>NZ_JAQIPB010000001.1 GCF_028023875.1 Xenophilus arseniciresistens
AAGGTCGCCCTGGTGGCTTGCATGCGCAAGCTGCTGACCACGCTCAATGCCATGGTCCGGTCCGGAAAACCTTGGGACAAATCGCTTCACGGCGCTTGACTCGGAAGACGGTTACTCAGAGCCTGTCGATGCGCTGGCCGGAGACGGCGTGCAGCTGGGCCGCGCTCACGCGCTGCGGCGCGATTTCGGCCAGCGGCAGCAGCACGAAGGCGCGCTCGTCCATGCGCGGATGCGGCACGGTGAGCGCGGGTGTTTCCAGCCGGCTGTCGCCATAGAGCAGCAGGTCCAGGTCCAGCGTGCGCGGCGCATTGCGAAAGGGGCGCTCGCGGCCCTCCTCCAGCTCCAGCCGCTGCAGCTCGGCCAGCAGCGCCAGCGGCGCCAGCGCGGTCCGCACCTCGGCCACGGCATTGATGAAATCGGGTCCGCCGGCGTCCACCGGCGCGCTGCGGTACAGGCTGGACTGGCGCAGCAGCCGCGTCTGCGGCAGGCGGCCCAGGGCCTGCAGGCTGCGCCGCACGGTGGCGGCCGCGTCGCCCAGGTTGGCACCCAGGCCGACGAAAGCATGCACGCCCGCCGCGGCGGGCACGGCGGCCTCCGCCATGGCAGTCATCTGCGTGGCATCGGAATCGGTGGCCAAGACCCTGCTCAGTCGCCTGCGGCGGCCTGGCCGCCCGCGCTGCCACCACCGTCCCCGCCGCCGCCGGTGCGCGGCTTGCGCCGACGGCGGCGTTTGCGCGGTGCCGCCGCCTGGTCGCCGGCCGATGCATCGGGCGGCAGCTCGGGCGCGCCCCGCTCTGCGGCCACGTCATCGGCCGGCGCCTCGACGGCCCGCGGCGCGCGCCTGGGTGCGCGCTGGTGCACGCGCGGGCCGCCTCCGCCCTTCTGGCCCTGGCGCTGCTCGGCGCGCACCTGGTCCATCAGGTCCTGGCGGCGCAGGTCGTCGGCCGTGCTGAACTCCTGCCACCATTCGGCGATCGCCTCGCCCAGCTCGCCCACGTCGGCGCGCAGGCGCATGAAGTCGAAGCCCGCCCTGAAGCGCGCCTGCTCCACCAGGCCATAGGGCGTGCTGCCGCTGCGCTTTTCAAAGCGCGGCTGCATCATCCAGATCTCGCGCATGTCGGCGCCCAGCTTGCCGCGGCCCGAGACATCGCCGATGCGTGACTCGAAGACCTCGTCGATGGCGTCCTGCAGCGCGGGGAAGGGCGGCATGGCGCGCTGGCCGCCGGGGCCATCCTGCATGCGCTGCTGCCAGCCCTGGCGCACGTCGTTCCAGAGCACGCAGGCCAGCAGGAAGCTCGCGGCCACGGGCTTGCCCTCGGCCACGCGGCGGTCGGTGTCCTGCAAAGCCGCCTTCACGAAGGGCAGGTCGGCGCGCTCGACCACCACGTCCAGCAGCGGGTAGATGCCCGTGGACAGGCCCAGCGCCCGCAGCTGCGCGATGGTGGCCACCGCATGGCCGGTCTGCAGCAGCTTGAGCATCTCGTCGAACAGGCGGCTTTGCGGCACGTCGGCCAGCAGCCTGGCGGACTCGACCAGCGGCGCCGCGGTCTTGGCCTCGAGCTTGAAGCCCAGCGCCGCCAGCTTGGCCGAAAAGCGGATCGCGCGGATCACGCGCACCGGGTCTTCGCGGTAGCGCGTGACCGGGTCGCCGATCATGCGCAGCGTGAGCTTCTTCGCGTCGCGGATGCCGTGGTGGTAGTCCACCACCAGCTCACGCTCGGGGTCGTAGTACATGGCGTTGACGCTGAAGTCGCGCCGCGCCGCATCCTCGTCCTGTGGGCCCCACACGTTGTCTCGCAGCACGCGGCCGCTGGCGTCCACCGCATGGGTCATGGCGGCCAGTTCGCTCTTGCTGGTGCGCTCGTTGCCCTTGACCTGGCCGGCCGGCGCGGCGTTGTCCATGTAGGCGCGGAAGGTCGAGACCTCGATCACCTCGTGCTCGCGCCCGCGGCCGAAGACCACGTGCACGATGCGGAAGCGCCGGCCGATGATGAAGGCGCGGCGGAACAGCCCCTTGACCTGCTCGGGCGTGGCATTGGTGGCCACGTCGAAGTCCTTGGGCTTGAGGCCCAGCAGCAGGTCGCGCACCGCGCCGCCCACGATGTAGGCCTCGTAGCCCGCCTGCTGCAGGGTGGCCACCACGTTCTTGGCCCGCTCGTCCACCAGCGCGGGGTTGATGCCGTGCACGCTGACGTCCACTTCCTGGCGCTTGCCAAAGCGGTTCTTGCGGGCGCCGCCTTCGGCCTTGCCCAGCAGCTTGTCGATGAGTGTCTTGATCATTGCTTGTTGGTTGCGGAAGCGCCGGGCGCCTCCTCGTCATTCGTTTTCGAGCATGGCGCGCACCAGCGGAATGGTCAGCGCGCGCTGGGTGCGCATGGCGTAGCCGTCCAGGTGGTCCAGCAGTTGCATCAGGCTGCCCAGGTCGCGGCTGAAGCGGTGCAGCACATAGTCGATGACCTCCTCGGGCAGCACCAGCCCGCGGGCGTCGGCCGACTTGCGCAGCACCGCGCGGCGGGCCGTCTCGTCCAGCAGGTGCAGCTGGAACACATGGCCCCAGCCCAGGCGCGTGCGCAGGTCCTCGCGCAGCGGCAGGTCGGCCGGCGGCAGCGTGCCCGCCGCCACCACGCCGCGCCCCAGCGTCTGCGCATGGATGAACCAGTTGAAGGCCGCATGCTGCTGCACCGGCGAGTAGTGCTGCACGTCGTCCATCATGACCGCGCCCCAGCGCTCGTCAAAGGGCGGCGGCTCGCCCATGCCCGGGTGCAGCCAGCCCACCAGCGCCCCCTGCTCGCGCAGCGCGGCGCGCACCGATTCGAGCAGGTGGCTCTTGCCGGTGCCTTCCTCGCCCCAAAGGTAGGTGGGCACGGGTGAATGCAGCGCGGGTTCGGCGCCATGGCCCACCCACAGCTTCAGGTGCTCCAGCGCCGCCGCGTTCTTCGGCCCGGCAATGAAGCTCGCAAGGCTCGGCCCGGTCTG
Source organism: Xenophilus arseniciresistens (assembly GCF_028023875.1). GTDB lineage: Bacteria > Pseudomonadota > Gammaproteobacteria > Burkholderiales > Burkholderiaceae_C > Xenophilus > Xenophilus arseniciresistens. The sequence continues at coordinate 2,977 of NZ_JAQIPB010000001.1, forward strand.
AAGACCGATGTCGAGCGCGAGCTGCTTCATGGACACGAGCAAGAGGACGGGAATTGGGCAAGGCCCGAAATGGATTGGCCGCGGGCGGCGGTTGGGCGACCCTTCAGGATGCTCTTCATGAATCGAGCGTCCAGTGGGCGCTGCGGATCGGGATGGGCTGCGAGGCGCAAAGCGCAGGAATAGCCATCGCTATTGCGAGCATTTGCAACGAAGCAGATCACCCGAGCCCGCAGATGCACACGGCGCGAGGATTCGTGAAGAGCATCCTAAAATCGCCGCGGAATTCTATCGGCCCGCTCCCGACCGCCCCGGCGGCCTCACGCGGCGCCCTTCTTCATCACCTTGCCTCTCGCTTCCTGCCTGCCCTGCCCATGACCTCGCCCTCCTCCACCCCCCTGAGCTACAAGGACGCCGGCGTCGACATCGACGCGGGCGACGCGCTGGTCGATCGCATCAAGCCCCTGGCCAAGAAAACCATGCGCGAGGGCGTGCTGGCCGGCATCGGCGGCTTCGGCGCGCTGTTCGAAGTGCCCAAGCGCTACCAGGAACCCGTGCTCGTGTCGGGCACCGATGGCGTGGGCACCAAGCTCAAGCTGGCCTTCGAATGGAACATGCACGACACCGTGGGCATCGACCTGGTGGCCATGAGCGTCAACGACGTGCTGGTGCAGGGCGCCGAGCCGCTGTTCTTCCTGGACTACTTCGCCTGCGGCAAGCTCGACGTGGACACGGCCGCGGCCGTGGTCGGCGGCATCGCCCGCGGCTGCGAGCTGTCGGGCTGCGCACTGATCGGCGGCGAAACGGCCGAGATGCCCGGCATGTACCCCGCGGGCGAATACGACCTGGCGGGCTTTGCCGTCGGCGCCGTTGAAAAGTCCAAGATCCTCACGGGCCAGAACGTCAAGACCGGCGACGTGGTGCTGGGCCTGGCCTCGCACGGCGTGCATTCCAACGGCTTCTCGCTGGTGCGCAAGGTGATCGAACGCGCTGGCGCCGACCTGCCCGCCACGCTGGACGGCAAGCCCTTCCGCGAAGCCGTGATGGCGCCCACGCGCCTGTACGTCAAGCCCGTGCTGGCGGCCCTTGCAAAGCACCCGATCAAGGCGCTGGCCCACATCACCGGCGGCGGCCTGCTCGAGAACATCCCGCGCGTGCTGCCCGAAGGCATGGCCGCACACCTGAAGGCCGGCAGCTGGCCGCAGACCGAATTGTTCGCCTGGCTGCAGAAGGTGGCCGCGATTGACGACGTGGAGATGAACCGCACCTTCAACAACGGCATCGGCATGGTGGTGGTCATCGCCGCCGACCAGGCCGCCGCCTGCGCCGCCACGCTGCGCGAGCTGGGCGAGACGGTGTACGAGATCGGCGCCATCGCGCCGCGCGGCGACGGCGCCGCCGTGCAGGTGGGCTGAGCCCCCGGCGACCGAACGCACCGCCCGCCCGGCCGCCACGCATGCACGACCGCCCCGCGCACCACCTGCCCAGCGCACCCGCCCCTCTCGCCGCCCCGCCCATGCCCGTGCTCGGGCCGCCGGCCTCGCTGGGCGTGATGATCGCCAGCTACGTCCTGATGGGCGCCGCCCTGATGGGCGTGATGCTGAGCCATCTGCTGGTGGGCCTGCTGGCCGTTTGCGTGGGCTTCCTGGCCACGCGCACCTTCGTTCGAATGATGGTGCGGCTGGCGCACCGGCTGCTCGGGCGCCTGTACCCGCATGACGCCAACGGGCAGCTGCCCCGCCGCATCGAGGCCATCATCCAGGCGCTCACGATCATCCTGGTCATCGTGGCGCCGCTGGTGCTGCTGGGCGTGGGCATTTCGCAGGCGCGCGAATACATCGTCGATGCGCCGCAGCAGTACCGCGAGCTGCTCGACTACGTGGCGCGCACCATCCTCGAGCTGCGCCAGAAGCTGCCGCCCGACCTGGCCAGCTCGCTGCCGGCCGCGGCCGGCGAAGTGCAGCACATGGTGGCCAACTACCTGCGCACGCAGGCCGGCTCGCTGGCGCTGGCCGGCCGCGCCTGGCTGGCGGGCCTGCTGTTCGCCTACGTGGGCCTGATCGTGGGCGGCCTGGCCGCGGTGGCGCGCGCACCCGCCATCCGCCAGCCGCTGGCGGCGCAGATGCACCAGCGCATCACCACCTTCGGGCAGGCCTTCCGCCAGATCGTGGCGGCGCAGTTCTGGATCGCCAGCTTCAACACCACGCTGACGGCCGTGTTCCTGCTGTTCGTGCTGCCGCACTGGAACCTGCAGCTGCCCTATACGCCGGCGCTGATCACGCTGACCTTCATCGCCGGGCTGATCCCCATCGTGGGCAACCTGCTGTGCAACGTGGTGATCACGCTGGTGGGGCTGTCGGTCTCGCCGCTCACGGCCGCCGCCTGCCTGGCCTTCCTGATCCTGATCCACAAGGCCGAATACGCCATCAACGCCAAGGTGGTGGGCAGCCGCACTCACATCGCGGTGTGGGAGCTGCTGGCCGTGATGTTCGCGGCCGAGGCCGTGTTCGGCCCCGCGGGCCTGGTGGCGGCGCCGCTGTTCTACGCCTACCTCAAGAAGGAGCTGCAGGCGGCAGGGCTCGTCTGAGCCCGCCAGCCATGGCCCTGCCCCTTGCGCCCTCGCAGCCCCTGGCGGCTGCGCACGATGACGATGAGGAAGAAGCCGCGCTGCTGGCGCTGCTGCGGCGCCAGGGGCTGCCCACCCTCCAGCGGCTGCCGCCTGCCGATGAAGCGGCGCGCTGGCACGCGCTGCAACTTGGTGGCCCGCAGGGCCGCAGGCTGCGGCTGGCGCTGCCGATCACCTTCACGCCCTATGCCTCGGCCCGGCCCTGCTCGGCGCGCTGCACCTTCTGCTCCGAAAACCTGCGCCCGCTGCGCAGCGTGACGCCCGCGGCGCTGCTGCGGCCGGCGCCGGACTATTTCGATGGCCTGCAGCGCGCGCTGCACGCGCTGCGCGGCGTGCCGCTGTCCTGGTCGCTGTCGGGCCTGGAAAGCACGGACGACGCCGCCTGGCTGCTGCGCCTGCTGGCCCACCTGCAAGCCGCGGAAGAAGACGGCATCCCGGTGCAGGAGCGCGTGCTCTACACCAACGGCGCGGGCTTCGCGCAGGCCCAGGGCGCAGCCCTGATGGACGCGCTGCAGCGCTTTGGCCTGAGCTGGATCGAACTCTCGCGCCACCACCAGGACGGCGCGCGCAACCAGGCCATCATGCGCTTCAGGCCCGGCGAGCCCATTGCCGCGCAGCCCTGCTTCGAATCGGTGGCGCAAACGCTGGCCGCGCGCTTTGCGCTGCGCCTGATCTGCCTGGTGCAGCAAGACGGCGTGGACAGCCCCGAGGCCGTGGCCGACTACCTGCGCTGGGCTGCGCGCTGCGGCGCCAAGACGGTGATCCTGCGCGAGTTCTCGCGCCTGGACGCCGGCTACCGCGACAACGCCACGGCGCGCCACCTGCAGGCGGCGCGCGTGCCCATGGCGCCGCTGCTGCGCGCCTGCCTGGCCGACGCACGGCTGGGCGGGCTCTGGGAGCCGCTGTCGCTCACGCAGGGCTACTACTTCCAGAACCTGCGCGTGCGCATGCCCGACGGGTTGGAGGTGGTCTTCGAATGGTCCGACTACGCGGCCATGCACCAGCGGCATGCCAGTGGCGATGTCTACAAGCTCGTGTACTTCGCCAACGGCCAGCTCTGCGCGGGCTGGGACCCGGCGCACGAGGTGCTGCTGGACACGCGCCATGGATGAACGCAGCTGGATGCGGCTGGACGCCGAGCCTTCGGCGCATGCGCTGCCGCGCGCGCTGGCCGCGCACGACCCGCTGGGCGGGCGCGACATCGGCTGGGTCACGCAGATGCAGCCCTTCGTCCGCCACTTCAGCCGGCCCGGCGACACCGTCTTCGACCCCTTCGCGGGTGCCGGCACCACCTTGCTGGCTGCGCAGCTGGAAGGCCGCCAGGCCCTGGGCTGCGAGGTGGACGCGGGTCGCGTGGCACTGATCGGCCAGCGCTTCGCCCAACTGGGACTGCCGGCGCCGCCGGTGATCGCAAGTTCCTGCGACCAGCTGGGCGACGAGGCGCTGCCCCGCTTCGACCTGTGCCTGAGCAACGTGCCCTACTTCGGCTGCGACTGGCCCGGCGAGGCGCAGGCCGGGCAGCTCTATGGCAGCGACAGCTACGCGGCCCACCTGGCCGGCCTGCGCGCCGTGTTCCATCGCGTGGGCCAGCGCCTGCCCGAGGGCGGCTTCTGCATTGCGATGGTGCAGAACCTGCGCCTGGGCGGACGCATGCTGCCGCTGGCCTTCGACCTGGCCCAGATCCTTGGCAGCCTCTTCGTGCTGCAGGAAGAGCGCGTGATCGTCTATGAGCGGCCCGGCGCCGCCGGCGCAGCGCTGCCGGCCTTCGACACGCGCACCGACCGCAGCCACGAATACGCCCTCATCGCGCGCAAGCAGCGCGAGGCCGTGGACCTGCACGCCACGGCCGCGCTGCTGCGGGCCCTGCGCGCCGAAGGCCATGCCTTCACGCTCTTCGGCAGCTTCGCGCGCTGGCTGGCCGACCCGGCCTCGGCCACGCCCGCGGACGCCGACCTGCGCGTGGCCGCCGACGAAGCCACGCTGGGGCCCCTGCTGGCCGCGCTGGCCGCGCGCGGCTTTGCGCTGCACAGCTGGGGCGAGCGCGTGCCGCTGCCGCTGGTGATGGCGCCCTGGCGCGGGCGCCACTACTTCCGCGCCACTCGCGTGGACCGGCAGGGCCGGCGCGTGCAGCTGGATCTTTGCTACGAGTGAGTGAGACATCAGGGCCGACAGCGCCCTGAATTGATCGAAACTGGCCGCATGACGCATGAAAGAAGTTTGCAGGTCAGCATCCTTGTGTTCGACGATGTCGAAGCCCTGGACTTTGCCGGCCCCTATGAAGTCTTCACCACGGCCAGTCGCGTGCAGGCCCGACGCGCGCCGGGCCAGCCACCGGCCTTTGCCGTGTCGCTGGTGGCCCAAAGCCTGGCGCCCGTGCGCGCACGCGCCGGCCTGCGTGTGCTGCCCGACCATGTGCTGGACGACACGCCGCCCACCGATCTGCTGCTGATCCCCGGTGGCGTGGTCGATGCGGCGCGCCAGTCGCGCCCGCTGCTGGACTGGATCGCGCGGCTGCACGCCGGCACGCGGCTGACGGCCTCGGTCTGCACCGGCGCCTTCCTGCTGGCCGATGCGGGCGTGCTGCCCGCCGGCCCCTGCACCACGCACTGGGAAGACGTGGCCGACCTGCAGGCGCAGTTCCCGCCCTTGCAGGTGCAGCAGGACCCGCGCTGGGTGGCCCAGCCCGCGCGGCGCCTGTACACCTCGGCCGGCATCAGCGCGGGCCTGGACCTGAGCCTGCACCTGGTCGGCCAACTGATCAGCTTGGAGCTGGCGCAGGCCACGGCGCGCCAGATGGACTACCACTGGCAGGCCGACTGAAGATCCGTGCCGGGCGCGGGTTGGGCCTCAGGGCTGCGTTTGCGCCTCAGGTTCGGTTTGCGCCGAAGGCCCCTTGGCCGGGCCGAGCCACTCGCGCGCATGCTGGCGCAGCGCATCCACCTGCAGCCAGACCAGCTCCAGCTGCGTGCGCACCAGGCGCCACACGGCGGCCTCGCCTTCCAGCCATGCGTCGTCGCCCGCGCCTGTGGCGGAAAGCGCCGACAGCGCCGCGCGCGCAGCGCGGGCGGCAGCGGTGTCGGCCGGGGGCGGCTGGCCGCGCGCCAGGGCCTCGCCCAGCGCCAGCAGGGCGGCGCCGGCCTCGTCCGCGGCCTGCTGCAGCAGCGGGCCGCGCGCCGCGTCGCCCAGGGCCGTGCGGTGCGAGCCCAGTGCCGAGAGGTAGTTCAGCAAGGTGTGCGCTTGGATCAGGAAGCGCAGCGCCGCACCGGCCTGCGGGCGCGCAAAACCGGGTTCGCGCAGCATCTCGTTGACGGCCGTGGCCAGCGCGGCGTCGGCGTTGTGCGCGTTGCGCCGCGCCAGCCGGTAGGCCAGCGTGTCGCTGGCGCCGCTGCGGTACTGGGCCGCGATCTGCTGCAGATAGGCGGCGTGCTCGCGCAACGCCCGCCCGGCGACCTCGTGGATGCGCCGGGCCTGCCAGTGCGGCAGCACCAGCAGCACGGCCAGGCCCGCGATCACGCTGCCGATGGCCGTGTCGATCAGCCGCGGCACGATCAGCGCCGCACTGTCCATCACCTGGTGGAAGCTCATCAGCACCAGCAATGTCATGCAGGCCGTGGCCAGCAGGTAGCGCGTGCTGCGCATTGCAAAGAACAGCACGCCGGCCAGCACCGCGAAAAGCGTCTGCAGCAGCGGCTGCGGGAACAGCTCGATCAGCGCCCAGCCCAGCACCACGCCCAGCGCCGTGCCCGCGATGCGCTGGCCCATGCGGGCGATGGTGTCGCCATAGCTGGGCTGGCACACGAAGAGCGTGGTGAGCATGATCCAGTAGCCCTGCGGCAGGTGGAAGAGCGTCATCACGCCAAAGCCCGCTGCCAGCGCCACGCCCAGCCGCACGCCGTGACGGAACAGCGGCGAGCGCGTGTTGCACTGGCTGCGCACGCGGGCCCAGGCGTCGTGCCAGGTGCGTGGCGAGCGGTCGAACAGGCTCATGTCGGCACGCCCCAGCCGCGCGGCCGGATGGGCCGTGTGGCTGGCCCCGGCCAACTGCGCCTGCAGCTGGGCCAGGTTGCGCGCCAGCGCCTGCACCGAAGCCAGCAGCGCAACCGCTTCAGGCGTGGGCTGCTGCGCCCGCGCATGGGCGATGGCGCTGCGCAGCTCGGCCAGGGCCTGCACGCCGTCGTCGCCCATCACGAAGGGTTCGCGCCGCGCGATGGAGTCGGCCAGCCGCTGGCAGGCGATGCCCTGCAGGTGGAGCACGCGCTGGCAGCGGTACAGCAGGTCGCTGTGGAAGAAGACGTGAGCCAGGGCCTCGTACTGCTCGTGCGAGGAACTGGCGCGTTCATGCACGTCCTGCGCGATCAGGTACAGGCCCCGGTAGCGCGCGAGGCGGCCCGAGTGCGGGCGCCGGCCCAGGCGGCTGAACAAGGCCTCCTTGGTGGCGTTGAGCGCATCGACCACCGCGGCGTTGCGCTGCGCCAGCACCAGGCGGCGGCCCTGCACGGCTACATCGCGCAGCGGCTCGAAGAGCGAGGCCTTGTACTGCACGTACGCGCCCAGCACCTGGAACAGCCGCACCAGCCGGGCCTGGACCGGCAGGGCCGGAAACAGCGCGCACCACAGCACCGACACCAGCCCGAAGGCCGCCGCGCCGGCCAGCAGCAGCGCAGGCTCCTGCCAGCGCCAGCCCGCCAGGCCCACGGCCTGCGCATGCTCGGCGCCGAGCGTGGCGTACATGCCCAGGATCAGCGTGGCATAAACGATGGCCTTGTAGCGCGCGCCCACCGCGCCGAGCATGGTCAGCCCGAAGGCGGCCAGCGCGAAACCGCACACATAGGCCCAGGGATGGGGAAAGAGCCACTCCACGCCGCAGGCCATGAGCGCAAAGCAGGCCAGCGTGGCCAGTTGCGCGCGCAAGCGCCCCCGCCAGCTGTCGTCGGTTTCAGCCAGCGCGCTGGCGATCACGCCCAGCGCCAGTGGCAGGGCTGCGCCGCTCCAGCCGTACCAGCGGCACACCGCCGTCAGGCCCCCCAGCACCAGCAGCACGCGCAGGGCCTGCGCCTGTGCGCCCAGCGCAAGGCCATGCTTCTTCAGAAAAACACGCAGTCCAGGGATCGTCATTGCCTTTGCGGCGCGCAGGATGCGTGCCAGCCCGATGCTGCGGGCCGGCCCTCACGGGCGCCGATCAGCCTCTTGCCTCGGCCTCAGAGATAGCCGCAAAAGCGCAGCACATGCCCGTCGGGCTCGCGGATCGCAAACTCGCGCAGGCCCCAGGGCTGCGAGGTGAGCGGCTCCAGCACCGTGACGCCGCGCCGGCAGTAGGCGGCGTGCAACCCGTCCACGTCCTGGCCCACGTGGATCACGATCTCGCCGCGCCAGGGCGGCGCCTCGCGGCCGGCGCACTGCCACAGCCGCAGGTACACGGCCTCGCCCAGTTCGCGCGAAGGCGGCACGTGCTTGACGCGCGCATAGCTGGGCGGCTCGCCGGCCATGAAGTCCAGCTCGAAGCCCAGCACCTGCGAGAACCAGCGCGCCGCGCGCACCACGTCCGTCACCGGCAGCACGGGCTGCACGCCATGAAACTGGTGCAGCGTGCCCAGGCGCACTTCTTCAGGCTTGTTCCTGTCCGGGCTTTTCATTTTTTTTGGGGCTCAGCTTTCGGCGCGGCGCAAGGCGGCCACGCGCTCGGCAATGAGGTCCACGTCCAGCGCGTCCTCGGCATGGGCCAGGTAGGTTTCGAGGTCGGCCACGGCCAGTTGTGTGTGGCCTTGCCCGGCATGGGCCAGGCCGCGGTCGCGGTACTCGCCCCAGGCTTGCGGCAGCAGCACGATCAGCCGGTCCTGCACCGGAATCAGCCGCGCCCAGTCTTCCTGCGCCTGATGGATTTCCTTCAGGTTGCGCAGCATGCGCGCGATGATCTCGCGCGGCTGCGCGGGCTGCAGGTACAGGCCCAGCGGCACGTCGAACTCGCCCACCAGCCCGTTGTTGCGCTTGTAGGGCTCCAGCCGCTCGCTGAGTTCCTCGCGCGAGAGCGACTGGCCCGTGAACGGGTCCAGCACCACCTGGCCCTTGGGCAGCGAGACCTTGAGCATGAAGTGGCCCGGAAAGCTGACGCCGCGTGCCGAGAGGTTCAGGCCCTGCGCCAATTCCAGCCACAGCACGGCCAGGGAGATGGGGATGCCGCGGCGCGTGCGCAGCACCGCATTCAGGTAGCTGTTGTCGGGGTCGTAGTAGTCGTTGACATTGCCGCCGAAACTCAGGTCCCTGAAGAAGAACTGGTTCAGCGCGCGCAGCCGGGCCAGCGGCGCGGCATCGGCCGGCAGGCGGCGCTTCAGGCGCGCCAGCAGTTGGTCCACATCGCCCAGCACCTGCTGCACGTCCACGTCGGGGTATTCGTCCTGCGCCAGGCTGGCCGCCGCTTCCAGCAGCGGGAAGTGGTCGTCGCTCTGGACCAGGGCGCTGAAGTAGGCCAGCGGCGTGGGGGTGTCGAAGCTCAGGGACATGGGGCTTTGTAGTGGAAGCGGTCGCACAGCGTCAAGGCGCCGGCCGGGGCGCAGGGCTCAGCGCTTGAACAGTGTGCGCAGGCGCAGGCCCAAGGCCATGAGCGCGCCGAAGTACAGCAGCGCCGCCGCCCCGATGAAGCCCGCCAGAAAGCCCACGCGCAGCAGGCGCGCCTCGCGCAGGGCCACCCAGTCCACGGCCTGGTTGCCCCACCACAGCAGCGCCCCCATCAGCGCCGAAGCCGCCAGCACCTGCAGCACGAAGCGGCCCCAGCCCGGCAGCGGCTTGTAGCTGCCGCGGCGGATCAGGCCCACCAGCAGCCACAGCGCATTGACCATGGCGCCGATGCCGATGGTCAGCGTGAGCGCGGCATGCTGCAACTGCGGCACCAGCAGCAGGTTCAGCAACTGGGTGAGGATCAGCACGCCCACCGCGATGAGCATCGGCGTCTTCATGTCGTGCTTGGCGTAGTAGCCCGGCGCCAGCACCTTGATGGCCACGATGCCGACCAGGCCCACGCCGTAGTTGGCCAGGGCCAGCGTGGTGCGCTGCACGTCGGTGCCCGTGAAGGCGCCGTTGTGGAAGAGCACCGCCACCAGCGGCGCAGAGAACAGCAGCAGCGCCACCGCGCAGGGCAGCGCCAGCAGCAGCACCAGGCGCAGGCCCCAGTCCAGCATGGCCGAGTAGCGCTGCTCGTCCTTGGCCGCGCGGGCCGAGGCCAATTGCGGCATCAGCACCACGCCCAGCGCCACGCCCAAAAGCGCGGTCGGGAACTCCATCAGCCGGTCGGCGCTGGTGATCCAGGTCACGCTGCCAGCCGCCAGGTGCGAGGCGATCTGGGTGTTGATGAGCAGCGAGATCTGCGCCACGCTCACGCCCAGCAGCGCCGGCAGCATCAGGCGCATGACCTTGCGCGTGGGGGCATGGTGCCAGGCGCTGCGCAGCGCCCGCCAGCCCAGGCCGATGCGCGGCAGCATGCCCACGCGGCGCAGCGCCGGCAGCTGGATGGCCAGCTGCAGCACGCCGCCGAGCATCACGCCGGCGCACAGGGCGTAGATGGGCTCGATGCCCCAGCGCGCGAACAGCGGCGCGCCCAGCACGAGCGAAGCGATCATCGCGAGGTTCAGCAGCACCGGCGAGGCGGCCGGCACGGCGAACTTCTTCCAGGTGTTGAGCACCCCGCCGGCCAGCGCCACCAGCGACATGAAGCCGATGTAGGGGAACATCCAGCGCGTCATGACCACGGCCGCGTCGAAAGCGCCACCCTTGTCCTGCAGGCCGCTGGCCATCGCCCAGACCAGCAGCGGCGCGCCCAGCACGCCGGCCATGCACAGCAGCACCAGCGCCCAGCTCAGCAAGGTCGCCACATGGTCCACCAGCGACCTGGCAGCCGCATCACCCTGCTCCGTGCGGTGTGCGGCCAGCACCGGCACGAAGGCCTGGCTGAAGGCACCTTCGCCGAACACGCGGCGAAACAGGTTGGGGATGCGGAAGGCGACGTGGAAGGCGTCTGTCAGCGCACTGACGCCGAAGACCGAGGTCATCAGCACATCGCGCACCAGGCCGGTGACGCGCGAAGCCAGCGTGAGCAGGGAAACGGTGGAGGCGGCTTTGAACAGGGACACAGCGGGCGCAGTGTAGGTGCTCCGGCACGGGGCTTTTTGCAGGTGGCTCGCGGGTGGGATAGAATCCGCGGTTCGCTGCAACATCCCCAGACACTCTAGGAACACGAAAAATGGCATCTGCCAAGCCCAAGAAGAAGAACCCGCGCCTGGCGTCGGGCCGCAAGCGCGTCCGCCAGGACGTCAAGATCAACGCCGCCAACAGCTCGCTGCGTTCCAAGTACCGCACCGCGGTGAAGAACGTCGAGAAGGCCGTCGCCGCTGGCGACAAGACCAAGGCCACCGAGCTGTTCGCCAAGGCCCAGAAGGTGGTGGACACCATCGCCGACAAGGGCATCTTCCACAAGAACAAGGCTGCTCGCGACAAGAGCCGCCTGGCCGCCAAGGTCAAGGCTCTGGCCCTGGCCGCCGCACCGGCCGCCGCCTGACGGACATTCAGGTCAGCCCGGATCGCCCCGCCCTCTTCGGGCACCTGCGATCCGCCGTTTGATCGGGTGCGCTGCAGCGAAAAGAAAAACCGCCTTCGGGCGGTTTTTTCTTGCCTGGCGCACAGGCATCGGGCAGGGTCGGATGAAAAAGGAAGGCTGCGGGATCGCCCCCCCGCGCGCCGGCTCAGCCCTTGGCGGGCGGCTTGGCCTCAGGCACCAGACAGGCTTCGGCCACCTGCAGGTCGTTGTCGCGCGCGAAGTTCATGACGAAGTCCCAGGCCATGGGCTCGGCATCGCGCAGGTCGCGGTGCACGACCACGCACTTGACGCCATTGATGACCGTGGGAACGCACCAGGGGGAATAGCTCAGGTGGCTGCCGGGACGCGCCCCGCCTGGCCTGAACTGGCACATGACCCCGGCGAGGCGCTCGGCCCAGTCGCTGGGTCTGAAGGCTCGCCCCGAGCTGGTGACGCCCTGGATGAAGATCTCTTTGGAGGGGGAAGGAGGCATGTGGGAAAGGCGCCGACTGGGGTGCTGCAGCGCATCATGATTCTACCGTCCGCCACATGCAGGCTTCATGCCGCCGACCGCATGCGCCGCCGCATCCGAAGGGCATGGCTGTGATGCGCAATCCTCAACGAAGGCGTCATGCCCGGCTTCTAGAATTCCCCCTCACTTTCACGACGCGACCCCCTGGAGAGCCCATGAGCGCCACCACCGAACCCACCTCGCCCCATGTCATGAACACCTACGGTCGACTGCCGATCGCGCTGTCGCATGGCCAGGGCTGCCGAGTCTGGGACACCCAGGGCAAGGCCTATCTGGACGGCCTGGGCGGCATCGCCGTGAACACGCTGGGCCACAACCATCCCGAACTGGTGCCGGCCCTGCAGGACCAGCTGGCCAAGCTGATCCACAGCTCCAACTACTACCACGTGCCGGGCCAGGAAGCGCTGGCGGCCAAGCTGGTCGAGCTGTCGGGCATGACCAATGCCTTCTTCTGCTGCACGGGGCTGGAAGCCAATGAGGCGGCCCTGAAGCTGGCGCGCAAGTTCGGCCACGACAAGGGCATCGAGAAGCCGCAGATCGTGGTCTATGAGCACGCCTTCCACGGCCGCAGCATCGCCACGCTCAGCGCCACCGGCAACCCCAAGATCCAGGCCGGCTTCGGCCCGCTGGTCGAGGGCTTCATCCGCGTGCCGCTCAACGACATGGCCGCACTTCAGTCCGCCACCGAAGGCAACCCCAATGTGGTGGCCGTGCTGTTCGAGACCATCCAGGGCGAAGGCGGCATCCACCCCATGCGCGCCGACTACCTGCAGGCCGTGCGCGCACTGTGCGATGCCAATGACTGGCTGATGATGATCGACGAGATCCAGACCGGCATCGGCCGCACCGGCAAGTGGTTTGCGCATCAGTGGGCCGGCATCGTGCCCGACGTGATGTCGCTGGCCAAGGGCCTGGGTTCGGGCATGCCCGTGGGCGCCGTGCTGGCCGGCCCGCGCGCGGCCGAGCTGTTCAAGCCCGGCAACCATGGCACCACCTTCGGCGGCAACCCGCTGGCCATGCGCGCCGGCACCGAAACGCTGCGCATCATGGAAAAAGACGCGCTGCTGAAGAACGCCGCCGATGTGGGCGCCCATCTCAAGTCCGCGCTGCAGGCCGCCTTCGAGGGCGTGGCCGGCGTCAAGGAAGTGCGTGGCCAGGGCCTGATGCTGGGCATCGAGCTGGACCGCCCCGCCGGCGCCATCCTCACGCGCGCCTGCGAAGCCGGCCTGCTGCTGTCGGTGACGGCCGACAGCGTGATCCGCCTGGTGCCGCCGCTGATCCTGACCACCGCAGAAGCCGACGAGATCGTCGCCATCCTGGCGCCCATCGTGAAGGCCTTCCTGCAGGAGTAAGAAAGAAGCCGCGCCTGCGCCTGCCATGCGGCGCGCGCAGGCTTCATCCTCGAAGGGAGGCAAGCGCCGGCGGGCACCCGCTGCCACAATGCACCTTTGAGCACCCCGGGGCCGCCAGGCGCCCGCCCCTTTTCGCCATGACCTCTCCCGCGATCCGCCATTACCTGCAGTTCTGCGACCTGACGGCCGACGAATACGCCTACATCTTCGAGCGTGCCGCCTTCATCAAGCGCAAGTTCAAGGCCTACGAGAAGCACCACACGCTCTCAGACCGCACGCTGGCCATGATCTTCGAGAAGGCCAGCACCCGCACGCGCGTGAGCTTCGAGGCCGGCATGTACCAGCTCGGCGGCAGCGTGGTGCACCTGACCACGGGCGACAGCCAGCTGGGCCGCGCCGAGCCCATCGAAGACAGCGCCAAGGTCATCAGCCGCATGACCGATCTGGTGATGATCCGCACCTTCGAGCAGGAAAAGATCGTTCGCTTTGCGGCCAACTCGCGCGTGCCGGTCATCAACGGGTTGACCAACGAGTTCCACCCCTGCCAGATCGTGGCCGACATCTTCACCTTCATCGAGCACCGCGGCTCCATCAAAGGCAAGACCGTGGCCTGGGTGGGCGATGGCAACAACATGGCCAACACCTGGCTGCAGGCGGCCGACCTGCTGGACTTCACCGTGCACGTGAGCACGCCCAGCGGCTATGAGATCGATGAGAAGCTGGCCTTCAACGGCCACGCGCCGCGCGCCGGCAGCTACAAGGTCTTCAAGGACCCGATGGACGCCTGCCGTGGCGCCGACCTGGTGACCACCGACGTGTGGACCAGCATGGGCTACGAAGCCGAGAACGAAAAGCGCCGCGAGGCCTTTGCCGACTGGTGCGTGGACGAAGCCATGATGGCCGTCGCCCAGCCCGACGCCCTGTTTATGCACTGCCTGCCCGCACACCGCGGCGAAGAGGTGCAGGCCGAAGTCATCGACGGCCCGCAGTCCGTGGTCTGGGACGAGGCCGAGAACCGCATGCATGCGCAGAAGGCGCTGATGGAGTTTCTGCTGCTGGGTCGGCTGTGAAGCCCGGCCGGGGCCGCTGCCCTGGCCTGCCCCATGCGCGCGCCCTGCCCCGATGAGCCAGTGCCAGCAATGCGGCGCCTGCTGCGCCGCCTACCGTGTGGACTTCAGCCAGCACGAGCTGATGAGCGAAGGCGGCTGCGTGCCCGACGGGCTGGCGCTGCCGCTGACCAGCAGCCTCGCGCGCATGCGCGGCACCGATCATTCACCGCCGCGCTGTGCAGCGCTTTCGGGCCGCATCGGTGAGCGCGTGGACTGCGGCATCTACGAATGGCGGCCCGGGCCCTGCCATGAGCTGGAAGAAGGCAGCGACGCCTGCCACCGAGCGCGGGCGCGGCATGGCCTGTTGCCATTGAGCGCCGGCTAAGCCGGTCGTCGGTATTCAGAGGAGTCGGCCGCGACTGGTGCTGCCTGCAGCGTCGACCTCAGTCTCGCCGCCGTGCACCTTGGCAAAAGTCAGGATGACCTCCCGGATCAGCTTGCGTTGCGGCGCAGGCAACTGCAGAAACGCGTCGAAGGTTTCGCGCTCCAGATAGCCAGCCCCATCGTCCCAGCGCTTTTGCTCGGCACGCAGATGGCGCAGCGTCCGCTCTCCAAAGCGCAAGGCGTGCGGCTCAACCTTCAGGCGGCGAGCCAGCTCCTGCAACTTGTCTTGCGTGGGAATCGCTTCGCCATTGAGCCACTTCCAGGCGGTCTGCCTGCGAACCGGCGCGCCTGACCAGCTCTTGTTGAACTCACGCTCCAGCACCACCGCACTCGGAGCCATGCGTTGCGCCTGCATCGCCGCCCGCAGCCGCTCGCTGAACTCCTGCTTTTCCGTCATGGCCTGCAAGGTAGCGATGGCATCGCAGCAACCATCCCTTACAGTTGACGTTATCTGTCCCTTTTCAGGTGACATTGATCGACTGTTGCGTCTTCATGCCCAAATCCCTGCTCGAACAACTCCCCGAAATCGTCGCCAACGGGCGCAAGCAAGCCGAAAAAATTCTGGAGGGGCTGGAAAGCCGGCAACGGGTGCGGCTGCAAACCCGTGAACTGGTGTTGCCTGCCCGTGATGCCGCCGCACAGGACTGGGTCACGGCGCAGAAGCGCGCGGCACAGCGCGAGGTGTTTGCACCGGGGCAAACCAGCTTGCTCCACAACCCGCAGGCGATGTTGGGCGACGGGGCCCAAACGTCAGCGGCTGAAGCGCCCTGGACCAACCGCCTGATCTACGGCGACAACCTGCTGGCCATGGCCGCGCTGCTGGCGGGCGATGAACACACGCCCAGCCTGCGCGGCAAGGTGGACCTGATCTATATCGATCCGCCCTTCGACTCCAAGGCGGACTACCGCACCAAGGTGTCGCTGCCAGGCGTGGAGCTGGAGCAGAAACCCACGGTGATCGAACAGTTCGCGTACAGCGACACCTGGTCAGATGGCACGGCGTCGTACCTGGCCATGATCACGCCGCGCCTGGTGCTGATGCGGGAGCTGCTGGCGGACACGGGATCGATTTACGTGCACCTGGATTGGCATGTGGGGCACTACGTGAAGCTGGTGATGGACGAAGTCTTCGGGAAGCGAAACTTTCGCAACGAGATTGTTTGGCACTATTCCGGCTGGAACAAGCAGCTTCAATCGAGCTTCGAAAAACGACACGACACGCTTTTCCTTTACGGGAAGACAGACGTTCAATACTTCGCCTCGTACTTTGAGCAGTGGGAGTCGAAGGATGAGTACGTAAAAAAGCGCAAACAAAAAGTGCTCTTTGATTCAGACGGACGCGACTACGTGTTGTCTGACGCTGGCAATGGTGAGCGGATCAAGCGCTACTTGGATGAGGTGATGAAAGAAGGCGTCGTTGTCGACGACGTTTGGCACATCGACAAATTGAACAACTCCGCAAAAGAGTCTGTTGGTTACTCAACTCAGAAAACGAAGGAGCTCCTTGGCCGCATCGTGCTGGCCTCATGCCCTGAGAACGGGTTGATCGCAGACTTCTTCGGCGGCTCTGGAACAACGGCAGCAACGGCAGAGGATTTGAATCGGCGCTGGATTACGTCGGACATCGGCAAGCCAGCAGCGATGATCATGCGCAAGCGCCTGATCGACCAGGAATCCAAGCCCTTCCTCTACCAAGCCATTGGCGACTACCAAGTCGAAGCCGCCAAGGTCGCCCTGGGTCGCGACTTCCGCATCGGCGACCTGTCGCAGATCGTGCTCTCTCTCTACGGCGCGCTGCCCCTACCGCCCGACGTGAATCCGCAGCGCAACCTGGGCCACATCGCCGGCATGGAACTGGGCGGCAAGCGCGGCAGCAAGACACTGGTGCTGGCCGATTCGCCCAACAAGCTTACCGGCACCGCCACCCTGAAAAAGGCCATCGCCCAGCGCGACAACCTGATGGGCGGCTGGGACCGTGTGGTGGTGCTGGGCTGGAACTTCGAGCCCAGCATCGGCGAGACCATCACCGCGCTCAACGACGCGCGGCTGGAGGTGCTGGTGATCCCCCCAGACCTGATGGACAAGCTCAAGAAAAAGGGCGGCATCGACAAGCTGCGCGGCCAGGTGCGCTTCTCGTCACTGCAGTACCTGACCTTGCACCCGGTGCAGCGCATTCGCAGCACCTTGAATGCAGACGAAGAAGCGCTGAACGTGCGACTGAAGAACTACGTGCTGTTGTCGCCCGAGGCCATCAACCTCGACGACGCCAACCGCGCCAAGTTGCAGGCGGTCGCCAACGCGGAGCCGCTGGCGCTGATCGAGTACTGGGCGGTGGACCCGGACTACGACGGCCAGGTGTTCCGCTCGGTCTGGCAGGACTACCGTGGCAACACCGCGAACGACGCCGACACGCTGCGCGTGGTGACGCATGCGCACCTGACGCTGCCCCTCAAAGCCGGGCCGCGCAAGGTCTGCGTGCGGGTGGTGGACGTCTTCGGCTTCGAAGCCGAAGTGGTGAGCACGGTGGAATCGGCGGCATGAGCAGCGCCATGAACCCCAAGGATGCCGAACACCCGTTGGCGCTCTCCATCGGCCTGACGGCGCGAACCAATGCGCTGTGCCTGGGGCTGGAAAGCGGCGCGGCCGAGGTGCTGGAGCTGGTGACGCCCACCACCGCAGAACTGCTGAGCTGGTGGTTTGGCGAGGACATGGTGGTGGCGCGCGGGGGTTTGAACTTCCATGCGGGCCAGAAGCAGGCGATCCTGAACGCCATCGTGGCGCACGAGGTGCTGGGTGCGGAGCATGCGACATGGGGTCTGCTCGATCTGTATCAGGCCGCCGCGCCCGACGCGCTTCTGGTCGGCAACCGCATGACGGAGGTGTCGGCCCCCAAACACGCGCACCCCAAGTACTGCTTCAAGATGGCCACAGGCACCGGCAAGACCTGGGTGCTGCAGGCCCTGATGATCTGGCAGTTGCTAAACAAGACGGCCGCGCAGGAGGCCGGCGTGGACGACGCGCGCTTCACCCGCCACTTCATGGTGGTGGCGCCCGGGCTGATCGTGTACGAGCGCCTGCTCGATGCCTTCTGCGGCAAGCTGGTGGCGGCGTCCGACGGCACGGTGAGCGGTTCTCGCAACTTCGCCTCGTCGGACATCGCGCAGTTTTCCGAACTGTTCATCCCAGAAGCCTATCGCGAGCGCGTGTTCGCTTTTGTGCGCGGCAATGTCTGCAGCAAGAACGAGATCGGTTTGAAGACCACCGGCAACGGCATGATCGCGATCACCAACTGGCACTTGCTGGCAGAGGGCGAGGTGGTGGACGAGTCCGAAGAAGAGGTGCTCGCGCCCGGCGCACCGCTGGCGCCAGAACAGGTGGTCGGCACCGTGCTGCCGCTGACGCCGGGCCGCGCCACCGGCAACAGCCTGGACGTGCTGGACCGGCGCTGGGCGCGCGGCAATGTGCTCTCGTTCCTGGCAGAGTTGCCAGAGTTGATGGTGTTCAACGACGAGGCGCACCACATCCACGAGTTCAAGCGCGAAGGCGAGACCACCGAGGTGGAATGGCAGAAGAGCCTGAGCCGCATTGCAGAAAGCAAAGGCCGGCGTTTCGTGCAGGTGGACTTTTCGGCCACGCCGTACAACGACGTGGGCAGCGGCAAGAACAAGCGCAAGCTGTACTTCCCGCACATCGTGACGGACTTCGACCTCAAGGCCGCCATGCGTGCCGGCTTGGTGAAGTCGCTCGTGCTCGACCGCCGCAAAGAAATCGGCGCACTGCCGCTGGAGTTCAAGGCCGAGCGCGACGAGAACGGCAACCCCAGCCTGAGCGAAGGACAGCGCGTGATGCTGCGCGCCGGTCTGAAAAAGCTGCGCAAGCTGGAAGCAGACTTCTCAGCGCTCGACCCTCAGCGCTACCCGAAGATGCTGGTGGTGTGTGAAGACACCACGGTGTCACCGTTGGTCGCGCAGTTCCTGCAGGAGCAGGAAGGGCTGGATGCCGACGAAGTGATGACCATCGATTCAGGCAAGAAGGCCGAGCTGGGCGAGAAAGACTGGGCACCGGTGCGCGAGCGCCTGTTCAGCGTCGACCGCCATGCCACGCCCCGCGTGATCGTCAGCGTGCTGATGCTGCGCGAGGGCTTCGACGTCAGCAACATCTGCGTGATCGTGCCGCTTCGCTCGTCTCAGGCGCAGATCCTGCTGGAGCAAACCATTGGCCGCGGCCTGCGCCTGATGTGGCGCGACCCGGAGTACAGCGACATCAAGCGCGAGAACCGCGAGCGCATCAATGCCGGGCAGGAGCCGGGCAGCCTGATCGATGTGCTGTCGATCGTGGAGCATCCGGCGTTTCAGAGCTTCTACGACGAGCTCTTGACAGAGGGTCTGGCCGGCACGACGGGCGACGACTCCGACGACAGCAGTGCCGCAGGCGATGTGATCGCGGCCGACTTGCGCGAAGGCTTCCAGACTTTCGACTTCGGCATTCCGTTCATCCTGCAGGAGACGGACGAACTGCGCGACCACCAACCGCTGGACATCGACACCCTGCCGCCCTTCAGCACCATGAGCCTGCAGTCCTTGACGGGCCTACTAGGCAAGGGCGACACTTTCATCTCGCAGGATTTGCAAAGCGCCACCCTGTTCGGCGACTACCGCGTGGACGGCGCGGTGATGAACGTCGGCGGCTACAACGACTACCTCTCGCGCCTCACGCGTCGCATCAGTCAGGCGTTGCATGAGCCGCTGCCCAAAGGCAACAAGATCGCGACTCACCTGGCCAAGCCATACCTGCAAGTCAATACGGCCGACCTCACCGGTTGGCTGGACGACTATGTCTGGACGCGCCTCTTTGACGCTGCGTTCAACCCGCTGGGTCAGGACCACGGCGGCGAGAACTGGCGCGTGCTATTGCTTCAGCCGGTGGTGGACCACATCACCAAGGTGTTTGCGATGGCGCTGCTGGCGGCGGAGGAAACGCTGACCACCGGGGCGGTGGACGTGCAGGCCCGGCATTTGTCGGATGTGCCGCGCCTCATGGTGCGCGAGGCACATTCGGTGCCCGTGTCCAAGTGCATCTACACCCGCCTGGGCTGGCCAGCGCGCAATGGCGGACTGGAGCGCACCTTCATCCATTGGGCGCAGGCCGATGCCCAGGTGCTGGCCTTCTGCAAGATCAGCGAGAACCGCCACACTTTTGCGCGGCTGCGCTACGTGAAGGACGACGGCTTGCCGGCGTTCTATTCACCCGATTTTCTGGTACGCACGGCAGACGCGATTTATCTGGTCGAGACCAAGGCGCAGCAGCAGGTGATGCATCCGAATGTGCAGCGCAAGCTGAAAGCGGCCATGGGCTGGTGCGAACGCATCAATGGCCTGCCGGCTGAGCACCGCCAAGGCTTGCCCTGGCACTATGTGCTGCTGGGCGAAGACGCGGTGCATGAATGGCAGCAGAAGGGGGCTCACCTTGCGGAGTTGCTGGAGTTCGCGCGACTGCGGCCGCTGGCGAGCGCGTCGGCCCAAGTCAGCTTGATCTAAGTTTGTCGACTGCGCTTCGTTGGCGCCCCTCATGGGCCAACGACCTCGGTGACGCGGGACCCTTGCGCGATTGCCGAGGTGGCGTTGGAACAAACCGACACCACGCGGGCGCGCGGTGCGCTAAGTTCCAGCCCATGTCTTTGCCCTTCTCCGGTCCCAAGCCCCTCCTCTGGGACATTTCCCCGCCTGTACACGCCGCCACGCCCGTGTTCCCCGGCGACACGCCCTATCAGCAGAAGTGGGCCGCCAGCATAGGCCCGGGCTGCCCCGTCAACGTCAGCGAGATCACGCTCTCGCCGCATGTGGGTGCGCATGCCGACGCGCCGCTGCACTACAGCGAAGGCGGCGCCAGCATCGGCGACACCGATCTCGCGCCCTTTCTCGGCCCCTGCCGGGTGATCCATGCGATAGGCTGCGGCCCGCTGATCGAATGGGCGCACATCGCGCACGCCATCGACGACACCCTGCCTGCGCGCGTGCTGGTGCGCACCTATGCACGCATGCCCGTGGACCGCTGGGACCCGCAGCTGGCCGCCTACGCGCCGGCCACCGTGCAGGCACTGGCCGAGCGCGGCGTGCGGCTGATCGGCATCGACACGGCCAGCATCGACCCGGCCGACAGCAAGCAGCTGCCCAGCCACATGACCATCCGGCGCCACGACATGCGCGTGCTGGAGAACCTCGTGCTCGATGCGGTGGACGAAGGCGACTACGAGCTGATCGCGCTGCCGCTGAAGCTGGTGACGGCCGACGCTTCGCCCGTGCGGGCAGTGCTGCGCGCGCTGCGCTGAGCCGCTGCCGCCAGCGGCCCGCCGTGGCTCAGCCTTGCGCCAGCATGGCGTACGCCACGATCTCGATCTTCATGCCCGGCACCACCAGCGCGGCCACGGCGGCACTGGAGCGGTTGGGGTATGGCGCCTCGAAGAACTCGCGGTAGACCGCATCGATGGCCGGCATGTCCTTCACATCGGTCATGTAGATCAGCACCTGCGTCACATCGGCCAATGTGCCGCCCGCGTTTTCCAGCGTGCGGCGCAGGTTGCCAAAAGTCAGGCGCGTCTGGGCCTCGATGCTTCCGGTGTCGATGCTGCCGTCCTGGCGCACCGGGCCGTGGGCCGTGAACAGCATGGCGCCCGTGGCCTTGACGGCCCAGGAGAACGGTTGCTTCAGGGGCGGCAAGCCGGCATCTATCACTTGCTTCATGGGCTGAGAATCCTTGAATGTGTTCCTTTGATAAAACGGGGGACAAAATTTGGATTGGGCGTTGCAAATAACCGACACCATGCCATTTTTTGCAGTGTTAACTTCCCCGCCACTCGCCCTCGACAAGCGATCTGACAAACACATCCATCCCTCTTCCACTACCGCGAGCTTCCATGTTCCAGCACGTTCCAGCCTACCCCGGTGACCCGATTCTCTCCTTGATGGAGGACTTCCAGGCCGACCCGCGCCCCAACAAGGTCAGCCTGAGCATCGGCATCTACTTCGACGACGAAGGCAGGCTGCCCGTGATGTCGGCCGTGCGCAAGGCCGAAACCACGCTCTTGCAGAACATCGGACCGCGCTCGTACCTGCCCATGGAAGGCATGGCCGCGTATCGCCTGGCCGTGCAGAAGCTGGTCTTCGGCGCGCAGCACGAAGCCGTGACCAGCGGCCGCATCGCCACCTTGCAGACGCTGGGCGGCTCCGGCGGCCTGAAGGTCGGCGGCGACTTCCTGCGCCGCTATTTCGGCGATTCGCAGGTCTGGGTCAGCGACCCGACCTGGGAAAACCACAAGGCTTTGTTCGAAGGCGCGGGCTTCAAGGTCAACACCTACCCCTACTACGACGATGCCACGGGCGGCCTGCGCTTCGAGGACATGCTGGCCACCTTCAAGCAGTTGCCCAAGCAGAGCATCGTGCTGCTGCATGCCAGCTGCCACAACCCGACGGGCGTGGACCTGTCACAGGACCAGTGGCGCACGCTGATCCCCGTGATCGCCGAACGTGAGCTGATCCCCTACGTGGACATCGCCTACCAGGGCTTCGGCGACGGCGTGGACGCCGATGCCTTTGCCGTGCGTTCGCTGGCCGATGCGGGCGTGCGCTTCTTCGTCTCCAACTCCTTCTCCAAGAGCTTCTCGCTGTACGGAGAGCGCTGCGGCGGCCTGTCGGTCGTGTGCAAGGACAAGGAAGAAGCCGATCGCGTGCTGGGCCAGCTCAAGTCGGCCGTGCGGGCCAATTACTCCAGCCCGCCCACGCATGGCGCGCGCCTGGTGACGCAGGTGCTGGACAACCCCGAGCTGCGCGCCGAATGGGAAGCCGAGCTGGGCGACATGCGCGCCCGCATCAAGGACATGCGCGAGCGCCTGTATGCCGCACTGAACGCGCGCTTCGAAGGCAAGCGCGATTTCAACTACTTCCTGACCCAGCGCGGCATGTTCAGCTACACGGGCCTGACGCCCAAGCAGGTGGACCGCCTGCGTACCGAGCATGGCGTGTACCTGGTGCGCTCGGGCCGCATGTGCATCGCCGGCCTGTCGACCAAGAACGTCGACACCGTGGCCCAGGCCGTCGCCGCCGTTCTGGCCTAAGCCTTGCAACGAACTGCTCCACGCAGCCCCCGGTCTTGGCCGCGGGGCCCGCGGAGCACTGCGCCACGCCAACGCCAAGAGGTGACCCCATGACCTGCCCCCACGACCCCGGCGCCCGCCGGCCCGAAGACATCGTCCACGAAGAAAAGGCGCAGCTCGACTTCAGCAAATCGATGAGCTATGGCGACTACCTGCACCTGGACGAGGTGCTGAACGCGCAGCATCCGCTCTCGCCCGCGCACGACGAGATGCTCTTCATCGTGCAGCACCAGACCAGCGAACTGTGGATGAAGCTGATGCTGCACGAACTGCGCGCGGCCATCCTGGCCATTGCCAATCCGTCGGAGAACACCAAGCCCGAGGCCTTCAAGATGCTGGCGCGCGTCTCGCGCATCATGGAGCAACTGGTCAATGCCTGGACCGTGCTGTCGACCATGACGCCGCCCGAGTACACGGCCATGCGCCCCTACCTCGCCAACTCCAGCGGCTTCCAGAGCGCGCAGTACCGCTGCATCGAGTTCGCGCTGGGCAACAAGAACGCGGCCATGCTCAAGCCGCACGCACACCGCCCCGAGCTGCTGGCGCAGGTGGAAGCCGCCTGGCGCGCGCCTTCTCTGTACGACGAGGCCCTGCGCCTGATGGCGCGCCAGGGCATTCCCGTGCCCGCCGACCGGCTGGAGCGCGACTGGACCCAGCCCTACGAGGCCAGCGCCGGTGTGGAACAGGCCTGGCTGACGGTGTACCGCGACCCGCACGCGCACTGGGACCTGTACCAACTGGGCGAAAAGCTCACCGACATCGAGGATGCCTTCCGCCTCTGGCGCTTCCGCCATGTCACCACCGTGGAACGCGTGATCGGCTTCAAGCGCGGCACGGGCGGCACGGGCGGCGTGAGCTATCTGCGCAAGATGCTGGACGTGGTGCTGTTTCCGGAGATCTGGACGCTGCGCACGGCCCTGTGATCTGGCGAGGAGGCCTCAAGGGCCATCGGCGGCTCGGGGCGCATCGACGAAGGCCCGCACGTCGTCCAGCACCGGTCCGGCCCAGCGCAGGGGCCATGCCAGCGCACCGATCAAGGTCACGTGGCTGGCTCGTGGGTACAGGCGCAGCGTGACCGGCACGCCTGCCGCACGCAGGCGTTGCGCCATCGCCTGCGCATTGCGCTCCGGGCTCACCAGCGGGTCATCGCTGGCCGCGCCCAGAAAAGTGGGTGGCGCATCCGCGGGCGCAAAGCCGATGGGCTGTGAGCGCGGCGGATAGTCGGGATGGAAGAACACCGGCTGCACGTCGGGGTTCTCAGTCGGGTAGAAGTCATAAGGACCCGCCAGGCCGATCCAGCCGGCCAGTGCCTGGGGCCGCTGCCCTTCGGCCCGCAGCCAGCGCGCGTCCAGCGCAACCATCGCCGCGTTGTAGGCGCCAGCGCTATGCCCCATGAGGAACACGCGCCCGGGGTCGGCCCCCAGTCGCCGGGCCTGGCTCAGCCCATAGGCCACGGCCTTGGCGCTGTCGGCCACGAAATCCGGATAACGCACTTCGGGATAGAGCCGGTAGTCGGCCACCAGCACCTGCATGCCCTTCGTCGCCAGAGCCGCGCCCACGAAACGGTAGTCACCCCGTTCGCCGCTGCGCCAGGTGCCGCCGTACAGAAACACCACCATCGGCCAGCCCCGCGCGGGCGCGGCCGCCGTGGGCGTGTAGATGTCCAGCTTCTGCCGCGGCAGCGGCCCATAGGGCACGTCAGTCTGCAGGGTGTAGGCGCTGCCATGCGCCGACAAGGTGTTGAGGGCGCCGGTACCCGAACAGCCGCCCAGCAAGGCCAGGGCGAGGCCCGCCATCCACGCGCCCAGCCACCCGCGATTCAACGCGTTCACGATCCTGCGATGCACTGCCACGCCAGGCTCCTGTCGTCGTGCTGCCGCCCTCGGGGGCAGCCCGCAAGGCGACATGCCTGCGGCTCGTGCGCTGTACGTCAGGAAGGAGGCGCCGGATCACTTGCGTGCCGCGCCCGCAGGCTCAGAAGGTGTGAATGAATCCCGCGTGGCCGAGCAGACCGTCCAGAGGTGCGCCATCGAGGCGCAAAGCGCAGCCATAGCTCGGGCTATGGCGAGCATTTGCAACGATGAGGGCGCGCCTCTGGGCGGGATGAGCGGACATGTGGGGTTCGTTCACACCTTCTCAGTGCGCGAGTTCGACGCGATCGCGCTCCAGCTGAGCCAGGCAAGCCGGGTCGGTCGTGTCGATCCAGCACGCGAAGATGGGATGGCCGCCCATCAATTGCGGCGGGCCGGCACGGTGTGAGCGGTAGCCGCCGCGCCGCAGCAGGCGCTCGATGCCCAGCGGCGAGACGGTGATCACGCGCTCGGCGCCCTGGGCCCTTGCCGCCTCCAGCGAGGCCGCCAGCAGCGAAGCCGCCACGTAGGCCGAGAACTGGCCCATGGCATTGCCCACCGGCTTGCCGAAGTCCACCGCCGCAAAGCGCGACAGTTCCCAGACGCGCTCGTCCCGGGGCGGCTCGGCGCCGGCCAGCAGCTCGGGGAAGACTTCGCCCAGCAGGTAGGGCCGGGTGGTCGGCAGCAGCCGCGCGGTGCCGATCACGGCGCCCGCCTCGTCGCGCGCCACCACGTAGAGCGTGTCTTCGCGGTCGAACTGGTCGCGCTCGATGCCGGGCTCGTCGAGCAGCAGCTCCCACTTGAGCATCTCGACGAAAACCTTGTGGCGGTAGCGGCCGATTTCTTCAAAGAGCTGGGGAGCGATGTCGCCGCAGCGACCTGTGAGCATTTGCATGATTGGAGCCGAGTGGTTGTATCCATTCATTGCAGCTCCACCGGCCCGCAGAAGAAACTACCAAGTCTGATAGTTGCGCTCCGCCCCGCCGCGGGCCCCGCAGGGGTCAACAGCGTCTGGCGGCTCAGGCCGCACGCGCGATCAGCGCGTCATCAAAAGGCGGTTGCGCTCAGTTCACATGTTTTTGACAAACCGCCTCGAAAGCCGGCGAAGCCCAGTCGATGCGATCGATGAAGGCCGCCAGCCATTGAAGGTTGTGCTCCCAGGGCAGCGGACGCAGGCTCTCGTCCAGCACCTGGATATTGGTGCGCGGCAAGCCGCGGCGCATGACCCTGGGCCGCTCCGCGCCTGCAAGCAGTTGCCAGTCCCAGCCCAGCGTCAGCGTCCTGGCCTGCGGACTCACCCACTCGGTGTAGCCCGACAAGGTGGCCAGCCGGCCACAGTCCTGGGCTGCACTGAGATCGTCGTCATCGGTGCCCGACCACAGGTGCTCCAGGGGCAGGGCTTCGAGCTCGGCCTGGCGCAGGTGCAGCAGGCCGTCCTGGATGGGGGAAGTCATGTCGCGCCTCCTCGAGGACCGAAAAGTTCATTCGCCGGGACGCTCGGCAGATAGAAACATTTGGTGTAAATTGAATGCCGTCGATTTTTCTTGCCGCGCATGCGGCGCCCCGGGGCACCGCTCGGGGCTCCTCCACGCGCCTTGTCACGCATCCACCCAGCAGGCCCTTCGTGCAATCCTTTGCCGAGAATCTTCTGGTCGCCCTGGACCGCGCCACCGATGAGGCCGTGGTCTTCCAGGCCCTGCTGCGCGCCGCGCGCGAGCTGGGCTTCGACCATTGCGCCTATGGCCTGCGGCTGGCCATTCCGGTTTCCAACCCCAAGGTGCTGACGCTCAACAACTACTCCGAGCAATGGCAGCGGCGCTACATGGAAGCCGGCTACCTGCAGGTGGACCCGAGCGTGCGGCTGGGCCATCTGAGCCAGCAGCCGCTGATCTGGACCGACGAGATGTTTGCTGGCACGCCGCAGTTCTGGGAGGAAGCGCGCAGCGCCGGCCTGTGCGTGGGCTGGGCGCAATCGAGCCTGGATGGCTTTGGCGTGGGGGGCATGCTCACCTTGTCGCGAGGGGGCGACCCCTTCTCTGCGCAGGAGCTGCGCGAGAACGAGACCAAGATGCGCTGGCTGGTGCAATCGGCGCACCTTTCGCTGTCGCGGCTGATGCAGAGCCGCTACGTGCCGCCACAGGAAGAGGCCCTGACCGCGCGCGAGGTCGAAGTGCTCAAGTGGACGGCTGACGGCAAGACGGCCGCAGACATCGGCGACATCCTGGCCATCTCGATCCCCACGGTCAATTTCCATATCAAGAACGCAGTGCAGAAGCTGAAGGTCGCCAACAAGACGGCGGCCGTGGTCCAGGCGCTGATGCGCGGCCTGCTGCACTGACGCTTCGCCGATCAAGACACAGTCCCCCGGCCAGGCGGCACGGGGACTCCGGCCTCCCCGCCGGGAAGCCGTCCAGCCCCCATCTTCCGGTCGCATGTGGTGGACATGAATGTCATTGTGCGGTCGCAAAGCGGGCCGCGCACCCCTCGGGCACCTGTCAAAGCTGGTAGGTCACAGCGCAGGCGGATTGGCTTTCAATAGCGCGCATGACCATGGCCGACGTTTTCTCCAGCGCCCACATCAGCGTGCACCTGGCTTCGGACTCGCTGATCGCCTGCGAAGTGCAGCGCCGGTGGGGCCTGCGGCGCCTGACGCGCACCGCCAGCTTCTCCTTCCATCGCGGCGAGCGTTCACAGGCCATGCAGCGCCTGGGGGCCTGGATCGGCGATGCGCCTGCGCGTCGCACGCTGGGCTGGGTCATCGGCCCCAGCGAAGCCCAGTACTTCGTGCTGCCCTGGTCCCCCGAGGCCGTGGACCTCAGCCTGCGCGACAGCTACGCCCGTGCACGCTATGAGCAGCTCTACGAGCGCGACGCCCGCACCGCGGCTTTCTCCTTCGCGACGCCGGCCGCCAGTGGCGAGCAGGTGGTGTCCTGCATTCCGCTGGCGCTGAATGCCGAGCTGCATGCCCATGCCAGGGCGGCCGGCTGCACCCTGCACAGCATCAAGCCCTCATTGGTCGCCGTGTGGCAGCGCTTTCGCGACGTGCTTGAATCGGAGCAAGGCACTTTGTACCTGCTGGACGGCGACCAGCAGGCCATCGTGCATCACAACAAGCGCCGCATCCACCATGTCGAAGTGGCGCGGCTGCGGCCTGGCCTTTCCCTGCGCGAAGCCGGCGCAGGCGTCCTGCGCCGCTTCTCCAACCTCGACCTGCCACGCGCGGCCACCGATCTGCAGCTGCCCCGCTGGCGCGGCAGCGAAGAGGCGCAGGATTCGCGCTACGCCTTTGCGCTGTGCGGCGCGTACTAGACGCAACACCCCCCAGGCCGCTTCGCGGCTCCCCCCTCTCCTGCGGGAGGGGGGCGCACCCGGAGGACTGGCGGAGCCAGATTCTCGGGTGCCCTGAGTTGGCGCCCTCCTGCATAGCGTGACGGACTACGCGCCGGCCTTCTCTACCCAGCGTAAAGCCAAGGTACATCCAACACGCGCTGTCCGCCCACCCGCATGGCCAGGTCGCGGCCCAGGCGCAAGGGGCCGGTGGCATGGAAGATGCGCGCGTTGCGGCGGGCTCTTGCCTGTACGCGGGCGTTGCGGGCCCAGCGCTGCTGCGCATAGCGTGACAGGGCCGCGGGCAGCCCGGCGCGGCTGCAGTCCTTGAGTTCGGCCGCCAGGCTCACGGCGTCCTCGATGGCCATGCCGGCGCCCTGCGCCAGATAGGGCAGCATGGGATGCGCGGCATCGCCGAGCAAGGCGATGCGTTCATGCGCCATCTGGGCCGGTCCGCTCAGCGGCGCACGGTCATGCAGCGTCCAGGCGCGCCAGGCTGGCACCGCCTCCAGCAAAGCCTGCAGGCTTGCGGCACGCACCTGGCCGGTGGCCTTGCGCAGCACGGCCTGGGTGGATGCCTGATTCCAGTCCCTGGCATCGGCCATCTCATCTGCCTCGGCCAGCACCACCACATTGAGAAAGTCGCCGGCCCGCACGGGATAGGCCACCCCATGCAGCCGCGCGCCCAGCCAGACCTGGATGCAGTCGCTGCGCAGCGCCTCTGGCAGTTGGGCCTGGGGCAGCAAGGCACGCCACGCGGTGTGGCCGGTGCGGTGGGGCGGCGTGTCGGCTTCCATCACGTGCTGACGGGTGCTGCTCCAAAGACCGTCTGCCCCCACCAGCGCATCGGCCTCCCAGGCGCGCGCATCGTCGGCTGCCGCGCACACCAGCTCGCCGCCGCGCGTGGCGATGCGCGAGATGCGCACGCCCGTGTGCAGGCCCACCTGCTGCAGGCCCTGCGCCTGGATGGCGCCCAACAGCAGCGCATGCAGATCGGCGCGATGGACGCAGAAATACGGCGCGCCATAGCGCTGCGTGCGCGAGGCATCGAAGGGCATCTGCGCCAGCTCGGCATCGCTTTGCGCGCTGCGGATCACCAGCCGCCTGGGGCTGGCCGCGATGCCCTGCAAGCCTGATTGCAGGCCCAGTGCATGCAGCCGTCGAACCGCGTTGGAGCCGAGCTGGATGCCGGCGCCGAATGCCTCGAAGGCCGGCGCCTGCTCCAGCACCTCCACCCGATGGCCGTCGCGCCCCAGCGCCAGCGCGGCCGCCAGGCCGCCGATGCCTGCGCCGACGACCAGAACTTGCAATCCACTCATGCGCCGATCATGCCTGAGCGCATGGGAACTTGAGCGTGGGACGTGCGGGGTTCGCGGGCGCCGGAGCCCCCGGCTCAACGCCGCGCCGCCCGCTCAATCGGCCAGCAGCTGGCGCAGCACGAAAGGCAGGATGCCGCCGTGGCGGTAGTACTCGACTTCGATGGGGGTGTCGATGCGCAGGCGCACCGCCAGCTCCTGCACCTGGCCGTCGGCGCGATGCACCACGAGCTTGACGTCATCGCGCTGCGGGCTCAGTTCGCCGTCGATCACGATGTCGATCTTCTCGTTGCCCACGAGCTTGAGGCCTTCCCACGAATCGGTGCCCAGGAACTGCAGCGGCAGCACGCCCATGCCGACGAGGTTGGCGCGATGGATGCGCTCGAAGCTGCGCGCCACCACGGCCTTGATGCCCAGCAGCTGCGTGCCCTTGGCCGCCCAGTCGCGGCTGGAGCCGGTGCCGTATTCCTCGCCCGCGAAGATCACCGTGGGCGTGCCCGCCTCCATGTAGGCCATGGCGGCGTCGTAGATGAACATCTTCTCGCCCTGGCGCGGCCCGCTCTGCTGGAACAGCGTCACGCCGCCCTCCTCGCGCGAGCCGTCGGCGGCCGGCGGGATCATCAGGTTCTTGATGCGCACGTTGGCAAAGGTGCCGCGCATCATGACTTCATGGTTGCCGCGGCGCGAGCCGTAGCTGTTGAAGTCCGCCTTCTGCACGCCGTTGGCCTTGAGGTACTGGCCGGCCGGCGAGCTTTCCTTGATGGCGCCGGCCGGCGAGATGTGGTCGGTGGTGATGGAGTCGCCGAACAGCGCCATCACGCGCGCGCCCTGCACCCCGACCTGCGTGGCATGGGGCTGCATGCGAAAGCCCGCGAAGAAAGGCGGCTCGGCGATGTAGGTGGAGTCAGGCCAGTCGTACACGTCGCCGGTCACGCCCTTGATGCTGCTCCACAGCTTGCCGGGGTTGGCGGCGATCTGGCTGTAGTTCTGGCGGAAGGCCTTGGCGTCCATCGCAAAGCCCAGCAGGTCCGAGACCTCCTGCGCGCTGGGCCAGATGTCGCCCAGGTACACGTCCTTGCCGCCGGTGCCCTTGCCCACCGGCTCGGTCATCAGGTCCACCATCACGTTGCCCGCGATGGCAAAGGCCACCACCAGCGGCGGCGAGGCCAGGAAGTTGGCCTTGAGGTTGGGGTGGATGCGCGCCTCGAAGTTGCGGTTGCCCGAGAGCACGGCCGCGCAGACCAGGTCGCTGCGCGTGATCGCGTCATTGATCTCGGGCGCCAGGTCGCCTGCATTGCCGATGCAGGTGGTGCAGCCATAGCCGGCGAGATAGAAGCCCAGCTTTTCGAGGTAAGGCAGCAGGCCCGTCTTCTGCAGGTATTCGGTGACGATGCGCGAGCCCGGGGCCAGCGAGGTCTTCACATGGGGCTTGACGGTCAGGCCCGCCTCCACCGCCTTCTTGGCCAGCAACCCCGCGGCCAGCAGCACGCTGGGATTGGAAGTGTTGGTGCACGAAGTGATGGCCGCGATCAGCACATCCCCGTTGCCGATCTTCACCGGCGCTTCCTCGGGCTGGTTGGCCAGCGTCACGCGAGGCAGCAGGCGATCGGCCGGCTGGTTGAAGCCGTTGGCCTCCACGGGCTTGCTGTACAGCTCCTTGAAGCGCGCCGACAGATGGCCCAGGTCGATGCGGTCCTGCGGCCGCTTGGGGCCGGCCAGGCTGGGCGTGACGGTGGACAGGTCCAGCTTGACGATCTTGGTGTACTGCACCTCGCCCGCGGACTGGGAGGCACCCTCGGCACCGGGCATGCCGAACAGGCCCTGCGCCTTGTAGTAGGCCTCGAAGCGCTCGATCTCGGCCTCGGTGCGGCCGGTGCCGCGGAAGTAGTCGATGGTCTTGTCGTCGACCGGGAAGAAGCCCATGGTGGCGCCGTACTCGGGCGCCATGTTGCCGATGGTGGCCCGGTCGGGCACGGGGATGGAGGCCGCGCCGGGGCCGAAGAATTCGACGAACTTGCCCACCACCTTCTCGCCGCGCAGGATCTGCGTGACGTAGAGCACCAGGTCGGTGGCCGTCACGCCCTGGCGCAGCTGGCCCGTGAGTTCGAAACCCACCACGTCGGGCGTCAGGAAGTACACGGGCTGGCCCAGCATCGCGGCCTCGGCCTCGATGCCGCCCACGCCCCAGCCCACCACGCCCACGCCGTTGATCATGGTGGTGTGGCTGTCGGTGCCCACCAGCGAGTCGGGGTACCACACCGGCACATCGGCCTTGTCGTCGGCAGACTTGTAAACGCCGCGCGCAAGGTATTCCAGATTCACCTGGTGCACGATGCCAAAGCCCGGCGGCGTGACGCCGAAGGTGTCAAAAGCCTGCATGCCCCACTTCATGAACTGGTAGCGCTCGTTGTTGCGCGAGAACTCCAGCTTCATGTTCAGGTCCAGCGCCTGCGGCGTGCCGTAATGGTCCACCATCACCGAGTGGTCCACCACCAGGTCCACCGGCACCAGCGGCTCAATCGTCTTGGGCGACTTGCCCAACTGCGCGGCCACGCTGCGCATGGCAGCAAGATCGGCCAGCAGCGGCACGCCCGTGAAGTCCTGCAGCACCACGCGCGTGACGACGAAGGGAATTTCCTCCGTGCGGTCGGCATTGGGCTGCCAGTTGGCCAGTTGCTCCACGTGCGCCGGGGTCACCTTCTGGCCGTCGCAGTTGCGCAGCACCGACTCCAGCACGATGCGGATCGACACCGGCAGCTTGGTGACGTTGGGGTATTGCTTGGCCAGCTCCTTCAGCGACCAGAACTTGCCGGATTCACCGGATGCGGTCTTGAAGGTCTTGAGGGTGGGGGCGAAGGCCCCGGCGGAGGACGGGGCCTGAGAGGTGGCGGCAGCCATGGAATTGCGCTCCTTCTTCGATCGTGGTCGCCGCCCGGGTAGCGGCACGCACAAAAGATAGCAGGCTTCCATGGCGCGCGAGGTAGGCCTGCGGCGCGCCCTCATGGCGAGCGCCGGTATTGGCGCAGCGAGGGTGCGCCGTGGCCCAGGGCCCGCCATGCGGCGCCTCAGGCGAGCACCGCGCGCGGCGTGCGCGTGGCGCGCAGGCCCATCCACTGCGCATCGGCCAGCAGCAGCACCGTGACGGCCTGCGCCAGCAGCCAGGCCATGCCGAGGGCGCTGAGCGCAAAGGGCCCGGCTGCCATCAGCAGCACGCAGCCCACGGCCCAGCCCAGGTTGCCCATGGCCACTAGGCCGATCAGGATGCGGGGCACCGGCTGGCGCAGGGCCAGCCAGGCCGCCACCACGGCATAGCCCAGCAGGAACAGTCCGGTGCCCGTCAGCAGGCCCGCCGGCAGGCCGGTGAGCCGGGCCAGCGCGTCGGTGAAGCCGAGCTGGGCGGCGCCGGTCAGCGCGCAGGAGGCGGCGTCCAGCGCCATCACGCGGGGCAGGAAGCGGGGAGAGGCGACAAGGGAAGCAATGGAAGACATGGCAGGCTCCTTCAAGGGTCTGTGCGCGGCAGCGACGGTGTGCCGTGCTGGGCCGCATCGTCTCGCCGTGGCTGCACAGGGTCCATGACCTCGGAGGTCATGGCGGCACGCCTGCCGCGCGCCAGAATGCCGGGCATGAGCCCACTGCACGCCGCCGCCAGCCCCCACATCTCGCGCCCCGGCACGCGAGACCCCTTCGGCATGCACCTGCGCCACTGGCGCCAGCACCGGCGGCTGAGCCAGCTCGATCTGGCGCAGGACGCCG
The DNA here is from genome assembly GCF_028023875.1 of Xenophilus arseniciresistens. Lineage (GTDB taxonomy): Bacteria > Pseudomonadota > Gammaproteobacteria > Burkholderiales > Burkholderiaceae_C > Xenophilus > Xenophilus arseniciresistens. Next base: position 35,935 of record NZ_JAQIPB010000001.1, read on the forward strand.
AGATTTCCACCCGCCACCTGAGCTATGTGGAAACAGGCCGCGCCGCCCCCAGCCGCGAAATGGTGCTGCGCCTGGCCGAAAGGCTGCAGGTGCCGCTGCGCGAGCGCAACACGTTGCTGGTGGCCGCGGGCTTCGCGCCGATGTACCGCCAGCGCGGCCTGGACGACCCCGCCCTGGCCGTCGCTCGCGAAGCGGTGCAGCGCGTGCTCAAGGGCCATGAGCCCTACCCTGCGCTGGCCGTGGACCGGCACTGGAACCTGCTGGCCTGCAATGCGCTGGTGCCCTTGCTGATGACGGGCGCGGCGCCCGAGCTGCTGCAGCCACCGATCAACGTGCTGCGCCTGTCATTGCATCCGCAGGGGCTGGCGCCGCGCATCGTCAACCTGCGCCAATGGCGTGCGCATGTGCTGGAGCGCCTGCAGCAGCAGACCACCGCGACCGGCGACGCGCAATTGCTGCACGACGAACTGGCGGCCTACCCGCTGCCCGAGAGCGATGGCGAGGCCCTGGGGCCCGAAGCCGGCGGTGATCTGGCCGGCGTGCTGGTGCCGCTGCAGTTGCGCACCGAAGCGGGCCTGCTGAATCTGATCAGCACCACCACCCTCTTCGGCACGCCCATGGACGTCACTTTGCAGGAACTGGCTGTGGAGTCCTTCTTTCCAGCGGATTCGATGACGGCCCAGGCCCTGCAGGCGCTGCTGCCTCCGGCGGGCGCCTGAGCCCGGCTGCAGGGGCGCTGCGCGGGCCGGGCCCGTCGTCGACCTGGATGACGCGGTCCACCGCCTGCAGGTAGGCCCGCGCCAGCGCGGGGTCGGCCGCGCCCTGGCTCGCGGCGGCCATGGAGCGCGTGCTGCGCCAGGCCTTCTGCAGCGCCTGCGCCTCCGGGCCCAGGCGCTGCGCCAGCTCCAGCGCTTCCATCAGGTCGAGCATGCCGCCCGTGGCGGGGCGCTGCAGGTCCGGCAGCAGGCGGGACAGCAGCGTGGGCTCGTGCTCCAGCATCTGTGCGATCTCGAGCCAGCACTCGTCGGCCTGCGCCTCGGGCCGCGCCCGGGCCGTCATCACGCGGCCCAGCAGCCGCACGCCGAGCTGCGGCATATTGGCGTAGAAGCCCCGCAGCGCCTGCTCGCCCGCATGCAGCTGCGCGTTGATGGCCGCGCGTGCCAGCGGCAGCAGGACCGGGTCTTCGCCGTCCTCCACATGGAAGCGCCAGACGCTGGCACTGGCCAGGTACAGGTGCGCCAGCGCGTCGCCCAGGCGGGCCGACAGCAGCTCCATGCGTTTGAGCCGGCCGCCGAGAAGGCCCATCGCCAGATCGGCCGCGAAGGCCAGCCGCGCGCTCAGCCGCTGGATGGCACGCGCCTGCCGCAGCAGGCCGTCGGGCACCGTGCCCTGCAGGCCGCCGCCCAAGAGGCTGCGGCCGAGGTTGCGCACCACGTGTCGGGCATGGCCCAGAAGCGCCTGGCCCAGCGCCTCGTCGTCGGCCGCCTGCACGGCGGCCATTTCATCGAGCACGTAGGGGTGGCAGCGCACGGCCCCCTGGCCGAAGACGATGAGTGCGCGCGTCAGCAGGTTGGCGCCTTCCACCGTGATCGCGATGGGCGCCTGCCTATAGGCGTTGCCCAGCAGGTTCGCGGGGCCCGCGATGATGCCCTTGCCGCCCAGGATGTCCATGCCGTGGGTCACGGCGCGGCGTCCGGCCTCGGTGAGCTGCACCTTGACCATGGCGCCGGCCACGCTGGGCCGCTCGCCGGCATCCAACACCACGGCGGTGTAGCGCCGCGCGGCATCGGTGGCATAGAGCTCGGCCGCCATGCGCGCCGTGAGGCTCGCCACGGCATGGAAGCGCCCGATGGGCAGGCCGAACTGCTCGCGGATGCGGCCGTAGCCTTCGGCCACGAACAAGGCGCTCTGCTGCATGGCCGAGCCCAGCGCGGGCAGCGAAATGGCGCGCCCGGCCGCCAGGCATTCCATGAGCATGCGCCAGCCCTGGCCCACCTGGGCCTCGCCGCCGATCACCCACTCCATCGGCACGAAGACCTGGCGCCCTCGCATCGGCCCGTTCATGAAGGCAGAAGCCATGGGCCGATGGCGCCGCCCGATCTGCAGGCCGGGCTGCGGCACGGGAATGAGCGCACAGGTGATGCCCAGCTCGCGCTCGCCTTCCGGGCGGCTCGGGTCATGCGCCTGGAAGGCCAGGCCCACCACGGTGGCCACGGGTGCCAGCGTGATGTAGCGCTTGTCGAAATCGACCAGGAAGCCGCGCGTCATGCGCCCCTCGAACTCCCGCTCCACCAGCACGCCGACGTCCGGGATGCTCGCGGCGTCCGAACCCGCATAGGGCGACGTCAGGCCGAAGCAGGGCAGCTCCCGGCCATCGGCCAGGCGCGGCAGCCAGTGGGCCTGCTGCTCGGGTGTGCCGTAGTGCAGCAGCAGCTCAGCCGGGCCGAGGGAATTGGGCACCATCACCGTGACGGCCGCGGCCACATTGACGGTGGCGATGCGCGCCACCACCGTGGCATGCGCCTGGTGGCTGAAACCCAGGCCGCCATGGCGTTCCGGAATGATCATGCCGAAGAAGCGCTCGTCGCGCAGCCAGCGCCACACCTCCTCGGGCAGATCGCCGGCCTCGTCGATGGCATGGTCGTCCAGCATGCGGCACAGGCGCCGCACGGGGCCGTCCAGGAAGTTCTGCTCGCGCTCGCTCAGTGCCAGTGCGGGCGTGCGGCACAGCGCGCTGAAATCCGGGCGGCCGGCAAAGAGCTGGCCTTCGAATCCCACGCTGCCCGCCTCCAGCGCCAGGCGTTCGGTCTGGCTCAGGGGAGGCAGGGCTTGGGCAAGCGCCGGGCGCGCGCGGCGCCCCAACCAGGCGGCGAATGTCATCGGGTCTCCTTTGGCGGCAAGGCGGGTGCCTGCGCCGGCCTGAGGCGCGCGCACCTGCATACCTTCGACCACAGGATGCGCCCGCCGGCAACCCGCACCGCGCGGGACAGCCGCGAGCGCGCCTGTCAGACATGCGCGCGGCGCGGCTCAGCTTCGTTCGGCCTCGTGCGCGATCAGCAGGTCCCGGAAGGCCGCCACGGCGGGCGACAGGAGATTGCCCGGCGCGCGCAGCAGGGTCATGGTGCGCGCCACCTGCGGACGGCCCACGCTGCGCACCTCCAGCCCATGCCACCGGGCCATGGGCTGCAGCGCCTTGGTGACGATGGCCACGCCCAGGCCTTCGCGCGCCAGCCCCATCATGGTCCAGGGCAAGGCGATCTCGAAGGCGTATGTCAGGCGGATGCCGCGCTCGGCCAGCTTCTCCTCCAGCAGCCGACGCACGGGGTTGCCGGGCAGATAGCCGATCAGCGGCTCGCGCGCCACCTGCTGCCACTCCAGCGTGCGGCGCGCGGTCAGCGGCGAACCGGGTGCCATCACGGCAATGAAGCGGTCTGACGACAGCGGCGTGGCCACCAGGTCGCTGCGCGCATCGGTCTGGGTGGCGATGCCCAGGTCCGCCGTGCCGTGGCGCACCAGCGCATGCACTTCGTGTTCGGGCACGTCGTGCAGCTGCACGCGCACGCCGGGGTAGCGCTCGCTGAAGGCGCGCACCACCGGCGGCAGCAGCAGCGCGCACTGCGCGTTGGGCGCAGCCACCGAGACGCGGCCGCGTGCATTGCGGCCGAAGTCCTGCGCGTCGGCCACCAGATGCTCCCAGTCGGCCACCAGGCGCTGCGCCGCGGGCAGCAGTGCGGTGCCCGCGTCGGTCAGGCGGCAGGCCCGCGTATGCCGGTCGAACAGGCGCGCACCGAGCAGCCGTTCCAGCTTGCCCAGCGCCGCGCTCAGCGAAGACTGCGACATGCCCAGGCGCTCCGCGGCACGCGTGAAATGACCGCTTTCGGCCAGGGCCAGGAAAACCCTGAGTTCGGGCAAAGAGGACTTGATGCTCAAGGGAAAGAGCGCCTTTGATCGCGAAAGCCGATTGATTTATTGGATTGTGCGCCTTTATCGATTCCGGCCGCACTCCTATTCTTGCCCCGCATCCTGCAAGGAGATGGCCCCATGACAACCCAAAGAACCGCCGCTCAATCCGACACGCACCCCGTCGACCAGCACCTTCCCCTGGGCAAGCTCAGCGCCCTGGGCCTGCAGCACGTGCTGGTGATGTATGCGGGCGCCGTCGCCGTGCCGCTGATCGTGGGCCGTGCGCTCAAGCTCAGCCCCGACGAGGTGGCCCTGCTCATCAGCGCCGACCTGTTCTGCTGCGGCATCGTGACGCTGATCCAGGCGCTGGGCGCCACGCAATGGTTCGGCATCCGGCTGCCCGTGATGATGGGCGTGACCTTCGCCTCCGTGGCACCGATGGTGGCCATCGCCAATGCCAACCCCGGCCAGGCCGGGGCCCAGTTGCTGTTCGGCTCCATCATCGGGGCGGGCCTCATCGCGATCCTGATCGCGCCGCTGATCAGCCGAATGCTGCGCTTCTTCCCGCCGGTGGTCACGGGCACCATCATCGCGGTGATCGGCATCACGCTGATGCGCGTGGGCATCAACTGGATCTTCGGCAACCCGGTCGGGCCCACGGCCCCCAGCATCGTGGACCCGGCCTACGCCAAGTGGCTGGCCGATGCCAGCGCGCCCGGCTCGGCGCTGCCGCCGGCACCCAAGGGCCTGGCGCTGATGCCCACGGTGCCCAACCCCAAGTACGCCGACCTCACGGGCGTGGGCATCTCGGCGCTGGTGCTGGTGTCCATCCTGCTGATCGTCAAGTTCGCCAAGGGCTTCGTCGCCAACATCTCGGTGCTGCTGGGCATCGTGGTCGGCGGCATCGCGGCCACGGCCATGGGCCTGATGACCTTCGAGAAGGTGGGCAAGGCCGCCTGGGTGGACGTGGTGCTGCCCTTCCACTTCGGCATGCCGCAGTTCGATCCGCTGCTGATCCTGACCATGGCGCTGGTGATGATCGTGGTGATGATCGAATCGACCGGCATGTTCCTGGCGCTGGGCGAGATGACCGAGCGGCCCGTGGGCCAGCAGGACCTGGCGCGCGGCCTGCGCACCGACGGCCTGGGCACGCTGATCGGCGGCATCTTCAACACCTTCCCGTACACCAGCTTCTCGCAGAACGTGGGGCTGGTGGCCGTCACGGGCGTCAAGAGCCGTTTCGTCTGCGTGGCCGGCGGCGTGATCCTGATCGTGCTGGGCCTGCTGCCCAAGATGGCGGCGCTGGTGGAATCGCTGCCCACCGTGGTGCTGGGCGGCGCCGGCCTGGTGATGTTCGGCATGGTGCTGGCCACGGGCATCCGCATCCTGGGCAACGTGGACTTCAAGACCAACCGCTGCAACGCCATGATCGTCGCCGTGTCCATCGGCATCGGCATGATTCCGCTGCTGGCGCCCAACTTCAAGCAGTGGATGCCGCATGGCCTGCACCCGCTGATCGAGTCCGGCATCCTGCTGACCTCGATTTCCGCCGTGCTGCTGAACATCTTCTTGAACGGCGCGCGCCAGGACGACGCCGCCACGATCGCGGCGGCGCGGCAGGCCGAGGCGCACTGAAGCGGGGCCTTTGCCCCGCCGTGGTGCACTGCACCACGTTCACCCAGCCCCGCATCGCGGGGCTTTTTTTCATGGCAGCCCGTTGCGGCGCGGGATTACCCGCTGACAAGGGCTCGCAGTCCATGCGTACAGTTCTTGCATGCAAGTTAAATCCCAACTTGCATGCAGCACTGGAGTTCAACATGCGTTTCCTCCGTTCCCTTTTTGGCCAGGTGGTTCTGGCCCTGATCGTGGGCACCGTCGTCGGCTTGCTGGCGCCCGAGTTCGCCTTCAAGCTCAAGCCCCTGGGCGATGCCTTCATCAAGCTGATCAAGATGATCATCCCGGTGCTGGTGTTCTGCGTCGTGGTGCACGGCATCGCCGGTGCCGGAGACCTGCGCCGCGTGGGCCGGGTGGGCGTGAAGGCGCTGATCTACTTCGAGGTGCTCACGACCATCGCGCTGGTGCTGGGCCTGGCGCTGGCCTACATCTTCGAGCCAGGCGTGGGCATGAACGTGGACCCCAAAGCCCTGGACGCTTCGGCCATGAGCGCCTATGCCTCCAATGCCGAGAAGCTCACCAGCGGCGGTACGGTGGAGTTCCTGCTCAAGCTCATTCCCACCACCGTGGTGAACGCCTTCGCGACCGGCGACGTGCTGCAGGTGCTGTTGTTCGCGGTGCTCTTCGGCTGCGCCCTGGCCCTGCTGGGCGAGCGCGGCGCGCCGGTGGCCGGCCTAATCGAAACGCTCTCGCTGGTGCTGTTCAAGATCATGGGCATCATCATCAAGTTCGCGCCGCTGGGCGTGCTCGGTGCGATCGCCTTCACCGTCGGCAAGTACGGCATCGGCTCGCTCAAGCAGCTGGGGCTGCTGGTGGTGCTGTTCTATGTCTCGGTGATCTTCTTCGTGTTCGTGGTGCTGGGCCTGGTGATGCGCATCTCGGGCTTCAGCCTGATCAAGCTGCTGCGATACCTGCGCGAGGAACTGGCGATCGTCTTCGCCACCACCTCCTCCGACAGCGTGCTGCCGCAGATCATGGGCAAGCTGCGCCGCATGGGCATCCGCGACTCCACGGTGGGCCTGGTGATTCCGACCGGCTACTCCTTCAACCTCGACGCCTTTTCCATCTACATCACGCTGGCGGCGGTGTTCATCGCCCAGGCCACCAACACGCCGGTGTCGATGACGGACCTGCTGACCATCCTGGCGATCGCGCTGGTCACGTCCAAGGGCGCGCACGGCGTGCCGGGTTCGGCCATCGTCGTGCTGGCCGCCACGCTGCAAGCCATTCCGGCCATCCCCGCCATCGGCCTGGTGCTGGTGCTGTCGGTGGACTGGTTCATGGGCATTGCGCGCGCGCTGGGCAACCTGATCGGCAACTGCGTGGCGACGGTGGCCGTGGCCGCCTGGGAAGGCGACATCGACCGCGAGCGTGCCCACGCGGTACTCGATGGCAAGGAGCTTCCCGCCGACGAGGTGTCCTCGCCCACGGTGGCGTCGGCCGTGGGCCGCGCGACTGGGGCACACTGACGAACCGCCCGCCCACGAAGAACCGCGCCACGATGCCCGAGCCCGCCGTCCGTCCGCCTTCCGTGCCTGACCCGTCCGCGCCGTCCGCGCGGGCGGACGCCGCATCGGACATCAGCCCGACCACCATCGCCGAGCGCGTGGTGGAGGCCATCCTGGCGCAGAAGCTGGCACCCGGCGAGCGGCTGGGCGAGCAGGCGCTGGCGGACCTGTTCGGTGTCAGCCGCACCATGGTGCGCGAGGCCCTGATGAAACTTCAGGCGCGCGGCTTCGTCGAGGTGCAGTCCAAACGCGGCTGGTATGTGGTGCAGCCCAGCCTGGACGAGGCGCAGGATGCCTTCGCCGCACGCCGCGTGGTCGAGGCCGGCATCATTGCCGCGCAGGGTCGGCCCCTGGCCTCGGCGATCCGGCAACTGCGCTCGCACATCCAGGAAGAGCAGCGCGCCATCGAGGGTGCCGATGCGGCCACCCGCGCCTTCCTGCTCGCGGACTTCCATGTCTGCCTGGCCCAGCAGCTGGGCCACCGGCTGCTGAGCGACGTGCTGCGCGACCTGACGGCACGCACCACGCTCGCGGCCACGCTCTACCAGTCACGGCACGACGCGCGCCAGTCCTGCGAGGAGCACGAAGCCATCGTGGCCGCCATGGAGGCCGGAGACACCGAACGCGCGCGCCTGCTGATGGTGGAGCACATCGGCCATGTGCAGCAGGCGCTGCAGACCGACATGCCGGCCGCCCCCGCCGCCGACCGGCTGCGCACCACGCTGGCGCCCCTGGCGCTGCCTGCCACCGGCGCCTGAACGGCGGCCGTCCGGCGTCGGGCGCCGATCCGCACCTACGTCCGGCGCGCCGCGGCATGCGGCGCAAGCCCCGGGCGTCGGCTACAGTGCCGAGCATCATGAATACACCCCAAGTCCAGCGCGGTTTCTTCCTGCTGCTGCTCGTGGCCGTGACGGCGGCCTTCTTCTGGATCCTGCAGCCCTTCTTTGGCGCCGTGCTGTGGGGACTGGCGCTGGCGATCCTGTTCACGCCGCTGTACAAGCGGCTGCTGCAGGCCTGGGGCAAGCAGCGCCTGACCCTGGCGGCGCTGGGCACGCTGGGCATCGTGCTGGTGATCGTGATCCTGCCGCTGGCCATGATCGTCTCCACCCTGATCAGCGACGTGGCCTCGCTCACGCAGCGCATGCGCTCGGGCGAACTCAACTACTACGGCTATTTCCAGCAGATCGTGGGCGCCCTGCCCGACTGGCTGATGCGCATCCTCGACCGCTTCGGCCTGGGCAATTTCGAGGCGCTGATGGCCAAGCTGGCCGAGGGCGCCTCGCAGGCCAGCCAGGTCATCGCGCAGCAGGCGCTGAACATCGGGCAGAACACCTTCGACTTCATCATCAGCTTCTTCGTGATGCTGTACCTGCTGTTCTTCCTGCTGCGCGACGGGGCCTCGCTGTCGCGCAAGGTGCGCCAGTCGGTGCCGCTGGCGCCGCCGCACACCCACTACCTGCTCAACAAGTTCACCACCGTGATCCGCGCCACCGTCAAGGGCAACGTGGTGGTGGCCGCGGTGCAGGGCACGCTGGGCGGCGTGGCCTTCGCGCTGCTGGGGGTGCAGGGCGCCTTGCTGTGGGGCGTGGTGATGGCCTTCCTTTCGCTGCTGCCGGCCGTGGGCGCGGCGCTGATCTGGGGCCCGGTGGCCGCCTACTTCCTGGCCACGGGCGCCATCACCAAGGGCGTGGTGCTGATCTTCGTGGGCGTCTTCGTCATCGGCCTGGTCGACAACATCCTGCGCCCGCTGCTGGTGGGCAAGGACACGCAGATGCCCGACTACGTGGTGCTGATCTCCACCATCGGCGGCATGGCGCTGTTCGGCATCAACGGCTTCGTCATCGGCCCCGTGATCGCGGCCCTGTTCATGGCCGTGTGGTCGCTGTTCACCCAATCGACGCCGGCCGATGAGGACGCGCGGGACGAACGGACGACGCCGCCGCCGCACTGATCGGGAGCAAGGAAGGCGCGCTTCAAGCCTCCCACCACTCGCCCGCAAAGTGCTCCTGCAGGAAGGCGATGAAGGCCGTGACCTTGGCCGGCACGAGCTGCGGCGAGGGGAACACGGCGTGGATCTCCTGCTCCACCCGCACCTGCCCGGGCAGCAGTTCCACCAACTGGCCCTTGGCCAGTGATTGCTGCGCCACGTAGCGCGGCATGAGCGCCACACCCAGGCCCGCACGCGCCGCCGCCAGCAGCGCCGAGAGGTTGTTGGAACGCAGCCGCCCCGAGACCGGCACGCTCACCGGCGCACCGTGGGGCCCGCGCAGGCGCCAGAGGTCGTCGCCCACCACGCTGCTGTAGATCAGCGCCGCATGGGCCGACAGCTCGGTCGCCTCGCGCGGCGTGCCATGCTTTTTCAGGTAGCCGGGCGAGGCCGCCAGCACCCACGGGTTCATTCCCAGAAAGCGCGCGCCCAGCGACGAATCGGCCAGCTGGCCCATGCGGATGGCCACGTCGATGCCCTGCGCCACCAGGTCCACATAGCGGTCCTCGAAGCTCAGGTCGATCTGCAGCTGCGGGTGGCGGCGCATGTACTCGAGCATCTGGGGCACGATGACGCGGCGCCCGAAGGCCACCGAAGTGCCCACGCGCAGCAGCCCATGCAACTGCGTCTGGCGCCCGCGCGCCACGCTGTCGGCCTCGGCCACGTCGCGCAGGATGGCCTTGCACTTGTCGTAGTACAGCGCGCCGGCCTCGGTCAGGCTCACGCCGCGCGTGTTGCGGTTGAGCAGTCGCACCTGCAGCCGCGCCTCGGTGGCCGCCACCTGCTTGGTCACCGTGGGCTGGGTGGTGCCCAGGTCGCGCGCGGCGCGCGAGAAGCTGCCGGTTTCCACCACCCGGGCAAAGACCTCCATCGCCTGCAAGCGGTCCATCCTGTCTCCTGATCGTTCGTGCTTCGTGCCCGGGGCGGCGCGCGCCCATCGTAGATGGCGCAGTCATTCCACGGCGGAATGAATCTTATGGCCCGCACGGCTCTTCCTGGCAAAGGGGCGGCTTCCTAAAGTCAGCTCCAACACACAGGAGAGACACCGATGCCCAAGATGACAGCCGCCCAGGCGGCCGTGCTCGTGATGCAGAAAGAAGGCGTGACGCAGGCCTTCGGCGTGCCCGGCGCCGCCATCAACCCGCTGTATGCCGCGCTGCGCGAAAGCGGCGAGATCCAGCACATCCTCGCGCGCCATGTGGAAGGCGCCTCGCACATGGCCGAAGGCTACACGCGGGCCTGCCCGGGCAACATCGGCGTGTGCATCGGCACCTCGGGCCCGGCGGGCACGGACATGATCACGGGGCTGTACTCGGCCTCGGCCGATTCCATTCCCATCCTCTGCATCACGGGCCAGGCGCCGCGCGCCCGCCTGTACAAGGAAGACTTCCAGGCGGTGGACATCGAATCCATCTCCAAGCCTGTGACCAAGTGGTCCGTCACCGTGCGCGAGCCGGGCCAGGTGCCGCAGGTCTTCCAGCAGGCCTTCCACCTGATGCGCTCGGGCCGCCCGGGGCCGGTGCTGATCGACCTGCCCTTCGACGTGCAGATGGCGAGCATCGAGTTCGACATCGCCACCTACGAGCCGCTGCCGGTCTACAGGCCCGCCGCCACGCGGGCCCAGGTGGAGAAGGCCCTGGCCATGCTCAATGCGGCGCAGCGCCCGCTGATCGTGGCTGGCGGCGGCATCATCAACGCAGACGCCAGCGACCTGCTGGTTCGCTTTGCCGAGCTGACCGGCGTGCCCGTGATCCCCACGCTGATGGGCTGGGGCAGCATCGCCGACGACCATCCGCTGATGGCCGGCATGTGCGGCCTGCAGACCAGCCACCGCTATGGCAACGCGAACCTGCTGGCGTCGGACTTCGTGCTGGGCATCGGCAACCGCTGGGCCAACCGGCACACGGGCTCGGTCGATGTCTACACGCAGGGGCGCACCTTCGTGCACGTGGACATCGAGCCCACGCAGATCGGCCGGGTCTTCACGCCCGATCTGGGCATCGTCTCCGACGCCAAGGCCGCGCTCGCGCTCTTCGTGGAAGTGGCGCAGGCCATGAAGGCCGAAGGCCGCCTGCCGCAGCGCGACGGCTGGGCCGGCGAATGCCAGGCCCGCAAGAAGACCATGCTGCGCAAGACCGACTTCGACGACGTGCCCATGAAGCCGCAGCGCGTGTACCAGTGCATGAACCGGCACTTCGACCGCGAGACCTGCTATGTGAGCACCATCGGCCTGTCGCAGATCGCGGCCGCGCAGTTCCTGCATGTGTACCGGCCGCGGCACTGGATCAACTGCGGCCAGGCCGGCCCGCTGGGCTGGACCATCCCGGCCGCCCTGGGCGTGCGCGCAGCCGACCCCGCGCGCCGGATCGTCGCGCTCTCGGGTGACTACGACTTCCAGTTCATGATCGAGGAACTGGCTGTGGGCGCGCAGTTCAAGCTGCCCTACATCCACGTGGTGGTGAACAACAGCTACCTGGGCCTGATCCGCCAGGCGCAGCGCGGCTTCAGCATGGACTACTGCGTGCAGCTGGCCTTTGAAAACATCAACGCCGATGCAGACGCCGGCCTGGAGCGCAGCTATGGCGTGGACCATCGCAAGGTGGTCGAGGGCCTGGGCTGCAAGGCCCTGCGCGTGAGCCGCCAGGAAGAGCTGGGCCCCGCGCTGCGCCAGGCCGATGCGCTGATGGCCGAGCACCGCGTGCCGGTGGTCATCGAGGTGATGCTCGAGCGCGTGACCAACATCGCCATGGGCACCGAAATCAACGCGATCCAGGAATTCGAGGCCCTGGCCGAAAGCGTGGCCGATGCGCCCACATCCATCGCCGCCGCGGCGCTGCTGGACTGAGGAGAAAAACCATGCCCCGTTTTGCCGCCAACCTGAGCATGCTCTTCACCGAGCAGCCTTTCATGCAACGCTTCGAGGCCGCCGCGCGCGCGGGCTTCGAGGCCGTGGAATACCTCTTCCCCTATGGCTTCGAACGCCATGAGCTGCTGGCCGCGCTGCGCGCCAACGGCCTGCGCCAGGTGCTGCACAACCTGCCGGCCGGCAACTGGGAAGCCGGCGAGCGCGGCATCGCCTGCCACCCCGATCGCATCGACGAATTCCGCGAAGGCGTGACCCAGGCGATTGCCTACGCCGCCGCGCTGGACTGCCCGCGCCTGAACTGCCTGGCCGGCAAGCGGCCCGCCCATGTCAGCGCCGAGCAGGCCCAGGCCACGCTGGTGCAGAACCTGCGCTTTGCCGCGCGGGCCCTGCAGGCCGAAGGCATCACGCTGCTGGTGGAGCCCATCAACAGCTACGACATCCCGGGCTTCTTCCTCACGCGCACCGACCAGGCGCTGGCGCTGCTGGAAGAAGTGGGCTCGCCCAACCTGCGCATCCAGTACGACATCTACCACGCGCAGCGCACCGAAGGCGAGATCGGCCAGACGCTTGCCAGGCATCTGCCGCGCATCGGCCACATCCAGCTGGCCGACAACCCGGGCCGCGGCGAGCCCGGCACGGGCGAACTGAACTACCCGTGGCTGTTCAGGCACATCGACGCGCTGGGCTACGAAGGCTGGATCGGCTGCGAATACAAGCCGCGCGCGCGCACCGAAGACGGGCTGGCTTGGCTGGCACCCTACCGCTGTGCCTAGACGCTGCCCTCGTTCTCTCTGTTCATCACCCCACCCTCATCTCATGTCACACACACTCAAGCTCGGCTTCATCGGCCTGGGCATCATGGGCACGCCCATGGCCGGCCATCTGCTCAAGGCGGGCCACACCCTGTTCGTCCACACGCGCGGCAAGGTGCCCGCCGAACTGGCCGAATCCGGCGCCACCGTCTGCACGCACGCCAGGGGCGTGGCCGAGCGCGCCGACATCGTGTTCATCATGGTGCCCGATACGCCCGACGTGGAAGCCGTGCTCTTCGGCGACAACGGCGTGGCGCAGGGCCTGCAGGCCGGCAAGACGGTGGTGGACTGCAGCTCCATCGACCCCATCGCCACGCGCGGCTTCGCGCAGCGCATCCAGGCGCTGGGCTGCGGCTACCTCGATGCACCGGTCTCCGGCGGCGAAGTGGGCGCGAAGGCGGCCAGCCTCACGATCATGGTGGGCGGCGAGCCCGAGGTCTTCGAGCGCGTGAAGCCGCTGTTCCAGCTCATGGGCAAGAACGTGACCCTGGTGGGCGGCAACGGCGATGGCCAGACCACCAAGGTCGCCAACCAGATCATCGTCGCGCTCAACATCGCGGCGGTGGGCGAGGCCCTGCTCTTTGCCAGCAAGGCCGGCGCCGACCCGGCCCGCGTGCGGCAGGCCCTGATGGGCGGCTTCGCGGCATCGCGCGTGCTCGAAGTGCATGGCCAGCGCATGGTCGATCGCAGCTTCGCACCGGGCTTTCGCATCGCGCTGCACCAGAAGGACCTGAACCTTGCGCTGCAGAGCGCGCGCACCCTGGGCGTGGCGCTGCCGCAGACGGCCGGCGCGGCGCAGCTCATGAACGCGTGCAGCGCCCTGGGCCATGGCCAGCAGGACCACAGCGCCCTGGTGCGCGCACTGGAAGCCCTGGCGCAGCACACCGTATCACCCGACGCGGGCGAAGCCCCGGCCGTTTCGTAGTTCCACTACGGATTCGGACCTCTCTTTGCGGTAGCCTCGCCTTTCCCGTTGACCCGAACGATTCTCCAAGGAAGGCCCGCATGAGCACCTCGCTCTCCCCCACCGAACAGGCCCTGCGCGACGCTGCGCGCGAGTACCACCGTGCCGGCGTGCGCGGCAAGATTTCCGTCACGCCCACCAAACCGCTGGTGAACCAGCGCGATCTGTCGCTGGCCTACTCCCCCGGCGTGGCCTATCCCTGCCTGGACATCCAGGCCGATCCCTCGCTGGCCGCCGAGTTCACGGCGCGCGGCAACCTCGTGGGCGTGATCACCAACGGCACCGCGGTGCTGGGCCTGGGCGACATCGGCCCGCTGGCCGGCAAGCCCGTCATGGAGGGCAAGGGCTGCCTGTTCAAGAAGTTCGCCGGCATCGACGTGTTCGACATCGAACTGGCCGAGCGCGATCCCGACAAGCTGGTGGACATCATCGCCGCGCTGGAGCCCACGCTGGGCGGCATCAACCTCGAGGACATCAAGGCGCCCGAGTGCTTCTACATCGAGAAGAAGCTGCGCGAGCGCATGAACATCCCGGTCTTCCACGACGACCAGCACGGCACGGCCATCATCTCGGCCTCGGCGCTCATCAACGGCCTGGAGCTGGTGGGCAAGAAGATCGAAGAAGTGAAGATCGCCGTCTCGGGCGCGGGCGCCGCCGCCATCGCCTGCCTGGACGTGATGGTGGGCCTGGGCGCGCGCACGGCCAACATCTTCGCCTGCGATTCCAAGGGCCTGATCTACAGCGGCCGCCCCGGCGGTTTCGATGAGTCGAAGGCCCGCTACGCGCAGCCCGACACCGGGGCGCGCACCCTGGCCGACGTGGTCAAGGACGCCGACGTGTTCCTGGGCTGCTCGGCGCCCGGCGTGCTCACGGCCGAGATGGTCAAGACCATGGCGCCCAGCCCCATCATCCTGGCGCTGGCCAACCCCGAGCCCGAGATCAGGCCCGAGCTGGCCAAGGCCGTGCGGCCCGACTGCATCATCGCCACGGGCCGTTCGGACTACCCGAACCAGGTCAACAACGTCCTGTGCTTCCCCTACATCTTCCGTGGCGCGCTCGATTGCGGCGCGACCAAGATCACCGAAGAGATGAAGCTGGCCTGCGTGCGAGAGATCGCCGAACTGACCAAGGCTGACATCAGCGAGGAAGTGGCCACCGCCTACGCGGGCCAGGAACTGGCCTTCGGCCCCGACTACCTGATCCCCAAGCCCTTTGATTCGCGCCTGATCCTGCGCATCGCGCCGGCCGTGGCCAAGGCTGCGGCCGAATCGGGCGTGGCCATGCGCCCCATCGAAGACCTGGAGGCCTACCGCCAGCACCTGTCGCGCTTCGTCTACCAGACCGGCATGTTCATGCGCCCCGTGTTCGCGGCCGCCAAGAAGGCCGAGAAGAAGCGCGTGGCCTATGCCGAGGGCGAGGACGAACGCGTGCTGCGCGCCGCCCAGGCGGCGGTGGACGACGGCCTGGCCAAGCCGATCCTGATCGGCCGGCCCGAGATCATCGCGATGCGCATCAAGAAGGCCGGCCTGCACCTGCGCGTGGGCGAGGACGCCGAAGTGGTGGACCCAGAGAACGACGCGCGCTTCCGCCAGTACTGGGAGGCCTACCACCACCTGATGGGCCGGCGCGGCATCAATCCCGAAGGCTCCAAGGCCATGGTGCGCCGCTCCAACACCACCATCGCGGCGCTGATGGTGCATCTGGGCGATGCCGACGCCATGATCTGCGGCCTGGTGGGCCGCTTCGACAGCCACCTGAAGGTGCTGGGCCAGGTGCTGGGCACGCAGCGCGGCGTGCCGGAATTCGCCACGCTCAACGCGCTGATGCTGGACAAGTACACCCTCTTCATCGCCGACACCAACGTGCACGAGGACCCCACGGCCGAGCAACTGGCGCAGATCGCGCTGATGGCGGCCGAGGAGGTGCGGCGCTTCGGCCTGCCGCCCAAGGTGGCCTTCCTTTCGCATTCGAACTTCGGCACCTCGGAGCGCGCTTCGGCCCGCAAGATGCGCCTGGCGCGCGACCTGTTCGCGCAGATGGCGCCCGATGTGGAGTGTGACGGCGAAATGCATGGCGATGCGGCGTTGAGCGAAGACGTGCGTCGCCAGGCCCTGCCCGGCAGCTCGCTCACGGGCGAGGCCAACCTCCTGATCTGCCCCAACCTGGACGCGGCCAACATCCTGTTCAACGTGCTCAAGATGACCGGCTCCAACGGCGTGACCGTGGGCCCCATCCTGCTGGGCTCGCCCAAGCCCGCACACGTGCTCACGGCCAACGCCACCGTGCGCCGCGTGCTGAACATGACGGCCCTGGCCGTGGCTGACGCCAACATCGCCAAGTAAGGCGCGTTTCGCTGCGCACAGGCATGTTTGGGGAGTCCTCCCCACTTCGCTGGTGATACGCTTTTTTGGCTCTCGGTGCGCCGAGGGCCAAGAAACGATCTTCAGGGAGAAAACATGCCAACACCAAGCGGCTTGTCGTGGGTCAGTCGATTTCCGACCTCCACCAGTCTGGATGATCTGGTGGACCCATTTCGATCCAGCGCCCGCAACTTCATCCGTGTCCTGCGAGCCGCCGGCGTCACCGTGGCCATCAGCGCAACCTTGCGGCCTGCGCAGCGGGCGTATCTGATGCACTATGCGTTCCGGATCGCCAACGAGCGCATGGACCCTGCGAGCGTCCCTGCCATGGCGGGCGTGAACATCGACTGGGTCCACCGGCGCGTCAACGGCGAGGCCGATCTGGCGAAATCCCGTTCTGCAGCGGCGGCCATGGTGACTGGCTACGACATCGTGTTCCGGCCCGCGCTGGCGTCGAACCACACACGGGGACTGGCCATCGACATGACCATCCGCGGCTACGCGCGCAAGCAGTTGCCGGACGCCAGCGGGACCATGAAGACGATTCAGACAGCCAGCGATCTGCACCAGCTCGGCGCCAGCTACGGCGTTCACAAGCTGCTGAGCGATCCCCCCCCACTGGTCGAGCAACGGGCATTGACATGAGGCGCCTACCAAGATTTTTTTCGGTGCCCTCCGCATCCGCCCTGCGCGCGGCCCTCGTCGTGCTGGTGTGCGGGGTGGGCGCCGCGCAGGCGGCTGCGCCGGACATCCTCCTGGTCGATGCCAGCCGCGCCAGGCGGCCGGTTCTGGCCTATGGCGTCGATGCGGCCAGGCTGGAGCCCGGAGTCGCCCTGCGCTTTGCCCGGCTCTCCCCTCCGCTCGTGGAGGGCGGCACCAGTTGCTGTGTGCGCATTGCAGGGCGGCAGCGCCCGTCCCGCGATGTTCTGGCCGACGTGGCGGGAAAGCCTGCAGTTGCGGTTTACAGCGCTGCCTCTCTCACAGATCGACGCGAGGCACCGTTCATCGGCGTGGCGTTCAGCAATGGCACGCCTGAACCCATCCGCGAAGACGCCCACACCCTGCTGCTGCCCGGCCGTTCAGGCGAGGCAGATCGGCGCCTGGTCCACTGCCTCAGCAGCGAAACCCTTCATGTGCGCGTGATCCATGCACGCACCCAGGTGGAGCAGGTGCGCTACGCATTGCCCCTGAACATGGATGTCGAGGCCGACTGCGACGAGCGATGGATGCCCACGCTCCAGCAACGCTGATGGACCGGGCTGGCGGATGCGCGAGGCGGCAGGAAAAGTCCTGAAGCGCATCGCCGGCAGCCTGGACCACAATCGACCGCCATGACCTCACCCCTGCCCCGCCCCGACCGCGACGAACTCAACGCTTTCCTGCGCCGGGAGTTTCCCCAGAACGACTGCCGGGTGGAGAAGGTGGGCGAGTGCGGGGCGACGGTGCGAAAGCCCATCAGCGTGGCCGACCTGCGGCCCGGCGGCACGGTGTCGGGCCCCACCATGATGGCGGTGGCCGACGTGGCGCTCTACGCGGCGCTGCTGGGCGAGATCGGCATCGTGCCGCTGGCCGTGACGACCAGCCTGAACACCAACTTCCTGCGCAAGCCCGCGGCCGACCGCGACCTGCTGGGCGTGTGCCGGCTGCTCAAGGTGGGCCGCACGCTCGCCATCGGCGAGGTCTTCCTCTACTCCGAAGGGCTCGACGAGCCGGTCGCCCACGCCACGGGCACCTACGCGATCCCGCCCGCGCGTTAGACCTCGTTCGCGGGCTGATGCCGCGAGCCGTCGCGGCGCTGCACTTCAGCGGCCCACCATGTTCTCCGCGACCACCCACTGGTCGAACTGCTCGGCCGTGACATGGCCCGAGGCGATGGCCGCCTCGCGCAGGCTGGTGCCTTCCTTGTGCCCCTTCTTCGCAATGGCGGCCGCCTTGTCGTAGCCGATGTGCGGGTTCAGCGCCGTCACCAGCATCAGCGATTGCTTGACCAGGTGGTCGATGCGCTCCAGGTTGGGCTCGATGCCCACCGCGCAGTTGTTGTTGAAGCTGATCATGCCGTCGGCCAGAAGGCGCGCGCTCTGCAGGAAGTTGTGGGCCACCACGGGGCGGAACACGTTGAGCTCGAAGTTGCCCGAGGCGCCACCGATGTTGATGGCCACGTCGTTGCCGAAGACCTGGGCCGCGAGCATGGTCACGGCCTCGCTCTGCGTGGGATTGACCTTGCCGGGCATGATGGACGAGCCGGGCTCGTTCTCGGGGATGCTGAGTTCGCCGATGCCGCTGCGCGGGCCGCTGGCCAGCCAGCGCACGTCGTTGGCGATCTTGTTCATGCTGGCGGCCAGGGTCTTGAGCGCGCCGTGGGCATGCACCAGCGCGTCCTGCGAGGCCAGCGACTCGAACTTGTTGGGCGCCGTGACGAAAGGCAGGCCCGTGATGCTGGCCAGCTCCCTGGCCACGCCTTCGGCATAGCCCTTGGGCGCGTTCAGGCCCGTGCCCACGGCCGTGCCTCCCAGCGCCAGTTCGTACAGGTGCGGCAGCGCGGCCTGCACATGCTTCTTGCCGTGTTCGAGCTGCGCGACCCAGCCCGATATCTCCTGGCCCAGGGTCAGCGGCGTGGCGTCCTGCAGGTGGGTGCGGCCGATCTTGACGATGTGGTCGAAGGCCTTGGCCTTGGCGGCCAGCGTGTCCCTGAGCACGTCGATGGCCGGCAGCAGCCTGTGCGTGAGCGCATCCACGGCCGCGACGTGCGAGGCCGTGGGAAACACGTCGTTGGACGACTGGCTCTTGTTCACGTCGTCGTTGGGGTGCACCAGCCGGCCTTCGCCGCGCTCGCCGCCCAGCAGTTCGCTGGCGCGGTTGGCGATCACCTCGTTGAGGTTCATGTTGGTCTGCGTGCCCGAACCGGTCTGCCAGACCACGAGCGGGAATTCGCCCTCGTGCCTGCCCTCGATGACTTCCTGCGCGGCGGCGCAGATGGCGTCCTTCTTCTTCGCGTCCAGCAGGCCCAGCGCGTGGTTCACGGTGGCCGACGCGCGCTTGACCTGCGCCAGCGCCTTGATGATCTCGCGCGGCTGGCGCTCGCCCGAGATGTCGAAGTTCTGCAGCGAGCGCTGGGTCTGCGCGCCCCAGAGCTTGTCGGCGGGGACTTCGATGGGGCCGAAGGTGTCGCGTTCGGTGCGGGTGCTGGAAGCGGTCATGAGGCAGAACCTGGGTGCGAGGCTAAAAGCGCGAGTATCCAACAAACGAGAAATATTCTCATTGACGTGGACACTGCCGGCGCCTGCGGCCGGCGCGCGGCCTCTCAGCGCCTGCGGCCCAGAAAACGCGCCGCGGGCGCCAGCTCCAGCCGCCCGCCGCCCAGCCTGAAGCCGATGGTCGGCGCCGTGAAGTCGCTCAGCGGCGCACCCAGCGCGATCTCGCCGCTGCCATGCAGCACGCATTCTTCGCGGCGCAGCGCGATCTCGGTGTCTGCCGCCCCGGCATTGCCGCGAAAGCGCACCCAGGTGCCGTAGGTGCTCAGGTCCACCAGCACACAGTGCCCGTTGCGCGATTCCAGCCGCAGGTGCACGCGCGAAACCCGCGGGTCGTTGACCAGGAAGTCCACGTCGCCCACGCGCCCGAGCACGATGGGCAGTTGCTGCACCTTGAACAGGGAGCGCACGTCCAGCCAGGCCAGCTCGATCTGCCCGAAGCCTGAATCGGCATGGCCGGGCAGCAGCGTGGCCAGCTCGCCGGGCTGGGTCAGCAGGTCGCTGCTCTCTTCCTGCCAGTCCACGCGGTAGACCACCGGCGCGTCCTGCCGGCCGCGGACCTGGATCGCGCCCAGGTAGCAGTGCAGCACCTGCGTGCGCGCCAATTGCGCGATGACCGCGTCGGTGGCCCAGATCTGCCCGGGCCCCGCCAGGTCGCTCAGGCGCGATGCGACGTTGACGGCGTCGCCATAGCAATCGCCTTCGACTTCCATCACCTGGCCGCTGGCCACGCCGATCTGGATGCCCATGCGCAGCGCGAGCGGCCAGGCCTGCAGGCGCTTGTCGTGGCCGCGCTGGATCTCGAGCACGGCGTTCACGGCGCCCAGGCCGTTCTCAAACACCACCAGCACGCCGTCGCCCAGCTTCTTGATCACGCGGCCGCCGTGGCTCTCGCACACGTGCGCCATCCATTGGGTGATCTCGGTGACGGTCTGCGTCGCACGCACGTTGCCCATGGCTTCGAAGACCCGCGTGCTGCCCGTGAGGTCTGCAAAGACGACTGTGGTGGTCATGCCGTGCGGCCGCGAAGTTCAGGGTTGGGAGTGCGAAGGCGTGCGCCTTGCGGATCAATGTAGCAATACTGCCAAAGCCTTCGCGACAAGTGGGTCCGCCACATGACACCTCCCCATGTCTGATCGGCGCCGTCCAGGCGCGCCAACGCGTCCACCGAACGACTGATGTCAGTGCAAAGTGTGACTTGCACCTGTCTCATTCGGACCTTATCTTCTCGACCTCCCTCTTCACGTATCTGAACGTTACTGCACCAATGGGCGCGCGCAACAGCTTGCTACGTCTGTGGACCTTCCACCGGTCCGCAGGCGCCGACACACAACCGAATTCTTCGCAAGGGATGGAGCGCGTGCGCAGCCACATGCTGGGGCTGCTGGCCGGCCACGAAGGCGCCGCGTTCTACCGGGTGGCCGAGCGCATCCGCTACGCCACCGAGATGGAAGACCTGTGGTACCTGCGACAGGACCTGATGGCCGCGCTCAGCGCCGTGCATGGCGAAGCCACGGCGCGCCACGAAGTGGAACCGCTCAATGAATTGTTCAAGGGCCTGCTGCCCGCGTCGATGACGGCCGGCGCCACACGGCCTTCGCGCCCCGCTCGCCCTCACCGCCAGCAGCGCTGACGGCCCCGGGCTCAGCAGGCGCAGGCCCGCGCCGGCTCAGTGGCCGTGGTGCGCGTGCTCGTGCCCATGATGGCCGTGGTCATGGGCATGCCCGGCGCCGGCCGCATGGCCCCAGACCATGAAGACCTCGCGCTCCTGCCGGGCCATCTCCACCTGCGCCCCAACCGGCAGCAGCACCTTGGTCGGCACATGGCCATAGGGCAGGCCCGTGAGCACCGGCACCTTCAACAGGCCGCGCAGACGGTCCACCACGGTCTGCAGCTTGAAGCCGCGGTCGTGCGGCACCGCGCGGTAGTTGCTGAACTGGCCCAGCACGATGGCGCGCTGGCGCGCCAGCACGCCTGCGTGGCGCAGCTGGTCGAGCATGCGTTCGATGCGGTAGGGATGCTCGGCCACGTCCTCGAGGAAGAGCACACCCTTGTCGATCTGCGGGAAGTAAGGCGTGCCCAGCAGGCTGCTCAGCACGCACAGGTTGCCGCCCCACAGGGTGGCGCCGCGCAGGGCCTTGAAGCCCACATCGGCATCGCGCGCGGGCAGGCGCCAGCCCGTGCCCTCCCCCTGGCCGCAGAGCAGGTCGTCGAAGCAGGCGGCCATGATCTCGTCCGGGCCTTCCTCGGCGCCGAGATCTTCGCCCAGCGCCGGGCCGGCCCAGGTGACGGCGCCGGTCTTGGCCAGCACGGCCGACTGGAAGGCCGTGAAGTCGCTCACACCGACGAAGGCCGTGCCCTTGTCCACCGCCTTGGCAATCGCCTTGTAGGGCAGTCGGTCCAGCACCCGCGTGAGGCCGTAGCCGCCGCGCGAGATCAGCGCCACGTCCGCGCCGCTGGCGGCGGCACGCGCAATGGCGGCCAGGCGCGTGTCGTCATCGCCGGCAAATCGCTGGTGGCTCTGCAGCGCGGCTTCGTCGATGTGGACGTCGTGGCCCATGGCCTTCAGGCGCGCCACACCGCGGCGGAAGGCCGCCTTGTCGCGCACGGCGCCGGAAGGGGAATAGATGTAGATGCTCTTGCTGTTCACGGCGCGCAGTATCCCATCGCGACTCAGCGTGCCGCGTCCCCGGCCTGCAGCTCGCGCACCAGCGCGTCCAGCCCCGCCTGCGTGAGCTGCTGCGCCAGCGGCCGCGTCAGCCCCCAGGTGGACAGCGCGGCCATGTGGCCGCGATCCGGATAGGGTGCGGCCAGCCAGTCGGGCGTGCCGCGCGCGTGCAGCGCCGTGGCGGGCAGAGGATGAAGCGAGGCCACGCGCCCGGCCTGCCCGGCCAGCAGTTGCGCCAGCCCGGCCTGCGCCGGATGAAAGACCAGTTGCACCGGCCCCAAGCCCTGCGCATCGAGCCATTCGTCCAGCACCCGCGCGTGCCATGCGATGTCATGGCCGACGCTCTTCTTGGGCTTGTCGCTGCGGCCATGGCCGATCAGGTCGGGGACCAGCAGGCGCCGCCGGGGCAGGCGCGCCCACAGGCCCTGGTACAGCGCGCCCCATTGGCCCGGGCCATGCAGGCACAGCACGGCGGCTTGCGTGTCGTCGTGCGCCAGCTGCGCTTCGTTGTCCAGCCAGACCATGCGCAGCCCGCCCAGGCTGGGCAGCCCGGCCGTCGCGCGCAATTGTGCGGGCGGCGCAAAGGCGTCGAAACGCGCCTCGGGCGTGCGCAAGGCGTCGTCGCGCAGAGGCTGGGCGCGGGCGCGGGCCTCGGCGCGGCGGGTCTGGAAGAAGGCCTGCAGCGGCTGCGCGCATTCCTGCGCCAGCAGCCCGCCCTGCACCTCGGTGTGCGGGTTCAGCGCCGGCTGCGCGAACAGGTCCAGCACCGAGCCGGCCGCGCCGGTGCGCGGATCGGCCGCGCCGAACACCACGCGCGCCAGCCGCGCGTGCAGCATGGCCCCCGCGCACATGGGGCAGGGTTCCAGCGTCACGAACAGCTCGCAGTCTTCCAGCCGGTAGTTGCCGATGGCCTGCGCGGCCGCGCGCAGCGCGTTGACTTCGGCATGGCCCGTGGGGTCGTGCGCCGCAATGGGGGTGTTGCGGCCCGTGGCCAGCAGTTGCCCCTGGCGCACCACCACCGCGCCCACGGGCACCTCGCCGGCCTCAGCCGCCGCCTGGGCCTGCGCCAGGGCCAGCCGCATCCAGTGTTCGTCGCCGGGTCCGCTCACAGGCACCCCGGCTTGGCGGTGGTCAGGAAGACGGGCAGGAAAAGCGGCGGCGGCATGCCGCGATTGTCAGGGCTCGACCCGCCCGGGGCAGCGCCGGCGCGGTGCGCGCAGAATCCGGCCCCGATGAACGATGTGCAGCAGGCCTCCTTGTTCGGCGACGACCCCGCGCCGCCCGCCGTGGCACCGCCCGTGGCCCCGCCGCAGGAAGCGCCTTCGCCGCCCAAGCGCAAGGCGCGGGCCGGCGCGGGCGCGCAGGTGCAGCCCGCTGCGCCGGGCGCGCAGCTGCAGGCGCTGGCCGGCACCCTGCCTTCGCGCCTGCACCTGGGCACTTCGTCGTGGCACTTTCCGGGCTGGCAAGGCCTGGTCTGGGAAGGCGCGCATGCGCAGCCCACGCTGTCGCGGCACGGCCTCAAGGCCTATGCGCAGCACCCGCTGCTGCGCAGCGTGAGCCTGGACCGCGGCTTCTACCGTCCGCTGACGGCCAGCCAGTACGCGCAGTACGCCGCGCAGGTGCCGCCGCATTTCCGCTTCGTGGTCAAGGCCCCCAGCCTGGTCTGCGATGCACTGGTGCGCGGCGAGGATGGCCGCGCCCTGCAGCCCAATCCCGCCTTCCTGGACCCGGCCCTGGCCATCGAGAGCTTCGTGCGGCCCGCGCTGGAGGGCCTGGGCTCGCATGTGGGCGCGCTGGTGTTCCAGATCAGCCCCCTGCCCCTGGCGCTGCTGGCCGAACCCGAGGCGCTGCTGCAGCGGCTGGCCGCCCTGCTCCATGCGCTGCCCGCGCTGCGCCCGGTCGCGCCCGACGCGGTGGTGGCCGTGGAAGTGCGCGATGCGGCCTGGCTCACGCCGGCCTTTGCCGAGGTGCTGAGGCGCGCGGGAGCCACCTATTGCCTGGGCCTGCACCCGAAGCTGCCGCCCATCGAGCAGCAGTTGCCCGTGCTGCGGGCCCTGTGGCCCGGCCCGCTGGTGTGCCGCTGGAACCTGAACCGCCTGCACGGCGCCTACGGCTACGAGGAGGCCAGGGGTCTTTACGAGCCCTTCGACCGCCTGGTCGATCCGGACCCGGCCACGCGCGCCGTGCTGGCGCGCGTGGTGGCGGGCACCACCCGTGCCGGCCACAACGCCTATGTGTGCATCAACAACAAGGCCGAGGGCAGCGCGCCGCTGAGCGTGCAGGCGCTGGCCGAGGAAGTGCTGCGCCTGCAGCAGGCGCCTTGAGCACCCTCAGTCGTCGCGGGTTTCGAGCGCGCGGTTGAGCACCAGCGCCGCCAGCGTGCAGGCCGCGCCCGAGAGCAGGTAGACGCTGACATAGCCCAGCCCGAAGTGCGCCGACAGACCCAGCGCCACCAGCGGGGCGAAGGCCGCACCCACCAGCCAGGCGATGTCCGAGGTCAGCGCGGCGCCGGTGTAGCGGTAGCGCGGCGCGAAGTTGGCCGTGACGGTGCCCGAGGCCTGGCCGTAGGACAGGCCCAGCAGCACGAAGCCCAGCAGGATGAAGACGTCCTGGCCGAGGTTGCCGCCGTCCAGCAGCGTGGGCGCGAAGCCGCTGAAGACCGCGATCATGGCCGCCAGCGCGCCCAGCGTGTTGCGCCGGCCGAAGCGGTCGGCGATCCAGCCCGAGGCCACGATGGCGCCCGCACACAGGAAACCACCCACCACCTGGATCAGCAGGAAGCCCGTGATCGACTGCTGGGAGAACAGCTGGATCCACGACAGCGGGAACACCGTCACCAGGTGGAACAGCGCGTAGCTGGCCAGTGCCGCAAAGGCACCGAGGAACACGTTGTGGCCCTGGTGGCTGATCAGCTCACGCGCGCTCACAGGCTCCAGTTCGCGCTGCTCGAGCAGGTCTTCATATTCCTGCGAAGCCACCAGCCGCAGCCGGGCAAAGAGGGCCACCACGTTGATCGCGAAGGCCACGAAGAAGGGATAGCGCCAGCCCCAATCCAGGAAGTCCTCGGCCGACAGGCTGCCGTACAGGTAGGCAAACAGCGCGCTCGCCAGAATGAAGCCCACGGGCGCGCCCAGTTGCCCCACCATCGCGTACCAGCCGCGCTTGCCTTCGGGCGCATTCATGGCCAGCAGCGAAGGCAGGCCGTCCCAGGAGCCGCCCGTGGCCATGCCCTGGCCGATGCGCAGCAGCGCCAGCAGGTACACGGCGTTCATGCCGATGCTGTCGTAGCCGGGCAGGAAGGCCATGCCCGCCGTGCAGCTGCCCAGCAGGAACAGCGCCAGCGTCAGCTTGGTGGCGCGGCCCCAGCGACGCTGCACCGCCATGGACAGCACCGTGCCGAAGGGCCGGGCCACGAAGGCCAGGGCGAAGAGCGCGAAGGACAGCAAGGTGCCCGTGAGGCGCTGCTCCAGCGGGAAGAACACGGCCGGAAAGACCAGCACGGCCGCGATGCCGAAGACGAAGAAATCGAAATACTCGGACGTCCGGCCGATCACCACTCCCACGGCAATGTCGCCCGGCGCCACCTGGTGTTCGCGCTCCGGTGCCTGACCGCCATGGGAGTCCAGGGAAGCGCCATGGGCGGTGGCGTAACTGATACCTGTCATCGTCGCAGTCTCCTCGTCAATGCGTTCTCTCAAAGTTCCCTGAGGGTCCCTGCGAAGCACTATATAGCTTGCCGGACCGGGTTTGCGGCTGGCGTGGGACAAAACGTCCAATCGATGCGCCCTCGGGTGCAGGTTACATTTCCAGCGTTTTGTGCAACCCGGGTTAACACTGGGTCCAGCCGTCGACTCCTCCCTCCTCGTTCCATGCCACTGAACCACCTCCGCGCACCGCTCGCGCTTGCCGCCGCCGCCCTGCTGGCCGGCTGCAGCAAGCTCGTCGTGCTCAATCCCGCCGGTGACATTGCCGCCCAGCAAGGCAAGCTGGTCGTCATCGCCACCGTTCTGATGCTGCTGATCATCGTGCCGGTGATCATCCTGACCCTGCTGTTCGCCTGGCGCTACCGCCAGAACAGCAAGCATTCGGACGAGGAGTACGCGCCCGACTGGCATCACTCCACCAAGCTGGAGCTGGTGATCTGGTCGGCGCCGCTGGTCATCATCATCGCGCTGGGCGCGCTGACCTGGATCAGCACCCACAAGCTGGACCCCTATCGCCCGCTGGACCGCATCGCCGTGGGCAAGCCCCTGGCCGAAGGCGTCAAGCCGCTGGAAGTGCAGGTGGTGTCGCTGGACTGGAAGTGGCTGTTCTTCTACCCCGAGCAGGGCATCGCGACGGTCAATGAAGTGGCCGCCCCCGTGGACCGCCCCATCCTGTTCAAGCTGACCTCCAGCCACACGATGAACGCGTTCTACGTGCCCGACCTGGCCGGCATGATCTACACCATGCCCGGCATGCAGACCGAGCTGAACGCCGTGATCAACAAGCCCGGTGAGTACAAGGGCATGTCCTCGCACTACAGCGGCGCGGGCTTCTCGGGCATGCACTTCAAGTTCCATGGCCTGAGCAACGAAGACTTCGCCAAGTGGGTGGCCAAGGCCAAGACCGAAGGCCAGCCGCTCACGCGCGAGGCCTACCGCGAGCTGGCCAAGCCCAGCGAGCGCAACCCCGTGGCGCGCTTCTCCACCGTGGAAGACGGCCTCTACAACCGCGTGCTGAACCTGTGCGTGGAAGACGGCCAGCCCTGCATGCACGAAATCATGCACAAGGACGCCACGCGCAACCGCGCCCATGCCGCCGAGCGCGCGCTCACGACTGCAGCCGCGCAGTCGATCTGCACGCCCGAGACCCTCATCGAGTGACCCTCATGTCCGTAGCTGAACACACTTCCGCGCCCGCCCATTGGCTGCTGGGCCGCATCACCTGGGACTCGATCCCCATGGCGCACGAGCCCATCGTGCTCGTGACCTTCATCGCCGTGGTGCTCGGCGGCCTGGCCATGCTGGGCGTGATCACCAAGTTCCGCCTCTGGGGCCCGCTGTGGCACGACTGGTTCTGCAGCATCGACCACAAGAAGATCGGCATCATGTACATGGTGCTGGGCATCGTGATGCTGCTGCGCGGCTTTGCCGACGCCATCATGATGCGCCTGCACCAGGCCATGGCCTTTGGCGACAACATGGGCTATTTGCCGCCGCACCACTACGACCAGATCTTCACCGCCCACGGCGTGATCATGATCTTCTTCGTGGCGATGCCGCTGGTCACGGGCCTGATGAACTACCTCGTGCCGCTGCAGATCGGCGCGCGCGACGTGGCCTTCCCCTTCCTGAACAACTTCAGCTTCTGGATGACCACGGCCGGCGCCATCCTCGTGATGGTCTCGCTGTTCCTCGGCGAGTTCTCCACCTCGGGCTGGCTGGCGCTGTCGAACCTGGGCCACCAGAACCCCGGCGTGGGGCTGGACTACTACATCTGGGCGCTGCAGATCGCCGGGGTGGGCACCACGCTCTCGGGCATCAACCTGCTGGTGACCATCGTCAAGATGCGCGCGCCCGGCATGGACCTGATGAAGATGCCCGTCTTCGTCTGGACCTCGCTGTGCACCAACGCGCTGATCGTCGCCTCGTTCCCGGTGCTGACGGCAGCCCTGGTGCTGATGTCGCTGGACCGCTACGTCGGCACGAACTTCTTCACCAACACGCTGGGCGGCAACCCCATGCTGTACGTGAACCTGATCTGGATCTGGGGCCACCCCGAGGTCTACATCCTGGTGCTGCCGGCCTTCGGGATCTTCTCGGAAGTCGTGGCCACCTTCAGCCGCAAGCGCCTGTTCGGCTACACCTCGATGGTCTACGCCACGGTGTGCATCACCATCCTGTCGTATGTGGTGTGGCTGCACCACTTCTTCACCATGGGCTCGGGCGCCAGCGTGAACGCCTTCTTCGGCATCACGACCATGATCATCTCGATCCCCACGGGCGCGAAGATCTTCAACTGGCTCTTCACCATGTACCGCGGCCGCATCAAGTTCGAAGTGCCGATGCTGTGGACCGTGGGCTTCATGGTCACCTTCGTGGTGGGCGGCATGACCGGCGTGCTGCTGGCCGTGCCCCCGGCCGACTTCGTGCTGCACAACTCGCTGTTCCTGATCGCCCACTTCCACAACGTGATCATCGGCGGCGTGGTGTTCGGCCTGTTCGCCGCCATGACCTACTGGTACCCGAAGGCCTTCGGCTACAGGCTCGATGACTTCTGGGGCAAGATGTCCTTCTGGTTCTGGCTGGCCGGCTACTGGTTCGCCTTCACGCCGCTGTACGTGCTGGGCCTGATGGGCGTGACGCGCCGCGTCAGCCACTTCGAAGACCCGTCGCTGCAGATCTGGTTCCAGATCGCGCTGTTCGGCGCCGTGCTGGTGGCCATCGGCATCGCCAGCTTCCTGATCTGCATCTTCGTGAGCTACCTCAAGCGCGACCAGCTGCGCGACCACACGGGCGACCCGTGGGGCGGCCGCACGCTGGAATGGGCGACCTCCTCGCCCCCGCCGGCCTACAACTTCGCCTTCACGCCCGTGGTCCATGACCTGGACGCCTGGTGGGACATGAAGCGCCACGGCTACAAGCGCCCGCTGGAAGGCTTCCAGGCCATCCACATGCCGCTGAACACCGGCGCCGGCGTGGTGCTGTCCGTGCTGTCGCTGATCTGGGGCTTCGCGCTGATCTGGCACATGTGGCCGCTGGCCATCGCGTCCTTCGCCGCCATCGTGATCGGCTCGATCATCCACACCTTCAACTACAAGCGCGACTACCACATCCCGGCATCCGAAGTGATCGCCACCGAGAACGCGCGCACCCAACTGCTGGCCCGCCATGTCTGATATCGCCCACCCCGCCGGCCTGCACGTGCCGGCCTCCGGTCCGCGCCACGCCACCGGCGCCGCCTCCGACGCACCGCGCGAGTACCACCTCGCGCATGAACCGCACCCCGAGAACGGCACCGCGCTGGGCTTCTGGCTCTACCTGATGAGCGACTGCCTCATCTTTGCGGCGCTCTTCGCCACCTACGGCGTGCTGGGCCGCAGCTACGCGGGCGGTGCCGGCGGCGCCGAGCTGTTCGACCTCAAGCTGGTGGCCATCAACACGGCCTTCCTGCTGCTGTCGTCCATCACCTTCGGCTTCGCCATGCTGCGCAAGCAGCTGAACGACAAGGCCGGCACGCTGGTCTGGCTGGCCGTCACGGGCCTGTTCGGCCTGGCCTTCCTGGGCGTGGAACTCTATGAGTTCCACCACCTGATCCACGTGGGCGCCACGCCGCAGAGCAGCGCCGCCATGTCGGCCTTCTTCACGCTGGTGGGCACCCACGGCCTGCACGTCACCTTCGGCCTGATCTGGCTGGTGGTGCTGATGATCCAGATCGGCAAGCATGGCCTGATCCGCGAGAACAAGCGCCGCCTGATGTGCCTGTCCATGTTCTGGCACTTCCTGGACGTGGTCTGGATCGGCGTCTTCACCTTTGTCTACCTGATGGGAGTGCTGTGATGAGCACGCACGCACACGACACACACGCGCACGGTCACGACGACCACCACGACGACCATGACGTGGGCCCGCACAGCAGCCTGAAGGAATACGTCATCGGCTTCGTGCTGTCGGTGATCCTCACGGCCATCCCCTTCTGGCTGGTCATGGCCAACGTCATCACCGACCGCAACACCGCCGTGCTGGTGCTGGGCGGCCTGGCCGTGGTGCAGATCGTGGTCCACATGGTGTTCTTCCTGCACATGAACGGCAAGGTCGAGGGCGGCTGGACGCTGCTGTCCACCATCTTCACCATCGTCTTCGTGGCCATCGCCATCGCGGGCACGCTGTGGGTGATGTTCCACATGAACACCAACATGATGCCCATGCATCTGCACTCCTCGCACTGACGCGCATGCCGGAAGAACGCTCCGGCACCGCAGCAGCAGGCCGCCCTCCACGCCGAACGCTCTTCCTGAGCGTGCTGGCGGTGAGCGCGGCCTTGCTCATGGTGCTTTTGCTCGGCCTGGGAAGCTGGCAGGTCCAGCGCCTGTTCTGGAAGCGCGAGCTGATCGCGCGCGTGGATGCGCGCGTGCATGCACCCGCCGTGCCGCCGCCGCCCGCGGCGCAATGGCCGCAGGTGAACGCCGCCACGCACGAATACCTGCGCGTGCGGCTGCAGGGCCGCTACCTGCACGACAAGGAAGCGCTGGTGCAGGCCACCACGGCACTGGGCGGCGGCTTCTGGGTGATCACGCCTTTTGCGCAGCACGATGGGGCCATCGTGCTCGTCAACCGCGGCTTCGTGCCGCCGGCCGCGCGCGAGAACGGCCAGCGCGGCATGCCCGCGCCCGAAGGCGAGCAGCGCGTCGAGGGCCTGCTGCGCATCAGCGAACCCAAGGGCGGCTTCCTGCGCAGCAACGACGCGGCCGGCGAGCGCTGGTTCTCACGCGACGTGCCGGCCATTGCCGCCGCGCGCGGCCTCCCCGCAGCGCAGGTGGCGCCCTACTTCGTCGATGCCGATGACACGCCCGCACGCGCCAGCAACGCCTGGCCGGCCGGTGGCATGACGGTGATCCGCTTCCCCGACAACCACCTGGTCTACGCCATCACCTGGTACGCGCTGGCGCTGATGGTGCTGGCCGGCGCGGTCTACGTCTGGCGCCATGAACCGCGCGGCCCGCGGCGGCCCGAGGACGACGATCTTCCTTGAGCGATCATCGGCCCAGTGTTCCTCTTCGCCGCACCGGCATGACCAGCCCCACCCCTGCCACGCCAGAGCTGGCGCCCACCGCCACCCAGGCCGCCTCGGGCCTGGACGCGGCCACGGGCCTGAAGAACCTGCAGCAGTTGATCCAGTTGCGCTGGATCGCGGTCTTCGGCCAGATCGTCACCATCGAAGTCGTGCACTACGGCTTCGGCATCGCCATCCCGCTGCAACAGATGCTGGCCGTGCTGGCGGCGCTGATCGGCTTCAACGTGCTGAGCCTGCTGCGCTGGCGCACGCGCCGGCCCGTCACCAGCGCCGAGCTGCTGGTGGGCCTGCTGGTGGACGTGGGCATGCTCACGGCCCAGCTCTACCTGAGCGGCGGCGCGGCCAACCCCTTCGTCTTTCTGTACCTGCTGCAGGTGATCCTGGCGGCCGTGCTGCTGCCGGCCTGGGCCACCTGGACGCTGGTGAGCATCACCACCCTGTGCTTCGCGGGCCTGGCCATCTTCGCCCAGCCGCTGCCGCTGCAAAGCCACACGCCGCGCGGCTTGGCCAGCCCCTACATGCTGGGGCTGCTGGTGTGCTTTGCGCTCAATGCGGCGCTGCTGGTGTTCTTCATCACCCGCATCGTGGCCAACCTGCGCGAGCGCGACACCCGCCTGGCCGCGCTGCGCCAGCGCGCGGCCGAAGAGGAGCACATCGTGCGCATGGGCCTGCTGGCCTCGGGCGCCGCGCATGAACTGGGCACGCCGCTGTCCACCCTGGCCGTGATCCTGGGCGACTGGCAGCACCTGCCCACTTTCAGCTCCGAGCCCGAGCTGGCCGAGGACGTGGCCGAGATGCAGGCGCAGGTGGCACGCTGCAAGTCCATTGTCAGCGGCATCCTGCTGTCGGCCGGCGAAGCGCGCGGCGAGAACTCGGCCGAGACCACGGTCTGCACCTTCCTCGACGAAGTGGTGGGCGACTGGCGCCGGCGCCGGCCCGACAACCGGCTGCGCTACAGCAACCGCTTTGGCCAGGACCTGCCCATGGTCTCGGACTCGGCCCTCAAGCAGATGATCGGCAACGTGCTGGACAATGCCTTCGAAGCCTCGCCGCAGGCCCAATGGCTGGAAGCCGCGCGCGAGGGCGACGCCCTGCTGCTGACGGTGTGCGACGAAGGCCCGGGCTTCCTGCCGGCCATGCTGCAGCAGCTGGGCAAGCCCTACCAGTCCAGCAAGGGCCGCCCCGGCGGCGGCCTGGGGCTGTTCCTGGTGGTGAACGTGGCGCGCACCCTGGGCGGCGGCGTCACGGCCCGCAACCGCGACGAAGGCGGCGCCGAGCTGAGAATCACCCTGCCGCTGACGGCCATCGTGCTGCCCGACGAAGATCCCGAGCATGTCGACTGAACCCACCAGCCCCGCCCCCGGGCCGCAACTGCTGATCGTCGAAGACGATGCCGCCTTCGCGCGCACCCTGGCCCGCTCCTTCGAGCGCCGCGGCTACACCGTGCGCGTGGCCAACGGGCTGGACGAGCTGCAGGCGCAGCTGCGGGGCTTCGCGCCCACCCACGCGGTGGTGGACCTGAAGCTGGCCGGCGAAGCCTCGGGCCTGGCCTGCGTGCAGACGCTGCACGCCCATGACGAGGCCATGCTGATCGTGGTGCTCACGGGCTTTGCCAGCATCGCCACGGCGGTGGAAGCCATCAAGCTGGGTGCCTGCCACTACCTCGCCAAGCCCTCGAACACCGACGACATCGAGGCCGCCTTCGGCATGGCCGAGGGCAGCACCGACGTGGAGCTGACAAACCGCACCAGCTCCATCAAGACGCTGGAGTGGGAGCGCATCCACGAGACCCTGGCCGAGACCGGCTTCAACATCTCCGAGACCGCGCGCCGGCTGGGCATGCACCGGCGCACGCTGGCGCGCAAGCTGGGCAAGCAGCAGGTCAAGTGAGGCGAGGCGCCAGTGCCACGGCACTGGGCCGCCTCCCTCATTCAAGCGTGACGTTGGCCTTCTTCACCAGCGCGGCATAGCGCTCCTGCTCGCTCTTGAGGAAGCGCGCAGCCTCCTCGGGCGTGCCCAGGATGGTGAAGTCGTCGCGCTTGGCAAAGCCGGCCTTGACCTCGGGGTCGTTGAAGGCGGTGACGAAGGCATCGTGCAGGCGCTTGACCTGCGCGGCGGGCAGGCCCTTGGGCGCCACGGCGGCGAACCAGCCCGCGATGTCGACGTTGGGCAGGCCCTGCTCGGCGATGGTGGACACCTCGGGCAGCGAATTCACGCGCTCCTTGCCCATCACGCCGATGGGGCGCAGCGTGCCGGCCTTGATCTGGCCCTGCACGGCCGCGACGGCCGCGGCGCCCATCTCGACCTGGCCGGCCATGATGTCGGTGATCATGGGGCCCATGCCCTTGTAGGGAATGTGGCGCGCGCTCACGCCGGCTTCGGACACGAAAAGCTCGCCGGCCAGGTGGATGATGGTGCCGTTGCCCGAAGAGGCGTAGTTGAACTCGCCGGGCCGGGCCTTCATGGCGGCCTGCAGCTCTCTGGCGTTCTTGGCGGCGACCTTGTGGGGGTTGACCACCAGCACGAAGGGCGAGCCGCCCACGATGGTGATGGGCGTGATGTCGCTCAGGCTGTCGTAGGGCAGCTTCTTGAACACGCTCGGGTTCACGGCATGGTTGTTGGACAGCACGGCGATGGTGTTGCCATCGGGCGCGGCCTTGACCAGTGCCTGCGTGCCCGTGATGCCGCCCGCGCCGGGCAGGTTCTCGATCACCACGGCCTGCCCGCCCAGCGCGCGGGACAGCGCGTTCTGCGCCGAGCGCACGATCACATCCACCCCCGAGCCCGCACCCACGGGCAGGATCACGCGCAGCGGCGCTTGGCTCTGCGCCTGCGCGCTGCCGCCCGCGAAGCCGGCCAATGCGGCCGTTGCCGCGAAGGCCAGCAGCGTGCGGCGGCCGAATGCGTGGAAGTTGAGGCTCATGTCTTTTGTCTCCTTCGTCGTGAATGGGTCGGGGCGGTTCAGGCGGCCTTGCGGGCCGTGCGCGCCGCGGCCAGTGTGGCCAGCACCTGCTCGGTGTGCTCGCCGATGCGCGGCAGCGCCATGCGCACGCCGGGGCGGCGTCCACCCAGGGTCAGGGGCAGCAGCACCACGTCGGTGCTGCCGCCGTCCTCGGTCTGCATGGGCACCAGGCCGCCGCTTTGCTTCAGGTGCGGGTCGCTCACGAGCTGCTCGGGGCGCGAGATCGGCGCGTAGGGGATGCCTGCAGCCTCCAGCTGCGGCGCCAGCGTGGCGATGCGGTGGCTGGCCAGAATGTCGCCCAGCTCGGCCAGCAGTTGCGGACGCACGGCCACGCGCGCGGCGTTGTCGGCGTATTCGGGGCGCGCCGGCAGGTCGGTGCGCTCCAGCACGCGGCACAGGGTGTTGAACTGCTTGTCGCTCACCGCGCCGATGAACAACTGCTCGCCTTCGGCCAGGGTGAACACGTCATACACGCTCCAGGCCGAGACACGCGAAGGCATGGGCGGTGGCGGCTCGCCTGTCATCAAAAACTGCTGCATGTGCTGCGAAGACAGGAACACGCAGTTCTCGAACAGCGCGCTCTGCACTTCCTGGCCGCGGCCCGTGCGCTCGCGCTCGCGCAGCGCGGCCAGCACGCCGATGGCGCCGAACATGCCACCCATGATGTCGTTCACGCTGGTGCCCGCGCGCAGCGGCCGGCCCTGCGGCCCGGTCATGTACGACAGGCCGCCCATCATCTGCACCACCTCGTCCAGCGCCAGCCGCTTTTCGTAGGGGCCGGGCAGAAAGCCCTTGTGGCTCACGTAGATCAGGTGCGGCGCCTGGCGCGAGAGCGTGTCGAAGTCCAGGCCCAGCTCCTTCATCAGCCCGGGGCGAAAGTTCTCCAGCACCACATCGCAACTGGCGGCCAGCTCGGTGGCCGTGGCGCGGCCCTCCTGGCTCGTGATGTCCAGCACGATGCTCTTCTTGTTGCGGTTGAAGCTGCGGAAGAAGCCGATGCCCAGGCCCGGCAGATTGCGCGTCTTGTCGCCACCGGGCGGCTCGACCTTGATGACCTCGGCGCCCAGGTCGGCCAGGATCATCCCGCAGGTGGGGCCCATCACCATGTGGGTGAATTCGAGGACGCGGATGCCGGCCAGCGGCAGCGAGGGTTCAGAGGTGGTCATGAGATGCGCGTGAGGAAAAATGGAGAAGGGCTGCTCAGGCAAGCGCCGCAGGGGCCACGAAGGTCTTGGGCAGCCCCGCGCGCCAGAGCGCGCCGTGCGTGGGCTCGCCTTCGATCCAGCCGGCCACCCGGGCGCGCAGCGCCAGCAGCGCCTGGATGTCCAGGCCCGTCTCGATGCCCATGGCAGCGAGCATGAAGGCCAGGTCTTCGGTCGAGGCATTGCCGCTGGCACCGGGCGCATGCGGGCAACCGCCGATGCCGGCCAGCGAAGCGTCGAAGCGATCCACACCCAGTTGCAGCGCGGCATGCACGTTCACCAGCGCCAGCCCGCGCGTGTCGTGGAAGTGGCCGCAGCAGAAACGATCGCCCGCGATCTTCAGCGCCTTCTCGAACAGGCGGCTGACCGAGCCCGGGTCGGCATAGCCCACCGTGTCGGCCAGGCTCACGCGGTCGGCGCCGGCGTCGAGCAGCGCCTGCATCAGCCGCAGCACCTCGCTTTCTTCGACCCTGCCCTGGATGGTGCAGCCGAAAGCCGTGCCCACGCCGCCCTCGATCAGCGTCTTGCGGCCCGAGGCATCGCGCGCGGCGCGGATGCGCGCCAGCTCGGCCACCACGTCGTCGGGCGTCTTGCGCAGGTTGGCCAGGCTGTGGGCTTGGCTGGCCGACAGCGGCAGGATCATCAAATCGGCATCGCCGTCCAGCGCGCGTTCGGCGCCGCGCAGATTGGGCACCAGCACCGAGGCGCGCAAGCCCGGCAAGGTCTTGGCAAAGGCCAGCACCTCCTCGGTGTCGGCCAACTGCGGCATGAGCCTGGGCGGCACGAAGGAGCCCACCTCGCTCTCGCGCTGGCCCGCGGCCACGGCGTCGCGCAGCCATTGCAGCTTGTGCTCGGTCGGCACGATGGTGGCAATGCTCTGCAGGCCGTCGCGCAGGCCGACTTCTCGAATCGTGACCCGGCGGGGGATGGCGTCTTGGCTCATGGCTGGTCTGTCTCCGTGGGAACGGCCTGAACTTTAGAGATTCCTAACAGGATCATGAAGCGATAATTTTTCGGCCTAGAGATTCCAATTTGGAAGAGCACACCCATGCACGACCTCGACCTCACCTCCCTGCGCCTGTTCGTCGCCGCCTGCGACCAGCGCAACATCGCGCGCGCCGGCGAGCTGCAGCACATCGGCGGCTCGGCCATCAGCAAGCGCCTGGCGCAGCTGGAGGCGCAGGTGCATGCGCCGCTGCTGGAGCGCCACCGCCGCGGCGTGGTGCCCACGGCGGCCGGCGAGATCCTGCTGGAGCACGCGCGCGCCATGCTGGCCACGGCCGACCGCATCGCGCGCGACATGACGGCCTATCGCCATGGCGTGAAGGGCCAGGTGCGCGTGCTGGCCTCGGTCTCTTCCATCACCGAGTCGCTGCCCGACGACATCGCCAACTTCCTGAGCCTGGCCGAGCATGCGCAGATCCGCGTGGACCTCGAGGAACGCAACAGCGCCGAGCTGGTCAGTGCCCTGCGCGAGGGCCTGGCGCCCGTGGGCATCTGCTGGGACGCGGCCGACCTGGCCGGGCTGCAGACGCGGCCCTACCGCGGCGACGAACTCTGCGTGGTGGTGCCCGCCGGCCACGCGCTGGCGCGGCTGCGCAGCTGCAGCTTTGCGCAGACCCTGGCGCATGACCACGTGGGGCTGCCGGCCAGCACGGCCGTGCATGTGATGCTGGCGCGCGCCGCGGCCGTGATCGGCCGGCCCCTGTACTACCGGGCCGTGGTCTCGACCTTCGACGCGGCCCTGCGCTGCGTGCGCGCGGGCCTGGGCCTGGCCATCGTGCCGCGGCAGATCGCGGCGGCCTCGGGCGGCAGCGAGGGCCTGCGCATCGTGGCGCTCAAGGAACCCTGGGCGCAGCGCCGCTTCGCCATCTGCTACCGGCACCAGGACCAGCTCTCTCCCGCAGCGCGGCTGCTGGTGGAGCATCTGGCGCAGGCGGCGGCAGCGCCGCCTGCGCGCTGAAGCGCTTTTTTTCAGCGCTCCGGCAACCGCAGCCCCCACACCATGCGCGAGCCGGCCAGCACGGTGGCGCCGATCACCCAGAACACGCCGCCGATGCCGATCAGCGCACCCAGCGAGCCGAAGAGCAGCGGCATGGCCACGCTGGAGGCGTTGATGGTCATCAGGCGCAGGCCCAGGGCCTCGCCGTGGCGGTGGTGCGGCGTGATCTGGTGCAGCAGGCTCATGATCATGGGCTGCACGCTGCCCAGCGCGAAGCCGAGCACCACCGAGCACAGGCCCATCAGCCAGGGCGAGTACAGCAGCGGGTAGGCGACAAACACCGCGACCGTGGCCAGGGTGGAACTCAGGATCACCACGCGCTCCGAGGTGCGTGAGGCCAGCACCGGCAGCACGATGCGGATGGCCGCGGCCGCGATGGCGAAGGCGCCCAGGATGGTGCCGATCACGGCGGCGCTCAGCCCCCGGTCATGCCCCAGCACGGGCAGCACGAAGGCGTGCACGTCCCAGCTCGAGGACTGCAGCCAGTTGACGAAGAGCAGGCGCCTGAACATGGGATCGCGCAGCAGATCCCAGGCGCGCGTGGGCGCGGCGCCCGCAGGCGGCGCGCTGGGGGCTTCCTCGGGCGCGCCGCGCACCAGTGCCCAGCACAGCAGCGGCAGCAAGGCCAGCACGGCAAAGCACAGCCGGTACGAGAGCAGGTCGGCCGGCGCGCCGCCGACGAGCGTGCTGGCGTGGTCGATCAGCAGCCCGGCACCGAAGGGCCCCAGGAAGTTGGCCACGGCCGGCGCAATGGCCAGCCAGCTGAACACGCGCTTGAGCTGGCTGGAATCGGTGGCCGCGCGGCCCACATGGCGCTGCAGCGCGATCACCGTCGCGCCGGTCGCGCCGCCGGTCAGCAAGGCCGCCAGGCACAGCACCGGAAAGACGGGAAAGACCCCTGCCAGGGCCGCGCCCAGCGTGGCGGCCGTGGCCGACAGAGCCAGCGGCCTGCGCAGGCCGTGCCGGTCTGCAAAACGGCCGGCCGGCAGGGCCAGGAACACCTGGGTCAGCGCGAACAGCGCGATCAGCACCCCCACGGCCATGGCGCTGTAGCCCTGCTGCAGCGCCAGCAGCGGCGCCGCCAGCCGCAGGCCGGCCATGGTGGCATGCACGCAGACCTGGGCGCCGATCAGCCGCAGCAGTTCGGCGCCGTTCACGCGGAAGCTTCCTGCGCGCCGGGCTCGTCGCCATCGCTCAACAAGGCCCATGCCTCGGTGGCAGCAACCACCGCAGCATCGACCAGCGCCTCCGGGTGCCCCTTGGCCAGCAGTTGCCTGCGCCGGTGCTTCGACAACCCGCCGTTCTGGATAAAGGCGCGCACGAACAGAACCAGGTCGGTGTTGTTCATGTCGACCGCGTCATTCACCGCGCGATAGACCGCGTCGTAGCGCAGCAGAAACGCCATCTCGTCGGTCAGATCCTTGCGCAGCGCCTCGCCGGCCATGCGCAGGCCGAATTCGACACCGGCCGTCGCGTCCCAATAGCGGTAGACCAGCGGATCGCCGCGAAGGCGGACATCGAAACGGGCATCGCTGATCTGCGTGACTTCCCACAAGGCGCGCGCCGGCCGCGAGAAGGACTGCAGCGCCTGCAGGTACTCATGCTCGTGCCGCTTCATGGCCACCGACACGGGCAGCACGAGGCCGCTGGCCAGCCGCGCGTCAGAACACGCCACCTTGTGGAAGAGAAAGCGCGACAGACGACCGTTGCCGTCCATGAAGGGGTGCGCCATCACGAAAGCGAAGCTCACCAGGCTCGCGCGCACCAGCACGTCCACCGGGCTCGCATGGTCGTTGGCCAGCGCGAGGATGGGCGCCATCAGCGCCGGCAGCATCTCGGGCGGAGGCGGAACGTAGGTGACGCCCAGCACGCCGGGCATGCCGTTGCGCAGCCAGTTCTGGTGCGTGCGAAATGCCTCGGCGCGATCCAGCGGATTGGTCACGGCCACTTGCTGCAGGGCCACCAGATAGTCCGGCGTGACGGGCTCGTTCTGGCGCGCCCTGGCCAGCAAGGCGGCAAAGGCCTCGGCCTTGTTCGCGCTGGGCCGTTCGCGCTCGATCTCGAAGGAGCCCTCGGTTTCGCTCAGGTAGGCCCAGCGAACGGTACGGTCCAGCACCGCCGGGTCGGCGCTGTCCACAAAAGCAGCGACCTGCGCCAGGATGTCCTCGGCCAGCAGGGCTTCCAGCGCCGGTGTGCGCTCCACGCTCAGGCAGTAGTCGGGCGTGCCCAGGCCATTGAAATCAATGCGCCAGCGCGTGTCGCGCACCACGCGGCCGGTGATGTAGCGGGTTTCGTCGAAGAGCTTGTGATAGGCCCCATTGGCCAAGGGGAGCTTGATCTCGGTCGGCCCCATCTGAATGGAGGACGCCATCGGCCGGCCATGCGCCAGCTCCCACAGGTAGGCGGCCGTTCTGGCGAAGCGGCTGCCCGGTGCAAGGCAGAAAGCCTGGGCGACCAGGGTCTCTGGAATCGTCTTCAGCGCCAGCAGCGCCACCTGAAGATTCATGCCCTCATGCTTGAAGGCGAACAGAAGATGATCCAGGGCGTCGTCGCTCGAAGGCGCCGTGGCCTCCGGCACGCTCAGGAACTCACCCGTTGGCGTGACTCGCGTGACCGGCGCCACCCGCGCAGGCATGCGCACGGGAAAGGCCGGCAAGCTCAAGGACTCCCGCAAGAATTCGTACCCAAGCAGCCGGCCAGTCATTTTTTCCTCTGGTGAGCCGGGAATTTTTGCTGAATCGACAGTTTCAAGCAATTTTTTTGCCGAACTCAAGCTGCGCTGTCATCTTCGGCGTTGCCCGCCTCGGCATCCAGGCCGGGCAGCAGCCCCTTCGCCTGACCTTCGGGCAGCGCCTCCACCTCGCGCAGCCGGCGGTTGAGCACGTTGGTCCGGGTCTGCGCCTTTTCCAGCGTGTTGAGCACGGTCTGGGTCTGGTCGCGCACCTTGGCCAGCACGCCGCCGAATTTCTCGAACTCGGTCTTGACGGCGCCCAGCACCTGCCAGACCTCGCTGCTGCGCTTTTCAAGCGCCAGCGTGCGAAATCCCATCTGCAGGCTGTTGAGCATGGCCAGCAGCGTGGTGGGGCCGGCCAGGGTCACGCGGTGCTCGCGCTGCAGCGCTTCCATCAGGCCCGGCCGGCGCAGCACTTCGGCATAAAGGCCCTCAGTGGGCAGGAAGAGGATGGCGAAGTCGGTGGTGTGCGGCGGCTCGACGTACTTGTCGCGGATGCCGCGCGCCTCCAGCCGGATGCGCGATTCCAGCGCCTTGGCCGCGGCCTCCACGGCCAGCGCATCGGCGCGCTGCTGCGCGTCGAGCAGGCGCTCGTAGTCCTCGTTGGGGAACTTGGCGTCGATGGGCAGCCACACCGGCCGGCCGTCGCTGGCCTGGCCGGGCAGGCGGATGGCGAAATCCACGGGGTTGCGCGTGTCGGGCCGCGTGACCACCTGGGCCGCGTACTGCTCGGGGGAAAGCACCTGCTCGAGCAAGGCGCCCAGTTGGGCCTCACCGAACATGCCGCGGGTCTTGACGTTGGTCAGCAGGTGCTTGAGGTCGCCCACACCCTGCGCCAGGGTCTGCATCTCGCCCAGGCCCTTGTAGACCTGCTCCAGCCGCTCGGCCACCTGGCGGAAGCTCTCGCCCAGGCGCGCCTCCAGGGTGCTTTGCAGCTTCTCGTCGACCACGCGGCGCATCTCGTCGAGCTTGGTGGCGTTGCTGGCCTGCAGCTGCGCCAGTTGCGTCTCGAGCGTGCCGCGCACTTCGGTGATGCGGCGCGCGTTGGACTCGCTGAGGCTGTGCAGCTGCTGGTTCAGCGTGTCGCCCAGCGTGCGCTGGAGCACGGCCAGTTGCTGCGCAAACGCATCGATCTGCGCGTTCTGCGTGCGCGTGGCTTCTGCCGCCTGGGCCAGCAACGCCTGCTGGAAGCCGGCCAGTTGCTGGCCGCTTTCGAGCCGGCCGGCGCGGGCGGCATCGGCCAGCTCGGTGCGCAGGTTGCGCTCGCTGCGCGCCAGCGCCGCGCTGAGCCTGTCGCCAAGTTCCTCCGCGGCACGGTCGTCGGGCCGCCGCCACAGCAGCACGGCCAGCAGCACCAGGTTCAACACCGACAGGGCCAGCAGCAGCCAGCCCCCGGGCGTGATCTGTGCCAGTGTCACTTGGCGCCGATGACTTCCGGATTGAGCGGCGTCTTCGGCTTGCCGTGGACCAGGTAGCCGATCAGGTTGTCGGCGGCCAGATCGGCCATGGCGCGGCGCGTGGGCACGGTGGCGCTGGCGATGTGCGGCGTGAGCACGACGTTGGGCACCGTCAGGAGGTCGGGATGCACCTGCGGCTCGCCCTCGAACACGTCCAGGCCCGCGGCGGCGATGCGCTTTTCGCGCAGGGCCACTGCCAGGGCCGCGTCATCGACGATGCCGCCGCGCGCGATGTTGATCAGCGTGGCGCTGGGCTTCATCAGCGCGAGTTCGGCGGCGCCGATGGTGTGGTGCGAGGCGGGCGTGTAGGGCACCACCAGCACCACATGGTCGGCGGTCTTGAGCAGCTCTTCCTTGCTCACGTAGCGGGCCTTGCATTCGGCTTCCAGCTCCGGCGTCAGGCGCGAGCGGTTGTGGTAGATCACGTTCATGCCGAAGCCGTGCGCGCCGCGCCTGGCCACGCCCTGGCCGATGCGGCCCATGCCGATGATGCCCAGCGTGCTGCCATGCACCTCGCCGCCGGCGAACATGTCGTAGCTCCACTTGCGCCACTTGCCGGCGCGCAGGAAATGCTCGCTCTCGCTGATGCGGCGGGCCGTGGCCATCAGCAGCGCAAAGCCGAAGTCGGCCGTGGTCTCGGTCAGCACGTCGGGCGCGTTGGTGGCCAGCACGCCGCGCGCGCTCATCGCCTCGACGTCGAAGTTGTTGTAGCCCACCGCCATGTTGGCGCAGATGCGCAGATCCGGGCAGGCGGCCAGCAGTTCGGCGTCGATGCGCTCGCTGCCGGTGGTGAACACGCCGGCCTTGCCCTGCAGCCGGGCGGTGAACTCCTCCTTGCTCCAGCTTTCATCGGACTGGTTCGACTCGACCTGGAAATGCTGCGACAGGCGCTCCAGCGTTTCAGGAAAGACGGCGCGGGCAACAAGGATGGCGGGCTGGGTCATTGGATGTCGTGGCTCTTTAGAAGAAGAGGAAGGTCAGCACTGCGAACAGCGGCACAAGGATGGCACAGGACCAGGCCATGTAGCCGAAGAAGCTGGGCATGCGCACGCCCCGGTCTTCGGCAATGGCCTTGACCATCAGGTTGGGCGCATTGCCGATGTAGCTGTTGGCGCCCATGAACACGGCGCCCGCAGAAATGGCCGCCAGCGTGGGCGCCAGCGCCGTCATCAGTTGCGCCGGATCGCCCCCTGCGGTGTTGAAGAAGACCAGGTAGGTGGGCGCGTTGTCCAGGAAGGAACTCAGCAGCCCCGTGGCCCAGAAGTACATCGCGGGGTTGGGCTGGCCGTCGGGCTGCGTGACGGCCGCCACCACGGCGCCAAAGGGACCGTTGGCGCCGGCCTTGAGCATGGCGATGACCGGCGCGATGGTCAGGAAGATGCCGGCAAAGAGCTTGGCCACCTCCGCCATCGGGCCCCAGCTGAACTGGTTGGCCTCGTGCACCTGGCGCGCCGTGAGCCACAGCGAAGCCAGCGTCACGGCGATCAGGCCCGCGTCACGCACCAGCCCCGGCAGCCCCACGGGGGTGCCGAAGACATCGAACACCACGGTGGACTTCCACAGCCCGCTCATCAGCACCAGCGCCACGATGGCGCCCAGCAGCAGGAAGTTGTGCTGGCCCTCGAAGGCAATGCCGCGCGTGTCGGGCGTCGGGTCCACGGGCAGCACGCCTTCTTCCTTGAAGTAGAAGCGGTCCAGGCCATAGAACAGGGCCAGCAGCGCGGCCAGCATGAAGCCGGTGTCCATCCACAGGTGCTGCGCGGTCCAGAAGAAGTCCACGCCCTTGAGGAAGCCCAGGAACAGCGGCGGGTCGCCCAGCGGCGTGAGCGAGCCGCCGATGTTGGAGACGATGAAGATGAAGAAGATCACCACATGCGCCTTGTGGCGCCGGTTGTCGTTGGCGCGGATCAGCGGCCGGATCAGCAGCATGGACGCGCCCGTGGTCCCCATGAAGCTGGCCAGCACCGCACCGGCGGCCAGGATGCCCGTGTTGAGCCCCGGCGAGCCATGCAGGTTGCCGCGGATGTAGATGCCGCCGGCCACCGTGAACAGCGCCGTCAGCAGGATGATGAAGGGCACGTACTCGGCCACCAGCGCATGCACGAACTGCGTGCCGGCCAGCGGCAGGCCATGGAGCACCGCAAAGGGCAGCAGGAAGGCCAG
Organism: Xenophilus arseniciresistens; assembly: GCF_028023875.1. GTDB lineage: Bacteria > Pseudomonadota > Gammaproteobacteria > Burkholderiales > Burkholderiaceae_C > Xenophilus > Xenophilus arseniciresistens. Next base: position 79,220 of record NZ_JAQIPB010000001.1, read on the forward strand.
CGCCCAGCCCGCGGCCACCTTGCCGTAGTGGTGGTGCCAGAAGGCGGGCAGCAGCAGCGGCATCAGCGCGATGGACAGCAGCAGCCCCGCAAAGGGCACGGCCCACATCAGCGAGAGGCTGGCGCCGTCCAGCTCGGCGGCCTGCGCCAGCGCGGGGCAGGCCAGCAGGGCCGAACCAGCGAGCAGGGTCTGCCAGCGCAGCAGGCGCCCGCGGCCAGCGCGCGGCACGGCAGCGGCGCTCACTGCGCCGCTCCTTGCACGGCCGGCGCCGGAATCTCGAACACCTGCCGCAGATAGGCCAGGTACTTCTCGTCTTCGCACATGTTCTTGGAGGGGGTGTCTGACAGCTTGGCCACGGGCTGCCCGTTGCACCGGATCATCTTGATGACGATCTGCAGCGGCTCGTAGCCCAGGTCGTTGGTCAGGTTGGTGCCGATGCCGAACGCCAGTTGGCAGCGCCCCCGGAACTGGCGGTACAGCTCGATCGTGCGCGGCATGGTCAGGCCGTCGCTGAAGATCAGCGTCTTGGTCAGCGGGTCCACGCGGTTGGCCACGTAGTGCGCAATCATGCGTTCCCCCCACTGGAACGGGTCGCCGCTGTCATGGCGCGCGCCGTCGAAGAGCTTGCAGAAATACAGGTCGAAGTCGCGCAGGAAGGCGCTCATGCCGTACACGTCCGACAGCGCGATGCCCAGGTCGCCGCGGTATTCGCGTGCCCACATCTCGAAGCCGTAGATCTGGCTGTCGCGCAGCCGCGGGCCCAGCGCCTGGCAGGCCTGCAGGTATTCATGAGCCATGGTGCCCAGCGGAATGAGGCCCAGCTTCATCGCGTAGAGCACGTTGCTGGTGCCGGCCAGCTGGGGCTGCGCGTCGGCCGCGTGCGGCGCGCCCACTGCGCCCAGCCGGTCACTGAGCGTGCGCAGCACTTCCTCGTGCCACTGCTTCGAGAAGCGCCGGCGCGTGCCGTAGTCGGCGATCTTCAGTTCGCCGAGCCCGGCCGCCTGCAACTGGCCGATCTTGGTTTCGAGCCGGCGGCGGCCCTCGGCCAGATCGGGCTGCGGCTGCGTGTTGCGGAAGTAGACCTCGTTGACGATGGCCAGGACCGGGATCTCGAACAGGATGGTGTGCAGCCAGGGGCCGCGGATGTTGATCTCGATCTCGCCCGAGGGCAGCGGCACCACGTCGATGTATTTCTCGTTGAGCCGGAAGATGCCCAGGAAGTCGACGAAATCGCTCTTGATGAAGCGCATGGAGCGCAGGTAGGCCAGCTCGGCTTCCTTGAACTGCAGGCTGCACAGGGCCCGCACCTCGTCGCGGATCTCGTTGGCAAAGCGCGCAAGGTCGATCCCGGCATTGCGGCACTTGAAGCGGTACTCCACCTTGGCACCGGGGAAGTGGTGCAGCACCACCTGCATCATCGTGAACTTGTAGAGGTCGGTATCAAGAAGGCTCTGAATGATCATGGTGCGCAGGCGCTTGTCTCTCGAGGTGGGCACGACGTGCGTGGCCATTATCACGGCCCAGTCGGCAGGCACCTACGGCCCCTCCCCGGGGCGTCCTACCGCCTGCGCGCACGCTCGCCGCGACAGTGGTGTTCACGGTGCAGCAGCCGGCTGCCACCGGATCACCGACCGAAGGAGATTCACATGAACAAGGACACCATCGAAGGCAACTGGAAGCAGCTCAAGGGCAAGGTCAAGGAACAGTGGGGCAAGCTCACCGATGACGACTTTGATGTGATCGCCGGCAAGCGCGACCAGTTGCTGGGCCGCATCCAGGAACGCCACGGCATCAGCCGCGACGAGGCCGAAAAGCAGGTCAAGACCTGGGAAAACGCAGAGGGCCGCACGCCTGCCGCGCTGTGGTTCGAGAAGTACTGATCTGAGCTGACCTGGCAGCAGCCGGCGCGCATTCCCATTGCAGGAGAACAGGCATGAAAAAGCATCTGCTGATGATGGCGATGGGCGCCGGCCTTCTCATGGCCGCGCAGGCCGGCGCCATGAGCCGCGAGGAGTACAAGGTCGGCGAGGATCGCATCGCGGCCGAGTACAAGGCGGCCACGGCGCGCTGCGAGGCCCTGCAGAACAATGCCAGGGATGTCTGCGAGAAGCAGGCCAAGGGCCAGGAAAGCGTGGCCAGGGCCGAGCTTGAGCACAACTTCAAGCCGGGCCCTGCATCGGCCCGCAAGGTGGCCGAGGAAAAGGTCAAGGCCGAGTACGAGATCGCTCGGGAAAAGTGCGACGACATGCAGGGTGAGGCCAAGAACAGCTGCGAGAAGCAGGCCAAGGCTGTCGAAAGCCGCGGCATGGCCGAAGTCAAGGCGATGAAGTAGAAGCGACCAGGCCCTGCTTCGACCTTCCAGGCAAAGCGGCGCCTGGCGCCGCTTTTTCATGGGTCGACGAGGGTCAGGTCTTCAATGTCTCGATCACGGCCGCCAACTCAGGCGGCAGCGCCACGGGCCGCTGGCTCTGGCGGTCCACATAGACATGCACGAAGTGCCCCTGCGCCGCAGCATGGTCGCTGCCCTGAGCGAACAGGCCGATCTCATAGCGCACGCTGGAAGCGCCTGCATGGGCCACGCGGATGCCCGCCTGCACCACCTGCGGAAAGGCCAGCGGCGCAAAGTAGTTGCACTGCGTCTCAACCACGAAGCCGATCGTGCTGCCGGCGTGGATGTCCAGGGCGCCCCTTTCGATCAGCAGCGCGTTCACGGCCGTGTCGAACCAGCTGTAGTAGATGACGTTGTTGACATGCCCGTAGGCGTCGTTGTCCATCCAGCGGGTGGGAATGTCGCGAAAGACCCGGTAGCTGCTTCGGGCCTGGGGAACGGGGCGGCTGCTCATCCAGTTGATTCTGCCCCCCGGCCAGGTCTGGCCGCCCGCGGCCCGGGCACCTAGGCGACACGATCCCGAAAGCAGAAAAATCACGACAAAAGAACTACTTAGGGGTTGAACCCTAATATGCTGCAATGCAACAAAAATGACTTGTGGCGGCCATCACCCCTTCCTATACTTCGCTCCATGCTGCACTGCAACAAGCCTGTTGGCGCAGCTCCCGAGCGATCCATCAACTTTAAAACTGGAGTTCTCCATGGCACTGACCGCTGACCAACTGCTTGCTGCCCACAAGGCCAACGTCGAAGCCCTGTTCGGCCTGACCACCAAGGCTTTCGAAGGCGTCGAAAAGATCATCGAACTGAACGTCACGGCTTCCAAGGCCGCTCTGAGCGAGGCTTCCGAGACCGCCCAGGCCGTGCTGAGCGCCAAGGACGCGCAGGAACTGCTGGCCCTGCAAGCCAGCCTGGTTCAGCCCCTGGCCGAAAAGACCGCTGCCTACAGCCGTCACCTGTTCGAAATCGCCCAAGGCACCAGCAACGAATTCACCAAGGCTTTCGAAGGCAAGGCCGCCGAAGCCCAGCAGAGCTTCGCTGCCCTGGTGGACTCTGCCGCCAAGAACGCGCCCGCCGGCTCCGAAACCGCCGTCGCCATGTTCAAGACTGCCGTCTCGGCCGCCAACAACGCCTACGAATCGGTGCAAAAGGCCGTGAAGCAGGCTTCCGACGTGGCCGAAGCCAACTTCAACGCCGTGCAATCGCAGGCCGTGGCCGCCGCCAAGACGGCCGCCAAGACCGCCAAGCGCTAAGCAGCGTCTCTTCCTGTACGACGGGCCGCCCAGGCGGGCCGTCAACCGGTTGTCTCCGCGGGTCTTCACGGACCCCATTCAGGCCCCTTCTTCGGACGGGGCCTTTTTTTCGTCATGCGCCTGCGCCAGGGCTCTCTATGATCGTGTTTTTCATCACGCAACACTGAGAGAGACAGCAGATGCAGATCCAAGGCAAGGTATTCATCGTCACGGGCGGCGCTTCCGGGCTGGGCGAAGGCGCAGCGCGCAAGCTGGCCGAGCAAGGCGCCAAGGTGGTGGTCGCCGACATGCAGGCCGACAAGGGCGAGGCCGTGGCCCAGTCCATCGGCGGCGTCTTCGTCAAGTGCGATGTGAGCCAGGAAGCCGACGGCCAGGCCGTGGTCGCGGCGGCCCAGAAGCTGGGCAAGCTGGTCGGCCTGATCAACTGCGCCGGCATCGCGCCGGCCGAGAAGACCGTGGGCAAGAGCGGCCCGCACACGCTGGCCACCTTCGAGAAGACGCTGCGGGTGAACCTGCTGGGCAGCTTCAACATGATCCGCCTGGCCGCCGCCGCCATGTCGGCCAACGAGCCCGAGCCCACGGGCGAGCGCGGCGTGCTGATCTCCACCGCCAGCGTGGCCGCCTATGACGGCCAGATTGGCCAGGCCGCCTACAGCGCCAGCAAGGGCGGCGTGGTCGGCATGACGCTGCCCATCGCACGCGACCTGGCCCGCAACGGCATCCGCAACATGACCATCGCACCGGGCATCTTCGGCACGCCCATGCTCTTCGGCATGCCCCAGGAAGTGCAGGACGCCCTGGCCGCCAGCGTGCCCTTCCCCTCGCGCCTGGGCACGCCCGAGGACTACGCCAAGCTGGCGCTGCACATCATCGAGAACGACATGCTCAATGGCGAGGTGATCCGGCTGGATGGCGCGATCCGGCTGGCGCCGAAGTAAGCGGCTGCAGAAGGCTCAGTCCGAGGCGCCCGCGTGGCGCCTTTTTTCATCCGCCAGCGCATGGGCCTCCTCGGCCGCCGCGCGCTCCAGCCGCTCGTACTGGGCGATCACCTGCGCGCCGAAGAGCAGGAACATGGCTGCGATCTCCAGGCTCAGCAGCACGACGATGGCCGTGGTCAGCGAGCCATAGACCACGTTGACCTGCGAGAGGGTGGAGAAATACCAGACCAGCACCCGCCGCGTCACCTCCCACAGCAGCGTGGCCGTGATGCCGCCCATCAGCGCATGGCGCAGCGACAGGCGCCCCACGGGCATCACCAGATAGAGCGAGGTCAGCAGGAAGACCTCGCCGCCCAGGCCCAGCAAATAGAGCAGCGCGCCCGAAACGCCGCTCAACGACCAACTGCGGCCGAACAGCTCCACGCTCTCGCGCCCGATCACCTGCAGCGCGCCCGACACCAGCGTGACCAGCAGCAGCCCCACGCACAGGAAAAGGATGTAGAGGTACGGCATCACCGCCGACACCAGGAAATGCCGGCCGTGGGTCCGGGCGCGGTGGTGGAAGATGACGGACATCGCGCTCTCCAGCACCGTGAAGGCCAGCGAGCTGAAGAAGATCATGGTCACCAGCAGCACCGGCCCCAGCAGGTCACGGTGCTGCAGGAAGTTGCCCAGCTCAGCGACCACCGCACCCGACTGGCCCGGCAGCAGCCAGCCCAGGTAGCGGCCCACGGTGGTCAGCAGCAGTTGCTGCGGCAGCACGTGCGACAGCGCGATCACGGCCAGGATCAGCAGCGGCACGATGGACAGCAGCGCGTAGTAGGCCACAGCGCCGGCCAGCAGCAGGCCCTGCTTGGCGCGGAACTCGCGCATCGCCTGCCACACGAAGCGCAGCGGATGGCGCCACAGCGCCAGTTGGCCGCGCGCGAAGGCATGCAGCGAGCTTCGCAGGGAGGAACTCGGTTCGGACATCGGCAGGAACGGGTGAAGGACCGGCGGCGCGCTGTGGCGAGGCCACCGAGTATCGGCCGCGGCCCGCCCCGGGGCCCGGATGACGGCCGCGTCGCGGGGTCGGAGGTCGCCGCCTGCGTATCATGCGCGCCTGCCCGCCTTCCCTGCCCCGCGCCGCCATGGCGATTCCCCAGAGCTTCATCCAGGAACTGATTGCCCGCGCCGACATCGTCGAGATCGTCGGCCGCTACGTGCAACTCAAGAAGGGCGGCGCCAACTTCATGGGGCTGTGCCCCTTCCATGGCGAGAAATCGCCCTCCTTCTCGGTCAGCCCCACCAAGCAGTTCTATCACTGCTTCGGTTGCGGGGCGCACGGCAACGCCATCGGCTTTCTGATGGAGCATGGCGGCATGGGCTTCGTGGAGGCCGTGCACGACCTGGCCGGGCAGTACGGCCTGCAGGTGCCCGAGGACGATGCCTCCCCCGCCGAGCGGGCGCGCGCGGCCTCCCAGCGGGAGAAGCAGGCCACGCTCACCGACGTGCTCGAGAAGGCCGGCGAGGCTTATCGCAAGCTGCTGCGCCAGTCGCCGCGGGCCATCGAATATTTCAAGGGCCGCGGCGTCTCGGGCGAGACCGCCAAGGCCTTCGGCCTGGGCTACGCGCCCGAGGGCTGGCGCACGCTGGCCGGCATCTTCCCCGACTATGCAGACCCGCTGCTGGCCGAAAGCGGCCTGGTCATCACGGGTGAAGACGGGGAAGACAAGCGCTACGACCGCTTCCGCGACCGCGTGATGTTCCCCATCCGCAACGTCAAGGGCGAATGCATCGGCTTCGGCGGCCGGGTGCTGGGCGACGAGAAGCCCAAGTACCTCAACTCGCCCGAAACCCCGGTCTTCAGCAAGGGCCAGGAGCTGTACGGCCTGTTCGAGGCGCGCAGCGCGTTGCGCGACAAGGGCTACGTGCTGGTCACCGAGGGCTACATGGACGTGGTGGCGCTGGCGCAGCTGGGCTTTCCCAACGCCGTGGCCACGCTGGGCACCGCCTGCACCGCCGACCACGTGCGCAAGATGTTCCGCTTCACCGACGCGGTGGTCTTCAGCTTCGACGGTGATGCGGCCGGGCGCCGCGCGGCGCGCAAGGCGCTGGAAGCGACCCTGCCCTTCGCCACCGACACGCGCAGCGCCAAGTTCCTCTTCCTGCCGGCCGAGCACGACCCCGACAGCTTCATCCGCGAGCATGGCGAGGCCGCATTCGCCCGCTTCGTGTCCGAGGCCACGCCGCTGTCGCGCTTCATGGTCGAAGTGGCGCGCGAGGGCTGCGACCTCGACACGGCCGAGGGCCGGGCGCTTTTGGCCAGCCATGCCCGGCCGCTGTGGTCAGCCCTGCCCGCAGGCGCCCTCAAACACCAGATGCTGGCCGAGTTCGCCGAACTGATCCAGCTCGACAGCCGGGAGCTGAGCGGGCTGTGGGAAAGCGCCGCCGCCCCACGCTACCCCGGCCGCAACGCGCCACCCGCGCCGCCGCGCGGCGATGACCCCGGTCCCTACGAGGAGATGCCCTGGGACGCTCGCGAGCATGAGGGCTGGAGCCCGGCACCCAGCGGCGGCCAGCGCCGCTTCGAGCCTGGCGGCAAGCGCTTCGGCCGCAAGGGGCAGTCGGGCGCACCGCCGGGCCCGCGCGGGCGTGTGCAGCCGCTGTCGCGCGCCGACGTGGCCGTGCGCCTGCTGCTGTCCAACCCGGCCGAATGGGAAGCGCTCTCGCACGAGCAGCATGAATTGCTGTGCGCCCTGCCCGCACCGCACGGCCAGCTCTTCGGCTGGCTCGAAAGCCAGGTCCATGAGCACGGCCTGCAGCCCTGGGCGGCCCTGCGCGAGGGCCTGCGCGGCCATGAGTGCGAAGCCCTGGCCCAGCGGCTGATGGCCGACGCCGCGGTGGACCGGCCCGACGACGAAGCCGCCGCACGCGACACGCAGGCCGAGCAGCGCGCAGAACTGCACAACGTGCTGGACTTCATGCTCGACGAGGCGCTCAAGGCCCAGCAGACCGCCACGCTCGCGCAGGTGGGCAGCGACCCGCAGGCGCTGGAGCGCTACAAGGCGCTGGAACAGCGCCGCGTGGCGCTGCGGCTGCGTTTGCGGCGCAGCGGGACGGACTGAGCTCGCCGCCCGGCCCCTTGAAACGGGCTCGCATGGCTATAATTGCCTGTTACGCCAACAGCAAGAGCGACAGCGGCACCTCCGGCCCCGCCCGGCGTCCCAAGCACGGGACGCAGCATCCAGCACAGGATCAGGGCACCCTCGACACCGAGGGATCTCCGCAAGGACCGCACACCAAATGATCGCCCCACCATCTTGCTGCGAGGGCTGACCCGCCGCCTTTTCCCCAAGGCAGCAGGCTCCGCCTTCGTCCGTGCCCGTTTTTTTCTGCCTGTCTTGCGCCGCCCCGGTGGGTGTGGCGCCCGCGATTCCGCTCGTGTCGTCATTCTTGTTCCATGAGGTCTTATGCCCAGTCCCAAGAAGCCAGCAGCCAAGTCCGCCCCCAAAGCCAGCGTCAAGCCCGCAGATCAAACCGTCAAGAAAGCTGCTGCCCCCGTGGCCGCGGCCTCTTCTGCCAAGACCGCCAAGACTGCCAAGACCGTGACCAAGAAACTAGACGCCGCCGATGAATTCCTGAAGGCCGCAGCCGCTGCCGCCAAGGCCGCCGCCCCGGCCAAGAAGAAGCCGGGCCGCCCGCCCAAGGCCGCAGCCGCAGGCAGCGCCGAAAAGGAAGCCGCCGCCAAGCCGGGCCGCAAGCCCAAGGCCGCTGCCAAGACCGCCAAGGCCAAGGAAAAGGACCTCGAAGAGGATTTCTCGGACGTCGAAGCCGAGTTCGCCGAGGAAGAGCCCGCTGCCGCCGCCGAGACCACGGCCACCGCGGAGAAGGCCAAGCCCCTGCGCATGAAGATCAGCAAGGCGAAGGAACGCGCCTTGATGAAGGAATTCGGCCTGGACGAGACCGTCCTGTCCGAAGAAGACATGGCCAAGCGCCGCCAGCGCCTGAAGGTGCTGATCACGCTGGGCAAGACCCGCGGCTACCTGACGCAGGGCGAAATCTCCGACCACCTGCCCGACAAGCTGGTCGACGCCGAGACCATGGAAGTCGTGGTCACCATGCTCAACGACCTGGGCGTGGCCGTGTACGAGCAGACGCCCGATGCCGAGACGCTGTTCCAGAACAACGTGACGCCCACGGCCGCCACGGTGGAAGAAGCCGAGGAAGAAGCCGAAGCCGCCCTGTCCACCGTGGACAGCGAATTCGGCCGCACCACCGACCCCGTGCGCATGTACATGCGCGAAATGGGCACGGTGGAGCTGCTCACGCGCGAAGGCGAAATCGAGATCGCCAAGCGCATCGAAGGCGGCCTGATGGACATGATGCATGCCATCTCCGCCTCGCCCGCGACCATCGCCGAGATCCTCAAGATGGCGCAGGAGATCCGCGAAGGCAAGGTGGTGATCTCCACCATCGTCGACGGCTTCTCCAACCCCAACGAGGCCGATGACTATGTGGCCGAGGAAGACTTCGACGAGTTCGACGAGGAAGACGACGACGACGGCAACGGCGGCTCCAAGGCGCTGACCAAGAAGCTCGAGGAACTCAAGAACGAAGCCCTCGCCCGCTTCGACCGCATGGCCGACCTGTTCGAGAAGATCCACAAGATCTACGACAAGGAAGGCTATGGCTCGCCCGCGTACCTCAAGACGCAGGAAGCGCTGTCCGACGAGCTGATGACCATCCGCTTCACGGCCAAGACCATCGAGAAACTGTGCGACATGCTGCGCGTGACGGTGGACGACGTGCGCAAGAAGGAACGCGAGCTGCGCCGCATCATCGTGGACAAGTGCGGCTATCCGCAGGAGCAGTTCATCGCCGAGTTCTCGGGCCTGGACAAGAACGGCAACAAGGTCGCCTCCAACCTGCTGAACCTCAAGTGGGTGGAGAAGCAGGCCGCTGCCGGCAAGCCCTGGAGCGCCGTGATGGAACGCAACATCCCGCCGATCCAGGAGCTGCAGCAGAAGCTGACGGACATCCAGGCCCAGGTGGTGGTGCCGCTGACCGAGCTCAAGGCCATCAACAAGCGCATGAACCAGGGCGAGGCCAGCTCGCGCGACGCCAAGAAGGAGATGATCGAGGCCAACCTGCGCCTGGTGATCTCCATCGCCAAGAAGTACACCAACCGCGGCCTGCAGTTCCTCGACCTGATCCAGGAAGGCAACATCGGCCTGATGAAGGCGGTGGACAAGTTCGAATACCGCCGCGGCTACAAGTTCTCGACCTACGCCACGTGGTGGATCCGCCAGGCCATCACGCGCTCGATCGCCGACCAGGCGCGCACCATCCGCATCCCGGTGCACATGATCGAGACCATCAACAAGATGAACCGCATCAGCCGCCAGCACCTGCAGGAGTTCGGCTTCGAGCCCGATGCGTCCATCCTGGCCGAGCGCATGGAGATCCCCGAAGACAAGATCCGCAAGATCATGAAGATCGCCAAGGAGCCGATCTCCATGGAAACGCCGATCGGCGACGACGACGACTCGCACCTGGGCGACTTCATCGAGGACACCAACAACACCGCCCCCATCGAGGCGGCCATGCAGGCCGGCCTGCGCGACGTGGTCAAGGACATCCTCGACTCGCTGACCCCGCGCGAGGCCAAGGTGCTGCGCATGCGCTTCGGCATCGAGATGTCCACCGATCACACGCTGGAAGAAGTCGGCAAGCAGTTCGACGTCACCCGCGAGCGCATCCGCCAGATCGAAGCCAAGGCGCTGCGCAAGCTCAAGCACCCCAGCCGCTCGGACAAGCTGCGCTCCTTCATCGACAGCCTGTGATGGCACGCGCCGCTGCCTGAAGCTGCAGGCAGTCGGCACCAACAAGAAGGCCGTCACCCTTTGCCGGGTGACGGCCTTTGTTGTTGTGCGCTACACGGTCAGCAGCCCTTCGACCAGCGCCTGCCGCCCGATGCGGCGCACCGGCCCGCCTTCGGCCGGCTGTGCCTGGATGTCGAAGCCGTTGCTGTAGACCAGCAGCCCGTCGGCGCTCAGGTCGAAGTGGGCCACATGCCTGGCGATCACGCGCGGCGCGGCGCGGCGGCCTTCCTGCGCGATCAGCTCCCAGGAGGCAGGCACCAGGTTGCCCGCATGCTGCGGGTCGGTCTTGACCTTCGACAGCTCGATCATGCGGCCATGCAGCCACAGCTGGCCCAGGTCCTGGTCCAGCTGCGGCGCACGCGGCCCGCCGGCCGAGCGCAGGGGCTCCTTGCCGTAGATCATCGAGAAGAAATTGAGATAGCCGAACACCGCCTTGCCCAGGCGAACGGGCATGAGCAGGGTGTCCTTGAGCGCGGAGCCGGCCTGCTCCTGCAGCGGCTTTTCGGCCGGGCGCCGGATCGCGTAGACGGTGCCCGAGGCGCTGATGCGCGGCGTGATGTAGTCCCAGTCCGGATCGTCCATCAGGCTGTCCATCTGCCCGGCCTGGTAGTCCAGCCAGTGGATGGCCGAATGGCCCAGCGCCACCATGGCGCCGCTTTGCGCATGGCGGGCCACGCCGCAGGACTGGTAGACCAGCGTCGAGGCGCTGCCGGGCATCAGCACAGGCGCCGAATCGAGGCTGTCGCCGCTGGTGATCGCGCCCTTGGCGCCGCCGTCCTCGTCAAAGACCTCGAGGTGCGCCGTGCCATCGGGCTGCCCCAGCGCCAGCACCACGTGGCGGCGCTGCGGCACCCAGGCCAGGCCCAGCACGGGCACGGCCGACCGGTGGAACAGCCGCACCTCGCGCTGCTCGTCGAGGTGGTAGCGGAACAGGCCCACGCTGCGGCCCACGCTCAACACATAGAACAGGGTGCGCGCATCGTCGCCCTGGCACACGTGCAGAAAGCGCGCTGGCGCCATGGGCCCGCTGCCACCGCCGCGGCCCCACAGGGCCGGGCCCGAAAGCATGCCCGGGCCGTCCTCGCGCTCGCCATGCTTCCATGAAGTGGTGCGGCGGCTGTCGGCTTCGCGCTGCAGCAGTTCGCGCGCAAACGGCGATTCGATCTGCACGGAGCCCTCGGGGCCTCCATGCAGCCACAGTTCGCCGTGAGTGATCGCCAGATACTGCATGAGGGCTCCTTGCTGCGAGCTGCCAGTTTACGGGGCGGGTGATGACAGCGAGCGACGCGGCGCTCTGCTAGGCTCGCCCGCTTCCCACCCACGCGCCCCTGCATCCATGAATCCCGACGCCGACAAACTCTGGCAAGCCCCGCGCTGGGCGCTGGCCGTCCTGCTGGCGCTGCTGGGCATGCTGGGGCCCTTCTCCATCGACACCTACATCCCGGCCTTCGCCGGCATCGCCCAGTCCACGGGTGCCACGCCGGTGCAGATGCAGCAGACGCTGTCGGCCTACCTGTTCGGCTTCGCCTTCATGAACCTGTTCCACGGTGCGCTGTCGGACAGCTTCGGCCGCCGGCCCGTCATCCTGATCGGCCTGGCCGTGTTCACGCTGGCCTCCATCGGCTGCGCGCTGGCCAACACGCCTACGCAGTTGATCTTCTGGCGCGCGCTGCAGGGCCTGTCCACCGGTGCGGGCATCGTGGTCTCGCGGGCCGTGATCCGCGACATGTTCCCGCCCTCGCAGGCCCAGAAGGTGATGAGCCAGGTCACCATCTATTTCGGCATCGCGCCGGCCATCGCACCCATCATCGGCGGCCTGCTGTTCGTGCATGCGGGCTGGCACAGCATCTTCTGGTTCCTGGTGGGCGTGGGCGTGCTGCTGTTCGCCTTCAACTGGAAGATGCTGCCCGAGACCCTGCACGCCAGCCAGCGCCAGCCCTTCCAGGTGGCGCACCTGCTGCGCGGCTACTGGCAGCTGTGCTCGGACCCGCGCTTTCTGCTGCTGGCATTGGCCAGCGGCGTGCCCTTCAACGGCATGTTCCTGTACGTGCTGGCCGCGCCCGCCTTCCTGGGCGAACACCTGCGGCTGGCGCCCACGCAGTTCTTCTGGTTCTTCGTGCTGAACATCGGCGGGATCATGCTGGGCTCGTGGAGCAGCGGCCGGCTCGCGGGCAAGGTGGCGCCCAAGCGCCAGATCCGCGACGGCTTCTTCATCATGCTGCTGAGCGCGCTGCTCAACGTGGTGGCCAATGCCCTGTTCACGGCCCATGTGGCCTGGGCGCTGTGGCCGCTGGCCTTCTTTGCCTTCGGCTGGGCGCTGATGGTGCCGGTGGTGACGCTGCTGGTGCTGGATCTGCACCCCGCGCGGCGCGGCATGGCCTCGTCGCTGCAGGCCGTGATCGGCGCCACCGCCAACGGCCTGGTGGCAGGCCTGGTCGCGCCGCTGGTCATGCATTCGACGCTGGGCATGGCGCTGACCTGCCTGGGCATGCTGGGCGTGGGCCTGCTGGCCTGGCTCTGGGTGCATCGGCGCTGGCCCGAGATCGGGCGCCACATCGCGGCAGGCTGAGGGCGCCGGCTTCGGCCCGCATAATTTCCGCCCACCTCGGCCCACCATCCCAGCCAAAGGCATTCCTGTTTTGAGCAGTTCCTGGCGCGACGACTCCCTGATGCAGGCCGCAGCCCCCGACGCAGCCGTGCAGGCCTGGCTGGACGAAGCCGTGCGCCTGCTCGAGGCCCGCGGCCCCCTGGAAGACAGCGATGCCATGCGCCAGGCCGCAGCCCAGGCCGCGCACGGCGCCAGCCATCGCCAGCAGATCGCCACGCGCTCGGCCGTGCTGGGCCACAGGCTGGGCCTGCAGGCCGCGCTGGCGCGCCTGCGCCACGTGGCCCCCTGGGCCCTGCTGCTGATGGCCCTGCTCATGGGCCTGGCCGGCGTGCTGCTGGCCGGCGCGGTGGTCGATGTGCAGGACCGGCGCATCAACGTGCTGGGCGCGCTGGTGGCGCTGCTGGGCGCGCATGCCATCACCTTCCTGCTCTGGCTGCTGGCCTTGCTGTGGCCCGGCGCAGACGGTGGCGGCGTGGCGCGGCTCTGGGCCCAGCTCACGGCCAAGCTGGCCCTGGGCCGCGGTGCCGAGCCCCAGGCCCTGCTGCAGGGCGGACTGCGGCTGCTGGCCCGCGCGCGCTTGCTGCCCTGGGTGGGCGGCCTGGCCAGCCACACGCTGTGGACGCTGACACTGCTCGCAGCCATTGCGGCCCTGCTCTTCGCGCTGAGCTTCAAGCGCTTCACGCTGGGCTGGGAAAGCACCCTGCTCACGCCTGACACCCTGGCGCAGGCCGTGCGCACATTGGGCCTGCTGCCCGGCTGGCTGGGCTTTTCGGTGCCCGATGCGGCCCTGCTTCAAACGCAGCAGGCAGCGCCATCCGCAGAACGCGACCGCCAACTGGCCTGGTGGCTGATCGGCTGCGTCACAGTCTATGGGCTCGCGCCGCGGCTGATTGCGCTGGCCGCCTGCCAATGGGTCTGGCGCCTGCGGCGCCCGCGCCTGGCGCCCGACCTCGGTGAGCCCTACTACCGGCAGCTGATCGCGCGCCTGGACGCGCTGGCGCCGCCCACCGTGATCGACGCAGACACCGTGCGCCACGACTGGGAACTCACGCGCCGCAGCCTCGCCGCGCAAACGCGCGACGGCTGGGCGGTGCTGGGCTTCGAGCTGCCGCCCGAGCAACCCTGGCCGCCCGCGCCGCTGCCCGCACCGCTGCTCCTGGTGCTGCGCATCGACGGCTCGGCCGGCGAGCGCCAGCAGGTGCTGATGCAACTGGCCGAGCTGCGCCCGCGCATGCTGGTGCTGGCCGTGCATGCCCAGTCCAGCCCCGACCGCGGCACCGAGCGCTTCCTGCGCGAGCTGCTGCCCGTGTGCGGGCAATGCCGGCTGTGGCTGGCCGCTGCGCCGTGGGATGAGGGCGAGCCCGCGCAAGACAGCCCCGGCGCCGCGCGCTGGCGGCGCTGGCTGGCCGAGCATGACTTGAACGAAGTCCACGCCCATGCGAGCTGGCGCCAGGCCAGCCACGATCCCATGCATCCGGCCACGCCGGCAGTCCAGGCATGAACGCCGCCCGGCCGCCCGAGGGCATCCCGATGAACACCCCGCTGCACATCGCCGTGGTCGGCCACACCAACGTGGGCAAGACCTCGCTGCTGCGCACGCTCACGCGGCGCGTGAACTTCGGCGAAGTTTCCGACCGCCCCGGCACCACGCGCCATGTGGAGGCGGTGGACCTGCGCACCGAAGACGCGCAGGGCCATGCGCAGGTGGCCGTGCGCTTCTACGACACGCCCGGGCTTGAGGACGCAGTGACCCTGCTGGCCCACGTGGCGCAGTTGCCCGGTGACAGCCGCCCCGCGCGCATCCGCGCCTTCCTCGAAGGCCCCGAGGCGGCCGGTGCCTTCGAGCAGGAGGCCAAGGTGCTGCGCCAGATGCTCAAGGCCGACGCGGCCTTCCTGGTCATCGACGCGCGCGAAGCCGTGCTGCCCAAGTACCGCGACGAGGTGGAGCTGCTGGCCTCCTGCGCCCGGCCGCTGATGCCCGTGCTGAACTTCGTGCGCGATGGCGCCAGCCGCGAAGCCGACTGGCGCGCCATGCTCTCGGACGCCGGCCTGCACGCGCAACTGCGCTTCGATGCCGCCGCGCCTTTCACGGGCTCGGAACAGGCCCTGTTCCAGGACCTGGGCACCTTGCTGCCCGCGCACCGCGAGGCCCTGCGCGGCGTGGCCGAACACCTGCAGCGCGAAGCCGCTGCGCGCCGACTGGCCGCCTGCCGCGTGCTGGCCACCGGCCTGGTCGAAGGCGCCGCGCTGCACCTGAGCGTGCCCGAAGCCCAGATGCAGACGCCGGTGCAGCGCGCGCAGCAACTGGCCACCTTGCGCGCGCAGATGCACGCGCATGCGCAGCGCACCATCGACGCGCTGCTGGCGCTGCACGGATTCAGAAGCGGCGACGCGGCCGAAGCCCCCCTGCCCGCGCTGCAGGGCCTGGAAGGGCTGGATCTGTTCGACCCCGACGCGCTGCGCCAGACCGGCGTGCGCCTGGGCCAGGGCGCGGCCGTCGGCGCCGCCGTGGGCGCGGCGGCCGACCTGGGCCTGGCCGGCCTCTCGCTGGGCACGGGCATGGCGCTGGGCAGCCTGATCGGTGGCACGCTGGCGCAGGGCTGGGGCCCGCTGGGCCAGCGCCTGCGCAAGCGCATGCAGGGCCTGCGCGAACTGCGCGTGGAAGAGCCCGTGCTGTATCTGATGGCCGACTGGCAACTGCGCCTGATGCTGGCGCTGGAGCAGCGCGGCCACGGCGCGACCACGCGCACGGACGGCCTGCCCACGGCCCTGCCGCCGGCCGCGGCGCAGGCGCTGGTCAAGGCGCTGCATGCCACGCGCCCGGCACGCAGCCAGGCCGACTGGGGGCCGGACTCGCGACCTTCGGCCCGGCGCGATCGCTGCATCGACGCCGTGGCCAGCCAGGTGGCCATCGCCGCCGATGAGGCTGCGCGGCAGGCGCCAGCAGGCGCCGCGCGCTGAGCCGGACTCGCGACACGTCCTACAGCCGCCGGGGCCGGCTTCCGACGGGGTCCGGCCCCTGGCCGGCGCCACACTTCAAGGCACTTGCACAGCCAGGAGCTTTTGAACATGAACACCGTGATCTACATCGTTGGCCTCGTCGTCGTCATCGCCGCCATCCTGTCTTTCTTCGGCCTGCGCTGAGCGCTCGGGCGCGGGCTTCCACACTGAATGCCCGCGCCTTTTTCCGTGAGGATTGACCTCACGCACGGTGCGAGGCGCGCGCGGCAGGCATCATGGCCGCATGTCATCCGCACCGTCTCTGGCCACCTCGGCGCCAGCTGGCCCTGAAGCCGCCCCAGCCCCACTTCCTCTTTTGATCCTTGCCGTCGGCAACACCGATGCCGAAACCGCCCGCACTTTGGGCGACTTCAGCGACTGGATCGCCGCCGGCCTGCAGGGCCAGGGCCTGCCCGTGCAGGTGCTGGACCCGCGCCGGGGCGACGCCCTGCCCGAGCCGCAGCAACTGGCGGGCGTGGTGATCACCGGTTCGCACGCGATGGTGACCGAACGCGCCCCCTGGAGCGAAGCCGTGGCCGCGTGGCTGCGCAAAGCAGTGCCGCAGGGCCTGCCCACGCTGGGCATCTGCTATGGCCACCAACTGCTGGCCGATGCGCTGGGCGGCCAGGCCGACGACCACCCGGGCGGGCTGGAGCTGGGCACGGTGGAAGTCCAAAGCTTGCCGGCCGCGCGCAGCGACCCGCTCTTTGCCCATCTGCCCCCGCGTTTCAAGGCTCAGGTGGTGCATCGCCAGCGCGCGCTGCGCCTGCCCGAAGGCGCGGTGCCGCTGGCGGCCAACGCGTGGGAAGCGCACCAGGCTTTCCGCATCGGCGACTGGGCCTGGGGCGTGCAGTTCCACCCGGAATTCAGCGCGCCGGCCATGCAGGCCTATGTGGACCGGCTGGGTGCCGAAGCCGCCATGCCGGCCAGCGTGGCGCCCACGCCCGAGGCCGCCAGCCTGCTGCCCCGCTTTGCCCAGCTGGCGCACCTGCGCGCCACGGCCTGAAGCCGGCCACAGGCCGCATCAGCTTGCGGCCTGCGATGACAGAAATGGCCGCCCGCCCGCGGCCACAATGCGGCCATGCCGCCGACCACTTCCTCCTCCGCGCCCAGCGCCAAGCGCCACTTCTCGATGATCCGCGAGTTCCACCTCGCGGACTTCTTCACCCTGGGCAACGCCGCCTGCGGCGTGGGCGCGGTGTTCTTGGCCATGGCCTTCATGGCCAGCGGGCAGATGGCGCATTTCTACGCCGCGGCCGCGCTGGCGCCCGCGGCCTTCATCTTCGACGTGCTCGACGGCCGCATCGCACGCTGGCGCCAGCATTCCTCCCCCCTGGGCCGCGAGCTGGACTCGCTGGCCGACGTGATCTCCTTCGGCGTGGCACCCGCCGCGCTGGGCTTTGCCGCGGGCCTGAACGGCGGCTGGGACAGCCTGCTCCTGATCTACTTCGTGTGCTGCGGCGTGAGCCGGCTGGCGCGCTTCAACGTCACGGCCGAATCGCTCTCGGCCGGTGGCGACAAGGTCAAGTACTTCGAGGGCACGCCCATTCCCACCAGCGTGGCGCTGGTGGGCGTGCTGGCCTGGGCGGCATCGCAGGGCAGCCTGGGCGCGCAGCTGTGGGGCGGCGCCTGGGTGCTGGGCCCCTGGACGCTGCACCCGCTGGCGCTGCTGTACGCGCTCTCGGGCACCCTGATGATCAGCAAGACGCTGCGCATTCCCAAGTTCTGAGCACGTGTTCCCGGTCTCGCAGCGGCTGAGCGCCGCGCGGGGTCTGTCGCGCGCGCGGATGCACAAGGGCGGTGCACCGCCTAGACTTCGGCCGCCGCGCCTCTGGCCCCTTTTGCGCGCGCGCCCTGCCCTTTGAGCCCACCCGGACCTTCCGCTTCCCCCTCCCGTCTGCAGCGCCTGCGCCAGGCCCTGGCGGCGCTGCTGCCCGCCGTGCTGCGGGTGGACGCCAACGAGCGCCTGCGCGCCGCGCTGGGCGCCGGCCTGGGCCTGTTCTTCACGGCGCTGCTGAGCCACAGCCTGGCACCCGAGGCCCATGCCCAGGCGGCGGCCTGGCTCATCGCGCCCATGGGCGCCAGCGCGGTGCTGATCTTTGCCGTGCCGGCCAGCCCGCTGGCCCAGCCCTGGGCCGTGCTGGGCGGCAACACGCTGTCGGCGCTGGTGGGCATGGCCTGCCTGGCCCTGATCCCCGATGCCTCGCTGGCCGCCGCGGCCGCCGTGGGCCTGGCCATCGGTCTGATGTTCGCGCTGCGCTGCCTGCACCCGCCCGGCGGCGCCTCGGCCCTGCTGGTGGTGCTGACGCAGGTGCAGGACCCGGGCTTCGCGCTCTTTCCGGTGCTGGCCAATTCGCTGCTGCTGGTGCTGGCCGGCACGGTCTACAACAGCCTGACGGGGCGGCCCTATCCGCACCGCCAGCGCGCCGCACCGGCCGCGCCCGGCAAGGCAGCCGCGGCAGCCAGCCGCTTCACCAGCGCCGATTTCGATGCCGCCCTGGCGCACTACAACCAGGTGCTGGACATCAGCCGGGACGACCTCGAAGAACTGCTGCACCAGGCCGAGCTGGCCGCCTGGCACCGCACGCTGGGCGAGCTGCGCTGCGAGGACATCATGTCGCGCCAACTGGTGACGGCCGAGTTCGGCACCTCGCTGGCCGAAGCCTGGGGCCTGCTGCAGCGCCATCGCATCAAGGCCCTGCCGGTGCTCGGGCGCGGCGGGCAGTTGATCGGCATCTTCACGCTGGCCGACTTCGTGCGCCACGCGCTGAGCAGCCAGCCGCGCAGCGTGCAGGGCCTGCGCCAGCGCCTGCGCGTGCTGCTACGGCCCAGCTCGCGCTCGCACAGCCGCAAGCCCGAAGTGGTGGGCCAGCTCATGAACACGGCCGTCAGCAGCGCCCGGCCCGACCAGCGGGTGGTGGAGCTGATCCCGCTGTTCGGCCAGGGCGGCCATCACCACCTGCCGGTTGTCGACGAACAGCAACGTGCGGTGGGCATCATCACGCAGTCGGACCTGGTGCGGGTGCTCTACCGCGCGGCCCGGCCCGATTGAAGCCCGCCTTCACCCCCCCCTGCCATGAACACAGCCGCATCGCCCCTGCCTTCCCCCCTGCACCCCGCCTCGCGCGGGCTGGCGCGCCTGGCCGAGCTGGCCGCGGCCAGCCCGCTGCAGCCCGTCTGCGAGGGCTTCTACTTCCTGCGCCACGGCCAGACGCCGCGCAACGCGCTGCGCATCTTCCAGAGCTACGACGAGCCGCTGTCGGAGCTGGGCGAGCGCCAGGCCGCGGCCGCGGCCGTGGTGCTGGCGCGCGAGCCGATCCGCCGCATCGTCTGCAGCGATGCGCGCCGCGCCCTGCATACGGCGCAGACCGTGGCAGCGCCACTGAGCCTGCAGCCGCTGGCCCAGGCCCTGCTGCGCGAGCGGCATTTCGGCGCGCTGGTGGGCACCTCCTCGGCCGACATCGACTGGGACTGCGCGCCCGAAGGCGGCGAGACGCTGGCCGAATTCGTGCAGCGCAAGCGGCAGGCGCTGGAAGACGCACTGGCCACCGAAGAAGGCCCGGTGCTGATCGTGGCGCACGGCGGCTCGCTCTACGTGCTGGCCGCGCTGCTGGGCGTGCCGCTGAACCCCGGCCTGCTGGCCAATGCCCACCCGCTGCACTTCACGCGCGGGCCCGATGGCCGCTGGCAGGCACGCGCGTTGAGCGCGGCCGATCCGGCGCTGGCGGCGGGCGGCGCGCTGGCCTGAGCCGCAGGGGCCGCGCCCTGCGGCATGCGCCAAGTCACAAGGTCCGGCGTTATCGCCAATCGGGCAAAAGGACTGTGAACAAATGCCTCGTCTCTCACAGGGGCCGGCGCTACAACGGCCGCTGGAGACACAGCCCTGCGACCTGGATGAACCGCCGCCCGCCCCTCGGCCCCGAAGCGCATCAGGCGTCGACCTTGCCCGATGAGTACCACCTGCCGCCGCCCATCGCGGCGCAGGAGGAGTTCATCGCGCCGCCGCCCGGCAACCTCGCGCCCGAGACACTGCACGCCCAGGATGCCCAGGCCCTGCGCTACTGGCATCAGGCCCTGCACGCCCTGCGCAGCGCACTCAGCGGCCGCAGGCACTGAAGCTGTTGCCGCTGTCGGGCCTTCGCGGGTGTGGGTCGCGATAATCGCCCGCCACCCCGCATGCGGAGCCCCATCGGCAACCGGGGCCCCGGCTCCTGATATCGAGTAGGAAAACCCGGAACACGTTGGTTTGCACACCACCGAATTTGGGGTGCCAATCTTGGATGATTGCCCCCTCAAGCTCCCCCGGGGCGGCTTTGGTCTTTTACCGCCATGCCGCCCTCGAGCTACCTGAAATCCGATGATCTGCTCGTCGGTCAAACAGTTCCCTTCCCCGTCGCTCTCCCCGAACCTTTGGCCCTCTGGAGGGGCAGCTGTTGCCCAGGGGATGCAGGCCACCACCAACCAGCCGAAGTTGCCACACTCGTTTGCCCCAGCTATGCCCACGTACGCCCTTGCAACAAAGTGTCTGCGGCACAATGGCGGCGCACTAACGAGACGAGGAAGGGCCAGCATGGCAACTGCGCAATGGAAGACACGGGCCGTGAAACCGGAAGATTTGCATCTCGACACGCGTAATCCGCGGATAGAGGTTGCGGCGGACGCTTCTCCTTCAGCTGTGCGACTAAAACTTCTTGAGCATGAGGATGTTCTGGAGCTGGCTCGCGGCATCGAGCGCCAGAAGGGACTTTTCTTCGGGGAGAGAATTGTGACTACTCTGGAAGATGGCGTGGAAGTAGTACTCGAGGGAAATCGTCGAGTGGCTGCCTGCCAAATGCTGCTGAATCGGGCGTTGATCCCGGTTTCATACAGAGCTAGGTTTCCTGTCGCGAGCGCCGAAACTCTCGCCGCAATTGCCAAAATATCGGCGGATGTCGCTCCATCTCGCAAAGCAGCTGAGCCAATTCTCACCAAGCGCCACACCGAACAAGGGGCAAAACCTTGGTCTCCTGTAGCCAAGATGCGCCGCGCTGCGCGGCTCCTAGAGCACCTCCCCGTAGAGGAAGTAGCCGCCACTCTCGGCACTACCGTGGCCCAAGTTAACAAGCTGATCCGGCCGTATCGGTTGTTGAAATATGCGCTAGATTTGCCTACTTGGTCACCGCAGGAAAGATTGGCATTGGAAGGCGACAAGCTAAAGACGAACCCGTATACACGCTTGTTTACGCTGTCGGACACAAAGGCTGCCTTAAAAATTCGATTTGACAAAGATCAAAATATTCATAGCGATCTTTCCCCTTCGAAGTTTAAAAAGGAGATGACCCGCATTGCTCGCGATTTCTTGCTTCCAGATCCTGCCACGGGTCAGCCCGTAGCAAGCACCAGAACGGACACGTCAGTCTATTTTGCCGATCTGCTAGGAGCTGCCTCAAGCGATGTATCAAAAAAAGAGGCTGCGTCAGTGGGGAAAAATACAAGTCCCACATCCAAAGATGAAGGTAAATCCTCATCCTCTCCCCGCGGTGCACATCCTCAACAGACAGATGGCAGCACTAATCCAGGACCAGCAGCAACTCCCCGTGCGTCTGCTTTCATGGAAAACCTGCAGTGTCACGTGCTTGATGATCGCTTAATCAAGATGACGACAGAGATAAAGCAGATAAATCATAGAAAAAGGCCGATTGCCGCCGCACTGCTTCTACGAGCGATCTTTGAATGTACTCTTGTCTATAAGTTGCAACAGACAAAAACATGGGGCGCATTGGTAAAGCAGCAAACGACGGCAGGAAGAGATCCCAGCCTTGCCGATATAATTAAATTTGCAAAAAATTTCAATAATGGGGTTTTTGCGGAGCAGAATATATGCAAAATGCTGAATGCCCACACCACCCAAACAGCCAAATCATATTTGGATGGCATAACTCACTATAAGTATCAGGATATAGACGTTCCCACTCTTGAATCAGTCGCAAACAATTTGAGACAGGTCATCGTCTATATTTTGCAAGGCCACTAGATCATGCGGCAGCCTGTTACATCGAGAACACCGAGCCCCTTGCGCTACCCCGGCGGGAAAGCGCTTCTCGCACCCTACATTAGTGGGGTCATCGAAGAGAATTTTCTCACCGGATGCACCTTTTACGAACCCTATGCGGGCGGGGCTTCGGCTTCACTTGAACTATTACGTCTGGGGTTTATTGGAAAGGCTGTTTGGGTAGAAAAAGATCCTCTCGTCTACGCCTTTTGGAAGTGCTGCATTTCAGCTAATGATGCACTTTGCGACGCCATATCGAAATGCGATATCACATTGGAGCGGTGGCATTCCCTCCAACCCGCACGCATGGTCGCGAACCCTCATCATAGTGGAATTTCTCTTATAGACCTGGGACTAGCTGGGATATTTTTCAATCGCACCAATTTTTCTGGAATTATTGGCGCCGGCCCAATCGGTGGCCTTCAACAAAAATCGAAGTATAAAATTGACTGTAGATTCAATAAGGACCGCATTATTGAACAAATTAAACAACTGAAAAAATATCGAAAGCAAATTACGGTCAATTTTGGTGACGCAATCAATTTTTTAAAGAAAAACGCTGAAATCATATCCAGCGGATTCTCTTTTGTTTATGTCGATCCACCTTATTACGATCAGGGAGCACGGTTGTACCGTCACTCCTATGAAGACGCCCAGCATGTGGAACTCGCCGATTTTATTAAAGCGCAAGGATATCCCTGGCTGTTAAGTTATGATGATCATCCCAGAATTAGATATCTATATGCGTCAGCATCAGTGCAGCCGATTTATCTTGATTACAAAGTGAAATCTAATCGGCGGGCACAAGAGTTGGTAATTTCAAATCTCGAAATTCCCCCGCCGGTATATGGTGACATTATCGCTCCCGCTCCAGTGACCGCTGATTTATTTGACAGTGCGGTATAGATCCTCGAACTTTGACAAGCATAACCAAGCTGTGCCGGTTTCTTTCTCGGTCGCCGAGCCGGAGCCACTCTAGGACCGCAGGCTACGGCTTAGTCTTTGGAAAGTGCGCTATATGACGATTTCGCCAGCATAGGAATCCTACAGGGGCTATGTGCACGGAATAAATGGGAGTCAGCGGAGGCTTTGGGGCTGGCGCAAACCGAGCCGCCATTCCTCATGCACGGAGTACCCATGCCAGGCTACCCAGGGCCTACAGCTTGCCGATCAGGAGTTCAGAAACTCACTATTGAGCGACTGAGCTGGCTATCGCCTTCACCGTCCGCGCCCCTAAACGGGCACATGTCCTGTTGGAGCACCCGTGCGACGCTGGATGCCCATAGCGCAAAGGACCTGCATGCCCTGCGAAGCGAAGCAGCCGCAGGCGCTGAACCTTTTTGCCGCTGCTGCGCCTGCCGCGACCGTGGGTCGCGATAATCGCCCGCCACCCCGCATGCGGGGGCCCCATCGGAAACCAGGGCGACCCGGCCCCTGGCATCGAGCAGACAAGACAGGCAGCAATTGCGCGAGAAATCCTCCCCCTCCCCTGCACCCGCGAAAGACGACTTTTCGCAGCACACGCCCATGATGGCGCAGTACCTGCGCCTGAAGGCGGACCATCCCCAGACCCTGCTGTTCTACCGGATGGGCGACTTCTACGAGCTGTTCTACGGCGACGCCGAGAAGGCCTCGCGCCTGCTCGACATCACGCTCACGCAGCGCGGCCAGTCGGCCGGGGCGCCGGTGGTGATGTGCGGCGTGCCCTTCCATTCGATGGAGAGCTACCTCGCGCGGCTGATCAAGCTCGGCGAATCGGTGGCCATCTGCGAACAGGTGGGCGAAGTGGGGGCGGCCAAGGGGCCGGTGGAGCGCAAGGTGGTGCGCGTGGTCACGCCCGGGACCCTGACCGACGCCGAACTGCTGCAGGACAAGCGCGAAGCGCTGCTGCTGGCCGTGCATGCGGGCGCACGGCACCGGCTGGGCCTGGCCTGGCTCAGCGTCACGGGCGCGGTGCTGCACCTGGCCGAATGCGAGGCCGAGGCGCTCGAAGGCTGGCTGGCACGCATCGGCCCCAGCGAACTGATCTACGGCGCCGAGGTCACGCCCGCCTTTGAACAGCGCCTGAAGCTCGCGCGCGAGCAGGCCGGCGGCAGCTTCACGCTGGCGCTGCGCCCGGCCTGGCAGTTCGACGCGCAGTTGGGCGAGCGCAAGCTGCTCGAGCAGATGCAGGCCGCCAGCCTGCAGGCCTGGGGCGCCGACGCGCTGCCCGAGGCACAGGCCGCGGCCGGCGCGCTGCTGGGCTATGCCGAACACACGCAGGGCCGCGCGCTGTCTCACCTGCAGCGCATCAGCGTGGAGCGCGAGGACGACCTGATCGACCTGCCCGCCACCACGCGCCGCAACCTCGAGCTGGTGCAGACCCTGCGCGGCGAGGATGCGCCCACGCTCTTTTCGCTGCTGGACAGCTGCATGAGCGGCATGGGCAGCCGCGCGCTTCGGCGCTGGCTGCTGGCTCCCCGGCGCGACCGCAGCGAGGCGCGAGCGCGCCATGCGGCCATCGCGGCGCTGCAGGGCCTGCCCGCGGGCCAGACGGCCGCGCCCTGGAAGCTTTTGCGCGAGCAGCTCAAGAACACCAGCGACGTGGAACGCATCGCCGCGCGCATCGCGCTGCGCCAGGTGCGCCCGCGCGAGCTGGTGGCCCTGGGCCTGGCGCTGGAAAAGGCCCGCCGCGTGGCGCCGCTGCTGCCCACGCAAGACCCGCTCCTGGCACACCTGGCCGCAGAGCTTGAGCCGCCCCGCGGCTGCGCCGAGCTGCTGCGTGCGGCCATCGCGGCCGAGCCTGCGGCCCTGGTGCGCGACGGCGGCGTGATCGCGCGCGGCCACGACGCAGAACTCGACGAGCTGCGCGCCATCAGCGAGAACTGCGACGACTTCCTGCTCAAGCTGGAAGTGCAGGAGCGCAACCTCACGGGCATCGCCAACCTGCGCGTGCAGTTCAACCGCGTGCATGGCTTCTACATCGAGGTCACGCAGAGCGCGCTGGCCAAGGTGCCCGAGCACTACCGCCGCCGCCAGACGCTGAAGAACGCCGAGCGCTTCATCACGCCCGAACTCAAGGCCTTCGAGGACAAGGCCCTGTCGGCGCAGGAGCGCGCGCTGGCCCGCGAGAAGTGGTTGTACGAACAGCTGCTGGATGCGCTGCAGGCCTTCGTGCCGGCCCTCACGCGCGTGGCCGATGCGCTGGCCACGCTGGATGCGCTGGCGGCCCTGACCGAGCGCGCGCTCACGCTGAACTGGCGCGCGCCCACCTTCATCAACCACCCCTGCATCGAGATCATCCAGGGCCGCCACCCGGTGGTCGAAGCGCGCCTGGCAGAAAAATCCGCCGGCGCCTTCATCGCCAACGACACGCTGCTGGGCCCCACGCAGCGCATGCAGATGATCACCGGCCCCAACATGGGCGGCAAATCCACCTACATGCGGCAGGTGGCCATCATCGTGCTGCTGGCCTCCATCGGCTCTTTCGTGCCGGCCGCGCAATGCCGGCTCGGGCCCATCGACGCGATCCACACGCGCATCGGCGCGGCCGACGACCTGGCCAATGCCCAGTCCACCTTCATGCTGGAGATGACCGAGGCCGCGCAGATCCTGCATGCGGTGGCGGCCCGCGAGAAGACGCCGGGCCGGCCCCGGGCCGCAGCCCAGGGCATGCGCGCCGAAGACGGCCTGGCGGAACCCGGTGCGACAGCAGCGGCAGCAGCGCCCTCCGGCGCGGCGTCCAGCGCCTATTCGCTGGTGCTGATGGACG
Source organism: Xenophilus arseniciresistens (assembly GCF_028023875.1). GTDB lineage: Bacteria > Pseudomonadota > Gammaproteobacteria > Burkholderiales > Burkholderiaceae_C > Xenophilus > Xenophilus arseniciresistens. The sequence goes on from NZ_JAQIPB010000001.1 coordinate 105,054, forward strand.
AGATCGGCCGCGGCACCAGCACCTTCGACGGACTGGCGCTGGCCGCGGGCATCGCGGCGCAGCTGCACGACCGCAGCCGCGCCTTCTCGCTGTTCGCCACCCACTACTTCGAGCTGACGGAGTTCCCGGCCCAGCACCATGCGGCCGTGAACATGCATGTGAGCGCCACCGAGTCGGGCCGCGACATCGTGTTCCTGCACGAAGTGCAACCCGGCCCGGCCAGCCGCAGCTACGGCATCCAGGTGGCGCGGCTGGCGGGCATGCCCGCCCAGGTGGTGCAGCATGCGCGCCAGGCGCTGCAGGCCCTGGAGGCGCAGCAGAACGACACCCGCGCGCAGGTGGACCTGTTCGCCCCGCCACCGGCCGCCGAGCAGCCCGAGGCCAGCGCCGTCGATTCGGCCCTCGCAGCCATCGACCCCGATGCGCTGAGCCCGCGCGAGGCGCTGGACGCGCTCTACGCACTCAAGAAGCTGCAGCGGCGCGAAGGCGCCTGATGCGTTCTGCAGACAGGGCCGCCCCCTAGAATCCGCCCACTGTCCGCGCCCGCCTTCCCGGGGTGGCCGGGCAGTCCATCCGCCCCGTGTCCCTTCTCGCGCTTGCGCGGCCGTGAGCGCCCTCCACATGACTTACTGCGTAGGCATCAAACTCAACGCCGGCCTGGTGTTCCTGTCCGACTCCCGCACCAACGCCGGGGTGGACCACATCTCCACCTTCCGCAAGATGATCGTGTACGAGCAGCCGGGCGACCGCACCATGGTGCTGCTCTCGGCCGGCAACCTGAGCATCTCGCAGTCGGTGCGCGAGATCCTGCAGGTCGAGGAACTGAAGGAGCGCAACGCCGACGGCGCCCCCATCACCATCTGGAACGCCACGAGCATGTTCGACGCCGCGCGCGTGCTGGGCGCAGCCGTGCGTCATGTGTACGACCGCGACGCCGAATCGCTCAAGCATGCGGGCGTGGACTTCAACGTCAGCTTCGTCTTCGGCGGCCAGGTCAAGGGCGAGGCGATGCGGCTGTTCCTGGTCTATTCGGCCGGCAACTTCATCGAGGCCACGAACGAGACGCCCTACTTCCAGATCGGCGAATCCAAGTACGGCAAGCCCGTGCTGGATCGCGTGCTCACGCCCGACACGCCGCTGGAAGAGGCCGCCAAGTGCGCGCTGGTCTCGATGGACTCGACCATGAAGTCCAACCTCTCGGTGGGACTGCCGCTGGACCTGGTGGTCTACGAGGCGGGCCGCCTGCAGACCGACAAGATCGTCTGCATCGATGCCGACAACCCCTACTACCGCATGATCCACAGCGGCTGGGGCCAGAAGCTGCGCGAGGTCTTCGACAGCCTGGACGACCCGGTCTGGGACGATGCCGCCACCGAGCACCCGCTGAAGATGCCGGCCGCCCGGCACGCGGTGCTGCGCAAGATCACGACGCCGCAGGAGCGGCTGATCTAGCGGCTGGTCCGGGCCTCAGTTTGCCGGGCCGCGGGAAGCGGCTCAGTCGATCAGCGCGCGCTTGACGTCGTCCTGCAGGCTGCGCAGATGCGCGCGCATGGCCTCGCGGGAGCGCTCGGGATCGCGCGTGCGCAGCGCGGCCAGGATGTCGCCGTGCTCGTCATGGTTCTCGCGCTGGCGGTGCAAGGGACTGTGCAGGCGAAACAGCCGTGCATTGACGCGCAGCTCTTCGACCAGCCGGGGAAACACCACGTTGCCACTGGCCGCCGCAATGAAGGCGTGGAAGCGGTCGTCGAAATGCCAGTGCTCGGTTTCGTCGTGCTCGCCGGCGTTGAGGGCTTCGATCTCGGCCTGCAGGCGGTCCAGCTCGGCCAGGTCGATGCGCGGGGCGGCCAGCGCGATGGCCTCGCATTCAATCACTTCCCGCGCGCGCATGCAGTCGAAATACTCCTTGGTGCCCAGCGCCCGCACGGCATACGAGCGCGCGTCGCGCCGCACCAGCAGCCCCTCGCCGGCCAGCCGCACCAGCGCTTCGCGCATGGGCGTGCGCGAAATGCCCAGTTCGTCGGCAAGGCGCCCCTCCTGCAGGGGCGCGCCGGCGTGGATCATGCGGTCGAGGATGAGCGTGCGGAGCCGGTCATAGGCCTGCTCTGCCAGGCTGGCGGAGCGCACTTCGAGCGGCGCGATGGTGATGGTGGCGGGCTGCGCCGGGCTGGGAAGGCTTGGCATAAGGGAACTCGCTGGGCGCCGCAGCTTAGCAGTCTGCGGCAGGGCCGCCGCGCGCTACAGCCATTTTTCGAGCGGGTTCGAGGCCCGCGGCACCTGCGGCCGCAGGCAGGGCAGGAACTCGCCCGAACCGGCCTCGGCCAGGAACCGGCCCTCATGCCACACGAGCCGCCCGCGCGAGACGGTGGTCGCGGGCCAGGCGCGCATGCGCATGCCTTCGTAGGGCGTGTAGTCCACGGCATGGTGCAGCATGCTGTTGTCCAGCACGCGCTCCTGCCCTTCGGGGAACTGGTCCCAGACGACGAGGTCGGCGTCGCTGCCCACGGCAATGGTGCCCTTGCGCGGGTACAAGCCATACAGCCGCGCGGGGTTGGTGGCTGTCAGCTCCACGAAGCGGTGGATGTCGATGCGACCGCCAAGCACGCCTTCGCTCATGAGCAGCGGCAGGCGCGTTTCCACGCCGGGCACGCCGTTGGGCACGCGGTCGAAGGCGGCGCCTTCACCCGCAGCGCGCTTGCCGTGCGGGCCCTCCATGTTGAAGGGAGCATGGTCTGAAGAGACGATGGTGAACAGGCCGCTGGACAGGCCGTTCCAGATGAACTGCTGGTTGGCCTTGTCGCGCGGCGGCGGGCTGCAGATGCAGCGGGCGCCATGCATCGGATCGTCGGGGTCGATGCCCAGATCCTCGGCGCTCAGGAACATGTACTGCGGGCAGGTTTCGGCGTGGATCGGCAGGCCGCGCCCGCGCGCCCAGTGGATCTGCTCGATGGCTTCGCGGCCCGAGACATGCACGATCAGGATCGGCGTGTCGATCAGCTCGGCCAGCGCGATGGCGCGGTGCGTGGCTTCACGCTCCACGGCCATGGGGCGCGAGCTCGCGTGGTAGCGCGGCGCCGTCAGGCCGGCATCGAGCAGCTGCTCGGTGAGCCAGGCGATGCAGTCGCTGTTCTCGGCGTGGATCATGGTCATCGCGCCGTGCTTGCGGGCCGTCGCCAGCACTTCGATGATCTGTCGGTCGGCCAGCTTCAGATCGTCGTAGGTCATGTAGATCTTGAAGGACGTGTAGCCCTTCTCGATCAGCATCGGCAGCTCGCGCTGGGTCACGTCCTTCGTGGCCTCGGCCACGATCAGGTGGAACGCATAGTCGATCACCGCCTTGCCATTGGCGCGCTGGTGGTAGTCGTCCACGGCGGCCTGGATCGACGAGCCGCGCTGCTGCAGCGCAAAGGGCAGCACGGTGGTGGTGCCGCCGCAGGCCGCCGAGCGCGTGCCGGTGTAGAAATCGTCGGCGTACCTGGAGCCGTCGTTGGTCGGCTGGTCGAAGTGGCAGTGGCCGTCCACGCCGCCTGGCGTGACCAGCCGGCCGGCGGCATCGAGCTCGCGCGCCGCCGGGCCTTCCAGGCCCTGGGCAATGGCGACGATGCGGCCATCGCGCACGCCGATGTCGGCGCGGTAGCGGTCACCGACGGTGGCGATGTCGGCGTTGCGAACGATCAGGTCGTACTGGGGCATGGCAGCTTCCTAGCGCTGTTCGACGACGGCAGCCGGCGGGCCATCTTTGGCCGGCGTCACGGTGTTGCTGTAGGCGCGCCCGAAGTGGCGCTCGATGCGCCGCTGCACGAAGTCCCACGCGGTGGTCATGACCAGGTAGTACAGGGCCGCCACGATGAACAACTCCAGCACCATGAACTTTTCCTGGATCAGCACCTGCGTGCGCCGCAGCAGTTCCTCCATCGAGATGACGGAGGCAATGGAGGTGGTCTTGAGCAGGCCGTTGACGCTGTTGCCCAGCGTGGGCACGATCAGGCGCAGCGCCTGCGGCATCACGATGTAGCGCATGGCCTGCGCGCCGCTGAAACCCACGGCGCGCGCTGCATGGGTCTGGCCCATGGGCACGCCCTGAATGCCGCCACGCACGATCTCGGCCAGATAGGCCGCCTCATTGAGGATCAGGCCCAGCAGCGCCGATTCGATCACCGACAGGCGCAGGCCCAGCTGCGGCAATCCGGTGTAGATGATGATCAGCTGCACCAGCAGCGGCGTGCCCCGGAAGACCCAGATGTAGAAGTGGGCCGGGACCGAGAGCCAGCGGTACTTCGACAGCCGCGCCAGCGCGAGCGCGCAGCCCAGCACCAGGCCGCCTGCGATGGCGGCCAGCGTGAGCCACAGCGTGGTGACCGCGCCGCCGAGGATGTACGGGTTGAACAGGTAGTCGAAGAAGCCCGACCAGCTCCAGCCTTGTCCCATGAGGATCCTTGATTCAGTTCAGTTGGAGACACACGCCGCCGCGTCGTGCATCAGCGCGTTCGCGGCGGCGCAATGCACTGGTTTCAGCCCGCCGGGCCCTTCACCGCCACCGCGCCGTCGATGGCCTTGACGCCGTACTGGTCGAACAGCTTCTGGAAGCTGCCGTCCGCCTTCATGTCGTTGAGCACCTTGGCCACGGCGTCGGCCAGCGCGCGGTTTTTGGTGGCCAGCGCCACGGGCGTGGGGAACAGGCCGTGCAGCACGCGGTCGAATTCGCCGCGCTTTTGGTACTCGGCCGCTGTGGAGTCGATGGAAAGGGCCACTTCCACCTGCCCTGCGCGCAGCGACTGGTAGGCCATCGCGAAGTTCTCGAACGTGCGGATGGTCATGCCCTTCATGCCCTTGTCGGTCAGCTGCTTGTCCAGTTCGCGCGCCTTGCGCTCCTCGAAGCCGCCGATCTCCACACCGATGCTCCGGCCCGCCAGGTCTTCGGGCTTGCTGATCTTCAGCGGATTGCCCTTGCCCGTGCTGATGCTGATGGCCTGGTCTTCATAGGGCAGCATCTGCATCAGCCTGGCGCGCTCCTCGGTGTAGAAGATGCCGGTGTTGATCAGGTCCCAGCGCCCGCCCTGCAGGCCCGGGATCATGGCCGAGAACTCGATGCGCACGTACTCGGGCGTCAGGCACAGGCGCTTGGCGACCATCTCGCCCAGCTCCACACGCATGCCCTTCAGGGCGCCGGTCTGATCGACGAACTGCATGGGCGGCAAGGTCGGATTGACCGACATCACCAGGGTGCCCTTCTTGACCAGCGCGGAATCGGGCACGGGCGACTTGCAGGCCTGCGCCTGGGCTTGGCCTGCACCAAGGACGAGGAAGGCAGCGGTAGCGAGAACGGAGAGCCTTTTCATGACGGATCCTTCGAGGGTTGGGTGAGGAGGAGAAAGCAGCGAGGCGAGAGCGGGCGCAAGCAACCGGCGTTGCGCAATCAGCCGATGGAGCCCAGCAGGCCCAGGCGATCGAGTTCGACGCGCAGCTGTTGCGCATCGGCAGAGGGCAGCGGCAGACGCGGCGCACGCGGCTGCCCCACAGGCAGGCCCATCATGCCCAGGCCGTCCTTGGAAGCCGCCACGTAGCGGTGGCCCCCGACCCAGCGCACCAGCGGCAGCATCTTCCTGTACAGCGCGAGCGCTTCGGGTTGGTTGCGCTCATCGGCCACCAGCTCGAACAGGCGGGCCGACATCTTCGGGATCAGGTTGGAGCACACGGCCACCCAGCCCTGCGCGCCGAGCCAGAAGGACTCATAACCCAGGATGCCTGCGAACACCGTCATGCGGTCGCCGCACAGCTCGATGATGTCCCGCACGCGGGTCACTTCCAGGGTGGATTCCTTGATGTACTGGCAGGCGTCGATGCGCGACAGCCGCGCCACGAGTTCGGGCTTGAGATCCACATTGGCCGTGGCGGGGTTGTTGTAGACCATGATCGGAATGTCGATGGCTTCGCCCACCTTGCGGTAGTGCTCGAACAGCTCGTCATCGGTGGGCGTGCTGTAGAAGGGCGGAATGATCATGACGCCGTCCGCACCCAGGGTCTGCGCCTCGCGCGAGAGGCGCACACATTCGTCGGTCCACTCGGCACCGGTGCCGATCAGCACAGGCACGCGTTTTGCTGCCGTGCTCACGCAGGTCTCGATGACCAGCTGCCTTTCTTCCGGTGTCAGCGACAGGAACTCACCCGTGCTGCCCAGCGGAATCAGGCCGTGAATCCCCTCTTCAATCTGCCAGTTCACCAGCTTCTTCAGCGCTGGCACATCGACCGACTTGCCGTCGGCGGTCATGGGGGTGATGAGCACCGTATAGGTGCCTCGGAACGCGGTCATGCTCGTCCTTGGTTCAAAAATCGAATGACGGAATGAATGTATACGTGTAGTATACGTATACCGAATACGAAGTCAAACTGTTGATGACTTTTCATTCGTCCCATTCGTTGCCCTTCATGAGTGCCACCCGCCTCCACCATCCCTCGATCCGGGCCAGCGGCCAGCCCATCCGCTTCTGGTACGACGGCCAGCCGGTCGACAGCCTGCAAGGCGAAACCATCGCTGCCGCACTGTCGGCCGCCGGCATCGCCCAGATGCGCCACACGCGCGGCGGCGAACGCCGCGGCCTGTACTGCGGCATGGGCGCCTGCTTCGACTGCCTGGTCACCGTGGACGGCCGCGCCAGCCAGCGCGCCTGCCTGACCAAGGCCATCGACGGCGCACAGGTGCGTTCGGCCATGCCCTCGGGCACGGCCGAAGACCCGTTGATGCCCCTGGTGCCCCCGCCGCATGAGGCCCCCGAGCAGCTGGACACCGAACTGCTGGTGGTGGGCGCCGGCCCGGCGGGCCTGTCGGCTGCGCTGGCTGCGGCTCAGGCCGGCGTGCGCGTCACGGTGCTCGACGAACGCCCGCAAAGCGGCGGCCAGTTCTTCAAGCCGCTGGCGCCTTCGCAGGCGGCCGCCCTTGCGCCCGACGCGCAGTTCGCGCAGGGCCAGGCGCTGGAGCGTGCGGTGCGCGCGGCCGGCGTGCAGCTCATCCAGCAGGCACAGGTGTGGGCCGCCTTCTCGGCACATGAGGTGGGCGCGCTCATCGACGAGCGGGCCACGACGGTGCGCTGCCGTCAACTCGTGATCGCGCCGGGCGCCTATGAGCGCCCCACCCCCTTCCCGGGCTGGACGCTGCCAGGCGTGATGACCACGGGCGCGGGCCAGACGCTTGCGCGCGCCTACCGCGTGGCGCCGGGCCAGCGCATCGTGATCGCGGGCAACGGGCCGCTGAATCTGCAACTGGCCGTGGAGCTCATCAGCGGCGGCGCGAAGGTGCTGGCGGTGCTCGAATCGGCGCCGCGGCCGTCGATCCGCCATGCGCGCGTGCTGGCCCGCGCCGCGCGCAACGCGCCCGATCTGCTTGTGCAGGGCTGGCGCTACCTGCGCCAGCTGCGCGCGCACGGCGTGCCGGTGCTCTGGGGCCAGGCCGTCACCCACGCCGAAGGCGATGCACGGCTCGAGCGCGTGCATACCGCCGCGCTCGATGCCTCGGGCCAGCCCTGCGGCAAGCCCCGCAGCTTCGATGCCGACACGCTGTGCGTCGGCTACGGCTTTGTGCCGTCGACCGAACTCGCGCGCATGCTGGGTTGCGAGCATCGCGTGGCGCAGCGCCACATGGGCCACCCCGCCACCCTCACGCGCGAAGACGGTGCCACCAACATCGACAACGTGTTCGTGGTGGGCGATGGCGCCGACCTGGGCGGCTCACGCGTGGCCCTGGCGCGCGGCACGCTGGCCGGCGCCGCAGCCGCCCGTGCGCTGGGCAAGACGCCGGCCGACACCACCGACGCACAACGCCAGCTCAAGCGCGCAGCCGACTTCCAGCAGGCACTCTGGTCCATCTACGCGCCACCGCCGCTGCGCCTGGCCGACCTGCCCGACGACACCCTGCTGTGCCGCTGCGAGGAAGTGCGCTTTGGCGATGTGCGCGCGCAGATCCGCGCCGGCCGCGACACGCTGGCCGCCATCAAGCGCAACACCCGCCTGGGCATGGGCCGCTGCCAGGGCCGCTACTGCGCCATCACGGCCGCGCGCTTGGTCGAGGAAATGACGGGCCGCGCGCCGCAGGCCGAACAGTACTTCGCACCGCGCCCGCCGGCCAAGCCGGTGCCAGCCGGCGCGCTGGGTTTCGAGAAGCCCGAATGGGGCGGCCACAAGCCAGCCATCACGCCCAACCTTGCGCGGCCCGTGGACGCGGCCGCACTGCCTGCGATGCAGGCCGATGTGCTCGTGATCGGCGGCGGCGTGCTGGGTGCCTGCATGGCCTATTACCTCTCGCTGGCCGGGCAGGACGTGCTGGTGGTCGACCGCGACGATCTGAACCTGCAGGCCTCGGGCGCCAACGCGGGCAGCCTTCATGTGCAACTGCTGTCCTTCGACTTCGGCGCCAAGGCGCAGGAAGGCGGCGGCCCCGCGGCGGCCACGCTGCCGCTGGGGCCACTGTCGGTGCGGCTGTGGCAGGAGATCGAGCGCGACAGCGGCGAAGACCTGGAGATCAAGGTCACGGGCGGCCTGATGGTGGCCGACACCGAAGCCGGCCTGCGCTTTCTGGAAGCCAAGGTGGCGCTCGAACGCAGCCATGGCATCGAGGCGCACATGCTCGACGGCGCCGAACTGCGCCGTCTCTCGCCAGCGCTGTCGCCATCGCTGCTGGGCGCCGAGCTGTGCCCCATGGAGGGCAAGATCAACCCGCTGCGCGCCACCTATGCCGTGGCCGCGCAGGCCCAGCGACGCGGTGCGCGCTTCGTGCGCGGCTGCAATGTCACGGCCATCGAAAGGCTGCCCGGCGAAGGCGCGGGCTTCATGGTGCAAAGCTCGCGCGGGCCCATACGGGCCGGGCGCGTGGTCAATGCCAGTGGTGCCTGGTCCAGCACGGTGGGCGACATGCTGGGCGTGCGCATTCCCGTCAAGGGCGCGCCGCTGCAGATGATCGTGACCGAGCCCGCGCCGCCGCTGGTGAACCACCTGATCGCGCATGCCGACCGGCATCTGAGCCTCAAGCAGGCGGCCACGGGCGGGCTGATCATCGGCGGCGGCTGGACCGCGGCCTTTCACGAAGGCATGCGCCTGAATCGCGCCCAGCGCGACAGCATCGAAGGCAACCTGTGGGTCGCGCGCCAGGTGCTGCCAGCCGTGAGCGGGCTGCACATGATCCGCTGCTGGGCCGGCATGAACGTGAACATCGACGGCGCCCCCATCCTCGGCGACGTGCCCGGCATACCCGGCTTCTACAACGCCGTCACGTCCAACGGCTACACGCTGGCGCCCATCTCTGCGCGGCTGGTCACCGACCTGATCGTGCACGGCCGCACCGACATCGACCTCACCCCTTTTCGCATCGACCGCTTCCTCTGAGTCATGAGCCTTCCGAACGCCCTGGTGCGCACCCAGCTGCGCGACTTCATCGACACGCATTTCGACCAGCAGGTGGCCATGCTGGCCCGGCTGGTGCAGTGCCCCTCCGACAATCCGCCAGGCGACTGCCGCCCGCATGCAGAACTGACGGCCCGCCTGCTCGAAGCCCAGGGCTTCACCGTCGAGCGCCATGACGTGCCCGACGCCGTGGCGCAGCAGCATGGCATGCGCAGCGTCACCAACCTGATCGTGCGCGAGCGCTTCGGCGAGGGCCCCGTCATCGCGCTGAACGCGCATGGCGATGTGGTGCCGCCCGGCGATGGCTGGTCCAGCGACCCTTACGGCGGCGAGGTGCGCGACGGCTGGCTCTATGGCCGCGGCGCCGCCGTGTCCAAGTCCGACTTCACCACCTACGGCCAGGCGCTGCGTGCGCTCAAGCATGCGCACGCCCAGGGCGCGCCGCTGGCCGGCAGCGTGGAACTGCACCTGACCTACGACGAGGAAACCGGCGGCATGACCGGGCCGGGCTGGCTGCTTGCGCAAGGCCTGAGCCGGCCCGACTGCGTGATCTCGGCTGCGCTTTCGCACCACGTGGTGGTGGCGCACAACGGCTGCCTGCACCTGGAAGTGACGCTGCGCGGCCTGTCGGCCCATGCGGCGCGCCCCGAGACCGGCCATGACGCCATCGAGGCCGCCGCCACGCTGCTGCCCGCGCTCTATCGCTACCGCGACAGCCTGGCGCAACGCGCCTCGCAGACGCCGGGCATCGGCCACCCGACGATGGTCGTGGGCCTGATCGAAGGCGGCATCAACACCAACGTGGTGGCCGACAGGCTGAGTCTGCGCATCGACCGCCGCATCGTGCCCGAGGAATCGCCCGAAGCGGTGGAAGCCGAGTTGCGGGCCGTGATCGACCAGGCCTGCGCGCCGCTGGCCGGCATTCGCGCCGAAGTGCGCCAGATCCTGCTGGCCCGCCCCTTCACGCCCGCGCCAGGCAGCGAGGCGCTCACGGCGCTGATGTGCCGCGAAGCCAGTGCGGCGATGGGCCAGGAGGTGACGCCCATCGGCGTGCCGCTGTACACCGACGCGCGGCTGTACGCCGAAGCCGGTATCCCCACCGTGATGTACGGCGCCGGCCCCAGGAGCCTGATCGAGGCCAACGGCCACCGCGCCGACGAGCGCGTGCCGCTGCGCGAGTTGCGCGCGGCCACCGTGGCCGTGGCCAACGTGCTGCTTGAACTGCTGACCCCCACTGCCCAAGGAGAGAACTCGTGATCGATATCGAACAGGTGAGCAAGTGGTACGGCGCCTTCCAGGTGCTGACCGACTGCACGACCACCGTCCGCAAGGGCGAGGTGGTGGTGGTCTGCGGCCCTTCGGGCTCGGGCAAGTCCACGCTGATCAAGTGCGTCAACGCGCTGGAGCCCTTCCAGAAGGGCCGGATCCGCGTCGATGGCATGACCGTGGGCGACGCGAAGGTCAACATGAACCGCCTGCGTTCGCGCGTGGGCATGGTGTTCCAGCATTTCGAGCTGTTCCCGCACCTGAGCATCGAGCAGAACCTGTCGATCGCGCAGTGCAAGGTGCTGGGGCGCAGCCCGGCCGAAGCGCGCGAGAAGTCGCTCGCGCTGCTGGCGCGTGTGGGCCTGTCGGCCCATTCGCACAAGTACCCGATCCAGCTTTCGGGCGGCCAGCAGCAGCGCGTGGCCATTGCGCGCGCGCTGGCCATGGACCCGATCGCCATGCTCTTCGACGAGCCCACCTCGGCCCTGGACCCGGAGATGGTCAACGAAGTGCTGGACGTGATGGTGGAGCTGGCGCGCGAAGGCATGACCATGATGTGCGTGACCCACGAGATGGGCTTTGCACGCAAGGTGGCCGATCGCGTGATCTTCATGGACCGCGGCCAGATCGTCGAGGACTGCGCGAAGGAAGAGTTCTTCGGCAAGCCCGACCAGCGCAGTGACCGCGCCCAGCAGTTCCTGTCGAAGATCCTCGCGCACTGAAGCGCGGCAAGCGCGGCGAAGGCCAGGGGCCGCGTGGCTGCGAGCGCCTTTTTGCCGGTGGCGGCAGGATGAATTCACAATGTAGTGACATTCATTCCTTGCCCCCGACCCTCCGGCATGAAGGACTCCACGCCCCCCGCCCCGCCGTCTTCGCCCTCCGCGCCCACGCCTGAACTGGCCGCGCAGGCCCTGCTGGCGCGGCTTGAGCCGCTGGCCCGGGCCCAGCTTGCCGCCCTATCCCCGGCAGGGCTGGAAACGACACCGCCCTGCGTGCTCTTCCTGAGCCTGGGCCACGGCGGCGCGCGCGCGCAAGTTTTGTGTGTCACCGCACCTGGCTTCGATGCCGCCTGGGCCACGGCCCAGGCGCGACTGCAAGGCGCTGCTGCGGCCTTGTCGGCGCCCCCCGTCTGGCTGCGCATCGACCGTGTGGCCCAGGTGCGCGCGATGACCTGGGCCGAGCTGCAGGCGCTGCTCGGCCAGGTCAAGCGCAACTACCTGCGCTCGGGCATCGCCTTCGACGCCGGCTTCGAGCACGCGCTGCTCGAACAGGAACTGGGCGCCAACGCCATCCTGTATGACAACGCGCATCAGGCCAGCACCCCCAACGCCGCCAACCTGCGCGCCTACAGCCGGCTGCGCTTCGGCCGCGAGCTGCAGTGGCCGCAAAGCGCCGATGCGCCGGTTTGGCTCTTCGACACCCGCGCCGTCTTCAGCGACGGCGAAGCCGAGCACGTCATCGAGCATGAAGGCCGCCAGAGCGGCTACCGCCAGCTGCCGCACTGGGGGCCGCGCGGCGTGCGCGAGGTCATCTCGCGCAGCGCCGACTATCTGGGCCGCCAGGTGCAGGCCTCGGGCCAATACCACTACGGCTGGTTCCCGTGTTTCGACCGGCCCATCCCCACCTACAACACGCTGCGCCATGCCAGCTCCACCTATTCGCTGCTCGAGGCCTGGGAACTGACCCGCGACGCGGCGCAGGGCGAGGCCATCGAGCGCGCGCTGCACTGGCTGGCCACGCAGGCCATCCGCCCGCTGGCGCTGCCCGACGGCGACACCGCGGCCTTCCTGGTGGACGTGGGCGACGAGATCAAGCTGGGCGGCAACGCCGTGTGCCTGCTGGCCTTTTCCAAGCATGCCCAGCTCACGGGCCGCAGCGACTACCTGCCGCTGCTGGCGCAGCTGGCGCGCGGCGTGCTGCACATGCAGAACCCCGAAACCGGCGCCTTCGTGCATGTGCTCAACTACCCGCAACTGAGCGTCAAGCAGGCGCAGCGCATCATCTACTACGACGGCGAAGCGGCCTTCGGCCTGATGCGGCTGTACGGCCTGACGCGCGACGCACGCCACCTGGCGGCGGTGGAAAAGGCTTTTGACCATTTCATCGTGGCCGAACACTGGCGCGCGCATGACCACTGGCTGAGCTACTGCGTCAACGAACTGACGCTGTACAGCCCGCAGGCGCGCTACTACCGCTTCGGGCTGGACAACGTGCGCGGCCACCTGGACTTCGTGCTGGGCCGCATCACCACCTTCCCCACCTTGCTGGAGCTGATGTGCGCGGCCGAACGCATGATCGTGCGGCTGCGCGCCGACTCCACGCACGCGCCGCTGCTCGAAGGCTTCGACCTCGACAAGTTCCACCGCGCGCTGGAGTACCGCGCGCGCTACCTGCTCAGCGGCCATTTCTGGCCCGAGCTGGCCATGTTCTTCAAGAACCCGGCGCGCATCGAGGGCAGCTTCTTCATCCGCCACCACAGCTGGCGCGTGCGCATCGACGACGTGGAGCACTACCTCTCGGGCCTGATCGCCTACCTGCAGTACCGCGAAGGCCCGGCCCGCGCACCCGATGCGCCGCGCAAGGGCCCGGTGGTGCTGTGGGGCGGCGACGTGAACCTGGGCCGGCGCCAGCACCACATCGCCGAACGCCTGGGACTGGCGCGCGTGCTGGCACCGGTGCGCGCCATCGGCCGGGCCAACCTGAGCATCGTGAACCTCGAATGCGTGGTCGCCACCGGCGGCGAACGCGGCGTGGCCAAGGGCGAAGGCGGGCCCTACTACTTCCGCGCCCGGCCCGCCATGCTCGAAGTGCTGGCGCACGCGGGCGTGCAGATGGTCAGCACGGCCAACAACCATTCGGGCGACTACGGCCCCGAGGCCGTGCGCGAGCACCTGCAGTGGCTGCAGCGCGCGGGCATCGCGCAGGCCGGCAGCGGGCTCACTACCCAGCAGGCCCTGGAGCCCGCCTTCGCCGCGGCCGGGCCGCTGACCGTGGCGCTGTTCGCCATCGACAGCACGCAGCCCCGCTTCGCCGCCGGCCCTGACACACCGGGCTGCGCGCATCTGCCTTTGCAGGACCTCGCGGCCTGGACCGAAACGCTGGCCCCGCGCATCGCCAGTGCGCGCGCGCGAGCCGATGTGGTGCTGGTGGCGGTGCACTGGGGCGACAACCAGGCCACGCAGCCCAGCCCCGCGCAGGTCGCGCTGGGCCGGGTGCTGATCGAGGCCGGTGCCGACGCGGTGCTGGGCGCCTCGGCCCACCGCCTGCAGGGCCTGGACACGCACCAGGGCCGGCCCATCCTCTACGACGCGGGCGACCTGCTCTTCGACGCCCGCCGGCACGACGGCGGCCGCGGCGGCGTGTTCGAGCTGGAGATCAGCGCGAATGGCGTGGAGCGCGTGGTGCTGGTGCCCGTGCAGGTGGGCCGCGGCCAGAGCGTGGAGCTGGCCGGCGCGGCGCGCAGCGCTGCCGCACGCCGCTATGCCGAGCTGTGCGCGGACATGGGCACGCCGCTGGTGCTGCGCAGCGACGGCACGGCCGCGCTCGAACTCGCGCCGCCCGCGCGCGCGCCGCATCCGCAACGCGCCAGGGCCGCCGCCCTGCCCGCCCCGCCGCCGTTCGACCTCAACGCCATCCGCGCGCCATTGCCCATGCCGGCCGATGCGCAGGTCGACGAAGTGCCCGCCGATGCCCGCCTGGCCCAGCCGCTGCGACTGGGGCCGCTGCGCCTGCTGGGCATCCGCGTGGAGCCCGCCGCGCCGCTGACGCAGCGCCGCAGCCCCTGGGTGCGCAGCTACTGGGACTGCGACGCGCCCGTGCCGCAGGACCTGCGGCTGGACATCCGCGCCATGCCACTTGGCAGCGAGCCGCGCGAGCCCTGGGGCCTGGGCATGGACCACGACCCCTGCGACTGGCTCTGGCCCACCCACCGCTGGCAGCCGGGCCGGATCGTCCAGGACTTCTGCCCCCTGCGCCCGCCGCCGCTGGGCGCGATCCGCAACGGCCGCCTGCAACTGCAGGTGGCGCTGGTGCAGGGCCTGGAGCGCGTGTTCGCGCACGATCTGGAGCGATTCATCGAGGTCGCGATTCCGGGCCAGCCGCAGATGCAGGAAGTTGGGGTGCCTGCCCCAGCACCGCCCGACGTGCCAAGCTACCGCACCGACTTCGACGCAGATTTGCTGCGCAGCGTGCCCGGGCAGACATGGGACGCGGCGCAACTGGCTGGCATCACAGGCGGCCAATGGCTGGTGGCGCCGCCGCCGGGCTGGTTCGTTCGTTCGGTGGCCCTGGGCGCCAACCATGTCGCGATGCGCGACGCGCCGGTGCTCTTCGTGGGCAACGACAACAAGCAGCGGGACCACCACGAACAGAACACGCGGCCACGGGCGCGCCTGCAGGACCGGCACGAGCTGCTGCCCGGACTGCAGCCGCACATTGCGGGCGCCATCGTCTCCAGGCGGGTGCCAGGGCTATCGCCCACGCTGCCCGTATTGCAGGTGCCGGACCCGATCCAGGCCGTGATCGAGCTGGGCCTGGCAGCGCGCGCACGCTACCGCGGCGAGCTCATCGCCATCACCGGCACAGTGGGCAAGTCCACCACACTGGGCATGCTGGTGCAGGCGCTGGGCGGGCCGCAGCGGGTGCTGAGCAGCATCGACAACTACAACTCGCGCGTGGGTGCGCCCGCCACCCTGGCCAGCCTCTCGCCCGAACATGAGGCCGCGGTGATCGAGGTTGCGCAAAGCGCTTTGTGGATGAAGCGCGGTCCCATCACGCGCCAGCTGCGTCCCACCATCGCCGTCATCACCGCCATCGCCCACTCGCAGACCCAGCAGCAGGTGCGCTCCACCGAGGACGTGGCCCGGTGGAAGAGCCGTGTGTTCGATGGCCTGGAAGGCGCGGCGGTGGCGGTGTTCGGCGAACACCTGCCCCACCTGGACAGCGTGCGCGCACAGGCGCGGCAGCATGCCAGGCGCAGCATCGTCTATGGCCGCAGCGCAAGTTGCGAAGTGCGCCTGACGGACCTGCAGGCCGACGCCGATGGCTCCTGGGTGCAGGTGCAGATCGGCGCACAAAGCATCCGCTTTCGCGTGCCTCTGCCCGGCGAGGGCATGGTCCACAACGCGCTGGCCGTGGCCGCTGTGCTGCATGCCCTGGGCCGCGATGTGCAGGCGGGCCTGGCACAGCTGGGCACGCTGCCACCAGCGCTGGGCCGGCTGCAATGGCACAGACTGGCCTGGGGTCAGCGCCAGGCCGATGTGCTGGACGACAGCTGGAACGCCGAGATCGCCTCGATGGTTCATGCCTTCGGCGTCCTCGCGCTCAAGCCCAGCCGACGCCGCTGGGCCGCGCTCGGGCGAATCGTGCATCTGGGCGAGATGGCGCCCGAGCTGCACCGCAGTCTCGCCGCACCGCTGTTGGCCCATGGCATCGAGCAGGTGCTCACGCATGGCCAGGAGATGCTGCACCTGCGCGAGCAGTTGCCGGCCGAACGCCTCGGCCCTCATTTCGAAAGCGCCGAAGCCATGGCGCACTACTTGCACACCCATCTGCAGGACGGCGATGCGCTTCTGATCAAGGGCTCGCGCCGCGACTCGGACTTTGGCGAGGTCTTTGCGTTGTTGCAACGCCTGTGCAATGGCGCCCAGTCCATGCATGAGCACCCACAGCCCACGGCCTGAGGGACGGATGCACAGGCAGGCCCGCATCGCCGCACTGCTGCTTGCGGGCCTGGCTTCAAGCGTTGCGCAGGCCCTGCAGCCCCCCGGCGCGCCGCTGGCCTGGAGCCAGCCCGCGCAGCGCGCCGAATGCCCCGATGCGCGCGGCTACCTGTGGCTGCCGCAGTTGCCCGGCGGCGCGGCCTGCCTGCGCTACTTCGCGCCCGCCGCCGCGCTGGAGGGCGCGCCCACGGTCATCGTGTACCTCACGGGCGATCGCGACCGGCTCCTGCACCTGCCGCCCGATCAGATCCAGGACAACACCGAGCAGGCCCAGACCGCGCGCATGGAACGCCTGTCGCGCCAGGCCGGCGTGCCCGTGCTCATGCTGGCGCGGCCGGGCACCTATGGCTCATCGGGCGACCACCGGCTGCGACGGCGGCTGGCCGAGGAGTTCGTGCCGCTGGATGCCGGGCTGAACCTGCTGCGCCAGCGCCACGGCATCGGCCGCCTGGTGCTGTGGGGCCACAGTGGCGGCGCCACGGCCGCCGCGGCCATGCTCACGCTGGGCCGCCGCGACGTGGGCTGCGCGGTGCTGACTTCGGCCGCCTACGACTACCTCGAGCGCTGGCGCCTGAACCGCATCGCAGGCGGCCCGGCGCCTTCGGTGGCGCGCGGCGAGGTGCTGGCGCGCGGGATGTACGACCCGCTGGCCCATGTGGAGGGTGTGGTGCAGGACCCGCGCCGCATCGTGCACGTGATGGGCGATGCGCGCGACAAGGTCACGCCCTTCGTGCTGCAGAAGGCTTTTGCCGATGCCCTGCAGCGCGCCGGCCACCGCGCCGAAGTGCACGAGACCGAGGGCAATCCGCCGAACTTCCATGACCTGCGCGCGCAGGCCGGCTTCAGGCAGGCGGTGGCCTGCGCGCGCGGCGGCTGACGCCGAGCCGCCTCAGGGCCGGCTGGTGCCGCCGCCGCTGCCCAGCCACGGCGCTTCCCACCCGCCCCCCATGGCCTGGATCAGGCCCACGGCCACGGTCTGGCGCGACAGCTGCACCTGCGCCAGCGCGCGGCGTGCGCTCAGCGCCGAGGCCTGGGCGCTCACGACTTCGGTGTAGCTGACCTGCGCGGCGCGGTAGCGGTTGAGCTGCTGCTGTTCGGTGCGGTCGGCGGCTTCCGAGGCCTCGCGCCGCAGGCCGGCCTGTTCGGCCAGCGCGGCGGCGGCGCTGAGCTGGTCCTCGACGTTCTGGAAGGCCGTGAGCACGCCCTGGCGATAGCGGGCCACCGCGGCTTCGTGGGCGGCGCGCGCGCTGTCCACGCGCGCACCCGTGGCGCCGGCATCGAACAGCGTCTGCGCGGCCGACAGGCCCAGCGCCCACAGCATGTTCGAGGCGTTGAACAGATCACCCACGCGGCTGGTGCTGCTGCCCACCGAGGCCGACAGGTTCAGGGTGGGGAAGTAGGCCGCACGCGCGATGCCGATCTGCGCATTGGCCGAAGCCACGTCGCGCTCAGCCGCGGCGATGTCGGGGCGGCGCTGCAGCAGTTGCGAGGGCACCGACAGCGGCACCGTGGGCACCACGGGGCGCCAGGGCGCGACCGCCAGCTTGAAGTCGGCCGGCGCGGCGCCCACCAGCACGGCTACCGCATGTTCGAGCACGGCGCGATTGCGCTGCAGGCCCACCAGCTCGGCCTGCGCGCTCAGCAGCTGCGTCCGGGCCTGCAGCACGTCGGTCTGGCCCGCGATGCCGGCCTCGTAGCGGTTGCGCGTGATGGTCAGGGCGCGCTCGTAGCCCTCGATGCTCTGCGCCAGCAACGCGATCTCGGCGTCGGTCTCGCGCAGCGTAAGGTAGTTGGTGGCCAGGTCGCCGATGGCCGACAGGCGCGCGGCGGCCAGGTCGGCTTCGCTGGCCTGCGCGCCAGCCTGGGCGCTGGTGCCGGCCTCGCGCAGCCGGCCCCAGAGGTCCACCGACCAGTCGGCGCCCAGGGTGGCCGAATAGCTGCTGGCGGCATTGCTGGCCCCGCGCACATTGCCGCTGCGGCGCCCGCTGCCGTCGAGCGAGACGGTGGGAAAAAGCTGCGCGCGCTGTTCGCGCACCAGGGCCTGGGCCTGGTTGTAGCTGGCCACGGCCGCGGCGATGTTCTGGTTGGAGACCTGCACGCGGCCGGCCAGCTCGTCGAGCACCGGATCGCCAAAGCGCTTCCACCATTCGCCGGCGGCCAGCGTGTCGCCGGGCACGGCAGGCATCCAGCCATCGACGGCCGGGGCCTCCTTCCAGGCAGAGGGCTGCGCGGATTCGGGGGCCGCGTGCGGCGGGCTCAGCGCGCAGCCGCTGAGCACGGTGGCAGCGGCCAGGGCCAGCAGCGCGCGGCGGCGCGGCTGCGGTGCAGCAGCAAAGGGGAAGAGGTGGGACGGCGAAGCAATCATGGCGATCAGAAAGTGGGGCTGCCCGCGTTGCGCGCAAGCTCGCGTTCGTTGGCGGGGCGGTGGCGCAGCTTGTCCATCAGCACGTAGACCACGGGCACCGTGACCAGCGTGAGCAACTGGCTCACCAGCAGCCCGCCGATGATGGTCACGCCCAGGGGCTGGCGCAGCTCGCCGCCCTGGCCGAAGCCGATGGCCAGCGGCAGCGCGCCCAGGGCCGCCGCCAGCGTGGTCATGAGGATGGGGCGCAGGCGCAGCAGGCTGGCCTCGCGCACGGCCTGCACGGCCGTGAGGCCGCGCGAGCGCTCGGCTTCGAGCGCGAAGTCGATGATCATGATGGCGTTCTTCTTGACGATGCCGATCAGAAGGAACAGGCCGATCAGCGCCATGATGCTCAGCTCCATGTTGAACAGCATCAGCGCCAGCACGGCGCCCACGCCGGCCGAAGGCAAGGTGCTGAGCACGGTGATCGGATGCACCAGGCTTTCGTAGAGGATGCCCAGCACGATGTAGATGACCACGATGGCCGCGAAGATCAGCAGCAGCTGCTGCGAATTGGCCTGCTGCGCCGCCGCCGCCGTGCCCGAGAAGCCGCCGCGCACGTTGATCGGCATGCCGATTTCCTGCTCGGCCTGCTTGACCAGCCGCTGCCCCTCGGCCAGCGGCACGCCTTCGGCCAGCGAGAACGAAACCGTGCTCGCCAGCTCGCCGCCTTCGTGGCTCACCGAACTGGGCACCGGCCGCTCGGCCAGCCGCGCGAAGGCCGACAGCGGTACCATGGCCGTGGTGTCCGTGGCCAGCGCCTGGCCCGTGGAGGCGCTGCGCTGGCCGGGGTTGGCCGAGCTGACGGTGGAGGTGCCGGTGCTCGCGTCGGTGTTGTTCTCGATGGAGCTGGTGACGCTGCGCCCGCTCGCGTCTGTCGAGGTGTTGAGCTTGGACGGGACGTACAGGTCCTTGAGCGCCAGCGGCGAGGTCTGGAAGCGCGGCGCCCACTCCATGATCACGGCGTACTGGTTCAGGTCGTTGTAGATGGTGGCGACCGAGCGCTGGCCGTAGGCGTTGTACAGCGCGCTGTTGAGCGCCGTGGTGTCCACGCCCAGGCGCGCGGCGGCCGCGCGGTCCACCTGCACGAAGGTCTCGACGCCGTTGTCGTTGCCGGTCTCGCCGTCCACGTCGGTCAGCTGCGGGATCTCCTGCAGCCGCGCCGTCAGCCGTGCGGCCCAGGTGCGCAGGTCCTCGGCCTTGTCGCTGCGCAGCGTGTACTGGTAGCTGGAGTTGCTCTGGCGCCCGCCCATGCGCAGCTCCTGCACGCGGCCCAGGAACACGCGCAGCCCCGTGAGCTGGTTGAGCTTGGGCCGCAGGCGGTCGACCACGGCCTGGGTGCTGTCGCGCTGGCCCACGGGCTTGAGGTTCACGAACATGAAGCCGCCGCCCGCGCGCGAGCCGCCTGCAAAGCCCACCACCGTGTCCACGGCCGGGTCGGCATGGATGATGTCCACCGCCTGCTTGAGCTTGGCCGTGAACGCGACCGAGGAGATGCTCTGGTCGGCGCGCAGGCCGGCATTGAGCTGGCCGTTGTCCTGCTGCGGGAAGTAGCCCTTGGGCACATGCATGAACAGCCAGGCGTTTAGCGCCACCACGGCCACCAGCGACAGCATCACCAGAAGCTTGGCTGAAAGGGCCCAGTCCAGCACGTGCGCATAGCCGCGCAGGCCCCATTGCCACACGCGCTCGAAGCCGCGCGACAGCCGCCCCGGCGGGCGATGGCGATAGTGCGATTCGGCCCGCAGCAAGGTGGCGCACAGCATGGGCGTGGTGGTCAGCGAGATGACCAGCGAGATCATCACCGCGGCCGACAGCGTGACGGCGAACTCCTTGAACAGGCGGCCGGCCTGCCCGCCCATGAACAGCAGGGGAATGAACACGGCCACCAGCGACAGGCTGATGGACAGCACGGTGAAGCCCACCTCGCGCGCGCCCTGCAGCGCCGCGGCCATGCGGTCCATGCCGGCCTCGATGTGGCGCTGCGTGTTCTCGAGCACCACGATGGCGTCGTCCACCACGAAGCCCGCCGCCACCGTCAGCGCCATCAGGCTCAGGTTGTTGAGCGAGAAGCCCAGCAGGTGCATGACGCCGAAGGTGGCCAGCAGCGAGACCACCGTGGCGATGGCCGGGATGACGGTGGCCCGCGCGCGGCGCAGGAACACGCCCACCACGAAGACCACCAGCACCACCGAAAGCATGAGCGTGAACTCCACCTCGCGCAGCGAGCCGCGGATGGAGTTGGTGCGGTCCGACGCCACCTGCACTTGAATATCCTGCGGCAGCTGGGCCGACAGCTCGGGCAGCAGCTTGCGCACGCCGTCCACGGTTTCGATGATGTTGGCGCCGGCCTCCTGCGTGACCAGCACGATGATGGCGGGCTGGCCGTTGAACAGGCCGATGGTGCGCGTGTTCTCCACGCTGTCGATGACCTCGGCCACGTCCGACAGGCGCACGGCCGCGCCATTGCGCCAGGCAATCACCAGGTGCCGGTAGTCGGCCGCGCGCAGGCCCGGCTGTGGCGTGTAGATCTGCAGCCGCCGGTCCTCGCTCTCGATCACGCCCTTGGGCCGGTTGGCGTTGTTGGCCTGGATGGCGGCGCGCACGTCCTCGGTGCTGATGCCCAAGCGGTTGAGCGAGTACGGCTCCAGCTCCACGCGCACCGCCGGCAGCGAGGCGCCGCCGATCTCCACGTCGCCCACGCCTTCGACCTGCGACAGGCGCTGGCTCACGACGTTGGAGACGGCGTCGTAGATCTGGCCCGGCGTGCGCGTCTTGGAAGTGAGCGCGAGGATGATGACCGGCGACGCGGACGGGTTGGCCTTGCGGTAGGTCGGGTTGCTGCGCAAGGTGGCCGGCAGGTCGGCGCGCGCGGCGTTGATGGCGGCCTGCACTTCGCGCGCGGCCGCGTCGATGTCGCGGTTCAGGTCGAACTGCAGCGTCACGCGCGCGGAGCCCGTGGAGCTGGTCGAGGTCATCTCGTTGACGCCCGGGATCACGCCCAGGCGCCGCTCCAGCGGCGTGGCCACGCTGCTGGCCATGGTGCTGGGGCTGGCGCCCGACAGGCTGGCCGACACCGAGATCACCGGGTAGTCCACCTGCGGCAGCGGCGACACCGGCAGCACGAAGAAGGCCATGATCCCGGCCAGCGCCAGCCCCACCGTCAGCAGCACGGTGGCGATGGGTCTTTGGACGAAGGGGCGCGAGAGGTTCATGCGCGCGCCGCAAAGCGCCGGCCCAGCCGGTCAAACGCCAGGTAGATCACCGGCGTGGTGAACAGGGTCAGCACCTGCGACAGCACCAGCCCGCCGAAGATGGCCAGGCCCAGCGGGCGGCGCAGCTCGGCGCCATCGCCCCAGCCGAACATCAGCGGCAGCGCGGCAAACAGGGCCGCCAGCGTGGTCATCAGGATGGGCCGAAAGCGCAGCAGCGCGGCCTGGTGGATGGCCTGCAGCGGCGTCTTGCCCTCGCGCCGCTCGGCGTCGATGGCGAAGTCGATCATCATGATCGCGTTCTTCTTGACGATGCCGATCAGCAGGATGATGCCGATGATCCCGATCACGCCCAGGTCGTGGCCCGCGATCATCAGCGCCAGCAGCGCGCCCACGCCCGCCGAGGGCAAGGTGGACAGGATGGTCATCGGGTGCACATAGCTTTCGTACAGCACGCCCAGCACGATGTACACGCACACCAGCGCCGCGAGGATCAGCCACAGCTGGTTGCTCAAGGACTTCTCATAAGCGCCCGCCGCGCCCAGGAAGGTCATGCGCACGCTCGCGGGCATGCCGATCTCCTGCGCCGCGGCGCGGATGGCCGCCACCGTCTTGCCCAGGGCCAGGCCGGGCGGCGTGTCGAAACCCACCGTGGCCGCCGGGTACTGCGCCACGCGCGTGACCTGCAGCGGCGCCTGCTGCTCGCGCACCGTGGCAAAGGCCGACAGCGGCGTGGTGGCGCCGCCGCCCGTGCGCAGCGGCAGGGTGCCCAGGCCCTTGGGCGATTCCAGGCCCTCGCGGTCGGCCTCGAGGATCACGCGGTACTGGTTGGTCTCGGTGAAGATGGTCGAGACGATGCGCTGGCCGAAGGCGGAGTACAGCGCGTCGTCCACCGTGCTGGCCGTGACCGACAGGCGCGAGGCCGTGTTGCGGTCGATGTCCACGAAGGCCGCCAGGCCCTGCGCGCCCGCATCGGTGGTGGCGTTGCGCACCTTCTCGTCCTGCTGCAGGCGGGCCACCAGCTTGGCGGCCCAGCCGTTCACGGTGGCCGTGTCGCCGCCTTCGAGCGAGAGGCGGAACTCGGTCGGGCCGTTTTCGGCGTCGATGGTCAGGTCCTGCGTGGGTTGCAGGTAGATCTGCACACCGGCCACCTCGGCCGCCACGCGATCGCGCAGCCGCTGCATCACTTCGTCCTGGTCGTCGCGGCCGGCGCGCAGGTTGATCAGCAGGGTGCCCGTGTTGAGCATGCTGTTGTTGGCCGCGTCCACGCCCACCACCGAGCTGATGCTGCGCACGTCCGGATCGGCCAGCACCGCGTTGGCCGCGCGCTGCTGCAGCTCGGCCATGCGGGTGTAGGAAACATCCTGGGCGGCCTCGACGCGCGCGCGCAGCTGGCCGGTGTCCTGCGTGGGGAACAGGCCCTTGGGAATGACCAGGTACAGCAGCGCCGTGAGCGCCAGCGTGGCCAGCGCCACCACCAGCGTCAGCGGCTGGTGCTTGAGCACCCATTGCAACTGGCGGTCGTAGCCGTGGATCACTCGATCAAAAAAGCGCTGCACCGCATCACCAAAGCGGCTGCGCGTTTCGCTCTCGGGCCTGAGCCAGCGCGCCGACATCATCGGCACCAGGGTCAGCGAGACCACGGCCGAGATCAGGATGGTGATGGCCAGCGTGACCGCGAACTCGCGGAACAGGCGGCCCACCACGTCCTGCATGAACAGCAGCGGGATCAGCACCGCGATCAGCGAGACCGTCAGCGAGATGATGGTGAAGCCGATCTGCGTGGCGCCCTTGACGGCCGCGGCAAAGGGCGTTTCGCCCTCTTCGAGGTAGCGCGCGATGTTCTCGATCATCACGATCGCGTCATCGACCACGAAGCCCGTGGCAATGGTCAGCGCCATCAGGCTCAGGTTGTTGAGCGAATAGCCCAGCAGGTACATCAGGCCGCAGGAGCCGATCAGCGAAATGGGCACCGCGATGCTGGCGATGACCGTGGCGCGCAGGTTGTGCAGGAAGGCGAAGATCACCAGCACCACCAGCACCACGGCCAGCACCAGCTCCATCTGCACGTGGTGCACCGAGCCGCGGATGCCCTGCGTGCGGTCCGACAGCTGCTCCACGCGCACATTGCCCGGCAGCTGGGCCTGCAGCTCGGGCAGCTGCTTCATGATGGCGTCGACCGTGGAGATCACGTTGGCGCCGGGCTGGCGCTGCACGTTGAGGATGACCGCTGGACGCAAGCTTCCATCACCTGCGCCGTTGGCCTGCGTTGCAGCCTCGTCCTTGAGCGCAGCCCAGGCGCCCAACTGCTTGTTCTCGGCGCTCTGCGTGACCTTGGCCACGTCGCTCATGCGCACCGGCGCGCCGTTCTTCCAGGCCACGATCAGGCCCATGTAGTCGGCGGCGGTCTGCAGCTGGTCGTTGGAATTGATGGTGTAGGCGCGCGCCGGCCCGTCGAAGCTGCCCTTGGCGCCGCTGGCGTTGGCCGCGCTGATGGTGCTGCGCAAGGTGTCCAGCCCGATGCCGGCCGAGGCCAGCGCATTGACATTGGCCTGGATGCGCACGGCCGGCCGCTGGCCGCCCCAGAGCGTGACCAGGCCCACGCCGCTGACCTGGCTGATCTTCTGCGCCAGCCGCGTGTTGACGATGTTCTGCACCTCGGTCAGCGGCAGCGCGTCGGAGCTGATGGCCAGCGAGAGGATGGGCGCATCGGCCGGGTTGACCTTGGCGTACACGGGCGGCGCCGGCAGGTCGGCCGGCAGGAAGGAGCCGCCCGCGTTGATGGCGGCCTGCACCTGCTGTTCGGCCACGTCCAGCGTCTGGTCCAGGTCGAACTGCAGGGTGACCAGCGAGACGCCGGCCGCGCTGGTGGAACTCATGCGGTTCAGGCCGGCCATCTGGCCGAACTGGCGCTCCAGCGGCGCGCTCACGGTGCGGCTCATCACATCGGGGCTGGCACCGGGGTACAGCGTCTGCACCTGGATGGTGGGGTAGTCCACCTGCGGCAGCGCCGCCAGCGGCAGGAAGCGCAGGCCCACCAGGCCGGTGAGCACGATGGCGAGCATGAGCAGCGCGGTGGCGACCGGCCGCTCGATGAAGGGGCGGGAGGGACTCATGCGCCAGCAGCCTTTCTCAGGGCCGGCCTCCGCCACCCTGGCGCGGGCCACGCTGGCCGCCCTCGCCCGGCGGGCCGCGGCGCTCGCCCTGGCCGCGCGGGCGGTTGGCGCGCGGCGCCGGCGGCGCAGCGCCCTGCAGCTGCACCAGGGAGCCGTCGCTGAGCCGGTCGCCGCCTTCGGTCACCACGCGTTCGCCCTCCTTCAGGCCCTCGGTAATGGCCACCACCTGCACCGTCGATTCCCCGCGCTTGACCGGCCGCATCGCCACCCGGCTGTCTTCGCCAATCACGTAGACGAAAGGCCCCTGCGGGCCGGTGCGCACGGCCGTCACGGGCACCACCAGCGCGCGGTCGGTGCGCAGCGTCAGCCGCACGTTGACGAACTGGTTCGGGAACAGCGAGCCCTTGTCGTTGCCGAAACGCGCCTTGGCCTTGACGGTGCCGGTGGTGGTGTCGATGACGTTGTTGAGCGTGAGGAACCGGCCGCTGTCCAGCACCTGGGTGCGCGTGCGGTCCATGGCGTCCACCTTCAGCGCGGCCTGAGCCTGCACCTGGCCCTGAATATCCGGCACGCGGTCCTGCGGCACCGAGAACTCCACGTCGATGGGGTTCATCTGCGTGATGGTGGCAATGCCGGTGCTGGAGTTGGCCGTGACCATGTTGCCCGGGTCCACGGTGCGCAGGCCGATGCGGCCCGTGACCGGCGAGACCAGGCGCGTGTGCTCCAGGTTCAGCCGCGCTGCGGCCTCGGCCGCCTTGTCGCCCAGCACGGCTGCTTCGAGCTGCTTGACCAGCGCGGCCTGGGTGTCCACCTCCTGGCGCGCGATGGAGTCCTGCCCCAGCAGCGTGCGGTAGCGCGCCAGCGTGACGCGGGCCGCATCGAGCTGCGCCTCGTCGCGCGCCCGCGTGCCCTGCGCCTGCATCAGCGCCTGCTCATAGGCGCGCGGGTCGATGCGGGCCAGCAGCTGGCCCTTTTTGACGTCCTGCCCCTCCTGGAACAGCACCTCGGTCAGCACCCCGCCCACCTGCGGCGTGAGCGTCACGGTGACCAGCGGGGTGACGGTGCCCAGCGCGTCCAGCGTGACGGGCAGATCGGCCGGCTGCACGGTGGCATGACCGACCGTGACGGTGAAGGCACCGGGCCCGCCGGGCGGGAACATGCCGCTCTGGCCGCCCGAAGGCCGCTTGGCCAGCCACCAGCCCAGGCCGCCCAGCGCGGCCAACAGCACGATCACAACCAGGGCACCTACCCAGAGGCGCCGCCGTGAAGGCGGGCGTGCGGGTGGCAGCGCCGGAAGCATGGCCGCGGGCGCGGGCGCGGGGGACTGGGACGGGTCCTGGGCGGACGGCGGATTGGAGGGCTGGTCCATGAGGGCGAATAACTAGGTCTGCACCGGGTTCAAAGCCCGGATTCCTGTCAGTGGAGCAACAAATCGTAGCGAACCTGTGTGGATGGAAGTAAAGGGCCGGTAAAGGATCAAGCCGCCCTTTCGCGCCAGACCAGATGCCGTTCACGCCGGCTGCACGCATTTCGTCGCAGCGCGCTGGCGGGGGGCAGGGTCGGCCGGCACAGTCCGCTCATCGCACCGCGTACCAGCTCCAACGTCAAAAAGGCCCGCCATGCTGATCCAGATCCTCCTGCACACGCCCGCATGGGTGTTCGTGCTGTTCGCCGCCCTGCTCTGGCTTGGCACGCGCCAGTTGAGCGCCAGCGCCATGCCGCTGTGGCGCGTGACGGCCATGCCGGTCGCGATGGTGATGCTGGCCGTCTATGGCGTGGTCACGGCCTTTGGCCATTCGCCCGCCGGCCTAGGCGGCCTGCTGTGCTGGGCCCTGGCCGCTGCTGCAGTGGCGCAGGCCGTGCAGCGCCGCCCGCTGCATGAGCAGGTGCGCTACGACGCCGCCACGCGCCGTGTGCAGCTGCCCGGCTCCTGGGTGCCGCTGCTGCTCATCATGGGCATCTTTCTGACCAAGTACGGCGTGGGCGTGCTGCTGGCCCTGCACCCCGGCTACGCACGGCACGCCACCTTCGCGCTGGGCATCAGCACGCTCTACGGCCTGTTCAGCGGCCTGTTCGCCGGACGCGCGCTGCGGCTGTGGCGGCTGGTGCGCCGCAGCCGCACCACCACCGTCCCTGCGGGCAGCCTGTCTGCCTGAGGAATCCCCCTGAATCCAACCCCAACAGGAGATCTGTCATGAACGCCACCTCGCTTTCGCAACCGTCCTCGCACAAGCTCTCCCCCGACCGGCTGGACGCCCTCGCGCGCCGCCGCGCCGGCGCCAAGATCGGCTGGTACCTTCATGCGGCCGTCTACCTGTGCGTGAACGCCGGCCTGCTGCTGCTGTCCTGGTCGCAGGGCCGTCACTGGGCGCTGTACCCCGCGCTGGGCTGGGGCCTGGGCCTGCTGGCCCATGGCGCGGCCGTGTGGGCGCTGATGCCTGGCAGCAGCCTGATGCGCCAGCTGGTGGCGCGCGAACGCGAGCGCCTGGAACGCGAAGGCACGCAATGAGACAGGCTCACAATCGCTTCCCATGATCACCGTCCACCACCTGAACAACTCCCGCTCGCAGCGCGTGCTGTGGCTGCTCGAAGAGCTGTCGCTGCCTTACGAGATCGTTCATTACCAGCGCGACCCCAGGACGCTGCTGGCGCCCAGGGAACTGCGCCAGGTGCATCCGCTGGGCAAGTCGCCCGTGGTCACGGTGGACGGGCTGACGCTGGCCGAGTCGGGCGCCATTCTGGAGACGCTGACCGAGCGCTTCGGCAACGGCCGCCTGGCCCCGCCGGCCGGCAGCGACGCAGCCGTGCAGTACCGCTACTGGCTGCACTACGCCGAGGGCTCGGCCATGCCGCCGCTGCTGCTCAAGCTGGTCTTCGACCAGATCGAGAAGGCGAAGATGCCTTTCTTCGCCAGGCCCATCGCGCGCGGCATCTCGGCCAAGGCCAAGGCGGCCTTCATCCAGCCGCAGATCTCGCAGCACCTGAATTTCATGGAAAGCGAGCTGTCGCAGCGCGAGTGGTTCGCGGGCGACGAATTCACGGCCGCCGACATCCAGATGAGCTTCCCGGTCGAAGCCGCCAAGGCCCGCAGCGGACTGAACGAGCGCCGCCCGCACCTGATGGCCTGGCTGGAGCGCATCCATGCGCGGCCGGCCTACCACCGCGCGCTGGAGCGCGGCGGCCCCTACCAGTTGATCGGCTGAGGGGCTGCGCGATGCCCTTGCTGCGCCTGCCCCGCATCGCCCGCCGCCTGCTCGGGCTGGCCGCCCTGCTCGGCGGCCTGGGCGCCCAGGCCACCACCGGGCTGATCGTGCTGCCGGCCACCGAAGGCCGCGGCCCGCTCACCGTGGTCTATCCCACCCAGGCGCCGGCGCAGACGCTGCAGCGCGGCCCTTTCACGCTGCGGGCCACGCCCGACGCGCCGCCGGCGGGCGGCAACCACCGGCTGGTGGTGCTTTCGCATGGCTCGGGCGGCTCGGTGTGGCCGCACTTCGACCTGGCACAGACGCTGGTGGCGGCCGGCTTCACGGTCGCCATGCCCCTGCATGCCGGCGACAACTTCGAGAACACGGGCGACGTCGGGCCCGTGAGCTGGGCGCGGCGGCCCCAGGAGGTCTCGCAGGCCATCGACCGCGTGGCCGCCGACCTGCGCTTTGCACCGCTGCAGCTGGACCTGCGGCGCGTGGGCATGTACGGCATGTCGGCCGGCGGCCTGACGGCGCTGGTGCTGGCCGGCGGACGCTGGTCGCCCGCGCAGCTGGCCCGCCATTGCGAAGCCCACATCGAGCAGGACTTCGCCGCCTGCGTGGGCCTGAGCATGGAACTGAGCGGCGGCCCGCTGGACGGCGCCAGGATCGCGCTGGCGCGGCGCGTGATCCACGCCCGCCTGGGGGACGACACGGCCTGGCGCGAGTGGCAGGAGCCGCGCATCGCCGCCGTGGTGGCCGCCGTGCCCATGGCGGCCCCCTTCGACATGGCATCGCTGGCCCGCCCGCGCGTGCCCTTTGCGCTGGTGCGCGCCGAGCACGACGCCTGGCTGCGCCCCCGCTGGCACAGCGATGCCGTGCACGCCGCCTGCGCCGCGCGCTGCCCGATCCTGGTGGACATGCGCGACGGCGGCCACGGCTCCACGCTGTCGCCCGCCGCACCGGGCCTGAGCGGCCAGCTGGCGCGCCTGCTGGCCGACCCGCCCGGCTTCGACCGCAGCACGCTGCCGGCCGTGTTCGAGCGCATCAGCGACTACTTCACCGAGCAGCTCGGGGCGGTGCGCATGGCCCGCGGCGGCACCGACGCACGGCCATGACGCTCGCCCCCGCCTGGCGCTCGGCCCTGCGGCATGCGGCGCAGGTGGCGGCCTTCTGCGCGCTGGTGGCCGCCTTCACCCGGCAGATCTGGCCCGAGCGCGACTACCTGCACCACCTGGCCGGCTCGCTGTGCATCGGGCTGCTCACCTGGGCCGTGATCGAAGCCGGGCGCTACCTCGTGCCGGCCAGGCATTGCCACCGCGCCCTCGACGGCGGCCATGGCTGGCCCAAGGGCTGGCGCGGGCTGCTGCTCACGGCCGTGGGCATCAGCGCCGGCTTCCTGCTGGGTGATCCGCTGGCCAACTGGCTGCGCGGCACGCCGCCTGCCACGCACGGGCGCGATCCGTGGCTCACGCTGCTGATCACCATCGCGGCCGGCGCCGCGGCCAGCTTCTACTTCCATGCGCGCGGCAAGGCCGCCGCCATGGCCGCCGAGATCGCCGCGGCAGAGCGCGATGCCAGCGAAGCCAGGCTCAAGCTGCTCGAAGCGCAACTCGAGCCGCACATGCTCTTCAACACCCTGGCCAACCTGCGCGCGCTGATCACGCTGGACCCGCCGCGCGCCGTGGCCATGCTCGACCGCCTCAACGGCTACCTGCGCGCCACATTGGGCGGTGCGCGCGCCACGCAGCATCCGCTGGAAGACGAGTTCGCGCGGCTGGCCGACTACCTGGCGCTGATGGCCGTGCGCATGGGCCCGCGCCTGCGCAGCGAACTGGACCTGCCCGAGGCCCTGCGCGGCGTGGCCGTGCCCCCGCTGCTGCTGCAGCCGCTGGTCGAGAACGCCATCCGCCACGGGCTGGAGCCGCAGGTGGAAGGCGGCACGCTGCGCGTGTCGGCGCGGCGCGAGTCGCGCGCCGATGGCGACTGGCTGCTGCTGCGCGTGACAGACAGCGGCGCCGGCCTGCCAGCCGATGGCCCAGGGCCCGCGCGCGAGGGCGGCGGCTTCGGCCTGAGCCAGGTGCGCGAGCGTTTGCAGACGCTGCATGGCGAGCGCGCCTCGCTGCGCCTCACGCCCGAGCCGGGCGGCGGCACCTGCGCGCTGATCTGCCTTCCCCTCTGACACTGTGGCAGCCGTACCCATGACGCCCACCGCCCTCATCGCCGAAGACGAAGCCCTGCTGGCGCAGGCCCTGCAGCAGGAACTGGCCCAGGCCTGGCCCGAGCTGCAGGTGCTGGCCGTGGCCGGCGAC
The DNA here is from genome assembly GCF_028023875.1 of Xenophilus arseniciresistens. Lineage (GTDB taxonomy): Bacteria > Pseudomonadota > Gammaproteobacteria > Burkholderiales > Burkholderiaceae_C > Xenophilus > Xenophilus arseniciresistens. The sequence continues at coordinate 135,656 of NZ_JAQIPB010000001.1, forward strand.
GGCCGCAGCGCCGTGCGCGAGGCCCTGCGCCTTGCGCCTGCGCTGCTGTTCCTGGACATCCGCATGCCGGGCCAGGACGGCCTGGCCGCCGCAGCCGAACTGGCCGACGCCTGGCCCGACAGCCACGGCCCCTTGCCGCTGCTGGTCTTCGTGACCGCCTACGACGAATACGCGGTGCGCGCCTTCGACGCCCAGGCCCTGGACTATGTGCTCAAACCCGTGCAGCCCGAACGCCTACGGCGCACGGTGGCCCGGCTGAAGCAGGCGCTGGCGGCGCGAGAGGCCGCGAATGAGCCTGCGCCGGAGCCCATGCTGGCCCAGTGGCGCGCCCTGCTGGCCGCGGCCGGCGGCGCCGCGCCAGGCAGCGCCGCGGCGCCGCTTCGCTTCATCACCGCCAGCGATGCCGGCGGCCAGACGCTGCGCATGGTGCCCGTCGACGAGGTGCTGTACTTCGAGGCGGCCGACAAGTACGTGCGCGTGCTCACGGCCACGCAGGAACACCTGATCCGCACGCCGCTCAAGCAACTGCTGCCGCAGCTGGACGCCCAGCGCTTCTGGCAGGTGCACCGCGGCACCGTGGTGCGCGCCGATGCCATCGAAGCCGTGCTGCGCGACGAGGCCGGCCGCCTGCACCTGCAGCTGCGCGGCCGCCCCGCCGCCGAGCGCCTGCCCGTGAGCCGGCTCTACGCGCACCTGTTTCGCGCGATGTAGGGCGCAGCAACAACAAAAAGAAGCCGCCCGGTCGGGCGGCTTCTTGACGGGGTGGGGGCGGCGCCGGCTGGGCCTGGCGCGTGGCTCAGCGCCAGTGGCCCCGGCCGTGGTGGCGATGATGGTGATGGCGCGGCCCGTAGTAGCGCGGCGGGCCGTAGTAGACCGGCGGCGGGCCGTAATACACCGGGGCCGGGCGGTAGACCGGCGGCGGCGGGCGGTAGTACACGGGCGGGGGCGCGTAGTAGACCGGTGCCGGGGCGTAATAAACGGGTGCCGGGTTGGCCACGCCCACCGAGACACCCGGGGCATGCACACCCACGGACCAGCTCACCTGAGCCTGGGCCGTGTTGGCCGCAACCAGCGCCGAGGCGCCCAGGGCTGCGGCGGCTGCCCACTTGAAGAAGGAAGAAGTCGAGAGGCTCATGATGGGTCTCCAGAAAGATCGGGTTCGGCCTGCGCACCGGGCGGTCGCAGCAGGCCTGTGTGTGTATTGAACGCCTCAGAGGTAAATCGGTTGCCTCCCGATCGGTTAAGTTGGTAGCCAAACGTAAAGGGTCCGTGGTTTATTCCACGATCCACGGGGCCGGGCCTGCGCAGGCGCGGCCCCTGCATGCGCTGGGGAGCGCCGCCTAGAATTCCCGCATGAGCTCCCCCTCCTCCGACAACAGCGGCCCTTCGAGCGACAAGGCCGCGCCTGCTGCACCCAGCAACTTCCTGCGCCACATCATCGAAAACGACCTGGCCCAGGGCACCTACGCCAGCCGCCGCTGGGGCGGCTCGCCCGGCGACGGCGCCCATCACCAGGCCGGCATGGCCGACCCCGCGCGCATCCGCACCCGCTTCCCGCCCGAACCCAACGGCTACCTGCACATCGGCCATGCCAAGAGCATCTGGCTGAACTTCGAGCTGGCCCGGGAATACGGCGGCGTCTGCCATCTGCGCTTTGACGACACCAACCCCGAAAAGGAAGAGCAGGAATACGTCGATTCCATCCGTGAGATGGTCGCCTGGCTGGGCTACGACACCGAACTGCCCGACGCCCGTGCGCCCGAAAGCTCGGCCTGCGCCACGCCGCGCATGCAGGCGCACGAGTATTTCGCGAGCAACTACTTCGACTTCATGTACCGCGCGGCCGAGTACCTGGTGACGGCCGGCCACGCCTACGTGGACGAGCAGACGCCCGAACAGATGCGCGCCATGCGGGGCGATTTCGGCAGGCCCGGCACCGACAGCCCCTTCCGCGGCCGCACGCCCGAAGAGAACCTCCTTCGCCTGCGCCAGATGAAGAACGGCGAACTGGCCGACGGCGCCGCCGTGCTGCGCGCGAAGATCGACATGGCCAGTCCGAACATCAACATGCGGGACCCGACCCTCTACCGCATCCGCCGCGCCACCCACCACAACACGGGCGACGCCTGGTGCATCTACCCGATGTACACCTTCGCGCACCCCATCGAGGACGCGCTGGAGCAGATCACGCACTCGATCTGCACGCTGGAGTTCGAGGACCAGCGGCCCTTCTACGACTGGCTGATGGCGCGGCTGTGCGAAGGCGGCCTGCTGGTGGCGCCGCCGCCGCGCCAGCATGAGTTCGCGCGCCTGAACGTCACGCACGTGATCACCAGCAAGCGCAAGCTGCGCCAGCTGGTGGAAGAAGGCCATGTGGACGGCTGGGACGACCCGCGCATGCCCACGCTGGCGGGCCTGCGCCGGCGCGGCTACACGCCCGAGGCGCTGAAGCTTTTCTGCGAACGCAGCGGCACCACCAAGACCGGCGGCGGCTGGACCGAGTACGCCGCGCTGGAAGCCGCGCTGCGCGACACGCTGGACCCCGTGGCGCCGCGTGCCTTGGCCGTGCTGGATCCGCTCGCGCTGGAGATCACCAACTGGGACAGCGCCATGGGCGCCGGCCACCTGGAGCCCTGCCACGCCCCCGTCAATCCGCACGACGAGGCCGCCGGCCAGCGCCACTTCACCTTCGGCAAGACCTTGTGGATCGAGCGCGAGGACTTCCAGGCCGTGCCCGAGAAGGGCTACCGCCGCCTGTTCCCGCCGCACGTCAACGCCAGCAAGCAGGACATCGCGGGCAACAAGGTGCGGCTCAAGTACGGTTATGTGGTGCAGTGCACCGGCTTCGAGCAGGACGCGAACGGCCAGGTCACCAAGGTGCTGGCCGAAGTGCTGCCCGACACCAAGAGCGGCACCCCCGGCGCCGACAGCGTGAAGGTCAAGGGCGTGATCGGCTGGGTGGGCGCGCACGACGCCGTGCCGGCCGAGTTCCGCCTGTACGAGCGCCTGTTCGCCACCGAGCAGCCCGGCGCGGCCGAGAACGTGACCGAAGAACTGAACCCCGGCAGCCTGCAGATCGCTTCGGGCTTCATCGAACCCGGGCTGCAGGGCGCAGTCCCCGGCGCCAGCTACCAGTTCGAGCGCCTGGGCTACTTCGCGGCGGACCGCAAGCCCGGCGCCGACGGGCGTGTGGTGTTCAACCGCACCAGCGGGTTGAAGGACAGCTGGGGCAAGTGAGGCGCCAAGGTCGCCCCCGCTGACGCAAGTCGGGGCCGCCAATGCGCTTCAGCGGCGCACAGGCGTCTATCGCAAACAATTGATTTAAATGGATTTTCCGTATAAATTCATTTTTCAATGAATCAACGGAAAACGCAGCCTTTCCAGGACATCGGCGACGATGCACGGCGCCAGTACATCGACGCGCGTGCCGCCTTTGAAGCCCTGGAGGCGGCCCAGGCGCAAGCGGCCACCGTACGGGGCGGCATGTACTGGAAGACCGTCAATGGCAGCGAGTACCTGATCCGCACCTCGGCCGGCAATGCGCAGAAAAGCCTGGGGCCGCGCAGCGCCGAAACCGAGGCCATGCAGCGCAGCTTTGCGGCGCGCAAGGCCGAGGCCGAAGCCCGACTCAAAGCCTTGAAGACCACGGTGCAGCGGCACCAGCGCCTGAACCGCGCGCTCTATGTGGGCCGGGTGCCTGCGGTGGTGGTCGACATCCTGAACATGCTGCACGACCAGGGCGTGGCGCAGCACTTCACCGTGGTCGGCACGCATGCCGTCTACGCCTATGAAGCGGCTGCAGGGGTGCGCGTGGAAAGCGCGGCCGTGGCCACGCGCGACGTGGACCTGCTGTGGGACACGCGCAAGCGATTCAAGCTCGCCACGCAGCTCAAGCGCCTGGACTCCTCCATGCTTGCGCTGCTTCGCAAGGTCGACAAGAGCTTCGCGCTGGTGCAGGGCCAGCTGTACACCGCCGTGAACAGCCAGGGCTTCGAGGTCGACATCCTGCGGCGCGAGCAGCAGGAGCAGGATCCCCATCCGGCGCACCTGAGCGAAACCGAAGAGGACTTCTGGGTCGTGCAGGCCCGCAACGCCGAGCAGTTGGTGAGTGCGCAGCGTTTTTCGGCCATCGTGGTGGCCGCCAGCGGCCAGATGGCGCGCATGCACACGGTGCATCCGCTGGCCTTCGTGAAGTTCAAGCGCTGGCTCGGCCAGCAGCCGGACCGGGACCCCCTCAAGGTGGAGCGCGACCACCTGCAAGCCGACACAGTGGCGCGCTTGGTGGAGGAATACCTGCCGCAATTGCTGCAGCCGACCGCATGACACTTGCCTGCTGCCCCGCCCGGTCCACACATTCTTGAAAAAAACTCGTCGTATGCCACTTCACCTTCGCCGTGCCAGCCACGCCCTCCCCGCCCTTCTCCTCACCGCGCTCATGACGGCATGCAGCGCCACACCACCCGGCGCTGACGACGCCGTTGGCGTACTCGAAGCTCATCACTGGCAACTGATCGCCGCCTTCGATGCCGACGGACAGCCCGCCCGCCAATGGCGCCAGCCCAACCGGCCGGCGCTGCAGCTGGACTTTCAGGAGCAGCGGCTGGCGGTGCGCAATCTGTGCAACGTGCTGGGTGCGGCTTACCGGGTGGAGGGGGCGGCGATGAAGGTGGAGGCTCCCGTATCGACCAAGAAGGCCTGCGCCGAGCCCGGGCTGATGGCGCTGGAGCAGCGCGTGGCGGCCCAACTGCCGCGCGCACGGGGATACACGCTGGGCACCGCACAGCCCACCGGCAAGCCCACGCTCGCGCTTGCTTTCGCCGATGGCAGCCGATGGCAGCTGCTGGGCCAGCCCACGCCGGCCACGCGCCACGGTTCTGCGGGCGAGCAGGTCTTCTTCGAGGTGGCGCCGCAGCAGGTTTCCTGCAACCACCCGCTGATGCGCGACGCGATGTGCCTGCGCGTGCGCGAGCTGCGCTACGACGCGGGCGGGCGCCAGCAGGTGGTGGGCGACTGGCGCATCCTGCAGGGCGGCATCGAGGGTTATCGACATGAAGCCGGCATCCGCAACGTGTTGCGCGTGAAGCGCTATTCGACGGCGCGCAACGGCCAGTTGCCGGCCGATGCGCCGAGCCACGCGCTGGTGCTGGACATGGTGGTGGAGTCGGAGCGCGTGCGCTGATGCCCGCCGGCGGCAGCGCAGGCTATGCTGCCCGCCCCATGTCGCCCCGCCCTCCCCGCCTGATCCGTTTCCTCAAACCCTATGGCGTGCTGAGCCAGTTCACGCCCGAGGGGCGCTGGCGCGGGCTCGGCGACTGGATCGACCTGCCGGGCGTGTATGTGGCCGGGCGGCTGGATGCGGACAGCGAAGGGCTGCTGCTGCTGACCAGCGACGGCGCGCTGCAGGCGCGCATTGCCGATCCGCGCTTCAAGATGGAGAAGGTGTACTGGGTGCAGGTGGAAGGCGAGCCCAGCGAGGCCGCGCTGGAGGCCCTGCGCACGGGCGTGCAGCTCAACGACGGGCCGACGCGGCCGGCGCGCGTGCGGCGCATGGCCGCGCCCGCGGGCCTGTGGCCGCGCGATCCGCCGATCCGCGTGCGCGCGAACATTCCCGACTGCTGGCTGGAACTGGCGATCCGTGAAGGGCGCAACCGACAGGTGCGGCGCATGACGGCCGCCGTGGGCCACCCGACGCTGCGGCTGATCCGCGCCGCCATCGGGCCGTACACGCTGCAGGGACTGGCGCCCGGGCAGTGGGAAGTGCAGGCGGTGCTGCAGGCCTGAAACCCACGCGCGCCCTGCCGCAGCGAGGGCGACAGGCCGCGTCAACACCGCGGCAAGCCCCGCGGGGCAGAATGCACAGTCAGATGACAAAGATTGCGCCCGACTTCCCTTCCCCATCTCCTGTGCCTCCCACCCGCCGACGCGACTGGCTGCTCGGCGCCGCCGCCGCCCTGATGGCCCCGCCGCTGGTGGCGGCACCGTCCCGGGGGCCGCGCCAGGCACCGGCCGCGCCCGTGCTGTGGCCCCAGGAGTCGGCCGTGCCGGGTGGCGTGGCGCGGCTGTCGCTGGGGCCCTCCGACGAGCCGCCTGCGGTGTCCATGCGCTCGCAGGGCGATGCGCGGGTGCCCGTGCTGGTCATCGGCGACGCCATCGAATGGACCGCGCTGGTGGGCATCCCGCTGGCCGCGACGGCGGGTGAAGCCAGCGTGCAGGTGGGCGAGCGGCGCCTGGCCTTCCGCATCGCGCCCAAGCGCTACAGCGAGCAGCACCTGAAGGTGGCGCCGCGCACGGTGGACCTCTCGGCCGCCGACCAGGCACGCTACGAGCGCGAGCGCGACCACCAGGCCCAGGTGATGCGCACCTGGACGGCGCCCAGCGCCGCGGTGCGCGCGGGCGAGCTGCAGATGCGCGTGCCCGTGCCGGGCCGGCGCTCCAGCTCCTTCGGCCTGCGGCGCGTGTTCAATGGCCAGGCGCGCAACCCGCACAGCGGCATGGACATCGCGGCCCCCACGGGCACCGAAGTGCGTGCGCCCCTGCCGGCGCGCGTGATCGACACCGGCGACTACTTCTTCAACGGCGGCACCGTGTGGCTGGACCATGGCGGCGGGCTGCTGAGCATGTACTGCCACCTCAGCCGCGTCGACGTGCAGGTCGGCGACACGCTGGCCGCCGGCCAGCCCTTCTGCGCCGTCGGCGCCACGGGCCGCGTGACGGGCCCGCACCTGCACTGGGGCGTGATGCTCAACCGCACCATGGTCGATCCGGCGCTGTTCATCGACAGCTGATCGCCCTTCCCGCCTGTCTCTGCCCGTGCCGCCGATCCTGCCCACCCTGCGCAACGTCACCCGCCTGTCTCGCGAGCGCGGTGTGGTGCGGCTGGTGCGCTTCTTCGTGATCTTCGTGTGCGTGGTGATGCTGGCGGCCAACGGCTGGGTCCTGCTGATCACGCGCGACCAGGAGCTGGAGCAGGCCCGCATGGGCAACGAGAACCTGGCGCGCGCCGTGGCCCAGCAGATGGACGCGCTCTTCGGCGAAACCGGCCACGTGCTGGCCAGCCTGGTGTTCGAGCTGGACCGGCGCGACCTGGAGCGCGACACGCTGCAGGACCTGCAGCCCCAACTGGTCCACGAGGTGGCGCAGCTCGACCACCTGGACGGCCTGTTCGTGATCGACGCACAGGGCCGCTGGCGCGCCCATTCGCAGGCCCAGCTGCCGTCTGACGCCAGCAGCAGTGACCGCGAGTATTTCCGCGAGCACCGCGACTCGGACAGCGAACGCATCCGCATCGGCGCGCCCGTGCGCGGCCGCATCGGCCAGCGCTGGCTGGTGCCGGTCTCGCGCCGGCTCAACGACCCCTACGGCCGCTTTGCCGGCGTGGTGATGGCCACCGTGAGCGTGGACCGGCTGGCCCAGATGCTGGCCGCCTACGAGGTGGGCGACCGCGGCGCGATCCTGCTGGGCCGGCGCGATGGGCAGGTGCTCACGCGCTGGCCGCTGCGCGAGCAGGATCTGGGCGCGAGCCTGGCCAGTTCGTCCGTCTTTCAGAGGCTCTCGGCAGCGCAGCGCGGCACCTACGAAGCAGCGTCGCCGCTGGACGGCGAGCACCGGCTGGTCAGCTTCCAGCATGCGCGCAACCTGCCGCTGTACGTGACGGTGGCCCTGTCGCACGAGGAAATCATGCGCGACTGGCGCACCAGCGCCTTCCTGCAGACGGCCTGGACGCTGGTGCTGTGCCTGATCGTGGGCGCCACGGGCAGCTACGTGGTGCGCGCCGTACGCCGGCGCAGCGTGGCCGAGCATGCGCTGCTGCAGACGCGCGACGCGCTGGAGCTGGCCAACCTCCAGCTCTCGCAACTGGCCAGCCACGATGCGCTCACCGGCCTGGCCAACCGGCGCGCGCTCGACGCGCGTCTGCAGCAGGCCGTGGCCACCGAGCCCCCGCCCGACGAGCCGGCGCCGGCGCTGATGATGATCGACGTGGACCACTTCAAGCGCTTCAACGACCTGCACGGCCACCAGGCCGGCGACGAGTGCCTGATCCGTGTGGCCGCCGCAGTGCGCGCCGTGGCCGAGGCCGAAGGCGGCCTTGCCGCGCGTTTCGGTGGCGAGGAGATGGCCGTGCTGCTGCCCGCCCATCCGCAGCCGGCGCGCGTGGCCGAAGCCGTGCGGGCCGAGGTCGCGGCCCTGGTGCTGCCCGGCGTGGGGCCGGCGGCGCCGGTCACGGTGTCGATCGGTCTGGCAACGCTGCATGCATCGCGGCCCACCGTAACCGCCTGGCTGGGCGCGGCCGACCGGGCGCTCTATGCGGCCAAGGCGGCAGGCCGCAACCGCGTGGTGGCAGATGAAGCAGGGCCGCTGCACGATCAGCCGCTGCCGGACTGAGCCCCGGCGCGCGCACCGAGCATCTGAACGCAGCCGCCCGGCCCGCCGAAGTTACAAATAAAAAGTTGATGCATACCGAAAGGTATGTATAGTCGACAGCCATACCAAGCAGTATGGCCATGTCCACTTCCCCCGCCTCCATTTCTTCTTCCGAGCCCTCCACGCCGCCGGCCCGCACCCGACTGCTGGACGCCGCGCTGCAGGTCATCCGCACCAAGGGCTATCACGCCACCACGGTGGACGAGATCTGCGCCGCCGCGGGCGTGACCAAGGGCAGCTTCTTCCATCACTTCAAGGGCAAGGAAGAGCTGGCCGTGATGGCCACGCATCACTGGAACGACGGCACCGGCGCCTTCTTCGCCGGGGCCGACTACCACCGCCTGCCCTCCGCGCGCGAACGCGTGCTGGCCTACATCGAACTGCGCGGGCAGATGCTCGAGGGCGAACTGGCTGACTTCACCTGCCTGCTGGGCACCATGGTGCAGGAGGCCTACGCCACGCATCCGCAGATCCGCGATGCCTGCCGCAACGGCATCGAAGGGCACGCGCGCACCGTCGCCCTGGACATTGCCGAAGCCAAGGCCGTGCATGCGCCGCAGGCCGACTGGCAGCCCCAGGACCTGGCCCTCTACACCCAGGCCGTGCTGCAGGGCGCCTTCGTGCTGGCCAAGGCCCAGGGCCATGCCGAATTCGCAAGGCGCAGCGTCGACTTCCTGCGCCAACACGTCGAATCGCTGCTGCCGTTGCGGGCGGTACGCAGCAGCACTTCCTCATCCCCGCGCAACCGGAGAGCCCAATGAAGACCCTTCCCTATGTCGATGGATTCGTGGCCGCCGTGCCGACCGCGAACAAGGAAAGCTACCTTGCCCATGCGCGCGCGGCCGCCGAGGTGTTCAAGGAATATGGCGCGCTTGGCGCCGTGGAATGCTGGGGCGACGACGTGCCCGAGGGCAAGCTGACCTCCTTCACCCTGGCCGTCAAGCGCGAGCCCGAGGAGGCGGTGGTCTTCTCCTGGGTCACCTGGCCCAGCAAGGCCGTGCGCGACGAGGCCTGGCCCAGGCTCATGAACGATGCGCGGCTGTCCAGTGAAGCCAACCCCATGCCTTTCGACGGCAAGCGCCTGATCTATGGCGGCTTCCAGATGATCCTGAACGCAGGATAGGCGTTCGCCCCCAGGCGGCTTCGCCGCGCCCCGTGAAGCTTTTTCCCCTGTTTCCTCGTCCCTTGCCCAACTGTTACCCAAGGAGTTCCCGATGACCGATACCGCTGCCGATCCCTGCCGCAACGTCGCCACGGACGACGCTTTTGAACTGAGCCTGACGCGCCTGTACGACGCACCGCCCGAGAAGCTGTTCCGCGCCTGGACCGACCCCGAGCTGCTCAAGCAGTGGTTCGTTCCCAAGCCCTGGAGCATCGCCCGCGTGGAACACGACCTGCGCCCCGGCGGCCGTGCACTGGTGGTCATGCAGGACCCGGATGGCAACGAGTACCCCAACGACGGCGTGTTCCTGGAGATCGTGCCCAACCGGCTGCTGGTGAGCACCAACGCCTTCACGCCGGGCTGGCAGCCGGCCGATCCGCAGCCGATCAAGATGGTCGCCATCGTCAGCTTCGAGCCCGAGGGCGAAGGCAAGACGCGCTACACCGCCCGCGCGCGGCACTGGAGCGCGGCCGACCGCGAGACCCACGAGAAGATGGGCTTTCACGAAGGCTGGGGCATCTGCGCCGACCAGCTCGGCGAACTGGTCGCCCGCCTCTGACCAACAGCCGGCGCGCCCGCACACGGACGAAGGCCCACCGCCGCCGGTGGGCCTTTTTTCGCTTGTGATGTGCACGGCGGCTCAGCGCAACGCCCCCGGCCACAGCCGCACGCCCAGCGCCAGCAGCGAAGACAGCACGGCCAGCAGCGTCACGGCCAGCCAGCCGCCGTGGGCGAACAGCAGCCCGCCCAGCCCGGCACCGGCCGCCATGCCCAGGAACATGCCCACGAAGAGCAGCGCGTTGAGCCGGCTGCGCGCCCCCGCATCGATGCCGAACACCAGCGTCTGGTGCGCGATCAGCGTGGCCTGCACGCCCAGGTCGAAGCCCAGGGCGCTCAGGGCCAGCAGCACCAGTTGGCCCGTGGGCGACAGCAGCGGCATCGCGGCCATCGCGGCAAAGCACAGCAGGGCCAGCACGATCCCCCCGCGCGCCACCCAGGCCGTGCCGCGGCGGTCGGCCAGCCGGCCGGCCAGCGGCGCAGCCAGCGCACCGGCTGCGCCGGCCAGGCCAAAGGCCCCGGCCACCGCGCTGCCCAGGTGGAAAGGCGCCTCGTGCAGCATCACGGCCAGGGTGGACCAGAAGGCGCTGAAGCCCACGGCCAGCAGGCCCTGCGCCCAGGCCGCGCGGCGCAGCGCGCCGTGATTGCGCCACAGCTGCAGCAGCGAAGCCAGCAGCGCGCCGTAGCTCAGCCGCGTGCTGGGCGCAAAGCGCGGCAGGCCGCGCCAGGCCGCCACCCCCACCAGGGCGATGCTGCCCGCCGCCAGCACGAACATGGCGCGCCAGCCCCAATGCGCGGCCACGAAGCCGCTGAGAACGCGGGACAGCAGGATGCCCAGCAGCAGCCCGGTCATCACCATGCCCACCACCTTGCCGCGCTGCGCCTCGGGTGCCAGCGTGGCCGCCGCGGGCACGATGTCCTGCGCCATGGTGGCGGCCAGCCCCACGGCCAGGCTGGCGACCAGCAGCAGGCCCAGCGAAGGCGCAGCCGCCGCCAGCAGCAGCGCCACGCCCAGTGCCGCGGCCTTGACGAGGATGATGCTGCGCCGGTCATGGCGATCGCCCAGCGGCGCCAGCAGTGCGATGCCCAGCGCATAACCCAGTTGCGTGAGCGTGGGCACCAGGCCCACGGTGCCGGCGGAGGCACCCACCTCCGGGCCCAGCACCCCCAGCATGGGCTGGGCGTAGTACAGCGAGGCCACCGACAGGCCCGCCCCACCGGCCAGCAGCAGCACCAGGCCGCGCGTCAGGCCCGGGGCAGGCGCAGCGACGGCGGCCATCGCAGCCGGCATCGCCCCCGGCTTGGCATGCGCCACATGAATGTTGGACATGGTATTTACCCTTATCTCAAAGAACGGTTCGTAGTGTGCCCAGGGCAGCTGACGCGCGGTAGTGCAGCCTCTTGAACATTTGATATACGCTCGGCGTATGAATAAAGCCGCCATCGAAACCCCCTCCACCGCGGCCGACCGGCTGGCGCTGATGCAGACCTTCGTCCGCATCGTCGAGGCGGGCAGCCTGTCGGCTGCGGCGGCGCAGATGATGTCCACCCAGCCCACGGTGAGCCGGCGCCTGCAGGCGCTGGAGCGGCTGCTGGGCGTGCGCCTGCTGCAGCGCTCCACCCATGCCATGCACCTGACGGAGGACGGCGCGCGCTGCTACGCGCGGGCCAAGGCCCTCATCGCCGACTGGGACGCCCTGGCCGCCGAGCTGCACGACACCGCGCGCTCGGCCAGTGGCCTGCTGCGCGTGGTGGTGCCCCACGCCTTCGGCCAGTCACAGCTGGTGGCGCCCCTGGTGGCCTTTTTGCAGGCGCAGCCGGAGGTGGACGTGGAATGGCTGCTGGAAGACCAGCCGGTCGATTTCGTGGGTCAGGGGATCGACTGCGCGATCCAGGTGGGCGAGGTGCAGGACCCGGCCGTGGTGGCCATCCGCCTGGCCGAGGTGCCGCGCATCGTGCTGGGCGCGCCTTCGCTGCTGGACGGCGCTGCGCCGCCCGCGCATCCGCGCGAGCTGGCCGGCCTGCCCTGGCTGGCCTTCCAGACCTACTACCGGCACCAGATCACGCTGCAGCACGCCGGCACCGGCGAGCTGTGCGAGCTGGCCCTGCGCCCGCGCCTGTCCAGCGACAGCCTGTACCCGCTGCGCATGGCCGCGCTGCAGGGCCTGGGGGTTGGCGTGTTCTCGGCCTGGCTGGTGCAGGAAGACCTGGCCAGCGGCCGGCTGCTGCATCTGGTGCCGCAGTGGCAGGCGGCGTCGCTGCCCGTGCACCTGGTCTACCCCTATGCCCGCCAGTACCCGGCGCGGCTGCGGCGCTTTGTGGAGCTGATGCGCCAGCACGCGCTGGCCGGCGCCGTCCAGGGCTGGGCCGGGCCTGCCGCCATGCCGGCGCCTCCTGCCGTGCCCACGCCCTGAACCGCCCTGCGCCAGCAGGCGCTGGCGCCGCCGTCCGACAGCCGCGGCAGCGGCGCGGGTCTGCAATGGAGCGACTGGCCCTTCATGGCCGCAAAGAGAGGAACACGCATGCACACACGCCAAGCCACCATCCATGGCGAAGTCACCTTCAGGGCCGGAGACGGTGCCACCATCACCATTCCCGAAGGCCCCGTTTCGCTGGACGAAGCGCCCGACAGCGTCACGCTGGGCTGGGAAGCCGACGAAGACGTGGTGGGCTCCGCGGCCCTGCCCCGTCAGCAGTACGAGCAGTACGTCAAGGAAGGAAAGATTCGCGTGAAGGGCGGCTGACCCCGCCCTGCCCTACGCGGCCTGCCGGTGCGCCTGCGCCAGGCACTGCGTGAACAGCGCCGTGGCCCGGCCGGGCTCGGGCGAAGGCCGCCAGATGGCGGCAAAGCGGCAGTCATAGCGAAAGCGCTGCGGCGCCACGGCCCGCATGCGGCCTTCCGCCACGAAGCTGGCCGCATAGTGGTCGGGCAGAAAGCCCAGGTAGCGGCCGGACAGGATCAGCAGCGCGATGGATTCCTGGTCGAAGCCCGTGGCCGTGCGCACCAGTTGCCGCGCATGGGCCAGCTGCATGTTGGGCGAGTGATAACCCAGCCCGGCAAAGGCGTGGCCGCGCAACTGGGTCCAGTTCATGGTCCGCGGCTCGCCCTTGAACAGCGCATGCCCGGCACCCGCATAGAGCTGCATGGTTTCGCCAAAGAGGTCTTCGTAGGCCAGACTGCCCGAGGCGCGGTGGGTCGGAATCACCCCCACGTGGAAGCGCCCGTCGATCACCCCGCGCTCGATGGCGTTGAGCGAGGCCACATGCACGTTCAGCCGCACTTCGGGCGCCTGCCCGGCAAAGCGGGCCATGGCCTGCGCGATGCGCGCCTGCGGGTTGCTGGCGGTCTTGTCGAACAGGGCCAGTTCCAGCTCGCCGCCCAGCCGGCCGTGAATGGCGGCGATGCCGCTGCGAAAGGCGTCCACCGCGCTGAGCAGGCTCAGCGTCTGCTCGTAGACGCGCTGGCCGTCGGGCGTGAGCGCAAAGCCCGCGCGCCCGCGCCGGCACAAGGTCAGGCGCAGGCGCGTTTCCAGGTCCTTCACATGCCGGCTGATGGTGGAGATGCCGATGTTCAGTTCCAGCTCGGCCGCCGCCATGCCGCCGCAGTCGGCCACGGCCTTGAACACGCGCAGAAGGCGCAGGTCCATGTCGCTGAGCTGGCCCAGCAGACGCCGCAGCGGCGCAGCGTCTGCGCCACCCTGGGCCGGGGCCTCGTTTACTTTCACGGATTGGCAAGTGAAATGTGATGGAACATCATTCTCGCCACTAAATCAGTGGCCCAACAATGCACACTTCGAGGGCCTCGGCGCCCTGCGCCGCCCCCTGCCCCATTCAATCTCCTCAAGACTGCCGACCATGAGCACTCTCACTGCCACCGACTCCTCCCCCTCTGCCGTGCGCAAGGACGCTGCCTGGCTTGAAGCCCACTGGATGCCCTTCACCGGCAACCGCCAGTTCAAGGCCGACCCGCGCATCATCGTGGAGGGCAAGGGCGCCTACTTCACCGACGCCGACGGCCGCCGGATCTTCGACGGCCTCTCGGGCCTGTGGTGCACGGGCCTGGGCCATGGCCGCACCGAGATCAGCGAGGCCGTCGCGCGCCAGATCAGCAAGCTGGACTATTCGCCGGCCTTCCAGTTCGCGCATCCGCTGTCCTTTGAACTGGCCAACAAGGTCAAGGACCTGATGCCCCAGGGCCTGGACTACGTGTTCTTCACCGACTCGGGCTCCGAATCGGCCGACACCTCGCTGAAGCTGGCCCGCGCCTACTGGCGCGCGAAGGGCCAGGCCAGCAAGACCCGCCTGATCGGCCGCGAGAAGGGCTACCACGGCGTCAACTTCGGCGGCATCTCGGTGGGCGGCATCGGCGGCAACCGCAAGACCTTCGGCCAGGGCGTGGAAGCCGACCATCTGCCCCACACGCAGCCGGCCATGGGCTCCTTCATCAAGGGCATGCCGCAGGAAGGCGGCGAGGCGCTGGCCAACCGCCTGCTGGACATGATCGCGCTGCACGACGCGTCGAACATCGCGGCCGTGATCGTCGAGCCCTTCTCGGGCTCGGCCGGCGTGGTGATCCCGCCCGTGGGTTATCTCAAGCGCCTGCGCGAGATCTGCACGCAGAACAACATCCTGCTGATCTTCGACGAGGTCATCACGGGCTTTGGCCGCTGCGGTGCCATGACCGGCGCCGAGGCCTTTGGCGTGGTGCCCGACATCCTGAACTTCGCCAAGCAGGTGACCAACGGCGCGCAGCCGCTGGGCGGCGTGGTGGCGACCAAGGAGATCTACGACACCTTCATGAACGCGGGCGGCCCCGAGTACCTGGTGGAGTTCCCACACGGCTACACCTACTCGGCCCACCCCGTGGCCTGCGCCGCCGGCGTGGCTGCGCTGGACCTGCTGGTGGCCGAAGACGGACCGGGCCGCGTGCGCGCGCTCGCGCCGCACTTCGAGGCTGCCGTGCACAGCCTCAAGGGCCGCAGGCATGTGCTGGACATCCGCAACCACGGCCTGGCTGCGGGCATCACCATCGACCCCGTGCCCGGCGAGCCCGCCAAGCGCCCGTACGAGATCGCCATGGCCTGCTGGAAGAAGGGCTTCTACGTGCGCTACGGCGCCGACACCATCCAGCTCGCCCCGCCCTTCATCAGCGAAAAGGCCGAGATCGACCGGCTGGTCAATGCGCTGGGGGATGCGCTGGGTGAGGTGGGCTGAGGCCGCGCTTCGTCGAGGCGGAAAAATGGACGCGTCCTGACGGCGGATTCGCTCAGATCGGCCGCGTCAGATACACCGCCTCGCGCCCCACGATGGGCTCGCGCGTGGGCATGAAGACGGTGCAGTCGTCGCACGGAGAGACGATGCGGCGCTCGTCGCCGTCGGTGGCGATGAGTTCGTCCTTGGCAAAGGTCTCGAAGCCCACGAGCGGGCGCGCGAAGCGGAACTCAGGGGTGTGGACCATGTGGGTCTGCAGCAGCTCGAAGCGACGCTGCGGGCCGGCCGGGGCACGGCCCGGGCGCGGCTCGACGAGGCCGAAGTGCGCCAGGAAATCCAGCGTCACGGCCGTGGCCAGGGTGGAGGCCGCGTGGCTGAAGTGCTGGCCGCATTCGACCACCAGCGCCACGCCGGGGCCCGGGCCGTCGTCGCCATGGCGGCCGTACTGGATCAGCGGGGTGCCCGAGCCCAGGCCCTGCGGCATCAGCAAATGCACGGGCGGCAGGCCCAGCGCCTGCGCCACCTTGCCGTTGCGCGCATGGCCGGGGTAGACCCAGAAGGGCACCACGTCCTGGCTGGTCGAATGGATGTCGAGGATGTGGTCGGCCGCATCGACCACGGCGCGCATCTCGCGCGCGCGCTGCAGCTCGGGGCTGTGCTCGGCGCCGTCCAGCCACTCGGCCGACCAGATGCGATTCATGTTGTGGACCAGCTGGCGGCTTTCATAAGGCTTCTCGATGTCGAAGCTCTCATAGGCCGCCACGTTGGCAAAGCTCACCGTGAGCGTGCCGACCAGCGGCCGCACGCCCGTGTCGAGCAGATGCGTGGCCGCGGCCATGCCGCAGATCTCGTTGCCGTGCGTGAGCGCGTTGATCAGCACATGCGGGCCGGGCCGGCCCGATTCGAAGCGATGCACGTAGTCCACGCCCACATTGCCCTGCCGGTAGGCCGACAGGTCGCGGGGCAGGACTTCGAGGGCGGGGGCGTGGGGAGTGGGCTGTGGCGTGGTGCTCATCGGACCATTTTGGCGCCTGCGCCCCGCGCGTCAGAACTTGGGGGCATGCGCGTGTCGGCCCGCGGCGGCTCCAGCGCGCGCGCCAGGCCTGCGGCGCGGTCGCGCGGGTCGGTGGCTCACGGGGCGTCCCTCAACTGCTGCCACAGCGTGTCGAACTCGTCCATGAAGCGGCGCACCAGCACGGGCTCGGCGCTGAGCACGAGGTTCTCTTCGTTGACGCTGGCGGCGCTGCGCGTCCAGTTGTAGCTGCCGTTGAGCAGGCGCTGTGCGTCGAAGACGGCGAACTTGTGATGCATGTGCGCGTCGGTGCGGTCCACGCGCACGGGCACGCCGGCCTGGCGCAGGCGCGCCACGTCGCTGCCCGCGTCGAATTCCTTGTCGTTGTCGGTGATCAGCCGCACGGCCACGCCGCGCTGGTGCGCGGCCAGCACCTCTTCGCTGATGCGGTCGTCGGACAGCGTGAACACGCACAGCTCCACCCGGTGCCTGGCCGCGCGCAGCTGCTGCACGATGGCGCGCAGGCAATCGAGGCCAGGGCTGAAGAAGGCCTGCGAAGGCTGGGCCGCGCCCTCGGCGCCGCGCCCCACGTCGATGGCGCGCACCACACCCTCGAGCCACTTGAGCAGCGCCAGTTGCGCGGCGTCCTGCGTGTGGGCGCGCACCAGCTCGAAGGCCCGGTTGCGCAGGCGGCGCAGGCCGTCTTCGGGCGGCTGGGCCTCGCGCAGGGCCTGCGCCAGCTCGCGCCGCTCGTCGTCGCTCAGATGCGCATCGGCCAGCGAGGCTTCAAGCTGGGCCAGCAGCGCGGGCAGTGCCGCAGCGCCGTTTGAAGTGGAAGAAAAATCGGGCATCCCCTCCCCCGTGTTTCTCAGACTGGCCGGGCGGCACGCGCTGCCGACTCCGCCCCAAAAAAGAAAGGCCGCAACAGCGGCCCCGGGATCAGCGGCCCTTGACGTCCAGCAGTTCGATCTCGAAGTTCAGCGTGGCGTTGGGCGGGATCACGCCGCCGCCGGCGCCGCGCGCGCCGTAGGCGATGCCGGGCGGGCACACCAGCTTGGCCTTGCCGCCCACCTTCATCTTCTGCACGCCTTCGGTCCAGCAGGGGATCACGCCGTTGAGCGGGAATTCCGTGGGCTTGTTGCGCGAGTAGGAGCTGTCGAACTCCTTGCCGCTGTCAGGGAAGGTGCCGCGGTAATGCACGCGCACCGTGTCGGTGGCCGCGGGGCTGGCGCCGGTGCCGTCCTTGAGGCTCTGGTAGACCAGGCCGCTGGGCGTGGTGACGGGCGCGGCGGGCTGCTGCGCCACAGCGGCGGCGGCGCCGGCCAGCGCCAGGCCGGCCATCAGGGTGCGGGAAAGAAGATGAAGGCTCACGATGGGTGCGGTGCGATGAGTGGACATGGCGCAGATTATGGGTGTGCGCCATGAAGCGCCTCGATGAGCTGCGCCATGCGCTGGTGGAAGGCCGCGCGTTCCTGTTCATAGGCCGCGCGGGCGGCCTGGCCCATGCGCTGGCGCTGCGCGGGGCTCAGTGCCAGGGCGCGCTCCACGGTGGCGCAGACGTCGTCGGCATGAACGAAATACGCGGTCGAGCGGTGATGCGGCTGGCTCTGGCCGGCGCGCACCGGGATGCACAGGCCGCTAACGCCATCGACCACGAACTCGTCCATCGGCGGCGCGCCGGTGGTCAGCAGCACGGCGCCCACGGCGCGTGCCTCGTTGAGCGTGTGGCCGAAGCCCTCGGCCGCGCTGGGGCACAGGTGCAACGCCGACTGGCGCTGCAGCGCGCGCAGGGCCTGCGGCGCCAGCGCCGACAGGTGCAGCGTGAGGTTGGGTGCGGCCTGCAATGCGAAGTCCAGCCGCAGCGGGCCGCCTGCCTGCGCGGCCAGCGTCAGCGGCGCAAGGTCAGGCCGGCTGCGCCAGGCCTGCAGCAGCACCTGGCTGCCCTTTTGCGAGGAGGTGCCGGCCACGTGCAGGGCGGTGGGCGGCGCGGCATGGTCCACGCGTTCGGAAGGCCCGGGGTCCGCCGAGGTCCAGCCCGTGTAGACGCAGGCCGGGCGCGGGCCTGTGGCCGTGCCCGCCTGCGCCAGCAGCCCCTGCAGCAGGGCATGGCCGTGGCGGGTCTTGGCCAGCACGGCGTCGATGGCGCCGCTGCGCAGCACGGCTTCGTCCTGCGCGCCCAGCCATTCGGGGTTGGGCACATGGATCACGCGGCGCGCAAAGCTGCGCTCCAGAAGGGGCGCGTTGGGGTGCGCGTGCTCCAGCAGGAACAGCAGGTCGAAAGGCGCATGGGCCTGCAGCTGCGGTGGCGGCGCGATGGGGCGGCCGCCGTCGCTCATGACCCAGTCCGGCAGCGTCCATTCCAGCACGCGCGCCTGTGGCTGGGCGGCCAGCAGCGCGTCGGCGAGCACGCAGGCGTCATGCGCGAGCCCGGCGGTCGCGTGGTGGGCGATGGCGATCTTCAGCGGCATGGGGCAAGGGTGGGCGTCGATCGGGCCCGTCGCCAGCCGCGCTTTTTTTCCAAGCCGGCCAGCGTACGGGGTCAGGTTGCCCTTTGCGGGCGCTGGCCGCCGCATTGTGGGGCCGGCGTCGGCCCGGCCGATGTCAGTAGCGGATGCGGATCCCGGCCTTCACGCCGTGGTGCTCCTTGCCGTCCGATTCCACGCCCGCGGAAAAGGACAGGTCGCCCCCGCTTTCGGCCCCCACCGAATAGCGCGGCTGCGCGGTTGAGCGGTCGGTACCCATGTAGGCGCTGCGTCCGTCCTTGGCCTGCACACCCACGGTGGCACCCTGGGTGTGCATGGAGTCCTCGGTGGGCGACAGCCTGGGCTGGATGTAGACGGTGCGCTCGCTGTGCTCGTCGTGCGCCAGTGGCAGCTTGGGGTCTTCGGCCTGCGCCGGGCCGGCCAGCACGAGGGCCACCAGGCTGGCCGCTGCCACGCCGGCACGCATCGAACGGGCAGCACCAAGCTGCCTTGAGGGATTGCAAAGCATGCGCCGAGCATCGCCGCGCACGGGCGCTGCGGCTGTCAGCCAAGGGCGCGACAGCGCTGTCAGCCCCGCCTTGCCTATGATGGATTGCCGCCCCGCGGCTGCGTACACACAGAGCAACACATCGGAGACAAGCCTTGAGCACACGCTACCCCGCCCCCGAACTGAAGGACCTGCCCGAGGACATCCGCGCCAAGGTGCTCGAGGTGCAGGAAAAAGCCGGCTTCATCCCTACCGTGTTCATCGCCTTCGCGCGCCGGCCCGCGGAATGGCGCGCCTTCTTCGCCTATCACGATGCGCTGATGGAGCCCGAAAGCGTGGGCCGCAGCAGCAACCTGAGCAAGGGTGACCGCGAGATGATCGTGACCACCACCAGCGCGGCCAACCAATGCCTCTATTGCGTGGTGGCCCATGGCGCGCTGCTGCGCATCTACGAGAAGAAGCCGCTGGTGGCCGACCAGGTGGCCGTGAATTGGCGCAAGGCCGACATCACGCCCCGCCAGCGCGCCATGCTGGCCTTTGCGATGAAGGTCTGCGACAACTCGCACGCCATTGAAGAAGCCGACTTCGACGCGCTGCATGCCCATGGCTTCGACGACGAGGACATCTGGGACATCGCCGCCATCACGGCCTTCTTCGGCCTGTCCAACCGCATGGCCAGCTTCAGCGGCATGCTGCCCAACCCCGAGTTCTTCATGATGGGCCGCGTGCCGCGCGAGAAGAAGGGCTGAGGCTCAGGGCGCTTGCGACCCCTCAGGCGCCGCCTGGGCCACCTGGCTGCGCCGGCAGGCCGCGAACAGATCGCGCTGCACCTGGTAGGCCGAAGAGCCCACGCCCATCAGCCCCAGCGTGGTGGAGAACAGGTTGTCGTGCGAGACCTGCGCGTCCAGCCCCGCGCGGGCACAGCCTTCGTCGATGCCGCTGTGGCGCCCCAGCCCGCCGCCGAACCAGGCCACCAGCGGCACATGCTTTTGCACCTCGGGCGCCAGGGCGTAGGGCATGCCGTGCAGGTACAGGCCGTACTCGCCCAGCGACTCGCCATGGTCGCTGAGGTACACCAGCCCGGTGTCGAAGCGCGCGGACTGCTGCTGCAGCCAGCCGATGGTCTGAGCCAGGAAGTGATCGGTGTAGGCGATGCTGTTGTCATAGGCATTGACCAGCTCCGCATGGCTGCAGTCCGACAGCGTGCTGCGCAGGCATTGCGGCATGAAGCGCCTGAAGGCCTGGCTGGCGCGCTTGGCATACGCCGGCCCGTGGCTGCCGATCTGGTGCATCACCAGCACCACGCCGCGCGCCACGCGATCGGGCGGCAGGGCCGCCAGCCGTGCGTCCAGCCCTTCGAGCATCACCGCGTCCAGGCATTCACCTTCGGGGCACAGCGCGGGGTATTTGGCCACCTGCGCGGCATCGTTGGCCTGCGCATTGGGCACGCGCTCGCACACGCCCTTGCAGCCCGACTGGTTGTCCAGCCACAGCACCGCAAGCCCCGAAGCCTGCAGCACATCGAGCAGGTTCTCGTACTCGCTGCGCCGCGCTTCATGGCCCGTGCGCCCCAGCGGCGAGAACATGCAGGGCACCGACACCAGCGTGCTGGTGCCGCAGGACCAGGCGTTGCGCCAGCTCAGCACGCCAAGGCGAGCCAGTTCGGGCGTGGTGTCGCGGGCATAGCCATTGAGCGCGAAATGGTCGGCACGCGCCGTCTCGCCCACCACCAGCACCATCAGCGGCGGCCGGCCCGTGGCCGACACCGGCGCCTTCAGATGCGCGTCGGCGCTGATCACCACGCGCGGGCTGCTGCTGCTGCGCGACAGGCCCGGGCGCAGCGCCGCCACGCCGGTGGAATAGAGGCTGGCCAGCGGATTCATCATGTAGCGCAGCTGCGGCTCGCTGCGCATCAGCGGCGCCAGCTGGCGCGAGAACAGCAAGGTGACCAGCACCACGAGAAGCAGCGCGCCCAGGCCCAGCAGCGCATTGCTGCCCAGGCGCCGCAGCGCCGGCTGCGGCCGGATCGGCTGGCGCCACAGCCACAGCGCCACCGGCAGCACGACCACGCCCACATCCAGCAGCAGGCGCCAGCCCAGCAGGTCGGCCGCCTCGTGCACATCGGTCTGCAACACATTGGCGGCCATCGACGGGTCCATGACCATGTGGTAGCCCAGCATGTAGTGCTGCACCACGGCCGCCACCAAGGCCAGCAGCAGGCCCAGCGGCTTGATCACGCGCGGCCAGGCCAGCCAGGCCAGCAGTGCCGTCAGCCCCAGCACGAGCCACAGGCCCATGCCCAGCATCAGCGGCAGATAGGCGCTGGGCGCCCGCCCCACCTGCACCAGCGTGCGCCACAGCGGCAGGTTGGCGGCCAGCGTGAGGTACAGGGCCAGCAGCACCGCCACGGCGCCCGCGGTCAGCGGTGGCAGCGCGGGCCAGCGCGAAGTGGCCGCCGTTGCAGGAGCAGGAAGCGGCACGGCCGGGCGATGAGAAGGGTTCCATGAAGACATGCACCCAGCTTCGGCGCCGGCCGTGAAGCCTGCCTGAACCGCCCGCTCAGCTTTCGTTCAGCTTCGTGCGGGCGCCATCCGGCTGCGATGGCGCAGCGCCTGCCGCGCCCGCAGCAGCAGCAGCTCGGCCGCAAAGCCCACCATCCAGCACAACCACGCCGACCACAGCGTGTGGCTCATGAAATGCGCGCCGCGCCACTGCTGGCCCAGGCCCAGTACCAGGCCCGCCGCCAGCGAGGCGGCCAGCCACAGCGCGGCCGCGCGCGCACTGAGCGGTCTCAGCACGAACCAGCCGCCCGCAAAGCACAGCGCCGACGTGGCATGGCCCGCCGGAAAGCAGTGGCCCGGCCCGCCATCGCCCTGGCCCCAGGCCCAGTGCGAGACCCAAGGGGCGCCGCCGCCGAAGGCCTGCAGGTCCCACGGGCAACTGGTCTGGCTGTGCTGCTTGAGCAGGGTGACCAGCGCCACCGCCGCCAGCGGCACCAGCGCCAGCTGCCAGCGCTGCGCGCGCGTGAGCCGCCGCAGCAGCCCCACGGGCCAGCGCGCCGCCAGCAGCAGGCCCAGCAGCAGCGCCCAGGCCAGGGCCTTGCCGCCCTCGTGCATCAGCACGGCCCAGAAGAAATCGCTGCGCGCGGCAAAACCCAGAGGCGTGCCCATCCACCGCGCCACGGCCATGTCGGCGCCACTGGCATCCCACAGCAACAGCAGCATCAAGGCCAGCGCACTGACCCAGCCGGCGCGCGCCAGCGATGCAGGTGGGGACACGGATGGAACAGACATGGGCTCGCGCATGAAGACAAAGGGCGTCGAGGCTGCCATGCGCGCCTGAACCCTTCCTGAACCCCACTAGGCCTAGACTGCTGCAAACCTTTCCCGTTGTTCCCCACGACTTCCACGCAGCGAATGCGCATCCTCCTGGTCGAAGACGACAACGCGCTGGCCGCGGCCGTGTGCAGCTACCTGCGCGCCAAGGCCTTCGTGGTCGACACCGCCGCCAGCCTGGCCGAGGCGCGCGCCGCGCTGGCCGGCGCGCAGTACGCGGCCGTGCTGCTGGATCTGCACCTGGGCGATGGCGACGGCCTGAGCCTGCTGCCCGCGCTGCGGCGGCTGGCCGAGCGGCCCATC
Organism: Xenophilus arseniciresistens; assembly: GCF_028023875.1. Taxonomy (GTDB): domain Bacteria; phylum Pseudomonadota; class Gammaproteobacteria; order Burkholderiales; family Burkholderiaceae_C; genus Xenophilus; species Xenophilus arseniciresistens. Next base: position 158,628 of record NZ_JAQIPB010000001.1, read on the forward strand.
GTCATCGTGCTCACGGCGCGCGACCAGGTCAGCGACCGCATCCGCGGCCTGGACGCGGGCGCCGACGACTACCTGGTCAAACCCTACGACCCGGCCGAGCTGCTGGCGCGGCTGCGCGCGGTCGAGCGCCGGCGCAGCAGCAGCCAGTCGGCCGTGCTGCGCCTGGGTGCGCTGGAGGTGGACCTGAGCAACGACAGCGTGCGCCTGCGCGGGCTGCCGGTGCTGCTCACGGCCAAGGAATGGGCGCTGCTGCGCGTGATGGCCAGCCGGCCCGAGCGCATCCATACGCGCGAATCGCTGCAGGACGCGCTCTACGGCTTCGACGAGGAAACCGACAGCAACACGCTGGAGGTCTTCATCAGCCGCCTGCGCCGCAAGCTGGGCCGCGAACGCATCCAGACCCTGCGCGGCCTGGGCTACCGGCTGGTGCCGGCCGACGAACGCGAAGCCGGCTGATGCAGCGCCCACGCAACCTCGCCGCCCGGCTGGCGCGCACGCTGATCCTCTGGGTGGGCGGCACCTGGCTGGTGTGCGTGCTGGCCGTGGCCTGGTATGTGGACCGCGAGATCGACGTCAACTTCGACAACGAGCTGGTCGAGGTCTCGCACCGCATGTTCGACATCGCGCTGCGCGAGTACGAAGCCGCGCCTGCCGAAGCGAAGGCCGCCGCCACACCCATCGTGGCGCCACCGCCGCTGTTCGCGCAGGACGAGGTGCTCTACCAGCTGCTGGACGACGGCGGGCGCGTGCTGCTGCGCACGACCCACGCGGCCACGGCCAGCTTCGACGTGCCGCTGGCGCCGGGCTTCGACACCAGCCAGGACTGGCGCATCTACACCGTGCGCCACCCCTCGCGCGCGCTGTACATGCAGGTGGCCGACCCGCTGGCCGAGCGGCGCGAGGCCGTGATGCGCACGCTCACCGTGCTCATCGCGGCCCTCGTGGCCGTGCTGCCGCTGCTGGCGCTGGGGCTGCGCCACATCGCCCGGCGCGAGCTGCTGGCGCTGGCGGATCTGACCACGCAGGTCGGCCAGCGCAGCGGCAGCGATCTGCGGCCGCTGCAACTGCAAGGCCTGCCCGATGAACTGCACACGCTGGGCGAAGGCGTCAACAGCCTGCTGGAGCGGCTGGCGCACGCCCTGCAGGTGGAACGTGCGCTGGCCGCCAATGCCGCGCACGAGCTGCGCACGCCGCTGGCCGCGGCGCGGCTGCGGCTGCAGACCGCGCTGGAACACGGGCTGGACCGGGCCGAGGTGCAGGCGGCGCTGGAGGCCCTGCAAACGCTGAGCCACCGCACCGAAAAGTTATTGCAGCTCTCGCGCGCCGAATCGGGCGCGGCGCTGGCCCGCGCGCCGGTCGATCTGGCGCGGCTGGCCGCCACCGTGGCCGAGGAGTTCTGGCGCGATGCCGGCGTGGCCGCGCGGCTGGACCTGCAGCTTGACGAAGCGCTGCAGCCGCCGCAGGCCCAGGGCGACGTGGACGCGCTCGCCATCGCGCTGCGCAACCTGGTGGAAAACGCGCTGCGCTACGCGGGCGATGCGCGCATCGAACTGGCCGTGCAGGCGCCGGCCACGCTGGTGGTGCGCGACTTCGGCCCCGGCGTTTCGGCCGCGAACCTGGCCACCCTGCGCCAGCGCCACGTGCGCCACAGCGCCGACCAGGCCGGCTACGGCCTGGGCCTGTCCATCGTCGGCACCATCGTGCAGCAGCATGGCGGGCGGCTGTCGCTGACCTCGCCGCCCGCAGGCGCGACGCAGGGCTTCGAGGCGCGCATCGAGCTGCAGCGCTAGGGTGCGCTCCACCGATCAACAGTTCAACCGCTCACCAGCTCCCGCAGCCAGCCCGGCAGCTCCTTGGCCTTCTGCTTCGGGAAGTCGACCCAGATGGTGGTGGCGCCGCCTTCGGCGCAGATCACCTCGGGCGCATCGGTGCGGGCCAGGGTGCACCAGGTCTCGAAGGTGGTGCGGCCCGGGTCGCTCACATACATGCGCGCCAGCACCTGGCCCGGGTATTCGATCTGCCGGTAGAAGTTGCAGAAGGCATTGACGATGACGATGCCTTCGCCGCCCGGCTCCGGCTCGAAGCCGATGGCGTGCATCCAGTCGATGCGCGCCGTTTCCATATAGCGGAAGTAGCTGCCGTTATTCAGGTGACCCATCGCGTCCATGTCGCCCCAGCGGATCGGGATGGTCATCTCGTAGACCAGTTTCTTGTGTTCGGGAATGACGATCTTCATCGCGTGGCGGCGTCCTTGTTCAGAGGGATGCAAAGGGTCTGCGGGGCAGCAGCTTCGGCCCTGGCGAGCCCTTCGCACAGTCACCTGGGCGACCCCAATGGCGCGAATGGCCCATGCATAGAATTGCTCGTTGCGCCGAGTGCCGGCCGCCCCCTCTTTTTGTCTTCCAAGAACACCCCGATGAGCCCAGACGAAATCCTCGCCCAGTTCGGTCCCCGCGAAGCCATGGAATATGACGTGGTCGTCGTGGGCGGCGGGCCTGCCGGCCTTTCCACCGCCATCCGCCTGAAGCAACTGGCCGCCCTGAACGACCAGGAGATCTCGGTCGTGGTGCTGGAGAAGGGCTCCGAGCCCGGCGCCCACATCCTCTCGGGCGCGATCATGGACCCGCGCGCGCTCAACGAGCTGATCCCCGACTGGCAGGAAAAGGGCGCGCCGCTGAACCAGCCCGTGACGGGCGACACCTTCCTGCTGCTCTCCGAGACCGGCGCCACGCGCGTGCCCAACGCCTTCCTGCCGCCGAACTTCCACAACGAAGGCAACTACATCGTCAGCCTGGGCAACGTGGTGCGCTGGCTGGCCACCCAGGCCGAGGAGCTGGGCGTGGAGATCTTCCCGGGCTTTGCCGCCGCCGAGGTGCTCTACAACGAGGATGGCTCGGTCAAGGGCGTGGCCACGGGCAACTTGGGGCTAGGCAAGGACGGCGAGCCGACCGAGAACTTCCAGCTTGGCATGGAGCTGCATGCCAAGTACACGGTGTTTGCCGAAGGCGCGCGCGGCCACCTGGGGCGCGGGCTCATCAAGCACTTCAAGCTCGACGCCAACAGCGACCCGCAAAGCTACGGCATCGGCATCAAGGAGCTGTGGGAGATCGACCCCGCGCGCCACGAGCCGGGCCTGGCCATCCACACGGCCGGCTGGCCGCTGCCCAACGACACCTACGGCGGCTCCTTCCTGTACCACGCCGAGAACAACCAGGTGATCGTGGGCTATGTGGTGGGGCTGGACTACCAGAACCCGCACATGAGCCCCTTCGAGGAGTTCCAGCGCTTCAAGACGCACCCGAACATCCGCTGGTACTTCGAGGGCCAGGACCAGGGCCTCAAGCCTGCCAAGCGCCTGAGCTATGGCGCGCGCGCCATCACGGCCGGGGGCCTGCTGTCGCTGCCCAAGACGGTGTTCCCGGGCGGTGCGCTGGTGGGCTGCGAGGCCGGCTACCTCAACGCCAGCCGCATCAAGGGCAGCCACGCGGCCATCAAGACGGGCATGCTGGCGGCCGAGGCGGCCTTCGAGGCGATCAAGGCCGGGCGCCAGCATGACGAGCTCAGCGACTACCCGGCGGCCTTCGAGAAGAGCTGGCTGCACGAGGAGCTTCACCGTGCGCGCAACTTCAAGCAGTGGTTCAAGAAGGGCCTGATGGTGGGCACGCTGATGACGGGCATCGAGCAGTTCGTGCTGCGCGGGCGCATCCCCTGGACCATCCGGCGCACCGAGGCCGACCACAAGCGCCTGAAGCCGGCGAGCCAGTGCAAGAAGATCGCGTATCCGAAGCCCGACGGCAAGCTGACCTTCGACCGCCTGAGTTCGGTGTTCATCAGCAACACCAACCACGAAGAGAACCAGCCGGCGCACCTGACGCTCAAGGATGCGAGCGTTCCCACGCGCATCAACCTGCCCGAGTACGCGGGCCCCGAGGCGCGCTACTGCCCGGCCGGCGTGTACGAGTTCGTGCCCGACGAGGCCAACGCCGGCAAGGAGCGCCTGCAGATCAACGCGCAGAACTGCGTGCACTGCAAGACCTGCGACATCAAGGACCCGACGCAGAACATCGTGTGGGTCACGCCCGAGGGGGGCGGTGGGCCCAACTACGTGGGCATGTGAGCCCGTCGCAGGCCATCGCCAAGCCCTCCAGCGGAGGGCTTTTTTTTGACCGTGCCTGATGGCCTCCCCTATCATCCGCGCGGCGGTGCAAGCCGCCCCCGGACCCGCGGGAAGGGTTGAACCCACTTGCCTTCTATGTTCGCTGTTTCATCAGCCTCTTTGTGCAGCCGAGTTTGCGGGTCGTCGGCGCTCCATGCACGGAGGTTCACTTGAAGAAGCGTATTCCCCCCCGGCCTGATCTCGGCCACCTGAAGAAACAAGCCAAGGCGCTGCTGAGCGCGTACCGCGCTGGCGATCCGGCCGCCTGCGCACGGCTGTGCGACACCCTCCCCGCCGCCCGCGGCAGGCCTGTTGCCGCCATCGCCCGTCTCGACCTGCGCCTGCACGATGCGCAGTCGTGCATCGCGCGCGAGTACGGCCTCGCATCCTGGACCGAACTCAAGGACTTCGTCCTGGCGCGCCAGGCGCAATCGGCCGATCCTGCCGCCGCGGCGCTGCAATGGCTGCGCTTCGTCTACGCGGGCGACATAGCAGGCGGCACGAATCGCGCCAAGCCGTCCGTGGCGGCACAACTGCTTGAAGACAACCCCGTGCTGCGCGGCGCCGACCCATGGCTGGCCTGCGCCGTCGGCGACGAAACCTTGCTGCGCCGGACCATCGAGCGAGACCGTGCCTGGGCTCACCGGCCAGGCGGACCGTTGCAGCTTCCACCGCTCGTCGCTGTCACGCATTCGAGCCTGCTGCGGCTTCCTGCCTTTCGCGATGGCCTGCGCGCCTGCGCCCGCCAGTTGCTCGCAGCGGGCGCGGACCCGAACCAGTCCGTCGGCAACCGCTGGCCGCCGGCCTCTGTTGCCGCGCCCGACGAAGCCGAAAGGCTGTCGGCGCTCTACGGCGCGGCCGGGCAGAACCACGACGCCGAACTCACGAAGCTTCTGCTCGACGCCGGCGCGGATCCGAACGACGGCGAATCGCTCTATCACTCGCTGGAGAACATCGCCTGCACGCGAGCGCTGCTGGAAGCCGGTGCGCGCGTGGTCGGCACGAATGCGCTGCATCGCGTGCTGGACCTCGACAGGCTGGAATCGCTGCAGCTGCTGCTCTCGCATGGCGCCGACCCCAACGAGCCGATTGACAATCCGGCGGCCACCGACTGGCACACGCCGCTGCTATGGGCCATCCGGCGCCGGCGCTCGACCGCGCACATCGAAGCCCTGCTGGCCGCGGGAGCCGACCCGTCGGTCGCCACGCCCGGCGGCGTGAACGCCGCGCTGCTGGCCCAGCGCTTCGGCCTGCCGGAAATCGCCAGCCTGCTGCGCCGCGCAGGCGGCAGTCCGGCCTCCTCGCTGGCGGAAGAGTTCATCGCTGCCTGCGCGCGCGGCGACGAGGCGGCGGCGCAGGCGCTGCATTCGGCGCATCCCGGGCTGATCGGCACGCTCTCCGAATCCCAGCTCAAGCTGCTGCCCGAGCTGGCTGCAGAAGGATGCGGCGAGGCGGTGCGCCTCATGGTGCGCCTGGGCTGGCCCGTTGCCACCCGCGGCGGCGACCTGAACGGTTCGGCGCTGAACCAGGCAGTGTTCCGCGGCGATGCATCGCTCGCCCGCTTCCTGCTCGAACACGGCGCGAGCTGGAGGGAAGCGCACGGCTATGGCGACAACGTGATCGGCAGCCTGTCCTGGGCCTCGCTCAACGAGCCTGTCGAGGGCGGGGACTGGCTGGGCTGTGCCGAAGCCCTGGCCGGCCATGGCATGCCACTGGCGCAACCCGACCCGCAGGACAGCACCAGCGTGCTCATCGACGGGCGCAGGAAGTGGTTCTCCGACGAGGTGAGTGACTACCTGCTGGGCATCGGCTGAACCGCATCTGAGCAAAACCTGTCTTATGCTCCTGTGCAAAGGAGACAAGACCTCATGCAGATCGTCATCACCGGCGGTGCCGGTTTTCTGGGCGCGCGCCTGGCGCGCACGCTGCTCGCGCAGGGCTCGCTCGCCCTCGACGGCGGGCCGGCCCAAGCCATCTCCCGCATCACGCTGGTGGACCGCGCCGCGGCGCCGGCCGACCTGGCGGCCGACGCTCGCGTGCACAGCGCTGTGGGCGACCTGAACGCCCAGCTGGCCGACGGCGAGGCCGGTTTCTGGGCGCAGGCCGATGCGGTGTTCCACCTGGCCGCCGCCGTCAGCGGCGAGTGCGAGGCCGACTTCGACCTGGGCATGCGCAGCAACTTCGCGGCCACGCACGCGCTGCTGGAGAAGCTGCGCGCGCTGGGCACGCGGCCGGTGCTGGTGTTCGCCAGTTCGCTGGCCGTGTTCGGCGATTCGCCGGCGCAGCCGCTGCCCGGCGTGATCGAGGACCACACCCTGCCCACGCCGCAGACCAGCTACGGCATCCAGAAGTTCATCGGCGAGCAACTGGTGGCCGACTACACGCGCAAGGGCTTCGTGCGCGGACGCAGCGTGCGCCTGATGACCGTGAGCGTGCGCCCCGGCAGGCCCAACGGCGCGGCCTCGGGCTTTTTCAGCGGCATGATCCGCGAGCCGCTGGCCGGCCTGCGCGCGCCCTGCCCCGTGCCCGACGACACGCCCGTGGCGCTGGCCTCGCCCGCGCGCACCATCGAAGGCATCGTGCGCGCGGCCGAGGCGAGCGAGTCGCAGTGGGGGCCGCGCACCGCCATGAACCTGCCCTCGCTGGCCACCACGGTGGGCGAGATGGCTGCGGCCCTGGGCCGCGTGGCCGGCCCGCAGGCGCTGGCCCTGCTGGACCGCACGCCCGATCCGGCCATCCTGCGCATCGTCCAGTCCTGGCCCGGCCGCTTCAACGCCGCACGCGCGAAGGCGCTGGGCCTGATGGCCGACGCGGACTTCGACAGCGTCATACGCGACTACGTCCGTGAAAATCCCGACGCGGTGCAGCAAAAGCTGCAGGCATAGTCGGCGCTCTGCTTTTTTCCCAGGCGCAGCCCGTTCTGGCGCTGCGCTCCATCACCCCCGAGGAGACATATCCATGAAGTTGAACCGACTGGCCGCGGGCCTGGTTCTCGGCTTCGGCATGGCCTGCGCCGCGCTGGCGCAGACCACGATGAAGATCAGCATTTCGGTGGCCCAGAACTCGCACCAGGGCGTGGCCATCGACACCTTCGCCAAGGAAGTCGAGAAGCGCACCGGCGGCCGCTACAAGATCCAGACCTTCTACAACGGCTCGCTGGGCGGCGAGCGCGAATCCATCGAAGCCGTGCAGCTGGGCACGCAGGAGCTGGCCTTCAGCTCCACCGGCCCGGTGCCCAACTTCGTGCCCGAGACCAAGATCCTCGACGTGCCCTTCCTGTTCCGCGACAAGGCCCATGCCCGCGCGGTGCTCGACGGCCCCATCGGCCAGGACCTGCTCAAGAAGTTCGACAGCAAGGGCTTCAAGGCTCTGGCGTGGGCCGAGAACGGCTTCCGCCACATGACCAACAGCAAGCGCGACGTGAAGGAGCCGGCCGACCTCAAGGGCCTGAAGATGCGCACCATGGAGAACCCGGTGCACATCGCGGCCTACAAGAGCTTCGGCATCATCACCACGCCCATGGCCTTCCCCGAGGTGTTCACGGCCCTGCAGCAGGGCACCGTGGACGGCCAGGAGAACCCGCTGCCCGTGATCATCTCGGCCAAGTTCGACCAGGTGCAAAAGCACCTGACGCTCACGGGCCACGTCTACTCGCCCTGCATCTTCGTGATGAACAAGGCCACCTTCGACAAGCTCAAGCCGGCCGACCAGCAGGCCTTCCTCGAAGCCGCCAAGGAAGCCGCCAAGGCCAACCGCGCGCGCGTGGACGAGGACGATGCCAAGGGCGTGACCGACCTGCGCGCCAAGGGCATGACCGTGATCGACACCGTCGACAAGGCCAAGTTCGTGGCCGCACTGGCGCCCGTGAACGCCCAGTTCGAGAAGGACTTCGGCAAGGCCAACCTCGACAAGATCCGCGACTTCAAGTGATCAAGTGAGTGCGGTGGCGCGCGCCGCGCGCCGCATTGCGCCCCAGCCTGATCGGAGTGCATCACTGCCTCCGACGGGCTTTTTTGTTGATAGAGACTGAGAGAAAGAGTGGCCTGGCTATGAAAGACAAGTTCCTGGTGCTCGAGGCGCGGACCACCGCGCTGTCGATGGCGCTGGCCTGCCTGATGCTCGTGATCGCGGCATCGCTGGGCATGTTCCAGATCATCACGCGCTTCGTGCTGGAGCAGCCCGCGGAGTGGAGCGAGATCCTGATCCGCGTGAGCCTGATCTGGATGGTGTTCCTGGGCATCCCGATGGCCTTCCGCCAGGGCGCAATGGTCAGCGTGGACGTGCTCTACCGCTGGAGCCCGCCACACATCAAGCGCGTGCTCGACGCCGTGGTGAGCGTGGCGGCGCTGGCGCTGATGCTGGTGATCCTGTGGTGGGGTTTCGACTACGCGATGCGCGGGCGCGTGCAGTCGATGGCCGGGCTGGAGAGCATCTCCATGGTCTGGGCCTACCTGGCGCTGCCCGTGGGCGCAGTGTTCTCGCTCATCGGCATCATGGGCAACTACCTCGACCCGATCCGGCTCGAACTGGAGACAGCGCAATGACGCCGGTGATGGTTCTCACGATGGTGCTGTGCTTTGCACTGTCGATCTCCGTGGCCGTGTCCATCGGCCTGGCCTCGGTGCTGGGCATGCAGGTCTCCGGCGCACCCATGCTCATCTCCGCCAAGGAGATGTTCAACTCGATCAACAAGTTTCCGCTCGCGGCCATCCCCTTCTTCATCCTGGCCGGCAACCTGATGGAAACGGGCGGCATCTCGCGCCGGCTGGTGGAGTTCGCCAAGAGCATCGTGGGCGGCGTGCAGGGCGGCCTGCCCATGACCTGCGTGCTCACCTGCATGATCTTCGCGGCCGTGTCGGGCTCCTCGGTGGCCACCACCTTCGCCATCGGCGCCATCCTGATCCCGGCGCTGATCAAGCACGGCTACCCCACGCCCTATGCCGCGGCGCTGCAGGCCACCAGCGCGGAGCTGGGCGTGATCATCCCGCCCTCGATCCCGATGATCCTGTACGGCGTGAGCGCCGAAGTCTCCATCGGCGAGCTGTTCATCGCCGGCTTCGGCCCGGGCATCCTGATCAGCGCCGCGCTGATGCTCTTCGTCTGGATCTACTGCAAGTGGAAGGGCTGGGGCAAGAACGACGGCGACGGCCGCATGCCCTTCTTCAAGGCGCTGTGGCAGGCCGGCTGGGCGCTGCTGATGCCGGTGATCATCCTGGGCGGCATCTACGGCGGCATCTTCACGCCCACCGAAGCCTCGGCCGTGGCCGTGTTCTACGCGCTGATCGTGGGCGGGGTGATCTACCGCGAAATCCGTTTGCCCGACCTCTACCGGATCCTGCGCAAGTCGGTGATCTCGTCGGCGGTGATCATGTTCATCATCGCCAACGCGGGCCTGTTCGCCTTCCTGATCACGCGCGCGGGCGTGCCCGAAGCCATCGGCCACTGGCTCGAGTCGGTGCTGCAATCGCCCGTCATGTTCCTGCTGGGCGTGAACGCGGCGCTGTTCATCATCGGCATGTTCATCGAGACCAGCGCGGCCATCATCGTGCTTGCGCCCATCCTCGCGCCCGTGGCGCTGCACTTCGGCATCGACCCGGTGCACTTCGGCCTGATCATGGTGGTGAACCTGGCGCTGGGCATGATCACGCCGCCCTTCGGCGTGAACCTGTTCGCCGCCTGCACGGTGGCGCGCATCTCGCTGGATCGCATCGTGGGCCATCTGCTGCCCTTTGTCGGTGTGATCCTGGCCTGCCTGATGGTGATCACCTACGTGCCGGGCATCTCGCTGGGCCTGCGCGACCTGGTCTACGCGCGCTGAGGGCGCGCCGCGCGCACGGCCAGCCACAGCCGTGCGCGCCCCGCCCCGCGCCCACGCGCATGCCCGGGGCGGGGCCGGGTCTTCATGCGGGTGTCATGGCAACACGGGAAGCTGCCGGCTCCCGTCTCCTGCCCCCAGCCGCGAATGTTCCTGCTCAAGACCGACAAAGCCCGCGAGGAGCTGCGCCCCGGCCAGCGCACCCTGAGCCAGCGCGAGCGCGCGCTGCTGCTGATGGCCGACGGGCGCCACACGGTGACCGACTTCGGCCCCATCTTCGGTGGCGTGGAAGAAGCCCGCCGCGTGGCCAGCGAACTGCACGCGCAGGGCTACCTGCAGCTGGCCCAGCCCGCGCCCGCACCCATCCAGACCCGCGCGCCGGTGCAGCCCGCACCGGTACAGGTGCCCGTGCCTGTGTCTGTGCCTGCGCCCGAAGAAGCGCCCTACCAGGCCCCCGGCAATGCGGCCGACAACTTCGAGGGCAGGCGCTCCCTGGCCACCACGCGCATGTTCCTGTTCGACCTGTGCGAACGCATGTTCGCGCGCCGCGACCCGCTGCAGGCCGAGCGCCTGCGCGAAGCCCTGCGCGAGGCGCGTGACGGCCTGACCATGCTGATGGTGGCCGAGACCATGCTGGCCGACATCGAACGCGAGGCCGGCGCCGAGCGCGCCGCCGCGATCCGCGAACGCATCGACAAGCTGATGCCGCGCGAAGCGCTGCACTGAGCCGGCGCGCGCCCCTTTTTTGAGTTGCGGCGCAGCGCCGAAGAAAGAGCTTCAGTCCGCCGCGCCGGCGCGCAGCAGGTGCTTCTGAATCTTGCCGCTGGTGGTCTTGGGCAGGGTGTGCGCAAAGCGGTAGCGACGCGGCCGCTTGTAGGCCGCCAGCCGGTCGCCCTGCACCAGAAACTGGTCCAGCAGCTCGGCGCTGAGGAACTGGCCGCTCTTGGGCACCACATGGGCCACCACCACCTGGCCCCAGCGCTCGTCGGGCTCGCCCACCACCGCCGCTTCCAGCACGCCCGGGTGCTCGACCAGCGCGTCCTCGACCTCGCGCGGATAGACGTTCTCGGCACCGGAATTGATCATGTAGTCGATGCGGTCGCGGATCCAGAGGTAGCCGTCGGCATCGAGGTGGCCCAGGTCGCCCGTGTGGTACCAGCCATGGGCCAGTGCGCGCAGGTTGGCGTCGGGCCGGCGCAGGTAGCCGGCCATCATGCAGGGGCCGCGCACTAGGATCTCGCCCACCTCGCCACTCGCGCAGGGCTCGTTCGGGTCGGTGGGCTGGCCGTCCTCGCGCAGGCGGGCCACGCACAGGTCGTGGCCCATGGCCGGCAGGCCGGCCGAGCCCGCATGGCTGAGCTGCTCATGCGGGAACAGCACCGACATGCAGGGCCCCATTTCGGTGGTGCCGTAGACCTGCACCAGCCCCGTGCCCACGCGCGCGCTCCATTCGCGGATCAGGTGCGGCGCCATCGAGGCGCCGCCGTACTCCACCAGCCGTAGCGAGCGGGTGTCGCGCGTGGCCAGCGAAGGCTCGTTGAGCAGCATGGTCACCATGGTGGGCGCGGCGAAGAAGAAGCTCACCTTCTCGGCCTCGATCAGGCGCAGCGCCTCGGCCGCGTCGAAGCGGCGCAGCAGCACCTGCGTGGCGCCCACCTGCAGCCGCGGCAGAAAGCTGGTGTGCAGCTCGGCCGTGTGGTTGAGCGGCGCCATGGCCAGGCCCACGTCCTCGCGCCGGAACTGCATCACCTGCTGCATCAGCGCGTTGTGCGCCAGCTTGCTGCGATGGGTGTGCAGCACGCCCTTGGGCCGGCCCGTGGTGCCGCTGGTGTACATGAGGATGCAGGGCTCGGTCTCTGCCACCGCCACCGCGGGCGGCTGCGCGGGCTGGCCGGCCGCCATCGCGTCCAGCCGCTGCGTGGCAAAACCCGGCGTGGCGCCCACATCGGCATAGAGCCAGTGCGGCACCTGCGGCGCCAGCGCGCGCGCCTTCTCCACCACGGCCGCACCTTCGTCTTCGAACACCAGCGCGCGCGCCTGCCCATCGTCGAGGATGAAGGCCAGTTCCTGCGCCGCCAGCCGGTAGTTCACGGGGTTGAACACGGCGCCGATGCGCGCGCAGGCCAGCAGCACGAAAACGAAGGCCGGCGTGTTGTAGAGAAAGGCCGCGACCACGTCGCCGCGGCCGATGCCCAGCTGCATCAGGCCATGGGCATGGCGGTTGACCTCGGCGTCCAGCTGCGCATAGGTCCAGGCCTGGCGGCTGCCGCCCTCATGGAAGACCAGCGCCTCCTTGGCCGGCAGGTAGCGCGCCGGCCAGGCCAGCGTGTCGCCCAGTGTCGGGCCCGTCGGTCGGCCCGCCGCTTCGCCGCGCGCCTGGTCTGCCTGCTGCGCCTGCTCCGTGATCCCCATGCTGCTCCCTCGGAAAAAAGGGCAAAAGTATAGGAAGGCAGGCACGGCCGCGCGCCCTGCTGCACGCGAGACCCCACGGGGCGCCAGGGCGCCCCCGGCACCGGTTCGCGGCCTCGGGCCCTACACATGCCGGCTGGCCGGCGAGCCGCGCTCGCCGTGCAGCGGCAGCGCGTCCGCGCGCGCGTGCAGGGCTTCGATGATGTGGCATTCGCTGCCCCGGCCGTCGCAGCTGTCGCGCAGGGCCGCAAGGTCTTTTTCCAGCGCGCGCAGCTCGCGCAGGCGTTCGCGCACATGGCCCAGGTGCGCGTCCAGCGCCGTGCGCGCCGTGTCGCAATCGGCCTGGCTGCGCAGGTTCAGCGCCATCAGCGTTCGCACCTCGTCGAGCGACATGTCCATGGCCCGGCACAGGCGGATGAAGCGCAGCGCATGCACCTCGGCCTGGCTGTAGAGGCGGTAGTCGTTGTCGGCCCGGTCGGCCGGCGCGATCAGGCCCTGCTTCTCGTAGTAGCGGATGTTGGCCGGGCTCACGCCGCTGGCGGCCGCGGCCTCGCCGATGCGGTAACCCTGCGCGGAACGTGGGGAGCGGACTGCCATGGCTTGACCTTGAAGTGACTTCAACCTTTCCAATCGTGGCACAGCGAATCACCTGGGTGCCATGACTTCTGCGAACAACCCTTCCAAGACCGAGAGAACCCCTGCGGCAAAAAGCGCCGAGGCGCCGGGCTGCTGCGGCGGCTGCAGCCCGGCCATCCGCCTGCGTGCGACAGCCGCGCCCCAGGCTGCGCCCCAAGCCGACGACGGCCATGCCCACGACGGCGCCGCAGGCGACGGGCACGACCACGGCCCGCTGCCCAGCCTGCCGCGCATCGTCGCGGCGCTGCTGGTGGCGCTGGCGGCCGAGCTGAGCCATCTGCTGCTGCCCGACACGCGCGCCTGGCACATCGCCGGCATGGCGCTGGCGGCCGTGGCCATCGGCCTGTCGGGCCTGGGCATCTATGCCAGCGGCCTGCGGGCCCTCATGCGCGGCAAGCTGGGCATCGACACATTGATGGCCGTGGCCGTCACGGGCGCCTTCCTCATTGGCCAGTGGCCTGAAGCCGCGATGGTCATGTCGCTCTATGCGCTGGCCGAACTGATCGAGCACAAGGCCGCCGACCGCGCGCGCAATGCCATCGCGGGCCTGATGGCCCTGGCGCCCGATGAAGCCGAGGTGCAGGCGCCCGACGGCAGCTGGCAGCGCCAGCGCGCGCGCACCGTGCCCGTGGGCGCCGTGGTGCGCGTGCGCCCGGGCGAGCGCGTGCCGCTGGACGGCACCGTGACCGAAGGCCGCAGCGCCATCGACCAGGCCAGCGTGACCGGCGAAAGCATTCCGGTGGACAAGGGCCCGGGTGACGCGGTCTTTGCCGCCACCGTCAACCAGGGCGGCGAGCTGCAGCTGCGCGTGACGGCCGCTGCCGGCCAGACCACGCTGGACCGCATCATCGAAGCCGTGGAGCAGGCCCAGGCCACGCGCGCGCCCACGCAGCGCTTTGTCGAACGCTTCGCGGCCATCTACACGCCCACCGTCTTCGTGCTGGCCCTGCTGGTGGCCCTGCTGCCGCCGCTGCTGCTGGACTGGGCCTGGCTCGAGGCCATCTACAAGGCTTTGGTGCTGCTGGTCATCGCCTGCCCCTGCGCGCTGGTGATCTCCACGCCCGTCACGGTGGTCAGCGGGCTCACGGCCGCGGCGCGGCGCGGCGTGCTGATCAAGGGCGGCACCCACCTGGAGAACGCGCGCAAGCTGCGCGCCGTGGCCCTGGACAAGACCGGCACGCTCACCGAAGGCAAGCCGCGCCTGGTGCACTGGCAACCCTGGCAAGGCGCGCAGCGCAATGCCGTGGCACGCGTGGCCGCCAGCCTGGCCGGACGTTCGGACCACCCGGTCTCGCTTGCCATTGCGCAGGGGCTGGCTGATGAGGCCGGTGACACGGTGACGGACTTCCGCGCCCTGGTGGGCCGCGGCAGCGAAGGCCGCATGAACGGCCAGGCCTGGGCCCTGGGCAACCACCGCCTGGCTGAAGAGCGCGGCCTGTGCAGCCCGGCGCTGGAGGCCGCGCTGGCCGAGCATGAACAGCAGGGCCGCACCGTCACGCTGCTGATGGACGAACACGGCGTGCGCGCACTCTTCGCAGTGGCCGACACCGTCAAGCCCCACGCCCGGCGCGCGGTGGCCGAGCTGATCGCGGCGGGCGTCACGCCCGTCATGCTCAGCGGCGACAACCCCGCCACCGCACAGGCCGTGGCCCGCCAGGCCGGCATTGCCGACGCGCGCGGCGGCCTGCTGCCGCAAGACAAGCTGCAGGCCATCCGCGCGCTGCAGCAGCACCACGGCGCCACGGGCATGACCGGCGACGGCATCAACGACGCCCCCGCGCTGGCGCAGGCCGACATCGGCTTCGCGATGGGCGCCGCGGGCACCGACATCGCCATGGAAGCGGCCGACGTGGTGATCATGAACGACGACCTGGGCCGCATTGCCGAAACGGTGCGCCTGTCGCGCCGCACCCATGCGCTGCTGTGGCAGAACATCACGCTCGCGCTGGGCATCAAGGCCGTGTTCTTCGTGCTGGCCGTGCTGGGCCAGGCCACGATGTGGATGGCCGTGTTTGCCGACATGGGCGCCAGCCTGCTGGTGGTGGCCAACGGCCTGCGACTGCTGCGCATGCGCGGATGATCCAGCAGGCGGGCGGCGGCGTAGAAAACGCGAAGGGGCGACGGCGCCCCCAGGAGCCGCCATGTCGCACAACCCGCCCGCCCCCACCCGCCTTGCGCTGAACATCGCCTTGCGCTGGGCCGAGCAGGGCCGGCTGCCCGATCCGATGCTGCGCGCGGGCATCCGGCAGTTGCTGCGCGAGCGCCTGCATTCCTTGCACAGCGGCAACGCCGAGGCCAGCGCAGCGCTGACGGAACAGTTTCTGGCCACGATGCGCGAAGCCCCGCTGGCCCTGCACCCCGAGGCCGCCAATGCCCAGCACTATGAACTGCCGGCCGAGTTCTTCGCCCAGGTGCTGGGCCCGCACCGCAAGTACAGCGCCTGCCACTGGGGCGCGCAGGTGCAAACCCTCGAAGAGGCCGAAGCCGAGGCCCTGGCCCTGAGCTGCGAGCGCGCCAGCCTGCGCGACGGCCAGCGCGTGCTGGAACTGGGCTGCGGCTGGGGCTCGCTCTCGCTGTGGATGGCGCAGCACTACCCCCGCAGCGAGATCCTGGCGCTCTCCAACTCGCACTCGCAGCGCGCCTACATCGAGGCGCAGGCAGCACAGCGCGCGCTGCACAACCTGCGCGTGCAGACCTGCGACTTCAATGACTTCGACACCCCCGCGCGTTTCGACCGCGTGGTCTCGATCGAGATGTTCGAGCACCTGCGCAACTGGCCGCAGGCCTTTGCCAAAGTGGCGCGCTGGCTGGCGCCGCAAGGCCAGTTCTTCATGCACGTGTTCGCGCACCGCGAGGCCGCCTACCCCTTCGAGGCGCGCGACGCCAGCGACTGGATGAGCCAGTACTTCTTCACCGGCGGCATGATGCCCAGCGACGATCTGGCGCTGCGCTGCCAGGACGACCTGCGCCTGCTGCGGCAATGGCGCTGGGACGGCACCCACTACCAGCGCACCGCCGCCGCCTGGCTGGCCCGCATGGACGCGCAGCGCGCGCAGATCGAGCCGCTGTTCGTCGCCACCTACGGCGCCGACCAGGCCGCGCTCTGGTGGGTGCGCTGGCGCCTGTTCTTCCTGGCGGTGGAGGAACTGTTCGGCCACGCAGGCGGCCAGCAGTGGTGGGTGAGCCACTACCTGTTCGAGCCGCGCTGAGCACCACCGGCCCACGCCACGATGCCGCACGACTCGCTCCTGCCCCTGGCCGCCACCGGCCTGCTGGTGGCCCTGGCCATGGCGCTGCCGACCTGGCTGCTGAGCCTGTGGCAGCGCGATGCAAGCCTGGCCGACCGGCTGTGGCCGCTGCTGATCGTGGTGCCAGGCTGGAGCTATGCGCTGCTGATGCAGCCCGCCGCGCCGCTGCGGCAACTGCTGATGCTGATGCTGGCCAGCGCCTGGGCCCTGCGCCTGGCCCTGTTCATCACCTGGCGCAACCGGGGCCATGGCGAAGACCGGCGCTACCGGGCCATGCGCGAGGCGCACGGCGCGCGCTTCGGCCTGCGCAGCCTGTGGAGCGTGTTCGGCCTGCAGGCGCTGCTGGCCTGGGTGGTGTCGGCCCCCTTCCTGGCCGCGGGCCAGAGCAGCGCGCCTGCGGGCTGGCTCGACGCACTGGGCCTGGCACTGGCCCTGTTCGGCCTGCTCTATGAAGCCGTGGCCGACGCGCAGCTGGCCCGCTTCAAGGCCCAGGCCGGCAACCGGGGCCGGGTGATGGACCAGGGGCTGTGGCGCAACTCGCGCCACCCCAATTACTTTGGCGAATGCTGCGTGTGGTGGGGCCTGGGCCTGGCCGCACTGGGCGCGGGTGCCGGCGCCGCCTGGGGCCTGGTTTCCCCACTGCTCATGACCGTGCTGCTGCTGCGCGTGTCGGGCGTGCGCCTGCTCGAGCGGGACATCGAAGAGCGCCGCCCCGCCTACCGCGACTACGCGGCGCGCACGCCGGCCTTCGTGCCCGGCCCGCGTCGCCAGCCGGGCGCGGCAAAGCCTGACAGCCGCAGCGCGCACTGAGCCGTCCACTTCATCCTCACCGCCTCGTTCTCATCCCACACACCTGCAAGGCAGACGCACCATGTCCCCGCTCCAGATCGCCATTGCCTACCCCCTTGCCGCACTGGTGCTGCTGGCCCTGGACGCCGTCTGGCTCAGCACCATGGCCGAGCGCCTGTACCGCGGCGGCATCGGCCACCTGATGGCGGCGTCGCCCCACTGGGGCGCCGCGGCGCTGTTCTATGTGATCTACCTGGCCGGCATTCTTTTCTTTGCCGTTGCGCCGGCGCTGGACGCCCGCCGCCCCGTGCTCACGGGCCTGGGGCTGGGCGCGCTGCTCGGCCTGGTGGCCTATGCGACCTTCTCGCTGACCAACCACGCCACCCTGCGCGACTGGCCCTGGCGCGTGACCCTGGCCGACCTGCTGTGGGGCCCCGTGCTCACGGGGCTGACGGCCGCGGCCACCTGCCTGCTGCTGCCCTGGGTGCAGGGGCTGCTGCGCAGATAGAGCCCCGGCCTGTGGCCTGCGATGCGCAGCTTCTTGTGCTTCTTTTCCCTCACAGAGGCGGCGCGGCAGCAGCGGGATCAGCAGGCGCTCAGGGCGCCGCGTCCTGGCTGGTGTTGTTGTGGGTGTGGGTGTGGGTGTGGGTGCCGGTGCTCGCGCTGGCGCTGCCGTGCCGGTTCTTTTCTTCCTTGTCCTTCTTGCCTTGGTCGTGATGCCACTTGATGGCGAAGAACATGCATGTGCCGAACACGGCAACCTTGAACGTCATCAAGACGATAGGGACCCAATCCATCTCTTTTCTTTGAGTGCTTTTGCTGGCGGGAAGCGCTGCGGTGTGCGGCTTGATTCCCATGGCGGGGCTCAGTTCGTGGTGAACACGCCCCAGCCCTGAACCGGGATTGGACGCCCTTTGCCTGCGCGGGGGAAGTGGACGGATTGACCTGGGGCTTTTTGTCCAGGGGGCGTTGCGTCTGGTGTTGCTTGAGGCCAGCGGGGGAGGTAGCTGCAGGGGCGCTCTGCTGGCTACTGGGTGCTGTGAAGTTCGGGTTGCTTGACGGGTTCTAACGGCTGCTTCGCAGCGATCTCCGTCCGTCGGCGCCCGCACGTGAACTCACGCTTTGCGGCGCAATGCAGTCATCGAAGATCGGATCGGGCTCTCTGCCGGCGGCCGCTCTTGGATACCGACGAACCATTCAGCGGTCGGTCCGCGATGCACTGTCTCGCGGGGACACCAAGCATCAGTTCTGACAGCCAGCGAGATCAATTGATGCCGCGGTGGCAGCCATGATTTCACCAGTACTAGTCGTGCATAGCCGGACGCAAGCACTCCGGCTGAGCTGGAGCCAATGCACCAGGGCCGGGCTGTCCTGCTGAGTCTTGGCTTGCCGTCTATGCTCCCTTGAACCGAGTGTCGTCGGCCAGGTTGTTTGCCTTCGCCCACACTTGGACGTGTCCGCCCAGCCAGGCCAGATAGTCGCCGTCGACAAGGGCGTTGTCGGGGAAGGGCTCGTGCTGCGCTGACTCCAGCAGGGCGGTCATCAGCGTCTGAACCCGCCCCGCTAGGGCGTCGTTTTTTGCCACGGCGAGGTAGGTGTTCAGCGGCTTGTCCTTGGACTCCTCCTCGCCGCCCAGGAAACGCTCGAAGTCGGGAACGCTGATCCTGTGTCGGGCAGCCAACCCCGCTGCTCGCGCTTTCAGCACGGCCTCGCGAATCTTCCCGTTCTCGTTCCACATTCCGTTCTTATGCCCGTTCTTGTTGAACGGGGAGTCCGCATCGTGAATGACTCCGAAGTCGATCTTGAAGTGAGTCATGACTTTGACGAGCGGAACCAAGATCGCCTTGCCGCGAGCGCGAATGACGGTGATGCGATCCATCAGCCCGTGCTGCCGCTCGATGATCGATGACATGAACGCGGCGTGCTCGGTGTCGCCCTCGACAAGGATCGGATAGGAACCGAAGAACACTTCGGAGAAGCTTGGATCGATATGTTGCAGCGCTTGGAGACGCTGTTTGTCCTCGCCCTCGAACTCGATCTGATCAGAGCGATAAGTCTTTGGCGCCATCGGCGCTGCCTCGCCCTCACCGGCTCGCTCAAGTCGAACGATGGTCGTGTGGTCTTCAAAAGGATTGACGAAATGAGGAGAGTGCGTAGTCATGATGACCTGCCAGTCTGGGCTTTCCGCCAATTTGTACAGGTGACGCTGAGCTGCGCGCGCTGCCATTGGATGTAGAGCGTTCTCTGGCTCGTCGATAAGCAGCAGGTACCCGGGGAAGGCTGGGTCGTCCGGGCTGTCCGGGATAGGCGCACCTTCGTTATGCGCCTGGAGCTGGGCCTTCAGAGTCGCAATGATTTCATCGAGCGCTTGATTCTCCTCGTCCTTCGGCTTCGCCTTCGCGGTTTCCTTCACCTTTTTCCTCTCGGCCTCGGTCAAATCCTTGTCGAGCCGCTTTCGAAACTCCAGCCTGACCTCGTTGTCTCGTGATAGTTCGTTGTGGACCTGCAGCATCGACCAGAAAAGTGCGCGTCGTGCTCCGGTACCTTGTTGGCTAAGCGCAGTTTCCGCCGCACCGTCCTGCACCCTTAGGCTTGAGCCGGCCCTGACTAGCTCACTGAGCTTGGGGACCAGCGGGCCGGCACCGACTGCCAGCTTGACGTCCAACCGCGGAAAAACGCCCTTAAACCCAACTGCGACGCGACCGGAGATTGCATTGAAGTGCTCTTGATGCGCTCCGCTCAGCGCATTCAGCCGTTGGGAAACGCCGTCGATCGCCTTGGACAGTTCGGACTCTGGATTGACGCGCTCTCTTTCAAGACCTGCGACCAGCGGACCGAGAGCAAGCGTGAGCAGCATTTCTTCAGTTTTGGCTGCGTCATCCAACGAACCGATGCGAAGGGGTCGGGGCAATCTCGAGCCGAACACGGGATCAGCACCGCCGGCCTTGCCGTCCTCTGCCCAGTTTCCTTGACCATCGGGGCCACCCGTCGGATCCCACGTCGTGCGTACTTTCTCGAAGCTCGGCGCAGCCCACAGCCAGCGGCTCTTGACGATCAGCAGGCCATCCTTCGCGGTCTTCCATTTCGCGTCGACGTTTCCGATGCCCTCCGGAATGTGCACCTCGAGTTGCACTTCGCACGGGTGTTCAACGGGGGCAAACAGGCACCGGTCCTTCGACTCGCTGAACTGCACCGAACCCTTCGCAAGCTCGTAGGCCCGCAGGATAGTCGACTTCCCGGCGTTGTTCTTGCCAACTAAGCAGACCACGTTGTCGAGTTCGATCTCAACTCCGTCGTTGCCGATGCATCCGATGTTACGCACAGTGATACGCACGAGTTTCGAACGGTTTGCTACTGCCATTTTTCTCCCGTGGTTGGGCTGTTGGGCACTGCTTTCTAAGCGTAGTAGAAGCCTGAGACAACCCCCGAGGAGGCTGCCGCCGATTCGATCGGATGAAAGCCGTGCAGGTCGTGCACGAGCGACGCTCAATGCGCGGCGATCTCACGAAGACTCGAAATCTAAACGTAGGCACTCGCAGCGGCCGCTGACTTCTCTGCTCTGCCAGGGTTGCAGTAGTGTTGGCTGGCCCTGCTTCATAGCATTTGCATCGTTGTAAGGCCAACCACGAGGTGCTCCAACTTTAGGACGGGGAGAGGGGGTTCGACTGCGTGTTGAAGGCCGCGCATGCAGCAAGGCTGCGCTTCTCGTAATTCGCCTCAAGCGTTTTCGAATTCTGCTCTTGACTCGAAAAGGGGCGACTCGCTCTACCATTGCTCCTCGGGAAGCGCGCGCAATTTCTCCACGATGTCGGAGATGTGCCCCGGGTAGTCGCCATTGAAGTACTCGAACATCAGCGGATTCGCAGCAAAGAAGTGCGATGACAACTCGACCCATTCCTTCGTAGTGATCGTGCCGTTCAGTTTGAAGACCTTCTGGTACGTCGGCTTCACGTGCCACGTGTGCTTGTAGGTCATGTTGAAATCGCTGTCGCGACGCGCGAAATACTCCGCCGAGGTCAGATACTGAATGGCGCCGTCAAAATGCCTGAACACACCTTTTGCCAGATCAAATTCAGCGTGCAGGTAGCGGGCCGGATGATGCGGTACGCCTCGGAGTGAGGTCAAGA
Source organism: Xenophilus arseniciresistens (assembly GCF_028023875.1). Lineage (GTDB taxonomy): Bacteria > Pseudomonadota > Gammaproteobacteria > Burkholderiales > Burkholderiaceae_C > Xenophilus > Xenophilus arseniciresistens. The sequence goes on from NZ_JAQIPB010000001.1 coordinate 179,808, forward strand.
CGGATTCATCCTTTAGCTCCAAAGCTTGGAAAGTCTTGATATTGCCGGATTGCGACCATTTGATGTCGATGCAATAGGCGCTCGCAAAAAACATCTCCACGCGAACTCGGCTCAAGTCACTCGGTGGCCTGAGTTTTACGTTCCCAAGCCCAATCGACGCAATGTCGTCATTGAACGGTGGTCCGTACCAAGTGTCGAATTCACCGTACCCCATCCCATCCAGGTCAACACGCACCCTGTCTTCGTCGAGCGCGACCGATTTATCAAGACCTAGCGAGTTGAACGACCAGAAGAGATCAATGAACCGCGGTGCCCAGTTTCCATGCGGATGCATCTGCCGGCGGAAGCTAGGATGCGCCATGGCAATGAAGTCCGGGCCTTTGAGACAGCCTTCGGAAGGCCCTGGACGGAGAACTTTAGCGAGCTCATTCCAGCCGTAGAGCCCATCCCGACCATTGGGTTGAACGTCCAGCAGCGAGCGCAATACCCCAGGCGCAGACGCTGTCACGCCAAGTGGCGGCGAATAGTTGAAGGCTGCGTCTGAGAGCTGAACACCGCGCGTACGAGCGTAGGCCTTGAATTCCTGAATTCGCGTCGATGCCGCACGCAGCTCGTCCTGCTCAATCTCCCGCATACGCGCTTGGTGCTGGGCGAACATCTCTTGGTGGTCGCTCTCTGCCATACACACCCCTCAGTTCCTTGCAAATACCGCCCGGCAAAGGCAGTAGTGTTCAGTTGAAGGTAAAGGCCTTCTCGCCTACGGTGATGACCGTCTTCATTCCGCCGGAGATCAGCTCAGCTACCAAGCTTCCCGGCATCCGCACCGCGGCTGGAATCAGGCAGGCGTAGACGTCGACACCGCCATAAAGACACAGCCGGTAGGCGATGAGCCCACGTTCGTCGGTGGGAAATCGCTGGTAGTAGAACACTTCGGGATTGCCGCCTGTTCGAGGCATTGAATCCGCCTCATACCGGTAACGTGCCTCGACGAGCTTCTGCCAAGTGTGGGCGTGCCCCGGCTCGTGCTTAATGAATCCTGGAATCAGCCGCACTTCCCCCTCGAAGCGGCGGCCAAAGTCATGAAAATAAAGCCCGCGCAGCATGTGTTCGAAGCATTTGTACAGCCTCGCAACGTCCGGCGTGCCCCAGATCACATCCATGAAAAGGTTGCCGTCGAGTACGAGGCGCTCGATTCGCCTAGGCTTGAGCACCGTGCTATTGAGCACTCTGTATGAACTGCGTCGAAGGGCCCGATCCACCTTGCCAGTCCAGTGCCGGTAGCCGATGGAATTGTTGCCAACGATGCCGGCCAAGCTCATCATTAGAAACTCGTCGTCGCAGGACTTGGCGGCGTTGTGGGCGGCACAGGACGGAACGGTGATCAGCTCCTTGCGCAAGTTCAGCCCCCCAATGTCCTTCGATTCGGGAAACAGGCATTTGGGCGGGACATGCTCGCGCGAGACCGCCAGAGCGGAGCACATGTAGCAGGTTTCTTCGAGCTGCGTGTCGTTCGCCATGGTTACGAAATTATCCTGCAGCTATCGCAGCGCTTCGAGCCGCTCCATGGCTTCCCGCCTTCCTATCTTTCGTAAAGCGGAATGGCAGACAGGTCGTCATCCTGGCGGCAGCTACCACCTTCACACTTGTAGACCGTCTACGCAGACACGCCCAGAAGTTTGCCGAAGTCCGCTGAAAACAAGCAGAGACGCTTGCGTTGCTAGGCAAAACCCGCGGGGCGCCATCGGGGTTCTCCAGCAGCGGGCGCGCTTCCAGCCGCGCCACCTTTGAAGCCTTGGCGGCTCGTTTGGCCTGGCGCTTCAATTGATCCACCCGTCGCCCCGATGCCACGATTTCGGAACGGTAGTTGGCGACGGCGCGCCCGAGCGAGTCGGTATTCGCTCGCAGCTCCTTGCGGGCCAAGAGGGCGATCTCTTCCAAGAGAACCTGCGCTATATTGGGCATGCACGAATGCTGCCCAACAATGTGTGAACTGCCGAGAGCCAGAAGAAGGTTAGATCTCAGAGAATCAGGCGCTGGGGAAACGATGGACTTACCGAAAGCTGGAAGAGCCTATGCGCAGGAACGCCTTGGCATCGCTGCGTTGCAAATGCATGCGGCGAAGCGAGGCCAAATCTGGCGCGAGACGGGCACCGGAGATGTCGGCATCGACGGCAACCTAGAATTCGTCACTCCGGAGGGTTTTGCGACAGGCAGGATCGTGGGAGTGCAGGTGAAGGCCGGGCCATCCTATTTCAAGCACGCCACGGCTGAGGGGTGGAAGTTCTATCCTGAAGATAAGCACAAGAGGTATTGGGAGTCGTATCCACTACCTGTGCTGCTGGTGATTCATGATCCGGATAGCAATAAGAGCTATTGGACGGATGCCCGCCAGGTGCTACGAACGCCAGGCACGGAGAGTGCATACATCGAGATCCCGCGGCGCAACGACCTAGACGAGACTGACGTGTTCGCGCTCTTCCGTAATGCCGGCTTGCAGGAGCAACCATTCATCTCGGATCTGAATGAAGTCCTCATCGTGCTGCTGCAAACCCAGTCGCAAGAAGCATCTTTCCCCCTGAGCTACTTCGACATGTTCGTTCAAGGGCTCACGAATATCTGCCGCAGCCTTTACTACGGGATGGATCTCGTCACGAACGCGGTAGAGTTCAACCTCGCCGCCAGCGAATTTGAGTTCGGCATGGGGATGGGCGACACCGAACACCAATTCGTCTTTGGTTTCGTCAAATTCCTTCAGGCCCAGAACCTCGCACAGATTGACTATGCGGACTGCCTAATTGATTGGGTCGACCGAGAAATGCAACCTAATTTCGTGGCCCCCCTTACGCAGCGCGGTAGGAAGCTCGTTGACCTCATCTTCAAGAAGGAGGCGAGGCTGGTCGAACAAGGGATGCTTCCCGCAGGTGACGGGCGGCACGTCGCCCAGGAAGGTTTTTTCGGGATGGCTGTCGAGTCCTACTATCCCCGGCTACCCCTCATCCGCGCTTTCCAGCAGGCGATCAAGGACGAGCCTCACAATCTGGCATAGTCGCAAATCTGGAACCTTCCCGTTTGCCGCTCAGCTCATGGCCAATTGCATCGAGTTTACTCATCGGTCAAAAATTTAGGACCGAGCCCTTAAGCAGGTCTTCGTTGATGCCAGCAAGCTATCGGTGCTTCCGCTCTCGACCAAAGCAGTCCTTTACACGGGCATGCGCGACCGGCTGCTCACAGTCTTCACCCGCCCCCCCTACATCCCCACCAACGCCCCCAACCTGCGCGCAATAAAACCTTCAAAGAGCACGCGCCCCTGCACGGCCGCCAGGCAGATGCATTCGCTGCCGGCCTGCACCACGGGCTGGTGATGCACTTCGCCATCAGCCACGTCGAAGTCGCCCGGGCCGAAGTGGGCCCGGCCGTCGTGGAAGCTGCCATGCAGGATCTGCGTCATCTCCCAGTCGCTGTGCGAGTGGCGGGGCAGGTACTTGCCCGCGCCGATGCGCAGCAGGAACACGTTGGCCGCCGGGTCGGCCGGCACCTGCACCCGGCTGAAGTACATGCCGGGGCCGATCCAGCGCCAGCGCGTGGCGGTGCAGCCGGCCATCGCGCGCGGCCAGCTGGCGCCGGCGGGCAGCGGCGGCAGGCCGCGTGCGGGGGGCTTTGCGGCCACGGGTGCGGGCGCGTCGATGGCGGCCAGGGCGCGGGCCAGGGCGTCGGGCTGCATCGAAGCAGCCGGCAGCTCTTCAAGCAGCACGCCGCCCAGGGCCTGCAGCTGGCGCAGGCGCTCGGCGCACTGCGCGCAGACTTCCGCATGGCTGGCCACCAGCAGGGCGGCCCCCATGGGCAACTGGCCGCCGGCCTGGGCCAGCAGCAGATCGTCGGCAGGATGGTGCTGCACGTCGGGGGTCATCATCGGGCTCATTGGCTGGCCTCCTCCAGCGCCTGCAGCCGCCGCCGCAGGTTGGCCACGGCCAGGCGCACGCGCGACTTCACCGTGCCCAGCGGAATGTCCAGCAGCTGCGCAATGCGGGCATGGGGCTGGTCTTCGTAGTACGACAGGCGCAGCACTTCGGCCTGCTCGGGCGGCAGGCCGCGCAGCGCCGCATGCAGGCGGGCCTGCTCGCGCATGGCGTCCAGGTGATCGCCGGGCGCCGGGGCGTCGTCCACCAGCGTGTCGGGGTCGATTTCCACGGAATCCTGCTCGGCCTGGGTGCTGGCGCGGCGGTGGCGGTCCACGCGCAGGTTGCGCGCGATGGTGAACATCCAGGTCGAAACGGCGGCCTGGCTCGGGTCGAACAACGCGGCCTTGCGCCAGAGAGCGACCAGCGCTTCCTGCGCCAGGTCTTCGGCCACGTCCTCGGGCGTGCCGCCGCGCATCAGGTAAGACTTGATGCGCGGCGCGAAATGCGTGAAGAGCTGGCCGAAGGCCACGCGGTCCTGCGCCTGCGCCACGGCCAGCAGCCAGGCCGCCAGTTGCTCGGGGCTTGGCGCGTCGGCGCGGACAGGGGCAAGCGGCACGATGGACAAGTGGCGGGCGGGCACATGCGCCGGTGAGGCTGCAGACGATGAAAGTGAATTGGATGGCAGAGCCATGCCCATCTTACGCAGCCACCCTGCCGCCGGATCACCCGAGCCTGCGCGCCCAGGGCCTGCACGCGCGGCGCGCGGCATCTTGAACCGGCGCTGCCGGCAGATCCAAATCGCGCGGCCGTGCGTACAAGGGCGGGCCACACAGCGCCGGCTTCAAGGACCTCCATGCGTTTCGACTCCTCGCCCACCGGGAATGCCCCGCAGCCGCCCCAGCCCGGCCAGGGCCCGCTGCACGTGGCGGTGGTGGGCGGCGGCATCTCGGGGCTGTCGACCGCCTGGCTGCTGTCGCAGCGCCACAGCGTGACCGTGTTCGAGGCCGAGGGCCGCCCGGGCGGCCACAGCCACACGGTGGACGTGCCCCACGCCGCGGCAGCCACCGGCGCGCTGCCCGTGGACACCGGCTTCATCGTCTACAACGAACCGGCCTACCCCAACCTCACGGCGCTGTTCGCGCACCTGGGCGTGGCCACGCGTGGCAGCGACATGTCTTTCGCCGTGAGCCTGGACCAGGGCCGGCTCGAGTACGCGGGCACCAACCTCAACGGCCTGTTCGCACAGCGCAGCAACCTGCTGCGGCCGCGCTTCTGGCGCATGCTGGCCGAGCTGCTGCGCTTCTATCGCGAAGCGCCGCGCGACGCCGCCGAAGCCGGCATGGAAGCGCTGGACGCCTACCTGGACCGCCGCGGCTACGGCCGCGCCTTCCGCGAAGACCACCTCTACCCGATGGCGGCGGCCATCTGGTCCACCGGCGTGGGCGACATCGGACGCTACCCCACCGAAGCCTTCGTGCGCTTCTGCGAGAACCACCACCTGCTGCAGCTCAGCGGCCGGCCCCAGTGGCGCACTGTGGTGGGTGGCAGCCGCGAATACGTGCGCAAGCTCAGCGCCGGTTTTGCGCATCGCCTGCACCTGAACAGCGCCGTTCAGGAGGTGCAGCGCGACGCCCGGGGCACGCGCGTGCGCACCGCCGCGGGCTGGCACCCCGACACTTTCGACGCCGTGGTGCTGGCCTGCCATGCCGACCAGGCGCTGCGCCTGCTGCCCGATGCCAGCGCGCAGGAGCGCCGCCTGCTGGGCGCCTTTGGCTACAGCCGCAACGAAGCCGTGCTGCACAGCGACCCGGCCCTGATGCCCCGCCGCCGCGCCGTCTGGGCGAGCTGGAACTACCTGGCCCAGGCCGGCGCGCAGGCCGGCCCACCCTGTGTGAGCTACTGGATGAACCGGCTGCAGCCGCTGCCGCCCGAGCGGGCGCTGTTCCTCACGCTCAACCCCCGGCTGGCGCCGCGCGCGGCGCACGTGATCCGCACGCAGACCTGGGAGCACCCGCTGTTCGACGCCGCGGCGCTGCGCGCGCAGCGCGAGCTGTGGTCCCTGCAGGGCCGCCAGCGCACCTGGTTCTGCGGCGCCTACTTCGGCGCCGGCTTCCATGAAGACGGCCTGCAGAGCGGCCTGGCCGTGGCCGAGGCCCTGGGCCAGGTGCGGCGCCCGTGGCAGGTGGCGCGGGAGTCGGGGCGCATCCACCTGGGCGGCAGCGCCGCCCCGGCCCTGCCCGCGCCGGAGGCCCGCGCATGAGCCTGGATGCGCCGCACAGCCCCGCCCCGGCCGGCGCCAGCGCGCTCTATGCGGGCCGGGTGATGCACCAGCGCCTGCGGCCCCGGCGCCACCGGCTGAGCTACCGCGTGTTCTCGCTGCTGGTCGACCTGGAGGAGCTGCCCGCGCTGCACCAGCGGCTGCGCTGGCTGTCGGTGGACGGCTTCAATCTGTTCAGCATCCACCAGCGCGACCACGGCGCGGGCGAGCCCGAGGGGCCGCGCGCCCATGTGGAGCGGCAACTGCAGGCGGCCGGGCTGCACGCGGGCGGCGCGATCCGGCTGCTGACCATGCCGCGCATCCTGGGCTATGCCTTCAACCCGCTGTCGGTCTACTTCTGCCATGCGCCTGGCAGCGCCGCGCTGCAGGCCATCCTCTACGAGGTCAACAACACCTTCGGCCAGCGGCACAGCTACCTGATTGCCGTGCCGCCCGGGCAGCCGCCGGGCCAGGCCGTGGTGCAGCAGTGCGACAAGGGCTTCCACGTCTCGCCCTTCCTCGATCTGGCGCTGCAGTACCGCTTCGAGGTGCGCCCGCCGGCCGACGCGCTGCACGTGGGCATCCAGGTGCGGGACGCGCAGGGCGCCGTGCTGGTGGCCACGCTCGATGCGCGGCGCCGCCCGCTGTCAGACCGTGCGCTGCTGCGCGCCTTCTTCAGCCATCCGCTGCTCACGCTCAAGGTGGTGGGCGCCATCCACTGGGAAGCGCTGCAGCTGTGGCTCAAGGGCCTGCGCATCCACCGCCTGCCGCCGGCCCCGGCGCAGGCCGTGTCCATCGTCCGCCACCCACCGCCGCCATGAACACAAGTTCCCTGTCCTCCCTCCCCGCCACCATGCCCGGCAGGGCCGATGCCCGGGGCGCCGGGAAGCCCCGGATTTTTTCGCTGATGCCCGGTTTTCTTCTGAATCGTCCCGCGCAACGCCTGCTGGAGCGGCTGCTGTCCCGGGTGCAGCATGGCTGCGTGACCGTGCAGCTGCCCGACGGCCGGCAACTGGAGGCCAGAGGCCCGCTGCCTGGCCCGCAGGCGCAGTTGCACATCGTGCGCTGGCGCGCCCTGTGGCGGCTGCTGCGTGAAGGCGATCTGGGCTTTGCGCGCGCCTACGGCCTGGGCGACTGGCACACGCCCGAGCTGGTGACGCTGCTGGACTTCGCGCTGGCCAACGAAAGCGCCTTCGGCAGCGGCCTGCAGGGGCAGCGCTGGGCCCGCGTGCTGGCGCGCGTGGGCCATCTGCTGCGCGCCAACACCCGGCGCGGCAGCCGCGACAACATCGCCGCCCACTACGACCTGGGCAACCATTTCTACGCCCAGTGGCTGGACCGGCAGATGCTCTATTCGAGCGCGCTGTACCGCAACAGCCGGCAGAGCCTGGAGCAGGCGCAGGAAGAGCGGCTGCAGCGCATCCTGCAGCTGATGGACACGCCGCACGGCGGCCAGGTGTTGGAGATCGGCTGCGGCTGGGGCGCGCTGGCCGTGCGGCTGGCCCGCCAGCGGCAGGCGCGCGTGACGGCCCTGACGCTGTCGCGCGAGCAGCTCGCGCATGCACGCCAGCGCGCCGTGATGGCCGGCGTTTCGCCGCTGGTGGAACTGCGCCTGCAGGACTACCGCGACACCGAAGGCCAGTACGACCGCATCGTGTCCATCGAGATGGTCGAAGCCGTGGGCGAGGCTTTCTGGCCGGCCTACTTCGACACGCTCAAGCGCTGCCTGCGCCCCGGCGGCAAGGTGGTGCTGCAGGCCATCACCATCGACGAAGCGCATTTCGAGCGCTATCGCCAGGGCGCCGATTTCATCCAGCGCTGCATCTTCCCCGGAGGCATGCTGCCCACGCCCACCATCCTGCGCCAGCAGGCCGAGCGTGCCGGCCTGGTGCTGCGCGAATCGCAGCGCTTCGGCGCCAGCTATGCGCTGACCCTGGCCGAATGGCGCCGCCGCTTTCTGGCCGCCGCGCCGCAGATCAGCGCGCTGGGCTTCGACCGCGACTTCCGCCGCCTGTGGGAGTACTACCTGTGCTACTGCGAGGCCGGCTTCAACGCCGGCCGTGTGGATGTGGGGCTGTACGTGCTGGAGCACGCGGACTTCGGCGACGAAGGCGCCCCGCCCGCAGCGGCAGCGGCCTGAGGCGCCCGCGCGCGGCTCAGGCTCAGAACGGCGGATCGCTAGGGTCGGCCTGCGCGGGCACGGCGGGCTCGTCCGCCTGGGCCGGTGCAGACGACGGCCCGAGCAGGTTCAGCACCTGCTTGCGCAAGGTGGCCACCTCGCGCTTGAGCTGGGCGTTCTCGGTCTCCAGCTCGGCCGTGCGCTTGCGCAGCGCCAGCAGTTCCTCGTTCTCGGAAGGGGCCGCGGCGGCGGGCGCGCCCTCCTCGCCCTCGGCGGCTTCGGCCTTGTCGCGCGGCGGCTTGCGCTTGGCCTCGCGCACGCGCTTGGCGGCCTGCTTGAGTTCGTCCTTGCCCGCGGTGGCGGCGGCCACCTGCTCTTCGGCGGGCAGCGTGGCCACGGCCGCGGCGGCGCTCAGCGACAGCGTGCCGGCCTTCACGGCCTCCACCACCTCGGGGGCGGCGCTTTGCTGGATCTTCTCGATCAGCTGCACCTGGTTGCTGCGCAGCCGCGCCGCGCGGGCCAGGGCTTCGCGCGTGCTCAGGGCCTCCTCGGCCGAGGGCGCGGGTGCGGCCACGGGCGCGTCGGCCGCGGCAGGCGCGGCGGCGTCGGCGGCCGGTGCGGGCGGCGGGGCCTGGCGCGCATGGCGCTCGGCCACGATCTCGCGCTTGCGCAGCGCCAGCACGCCGCGCTGGAAGTCGCTCAGGCTGCGCCGGCCCAGGTGCTGGTCGATCATCCACAGGTGCACGTCTTCCATGGACTGGAAGCGCGTGTTCTGCACCGTCTGGAAGGGCAGGCCGTGCTTGCGGCAGATGCCGTAGCGGTTGTGGCCGTCCACCAGCACGTTGCCCCACAGCACCAGCGCATCGCGGCAGCCTTCAGCCAGCAGGCTGCGCTCCAGTGCCTGGTATTCATCGGGCGTCAGCGGATCGATGTAGGCCTTGAGTTCTTCGTTGACGACGATGTCCATTGCGCGCTGCCGGGAAAAAGGCGCGGATTCTAGGACGCGGCAGCCGGCACTCCCGCCCGCCCGCGGCGCGGGCCGTAGCCCGCGTCCGACAAGCGCTTGCTCGGCGGGATGGCGCCTGCGTCCGAATCGGTGCCGGTACAACGAAGGTCCAGAGCCCTGGCGGCTTTCGTGCGCCCTTGCGTGCGCGGCTGCGCCAATCCTCGCCACAACACTCAAGGAGCCGCATCATGAACGACACACCCGCTTCCAAACCCCCGGTGCCGGCCTCGCCCGGTGCCGACGCGCGCGAGCCCCACACGCCGCCGGCCGAGCCCGGCCCCGGCCCGCGCACCGGCAGCGCGCTGGTGGGCGCGGCCGCAGGCGCCGGCCTGGGCATGGTGGTGGCCGGCCCCATCGGCGTGGTGCTGGGCGGCACCTTGGGGGGCGTGGCCGGCGCGATCGGCGCCGCGGCCACCGGCACCGGCGTGCTGCCCGAGCCGGCCGCGCCCGACCCGGTGCACCTGCACATCGACGACAGCGGCGGCACCGGCCGGCCCGTGGTGCTGATCCATGGCTGGCCGCTGTCGGCGCTGGCCTGGGAGCCGCAGACCCAGGCGCTCAAGGAAGCAGGTTTTCGCGTAGTGGCGTATGACCGGCGCGGCTTCGGCCGCTCCGACAAGCCCGCGGCCGGCTACGACTACGACACCCTGGCCGACGACCTGGAGCGCGTGCTGGACGACCTGGGCCTGGAAGACGTCACGCTCGTGGGTTTCTCGATGGGCGGCGGCGAGGTCGCGCGCTACGTGGCGCGCCATGGAGAGGCGCGGCTGTGCAGCGTGGTCTTTGCCGCGGCCGTGCCGCCAGCCATGCTCAAGACCGCCGACAACCCCGACGGCCCGCTGACGCCCGAGGCGGCCAAAGCCATGAAGAAGGGCGTGGAAGACGACCGCGAAGCCTTCTTCGAGCAGTTCACGCGTGATTTCTTCTCGGTCGATGGCCAGTTGCTGGTCAGCGAGCCGGTGCGGGCCCAGGCACTGGCCCAGTGCCACCAGTCGGCCCAGGCCGCCACGCTGGGCTGCATGGACGCCTTCGGCCGCACCGATTTCCGCGAAGACCTGCAGCAGATCACCGTGCCCACGCTGGTCATCCATGGCGATGCCGACGCGATCGTGCCGCTCGAAGGCTCGGGCCTGCGCACGCACCGCGCCGTCGCGCACAGCGAACTGGTCACGATCGCCGGGGCGCCGCACGGGCTCAATGCCACGCACGCGCCGGCGTTCAACGCGGCGCTGCTGGACTTCCTGGAACGCTGAGCGCCACGAGGGGATTTGCGGGGGCGCGGTCGCGCGCGGCGGCCCACAATGCGCGCACCATGACCTCATCCGCCCGACGCACCCTGCTCCTGGCCGCCCCGCTGTGGGCACTGGCTCCCACCCTCGCGCTGGCCGCGGCGCCCACCGTGGAAGTGTTCAAGGACCCAAGCTGCGGCTGCTGCGGCGACTGGGTCAGCCACCTGAACCGGCATGGCTTTGCCACCCGCGTGCACGACGAAGGCAACAACGCGGCCCGCGCGCGGGCCGGCATCCCCACCCGGCTGGGCTCGTGCCACACCGGCTTCGTGGGCGGCTATGCGCTGGAAGGCCATGTGCCGGCTGCCGACGTGCAGCGGCTGCTCAAGGAGCGGCCCGCCGGCGCCATCGGCCTGGCGGTGCCGGGCATGCCCATCGGCTCACCGGGCATGGACGGCCCGGCCTACGGCGGCCGGCGCGACGCCTTCGACACGCTGCTGGTGTTGGCCAACGGCCAGACGCGGGTCTGGCAGAGCCACCGCTGAGGCGCTGCGGCTTAAAAGCGCCGGCTGATGGTGAAGCTGCCGAACACCGGCAGCTGCTTCTGGCCCTGGAACTCGCGCGTGCGGTGGTAGCGCGCGAAGGCGAACTTCCACGGGCCGTGGGTCAGTGCCAGGCCGTAGCCCAGGTCGGCCACCGCATGGCGCATGTCCACGCTGTGGCTGTTCTTGAAGGTGTTGCCGTTGAGCGTGATGTCGTTGAACACCAGGCGCAGGTCGGTGGTCACGAAGGCATGGCCGGCCCAGCCGCTGCCGGCCACGCTGCCCAGGCCGCGCGTGGGTGCCGTGTTCTCGCCCGCCGGGCGCAGCGGCGTGCTGCCGAAGTCGTCGGGCAGGCGCCAGCCGTAGCGCAGTTCCACGCCCGCGTTCAGGTACGACTGCAGGTTGCCCACCGCACCCCCCCAGTGGCCGATGGCGTCCCAGCTCCAGCCGCTGCGGTCATGCTCGGGCGCCCAGCGCTGCATGCGCTCGTGCACGAACTGCACCACGAACTCGTCGCGCAGCTGGTTGCCCCAGCCGTTGGCGCGCTGGTCGCCGATCAGCTTGTGCACGGCGTTCTGCGTCTGCCGGCCCAGGGCCGAGGGGCCGACGATGCCCAGGCGCAGGTGCGAGGTGCGCAGCACGTCGCCGCTGCGCGCGTTGTAGCCCACGCTCAGCAGCAGCGCGCCGGCGTAGGGCCGGTCGTCGCGGATCAGGTCGCTGCGCGAGATGTCCTGCGGCGTGAACAGCCCCTGGCCGAAGCTGAACACCATGTTCTGCTGCTCGAAACCGTCGTGGCTCAGCCCGCTCAGGTAGCGGTTCAGCCCGCGCGCCATGGCCGGCAGGCAGGGGTCGCTCAGGTAGTCGACCAGGTTGGGCGAGACGACCGTGAGCAGCACGCCGTTGGTGTAGCCCTGGTCCTGCTGGCTGCCGCCGAACAGGTCGTTGTCCACGCGCAGGTTGGCCGTCCACTGGCCCTGGCTCAGGGCCGATCCGCCGGCGCACAGGGTGGATCGCGCCGGCACCGGCGCCTGGGTGGCGGCGGCCGCATCGGCCTGCACCGCGCCGCCCTGGGCCTGCGCCGCCGTGGCGGCGGCCCCCAGTGTCAGCAAGGCGGCCAGCCGACGGCCGCGCGCAATGAATGTCTGCCCTTGCTTGCCCAAAGGGTTCCTGTGCATGCCTTCCTCTTCCCGATGCGCCTTGCGCATGATGATGATCTGGAAGCGGCGAGCCTAATGGCAAAGCATCATCCGCGTGTGTAGGGGGGCATCCAGCACCATGCCTGGCGCCCCAACGGATCGCCTGCGCGGCATGACAGACATGTCATCGGCCTGAAGCCTGTCTGTGGGTCTGGCTTTCTACAGTGGGACGCAGAGCAGCACAGCTCTGTTTCACCACCCTCCGCCAAGGAACGACCATGCACCCTTCTGCATCCCCCCGTCTGTCCCGCCTTCTTGCTTCGCTGGCCCTGGCCGCAGCCGTGGCGCCCGCCATGGCCGCCGGCGGCGCGCCGGCCGGCAGCGGCGGCACCGCAACCCCGCTCACCCGCGCCCAGGTGCATGCCGAGGCCGTGGCCTGGACGCAGTCGGGCCTGGGCCAGATGGCCTACGGCGAGATCGGCGCAGACAGCCGCGGCCCCAGCTACGAGCGCGCGCTGCAGGCCTTTCGCGCGCTGAACGAAGGCCGCCAGGCCATGGCCGCGCCGCCAGCGGCCGCCGCGCCGCGTGCGCCTTGAGCCTGCGCACACCACTACCATCGCCGCATGTACCTGCTGGTTGTAGAAGATGAACAGAAGCTGGGCGACTACCTGCGCAAGGGCCTGAGCGAAAGCGGCTTCAACGTGAATCTGGAGCGCGACGGCGCCGTGGGTTTCGAGATGGCCCGCAGCGGCAACTACGACGCCATCGTGCTCGACGTGATGCTGCCCGGCATGGGCGGCTTCGATTTCGTCAGGGGCCTGCGCCGCGCCGGCGTGCGCGTTCCCGTGCTCATGCTCACGGCCCGGGACGCGGTGGAAGACCGCGTGCAGGGCCTGGAAAGCGGGGCCGACGACTACCTGGCCAAGCCCTTTTCCTTCTCCGAACTGCTGGCCCGCGTGCGCGCCCTGCTGCGCCGCAGTCCGCTGCAGGACGCCACGCGCTATGCCCTGGCCGACCTGCAGCTGGACCAGACCATGCGGCGCGTGCAGCGCGGCGGCCGGCGCCTGGACCTGACGGCCAAGGAATTCGCGCTGCTGTCGCTGCTGCTGCGGCGCCAGGGCCAGATCCTGTCGCGCGCGGTGCTGGCCGATCAGGTGTGGGGCATGAGCTTCGACTCCGAAACCAATGTGGTCGAGGTGACGGTGCGGCGCCTGCGCGCCAAGCTGGACGACCCCTTCGAGGTGAAGCTGCTGCACACGGTGCGCGGCATGGGCTACGTGCTGGAGTGCCGCGACCCGGCAGGGCGATGAGCGCCACCCGGCCGCCCGAAGGCGCTCGCACCGCAGCGCGTCAGCGCGAAGGTGCCCCAGTCAGCGCGGGCTCCATCCAGGCTTCGCTGTCGCGCTGGCTGGCCGTCCAGACGCTGGTGGGCCTGAGCGTGGTCTGCGCGGGCATCTATGCGGCCATCAGCTGGGGCCTGGCGGCCAAGCACGAGGACGAATACCGCCAGCACTACGAGATGGTGCGCCACGCCATTGGCGACGGCAGCCACGGCACGGTCACCGATGACGAAGACGACGTGCAGCACAAGCTGCGCGACATCTTCGCCAGCCACCCCGACCTGGCCATCGAGCTGACGCTCAGCGACCAGCCCTTCTTCGCCCACCAGCCGGCCACCACCGGCCCCACGCGCTGGGTCTGGCGCGACGCGCCCGAGGGCGAGCTGACGGTGCAGGGCCAGCCGCTGAAGGCGCGCATGGCCCTCGATGTGGGCCGCGACGACCTGATGCGCGAACGTCTGGGCTACACGCTCATAGTCACGGCGGCGCTGGGCTCGCTGCTGGTCTCGCTCACGGGCTTCTGGCTGGTGCGGCGCAGCTTGGCGCCGCTCAAGCTGCTGGCGGCGGAGACCGCGGAGGTCGGCCCCGACCGGCCGGGCCGGCGCATCGCCGCCGGGGCCTATGCCGCCGAGCTGCAGCCGTGGATCGAGCAGTTCAATGCGCTGCTGCAACGCGCCGAGGGCGCCTACGCCCAGCTCGAGGCCTTCAACGCCGACCTGGCGCACGAGCTGCGCACGCCGCTGTCGAACATGATCGCGCAGGTGGAGGTGGAGCTGGGCCGCAGCCGCAGCGAACAGGCGCTGCGCGAGGCGCTGGGCTCGTGCCTGGAGGAAGTGCGGCGCATGTCCGCCATCATGGCCGACATGCTCTTTCTGTCGCAGGCCGACCGCGGCGCGAAGGCGCGGCGCTCGGCCCCCTGCAGCCTGGCCGAGCAGGTGCAGGCGGTGGCCGAGTTCCACGAGCCCGAGCTGGAGGCCAAGGCGCTGAGCCTGGACGTGCGCGGCGACGCCCAGTTGGCGGTGGACACCGGGCTGCTGCGGCGCGCGATCTCCAACCTGATGAGCAATGCGGTGCGCCACGCCGAGCCGGGCAGCACGCTGGTGGTCAGCATCGAGCCTGCCGCCAGCGGCGTGAGCATCAGCGTGCAGAACCGCGGCCCCGTCATCGCGCCGGGCACGCTGGAGCGCATCTTCGAGCGCTTCTTCCGCGCCGACGCGGCGCGCACGGGCTCCTCGCAGCACCACGGCCTGGGGCTGGCCATCGTGGCGGCCATCGCGCGCATGCACGACGGGCGCACCTTCGCCAGCAGCGCGCTCGGCCTCACGCGCATCGGGCTGCACCTGGCGCATCCGCCCTCGCGCCAAAAATGACAAGGATGTAATCCTGGCGTGATCCAGCCGGCGATCTGCCTTCCTAGCATGTGTGCATCCCATTCAGGGCGCCGGTGGCCTGGCCGCCGCCGCCCGTCGCACCCATGCAGCTTTCACGCTTCGCCCTTCTGGCCTGCGCGCCGGCCGTGCTGGGCCTCCTGCTCGCGCCGCCCGCAGGCGCACAGGCACAGGCCCCCGCCGCCGCGGCACCGGCCGTTGCAGCAGCAGCCCCGCCGACCGCCAGCACCTCGCTGAAGGACGCCTTCGACGCCGCCTGGCAGCAG
Source organism: Xenophilus arseniciresistens (assembly GCF_028023875.1). Lineage (GTDB taxonomy): Bacteria > Pseudomonadota > Gammaproteobacteria > Burkholderiales > Burkholderiaceae_C > Xenophilus > Xenophilus arseniciresistens. The sequence continues at coordinate 194,990 of NZ_JAQIPB010000001.1, forward strand.
CAGCCCGAGGCCCGCGCCCTCGCCCAACGCCGGGTGGCCGCCCAGGCCACGCAGCGCGCCGCCGACACCTGGACGCCCGCGCCCATGGCGCTGGAGCTGGCCCACACCAGCGACCGGCTCAACAGCAACGAAGGCCAGCGCGAATGGGAAGCCGGCATCGCCATCGCGCTGTGGCGGCCGGGCGAGCGCAGCAGCAGCCGCGCGCTGGCCGAAGCGCAAGCCCAAGCCCTCGAGCGCCGCGCCGATCTGGCCCGCCTGCAACTGGCCGGCCGGCTGCGCGAAGCCTGGTGGCCGCTGGCCCAGGCGCGGCTGAACCACCAGTTGGCCGACCAGCAGTTGCAGCTTGCCGAGCAACTGGCCGCCGACGTGGAGCGGCGCATGCAGGCCGGCGAGCTGGCCCGCAGCGACCTGCTGCAGGCGCAAGGCAGCGTTGCCGCCGCGCGCGCGACGCAGGCCGAAGCCGCGCAGGCCCAGGTCGAGGCCGCCCAGCGCTGGCAGGCCGTGGCGGGCCAGCCGGCAGCGGCCGATGCCGCCCTGCAGCCCGAGGCCGAGCCCGCCGCCGAAGCCGCGGCCGCCTTCGACAGCCACCCCAGGGGCGCCGAGCTGGCGCAGCGCCTGGCCGTCGCCCAGGCCAGCGCCGCGCTGACGCAGCGCCAGGGCGCGGGCAACCCCGAGATCACGCTGGGCACCACGCGCGAGCGCGGCAGCTTTGGCGAGCGCGGCCGCTACGCGCTCAACATCGGCCTGCGCCTGCCCTTCGGCCAGTCGGCGCGCCAGGAAGCCCAGTGGGCCAGCGCCCAGGCCGAGGCGCTCGAACTCGAGGCGCAGTTGGAACAGGCCCGGCTGGGCCTGGCCACCGAGCAGCACAGCCTGAAGGCCCGCGTGGCGGCCATGCGCGTGCGGCTGGCCGCGGCCCGGCAGCGCGCGCACCTGGCCGAGCAGACGCGCGAGCTGATCGACAGGTCCTTCCGCCTCGGCGAGTCGGACCTGCCCACCCGCCTGCGCACCCACCACGAAGCCGTCGAGGCCGCGCGCCAGCAAGCCGCCGCGCGGCTGGAGCTGGCCAGCGCGATCTCGCAATGGCGCCAGTCGCTGGGCCTGCTGCCCTGAGAAGGTAGTCCATGGCCCACGCTGTCTCCTCCTTCCTTTCCCTCCGCCCCGTATCCATGAATGTCCTTCGACCCGTCGCCGCGCTGGCCCTGTGCGGCGCGCTGCTCACGCCGCCGGCCCTGGCCCATGAAGGCCACGACGACGCGCCGGCCGCGCCCACCGGCCAGGCCCCGCCGCGCTTCGCGCTGGAATCCGAAGCCTTCGAGCTGGTGGGCGTGCTGCAGGGCCAGCGCCTGGCGATCTACCTGGACCGCCACGCCAGCAACGAGCCCGTGAACGACGCACGCATCGAACTGCAACTGGATGAGGCCCGCTACAGCGCACAGCCGCACGGCAACGGCGAGTACGAAGTGATGCTGCCCCAACCGCTGCCCGCGGGCGACGTGGCGGTGACGGCCACGCTGGCCCTGGGCCAGGAGGCCGACCTGCTGGCCGGCGATCTGCACATCGAGCAGGCCGCGCATGCGGACCCTGCCGCCATGCCGGCCTGGCGCCGCTACGGGCCTTGGGCTGCGGGGGCGCTGGCGCTGGTCGCGGTGCTGGGTCTGGCGCTGAGCCGGCGCAAGGGCAGTGCCTCCGTCGAAGGAGCGCGCGCATGAAAGGCCTGAATCTGGATTGGCTCCTCTGCCCGCCGGGGAGCGGGAGAACCACCGCGGCGCTTGGCATTGCCCTGGTGATGCTCGCCGCACCCGCCTTCGCCGGCCCGGGGCACGACCATGGCGATGCCCCTGCTGCCGCCAGCAGCAACGGCCCGCAGCGCCTGCCCGATGGCAGCGTGTTCCTGCCCAAGCCGGCCCAGCGCCAGTTGGGCGTGCGCACCGTGCTGGCCGAACGCGGCCAGCATCCGCGCAGCATCGAGCTTGATGGCCGCGTGGTGATGGACCCGCAAAGCGGCGGCCGCGTGCAGGCGCTGGTGGCCGGGCGCGTGCAGGCAGGCCCGCGCGGCCTGCCCGAGCCCGGCCAGGCCGTGCGCAAGGGGGAGGTGCTGGCCTGGGTGCAGCCGGCGGCCCCGCCGCTGGAGCGGGCCTCGCAGGCCGCGCAGCTGGCCGAGCTGCGCGCGGCGCAGCAGCTGGCCGAAAAGCGCGTGGCGCGCCTGCGCGCGCTCAGCGACACCATCCCGCGCAAGGACATCGAGGCCGCCGAAAGCGAGGCCGCGAGCGCGCGCGAACGCGCCCAGGCCATCGGCGCGGGCCTGTCGGGCCGCGACCCGCTGGTGGCGCCGGTGTCGGGCGTGCTCGCCTCGTCGGCCGTGGTGGCCGGCCAGGTGGTGGATGCGCGAGAGACCCTTTTCGAGATCGTGGATCCGCAGCGCCTGCGCATCGAGGCGCTGGCCTATGACCCCGCGCTGCCGGCCGACATCGCGGGCGCGAGCGTCGCCGTGGGCGGCACGCGCGTGCCGCTGCGCTTCATCGGCGCCGCGCGCAGCCTGCGCGAGCAGGCGCTGCCGCTGTCCTTCGGCGCGCAGGCCGACGCGCTGGCTTCTCTGGCCGTGGGCCAGCCGCTGCGCGTGCAGGTGCACAGCCGCAGCACGGTGGAGGCCATCGCCGTGCCGCAATCGGCGGTGATGAAGAACGCCGCCAACCAGGCCATCGTCTGGGTCAAGACGCAGCCCGAGCACTTCGCGCCACGCCCGGTCACCGTGGCGCCGCTGGACGGCGTGCGCGTGGCCGTCACTTCGGGCCTTCAGCCCGGCGAGCGCGTGGCCACGCAGGGCGCCGCGCTGATCAACCAGGTTCGCTGACACCATCATGTTCAAGTGGCTTCTGGACCACAGCCTGGCCAACAGGCTGCTGGTGATCATCGTGGCGCTGGCGGCCATGGCCTATGGCCTGTTCACGCTTTCGCGCACGCCGGTGGACGTGTTCCCCGACCTCAACAAGCCCACGGTGACGGTGATGACCGAAGCCGGCGGCATGGCCGCCGAAGAGGTGGAGCAGCTCATCACCTTCCCGCTGGAGACGAGCATGAACGGCCTGCCCGGCGTGGAGACGGTGCGCTCGGTGTCCTCGGCCGGCCTGTCCTTCCTCTACGTCACCTTCGACTGGGGCACCGAGATCTTCCGCGCGCGCCAGCTGGTGTCGGAGCGCCTGTCGGCGATGGAGGAAGGGCTGCCGAACGGCGTGGTGCCGCGCATGGGGCCGGTCAGCTCCATCATGGGCGAGATCATGCAGATCGCCATTCCGGTGGACGGCGAAAAGATCTCGGCCATGGCCGTGCGCGAGTACGCCGACTGGGTGCTGCGCCCGCGCCTGATGTCGGTGCCCGGCGTGGCGCAGGTCATCCCCATCGGTGGCGAGGTGCGGCAGTTCCAGGTGCAGCCGATGGCCGCGCAGATGGCGCAGCTGGGCGTGTCCTTCGAGCAGCTCGAAGCCGCGCTGCAGGGCTTTTCGGCCAACACCTCGGGCGGCTTTCTCGAAGTCAACGGCCGCGAATACCTGATCCGCCACCTGGGCCGCACCTCGCGCCTGGACGACCTGCGCCGGCTGGCCGTGGGCAGCCGCAACGGCCAGCCCATCCTGCTGCACCAGGTGGCGCAGGTGGCCTTTGCGGCGGCCATCAAGCGCGGCGACGCGGGCTTCGAAGGTCGGCCCGCCGTGATCCTGGGCATTCAGAAACAGCCCACGGCCGACACCATGGCGCTCACCGGCCAGATCGAGGACGCGCTGGCCGGCATGAAAAGCTCGCTGCCCGCGGGCATGGATGCGCCGCGCGTCACCTTCCGGCAGGCCAGCTTCATCGAAGTCTCCATCACCACCCTGCAGGGCAAGCTGATCGGCGCCTCGGTCTTCGTGGCCGTGATCCTGTTCTTCTTCCTGGGCACCGTGCGGCCCACGCTGATCGCGCTCACCGCCATCCCGGTGTCCATCTTCATCACGGCGCTGGTGTTCCGCTGGTTCGGCATGTCCATCAACACCATGACGCTGGGCGGCCTGGCGATCGCCATCGGCGGCCTGGTGGACGACGCGGTGGTGGACGTGGAAAACATCATGCGGCGACTGCGCGAGGACCGCGCGCGCCAGCCGATGCGGCGCCTGAACCCGCTGGAAGTGGTCAAGCGTGCGTCGATGGAGGTGCGCTCGGCCATCCTCTACGCCACGGTCATCATCGTGCTGGTGTTCCTTCCGCTGTTCGCGCTGCCGGGGCTGGAAGGGCGATTGTTCGTGCCGCTGGGCGTGGCCTTCATCGTGTCCACGCTCGCCTCGCTGCTGGTGTCGGTGACCGTGACGCCCGTGCTCAGCTACTACCTGCTGCCGCGCATGAGGCGGCTGGATCACGGCGACACGAAGCTGCTGGCCTGGCTGAAGGCGCGCTACGGCCATGGCCTACAGGCCGTGCTGCGGCGCCCGCGCATCGCCATCGCGTCGGCCGCCGTGGCCGTGCTGGCGGCGGGCGCGGCGGTGCCCTTCTTCCCCACCACCTTCCTGCCGCCCTTCAATGAAGGCACCCTGCTGATCGGCATGCGGCTGAACCCGGGCGTGACGCTGGAACAGAGCGCGGCCCTGGCCAGCCAGGCCGAGCGCCTGGTGCGCGCGGTGCCCGAGGTCACGCACGTGGGCCGGCGCAGCGGGCGGGCCGAGCTGGACGAGCACGCCGAGGGCGTGCACGTGAGCGAGCTGGACGTCGGCCTGCTGCCCGCCGCTGCATTGCAGCGCCCGATGGCCGAGATCACGGCTGACATCCGCCGGCGCATCGCGCATCTGCCCGCGGCCATCAGCATCGGGCAGCCCATCTCGCATCGCATCGACCACATGCTTTCGGGCGTGCGCGCGCAGATCGCGATCAAGCTCTTCGGCGAAGACCTGGACGTGCTGCGCGGCCAGGCCGAGCTGCTGCGCGGGCGGCTGGCCGGCATCCCCGGCCTGGCCGACCTGGAGGTGGAAAAGCAGGTGCTGTCGCCGCAGATCAAGGTGCATGTGGACTACGACCGCGCCGCGCAATACGGCGTGTCAGCGCCTCAGGTGCTGGCTTCCTTGCAGCGGCTGGTGGAAGGCCAGCGCGTGTCGCAGGTGACCGAGGGTGCGCGCCGCTTCGCGCTGGTGGTGCGCCTGCCCGAAAGCGCCCGCAGCGCCGAAGGCCTGGGCCAGTTGCTGATCGAAACGCCGAACGGCCATGTGCCGCTGTCGCGCATCGCCACCATCGAGGACGGCGACGGACCCAATCAGGTGAGCCGCGACGACGGGCGCAGGCGCATCGTGCTGCAAGCCAATGCGTCGGGCCGCGCGCTGTCGGAAGTGGTGGCAGACATGCGCGCGGCGGTGGCCGGCATGAAGCTGCCCGAGGGCTACTTCATCACGCTGGGCGGCCAGTTCCAGGCCCAGGAGGAAGCCTCGCGCCTGGTGGGCCTGCTGTCGCTGATCTCGCTGACCCTGATGTTCGTGGTGCTCTACAGCCGCTACCAATCCGTGGTGCTGTCGGTGCTCATCATGGCCAATATCCCGCTCGCGCTGGTGGGTGCGGTGATCGGGCTGTGGCTGTCGGGCCAGCCGCTGTCGGTGGCCGCGCTGGTGGGCTTCATCACGCTGGCGGGCATCTCGGTGCGCAACGGCATCCTGAAGGTCAGCCACTACATCAACCTGATGCGCTTCGAGGGCGAGCAGTTCGACGTGAAGATGATCGTGCGCGGCTCGCTGGAGCGGCTCTCCCCGGTGCTGATGACCGCGCTGGTCACCGCCTTTGCGCTGGCGCCGCTGCTGTTCGAAGCCGAGCGCCCGGGCACCGAAGTGCTGCATCCCGTGGCCGTCGTCATCTTCTCGGGCCTGATCAGCTCCACCCTGCTCGACACCTTCCTCACGCCCGCCCTGTTCTGGCTCTTTGGCCGCAGGAGCGCACAGCGCCTGGTCGAGGCCTCCGACGACACGCAGGCGCTGTGAACGCGGCCCGGCCTTCCCGACTGACCCCATCCCAACCCCCAAAGGAGTTCTGCGCATGACACCCCGCATCCGCCCCATGGCCCTGGCCGCCGCATTCGCCGCCACGATCCTCGGCCCCCTGCCCGCCCTGGCCGACCCCAGCCACGACCTGGCGCCCGCGCATGGCGGCGTGGTGGTCGAGGCCAGGCATGTGGTCTATGAACTGGTGGCCAAGGCCGACCGCCTGCAGCTGCACCTGCGCGACCACGGCAAGCCCATGCCCGTGGCCGGCGTGAGCGCCAGGCTGACGCTGCTGACCGGCACGCAGAAGCAGGAAGCGACGCTGCAGGCCGTGGGCGACCGGCTTGAAGCCACGGGCAGCTTCAACGTGGCGGCGGGCACCAAGGTGGTGGCCGTGGTGTCACGCAACGGCAAGAACCTGGGCACCGCACGCTTCGCGCTCTGAGCCCAGGGGTGAGAGCTGCGCCTGACGGCTTCAGTAGGAGGACGCCAGCCACTCGCCGTCGTCCGCATCCAGATCGCTCGGGCTTTCGCTGCGGTTGTCGATGCGGTGCAGCACTCCCTTGCAGTAGTGCCACAGATCTTCACGCTCCACGTGCTCGCCGTTAAGCAGGCTGGTGATGCGCTGCCGCCAGGAGGGGTCGCTGACATGCACGAGCGGTTCGCTGGGAAAGTCCCGCACCAGCTGGCGCTCTTCGCACACGATTCGGACATGGCGCAGGCGGCGAGACAGCGTGACCGCGGCCATGAAGTGGTCCACCGCCGTCGCCGGGCCCTGCACCATGTGGAAGACACCCATGCCATCGTCCAGCAGCGCACTGGTCACCTGGGCCTGCGCCGCCGCCTGCCGGGCGAACTTGATGAACACCTCGGCCGGCCACCGGCCTGACTTGCTGCGCCCCACGTACACCACCAGCTTGTTGTGGCCAAACAAGATGCACTCCTCAATCGTTCTGCTGCATTTTGTTTCAGACCGTTAATCCGAAAGCACGCAGAGACTGAAGAAGAGCACTGTTACAAGATCACACTTCCGGGTAGGCGGGCCCGGCGCGGCCCTGCGCGAGGGCGCTCAAAGGGGCGCTTTTGCAGCGGGCCCGAGGGACGCGGCGCTGCGGCGTTGGCAGCAATCTCTTCCTTGGACGACTCAGGAGCGTGCAGACCCGCCCGGTGCCGCCTCATCGGCCCGCGCCGTGAGGGCCGCGCGGGGCTCGGACGATTCCATGCGCAGCGCCACGGCATGCTCCGGTGACAGCAGCAGCGAGGCCTTGCAATAGGCGCAGCGATAGGCCCTGCGGCCCAGGACGAACCGCATCCACAGGCTGCGCCGGACCCGTTCCGGGTAGCAGTGATCGCAACATTTTCCGTACAGCGCCACAAGGACCTCTTTGAGCCGAACAGCGGGGAAACAAAGACAAGCCCACTGCTGTTCGGCCGGCGGGGTGGATGCCGCAACCGGGCGTTCCGGCAGCGATTGACAAAAGATTAACAGTATCAAGCTTACTTTGTGTGACATTTCGCACGAAATTCGTCATATTGATCGCGTGACGCCGTGCGAAAGCGTCAGTTCTGCTTTTAAGCGGATGGCACTTCTGCTGCAGCAAGCGCTGCATTCCGCACACGGAAACGGCCCCGCCGTTCCGTTACATCCGGATGGGCGCTTCGAAGAAATGACACAAATTGATTTAACGAAGTGCCAAAGATTGCCGCTGAAAGGCAAATTGCTGGGCACTCAGCCCGGCCGCGAGGCCCGGCCAGGGCCTGGGTTGCGTCTAGAGTCTGACCCACCGGCGACGCCACCCAGAACAAAGAATATTTGCGGGCGAAGCGGTCTCTGCTGACGTTGGAGGTCCGGCAGTTTTGCGACGAAAGCGACCCAAGCCCGGTGACCGGGGCGGAATGAGGCGCCAGTGCGCAATGGGAACTCCTGCGAAGGCGCGAGGTGCGGAAATTCCGAAACCAGTCGAGCCGAGGCATGCTGAATTCCAATTGGGACAATTTGCGGGTTTTTCTTGCCGTTGCGCGCCACAACTCGGCCGTGGAGGCGTCGGCTTCGCTGTCCCTGGACCATTCCACGGTCACCAGGCGCCTGAAAATCCTCGAGCGCGAGCTCGGCACCCAATTGTTCGGCAGGAACTCCCAGGGCCATGTGCTGACCCATGCCGGGCGCCAGCTTCTGCGCTCGGTCGAGGCGATCGAGAACAGCTTGTCGATGGTCGAATCACAGGTTGGCCACGACAACAAGACGCTGATCGGCAAGATCAGGCTGGGCGCCACCGAAGGATTCGGCAGCTTTTTCCTCACGCCCCATCTTTGCGATTTCTGCGAAAGGCATCCGCAAATCCGCGTGGATGTTCTTTCGATGCCGCGGTGCATCAACCTTTCCAAGCGGGAGGCCGACCTGGCAATCAGCGTGGACCGCCCGACGGCCGGCTTTTACGTGGCCTCCAAATTGTCGGATTACCGGCTTCGGCTTTACGCAACGCCCAATTACCTGGCCAGCCATCCGCCCATCAAATCGGTCGCGGATATTTCTCATCATCGGCTGATCGCCTATGTGGACGAATTGTCTTACAGCGACGAACTCCGGTACGTCGAAAAACTCGCACCGGGCGCGCTCGTGCGTCTGCGCAGCACCAGCATCATTGCGCAATTGAATGCCGCACGGCGGGGCAAGGCACTGGCCATTCTTCCGTGCTTTCTGGCCACCCCATGCGCCGACCTTCTGCCGGTTTTGCCCGACGAAGCCTCGCTGGTGCGAACTTTCTGGCTCATTGCCCACAAGGAGCAGCGCGAAATCGCCCGCATCCGCGTGCTGTGGGATTACCTGCGCCAGACCGTGGAAATCAACCGCGACTTCCTGATGGGTGACAGCCAGGAACTGCGCTTCCTCGATGACTGAGCCATTGGGTCCGACCATCATGTGCCAGCCCAGTCCACGGCAATCCTGCCGCACCGTTTGGAAGCACTCGCGCTCCCCCCCGCCTCGGTGCACCCCGGTCTGAACTGAACCGACCGTCCGACCGCGGGTATTCCCGCGCATCCACCCGGCGCTGCAAACAGCAGCCCGTCACCGCGTATTTCAGGGCAAGCCCAATCGTGATCACACATTTGTGGATTGCATTTGTGCAAAGCAGTTTTGCCCTGATGCCGGAGCAATTCTGAGTTTTTCTTCTTACATTCTTACTCAGCGGGGAGAACATGATGATCAGGTCTCTCATCGCCACAATTTGCGTGGCATTCGCAGGCACAGCATTCGGCGCAACGACCACTGAACCGATCCGGATCGGCATGAATTGCCCATTCGAAGGAGGATCGGCCGATATGGGATTGAGCGTACGCGCGGCCATGCGAATGATCGTTCGGGAATTAAACAGCGTGGGGGGATTGCTTGGGCAACCTGTCGAACTCGTCGAGAGAGATGACCGTGCGGACCCTGAGACTGGAAAAAAGGTCGCCGCGGAGATCATTAAGGAGAAGGTCCTCGTGACCATCGGCTACTGCAATACGGGCGTCGCAACGGCTTCCATCGGTATTTACCAGGATGCCAAGGTGCCTTTGATCGTGCCCGTGGCCACTGGCTCCCTGATTGCAAACAAATTTGCGCCACCGGCCTCGGACCAGAACTTTATTTTTAGAACCGCCGTGCCCGATGTTCAGCAGGTCGCATTCATGGTCAAAGTGATCCTCAAGAACGGCTGGCAGCGCGTGGGCCTGATGGCAGACACCAGCGGCTATGGCGAATTCGGACGCAAGGATCTCGAAGCGGAACTTGCGAAGCACAAGCTGCAAGTGGCGCACATGGAGCGCTTCCCCACCGGCATCAAGGACCTGCGGCCGCACATGGAGCGCGCACGGGCTGCCGGCGTGGATGTGCTGTTCACCTATACCACCGGGCCGGAAAACGCCCTCATCTCGCAGGCGCGCGCCGACATGAAATGGAAGATCCCTCACATCGGGCCCTGGACCGTAGGCTTCGGCAACCACCTGTCGGCCGCGGGCGCGGCCGCAGACGGCGCCCTGACCGCGCAGACCTTCATCCAGGACGGGCAGCACAACTTCGACCGTCAGGCCTTCCTGCGCAATGTGACGCGCGAACTCGGCACCGACCGCGTTCCGTGCGCCATGTGCGCGGCGCAGGCCTATGACGCCATGCAACTGGTCATCCGCGCGATCGGGCAGTTGCGGACTCAACGCACCCCGCTGACGCCGCTGACCATGCGGGATGCGCTGGAGAACCTCAACGAGCCCGTGCGCGGCATGGTGACCGTGCACCAGAAGCCGTTCAGCCGCGAAGACCACGAAGCGGTCAGCCAGAACATGCTGGTGCTGGGCGTGGTCAAGGACGGGAAGGTCAGGTTCGCCAATGCGTCTGAAGAGATCCGGTCGCTGATCCCGCAGCGCAAGAACGTGGCGGAGGGCGCTCGATGAGCGACGTCATCCTCGAAACCCGCCAGCTCACCAAGGAATTCAAGGGCTTCACAGCCGTGAGCAAGGTGGATCTGAAGGTGCAGCGCGGCTCCATCCACGCGCTCATCGGCCCCAACGGCGCCGGCAAGACCACCTGCTTCAACCTGCTGACCAAGTTCCTGGAGCCCACCTCGGGCAGCATCGTCTTCAACGGCGTGGACATCACCGGCGAGCGCCCGGCCCAGATCGCGCGGCGCGGCATCATCCGCTCCTTCCAGATCTCGGCCGTGTTCCCGCACCTGAGCGTGCTGGAGAACGTACGCCTGGGCCTGCAGCGCGCACTGGGCACCTGCTACCACTTCTGGAAGAGCGAGAAATCGCTGGCGCCGCTGCATGGCCGCGCCATGGAGCTGCTGGCCGAAGTGGGCCTGGCCGAGCTGGCCCACGAGCAGACCGTGAACCTGCCCTACGGCCGCAAGCGCGCGCTGGAGATCGCCACCACCCTGGCGATGGAGCCCGAGCTGATGCTGCTCGATGAGCCCACCCAGGGCATGGGCCACGAGGACGTGCACCGCGTGGCGCAGCTGATCAAGCGCGTGTCGGCCGGGCGCACCATCCTGATGGTGGAGCACAACATGAGCGTGGTCTCCACCATCGCCGACACCATCACCGTGCTGCAGCGCGGCGCCGTGCTGGCCGAAGGGCCGTACGGCGAAGTCTCGAAGAACCCGCAGGTGATGGAGGCCTACATGGGCACCACCGAAGGCCAGTTGCAAGGGGCACATTGAATGTCGGCACCCGCCCTCGAAATCAAGGACCTTCACGCCTGGTACGGTGAATCGCATGTGCTGCATGGCGTGGACATGGTGGTGCAGCCCGGCGAGGTGGTGACGCTGCTGGGGCGCAACGGCGCCGGGCGCACGAGCACGCTGCGCGCCATCATGGGGCTGACGGGTTCGCGCAAGGGCAGCATCAAGGTGCATGGGCACGAGACCGTCGGGCTGCCCACGCACCGCATCGCGCACTTTGGCATCGGCTACTGCCCGGAAGAGCGGGGCATCTTCGCCAGCCTTTCTGCCGAGGAGAACCTGATGCTGCCGCCGGCCCTCAAGGGCAGCGATGGCGGCATGAGCGTCGATGAGATCTACGCCATGTTCCCCAACCTGGCCGAGCGGCGCCACAGCCAGGGCACGCGGCTATCCGGGGGTGAGCAGCAGATGCTGGCGGTGGCGCGCATCCTGCGCACGGGCGCGCGGCTGCTGCTGCTCGATGAGATTTCGGAGGGGCTGGCGCCGGTGATCGTGCAGGCGCTGGCGCGCATGATCACCATGCTGCGGGCCAAGGGCTACACGGTGGTGATGGTGGAGCAGAACTTCCGCTTTGCCGCGCCGCTGGCCGACCGCTTCTATGTGATGGAGCACGGACGCATCGTGGAGCGCTTCGGCGCCCACGAGCTGCAGACCAAGGCCGAAGTGCTCAACGAGCTGCTCGGCGTCTGAGCCGGCCTCGCCCTCCGTTCACACACGCAATCCCCTCGCAACCATCCTCATCATCACTTCCAGAAGGAGACAGGCATGAAGAAGAAGCAACTCGGCGCGATTGCGCTGGCGGTCGGCGCGCTCGCGCTGGCTTCGGCCGCGCAGGCCCAGGTCAAGATCGGTCTGATCACCGACATGTCGAGCCTGTACTCCGACGTGGAGGGCAAGAACGGCGCTGTGGCGATCCAGATGGCCATCGACGACTTCGGCGGCAAGGTGCTGGGCCAGCCCATCGAGCTGCTGGTGGCCGACCACCAGAACAAGGCCGACATCGCCGCGTCCAAGGCGCGCGAATGGATCGACACCGCGGGCCTGACCATGGTGTTCGGTGGCACCAACTCCGGCGCTGCGCTGGCCATGGCCAAGGTGGCACTGGAAAAGAAGCGTGTGTACTTCAACAACGGCGCCGGCTCCGCTGCATTGACCAACGAACAGTGCAGCCCCTACACCGTGCACTACGCCTTTGACACGGTGGCCCTGGCCAAGGGCACGGGCGCGGCGGTGGTCGACCAGGGCGGCAAGAGCTGGTTCTTCCTGACGGCCGACTATGCCTTCGGCCATGCGCTGGAAGCCGATACGACAAAGATCATCAAGGAAAAGGGCGGCACGGTGGTCGGCTCGGTGCGCACGCCGATCAACGCCAGCGACTTCTCGTCCTTCCTGCTGCAGGCGCAGAACTCCAAGGCGCAGATCCTGGGCCTGGCCAACGCGGGCGGCGACACCGTCAACTCGATCAAGGCAGCCAAGGAGTTCGGCATCGACAAGTCGATGAAGGTCGCCGGCCTGCTGGCGTTCCTGTCGGACATCCACAGCCTGGGCCTGAAGAACACCGCGGGCCTGCTGCACACCACGAGCTGGTACTGGGACCTGAACGACGACACCCGCAAGTGGGCCAAGCGCTTCTTCGAGAAAACCAAACGCATGCCCACCGATGTGCAGGCTGCCGACTACTCGGCCGCCACCAACTACCTCAAGGCCGTGGAAGCCGCCAAGACCACCGATGCCGACAAGGTGATGGAACAGCTCAAGAAGACGCCGATCAACGACTTCTACGGCAAGGGCATGATCCGCGCCGACGGCCGCTTCGTGCATGACATGTACCTGGTGCAGGCCAAGAGTCCCGCCGAATCCAAGCAGCCCTGGGACTACCTGAAGGTCATCAAGGCGCTGCCTGGCGAGCAGGTCTATACGACCAAGGCCGAGAGCAAGTGCGCGCTCTGGAAATGAGCCCTACCTGAACCGAACCCGCAGCAGCAGCCCCATGCAGATCTCGATGCCCGCCTTGCTGAGCCAGCTCCTTCTGGGGCTGGTCAACGGCTCCTTCTATGCCATCCTGAGCCTCGGGCTGGCGGTGATCTTCGGACTGCTCAACGTCATCAACTTCGCGCACGGTGCCCTGTTCATGCTGGGCGCCGTGCTGGCGTGGATGGCGATGAACTATTTCGAGATCAACTACTGGGTGATGCTGCTGGCGGCGCCGCTGATCATCGGCCTGCTCGGCGTGGTGATCGAGCGCCTGCTGCTGCGCTGGATCTACAAGCTCGACCACCTCTATGGCCTGCTGCTCACGCTGGGCCTGACCCTGCTGATCGAGGGCATCCTGCGCTCGGCCTATGGCGTCTCGGGCCTGGCCTACGACGCGCCCGACCAGTTGGCCAGCGCAACCGACCTGGGCTTCATGGTGCTGCCCAACTACCGCGCCTGGGTGGTGCTGGCCTCGCTGGTCGTGTGCTTCGCCACCTGGTTCGTGATCGAGAAGACACGCATCGGCGCCTACCTGCGCGCGGGCACCGAGAACCCGCGCCTGGTCGAGGCCTTCGGCGTCAACGTGCCGCTGATGATCACGCTGACCTACGGCTTCGGCGTGGCGCTGGCGGCCTTTGCCGGCGTGCTGGCCGCGCCGGTGATCCAGGTCTCGCCGCTGATGGGCCAGAACCTGATCATCGTGGTCTTCGCGGTGGTGGTGATCGGCGGCATGGGCTCGATCATGGGCGCCATCCTCACCGGGCTGGGGCTGGGCGTCATCGAGGGCCTGACCAAGGTCTTCTACCCCGAGGCCTCTTCCACCGTTGTTTTCGTCATCATGGCCATCGTGCTGCTGATCCGCCCCGCCGGCCTGTTCGGCAAAGAAAAGTAAGAGAACACGCCTGCGCTGATTGACCATGAAGAAGCTGACCCTCGCCCTCTACGCCTTGCTGCTGCTCGGCCTGGTGCTTGCACCCTTCATGGGCGCCTACCCGGTGTTCGTGATGAAGCTGATGTGCTTTGCACTGTTCGCCTGCGCCTTCAACCTGCTGCTGGGCTACACCGGCCTGCTGTCCTTCGGGCATGCCGCCTTCCTGGGCTTCTCGGCCTACATCACGGGGCATTCGCTGAAAGCCTGGGGCCTGACGCCCGAGCTGGGCCTCGTACTGGGCACGCTCACCGGCGGCGTGCTGGGCTGGGTGTTCGGGTTGCTGGCCATCCGGCGCCAGGGCATCTATTTCTCGATGATCACGCTGGCGCTCGCGCAGATGGTGTATTTCCTGTGTCTGCAGGCGCGCTTCACCGGCGGCGAGGACGGGCTGCAGGGCGTGCCGCGCGGCAAGCTCTTCGGCTGGCTCGACCTGCAGAACGACCTGACCATGTACTACGTGACGCTGGTGCTGGTGGTGATGGGCTGCCTGCTGATCGTGCGCACCATCCATTCGCCCTTCGGCCAGGTGCTCAAGGGCATCAAGGAGAACGAACCGCGCGCGCTCTCGCTGGGCTACGACGTGGGGCGCTTCAAGCTGCTGGCCTTCGTGATCTCGGCCGCGCTGTCGGGCCTGGCCGGTTCGCTCAAGACGCTGGTGCTGGGCTTTGCCACGCTGTCGGACGTGCATTGGAGCGCCTCGGGCCAGGTCATCCTGATGACGCTGGTGGGCGGCCTGGGCACGCTGTCCGGCCCCATCGTCGGCTCGGCCGTGGTGGTGCTGCTGGAGAACAAGATCGGCGAGTTCGGCAGCCTGCTCGCGGAGCTGACCCACGTGACCTGGTTCAGCACCCTGGGCGAATCCGTCACCATGGTCACCGGCCTGATCTTCGTGATCTGCGTGCTGGCCTTCCGCCGCGGGATCATGGGCGAGCTTGCGCACCTGATGGACCGCGCGGCATCGAAACAGCGGCCATGAAGCGCCGCGCCTGACCGGCGCAGGGCTCGATCCAGCGGGCGCAGGGTCGGGCCGGCCGAGACGAGGCGAGGCAAACCGCCACGCGGCTTCGAATCGCGTTCCGGGCATCGGGCATCCGGGCTGAGCCCCTGACCGAAGGCAATGCCACGGTCCGTTGCTAAAGTCGCGCCCCATGCCCTGCCCCCTCACAGCTTCCCCGGCGGTCCAGCCAGCCGCCAAGCATCCCCGCCATGGCTGAACGACGCCCCGGCTGGCTGGCCTGCGGCGCGCACAGCCTTCTCCTGCTGCTTACGGCCCTCTGGGCTGCATTGGCGCTTCATTACCAGCTTCCGATTTCCATGCCGTGGCGCCTGGCCGCGGTCGCGGCCTGGGGGCTGTTCGCCCTGGCCGCCTTGCTGCTGATCTGGCGCGGCCAGACCGCGCGCGCCGTGCTGAGCTACGGGCTGGCCTTTGCGCTGCTGCTGGGCTGGTGGGTGCGGCTTGCGCCCTCGAACGAGCGCGACTGGGCCGACGACGTGGCACGGCACCTGCAGCCGCGCGTGCAGGGCAGCCAGGTGCTGCTGCAGAACGTGCGCAACTTCGACTGGCGCAGCGAAACTGACTACACCGCGCGCTGGGAAGCCCGCCGCTACGACCTGGACCGGCTGCGCTCGGTGGACATGGGGCTGTCGTACTGGATGGGGCCAGCCATCGCCCACACGCTGGTGTCCTTCGGTTTCGACGACGGGCGCGGTGGCACCGAGCAGGTGGTCTTCTCGATCGAGATCCGCAAGGAGCGGCATGAGCACTTCTCGGCCGTGGCGGGCTTTTTCAAGCAGTTCGAACTGAGCCTGGTGGCCGGCGACGAACGCGACCTGCTGCGCGTGCGCACCAACGTGCGCGGCGAAGACGTGTACCTGTACCGCGTGCAGATGGCGCCCGCGGCCATACGCTCGCTGTTCCTGGCCTATGTGGCCGAAGCCGAATCGCTGCAGCGCCAGCCGCGCTTCTACGACACGCTCACGGCCAACTGCACCACCATCGTCTACCAGATGGCGCAGCGCATCGTGGGCGGCCTGCCGCTGGACTGGCGCCTGCTGGCCTCGGGCTACCTGCCCGAGTACGTGCACGAGGTGGGCGCGCTGGCGCCGGGGCAGGATCTGCAGGCGCTGCGCAGCGCCGGCCGCATCACCGAACGCGCGAAGGCGGCCGCTGGCGATCCGCAGTCTTTCTCGCGCGCGATCCGCGCCGGCATGCCGGGCATGCCATGAGATCGACGAACGCCATGCCGGGCCGGTCTGCGGCCTCCTGCATCCGGCACTTTCCGGAGATGCGCGCGATGCCTGCGCTGCTCCTGCTGCTGCTGGCCTGTCTTCTTTCAGGCTGCGCGGCCGTGAGCGTGTCCACCATCTCGCCGGCCGACTACCTGGCCGAGCGGCGCGGCGACATGCTGACCACGGGCCGGCTCAGCCAGACCGCGCAGGAGGTGCTGCGCGTGATCGGCATCGAGGACTGCCGCGAGCGCCCCGCGCCCTGCCGCCAGACGCTGCAGACGGCCGCGGGCATCACCGAGGAGCAGCGGCTGTCGGCGCTGTCGGAGCTGTGGCTGGAACACGCGCTGGCCACGGCCCGCGCGGTTGGCACGCCGAAGCTGCCGCTGCCTGTGTCCTCCAGCGCGCCGGCCGGCGACCCCGTGCTGGACGCCTGGATCGAGACCGCGCGCCACGCCTATGCCTACCTCTTCCACACCGCACGCCGGCCCGGCGAGCGGGCCTTCGAAGACCGGCAGACGCAGGTGCGCGACTACTACAACTACGCCGCGCAGCAGGCCGTCTCGCGCCTGTTCCTGCTCTACCGCGGCGACGTGCAGGCGCAGGCTGCGCCGGCCCCGCAGGACCCGCAGGCGCTCACGCGCATCGGCCGCTGGCAGATCCGCGGCGAAACGGTGGAGATGCCCGCGCTGCCGGGTGCCGGCCTGCCGCAGGAACTGGTGCCCGCCGCGTCGCTGCGCTTCACGGGGCTGCGCAACACCTACCGGCGCGATGGCTTCGGCGCCGAGTTCGTGGCCGTGCTGGAACCGCCCGCGCCACCGCCCACCCCCGAGGGGAACGGCACGCCACCGCCCGCACACCCCGGCGCGGGAGAAACCCAGTTCCCTTCCGTCACCGCGCTGCTGCGCTTCGAAGGCCGGACGCTGGCCGAGGTGATGGCCACGAGCCAGGTGCGCGTGCTGCTGTACGACCCCTATCGCAGCAGCCACGCCACGCTGGGCGGCGAGCAGGTGCCGCTGGCAGCCAACTTCACGGCCGGCTACGGGCTGTGGCTCGCGCGCTCGGGCTTTGCCAGGCAGTCGCTGCGCACGCTGTTCGGCCTGTCCGACGGCATCGTGGCGCCGCGCGTGCAGATCATGCAGCCCTGGAACCCCGAGCGCCGCATCATCGTGATGCTGCACGGCCTGGCCAGCAGCCCCGAAGCCTGGGTCAACGTGGCCAACGAAGTGATGGGCGACGAGCAGCTGCGCCAGAACTACCAGGTCTGGCAGGTCTACTACCCCACCAATGCGCCACTGGCGCTGAACCTGCACAGCATCCGCCAGGCGCTGCAGCACACGCTCCGCGCCCACGACCCGGACGGCCACTCGGTCGCGGCACGCAACATCACGCTCGTGGGCCACAGCATGGGTGGCGTGCTGGCGCGGCTGCTGGTCTCTCAGGCCGACGAGCAGCTGTGGCAGCTGCTGCCGCCGCAGGCACGCGGCGCGCAGGCGCGCGAAGGCATGGGCGCCTTCCTGAGCTTCGAGCCGCTGCCCGGCGTGCAGCGCGCCGTCTTCATCGCCGCGCCGCACCGCGGCACGCCCTTTGCCGAAGAGCGCATCGCACGCCGCGTGGCCAACCTGGTGACCTTGCCGCTGGCCATGCTTCAGGAAGCGGGCGACCTGGCGCGCCTGCTGGCGCAGATGCGGCCCGGCGCCGACGCGGCAGGCCCGCAGGCGCCGCAGCGCGGCGGCAGCGCATCGGCCGAGGGCAGCACCCTGCAGCGCATCCCCAACAGCATCGACAACCTGAGCGACCGCGACCCCTTCGTGCGCGCGGCGGCGGCGCTGCCCATGGCGCCCGGGTTGCCGCACCATTCCATCATCGGCCGCATCGACCCCGGCATCGCGCTGGCCCAGAGCAGCGATGGCATCGTGCCCTATGCCAGCGCGCACCTGGACAGCGCGCAGTCCGAGCGCGTGATCACCTCGGGCCACAGCGTGCAGGAGCATCCCGCGGCCATCCTGGAGCTGCGGCGCATCCTGCAGCTGCCCTTGCCGCAGGCCGGCCGCCCGGGGTCTGCCGGCACGGCCCGAGAATCCCGCCCATGAGCCGCCAGCCCCAAGCCCCCAGCCGCATCCTGTTCGCCACCGACCTGAGCAGCCGCTGCGACCGCGCGCTGGACCGCACCGTGCAACTGGGCCAGCAATGGCGCGCCAGCGCCGTGGCGCTGAGCGTGATCGACCCGGCCACGGCGCCGCAGGACCTGCGCCGCGTGGGCGGGCCGGCGCGCGCGCCACTGGGCGTGGCCGAGCAGCGCCTGCGCGCCGACCTGGCCGTGCAGGAGCTGCCCTTTGCCGTGCGCGTCGAATCGGGCCCCGTGGCCGACGCGGTGCTGGCGGTGGCCGAAGCCGAACGGGCCGGGCTGATCGTGACCGGCGTGGCCCGCAACGAGGCGCTGAGCCGCATCTTGCTGGGCTCCAGCGTCGACACACTGGCGCGCCGCGCGAGCGTGCCGCTGCTGGTGGTGCGCAACCGCGTGCGCGCGCCCTACCCGCGCGTGCGCGTGGCCACCGACCTGTCGGACAGCGCAGGCCATGCGCTGTGCTGGGCACTGGCGGCCTTTCCCGAGGCCCAGGTGACGCTGTTCCATGCCTTCGACACCCCGCCGCACCTGCGCCACGCGCTGGGCCAGGGCATGGCGCTGCGCAACGCGCACGAAGCCGCCCTGCAGCAGATGCAGGCCTGGCTGGCCGCGCTGCCGCTGCCCGAGGCGCAGCGCACGCGCCCGCGCATGGCGCTGGAAACGGGCGATCCGGCCGCGCGCCTGTATGAACACAGCCAGCAGCACCCCGACGAGCTGATCGTGCTCGGCCGCGCCCCGCGCGGCGCGCTGGCCCAACTGCTGCTGGGCAGCGTGGCCCGGCAGGCGCTGGACATCGTCGAAGCCGACGTGGTGGTGGTGCCGCACGCGGCTGGCTGAGCGCTACAGGGCCGCGCCGCCGGCAGCCATGGCCGCCATCTGCTCGCGCAGCAGGGCGCCCACGCGGGCCATCGCCGCATCCTCCTGCGCCCTCACGCTGCTCCACAGGTACATCGGGCGGGCCGTGGCGGGGCCGGGCCAGGGCAGCTCCACCACGCCGAATCGCGGCATCAGCCGGCGCAGCGGAAAGCGCGGCAGCACCGACAGGTGGCGCCCGCGTGCCAACAGTTCCAGCAGCGTGAAGGCTTCGCCCAGCACCGTGACCTCGGCACGCATGCGCGCCACGCCGGCCTGGCGCAGCATGTCGCGCACGTCCTGGTCGAAGGGCGAGGCCGTGCCCAGGCTGATCCAGGCCTGGCCGTCCACGGCGCCGGCTGCCAGCGGCCCCTGCGCCAGCGGGTGCGCCTGGCCGCAGAACACGCCCAGCTCGTCGGCCACCAGCAGCTCGCGCGCAATGCCCGGCGGCGGGCGCTCCAGCCACGAAGGCGCGATCACGTAGTCGTGCCGGCCGTCGATCAACTGCTCCATCAGCAGGTGCGGCCGGTCGCTGTGGATGGTCAGCGCCAGATCGGGCAACTGCGCCAGCAGCGTATGGGCCAGCGGCCCCATCACGGCCGCCCCCACCACCGGCCCCACGCCGATGCGCACCTGGTTGCGTATGCCGCCACGGTGCCGCGCCGTCACCTCGGCCGCATCGCGCAGCTGGCGTGCAATGGCCCGGCCCTCGCGCGCCAGCATCTCGCCCAGCGGGGTGCTGCGCACGCCATAGCGGCTGCGCTCGAAGAGCTGGCCGCCGGCCTGCATTTCCAGCGTCTGCATGTTGTGCGTCAGCGTGGGCTGCGTCAGGTGCAGATGGCGGCTGGCCTGGGTGATGGAGCCCTTTTCCAGAATGGTGGCGAGCTGGACCAGGTGTCTCGGATCCATAGATATTTTTATTTTTGGTGCGCGATTTTCAATTTTACGGATGGCCAATGGCCGCCTAAGCTGTGGCCACCATGCGACCCAACCTGATCTTCATCGTGGCCGACGACCTGGGCTTTGCCGACCTGGGCTGCTATGGCGGACGGCCCGCCGACTTCGGCCCCGTCTCGCCCCACATCGACGCCCTGGCCGCAGGCGGCCTGCGCTTCACCCAGGGCTATGCCAATTCGCCCGTGTGCTCGCCCACGCGCTTCGCGCTGATGACCATGCGCTACCAGTACCGCCTGCGCGGCGGCATGGAAGAGCCCATCAACAGCAAGAGCAAGGGCGATCCGCGGCTGGGCCTGCCGCCCGAGCTGCCCACGCTGCCCTCGCTGCTGCGCGACGCGGGCTACGCCACGGCGCTGATCGGCAAATGGCATCTGGGCTATCCGCCGGCCTTCGGCCCGCTGCGCTCGGGTTACGACGAGTTCTACGGCATCATGGCCGGCGGGGTGGACTACTTCACCCACTGCTCGGGCAAGGGCGACCACGATCTGTTCCTGGGCGAGGAGCCGCACCATGAAACGGGCTACCTGACCGACCTGCTCTCGCGCCGCGCAGTGCAGCACGTGCAGGCGCGCGCGGCCGATGCACGCGAGGGCAAACCCTTCTTCCTGAGCCTGCACTACACCGCGCCACACTGGCCCTGGGAAACGCGCGACGACGCCGAGGTCGCGCCCAGCGTGGCGGCCAACCTGTTCCATCTGAGCGGCGGCGACATCCACACCTACCGCCGCATGATCCATCACATGGACGAGGGCATCGGCCAGTTGGTGGCCACGCTGCGCGACGAAGGGCTGCTGGACAACACGCTGATCGTCTTCACCAGCGACAACGGCGGCGAGCGCTTCTCGGACAACTGGCCGCTGGTGGGCGGCAAGATGGACCTGACCGAAGGCGGCATCCGCGTGCCCTGGATCGCGCACTGGCCTGCCGCCATTCCTGCCGGCAGCGTGAGCGCGCAGCACTGCATGACCATGGATTGGTCGGCCACGTTGCTGGAACTGGGCGGCGGCCAGGCGCCTGCCGGGCATGCGCTGGACGGCGTCTCGCTGGCGGCCGTGCTGCGCGAGCCTGCGCAGACCTTCGAGCGCCCGCTGTACTGGCGCATGAACCACCGCCAGCAGCGCGCGCTGCGCAAGGGGCCCTGGAAGTACCTGCGCGTGGATGCGAACGAATACCTCTTCGACCTCAGCCGCGACGAACGCGAGCGCGCCAACCTGGCCGCGCATGAACCCGAGCGTTTTGCCGCCATGCGCGATGAATGGCTGGCCTGGAACGACACCGTGCCCGCCATTCCCGAAGACGCGGCCGTGAGCCTGGGCTATTCGGTGCGCGACATGCCCCAGCGCTGAACGGCCTGCTCGCCAATCCGCCAGCAGATTCGCACGACAGCGCCACTTTTTCATTTCTTTTTTCGGACACCGGAGACACACCCCCATGCACGCCAGCCCCCGCCTTCCCCGTCGCCTCGCCATCGCCTTCGGGGCGCTGGCCGCCTGCGCCCTCCTGGGCCAGCAGGCCCAGGCCCAGGATTGGCCCAGCAAGTCCATCAAGCTGGTCGCGCCCTCTGCGCCCGGCGGCCCGCCGGACGCCTATGCCCGTGCCATCGCCGACCTGATGGGCAAGGAACTGGGCCAGGCCATCGTGGTGGAGAACTCGCAGGCCGTGGGCGGCATGGTGGCTGCGCAGGCGCTCACGCGCGCCGAGCCCGACGGCTACTCGCTGCTGGTGGGCACCACCGGCATGCTGACGATCACGCCGCATGCCAACAGCAAGGCCCGCTACACGCTGAACGACTTCACGCCGCTGTGCGAAGGCGTGGGCGCCGGCCTGGTGCTGGCCAGCCACCCCAGCGTGGGCAAGGGCGACTTCGGCCAGCTCAAGCAATGGATCGCGGCGCAGAACCCGCCGCCCACCTACTCCTCGTTCTCGCCGGGCTCGCCCGCGCACTTCCTGGGCCACCAGTTCTCGGAAGCGCTCAAGGTGCCCATGACCCATGTGCCCTACCGCAGCAGCCCGCCGCAGGTGACCGACATGCTGGCCGGCGTGGCGCCGATGGGCTTCGTGCAGATCGCCACCGCCGCACCGCACATCAAGGCCGGCAAGCTCAGCGCCTATGCCACCACCGCGCCCGAGCGCACGGTGGAACTGCCCAACGTGCCCACCGTGGCCGAACTGGGCCTGCCCCAGCTGCAGACCACCGTGTGGTTCGGCCTGATCGGCCCCAAGGGACTGCCGCCGGCCGTGGCCGAGCGGCTGATCGCCGCGCACCGCAAGGCCCTGGCCTCGCCCGAGTTCCGCACCCGCATGGTGGCCTCGGGCCTGACGCCCTCGGGCGACCGCTGCGGCGCGGCCTTCAAGACCGTCATGGAGCAGGATTCGAAGCGTTGGGCTGGCGTGGTGAAGGCCACGGGCTTCCAGGCGGATTGAAGGCGCTCAGTGGCCCCGGCGGCTCGTATGATCCCGCCCGATGTCCAGCCCCACCTCTTTCGAAGCTTCTGAGTTCGCCGGTGCCATCACCGACGTTGCCGGCCTGAAGGTCGGCCATTTCACGCACCCCGACGCGCCCACGGGCTGCACCGTGGTGCTGACGCCCGATGGCGCCGTGGCGGGCGTGGACGTGCGCGGGGCTGCGCCCGGCACGCGCGAAACCGACCTGCTGGCGCCGGGCAACTTCGTGCAGCAGGTGCATGCCGTGCTGCTGGCAGGCGGCAGCGCCTGGGGCCTGGCCGCGGCCGAAGGCGTGATGGCCTGGCTGGAAGAACGCGACGTCGGCCTGGACGTGCGCTACGGCAGGCTGCCCATCGTGCCCGGCGCCGTGCTCTTCGACCTGCCGGCCAGCGGCGGGCGCATCCGACCCAATGCCGCCGCGGGTCGTGCCGCCTGCGACGCCGCTTCCACCGCCCCGCCAGCCGAAGGCAACGTGGGCGCGGGCGCGGGCGCGCTGCTGGGCAAGCTCTTTGGCGCCCAGCATGCGATGAAGGGCGGCATCGGCACCGCCTCGGTCACCGTGGGCGGCGTGACGGTGGGCGCGCTGATCGCCTGCAACGCGCTGGGCGACGTGATCGACCCCGACAGCGGCGAAGTGATTGCCGGCGCGCGCACCGAAGACGGCCGGCGGCTGCGCGACACGCGCCGCGCGCTGCTGGCCGGTGGCCTGCCGCGCCCGCTGCTGGCCGGCACCAACACCACCATCGGCGTGGTGGCCACCGACGCCGTGCTGACCAAGGTGCAGGCCAACCGCCTGGCCACCGTGGCGCACGACGGGCTGGCCCGCGCCATCAACCCCGTGCACACCATGAGCGACGGCGACACGCTGTTCGCCCTGGCCACCGGCCGCGTGCCGCTGGGCGACGCGGCCCCGGGCATGACCGTGCTGAGCACCATGGCCGCCGAAGTGGTGGCCCGCGCCACCGTGCGCGCGGTGCGCGCCGCGCGCAGCATCGAAGGCGCGGCGGGCCTCAAATTCCCTGGGCGCGCCGACTGGTCTCCGGCCCCGTGAACCGCCACCCGCGCCCCTTGTCTTTCTCCTTCCCCCTCTGGGGGAAGGCAGGGATGGTGGCCCGCCCCATGAGCGGCGAAGCGCCCGCACAAGCCCCCACCCCGACCCTCCCCCAGAGGGGGAGGGAGTGCATCGGATGAAAGCCGTCCCGCGTTACCTCAAGCTGCTGTGGCTGGGCTTCAGGGACCTGATCGCCTCGGCCGGGCCACTGCTCTTTCTGGTGGCCGGCGTGCTGATCGCGGCCTATGTCTACCTCAAGCCGCAGCCTCCGCAGACCGTCACCCTGGCCACCGGCCCGGCCGGCAGCGCCGATGCCGAATTCGGCCAGCGCTACGCGCAGGCGCTGCAGGCCAGCGGCATCACGGTGCGGCTGCGGCCCACCACGGGCTCGGTCGACAACCTCCAGCTGCTGCGCAGCGGCGAGGTGGACGTGGCCTTCGTGCGCGGCGGCAGCGCCGACCCGGTGGCCGACGAGCAGGCCGGCCTGACGTCGCTGGGCGCGCTGTACTACGAGCCGCTGTGGATCTTCTACCGGCTGGAGGCCGCCAAACGACTCGAAGCGCGGCAGGGCCCCTTCGATTCGCTGGCCGACCTGAAGCCGCTGCACGTGGACGTGGGCCAGCACGGCAGCGGCGTGCCCGACATCATGGAGCGCATGTTCAGCGCCAACCGCATCGCCATGGCGCAGATGCGGCTGTCGCACCAGGAGCCCGGCGCCGCCACCGAGGCCCTGCTGGTCGGGCGCATCGATGCGCTGGTGCTCGCGTCGGCCCCGCAGTCGCCACTGGTGCAGCGCCTGCTGCGCAGTCCGGGCATCGGCCTGCTCGATCTGCGCCAGGCCGAGGCCTACACGCGCATCTTCCCCTTCTTCTCGGCCGTCGATCTGCCGCGCGGCATCGTGGACCTGGCGGCCGACCAGCCGTCGCAGGATGTGTCGATGCTGGCGGCCACGGTCTCGCTGCTCACGCGCGAAGACACGCACCCCGCGCTGCGCCAGCTCTTCGCGCAGGCGGCGCAGGGCATCCACGGCGGCGCGCACTGGTTCAACGGCGCGCGCGAGTTCCCCAACACGCGCACCAGCGAACTGCCCGTCAGCGCCGAGGGCGACCGCGCCATCAACGGCACGCCGCCCTTCTGGCAACGCTACCTGCCCTTCTGGGCCAGCAACCTCATCGAGCGCATGTGGCTGGTGCTGGGCGGTTTGATCGTGCTGCTGCTGCCGCTTTCGCGCATCGTGCCGCCGCTCTACACCTTCCGCGTGCGCCGGCGCGTGTTCCGCTGGTATGCGCGGCTGCGCGAGGTGGAGGCGCGGGCCGATGCCGGCGAAGCCCATGAACCGGAGGGCCGCCAGGCGCTGCTCGAGGAGCTGGACCAGCTCGACCGCGTGGTGGACCGCATCGCGGTGCCGCTTTCGTATGCCGATGAGCTTTACGCGCTGCGCCACAACATCGCGGCCGTGCGCCAGCGCGTGCAGGCCCGCCAGCCCCGGGAACACAGCACGCAGGCGCCGCCCCGATGAGCGAGATGCCCTGGCAGGCCCTGATCGACTTCGCCGACCCGCACAGCCCCGACCCACGCGCGGGCCGGTTGCGCGCGGCCTTCGGCGCGCCCGCACGCGTGCTGGCCGCGCACCGGCCGCAGGAACTGCGGCCGCTGCTGCAGACGGTGGAAGCCCTGGCCCGCCAGGGCCACTGGTGCGTGGGCTACCTGCGCTACGAGGCCGCCGCGGCTTTCGATGCGGCCTTTGCGCTGCACCCGGCCGACGGCCCGCTGGCCTGGTTCGGCGTGCATGAAGCCGCGCTGCCCTGGCCGCAGCAAATCGACATGCCTCAGCAAGAGCGACCCGCGCTGGGCTGGCAGGCCGGCCTGACGCGCGCGGCTTTCGATGCATCGATGGCCCGGATCCACCACACCATCGCCGAGGGCGGGCTCTACCAGATCAACTACACGACGCGGCTGCAGGCGCCCTGGCGCGGCGATGCGCGGCAGCTCTTCGGCGCGCTGCGCCAGGGCCAGCCCGATGGCTATGCGGCCTTCATCGACGCCGGCCACGAGCAGGTGCTGTCGGTCTCGCCCGAGCTGTTCTTCGACTGGCAGGGCGGGCAGTTGCTGGCCCGGCCCATGAAGGGCACCGCACCGCGCGGCGCCACGCCCGAGGAAGACGCAGCCCATGCGCACCGCCTGCGCACCACGCCCAAGGAGCAGGCCGAGAACGTGATGATCGTGGACCTGATCCGCAACGACCTCTCGCGCGTGGCCCAGCCTTTTTCGGTGCGCGTGCCGCAGCTGCTGCGCACCGAGGCGCTGCCCACCGTGTGGCAGATGACTTCGGACGTGCAGGCGCGCACGCGCGCGGGCACCACGCTGGCCGAGCTGTTCGCGGCGCTCTTTCCCTGCGGCTCGATCACGGGCGCGCCCAAGGTCGCCGCCATGCGGCTGATCCATGCCCTGGAGTCCACGCCGCGCGGCGTGTATTGCGGCGCCGTGGGCGTGGTCCAGCCGGGCGGCAACGCCCGCTTCAACGTCCCGATCCGCACCGTGGTGCTGCGCGGCGGCATGGCCCAATGCGGCGTGGGCAGCGGCATCACGGCCGACGCCCAGGCCGACGCCGAATGGGACGAGTGGCAGCACAAGCTGGCCTTTCTTGACACCCTCGCATCGCGCCTTCGCTCATGAACCACGACACAGCCTTCGATCTGCTGGAAACCCTGGCGCTGGAAGGCGGCAGCCTGCGCCATGCCGACGCCCACCTGGCCCGGCTGGCCGCCGCAGCCGCGCATTTCGGCCGCCCCTGGCAGCGCGCGCGCGTGCAGGCCGCGCTGCAGTCGCTGGCCGCACAACACCCCCAGGGCCTGTGGCGCGTGCGCCTGCTGCTCGATCCCCAGGGCATGCCGCGGGCCGAAGCCTTTGCGATGGAGGCGCCGCCTGCGCGCGTGCGCCTGCAGCTGGCCGACCGTGCATTCGCGCAGGCGCACAGCGATTTCACGCGCTTCAAGACCACGCATCGCGCGCACTACGAGGCCTTCGCGCCACGCGCCGAAGGCGTGTTCGACACCCTGCTGTGGAACGAGCAAGGCGAGCTGACGGAATGCACGCGCGGCAACATTGCGCTGCAGATGGACGGCGGCGCGTGGGTCACGCCGCCGCTGCGCTGCGGCCTGCTGGGCGGTGTGGGCCGCGCGCTGCGTGTGCAAAGCGGCCAGTTGCAGGAGGCTGTGGTGCGCGTGGATGAGCTGCCGCGCGTGAAGGCCCTGGCCTTCGTCAACAGCCTGCGCGGCTGGCTGGCCGCGGACCTGGTCGCGGCCGACTGCCAGAAATTCAATCCCCGCGGATGTTCGCCTCGCGGATGATCTTGCCGAAGCGCTGGGCGTCGCTCATCGCGCGCTGGTGGAACTGCTCGGGCGTCATGGGAGAAGCCTCGCCGCCCAGCGCCAGGATGCGCTCGCGCGGGCCGGGCTGCGCCAGGATCTTGTTCACTTCACGGTTCAGGCGCGCCACGATCTCGGGCGGCGTGCCAGCCGGCGCGTACAGGCCGAACACCGTGTCGGCATCGAAGCCCGGCAGCCCCGCTTCGGCCAGCGTGGGAACCTTGGGGAACAGCGGCGAGCGCGTGGGGCTGCCCACGGCCAGCAGCTTGAGCTTGCCGGCCTGGATGTGCGGCACGGCCACGCCCGGGTCGAACAGGAAGTCCAGCTGCCCGCCCAGCAGGTCCGTCAGCGCCGGGGCCGCGCCGCGATAAGGCGCGTGCGTGGCCACCAGGCCGGCCTGCGACTTCAGCATCTCGGTGGCCAGGTGCGGCGAGCTGCCGTTGCCCGGCGAACCGAAGCTCAGCTTGCCCGGATTGGCCTTCACGTAGGCCAGGAAGCTCTTGGCGTCCTGCGCCGGGAAGTCGGGCCGCACGACCAGAAAGACCAGCACGCGTGCCGCAGCGGCCACGGGCACCAGGTCCTTGGCCGGATCGAAAGGCATCTTGGCGTAGATGAAGGGGTTGACCGAGACCATGCCGCCCGAGCTGAGCAGCAAGGTGTAGCCGTCGGGCGCGGACTTGGCCACCACGTCTCCGCCGATGTTGCCGCCGGCGCCGCCACGGTTCTCGATCACCACGGGCTGGCCCAGCGCCTCCTGCAGCGGTGTGTTGATGGCCCGCGCGATCTGGTCGGCCGCGCCGCCGGCCGGGAAGTTCACGACCAGCTTGATGGGCTTGCCGGGCCAGGCATCGGGCTGGGCCCAGGCTTTCATGCCCGGCAGCGCCAGGGCCATGGCTGCGCCCAGCAGCAGGCCGGCGCGGCGGCGCGGCAGCGTGGGGCGAAGGGTTGAGGAAGGCTTGGGCATGTGTGTCTGTCTCCGTTCTCTGCCGTGAAGGCGCCCGCGGGGCGCCGGTATCTCTTGTTCCATGTCGCTGCCGCCCGCTGGGAGCAGCGCGCGATCAATCCACTTCGATCTCGACCAGCACCGGCGCATCGCCCTGCAGCGACTGGCGCAGCACGCCGGCCAGCTCGCCGGCATCGCTCACGCGCAGGGCGTCCAGGCCCTGGCCGCGCGCGAGGGCCACGAAGTCGAGGTCGGGCAGCGCCGTGCCCTGCGGCGTCTCGCCCGGGGCGTAGCCGAACACGGGCGCGAAGTCCTGCAATGCGGCATAACGCCGGTTGTTGAGGATCACAAAGGTGATGGGCAGCTTGAGCTGCGCCGCACTCCACAGCGCCTGGATCGAGTACATGCTGGAGCCGTCGCCGATCAGCCCGATCACGCGCTGCCCCGGGCTGCCCAGCGCCACGCCCACGGTGGCCGGCATGCCCCAGCCCAGGCCGCCGCTGGCCATGGTGAAGAAGGTGTGGCTGCGCGTGAAGTGCAGGCGCTCCTGCATCACGGGCCGCGAGCCCGGCGCTTCCTCGACCACGATGCAGCCCGCATCGCGCACCTCGTTGAGCGTCTGCAGCGCAAAGGCCACCGACATGCGCTCGCCCGGCGCGGGCGGCTCGGCGCGCGGCAGCGGCGTTCGCGGCGCGGGCGGCGTGCGCGGCGTTGCGGGCGCGGGTCGGGCCAGGAGGTCGCGCACGCCCAGGCCGATGCTGCACTGGGCCGCCAGGCCCACGGGCGTCCAGGCCGCCGTGTGCGCATCGTCGATCAGCTGGCACAGCCGCGCGCCCTCGGGCAGGTGCGGGCCCTCGCCTTCGACGTGGTAGGAGAAGGCCGGCGCGCCCAGCACCAGCACCAGGTCATGGCCGGCCAGGCGTTCGACGATGCGCTCGCGGATCGCGGGCAGGAAGCCGGCAAACAGCGGATGGTCCTCGGCGAAGCCGCCGCGCGCCGACATCGGCGCCACCCACACGCGCGCCTGGTGCCGCTCGGCCAGCGCGCGCACCTCGTCCCAGGCGCCGTCGCGGTCCACGCCCGCCCCCACCACGATGGCCGGACGCGCGCTGGCATCGAGCGCATCGCCGATCTGCGCCAGCAGCGCCGGATCGGGCCGCAGGCCGGTGCCCACCTGCCGCACAGGCACTGGCGCAGCCGGCTGCTCCCAGTCGTCGGCCGGAATGGACACCAGCACCGGCCCGCAGGGCGGCTGCATGGCCACGTAGCAGGCACGGGCCAGGGCCTGCGGCACGTCCTGCGCGCGCGCGGGCTCGATGCTCCACTTGACGTAGGGCTTGGCCAGCTCGGTGGCCTGGGCCGAGAACAGGAAGGGGTCGAAGGGCAGGATCGAACGCGCCTGCTGACCGGCCGTGATGACCAGCGGCGTGCGGTTGAGGAAGGCCGTGAAGATGTTGCCCATCGCGTTGCCCACGCCCGCAGCCGAGTGCAGGTTGACGATGGCCGGGCGGCGCGTGGCCTGGGCATAGCCGTCGGCCATGCCCACCACCACGGCCTCCTGCAGGCCCAGCACGTAGCGGAAGTCCTCGGGGAAGTCGCGGAACATCGGCAGCTCGGTGGAGCCCGGGTTGCCGAAGATGGTGGTCATGCCCATCTGGCGCAGCAGCGCGAGCACGGCGGTGCGCACGGTGCTGGGAGCCGCAGCATCGACAGTGGGGGCGGCCGGCGCGGAAGAAGACGAAGACATCAGCATGGAGCGAAGGGGCGGCGAAAAAGAAGGCATGCGTCGGCCCAGTGGCTGTGGGCATGAATGAACCCTGGCCGCATGAGTGACGCGCTGCCCGCAGTCTCGGCGTGCAAGGCCTGCCGGACAAGCCGTTCCCGGCACTATCTTTCATGCCCAACAGGCATACTGGCGCACATCTTGTACCCCTTGCCATGCACGTCAACGACCTCGACCTGAACCTGCTGCGCGTGTTCGATGCGATCTACCGCGCCGGCAGCGTGAGCCGCGCCGCGGCCCTGCTGGGCATGGCGCAGCCGGCCACCAGCCAGGCGCTGACGCGGCTGCGCCTGCTGCTGAAAGACCCGCTGTTCGTGCGCGCGGGCGGCGGCGTGGCGCCCACGCCGCGCGCCCAGCGCATGGCCCATGGCGTGCAGACCGCGCTGGCCACGCTGCAGGCCGTGCTGCATGCCGACCAGCCCTTCGAGGCCGCCAGTGCGCAGGCCACCTTGCGCCTGCACCTGAGCGACATCGGCGAGGCCCGCTTCCTGCCGCAGTTGATGGCGGCGCTGCATGCGCAGGCGCCGGGCGTGCGGGCCGAGACCATGCCCTGGCCGCACGAGCAGATCGCGCTGGCGCTGGACAGCGGCGCGCTCGATTTCGCGCTGGGCTTTCTGCCCTCGGTGCAGGGCACGCAGCAGGCGCGCGTGCTCGACGACCGCTACGGCGTGCTGCTGCGCGAAGGCCACCCGCTGATGGCCCGGCGTCGGCGCACCCGCGCACTGGGCGTGGACGAGCTGGCAAAGCTCGAGTACGTGGCCGTGCGCTCGCATGCGCAGACGCTGCGCATCCTGCGCATGCTGCGGCTGGAGTCACGCGTGCGCCTGACGGCGGCGCACTTCCTGGCCGTGTCGGCCATCGTGCGCGAAACCGACTTGGCGGTGCTGATGCCGCTGGACATCGCCAGCGACTTTGCGCACAACGGCGGCTACGCGCTGATGGATGCGGCCCTGCCGGCGCAGCGCTTCACCGTGTCGCTGCACTGGAGCCCGCGCTACGAGAACGACCCCATGCTGCGCTGGGCGCGCGAACTGATCCTGGGGCTGTTCCGCGCCGAGGGCTGAGGGTTCAGCGCGCCTGCTGTTGCTGCTGCTGCGGCAGCAGCAGGCCCATCACGACTTCATCCACGTCCTGCGCCTCGCCCGCACGGCGGTAGAAGCCGCGCAGCAGCCCCTCGCGCACGAAGCCCAGGCGCTCGTAGAAGCGCAGTGCGCGCGGGTTGTCGGCTTCGGCATAGAGCTCCACGCGCCGCACGCCGTCGGCCCGCAGATGCAGCAGCGCGTCTTCAACCATGGCACGCGCGATGCCCTGGCCCTGCGCATCGGGGTCCACGGCCAGCGTGCGCAGCAGCGCCACATGGCTGGCGCGGCCCGGGTAGCGCGTGATGCGGTAGAAGCCCGCCACCTGGCCCCGCACCGTCCAGACGTAGAAAGCGCCGCTGGACAGCATCTCCGCATAGACCGGCCCGAAGTCGTGCAGCGACATCGGCTCGTAGGTCAGGAAGGGCGAGACCTGCGGGTGGCTGTGGATGGCGTGGACCTTCGCCTGGTCTTCGGGTTGGGCCAATCGGCGCATGGGCGTCTCCTCGATCCGGATTCAGGGCTCCGACGGGCCCAAAAAACAAGAGCCCGACGGCGGGACCGGCGGGCTCTTCGGCAGGGGCGGCCGGTCACCGTCGTGAGGATGACCGGCAGCGGCGCTTACTTCAGCGCCTTGAAGCGCACGCGCTTGGGCTTGGCGCCCTCCTCGCCCAGGCGCTTCTTCTTGTCGGCCTCGTACTCCTGGTAGTTGCCGTCGAAGAAGACCCACTGCGAGTCGCCTTCGGCCGCCAGGATGTGGGTGGCGATGCGGTCCAGGAACCAGCGGTCATGGGAGATGACCAGCACCGTGCCGGCGTACTCCAGCAGCGCGTCTTCGAGCGCGCGCAGGGTTTCCACGTCCAGGTCGTTCGAGGGTTCGTCCAGCAGCAGCACGTTGCCGCCCTGGATCAGCGTCTTGGCCAGGTGCAGGCGCCCGCGCTCACCGCCCGAGAGGCTGCCGACCTTCTTCTGCTGGTCCTGGCCGTTGAAGTTGAAGCGGCCCGCATAGGCGCGGCTGGCCATCTGGAACTTGCCGACGTTGATGATGTCCAGGCCGCCCGAGATGTCTTCCCACACGGTCTTGTCGTCGGCCAGCGCGTCGCGCGACTGGTCCACGTAGGCCATCTTCACGGTCTGGCCGATGATGACTTCACCACTGTCGGGCTGCTCGCGGCCCGCGATCAGCTTGAACAGCGTGGACTTGCCGGCGCCGTTGGGGCCGATGATGCCGACGATGGCACCGGCCGGGATGTTCATCGACAGGTTGTCGATCAACACGCGGTCGCCGAAGCTCTTGGAGACGCCCTTGAATTCGATGACCTGGCTGCCCAGGCGGTCAGCCACGGGAATGAAGATCTCGTTGGTCTCGTTGCGCTTCTGGTAGTCGACGTCGGACAGTTCCTCGAAGCGGGCCAGACGCGCCTTGCTCTTGGCCTGACGGGCCTTGGGGTTCTGGCGCGACCACTCCAGTTCCTTCTTCAGGGCCTTGGCGTGGGCTTCCTCGCTCTTTTGCTCCTGCGCCAGGCGCTCGCCCTTCTGCTCCAGCCAGGTGCTGTAGTTGCCCTTGTAGGGAATGCCGCGGCCGCGGTCCAGTTCCAGGATCCACTCGGCGGCGTTGTCCAGGAAGTAGCGATCATGGGTGATGGCCACCACGGTGCCCGTGAAGCGCTGCAGAAAGATTTCCAGCCACTCGACCGATTCGGCATCCAGGTGGTTGGTGGGTTCGTCCAGCAGCAGCATGTCGGGCTTGGACAACAGCAGCTTGCACAGCGCCACGCGGCGCTTCTCGCCGCCCGAGAGCAGGCCGATCTTGGCGTCCCAGGGCGGCAGGCGCAGCGCGTCGGCGGCGATTTCGATCTGGTGTTCGGAGTCGGTGCCGGCCGCCGCGATCACGGCTTCGAGCTGGCCCTGCTCGGCCGCCAGGGCGTCGAAGTCGGCGTCTTCCTCGGCATAGGCGGCGTAGATCTCTTCCAGGCGCTTCTTGGCGTCATTGACTTCGCCCATGGCCTCGTCGATGGATTCGCGCACCGTGTGCTCGGGGTCCAGCTTGGGCTCCTGCTCCAGGTAGCCGATCGACAGGCCAGCCATCGGGATGGCTTCGCCTTCGATCTCCTTGTCCACGCCGGCCATGATCTTGAGCAGCGAGGACTTGCCCGAGCCGTTGAGGCCCAGCACGCCGATCTTGGCGCCGGGGAAGAAGGACAGCGAAATGTCTTTCAAGATCTGCCGCTTGGGCGGCACGGTCTTGGAGACGCGATTCATGGTGTAGACGTACTGGGCCATGGCGTTCTGTGCGGTTTCTTGAAGCAGGAGGCGCGCAGGCAC
The DNA here is from genome assembly GCF_028023875.1 of Xenophilus arseniciresistens. Lineage (GTDB taxonomy): Bacteria > Pseudomonadota > Gammaproteobacteria > Burkholderiales > Burkholderiaceae_C > Xenophilus > Xenophilus arseniciresistens. The sequence goes on from NZ_JAQIPB010000001.1 coordinate 228,249, forward strand.
TCCGCTGCTCTGCCAGGGAGTGCCGGGGCCGCGAACGGGCCGCGCGCAAAAGCGTGGATTATCCCTGCATGTGCCCGATTGCCCCTGCGCTGCAGGCAAAAGCCGCGCGCCGCTGCTGCCGGGCCGCAAGTCGTGCGACAATCGCGCGGTTGCCGGGCCCGGTCACCCGCAACACGGCTTTCCTGCCGGGGACGACGGAACTTCTGAGCTTCCAGGCTCCCGCCTCCAACCGATCTGCCCTCGACTGGCCCAGGCGCCCCCACACAAACAGGGCGAACCACGGCGGGCAGACACCCAAGAAGAACACCGCGCCGTGCATGGCGCTCTTTTTTGACTCAATGAACTTCGACGAACTGAAGCTGGCCCCGGCCATCCTCAAGGCCGTGCGCGAGCAAGGCTACGAAACCCCGACTCCCATCCAGGCCCAGGCGATTCCCGCCGTGCTTGAAGGCCACGACCTTCTGGCCGGCGCCCAGACCGGCACCGGCAAGACGGCCGCCTTCACCCTGCCCCTGCTGCACAAGCTTTCCAAGGGCGAGGGCAAGACCAACAAGTTCGGCAAGGACGGCATCGCCGCCCTGGTGCTGACGCCCACGCGCGAACTCGCCGCGCAGGTCGAAGAATCCGTGCGCACCTACGGCAAGAACCTGCCGCTCACCTCCACCGTCATCTTCGGCGGCGTGGGCATGAACCCGCAGATCGAGCGCATCAAGCGCGGCGTGGACATCCTGGTGGCCACCCCGGGCCGCCTGCTCGACCTGCAGCAGCAGGGCCACCTGGACCTGTCCACCGTCGAGATCCTCGTGCTGGACGAGGCCGACCGCATGCTGGACATGGGCTTCATCCACGACGTGAAGAAGATCCTGGCCCTGCTGCCCAAGGACAAGCAGAGCCTGCTGTTCTCGGCCACCTTCAGCGACGAGATCCGCGAGCTGGCCAACGGCCTGCTGCGCAACCCGCAGAGCATCCAGGTCACGCCGCGCAACACGACGGTGCAGCGCATCACGCAGGTCGTGCACCCGGTGGGCCGCGCCAAGAAGAAGCAGCTGCTCGCGCACATCATCAACGAGCACAACTGGAGCCAGGTGCTGGTGTTCACGCGCACCAAGTTCGGCGCCAACCATGTGGCCGAGTTCCTCGAGAAGAACGGCATCACGGCCATGGCCCTGCACGGCAACAAGAGCCAGAGCGCGCGCACCCAGGCGCTGGCCGGCTTCAAGAGCGGCGACATCCGCGCCCTGGTGGCCACCGACATCGCGGCGCGCGGCATCGACATCGATGACCTGCCGCACGTGGTGAACTACGAAGTCCCCAACGTCAGCGAAGACTACGTCCACCGCATCGGCCGCACGGGCCGCGCCGGCCGCGAGGGCCAGGCCGTGAGCCTGGTCTGCCTGGACGAGGAAGGCTTCATGCAGGAGATCGAGCGCTTCACCAAGCAGCAGATCCCGGTGCAGGTGATCGAGGGCTTCGGCCCCGACGAAGGCGAGATCGCCGAGCCCATCGCCATGGGCCGCCAGACCCTGTGGGGCGGCGCCGGCCGCCCGCCCAGCCGCGAAGTCATGGCCGCAGCCGCCAAGGCCGCGCGCCAGGAGATGATGCAGCGCATCCGTGACAACAAGGCCACGCAGGGCGAGCGCGGCAGTGCCAAGAAGGCCGGCCAGGGCGGCGGTCAGGGCCGCGGCGCCAACGGCGGTGGCGGCAATGGTGGCAACGGCGGCGGCAACCGCGGCCCGCGCAACGTGCAAGGCGGCCAGCCCCCGCGCCAGAACAACGGCAACGGCCCCAAGCGCCATCACAACGGCCCGCAGCATGCCACCCCGCATGCGCTGTACGAAGACCGCGAGCGCCCCGAGCGCCAGCCCAAGCACTTCGGCAACACGGCCAGCCCCTCGCATGCCGACGCGCTGGCCCATCGCCGCGCAGAGACCGAGGGCTTTGGTGGTGGCGGCGCCGGCCAGCCCGATCCGCTGCGCACCAGCGTGGACAGCTTCGGTGGCCGTGGCCGTCGCAGTGGCGGCGGCGGCGGTGGTGGTGGCTACGGCGGCGGCAACCGCAACGGCGGTGGCGGCGGCGGTGGCCGTCGCAGTGGTGGCGGTGGCTACGGTGGCGGTGGCGGCGGTGGACGTCGCGGCGGTTACTGATCGCCACACCCGGAATCGAGGGCGCTTCGGCGCCCTTTTTCACGCCTGCCTGTCGGCGCGCCGCAAGGCGCCGCACAGGCTGCCACGGGCCCTGGCCACAATGGCGGCATGCATGAGATTCCGCCGAACTACGCCACCCTCTTCGTCGCCACCTGCAATGCACTGAACCTGGCGCGGCCGCAGCGCCTGTTCTACGCCAACCAGGAGCCCTACGACCCGCGCGAGTACCAGCGCAAGATCGACTGGCTGGGCGAGCGCATCCGCATGCTCAATGCGGATGTGCTGGCCGTGCAGGAAGTGTGGGACGACACCGCGCTGAAGGACGCCATTGCCGCCAGCGGCCTGCGCTACGACAGCGTGGCCGTGCCCGGCGCCGAAAGCACGCCGCCGGCCCAGGGTGCGCAGGGCACGCCGCGCGTGGGCATCGTCACGCGGCTGAAGGTGGAAGAGCTTCGTTCCTTCGTCGACTTCCCGCAGGGCCTCTCGGTGGACGTGCCCGAGCTGGGACGTCATGTGCGCTTCGAACGCCCGCCCCTGCTGGCGCGGCTGCGCATGAAGCACGGCCAGAGCGTGAACGTGCTCACCGTGCACCTGAAGTCCAAGCGGCCCAAGTTCCTGATCGACGCCGCGGGCCAGCCGCTGGAAAACCGCGACGACCACAAGATTGCGGCGCGCGCCTCGCTGCGTTCGCTGCTGATGCGCGCGGCCGAGGCCGCGGCCCTGCGCTGCATCGTGATCGACCTGCTCGATGACAGCCGCGTGCCGCTGGTGGTGATGGGCGACTTCAACGACCACCCGCACAGCGTGACCACGCAACTGGTGGCCGCGACCTCCGACGCCTTCTACGACAAGGCCGCGCGCGACGTGGCGCTGTTCAACGCCTATGAGATGCAGGGCGAATCGGCGCTCAAGAAGGACGTGGCCTATTCCCACATCCACCAGGGCCACCCCGAAGTGCTGGACCAGATCTTCGTGAGCGAGGAATTCGCCGTCGGCTCGCGCCGCGCCATCGGCGACGTGCGGCGCGTGGACTACTTCAACGACCACCTGCACGAAGGCCGCGACCGCACGCGCACCGACCACGGACTGGTGCGGGCGCTGCTGCGCGTGCGGATGGACGCGCAGCAGGGCTGAGTGCTGCGTCCATGGCGCTGCGCGCCAGCGAAGCGGCCTGGAGGGTTTTTGTTTCAGTACAGCTGCAGGCCCGAATGCCGGTCTGCCGCCTGCACCAGTTGCACCAGCGCCGGGCCGACGCTGTCCAGCAGGCGGGCCTTCTTCGTGCGCAGCCCCGACACGGCGCCGTTGAACAGCAGCTGACGCGGCCCATGGCGCAGGCGTGCCGCCACGCCCACCGCCAGCACGTTCAGCCCCGCGTCGCCCAGGTTGATGGCAAAGCCGCGATGCGCATACTGCGACACGCTTTCGCGCACGGCTTCGGCGCACCGTGCGTACTCGGCCGGCCGTTCGCGCCGCACGCGGGCCATGAAGCTCTGGCGTTCGGGGGCCCGCAGCTGCGCCAGCCAGGCCCGACCCATCGCCGTGGCCACCACACTGCGCACCGCACCCATGCCCGGGCGCATCAACGTGCCCTGCTCGTGCGTGCTGGTCTCCACATAGATCACATCCAGCCCCAGCGTGACGCCCACCGATACCGCGCCTTCGATGCGATCGGCCAGCTCCTGCATCGCCGGGCGCAGCGCCCCCAGCTGCGGCAGGTTGATGGCATAGGGATAGCCCAGCGCCATGGCGGCCGGGCCGATGAAATAGCGGTCCAGCCGCTCGTCATGGTCCAGAAAGCCCAGGGTCTGCAAGGTGCGGCACAGGCGCGAAACCGTGGGCCGCGAGAGGCCCAGCTTGGCCGCCAGCTCGCTGTTGGCATGCGGCCGTGGGTCGCCCACGAAGGCTTGGAGGATCAGCAGGCCCTTGGCCAGCGTGCCGGCAAAGTACGGGTCCTGCTCGCGCACGCGGCGCAGATCGTCATGGTGTTTCATGGCTGCAATCCCTGACTGGCTGGCTGCGGATTCTGGCGCGCGGCGCCCGGTGCCGCGCATCGTGATTTCAACTATTGAAACACCATGCGGCGCATTGGCAGGCTGCTTCTTAGAGTCGGCCCACCATGATCAGAGACACCGACCAACTTGACCGCCTCCTGGAGGACATCCGCAACTTCGTGCGCGAGCGCTGGCATCCGCTGGAAGAAGAAGTCAGCCGGGCCAACGACATTCCACCCGAAGTGGTGGATGAGCTGCGGCGCAAGGGCTACTTCGGGTGGAGCATTCCGCAAGCCTACGGCGGCCTGGGCCTGACGACCGAGGAACTGGTGCTGTGCGCGATGGAGCTTTCGCAATCCTCGGTGGCGCTGCGCGCCCGCGTGGGCACCAACACCGGCATTGGCTCCGAAGCGCTCGTGGCCGATGGGACCGAGGCGCAGAAGCAGCGCTGGCTGCCGCGTCTGGCCAGCGGCGAGCTCACGGGTTGCCTGGCATTGACCGAGCCCGAAGCAGGCTCCGAAGCCAGCGCCCTGCAGACCACGGCCCGGCGCGAGGGCGACTTCTACGTGCTCAATGGCAGCAAGCGCTTCATCACCAACGCGCCCGTGGCCGACCTGTTCACCGTGATCGCGCGCACCGAGGATGGCAGCCGCGGCAGCCAGGGACTGTCGGCCTTCGTGGTCGAACGCTCGCCGGGCCTGAGCACCGGCGAGCCTTATCGGATGATGGGCCAGGCGGGCTCCTTCGTGTCCGACGTGCGCTTCGACAACTGCCGCGTGCCGGCCGACCAGCTCATCGGCGGGCAGGAAGGCATGGGCTTTCGCACCGTGATGAAGGTGCTCAACAAGCAGCGCCTGCACCTGGCTGCGCTGTGCACGGGCCCGGCCATCCGCATGCTGGATCTGGCGATGCAGCATGTGCAGGGCCGCCGCCAGTTCGGCCAGCCGGTGGCCGAGTTCCAGCTCGTGCAGGCGCTGATCGCGGACTGCCGCACCGAGATCTATGCCGCGCGCTCGATGGTTCTCGAAGCGGCCCGCGCGCGCGACCGTGGCGAGGATGTCGCGCTGAGCGCCTCGATGTGCAAGTACTTCGCGTCCGAGATGTGCGGCCGTGTGGCCGACCGCGCAGTGCAGATGTTTGGCGGCTCGGGCTATGTGGCCGACTTCAGTCCCATCGAGCGCTACTACCGCGACGTGCGGCCGTTCCGACTGTACGAAGGCACCAGCCAGATCCATCAGCTCAACATCGCCAAGCTTGCGCTGCGCGAAGGTGTGCAGCGCTGACACAACCAGCAAGCCGGAGACAACACACATGATGAAGACCCTCCCCAATCGGCCGCGCCTCGCGCGCCTGGCGGCCGCACTCGTCCTGACCCTTGGCACGACAGCGGCCCTGGCCGCCTTCCCCGATCGCCCGCTCAAGCTGGTGGTGCCCTTTCCGGCCGGGGGCAGCACCGACCTGGTCGCGCGCGAGGTGGCGGTGGAACTGGGCCAGGCGCTGGGTCAGCCGGTGGTGGTGGAAAACCGCGCCGGCGCGGGCAGCCTGATCGGCTCCGAGGTGGTGGCCCGGGCCGCGCCCGACGGCTACACCTTGCTGATGGCGGGCCTGACCAATGTGTTCCTGCCCTATGTGCACAAGGGCCTGAACTGGAATCCCGTGGATGACTTCCTGCCCATCGGACTGGTGGCCGATCTGCCCAACGTGATTGCGGTGAATGCCAAGACGCCCTTCCAGAAGCTGCCCGAGCTGATCGCCGCGGAGCAGGCCAGGCCCGGCAAGCTGGCCTTCGGCTCGGCCGGCGTGGCCACGCCTTCGCACCTGGTGTGCGAGATGGTCAACCACCAGGCCCGCATCCGCATGCAGCACGTGCCCTACAAGGGCAACGCGCCGGCCGTGAGCGACCTGGTGGCCGGCCACATTCCGGTGATGTGCAACAACCTGGGTGGCACCCTGCCCTACATGAGCGGCGGGCAGATCCGCATCCTCGCGCAGACCGGCCGCACGCGCTCGCCCTCCGCGCCCGATGTACCCACCTTCCAGGAACTGGGCCTGCAAGGCCTGGACAGCGGGCTGTGGGTGGGCATCGTCGCGCCCAAGGGCACGCCTGAAGCCGTGCTGGGCACGCTGCGCGGCGCGCTGGCCAGGACCATGGCGCTGCCCGCCCTCAAGGACAAGCTGGCCAAGCTGGGTGCCGCGCCGCAGGACCCGAGCCCCGCGGCCTTCGACAAGCGCATCGCCGACAACCGCAGCGCCTGGGACCCCGTGCTGCGCCGCGTGGACCTCAAGAGCAACTGATGGGCGCCACCAATTCGTCGACGCTGCCGCAGCAGGAGCACATGCCGCTTCGCGGCGTGCGCATCCTGGACATGGCCACGGTGTTGGCCGCTCCTTTCTCGGCCACCTTGTGTGCGGACATGGGCGCCGAGGTGCTCAAGCTCGAACTGCCGCAGGGCGGCGACCCGCTGCGTGGCCTGAGCCCCGTGCATGAGGGCCAGCCGCTGTTCTGGAAGACCGCCAACCGCGGCAAGAAGGGCATCTCGCTCGATGTGCGCCGGCCCGAAGGGCGCGCGCTCTTCCTGCGCCTGCTGCCCGAGGTCGATGTGCTGGTGGAGAATTTCCGCACCGGCACGCTGGACGGCTGGGGCCTGGACATCGCCACCCTGCACGCGGCCAATCCGCGGCTGATCGTGCTGCGGCTGACCGGCTTCGGCCAGACCGGCCCCTATGCGCGCCGACCGGGTTTTGCCCGCATCTTCGAAGCCATGAGCGGCTTCACGCAGCTCACGGGCGAGCCCGACGGCCCGCCGCAGCACATGAACTTTCCGCTGGGCGACATGGTGGCGGGCCTGTTCGGCGCCTTTGCGATCAGCACGGCCCTGGCCGAACGCAACGCGCTGCCGCCCGGGCAGCAACGCGGCGCCGAGATCGACCTGTCGGCCACCGAAGCCATGATGCGCCTGCTCGACCCGCTGGCCGCCGAGCACCAGATCGGCGGCGTGGTGCGCACGCGCACCGGCTCGCGCGCGACCTACACCGCCCCGTCGAACGTGTACCGCGCGGCCGACGGCGTCTGGTTCACGCTGGTGGGCACCGGCACGCCGATATTTGCGCGCATCTGCCGGGCCATGGGCCAGGAAGCGCTCGCGCATGATGCGCGATTCGCCGACAGCGCGGCCCGCATCCGCCATCTCGAGGCGCTGGACGCCATCATTGCCGGCTGGTGCGCCTGCCGTCCTTTCGAGGCGCTGGCGCAAGACCTCGAGCGCGAGCAGGTGCCCTTCAGCCGCGTCTACTCCATCGCCGACCTGCGCGCGGATCCGCACATGCGCGCGCGCGGCGCCTTCGTCGACCTGCCCGATCCGCAGTTCGGCCAGGTGCCGGCGCCAACGGCGGTGCCGCGCTTTGCGGGCCGGCGCTTCGTGCCGCCCGACACGGGCCCGGCCACGGGTCAGCACAACGCGCAGGTCTATGGCGCACTCGGGCTGGATGCGGCAGCGCTGGCCTCACTGCGCGAGACAGGTGTGATCTGAGGAAGGTGCGAGCGGGTCAGGAAGAGCGGCTGCAGCGCACCACCGCGTCCTTGCGCTTGTGCAGGTCAGGCAGCAGCTCCAGCCCCAGCCCCGGCTTGTCGCTCACGCGGATCATGCCGCGCTCCACGATGGGCAGCTCGGTCACCAGTTCCTTGTACCAGCCCGTGTAGAAGGCGCGCACGCTTTCCTGGATCAGCGCATTGGGCGCATGCAGGCTCAGGTGCGTGGAGGCGGCCCACACCACCGGGCCCGTGCAGTCGTGCGGGGCCACGGGCAACTGCCAGGCGTCGGCCATCGCGGCGATCTTTCGGGCCTCGGTCAGGCCGCCGCACCAGCTCAGATCGAGCATGGCGACGCCCGCCACACCTGTTTGCAGATAGTCTTTGAAGCCCCACTTGTAGGCCAGCGTCTCGCTGGCGCAGACCAGGGCCTTGCAGTCCACGGCGTACTGCCTGAGCAGATCGAGGCTGTCCATGCGGATCGCGTCCTCGTGCCAGAAGGTGTTGAACTCCTGCAGCGCCCGCGCGATCATCTGCGCCATGGGCAGGCGCCACAGGCTGTGGAACTCGACCATGATGTCCATGCGCTCGCCCACCGCGCTGCGGATCTTGCGGAAGGGCTCCAGCGCCAGGTCCAGGTCTTCGGGGCTGATGTACTGGCCGTGGCTTTTCTCGGCCGCCGGGTCGAAGGGCCAGATCTTCATCGCCGTCACGCCCTCGGAAAGCAGCGATTCGGCCAGCTCGTCGGCATGGTGCAAGAAGCCCTGCAGGTCTTCGTAGGGGCCGGCGTTGTTCCCCAGGCCCCAGTTGGAACTGCTCTGGTTGGCGGTGCTGCGCACGTACTGGTAGCCCGCGCAGGTGTTGTAGATGCGGATGGCCTCGCGGCTTGCGCCGCCCAGCGCCGTGTGCACGGGCATGTTGGCAGCCTTGCCGAACAGGTCCCACAGCGCGATGTCGACGGCCGAATTGCCGCGCGTTTCCACGCCCGATCCGCGCCAGCCCAGGTAGCCCGTCAGGTCGCGGTTGCGCGCTTCGATGGCCAGCGGATCGGTGCCCAGCAGCTTGGGCGCGGCCCACTCATGCAGATAGGCTTCCACGGCCGCGGCGCCCATGAAGGTCTCGCCCAGGCCGACCAGGCCCTCGTCGGTGTGCAGCCGCACCCACAGGATGTTGGGGAACTCGCCCAGGCGGATGGTTTCGAGTTGCGTGATCTTCATGGCTCACCCGTCTTTCTGAGGGTCAAGAAAAAAGGGCCGCGCCCGAAGGTGCGGCCCGCGCGTGCGTGGCGGCCGGCTCAGCCCCCGCGCACCTTCTTGAGTTCGTCCGTCACCACCTTCACGGCCTCGGCGCCGATGGTGGGCACGTTCTTGTCGTACACCGGCTTGACCTTGTCGAGCATGCGCTTTTGCTCGGCCGCGCTGATCTCGTTGACCTGCAGCGACTTCTTCAGCGTCTCCAGCGACTTGGCATTCAGGTCGCGGTTGGCCTGGCGCTGCACCTTCTGGCCCTCCTTGGCCGCTTCGCGCAGCAGGGCCTGTTCCTCGGGCTTGAGCCCGTCCCACAGCTTCTTGCTGTAGAGCACCAGGAAAGGCGTGTAGGCATGGCGCGTCACGCTCAGGTACTTCTGCACCTCGAAGAACTTCGAGGTTTCGATGGTCACGAAGGGGTTCTCCTGGCCGTCGATGGTGCGCGTCTCCAGCGCGGTGAAGACCTCGCCGAAGGCCATGGGCACGGCGTTGGTGCCCAGCGTCTTGAACGAATCCAGGAAGATATTGTTCTGCATCACGCGCACCTTCACGCCCTCGAAGTCCTCGACCTTGTTGATCGGGCGCTTGCTGTTCGTGAGGTTGCGGAAGCCGTTCTCCCAGTAGGCCAGGTTCACCAGGCCCGCGGCTTCGAGCTTCTTGTTGAAGTACTCGCCGGCCGGGCCGTCGAGCACCGCGTCGGCCTCCTTCTCGCTGTTGAAGAGGAAGGGCAGATCGAACACGCCCAGTTCCTTGACGATGCCCACCAGCGGCGAGCTGGAGGTGCACACCATCTCCTGCGTGCCCGCGCGCAGGGCCTGCGTGGCCTGCAGGTCGCCGCCGGCCGAGCCGCCCCAGAAGGCCGAGATTTTCATCTTGCCGCCGCTCTTGGCGCCGAGGATCTCCTGCATCTTCTTGACCCCCACGCCCACGGGGTGGTCCTCGTTCACGCCATTGGTGAACTTGATCGTGCGATCGGCAAACTGCGCGAAGGCGGGCAGGCCCAGCGCCAGGCCCGAGCCGGCCACGGCGGCCGTGAAGGTTCTGCGGTTCAACATGCTTCTTGTCTCCTTGCTTCGAGGGTGGGAACGGGAACTAGCGCGCCATCCACCACGACAGTGGAACGGTCACGATCTGCGGGAACAGGACCATCAGGAACAGCACCAGCAGGTGCGCGATGAAGAAGGGCAGCACGCCCTTGAAGGCATCGTCCATGGTGATGCGCGAGACGCCGCACACCACGTTGAGCACCGTGCCCACGGGCGGCGTGATCAGGCCGATGGCGTTGTTGAGGATGAACATCACGCCGAAGTACACCGGATCGATGCCGGCCTTGAGCACCACGGGCATCAGCACCGGCGTGAGGATCAGCACCGTGGGCGTGAAGTCCAGCGCCGTGCCCACCACCACCACCAGCACCATGATCACGAGCATCAGCAGCAGCCGGTTGTCCATGAAGGGCGCCAGCAGGCGGGCCACTTCGCCGGGGATGTCGGCCACGGTGATCAGCCAGGCGCTGACCATGGCCGCCGCCACCAGGAACATCACGACGGCCGTGGTCTTGCCGGCCGCCAGCGTCAGCCGGTACAGCATCGAGAGTTTGAGTTCGCCATAGACGAACATGCCCACCACCAGCGCATACACGGCCGCCACCACGGCCGCCTCGGTGGGCGTGAACAGGCCCAGCTTCATGCCGCCGATGATCAGCACCGGCAGGAACAGCGCCAGGCTGCCGCGCCCCGTGACTTTGAGGCGCTCGCCCCAGGACACGCGCGGCGCCGCGGCGACGTTGTCGCGCCGCGCGACGACCCACCAGGTGATGCCGATGGCCAGGCCCATCAGGATGCCGGGCACGATGCCCGCCAGGAAGAGCTTGGTGATCGACACGTTGGCTGCCACGCCGAAGACGATCAGGCCGATGGACGGCGGGATCACGGGCGCGATGATGCCGCCCGCGGCGATGAGGCCGGCCGAGCGTTTGGTGTCGTAGCCGGCGCGGTTCATCATGGGGATCATCAGCGCCGCCAGCGCCGCCGTGTCGGCCACGGCCGAGCCGGAGATCGCGGCCATGATCACCGCCGCCACCACCGCCACGTAGCCCAGCCCGCCACGGAAATGACCCACCCAGGCCACCGCCATCTGCACGATGCGCCGCGACAGGCCGCCCGCGTTCATGAACTCGCCGGCCAGCAGGAAGAAGGGCACGGCCAGCAGCGGGAAGTTGTCGGCGCCATCGACGAAGCGCTGGGCGATGATCTGGCTGTCGAAGGCCGGCAGCACGCCCGTGAAGGCCAGCCAGCCCATCAGCGAGACGCCGCACACCAGCAGCGCATACGCGATGGGCATGCCGATGGCCATGGCGGCCAGCAGCGAGAACACGAAGATGCTCACGGTCATCGTGCGCTCCCCGGTGCGGCCACGTGGCTGACTTCCTCCGGCGCGTTGTCTTCGGACTCCATCACCTGCACCAGTTGCTCATCGCTGAGCTGGTTGGTGAACAGCTGCCACAGCCGGTGCAGGTTGATCACGCCCATGACCACCGAAACCACATAGCCGATGCCGTAGACCCAGATCATCGAGATGCCCACCACGGGCGAGATGTTGGTGCGCTGCAGTTCGTGCATCTCGAAGGTGCCCATGAAGAAGAGCACGTTGCAGAACAGCATGAGCAGCTGGTTGAGCGCGAAGCACAGCTTGCGGCCCAGGCGCGGCAGGCGGCGGATCAGCGTGTCCACGCCCAGGTGCGCGCCGTCGCGCATGGCCACCATGGCGCCGATGTAGGTCAGCCAGATGAAGCAGTAGCGCGACATCTCGTCGGACACCGTGATGCCGGAGTTGAAGCCGTAGCGCAGCACCACGTTGCCGAAGACCATGACCACCATGGCGGCCATGCACAGGACCACCAGGAACTCCAGCAGTCTGAAAAATGCGTCGATGGCGCGTTTCATCGCTTTTTGTCTCCTTCCTTCTTTCTCTTGTTGCACGCCGCATCCCCCGGCCCACGCCATGTGCGGCGGCGGACCTAGGCCGTGGCCCGGATGCGCCGCGGCGGCTCGTGAATCTGCGGCAGGCGCTTGCCCGAAGCCAGCACGGTGTCGATGTCTTCGCGCGCGCCGTCGATGAGCACGCGGATGGCCTTCTCGGCCCGGTCGGGCTTGCGTGCGATCACCGCGTCGAGCACCGCGCGGTGCAGCGGCAGCGAGCTGGCCGGCCCGCCCTTGCGCCGCGTGGAAATCTCGAAGCTGGTGCGCAGCAGCGCCGCCAGCGCGCGGCTCATCTGCACCAGCATGCGGTTGTGGCTGGCGGCGATCAGGCCCTGGTGGAAGCGCAGGTCGGGCGTGACGTAGTCGCCACCGAATTCGATGGCGTCTTTCATCAGCGCATAGGCGGCTTCCATGCCGGCAATGTCTTCGGGCGTGGCGCGTTCGGCGGCCAGGCGCACGGCGGCGGGCTCCACGGCGCGGCGCAGGTCCTGCAGGTCGCGCAGGAACTCGGGCGACAGGCCCACCCGGGTCTGCCACACGATCACGTCGGCATCGAACCAGTTCCACTGGTCTGCGGGCAGCACGCGGGTGCCCACCTTGGGGCCGCTGCTGACCAGCCCCTTGGCGATCAGCGACTTCACGGCCTCGCGCACCACGGTGCGGCTCACGCCCAGTTCCTCGCACAGCATCGGCTCGGGCGGAATGCTGGCGCCGGGCGCGTAGCGGCCCGCAACGATGTCTCCGCCGATGCGGTCTACCGTACTGCCGTGGACGTTGCGGATGGTCATGGTTTGCACCGAGAAATCGGTTTCAATCGTATGACCATAATATGTTTGACAACCGAGGAATTTCCCCAATGAGCGAGCAACACGATGATGGGAAAGGCGGCAGCAAGCCGCGCACGCTGCGCAGCCAGCAATGGTTCGGCCGCCAGGACCGGGACGGCTTCGCCTACCGCAGCTGGGTCAAGGGCAAGGGCGTTCCGCATGACCAGTTCGACGGCCGGCCGGTCATCGGCATCTGCAACACCTTCAGCGAGCTGACGCCCTGCAACAGCCACTTCCGGACGCTGGCCGAGCAGGTGAAGATAGGCGTGTACGAGGCCGGCGGCTTCCCGCTCGAGTTCCCCGTGATGAGCCTGGGCGAGACCCTGCTGCGCCCCACCGCCATGCTCTACCGCAACCTCGCGAGCATGGACGTGGAGGAAAGCATCCGCGGCAACCCGGTCGACGGCGTGGTGCTGCTCATGGGCTGCGACAAGACCACGCCTTCGCTGCTGATGGGCGCATCGAGTGCCGACCTGCCCACCATCGGCGTCAGCGGCGGCCCCATGCTCAACGGCAAGTGGCGCGGCCAGGAACTGGGCAGCGGCACCGGCGTGTGGAGCATGAGCGAGCAGGTGCGTGCCGGCACGCTCAAGCTGCAGGACTTCTTCGAGGCCGAGAGCTGCATGCACCGCAGCCACGGCCACTGCATGACCATGGGCACCGCCAGCACCATGGCCAGCATGGTCGAGGCGCTGGGCATCGGCCTGCCGGGCAATGCGGCCTATCCTGCCGTCGACGGCCGGCGCAACGTGCTGGCGCGCATGGCGGGCCGGCGCATCGTCGACATGGTCAAACAGGACATCAAGATCTCCCAGATCCTCACGCGCGAGGCCTTCGAGAACGCGATCCGCACCCTGGCGGCCATCGGCGGCTCCACCAATGCGGTGATCCACCTCACGGCCATCGCGGGCCGGCTGGGCGTGCCGCTGCAGCTGGAGGACTTCGACCGCCTGGCCAGCGAGATGCCCTGCCTGGTGAACCTGCAGCCCTCGGGCCAGCACCTGATGGAAGACTTCTGCTATGCGGGCGGCCTGCCGGTGGTGATGAAGGAGATCCAGCACCTGCTGCACACCGAGATCGTCACGGCCAGCGGCCAGACGGTGGCGCAGAACATCGCCGATGCGCAGAACTATGACCCGCGCGTGATCAAGACCTTCGACGCGCCCTTCAAGGACAAGGCCGGCATCGCCGTGCTGCGCGGCAACCTGGCGCCGCGCGGCGCCGTCATCAAGCCCAGCGCGGCCACGCCCGCGCTCATGGTGCACACGGGCCGCGCCGTGGTGTTCGAGGACATCGAGGACTTCCATGCGCGCATCGACGACGAGAACCTGGACGTGGACGAGCACTGCGTGCTGGTGCTCAAGAACTGCGGGCCCAAGGGCTACCCGGGCATGGCCGAGGTGGGCAACATGCCGCTGCCGCCCAAGGTGCTGCGCAAGGGCATCACCGACATGGTGCGCATCAGCGACGCGCGCATGAGCGGCACGGCCTACGGCACGGTGGTGCTGCACACCGCGCCCGAGGCCGCCGCGGGCGGGCCGCTGGCACTGGTCCAGAACGGCGATCTGGTGGAGCTCGACGTGCCCAATCGCAAGCTGCACCTGCATGTGAGCGAGGAGGAACTCGAACGCCGCCGCGCCGCCTGGACGCCGCCCAAGCCGCCCCTGGAATCGGGCTACTGGAAGCTGTACGTGGACACCGTGCTGCAGGCCGATGAAGGCGCGGATCTTGCCTTCCTGCAAGGCAAGCGCGGCGCCTTCGTGCCTCGCGACAACCATTGACCGGCCAGCCGCCCTCCCCTCGTTTGCCCCACACGCCATGACCGCTGCCCTTCACCCGCCTGCCTTCGACCCAAGCGCCGATGCGCTCTATGCAAGCCCTGCGGTGCGCCAGTTGCGCAAGGACCTGGCGCTGGCCCTGCGCGCCGCTGCGCACCATCAGCTCGAAGAAGGCGTGTGCAACCATTTCAGCGTCATGCTCCCCGGCCGCGAAGACCTCTACCTCATCAACCCCCGCGGCCTGCACTGGAGCGAGGTGGGTGCCGATGACATCGTGCTGATCGACGTGCAGGGCAATGTGGTGGCGGGCCGCCATCGCGTGGAGCCCACGGCCCTGTTCATCCATGGCGCCGTGCACCGGCTCACGCAACGTGCCGTGGTGCTGCATTGCCACATGCCCTACGCCACCGCGCTCACGCTGACCAGCGACGTGGCGCTGGACCCGACGCTGAGCCAGAACGCGATGCGCTACATGGGCCGCATCGCCATCGACGCCGAGTACAACGGCCTGGCGCTGGACGATGCCGAGGGCGAGCGCATCGCGCGCACGATGATGGGCGAGAACGCGAACAAGGACGTCGCCTTTCTGGCCAACCACGGCGTGATCGTCACCGGCCACAGCATCGCCCATGCCTATGACGACCTGTACTACCTGGAGCGCGCCTGCCTGCACCAGGTGATCGCGCAGAGCACGGGCCGCCCGCTCAAGCCCGTGGACGCCCGGCTCGCGGCCCATGTGGCCGCGCAGATCCAGGGCGAGCGCGAACAGTCCGACCTGTTCTTCGAAGCGCTGCGCCGCCTGCTGCCAGAGCCCGGGCCGCGCGGCTGAAACGGCGGCGGCGCCAAAGCACACGGCGCCGCACAACTCTTCATGCGATTTCGCGCGCGCTTGACCCTGCGTTTACAGAGTCTCGCGACAGTGAAGGCACCGAACTTCAGGAGCCTCGCCATGAAGAAGCTGACCTTCACCGCCGCGCTGTCGGCCACCCTCGCGTCCTTGACGATGCTGGCTACTCCGGCCCAGGCCGACGACGATTGGGGCCCCCGCTACCACGGCCGCCCGGGCTACCACCACCCCTACGCGGACGACCGGGCGCGCGCCTATCGCCATGCCCAGCGCGAGTACCACCGCCGGATGGAATGGGAGCAGCGCCAGGCCTGGCGTGCGCACCGTCGCGGCATGCGCGACTACGACGGCGACGGCGTGCCCAACCGCTACGACTACCGGCCGCGCAACCCTTACCGGTATTGACGGCAGCTCGCCGCCGCCGGGCCACCCCAAGGCGGCGAGCGCCCCCCTCGGGGGGCAGCGGAGCTCGCGAAGCGGGCAAGCGTGGGGGCTCCTCAGTACTTCAGGCCTTGTGCAGGCGCGCGACGAGCGCACGCGGGCCGCGCGGGCGGCCCAGCGGACCGAACCAGGCGCCGCCTGCGATGGCCGCGCTGATGACCACGCCATACACCAGCAGCGCCAGGCCCTGGGCCCAGAACACATGGACCAGCTCGCCGCCCCAGCGCAGCGCCAGCCAGCCGCCGATGCCCGCCACCGCCAGCCGCGCCAGGTTGCCCAGCACCGGCCACAGCAGGCGCCCTGCACCCTGCGATGCGAAGTACAGCACCAGCCCCAGGCCGAAGAAGCCGTACAGCGGCCCCACCACCTGCAGGTAGCGCGTGCCGGCCTCGAGCATCAGCGCGTCCTGCCCGAACAGTTGCAGCCAGGGGCGCGGGAACAGCGCCGCCGCCAGCCCGATGGCCTCGGTCAGCGTGAAGGCGATGGCTGCGCCGGCCCAGGTGATGCGCAGCGCGCGCTCGTGCAGGCCTGCGCCCATGCAGGTGCCCACCATCGCGATCAGCGGCGCGCCCAGCCCGAAGACCAGCGGCACCAGGAGGTATTCGAGCCGCGATGCGGTGCCGTAGCCCGCGATGGCGCCGGAGCCGAACTGGCCCGCCAGGCCGGTTGCGATGGCGATGCTGAGGTTGGTGGCCACCGTGGAGACGGCGCCGATCAGCCCCACGCGCAGGATGTCAACGAACAGCGGCCGGTGCAGCTGCAGCGTCTGGCGGGTGGGCCGCAGCAGGCTGCGCGGCGAGCGCAGGTACAGCCACAGCGCCAGCGTGCCGCCCGCGTAGTACAGCAGCAGCGCCAGCGCACCGCCCGCAATGCCCAGCGCGGGCACCGGGCCCCAGCCGAAGATCAGCAGCGGTGACAGCGGCACCAGCGCCACCGTGCCGATCACCGTCACGTTCGCGGGCACCGCCATGTTGCCGGTGCCGCGGATCACGGCCGCCAGCGCGTTGAACAGCCACACCAGCACCGCGCCTGCGAAGACCCAGTGCGAATAGAGCAGCGCCGCCGCCAACGAGGCACCGGTGCCGCCCATCTGGCTGTACAGCCAGCGCCCGCCCAGCCACAGCACGGCCGTGAAGGCCAGGCCGCACAGCAGGGCGATGACCACCGCGTGCCACACCAGGGCCTGCGCGTCGGCCCGGCGCCCGCCGCCCAGCGCCCGTGCGATGGCCGAGGCGATGCCGCCGCCGATGGCGCCGCCCGAGATCATCTGCATCAGCATCACGATGGGAAAGACCAGCGCCATGCCGGCCAGCGCGTCGGTGCCCAGCTTGCCGACGAACCAGGTTTCGATGAGGCCGGCGGCGGCCTGCGCCACCATGACCACCACATTGGGGCCGGCCAGCCGCAGCAGCGTGGGCACGATGGGCGCCTCCAGCAGCATGCGGGTGCGCGGGTCGAGGCTGGCGCCGTTGCTTGCGGACATGCGTCTTCTCCGGGCTTCAGGCGCGGGCGCCGGCGCGCGCCGGGGCTGCTTCGCGGATCGGCAGGTGCACCAGCGCCGCGCCCACGGCCAGCAGGATGTCGATGTACCAGACCCAGTCGTAGCTGCCCGTGCGCTCGAAGATGAAGCCGCCGAGCCAGGCGCCCATGAAGCCGCCCACCTGGTGCGACAGCATCACGATGCCGAAGAGCATCGCCATGTTGGCCGGCCCGAACATCTTGGCCACCAGGCCCGCGGTGGGCGGCACGGTGGACAGGAAGCTCACGCCCATCACGGCGGCGAAGACCAGCATCACGGCCGTGGTCTTGGGCGCCAGCAGGAACACCAGCACCGCCACGGCGCGCGTGGCATAGACCAGCGACAGCAGCGACTTCATGCGCCAGCGCCCCACGGCCCAGCCCATGGCGATGCTGCCCACGATGTTGAACAGGCCTATGACGGCCAGCGACCAGCCGCCCACCTCGGCCGGCAGCCCGCAGGCCGCGACCACGCCCGGCAGGTGCGTGGCCAGGAAGGCCACATGGAAGCCGCAGACCAGAAAACCCAGGGCCAGGTAGCGGTAGCTGGGCAGCGCCAAAGCCTGGGCGATGGCCTCGCGCGCGCTCAGCGGCCGCGTGCCGCTGGCGGCGGCCTGCTGCGCGGCCAGCGCGCGCGCATTGCCGCGCAGCACCCAGGCGGCCGGCAGTGCCAGCAGCACCAGCAGGCCCAGGCCCTGCATCGCGCCGGCCCAGCCCCAGGCCGCCATCAGGCCCACGGCGATGGGCGCCATCGCGAACTGGCCGAAGGAGCCGCCCGCGTTGACCACGCCCGTGGCCAGGCCGCGCCGCTCCATGGGCACCAGCCGCATGGTGGCGGCCATCATCACGGAAGGGCCCGCCATGCCCGCACCGCCCGCGGCCAGCACGCCGATGGCGAAGATCAGCCCGGCCGTGCTGGTCATGAAAGGCGTGATGAAGGTGCCCAGCGCCACCAGCAGCACGCCGACGAACAGGGTGCGCCCGGCGCCGATGCGGTCGGCCACCGCGCCCGCAAAGGGCTGCGTGAGGCCCCACCACAGCTGGCCGAAGGCAAAGGCCAGGCTGATGCTGCCGACGCCCAGCCCCGTGGAAGTATTGAGCGCCGACAGGAACAGCCCCATGGTCTGGCGCACGCCCATGGTCAGCGCGAAGGTGCCGGCCGCAGCCAGCAGCACCAGCCAGACGGCGGGCGACTTCATCAGCGCAGCGGCGCGGGTCTCGCTATTCATCGCTTTCTCCGTTGATTTCTTCCTGCGGCCCGAGCAGGGCAGCGCTCTCGTCGATCAGCAGATGCAGCGCCGTCACGCGCGCCTCGCCCAGCTTCGCATTCAGCTGCAGCTGCGCGGCCTTCCAGCGGCGCTGCGCCTCGCTGCGCTTTTCGCGGCCCGCCGGGGTCAGGTGCACCAGGCGGCTGCGCGCGTCCGGGCCTTCGCCCAGCTCGATCCAGCCGGCAGCCATCAGCGGCTGCATGTTGCGCGTGAGCGTGGAAGGCGTCAGGCCCATGGCCTGCGCCAGGTCCACGGGCCGCAGCGGGCCCAGGTGCAGCACATGGCTGAGCAGCGAGTACTGCGTGGTCTTGAGGCCGGCCTGCGCCAGCTCGGCGTCGTACAGCCGCGCGACCTGTCGCATGAGTTGCCGCAACTTGAAGTTGGTGCAGCCTTGGGGTTGTGTGGCGCTCTTCATGGCATATGATTGTATGCACAACAATTGCATATGCAATCAAAATCAACGCAGTGCCCCCAGGAGCCCTCATGAGCGACACCCCCTCATCCACCCCGTCCACGTCTTCCGCCCCCTCATCCTCCGAGCTGGCGCAGTGGCTGGCCGACGAAGCCGCCGTGCTCGCGCGGCTTGAAGCCGGCCCTGGCCCGGGCCTGGCCGCCCCGGCGCAGCTGGCCGGCAAGACCGGCCTGGAGGTGATGCAGGCCATGATCGACGGCCAACTGCCCTATGCCGAGATCGCGCGCACGCTGGACTTCACCATCGTCGAAGTCGCGCCGGGCCGCGCCGTATTCCAGGGCACGCCGCTGCAGCGCCACCTCAACCCGCTGGGCTCGGTGCATGGCGGCTGGTTCGCCACGCTGCTCGATTCGGCGCTGGGCTGTGCCATCCACACGCTGATGCCGCCGGGGCGCGGCTACACCACCGCCGAGCTGGGCGTGAACATGGTGCGCGCCATCCACCCCGCGAAGGTGTCGCGCGTGCGCGCCATCGGCACGGTGATCCATTGCGGCCGCCAGCTGGCCACCGCCGAGGCCCGGCTGGTGGGGCCCGACGGCACGCTGTATGCGCACGCGACCACCACCTGCCTGGTGTTCGATCTGCCTGCGGCGCGCTGAGCCTCCCGCCGGGGCGGCGGGCCGGCCGGTTGGTGACTGGCCGAAGGCTCGGTCGCCGCAGAGTGACCGTTCTGCCACTGATAATGGTTTGCGTTGCCAAGAATCCCGCCACCTGGCGGCGGTTCGCGCAGCGAGCACCCATAACCCCCCGGAGGAACGACACATGCCCCGTCCATCGAGCCGCGCCCTGTTCGGCGCCCTGGCGTCAGCCACGCTGCTGGCCGCCTCGCTTCCCAGCCATGCCGCCAACGAGCTGACGCTCTACACCACGCGCGAACCCGGGCTGATCCAGCCGCTGCTGGCAGCCTTCACGGCCCAGACGCAGATCCAGGTCAACACGGTCTTCGTCAAGGACGGCCTGCTGGAGCGCGTGAAGGCCGAGGGCGCCCGCTCGCCCGCCGACGTGCTGATGACCGTGGACGTGGGCAACCTGCTCGACCTGGTCGAAGGCGGCGTCACGCAGCCCGTGAAGTCGGCCGCGCTCGAATCGGCCATTCCGGCCAATCTGCGCGGCGCCGATGGCCAGTGGTTCTCGCTGTCGATGCGCGCACGCGTGCTGTACGCCGAAAAGGGCCTGCCGCTGCGCAGCTTCCGCTATGAAGACCTGGCCGACCCCAAGTACAAGAACAAGGTCTGCATCCGCGCCGGCCAGCACCCCTACAACACGGCCCTGATCGCCGCGCTGATCGCCCACGACGGCGAGGCCAAGACCGAGCAGTGGCTGCGCGGCGTGAAGGACAACCTGGCGCGCAAGGCCACCGGCGGCGACCGCGACGTGGCGCGCGACATCCTGGGCGGCATCTGCGACATCGGCATTGCCAACACCTACTACGTGGGCCAGATGAAGTCCGCCAAGGAAGGCAGCGACGCGCGCAAGTGGGGCGATGCCATCAAGGTGATCAAGCCCACCTTCGCCAACGAGAAAAGCGGCGGCACGCATGTGAACGTGAGCGGCGCCTCGGTGGCCAAGCACGCGCCCAACCGCGCCAATGCGGTCAAGCTGCTGGAGTTCCTGGTGTCGGAGCCGGCGCAGAACATGTACGCCCAGGCCAACTACGAGCACCCGGTGCGCAAGGGCGTGGCGCTGGACCCGATCGTGGCCCAGTCCATTGGCGAGCTGAAGATCGACCCACTGCCGCTGACCGAGATCGCCAAGCATCGCAAGCAGGCCAGCGCCTTGGTCGACAAGGTGGGCTTTGACCGTTGAGATGGCCTGAGCCGGTGATGGCTGTTGGCTCCCTCCCCCAGCGGGGGAGGGAATGGAACCCGCACGCACCGCAATGCGAATGACACAGCCCGGCCTGCGGCCGGTCGGCCCGGTGTGGCAGGCGGCCGCCGTACTGATCGCGCTGGGCGTGCTCGCACCCGTGCTCTCTCTGGCCTGGCTGGCGCTGGGCTCGGATTTCTCGCACTGGGCGCACCTGATGCGCCATGTGCTGCCCGACGCCGTGCGCAACACCGCCGTGCTGCTGGGCGGCGTGGGCCTGCTGGTGCTGGTGGTGGGCACGGGCTGCGCCTGGCTGGTGACGGCCTGCGATTTCCCGGGCCGGCGGGTGCTGCACTGGGCCCTGCTGCTGCCACTGGCCATGCCGGCCTACATCGTGGCTTTTGCCTATCTCGATCTGCTGCACCCCATCGGCCCGGTGCAGGGTGCGCTGCGCGCGCTGCTGGGCTACGACAGCCCGCGCCAGTGGCGCCTGCCCGACCTGCGCTCCATGGGCGGTGCCATCTTCGTGCTGGGTTTCGTGCTCTACCCCTACGTCTACATGACGGCGCGCGCCATGTTCATGACCCAGCCCGCACACCTGCTGGAAGCAGCGCGCACGCTGGGCGAGGGGCGCTGGGGCGCGTTCAGGCGCGTGGCCCTGCCCCTGGCGCGCCCGGCCCTGGCCGTGGGCTTGAGCCTGGCGCTGCTGGAGACGCTCAACGACATCGGCGCCTCCGAATTCCTGGGCGTGAACACGCTCACGGTGTCGGTCTACACCACCTGGATCACGCGCTCGGACCTGGCCGGCGCGGCGCAGATCGCCTGCGCCATGCTGGGCATGGTGGTGCTCCTGGTGCTGCTGGAGCGCCACGGCCGGCGCCACCTGCGCTACGGCAGCGCGCAGCGCATGCGCGGCATCACGCCGCGCCGGCTGCCGCGCGCGCTGGGCTGGGGTGCCACGGCGCTGGCCTCGCTGCCCGTGCTGATCGGCTTCGTGGCGCCTGCGGCCTATCTGCTGCGCGAAAGCGCCAAGCGGCTGCAGCTCAACGGCGGTGTGTCGCCCGGCCTGCTGACCAGCCTGGCCAACACGCTGACGCTGGCGCTGGGCGTGACCGCGCTGGCCGTGGTCGCGGGGCTGGTCGTGGCCTGGGCCGCGCGCCAGAGCGCGGGCGCGGGCCACCGCAGCGCGCGCTGGCCTGCACGCGCCGCCACGCTGGGCTATGCCCTGCCCGGCACGGTGCTGGCCATCGGCCTGCTCACGCCGGCGCTGGCGGCCGACGCCGGCCTGGCCCGCTTGCTCGGGCTGCCCGGGCTGCCGCTGATGGGCGCGGGCGTCATCCTCGTGGTGGCCTGCACCATCCGCTTCCTGGCCATGCCGGTGGGCGGCATCGAGGCCGGGCTGGCGCGCATTCCGCCCGCGCTGGAGCAGGCCTCGCGCCTGCTGGGCGAGAACGTCGGCGGCACCTTGCGCCGGGTCCATCTGCCGCTGCTGCGCCCGGCCATCGCGGCCGGCGCGCTGCTGGTGTTCGTGGACGCGATGAAGGAGCTGCCCGCCACGCTGCTGCTGCGCCCCGCCAACTTCGACACCCTGGCCACCTGGCTCTACGCCGAAGCCGCGCGCGGCACCTATGAAGAGGGCGCGATCGCGGCCCTGCTGATCGTGCTGGCCGGCCTGGCGCCCGTCATCCTGCTGGCGCGCACCCAGTTCGCCCGCGACGGGCGCAGCAGCGACGCCGCCGGCGCGGCTGCCGCAGGCGCCG
Organism: Xenophilus arseniciresistens; assembly: GCF_028023875.1. Lineage (GTDB taxonomy): Bacteria > Pseudomonadota > Gammaproteobacteria > Burkholderiales > Burkholderiaceae_C > Xenophilus > Xenophilus arseniciresistens. The sequence continues at coordinate 250,858 of NZ_JAQIPB010000001.1, forward strand.
TGCTGCCCAACCCCTGAACGCCCTGCTCTGCCGCATTCCTGCCTCGCCATGACCGCCGCCCTTGCGCTGACCGACCTGCACCTGGCCTACGACACGCCGCGCGGCCCCCATGCCGTCGTGCGCGGCCTGAACCTTTCGCTGGCAGCGGGCCGCATCGCCTGCCTGCTCGGCCCCTCGGGCTGCGGCAAGACCACGGTGCTGCGCGCGGTGGCTGGCTTCGAGCCCGTGCGTGCCGGCGAGATCCGCCTGGGCGACACGCTGCTCTCGTCGCCCGGCACGCACCTGCCGCCAGAAGCGCGGCGCGTGGGCATGATGTTCCAGGAATACGCCCTGTTCCCGCATCTGGATGCGGCGCAGAACGTGGGCTTCGGCCTGCGCCGCCTGCCGGCCCAGGCGCAGCGCGCGCGCGTGGCCGAACTGCTGGCGCTGGTGGGCCTGGCCGACGCAGGCGGGCGCTACCCGCACGAGCTTTCGGGCGGGCAGCAGCAGCGCATCGCGCTGGCCCGCGCCCTGGCGCCGGAGCCCGCCCTGCTGCTGCTGGACGAGCCTTTCTCCAACCTCGACGGCGCCACCCGCGAGCGCCTGACGGTGGAGGTGCGCGACATCCTGCGCAGCGCCGGCCAGACCGCGATCCTGGTCACCCACAACGAGGCCGAGGCGCATGTGATGGCCGACCATGTGGGCACCATGCACGGCGGCAGCATCACGCACTGGCGCAACGCCGTCGCCGAGCCGTCGGAGGCGCACGCCCAGCCCGGCAGCCCACGGCCCTGGCCTGTCCCCGCTCAGGCCCTGGAAGGCGCCTCGACGTAGGGAAAGCGCAGGTCGATGCGCGTGCCTGCCGGCCCCGCATCGAGATGCAGGCCGCCGCCGAGTTTCTGGGCCCTGGCGCGCATGTTGGCCAGCCCCCTGCCGTAGGCCGAGTTCGCCGCGCTGAAGCTGGTGCCGTCGTCGGACACCGACAGGCACACATCCGCTTGGGTGCACAGCAGCTCGATGTTCACCTGCCGGGCGCGGGCGTGCTTGAGGACGTTGGTCAGCGCCTCCTGCGCAATGCGCAGCAGCTGCATGCCGGCCTCGGCGCTCAGCGCCATGGGCTCGCGCTCGCTGCGCACGCGCCAGTGGGTCTGCAGGCCCGCCTGCTGCAGTTGCCGGTCCCAGCGGAAGCGAAAGCTCCCCCAGGCCTCCATGAAGTCGTTCTCGGCCGGGCTCATCACCTCCAATGCCAGGCGCATGTCGGCAATGCAGTCCCGCAGCGTCTGCGCCATGCCCTCGTGCTCGATCTCTCCGGCCTCCACGCGCGACAGGGCCACGAACAGCCGCGAGCCCAGGCCGTCGTGCAGGTCGCGCATGATGCGGCGGCGCTCCTCGCTGACCGCCTGCTGGCGTTCGAGCGCATGCATCTGGATGTAGTTGGCCTGCAGCGTCCGCTCGCGGTCCTGCACGCGGGCCTCCAGGGTCTGGTTCAGTTGCTCGACCGTGTGCAGGGCGCCCACGAAGCGCGTGGCCAGAATGGCCCCCATCACCAGCAGCACCAGGTCTGCCCCGTAGTGCAGCAGGTAGATGCGATGCCCGAACCAGCCCGCCGAGGCGTGCCCCGAGATCGGGGTGGTCGCCAGCAGGTAGTCGTGCACCCCCGCCGCCACCGCCATGGCGATGGCCAGCGCCAGCGCAATCAGCGGGCCCGTGCGCTGCCGCAGCGCCGCGATCGTGCAGGCCACCAGGATGGCCAGCCCCATCGGGATGGTGCCCCCCTGCCACAGCTTGCCAACCAGGCTCTCCGACCCGCCGCTGAGCCCATAGGCCAGCGGCCCCAGCAGCCAGTACAGCAGCAGCGCCCGCTCGATCCGCGGGCGCACCGTGCCCGCCAGCCGCAGCGAGAAGATCAGCAGCAGGATGATGAAGCCGCCGGTGGTCGTGTAGTAGAGGACGCGCCAGTACGGCCACAGGTTGCTCGGCAGGGTCTCCACCAGGAAAGTGAGGGTCCGCCAGCCCCAGAGGATCGAAGCCAGGCCGAACAGCCCGTAAAGCAGCTCTTCGCGCCGACGCCACCAGAGAAACAGCCCCAGTGAGCCCACCAGCAGGCAGGACAGCACGGTGTACTGCGGCATCGTGCGCACCCAGAAGCGCCGCTGCTCATACTTGGCGTGCAAGGTCGAGAACGGCCCGATCTCGAGCCGGGGCATGCGCGCATGGGTGATCGATGAGGCCGAGACCCGTATCAGCAGCTCGTTGCGGCCGGGCCGCAGCAGTTCATCGGAGAAGGTGAACAGGAAAGGCCGCTCCCACCGCACCGTGGTCTGCGCCCCGGACGACGGGATCTGGCTCAAGGCCACCCCATTGAGCCAGAGCGCCCCGCCGCCATAGAGATAGGGCACATAGGCGGCCCAGGCTTCGGCGTTGCGCGGCTCCGCGTCGAAGAAGACCCGGTACCAGGTGTCGCCCGAGCCGACGTGCGGCAGCAAGACATCCGCCCAGGGCCCGTCCGGAGGCACAAGGCGGCCTTGCGCATCCGTGGCTGGCAGCGTCTGGACCACGAGCGGCATGGCGGCCAGGCTGGCCGGGGCATGAAGCAGACAACAAAAAAGCGCAAGCACCCACATGCACGGCCAGCATCCCTTGCGCCAGATGTTCATGATGACTTGCAGTTTCCCGGGCGTTGAGTTCCTGTGGATGGCGGGATTGTGGGCCACGCGCGGCCGGGTGGATGCGCCAACAACGGCAAGCCGCGGCAATTGCACCGCGCGAGCCGGTGCCGCTTGTATCTTTAAACCAGACCAGCGCGGACGGACCGCACCACAGGTGGCAAGAAGCGGTTCGTCCATCCGGCCCGGGTGATGCCGGTCATCAAGACTGGTCGCAGGTATGCATGTTCGGGCCGGTTTCCTTGGGCCCCATGTTCTTTTCACCGCATGCGGCAAAGTGAACGGCGCCCTTCTGACCGCCCGTGGGGTAGGAGCCTCCTGGCGCAAGGGTCCACATGGCGACGAAACCCCAATTGCCCTTGCTGCATTTGAAGGACACGCCGTCCTCGGTGCACCAGGCAATCTCGATCGCATGGTCGCAGGTATTCAGAAATTCCCGCGATCCGTACTTGTCATATCTGACTTTGACGCACTGGGTGGCATCGGGAACACGTCGAACTCTTGAGCTGTCGGAGCTGCCTTGCGGCCTTTGAACCTGCTGCTGTTGAATGGACGAATATTTCGTGTTGGCAGATGCACCAGCGCCGGACTGCCCCTGCGCTTGCGTGGGCACGGCCTGGTGGGCAGCGCCACCCGCCTGGATTGCCGGCGCCCGGCCTCTTCGCGCCGCGTTGCGCGCATCGCATTGAGACTTGTAGGGCTCGCTCAGGGGGCAGACTTCGCTGGCCTCGGAAGCTGCGGAGGAAGCCGCTGGCCTGGACTGAGTGGATGGGGTGGAATTCGCGCCCGCATAGATCGCCCCCGCGCCAGCAATTGCGCCAAGAATGGCAGGGGCCGCCCTGGCTATTCTCTGAGCGGCGGCATGATCCTCTTCGGATTCCTTGATGTACTGACTGTGAACTTCTACGTTGGTGGCTTCCGTCTTTCTTTGTTCACTCAAATACTTCAAACACCAGGAGTTTTTCTGGTTTTGGCAATTCTGGATCTGCCTGTCGATGAATGAAATGGAAGCAATCGCGGCGGCTCTCATCTCCCTGTGATATTGACGGGATCCTGCGGCCGTACCCACGTCATATCTGGACTGATCGACAGTGCGCCCGTAGATCTTGATTCTTTCGTTGTCGATGAGATCGGCCATCTCCTTGTTGCGCGCCATCTGCCTGGCAACATCCTGGCCTTGCCCGAACGGATTTTCACGGCCCGCAGCCTTGTAGGCAACGGCTGCCGCATCTTTCAGGTTGTAGTCGGTGCATATGTATGTCTGCTCCAAGGCGCTGAAAGGAGTTTTCCTGTCCGGCTGGCAGGCCAGCTCAAAATGGCTGATGACTTCTTCTGCGCGCCCGGCGTCGATCAGGCATTTTGGGAATCCATAAACCGAGGTGGTCGCAGCCCTGGCAATGTAGTAGGGTTGATCGGTGAATTCTTTTCTTATTTCGTCATAGATCTTGATTGCGTCAGCGCATTTGCCGCTGGAAGCCAGTTTTTCTATCTTGTCGACCTCCCTGGATGCCTGGAAATAGCGAGGGGATGTGGAACAGGCACCAAGGACCAAAAAACAGCCAAGCGCCAGGGCTGCTCTGAATGATTTCTTCAATTCCTTCATCATTGCTCCTTTCATGGCAGGGCTCTCACCCGGGCCCGGCTCTCACTGTCGATCAGGGCGGAGCCGGCCCACGCCCCAAGAGCCACGGGCCGGGCTCCCCGCCCCTTCAGCGCATGTTCCCCCTGTTGTACTGATCGAGCCCGCGCTGGAAGGCTGTCTTGCCGTTGTACGACTGGTCGTTCTCGCGGAAGTACCTGGCCGCCGTCTCGAACTCCTTGGCGCACTGCACATAGTGGTTGGCGGACGGCACGCGGGCTTTCTGCGCCTCGTGCGCCGCGGTCTCACACTTGCGCTTGTTGTCCATCGCCGTCGTCCAGTTGCTGGCCACCGCCTGCGAAGAAGCCACTGCCAGAAGAAGAAAAACGAAAGAAGCTGGTCTGGTCATGGGGATGCCTTTCGGATCGATTGAGGGGGTCGACGCACGGATGGGGGCTGCCGGTCTCTCAGCGCTCGCGCTTGCCGGCGTTGATGTCCCTGAAGCATTGCTGCAGCTTTGCCGCGGCAGCCGCCCTCTCCTCGTTCTTGCATTCGGCGATGTCGTTGGCTGCGCGCCATTTCCTGTGGCAGCTTTCGCCGGCAATGTCATAGGCCCGGCGCTCCGGTTCGCATTGCGCAAACGCAAACGAAGACCAGACCACGCCAAGCAGTGCCACGCAAGAGATCTTCTTCATGTCCATGTGAGCTCCTCGTTCAGTGATTTTTCTCGGGCCGTCCTGGCAGACGCTGCGGCCCGGACAAGAGCGACGGACGACATCGGCCTTCCCTTGCCTGGGGCCGCCGCTCTCGATAAAAATTTTTTCAGAACGGCCGGCCGCCGCCATCCCTTGTTTGCGTGCCGGGGGTACCGCGTTCGCGGGATGGCCGTCGGGGGCGGGCTTTGCTAGCGCGCACCCCAAGGCGGCGGTCATGCGCCGTCGGCAGGTGCCTCTACAGCAGGCCCAGTTGGCCTGCCTCGTACACGGCTTCGCCGCGCGAGTGCACTGCCAGCTTCTGGTAGATGCGCTTGATGTGGGTCTTGACCGTGTGGCCGGAGATGCCCAGCACCTCCCCCACTTCCTTGAAGCTCAGGCCCTTGGAAGTCAGCCGCAGGATCTCGGTCTCGCGCTCCGACAGCAGCGATGAGGGAGGCGGGACGGCGGCGGCGGGCCTGGCCGGCGCAAGGGCTTCGGCGGGCGCAACGGTTTCGGCGGGCGCGCCCTCCGTGCGGATGCGCTGAAGGATCCGCCGCGCAATCGCCGGGCTGATGGGCGAGCCGCCCTCGCGCACCTCCTGAATGGCGGCCACCAGTTGCTGGGGCAGCGCGTCCTTGAGCAGGTAGCCGGTGGCGCCGGCCGCGATGCAGTCGGTGACGTTGGCGTCGTCGCCGAACATGGTGACCACGATCACGTCGCACTGCGGGTAGCGGGCCACCGCGTGCCGGATCACCTGCGAGCCATGCCCGTCGGGCAGCCCCAGGTCGATGAGCACCACGTCCACGGGGGTGGCGTCCAGCAGCGCGCGCGCCGCCGCCACGGTAGAGACTGCACCGCACAGCGCAAAGCCCGGCTCCGCCAGCACGGCGTCGGTGAACCGCCGCAGCAGGGCCGGCTCATCCTCGACGATCAGGACATGGGTCATGGCTGTCTTGCCTTGCCAAAGGCCCATTGTGGCTCCAGGCCGAAGGGCCAAGGTACCGCGAACAAGGTATTGCCGCGCATCGGGATGGACAATGCGGGATCTTCTCCCGAGCCCCACGAAAGAACGGACCATGCGACTTCTACACACCATGCTGCGCGTCGGCAACCTGCAGCGCTCCATCGACTTCTACACCCAGGTGCTGGGCATGAACCTGCTGCGAACCAGCGAGAACCCCGAATACAAGTACAGCCTGGCCTTCCTGGGCTTTGGCAAGGGCAACCCCGATCAGGCCGAGATCGAGCTGACCTACAACTGGGGCACCGAAAGCTACGAGCTGGGCACCGCCTACGGCCACATCGCGCTGGGCGTGCCCGACGCCTATGCGGCCTGCGAGAAGATCAAGGCCGCCGGCGGCAACGTCACGCGCGAGGCCGGCCCCGTCAAGGGCGGCAGCACCGTCATCGCCTTCGTGACGGACCCTGATGGCTACAAGATCGAATTGATCCAACGCACCGAAGCGGCCAAAGGCACGGGCGAAGACCCGCTGCGCGCGGCGGCCTGATCGGCCAGGGCCGCAGCCTACGGCTGCACCACCGTCCCCTGATGGAACACCGCCAGCCAGCCTTGCGCCGAGTGTTTCCACAAGGTGCTGCGCAAGGTGGTGCGGCCGGGCTGGTCGAGTGTGTAGACCAGCAGGCAGTGCCCGGGGCCCAGTCGCTGCAGGCGCGCGTCGCGCACCTGCCAGCCGGCGCGCGCGGGCGCGCTGCCGCGCTCTGACAGCACCTTGAGGCAGAAGGCGCGCGTGTAGGGCCGGCCCGAAGCGCCGATCTCCCAGAACTCGGGCGCCACCACCTGTTCGAAGGCGGCGGGCGTGGCATTGGGGCTGGCGGCGTGGTAGAGGTCTTCGCGCCGGCACAGCTCAGTCAGCAGCAGCGCGGCGGCGGCCTCGTCATCACCCTCCAGCGGCTGATCGCGCATCGTCATCGCTCAGCAGCCCAGCAGGTCGGCCAGCGCGTGGATGTCGCGCGCATGCAAATCGTTGCCGGGCTGCGGCGACACGTCCTTGGGCTTGTGCGTGCCGAACTCGTGCGGGCGTTCGATGTAGGCGGTGGCCAGGCCGCAGACGCGCGCGGCGGCCAGGTCGTCGTGGTGCGCGGCCGCCAGCATCACCTGACTGGGCGCCACGTCGAAGACCGCGGCCACGCCCAGGTAGGTGCGCGGGTCGGGCTTGTAGGCCTTGAAGACCTCGGCCGAGAGCACGCAGTCCCAGGGCAGGCCGGCGTGTTTGGCCATGGCCGTCAGCAGGCCCAGGTTGCCGTTGGACAGGCTGCAGACGGTGTAGCGGCGCTTGAGGCGCATCAGGCCCTGCACGGCGTCAGGCCAGGCCGGCAGCCGATGCCAGGCGCGGTTGAGTTCGCGCCGCGCGGCGTCGTTGAGGCCGCGCACGCCAAAGTCCTGCAGCACCTGATCGAGGATGCCCAGGTGCAGTTCGTCGAGCAGGGTGAAGCCGCCCTCGCCCGCGGCCATGCGCGCCATCACATGCTGCATGGCCGGCTGGTAGCCGGCGCGCCAGGCCAGCGCGAAGGCTTGCGCATCCACGCCGGGCAGGCGCTGCGCCACCTCGGCGGCAATGCCGCCGTGCCAGTCCACCACCGTGCCGAAGACGTCGAAGGCGATGACCTTCAGCGCCGAGGGATCGAAATCGGGATCAGCCATCGCGGTCAGGGCCTCGTCGCTTCGCGCCGCGCGGTGCCTGGGCCCTGGGACGCCGGCCTCAACGGCGCAGCTGGCTGGCCTCGCGTGCCAGCACTTCGATGCGCGCCCAGTCCTTGGCCGCGATGGCCTCGGTGGGCACGATCCAGGAGCCGCCCACGCAGGCCACGTTGGGCAGCGCGAGGAACTCCTCGGCATTGCCGGCATGCACGCCGCCCGTGGGACAGAACTTGACGTCGTTGAAGGGGCCGCCCCAGGCGCGCAGCATGTTGATGCCGCCGGCCTGCACCGCGGGGAAGAACTTCAGTTCGGTGTAGCCGTCTTCCTGGGCCAGCATGATTTCACTGCCCGTGGCCACGCCCGGCAGCAGCGGCAGGCCCAGGTCGTGGCAGGCCTTGCCCACGGAGCGCGTGTAGCCCGGGCTCACGCCGAAGCGCGCCCCCGCCAGCGCCGAGGCCTGGGCATCGGCCGCGCTGCGGATGGTGCCGGCGCCGGCCACGGCCTCGGGCACTTCCTTGGCGATGGCCTCGATGCATTCCAGCGCCTCGCGCGTGCGCAGCGTCACTTCGAGCATGCGGATGCCGCCGGCCACCAGCGCGCGCGCCAGCGGCACGGCATCTCTCACGTCATGCAGCACGATGACGGGGATGACGGGCGCATCGCGCATCACGTCCAGCGCGGTCAGGGGTGTGGCGGCATCGGTGGTCATGTCAGGGGCTTTCAGGAAAGAAGAGGGAAGAGAAGAAAGGTCAGAGCCAGGTGCACGCGCCCTCTTCGGCCGCGCGCGCATTGCGGCGCATGCCGGCGAAAAGCTCGCGTCCCAGGCCATGGCCATCGGCCAGGCGCTGTTCGGCCGACATGGTATCGGCGGTGCGCGTGGCCCACTCGGCCTCGGGTACCAGCACGGCCAGCGTGCCGGCCACGGCGTCCAGGCGGATCAGGTCGCCATCGCGCACCTTGGCCAGCGGGCCGCCGGCCGCGGCTTCGGGCGAGACGTGGATGGCCGCAGGCACCTTGCCCGAGGCGCCGCTCATGCGCCCGTCGGTCACCAGCGCCACCTTGAAGCCCTTGCCCTGCAGCACCGACAGCGGCGGCGTGAGCTTGTGCAGCTCGGGCATGCCGTTGGCCTGCGGGCCCTGCCAGCGCACCACACAGACCACGTCGCGGTCCAGCTCGCCGGCCGCGAAGGCTTTTTGCAGCTCGCCCTGCGAATCGAACACGCGCGCGGGCGCCTCCACCACATGGCGGTCGTCGGGCACCGACGACACCTTGATCACGCTGCGGCCCAGGTTGCCCTGCAGCAGCTTCAGGCCACCAGTGGCGCTGAAGGGGTTGGCAGCCGGGCGGGCCACGGCCTCGTTCTTCGAGGGCGCGGCGCTTTCCCAGTGCAGCACGCCTTCGGCCGAGGGCTCGCCGCGCATGTGGGGAATGTTGGCGTATTCGGCAATGCCGCCCGCGCGCACGGTGAGCACATCGGCATGCATCAGGCCCGCGCCCAGCAGCTCGCCGATCACGAAGCCCGGGCCGCCCGCGGCCTGGAACTCGTTCACGTCGGCGCTGCCGTTGGGATACACGCGCGTGAGCAGCGGCACCACGTCCGAAAGCTCGGAGAAATCGTTCCAGTCGATCAGGATCCCGGCCGCGCGCGCCACGGCCACCCAGTGGATGAGGTGATTGGTGGAGCCGCCCGTGGCCAGCAGCGCGACCATGGCGTTGACGATGCAGCGCTCATCGACCACCTCGCCGATCGCAGGCACGTCGAAAGGCTGCGCAGCGGCCTTGCCCAGCACCGTGCGCACGGCCTCGCGCGTGAGCGCCTCGCGCATCGAATCGCCGGGCTGGATGAAGGCCGTGCCCGGCACATGCAGGCCCATGGCCTCGAGCAGCATCTGGTTGCTGTTGGCCGTGCCGTAGAAGGTGCAGGTGCCCTGGTCGTGGTAGGCCGCCATCTCGGCCTTCATCAGGCCGTCGCGCCCCACCAGGCCCTGCGCGGCCTGCTCGCGCACCTTGGCCTTGGCGCTGTTGGACAGGCCCGAGGGCATGGGCCCGGCCGGCACGAAGACCATGGGCAGATGGCCGAACTGCAGCGCGCCGATCAGCAGGCCCGGCACGATCTTGTCGCACACGCCCAGCATCAGCGCGGCATCGAACATGTCGTGCGTGAGCGCCACGGCCGTGCCCATGGCGATCACGTCGCGGCTGAACAGGCTCAGTTCCATGCCGGGCGTGCCCTGGGTCACGCCGTCGCACATGGCAGGCACGCCGCCGGCCACCTGCGCCGTGGCGCCCAGGCGCCGGGCTTCGTGCTTGATGAGGTCGGGGTAGTGCTGGAAGGGCGCGTGGGCCGACAGCATGTCGTTGTACGCCGTGACCACACCGATGTTGGGTGCGCGCTCGGCCACGATGCGCAGCTTGTCGTTGCCGGGCACGCCGGCCACGGCATGCGCCACGTTGGCGCAGCCCATGCGGTCGGAGCCGCGGTCGCGCTGGCGCATCTGCGCGATCTGCGCCAGATAGGCGGCGCGCAGGTCCTGGCTGCGGGCGCGGATGCGCTCGGTGACTTGGGTGACGATGGGATGTGTGCTCATGGTGGGGGGTGCTGCTGTGCGCCGTGCTTGCCGCCGATGGCCGCCACCGGCTGCGGATATCCGCCAATCATCGTACCAAGCCGCGAGGTCGCTCCGGCCTGCACCGCCATGCCTGCGTCCATCGCGCGGGCTTGATCGGCCAAAAAGCACACAGGGCGCCGTGGCGCCCTGTGGTGTCTCATCGGGGCCGCAGCCCTTTCAGTCGACCAGCCGCACCTCGACGCGGCGTGCCTGCGCGTTGTTGCCGCTGCCCGTAGTTTCGGACGGCTTTTCGAGGTGGATCTTCTCGGCCGGCACGGCCAGGCCGATCAGCACGTCGCGCACGGTCTGGGCGCGGGTCTTGGCCAGCTGCTCGTTGATCGCCCGGTCGCCCGTGCTGTCATGAAAACCCGAGATGCGCGCCTGGCGGCCCGCTTCCACGCCCTGGATCACCAGTGCCAGCGCCTCGGCCGCGCCGGGGGCGATGTCCACGCTGCCGGTGGCGAAGTAGAAGTTCACCACGCCCTGCCCGACCTGGACGCTGGCGCCCTCGGGCACCACGGCCACCGCCGTTTCGGTGACCACCGCGACGGAGGTGGCCGGCACGGCGGGCGCCGCGGCGGCCTGCGGCGCATCGGGCGCGGCCAGGACCGTCTTGTAGACCACCACACCGATCACGGTGCTCAGCAGCAGGCCAATGAGGATGAACAGGAAGCCCAGGGCAAAGCGTTGCTGGGAGTCGTCGTCGGAATAGGCGGACATGGGACGGGCTCCAGAAAGGAGCTGGGTTGGTTGAATAATGGGCGGGTGAGCCATAACCCAGGAATTCTAGGCGGCGATCCTTGCGCCCCCGTGTCAGCACAAGCCCTGCCGCCGCCGCTGCGCGACCCGGCGCCCTTGCTGGAGCGCACCATCGCCGAGTGGGGCGGGCATGAAGACCTGTGGCTGTTCGGCTACGGCTCGCTGATCTGGCGCCCCGACTTCGAGTTCGCCGAGCGCCGTGCGGCCCAGGTGCTGGGCTGGCACCGCGCGCTCAAGATGTGGAGCCGCGTCAACCGCGGCAGCCCCGAGGTGCCGGGCCTGGTCTTCGGCCTGCTCTCGGGCGGCAGCTGCCGCGGCGTGGTGTTCCGCATCCCGGCTTCGGCCGGGCTCGAAACCCTGGGCCGGCTGTGGCTGCGCGAGATGCCCACCGGCGTGTACGACCCGCGCTGGCTGCACTGCGTGACGCCGGGCGGGCCGGTGCGCGCGCTGGCCTTCACGCTGTCGCGCAAGAGCCCCAACTTCACCGGCACGCTCAGCGACGCGCGCTACCGCGAGATCTTCGCCACCGCCACGGGCCGCTACGGCAGCTCGCTGGACTACGCGCGCCAGACCTTCGAGGAACTGCAGCGCCACGGCATCCACGACGCCGCCCTGGCCCGGCTGATGCGCCTGGCCGCCCTGCGCGATGTAGACCCGCGCTGACAGGCCGGCACCGGCCGGCGCTGCTATACCCTTGCACGGCCTTTGCTGTTTTCCGTTTTCCATCCGCGGCCACGGGCCGAGCCGTGCCGACAGGCGCCGGCCCCGCCGCTTCCAACCTTGCCGGAGTTCCACATGACACCTTCTTCCCGCCTGCATGCCCTCGTCGCGCTGAGCGCGGCTGCCGTTCTGGCCACCGGCTGCGCCGCCATGGGCGGCGGCAAGGCACGCGCCAGCGCTGCACTCACGCCAACGGCCGCGCAGCCGGGCATGACCGTGACCGGCGCCGTGCGCCTGACGGCCCTGGACCACGGCGTGCGCGTGGAAGGCGAGGTCAAGGGCCTCAAGCCGGGCCAGGAGCACGGCTTCCACATCCACGAAAAGGGCGACTGCGGCAACAACGCCAACAACTCGGGCGGCCACTTCAACCCCGGCGGCGGCACGCACGGCATGTTCGGATCGCCGGGCACGCATGCGGGCGAGCTGCCCAGCCTGGTGGCCGACGCCCAGGGCAACGCGCGCTTCCGCGTCGACGTGCATTCGATCTCGCTGACCGACGGTGCGGCCAACAACGTGGTGGGCCGCGCGCTGGTGGTGCACCGCGACCGCGACGACTACACCTCGCAGCCGGCCGGCAACTCGGGCCCGCGCGTGGCCTGCGCCATCATCCAGCGCAGCTGAGCCGCGCCGCAGTGACGGCCCCGGCAACGGGCCGTCACGTCCTCACTTCACCAGTTCGCGCAGCCAGTCGCGGCACTGGTCGGCCGCTTCCACGGGCCATTCCACGCTCACGGTGCGATCCATCTGCCGCACTTCGATGCGGATGCTGCGCCCCGAGGCCGAAGCCTGCACGCCCGGGCGCAGCGCGCGCCCGCCGAGCAGGCGCGACCAGAAGCCGCCCTCGTCCGCTGGCGCCGCCGTTGCTGGCGCTGGGCTGTGTGTGACGGGCGCGGCACGACTGAGCGCGGGTGCAGCCGCGGGTTGAGGCTGCGCCGGCGGCAGTTGCGCGGCGGGTGCGGCCGCCGCGGGCCGGTCGGCCTTCACCGGCGCGCCGGCCGCAGGCGCCACGACGGGCGATGCCACGACCGGCGCGGGCAGCCCGCCCGCCTCGATCCTGGCCTTGAGATTGGCGCCGAACTCCTCCCACAGCCGGTCGGCCTTGGTCTTCATCACGCTCAGGCCGAAGGTGCCCAGGCGGCCCAGCAGGTCGACGCTGACCTTGATGCGCAGCTCGGTCCCGCCTTCGGGCGTGGGGCTGAGGAACACCTCGCTGCGCTGCTTGAGCGAGCTGGCCACGGAGGCGTCCTCGCCCGTGCCTTCGGCGCACAGGTATTCGGGCGCGCGCTGCTCGGTGATGTGCGTGCGCAGCTTGAACTTGGCGCTGATGAAGGAAATCTTCTGGTGCATCAGCGCCACGTATTCGGTGGGGCTGATCACGTCGATGGACTTCATGCCGGGCACGGCGCCGGCCATCACCTGCGGGTCCAGCAGCAGGGCCCACACCTGTTCGCGCGGTGCCGAGACGGTCAGGGTCTTTTCAATTTCCATGGGGGTTCATCTCCTTGGCGGCATGCAGCACCGATTCGACGATCTGCGTGTAGCCGGTGCAGCGGCACAGGTTGCCCGAGAGGCCGTGACGCACTTCGTCGCAGCTCGGGCTGGGGTTGTTCTTGAGCAGGTCGCACGAGGCCATGATGAAGCCCGGCGTGCAGTAGCCGCATTGCAGGCCGCCGCATTGCATGAAGTTCTTCTGCAGCGGGTGCAGCTCTTCGCCCTGCGCCAGACCCTCGATGGTGGTGATGGCGCGGCCGTCCACCTGCACGGCCAGCATGAGGCAGGACTTGACCACCTCGCCGTCCAGCAGCACCGAGCAGGCGCCGCAGATGCCGGTCTCGCAGCCGCGCTTGGTGCCCGTGAGGTGCACGTCGTCGCGCAGGAAGTCCGACAGCAGCCGGCGCGACGGCACCTCCAGGCTGTGCGCCTCACCATTGACCGTGCATTCGATGCGATGCGTGCTCATGTCTTGCTCATCCCTTCGTCGATGGACAGGCCGAACAGTTCGGCCACCGTGCGGCGCGTGGCGGCGCGCACCATCTCGCGCCGGTAGTCGGCGTTGCCGCGCAGGTCGGACACCGGCTCGATGTCCTGCGCCACGATGTCGGCCACTTCTGCGGCCACCGCGGGCGTGACGGTGCGGCCCTCGAGGAAGGCCTCGGCCCGCCGCATGCGCGCCGGAATGGGCACCGACGCCCCGATGGCGATGCGCGCCTGGCGGCACAGCGCGCCTTCGCGCCGGGCCACGAAGGCCACGCTGGCCAGCGGCCGGTGCTCGGCCGCGGTGCGCAGGAAGCGCGTGTACACGCCTTCGGTGCCGGCGGCCAGCGGCGGCACGCGCACCTCGAGCACGATCTCGTCGGGCGCGAGCGCCGTCACGTAGTAGTCGACCAGGAACTCTTCGATGGACAGCACGCGCTCACCGCGCGCGCTGCCCAGCACCAGCTGCGCATCCAGCGCCATCAGGCAGCCCGGCGGGTCGGTGGACGGATCGGCATAGCAGAGGTTGCCGCCCAGGGTGCCCTGGTTGCGCACCTGCGGGTTGGCCACGCGCGCGGCCATGCTGGCCAGCACGGGCGCGTGCTGCTGCACCAGCGGCGAGCGCGCCACATCGCTGTGCCGCTCCAGCGCGCCGATGCGCAGGCCCAGCTGCGGATCGAAGCGGATGCCGCGCAGCGCTTCGATCCTCGCCACCGACACGAGGTGCGTCGGCGCCAGCATGCGCTGGCGCATGGCCAGCATCAGCGCGGTGCCGCCGGCGATCACGCGCGCGTCCTCGCCCAGTTCGGCCAGCAGGCGACTGGCCTCTTCCACCGAGCGGGGCTCCAGATAGTCGAACTCACGCATCGCGCGCCTCCTCTTGCTTCCTGGCGCGCAGCGCCGCCAGCACCTTCTCGGGCGTGATGGGCAGGTCGCGGATGCGGATGCCCACCGCGTCTTCCACCGCATTGGCAATGGCCGGCGCGCCGGGCAGGATGGCCGTCTCGCTAGCGCCCTTGGCGCCATAGGGGCCGTTGGGGTCCATGCTCTCGACGAAGCCGCCGCGCAGCATGGGCACGGCGTCGGCGGTGGCCATGGTGTAGTCGGCGAAGTTGCCGTTGGCCAGGCGGCCGCTCTCGTCGTAGTGCAACTGCTCGTACAGCGCCCAGCCGAAGGCCTGCACGGTGGCGCCGTTGGTCTGGCCGTGGATGGCGATGGGGTTGAGCGCCTTGCCGCAGTCGTCGGCCACGTAGCTGTCGAGCACCGTCACGCGGCCGGTCTCGGTGTCCACCTCCACCTCCACCGCCTGCGCGGCATAGGAATAGGCGGCGGCGATGTTGCCGAAGAGTGCGTCGTCGTGCATCACGGTCTTGGGGTCCCAGCGGCCCTCGACCTGGATGCCGCCGCCGTCGTGGCGCCAGACCGACTGGCGTGCCAGCTCGGCCAGCGTGGCGCGCTGCTCGGGCTGCGCCGTGACGAAGACCGCGCCGCCGCCAATCGACAGCGCCTCGGGCGCCACGCCCCAGCGCGGAGCGGCCAGTGCGAACAGGGCCTCGCGCGCCTTGCGCCCGGCCACGATGGCCGCGTTGCCGGCCGACATGGTCACGCGCGAGGCCAGCGTGCCCACGGCCACGGGCGCCACGTCGGTGTCGGGCGGCACCACGAACACATGCGCCAGTGGCAGCGCCAGCTCATGCGCCACGATCTGGCTGATCATGGTGCTGGCGCCCTGCCCCATGTCGCATTCGCCGCTGATGATGAAGACGCGGCCGTCCTCGTTGATCTTGACGATCACGGTGGAGCCGTCCCAGTTGCCGATGGTGCGGTTGCCGCTCACGTGCATGGCCGCGGCCATGCCCACGCCGCGGCGCTTGACGCCGGTGTCCTTGGGGCGCAACCGCTTCTCGGCCCAGCCGATGGCCTCGGTCGCCTGCTGCAGGCATTCGACCAGGCCCGTGCTGCCGATCTGCCAGCCGTGCACCGACACCTCGCCCGCCCTGAGCGCATTGCGCTCGTGCACCAGCACCGGATCCAGCCCCAGCTGCTGCGCCATGGTGTGGATGTGGCTGTTGAGCGCGAACTGCATCTGCGTGCCGCCGAAGCCGCGGAAGGCGCCGCGCGGCGGGTTGTTGGTGTAGTACAGCGTCGCGTGCGAACGCACGTTGGGGTTGCGGTGCATGTTGTCGCTGCGCATGGCGCTCACGTGCATCACGTCGCCGGCCAGCCCCGCATAGGCGCCGCACTCGGCAACGATGCGCACCTCCTTGGCCACGATCAGGCCGTCGCGGTCCATGCCCAGCTTGAGCGTGATGCGCTCGGGCACGCTGGCGCAGCAGGCCTGGAAGTCCTCCAGGCGGCTGTTGACCAGCCGCACGGGCCGCATCGTCTTGAGCGCCAGCAGGCCCGCGACGAGCTGGTTGTCGTCTTCCACGATCTTGCCGCCGAAGCCGCCGCCCGTGGTGGCCTGCACCACGCGCACGCGCGACACGGGCAGGCCCAGCGTGGCTGCCACCTGCATGCGCACCAGGTTCACGGCCTGGGTCGATGTCCACAGCACCAGGCGGCCGTCGGGGTCCGGTGCGGCCACGGTGGCCATGGGCTCCATGTAGCCGGGGTACTGCGAGTGGGTGGTGTAGGTGGCTTCGTGGATGAGGTGCGCGGCGGCAAAGCCCGCCTCCACGTCGCCGCGCGCGAACTCGATCTCGTGGCCGATGTTGTTGGCACGGCCCGGGTGGACGGGCGGCGCCTCCTCGTCCATGGCCTCCTCCACGCTCAGGATGGCGGGCAGCTCTTCGTACTCGACCTGGATCAGGTCCAGCGCGTCGCGCGCGATCTCTTCGCTGACGGCCGCCACGGCCGCCACTTCCTCGCCGCAGAAGCGCACCACGCCCTTGGCGAGCACGGCGCGTTCCTTGTGGTGCACGCCCCAGAGCTGGGCCGGCGCGTCCTCGCCGGTGAGCACCGCCTTGACGCCCGGCAGGGCGCGCGCGGCCGTGGTGTCGATGGAAACGATGCGCGCATGCGCATAGGGGCTGCGCAGCACCTTGCCGTGCAGCATGCCGGCCACCTTGAGGTCGCCGGCGTACAGGGCGCGGCCCAGCACCTTGGCGCGCGCCGTGACCTGCGGAATCTCCACGCCCAGCGTGGAGCTGCCGGGTGCGATGGAGCTGTCGTGGGTTTGTGTCATGCGAATCTCTTGCTGGCGCAAAGCGGCCGGGGTGCAGCAGCCCTCACGGGGCCGCCGCGCCACCATGGCCTGCGCCTCATTCAGCCGAAATGCCCAGGTCGCGGATGGCCTTGCCCATCACGGCGTATTCGCGCTGGTTGAGCTGGGTCAGCACCTCGGGCGCCCCACCGGCCGGCAAGGCGCCGAACACGGCCAGCTTCTCCACCACTTCGGGCTCCTTGAGGATGGCGTTGAGGTGCTCGTTGAGCTTCTTGACCACCGGCGCGGGCGTGCCCTTGGGCGCGAAGAAACCGTTCCAGGCGCCCACCACCACGTCGGCATAGCCCAGCTCGGCCAGCGTGGGCACTTGCGGCGCAAGCTTGGAGCGCTTGGCATCGGCAATCGCCAGCGGCACCAGCTTGCCGGTGTTCAGGTACTGGCGCACTGCGCCCACCGTGACCCAGGCGGTGTCCACATGGCCTGCCACCACGTCGGTCACCGACGGACCCACCCCGCGGTAGGGCACGTGCGTGAACTTCACGCCTGCGGCCTTGTTGAGCCAGGCACCCGCGATGTGCATGGGCGAGCCGGCGCCAGGGCTGGCATAGGAAACCTGCTTGCCGGCCTTGGCCGCGGCCACCAGGTCGGGCAGCGTCTTCACGCCCAGCCCGGCGAAGGCCACGAGCACCAGCGGCTGCGTGGCGGTGTTGATGACGGCCTCGTAGCCGCCCAGCACGTCGTAGGCGGCTGCGCCCGAGAGCTTCATCACCAGCGGCGCGGTGGTGAAGGGGTTGGGCGTGAACAGCAGCGTGTAGCCGTCGGCCTGCGAGCGGCCCACATAGCCGTTGCCGATGGCACCGCCCGCCCCGGGCCGGTTGTCCACGATCACCGATTGCTTCAGGCGCTGGCCCAGCTTTTCGGCGAACAGGCGCGCGATGGCATCGGTGTCGCCGCCGGGCGGATAGGACACCACCATCGTGATCGGCTTGGCCGGGTAGTCGGCCTGGGCGAAGGCCGGAAAGCCGGCCACGGCGGTGCAGGCCAGGGCAGCGGCAAGAACATGGCGACGGATCGTGGGCATCAGGGTGCTCCTCAAGATGCAGGCCGCAGCAGCGGCGCAGAGGTTGAACAAGGAAAGAGAACTGCAAGGCGGCCAGGGTGTTTCGCATAAGAAACACACGACCACAAAAGGAACAATGCATATTCTGTGCCTTGTGTTGATGCATCAACTTGATGCAAACCCTGATAGACATGAATATTTTCTGATTCCCCATTTCACCGGTGAACAGGCGACGCTTGCATGGAACAATGGCGGCCAAATGCCTGAATTTCCCTCTGCCACGCCCTGGTCCGACCTGGACGAACACGGCACCGGCCTGACCGTCGACGCCTTCATCACCACCCTCATGAGCCAGGTGGGCAATGCGTTGCGCCGCACCATCACGGTGCCCTATGCCGAGGAATTCGGGCTCACGGTGTCCGAATGGCGCCTGCTCTCGCTGGTCGCGCACAGCCAGCGCATCGCTTTTGCCGATCTGGTCACGCAGTCCACCTCCGACAAGGCGCTGGTCAGCCGCACGCTCAAGCTGCTGGAAGGACGCGAACTGGTCCGGCTGGAGGCCGAAGGGGCCGGCCCGCGAAAGAAGATGTGGTGTGTGGTGACGCCGCAGGGAGACGCCCTGCACCGCGAGGCCATTCCCATTGCGCGGGCCCGGCAGGCCGCGGCGATCCGCGTGCTGCCCCCCGAGGAGCGCGACGCCATGTACCGCGCGCTGGTGCGCCTGCGCCAGCACTGCCTGCAGGGCAACCCGGATCCGCGCGAAGCACCGGGCGACCTGCGCGGGCTGGATATCTAGGGCCTGTTCACGCTATTTCAGGGCCCGCCTCGAATAGCGTTAACGGCCCTGCCTGCGCGCCAGCCAGAGCACCTCGGCGCGCGCCAGGTCCGTCAGGGTGTCGATGTCGGTGACGACGCCCGGGTCATGCACCACGATCTCCTTGAGCCGCCCGGCCTTGTGCTGCGCCTGAACGATGGCAGCGGCGCCCTGCGCGCCGACCAGCCCAGCCAGGGCCTCGCCGCAGTCTGCGCCAAAACCCACCGGATGGCCGCGCGCGTCCTCGAACACAGGCCGCACCACCGAACATGCGCCTTCCTGCAGCGCCTGCGCCACGGCACGCAGCGTCTGCGGCAGCACCAGCGGCAGATCGGCCGGCAGCACCAGCCAACCCGCGGCACTGCGCGTGGCGCGCACGGCGGCGGCAATGCTGTCGCCCATGCCGGGATGCGGGGCCTGCTCCATGTGCCAGGCCAGTCCGCTGGCGCGCACGGCATCCAGCGTGTGCGCCAGCACCGGCTGGCCGGCCAAAAGCGCCTGCAGCTTGTGCACCGCACCGCCCGAGGCGCAAAAGCGCTCGCCGCGGCCGGAGGCCAGGATCAGCACGACGGGCGACGCGGGCATGGCGGGCATGTGGGACATCTCTGTCATCGCGGGCCATGGTACGCCGCAGCAGCGGCACAATCCCCGGCCATATGAGCGAATTGCAGACCTCCATCGCCGCGCTGCGCAAGAGCTACGAGCGCGCCGAACTCGACGAAACCGCCTCGCATGCCGACCCGCTGCAGCAGTTCGAGCAATGGCTCAATGAGGCCATCGCGGGCCAGGTGCCCGAGCCCAATGCCATGACGCTGGCCACCGTGGGCCCGGACCTGCGGCCTTCCACGCGCATCGTGCTCATCAAGGGCTTCGATGCGCGCGGCCTGGTCTGGTACACCAACTACGACAGCCGCAAGGGCCAGGAGCTGGCCGGCAATCCCTTTGCGGCCCTGCAGTTCCACTGGGTGGAGCTGGAGCGCGTGGTGCGCATCGAAGGCCGGGTGCAGAAGGTGGATGAGGCCGAAAGCGACGCCTACTTCGCGAGCCGGCCGCTGGACTCGCGCATCGGCGCCTGGGCCAGCCCGCAGAGCCAGGTGATCGACGGCCGCGGCACCCTGGTGGCCAACGCCGCCAAGTACAGCGCCAGGTTCCTGCTGCAGCCCCCGCGCCCGCCCCACTGGGGCGGCTTCAGGCTGGTGCCCGAGCGCTGGGAGTTCTGGCAGGGCCGCAAGAGCCGGCTGCATGACCGGCTGCGCTACCGCAGGGAAAGCGACGGAGGCGAGTGGGTGCGCGAGCGCCTCGCCCCGTGAGCAGAAGAAGCAGACGCCGGCTCAACCCGCCGCGTCGCACACCGCCGTCTTGAACTCCACGCGCCGGTCCAGCGCATCGCTGGCGTCGTCGGCGCCCGTGCCCACGATGTTCTCGCGGAAGCCCTTGCCGGCCTCGCGCAGCCTGGGTGCCAGCGCCGGGGCCTCGGCCGTCAGGCGCGTGCGCACGGCCACGGCGCGCTGCAGCGACAGCCGGTCGTTGATCTGCTCGGAGCCCGTGCGGCTGGTGTGGCCCGTGACCACCACGCAAGGCTCGATCTGCGTGGCCTGTCGCGCGATCTGGCGCAGCCACATCGGGTAGGCGCCGCTGATCTTCGGGTCGCCCAGGAAGTCGGTGGAGCCGGGGCGGAACAGGAACTTCACGCTCAGGTTGTTGGTTTCCAGCCCCAGCCGCGCGAGCTTGCCGAAGCTCGCTTCGGCATCGGCCGTGCGTCCCATCTGCGCCTGCACCAGGTACAGGCCGCTGTACACGCGCAGTTGCTGGCCGTCGGCGCGCTGTGCCGCCGCCTCGTAGCGCGCCAGCGCCTCCTTCATCTGGCCGGCTTCGTAGGCCGCAATGGCCTCCTGCAGCACGGCCGAGGTAGGCAGCCGCTCCAGGTAGAGCGCATCGGCCGGCTGGCCCGCCGGCGTTTCGCTGGTGCGGATGTAGCCCTCGGTGGTGCGGTCCTTGGGGTTGACCGGGCTGTCGCGATAGAAGGGCGTGGGCCGGGTGTCGAGCTTGGCGTCGCTGATGCGCGCGGCCGCCTGCGCGATCACGGTGCCGCTGCGCAGCTCGGTCAGCGCCAGGTTCAGCCGGTAGCCGCCGCCGTCCTGGCTGCGCGACAAGGTGCCGTTGAGCACGTAGTTGGCCTTCTCCACTTCCTCGCTGGAGAACTCCGACACCGTGAACTGGGTGAAGCGCTCCTGCATGCGCTTGACCAGCAGCGCCTGGGCACTGCGCGTGACTTCGGTCTGCTGGCCCGAGGCGCCGTCGAGCAGCGGGTCGATCACGATGCGGTTGGGCTTGATGCGGGCTTCCACGCGCGCGAGGAAGGCCGGCAGCTTCTGCGTCTGCACCATCAGGTCATCGACGGCCAGTTGCACCGCCTGGTCAAAGGGCATGGCCGCACCGGTGCCGCTGGGGCGGGCCGCGCAGGCACTGAGCAAGAGGGCCGCCATCAGCGCCCAGAGGGCCGCATGCCCACGCACAAGAACCGTTTTGATCATCCGCATTCACTCCTTAGATAGGCCAGATCACTGTCTGAGACGGGCTCGCCGACCTGGGCCTTGAGGTTGATGGCCATGCACCGTGGCGAGGCCGCGCGCGCGGGGCGAGGCGGCGGCGGCGGTGGTGCCGCATCGGCCTCGCGCGCCGCGGGCCGCGCCCGGGGCTCCGGCTTCGGTGGCGGGCTGGCCGGCTTGGGGCTGGGCGCAGGCGCCACCGCCGGCGCGGGCGGCAAGGCCAGGCATGGCGTGGGGCAAGGCGGCTCCTGCGCCTGCGCGCCTGTGCCGGCCAGAAGCAGCAGCAACAACAGCACTGCCCCGACCGCGGCATCGCCATGCCGCACCGGCCCGGCCCGCATGCGCACCTCAGCGCACCCTTCCTGGCCGCACGGCAGCGCCGGCCATGCACACGACACCCCGGGGCCTCGGCGCAAAGCCGACGCCAAAGGGGATGCGCCACGCCCAGCCGGGCATGGCGCGACGAAGCCAGTCACGCATCGGCGCAGACTGTAATTCGCACCCGTGGCCGCGCCATCCCCACAAAAGGCCAGGGCCTGGGCAGGCGCCCCTGCCAAACGGCGTAGGAAGTCCTTTTCTGCGCATCGGAGGTTCAGTACCAGCCCCGCACCAGCACCAGCGTGAGCGACACCGTGCCCAGCCCCAGCAGCGTGGACACCACCACGCTGGCGGTGGTCAGCGCTTCAGCGCTGCGGTAGCGCTGCGAGAACAAGAAGACATTGGCGCCGATGGGCAGGGCCGCCGTCAGCACCATCACGGCCAGCGGCAGGCCGCGCACGCCCATCAGCCAGGCCACGGCCGCCACGGCCACGGGATGCACCAGGTTCTTGACCAGCGACTGGACCAGCGCACCGCGCAGGTGCTCGCCCACGCGGGTCCAGGCCAGCGTGATGCCCACCATCACCAGCGCGAGCGGGCTGAAGGCCTGGCCCAGCATGGCCAGCGGCTTGTCGATCAGCTCGGGCAGGCCCCAGCCGGTCTGGCCATAGAGCAGGCCGGCCATGATGGGCAGCGGCACCGGATGGATGATGGCATTGCGCAGCGCGCGGGCCACCGCCCGCAGCATGGCGCGGTGCCCGCCATGGCTGGCGTGGCTGCGCGCATGCTCGCGCGCCGTGGCCAGCTCCAGCACCACCGTGGCGCCTGTCATGAGCACCAGCGAGTGCAGCGAGACCAGCGTCAGCAGCACCACCATGCCGGCCTCGCCAAAGGCCAGGCCCACCAGCGGCAGGCCGATCATCACGGTGTTGCTGAAGGTGTTGGCCAGCGCCAGCACGGCGCTGGTGCGGTTGAAGCCGCGCAGCAGCAGCGAGAGCACGAAGATCAGCACCGTGGCCGCGAAATAGGCGGCCACGGGCTTGAACTGCAGCGTTTCCACGCGCACCAGGCTCATGGTGCGAAACAGCAGCGCCGGGGCCAGCAGCAGAAAGATGAGGTTGGACAGGTCCTTGACGGCCGCCGCCCCCACCCACCCCTGCCGCCCGGTGAAGTAACCGGCCGCGATGAGCAGCACGACCGGCAGCAGGGAAGAGAGAACCAGGGAATCCACCGGCCGAGCATAGCCGGCGGGCAAGGCGCTTCAGCGATGGATCGCCCGGCAGGGCGCGCCTGCCGGGCGCCTGCATCAGAAGCTCACCCGCGCCCCCACCGTCACGCTGCGCCCGCGCAGCGGTGCGGCGTCCTTGATGAAGGAGGTGTGGGCGAAGGCGAGCTTGTCGGTCAGGTTGTCGGCACGCACATAGAACAGCGTGTCCAGGCGCTGCACCTGCGTCCGGTAGCTCAGGCCCAGGTTCAGCAGCGTGTAGCCCGGCGTGACGCTTTCATAGTCGGCCACGCGGCGCTGGCTGGCGGTGCGCACCACCTCGGCCCAGGCACCGAAGCCCTGGTAGTCGCCGTCCAGCCGCACGCCCACGCGCTGCGCGGGGATGCGCGGCAGGTTGCGGTTGCCGCCGGACTCGGCATCGATCTTGGCGCGCACGTAGTCGCCAAACACCGTCACACCCGCATGCCGGCCCAGCTTCTGGCGCAGCTTGGCTTCCAGGCCGGTGAAGGTGGCATCGCGCTGCGCGTACTGGATCAGCTGCAGCCCTTCATGGGCGTCCAGCGTGTCGGCATAGATGTAGTTCTTCACGCGGTTGTGGAAGGCCGTGACCGAGAAGGTGGTGTCGCCGGCCGTCCGGGCCAGCGTCAGGTCGATGTTGCGCGAGCTTTCCTTGCGCAACTGGTCGTTGCCCATCTCGTAGGTGCGCGTGGCCAGGTGCAGGCCGTCGGCATAAAGCTCCTCGGCCGTGGGCAGGCGGCTGCTGTGCGAGAAGGTGCCGCCCAGCGACCAGCCCGGCTGGAAGCGCCATTGCGCGCCGGCCGAGAAGGAAGTGCCGCGGTGGCTGGTGTCGCGCTGCGTCAGCGAATCCACGTCGATGCGCTGCCATTCGTGGCGCAATGCGGCGTCCACGCGCACGTCGCCGAATTGCTTTTGCTCCAGCACGAACAGCGCGTGGCGCGTGGTGTCGGTGGGCGCCACATAGGCCTCTTCGCCCAGCGCGCTGAAGCGGCGCTGCGAGCCCTGCCAGCCGATCAGGCCGCGCCAGCCCGCGATGGGCTGGTGCTCCAGCTCCACACGCCCTTCCTGCGACTTGTTGCGGAAGGTGGTGCCGATCTCGCCGCCCTCGATCTCGTCGTGGCGGTAGCGCGTGACGGCCGCGCGCACGCGGGCCCGCGTGAAGCCGGGCAGCGGGTCCAGGTACTCGCCGCGCAGGTCCACGCGCTCGGTGCGCAGCTTGACCCAGGGGGTGCCGTGCGTTTCGTGCTCGTGCCCGTGGTCGTGGCCTTCCTCGGCATGCGCCTCGCCGTGGCCTTCTTCCTCGTGCGCGCCTTCTTCCTCGCCATGGCCGTGGTCGTCATGGCCGCCGCAGTGCAGGTGGTCGCCGTGCGGATGGCAGCCTTCGAACTCATGGCTGTGGCCCGGCAGGCCGTAGCGGCTGCTCTGCGTGCTGTAGGCCAGCCCGATGTAGCCGCGCGTGCCCACCCACGAAAGGCCGGCCGAGAAGGTGTCCGACGCGGCATCGCTGCCTTCCACCTTCCGGCCGCCCGACCAGTTCTTGCCCACGCGGTAGTCCTTGGCCTCGCGGCGCGAGCCTTCCAGGTGCAGCACCAGGTTGTCGCCCAGGGCGGTGGTCAGGTCGAAGGCACCGGCGGCCTCGCGCGCGCCGGAGCGGCCCTGCAGCTCCACGCCGCCTTCGAAGCCGCGCTCGGGCCGGCGCGTGGGAATGCGGTTGTCCAGCACGTTGACCACGCCACCCACGGCGCCGCCGCCATGGATCAGCGCCGACGGGCCGCGCAGCACCTCCACCTGCCGCGCCAGCAGCGGCTCGGCGGTGACCGCGTGGTCGGGGCTGACATTGGAGGCATCGTGGATCTCCACGCCATCGGCCAGCACCTTCACGCGCGGGCCATCCATGCCGCGGATGATGGGCCGGCTGGCGCCGGCACCGAAATGCGAGGCGCTCACGCCGGGCTCGCCGGCCAGGGTGTCGCCCAGGTTGGCGCCGCGGCGCAGCACCAGCTCCTGGCCTTCAAGCACGCTCACGGGCGTGCTCATGTCGTCTTCGCCCAGGTTCAGGCCGCTGGCCGAAACGGTGACGGGCGCCAGCGTGGGGATGGCCGGATCGGCCACGGCCTGCTGGGCCCAGGCGGGCTGCAGCAGGGCCAGCACGGCCGCAGCCACGGCGCCGTGATGGACGCGCAGGGGGCTGGCCGAAGCTTGCAGGGAGGCGGCGCGCACGGCGCCACGGGACAGAGGAGAAGACATGATCAGAACAATGAGCACAAGGCGCAGGCCGGCGGCGCTGCAGGGGCAGCGCGCCGTCCGCGCGGGAATCAGGGGCTGGCTTGGGCCGTGAGGGATCGATGGCCGCCGCGCCACACGGCACGGCCGCGCGCGCCTTCATCAGGCGCCGCGCATCACGCAGACAAGACAGAAGAGGGAATCAGGCGGACAGGGACAGGCCGCCAGGAGGCGGGCCGCGCGCGTCGAAAAGCGCGACCCAGCGGGCGATGAATTCGCCCGCGCGCAGGCGCAGCTGCGCCATGGGAAGTTGCAGCGGCAGCAGCACCGGCGCCACGGCCAGCAGGGCCGGGTCGCCGCTGAGCTGGTCGTACAGCCGGCATTCGGCGTCGCCCTCGCGGTGTGCGCCGAAGAGCTGGTCGAACCAGCCGTGGCTGTGCGCGGCCTGCGCCACTGCATGCGAGGGATGCGCCTGCGCCGCCGCTGCGGCCGACGCGGCCAGCGCATGCAGACCGGGCGCGTGCAAGGCCCGGTGCATCTGCCCCATCGTGCCCGCAAAGCACAGCGCCAGCACCAGCCACGCCGCCCACTGCCGAAGGCGCTGCGGGCGGTGCAAGGCGGCGGCGAAGGGCCGGGCGAAAGACATGGGGCTCAAGAAGAAACCGGGGATGTTCGGCGGGTTCAGCGCTTGAGCTGCGCCGCAAAAGTCTGCTGGAACTTCTGCACCTTGGGGCCGACCACGAAGGCGCAGTAGCCCTGGTTGGGATGGTTCAGGAAGTAGTCCTGGTGGTAGTCCTCGGCCGGCCAGTAGTTGGCCAGCGGCAGCACTTCGGTCACGATGGGCCGGCCCGCATAGACGCCGCTGGCCGCCATCTCGGCGATCAGCGCCTGCGCCTGCTGCATCTGCGCGTCGTTCACGGTGTAGATGCCGCTGCGGTACTGCGTGCCCACGTCGTTGCCCTGGCGGTTAAGCGTGGTGGGGTCATGGACCACGAAGAAGATTTCCAGCAGTTGCCGAAGGCTCACGCGCGCGGGGTCGAAGCGCAGCTTCACCACCTCC
The DNA here is from genome assembly GCF_028023875.1 of Xenophilus arseniciresistens. Taxonomy (GTDB): domain Bacteria; phylum Pseudomonadota; class Gammaproteobacteria; order Burkholderiales; family Burkholderiaceae_C; genus Xenophilus; species Xenophilus arseniciresistens. Next base: position 276,931 of record NZ_JAQIPB010000001.1, read on the forward strand.
ACATGGCCCGTGCTGCCTGAGCACACCTGCTCGTAGCTGGGCTGGTGCGCATGGCCGTTGCAGTAGCCCGACTCCACATCGACCACGCCCTCGACACGGTCGAACACCGCCTCCGTGCACCAGAAGCAGCCGCCACCCAGCACCAGGGTGTCCAGAGAGTCGTCAGTCGTTGCCATGAATTGCTCCATCGAGGGCCCGGGGTCGGCATGAACAGGCAGGCCTGTCCGCGCGAAAGGGCGACATTGTGCCGGGTTGACGCCCGGGGCGTCGGCTGGCTACATTACTAACCAGCCAGTCATTAAGAAAACGCCACGCGCCGGCCCTCTTCTTCTCCTTCTTTTTGCCCATGCCCGACCGTCCCGTCAGCGAGTTCCTGTGCCCCCTGCGCGCCAAGCGTGCGCGGCGCAAGGAAGCGCGCCCGGGCGAGCTGCTGCAGGCCGCGCTGGACCTGTTCGTGGACAAGGGCTTCGCGGCCACGCGGGTGGAAGAAGTGGCGGCCCGCGCCGGGGTTTCCAAGGGCACGCTCTTCCTGTACTTCAAGACCAAGGAAGAGCTGTTCCAGGCCGTGGTCACGCACAACATCGCAGGCCTGTTCGTGCAGTGGGAACAGGAGTTCCTGGACTTCGAGGGCAGCACGCCCGAGATGCTGCGCTACTGCATGCGCACCTGGTGGGAGCGCGTGGGCCTGACGCAGGCCTCGGGCATCACCAAGCTGATCCTGGCCGAAGGCCGCAACTTCCCCGAACTGGCCGATTTCTACCGCCGCGAGGTGGTCAAGCCCGGGCAGGCGCTGATCCGCCGCATGCTCGAGCGCGGCGTGACGCGCGGCGAGTTCGAGATCGACGACATGGACCACACCCTCTATGCCGTGATCGCGCCCATGCTCTTTCTGATGCTGTGGCGCCATTCGGCCAATGCCTGCGTGGACGCGGAGCTGGACCCCGAGCGCTACCTGCAGGCCCTGTCCGACACCGTGCTGCGCGGCCTGTGCACCCCGGGCGCGCGCACGACCCTGTCTTCGCCACCGGCCTCCTAGAATCCCGGGTTTGCCCCTACCAACACAGTCCCGTCCGGAATCCCCATGAACGCCCCCACCAGCCCTGAAGCCCTGCGTTTCAACATGATCGAGCAGCAGATCCGTCCCTGGAACGTGCTGGAGCCGCAGATCCTGGAGCTGCTGTCGGTGGTGCGCCGCGAGGACTACGTGCCCGCCGTGCACCGATCGCTGGCCTTCTTCGACATGGAACTGCCGCTGGGCGACGGCCGCGAGAGCGGCCAGTGCATGCTCTCGCCCAAGGTGGAAGCCCGTCTGCTGCAGGACCTGCAGATCAAGCCCACCGACAGCGTGCTCGAGATCGGCACCGGCTCGGGCTACATGGCCGCACTGCTGGCGCACCGCGCGGCCAAGGTGCTGACGCTGGAGATCGACGAAAACCTGGCCCGGCAGGCCACGCAGACGCTGCGCGAGAACGGCGTCGCCAACGTGGAAGTGCGCCATGCCGACGGCGCCAAGCCGCTGGCCAGCGGCCCCACTTTCGACGTGATCCTGCTCAGCGGCTCGGTGGCCCGCGTGCCGCAGAACCTGCTGGGTTCGCTGAACATCGGCGGCCGGCTGGCCGCCATCGTGGGTGAAGAGCCCATGATGCGCGCCCACTTCATCACCCGCGAATCCGAAGGCAAGTGGGAGACGCGGCAGCCCTGGGACACCGTGGCGCCGCGCCTGTTGAACTTCCCTGAGCCTTCGCGCTTCAGTTTCTGACAACACCCTGCTGTTGCCATGATCGACCAAGTCCGCCCTTCCGACCTCCAGGCCTGGTTTGCCCAGAAAGATGCTGATGCCCAACCGGTGCTGCTGGACGTGCGCGAGCCCTGGGAACGGCAGACCGCCAGCGTGAGCCCCGACGGCTGCACCCTGCTGGCCATTCCCATGCACGAGATCCCCGCGCGACTGGCCGAGCTGGATGCCGACCGGCAGCGCATTGCCTGCCTGTGCCACCACGGTGGACGCAGCCAGCAGGTGGCCCTGTTTCTTCAGCACCACGGCTTCGCGCAGGTGGCCAACGTGGCAGGCGGCATCGACGCCTGGTCGCTCACGCTGGACCCTGCGGTGCCGCGCTACTGAGCCGACTCGCCTCTTCAATCTCTGCTGAACATGCCAACGTTCCTGCATGCACGCGGGTGGGCTTCGTGCGCCCTCGCCACGGCCATCGGCCTTGCCGCCCTGCCTTCTGCGCAGGCGCAGAACCTGGTGCAGCTCTACGAGGCCGCGCGCGCGCATGACGCCACCTTCCAGGCCGCGCGCGCCCAGGCGGCGGCCAACACCGCGCGCGGCGCCCAGGCCCGCGCGGCGGTGCTGCCGCAGGTGGGGCTGGCGGCCGGCGTCTCGCGCACCGAGGCCGACATCCGCACCGATGCCGGCAAGGGCCCGCGCGACTTCAGCACCCAGCAGGTGGGCATCCAGGCCACGCAGCCGATCTACCGGCCGGCCAACTGGGCCACGCGCAGCCAGGGCGAGCGCCAGGCCGAGATCGCGCAGGCCCAGCTCCAGGGTGCCGAGCAGGACCTGATCGTGCGGCTGGCGCAGGCCTACTTCGACGTGCTGGGCGCGCGCGACACGCTGGCGCTGGTGCAGGCGCAGAAGGCGGCGGTGGCCGAACAACTGGCCGCCGCGCGCCGCAACTTCGAGCTGGGCAACGCCACGATCACCGACACGCACGAGGCCCAGGCCCTGCACGACCTGGTGGTGGCGCAGGAGATCGCGGCTGGCAACGAGCTGCAGGTCAGGCAGCTCGCGCTGGACGAGCTGACCGGCCGCAGCACCGCGCCCTGGCCCCTGGCCCAGCCCGTGGCCCTGCCCGCGCTGACGCCGGCCGAGTTGCAACCCTGGCTGACGCAGGCCGAGGCCTTCCACCCTGCCCTGCGCCAGGCGCAGCTGGCGCGCGAAGTGGCCGCGCTTGAGGTGGACAAGGCCAAGGCCGGCCACCTGCCCACGCTGGACGCCACGCTGGGCTACCAGGTGGTCAACAACCCGCAGGGCGTGATCGACTCCACCGTCCGCACGCGCGTGCATGCGGCGCAGGCCGGCCTGCAGCTGAACGTGCCGCTGTTCGCGGGCTTCGCGACCGAGAACCGCATCAAGGAAACGCTGGCGCTCGAGGAACAGGCGCAGGCCACGCTGGACGACACGCGCCGCCGCATCACGCAAAGCACGCGCGCGGCCTGGCTGGGCCTGCAGGCGGGCGCGGGCCAGGTGCGTGCGCTGGAAGCGGCGCAGGCCTCCAGCCAGAGCGCGCTCGATGCGAACAAGCTGGGCTACCAGGTGGGCGTGCGCATCAACATCGACGTGCTCAACGCCCAGAGCCAGCTCTTCCAGACCCGGCGCGACCTGGCGATGGCGCGCTACAACCTGCTGCTGGGCCAGCTCAAGCTGCGGCAGGCCAATGGCTCGCTGACGGCGGACGACCTGCGAGGCATCAACGCGGTGCTGGGCAGCGCGCCGGCTTCCCCAGCCGCGCCGGGCTGAACGGAGGGGCCAGGCGCTCAGTCCAGCCGGGGCTCGATGCGCTGCGTGTGTCCCTGCGCGGGCTGGACGGGCGCATACGCGGCCTGCCCCTCAACATCGCGCCCTTGCGCTACCTCTTCTTCCTGCGCCACCGTGGGCTCGATGGGCTCGGCGCCCAGCACCGGCGCAGGCACCGGCGGCACCGCGGGGTCGGGGCGCTGCTGCACCAGGTGCAGGAGCGCCGTCACGGTGCGCTCCGCGGCGCCGCGGTGGGCGCCCGAGAAAACCTGCGCGGCCTGCGCCATGCCGGCATGGCGCGACCAGTCGGCCACCAGCGCCAGGGCGTGGGCCACGGCCTGGCGCATGTCGTCCACGCGCATGGCGGCGCCGCCGTCCAGGGCGAGTTCGGCGGCCTCAGCGAAGTTAAAGGTCGAAGGGCCCAGGATCAGCGGACAGCCGCAGGCGGCCGCCTCGATCAGGTTCTGCCCGCCCAGCGGCTCGAAGCTGCCGCCCAGCAGCGCCACCTGGGCCATGCCGTAGTACAGCGCCATCTCGCCCAGCGAATCGCCGAGCCAGACTTCGTTCTCGCGCGGCGTGCCGTCTGCGGTGCTGCGACGGGCGCAGGCAAAGCCCGCGGATTCGATCAGGGCAGCCACCTCGTCGAAGCGCTGCGGATGGCGCGGCACGATCATCCACTGCACGTCGCAGGCGCGCAGGCGCGGGGCACCCCGCGGGGCGCCGCGCAGCGTTTCGGAAGGCGCCACCACCCAGTAGTGCTTGATGGCCTCCAGCAACTGGCGCTCCTCGCCCTCGCGCGAGCTGGCCAGCACCACCACCGGCCGGTCGATGCGCGCGCGCAGCGCCTCGGCATGCGCGAGCTGCCGCGCATCGGGGGCGGCGTCGAACTTGAGGTTGCCGAACACACCGCCCAGCTTGGCGCCCAGCGAGACCAGGCGATGCGCATCGGCTTCGCTCTGCGCCCACACGGCGGCCAGTGAGGCATAGGCCGGGCGCGAGAGCCAGGCCAGGCGCTCGGCGCGCGCCAGCGAGCGCGCATTGAGCCGCGCGTTGGCCAAGGTGAGCGGGATGCCCCGCTCGGCGCAGGCGGCCGTGAGTTCGGGCCAGACCTCGGTTTCCATCAGCACGCCCACGCGCGGGCGGAAGCGGTCGAGGAAGCGCGCCACGGCCTCGGGCGTGTCCCAGGGCTGCCAGACCTGCAGGTCGCCTTCCTCCAGCAACTTGGCGCCCTCTTCGCGGCCGGTGGCCGTGCCGTGGGTCAGCAGGATGGGCACGCCTGGCAGCTGGCGGCGCAGTTGCGCGATCAGGATGCCGGCGGCGCGCGTCTCGCCGAGCGACACGGCATGGATCCAGCACCAGTCGGTGCCCGACAGCGCCGGGTCATAGAGGCCGAAGCGCTCTTCCACGGCCACGCCGTAGCCGGGCTCGGCGCGCGCGCGCCGTCGCAGCTTGCGCCGCAGCAGCGGCTGCGCCATGCGCGTGAACAGCCCATACAGGCGCAGCGAAATCGAACGGCCACTCACTTCTTCAACGATCCCAAACGCTGCAACTGCACATCATCGACATTGGAAGGCCACGCAGACGCGGCCAGGGGCGCGCCAGGCTCAATGGGCGGCCTCGCCCAGCACGGCATCGGGCTTGACCGATTTGAGCAGGGCCGTCATTTCGGCTTCGATGCGCGCCAGGGCGTCCTGCGTCTGGCCTTCGAAGCGCAGCACCAGCACCGGCGTGGTGTTGGATGCGCGGATCAGGCCGAAGCCATCGGGCCAGTCGACGCGGATGCCGTCGATGGTCGAGACCTGGGCCGGCGCCGCAAAGTGCGCCGAGCCCTGCAGTTGCGCCACCAGGCGATGCGGCTCGCCCTCTTCGCACTTGACGTTGATCTCGGGCGTCGAGAAGCTGGTGGGCAGCGCATTGAGCACCGCGCTCGCATTGGCATGGCCCGAGAGGATCTCCAGCAGGCGGCAGCCCGCGTAGGTGCCGTCGTCGAAGCCGAACCAGCGCTCCTTGAAGAAGATGTGGCCGCTCATCTCGCCACCCAGCGGCGAGTCCACTTCCTTCATGCGGGCCTTGATCAGCGAGTGGCCGGTCTTGTAGATCATGGGCTTGCCGCCCGCGGCCTCGATGGCCGGCGCCAGGCGCTGCGAGCACTTGACGTCGTACACGATGGTGCCGCCGGGCACGCGGCTGAGCACGTCCTGCGCAAACAGCATCATCTGGCGGTCCGGGAAGATGTTCTGCCCGTCCTTGGTCACGATGCCCAGGCGGTCGCCGTCGCCGTCGAAGGCCAGGCCCAGTTCGGCGTCGCCACTTTGCAGCGCGGAGATCAGGTCCTTGAGGTTGTCGGGCTTGCTCGGGTCGGGATGGTGGTTGGGGAAATTGCCGTCCACCTCGCTGAACAGCTCGGTCACCTCGCAGCCCAGCGCGCGGAAGATGGCCGGCGCCGAGGCGCCCGCGATGCCATTGCCCGAATCGACCACGACCTTCAGCGGGCGCTGCAGCTTGATGTCGCCCACGATGCGCTCCACGTAGGCCGGCAGCACGTCGACCTGGCGCACGCTGCCGCCTTCGGCCAGCGTGGCGCTGCCCTCTTCCATCACGCGGCGCAGGCCCTGGATCTCGTCGCCGTAGATGGCGCGGCCGGCCAGCACCATCTTGAAGCCGTTGTAGTCCTTGGGGTTGTGGCTGCCCGTGACCTGGATGCCCGAGCTGCACAGCGTGCTGGCGGCAAAGTACAGCATGGGCGTGGTGACGGCACCGACGTCGATCACCTCGACGCCCGTGGCCACCAGACCGCGCACCAGCGCATCGACCAGCGCGGGCCCCGACAGACGGCCGTCGCGGCCCACGGCCACCGAACGCTCGCCCGCCGCGCGGGCGGCGCTGCCGAATGCCCGGCCCAGGGCCTCGGCCACCTCGGTGTCGAGCGTGGTGGGAACCACGCCGCGGATGTCATAGGCCTTGAAGATGCTGGGACTCAGTTGCATGAAACCTCTTCGGTGGATGCTGGCAGAACTGGGCGGCATTGTAGGCACCGCCCCTGGCGCCAGCTGGCAGTCACAGGTCCGGAAATGGCACAGGCGAGGCCGCTCGCACACCTAAGATCGGCGCCATGGCAGCATCCAGCACCCCGCCCGAAGTCACCGATGGCGACGCCTGTTACCTGGCGATGAAAACCCATGACGCGCGCTTCGACGGGGCCTTCTTCACGGCCGTGACCTCCACCGGCATCTATTGCCGCCCCGTGTGCCGCGTGAAGCTGCCGCGGCGCGAGAACTGCCGCTTCTTCCGCCATGCCGCACAGGCCGAGGCTGCGGGCTTCCGCCCCTGCCTGCGCTGCCGGCCCGAGCTGGCGCCGCGCACGCCCATGGGGGCCTGGAGCACCGAGGATGCCGCGCGCACGCTGGCGCTGCAGGCGGCCCGGCTCATGGACGAGCCGCAGTCGTGGATGGCGCCCGATGCCGGCGCCCCCGCCGACGAAGGCGCGGGCGGCACGGGCGCGATGCAGCGGGTGGCTCAGCGCCTGGGCGTCAGCGACCGGCACCTGCGCCGCATCTTCGAGGCGCAGTTCGGGGTCTCGCCGCTGCAGTACCTGCTCACGCGCCGGCTGCTGGCGGCCAAGCAGCTGCTGGCCGACACCTCGCTGCCGATGGCCGAGGTGGCGCTGGCCAGCGGCTTTGGCAGCGCGCGCCGCTTCCACGACGCCTTCCAGCAGCGCTACGGGCTGAGCCCCGGCGCGCTGCGCCGCGCGGCGCCCGCCCGCAAGAGCGACTCGCAAGACGCCGCCCATCAGGGCTGTGTCGAAGTCCGCCTGGCCTGGCGCCCGCCCTACGACGTGGCCGCGATGTGGGCCTTCCTGGGCCGCCGCGCGCTGCCGGGTGCCGAGCAGCCTTCGGCCGACGGGCGCAGCCTGCAGCGCACGCTGGCGCTCATGCATGCCGGCCAGCGGCACACGGGCTGGCTGCAGGTGCGCGTGGACGAGGCCGACGGGCCGGCCGCGCGCGTGCGGCTGCAGCTTTCGGAATCGCTGGCGCCCGCGCTGCCCACGCTGATTGCGCGCGTGCGCGGCTGGCTGGACCTGGACGCCGATCCGCAACCCATCCACGCCGTGCTGGGCGCGGCCTTTCCAGCCGGCGAAGGCCTGCGCGTGCCGGGCACGCTCGACGGTTTCGAGCTGGCCGTGCGCGCCGTGCTGGGCCAGCAGATCACCGTGGCGGCCGCACGCACCCTGGGCGGGCGGCTGGTGCAGGCGCTGGGCGAGCCCATCGCCACGCCCTTCTCGGGCCTCACGCGGCTCTTTCCCACGCCGGCGGCCCTGGCCGGCGCCGACCCGGACCTGCTGGGCAGCCTGGGCATCGTGCGCCAGCGCCAGGCCGCCATCCAGGCCCTGGCCCGCGAAAGCCTGGCAGGCCGCCTGCAGCTTCAGTCCGGCGCCGACCCCGGCCCCACCTGCGCCGCCTTGCAAACCCTGCCCGGCATCGGCGACTGGACGGCGCAGTACATTGCGATGCGGGCCCTGCGCTGGCCTGATGCCTTTCCGGCTGGAGACATTGCGCTGCAAAAGGCGCTGGGCGTGAAGAACGCCAAGGCCGCTGCGGAGGCTTCGCAGGCCTGGCGCCCCTGGCGCAGCTATGCGGTGCTGCGCGCCTGGGCCGCGGCCTGAGTGGCCTGCGATAAGGAATTCAAGGGACAACCACAACAACAGCAGCGAGACCTTGCCATCATGAAATTCAGACAACCCGCGCTGCTCAGGCAGCGGCGCATCCACACCCCGCTGGGCGCCGTGCGGCTGGCCCGCACGCCCCGGGGCCTGGCCGGCCTGTGGTTCGACGGCCAGCAGCACAGCCCCGACGCGGCGCTGTGGATCACCGACGACGGCGACACCCTGCTGCGCGAGGCCGACCAGCAGTTGCAGGACTACCTGGCCGGCCGGCGCGCACACTTCGAGCTGCCGCTGGACCTGTCGCACGGCACGCCCTTCCAGCAGGCCGTATGGCAGGCGCTGCTGGGCATCGCGCGCGGCCAGACCACGCGCTACGGCGCGCTGGCCGCGCAGATCGGCCTGCCCAGCGCCTCGCGCGCCGTGGGCGCGGCCGTGGGGCGCAACCCGCTGAGCGTGATCGTGCCCTGCCACCGTGTGATCGGCGCCGATGGCAGCCTCACGGGCTACGCGGGCGGCCTGCCGCGCAAGCAGCAGTTGCTGAGCCTGGAGGGCGCGGCCTGCGCTGCGCTGGCCGAAGGCAGCTTCGCATGAGCGCCGCCCAGTCGGCCTCTGCCGCCGCTGCGGCCGAAACGCCCAAGCCCTGGCTGCTCGACCTCATGCTGCTGGGCGCGCTGTGGGGCGCGTCCTTTCTGTTCATGCGCATCAGCGCGCCGGAGTTCGGCGCCCTGCCCATGGCCGCCCTGCGCGTGGGCATCGCCACGCTCACACTCCTGCCGCTGCTGGCCCTGCACGGCCAGATGCCCGCGCTGCGCCAGCACTGGAAGGCGGCGCTGTCCATCGGCGTGCTCAACTCGGGCCTGCCCTTTGCGCTGTTTGCCTATGCGCTGATCACCATCAACGCCGGCCTGGGCGCAGTGCTCAATGCCACGGTGCCCATGTTCGGCGCGCTGGTGGCCTGGGCCTGGTTCGGCGACCGGCCCGATCGCTCGCGCCTGACGGGCCTGGCGCTGGGCTTCGCGGGCGTGGCCCTGCTGGCGGGCCGTTCGGCCGGGCTGCAGCAGGGCGGCGGCAACGGCACGCAGGCGCTGTGGGCCGTGCTGGCCTGCCTGGGCGCCTGCCTGAGCTACGGCATCGCGGCCAATGCCACGCGCCGCCACCTGCAGGGCGCGCCGGCCCTGGCCACGGCCACGGGCAGCCAGATCGGGGCCACGCTGTTCCTGGCGCTGCCGGCCCTCTGGCTGTGGCCGGCCCAGACGCCCAGCCTGCGCGCCTGGCTGTCGCTGATCGCGCTGGGCGTGGCCTGCACGGGGCTGGCCTACATCCTGTTCTTCCGCATCATCGCCAACGCCGGGCCGCAGCGCGCGCTCACCGTGACCTTCCTGGTGCCCGTGTTCGCGGTGGCCTATGGCGCGCTGTTCCTGCACGAGGCCGTGACGCTCTGGATGCTGGGCTGCGCAGCCATCGTCGTGTGCGGCGTGGCGCTGTCGACCGGCATGGTGCGGCTGCCGCTGCGCCCGCGCGGCGGCTGAGAGGGGGCTGGCGCGCATGCCTTCTTCGCTTTTCGTCAGGGCACTGGTGGTGCTGCTGGCGTGCCTGGGCGGCGCCGGGCCGGTGGCGGCTCAGGAGCCCGCAACAGCCCACCAGGGCTTCGGCCCCGACATGGCGCCGCGCGTGGCCGCCTGCACCGCCTGCCATGGCCGCGAGGGCCAGGCCACGCGCACGGGCTACTTTCCGCGCATCGCAGGCAAGCCCGCGGGCTACCTGTACGAGCAGCTGCGCAGCTTCAGGGACGGGCGGCGTACACAGCCCGCGATGCAGCATCTGCTGAGCAACCTCAGCGATGCCTACCTGCGCGAGATGGCCGCGTACTTCGCGGCGCAGCAGCACCCCTACCCGGCGCCGCCGCCCTCGGACCTGAGCGCCGAGCTGCTGGCGCGCGGGCGCGCGCTGGTGCTGGAGGGCGACGCCGCGCGCGGCCTGCCGGCCTGCGCGAGCTGCCACGGCGCGGCGCTGACGGGCGTGGAGCCCGGCGTGCCGGGCCTGCTGGGCCTGCCGCGGCTGTACATCGCCTCGCAGCTGGGTGCCTGGCTCACGGGCGAGCGCCGCGCGCTGGCGCCCGACTGCATGGCCGAGGTAGGGCGCCAGCTCAACGCCACCGACATCCAGGCCGTGGCCGGCTGGCTGGCCCTGCAGCCCATGCCGGCCGACGCGCGGGCCGTGGCGGCGCATCCGCTGCCCCGGCCCTGCAGCGCCAGCACCGCGGGGGCCTTGCCATGAGCCGCACCCGCGCCTGGCGCAGGCTCGGCCGTGCGGCCGTCGGCCTGGTGCTGCTGATGGGGGCGGCCGCGGCCGGCGTGTGGTGGCTCAACGTGCGCGGCGAAGCGCCCATCGCCGACCCGGCGCCCGCCTTCGCCGCCAGCGCCGCGCAGGTGGAACGCGGCCGCTACCTGGCGCTGGCCGGCAACTGCGCGGGCTGCCACACGGCGCCCGGCGGGGCCGCCTATGCGGGCGGCGTGGGCATCGCCACACCCTTCGGCACCGTCTATGCCGGCAACCTCACGCCTGACGAGGCCACGGGCCTGGGCCGCTGGAGCGCCGACCATTTCTGGCGCGCGCTGCACCATGGCCGCTCGCGCGACGGCCGGCTGCTGACGCCGGCCTTCCCGTATACCAGCTACACGCAGCTCCAGCGCGAAGACAGCGACGCGCTCTATGCCTGGCTGCGCACGCTGCCCGCGGTCTCGCAGCCCAATCGCCAGCAGGGCCTGCGCTTTCCCTACAACACGCAGGCCGCGCTGGCCGTGTGGCGCGCGCTTTACTTCCGTGCCGCCAGCTTCGAGCCCGTGCCCAGCCAGAGCGCACAGTGGAACCGCGGCGCCTACCTGGTCGGCGGCCTGGGCCACTGCATGGCCTGCCACGGCCCGCGCAACGCCCTGGGCGCGCCCGAGGCCGCGCGCCCGGGCGAGGTGGGCGGTGGCGGCCTGCTGGCGGACCAGGGCTGGTACGCGCCCGCGCTGGACGATTCACGCGAGGCCGGCGTGATGCGCTGGCGCGAAGACGACGTCGTGGCCCTGCTGCGCGACGGCCGCAACGCCCATGCCGGCGTGAGCGGCCCGATGGCCGAAGTGGTCTATCGCAGCACGCAGCACCTGAGCGATGCGGACCTGCGCGCCATGGCCGGCTACCTGCGCACCCTGCCTGACCGCGCGGCCGCGGCGCCCGCGCCGCCGCCCGCACCGGCATCCCCGGCGCCTGAGGGCCAGATGCTGCGCGGCGAACGCATCTACGCCCAGCAATGCGCCTGGTGCCACGGCGCGCAGGGCCAGGGCCAGAGCGGCGCCTTCCCGCCGCTGGCCGGCAACCGTGCGCTGAACATGGCAGGCACCCGCAACCTGGTGCAGATGCTGCGCCAGGGCGGCTACCTGCCAGCCACCGCCGGCAACCCGCGCCCACACGGCATGCCGCCCTTCGGCCATGCGCTGGAAGACGCGGACATCGCCGACGTGCTGACCTATGTGCGGGGCAGCTGGGGCAACCGGGGGGCCGCGCTGACGCTGGGGGACGTGGCGCGGCGCTGAGGGCTTGCAACCGGCACCGCAACGGTGCCGGGCATCGCGGCCTGGCCGCGACGGACGGCGTGCCAGCGCCGCCCAGTGGATTTGCACATTTTCACATTTACATCAATCATGACATCAATGTGAGCGGTCATGCGTCTGACCGCATGTCCCTGCTGTCCACGCACGTGTAGCCCATGCCCAATGCCTTCAGCCACCCTTCTGTGCCACGCCGCATGCACCGCCAGCGCGGCTTCACCCTGATCGAGCTGATGGTGGTGGTGGCTGTCGTGGCCATCCTCGCCGCCGTGGCCTACCCCAGCTACCGCGACTACGTGCTGCGCGGCAACGTGGCGGCCGCCACGGCCGAGCTGCAGGCCCTGCGCGCCGACATGGAGCGCCACTACCAGAACAACCGCACCTATGCGAGCGTGACCGGCGGCGCCAGCACGCCCTGCGGCACCAGCCGCACGGTCGGCAACTTCACGCTGTCGTGCGATGGCACGCCCACGGCCACGGCTTTCTCGATCCAGGCCGTGGGTGACGGTTTCACCTTCAAGCTCAACCAGCTCAATGTGCGCGCGACCACCGCGGGCCCCTGGGGCACTTGCGCCACGGCCTGGACCCTCAAGCGAGGGCAGGCATGCTGAATGCGGGTCGGGCGCCAGGCACCCGGCCGCACGGCTTCACGCTGATCGAGCTGCTGGTCACGCTGTCGGTGCTGGCCATCCTGATGATGATCGCGGTGCCATCGATGAGCCAGTGGGTGCGCAACAACCAGGTACGCGCCGTGGCGAGCACCCTGCAGAACGGCATCCGCACGGCACAGGCCGAGTCGCTGCGACGCAGCCGGCAGGTGGTGCTGGTGCTGACCGACGACAAGGCCGTGGACAGCAGCACCAGCGTGACGGCCAAGGCCGATGGCAGGTACTGGGCCACCTACACCGTGCCGCTGGACGGCACCAGCGAAAGCAAGGCACTGCTGGACAGCGGCACGGTCCGGGACGTGGGCGACGGCGTGAGCATCACGGGCCCTTCCGCCCTGTGCTTCAGCAGCCTGGGCCGGCTCGTTGCCAACAGCTCGCCGGGCATCACCAGCGCGCAATGTGCGCTGCCCTCCGGCTCGGCCACACACAGCCTCGACGTGGGCATGAGCAATGCCACGCGCCGCCTGCGGGTGCTGGTGAGCATCGGCGGACAGGTGCGCATGTGCGATCGCGACAAGTCCATCTCCAGCCACCCCGACGGCTGCCCCTGAGACCGGCCGCCCCCTTTTTTATTCCATCGAACGCCATGCCGCCCCGGCCCTCGTCCTCATGAAGAATCGTTGCGTCCACCCGAGCCGACCGCGCCGCAGCCGCGGCTTCGCGCTCATCGAGGTGCTGATTTCGGTGCTGCTGCTGTCACTGGGCGTGCTGGGCCTGATCGGCCTGCAGGCACGCGCCATGAGCATGTCGGGCGAGGCGGAAGACCGCAACCGCGCGGCCGTGCTGGCCGACGACCTGGCCAGCCTGATCTGGATGAAGCGATCTCTGACGCTGTCTGACAGCGAGCTGGACGCATGGGAAGCGGCGGGACAGAACCAGTTGCCCAATGCCACCTTGTCGGTGGATGCCGTTTCAGGCAACGCCAATGCCGTGGACGTGACCATCACCTGGCGCGCGCCCAGCCGCGCCCAGGGCGACAACAGCACGCTGCGCACGCGCGTCGTGCTCTCCCAGGACCCGACATGAGCCACGGCATCCGCAGCGGCGCAGGCGCAGCAGAACGTGGCTTCTCGCTGGTCGAGCTGATGGTGGCGATGGCCATCGGCCTGGTGGTGGTGCTGGCAGTGACCAGCCTGATCGTCGTGAGCCAGACGCGCGAGCGCACCACCGGCGGCTCCAACGACATGAACCAGAGCAGCGCCTACGCGGCCACGGTGGTGGACCAGGCGCTGCGAAGCGCCGGCGCCGGCTTTGCGCAGGGCTGGGACCTGGGCGCGCTGGGCTGCCAGCCCTATCTCTCGTACAAGACCGCCGCCGTGCTGCCGCGCAGCACGAGCTTGCCCGCACCCTTTGCCGGTTTGCTGGGCGGCGGCACGGCCACGGCCAACCTGCGCATCGCGCCCGTGCTGATCGGGCAGGGCCAGGCCGCCGGCGGCTCCGACATCCTCGCCGTGATGAGCGGCAGTGCCGCCATCGGCGACGTGCCGCGGCGCATCCGCGACTTCGTCGATGGCAGCTCGACCGAGGCCCGGGTGCGGCTGGACACCACGCTGGCCCTGCACGCCGACGACGTGCTGCTGCTGAGCCGCCCCGAGTCGGAAGCCTGCGCAATCAGCCAGGTCAAGTCCAACTTCGTGCACAGCGCAGGCCAGGATGTCGTGACGCTGGCCGGCGACTATTACCGCAGCACCCTGGACAACAGCAACACGCTGCAGACGCTCACCGGCGGCGGTGAAGCCTTCGTCACGGGCCTGGGCAACGGCAGCAGCGGCAATCTGTCGATGCAGCTTTTTGGCGCCGGCACCGACCGCGTGCTCTACCGCTACGACATGTTGCGCCAGAGTGGCAACGACGCTGCCGAGGCCCTGGCCGAAGGCGTGGTGGCGATGCGCGCGATCTATGTGGTGGACGCCAACATCGACACGGCCGGCGCCACGCCGGCCCCCACCTGGACCGCGCCCACCGGCGACTGGGCCATCGGCACGCTGCTCGCCAAAAGCCGGACCGACCGCGCCCGGGCCCTGCGCCAGATCGTGGGCGTGCGCGTGAGCCTGCTGCTGCGAAGCAGCGTGCGCCAGAGCGTGGTGGCCGCGCCTGCCAGCTATGTGATGCTGCAGGGGCTGGCAGGCGAGCGAACCGTGAACCTCAGCGATGCCGACCGACGCTTCGCCCACCGGCTGATCGAGCTCACGGTGCCGCTGCGCAATGCGCTGATGGTCCAGCCTTCCTTCTGATGACGACCATGAGCACGCGCGCATTCCTCCCCTCCTCCCATTCGCATCGCCGCCAGCGCGGGGCCGCACTCCTGTTCACGCTCGTGGCGCTGGTCATCCTGCTGGCCGGCGGCGTGGCGGTGGTCCGCTCCATGAACAGCAACCTCGACAACGCGGGCAACCTCGCCTTCCGCCGCGACCTGATCAACCAGGGCGAGGAGGCGGTGGTCAAGGCGCTCAACGAGAGCTTCCCCGCGGGCGCAGCCGCCGCGGGCACTGCGCTGACCAGCAAGAACTACAGCCCCGTACCGCTGGACACGAACGACCAGGGCATTCCGCTGGCGCTGCTGAGCGACACCGAGTTCGTCAAGTATGGCGTTGCATCGAACGACATCACGGGCCGCGACGGGGTCAAGGTGCGCTACGTCATCGAGCGCCTGTGCACGATCGCGACGGAATCGGCTTCGGTGCAGGGGCTGCAGAACTGCGTCGCCTTCTCGCGTGCCTCGGGCGGGGGCAGCGGCCATCTGGCCGACGGCGCCAAGGCGCCGGTCGATCCGGTGTATCGCGTCAGCGCGCGCGTGACGGGCCCGCGCAATACCCAGGTGTTCATCCAGAGTGCGCTCACGCGCCCCGAGTCCCTTTGAGTCGAGCCGCCCCATGAGCCTCAAGCCCACCACCCGATTCCAGCGCGCGCTCGCGCTGACGCTGGCCGCGCTGGTGCCCCTGCCCGGGCTGCTGGTGCCCGGCACGGCCGTCGCCGTGGACCTGGCGAACCAGCCCGTGTTTGCCACCTCGGCCGTGCCCGGCAACCTGGCCCTCGCGCTGTCGGTGGAATGGCCCACCGCTTCGCGCACGGCCCACACCGATGCCTATTCGAGCAACAGCACCTTCCTCGGGTACTTCGATCCGGCCAAGTGCTACAACTACATCTACAACTCCGCCTCCAACGCAAGCGGGACCGGCAACACCAGCTATTTCCAGCCCGCAGGCCTGGCCACCAACCGTCGCTGCACGGCCAAGTGGAGCGGCAACTTCCTGAACTGGGCCGCCACTGCGGCCATCGACCCCTTCCGCTGGGCCATGACCGGTGGCCGGCGCGTGGTGGACACCGCCACCGAGACCATCCTTGAGAAAGGCTGGCATTCGGGCCAGGGCTTGTTCGATGACCGCTCGCTGCCTGCTGGCGAGATCGCAGGGGCCACGCCCTTCACCAACGCCAGCGCGTTCTACATCCGCATCAACGGCATGGGCTTTCGCATGCGCTTCTCGCTGGGTGGCGAGCGCACGTTCACGCTGGACTACTACAACAACACCGACTACACGAACAACAACCGCACCCCGGTCCTCACCGTGCAGGACGCGGCAGCCAATCTCAGTTGGTCAGGCTCCCCCGCCGCCGGCGTGAATGCCGACAACTTCTCCACCCGCTTCACCGGGACCTTCACAGCCCCCAAGCGCGGCCGCTACCGGTTCCGCCTGCAGCACGACGACGGCGTCGTGATGTGGCTGGACACGAGCGGCACCGAAACCTTCACCAACACCAACCGGATCATCGTCAACAACAGCTGGACCAGCACCTACACCTATCAGAACACCAACGGCTACAACGACAACTCGTCCTTCAGCATGCAGGCGGGTGACCGCTTCTCCATCCGCATCGTCCAGGTCGACACAGGCGGCGGTGCCGGGGTTCGGCTCGACTGGGCACTGCCCGACGACAACCGCAACGCGACGACCAACTGGGAGCTGTTTTCGAGCGACGCCTTCGGAAGCTCTGCGCAGGACTTCCTTCCCACCACCACCGTCAGCGCGGGGCGCCCCTACGACGTCACCATGCGCGTGAAGGTCTGCGACTCCAGCAGCGCCGCCGGCGGCGTGGAAAGCAACTGCAAGGCCTATGGCAGCAACTACAAGCCCGAAGGCCTGGTGCAGAAGTATTCGCAGGACATGCGCTACAGCGCCTTCGGCTACCTGAACGACAGCAGCGACAGCCGCGATGGCGGCGTGCTGCGCGCGCGCCAGAAGTTCGTCGGGCCGACGACGCCGGTGCCGGGCCAGCCCAGCATCACCAACACCGGCGCCGAATGGAGCTCCACGGACGGCACCTTCGTGCGCAATCCGGATGCCGCCGACGCCACCACCACCAGCACCGCAACCGGCGTGTCGATCACCAACAGCGGCGTGATCAACTACCTGAACAACTTCGGCCAGTTGCTGCCGGGCAGCTACAAGGGCCTGGACCCGGTCAACGAGCTGTACTACGCCGTGATGCGCTACTTCCGCAACCTCGGCAACGTGCCGCAGTGGACGCAAAACATCTCCAACGCGACCTACCTGGACGGCTTCCCGGTCATCACCAACTGGGACGATCCGATCCAGTACTCGTGCCAGCGCAATTTCGTGCTGGGCATCGGTGACATCTACACCCACCGCGACAAGAACGTGCCGGGCAACAACTCCAGCGACGGCGAGCCGTCCATGCCTGCAGCCGTGACGGCCGACACCTCCGTCAACGCCATGACCGCGACCAACAAGGTCGGCGTGCTGCAAGGGCTGGGCAACTCCTTCGCCACGCAGGCCACCGGCTCGAGCTACTCGCGCTCCTACATGGCGGGCCTGGCCTACGACGCCAACACCAAGGACATCCGGCCCGATGTGGCCAGCGAGGCCAAGACGCTGGGCAAGCAGACCGTGCAGACCTACTGGGTGGACGTTCTCGAAGCGCCCTTTGTCGCGAACAACAAGTTCTACCTGGCCGCCAAGTTCGGCGGCATGAAGGTGCCAGCCGACTTCGACCCCTACACCTTCGCGGGCACCATTCCGCTGGACTGGTGGTCCACCACCGGCGAGACGGTGGGCTCGCAGAACCGGCCCGACAACTACTTCACCGCCGGCCGGCCCGACACCATGGTCAGCGGCCTGACCCGCGCCTTCGAAAACATCGTGGGCGACATCAAGGCCTACACCACCTCCTTCTCGCTGGCGTCCAAGCAGATCACGCAGTTGAGCAACGCCTCGTATGCCACGCAGTACGACTCGGCCGACTGGAGCGGCGAGCTGACGGGCAGCCAGCTCAACGTGGACGCAACCACCGGCGTGCCCACGCTGGCCGCAACCCCCACCTGGAGCACGGCGACCCGCTTCGAGAACCAGCTTGCGGGCAGCGGCTGGGACACGGGGCGGCGCATCGTGACCTGGAACCCCTCGACCACCAACGGCGCAGCGGGCGTGCCCTTTCGCATCAGCGGCATCTCCACCGCGCAAAGAGAGCTGCTGAACACCACCTACGTCAGCGGCGACGACAGCGCCAACTACCTCAACTGGCTGCGCGGCGATCCCTCGCTGGAGTCCAGCGGCTACCGGGCGCGCTCGACCACGCTGTCCACGGGCCTGCGGCGCAAGCGGCTGGGTGACATCGTGAACTCCAAGATCACGGTGGTGGCCGCGCCTTCGTCGGAATACTCGGAAACGGCCAACCCGGGTTACCGCAGTTTCAGGCAGACCTACCAGAGCCGCCAGACCATGCTGTACGTGGGCGCCAACGACGGCATGCTCCACGCCTTCAAGGGCGGGCTGGGCAGCGATGGCGGCACGGAGCTTTTTGCCTATATTCCCAGCGTGCTGTTCCATCGCAACCCGACGGACCTGTCGGCACCCAGCCAGGACGGCCTTCTGGCCCAACTGGGGCGCCCCACCTACCAGCACCGCAACTACGTCGACGCCACGGCGCGGGTCTTCGACATCGACTTCAACAATGCCGGCGGCGCCTTCCGAACCGCGGTCCAAAGCGATGGCAGCACCAACGCTTCCTGGCGCAGCGTGCTCATCGGTGGGCTGGGGAGCGGCGGACGCAGCTATTACGCCATCGATGTGACCGACCCTTCGGCCATGACCAGCGAGACCGCCGTCGCAGGCAAGGTGCTGTGGGAATTCCCGGCCCGAAGCCAGTTGCCGACCGCGGCCGGCGGCACCTGCACGAGCAACTGCATCGACATGGGCTTCAGCTTCGGCGACCCGGTGGTGGTGAAAACGGCCAAGTACGGCTGGGTGGTGATCTTCACCTCGGGCTACAACAACATCGACGGCAAGGGGCACCTGTTCATCGTCAACCCCACCAGCGGCGCCCTGCTGGAAGACATCAGCACCGGCCTCACCACCTCCAGCGGCATGGCGCGCCCCACGGCCTACGTGCGCGACTACACCGACATGACGGCCGACTCGGTCTACGTGGGTGACCTCAACGGCCAGCTCTGGCGCTTCGACCTGAGCCAGGCGCGCAGCGCCGCCGGCGGCTACCCGGCGCCCATCCGCATCGCGCGCTTCACCGACACCAGCGGCAACGCCCAACCCGTGACCTCCAGGCCACTGGTGGAAATCCATCCGGCCAAGCGCAAGCGCTTCGTGATGGTCGGCACCGGCCGGCTGCTGCACAGCAACGACATCCAGGACGCGCAAGGGCAGACCTTCTACGCCATCGTGGACGGCGGCATCGCGAACTTCGCTGCCACGGCCAATGACGGTGACAGCTGGCCTGTGTTGCGCAGCGACCTGACGGCCGTGACCGACGTGACGCAGGGCATCAACGTGGACGGCAGGGCCGGCTGGCTGCTGGAGCTGGGCAAGACCAACAACGTGGGCTGGCGCGTCATCAATGACCAGAGCGATGCCTACAACGGCAACATCGGCATCGCCAGCTTCCCGTCGGTGCTGCCCACGGGCGATGCCTGCAGCCCCTCGGGCCTGAGCCGCGCCTACGCACTGAACTACGCCAGCGGCAAGACCGTGCTGGACAACAACGCGGCCTACATCGGGTTCAGCAGCGTGATCACCGACCTGAACTTCGTGAACATCCGGGGCCAGACGCGCCTGGTCGCGGGCGACAACATCGGCGCAATCCGTTCGCTGCCCGGCAATTTCGGCAGCACCAGCCCGCGCCGCCTGAGCTGGCGCGAGATCCCGGTAGGCAACTGAGCACCGGGCGGAAGAAGGGACCGATCCAAACCGCCCACTCCTGCGTATAGCCCGTGCAGCCTTCGCTGCGCACGCAACTCACAGGAGCTCCCATGACCCGAATCCAGCCCGCGTTCCGTCCCCCTCTCGCCGGCGCCGCCCTCATGGGCGCGCTGTTGCTGCTGACCGCCTGCGGTTCGATGAGCAATTCCGGCTCGTCGATGGGCAGCTTCTCGCAGGCCAGCCTGCCGGCCAGCATCCAGGTGCCGGCGGGCCACAAGGTGTCGATGGAGACCGTGGGCGTGGGCACCGTTCAGTACGAGTGCCGCGACAAGGCCAATGCCCCGGGCCAGATGGAATGGACCTTCGTGGGCCCCGACGCGCGCCTGATGGACCGCGCCGGCAAGCAGGTGGGCAAGTACTACGGTCCGCCGGCCACCTGGGAGGCCAACGATGGCTCGAAGCTCACCGCCACGCAGCTGGCCGTCGCACCCTCCGGCCCCACCAGCCTGCCCTACCAGCTGGTCAAGGCCAATCCCGCGACGGGCAATGGCGCCATGAGCGGCGTGACCTACATCCAGCGCGTGGCACTCCAGGGCGGCATCGCCCCGGCCACCGCCTGCACGGCCGCCAACAAGGGCGCCCGCAGCACCGTGAACTACCAGGCCGACTACATCTTCTGGAAGGCGGCCTGAGGCCCAGGCTCACCAGCGGCGACATGCGCCGCAGCGGCCCCCGGGCTTAGAACGTGTTCACGTTCCTAGGACCCGAAGCCCAGGGCCAGCTCAAGCACCAGCGGCTGGCGCATGTCGGGCGGCGGTGCCTCGGTGATGCTCTGAGCCGTCAGCACCGCGCGCAGGTCAGCATCGGCCTGGGCCTGACCCAGCGACGCGAACTCGGCCTGCGACACCCGGCCCGAGGCAGCGATCCAGACGCGCACCCGCAGCGGCTGCGCGGCCTGCTGCGGCTCGGCCCCCGACAGGATGCGCGCCTGCATCCAGCTGTGCAGCCGCACCACGGCCTCGTTCGCGGGGTCGCTCAGGCCCTGCTGCAACTGGCCGCCCACAAGCTGGGCGTAGCTGATCCAGTGCTGCGGCACCGATTGGGCCAACACGGGCACCGGCAAGGCCGCAGCCATCCCGGCCAGGCCGAGCCAGGCCAGCAGCCGACGCAGGCGCGCACCTGCCAGAGCGAATCGGGACGGTTTCTTGACCATGGAATGCTGCTGCTCAGGGAACGGAGAAAAGGGTGGGTCACGCCCGAAGCCAGCTCATGACCCCGCGGCCTTGGCCGGGGCCGCGGGCAGCGCCCGCTCGAACTGCAGCCTGCGCCGCTCGTCGGCCAGCTCGGCCTGCGTGATGCCGAACTCTTCCATCGATTCGACCAGCAGGCGCAGGAAGGCCTGGCGCTGCCGCTCCCAGATGCGGCCGGCGCGGCGCGTGCGCTCGCGCTGGCGTTGGGTCAAACCTGGCTGCTGCTGCAGGCTGTGCGCTTCGGTCGCACTGCGCGCACGCGCGGCATCGAGCACGCGGGCCAAGGCGATGTCTTCCTTTTTCTTCAACGCTGGACGGCGAGGACGCGGCGGCCCGTCGCTCAGGCTTCGGCCGCTTCGCCCTGCAGCGCCGCCTGGGCCGCGTCGGCGGCGGCAGGCTCGGCGGCTTCGGGTGCCTTGAAGTTGCGCAGATGCAGGAAGAACTGGCCCATCATCTGGGTCCACAGCTGGGCCTGGACGGCCAGGTGGTTGGGGCTGATGCCGCCGGCCGTGAGCACGTCCATTTCCAGCACGACGAAATCGCCGTGCTGGGCCACGCGCGCAAAACGCTTGGCGCGGTGCCAGTCGGCCAGCACGCCTTCGGGCAGCGTGCCGCCCTGCACGCGCAGCGGGCAGCTCAGCGTGAAGTCGACGTAGTGGCCCTGGGTCAGGGCATTGCCCCACAGCACCTGGAAGCCCACGCCGTGGCTGGCGCTGTGCAGGCGCACCACGCCGTCCTGCTCGATGGCGGTGACGGCGCAGCCGGCGGCCTTGATGGCTTCGCCGACCTGGTCGGGGCTCACGGAAAAGAGCAGTTCACCGGTGGCCGGCTGGGCGGGAGTCTGGGTATCTTGGGTCTGGGCCATGGGAATTCCTGTAGCGGTACGAGAAAGGCAAAAAAACGAAGGGGGGAAGCAAGGGGGAACGGCCTCGCGGCGCGCCCCGCTTCGTGTCATTCGATCCGGGTGAGCGCCGCGTCGAGCGCAGCGCTGTCGATGTTCACGCTGGCCGCGGGCGCCAGCTTGTTCATGTGCTCGGCCACCAGCTGCTGGCGGCGCTGCTCGCGCAGCGCGGCCTGCAGGCGCGGCTGCACTTCCTGCAAGGTGGCCGTGCGCGCCGGCAGGGTTTCAAGCAGCTTGACCACGTGAAAGCCCGTGGGCGACTGCAGGGCTTCGCTGACCTGGCCGGGCTGCAGGCGCGTCACGCTCTCGCGGATCTCGGGCAGCATCTGCGCCAGCGGCAGCGCGCCCACCTCGCCGCCCTGGGCGGCGCTGCGCGGCTCCTGCGATTTCTCGCGGGCCAGCGCGGCAAAGTCAGCGCTGCGGGCCTGGGCCGCCAGTTGCTGGGCCTGGGCGCGCACGGCGGCCACGGCTGCGGCATCGGCGCCGGGCTGCGTGGCCAGGTAGATCTGCGCCACGCGGTAGCGCACCGGCAACTCGAGCCCGGGGCGCGCGCGCTCGTAGGCGGCCTGCAGCTCGGCTGCAGAGGGGTAGCCTGCGGGCACTTGCGAAACCGAATCGAGGTAGCTGCCGCCGACCAGGCGCGCCGTGACTTCACGCACGGCCGCGTCCACGCGGGCCTTCACCTCGGGGCGTTCGGCCCAGCGCTTTTGCTGGGCCTCGCGCAGCAGGGCTTCGCTGGCCACGCGCTGGCGCAGCCAGTTTTCGAGGCCGGCGCGGTTGCCCTTGAGCTGCTCGCGCTCGGCCGGTGCCAGGTTCTGCAGCAGCAGGTCGACTTCGGATTGCTGGATGCCGATGGCACCCATGCGCGCGATGACCGGGCCGCCGGCGGCAGGGGCCGGCGCCTGCGCGGCGGCCGAGCCCACCATCCAGGCCAGCAGCAGGCCGAGGCCGCCGCGCAGGGTGTGGGAATCAAACAGGCTCATGGTCGAGTTCTGACGGTTGAGATTCAGCGCTGCGGCCCGGCCTGGGTACTGGACGCATCCGGGCTGCCTGCAGCCGGCGCGGCTGGCGCAGTGCCGCTGGCTGGCGCAGGCACGGTGACGGCGCGCGCATCGAACTTTCCTTCGTACAGGCGGTCGCCGTACTGCTGCGCGATCTGCTCGTACTTCACGCGCGTTTGCGCGGCGAAAGGCTGGCGGGCGCCCATCACGGCGCCCACGTCCAGGGTCTCGTAGGCGCGCAGCAGCTCCTGCCCCACGGCATAGAGCTGCGCGTTCTTGGCCTCGCACTGCTGCACGGCGGCGCCTTGCGTGGTCGTGCTCTGCGCCAGGCGCTGGCGCTCGGCTTCGGAGGCGTTGGCCAGGCCCAGCAGCTGCTGGTGGGCGGCGCGCACCTGCGCTTCGCGGGCCTGCGACTGCGCGATGGCCTGCCGCGCCTGCTCGCGCAGCGTGGCCAGCTCGGCCTGCGCGTGCTCGCGGGCCGCACGCTCCTGCGCGAGCTGGCCGCGGCTCGAAGCCAGGTTCTTGCGCAGCTCCTCGCTGTCTTCGGCAGGCTTGGCTGCCGGTGCCGCGGCGGGGCTGGCAGCGCCGCTGGCCTTGAGCTGCGCCAGCTCGTTTTGGGTCTGCTGCAGCTGGCTGGAAACCAGCCGCAGCTGCGTGCGCAGCCGCTCTTCCATCGAAGCCTGCTGCGCCTGCGCGGGCAGGCCGGCGGCCAGCAGCGCGGCGGCCAGCGCCAGGGCACCGGCAACGTGCGGGGGGCGGAATGCGTATGGCATCGGGATCATCCGCCTTCAGAAGCGCGCGTTGAGTTCAAGCTGCAGCGTGTCGATCTGCAGCGGCGCGCCATACACCTCGCGCGTGGCCGACCAGCGGCCCGTGAACCAGAGGTTCTTGTCGATCGCGTACGAGCCGCCGATGTAGTAGCCGCGCGCGTTGGTGCCGCCCAGGTGGAAGGACGAGTCGTTGTAGCCGTCGGGCAGTGCATCGGGCTGGATGTACTTGTAGCCGGCCAGCACGTTCCAGTCGCCGCGTGCCGAGGGGCTGGGCTTGCCCAGCGTGGCCTGCAGCATGTAGGCGCTGCCGCCGCTGCGGAAGTCGGCCTGCGTGGGCAGCAGCGGTGCGTTGACGCGCCAGTTGTTCACGATGCCGCCGCCGGCACGGCGGAACATCTCGCCCTCGTCGTAGCCGAGGTTGCGCACCACGTTGGCGTCCAGGCGCAGGTCGTAGCGGCCGGCGATCTTGGTATCCCAGCGCGCGTTCAGGTCCAGCAGCTGGAACTTGGAGGCCAGGCCCAGGTACTGCGGCTGCGGCGTGTTGGCCGGGTCGGCCGGGTTGAGCTGGATGTCGCGCAGCATCATGAGCGTGTTGCCCTTCTGCATGAACGAGGGGCGCGACCAGTCGGTGTCGCAGTGGTCTGCGCCGGCATACAACGCGCAGGGGCTGGAACGCTCGCCGCGGATGTTGTTGAAGTTGTAGTAGGCCAGCGCGCCGCGCAGGCGGTTGTTGTCGTTGAGCTTCCAGTTGGCGCCGGCCTGCACGCCGAACAGCCACTTGTTCTCGCTGGCGGCCTTGTCCTGGCTGGTGCGCGGGAAGCTGTCGGACGAGTATTCCAGCGGGATCACGCCCAGCGTGCCGAAGAGCTGCAGGTCCTTGTTGGACGACAGCGTCTTGTCGAACTGCGCCGCGACGCCGTCGAAGCTCAGGTCGTTGGAGAACAGCATGTCGGTGGAGACGAAGGGGTTGGCGAAGCGCCCCCCCGTGAGCTTGAGCCAGTCGGTGGGCTTGTACGACAGCCAGGCCTGGTCGAGCCAGATGTCCTTCTTGCGCAGGCCGCCACCCAGCGTCTGCGTGGTGGAGACGGGGCTGTCGTCGCTGCCGCTGGCCAGGCGCACGCCGGCCTGGGTCGATTCGGACAGGTCCGCCACCAGGCCGATGCGGGCGCGGGCGCGCCACAGGTTCTTGCGGTCCTGGCGCGTATTGAGCAGCGGGCCGAAGCTGCTGCTGGTGTTGGGGTTCACGTCCAGGCCGCTGCCTTCGTTGATGGCCTGGAAGTCGTTGATGGTGTTGCTGTTGCCGCCACCGAACAGCCGCGACTCGTGGCGCACGCGCAGGTCGCCTTCGAAGCGGATGCGCTTGGTCCACTCGGCCACCTCGTTGGGCGAAGCCCAGCCTTCGGTCTTGGCCTGCGCCATGACTTCGCCCTTGATCTCGTCACGGATCTGGTCGCGCACGGTCTGCGGGATGTAGGGCACGCGCACATCGCCGGCCGCGGGGCGCAGGCCGCCGGCAGCGGGTGCCGCTGCGGCAGCCACGGCCAGCTGGCGCTGGGCCTGCTGGGCGGCCAGCGCTTCGGTCTGGGCCTGGGCCAGCAGGGCCTCGCCCACGTCGCGGGCCAGCGCGCCGCTCTGGATCAGGCCGCGGATCAGGCGGACCATGGCGCTCTCGCCGGGCGCGGCAGCCGCAGTGCCTGCCGCGGCGGGGGCCTGGGCGGCGGCCGTCAGGGCCGTGAGGGCCAGCGTGGTGGCCACCGCCATGGCCTGCGCCGTGCGCACGAAGCGCGTGGGCCGCGCGCGCAGTTCGAGTCTTGATGTGTTGTGCATGGGAAGTCTTCGGATGTGTTGGTTTGTTCGTTGGGGCCGGCCTCAGGAAGGGCGGCTGCCGCGCATCGAGACACGCATGGGGAAGCGCATGGTCTGCGGCGGCCGCTCGTCGAACTGCTCGATGCCGCGCACCAGCGCGATCACGGCTTCGTCGATGCGCTCATCGCCCGTGCCCTGTGCCAGCTGCACGCGGGTGGTGCGGCCATCGGCGGCCAGCCAGATGTCCACGCGCAGGTCGGCGAAGACCAGGTTGCGCGTGCGCGGATCGCGCGCCAGCGCCTGCTGCAGCAAGGTGGAGACATAGCGTTCGTAGAAGCGGCCACCCAGACCGCCGCCGCCCCCGCCGGTGGAGCCGCCACCGCCGCCAACCAGCACGCCGCCCACGCCGGCCTGCGCCTCGGCGTTCATGGTGACGGGGTCGCCGGCATCGGGCGAGGGGCTGGGCGGGGCATCCTCCAGCGGCTTGTCGTCCTTCTGCGGCTCCACGGGCGTGGGCTCGACTTCGGTGATCTTCGGCTCGACCTTCTCGGGTTCGGGCTCGGGCAGCTTCTCGGGCTCGGGCGGGGGCGGTGGAGGCGGCGGCAGCATCAGCATGGCCGTCTCGGGCGCCGCGCGCCGCGTGCTGGCCGTGCCGGCCAGCAGGTACCACAGCACCGCGAGGGCCAGCAGCGCCACCAGGCCGCCGATGACCCAGCCGCCCCAGCGGCCCCAGAACGAGAGGGTGGACCGGGGCTGCGAGGCGTTGGAAGAACTAGTGGGCACTTGCGCTCCTTCTTCAGACCGGTGGCTTGCCGGTGACCAGGCCGACCTGGTTCAGCTCGATGCGGCGCAGCAGGTCCAGCACCTCCACCACCTTGGCGTACTGCACGGCCGAGTCGCCGCGCACGATCACCGGGAAGTCGGGCGCGAGGGCTTTCTCGGTGCGCAGACGCTGCTCCAACTCGGCCAGCGTGACCGGGTAGGCGTCGAGGAAGACGTTGCCGCCGTTGTCGATGGTGACGGCCTTGGTCTTGGGCTTTTCCAGCGCCACCGAGGCGCTGGCCTTGGGCAGGTCGACCTTGAGGCCGGGGATGCTGGCGTTGCTGGTCAGGATGAAGATCACCAGCACCACCAGCAGCACGTCCACGAAGGGCGTGATGTTGATGCCGCCGGCACGCTTCTTGGTGCCGAACTTGGCTGCGTGGTTGGCCATCTCAGGCGCTCCGCAGCCGCGCGATCTCGCGGCCCTCGCCCTGCTCTTCGGCCAGGCGGGTGGCGAACTCGTCCACGAACACGGCCATGTCGGCGCCGATGGCGTCCGAGCGCGAAGCCAGCCAGTTGTAGCCGAACAGCGCGGGGATCGCGACGCCCAGGCCGGCGGCGGTACACAGCAGTGCGGCGGCCATGCCGGGGGCGACGGAGTTGATGTCCACCGCACCGGCCATGGCGGCCACCACGAACACCAGCATGATCCCGATCACGGTGCCGAACAGGCCCACGTAAGGCGCGCCTTCGATGGTGGTGGACAGCCAGTTCATGCGCTTGGACATGCGCTCGTTCTCGCGCACCATCACGCCGTCCATGGCGGCGCGGATGGCACCGATGGTGGCGGTGGACACCGAGTTCATGTCGTAGCCGCGTGCATGGCGGCGGCGCATTTCCTCCACCGCCACTTCGTACAGGCGCCACAGCGGCGAATCGGCCTTCACGCCCGCGGGCACCTTGTCGGAGCGGGCCAGCGAATCCAGCGGCGCGCCGGCGGTTTCGCGGAAGAAGCCCATGAAGGCGGCGTTGGCACGGTCCATCGCGCCGTAGCTGCGGCCCTTGCCGATCATGATGGCCCACGACATGGCCATCATCACGCCGAGGATGGCGACGACGATCCAGGCGTCCAGCGGCATGGCGGCCAGGATGAAGCCGAAGTGGCTCTTGCCGGCCTGCTGCTCGTCGGGGCCGAAGGTGGTCAGGCGCGAGTCGGCGCCCTGCGAGACGGCATCGGCCAGCAGTTGGGCGTCGGGGCGGGCCACCTTCGACAGGCGCAGCTCGTCGATGGCGCCGGCAAAGGGCATCCAGGCTTGCGCCGGGTCGGCGGGCGGGGCCGTGTCGGCACCCAGTGCAGCCGCCGTGTTGAGTGCAGGCAGCGGCGTGGCCAGGGTGGCGGCCTGGCGGCCGCCGACCATCAGCGCGATGGTGCTGCCTTCGGCCTTCACCGCCAGGTGCGACCACTGGCCGGCCTGCACCGGCTGGCCCGGGTTGCTGCGCTGGCCGTTGACCTGCACGAAAGGCACGCCCTGGTCGATGCCGACCACCAGCTCGCCCGTGCCGTCGCGGCGCAGGTACACCACCTGGCGCGGGCCCAGCGTGTCGGGGCGCACCCAGGCGCTGAAGGTGAAGGCGCTGCCGGCCGGCACGGCCAGCGAGGGCGATGCAGGCAGCATCAGCGGCGCATTGCCCAGCTGCGCGCCGCGGCCGATGACCGTGCCTTCCACGGGCTGGGCCGTGCTTTGCGCATGGTTGCCATAGGCCGTGGTGTCACGCGCGGGGGCGCCGGTCTCGGCGAAGTGGTAGACCAGCGTGAAGTTGGGGTCGAAGCTCAGCTGGCCGTTGCCCGAGGCCGGGGCCTTGGGGTTGCCGTAGTACATCCAGATCGGCTGCGGCGCAGCGGCCTGCAGGTTCGGCACGTCCACCCACACCAGGGCCATGCCCAGCAGCGGATCGAACTGTTCGATCTGGTGGTTGAGCACCGTCTTGTCGTCGGCGGCGACGAAGCGCAGGTCGGCGCCGGTCTCACTCACGCCTTCAAAGCTGAAGTTGCCGGTGTGCAGGCGAACCAGCACGGGCGTGCGGCCCGCATCGCCACCCAGCGCCCCGCCCTGCGGGCCGGCGTCGATGGTCACGGGCTTGCGATAGGCCCAGTCCGGCTGCCACCAGGCATGGGCCAGGCTCGGCAGGAGCGCGCTCAACGACGTGAGCAACAGAAGTAGGAAGCGTCGCATGACAGGAGTTCTCCGGGAATTCGTGTGTGGTGGAAGTCGTGATGAATGGGTGGCTTGCTCGCAGCGCAGCAGAGGCCGTGCTCAGAAGGTGACGTTGACGCTGAAGGTCAGGCGCGGGTCGTGGCGTTCGGTGCGCGGGCCGTGGCGCAGCGGGTAGCCGTACTCCAGGCGCGCATTGACGTGCTGGCCCACCCGCAGGCTGGTGCCCACGCCGACCGAGGCCAGGCGGAAGCGGTCCTCCTGCTCGGGCAGCGGCGAGCGCAGGCGCAGCCAGCCGGCATCGAAGAAGACATGGGCGCGCCAGTTGTCGATGTGCTCGCCCAGCCAGGTGATGCGCGGCGAGCGCAGCTCCAGCGAGCCCACCACGCCCACGTCGCCCGTGGCTTCGGCCGAGAGATAGCCGCGCACCGAGTTCATGCCGCCGGCGGCGATCTGCTCGCCCGAAACCAGCGGGCTGTCGGTGATCTGGCCCGAGGCGCGCCAGCCCACCTGCAGGTCGTTGTCGAAGGTGTAGCTGCCGTTGAAGTCCAGCTTGGCGATCTGGAAGCTGGGCGAGGCCTTGTAGCGCTTGTAGTTGAAGGCCTCCCAGTCGCTGCCCCAGCCCGCGAAGGTGCGCGTGCCGGTGACCAGCGATACACCCACGCCGGCCTGCAGCTTCTCGCCCTGGTAGTAGCCGGAATAGGCCAGCGTGATGGGGGCGTACTTCAGCGGCACCTCGTCGCTGGTGTCGCCCAGCTGCAGCGCTTCCTTGTTGTTCTTGAAGTCCACGCCGACGCTGAAGTTGTGCCACCAGGCGCCGCTGTCGGGCACGGTGTAGCTGGTCTTCACGCCGATCGAATAGCCCTTGCCCAGCACGCTGGTGCCGCCCACGGTCGAGACGTTGCTGTCGGAGTGGTAGCCCGAGAACTCCAGCGCCCAGTTGGAGCCGCGCAGCGGCATGCTGTAGCTGCCCGACCAGACCTGGGTCTGGTTCAGGTCCTGCGGCGTGCCGAAGAAGCTGATGGAAGCCGAGTGGCCGGCCTGCCAGAGGTTGTCATGGCCCAGCGAGCCCATGACGCGCAGCTTCTCGGTGTCGGCGCTGTAGTCGTTGTTCAGGCCGATGCTGGCGCGCCAGGGGTTCTTGTCCTCGACCTTGAGGTCCACGTCCATGGTGCCGGGCATGGCGCCCTGGCGCACCAGCGGCATCACCTGGCGGCGCCCGCCGCGGTTGAGGGCCGTCAGCTCGGCCTGCGCCTGCGTGAAGTCCGGCACCTTGCCCTCGGCCAGCGCGGGCACCTGGTCGCGCACCTCCACCGGCGAGTTGTATTCAGCGCCCACCACGCGCACGCGGCCCACGCGCGTTTCGGTCACCTGCAGGAAGACCAGCCCGTCCGTGACCTGCTGCTCGGGCAGGTCCACATACACCGACTGGTAGCCCTTGGCCTGGTAGGCGGCCAGCAGCGCATCGCGCGCGGCCTCGATGTCCTTGAGCGAACGCTGCGGCCCCAGGAAGGGCGTGACGGCCAGCTCGATGGTGCGCGCGTCCAGCACCGTGTTGCCGCGCACGATGTACTCGAACACGTCGACCTGCTGCACGGCCTGCGCCTGCGCGCCCGGGGTCGGTGCAGCCGGCGAAGCGGAAGCTTCGGGCGCGGCTGCGGCGGCGGGCGGGGTCTGCGCAGCGGCAAGGCCCGCGCCCAGGGCCAGCACCGCCAGCGTCACCGCGCGGGCCTGTGCGAGCGGTGCGCTCTTCTTCATGTCGATCATCTGGATGAACCCGAAATACGCTTGTTGTGCGGTCGAACGATGGCGTTTGCTGGCCCTCATCCTGCGGTGCGCAGATGACGGTGCTCACGTCCTGATACATAGACGCTGGCGCTTCATCCAAACCGTCATTTGTCACTAAAACTTCATGAAGAAATTTCGGCGGGTCGCGGCCACAATGCCTGCGCACTGCACAGAACCCATGCACGCCCACGCTTTGGCCCGACGGCTTCGCGCCCCCCTTCCCCTGCTTTGCCTGGCCCTGGTGCTGGCAGGTGCCGGCCAGCTGCACGCGCAACCCGGGCCACGCGCAGCCGCCAACGACAACGCCTGCTTCGATGTCGAAGTCAACGGCCAGCGCGCGCCGGCTTCCTTTGAATGCCTGTCGCAAAAGCTCAGGCCGCAGGCCCAGCCCGGGGCTGAGGGCGCCGCGGCAGCCGCAGGCTCCGCATTGGCCTCCGAATCCATTGCCAGCCGGCCGTCGAACCAGCTGGGCCTGTTCAACCGCGCAGCCACGGGCCACCGCATGGGCAACCAGTTCGGGCGCTCGGTCTACCCGCAGCGGCCCGACGAGGGCATGCCGCCGCCCATGGTGCTGCCGCGCCGCTGAGCGGGTTCTTTTTTTCGTCATCCACGCAAGAAGGCCGTACCGCGCGCCCCGCGCGGTACGGCCTTCCCGTCTGCGGCTCAAGCCGCTCAGCGCGTGCGCTGCAGTTCGCGGCGTTCGGCGTCGGTCAGTTGCGAGAGCAATTCAGGGCGCAGCGCACTGCCCTGCCCCACCAGTTGCACGAAGCTGGCCGGGTCGTAGCGCGCCGTCGGCCCGGCCGGGACGGCGGGCGCCTGCGCGCCGGATCCGCCGGCCGGCGCCGCCGCGTCGTTGCCAAAGCCCACCACGCGCACCGTGAACACCGAGGGCAGCGCCTGGCGTGCGGCCGCGCGCTCGCGCTGCACCACCTCCTGCGCGGCCGTTGTGGCCTGCTGCGCGGCCGCGCTCGCGTTGGTCAACGCGCCGATGTTCACGGCCGCCACCACCGGGATGCCCACGGCCTCGCCCTGCACCTGGATGTTCTCGGCATTGAGCACCTGCAAAGCTGCGAGGTTCACGTTGCCCGAGACGCGAATGCCCGCCTCGCCCGCATCGATGGTGCCCAGCGGCGCGATCAGGTCCACGTCGCCTGGCGGCACTTCGGGAATCGGGTTCAGCGTGGCAATGCCGGCGCCGGTGTTGGGTGTCGATGGCGACAGCGACACATTGCCCACGCTGTCGTACACGCGCCGCTGCGGCGTGGCCACCACCGTGGTCTTGGCGCCGCGGCCGGCGTTGATGTCGCCCTCTGCCGACCAGGCCAGGATGTTGCCGCCGAAGGTGGTGAAGATGCGGCTCTGGCCCATCAGGATGTCGCCCTGCGAGAAGATGTTGATGTCACCCTCCCCCTGGGTCAGCACGCCCGAGCCTGCGCCGGGGTTGAAGCCGCCGTCCACGCCGACCAGGGTGCGGCCGCCCGGCACCATCAGGCTGATGTTGCCGCCGAAATCGGTGTGGATACCGGCATCGTTGACCTTGTAGAAGGGCACGCTGTAGCCCGGGCTTCCCATGGCGATCCACTCATCCTCGCGCACATATTCGACGCCGGGCACCGGCCTGCGGCGCGGCAGCTCCTCGGTCACGTACTGTGGGTAGTACAGCGCGCTGCTGAACATGGTCAGATCGCCTTCGTAGTCGATGGCCTGGCCCTGCGCGTCCTGCGTGGGCAGCAAGGTGGCGATGGCTTCACGCCCGCGCAGGTAGCTGCCCTGGCGCGGGCCGTCCACCTGGTTGTACTCGCGCCCGGCCGCCTTGAGTTCGGCGTAGTAGACGTTGCGCAGGAACACGCGCTGCTGCTCGATGGGCAATGCGTCGAAGAAGGCGCGCGCATCCATGGTGGCGGCATCGAAATGCAGGCCGCGGCCGTTGGCGCCGCCAAAGCGCTGCGTCAACCAGTTCACCAGGTGCAGCTGGCTCTCGAGCTTGTACTCGCGCGCCAGGTCGCGGTTGCTTGCGGTGCCGCCGCTGGCCAGTGCCTGGCGGCGGGCCTGGTCCAGCGTGGCCTGCTGCGCGGCCATGAAGGCCTGCGCACCGGCCTCGTCGCCGGTGTAGCCGAACTCGGCTGCGAGCCACTGCGACAGCGTGATGCTGCCGACGTAGGCGCGCACCACCTTGCCCTGCTGGTCGGCCAGTGGCCGGCCCGCGTCGGCCACGTTGGCCGCGTCCAGATAGCGCGCCGCGAACGCACGCCAGTCCGCGCCATCGCGGCCCATGCCTGCGGCTGCCGCAATGCCCGCGCCGCTGCTGCGGTCGCCCGGCACCACGTTGGCGACGGGGCCCAGGCTGCGCAGCTCACCCTTGTCGGCCATGTAGAGGTCGCGACCGGCGCTCACATCCAGCAGGCCCGGGCCCGCGATGTAGAAGCTGCTGTAGCGCACGTCGCGTCCGGCCTGCACCACCGACACGTCGTCGGCGCTGGTGTGGACGATCAGGTTGCCGCGCATCGTGGGGCCGTTGGTCGCCGCGGGGCGGTGTGGGGCTGAAGGGTCCGCGGCGTTGGCGATGGTGGTCCAGCCACCCGCGCCGTTGCGCAGGCCGCCGTTGTCGTAGCTGCCCAGCGGTGTGCCCGAATCGGTGATATCGCGGCCCGCGCGGATCGCCACCGCGCCGCCGCCGTCGTACCACATGCCGGACTGGTTGGCCACGCCGGTGATGCTGTTGAGGTAGATGATGGAGCCGGTGCGTGCGCCCACGATGTCACCCTGCACGGCGTAGTAGCGCGCGGGCTGCTGGCCCACATGCACATGGCCGGAGGCGCTGGGCGCCACGAAGGGGAACAGCGTGTAGCCCGCGCCCGTGTAGCTGGTGTTGCCTGAGGTGAGTGAGAAGAAGAGGCCCGGCGCCACGGCATCGGCGCTCACGTTGTGCAGCAGGTGGCGGCCGTACCAGACCGGGTCGCCATAGCCGACGAAGCCGGGGTTGAAGGGGCTGACCAGTCGCGTCGGGTCAGCGCCCGAGGCCGAGAAGTTGGCGCCTGCGGCATGGAGCGAATCGGCCGCCAGCAGCTCGAGCTGGCCGGTGCCGCCCACGGCGAACTGGCTGCTCACCGGCGACGGTGCCAAGGTGACACCGCGCATGGCGCCATTCGGGCTGCCGTAGAACACGCTGCCGTTGGCCGCCGCGGCGCGGAACACCGAGGGGTAGAGCGCATGCATGTCGGTCGGCGCAGCGTCGGAAGCCTGGCCCCCATCCACCGGGTTGAGCGTGGGCGTGAGGCTGCCACCGGCCGCCAGCAGGTCGATGGCGGTGGAGGGTGTCCACAGCGAGAACCAGCTGTAGCCGCCGTTGGTGTAGCTCCAGCCGTTGGCGCTGAAAGGCGTGCCGCCGCTGAGCTGGGGCCCGCGGCCCGGATCGGCCGCCGACCCGAGCACGAGGTCGCCGCGCGCGTCGATGCGCGCGGTGGAATCGCCCAGCAGCAGCACCGGCCCGCCCGCGGACGAGGCCGAGGTGGCGCTGAAGACGTCGCCGGGGCGCGAATCCTTCGGGTTCTGGGTGCCGAAGCGCAATGCGACGGTGCCGACGGCGCCGGTCTCCATGCGCAGCGCGCCGCGCAAATTGGCGATGCTGCCGTTGACTTCGAGCCGGTGCACGCCGCCCAGTGGCAGGCTGTTGGCGACCGGATCGAAATTGCTGCCGGTGAAGGCGTTGAGCGCCGGGTCGGCGTTCAGGCCGCCACCGATCCGGATGTCCAGGTCGCCGCCGCCGGTGAGCACCAGGCCGCCATCGGCCGTCACGCGGCCCGTGCTGGCCACGGCCAGGTTCAGGCCCGTGCTTCGCAGCAGGTAGGCGCCGCCGTGGTCACCCTTGGGTTGCAGCATGCCGGCATTGCCACCGGCTTCCAGCACGAGGTTGCCGCCGCCCAGCGTGCCGTAGCCCGTGAAGCCGACCAGGCGCGGCATGTCGTCGAAGGTGCCGTAGTAGTTGGCCCCCTCCGGCGGTCGTACGTAGGTGCCGAAGTTGATCCACCAGGCGGCGGGCACAGCTTCTGCGCCGGTCTGCACGCTGCCCGTGCCCTGGCGCCACAGCCAGTTGCCCACCGACGAGGTCGGCGTGAGCAGGCTGGTGGCCACGATCTCGCCTTCGAAGCGCAGCAAGTTGGTGGTGCCGATCAGGCTGTCGCCGCTGATGTTGCGGCCCGCGCGCATCAGCAGGTTGCCGCCCGATTCGGGGTACCAGGCCGCATAGAGACTCTGCGCGCCGCCATCGACCATGGCCTCGAAGGGTTCGCCCAACGCGCCAAGCACCAGGCCGCCGACCGTGCTGCGCGGCAGGTTGTAGCGGTCCGAACCGTTGACCGCGGGCAATGCCGCAGACGGCGTGCCCGCGGTGTAAATGCCATAGAGCGAGCTGGTGGCGATGTCGCCTGCCGAGACCAGCCGCAGGTCGCCGGTGCCGGTACGCACGACGCTGGAAAGTTGCTCGCGCACGCCGGCCCGCGGGCTGAAGGCCATGTCGGGCGGCACGGCCGGCTGATCGATGGCGGTCAGCTCGCCATAGCCATAGGTGTTGAGGTCGCCCACAGGGGCGAAGAGCATGTTCATCACCTCCTCGGCCTGCGCGGGCGTGATCGGCTCGCCCTGCACCGGCACGAAGCTCATCACGTACTCGCCCCAGAAGTCGATCACCAGTTGCTCGAACAGCGTCAGATCGCCCCACTTGTAGGTGGCTGGCGAGCCCGTTCCCGGCACGGGCTGCACCTCGCCGACCCGGCCGTAGTGGGCGTCCGAGAAGCGCAGGCTGGCCGGCGTGCCATGCCGCGTGGCAAGCCGGTCGGCGGCCGAGGCATCGGCCCCCGCCACGAGCGAGAGATCCCACGACTGCAAGCCCGCGGGCAGCATGGGCGCCACGGCCCAGATGCGGCCCTGGTTGCCATCGCCGTCGCGCGGGCGCAGGTCCACCTCGTCCACGCCACCCGGCAGCACCACGTGGGTGTCGCTAGGGATCAGCGCGCCCTTGGCCAGCGTCAGGGGTGTGGACAGCACCACCGCGTTGCCCACCGGCGGCGCGGGCAGCGCCACGCCTGCAGGCCAGGTCATCGCGGCCAGGTGCGCGGCCACGGGCAGGCGAAAGCCCGCATCGAGCCTGGTGCCGGAAGGCAGCGTCACCGCATCGGCCAGCACCGTGCCGGCAGCGAAGAGCAGCGTGCCGTCGGC
Organism: Xenophilus arseniciresistens; assembly: GCF_028023875.1. Classification (GTDB taxonomy): domain Bacteria; phylum Pseudomonadota; class Gammaproteobacteria; order Burkholderiales; family Burkholderiaceae_C; genus Xenophilus; species Xenophilus arseniciresistens. The sequence goes on from NZ_JAQIPB010000001.1 coordinate 312,249, forward strand.
ACCGCGCACGTTGGCGCTCAGCACCGTGCCGGGTGCGAGCAGCAGTGCTTGCGCCAGCTCGCCCTGCACCGGCAAGAGCGTGGCCGGCGCCATGAGCATGGGCTGGATCGGCAGCGCGTAGTTCAGCACCTTGCCCGAGTTGAAGATCGTGCCTGGCTGCAGCGCGACCATCCCGCCATGCGGCACCACCACATCGGAGCCCCAGAGCTGGCGGCCCTTGGTCAGCACCCAGCCGTTGCTGTCGAAGGACGATGGCAGCCGGCTGCCGTCGAAGCCGTCGCTGATGCTGCCGAACACCTCCAGGTCGCCCTGCGCGCGCATGACCAGCGCGCCGGCTTCGCCCGAGCCATGGACCAGCGTGTTCTTCTGCGCCCGCGGGTTCACGCTGGCATAGCGGTGGCCCGAAAGGTCGATGTCGCCGTCCACATGCAGGTTGCCGTCGGCGTTGCGTGCCAGGTCTGCCACCACCTGCACCCCGGGGCGCAGGTGGAACTGGTCGGCGTAGCGACGCAGGCCGGCCAGCTTGGCGTTCATCAAATTGCCGTTGGCCAGCGCGGCATCGATGAAGCTGTTGCTTTCGCCATGCAGGCGGTCGAGGTAGGCCTGGTCGATGACCTGGTAGCTCTTGCCGTCGGCCGTGGCGTCCGTGCCCACCGCCGCCGTGTCGTCGCTGATGAAGGCGTTGACGTGGATGGCCTTGGCGCCGTCGATGCTGACGGTGCCGGCGGCATCGATGGCCACGTCGTTGCTGCCCAGGCGCGGCGCGTTCAGGGCCACCGTGCCGTAGTTCGCAGGCGCGCCGGCCACCGAGAGGTCCATGCGCGCGCCGCTGACGATGCGCAGCGTGCCATCGCCCGAGTCGATCTCGATCACCGCGCGGTTGGACGCCTCGATGGCCTTGCCGTAGCTGTCCGCGCGCAGCACGCTGGCGCTGGCGTCGAGCACGGCCGTGCCGGCCAGCGAGACGCCGTTGTTCGCAGCCAGGCGGATGCTGCCGGCCTGCTCCCCGCTGGCATCGATGCGGCCGTTCACGCTGAGCTGGCCGTTGTCCAGCGAGACGTTGATCTCGTGCGCCTTCAGCTCGTCGCCGATGGCCAGGTCGCCCTGGCCGATGCGGAAGCTGCGGCCACCCACCATGCCGCCCTCGGTCAGCCGCGTGTTCAGGCCCGCGAAGTCGGCGATGCTGCGGCCGTGCAGATCGATGCGGCCCTGCATGTAGGGCACCTGCGTGCCGCCCGCGTCGTAGTGGCCGCTGCTGCTGCCGTCGATGCGGCCGGCCAGTGCGATCTCGGCCTGCGTGGCCAGGGCCGTGAGCTTGCCCGCGCGGTTGTGCTCGGCCGACAGGTCGATGACCGAGCCGGCCGCCTGGCGCACGCCACCCGCGCGGCTGGTGAGCACGAGGTCGCCGCCCCAGCTGTACTTGCTGACGTCGAAGAAGTCGATCTTTCGGCCCGCCAGGTCCAGCTGCGCGCCATCGGCCAGCGTCACGTCGCCCTGCGCCGAGAGGCCGAGCTTGCCGCTGGGCAGCAGCACGGCGGTGTCCAGCAGCAGGTTTCCGCCGCGGCTGTCGAGCGCGATCTCGGCGCCCAGCGCATCGGCAAGCGCCGCATTGCTGGCCGCGGCCGCACCGCCGCCGCCCGCCACGCGGATGTCGCCGCCGGCCGTGATGCGGTTCACCGAGCCGGCGCTTCCGGTCATCAGCGGCGTGCCGATGTGCAGCGTGCCGCCAGTGTGGTCGAAGGCCTTGGTGTCGGCATTCCACGCGCCCTGCGACTGGTAGACCGACAGCGTGCCCTTGTGGGTGGCCGTCACGCGCTCCGATGCGTTGAGATGCACGTTGCCGAAACCCAGCGCGATGCGGTGCTGCTCGCGCACGGTGTCGGGCTGCGTGCGCGGTCCCCAGCCGAAGACGATCTCCCGCGCGTCCACCACGAGCTGGCCCGAGCCAGTGCCCGCTCCGTCGGCGACCACGCCGCCGGCCGGGGTCAGCGCGCCGGTCCAGATCAGCGTGTCGGTGTGGATGCGTGCCACCGCATCGGCGCTGCCATGGCCGTAGATGGCGGGCGTGCCCAGCACCAGTCGCTGCAGCGCGGACCTGCCATTCGCGTCATAGGTCGAGAGCGTCACGTCGCCGAAGAAGTTGACCGATTCGCGCACAGTGAAGGAAAGTGCTTCCAGCGCGGGCGCGCCCACGCTGGTGTCGCCCAGCAGCAGTCGATCAACGAGTTCCTGGTTCAGCGTCATGCCCGGCGTCAGCACGCCGCGCGCCGCCGCTGCGGCGAGCGCTTCATTGCTGCCGACATTGACTGCGCCGAGCGCCAGCGACAGGTTGCGCGTGCCATAGCGCACGGTGTCGCCCAGCACGAAGCGGTTGTCGGTGGCGGTGGCGATCGTGCCTTCGGAGTACAGGCGCGTGTCGGCCGTGCAGGCGCCGCCTGTGGCACAGACACCGATTTCGATCGCACCGGCACCTGATTCAGGGCTGTTGGCGCCGGGTGCCTGGGGCGCCAGCAGATCGAGCTGGCCATTGGACAGCGCCAGCACCGAACTCTGGCCGGGGCGGTAGATGTAGCCCTGCGCGCCGCCGTAGGAGGACGCGCCCCGGCCCAGCGTGCTGATGGTCGCACCCTGCTCGACGGTGATGCTGCCGGCCGTGCGGCCGGTCATCAGGAACACGTCGGCGGCCTGCAGCACCGCGCCTTCGCGCAGCACGATGCTGTTGCTGCCGCCGGTGCCACCGATGGAGATGATGTTGGCGTACTTGAGCTGGCCCGTGGTGGCGTCGGAATAGGTGCTGCGCAGCGCGCCGCCGACTTCAAGGCGCGAAGCGTTCGTGGCGTTGAGCTGGCTGGCCAGCACCGACACGCCGTTGAAGCCCTCGGTCGGTGCGCTGCCATCGGCCAGCAGTTCGTAGTTGGCCGCGTTCCACAGCCGCGTGACGCTGCCGTGGCCGCCTTCGCCCGGCGCGACGCGGATCGTGCCTTGGGCGATGCCCAGCTGCGGCAAGTTGAAGGAGCCCTCGGAACCGGGCGAGCTGAGCGCCAGGCTCAGCGCCTTGCCGTCGCGTTCGAGCAATGGACGCGGCACGCCTTCGCGCATGGCCTGCTGCAGCGCGAAGTCGGCGTAGCTGGTTTCGTTGTACTGCGAGTAGCTGCGCAGCGTGTCGGCGGGCGTGAGGATGACGGCGGTGGACAGCGTGTCCAGCGCGCCAGTGTTGGCAATGCCCAGACGCGCAGCCGTGGCATAGGAGCCGTTGCGCATCGCCGTGGTGGTGCCGAAGACCGCTGCCTGGCTGGCCGAGCCGTTGAGTTCCACCCGGAACGCGCCGGGCAGCAGTGCGTAGGTGGACGGCAGCAGCGTGTAGGTGCCTGCGGGCAGGCCCGGCACGCCCTGCCCGATGGTGACCTGGCGGCCCAGCGCCGGATCGCCAGCGCCCTTTTCGGCGCCCAGCGGCGCAGCGCCGGGCTGCACGCCTGGCACGATGGCATAGACCGGGTTGGTCGACAGGCTCGGCAGCGTGAAGCCGCTGCCGTCGGCCTTGACCTGCACCAGCGGGTTCAGGCGCGCGTCGGTGGAGCCGCCGCGACCCTGCAGGAAGGCCGCGCCCGTGAGGGTGCCGCCGCCAGACAGATCGACGACCGCGCCTTCCTGCACCTGGACCGCATGGCTCCTGAACTCGACCTTGGGCTCGAAGCCGATGCCCTGGTAGACGACGTCCACGCCGTTGTAGTTGTAGATCAAGCCATCGACCGTGCCGCCATAGGGCATGACCAGGCCGTCGGCGCTGACCGAGGTGATGCTGCCCGGAAGCAGGTTGACCACGCCGGTGTAGCCATTGCCGTCGGCCGTGCCCAGGGTGATGCTGCCCAGCGGCGCGCGCAGCACACCGCCCTGGTTGATGGTGGCGGCGCCGAAGCCCAGGGTGCCGAACACGTCGTAGGGCATGGGCGGCAGTGAGTCGCCCATGCGCTCGATGTTCAGCACGCGCGTCGGATCGAAGGAGCGGCTCACCGTGCCCCATTGGGACAGTTCGCTGACGGTGCCAACGATGACATTGCCGCTGCCGTAGATCTGCGCCGCCGCCAGCGTGGTGTCGCCCGGCGAAGCAAAGATGGCGTTGCGCAGGCGCAGGTCGCCCTTGCTTTCGATGCGCACCTGACCGAATGCGTCACGCGGCACCGACAGCGGCTCGGCGGCGTTCAGCACGATGGTGCCGCGCGTGCCCATGCCCACTTCGCCCACGATGTCCACGAGGCTGCCTGAGAGCGTGAGGCGCGCATCGGCCGCCAGCAGCGGCGTGCCCAGCGTGCCGCCGATGGCGCTGATGTTCTTCGAGCCGAACACGGGGTTCGGCATGATCGTGTTGTCGAGCTGGCGGCCGGTCGAGCCGGCCAGGCGCAGGTAGGGCGCCGCCAGGCTGACCTGGCTGTCGCGCGCGGCCGCGGTCGACAGGTTCAGGCTGCTCGCCGTCAGGTGGATGGCCTGCGGCAGCCGCAGCTCGACGTTGCCGTCGAAGCTCAGCAGGCCGTTGACCGCCAGCGACGCGGTGTCGAAGCCGCCCGCATGGATCGCGTCGACGCCGTAGCGCGCGCTGCCGTAGGCCAGGCTCGCATCGAGTTGGCCCACCTGCACGCCGCTGGCCAGGCCGCTGCCGCCGTACACCTGCTCGATCACCAGCTCGCGCGGCACGCGCACGGCATCGCTCACGCCCTCGCCCTTGAGCGTGAAGCGGTCCACGGAGCCGTAGGTCGGTGTCTCCAGCAGCAGCGAGAGCGTGCCACCCACGGCACCCGCGCCGCCCGCAGCGGCACGCAGATCGCCGTCGATGAAGAGCCCGTTGCCCGAGCTCAGGCCGATTGCGCCGCCGTCGCTCGCGAGCGTGGTGGTGCCCAGCGCCGGCAGGTCGAGCACGGCCTGCGCGCCCGAGGCATCGAGGCGCGCGCCTTCGCGCACCACGACGAAGGCGTTCACGGAACCCTCCATGCCCGCCTGCGCGCCGTGCCTGCCGCCGATCTCGATCGTGCCGCCCTTGAGCACCTGTCCGTAGCGGCGGCCGTCCGGCGCCACGGCCGTGTAGGCCTGGCCGGAAGCGTCCAGCAGCGCGTTCTCGCCGATCCAGAACGAGCGAGCATTCGGCGTGCCGCCCGGCAGGTTGTTGCTGCCCACGATGGCCAGGTCGCCGGACAGCACCGAAATGCGCCCGCCGTGTGCCACCAGCGAGCCCTCGACCGTGACCTGGCCGTTGCCCGTGATCGACAGCGCCTGACCCGGATCGACCGCGATGCGGCTGCCCGCGCCCAGCAGGAAGTCGCCGGAGCCCTGCGCGTCGCCGGCCTGCAGTGCCAGACTGGCGCCCGCGCGCAGCGAAACCTGGCCCCGCACCGGATCGTCCTGCTGCAGCGGTGGCAGCCACAGCGACAGTGCGGGCGACAGCTCCTCGCCGCTGGCGATCGAGCGCATGGCCGTGGGGGCGACGCGCAGCAGCGGCATGGACACGTCGAGTTGCGCACCGGGCACCACGACCACGCCGTCACGGCCGGTGACGCTGTAGCTCCTGAAGCCCGACTGGAAGGTGTCGGCCGACAGCGCGAGGAAGGACTGCACCGCGATGTCCTGCTGCCATGCCGTGCCGGCCGGAATCCGGGTGCCCGCCGGCACGCGCAGCGCCTCGGCGGTCACGTTGCCGGCCACGTAGTTGAAGGTCTGCGGCGGAATCGGCAGGCCCGCGGGGAACACGCCCGGCGGCAGCACGTAGCCCTTGGGCAGATCGGTGATCGTGCCCAGGCTGGTGCCGGCCGGCAGCGTGGTGCCGGCGTAGACCACGGGTCCGTTGTTGGCCAGCTGCACCGTGACCGGCAGCGTCCAGGGCGCCTGGATCGTCACCGGACTGGCCAGGCTGACGAGGGGCCGCACGGTGACGGGCATGGCCTGGCCGTCGTTGACGCGGGTCACCGTCACGGAGAAGCTCGCGGGGATGACCGAGCCGGCCGGCAGCTCGACATCCTCCGCCAGGCGCAGCGGCAGCTCGCTCACCTCGCCGGCAGCCAGGCGCTCGATGGCCTGCGGCAGGTCGCCGCCGATGCTCACCATCGTGCCGTGCTCGATGTTGAGCGCCCCGCCCCCCTTGATGCCGTGGCCGCGGAGGGTGCCGTCCAGCGTGAGCACGCCCGTGCCGGCAAACAGCCCCGAGGCCAGGGTGACGCTGCCGCCCCTGCCGCCCGTGAGCTTTCCCTTGACGTCGAGCATGCCGCCCGAAGACACGTCGATGAGGCTGCCGGGTGCCAGCAGCACGCTGCCCGAGCTGCGTATCGACACGCTGCCGCCGTCGATGAAGGGCTGAGCGCCGATGCCGCCATCCAGCAGCATGTTGGTCCAGACGCCGCGCGCGTCCAGGGTCACGCCCTGGCCCAGCGTCACCTGCCGCTCGTAACCCGCAGAGGTGTGCTGGCCGACCGGCTGCTCCAGCCACGGATCGCTGCTGGTGGAACGCATCACCACCATGTTGCCCAGGCGGATGCTGCCGCTGCGTGCGCTGATGTCGGCATCGACCCTGAGGTCGCTCGCATGCAGCGCGACGGTTCCGCCGGTCGCCACGGCGATGGCCTCATCCACCGTCACGCGGCCCTGCGCGTAGGCCTCGAACCCGCCGAGCTGCTGGGCATTGATCCACGAGGCGTCGAGCGCGATGTGGTTGGCGACCGGCTCCGCGTCGGGCGCGACCGCGCCGCCGATGGCGATCTCGCTGGCCACGGCATCCGGGCCATAGCGCAGCTGGCCCGAGTCCTTGTCGTAGAGCGGCGACCAGCTGCCCACCACCAGTTGCCCACGCTGCGCCACCGCCGTCTGCGCCTGCCGGTAGCCATCCAGCCCCGCATCGCGTGCCCTGGTCTGCTGCGGCCCCTGGTACACGCCCGTGTCCAGCGCACCGTGCAGGCTTGCGTTGCTCGTGGCCACCACCAGCCGCCCCGCATCACGCCCCACCGTGTAGCCGTTCTCCAGCCGCCGCCCCGGCGCGATCAGCGGGTTCACAAAAGTCTCGGTCACGCCCCAGCGCTTGTGCTTGAGCTCATAGCCCTCGTACAGCCCCGTGTACAGCAGGTCCCCCGGCGCCTTGCTGGCGCTGTAGATGCGCCCGTCCGAGCCCTTGAGCCAGCTCTGGTTCACATAACCGGTCTGCACGTCCAGCGTGCCCCCGGCCAGGTTGATGAGGCTGCCCTCGTGCGTGTTCAGCTGCGCACCCGCAAACTGCACCGTGCCCCCCTGGGCCATCCACTCGCCCACCCCGTGGCCCGTGATGCCCAGGTAGCCGCCCACTTCCAGCAGGCCCCCGGCCGTGTACCACCGGTCGGTCTCGTAGCCGTTGGTGCCCGCCTTGACGAACACCAGGCTTCTGCGGTCCACCCAGATGTTCTTGTTGTTCAGGTTGCGGCTGTCGCGGTTGATGGGCGCATCGCGCTGCTCGTTGCCCTGCACGTTGATCAGGACGTTGTTGCTCTCCATGGCCACGCGCACGCCCACCGCGCCCGAGACGTCCAACTGCGCCCCCTGGCGCACGTCGGCCTTGGCCGCATTCACGAAGATCTGCCCGCCCGTGGCCAGCGTCAGGCTGTCGGTGGCGAAGTCCACGCTGCCTGCGCTGTCGATGAGCACCAGCGACTGGTCACGCCGGTGCTGCACGCCGTCGCCGGCCTTGTCCGAGTCCTTGATCAGGGTGTCGCGCTGGGTGTCCAGCGCCGTGGCCGCGCTCTCGTCCAGCACGATGGCCGTGACGCTGTCCTTGTCCAGCGTGATCTGGCCCGCTTCATCGCCGGCAGCGTTGCTCAGGTGCACGGTGCCGCGGGTGTGCACGCTGGTGGTGGCCACGGCCACGCCCTGCTGGCGCACCTCGCGCCCCACCAGGCTGATGTCGCCCGTGGGCGCCTGGATCAACCCGGTGTTGACCACCAGCCCGGCGCCGCTGCCTTCCTGGATCAGCGTGCTGACCACGTTGCCGCGGGTGCTGGCGTTCTGGTTGGCGTCGCTGGCCATGCCCTTCTTGATGACGAAGGCATCGCCTGCGGCCAGCACGGTCTGGCCCGAGGGGGTGAGGATCTGGCCGGCGTTGTGGGCCTGCTTGCCCAGCAGCAGCACGTAGCCGCCGCCTTCGGTGACGCTGGCCGGGGCGTGAGTGTTGATGCGCGCACCAGCCTGCACCTGCACGCTGCCGGTGGCCGGGCCGTGGCTGAAGCTGCTGGCGGTGGTGCTCAGGTCGTTGGCGAAGCTGGGGATGTTCGCCTGGCCCTGGGCTTCGCTGTAGAGGCCCTTGTTGAATTGGGCATCGCTCATGCCCACGGCGGCGGCCACGAGGTTGCGGGTGTTGACCTGGCTGGAGCCGCCAAAGACGATGCCGTTGCGGTTGACCACCAGCACGGTGCCATCGGCCTTGATCTGGCCCTGGATCTGGCTGGGGCGCGCCTGGGGGTCGTTGACGCGGTTGAGCACGGACCAGCTGGCTTGCTGCTCGAAGGCCAGGGTGGTGTTCTTGCCGACGTTGAAGCTCTCCCAGTTCAGGATGGCCTTGTCGGCGGTCTGGGCCACCTTGACGGTGGTCTTGCCCTCGGCCACGGTCTGGGTGGGGGCGTTGGCGTTGAGCCAGCCGGCGGTGAGCGAGTGGGTGTCGACCTTCAGGCCGCCTTCGCCCAAACCGTCGGGCACGGAGCCGGCCGCGGCCAGGGCTGCTTCACGCGCAGCGGCCTGGGCGCTTTGCTGGGCGGCGATGCCGCGTGCGGCCAGGTTCAGGTTGGCGATGGAGCGGGTCAGTGCTTCACGGGCGGCGGCGCTTTGGCCCTGAGGGGTGAGCTGCGGGTTGGCCGGCAGGCCGTTGGGCAGCAGGCCCGTTTGCGCGGCAGACTGCTGCACCGCGCCCTTGGCGGCGAACCAGCCGGGGGAAAAGGCGCGCTGGGCATGGGCGGTGCCGATCAGGCTGCCGGCGGCCAGCGTGAGGGCCACGGCGCGGGCCACCGGGGCCAGCTGCGGCAGGCGAACGCCCGGCTCGATTCTTCTTCTCCTGCCGCGCTCACTGTCGTGACTGCTGCTGCCCTTGTTGCGCGCACCTGTGTTCATTGCCGCTTTCGCCCATTGAGTCCATCTGAACGCCGCGCGCGCTCAAGCCTGTGAAAGCGCGCCGCGGCCCTGCAACGGCCCCGTGCGCAAGCCGACTGCGCGACGAAACCCCGTTGCTGATAGGACGACGGACCTCTTCGGAATCCCCCAACTATTTTTTGGACCCGGCGCAGGGTCCCGCGCATCAGCTCAGCACCAGCACGCCGCCAGGCAAGGCGCGCGCACCCAGGTCGAAGGAGTGCTGGATCTGCAGCAGCGCCGCATCCAGGGCCGCGATGGAGAAGCGGCCGCTGACGGCGCTGTCCTGCTGCCCGCGCGCCATCAGCAGCACGCGGCCCGGCCGGTAGCGGTTGATCTCGGCGATGGCCTGGTGCAGCGGCGTGCGGTCGAACCACAGCTCGCCTGCGCGCCAGGCCGACACGGCGCGCGGGTCGATGTCGCGCACGCGGCCCAGGCCCTGCGCGTCATACACCAGTTGCTCGCGCGCCTGCAGCGCGCGCTGGCCGGCCGGATGCTCGATCTGCAGGCGCCCTTCCAGGCAGGTGACGCGCACCGCTTCGTCCTGCAGGTGGCGCACCTCGAAGCGCGCGGCCTGCGCCCGCACCCGGCCCGCGCCGGCCAGCACGTTGAAGGCCGCGCCGGTGGAAGACTGGTCGATGGCCGCCTCGCCGCGCAGCAGGTCGATGCCCTCGCCCGCCGCACCCGCGCTCTGGTGGCGGATGCTGGTCTGGGTGTTGAGCGTGAGCATGACCTCGCCGTCCAGCGCGAGCGAGCGCCGCTCGCCCGTGGCGGTGCGCACATCGGCGCCCCACTCCTGCGGTGCGGGCCACAGGCCCAGTGGCGGATGCACCACCGCCGCGGCCGTGGCAGCCGCCACCGCCGTGCCGCCCAGGGCCGCGCCCAGGAAGGCACGGCGCCCGGCCTGCGGTGGCCGCGCATGCCGCGCCATGGCCCGCTCATGCTGGGCCGCCACTTCGGGCGAGCCGCGCAGCAAGGCCCCCAGCCCCTGGCGCAGCTGGTGCCACTGGCGCCTGGCCTGCTCGAAGGCCGCGGCATGCGCGGCGCTTTGCTGCTGCCAGCGCTTGAAGGCCTGGATGTCCCATTGCGTGGCCTCGCCCGAGGCGAGCCGGCGCACCCAGACGCGCGCTTCTTGATCAAGCACGTCCGCGGGCGCAGAAGGGTTGGAGACCGGCAGCGAAGTCATGGAAGGCGTGGGTACGGGCAGGCCCTCAGGGTCTGCCTCATCCCGTAGACGTTGCGGGGGCGCCGAATCCCCCAACTTTTTTTCATTCGTCACGCATGCCTGTCATGTGCGCAGCGCAGAAGTCATGGGCACGCCGCAGTTCGTGCTCCACCGTGCGCAGCGAAACGCCGAGCTTTTGCGCCACTTCCTTCTGCGGCAGCCCTTCCCAGCGCACCATCATGAGGATCTCGCGGCGGCGGCGCGGCAGGCGCTCGACCACGCGCGCCAGCGCCTGCGCCTCCGAGCGCGACTGGGCGATGGCCTCGGGGCCGGGCGCGGGGTCCACCACTTCCAGCAGCGCCTCGGCCTCCGAGACGGGCACGGCGCGGCTGTGGCTGCGCTGCTGGTCCACCGCGATGTTGACGGCCATGCGCAGCAGGAAGGCCTGCGGATTGAGCACCGGCGCCTGGTCCTCCAGCCGCTGCAGGCGCAGCCAGGTGTCCTGCAGCGCGTCACCGGCCAGCTCCTCGCTGCCCAGGCGCCGGCTCAGGCGCCGCTTGAGCTGGTCATAGCCCTTGACCAGATGATCCAGCAGCACAGGCTGCGCACCGCGCATCACGGCGTTGCACCCTGCGGGCATGCACGGCCCGCCACTGCGCTGCGCGGCAGCAGCAGCAGCGTGATGGGCTGCACCAGGTCCGGCGGCGGCGCGCCCACCTGCACGCGCTGCATCAGGCCCAGCAGGGCGGCATCGCGCCGGGCCTGGCCGGTGGAGGAGAGCAGTTGCGCCTGGCCCAGCTTGCCCGTGGCGTCCACGTTGAAGCGCAGCAGCGCGCGGTACTCGCCCGGCGCCGTCAGCGCATGGGCGCACAGCGTGCGCCAGATGGCCTGCTGCATGCGCGCTTCATAGTCGCTGCGCCTGCTGCCCTCCGGCGCAAGCTGCGGCGCGGCCTGGGCAGCGGCGCCGGCCGCGGCGGCATCGGCTGGCCGCAGCACGAAGGCCTGCACCTCGCCCGACTTCACGCGGTCCACCGCCAGGCCGGTGCCCTGCAACATCAGCAGCAGCGCTTCTTCGGCCGTGTAGGTGCCGCGCACGGCGGCGGCACTGCGGCCCGCCACCAGGGCGCTGCGAAACACCGCGCTGCGGCGCGTGATGCCGGCATAGTGCTGCAGTGCTTCGTCCAGCGGCTGTGCCTGGATGTCGAAGGCGAAGCGGATCTGTTGTTCATCGAAGGCGCCATGCGCCGGCGCGGCCACGGTGGCGGCGTCGGTGTCCATCGGCTGCGCCACCGAGCCCGGCGCCCAGGGGGCCATCGCCGCACCTGCCAGCCACAGGGCGCGACGCGCACCTGCCCTAATGCCGCGCTGCCGCACCGCGACGCGGCGCGCCGACGGCGCGAAGGCGCGCGCGGGCTCGCACCTGGCCTTCGGGCCACGGGAGCAGGAGCGGGGATTGCGCGCGAAACAACAAGGGAAGGCCGCCATGATGACGGCGCGATGCTGACAAGGCCCCGTGACAGCAGCTTGACAGCCGCGCAGCCGGGGCCTGCGCGCATCCGGACACACATCGGACTGCGGATTCGCCGCACGCCATACGTCCTGTCTGCATGACCGGCAAAGCGCCCCACCGCCCCACTCCACGGCCCCTGCCCACGGCGCAGGAGGCGGCCGTTCCTCTGGATTGGCGCAGCCCGTGGTGGCTGTGGCAGCTGGCCTCCTTCGTGGCGGGCACCCTCTGCGCACCGGCCTTCGTGCTGGTGTGCAGCCTGCTGGCCATCGACGCCCGCAGCGACCATCCGCGCTTCTGGATGGCGCTGCCGGTGCTGGTGGCCCTGGGGCACGGCCTGGCCATGCTGGCCACCAACCAGCGCCACCACCGCCGGCCCTTCTGCAGCCGGGCCGCGCTGGCCGTGCACCATGCAGGCGTGGCGCTGCCGGCCGGCGCCGCGCTGTTCCTGCTCGCGGGCTGGTCCTCGCGCTTCCTGCCCGACCTGGTCGCCACCGTGGGCACGGGCGCTGCGCAGGGGCCGGACGCTCTTCGTGCCGCGGGCCTGGGCATGGCCCTGGCCCTTGGCTATGCCGTGCTGGCGGCGGTGCCGGCCGGCTTGGTGCATGCACGCCTTGCGTTCACGCGGCGCGCAGCGCCTGTGCCGACCCGGCCCGCGGCCCCGGCACACGGCCCGCATCATCCCGCGAGCACCACATAGTCCTTGCCTGACAGGCACGAAGGTCGCCGCGCTACACCGGCCGGGCGCAGGGCGCCACAGACTGCAGCACAGAACCAGGCACGCGCCCGCCGGCCCGCGCCTGCGCCATCCAGGAACCTGTGCATGAAGTTTTTTTCGCCCGCCCGCCCCTTCGCTCCCTTCATCCTGGCCGCAGCCATCGCCTGCGCGCCGGCCGCCTGGGCCCAGGCGCAACCGCCCTCGCCCACCGAGGCCGCCCAGGGCGTGCGCGACGCCCGGCTGAGCGACAGCGACCGCATCTTCATGCGGGGCGTGGCGCCGCTGGTCATCCGCATGCGCCAGCTCGGCGAAATTGGGCGCAAGCAATTGCCTGCCGGCGAAGGCCGGCGCTTCGCAAGCGCGCTGAGCGAGCAGTCGGACCAGGCCTTCGGTCGCCTGAAAACGCTCTCGCAAGCGCTTGGCAACACGATCCCGATGGACATGTCGGACCTGGCCGACCAGCGCCTGCGCGCCCTGGCCCAGGCCCGCGGCAGCGCGCTGCAGGCGCAGTACAAGGCGCTGGCCGTCGAATGGCTGGAAGAGGAACGCAAGTCGCTGCACGACGGCGACGAGCGCGGAGAGAACGAACGCGTTCGCCAGTGGGCGGCCGAACTGCACAAGGCGCGCGGCGACATGCTGGCGCAGGCGCGCCGCCTGCCGGGCTGAGGCCCGGCGCACCCCAAGCTGCCGTTGCGCCCGCGGCAGCCTTTTGATGCAAGGAGCCACCTCATGGCCACACCCGCCCGCATCGCGCGCATCTGGCGCGGACGCACCCGCCGCGACCTGGCGTACACCTATGAAGCCTATGTGCGCAGCGAAGGCATTCCGCCGCTGCGCAAGACGGCCCTCGGCGTGCAGCTGTTCAGGGAAGACCGGGAGCATGAAACCTGGTTCACCACGATCTCGTACTGGCCCGACTTCGAGGCCATGAGCGCATTCACCCGGGGCTCGCCCACGCAGGTTCATCACCTGGCGCGCGACGAAGAGCTGCTGATGGAGCTGCCGCAGCGCATCCAGATCCACCGCATCCTGATCGACGAGCAGGCGCTGCGCTGAATCCGGGCGCCGCGCTGTCAGCCAAGGCCCACGCCCGCAGCGGCCTTCTGCCCGCAAGCGCGCACCGCAGCGGCTTCACCATTGCAGCCAGGCCACGACAAGCACAGGCCGCCCAAGAAGCGGTGCGCCGCCGTGCCTTTTCGCCTGCATCCCCGGACCCGCGCGGAGCCCCCATGCCCACCCACGATCTCTCCCTCCATCAGGATTCCCGACCCACATCCACAGGCACGCCGGTCGATGACTCGCCGCCCTCCTTCCAGGTCCGCCTGGTGGTCAACGGCCGGCCGCGCACGCTGAAGCTGGACACCCGCACCACGCTGCTGGACGCGCTGCGCGAGCACCTGCAGCTGTGGGGCACCAAGAAAGGCTGTGACCATGGCCAGTGCGGCGCCTGCACGGCCCTGGTGGACGGCCGCCGCATCAACACCTGCCTGAGCCTGGCCGTGATGCACGAAGGCAGCGAAGTCACGACCATCGAAGGCCTGGGCACACCCGCACAGATGCATCCGATGCAGGCCGCCTTCGTGCGCCACGATGGCTTCCAGTGCGGCTATTGCACGCCGGGGCAGATCTGCTCGGCCGTGGGCGCGCTGCGCGAGCTGCGCGAAGGCGTGCCCAGCCACGCCACGCCCGACCTGCAGGCGCAGCCCCTGCGCTCGCCGGAAGAAATGCGCGAGCGCATGAGCGGCAACCTCTGCCGCTGCGGCGCCTACAGCAACATCCAGGCCGCGATCGCCGACGCGGCGGAGGCCTCGCGATGAAGCCCTTCCACTACGAACGCGCCCGCAGCGTCGAAGCCGCCGTGGACGCCATGGCCCGCGCACCGGGCGCCCGCTTCATCGCGGGCGGCACCAATCTGCTGGACCTGATGAAGCTGCAGGTGGAAACGCCCGCGCGCCTGATCGACCTCAATGCACTGGGCCTGAACCGAATCACCGCCACCGACGACGGCGGCCTGCGCATCGGCGCGCTGGTGCGCAACACCGACCTGGCGGCCGATGCGCGCGTGCGCCGCGACTACGGCGTGCTCGCGCGCGCGCTGCTGGCCGGCGCGTCGGGCCAGATCCGCAACAAGGCCACTGCGGCGGGCAACCTGCTGCAGCGCACGCGCTGCCCGTATTTCTACGACACGGCCATGCCCTGCAACAAGCGCCGGCCCGGCAGCGGGTGCGGCGCCATCGGCGGGCACAGCCGGCACCTGGCCGTGATCGGCGGCAGCGACCAGTGCATCGCCACGCATCCGGGCGACATGCCCGTGGCACTTCGGGTGCTGGACGCGCGCATCGAAACCGTGCAGCCCGGCGGCGCGCGCCGCACGATTCCGATCGCGGACTTCTACCGCCAGCCGGCGCAGGCCCCCGGGCGCGAAACGGTGCTCGCGCCCGCCGAGCTGATCACGGCCGTGACATTGCCGGCGCCCGTGGGCGGCCGGCAGCTCTACTACAAGGTGCGCGACCGCGCCTCCTATGCCTTCGCGCTGGTCTCGGTGGCGGCCATCACCTGGCCCGACGGCAGCGGCCGCGTGGCGCTGGGCGGCGTGGCGCACCAGCCCTGGCGCCGGAGCGAAGCCGACGCCGAGCTGCCCCATGGCCCGCAGGCCGTGATGGACAGGTTGCTGGCCGGCGCCACGCCGCAGCCCGACAACGCCTTCAAGCTGGCACTGGCGCCGCGCGTGCTGGCCGCCGCGCTTGCGCAGGCCGGGGAGCTGCACGCATGAAGTTCGATGCCCACGACACCGTCCTGCCCGATGCAGCGCTGCAGCACCTGGGCCAGCCCACCGAGCGCGTGGATGGCGCCAGGAAGGCCACCGGCAGCGCGCCCTATGCCGGCGAATGGCAGGAGGAAGCGCCCGATGCCGCCTTCGGCTGGGTGCTGGGCGCCGGCATCGCCAAGGGGCGCATCGCCCACATGGACCTCGAGGCCGCGCGCGCCGCGCCGGGCGTGCTGGCCATCGTCACGGCCGACAGCGCCGGGCCGCTGCACAAGGCCTCGCGCAACACGGCGCGGCTGCTCGGCGGCCCCGCCATCGCGCACTACCACCAGGCCATCGCCGTGGTGATGGCAGGCACGCTGGAACAGGCGCGCGCCGCGGCCGCGCTGATCGACGTGCGCTACGAGGCCGAGCCCGGCCGCTTCGACCTGGCCCAGGCGCGTGCCGATGCCCCGCTGGCCGGTGAGGGCGCGCTTTCCGAGGTGGGCGATTTCGACGGCGCATTCGCGCAGGCCGAGGTCCGCATCGATGCCAGCTACTGCACGTCCGACGAGTCGCACGCGATGATGGAGCCGCATGCCACGCTGGCCGCGTGGCACGGCGATGCGCTCACCGTCTGGACCTCCACCCAGATGGTGGACTGGTGCCGCACCGACCTCGCGCAGACGCTGGGCCTGCCCAAGCACAAGGTGCACGTGCGCTCGCCCTTCATCGGCGGCGGCTTCGGCGGCAAGCTCTTCCTGCGCGCCGACGCGCTGCTGGCGGCGCTGGGTGCGCGCGCCGCGGGGCGGCCAGTCAAGCTGGCGCTGCAACGGCCCCTGGTGATCAACAACACCACGCACCGGCCGGCCACGATCCAGCGCGTGCGCCTGGGCGCGCAGCGCGATGGCCGGCTCACGGCCATCGCGCATGAGAGCTGGTCGGGCGACCAGCCTGGCGGCCAGCCCGAGACCGCCGTCAACCAGACGCGGCTGCTGTATGCGGGTGCCAACCGCCGCACGGCCATGTACCTCGCGCAGCTCGATCTGCCCGAAGGCAATTCCATGCGCGCGCCCGGCGAGGCGCCGGGCATGATGGCGCTGGAAGTCGCCATGGACGAGCTGGCCCAAAGGCTGGACATGGACCCGGTGGAACTGCGGCTGCGCAATGACACCGACGTCGACCCCGAGCATCCGCAGCGCCGCTTCACGCAGCGCCGGCTGGCCGACTGCCTGCGCGAGGGCGCGGGGCGTTTCGGCTGGCACCAGCGCGTGGCCCGCCCCGGCGCCGTGCGCGAGGGCGAGTGGGCCATCGGGCTGGGCATGGCGGCGGCCTTCCGCAACCACCTGATGATGAAATCCGCCGCGCGCGTGCGGCTGGATGCCGAGGGCCGCCTGACGGTGCAGACCGACATGACCGACATCGGCACCGGCAGCTACACCATCCTGGCCCAGACGGCGGCGGACCTGCTCGGGCTGCCGCTGGCGCGCGTCGAGGTCAAGCTGGGCGATTCGGACTGGCCGGTGTCGGCCGGCTCGGGCGGCCAGTTCGGCGCGGCCAATGCCACGGGCGGCGTCTATGCCGCCTGCATGAAGCTGCGCGAAACCCTCGCGCGCAAGCTCGGGCTCGACCCGCTGCACACCGATTTCAAGGACGGCTGCGCCTGCTCGCAAGGGCGAAGGCTGCCGATCGAAGACGCGGTCGGGCCCGACGGCGCCATCGTTGCCGAAGACGGCATCGACTACGACAAGTCGCTGTCGCAGCAGTGGCAGCACTCCACCTTCGGCGCGCATTTCGTGGAGGTGGCGGTGCATGTGCACACGCGCGAGATCCGCGTGCGCCGCATGCTGGCGGTGTGCGCGGCGGGCCGCATCCTGAACCCGCTCACGGCGCGCAGCCAGGTGATCGGCGCCATGACCATGGGCGTGGGCGCAGCGCTGATGGAGACGCTGGCGGTGGACACCCGCCACGGCCTGTTCATCAACCACGACCTGGCCGGCTACGAGGTGCCGGTGCATGCCGACATCCCCTCGCAGGAGGTGGTGTTCCTCCCCGAGCCCGACCCGATGGCTTCGCCGCTGCAGGCCAAGGGCATTGCCGAGCTGGGCCTGTGCGGCGCCGCCGCCGCGGTGGCCAATGCGGTCTACAACGCCACGGGTGTGCGGGTGCGCAGCTTTCCGGTCACGCTGGACAAGCTGCTCGCGCACTGAGGCCTTGTGGGCGCAAGCGGCTCCGGGTCAAGACGCCTTATCGTTCCCGGAGGCTCTCGCTGCCCGCGCGCTGCAACGGGCTCAGCAGGAACTCGATCACGCGTCGCTTGCCGGTCTTGATCTCGGCCGTGAGGTTCATGCCCGGGCTCAGCTTGATCGGCCGGCCGTCGACGTCGAGCGTGGTGGCATGGAGGTTGAGCGTCACGGGGAAGATGGCGCCTTGCTTCTCGTCCTGGACCGCATCGGCCGTCACGGTCCGGACGGTCGCGTCCACGGTGCCATAGCGCGTGTAGGGAAAGGTCTCCAGCTTGATGGTCGCCTGCTGCGCCGGGTGCACGAAGCCGATGTCCTTGTTCTCCAGCGTCACCTCGGCCGTGACCTGTGCGCCGTCGGGCACGATCACCATCAGCGGCTGCGCCTGCGTGACCACGCCGCCCACGGTGTGCGTGGCCAGCTGCTGCACCGTGCCGGACACCGGCGCCTTGAGTGTGGTCAGGCGCTCGCGCTGCCCGGCCTTGGCCAGATCCTGTGTGGCTTGCTGACGCTTGAGCTCAGCCTGCGCTTCGCGCGTTCGAAGGCTGTGCCTGGTTTCGGCGATGTAGGCGGCCCGGGTGTTCTCGCTCTCGCGCAGCGTCGCGTTGGCTTCGGCCAGCCTCGCGCGCTGCGTCGCAAGGTCGCGCTCAAGCTCGATGCGCTCGCGTGTGCGGTCCTGGTTCGCATGGCTCGACATGAAGCCCTGCCTGGCCAGCGCCTGAAAGTCTGCTTCGCGTTGCCTGGCGATGGGCACGGTGCTTTCGAGTTTGGCGATCATCTCGCGCACCGTGGCGATCTCGGCCTGCCGGCGCGCGATCTCTGCGGCGGCCCTGGCCAGCTTGGCCATGATGTCGTTCCACTCGTCGCGCAGCTGCGCCTGGGCGGCCTGGGCGTCCGCCGTGGTCCAGCCAGCAGGCAGCGCCTTGTCCAGCCCGGGCGCACGCGCGCCGGCCATCCCGTCGAGCGACTGCAGCAGCGCGCGCGTGCGCAGCACTTCGGATTGCATGGACTTCAACTGCTCGTCGATGCTGGCCTTGTCGGCACTGGCTGCCGTGGGGTCGAGCTCGACCAGGGCCTGGCCCGCCTCCACATGGTCCCCGTCCTGGACCAGCACCCGCTGGACCACGCTCAGCTCCAGTGGCTGGATGATCTTGGTGCGCTCGCTCACGATGATCTTGCCCGGCGCCACGGCCACGATGTCGACCTGGCCGAAGATGGCCCAGGTCAATGCGAGCATGAACAGCGCGATCAGCGCATAGGCCAGGCGCCGGGGCGCCGGGTGCACAGGCGTGTCCTGCAGGCTGAGGGCGGCTGGCAGGAAGGCGGCCTCGTCGGCCAGGCGCTGCGGGCCGGCCAGCGCATGCCTGTGCGTCCAGGCGGCCTTGAGGATGGCGCCGTAGCGCCCGAGCAGCGCCCAGGTCGGATGAGGCGTCTGCTGGCTCGCCAGCTCGCGCTTCATGCGACGGCTCCTGCGTCGGCGCCTTCGCTGGGGTGCCCGCCACCCTGCATGCTCCACAGGTGCGCATAGATGCCCTTGGGGCGCGCCAGCAGGCTCTCGTGGGTGCCGCCTTCGACGATCACCCCCTTGTCCATCACGACGATCCGGTGGGCCTTGCGCACGGCAGACAGGCGGTGCGCGATGATGAACACGGTTCGCCCCTTGCAGATATGGGCCATGTTGCGCTGGATGATGGCCTCGCTTTCGTAGTCGAGCGCGCTGGTGGCCTCGTCGAAGATCAGAATGCGCGGGTGCGTGAACAAGGCCCGCGCAATGGCGATGCGCTGGCGCTGCCCACCCGACAGGCTGGCCCCCTGCTCGCCCACCATGGTGTCGTAGCCCTCCGGCAGCTCGCTGATGAACTCATGGGCGCCTGCAAGCCGCGCGGCCTGCATCACCGCATCCAGCGGCGCGGCCGGATCGACGATGGCGATGTTCTCGCGCACGCTGCGGTTGAAGAGCGTGTTCTCCTGCAGCACCACGCCCACCTGCCGTCGCAGCTGCGCGGCATCGATCAGGCTGATGTCGATGCCATCGACCAGCAGACGCCCCTGCTCGGGCACATACAGGCGCTGGATGAGCTTGGTCAGCGTGCTCTTGCCCGAGCCCGAGCGCCCGACGATGCCAATGACCTCGCCGGGGCGCACATCGAGGCTCACGCCCTTGAGCACCGGCGCTGCCTCGGGCCGATAGCGGAAGCTGACCTTGTCCAGCGTCACGCGGCCCTTGAGCGCGGGCAGTTGCGCAGCGGTGCTGGGCGGCGCTTCGGTGCGCGTGTTGAGGATGTCGCCCAGCCGGGCCATCGAGATGCCCGTCTGCTGGAAATCGGTCCACAGCTGCGCCATGCGCATGATGGGCTGCGACACGCGCTGGGCAAACATGTTGAAGGCCACGAACTGCCCCACTGTCAGGGTGTTGTCCATCACCAGGTGCGCGCCATACCAGAGCGTGGCGGCGTTCACGAGCTTGCCGATGAGG
Organism: Xenophilus arseniciresistens; assembly: GCF_028023875.1. Taxonomy (GTDB): domain Bacteria; phylum Pseudomonadota; class Gammaproteobacteria; order Burkholderiales; family Burkholderiaceae_C; genus Xenophilus; species Xenophilus arseniciresistens. The sequence continues at coordinate 332,224 of NZ_JAQIPB010000001.1, forward strand.
GTGACGCCTTCGTGCGCCCAGCTGGCGAGGTTCTGCGTGCGGAAGCTGGCCGAGATGTAGGCCGCGAGCTGGTTGTCCCAGCGGCGGCCGAAGGCCGGTTCCAGCGCGGTGGCCTTGACGGTCTGGATCGCGCTGACGGTCTCGACCAGCATGGCCTGGTTCTCTGCGCCGCGCGCAAACTTCTCGTCCAGCCGCCGGCGCAGCACGGGCACCACCGCCAGGCTCAGGCCGAAGTACAGCGGCATGCTCGCGAGCACGATCAAGGTCAGCGGCACGCTGTAGAGCAGCATGACGGCCACGAAGACGATGGAAAAGACCACGTCCAGCAGCACCGTGAGTGCGTTGCCCGTGAGGAAGCTGCGGATGCTCTCGAGTTCGCGCACGCGCGCAACCGAATCGCCGACACGCCGGGCCTGGAAGTAGGCCAGCGGCAGTTGCACCAGGTGGCGGAACAGCCTTGCGCCCAGCTCGACGTCGATGCGGTTGGTGGTGTGGCTGAAAACGTAGCTGCGCAGCCCGCTCAGAAGCGATTCGAAGACCACCACCACCAGCAGCCCGATGACCAGCACGTCGAGGGTGGTCAGGCCGCGGTGCACGAGCACCTTGTCCATGACGACCTGGAAGAACAGCGAGCTGACCAGCGCGAACAGCTGCAGGATGAAGGAGATCAGCAGCACCTCGCCGAGCAGCTTTCTGTACTTGACCAGGCTGGGAATGAACCACGAGAAGTCGAATTTGGCGAGCTCGCCCGCGAGGCTCGCGCGGCTGGTGATGAGGATGAGTTCGCCGCTCCAGTGGCTCGCGAAGGCCTCCATGGCCTGGATGACAGGCCGGCCGCTGGACGCCGCAGGGTCTTGAATCAGCACGCGCTGGGCGCCCTGGCCTTCGCACTTGGCCAGGATGACAAAACGCTGCTCGCCGGATTCACTGCGCAGCACGGCCAGCGCGGGCAGCGGCGTGTGGGGCAGCCGATCGGCCGTGGTGCGCACCGACTTGGCCTTGAGGTCCAGGTGCCTGGCCGCACGCAGCAGCGTAGCGGCGTCGATGGGCTCGGAAGGTGCAAGGCCCAGCTGGTGCGCCAGCAGCGAGGCGTCGACCGCGATCTGATGAAAGCGTGCGAGCGCGCAAAGCGCCACCAGCGAAGGGGGCGCCCCCTCGCCCGCAGCGGGCGGGCTGGCCTGCGCGGCCGGTTCCTGGGCGCCTGAAAGCGCCGTCATCTCTTCTGCCTGCATGAGACCTTCTCCCGTCTTTCTGCTTCCTGGCGAAGGAACGGCGCCGATGCGGCGCCGTTCCCTGTTCGCCTTTTCACCGCCCTGGTCGATGGCCCCGGCGCTTCTTGACCCATCAATGCATGGGATTGGCCGTCGCGGCAAGTTCACCCGAATAGGCCGGGTTGGCTGCCGCAAGTCCGGCCATGCCCACCCCGGCCTGCGACGGCGGTTGGCTCACGGCGCCCGGGCTGCTGGCGCCGAATGCGGCCATCGCCGCGATCAGCGCATTGACGCTGGTATCGGCCGACACCGCAGGCGCGCTCTCGCCGGCTGTTTTCGAAAGCGACCAGGCCAGAGAGGTGTCGCCCACCAGCTGGCGCTCGCCGTCCGCAGCTTCGAACCAGCTCGTTCCAACCGTCTCGGAGCCGTCGGCATGGCGCACCGCACCTTCGGCGTTGGAGACCAGCCCGATGCGCGCAACGCCGGCCTGCTCCAGCGTCTGCAGTTCGCCGGCATCGGTCTGGCCGTCCTGGTCCAGGTCGCGCCAGACGCGGAACTCGGTCCAGCGCGCGTCGTGCGCGTCCAGCACGTCGTCGCCATTGGTATCGAAGACCTCGCGCAGGCCGTCCAGATCGCTCACGGGATCGCTGTCCTCAGACAGCGTGCTGGGGTCGACCCAACTGGCAAAAGCCAGCTCCCTGGCCTGGTCGATGAAGCCGTCCGGGCCCGCACTGCCATCGGCGGCCAGGTCGATCGCCAGAAAGCCGTCCTGCGGCCCTGCCCAGGCCGTGGCATCGCCGACGCCATCGCCGCTCCAGTCAAAACGCGGGCCTTCGCCGTCGCCCGTTTCGGGGTTCAGCAACCGCAGGTCGATCTGCTGGTCGCCGTTCAGATCCAGGATGACCGGCGGCGCGGGAGGCACGTACTCATAGAACATGCCGTTGTCCATTCTCGTGGCCTGGTACAAGAGCGCGCCATTCGCGCCGTACAGGCCGGAGATGATGCTCCAGTCGAATGCGTCGTTCACGTCGTACGAGGTGCTGCCGACGGTGCCGTCCGCCCAATACTGGTCCTCCTGGTACATCGACCCGGAGGCATAGAAGTACTGTTCGGTCCTCCAGGTGCTGGTCTGATAGGTGGTGTTCTTCCAGCTCCCGTTGTCTGCTTTCTCGTACTCGAAGTACTTGGTGCCCGCTGCGTCGTAGTAGGTCTCGATGCTCGACCAGCTGTAGCTGTTCTGAGGATCAAAGCGCAAGTCGATCCGGCTTCCGTCGTCCTTGAACTGCTTCTCTGCCGTCTTCTGGCCAGCCGTGTTGTAGGTCTGCTCCACCCGAGTCCATGTTTGTGTGCTGGCAGCGTCGTACAGCACGTTGGTGGCAATCACGCCGTTGGTGTAGCTCGCCTCCGAGGTCTTGCGGTTGGCCGAGTCGTAGACCACCGACTTGGTCTGCTTGCCGGTGGCCGCGTCGAAGCCGATCTCGACCCTCGTCGCGTCGTCCATGTACTGCTTCTCGGCGGTCAACTTGCCAGCCGAGTTGTAGGTCTGCTCCACGCGGGTCCAGCTTTCTTTGCTGGCCGCGTCGTACAGCACGTTGGTGGCAAGCACGCCGTTGGTGTAGCTCGCCTCCGAGGTCTTGCGATTGACGGAGTCGTAACCCACTGACTTGGTCGCATTTCCCGTCGCGGCATCGAAGCTCACGTCAATCCGCGTGCCATCGTCCATGTATTGCTTCTCGGCCGTCTTCTGGCCAGCCGTGTTGAAGCTCTGCTCGACACGGGTCCAGGCCTGCTTGTTTGCCGGGTCGTACAGCACGGCGCTGGTGGCCAGTCCGTCCTTGCTGAGATTCAGCACGCCGCTGACCGCGGTGCCTACGAAGGTGGTCAGCGTTGCCGTCTTGTTGCTGTTGAGAAGGTACTCCTCAGTCTTGACGCCTGCGCCGTCCCACACGATGCGATGCGTGACCTCGCCCGAGCTCACGTTCTCGGCACTCGAACTCTTGAGTGTGCCGTCGGCGTTGTAGTCCTTGGTGCTGCGAACCACCGTGCCGTCGATGAAGGTCTTGGTCTCTTCCCAATGGTCGGTGCGGCCGTTGTTGTCGCTGTCCTTGCTCAGGACCCGGGTGAGCCCGTCCTGGCTGGTCGTGAGCGTGCCCTGGGCGGTCACGCCGCCGCTGGCATTGGTTTCGAGGTAGGACGTGAGCATGGAGCCATCGATGCGCACTTGCGAGGTGGCCGTGGTTTCCATGCGGCCGTCGCCGTCGTAGTCCGAGCGTTCGACCATGCTCAGGCCATTGCTGCTGACGGAAGTGATGACCTTGGCCGCGAGGGCCTGCTTCCAGTAGACCTGGCCGGCGACGAGGTTCCCGGCCTTCTGGGCCTCTGCATTGCGCGTCGTGGTCGTCAGGGCCGCGCCGGTGGCGTCGCTCACGGTGGTGGACAGTTCGTCGAACACGCCGTCGCCGTTCGTGTCGATGGAATGCGTCTGCGTCCGGCCGTCGGCACTGGTTGAGTTCGACGCCACCCTCACGCGCACGTCGGCGGCACCTGCAACCAGCTTGTAGTCGGTGGCCAAGCTGGCCTGGCTGCCGTCGGCGTTGATGCTGGTGGCAATCACGCGCTTCTTGTCGATGCTGCCATCCAGGCCCCGGTCCCATTCAACCAGGGACGAGAGGCCGTCGGCGCTCGTGGTGGTGATGACCTTGTCCTTGGTGTTGTTCGCGGTGAGGACCGTCTGGGTCGAGCCATCGACAAAGACCGTGTGCTGCTCGGTCTGATCGGCCGTGCCATTGCCGTCGATGTCGCGGCTGATGGTCTGCTCGCTACCATCGGCATGGGTGGTCGTGACCTGCTTCTGAACCACGCCGTTGCTGGTGTTCGTGAAGACCTCGGTCACGACCGTCGAGCCATCGGCCAGCCCGGCCGTGGCGTGGGTGTGCGTCTTGCTGTCGAAGCCGGCTTCCTTGTGCTGGGTTGTGACCGTTTTCCCATCGTTGCTGGTGTGGGTGGTCTGCTCGAAGATCGTGCTGGCGCCGACCGAAGCCACCACGGTCTGCACCGTGCCCTGGTCGGTGACGGCCAGCGAGTCGGTCAGGGTCTGGTCGATGCTGCCGTTGCCATCGGTGTCCCATTGCCGCGTCGTCGACTGACCATCGGCATCGGTGGAACTCAGGTAGCGCGAAGTCACGGTCGAGCCGACGGCGTTCTCGATGATCTCCGTCTTGGCATCTGCATACCCGGCCTGCGCGCCGAAGGCGGTAGAGCGCGTCTGGGTCTGGTCGGTCGTGCCGTCGGCGTCGAGGTCGTAGCTGACGGTGACGGTCTTGGCGTCAGCCGAGTGGTGCTCGACCGTGCGCTCCAGGGCCTGGTCCGTGCCGCTGTAGCGCGTAGTGGTGGTGGTCATCGACCCGTCGGCGCCCAGCAGCGTCGTTGCGGTGACGCGGTGGTCCACCGCTCCGTCGCCATTGGTGTCGTAGTCGATGCGCGCGTCCAACTCGTTCGCGCTTTCAACAACCACCTTGCGGGCGGCCGCCTTCACGCCGTCGGCAGCCAGCTCGGTCGCGGTCGTCGTGAGGCTGCCGTCGGCATTGCGCACGCGCGTCAACTGCTGGTCCAGCACGCCATCGCCGTCGATGTCTGCGCTCACGCTCATGGTCTTGGCATCGGCGCTCACGGTGGTGGTCGTCTTGCTGCGCAGCGCGCCCGACCCCTGGGTGTAGCTCACCGTGGTGCTCGCCCCTCCATCGGCAGCCAAGGTCGTGACTTCCTGCTTCGTGCCAGCCACCTTGCCTTCGCCGACCGTCCAGGTGGTGGTCTTCCTGAGCTGGTCGGCGCTGGTGACTACGACGGTCTTCTCGGTCAGCACGCCCTGCGCGTTGAACTCGCTCCAGCTCTGCGTGACGGAGCCGTCCGCCGCTTCGACGGTGCGTTGTTCGCTCGTGCGATCGGTGCTGCCGTTGCCATCGCTGTCGGTGGCAACGGTGAGGGTGAGGCCGTCGGCGCTGAGCTTGCTGACCGAGCTCGATGCCGCGCGGCTTGCATCCTGGCCGTTGGCGAAGGTGCTCGTCGCCGTGCTGACCGAGTCGTCGGCGCCCACGGTCGTGACAACGCGCGCGTCCTCGCGGCCGTCGCCGTTGGCATCCTCGCTCACCGTGGTCAAACGCTTGTCGGCGCTGGTGGTGGTGACGGACCCGGAAACCTTGGCACCAGCGCCGTTCACCACGGTCAGGGTGTCCTCGACCGCGCCATCGGCATGCACGGCCTGATGGGTGGCCGTGCGATCAACGTCGCCATCTCCATCGAGGTCCGTCTGGCTTGTGCTGACAAGGCCATTGGCGCTGACGGTGGTGCTGGTCTTGTTGACCAGCACGGCATGGGTTCCTGCGAAGCTGGCGGTGGTGGTGGTCACCGAGCCATCGGCCTGGTAGGTGCTCTCCTCGACCGTTCGACTTGCGAGCCAGCCGCGGTCGTACAGGTCGGTGGTGTGGTGCAGGCCGTTGGCGCTGGTGGTGGTTTGCGCCAGCAACTGAGCCTTGCCGGAGCCGGCCTGGCGGCTCAGTTGCGAAGTCCGTGAACCGTCCAGACCCAGGGTGGTCTTGTCGGTGGTCACCTCGTCGATGACGCCATCGCCGTCCAGATCCAGACGCGTGATGGTGGTCAGCCCATCGGCGCTGACTTCGGTGGTCGTGCGCTCGACCACGGTGCCGTCTTGCGCCATCCAGGCGACGGAGGTCGAGTTGCTGCCGTCGGCCAGCACAGCGGTGTGCTCAACGCGGTCGGCCGCGCCATCGCCGTTCTCGTCCACGGTGGTGTGCGTGCTTCCGTTCGCGCCCTCGGTCTGCACGGACTTGGCCAGCAAGCTGCCGTTGGCGGCCTGGGTCTGCACCGTGAGCGTGCTGCTGCCATCGGCGCCCAGGGTGGTTTCGGTGGTCGTGGTGCGGTCGGCCACACCGTCGCCCGTCAGGTCGATCTGCTCGGTGAGTTTCAGGCCGTTGCCCGAGATGGTCTTGACGGTCGTTCCCACCTCCAGGCTGCCGTCGGCGTTGGTGGGAGTGCGCGTTTCAGTGCGGCTGCCATCGGCATGCAGCTGCGTGACGGTGGTCACGGTCTGCTCGTACTGAAGGTCGCCGTTGTGGTCTTCACGCACCCTGCTTTGTAGGCCATCGGCCGAAACGGCCGTTTCGCGTATGAAGAGCAAGGTGACATCGGCCGCGAAGGACGCCTCGGTCTTCGTCATGCCGCCAGTGTCGTCCAGCTCCACCAACTGCCCGTTCTCGAACACTGGATCGCCATCGCTGTTGATGCTTGTGTGCACTTCCTTGCCATTGGCGCTGGTGGAGATGTAGGTTTTGGACAGCAGCAGCCCTGTGCTCGTGCGCTCTTCGATCGTCCGCAAGCTCCCCCCGTCAGCATTCAGGCGCTTGACGTCGGTGAGGACGCGGTCCACGCTGCCATCGCCGTCGAGATCGCTTTGCACCGTCAGGCTCAAGCCATTGGCACTTGTCGTCTCCACGCGGCTGTGCCGCGTGACGCCGGTGGCGCTGCTGTCGGTCGTCGTCACGCTGGAGGAACCGTCGGCATGAAGAACCCGAACCTGGGTCTGCCGGCTTTCGGCCAGGCCGTCGCCATCGGCATCTTCGCTCAGCGTGCTGACCAGCCCGTTGGCGCTGACCGTGCTCACGGTGGTGGAGGTGGTCGTGGCGCCGCGCCGGGTCGAGGTGGTGGTGGTGCGGCTGCCATCGGCATGGATGACGGTCTGCTCATGCGTGGCTTCATCGACCAAGCCGTCGCCATTGAGGTCGAGCTCGGTGCTTTGCGTCAGGCCGTCAGCACTCACGCGGGTCGTTTCGCGTTGCCAGACCTTGCCATTGGCCGCCAGGTGCGTCAGCGTCTTCGTGCTGCTGCCGTCGGCGTGCTCGACAACGACGCCCTGGCGATCTGCCGCGCCGTCACCATCGGCGTCTTCAACGGTGGTGGTGGTCTTGCGGTCCGCACTCACGGTGATGACCTGCTGGTCCAGCCTCACGCCCGATGCGCTGGTGGTGGTGACGGTCTGCGTTTGCGCGCCGTTGCTGTCCAGCACGGTGATGTCCGTGCCGATGCGGTCGGCGCTGCCGTCGCCGTCCACATCGGTCCTGACCGTTTTGCTCAGGCCGTCCTTCGACACGGTGGTGCTGATCGAGCCCAGCAGCTTCCCGGTCTCTGCGCCACCTGAGCTGTACTGCTTGACGGTCTGGGTGCGGCTGCCATCGGTGTCCAGAACCGTCGTGTCCGTCGTGACGGCATCGATGGTGCCATCACCGCTCAGGTCCTCGCGCACCGTCTGGGTCAGGCCGTCCGCAGAAGTGCTGGACGAGGTCAAGCCCACGCTGGAGCCATTCGGATTGAAGTTCGACACGGTGACAAGGCTGGTGCCATCGGCGGCGACCTGCGTGTCCGTGATCTGATCGTCCGCGCCATCGCCATCGAAGTCCTCGCGCACCAGGGTCCTGGATCGGTCGGCGTTGATGCTCGTGACCTGCGAAGACAGCAGCGCGCCGCTGGCGCTGCGCTGCTGCACCGTCTGTGTGCTCGATCCATCGGCCGCCACCACCGTGACGTTGGAAGTCTGGCGGTCCGCGACGCCATCACTGTTGAGATCTTCGGCCAGCGTGTGGCTCAGGCCGTCGCCGCTGGTCGTGGCCACGGTCTTGCTGCGCAGGGTGCCATCGCCGTTGTAGGACGTGACGGTGTTGACCACCGAGCCATCGGCCACGGTGCCGGTGACCGAGACTTCGCGCTCGTCGATCTGGCCGTTGCCGGTGCGGTCGTGCTCAATGGTTTGGGTGCGGCCGTCGGCGCTGGTGATGGTGACGGTCCTGCCGATCAGGCTGCCATCGGCGCTTCTTCGCTCGATGGTCAGGGTGCGACTGGCGTCGGCTGCCACCACGGTCACCTCGCTGGTCTGCAGGTTGAAGCTGCCGCTGCCGGTTTCGTCAAGACGGATGGTCTTGCGCAGGCCGTCTGCGCTCGAGGTGGTCTCGGTCTGTTGCAGAACCGCACCGTTGGCGGCAAGCTTCTTGAACGTCGTCGAGGTGGAACCGTCGGCGTTCGTGACAAAGACCTGGCTCTGGTCGTCGCGGCCATCGCCGTCCTGGTCGATCAGCGTCGTGACCACGCGCAGGTCCGCGCTGGTCAGGGTGGTGGTCTTGCCGCGCAGGGCGCCGCTGGCATGGAAGTCGGCCACCACGCGCCTGCGGGTGCCGTCGGCCAGCACGCTCGAGTCCACGGTCTGCGAGCGGTCGAAGCTGCCGTTGCCGTCGTCATCGAACCGGGTCTGCCGGTGCGCGCCATCTGCGCTGGTTTCGATCTGGTGGTGAAAGGCCAGGCTGCCGTCCTTGTGATAGCCGCGCACGTCTTCGCTGGTGGAGCCATCGCCCAGCACCAGCTTGCTGCGCTTGACGGTGTAGCCGCTTGCGTCCATGGCCAGCGTGGCGTCACCGACCAGGCCCTTGCTGCCGTCAGCCTTGGTGTAGGAGGCCGTGCCCGTGATGGCCGACCCGTCCTCGAAGCTCTGCCCGCTGCCGGTAGGCGTCAGGTCAATCGACTTGATGCCCAGCGAATCCAGTGACACCAGTTCGTCTCCGACCGCCACCTTGAAGTCGGCCCAGCGCGCATCGCCGGCGTCGAGTTGGCCATTGCCATTGCTGTCGAAGACTTTCTTGAGGGCGCGCAGGTCGCTGGTCTCGCTCTTGTCCCATTCGGTAAAGACGATCTCGCTGGAGCGGCTGATCTTGCCGTTGGCATCGGCGTCGAAAACCAGCACGCCGTTGCCTTCGCCGGCCCACGCCGCACGGTGCTCCTGACCGTCGCCCTTGAGGTCCACGAAGTGCGAGGATGAGCCCAGGCTCTCGACGCTCAGGCCGTTGCCTGCCAGGTCCAGCAGCACGGGCTGGCTGCCGATGCCCTTGCCGCCCATGCCGCGGTCGGCGCTGGCGTAGCCGCCGCTAGAGTAGCCGCCGCTGGAGGAGGAGCCGCCTTTGCTGGAGCTGGAGCCCTTGCCTGAGGAAGAGCTGCTGCTTGAGCCCGACTTCGCACCGCCCTCGGTGCCGGCCACGCCGCCAGAGCTGCTCCAGCCGCCACCGCCGCCCGAGTAGCTGCCTGACGAAGACTTGCCGCCACTGCCCGACTTCGCGCCGCCCTCGGTGCCGGCCACGCCGCCAGAGCTGCTCCAGCCGCCACCGCCGCCCGAGTAGCTGCCTGACGAAGACTTGCCGCCACTGCCCGACTTCGCGCCGCCCTCCGTACCGGCCACGCCGCCCGAACTGGTCCAGCCGCCACCGCCGCCCGAGTAGCTGCCTGACGAAGACTTGCCGCCACTGCCCGACTTCGCGCCGCCCTCGGTGCCCATCACACCGCCCGAACTGCTCCAGCCCTTGGATGCGGACGACGCCTGCGCGGCCTGTGCCGCGGCGGCCGCCATCGCGGCCTCGCTCTTGTAGCCCCCGTAGCCCACGGCACCGATATTGGTCACCGCCGCTGCCGCGCCGCCCGGCGAAGGCCTGTTGGCAGCGTTGGTCTCCGAGGGCGTGTCAAAGCCGCTCCAGTCCGGTAGCGCGCCGGCCGCCTTCGCTGCCAGCGCCGAGCCGGTGTAGGCGAACTGCGGATTGGCGTAGGGGGCCCCTTGCGAAGCGTAGGGGCTGTTGTTGGGGTTGGCCATTGCCTGGCCGAAGGCCGCGCCTGCATAGGGCGCAGCCGCCCCCGGAGAGGGGCGATTGGCAGCATTGGTCTCGGAGGGCGTGTCGAAGCCGCTGTAGTCGGGCAAGGCCCCAGCGGCCTTTGCGGCGAGCGCAGGGCCTGTGTAGGCGTACTGCGGGTTCGCTTTTTGCGTCACCGTGGGCGGGGCGCCGACGGAGTAGGTGATGTGCGTATTGGTGGGGTAGTTGCCGGGCTGCGCCATTGCCTTCGCAAAGGCGGCCCCCGGGGTATAGGTGCCGACGGACTTGTTGATCTTGTTGTCGTCAAAAAGATCCTTGGCGAAGGTCACGGCCTGCGTCAGCGCAAGCTTGGCATTGAAGGCCGCCAGCAGGCCGCGGCCGTAGGTCTCGTCGCTGAGCTTGTCCAGGAAGGTCTTGTTCGCAGGATCGACGTTGTAGACCCCATCCTTCAGGTAGCTCTTCATGTTGTCGACCAGCTTGCGGTCTGCGTCTATCGTGTCGTAGACGCTCTTTGCCTTGCCATAGGCATAGTCATGGCTGAAGCCCATCAGGTCCTGCTTGTCAGCGGGCGCCACGTTGAACTTGCCGCCCCAGGCGCCGCCGGTCCAGCCGGGGCCCAGGTAATTACCGTGGGCAATTGCGCCGGCAGCGCGCCAGCCGCCTTGCGATGAATCTTCAGTTGGCATGATTTCAATCCCTGTTGACTAATATTGACGTTTGATTCAAACCGCAGCCCTGACGCAGGCGGGCAAACGGCGCAGCGCACATGGCGCAGCAGGTGCTTTTCTTGGCAATGGAATCGAGTGCCACACACCCAAAAAGCGCGCCATTATTTATTTGAAGAACGTCCTCCGGTTCCGCAGTAACACTTTATTTTTAGTGAATTTTCTGTGACAGCGCATTTGGTAAAGCCTGAGGGGCTGTGGCCAGGGGAAACTCAAACGACGAGAAACGTTTTTGTATTTAATGGTCTTTCTAGTTTTTAATCGACAAATATTGTTTCTCGAGTGCCTGCGAAGAGCGAAGATTTGGCTTTTAAAAGTCAAACAATGTCTCTATTGGGCAGACGCCGGCTGCGACCAGCCAGCCGCACCAGCGCCGGCAAGACAAAAAGGAATGCCCGGCAGCACGAGCCGGCGCGTGCTGCGCAGGCCCTAGATTTGTCGTTGGGTGCGCTGCCTGGCCAGCACGCTGCGCACCTTCAGCGCCAGCGCCTCGCGCGTGTAGGGCTTGCCGATCAGCTCCACCCCGGCATCCAGCCGTCCGCCATGGTCGATGGCGTTTTCGGTGTAGCCCGAGGTGAACAGCACCGCCAGCTCGGGCCGGCGCTGCCGGGCCAGGCTGGCCAGTTCGGTGCTGCGCATGCGCCCCGGCATGACCACGTCGGTGAACAGCAGGTCCACCTGCACGCCGCTTTCGAGGATGGCCATGGCCGACGCCGCGTCGCGCGCACTGAGCACCTCGTAGCCCAGGTCCTGCAGCAGGTCGCTGACGGTCTCGCGCACGGCGTCGTCGTCTTCGGCGACCAGCACCGTTTCATGGCCGCCCAGCACCCGCGTGGACTCGCTGCCGGACGACAGGCGTTCGGGCTCCATCGAGCGCGGCAGGTAGAGCTTGACCGTGGTGCCATGGCCCGGCTCGCTGTAGAGCTTGACATGCCCGCCGGACTGCTTGACGAAGCCATAGACCATCGACAGGCCCAGCCCGCTGCCCCGGCCCTCTTCCTTGGTGGTGAAGAAGGGCTCGAAGACCTGCGCCATGAGCTGCGGGCTCATGCCCACGCCGGTGTCGCTCACGGCGACCATCACGTACTGGCCCGGCTCCACGTCGTCGTGCAGGCGCGCATAGGCATCGTCCAGGTGCGCATTGGCGCATTCGATGGTGAGCTGGCCCACGCCCTGCATCGCGTCGCGGCCGTTGATGGCCAGGTTCAGCAGCGCGTTCTCCATCTGCGCCGCGTCGACGAAGCAGTTCCACAGCTCGCCCGAGATCACGGCCTCGACCTCCACGCTCTCGCCCAGCGTGCGCCGCAGCATGTCCTCGATGCCCGGGATCAGCCTGCCGATGTTGAGCACCTCGGGCTCCAGCGGCTGCTTGCGCGCGAAGGCCAGCAGCTGGCTGGCGAGCTTGGCGCCCTTCTTCACGCTCTCCAGCGCGGTGGCCAGGTGGCGCTCGGCGCTCGGGTTGCCGCCCGTCACCCGGCTCAGCAGCTGCAGGTTGCCCGAAATGACATGCAGCAGGTTGTTGAAGTCGTGCGCCACGCCGCCCGTGAGCTTGCCCACGCTCTCCATCTTCTGCGCGTGGTGCAGCGCCGCTTCGGAGGCCCGCAGGGCCTCGGCCGCGCTGCGTTCGGCGCTGACGTCGCGGCCCACCAGCAGCAGGAGCTGCTCGTCGGGCACCGTGCTCCACTCGATCACGTGGTAGGCGCCGTCGCGCGCGCGGCAGCGGGTCTCGAAGCGGAAGGACGCGCCGGATTCGGGCAGCCCTGGAATCACGCGATGGCTGACCTCGCGGTCCTGCGGATGCAGCAGCCAGGCCAGCGGGCGCCCCAGCAGGTCGGCCGTGCTCCAGCCCAGCAGCCGCTCCCAGGCCGGGTTGGCCTGCCGGATCTGCGTGGAGCGGTCGCAGATGAGCATCAGGTCGGTGGACAGCCGCCACATGCGGTCGCGGTCGGCCGTGCGCTGCGCGATCAGCTCGTCCTGCGACTGCACCCAGCGCTCGAGCCGCTCGGTGGCCAGGAACTTCGAGGTCGTCTCCATGACGGTGTCGATCAGCCCGACGATGCGGCCCTGCTCGTCGCGCAGCGGGCTGTAGCAGAAGGTGAAGTGGGCCTGCTCCGCGTAGCCGTGGCGGTTGATCTGCAGCGGGAAGTCCTCGATGAACACGGCCTCGCCGGCAAAGGTCCGCGTCACGAAGGGCTCGATCGCATCCCAGGCCTCGGCCCAGGCCTGCGCGAAGGAGCGCCCGAGGGTGTCCGGCTTGTTGCCCAGGATGACCTTGAACGCGTCGTTGTAGATCATCGTCAGGCTCTCGCCCCATACGATGCATTTGGGGAAGTGCGAGGCCAGCATCATCTCCACGGGGATGCGCAGATGCACCGGCCACTGCGCAATGGGGCCCAGCGGCGTGCCGGACCAGTCGAAGGCACGCACCGCCTCGCTCATCGGGCCCGGGGCGGCCGGGAAGTTGTTGGAGAAAGCAGCGCTCACCGCAGGGGCCTTTGCCAGGTTGGAATGCGTGGGCCCATTGTGGGGGCGCGCGGCGTGCGGCGCAGGAACACGCCAAGCGCGGCCGCCATGTAGGCCATGCCGCCGGGCACCCACATGATGAGCCCGGCCAGTTGTTGATCCACCAGCGGCGACAGGCCCCAGGCCCGCGCCCCGGGCGCCTGCAGCGCATAGAGCGGCGTGCCGGCGAAGGTCAGCAGCGCGCCCAGCAGCCCGGTGTGGGCCAGGCTCAGCAGCAGGGCCACCAGCACCGCGCCGCGCTGCGCCGGCCCCGCATGAAAGGCCTGCCGCCCGAACGCGAAGGAGGCCAGCGCCAGCGCCGTCGTCAGGCCCACGTGCACCGGGCCGGAAAGCAGTGCCGCCGCATACACCACGGGCAGGTGCCACAGCCACAGCAACAGCCCGTGCAGCGTGGCCGCGGCGCCCAGCCGCGCGCCGCCCGCATGCCGCGGCGCGCGCCAGCCCGCGGCCAGCAGCGCGCAGCCGGCCACCAGCACCATGAGCTGGGCCATGTGGGCTCCCGCCAGCGTGGCGGCCAGGCGGCACAGCGGCGAGACCAGCGCCAGCGCCAGCAGCAGCAGGCCGACCAGCCGCCATCGCCGGGCCGCGCCGGCCGGCAGCCCGCTGCGCCACGTCGGCGCCAGGGCCCAGGCGGCCAGCAGCAGCAGCGGCACCAGCGTGGCGGGCGCCAGGCTCCAGGCCCGCCACCAGCCCTGCGGCAGGGCCGGCAGCGCATCCACGGTACACAGGCTCATCAGCGTGCCGGACATGGCGTGTTCCCCTCCTTCGCTTCAGACACAGGGCGGCAGCCACAGCAGCGGCAGGCCGACGAAAGCCGTGGCCGCTGCGGCCGTCAGGTACAGCAGGGCCGAAAGGCCCGCCAGGAAGCGGCGGCGCACGGCACGCTCGCGGTGCGCCGGACCTTCGGGACGCAGCGCGCGGCGGCCGCGCCAGCATTGCCAGGCCGCGGCCAGCAGCAGGGCCACCGTGGCCAGCGTGAGCAGCAGGAGCGAGAGATTCACGCCGGTGAAGGGGCCGCGCGCCGGCGCGGGCGGCGCCACGGCGCAGGCCACCGAGAGCGCGCCATAGGCCGCCACGAACCACAGCGACCACAGCGTGAAGCCGGCCGCCACATGCCAGGCCCGGTGCGGCGCCAGCCAGGCGCATGCCACGCGCGAGCCCTTCATGGCGCGAAGCCCATCGGCGCCAGCGAAAAGGCCAGCCAGGCCACGGCCGTGGCGCCCGCGCTGTAGTGCCACCAGGCCGCCACCACGCGCGGCTCATAAGGCCGGTGCACGCCCACCCAGCCGCGTTGCACGCGCGCGGCCTGCATCAGCGCCAGCAGGCCCGCCACCAGCGCATGCAGGCCCAGGTAGATCAGGGCCACGGCCAGCACGGCGTCGTGCGCAGTGCGGCGCGGCTGCAGCGGCAACTGCCACAGCAGCGCGGCCAGCGCCAGCGTGGCCGCCAGCCCCAGCACGCCGGTCAGCGCAAGCTGCAGGGCCGCATGGCGCGCGTGGCCCCGGGCCAGGCCGCGGCGCACGCGCCACAGCAGCAGCACGCCCGCCAGCATGGGCGCCAGCACGCCTCCCATGGCGCCGGGCCCCAGCATGGGCCGGGCCGGTGCCTGCCACTGCGGCGCCACCGTCCACAGGTAGAACCAGCCGAAGAGCAAGGCGCCGTACAGCGCGCCGTCGGCCAGCAGGCTCAGGTTCATGCCCCAGTGGCCCGGCCCGTCCAGGCCGTGGGTGTGCGGGCGCACGGCCCTGCCATCGACCACCAGCGGTGCGGGCGCCCCGCCCTGCGCCGCGCCATAGGCCGGATGCTCGCCATTGACCCAGGACCAGCGCAGCAGCTGCACCAGCACCAGCAAGGCCACCGCCGCGGCCGGCAGGTAGAGCTTGCACAGCAGCAGCACGCACAACAGCGCCAGCAACGCGGCCGACTGCAGCGGCAGCCAGCTGTTGCCGGGCAGCACGATCAGCTCGGTGGGCCGCGCGGCCACGGCGCTGCTGCCCAGGGTTTCGCGGCCCGCGTCGGCGCGCGCCAGCGCATGCGCGCCTTCGGCCATCTCTTGCGGCAGCGCAGGCCGCGCCCACAGCGGGTGGCGCGCGCGCACCGGCGCCTGCGAGGCGAAGTTGTAGGGCTCGGGCGGCGTGGCCGTGGCCCATTCGAGCGTGCTCGCACCCCAGGGGTTGACGCCCGCACGCGCGCCCAGTCGCCAGTGCAGCGCCAGATCGATCAGCACGGTGACGATGCCGAAGGCCATCACGAAGCCGAAGACCGAGGAGACGAGGTTGGGCAGTTCCCAACCCAGGCCCGCCTCGTAGGTGTAGACGCGCCGCGGCATGCCCAGAAGGCCCGTCCAGTGCATGACCAGGAAGGTGCCGTTGAAGCCGATGAAGGTGAGCCAGAAACCCGCGCGTGCAAGCCGGCGCGAAGGCATGCGCCCGCTGACGTGCGGCAGCCAGTGGTACAGGCCCGCGAGCAGCGGAAACAGCATGCCGCCCACCAGCACGTAGTGGAAATGCGCGACCACGAAGTGCGTGTCGTGGACCTGCCAGTTGAAGGGCACCAGCGCCAGCATCACCCCGGTGAGCCCGCCGGCCACGAAGACCAGCAGGAAGGCGCCGATCCACAGCATGGGCACCTCCCAGCGCGGCCGGCCGGTCCACAGGGTGGCGATCCAGGCGAACAGCTGCACCGCCGTGGGCACGCCCACCAGCATGCTCGCGGCCGAGAAGAAGGCCTGCGCCAGCGCCGGAATGCCCAGCGTGAACATGTGGTGCACCCACAGCCCGAAGCTCAGGAAGCCCACGCCGATCAGCGAGGCCACGACCCACACATAGCCCACCAGCGGCCGGCCCGCGAAGACCGGCACCAGGGTGGAGATGACGCCCGCGGCCGGCAGGAAGATGATGTAGACCTCGGGGTGGCCGAAGAGCCAGAACAGGTGCGCCCACAGCAGCGGGTCGCCGCCGCGCGTGGGGTCGAAGAAGGCCCAGCCGGCCGCGCGCTCCAGCTCCAGCAGCAGCGAGCCCAGCACCAGCGGCGGGAAGCCGATCACGATCATCAGCGAGGTGACCAGCATCGACCACGCGAAGATGGGCATCTTCTGCAGCGCCATACCGGCCGCGCGCGTGCGCAGGATGGACACGGCCAGCTCGATGCCCGCGGCCAGCGTGGCGATCTCGACGAAGGTGATGCCGATGAGCCAGAAGTCGGCGTTGATGCCCGGCGAGTAGCGGTTGCTGGACAGCGGCGTGTACATGAACCAGCCCGCGTCGGGCGCCAGCTCGAACACCAGCGAGCTGGTGAAGATCAGCCCGCCGAAGAGGTAGCACCAGTAGCCGAAGGCCGAAAGGCGCGGGAACACGAGGTCGCGCGCGCCCAGCATCTTGGGCAGCAGGTAAGCCGCCAGCCCCTGCAGCACCGGCACGGCGAACAGGAACATCATCAAGGTGCCGTGCATGGTGAAGGCCTGGTTGTAGGCCCCGGGCCCCATGAAGTCATGGCCCGGCAGCGCCAGCTGCGCGCGCAGCAGCATGGCCAGCACGCCCGCCACCACGAAGAAGAAGGCGGCCGTGAGCATGAAGCGCAGCGCGATGGTGCCGTGGTTCACCGCGGCCAGCGTGCGCCAGCCCGGCGGGTTGCGCCACACGGCATGCAGCGCGTCGCGCAGGGCGCGGCCTTCTTCCGGCATCGCGCCGCTCATGGCGCCGCCCCCGTCGCGCCGGCGCGCAGCCACTGCTCGAAAGCCTCGGCGGACATGGCCTGCACCTGCATGGGCATCTGCGCATGGCCCGTGCCGCAGAACTCGGCACACACGCCGCGGTACAGGCCCGGCGCATCGGCCTGCAAGCGCAGCACCAGCGTGCGGCCCGGCACGGCGTCGAGCTTGCCGCCCAGGCGCGGCACCCAGAAGGAATGGATCACGTCGGCGCTGCGCGTGTGCACGTCCACGGGCCGGCCGGCCGGGATGCGCATTTCGCCGCGCAGGCGCGCGCCGGTGTCGGGATAGTGGACCTCCCACCACCACTGATGGCCCGTCACCTCCACGCGCAGTGGCGCCTGCGCCGCGCCGGGCCAGGGCAGCTGGTGCAGGCCTGCGGGCGAGCCGAAGATCAAGAGCGCCGTGATGGCCACGCCGGGCAGCAGCAGGCCGCCACCGACCAGCCAGCGCCGCGCCACGCGCTGCGCCTGCACGGGCGGCAGCGGCGCGCGCCTGCGCATGGCCCAGGCACCGGCCAGGCACACGCCCACCAGCACCAGGGCCGCCACGCCGAACATCCACCACCAGACCTGCGCGATGGCCTGCGCCGAGGGGCCGGCCGGGTCCAGCACCGACAAGGGTCCGCGACATGCGCCGAGCGCGGGCAGCAGCGCCAGGGCCCACACTGCGGCATGCCCATGCCTGACACGCGCGCCGCCGATGCGCCTGCCGCCCTGCCCGAGCCCATCCTGAGCCGGGCCGCCATTGCGGGCCATCCGCTGCATCCGATGCTGATCCACTTTCCGGTCGCGGCGCTGATCGGGCTGCTGGGCACCGATGCCGCCTGGCTCTGGACGCAGGACCCGTTCTGGGCCCGTGCCGGCCTGTGGCTGGCCGGCACGGGCGCGGCCGGCGGCTGGCTGGCCAGCATCGCGGGGCTGGTCGACCTGCTGGGCGTGGCGCGCATCCGGCGCCTGGTCACGGCCTGGGGCCATGCACTGCTGGCCGTGATGATGCTGTCGCTGGCCTCGATGAACTGGGCGCTGCGCTGGCGCGCCGACGACCCGGCGCAGTGGCTGTGGCCCTGGGGCGCGGCCATCACGGGCCTGACGGCGCTGTTCATCGCAATGGCGGCCTACCTGGGAGGCCGGCTGGTGTACGAGAAGGGTGTGGCCGTGGACCTGGGCGCCGACTGAATTCAAGGCCGTGCTCCGGGCTGGGCCAGCACCAGCCAGGCAATGGTCAGCAGCAGCGGCAGCAGCAAGGCGCCCACCCCCAGCGCGGCGTGGCGCGCGGGCTGCCCGCGCTCCAGGCGCAGGATCAGCAGGCCGAAGCTCGCATGCCCGAGCACCAGCAGCGCGACCAGCGCCAGCTTGGCCAGCAACCACACGCCCAGCGTGCCGTGCCAGATGAAGATCAGCGTGCCCGAGGCAATCGCCAGCAGCGCCGCAGGCGTGGCGCCCCACACGAAGAGCGCGCGCAGGATCTCGTCGTCGGCGGCACCGAGCGCGACGGGCCGGCGCTGCGCGCCACCGGCCGCTGCGACCGCCAGCGGCAGGTACAGCAGCGCGCCGCACCAGAGGATGACGGCGCAGATGTGCAGCAGCTTCAGCCACGGCATGGCGGCCTCCGGGCAGCAAGGCGGGGTGCGTTCAATGCCGGCACAAGGGCGCTGCGCGGCCACGGGCGGCCAGGTCGGGCGGGCCTTCGAACAGGGTTGCGGGGGTCTGGTTGCCGGGGTGGCTGCTCATCGCTGTCTGTCCTTGTCTGGCTCGGTCGCTTCCCTTGAATGCATCCTAGGCATTCGCGAGCGGCGGCCCTGTCGGACAACAGGTGAAGTGAGCGGGCGCCTGCAGACGCGCGCCATTCCAATAAAGAAGGCCCGGCCACCGCGAGGTGTCCGGGCCTTGTGGGTTGCGCGACCGAGCCGGCCGCGCGCGATCAGGACTTCATGGCCTTGATGTCGGCCTTGGCCTTGGTGTAGTCGGCGTCTGCCTGCTTCTTGCAGGCGTCCTTGGCTTCACCGCTGCTGTCGTCGCACTTTTCCTTGGCGACTTCATGCATGCCCTTGGCCTTGGCTTCTGCGACCTTGCGCGTGTTGCTTGCGCTGGGCTTGTACTGCTGTTCCAGCTCGGCCTTGGCCACGTTCTGCTTGGCGTCGGCTTCCTTCTGGCACACGTCCTTGGCGTTGTCCTTGAGCGTGTCGCATTGCGCCTTGGCAGCCTTGTGGTCGGCTTCGATCTGCTGCTTGGCGGCCTTGTGCTGGTCACCCGTCATCGACTGGGCATGTGCACCCGACAGCGCGAACAGGCTGGTGGCGATGGCAATGGCGAGGGTCTTGGTCTTCATGTGTGCGACTCCTTGGGTTGTGGTGCGGGATGAAGTGTGCGGCGGCTGAAATGGGCACCTTGTAGGTGCATCGGGAACGCGGCTGTAGTCGGTGCGTGACTGGCGCGATGGCTAAGCGCCGACGCGCCGCGTTCTCAGCGGAAATGGACGACGGGCGCGCGCGCAGACTTCCCGGCCGCAGACTTGGGTCCGAGCCGGGTCACCCTGACCAGCCGCCAGAACCATCGCAGCCGGCCATGCAGTTGCGCAGCCTTGAGCGAGAAGTCCAGCCGGACCTCGCCTGAATAACGTGCGTACAGTGTGACGCACACATAGGGACGCCACACGGGGCAGGCGTCCGGCAAGGCCTGCACGGCGGTCAGGATGTCAACCTCGGTGGGCTGGGCTTCGGCGCGGATCAGCGGCATCTTGAGGACGTGGTGCTGGTGGAGGAATGCGGTGACCGGCATGCGGGCTCAGGCCTGCTCGATTCGATTGCGCCCGCCGCGCTTGGCGGCGTAGAGCGCGCCGTCTGCGCGGGCGATGAGCTGGGCGGGCCCCTGCCCGGGCGCCGCGACGGCGATGCCGATGGAGACGGTGATCCGCGCGGCCGGGTCGGCCGCGGTGCCGATGCGCAGGGCCTCGACCGCGCGTCGGATCTCCTGCGCCACGGCCGCGGGGCACGGGTGCGCCTCGAGCAGGACGGCCAGTTCCTCGCCGCCGAAGCGTGCGGCAAGGCCGCCGGAGCTGACGGCAAGGTGGCGCACGGCCTGCGCCACCCGGATCAGGCATTCGTCGCCGGCCAGGTGCCCGTGGGTGTCGTTGTAGGCCTTGAAGTGGTCCACGTCGATCATCAGCAGGGCCACCGCCGCGCCCGGGCTGCGGCCGGGCGCCAGCAGGCGCTCGATCTCGGCATCGAAATGGCGGCGGTTGGCCAGGCCCGTCAGGCCATCGTGGCGCGCCATGTGATCGAGCTTGAGATTGGCTGCCTCCAGCGCCACGCGGGCCTGCCGGGAATCGGCCTCGGCCCGCGCGCGCCGGCGGATCACGCGCACCAGGTAGATGCCCGAGCCGCCCACCATCGCGCACAGCACCACCGCCCAGGCCGTCTGCATCACGGCGCTTTGCCGCCACGAGCGGAAAGCCTCATGGGTGGAGAGCGACACGGTCACGTACAGCGGGTAGTGGCGCAGGTGCTGGAAGGTGATGAGCCGCTGCACGCCGTCGATGGGCGAGGCCGCGCGCACCGTGCCCTGCGACCTGCCCAGCAGCTGCGCATGCACCTCGCTGCCCGCGATGCTGCGGCCCAGGTCGGCCTCGTGCAGAGGTCGGCGCAGCAGCACGGTGCCTTTCTTGTCCAGCAGGGCGATGGCGCCCTGCTGCCCCACGTCATAGGCCGCCAGCAGCGCGTGGAGCTCGTGCACGCTCAGGGTGGCGAGCACCACGCCCGTGAAGGCTCCGGCCGGATCGTTCAGGCGCCTGGAGATGGGGATCAGCCAGCGCCCCGAGATGCTGCCGAGCAGCGGCTCGCCGATGTGGACCGACTCGCTGAGCGACTCGCGATGGTGGACGAAGTAGTCGCGGCTGCGCACGTCCAGGTCGTCCAGGGCCTGCGGCTGCGTGTGGACCACCGCGCGTCCCTGGGCGTCGAAGATGAACAGCCCGCCGAGCTGGCGCACCTGTGCGACCGCGTTGACCAGGTTGGGCTGGATGCGCGCCAGCGCTTCGGCCGTGAGCGCCTGCTGATCCAGCGCGAAGGCGACATTGCCCAGCAGGTTCTGCGTATCTCCGATCAGCGCATCGAGCTGCTGCGCCACGGCGCTGGCCAGGTTGGCATTGGCCTGCACGATCTGCTGTTCCCGGTCGGCATGGCCGCGCCAGGCCATCCAGGCGCTCGCGCCCAGGATGACGGCACTGACGAAGAGCACGAACACCCGCGCCAGGCGGACCACTCCCGCCTCGCGACGCCTGAAGTCCGACGATCTGAAGAAACTCATTCGCTACGCCTTGTCGCACTGCGCCCGCTCGCTGGACGCGACGGTTCGCGTCACCTGCGCACGCGCGCACCGCGCCTGAGGGGGGACGCTGCGCATGGTGAAAAGGCCGCGGGCCGGGCGGCGTAGGCCGGTGCTCCATGTGGCCCTAGGCGTGGAGGAAGGCCAAGGCAGGAGAGCGCTTCAGAGCAATTGCCGCAGCGAATAGCAGGCATGCTCCTGCAGCCTGCGGCACCACGGTCGCCGCTCCCATTCGCGCAGGGACACCGGCCGTGCACACTGCAGCAGCCGATCGAAGAGCGCGTCCAGCTGGGCCGCGGTGTCGGCATCGAAGATGCCCAGGGTCAGCTCGTCGTTGGTGTCGAAGGAGCGGTCGTCGAAGTTGCTGGAGCCCACGGCGCTCCATGCGCCGTCGATGGTCATGATCTTCTGGTGGATCAGCCCTTTTTCACACTCGAAGAGCTGCACGCCGCAGCGCAGCAGCTTGCCGAAGTTGCGCCGCGCAGCCAGGTTGACCACCACGTTGTCGGTGGCCTGGATCGCAGGCATCAGCACGCGCACCTGCACGCCGCGCCTGACGGCGGCGCCGAAGGCATCGATGGCTTCAGGCTTGGGAATGAAATAGGGGTTCTGCACCTGGATGCGCTGGCGCGCCATGCAGATGGCCGCATGGTGCAGGATCTTCACGGCCGGCGCGGAGCGTTCAGGCTTGGCGTAGGCCGCATGCATGGCCAGCCCGCCGGCCGGCGCCAGCACCGGGAACACCGCTTCGCCCGCGAAGAGCTCGCCCGTCTCGGCGGCCCAGTTCTCGCTGAACGCGCCCTGCAGCGTGCTCACGATGGGCCCGCGCACGCGCACGCTCACGTCGTAGGCACGCAGCGGTTCCGTGGCCGGCGCCCGCTCGGCCAGCCAGGCATCGGTGTAGCAGTGCCCGCCCAGCAGCGCCTCGCGGCCGTCGGTGATGACCAGCTTGCGATGGTCGCGGTCGGTCAGCACGCCCAGGTTGCGCAGGGACCAGCGGTGGAAGAAGGCCAACTGGCAGCCGGCTTCGCGCAGCTGGCGCCGCCCCGCGCGTCCCATGCGCCGCCCGCCCATGGCATCGAGCAGGATGCGCACCTGCAGACCCCTGCGGGCCGCATCGCACAGCGCGCGGCTCATGCGCGTGGCGACCTGGCCGCGCTTCCACAGGAAGTTCTCCAGGTGCACGCTGTGGCGCGCCGCGTCGATCTGGCGCTCGGCCGCCTCGAAGAAGGCATCGTCGAAGACCAGCTGTGCCGAGTTGCCGGCCACCACCGTGCCCAGGCTCAGGCCGGCCAGCGACACCATGCGCGCGTGCATGTCGCCCTCGCATTGCATCTCCAGCACGGGCGCGCGATGGCGCCGCACCGACCAGAGCACCAGCAGCAGCACGGCCGCGATGGCCGCCAGCACGCCGGCGGCCCAGAGCAGCCAGGGGTTCATCCGGTTTCGCTTTCCGAGGCGGCGCGGGTCAGTTCCATGACGAAATTGGCGGGCGAAAACTGGCGAGCGAAAAACGCCCACCGCTCAGGTGGGCAAAGGCCCGCAACGCGGGCGACCTCGAAACACCCACCTTATCGACGCTGGCCAGCCTGCGTGTAGGCAACGAACAGCGCTGCCCGTCGGCCATGTCCGGGGCCCGCACGGCGGCACGGCATGGCGCCAATTCCTACCTCGCACGGGACATCCAACTACAGCCAGCCGGGCGCACGGGACTAGATTGAAAGCGACCCTTCACCAACGACCACCACCCACAGGAGCCTGCGATGAGTCAATGCGAAGTC
Source organism: Xenophilus arseniciresistens (assembly GCF_028023875.1). Taxonomy (GTDB): domain Bacteria; phylum Pseudomonadota; class Gammaproteobacteria; order Burkholderiales; family Burkholderiaceae_C; genus Xenophilus; species Xenophilus arseniciresistens. Next base: position 355,191 of record NZ_JAQIPB010000001.1, read on the forward strand.
TGCGGCAACGAATACCACCGCCCCTTGCTGATCAAGGTGGACGACACGGAGCATGTCTTCGACAGCTTCGAATGCGCGATCGAAGGCCTGGCGCCGCGCTGCGGCCATTGCGGCTGCCGGATCATCGGCCACGGCATCGAGGCCGGCTCTCAGCGCTACTGCTGCGCGCATTGCGCCCGAAGCTCGGGCGTGACGGGCGTGGCTGACAACGCGCATTGAGCCGGCGCGCACCGCCCCCTTCCCAACACACACAGGAGCCCCCCATGCCCAGAGGCGACAAGTCGGCCTACACGGACAAGCAGAAACGGCAGGCCGAGCACATCGAGGAAGGCTACGAGGACCGCGGCGTGCCCAAACAGGAGGCCGAGCGCCGCGCCTGGGCCACGGTCAATGCCGAAACCGGCGGCGGCAAGAAATCGGGCTCGGGCCGCGGAAAGGCCGAGAACCATGCCCCCTCGCGCAAGGGCGGCAAGGCCGGTGGCGCCGCTTCGGCCCACAGGACGGCGGCCGAGCGCTCCGCTTCCGCCAAGAAGGCCGCCGCGACCCGCAAGCGCAACAAGGCCCACGCGTAGGCCGTCTTCAGCGGCGGTGGCGCGCAGCGCCCACGCCGAGCGCCACCACCGCAGCGCCTGCGCCGACGATCAACAGGTCTTCGATGAGGCCGCTGCGGGTCTGGCCCATGCGGGCCATGGCGCGCTTGCGGCCGGCCAGCGTGAGGTAGGCCATGGGCACCGCCGTGCCCACCGCGATGCCGGCGCCCGCGGCGCTGCGATCACGCGGCGCGAGCGCAGCGCCGGCGATGCCCGCACTCAGCGTGCGGGCCAGCAGCCCCAGGAACACGGTGCGGTCGGGGGCGCTCTTCATCTTGTCTCCCGCCAGTTCGCCCAGGCCCAGCGCGAGCGCGCCGAAGCGGAACAGCGGCCTGTCCAGCAGCACCAGCGGGCCGGGCGTTGGCCGCCCCAGCAGGCGCGCCGTGGCCAGGGTGGCCATGGGCGTCATCGAGCGCGCGCTGGCCACGGCGCCGATGAGGAAAGAGGGAATGAGGTCACGAAGGCTCATGGGTGTGCGGGGCTGAAGAAGGTGGGCCGCTGATGGGCGGCGTGGCGATGCACTCTTTCCTGCGGCGCGCCGCCGCTGCGGCGGTGCAGCGCGCCATCGCGCGTAGGACGCTGCCAGGGCGGCCCGTGGCAGCACTCCGCAGGCCTGTGCGGCCGCGGGTTCACTGACACGGCAACGCTGTGCGTGCCGACGCCGGGCCCGGCCTGCACCCCCCAAGGTCTGCAGCCTTCCCCTCCACTCCCGCCAGGCTTCCCATGATCGGCATTGCCATTCCTGCGCACAACGAAGAACAGAACATTGCGACAGCGGTGGCCGCGGCCTGGCGAGCGGCCTCGCACCCCGACCTTCACGGCGAGGAATGCCGGGTCGTGGTGGCGCTCGACCACTGCTGCGACGCCACGGGCACGCAGGCCCGCGAGGCCGGCGCCTGGACGGTGGATCTGGCGGCCCGCAGCGTGGGGCAGGCGCGCGCCATGGCGGCCAACGTGCTGCTGGCCGCCGGCGCACGATGGCTCGCCTTCACCGACGCCGACACGGTCGTGAGCGAAGGCTGGCTGGTGCAGCAGCTTGCGCTGGGGGCCGACGCGGTGTGCGGCAGCGTGGCCGTGCAGGACTGGTCCTGCCACGGCAGCCATGCCGCCTACGCCCAGGCCTGCTTCGAAGCCACGTATCGCGACGTCGATGGCCATCGCCATGTGCATGGCGCCAACCTGGGCGTGTCGGCGCAGGCCTATCTGCGTGCCGGCGGCTTCGCACCGCTGGGCTGCCACGAAGACGTGGCGCTGGTGCGCACGCTGCAGGCGCAGGGTGCGCGCATCGCATGGAGCGCGCAGCCGCGCGTCTGGACCAGTGCGCGCCGGCAGGCGCGCGTGCGCGGCGGCTTCGGCGACACGCTGTGCGCGGCGCTCGACGCGGTGCTGCCTTCGCTACCTTCGCTGCCCTCGCTGCCCGCATTGCCGGTGGCGCCGGGTTGAGGCCCGCGGACATGGCGTGGCTTTCATGGCTGCAGTGGCCGGCCTTTGCCGCGTCGCTGGCGGCCGCCTGGCTGGTGGGCTCCAACACGCGGCGGCGCCGCAACATCGGCTTCTGGGTGTTCCTGCTGAGCAATGTGCTGTGGATCGCCTGGGGCTGGCACACCCAGGCCTGGGCGCTGATCGCGCTGCAGCTGGGGCTGGTCGTGCTCAACGTGCGCGGCCTCTTCAAGACCGAGGACCAGGCGGCCGCCTCCCAGGGCCCGGACTGACGAAAACGATCTGTTGCGGGTTCATCGCGGGGCGCGAAGAATAGGCGCCCTGTCCAGGGCCTGCCCACACTGTTGCAGCAGGGCGCGCACGGTGGCGCGCGCGGGCTCGGGACGCAAGGCGAACCATGAAGAGAAGTCCTGTGTTCTGGATCGTGCTGGCCCAGTTGTGCGGCACATCGCTCTGGTTCAGTGCCAACAGCGCTGCCGATGAGCTGCGGCAGCTGTGGGGCCTCTCCACGAGTGACATTGGCTGGCTCACGAATGCCGTGCAGGCCGGCTTCATCATCGGCACGCTCGTCTTCGCCCTGAGCGGGCTGGCCGACCGCTTCCCGGCCAGTCGCATCTTTGCCGCCTGCAGCGTTGCCGGTGCCCTGCTCAATGCCTCGTTCGCGCTGTGGAGCCGCGGCTTGGCGGATGCGATGCTGTTTCGCTTCGGCGTCGGGCTGGCGCTGGCCGGGATCTATCCGCTGGGGATGAAGTTGATCGTGAGCTGGGATCCGGCGCGCGCGGGCCGAAGCCTCGGACTGCTCGTGGGAATGCTGACATTGGGGACCGCACTGCCCCACGGCATCCGGGCCTTCGGCGCTTCTTTCAGCTGGCAGGCCGTGATCCTGGTCTCTTCGGCTCTGGCGCTGGCAGGCGCCGTCATGATGGGCCTGCTGGGCGACGGGCCCCATCTGAAGCGTGGCGCCGCCGCGCCCCCCCGCCTGGGTGCGCTGGCGGCATTCCGCACGCCCGACTTCCGGGCCTCGGCTTTCGGCTACTTCGGCCACATGTGGGAGCTTTACGCCTTCTGGACGCTGGCGCCACTGCTGGTGATGCCGGTCCTGGCGCGCAACGCCACGGCGCAGGCGTCGGCCGTGTCGGGCTGGGCCTTTGCCATCATCGGCATCGGCTGCCTCGGGAGCATGGTGGGCGGAGTGCTCAGCTCGAAGATCGGCAGCGCCAAGGTCGCGTGGGCCGCGCTTGCGACCTCCGGACTCGCATGCCTTCTCTTCCCGCTGGTGGCCAAGGCGCATCCCGCCGCTGTTCTCGCCTTGCTGCTCGTTTGGGGCTTCGCGGTCGTGGCCGACTCGCCTCAGTTCTCCGCGCTCTCCGTCCACGCGTGCCCTCCAGGCCTGGTGGGCGGCGCGCTGGCCATCCAGAACAGCGCCGGCTTCTTTCTGACCACCGTCTCGATCCAGCTGGCGACCTCCACCTACGCGCTGCTGGGAGACCGGGTTTCGTGGCTGCTCCTCCCCGGCCCCCTGGTGGGACTCTGGTGCATGCGCCGTTTGCTCAGGCCCGGCTCCAGAGAAGCCGCCACAACTTCGGCGTAGCGACTGCGAGATGCGCGGCCAGTGGGCCGGCCTACGGCGCCTGGTGACGCGCACCGACGCCAGCGGCCGCGGCGCCCACGCAGCATGGGTGGCATGCATGCCCCTGCCACCGACGCCCAAGCCCTTCACCGTTTTCTGCGCGCACGCACCGGCGCCCGTGTCTCGCTTGCAGAGCTGGTGACGGCCGGCCTTGACCGGCTGCCGCTGCCGGCCCAGGGCCAGACCCTCGCGCGCTGGCAGTTGCTGGCCTGCGTGGCCGCGCATGACCTGAGCCTGGTCAAGCTCTATGAAGGCCACACCGATGCGCTGGCCATCCAGGCGGAGCTGGGGGCGCCCGACGTGCCGCCGGGCAGCCGCTGGGGCACCTGGTGCGCCGAACCGCCGATGGCCCGGCTGCACATGGCGCGCGACGGCCAGGACTACAGGCTACACGGCGCCAAGGCCTGGTGCTCCGGCGCAGCCCAGCTCACGCACGCGGTGGTCAGCGGCTGGGACGCGCAGGGCCAGCCCTGCCTGGCCCGCGTGTGGCTCGAGCAGCCGGGCATCACGCGCAGCCAGGAAGGCTGGCAGGCGGTGGGCATGCGCGAGACGGCCAGCTGGGACCTGCACTTCGACAATGTGCGGGCCATGCCGCTGGGCCAGCCCGGCGACTACACCAGCCGCCCCGGCTTCTGGCAGGGCGGCGCCGGCATCGCCGCGTGCTGGTGGGGCGGCGCCAGCGGCATCGCGCAGATGGCCCGCGAAGCCCTGTGCGCGCGCGACGAGCCCCATGCCCGCGCCCATCTGGGGCAGATCGATGTGGCGTTGAGCCAGAGCGCTGCCCTCCTGCGCGAGTGCGCGGCCTGGATCGATGAACACCCCAGGGCCTGCGCCCGCCCGCAGGCCCTGCGCGCCCGGCTGGCCTGTGAGGCCGCCGCGGAGGCCGTGATGCGGCACGCCACGCGCGCGCTGGGCGCAGGGCCGCTGTGCCGCCATGCACGCTTCGCGCAGGCGCTGGCCGATCTGCCGGTGTTCCTTCGGCAAAGCCATGCAGAGCGCGACCTGGCCGCACTGGGCGCAGAGGTGGCGCAGCACGGGCAGGCCGCAGGCGCGGCCATCCCCTTGCATTGGAGCCTCTGATGGACCGCTTCATCCACGCGGGCCAGGCCACGCCCGAAGCGCGCTGGCTGGCCTGCGAGGCCCTGCGCACTGCGCCCGCCATTCACGCTGCCGAACTGGTGCCTGCGGGCCATCGTGCCGTGGTGCTCGCGCCGCATCCGGACGATGAAGTGCTTGCCGTGGGCGGGCTCATCCGCCAGCTGGCCCGCCTGCAGCGGACGCTGTGCGTGCTGGCCGTGACTGACGGCGAAGCCAGCCACCCCGGCTCGTCCTGCTGGCCTGCAGGCCGGCTGGCTGCAACCCGCGCACGCGAGCAAGGCCGCGCCCTGCGCGTGCTGGGCGTGCCCGCGCCCGTACAGCGGCTCGGCTTTCCCGACGGCGGCGTGGCGCCACGGCAGCAGGCGCTGGCCGAAGCGCTGCGCAGGCTGCTGCAGCCCAACGACATCGTGTTCACCACCTGGCGCCTGGACGGCCATCCCGACCACGAGGCCACGGGTGCGGCATGCGCCGATGCCACCGCCCGCTGCGGTGCGCAGTGCGTGGAAGTGCCGGTCTGGGGCTGGCACTGGTCCAGGCCCGAAGATGCGCCCATGCCCTGGCCGCGTGCGCGCCGCCTGGCACTGGACGCACAGGATCTCCGTGCCAAGCAGCTGGCGCTGCGGGCCTTCCGCACCCAGCTGCGGCCCGACCCGAGCACGGGCGCCGCGCCCATCCTGGACGCGGCCTCGCGCGCCCGCGCCGCCCGGCCTTTCGAGCTGCTGTTTGTCTGAAGCACGAGAAAAAAACCATGCAGCCACCGGCACAGGACCACAGCACCTACTTCGAGCAGCTCTACGCGCGCAGCGACGACCCCTATGGCGTGCATCAGCGCTGGTACGAAGCGCGCAAGCGCGCGCTGCTGCTGGCCAGCCTGCTGCGCCCGCGCTACGGCAGGGCCTACGAACCCGGCTGCGGCGCAGCGGGCCTGAGCGAGGCGCTGGCGCCGCGTTGCGCGCATCTGCTGGCCAGCGACTTCTGCCCCAGTGCGGTGTCAGCGGCGCGGGCGCGGCTCGCGCATCTGCCGCAGGTGCAGGTGGCCCTGCACACGCTGCCGCAGCAGTGGCCGCATGCGCAGGGCCCCTTCGACCTGATCGTGCTCAGCGAAATCGGCTACTTCATGAGCCCCGCTGCCTGGCAGCAGGTCGCCCAGGCCTGCGCGGCAAGCCTGTCGGACGACGGCGAACTGGTGGCCTGCGACTGGCGCCACGACTTCGCGCAGCGCACGCAGTCCACGCCGCAGGTGCACGCCACGCTGGGCGCGCTGGGCCTGCACCGCCATGTGCTGCATGAGGAGGCAGACTTCGTGCTGCAGCTGTGGTCGCGTGATGCGCGATCGAGCGCGCAGCGCGAGGGCATCCGCGCGGCCTGAGGCGCCGGCCGCGCGCCGTGCGCCGGCCCCTTCGCGACCAAGCGCCTATAATCGCGCGATCGACTGCGGCTTGCTCGTTGCCTCAGTCCTTGTTTGACATCCTCGCGGCCTCGCCCGCCCGGATCGTTGACAGGCGCCCCCCCCGAACCGCCTGCCCGGCCGTCATCCCTCTCTCGGCGAGCCTCACGCCGGTCCGCATCCAAACGCACGGACCAGCCCCCGCCTCCACGTTTGCTGCCCTTGCTGCAGACCGTGCAGGCCCATGCCTCCTGCAGGCCCTCCTTTCCTTCCAATGATCTCGATCACGGCCCTTCGCATGGGCAAATACCTGGTCACGCCCATGACGCGGCTGACCGACTCCGGTGAATACGCCGCTTCGGTGTCCATTCGCCAAGGCATGCACGACCGCGTGTTTCGCCTCATCCCCCGATTTGCCAGCGCCGACCAGGCGTGCGGCTATGCCCTGAAGCAGGGGCAGCAACTCATCCTGAGCAACCAACTGGTCTGAGGCGCAGGCCCACGACCCTTCCATGGAGCAATGTGAGCAAAGAAGAATTGATTGAAGTCCAGGGCCGCGTCGAAGAGGTGCTTCCCGATTCCCGGTTCCGCGTGACGCTCGACAACGGGCACTCGCTGGTCTGCTATGCGGGCGGAAAGATGCGCAAGCACCGGATCCGCGTGCTGGCAGGCGACCGCGTGTCGCTGGAGATGTCGCCCTATGACCTGAACAAGGGCCGGCTCACCTTCCGCCACCTGGAGCCGCGGCGTGACGGCGGCGGCCCCGCCAGAAAGAGCCCGCGCTGAGTCATCGGCCCGGGCGCGCACCTGCTCGACTTTTTCCCCAACGCCGCTGTCGCACAGCGGCACCCATCCCTCTCAATCCGGACAATCACATGGACAACAAACTCTACGTCGGCAACCTCTCCTACTCGACCCGCGACGACTCCCTGCGCCGCGCCTTCTCGGAATTCGGCAGCGTCAACTCGGCCAAGGTCATGATGGAGCGCGAATCCGACCGTTCCAAGGGCTTCGGCTTCGTGGAAATGGGCTCTGCGCAAGAAGCGCAAGCCGCCATCGAAGGCCTGAACGGCCGCCAGGTCGATGGCCGCGCGCTGACCGTCAACATCGCGCGCCCGATGGAGCCGCGCAGCGGCGGTTCCTTCCGCGGCGGCAGCAACAACCGCTACTGATCGCTGATCGCTGATCGCTGATCGCGGCGCGGGCCCGGGCATCAGGCCCAGCCCACTTCGTCTGCTGCTGCGCGCATGCAGACAAGGTTCAGCCAAGAAAAAACCCGAAGGTTCCTGCGAACCCTCGGGTTTTTTTGTGCGTGCTGCCGGCCGATGCCGGGCAGCCAGTGAATGGTGGAGCTGGGGGGATTTGAACCCCCGTCCGCAAGCCTTCGTCGCGCAGTTCTACATGTTTAGCGATCTGTTTTGGATCTCGCCACCGCTGGCGCGCAGTCGCACGCTCCCTCGGCAGCCAGCACCCTTGAGTCTCGCCGCCGTCCAAGGTGCCCGGACTGCGGCCAGCCAATGTAGATTCCCTTGCAGCCGGGAGGCGCTAGATTGCTCTAGTGCCCCCTTGCCCAGCCCATCGGCCAACTGTTGCAAGGCTCACCGGGATTAAGCGGCGAGTGCGAAACGTTCGTCGTTTGCAGTTAGTTTGTTTGAATCTGTTTAACGAGCGCATTCAGCTCGACATGCCCCGCTGCGATCCCGAACCCACGTCGAAACCAGTGCAGCCCCTGGACTGAGCATTTTAGGCCAGACCGAGCACTTTCAAGAGCGCGCCCGGCGATGAAATCGCGGCATCGGCTTGCCACAAGGTGTGGTCGGCCTGCGCGCCCATGTAGCCATAGGCAGCGGCCACCGTGCCCATGCCGGCGGCCCGGCCGGCCACGATGTCGCGCTCGTCGTCGCCCACGTAGATGCAGCTTTGCGCAGGCACGCCCAGGCGACGCGCAGCTTCGAAGAGCGGCTCGGGATGCGGCTTGGAAAAAGGCGTGCTGTCACCGCTGACGATGGCTCCCGCAGTGGCGAACAGCGGCATCGCCGCCGTCAGCGGCTCGGTGAAGCGGCGCTGCTTGTTGGTGACCACGCCCCATCGCAAGCCACGCGCTTGCAGTGCTTGCACCATTGCAGGCACGCCATCGAAGACCGGCGTGCCATGCAGCATGCGCCGTTCATAGCGCTGGAAGAACTCCTCGCGCATGGCCGGGAACTCCGGCGCGTCGGGGCTGAGACCAAAAGCCACGCCCAGCATGCCGCGTGCGCCTGCGCCGGCCATCGGCCGGTATTGCCCGATCGGCAGCGAGCGCAGGCCCCGAGCCGTGCGCATCTCGTCTGCTGCCGCACCCAGCTCGGGCGCACTGTCGACCAGCGTGCCGTCCAGATCGAACAGCACTGCCTGCAAGGTGCGCGCCGTCACGAGGCCAGCGGGCGACGCGTAGCCACCATGTAGTTGACGCCGGTGTCTTCGCTGAGCCAGTAGCGGCGCGTGAGCGGGTTGTGCTGCAGGCCCCGCATCTGCTGCAGCTCCAGGCCTGCCCCGCGGCAATGTGCAGCCAGCTCGCTCGGTCGCAGCAGCTTGGCGTACTCATGCGTGCCGCGCGGCAGCATGCCCATCACGTACTCGGCGCCGACGATGGCCAGGGCGAAAGCCTTGGCATTGCGGTTGATCGTTGAAAAGAAGACCCAGCCACCGGGTTTGACCAAGGTGGCGCAGGCCCGCACCACCGAAGCAGGGTCAGGCACATGCTCGAGCATCTCCATGCAGGTCACGCCGTCGAACTGGCCCGGCATCTCGGCGGCCAGCGCCTCGGCGCTGATCTCGCGGTACTTGACGCCCTTGGTGCCGGCTTCCAGCGCGTGCACCTGGGCCACCTTCAGCGCCTTGCTGGCCAGATCGATCCCCAGCACCTGCGCGCCCCGACGCGCCAGCGAATCGGCCAGGATGCCGCCGCCGCAACCCACATCCACCAACCGCTGGCCCGAAACGGGGGCCAGCGACTCGATCCACTCCAGGCGCAATGGATTGATGTCATGCAAGGGTCGAAATTCGCTTTCCAGATCCCACCAGCGATGGGCGAGTTCGGAGAATTTGGCCAGTTCAGCCGGATCGGCATTGAGCTTTTCTGCGGTCATGAATGAATTATGGGGGAGCCAGAAAAATGCTTTGAGTTGCTCAAAATTCAGGCAATAAAAAACCCCGCCGAAGCGGGGTTTCGAAGATCGCGAGATCCGAATCAGTTGGCGCGGGTGCCGACCACTTCGATTTCAACGCGACGGTTCTTGGCGCGGCCTTCCTTGGTGCGGTTGTCAGCCACAGGCTGCTTCTCGCCCTTGCCTTCGGTGTACACGCGGTTGCGCTCGATGCCCTTGGAGACCAGGTAGGCCTTCACGGCTTCAGCACGACGCACCGACAGGCGTTGGTTGTAGGCGTCTGCACCGATGGAGTCGGTGTGGCCCACGGCGATGATCACTTCGAGGTTGATGCCACGGATCTTGCCAACCAGGTCGTCCAGCTTGGCGCGGCCTTCGGGCTTCAGAACCGACTTGTCGAAGTCGAAGAAGGCATCAGCAGCGAAGGTGACCTTCGAGGCAGCCACCGGGGGCTGGGCCGGAGCGGGAGCCGGAGCAGCAGGTGCCACGCCAGGAGCAGGAGCAGCAGCGGGAACCAGAGCACCGTCGCAACCCACGGCAGCGGTGGCGGGCGTCCAGTTGGAATCGCGCCAGCACAGCTCGTTGGTGCCGTTCTTCCACACCAGCTCGCTGGTGCCGTTTTGCCAGTTGTCGATGACGGGGCCACCGTTGGCGGCTGTCACACGGGTCTGCGCGCCGGCGGCCGTGGCGATCGCAGCGACTGCAAAGATCATCGCCACTTTGTTCAGTTTCTTCATGGTTCTCCTCTTGGGGGAAAAAGCCGCAGCCGCGCTGCGAATCAAGGACGTCTCAAGTGACCACCACCCAAAACGTTCGAATCATTGTGCCATAGGGTCTTTGGCAAACCGGGTTGCCCCCCTGCGCCAAGCGTAGGACGGCGGCGGAATCCCACTTATTTTGTTGCTTGGTCGCCACACCTTCGCCGACGTAAAATCCCCTGTTCCGCCATCGCCTGTGCCTTGATGACTTCATTCGCCAAAGAAACGCTGCCCATCAGTCTGGAAGAGGAGATGCGCCGCAGCTACCTCGACTACGCCATGAGCGTGATCGTGGGCCGGGCACTGCCAGACGCCCGTGATGGCCTCAAGCCCGTGCATCGCCGTGTGCTCTACGCCATGCACGAGCTCAACAACGACTGGAACCGCCCGTACAAGAAGTCGGCGCGTATCGTCGGCGACGTCATCGGCAAGTACCACCCGCACGGCGATCAGTCGGTCTACGACACCATCGTGCGGCTGGCCCAAGATTTCGCCATGCGCCACATGCTGGTGGATGGACAGGGCAATTTCGGCTCCGTGGACGGCGACAGTGCCGCGGCCATGCGCTATACCGAAATTCGCCTGGCGAAAATCGCGCATGAAATGCTGGCCGATATCGACCGTGAAACGGTGGACTTCGGCCCCAATTACGACGGCAGCGAAAAAGAGCCGCTGGTATTGCCCAGCCGCCTGCCCAATTTGCTGGTCAATGGCTCCGGCGGCATTGCGGTGGGCATGGCGACCAACATTCCGCCGCACAACCTCAACGAGGTGGTGGATGGCTGCCTGCATCTGCTGCGCCACCCCGACGCCAGCATCGATGACCTCATGGACATCATCCCGGCGCCCGATTTCCCGACGGCCGGCGTGATCTACGGCATCAACAGCGTCAAGGAAGGCTACCGCACCGGCCGCGGCAAGGTGGTGATGCGCGCGAAGTGCCACTTCGAGGACATCGACCGGGGCCAGCGCCAGGCCATCATCGTTGACGAGCTGCCCTATCAGGTCAACAAGAAGACGCTGCAGGAGCGCATGGCCGAACTGGTGCACGAGAAGAAGCTCGAGGGCATCAGCCACATCCAGGACGAGTCCGACAAGTCGGGCATGCGGCTGGTGATCGAGCTCAAGCGCGGCGAAGTGCCCGAAGTGGTGCTCAACAATCTCTACAAGCAGACGCAGCTGCAGGACACCTTCGGCATCAACATGGTGGCGCTGGTGGACGGCCAGCCCAAGCTGTGCAACCTGAAGGACCTGATCGAGGTCTTCCTCCAGCACCGCCGCGAAGTGGTGACGCGCCGCACGGTGTTCAACCTGCGCAAGGCCCGCGAACGCGGCCATGTGCTCGAAGGTCTCGCCGTTGCACTGGCCAACATCGACGAGTTCATCCGCATCATCCGCGAATCGCCCACCCCGCCGGTGGCCAAGGCCGAGCTGATGGCGCGCAGCTGGGACAGCCAGTTGGTGCGCCAGATGCTCACGCGCACGCGCGCCGATGGCGGCGTGGTCAATGCCGACGACTACCGCCCCGAAGGCCTTGAGCGCGCCTATGGGCTGCAGGGCGATGGGCTGTACAGGCTGTCGGAAACGCAGGCCCAGGAAATCCTGCAGATGCGCCTGCAGCGCCTGACGGGCCTGGAGCAGGACAAGATCACGGCCGAGTACAAGGAAGTGATGGCCGAGATCGAGGACCTGCTGGACATCCTGGCACGGCCCGAGCGCGTCTCCACCATCATCGGCGACGAGCTCGCGGCCGTGAAGCAGGAGTTCGGCCACACCAAGCTGGGCTCACGCCGCAGCCAGGTCGAACACAGCGCCTACGACCTTTCCACCGAAGACCTGATCACGCCCACCGACATGGTGGTGACGCTTTCGCATTCGGGCTACATCAAGAGCCAGCCGCTGTCGGAGTACCGCGCGCAAAAGCGGGGCGGTCGCGGCAAGCAGGCCACGGCGACCAAGGAAGACGACTGGATCGACCAGCTCTTCATCGCCAACACGCACGACTACCTGCTGTGCTTCTCCAACCGCGGCCGCCTCTACTGGCTCAAGGTGTGGGAAGTGCCGGCCGGCTCGCGCGGCTCGCGCGGGCGGCCCATCGTCAACATGTTCCCGCTGCAGGAAGGCGAGAAGATCAACGTGGTGCTGCCGCTCACGGGCGACAACCGCAGCTTCCCCGAAGACCACTTCGTGTTCATGACCACGAGCATGGGCACGGTGAAGAAAACGCCGCTGACGGAATTCAACAACCCGCGCAAGGCCGGCATCATCGCCGTGGGCCTGGACGAGGGCGACTTCCTCATCGGCGCCGCGCTTACCGACGGCAAGCACGACGTGATGCTGTTCAGTGATGGCGGCAAGGCCGTGCGCTTCGATGAAAACGACGTGCGCCCGATGGGTCGCAACGCGCGCGGCGTGCGCGGCATGAACATCGAGGATGGCCAGAGCGTGATCGCCATGCTGGTGGCAGACGCAGCCGAGTCCGAGCAGCCCGGCGACGCCGGTGCCGAGGCCGGCGCCGCTCAGAGCGTGCTGACGGCCACCGAGAACGGCTACGGCAAGCGCACGAGTATCAATGAGTACACGCGCCACGGCCGGGGAACCAAAGGCATGATCGCGATTCAACAGAGTGAGCGCAACGGCAAGGTCGTTGCAGCCACCCTGGTGAGGGCCGACGACGAGATCATGCTCATCACCGACACGGGTGTGCTGGTGCGCACCCGCGTCAGCGAAATCCGTGAGATGGGCCGCGCCACGCAAGGCGTGACGCTCATCGGCCTGGATGCAGGTGCCAAGCTCAGCGGCCTGCAGCGCATCGTCGAGAACGACGCCAACGCCTCGGCGGAAGCAGAGGGCGATTCCAACTCTTCCACAGAAAGTCCTGAATGAAAGCACTCAAACTCTCCTTGCTGGCCGCCACGCTGGCCACTTCCAGCCTGGCGATGGCCCAGGACAAGGCCGCGCTGATCAAGCAGTTCCTGGAACTGCAGCGCCCCGGCGTCGAGGCCCTGGCCCGCGGCCTGGTTGAAGAGTCCAGCCTGCCCGTCGCACGCGCCGGCGCCGGCTACCTGCAGACCCAGGTGCCCGAAGCCAAGCGCGAAGCAGCCGGCAAGGCCGCCGACGCAGAACTCAAGAAGTACTTCGACTCGGCCTACCCCATCGTGCGCGACAAGGCCGTGCAAGTGGCCCCCGCGGCACTGACGCCGGTGCTGGAGCAGAACTTCAGCGAAGAAGAACTGCGCCAGCTGGTGGCCTGGATCAACTCGCCCGTGAGCAAGAAGTACCAGGAAGTGAACCCCCAGCTGCAGGCCGCGCTGGCCGAGAAGGTGGTGGCCGACACGCGCACCAGCATCGAGCCCAAGCTCGAGCAACTGGACAAGGCCGTGGCCAAGGCCCTGGGCGCGCCCGCAGCGCCCGCCGGCGGCGCCAAGGCGCCCGCTGCTGCACCCGCCAAGAAGTGAGCGCGCCTCAGGGCCAGCGGCCCTACAACTTTTCGGCAGGCCCGGCCGCGATGCCGGAAGAGGTGCTGCGCCAGGCCGCCGAGCAGATGCTGGACTGGCAAGGCAGCGGCATGGGCGTGATGGAAATGAGCCATCGCGGCAAGGAGTTCGGCCAGATCCTGGCCGAGGCGCAAGCCGATCTGCGCGCATTGCTGGCGGTACCTGCGCACTTCCAGATCCTGTTCATGCAGGGCGGCGGCCTGGGCGAGAACGCCATCGTGCCGCTGAACCTCTCGCGCGGCGGCGTGGTGGACTTCGTGGTCACCGGAAGCTGGAGCGCCAAGTCGCACAAGGAAGCGGCGCGCTACGCGCAGCCGCACCTGGCGGCCAGCAATGCCGACAGCGGCCACACCGACGTGCCGGCGCCCGAGCAATGGGCGCTGAGCGAATCGGCCAGCTACGTGCACCTGTGCTCGAACGAGACCATCAACGGCATCGAGTTCCAGCAACTGCCCGACCTGGCTGCCCTGGGCAGCCGGGCGCCGCTGGTGATCGACTTCTCGTCGCACGTGGCCTCGCGGCCCGTGGACTGGTCGCGCGTAGGCCTGGCCTTCGGCGGTGCGCAGAAGAACATCGGCCCGGCCGGGCTGACGATCGTGATCGTGCGCGAGGATCTGCTGGGCCATGCGCTGCCGATCTGCCCCAGCGCCTTCAACTACCGCACGGTGGCCGACAACCAGTCCATGTACAACACCCCGCCGACCTGGGGCATCTACGTGGCGGGGCTCACCTTCAAGTGGCTGCTCGCGCAACGTGAAGGTTCGCTCAGCGGCGTGGCTGCGATGGAGCAGCGCAACATCGCCAAGGCCGATCTTCTGTACGGCGCCATCGACAGCTCGCAGCTCTACGTGAACAAGGTGGCGAGGGCCTGGCGTTCGCGCATGAACGTGCCCTTCCAGCTGCGGGACGAATCGCGCAACCAGGCCTTCCTGGACGGCGCGCGCGAGGCCGGGCTGCTGCAGCTCAAGGGCCACAAGTCGGTGGGCGGCATGCGGGCGAGCATCTACAACGCCATGCCTCTGGCCGGCGTGCAGGCGCTGGTGTCCTACATGCGAGAATTCGAGCGCCTGCACGCCTGAGCTCCGCATCTTCGCGCGGGGCGGTGCAGCCGCCTTTTTCCGCCCCGCCGATGACTGCTTCCACGCCCCCTCACGATCCTTCCGCCAGCCTGACCGATCTGCGCACGCAGATCGACTCCCTCGACACGCAGTTGCTTCAACTGCTCAACGCGCGGGCCAAGGTGGCGGAGCAGGTGGGCGAGATCAAGAAGCGCGAAGGCACACCCTTCTTCCGACCCGACCGCGTGGCGCAGGTGATCGAGAAGGTCAAGGCCGCCAACCCGGGGCCGCTGCGCGAAGCGCATGTGGCCGCCATCTGGCGCGAGATCATGTCGGCCTGCCTGGCCCTCGAATCGCCGCAACGCGTGGCCGTGCTGGGCCCCGAAGGCACCTTCACCGAACAGGCCGCCATCGAATACTTCGGCGGCGCGGCCGACCTGATCTATTGCGCCAACTTCGACGAAGTCTTCCACGCCACGGCCGCCGGCAGCGCCCAGTACGGCGTGGTGGGCGTCGAGAACTCCACCGAAGGCGCCGTGGCCCGCACGCTGGATCTGTTCCTGCATTCGCCGGCCCATGTAGTGGGCGAAGTGAGCCTGCTGGTGCGCCACAACCTGCTGCGCAGCACCAACTCGCTCGAAGGCATCGAAGCCGTGCTGGCCCACCCGCAGGCGCTGGCGCAGTGCCACGCCTGGCTGTCCAAGCACCTGCCGCATGCCGAGCGCCGCGCCGTATCGAGCAACGCGGAAGGCGCACGGCAGGCCGCCACCAACCCGGCCTGGGCTGGAATCGCCAGCGAAAGCGCGGCGGCCCAGTTCGGCCAGCACATCGTGGCGCACGCCATCCAGGACGATCCGTACAACCGCACGCGCTTTGCGATCATCGCCCTGCCCCAGACCCTGGGCATGCCGCCCGCATCGGGTCGCGACTGCACCAGCCTGGTGGTGTCGGTGCCCAACAAGCCCGGCGCGGTGCACGATCTGCTGGTGCCGCTGAAGACGCACAAGGTCTCGATGACGCGCTTCGAATCGCGCCCTGCCCGCACCGGGCAGTGGGAGTACTACTTCTACATCGACCTCGACGGCCATCCGTCGCAGCCCCATGTGGCGGCGGCACTTAAGGAACTGCGCGAGCTCAGCGCATTCTTCAAGATCATCGGCGCCTACCCGGTGAAGGCATGAGGGCGAACGCGTTGAAGGCGCTGCTGCATCGGCAGCAGGCACGCATGACAAGAGGGAGACTGCATGTTTGAGCAACTGGGGCTGATCGGCTGCGGCCTCATCGGCGGCTCGTTCGCACTGGCGCTCAAGCGCGCCCGCCTGGTCAGGCGCGTGGTGGGCTACAGCAAGTCGCCCTCCACCACCGAGCGCGCACGCCAGCTCGGCGTGATCGACGTGGAAGCGCCTTCGGCGCTGCTGGCCGTCTCGGGCGCCGACCTGGTGCTGGTGGCCGTGCCCGTGAGCGCGAGCGAAGCCACCTTCCGCGCGATCCGCCACGGTCTTTCTCCCCATGCGATGCTGATGGACGTGGGCTCCACCAAGTGCGACGTGATCGCAGCGGCCGAGCGGGGGCTGCACAACCACTTCAGCCAGTACGTGCCCGCGCATCCCATCGCAGGCAAGGAAGTGGCGGGCGTGGAACATGCCGAAGCCGACCTGTTCCAGCACCGCAAGGTCATCCTCACGCCGGTGGAAGGCACGCGCCCTGCCCTGGCGCAGAAGGCCGAACAACTCTGGCGCAAGATCGGCGCCCAGGTGCTGACCATGACGCCCGAGGCGCATGACGCGGCTTTCGCGGCCGTGAGCCATCTGCCGCATCTGCTGGCCTTCGCGTTCGTCAACGCCATGCAGGCGCAACCCGATGGCAAGCGCTATCTGGAACTGGCCGGCCCGGGGTTTCGCGACTTCACGCGCATCGCGGGCGGCGACCCGACCGTGTGGCGCGACATCCTGCTGGCCAACAACGAAGAGGTGCTGCGCCAGTCGCAGCTGTTTCGCAACACGCTGCTGCAGATGGAGGCAATGATCTCCAACGGCGATGCAGCGGCGCTGGACGAATCCATCGGTGCAGCACGCAATGCCAGGCGGCAATGGCCCAGCGCAGGCCGGGCCAACAGCGCCAAGCACTAGGCGCGCGCGTCTCGCCTGACCAAGATCCGCGCACGCCGACTGCAGCCCCCTTTCCACCAGGGCCGTGTCGCGCCGCCCCTTTTCGCCTTCCTGCCATGTACGCCACACACTTCCTCGATCTGCCGCCGCTGCTCAGTGCCGGGGGCACGGTGCATCTGCCGGGCTCCAAGAGCATCTCCAACCGCGTGCTGCTGCTGGCCGCGCTGGCCAGCGGCACCACGCGCGTGCACGACCTGCTGGATTCGGACGACACGCGCGTGATGCTCGATGCGCTGCGCGCGCTGGGCTGCGGCCTGCGGCGCGAGGGCCCGGTGCTGGAGATCGACGGACTGGGCGGCCAGGTGCGCACAGCGCAGGCTTCCCTGTTCCTGGGCAACGCGGGCACGGCCATGCGCCCGCTGACGGCGGCGCTGGCACTGCTGGGCGGCGACTTCGAACTGCGCGGCGTGCCGCGCATGCACGAGCGCCCCATCGGCGATCTGGTGGATGCGCTGGTACAGCTGGGCTGCGAGCTCGAGTACCTGGGCAACCCCGGCTACCCGCCGCTGCGCATCCGGCCCGTGGCGCAGGCGCAGCTGCATCTGGATGCGCCGATCCGCGTGCGCGGCGATGTCTCCAGCCAGTTTCTCACTGCCTTGCTGCTGGCCCTGCCGCTCGCAGCCACGCAGCGGCCCATCGTCATCGAGGTGGTGGGCGAGCTGATCTCCAAGCCCTATGTGGAGATCACGCTGAACCTGCTCGCGCGCTTTGGCATTGCCATCGAGCGCGAGGGCTGGCAACGCTTCACCATCCCTGCGGGCAGCCATTACCAGTCGCCAGGCCAGATCCATGTGGAGGCCGATGCTTCGTCGGCCAGCTATTTCATCGCGTTGGGCGCGCTGGCGGCGCCGCGCGCGGGCCACGACGGCATTCGCATCGAAGGCGTGGGCGCGGCCTCGATCCAAGGCGACATCCGTTTCGTCGATGCAGCCCGCCAGATGGGCGCGCAGGTGGACAGCGGCCCCAACTGGCTGCAGGTGCGGCGCGGCGC
Source organism: Xenophilus arseniciresistens (assembly GCF_028023875.1). GTDB lineage: Bacteria > Pseudomonadota > Gammaproteobacteria > Burkholderiales > Burkholderiaceae_C > Xenophilus > Xenophilus arseniciresistens. Next base: position 372,954 of record NZ_JAQIPB010000001.1, read on the forward strand.
CTGGCCGCTCAAGGCCATCGACCTGGACGCCAACCACATCCCCGACGCCGCCATGACCCTGGCGGTGATGGCGCTGTACGCCGACGGCCCAAGCACCCTGCGCAACATCGCGAGCTGGCGCGTCAAGGAAACCGACCGCATCGACGCCATGGCCATCGAGCTGCGCAAGCTGGGCGCCACGGTGGAGGCCGGGCCGGACTTCCTGCGCATCGAGCCGCTGCCCACCGGCCAATGGCGGCGCGCCGCGATCCACACCTACGACGACCATCGCGTGGCGATGTGTTTCTCCCTGGCCGCGCTCAACCCCGATGGTCTGCCGGTGCGCATCCTCGACCCCAAGTGCGTGGCCAAGACCTTCCCTGACTATTTCGAGACCCTGTTCGAGGTGGTGGAACCCGTGGCCGTGCCCGTGATCTGCGTGGATGGCCCCACGGCTTCGGGCAAGGGCACGCTGGCCGCGGAACTCGCGCGCCAGCTCGGCTACCACTACCTGGACTCAGGCGCGCTGTACCGCGTCGCGGGCCTGGCCGCGCGGCGCGCCCACCTGGCGCTGGAGCCATCGCAGGAAGCCGCCATTGCCGACCTGGCCCGCGCCCTGCCCCTGCGCTTCGACGCCGGCCGCGTGTGGCTGGGCGATGAGGACATCAGTGACGCCATCCGCACCGAAGCCGCCGGCATGGACGCCTCCCGCGTATCGGCACTGCCCGCCGTGCGCGAGGCGCTGCAGGCCCTGCAGCAGGGCTTCAGGCGCCTGCCGGGGCTGGTGGCGGACGGCCGCGACATGGGCACCGTGATCTTCCCGGACGCCCCGCTGAAGGTGTACCTCACGGCCAGCGCCGCGCATCGCGCCGAGCGACGCCATAAGCAATTGATTTCCAAGGGAATTTCGGCTAACATCGCCGACCTTCGTGCCGACCTGGAGGCGCGCGATGCGCGGGATTCGTCCCGCAGCGTGGCGCCCTTGAAGCCGGCCGAGGATGCCCGCCTCCTGGACAACTCCGATCAGACCGCACAGCAGTCGGTGGATCAGGTCTTGCACTGGTGGCGGCAGGTGCAGCCCTTCAGCGAAGGCTGAAGGGCCGGGCCGCTCCACTCCCTGTGGGGCGGTCTTTCTGGTCCCGGCAGGCTCTCCTCGCGCGTCAGCGCACTGGCCTGCCGGTTGTTCAACCTACAACCCGGGCGCAAGCCCACAACCACCGTCCCCAGCCATAGAAACAGTTGCGAGCGATCCTGCATGGGCAACTGGAAACCTGGCGGATGGAACAGGAACACTCATGTCCGAATCTTTTGCCGCTCTCTTTGAAGAGTCCCTCAAGCGTTCTGAAATGCGCGCAGGCGAGGTCATCACCGCCGAGGTGGTGCGTGTCGAGCACAACCACGTGGTGGTCAATGCCGGCCTGAAGTCCGAAGCCTACGTGCCGATCGAAGAGTTCAAGAACGACCAGGGCGAGCTCGAAGTGCAAGCCGGCGACTTCGTGTCCGTGGCCATCGGCTCCGTCGAAAACGGCTACGGCGACACCATCCTCTCGCGCGACACCGCCAAGCGTCTGGCTTCGTGGCTGGCGCTGGAGAAGGCCCTGGAATCCGGCGAATTCGTCACCGGCACCACCAGCGGCAAGGTCAAGGGCGGCCTGACGGTGCTGGTCAACGGCATCCGCGCCTTCCTGCCCGGTTCGCTGATCGACACGCGTCCGGTCAAGGACCTGACCCCCTACGAGAACAAGACCCTGGAATTCAAGGTCATCAAGCTCGACCGCAAGCGCAACAACGTGGTGCTGAGCCGCCGCGCCGTGGTCGAAGCCAGCATGGGCGAAGAACGCGCCAAGCTGATGGAGACCCTGAAGGAAGGCGCCGTGGTGCATGGCGTGGTCAAGAACATCACCGAATACGGTGCGTTCGTGGACCTGGGCGGCATCGACGGCCTGCTGCACATCACCGACATGGCATGGCGTCGCGTGCGCCACCCGAGCGAAGTGGTGCAGGCCGGCCAGGAAATCACGGCCAAGATCCTCAAGTTCGACACCGAGAAGAACCGCGTCTCGCTGGGCCTCAAGCAGATGGGCGACGACCCGTGGATGGGCGTGTCGCGCCGTTATCCGCAGGCCACCCGCCTGTTCGGCAAGGTCACGAACATCGCCGACTACGGCGCCTTCGTCGAGCTGGAACCCGGCATCGAAGGTCTGGTGCACGTCTCCGAAATGGACTGGACCAACAAGAACGTGGCCCCGAACAAGATCGTGTCGCTGGGTGACGAAGTCGAAGTCATGGTCCTGGAGATCGACGAAGACAAGCGCCGCATCAGCCTGGGCATGAAGCAGTGCAAGGCCAACCCCTGGCAGGAATTCGCGCAAAACACCAAGCGCGGCGACCGCGTCAAGGGCCCGATCAAGTCGATCACCGACTTCGGCGTGTTCGTGGGCCTGGCTGCCGGCATCGACGGCCTGGTGCACCTGTCCGACCTGTCGTGGAACGAAGCTGGCGAAGCCGCTGTCCGCAACTACAAGAAGGGCCAGGAAGTCGAAGCCATCGTGCTGGCCGTGGACGTGGACCGCGAGCGCATCAGCCTGGGCATCAAGCAGCTCGACGGCGACCCGTTCACCACCTTCGTGACCGTGAACGACAAGGGCCAGACCGTGACCGGCAAGGTCAAGACCGTGGACCCGCGTGGTGCCGAGATCGACCTGGGCAGCGACGTGGTGGGCTACCTGCGCGCCTCCGAAATCAGCCGTGACCGCGTGGAAGACGCGCGCAACGTGCTCAAGGAAGGCGACGAAGTCACGGCCGTGGTGGTCAACGTGGATCGCAAGACCCGCAACATCCAGCTGTCGATCAAGCAGAAGGACATGGTTGACCAACAGGAAGCCATGGCTCATCTGAGCCAGCAGTCGGCGCGTGAAAACGCCGGCACGACCAGCCTGGGCGCCCTGCTGCGCGCCAAGCTGGACGGCGGCGACAAGTAAGCACGCAACAAGAGCCTGAGCGTCTGGCGCTTCGCGTTGAGCGTGGAAACACGCCGACCAACGCAAGGCGCCGGGCGCTCGACGTGCCCGCATGACCCGCTCCGACCTCGTTGAAGAACTGGCTGCACGATTCCCGCAACTCACGCATCGGGATGCGGAATCGGCCGTCAAGACCATGCTCGACGCCATGAGCGACGCGCTGGTGCGTGGTCACCGCATCGAGATCCGTGGCTTCGGCAGCTTTTCGGTCAACCGCCGGCCGCCCCGCATCGGACGCAACCCGCGTTCGGGCGAGAGCGTGCAGGTGCCTGAAAAGCGCGTCCCCCACTTCAAGCCGGGCAAGGCCCTGCGCGAAGCGGTGGATGGCCGCGGTGGTGCAGCGGTGGACGACGACGACACCAGCGACGACTGACCGATGCCCACGTCCGCAAGGCGTGGCGCACGGCTTTCTTAGAATCCGACCCGGCTCACGGGATCGGCATGAAATATTTCCTGTGGCTGCTCAAGGCAGCCATTTTTTTTACCCTCTTCGCCTTCGCGCTGAACAACCAGCACGATGCGACGGTGAACTTCTTCTTCGGCACCTACTGGCGCGCGCCGCTGGTGCTGGTGGTGCTGGCGGCCTTTGCCGGCGGCATGGTGGTGGGCGTGCTGGGCATGCTGCCGCTGTGGTGGCGGCACCGGCTCGCGGCCCAACAGGCCCAGCAGCAGCAACAACAGGCGCAGCCCGAGACGCCGCCGCTGCCTCCTGCCACCACGCCGCCATCCGCCCTGCACGGCACCGGCGCCCCGGAACCGACCATCGCCCGCCACCATGGACTTTGATTTCAGCTGGCTCCTGCTGGGCCTTCCCATCGCTTTCGTGTTGGGATGGCTGGCCTCGCGCCTGGACCTGCGCCAGTTGCGGCTGGAGAACCGCCAGGCCCCCAAGGCCTACTTCCGCGGCCTGAACTACCTGCTCAACGAACAGCAGGACCAGGCCATCGACGCCTTCATCGAGGCGGTGCAGAACGACCCCGACACGCAGGAGCTTCACTTCGCGCTGGGCAACCTGTTCCGCCGCCGCGGCGAATACCAGCGCGCCGTGCGCGTGCACGAGCACCTGCTGTCGCGCGGCGACCTCAGCCGCGCCGACCGCGAGCGCGCCCAGCATGCGCTGGCGCGCGACTTCCTCAGCGCCGGCCTGCTTGACCGCGCGGAAGCCGCATTGCAGAAGCTCGAGGGCACGGCCTACGAGAACGAAGCCCGGCTGGCGCTGCTGGCCATCTACGAGCGCTCCCGCGAGTGGGCGCAGGCCGAAGCCGTGGCCCAGAAGCTGGACGCCGCAGGCCAGGCCAGCTATGCCACGCGCCGCGCCCACCACCTGTGCGAACAGGCGCAGGAACTCAGCAGCCAGGGCGCCGTCGATGCCGCGCTGGGCCTGCTGCGCCAGGCCGCAGAGCTGGCGCCCGAGGCGCCGCGCCCGGCCATCGACCTGGCGGCCCTGCAGCTGCGCGCGGGCGATGCCGCAGCCGCCTTCGAGACCCTGCGCCGGCTCAGCGAAGTGGCGCCACTGGCCCTGCCCCTTTACGCCGCACAGCTGCAGCAGGCCGCCCAGGGCGCCCAGCGCGTCGCCGAGGCACAAGGCCTGCTGCGCGCGCGCTATGCACAGGCTCCATCCATCGACGTGCTGGAAGCGCTGATGGCGCTCGGAGCGAGCCCGTCCCAGGCCGAAGACGGCGCAGCAGCAGCAGCAGCACCGGCAGGCGCTGGCGACAACCCGCGCGACGGCTACCTGCAGCACCTCAGACACCAGCCGTCCTCGCTGGTCGCGGCCTCGCGCTGGCTCAGCCGCGAACGCTTCACGGACGACGCGCAGACCCACGCGCCAGTCCAGAAGGCGCTGGACCAGGCGGCGCGCCCGCTGCTGCGCTACCGCTGCGCGGCCTGCGGTTTCGAGGCGCACCAGTACTTCTGGCACTGCCCCGGCTGCCAGGCCTGGGACAGCTATCCGCCGCGCCGCGTCGAAGAGCTGTAGCAAGCCCCGCCCCGCCGCCCGGGGCGCGAAGGCTTCATACGGTTTTGCATTCAAGCGCAGAGCGAGGCGGGGTGCCGAAGACAGTGCTGACGCACGGCGAGGCACCCCAACGAAGCTATGCGTTTGAAGGCAAAACCGTATCAGTTCTTGGGCCGGACGGCGTCGGCCGTGCCCTGGATGAAGGCCTTGATCTTCTCCACGTCCTGCGGGCTCAGCTTGCCCGTGAAGTCGGGCATGCCACGCGAGGTGGCCGGTCCCTTGAACACGAACTTGTCGAGGTGCTCGATGAAGGCCGGATCCATGTAGCCCAGGTTGGGGATGTTGCCGCCGCGGTCCACGCCCGGCACCCCATGGCAGAAGGCGCAGTTGCTCACGTACAGCGCCGTGCCGGCGCTCACCTGGCTCTTGTCGTAAGGCACGCCCTGCAGCAGCTTGCCCTGCTGGTAGGCCACGAAGGACGGGGGCTCGGCCTTGCCGTCGAGCACGAAGGTGTAGACCGTGCCCGGCCCCTTGCGCTCGGTGTGGCGGGCCGCCAGCCCATAGACGCCGCCCCAGCCCACGGCGATGGACACGTACTGCCGCCCATCCACCTCGTAGGTCACAGGCGCGGCCACCACGCCGGTGCCGGTAGGCTTCTCCCACAGCTTCTTGCCGTTGCGCGCGTCATAGGCCACGAAGCGGCCGTCGGCCGTGCCCTGAAACACGAGGTTGCCCGCCGTGGCCAGGGTGCCGCCGTTCCAGGGCGACACATGCTCCACGCGCCAGCGCTCCTTCTGGGCCACCGGGTCCCAGGCGATCAGGCGGCCGAAGGGCTTGCTCTTGGCCGGCTCCATGTTGACCAGCGTGGCGGTGTTCCAGCCGATGTTGCTGTGCGGCTCGGGCAGCGAACCGGCGTTGAAGCGCCAGTTCTTGTTGTCCTGCAAGGTCAGCGGCACATGCTGCGCAGGCAGGTAGACCAGGCCCGTCTGCGGGTTGAAGGACATGGAGTGCCAGTTGTGCGCGCCGAAGGCGCTGGGGATGATGTCGCGCGCGCGGTCGCCGCTGCGGGCGATGGCCGTCTCGATGGGCCGCCCCTTGGCGTCGTAGCCGCTGGCCCAGTTCACGTCGACGAAATTCCTGGCCGAGATGAACTGCCCGTTGGTGCGGTCGATGACGAAGAAGAAGCCATTCTTGGGCGCGTGCAGGATCACCTTGCGCAGCTTGTTCTGGATCTTGAGGTCGGCCAGGATCATGGGCTGGGTCGACGTGAAGTCCCAGTTGTCGCCCGGCGTCTCCTGGTAATGCCACACGTACTTGCCGGTGTCCGGGTCCAGCGCGACGATGCTGGCCAGGTACAGGTTGTCGCCCCCGCCCGGGCTTCGCTTGCTGCGCGCCCAGGGCGAACCGTTGCCGGTGCCGATGTACATCAGGTTCAGCTCGGGGTCGAAGGCCATGGTGTCCCAGGCCGTGCCGCCGCCGCCGGCCTCCCACCACTTGCCCGCCGGGTCCCAGGTCTTCGCCGCCTGGGCCATGGCCTCGTTCTCGAAGGGCTTCGAGGGATCGCCCGGCACGGTGAACCAGCGCCACTTCTGCTCGCCGCTGCCCGCGTCGTAGGCCGTGATGTAGCCGCGCACCCCGTATTCGGCTCCGCCGTTGCCGATGATGACCTTGCCCTTGAAGACGCGCGGCGCACCGGTGATGGTGTAGCTGTACTTGCGGTCGACGATGGTGTCCTTCTCCCACACCTTCGCGCCGGTGGCGGCATCCAGGGCGATCAGGCGACCATCGAAGGCCGCCACGAAAACCTTGCCCTGGTACACGGCCACGCCGCGGTTGACCACGTCGCAGCAGCCCTTGAAGCCGCTGGCACGGTCCACCTTGGGGTCGAAGCTCCACAGCCGCTTGCCGCTGCGCACGTCCACGGCATGCACCACGCTCCAGCTCGCGCTGACGTACATGATGCCGTCCACCACCACCGGCGTGGCCTCCACGCCGCGCGTGGATTCCAGGTCGTAGGACCAGGCCAGCCCCAGCCTCTTCACGTTCTCGGTGTCGAGCTGCTTCAGGCGCGAGAAGCGCGTCTCGCCATGGTCCAGTCCGTGGCTGGGCCAGTCTCTGGTGGCTTGCGCGTTGTCGCGGATGCTCTGGGTGTCGATGCGCGCCGTCACGCTGCGCATGTGCTCGGGCGAGGCCTTGGCCTGCGCCCAGGCGCCGGCCGGCAGCGCCAGCAGCGCAGTTGCCCACAGCACGGCAGGGATGGAACGGAGATTCATTCGTGGTGCCTCCTGCATGACTTGTTCTGCGTTCATGGAGACCGGCGCGCGGCTCCACGGACGGACCTTAAGAAATGCGTCCCCGACGCTCAACACCCGGACGAACCCTAGGCCCGATGTGTACCGCCACGGAACACAAAGGCCGCACAGGGCGGCGCCCGACCATGGGTGATTCCCCTAGTCATGCCCTGCGGCGGCGCGCCAACACAATCGCAGCCGGCACGGCACCACCATGCGCCCCACGATCTCGCCCCGAGCGCTGCCCAACCCCTTCTTCGCGACGCAGGAAGACCGCGTGGCGCTGGCGCGCGAACGCTATTTCGAGCACGGCGAGCGCCCCTCGGGGCTCGTGCCCGAGCCGGTCATCCAGTCATGGGCCCGCTGCCTGGGCGCCAGCCGAGACCCGGGCGAGACCCTCAGCTTCGACCCCATCAGCAAGCTGCGCGTGGCGACCGTGCTGACCAGGAACCGCGCGCTGCTCGAGGCCGCCACCGACCCCATCGCCGAGCTGGAAACCGTGATCACCGGCAGCCAGGCCCGCGTCATGCTGACCAGCAGCGAGGGCGTGGTGGTGCTGGCCTCGCAGCCCACCGCAGGCGATGGCCCGCTGCTGCGATCGGTCGCGCGCGTGGGCGTGAGCATCGGCGAGACCACCGTGGGCACGGGTGCGCCCGGTGTCGCCGTCGACACCGGCGAGGTCTGCGTCGTGCAGGGTGCGGAACACTTCTTCCGCTGCCTGGCCAGCCTGTACTGCGCCGCGGCGCCGGTGCGCGATGCCAGCGGCCGCATCGTCGCAATGCTGGACCTGAGCACCGAACAGGGGCCGTTCCGCTTCGATGCCGGCGCCATGGCCCACATGTACGCCACCAGCATCGAGAACCGCCTGCTGACCCGCTCGGCGCGCGCGCAGCTGCTGCTGCGCTTCCAGGCCAGCCCGGCCATGTTCGACACGCCGCTCGAAGGCCTGGCCGCCGTGGACGGCAAGGGGCGGCTGCTCTGGTTCAATGGCGTGGGCGCGCGGCTGCTCGGCCATCCGCGCGTGCCCGAGGCGGGGCTGGAGGCCGAAGCGGTGTTCGGGCTGGATCTGCCGCAGTTGCTGGCCCTGTCCCATGCAGGCCGCGCCCGCCCGCGGATGCTGCCCTGCGGCCTCACGCTCTGGATGGCGGCGCAACTGGACGCGCGCGACAGCCGCACGGACGAGTCGCCGCTCACCCAGGCCGCAGCGCTGGCCCACGAACCGCAAGAGGACAGCGCGACGACGCCCGCATCAGCCGCCTCATCGCCCTCGCTGGACGAAGCCAACCGCAGCCTGATCGAGCAGACCCTGGCCCAGTGCCAGGGCAATGTGTCGCGCGCTGCGCGCGTGCTGGGCGTGTCGCGCGGGCTGCTTTACCGCCGGCTGCGGCAGTGGGGAAGCGTCCAGGGCTGATGCCCAGGCGCGCGGCGCCGGATCATCGGGATCAGCCTGCCGCCAGCGCATCCAGCGGCCAGCGCGGCCGCACGTCGAAGGCATAGCGCGGCTGCGCCTGTTCCAGGCCGGCCTGCAGGCGCATGGCGGCGGCCATGGCGATCATGGCGCCGTTGTCGGTGCACAGGTGCAGTTCCGGGTAATGCACGCGCACACCGCGGCGCTTGCAGGCCGCATCGAGCTGCGCGCGCAGTTGCCGGTTCGCGCCCACGCCGCCCGCCACCACCAGGCGCCTGAGGCCCGTGCGGTCCAGCGCCGTGAGCGACTTGCGCAGCAGCACTTCGACGATGGCCGCCTGGGTGGACGCGGCCAGATCGGCCTTGCGGGCCTCCAGGTCCTCGCCCAGCTTCCTGGCCTGCGTGAGCACGGCCGTCTTGAGGCCGGCGAAAGAAAAATCCAGATCGCCGCTGTGCAGCAGGGGCCGGGGCAGCCTGAAGGCCTGCTCATCGCCGCCTTCGGCCAGCTTGGCCAGCCAGGGGCCGCCCGGGTAGGGCAGGCCCATGAGCTTGGCGCTCTTGTCGAAAGCCTCGCCTGCGGCATCGTCGATGGTCTCGCCCAGCAGTTCGTAGCGGCCCACGCCTTCCACGCGCATGAGCTGCGTGTGGCCGCCCGACACGAGCAGCGCCACGAAGGGAAACTCGGGCGCATCGGCGCTCAGGAAGGGCGACAGCAGATGGCCTTCGAGGTGATGCACGCCCAGCACGGGCCTGCCCAGCGAGGCGCCCAGCGCACAGGCCACGCCCGCCCCCACCAGCAGCGCCCCCGCCAGGCCCGGCCCGCGCGTGAAGGCCACCACGTCGATGGCCTCGCGCGCAAGGCCGGCCTCGTCCAGCACGGCCTGCGTGAGCGGCAGCACGCGGCGGATGTGGTCGCGGCTGGCCAGCTCGGGCACGACGCCGCCGTAGGCCTGGTGCATGGCGATCTGGCTGTGCAGCGCATGGGCCAGCAGGCGAGGCAACCCTGGGCCGTCCTCGGTCTGCACCAGCGCCACGCCGGTCTCGTCGCAGGAAGATTCGATGCCCAGAATTCGCATCTGCCGAGTGTAGGCGTGCGCGGTTTTCCGGCTTTCGGCATGGAAATTGCACGACCGCCTCACCCCATGGATCCGGACCCAAGCGCTTCGATGACCAACAGCCTAGGCTTCCTGCTGGCCGCCCGCCGCTGCGAGATCGACGAGCTGGACCAGCTCGCGCGCACCAGCGAGCTGGTCAGCACCATCGGCCGGCTGGTGCATGCCCTGCAGCGCGAGCGCGGTTTGAGCAACGTGTTCCTGGGCTCGGGCGGCCGGCGCTATGCGGCCGAGCGGCAGGCGCAGGTGGCCGAGAGCCTGCAGCGCGAGGCGCAGGTGCGCGCGGCGCTGGACCCGCTGGTGAACGATCCGCGCCGCCTGGCCGGCGGCGCCCGCCTCTTTCCGCGCGTGGCCTATGCGCTGCAGGGCCTGGACGCGCTGCCCGCGCTGCGCCAGCGCGTGCAGAGCCTGGCCCTGTCGCCCGAGATGGCGATGGCCGCCTTCGTGCGCCTGCTCAGCGCCCTGCTGGCCGTGGTGTTCGAGGCCGCCGACGGCGCCACCGACCCTGACATCTCGCGCTGGCTGGTGGCGCTGTTCAACTTCATGCAGGGCAAGGAATTCGCCGGCCAGGAGCGTGCCTTCGGCGTGGCGGCCTTTCTGCGCGGCGGCAACGACGACGTGCAGCGCCAGCACTGGCTGCACCTGATCGAATCGCAGGAGCGCTGCTTTCGCGTTTTTCGCGACTTCAGCAACGAAGCCCTGCGCGCGCGCTGGCACGCCGGCGCGTCGGCGGTCCAGCTGGCCGAGCTGGAGCGGCTGCGCCGCATTGGCTGCACCTCGCCGGCCGGCACCGTGCTGGACGCGAACCTCGGCCCCCAATGGTTCGAGGCCTGCACCCAGCGCATCGACGCCATGCAGGCCGTGGAGGACGCCCTGGCCGAGGAGCTGCGTGCGCTGTGCGGACGCAAGGTCGCGCAGGCGCGTGCCGAGCTGCAGCGCGACGAGGCGCTGAAGATGGGCAACAGCGTGCAGTCCGGCCACTTCTTTGCCGAAGCGCCCAGCGCCGAACCCGCCGCCCTGCCCGGCACCGGCTACGGCCGTCAGCTCGAGCATTCGGTGCTGCAGCTGGTGCAGGAGCAGTCGCAGCGCCTGCAGGCCATGAACGACGAGCTGCAGCAGGTGCGCGCCACGCTCAACGAGCGCAAGGTGGTCGAACGCGCCAAGGGGCTGCTGATGGCGCACCGCCATCTCAGCGAGGAAGAAGCGCACAAGATGCTGCGCCAGACCGCCATGAACCAGAACCGGCGCCTGGTCGATGTGGCCGAATCGGTGCTGGCCATGGCCGACTTCCTGCCGCGCGGCGCCCCGCACTGACGCAGCGCGCGCACGCCAATTTGGTGCAGCGCACAAACCGCACGCACGCGGCAAAGGCTCCGCGGCCGCGCCCCTCCCCCGCGCGCCCCCCTGGGCAACGCTGCTGCAAAGCCGGCGCATCGGCGCAGGCTCCAGCCCTGGCACGGGGCTTGCTCTCAGCCAGACTGAGACCGACGAAGGTCTGAAGGCCGAATGCTCCCAACGGCGGGAGCTGTGGTCACACCAGGACAAAGGCGTCCTCGCCACCGGAACTGTTCGCGCCATGCGACAGGGCCGATGCGGCGAGGGCGCCTTTTTGTTTTTTGTCTCTCGCCCCTCGATCCTCTTTTTTGGAGTGCCTCCATGACCGAAGCCCCCCGCGCCCCCGACGCCCAGCGCCTGAGCCGCCGCCGCGTGTTGCAGACCGCCGCCGCCGGCGCCCTGACCCTCGACCCCGCGCTGCGCGCCGCCGTGTGGGCTCAGGGCTCGGACAAGCCCGAGAAGGAAGAGGTCAGGATCGGCTTCATCCCGCTGACGGACTGCGCCAGCGTGGTGATGGCTTCGGTGCTGGGCATCGACAAGAAGTACGGCGTGAAGATCGTGCCCAGCAAGGAAGCCAGCTGGGCCGGCGTGCGCGACAAGCTGGTCAACGGCGAGCTGGACTTCGCCCACGTGCTCTACGGCCTGGTGTACGGCGTGCATCTGGGCATCGGCGGCCCCAAGAAGGACATGGCCGTGCTGATGACGCTGAACAACAACGGCCAGGCCATCACGTTGAGCAAGAAGCTGGCGGACAAGGGCGCGGTGGACGGCGCCTCGCTGGCCAAGCTGATGGCCACCGACAAGCGCGAATACACCTTTGCCCAGACTTTCCCCACCGGCACGCATGCGATGTGGCTGTACTACTGGCTGGCCAGCCACGGCATCAACCCGATGAAGGACGCCAAGGCCATCGTGGTGCCGCCGCCGCAGATGGTGGCCAACATGCGCGTGGGCAACATGGACGGCTTCTGCGTGGGCGAGCCCTGGAACCAGCGCGCCATCATGGACGGCATCGGCATCACCGCCGTGACCACACAGGACATCTGGAAGGACCACCCCGAGAAGGTGCTGGGCACCACGGCCGACTTCGTCAGCAAGTACCCCAACACCGCGCGCGCCGTGACGGCCGCGATCCTCGAAGCGGGCAAGTGGATCGATGCCGGCCTCACGAACAAGAACAAGATGGCCGAGACCATCGCCGAGAAGAGCTACGTCAACACCAGCGTGGACGCCATCAACCAGCGCATCCTGGGCCGCTACACCAACGGCCTGGGCCGGAACTGGGACGACGCGAACCACATGAAGTTCTACAACGACGGCGCGGCGAACTTCCCCTACCTCTCGGACGGCATGTGGTTCCTCACGCAGCACAAGCGCTGGGGCCTGCTCAAGGAGCATCCGGACTACCTGAAGGTGGCCACGGCCATCAACCGCGTCGATGTCTACAAGCAGGCGGCCGCGGCCACCAAGACGCCGCTGCCGGCCAGCCCCATGCGCAGCAGCAAGCTGATCGACGGCACGGTGTGGGACGGCAAGGAGCCCGCTAAGTACGCCGACGCCTTCAAGGTCCGCGCCTGAGCGCGCCCCATCCACCCACCGGAGAGCACCATGGTTGCCGCCGTCTTTCACCTGCCCCTGGAGGCCGAACCGCCTTCGCCACCCGCACCCGCCGCGGCGAGCCCCTCCGCCCGGACCGCGCCCCGGGCGCCCAGCGTCGATGTCCCGGCCCGCGCGCGCACTCCGCTGCCGGACTTCGGCGCCTTCTGGCTGCACGTGCTGCCCCCGCTCATGGGCTTCGGCCTGCTGCTGCTGGTGTGGGAGATGGTGGCCCTGCGCAGCGCGGGCAGCTTCCCCGCGCCCATGGAAACCTGGCAGCAGGCCGTGCAGGTCTTTGGCGACCCTTTCTACAGCAAGGGCCCCAATGACCAGGGCGTGGGCTGGAACGTGCTGTCTTCGCTGCAGCGCGTGGCCCTGGGCTTCGGCCTGGCGGCGCTGGTGGGCATTCCGGCGGGCTTTGCCATCGGCCGCTTCGACTTCCTCGCGCGCATGTTCAACCCGCTGATCAGCCTGCTGCGCCCGGTGTCGCCGCTGGCCTGGCTGCCCATCGGCCTGCTGGTGTTCAAGGGCGCCAACCCGGCCGCCATCTGGACCATCTTCATCTGCTCGATCTGGCCCATGGTCATCAACACCGCCGTGGGCGTGCAGCGCGTGCCGCAGGACTACCTGAACGTGGCCCGCGTGCTGAACCTGAGCGAATGGAAGATCGTCACCAAGATCCTGTTCCCGGCCGTGCTGCCCTACATGCTGACCGGCGTGCGCCTGGCCGTGGGCACGGCCTGGCTGGTGATCGTGGCGGCCGAGATGCTCACGGGCGGCGTGGGCATCGGCTTCTGGGTCTGGGACGAGTGGAACAACCTCAACGTCAAGAACATCATCATCGCGATCTTCGTGATCGGCATCGTCGGCCTGGTGCTGGAGTACGCACTGGTCAAGCTCGCAACCGCATTCACGTTCGAGGAGGTGAAGTCATGAGCCCCGATACCCACGATTCCAGGTACATCCAGATCCAGGGCGTCGAACAGGCGTTCAAGACACCCAAAGGCCGCTTCGTCGCCCTGCGCGGAATCGACCTCACGGTGGCCAAGGGCGAGTTCGTGGCGCTGATCGGCCACTCGGGCTGCGGCAAGAGCACCTTGCTGAACCTGATCGCAGGCCTGACCCGGCCCACGCAGGGCGCGCTGCTGTGCGCCAACCGCGAGATCGCCGGCCCCGGACCGGAGCGCGCGGTGGTGTTCCAGAACCATTCGCTGCTGCCCTGGCTGACCTGCTTCGAGAACATCCACCTGGGCGTGGAGCGCGTCTTCGGCGCCCGCGAAAGTCGGGCCCAGCTCAAGGCGCGCACCGACGCGGCGCTGGCGCTGGTGGGCCTGACGCCCGCCACGCACAAGCGCCCCGGCGAAATCTCGGGCGGCATGAAGCAGCGCGTGGGCATTGCGCGCGCCCTGGCCATGGAGCCCAAGGTGCTGCTGATGGACGAGCCCTTCGGCGCACTGGACGCGCTGACCCGCGCCCGGCTGCAAGACGAGCTGCTGGCCATCGTGCACAAGACGCGCAGCACGGTCGTCATGGTGACCCACGACGTGGACGAGGCCGTGCTGCTGGCCGACCGGATCGTGATGATGACCAACGGCCCGGCCGCCACCATCGGCGAGGTGCTCAGCGTCGATCTGCCGCGCCCGCGCAACCGCGTGGAACTGGCCGAGCACCCGGGCTACGTGCGCTGCCGCAAGGCCGTGATCGACTTTCTCTACACCCGCCAAGGGCATGTGGAGAAAACGGCCGCCTGAGCCGGGCCGGCAGCCACCCGCCACGGACTCGGAACGTGTTCACGTTCTCGGCTCCTCAAGCCATGATGACCTGCAGGCTGTGCTCATACGAGGCCGTGAGCCGGTCGAAGGTGTCCGCCAGCACCTCGCTGGCGCGCACCAGGTCGGCGCGGCCCTCGGCCCGGTCGGCCTCGCGCACGCCGCGCACCAGGCGCAGCCATTCGTCGCGCGCGCCGCCGAGCGCGGCGCGGATGTCGGGCGAGCTCAGCGGCGCGCGCTCCAGCTCCAGCAGCGAGGCCTCGAAGGCGTCCATGGTGGGCGCCAGCCGCGATCGCCATTCGCCGCCGCCCAGCAGCGAGGCCAGCAGCGCGTCCTTGGCCAGGCGCTGCGCGCGCATGCGCTGGCGGCCGCACAGGTTGACGATGCGCAGGGCACGGCGTCCGGCCATCGCTTCCAGGGCGTCCGTCAGTGCCTCGGCATTCGCCAGCAGCGCTTCCGCATGGCCGTCGATGGCGGCCAGCGTCGCGGGCGACATGCGCGCCTCGAGCGCCGTGCCCAGCGCCTCCCAGGCGGCCCGCACGCGCTGCAGCGCATCGCGGCCCGGCTCGTCGAGCGAAAGGGCCGCCAGATGAGCGAGGTTGTCCTTCACCCGCGCGGCCGACGCAGTGCGCAGCGTGCGGCTGCGGGGCGCATCGACGCCCGCCAGCGCCTGCGCCGCCAGCCGCACCAGGCGCTGCGAGAGCATGCGAAGCTGCCCGGCACGGTTGATGGCCTCGGCCCACTGGGCGGCCTCCACCACCGAGCGCGACAGCGCCCCCACGCGCAGGTTGGCATGCATGGCCGCACCGCGCAGCAGCACGAAGGCGGCGTCCTCGTCGATGCCGCGCGCCGACATCAGCAAGCCCTTGGCACGGTCCACCCACTTGCGCTCGTCCAGTTGCGCGTGCACGCGCGCCTGGGCCTCGCGCAGCGCGGCCTCGCGCCGCCACCGCGCCGCCGCGCGCGCCAGCAGAGCGCGCAGCGCGGGCGCGTCCAGGCCCTCGGCTGCAGCCCAGGCGTTCACGCCGGCGTCCACCAGTTCCTCGTGCTGCGAAGCGGCCAGCGTGCCGCAAACCAGGCTCACGGCAAACGGCGGCGCACCGGCCCAGGCGGCGTTCAGCGCATCGCGCAGGCCGGCGATGGAAGCCGGCTGCCAGGCCAGCACCTGCTGCGGCACCAGCGTGGCGGCCTGCTGCACCAGGCTGTCGCATGTGGCGGTGCCGACGGCCTGCGCATCGGCCGGCGCCAGCAGGCCGTGCAGCGCCTCGGGAACGGCGTCGGCATCGGGCAGAACGAGCAGCAGTCGGGTCATGGCGAACGCATTGTCAAAGAACGGCGGGCGCGCAGCATAGGGCAAGCCCGGCAGGCACGCGCCTTGCTTGACGACAGCAGCGGTGTAACGAAGCACCGCTTTGGTGAAGCCCCCGGCCGCAGCGCCGGCACCTCGCCGCCTCCTGCGCCGCCGGCTCCCGGCGGTCCACTCCCCATGCCTTTGCCTTCCCGCGCGGCCTCGCACCGGCCCTGCGGCGGGCATTCGCATTGACGAAGAACCCGCAGCCATGTCCAACCGCTTCAAGACCTTCCTGAGCTCCGGGCACTCGCCCACCCTGTTCGCAGCCTTCCTGTACTTCACGTTCTCGTGCTGTATCTGGGTGCTCAACGGGGCCATGGCGCCGTTCATCAGCGAAAGCTTCCAGCTCACGCCCGCGCAGAAGGGCCTGATGCTGTCGATCCCGATCATCGCGGGCGCGCTGATGCGCTTTCCGCTGGGCATCCTGGCGCAATACATCGGCCGCAAGAACGCCACGCTGGTCGAGATGGGCCTGATCGCGGTCGCGATGCTGTTCGGCTTCTTCATGGTGCACAGCTTCAACGACCTGCTGGCCATGGGCGTGCTGCTGGGCATCGCAGGGGCCAGCTTCGGCGTGGCCCTGTCGCTGGGCTCGGGCTCCTTCCCGCCGCAGAACAAGGGCCTCGCGATGGGTCTGGTGGGCGCCGGCAACGTCGGCACCGCGCTGTCGGTGCTGGTGGCGCCGCCCCTGGCGCAATGGCTGGGCTGGCAGGCGGTGTACGGCGTGGCCGCCATCGCGATCCTGGTGCCGATGGTGGTGATGGTGGTGTTCGCGCAGGAGCCGCCCGACGTCGACAGCCACGCCGGCCTGCGCGAGCACGTGGCCTGCCTGTTCGAGAAGGACGGCTGGGCCTTCAGCCTGATCTACGGCATCACCTTCGGCGGCTTCATCGGCCTGATCACCTTCCTGCCCTCGTACTACCACGACCAGTTCAGCGTGAGCAAGGTGCAGGCCGGCCAGCTCACGATGCTGGCCGCCTTCATGGGCGCGGCGGTGCGCGTGATGGGCGGCTGGATCTCCGACCGCTGGGGCGGGGTCAACACGCTCACGGTGGTGCTGGTGGTGGCCGCGGTGTCGCTGGCGCTCATCGGCTTGAGCGCCAGTTCGCTGGCCCTCACCACGCTGCTGCTGATCGTCTGCTTCGCCGCGCTGGGTGCCGGCAACGGCGCCCTGTTCCAGCTGGTGCCGCTGCGCTGGCCGACCACCACCGCGGTGGCGGGCTCGATGATCGGCGAGATCGGCGCCCTGGGCGGCGGCCTGGTGCCCAATGCGATGGGCCTGTCCAAGCAGTACTTCGGCACCTACCTGTGGGGCTTTCTGCTGTTCGCGGTGCTGGCGCTGGTGATGCTGGGCGTGATGCGCGTGATGCAGATCCGCTGGACCCGCACCTGGGCCGAAAAGGGTGGCCGCGCGCGCACGGCGCCCGCCGTGCCGGCCGCGAAAGCCGCCAGCCCCCTGCGCCGGGGCGCCAAGGGCTGATGGCCATGCCCGCCCGCATCGCGCCCGCCTTCCTGGCCCGCCTTTCAGCGCGGCAGGAACAGCAGCCAGACCACCATCAGCGCGTTGAAGATCAGCGAGACAGCCAGCGCGATCTTCCACAGCGCGGCGGGGTCGCGCTGCACCAGGGGCGTGGCGCCGGGCGCGCCGATCGGCCGGGCCGCTCCGCGCTCGAGCGCGAGCAGCATTTCCTCGGCCGTCTCGAAGCGCAGGCGCGCGTCGCGCGCGACGGCCTTGCGCACCAGGTGGTCCAGCCACATGGGCACGTCGGGCCGGATGCGCGACAGCGCCACGGGGTCGCGCCGGTAACCGCCGCTCTGGTAGGGCTCGATCTCGCCGTAGGGCAGGCGCGCGCCCAGCCACTGGTAGAGCACCACGCCCAGCGCGAACAGGTCGCTACCGGCATCGGGCAGGCCGCCTTCCCACTGCTCGGGGTTCATGTAGCTCGGCGTGCCCGCGTGCAGCTCGCGCTGCGCCGCGCTCTCGCGGCCCGAAAGCGCCACGCCCAGGTCGAGGATGCGCCACTGGCCGTCCTCGCCCAGGTGCAGGTTGCCGGGCTTGATGTCCCGATGCACCACGCCCTGGCGGTGCAGTCGGCCCAGCGCCTTGCAGATCTGCACCGCCGCGGCGACGACCGTCGCCACGGGCGCACGCGTGCCTTCCTGGCGCGCCTGGGCCTGCAGCTGCTCCAGCGTGCGCCCGCCATGCCAGTCGAAGACGATGTAGAGCGCGCTGGCCTGGCCGGCGCGCGGATGCACGCGCACGAAACCCGGCTCGCCGCGCGCGCTCACGCGCTGCCCCAGCCAGGCCTCGTGCGCGAGCATGGCGCGCTCCTCGGGGTCGCTGGCGCGCGCGGGGTGCAGGGTCTTGATCGCCACCAGCGCCTGGCTTTGCAGCTCGCGGGCCTGGTAGAGCCGGTGCACGCCGGTGTCGGCCACCAGCGCGGTGACCTGGTAGCCGTCGAGCAGCTCGCCCACCTTCAGCGCGGCCGGCGGCATCAGCCGGCGTGCGTCGCCCAGTTCGTCGTGCAGCTGCCGCGCGTCCAGGCCCAGCACGCGGATCACCAGCGCGGTGGCGTTGTCGCGGGTGCCGGCGGCAAGCGCGGCCTCCACCAGCGCGTCGCTGGCCTGCTGCGCGCTGCCGGCCAGCGCCAGCTCGGCCAGCCGCGCGGGCTTGAGCACGCCATGCACGCCATCGGTGCTGAGCACGAAACAGTCGCCCACGCGCAACTCGCCCTGCATGTAGTCGACGCGCACGTAGTCGTCCAGCCCGACGGCGCGCGTCAGCCGGCTGCGCAGGTCCGGATGGTCCAGCGCATGGTCCACGGTCAGCGGCGTGGCCGCGCCCTCGTCATGGCGCACGCGCCAGGCGCGCGTGTCGCCCACGTGGGCCAGCGTGTAGCCCTGCCCGTGCAGGGCCAGCGCGGTGAGCGTGGTCATCGCACCGTCCTGGCGCCGGCGCCGGTTGTGGTCGGCCAGCCAGGCGTTCTGCGCGGTGATCAGCCGGTCCATGGCCACCGTCGGCTCCCAGGTCGCGGGTGTGGCGAAGTAGTCGTTCAGAAGGCCGATCACGGTGGTCTGCGCCGCCTCCAGGCCATGGCCGCCGGCAGAAACGCCGTCGGCGATGGCGGCGATCAGCCCGCGCGATTCCTCACTGCGCGGCGCATGCACGGCGCCGGCGAAATCCTCGTTCGCCTCGCGCGGCCCGCGCCGGCTGCTGTAGCCGATGTCGACTTCAAAGCTCATGGCGCGATTGTCCGGGCGCGCCGGGCGTCTTCGCTTGCCTGATTCCCAGAAAGGTCCAGCCCCATGAAGAAAAAGATGAAACTCGTGATGGTCGGCAACGGCATGGCCGGCGTTCGCACCCTCGAAGAGCTGCTCAAGATCGAGCCCGAGCTCTACGACATCACCGTCTTCGGCGCCGAGCCGCATCCGAACTACAACCGCATCCTGCTCTCGCCGGTGCTGGCGGGCGAGCAGACGGTGGACGAGATCATCCTCAACAGCTGGGAGTGGTACGCCGAGCACAACATCACGCTGCACGCGGGCAAGAAAGTGGTGGAGGTGGACCGCGTCAGGCGCATCGTGCGCGCCGAGGACGGCACCGAGGCGCACTACGACCGCCTGCTGATGTGCACCGGCTCCAATCCCTTCATGCTGCCGGTGCCCGGCAAGGACCTCAAGGGCGTCATCGCCTACCGCGACATCGCCGACACCGACTACATGATCGAGACCGCGCGCACGCACAAGAACGCGGTGGTGATCGGCGGCGGGCTGCTGGGCCTGGAAGCGGCCAACGGCCTGATGCTGCGCGGCATGAACGTCACGGTGGTGCACGTCATGCCCTGGCTGATGGAGCGCCAGCTCGACGACGTGGCGGGCAAGCTGCTGCAGAAGTCGCTGGAGGACCGCGGTCTGCACTTCATGATCGGCGCGCACACGCAGGAGCTGGTGGGCAACGAGGAAGGCCGCGTGCAGGCCATCCGCTTCAAGGACGGCACCGAAGTCGCGGCCGACCTGGTGGTGATGGCCGTGGGCATCCGCCCCAACGTGGAGCTGGCGCAGAAGATGCGCCTGCACTGCGACCGCGGCATCGTGGTCAACGACACCATGCAGACCGTGACCGACGCGCGCATCTACTCGGTGGGCGAATGCGCCGCGCACCGCGGCGTGGCCTACGGCCTGGTGGCGCCGCTGTTCGAGCAGGCCAAGGTGGCGGCCAACCACCTGGCGCACTTCGGCATCGGGCGCTATTCGGGCTCGCTCACCTCCACCAAGCTCAAGGTCACGGGCATCGACCTGTTCTCGGCCGGCGACTTCATGGGCGGCGAAGGCTGCGAGGAGATCGTGATGAGCGACCCCTTCGGCGGCGTCTACAAGAAGCTGGTGATCAAGGACGACAAGCTGGTGGGCGCCTGCCTTTATGGCGACACGGTGGACGGCAGCTGGTACTTCAAGCTGCTGCGCGACGGCCGCAGCCTGCAGGACATCCGCGACAAGCTGATG
This sequence comes from Xenophilus arseniciresistens, assembly GCF_028023875.1. Taxonomy (GTDB): domain Bacteria; phylum Pseudomonadota; class Gammaproteobacteria; order Burkholderiales; family Burkholderiaceae_C; genus Xenophilus; species Xenophilus arseniciresistens. Next base: position 393,274 of record NZ_JAQIPB010000001.1, read on the forward strand.
TTCGGCGAATCGAACATCGGCGACACCGGCCACGAGGGCCACAGCAAGGCCGCCGGCATGCCCGACGAAGCCGAGGTGTGCGGCTGCAACGGCGTGAGCAAGGGCGCGATCTGCAAGGCCATCAAGGAGAAGGGCCTGTTCACGCTCGACGAGGTGAAGAAGCACACCAAGGCCAGTGCCTCCTGCGGCTCGTGCACCGGGCTGGTGGAGCAGATCCTGATGTTCACGGCCGGCGGAGACTATTCGGCCGCACCGAAGAAAAAGGCCCTGTGCGGCTGCACCGACCACAGCCACCAGGACGTGCGCGACGCGATCCGCAAGGAGCACTGGCTCACCCACGCCGAGGTCTGGCGCGGCATGGGCTGGCGCACGCCCGACGGCTGCGCCAGCTGCCGCCCGGCCATCAACTACTACCTGATCTCGAACTGGCCCAAGGAGGCGAAGGACGATCCGCAGAGCCGCTTCATCAACGAGCGCAGCCACGCCAACATCCAGAAGGACGGCACCTATTCGGTGGTCCCGCGCATGTGGGGCGGCCACACCACCGCCGACGAGCTGCGGCGCATCGCCGACGCGGTGGACAAGTACCAGATCCCCACCGTCAAGGTCACGGGCGGCCAGCGCATCGACCTGTTGGGTGTGAAGAAGGAAGACCTGGAGAACGTGTGGAAGGACATCGGCATGCCCTCGGGCTTTGCCTATGCCAAGTCGCTGCGCACCGTGAAGACCTGCGTGGGCAGCGAGTGGTGCCGCTTCGGCACGCAGGATTCGACCCAGATGGGCAAGGACCTGGAACGCGCGCTGTGGGCCATGTACGCGCCGCACAAGGTCAAGCTGGCGGTTTCGGGCTGCCCGCGCAACTGCGCCGAGGCCGGCATCAAGGACGTGGGCGTGATCGGCGTGGATTCGGGCTGGGAGCTGTACGTGGGCGGCAACGGCGGCATCAAGACCGACGTGGCGCAGTTCCTCGTGAAGGTCAAGACCAGCGAGGAGGTGATGGCGCATGCGGGTGCCTTCCTGCAGCTCTACCGCGAGGAGGGCTGGTACCTCGAGCGCACGGTCCACTACATCGGCCGCGTGGGCCTGGACTACGTGAAAAAGAGGATCGTGGAGGACGCGCCCGGCCGCGCGGCCCTGTGGGAGCGGCTGCAGTTCGCGCTCGATGGCGAGCCCGATCCGTGGTTCGAATCGGCGCAGGCCTCGGTGGACGTGCGGCAGTTCACGCCGCTGGCCCCTGCAGGCGGCACCACCCACGCCGCCTGAAGAAAAAACAAGAAAAGAGGAAGCCCCATGAGCGACTGGAAAGCCATCTGCCGCATCGACGACATTCCCGTGCTGGGCGCGCGCCGCGTGGCGCGGCCCGCGGGCCTGGACGTCGCCGTCTTCCGCAATGCCGAGAACCAGGTGTTCGCCCTGCTCGACCGCTGCCCGCACAAGGGCGGCCCGCTGAGCCAGGGCATCGTGTTCGGCACCAGCGTGGCCTGCCCGCTGCACAACTGGTCCATCGGCCTTCAGGACGGCTGCGCCAAGGCGCCGGACGAGGGCTGCACGCCGAAGTTCGCCGTCTGGGTGGAGAACGACGTGGTGCACCTGGATGCCGGCGAGCTGGCCAGCCATGCCATCGAGCTGCAACGCCCCACCGCCGGCCCGAGCCTGCGCAACGCATGAGCGCCGCGGCGGACCGAACCCACATGACTGAAACGCGATCGACCTGTCCCTACTGCGGCGTAGGCTGCGGCGTGATCATCGAATCCGATGGCGCGCAGATCACCGGCGTGCGCGGCGATCCCGCGCACCCGGCCAACTTCGGACGGCTTTGCACCAAGGGCTCGACCCTGCACCTGACGGCCAGCGCGGCGGTGACGCGGCAGACGCGGCTCTTGCAGCCGATGCATCGTGCCCAGCGCGGCGCAGCGCCGCAGCCGCTGGGCTGGGACGAGGCGCTGGAGAACGCCGCCGAGAAGTTCGCCCACGTGATCCGCGAGCACGGCCCCGATGCGGTCGGCTTCTACGTGTCGGGCCAGTTGCTGACCGAGGACTACTACGTCTTCAACAAGCTGGCCAAGGGCCTGGTGGGCACCAACAACATCGACACCAACTCGCGCCTGTGCATGAGCAGCGCCGTGGCCGGCTACAAGAAGACGCTGGGCGCCGACGCACCGCCCGCCTGCTACGAGGACTTCGGGCATGCGCAGTGCCTGTTCATCGCCGGCAGCAACACGGCCTGGGCCCACCCCATCGCCTTCCGCCGCATCGAGGACGCCAAGGCCGCCAATCCCGCGATGAAGATCATCGTGGCCGACCCGCGCCGCACCGACACCTGCGAGATCGCCGACCTGCACCTGCCCCTGCAGCCGGGCACCGACGTGATGCTGTTCCACGGCATGCTGCACCTGATGCTGTGGGAGGGCTGGACCGACGCCGCCTACATCGCCGCCCACACCAGCGGCTTCGACGCGATCAAGGCCACGGTGCGCGACTGCACGCCCGAGCGCGTCGCGCAGGTCTGCGGCATCACGCGGGAAGCGCTGTTCGAGGCGGCGCGCCTGTTCGCCACCTCGGCCGCCACGCTGAGCCTGTACTGCCAGGGCCTGAACCAGTCTTCCAGCGGCACGGCCAAGAATGCGGCGCTGATCAACCTGCACCTGGCCACCGGACAGATCGGCAAGCCGGGCGCGGGGCCTTTCTCGCTGACCGGCCAGCCCAACGCCATGGGCGGGCGCGAGGTGGGCGGCCTGGCCAACCTGCTGTCGGCGCACCGCGACCTCGGCAACCCGCAGCATCGCGCCGAAGTCGCCTCGTTCTGGGGCGTGCCCGCGGTGCCGGACAAGCCCGGCAAGACCGCGGTGGAGATGTTCCAGGCCGCGGCCGACGGCGAGATCCGCGCGCTGTGGATCGCCTGCACCAACCCCGCGCAGTCGATGCCGGACCAGGCCACGGTGCGCCGCGCGCTGCAGCGCTGCGAGTTCGTGGTGGTGCAGGAGGCCTTCGCCACCACGGCCACCTGCGCCTTCGCCGACTTGCTGCTGCCGGCCACCACCTGGGGCGAGAAGGACGGCACCGTCACCAACAGCGAGCGCCGCATCTCGCGCGTGCGCAACGCCGTGGCGCGGCCCGGCCAGACGCGCGACGACTGGGTCATCGCCGCCGAGTTCGCGCGGCGCCTCGAAGCCCGGCTGGGCCGCGCCGGCACCCTCTTTCCCTATGCCGATGCCGAAGCCGTCTGGAACGAGCACCGCGAGTCCACGCGCGGGCGCGACCTCGACATCACCGGCATGAGCTACGCGATGCTCGAAGCCGCGCCGCAGCAGTGGCCGCTGCGCGAAGGCGAAGCCAGCGGCCGCAGCCGGCTCTACGAGGACGGCGTGTTCCCCACGCCCGATGGCCGCGCGCGCTTTGCCGACGTGGCCTACAAGCCGCTGGCCGAGGCCCGCGAGGCGCGCTACCCCTTCTCGCTGAACACCGGCCGGCTGCGCGACCAGTGGCACGGCATGAGCCGCACGGGCACGCTGGGGCGCCTGTTCGGCCACGTGCCCGAGCCCACGGTGCAGATGCATCCGCAGGACATGGCGCGGCGCCAGCTTGCCGACGGCGAGCTGGTGCATGTGACCTCCAGGCGCGGCTCGATCCTGCTGCCGGTGTCGGCCAGCCCCGAGCTGGGCCTGGGCCAGAGCTTCATCGCCATGCACTGGGGCGGCGAATACATCAGCGGCCGATCGAGCACCGGCGAGCTGCTGGCCGGCGTGAACGCGCTGACCACCCCGGCCTTCTGCCCCGATTCGAAGCAGCCCGAACTCAAGCACACGGCGGTGAAGATCCTCAAGGCCGAGATGCCCTGGTCGCTGCTGGCCGTGGCCTGGCTGCCGCAGAGCCAGTCGCTGCAGGCGCGTGAAGCGCTGCGCGAGCTGATGGGCGCCTTCCCCTTCGCGAGCTGCGTGCCCTTCGGCGCCGCGGGCGCCCTGGAGGACGGCGCACAGCAGCAGCGCGCCGGCGTGCTGCTGCGCGCCGCCGCCTACGAGGCGCCGCCCGACGCGCTGCTGGCCCGCATCGAGGCCCTGCTGGGCCTGGACGCGCCCGACAGCCTGCGCTATGCCGACCGCAAGCACGGCCAGCGCCGCACGATGCGCCTGGTGCGCGAGGGCCAGGACGCGCATCTGCAAGCCTTTCTGCTGGGCGGCGACACCCGCGCCGAAGCCTGGATCAAGACCCTGCTGCAGGAGCGCCTGCCCGCGCAGTCCTATGGCCGCCAGTTGCTCAAGCCCGGTGCGGCCGCGCCGGCCGGCGTCGCCGCGCGCGGCAAGGTGGTGTGCAGTTGCTTCGGCGTCACGCAGACGGCGATCAACGAGGCCCTGGCCACCGCGCCGGGCACCGAGGAGCAGCGCCTGGCCTCGCTGCAGGGCGGGCTCAGGTGCGGCACCAACTGCGGCTCCTGCCTGCCCGAGCTCAAGCGCATGGTGCGTGCGACGGCCATGCCGGCGCTGGTGCCGGCGCCATGACTGCACTGGCACTTGCAGGCGAATGGGGAATAAGCAGCCTTGCAATCCGGCATAAGCCGTGCGGGACAATCCGTACACCCATGGGAATCAGCCACTACATCAAGGAAATCGGCCGCGGCGCACGCGGTGCCAAGCCGCTCGCGCGCGAGCAGGCGGCCGACCTGTTCGGCCAGATCCTGGACGGCCAGGTCACCGATCTGGAAATCGGCGCCTTCTGCCTGGCCATGCGCGTCAAGGGCGAAACCACGCCGGAGATGGCCGGCTTCCTGGACGCCACCCACGCGCGCCTGAACAAGCTGCCGGCCAGCACGCGGCCCGTGGTCGTGCTGCCCAGCTACAACGGCGCGCGCCGGCTGCCGGTGCTCACGCCGCTGCTGGCGCTGCTGCTGGCGCGCGAAGGGCTGCCGGTGCTGGTGCATGGCCATGCCACCGAATCCAGCCGCGTGCTGGCCAGCGACGTGCTGGCCCTGCTCGACGTGCCCGCGCGCACCGGCCTGGCGCGCATCGAGGCCGGCGAAGTGGCCGTGGTGGGCACACCGCTGCTGCATGCCGGCCTCACGCGCCTGCTCGATGTGCGGCGCGTGGTCGGCCTGCGCAATGCGGGCCACAGCGTGGTCAAGCTGATGCAGCCGGTCGACGGCCCGGCCGTGGTCATCGGCAGCTACACGCATCCGGCCTTCGCCACGGTGATGACCGAGCTGTTCGAGCTGCTGGGCCTGACGGCGCTGCTCTCGCGCGGGCTGGAAGGCGAAGTGGTCAGCGACCCGCGCCGCACGCCGCAGCTCGAAGGCTTCCTGCGCGGCCGGCCGCTGACCCTGCAGGCCCAGCAGCCGGGCACGCTGCCCGAAGTGCCCGGCCTGCCCGAGAGCCTGGCGGCCGACGTGACGGCCGACTACACGCGCCGCGTGCTGGCCGGCGACCTGCCCGTGCCGCCGGCCATCGCCGCGCAGGTGGCCCACATCCAAGAACTGAGTACCCACGCATGAACACCCCCACGCCATCCTTCCTGCAGGGCCGCTGCACGCTCGTGGGTGCCGGTCCGGGCGATCCGGAGCTGCTGACGCTCAAGGCCGTCAAGGCCATCCAGGCCGCCACCGTGCTGCTGGTGGACGACCTGGTCAACCCCGAGGTGCTGGCCTGGGCGCGGCCCACGGCGCGCATCGTCCATGTGGGCAAGCGCGGCGGCTGCAAGAGCACGCCCCAGTCCTTCATCGAGAAGCTCATGATCACCGCCGTGCGCGAAGGCGAGACGGTGGTGCGGCTCAAGGGCGGCGACCCCTTCATCTTCGGCCGCGGCGGCGAAGAGGTGGAGCACCTGCGCGAGGCCGGCATCGAATGCCAGGTGATCAACGGCATCACGGCCGGGCTGGCGGCCGTCACCTCGCTGGGTGTGCCGCTCACGCACCGCGACCATGCGCAGGGCGTGGTCTTCGTCACCGGCCACGCCAGGACCGGCGCGGCCTCACAGCACGATGCGACGGACTGGCGCGCCCTGGCCGCCACCGCGCGCGATGCGCGGCTGACGCTGGTCATCTACATGGGCGTGGCCGGCGTGGCGCACATCCAGCAGCAGTTGCTGGACGGCGGCCTGCCTGGCGCCACGCCCGTGGCGGTGGTGCAGCAGGCCAGCCTGCCCGGCCAGCGCCAGATGACCAGCACGCTGGCCGCGCTGGCCGCCGACCTGCACGCCGCGGGCATGGGCAGCCCGGCCGTGATCGTGGTGGGCGACGTGCTGCGCGGCGTGGCCGCGGCGCAGCAGGACGCCACGCGCTTCGGCACCTGATGGGGCGGGGGCGGGAGCGCTCCTAGAATCCGCGCCTTCGTTGGCAACGCTTCGGGGCATGTTCATGCTGGAGCTGGAAAAACTCAATCAATTCACCGAAAGCCACGGCGAGCTGCAGCGCGGCAGGGGCCTGGTCACGGGCACCATCGCGATCACGCTGGGCATGCTGTGCTTCCTGGGGGTGCTGGCCTTCCACTTCCCCCAGTACCTCACCACGCCCGAGCTGCGCAAGAGCTACAACGTGGACGTGATGCGCTGGATCATGCTGGCGGCCATGGTGGTCGCGGGCGGCCTGGCCCTGGTCAACATCGTCTTCAACCGCTCGCGCTGGCTGTCCTCCTTCGCCTTCCTGCTGGTGGTGGTGGCGGCCCTGCTGGGCGGCCACAAGGTGAACGTGGACCCGAACTTCCCCGACGGGACGCCCTACATCGGCCTGGACTGGTTCATCCTGGACTTGCTGGGCTCGGCGCTGATCTTCATCTTCATCGAGAAGCTGTTCGCGCTGCGCAAGGACCAGCCCATCTTCCGCGCCGAATGGCAGACCGACTTCCACCACTTCATCGTCAACCACATGATCGTGGGCTTCGTGCTGCTGGCCACCAACCTGATGGTGCACAAGCTCTTCGGCTGGGCCGCGCACGACGGCGTGCGGGGCTGGGTGGCCAACCTGCCCTTCTGGGCCGGCGTGCTGCTGATCATCCTGGTGGCCGACCTGGTGCAGTACTGGACGCACCGCGCCTACCACGAGGTGCCGATGCTGTGGCGCCTGCATGCCGTGCACCACAGCGTCAAGAGCATGGACTGGATGGCCGGCTCGCGCCAGCACATCCTGGAGCTGCTGATCACGCGCACCCTGGTGCTCGCGCCCATCTACGTGCTGGGTTTTTCCAAGGAAGTGATCGACGCCTACATCGTGATCGTGGGCTTCCAGGCCGTGTTCAACCACTGCAACGTGAGCGTGCGCCTGGGGCCGCTGCGCTATGTGATCGTCACGCCCAACTTCCATCACTGGCACCACAGCCAGGACGACGAAGCCATCGACAAGAACTACGCCGCGCACTACGCCTTCCTCGACTACCTCTTCGGCACCGCGGTCAAGAGCGACAGGCTCTGGCCCGAGCGCTACGGCGTGGTGGGCGACTACGTGCCCAACGGCTTCTTCAGGCAGCTCAAGTTCCCGTTCACGTGGAAGGGATGAGGGCGCGGCGGCGCCCGCATGGGGCGCGCCATCCATCAAAGGGATTTCATTTTTGAGCACGACGGCCTTCGACGCCATCATCATCGGCGCCGGCGCGGCCGGGCTTTTCTGCGCGGCGCAGGCCGGGCAGCGCGGCCTGAAGGTGCTGCTGCTGGACCACAGCCCGCGCATCGCCGAGAAGGTGCGCATTGCCGGCGGCGGGCGCTGCAACTTCACCAACCGCGACCTGGACCCGCGCGCGCCGCAGCGGCACTTCGTGGGCGAGAACCCGAACTTCTGCCGCTCGGCGCTGGCGCGCTACACGCCCGCACAGTTCATCGCGCTGGTCGACCGGCACGGCATCCGCTGGCACGAGAAGCACAAGGGCCAGCTCTTTTGCGACGACTCCTCGCAGCAGATCATCGACCTGCTGCTGGCCGAGTGCCAGGCCGGCGGCGTCACGCGCTGGCAGCCCTGCAGCGTGCAAGGCGTGACGCATGCCGACGGGCTCTACCGCATCGAGACCCAGCGCGGCCCGGTGCAGGCGCCGCAACTGGTCATTGCCACGGGCGGGCTGTCGATTCCGCAGCTGGGCGCGACCGATTTCGGCTACCGCATTGCCGAGCAGTTCGGGCTGCGCCTGGTGGCGCCGCGCCCGGCCCTGGTGCCGCTGACCTTTGGTGGCGAAGCGTGGGCGCCGTATGCGGGCCTTGCAGGCCTTGCACTGCCAGTTCGCATGGCCACCGGCAGCAAGAAGAGTCGCATGGAATTTTTGGAAGACCTGCTGTTCACCCACCGCGGCCTCTCGGGCCCGGCCGTGCTGCAGATCTCCAGCTACTGGACGCCCGGCGCGCCACTGCAGATCGACCTGGCGCCGGGCGTGGACGCGGCCGAGGCGCTGCAGGCTGCCAAGCGCGATTCGCGCAAACGCGTGGCCAATGAGCTGGCGGCGCTGATGCCCGCGCGGCTGGCCGACGCGTGGGCCGCGAGCGACGAAGCGCTGCAGCGCCCCATCAACGAGGCCGGCGACAAAGCCCTCTCGCGGCTGGCCGAGCGCATTTCGCGCTGGGAGATCACGCCTTCGGGCAGCGAGGGCTACAAGAAGGCCGAGGTGACGGCCGGCGGCGTGGACACGCGCGAGCTGTCCTCGCAGACGCTGGAATCGAAGCAGCCCGGCCTGTACTTCATCGGCGAAGTGGTGGACGTGACGGGCTGGCTGGGCGGCTACAACTTCCAGTGGGCCTGGGCCAGCGCCCATGCCTGCGCGCAGGCGCTGCGGCCGGCCTGACCCTGCACGAAGCGCGTCGGCTCAAGGCGCGTCGGCCTCCATCACCTGCTGCCAGCGCTGCAGGCCCAGCCAGTCGCGCAGCACGCGCGCGCCCTCGGGCGTGATGCCCAGCGCGCGTTCGCCCGCGCCGCGCGTGAGCCAGCCGCGCGCCAGCCCGTGCGTGCACAGCATCGCACCCAGCCGGCCCGCCACGTGGGGGCGGCGCTCGCTCCAGTCCAGGCAGGGCCGGCACAGCGGCCGCCGGCCTGCAGGCAACTGCGGCGGCGCAAGTGCCAGGCCCAGCGGCGCCAGCACTTGGGCCACGTGCTCGGTCACGCGGCCGTCCTCGCCGTCGAACTCGATGGCGCCCTCCACAAGCAGATGGTCCGCAATGGCCACGCCCAGGCGGCCGGCCATGTGGTCATAGCAGGCGCGTGCGCGGCGCAGCTGGGCATCGCGCGGACCGGTGCGCACTTGCGCTCTGGTGGGCGCGGCGTTCTGGCCAGCCAGCTGCATCAGACCTTCGAGCAGGCGCGCCACTTCGGGTGAAGCCAGGCAGTGGTAGCGGTGCCGCCCCTGGCGCGCCAGCCGCAGCAGCCCGGCCTCCACCAGCAGGCCCAGGTGGCGGCTGGCCGTGGCCGGCGACACCCGGCCCGCCTCGGCCAGCTCACCCGCCGTAAGCGCGCGCCCATCCATCAACGCCAGCAACATGGCGGTGCGCGCGGGCTCGCCCATGAGGGCGGCCACATGGGCGATCTGGTTGGTGTTCATCAGCCAAGTCTGCACCAGTCCTGGCGCACGACGCTTCGTGCCAGCGCGAAGCATCGGCGTGCCAGCGCGGCCGAACATGGGCACCTTCCCCACTCCAGCGAGCCCGCGCCATGAGCGTCACCTGCGTCATCCGCTACGAAATCGACCCCTTCCAGCGCGAAGCCTTTGAAGCCTACGCCCAGGCCTGGGGGCGCATCATTCCGCGCTGCGGTGGGCGATTGATCGGCTACTTTCTGCCGCATGAAGGCAGCAACTTTGAAGCGCTGGGCCTGATCGATTTCGACAGCCTGGCCGCCTACGAGGCCTACCGCGCCCGCCTGCGGGCCGACCCCGAAGGCCGCGCCAACTTCGCATGGGCCCAGGCCCGCCGCTTCATCCTGCGCGAAACGCGCAGCTTCACCGAAACGGTGGCCGGCACCCTGAACGCCTGGCCGCAGAACCCCTTGGAGACCGCCCCATGATCGCCGTCATCTTCGAAGTGCTGCCCAGTGAGGACGGGCGCCAGACCTACCTGGACCTGGCCGCCGGCCTGCGCGCTGAGCTGGAGGCCATCGACGGTTTCGTCTCGGTGGAGCGCTTCCAGAGCCTGAGCACGCCGGGCAAGCTGCTCTCGCTGAGCTTCTGGCGCGACGAGGCAGCCGTGCACCGCTGGCGCACGCAGGCCCATCACCGCCAGGCGCAGGCCACCGGTCGGGCGGGCGTGTTTGCCAACTACCGGCTGCGCGTGGCCCAGGTGTTGCGCGACTACGGCCTGCACGAGCGCGAACAGGCACCTGCGGACGCGCCCCGCTGAGCACGCCCATAGCTCTGAGCCAGCCAGGGCTGGACGGGTGGCCGACTCGGTCTATAATGCCCGGCTAACCTCGGCCTTGACCTCAGCGGGCCATCCAGATTTTCAGTTGAGGAAACCCGGCTTTGCGTACCGATCTTGCGCGGGCCACCGTCATCTACTGTTCACTCAATGACCACCATCCGCGTTAAAGAAAACGAGCCCTTCGACGTTGCCCTGCGTCGCTTCAAGCGCACCATCGAAAAGCTGGGCCTGCTGACCGACCTGCGCGCCCGCGAGTTCTACGAAAAGCCCACCGCCGAGCGCAAGCGCAAGAAGGCAGCCGCCGTGAAGCGCCACTACAAGCGCGTGCGCAGCATGCAGCTGCCCAAGAAGCTGTACTGATCAGCTGATACCCAAGCCACCGGCTGCCCGCGCAGCCTGTGCCACGAGCCGCGCCGGGATCCCCTGCCGCGGCTTTTGTTTTTTTCATCGACAAGGCGGAAGACAACATGACTCTCAAGCAACAGATCAGCGACGACATGAAGGCCGCCATGCGCGCCAAGGAAGCCGAGCGCCTGGCCACCATCCGCCTGCTGCTGGCAGCCATCAAGCAAAAGGAAGTGGACGAGCGCATCGAGCTGGACGATGCCGCCGTCGTGGGCGTGCTCGACAAGATGATCAAGCAGCGCAAGGACTCCATCGCGGCCTTCAACCAGGCCGGCCGCACCGAGCTGGCCGACAAGGAAGCGGCCGAGATCACCGTGCTGCAGGCCTATCTGCCGCAGCGCCTGAGCGCCGATGAAGTGCTGGCCGAGGTCAAGGCCATCGTGGCCGAGCTGGGCGCCAGCGGCCCCGGCGACATGGGCAAGGTGATGGGCGTCGTGAAGACCCGCCTGGCCGGCAAGGCCGAAATGGGCCAGGTCAGCGCCGCCGTGAAGGCCGCGCTCTCGGGCGCCTGAGCCGGCACGCAGTGATGCAGGCGCAAGAGGCCCTGCCCGGCGACGGGATCATCGGCAAGGCCTGCGCCTGCCTGGTCGATGCGCGCGGCCGCCTGCTGGTGTTCGACCACCCGGGCGATGGCGGCCTGCAGCTGCCCAAGGGCACCATCGAGCCCGGCGAGACGCCCGAAGAAGCCGCGCGGCGCGAGCTGCTGGAAGAGTCGGGCCTCGCCTTCGATGGCCCGCTGCAGGACCTGGGCACGCTGCTTCGCGACTGCGCCGCGGGCGAGGAAAGCAACCGCCACGCGCATGCGCAGCTGTGGCACCTGTTCCTCATGCGCTGGCAGGGCGACGCGCTGCCCGAACACTTTGCGCACACGGCGCATGGCAGCCCCGAGGAAGACGGGCTGGTCTTCGCCTTCCGCTGGCTGGCCGCGGGCGACGCACTGGACGGCTTTGCCCTGCCCTACCGCCAGGCCATCGCGCGCGTGCGCGCAACGCTGTTGGCCTGAGAACAGGTTCGGAAGCACGCGCACCCGAATGGGGCGCACGGCGCTGCACAAGCCAGGCACGGTTAGTGCATCTGCTTTGTCCTGAGTAGAAGCGTTCAGCGTGCCGCCCCGCACAGGGGCCACGCCCGGAAATTGCTCGTTCACCCCGGTCCTGGGCGCCAGCCGCCCTGGCCGGACTGTTGGCCGCGCGCGCCCCACGCGCCGGCTTGATGAACCTGAGCAAAGCCATGCAACGCCGCCAGTTCCTTCACTCCTGCCTCGCCTCTTCCGTGGCCGCCAGCGGCCTCGCTGCCTCTGCCGTCCATGCCCAGGGCCTGACCCCGCTGCGCTTCACGCTGGACTTCCGCGTCACCAGCCAGACCTCTCCCTTCTTCCTGGCCCTGTCCAAGGGCTACTACAAGGACGAAGGCCTGGATGTGAGCATCGACGTGGGATCGGGCTCGGTGGCCTCCATCACGCGCGTGGCCAGCGGCGCCTATGACCTGGGCCTGGGCGACATCAGCTCGCTGATCGAATTCCATGCACAGAACCCCGACACGCCGGTGCAGGCGCTCTACCAGTACTACAACCGCGCGCCTTTCGTGATCATCGGCCGCAAGGACCGCGGCATCAGCACCGACTTCCAGTCGCTCAAGGGCAAGCGCGTTGCCGCTGCCGCCGTCGAATCGACCCGCCGCAGCTGGCCCATGGCCGCACGCGCGCTCAAGACCAGCCCCGAGCTGTTCGAGTGGGTGACCACCGATTTCAGCGCGCGCGACAACGTGATGGTGCGCGGCGACGTCGATGCCGCCACCTACTTCCACGACTCTGCCGTCTCGCTGTTCGCGCGTGTGCCCGAGCAGGAACTGGCGGTGCTCGAATACCAGAAGGCCGGCCTGCACCTGTATGGCAACGCGATCCTGGCCGGCAAACTGGTGCAGGAAAAGCCCGAGGCCGCGCGCGCCTTCGTGCGCGCCAGCAACCGTGCGCTGCGCGAAACCCTGGCCAACCCCGACGCAGCCCTGGCCGCGATGCGGGCGCGCGAGCCCATCCTCAACCTCGATGTGGAGCGCCAGCGCTGGGCCATCACGCGCCGGTACCTGAGCACGGCGGAAACGCGCGAGGTGGGGCTGGGCGGCGTGCAGCCGGCCGTGCTTGGCCGCCAGATCGACGAGGTGGCGGCCGTTTTCAACCTGGCCCGCAAGCCGGCGCCCGAGCGGCTCTTCAACACGGCCTTCCTGCCGCCCATGGCCGAGCGCCAGGTGAAGGCATGAGCGGTATCGATGCCAGCCTGCCTGCGGAAGTGGCACTCAGCGAGCGCGACGGCCGCTACCTGCGCCAGGCCATCGCCATGGCCGACCACGCGCGCGAGCGCGGCAACCGGCCCTTCGGCGCCGTCATCGTCGCGGCCGACGGCACCGTGCTGCAGGAAGCCTGGAACGCCAATGGCGAAACGGGCGACTGCACGGCCCACGCCGAAACCTCGGCCGTGCGGCAAGTCAGCCCCCGTTTCAGCCGCGACGAGCTGGCCGGCGCCACGCTGTACTCCTCGGGCGAGCCCTGCGTGATGTGCGCGGGCGCGATCTTCTGGTCCAACATCGGCCGCGTGGTCTACGGCATCGATGCCGTGCGGCTGCGCGTGTTCCGCGGCGAGCGGCTGGACCAGCGCGACGCCGAACTCTCGTGCCGCGACGTGTTCGCGGCCTCCACGCACCGCATCGAGTGCATCGGGCCCGCGCTGATCGCGCAGGCTTCGGCTTCGCACGAAGGCGCGTGGAAGGTCTGAGGAGGCAACTGGCGCGATCGCGGGCCTTCAGGCGGCCACCGCGCGCCACAGCATCCACACCCCCAGCGCCAGCAGCGCCACGAAGAAGCAGCGCCTGAACACGGCCTGCGACAGGCGGGCGCGCAGGCGCTGGCCCCACAGTATGCCCAGGGCAGCCGCAGGCAGCATCCACAGCGAGGCCCACAGGCTGGCCGCGGTGTCGGCGCCGCCGGCCCAGCCCAGGCCCAACCCCAGCGCCACTGTGGAGGTGGTGAAGGACAGGCCCATGGCCTGCACCAGTTCGTCCTTGTCCAGCGACAGGCTCTGCAGCCAGGGCACGGCCGGCAGCACGAAGACGCCCGTGAGCGCCGTGAGCAGCCCCGTCAGCACGCCCACCAGCGGCCCCACGCCGCGCGCCTGCGCCATGCGCTGCGGCAGCCTGCGGCCCGCCAGCCCCCAGAGCGCGTAGCCCGCCAGCGCCAGCCCGAGCAGCGCGGCCCCCGCGCGCCCGGCCGGCGGCCCGAACAGCAGCACGCCACCCAAGGTGCCCAGCAGCACGCCCGTCTGCATGGGCCACAGCCGGCGCCACAGGGCGCCCAGCGTGGCCAGCGGCCCGGCCTGCCACAGGTTGGTGCACAGCGAAGGCAGCAGCAACAGCGCAGCCGCCTGGGCCGGCGGCATCCACAGCGCCAGCAGCGCCATCGAGAAGGTGGGCAGGCCCAGGCCGATCACGCCCTTGACGGCACCGGCGAGCACGAAGACGGCCATGGCCAGCGCGGCCATCTGCAGCGGCAGGCCCGGCAGCAGCGCGGGCATCATGGCGCCCCCGTTTGCAGGCAGCGGCGGCCAGCCGCCGAGCGGTGGATGAGGTGGCGATGCATGCGGCCGATGGCGCTGCCCACGCAGGCGACGTTGCGGCGCGAGAAGATCCGGAATGAAGACACGCGCAGGCTCCTGCAAAAGCACATGGCCGGCAGTCTGCTGCTGCGGTGCCCGCGCGCCAATGTGGATCTTTCACAGCCGGCCTCAGCCTGCGCCTGAGGCCCGCGTGCTACCTTGCGGCCCATGCGATTCGACCTGACCGATCTGCGCCTGTTCGTGCACGTGGTGGAAGCCGGTAGCCTCACGGCGGGCGCGGCGCGCGCGCACATGACGCTGGCCTCGGCCAGCCAGCGCGTGCGCGGCATGGAAGAAACCCTGGGCGGTGCGCTGCTGCAGCGCCACCCGCAGGGCGTGCGCGTGACCGAGGCCGGCCGCACGCTGCTGCACCACGCGCGGCTGGTGCTGGCGCAGATGCAGCGCCTGCGCGGCGAACTGGCCGAATACGGCGAAGGCCTGCGCGGCCATGTGCGCCTGCTGTGCAACAGCTCGGCCATCATGGAACACCTGCCCGCGCCGCTGGCCGCTTTCCTCGCGGCCCATCCACAGCTCTCGGTCGATGTGGAGGAGCGGCCCAGCGCCGACGTGGCGCAGGCCGTGCGCGCCGGGCTGTGCGAGCTGGGCATCTGCGCCGACCAGGCCGACCTGCAGGGCCTGACGCACCACTTCTTTCGCGACGACGCGCTGATGCTGGTGCTGCCGCGCGCCCATGCGCTGGCCTCGCATGCGGGTGCGCACACGCTCGATGCGCTCAAGGACGCGCGCGGCAGCATCGACCTGGTCGGCCTGGCGGCCGACAACCCGCTGCAGGCGCACCTGAGCCAGCAGGCCGCGCGCCAGGGCCTGCAGTTGCGCTACCGGGTGCGGGTGCGCAGCTTCGAGGCCGTGTGCCGCATGGTCGAACAGGGGATCGCCGCCGCGGTGGTGCCGCGCACGGCCGCCCTGCGTTGCGCGGCCACCTTGGCCATCGCCTGCCTGCCGTTGAGCGAGGCGTGGGCGCAGCGCACGCTGGTGATCTGCGTGAAGGAGCCGCAGAGGCTGGCGCCGCATGCGCAGCGCCTGCTGCAGCATCTGCTGGCGCCCGAGCTCAACGGCGCCTGAAAGGAAACAGCCCCCACGCTCCCCCGCTTCGCGAGGTCCGCTGCCCCCCGAGGGGGTGCCTCAGTGCCTTCGGGCGGCCGGGCGCCACTGAGATGCAGGCTCAGGCGCCCGCCACCTTCATGCGATTGACCAGGATCGAGCCCGTGGTCTTGGCGCCGTAGTTGTAGGCGTCGGCGCCCACGGCTTCGATGCCCATCAGCATGTCCTTGAGGTTGCCGGCGATGGTGATTTCTTCCACCGGATGCACGATGCGGCCCTTCTCGACCCAGAAGCCGCTGGCGCCGCGCGAGTAGTCGCCGGTCACGTAGTTCACGCCCTGGCCCATCAGCTCGATGACGAACAGGCCCGTGCCCAGCTTGCGCAGCATTTCCTCGAGGTCATCGCCCGGCTGCGTGAGGCGCGACGTGAGCGTGAGGTTGTGCGAGCCGCCCGCGTTGCCAGTGGTCTTCATGCCCAGCTTGCGCGCTGAATAGGTCGAGAGGAAATAGCCCTCGAGCCGGCCCGCGTCCACCACCTGGCGTGCGCGCACGGCCACGCCCTCGTCGTCGAAGGGCGAACTGCCCTTGCCGCGCGCAATGAACGGGTCTTCGCGCACGTCGACATGCGAGGGCAGCACGGGCTTGCCCAGCGAATCGAGCAAAAAGCTGCTGCGGCGGTACAGCGCGCCGCCGCTGGTGGCCTGCACCAGCGCGCCCAGAAGGCCCGCCGCCAGGGGCGATTCGAACAGCACCGGGCATTCCACGGTCTTGATCTTGCGGGCCTTCAGGCGGCTGAGCGCGCGCTCGGCGGCATAGCGGCCCACGGCCTGCGGGCTGGCCAGTTCGTCGGCCGAGCGCATGGAGCTGTACCAGGCGTCGCGCTGCATGCCGTCGCCCTTGCCAGCGATGGGGGCCACAGAGATCGAATGGCGCGAACTCGCATAGCCGCCGCGAAAGCCGTGCGTGTGGGCGCTGAAGAAATGGCTCTGCTGGGCCGAGACGCCCGCGCCTTCGCTGTTGGTGACGCGCTTGTCGGTGGCAAAGGCCGCGGCCTCGCATTCGAGCGCCAGCTCGGCGGCGCGTGCGCTGTCAATCGCCCAGGGATGGAACAGGTCCAGGTCGGGCTGCTCGGTGACGATGTCGGCCTCGTCGGGCAGGCCGGCCACCGGGTCTTCGGCCGTGAAGCGCGCGATGTCGTAGGCGGCCTGCACGGTGCGGGCGATGGCCGCTTCGGAAAAGTCCGAGGTGCTGGCATTGCCGCGGCGCTGGCCCACATAGACCGTCACGCCCAGCGACTTGTCGCGGTTGCGCTCGACGTTCTCCAGCTCGCCCTTGCGCACCGACACCGACAGGCCGCAGCCTTCGGAGGCCTCGGCCCCCGCGTCGGTGGCGCCCAGCTTCTTGGCGTGCGCGAGCGCGCTGTCCACCAGGTTTTCGAAGAATTCGCGGCTGTAGGCGAAGCCGCTGTCTGCACGGGCGTGAGAGGTCGTCATGTGGGGGACAATGATAGCGGCGCGCCCCGCCCGGGCCGGGCGCGCTGCCTATTCCCCCGCTCTCTCCCAAGCACTGCTCTGCCATGCCCCGCAAACCCAAAAAAGGCTACTTCGTCCGCGGCCACTTCGTGGCCGAAGGCAGCGAACTGGACCAGGAACTCAAGCGCGAACTCAAGGGCGGCATCGAGACCAGCAAGACCGACCTGAAGCGCGAAAGCGACGAACTGCAGGCCCTGGGCGAAGCGCTGCTCACGCTGCGCGCCGACCTGCTGGGCCGCCTGGGCCTGTCGGACACCCTGCTCGAAGCCCTGGCCGAAGCCAGGCGCATCACCAACTTCGAAGGCCGGCGGCGCCAGATGCAGTACATCGGCAAGCTGATGCGCAAGCTCGATGACGACACCGTGCGCGCGGCCCAGCAGGCGCTGGATGAACAGGCCAACGGCTCCGTCCAGGAAACGGCCCTGCTGCACGAGGCCGAGGGCTGGCGCGAACGCATGATCGCCGGCGACGAGGCCGTGGGCGCGTGGATCGAGACCCATGCCGGCACCGACGCGCAGCAGCTGCGCGCACTGGTGCGCCAGGCGCGCAAGGACCTGCAGACCGGCAAGCCCGGCGAGGCGCCGCGCCAGGGCAAGGCTTTTCGCGAACTGTTCCAGCTGGTGCGCGCGCAACTGGCCGCGCATGGCGATGCCGACCATGGCGAGCAGGCTGCGCATCAGTCGCGCGAGGAAGATGCATGAAGATGGACCCCGCATCGGGCTTTGATCCGGTCCGCATCGGCATCGTCTCGGTCAGCGACCGCGCTTCCACGGGCGTGTACGAAGACAAGGGCCTGCCCGCGCTGCAGGACTGGCTCACGCGTGCGCTGCGCAACCCCATTGAATTCGAGCCGCGCCTGATCCCCGACGAACAGGCGACCATCAGCGCCACCTTGATCGAGCTGGTTCAAGCCGGCTGCTCGCTGGTGCTGACCACTGGCGGCACCGGCCCCGCGCCGCGCGACGTGACCCCCGAAGCCACGCTGGCCGTGGCGCACAAGGAAATGCCGGGCTTTGGCGAGCAGATGCGCCAGATCAGCCTGCGCTTCGTGCCCACGGCCATCCTTTCGCGGCAGGTGGCGGTGATCCGCGACCAGGCCCTGATCCTGAACCTGCCGGGTCAGCCCAAGGCCATCGCCGAAACGCTGGAAGGCCTGAAGAACGCCGACGGCACGCAGGCCGTGCCCGGCATCTTCGCGGCCGTGCCCTATTGCATCGACCTGATCGGCGGCCCCTACCTGGAATGCGACGAGGCCGTGTGCAAGGCCTTCCGGCCCAAGTCGGCGATCCGTCCGCGGCGGTGACGGAGCGGGCCTCTCGATCTGCCACGAGACCCCTGCCCCCGACGGCGCGCCGATCTTCACTTCCTGGCCGGCCGGCCTGATCGACCGGCGAGCTGCGCGGCCAGGTGCTCGGCCAGCGCTCGCGCAGCCGCGCTGCGCAGCGGCTCGGGCCGGCGCAGCAGCACCACGCGGCGCTCGATGCGCGGCTGGCCCAGCGGCACCACGCGCAGCTGCGGATCGTGCAGCGCCGCGGTGTAGAGCCGAGGCATCAGGCCCAGCGCCAGCCGGCTGCGCACCAGCGCGTGCAGCGTCTCGGCATAGCGCACGCGCAGCGGCTGCGGCCCGCCCTCGCCGAACTGCGCGCGGGCCGGGCCGGCCAGCGCCGGCATGCTGCCGCTCTCGAACAGCGCCAGCCGCTCGCTGCCCAGCGCCTTCCAGCTCGCGCTGCGCACGGCAGCCAGCGGGTGGTCGCAATGCACCACCAACATCAGCGGGTCGCGAAACAGCTCGGTGCAGTCCAGCCCGTCGGGCGCGTCGGTGATCGCCGCCACCGCCACGTCGAGCTGGCCGAGGCGCAGCCGCTGCACCAGTTCGGTGGAAGGCGCGTCGGCCCATTCGACGTTCACGGTGCCGGGCTGCTTCGCCTCGAAGGCGACCACCGCCGCCGCCACCTGCCGGCTGGCCGAGGGGATGACGCCGATGCGCATGTGGGCACTGCCGCGCACCACCACGTTGCGGATGTCGCGCAGCGCCTGGTCCACGGTGTTGACCACGAAGTCGGTGCGCTCCAGCACCTCGGCGCCCAGCGGCGTGAGCGCCAGTCGGTGCGTGGTGCGCTCCAGCAGCGGCGCGCCCAGCAGCCGCTCCATCTGCTTGATGGCATTGCTCAGCGCCGGCTGGGTGATGGACAGGCGCTGCGCGGCGCGGCCGAAATGGCCCTCCCGCACCAGCACCGAGAAGCATTGGAGGTGGCGCAGCGTCAGTGCGCGCAGCGGGTTGGAGTCCATCGGCCTCTGTTCATCACTTGCTTGAATGAAATTATAGAAATTCATCACTTCTTCTTTGCAGCGGCCCTTCCTAGACTCCGGCGCATGCACGCTGCCCCAAGCCACGCCGACCTCCCGCTCACGCTGGAGTCGATGCTACACGCCATGCCCAAGGCGGAACTGCACTGCCACCTGTTCGGCACCGTGCGCCGCGCCACCTTCGAGGCGCTGAACCGCCGCGCCGGCATGCCGCTCGCAGAAGACGAAGTGCGCGCCTTCTACACGCGCGGCGACAAACCGGTTGGCGTGCTGCGCGTACTGCGCGCGCTCGATGCCTGGCTGATCCGCACACCCGAGGACCTCCATCGCCTGACCTACGAGTACCTGGAAGACGCCGCCGCCCACAACGTGCGCTACAGCGAGTTCTTCTGGAACCCCACCGGCACTGCAGCCGAATCGGGCATCCCCTACGCCCGCGCGCAGGAGGCCATCGTGCGCGCCATCCACGACGCGCAGGCCGACCACGGCATTGCGGGCCGCCTGGTGGCCGCCATCGACCGCGAGGCCAGCCCCGAGGCGGCGCGGCAGAT
This sequence comes from Xenophilus arseniciresistens, assembly GCF_028023875.1. Lineage (GTDB taxonomy): Bacteria > Pseudomonadota > Gammaproteobacteria > Burkholderiales > Burkholderiaceae_C > Xenophilus > Xenophilus arseniciresistens. The sequence continues at coordinate 413,082 of NZ_JAQIPB010000001.1, forward strand.
GGTCGAATGGGTGACCGGGCACCGCCACGAGCACACGCTGGGCATCGGCATCGACTACCGCGAGACCGAGCGGCCGCCGGAACTCTTTGCCGACGCCTATGCCGACGCGCGCCGCGCGGGCCTGAAGACCACTGCGCACGCCGGCGAGTTCGGCACGCCCTGGACCCATGTGCGCACCGCGCTGGACGTGCTCAAGGTGGACCGCATCGACCACGGCTACACGGTGGTCGATGAACCCGCATTCGCCCGCGAATGCGCCGAGCGCGGCGTGCTGTTCACCGTGGTGCCGACCAACTCCTACTACCTGCGCACCCTGCCGCCCGAACGCTGGGCACTGGACCACCCCATCCGCCGCATGCCTGGCCTGGGCCTGGCCGTGCATCCCAACACCGACGACCCGACGCTGCACCACGTCACGCCGACGCAGGCCTGGCTGATGATGGTGCGCGACTTCGGCTTTGATCTGGATGCGTTGCGCGGCTTCCTGGAAAACGGCCTGCGCGGCGCCTGGATCGACGATGGCCAGCGCCGCGCCTGGCGCGCGCAGTGGCTGGCCGAGTTCGACGCGCTGCGCGCACGCCTGCCCCCCGACCCCCTGCCCCAAGGAAACTGACCGTGCCAAAGCTTCGCCCCATCACCCTCGCCGCCCTTCTCGTCACCGCATTGCCCGGCGCCGTGCTCGCCCAGGCTGCCTGGCCGGCGGGCAAGCCCATCACGCTCATCGTTCCCTACTCGGCCGGCGGCAGCGTCGATTTCAATGCCCGCCTGGTCGCCACGCGACTGGGGGAGCGGCTCAAGCAGTCGGTGGTGGTGGAGAACGTGGCCGGCGCCGGCGGGGTGATCGGCGTGGCCAGGGCCGCCGCCGCGGCACCCGACGGCTACACCCTGGTGGCCGGGCCCGACAGCGTGATGGCCATCGGCCGGCTCATCAACCCGGCCGCCTTCAAGTTCGACCCGCTGAAGGACCTCGCACCGGTCGGCATGCTCAACACCGCACCGATGGTGCTGGTGGCCCGCCCCGGCCTGCCGGCGCAGAACTGGGCGGAGTTCGTCAAGCTCGCCAAGGCCGCGCCCGGCAAATACAACTACGCCACCTCGGGCGTGGGCACGGTTCTGCAACTGGCCATGGAGTTGATCAAGCAGCGCGAGGGGCTGTTCATCACGCATGTGCCCTACCGCGGCGGCGCGCAGATCGCCACCGACGTGATCGGCAACCAGATCGATCTGGCGATGCTGGTGAGCACGAGCGCCATCCCGCATGTGGCGGGCGGCCGCCTGAAGGCGCTGGGTGTGACGGGCAGCGAACGGCTGCAAGCGCTGCCCCAGGTGCCGGCCTTCGGCGAAATGCCGGGCCTCAAGGGCTATTCGATGCTGAGCTGGACCGGCATCTTCGCGCCGGCCAGAACGCCTGCGCCGGTGCTGCAGCGCCTGAACGAGGAACTCAACGCGGTGCTCAAGGAGCCCGAGGTGCGCGCCAAGCTGCTCGAGCAGGGCGCGCAGCCAGGCAGCGGCTCGGCCGAGGATCTGGGCAGGTTCGTTCAGGCGGAAGCCGCGCGCAACCAGAAGATCGTGCAGGCGGCCAACATCAAGGAATGAGCGCCTTCGCGAAGCCGGGGCCCCGCGAACGCGCAGCGCCTCAGCGCGTGGCTTCTTCGTCTTCGCCCGGCCAGTCGCGGATGTAGGCCTTGAGCATCTTGTTCTCGAAGTTCTGGCTGTCCACCACGGCCTTGGCCACGTCGTAGAAGCTGATCACGCCCATCAGCATGCGCTTGTCCATCACGGGCATGTAGCGCGCGTGGCGGTCCAGCATCATGCGGCGCACTTCGTCGAGTTCGGTCTCGGCCGTGCAGGTCAGTGGCGCATCGTCCATCGCCTTGCGCACGGTGGTGCTGCCCACGGCGCCGCCGTTGGCCTGCAGCGTGAGGATGATCTCGCGGAAGGTCAGCATGCCCACCAGATCGCCGTGTTCCATGACCACCAGGGAGCCGATGTCCTTGTCGGCCATCACGGCCACTGCGTCGGCCACGGGATCGTCGGGGGTGATGGTGTAGAGCGTGTTGCCCTTCACACGGAGGATGTCGCTGACTTTCATGGGGTTTGCTCCTCGCAGGGCCGGGATGTCGAATTGAATATAGCCCACAATCCGGGGCCTTTGGCAGCCCTTGCGCTCGCAGAGGCGCCGCCGAAAGTGACGACGCGTTACCAGCGCGACAGCGTCAGCCCCCCAACCTTGCGCCGCCGCCCCTGCGCGCGGCCTGTCAAGCGCTTTCGTTTCACGGAGACCTTCCCATCATGAGCGGCTATTCCGACCCCGGGTTCGACACCCTGGCCCTGCATGCGGGCGCCGCGCCCGACCCCGCCACGGGCGCGCGCGCCGTGCCCATCCATCTGTCCACTTCCTTCGTCTTCGAGTCCAGCGACCATGCAGCGGCGCTGTTCAACCTCGAGCGCTCGGGCCACGTGTACAGCCGCATCAGCAACCCGACCAACGCGGTGCTGGAACAGCGCGTCTCGGCGCTGGAGGGCGGCATCGGCGCCATCGCCACGGCCAGCGGCCAGGCCGCGCTGCACCTGAGCGTGGCCACCCTGATGGGTGCGGGCTCGCACATCGTGGCCAGCACGGCGCTGTACGGCGGCTCGCAGAACCTTCTGCACTACACGATGCGCCGCTTCGGCATCGACACCACCTTCGTCAAGCCCGGCGACATCGACGGCTGGAAGGCGGCCGTGCGGCCCAACACCAAGCTCTTCTTCGGCGAGACCGTGGGCAACCCCGGCCTGGACGTGCTGGACATCCCCACCGTGAGCCAGATCGCGCATGAGGCCGGCGTGCCCCTGCTGGTCGATTCGACACTCACATCGCCTTACCTGATCAAGCCCTTCGACCTCGGCGCCGACCTGGTCTACCACTCGGCCACCAAGTTCCTGTCGGGCCACGGCACCGTGATCGGCGGCATCGTGGTCGATGGCGGCAGCTTCGACTGGGACGGGCCGCGCTCGGCCGGCAAGTTCGCCGAACTGACGCAGGCCTACGACGGCTTCCACAACATGGTGTTCACCGAGGAGTCCACCGTCGGCGCCTTCCTGCTGCGCGCGCGCCGCGAGGGCCTGCGCGACTTCGGCGCCAGCATGAGCCCGCACACGGCCTGGCTGATCCTGCAGGGCATCGAGACGCTGCCGCTGCGCATGGAGCGCCACATCGCCAACACCGAGAAGGTGGTGCAGTTCCTGGCCAGCCACCCCTTCGTTTCGCGCGTGGGCCATCCGCTGCTCGAATCACACCCCAGCCATGCGCTGGCCGGCAAGCTGCTGCGCCTGGGCGCGCGCGGCGCGGGCTCGGTGTTCAGCTTCGACATGAAGGGCAACCGAGAGCAGGGCAAGAAGTTCATCGAGACGCTCAAGCTCTTCAGCCACCTGGCCAACGTGGGCGACTGCCGCTCGCTGGTGATCCACCCCGCGAGCACCACCCACTTCCGCATGACCGACGAGGCGCTGGCCGGCGCGGGCATCGGCCAGGGCACGATCCGCCTGTCCATCGGCCTGGAAGATCCCGACGATCTGATCGACGACCTCAAGCGCGCGCTGAAAGCGGCTGAAAAGGCGGGGGCCTGATCACCATGGAACTCCAAGTCAACGGCCACAAGACTTTTGTCTACACCGGCGGCAAGCCCTTCGACGCGGCCAAGCCCAGCGTGGTGTTCATCCACGGCGTGCTCAACGACCACAGCGTGTGGATCCTGCAAAGCCGCTGGTTCGCGCACCATGGCTGGAACGTGCTGGCCATCGACCTGCCGGGCCACTGCAGGAGCGAAGGCCCGCCGCCCGCGAGCGTGGAAGATGCGGCCGACTTCGTGCTCGCGCTGCTCGACGCGGCCGGCATCGAGAAGGCCGCGCTCATTGGCCACAGCTTCGGCTCGCTGATCGCGCTGGAAGCCGCCGCGCGCGCGCCGCAGCGTGTGTCGCACCTGGCACTGGTGGGCACGGCCTACCCGATGGTGGTGTCGCCCGCGCTGCTGCAAAGCTCGCTGGAAGCGCCCGAGAAGGCGATCGCTATGGTCAACACCTTCTCGCATTCGCTGCTGGCGCCGCCGCCCTCCTCGCTGGGGCCGGGCACCTGGCTGTACGGCGGCTCGCGCGCGCTGATGCGCCGCGTGTTGGCCAGCAACCCGCAGGTCAACGTCTTCCACACCGGCTTCAAGGCCTGCAACGACTATGCGAACGGTGAAGCCGCCATCGCGGCCGTGCAGTGCCCGGTGCTGTTCCTGCTCGGCGAAGCGGACCAGATGACCCCGCCGCGCGCCGCACAGGCGCTGGCGAAGAAGGCGCCGCAGGCCCAGGTGGTGACGGTGAAGGCCGGCCACGCGCTGATGAGCGAGGCGCCCGATGCGGTGCTGTTCGCGCTGCGCGATTTCGTGATCGGCACTCGCTAGGTAGGGCTGCGCGGGGCTCTTGTTCAGGGCTCCCGGCGGCCTGGGGGTTGCTTACTGAATCAAGGTCAGACGGTCGACCTCGAACTCGGTCTTGCGCAGACCCTTGTCGAACTCGCCCAGCAGCTCCACGCGCTGCTGCGCGCTCACGCTCTGGCCGGCGGGAAAGTCATCGTCGTCGATCTCGACCGTGATGCGGCCGGTGGCGTCCTCGAAGGTGTAGCGGTCGCCACCGTCGTGCGACACGATGCGGCCCTGCAGGCGCGCATGCTGGTCATCCTTGCCGGCATCGAGCAGTTGCTTGACGGTCATCAGTTGCACGCTGCTGGGGCCGGCATAGCCTGCCTGCGCAGCCGCGGGCTTGGGCGCGCTGCTCGGGCCGGTGTAGCCGGCGGGCTGCGCGATGGCGGTGGCGGCGCCCAGGCCCAGCAGGGTGGCGATGACCAGGGAAGTGGTGGCATGACGCATGTCGAGTGACTCCTTGTGATGGAAGCGTTGTGAAGGAAAGAACACGCGCGGGTTGCGGTGTGAAGAGATTGGGCGCCGCGAAGATGAAGGCAATCTGATGCGCGCCGGCGCAGCGCGCGTCAGCCCGGCGGGAAGTCCAGCACCACGCCCAGTCCGTGTCCGTCGATGCCCTCCTCGAAGCGCAGCGGCGCGCCATGCAGCGCCGCGATGCGCGCCACGATGGACAGGCCCAGCCCGTTGCCGGGCCGGCCCGTGCCCAGCACGCGGAAGAAACGCTCGCCCAGGCGCGCGCGCTGGTCCGGCGGCACGCCCGGCCCGTCGTCGCGCACGGCGATGCGCACGCCGCCGCCAGGCAGCGCGCCGGATTCGACGCGCACGGTGACGCCGGGCGGGCCGTAGTGCACGGCATTGGCAATGAGGTTGCGCAGGGCGCTGGCCAGCAGCGTGGGCACGGCCGGCACGCGCGCCACCGCCAGCGCGCGCTGCAGGTGTGCCGCGGGCGGGGGCGGCAGCGCTGGCGCCAGCGTGTCCAGCAGCTCGGCCAGGTCTACGGGCTCGCGCAGCAGCGGCTGGGCCTGCGGCTCCAGCCGCGTGAGCGCCAGGAGGCTTTCGACCAGCGCGGTGCAGCGGTCCACATCGGCGCGCAGTTGCGCCAGGTGCGCATCGGGCAGCCGGCTTTCGCGCTGCGCCAGCTGCACGCGCATGCGCAGCGCGGCCAGCGGCGTGCGCAGCTCATGGGCGGCGTCGGCGGTGAAGCGGCGCTCGCTCTCCAGCGCCTGGCCCAGGCGCATGAGCAGCGCATCGAGCGCGTCCACGATGGGTCGCAGCTCGCGCGGCAGGCCCTGCGCATCCACGGCCGACAGGTCCTGCGGCGACTTGGCGGCGATGCGCGTGGCCGCCTCTTCGAGCGGGCGCAGCAGGCGGCGGATCAGCACCCAGCTCAGCAGGCCCAGCACGGCCAGCAGCAGCAGCGCCGGCCAGGCCAGGTTCTCGGCCATGTCTTCCAGCAGCTCCAGCCGCTCCTGCATGGGCTGCGCGACCTGGGCGCTGAGGCCGCCCTCGCCGCGGCGCATGTGCACGCGCCACAGTTCGCCGTCGGCGCGCACGGTCGCGTAGTCGTCGCTGCGCAGCTCGGCCGGCGGCACGAAGGCCGCTTCGGGGGCGTCCTCGCCACGCTGCAGCACGCGTCCGTCGGCGGCCACGAGCTGGTAGACCAGGCGCAGCTTGAGCGCACCGCCGCGGCCGGCGCGCAATGCGTCTGCGCCCGCGCCCTGGCCGCTGGCCGCGCCCAGCTGCAGCACCAGCCGCGAGCCCTCTTCGAGCGCGTCGTCATAGACCTCGCTGGTGGCGAACCAGGCCACGCCGATCACGATGCCCAGGCTGACCAGCCACAGGCTGATGCTCACGCCCATCACGGTCAACAGCAGGCGCCGGCGCAACGACCAGCCCTGGCCGCGGCGCAGCCGGTGCGGGGCCCAGGTCATGTCGCGGCCAGGCCGTAGCCCTGGTTGCGCACGGTGGTGATGAAGCGGCTGCCCAGCTTGCGGCGCAGGTTGTAGATGTGGACCTCGATGGCGTTGCTCTCCACCTCCTCACCCCAGCCGTACAGCGCCTCCTCGAGCTGCGCGCGGCTGAGGATGTGGGTGGGGCGGCGCATCAGGGCCTGCAGCACGGCGAACTCGCGCGCCGTCAGCGTGAGGGGCTCGCCGGCCTGCGTCACGCGCTTGGCAGCGGGGTCCAGCACCACATCGCCATGGCGCAGTTCGGGCGTGGGCACCGCTGCCTGTCGGCGCAGCGCCGCACGCACGCGCGCCGACAGCTCCTCCAGGTCGAAGGGCTTGACCAGGTAGTCGTCGGCCCCCAGGTCCAGGCCCTGCACGCGGTCGGCCAGCGTGTCGCGCGCGGTGATCAGGATCACGGGCAGTTGCGCCGACCCGGCCCCTTGGGCGCGCAGCGCCTGCAGCACGGCATCGCCGTCCAGGCCCGGCAGGCCGCGGTCCAGCAGCACGCACTGGTACGCGTGCGTGGCCAGGGCCGCGGCCGCCTGGTCGCCGCGCTGCAGCCAGTCGACGGCATAGCCGTCCAGCTGCAGCCAGGACTGCAGCGAACCGCCCAGCGAGGGATCGTCTTCGATCAGCAGGATGCGCATGCGCAAAGCCTATGCGCCGAAGATGAAGTGAATCTGAGCCTGCTGCTCAGTCGCGTGCAACGGGCGGCTGCAGCGTAAAGGACGCAGGGTCTTCGCGCACCGCGCGCAGCAGCGCCGCCACCTCGGCCGGTGCGGGGCTTGCGGCCGGCAGCGCAGTGAGCAGCCGCGAGAGCGTCTGCGCATGCGGCAGCATCGGCCCGAGGAAGTGCAGGCCCTGGCCACTGGCCACCAGCAGCGTGGGGAAGGTCTCGACGTCGAAGTCGTCGGCCAGCTCCGAATGGTCTTCCACGTCCACCCAGGCGAAGGCGGCGCCCGCATGTTCCTGCGCCACCTGCGCGAACAGGGTCCGGTAGTCGCGGCAGGTGCCGCACCATTCGGCGCACAGGCAGATCACCTGGAGATCGGTCGAGGGGGGCTGGTTCATCGGTACGGAGGGCACAACAGGCTGCGGGCGCTTGGGGCGCCTGGGAGGCGCGTCGCTGGCTATTATGGGCACAGGCTCCGCACGAGAGCCGCAGGAGACGCAAATGGAACAACCCCCACGCTTCCCCGCTTCGCGAGGTCCGCTTCCCCCCGAGGGGGCGCGTCAGTGGCTTCGGGCGGCCGGGCGCCACTGACATGCCCCACAGCCCTCCCGACGCCTGGCCCTGGCGCAGCGGCGCTGCCGTCGATCCGCGGCAGTTCCGCAGCTTTGCCGAGTTCTACCCCTTCTACCTGAGCGAGCACGCCAACCGCACCTGCCGGCGCCTGCATTTCGTGGGTTCGTCGCTGGGCCTGGTGTGCCTGGCGCTGGCCGTGGCCACGGCCAGTGCGTGGTGGCTGCTGGCGGGCCTTCTGGCCGGTTACGCCTTTGCCTGGATCGGCCACTTCGGCTTCGAGAAGAACAGGCCCGCGTCCTTCAAGCGCCCGCTCTACAGCTTCATGGGCGACTGGGCCATGTACCGCGACATCTGGCTGGGGCGCATCAAGCTCTGAGTGCGCGCGCCACAGGTGCGGCAAGCCCGCGCCTGCCCGCGGCCTGCGCCAGAGCGCACGCCAGAACCAGGGCGACCTAAGGCCCAACCCCAATGGCCCGGAGTCATCACCTGGTCACAATGCCTGGCTCCAATGTAATCGTTTACATGGAAAGGCAAGGCGCAGGATGAGCATCCAGGCAGTGGCGAAGAAAGCGGGCGTGTCGGTCGCGACCGTCTCGCGCGCCTTCAACTTCCCGGACAAGGTCACGCCGGCCACGCGCATGCTGGTGGAACAGGTGGCGCGCGAGCTGGGCTACCTGCCCAACGCCAGTGCGCGCACCCTGCGCACGCAGCGCAGCCGCGTGCTGGGCGTGGTGCTGCCCACCTTGCTGAACCCCACGTTTGCCGAATGCCTGCACGGCATCGCATCGGCCGCCCATGCGGCGGGCTACGCCATCCTGCCGCTGACCACGGCCTACGAGATCGCCCAGGAGGAAGAGGCCGTGGGCCGGCTGATCGCGGCCAACGTGGACGGGATGATCCTGGTGGTCTCCAACCCCGGCACCTCGGCGGCGCTGGCGCGGCTGCAGGCCGGCCATGGCCCCTATGTGCTGGCCTACAACCGCCACCCCGGGCATCCCTGCGTGTCGGTGGACAGCGAAGCCGCTTCGGCCGAGGTGGTGCAGCGGCTGGTGGCGCTGGGCCATCGTCGGATCGCGATGGTCAGCGGCACGCTCGCGGCCTCCGACCGTGCGCAGCAGCGCTACCGCGGCTACCTCAAGGGCATGGCCGCGGCGGGCCTGAAAGCGCCGCCGCTGCTGGAGGTGCCCTTTGTCGAGACCGCGGTCGATGCCGTGAGCCGCCACCTGCGGCAGCGCGATCGGCCCACCGCCCTGTTCTGCTCCAACGACCTGCTGGCCATCCGCAGCATCCGCGCCGCCGCGCAGGCCGGCCTGCAGGTGCCACGCGACCTGGCCGTGGTGGGCTTCGACGGCATCGCGCTGGGCGAAGACCTCACGCCCATGCTCAGCACCGTGGCCCAGCCCAACAGCGAGATCGGCGCGCGCAGCGTCGAGCTGCTGGTGCAGGCCCTGGCCAGCGGCCAGCGCCTGGCGCCTTCTTCGGGGCTGCTGCTGCCCCATGCCTTCCGGGCCGGTGAATCCTGCGGCCCGGTGTCTTCCAGAAAAGCCGATTGAGTCGGCCTTCCCCTTCCTCTCCAAACCTCCCAAGGAGCTCCCATGTCCGCAACCTTCAAACGCCTGGGCCGGCTGGCCGTGCTGGCGGCCGGCCTGGCCGCCGGCAGCGCCTTTGCCCAGACCGCCATTTGCTACAACTGCCCCACCGAGTGGGCCGACTGGGGCACGCAGCTGCGCGCCATCAAGGCCAAGACCGGCGTCACGGTGCCGGCGGACAACAAGAACTCGGGCCAGTCGCTGGCCCAGCTGGTGGCCGAGAAGCGCAGCCCCGTGGCCGACGTGACCTACCTGGGCGTGACCTTCGCCATCCAGGCCCAGAAGGACGGCGTGGTCGCGCCCTACAAGCCGGCGGCCTGGAGCGAGATTCCCGACGGCCTGAAGGACCCGGCCGGCCACTGGTTCACCATCCACTCGGGCACGCTGGGCTTCATGGTCAATGTGGACGCGCTCAAGGGCAAGCCCGTGCCCCTGTCCTGGGCCGACCTGCTCAAGCCCGAGTACAAGGGCCTGATCGGCTACCTGGACCCGGCCTCGGCCTTCGTCGGCTACGTGGGCGCGGTGGCGGCGAACCAGGCGCGCGGCGGCAACCTGCAGAACTTCGGCCCCGGCATCGACTACTTCAAGGCGCTGCAGAAGAACGAGCCCATCGTGCCCAAGCAGACCTCCTATGCGCGCGTGCTCTCGGGCGAGATCGCGATCCTGCTGGACTACGACTTCAACGCCTACCGCGCCAAGTACAAGGACAAGGCCAATGTGCAGTTCGTGATTCCGGCCGAAGGCACGGTGGTCGTGCCCTATGTGATGAGCCTGGTGGCCAACGCGCCGCACAAAGCCGAAGCCGCCAAGGTGCTGGACTTCGTGCTGTCTGACGAGGGCCAGGCCATCTGGGCCAAGGCCTACCTGCGCCCCGTGCGCGCCAGTGCCATGCCCAAGGATGTGCAGGCGCAGTTCCTGCCGGCCAGCGAATACGCGCGCGCCAAGGCGCTGGACTACGCGGCCATGGCCGAGGCGCAGCGCGAGTTCTCGGCCCGCTACCTGAAGGAAGTGCGTTGAGCCACCCCTGGCGCCAGCGGGCCTGGATCTGCGCAGCCCCCGCGGCGGCCTTCTTCCTGGCCTTCTGGCTGCTGCCCGTGCTGCGCCTGCTCGCGCTGCCGGCCGAACAGGGCTGGCGCACCTACTTCCTGGTGTTCACCGACGGCGCCTACCTCCGCAGCATGCTCAACACGCTGGGGCTGTCGCTGGCGGTGACGCTGGCCACGCTGGTGCTGGGTGCGGCGGTGGGCATCTACCTGGCGCGCCGGCACTTCGCGGGCAGGCGCGTGCTGCTGTCGCTGCTGACGCTGCCGCTGTCCTTTCCGGGCGTGATCATCGGCTTCTTCGTGATCCTGCTGGGCGGCCGGCAGGGCCTGGTGGCCGACCTTTCCGAAGCGCTGGGCGGCGCGCGCCTGACCTTCGCCTATGGGCTGCTGGGGCTGTTCCTGGCCTACCTCTACTTCTCGCTGCCGCGCGCCATCGCCACCTATGCGGCGGCGGCCGAAGCCATGAACGCGCAGCTCGAGGAGGCCGCGCGTTCGCTCGGCGCCACGCGGCTGCAGGTGGTGCGCGACGTGTGGCTGCCCGAGCTGGCACCGACCACCCTGGCCTGCGGCGCCATCGTCTTCGCCACGGCCATGGGCGCCTTCGGCACCGCCTTCACCCTTTCGGCGAAGTTCGAGGTGCTGCCCATCACCATCTACAACGAGTTCACCAACTACGCCAACTTCGCGCTCGCGGCGTCGCTGTCGATTGCGCTGGGCCTGGTGACCTGGTTCGTGCTGTTCCTGGCACGCCACTTCAGCGGCAGCCCGGCCGTGCGTTGAGGAGCTGGCCTTCATGCGAAGCAACAACAACAACGCCCGCTCGCCCTTCCTTCTCACGATCACGCTGATCGTCAGCGTCTTCATGGTCGCGCCCATGGGGCTGTCGGTGATGGCCGGACTGGTCAACAACTACAGCGTGGGACTCAAGAGCGGCCTCACGCTGCGCTGGCTGGCCGAGGTGTGGGAGGTGTATGGCAACACCGTGGGCTGGTCGCTGCTGCTGGCCGCGGCCTGCGTGGTGGGCACGGTGCTGATCGGCGTGCCCTGCGCCTACGCGCTGGCACGCAGCCGCTCGCGCCTGGCCCGGGCTTTCGAGGAACTGCTGACCCTGCCCGTGGCCGTGCCCGGTCTGGCCACCGCACTGGCGCTGATCCTGGCCTACGGCCAGATCACCTGGTTCCGCCAGAGCTTCGGCTTCATCCTGGTGGGCCACATCGTCTTCACGCTGCCCTTCATGGTGCGCACCGTGGCCTCGGCCTTCCTGCAGGGCGAGCTCGTGGCGCTGGAAGAAGCCGGCCGCACGCTGGGTGCCAGCTTCTGGCAGCGCTTCATGGGCATCCTGGTGCCTGCCGTGTTCCCGGCCATCGTGGCCGGCGCGCTGATGGTGTTCACGCTGTCGGTGGGCGAATTCAACCTCACGTGGATGCTGCACACGCCCGTCACCCGCACCCTGCCCGTGGGCCTGGCCGACAGCTATGCCTCCATGCGCATCGAGATCGGCTCGGCCTACACGCTGGTCTTCTTCATCGTCATCCTTCCCGTGCTCTGGGGCCTGCAGTCGCTGGCCGACCTGATCCGCAAACGCCATGGAACTTGAACGCATCCCGGTCCATGTGGACCATTGCTCCAAAACCTACGCCGACGGCACCCGTGGCCTGCTGCCCACCAGCCTGCATGTGGAGGCCGGCGAGGTGCTGGCGCTGCTGGGCCCCTCGGGCTGCGGCAAGACCACCTTGCTGCGCCTGATCGCCGGCCTGGAGACGCTGGACGAAGGCGGGCGCATCCGCTTCGGCGAGCAGGACGTGACGCACCGCCCGGTGGAGCAGCGCAACGTGGGCATGGTGTTCCAGAGCTACGCGCTGTTCCCGCAGATGAGCGTGGCGGCCAACATCGGCTACGGCCTGCGCATCCGCGGCACCGACAAGGCCGAGGAACGGCGCGTGGTGGGCGAACTGCTGGAGCTCACGCGCCTGACGCCGCTGCAGCACAAGCGCCCCGGCGAGCTTTCTGGCGGCCAGCGCCAGCGCGTGGCCCTGGCGCGCGCCGTGGCCGTGCGCCCGCGCGTGCTGCTGCTGGACGAGCCGCTCGCCGCGCTGGACGCCAAGCTCAAGGAATCGCTGCGCGACGAACTGGCCGAGCTGCTGCGCCGCCTGCACATCACGGCCATCCACGTCACGCACGACCAGCAGGAGGCCATGGCCATCGCCGACCGGCTGGCCGTGATGCAGGCCGGGCGCATCGTGCAGGTGGGTCGCGGCGAAGACCTCTACCGCGCGCCCACCCACCCCTTCGTGGCCGAGTTCCTGGGCCGCGTGAACCGGCTGGAGCGCAGCGCCGATGCCGCCGCGGCCGGCGCGGTGCCGGTGGGCGGCACGGCACTGGCCTGCCCGCGCGCGCTGGGCGACACCCGGCTCCTGGTGCGGCCCGAAGACATCGAGGTGGGCGCGCTTCAGGCGGGCTGGGGCCGCGCGCGCGTGGCGCAGCGCACCTTCCTGGGCGACCGCGTGCAGCTGCGCCTTTCGGTGGATGACCAGGCCGACCTGCTGGCCGACCTGGGCCGCGACGCACCCTTTCACGCCGGCGACGAAGTGGGCATCCGCATTGCCGCCGAACGATTCATGAGTGCGCAGGAAGCGCCGGAGGCCCGAGCATGAACCCCACCTTCCTGGTCCAGCTGACCGACCTGCACATCCGCGAGCCGGGCCGGCTGGCCTACGGCCGCATCGACACCGCGCCCTACGTGGCGCGCGCCGTGCAAAGCGTGCTGGCCCTGCGCCAGCGCCCCGACGCCGTGGTGGTGACCGGCGACCTGGTCGACTTCGGCCGCGAAGCCGAATACGCGCATCTGCAGGCGTTGCTGGCGCCGCTGCCCATGCCCGTGTACCTGCTGCCCGGCAACCACGACGAGCGCGAGCAGCTGCGTCGCAGCTTCCCGGATCACCGCTACCTGGGCACCGAAGGCCATGTGCAGTACAGCGTGAAGGTGGGGCCGCTGCGCCTGATCGCGCTGGACACGGCCGAGACCGGCCAGCCCCATGGCCGGCTGTGCCGCGCGCGCCTGGACTGGCTGGCCGCCGAACTGGCGCGCTGCCATGGCGAACCCGTGGTCCTGGCCATGCACCATCCGCCCTTCAAGACGCTGATCGGCCACATGGACGACATCGGCCTGCTGGAGGGCGCGCCCGAGCTGGAGGCCCTCGTCGCGCGCCACCCCAACGTGGAGCGCATCCTCTGCGGCCATCTGCACCGCGCCATCGACGTGCGCTTCGGCGGCACCATCGCCAGCACCTCGCCTGCGCCGGCCCATCAGGTGTGCCTGGACCTGCAGCCCCAGGCCCCATCGGCCTGGACGCTGGAGCCACCGGGCTTTCGGGTGCATGCCTGGGACGGCCTTCGGCTGGTCACGCACCTCGCGGCCTCGGGGCAGTTCGAAGGCCCCTATCCTTTTCATGACAACGGGGCCTTGATCGACTGACCGACGCCCGAGCGCCGCAGCCGGGCGCACAATGACCGGCCGCCAGAACAAGGAGAAAAACCCCCGGCAATGAAACACCTGTTGAATCTGCTCGCAGCGGTGGCCCTGCTGGTGTGGGGCACGCACCTGGTGCGCACGGGCGTGCTGCGCGTCTTTGGTGGCAACCTGCGGCGCTATCTGCAGCGCAGCCTGGGCAACCGCTTCTCGGCCGCGCTCGCGGGCATCGGCGTCACGGCGCTGGTGCAGTCCAGCACGGCCACCTCGCTGATGACCTCCTCCTTCGTCGGCCAGGGCCTGATCACCCTGCCGGCCGCGCTGGCCGTGATGCGCGGCGCCGACGTGGGCACCGCGCTGATGGCGGTGCTCTTTTCCACCGACCTGTCCTGGCTCTCGCCGCTGTTCATCTTCACGGGCGTGGTGCTGTCGGTGACGCGGCCCGAAAGCACGGGTGGGCGCGTGGGCCGCGTGCTCATCGGCCTGGGGCTGATGCTGCTGGCGCTGGAACTGGTGGTGCAGGCCACCGGGCCGCTGTTCGACAGCGAAGCCATGCGGGCCGTGATCCAGTCCATCACGAGTGACCTGCTGCTGGAGATCACGCTGGGCGCCGCGCTGGCCGTGCTGGCCTATTCCAGCCTGGCCGTCGTGCTGCTGGTGGCGGCCATGGCGGCCTCGGCCGTGGTGCCGCTGGACGTGGCGCTGGGCCTGGTGCTGGGCGCCAACCTGGGCAGCGGCATCCTGGCCGTGCTGACCACCGCCAAGGCCTCGGTGGCGGTGCGGCAGGTGACGGTGGGCAACCTGCTGTTCAAGATGCTGGGCGTGGCCGTGGCGGCGCCCTTCCTGGGCCTGTGGCTGCGCCATCTGCAGCCCCATGTGGGCGGGCCCACGCAGCTGGTGGTGTTCTTCCACCTGGCCTTCAACATCGCCAGCAGCCTGCTGTTCATCGGCCTCACGGCCCCCGTGGCCCGGCTGTGCATGCGGCTTCTGCCCCAGCCCGCGGCGGCAGCGGCCCTCGGCCGGCCCCGGCACCTGGACCCATCGGCCCTGTCCACGCCCTCGCTGGCCATCTCCAACGCCGCGCGCGAGGCCCTGCACCAGGCCGACGTGGTGGAGAGCATGCTGATCGGCACCCTGACGGTGATCCGCACCAACGACCTGCGGCTGGCCGAAGAGCTGCGCAAGATGGACGACACGGTCGACCAGCTCTATTCCGACATCAAGTACTACCTGACCAAGATCTCGCGCGAGGCGCTGGGCGAGGAAGAGAGCAAGCGCTGGACCGACATCATCAGCTTCACCATCAACATGGAGCAGGTGGGCGACATCATCGAGCGCGTGATCACCGACATCGAAGACAAGAAGATCAAGCCGCATCGCAATTTCTCTGACGCGGGCATGGCCGAGATCGTGGAGCTGCACGAGCGCCTGGTGGCCAATTTGCGCCTGGGCATGAGCGTGTTCCTCAACGGCAACGTGCGCGACGCGCAGAAGCTGCTGGAAGAAAAGGCCCGCTTTCGCGACCTGGAGCGCGCCTATGCCAACACCCACCTGAGCCGGCTGATGGACCGCGCCGCGCCCAGCATGGAAACCAGCTCGCTGCACATCGACCTGATCAGCGACTTGAAACGCATCAACTCGCACATCTGCTCGATCGCATACCCGATCCTCGATTCAGCCGGGGCGCTGGCGCCCAGCCGGCTGCGGGCGTCGCAGTTGCTGCCGCAGGATGATCATCCGTAGCGACTACGGGAAGACAAAGCGTGGTTTTACGGCCAGGCCACGGCGAACCCCAGAAGTTGGACGGTCACAATGCCGCCGATTCGGCGCAGCGCAGCCGGCAGTCAGTTGGCCTTGGCAAATGCCTGCCGAAAGTATTCCGACACAGCTGGCACCAGATCGCTGGGGACATGGTCCGCATTTGGAACTATGTCCAAGTGCGACTCGATGCCAGCGTCGATCAGCAACTCGTGCAAGCGAATGGCGCGTGCCACGCGAGTGCCGCCGCTATCGTTGATGCCTGGGCAAAAGAGCGGACTCGACGGAGGAATGGTGACTTCTGGACGCGTGTCATTCGCACCCACTGCGACGTGAACCTTGAGTGCCCGCAGACCTACCCAATCGATGTCTATGCCCAAGATGCTCTGCACACCCTTCACTCCCGTGAACCATTGTTGATGCGGGCTCAGCGAGGTGATCGTCCCCGGCGCCGCAAGTGACAGGCCCGCCAGCCTTGACGCGTGTAGGTACGCAAATCGATGAGCGAACTGAGCACCCCCGGAGAAGCCAGCAAGCCAGAATTTTCCCGGCGACACCTCATACTGCGCCAAGACTTCGTCGACCATCGACATCAAGAGCTCATCGAACCTGACATCACCGTACCGAAGGAACACATAGTTGTGCAGTTCCTCGTCTGCAGTCAATGCAGCCGGAAAGCAGGGTGCCAGCAAAACGCAGCCCAGCTCTTCTGCCAGCGGCAGGTAGACGTCGCGCAACTGTTCCGGCCGACGGTCCGTTCCGTGAATGAGCACCAGGAGTTCACGCTGCGCACGAGGGCCTCTCGCCGGCGAGGACGGGACATAAACACTGTATGAGCACCTGCGGTCCGCACGGCAGGCTCTGCTTGGGAAAACCCCCCAAGTCTGATCGATCTGATAAGGCTGACTTTGCATCGTCACTGTGCGGTCAGGCCTACGCGATGGGCCAGAGCAGTTTGCTTGGCGAGTTCTTCCTGCATGAACCCACGAACCTTTTCCGGAGGCATCAGGATTGGGATCATTCCTTGCGCCGACAAAGCCTCCTTGGCGGCAGAGTCACTCATTGCCTCCTTGAACGCTTCAAAGTATTTCTTCGACTGGGCCAACGCCATGCCTTTGGGAGCAAGCAAGGCGATCCAAGCGTCCATGGCATAGCCCGGCACGAACTCGGCAATCGCGGGAACGTCTGGCATCGCCGGAGCGCGCTGCGCGTTGGTCACGCCCATTGCCTTGATTCTCCCTGCCTTCACCAACTGCGCGACTGAAGGCAGTGCCAAGTACGCGATTTGAATCTGCCCATTTGCAAGATCGGCAATCAGGGAGCTTGCATCTTTGTACGGTACATGGTTGGTCGATACGCCGGCTTCGATGTTGAACGCCGCGCCTGCAAGGTGGAGCACGGTTCCCACGCCCAAGGAGCCGAAGTTGAATTCGCCCGGCTTCGCTTTCATCTGGACAATCAGCTCGGGAATAGTCCTGGCGGCTAGCCCGGGAGAGGCCACCATCACCATCGGCACCGTTCCAACGATGGTGACCGGCGAGAAGTCGTTGATGACATCGTACGGCAGCGACTTGTACAGGCTCGGATTGATGACGTGGTTGGACGAGACGATCAGCAACGTATGTCCGTCGTTGCTCGCCCGAGCCGCCTGCGCAGTAGCCAGCGTGCCGCCTGCGCCTGGAAGGTTCTCGATGACCAACGGGTTTCCGATTTTTGCCGACACCGCAGGGGAAACGGCTCGGAGGTAGGCATCCATCCCAGACCCGGCAGGACCGGGCACCAGAACGCGAATCGCGCGATTCGTCTGTGAAAGAACTGGGCTGGCCGCCGTCAGTGCAGCCAGCAGGAGGCAGGCACGGCGGCGCACGGAAATCTCTCTCATGTTGTCTCCTAAAGTGTGGACACTTAATGGATTATTCACTTCTATGATGCTGATATCACTCGTACTATCCCTATTAGTGTCGACACTTTCATACTTGCAAGTGCGTGACCGGCCGAACGCTCAGGCAGAATGTGGGCATGGATGACACCGATCTCTCGTTAAGCGAAGCCGCCTCCGGCAACCAACTGGTTGTGAGCCGAATCTGCGACACCCTCCGAGAGAAGATCGTCTCCGGCACCATCCTTCCGGGCAGTGTGATCAACTCAGTTGAGCTCGCACGACATTTCGGTACGAGCCGGACGCCGGTGAGGGAGGCGCTGTTGATCCTTAGCCAGGATGGCCTGATCTCGATCACCAATTACCGACGCCCCAAGGTTGCCGTCGTGACTGTGGAGGCCATACGAGATCTCTATGGCTTTCGCGAGGCGATGCATGCCTACATGGCTGCGGCTATCGTTGCAAAAGCGAGTGATGAGGAACTCTTGACGCTCAAGCAAATGGCCACCTCGTTGCTCCGCACAGCAGGAGCAGACCCAATGCAGCACTTGCTGGACATTGAGTCCTACCTGGGTGAGGAATTGCGTTTGTGCAGGAATGAGGTCGTCGTAGGGGCTCTGAACGCCTTGAAGTACAAGATCCGCTGGTTTCGCCGGGTAGGCATGCCGACGCGCGAGCAATTCCTGATCCTGGCCCGGGATCGGCTCCGGGCAGCAGAGGCCTACGCAGAGCGAGACGCCTTCCTTGCGGAGGCAGTGAACAGGTCAATGGTTCGAAAGGGTGCGAATTTCTGCGAGCAGAGCTTTCAACGGGCAGCGAAAAGTTGGTCTTCCGCAGAGTGATGCGGCGGAGGTCCTGATCCTGGTCTTGGTTTTCATCATGCCTGTCGTTCGGTTACCGAGCGGTTCGAATTCCTAGGGCAGGGTCATAAGGCTTTGGCTCCTCGGTACGAAGCCATGTCTTGTCACCCTCCTCCAAATTTCTCGTGCACTCGGTGCATCCCCCGGCTGCGCCCCTCTTCTACAGCAACGGCGACAACAACCGCGCCCCCGCCTCCCCCAGCCTTGCCACGAAGCGCGGCCGGCGTCGGCGCACGGGGGATGCGTGCTGCAGGTCGGCCTCGAACTGCGCGGCCAGGGCCTCGGCCAGCGTGGGGCCGTAGACCACGGCCATGACTTCGAAGTTCAGGCTGAAGCTGCGCTGGTCGAAGTTGGCGGTGCCGATCATGGCGCAGTGCTCGTCCACCACCAGGGTCTTGGAGTGCAGCATGCGTTCGCGGTATTCCCAGATCTTCACGCCCGCAGAGATCAGCTCAGAGAAGTACGAACGCGCGGCCGCGCTGACGACGCGCGAATCGCTGCGCGCGGGCACGAGCACGCGCACGTCCACGCCGCGCAGGGCCGCACTGGTCAGCGCCAGCAGCGCAGCTTCGGTGGGCACGAAGTACGGCGTGGTCAGCCAGCAGCGCTGCGTGGCGCCGTGGATGGCCGCGACCTGCAGGCGGTGGATGGGCTCCAGCGGCGTGTCCGGGCCGCTGCTGACGATCTGCACCGGGATGCGGCCAGCTTCCAGCGTGGGCAGCATGCGGCCCAGCTGCTCGTCGCCTGCGCCGCGCGGCCGCTCGCCCGTGGCGTAGGCCCAGTCTTCGAGGAAGGTGGTCTGCAGCCAGCGCACGGCCGCCCCTTCAAGCCGCAGATGCACGTCGTGATACGCATCGGCGCGCGCGCGCCGGTCTTCCTCGTCCGTGATGTTCACGCCGCCAGTGAAGCCCACGCAGCCGTCGCACACCACGATCTTGCGGTGGGTGCGGTAGTTGATGACGGGCCGCAGCCGGCGGCCGATGCGCGAGTCATGGAACAGCGCGATCTGCGCGCCCGCCTCGCGCAGCGGCGCCAAGAAGCGCCGGCCCACGCGCTTGGAGCCCAGCGCGTCGATGAGCAGGCGCACCTGCACACCCGCGCGGGCGCGTGCGACGAGGCTGTCACGCAGCCGCGTGCCGATGCCATCGGGCTCGTAGATGTAGTACTCGAGGTGGATGTGGTGCTGCGCGGCATCGACCGCGGCCAGGATGGCGTCGAAGGTGGCGGCGCCGCCCGAGAGCAGGTCGGCCGCGGTGGCGCTCGACAGCGGCAGCCCGCAACTGGCGGCGCCCAGGGCGGCCAGTTGCTGCAGCGCGGGCGGGGCTTCGCGCGCGGCCGAGCGGATCAGCGAGATGTCGC
The DNA here is from genome assembly GCF_028023875.1 of Xenophilus arseniciresistens. Classification (GTDB taxonomy): domain Bacteria; phylum Pseudomonadota; class Gammaproteobacteria; order Burkholderiales; family Burkholderiaceae_C; genus Xenophilus; species Xenophilus arseniciresistens. The sequence continues at coordinate 432,682 of NZ_JAQIPB010000001.1, forward strand.
GCGCGTTGTGGGCGCTGGCCCGTGTGCGCAGGCGCTTGAGGCGCTGCTTGCGCAGCCGCTGCGGGCCGAAGAAATAGTAGATGCCGAAGCCCACATAGGGCAGCGCGGACAGCGACAGGATCCAGCCCAGCGTGGCGACGGGCGTGCGTTTTTGCAGAACGATCCACACCGAGAGCACGGCGATGTAGAAGGTCCAGGCCAGCGAAAGGCCGGTCTTCCAGGCGTCGCTGAGTTCAGGCAGGTTCACGAAGAGGGCTGAGAAAAAGGGGGAGGAAAAGAGGAATGCGGCGCTGTGGTGATGGCGCTCGCCCACGAACAAAGGGCCGGCAGCGATGCTACCGGCCCTTCTTCTTGACGCTGCGCTGCGCGCAAAAGACTCAACCCGCCGCGGCTTCCTCGGCTTCAGGCTTGTTGCGGCCTTCTTTCTTGGGCAGCGGCTGGATGTCGAGCAGGACCTCGTCCTTCTCGTCCAGGTCCACGCCCAGGCGGCCGCCTTCAGTCAGCTTGCCGAAGAGCAGCTCGTCGGCCAGCGCGCGGCGGATGGTGTCCTGGATCAGGCGCTGCATCGGGCGCGCGCCCATCAGCGGATCGAAGCCCTTCTTGGCCAGGTGCTTGCGCAGCTTGTCGCTGAAGGTGACTTCGACCTTCTTCTCGGCCAGTTGCGTTTCGAGCTGCAGCAGGAACTTGTCGACCACGCGCAGGATGATCTGCTCGTCCAGGGCCTTGAAGCTGACGATGGCGTCCAGCCGGTTGCGGAACTCGGGCGTGAACAGGCGCTTGATGTCGCCCATTTCGTCGCCGGCCGCGCGCGGGTTGGTGAAGCCGATGGTCGCCTTGTTCATGGTCTCGGCGCCCGCATTGGTCGTCATGATGATGATGACGTTGCGGAAGTCGGCCTTGCGCCCGTTGTTGTCCGTCAGCGTGCCGTGGTCCATCACCTGCAGCAGCACGTTGAAGATGTCCGGGTGCGCCTTCTCGATCTCGTCGAGCAGCAGCACCGCGTGCGGCTTCTTCGTGACGGCCTCGGTCAGCAGGCCGCCCTGGTCGAAGCCGACGTAGCCCGGAGGCGCGCCGATCAGGCGGCTGACGGCGTGGCGCTCCATGTACTCGGACATGTCGAAGCGGATCAGCTCGATGCCCATGATGAAGGCCAGTTGCTTGGCCGCCTCGGTCTTGCCGACGCCCGTGGGGCCGCTGAACAGGAAGGAGCCGATGGGCTTGTCGCCCTTGCCCAGGCCCGAACGCGACATCTTCACGGCCGAGGCCAGCACTTCCAGCGCCTTGTCCTGGCCGAAGACCACGCTCTTGAGATCGCGCTCCAGGGTCTGCAGCTTGCTGCGGTCGTCGTTGCTCACGTTCGCGGGCGGGATGCGCGCGATCTTGGCCACGATTTCCTCGACCTCGGTCTTGCCGATGGTCTTCTTGCGCTTGGAAGGCGCGAGGATGCGCTGCGCCGCACCGGCCTCGTCGATCACGTCGATGGCCTTGTCGGGCAGGTGGCGGTCGTTGATGTACTTGGCCGACAGCTCGGCCGCCGCCTGCAGCGCAGCCGTGGCGTACTTGACGCTGTGGTGCTCCTCGAAGCGGCTCTTGAGCCCCTTGAGGATCTCGATGGTCTCGGGCACCGTGGGCTCGACCACGTCCACCTTCTGGAAGCGCCGCGACAGCGCCGCGTCCTTCTCGAAGATGCCGCGGTATTCCGTGAAGGTGGTCGCGCCGATGCACTTGAGCTGGCCGCTGGAGAGCGCCGGCTTGAGCAGGTTCGACGCGTCCAGCGTGCCGCCCGAAGCCGCGCCGGCGCCGATCAGCGTGTGGATCTCGTCGATGAACAGCACCGCGTTGGGCTTGTCCTTGAGCGACTTGAGCACGCCCTTGAGGCGCTGCTCGAAGTCGCCGCGGTACTTGGTGCCGGCCAGCAGCGCGCCCATGTCCAGCGAGTACACGTTGGACTCGGCCAGGATGTCGGGCACGTCGCCCTGGGTGATGCGCCAGGCCAGGCCCTCGGCGATGGCCGTCTTGCCAACGCCGGCTTCGCCCACCAGCAGCGGGTTGTTCTTGCGCCGGCGGCACAGGATCTGGATCACGCGCTCGACCTCGTAGTCGCGGCCGATCAGCGGATCGATCTTGCCGTCCTTGGCCTGCTGGTTGAGGTTGACGGTGAACTGCTCCAGCGGCGAGGCCTTCTCGTTCTTCTCGGCACCGCCGCCCTCCTCGCCTTCCGACGAAGGCGCTTCGCCGCCCTTGGCGGGCTCGGGCGGATCGCTCTTCTTGATGCCGTGGGCGATGAAGTTCACCACGTCGAGGCGGGTGACGCCCTGCTGGTGCAGGTAGTAGACGGCGTGCGAATCCTTCTCGCCGAAGATGGCCACGAGCACATTGGCGCCCGTGACTTCCTTTTTGCCGTTGCCGGTGGACTGCACGTGCATGATGGCGCGCTGGATCACGCGCTGGAAACCCAGCGTGGGCTGCGTGTCCACCTCGTCGGTGCCGGCCACCTGGGGCGTGTTGTCCTTGATGAAATTCGTCAGCGATGCGCGCAGATCATCGATGTTGGCCGAGCATGCACGCAGCACTTCGGCGGCGCTCGGGTTGTCCAGCAAAGCGAGCAGCAGGTGTTCCACGGTGATGAACTCGTGGCGCTGCTGGCGGGCCTCGACGAAGGCCATGTGCAAGCTGACTTCCAGTTCCTGGGCAATCATGTGATTTCCTTTGCCTTGCTGTGTGATGGGGCGATGACTTCAGATGGGTGAGACTCAGGCTTATTCAACCGGTTCACTGATGCACTGCAGCGGATGCCCGGCCTGCACTGCGGCTTCCATCACCTGGTTCACCTTGGTGGCTGCCACGTCGCGGGGATAGACCCCACAGACGCCGCGGCCATCGAGATGGATCTTGAGCATGATCTGCGTGGCGGTCTCGCGGTCCTTGTTGAAGAACTCCTGCAGGACCACCACCACAAATTCCATCGGGGTGTAATCATCATTGAGCATCACCACCTGGTACATGCGCGGTGGTGCCGTCTTCTGCGGACGACGCTCCAGCACGACCGAGTCACCGTCGTCACGCTTGGGCGTGGCCGGTGCCGCGGGCGGCTTGGAGGGATTTTGGGTAGCCATGAAATTCATTCTATAGAGCGGCGCCGGGCCGTGTGGGCGCGGCCTCCCGATCCCACAGATGCGGGCAAAAAACGGCACTGCAAGCGCCGGGCCTGGCGCGGCTTTGCAGCCCACCGGCCGGAAAAAAAAGGGCGCCCATCACGGCGCCCGGTCGCGAAGGCCCTGCCGGGGCCCTTCAGTCCAGCTCGGCCATGGCCTCGATCATGACCTGGCCGAATCCCGAGCAACTGACCTGCGTGGCGCCTTCCATGAGCCGCGCGAAGTCGTAGGTGACCTTCTTGCTCAGGATCGCCGCTTCCAGCGACCTGACGATGATGTCGGCCGCCTCGGTCCAGCCCATGTGGCGCAGCATCATCTCGGCCGACAGGATGCTGGAGCCCGGGTTCACGTAGTCCTTGCCGGCGTACTTGGGCGCCGTACCGTGGGTGACCTCGAACATGGCCACCTGCTCGTTGAGGTTGGCGCCGGGCGCGATGCCGATGCCGCCCACCTGCGCGGCCACGGCCTCGGAGATGTAGTCGCCGTTGAGGTTGAGCGTGGCGATCACGCTGTACTCGGCCGGACGCATCAGCACCTGCTGCAGGAAGGCATCGGCGATCACGTCCTTGATGATGATGCTCTTGCCGGTGGCGGGGTTCTTCACGCGCATCCACGGGCCGTCGTCCAGCAGTTCGCCGCCGAACTCCTTGGCCGCCACTTCATAAGCCCAGTCACGGAAGCCCCCTTCGGTGAACTTCATGATGTTGCCCTTGTGCACGAGGGTGACGCTGGGCTTGTTGTGGTCGATGGCGTACTGGATGGCCTTGCGCATCAGGCGCTGCGAGCCCTCGATGGACACGGGCTTGATGCCGATGGCCGAGGTCTCGGGGAAGCGGATCTTGCGCTCGCCCATCTGGTCGCGCAGGAAGCCGATGAGCTGCTGCGCCTTGTCGGAGCGGGCCTCGAATTCGATGCCGGCGTAGATGTCTTCCGAGTTCTCGCGGAACACGGTCATGTTGGTCTTCTCGGGCTCGCGCAGCGGCGAGGGCACGCCCTGGTAGTAGCGCACCGGGCGCAGGCAGACATACAGGTCCAGCGCCTGGCGCAGCGCCACGTTCAGCGAACGGATGCCACCGCCCACCGGCGTGGTCAGCGGCCCCTTGATGGACACCACATGCTCGCGCACGGCCTGGAGCGTTTCATCGGGCAGCCAGGTGTCCGCGCCGTACAGGCGCGCAGCCTTCTCGCCCGCGAACACCTCCATCCAGCGGATGCTGCGACGCTCGCCATAGGCCCGGGCCACGGCCGCGTCCACCACCTTGAGCATCACGGGCGTCACGTCGCGGCCCACGCCGTCGCCTTCGATGAAGGGAATGATCGGCCGGTCGGGAACCTTCAGCGTCTGATCGGCCTGGACGGTGATGGCCTGGCCATCGGCGGGCAACTGGATGTGCTGGTAGGGCATGGAGCGAGAACGGCGGGCGGATGCCGCGAGGCGAAGAAAGCGCGCAACGCACAGCAAAGGGATGCGCGCACAAAGCCGGAATTCTATGCACCGCATGCTGCGGGCTCGCGGCAAGCCCCGCCGACGCCGTCGCCTGGGTGCCAGGCCGGCGCAGGCGATGCGCCCAGGCCTCACAATGCGGCGCATGAAAGTGCTCCTGACCCTCGTGGCGGCCGCCCTGAGCGCCGCGACCGCCCTGGCCCAGCCCGCCGCGGGCCAGCCCCAGATGGACCTGCCGCGCGTGAAGCTTTCTGCCGGCATGCATGTGATCGACGCGCAGGTGGCGCGCACCGAGCAGCAGCGCAACACGGGCCTGATGTTCCGTGCCCAGATGCCGCAGCACGAGGGCATGCTCTTCGTCTTCGAGCAGCCGGCCGTGCAGTGCTTCTGGATGAAGAACACGCTGCTGCCGCTGACCGCCGCCTTCGTGGCCGACGACGGCACCATCGTCAACCTGGCCGACATGCAGCCGCAGACGCTGGACTCGCACTGCTCCACGCAAGCCGTGCGCTACGTGCTGGAGATGAACCAGGGCTGGTTCGCGCGCCGCGGCGTCAAGGCCGGCTCCCGACTCGGGGGCTTCGACGCGGGCAAGCGCTGAATCGCTGCAGTCCTTCACGTGATCGCCCAAAGAAATGAGGCCCCGAGGGGCCTCATTTCTTTTTCTGGCATGCGGCGCGAAGGCCGCATGCGCAGGGCGCGAACGATCAGCCGTTCACGGCAGCCAGCGCGGCGTTGAAGGTCTTGCTCGGGCGCATCACGGCCTCGAGCTTGGCCGTGTCGGGCTTGTAGTAGCCGCCGATGTCCACGGCCTGGCCCTGCACCTCGTTGAGCTCCTTGACGATCACGGCTTCCTTCTCGGTCAGCGTCTTGGCCAGGGGCGCGAACTTGGCCGCCAGTTCGGCGTCTTCGGTCTGCGCGGCCAGCTCCTGCGCCCAGTACATGGCCAGGTAGAACTGGCTGCCGCGGTTGTCGAGCTGGCCGGTCTTGGGGCTGGGGTTCTTGTTGTTGTCCAGCAGCTTGCCGGTGGCGGCATCCAGCGTCTTGGAGAGCAGCTTGGCACGCGGGTTGTTGTTCTTCAGGCCCAGGTCCTCGAAGCTCACGGCCAGCGCGAGGAACTCGCCCAGCGAATCCCAGCGCAGGTGGTTCTCTTCCACCAGCTGCTGCACGTGCTTGGGGGCCGAGCCGCCCGCACCCGTTTCGTACATGCCGCCGCCGGCCATCAGGGGCACGATGGACAGCATCTTGGCCGAGGTGCCCAGCTCCATGATGGGGAACAGGTCGGTGAGGTAGTCGCGCAGGATGTTGCCCGTGGCGCTGATGGTGTCCAGGCCGCGGATCACGCGCTCGAGCGTGTAGCGCATCGCACGCACCTGGCTCATGATCTGGATGTCCAGGCCGGTCGTGTTGTGCTCGTGCAGGTACATCTTGACCTTGGTGATCAGCTGCGCCTCGTGCGGGCGGTAGGCGTCGAGCCAGAACACCACCGGCATGCCCGAATTGCGCGCGCGCGTGACGGCCAGCTTGACCCAGTCTCGGATCGCGGCGTCCTTGGTCTGGCACATGCGCCAGATGTCGCCCTTCTCCACGTTCTGGCTCATCAGCACTTCGCCCGTCGCCAGGTCGGTGATGTTGGCCACGCCGTCTTCGGGCACTTCAAAGGTCTTGTCGTGCGAACCGTATTCCTCGGCCTGCTGAGCCATCAGGCCGACGTTGGGCACCGTGCCCATGGTCCGGGGGTCGAAGGCGCCGTGCCACTTGCAGAAGTTGATGATCTCCTGGTAGATGCGGGCGAAGGTCGATTCGGGCATCACGGCCTTCACGTCCTTCAGGCGGCCGTCGGCGCCCCACATCTTGCCGCCGTTGCGGATCATGGCCGGCATCGAGGCGTCCACGATCACGTCGTTGGGCGAGTGGAAGTTGGTGATGCCCTTGGCCGAATCCACCATGGCCAGCTCGGGGCGGTGCTCGTGGCAGGCGTGCAGGTCGCGCTTGATCTCGTCCTGCGTGCTCTGCGGCAAGGTGGCGATCTTGTTGTACAGATCGACCATGCCGTTGTTGACGTTCACGCCCAGCTCTTCGAACAGCTTGGCGTGCTTTTCGAAGGCCTCGCGGTAGAAGATCTTCACGCAGTGGCCGAACACGATGGGGTGCGAGACCTTCATCATGGTGGCCTTCACGTGCAGCGAGAACATCACGCCGGTCTTGTGCGCGTCCTCGATTTCCTTCTCGTAGAACTCCAGCAGGGCCTTCTTGCTCATGAACATGGAGTCGATCACCTCGCGCTCGAGCAGCGAGACCTTGGGCTTGAGCACGATGGCCTTGCCGCTCTTGGTGATCAGCTCCATCTTGACGTCGCGCGCCTTGTCCAGCGTCATCGACTTCTCACCGTGGTAGAAGTCGCCGCCGTGCATGTGGGAGGCGTGCGAGCGCGAGGCCTGGCTCCATTCGGCCATGCTGTGCGGGTTCTTGCGCGCGTATTCCTTGACGGCCTTGGGCGCGCGGCGGTCGGAGTTGCCTTCGCGCAGCACGGGGTTCACGGCCGAGCCGGTGCATTTGTTGTAGCGCGCGCGGATGTCCTTTTCCTCGTCGGTCTTGGGCGACTCGGGGTAGTCGGGGATCTTGTAGCCCTTGCCCTGCAGTTCCTTGATGGCCGCCTTGAGCTGGGCCACCGAGGCGCTGATGTTGGGCAGCTTGATGATGTTCGCTTCGGGCTTGAGCGTGAGCTTGCCCAGTTCGCCCAGCGTATCGGGCACGCGCTGCTCTTCGGTCAGCAGCTCGGGGAACTGGCCCAGGATGCGGTTGGCCACCGAGATGTCGCTGGTGGCCACGTCGATGCCCGCAGGCTGCGCGAAAGCACGGATGACGGGCAGGAAGGCGCCGGTGGCCAGCAGCGGCGCTTCATCCGTCAGCGTGTAGATGATGGTTGGTTTCTGGGTGCTCATCTCGGTTTATCTCCAGGAAATCACAGCAAACACAGCCGCACGCCCGGCAGCCGAGCGCCCATGACTGAATACCACATGCGATTGTGCTTGGTGCGTCACGCGCACTCGGCCGGTTTTTGCAACCGTTTCCCGCAATGCGGAATCGGAATGACTTTTTTTTGAACTGCGCTTGCGTGCGCCCGCGCACTGCCTGCGCGTCGCACATGCACACGCGCACAAAAAAGCCGGCACGCGGCCGGCTTGCTTGGCAAGCGCTGAAGGCTTAGCCGAAGTTCTTTTCAGCGAACTCCCAGTTGACCAGCTTGGCCAGGAAGGTTTCGACGAACTTGGGGCGCAGGTTGCGGTAGTCGATGTAGTAGGCGTGCTCCCAGACATCCACGGTCAGCAGGGCCTTGTCCTCGGTGGTCAGGGGCGTGCCGGCGGCGCCAGTGTTGACGATGTCCACGCTGCCGTCGGCCTTCTTGACCAGCCAGGTCCAGCCCGAGCCGAAGTTGCCCACGGCCGACTTGACGAAAGCTTCCTTGAAGGCGTCGAAGCTGCCCCACTTGGCGTCAATGGCCTTGGCCAGCGCGCCGCCGGGAGCGCCGCCGCCCTGGGGCTTCATGCAGTTCCAGAAGAAGGTGTGGTTCCAGATCTGGGCCGCGTTGTTGTAGATGCCGCCGCTGGACTTCTTGACGATCTCTTCGAGCGTCATGTTCTCGAACTCGGTGCCCTTCTGCAGGTTGTTCAGGTTCACCACGTAGGCGTTGTGGTGCTTGCCGTGGTGGAACTCCAGGGTTTCCTTGGAGTACTCGGGCGCCAGGGCGTCGATGGCGTACGGCAGAGGAGGCAGAACGTGTTCCATGGTGATTGCTCGTGGGTTGGTTGGAATTGGAGTCGGGGATTCTAGGAACGATTGGCGCGCGTTCGCGTCGGACCGGGGCCTGACCCCACTTCGTCCACAGTCATGCGCGCCTGGCCGTCGGCCAGCGTGGCGTGGATGGCGGCACCGGGCTGCAGTTGCGCCACGCGCGTGAGGGCCTGGCCCGAGGCATCGGTGAGCCAGGCATAGCCGCGCTGCAGCACCACCGCGGGATCGAGCAGGCCCAGCCGCAGCGCCAGCCGCTCCAGTTGCTGCGCCTGGCGCTGCACATGCCCGGCCAGTGCGCGGGGCAAGGCCTGTTGCCGCTCAGCATGACGATCCTGCGCTGCCTGCAGCGCGATGCGCAGGCCATGGCGCAGGCGCTGCGCGCGCTGTTGCAGCGCCAATTGCTGGCGCGCGGCCAGTGCAGACGGCCGGCCCAGCCGGGCGGCCACGCGGTCCAGCCGCTGGCCGCGCTGGTCGATCTGGGCCACAAGCGCATCGCGCAGGCGCCGCTGCAACTGCTCGAGCAGCGCCAGGTGCTGTTCACGCGGCGCGGCCACCAGTTCGGCCGCGGCCGTGGGGGTGGGCGCGCGCAGGTCGGCACAGAAATCGGCGATGCTGAAGTCGGTCTCGTGCCCCACCCCCACCACCACCGGCACCGGGCTGCGCACGATGGTGCGGGCCAGGGCCTCGTCGTTGAAGGCCCAGAGGTCCTCGATGGAGCCGCCACCGCGCACCAGCAGGATCACGTCCACGGCGGGCTGTAGCGTGTACAGCGACTGCAGTGCGGCGATCAGCTCGGCAGGCGCCTGCGCGCCCTGGACCAAAGCCGGCGCCAGCACCACCGGCAGGTGGGGCACGCGGCGGCGCAGCGCCGTCACCACATCGTGCAGCGCAGCGGCGCCCGGCGAAGTGACGAGCCCGATGCGCAGTGGCAGCGCCGGCAGCGGCCGCTTGCGCGCCGCATCGAACAGGCCCTCGGCCTCCAGCTTGGCCTTGCGCAGCAGGAACTGCTCGAACAGCGAGCCCTGGCCGGCGCGGCGCAGGCTCTCGACCACCAGTTGAAGCTCGCCGCGCGGCTCATAGACGCCAAGCCGGCCGCGCAGTTCCACGCGGTCGCCGCCCTGCGGCGCAAAGTCCAGCAGTTGCGCGGCGCGCCGGAACATGGCGCAGCGCAGCTGGCCCGCATCGTCCTTGAGCGTGAAGTAGCAGTGGCCGCTGGCCGCGCGCATGAAGCCCGAGATCTCGCCCTGCACGCTGACCGGGTTGAAGCGGGCCTCCAGGGCATCGGCCACGGCGCGGCACAGCGCGCCCACGGCCCAGACGCGGGAGGCCGGGGCCTGGCCGGAAAGTGGCGTGTTCATGCCCGCGCCCTCACAGCCGTCCCCAGCCCGGCCCGCCGGCCGGCAGCGGCCGGAAAAGCCCTGCAGGGCGCCCCGGAAAGCCGCAGGTTGCTGTGCAAGTGACTGTCGTGATTGAAGAAATTACTGCTCAAAATTGCGTCGTTCTGTTGCGAGGCCCAGCCGGCGCGGCCTCGCGGCACTTCCGCATGCGGTTACTCACAAAGTTGTCCACAGAAAATGTGCGTCAGATGACGGCTCTGTGAGAGGGAGAACGGTCAAGGCGCTCGGTCATAATCGCCGCGCCTGAAATGCAGGGCCGCGCGCCCGGAGGACGCTCTTGTTTTCGATCATAGTTGCTGCTGGATGGCCGATCTGGCCCCTGCTGATCTGCTCCGTGGCGGCCCTGGCGCTGATCATCGAGCGCTTCGTCAGCCTCAAGCCGGCCAAGGTCCTGCCCCCGAAGCTGCTGGACGAGGCCATGCATGCCTCGCAGGGCGGCGTGCCGGGCCCCGACGTGGTGACGCGGCTGGAACAGAACTCGGCCCTGGGCAGCGTGCTGGCCGCCGGCTTCAGGGCGGTGAACGCCAATCCGGCCTGCAGCGACGACGACGTGCGCCAGGCCATGGAATCGGCCGGCCGCTCGGTGGCGCACCGGCTCGAGCGCTACCTCCCTGCGCTGGGCACCATCGCCTCGGCCGCGCCGCTGCTGGGCCTGCTGGGCACCGTGATCGGCATGATCGAGATCTTCGGCTCGCAGGCGCCCACCGCGGGCGGCGGGGTCTCGGGCAACCCGGGGCAACTGGCGCATGGCATCTCCATCGCGCTCTACAACACGGCCTTCGGCCTGATCGTCGCCATTCCGGCGCTGATCTTCTGGCGCTACTTCCGCACGCGCGTGGACGAATACCTGCTCAAGATGGAACTGGCGGGCGAGCAGTTCGCGCGCCACCTGGCCCGCGTGCGCCGTTGAGCGCACCAGGACGCACCCGATGAGCCGCATGCGCTTTGACCGCGGCAGCACGCCGGAGCCGGAGATCAACCTGATCCCCTTCATCGACGTGCTGCTGGTGATCCTCATCTTCCTGATGCTGACCACCACCTACAGCAAGTTCACCGAGATGGAGGTGCGCCTGCCGGTGGCCGACACCGAACAGCAGCGCGACCGGCCCAAGGAAGTGATCGTGGCCGTGGCGGCCGACGGCCGCTATGCCGTCAACAAGACCCAGCTGCCAGACCGCAGCGTGGACAGCGTGGCCGCCGCACTGGGCGCCGCCGCCGGCAGCGCGCCGGGCAGCGTGATCATCATCAGCGCCGACGCATCGGCGCCGCACCAGTCCGTGATCACCGTGATGGAGGCCGCGCGGCGCGCGGGCCTCATGCAGATCACCTTCGCCGCCCAGTCGGCGGCGCGCGCGGCGCCCTGAGCGCCGCCCCCCCGGCCTTTGCATTGCCCGTGAGCGCCGCCGGCCTGCTGCAGCGCGCCTGGCGCACCCGCGGGGCGCTGGCCTGGACGCTGCGTCCGCTGTCCTGGCTTTTTGCAGGGCTCGCAGCCGTGCATCGCCTTCAATACCGACGCGGCTGGAAGACCGTGCACCGGCTGCCCGTGCCCGTGGTGGTGGTGGGCAACGTGGTCGCGGGCGGCGCGGGCAAGACGCCGGTGGTGATCGCGCTGGTGCAGCACCTGCGTGCTCGCGGCCTTCAGGTGGGCGTGGTCTCGCGCGGCTACGGGCGGCGCACCAACGAGGGGCGCCTGGTCCTGCCGGGCAGCGACCCGCGCGACGTGGGCGACGAACCGCTGCTGATCGTGCGCGCCACGGGCGCTCCGCTGGCCGTGGACCGCGACCGCGTTGCCGCCGCACAGCGGTTGCTGGCTGCGCATCCGCAGCTGCAGCTGATCGTGAGCGACGACGGCCTGCAGCACCTGGCCCTGGCGCGCGACGTGGAGATCTGCGTCTTCGACGACCGCGGCGTGGGCAACGGCTGGCTGCTGCCGGCCGGCCCGCTGCGCGAAGCCTGGCCCCGCCCTTGCGACCTGGTGCTGCACACCGGCAGCCAGCCCGCTTTCGATGGCTTCACCGCGCAGCGCGCGCTGGCCGATGCCGCCGTGACACGCGACGGGCGCAGCGTGCCGCTGGCCGAACTGGCGCAGCGCGCCGATCTGGTGGCGGTGGCCGGGATCGCGCAGCCGCAAAATTTCTTCGACATGCTGCGCGCACGCGGCGTGCAGCCTGCGCAGTGCATCGCGCTGCCCGACCACCACGACTTCGCCGGCCCGCCGCCCTGGCCCGCAGACGCGCTGCTGCTGTGCACCGAAAAGGACGCGGCCAAGCTCTGGCAGCGCGCGCCCACGGCCCTGGCGGTGCCACTGCACTTCATGCCCGAGCCGGCCTTCTTCGCTGCACTGGATGCGAAGCTCGCTCAGGTGCCACGACTATCATCCACGCATGGATACGAAGCTGCTTGAATTGCTGGTCTGCCCCGTCACCAAGGGCCCCTTGACCTGGAACCCGCAGAAGCAGGAACTGAGCTCGCGCAGCGCCCGCCTGGCCTACCCGGTGCGCGACGGCATTCCCATCCTGCTCGAAACCGAAGCCCGCACGCTGAGCGACGAGGAGCTAGAGCTTTGAGCACAGCGCCGGGCAGCATGGGGGCCATGTCTTGAGCTTCACGGTCCTGATCCCTGCGCGGCTGGCTTCCACGCGCCTGCCAGACAAACCGCTGGCCGACATCGGCGGCCTGCCCATGGTGGTGCGCGTGGCGCAGCGCGCGGCGCGCTCGCAGGCCGCGCAGGTGGTGGTGGCCGCGGACGATGCACGCATCGTCAAGGCCTGCACCGAGCACGGCGTGCAGGCCCTTATGACGCGCACCGACCATGCCACCGGCAGCGACCGGCTGGCCGAAGCCTGCGAGCTGCTGGGCCTGCCCGACGACGCCATCGTGGTCAACGTGCAGGGCGACGAGCCGCTAATCGAGCCCTCGCTCATCGACGCCGTGGCCCAGTTGCTGGTGACGCGGCCCGAGCTGCCCATGGGCACGGCGGCCCACCCCATCGACAGCCTGGACGACTTCCGCAACCCCAATGTGGTGAAGGTGGTGCTCGACGCGCAGGGCCTGGCCCTGTACTTCAGCCGCGCGCCCATCGCCTGGTGGCGCGACGGCAGCAGCGTGCAAGAGGGCCCGCGCGCGCTGCCCGCGCCCGCGCCGCTGCGCCACATCGGCCTGTACGGCTACCGCGCGGGCTTCGTGCGCGCCTTTCCGGGCCTGCCGGTGTCGCCGCTGGAGCAGACCGAGGCGCTGGAGCAGTTGCGCGTGCTGTGGCACGGCCACCGCATCGCGGTGCACGTGAGCGCGCATGCGCCCGGCGCGGGTGTGGACACGCCCGAGGACCTGGCCCGCGTCAGGGCCCTGTTCGGGCACTGAAGCCGCACGCGCGGAACCCGCATCGCAGGCCCCATTGCGGGGCGCCGGCATCGCGCAGGCGACGATTCGCGCGGCGAGCGCATGCTATCCTCAACGGCACCTGCGCCCTGCATGACACGCCTGCATGGCACACGCGGCTCCCAAGCCTGCGACAGATTCCAAAAAACCTCGAGGACAGCATGAGACTGATTTTGTTGGGAGCCCCAGGGGCCGGAAAGGGCACGCAAGCGACCTTTATCTGCCAGAAGTACGGCATTCCCCAGATTTCCACCGGCGACATGCTGCGCGCCGCCGTCAAGGCCGGCACGCCGCTGGGCCTGCAGGCCAAGGCCGTGATGGACGCAGGCGCCCTGGTCAGCGACGACCTGATCATCAACCTGGTCAAGGAACGCATTGCCCAGCCCGATTGCGCGCAAGGCTTCCTGTTCGATGGCTTCCCGCGCACCATCCCCCAGGCCGACGCCATGAAGGCGGCCGGCGTCAAGCTCGACTACGTGCTCGAGATCGACGTGCCCTTCTCCGACATCATCGAACGCATGAGCGGCCGCCGCTCGCACCCGGCCTCGGGCCGCACGTACCACGTGCGCTTCAACCCGCCCAAGGTCGAAGGCAAGGACGATGTGACCGGCGAAGAGCTGATCCAGCGCGAGGACGACAAGGAAGAAACCGTCAAGAAGCGCCTGGACGTCTACAGCCAGCAGACGCGCCCGCTGGTGGACTACTACGCCAAGTGGGCCAGGGAGGACGCAGACTCCGCCCCCAGGTACCGCGCCATCAGCGGCGTGGGCACGGTGGACGAGATCACCCAGCGCGCGCTGCAGGCACTGGCCAGCTGAAGCACGGCCCGCCTCGCCCAGACAAAACCCCCGTGCAGCCCACGGGGGTTTTCTTTTTTTGGTCTGCGCGCCTGGCCTCAGCCTGGCGGCGTGGGCGCAGCTTGCCCATCGAGCAGCGCGAGCTGCATGGCGATGCGCGCCTGCACCGGCGTGAGCGCGCCGGCACCGGGCAGCACGTCGCCCGCATGCGCCAGCACGCGCCCCGCCGCACAGCGCGTGCTGCGCCACACCGGCAGGCCGGCCGCCTGCGCGCGCAGCGCAGCGGCTTCCAGGGGCTGGCTCAGGGTGCCGTTGCCGGTGCCCGCCAGCACCAGGCCCTGAACGGCATCCTCGGACCCAGACGCGCGCTCGCGCAGCAGCAGATCGATCAGGCGCCCGTCCGCACCCGCGTGGTTGCCCAGAATCTCCACCCGCGGCAAGGCAGGCGCCGCCAGCACCTTCTGCCGCCGCGCCTCGGTCGCCGAGGCGGGCGGCTGCGGCCAATCCCTCAGGCGGCGCAAGCGCCCTTCCTCCATGTCGCCCAGCAGCCCTTCGTCGCCGGAGCTGAAGGCGTCCAGCCGGTAGGTGTGCTGCTTGCGCAGCGCGGCGCCGCCATGCACCCTGGCCGCGCAGACGGCCAGCACGCCGGTGGCCCCGGGCGTGGCGGCCACCGCAACGGCATCGCGCAGGTTCTGCGGGCCGTCGGGCGCCAGCGCCGTCGCCGGCCGCATGGCGCAGGTCAGCACCAGGGGCTTGCCCGCCGGCAGCACGCTGTGCAGGAAGAAGGCCGTTTCCTCCAGCGTGTCGGTGCCGTGGGTGACGACGATGCCATCGAGCCCGTCCTGCGCCAGCGCCTGCACCAGGCGGCGCACCAGGGCCTGCCACACGGCCAGGTCCATGTCCTTGCTGTCGATGTTGGCCACCTGCGCCGCCTGCAGCGCCACGCCGGGCACCGCGATGCCGCCCAGCAGCTGCTGCACGCCGATCTGGCCTGCCCTGTAGCCCAGCGCGTCGGCCGCGTCGGCGGCCGCGCCGGCAATGGTGCCGCCCGTGCCCAGCACCAGCACCTGTCGCATCCTTTGCACATCACTCATCGTTCATGGCTCCATGGCGCTTGCCAGATCGTCAATAGCTGGTTAAAAATACAGTCACTGGATAGGCAAACAGTGATGCCTGCATCCAGTGAACGCAGGCCCTGTGCCGCAGGAGTTGCAACGTGCTCAACGCCCCCTCCGTCAAGCTTACCGTCCGGCAGCAGCAGATTCTGGAACTGATCCAGGGTGCCATCGCACGCACCGGCGCCCCTCCCACGCGGGCCGAGATCGCGGCCGAGCTGGGCTTCAAGTCCGCCAACGCGGCCGAAGAGCACCTGCAGGCCCTGGCGCGCAAGGGCGTGATCGAACTGGTCAGCGGCACCTCGCGCGGCATCCGGCTGCGCGGCGATGCGCTGCGCTCCCTGCACGAATCGCGCAGCCACCAGTTCACGTTGCCCGGCCTGTCGCAACTCGCCCTGCCGCTGGTGGGCCGCGTGGCTGCGGGCTCGCCCATCCTGGCGCAGGAGCACGTCGATCAGACCTACTACGTCGAGAACACGCTGTTCCAGCACAAGCCCGACTACCTGCTCAAGGTGCGCGGCATGTCCATGCGCGACGCCGGCATCATGGACGGCGACCTGCTGGCCGTGCAGGCCACGCGCGAAGCCCGCAACGGCCAGATCATCGTGGCCCGCCTGGGCGAAGAGGTCACCGTCAAGCGGCTCAAGCGCACCAAGGATCTGATCGAGCTGCATGCCGAGAACCCCGACTACCCGACCATCATCGTCGAGCCCGGCGAGCCCTTCGAGATCGAGGGACTGGCGGTGGGCCTGATCCGAAACACGATGCTCATGTAGCACGTCGGCGCCGTGCCAGGTGGCGGGCGTATGGCCTTGGCGGCCATCACCCTGGCATGCGCGCCTGTTCTGAATCCTGCCTGTGTCTCACCCCTCGCTCCAGGAGTTCACATGGGAATCGCTTTGCTCGCCCTGTCCGATCTGTTCACGCCCATCCAGTCGCTGCTGAGCCATCGCTGGATGACGCGCAGCGCGCGCGGCACGCATCAGCCTTCGGTCGCACTCGACGCCGATCTGCGCTACGTGCAGGTACGCCCGCACCCGGGCGCCGCGCGACAACATCCTGCGCCCTGCCCCGAGCGCCCTGCCCGGGCCGCCGCCCGCCCCAGCCGTCCGCTGCGCGTGGTGCGGCTGGCAGAAGCCGACGGCAAGGCGCGTGCGGGTGGCAGCAGCCCGCGCGTGCTGCTTTCAGGCCGCATGGAAGACGTGTGTGCCGAGCTGGACCGCCTGGCCGCCCTGGAAGCCGCCCAGTCGCCCGCAGCGGGCTCGCGCCACTTGCACTGAGGGCTGCAACAAGCCGTTCCCGGAGCGGCCGGCCCGTGGGCGCGAGGCACAATGAACGCCCATGAACATTGTGATCCTCGACGACTACCAGGACGCGGTGCGCAAGCTGAACTGCGCCTCCAAGCTCGACGCTTACGCCGCCAAGGTCTACACCAACACCGTCAAGGGGATCGGCCAGCTGTCGGTGCGGCTCAAGGATGCCGATGTCATCGTGCTGATCCGGGAGCGCACGCAGATCCCCCGCCAGCTGATCGAGAAGCTGCCGCGGCTCAAGCTGATCTCGCAGACCGGCCGCGCCGGCCCGCACATCGACATCAACGCCTGCTCGGAGTACGGCGTGGCCGTGGCCGAGGGCTCGGGCTCGCCGCAGGCGCCGGCCGAGCTGACCTGGGCGCTGATCATGGCGGCCATGCGCCGCCTGCCGCAGTACATCAGCAACCTCAAGCACGGCGCCTGGCAGCAGTCGGGTCTCAAGTCGGCGGCCATGCCGGCCAATTTCGGCCTGGGTTCGGTGCTCAAGGGCAAGACGCTGGGCATCTGGGGCTATGGGCGCATCGGCCAGATCGTGGCGCGCTACGGCCAGGCCTTCGGCATGCAGGTGCTGATCTGGGGCCGCGAGGGCAGCCGCGAGCGCGCGCGCTCCGACGGCTTCCAGATCGCAGCCAGCCGCGAGGCCCTGTTCGAGCAGAGCGACGTGCTGTCGCTGCACCTGCGCCTGAACGATGACAGCCGCGGCCTGGTGCGGCTCGAGGACCTGCAGCGCATGAAGCCCACGGCCCTGTTCGTCAACACCTCCAGGGCCGAGCTGGTGGAGGCCGATGCACTGCTCGCGGCCCTGAACCGCGGCCGCCCGGGCCTGGCCGCCGTGGACGTGTTCGAGAGCGAGCCGCCGCTGCAGGGCCATGCGCTGCTGCGGCTGGAGAACTGCATCTGCACGCCGCACATCGGCTATGTGGAGCAGGACAGCTACGAGCTGTACTTCGGCCAGGCTTTTGACAACGTGGTCAGCTTCATCAAGGGCAACCCCACCAACATCGTGAACCCAGGCGCGCTCCAGGTGCGCCGGTGAGTCGCCCGGCGCGGCCGTCGGCCGCCCTGTGGGCCCTGCTTGCGGGCAACTTCGTGATCGGCTCCGGCGTGATGGTGGTAGCCGGCACGCTCAACCAGCTCAGCGATTCGCTTCAAGTCAGCGTGGCCACCGCGGGCCAGCTGATCACGGCTGGCGCGCTGGTGATGTGCGTGGGCGCACCGCTGATGGCCAGCCTGGTGGCCCGCTGGGACCGCCGGGTGCTACTCACAGCCTCCCTGCTCTGGTACGCCGCGGGCCATGCGCTGGCGGCAGCCATGCCGGACTACGCCAGCGTGCTGGTGGTGCGCATGCTCACCGTGGTGGCGCCCGCCATCTTCACGCCGCAAGCCGCGGCCTGCGTGAGCCTGCTGGTGCCGCCTGAACAGCGCGGCCGGGCCGTGACCTTCGTGTTCCTGGGCTGGTCGCTGGCCTCCGTGCTGGGCATGCCCATGGGCGCGGTGATCGGCGGGCAGTTCGGCTGGCGCGTGGCCTTCGGAGTCATCGCCCTCGCATCGCTGCTGTGCGCGGCCTGGGTCTGGCGCGCGCTGCCGCCCCATGTGCGCCCCGAAGCCCTGTCGCGCGCCGCCTGGGGCCGGGTGCTGGGCAACCCGCTGCTCATGGGCGTGGTGCTGGTCACGCTGCTGCAAAGCTCGGGGCAGTTCGTGCTCAGCAGCTACCTCGCGCCCCTGCTGCGCGACCAGCTCCATGCCACGCCGCTGCAGCTGGGCCTGTTCTGGGCGCTGTTCGGCCTGTGCGGGCTGGCGGGCAACATGCTGGCCAGCCGCCACATCGACCGCCTGGGCGCGGGCCGCATGGTGACGCTGAGCAGTTCGCTGGTGGCCCTGGGCCTGCTGCTGTGGCCGCTGGGCCTGGCGCACAGCTGGCTGGCCGTGTGCCTGGTGATGGTGCCCTGGGGCCTGGGCTGCTTCGCCACCAACTCGGCGCAGCAGGCCCGGCTGGTGGGCATGGCGCCCGCGCTCGCTGCCGGCTCGGTGGCGCTCAACAGTTCGGCCATGTACACGGGCCAGGCCATTGGCGCGGGCAGCGGGGGCTGGCTGCTGGCCCACGGGGCTTCGGGCTGGATGGCACCCGCTGGCGTGATGGCGATGTTGCTGGCCATTGCGCTGGGGCTGGGGATCGAAAGGCGCCAGCGTCAACAGGCGCCCCGGCGCGCGGGCTGAGCCTGGCCAGCCCGCGCGCGCCGTCGCTCAGGGCTGGCGGCGCGGTGCCTGCGGGCTGCCGCCGGAGCCGCCGCCGGATTTGTCGGGCCGCGGGCGCGAGGGCGCAGGCGGCGGCGTCTCGTCGGCACGCGGCACCAGCCGCAGCGGCTCGTTGAGCGGCAGCGGCATGGTCGGCACTTCGGACTCCGGCTCCGGCGCGGCTTCGGGCGGGCGGCGCAGCGACAGCGGGATGGTTTCGATCAGTTGCGCCTCGAGCCGGCTCAGGTCCATGTCCAGCTCCAGCGGCGGCAGCTCTGCGCCGGACGAACGGTCATGCTCCTGCGCCAGCATCTGCGCGAAATGCTCGGGCACGAAGAGCGAGGGGTCCAGCCCCGTGGGCTCCTCGCGCAACGATGCGCGCAGGGTGCCGGCGGGCGGCGATTCGGCCGCGCCCGGCTCGGCTTCGTGCCCGGGCAGGCGCAGCAGCTCTTCCAGGGCCGGCCAGGGCTGGCCGTCCGAGAAATGCTGCTCCTGCACCAGGGCGTGCAGCATCAGCAGCTCCCGGTAGGCCGCCAGGTCGAAGGGCTCGCCATCTTCGGCACCGCTGCGAAACAGCAGTTCCTCGATCAGGTCCAGCGTCTGCGAGCTGGGCCACAGGCTCTGCAGCCGCTCCAGCGCCCAGGGGTAGTCCTGCAGCCTGCGCCCGCCCACCGCGCCAAAGCCGCGGAAGTCGGGCAGGCGCACGTTCAGCGCCTGTTGGCAGCGCTGGCGCAAGGCCTCGTAGTCGTCCTTGCGCTGCAGCTGGTGGTAGAGGTGCAGCAGCTCCAGGTAGGCCATGGCGCTGGCCTGCGGATGCGCGTCCACGTAATGGCGCAGCGCCTCCACGGCGCGCTCGTGCTCGCCCAGGGAACTGAAGAACTCGGCCTGCTGCTGCACGTCGTGCAGTTCGTCCACGTCGTGCGCACGCTCGCCCGTGGCCGCGGCCTGCGCGTGAAAGAGCGTGCTGCCGGGCACGGTGTCGGAAAAGCCGGTGGCCGCCTGCGCGGGCGCGTCCCTGTCGTCGTCCTCATCGTCCGCGGCCGCCTGCCCCACTGCCGCGGCGCCGAAGAAACGCGGCGGATCGGGCAGTTCCTCGTCGTCCGGCTCGGCCCGCCTGGACGCGCGGCGCCGGCTCAGGCGTTCGCGCATCGAAGGCTGCGGCACCGGCGCGAAAGGGCTGCCACCCTCGTCCGGCGCCCCGCCATCGGAGCGCTTGCGGACGATCCACAGCGCGATGAGCGCCAGCAACAGCAGCAGGCTCAGAAGCTGGATCAGCCAGTTGCTGTAGCGGCTTTCTCGCGCCTCGCTCAGCTCGCCCTGCAGTTGCGCGACCGTCTGCCGGTTCTGGCTGGCCTGCACGCGCAGCTCGGCCAGCGCGGCTTCCAGTTGCCGGGTGCGTTCGACCTGCTCGGGTGTGGGTGCAGCGGGCGCCGGCTGGCTGCTGCCGGCTGCGGCCTCGCCCTGCGGCAGGCCCGGCACAGGGCCCGTGACCACCGCGGTGCCCAGCGGCGTCTCCAGGCGCCGTGCGACGCGCAGCGGCATCTCCTTGGGCAACGGCTCCAGTGAATCGAGCTGCAGTCGGCTCTGCGGGGCGCTCGTGCCCGCGCCCCGGGGCGCTGAGGCGGGCCGCGCTGCAGGCTTCGCGCGCTCCGGGCTGGCGGAGCCTGCCTGCGGGCCTGCCACGGCCGCGCTCCGGCGGCTGCCTTCGCCCGGGCGTGAACGCGCAGCGGCCGTGGCAGATTCGGCGGCCGGCGCCGGTGCGCGCGCGGCGGGCGAGGAAGGAGAAGAAGAAGAGCCCGCCGCGGCAGGCCGGCGCGTGGCCACAGAGGGGTTGGCGCCTGCGGGTGGAGCGATGATGGCCGGGCGCACGGTCGGCGGGTCGGCCAGCAAGGTGAATTCGCGCGTGGTGCTGCCCTGGCAGCCCAGTTGCACGCGCAAGTGCAGCACGGGCTCCTCGATGGCGCGCGTGCTGCGAATCGCCAGGTAGGGGCGCTCGGGCGTGGGGCCGGGCTCCAGCACGGCCTGCACGGCGGTGGGGCTCTGCGTGGCGTCGCCCTGGCGCAGTTCGACCTGCGTACACAGCGATCCCACCGCCTGCGCGTTGTCGAGCACCACCGGCACGCGCAGCGCGAGCGGGCTTCCCAGCCACAGGTCGCCCTGCGGCTGGCCCACTCCGAGGGCGGCCGCCTGCCGTCCAAGGAAGGTTACAAACAGGGCGACGACGATGGGGTGTAAGCGCAAGACAGCCCCTTGAGGTCAAAAGTATTCACATTTTGACATTTTTGTTAACTACTGAGAAAACAAGGAAACAAGCAAGACATGACTGCCGTGAATTTTTACTCAGTTGGGATCGTAGGTGCGGGCGCAATGGGGCGTGGCATCGCACAAATCGCAGCCCAGGCCGGCAGCACGGTGTACCTGTTCGACGCTGCAGCGGGGCAGGCAAGCCAGGCCAGGGACACCATCTTCGCCCAATGGGACCGGCTGGTCGAGAAAGGCCGCATGAGCGCCGAACAACGGCAGGAACTGGCCACGCGGCTGAAAGCCACGGACACGCTGGCGGGCCTGGCCGGCTGCGACCTGGTGGTGGAAGCCATCATCGAGAACCTGGCCATCAAGCAAAAGCTGCTGGCCGAGCTGGAGTCGGTGCTGGCGCCCGAGGCCGTGCTCGCAACCAACACCTCCTCGCTGTCGGTCACGGCCCTGGCGGCCGGCCTGCGGTATCCGCAGCGCTTTGCGGGCTACCACTTCTTCAACCCGGTGCCGCTGATGAAGGTGGTGGAAGTCATCGCCGGCATCCGCACCGATGCGGCCGTGTGCGAGCGGCTGCGCGGCTACGCGCGGCAGATGGGCCACAGCGCCGTGCAGGCGCAGGACACGCCGGGCTTCATCGTCAACCACGCGGGCCGCGCCTATGGCACGGAAGCGCTGCGCATCGTCTCCGAGGGCGTGGCCGACTTCGCCACCGTCGACCGCATCCTGCGCGAGCAGGCCGGCTTCCGGCTCGGCCCCTTCGAACTGATGGACCTGACGGGGCTGGACGTGTCGCACCCCGTGATGGAGTCCATCTACCGCCAGTACTACGAAGAGCCGCGCTACCGGCCCAGCGTGATCGCCGCGCAGCGCGTGGCCGGCGGCGTGCTGGGCCGCAAGACCGGCGAAGGCTTCTACCGCTATGCCCAGGGCCAGGCCGAGCAGCCCGCCGAACAGGCCGTGCCGCAGGTGGATGCCCTGCCCCCGGTCTGGGTGCCGCCGCGCGCCACGCGCCGGGGCGAACTGCTGCGCCTGGTGCATGCGCTGGGCGCGCAGCTCGAAAGCGGCAGCGCGCCTTCGGCGCAGGCGCTGATCGTGGTGGCGCCGCTGGGCTTCGACGTCACCACCGTGGCCGCCGTGGAGCGCCTGGATGCCACGCGCACCGTGGGCATCGACATGATGGTGGACGACACCGCCACCCAGCGCCGCGTGCTGGCCACCAACCCCGCCACGCGCACCGACATGCGCGATGCGGCGCATGCGCTGTTCGCACGCGATGGCAAGGCCGTCAGCGTGATCCGCGACAGCGGCGGCTTCGTCACCCAGCGCGTGGTGGCCAGCATCGTCAACATCGCGGCCGACATGTGCCAGCAGCGCGTGTGCACGCCCGCCGACCTGGAAACCGCCGTGACGCTGGGCCTGGGCTATCCACAGGGCCCGCTGGCCATGGGCGACCTGTACGGCCCCACCAGCGTGCTGGAAATCCTGTTCAATCTGCAGACCGTCTATGGCGATCCGCGCTACCGTCCCAGCCCCTGGCTGCGCCGCCGCGGTGCGCTGGGCCTGAGCCTCAAACATGAAGAGACCTGAACATGCCTGGTGAACTGCGCAGCCACAGCGAGGGCAGCACGCTGGTGCTGACCCTGCACAACCCCGAGCAGCGCAATGCGCTGTCGCCCGAGATGTACAGCGCCGGCGTGGAAGCGCTCAACGGCGCCGAAGGCAGCCGCGACGTGCGCGCCGTGGTGCTCACGGGCAGCGGCGGGCACTTCTGTGCCGGCGGTTCCCTGCAGCGGCTGCAGGCCAACCGTGAGCGAGAGCCCGAGGTGCAGGTCCAGAGCATCGAAGCCCTGCACAGCTGGATCGAGGCCATCCGCACCTTCCCCAAGCCCGTGATCGCGGCTGTCGAAGGCGCGGCTGCGGGCGCCGGCTTTTCGCTGGCGCTGGCCTGCGACTTCGTGGTGGCCGCGCGCGATGCCGTGTTCGCGGCTGCGTACAGCCAGGTGGGCCTGTCGCCCGACGGCGGCCTGAGCTGGCAGCTCGCGCGCGCCCTGCCGCGCCAGCTCGCCAGCGAATGGCTGATGCTGGGCGAGCGGCTGGCGGCCGAGCGGCTGCATGGCGCGGGCCTGGTCAACCAGCTGTGCGACAGCGGCCGCGCCCTGAGCAGCGCGCTGAAGCTGGCCGACAGCCTGGCCGAGCGTGCGCCCAACGCACTGGCCAGCATCAAGGACCTGCTGGCCGAAGCGCCGCAGTCCACGCTCAACACACAATTGGGGCTGGAGCGCGATCACTTCGTGCGCAACCTGCACCACCCCCATGCAGGCCTTGCCATCGAAGCCTTCCTTGCCAGAAGCAAGCCCGGCCATCCTCAGCCGCCCAGCCCGCAAGCGGGCGCGCAGCCCACCGCATGACGCGCCGTCCCCCGCGCGACAAGCTCATCAATTTCAGTCGCTCATAAGACAGAACATGGACGATCCCATTCTTACCATCGACGAACGAGAGGCGATCAACAGTGGTCGCTGGTTCACTTCACTATCTCCCTCGCTGCGGCACGACATCCTCCGATGCGCCTTCGTCAAACGCTACAAGGACGGCGACCTGATCGCCGCGCGCGGCGATCCACCCGATTCGTGGATTGCCTGTGCGAAGGGCGCGGTGCGTGTGAGTTCCACGGCGGTGTCGGGCAAGCAGATCACGCTGACCTACGTGGAGCCGGGCATCTGGTTCGGCGACGTGGCGATGTTCGACGGCGACCGGCGCACGCACGATGCGTATGCGCATGGCGAGACCACCATCCTGTGCGTGGCGCGGGCCGACTTCCAGAAGATCCTGTCGGCACACATCGAGCTGTACGAGGCGCTGATGCGGCTGCAGGCGCGGCGCATCCGCACGCTGTTCGGGCTGGTGGAAGACCTCAACACGCTGCCGCTGCGCGCGCGCCTGGCCAAGCAGCTGGTGCACCTGGTGCGCAGCTACGGCACGCCCAACCTGGCAGACGCCTCGCAAACGCGCATCGGCCTGCAGCTGGCGCAGGAAGAGCTGGCCCAGCTGCTGGGTGCCTCGCGCCAGCGCGTGAACCAGGAACTCAAGTCGATGGAGCGCGAGGGCGCGATCCGCATCGAGCCGGCCGGCCTCATCGTGCTGGACCGCGAAGCGCTCACGCGCATCTCGCAGGCCGACAGCTGAGCCTGCGCAGGCACGGCCGGGCCTGCGCGCCCGGCCTGCCTTTCTTCCCCGCCCCCTTCTTCCCATCCCGCCGGGCAGCGACGCGGCGCGCCGCCGCATGCCCGCACCGCAGCGAGAGCCAGAGACAAGCATGAGCCAGGATTTCAGCGCCTTCGAGGGCACGCGCGCCGTGTCTGCCCAGCATGCCTTCGACACCGAGGCCCTTGCCGCATGGCTGGACCGCAACCTGCCCGGCTTTGCCGGCCCGCTCACGGTGCAGATGTTCAAGGGCGGCCAGTCCAACCCCACCTACAAGCTCATCACGCCCACGCGCAGTTATGTGATGCGCGCCAAGCCCGGCCCGGTGGCCAAGCTGCTGCCCTCGGCCCACGCCATCGAGCGCGAATACAAGGTGATGAAGGGCCTGGCCGGCACCGACGTGCCCGTGCCCACCATGTACGTGCTGTGCGAAGACGAAGCCGTGATCGGCCGCGCCTTCTACATCATGGAGTGCATGGAAGGCCGCGTGCTGTGGGACCAGTCCCTGCCCGGCTTCAGCAACGCCGAGCGCGACGCGTACTACGACGAGATGAACCGCGTGATCTCGGCCCTGCACACGGTGGACTTCGCAGCCCGCGGGCTGGCCGACTTCGGCAAGCCCGGCAACTACTTCGAGCGCCAGATCGGCCGCTGGAGCAAGCAGTACAAGGCCTCGGCCGACGGCGCGGGCGAACTCTCGCAGCCCATCGAGGCCATGGAGCGCCTGATCGACTGGCTGCCCGCCCACATGCCCGCCAGCGCCAAAGACCAGAGCCAGGTCTCCATCGTGCATGGCGACTACCGCCTGGACAACATGATGTTCCACCCCACCGAGCCGCGCGTGATCGCCGTGCTGGACTGGGAGCTGTCCACGCTGGGCCATCCGCTGGCCGACTTCAGCTACCACTGCATGTCCTGGCACATGCCGCCGACCACGGGCCGCGGCATCGGCGGCGTGGACCTCGCGGCGCTGGGCATTCCCAGCGAAGCCGAATACATCCGCCGCTACTGCGAGCGCACGCGCATCTCCACGCCCGAGGCCCTGGCCCCGGACTGGAACTTCTACCAGGCCTACAACCTGTTCCGCATGGCCGCCATCCTGCAAGGCATTGCCAAGCGGGTCGAGGCCGGCACCGCATCGAGCGAGCAGGCCGTGGCATCGGCACGCGGCGCCCGTCCGATGGCCGAGATGGCCTGGGCTTTCGCCCAAAAGGCATGAGCCTTCATTTCTGATTTTTCCCAAGGAGACCCCATGGACTTCGACTACTCGGCCAAAACCAAAGCACTCCAGAAGCGCGTCAGCGACTTCATGGACGAACACATCTTCCCGGCCGAAGCCGAGTACGCTGCCGAACTGGCCGCGAACACCGCCGCCGGCAAGCGCTGGAGCGCGCTGCAGGTCATCGAGAAGCTCAAGGTCAAGGCCCGCGAGCAGGACCTGTGGAACCTGTTCCTGCCCAACGACACGGCCGAGATCGCCAAGAAGAAGGGCGGCGGCCTGACCAACATGGAGTACGCGCCGCTGGCCGAGCTGATGGGCCGCGTGGGCTGGGCTTCGGAAGTCTTCAACTGCTCGGCGCCCGACACCGGCAACATGGAGACCATCGCGCGCTACGGCAGCGACGAGCACCGCGACAAGTGGCTGCAGCCGCTGCTGGACGGAAAGATCCGCTCGGCCTTCGCGATGACCGAGCCCGAAGTGGCCTCCAGCGACGCCACCAACATCTGCACCCGCATCGAGCGTCAGGGCGACGAGTACGTGATCAACGGCCACAAGTGGTGGATTTCCGGCGCGGCCGATCCGCGCTGCCAGATCTTCATCACCATGGGCAAGAGCGACCCCGAGGCAGCCAAGCATTCCCAGCAGAGCATGGTGCTGGTGCCGGCCGATGCCAAGGGCATCCGCATCGTGCGCCCGCTCAACGTGATGGGCTATGACGACGCGCCGCACGGCCACGTCGAGATGTACTTCGAGAACGTTCGCGTGCCGGTCAGCAACATCCTGCTGGGCGAAGGCCGCGGCTTCGAGATCGCCCAGGGCCGCCTTGGCCCCGGCCGCATCCACCACTGCATGCGCCTGATCGGCCTGGCCGAGCGCGCACTGGAGCTGATGTGCAGGCGCGCCTCCTCGCGCGTGGCCTTCGGCAAGACCGTGGCTTCGCAGACGGTGACGCAGGAGCGCATCGCCGAGGCCCGCTGCAAGATCGACATGGCGCGCCTGCTGACGCTCAAGGCCGCCTGGCTGATGGACATCGCCGGCAACAAGGTCGCGCGCAGCGAGATCGCGATGATCAAGGTGGTCGCACCCAGCATGGCCTGCCAGGTCATCGACTGGGCCATGCAGGTGCATGGCGGCGGCGGCATGTGCGACGACTTCCCGCTGGCCTACGCCTACGCCCAGGCCCGCACGCTGCGCTTTGCCGACGGCCCCGACGAGGTGCACCGCAACGCCATCGCCAAGTGGGAGCTGGGCAAGTACGCGGCCGACAAGCGCGAGGAAGCCTCGCCCGTCACGCGCTTCTGATCCACGCCGCAAGGCGGTCCATGCACATGCCGTGCATGTGACGCGAAGAAAAGCCGGCCCCCACAAACGGGCCGGCTTTTTTCTTCTTTGCGGCTCAGGCCGGCTGGGGCTGCGTTGCCGGGGCGAGGCGCCGCGATGCGGCGGCATAGCGCGCCATGCCCAGGCCGTCGGTGCGAATCTCGGGGCGCCGGCCGGTCACCACGTCGGCCACCACCTTGGCGCTGCCGCAGGCCATGGTCCAGCCCAGGGTGCCGTGGCCGGTGTTCAGGAACAGGTTGGCCAGCGGCGTGGCGCCCAGGATGGGCGTGCCGTCGGGCGTCATGGGGCGCAGGCCGGTCCAGAAGCTGGCCGCCGGCAGGTCGCCGCCCGGGAACAGCTCGCCCACCACCTTCTCCAGCGTGGCGCGGCGCGCGGGGTTCAGGCGCAGATCAAAGCCCGCCACCTCGGCCATGCCGCCCACGCGGATGCGCTGGTCGAAGCGCGTGATCGCGATCTTGTAGCTCTCGTCCAGCACGGTGGACTGCGGCGCCAGCGCGGCGTCGCGCAGCGGCACGGTGAGCGAATAGCCCTTGAGCGGGTACACCGGCACCTCCAGGCCCACGGCCTGCAGCGCCTGGCGCGAATAGCTGCCAAAGGCCATCACGTAGCGCTCGGCGCGCAGCACTTCGCCAGCCTGGCCCGGCGCTGCGCCCTGCAGGCGCACGCCGGTCACGCGGCCGCCCTCCTGCAGCAGGGCCTGCACCTGCACGCCGAGGCGGAACTGCACGCCCAGCGCGCGGGCCTTCTCGGCCAGCTGGGTGGTGAAGAGCTGGCAGTCGCCCGTCTCGTCGCCCGGCAGGCGCAGCCCGCCCACCAGCGCGCCGCCCGTGCGCGCCAGAGCCGGCTCCACGCGGGCCAGGCCCGCGCGGTCCAGCAGCTCGAAGGGCACGCCGCACTCGCGCAGCACCGCGATGTCGCGCTGCACGGCATCGAGCTGCTGCTGGGTGCGAAAGACCTGCAGGGTGCCGCCGGTGCGCTGCTCGTACTGCAGGCCGGCTTCGGCGCGCAGCGTGCGCAGGCAGTCGCGGCTGTACTCGGCCACGCGCATCATGCGTTCCTTGTTCACGGCATAGCGGGCGGCCGAGCAGTTGCGCAGCATCTGCGCCATCCAGCGCAGCTGGAACAGCGAGCCGTCGGCGCGGATGGCCAGCGGCGCGTGGGCCTGGAACATCCACTTGAGCGCCTTCAACGGAATGCCGGGCGCGGCCCAGGGCGTGGAGTAGCCCGGCGAGACCTGGCCCGCATTGCCGAAGCTGGTTTCCTGCGCCACGCCGTCCTGGCGCTCCAGCACCGTGACCTGCGCGCCGGCCCGCGCGAGGTAGTAGGCCGTGGTGATGCCGATGACGCCGCCGCCCAGAACGATCACTTGCATGGAAGACTCCGCTGCCCCAAGGGGCCAGACAAGGGTGAAGCCCTGAATCTAGGCCGGCCATGGCCGAATATTTGCTGGTTCTTTTGATGATTTGCAGCAAAATTTGCTGCACGATGCCCGCCACCCCCGTGTCCACTCCGAAGAAATGACTGCTTCGCTCGACCGCACCGACCGCAGGATCCTGGACATCCTCCAGCGCGAGGGGCGCCTGGCCATCACCGAACTGGCGCAGCGCGTCGGCCTGTCCACCTCGCCCTGTTCGGAGCGCGTCAAGCGCCTCGAGAGAAGCGGCGTCATCACCGGCTACCACGCCCGCGTCTCGCCGCAAGCGCTGGGCAAGACGCTGCTGGTCTTCGTGGAAATCAAGCTCTCGGCCAAGTCCAGCGATGTCTTCGACAAGGTGAGGAACGAGCTGCTGCACATGCCCGAGGTGCTGGAATGCCACCTGGTTTCGGGCGGCTTCGACTACCTGGTCAAGGCGCGGCTGCGCGGCATGGGTGAGTACCGCCACCTGCTGGGCGACATCCTCAAGAAGCTGCCCGTGCCGGCCGAATCGCACAGCTACGTGGTGATGGAGGAAGTCAAGGAATCGCTGGTGCTGCCGGTGGACCGCTGACGCCCATGCAGCCTCAAGCCTCCAGGCTGCGCCGCTGGCTCCTGCGGCTGTGCGTGCTCTCGATGCTGGCCGCCGCCGCGGGTGCCTACCTGGCCGGCTGGCTGCGGCTGCCGCCGCGCTGGGACCCGCTGGCGCCGCTGGTCGTGCAGGAGCCTGCGAACTGGCTCACGCCCTTCAAGCTGCGCCGCACGCGCGCCGACGACGCGCTGTGCCTGCTCACGCTGCGCGATGCGGGGCTGCGCTTTTCTCCCCTGCCCGACCGCGCGCCCGTGAAGGGCTGCGGCCTGGCCAACGCCGTGCGGCTCGAAGCCGGCCAGCGCACGGCCCTGAGCCGGCCCACCGTGCTCAGCTGCCGCGCCGCGCTGTCGTTTGCACTGTGGGAGCGCCACGGCCTGCAGCCGGCCGCGCAGGCCGAGCTGGGCCAGCACGTGGCGCGCATCGAGCACCTGGGCAGCTATGCCTGCCGCGACATCAACACCGGCGACGGCCGCGCCACCGGCCGCCGCAGCCGCCATGCCACGGCCGATGCCCTCGACGTGAGCGGCTTCACGCTGGCCGATGGCCGGCGCATCCAGCTGCTGCGCGACGCGCCCCGCCCCTGGGACGATGCCACGGCCCTCGCGCGCGAGGCCGACGCCCGCTTCCTGCATGCCGCGCATGCCGGTGCCTGCCGCGCCTTCGACGGCACGCTGGGCCCGGGCTACAACAGCGCGCACCGCGACCACTTCCACCTCGAAGTCGGCGGCTGGCCGCTGTGCCGCTAGCCGCTGCAGCCGGCAGGCGGCCCCGGCCGACTTGCAAGCCCGCCCGTGCGCCCCCAACATCCCTGCAATCACTCTTTTCCGATTGCCAGCGCCATGGACTTCAAGGACTACTACACCGCCTTGGGCGTGGAGCGAAAGGCCTCCGGCGACGAGATTCGCAAGGCCTACCGCAAGCTCGCCCGCAAATACCATCCCGACGTCAGCAAGGAAGCCGACGCCGAGCAGCGCATGAAGGAGGTCAACGAGGCCTACGAGGTGCTGCAGGACAGCGAAAAGCGCGCCGCCTATGACGCGCTGGCAGAGCGCGTGGCCAGCGGCCCGCAGGGCCGCGGCGCGCACGGCTTCACGCCGCCGCCCGGCTGGGACCAGGGCTTCGACTTCAGCCGGGGCGCCGCCGCGGGGCCGCACGCCGACGACGCCGATTTCAGCGAGTTCTTCTCCTCGCTGTTCGGCGCCGCCCAGCGCCGGCAGGCCCAGCAGCGCCAGGCCCGCATGCGCGGCGAGGACCAGCACGCGGCCATCGAGATCGACCTGCGCACCGCCCTGCGCGGCGGCGAACGCACCCTGCAGCTGCAGACCCTGGCGCTGGACGCGCAGGGCCAGCCGCAGCGGGAGCAGCGCACGCTGGAAGTGCGCATTCCGGCCGGCGTGCGGCCGGGCCAGTTGATCCGGCTCGCGGGCCAGGGCCAGCCCGGCCATGGCGGCGAGCCTGCGGGAGACCTGTTCCTCGAAGTGCGCATCGCGCCCGACGCGCGCTTCCAGATCGACGG
The DNA here is from genome assembly GCF_028023875.1 of Xenophilus arseniciresistens. Taxonomy (GTDB): domain Bacteria; phylum Pseudomonadota; class Gammaproteobacteria; order Burkholderiales; family Burkholderiaceae_C; genus Xenophilus; species Xenophilus arseniciresistens. Next base: position 462,853 of record NZ_JAQIPB010000001.1, read on the forward strand.
GCAGGACATCACGCTGCAGCTTCCCGTGACGCCGAGCGAGGCGGCCCTGGGCGCCCAGGTGCGCGTGCCGCTGCCCAATGGCGACGAGGTGGAGGTCACGGTGCCACCAGGCTCGCGCGCGGGCCGCAGGCTGCGGCTCAAGGAGCGCGGCTTTGGCGGTCGGACGCCGGGCCACCTGTACCTGGCGCTGGAGATCGTGCTGCCGCCGTCCGACTCGCAGGCCGCGCGCGCGGCCTACGAGGCGCTGGCCAAGGCCAGCAGCGGCTTCGACCCGCGCCGCAGCCTGGGAGATTTCGCATGAGCCACAGCACCACCATCCGCCAGACCCTCGTGAGGGTGAGCCACTGCGTGGCCGTGGACGATGCCCATCCGCTGCAGCTGGCCGAACTGGCCCGCGCGGTCGGTCAGCACGAGCAATGGGTGCTGCAGCTGGTCGAGGCCGGGCTGATCGCGCCCACCGAGCCGCAGGCTCCCGCGGCGCAGTGGGCCTTTGCCGGCGAAGCCCTGCGCTGCGCGCGCGAAGCGCGCCGGCTGCAGCGCGACTTCGACGTGGACCTGCAGGCCGCGGCGCTGATCATCGACCTGCAGCAGGAAGTGCGGCGCCTGCGCGCCCTGCTGGGCCGCGCAGGCCAGGGCCTGGAATAGGGTCAACAGGCCCTAAATCAGCTGCCCAGCAGCGACTTCACCGACTCCAGGCCGGCATTGGCGCATTGCTCGTCGAGGTGGCCGCCAGGCGCACCGCCCACGCCCACGGCACCGATCACCTCGTTGCCAACCTTCACGGGCACGCCGCCGCCCAGCAGCAGGAAGCCGGGGATGTGCACCAGGTTGGCCGCGCCGGGGTTCTTCTGCGCGTTCTCCATCATGGCCTGCGTGGGGGCCTTGGCCGAGGCCGAGGTCCAGGCCTTGCGCTCGGCGGCACCCACGGTGTGGGGGCCTGCGTTGTCAGCGCGCTGGATCGCGCGCACGACCCCTGCCCGGTCCACCACGGTGGCGGTCACGGCATAGCCGTTGGCGGCGCAGGCGGCCACCGTGGCCGAGGCCAGCTGGTTGGCCAGCGCCAGGCTCATGTTGCGCTCGACGCGCGGCGCCACCGGCTGCGCTGCAGCCTGCTGGGCCTGTGCAGTGGCCAGCACGCCAGCACCCAGCAGCACGCAGGCGCCGGCACGAGACAGGAATGTGCGCGAGAAAGACATGTGGATCTCCGTTGTAGGTGGAACAGGATGGAAAGAAGGGGCTCCGGTGCCGAGCAAGGCGCTGGGCAGGCGGCCAACGCACTGTAGGAATTCCAGCGCCGACAAGCCATTCGTCCGGCTACGCGCGCACTGCGTAGAACTACGGAGCCGCGTTTCGGCGGCTCCATGGGCGCGCCGTCTTTCCCTTGGCGCCTTTGCGAGAACCATTGGCTGACTCGCAGGAAGGCCGGTGTCTCGTTAAAATTTACATTCATTAACACTTTTGACCAGTGTTGCCCTGCAGGTGATGCGTCTCGGCCGCGCGTCCAAAAGCCTTTGAAAAACGGCCGATTCAGCGATGACATCCCTGCCCTCTGCCCTTCCTTCCTCTTCGTCCGCTGCCCCCCTTGCGCCCGCCTTGCCGCCGCCCGGCCAGGGCGAGATGCAGGTGATCTGTGCCGACAAGCCCTTCCGCGCCGATGAGGTGTCGGTGGCGCGCGCGGTGGGCGAGTTGCTGCAGGTGGTGCGCGAATCGCTGGCGCTGGAAGTGGTGTTCATCGGCCAGATCTCGGGCGGGCGCCGCTACTTTCGCCACGTGAGCACGGCGCTGGCGCCCGCGCCGATTGCCGAGGGCGGCTCGCACCCGGCCGAGGAGTCGATCTGCCAGCGCCTTCTGGACGGCCGCGTGCCGGCACTGATCCCCAGCGTGCGGGAGATCGCGCAGGCGCAGCAGTTCACACCCGAAGTCTGTGCGCTGAGCAGCCACATCGGCGTGCCCGTGTACCTGCCCGACGGCCGGCTCTACGGCACGCTGTGCGGCTTCAACCTGCGCGAAGGCTCGGCGCTGGACGAGCGCGACGTGAAACGGCTCGAAGTGGCCGCCAGCGCCGCGGCCCGGCTGCTGGCCCAGGCCGACGGCAGCACGCAGGCGCTGGACGTGGCACTGGCCTGAGCGCCGGCGCAGGCCCGTGGGGGCCATTTTTCATCGCCGGGCCGCCCCAAGATGAAAAAGCGCCCCCTCGGGGGGCAGCGGACCTCGCGCAGCGGGGGAGCGTGGGGGCAATATTTCAGCCCGCGTAGCGCCGCACCAGCTGCGCCAGCGACTCGCATTCGAGCTTGGCGAACAGGTTGGCGCGGTGCGTTTCCACCGTGCGCGGCGAGAGGGCCAGCCGGCGCGCGATGGCTTTGTTGGTCAGCCCCTCGACGATGAAATCCAGCACCTCGCGCTCGCGCGCCGACAGCTGGGCCAGGCGCTCCTGCGCGTCCTGGTCGCGCTCCATGCGCTCGCGCGAGCCGATGTGCTGGCGCACGGCCACCTGCAGGGCCTCGATGAGCTGCTCATCATGAACCGGCTTTTCCAGGAACTCCGCGGCACCGGCCTTGAAGGCGCGGCGGCACAGCTCGACCGTGCCATGGCCCGTGAGCATCAGCACCGGCTGGTCCACGCCCTGCGCGATGAGGCTGTCGAGCACGGCCAGCCCGCTGATGCCGGGCATGCGCACATCCAGCACGATGGCACCGATCTCGCGCCGGTCGAACTGCGCCAGGAAGTCCTGCGGGTCGGCCCAGGTCTGCACGCGCAGGCCCACGGTGCCGATCAGCAGCGCCAGGCTGTCGCGCACGGCAGCATCGTCATCGATCAGGTGGATCAGCGGGGACTGGGCGGAGGCATTCATCGCAAGAGCAGAACAGGAAGCGTGAGGAACGACGCCCTCAGGACATGGGGGCGCCCGCTTCGGAAGCCGGCGCCAGCGGCAGCGCCAGCGTGAAGCGCGCGCCGCCGCCGGGCGGGTTGTCGGCACGCAGGCTGCCGCCCTGGCCCGTGGCCAGGGTTTCGCTCAGGCTCAGGCCCAGGCCCAGCCCGCCGGCGCGCGTGCTCACGAAAGGCACGAAGAGCTGGGGCAGCAGCTCCGGCGCGATGCCGGGGCCGCTGTCGTGGATCTGCAGCAGGCCCTGGCCGCCCGCGGCCTGCCATTCGATGCGCACGCGGCGCGGCGCGGCCGGCGGCAATGTCTCCAGCGCCTGCAGCGCGTTGAGCAAAAGGTTGTGGACGATCTGCTCGATGGCCACCGGGTCGGCCTGCACGCGCACTGGCTCGGCCGGCCCGCCGGTCTGCACCGCCACCTGGCGCCGTGCGCATTCGGGCTCCAGCAGATGCAGTGCCTCGCGCACCACCTCCTGCAACGCCACCACGCTGCGGTGCCGCGCGGCGGCGTCCGGGTCGGGCCGCTCGATGGCGCGGCGCAGTCGGGCCACCACCGCGGCCGCGCGGCGCGCCTGTTCGGCCGCCTGGCCCATGGCCGTGCGCGCGGTGTCCAGCTCGGGCGGCTCTTCGTCCAGCAGGCGGCGCGCGGCCTGCGTGTTGGCCAGCACGGCCGTCAGCGGCTGGTTCAGCTCGTGGGCCATGCCGGCGGCCAGCTCGCCCAGCGCATTGAGGCGGCCCACCTGGCCCAGGCGCAGCAGTTCCTCGGCCCGGCGCCGGCCCGTGCGCTGGCGCTGCCAGGCGCGCAGGCCGGCCAGCGCCACGGCCGCCGCCAGCGCCCACAGCGCCATGGCGGCCCAGGGCAGTTCGGCCCAGCCCACGCGGCGCTGCGACACCACTTCGAAAGGCTGGCTGGCCGAGGCCAGCGTCTTGCGGAAGCTGAAATGCCAGCCGCCCGCGCGCTCGGCATCGCGCCCGGGCTGCAGCACGAACTGCTGGCCTGCGAGCGCGAGCACGGTGCGTGCAGGCGCCTGGCGCGGATCGCCGGGCCATTCGTGCCAGGGCACGGCGGCGGCCAGGTCGATGGCCAGCGCATGGCTCGCGGGCCCGGCGGCCATCAGCAGCCAGTAGCGGCCGGCGGCCAGGTCCACCTGCGCCAGCACGGCCGCCTTGCGCGCACGCGAGGCGGCTTCGGCCTCGGCCAGGCGCGGATCGGCCCAGGCGCTGCCCGGCGCGCGGCGCTGCAGCTCGAGGATGGCCGGATGCAGGGCGCCAGGCCGCGGCGCGGGCCAGGCGCCCTCGCCGCCCAGCAACGCCAGCGTGCCCAGCACCGCATCGAACTGCACCACCTGCTGGCTCAGCAGCCGGTGGGCGATGCGGCCGTCGGTGTCGAAGTCCGCCTGCAGGCGTTCCAGTTCCAGCCGCGCCAGCCAGGCCGCGCCCAGCAGCACTGCCAGCAGCCAGGCCATCAGCCAAGGCAGCCAAGGCAGCCAGGGCAGCCACGGAAGGGAGGAACGCAGGGCGCGGGGCATGGCGGCGATTGTGCCGGCCCGCATGACTTGTACAGTGCAGGCCGCGGGCCGCGCCATGCTGCGCACGCCTGTCTTGTTTCTTCTTCGTCATCCGCTGTCCATGCCCTTGCTGTTGCTGCTGCTCTCCCCCGCACGCCGGTGCGGCCTGTACGCCCTGCTCTCCCTCCTGCTCTGCCTGGCCCTGCCGCTGGCCGCCAGTGCGCGCAACAACAGCAACAGCAGCAGCGACGCGGCGCCGCGCCCCGTGGCACCGCGCGGCGCGCTTGGCGCCGACGAGCTCAACAACATCGCGGTGTTCAAGTCGGCCTCGCCTTCGGTGGTCCACATCACCTCGCTGGCGCTGGAGCGCCAGCTCTTCTCGCGCAATGTGCAGCAGGTGCCGGCGGGCACGGGTTCGGGCTTTCTGTGGGACCGCGAGGGCCACATCGTCACCAACTTCCACGTGATCCAGAACGCCAGCGGCGCCCGCGTGACGCTGGCCGACCAGAGCAGCCACCGCGCGCAACTGGTGGGCGTGTTCCCCGACCGCGACCTGGCGGTGCTCAAGATCGACGTGCCTGCCGCGCGGCTGCAGCCGCTGCCGCTGGGCAGCAGCGCCGACCTGCAGGTGGGGCAGAAGGTCTACGCCATCGGCAACCCTTTCGGGCTGGACCAGACGCTGACCACCGGCATCGTGAGTGCGCTCAACCGCGAGATCGAATCGCAGAACCGCCGCACCATCCGCGGCGCGATCCAGACCGATGCGGCCATCAACCCCGGCAATTCGGGCGGGCCGCTGCTCGATTCGGCGGGCCGGCTGATCGGCGTGAACACGGCCATCTACAGCCCCTCGGGCGCCAGCGCGGGCATCGGCTTTTCCATTCCGGTCGACGAGGTCAACCGCATCGTGCCGCGGCTGATCCGCGACGGCCGCTTCGTGCGTCCGGCCGTGGGCGTGGTCTACGCGCCGGCCGAACTCAACGCGGCCCTGAAGCTGCCCAAGGGCGTGGCCATCCTGCGCGTGCAGCCGGGCAGCCCGGCCGAGCAGGCGGGCCTGCGCCCCTTCACACGCGGCGAGCGCGGCATCGTCGCGGGCGACGTGATCACCGCCATCGACGGCGAGGCCGTGGCCAGCGCCGACGACGTGCTGACCCTGCTGGAGCGCCTGCAGCCCGGCGACACCGTGCGCTTCACGCTCTGGCGCGGCGGCAGCACGCGCACGCAGGCGCTGAAGCTGGCGGCCTCGGAAGACTAGGGCCTGGCCGAGCCATTTCAGGGACCGGCCGCTTCCGAGGCTTCTTCAGACGTTGCGCCCTCGCCCGGCGGCACAGGGCAGCGGGCGCAACAAGCACCTTCAGCGCGGCGCCGTCAGCTGCTGCAGCAACTGCACCGTCGGATAGCCGTCCGCCGGCAGCCCCACGCTGCGCTGCCAGGCCCGCAGGGCCGTGCGCGTGGCGCGGCCCATGATGCCGTCGGGCGCGCCGCTGTTGAAGCCGCGTGCGTTCAGGGCCTCTTGCAAGGCGCGCGTTTCATCGCGCCGCAGCGGCGTCAGCTCGCGCGGCCAGGCGGTGCGCACGCCGGGGCCGCCGGCCAGGCGCTGCGCGAGCAGGCCCACGCCCAGCGCGTAGCTGGTGGCGTTGTTGTAGCGCAGGATGGTGCGGAAATTGGCGCCCACCAGAAAGGCCGGGCCGCGCGCGCCGGCAGGCAGCAGCAGGGCCGCGTCGGCCAGGGCCGGCAGCGCCGCGCCGTCGAGGCTGCGCACGCCTTCTGCGGCCCATTGGGCGGACGACTGGCGCGTCTCGCCGTCGGCACGGCCCACGTCGAAGCCTGGCGGCAGTTGCACTTCCAGGCCCCAGGGCTGGCCCGGCTGCCAGCCTTCGTGGCGCAGGAAGTTGGCAGTGGAGGCGATCACGTCGGGCATGCTGCCCCAGATGTCGCGCCGGCCATCGCCGTCGCCATCCACCGCATGGGCCAGGAACACGCTGGGCAGGAACTGCGTCTGGCCCATGGCGCCGGCCCAGGAGCCGATCATGCGTTCGCGCGCGATGTCGCCGCTTTGCAGGATGCGCAGCGCCGCCATCAGCTGCCCGCGCGCCCAGCTGCCGCGCCGGCCGTCGAAGCCCAGCGTGGCCAGCGCGTCGATGGTGGGGATGTCGCCGTAGTTGGCGCCGTAGTTGCTCTCCATGCCCCAGATCGCCACCACGACTTCGGCCGGCACGCCGTAGCGCGCCGTGGCGTCGTCGAGCGTGGCGCGCAGCTCCTGCAGGCGCTGCTGGCCCCGCGTCACGCGCGCATCCGAGGCGGCGGTGTCCAGGTAGTCCCACACGGCGCGCGTGAATTCGGCCTGCGAACGGTCGCGTTCGATCACCTGCGGCAGCAGCTGCACGCCGTCGAAGGCGCGCTGCAGCGTGGCTTCCTGGATGCCCGCGGCGCGGGCCTCGCTGCGCAGTTGCGCGACCCACTGGGCGAAGGCCTGGGCCTGCGCCGCCGCAGCGCCGTCCGGCGGCGCCGGTGGGGCCGGCACGGGTGCGCCGGCCGCGGCCTGTGCCGGCGCGGAAGGCGGCGGCACCTGCGGCGCCGGGTTCATGGAGTCGGTGCCGGGCGCTGCGCAACCGGCAAGGCCAAGCACCAGCGCGGCGCACAGCGGCGCCATGCGCGGAAGGAAGATGCAGTCAGTCATGCCTGCATTCTGAACGGCACCCGCGGCGCCGGGCCGCATGCCCACAAGCGCTTACTTTTTCTTCAGCAGTTCCTGCTCGTACACCGCGCGCGCCTGCACGCCGGTGTGCGCGAAGTCGGTGAACACGCCGTCGATGCCCAGGCGGTAGTAGGCCAGGAACTCCTGCACCGGATCGCCCTGGAACACGCCCGCCAGGCGCCCCGGCTCGTTGCGGAAGGTGAAGCTGTGCACCACCAGGCCGGCCTTGTGCGCGTTGGCGATCAGGCCCGTGTCCTTGAGCGTGTTCACGTCCTTCAGCCCGGCGCCCTCCTTGTACGGCACCACCGAGTGCGCAAGGATCTCGGGCTTCCAGGGGCCGATGCCGTCGGCGTAGGTCTTGATCTCGGCCAGGCCTTCGGGCGTGAGCATGGCCGCGAAGGTGCGGGCGTCGCCGGCCAGCGTCCAGCTGTAGGGGCGGCCGCTGATGAAGGTCCACTCATCGCTGGTGATGAAGACCATCGAGCCATCCTTGAGGCTGAAGTCGTTGCCGTCGATCAGCTGCACGCCCTTGGCCTTCATGCCGGCGCTGCGCAGGTACTTCAGGCTCTGGGGGTCGAAGCTCTGGATGTAGACCGGCGCGTCCTTGCTGTTGAGACCGTTGCGCTCCAGCAGCGCGATCACGGCGTCCTCGAAGGGCGAGGAGCCCGGCGCGCCACAGCCGTTGGCGATGGCCTGCTGGTTGTTCCAGTAGGGGTTCTTGGTCTCGGCATAGACCGGGATGGTGCGCTTGTGCTCCTTGCCCTTGGCCACGGCGATGTCGATCACCTCCTGGGCGCTGATCAGGGGCAGCTTGCCGTTGAACTCGGTCGGGCGCTCGGCGCGGTTGTCCAGCGTGGTGCCGCGCAGCCAGTCGCCCAGTTCCTTCATCGTGAAGTCGCTGATGGACCAGTCGTTGTTGTGGTTCTCGCCGTCCACCACCAGCGGCTTGAGCACCGCCTTCGGGTCCTTGGGGTCGATCTGGTCGCTCAGGTACCGGGCCGGGCCGTTCTCGGGGATGGCGGGGTACTTCACGTCCACCCACACGCCGGGGGTGGTGCGCTTGCGCGCGGCCACTTCGGCGTTGGTGGCGGCCACCTCGGCCACGTTCGTGCTGTCGCTGAGCCAGGCGTTGTGGCGCGCGACCAGTTGGCAGTCGCGCGTCATGTGCATGTCCATCTCCAGCATGTCGGCGCCCGCGTCGGCCGCCTTCTCGTAGGCCATGCGCGTCTGTTCGGGGTACAGGCCCGACAGCCCGCGGTGGGCGATCACCTGGGGCGGCGTGCCGTCCAGGGTCCGATAGCGCGCCACCGGTTCGGGCTCGGGTGCCGGTGCAGGAGCGGGCGCCGGGGCCGGCGCGGGAGCCGGTGGCAGCGCCACGAAACCGCCCCCGTCGCCGCCGCCGCAGGCCGACAGGGCCACGGTGGCCGCCAGCAGCGCCCCCAGGGCAGTGCGCCGGAAGGCGGGAGCTTGCAGCGTGATGACGGAAGGCTTCATGGGATCGGATCCAGGGTTTGTCTGAACGCAGTCGCGCGCCGATGCTAGGAATGCCCCATGTCAGTCCCGTGACTGATCGCGCTCGCCCGCGCGGGCGCCGGCCTCAACCTGGGGCCGGCGCGGTTTTCGCGCGTCGCACCCGGCCGCAGGGCGCCAGCGCCTAAAATTCACGGGCAGCGGCTTATCCGGTTTTGGGCTTTCAAGCCCCCGCAAGCCGCATGAACGCTGGTGCATATGCTTATCCGCATAAGCCCCGCACCAAAAAATAGTTTGAATGGATAAGCACTGTCACTACAGTGCCCTGTCTGTCCAATCGGTGTCACCTGAGCGTGGTGCCGAGCCGCCCCCACACACGATGTATCAGTACACCGATTTCGACCGCCAGTTCGTGCGCCAGCGCGCCGCGCAGTTCCGCGACCAGCTCGAGCGCTGGCAGGCCGGCAAGCTGGCCGACCACGAATTCCTGCCCCTGCGCCTGCAGAACGGCTGGTACGTGCAGCGCTACGCGCCCATGCTGCGCGTGGCCGTGCCCTATGGCGAGCTGGCCAGCCGCCAGTTGCGCGTGCTGGCGCGCATCGCCCGTGAGTACGACGAGCCGGAAGCCGCCGTGTACAAGCAAGCCATGGAAACGCAGGGCCTGCTGGGCACCGTGAACCTGCCCACGCACTACGCGCACTTCACCACGCGCCAGAACGTCCAGTACAACTGGATTCCGCTGGCCAAGAGCGCCGACGTGATGGACCTGCTGGCGTCGGTGGACATGCACGGCATCCAGACCAGCGGCAACTGCATCCGCAACATCACCAGCGACGAGCGCGCCGGCATCGCCGTGGACGAAGCCGTGGACCCGCGCCCCTACGCCGAGATCATGCGGCAGTGGAGCACGCTGCATCCCGAATTCGCCTTCCTGCCGCGCAAGTTCAAGATCGCGATCACGGGCGCCGCCGAGGACCGCGCCGCCACCGGCTGGCACGACGTGGGCCTGCGCGTGCTCAAGAACGATGCCGGCGAAGTCGGCTTCCAGGTGCGCGTGGGCGGCGGCATGGGCCGCACGCCCATGGTGGGCGTGGTACTGCGCGAGTTCCTGCCCTGGCAGCAGATCATGAATTACCTCGAGGCGGTGGTGCGCGTGTACAACCGCTGGGGCCGCCGCGACAACAAGTACAAGGCGCGCATCAAGATCCTGGTGAAGGCCGAAGGCCAGACCTACATCGACGAGGTCGAGAAGGAATTCCGCGAGATCGTCGAGCTCGACGGTGGCCCGCACACCATCCCGCAGGCCGAGTTCGACCGCGTGGCTGCCTGCTTCGTGCCGCCCGTGCTCCCCGAGCGCGCCTACGATGCCGCCAAGACCGAAGCGGCCCTGGCCGCGCACACCGCGGCCGAGCCCATGTTCGGCCGCTGGCTGCAACGCAACGTGGCCCTGCACAAGAACGCCGCGCTGCGGGCCGTGACGCTGTCCTTCAAGCGCCGCCTGCAGGCCCCGGGCGATGCCGACGCGAACCAGGTCGACACCATCGCCGACCTGGCCGACCGTTTCTCGGCCGGCGAAGTGCGCGTGACGCACGACCAGAACGTGCTGCTGCCCTGGGTGCATGCCGACGACCTGTTCGCGCTGTGGCAGGCGGCCCGCGAGGCCGGCTTCGCCAGCGCCAACGTGCATCTGCTGACCGACATGATCGCCTGCCCCGGCGGCGACTTCTGCGCGCTGGCCAATGCGCGCTCGATCCCCATCGCCGAGGCCATCACCGAGCGCTACCAGGACCTGGACGAGCTGGACGACCTGGGCGAGATCGACCTGCACATCAGCGGCTGCATCAACAGCTGCGGCCACCACCACAGCGGCCACATCGGCATCCTGGGCGTCGACAAGGACGGCAAGGAGTGGTACCAGGTCACGCTGGCCGGCTCCGACGGTTCCGACCTCAGCGGCCCGGCCCAGGCCGGCAAGGCTGTCGGCCCCTCGTTCTCGGCCGCCGAAGTGCCGGACGTGATCGAAGCCGTGCTGGGCACCTACCGCGAACAGCGCCAGCCCGCCCCAGGCGGCCGCTGGGAGACCTTCATCGACACCCTGCGCCGCGTGGGCCACGACCCCTTCAAGACCGCCGCCAACGGCGCGCGCCACAAGGCCGACGAAGAGGTGGCCGCATGAGCGCCGCCACCGCGAACGTGAACGCACAGACCCTGCGCATCCTTGCGCACGACGAGCATGTGGAAGCCGACGGCACGCGCCAGATCGCGCTGGCCAACGACGCCGACCCGCACACGCTGAAGGAGCAACTGGCGCAGATCGAGCGCATCGACCTGCAGTTCCCCGCCTTCACCGATGGCCGGGCCTACAGCCAGGCATTCCTGCTGCGCCGCCGCCTGGGCTTTGCGGGCGAGCTGCGCGCCACGGGCGACGTGCTGATCGACCAGTTGGTGCAGATGCAGCGCACGGGCTTTTCCAGCGCCGTGCTCAAGGAAGGCGTGGACGCAGCCGATGCCAAGCGCCAGTTCGAACGCTTTGCCGCCTTCTACCAGGGCGATGCGGTGCACACGGCGCCGCACTTTGCGACGGCGGACTGAGGCCTGCGCGCCCTGATGAACGAACGGCCATCTCGCGGTGGCCGTTTGTTTTTGTTGTGCGCCAAGGCAGGCCTGCAGCCTCAATGAATGGGCCGGCCCAGCCGCCTGCTGGCTCTGGAGATGGCGTAGTTCACCCCGCAATACAGCAGCGCCACCACCAGGTACACCGGCACCAGCGAGTGGTAGTTGGCAATCAGCACCCTGGCGTTCTGCATCAGCTCGCCATAGGTGACGACGTAGCCGAAGGTGGTGTCCTTCACCACGATCACCAGCTGCGCCACCAGCGCCGGCACGATGTAGCGCAGCGCCTGCGGAAAGACCACCGTGGCAAAGACCTGCGCTTCGCTCAGCCCCAGGCTGCGCGCCGCAAGGGTCTGGCCGCGCGGCACGGCCAGCACGCCTGCGCGGTACACCTCGGCCACCACTGCGGCCGTGCTCAGGCCCACGGGCAGGGTCAGCATCCAGTAGGTGCTGAGCTTGATGCCCAGCGCCGGCAGCACCAGAAAGCACACATAGATCAGCAGCAGCGTGGGCGTGCCGCGCAGGAACTCGATGGCCGCGATGCTGGGCCAGCGCACCAGGCGCGGGCGCGCCAGCCGCCCCAGCATCAGCACCAGCCCCAGGCTCAGCGCAATGAGCGCAGCCATGGCCGCCGAGGCCAGCGTGCCCAGCAGGCCCTTGGCCAGGAAGGCCCAGGTCGAGGGCCAGGCAAAGAACTGCCAGAAGCGCGCTTCGAGCTGCCCTGCGGAATGGAAGCGGAACACGATTGCCGCCCCCACGAGCAGCAGCAGCACGGCCGTGCCCACGCTCGCCGCCCGCGCGAGGGTGCGCCCCCGCGGGCTGGGCGCACCAAAAAGAATGTCTTCCAGCGCGCGGCTCATCGCAGGATCCGCACCTTCTTTTCCAGCGTCGCGCCGGCCCAGGCGATCAGCAGCCCGCTGGCCACATACATCGCAGCCGCCACCGCGAAGGCCGCCATGCCGACGGCGGAGTCATTGGCGATCTTGGACACCAGGGTCGTGAGTTCCCGGCCCGGAAACGGCACCTGCGAGGCCAGCGAAGTCGACAGCATCAGCGCGATGAGCAGCGAGGTCATCGGCTGCACCACCGTGCGCATCGCCTGCGGCAGCACGACGGCGGTGACGATGCGCATGGGGCGCATGCCCAGGCTCAGCGCGGCCTCGACCTGCCCGCCGCCGATGGTGTTGATGCCCGTGCGCAGGTAGTCGGCCGTGAACGCGGAGCACACCAGCGCCAGGGTCAGGATCACGCTGGGCTCGTAGTCGATCAGCACGTTGAGCTCGGGCAGCGCGAACACGATGAAGATCAGCAGCGCCACGCTGGGGATGTTGCGGAAGATCTCCACATAGCCCGTCAGCACGAAGCGCAGCGGCGGCAGCGGCAAAAGCCGCAGCACCGTCACGGCCACGCCCAGCAGCACGCCGGGCACAAAAGAAAGAAGCGTGAGCTTCCAGGTCAGAAAAAGGGCCTGCCCGAAGGCAGGCCCATGTTCGGCCAGGAGCCTGGCGACGTCACCCATCGTTCGTCAGCAAGTCAGGGAATCGCGGGCGGCTTGGGCACGTCGGTGCTGCCGGTGCGCTGCCCGATCGAAATGGTCCACAGCTTGGCCCAGGTGCCGTCGGCTTCGAGCTTCTTCAAGAAGGCGTTGACGAAGGCCACGCCGTCCGAGCCCTTGGGCAGGCCGATACCGTACGGGTCTTGCGCACCAAAGGGCGCGCCGGCCAGCCTGGCGTCGCCCGTGCCCATGCTCAGCGCATTGAGCAGCAGCGTGTGGTCGGTCACGTAGGCATCCACGCGGCCCTGGCGCAGGCCGTCCAGCGCTTCCTGGTGCGTCTGGAACTCCTGCACCGTGGCCTTGGGCGCGTGCTGCGCGAGGATGGCAGGCCCCGTGGAGCCCGCCTGCGTGGCCACCTTCTTGCCGCCCAGGTCGTTGTAGGACTGGATGGTCTTGTTGCTGGACTTGACCAGCACGCCCGCCTGCGAGGCGTAGTACGGGCCGGCAAAGGAGATCTTCTCGGCCCGCGCGGGCGTAATGGAGTAGGTGGCGAGCACCATGTCCACCTGGTTGTTGATGAGCACCTGCTCGCGCGTGGACGAGGTCACCTGCGTGAACTGGAACTTGGAGCCATCGCCCAGGATGTAGCGCGTGATCAGCTGGGCCAGCCCCGCATCGAAGCCGCGGATCTTGCCGTCCTTTTCGTTGAGCAGCGAGAACAGGTTGGAAGTCTGCGTGCCGCCCAGGCGCAAGGTGCCGGCCTGCTTGATCTTGGTGGCCCAGGGACTGGCCGCGATGACATCGGCGCTGGCCACCGGGCCCTGCGCCACCAGCGCGTCAAAGGCCGCGGCGTTGATGGGCGTGCCTTGCGCGAACACGGCAGCGCCGCCAAGGGCCGCCAGTGCCGTGATGGAGGTTTTTACAAAGATGGTTTTGATCGACATGCGGTCCCCTTGGGTCATGTGTTGCCTGGGCCAATATATAGCAGCGATGGAAAGCACAGGCTGCTGCTGCGGTCAGTCGGGCGCGCATCCGCCCACGGCCCGGTCAAGGGCGGCACGCGCGAGCAGGCGCGTCGAATCCAGCGTCGGCAGCGCCGAATTGCTGTCGTCGATGATCAGGGGTATCTCGGTGCAGCCGAGCACCACGGCATCGCAGCCCTGGTGATTCTTGAAGTCGTCGATGGCAAGGCGGAACACCGCCACCGATTCGGGCCGGATCACGCCGTTGACCAGTTCGTCCATGATGATGCGACCCATCTCGTCGCGCGCTGCATCGGACGGACGCACGGCCTCGATGCCGCGGGCGAGCAATTGCTGCGGATACACATCGCTTTGAACCAGCCACCGCGTGCCGGTGATGCCCACGCGCTGGAAGCCCCTGCGCCCGGCCTCGGCCGCCACCACGTCGGCAATGTGCAACCAGGGAAGCGGCGAGCGCGGCGCGACGCGCGAGAACGCGGCGTGGATGGTGTTGTCGGGACAGATCAGGAAATCGGCGCCCGCGCGCGCCAGCTTCTCGGCCGATGCGAGCATCAACGCCGCCACGCCGTCGAGGTCACGCCGCTCAAGGCATTCGACATATTCGGCCAGCGAAGGGGTGTGCATGGACACTTCAGGATGCGCGTGCGCGCCAAGCCGCATCGCGCCTTCGGCGCAGATCGTGCGATAGCACAGCGCAGCACCTTCGGCCGAGCAGCCGACGATGCCGATGTGGGCAACAGCTTTCACTTCGAGCTTTCTCCAGTCATGGGTGCACCGTGGTGCGGCAGGAGGCCCAACGGCCTCGTGTTCTTGAAGCCCCGTCAGCCCGCCGATTCCTCCAAGCCCAACTCCGCATACACCCGCGCCACCAGCCCCTTGAGATGCGCGAGCTCGCCTTCCAGCCGCGACACCTGCGCGCGCAGCGCGGCGACTTCGCCGGCGGCCACGTCGGTGCTGGAGCCCGCACCGCCTGAAACGGGCTCTGCGCTGGCAGCCGGCACTTCCACCTCACCGGAAAGCAGATGCGCCCAGCGCGCCTCGCGGGCGCCGGGCAGGCGCGGCAGCTTGACCACCAGCGCGCCGGCCGCGCGTTCGGCCATTTCGTCCAGAAAGCCTTCGACCGAGGAGATGTCGGCGAAGTTGTGCATGCGGTCGCTGGCGATGCGCAGCTCGCCCGCGGTCTGGGGGCCGCGCAGCATCAGCACGGCCAAAAGGATCACCGATTGCGAGGGCAGGCGCAGCACGCGGTCGGCGTTGTGGCCGTAGCGCAGGGCGCGGCCGCCGCTCGATTCATCGATGAGGCTCTGGCGGCGCAGGCTGTCCAGCGCGTCCTGGGCCTGGGCCTCGCTCAGCTCCATCACGGGGTGGCGGCTGGTCTTCTGGTTGCAGCCGGCCAGCAGGCTGTTGAGCGTGAGCGGGTAACTGTCGGGGACGGTGCGCTGCTTCTCGATCAGCACGCCCAGCACGCGCGCCTCGGCAGGGGAAAGAATGGGCAGGGTCATGCGCCGATCATCCGCGATTCGGCCGCCCTCGCCCATCGCGGGCGCCCGTGGTCAGCCGCCGTTGCGGATGCGCGCCACCAGCGCGTTCGTGAAGGCCGCGGTGTTGGCGCTGCCGCCCAGGTCGCCCGTGCGCACCTTGTCGATGTTGAGCGTCTGGTCGATGGCCGTGCGCAGGCGCTGCGCGAGTTCGGGCCGCTTCACGTGCTCGAGCATCAGCGCCGCGGCCAGCATGATGGCGATGGGGTTGGCGATGCCCTTGCCCGCGATGTCGGGGGCCGAGCCATGCACGGCTTCAAAAATGGCGGCGTCGGTGCCGATGTTGGCGCCTGGCGCCATGCCCAGGCCGCCGACCAGGCCGGCCACCAGGTCCGACAGGATGTCGCCAAACAGGTTGGTCGTCACCAGCATGTCGAACTGCCAGGGGTTGAGCACCAGCTTCATCGCGCAGGCATCGACGATCACGGCGTCGAGCTCGAACTTGCCCTGGTAGTGCTCCGCATAGAGCTGCTGCCCGGTTTCGAGGAACAGGCCCGTGAGCACCTTCATGATGTTGGCCTTGTGCACCAGCGTGACCTTCTTGCGGCCCGTGGCCACGGCGGTGTCGAAGGCGTACTTGAGGATGCGGCGGCAGCCCTCGCGCGTGTTGATGCCGGTGGCCATGCCCACGGCGTGCGGGTCGTTGCCGATGGGCACGTAATGTTCGTGGCCGATGTACAGACCCTCGAGGTTCTCGCGCACCACCAGCAGGTCGATGTCGTCGAAGCGCCCGCCCGGGATGAGGGTGCGCGCGGGCCGCACGTTGGCATAGAGCTGGAACTCTTCGCGCAGGCGCACGTTGGAGCTGCGGTAGCCGCCGCCCGAGG
This sequence comes from Xenophilus arseniciresistens, assembly GCF_028023875.1. Lineage (GTDB taxonomy): Bacteria > Pseudomonadota > Gammaproteobacteria > Burkholderiales > Burkholderiaceae_C > Xenophilus > Xenophilus arseniciresistens. The sequence continues at coordinate 478,865 of NZ_JAQIPB010000001.1, forward strand.
GCGTTTCCAGCGGGCCCTTCAGGGCCAGGCGCGTGCGGCGGATGGACTCGAGCGTGGCGGCCGGCAGCGGGTCGCCCGCGGCCTTCACGCCGCCCAGGCCGGCCACCTGCGTGTCCCATGCAAAGGGCGCGCCCAGCGCGTCCAGGGCGGCCAGCGTGGCATCAACGATCTCGGGGCCGATGCCGTCACCGGGGATGAGGGTGGCGGGAATGGTGTTCACGGGGTTCATGGCGGGCTCCTCGGTCGGCTGCAGGGGTCGCGGTGGCGACAGACCACCGCGTCACGGCCGAGCATAGCCGCGCGCTCCGCGGGCCCCGATGACGCTGCCTAAAATGCCCATCCTTTGGCCGTCTTTGCGCACCCCGGTGCGCCCGTGCCGCAGCCGCCCGGTCTGCGCCGGCCGCGGCCCCGTCTTCCTCCTCCTGCTTTTGCGAGCGCCCCTTCCGATGACCGCCCCGCGCAAGATCTTCGTCACCACCGCGCTGCCGTATGCCAACGGCCCCTTCCACGTCGGCCACATGCTGGAGTACATCCAGGCCGACATCTGGGTGCGCTTCCAGCGCATGCAGGGCGCGCAGGTGAACTTCGTGGGCGCGGACGACGCCCACGGCGCGCCGATCATGATCGCGGCCGAGAAGGCCGGCAAGACGCCCGAGCAGTTCGTGGCCGACATCGCCGCGGGCCGCAAGCAGTACCTGGACGGCTTCCACATCCGCTTCGACAACTGGCATTCCACGCACAGCCCGGAAAACACCGAGCTGGCGCAGGCCATCTACCGCGACCTGAAGACCGCAGGCCTGATCGAGACGCGCACCATCGAGCAGTTCTTCGACCCCGAGAAGAACATGTTCCTGCCCGACCGCTACATCAAGGGCGAGTGCCCGCGCTGCCATGCCAAGGACCAGTACGGCGACAACTGCGAGGTCTGCGGCGCCGTCTACGCGCCCACCGACCTGATCAACCCCTACTCGGCACTCTCGGGCGCCAAGCCGGTGCTCAGGAACTCGGAGCACTACTTCTTCAAGCTCTCCGACGCGCGCTGCGTGGATTTCCTCAAGGAATGGACGCAGAACGGCGTGCATGTGCAGCCCGAGGTGGCCAACAAGGTCAAGGAGTGGTTTGGCGTGCGCGACAACCCCGACGGCACGCAGAGCGAAGGCCTGGGCGACTGGGACATCAGCCGCGACGCACCCTACTTCGGCATCGAGATCCCCGATGCGCCGGGCAAGTACTTCTATGTCTGGCTGGACGCGCCCGTGGGCTACCTGGCCTCGCTCAAGAACCTGCTGGACAAGGCCCGCATCGAGGCCGACGTGGACGAGGACACGCCGAACCCCACGGCCATGACCTTCGAGCAGTACATGGCCCAGCCCGAGCTGGAGCAGGTGCACTTCATCGGCAAGGACATCGTCACCTTCCACACGCTGTTCTGGCCCGCCATGCTCAAGTTCAGCGGCCGCAAGACGCCCGACAAGGTCTGCGTGCACGGCTTCCTCACCGTCAACAACGGCGAGAAGATGAGCAAGAGCCGCGGCACCGGCCTGGACCCGCTCAAGTACCTCAAGCTGGGCATGAACCCCGAGTGGCTGCGCTACTACCTGGCGGCCAAGCTCAACGGCCGCAACGAAGACATCGACTTCAACCGCGATGACTTCATGGCCCGCGTGAACAGCGACCTGATCGGCAAGTTCGTCAACATCGCCTCGCGCGCGGCCGGCTTCATCGCCAAGCGCTTTGGCGGGCAGCTCGGCGCCACCGGCAGCGAAAGCCAGGGCCTGCTGGCCGCGCTGCAGGCCCAGGGGCCGGCTGTGGCCGACGCCTTCGAGCGCCGCGACACGGCCCGCGCGCTGCGCGAGGTGATGCTGCTGGCAGACCGCGTGAACGAGTACGTGGACGCCAACAAGCCCTGGGAGCTGGCCAAGCAGGAAGGCGCCGATGCGCGCCTGCAGGAGGTGTGCAGCACCTGCATCGAGGCCTTCCGCCTCATCGCGCTGTACCTCAAGCCCGTGCTGCCCGCGCTGGCCGCGCAGGTCGAAGCCTTCCTGAAGGTGCAGCCGCTGCAGTGGGCCGACGCGGCCCGGCTGCTGGGCGGCGGCCATGTCATCGGCGAGTACCAGCACCTGATGCAGCGCGTGGACATCAAGCAGCTCGACGCGCTGTTCGAAGCGCCCGGCGATGCACAAGCCGCCGCAGCGCCAGCCGCACCGGCCAGGAAGGAAGCCAAGGCCGCCAAAAAGGCCGAGCCCGTGATCGACCCCAATGCACCCGGCGGCGAGCCGCTGGCCGAAACCATCGGCATCGACGACTTCGCCAAGGTGGACCTGCGCATCGCCAGAATTCTGGCCTGCGAGGCCGTCGAGGGCTCGACCAAGCTGCTGCGCCTGACCCTGGACGTGGGCGAGAAGGACGAAGCCGGCCAGCCGAAGACGCGCAATGTCTTCAGCGGCATCGCCAGCGCCTACCAGCCCGAACAGCTCGTGGGCAAGCTCACGGTGCTGGTGGGCAACCTGGCGCCGCGCAAGATGAAGTTCGGCCTTTCCGAAGGCATGGTGCTGGCCGCCAGCCATGCCGACGAAAAGGCGCATCCGGGCATCTTCGTGCTCGAGCCCTTCCCTGGCGCGCTGCCGGGCATGCGGGTGCGCTGATGGCTGCGCGCACATCATCATCCCTGGCGGCAGCGGGCCTGTGCCTGGCAGCCGCGCTGGCGCTGGCCGGCTGCGCGGCCTCGGGCCGCAGCGCTCCCGCACGCGGCGATGCGCCTGCCGATGCACAACAGGGCACGCCGGGCACGCAGCGGGGCAAGTGGCCCGTGCTGCCGCCGCCCCAATGGGTCAAGCCCGGCGACGACGACGACACCGCGCCGGCCCGAACCAACAACAGCAACAACAACAAGAAGTGACCAGGCCCTGAAGCCATGAATCCGCGCGTACCGCTTGAGCACTTGCGTCCCGCCCTGCTGGTGGCGGCGACGAGCGCCGCAGCCCTGCTGGGCGGCTGCGCCGTCGTCAGCGTGGCCGGCACGGCCGTGAGCGTGGGCGCCAGCGCCGTGGGCCTGGCCGCGGGCGCGGCCGTGGGCACCGCACGCCTGACGGGCAAGGCGGCCGGCGCCGCCATCGACGCCTTCAGCGACAGCGACGACGACGGCAGCGGCCTGAACGTGCGCTTTCGCGAGCCCACCTCGGCCGACCGTGCGAAGCGACAGGCCGCCGAGCAGCAGGCGCGCGAGTACGACCCCGCGCAGCCCGATGCGCAGCAGGCGCAGCGCGACGCCGGCCTGCTGCCGCCGCTGGACGAGCGCCGTGCGCCGCCGCAACCGGCGCGCTGAGCCGCTTGCCGATCCACCCCTCTGCCGACCACCCCGCCATCACCGCCATGACAGCGCGAGAACCCGTGCGCGTGGGCGACATCGCCAGCTTCGACACACTCATCGACGCACGCTCGCCGGCCGAATTCGCGCTCGACCACATTCCCGGCGCCATCAACTGCCCCGTGCTGGACGACGAGGAGCGGCGCATCGTCGGCACCCTGTACAAGCAGAAAGGCGCCTTCGAGGCGCGGCGCGTGGGCGGCGCCATGGTGGCGGCCAACCTGGCGCGGCATCTGCGCGAGCAGTTCGCCGAGCGGCCCGCGCAGTGGAAGCCGCTGGTCTACTGCTGGCGCGGCGGCCTGCGCAGCGGCGCGATGGTCAACTGGCTGCGCCTGGTGGGCTGGGACGCCCAGCAACTGGCCGGCGGCTACAAGCGCTACCGGGGCCACGTCATCGAGCAGATCGCGCAGCTGTGCCCGCGCCTGCCGCTGGTGGTGCTGTGCGGCGCCACGGGCAGCGCCAAGACCCGGCTGTTGCAGCACATGGCGCAGCAGGGCGCGCAGGTGCTGGACCTGGAGGCGCTGGCCTGCCACCGCGGCTCGCTGCTGGGCGCCTGGCGCGGCCGGCCCCAGCCGTCGCAGAAGCATTTCGAGACCCTGCTGGCCGATCAGCTGCAGCGCCTGGACCTTGCGCAACCTGTGTTCATCGAGGGCGAGAGCGCGCGCATCGGCCGCCTGAGCCTGCCCACGCAGCTGGTGGAGCGCATGCGTGAGGCGCCCGTAGTCGAGCTGCAGGCCACACTGCAGGCGCGGCTGGCCTACCTGCTGCACGACTATGCCGACCTGGGCGAAGACCGGCAGGCGCTGGCGCAGCTCATGGCGCACTTCACACCCAGCCTGGGCAAGGAGACCGTGGCCCGCTGGCAGGCCTGGGCGCTGGAAGGCGCGCTGGCGCCGCTGTTCGGCGAGCTGATGGCCCTGCACTACGACCCGCACTACGCGCGCTCGCATGCGCGCTATTTCAGGCAGTGGGACGCGCGCACCGTCCACCAGGCCGACGATCTTGGCGCGCCCGCGCTGCAGGCACTGGCGGGCCGTTTGCTGGACCGCTAGCTGAGCCCATGCGCAGCGCAGACGAGGACGTGACCCGCCGGCTCGACGAGCCGCTGCTGCGCGCGCTGCTGGCCTTGCTGGACGAAGCCAGCGTCTCGCAGGCCGCCCGGCGGCTGGGCCTGGCCCAGTCGGCCATGAGCCGGCACCTGGCCAGCCTGCGCCGCCTCACGGGCGACGAGCTGCTGGTGCGCGTGGGCAACCGCATGGTGCTGACCGAGCGCGCGCGCACGCTCATCACGCCCACGAGGCGCATCCTGGCCGACATGTCGCTGCTGGTGGCCAACGTGCAGCCCCGGCCGCTGAACACTTTGCGGATGAGCATCCGCATCGCCACCTACGACTTCCTGCCCAAGGCTTTCTTCGCCGAGGTCACGGCCCGCATCGCGCAGGCGGCACCGGGCTGCGACCTCGTGTTCCGGGGCCTGGGCTCGCGCTTCGAGCACTACCGGCAGCTGGCCGATGGCGAAGTGGACCTGGTGGTCACCGTCTGGCCCGAGCTGCCGCCGCACCTGCGCGCCACCAGCCTGCTGAACGAGCCGCTGGTGTGCCTGATGCGCCAGGGCCATCCGCTCGCGCCCGAAGGTGCGCTCACGCTGCACAGCTACCAGCGCGCCAGGCATCTGGGCTCGCTCGAGCACGTGCCGGGCCAGGGCACCATCATCGACAACCGGCTGATGGAGCTGGGCGTGGTGCTGGACACAGCCGTCCACACCCAGTTCCTGAGCCTGGCGCCTGCGATCCTCGCACGCACCGACCTGGTCTTCACCACGGGCCGGCTGCTGGCCGAAGCCTTCGCGCGCGAAGAGGCGCTGGTGATCGTGCCTTTCCCTGCGCCCATTGCGCCCATGCGCTACCGCCTGGTGTGGCACGAGCGCACGCATGCCGACTCGGCCCTGCGCTGGGTGCGCGAGGAACTGGTGGGCGTGGCCCGCGCCATGGCCCAGCGCTCACCGGGCGACCCATGACAGAACTGTCATAACCTGTGCCACGCCGCAGCCCTGGGCGGCGCGGCCCGCCAGCGCTAAGGTGCCGCCATGCTCGAGACGGCCCCCGCTTCCCACCCCGCTTCCGCTGCAGCCCCCGCCCTGCAGGCGCTGCTGCGCCGCCTGCCCAAGGTGGAGCTGCACCTGCACATTGCCGGCACGCTGCGGCCCCGGACCCTGGCCGAACTGGCCGCCAGCCATGGCCTGCCGCTGCCGCGCGCCGCGGATGAGCTCTACAGCTACCGCGACTTCTACGACTTCATCGATGTGCTGCGCCTGGCAGCCCTGGCCGTGCGCACGGCGGGCGACTTCGAACGCATGGCCTACGAGGCCGTGGAAGACGCCGCCAAGGCCGGCGCGCGCCATGTGGAGATGTCCTTCAACCCCCAGTACTACATGCCCACGCAGGTGCCCTACAAGGTGCAGCTCGAGGGCTTGAGTGCGGGCATCCGGGCGGCGCAGCGCGACTTCGACTGCTCGGCCCTGCTGATCGCGGCACTGGACCGCGGCCTGCCGCTGGACAGCGCCGAGCGCGCGATGGACGACATCGTCGGCCAGCGCCATGAGCTGGTGGTGGGCATTGGCGCCGACGGCCCCGAACGCGAAGGCCCGCCGGCCAAGCTGGCGGCGCTGTACCAGCGCGCGGGCCGCGCGGGGCTCAAGCGCACGGCCCATGTGTGCGAAGACAACCAGACGCTGCAGGAGGCGCCACCCAGCCATGTGGATGACTGCCTGCAGCTCCTGGGCTGCGACCGGCTCGACCACGGCTACAACCTGCTGGCCAGCGACAGCGGCGTGCAGCGTGCGCGCGATTGCGGCGTGTACTTCTGCGTCTGCGGCGTCACCAGCGTCAAGCGCAACCAGCAGCGCCGCCTGGCCAGCATCAAGGCCATGGCCGACGCTGGCCTGCCGCTGACCCTGAACACCGACGACCCGGCCATGTTCCACACCGACCCCGCGCACACGCTCGAGACCGTGCTCGAAGGCTGCGGCTGGGGCTGGCAGGAGGCCTGCCGGCTGAGCCTGGCAGGCGTGCAGGCCAGCTGGCTGGACGAACGCGCCAAGCGCGAACTGAAGGCACGCTTCGAGCGCGAGATCGCGCAGCTCGAAAAAGAACTTCCCCCGCCCCGGTAGCCGCCCCAATCTTTTCGCTCAACGCCCAACCTTCAACGCCCAAGCCTCTGCCTTTGCCATGAACGCCATCCACACCCCCCGCCACCGACTGCTGTGCACCGCCTTGCTGGCGGCCCTGGGCACGCTGGCCAGCCCCGCAGCCCTGGCGGCCGACGCCGCCTGGCCCGCCCAACCCATCACCATCCTCGTGCCCTACTCGGCCGGCGGCAATGTGGACGTGGTCGCGCGCTGGGTGGCGCCGGGCCTCGCGCAACGCCTGGGGCAGAGCGTGGTCGTCGAGAACCTGCCCGGCGCGGGCGGCGTGATCGGCACCGACAAGGTGGCGCGCGCCAAGCCCGACGGCTACACCTTGCTGATGTCGGTGGAAAGCACCATCGTGATCGCCAAGATGGTCACGCCCTCCACCGTGCGCTACGACGGCCTGCGCGACCTGATGCCCGTGACCCTGCTGGGCGCGCAACCGCTCGCGCTCGTGGGCCGCCCGGGCCTGGCAGCCAGGAACGCCGGCGAGCTGTTTCGCGACATGAAGGCCCACCCGGGCAAATACAGCTACGCCACCTCGGGCGTGGGCACCTCGCTGCACCTGGGCGGCGAGCTGCTCAAGCAGCAGGGCAACGTGAGCATGGTGCACGTGCCCTACCGCGTGGGCTCGCAGATCGTGACCGACCTGGCCGGCAACCAGCTGGACCTGGCGGTGCTGCCGCTGTCGATGGTGATGCAGCAGGCCAAGGCCGATCAGGTGCGCGTGTTTGGCGTGCTGGATGGCAAGGCTTCGCCCGTGATGCCCGAAGTGCCCGTGCTGGGCGCGAGCGAGCCGGCCTGGCGCGGCGCCGAAGTGACGGTGTGGCAAGGCATCTTCGCGCCGCGCGGCACGCCGGCAGAGGTCATCGCGCGGCTGGACCAGGCGCTGCGCGAAACGCTGGCCGAGCCCGCCGTGCGCAAGAACTTCACCGACAGCGGCGTCACGCCCATGGGGCTGGGTCCGCAGCCCTTTGCCAGCTTCATCCAGGCCGAACACCAGAAGTTCGGCGCCATCGTGGCCAAGGGGCAGATCAAGGCCGAGTAGGCCTACTCAATGCTCGCTGCGCTTTTCCAGGCCTGGGCCGCCTCGGCCTGATCGCCGCGTGATTCGGCCATGCGGGCCAGCGCCACCCAGGCGCGGCGCGCCAGCGCGCCTTCCTGCAGGTTGCGCGCGGCCTGCCGCAGATGCTGCTGCGCCTTGCCCCAGAGCTGGCGCTTGAGGCAGGCCATGCCGGCCAGGTACTGCAGCAGCGGATCGCGCGGGTGCTTCTGGTGCGCGCTCTCGATGCGGGCCAGCCAGTCGGCGTCCACCGCATCGAAGCCGGCTTCCAGCACCTGCACCAGCTTCACGCGCCAGCTCTGGCCCAGCGCATCGGGCGCTGCCACCACGCGCTCCCACACGGGCAGCAGCCAGGTGCGCGCCAGCGTGCCTTCGCCGCCGAGCTGCACCATGCGCTGGGCCGCCTGGATGGCGATCTCGGGCATCGCGCGCTCGGCCGCGTCCAGCCGGTTCCAGATGCGCTGCAGCTGGGCCACGTCATGCGCCGAAGCCACCGATTCGGCCGCCAGCCCGCGCACGATGGTCTCGGCCGCGGTGGGCGAGAAGGCGCGGTGCTTGGCCAGCAGCCGTGCAGTTTCAAGCGCCTCCTGCGTGCGCTGGGCCTGCCGCGCCGCCTTCAGGCGCAGCCGCAGCGCCAGGGTGCGCCGCTGCGCGCCCTGCGGCAGCTCGGCCAGGCGGCTGAGCGCGCCGGCCGGATCGCGCCCTTCCAGCGCCCAGCGGGCCGAGCGCAGCTGCAGGCCTTCGCGCAGCTCGGGCAGCATCGAGGGCTGGCCCCGCTCGTCGCGGTCGTTCAGGGCCTGCTGCAGGTGGGCGTCGCGGCTGGCCGGGTCCTGCAGGGCCTGGGCGCTTTCGGCCGCCATCAGGTGCGCCAGCACGCGCAGCTGGCGTGCGTGGGGCAGCTCGGCATCGAGCGCCGCCAGCGTGCGCTCCTGCGCCAGCGCGGCCTGGGCCGACTTGCGCGCGCGCGTGAAGCGCCCGGCCAGCAACTGGGCCATGGCGTCGAACAGCGCGACGTGCAGGTTGCGTTCCTTCTGCTGCAGCCGCCACTGGCGCGCCTGGCGGGGCAGCGAGAACAGTGCCGCCAGCGCGCGCAGCGCGAAGTGCAGGCCGATGAACAGCAGCGCCAGCAGCGCCAGCACCAGGTTCAGTGACAGGTCGACCCGGGTGGGGGGCCAGAAGACGGTGATCGTGCCTTCGTTGTTGCCCGCGAACAGCGCCACCGCCGCCGCGATGCCGAAGAGGGCCAGAAGCCAGAGTGCGGCGCGCATGCTCAGTGCACCGTCCTCATCGTCCTGCCGCCGCGGTCGTCAGCGCCGCCAGCGTTTCGTCGATGCGTGCCGGCGCGGCGTCGCGCACCAGGCTCTGCAGTTGCTGCAGCTGCGTGGCCGCCGATTGCACGCGGCGCGAGCCGGGGTCGAAGTAGCGGTTGAGTGCGCTGGCCACGGCCCCGAGTTCGTTGCGCGCCTGCTGGGGCTGGCGCGACAGCAGCGCCGTGCGCACGCCCAGCAGCTTGAGCTTGAGGTTCTCGCGCAGGAAGAAGGTCTGCTCGGGCGTGAGCAGCACGGCCTCGGGCCGGTCGATGCGCGAGACGCGCACCAGCGCGCGCGCCTCGTTGCGCACGCTCATCACCAGGCGCTGCCACCAGCTGGCGTCGGCCGGCACGGCCTCGCCCAGCCAGCCGTCGTCCTGCGCGCTGCGGCCGCGCCGCGCCAGCGCATTGACCACCGGCAGGTCGTCCACGCCCTTGAGCAGTTCCTCGAGCTTGGCCAGTGCCTCGCCGCCATCGCCGCTGGCGGTGGCGCGGATGCGGTCGGAATCGCGCTGCATGGCGCGCTGCAGCGGCTGCAGATGCGCCAGGCCCGACCGGGCGACGCGCTGCTCGCCGGCACGCAGCGCCGCCAGCAGCGGCTGCACGTTGCCGGTGGCCTGGGCCTGCTCCAGCGCCAGGCGCACGGCGGCGTCGATGTCCACCACCAGGTTCTCGTCGCGCGAACGCGAAAGCGCCTGCATCAGTTCGTCGAGCTGGGCGCGCTGCAGCGCCACTTCGGCCACGCGCGTCTCCATCAGGGCCAGGCGGCCGGCGGCTTCGCGCACGGTGTCCTGCGCCTGGCGGGCCAGCGCGCGGGCCTCGGTGGCCTGCGCGGTCGCGTCGGCACTCTGGCGCGCCAGCTGCTCCTGCATGCCGGCCACGCGCTGCCAGAGCATGCCGGCCATCACCAGGCCCGCCAGCGCCAGCAGCAATGCCAGCCCCAGCACCATGCGCTGCAGGACCTGCGCGCCCAGCGCCTGCCGCGCGGCCTGCCCGCCCGGGTCCGGCGGCGGTGGGGTCTTCTGTTCCTCGATCTGGGGCACGCTCATAACGCAGGAATTCTAGGAGGCGGCAGGGTCTGAGGGGGTTCGCAGGCTTTGCATCACCGCCAGCACCGAGGGCAGCAGCGGCGCGCTGTGGAGCACGCGGCCAAAGCCCAGCAGGCGCGCGGCTTCGGCGATGCGCGCATGGGTGGTCAGGGCGGTGCAGGCGCCCCAGTCCAGGCCGTCGATGCCCGCCACGGCGTCGCCCAGGTGGGCCACGGCTTCGGAGCTGCTGAACAGCCACACGTCGCGGGCCTGCACATGCTCGCGCACGCAGGCCAGCCAGGGCGCGTCCACTTGCGGCGGCAGGCGCCTGTAGGCCACCACGGTGCTGACCTGCGCGCCTGCGCTGCCCAGCTCGCCGGCCAGCCAGTCGCGCCCCGTGGGGCGGCCCTGCGCGTCACCGCCGCGCACGATGCACACCCGCAGGCCCGGCTGCAGTTGCGGGCGCACCCGCGCCCACAGGGCTTCCGAATCGAACTGCGCGGCTTCGGGCGGCGGGCTGTCGATGAAGGATGCCTGCACGCCGGCCTCGCGCAGCGCGGCGGCCGTGCCGGGGCCCGTGCACCAGCAGCGCGTGGGCGGGCGCCAGGCCTGCGGGTGCGCACCGAAGAAGGCGCGCACCGCTGCGCCGCTGACGAACATCAGCACCTGGGCGGGGCCGGCTTCGGCCTGCGCTTCGCGTGGCAGGGGCTCGGTGCGGATCAGCGGCAGGGCCTGCGCGCGCTGGCCCTGCGCCTGCAGCGCCAGCACCCAGCGCGAGGCCTCGGGCTCGGGCCGCGTGACGATCAGGCGCGGGCCCCGGCAGTGGGGCGGCGCGGGCATGGGCTGGGCCATGGCGGGCGGGGGCAAGGGCTCAGGCGCGGCGGGCGCCCGCGGCCAGCAGCCGGTCGGCGACGGCCAGGCCCAGCGCCTGGGCCTGCGCCTCGTCGGCCACCACCGCCTGGGCGCTGGCCTGCAGCAGCCGGCCGGGCTGCTGTTCATCGCCCCAGGCCGCGACGATGCCCAGCACGCCCTCGCCTTCGTGCCATTGCGCGTGCGCGGCCAGCGGCATGGAACAGCTGCCACCCATGGCCCGGCTGACGGCACGCTCGGCCGCGGTGGCCAGCCAGGTGGGGCGGTGCAGCAGCGGCGCCAGCGCGGCCACCACTTCTGGGCGCTCCGAGCGGACCTCGATGCCCAGCGCGCCCTGCCCTGCGGCCGGCAGCATCTGCGCCGGCTCGAAGACGCTGCGGATGCGCGCATCCAGGCCCAGCCGCTTGAGGCCGGCGGCGGCCAGCACGATGGCGGCGTAATGCCCTTCGTCGAGCTTGCGCAGCCGGGTGTCGAGGTTGCCGCGCAGCGGTTCGATGCGCAGGTCGGGCCGCAGCGCCTGCAGCAGCACGGTGCGGCGCAGGCTGGAGGTGCCGACCACGGCGCCTTGCGGCAGCGCGGCCAGCGATTCGAAGTGCGGGGAGACAAAGGCGTCGCGCGGGTCCTCGCGCTCCAGCACGGCCGCCAGCGCAAAGCCGGCCGGCAGCTCCATGGGCACGTCCTTGAGCGAATGCACGGCCAGGTCGGCGCGGCCGTCCTCGAGCGCGGCCTCGAGTTCCTTCACGAACAGGCCCTTGCCGCCCACCTTGGACAAGGTGCGGTCCAGGATCTGGTCGCCGCGCGTGGTCATGCCCAGCAATGCCACTGAGTGGCCCTGTTCTTGCAAGCGCGCCTTCACATGCTCGGCTTGCCAAAGGGCCAGGCGGCTCTCGCGCGTGGCGATCACGAAATGGGTCACGGGAAGGCTCGCTGAATGCGTGGAACGTGTGCACGTTCTCGGGGCTCGGGGGAAGACGATGCTAGCATGTTGCGCCGCAACAACGCGGCCTGCCGTCCACCTGCGCACAGCCCACCTTGAGGAGACTTTGAGAGATGAGCACCCGCCGCCCAGCCGCCCCGAAAAAGAGCCAGACCCGCGCCGTGCAGGCCGCGCGGCCCCGGGTTGACGACCAGCCCCTGATCGAGGACATCCGGCTGCTGGGCCGCATCCTCGGCGACGTGATCCGCGAGCAGGAAGGGGCCGCCACCTTCGATCTGGTGGAGAAGATCCGCACGCTGTCGGTGTCCTTCCGCCGCGACGAGGACCACTCGGCCGACCGCGCGCTCAAGAGCCTGCTCAAGGGCCTGTCGGCGGCCGAGACGGTGCGCGTGATCCGCGCCTTCACCTACTTCAGCCACCTGGCCAACCTGGCCGAGGACCGCCACCAGATCCGCCGCCGTGCCGAGGAAGAGCGCGGCGGCGAGGCCATCGAGGGCAGCCTGGACGCGGCGCTGGCGCGCATCCGCAAGGCCGGCGTGGCGCCCGCGCAGGTGGCGGCCTCGCTGGCGCACAGCTACCTGTCTCCGGTGCTCACGGCCCACCCCACCGAGGTGCAGCGCAAGAGCATCCTCGATGCCGAGCGCGGCATCGCGCTGCTGCTGACGCAGCGCGACGAGATCCGGGCGCGCCAACAGCTCTTTGCCGGCCAGAAGGACGCGCTGACGCCGCGCGAGCTGGCCGACAACGAGGGGCAACTGCGCACGCGCGTGACGCAGCTGTGGCAGACGCGCCTGCTGCGCTTCACCAAGCTGACGGTGGCCGACGAGATCGAGAACTCGCTGAGCTACTACGAAGCCACCTTCCTGCGCGAGATCCCGCGCGTGTACGCGGCGCTGGAAAAGGCGCTGGGCCAGCAGGAGATCGCGCCCTTCCTGCGCATGGGCCAGTGGATCGGTGGCGACCGCGACGGCAACCCCAACGTCACGGCGCAGACGCTGGACTACGCGCTGCGCCGCCAGTGCGAGCTGGCGCTGCGCCACTACCTGACCGAGGTGCACTTCCTGGGCGGCGAGCTGTCGCTCTCGGCCTCGCTGGTCGATGTGTCGCCCGAGATGCAGGCCCTGGCCGATGCCTCGCCCGACCCCAGCGAGCACCGCCACGACGAGCCCTACCGCCGCGCACTGACCGGCGTGTACGCGCGCCTGGCAGCCAGCCTGATGGAGCTGACCGGCGGCGTGGCCGCGCGCCATGCGGTGGCGCCGCAGAACCCCTACCCCGATGCGCAGACCTTCCTGGCCGACCTGCGCGTGATCGAGGAATCGCTGCGCGAGAAGCACGGCGCCGCGCTGGTGGACCAGCGCCTGCGGCCGCTGATCCGCGCGGTGGAGGTCTTCGGCTTCCACCTGGCCACGGTGGACCTGCGCCAGAGCTCGGACAAGCACGAGGCCGTGGTGGCCGACCTGCTGAAGGTCGCACGCATCGAGCCCAGCTACGCGAGCCTGGCCGAAGACGCCAAGCAGACCCTGTTGATCAAGCTGCTGGAAGACGCCCGCCCGCTGCGCGTGCCCGATGGCGACTACGCGCCGCTCACCGTGAGCGAGCTGGCCATCTTCGCGCAGGCCCGCAGCGCGCACGCGCGCTACGGCCGGGCCGCCATCCGCCACTACATCATCAGCCACACCGAGACGGTGAGCGACCTGCTCGAGGCGCTGCTGCTGCAAAAGGAAGTGGGGCTGATGCGCGGCACCCTGAACATGGACGCGGTGAGCGACCTCATCGTCGTGCCGCTGTTCGAAACGATTGAAGACCTGCGCAATGCCGCGCCCATCGTGCGTGCCTTCTATGCGCTGCCGGGCATCGACGCGCTGATCCGCCGCTCGGGCGCCGAGCAGGACGTGATGCTGGGCTACAGCGACAGCAACAAGGACGGCGGCATCTTCACCAGCAACTGGGAGCTGTACCGCGCGGGGATGTCGCTGGTGAAGCTTTTTGATGAATTCAATGAAGGCCAGGAGCAGAAGATCCGCTTGCGCATGTTCCACGGCCGCGGCGGCACCGTGGGCCGTGGCGGCGGCCCCAGCTACCAGGCCATCCTGGCCCAGCCGCCGGGCACCGTGCGCGGCCAGTTGCGCCTGACCGAACAGGGCGAGGTGATCGGCTCCAAGTACGCCAACCGCGAGATCGGCCGCCGCAACCTCGAAACGCTGGTGGCCGCCACGCTGGAGGCCACCTTCCTTGCGCCGCCCAAGGCCGCCCCGGCCACCTTCCTGGCCACGGCCGAGGCGCTTTCGCGCGCCAGCATGGCCGCCTACCGCACGCTGGTCTATGAAACGCCGGGCTTCGTCGACTACTTCTTCGGCGCCACGCCCATCCGCGAGATCGCCGAACTCAACATCGGCTCGCGCCCGGCCTCGCGCAACCCTCAGCGCAACATCGAGGACCTGCGCGCCGTGCCCTGGAGCTTCAGCTGGGGCCAGTGCCGCCTGACCATCAACGGCTGGTATGGCTTCGGCAGCGCCGTGAGCGCCTTCGTCGAAGGCCCGGACGGCAAGGTGCCGGCCACCGAGCGCAAGGAGCGCATCGCGCTGCTGCAGCGCATGTACGCGCAGTGGCCCTTCTTCCGCACCCTGCTGTCGAACATGGACATGGTGCTGGCCAAGAGCGACCTGCAGCTGGCCACGCGCTATGCCGAGCTGGTGGGCGACCGCAAGCTGCGCCAGAAGGTCTTCGGCATGATCGATGCCGAATGGCACCGCACCTCCGACGCGCTGACGCTGATCACGGGCGAGAAGCAGCGCCTGGCCGGCAACGCGGACATGCAGCGCTCGGTGCGCCACCGCTTCCCCTACATCGACCCACTGCACCACCTGCAGGTGGAGCTGATGCGGCGCTTCCGCGGCGGCGAGATCAACGACCGGGTGCAGCGCGGCATCCACCTGTCGATCAACGGCGTGGCTGCGGGCCTAAGAAACACAGGCTGAGCGCAAGGCCTGCGACACGCGCGACTGCGGCGCGCGCCCCAGCGCCTGGCTGATGAACAGGCCTGCATCGACCAGCGCATCCAGGTCGATGCCGGTCTCATAGCCCATGTTCTGCAGCAGATAGACCACGTCTTCGCTCGCCACGTTGCCCGAGGCGCCGGCCGCATAGGGACAGCCGCCCAGGCCGGCCACCGAGCTGTCGAAAGTGCGCAAGCCCATCTCCAGCGAGGCCGCCACGTTGGCCACGGCCATGCCCCAGGTGTCGTGGTAGTGGCCGGCCAGCATGGTGGCGGGCAGCTCGCGCAGGCAGGCCTCGAGCAGGCGCCGCGTGGCATCGGGCGTGCCGCGGCCGATGGTGTCGCCCAGCGAGATCTCGTGGCAGCCCATCTCGCGCAGCTGCAGCGCCACGCGCAGCACCTGCGCCGGCGCCACCGCGCCCTCGTAGGGGCAGCCCAGCACGCACGAGACATAGCCACGCACGCGCACGCCCGCCGCCTGCGCCGCTTCGGTCACGCTGCGAAAGCGCTCCAGGCTTTCCGCGATGGAGCAGTTGATGTTCTTGCGCGAGAAGGACTCGGAAGCCGCGCCGAACACCGCCACCTCTTCGCAGCCCGCAGCCAGCGCGGCCTCCAGGCCCTGGAGGTTGGGCGTGAGCGCGCTGTAGTGCACGCCCTTGGCCTGGTGGGCGCGCGGCACGGCGGCCATCACCTGCGCGCTGCCCGCCATCTGCGGCACCCACTTGGGCGAGACGAAGGACGCCGCCTCGATGTGCGTGACGCCCGCCGCCACCAGCCGCTCGATCAGCGCCACCTTGGTGGCCACGTCGATGGGCTGCTTCTCGTTCTGCAGGCCGTCGCGCGGGCCCACCTCGACGATCTTGACGCGCTCGGCCATGGCCTTCACCCGCCGAAGATCTTCAGCAGCGCGGGCACCGACAGCACGGCCGTGTAGTAGCCCATGAACTGCACGCCGGTGTTGAAGCCCAGGATGCGCGAAAGCAGCCCGCCCACCAGGCCCATGGTCATGATCACCAGCAGGCCCAGGAACTGCCCCTCCCAGACGCTGATCACGAAGATCAGGCCGATGAAGGTGGCGATGATGGCCTCGTGGCTGACCTTGCGCGAGACGAACAGCGCCGCGCGACGCGCGAAGTTCATCGCGAAGGGGTAGGACACCAGGGCCGCCAGCAGCACGGCCAGCATGCCGTAGCCCAGGAACTCCCAGTGGTTGAGCATGTTGTGCAGGTTGTTCACCTGGCCCGTGGCCGCGTCCACCGAGAAGCGCGGCGGCGCATTGAACAGCGGCGCGGCCGGGCCGGCGGCCACGGGGCTCAGCGGCAGGCCGAAGGCGATCAGCGGGATCAGCGCCTCGGCGATGTAGGTGGCCTCGGTCACGCCGTTGCGCGCGGCCAGCACCGTGGTCAGGCGGTGGTAGGCGTGCTTGATGCGCGAGCCCACCAGCTCGCCGAGCACCACCGTCATCGCCACGGGGCTGAAGACGAAGGTGGCGCTGGAGATGGTGGCGGTGGTCAGGGTCCAGCCGGTCTGCTTGCGGTCCAGCACCTTCAGCGGGTTCGGGAAGTAGCCGCTCCAGCCCTTGACGTCGGGCGCGAGCTGGAAGGTGCGCGGCTGCTCGCGCTTCATGCGGCCGCGGTCGGCCGGCGAGATGACCGAGAACAGGTCGGCCACCAGCGGCCCGATGGCGATGCCCAGGAAATAGCTGACGCTGAGCTTGACGTTGTACTTGGCCGTCAGCGTCTGCAGCGCAATGATCAGCACCACGAAGGGCAGCAGCAGCGCGACCGAGGCCCAGCGGCCGGGCGAGAAGTAGGCGATCAGGATCGCGGCGGCCAGGAAGATCCACGGCGCGGCCTTGGTGATGGTGGGCCCGAAGGGCGCGAGCATCACGGCAAAGAGCACGGCCAGCGGCACGGCGATGAAGGCCGCAACGATGGCGCCCGAGATCATCTTGCGCAGCGCGATGTGCGGCACGCCCAGCTTGCGCAGGGCGTTCGCGTCCTGCAGCAGCGGCGTGGCCAGCGTGTCGCCGGGGATGCCCAGCAGCGCCGTGGGCACGGCGTGGGTCATGTGCTTGGCCACGGCGCCGGCCAGGAAGAAGGTGAACGCGCCCGCGGGCGGCACACCCAGCAGCACCACCAGCAGGGTCAGCGGTGCGAGGGTGGTGGTCTCGTCGGTGCCCGACACGAGGCCGATGGCCGCAAAGACCACGGCGCCGATCAGGCCCATGATGCCGGCGACCCAGATCTGGTTGAGGAGTTCTGCGCTCACGGGGCGGCCTTCCTGTTGTTGTTGTCGTTGTTGTCGTTGCTGCTGCCGGCGTCTGCGACTGCAGCCTTCTTTTCATGCCGGGCGAAGAGCTCGTAGATCTCCAGCTCCTTCATCTCCTGCGCCACCACGGGCGGCAGGTCATGCAGATCGCCCAGGCCGCCATGGGCCTCGGCCAGCTCGGCCACCACCTCTTCGCGCGAGGCCTGGTCTGCGATGCGGCCTTCGACCACATGGCGCTTGGGCTGGAAGATGAAGGCGCAGATCACGCCCGAGGCCACGCAGCCGGCCAGGCCGGCCAGCATGGCGTAGGCACGCGCCAGCTCGGGGCTGCTCACGTGCGAGACCAGGATGCGGTTGGCGATCAGAAAGCCTGTCAGGCTGATGCCGATGCCGATCACGATGGCCCAGGCCAGATGCCGCGTGTCGGCGGTATCGCCCCAGACCTCGACCAGTTGCCGCCCGGTCGGCGGAAAGTCGGAACTCATGTGTGTTGTCTCCGGTGGATGGGAAGGCGCGCCCTCGGCCGCGCCGCGCCACACCAGGCCCCATGCCCGGCGTGGCAAAGCAATCGCTGCTCCCTGGCGCTTATTTCCTGCGCAGGGCCTCCAGCAGCGCGACGGCGCGGTCGGTGCGCACGTCGTGCTCGGCGGCCATCTGCTTGGCGATGGTGTCGATCTCGTCGCCGGTGGCGCCGGCCACCAGCGCGATGTTGCGGGCATGCAGGGCCATGTGGCCGCGCTGGATGCCTTCGGTGGCCAGGGCACGCAGCGCGCCCAGGTTCTGCGCCAGGCCCACGGCCACGGCCACTTCGCCCAGCTGCTGCGCGGTCTTCACGCCCATGATCTTGAGCGAGAGCTGCGCCAGGGGATGCGTCTTGGTGGCGCCGCCCACCAGGCCCACGGGCATGGGCATTTCGATGGTGCCCACCAGCGCGCCGGCCGTGTCCTTCTCCCAGGTGGTCAGCGAGCTGTAGTGACCGCTGCGGCAGGCCCAGGCATGGGCGCCGGCTTCCACCGCGCGCCAGTCGTTGCCCGTGGCCACGATCACCGGGTCGATGCCGTTCATGATGCCCTTGTTGTGCGTGGCCGCGCGGTACGGGTCCACGGCCGCGAAGGTGTAGGCGTCGATCACGCCCTCGACGATCTCCTCGCCGCTGCGCTCCCTGGTCTTGAGCACCTCGGGCGTCAGGCGCACGCGGGCACGCGCCAGGCGCAGGTCGGCCAGGTTCGACAGGATGCGCAGGCGAACCTGGCCGCCGGTGAGCTTTTCGACCAGCGGCGAAACCGATTCGGCCATGGTGTTGACGGTGTTGGCGCCCATGGCGTCGCGCACGTCCACGATCAGGTGCATCACCACCATCGCACCGCGCGGCGTGTCGGGGAAGACATGGATCTCGATGTCGCGGCAGCCGCCGCCCAGGCCGATCAGCACCTTGTCGCGGCTGTTGGCCACCGAGAGGATTTCATCGCGGTGCTTGAGCAGCGCCAGGCGCGCGCCGTAGGGGTCGGTGACGCCAAGAATCTGCACCTGGGCGCGCATGATGGGGCCGGTGCTGGAGGTCTCGAAGCCGCCGCTTTCGCGCGCCAGCTTGGCCATGAAGGAGGCCGCGGCCACGATGGAGGGCTCTTCCACGGCCATGGGCACGAGCACGTCCTGGCCGTTGATCTGGAAGTTGCCGGCCACGCCGAAGGGCAGCTCGAAGGTGCCGATCACGTTTTCGATCATGCCGTCGGCCCGCGCCAGCGGCAGCGCGCCGGGCTGGCTCAGCAGCGCCTTTTCGTCGGCAGTCAGCGCAGCGGCTTCGGCGATGTGGTCCAGGCGCTGGGCGGGGGTGAGGGCTCGGAAGTTGGGCAGGCGCGAATCAGCCATGGTGGGACAGTCTCTTGACGGGGCAGGTTGGAGTGGGCCGGACTGTAGGCGCTCTGTACCAGTCATGATAGGTACAGTTTGCTGGGACAGTAGATGCCCCGAGCGCTAATACCCCACCCATGTGTCATAGTCTCAAGCCATGACACCGAGCGCCACCAGCCGCCCCGCCTCCCGCACCGAACAGTTGGCCGACACGCTGGAGCGGCAGATTGCCGACGGCGCCTACAAGGCCGGCGACAAGCTGCCTTCGCTGCGCGAGCTGGCTGAGCTGCACCGCTACGCGAAGAACACCGTGGTGGCGGCCTTCGAGCTGCTGGTGGCGCGCGGGCTGGTGGAGCCGCGCCGCGGCTCGGGCTACTACGTGCTCGAGCGCGAGGCCGCGCCGGCCCCGGCCGAAGATGAACGCGGCAGCCTGGGCCGCGCGATGGACATCGTGTGGCTGATGCGCGAGCAGCTCAAGACCCGCCCCGACGCGCTGGCCGTGGGCGACGGCTACCCACCCGTGGAGTGGCTGGCCGACGTGCGGCTGGACAAGTTCCACCACAAGGTGGTGCGCACGGGCCTGGGCGCGCTGTTCCGCTATGGCAGCCGCTATGGCTATGCGCCGCTGCGCGAGCACATCGTGCGCAAGCTGGCCGACATCGGCGTGGGCGCGCAGCCGCCCCAGGTGGTGCTGACCCAGGGCGCCAACGAGGCGATGGACCTGGTGATCCGCTACTTCGTGCCACCGGGCGGCAAGGTGCTGGTGGACGATCCGGGCTACTACCCGCTGTTCGGCAAGCTCAAGGTGGCCAGCGCCGAAGTGTTTGGCGTGCCGCGCGGGCCGGACGGCCCGGACCTGGAGGCGCTGGAGCAGCTCTTGATCGTGCATCGGCCGCGCCTGTTCTTCACGCAGTCGGTGGCGCACAACCCCACGGGTTCGGACCTGTCGGCCGCCAAGGCCTTCAAGGTGCTGCAGCTGGCGCAGAAGTACAACCTGCTGATCGTCGAGGACGACCCGCTGGCCGACTTCAAGCCCATGGCGTCGACGCGCCTGTCGGCACTGGACCAGCTTGAGCGCACCATCTACATCGGCAGCTTCTCCAAGTCGTTTTCAGCCGCGCTGCGCGTGGGCTACATCGCCTGCGGCGCCGACCTGGCCAGCGACCTGGCGGACCTGAAGGCGCTGCTGCACGTGAGCACCTCCGAATACTGCGAACGCACGGTGGACGTGATGCTCAGCGAGGGCCACTACCAGCGCCACCTGACGCGGCTGCGCGCGCGGCTCGAGGAGGCGACGGCGCAGTCCACGCGGCTTCTGGAATCGGTGGGCGCGCAGATCTACGCGCGCAACGCCCAGTCGCTTTATTTGTGGGCCACGCTGCCGGGGGTGAACGACTCGATGGTGTTTGCACAGAAGCTGCTGGCGCAGAACATCGTGATGGCGCCGGGGCGCATCTTCACGGTGGAATCGGAGGTTTCGCCGTGGTCGCGCTTCAATGTGGGGGCGGTGACGGCGCCGCGGTTCATGCGGGCGTTGAAGGCTGAGCTTGGGGTTCGGCGTTGAGTTTGCCGCTTTTAGGTGGCGCCCTCGCCTGGCGGCGCAGGGCAGCGGGCGCGGGCTCATGCTGGGGCGGTCGGCTGCGCCGACTTCGCTGCGATGCTCGCGGGGCCGGCTGCATCGCAGAACTCGCGACGTTCACTTCGTTCACTCTGCTCAAACATGCTGCGATGAGTCAGTTCACGAAGCCCGCGCGACTTCGCGCGGGCACGCCGGCCCCGCTGCGCTTCTCGCCGCCCCTGAAATTGCCCACGCCCGCTGCCCTGCGCCGCCAGGCGTGGAAACGTCGCGTCGCATGAGCGGGGTTGAACGCGACGCGACGCAGGCCAAGGCTCCTGGGCCGGAGCTCAAGGAACGATGTCAGTTCCTCAAGCAAGCAGAGCAAGACCTACTCCCCCAACAACTCCCCAATGGGCCTTAGATCGTCCACCCGATCACACACGGCCTTGATCACCATCAGGATCGGGATGCCCAGCAGCAGCCCCCACACGCCCCAGAGCCAGCCCCAGAAGATCACGCCCACGAACACGGCCACGGGGTTCATGCGCGAGGTGCGGCTGGTCAGCCAGGGCACCAGCAGCTGCCCCACCAGGGTGTGGATCAGCAGCGAGCTGCCACCCACCAGCGCGGTCATGCCCAGGTCGTTGAACTGCAGGAAGGCTACGAGGCTGGCGGCCACCAGCACGATCAGCGAGCCCACGTAGGGAATGAGGTTGGTAACGCCGGCCACGATGGCCCACACGGCCGCGTTCTCCAGCCCGATGGCCCAGAAGGCCAGGCCCGTGCCCACGCCCACCAGCACGCTGGTGCCGATCTGCACCAGCAGATAGCGCTGGATGTGCTGCGTGATGTCGTCCAGCACATGCACGGTGATGCGCTTCTTCTGCAGGCTGGAGCCCGAGATCTTCACCAGCTTGCGCCTGAAGGTGTCGCCCGCGCACAGCGCGAAGAAGGTCAGGAACAGCACCAGCGTGAACTGGCTGGCCGCGTTCATCACGCCCACCGTGCCCACCCACAGGTAGTCGCGCACATTGAACGGCGGGCGTTCGATGATCACGCGCTGCACGCCGCGGCGCGGCGGGGAACTGGCGGCATTGGCCTGCGCGGCCCGCTCCAGCTGGTCGGCCGCGGCCTGCACCGTATCGAGCGTGCTGGTGCGGCCGCTGCGCGCCAGCGCTGCCTGGCGCAGCTTCTGCGCCGCCAGGGGCAGCGAATCCACGAGTTCGGCCGCGTTGTCCGACAGGGTCCAGGCGGTGGTGCCGATGCCGCCGGCCAGGCCCAGCAGCAGCACCGTGGCCGCGGCCCAGCGGGGCATGTGCCAGCCCTCCAGGCGGTTGACGGCCGGCGCCAGCGCATAGGTCAGCAGCACGGCGCCCATCAACGGAATGAACAGCGCCGACGCCCAGCGCAGCGCGAACACGCAGCCCAGCACGGCCAGCACCACCAGCGCCGCGCTGCGCACGTCCACCGGCATGTGCAGCAGCACGCGCGGCGGCTCGGTGGCGGCCGCGCCGTCGGCGCCCGCCGATTCACGCTGGGCATCGACTTCGCGGATCACGGCCTCGGCAACGGCGTCGTTGTCGACGACGTGCGTTGCGGCGGCAGGGGAAGGAGGATGCGTCAGGCTGCTCATGGCTGCTCCCTGAAGGCTTCGCGCACGGCCGGCAGCATGCGCCGCGACACCGGGATCGGCTCGCCCAGCCCGGCCAGGCGCAGCGCCCAGCCGGCCTCGCCGTCCTGGCCGTCGTCATGCCGGTCCAGCGCGCGGATGGCGGCGCGCGCCACCAGCGTGTTGCGGTGCACGCGCACGAAGCGGTCGGCGTGGCGCGCCTCCAGGTCGCTGAGCGCGCCGTCCATGATCAGCGTGCGCGTGGCCGTGCGCACGGTGATGTACTTGTGCTCGGAACGCAGGTACAGCACTTCGGGCAGCGGGATGCGCTCGGCCCGGCCGCGGTCGTGGATCAGCAGGCTTTCGACGACCGGTGCCGCGCCCAGGGCCGCGCGCCGTTCCTTGAGGCTGCGCTCGGCCTTCTGCAGCGCCTGCTGCAGTCGCTCGCCGCGCACGGGCTTGGTGAGGTAGTCCACCGCGTCAAGCTCGAAGGCCGTCACGGCATGGGCGGCATGGGCGGTCACGAAGATCACGGCGGGCCCATGCTCGCGCTGGTGCAACACGCGCGCCAGCTCCACGCCGTCGAGGCCCGGCATGTGGATGTCCAGCAGCACCAGGTCCAGCGGCGGCACGCCGTCGAGCTGCTTCAGCGCGGCGGCGCCATCGCCCGCCTCCGCGATCACCACGGCGGCCGGCGCGCGGCAGTCGCCCAGCAGGGTGCGCAGGCGCGCCCGCGCCAGTGCCTCGTCGTCGACGATCAGTGTGCGCAGGGCAGGCCGCGCGGCCGCCGGGGGCGCCGGATTCTTGTTGTCGCTGCTCATCATGGGGCGGCGCGTCCTTGCTCGTTCAGGGTCGATCAGGTGGCGAATCAGGAGGTGAATCAGGAGGCGATCGGAATGTCGATGCGCACCCGGTAGCTCTCGCCGCCCTCCGGCCCGGCACGAAAGCTCGCCTCCAGGTCGTGCAGCAGGCGCAGCCGGTCGCGCACATTGGCCAGTGCGATGCCGTGGCCGCGCGGCAGCGGGGCTTCGGCCCAGCGCAGCGGCGGCAGCGTGTTGAGCACCTCGATCACCACGCGGTTGCCGCGCCGCTCGGTGCGGATGCGCAGGCGCCCGCCCTCCGGGCTGGGCTCCACGCCATGCTTGACGGCGTTTTCCACCAGCGGCTGCAGCAGCAGCTTGGGCAGGCGCGCGCCGCTGGCCGCCGGGTCCAGCGACCAGCGCACGCGCAGGCGCTCGCCGAAGCGGATCTGCTCGATGGCCAGGTAGCGCTCGGCCAGCGCGATCTCGTCGGCCAGCGTCACGGCCTCGTCCGGGTCGGCCAGGGCCGAGCGGAACAGCTCGCTCAGGTCTTCCAGCAGCGTTTCGGCCTTGGCCGGCTCGTGGCGCACCAGCGCGATGGCGCTGTTGAGGGTGTTGAACAGGAAGTGCGGGCGGATGCGCTGCTGCAGCTCCTCCAGCCGGGCGGTGGTGGCCGCGGGCGTGCGCCCGCTGGCGCGCAGCACGCGCTCGGCCATCACCACGGCCGACAGCAGCGCGCCCGTGAGCGCGCTGGCCAGCCACGGTGCCTGCGCCACCACACCCACCCAGTACAGCAGGCCGCAGCCATACAGGCCCGCCAGCAGGCCCAGCAGGGCACCGGCCAGGTACTGCAGCCGCAAGGGCTGGCGCCCCAGCCAGCGGCGGCTGGTGCAGGCGCCCACCAGCCAGGCCAGGGTGGCAGGCAGCGCCCCGCCGGTCACGGTGGCCGTCAGCAGCAGCCAGTCGCGCAGGCCCGCGCTCATGTACAGCGCGCCCACGCCCACCACGGCCTGCACCAGCAGCACGGTGCGCAGCACCATGCCGATCTGGCACACATCGAACAGCAAAAGGCCCGGTGGCAGGCGGCCGGGCTGCGGGGGCGCGGGGGGGTGCGGCTTGTCGGCGCCGCGGCCCGCGCCAGCGGCCCGGGGCCCGCGCGGCGCGCGCGATGCCGCCGGCCTGGCCTTCGAGGCCGGGTCCGGGCGGGAGGGCGTCGATAAAATCCGGGCGTCGGGCATCGCTGCTGGCCATTTCAAGGACGGACGGCGGGCCATTATTGCCGCAGGGCCCAGCCCGCTCCTGCCGCCCCATCCCTGTTCTTTCCCCCTTGCAGGCAGCCCCGGCGGGCCGCCTTCCCCTGACATGACCCAGAACCAATTCGACAAGAAATCGCAAGCCTGGTCGGCCCTGTTCTCCGAGCCCATGAGCGAGCTGGTGCAGCGCTACACCTCCAGTGTGTTCTTCGACAAGCGCCTGGCGCAGGCCGACATCGAGGGTTCGCTCGCTCATGCGGACATGCTCGCGGCGCAGAAGATCATCTCGGCGCAGGACCTGGCCGATATCCAGCGTGGGATGGCGCAGATCCAGGGCGAGATCGACGCCGGCAGCTTCGAATGGAAGCTGGCATTGGAAGACGTGCACCTGAACATCGAGGCCCGCCTGACGCAGCTGGTGGGCGATGCCGGCAAGCGCCTGCACACCGGCCGCAGCCGCAACGACCAGGTCGCCACCGACGTGCGCCTGTGGCTGCGCGGCGAGATCGACCTGATCGACGGCCTGCTGACCGACCTGCAGAAGGCGCTGGTCAAGATCGCCAGCGAGAACGTGGACGCGATCCTGCCCGGCTTCACCCACCTGCAGGTGGCCCAGCCCGTGAGCTTCGGCCACCACATGCTGGCCTACGTGGAGATGTTCGCGCGCGACGCCGAACGCCTGGGCGACGTGCGCAGGCGCGTGAACCGGCTGCCGCTGGGCTCGGCCGCGCTGGCCGGCACCACCTACCCGCTGGACCGCGAGCGCGTGGCGCGCACGCTGGGCATGGAGGGCGTGTGCCAGAACAGCCTGGACGCCGTGAGCGACCGCGACTTCGCCATCGAGTTCACGGCGGCGGCCAGCCTGTGCATGGTGCACATCAGCCGCTTCAGCGAGGAGCTGATCCTGTGGATGAGCCAGAACTTCGGCTTCATCCAGATCGCCGACCGCTTCACCACGGGCAGCTCGATCATGCCGCAGAAGAAGAACCCCGACGTGCCCGAACTGGCGCGCGGCAAGACCGGCCGCGTGGTGGGCCACCTGATGGGCCTGATCACGCTGATGAAGGGCCAGCCCCTGGCCTACAACAAGGACAACCAGGAAGACAAGGAGCCGCTGTTCGACACCGTGGACACGCTCAAGGACACGCTGCGCATCTTTGCCGAGATGGTCGGCGGCATCACGGTGAAAAAGGATGCGATGGAAGCGGCCGCGCTCAAGGGCTATGCCACGGCCACCGACCTGGCCGACTACCTGGTCAAGAAGGGCCTGCCCTTCCGCGACGCGCACGAGACCGTGGCCCATGCGGTCAAGGCGGCCATCTCGCATGCCTGCGACCTGTCGGAGCTGCCGCTGTCGGTGCTGCAGGGCTTCAACCCCGGCATCGAGAAAGACGTTTACGACGTGCTGAGCCTGCGCGGCTCGCTCAACGCGCGCAACACGCTGGGCGGCACGGCGCCGGCCCAGGTGCAGCAGCAGATCGCGCGCCACCAGAAGCGGTTGTCGGCGGGCTGAGCCGCGCCCGTGCGGCGCCGCGCGGGCGCCACACGCCACCCGGCTTGCACCGCCGCAGCCTGTCAGCCAACCCGCGCTCGCTCGCTCCTCCTACAACTGGAAACAGGCACCCTCGCTAAGGTCGAACCCTGACTATTGAGAGGGTTCGGCATGCAAGTCGAAGAGGGGTTGCCTTTTCCGTTGGGCGCCACATACACGGGCAGCGGCGTCAACTTCGCCGTCTTTTCTGCCCACGCCACCCGCGTCGAGGTGTGCATCTACGACGAAGCCGGCCAGGCCGAGACAGGCCGCGTCACGCTGCCCGAATACACCGACGAGATCTGGCACGGCCACGTGCCGGGCCTGCAGCCGGGCGCGCGCTACGGCCTGCGCGTGCACGGGCCCTACGAGCCCGAGAAGGGCCACCGCTTCAACCCCCACAAGCTGCTGCTGGACCCCTACGCCAAGGCCCACATCGGCGAGGTGAAATGGGGGCCCGAGATCTTCGGCTACACCGTCGGCCACCCCGACGGCGACCTGAGCTTCGACGAGCGCGACAGCGCCAACTTCGTGCCCAAGTGCGTGGTGGTCGATTCGCGCTTCGAATGGACCCAGCCCGCGCACCCGCGCGTGCCCTGGGAGCGCACCGTGCTGTACGAGACCCATGTGCGCGGCCACACCATGCGCCACCCGGGCGTGCCCGAGCACCTGCGCGGCACCTTTGCCGGCTTCGCGCAGGACGAAGTGCTGCGCGCCATCCGCGAACTGGGCGTGACCAGCGTCGAGCTGCTGCCCATCCAGCGCTTCGTCACGCAGTCCTTCCTGCATGAGAAAGGGCTGGTCAACTACTGGGGCTACGACACCATCGGCTTCTTCGCGCTGGAGCCCAAGTACCTGCACGCACCCAGCATCGATGAATTCAAGCACCTGGTCGACCGCGTGCATGCGCATGGGCTGGAGCTGATCCTGGACGTGGTCTACAACCACACGCCCGAAGGCAACGAGCTGGGCCCCACGCTTTCGTTCAAGGGCATCGACAACGCCAGCTACTACCGGCTGATGCCCGCGGGCGAAGACGGCACGGGGCCGGGTGCGCGCTACTACATCAACGACACCGGCACCGGCAACACGCTGAACCTGAGCCACCCGCGCGTGCTGCAGATGGTGATGGACAGCCTGCGCTACTGGGTCACCGAGATGCGCGTGGATGGCTTTCGCTTCGACCTCGCCACCATCCTCGCGCGCGAACCCTACGGCTTCGATGAGGGCGGCGGCTTTCTCAAGAGCTGCCGGCAGGACCCGGTGCTCTCCAGCGTCAAGCTGATCGCCGAGCCCTGGGACTGCGGGCCCGGCGGCTACCAGGTGGGCGGCTTTCCGCCGGGCTGGGCCGAATGGAACGATCATTTCCGCGACACCGTGCGCGCTTTCTGGAAGGGCGACGAGGGCAAGGCTTCTGCGCTGGCCGGCTGCATGACGGCCAGCGCAGACCGCTTCCACCGGCGCGGCCGGCGCCCCTGGGCCAGCGTCAACTTCCTGGCCGCGCATGACGGCTTCACGCTGGCCGACCTGGTCAGCTACAACGACAAGCACAACGACGCCAACGGCGAGGACAACCGCGACGGCCATTCGGACAACCTGAGCTGGAACTGCGGCGCCGAGGGCCCGACCGATGATGCGCAGATCAACGCGCTGCGCGCGCGCCAGCAGCGCAACATGCTGGCCACGCTGCTGCTCGCGCAGGGCACGCCCATGCTGCTGGCGGGCGACGAGTTCGGCCGCAGCCAGTCAGGCAACAACAACGCCTATTGCCAGGACAACGAACTCTCGTGGTTCGACTGGCAGGGCATCGGCGAACAGGGCCAGGCGTTGCGGGCCTTCGTCCAGCGCCTGACCCGGCTGCGCGACACGCTGCCCGTGCTGCGGCGCAACCGCTTCCTGACCGGCGCCTACGACGAAGAGCTGCAGTTGCACGACGTGCAATGGCTGGCCTGCGGCGGCCAGCCCATGGACGCGCAGCACTGGGACGACCCGCGCACGCGCTGCTTCGGCATGCTGCTCGAAGGCCACGGGCGGGCCACGGCCATCGCGCGGCGCGGGCCCGACCGCAGCGTGCTGATCGTCTTCAACGCCTGGGAAGACGCGCTGGACTTCGAGCTGCCCGCGCACGGGGAAGGCACGCAGTGGCAGCTGGCCATCGACACCGCCCACGAGCAGGTGCCCGATGCCGATGCGCGCTTCGAGGCCGGCAGCGCCTACACCGTGACCGCGCGTTCACTCTTGTTATTCGTGGCCGCCTGAGCGCGCGGGGCCTGAGCCCATGTCCGACAAGCAAACGGGCCAATGCCGGGGCGACCCCGGCGGCGGCCGATGCGACGCTTGTGCGGACCGTTCTCCGGTGCGCCTTGCGCGCTATGCGCTGACGCGGCGCAGCCGCCAGCGCGCCCTCTTCGGCTGCGCGCGGCGCTCCGGCCTCGTTTCACAGTCGTCCACGTTTGCGTCCAGACCACCCTGCCCATGCGAAGCATTGCACTCACCGCACAGGACATGCACCTGTTCCAGGAAGGCACCCACACGCGCCTTCATGAACGCTTCGGCGCACACGTCGGGCCTGAAGGTGGCGTCCACTTCCGCGTCTGGGCGCCCAATGCCGAACGCGTGTGGGTGATCGGCGACTGGAACTTCTGGAGCGAGGCCGACCCGATGCAGCCGCGCCCCGATGGCAGCGGCATCTGGGAAGCGAGCGTGGCCCACGCCGCGCCGGGGCAGACCTACAAGTACCGCATCCAGACCCGCGACGGCCGCTGGCTCGAGAAGGCCGACCCTTTCGCCTTCCAGGCCGAACTGGCGCCGGCCACGGCTTCGCGCATCTGGGCCGGCGCGCACACCTGGGGCGATGAGGGCTGGATGGCCGGGCGCGCGCGCCACAACGCGCTGGAAGCGCCCATGGCCATCTACGAGCTGCATGCGGGCTCCTGGCAGCGCGAGGGCGGCGAGTTCATCGGCTACCGCGAACTGGCGCACCGGCTGGCCGCCTACGTCCGGCACATGGGCTTCACGCATGTGGAACTCATGCCCGTGACCGAGCACCCCTTCTACGGCTCCTGGGGCTACCAGACCACGGGCTACTTCGCGCCCACGGCCCGCTATGGCGCGCCCGAAGACCTGATGTACTTCGTCGACCACCTGCACCGCGAAGGCATCGGCGTGATCCTCGACTGGGTGCCCTCGCATTTCCCGACCGACCCGCACGGGCTGGCGCAGTTCGACGGCACGCACCTGTACGAGCACGCCGACCCGCGCCAGGGCTTCCACCCCGAATGGAACTCGGCCATCTTCAACTATGGCCGCCACGAGGTGCGCAGCTTCCTGCTGTCCTCGGCGCTGTACTGGCTCGAGCACTTCCACATCGACGGCCTGCGCGTGGACGCGGTGGCCTCCATGCTGTACCTGGACTACGCGCGCGGGCCCGGCCAGTGGATTCCCAACGCCGAAGGCGGGCGCGAGAACCTCGAGGCCGTGCAGTTCCTGCGCGAACTCAACCGCGCCGTCTACCGCGAGCAGCCCGGCGCCTTCACGGTGGCCGAGGAATCGACCGCGTGGCCGCGCGTCTCGCGCCCCACCGAAATGGGCGGCCTGGGCTTCGGCATGAAATGGAACATGGGCTGGATGCACGACACGCTGGCCTACCTGCGCGAGGCCCCGGTGCACCGCCCCTGGCACCACAACCGGCTGACTTTCTCGCTGGTCTATGCCTTCAGCGAGAACTTCGTGCTGCCGCTCTCGCACGACGAGGTGGTGCACGGCAAGGGCTCGCTGATCAACAAGATGGCCGGCGACGAGTGGCAGCAGTTCGCCACGCTGCGCGCGCTCTTCGGCTTCATGTGGGCACACCCGGGCAAGAAGCTGCTGTTCATGGGCGGCGAGTTCGGCCAGCGCCGCGAATGGACGCATGACGGCGAACTCGAATGGTGGGTCAGCGAGCTGCCCGGCCACCGCGGGCTGCAGCGCCTGGTGCGCCAGCTCAACGGTGCGCTGCGCACGCTGCCCGCGCTGCATGCGCTGGATTTCAGCCAGGACGGCTTCGAGTGGGTGCAGGCCGATGACTCTGCGCAAAGCGTGTTCGCCTTCGTGCGCAAGGGCCCGCCGGGCAGCGAGCCGGTGCTGGTGGTGAGCAACTTCACGCCCGTGCCGCGTGAGAACTACCGCGTGGGCGTGCCCATCGCCGGCACCTGGCGCGAATGCATCAACAGCGATGCGGGCGAGTTCGACGGCTCCGGCTGGGGCAACCTGGGCAGCCTTCAGACCACGCCCGTGCCGGCCCACGGGCGCGCGCAGTCGCTGGTGCTGACGCTGCCGCCTCTTTCCACCATCTACCTGAAAGGCCCGACGCGTGCGCAAATCGCCTGAGCTCCTCTCCCCGTCCGTGGTCCCCATTGGTGTGGCCGACGGACGCCAGCGCGCCGTGATCGATGCGGTGCTCCCCAGCGTGGACAGCGGCCGCTTTGCCGCCAAGTGCGTGGCCGGCGAGCCCTTCGCGGTGCAGGCCAACTGCTTTGCCGAAGGGCATGACGTGCTGCGCGTGATGCTGCAGTGGCGCCGCGACGACGACGAGCGCATGCACGAGGTGCCCATGGCGCTGAAGTGGAACGACGAGTGGCATGCGAGCTTCACGCCGCCCACGCCGGGGCGCTACCACTACACGGTGTGCGCCTGGGTCGACGCGCTGGCCTCGTGGCACCACGAACTCGTGCGCCGCGTGGACGCGCAGGACATCCGCATCGCGGCGCGCGTGGGTGCGGCCGAGATCGCCGCCGCCGCCAGCCGCGCCAGCGCCGCCAACGCGGCCGATGCGCGCCAGCTGCGCGACTGGGCGCAATCGCTGGAGCGCGGCGCGGCCGACAGCGCGCTGGACAGCGCCGAACTGAAGGCGCGCGCGCTGGACCCGGCACTCACACAGATCGCCCAGCGCTACCCCGACCGGCAGCATGCAAGCACCTTGGCCCCGGGCTTTCCGCTGGTGGCCGATCGTGAACGCGCGCGCTTTTCCACCTGGTACGAGCTGTTCCCGCGCTCGGCCGGCCAGCAGCCGGGGCGCCACGGCACCTTCGCCGACGTGCAGGCGCAGCTGCCGCGCATCCAGCGCATGGGCTTCGACGTGCTCTATTTCCCGCCCATCC
This sequence comes from Xenophilus arseniciresistens, assembly GCF_028023875.1. Taxonomy (GTDB): domain Bacteria; phylum Pseudomonadota; class Gammaproteobacteria; order Burkholderiales; family Burkholderiaceae_C; genus Xenophilus; species Xenophilus arseniciresistens. The sequence continues at coordinate 509,635 of NZ_JAQIPB010000001.1, forward strand.
ACCCCATCGGCCGCGAGCAGCGCAAGGGCCGCAACAACGCGCTGAGCACCGAGGAAGGCGACGTGGGCAGCCCCTGGGCCATCGGCGCGGCCGAAGGCGGGCACAAGGACATCCTGCCCGAGCTGGGCACGCATGAGCAGTTCCGCGCGCTGGTGCAGGCTGCGCGCGCGCACGGCATGGAGATTGCGCTGGACATCGCCTTCCAGTGCGCACCGGACCATCCCTATGTGAAAGAACATCCGGCCTGGTTCAAGTGGCGCCCCGACGGCACGGTGCAGTACGCCGAGAACCCGCCCAAGAAGTACCAGGACATCTACCCCTTCAACTTCGAGACCGAGGACTGGCCCGCCATGTGGGCCGAACTCAAGAGCGTGCTCGACCACTGGATCGCGCAGGGCGTGGCGGTGTTCCGCGTGGACAACCCGCACACCAAGGCCTTCCCCTTCTGGGAATGGGCCATCACCGAGGTCAAGCGCCGGCACCCCGAGGTCATCTTCCTCGCCGAGGCCTTCACGCGGCCCAAGGTCATGCACCGGCTGGCCAAGCTGGGCTTCACGCAGTCCTACACCTACTTCACCTGGCGCAACAGCAAGAAGGAACTGACCGAGTACTTCACCGAACTGAGCACCTCGCCGGGGCTGGACTACTTCCGCCCCAACGTCTGGCCCAACACGCCCGACATCCTGCATGAATCGCTGCAGAACGGCAGCCCCGCGCAGTTCAAGGCGCGGCTGGTGCTGGCCGCCACCCTGAGCGCCAGCTACGGCATCTACGGCCCGGCCTACGAACTGCTGGAGCACCTGCCGCGCAACCCCGGCAGCGAGGAATACCTCGATTCCGAGAAATACCAGCTGCGCCATTGGCAGCTCGACGCCCCGCACAGCCTGGAAGGCTTCATCGCGCATGTGAACGCCATCCGCCATGCGCACCCGGCCCTGCAGCGCAACGACACGCTCGAGTTCCTTGCGGTCGACAACGCGCAGATGCTGGCCTTCCTCAAGCGCAGCGCCGACGGCAGGGACGTGATCGTCACCGTGGTCAACCTCGACCCGTGGAACACGCAGATCGGCTGGCTCGAGTTGCCGCCCGAGCTCATCGACGTGGGCAGCGAGGAGCCCTTCCAGATGCACGACCTGCTGGGCGGCCAGCGCTTTCGCTGGCAGGGCGCGCGCCACTACATCCAGCTCAACCCCTGGGAGGCGCCCGCGCATGTGATGCAGCTGCGCCGCCACGTGCGCACCGAGCGGGACTTCGACTATTTCCAGTGAAAGAGGGAGGGCGGCCATGAATGCACCCGTGTCAAGAATGGTTCTGGAGAACCTGGAGGTCGACACCTCGCAGGACCCCAACTGGTACCGCGACGCGGTCATCTACCAGCTCAACGTCAAGGCCTTCAACGACACCAACGGTGACGGCATCGGCGACTTCAAGGGCGTGACGGCGAAGCTGGACTACGTGAAGGACCTGGGCGTCAACACCATCTGGCTGATGCCCTTCTACCCCTCGCCGCTGCGCGACGACGGCTACGACATCGCGGCCTACAAGGACGTGAACCCGCAGTACGGCACCCTGGAGGACTTCCGCGAGATGCTGGCGGCCGCGCACGAGCGCGGCCTGCGCGTGATCACCGAGCTGGTGATCAACCACACCTCCAATGACCACCCCTGGTTCCAGGCCGCGCGGCATGCGCCGCCAGGCTCGCCCGAGCGCAACTTCTACGTCTGGAGCGACACCGACCAGATCTACCAGGGCACGCGCATCATCTTCACCGACACCGAGACCTCGAACTGGACCTGGGACCCGGTGGCCAAGCAGTACTTCTGGCACCGTTTCTTCAGCCACCAGCCCGACCTGAACTTCGACAACCCGGCCGTGCTGGAGGCCGTGCTGGACGTGATGCGCTTCTGGCTGGACATGGGCGTGGACGGCTTCCGCCTGGACGCCATTCCCTACCTGGTGGAGCGCGACGGCACCAGCAACGAGAACCTGCCCGAAACGCATGCGGTGATCAAGAAGCTGCGCGCGGCCATCGACGCCGAGTACAGCAACCGCTTCCTGCTGGCCGAGGCCAACATGTGGCCCGAGGACGTGCGCGAGTACTTCGGCGATGGCGACGAATGCCACATGGCCTACCACTTCCCCCTGATGCCGCGTATGTACATGTCCATCGCGCAGGAGGACCGCGACCCCATCGTCGAGATCATGCAGCAGACCCCCGACATCCCCGAGGGCTGCCAGTGGGCCATCTTCCTGCGCAACCACGACGAGCTCACGCTGGAGATGGTGACCAGCCGCGAGCGCGACTACATGTACACCACCTATGCGGCCGACCTGCGCGCGCGCATCAACCTGGGCATCCGCCGGCGCCTGGCGCCGCTGATGGAGAACGACAAGGACAAGATCAAGCTGATGAACGGCATGCTGTTGTCCATGCCCGGCTCGCCCATCATCTACTACGGCGACGAGATCGGCATGGGCGACAACGTGTTCGTGGGTGACCGCAACGGCGTGCGCACGCCCATGCAGTGGAGCCCCGACCGCAACGCCGGCTTCTCGCGCGCCGACCCGCAGCGCCTGTACCTGCAGCCCATCATGGACCCCATGTACGGCTACGAGGCCGTGAACGTGGAAGCGCAGATGCGCGACAACAGCTCGCTGCTGCACTGGACGCGCCGCATGCTGGCCGTGCGCAAGACCAGCAGCGCCTTCGGCCGCGGCAAGAAGACCTTCCTCAAGCCCGGCAACCGCAAGATCCTGGCCTACCTGAGCGAGTACGGCGACGACGTGCTGCTGACGGTGTTCAACCTCTCGCGCGCGGCGCAGCCCGTGGAGCTGGACCTGTCGGCCTTCAAGGGCCGTGTGCCCGTGGAGATGCTGGGCCGCACCACCTTCCCGCCCATCGGCGAGCTGCCCTACCTGCTCACGCTGTCCTCCTATGGCTTCTACTGGTTCAAGCTGACCACCGATGCGCCGGTGCCCGTGTGGCACCAGGGCGGCGTCTCGCTGGACGACCGGCCCACGCTGGTGCTGTTCGACGGCTGGACCAGCCTGTTCCGCGACCGCGTGATGCCCTGGCGCATCGCCATGGCCGAGCGCACGCGCGCCCAGGTCGAAACGCAGGTGCTGCCGCGCCACATCGAAGGCCAGCGCTGGTACGGCGCCAAGGGCGATGCCATCGCCCGCACCGAGATCGCCGACCACGCCGTGTGGACCGAGGGCGAACGCCAGTGGCTGCTGCCGCTGCTGGCGGTGCATGCGGGCGCGCAGCCCTCGCACTACTTCATGCCGCTGGCCATCGCCTGGGAAGACCTGGAGGAGGAGCGCAGCCGGCAGCTGCAAAGCGCGGCCGTGGCCAAGGTGCGCCAGCAGGCGCAGGTGGGGCTGATGGCCGATGCCTTCTTCGACGAGAGCTTCTGCCGCGCGATGGTGCAGGCCATGATCGCGCAGCGCGTGCTGCCCACCGAAGGCGGCGAGATCCGTTTCAGCGCCACGCAGGCGCTGGCCAGCGTGGCACCGCAGGCCATCGAGGCGCTGGAGGTGGGCAAGCCCAGCGCCGCCAGCAGCAACACCGCCGTGGTGCTGGGCGACCAGCTCTTCCTCAAGTGCTACCGGCAGGTACGCGAGGGCATCAACCCCGAGCTGGAGCTGGGCCGCTACCTGACCGACACCGCGCAGTTCCCCAACTGCGTGCCCGTGGCCGGCGCCGTGGAGTACCACCGCACCGACGGCAGCATGGCCACGCTGGCGCTGCTGCAGGCCTACGTGCCCAACCAGGGCGATGCCTGGGAGTACACGCTGGCCTACTTGGAGCGCGTGCTGGCCGAGGTGCAGGCCGCGCCCGAGGACGCCGAGGCGCCGGACCACGGTGCCTTCCTGATCCTGATGCGGCTGCTGGGCCAGCGCACGGCGGAACTGCACCTGGCCCTGGCCGCCGCGCCCGAGGCCGACGCCGACTTCGCCCCGCAGCCCTGGGCGCAGAGCGACCAGACGGACCTGCAGGTGATGATCCAGCAGTCGCTTGAAGACACGCTGGCCCTGACGCGCCAGCGCCTGGACGCGCTGCCCGAGGCCGCGCGCGCCGACGCCAGCCAGTGGCTGCGCCAGGCCGACGCGCTGCAGGCGCGCATCACCCACGCCGCCGGCACCAGCGAAGGCCTGCGCAAGACCCGCGTGCATGGCGACTACCACCTGGGCCAGGTGCTGGTGGCGCGCAACGACTTCATCATCATCGACTTCGAGGGCGAGCCGGCCCGCCCCATGGACGAGCGCCGGCGCAAGGATTCCCCGCTGCGCGACGTGGCGGGCATGCTGCGCTCCTTCAACTACGCGCGCTGGTCGGCGCTGCGCCGCGTGGCGCAGAACGCGCAGGAGCTGGAGCGCCTGGGCCAGGCCGCGGCCGACTGGGAAGCCCAGGTGCGCACGGCCTTCATGGGCGGCTACGGCCAGACCCTCGCACGGGCCGGCCAGCCCGCCGTGGCGCCCGCGCTGCTGGGCCTGTTCGAGATCGACAAGGCCCTGTATGAACTGCGCTACGAGCTGAACAACCGCATCGACTGGGTGCAGGTGCCGCTGCAGGGCCTGATGGCGCTGAACGGCCACAACGGCGCAAGCCCTGCCCCCGCCAGCCCCACAGGAGATCAGGCATGAACGAATTCGGCTTCCAGGTCGGCACCCTGCGGGGCATGCTGTTCCAGATCGGCGCCTTCATCCCGCGCCTGCTGATCGCCGCGGCCGTGCTGGTGGCCGGCTGGCTGCTGGCCAAGGTGGTGCGCTTTGCCGTCACGCGCGCGCTGCGCGCCGTCAACTTCCCGGTGCTCACCGAGCGGGCCGGGCTCGACGGCTTCCTGCGCCAGGGCGGCATGAAGATGGACACCACCGGCATCGTGGGTGTGCTGGCCTACTGGATGGTCATCCTGGCCGCGCTCATCGTGGCCTTCAACGGCCTGGGCCTGAGCTACGTCACCGACCTGCTGGGCCGCGTGGTCTGGTTCGTGCCCAACATCTTCGTGGCCCTGCTGGTGCTGGCCTTCGGCGCCTATTTCGCCCGCTTCGTGGCCGACGCCGTGCTCACCTACGGCCGCAACGTGGGCCTGCGCGACGCCTACTTCTTCTCGCGCCTGGCGCAATACGGCATCCTGATCTTCGTGGTGCTGATCGCGCTGGACCAGGTCAAGGTGGGCGGCGACATCGTGCGCCAGAGCTTCATCGTGATCCTGGCGGGCTTCGTCTTTGCCGTGGCCCTGGCCTTTGGCCTGGCCGGCAAGGACTGGGCCGCACGCCGCATCGACGAATGGCTGCCGCGTGATGGCATGCCGCACGTCGATGGAGGCGCGCAGCGCGCCGATGCCGAAGAGCCCGCCGCGCGCGTGGCCGAGGAGGCGGCCGAACTGGCTGCGGGCCAGCCGCCTCCGCGCGCTGCTGCGCAGACCGCAGCGGCCGCGCCTGCCGTGCCGGTGCCGCCTGCAGACACGGCCGCACCCACGGCCCCCGCCGAAGCAAGCCTGCCGCGCCGGGAGCCGGCCGAGCCGCTGATCCCGCGCCGCGTGGGCGACCCGCCGCCGCCCATCTGAGGCCGCGGCAGCCGCCATCGACCTTCCGCTTTCTCATCATCCCGTCGCGCCGCGGGCCCGCGGCTTCCTGCCAAGTCCACCATGCATGCCCTGCCCGCTTCGCCCTTTGGCCCCCTGCCGCTGCCTGGCGGCGGCTTCCGCTTCCAGCTCTGGGCCCCGGCGGCCGCCTCGGTGCAGCTGGAGTGGCAGGCCGCCGGCAGTGCGCATTGGCAGCGCCTGCCCATGCAGGCGGCCTCGGAAGGCCACTGCTTCGTCGACGTGCCGCAGGCCTCGGCCGGCGACCTGTACCGCTTTGCGCTGCCCAACGGCCTGACGGTGCCCGACCCCGCATCGCGCCGCAATCCGCAGGACGTGCACGGCCCCAGCGAGCTGACCGATCCGCATCGCTTCGTCTGGACCGACCAGCGCTGGCAGGGCCGGCCGTGGGAGGAAGCGGTGGTCTACGAACTGCATGTGGGCAGCTTCACGCCGCAGGGCAGCTTCGACGCCGCGCGTGCGCGCCTGCCCGAGCTGGCGGCGCTGGGCGTCACGGCCATCGAGCTGATGCCCGTGGCCGAGTTCCCGGGCGCGCGCGGCTGGGGTTATGACGGCGTGCTGCCCTATGCGCCCGAAGCCAGCTACGGCACGCCCGAGTCGCTCAAGGCGCTGGTCGATGCCGCGCACGGCCTGGGCCTGATGGTGCTGCTGGACGTGGTCTACAACCACTTCGGGCCCGAAGGCAACTACCTGCACGCCTACTGCCCGCCCTTCTTCAACCCGGCCCACCAGACGCCCTGGGGCGCGGCCATCAACTTCGACGGCGAGGGCTCGCAGCCGGTGCGCGAGTTCTTCGTGCGCAATGCGCTGTACTGGGTCGAGGAGTTCCATTTCGACGGCCTGCGCCTGGACGCCGTGCACGCCATCCGCGACGACTCCCCGCGGCACATCGTGGCCGATATCTGCGAGGCCCTGCAAAGCGGCCCGGGGCGCGCGCGGCAGGTGCATGTGGTGCTGGAGAACGACCTGAACCAGGCCCGGCTGCTGCGCCGCGACGCGCAGGGTCAAAAGCCGCTGCAGGCCACGGCCCAGTGGAACGACGACCTGCACCATGCCGCGCATGTGCTGTTGACGGGCGAGCGCGATGGCTACTACATCGACTACGCGCAGCAGCCCCTGGCTGCCTTCGGCCGCGCGATGGCGCAGGGCTTCATCTACAGCGGCCAGCCTTCGCCCTTCCGCGGCGGCGAACGGCGCGGCGAAGCGACGGACGAGCTGCCCTGCACGGCCTTCGTGTCGTACCTGCAGACGCACGACCAGATCGGCAACCGCGCCTTTGGCGACCGCATCGACGCGCTGGCCGACCCGCGGCTGGTGCAGACCGCGCGCGCCGCGCTGCTGCTCTCGCCCCATGTGCCCATGCTCTTCATGGGCGAGGAATGGGCCGCGCTCACGCCCTTCCAGTTCTTCTGCGACTTCGGCCCCGCGCTGGCCCAGGCCGTGGCCGACGGGCGGCGCCGCGAGTTCGCGCAGTTCGCGGCCTTTCAGGACGCGCAGGCACGCGCAGGCATTCCCGACCCCAACGCCCCGGCCACGCTCGAGGCCTCGCGCCTGGACCGCGACGAATGCGAGCAGCCCACGCATGCGCAGGCACTGGCGCTGGTGCGCCGCTGCCTGGCGCTGCGCGCGCGGCACATCGCGCCGCGGCTGCCTTCGCAACCCGGCAGCGGGCGCTGGCATGTGGAAGGCACGGTGCTCTACCTGCAATGGACGCTGAGCGCTGGAAGCAGCACGGGCGAAAAGAAGGCACTGCGCCCCGCGCTGCTGCAGATGGTGATGAACCTCGGGCATGCGCCGGCCCTGGCCGCCGCGCCGCCGGGCCGCGTGATCCACCAGCATGGCTGCGAAGCCCACGGCGCCACCGCGATGGCGCTGGCCGCGGGCGGCCTGTGCGTGGCGCTGCAGGAGCATGCCCATGCATGAGGCCCTGCACCGCGCCTGCGAGCGGCTGGGCATCGCCACCTTCCATCACGACGTCTGGGGCCATCGGGTCGATGTGGCGCCGCAGAGCCTGGCCGCGCTGCTGGCGCACTTCGGCATGGGTGCGCATGCGCCGGACGATGAAGCCGCATGGCAGGCCGAAGTGCAGGCCCTTGACACCCGGCGCTGGCGCCGCGCGCTGCCGCCCGTGGTGCTGGCGGCGGCCGACGCGCAGGTCTGGCAACTGCCGCTGAACCTGCTGCTGCCCTTGCCTTCCAGCCTGCGCTGGACCTTGACCGACGAAGCCGGCCATCGCACACAAGGCCAGGCCACCGTGCCGCCCACGCAGGCCGATCCGCAAGCCCGGCAGCTGGGCCTGGACTGCGCGCTGGTGAATCTGCAGATGGACGGCCCTGCGCTGCCCATGGGCTACCACCAGCTGCAGATCGAGGGCCTGCCGGGCCAGACCCTGGTGGTCGCCGCGCCGCCGCGCTGCCACCTGCCCGAAGACCGCGCCGAATCACCCGCCGCCGAAGTGCCGCGCCAGTGGGGCATCTCGGCCCAGCTGTATGCGCTGCGCTCCGAGCGCCAATGGGGCATGGGCGACTTCAGCGACCTGGCCGAGCTGGCCAGCATGGCCGCGCGCCTGGGCGCGCAGGCCATTGGCCTGAACCCGCTGCATGCGCTGTTCCCGGACGACGCCACCAAGTGCAGCCCCTACAGCCCCTCGTCGCGCCTGCACCTGAATGCGCTGTACATCGATGTGGAGGCCATCCCTGCCTACCAGCGCAGCAGCGCCGCGCGCCAGCGCGTGGCCTCTGCGGCCTTTCAGGCCCGGCTGGCCGCGCTGAGCGCTGCGCCGCTGGTGGTGCCGGCCGAGGTGGCCGCCGCCAAGCTTGAAGTGCTGCAGCTGGTTCATGAGGAATGGCGCCGGGGCAGCGATGCCGAAAGCACCGACCAGGATGAGCATGCGCAGTTCGACGCCTTTGTGCGCATGCGCGGCCAGCCGCTGCAGCGCCAGGCGCTGTTTGATGCGCTGCAAACACATTTCCGCGCGCTCGACCCACAAGCCTGGGGCTGGCCGCAATGGCCGCAGGCGCTGCACAACCCCGAGGGCGAAGCCGCGCAGCAGTTCGCCCGCGAACATGCATCGCGCGTCGAGTTCTTCGCCTGGCTGCAATGGGTGGCCGACACGCAGCTGCAGGCCGCCGCGCAGCGCTGTCGCGCCGAGGGCATGGCCATCGGCCTGTACCTGGACCAGGCCGTCTCGGTGGACCGCTACGGCGCCGATGCCTGGGGCGCGGGCGACGTGCTGGCCACGGCCGTGAGCGTGGGCGCTCCGCCCGACGCCTTCAACCCGCTGGGCCAGGACTGGGGACTGCCGCCACTGCGGCCCGACCGCCTGCGCGAGACCGGCTACCAGCTGTTCATCGACACCCTGCGCGCCAGCATGCGCGGCGCGGGCGCGCTGCGCATCGACCATGTGATGGGCCTGGTGCGCCTGTACTGCATGCCGCCGGGCGCCAGCGCGGCCGACGGCGCCTACGTGCACTATGACGCGCAGCAGATGCTGGCCATCGTGGCACTGGAGAGCCAGCGCCACCAGTGCCTGGTGATCGGTGAGGACCTGGGCACCGTGGCCGACGAGACGCGTGCGCTGCTGCAGCGCTTCGGCCTGCTCTCGTACCGGCTGGCCTACTTCGAACGCGAAGCCGATGCCTTCAAGCCCGCCACGCAGTACCCGCGCGAGGCCCTGGTGTCGGTCAGCACCCACGACCTGGCCACCCTGCAGGGCTGGTGGGGCGTGGCCGATCTGCGCGAGCGCATGCGCCTGCAGCTCTATCCCGACGAGGCCATCGCGCGCCAGCAACTGGCCGACCGTGCGCAGGAGCGCGCCCAGCTGCTGTTCGCGCTGCAGGATGCCGGCCTGCTGGATGCCGACCAGGTGGCCCGCAACCTGGCCGCGCAGACTCTGAGCACCGAGGCCAGCGCCGCCGTGCACGCCTGGCTGGCGCGCGCGCCCTCGCGGCTTCTGATGGTGCAGGCCGAAGACCTGCTGGGCGTGGTCGAGCAGGCCAACCTGCCCGGCACCATCGACACCCACCCCAACTGGCGCCGCCGCCTGCCGCTGGCCACGGCCCAGTGGCAGTCCGACCCGCAGGTGCGCGCCATCACGGCCGCCATCGCGCGCGAACGCCCGGCGCCGCGCCTGCAGGGCCACAAGGGCGGCGCGCTGATCCCGCGCGCCACCTACCGCCTGCAGTTCCACAAGGACTTCGGTTTTGACGACGCGATCCGCATCCTGCCCTACCTCGCGCGCCTGGGCATCAGCCATGTGTACTGCTCGCCGATCCAGCGCGCGCGCCCGGGCAGCATGCACGGCTACGACGTGGTCGCGCACGGCGAGATCAACCCCGAACTGGGCGGCTTCGAAGGCTTTGCGCGCTTCACGCAGGCCCTGCGCCAGCTGGGCATGGGCCAGTTGCTGGACCTGGTGCCCAACCACATGGGCGTGCTGGGCGCAGACAACCCCTGGTGGACCGACGTGCTCGAAAACGGCCAGGACTCGCCCTGGGCCCGCTGCTTCGACATCGACTGGCAGGCACTGGACCCGGCCCTGACCGGCAAGGTGCTGATCCCCGTGCTGGGCGATGCCTACGGCCGCGTACTCGACGACGGGCAGCTCGAGCTGGCGCTGGATGCCGGCACGGGCCGGCTGGCCGTGCACTACCACGCGCACCGCTTCCCGCTCGCGCCGGCCAGCTACGGCCAGGTGCTGCGCTGGGCCGCGGCGCTGACCGAGCAGCGCGAGCTGCAGGCCGAAATGGAAAGCATCGGCCACGCGCTGGCCCACCTGCCCGGGCGCGAGGACGGCGCGGCGCGGCTGCGCGAGGCGCAGGGCGCCTTCAGGCGGCTGGCCGCACTGGCGGCCCAGAGCGCCGCCGCCGCGCCGCTGGCCGAAGCCCTGCGCGCCTGGAACCGCCCGCAATCGCGCGATGCCCTGCACGCGCTGCTCGACCAGCAGCACTACCGGCTGGCCTTCTGGCGCGTGGCCTCCGACGAGATCAACTACCGGCGCTTCTTCGACATCAACGAGCTGGCCGCGCTGCGCGTGGAAGACCCCGAGGTCTTCGAGGCGACGCAGGGCCTGGCGCTGGACCTGGCCGCGCGCGGCTGGGTCGACGGGCTGCGCATCGATCACCCCGACGGGCTTCGCGACCCGGCTGCGTACTTCCGCGCGCTGCAGCAGGGCTATGCGCGGCGCGCGGGCCTGCCTTCGGCTCCAGGCGCGCCATGGCCGCTGTACGTGGTGTGCGAGAAGATCGCCGCCGGCCACGAGGAGGTGCCGCCCGACTGGGCCGTGCACGGCACCACGGGCTACCGCTTTGCCAACGTGGCCAACGGCGTGCTGATCGACACCGCGGCCGAGCCCGCGTTCGCGCGCATCTGGCAGAGCTTCACGGGCGTGCGCGAGCCCTACGAATCGCTGGTGCTGCAGGCCAAGCGCAGCGTGGCGCAGAACGCGCTGGCCTCCGACCTCACGGTGCTGTGCGCGATGCTGCTGCGCCTGGCGCGCACGCACCGCAGCACGCGCGACTACACGCTGGGCAACCTGCGCCGCGCGCTGGCCGACGTGGCCGCGCACATGAGCGTGTACCGCACCTACGTGGCCCACGGCGCGCTGACGGCCCAGGACGAGCGTTTCATCACGCAGGCCGTGCAGGCCGCGCGCGAGGCCAGCGAACTGGCCGACGACACGGTCTTCGACTTCATCCACCAGGCCATGCGCGGGCGCAGCGCGGGCGAGGGCGAGGAGGCCCGCCAGCTGGCCGAACGCTTCGCCGCGCGCTTCCAGCAGTTCAGTGCGCCGGTGGCGGCCAAGGGCGTGGAAGACACGGCCTTCTACCGGCACTTCCCGCTGCTCGCGCTCAACGAGGTGGGCGGCGAGCCGGCGCAGTTCGGCTTTTCGCTGGCGCAGTTCCACACCGCCAGCCAGGAACGCGCGCGCGACTGGCCGCACACGATGCTGGCCACGTCCACGCACGACAACAAGCGTTCCGAAGACGTGCGCACGCGCATCGACGTGCTTTCGGAGATGCCCGCGGCGTGGCGGCTGGCACTGCGGCGCTGGCGCGCCTTCAATGCGCCGCTGCGCGAAGAGGTGCAGGCGCGCTTTGGCGGCAAGGCGCCGTCGCGCGCCGACGAGTACCTGCTCTACCAGACGCTGATCGGCACCTGGGGCACCGACCCCGACGCGCAGGGCTACGTGGCGCGCATCGACGCCTACATGCGCAAGGCCGCGCGCGAGGCCAAGCGCCACACCAGCTGGCTGCTGCCCCAGCAGGCCTATGAGGATGCGCTGGCGCACTGGGTCCGTGCCTGCCTGGACCGCCAGCGCAGCGCGGCCTTCCTGGAAGACCTGGACCGGCTGGCCGCCACCGTGGCCTGGTGCGGCGGCCTCAACAGCCTGGTGCTGGTCACGCTCAAGTACACCAGCGCAGGGGTGCCCGATCTGTACCAGGGCAACGAGCTGCTCGATTTCAGCCTGGTGGACCCCGACAACCGGCGCCCCGTGGACTACGAGGCCCGCGCGCGCCGGCTGGAGGCCCTGACGCAGCAGCCACCCTTTTCTGGCGCTGGCCACGATGCGCTGTCGCCCGCACGGCTGGACGACGCCAAGCTGTGGCTCACGCACCAGCTGCTGGCCCTGCGCAGCCGCGCCTGGCCCGTGCTGCGCGACGGCGGGCATGCGCCGCTGGCGTTGCAAGGCCCCGCGGCGCAGGCCTGCATCGCCTTCGAACGCAGCACGCCGCAGGGGCGCATCGTCACCGTGTGCGCCCGCTTCTTCGCACGCCAGGGCGGCCAGTCCCAGTCGCCCTGGGCCCAGGCCGACGGGGCATCGGCAGCGCCGCAATGGGACGCATCGCCCTGGCGCGACACGCAGCTGCAACTGCCCGCCGCCGGCGCGTGGCGCGACGCGCTCACGGGCCGGGTGCACGAGGGGGCCGGTCCACACACGCTCGAAGCGCTGCTGGCCACCCTGCCCTGCGCGGTGCTGGAACTGCAAGCTGGCTGAGCCCGCGGCGCGCAGGCCCGGGCCTGCGCGCGCATGGCGCGGCGTCCCACACCGGCACGGGAACACGCGCGGCATAAGCAGGCAGCGGCCCGCGCGCTGCCTTCCTCAAGGAGCCTTCCATGCCTGCGTTGCTCGATGTCGATCACCCCACCGGCTGGCTCCCGCCGCACGCGATGTTCGCGGCGCCGCAGCCACAGGCCACACCGGCGCCCGCAGCCCCTCCTCGCCTGCTCTGGCTGGTGGATGCGCGCGCCGCGCCCTGGGCGCAGCTCATCGGCGAAGCCGCGCCACCGGGCCAAGGGTGCAGCGCCGTCGTGGCACTGGCGTGCGAAGGCGAACGCGGCCGCAGCCGGCGCGAACACCTGCAGACGCTGACCCGCGCCTATGACGCGCTGGCCGATGGCTCGGGCGCGCCGGTGTGGCTCATCGCTTCGGGCTACGGTGCCTACCTCGGCACCCTGCTGAGCCAGCGCCGCACCATCGAACGCATGCTGCTGTGCGCGCCCGCCGTCTACGCCGACGCGGGGTGGGACCTGCCCTGGATGGTGCTCGATGCGGCACATGCGGCCCATCCGTCGCAGGCCGAGCGCGCCGCCAACGACAACATGGCCTTCGTGGCGGCAGGCCAGTACCTGGGCCAGGTGAGCGTGCTGGTCAGCCCGCTTGCGGACGACGACCCGCCGCAGGCCGAAGACCGGCATGGGCTGCAGGTGGACTATTTCTACGCCTTCGACCGGGCCCGCGAGCGGCACCTGGAGCTGCCGCAGCGCGCGGCTGCCTCTGCCGCCGAGGCGCTGCGCCAGCAGGTGGCGCGCTGGCTCTGGGCGCGGCCCGCGCAGGCCTGAGCGGCTCGCCCCCTCAGCTGGCCGCCTGCGCCAGCGCCCGCTGCGCCAGCAGGAAGGTGGCGGCGTTCCAGCTTTGGCCGGCCATGCCCATGGGGGCCAGCGTCCAGCCGTGGAACCATTCGGTGAAGCGCCAGTCGTCCTGCGCGTTCGCGGCCGCCAGTTGGGCCAGCGCATGCTGCGCCTCCTGCAGCCGCCCGATGTGCGCCAGCGCCATCACCCAGTAACCGCCCACGAAAGGCCAGAGCCCGCCGTTGTGGTACTGGTGCGCCAGGTTCTGCTGGTGGCGGTTCATGTAGTCGCGCCACAGCGGATGCCCCTGCGACATCGGATGCAGCGTCACGCGCACGGGCCAGGGCTGGGCGGCACCGGCCTTGTCGATGGTGTTCAGGATGCGGTGCGCCATGCCCTCGTCGGCCAGGCCGAAGAGCACGGCCAGCAGGTTGCCGAAGACGTCCCCCTCGTCGCCCACGAATGAGAGGTTCACGAAGCTCAGATACAGCCCCGGGTCGCGCCGGCCGCGGCGCGCGTAATGGCGCAGCAGCCGTGCGCGGTGGTATTCGGGCAGGTCGCGCTGGAAGGGGTTGAACAGGTGGTTGAAGTGATGCCGCGTGGCCTCGGCCTCGGGCAGCGCGTGGCGCTTCTTCACCTCGTACCACAGCGCATTGGTGTAGAGCACGAAGCCCGACCGCGGCATGATGTCCGCCCAGTCGCTGGCCTCGTTCTGCTGCAGCAGGCGAAAGTGCTGGTGCTCCTGCGCGTGCAGCCACTGGACCGCCAGCGCAACCTCGCCCGCCCAGTGCGTGGCCGGCACGAGGCCCGCGCGGCGCACCTCGTCCACGGCGATCAGCCACCACAGCGTGGCGTCGATGCAGCCCAGGTACCAGAAGTCGGCGTCCTGTCCTTCGGGGTCCACGTACTTCGGGATCTGTCCGTTGGACGCCTGCTGCGCGGCCAGGGCCTGCAGGCTGTCCACCGCGCCCTGGCGCAGCGCGGCGCTGTCGCTGGCGCACATGGCCATCACGCAGATCGCCGCGTCGCGCCCGAAGATGCGCGTGTAGCGCCGGGCGGCTGCGGCCTCGGTGCGCGAGGCCGCGAGGATGCCGTGGGTGCTGAGGTTGGCTTGCAGCAGGGCAAGGCTGGCACGGTTGCAGTCGCGGATCAGGTCGGAAGGCAAGGCCATGAAAAAGCGCGAAGAAATCAGTGGGCGCCGCCGGCAGGGCAGCCACGGCGGTCGTCGATGCGGCTCTTTCTAACACGCGCGATTCGTGGCCGATTCGCCCCCGTGACGCCGCGCCGCCGGCCGCGCAGCGCGCTGGCGCTGCCGCGAAACCAAGAGCTGCAAGGCTGCGCCGCATGCGCGGCGTGTTGGCTGACATGGCGCATCGATCCCGGCTCGCGGCACAAATCGATGCGCATCGTTACAACATCGGCATGAACGCCGCCCCCCAGCCCCCGGAGCCTGGCTCCGTCGAAGCCCATCCTCTTTTCAGACGCTTCACATCGCTGGCGGGCGCGGGCGGCCAGTTGCGCGAGATCTCGCCGCGCCGCTATCTGGACGCCAACGGCACCGTGCATTGCATTTCAGCCGCCGCCATCCGCAGGGGCCTGGAGGCCGGCCTGCTGCACCGCGAACGCGTGCGCAGCTACCGGGTGGGCCTGCCGCCGGCGGCCTGAGGGTCGTTCGCAGCGTGCGGGCCCAGCTTGCCCTGGCCTGGGCCGCGCTGCGCGGCCGCGTGCGGGCGCTGCCGGGCGTGCGCGTGCTGGGCCAGGCCGTGGCCAACTACATCTTCCACCAGAGCGCCAACCAGGCCGGCAGCCTGGCTTTCTCGATCACGCTGGCGATGTTCCCGATGCTGATCCTGCTGTCGTCGGCGGCCGGCTACATCGGCGAGCCCGGGGACGCCGCTTCCCTGGCCCGGCGGCTGATGCAGTACGCGCCGCCGCTGGTGCGCCAGGCCATGCAGCCCGTGATCGACCAGGTGCTGGCGCAGCGCAACCAGGCTCTGCTGGCCATCGGCGTGATCGCCACCGTGTGGACGGCCTCCTCGGGCTTCCAGGCCGTGCGCTCGGCGCTCAATCGCGCCTACGGCATCGAGCGGGGCCTGGCTTTCTGGAAGGCGCGGATCAAGGTCACGCTGTTCACCATCGTCGTCGGCCTGGGTGCGTGGATGACTTTCAGCACCGTCATCGTGATGCCCTACGTCTGGGAGTTCCTGGCGAAGAACTTCGGCCGCACGCGCGAGGCCCTGTGGCTGCGCGACGGCATCCGCTACCTCCTGGCCTTCGGCGTGCTCAGCGTGCTCTACACGACGATGTACGGCTGGCTGCCAGACCGGCCGCAGCGGCTGCGCAGCGTGCTGCCGGGCGCGCTGGTCGGCGCGGCCTTGTGGGTGGGCGCAGCGATCTTCTTCTCGATGACCCTGGCCACGGCCGGCAAGCTCGCGCTGGTCTACGGCAGCTTCGCGGGGGTGGTCGCGATGCTGGTGTTCCTGTATGTCAGCGCCACCACGCTGATCTTCGGCGCGGAGGTCAACGCGGTGCTGTGCCCCCGCGAAGACGCGGACGAGGAGGAGAAGAAGAAGGACGCATCGCGCAAGGCGCCTTGACCCGCACCTGCCATGCGCCGGTGATCAGCCCCCGCCGGCCAGGCCGTAGACGGCGGCATAGTGGGTGCCGGTGCCCGCCAGCACGAACAGATGCCAGATCCCGTGCGCGTGGCGCAGCTGCGCGGACCGGACATAGAAGAAGGTGCCCAGCGTGTACACGCACCCGCCTGCGACCAGCAGCACGGCCACCGAGCCCGGCAGTTGCCGGCAGGCGCGCACGGCCACCGCCACGGCGAGCCAGCCGACCGCCACGTAGGGCAGCACCGAAGGTCTTTGTGGCGCCGGCCGGTGCCACAGTTCCCGCCCGATGCCCAGGCCGGCGGCCGCCCAGACGAGGACGAGCCCGCCCCATGCCCATGGATCGGAAGGCAGGCTCAGGGCGAAGGGCGTCGCCGTGCCTGCGATGAGCACGAAGATCGCCACATGATCCAGCCGCTCCCACAGCCGCTTCGCCCGCCCCCGGCTGGCATGGCAGGCGATGGAGGCTGCGTACAGGAAGAGGACCGCCAGCGCAAAGGTCAGGCTGCCGACGGCGTGCCACGGCCGTGCGGCGGGACCCAGCTGCGCGACGAGCGCCACAAGACCCGCGATGGCCAGCGCAAAGCCCGCCAGGTGGCTCAGACCGTTGAATCGCTCGCCGGCAGCAAACATGCGCTCTGTCCCTTGATGCACCGCGGCGCATTCTGGACGCGGGCGAATGACGGGGCGGTGACAGCGCCGGGGCCATGCAGGCTGGCCCGGCTGCGTCGTCGTCTCACCGGCTCTGCCGCAAGCTGGCCTTCTCGGCGTCGGTCAACAGCGACATCACCGAAGCGTCGAACTGATGGCCGTGCCCGAAGACCTGCACCGAGTGGGTCGGCTCGTAGCGCAGCGAGGTGCCCTGTCGCGCGCCGGCGCGCGGCTGCGAGGGCGGGCTCGCCTCTGCCGGTGGCAGGCTTTCGTTGCCGAAGCCCACGACCCGCACCGTGAAGACCGAGGGCAGGCTCTGCCTTGCCGCAGCCCGCTCCTGCCGCACGGATTCCTGCGCCGCCATGGCCGCCGACGCCGCCGCCGCGCTGGCCTGGGTCAGCGCCCCGATGTTCACCGCGGCCACCACGGGCAGCCCGCTCGATTCGCCCTGAACCTCGATGTTGTCGGCGTTGAGCACCTGCAGCGCGGCGATGTTGAGGTTGCTGGCAACCCGGATGCCAGCATCACCGGCATTGATGATCCCCTTCGGCGCCACCAGGTCCACGTCGCCTTCGCCCACGGTGCCGATGCCCGCGCCGCTCATGTCGCGCTTTTCCTGCACAAGGATGTTGCCGTCTTCGTCCGCGGTGACTTCCGGCGCCTGCGGGACGCGCACGGTCTTGGCGCCCCGGCCGGCGTCGATGTCGCCCGCACTCGACCACAGCACCTGGTCGCTGCCCAGGGGCTCGGCCTGCGAGACGAACGACAGGATGCGCGAACGGTTCACGATGACGTCCTGGTCCGCGAACACATTGATCTGGCCCGGCGACGCCAGGCTGACCAGGCCGTAACCCTCGGGCACGGCCGCGCCCAGCGCCGCCACCTGCAGGCCGCCGCCCGGGGTGAGCACGTTGATGTCGCCGCCCTGGTGGGTGCGCGCCGCCAGGCGGGTCGCCGCGATGCTGCCCACGCCCGTCCAGCTGCTGCGCCAGTCGTCGGGCAGGTCGGCCGCGTAGCGCGCGCCCTGGCCTGCGACCTCGGTGCCGCGGAACAGCGTGTCGATGGCCGCGAAGCCGCGCCGGTAGCCGCCGTGCAGCGGCTCGTCCTCGTTCTGGTCGCGCCCGCCCTGGCGCAATTCATACACGAAGACCTGGCGCAGGAACTGCTGGCGCACCAGGGGCGGCAGTTGCTGGTAGTGCTCCCAGGCCTGCTGCGGGCTCAGCTTGCCGTCGGCGCTACCGCTCAGGCTGGCGACCCGGTCGGCGCCCAGCATTCCTTCCATGAAGGACACCAGGCCCCGGCGCGTCAGCTTGGCCAGATCGCCGCGGCTCTCCACCCCGTCGGTCAGGTACAGCGGCGCCACCGAGCCATCGGCCAGCGTGGTCCGGAGGTAGTCGGGCATGGCCGCCACGTTGGCCGGGTCCAGGTAGGCCCGCTCGAAGGCTTCGTAACTGGCGGCCTTGTTCATGCCGGCCATCAGCGTGATGTCGGCGCCTTCGGCGGGCAGCGCGCGGATCAGGTTCGCTTCCTCGCCCAGCGGCGTTGCCGCCGCGTAGTCCCAATAGCGGTTGGCATTGGTGTACAGCGAGAGGTTGTTGCCCTGGATGTCGCGGCCGGCCATCAGCAGCAGTTCCCCCGCGCCCTGCACGGCGGCGCGGCTGCCCCGGTCGTAGTGGTAGGTCTGCTCCTGCCCGCTGTAGACCGCATAGCGATGCGACAGCAGCCTGTTGGCGACCGCCAGGATGTCGTTGCCCGCGGCCAGCAGCGTGGTGTCGGTGGGGCGCAGATGGCGCGTGCTGAGCTCGAAGTTGCGGATGTCGGTGCCGGCCTGCACATGCGCCGATTCCGAAGCGATCAGGTTCAGGTCGCTGATGGAACCCCCGGCCGCGTACAGCCGGCTGGGCGTGAAGTCATGCACCTGCATGGGCAGCACATCGGTGTTGTCGAACAGCTCCGCGCCGTGGAGGCTGTTGGTCAGGAAGGTGTTGCTCACCGAGAAGCCGGCGTAGACCGACTTCAGCGGCGCCCCGAAGGCCGACGCGCCGCCCAGCGCCGTGGTGACGCCCGTCCAGGGACGCAGGATCGAGGGCCACTGGTTGAGCGTGGCCTGGGTCATGACGATGGCGCCTGTGTCCTGCAGGCTGCGCCCGCGCTGGAAGCGCAGGTCCTGGGCGGCCAGCAGCGTCAGGTCGCTGGTGTTGGCCGGCGCCATCGCCAGCAGGCCCGCGACCTCGATGCTGCCGCTCAGCGCCGACACGCTGACCTTGGCCGGATACAGGCCCACCATGTCCGTCTGCAGCTTGCCGTCCGTCATGCCGGCCACCAGCCCGGTGGTGTTCGACGTGTCATTCCCCGTCACGTATTCCGACTGGTTGACCAGGCGCACGTTGCCGCCGGTGGACACCAGGTCGACGGCACTGCGCTCGGTCTGGCTGCTCATGAACACCGCATGGCTGGCCCCGGTGCTGGTGTCCCGGTCGGCCTGGTCGACGTAGGCACGGCGTATCTGCATCGGGTCGATCACGGTCTGCACGGCCAGATCGCCCAGCGTCTGCAGCTTGAGCGTGGCGTCCGACAGCGCCAGCACGGGTGCGATGTCGTAGGCATAGGTGGCATCGGACCAGCTGTTCACGCGGCCGGTCAGAACGTAGCCGGCGCCGCTGGCGCCTGCCTCGATCTCGCCGGCGCCGCGGCCCACGTAGTACTGGCCGGCCTTCAGGGTGCCGCCCGCGGCCACCTGCAGTTGCCCGCCGTTGCGCGCCACGATCGAGGCCGCGGCATCGCTGGCGGAACGCCCGCCCGTCACGCGCAGGGTGCTGGGCAGGGCCACCACCAGGTTCACCAGATCCTCGCCGGCCGACAGCTTCACGTTGCCGCCCCCCAGCGCGCCCAGGCCCTGCTGGAAGCTGGCGTAGTTCACCCACCAGCTCGGCTGCTGGCCCCGGGCGGACATGACCGGCGCCCAGCTGTCGCCCATGTTGTAGGCGTCGTAGTAGCCGGTGGGGCTGTCGAGTTCGCCGCCATAGCGCCCCTGGCGGAACAGCCATTCGGTCAGGATCTGGTCCGAGCGCTGGCCCTGCGCGGTGGGCGCGCGCACGCTGCCCTGCGCGGCGACGTCCACATGGCCGCCTTCGGCGCCGTACTGGGCGTCAATGCTGGCGGTGTCGAAGCCGCCGCCCAGCGTGGGGTCGGCCTCGGCCCGGCCCGCCGTGTACAGCGCCGACTCCTTGTGCGCCAGCACCAGGTCGCGCCCGGCGCGCACCGTCAGGTCACCGCTGCCGGTGCGCACCAGCTTGCCCGCGCCCGAGTCGGTGCCGGCCGTGCCCACGCGGATCGTGCCGGCATCGGCCGCGAGCGCGCCCGGCGCCTGCGTGGCCAGGGCATCGACCGAAGCCAGGTCCGCACCCGCCACCAGGCGCAGGTTCCACGAAGCCGCCTGCTGCAGCCGCGCCGCCTGGCCCGCGCCGTTGTCGCGGCCCGCGATGTCGAAACCGTCGCTCAGGTGGCCGTCGATGTCCAGGTTGCCGCCCGCACGCAGCGTCAGCGTGCCTTCGCGGTGCGCCGCGCCGAAGCTGTCGAACAGGTTCCAGTCGCGGCCCAGCCGCAGATCGCCCTCGCTGGCGATCTCGATGCCCGCTGCCAGCGTGTAGGCGGCCGCGTTGCCACCCAGCCCCGGCAGGATGCCGGTGTGGCCTGCAAAGGCATTGGCCTCGCTGATCGCCTGCGGGGCCACGGATTCCACCGTGCCGTCCGCGCTGGCGTAGCGGCGCACGCCTTCGAGCACCGCGGAGCGCGCGCCCTGCACGGTGGCGTTCAGCGCCGTGACGTTCAGGCCGTCGTTGCCGGCACTGCGCTGCGCCCGCAGCCGCAGCTTGCCGCCTTCGCCGCCGCTCAGGTCCAGCGTGCCGCCGGCCAGGTTCAGCTGGCCGTCCACCGCTTCCAGCTCGATGCGGCTGCTGCCCACGCCGTCGACGGTGTCGGTGGCATGGGCCGCCAGCACCGCGCCGGCCTGCATCGTCAGCCCGGCCCCGCCCACCAGGCGGATGCTGCCGCCATAGGTGGCGCTGGCCTCGACGCGCGCCGTGCCGTCCACCGTGATCAGGCCACGGTCGGTGATGACTTCGAAGTCGGCCACCTGCGTGGTGCCCGCGATGCTCAGGTCGCCCTGGCGCACGCGGAACTGCCGCGACTGGCTGAAGCCCGCGTCGTTGAGGGTTCGCGCCAGCGCGCCGAAGTCCTCCAGCCGGTCGATGGCCAGCGCAAAGTTGCCGCCCTTGCCACCGGAGCCGGCCTGCGCCTGCAGGGCGCCGCCGAAGTTCACCTGCCCGCCGGCCGATGCATCCACCGTCAGGCTGCCGGCGTCACCGCCGCGCGCATGGGCCGACAGGTCCAGCAGGCTGCCGGGCGCCAGGTCGATCAGGCCGCCCCGGGTCGCCAGGCTGATCTGGCCCGCGTCCACGTACTGGGCCATGTCGAAGAAGCTCTTCTCCAGGCCACCCGCATGCAGGCGGCCGGGCGCAGCCAGCGTGAGCTGACCCGTGCCGGCATCGACCGCGATGCTGCCGCCCAGGGCCAGCACCGGCAGCGCCACCGTCACGCCCTGGCCCGACAGGCTCAGGCGCGCGCCCAGGCTGGCGCGGCCCAGAGCGGCCATGGCCTGCGCATCCAGCAGCCCGTCCTGCTGCAGTACCAGCTGCCCCTGCGTGCGCAGGGCCTGGTCGGCGCCGGACACGCCTTGCAGCACCGGCGTGTGCAGGCTCAGCGACGCTGCGCCGGCATCCAGGCTGCCGCTGCCTTCGCCGGCGATGCGCTGGCTGGCCGACAGCAGCACCTGGTCGAAGCCGGACACTGTCTTGTCGCCCGCGCCCAGCACCAGCTCGCCTGCAGACAGCGCCAGCCGGCCACTGCCCATGCCCGCGCCGTTGGACGACGCGCCCGTGTTCTGCAGCGTCAGGTACGAGGCCTGCACCTGCACGGCGTCGACGCCGTGGCCCTGCAAGGCCGCGGCGTCGAACACCACCCGCTCCAGGCCCCGCATGTCCAGCGAGCGATGGAAGTCCAGGCTGCCGTAGCTGTGCAGCGTCAAGGCCTGCGTGCGCGACAGCTGCGCCAGCGCGTCGTCGTCCAGCACCAGGCCGCCGCTGCCGCCGCCGATGCCGATGCGGCTCGCGGCAATCGACAGGGCCTTGCCCGACAGTTGCGCGCCCGCGGCCATCTCCGTGTTGCTGGTGGCGTCCAGCAGCAGTGCCTCGCCGCCCTCCAGCAGTGCGCCGGTGCCGATGCGCACCTGGCCGCCGAGCGTGGTGTCCACGTTCTCGCGCAGCGCCTGCACGGCCTGGCCGCTGCTCACGCGCACCAGCGCACCCCAGTCCCTGGAAGGCGTGGTGATGTGGTCGTCGCTGGTGTCGTTGGGCGTGTTGTTGTCGCTCCACACGGCCGCCACCTGCGGCTTGAGCACCAGGTCCACCTCGCCGCCCGAAGCCTGGCCCTGCGCGCGCAGCACGCTGCCCGACTCGAGCGCCACCGCGTTCGTCGCGGCTAGGATCACTTCGGGCCCGCTCAGCGCCGTGTCGGCCGTGTTGCGCAGCACCACGTCGCTGGCGGCCACGTCCACCTGCAGGCCGCGCACGTCGCCCGTGCGCGTGCCGCCCACCAGCAGGCTGCCCGCGCCGAAGCGCGTCAGGCTGCCGGCATCGACGATCAGGTAGCCATCGTCACGCAGGTCGCTGCTGTCCTGGCCCGCGCCGACGATGGCGATCCTGGCAGCGGCAATGTCCACCAGGCTGCCGCGGCCGCCCGCATCGGGCTGCGCGCGCAGCTCGCCGTCCAGCGTCAGGGCGTTGGTGGCCTTGAACACCACGGAGCCGCCGTCGCGCGCCAGCCGCGGGGTCACGACGTCCTGCCCCGTCAGGCGGTATTGCGTCAGCTTGAACGCGTCCGATGAGAAGAAGGCGTTGCCCTGCGCTTCGTTGTATTCGCTGACCTCGCGCACCACGCTGCCGGGCAGCACGCGCCAGCTCGAGGCCGTGGCATCACGCGCGCCGCTGACGGTGTCCTGTTCCCGCCCGGCGACGACCGCCGAGCCGTCCCGCAGACTGGCCAGTTCGCCACGCGCCGCAGCCCAGGCCGGCAGGGCCTGATCCGTGCGCTGTACCGCAAAGGCGCCGGGCAGCAGCGCATAGCGTGCGGGCAGCAGCGTGTACCAGCCGGCACTCAGGCCACCGCCGGACAGCCAGACCTGGCCGCCCGCCGCACCGCCTTGTGCGGGCGCCAGCCCCTGGTGGCCCGGCAGCACGGCGTACATGCCGGGCAGCGTCAGGACGTCATGCGAGCCGCCCGAGCCAGGCACATGCTCCCAGGCGTGGAGCTCTCCGCCGCCCGCGATGTCCACCACCGCACCCGCGGCCATGGCCACATCGGGCGCCTGCAGAAAGACGCGCTTTTCCGGCAGCAACGAGAGGTAGCGGTTTTCATCCAGGAAGGTGGTGTCGCTGGCAAGGGTGCGGTTGCGGCCCTGCGGATTGGCCGGATCCAGCCAGTACTCGGCATTGCGCAAGGTGCCGTAGAGCACGTCCAGGCCCGCGCCCGACACCGAGGTCAGGCTGTTGGCGCCCAGCGTCAGGCGCTCGTCGGCGTTCAGCGCAATCTGCCCGAAGGGCGCACGCAGCACGCCGTCCTGCTCGATGACGGGCGCATTCAGCGTCAGGCTGCCGCCGGCCGACAGGGGTGCCGCGGCGCTCCCGTGGCCGCGCACGGTGATGGACTCGTCCGAATGGATGGCTGCCGTGACGGCCGTGGCCGGGTAGACCTGCGCAGCCTTGATCTCCAGCGCACCGCCCACGTCCAGCGTGGCCCGCAGCTGAGCGTCGTCGTAGTCGGTGCCGCCTTCGCTGTAGGCACCGGCCACGAAGCGCAGATCGCCGGTTTCCAGCACCGTGCGCTCGAAGCCGCGCAGCCTCACGTCGACAGCCGGCGCAGCGGCGCCCTTCTCGCCGCTGCCCGCGATGTCGATGACCTGGCTGGCCGACAGGAGCAGTTCGCCGGCATTGGGGGCCGTGGTGGCAGCGGCAGCGGCCGCGCCCGCCAGCGGGTTCAGCTGCAGATGGTTGGCGTGCAGGCGCACCACGCCGCCCAGCCCGTCGCTCTTGATGACGGGGGCGGTAATCCCCAGTCGGCCCCCGATGTTCAGGTCGACGCCGCCGTTGAGCTGCACGCCCACCTGCGAGGAACGCAGGTCCACCGCCGAGAAGCCGGTGTCCTGCAGCGCCTTCGCCGACACGTGCAGGGTGCCGTCCGAGGTGGCGATGTTGCCGATGTTGATCTTGTGGCTCAGCGCCGTTCCGGTGCCGCTCCAGAAGTACTTGTTGAGCAGCTCGACCACCCGCGGGTCGATGCTCGCGTTGTGCTCCCACGGCGCCACGTCGGCGCCCGGCCCCGCGGCTTGCGCCGCACCGGCATCGATGACCAGCCCGTTGCTGCTGGAAATCAGCGTGGGCAGCGCCGAGTTGATCGCCGTGCGCATCGCACTGTTCATCTTGACGTCGCCGGCGTGCTCGTCATGCACGTCGAGGTTGCCGCTGCTGGCGATGATCCGCGTGTACCTTTCGCCGTCGAAGGTATAGGTTCCAGCCGGATTCTTGTAATACAGGAACGAGCCGACGTCAGGCGTCACCAGGTCCCCGGAAGCATTGCCGGCCTGGCTGTTGTCGGTGATGGACAGAAAGCCGCCCGCCGCATCGGCATTGCCGCCGTGGGCGCGCAGCCGGGTGTTCATGGCGCCGCCGGCCGTGGCCGTGATCGCGACCGCGCCGCCATCGCTGCCCAGCTCCTGCTGCGCGCGCTGCACGGCGCCGAGCGCGCCCGTGCCGCGCTCCCAATAGTCCACCGTGCCCCGCGCACCGGACACGTCGATCAGCGCAGCCGCCTGCGCATCCAGCGTGCCGGCGCTCAGCGTGACCGTGCCACCCGGCAGCACCGTGCCCTCGCGCAGCTGCGTGACCGGGTCGTGGAAGATCTGCGCCACGCCGGGCAGCAGCAGTTCGGCCCCGTCGGCCAGCGTCAGGGTGTTCTTGGCGCGGATGCTCAGCGTCCCGGCCGGTGCCTCGATGCGGCCTGCCACGCGCACGGAAGCATCGCCGGCCCCGTCCGCGTTCAGCGAGATCGCGCCGCCGGCTTCCGTGCGGATGCTGGTGTTGGCCTCGATGCGGATGCCGCCGCCGTTCACGCCGGTTGCCAGCGACAGGCCGCCGGGCGCGCGCGCGGCGCGGTTCTGCTGGCTCAGTGCGTCCCGTGGCTGCGGGGTGAGCGCATGGCCCAATGCGCCGCCGCTGGGCAGCTCCCGCAGCGCCGATGCGGCCGCGGCCATGTCCCAGCCCGTGGGCTGGATGTGAACGCGGGCGCCTTCCGCGACCACGACCTCCCCGCCGAGCGACCGGATGCCGATGGTGCCGAAGCCGC
Source organism: Xenophilus arseniciresistens (assembly GCF_028023875.1). Lineage (GTDB taxonomy): Bacteria > Pseudomonadota > Gammaproteobacteria > Burkholderiales > Burkholderiaceae_C > Xenophilus > Xenophilus arseniciresistens. The sequence continues at coordinate 534,815 of NZ_JAQIPB010000001.1, forward strand.
GCTCGGTGTGGAGCGTTTCCGGCAGGTGCAGCGGCAGGGCTGCGCCCGTGGCCTCGGCCGCAGGGGCGGTGCCGCCCACCTGCACGTCACCGGTCGCCGTGAGGGTGAGGCTGGAGGCATCGCCGCCGGACCAGCCACGCAGGTCCAGCCCGTCCAGCGCCGCGCCATCGAAGGCCGTCAGGCTGATGGACCCGCCATCGCCCGCCTGCACCTGACCTGCCCGGCGGCCCGAGGTGACACCCGGCAGCCAGCCGCCGCCGGAGACGTCCAGCGTCGCGCCGGCCGCCACGTCCACCTTGCCGTAAGCCGTGCCCAGGCCTTCCTTCAACGGGATCCCCAGTGCGATGGAGCCGCCGTGGATCGCGCGGCCGGGCGTGGCGCCGCCGCCCGCGTCGTTGACCCACTGGCCCGCGACGCTCAGCAGGCTGTTGGGCCCCAGGCGCAGCACGCTTTCGGCCGTGCCACCGGCACTCAGCGAAATGGCGCCACCGGGGGCGATGAGCCTGCCCTGGATGTCGAAGTTCCCCGGGATGCCCTGGCCCTCATAGACCGCCGCCGTGAAGCTGGCTCCCGGCTGAAGCGTCAGCACCGCGTTTTCTTCCAGCACGAAGCCGGTGTTGAGGTTCAGCTCGATGGCGCCCAGGCCCGAATGGCTCAGCCCCGCGGCAGACAGCCAGGTGGTGCGCCCCACGCCCGCGCCAGCGCCGGGGGTCTGCCCTTCCGGATCGGTCAGGAAGGCGTCCTGGCCCAGCGGGCTGTCGATGGTGAATTCCGCAGGCAGCAGCGTGGGCCTATCGCTGATGATGACCTGGCCCAGCGTCCACATGCCCTCCTGCGCCCTGTTGGAGCCCACCGTCAGGCGGCCGGCCCGCGCCAGGTCGGCCTGTTCCTGGACGCGGTCGCCGGGCTGCACCGAGCCCTTGAACTCGCCTTCCAGGATGAAGGCGCTGCCGGCACGGATGTCGATCGAACCGGCGTTGCGGCCTTCCTCGTAGCCCGGCTCCCAGCGCCGCCCCGACATCAGCGGATTGACGTAGGTCTCGGTGACGCCCCAGCGCGCATGCGTCTGCAGGTACTGGCCCGCGATGCCGGTGTAGCTCATGTCCGCCGGCGCGGAAGACATGAGGTAGCTGCGCCCGTCCGCACCCTGCAGCAGGGTTTCGGTGTTCCAGCCGTCGCTGTAGCGCACCGAGCCGCCGGATACATCGAGGATGGAGCCCGGCCGCGTGATCACCGAGCCGTTGGACTGGATGGTGATGTCGCCGCCACGCGCCGCCAGCTCGGTCAGGCCGATCAGGCCATTGCCCACCCAGCCCGTCACGTCCGCCAGCGGCGTGCCGACCCAGACGCCCTTCACGGCCTTGCCGGACTCGTCGCTCACCCATTCGACGCCTGCCATCAGCCCCTGGAAGGTGCCCGACCTGCGACGGTCCACGATGACCTTCCTGCCGTACAGCCAGGTGTTGGCCTGCAGGTAGGAGTCGCGCAGCTCGTTGATGCGCAGCTCGGCCTCGACGAAGTTGCTGGCCATGTCCACCGGCATCTGCATCAGGCCCGCGGTGCTGATGGTGGCCTGCTCGCCAATGAGGACGCGGCTGCCGTCGCCCACCTGGCTGTTCCGGACCAGGGCGGCAGGGTTGGCCTGGGCCTGGATGTCGATGTTGCCCGCAGCGGCCGTGACCTGGGCGCGTGGCTGCACGTCGATCGCTTTGCCGTAGAGCTCGATGCGCCCGGGCTGGTAGCGGTTGGCCAGCGCGCCGCTTTCGATGCGCGTGCTGTCCTGCCACTCGTTGACGACCTGCGTGATGCTGTCCGGCCCCAGAGTCAGCGTGCCGCCCGACCAGGCCGTCAGGTGCGAGGCATCGGCCGCCAGGTTGATGTCGATGTTGGCCATGCCCTGGCCCCAGGCGCGCAGGCGGATGGAGCCGGCCTGGTTGTTCAGGGCGGTGCTGGCCTGCAGGATGCCGTGCTGCTTGATCTCGCGCGACACCATGGAGATGTCGCCACGGTCGGCCTGGATGATGCCGGTGTTGAGCACGCTGTAGCCGACCTGCGCCGCGCGCTGGTCCATCAGCGGCAGGATGTCGGACACGATCCGCCCGAACAGATAGGGCTGGTAGGCGGGGCCCGTCATCGGACTGATCAGGAACTTGGCCGGAAAGGCCCAGGGCCGCACCGAAGAGGTGGCGGCGTCGAAGCCGCGCACGGTGGGGCTGATCTCCTTGGCTTCCAGCCATACGTTCTCGCCCGCGCCCAGCAGCGTCTGGCCGCCGGGCGTGCGGATGCTGCCCGCATTGCTGACCTTGGGTGCGAACATCAGCACGTGGCCGCCCTGGCCCGTGATCTGTGCGCCGGCCAGCACCTTCACATCGCCTGGCGCCTTGCCGGGGTCGAAGGCCGGCCCCATGTCGTCGAACAGCACGTTCGAATCGGCCGGCAGCTTCTCGGGGTTCTCGCCGAAGGTGGGCACCCCAACGCCGACTTCCAGGCCGCTCCAGTAGCCGGGGTCGCCCGACTTCGATCCCAGGCGCGTGTTGAGACCGGCCTTGAACTGCTCGTCGCTGAGCTTGAGGCTGGAGGCGACCAGATTGCGCACGTTGACCTGGCTGCTGCCGTTGAACAGGATGCCGTTGCGGTTGATGAGGTAGACGCTGCCCTCGGCCTCGATCCGGCCGGCGATCTCGCTGGGCCGGCCGCTGGGATCGTTGATGCGGTTGAGCGCGACCCATTCGTTGGCCCCCGTCTTGGGGTGGGTGCCGCCGCGCTGGTCGAACTTCACCGCCGTGTTCCTGCCAACGTTGAAGGTCTCCCAGTTCAGGATGGCCTTGTCGGCGGTCTGTTCGATGGTGACCGTGGTCTTGCCGTTCGCCGCCGCCTGGACGGGGTCCTTGGCATTGAGCCAGCCGGCCGTGAGCGACTGGGTGTCGACCTTCAGGCCGCCTTCGGCGAGGCCGTCCGGCGCAGACTCGCCGCTGGCCAGCGCCGCAGCACGCGCAGCGGCCTGTGCGCCTTGCTGCGCGGCGATTGCGCGCGCGGCCAGGTTCAGGTTCTGGATGGAGGTCTGCCGCTGCTGGTCCGCTGCGGACAAGGCCTGCGTGGGATTGGCCGCGTTGAACGCCGAGGCGCCGTTGGGCAGCTTGCCCGTCGCAACCGCGCTCGCCTGGGTCGCGCCCTTAGCGGCGAACCATGCCGGGCTGAACGCCCGCTGCGCATGCGCGCTGCCGAGCACCCCGCCCGCGGCCAGCGCCAACGCGATGGCCCGCGCGAGCGGCGCCATCCTGAAAGCCTGCTGCTGCGCCGCGCGTGCCGAGCGATTGTTTGCGTTGTGCCCACGTGAGGTCATTTCTCGTTCCCGCCAAAGTAAGGACTGCCCGGCGATGGCAATCGACTGCCAACGCCACAAGGGCCACTCCTTTCCTGACGGAACCCAAAGGCTGAATTCCGGAAGAATTTTTCGGGACGGTTTGCTGCCCCGCGCCACGCGCGCCGGCCGCGCGCCTGAAAGTCCTTGCGAATCAAGGGCTGGCACGCAACGCACCGCGGCCAAGTCACGAAAGCATCACAGTGCCGCGAACGACGGCCAGCTCAGCTCAGGACCAGCACACCGGCAGGAAGCGACCGGGCGTTCAGGCCGAAGGAACGCTGCATCTGCAGCAAGGCCAGATCGAGACGGTCGAGCCTGAAGGTCGCGGTGACGGTTTTCCCGCGCAGCGCATCCACCATCAACACCACACGCCCGGGGCGGTAGCGGTTGATCTCGTCCAGCACCACCGACAGGGGGGTCTGCCTGAACACGAGTTCACCGCGCCGCCAGGCCGAGGCCACCTCGGGGTCGACGGCGGCGATGCCGCTGATCGAGTGATCGCGGTAGACCGCCTGCTGGCGTGCCAGCAGCAGGCGCTCGCCGGCAGGATGCGCGATGTGCACCCTTCCTGCCAGGCAGGTCACGCACACCCGCCCGTCCAGGCGGCTGATCTCGAAGCGGGCCGATTCGGCCGTGCAGCGGCCTGCGCCGGCCACGACGCTGAAGTTGCCTGCGCCGGCCGGCATCTCGATTGCCGCTTCGCCATTGAGCAGGTCCAGGCCCACGGTCTGGCCGTTCGAGCTCAACCGGCGGACGCTGGTGCGGGTGTTCAAGGTCAGGCCGATCTGATCGGACAGCGCGACCACGCGCTGCTCGCCGGCGCCCGTGCGCCAGTCGGCATTCCATTCATCGGCCGCGGGCCAGAGCCCCAGGGGCGAATAGACCGCCACCCCCGCAACGCCGGCCGCGGCCGCTGCGCCGGCCAGGCCGACGAATGCCCGGCGGCCCGCTTCGGGCCGGTGCAGGGTCTGGCGGTGCAGCTTCGCAACGTCGGCGTCGGCCTGCATCAGCCTGTTCAGCGCCGGCTGAAGCATTCGCCACTGCTGCCGGGCCTCGACGAACGCCGCCTGATGCAGAGGGCTTGCGTCACGCCAGCGCCGGAAAGCCTGCGCCTCCCATTGGGTGGCGGCGCCCGAATGCAGCTTGCGCACCCAGCTGCGCGCGTCTTCGCGCAGCGTCTCCGGGAGCTTCGGTGAGGGAGGGCTCGTGGTCATGAGGGTCTCAGGGGGCCCGTACCTTGTAGACGGCTGCCGACGCCACGATCCCCAAACTATTTCTTGGTGCCGTCATGAGAATCTGTCAGATCGCGTTCCCACCGGGAGAACAGATGGGCCTGCGCGGCTCTGAGCTCGTACTCGACGGTCCGCACGGGAATGCCAAGCCGCTCGGCCACGTCCCGCTGGGACCAGCCCTCGACCCGCACCAGCAGCAGGATCTGGCGGCGGCGCGGTGGCAGGCGCAGCAGCAGGCCATCCAGCGCCTCCAGCTGCGAGCGGGCTTCTGCGACCTCGGCAGGCCCGGGTGCCGGATCCGGCAATTCGTTCATCAGCGCATCGATGTCGTCGGACTGCAGGACCTGGCTCTGCGCGCGCCGCACATCGATGGCGAGATTGACCGCCATGCGCAGCAGGTACGCCTGGGGCTTTGCAACGGGGCCCGCAATGGCCTCGCTGCGCTCCAGCTTCAGCCAGGTCTCGTGAAGGGCGTCTTCCGCCAGCTCGACATTTCCCAGACGCAGGGCCAGCCGCTGCTTGAGCTGGTCGTAGCTCTGCACCAGGAAGCTGCGCAGCAGCGGGATGACGTTCTCCGTCATGGCTCAATGCACCGCGGCACAGCGCGGGCCCGGCAGAACGTCGTGCGGCAGGATGGCAAGCGTGAGCGGCAGGGCCAGGTCCGCCGGTGGCGGGCGATCCATCTGCAGATCGGCCAATGCCGCGAGCATGGCTGCATCGCGCTGCGCATCACCCGAAGACGAGACGAGGCTGGCCTGGCTGATGCGGCCCGACGCGGCCACTCGCAACTGCAGGATGGAGCGGTAGTGGCCGGGGGCGGTGCGACGGTCGGCGCACAACGCCTCCCAGACCCGCGCCTGGACCAGCGCGTCATAGCTGCGTCGCGCCGCGGCCGCCGATGCCACCCTGGGCGCCGCCGCGACGCGCTTCAGGATGAACGCACCCGACAGCTGGGTGTCCACGTCATCCGCGGTGAAGCCTGTGCCGGCCAGCAGGGCCTGCAGGGCTGCGTGCGGGGTCAGGCGCCCTCGCACCGGCGCGGAAGTGCGCCCGGTCACCCAGTCGTCGATGAACATGACTGATCGCCCCGACGCCGCACCGAATTGCGCGAGGGCCGCCGCCAACGGCTGCGCCGGCAGATCGAAGTCCAGCATTTGTGATCGGGACGAAGCGCTGGAGATGTGATCGGCGGACTGCACGTGGGGACCTGCGGCAACTGCCTTCGTTGTCGATGGCCAGGCGATACAGACGCAAACTGCCGCGCAAGTCAGGCCAGAGGCGAAGGCTCGCACGGGCTGTCTTCCATGCCCCGGCCCGCGCCCCGCACAACAACTCCCCCGCAACCCCTAAGCGCGGAAGTCAACAAGGAGGAGCAAGAGGATCGCATCGGCAAGCGTGTGACAAATTTCAAGCTTTGCGAGCATCACGGTTGCAAATGACGGTCTCATGACGGCAGCTTCGCTGCCGGTGTGCCGATGCCATGGTGTCGACCGACTCAGCGCGATCTCCCGATCTCCAACAGGAAGCTGCAGCGAGGCTTGTGCAAAGGCGGCTGGGGCGACTGCGCCGGCGCGCCCAATGAAAAAGCCCCGTCGCAGAGTCTGCGCGGGGCTTATTGAGATCGGCTGAAAGATCTCTGGCGGAAACGGAGGGATTCGAACCCTCGATGAGGCTCTACACCCCATACTCCCTTAGCAGGGGAGCACCTTCGGCCACTCGGTCACGTTTCCTGAACTGGAAAACCAGCATTATGCCAGCGAAATGGGCCGTTTTCTGGATCAGGCGACGGCTTGATCGAGATCAAAAGCCTTGTGCAGCGCGCGCACCGCCAGTTCCATGTACTTCTCGTCGATCACGACCGAAGTCTTGATCTCGCTGGTGGAGATCATCTGGATGTTGATGCCCTCTTCGCTGAGCACGCGGAACATCTTGGAAGCCACGCCCACGTGGCTGCGCATGCCGATGCCCACGATGCTGACCTTGCAGATCTTGGTGTCGCCGGAAATGTCGGTCGCGCCCAAGCTGGGCAGCACCTTGTCCTTGAGCAGGTCCACCGTGCGCGCGTATTCGTTGCGGTTAACGGTGAAGCTGAAGTCGGTCTTGCCGTCCTTGGACAGGTTCTGGATGATCACATCGACTTCGATGTTGGCGTCGGCCACCGCGCCCAGGATGTGATACGCGATGCCCGGCTTGTCGGGCACGCCCAGCACCGAGATCTTGGCTTCGTCGCGGCTGAATGCGATGCCGGAGACAACGGCTTGTTCCATGGTTTCGTCTTCCTCGAAAGTGATCAGAGTGCCGGATTGGGCTTCTTCATTGATGTCGATGTCCCAGGGCGTGAAGCTGGACAGCACGCGCAGCGGCACCCGGTACTTGCCGGCGAATTCCACCGAGCGGATCTGCAGCACCTTGGAGCCCAGGCTGGCCATCTCCAGCATTTCCTCGAAGCTGATGCGTGCCATGCGGCGGGCATCGGGCTCCACGCGCGGATCGGTGGTGTACACGCCGTCCACGTCGGTGTAGATCAGGCACTCGTCGGCCTTGAGTGCGGCGGCAATGGCCACTGCCGAGGTGTCGCTGCCACCGCGGCCCAGCGTGGTGATGTTGCCTTCCTCGTCGATGCCCTGGAAGCCCGTGATGACCACCACGCGGCCGGCATCCAGGTCGGCGGCCACGCGCTTGTCGTCGATGCTTTCGATGCGCGCCTTGGTGTAGTTGCTGTCGGTGCGCACGCCCACCTGCCAGCCCGTGTAGCTCACGGCTTCCACGCCCTGGGTCTGCAGCGCAATGGCCAGCAGGGCCGAGGAGGCCTGTTCGCCGGTGGAGGCCAGCATGTCCAGTTCGCGGCGGTAGTCATCGCCGGGTTTGGCGGGCGCCAGTTCCTTGGCCAGGCCCAGCAGGCGGTTGGTCTCGCCGCTCATGGCGCTGGGAACCACCACCATCCGGTGGCCTGCGCGGGCCCACTTGGCGACGCGCTTGGCGACATTGGCGATGCGCTCGGTCGAGCCCATCGACGTGCCGCCATACTTGTGAACAATCAATGCCATGGATGCAAGCTGAAGAGTGGGAAGCGGCCGCGCCTGCCAGACATGCAGGATGCGCAGCGCATCAGGCCTCGGGACCGCTGTCGCCCGCAAGGGGCGGGGCCGGCGGCGAGGGCTGGCAATTGTACCAACGCAGCACGTCGGCATCGCGGCGCACCTGGCCCGAGCCCACGCGCAGTTCGATCCGGTGGCCACGCGTGCGGCAGGCCGCGATCTGCACCAGCAGTGCCTGCAGCTGGGCGCTGCTGGGATAGGCCGCGCGCGCCGGTCCGTCCTGCCCTGCCAGCCAGCGGCGCAGCACATGGGCCTGGCGCGCCTGTGAAAGCGCCTGCAGCGCGGCGATGCGCGGCGGTTGCCCCACGCGCGCCAGGTCTTCGTCGGCCACTTCGTCGAGCACCGCCTGGGCCTGCGCCGCATGCGCGGCGCTGCGCGCAAAGGTCTGCCTGAAAGCCGGCAGCGCCGCCGCCAGCGCCGGCAGCACCTGCGTGCGGATGCGGTTGCGTGTGTACTGCGCATCGGCATTGCTCGGGTCTTCCACCCACGCCTGGCCACGCGCGCGCAGCCAGCTTCGAATCTCGTCTGCACCCACGGCCAGCAGGGGGCGCCACCACGGCACACCATGGCGCTGCATCTGCGCAGGCATGGCCGACAGGCCCCGCAGGCCGGCGCCGCGCGACAGCGCCAGCAGCAGGGTTTCGGCCTGGTCGTCGGCATGGTGGCCCAGCGCGACGGCCGCCACGCCTTCGTCGAGCGCCAGCGCGGCCAGCGCCGCATAGCGGGCCTGTCGCGCCGCCTCTTCGGGGCTCTGGCCGGGGCCGTGGCGCGCGTTCACGCGCGTGATGCGCAGGGGCACCTGCAGCCGCGCGCACAGCGCGATGCAATGGCGCTCGAAATCGTCGGCCGCCGCCTGCAGCCCATGGTTCACATGCAGCGCCTTCACCTGCCCCGGCCAGCGCGCGGCGCAGGCCCGCAGCAGGGCCGTGGAATCCGCACCGCCGCTCAGCGCCACGGCCAGCGGCAGCGGTGGCTCAAAGCGCGCGATGGCGGCGTCGAAATCGCAGGACTTGTCGCAGGGCATTTGGGTCGATTGTGCAGAAGACCGCACAATGGCTGGCACCAGGAGCGACTGCACCACAGCGGTGTGCGCTCGCTGCCGGCTCTTGTGATCGCCGACCCCGGCCCGCATGTGCTGGGGCACGCGGCCCGCCGGGCCCCGGCAATTGCCAAAGGACGCTCACCATGTGGAAGCTCGGTCGTGTGTGGTTCGCACTGCGCAAGGAACTGGCCCTGGCCTGGGCGCTGTTGCGCGATTCGCGCTCTCCGTGGAGCGCGCGCCTGGCCGTGCTGGCCGCGGCGGTGTATCTGCTGAGCCCCGTCGATTTTGTGAGTGACCTGCTGCCCGTGCTGGGCTGGATCGACGACGGCGTGGTGGCGGTGCTGTTGCTCAAGCTGGCCACGCGCCTGCTGCCGCCCGAGCTGGCCACGGCGCTGCGCGCCAAGGTGGGTCAGCGCCAGCCGGCGGCCCGCTGAGGGCGCCGCCCGCCGGCCCTGCCCGGCGTTTCAGCGCTGGTGCTCGGCCTTGGTGTCGGCGAAGCGGCCGTAGCCCTGCAGACGCTCGTAGCGGCGGTCCAGCAGCTCGCGCGGCTTGAGATCGCCCACCTGTCGCATCGCGTCGTTGAGCGCTCGCTTGAGGAAGGCCGCCATCTGGCCGTGGTCGCGGTGCGCACCACCCACGGGCTCATTGACGATCTTGTCGATCAGGCCCAACGCCTTCAGGCGGTGCGCCGTGATGCCCAGCGCATCGGCCGCGTCCTGCGCCTTCTCGCTGGTCTTCCACAGAATGGAGGCGCAGCCTTCGGGGCTGATCACCGAGTACACCGAGTACTGCAGCATCAGTACCTGGTCGGCCACCGAAATGGCCAGCGCGCCCCCGGAGCCGCCCTCGCCGATGATGGTGGTGATGATGGGCACTTCCAGCTGCGCCATCTCGTAGATGTTGCGGCCGATGGCTTCGGACTGGCTGCGCTCCTCGGCATCGATGCCGGGGTAGGCGCCCGGCGTGTCGACGAAGGTGAAGACGGGCAGCTTGAACTTCTCGGCCGTCTTCATCAGTCGCAGCGCCTTGCGGTAGCCCTCGGGCTTGCTCATGCCGAAGTTGCGCGCGGCGCGTTCCTTTGTGTCGCGGCCCTTCTGGTGGCCCAGCACCATGCAGGGGGTGCCGTTGAAGCGGGCCAGGCCGCCCACGATGGACAGGTCGTCTGCGAAATGCCGGTCGCCGTGCAGCTCCACGAAGTCCGTGAAGATTTCGTTGACGTAGTCCAGCGTGTAGGGCCGCTCGGCATGACGCGCGATCTTGGTGATCTGCCAGGGCGAGAGATCGCTGTAGATCTCCTTGGTCAGCTGCAGGCTCTTCTTGCCGAGCTGGTCGATCTCTTCGGAGATGTCGACTGCGGATTCACTCTGCACGTAGCGCAGTTCTTCGATCTTGCCTTCGAGCTCGGCGATGGGCTGCTCGAAATCGAGGAAGGTTCGTTTAGGCAACGTCGCTTCTCCTTGTTGTTGAAATCAATAGGCCACCGGCAGCGGGTCGAGCGACCGCCAAATATACCAAGTGGCCACGCTGCAATAGGGCGCCCAGGCCACAGCCACCTCGCGGGCATCGCTGCGGCTGACCGGGTCGCCCGAGAAATAGCTTTCGCTGATGCCCTTGATCAGCCCGACGTCGTCCAGCGGCAGCACGTTGGGCCGCATCAGGTGGAAGATCAGGAACATCTCGGCCGTCCACCGACCGATGCCGCGGATGGCGACCAGCTCGTCGATGATCAGCTCATCGCTCATGTCGTGCCAGGCATCCACATGCACCACACCGGAGTCGAAGTGCAAGGCCAGGTCGACGAGGTATTCCACCTTGCGGGCCGACAGGCCGGCCGCGCGCATGTCGTCGACCTTGAGCTTGAGCACATTGGCCGGCGTGAGCTTGCGCTGCAGCTTCTCGAAGCGCTCCCACACGGATTGGGCGGCCTTCACCGAAATCTGCTGGCCCACGATGCTGCGCGCCAGCGTGGTGAAAGCGTCGCCGCGCGACTCCAGCCGCGCATCACCGAACTGCGGGATCAGCCGGCGCATCACCCGGTCCTTCTTGACCAGGTGCTTGCAGGCCTCCTCCCAGTAGTCGGGCGTGACGATGCTGATTTCGGGCTTGCGGGCTGGGGGCATGGCAGGCAGCGCGGCGAGGATCACTGGGCCGAGGCCCAGGTGGTGCCCTCTGGACCGTCCTTGAGCACGATGCCCTGTGCCAGGAGTTCGGCACGGATGCCGTCGGCCTCGGCAAAGTTCTTCGCGGCCTTGGCCGCGGCGCGCTGGGCAATGCGCGAGCGGATGGCGGCTTCGTCCAGCTTGGTGCCGGCGCGCAGGAAAGCCTGCGGCTCGCCCTGCAGCAGGCCCAGCGTGCCGGCCAGTGCCTTCAGAAGGCCCGCCGCCTGCGCCGATCGCGTGCGATTGACTTCGCTGGCCAGCTCGAAGAGCACGGCCACGGCTTCGGGCGTGCCGAAGTCCTCGTCCATCGCTGCCTTGAAGCGCGCGGCATGCGGCTCCTGCCAGTCGATGCCGATGCCTGCGGCCGGCGGCACGGCATCGAGCGCCGTGTACAGGCGCTTGAGGCCCGCGCGCGCGTCGTCCAGATGGCGGTCGCTCCAACCCAGCTCGCTGCGGTAGTGGCCGCGCACGAGAAAGAAGCGCACCGTCTCGGGGTCGTAGTGGGCCAGCACGTCGGGCACCGAAAAGAAGTTGCCCAGCGACTTCGACATCTTGGTGCCGTCGATATTGAGGAAGCCGTTGTGCATCCACACCTTGGCCAGCGGTGCACCGTGCGCGCCTTCGCTCTGAGCGATCTCGTTCTCGTGGTGCGGGAAGATCAGGTCGATGCCGCCACCATGGATGTCGATGGTCTGGCCCAGCAGCGCGCAGGCCATGGCCGAGCATTCGATGTGCCAGCCCGGCCGCCCGCGGCCCCAGGGGCTGTCCCACTTCGCGTCCTCGGGCTCCTCGGGCTTGGCCGCCTTCCACAGCACGAAGTCCAGCGGATCCTGTTTGGCGGTGGAGACCGCCACGCGCTCGCCGGCCTGCAGGTCGTCCAGCGACTTGCCCGACAGCTTGCCGTAGCCCGGCATCTTGCGCACGGCGAAGTTCACGTCGCCTTCTTCGGTGGCGTAGGCCAGGCCCTTGCGCTGCAGCGCACCCACGATGTCGAGCATCTGGGGCAGGTAGTCGGTGGCGCGCGGATCGTGCGTGGGCCGCATCACGCCCAGCGCGTCGTAGTCGGCATACATGAGCGCCGTCATGCGCTCGGCCAGCGCGCGCACGGTCTCGCCGTTCTCCACCGCGCGGCGGATCATCTTGTCGTCGATGTCGGTGATGTTGCGCACGAAGGTCACGCGCAGGCCACTGGCTTCGAGCCACCGGCGCGCCACATCGAAGCTCACGGCCGAGCGCGCATTGCCGATATGGGGCCTGTCATAGACCGTCACGCCACACACATACATGCGCACATGGCCCGCTTCGAGCGGCAAGAAATCTTCCATGGCACGCGTGAGCGTGTTGTAGATGCGCAAGGTCATGAGGAATCGAAGTGGCTGAGCAGCGAGCCGTGGCGCCCGCGGCGTCCTGCGTGGCAGGCTGATCGGGGCCTACGCACGGAACAGTCCGGGGGACGCATTGTGCAGCGAACACGTCGCGCTGCAACCCACCAGCCGTTCGCAAAGGTTGCAGCAGCCCCTCGTCTACAATTTCGCGAGTATAAACGGCCGTCTCGAGGCGCCTTCACCTGCCCCGCTGGTGCCCTCGCGCCCCTTCCCAAGGCTTCATGCAGCACGCCGCCCTCCCCCGCTCCTTCATCGCCTTGTTGCCACGCCTGATGCGCGCCTGCGCCCTGAGCGCCTGCGTGTTCGCGCTCGCCGGCCCGGCCCTGGCCGACAGCTACAGCGAAGTCAAACAGCTCGCGCAGACAGGCCAGGCCACCCAGGCCCTGGCCAAGGCCGACGCCTACCTTCAGCAGAACCCGCGCGACCCGCAGATGCGCTTCATCCGCGGCGTGATCCTGAGCGACCAGGGCAAGACCGCCGAGGCCACCGAGGCCTTCACGCAGCTCACGCGCGAGTACCCGGAACTGCCCGAGCCCTACAACAACCTGGCGGCCATCTACGCGGCCCAGTCCCAGTACGACAAGGCCCGCGAAGCGCTGGAAACCGCGCTGCGCCTGAACCCCAACTACGTGACCGCGCATGAGAACCTGGGCGACATCTACGCCCGGCTGGCCGCGCAGCAATACGCCAAGGCCACGAACTACGCTTCGGCCGGCCCCGCCGTGCAGGCCAAGCTCACGCATGTGCGCCAGCTCTTCGAAGCCATGAACAGCCAGGGCGCGCCTGCCAAGCGCGCGCCCAACGCCGTGGAACCGGCCGCGCCCAAACGTTGAGCGCAGCTCGTGCAGCCCCGCGCCTGCGCCGTCGCTGCCTTCGCCCCTTCCCCACACCCGCACGAGGCCTCTCTTGAACATCACAAGTCTGTCCCGCCGCGCCTGCCTGGGCGCCGCACTGCTTCTGAGCCTGAGCCAGGCGCCCGCATGGGCGCAGCAGGGCGCGCCGCGCGTGAAGCTGGCCACCTCGGCCGGCGACATCGTGCTCGAACTCGCGCCCGCACAGGCCCCCAAGACGGTGGCCAACTTCCTGCAGTACGTGCAGGACAAGCATTACGACGGCACCGTGTTCCACCGCGTGATCGACGGCTTCATGATCCAGGGCGGCGGCTTCACGCCAACGCTGCAGCAGAAGCCCACGCGCGCGCCCATTGCGCTGGAGGCCAGCAACGGCCTGCGCAACGACCGCGGCACCATCGCCATGGCGCGCACCAACGTGCCCGATTCGGCCACCGCCCAGTTCTTCATCAACGTGAAGAACAACGACATGCTCAACGCCTCGCGCCCCAGCGGCGACGGCTATGCCGTCTTTGGCAAGGTGGTCAGCGGCATGGAGGTGGTGGACAAGATCCGCGCAGTGCCCACGGGCGTGCGCAACGGCATGGGCGACGTGCCGCTGGAGCCGGTGCTGATCCGCAGCGCCACCGTCGTCAAATAAGCATCCGACAGCGGCCTTTGCCGAGGCCGCTTCATTTCGCCGCACTTTCTAGGAGTCACACACTCATGGCCAACCCCCAAGTCGAACTGAGCATCAAGGACCATGGCAATCTGGTCATCGAACTCGATGCCGAAAAAGCACCCAAGTCCGTTGAGAACTTTCTGGCCTACGTGAAGAAGGGCCACTACGACGGCACCATCTTCCACCGCATCATCGACGGCTTCATGATCCAGGGCGGCGGCTTCGAGCCCGGCATGAAGCAGCGCCCCACCGGCGCCGAGATCACCAACGAGGCCAACAACGGCCTGAAGAACGACATCTACACGCTGGCCATGGCGCGCACCAACGCGCCCCATTCGGCCACCGCGCAGTTCTTCATCAACGTCGCCAAGAACGACTTCCTGAACCACACCTCGCCCACCCCCCAGGGCTGGGGCTATGCCGTGTTCGGCAAGGTCACGGGCGGCACCGAGATCGTGGACAAGCTGCGCAAGGTCAAGACCGGCCGCAAGGGCTTCCATGACGACGTGCCCGTCGAAGACGTGGTGATCGAAAAGGCCACCGTCCTGTCGGAATGAAGCCCGCAGGCGGGACGCAAGAAGCGCATGGCTGAACCCCTGACGCAGCCCGTCCTGCCTTCTTTTGCCCAGCTGCAGGCCGACGCAGGCTGGCGCAGCATCGAGTTCATCTCGGACCTGCACCTCGAAGCAGGCGAGCCTGCCACCTTCGAGTGCTGGCGCCAGTACCTGGCCAGCAGTAGCGCCGATGCGATCTTCATCCTCGGCGATCTGTTCGAGGTCTGGGTGGGCGATGACGCAGCCGCGCAAGCCGGCTTCGAAGCCGATTGCGCGCGATGGCTGCGCGAGGCCGGCCAGGGGCACCAGCCACCGCGCCCCCTGTTCTTCGTGCACGGCAACCGCGACTTCCTGATCGGCCCCGCCTTCGCCGCGCAGGCCGGCCTGACCCTGCTGGACGACCCGACGGTGCTGCACTGGCAAGGCCAGCGCTGGCTGCTGAGCCACGGCGATCTGCTGTGCCTGGAAGACCGCGACTACCTGGCGTTTCGCGCCCAGGTGCGCACGCCCGCGTGGCAACAGGCCTTTCTGAGCCGCCCGCTGCAAGAGCGTCGCACCATTGCGCGCGGCATCCGCAACCAGAGCGAAGCACACAAGGCCGATCCGAAGGCGGTGTGGGCCGACGTGGACGACGCCGCCGCACGGCAATGGCTGCAAGCCGCGGGCGCGCGCACGCTGATCCATGGCCACACCCATCGTCCCGCGGACCATGCGCTCGGGCAGGGCTTGCAGCGCCGGGTGCTCAGCGACTGGCATGCCGACGCCTCGCCGCCGCGTGCGCAGGTGCTGCGCCTGACGGCCCAGGGCGGCGTGCAGCGCATCGACCTGCTGCCAGCGGCGCCCTGAGGCCCATGCTGCGCTGGCTGCGCGGCCTGCGAGCCGCTCCCGAGATCCCCGACGCCGCCTGGCAGGCCACCTTGCAGGCCTACCCATTCCTGCATCAGCGCCCCGCTGAAGACCTGCAGCGCCTGCGCCTGCTCACGGCGCGCTTCCTCCAAGACAAGGAGTTCCACGGCGCGCTGGGCTTCGAGATCACCGACGAGGTCGCGCTGGCCATTGCGGCGCAGGCGGTGCTGCCGGTGCTGCACCTGCCCGGCGACCTGGCCTGGTATGACGACTTCGTGGGCATCGTGGTGGTGCCCGAAGAGGTGAGCACGCCGCGCGTGGCCGTGGACGACGCCGGCGTGGTGCATGAGTACGACGAATCCATCATCGGCGAAGCGCGCGAGCACGGCCCCGTGATGCTGAGCTGGCCCCATGTGCAAGAGGGCGGGCTGGGCGCCGACGGGGCCATCCTCAACGTGGTGATCCACGAGTTCGCGCACAAGATCGACATGCGCGACGGCAGCGTGGACGGCTGCCCGCCGCTGCCGGCCGGCTTCGCGGGCCTGGGCAGCGTGGCGCAGGCCCGCGCCCATTGGCAGCGCACGCTGGAGCCGGCGTACGACAGCTTCCGCGAACAGGCCATCGTGGCCGAACGCTTCGGCGGCGAGCCGCCCTGGCTCGATGGTTACGCGGCCTCGTCGCTGGCCGAGTTCTTCGCCGTGGCCTGCGAGGCCTACTTCGTGGCGCCCGAACGTTTTGCGCGCGAGTTCGGCTCGCTCGCGCCGCTGTTCGACGCCTTCTTCAAACCCGGTCTGCGCTGAAGGCGCAGGGTTCTGCGCCCGGCCAAAAAGAAAGGGCGGCACGGGCCGCCCTTCTTCATGATGGGTCGCCTGCCGCCCGCCACCGAAGCAGCAGGCGATGGCGCCCGTATCAGCCCTTGCGCAGCAGCGCGCGCAGTGCGCTTTGCAGGCGCCGCGCATGGCCCGCGTCGTGCGCGCTGGCCAGCACACGGCCGGCATCCTGGGCCCAGGTGTCGGCCGGTCCGGGCTCGTTGCGGCGCGTGAGCAGTTGCAGCTGCAGCGCACGGCGCGCATCGATCTGGTCGGCCGGCGTGGGCACGTCGGCCGCCATTTCCAGGCGCAGCAGCGCTTCGCCGGCATCGCCCGCGGGTGCCGAACCCAGGGCCTGTGCCCACTGGTTGCGCACCGAGGCGGTCACGCCGCGGCCCAGTTCGGCGGCGGGCGGCAGGGCCGCCGCGTCGCGCTGCTCCCAGGCGCCCACGAGTTGGCCCAGCACTTCGCCCTGCGCCTGCGCCGCAAGCTTGCGCAGCGCCAGTTGCGCATGGTCCATGGCCTCGCGCTGCGCGCGGAAGGCGGCATCGCCCAGGCGCGGGCCGCGCTCTTCGCGCGGCGGCCGGTCACCGAAACGCGCGCCGCGGTCAGCGCCGCCACGCCGGTCATCGCCACGGCGTTCGCCGCCACGGCCAGCAGGTGCGCCGCGGCCATCACGGCGGTCACCGGCGCGGCCCGCGGGTGCGGGCGTGGCGCGCTGGGCGCCGGGCCGGTCGTCGCCGCGCACGGCCACCACAGGGCGCGGTGCGGGCTTGGGCGCAGCGGCCGGTGTTGCGGCGGCTTCTCCGCCTTCTGCAGCTTCCCCACCTTCGCCAGCCGGCGCGGCTGCATCGGCTGGCGCACCGCCTTCGGCTGCGGCAGCAGGCGCTGCATCAGCGGCGGCGGGCGCGGCCTGTGCGGCCACGCGCTGGCCCCGCAAGGCGGCTTCCAGTTGCGCCACGGCCGCACGAATCTGTTGTGCATCGCCGCTCGCGTTGGCCGCTTCCAGCGCCTTGGAGACCTCGAGCACGGCACGGTCGTGTTCGCTCACCGCAGCGGCCGCGCGCTCGCGGTCGGCCGTCTTGCGCTGGAAGGCATCGTCGATGGGCTTGCGGAAGGCGTCCCACAGCTTCTGCTCCTGGCGGCGCTCCAGCGGCACGGCCTGGGCCTCGGCCTGCCAGCGCTGCTGCAGGGCCTTGACGGCGTCGATGCGGAGCATGGGCGCGGCGCCCAGTTCCGCGGCCTCGGCAATCATCTGCTGGCGGCGTTCAATGCTGGCCTTCTGCGCACCTTCCAGAGGCGCACGCGCAGCGCCCAGCGCGGCGTTCCACAGCGGCTGCAGTTCGGCAAAGGTCTTCTCGCTCACATGGCCGGCATCGCGCCAGCGGTCGGAGAACTGGTGCAGCGCGCGGTTGCGGCCCTTGAGGTCGTCGGCAGGCTGGGCGGCCGTCCAGGCCTTGAGCTCTTCGATCAGTGCCAGGCGCTGGGCCTTGTGCTCGGCCGCATCGGCGCGCACCTTGTCCAGCCAGGCCTCGACCACCTTGTGCGCCTGGTTGCAGGCTTCGTCGAAGCGCTTCCACAGCGCGTGGTTGGGCGCACCGCCCTGGTCCACCTGCTTCCACTGCTCGCGCAGGGCGCGCAGTTGCTCCTGCATCTTGCGTCCGCCCAGGGCCTGGCCGTCAGGGCGCTTGAGCAGGCCTTCGGCCTTGGCCACCAGCTCTTCGCGCACCTTGTCGGCGCCCCAGCGCTGCCAGCCCTCGAGTTCGCCGGCGGCCACCAGCGCCGCATGCACGCGGGCCTCCAGCGCGCCGCCCACCAGGCGGCCGTGCTCCTTGAGCACGGCGCGCAGCGCGGCGGCCGCGCCCTGGCTGGCCTTGCCATGGCCTTCGGCCGTTTCCTGCTCCAGCTTGGCCAGTGCGGCTTCGACGGCCGCTTCGGCTGCGGCACGCACGGCCGGGTCGACCTTCGGCGCGGCCTGCCTGGGCGCAGGCGCGGCGGCGGCTTCCAGTGGAATGCCGCGCGCCACGCGGATCTCGTCGGCCCACACGGGCACGGGCGGCAGCGGTGCCTGGGCATCGGCGGCCGCAGCCACGGTCAGCGCCAGTGCGCTGTGGAAGGCTTCAGACACCACGCCCAGTTGCGTCTTCGATGCGTCCAGCTGCGGCGCGAAACGCGCATCCAGGCTGCTCCAGTTCGGCGACTGGACGATCTCGTCGGCCTGGCCCAGCCAGTGCTGCACGTCGCCGCGCAGGCTTTCTTCGGCAGCCTGTGCGTCCTGCCAGGGCTTGGTGGAGAGAACCTCAAAGCGCTGGGCCAGCAGCACCGCGGCTTCGCGGTGCACCTGGGCACGGTGCTGCAGGTCCTCGATGCTCTTGATGCGCTCGGCCAGCTGGCCCTTGAAGCCGGCCAGGGGCTCACGCGACAGCGGCGCGCCGGCCTTGGCGGCATCGCGCTGCCAGGCCATCGCATCGGCGATGTTCAGCCGCGGCTGCGCCAGCAGCGCCTCGGCGCGCTGCGCCCATTCGGCGGCAATGGCCTCCTGGCCCTTGGCGCGCTTGATCTCGTCCAGGCGCTCTCGCAACGCCCGCGCGGCGCCCTTGTCGCGGCCGCTGAGCTCCTTGAACACGGCCTGCATCAGTTCCATCGACGGGTCGCTGGCCAGCCAGTCGCGCACGCGCTGCGCGCGCTCGCCCGAGGTCGGTGCCGTGAAGACCCCTCCCGTGAGCTGGTCGAGGGACGGAATGTCGTGGGGAATGGCAGCTTGTGTCACAACGCGCGAAAAGACTGGATGGGATTGGCGCCCGTCTCCGCGCAACGGCGGTCATCGACGAGCAGACGCCCCGCCCGGCGGGCGGCGCAAAAGGGCTATTGTCACCGAGCTTGCGCACGATGCGCGCGAACCCTTGCGTGATCGCGCGATCAGCTGGCGTCGAGTTGCAGTTGCGCACCCGGCTGCCAGTCGGCGCCACTGCCATCGGTGCGCACGTTGCCCAGGAACAGGCGCTGCGAAGGCAGCCCCTGCTCGAGCAGGTAGTCGCGCACCGAGGCGCCCCGGCCCACGGCCAGTTCGCGGATGGCCTGCGCATCGACCGGGATGCTGGCCAGCAGCAGCGCTTCCATCTCCTTGAGCGGCAGATCGCGGGCCAGGCCGACCATGTTGCGCGGCTTGGTGATTTCGGCGCGCTTGTAGACGGCCTCCACCAGCGCGGGATATTCCGCATCGGTCACCGGCGCGATCTGGCGCGCGTCCTGGCCAGAGCGCACGGCCGCCCGCCGCTTTTCCGACAGCGCCATCTCGCGCAGGCGCTCGCGGCGAAAGGCTTCCTTTTCCTTGTCGAAGCTGGACACGCCCACCACCGTCATGCGCAGCTCGGGCCGCTCCTTGAGCGCCTTGACCACGCCGTCCAGGCTCTTCTTGGCCTGCTCGGTCAGCACGGCGCTGCCGGCGGCGAAAGGCACGGTGCTGGAATCGCTGGAGCCACCGCCCAGGCCGCCCGTGAGCAGCCTGAACGGTGCCGTCACGGCCTTGGTGATGAGGTTGAGCACGGCCTTCCAGATCAGCGGGCCGATGCTGAACTGCGGATCGTTGAGCGAACCCGACAGCGGAAGGTCCACATCGATCACGCCATTGCGATCGGCCAGCAGGGCCACGGCCAGGCGCACGGGCAGGCTGTTGGGCGCGCCCTTGACCTCTTCGCCGAAGCGCAACTGGTTGAGCACCAGCTTGTTGGTGGCCGTGAGGCGGCCGTCCGGCGCCACCTTGTAGTTCACGTTCATGCTGAGCTTGCCGCGTTCGATGCCGTGGCCCGCGTAGCGCACCGAATAGGGCGACAGCGGCGGCAGGTCCAGCTCGTTCATGCGGGCCGTGATGTCCAGCTCCAGCGGCTTGGCCAGCGGGTTGATGCGACCCGAAATCTCCAGCGCCGCCGTCTGCTGGGCCTTGCCGCGCAGCTCCAGCTCGGCCATGACGGGCTTGCCTTCGCGCGGCTGCGACGAGAAGGCGCTGACCCGGCCCGTGAGCTCGCTCAGGTCGGCCGAGTAGTTGGGCTTGATGAACAGGTCCGTGAAATCGACGCGGCCATTGACCACGCTGATCGGACCGAAGTTGATGACGGGCGCCGGGCCGCCGCTGTCTGCGCTCGCCGCAGCCGGCGCCGCCGCCGTTGTGGCTGCAGCGGGCGGTGCGGGCTCGTCGCCGCCCACCTGCTCTTCGGCCGACACCGAGCGCGTGCTGCGCGCAGCCGGCCTGGGCGTTTCATTCGACGTGACCGTGGTACCACCGGCTTCACGCCGGCTGGCCGCGGCGGGCCGCTGCGCGGCCGCCGCCTCGCCTTCTTCCTGGCCCTTCTTGGTCAGGCTTTGAAGGTTCAGGCGGCCCGATTCCTCGAGAATGATCCGGGCGAAGAAATCGGTCAGCGTGGTTTCGTTCACGTCCAGCTTCAGCGGCTGCGCAGGTGCCATGTCCACCTTCAGCCCGCGCAGGCTCAGCACCTTCCAGCGCAGCAACTGCTCGTCGCGCGCATCCATCGATGCAGCCTGCGTGAGCGAGGCGCTGTTGGCGCGGAAGTCTTCGATGGCGGAATCGCCCGCCACCTTCAGCCTCAGCCCTTCGGGCGGCATCGCCAGCGCGAAGTTGCCGCGGAAGCTGGTGTACGCGCGCCGGATGTCCACATTGAGCGCATCGGCGTAGTAGGCCTTGAAGGCATGGGCCGGCATGGCCTGGGTCTGCAGGCGGCCTTCGGTGGACAGCGGCTTGAGCGTGAGCTTGCCCTTGTAGTCAAAGCGCCCCGGTTCCGCGCGCCGGCCGGAGGCCAGCCGGCCCGACAGGGCCAGCGACGTGACGGTGTTGCTGTCAGGCACGATGGGGCCGGCCTGGATCTTCAGTGCGCTGACCTCCACGTCCACCGGCTGGGCCTTGGCCTTGTCCACATAGGCCACGGTGCCGTCGTCCATGGACAGCGCATCGATGCGCAGCTTCCAGGGGGCCGCGGCCGGCTGCGCGGCTGGCGCGGCCGCGGTCTTGACCGCAGCGCCGCCTTGGGGCGCAACCAGCCAGCGCTCGTACATCCAGCGCTGCTCGCTGTCGCGCTCCACGCGCAGCTTGGGGCTGCGGGCAGACAGGCGGCCGATGCGCACGTCGCGCGTCTGCATGTCCACCGCCACATCGCCCAGTTCGAAGCGGCCCACGCTGGCCAGCGCGGTCTTGCCCTGGGTGAGCGCCAGCCCCTCGATGCTGGCCTGGCTGGCCAGCAGCTTGAGCGCCGGCGCGGCCCACTGGGCCTCGATCCGGGCGTCGAGCTTGCCGGCCAGCGCGGGCGCCAGCGTGTCGGCCAGGTAGGCACCCGCCACACTCAGCGGCAGGCCCGTGACCTGGGCACGCAGGGTGGCAGCCTTGTCGGTGCCCTCGCCTTCCAGCGTGAACGGGGCGCCGTCGATCTCGAAGCCGCCCTTGAGACGCGCCGGCTCCTTCATGGGCCATTTCACGCTCTGCACTTCCAGCTGCAGCGCCTTCATGTCCACGGTTGCACCCGCCTTCACAGCCGCGTCGCGCCAGCCGATCTGCCCGCCTTCGAGCACGAAGCGGTCCAGCTGTGCCTGCCAGGCGGCGGGGGCCGGGGCAGCAGCGGCGGGCGTCGATGCCGTTGGCGCCGTCGGTGGCGTGACCGGCACGGCCGGTGCAGCCTCGGCCGGGGCGCCCTGCGGCACCACATTGAGCCGGCCCTGGGCATCGCGTGCCACCACTGCGCGCGGCTGGCTCAGCGCCACCTCGGCCAGGTGCACGCGGCGCGCCAGCGGCTGCAGGTCGGCCAGCGCCACGCGCAGGGTTTCGAAGTCCAGCAGCTCCCGCCCCTGGGCGTCGCGCGCGGACACCTTGCTCGCCGTGATCTCGCCCTGAACACGCAGCACGGGAGGCTGCGCCTGCTCGAACTCGAGCTTGAGCCGGGCGCCCAGCACGCCCGAGCGCAGCTGCACCGGCAAGCTCTTGGGCAGGTAGCCCAGGTAGGGCGCCAGATCGAAGTCCGAGAAATCCAGCCGCGCCTCGGTCTTGCGACTGTCCACGAAAGGCGTGCTGAAGGCGCTCGAATCGAAGGGGCTGTCGTTGAGCACGAAGGCCAGATGCGGCGCCACCTTGACCTCGCGCTGCGACTTGAGGCTGCTGATGAAGGGCACGGCCAGGTTCAGGTCGCGCAGCACGTGCTCGCGGCCGACGGGCTGGTCATTGAAGTGGGCGGCGCCCCCGGTCACCGCGATGTTGTAGATCGCGAAGCCGGCGGGCTCGGTGGGTTCAGGCGGCGGCTCGGCGGGGCGCGTCCAGCGGCTCAGCAGGTCGTCGATGTCGTAGGCGCCGTCGTCCAGACGCGCCAATCGCAGCACGGGGGACTCGATGCGCAGCGCGTCGATCACCGGCGCCAGTCGCACCAGCGACTGCAGCTCGGCATCGGCATAAAGCCGCCCCACCGTGAGCAGCGGGGGCGCTTCGGGCGTCGGGCCCGCCACCTGCAAGCCCTCAAGCGCCAGTTCCAGCGACCAGGGCTTGAAATCGACGCGCTGCAGCGTGACAGCGCGCCCCAGCTGGGCGCTGGCGATCTTCTGGATCTGGCTCTTGGCGATGGGCGGCACCGCCAGCCACAGCAGCAGCCACAGCCCCAGCAAGGTCCCCAACGCGACGATTCCTCGTCGCACCCACTTGTGGCGGATCAGCGCAGCGACATTCATGACGTGGGCGAGTGTGCCCCAAGTGCATGGCATGCCTGTAAGAAAAACAAAAAGCCCGGTGACATGACGCACAGTCCTGTCACCGGGCTCGATGGCCGGCGCGAGGCCGCTGCCATCTTTTCGCCGGAGGAAGAGAAACGGTTCCCGCCGGACGGGTGGCAAGAGATTGCCACCAGGATTGCCGTTACCGAGGCACTCGTCGAAGCGTGGCTTTGGTTCAGGCTGCATGCCTGCGCGAAGCAGGCAAATGCAGATTACGCCGCCGCCACGCAGGAGGCAAATCCAAAAAAGCAATCACCCGCTGCAGCCTCGTTGAGAATTCTCAATAGGAGATTTTCGGAATATGGAATCAAACCCTTATTATTGACTGGATATATTGACGGTTTAGAATGCGCCCCGGCCTGCTCCTCCTGATGCCCGAGCAAGCCCCACTGACGACGTTGCCGGAGCCCTTGCTTCGGCGCAACCGGTGCCTCACAGCCCTCCCCTCTACAACGCATCCTGCGAGGGCTGGCCCGGTTCCTGCCAATCCACGCGCCTTCTGAGCCCGACCGGCCGCCGCCCACTCCCGAGGGAAGGGACGCCGTCCAGGCCGCGACAGCGCATCGAAAGGAACGTGCGAATGAAAGCAGCACTGGCCTCTGCAGGCCAAGGCCTTCGGACCTTCGCGGGTGATGTGATCGAAGGCTTTTTCGAGATCACCCATAACGGCTTTGCCCTGATCGGCCTGGCCATGGTTTTTGTTGTACTGGCCCTCCTGGCCCGCCCCGACCTGCAAGTGGCAGGCGAGCAGCGGCTGATGGCCTGGCTGGAAGCCCGCAAGCCGGCTCCCGAGGCCACGGACCTGTCGCCCACCGCGATCGACCGCACCACGGCCGCCAGCCCCAAGGATCTGCCGCGCCAGCAGGCTGCCGTGGCCTACTGGCTCAGCCGCAAGTACCGCGTCGCGGCCGAGCCGCTGAGCGTGCTGGTGGCCGAGGCCTACGAAATCGGCTCCCGCACCCAGCTGGACCCGACCCTCATCCTGGCCATCATGGCCGTGGAATCGAGCTTCAATCCCTTCGCGCAGAGCCACGTGGGCGCACAGGGCCTGATGCAGGTCATGACGCGCGTGCATGGCGACAAGTACGAAAGCGCAGGCGGCGTGCTGACGGCCTTCGACCCCATCACCAACATGCGCGTGGGCGTGAAGGTGCTGCAGGACTGCATCCGCCGCGCGGGTTCCGTTGAAGGCGGCCTGCGCCATTACGTGGGCGCCGCCAACCTGCCCAGCGATGGCGGCTATGCCGCCAAGGTGCTGGCCGAGCGCGACCGGCTGGCCAGCGTGGCACGCGGCCAGGCCGTGCCCGTGCTGCCCCCGCCTGCTGCCACCCCTGCGCCCATTCCCGTGATCGCGCCGGCGCCAGCCGCCACGCCACCCGACACGGTGGCCCTGCTGGCAGCTTCCTGATTTCGTCCCCGAGCCGGCGCACGCCAGTGCTGCTCGGCTAAACTCGGCCGCGTGCGCGACTGGCGATAGGCGCCGCCATCCATCACGACCTTGGATGCGCAGGCTGCTGACGTGGAAAGACCACTGGGAAGCGCACCGCCACCCACGCTTTTTTTGCATCGGGTCTGGCGATCAGCCGTTCGCCTGGGCAGTTCTTGTCGGGTTTGAACCGCAAGAACCCTTTTCCTCGAAGGACTGCCATGTACCAACGCAACATCCTGGTCGAACAGACCGACCCTGAACTCTGGGCCGCCATCCAGGCGGAAAACCAGCGCCAGGAACACCACATCGAGCTGATCGCCAGCGAGAACTACGCTTCGCCGGCCGTGATGGCTGCGCAAGGCTCGCAGCTCACCAACAAGTACGCCGAAGGCTACCCGGGCAAGCGCTACTACGGCGGCTGCGAGTTCGTCGACATCGCCGAGCAACTGGCCATCGACCGCGTCAAGCAACTCTTCGGCGCCGAAGCCGCCAACGTGCAGGCGCACTGCGGCGCATCGGCCAACGAAGCCGTGATGCTGGCTTTCCTCAAGCCCGGCGACACCATCATGGGCATGAGCCTGGCTGAAGGCGGCCACCTGACCCACGGCATGCCGCTGAACATGAGCGGCAAGTGGTTCAACGTGGTGAGCTACGGCCTGGACGCCAACGAAGTGCTGGACTACGACGCCATGGAGCGCAAGGCCCACGAGTCCAAGCCCAAGCTGATCATCGCGGGCGCTTCGGCCTATTCGCTGCGCATCGACTTCGAGCGCTTCGCCAAGGTCGCCAAGGACGTGGGCGCGATCTTCATGGTCGACATGGCCCACTACGCCGGCCTGATCGCCGCGGGCGTGTATCCCAATCCGGTGCCGCATGCCGACGTCGTGACCTCCACCACGCACAAGAGCCTGCGCGGCCCGCGCGGCGGCATCATCCTGATGAAGGCCCAGCACGAGAAGGCCATCAACAGCGCCATCTTCCCTGGCCTGCAAGGCGGCCCGCTGATGCACGTCATCGCGGCCAAGGCCGTGGCCTTCAAGGAAGCGCTGACGCCCGAGTTCAAGACCTACCAGCAACAGGTGGCAAAGAACGCGCAGATCGTGGCCCAGACGCTGACCGAGCGCGGCCTGCGCATCGTCAGCGGCGGCACCGAAAGCCACGTCATGCTGGTCGACCTTCGCGCCAAGGGCATCACCGGCAAGGAAGCCGAGGCCGTGCTGGGCAGCGCCCACATGACCATCAACAAGAACGCGATTCCCAACGATCCGGAAAAGCCGATGGTCACCAGCGGCGTACGCATCGGCACGCCCGCCATGACCACGCGCGGCTTCAAGGACGAGGAAGCGCGCGCCACGGCGCACCTGATCGCCGACGTGCTGGACAACCCGCGCGACGCGGCCAACATCGAGGCCGTGCGCGCCAAGGTGCATGCGCTGACCAGCCGCTTCCCGGTCTACCGCTGAATCCGTCGTTTGAGCGCGGCTGCTGAAATACAAGCATGAAGTGCCCGTTCTGCAGCCACGCCGAGACGCAGGTCGTGGACACCCGCATCTCGGAAGACGGCGACTTCGTCCGCCGCAGGCGCCAGTGCGGCGCCTGCGACAAGCGCTTCACTACCTATGAGCGCCCAGACCTGAGCTTTCCGGTCGTGGTCAAGAAGGACGGCAGCCGCGCCGACTTCGACATGCGCAAGATCCGCGCATCCATGATGCTGGCCTTGCGCAAGCGCCCCGTGGGCATCCAGCTCATCGAAGCCGCGCTGCTGCGCATCGAGCAGCAGTTGCTGGCCAGTGCCCAGCGCGAAATCGACAGCAGCAAGCTCGGCGAGCTGGTGATGCGCGAGCTGCGCAAGCTCGACAAGGTGGCCTATGTGCGTTTTGCCTCGGTCTATCGCAGCTTCGAGGACGTCGAAGAGTTCAGGCAGTTGCTGCAGGACATCTAGCGCAAGCGCCTAAAAAATTGTCGCCGGAGCTGGCGACATGGTCACCTGAAACGAGCAATCGTCAACGCTCGTTAATCCAAACCATCCATCCATCGGCGTTGACCGCTTGTCAGCGCCTGCTTCCCTTGCGCGGGGCTGGCTGCCTAGCATCCGCGCATGCAGCTCAAGAGCCATAGAAGGCCGCGCGCAGTCGGGAGGCAAAGAGGATTCACCATCATCGAGACACTCGTGGTGGTCGCGATCCTCGGTGTTCTTGCCGCACTCGCGGCGCCCTCACTTTTTCGACGCAAGCCGCCTGGCCCCGACGTGAGGGGCATGAACGCATCGGAAGCCCGGCTGCGACCAGCTGCAATGACTGCAACGCAACCTGGTCTGCTCCCATGTGCATGATGCGCCTTGATCCCAAAGACCCGCAGCGTCAGCGCGGCCTGACGGCCGTTGAACTGCTGGTCACGATCGCGATCCTTGCGATCCTGATCGGCATCGCGGCCCCTTCGATGTCGCGCTTCATCATTCAGTGGCGCGTCTCCAACGCCGTCAACGCACTGACTGGCTCACTGCGCATTGCCCGCACCGAAGCCATTGCCCGAGCGCGCCCGGTCGTCGTCTGCCGTGTGGCTTCCAAGACGTCCACAACCTGTCTGTCCACAGCAGGAACCACCGGTTTTGCCAGCGGCTGGATCGTGTTCGCCAACAACGACCGCGATGCCAGCTCCGACTATGACGCGACGTCTGACGAACTGCTGCTGCGCCAGGATGCGCCCGCCGGCATCGCGAACATCAGCCTCACGAATTCGGGCCGCTTTGCCTTCCTTCCCAACGGCCTGCTGAACTCCACCGCCACCGGCATCAACATCGATGGCATGGGATTCAGCAGCGCCAGCGCCACGCCATGGGCGCGCAAGGGCCTGTGCATCAGTAAACCCGGCCGCGTCCGCGCCGTGGCGGATGCGACCAACTGCGGCAGCGACACCCAAGGATGAGACCAGCAAGCCAAGCCCCTTCGGTGCACCCCGACCTCTTTTCATGAACCCGAAGACCCACAACACACAGCGAGGCGCCACCCTCATCGAGGTGCTGGTGGCCATCGTCATCCTGGCTGTTGCACTGTTCGGCATGGCAGGGCTAACTTCCTCAGCGGTCAAGTACAACCAGTTCTCTCGCATGCGGGCGACTGGCCTGAGCCTGGTGGCGGACTATGCCGAGCGTGCTCGCGCCAATCTGGCGGGCTTTGACGACTACGCATACGAAGTGGCATACACCGCGACCAGTCGCTCGGAAGACTTTACGGAGGCACTGGGGCCCTGCAACGTCAATACCACCAACCCCAGCAGTCCGGCCAACACCTGCGGCTCGGCCATCGCGAAATACGACCAGTCCCAATGGCGGACCAACGTCGCCAACCGGCTGCCGGGCGGAACGGCCTACATCACCACCGAAAAGGTCGACCCCCTCCCCGGCGTGAACGGCCTTCCGATCACCCGTGTGCTGAACATCTGGCTGATCTGGACGGCCATCGAAGAGAGTGCAGGTTTTTTTCAGGGGCAGCACTGCCCCGACGATGCCAAGATCGACGCAGGCACTTCCGTGAATTGCATGTACTTCCGGGTCACGCTATGAGAGGGGCACACCTTTTTTCGCCACGCCCGCGCCATTGCGTCGGTGGCTTCACCCTGCTCGAACTGCTGATCTCCGTGACGATTGGCCTGGTGATCCTGGCGTCCAGCCTGTCCTTGTACGTCGCGTCCAGTCGCGGCAGCCAGACGTCCCAACTCGAAACGCAGATGAACGAAGACGGGATTCTGGCGATCAACCTGATCCAGCAACAGCTCAAGCAGGCCGGCTATTCCCAGCAGATCATCCCGGCCGCCGGTGCCACTGTGATGGGGAATTTCGCGGGCCCTGCGGTGCGTGGATGCGATAAGGGCTTTGTCAATGCCGGTGCCGCCTTCGACAGCCTAACTTGCGCCACAGGCCGCGGCAGTTCGGCGATTGCGATTCGCTACGAGGCCACCACTGACAACACCTATGCCACGGCTGACACCCCTGCCCGGGCGACGAACTGCGTGGGCAACGGCATCGATGCCACAACCACGTCGCAAGCGGCTCCCGCGCCCACGCCTGCGCCCGGTAATTACGCCCTGGCCGACAACCGCTATTCGGTCACCGACGCGACCACTGCGCCCATGCTGTCATGCCGCGGGTCGGAGGGCGCTGCCATCGGTAGCTCCCAGCCGTTGCTGGCCAACGTCGAAAGCATGCGAATCCTCTATGGCGTAGCCAGCCGGCCGAGCGCCGAACTTGCAGCCAGCTACGACCCCATGCGTCATCAGATCGTGGGCTACCTGGACGCAAGCGAAGTCGACGCGTTGCTCAGCACCCGCACGCTGCCCACTGATACTGAAGACCGCTGGGGCCGCGTCCTGAGCGTGCGTGTGTGCCTGCTCATGCGCAGCGACCAGCCAGTGAACGACGCCCCCGAAGGCGGCATGACCTACAAGGACTGCAGCAACGTCGACCAGAAGGGCACCGATGGCTATCTGCGCAGAACCTTCACCACCACCGTTTTGTTGAGAAATCGCGTGGTCATCCCATGAGCAAAATCCCCCACGCCAAACCAGCCCCGCACCTGGTGTTGCATCGTGCGTTCGATCGTCGCACTGCCGCACGGCTTGGGCGGCACAGCCGGCGAGCACGCGGCGTCGTGCTGGTCATCACGCTGATCCTGATCGTGATCCTGTCGCTGCTGGGCACCTTCGCGATTCGCAATGCCACCCAGAGCGAACGCAGCATCAACGGGATCCGCTCGGCCGAAGTGGCCCGCGAAGCCGCAGAGACTGCCTTGCGTTTCTGCGAGCAGGTCGCGATCTCCGATAACGATGGCAAGGACTACACCGGGTTCGGCGCCACCGGCATGCGCGACAAGATCATCACGGCCCCCACCATTGCCTCGGAATCTGACTCTGCAGCCGCATGGCGTACCACGGCCAGTTGGACGGCCAATGGCATCACAGTCCCAAACGACTACTTCAAGAACAGTGCCAGCGGTACCGCGTCGCTGACCAATGCGCCTCTTTGCCTTATTCAAAAAATCAAAACCACCTCGAAGCCCGAATTGACCGGCTATCTGATCACGGCCCGGGGCTTTGCCAACAACGCCAAGTTCACAAGCAATGCCCAGCAGTCCACCCAGGGCGCTGAGTCGTGGATGCAGTCCGTGCTGACGCCCGCCAGTTGACCACCACGCACATGCCCATCACCGCCATGACACGTCAATCCTTCGGGCCGAACCGATCCGGTCGCGGCTTCACCCTTATCGAAGTCATGATCGTTGTCGCGATCATCGGCATCCTTGCAATGATCGCCATGCCGAGCTACCAGGAGCATGTGCGTCGGTCCAAGCGTGCCGAGGCCCAGGGCATCCTGATGGAAGCCGCGCAATACATGCAACGCTACTACTCGGCCAACGACCGCTATACCGCCGCCGCCGGCACCATAAAAGAGGAAACCGAGCAGACAGTCAAGGGCGACAACATGCTGCCCGAAGCTTTGCGCCAGTCGCCCAAGTCGGGCAGCGCCAACTACACCATCGCCGTCTTTGCCCGCGACACGCCGCCCAGCTACACCCTCAAGGCCACGCGTACGGGCGGCATGGAAAGCGACAAGTGCGGCACGCTCACCCTCAACAGCCTGGGCACCAAGGACATCGCCGACGGATCGGGCGTCACCGCGGCAGATTGCTGGAAGTAGCTAGCTGACCGGCTCGTCGCCAGGATCGCATCGCTCTCGACATGACCTCGCTTGCGGCTTGGATGCATACGCCCGCCATCCGCACACGACAACCCTCATGGAGCCCTTCATCAAAAGGGAAGACCTCATGAACACCATGAACCAAGCTCCTGTTCCGACAGCCGCCAAGGCCAGGCGTGCGCGCTTGAACCTGCAGCTCTCGACCGTCGGCCTCGTCGCGGCCTGGTTTGCCGCCGCGCTGCCGGGTGCAGACGCAGTCGCCGCCACGGCACCTAGCCAGGCGCCCCTGTACAGCGCGGTGCCAGGGGCCAAGCCCAACCTGATGTTCGTGTTGGACAATTCCGGGTCAATGGGCTTTGTATACCAGGATAGCTACTCTGTAAATGATAAATGCAAGAGCACCAATGATTGGGGTTGCCGAGATAAATACGGCTGGTATTCGATGCGATCCAGCAGCGTCAATACCCAATATTACAATCCGGCCATCACTTACATTGCCAGAGTCAATTCAAATGGGGTTCCGTTAAACAACCCGACTCTCATGGTGGACAATCAAGCGTCCAGCGATGGTTCACCATACTCACCAACTGATAGTGCCCACACGACGGTAGCTGCCGCCACAGGGAAAAAATTCACCTACCTTCAATGCGCTGGCAGCAATTGCTCCAGCTCCAGCTCCAGAACGGAAGTTACCATTAACTATCCTGTCGGCAGCACCCCTGTCAATTTACCTCCGGGGCACAAACGCACTGAATGTGACAAAACCACGAATACCTGCACTCCGGATCAGGAGCGCCAAAATATTGTCAATTGGTATCAGTGGTACCGAACCCGCACGCTTGCAATCAGCACGGCCTTGGGTCAAGCGATGCAAAACTACCAGAATAAATTCAGGGTGGGGTACGTTCAATACAACATTGGTGGGGCTGCTGCAACAAATATCATCAGGGGCGTCCGTTACTTCAAGGACGAAGACACCTCATCGAAAAACTGGAAAACGCAGTTTTATAACTGGATATATGGCATCAGCCCGAATGGAGGAACGCCAAGCCACAATGCGCTGTCCCTGGCCGCCAACTATTACAACGGCACTGGTAAGTCGACTTACGGAAATCCCTGGAAGAACGACCCCACGAGCACGGCCGACACCACGTCCGAAGACCTGAGTTGCCGCCGCGCCTATTCCATCGTGCTGTCGGACGGCGCATGGAACGCCGGCACCGCGCCAAGCGACGTTACCAAATACGCCAGCACGCAGGGCACCAACTACAGTGGCACACCATCCGGAACTCCGGCCACGCTCCAATTCAATCCCAGCGGCGCGACCGGTTGGGACAGCACGAACCTCAAAACCAAGCTGGCGGCCCGCAATCTCTACATCCCCTATAGCGACGGGGGAGCCAGCAGCAAGGGTTTTGCCGATCTGACCGCCCGTTACTTCTGGCGCAGCGATTTCTCGAACCTCGACAACAACGTTCCCGTGATCGAAGGCCAGCACAACCCGACGTTCTGGCAGAACATGACCACGTTCACGATCGGCTGGGGGCTCACGCCTTCGGGTGATTCCGGCACGGCGAACGGCCTGAAATGGGCGCAGATCGACCAGTACAACAACGACTGGCTGGCCGGCAGGGCGGTGACGCGTCCCAACTGGGCGACGGGCGACCTGAACGCCGGCAGCACCCCCGCGGACGATGCACGGCGCGTGGATGACTTCATCCGTGCAGGCTTTACCGGTGGCGGTCGCGCCTACAGCGTGTATTCCGGGGAAGACGTGCGCCGGGCGCTCGACAACGCCCTCGGCGGCATGGTTGGCTCCGGCAACGACGCCGGCGTGGCGGTATCGGGCAACAGCGGCGAGTTCCAGACCCTGGAAAACCAATACAAGTACACGACCGAATACCAGACTGCGGACAACAGCGGCGACATCAAGGCCTTCCAGTTGAATGCGGATGGCGGCTACAAGGTCGACGCGACTACCAATAAGCCAATCGTGGCCTGGTCTGCCAACGAGAAGATGCCGGTGGTGGAAACACGCAAGATCTTTGCGCTGTCTGGCTACGATGCCGCAACGCGGGGCACGGCAGCCACACGCTGGGAACTGAACTCCAACACGACGCTGACCAGCCTTCCGGCCGACTTCAAGGCGCTGCTGAACTCGAACAACCTGCAGAAGGACGACAACACCTTCATTCGCTACATGCTTGGCGAGGACGCGCTGGCGGACAAGACCGGGGCCGTCTACCGCGCGCGCAAGCAGCCGATCGGCGCTTCAGTGAACTCGCCGCCCGTGTTCGTGGGGGGGCGCATCGACATGGGCTACGAGACATTCGGCAGTGTGAACGGCAAGGACAAATACGGCACATACAAGACGACCAAGTCCAGCTTGCCGCCCACCATATTTGCCGCCACCAACAACGGCAAGGTCCATGTGCTGAACGCCGCCAAGGACGACAACGTGCTGACCGGCTTCGCGGCGGGCGCGGAGCTGGCTTCGTTCATGCCCAAGGGGGCCATGGCTTCGCAGGTCGACCTGGCGAACCCCAACTTCCGCTTCCGCTACACGCTGGACGGGCCGCTGGTAGAGCATGACCTGTACGATGCGACCAAATGGCGCCAGTTGGTGTTCGGCACCGGTGGCCGAGCCGGCAGCTTCATGTACGGCCTGGAGTCGCCCATGAACACCTCCAACCGGATTCCGACCCAGGACAGCTTTCTCTGGGAACTGGACAACAAGACCACCGGCTATGCCGACCTGGCGCATGTGACCAACAACCCCACCGCGGGCCAGTTGGATGACGGAACCTGGGTCATGCTGACGGGCAGCGGCCACTACGCCGGCGCGGGCAGGCAGCTAGGCCTGTATGTGGTGGAGGCGTTCACTGGAAAGCGTAAGGCCTTCATTCCGCTGCCGGAAGAGTATGGCGCTGGCGACACGGCCAATGGCGGCAACCGCGGCCTCGGCGGCGTGGTCGCGGTGCGCGACGCCACGCGCAGGATCGTGGCCGCCTATGCCGGCGATGCAAACGGCAACCTGTGGCGCTTCGACCTGCGCTCTTCCAAGTTCGCGGTGTCCTTCGGCAGGCCCCTTTTCACCACCCCGGGCGGCAAGTCGCAGCCCATCTATGCCGCGCCGGCTTGGCAAACCCACCCCGGCGATGGAGGCAATTGCACATACAGCACCGAGTCGCAATGCGGTGCCATCGTGGTGGTGGGCACGGGCATCCTGCTGGACGAGGACGACCTGGCAACCCCGGCCAGAAAGCAGGCGATCTACGGCATCTGGGACCAGACGCCGATCGGGGGTGACGACAAGGGGGACAGGGTTGCGGTCGCTGATTTGGTGGAGCAAACCATCGACCTGGCGTCGGCCGTGACCGGGCAGGGCAGAGCCGAGGCGGGCAAGACCTTCTACACGGTGAGCTCGAATCCCGTGGACTGGAAGAAACAGAGGGGATGGAGGCTGAGCCTGGGCATGATCAGATATCCCGGCGCCATGACGGACGGCGAGCGCGTGGTGGGTGACCTGTCCAACCTGGGCAGCAGCGTCATGATCACCTCGTTCCTGCCCGAGGACCGCAACCTGGGCATCGAGTCCTGCACCGCAACCGGCAGCCTGCCCAACATCATCTACGTGCTGGATGCGCTGACGGGCAAGAACAAGCGGTCCTTCGACGTGGACTCCAACGGCACGTTCGAGCCCTACTCCATTGTCTCGATCCCGTCCGGCGGCTTCACGCGCGGCAACGTGACCTCGCGCAACTTGATCGGCCTGCCTAACGAAGGCCGGCCGGACGGGAAACCTCCTGTCGACTGCACCAACGAGACTGGCTATGTCACCGGCCCCGGCAGCACGCAGAAGGCCGGTGACGGATGTGTGCCCAAGGGCTGGCGGCGTAGCTGGCGTTCGGTGGTACAACCTCCGTTCTGAGGTCTCTCGGCGCGCAACTGAATTGCCCGCTTCCCCACCCATGTCTTCCCTCCCCGCCTTCATGGCCCGCGCGCTGGCGCAGGCCCAGAAGGCGCTTGTCATTTCAAGCCCCAATCCGCGCGTGGGCTGCGTGCTGACCGACGCGCAGGGCCGGGTGCTGGGCGAAGGCCATACCCAGCGCGCGGGCGGGCCGCATGCCGAAGTGATGGCGCTGCGGGATGCGCGCTCGCGCGGCGCGCCGGTTTCAGGTGCCACGGCGTGGGTCACGCTGGAGCCCTGCTCGCACCAGGGCCGCACCGGCCCCTGCTGCGATGCGCTCGTGGCGGCCGGGATCGGCCGCGTGGTGGCTTCCTTGTCAGACCCGAATCCGCGCGTGGGCGGCCAGGGTTTCGCGCGCCTGCGGGCCGCCGGCGTGCAGGTGGATGTGGGGCCGGGCGCCGCCGAGTCGCGCGAGCTGAACCTGGGCTTTCTCAGCCGGATGGTGCGCGGCCAGCCCTGGGTGCGGGTGAAGGCCGCCGCCTCGCTGGACGGCTTCACGGCACTGCCCAATGGCGCCAGCCAGTGGATCACCGGCGCACAGGCGCGGGCCGATGGCCACGCCTGGCGCGCCCGTGCCAGCGCCCTGCTCACGGGTGTGGGCACGGTGCTGGCCGATGACCCACGCATGGATGTGCGCGACACCCCGCTGCTGGCGCAACTGCCGCGCCAGCCCGCACTGGCGGTGGTCGACAGCGCCTTGCGCACGCCGCCCACGGCGCGGCTGTTCGAAGCCGAGCGCCCGATCTGGATCTACACCGCCAGCACCGACACGGCACGTGCCGACGCGCTGCGCGGGCGCGGCGCCGAAGTCATTTACCTGCCCGACGGCCAGGGCCGCGTCGCCCTGCCGGCGCTGATGGCCGAGCTGGCGCAGCGCGAGGTCAACGAGCTGCATGTGGAAGGCGGCCAGCAACTCAACGGTGCGCTGATGCGCGCGGGACTGGTCGACGAATGGCTGCTGTACCTGGCGCCCAAGTTGATGGGCGCGGGCGCGGGCCTGAGCACTGAACCCTTTGCCGGCGGCCCCCTCACCTCGCTGGCCATGGCGCCCGCGCTGGAATTCCATTCGACCCAGATGCTGGGGCCGGACCTGCGCATCGTCGCGCGGATGGCGGGCCGCGACACCTTCTAGAAAATCTCTTCACGGCCGCGCCTGGCGCGCGGCACCCGCCCGCCGGCCGTTGCCTTCGCGCCACGGCACCGGCGCCCACCCTGCCCCACGCCGCGCCACCCCGGCCGCAGCAGGCTTGGCAAGGCTACGATCAAGATCGTGTCTTTTTGTGGGCTAGCCCTGTCAACCGACCGGTGCCCCGCCGAGTTTTGGGACCAGGCCGACCGTAGATCCGGCTTTTTTCAGGCCCCTCCCATCCACGCCGCTGCGCCATGCCTTTCCCGTTTCGCGCCCCGTCCTTTCTTGCCGCCGTGCGCCGCCAGGCTCCGCTGGCACTGCTGGCGGGGCTGAGCCTTCTTGCGGGGGCGGCACAGGCGCAGGGGCCGCTGCTGCAGCCCGCCGCGGCGCCCACGACGCTCTTCGAGACCCCCTCGCCGGAATACATCGCGGCGCAGACACGCTGGAAAAGCGCCATCACGGCCTTTGAAGAAGCGGACAAGGCCCGCCTGCCGGCCGAAGACGGCGTGCTCTTCGTGGGCAGTTCCACGGTGCGCATGTGGTCCAGCCTGGCGCAGGACTTCAGTGAGTGGCCGGTGGTCATCAACCGCGGCTTCGGCGGCTCCACCATGGCCGAATGCCGGCTGCTGGTGCGCGAACTGGTGCTGCGCTACAAGCCGCGCCATGTGCTGGTCTACGCGGGCGACAACGACCTGGCCATGGGCCGCTCGCCACTGCAGGTGATGGAGGACTTTGCGGCCTTTGCCGGCACGGTGCGCAGCACGCTGCCGCGCTCGCGCATCAGCTTCATCTCGATCAAGCCCAGTCCCTCGCGCGCCGCGCTGCTGCCCAAGGTGCAGCTGGCCAACGAGATGGTGGCGGCCTACCTCCGCACCCAGGCCAACGTGGACTACATCGACACCTACTCGTCGATGATCGATGCCCAGGGTCGCCCGCGCGCCGAGCTGTTCCTCAAAGACCAGCTGCACCTCAACGCCGAAGGCTACCGGCTCTGGCACGACGTGATCACGGCCCAGTTGCAGCCTGGCGCCGTCAGCGCGCCGCCGGGCGTGCCCACCACGCCGGTCAACAGCCCGGCCACGGGCGGGGCGCCGCTGGCCAGCGCGCGTTAAGGGCCCCGTCAAAGCGGCGCATCGCGCGCCGCAGAAGCGGATGCAGGCGCCGGCACCACGGCCGGCTCCTCATCATCAGGCGGCGCCGCATCGGCGCGCTGGGTGAAGCGCGCCACGGCCACCATGAAGGCGAACACGGCCGCGATCAGCAGCACGTCGCCCCACAGCGGCAGCCGCAACGGATCGCCCCCCAGCACGGCCAGCACGATCAGCACGGCCACCAGGTGCGCGCAGAAGGCCGGCAGCGAGGCCCGGCCCAGCACCTCCAGCACGCGCAGGCGCGGCAGCCGCCCGGCCCAGCCTGGCCCGAAGCGCACCGCGATCACGCCCAGCGCCGCCAGGTTCAGCAGCCGCAGCGGCCCCAACTGCCACTTGTCCACCCAGAGGTTGCGCTGCACGTCGGCACCGAAGGGCGCCTGGCCGTGCAGGCCAAAGTGGCGCCAGTACAGGCCGCCCAGCGCCACCCCCACGGCCAGCGCAACCACGGGCCACGGGAAGGCCAGCGGCCGGGCGTCGGGCGCGCTGCGCGAGGCGCCCAGCCACAGGCCGCAGAACCACAGGAACTGCCAGGCAAAGGCATTGAAGGCGCCCATTTCCTGGAAAGGCACGGGCAGGCCCGTGAGCGCCACGGTCCAGCCGTAGAACCATTCGCTGAAGCCCTGCTGCGCCAGCACCCAGAAGGTGGCGCTGACCACCATCACGCCGGCCCAGCCGTGGCGCATGGCGAAGGCCAGCACCCAGGGACTGAGCAGCATGAAGAAGATGTACATGGGCAGGATGTCCAGCAGCGCCGGCTCGTAGACCAGGGCCAGGCCGTACACGAAGCCCTGCCAGGGCTGGGCCAGGTACCAAGAGAGCAAATCCGTCACCGCCGTCTGCTGCCCGCGCACGCCCACGCCGGCGATCACCGTCAGCAGGAACAGCAGCAGCGCCGCGTGGCACAGGTAGATGACCAGCGCGCGGCGCCAGAAGGCGCGGCGCATCGTTTCCACGCCGTCGCGGCGCGCATAGCGGCTGTAGACCAGGCCCGCCATGAAGGCCGACAGCAGCACGAAACCCTCGGCCGCCGAGACCCAGCCGAAGGGCTGACCCAGCGGCTCCGACAGCCGCGTGGGCAGGTGCGTCAGCGTCATCAGCACCAGCATCAGCCCGCGCAGCGCATCGATTTCCCAGTGGCGTTTCATGGCGGGCGCGAGGGCGGTGGGTTCAGGCACGCGCATGAGGCGTGCAAAGAAAAGGCGCCGTGGCAGGCAGCAGGCGCGCCCGGCTGGGCTGCAGGCACAAAGGCTGGCGCGGCGGTCAAAAAAAAGAGCCCGGCGCCAAAGCGGCGCAAGGGCCGCGCGATTGTAAAAGTGCAGGCGCGCGCCGCACGCTGCGCATGGCGAAGCAGCGCCACAGGAACATGCAGCGGGATCGGCTACGCTCGCCAGCTGTCCCTTGCTTCCCGCACCGCCATGAAAGTTTCGATCCTTTCTGTCCTGGCCTTTTCCATCCTTGCCTGCGGCACGGCCCAGGCACTGCAGATCAGCAGCTTCACGCCGCAGGGCGAGGTGTCGCGCGTGCGTCAGGTGGTGGCCAGCTTCGACCAGGCGGCCGTCAATTTCGGCGACCCGAAGGCGCCCGCGCCGCTGACGCTGCGCTGCGACGATGCGCAGGCCGGCCAGGGCACGGGCCGCTGGAGCGGCGAGAAGCGCTGGGTCTGGGACTTCGCCAACGACCTGCCACCCGGCGTGCGCTGCAGCGCCAGCGTGGCGCCCGGCTTCAAGTCGCCCAAGGGCGAGGCGCTGGCCGGCAAGCAGCGCTTCGAGTTCAACACCGGCGGCCCCTTCGTGCGCAACCACTGGCCCAGCTACGGCGCCATCGACGAGCAGCAGATGTTCGTGCTGCGCCTCAACGGCCCGGCCACGCTGGAGAGCGTGCGCCAGAACCTCTGGTGCGCGGCCGACGGTGCCGGCGAGCGCATCCCGGTCAAGCTGGTCGAAGGCGAGGAGCGCGCCGCGCTGCTCAAGTCGCGCGGCTACGAGAAGGCCAGCCAGAAGGACCCGCTGAACTACATCACCGTCCAGTGCAACCGCACGCTCACGGCCGGCGCCCGCGTGCAGCTGGTCTATGGCAAGGGCGTGGCCACCCCCTCGGGCGTGGCCAACAACGTCGAGCGGCGCCTGGACTTCGAGGTGCGCCAGCCCTTCGCCATCGAGTTCAGCTGCGAGCGCGAGAACGCGCAGGCCGCCTGCCTGCCGCTCAAGCCGATGCGCCTGTCCTTCAACGCGCCCGTCACGCGCAAGATGGCCGCGCAGATCGTGGCCAAGGGCGGCGGCCAGACCGTCAAGCCCAGGTTCGACAGCGAGAACGCCGATGACGACACGGTGGTCAACAACCTGACGCTGCCGCCGCCCTTCCCCGAGCAGACGGCCTTCACCATCGAACTGCCCAGCGGCTTCACCGACGCATCGGGCCGCACCTTGGGCGAGCCCGGCAGCTTCCCGCTGCAGACCGGCACCGGCCAGATGCCCCCGCTGGCCAAGTTCGCGGCCGCGCCTTTTGGCGTGATCGAGCGCCTGGCCGAGCCCGACGGCGTGGCCCTGATGCCCGTGACCGTGCGCCGCGTGGAGCCGCAGCTGCAGGTGCATGCGCTGGTGCCGGGCCAGGTCAAGGACCTGCAGCCCAGGACCGATGCCGAAATCATCCAGTGGATGCGCCGCGTGCAGCGCTACGAAGAGCGCTACAACATCCGCCGCGACGAAGCCCGGCGCGACAGCCGCGTGCAGCTGCCGCCGGTGATCGAGCGCAGCGAACGCGAGTATGTGCAGTCGCGCATGGTCTCGCTGCTGGGCCAGCAAAGCGGCGCCCGGACGCTGGACATGCCCAAGACCGGAGCCGACCCGCGCCCCTTCGAGGTGGTGGGCATTCCGCTCACGCCGGGCTTCCATGTGCTGGAGATCGCCTCGCGCAAGCTGGGCGATGCGCTGCTCGACGAGCGCTACGGCGACGGCCGCACGATGTACGTGCGCACCACGGCGCTGGCCACCAACCTGGCGGTGCACTTCAAGCTGGGCCGCGAGAACGCGATGGCCTGGGTGACCACGCTGGACAAGGGCCTGCCCGTGCCCGGCGCGCAGGTGCGCGTCTCCAGTTGCCGCGGCGAGGAGCTGGCCACCGCCACCACCGGCGCCGACGGCATCGCCCGCCTGCAAGGCCTGGACCCGCAGCCGCCCAGCTGCGCCGGCGAGAACGACTGGGAGGAAGCGGCCTACTTCGTCAGCGCACGCGCCAAGGACGCCAAGGGCGTCGACGACCTGGCCTTCACCTGGAGCCACTGGCAGCGCGGCATCGAGCCCTGGCGCTTCAACACGCCCACCAGCCAGGAAAGCGCACCCGACCAGGTGGCGCACACCGTCTTCGACCGCACCTTGCTGCGCGCCGGCGAAACCGTGTCGATGAAGCACTTCATGCGCACGCTCACGGGCCAGGGCTTCGGCCTGCCCGAGCGCATGCTGGACGAGCTGGTGATCACCCACGTGGGCAGCGGCCAGGAGTTCAAGCAGAGCCTGGCCTGGCGCCAGACCGGCAGCGGCGGCCGCAGCGCGATCAGCAGCTTCGCCATTCCGCCCGCGGCCAAGCTGGGCCTGTACCAGGTGGAACTGCGGGGCGCGGGCAGCAGCAGCAATAGCAACAGCCGTCGCGGCGACGATGAAGAAGACGAGTCGCGCCGCGCCCGCAGCTACAGCACGGGCCAGTTCCGCGTCGAGGAATTCCGCCTGCCCGTGCTCGAGGGCCGCATCGCGCCGCGCGAGAAGCAGGGCCTGGTCGCGGTGCGCAGCGTGCCCACCGATGTGCAGGTCAACTACGTATCGGGCGGGGGCGCGGCCAACCTGCCGGTGCGTGTGTCGGCGCTGGTGCGGCCCAAGTCGCTGGACTTCCCGGACTTCGATGCCTTCAGCTTCAACCCGCCGCGCCGCACCGACGAGCCGGCGGCCGGCAGCGACGACGACAACGAGGAAAGCCCCGCCGCCGCGCAGGACACGCGCGTGGTGGCCGACAAGCTGCCGCTGGCGCTGGACCGCAACGGCGCCGGCCAGATCGAGATCAAGGACGTGCCGCTGGCCACGCAGACGCCGCGCGAGCTGCTGCTCGAAGCCAGCTATGCCGACCCCAACGGCGAGATCCAGACCCTGCGCAGCGTGCAGACGCTGTGGCCGGCCGCGGTGGTCGCGGGGCTGAAGACCGAAGGCTGGGTCTCCACCGACCGCAAGCTCAAGTTCCAGGCCCTGGCGCTGGACCTCAACGGCAAGGCGCTGCCGGGCGCCAGCCTCGAAGTGAAAGCCGTGGCCCGCATCACCACCACCAGCCGCAAGCGCATGGTGGGCGGCTTCTACACCTACGACAACAAGACCGAGACCCGCGAGCTGGGCAGCCTGTGCACGGGCAAGAGCGACGCGCGCGGTCTGCTGCTGTGCGAGGCGCAGCTCAAGGAAGCGGGCCAGGTCGAGCTGGTGGCCACCGCCACGGACGCGCAGGGCCGCAGCAGCCAGGCCGCCAGCACCGTGTGGGTCACCAAACAGGGCGAGTTGTGGTTCGGCGGCGAGGACCATGACCGCATCGACGTGCTGCCCGAAAAGAAGAGCTACGAGCCCGGTGAGGTGGCGCAGTTCCAGGTGCGCAGCCCCTTCCGCTTCGCCACCGCGCTGGTGGCCGTGGAACGCGAAGGCATCATCGAGACCCAGGTTGTGCAGCTCAACGGCCAGGACCCGACCGTGCGCCTGACCGTCAAACCCGAATGGGGCCCGAACGTGTACGTGAGCGTGCTGGCCCTGCGCGGGCGGCTGCGCGAAGTGCCGTGGTATTCCTTCTTCAGCTGGGGCTGGAAGGCGCCGCGCGAATGGTGGCAGGCCTTCTGGGTCGAGGGCCGCGAATACGTGGCGCCCACCGCGATGGTGGACCTGAGCAAGCCCGCCTACCGCTTCGGCATGGCCGAGATTCGCGTCGGCTCCGCCGCGCACCGCATTGCCGTGAAGGTGGCCAGCGACCAGCCCAGCTACACGGTGCGCGGCAAGGCGCAAGTCACCATCACCGGCCAGCTCCCCGATGGCAAGCCCGCCGCGGGCGCCGAAGTGGCACTGGCCGCCGTGGACCAGGCCCTGCTGGAGCTGATGCCCAACAACAGCTGGAACCTGCTGGAGGCCATGCTGCAGCGGCGCAGCTGGGGCGTGTCCACCTCCACCGCGCAGATGGAGATCGTGGGCCGGCGCCACTACGGCAAGAAGGCCGTGCCCGCGGGCGGCGGCGGCGGCAAGGCGCCCGCGCGCGAGCTGCTCGACACGCTGCTGCTGTGGAAGCCCGACATCGTGCTGGACGCGCAGGGCCGCGCCACCGTGGAGGTGCCGCTGAACGACGCGCTGACCACCTTCCGCATCGTGGCCGTGGCCGATGCCGGCACGGGCCTGTTCGGCACCGGCCAGACCACCATCGCCGCTACGCAGGACCTGCAGATCATCAGCGGCCTGCCGCCGCTGGTGCGCGAGGACGACAGGTTCCGCGCCCAGATCACCCTGCGCAACACGACTGGCAAGGCCATGAAGGTGGCCGTGACGCCGCGCGCCACGCTGATGCAGGTGCCCGAGCAGACCGTGGACATTCCCGCGGGCGAAGCCAAGGAGGTGTTCTGGGACGTGACGGCCCCCGCCCACATGGCGCAGACCCGCAGCCAGGCGCTGCTCTGGGAGATCGAAGCCAGGGACACGCTGGGCGGCGCGCAGGATGCGCTCAAGGTCAGCCAGCGCGTGGTGCCCGCCGTGCCGCTGACGGTGCAGCAGGCCACCCTGGTGCAGGTGGGCGGCGAGCAGCCCTTCACGCTGGACGTGGCGCCACCGGCCGACGCCCTGGCCCCGCCGGGCGAGAGCGTGCGCCGCGGCGGCCTGAAGATGAGCCTGCAGCCGCGCCTGGCCGAAGGCCTGCCCGGCGTGCGCGACTGGTTCGCCAACTACCCCTTCAGCTGCCTCGAGCAGCAGACCAGCAAGTCCATCGGCCTGCGCGACGAGAAGATGTGGCAGGGCGTGGTCGCGCGCATGCCGGCCTACCTCGACGGCGACGGCCTGGCCTACTACTTCCCGCCGCGCGGCGGCGACGAAAGGCGCGGCAGCGACATCCTCACGGCCTACCTGCTGGCCGCCAGCCATGAGGCCTCGGGCATCAACCCGGCCTTCGCGCTGCCCGACGCGGTGCGCGCGCCCATGGAAAGCGGGCTGATCGCTTTTGTCGAAGGCCGCATCGAGCGCAAGTTCTGGGCGCCGCGCCAGGACCTGGACGTGCGCAAGCTGGCCGCGCTGGAAGCGCTCTCGCGCTACGGCAAGGCCACCGGCCGCATGACGGCCAGCCTGACGGTGGCGCCCAACCAGTGGCCCACCAGCGCCGTGATCGACTGGATGAACGTCCTGCAGCGCGTCAAGGACGTGCCGCAGCGCGAGCAGCGCCTGGCCGAGGCCGACAGCGTGCTCAAGGCCCGGCTGTCGTACCAGGGCACCAAGCTGGTCTTCAGCACCGAACGCGACGACTACTGGTGGTGGCTGATGACCAGCGGCGACGTCAACACCGCGCGCCTGCTGCTGACGGTGATGGAAGACCCGGCCTGGAAGGACGACATCGGCCGCCTGGCCAGCGGCTTCATCGCGCGCCAGCAGAACGGCGCCTGGCACACCACCACGGCCAACCTGTGGGGCGGCCTGGCGCTGGAGCGCTTCAGCCGCGTGCATGAAAGCACGCCCGTGGCCGGCTTCACCACGGCCACGCTGCGCGGCGCCACGGGGCCTGCGGGCGACAAGCCCGCCAGCGCCGTGGTGGACTGGAGCCGCGTGGA
Organism: Xenophilus arseniciresistens; assembly: GCF_028023875.1. Classification (GTDB taxonomy): domain Bacteria; phylum Pseudomonadota; class Gammaproteobacteria; order Burkholderiales; family Burkholderiaceae_C; genus Xenophilus; species Xenophilus arseniciresistens. Next base: position 577,760 of record NZ_JAQIPB010000001.1, read on the forward strand.
GCGCATCCAGGCCACCGACCCCGAGGGCGCCGCGCACGCAGGCACCCGCTTCGGCGCGCCCGCCGCGGCGGGGCAGCTGCGCAACAACGGCATGCTCCTGCCCTGGCCCGCGGGCACCGGCAAGGGCACGCTGGAAGTCACGCAGTCCGGCACGGGCAAGCCCTGGCTCACCTTGCAGTCGCTGGCCGCCGTGCCGCTGAAGGCGCCGTTTGCGGCGGGCTATGCGGTCAAGAAGACCGTCACGCCCGTCGAGCAGGCGCAGGCGGGCAAGTACACGCGCGGCGACGTGGTGCGGGTGGCGCTGGAGATCAACGCCAGCACCGACATGAGCTGGGTCGCGCTGACCGACCCGGTGCCCGGCGGCGCCACCATCCTGGGCAGCGGCCTTGGCCGCGATTCGCAAGTGGCCACGCAAGGCGAACAACGGCCGCAGGGTGCCGGCTGGCTGGCCTATGAGGAGCGCGGCTTCGAAGCCTTCCGCGCCTACTACGAGTACCTGCCCAAGGGCATCACCAAGCTCGAGTACACGATCCGGCTGAACAACGTGGGCGACTTCGCGCTGCCGCCCACGCGCGCCGAAGCGCTGTATGCGCCCGAGATCTTCGGCGAGACGCCCAACGCGCGCGTGCAGGTGCTGGCGCCTTAAGGCACCAGCAGAGCGCACAGAAAAAAGCATCGGCCGCGTCATGCGCGGCCGATGCTTTTCTTTTTTCCTGGTGAGTCGCCAGCCCCGTCGCGGGGCCAAGACGCTCAGCGGCGCGGGTCGTTGGGGCGGCGGTCGTAGCGGTTGGGCACCCCGTCGTTGTCGCGGTCGCGGTCATAACGGTTGGGCACGCCATCGCGGTCGCGGTCGCCGCCCGGGCCGCCAGGGCCACCGTGGCCGTAGCCATAGCCGGGCGGCGGCGGGTGCGGATGGGGCGGCGGCGCCACCACGCAGCCGGCCAGCACGAAGGCGGCGACGCCCGCCGCGGCCAAGGTCTTGATCATTTTCAGACTCCTTCGACATTCAATCAGGCCGCCATGCTGCGCCAGGGCCGCGGCCCGAAGGTGCAGGACGCCAGCCCATCGCGGCGCCATCCAAGGGATGCTCTTCGTGCAGCCTCCCGCCAACCCCAGGAAGACAAGGGGAATATGGAATAATTCTCATCTCGGTGCTTCGTCTGCGCCCCAGAGGTGCCACGTAGCCGCAAGCCAAGTCACCAGCACCGGCCTTTTTTCCTTTCCTGTTCCGGAGCTGGTTTCCATGACCTCGCCTTCCCCTGCACGGCGCGCGCGCCTGCATGCGCGCCCCCGGCTGCGCCCCACCGCCACGCTGCTGGCCACCCTGACCCTGTGCGGCACGCTGCACGCCCAGGGCACGGCGGCCGCCGACGGCCAGACCCTCTCGACCATCACGGTCGAAGCCAACTCGGTGGCCGGCGCGCCGCCGGTGTACCCCGGCGGCCAGGTCGCGCGTGGTGCGCGCCTGGGCGTGCTGGGCAACGTCGACTTGATGGACGCACCCTTCAGCGTCAATGCGTACACCGCCAAGACCATCGAGGACCAGCAGGCGCGCAGCATCGCCGACGTGCTGGTGGCCGACCCGGCCGTGCGCCAGGCCAGCCCCTCGGCCTACGGGCTGGAGTTCTATCAGCTGCGCGGCTTCCTGGCCTATGGCGATGACATCACCTGGTCGGGCATGTACGGCGTCACGCCCTATGGCCGCATCCCGGTGGAGCTGGCCGACCGCGTGGAAGTGCTGCGCGGCCCCAGCGCCCTGCTCTACGGCCAGTCGCCCAACGGCTCGGTGGGCGGCAGCATCAACATCGTGCCCAAGCGCGCCGAAGACGACCCGATCACGCGCATCACGGCCAGCTATGCCTCGGACCGGCAACTGGGCGGTGCGGTGGACCTGGGCCGCCGTTTTGGCGACCGCAAGCAATGGGGTGTGCGCATCAACGCGGCCTCGATGAGCGGACAGACGGCCACCGACTCCATGAGCAACCGCCGCCGCGTGGCCGGCGTGGGCCTGGACTGGCGCGGCGACCGCACGCGCTTCTCGCTGGACCTGTACGACCAGCGTTACCGCACCAACGACGGCATCGGCGTCTTCGCGCAGTTCAGCTCCACCACCGTGCCCAAGGCGCCGCGCGCCGAAACCAACTTCTTCCCCGGCACCTACATGGACGCATCCGACACCGGCGCCATGTTCCGCGGCGAGGTGGACGTCCTGGACAACCTGACGGCCTACCTGGGCTACGGCCAGCGCCACCACTACTACACGGGCTACCTGTCCACCGCGGCGCGCAACGTCGATGCCTTTGGCAACTTCTGCGGCAACGTGCGCGGCTGCAACAACGCCACCACCCTGCCGCCGGGCACGGGCTACAACGACACGCGTGCCACCGAAGCGGGCCTGCGCGGCAACTTCCGCACCGGCGCCGTCAAGCACCAGTGGAGCCTGGGCGGCCAGCAGATGAGCATCGATGCGGGCTCGTCCACCACGCGCCTGACGCCGGGTTTCAGCTCCAACATCTACAACCCCTCCCGCATTCCGCTGACCACGGCCGACTACCTGCCGCTGCCGCGCTCGCACACCTCGCTGCAGAGCGTGGCGCTGACCGACACGTTGTCGATGTTCGACGACCGGCTCAAGCTCACGCTGGGCCTGCGAGAACAGCGCGTGAGCCTGGAGGGCTACACGCCCATGTCGGCCAACCTGGCCAGCCCGCTGAGCAACCTGGTTCGCCGCAGCAGCAGCTACCGCGCCAACAAGACCACGCCGGCCGTGGGCGCGCTGTTCAAGATCACGCCGCAGCTCTCGGTGTACGGCAACTACATCGAGGGCCTGACCAGCGGCTCGCAGATCACCGACACCGCCGCCACCAACTACGGCCAGACCATCCCGCCGCTGCCCACGCAGCAGACGGAACTGGGCCTGAAGTGGGACCTGGGCACCTGGACCAACACCTTCGCGGTGTATGAGATCAAGAAGCCCAGCACCATCAACGTCTACACCACCCCCACGCGCTACTCCGTCGATGCCGAAGGCGAGCAGACCAACCGCGGCGTGGAATGGAACACCTTCGGCCAGTTGACGAAGAGCGTGCGCGTGCTGGGCGGCGTGGCCTTCACCGATGCCGAACTCACGCGCACCGCGCGCGGCGTGAACCAGGGCAACACCCCGCCGGCCGCGCCCAAGTGGAAGGTGAACCTGGGCGGCGAATGGGACGTGCCGGCCGTGCCGGGCCTGACGCTGTCGGGCACCGTGATCTACAACAGCGCGGCCTGGCTCAACAGCGCCAACACCCAGCGCAACCCGGCCTGGACGCGCCTGGACCTGGGCGCGCGCTACACGCTGCAGGCCGCGGGCTATCCGCTCACGATCCGCGCCACCTTGCAGAACGCCACCAACCGCGGCTACTGGGACGCGAGCTGGCGCGACGGCCTGGCCATCCTGGGCGCGCCGCGCACCTTCCTGCTCTCGGCCACGGCTGATTTCTGAGCGCGCGGTGGGCCGCTTAAAGTAGCGGCCTGCCCATGAAGACGACCCGCCCTGCTTTCGCCCTGCTCGCAGCGCTGTGCCTCGCGCTGCCCGCCGCCACGGCCTGGGCGCTGCCGGCCTTCGAAGAAGTGCGCGCCGCGCATCAACCTTCAGACGTGCAGGTGCTGGACCGCCAGGGCGTGCTGCTGCAGCGCGTGCGCACCGACGCCAGCGTGCGCCGCGGCCAATGGGTGGCGCTGGCCGACGTGTCGCCCGCGCTGCGCACGGCGCTGGTGCTCAGCGAAGACCGGCGCTTCCATGAACACAGCGGCGTCGATTGGCGCGCCGTCTCGGCCGCGGCCTGGGGCAACCTGTGGAACACGCGCACGCGCGGCGCGTCCACGCTCACCATGCAGCTCGCGGGCCTGCTCGACGAAGACCTGCGGCGCGGGCGTGACGGCCGCAGCTTCGGCCAGAAGATCGGACAGGCGCTCACGGCCACGCAGCTGGAACGGCGCTGGCGCAAGGACCAGATCCTGGAGGCCTACCTCAACAGCGTGCCCTTCCGCGGCGAGCTGGTGGGCATCGACGCGCTGTCGCGCACGCTCTTCGGCAAGGCCGCGCATGGCCTGGACGATCGCGAGGCCGCGGTGGCCGCCGCGCTGGTGCGCGCGCCCAACGCCAGCCCCGCGCGCGTGGCCGAACGCGCCTGCGAGGTGATGCGCACCGTGGAGCCCACGCACAAGGCCGATTGCGGCGCGCTGCAGTTCTTCACCCAGGCCGCACTGGCGCGCCGCGCCTTCGATGCCAGCGAGGGCATCGCACCGCACGTGGCGCGCCAGGCGCTGCGCCAGCAGGCCGCACTGCAGCCCGACCTCCACAGCGATTCGCTGCGCACCACCTTGCGCGCGCCGCTGCAGCGCATGGCCGTTGAATCGCTGCAGCGCCACCTGCGCGAGCTGCGCGGTCGCCATGTGGAAGACGGGGCGCTGGTGGTGCTGGACAACGCGAGCGGCGAGGTGCTGGCCTGGATCGGCTCCTCGGGCACCCTCAGCCGCGCGCGCGAGGTCGATGCCGTGCTGGCGCCGCGCCAGCCCGGCTCCACGCTCAAGCCGCTGCTCTATGCCCAGGCCATCGCCGAGCGCCGCCTGACGGCCGCATCGCTGCTGGAAGATTCCTCGGCGCAGATTCCCACCTCGGGCGGCCTGTACATCCCGCAGAACTACGACCGCAGCTTCAAGGGCACGGTCTCGGTCCGCACGGCGCTGGCCGCCTCGCTCAACGTGCCGGCGGTGCGCACGCTGGTCATGGTCACGCCCGAAGCCTTTGCGCGCCAGCTGCGCAGCACCGGCATCGCGCTGCGCGAAAGCGGCGACTACTACGGCTTCAGCCTGGCCCTGGGCAGCGCCGAAGTGCGCCTGCTGGACCTCACGAACAGCTTCCGCACCCTGGCCAATGGCGGGCGCTTCAGCCAGACGCGGCTGCTGCTGCCCGAACCCGGCGCGCCCGCGCCGGCCTTCACGCCCGTGCTGGACCCCGGCGCGGCCTTCATCGTGGGCGACATCCTGTCCGACGGCAATGCACGCGCACGCACCTTCGGCACCGACAGCGTGCTGGCCACGCGCTTCTGGAGCGCCGTGAAGACCGGCACCAGCAAGGACATGCGCGACAACTGGGCCGTGGGCTGGAGCGAGCGCTACACCGTGGGCGTGTGGGTGGGCAACGCCAGCGGCGCGCCCATGTGGGACGTGAGCGGCATCAGCGGCGCCGCGCCCGTGTGGGCCGAGGTGATGGCCTTCCTGCATGCGCGCGAACCCAGCCGCGCGCCCGCGCCCCCCGCCGGCGTGCAGCAGCAGGCCGTGCGCTTCGGCCCGGCCCCTGGCGCGGCAGGCGGCAGCAGCAGCAGCAGCGCGCAGGCGCTCGAAGCGGCGCGCGAGGAATGGTTCCTGCGCGGCACCGCGCAGGCCCTGTTCACACCCGCGCGCCTGCAGGCCGGGCTGGGCCTGAACGATGACACGGCGAACGCCGCGACCGATGCGCCAGGCGGCAAGGCCCAGGTGGTGCGCATTGCCGCGCCGGCAGACGGCACCATCCTGGCGCTGGACCCCGACATCCCGCCGCGCCACCAGCGCGTGCGCTTCGAGGCCGACGGCGTGAACGCCAGCACCGAAGGCGCAAGGCTGCAATGGCGCATGGACGGCAAGACCTTCGCGCGCGGTGCGCAGGCCCAGTGGCTGCCCTGGCCCGGGCGCCACACCGTGGAGCTGGCCGACGCGCGCGGGCAGGTGCTGCACAGCATCCGCCTGGAAGTGCGCGGCGCGGGTGTGGCTGCGGCGGCGCAGCCCGGCACCGCAAGCCGCTCGCGCTGAAGGCTGGGCTACAGCAGCCCGCGCAACTCGCGCGCCGCGTCCAGCATGGCGGGCAGCAGCTCGCGTTCCATGGCTTCGCGCCCGGTGCGCGCGGGTGAGGCGACCACGTTGAGCGCCGCCACCGTGCGGCCCTGCATGTTGCGCAGCGGCACGGCCAGCGCATGCACACCCAGCTCGTGTTCCTCGATCGCCACGCAATAGTCCAGCCGCCGCACTTGCGCAATCACTTCGCGAAAGCGCCGCGGCTCGGTCACCGTGTGCAGCGTCAGGCGCGGCAGCGCGCGGCCCTTCATCCAGGCCGTGAAGGCGGCCCGCGTCTCGGCGGCCAGCAGCACGCGGCCCGTGGAGGTGGCATGCACCGGCAGCCGCGCGCCCAGGTGCAGGCCATAGGCCAGCATGCGCAGGGTGCCGCTGCGCGCAACGATCACCACCTCGTCACCGTCGCGCACCACGGCCGAAAACGATTCCCCGGTCTGCGCCGCCAGGCGGTTCAGCGTGGGCTGGATGGCCCGCGGCAGCCGCGCCGAAGCCAGGTAGCTGCCCGAAAAGCGCAGCACCTTGGGCGCCAGCCAGAAGTAGCTGCCGTCGGTTTCCAGGTAGCCCAGGTGCGCCAGCGTGAGCAGGTGGCGCCGCGCGGCAGCCCGCGTGAGGCCGGCGCGCTGCGCCGCCAGCGTGGCGTTCAGGCGCTGGCGTTCGGTGTCGAAGCTCTCCAGCACCGACATGCCCTTGGCCATGCCCTCGATCAGGTCCGCCTTGGCGATGCTCATCCGCTCAAACTCCTGCTGCTTCAGCCGTTGCGCGATCATCGCGCACTGCAGCCGATCATCGCACAAAGCCTGGATGCGGCTTGCACGCACCAGGGCGGGCGCACTTAGGCTTGCACACATGCCGCGACGCCGTCCGTCGTCGCGACGCGCCCCCCCTTTCCCGCGTCCACACATCTTCCCCGGAGACATCCCATGCGCACCCAAGTCGCCATCATTGGTGCCGGCCCCTCGGGCCTGCTGCTCGGCCAGCTGCTGCACAAGGCCGGCATCGACAACATCATCCTGGAACGCCAGAGCGGCGAGTACGTGCTGGGCCGCATCCGCGCCGGCGTGCTCGAGCAGATCACCATGGACCTGCTCAAGGCCGCAGGCGTGGACCAGCGCGCGCAGGCCGAAGGGCTGCCGCACGACGGCATCGAGCTTCTGTTCAAGGGCCAGCGCCACCGCATCGACCTGCATGGCCTGTCTGGCGGCAAGCGCGTGACCGTGTACGGCCAGACCGAGGTGACGCGCGACCTGATGGAAGCCCGCGCCGCCGCGGGCCTGACGACGATCTACGAAGCCAAGGACGTGGCGCTGCACGACTTCGACGGCACGAGCCCGAGCGTGACCTACACCAAAGACGGCCAGACCCACACCGTGCAGTGCGACTTCATCGCCGGCTGCGACGGCTACCACGGCATCAGCCGCAAGAGCGTGCCCGAAGGCGCCGTCACCGAGTACGAGAAGGTCTACCCCTTCGGCTGGCTGGGCATCCTGGCCGACGTGCCACCGGTCTCGCACGAGCTGATCTACGCCAACACCGAACGCGGCTTCGCCCTGTGCAGCCAGCGCAGCGCCACGCGCAGCCGCTACTACGTGCAGTGCAGCCTTGATGAAAAGGCCGAGGACTGGAGCGACGAAGCCTTCTGGAACGAGCTGCGCCTGCGGCTGGACCCGGAAGCGGCCGAACGCCTGGTGACCGGCCCCTCGCTGGAAAAGAGCATCGCGCCGCTGCGCAGCTTCGTGGCCGAACCGATGCGCTTCGGCCGCCTGTTCCTGGCCGGCGACGCGGCTCACATCGTGCCGCCCACCGGCGCCAAGGGCCTGAACCTTGCCGCATCGGACGTGGGCTACCTCTGGCAGGCCCTGCGCGAGTACTACGGCGAGAAGTCCAGCGCGGGCATCGACCACTACTCCACCGCCTGCCTGCGCCGCGTGTGGAAGGCCGAGCGCTTCTCGTGGTGGTTCACCTCGCTGATGCACCGCTTCCCCGACACCGGCGATTTCGGCCAGAAGATCCAGGAAGCCGAGCTGGACTACCTCGTGAACTCGCGCGCGGCCTCGACCTCGCTGGCCGAGAACTACGTGGGGCTGCCGATGGAGCTGGCGCAGTTGCAGGGCCTCTAGGCCGCCGACCCGCGCGCAATGGCCGCACGCAGTTCGGGCATGGCTTTGTCGTACCACTCGATCATGTGTTGCAGCGGCTGCGCCACGGGCTGCGGCGTGGGTGCGCCAGCAAGCTCGGCCGCGGCCTGCGCCATGTTCACGAGGATGCGCGCGGACTCCTGCACATAGGGCGCGCCGGTGCCGGCGTCGTGCCGTGCGCGGATGATCTGGTAGCGCATCGACTCGGGCAGGGTCCAGGCGCTGACCACGAGGTCATACACGGTGGCCTGGCCATTGCTGAGCTTCAGTGGTCGGTGTGGCTCGTCGTAGCCCGCCATCTCGAGCGCCTCGCAGGCGTCGATGGCGGCGTTCATCATCGACCGCACCAGATTCCAGTCCGTCTTCATCAGTTCGTCTCCCTGACTCAAGCACGCCGAAGCGGCGCCAACCCTGCGGGCCAGCGTTGATCGTACCCCTGCCGGCGCTGGCTCTCGCCGCTCAGCGCTGCGCCGTTGCGCGCGGCCCGCGTAGACCCCTATGGCGCCGCCACCAAGCCGCCGGCCTACGCCACATGGGCGACACGGCGGCGCCAAGCCCTCGCACCGCCAGCCTGCGACCTGCACCTCTGGCCAGTTACCGGGCTTCGGCAGACTGCCTAGACTTTGCGCCGCATGTCTTTCATCAAGGAGGACGCATGCCGGCACGAAACATCCTGGCGTCGGTGGGCCTGGGCGGGGCCAACCTGACGAACGACGTGGTGACCATCCAGTCCATGCTGAACAACGTGCCCACCGGCAACGGCGGGCCGCAGCCCAGGCTGGAGCCCGATGGCAAATGCGGGCCGCTGACGGTGGGGGCGATCCGCAAGTTCCAGCTCGCGCAGTTCAATTCCGCCGACGGGCGTGTCGACGTGGGACAGCGCACCATCGAGCGGCTGCAGGGCTTCGACCAGGCGCCGGGCGCGGCGCCGCCCGCCCCGGCGCCGCCACCCGGCGGCATCACGCCGCCGCAGATCGTCACGCCGCCGGGCCATCTGCCGCCCACCCCGCAGCCGCCACCCACCTTCACCCTGCCCCAGGGCCTGTCGCCGCTGCGCCGCAGGATCCTGGAAATCGGCATGGGCGAGGCGCTGCCCGAACCCGCCGTGACCGACCTCAAGACCGTGCGCGACGGCAACGAAACGGTGCGCGCCGGCTGGAAACGGCTCAAGCAGTATTTCGACGAGGGGGTGGAAGGCTGGACCGAGCAGAAGTGGAAGGACAAGGCCACCTATGACGGGGTGCGCATCCCCGGCCGGCGCATTCCCCAACCCAACAGCGACGGGGTGAGCTGGTGCGGCATCTTCGCCACCTGGGTGGTACGAAGCGCAGGCGTGGAGACGAAGTGGCGCATGGGTGCCGGCCCCAGCAAGCTCAAGCTCAACTTCTCGCGCAACTGCCGGCCAGGCGACATCGCGGTGATCGCGCAGAACGTCCACCACTTCATCGTGGCCAGCCCGCTGGCCGACGAGATCATGACCATCAACGGCAACTCGACGAATCAGTCCATCCTGGTCAAGCCCTGGCCGCTGTCGAGCGTGCGCTACTTCTACAGCGTCGAGGATTAGGGCCGCGCGCACGGCCGCGCGCGGGCCTGGCCGCACCAGGCCGCAGCGCGAGCACGCGGCTGTCTTACTTGGGCAGCAGCACCTTGTCGATCACGTGGATCACGCCGTTGGACTGGTAGACGTCGGCAATGGTCACGCTGGCCATGCCGCCTTTTTCGTCGGTCAGCATCAGCTTGCCGCCCTGGGCCGAAGCCTTGAGCGTGCCGCCGGCCACGGTCTTGATCATGGCCTGGCCCTTGCCGTCGGCCACCATCTTGGTGATGGCCGCTGCGTCCCACTTGCCGGGCACCACGTGGTAGGTCAGCACGCCAGTCAGGCTGGCCTTGTTCTCGGGCTTGAGCAGCGTGTCGACGGTGCCCGCAGGCAATGCCGCGAACGCGTCGTTGGTGGGCGCGAAGACGGTGAAGGGCCCCGGCCCCTTGAGCGTCTCGACCAGCCCCGCTGCCTTGACGGCCGCGACCAGCGTGGTGTGGTCCTTGGAATTGACGGCGTTGTCGATGATGTCCTTGGTGGGGTACATCGGGGCGCCACCCACCGTGACCTGCGCGTGGACGATGGGCGCGGCACCGGCAAAGGCGGCGGTCACAGCAAGCGCAACAAGCAGACGGGATGCGGTTTTCTTCGACGACATGGGAGGCTCCTGTTTCTGGGTGCCTGCCCAAAACGGGGCAGGTGCCTGTTCTACGGAAGCCCCTGCCTGGCGGATGAGGAAGCCGACCCGGTTGCGGGGCCATGCATCCAAAGCGCCTCGCGCTGCGTATCTCCCCCTTCGAGGTTGGCGCCGGGCCGGGCTTCAGGCCAGCCCGGTCTGCTGCTTCACCGCATCTTCATGCAGCGATTCGTTGAGCTGGTCGACCACGAGGGTCCAGCCCGCATCGGACTTGATCTGCTCGGCCAGGAACTGCCGCTGCGCCTCGCTCCAGAAGGGCGCATCGACGATGTTCTGCGCGGCCGGCAGTTGGTGCGTGCGGATGAAGTCGGCGATCGCCGGGTCCGAGGCGTCCAGGCCCAGTTGCAGAAAGAGGTTGCTCATCCTCGGCTCGGCGGTGTTCATCGATGCGGGTCCTTCACGGGAAAAATGGGGCAGGTGGTCATTGTCTCCCGGGTGCCCACGGGGCCATCGTCTGTTGGTCAGAATCGCCACCACTGCCTTTTCCTCGTGATGTGCGCGCGTGGCCGCTGAGGCTGCCCGCGCGCGCCGCCGCCCATCGGAACCCCTTGCATGAAGCTGTCTCCGCTGCCGTCCGCCTTTTTCTCCGCCTGCGCCCTGCTGCTGTTCTCCGCCACCGCGCCCGCGGCCCATGCCGGGCCGGCCTGCTACGACAAGGCCCTCACCCAGGCCCAGCTCACGGCCTGTGCGGCCGCCGACCTGAAGGAGGCGGACGACCGGCTCAACCAGCTGTACCGGCAGATGCGCGATCGCATGAAAGGCGACGAGAACGCCCGCACGCAACTGCTGGACGCCCAGCGCAAGTGGCTGGCCTTCCGCGATGCAGAGTGCGCCTTCCAGACCACGCGCTCGGCCGGCGGCAGCATCCATGCGATGACCGTCAACGCCTGCCTGGCCGAGCTGACGCAGGCCCGCACCGAGGCGCTGCAGGCCCACCTGGACTGCGCCCAGCAGACCCGCCGCCAGGACATGGCCGTATGCGCCGTGCCACGGCCCCACTGAGCTGCGGCGCACCTGCCACCCAGGCCAGCAGGCATGGCTTCGCAAGGGTCATGGGCGGGCACTAACATCGGGTGGAAATTTCCCTCTGGCGCCAGCCGCGCGCCGCGCCACCGGCGCCCCGTGTTGACATGAAACCGCCTCGTTCCCTGCGCTTGAATCCATCCCGTCCCTTCTTCGCGAAGCCCCGCGCTTTCATGCTTCGCGCCGCACAGCCCTGGCCCGGAGCGCAGCCATCATGATCCACGTCATCACCTGCGACGAACACGGCGTGGTGCTTCGCGGCATCCGCGACGTGCTTTCGGATGCGGTGGACATCCGCATCACCGGCGAGGCCGCCGACGCGACGCAGCTCAAGGAGCTGCTTCGCACCGTGCCCTGCGACGTGCTGGTGATGGAGCTGGCCCTGTCGGGCCGCGGCGGACTCGATCTGCTGGCAGGCCTCCAGGAAAGCGGCTCGACGGTCAAGGTGCTGATCTTTTCCATGCACTCCGAGCGCGAGTACGCGATCCGCTGCCTGCGCGCGGGCGCCTTCGGTTTCCTGAGCAAGACCAGCGACCCGCACCGCCTGATCGCCGCCGTGCGCTCGGTGGCCCGCGGCCAGAAGTACGTCACGCGCGAGCTGGCCCAGGTGCTGGCCGACAACATCGCCAAGCCGATCCGCGAAACCGCGCCGCACCACGACCTCTCGGACCGCGAGATGCAGACGCTGGTGCGCATCGCCTCGGGCAAGAAGCTGTCGGAGATCGCGGCCGAGTTCATGCTCAGCCCCAAGACCGTGAGCGTCTACCGCAGCCGCGTGCGCGAGAAGCTCAACCTGCCCACCAACGCCGCCCTGACGGCCTACGCGATACGCAACGAGCTGATCTAGCATCACCGCGCGCCGGTGAACAGGCCCAGCATGCGCTCCATCAGCGCCAGCAGCGGCTGCTCCATCATGGGCAGCACCAGCGCCATGCCGGCCAGGCCGCTGACCAGCGTGATCGGAAAGCCGATGGCGTAGATGTTCATCTGCGGCGCCACGCGCGAGATCACGCCCATCACGAGGTTGATGAACAGCAGCAGCGCCACCATGGGCAGCGCGATCCACAGCGCGCTGGCGAACAGCTCGGCACCCAGCTCGTGCAGGCGCAGGCGGCCGAAGGCGCTCATGGCACCCGAGCCGATGGGAAAGACCTCAAAGCTCTTGATCACGGCCATCAGCACCGTGAGGTGGCCGTTGATCACGATGAACAGCAGCATCGCGATGTTGCCGAAGAAGCGCGAAACCGCGCTGACCTGCGCATTGCTCACCGGGTCGAAGAAGGAGGCGAAGTTCAGCCCCATCTGCAGGCCCACCAGCTCGCCGGCCAGCTCGATGGCCGCCAGCACCAGCCGCGCCGCAAAGCCCAGCGCCATGCCGATGGCCACCTGCTCCACCAGCACGCCCAGCGCCAGCGGGTCGTTCAGGCCGATGGCCGGCGACGCGGGAAGGGTGGCCTGCGCGCCCAGCGCCACCAGCGCCGCCAGGCCGATGCGCGCGCGCACCGGCACCGCGCGCGCCGAAAAGATGGGCGCCGTGGTGAACAGGCCCAGCACGCGCAAGAAAGGCCACAGCCAGGGCATCACCCAGGCCATCAGCTGCGATTCGTCAAAAGTCAGCACCGGCGGCGCTCCACACGCGCGCCCTCAGGCGACCATGCCGGGGATCGACTCGATGGTGCGGCGCAAGTAGTCCACCAGCGTGGTGAGCATCCACGGCCCGGCAATGGCCAGCACCACCACGGCCGCCACCAGCTTGGGCACGAAGGCCAGCGTGGCCTCGTTGATCTGCGTGACGGCCTGGAAGATGCTGACCACCAGGCCCACGCCCAGCACCACCAGCAGCACGGGCATCGAAAGCATCAGCAGCAGGATCAGCGCGTCGCGGCCGATGGTCAGTACGGTCTGTGCGTCCATGGCGAAGAACTCAGCTCACGAAGCTGGCGGCCAGCGAGCCCAGCAGCAGGTTCCAGCCGTCGGCCAGCACGAACAGCATCAGCTTGAAGGGCAGCGCCACCAGCACCGGCGAAAGCATCATCATGCCCAGCGACATGAGCACGCTGGAGACCACGATGTCGATCACCAGAAAGGGGATGAAGATCATGAAGCCGATCTGGAAGGCCGATTTCAGCTCGCTGGTGGCAAAGGCCGGGATCAGCACGCGCAGCGGCGCGGTCTGGGCGGTGGTCTCGGCCGGCAGGCGCGCCAGCCGCGCGAAGAGCGCGAAGTCGGACTGGCGCGTCTGCTTGAGCATGAACTCGCGCATCGGCGCCTGGGCGCGCTGCGCGGCTTCGTCGAAGCTCAGCGTGCCCTGGGTGTAGGGCGTGTAGGCCTCGTCGTAGACGCGGTCCAGCGTGGGGCCCATGACGAAGAGCGTGAGGAACAGCGACAGGCCGATGATGACCTGGTTGGGCGGCGCCGACTGCGTGCCCAGCGCCTGGCGCAGCAGCGACAGCACGATCACGATGCGCGTGAAGCCCGTCATCATCAGCACGATGGCCGGCAGGAAGGACAGGGCCGTGAAGAACAGCAGCGTCTGCACCGGCACCGAATAGCTGGTGCCACCGGCCGAGGAACCGATCACCAGCGGCAGCTGGCCCGGTACCGCGGGTGCCTGTTGCGCCCAGGCCGGCACGGCCAGCGCGGCGCCAGCGGCCAGCAGCAGGCCGGCGCGCAGCCAAGGCCCTTTACTGCGCCACATGTAAAGGCTCCGGTGCGGCCACGGTGTGCAGCGGCGTGATGCCCTGGGCCGACACGCCCACCACCAGCCAGCTGCGCGCGCCTTCAGGCCCCACTTCAACCGTGAGGATGCGCTGCTGCGGCCCCACGGCCAGCGCCGAGATCAGCTTGCAGGCCGGGCCCGAGGGGCCCAGCGGCAACGCGCGCTTTTGCTGCAGCCGCCGGATGGCGAAGGGCATCGCCGCCATCAGGCCGATGAACAGGACGATGGTCAGAAGACTCTGGGTCATGGGCAAAAGCTCAGGTGGCGCCGTTCATGCGGCGCAGGCGCTCCGAGGGCGTGACCACGTCGGTCAGGCGGATGCCGAAGCGGTTGTTGACCATGACCACCTCGCCGCGCGCCACCAGGTAGCCGTTGACCAGCACATCCATGGGCTCGCCAGCCAGCGAATCGAGCTCGATCACCGAGCCCTGGGCCAGTTGCAGCACATGCTTGATCGGCACCTTCTTGCGGCCCAGCTCCACCGACAGCTGCACCGGGATGTCCAGCACGCGGCCGATGTCCTGCAAGGCCGCGGCGCCGCCGGCGTCGAGCTGCGGCGAGGCCATGCCCTCCAGGGGCTGCGCCCATGAAGCGGCCTCGGCCGAAGCCGACAGGGGTTGCTGCTGTTCAGTGGACATGCTTTTCTCCAAGCCAGTGCGGCTGCGCGCTGTGCAGGCTCTGTTCCACGCGCAGCGCGTAGCGCCCGTCGTGCGTGCCATAGCTGCAGGCGAAGACCGGCGTGCCTTCCACGGTGGCCGCGATCAGCGGCAGCCGGTCCAGTTGAATGAAATCCCCGGGCTTCATGGCCAGCACCTGGCCCACGGTCAGCGCCGGTTGTGCGAGTTCGGCGACCAGCGAGACTTCCACCTGCTGGATCTCGCGCGAGAGCTGCGAGACCCAGCGCCGGTCCTCGGCCATGGCGCTGGCCTGCTGCGGGCCATAGAGCACCTCGCGCAGCGGCTCCAGCACGCCATAGGGCTTGCAGATGTGCAGCGCGCCTTCAAAGCCGCCCAGCGTGAGCTGCATGCTGGTGACCACCGACATCTCGGCCGGCGAGGCAATGGCGGCGAACTGCGGATGCACCTCGGAGCGCTGGTGCGCCAGCTCCAGCGGATAGATCTCGCGCCAAGCCTCGTTGTAGGCCGCGCACACGACCTGCACCAGGCGCTGGATCACGCGTTGTTCGGTGGGCGAGAAGTCGCGCCCTTCCATGGCGGCCTGCAGGCTGCCATTGCCGCCGTACATCAGGTCCACCGTGGCGCCCACCACGGCGGCCTCGAAGCTGATCAGCACATGGCCGCGCAGCGGATTGAGCGTGGCCACGTTGAGGCTTGCCGGGTTGGCCAGCTGCTGCACGAACTCGCCAAAGCGCTGCACCGTGACGGGCGCAGCACGCACCTCGGCACTGCGGCGCAGCAGCTGGAACAGGCCCTGGCGCAGGTGCCGCTCGAAGCGCTGGTTCACGATCTCCAGCGTGGGCATGGGCTTGCGCACCCAGCGCTGTTCGGTGGAAAGGTTGTAGTCGCGCACGGCCGCCTCGGCCATGCGCTCGACGAGGTCGCTCTCGCCTTCGGGCGCGGCGGGGGCGACGGGGCTGCTGTCGGCCTTCTCGCTCATGGACGCGCCTACTGGACGATGAAGGCCGAGAAGAGCACGCCGTTGACGGGCGAGGCCGGCACGCGGGTGCGGCGGCGCGGGCGTTCGTCGGCGTCATCGCCGTCCTGGCCCCGGGCCGCGGCGCGCGGCACGTCGTAGCCCAGCGCGCGCGAGATCTCGTCGCGCACGTCGGCGGCCAGCTTCTCCTTGCCGTCGAGCTTGAGCAGTTCCTCGGAGCTGCGCTGCGACACCAGCAGCAGCACGCTGTTGCGCACGGCGGGCATCATGCTCTTGACCTCGTCCACGACCTTGGCATCGTTCAGGTCCAGCGTGATGCCGATCTGCACCATGCGCTCGCCGCCGGCATCGGCCAGGTTGACGACCATGTTCTCCAGCGCCAGGTAGGTGGGCGTGGCGCGCTTGGCGGCCGGGGCCTCGTGCGCCTCGTCCTGCGCCTGCGCGGCCAGGTTCTTCCGGGATTGCAGGTAGAACCAGCCGCCCGCCGCCGCGCCGGCTGCCACGATGAGCGCTGCCAGCAGGATGATGAGGAGCTTGCCCTTGGCCTTGGGCGCCGGGGCCTGGCTGTCCGCGGGGGTGGCTGACACGGTGGTTCCTTCTTCAGAAGTGCGCCGGCTGCCCTGGAGGCGCCGGCCTGGATGAAGGAATTATTCGGCGCCATGCCGCGCGCGAGCCGCGGAAAAGCGGGCCAAAAGCCCCCTTCATCGCCGCTTGCCCGCGCCGCCCGCGGCAACGTTCAGACGTAGAGATCGACCGCGCCGTTGACGCCGCCGCGCAGCGCGCCGGCGCGGGTTGCCGGTGTGCCGGGCTGGCCTGGCGCTGCGCTTTCGCTGCGGCCTGCGCCAGCTGTAGCGCCCACGCGCTCGGGCGCGGCAGATGAGCGGCGCTCCTCGCGCCCGGCCATGCCCGAGCCCACGCTGACCTGGCCCAGCGCCAGCCCGCTGCTGCCCAGCATCTGCTCCAGCTGCCCCAGCGCACCCGAAAGCAGTTGCCGCGTGGCGGCCTGCTCGCTGCGAAAGGCGATGTGGGCCTCGTGACCCTGGATCTGCACACTCACGGCCACGGGCTCGCCACCCGGGCCGTCCAGGGTCATCTCGGCGCCCTGGGTCTTCTGGCTCAGCCACCAGCTCACCTGATCGGCCAGCTCATTGGCAAAGCTCGCGGCTTCGGGTGACGGCGAAGCCGCAGCGCCCTGGCCGGCCTGCGGGTCGGCCAGTGACGATGGCGCATCGGCCACCACGGCCGCGCCGGGCAGCACGCTGCCTGGGCTGCCTTCGGTGTTCTGTGCGCGCGCCAGCTGCGGTGCGGCCGCATTCATGGCCAGTGCTGCCGCCTCCACGGGCGCGGCCACTGGCATCAGAGCGCGGGGCGCCCATCGGCCGCCTGGCTCCTGCGCGCGCTCGCGCTGCGTGGCTGC
Organism: Xenophilus arseniciresistens; assembly: GCF_028023875.1. Taxonomy (GTDB): domain Bacteria; phylum Pseudomonadota; class Gammaproteobacteria; order Burkholderiales; family Burkholderiaceae_C; genus Xenophilus; species Xenophilus arseniciresistens. The sequence goes on from NZ_JAQIPB010000001.1 coordinate 594,776, forward strand.
GGCTGTGATGGACGTTGATGCGGTCTCGCGCGCGGCGGCGCGGGTCGCCGCGGCCGGCAGGGCCTGAGGCCGCAGCGCGGAGGCCGCAGTTTTGGCTTGCGCGAGCGCCGCGGTGGGCAGGCCCAGTGCGGCGTCCCATGCAGCGGCGGCGCTGCCATGGCGTGCGGCGCTGGCCGCTTCGGTGGCAGGTGTCTCGCGCGCGGCCGTGGCATCGGCCTGGCCTGGGCGCGCGTTTGTGCTTGTGTCGGTTGAGGTGCCCGCTTCCTGCCCGGGCCATTCGGTGGCGGCCGTGCCAGGCAGGCCGGCATCGCTCATGCCCTGTGCGCGGCCACGCGTGGGTGACAGCACCGCGGCCTCACCCGCATCGGAACGCGCAGCCGTGCGCGTCTGCGTCCACGCGCTTTGCGCGAGCAGCAGGCCCATGGCCTGTGCGCCGGCCTGCGGGTCGGTCGCGGCATCCGCCACTTCCTCATCCTTGCGCTCGGTGCTCGGCGCCGGGTCTGCGGCCACAGGCGCTTCGTCCTGTGCCGCCAGCAGGCCCGCAAAGGCGCCGCCTGCGCCATCACCGGCCACGGCTTCATCTTCCTGCGCGCTGCCTCGGGCCAGCCCGGCGCGCTCCACGCCCTGGCTGCTGGGGTTCAACGGCTGGATGCTCATCCCGTCACCCCGACGCGGCCGGCCGCGCGCAGGCGCCGGTACTGCGCCGCCGCCATTTCGTCGGACTGTTTTTGCTCGCGGCGCATCGTCAGCGCCAGCTGTTCGCGATCACGCTGGGCCTGCACCTGGCGCAATGCCTCCAGCCGGGCCTCGGCCTCGCGCACCTGGGCGGCCTCGCGCGCCACATGGCCCGCGTGCTCGCCCACGATGCCGGTCTGCATCTGGATGGCCTGCACCAGCCGTTCCATGAACTGGTAGTGATGGCGCATCAACTCGGGATGGTGCCGGCCCGCCTGCGCGCCCCAGCGCGCGGTGCTTTCCTGCGCATAGCTTTCGAGCTGGTCTAGCTGCATCTGCGCCGACACCCATTGCTGGCGCGCCAGGCCCAGGCATTGGGCCAGCGCGTCGCGGCGCTGCGTGGCCAGCTCGATGGCCAGGTGAATGCCTTGCTTGTCGGACATGCGGCTGCTCCCTTCTGTGGCCGGCCTCAGTGGGCCTGCGCCTTGATCGTGCGTTGCAGGCCGGCCATGCTGTCGCCCAGCCGGTCGCCCTCGAACATGTTCTGCTGCAAGAAGGCCGCCATGGCCGGCTGCAGGCGGATGGCCTCGTCCAGCTCCGGATCGCTGCCGGCCGCGTAGGCGCCCAGGCGCACCAGGTCCCGGCTCTTGCGAAAGCGCGAGTAGATGGCGCGAAAGCGCCGCGCCGAATCGAGGTAGGCCGGCTCCACCACGTTGTGCATCACGCGCGAGGCCGACTGCTCGATGTCGATGGCCGGAAAGTGCGCCTCTTCGGCCAGCGCGCGCGAGAGCACGATGTGGCCGTCCAGGATGGCGCGCGCGGCGTCGGCGATCGGGTCCTGCTGGTCGTCGCCTTCGGAAAGCACGGTGTAGAAGGCCGTGATCGAACCCACGCCATTGAGGCCGTTGCCGCTGCGCTCCACCAGCTGCGGCAGCTTGGCGAAGCACGAGGGCGGGTAGCCCTTGGTGGCCGGTGGCTCGCCGATGGCCAGCGCGATCTCGCGCTGCGCCATCGCATAGCGCGTGAGCGAATCCATCAGCAGCAGCACATGCTTGCCGGCATCGCGGAAGTGCTCGGCCACGCCCGTGGCATAGGCCGCGCCCTGCATGCGCAGCAAGGGCGGCGCATCGGCCGGCGCGGCCACCACCACCGAGCGCGCGCGGCCCTGCGCGCCGAGGATGTCCTCGATGAATTCCTTGACCTCGCGCCCGCGCTCGCCGATCAGCCCGACCACGATGACGTCGGCCTCGGTGTAGCGCGCCATCATGCCCAGCAGCACGCTCTTGCCCACGCCCGAGCCCGCGAACAGGCCGATGCGCTGGCCGCGGCCCACGGTGAGCAGCGCGTTGATGGCGCGCACGCCGGTGTCCAGCGGCTCGCGCACCGGGTCGCGCTCCATGGCGTTGATGGGCGAGCGGTCCAGCGGCTGCGCCGCCACGTCGACCAGCGGGCCCTGGTGGTCCAGCGGCTGGCCCTGCGGATCGACCACGCGGCCCAGCAGGCCATCGCCCAGCGGCAGGCGCAGCACGCCGCTGCGCGGCTGCACTTCGGATTCGGGCTCGCCCAGGCGCGGCACGGGCACGAAGGCCGCGGCCGGGATGACGCTGGCGCCGCTGCGCAGGCCATGCACGTCGCCCGCGGGCATCAGGTAGGCGCGGTCGTCGGCAAAGCCCACCACCTCGGCCAACACGTCGGCGGCACGGCCTCGTGGGCCCTGCGGATTGGGCATGCGCACCAGGCATTGCGAGCCGATGGGCGCGCGCAGGCCGGCGGCCTCCAGCACCAGCCCGGTCACGCGCGTGAGCGTGCCTTCCACTTCCAGCCGCGGCGTCATGCGCACGCGCTGCAGCGCGTCGTCCATGAAGCGCTGCCAGACCCGGGCTTCAGGCGGCATGCGTCGGCTCCCAGGGCGCGTCCAGCCCCAGGCTGGCCACGGCGCGTTCCCAGCGCTTGGCCACGCTGGCATCGATGCGGGCCGCGGCCGACTCGAGCAGGCAGCCGCCATTGGCCACGGTGGCATCGGCCACCACGCTGACCTGGCTAGCTTGGCTCTGGGCCAGCGCCTGTTCCAGCGCCTCGCCCAGGCGCGCATGGTCGTCGGGCGAGACATGCAAGGTGGCGCTGCGGCCGTCCTCCAGCAGCGCCTGCACGGCCTCGTGCGCCACTTCAATCAAACCATCGCTGCTGTGCGCGAGTTCGCGCCGCAGCACCTGGCGCGCGAGCGCGCAGGCGATTTCCAGGCTGCCGCGCGCGATGTCCTGCTGGGCCTGGGCCAGGCCGGTCTGCGCCGCATCGAACAGCGCGGCAAAGCGCGCGGCCTGCTCGGCCATCAGGCGCTCAAACGCTTCCTGCATCTCGGCCTGGACCTGGGCCGTGGCCTCGGCCACGCCGGCCGCATGGCCTTCGGCGTAGCCCATGGCGCGCGCATCGCGCACGGCCTCGGGCCGGATCACGGGCGCGCTCTCCACGGGCGCGCCCATGCGCTCGAAGTTCCAGGGCGAAGCGGCGCCCAGCGCTTCGGCCGGGATCAGGCGTGCGGTGCGGCTCATGGCCTCAGACCATTCCCGCGCCGCCGCCCAGCACGATCTGGCCGTCGTCCGCCAGCTGGCGCACGGCCTTGAGGATTTCCTTCTGCTGCGCTTCCACCTCGGCCAGGCGCAGCGGGCCGCGCGATTCGAGGTCTTCGCGCAGCGACTCGGCCGCGCGCGAGGACATGTTCGACAGGAACTTGTCGCGCAGCGCGGGCGCTGCGCCCTTGAGCGCGACGATCAGCGTCTCGGAGGCGATCTCCTTGAGCACCAGCTGGACCGACTTGTCGTCCAGCTTCATGATGTCCTCGAACACGAACATCAGGTCGGCGATCTGCTGGGCCAGCTCGGGATCGTGGCTGCGGATGGCTTCGACGGCCTGCGTGTCCGCGCCGGCACCGAGCATGTTGATCATGCCGGCCGCGGCCTTGGCGCCGCCCAGCGTGGGCTTGCGCACCTTGGCGCCGCCGGCCAGGATGCGGCCCATCACTTCGTTGAGGTCGTCCAGCGCGGCCGGGTGCATGCCCTCGAGCGTGGCCACGCGCAGCAGGATCTCGGCGCGGTGCGCCTCGGGCAGCTGCACCAGGATCGCGGCCGCATGGTCGCTTTCCAGATGCACCAGGATGGCGGCCACGATCTGCGGATGCTCCACCTTCAGCACTTCGGCCACCGAGGGCGCATCCATCCAGCGCAGGTTCTCGATGCCCGTGAACTGCGTGGGCTGCAGGATGCGGTCGGCCAGGATGGTGGCCTTCTCATGGCCCAGCGCGCGCTGCAGCACGGCCCGCACGTAGTCGCCCGTGTCGGCCGCAAACAGGCCCTGCCCTGCCGTGGCGCTGACGAAGCGGTCGGCCACCTCGCCCAGGCGCTCGCGCGACACGGCGCGCGTCTTCGCGATGGTCTCGCCGATCTTCTGCACCTCGCGCGGCGACAGGTGCCGCAGCACTTCGCCGGCCTCCTGTTCACCCAGCGACATGAGCAGGATGGCGGCGTCGTTCAGGCCTTGGTCGTCCATGGGAAGGAAGGTGAGCGTTCAGGCGCGGGCAGCGTCGCCGTTGATCCAGGTCTTGACGATGTTGGCCACGGCCACGGGGTTCTGGCGGGCCATCTGGCGCGCGCCTTCCAGCCGGGCCTGTTCGGGCACCTCTGCAGGCGCGGACAGGCGCCCGGCCTCGGACGTGCCCAGCGCGGGGCGTGGCGTCTCGTCGGCGATCAGCGCGCTGAGCTGCGCCCCGGGCGGGGCGGGCAGCGCGGGCACGGCCTCGGCGGGCTTGTGCGCCGCCGCCAGCTTCAGGCCCGGGCGCACCAGGCCAAAGAGCACCAGCACGCCCAGCAGGCCCAGCGACACGGGCCAGGCCAGGCTGCGCACCAGGTCCAGCATTTCCGGCCGCTTCCACCATGGCAGCACAGGCGCCGCGGCGGCCTCGCCCAGGAAGGGCGCGTTCATCAGGTTCACCGAATCGCCGCGCTCGCTGCTGAAGCCGATGCTCTCGCGCACCAGCGCGGTCATCTTCTCCAACTGCTCCGGCGGCAGCGCGGTGGGCGTGCTCTTGCCGTCGGCATTCACGATGCCCTGGTAATTGACCACCACGGCCGCGCTGAGCCGCCGCACCTGGCCGGTGGCGCCGCGCACGGTGCGGATGGTCTTGTCCACTTCGTAGTTGGTGACCGACTCGCGGCGGCTGGGCGCTGCGGCGGCCGTGGCTGCGGCGGCAGCACCCGTGGGCGCCAGCGGCGCGGCGGCACCATTGATCGGTGCGGCCGGCGGCGTGGGCGGCTGGTTGGTGGTGGCGCCGGGCACGCCGCCAGCGGCCGCCGCGCCACCGGCGCCCGGCCCCGTGCTTTCCACGGTCTGCTGGCTGCGCACGGCGCTCGCATTGGCCGCCAGGTTGGGCTTGTGCTCTTCGGAGGTGGCTTCGGTCTTGGAGAAGTCCACGTCGGCCGTCACCTGGGCCTTGACGTTCTGGCGGCCCACGATGGGCTCCAGGATGTCCATGATGCGGCGCGTGAGCTGCTGTTCGATCTGCTGCGTGTAGGCCAGCTGCTGCGCATCGACGCCGCCACCGCCACCGGCAGCGCCCGCCCCTTCGCCATTGCCCGACAGCAGCTTGCCGCTGTCGTCGACCACGCTCACGGCCGCCGGGTTGAGTTCGGGCACGCTGGAGGCCACGAGGTGAACGATGCCGGCCACCTGCGCGCGCTCGAGCGCGCGGCCCGGGTACAGCGACAGCAGCACCGACGCCGAAGGCTTCTGCTGCTCGCGGAAGAAGCCGTTCTGCGTGGGCAGCGCCAGGTGCACGCGCGCCGATTGCACCGAGCCCAGCGCCTGGATCGAGCGCGTGAGCTCGCCTTCGAGCGCGCGCTGGAAGGAGAGCTTTTCCTGGAACTGCGTCATGCCGAAGCGGTTGCTGTCGGTCAGCTCATAGCCCACCACCGAGCCCTTGGGCAGGCCCTGGGCCGCCAGGCGCAGGCGCAGGTCATGCACTTTGTCGGCCGGCACCATCACGGCGCCGCCGCCTTCGGAATACTTGTAGGGCACGTTCATCTGCGCCAGCTGGGCGACGATGGCGCCGCCATCCTTGTCGGCCAGGTTGGCATAGAGCACGCGCCAGTCGGGCGTGCGGCCGATAACCACGGCCGCGATGGCGATGGCCACCAGCAGCGCCACGCCGGCCGCCAGGCGCATGCGCTGGCCCGGGCTCAGGGCCTGGAGCCGCGCGGGCAGTGCCAGCGGGCCGTTGGCAGGAGGAACAGCAGCAGGAAGGGCGGCAGCGGCGGACATCGAGAAAGGGGCGGTGGCGACGCAGGCCGCACCCGTGCAGCCCGCTGCGGCCGATTATTCGGACGGTGCGCCCCGCGCATAAGGCCGATAAAGAGGCGCTTTTCGCCCCATTTCTCGGCGATTGGCCCAGCCCGGGCAGCCCTAGCATCCGGGGCCATGGACCTTCCTCTTTCTCCCGTCAGCCCCTCCGCCCTCAAGGACCTGCAGACGCTGGTGCGACCGGCCGCGCCCAAGGCCGTGGGCGGCTTCTCCGAAGCCCTGAGCGGTGCCCTGCAGTCGGTCAGCGCCTCGCAGCTGGAATCATCGCGGCTGCAGCGCGAAGTGCAGATGGAGAACCCGCAGGTCAGCCTGGAGCAGACCATGGTGGCGATGCAGAAGTCGCAGATCGGCTTTCAGGCCGCGCTGCACGTGCGCAATCGGATGGTGCAGGCCTATACGGACATCATGAACATGCAGGTTTAGGCACCCGCCAAACCATCGGCAGAAACAACAACGGGCGCCTGGCGCCCGTTTTGTTTTGGTGTTGATGCTGCAGCGCTCAGTGAATGGTCTGCAGGCTGCCGCCGTCGAAGAGCTTGGCGAAGTCGCTGAGCCAGGGTTCGGCGAGCACGCGGATCTCGGCGTCGTTGCGCAGGATGCGCTGCATGATGCGGGTCTTCTCGGCCCGGTCTTCGCGCGGGAGTTCCTCGGTCTTGCCGCGAAAGCGCAGTTGCTCGATCAGCACGGCGCACACGCCTTCGCAGCGCACCACGTCGTCCCAGTCCTCGCGGCGGGCCGCCTCCAGCATCTGGCGGCTGGCCTCTTCGATGGCCTTGTAGTAGTCCAGCAGTCGGTCTTGCATGAAAAGCTCCGCCAGGTCACACCCGCTGCGCTGCAGCCTGCGGGCCGATGTCGCGCCAGCCCTGGGCCAGCGGCGCGATCAGCGCCTCGACCTCCGCGAGCGCGGCAGCATCGTTGTGCAAATTGGCCGTGGTGAGCCGGTTCACACAATAGTCATACAGCGCGCGGAGTCTAGCGGCAAGCTCGCCACCCTGGGCGTCGTTCAGGCCGCCCTTGAGCCCCTCTTCCAGAAAGCGCACCGCGCGTCCGATCTGCTGGCCCTTGGCCTGCAGATCGCCACGCTCGAGCGCGCCGCGCGCGGCCCGCAGCGATTGCAGCAGGCCGTCGAAGACCAGCTCGATCAGCCGGTGGGGCGTGGCGCCCTCGATGCTCGACTGGGCGGCGATGTTCCGGTAGGCGGCCTGGGCGCGCGCGCTGGGGGGCGTGTACATCTGGGTTCCTCGTGCTCTCTATGCCTTGTTTATCGACACGCCGCCGTCAAACTCAAGGGGAATTGAAGGATTTCGATCAGCGCCCGGCGATCAGCCGGTGGACTTGTTCCACTGCGCGATCTGCTGGGTCACGTAGGTGTTCAGCGCCGTCAGCGAGGCCATCTGCGTGTCCAGCGCCGTGTACTGCTTGCGCAGCCGCGCCTCGGTCAGCGTGAGGCGATCGCTCACCCGCTCCTGGCTCTTGGTGTTGGCGCTCTTCTGGGCCTGCAGCGACTCGGTCTTGCCGGCCAGCGTGCCGTCGGCGCCGATGGCCGCCTTCGTGAAGGCGCCAAAGCGCGTGGCAAAGCCGGTGGCATTGGCATCGCTGCCGGCCGCAGCCGTGAAGAACTGCTGGACGGCCGCCGGGTCCTTGAGCGCCTTGTCCAGCCTGGCCGCATCCACGCTGAGGTTGCCCGCGCCATCGCGCGCAATGGAAACGCCCAGGTCCGAGAGGTACTGCATCGCCCCTCCGCCCGAGGGGCTGCCGACCAGGCTGCGCAGCGCGTTGTGCAGGCCCACGGTGGTGGAGTCGCCCTGCAGCAGCGCGGCCGTGTTGCTGTTGGCGTCGTACTTGGTGGCGTTGTTCAGCGTGGTGTTGATGGCGTTGTAGGCCGACACGAAGCTGTTGATCGCGCTCTTCATCGCGCTGGTGTCGCTGCTGGCCGTGATGTCCACGGGCGCGGTCGTGACCTGCGAGAGCGTCAGCGACAGGCCGGGGATGGTCTCGGCCAGCGTGTTGGTGGCCGACTCGATGTCCACGCCATTGATCTGGGCCTTGGCATTGAGGCCGTACTGCACGGGGTTGGCCGCCATGCCGGCGCCGCTGGCCGGATCGGTGAAGCTGAGCCCGTCCAGGCCCGTGCTGCCCTCGCCCGCGCTCACTTTGAAACCTGCGGCTTCGCCCGTGCTGCCCGAGCGCAGCAGAAGCCGGTCGCCCGAGATGTCCCTGAGCACGGTGGCGCTCACGCCGGCGCCGGCCGCGTTGATCTTCGATGCGATGTCGGCCATCGTGTCGGCGGCGCCGATGGTCACCGACACCGCACCGGCGCTGCCGGCCGTGAACGCGGGCTCGGTGCCGCTGCCCCAGCTGCCCAGCTCGAAAGTCAAGGTGCCGCTGCCCACGGTGCTGCCCGCGGGCACGGCCGAGGAGGACACCGATTGCGCACGCGCCAGCTGCGACACGCTGATGCCAAAGGAACTGGCCGCGGCGTTGGCGCCGCTGAGCACCGACACCGACACGGCGGCCGTGTTCGATGACGTGACGCTCTTGGCGTTCCAGGTCGCGGGCCTGGCCAGCGCCGCGAGCGAATCCGACAGGGTGGACAGCTGCGACTTGAGCGTGCCGAAGGCCGAGATCTTGCTGTCGATGGCTGCGGCCTTGGTCTGAAGCGAGGTCAGCGGCTTCTTCTCGAGCGCCATCAGCTGCGTGATGATGCTTTCGACCTCGAGCCCGCTGCCCAGACCGGCGGATGAAATGGCCATTGGTTCTTCTCCGTTGCGCACGCCCGTGCAAGCACAGAAAAAAAGGCGGCGAACGGAATTGTCCGTTCGCCGCCTGGGCATGAAGCGATCAGGAAGGCGCCGAAGCACCCCCTGTTCCCTCATTCAAGCGCGCGGGTCGATCAGCGCAGCAGCGACATCACGGTCTGCGGCAGCTGGTTGGCCTGGGCCACCATGGCCGTGCCGGCCTGCTGCAGGATCTGGGCGCGCGACAGGTTGGCGGTTTCGGCCGCGAAGTCGGCGTCCTGGATGCGGCTGCGCGAAGCCGTGAGGTTCTCGGCCGTGGTGGCCAGGTTGGAGACCACCGACTCGAAGCGGTTCTGGATGGCACCGAGGTCGGCGCGGGCGCCGTTGATGGACTTCAGCGCGGCGTCCATGGCCAGCATGGCGTTGTCGGCACCTTCGACCGAGGAGATGTCGACGTCGGCGATGCCGGTCTGGTCCGTGCCGTCCACTTCGGTGGCGGTGAGCGTCACCGCGCCCACGTTGGTGCCGGCGGCCACGGTCAGCGGACCGGCGGCATCGGCACCCACCGAGGTGAGCACGCCCGCGCTGATCGTCACGCCGGCCAGTGCTTCGGCGTTCGCCGTCTTGGCGGCGTTGAAGGCGGCGTCGACGTCCGTCAGCGCGCCCGCTGCATCGCGGCCCACTTCGGCGGCCACGTTGATGGTCACGCCATTGACGGTGAAGCTGGCCGCATCGGCGGCAGTGCCCAGCGTCAGCGCCGAGGATTCGTAGTCGGTCGTGCCCACCGAGGTCCACTCGCCCAGGCTGTCGGTCGAGGCGTTGGCGATCGACGCGATGTTGATGGTTTCGCCCTGGTTGGCGCCCACCTGGAAGGACTGGGCGCTGAAGCTGCCGTCCAGCAGCTTGGTGCCGTTGAAGGAAGTGGTCTTGGCCACGCGGTCGATTTCGCTGACCAGCTGCGTCACTTCCTTTTGCAGGGCGGCGCGGTCGTCGGCGGAGTTGGTGGCGTTGCGCGACTGCACGGCCAGCTCACGGATGCGCTGCAGGTTGTTGCCGATGGTGCTCAGCGCGCCTTCGGCCGTCTGGGCCAGCGAGATGCCGTCGTTGGCATTGCGGCCGGCCTGGTTCAGGCCCTTGATCTGGGCCGTCATGCGCTCGGAGATGGCGAGGCCGGCGGCGTCGTCCTTGGCGCTGTTGATGCGCAGGCCCGAGGACAGGCGCTGCATGGACGTGGCCAGAGAGTTCTGGCTGCCCGACAGTTGACGCTGTGCGTTGAGCGAGCTGATGTTGGTGTTGATGATCGAGGCCATGCTGAACTCCTAGAGAAGAGACTTGTTCCGGCATTGCTGCCATATGTCCGCCAGTGGGGACACTGGCTTGCCAGACGGACCCGGTCGGGGCCGTTGAGTGGTTTTCGGGCTCTGCGGCGCTCTTCTTTAGCGCTTTATTTTTTTACGGCGCCCTAAAGATTTCCGGCCCGGTGAAGACAAGGGGTCGCAAGTCAAGCGCTTCCGCGCAAGTTACTTCCAGCAACATTTGCAACGCCCATGACTCCCAGCGAAGCCCGGGAAACATTTGTTGGCAATGTGAGACGCGGCCCTGTCAGGCGCTTTGCGGCCCCGTGTAGAACCTTCGAATCCGCTCCCACCCGCCGTTTCTGAAGTTTTTGTAAGAAAAACATCCTCATTCAACTGATCCTGAGTACTTGCTCTGTAGGTAATATTCCTGCAACTGCGTAAGGGAGCCGGACATCCATCACGGAAAATTTCCTATTAAAGTTCCCGTAACCAAATTACACAATCATTCCAAGCCAGGACACAAAGTCCTACGGGATGTAACAGAAATGACGAGCGAACAGATCCTCAACGAAGTCCGGGAAGCCAATCTCACCTACCTGATGCTGGCCCAGACGCTGATCCGGGCCGACAAGGCGCAGGCCCTGTTCCGCCTGGGCATCTCCGAGGATTCCGCCGATCTGATCGCGACGCTGTCGCCGGCCCAGGTCATGAAGCTGGCCTCGGGCAACATGCTGCTGTGCCGCTTCCGCGCCGACGACGACATGGTCTGGAGCCTGCTGACCAACCACAACGTGCCGGGCCGCACCGCCAACGAGGCGACGGCGCGCCTGCACGCCAACATCGTGATGTCCAGCCGCTTCGCGGAAACCTCGTCCTGAGCAGCGGACTCCAGAGGCACCCATGGCCGGCACCAAGAGCATCCTCCACGAATCCAGACAGATCGAGCGGGCCGTGAGCCTGATCGGCATGGGCGCACGCCTGCAGGTGCTGGAAAGCGAAACCGAGCTGTCCTACGAGCGGCTGCTTCGCCTGTACAAGGAAGTGGCGGGCCGTTCGCCCTCCAAGGGCCAGCTGCCCTTCTCGACCGACTGGTTCCTGACCTGGCAGCCCAACATCCATGCCTCGCTGTTCCAGAACATCCACACGCACCTGTCCAAGAACAGCCCGCTGGAGCCGGTGGACCTGCTGATCAAGGCCTACCAGCTCTATGCCGAGCAGATGACGTCCTGCAGCCTGGAGCCGCTGCTGTCGATCACGCGCGCCTGGCGCCTGGTGCGCTTCGTCGAGAACGACATGCTGCACATGACGCGCTGCACGCGCTGCGGCGGGCACTTCGTGACCGAGCCCTATCCCAACGCACGCAGCTTCGTGTGCGGCCTGTGCGAGCCGCCGGCGCGCGCCGGCAAGGGCTCGGGTGCGGGCGGCATCCAGCTGCAATGAGCAAGGGCATGCGCCAGCACGCCATGAAGCCTTGAACAGGGCCCCTGCCGGGGCCCTTTTTCATGGATCGCATCGGCCCCGCGCGTTGCCCAATAGCGTCTGTCGTTCCACGCACATCCTTCCCATGTTTGTCGTCATTGGTTATCTGGTCGCGATGGGCTGCATCTTCGGCGGCTACATGATCCACGGCGGCAACATCGCCGTGGTGCTGCACGCGCTGCCCATCGAGATGATGGTGATCGGCGGTGGCGCCCTGGGCGCCTTCATCGTGAACAACCAGCCCAAGGTGCTCAAGGCCACGCTGAAGATGCTGCCCAAGGCCTTTCAGGGTTCCAAGTACACCAAGGCCCGCTACATGGAGCTGATGGCCCTGCTCTACGACATCCTGCAGAAGGCGCGCAAGGACGGCCTGATGTCCATCGAGAAGGACGTGGAAGCGCCGCAGGACTCGCCCATCTTCCAGGCCTACCCCACCGTGGGCCGTGACCATCACGTGGTGGAGTTCACCACCGACTACCTGCGCATGATGGTGTCGGGCAACCTCAATTCGCACGAGATCGAAGCGCTGATGGACAGCGAGATCGAGACCCACCACCAGGAGTCGCACGCGCCCGTGGCCGCCATCGCGCGGCTGGCCGGCGGCCTGCCGGCCTTCGGCATCGTGGCGGCCGTGCTGGGCGTGGTCAACACCATGGGTTCGGTAGGCCAGCCGCCCGCCGTGCTGGGCGCCATGATCGGCTCGGCGCTGGTGGGCACCTTCCTGGGCATCCTGCTGGCCTACGGCGTGGTGGAGCCGCTGGGCGGCCTGCTGGAGCAGAAGTGCGAGGACGGCACCAAGGAACTGCAATGCATCAAGACCACGCTGCTGGCCAGCATGCAGGGCTACAACCCCACCACGGCCATCGAGTTCGGCCGCAAGGTGCTGTTCTCCACCGAGCGGCCCACCTTCAGCGAGCTTGAAAGCCACGTCAAGAAGAAGTGAGGCGGCGCCGCACCGCCACGCCGCTTCTGTTCTGACTGACTGACCGACCGGAGACCCGCCATGGCCGCAGCACCGGGCGCCAAGAAGCTACAGCCCATCATCGTCAAGCGCGTCAAGAAGGTGAGCCACGGCCACCATGGCGGCGCCTGGAAGATCGCCTATGCCGACTTCGTGACGGCCATGATGGCCTTCTTCCTGCTCATGTGGCTGCTGGGCTCCACGGCCAAGGGCGACCTGCAGGGCATCGCCTCGTACTTCAACTCGCCGCTGAAGGTGGAGATGAGCGGCGGCCCCGGCTCGGGCAGCAGCAGCTCCATCGTGCCCGGCGGCGGCCAGGACCTCACGCGCGAGAACGGCCAGATCCGCAAGTCCGACGGCAGCCTGCAGGACCCCACGCGCTCGAACAAGGACGCCCACACGCTGCGCGAACAGGCGCGCCAGCAGGACATGCGGCGCCTGGCCTCGCTGCGCGAGAAGATCGAGAAGCTGATCGAGGGCAACCCGCGCCTGAAGGAATTCCGCTCGCAGATCAAGCTGCAGGTCACGCCCGAGGGCCTGGAGGTGCAGATCGTGGACGAGCAGCACCGCCCCATGTTCGACAGCGGCAGCGCGCTGGTCAAACCCTACATGCGCGACATCCTGCGCGAGATCGGCAGCGCGCTCAACGGCATCGAGAACCGCGTCACCCTGGCCGGCCACACCGACGCCGCGCCCTATGGCAACGGCGACCGCGGCTATGGCAACTGGGAGCTGTCGGCCGACCGGGCCAATGCCTCGCGCCGCGAGCTGGTGACCGCCGGCATGGCCGACGACAAGCTGCTGCGCGTGCTGGGGCTGGCCGCCAGCGACCTGTTCGACAAGGACAACCCGCTGGCCGCCACCAACCGGCGCATCAGCATCACCGTGCTCACGCGCGAAGCCGAGGCCCGCATGTTCGACAACCGCCGCATGGACGGGCATGACGCCGTGAAGGCCATCACCGAGCAGATCGCTGCACGCTGAGCGCCGCGCCCGACGCGCCCCACCCTTCCCACCCGCCCCATGGAATCCAGCAGTCAGGACAAGCAGCTTCCCGCCACGCAGCGCAAGCTGGACCAGGCCCGCAAGGAAGGCCAGGTGGCGCGCTCGCGCGACCTGTCGCATCTGGCGGTGGTGGGCACGGGCGCGGTGGCGCTGCTGCTGCTCGCGCCCACGGCCTTCGAGCAGACGCGCCGCGCCCTGGCCGCGGCACTGCGCTTCAACGCGCATGCGCTGGCTTCGCCTGAAACCATGGTCGAGCGCCTGTCGCAGCTGGCCGGCCTGGGCCTGCTGCTGTGCGTGGTGTTCGGCGGCATCGTGGTGCTGGCGGCCGTGTTCAGTGCGGTGGCGGCCGGTGGCTGGGTGCTCACGACGCAGCCGCTGGTGCCCAGGCTGTCCAAGCTCAACCCGCTCAACGGCCTGAGCAAGCTGTTCAGCAAACAGCAGTTGGCCACCGTGGCCAAGCTGGTGTTCATGTCGGCCTTGCTGGCCGCCGTGGGCTGGTTCTTCGTCAAGGGCAGCATCCATGAGCTGGTGCGCCTGGTGCTGCAGCCTTCGGCCGCCTCGCTCGCCATGGTGGGCGACTGGCTGGTCTCGGGCCTGGGGCTGTGCCTCCTGATCCTGCTGATTGCCGCGCTGGTGGACGTGCCGCTGCAAGGCCATTTCCACCGCAGCCGGCTGCGCATGTCGCACCAGGAAGTCAAGCAGGAGCACAAGGAGTCCGACGGCAACCCGCACATCAAGGGCCGCCTGCGCGTGGCCGCGCGCGAGATCGCGCAGCGCGCCAGCATCACCGCCGTGCCCAAGGCCGACTTCATCCTGATGAACCCGACCCACTACGCCGTGGCGCTGCGCTACGACGACGCCACCATGAACGCTCCGCATGCCATCTCCAAGGGCGCCGACCTGCTGGCCATGAGGATCCGCGAGATCGCCACCGAGCACCGCATCCCGGTGGTGCAGGCGCCCATGCTGGCGCGCGCGCTGTTCGCGCATGCCGAGCTGGACCAGCCCATCCCCGCCTCGCTCTACACCGCGGTGGCGCAGGTGATGGCCTATGTGTACCGGCTCAAGGCCTCGCTGCGCGGCGAAGGCCCCACGCCGCTGGAGCTGCCGCAGCCGCATGTGCCGCCCGAGCTCGATCCGCACCACCACCCGGCCAAGAAAGGCCAACCCGCATGAACGCGCAGAACATCCAGGGCTGGCTGGGCGCGCATGGCGCCAGGGTGCGGCGCGCCGCGGCGCCGCTGCTGGTGGTGGCCATCCTCGCGCTCATGGTGCTGCCCATTCCCGCGTGGCTGCTCGATGGCTTCTTCACGCTCAACATCGCGGTGGCGCTGATGGTGATGATGGTGGCGGCCTACATGGTGCGGCCGCTGGACTTCGCGGCCTTCCCCGCCGTGCTGCTGCTGGCCACGCTGATGCGACTGTCGCTGAACGTGGCCTCCACCCGCATCGTGCTGCTGGAAGGCCACACCGGCCCGGGCGCGGCCGGCGCGGTGATCGAGGCTTTTGGCCACTTCCTGATCGGCGGCAACTTCGCGGTGGGCCTGATCGTTTTTGCAATCCTGGTGGTCATCAACTTCATCGTGGTCACCAAGGGCGCCGAGCGCATCGCCGAGGTCTCGGCCCGCTTCACGCTGGACGCGATGCCCGGCAAGCAGATGGCCGTGGACGCCGACCTCAATGCCGGCGTGATCGACGAGAAGGAAGCGCGCAAGCGCCGCGCCGAGGTGGCCGAGGAAGCCAACTTCTTCGGCGCCATGGACGGTGCGTCGAAGTTCGTGCGCGGCGACGCCATCGCCGGCATTTTGATCCTGCTGATCACCATCGTGGGCGGCTTCGCGGTGGGCGTGCTGCAGCATGGCATGTCGGCCGGCAAGGCGGCCGACACCTACATCCTGCTGGCCGTGGGCGATGCGCTGGTGGCGCAGATCCCGGGGCTGCTGATCTCGGTGGCCGCGGCCATGGTGATCTCGCGCGTGGGCAAGGAAGACGACGTGGGCCAGCAGATCGTGCAGCAGCTGCTGACCTCGCCGCGCGTGCTGGGCCTGACGGCCGGCATCCTGGGCCTGCTGGGTGTGATCCCGGGCATGCCCAACACGGTGTTCCTGCTGGCCGCGGCCCTGCTGGGCTATGGCGCCTGGGCCCTGTCGCGGCGCAAGCCGCAGCAGGCGCTGGCGCAGGAGCAGCCGCCCGCGCCCGATGCCGACGCCACCTGGGACGACCTGCAGCCCGTGGCCCCGCTGGGCCTGGAGCTGGGCTACCGCCTGATCGCGCTGGTGGACAAGAACCGCCAGGGCGACCTGCTCACGCGCATCAAGGGCGTGCGCCGCAAGTTCGCGCAGGAAGTCGGCTTCCTGCCGCCGGCCGTGCATGTGCGCGACAACCTCGAGCTCAAGCCCAGCGCCTACCGAGTGACCCTGCGCGGCGTGGCCATTGCCGATGGCGAATCCTTCCCCGGCATGTTCCTGGCCATCAACCCGGGCGGCCTGTCCACCCCGCTGATCGGCACGCCCACCACCGACCCGGCCTTCGGCCTGCCCGCGCACTGGATCGAGGAGCGCCAGCGCGAAAACGCGCAATTGGCCGGCTTTACGGTCGTTGATTCGGAAACCGTGATGGCGACCCATCTGTCACATTTGATGCACACGCAGGCTGCGCGTCTGCTCAGCCGCACCGAAACCCAACAACTGGTCGAACACGTGAACAAGCTCGCGCCGAAGCTGATCGAGGAGGTGGTGCCCAAGATGGTGTCGGTGGCCGCCTTCCAGAAGGTGCTGCAGCTGCTGCTGGAAGAGTCGGTCCACATCCGCGACATCCGCACCATCGTCGAGACGCTGGCCGAGCACGCGGCCGTGACCACCGACCCGGCGGAGCTGGCGCGGCGCGTGCGCGTGGCGCTCGCACCGGCCATCGTCCAGCAGATCTACGGCCCGGCGCGCGAGCTGGACGTGATCGCCATCGAACCGGCCTTCGAGCGCCTGCTGATGCAGGCCCTGGCCAACGCGCAGGCCCCGGCCCTGGACCCGGGCGTGGCCGACATGTTCACCCGCAGCGCCGCCGAAGTGGCCGAGCGCCAGGAAGAGCAGGGCGTGCCCGCCTGCCTGCTGGTGCCCGACGCCATCCGCGGCGCGATCTCGCGCCTGGTGCGCCGCAGCGCCCCGCGCCTGCAGGTGCTGGCGCACAGCGAGATCCCTGAAACCCACACCATCCGCATCGGGCCCATCCTCCGGGGCGCAGCCGCATGAACATCCAACGCTTCCAAGCACCCACCGCCCGTGAGGCACTGGCCCTGGCCCGTCTCGCGTTCGGCGACGGCGCACTGATCCTGGCCAACCGGCAGTTGCCTTCTGGCGATGTCGAGGTGACGGCCACTTCCGAGGAAGCGCTGGGCCAGCTCGAAAGCCATGGCGCAAGCGCCCCGGCGCCCGCGCCGCGCGCGGCTGCACCCCGGCCATCGGCACCGGTCGCCGCCATGCCCGCGCCCGCGGCGGAAAGCACGGTCGGTGCCGACACCGAGCAGCTCGCGATGAGCACGCTGTCCTTCCAGGACTACGTGCGCGAGCGCATGGCCCGGCGCCAGCAGGCCGAGCAGGAGCAGGTCGCCCCGCCCTTGCGTGCCGCGCCGGTGCTGCCGCCGCAGCCCGCGGCCGCACCCGCCCTGCCGGTGGCCCCGGCCACCGCCCGTGTGGCCGAGATGCCCTGGCAGCCCGAGCCGCCCGCGCAGGTGGCGCAGCTGGAGCAGGTGGCGCCGCCCGCCGCGCCGATGCCGCAAATGGCCGAGGTGATGGCCGAGCTGCAGGCCATGAAGCAGCTGATGGAGGAACGCTTCACCACGCTGTCCTGGATGGGCCAGGCCCGCCAGGAACCCGTGCGCTCGACGCTGCTGCTCAAGCTGATCCGCGCGGGTTTTTCGCCCGCCCTCTCGCGCACCGTGCTCGAGCGCGTGAACACCGAGCTGTCGCCGGCCGAGTCGGTGCGCGACGTGATGGCCACGCTGGCGCGCATGCTGGCCGTGCCCGCCGGGCCAGGCATCGAAGAGACGGGCGGCATCTTCGCCTTCGTGGGCGCCACGGGCGTGGGCAAGACCACGGCCATCGCCAGGCTCGCCACCTTGTGTGCGCGTGCCCATGGCGCGCAGAGCGTGGGCCTGATCACCTTGGACACCCACCGCGCCGGCGCGCATGAACAGCTGCGCGCCTTCGGCCGTTCCATCAATGTGGTGGCGCATCTGGCGCATGACCGCGCAGCGCTGCTGGAGATGCTGGCGCTGTTTGCACGCAAGAAGCTGGTGCTGGTCGACACCAGCGGCGTGGCGCCGCGCGATGCGCGCCTGGCCGACCACCTGGCGATGATCGAGCTGCCGCAGCTGCAGCGCGTTCTGGTGCTCAACGCCGGCACGCATGGCGACACGCTGGACGACATGGCCGGCGCCTTCCGCGCGCGCCAGGCCGTGATCTCGAAGACCGACGAGGCCGTCAAGCTCGGCCCGGTGCTCGACACCGTGATCCGCCACCGGCTGGGCCTGCGCGGCGTGAGCTGCGGGCAGCGCGTGCCCGAGGACTGGCTGGCGCCCGACGCAGCCCAGCTGGTGCGCGACGCCATGCGCGCCATCGTGCGTTCCGCCTTCGAGCCGCGCAACAACGCCGACATGGATTTCTTCCTGTCCCCGTCCGAGTGCTCGATGGCCGAATGAAGCCGCATTGACGACGACGCCATGCTTGCTGCCACCGCTTCCCAGATGTACACCCCAAGAGGTCGCCTCGATCGCGAGGCGCTGATCCGCCAGTACGTGCCGCTCGTGCAGCGGCTGGCCCATCACATGATCGCCAAGCTGCCCCCGAACGTGGAGCTGGACGATCTGGTGCAGGTGGGCATGATCGGGCTGGTCGATGCGCTGTCGCGCTTCGAGGAAAGCCACGGCGTGCAGTTCGAGACCTTCGCCACGCAGCGCATCCGCGGTGCGATGCTCGACGAGTTGCGCGAAGGCGACTGGCTCTCGCGCGGCTCGCGCAAGAACCAGAAGCAGATCGAGCAGGCCATGCACCGGCTCGAACAGCGGCTGGGCCGCCCGCCGCTGGAATCCGAAATCGCGGCCGAGCTGAACATGGGCCTGAGCGACTACCAGGCCCTGCTTGGCCGCGTGCGCGGCACCCAGCTGGTCTACCTGGAAGACATCGGCGCGCATGCCGAGGACGAGGAAGGCTTCCTGGACCGCCATGTGGCCGACGAGGCGGCGGACCCGATGAGCCTGCTCAAGGACCAGCGCCTGCGCAGCGCGCTGGTGGCGGCCATCGAATCGCTGCCCGAGCGCGAGCGCCACATCATGGGCATGTACTACGAGCAGGACATGAACCTCAAGGAAATCGCCGCCGTGCTGGGCGTGACCGAATCGCGCGTGTGCCAGCTGCACAGCCAGTCCATCGCGCGCCTGCGCGCGAAGATGCGCAGCCATTGAGACGGCCACCATGGCCTGCCTCGCTCCCCAATGCAGAACGGGCCCGTCGGGGCCCGTCTTCTTTTCTGCTGTGCTCCCCGCCTGCGGGCGAAGGGCTGGTCAGCCTCAATGCACGCCGAAGGAAGAGCTGCGCCCCGGCATTGAATAGGTCACGCTCACCGCCGGGCCCATGAGCGAGGCCAGGGCGCGGTCCACCCGCACGCTGCGGCGGGCCAGGCTTTCGCGCTGCAGGTCCAGGCGCTGGCCCACTGCTTCGATGCGGCTGCGCAGCGCCGGACTGAGCGAGGCCGCGGACAGCTGCGCGCCCAGGGCCTGCGCGAAGCCCACGCTCAGCTGGCGCAGCTCGGCGGCGGCGCGGTCCAGCGCATCCGGGTCGTCGGCCAGCAAGCAGCGGTCCACCACGGCCAGCTGCTGCTCGACCTGGCCCAGAAGGGCTTCCTGCGCGCTGCTCAGATCGCTCATGGCAAAAAAAAGGGCTTTTTCCTGTGTGCGCTCAGTCGCGCATGCGGCTGAGCACTTCCTGGGCGTTGGACAGCAGCTTGTCGGCGATGGCGCCGGCGTCCACCGTGAAGGTGCCGTTGGCGATGGCGGCGCGCACGGCCGCCACCTTGGCCTCGTCGATGCCGCTGCCGGCGGAAGAGACCTCCAGCGAACGCGCGGCGGCCGACACGCTCACCGGCACGCCGCTGCTGTCCTGCGCTCCCGCCAAGCCAGCCGAAGTGGACGCGCGCTCACTCCTGACCGGGCCGGTGGCCGGGGTCAATGCTGCTTCGCTCAACGGTCCGATCTTCATGGTTGACTCCAGCGCTCGACAGAGCTACGTCACAAGGATTTTCGGCCTCCGGTGCGCAAACTTTAGCGATTTATTCACAGCGCCAGTTGCACCGTGTGGGCATCCTGGACCACGCCGGTGGTCATGCGGCCATTGTCCATCCGGATGCGGACCATCTGGCCCACCACGCCGGCCGTGAGGGCCTGGGCCACGGACGTGATCTCGAAGCCGGGCCCCTTGGCCACCACCCGCACGGCGCTGCCGGCGGCAAAGGCCTGGGCCGGCTTGATCATCGACTGCCGCAGCGGCTGGCCCGCGAGCAGCGAGCGCGAGGCCACCTGGCCCACCCACTGCGCGGGGTCGGCCACCACCGGCGAAGGCTCGGCGGCCCAGTCGGCTTGGGCTTCCACGGCATCGTCCTGGCCCAGCACGGCACCGGGCAGCACGTTGTCGCGCAGCACCCACGCCGGCCCGAAGGCCTTGACGGTCACGGGCAGGAACACGTTCCAGCGCGCCTGGCCGTCCACGCAGCGCAGGCCCAGCCGGCTGCGGCCCCACAGGCGCGCGCCGGCGGGAATGTAGGGCTCCACCCGCGCGCAGGGCGCCAGGCGCAGGCGGCCGTCCAGCGCGCCCAGGCTCACTTCCATGCGCAGCGGGGTGCTCTGGTTGGCGCGCGACT
This sequence comes from Xenophilus arseniciresistens, assembly GCF_028023875.1. Classification (GTDB taxonomy): domain Bacteria; phylum Pseudomonadota; class Gammaproteobacteria; order Burkholderiales; family Burkholderiaceae_C; genus Xenophilus; species Xenophilus arseniciresistens. The sequence goes on from NZ_JAQIPB010000001.1 coordinate 615,187, forward strand.
GGTCCACCGCAGCATCCAGCCACTGCTGGGTGGCGGCGACGAAGTCGGGTGCGGCTTCGCTTGCTGCAGGCGTCATGGCCGGTGCCTGGGGCTGGGCCAGGGCCTGCGCACCGGCCAGCATGGCGGCGGCCAGGGCCAGGCCGCTCAGGGCATGTCGCAGCAAAACAAAGGCGGGCATGGGGGGGCAACTCCTGGAATGGCAAGCGGTGTGAAGGCAAGGGCACGGGCGGCCGCGCGATGCGCGCGAGTGCGAATGCTCAAGAACCTGGGCTGCACTTTAGAAGCCGGCGCGTGCCGCAAACGGGCGAACAGGGCGCGATTCCCCCCCTTCATCCCCGCTTTGCGCGCGCGGCCGCCACCCACAATTTCCAGGCACTCCAAGGCCCCGGTCGCCCTCTTTCCTCCAACCTGCCATGCTGGACAAGCTCACTTCCGGACTCGACTTCCAGGCCAACGCGCTGGTGCTGCGCGCCGAGCGCCAGCAGCTGCTGGCCGGCAACATCGCCAACGCCGACACGCCGGGCTATGCCGCCAAGGACATGAACTTCGCGCAGGCGCTGCGCGAAGCCAGCCAGGCCGCCAGCGGCACCGCGCCAGCGCCCGTGAGCGCAACCCATGCGCGCCACCTGCCCGTGCTGGGCGGCAGCGCGGCGGCGCAGCTGCATCAAAGCGCCTACACGGTGCAGACCCAGCCGTCGATGGACGGCAACAGCGTGGACCTGGACCGCGAGCGCGCCGCCTTCGCCGACAACGCGGTGCGCTACGAGGCCACCCTGCGCTTCATCAACGGCCAGGGCAAGACGCTGCTGGCCGCCATCCAGGGGCAATAAACGACCATGTCCATGTTCTCGATCTTCGGCATCTCCGGCAGCGCCGTCAGCGCGCAGTCGCAGCGCCTGAACGTGGTGGCCAGCAACCTGGCCAACGCCGACGCCACGGCCGGCCCCGATGGCCAGGCCTACAAGGCGCGCCAGGTGGTGTTCCAGACCGTGCCCATGGACGCCAGCTCCGGCACCGGCGCGGCCGGCGTGCGGGTGGACGCCGTGACCGAAAGCCAGACGCCCGGGCGCCGCGTGCACGAGCCCGGCAACCCGCAGGCCGATGCGCAGGGCTACGTCACCTATTCCAACGTGAATGCGGTGGAGGAGATGGTCAACATGATCTCGGCCTCGCGCTCCTACCAGAACAACGTCGAGGTCATGAACACGGCCAAGAACCTGCTGCTCAAGACGCTGCAGTTGGGCCAGTGAGCCACGAAGCCGCACCCGAAGCAAAAGCATGAGCACCGCACTGTCCAACCTGACTGGCGTGACCCAGTCCTACAACATCACGTCCAGCGCGGACGCGGGCACGGCCCCTGCCAAGACCGGCTCCGAGGAGGCGCAGGACCGCTTTTTGAAGCTGCTGGTGGCGCAGATGAGCAACCAGGACCCGATGAACCCGATGGACAACGCGCAGATGACTTCGCAGATCGCGCAGATCAACACGGTCACCGGCATCCAGCAGCTCAACGACAGCATCAAGGCCATGGCCAGCCAGGCTTCGGCCATGCAGATGATGCAGGCCAGCGCCATGATCGGCCGCGGCGTGATCACGCCGGGCAACCAGCTGGCCTTCAGCGACGCGGACACCGCCGTCGCCGCCTTCGACCTGCCCACGGGCGCGACCAGCGTGAAGATCCAGGTCACCACGGCCTCGGGCACGCTGATCGACACCGTCTCCCTGGGCGCGATGGAGGCGGGCCAGCACGGCTTCTCGCTCGACGCCAGCAGCTATCCCGACGACCAGGCGCTGAAGTTCAACGTCGTGGCCGTCAACGGCAGCGGCACGGTGGATGCCACCGCGCTGATGCACGACCGCGTGACCTCCGTGGGCAGCGCCGGCGACGGCAGCCTGACCCTGACGCTGCAGCACAACGGCAGCACGCCGTACGCCAGCGTGCGTTCCGTGCTCTGACCCCACCCCACTTCCTCCAGGAGTTCCTCCATGAGCTTCCAGCAAGCACTCTCCGGCCTCAACGCCGCCAGCCGCAGCCTCGACGTGATCGGGCACAACATCGCCAACTCGGGCACCGTGGGCATGAAGTCCTCGCGCGCGGAGTTCGCCGAGGTCTATGCCAGTTCGGCCGGCGGCATCGGCGGCACCAACGTGGGCCTGGGCGTGGCCGTGGGCGCGGTGACGCAGCAGTTCGCGCAGGGCAGCCTGAGCATCACGGGCAACGACCTGGACGTGGCCGTCAACGGCTCGGGCTTCTTCCAGGTCACGGCGGCCGACGGATCGACCGCCTACACCCGCGCCGGCAACTTCAAGCTGGACAAGGACGGCAACATCATCACCGCCTCGGGCGCGCAGGTGATGGGCTACCCCACCGACGCCAGCGGCGTGCGCCAGAGCTTCGACGCCCAGCCGCTGCGCCTGCCCACGGGCGCGCCGATCCCGGCCCGGCGAACCACGGCCATGGCCGCCGAGATCACGCTGGACGCCTCGGCCCCCATCGCGGCCAACGCCTCGCCGCCCACGCCGCTGACCACCTACGGCACCTCGCTGACGGCCTACGACGCGCAGGGCCTGGAGATCCCGGTGGGCCTGTACTTCCAGAAGACGGCCAACAACACCTGGAACGTCTACACCAGCGTCAACGGCAGCGACCCGGGCGCCTCCACGCCCTTCCAGCTGAACTTCCTGGCCGACGGCAGCCTGGACCCGGCCTCCACCATCCCGCAGATCACGCTGGCTTCGCCCAACGACCCCGCCGTGACCTTCCCGGCCACCTTGGACCTGAGCCGCCTGACGCAGGTCAACGCGCGCTTCGCGGTGTCGGACCTGTCGCAGGACGGCTACTCGGCCGGCCAGCTCACGGGCATCAAGATCGAGAACAGCGGCGTCATCACCGCCACCTACTCCAACGGCCAGACCCAGTCGGCCGGGCAGGTGGCGCTGGTCAACTTCCGCAACACGCAGGGCCTGGCGCCTTCGGGCTCGGGCTACTGGGTCGAGACCTTCGCCTCGGGCCAGCCCGTGCGCGGCGCACCGGGCGAAGGCACCTTCGGCCAGCTGCGTTCGGGCACGCTCGAAGAATCGAACGTGGACCTCACGGCCGAACTGGTGAACATGATGACCACGCAGCGCGCCTACCAGGCCAACGCGCAGACCATCAAGACCCAGGACCAGGTGATGTCCACCCTGGTGAACCTGCGCTGATCGCCACGCAGGCCGAGCAGCCATGGACCGTCTGATCTACACCGCCATGAGCGGCGCCAGCGCGGCGGCGCAGCGCCAGTCCGTGCTGGCCAACAACCTGGCCAACGCGGGCACGCAGGGCTTCCGGGCCGAGCTGTCCACCTTCCGCGCCGTGCCGGTGCGCGGCGACGGCGCCACCACGCGCGTGTTCACGCTCGAGGCCACGGCCGGCCATGACAGCCGCGCCGGCAGCATCGAGCGCACGGGCCGCACGCTGGACCTGGCGGCCCAGGGCCAGGCCTGGTTCGCGGTGCAGGGGCTGGACGGCACCGAGGCCTACACGCGCGGCGGCGCCTTCCAGGTCTCGCCCGAAGGCACGCTGGTCAACAGCGCCGGGCTGCTGGTGCTGTCCGACGGCGGCGCGCCCATCGACATTCCGGCGGGCTCCGAGATCGCCGTGGGCTCCGACGGCACCATCACCGCCAAGATGGAGGGCCAGCCGGCCGCCACCGTGGGCCGCATCAAGCTGGCCAGCACCGATGCCGAAAACCGCCTGCAGCGCAGCGAGGACGGGCTGTTCCGCACCGCCACGCTCGACGCGCTGCCGGCCGACGCCAACGCGCGCGTGGAGTCGGGCGCGCTCGAAGGGTCGAACGTGAACCCCATCGAGGCCATGGTCGGCATGATCGCCGCCGCCCGCCAGTTCGAGCAGCAGATGCGCCTGCTGCAGAACACCGAAACGGCCGACCGCACGGCGGCCCAGTTGCTGAGCATGCAGGGCTGAAGCCGCCCGCGCCGAAGGACAGAACATGATCAATTCGCTCTGGATCTCCAAGACCGGGATGGAAGCCCAGCAGACGCAGCTGGACGTCATCTCGCACAACCTGGCCAACGTCTCGACCACGGGCTTCAAGCGCTCCAACGCCGTGTTCGAAGACCTGATGTACCAGAACCTGCGCCAGGTGGGCGCCAACAGCACCGAGCAGTCGCAGCTGCCCACCGGCCTGCAACTGGGCCTGGGCGTGCGCACGGTGGCCACGGCCCGGTCCTTCACGCAGGGCAGCATGCAGCAGAGCGCCAACCCGCTGGACGTGGCGATCAAGGGCAACGGCTTCTTCCAGGTCACCCTGCCCGACGGCACCATGGGCTACACGCGCGACGGCTCCTTCCAGGTCGATTCGCAGGGCCGCATCGTCACCTCGTCCGGCCTGCCCGTGGCCAATGGCATCACGGTGCCGCCCAACGCCACCAACATCAGCATCGCGCAGGACGGCACGGTCTCGGCCACGATGAGCGGCGACCCCGCGCCGCAGAACCTGGGCCAGCTCGCCCTGGCCAACTTCATCAACCCGGCCGGCCTGGAGCCGCGCGGCGAGAACCTCTATGCCGAGACCGCCGCCTCGGGCCAGCCCAACGGCGGCACGGCCGGCACCAACGGCCTGGGCACACTGATGCAGGGCTTTCTGGAAACCTCGAACGTCAACGTGGTGCAGGAGCTGGTCTCGATGATCCAGACCCAGCGCGCCTACGAGATGAATTCCAAGGCCATCCAGACCAGCGACCAGATGCTGCAGAAGCTGGGGCAGCTGTGATGCATCGCCTTCTTGCCGCGGCCGCGCTGGCGCTGGCGGTGCTGGCCACGGGCTGCACCACGCTGCACGCCACGCCCGAAGTGCACATGCCCGACACCGCGCCGCCGCAGGCCGTGCAGGTGCAGCCGCCGCCGCGCCCGGTCAACGGCAGCCTGTTCCAGGCCGCGCGCTACCGGCCGCTGTTCGAGGACCGCCGCGCGCGCATGGCCGGCGACACGGTCACCATCGCCATCGTGGAGAACCTGAGCGCGAGCCAGAAGTCCACCTCCACCGTCGACAAGAACAGCGGCATCGACGCGAGCATCAGCGCCGTGCCCTTCCTCTCGGCCAACTCCTTCACGCGGGCCAGCGCACGCGCGGGCTCCGAGCACACCTTCGCAGGCAAGGGCGGCACCGAAAGCGCCAACACCTTCCGCGGCTCCATCACGGCCACGGTGGTCGACGTGCTGCCCAACGGCCACCTGGTGGTCACGGGCGAGAAGCAGATCGGCGTGAACCAGAACGTGGACGTGCTGCGCTTCTCCGGCACCATCGATCCGCGCTCGATCCAGTCGGGCAGCGTGGTCAGTTCGACCCAGGTGGCCAATGTGCGCATCGAGTCGCGCGGCCGCGGCGCGCAAAGCGAGGCGCAGGCCATGCCCTGGCTGGGGCGCTTCTTCATGAACGTCCTGCCCTTCTGAGCCTTCTTTTTTCGCCATGATCCGCTCCATCCGCCCCTTCGTCCTCGCGCTGTCCCTGCTGGGGCTGGCCACGCCCGCGGCGCACGCCATCCGCATCAAGGAAGTGGCGGCCGTGCAGGGCGTGCGCACCAACCAGCTGACCGGCTACGGCCTGGTGGTGGGCCTGGACGGCACCGGCGACCAGACCACGCAGATGCCCTACACCACGCAGAGCGTGGCCAACTACCTGCAGCAGCTGGGCATCACGCTGCCCGACAACCGGGCCGCGCAGCTGCAACTGAAGAACGTGGCGGCCGTGATCGTCACGGCCGAGCTGCCGGCCTTCGCGCAGCCGGGCCAGGCCATCGACATCAGCGTGGCCTCCATGGGCAACGCCAAGTCGCTCAAGGGCGGCATGCTGGTGGCCACGCCGCTGCGCGGTGCCGACGGCGAGATCTATGCGCTGGCCCAGGGCAATGTGGTGGTGGCCGGTGCCGGCGCGGCAGCCGGCGGCAGCAAGGTGCAGATCAACCACCTGAGCGCCGGCCGCATCCCCGGCGGCGGCCAGGTCGAGCGGGCCGTGGCCACCGGGCTGCACGAGGGCGAGACCATCACGCTGGGCCTGAACGCGGCCGACTTCCAGACCGCGCGCCGCGTCGCGCAGGCCGTGAATGGCAAGCTGGGCTCGGGCGCTGCGCGCGCCATCGACGGCCGCACGGTGGAAGTGCGCGCCCCGCAGGACCCGGGCGCGCGCGTGAACTTCATTGCCGAGCTTGAAGAGATCACGCTGGAGCGCACGGCCCCGGCCGCCAAGGTGGTGATCAACGCGCGCACCGGCTCCATCGTGCTGAACCAGGCCGTCACGCTCAATGCCTGCGCCATCGCGCACGGCAACCTGTCGGTCACCATCAGCAGCACGCCGGTGATCAGCCAGCCCGCGCCGCTGTCGCGCGGCCAGACCGTGGTGGCCGAGCAGGCCAGCATCCAGATCAAGCAGGAGCCCGGCGCGATGATCCAGGTGCCCGCCTCCACGCAGCTGACCGACGTGGTGCGCGCGCTCAATGCGCTGGGCGCCACGCCGCAGGACCTGTTGGCCATCCTGCAGGCCATCAAGGCTTCGGGCGCACTCAATGCGGAACTCGAGGTGATCTGATGTCCGTGGGCGCCACCAACCCCTTCAGCCAGGGCCTGGCGGCCGATGCGCGTTCGCTCAACGCGCTGAAGTTCTCGGCCGGCAGCAACGACCCCAAGGCGGTCAAGGAAGCGGCCAGGCAGTTCGAATCGCTGTTCATGCGCGAGCTGATCAAGAGCATGCGCGAGGCAACGATGAAGTCGGGCCTGATGGACAGCGAAGGCGAGAAGCTGGGCACCGACCTGCTGGACCAGCAGTTCGCGGTGCAGCTGGCCGGCATGCCCGGCGGGCTGACCGATGCCATCACGCGCCAGTTGAGCCAGCAGATCGTGAGCCCCGGCGCGGTGCCCACGGTGGCGCTGGGCGCCTCGGGCAGCCGCGGGCGCGCCGGCGCCACACAGCAGGGCTTCGTTTCAGAGCATGCGCAGGCGGCGCAGCGCGTGGCGCAGGACACGGGCATTCCGGCCGCCTTCATGATCGGCCAGGCCGGCCATGAGACCGGCTGGGGCCGCAGCCAGATCCGCCATGCGGACGGCAGCAACTCGCACAACCTGTTCGGCATCAAGGCCACGGCCGGGTGGACGGGCAAGGTGGCCACCATCACCACCACCGAATACATCGACGGGCAAGCGCGCAAAGTGAGCGCGAAATTCCGCGCTTATGACTCGTATGAAGAGTCCTTCCGCGACTACGCTCGACTCATCGGCGAGAGCCCGCGCTACGAAAAGGCGCGCGCCAGCACCGCCTCGGCCCAGGCCTATGCCGCCGAGCTGCAGCGCGCGGGCTACGCCACCGATCCGCACTACGCCAGCAAGCTCAACCGCGCCATCAACGCCGTCGTCCAGCTCAACCGATCCCTGCAAACATGAGTTCACTGCTCAACCTCGGCACCCGCACCCTGCTGGCCAACCAGATGGCGCTGCAGACCACCGGCCACAACATCGCCAATGCCAGCACGGTGGGCTATTCGCGCCAGAGCGCCGTGATGCAGCAGGTGGAAGGCCAGTACACGGGCGGGGGCTACGTCGGCAAGGGCGTGCAGGTGCTCACCGTGGAGCGGGCGCACAACGAATTCGTGACGCGGCAGGCGGCCCTGGCCCGCTCGGTGCAGGCCATGGACGCCACGCGCGCCGACCGGCTCGCGGCGCTCGAAGACATCCTGCAGGGCGGCACCAGCGGCCTGGGCGCTTCCGTCAACGACCTGGTCAACGCGTTCTCCGACATTGCCAGCACGCCCACCGACGTGACGGCCCGCAACGTGGTGCTGGCGCGCGCACAGGAGATGAGCGCGCGCTTTCGCAACGCGCAGGCCCAGATCGACGATCTGCAGCACGGCGTGAACGGCCAGCTCGACGACGCCGTGACCCAGATCAACAGCCTGGCCGCGCGCATCGCCGAGCTCAACGGCCAGGTGCAGCGCGCCCAGGGCGGCGGCCAGCAGCCCAACGACCTGCTGGACCAGCGCGACGAGCTGGTGCGCCAGCTCAACGGCCAGGTGCAGGCCTCCACCGTGGCGGGCGACGACGGCAGCCTGAACATCTTCGTGGGCAGCCAGGCCCTGGTGCTGGGCAGCTCGGTGGCCCAGGTCGCGCTGCAGGGCGCGGCCGACGGCACGCGCGCGCTGACCATCACGCGCGGCGCCGTGACGCAGGAGCTGGACGAATCCAGCCTGGGCGGCGGCGCCGTCGCGGGGCTGCTGCGCTTCCAGAACGGCGACCTGGCCGCCGCGCGCGACGGGCTGGGCCGCATGGCGCTGGCCATCACCTCGGCCATCAACACGCAGCACCGCCTGGGTGTGGACCTGAACGGCCAGCCGGGTTCGGACTTCTTCACGCCCATCGCCATTCCCGATGCCCTGCCTGCGCCATGGAACACGGGCACGGCCACGGTGAGCGCCGAGGTGGCCGACCCGACGGCCCTGGTCGCTTCGTCCTACCAGGTGGTGTTCGGCAGCAGCGGCTCCATCGCGGTGCAGCGGCTGTCCGACGGCAAGACCACCACCTTCACCGGCCCCATGCCCATCGAGATCGACGGGCTCAGGCTGGACCTCTCGGGCGGCAGCGCCGCCGCGGGCAGCAGCTTCACGCTGCGGCCCTATGCGCGCGCGGCCGATGGCACGGCCACGGCCCTGAGTTCACCGCGCGAGATCGCCGCGGCCAGCCCCGTGGAAGCACGCGCGAGCAGCAGCAACCGCGGCACGGTGGCCGTGGCCGGCGTGTCGGCCAGCCAGGCGCATGCCAGCCTGGGCGCGACGGTGACCCTGACCTTCACGTCTGCCGGCACCTTCGACGTGGCCGGCAGTGGCACGGGCGACCCGAGCGGCATCGCCTACACGGCCGGCCAGCCCATCAGCTTCAACGGCTGGACCCTGACGCTGAGCGGCAACCCGCAGGCCGGCGACACGATCACGGTGCAGGCCGCATCGGCCAGCTACAGCCAGCTCAACGCGGGCAACGCCAGCGCGCTGCTGGGCCTGCGCGACGTGGCCATGTTCGACGGCGCCACCCTGGCCGACGGCTATGCCAGCCTGATGGCCGAGATGGGCGTGCGCTCGCAAAGCGCGCAGTACGCGGCCAGCATTTCGGGCTCCATCGCCACCAGCCTCGAAAGCGAGCGCGCCAACATCTCTGGCGTGAACCTCGACGAAGAGGCCGCGCGGCTTTTGCAGTACCAGCAGGCCTACCAGGCCTCGGCCAAGATGATCCAGATCGCGCAGAGCATCTTCGACTCCCTGCTGCAAGGCATGCCCTGAGGCGGCGCGCTTCTCCTTCGACAAAGCAACAAGCCATGGCCGGTTTCACCACGCGCATCTCGAGCGCCAACACTTATGACAACGCGCTGGAGCAGCTGATGTCGCGCCAGTCGCAGCTTTCAAAGCTGCAGGCGCAGCTCAGCGCGAGCAAGCGCGTGCTGCGCCCCAGCGACGACCCGACGGCCGCCGCGCAGGCCGAGCGCGCCATCACGCGCCAGGCGCGCGTGGCCAGCGAGCAGCGCTCGCTGGAGGTGCAGCGCAACGCCATCACCGTGGCCGAGTCCACGCTGGGCGATGCCGTGGCGGCCGTGCAGAGCTTTCGCACGCTGGTGCTGCAGGCCAACAGCGGCACCACCTCCAGCGCCGACCGCGCCAGCATCGCGCAGCAGCTGGTGGCGCTGCGCGACCAGTTGCTGGGCTACGCCAACGCCAAGGACTCCAACGGCCTGCCGCTGTTCGGCGGCCTGGGCAGCTCGGCGCAGCCCTTCGTCGACGGCGGTGGCGTGTCCTTCGACGGCATCGCGGGACAGAGCGCGTCTTCCGACGTGGGCGTGCCCGCGGCGCTCGACGGCTTCGCCACCTGGATGGACGTGCCCACGGGCAACGGCGTCTTCGGCATTGCCCGGGCAGGCGGCGGCACGGTCGGCACGGGCGGTGTCTCCACCGATGCCGGCCAGGTGCGCAACCCCGCCGAGCTGACCGGGCACCGCTACGAAGTGCGCTTTTCCGTCGCCGACGGCCTGACCACCTACGACGTGGTGGACCTGGACAGCAACAGCGCCGTGCAGACCGGCCAGCCCTACCAGTCGGGCCAGGCGATCAGCTTCGATGGCCTGTCCTTCGTCGCCAGCGGCACGCCGGCCCAGGGCGATGCGCTGAGCATCACGCCCAGCACGCGAAGCAGCCTGTTCGGCGTGCTCGACCAGGCCATCGCCACGGTGCGCGAGGACAGCGGCGCGCAGCTCAACCAGGGCGTGGCGCAGGCGCTGGCGCAGATCGACGCGGGCATGGCCCGGCTGTCGGCCTCGCGCGGGCGCGCGGGCGACCTGCTCAACCAGGTGGACAACATCGCCGCGCGGCAGGAATCGCGCGCGGTGCAGCTCGAATCCGACCGCTCGCGCGCCGAGGACCTGGACGTGGTCAAGGCCCTGTCGGAGTTCCAGACGCAGCAGACGGTCTACTCGGCGGCCCTGGGCTCGTACGCGCAGATCCAGAAGCTGTCGCTGTTCAACTTCATCAGCTGATCGCGGCGCCTCATGGCTCAATCGGTGCTTGGCAGCCTGGCGCTGCATTACCGGGCCCTGTGGTCGCGCAGGCGGCAGCTCGCCGGCCTGCAGCTCTTCGCGCACGAGGAATCGCCCGGGGCGGACGGCGGCCACCTGCTGCGCACGGTGTCCGAGCTCTGGTCGGCCCAGTCGCCGCACCTGCTGCTGTCGCCGGCCACGCCGAGCCTGCTCGAAAGCGTGCTGGCGCATGCCGATGCGCAATCGCCGCAGATCGACGTGCCCGCCGCGTGGCTGCGCCGGGGCGGCATCACTGCGGCCGTGCGCCGCGCGCACGAGCGCGGCGCGTCCATGCTGGTCTCGGGCGACGCCGCCAGCCTGCAGGCGCTGGCCGGCGCCACGGGTCTGTTCACGCACGTGTGCGTGGTGCTGGGCGAGCAGGACGCCGCGCAGGCCCTGCGCGTGGCCATGCAGCTGCGCGAGGACGTGGCCCGGGGCCGCTTCGGCACGCGCCCCGACAGCCCCAGCCCCGTGACGGCCGGCAGCCTGGTGGCGGGCGCCGCCGGCACGGCGCTGGTCCAGCACGCGCTGGACCAGCAGGGCGCCTGGGCCGTGGCCGGCTGGCCGACCGAGGACGTGCTGCACGGCATGCGCGCGCGCACCCTGCACCCCGGGCGCCGCGCCATCCTGCGCGTGATGAACGCGCTGGACCGGGAACTGCCGCTGGAGGCCATCGAGCACGCGCTGGCGCGCGACGCCACGCTGGCCTACCGGCTGCTGAGCTACCTCAACTCCGCGGGGCTGGGGCTGCGCGGCGGCGTGGCCTCGCTGCGCCACGGCGTGATGATGATGGGCCACCGCCCGCTCAACGGCTGGCTGGCCGAGCAACTCACCACGGCCGCCGATGACCGCGACCTGGACCCGATCCATGTGGCGCTGGGGCTGCGCGCGGCGCTGGCGGCCGAGCTGATGGACGCGGGCCTGGAGCAGGAGCTGCAGAGCGAGGTCTTCCTGACGGCCATGTTCTCGCAGCTGGACCTTCTGCAGTCGCAGCCGCTGCGCACCCTGCTGGCGCGCATTCCGCTGCCCGAGCGCATGCCCGACGCGCTGCTGCGCGGCACCGGCCCCTATGCCGGCGTGCTGCAGCTGGCGCGCGCGCTCGAAGGCGAGCAGCCCGCCGCGCTGCGGCAGGCGCGCGAGACCGCGGGCGTGGGGCTGGAGGAATGCAACCGCGCGCTGCTGCGCGTGCTGGCCCAGGCGAGCGATTGAGGCGCGGCTTCAGTCCAGCCGCTCGGCCCAATCGAGCGCCCGCGCATGGGCATCGACCGTCCAGTCGCGCGTGAAGCCGTGGCGCTGCGAGAGCAGGTCGATCAGTGCCTCGTCGCCCGACTCGCAGGCCTTGGCCATCAGCAGGTAGGGCGCGAAGACGCCGCGGCCATGCAGCACGGCCTCGCTCACTTCTGCAGGCAGGCTCACCAGCGACAGGGCTTCGCGCAGGTCCATGCCCAGCAGCACGTCGAGCATCGAGAAGGTGCCGGCCACGAAGGCCAGTTCGGCCTCCACCGGCGCCATGGTGCCGGCGGCCAGCAGCTCCATCACGCGGCCGCGCACGATCGCCACCGTGCTGGCCGCCGGCGCCACATGGTCGGCCGGCGAGCTGGCCAGCAGGATGGCCGTCCAGCGGAACAGGCGCTTCATGCCCACCGTCATCACGGCATGGCGGAAGGACGAGATCTCCAGGTGCCGGCCGAAGCCCGAGGTGTTGATGTAGCGCAGCAGCCGGTAGGACAGCGTGGGCTCGCGCTTGAGCAGCGCCTCGATCTCCGGAAGCTCGGCCTCGCTGCGCACCAGGTTCATCAGCTGGATCAGCGAGGCATAGGGCGCCACGGCGCCGCGCTGCGGGGGCTGGTGCTGGTGCTCGCCGTGCGAGAACCACATCCCCTCGAACAGATCGACGCCCGCATCGGACAGCCGTTCGAATTCATGCGAGGAGCGCAGGCCCAGCGCCACCGTCTTCACGGGGCCCTGCTGGCGCAGGTACAGGGCCATGCGCGCCAGCTCGTCGGGCGTGTGGGCGCGCATGCACAGCAGCACGTGCGAGACCAGCGGCCCCAGCGCCGGATGCTCCCTGAGCCAGCGCGTTTCCAGCGCCAGCCTGAAGCCCGCGCTGCGCACCTGCTGCAGCTGCGCGAGGTCGAAGGGCGCGTTGCCGCTGCCGTCGTCGGGGCTGGGTTGCAGCTCCAGCACCAGCCGGCCCGGATCGGGCGGACGGGGCGAGGCGAGCATCTGCGCCAGCTGCGCGCCGGTGCAGCTCAGGAAGTTCGGCTTTCTTGAAGGCGCGAGCCCGGCCGACGCATCGGGCAGGGACGGCGCGCCCAGGGCCTGGGGGGCGGCGGCGGATGCCTGCGGCTTCAGCGGGCCGACCAGGCGGTAGCCGGCGACCGCGCGGCGCCGGTCCACCAGAATGCGCCGGGCCATGGGGCTCGCGCAGGCATCGGCCTGCATGAACGCGTTCGCAGCGGTTTGCGCAGCTTGGGACATGTAGCAAAGAATGGAAAGGCACTGTCCAGCCCACGCCGGATCGATGCCTTCTCCATATCGGCGTAAAACGGCGCGGCTTGAGCCCTGTCGTCAATGGCTGCGTCCGCGTCGTCGCAACCCTTGGGCCCCCGTGCTCCGGCACCCGGTGCAGGCGGCCGCTGATGATGCATTCAGGGCCGTGAATGTGAACGCACAAAGAGGGAAAAAGGAAGTCTTTTTTCTCATATCAGTGGCGCCCAGCGGCCATGCTTTCGTTCCACACCTGCTCAAAGGCGTCGCAGAAGTTCTGATGCACCAGGGACAGGGGCCGGTAGGCATTGCGCAGGATGCGCACGTCCAGCGACTCCCTGGCACGGAAGGGGCGCACCACCAGGCCGCTGAAGGACTGGCCGGCGACCGCGGCCTGATCGACGATGGCAATGCCCGCGCCCGCCTGGGCGAACCAGCAGGCGCTGGCCGCGGAACGCACCTCGACGTCGAGCTTGGCCGAGCGCGCCGCCGCACCATAGGCGCGGCGCAGGCTCTGGCCGTAAGGCGTGCTGGCCGGCGAGGAGATGACCCGCTCGCCCGCCAGGTCGCGCGGCACGATCTCGCGCTTGGCGGCCAGCCGGTGGTCGCTGCGCATCACGCAGGCCAGGGCGCAGGCATAACGCCGCACCGCCGACAGGTTGGGATGGTCGATGGGCTGCATGGCGATGCCCAGGTGCGCGCTCTGGTCCAGCAGGGCTTCGACCATGATGGGCGCGATCCGCACCTCCATGCTGACCTTGATGCGCTCATGCCGTTCGTAGAGCAGCGCCACCGCGCGCGGCACGAGGTAGGTGCCCAGGCTGGCGGAGACGGCCAGGCGCAGCACACCCGAATGCGGGTCGCCCAGGCTGCGCGTGACGTCGCGCACGCGCTCCACGCCGCGCCAGAGGTTCTCCACCTCCTGGTAGAGCTGCTGGGCCTCGGGCGTGGGTACCAGCCGGCCTTTGATGCGCTCGAACAGCACCAGCCCGCTCTGCCGCGCGGCATGGGCCAGCAGCTTGCTCACGGCAGGCGGCGAGACATGCAGGATTTCGGCCGCCCCGCTGATGCTGCCGGTGAGCATGACCGCCCGGAACACCTCCATGTGTCTCAGATTCATCCGTCGATCCTCGCGCTTCTGCAATTAACCAAAGGTTAATGGATACCCCCTACTTTTCAATTGATCGATGGGCGCCCCCACCGAAGAATTTGCGCTGTTGCATCGCAGAAAACCAAGGAGACATCCATGACCGCGACTCGCTGGGCGACGCCGCCTTCGCGCCGGCTCGCCCTCCAGATCCTGGGGCTGGCCGGCCTCGCACCCGCCTTCCACGCCTGGGGACAGAGCTACCCCAGCCGCACCGTGAACCTGATCGTTCCCCAGACGGCGGGCGGCGCCGCGGACCGGCTGGCGCGCATCCTGGCCGAGCGCCTGGAGGCGCGCTGGAAGCGCTCGGTCATCGTCGAGAACAAGCCGGGCGGCGGCGTGGTCATCGGCAGCACCGCGCTGGCGCGCGCGCCACGTGACGGCCACACCTTCGGCCTGCTGGGCAGCTCGCTGAGCATCAACGCGGTCCAGCGCTCGGACCTGCCCTACGACGCCGTCAAGGACTTCACGCCGCTGGCACGCCTGGGCTACTACACGACGGTGCTGGTGGCCGACAGGTCGCTGCCGGCGAACAGCATCCAGGAACTGGTCGCGCTGGCCAAGAAGGAGCCGGGCAAGCTGTCCTTCGGCTCGAACGGCATCGGAACCGCCGCCCAACTGGCGGGCGAACTGCTCAAGCGCACGGCCGGCATCGACATGCTGCATGTGCCCTACAACGGCGCCGCGAAGCTGTACACCGACATGGTGGGCGGGCTGGTCCCGATGGGCTTCGCCGTGGCCAGCTCGGCCGAGCCCTTCGTCAAGTCCGGACAGCTGAAGGTGCTGGGCGTGACCAGCGCCCGGCGAAGCCCCCTCTACCCCGACTGGCCGGCCATCGCCGAGACCTACCCCGGCTACGAAGCCGTCAACTGGGCCGGCTTCTGCGGCCCTGCCGGCATCGCCCCGGCGGTGGCCGAGAAGATCTCGGCCGACATCGTGGCACTGCTCATGGACGAGCAGGTGGCGCGCCTGATGGCCGACATGGGCTTCGAGGTGGCGGCCCTGCCGCCCGAGGCCTTCGGCCGCTTCATCCGCGACGAGATCCAGCGCTTCGCCCAGGTCACGCGTCCCCTGCCGGTCAAGTAGTTTTCTGCGGCCACGCGCCGCCTTTCATCCTGCATCGATCCATGAGCACATTCAATTACCAACGAAGCATCCGCGCCGGCTCCGAATTCGACCTGGTGGTCGCCGGGGGCGGCCCGGCCGGCAGCGCCGCGGCCATCTGCGGCGCCCGCCTGGGTCTGCGCACCCTGCTGGTCGAGGCCACGGGCTGCCTGGGCGGCATGGGCACTTCGGGCCTAGTGGCCTCCTTCGGGCCGGTGTCCGACGGCGAGCGCATGCTGGCCGGCGGCTTCATGCGCGAGCTGCTGGAGCGCATGTGGCAGGAGAAGGCCTTCGGCCCGCAGGTGGTGCCCGAGTTCCTGCATTCGCAGCTCAACCGCTGGGTGCCCTTCAAGCCCGAGGCGCTCAAGCGCATCCTCGACGACTTCGCGGTCCAGGCCGGCGTGGAGCTGCGCTTTTTCTCGCGCGTGGCCGACGCGGAGATGGTGAACGGCCGCATCGACGGCGTGGTCCTGTCCAGCGTGGAAGGCCTGGAGTACATCAAGGCCAGGGCCTTCATCGATGCCACCGGCGACGCGGCCCTGGCCGCCATGAGCGGCGCCCAATGCAAGGTGGTGCTGCGTGACACCGACTCCGTCGCCCCCTCCACGCTGTGCTCCCTGATCGGCGCCATGAACTGGGACGACCCGGCCTACGGCTCGGACTGGCGCGGCGTGGATGCGGTCAAGGAACGCGTGCGCAAGGAGCTGGTGCCGCAGGGCATCGAGGACGGTTTCTTCTCGCAGGAAGACCGCTTCTTCCCGGGCATGAACAAGATCGGCCCGCAAAGCGCCACGCTGAACGCCGGCCATGTCTTCGGGCTCAACCCGCTGTCGGTGCGCAGCCTGTCCGACGGCATGGTGCACGGCCGCAAGCTCGCGGTGGAATACACCGAGTTCTACCGCCGCTACGTGCCCGGCTGCGAGCACATCGACCTGCTGAGCACGGCGCCCGTGATGGGCGTGCGCGACTCGCGGCGCATCGTGGGCGAGTTCGAGCTGACCATCGAGGACTTCCGCAACCGCAGGCAGTTTCCGGACCAGATCGCGGTCTACAACCGGCCCACCGACGTACACCCCACCAACACCTCGAAGGCCGAGTACGAGCGCTTCCTGCAGGACTTCCATGGCAAGGACAACCTGGGCCACGGCGGCAGCGTCGGCATTCCCTACAGCATCCTCGTGCCCAGGGGCTCGCAGAACCTGTGGGTCGCGGGGCGCTGCCATTCGAGCGACACCAAGGTGCATGGCTCGATCCGCGCGCAGTCGGCGGCCTACCTGATGGGCCAGGCCGCCGCCACCGCCGCCGCCCAGTCGCTCGCCACCGGCCAGCCCGCCTGCGACCTGGACACCGAGGACCTGGTCACGCGCCTGCGCGCAGCCGGCGCCTACCTGCCGCAGACCGGTCTCTCGCGCCAGATGACGCGCTAGGCGCGCCGCCTGCCTCGACCTCCTCCTCGACTCCGTTTTCCTTCGCCATGCTCAGCCTCAACTCACATCCCACGGGGAACCACTTCCTGCAGATTCCCGGCCCCAGCCCGGTGCCCGACCGGCTGCTGCGCGCCATGAGCCTGCCCACGATCGACCATCGCGGCCCCGAGTTCGCCCAGTTGGGCCGCCGGGTGATCGAAGGCATGCAGCGGATCTTCGGGACCGCGCAGCCGGTCGTGATCTACCCCGCCTCGGGCACCGGCGCCTGGGAGGCGGCGCTGTGCAACACACTCAGCCCCGGCGACAAGGTGCTGATGTACGAGACGGGGCATTTCGCATCGCTCTGGCACCGCATGGCCACGCGGCTGGGGCTGGACGCCGAGCTGATCGCCGCGCCCCGCGCCGACGAGTGGCTGCCGCAGGCCGGCCATTGGCGCCATGGCGTGGACGCCGACTTCATCGAGGCGCGGCTGCGCGAGGACACGCAGGGCCGCATCTGCGCGGTCTGCGTGGTGCACAACGAAACCTCCACCGGCGTGACCTCGGACATCCGCGCGGTGCGCGCCGCCATCGACGCCGCGCGCCACCCGGCTTTGCTGATCGTGGACACGATCTCGGGCCTTGCGAGTGCCGACTACCGGCACGACGAATGGGGGGTCGACGTGACCGTGAGCGGTTCCCAGAAGGGGCTGATGCTGCCACCGGGCATCAGCTTCAACGCGCTGTCGCAGCGGGCGCTTGAGGCATCGCGTGCCGCCCGCCTGCCGCGCGCCTACTGGGACTGGGAAGAGATCGTCGCGATGAACAGCACGGGCTACTGGCCCTCCACCCCCAACACCAACCTGCTCTACGCATTGGCCGAAGCCATCGAGATGCTGGAGGCCGAGGGGCTGGACCATGTCTTCGCGCGCCATCAAAGGTGGGCCGCAGGCGTGCGCGCGGCCGTCACGGCCTGGGGGCTGCCCATCCAATGCGCGGACGCGCGCTGCCACTCACCCGTGCTCACCGGCGTGATCACGCCTGCGGGCGTGGACGCGGACGCGTTGCGCCGCGTGATCCATGCGCGCTTCGACCTGTCCCTGGGTACCGGGCTGGGCAAGCTCAAGGGCCGCATGTTCCGCATGGGCCATCTGGGCAACATCAACGACCTGACGCTGATCGCGATGGTCGCGGGCGTGGAGATGGGGCTCCGGATCCAGGGCGTGCCGCTGGCGGGCAGCGGCGTCGAGGCGGCCATGCAGGTCTTTCGCGAAACGCACTGAGCCGCGGCGGCGGCGCCGCCTCCTTGCAGACGCTGCCCTTGTTCAGGCGGGCGGGATTGCAGGGAGCCGGCTGTCACAATCGGGGCCCCATCCGGCGCGCTCCGCCACTGCCATCTTGAGCATCCCCACCGCCAACAAGCCGTTCACCATCCAGGACGTCGCCCGCATCGCCGGCGTGTCCGCGATGACCGTCTCACGCGCACTCAACACGCCGCAGAAGGTGGCGCCCGACACGCTGGCGCGGGTCCAGCAGGCGGTGGCGCAGACCCACTTCGTGCCCAATGCCATGGCCAGCGGGCTGCGCCGCTCGCGCGCCAGGCTGGTGGCGGCGCTGCTGCCCACGCTGGTGGGCCCGGTGTTCCAGGAGATGGTCGAAGCGCTGGACCGGTCTTTGCACGACCGCGGCTACCAGCTGATGATCGGCCAGAGCGGCTACGACCAGGCGCGCGAAGACGATCTGCTGCGGGCCACCATCCAGCGCCGCCCCGACGGCATCGTGGTGACCGGCGTGGTGCGCAGCGAGGAAGGACGGCGTGCGCTGCGCGCCAGCGGCATCCCGGTGGTCGAGACCTGGGAGCTCACGGCCACGCCGGTGGACATGCTGGTCGGCTTCTCGCACGCGCAGATCGGCGCGGCGGTGGTGGACTACCTGCACCAGCGCGGCCATCGCCACATCGCGATGGTCAGCGCCGACGACCAGCGCGCACTCACGCGCATCGAGGCCTTCGATGCGCAGGTGGCCTCGCTGGGCCTGAGCAGGATCGCCCCGGCCTTCACGCGCCCGCCCAGCACCATGGGCAGCGGCAGGCAGGGCCTGCGCGAACTGCTGGCCCGCAACCCCGAGGTCACGGCCGTGTTCTGCAGTTCCGACATGCTCGCGCTGGGCGCGTCCATCGAGGCGCGCGAGCTGGGGCTTCAGGTGCCGGCGCAACTGGCCATCGTGGGCCTGGGCGACCAGGGCGTGGCCGCCGATGCCTCGCCCCCGCTGACCACCGTGCGCATCGACGGCACGCAGATCGGCCGGCTGGCCGCGGACATGGTGGTGGCAAGGGCCGAGGGCGGCTCGGTGTCGCCCTCCGTGGTCGACCTCGGCTTCTCGATCATCCAGCGCCAGAGCAGCTGAAGACGGCGGGCGGTCCACGCGCCAGCCCACCCGCCGACCTTCAAGTTACCGTTATCAGGGTAATCACGCACAGAACAACTCCCACTGTTGGTTATCGTTAACTCAACAACATGTTAACGATAACTTTGTCGCGCGCCGCAACAAAGGACAACTCCAGGAGATCAGTGATGAAGAAGTTGCTCACGGCCTTTGCCTGCGCCCTCGCGCTGGGCGCCAGTGCCCAGACCCCCGCCTGGCCCGAGAAGCCGGTGACCCTCGTGGTGCCCTTCCCGGCCGGCGGCTCCACCGACATGGTGGCGCGTGCCATGGCGCTGCAGATGCAGAGCACGCTGGGCCAGACCTTCGTGGTCGACAACAAGCCCGGCGCCACGGGCACGATCGGCGCCGCGCAGGTGGCGCGCGCAGCCGCCGACGGCTACACGCTGCTGGTCTCGTCGCTGGGCACCTTCGTGGTCGCCCCGCACCTGCTCAAGAGCGTGCCCTACGACGCGACCAAGGACTTCGACTACATCAGCGTGCCGGTGCAGGCGCCCAACGTGCTGGTCGCCAGCCTCAAGCAGAAGGAAGGCACCGTGGCCGAGGTGATCGCCTCGCTGAAGGCGCAGCCCGGCAAGATCAGCTTCGCAAGCTCGGGCGCGGGCTCGTCAGACCACCTGTCTGCCGAAGTGTTCTGGCAGCAGACGGGCACGCAGGGCCTGCATGTGCCCTACAAGGGCGGCGCGCCGGCCATCAACGACCTGCTGGGCGGCCAGGTGGACTTCTCGTTCCAGAACGTCAATGCCGTGCTGCCGCACATCAAGGCCGGCAAGCTGCGCGCGGTGGCCGTGACGGGCGACAAGCGCTCGCCCGTGCTGCCCGACGTGCCCACCCTGGCCGAGGCCGGCGTCAAGGGCGCCGAGGTCTATTCCTGGCAAGGCCTGGCCGCGCCCAAGGGCCTGCCGCCCGCGGTGAAGGACAAGCTCGGCGCCGCCGCCGTGGCCGCCATCAACGCGCCGGAGGTCAAGAAGCGCATGCTGGACCTGGGCCTGGAGATCGTGGCCAGCACGCCGGCGCAGTTCACGGCCTACCAGGCGCAGGAATACAAGCGCTGGAAGCAGCTGATCGAGACCCGCAAGATCTCGGTGGACTGATCGATGAGCGCAGACATCGCAGCCGGGCTGGCCCCGGCGGCGCCAGCGTGCGCGAACGCAGCTGGCGCGACACCCGTCGTGACCGACATGCGCGTGGTGCCGGTGGCGGGCCACGACAGCATGTTGATGAACCTCTCGGGTGCGCACGGGCCGTACTTCACGCGCAACCTGCTGATCCTCTGGGACAACGCCGGCCACATGGGCGTGGGCGAGGTGCCCGGCGGCGAGCGCATCCGCCAGACGCTGGAAGACGCCCGCCCGCTGATCGTGGGCCGCCAGATCGGCGCGTACAACGTGGCGCTCAATGCCATGCGTGCGCGCTTCGCGGACCGCGACAGCGCCGGGCGCGGCCAGCAGACCTTCGACCTTCGCGTGGCCATCCATGCGGTGACGGCGGCCGAGTCGGCCCTGCTGGACCTGCTGGGCCAGCACCTGCAGGTGCCGGTGGCGGCGCTGCTGGGCGACGGGCAGCAGCGCAGCGCCGTGCAGATGCTGGGCTACCTGTTCTACGTGGGTGAGCGCCGCAAGACCGGCCTGGCCTACCGCGAGGAAGCCGCGGCCCGCGACGACTGGCTGCGCCTGCGCCACGAGTGCGCGATGACGCCGCAGGCGGTGGTGCGCCTGGCCGAGGCGGCGCAGGCGCGCTACGGCTTCGAGGATTTCAAGCTCAAGGGCGGCGTGCTGCACGGTGACGAGGAAGTCGATGCCGTCACGGCGCTGCACGAGCGCTTTGCGCAGGCCCGCATCACGCTGGACCCCAACGGCGGCTGGCTGCTGGAAGACGCGATCCGGCTGGGCCGGCGCATGCGCGGCGTGGTCGCCTATGCCGAAGACCCGTGCGGCGCCGAGCGCGGCTTTTCGGGCCGCGAGGTGGTGGCCGAATTCCGCCGCGCCACGGGCCTGCCCACGGCCACCAACATGATCGCCACCGACTGGCGCGAGATGGCGCACACCCTGTCGCTGCAGGCCGTGGACATCCCGTTGGCCGATCCGCATTTCTGGACCATGGCCGGCTCCGTGCGCGTGGCCCAGCTGTGCCAGGCCTTCGGGCTGACCTGGGGCTCGCATTCGAACAATCACTTCGATGTGTCGCTGGCCATGTTCACGCATGTGGGGGCCGCGGCGCCCGGGCGCGTCACGGCCATCGACACGCACTGGATCTGGCAGGACGGCCAGCGCCTGACGCACGAGCCGCTGCAGATCGTCAACGGCCATGTGCAGGTGCCGCAGCGCCCCGGCCTGGGCGTGGAGCTGGACATGGCGCAGGTGGAACAAGCCCACCAGCTCTACCTGCGCCACGGCCTGGGCGCGCGCGACGACGCGGTGGCGATGCAGGCCCTGATCCCGGGCTGGCGCTTCGACCCCAAGCGCCCCTGCATGGTCCGCTGACGCGCGCTGCCGCCCCTGCGCCATCGCGCTGAAGGCACGCCGCCTTTTTCGCGGCGTGCGTGCATGCGTGCGACCGGTTTCCTGCCCACACACAACCAAGAGGAGACAGACTGATGAAATCGATCAACCGACCCTGGCGCCTGCTGCCCGTTGCCATCGCCGCCTCGGCGCTGCTGGCCTGCGGCGGCGGGGGTGGCGGCAACCCCGGCTTCTTCTTTCCAGCGCAGCCCCCTGCGCCGGCGCCCGCACCCAACCCGCCTGCACCGCCCCCGCCCGCACCTCCGGCCAGCGCCTCCTTCCGCGCGGCCGGCATCGTCTATGGCGCGCCCGAAGTGGGCGGCGGCCAGGTCAGCGTGGCCGTGCTCGCGCAGGATGGGCCGCGCAAGCTCACGCTGGACGCCGGCAGCAGCGACAACGCCGCAGCCGTCGCTGCCGCGCTGGTGCCCGGCAACCTGGTGGACTGGCTGCCCGGTGAAGGCGACAACACCGTGCAGCTCGCGCAGGACCCGGCCAGGACCTTCAACGTGATCCTGCGCAAGGGCAGCTCGGCCAACGCGCAGTTCGACGCCGCCAAGTACGGCCCCGAGGTCACGCGCAACAACGACGTGCCCGGCCCCATGGTGGCCGCCGGCTGGATCTACGGCAAAACGGGCGGCACCATCACCGTGGGCGACGGGCACATGGTGCGCGCCGACCAGGCCGGCCGCCCCTACACCGTGCCCATCAAGCGCTACGAGGAGACTTACTCCGTCTCGCCCGACGTCAAGGTCTTCAACGTCAACACCGCCAGCTATGGCGACAGTGCGGCATCGGACTACGCCTCCATCCCGGTCACGGCCGACTACCACTACAGCACCACCTCCAGGCAGGCCGCCTACCTGCTGTTCGACAGCAACCACGAGGCATCGGAGAAAGCCAAGGTCGTCGCGATCTGGTACTTCACGCCCAAGTCCACCAGCGACGGCAAGCCGGTGTGGGACGTGCCCTCACTGAGCCCCATGCTCGCCGACAAGGGCAACGACCCGATCTCGGGCCAGGCCTACGTGGACATCAACGCCACGGGCGTGACCAACGCACCCTACACGCGCAGCACCGAGCCCTTCGAGATGGTGAAGAACACCATGTACTACGTGGGCGACAACGAGGTCGCCTCGTACCTGTTCGTGGCCGACATGGGCACGCCCGCGGACAAGTCCGACGACAAGGTCATCAAGATCGACGCCGGCTGGCCCAACAGCGGCTACCAGTACTGGAAGAACATGGAGCTGCTGGGACTGGACCCGCGCTCGGTGACCGACATCTGGCTCACGCACGGCCATGGCGACCACTACGGCACCGTCGTCGAGCAGCTGCGCATGATGGACAACGCGGGCAAGCCGATCAAACTATGGGCCTCGAAGGAAGAGTCCTCGGGCATCCAGCAGGACCAGCGCGGCAACCCGTGGAACATCGCCGGCGCGCTGCCCGCATCCGAAACCGAGATCCGCGCGCGCACCACCGACTTCTACAAGTACGACGAGTGGTACGACTACGGCAACGTGCAGATCATGGTGATCTGGGCGCCGGGCCACACGCCAGGCACCACCAACATGCTGTTCCGCGTGAAGAACCCCGACGACGGCAAGTTCTACACCTTCGGCTACCACGGCGGCTATGGCGTGGGCAGCCTGGGCAGTCCCTCGGCCACCAGCGGCTGGCTGCGCCTGGCCTTCCAGGCCGGCTTCAGCTACCTGCAGCAGTCGCTGGAGGTGGACTTCGTTTCGCCGCAGCACACCAACCAGTTCCCCATCGTGGAGGTCTACCAGGGCCTGAAGGCCTACAACCGCGACCCGGCCAACGTGGGCAAGCAGATGACCATGCTCGAAGCGATGCGCTCGCGCGTCTACGACTCGCCGGAGATCGGCGGTGTCAAGATCACGAGCGAATTCGCCAACCAGCTGGAGAAGCGCCGCTCCGTGGTCTCTTACGCCACCAGCGACGCGGCCAACCCCTCGTACAAGAGCATCGAGACCTCGGGGCCCTTCAAGCCCGGGCGCGAGAACGGCTACGCGTCGGTGGCCGCCACCTTGCTGGACGGCGGCAAGATCGTCCAGGGCTTCGTCGGGCCGCAGAACAAGAACCCGAGCATTCCGCTCCTGGCCAACGGCATCGTCACCGCCACCGACCAGTTCACGAACGACCCGGGCGGCTACTACGTGCAGGTCGCGATCCAGGTGCAGGACAGCTATGCCGGCTACCTGCCCGAGAACACCACCCAGTTCAGCCCGGGCCTGAACCGCAACATCACCTACCGCGGCGGCCCCGTGGAATCGGTGCATGCCAAACCGGGTGAGGTGTTGCGCACGCAGCGGCTGGGCTCCCTCGCCGAGGCGCAGCAGATCCTGGCCACGCTGCAGGCGGGTCGCACGGTCAGCATCGGCCTCACGCCGGCCAGCGAGATCGTGGTGCCCACCGACGTGACGCAGACCTTCCGCTGAAGCGCCAGAGAAACAGGAGGTGGCGCCACAAGCGGCCCTCCTGTTTCCCTGACGAACCTCATGCGTGCCATGCCATTTCTGATCGATCGCAAGACCCTCGTGCGCGCCGCGCTGGTGCTCGCGGCCTTTGCCACTGCGCCATCGGCCCAGGCCAGCAAAGACAACAACGGCAAGGCGCGCCAGGCACAGGCCCAGCAGCAGTACGACCTGGCCAGCCAATACCAGTCGGGCCAGGGCGTGATGATGGACCGCGAGCGCGCGCTGCAGCTGTACACGCAGGCGGCGCAAAGCGGCTCGGCACCAGCCGCCTATGCGCTGGCGCGCCACTACAGCGGCCTGACGGGCCAGGCCGTGGACCTGGCGCGCGCGCACCGCTACCTGCAGCAAGCGGCCCAGGCCGGACACGCGCCTGCGCAAACGGAGCTCGCCTTTGCCTTGCTGCACGGCAATGCCGAAGTGCGCAAGGATGCCGCCGCCTCGCTCAAATGGTTTCGCGCGGCTGCGCAGGCCGGCTCGGTGCGCGCCTCGTGCCAGCTGGCTGACTTCTACCGCGAAGGCTGGGGCGGCATCGCGCCCGACCCTGCAGCCGCCGTGCGCCTGTACCGCGCCACAGCCAAGGCCGACGACCCCTGCGCCTCCAAGTCGCAGTACGCGCTGTACCTGGCGCACCTGCGCGGCGAAGGCGTTGCGCGGGACGGCAAGGCCGCCATCGAATGGCTGCGCAGCGCCGCCGACGCCGGCAACCCCCGCGCGCAACGCGCGCTCGGGCGTGCCTACGAGCGCGGTGAAGGCGTGAGCCGCGACCCCGCGCTCGCCCGCGTGTGGCTGCGCAAGTCGCGCGAAGGCGTGGCGCCGCACGACGACCACGAACACGACCTGCCCAGCTTCGGCGGCCCCGAACTGTTCAAGCGCCTGGCGCCCTTCACGCCCCAGTCGCCCGGCCCCCAACGCATCGCACCATGACGTTCAACCGCCGCACCGCCCTGCTGGCCGCCTGCAGCGGCCTGCTCGCCGCCCACCCGCTTGCGACGCTGGCCCAGGGCCAGGCGCCGAAGACCATCGGCTGGGACGACCTGCTGCCCAAAAACTGGAACCCCTGGGCCGACTTCCAGACCGGCGGGCTGGACCTGCGCAACCTCTCCGATGACGACCCGCGCGCGGCCGAGGCGCTGCGCCGCCTGCGCAGGATCTGGGACGACGCGCCCTTGAACGCGGCCATGGACGGCGCCCTGATCCGCCTGCCCGGCTACGTCGTGCCGCTCGAGGAAACGGCGCAGGGCCTGCGCGAGCTGCTGCTGGTGCCGCACTACGGCGCCTGCATCCACACGCCCCCGCCGCCCGCCAACCAGATCTTGCACGTGCTGCTGGACAAGCCCATGAAGTCGCTCAGCACCATGGACACCGTCTGGGTCAGCGGCCCCTTGAAGGCCCGGCGCGCCACCTCGGTCCACGGCGTCAGCGGCTACCAGCTGGCCGCCACGAAGGTCGAGCGGTATGCGCCTGGCCGGTAGAGTGCCTGGCGCCAGGCGAGTTCGACCGAAGGATGTTGGAGTCCTCGCGGCGGTATGTGTCTTGAACCTGAGCACCTCGCCCGTCACATAGTTGAGGCGCCGTCGTACTTGCGCGCGTCGATGAGCATGCCGTATGAGGCCGCATGAGAGCGGCCTGTTGGAAGGCAAAGTTCGATAGGCACCTCAAGGGTGTGCGAGCTTCGTACGGCACAGCACACTCAACTATGTGGAGGGCAAGCCATCAATCACACATGGACGCGCTGGCAAGCCATGTCGAATGTCCATCGCCCGTATGTCGTCCAACCTCGCCCGCCACCTCTTGAGCGGCATCATGAAAGGCTCGAAGCGATAGGCTCGCTGCAGCAGTGCGCAGGCCTCGCCTGGTGTCGTCCAGCGGATGGACTGATAGATGGCAACTTCGTATGTGCGAGGCAAGACAGGTGCTGCGCTAGGATTGTTGGCAACCTCATTGAATGCCTCCAAATAGGCCAGCCCATGTTCTTTGGTTCGAATGTCATGGCGGGAGAATCCCTTGGCCATGATTCGTTTGTCGATCTGTAGATCGGGGGTGCGCGTGTTAAGTGCTATGGCCTTCAACTGCAGCGCGTCCTGCTGAGGCCCTGATCCGCCATTCGCATAGCCAACGATACGCATGCTGCCATCGGCCGAGGTCTTGTTGGTCACGGATGGATAGTCGGCCAGTTGCCAGTAGGCAGCACTGGCTTCGTCGTTCTTGCCTTCTTTCTCCAAGGTTTGGGCCAGTGCCTGCAATTGCCCCTTGGCTTGTTCCAGGCGGCGCATCCGTGCCTCACTCGTTATGTCTTCGCCCGCGAGGGGGGCACGCGTCAGGGCCATCAAACGATCCAATTCTTCCATTCGCGGATCGATGGGTGCGGCCTGCGGATCACGCTGCAGCCGGATGGTGACTGTGTGCCGGCGATTGAGCATCGCCGTCCCTTCAATGGCTTGCGCCTGATACCCGCGCTTGATCGCTGCCATGACGTAGGGGTACTTCTTATCTGATGTCCTCGCCTCGTGATCTTCTCTATAGATACCTTCTACATCTGTTCGCCGGAACACTGCCACCGTCAAATCACCGGCGCTCAAGAAGTCATTCTGACTCGCATAGCGCGTGGCTATTCTTTGCATCGCTTCAAGGTTTGGCTCTCCTGTCTTGAGACCGACATCACGTGCCGTGCTGATCCACAGCGTGGCATCCGAAATCGGACGACCTTGCGCGTCGGTCACGTGCACTTCCATTTCAAGCCGATCAGTCATGAGCCTCCTTAGAAGCGGTTCTCCCTGGCCTTGGGCATGTCCACAGCCTCCCGTTGCAAGCAGCAAAATCAGGGCGAACCACCGCCGGAAAAAGGAACGCGTAGCTGGCATAGGCAATCACTCTCCATGTTTCCAGTATGAGCGGTTGTAGAAGTTACTCAGGGCGCTGTCCTGTCCTCGCGTCCATCTTGGCGCTGCGCACCTCGCCCGGAGGCGTTTTGACGTTGACAGAGGGCGTTTGGTCAGGATTTGCGTTGTTTCGGCCTTTGGGTCGGGGTGACCGCCGCTCGATTCTGCCTATTCCTTGAGCGGCGACGGTGCAGCCATGCCAGGCCTCCATTGGCGTCAGGCCGGCCAGGTTCTGATGAACCCGGACATGGTTGTAGAACCACACGAAGTTCCTGAGCGCCCGGCGCAGCGATGCCGCCGTGCCGGGCCGAACGCGGCCTGGAGCAAGGGCTTGAGCGTTCCGAACAGCCGCTCGATACGCCCGTTCTGCCAGGGGCAGCCCGGCTGACTGCGCCGGTGGCGAATGCCAAGCGCGCGCAGCGCCGTTTGCCACAGCCTGCTCGTGAACATCGCCTCGTTGTCGGTTCGGATCACCTTGGGCAGGCCATGGCGGGCCATCGCCAACAACAAGTAGCCCAGCAATGCCAGCGCGCACTTGCGCGGCAACTGCTTCAGGCACAGCAGCCGGCGCGAGCCATGGTCCAGGATGCCCAGCATGGCAAGGTGCATGCCCGGGCTCGTGGTGAAAAAGCTCAGGTCGAGCGCCCAAGTGTGATTGACCGGAAAGGGACGAGTCGCCTGCCGCCGCATGGCTTTCCTGCGCTGCGCGATCTCGGCGGCATGCACCTTCAGGAACTCGGCCACCCATGACTTGCCGATCGTCAGGTGCGCGCCGAAGCGGCGATTGAACAGGGCCTCGATCTGGCGGCAACTCAAGCCATGCGTGGCAAGGCGCATGACCTGCGATCGGACCCATGCGGGCTTGCGAGCGTTCTTCGGTACCGGACCGACTGCGGCACCAGGCTGCGCCATGGATCCGATGCGTCCTCAGCGGCCCCTTGAAAGCCCGGCGCGCCACCTCGGTCCACGGCGTCAGCGGCTACCAGCTGGCCGCCACGAAGGTCGAGCGGTATGCGCCTGGCCGGTAGAGCGCCTGACGCCAGGCGACTTCGACCCAACGAAAAAGGGGCTAGCAGTGAATGACTGCTAGCCCCTTTCGGTTCATGGCGGAGAGGGTGGGATTCGAACCCACGGTACGGGGAAACCGTACGCCTGATTTCGAGTCAGGTACATTCGACCACTCTGCCACCTCTCCACAAGACGCAAATTTGTCGAAGCCCTGCAGTATAGCAGGCCCGATGCGTCTTCCTGGCGGGCGGTGCGCAAAAAGTGCATGCGCCGCCGCGCGCCCTGCCCTCAGCCCGCGCGCAGTTCCTCGCAACCGCCCAGGTAAGGCTGCAAGGCCTTGGGGATGCCGATGCTGCCGTCGGCGCGCTGGTGGTTTTCGAGCAGCGCGACCAGGGCACGGCCCACGGCCAGGCCCGAGCCGTTGAGGGTGTGGACCAGTTCGTTCTTGCCCTGCGCGTTCTTGAAGCGGGCCTGCATGCGACGGGCCTGGAAGGCCTCGCAGTTGCTCACCGAGCTGATCTCGCGGTAGGTGTCCTGCGCGGGCAGCCACACTTCCAGGTCATAGGTCTTGGCTGCGCCGGCGCCCATGTCGCCCGTGCACAGCAGCACCACGCGATAGGGCAGCTCCAGCGCCTGCAGCACGGCTTCGGCGTGGCCCACCATCTGTTCGAGCGCGTCGTAGCTGTGCTCGGGATGGGTGATCTGCACCATCTCGACCTTGTCGAACTGGTGCTGGCGGATCATGCCGCGCGTGTCGCGGCCGGCGCTGCCCGCTTCAGAGCGGAAGCAAGGCGTATGGGCCGTCAGCCGCAGCGGCAGTTGCGCTTCGGGCGTCACGGTGTCGCGCACGAAGTTGGTCAGCGGCACCTCGCTGGTGGGGATCAGGTACAGGGCCTGCGTGTCGGGCACGGGCTCGGCGTCCTGCCCGCCCTTCTTGGCCGCGAACAGGTCCCCTTCGAACTTGGGCAACTGGCCCGTGCCGCGCAGGGTGTCGGTGTTGACGATATAGGGCACGTAGCACTCGGTGTAGCCGTGCTGCTGCGTCTGCAGGTCGATCATGAACTGCGCGAGCGCGCGATGCAGGCGCGCGATGCTGCCCTTCATGACGGTGAAACGCGAGCCCGCGAGCTTGACGCCCATCTCGAAGTCCAGGCCCAGCGGCTCGCCCAGGCTCACATGGTCGCGCGGCTCGAAGGACAGGGCCGGCGCGTCGGCGCCCGCGCCACCCACGGGGGCCCAGCGGCGCACTTCGACGTTGTCGGCCTCGCTGCTGCCCACGGGCACGCTGGCATGCGGCAGGTTGGGCACGCCCAGCAGCAGCGCCTGCAGCTCGGGCTGCAGCGCTTCCAGGCGCGTGGCGGAGCTTTCCTGCTCGGACTTGAGTGCGCCCACTTCGGCCATCAGGGCCTCGACGGATTCGCCCTTGGCCTTGAGCGGCCCGATCTGCTTGTTCAGCGCATTGCGACGGGCCTGGATTTCCTCGCTGCGCGTCTGCAGCGTCTTGCGCTCGGCCTCCAGGGCCGTGAAGCGCGCCACGTCGAGGTAGGGCTGGTCTTTCTTGCGGGTTTCGAGGCGGGCAACGACCGAAGGCAGGTCCTTGCGAAGCAGGTTGATGTCGAGCATCGGGTGATTCTAGGGAAAGGGGTTTTCTGGAACGCCGTCAGGCCAGCGAGGCTGGATCGACGTTGGCGCCGCAGATGATCAGGCAGACCTTGGCGCCGGCAGCAGGCCTGAACGCGCCGCTTTGCAATGCCGCCAGCGGCAGGGCCGCCGCGGGCTCGACGGCCAGGCGCATCTGGTTCCACAGCCACAGCTGGGCGCTGCGGATGGCCGCATCGTCCAGCAGATGCGCCTGCTGCACGTGGCGCTGGGTGATGCCCCAGGCGATCTCGCCGATGCGCCTGGCGCCCAGCGAGTCGGCCGCGATGCCACCCACGCTCACGTCCACGGGCTGGCCGGCTTCACGGGCGCGGTACAGCGTGGGCGCGGCCTCGGGCTCCAGCGCCACCACGTTGCTGCGCGCGCCGAACCAGGCAGCCAGGCCGCCGATGAGGCCGCCGCCGCCCACGCTGACCAGCACATGGTCGGGCAGCCCGCCCTGCGATTCGATCTCGCGGCCCAGCGTGCCGGCGCCGGCCACCACTTCGCTCTGGTCATAGGCATGGGTCAGCAGCGCGCCGGTTTCCTGCTGACGCGCCAGGCAGGCGTTCAGCGCGTCGACGTACAGATCGCCCACCACGCGCACGTCGGCGCCCAGCGCACGCAGCCTGGCGCGCTTGGCCTCGGGCGACACGCCGGGCAGATAAACCTCGCAGCGCACACCCAGGGCGCGCGCCGCCGCAGCGGTGGCAATGCCTGCATTGCCACCCGAGGCCACGACCACGCCGCTGGCCGGAATGGGATGGGCCAGCAGCCGATTCATCATGCCGCGGGCCTTGAAGCTGCCGCTGGCCTGCAGATGCTCCAGCTTCAGCCAGCATTCCACGCCCTCGAGTTCAGGCCCCAGGCCCAACTGCGAGGCCGGCAGCTTCCACAGCGGCGTCTGGCGCAGAAAGGGTCCGGTGTGCGGCGCCAGGCGCTGGGCCGAGAGTTCGATGGCTTCGCGCCAGTCCGTGGCGCCCATGGGTTCGGAAGCGTTCATGCGTGTGGATCCAGAAAAAGCTGCGGGCGCCCCTTGCATGAAGCGCCCGCTGGCTGGATGGCAAAACAGATCAGGAAATGTGATGCGGCGGCGCGGCGGCGTCACCCAGCTTCAGCCCCTTGGGCAGCGGGAACTTGAGCGTTTCCTCCACGCCCGGCATGGTGCGCACGGCCACCACCCCCAGCGCCTTGATGCGCTCGATCACCTGGCGCACCAGCAGTTCGGGCGCGGAGGCGCCCGCCGTCAGGCCCACGCGGGCCTTGCCGTCGAACCACTCCACCTGCAATTCCTCGGCCGAATCGATCATGTAGGCCGGCGTGCCCAGGCGCTGCGCCAGCTCGCGCAGGCGGTTGCTGTTGGAGCTGGTGGGGCTGCCCACCACGATCACCACGTCGACCTGCGGGCTCATGATCTTCACGGCATCCTGCCGGTTCTGCGTGGCGTAGCAGATGTCCTGCTGCTTGGGCTCGCGCACGGCCGGGAAGCGCGCGCGCACGGCGGCGGCGATCTCGGCTGCATCGTCCACGCTCAGCGTGGTCTGCGTGACCACAGCCAGCTTCTCGGTCTGCGCGGGCTGCACCTTGTGCACGTCCTCCACGTCCTCGACCAGGTGGATGCCGCTGGAAAGCTGCCCCATCGTGCCTTCGACCTCGGGATGCCCCTTGTGGCCGATCATGATGAACTCGTAGCCTTCCTTGGCCAGCTTGGCCACTTCCACGTGCACCTTGGTCACCAGCGGGCAGGTGGCATCGAAGATGGCAAAGCCGCGATCGCGCGCCTCCTGCTCCACGGCCTTGCTCACGCCGTGCGCGCTGAACACCAGCGTGGCGCCGGGCGGCACCTCGGCCAGGTCCTCGATGAAGATCGCGCCCTTGGCCTTGAGTTCGTTGACCACATAGGTGTTGTGCACGATCTCATGGCGCACGTAGATCGGCGCACCGAACTTGGCGATGGCGCGCTCCACGATCTCGATGGCGCGGTCCACCCCCGCGCAGAAACCGCGCGGTTCGGCCAGCAGGATTTCGTTCACGGCCATGGGCGCCTCAGAGAACACCGATGAGCTTCACCTCGAAGGTGACGGGCTGACCGGCCAGGGGGTGGTTGAAGTCGAACTGCACCGCCGTGTCGCTCAGGGCGATCACGGCGCCCGCGTAGCTGCCCGTGCCGTCGGGCGTGGGGAACTGCACCACGTCACCCACGGCGTACTGTTCGTCCGGGTCGCCCAGCTGGCGCATCAGCGAGCGCGCCACCCACTGCTGCATCTCGGGATTGCGCTCGCCGAAGGCCTCGCCGGCGGGCAGCTCGAAGGTGGTGTGCGTGCCCTCGGCCAGGCCCAGCAGGCGCTGTTCCATGGCCGGCGACAGTTCGCCAGTGCCCAGCGACAGCGTGGCAGGCTTGTCGGCGAAGGTGTTGATGATGTCCCCGGCCGGGCCGGCAAGCCGGTAGTGCAAGGTGAGGAAGGAGCCGGGCTGAACCACGGCCGCAGAAGTAGGCAAGGACAAGGGCGGGCCCCGATAAACTGGTCCCGGATTTTAAAAGAGGGCCTGTGCGGGCGCCCGAATGGCCTGGACAGAGCCCCCAAAGGGAGGGAGATGTCATGGGTCTGAAGGATCTGCCGGCCGACGCGCGCCCGCGTGAAAAGCTCATCGCGCGCGGCGCCGCGGCCCTGAGCGACAGCGAGTTGCTCGCCCTTTTGCTGCGCACGGGCATGGCCGGCACCCATGTGCTGCAGCTGGCGCAGCAGCTGCTCGACCGGTTCGGCGGCATTGCCGGCCTGCTGCAGGCCAGCGCCGAAGACCTGCGCCAGGTCAAGGGCCTGGGCGGCACCGCCAAGCGCGCGCAGCTGCTGGCGGTGCTGGAGCTGGCGCGCCGCGCGCTGGCCCAGCAGCTGGCGGCCCGGCCTGCCTTCGATGCCCCCCAGGCCGTGAAGGACTACCTGCAGCTGCACCTGGCCCATCACCCGCACGAGGTCTTCGCGGTGCTGTTCCTCGACAGCCAGCATCGGCTGCTGGCGCTGGAGGAGCTGTTTCGCGGCACCCTGGGCCAGACCAGCGTGTACCCGCGCGAGGTGGTGCAGCGCGCCCTTCATCACCACGCGGCGGCGGTGGTGCTGGCCCACAACCACCCCAGCGGCGAAGTCCAGCCCTCGCGGGCCGACGAGGCCCTGACCCAATCGCTCAAGGCCGCGCTGGCGCTGGTGGACGTGCGCGTGCTCGACCATGTGGTGGTCGGGCCGGGGCGCAGTCTTTCGATGGCGGAAGCCGGCCTTTTGTAAGATGGACGCAGGCTGACGCGAGACGCCTGCGCAACCCCTGCGCGCGCAGACCCCTTCCCGATGCATCCGCCCAATCCCTCGCCCGTCGCCATGCCCAGTCGTCCCCCTTCCCTCAAGAGCCTCGCCGATCTGCGACAGGTCCAGCGCGAACTGGCCGAGCAGCGCGAGCAGCAGGCGCAGGCCGAAGCCCGGCGCGCCGCCGAGGCCAAGAAGCAGCTGGCCGAGAAGAACCTCTTTGCGCGCGCGATCGGCGCCGACACGGGTGCCACGCGGCCGCTGCGCCACAAGCCGGTGGTGGTGCTGGCGCCCACGCCGCCCGAACCCATCGCGCGTCAGCACCTGCGCGACGAGGCGCAGGCACTGCGCGAGGCGCTGAGCGACGAATTCGACGTCAGCACCCTGCTGGATGCCGACGACCAGATGAGCTTTCGCCGGCCCGGCGTGGGCACGGAGGTCACGCGCAAGCTGCGCGCGGGCCACTGGTCGCTGCAGGGCCAGATCGACCTGCACGGCCTGCGCAGCGACGAGGCGCGCGAGGCGCTGGCGCAGTTCATCCGCCAGTCATGGCGCAACGGCCTGCGCTGCGTGCGCGTGGTGCATGGCAAGGGCCTGGGCTCGCCGGGCAAGCAGCCCGTGCTCAAGCTCAAGGCGCAGCGCTGGCTGATCCAGAAGAAGGAAGTGATGGCCTTCGTGCAGGCCCGGCCGTCGGACGGCGGCGCGGGCGCGCTGGTGGTGCTGCTGGCGCCGTCGTAGCGCCCTTTTGCCCCGGCTACGGCGCGATCTTGTCCAGCGCTGCGCGCAGGTGGCCCACGCTGCGGTCCACGTTCTTCCACTTCTCCAGCCCGAACAGGCCGATGCGAAAGCTCATGAAATCCGGCCCTTCGTCGCACTGCAGCGGCACGCCCGAGGCGGTCTGCAGGCCGAGCTCGATGAACTTCTTCGCGCTCTGGATGCCCGGGTCGGTGGTGTAGCTGACCACCACGCCCGGGGCCTTGAAGCCCTCGGCCGCCACGCTCGGAAAGCCGCGCGATTCGAGCAGCGCGCGCACCTTGTGGCCCAGCTCCATCTGCGCGGCCCGGACGGGCGCAAAGCCCCAGTCGCGCGTTTCACGCATCACGTCGCGCAGGCGCACCAGTGCATCGGTGGGCATGGTGGTGTGGTACGCATGCTGGCCCTTCTCGTAGCCCTCGGCGATCTGCATCCACTTCTTCAGATCGCACGAGAAGCTGCTGCTGGTGGTGCCGTCGATGGCCGCGCGCGCGCGTTCGCTGAGCATCACCATCGCGCAGCAAGGCGAGCCGCTCCAGCCCTTCTGCGGCGCGCTGATCAGCACGTCCACGCCCGTGGCGCGCATGTCCACCCACATCGCGCCCGAGGCCACGCAGTCGAGCACGAAGAGCGCGCCCACCTCGTGCGCGGCGTCGGCCACGGTGCGCAGGTAGTCGTCGGGCAGGATGATGCCGCTGGCCGTTTCCACGTGCGGCGCGAACACCACCTTGGGCTTTTCGGCGCGGATCGTCGCGGCCACCTCCTCAGCCGGGCATGGCGCCCACGGGGCCTGCGGGCCGTCGCCCTGCCTGCGGGCCTTGCAGACCACCGCGCCGCCACCGAGGCCGCCGGCGTCGAAGATCTGGCTCCAGCGGTAGCTGAACCAGCCGTTGCGCACGATCAGCACCTTCTCGCGGTTGGCGAACTGGCGCGCCACGGCTTCCATGCCGAAGGTGCCGCTGCCGGGCACCAGCACGGCCGTGTGGGCGTTGTAGACCTCCTTGAGCATCGAAAGGATGTCCTGCATCACGCCCGTGAAGCGCTTGGACATGTGGTTGAGCGCGCGGTCGGTGTAGACGACCGAGAATTCGAGCAGGCCGTCGGGATCGACGTCGGGAAGCAGTCCGGGCATGGGGGTCTCCAGGGGGGCGGTTCAAGGCACAGGGCGCGCGCAGGTCGGGCGCCGGTGCGGGCGCAAAAGTGTAGGCTAGCCTCTCTTGGCCGCGCTCGCCCCTGGCCAATCACCGCCCATGCCCATCGCCACCACCACGCTGCTGTGTCTCGTGCTCGCCGTCCAGGACGGCGACAGCCTGCGCGTGCGCTGCGATGCGCAGCCAGCGGTGCAGACAGTGCGCCTCCACGCCATCGACGCCCCCGAGCACGGCCAGCCCTGGGGCCGCCGCGCGCGGCAGGCCTTGCGTGCGCGCGTGCAGGGCCAGCGCGTGGCGCTGCACTGCGTGGACACGGATGCCTATGGCCGGCGCGTGTGCCAGGTCATCAAGCCCGCCGCAGCGGGGCACGCGGCTGAAGATGTGGGCCTGGCCCAGATCGAGGCCGGCCTGGCCTGGTGGTACCGCGCCTTCAGCCAGGCGCAGGATGCGGCCGGCCGTGCGCGCTATGCCGCCGCCGAAGAGGCCGCGCGGGCACGGCGCATCGGGCTTTGGCAAGACGGCCCTGCGCGCGCGGTGCCGCCCTGGCGCTGGCGCCACGAGGCGCAGCGCCAGAACGCCTCACAGTGAGGGGTCGAAGGACTCGGGCTTGGCCGCCGGCTCAGGCCGGGCGCGCACGCGGTCGATGCGCCGGCCTTCCAGCGCCAGCACCTCGAACTGCCAGCCCGCGCATTCCACGCGCTGGCCCACGCCGGGCAACTGGCCCGACACGGCCATCAGCAGGCCGGCCACGGTGTTGTAGAGCCCGCGGTCCTCGTCGGGCAGCTCTCGGATCGCCAGCCGCGCGCGCAGCTCCGACACCGGCATCAGCCCGTCCAGATCCCAGCTTCCGTCCTCGTGCGGCCGTGCCCAGGCATCGGCCGGCACGCCGGGCTGCAGCTCGCCGGTGATGGCTTCCAGCAGGTCGCGCGGCGTCATCAGGCCCTGCACCACGCCGTATTCGTCCACCACGAACACCATGCGGCCGGCGCGGGTGCGGAACTGCTCGAGCAGCTCCATGCCCGACAGCGTCTCGGGCACGAAGGAAGCCGCCTGCGCCACATCGCCCAGCGTGTCCGCATGCCCGCGGTCCAGCTGCAGCAGTTGGGCCACGCTGACCACGCCCACCACGTCATCGAGCGAGCCGCGGCACACCGGGTACCAGGAGTGCACGAGGTTGAGCTTGGCCGCCTCGGCCACCTGGGCCAGCGCCTGGCCCACGTCCAGCCCGGCGTCCATCCATTCGATGTCCGAGCGCGGGATCATCAGCGAGGACAGGCGGCGGTCGTCCAGATGGAACACGTTGCGCACCATCTGGTGCTCGTGCTGCTCGATCACGCCGGCATCCACGCCCTCTTCCAGGCTGGCCGAAATCTCTTCCTCCGTCACGGCGCGCGCGCCGGTGGCGTCGATGCGCAGCAGCCGCAGCACGCCGGCCGTGGCGCCCGAGAGCAGCAGCACGAAAGGCTTGGCGCCCTTGGCCAGGCCGCGCATGGGGCGCGAGATCCAGCGCGAGACGGGCTCGGGGTAGAGCTGACCGATGCGCTTGGGCACCAGCTCGCCAAAGAGGATGGAGAAAAAGGTGATGCCCGTGACCACCACGGCCGTGGACACCACGCTGGCGACGCCGGCACCCATGCCCATGCCTTCCATTCGCAGCGCCAGCGGGCCGGCGAAGGCGGCCTCGCCCACGATGCCGCTGAGCATGCCGATGGAGGTGATGCCGATCTGCACCGTCGACAGGAACTGCGTGGGCTCCTCCATGAGCTTGAGCGCCGCGGCGGCGCCGGCATCCCCGGCTTCGGCCAAAGCCGCCAGACGCGCACGGCGGCTGGTGGCCAGCGCCATTTCAGACATGGCGAAGATCGCGTTGCAGGTGGTCAGCAACGCCAATAACAGAACGTCCATCGAAGGGGACGAAGGCGCGGACGCACCTTCTGGGGAGAATGCGGAGATGGCACTCTATCTCATCGGCGACGTGCAGGGCTGCGACGCAGCCCTCGGCCGCATGCTTCATATGCTGGATTTCTCGCCCAGCCGCGATCAGCTCGTGCTGCTGGGCGACCTGGTCAACCGCGGCCCCGATTCAGCGGCCGTGCTGCGCCGCGTGCATGCGCTGGGCGGCGCCGCCCAGAGCCTCTTGGGCAACCACGACCTGCACCTGCTGGGCGTGGCCCATGGCGTGCGCAAGCCCGGCCGGCGCGACACCCTGGCCGGGCTGCTCGCGGCGCCCGACCGCGAGGCCCTGCTTGACTGGCTGCGCCAGCAGTCGATGGCGCTGCACCGGCGCATCGGCGGACGCGACCTGCTGATGCTGCATGCAGGCGTGCTGCCGCAGTGGGACGTGGCGCAGACCCTGGCCTGCGCCGCCGAACTGGAGGCCGTGTTGCGCAGCCCGCAGCTGGGCGAGTTCCTGCACCAGATGTACGGCAATGAACCCGACCGCTGGGACGACGGCCTGCGCGGCAGCGCGCGGCTGCGCGTGATCGTCAATGCCCTCACCCGCCTGCGCCTTTGCACCGCCGAGGGCGTGATGGAGTTCGACACGAAGGACGACGCCGCCAGCGCCCCGGCCGGCTTCATGCCCTGGTTCGACGTGCCGGGCCGGCGCACGGCCGATGCCACCATCGCCTTCGGCCACTGGTCCACGCTGGGCTATGTGTCGCGCCCCGACCTGCTGGCCACCGACACCGGCTGCGTCTGGGGCGGTTGCCTGACGGCCGTGCGCATCGGCAGCACCTTGGACGAGCGCGAGCGCATCGAGGTGCATTGCGAGGCGGCGCAGCAGCCGGGCTGAACACCACCCCCTCCGAGCACAAAAAAGGCGCCTTGCGAGGCGCCTTGTTCCGAGGACGGTCGAAGCCTTCGGTTCGGTCAGTTGGAAGGCTCTGCCGCCTTGAACAGCGCCGCCACCTTGCGCTTGGCGCGGATGTTGGCGGAGGGCGCGCGGGCAACGGGCGCCTTGCCGGCAGCTTCCCAGGCCGCGGGCTGGTCGCCTTCGCTGGCTTCGTAGGGCCGGTCGAAGAAGGGATCGCGCGGCGCAGCCGGCGCACGGTGCGGGCGCGGCGAGCGATAGGCCTCGCGGCTTTCGCGCGGCTGGTCCAGCGCATCGCGGGCGTCGCCGGTCTCGCCTTCCTCGCGCCAGTGGCGGCGGCCGTCGTTGATGCGGCCGCGCGGACGGTCGGCCTCCAGGTCCAGCGGCTCCAGCTCGATCTTCTTCTTGATCAGCTTCTCGATGTCGGCCACCAGCCGCGCATCGTTGCCGCCGCCCGAGAAGCTCACGGCCAGGCCGGAAGCGCCGGCACGGCCCGTGCGGCCGATGCGGTGCACGTAGTCTTCGGCGTTGAAGGGAATGTCGTAGTTGAAGACCGCGGGCACATCCTTGATGTCCAGGCCGCGCGCGGCCACGTCGGTGCACACCAGCAGTTCCACCTCGCCGGCCTTGAAGGCGGCCAGCGATTTCAGGCGCTCGTCCTGGCTCTTGTCGCCGTGCAGGGCCGAGGTCTTGAGGCCGTCGCGCTCCAGCGAACGTGCCAGGCGCGCACAGCCCAGGCGGCTGTTGACGAAGACAAAAGCCTGGGTGAGGCCGCGCTCGCGCAGCACCTGGCGCAGCGCGCGGCGCTTGTCGTCGTCATGCACGCGGAAGAAGCGCTGCTCCACGGTGGAAGCCGTCTCGTTGGGCCGCGCGACCTCGATGG
Source organism: Xenophilus arseniciresistens (assembly GCF_028023875.1). Taxonomy (GTDB): domain Bacteria; phylum Pseudomonadota; class Gammaproteobacteria; order Burkholderiales; family Burkholderiaceae_C; genus Xenophilus; species Xenophilus arseniciresistens. The sequence continues at coordinate 653,790 of NZ_JAQIPB010000001.1, forward strand.
TCACGGGGTTCTGCAGGTAGCTGCCGGCCAGACGCTTGATCTCGGGCGAGAAGGTGGCGCTGAACAGCAGCGTGGTGCGCTGCTTGGGCAGGTACGAAAGGATGCGCTGCAGATCCGGCAGGAAACCGATGTCCAGCATGCGGTCGGCCTCGTCGAGCACCACGTACTCGACCTGGTTGAGCACCGCGTTCTTGGCTTCGATGTGGTCCAGCAGGCGGCCGGGCGTGGCCACCAGCACCTCGACGCCCTTCTTCAGCTCGGCCGTCTGCGGCTTCATGTCGATGCCGCCGAACACCACGGTGCTGCGAAGCTGCGTGTACTTGGCGTACTGCTTGATCTGCTGGGCCACCTGGTCGGCGAGTTCGCGCGTGGGCAGCAGCACCAGCGCGCGCACGGGGTGCCGGGCCGGGGAGGTGGAGGCGTTTTCGTGCTTGAGCAGGCGCTGCAGCAGCGGCAGCGAGAAGGCGGCCGTCTTGCCGGTGCCGGTCTGCGCTGCGCCCATCACGTCCTGGCCTGTCAGCACCACCGGAATGGCCTGCGCCTGGATCGGCGTCATGTTCTCGTAGCCCATGTCGGCTACGGCGCGCTTGAGGGAATCCGCCAGCGCGAGGTCGGAATAGAGAGTACTCATGAACCCGCGATTGTCGCATTGCCGCAAAAAGCGGCAGTGGCGGCAGGGCCACAGCGCTTCACCCGCCTGTCACAAAACCACGCCAGGGGCAGGGAAAAGGCCCCGGCAGGGCCTGTCAGGGGGTGCCCGAAGGCTCAAAGGCGTGAGGCGCCGAAGGTGTCGCAGGCCTCGATGCTGCCCGTCTTGTAGCCCGCCGCGAACCAGCGCTGGCGCTGGGCGCTGCTGCCGTGGGTGAAGCTGTCGGGCACCACGGCGCGGCCGGCCGAGCGCTGCAGCGCGTCGTCGCCGATCTTGGCCGCCGCGTTCATCGCCGATTCGATGTCGCCCGGCTCCAGCCACTGCTTGGACTGCTGCGAGTGGTGCGCCCACACGCCCGAGAAGCAGTCGGCCTGCAGTTCCACGCGCACGCTCAGCTCGTTCTGCTGGCTCTGGCTCACACGGCCGCGCAGCGCGTCCACGCGGCCGGTCACGCCCAGCTGGTCCTGCACATGGTGGGCCACCTCGTGCGCAATGACGTAGGCACGCGCGAACTCGCCTGGCGCGCCCAGTTGCTGCTTGAGCGTGTCGAAGAAGCCCAGGTCGATGTAGATCTTCTTGTCGCCAGGGCAGTAGAAGGGGCCCATGGCGCTCTGGCCCGCGCCGCAGGCCGTGGGCGTCACGCCGCGGTACAGCACCAGGCGCGGCTGCTGGTAGCTGGCGCCGTTGGCCTGGAAGACCTGGCCCCAGACCTGCTCGGTGTTGCGCAGCACGGTGGAGACAAAGGCAGCCTCGCGGTCGTCGGCCGGCGGGGCCTGCGCCGGGCCCTGTTGCTGCTGCACGACCTCGGTCGGTGCACCGCCTGAAAGCAGGCCGAGGATGGTGAGTGGATTGACGCCGAAGATCAGGCCCGCAACCACGGCAACGGCCACGGTGCCCAGGCCGATGCCCCGGCCGCCGATGGGAAACCCACCGCCGCCGCCGCTGCCACGGCGGTCTTCCACGTTCTCGGATTGTTCGTTGCCTTCCCAGCGCATGTCTTGGCTCCATGCAGCGCCCCGAAGCGCCGCCGTGCGCGCGATGGTACGCCCTGCCGTTGCGGCCCGAACCCCACGCCGCCAGCAAGCGGAATCGGCTTACACGCCGCGAAGCGGCCTGGGGGGTGCTTACGTCTTGGGCAAGGTGACGCCGTGCTGGCCCTGGTACTTGCCGCCGCGGTCTTTGTAGCTGGTCTCGCAGACCTCGTCGCTTTCGAAGAACAGCACCTGGGCGCAGCCCTCGCCTGCATAAATCTTGGCCGGCAGCGGCGTGGTGTTGGAGAACTCCAGGGTCACATAGCCCTCCCATTCGGGCTCGAAGGGGGTGACGTTGACGATGATGCCGCAGCGGGCATAAGTGCTCTTGCCCAGGCAGATGGTCAGCACGTTGCGGGGGATGCGGAAGTACTCCACCGTGCGTGCCAGCGCAAAGCTGTTGGGCGGGATGATGCAGACGTCGGCATTGATGTCCACGAAGCTCTTCTCGTCGAAGTTCTTCGGATCGACCACCGTGCTGTGGATGTTGGTGAAGACCTTGAACTCGGGTGCGCAGCGGATGTCGTAGCCATAGCTGCTGGTGCCGTAGCTCACGATCTTCTGGCCCTGCGGCGACTGACGCACCTGGCCGGGCTCGAAAGGCTCGATCATGCCGTGCTGCTCGGCCATGCGGCGGATCCACTTGTCGCTCTTGATGCTCATCTGCGCTTCCTCGGTAGGGCCGGCATTCTAGGTGGGCCCCACTGCGGCCCCGCTCAGCGGCCGGCGACGTGCGTGCGCTCGATCAGGCGGTCGTCGCCCAGCACGATCAGCGCGAACAGCAGCTCTTCCAGCGAATCGGCACGCGCGCTCTTGCGCGCCAGCAGCGGCGTGGCCTGGGGGTTGAGCACCAGGAAATCCGCTTCGCAGCCCGGCTGCAGGTTGCCGATGGTGCCGGCCAGGCCCAGCGCCTGCGCCGCCCCGGCCGTGTGCAGCCACCACAGGCGCGAGGGCGCCAGGCTCAGGCCCGGCTTGGTCTGCCCTTCGCGGCCGATGTAGTAGGCCGCCAGCATGGTGTGGAAGGGGCTGAAGCTGGTGCCACCGCCCACGTCACTGGCCAGGCCGTGGCGCATGTGCGTGCGCTGCGCACCTTCGAAGTCGAAGAAGCCGCTGCCCAGGAACAGGTTGCTGGTGGGGCTCACGGCCGCGGCCGTCTTCGTGTCGTGCATCAGTTGCCGGTCGGCGTCGTCGAAGTGGATGCAGTGCGCGTACACGGCGCGCTCGCGCATCAGGCCGAAGCCGGCGTACACGTCCAGGTAGGAGCGCGCCTTCGGGAACAGCTCGCGCGCCCAGCGCACCTCGTCCTTGTTCTCGGCCACGTGCGAATGGATCCAGGTGTCGGCGTACTTCGCGGCCAGTTCGCCCGCGCCGCGCAGTTGCGCTTCGGTGCTGGTGGGCGCGAAGCGCGGCGTGATGGCATAGCCCAGCCGGTCCTGTCCGTGCCAGCGCTGGATCAGCGCTTCGGTGTCGATCAGGCTCTGCTCGGTCTGGTCGCGCACGCCATCGGGCGAATGCCGGTCCTGCAGCACCTTGCCGCCCAGCATGCGCAGGCCGCGGCGCTGCGCCTCGCCGAAGAAGGCATCGACCGAGGCCGGATGCGAGGTGCAGAAAGTCAGCGCCGTGCTCACGCCCTGGCGCAGCAGTTCGTCAAAGAAGAAGGTGGCCGCCTCCTGCGCATGGGCAGCCTCGGCAAAGCGCGATTCGGCCGGGAAGGTGTAGTTCTCCAGCCAGGGCAGCAGGCCGTCGGCCGGCGCGCCGATGATGTCCAGCTGCGGGAAGTGGATGTGCATGTCCACGAAGCCCGGCGCCAGGATGCGCCCGGGCAGATGCGTGAGCTGCGCATCGGCATGGCTGGCAGCCAGCGCCGCATGGCTGCCCGCGTCGAGCACGCGCTCACGACCCCGTGCATCGGGGCCGGTGACCAGCAGGCCGTCCTGCTCGTACAGGGCTTGGCCTTCGTCATCGAAGCGAAGCAGGCTGGCGCGGTAGGCTTTTTTCATCGTCTTCTTGGGGAATCAGGGAGAGCAGACGCTCAGGCATGCGATCTTGACGCAGGCCGGCGGCCTGCGCCATGCCTGCATGCGTATGGGGTTCATATGGGCGCCCTGCCCTGCGCCCTCAACGATTGATGCGGCCTTGCACACCTTCAGCCAGCCAGTTCATCTGCTGGATCTGCGCGTCGCTCAGGCTCTGGCCCTTGGCGATCACCACCTTGCCTTCGTTGTCGCGCACATCGGCAGCGGCGCGGAAGGGCTGCAGCCGGCCTTCGCCGATGTCCTTCTGCCGCGCCAGCACTTCGCGCTGCACGGCTTCGGGCACCTTGGGGCCGAAATCGCCCACGCGGATCATGCCCTCGCGCACGCCGCCCCAGACCGAGCCCGGCTTCCATCGGCCTTCCAGCACCTCGCGCGCGCGCTGCGTGTAGTAACCGCCCCACTGGTGCGTGACGGCCAGCACCTGCGCCTGCGGCGCCACCTTGCGCATGTCGGAGTGGTAGGCGATGGCGAGCTTGCCGCGCTCCTGCGCGGCCTGCATCACGGCCGTGGAGCCGGTGTGGAAGGCGATGACGTCGGCGTCCTGGTTGAACAGGGTCATGGCCGCGTCGCGCTCCTTGGGCGGGTCGAACCAAAGGTCGAGCCAGATCACCTTGACCTGCGCCTTGGGGTTGACCGAGCGCATGCCCAGGGTGAAGGCGTTGATGCCCTGCAGCACCTCGGGGATCGGAAAGCCGGCCACGTAGCCTGCGACGTTGCTCTTCGTCATGCGGCCCGCCGCGATGCCGGCCAGGTAGCGGCCTTCGTAGTAGCGCGCGTTGGCCGTGGCCACGTTGGGCGCGGTCTTCAGGCCCGTGACCGATTCGAAGCGGACCTCGGGGAAGTCCTTGGCCACCCGCAGCGTCGGCTCCATGTAGCCGAAGCTGGGCGTGAAGATCAGTCCGTGGCCCTGCTGCGCGAGGTCGCGGATCACGCGCTCGGCGTCTGCGCCCTCGGGCACGTTCTCGACGGTGGTGCTGCGCACGCGGTTGCCCAGCGCGGCTTCCATGGCCTTGCGGCCATCGTCATGCTGGCGCACCCAGCCGGCATCGCCGATGGGCGCAACCTGGACGAAGCCCACCTTGAGCGGGGGCGCCGAGCCGGGTGCTTGCTGTGAAAAAACGGGGGAGAAAAAACAGGCGGCCGCGAATGCGGCTGCGAGGTTTTTGTACATGGTGTTCCTCTACATGGCCCCGGAATGAACAAAGAAAAACGCTGCAGCCGGGGCACTGCAGCGTTGAGGCCGAAATTGTAGAGGCCTCGGCGAGCACATGCCGACGCCAGGGCAGCCAGGGGTCTGGGCTCGCGATGGCCCGGGCCGCGCATCGGCAAGGGCGCAATGCCGCGCGCCCGCCCAGAATGGCGCAAACCCCGCACCTGCCGCATGTCATCCGTCGCCGCACCTTCCCCATCCGCCCACCAGAAAGAACACGACGAAGGCCCCTGGCGCCGCAACCTCGCGGTGTGCATGTTCGGCTCCTTCACCACCATCGTGGCGATGACCTTGCTGCTGCCCTTCCTGCCGCTGTATGTGGAGCAACTGGGCGTGAAGGCGCACGCGGCCATCGTCCAGTGGTCGGGCGCAGCCTATGGCGCCACCTTCCTCACGGCCGCGCTGGTGGCGCCGCTGTGGGGCCGCCTGGCCGATCTGTACGGACGCAAGCTGATGCTGATCCGCGCCAGCCTGGGCATGGCCGTGGCGATGGCGCTGATCGGCGTCGCGCAGGACGTCTACCAGTTGGTGGGGCTGCGGCTGCTCGCGGGCTTCCTGGGCGGGTACGCCTCGGGCTCGATGCTGCTGGTGGCCACGCAAACGCCCAAGGCGCGCGCGGGCTGGGCGCTGGGTACCCTGTCGTCGGCCATCATGGCCGGCAACCTCGTGGGGCCGCTGGTGGGCGGCGTGCTGCCGCCGCTGATCGGCATCCGCGCCACCTTCTTCGCGGCCGGCGCGGTGATCTTCGTGGCCTTCATCGCCACCGCTTTGCTGATCCGCGAAGCACCACGCCCACGTGATGCCCGGGGCAAGCCCTTGGGCGCAGGCTGGGCCGCCATCCCCGACAAGGGCCCGGTCACGGCCATGTTCGTCACGGGCATGCTGCTGATGCTGGCCAACATGTCCATCGAACCCATCATCACCGTGTACGTGGCCACGCTGGTGCACGATGCCGCGCAGGTCACGCTGATGGCCGGCGTGGTGATGTCGGCCGCCGCGCTGGGCAGCATCCTTTCGGCCGCGCGCCTGGGCAAGCTGGCCGACCGCATCGGGCACTGGAACGTCATCGTGGCCTGCCTCGCCGTCTCGGCCCTGCTGCTGGTGCCGCAGGCCTTCGTCACGGCCGGCTGGCAGCTGGTGGTGCTGCGCTTCCTGATGGGCCTGTCGCTGGGCGGGCTGCTGCCCTGCATCGCCGCGGTGATCCGCCACAACGTGCCCGAGAACGCCGCGGGCCAGATGCTGGGCTGGTCGGTCTCTGCCCAGTACGCGGGCCAGGTCGCCGGGCCGCTGCTGGGCGGCTACGTGGGCGGGCACATCGGCATGCACGCGGTGTTCATCGGCACTTGCGTGCTGATGGCGGCGGGGGCGATGGGGAACGCGTGGGTGCAGCGGCGCCGCAGGATCAGCGCCGGCACTTCGGTTCAGGTGATCCGCGCAGGCCGGATGGGCGGCGGCGGGCAGTAGCATGCCGGGTTTGCCCTTGCGAACCCAGATCTGCACATGCCCGACTCCCTCGACGAAGACATCCCCTCAATCCACGAAGATCGCCTCTGGCGCGACAACGGCTGGACGGCCAGCGTCATCAAGAACGAGGATGACGATGGATGGGCGGTGGCGATGACCCTTGATGGTCATGCCGAGCCTGCGTTGGTCGGCCCCTGGACGATGGGGCGCGACAAGAAGAACCCCAAACCGCTGGATGTGTCGGCCTTCAACACGCTGGTGAAAACGGCCAGCGAGGTGCTGCGCAGGCATGAGCAGCATGTGGCCGCGCAGCTGCACAAGGAAGTTCAGATCGAGGTCGGCGGCGCGCGCGTAACGGTCGCGCTCGACATCGAGCCAGATGAAGAGAACCCTGTTGCAACGCTCACGGCCACCGGGGCGGACGGCAGCGCGCTGGCGGCAGTGCGCGTGGGGCCGAACCACCAGCTCAACCGCGCGTCGGCGCAGCGGTGGGCGGAGGCGGGCTACCCGCGGCCGCGCGAGGAATAGGGCGTTAGCGATTCGCTTGAGCGGGTTGCGGCTCTGCATCGCCGCTGCGGTCTGCCACAACGTGGCTGAAGCCCCCGCCGGGATGATCTGAAGCGGAGCAGAACGTCGACGCACGAACTTCCGCTTGGTGCCCGGTGCCGTCGGCGGACCAGGCGGATAGATTGCCCGAGAGCGGCCAGTCGGCTAGGTAAAAACGCCTTCAGGCCACTTCGATCTGCTCAGGCCGTGAGCCTTCGCGGATAGTTACGCCTTGTGTTCACCTTAGCTATTCGGAACATCAAGTTCTGGCTGACCAGTCCCAAAGGACTTTCGACGCTGGACTACGAAGTCCTATCGGCGCCCAAAGAAGCAGACGTCCGAGCCACCGCGTTGCTCCAGAATTCCGGAGCAATTCTCCTTCGCGAACGTCTATATGACCCCAATGATCAGCGTCCCCGTTTCGACCGTACTGCCCCTCACCGCAGAGGGCGCGGTGGATTTGCTGACTAGCCTCTTGAAGGTCGAGTCGGCCTACGCCAAGCTCAGTCCTGCCGTCGTCACGATCTCGAGTCGGCTCACCGTCGCAGATGGCGGCATCGACGCAGAAATTGACGTTCCTGCGGGCGCGCCGGTTCCTGCAGACTGTTTCTTTGCAGCTGGCCTGACGGGCATTCAGCTGAAGTCCGGCATCTCTTTCAAGCCGTGGACGGAGAGCTCAGTCCGCGGAGAGTTGATCGACAAGGCCGGCAACCTCTTCCCCGAGGTGGCTCGCCTGATCGCAAGAGGAGGGCGCTACGTGGTCGTGTGCACGGGGCACGATCTCACCCCTCAGCAGCGCAATGACGCCTGCGAGCGCGTCATCAGCGTGTTCAAGTCTTTGGGCTTGGGAGATTGTGCCGGGATGGTCGACGTCCTGGGGGCCAGCCAGCTGGCAAGCTTTGCCGAGCGTTACCCGGGCATTGCGGCAGGGCTGACCTTCGACACCATCCAGGAAGCTTGGGTGCTCAACGAGTGGGCTCGCGATGCGCACATGAGCAATGCGTTTGAGTCGGCGCCGGCTCAGGCTGAGCTGATCGATCAGATTCGGGCAGGCATCGACGGCGACGCGAAGCACATCCGCGTCCTGGGTGAGCCGGGTTTGGGCAAGACGCGCATGGTGCTCGAGGCCCTGAGGGCGCCACATCTCGCTCCTGCGGTGTTGTACCTGCGCCATGGCGCGCAATTCGGTCAGACGGCGTTGTTCCGACAGTTGCTGAGGACCGGCTGGACCAAGCCTCTCGTGCTCGTGCTCGACGATCTGTCGGAGGGCGACATGTCCGACGTGTGGCGCCATTTGAAGACGCGCTGTGGCGCGCTGAAGTTGATCTCCCTGGACCACGGCCACGACGAGGGAAATGACGACGAGATCGTCCGTCTCCAAGCGCCGCGAATCCCCGACGAAACCATCCGCAAGATCCTCGCCAGCCGAGTGGGCGAATCCGATGGACTGAGGCGTTGGGTCGAAATCTGTGAAGGCTCGCCGCGCGTTGCGCACGCGGTTGCAGAGAATCTGGCGGCAAATCCCGCTGATTTGCTGCGGCCACCGGCAACCATCCCGCTCTGGTCGCGGTTCCTGCACGGCTATGGAGCACAGGAGGGCGCAGCGTCAAGGCAAGTTGACTGCGTGGCTCACCACCTAGCCTTGTTCAGTCGATTCGGATTTGAAGACCCCGTCTCGGATGAGGCTGCTTACATCGCGGGGCTGGTGCACAAGGTGGATCAAACGATCGGCTGGGCACGTTTCCAGGAAATCGTCCAGAGCCTCCGGTCTCGACGCGTTCTGCAGGGCAGCCGAACTCTGTTCTTTGTTCCAAAAGCGCTCCACATCTACCTTTGGAAGCAGTTCTGGACACGCTACGGGCGAGGCTTTGATTTCGTGTCGGTCTTTGAGACCATGCCCGCATCGCTCCACGCCTGGTTCTTGAACAAGTTCAGGTTCGCCGAAGGAAAGGATGCTGCGTTCGTCGTCGAGCAGATTCTGAAGCCGGAGGGCGTCTTCTCCAGCCGTGCGGTGCTGACTTCGGCGACGGGATCACGATTTCTGTCCACCTTGGCTGAACCCAACCCGGCCGCTGTCTTGCGCCTGCTGGAGAACACGGTGGCTGCGTGGTCGGATGCCGAGCTCGCGGAATTCAAGTCGGATCGCCAGAACATCGTTTGGGCCCTTGAAAAGATCGCCGTTTGGCCGCAGTACACCGTGAGGGCTCTGAATGCTTTGGCGCGCTTTGCGGTCAACGAAAACTCGGACTACTCGAACAACGCGACCGGCACGCTGCTGGGGCTCTTCCTCATCGGACCCGAGGCCGCTGCGACGGAGGCTAGTCCCGAGCAACGGCTGCCCGCCCTGCTTACGATGCTCAGAGGGAGCACAGATGCCGAACGGCTGCTCGGTCTCAAGGCAATGGGATCAGCCTTGAATGCAGGCGGCACGGGATTTCGGACCGTGGGGCCAGAATACCAAGGACTCCAGCCGCGAGCGAAGCTGTGGCGTCCGGCCACCTACGGCGACTGGTGGCAGGCGCACCTGCTCTATTTCCGCGCGCTGGTCGACGAGACCGCGACATGGCCGGCGGCACTGCGGCCGCAAGTTTGCTCAGCCCTGCTCGATGCTGTGAGTCATCAGATCCGCCTGCAGCCCTGCGCCGAGCTCGCGTTTCAGGTCTTGGAGCAGTTGACCTCTGACAGTGCCATGGCATCTAGCCAGCTGAACAATTTCTTCTGGCGCTGGCAGGATCGCGACACGGACGAGCAACACGCCGAGATCAAGCAGCGCATCCGACGTTTGGCCCGTCGCTACGCGCGTCGCGACCTGGCCAGTCGCTTTCAGCGCTACGTCCTCGACGTGGATTGGCTCGAATGGGAGGAGGACTTCCGCGAAAGGCGCAAGCTGGCGCCGACGCATGCGAAGGCTCTGGTTGCAGCGCTCGCGCGGCGCGTGGCCGCGAACCCGCTTCGCCTGGCTGAGATATCGCATTTGCTGACGCCGACCATCCAGAGCCCGGCGATCTGGTACTTTGGCGAGCAACTGGCTGCGGGCGATACGCATAACGACCTGCTTCGCCCCCTGACAGAATCGGCCCGCAAGTCTGGCCATGTCACTTGCCTGAATGGCTATCTGACGGGCATGACGACGCAATCGCCCGAGCGATTTGGCGCCTGGTTGGCGGAGATGTTCCAGAGCCAGGACACGGCAGCGCTGGGCGCAGAAGTGATCCTGCGGTCGCCGTACGCTGACGCCGACTTCGAACGTTGTCTCGACGCCCTGGAGTCGGGTTGGATAGACCCTTCGCCGTTCGGCCTGCTGCAGTTCGGCGGGGCAATGAAAGCCTTGCCGCTGTCACTCGCGGAGCGGCTGTTCCGGTCGCTTCGCGCGCAAGGGACTCCCGAGGCGTTGCAAATGCTCATTGGGTTGATGAATGCGGGCGCGCCAGATCAACCCTTGCCCTGCGGCCCGGAGTTCATCTTTGCCATTGCGGTGGAGACCATTCCCGGCCCCCGCGTCCTGGGGCATCACTTCGGCTACAGCTGGAGTCGCGCTTGCGAAAGATTGGTCAAGGAGGCGCCTTCTCTTGCCATGCCGTTGCTTGAGGCGATCCTTGTTGCGATGGGCAATGAATTCAGGCTGAGTTACGACAACACCGTCGAGGAACTGGTAAAAAAGTTGGTTCCCCTGGATCCCGAAGGAGCTTGGCAGGTCACGGCCAGACAATTCGAGGGCACTCTGCCGAAGTGGCGAAGTGATCTGTATCACTGGCTGAAGGGCGGGATCGGCACGATGGACGAACGCGAACCGCGAGGCCCCATTGCCTCCATGCCGGAGCACAGCATCTTGGCTTGGATCGAGGTTGACCCCAACGAGCGAGCCGCGTTGATTGCGCATGCGGCGCTTCCTACGCTCGATGATGAACACGGCGGCAAGCTGACGCGGCAATTGCTGATCAGGTACGGGCACATCTCGGGCGTTAAATCAGGCATCAGTGCGTCGTTCCATTCGGGAGGCTGGATGGGCCCTGCAAGCCTGCATCTGAAGGGCCGCAGAGACACCTTGCGCAGATGGCTGGCCGCTGGATTCGAGTACCCCGTGGCGCAATGGATCGAACAAGAGATCGAAGGTCATGATCGCGAGATTCAGAGGGAAGAAATCCGTGAGGAGCGCGATCACTTCGAATGATGCGATCGTGTGATCGGGCAGCCTTGCAGGCGACGATCGCTGCGAACTGGCATTGAGTTGGCGGTCGGGCGCCGTCCGCCGTCCACTTTTCCCGATGCACCGCTATCGGGGCGTTGATTGCGCAGGCACGCCCATGTCGTCCCAGAGCGGTCGCTGGCGAGTTTCTGCTCTTGGCCGGAAGCCTCCTATCACAGCGCGCCCAGTACCCCACCCATTTCAGTCAAGGCGCACGCACCTCACACAAACCCCGCGAAGTGCGCATCCACCTTGTCCAGCCACACGCGCCTGGCGTCGGCACTGGCAAAGCTGCCCTCGAAGCTGTTGCGCGCCAGTTGCCAGGCGTGTTGGGCGCTCAGGCCGGTGGCGGCGAAGGTCTGGGTGAAGTTCTCGTTGACGTAGCCGCCGAAGTAGGCTGGGTCGTCGGAGTTGACGGTGGCGACCAGGCCCGCGTCCAGCAGTTGACCGAGGTTGTGCTGGGCCAGGTCGGGGAATACGCAGAGCTTGAGGTTGGACAGCGGGCACACGGTGAGCGGAATGCGGTCGGCGGCCAGGCGCTTCATCAGGGCGGCGTCCTTGATGCTTTGCACGCCGTGGTCGATGCGCTCGACCTTGAGCACGTCCAACGCGCTCCACACGTAGGCCGGCGGGCCCTCCTCGCCCGCGTGCGCGACCAGGTGCAGGCCCAGCTCGCGGCAGCGCGCGAACACGCGCGCGAACTTCTCGGGCGGATGGCCCACCTCGCTCGAGTCCAGGCCCACGCCGATGAACAGGTCCCTGAAGGGCAGCGCCTGTTCCAGCGTCTCGAAGGCCGATTCCTCGCTCAGGTGGCGCAGGAAGCACAGGATCAGCGCGGCGTCCACGCCAAGTTGGGCCTTGGCATCGACGCAGGCGCGGTGCAGGCCCTGGACGACGGTCTGCATGGATACGCCGCGCTCGGTGTGGGTCTGCGGGTCGAAGAACATCTCGGTGCGCAGCACATGGTCGGCCGCTGCGCGCTGCAGGTAGGCCCAGGCCATGTCGTAGAAATCCTGCTCGGTGAGCAGCACGCTGGCGCCCGCGTAGTAGATGTCCAGGAAGCTCTGCAGGTTGGTGAAGGCGTAGGCGCTGCGCAGTTCCTCCACGCTGGCGTAGGGAATGCTCACGCCGTTGCGCTGGGCCAGCGCGAAGATCAGCTCGGGCTCCAGCGAGCCTTCGATGTGCATGTGCAGCTCGGCCTTGGGCATGGTGCGCAGCAGCTCGGGCATGCGGTCGGCAAAGATGGCGGCGGGGTTGAAGGGCAGGCTCATGATGCAGTGCGTGGGGGACTTGGCCCGCAAGCATAAGCCGCCTTCGGGCTGACAGGCGGGTCAGCGGGTACCCACAGCGCCACGCGGCCTTCTCGGGGCCGGGGCACAAGCGGCGCGGCCTACGGTGCACTCAGCAGCTGGCATTCGTGCTGTTCATGGATCGGTGCCGGCACTTTCCATCTGTTCCCCGCTACTGGAGACCCGACCATGACCACCCATGCCAACGACCACGCCCGCCTGTGGGACCTGATCAAGGACACCCGCTTTGGCATGTACACGCACCGCCATGCCGGCGGCATGCTGCACAGCCAGCCGCTGACCACGCAGAACCGCTCGGTGGACGAGGATGCGACCTTGTATTTCTTCGTGCCGCGCAATGGCGAGATCGTGAGCCATCTGGCCGAGGACGATGGCGTGAACGTGGCCTACGCGAACCCGGATTCCGACAGCTACGTCTCCATCGCGGGCCGCGCGATGGTGCTGGAGGATGCGGCGCGCAAGCAGGCGCTGTTCAACGCCGCGGCCAAGGCCTGGTTCCCCGATGGCCCTGAAGACCCCAACCTCGCGCTGCTGGCCGTGCGCATCGAACACGCCGAGTTCTGGGACGTGAAGGAAAGCAAGGTGAGCCAACTGCTCAAGATCGCCAAAGCGGCAGTGACGGGCGAAGCCCGGCCGCAGTTGGGGGAACACAAGAAGCTCGATGTGCGCTGAGCACCGCGCGGCCCGGCTCAGAACGAAAAAAGGGCCGCATCTGCGGCCCTTGTGGCACTGCCTGAACTGAAGATCAGTTCTTGCCCGGCACCTTGCCTTCCACGCCCTTGATGTAGAAGTTCACACCCGAGAGGAACTTGTCGTCGGCCACGGCGCCGGCGGCGAGGATCTCCTTGCCGTCCTGGCCCACCAGCGGGCCCTTCCAGATGTTGTAGGTGCCAGCCTTGAGGCCGGCCTTCACTTCCTCGACCTTGGCCTTGGTTTCGGCCGGCACGTCCTCGGCGATGGAGACCATGTCGATCGCGCCTTCCTTCACGCCCCACCAGGTCTGGCCCGTGGTCCAGGTGCCTTCCAGCGCTTCCTTGGTGGCCTTGATGTAGTACGGGCCCCAGTTGATGATGGCCGAGCCCAGGTGGGCCTTGGGGCCGTAGGCGGTCATGTCGCTGTCCCAGCCGAAGGCGCGGGCGCCGCGCTCCTGCGCGGTCTTGAGCACGGCCGGCGAGTCGGTGTTCTGGAACAGCACGTCGGCGCCGCCGTTGAGCAGCGCGGTGGCGGCTTCGGTTTCCTTCGGCGGGCTGAACCATTCGTTGACCCACACCACGCTGGTCGTGATCTTGGGGTTCACCGACTGCGCGCCCAGCGTGAAGCTGTTGATGTTGCGCAGCACTTCGGGGATCGGCACCGAGCCCACCACGCCCAGCTTGTTGGACTTGGTCATCGCGCCCGCGATGATGCCGGCCATGTACGCGCCTTCGTAGGTGCGGCTGTCGTAGGTGCGCATGTTCTCGGCCGTCTTGTAGCCGGTGGCGTGCTCGAACCTGATTTCCTTGTTGTCGTTCGCCACCTTGAGCATGGGCTCCATGTAGCCGAAGGTGGTGCCGAAGATCAGCTTCTTGCCCTGGCTGGCGAAGTCGCGGAACACGCGCTCGGCGTCAGCCGATTCGGGCACGCTTTCGACAAAGGTGGTCTTGATCTTGTCGCCGAACTCGGCTTCCAGCGCCTTGCGGCCGTTGTCGTGCGCGAAGGTCCAGCCGCCGTCGCCCACCGGGCCCACATAGGCAAAGGCGATTTCCAGCGGTGCAGCCGCCGGGGCGGGCGCAGCGGCCGTGGGTGCCGGTGCCGGGGCGGCGGCGGGCGCAGCGGCCTCTTCCTTCTTGCCGCAGCCGATCAGGGCGGCAGACGCCACGGCGGTCAGGGCCGCAAGCTTGAGCAGGGAGCGCTTGTTCAGTTCGGTCATCAGCGAAGTCCTTGAAAAAGGAAGAGGAAGGAGAAGGGAGTTGGCGGAAAAAATCGCCCGCAATTATGAGCCCGGGTAGAAGGGTTTCCCGATGGACGCAGGCATGTTCACGCGGATGAAGGCCGGGTTGCGCGAGATCAGCGCCAGCACCACGATGGTGGCCAGGTAGGGCATCATGGCCAGCACCTGGCTGGGCACGTGCACGCCCACGCTCTGCAAGTGGAAGGCCAGCTGCGTGACACCGCCGAACAGGTAGGCACCCAGCAGCACGCGCGCCGGGCGCCAGGTGGCGAAGGTGGTCAGGGCCAGCGCGATCCAGCCGCGGCCGGCCACCATGTTCTCCACCCACAGGCCGGTGTAGCTGACCGACAGGAAGGCGCCCGCCACGCCACACAGCGCCCCGCCGGCCACCACGGCCATCAGGCGGATGCGCCGCACCGGGTAGCCCAGCGCATGGGCCGATTCGGGCGATTCGCCCACCGAGCGCAGCACCAGCCCCGCGCGCGTGCGGTAGAGGAACCAGACCAGCCCGATGGCCAGCAGCACCGCGCCATAGACCAGCGGGTGGTGGCGAAACAGCGCCACGCCCAGCCAGGGAATGTCGCCCAGCACCGGCAGCGCATAGCTGAAGCCGCCCGGCACCTTGGCCTGCACGTAGTTGATGCCCACAAAAGCCGAGAAGCCCACGCCGAACAGCGACAGTGCCAGGCCCGTGGCGTACTGGTTCGTGTTGAGCCAGATCACCAGCACGCCAAACAGCGCCGCCAGCACGGCGCCGGCCGCGGCGCCGGCCAGGAAGCCCAGCCAGGGGTTGTGCGTGTGTACATAAGCGGCAAAGCCCGCGATGGCGGCGCACAGCATCATGCCCTCGGCGCCCAGGTTCACGATGCCGGCTTTTTCGTTGATCAGCAGGCCCAGCGCGGCGATGGCCAGCACCGTGCCGGCGCTGAGCATCGAAGCCAGAAGGAGTGCGTAGCTGTCCATGTCAGTTCTGCGCGTTGAGCGTGGGGCGTTGGGCGTTGGGCGTGGAAGTCCGCGCCGCCTGGCGGCGAATGCGATAGGCCACCAGCGTGTCGCAGGCCAGCAGCGAGAACAGCAGCAGGCCCTGGAACACGGCCGTGAGCGACTTGGGCAGGCCCAGGCGCGACTGCGCGAGCTCGCCGCCGATGTAGAACATGCTCATCAGCAGGGCCGAGAAGACCATGCCCACCGGGTGCAGGCGCCCCACGAAGGCCACGATGATGGCCGCGAAGCCGTAGCCCGCGGGCACGTAGGGCGTGAGCTGGCCGATGGGGCCGGCCACTTCCAGCGCGCCGGCCAGGCCGGCCGCGCCGCCCGAGACCAGCAACGCCGTCCACAGCGCGCGCCGGGCCGAAAAGCCCGCGTAGCGCGCCGCCGCCGGCGCCAGCCCGCCCACCTGCTGCGCAAAGCCCGCGCGGGTGCGAAACAGAAACACCCACAGCAGCGCCACGCCGGCCAGCGCGATCAGCGCACCGATGCTCACGCGCGAGCCCTTCACCAGCCGCGGGATCTGCGTGACGGCCTCGAAGGTCTTGCTCTGCGGGAAGTTGTAGCCCATCGGGTCCTTCAGCGGCCCGGTGACCAGATACACCAGCGTCAGCGTGGCCACATAGACCAGCATCAGGCTGACCAGGATCTCGTTGGCATTGCACACGTCGCGCAGCCAGGCCACGAGGCCGGCCCACACCATGCCGCCCAGCACGCCGGCCATCAGGATCACGGGCACGATCCACGGCCCCGTGCTCTTGTCGGCCAGCAGCGCCACGCTGCCGGCCGCGATGGCGCCGACCACGAACTGCCCTTCGGCACCGATGTTCCAGACGTTCGAGCGGAAGCACACGGCCAGGCCCAGCGCGATGATGAGCAGGGGCGTGGCCTTGACCAGCAGCTCGCCGATGGCGTAGCCGCTCTTGATGGGCTCCCAGAAGAAGACCTGCAGGCCGCGCACCGGGTCCTTGCCGAGCGCGGCGAACAGCGCCACGCCAATCAGCACGGTGATGGCCAGCGCCAGCAGCGGCGAGGCATAGCTCCAGAAGCGCGAGAGCTGGGGGCGGGGTTCAAGCCGCAGCATGCTGCACCTCCTTGGCGCCTTCGGCGGCCAGGGGCGCCGCCGCCCCGGGCCACAGCCCGCTCATCCATTCCCCGATCTGCGCCACCGTGGCCGCAGCCCGCGCGATGGAGGGCGACAGCCGCCCCTTGGCCAGCACATGCATGCGGTCACTGATCTCGAACAATTCGTCCAGCTCCTCACTGACCACCAGCACCGCGCAGCCCGCGTCGCGCAGCGCCAGGATCTCGGCGCGGATCAGGGCCGCCGCGCCCACATCCACACCCCAGGTGGGCTGCGAGACGATGAACAGCTTCGGCGCAGCATCGATCTCGCGGCCCACGATGAACTTCTGCAGGTTGCCGCCCGAAAGCGAACGCGCCGCCGCCTGCGGCCCGCCGGCCTTGACCTTGAAGCGCTCGATGATGGAGGCGGCCTGCTTTTCCAGCGCGCCCATGCGCAGCCAGCCGCCGCGGCCCACCGCGTCGTCGCGCGTGAGCAGGAGGTTGTGCGCCAGCGCCAGCGTGGGCACGGCGCCGCGGCCCAGCCGCTCCTCGGGCACGAAATGCAGGCCCAGCCGGCGCCGCGCGCGCGGCCGCAGCCGGCCCGCGTTCTGGCCGAAGAGGCGGATGGCATCGGGTGCGGCGCGCACGTCTTCGCCAGAGAGCGCGTACAGCAGCTCCTTCTGGCCGTTGCCCGAGACGCCCGCGATGCCCACCACCTCGCCCGCACGCACTTCCAGCGCGAGCTGTTCGATGTCCACGCCGAACTGGTCCTCGCGCGCCAGGCTGAGCCCCTGCACCTGCAGCGCCACCGCGCCCAGCTGTTGCGGCCGGTGCGTCAGCGGTGGCGGCTCGGCGCCGATCATCAGGCGCGACAGCGATTCGTTGCTTTCCTCGCGCGGGTCGCACACGCCCGTGACCTTGCCGCCGCGCAGCACCGTGCAGGCCGAGCACAGCGCGCGGATCTCATGCAGCTTGTGGCTGATGTAGAGGATGGAGCAGCCCTCGGCCACGAGCTGGCGCAACACGACGAAGAGCTTGTCCACGGCCTGCGGCGTCAGCACCGAGGTGGGCTCGTCCAGGATCAGCAGCTTGGGGTCGGTCAGCAGCGCGCGGATGATCTCCACGCGCTGCATCTCGCCCACCGACAAGGTGTGCACGGGGCGCGCGGGGTCGATGTGCAGGCCGTAGTCGGCAGCCTTGGTGCTGATGCGGCGCGTGACCTCCGCCAGCGAGAGGTGCTTGTCCAGGCCCAGCCACACGTTCTCGGCCACCGTCAGCGTGTCGAACAGGCTGAAATGCTGGAACACCATGCTGATGCCCAGCTGCCGCGCCTCCTGCGGGTTGCGGATGCTCACGGCCCGCCCGTCCACCAGGACGCTGCCCTCGTCGGGCTTGACGGAGCCGTAGATGATCTTCATCAGCGTGGACTTGCCGGCGCCGTTTTCGCCGAGCACGGCATGGGCCTGGCCAGGCATCACCGTCAGCGACACCTCGCTGTTGGCCACCACTAAGGGGTAGCGCTTGGTGATGCCCGTGAGCTGGAGTCGGGGATGGGACATGAATGCTGGCCTTCGGTCGTCGCTCTGGTTCTTTTTTCGGACAAATTCGGGCGGCATTCTCGCCGCCTCGTGCAGGCTCAGCACCAAGCAAGCGCCGGGCCCGCACCGCCCCTTCCCCGGGGGCGGCGTCAATGCCCGCCGATGTAGATGAACTTGAACAGGAACAGGCCGCCGATGAACCACACCATCCAGTGCACATCGTTGGCCTTGCCCGTCAGCAGTTTCAGCACGCCATAGGTGATGAAACCGAAGGCCAGGCCATTGGCGATCGAATAGGTGAAGGGCATGGCCAGGGCCGTGACCGCGGCGGGGATCACCTCGGTGGTGTCGTCCCAGTCCAGTTCGGTCAGGTCGCGCAGCATCAGGCAGGCCACGAAGAGCAGCGCCGGGGCCGTGGCGTAGGCCGGCACCACGCCGGCCAGCGGCGAGATGAACAGGCAGGCCAAAAACAGCACCGCCACCGTCAGCGCCGTCAGGCCCGTGCGCCCGCCGGCCTGCACGCCCGCGGCGCTTTCCACATAGGCCGTGGTGCTGGAAGTACCCAGCAGCGCGCCGGCAAAGATGGCGCCGCTGTCGGCCATCAGCGATTTGTTGAGCCGGTCCATCTTGCCCGGCACCAGCAGGCCCGCGCGCTTGGCCACGCCCATCAGGGTGCCGGTGGCGTCGAACAGCTCGACCAGGAAGAACACCAGGATCACGCTCAGGAGCCCGTGCGAGAGCGCGGTCTGGATGTCCAGCTGCAGGAAGGTGGGCGCGATGGACGGCGGGGCCGAGAACACGCCGCGGAAGGTGTTGCCGGCAAAGAAGAAGGAAGCCACCGTGACGGCCACGATGCCGATCAGGATGGCACCGGGCACGCGCCACTTGTCCAGCACCACGATCAGCACGAAGCCCAGCACGGCCAGCACCACGGGCGGCTGGTGCAAGTCGCCCAGGGTCACGTAGGTGGCGGGCGATGCAGCCACGATGCCCGCGCTCTTGAGCGCGATCAGCGCCAGGAACAGCCCGATGCCCACCGTGATGGCATAGCGCAGCGAATGCGGAATGCCGCGGATGATCAACCCGCGCAGGCCGAACAGCGTGACGGCCAGGAACAGGCAGCCCGAGACGAACACCGCGCCCAGCGCCGCCTGCCAGGTGAAGCCCATCTGCAGCACCACCACGTAGGCGAAGTAGGCGTTCAGGCCCATGCCCGGCGCCAGCGCGATGGGGTAGTTGGCGTACAGGCCCATGATGGTGGTGCCCAGCGCCGCGATCAGGCAGGTGGCGACGAAGACCGCGTCCTTGGGCATGCCCGCATCGCCCAGGATCGAGGGGTTGACGAAGATGATGTAGGCCATCGTCAGGAAGGTGGTCAGGCCTGCCACCAGCTCCGTGCGCACGCTGGTGCCGTGCTCCTTCAGCTTGAACACGCGTTCGGTCCAGTTCATGGGTTTGTCTCTTTCTCTGCTGTTGTTGTCGGAAAGGGGAAGGCGGGCGCGCCGCAGGGCTCAGCCAGGCCCCGGGGTCTCGCGCGGCGGCGGTCGCAGCGCGGCTGCCACCTCCTTGGTGCGCGCGCGCAGCCACTGGCCGGCGCTGGAGGCATGGCTGCGCGCATGCCAGAGCTGGTAGTACATCAGCCGCGGCAGCTCCACCGGGCAGTCCAGGATCACCACCGGCAGGTGCTGGGCCACGCGCTCGCAGTACTGGCGGCCCGTGGTCAGCACCAGCAGGCTCGAGGCCACCATGCCCGGGATCAGCCCGAAGTGCGCGCAGCGCGTGCTGATGTTGCGCTGCAGACCCTGCGCGTCGAGCATCTGCTCGATCACGCCGCGCGCGCCCGGGTGCGTGGGCATGGGCGCGATGTGCTCGGCCGCCAGCCAGGTCTTCACGTCCCAGCCGCGGCGCACGGCCGGGTGGTCGCGGCTGACCAATGAAACCACCTCGTCGCCGAACAGCCGCGCCAGGTGCAAGTCGCCCGGCGGCTGCAGCCAGTTGCCGATCACCAGGTCCACGTCGCCCTGCGCCAGGTGCGCGTGGTAGTCCGATTCGGCCGACAGCGGATGGATCTCGATGCGCGACAGCGGCGCCTGGCGCTTGATTTCCGACACCAGCGCGGGCAGGAACAACGGGTCCAGGTAGTCGCTGGCGGCGATGCGGAAGCTGTGCTCGGCGGTCTGCGGCTCGAAGCCGCGCGCGTCGGTGAACAGCATCTGCGCCGCGCGCAGGATGGCGGCGGCCGGCTCCACCATGGCCAGCGCCACTTCGGTGGGCACCATGCCTGCGCCCGAGCGCACCAGCAGCGCGTCGCCGGTGAGCGTGCGCAGCCGCTTGAGCGCGGCCGAGACGGCCGGCTGGTGCGTGCCCAGGCGGATCGCCGCGCGCGAGACGCTGCGCTCGGTCAGCACCGTGTGCAGCACGCGAATCAGGTGCAGGTCGATTCGCTCCAGCGGCGCCGCGCTGCGCGGCTTGCCCATGGGCGCCTGCGGCGGCGCATCAGGCACCGGCGCGGCCCCCGCTCGCCTGCACGGCGCCCAGCGCGCGCAGGATGGATTCGCTGGTCGCCGGTGCCGCCAGCGGCGGATCGACGCGGTGCCCGCCCGCGGCCGAAACCGCATCGCGGATCGCGAAGAAGACCGAGAAGGGCAGCAGCAGCGGCGGCTCGCCCACGGCCTTGCTGCGGTGGATGGAGTCCTCGACGTTGTCGCCTTCATACAGGCGCACGTTGAACACCGGCGGGCAATCGTTGGCCGTGGGGATCTTGTAGGTGCTGGGGGCGTGCGTCATGAGCTTGCCGCTTTGCGGGTGCCACACCAGCTCTTCAGTGGTGAGCCAGCCCATGCCCTGGATGAAGGCGCCCTCCACCTGGCCGATGTCCACCGCGGGGTTCAGCGAGCGGCCCACGTCGTGCAGCACGTCGGCGCGCAGCAGCTTCCATTCGCCGGTCAGCGTGTCGATGATCACCTCGCTCACGGCGGCGCCATAGGCGAAGTAGTAGAAGGGGCGGCCGGTCATGGTGTCGCGGTCCCACGAAAGGCCGGGCGTGGCGTAGAAGCCATCGGACCACAGCTGCACCTGGTCGAGGTAGGCCTCGCCCACCACCACGTCGAAGCCCAGCTCGCGGCCGCCCACCTGCACCTTGTCGTTGGCGAAGCGCACCTCGCTGGCCGTGCCGCCATGGCGCGCCGCCGCGCAGGCGGCCAGCCGCTCGCGGATCTGGCGCGCCGCGTCCTGCGCGGCCTTGCCGTTGAGGTCGGCGCCCGTGGACGCGGCCGTGGCCGAGGTGTTGGCCACCTTGGTCGTGTCCGTCGCCGTCACGCGCACGCGGTCGAAGGCCACGCCCAGTTCATGCGCCACCACCTGCGCCACCTTGGTGTTCAGGCCCTGCCCCATCTCGGTGCCACCATGGTTCACGAGGATGGAGCCGTCGGTGTAGACATGCACCAGCGCGCCGGCCTGGTTGAAGTGCTTGACGTTGAAGCTGATGCCGAACTTGACCGGCGTGAGCGCGATGCCGCGCTTGAGCACGGGGCTGCCGGCGTTGAAGGCGGCTGCCGCCGCGCGGCGCGCGCGGTAGTCGCTGCTGGCGGCCAGCTGCTCCACCAGCGGCGCGGCGATGTTGTCCTGCACGGTCTGCAGGTAGGGCGTGACGTTGTTCTGCGCGGTGCCGTAGAAGTTGGCCTGCCGCACGTCGAGTGCGTCCAGCCCGCGCTCGCGCGCGATGCTGTCCAGGATGCTTTCGATGGCGATCGCACCCTGCGGGCCGCCGAAGCCACGGAAGGCCGTGTTGCTCTGCGTGTTGGTCTTGCCCGAGTAGCCGTGCATGGCCACTTCGGGCAGCCAGTAGGCGTTGTCGAAGTGGCACAGCGCGCGCGTCATCACCGGGCCCGACAGGTCGGCCGAATGGCCCGCGCGCGAGATCATGTCGATCTTCGCGCCCAGCACGCGGCCGGCGTCGTCGTAGCCCACTTCCCAGTCGTAGCTGAAGCAGTGGCGCCGGCCGGTGATCATGAAGTCGTCGTCGCGGTCCAGCCGCAGCTTCACCGGGCGGCCCAGGCGCCGCGCGGCAATGGCGGCCACGCACGCGAACAGGCCCGACTGCGACTCCTTGCCGCCAAAGCCGCCGCCCATGCGCCTGCACTCCACCTGCACCGCATGCGAGCGCACGCCCAGCGCATGCGCCACCAGGTGCTGCATCTCGCTCGGGTGCTGGGTGGAGCAGTGCACATGCATGCCGCCGCCTTCGCGCGGGATGGCGTAGCTGATCTGCCCTTCCAGATAGAACTGCTCCTGCCCGCCCACTTCAAGGCTGCCCTTGAGGCGGTGCGGCGCGGCGGCGATGGCGGCCTGCACCGCGGGCTGGGCCGCGGCGCCATGCGTGTTGGTGCCGGCGCTGCGCACCAGGTGCATGGGCGGCACCACGTACCGGCCCTGGGCATGCGCCTCGCGCTGCGTGAGCACGGGCGTGCCGGCTTCCACGCGCACCATGTCCCTGGCGCGCGCGGCGGCGCGGCGCGCGGCCTGGCGGTTGCGCGCGATCACGGCGAACAGCGGCTGGCCCATGAAGCGGATCTCGCCCGCGCACAGGATCGGGTCGTCATGCACGATGGAGCCGCAATCGTTGCTGCCCGGCACGTCGGCCGCCACGAGCACGTCCACCACGTCGGGCAGGGCGCGCAGCGCGGCCACGTCCACGCCGAGCAGCCGGCCCGCGGCCACGGGCGACAGGCCCAGCGCCGCATGCAGGGTGCCGGCCAGCTCGGGCAGGTCGTCGATGTAGGGGGCGGCACCGGCCACATGCAGCGCGGCCGATTCATGCGGCCGGCTGATGCCCACGCGCGCGCCGCCCGCATGGGCTTTGGCCTCGGCAGCATCGTCCACGCGCACCGACTGGTTGCGGCGGTAGTCGGCAAAGGCTTCTGCGCTTTGCAGCAGGTCGGGGGAAAGGGGTTTGTTCATTGCGGCAACTCCTTCAGGCGGCCTGATGCGGCATCACGCTGAACACGCTGGTGGCGCTGGCGGGCAGCGCATCGGCGGGCCGCGTCTCCAGCCACAGGCGAAGCAGCAGGTTCTGCGCCACCTGCAGCCGGTAGGCCGCGCTGGCACGCATGTCCGACAGCGGCTTGAAGTCCTGTGCCAGGGCCTGCTGCGCGGCGCGCACCGTGGCCTCGGTCCAGGGCTGGCCCACCAGCGCGGCTTCGGCCTGCGCGGCGCGCTTGACGGTCGCGGCCATGCCGCCGTAGGCCAGGCGCACGCTGCGCACGGTCTCGCCATCCAGCTCGATGGCAAAACCCGCGCACAGGGCCGAGATGTCGCAGTCAAAACGCTTGCTGATCTTGTAGCCGCGCAGCTGCCGCGCAAAGGCCGCATGCGGCACCCGCAGGGCCTGCACGAACTCGCCTGGCTGCAGCGCGTTCTTCATGTAGTCCAGGTAGAAGTCCGTCAGCGGCATGCGGCGCACTGCATCACCGCGGCGCAGTTCGATCTGCGCGTCCAGCGCCATCAGGATCGGCGGCGAATCGCCGATCGGCGAGCCATTGGCCACGTTGCCGCCCATGGTGCCGGCATTGCGGATGGGCGGCGAGGCGAAGCGCAGCCACACGTCCTGCAGGCTGGGCGCACGCTGCACCAGCGCGCGCCAGGCGGCTTCGAGCGAGGCGCCGGCGCCGATGCGCAGCACGTCGCCCTCGTCGGCCACCTGCTGCAGCTGCGCCACCTCGCCCACATGGATCAGGTCGCCCACGTCGCGGAACTGCTTGTTGACCCACAGGCCGATGTCGGTGGAGCCGGCCAGCAGCCGGGCCTCGGGGTGCTGCAGGCGCAGGCTGGCCAGTTCGTCCAGCGTGCGCGGGGCCCAGAAGCGGTCGGTGCGGCCAGCCACGCCGATGCCGCGCGCGGGCGCCGCGTAGTGAAAAGAGCCTGAGCCGCTCTGGCGCAAGCCCTGCAGCGCCGCGATCACGGGCTGCGCATCGAGCGGCGCCGCAGGCAGGTCGAACATGCGCTGGCCGGCATCGAGGATGGGCCGGTAGCCCGTGCAGCGGCACAGGTTGCCCGACAGGTCGTCGGCCAGCTGCTGGCGCGTGGGCAGGCTGCCCGCGCGCTGGTGCTTTTCGTAGCTGGACCACAGCGACATCGCAAAGCCCGGCGTGCAGAAGCCGCACTGGGAGCCATGGCACTCGACCAGGGCCTGCTGCACCGGGTGCAGGGCGTCGGCTTCGGGCGCCGCGCCGCAGCGGCGCGCCATGGGCTGCAGGTCTTCGACCGTGAACAGCGCCTTGCCCTGCAGGGTGGGCAGGAACTGGATGCAGGCGTTGACCGTCTGCAGCGTCAGGCCGGGCGTGGCGCCTTGCTCGTCGAGGCTGCCGATGACCACGGTGCAGGCACCGCAATCGCCTTCGTTGCAGCCTTCCTTGGTGCCGGTGCAGCGCGCGTCCTCGCGCAGCCAGTCGAGCACGGAACGCGTGGGATGGGCGCCCTGCACCTCCACCACCTGGCCGCGATGGAAAAAGCGCACCGGCTGCGCGCTTGCTTCAGGGGGGGCGGCCAAGCTGGCTGCTGGACTTGTGCTCATGTTCTGCTGTGCTCGTGGGTCGGCGCGCCGAGGGCCAGGCGCCCTTCTGGCGGATTCATCCGGCGATGGTCCTGGCTTTGGCGCAGCCCGACATACCGCACTGGTCATAGTGCCTATGCAAGCGCGGGTATGAAAGCCACGGGTTTTCCCGGCATCTCGCCCGCGCAGGGCTTTTTTCGCTCAGCAATTGTTGCGCCAGCGCCCGGCGCGCTCAAAGAATCAGCAGGGCCCGGAAGTCGTTGACGTTGGTGTGCGTGGGGCCGGTCAGCACCAGGTCACCGATGGCATCGAAATAGCCATAGGCGTCATTGCGGTCCAGGTGCTCGGCCAGCTTGCGGCCCGCGGCCTGTGCGCGCGCCAGCGTGTCGGGCGTGACGCGGGCGCCGGCGTTGTCTTCCACGCCGTCGATGCCGTCGGTGTCGGCGGCCAGGGCCCACACGCCGGGCTGGCCGGCCAGCGCACCGGCCAGGCCCAGGCAGAACTCGCCGGCCCGCCCGCCGCGGCCCTTGGGCGAGCCGGCCGGGCGCGGGCGCACGGTGACCGTGGTCTCGCCGCCCGAAAGGATGACGCAGGGCCGCGCAAAAGGCGCGCCGCGCAGCGCCACGGCGCGCGCCAGTGCGCCATGCACCTTGCCCACTTCGCGCGATTCGCCTTCGATCTCGTCGCTGAGGATGTGGGCCTCGATGCCGGCGGCGCGCGCGGCCTCGGCCGCAGCTTCCAGCGATTGCTGCGGCGTGGCGATCAGTGCCACCTGCTGGCCCGCAAACACGGGCTCGTCAGGCTTGGGCGTTTCCAGCGCGCCGCTTTGCAACTGCGCGCGCACGGCGGGCGGCAGCTCGATGCGGTAGCGATCGAGGATGGCCAGCGCGTCGGCGCATGTGCTGGCGTCGGGCACGGTGGGGCCGCTGGCGATGACGGCCGGGTCGTCGCCGGGCACGTCGCTGATGGTGAGCGTGAGCACGCGGGCCGGCGCGCAGGCCGCGGCCAGGCGCCCGCCCTTGATGCGCGAGAGGTGCTTGCGCACGCAGTTCATCTCGCCGATGTGGGCGCCCGATTCGAGC
This sequence comes from Xenophilus arseniciresistens, assembly GCF_028023875.1. Classification (GTDB taxonomy): domain Bacteria; phylum Pseudomonadota; class Gammaproteobacteria; order Burkholderiales; family Burkholderiaceae_C; genus Xenophilus; species Xenophilus arseniciresistens. Next base: position 679,374 of record NZ_JAQIPB010000001.1, read on the forward strand.
AGTTGCTTGTTGATGCGCTGCTTGTCTTCCAGCGTCAGGCCCTCGGCCGGCAGGGTGAGCAGCGCCGAGCCGCCGCCCGAGATCAGGCACAGCACCAGGTCGTCGGCCGTGAGGCCCTCGGTCAGCGCCAGGATGCGCTCGGCCGCGCGCAGGCCGGCCGCGTCGGGCACGGGGTGGGCGGCTTCCACCACCTCGATGCGCTGCCTGAGCCCCTCGGGCCGCGGCGGGATGTGGCCGTAGCGCGTGACCACCAGCCCTTCGAGCGGCGCGTCGGCCGGCCACAGCGCTTCGAGCGCCTGCGCCATCGAGCCGCCGGCCTTGCCCGCGCCGAGCACCAAGGTGCGGCCCCTGGGCGGCGGCGGCAGGTGCGCGCCCATGTTGGCCAGCGGCAGCGCGCGCGTGACCGCGGCCTGGTACAGATGCGCCAGAAAGGCGCGCGGGTCATCCTGCGGCTGGGGCGCCGGCAGCGTCGATGCCATCATTGTTCGGTCTCCGTGCTCACTCATGGGGTCTGAAATCAAGGGCGCCTTCACCCGCCTGCACCATCGGCAGGCGCGGGTGCGCGGGCGCAGCGCCGCATCATCACATGCCCGCGAGGGCGTACGACGGCAGCGCAGCCGCGGGTGCCTGCGGCGGTGCGCTCAGTCGGACTCGCGCGCGAGTCGCTGCACCTGCGCATCCAGCTGTGCATAGCTGGCACTGGCAAAGAGGTCGATCAGCTGGTCCACCGTGGCGCGGTCGTCCACGTCGAAGGCGGTGGCGTCGTGCTGCGCCTTGGGTTTGCCGAACAGGCTCTTGCGCATCTGAATGCTCACCGACTGCAGCTGGTAGGCATCGCCCGGCTCGCCGCCCAGCGCCGTGACCCAGAGCTCGCGCTGGTCCACCTCGGCGCGCAGGATCAGGCAGGGCAGCGGGCCCTCCTGCGCCTTGTCCCACTGCGCATGCTGGGCGGCCCAGGGAAAGTCGTCGATGGCGGCCTTGAAGCCGGCCCCATCGATCGGGCCCAGCGGGGTGCTGTGGTCGTAGGCATCGCCCACGTATTGAACGGCGTGACTGAGCATGCGCGAAGGACTCCGATCCGTGCTTGGTGTTGGACACGGCGTCCATTGTGGCGCGCTGCTGCGCCCTCTACTGCGTCTTCGCGCCTTCCTTGAACCAGCGGCCGATCAGCGCACGCTCGTCCTCGGTCATCTGCGTGGCATTGCCCAGCGGCATGACCTTGGTGCTGACCTGCTGCGCAATGCCCTGCGCATGGCGGGCCACTTCGCCGGGCTGGTCCAGCCGCACGCTCTTTTGCTGCACCGTGGCGCCGTGGCACAGGTAGCAGCGCTGTTCCAGCACCTTCTGCACGTCGGCAAAGGCGACGGGCGCGACGGCGGCGGCGCCGGGCGCGGGCGCCGCCACGGGGGCCGGCTTCATCCACAGGATCGTCAGGCCCAGCACCGCCACGCCGATCAGTGCGTAGCCGATGGGGTTGCGCACCTGGCCCAGCTTCCAGCGGTGGCGCAGCACGAAGAACTGGCGGATGCCGGCGCCAGCCAGCATGATCAGCAGCAGCACGATCCAGTTGTGCTCGTGCATGTAGGTGAAGCTGTAGTGGTTGCTCAGCATCGCGAACAGCACCGGCAGCGTGAAGTAGGTGTTGTGCACACTGCGCTGCTTGCCGCGGATGCCGTGCACCGGATCGACCGGCCGGCCCTCGCGCAGCGCCTTCACGTTCTTGCGCTGGCCCGGGATGATCCAGAAGAACACATTGGCGCTCATGGCCGTGGCCATCATCGCGCCCACCAGCAGGAAGGCCGCGCGGCCCGCGAACCACTGGCAGGCCAGCCAGGCGGCGAAGGCCACCGTCAGCGCCACCAGTACACCCACGATGGTGTCGCCGTTCTTGCGGCGGCCAAAGATCTGGCAGATGGCGTCGTAGACCATCCAGAACACGACGAAGAAGGCCAGCGCCACGCCGATGGCCGCGCCGGGCTGCCAGTCCATCTTGCTCTTGTCGATCAGGTAGCTGCTGGCGTTCCAGAGGTAGGAGACCGTGAACAGCGCAAAACCCGAGAGCCAGGTGGAGTAGCTTTCCCAGTACGACCAGTGCAGGTGCTCAGGCAGCTTCTTGGGCGAGAGCAGGTACTTCTGGCTGTTGTAGAAACCGCCGCCGTGCACGGCCCAGAGTTCGCCGCCCACGCCCTTGTCCAGCGACTCCTGGTCCTGGGGTTTCTCCAGGCTGGAGTCCAGCATCACGAAGTAGAAGGATGCGCCGATCCAGGCGATGGCGGTGATGACGTGCACCCAGCGCAGCAGCAGGTTGGCCCAGTCGAGAAGGTAGCTGTCCATGGTCAGACCAAGGTTAGGGATGCTCTTCACGAATCGAGCGGAAAGTGTGCGCTGCGGATCGGGATGAGCTGCGAGGCGCAAAGCGCAGCAATAGCCCAAGCTATTGCGAGCATTTGCAACGACGCAGATCGCCCGAGACCGCAGATGCACACGGCGCGAGGATTCGTGAAGATCATCCTTGGTGCCTGCTCACCACCGCGGGCGCTGTAAGCAGAATGGGCCGCGAACGCCGGTGTCGTGGGGACACCTCTCGCTCCGCTGCGGCACTGTTTGTGGACCGAAGTGTATACAGTTTGAGGGACTCCACCAACATGGCGGAAGCGCCGCGTGCCTGCGGTTAACCCTCGGTCGCCGGGCGTTGGAGCAACAACTGTGCCGCCACCGCCACGGCGATCACCTCGGGCTCCTTGCCCGTGATGCCGGGAATGCCGATGGGGCAGGTGATGCGCGCCAGTTCATCCGCGCTGAAGCCGCGCGCCTCGAGCCGGTGGCGGAAGGTGGCCCACTTGGTCTTGCTGCCGATCAGGCCCACGTAGGGCAGGTCGCCCTTCTCGCGCAGGCGCCGGAGGCAGGCGATCACGATGTCCAGGTCTTCGGCATGGCTGAAGCTCATGATCAGCACCTGCGAGTGCGGCGCCAGCTGCGCCACGGCATCCTGTACAGGCTCGCTGTGCTCGGTCTGCACCCGGGCCGGCAGCGCCGCGGGAAAGACGCCGTCGCGGCTGTCGATCCAGCGCACGGCATAGGGCAGGCCCGCCAGCAACCGGGCCAGGGCGGCGCCCACGTGGCCGCCGCCGAACAGGGCCACGGGTTGCAGTGGCGGGGTCAGTTCATGGCGCAGGGCTTCGATATCTGCAGCCGCGATGCGCTGAAAGCGCAGATGCACCACGCCGCCGCAGCACTGCCCCAGGCTGGGGCCCAGGGGGTAGCGCACCGGCGCGTCGTCGCCGGGCTGCGGCGGCGCATCGAGCAAGGCGCGCGCCGCCGCGATGGCCTGGAACTCGAGCTGCCCGCCGCCGATGGTGCCGGTCAGCCCCTCGCGCCACACGGCCATCCAGGTGCCGGCCTCGCGCGGCGCCGAGCCCTGCGTGGCATGCACGCGCACGAGCACACCCGCTTCGCGCAGCAGGCGGCTGAGCAGTTCATCGAGCATCGGCTGCCTCCAGGAGGGTCGGGCCACGGGTATAACTGAGCGCATGCGAACCTTCCATGCACCCGCTTCCTTCGTGCGTCGCAGCGCCCTGGCGCTGCCCCTGGCCGCGGCCGCCACCTGGCTGGCCGGCTGCGGCACCCGCGCGCCGGCCCCGGCGCCCGACGCCAATTCGGCTGCCGCCCGCGCCTACCGCCAGAGCGCGGCGCGCCACATCTACCAGCGGCACGCCTCGCGCATCTACGCCGGCAAGTTGCCGCCGCTGCTCTACGCCATCGGCACGCTGCAGGTCACGCTGGACAGTGACGGCGGCGTGCGCCGGCTGAACTGGCTGCGCGCGCCCAGCCATGCGCCCGAGGTGGTGCGCGAAATCGAGCGCATGGTGCGCGCCGACGCGCCCTTCCCGGCCCCGCCCGGCCGCAATGGCGTGGTGTGGACCGACACCTGGCTGTGGGACAAGAGCGGCCGCTTCCAGCTCGACACGCTGACCGAGGGCCAACTGCAGGAGTGAGCAGCGGCCGGCCGGGCCGGGCCCGGCCCCGCGCGCGCTCATGAGCCGCGGTAGGTCGAATAGCTCCAGGGGCTCACCAGCAGCGGCACGTGGTAGTGCTGGTCGGTGTGCGCCACGCCGAAGTCCAGCGCCACCTGGTTCAGGAAGTTGGGCTCGGGCAGCGACACGCCGCGGGCCTTGAAGTAGCCCGCCACGTCGAAGACCAGCCTGTACGTGCCCACGCGCAGGCTCGCGTTGTCGTAGAGCGGGCCGTCGCTGCGCCCGTCGGCGTTGAGCGTGAAGCGGCGCACCAGCGTGGCCTGCCCGTCTGCGGCGGTGGTGTACAGCGCCACGGCCATGCCGGCGGCGGGTGTTCCATGCATCGTGTCCAGCACGTGGGTGCTCAATCCCATGGGCGTTGTCCTCGTTGGTTGCTGCGGCGTCCGGGCACAGGGCCTCCGACGCATCGTCCACAAAAGTGTATAGAAAATCTGGGGCCGGGACTATCATGAATTCATGGAGTCCACGTCCACCCACGCGATCGTCCAGGCCCTGACCCGGGCCATCGTGGAGCATCGCCTGCAGCCCGGCGCCAAGCTGGCCGAACAGAAGCTGGCGGACCACTTCGGCGTCTCGCGCACCTTGGTGAGGCAAGCACTGTTCCAGCTTTCGCAGAACCGCCTGATCCGCCTGGAGCCTGCGCGCGGCGCCTTCGTGGCCACGCCTTCGGCCGACGAGGCGCGTCAGGTCTTCGCCGTGCGGCGCATGCTCGAGGTGGCGATGACGCGCGAGTTCGTGCGCACCGTCACGCCCGCGCGCCTGAAGGCCCTGCGCGAACACGTGGCACAGGAAAAGGCCGCGGTGGCCGGCGAAGACGTTTCCGAGCGCACCGAGCTGCTGGGCGACTTCCACGTGCGCATGGCCGAACTCATGGGCAACCAGGTACTGGCGCAGATGCTGGGCGAGCTGATCTCGCGCTGCGCACTGATCACGCTGATGTACCAGAGCGCCACCGAGGCCGCCCATTCCAACGACGAGCATGCCGACATCGTGAAGGCCCTGGCCGCCCGCGACGAGGAGCGCGCCGTGCGCCTGATGACCGAGCACCTGCTGCATGTGGAAGCCAACCTCACCTTCGACCGGCCGGTGCCTACCAGCGACATCGCGCTGGCGCTTTCCTGAGAAGGCCGGCCGTCTTCGCAACCCCGCGCAATTCCCGCACTCCCGTTTGTCCATCGCACCATGGCCCAGACCTACGACAGCACCCAGCCCTACTACCGCGACCTGATCGGCTACGGCCGCGACGTGCCCCATGCGCGCTGGCCCGGCGGCGCGCGCGTGGCGGTGCAGTTCGTGCTGAACTACGAGGAAGGCGGCGAGAACCATGTGCTGCACGGGGATGCGGGCTCGGAGCAGTTCCTGTCGGAGATGTTCAACCCGGCCAGCTTCCCCGACCGCCATGTGAGCATGGACGGCATCTACGAATACGGCTCGCGCGCGGGCGTGTGGCGCATCCTGCGCGAGTTCGAGAAGCGCGGCCTGCCGCTGACCGTGTTCGGCGTGGGCATGGCGCTGCAGCGCCACCCCGAGCTGACGGCGGCCTTCACGGAACTGGGGCACGAGATCGCGTGCCATGGCTGGCGCTGGATTCACTACCAGAGCATCGACGAAGCGACCGAGCGCGAACATATGCGCCTCGGTATGGAGGCCATCGAGCAGCTCACGGGCCAGCGCGCGCTGGGCTGGTACACGGGCCGCGACAGCCCGCGCACGCGCCGCCTGGTGGCCGACTGGGGCGGCTTCGAGTACGACAGCGACTACTACGGCGACGACCTGCCCTTCTGGATGCAGGTGCAAAAGAGCGACGGCAGCGTGGCGCCGCAGCTGATCGTGCCCTACACGCTGGACTGCAACGACATGCGCTTTTCGCTGCCGCAGGGCTATTCGCATGCCGACCCCTTCTTCCAGTACATGAAGGACAGCTTCGACGCACTGTACGCAGAAGGGGATCCGGCCGGACTGGACCGGCCCAAGATGATGAGCATCGGCATGCACTGCCGCCTGCTGGGCCGGCCCGGCCGCATCACGGCGCTGCAGCGCTTCCTTGATCACATTCAGGCGCATGCCGACGTGTGGGTCTGCCGCCGCGTGGACCTCGCGCGCCACTGGAAGCAGGTGCATCCGTTCACCGCTTGAGACAAAGGACATAGAGATGCCTTCCCTGACCCTGGATCAGCTCAACGCCGCCACGCCGCAGGACGCAATCACCCTGCTCGACGGCGTGTACGAGCATTCACCGTGGATCGCGCAGCGCGCGCTCGACACGCGGCCCTTCCGCTCGCTGGCGCACTTGAAGCATGCGCTGGTGCAGGCGCTGGCCGCGGCCACCGTCGACGAGCAGTTGGGCCTGATCCGCGCCCACCCGGAACTGGCGGGCAAGGCGATGGTCGCAAAGTCGCTCACGGCCGAATCGACGAACGAGCAGAACAAGGCCGGCCTCACGAACTGCACGCCCGAGGAGTTTGCGCGCATCCAGCAGCTCAATGCCGACTACAACGCGCGCTTCGGCTTCCCCTTCATCCTGGCCGTGCGCGGCCCGCGCGGCACGGGCCTGACGAAGGCCGAGATCATCGCCACCTTCGAGCGCCGCGTGCACCACCATCCGGATTTCGAGCGTGCCGAAGCGCTGCGCAACATCCATCGCATCGCAGAGATCCGCCTGAACGACAAGTTCGGCGTCGCCAACGCGCTGGGCGAGCTGGTGTGGGACTGGCAGGAGGCACTGGCCGTGCACAGCGACCCGGGCTACGCCGAACAGGGCCAGCTCACCGTCACCTACCTCACCGACGCGCACCGCGCCGCCGCGGCGCAGATCGCGCAGACCATGCGCGAGATCGGCTTCGACAGCGTGCACATCGACGCGGTGGGCAATGTGGTGGGGCGCTATGAAGGCCAGAGCCCGGACGGGAAGACCCTGCTCACCGGCTCGCACTACGACACCGTGCGCAACGGCGGCAAGTACGACGGCCGCCTGGGCATCTACGTGCCCATGGCCTGCGTGAAGGCGCTCAAGGACCAGGGCCGCCGCCTGCCCTTCGCCTTCGAGGTGGTGGGCTTTGCCGAAGAGGAAGGGCAACGCTACAAGGCCACCTTCCTGGGCTCGGGCGCGCTCATCGGCCACTTCAACCCGACCTGGCTGGACCAGCAGGACGCCGACGGCATCACGATGCGCGCCGCGATGGCGCACGCGGGCCTGAAGCCCGAAGACATCCCCAAGATCCAGCGCGATCCGTCGAAGTACCTGGGCTTCGTCGAGGTCCACATCGAACAGGGCCCGGTGCTCAATGAGCTGGACCTGCCGCTGGGCGTGGTCACCTCCATCAACGGCAGCGTGCGCTTCGTGGGCGAGGTGATCGGCATGGCCAGCCATGCGGGCACCACGCCGATGGACCGGCGCCGCGACGCGGCCTGCGCCGTGGCCGAGCTGATCCTCTTTGCCGAACAGCGCGCCGCGCGCGACGCCGATTCGGTGGCCACGGTGGGCATGCTGCAGGTGCCCAACGGCTCCATCAACGTGGTGCCGGGCAACTGCAGGTTCAGCCTGGACATCCGCGCGCCCATCGACGCGCAGCGCGATGCCGTGGTGGCCGACGTGCTGGGCGCGCTGAAGGACATCTGCGAGCGCCGCGGCCTGCGTTACACGCTCGAAGAGACCATGCGCGCCGCCGCCGCGCCCAGTGCGCCGGCCTGGCAGCAGCGCTGGGAGCGCGCCGTCGAATCGCTGGGCCTGCCCGTCTTCCGCATGCCCAGCGGCGCCGGCCACGACGCCATGAAGCTGCACGAGGTGATGCCCCAGGCCATGCTCTTCGTGCGCGGCCTCAACAGCGGCATCAGTCACAACCCGCTCGAATCGAGCACCAGCGACGACATGCAGCTGGCCGTGCAGGCCCTGCAGCACCTTCTGGACAACCTGGCCCTGGAACCACAGCCATGAGCAACAACCCCACCGCCGCCGCCACCTACGCCGCGCTCGACGCCTGGATCGACGCCCACTTCGACGAGGAAGTGCGCTTCCTGCAGGAGATGGTGCGCGTGCCCACCGACACGCCACCGGGCAACAACGCCCCGCATGCGCAGCGCACGGCCGAGCTGATCGCGGCCTTCGGCTTCGAGGCCGAGAAGCACGCCGTGCCTGCGCAGGAGGTGAAGGACTACGGCCTGGAGTCCATCACCAACCTGATCGTGCGCCGCCCCTACGGCAGCGGCGGCCGCACGGTGGCACTCAACGCGCATGGCGACGTGGTGCCTCCGGGCGAAGGCTGGACGCGTCCGCCCTACGGTGGCGAGATCGCCGACGGCAAGATCTACGGCCGCGCCACCGCCGTGAGCAAGAGCGACTTCGCCAGCTTCACCTTCGCCGTGCGCGCGCTCGAGGCCGTGGCCAGGCCGCAGAAGGGCGGTGTGGAACTGCACTTCACCTACGACGAGGAATTCGGCGGTGAACTGGGCCCGGGCTGGCTGCTCAAGAAGGGGCTCACGAAGCCCGACCTGATGATCGCCGCCGGCTTCAGCTACGAAGTGGTGGTGGCCCACAACGGCTGCCTGCAGATGGAAGTGACGGTGCAGGGCGAGATGGCGCATGCGGCCATCCCCGACAGCGGCACCGACGCGCTGCAGGGCGCCGTGCACATCCTCAACGCGCTGTATGCGCTGAACACCGACTACCTGCAGGTGCGCTCGCAGGTTGCGGGCATCACGCACCCCTACCTGAACGTGGGCCTGATCCAGGGCGGCACCAACACCAACGTGATTCCCGGCAAGGTGGTGCTCAAGCTGGACCGCCGCATGATCCCCGAGGAAGAACCGGTGCAGGTCGAGGCCGCGATCCGCCAGACCATCGCCAGGGCCGCGGCCAGCTTCGCGCCGCCGCGCGGCGGCAAGGCGCTGCAGGTGGAGATCCGCCGCCTGCTGCTGGCCAACGCCATGAAGCCGCTGGCCGGCAACCAGCCGCTGGTCGATGCGCTGCAAAAGCATGGCCAGGCGCTGTTCGGCACCGCCATCCCGGCCGTGGGCACGCCGCTGTACACCGACGTGCGCCTGTACGTCGAGAACGGCATCCCGGGCGTGATCTACGGCGCCGGCCCGCGCACGGTGCTCGAATCGCACGCCAAGCGCAGCGACGAGCGCCTGGAACTGGAAGACCTGCGCCGCGCGACCAAGGTGGTGGCGCGCGCGCTGGCCGATCTGCTGGGCTGAGGCGGTCTTTCTCCTGTCCCAAAGGGAGAGGGAGCCACAACGCGGCCATCGCCACGGCCTCCCTTCCCACCCTCCTTACAATAGTCCGCTCGCTAGGGGTGCTGGGCCGTCCAAAAGACGGCCCGGCTGAGATCAGACCCTTTGAACCTGTCCCGCCTTTCTTCCGAGGAAGGCCTGAGGTAATCCTCGCGCAGGGAAGCTTTCCGTTCAGCCCGACCCCGCGGCGCTTCCAAAAAGGACAGCCGCCTGGCCCCGCCACCGGATGCCGACCTGCCACTCATTTGCACTGGAGCATCTGGATGGCACAACCCCTTTCCTCTTCTTCCTCCGCCAACGAGGCGCTCACGCCGCTGCCCGATGCGGCGCGCGTGTTCCGCTGGCACGACCACCTGTCGCTGTGGTTCAGCCTGGGCGTGGGCCTGCTGGTGATGCAGATCGGCGCCTACCTGGTGCCGGCCGTGGGCACGCGCGATGCCGTGCTTGCCATCGTGCTGGGCTCCTGCGTGGGCGCGGGCCTGCTGGCCTGGACGGCGCGCCTGGGCAGCCAGAGCGGTCTGGCCAGCGCGGGCCTGATGCATGCCACCTACGGCAGCGCCTTCGCGCGGCTGCCGGTGCTGCTGAACATCGTGCAGTTGATCGGCTGGACCACCTTCGAGCTGGTGGTGATGCGCGAGGGCACGCAGGCCATCGCGAAGCAGGCTTTCGGCCTCGACCTGACGGGCTGGGGCGGCGTACTCTTGGGCACCCTGCTGTGGGGCGCGGTGCTGCTGGCGCTGCTGACGGGTTCGATGGTCACGCTGGTGCGCCGGTTCGTCGCGCGCTTCGGGCTGCCGCTGGTGCTGTGCTCGCTGCTGTGGCTCACGTGGCAGTTCGGCGCAAGGCTGCAGGCCCAGGGCTTCGACGGCTTCTGGAACCGCCCCGGCAACGGCCAGATGGGCCTGTTCAGCGCGATGGACCTGGTGATCGCGATGCCCGTGTCATGGCTGCCGCTGGTGGCCGACTACGCGCGCCATGGCCTGCGCGCCGGCAAGGGCCGAATCGGCGGCGCCTTCGCAGGCACCTGGCTGGGCTACGCGCTGGCCAACATCTGGTGCTATGCGCTGGGCGTGATGGTGGTCAGCACGGCCGAGCCGGGCAGCTCGCTGGTCACGGCGCTGCTGGTGGCGCAGGGCGGGCTGATCGCGCTGGGCCTGATCCTGATCGACGAGCTGGACAACGCCTATGGCGATGTGTATTCGGGCTCGGTTTCGGCCCACAGCCTGCGCCCGCGCTGGAGCGTGCGCCACTGGGGCCTCCTGCTGGCCGCGGCGTGCATCGCGCTGGCGCTGGTGCTGCCCATGCACCAGCTCGAGCCCTTCTTGCTGATGCTCAGCTCGGTCTTCGTGCCGCTGTACGGCGTGATCCTGGGCCGGCTGGGCGCGGGCCAGGCCGTGAGCGGGGCCAACAAAGAGCGCGTGGTGTGGAGCGCCGCTGCGCTGTGGCTGCTGGGCATCGCCACCTACCACGCCTGCGCGCAATGGGCGCCGCAGTGGGGCTCGGCCCTGCCGACGCTGGCGCTGACCTTCGTGCTGGCGCGGCTGACCCGCGGTGCTACGCAGCCGGGAGCCGGTGCGTCGGCACTGGCGCAAAACCATGGTTGAGCGGCCCGTGGCCCTGGCCGATCTGCACCTGCGCGCCAGCCTGCATGGCGCCGCGGATGTAGGCGCGTGCCTGGGCCACGGCCGGCTCCAGCGCCAGGCCCTGCGCCAGTCCGCAGGCGATGGCCGAAGACAGCGTGCAGCCCGTGCCGTGCAGGTTGCGGCTGGCAATGCGCGGCGCGCTGAAGCGCTGGCGCTGCCCGTCGGCGGTGGCCAGCAGGTCCACCACTTCGTCGCCGGGCAGGTGGCCGCCCTTGAGCAGCACGGCGCGCGCGCCCAGGGCCAGCAGTTCGTCGGCCGCGCCTTCCAGTGCGTCGGCGTCGGCAATGGCGTGGCCCACCAGCAGCGCGGCTTCGTCGAGGTTGGGCGTGATCAGCGCCACGCGCGGGAACAGCTGGCGCACGAGTTCCTGAACGGTCTCTTCGGCAATCAGGCGGTCGCCGCTGGTGGCCACCATCACCGGGTCCAGCACCACCTTGTCGAGCCCGTAGCGCGCGATGGCCTCGGCCACCACGCCCACCACCTCGGGCGCGTGCAGCATGCCCAGCTTGACGGCATCGACGCCGATGTCCTCGATCACGGCCGCAAGCTGCGCGCGCAGAAAGTCGGGCGGCACCGCGTGGATGCCGCGCACGCCCTGCGTGTTCTGGGCCGTCAGCGCCGTGATGGCGGTCATGCCGTAGCAGCCCATCGCGGCAAAGGTCTTGAGATCGGCCTGGATGCCGGCGCCGCCCCCGCTGTCGGAACCGGCGACCGAAAGAAGGCGCAGGTAGCGCGCGTGGGTGGGCGGAGTTGTTGTTGTCGTCATGGCCGGAAAATTATCGGCCACGTCATCGTCTGGTCATGTTGAGTTCCCCTTCCCTTCCCTTCCACACCGCGCGCATTCTTGGCGGCGGACTGATCGGCCGCCTGCTGGCGCTGCAGCTCGCGCGCGCAGGCTGCCAAGTGGAGCTGTTCGAAGCCCAGGGCCCCGACGCCCAGGGCGCCGCCGCGCGCGTGGCCGCCGCCATGCTGGCGCCGCTGGCCGAATCGGCCATCGCGCCGCTGCCCGTGGTGCGCATGGGCCAGTATGGCCTGGAGCGCTGGCCCGAGCTGCTGGCGCAACTCGATGCGCCCGTGTTCTTCCAGCGCGAAGGCACCCTGCTGCTGTGGCACCGGCAGGACGCCACCGAGGCCGCGCGCTTCACGCAGACGCTGGCGCGCACGCAGGCGGCCGAGCCCACGCTGCCTGCCATGCAGGCGCTTCATGGTGAGGCCGTGACGGCGCTGGAGCCTTCGCTGGAGCGGCGCTTTGCACGCGGCGTGCTGCTGCCCGGCGAGGGCCAGTTGGACAACCGCGCGCTGCTGGCCGCGCTGCACAGCACGCTGGCCGCCATGCCCAACGTGCAGCTGCACTGGCACAGCCCGCGCGCGCCCGAGGACTTCGCGCTGCCCGCCGAGGGCGAGCGCCTCATCGACTGCCGCGGCCTGGGCGCCCGCGCGCACTGGCCCGCAAGCCATGCGCTGCGCGGCGTGCGCGGCGAGGTGGCGCGCGTGCATGCGCCCGAAGTCACGCTCACGCGGCCCACGCGGCTGGTGCATCCGCGCTACCCGATCTACATCGCGCCCAAGCCCGATCATCTCTTCGTCATCGGCGCGACAGAGATTGAAAGCGACGACCTCTCGCCGCCCAGCGTGCGCTCCACGCTGGAGCTGCTGAGCGCGGCCTATGCCGTGCACCCCGGCTTTGCCGAGGCGCGCATCCTCGAGATCGCCACGCAAAGCCGCCCCACCCTGCCCGACAACCTGCCCGCACTGCGCTGGCTGGCGCCGCGCATGCTGCAGGTCAATGGCCTGTACCGCCACGGCTTCATGATCTCGCCGGCCATGCTGGACGCCACGCTGGAACAGCTGGCCGCGCCGCGAGCCGGCACCCGCACGCCGTTGGCCGAACGATTCAACCTGAACCTCTTCACGCCCGAATGAACATCCAGATCAATGGCCAGCCCCACCAGATCGCCGAAGGCGCGACGGTGGCCGACGCCGTGACCCTGCTGGCCGCCCAGCCGCCCTATGCCGCCGCCGTCAACCGCGAGTTCGTGCCGCGCAGCCAGCATGCCGCGCACCTGCTGCACGAAGGCGATCAAGTCGAAATCATCCGCCCAGTGACCGGAGGCTGAACCATGAGCCAGTCCCCCATGAACACCCCCCAAGACGACGCACTGGTCCTGTACGGCCAGCGTTTCGAAAGCCGCCTGCTGCTGGGCACCGCGCGCTACCCTTCGCCCGACGTGCTCGAAGCCGCCGTCAGGCGCGCACGCCCGGCCATGCTCACCGCCTCGGTGCGCCGCCAGGGCGCCGCGACCGGCAGCGCGAACGGCGAGCAGGAAGGCGGCCAGGGCTTCTGGGAACTGCTGCGCCGCCTGGACGTGCCCGTGCTGCCCAACACGGCGGGCTGCCACGGCATCCAGGAAGCGATCACCACCGCACAGATGGCGCGCGAGTTGTTCGACACGCCCTGGATCAAGCTCGAACTGATCGGCGACGACTACACGCTGCAGCCCGACACGCTGAACCTGGTCGAAGCCGCAGACCGGCTGATCCGCGACGGCTTCCAGGTGCTGCCCTACTGCACCGAAGACCTGGTGCTGTGCCAGCGCCTGGTCGACGTGGGCTGCCAGGCCGTCATGCCCTGGGCCGCGCCCATCGGCACCGGCCGCGGCCCCGTCAATCCCTATGCGCTGCAGGTGCTGCGCGAACGGCTTGATGTGCCCCTGCTCGTCGATGCCGGCCTGGGCCTGCCCTCGCATGCCTGCCAGGTGATGGAGTGGGGCTATGACGGCGTGCTGCTGAACACCGCCGTGGCCCTGGCGCAGGACCCGGTGGCCATGGCCGGCGCCTTCTCAGACGCCGTGCAGGCCGGCCGCGCCGCGCGACTGGCTGGCGCCATGCAGGCGCAGGACAGCGCCCAACCCAGCACGCCGGTGCTGGGCACGCCCTTCTGGCACCACGCGCAATGAGTTCCACCATGACGCAGAACGCTTCCGACATCGCACGGGCGATCCTGGCTGCGCACAGCGCGCGCTTCGACGGCCACCCCGCCGCCGCCTTCGACGGCTTCAGCAGCGACGCGCCGGTCTACCGCGGCGCGCGCGAAGCCTGCGCTCGGCTGGGCTTCATCGCCATCGACAGCGAGTGCGTGGCCCGCGCGTGGCAGGCACAGACCGAACGGCTGGGCCACTTCGATGCCGCGCAATGGCCTGCCGATCCGCGCGACTTCGGCCTGGGCAGCTTCCCACCCGCCGCGCGCGCCAACAGCTTCCCGCCCTGCCCCATCGCACTGGGCCTGTACGCCGTGCTGCCCGACGCGGCCTGGGTGGGCCGCATGGCGCGCGCCGGCGTGCCCACGGTGCAGCTGCGCTTCAAGTCCGACGACCCGGCTGCGATCGCGCGTGAAGTGCAGGCCGCCGTTGAAGCGGTGCGCGGCACGTCGGCGCTGCTGTTCATCAACGACCACTGGCAGCTGGCCATCGAGGCCGGCGCCTATGGCGTTCACCTGGGCCAGGAAGACCTGGACGCGCTGACGCCGGCCGAAGTACAGCAGTTGCGCGCTTCCGGCCTGCGCCTGGGCGTGAGCACCCATGGCTATGCCGAGATGGTGCGCGCCGATGCCGTGAGCCCGAGCTACCTTGCGCTGGGCGCCGTGTTCCCCACCACGCTCAAGAAGATGGCCACTGCGCCGCAAGGCCTGGCGCGCCTGCACGGCTACGCCGACCTGATGCGCGGCTATCCGCTGGTGGCCATTGGCGGCATCGACATGGATCGCCTGCCGCAGGCGCTGGCAGCCGGCGTGGGCAGCATCGCGGTGGTGCGCGCCATCGTGGGCGCCGACGATCCCGAGGGTGCTGCGCGCGCCCTGATGGCGCGCATGCAGCAGGGCATGCGCTGAAGCTGGGAGGGCCGCGGTCTGCAGATGCGCAGCGCCGCGACACTTTTTGCAACTGCAGGAAGCGAATCTTCCGGAGCCCCGCAAAGATTGGCTATACTAGCGGGCTTATTCCCCGATAGCTCAGTCGGTAGAGCGCCGGACTGTTAATCCGTAGGTCCCTGGTTCGAGCCCAGGTCGGGGAGCCAAACACAAGAAGTGCTGCCAGCTCATCACAGCAGGCAGCCCGCAAGAAGCCCGTCGGATGCGAATCCACGCGGGCTTTTTGATGACCAACCGACATCCATTCCCCGATAGCTCAGTCGGTAGAGCGCCGGACTGTTAATCCGTAGGTCCCTGGTTCGAGCCCAGGTCGGGGAGCCAAGGTCAAAGACCCAGCGGCAACGCGAGTTGCGCGGGCGCATTGAAAGCCAAGACGTTCGCGAAGAACGGCTTGGCTTTTTTCTTTGGCGCGGCCTCGATGCCATGCATGCTGGCGCGATCGGCAATCCGCCAGAGCCCCCCCCGGTTCGGGGGGTGCTCTTTTGCGGGCCCTGCGTAGCATCCTGGCGAAGCAACTTGCGTCCGGAAACGTCCCCGGCGTTGCCGCTGCCATGTCAAACGCCCTTCCGATCCCATCCTCTTCCCCTTTCTGTGCAGTGGCCGACCTCGTGCGCGACCAGGCGCGCGAGCGGCCCGACTCGGTGGCCCTGGTCTGCGGGCTGCAGCGCAGCACCTACGCGCAACTGGATGCGCTGGTGGAGCGGATCGCACTGGGGCTGCAGCGTGAGGGGCTGCGAGCCGGGGACATCGTCGCAATCTGCGCGGCCACCTCTATCCCCTATGTGGCAGCCTTCCTCGCCACCGTGCGTGCGGGGCTGGTGGTGGCGCCCCTGCCACCGACGACTACGCCCGAATCGCTGGCGGCGATGGTGCAGGACGGCCCGGCTCGTCTGGTCTTTGCCGACGAAAGCACGCTGGCGCTGATCCGCGATGCCGGGCTCTCCGACCTGTGCATCCAGCTCGGTGAAGGCATCGGCAGCCTTGGCGCCTGGCTGCCTGCGGCAGACGCTCGCGCGAGGCCCGTGACCATTGAAGCCCAGTGGCCCTTCAACATCATCTACTCGTCGGGCACCACGGGAGCGCCCAAGGGGATCGTGCAATCGCACGAGCGAAGGGCGAGCCAGGTTGCGCGCCGGCAACTGCTGGGCTTCACGGCCGACGCTGTGACGCTGCTGGCGACCCCGCTGTATTCCAACACCACGCTGGTGGCGCTCTTTCCTGCGCTGGCGGGCGGCGGCACCGTGGTGCTGATGCCCAAGTTCGATGCGTCCCGCTACCTGGAGTTGGCGCAAGACGAAGGCGCCACGCACACCATGCTGGTGCCAGTGCAGTACCAGCGCATCCTCGCCGAGCCGCACTTCGATGTCTTCGACCTCAGCCGCTTCCGGATGAAGCTCTGCGCGGGCGCTCCGTTCTCTGCGCAGCTCAAGCGCGACGCCATCCAGCGCTGGCCCGGCGGCCTGCTGGAGTTCTACGGCACCACCGAAGGGGGCGGCAGCTGTACGCTCGAAGCGCATCGCCACCCCGACAAGCTGCACACCGTGGGCCGGCCAGCCGGCGGCAGCGAGTTCCACATCATCGACGAACACGACCAGATCCTGCCTGCGGGCGAGCCGGGCGAGATCGTCGGCAGGTCCGACACCATGATGGAGGGCTATCACGGCCACGCGGGCAAGGAGGGGCTCGACTGGTTCGATGCGCAAGGCCGACGGTTCCTGCGCAGTGGCGACATCGGCTACTTCGATGCAGATGGCTTTCTGGTGCTGGTGGACCGCAAGAAGGACATGATCATCAGCGGCGGTTTCAACGTCTATCCGAGCGACCTCGAGCTGCAACTGCGCCGCCATCCGCAGGTGCAGGATGCCGCCGTGGTGGGCGTGCCGTCCGATCGCTGGGGTGAGACGCCCGTGGCCTTCGTGGTGCCGCCTGCGGGCGCGCGGCCCGATGCGCACGAGATCCTGAAGTGGTGCAACACACAGCTGGGCAAGACGCAGCGCCTGGCCGATCTGCAACTGGTGGCACAGCTTCCGCGCAGCCCGGTCGGTAAGGTGCTCAAGCGCGAACTGCGTGCCATGTACGTCGGTGCCACGGCCGCGCCCCCCCGACCAGGGTGGTGATTCGCGGGCCGCTGCACGACAAGATCAGGCTCAGACCCACACCCTCTGCGAGCCTTGAATCCATGAGCCAGAAGACCTTCATTGCCGGCGTCGGCATGATCCCGTTCACGAAGCCGGGCGCAAGCCTGAGCTATGTGGAGATGGGCGCCCAGGCCGTGCGCCGCGCCCTTGACGATGCCGGCCTCGCCTACGACCAGGTCCAGTCCGCCTACGCCGGCTATGTCTACGGCGACTCCACCTGCGGTCAGACCGTGCTGTACGAAGTGGGGCGCACCGGCGTCCCCATCTTCAACGTCAACAACAACTGTTCGTCGGGCTCCACGGCCCTCTTCCTGGCCCGCACGGCGGTCGAGCTGGGCCAGGTGGACTGCGCGCTCGCCGTGGGGTTCGAGCAGATGCAGCCAGGCGCCCTGCAATCGCACTGGGACGACAGGCCCCAGACGCGCGAGCGCTTCCACCCCGTCTGGCAGACGCTGACGGCGGACGCGCAAGGCGTGCCGCGCGCCGTGCGCTGCTTTGCCGGCGCCGGGCGCGAGCACATGCGCAAGTATGGAACGAAGCTCGAGACCTTCGCGGCGATCCGGGCCAAGGCCAGCCGCCATGCCGCCAACAATCCGCTCGCGATGTTCCGCACCGTGCTGACGGTGGACGATGTCATGAACGATAAGGCGATCTGGCCGGGCGTGGCAACGCGCCTCATGGCCTGCCCGCCAACCTGCGGCGCGGCCGCGGCGATCGTGGTCTCGGAGCGATTCGCTCGCCGCCACGGCCTTCGCACCGACGTCCAGGTGCTCGCGCAGTCCATGACCACCGACGTGGTGGAGTCCTTCGATCCGCCTTCGATGATCGGCTACGTGGGCTTCCACATGTCGCGCGCTGCGGCGCAAGCGGTCTATGAACACAGCGGCGTGGATCCGAAGGATGTTCGCGTGTGCGAGTTGCACGATTGCTTCGCGCACAACGAACTGCTCACCTACGAAGCCATCGGCCTGTGCCAGGAAGGACAGGCCGAGCGCTTCGTGCTCGATGGCGACAACACCTACGGCGGCCAGTGCGTCACCAATCCGTCGGGCGGCCTGCTGTCCAAGGGCCATCCCCTGGGCGCGACCGGGCTCGCACAGTGCTACGAGCTCACGCACCAGCTGCGCGGCAGCGCCGAGGCACGCCAGGTCCAGAAGGTCGATATCGCCTTGCAGCACAACCTGGGGCTGGGCGGCGCCTGCGTGGTGACGCTCTACGGCCGCGCGGACACACATTGACGCCATGCACACACAGACCAACATGCATCGAAGCCTTGAATCCAAAGTGGCCATCGTGACCGGCGCCGGCCGTGGCATCGGCCGCGCCGTGGCGCTCAAGCTGGCCAGCGCCGGCGCAGCCGTGGTCGTGAACGATCTCGACGAGGCGCCTGCAAACGAGGTGGTCGCCGAGATCGAAGGCACAGGCGCACGGGCCATGGCCTGCGCAGGCAACGTGGCCGCACCCGACTTCGGCACGCGCGTGGTGGCTGCCACGCTCGAGCGCTTCGGTGCCATCGACATCATCATCAACAACGCCGGCTACACCTGGGACAACGTGATCCAGAAGATGAGCGACGAGCAGTTCGAGGCCATGCTGGCCTGCCACCTGAGTGCGCCCTTTCGCCTGCTCCGCGCGGCGCAGCCCTACCTGCGCAGCGCCAGCAGCGCCGAGCAGGCGCAGGGCCGCGAGATCTTTCGCAAGGTCGTGAATGTCTCGTCGGTCTCGGGCACCGGCGGCAATGCGGGGCAGGTCAACTACTCGGCTGCCAAGGCGGGCGTCATCGGCCTGACCAAAGCAATGGCCAAGGAGTGGGGACGCATGAAGGTCAACGTCAATTGCGTGGCGTTCGGCGCGATCGAAACGCGGCTGACCCAGCGCGTGCCCCAGGGTGAGCGCGCCCTCGTCAACATCGACGGCAACGAGGTGCGCGTGGGCATTCCGGCCGAGCGCGCAACACTGGCTGAGCGCGAGATCCCGCTGGGGCGCCTCGGAACGCCTGAAGAGGCCGCCGGCGCGATCTATCTTTTCTGCCTGCCCGAATCCGACTACATCAGCGGGCAGACCCTCATCTGCGGCGGCGGCCGCGGCGGCTTCTGAGCCCCGATTTCCGGAGCACGGCACCGCGTTGAACAGCAGCGGCGACGTTCAGCGCTGCAGGTCGCGCGCCCGCGCGACTGCGGCGTCCCGCGCGCTGACGCCCAGCTTGAGATAGATGTTCTTGAGATGCCACTTCACCGTCTCGGGCGAGAGGCCCAGAACCCGCGCGATCTTCTTGTTGGGCAATGCCTGGGCCAGCAGGCCGAGGATCTCCAGCTCACGCTCCTTGAGCGGCTCCAGCGGCTCGCGCTGCGCCGCCGGCGCCTGCGCAACGCCGTGCAGCGCGCGCTGGCGGCCCGCCACGTCCAGCAGGCGCTGCGCGTAGAACGCCAGCACCGGCTCCAGCGTGCCTGACTCCACCAGCCCGTGCAGCGCGGCCGGCACGCGGCGCGAGACGTCCAGCAAGGTGTGAACCAGCCCCAGACGATGGCCCAGGCGCAGCGCGTCGATCAGCATCGGGACGGCCTCGGCCTCGTTGCCGAGGTTTCGCTCCACCAGCGCAAGCTGCGCCAGAAGCGCCGCCGCAGGCCGAAGCCGACCCGCGGCCTGAAAGCGCTGCAACAGCGCGCGCAGCCCATCGGCGGCAGGCGCCAGTTCGCCGCGATTGAGGTGCACGGCGATCTGTGCCCGTTCGGCCAGGCGCATGATCTCCTGCGAGACCGAATCCTCCTGGCCGCGGCGTCTGGCTGCCAGCTCGTCCAGCTTGCACAGGGCTTCCGACACCGCGAGCATCTCACCGCGTTGCTGCTGCAGGCGCACGCGCAGGCACAGCGCGTGCGCCTGCAGCCGGGGCAGTTCGCGCCGCGCGGCATGGTCTTCCAGCCGATCGAGCTGAGCCAGCGCTTCGAGCCGCCGGCCGCACAGCCAGTGCGCGCTGGCCAGGACCAGGGCAGCACGCAGGATGGCTTCGGGAATGCCCGCATGCTCGATCAGGTCCATGCGCGAGTCCAGCAGGGCACATGCGGCGTCCAGCTCGTCCATTTCATACAGCACGTCGCCCAGAAGTGCCGCGGCAAGCTGGGACAGCTGCACGCCCGCGGGGCCGTCGCATTCGGCGTCGAGCACCTGCCGGTACAGGTGTTCCGCATCGCCCATGCGGCCCTCCAGCGTGTGAAGCAGCCCTTCAAGACACATGCCGGTCAGGCGAGCCACCGGTCCATCGTGCTGCGCATGGCGCCGCCCCAGCACCTCGCGCGCAAGCGCGTACTCGCCTCGCGCCAAATGCGTCCAGGCCGTCAGATTCGCGCGGGTGGAGCGCAAGAGCGCGTCGGCGCCCGCGGGAAGCGACTCCAGGCAGCCCAGCGCGCGCGCAGCAGCATCGACATCGTCGCGATGCAGCGCGGTGGCGCAGTGCAGCAAATCCAGTTCGGCGCGTTGCAAGGGCGTCAGCGGCTCTCCCGCCAGCGCAGCCAGGCCGGCATCCAGCGCGGCGAACTCGCGCGAATTCAGATGCACATGGGCCTGCGCAAGACGCAGGCCCACATGCCGCTGCAGCAATTGCACCGGCAGCCGCCGCAGCAGAGATTTGATCAGCGCGAATTCCCCCCGCTCCAGCAGTTCGCGCGAACAGTCCGAAAGCATCGCGACGGCGGCCTCGGCCTCGCCGGCCAGGACGGCGTGATGCACGGCTTCCGAGACGATCTGATGGACCGCGAACCAGCGCCAGGCGCGACGATGCAGCGAGGGCAGGGTTTCGCCCTCGCCGCCTTCGATCCTGGCTTGCAGGACTTCGCGCAGCAGCGGGTGCAGCCGCCACCAGACATGCTGGCCGCGCTCCTGCTCCTGGGCGATGAAGAGGCTGTCGCGCTCCAGCGCCGCCAGGCGCTGCTCGATCTGCGCTGGGCTGCGCGCGCCGTCCAGCAACGCGGCGCCCAGATCGGCGCAGACGCGATGACAGATGGCGACGCGGGTGAGCAGCTCGACGTCGGCCGCAGACAGGTGTTCGAGCACATGCTGCTCAAAGTAGGCCGCAAAACTTCCTGCATCCCTCAGCGGCATCTCGGGCAACGGCGTGGCTGGCTCCTTGTAGTGCAGGCACAGCAATTGAAGCCCTGCGATCCAGCCATCGGTGCGCTTGTGCAGGCGCATGGCCTCCTGCTGCGCAAGCGCGCCCAGCCGGCTCTGCACAAACTGCTGCGACTCCGCCAGCGAAAAGCGAAGGTCGGGCCAGGAGAAATCGACCGCCATCTGGCGTTGCCGCAGTCGGGCGACCGCCGTGCCCAGCGGATGCTGCGGGGCTTCGCGGCAGGCCAGCACCAAGTGGAACGCGGACGGCGCATAGTCCAGCAGCCAGGTGAGCGCCTGCAAGGTGGGCGCCGTCGTGAGCAGATGGACGTCGTCGATCATCAGGACCAGTTCGCCGCTGCGGGCTGCCAGGCCCTGGGCCAGCGCGATCATGCAGTGCTCCACCGCATCGGCATCGCGCGGCCCTTCGCCAGCCAGCAGCGCTGCGGGCCGGACCAAGGCCGGGTCCAGGCCACCCAGGCTTGCGATCAGTCCCTGCAGGAAGGTGTCGAGATCGCCGTCCTCCTGTGACAGCGACAGCCAGGCGACCTCGAAGCCGTGCGTCAGCAGTTGCCCGCGCATGGCCAGCAGCAGTGATGTCTTGCCACTGCCGGGTGGCCCCTGAAGAACGATGCAGCGCTTGCGACGCGCGTCCATCAGCCGATTCACCAGCGAGGTGCGGGGCACCATGCCCGAGGCAAGGCGGGGAGCGAGCGTGCGTGTCATGGACGGCGCATCGCAGACCGTGACGACAAAGGCGTGAAAGGCGCGCGATCACCGTGACGCAAGAGCATGATTTCATGATACCGGCGGGCTTCGCCGCTGCATCGTCGATGGAGCACACCACCCGTTGCGGGGGGCGCCCGCAGCAGCCGCCGACCCCAGAATGCGCTGGCCCATTCATGCAATGGCATGCAGAGGCATTCACCAAGGACTGCAATGAAGATGATGGACAGGGCGCTCTATTGGGATGATCTGGCGCCAGGCCTGCGGCACCGCTCCGGCGGCCGCACGATCACCGAGACCGACCTCGTGAATTTCGTCAATGCGAGCTGGTTGACCGAAGGTCTGTTCACGAGCGTGGACGACGCCGAGCGCGCCCACAGTGCGCTGTCGGGCCGGGTGGTGCCCGGCGCGCTCGTCTATGCCTATGCCGAGGGCCTGGCCAAACGCACGATGGAAGGCATCGGGCTGGCCTTTCTGGAAGCCACGCTGGTGATGAAGGCGCCCACGCGCGTGGGCGATACCCTCCATGTGGAGTGCGAAGTCATTGAGCGAAGACTGACTTCCAAGCCCGGGCGCGCAATCCTGCGATCGCGCATCGACGTGCTCAACCAGGAAGGGACGACGGTGCTGAGCTATACCGCCGTCCGCCTGGTCCGTGCGCCCGCGGAGGAAGCCGCGCCGGCGGCTGCGGCCTGATCGAGCGCCCGCAGCGGCGCAGGCTCTAGACCCAAGAATGAACGGAGACAACCCGATGCACCATGGCCTTACCCGCCGCAGCCTCACCGGCCTGCTGGCCTCGTCAGCGCTGGCCTGCGCGCTGCCTGTGCGCGCCCATAGCTATCCGTCCCGAAGTCTGCGCATGGTGCTGCCGGTGGGCACTGGCGGCGGCGGTGACACCTTGGGCCGCGTGATCGCCGAGCAGCTCTCGACGCAGATCAGGCAGCCGGTGATCGTGGAGAACAAGCCTGGCGCCGATGGCCTCATCGCCATGCAGTCGCTGTTGTCGGCACCGGCCGACGGCTACACCATGCTGCTGATCGGCCCTCAGCCCATGGTCTTCAACCCGTTGCTGCGCACCAACCTGCCCTACACGCCCACCGACCTGGTTCCGGTGATCGGTGTTTCCCGCGCATGGACCGTGCTGGTCGCGGCTGCGAACTCGAGATTCAGCACGCTGGCTGACCTGCAGACGGCCATGCGCAAGGAACCCGAGGCCGTGTCACTGGGCACCTCGGGCCTGTCCTACCAGGTCGGCGCCACGCTGCTGGGCACGAAGATGGGCGGCAGGTTCCGCCACGTCAGCTACAGGAGCTTTCCGCAGATCCTGAACGATCTGAACGTGGGTGTGCTGGACCTTGCGCTGGTCGACACCACGCCGGTCGTGCCGCTGGCCGCGGCAGGCAAGCTGCGGGTGCTGGCCAGCGCATCGAAGGAGCGCGAGCCCGTCCTTGCAGACGTTCCCACCGTGCGCGAAAGCGGCATCGATTTCGATTTCGCGCTCTGGACGGCATTGGCCGTGCGCGCCGGCACCCCGGGCGAGATCGTGCGCAGCCTGGAGGCCGAGCTGCGCAAGACGCTGACAGGCAACGCCTTGCGCGACTTCGCGCAGCGGCTGGGCACCACCCGGCTGTCGCCTGTGAGCGGCAGCGAGATCGATGCCGAAGTGGCCAGCGGCCTGGCGCGATTCAAGGATCCTGTGGCGGAGATCGCCGCCCAGATCGGCGTCGAGAAGCGCTGAGGCACCCCGGCCAAAGCCGGGGCGACCTGCTGACCTGGCTCAGTTGTTGGCCAGGATCAGCGAGGTGATCACACCCGTGGCCAGCGCGACCAGCGCGAAGTCCGAAGAACCGACCTGCACCCACTGCTGGCCCTGCGGCGGCGCGGAGAGGTGGTAGGCGCGCCAGTCGTTGACCCGGTGCTGGTGGCCGCGCCACTCGGCCGGCAGGCGCTGGCCGCGGTAGAACTGCGGCTGCGGGCCGTAGGCACGATAGTCGCGATAGTCACGGCGGTCGTAGCGGTCATGACGGTCGCCATGGTCATGGCGCTCGTAGCGGCGCTCGGGAGCGTGGCCACGCCATGCCTCATGACGCTGCGAGTAGCCGGGATGGTCGTCCCGGTCGCGTCCGTCGCGATGGCCGTGCTGGGCATGGGCGCCGACGGAGGCCAGACCCAGGGTGGCAGCCAGTGCGGCGGCGGTGAGCTTCGAGAGTTTCATGTGCGTGTTCCCCTTTTCGTTGAACGACGCCTCGATCTTGTGCCCCGAATGTTGCGCTCGCGCCTGTGCGGCGCAGCGATGTGCAAAGTCGCGTGAAGGGCTGGTGAAGAGGGGTGTCCAGTTGCGAGGGGCGGGCCCGTTCAAGGGGCAGGGCGCACGCGCTCGGACACTTCCACGCAGAACTGCCAGACGTCGCCGCGGATCACCTCGCCGCCGGCCAGCAGGTTCTGGATGCGCTCGCTCCAGGCCGGGTCCGAGATGTGGGCCAGGGGCATGTCGGCGAACAGGCGGTTCTCGCGCCTGTAGTCGTGCACCACGCGCACATTGCTCAGGTGGCGGGACAGGGACACAAAAGCCATGAAGCGGTCCACGGCCGGGGCCGGGCCTTCGACGATGTGGAAGATGGCGGCACCGTCTTCGACGAGCGCACCGGTGATGCACTGCGCCAGCGCGGTCTGCCGGGCGGCCGGCACGAAGTCCGCAGCGGGCCATCGCCCCCATTTGCTGCGGGCCACGTAGACCACCATCTTCACGAACTCGGCCATGCCGCCATCCTTCTTTTTCTGCGCTTGTGCGCGCGCATCATCGACCGGTTGCGCGGACTCCGCGCGTCGCTCAAAAGTGTAAGAGCATGCAGCCCCGGCAGACACGCAGGAAGCGCGCCAGAGCACACGCCGGATGGCGCCGCAAGGCGGCGGCAGCGCCTGCGGATCAGCGTGGCGCCGGCGCCGGACCCAGCACGTCCGCCACGCGCAGATCGGCCAGCGCCCCGCCCTGCCAGAGTGCCTGCACCGAAGGTTCGCGCGGCAGCATCAACGCCTGCGCCAGCGGGGCCAGCGCCGTGCGCTCGGGGTCGATCAGCAGCACATGCCGCGGCGAATCGCTCAGCGGGTCGTCGGCCACTTCCACGGCCCAGTCCAGCGTGGCCAGGGTCTTGAGCACGGGCGCCAGCTGCAGCACGCCCACGCGCAGGCGCTGGGCCAGCTCGGGCACCGTCAGGCCGCGGCGCGGGCCTTCGCGCGCGGCGCACAGCTGCTGCAGCACTTCCACGGCCAGCTGCATGTTCCAGCCCGGCGCGCCGCCGGGGCGGGCCACGCCGGTCAGCAGGCTGGGCAGGTAGGCGGCCATCACGGCGCCCAGCAGCACGATGACCCATGCCACGTAGATCCAGATCAGCAGGATGGGCACCGTGGCGAAAGCCCCGTACATCACCGAATAGGTGGGCACCGAGCCCAGGTACAGGCCCAGCACGCGCTTGGCCAGCGCGATGGCCACGGCCACGAACAGCCCCCCGGCCCAGGCATGCGACCAGCGCACGCGCGTGTTGGGCACATAGTGATAGAGCGCCGCCACGCCGCCGGCCAGCAGCAGGAATTCGAGGCTGTCGAAGACCGGCCGCAGCAAGCCGCCGCCGTCGCCCACCACCCCGCGCGAGGCGGCGAAGACCCAGGCCGTGGTGGACAGGCTCAGCGCCAGCAGCAGCGGGCCCAGCGTCATCACGGCCCAGTAGACCAGCACGCGCTGGCCCAGCGGGCGCGGCGCGCTCACGCGCCAGATGCTGTTGAGCGTCTTGTCGATGGTCAGGATCAGCGCGATGGCCGTGGCCAGCAGCACCACCAGGCCGGCCACGCCCAGGCTGCTGGCTGCGCTGGCGAACTGGTTGAGGTAGCCCAGCACCTGGCGCGCGATGTTGGGCGGGATCAGACTCTGGACCAGCCAGCGCTCCAGGCCCTGCTGCAGATCGGCAAAGATGGGGAAAACCGTGAACAGCGCCAGCGCCACCGTGAAGAAGGGCACCAGCGCCATGGTGGTGGTGAAGGTGAGGCTGCTGGCCGTCAGGCCCAGGCGGTCTTCGCGGAAGCGTTCGCCCAACACCATCGCGGTGTTGCGCCACGGAAAGCGGCTCAGGTCCTGCCACAGTTGCTGGCGATTCATGCTCGGTATGATGCCACCCGCCTGGCCCACCCCTGGCCCAGCCCGGCGCAACGCCTGTTCGCAGCGCGCCCTCCGTGCATTTCTCCGCTCCGTGAACCCAGCCCCTTCCCAGCCCCCCGTGATCGTCGACGCCACACGCTGGCTGGCCGTGGGCAGCCTGCTGGGCCTGATCGTGCTGGGGCTGGCCTGGGAGCTGTGGCTGGCGCCCCTGCGCCCCGGCGGCTCCTGGCTCGCGCTCAAGGTGCTGCCGCTCACGATCCCGCTGGCGGGCCTGCTCAAGCACCGCATGTACACCTACCGCTGGGTCAGCCTGCTGGTGTGGCTGTACTTCACCGAAGGCGTGGTGCGCGCCTGGAGCGACACACTGGCCCTGAGCCGTGCTCTGGCCGGCCTGGAAATCGTGCTGTGCCTGCTGCTGTTCGTCGCCTGCGCGGCCCATGTGCGGCTGCGGCTGCGCGCGGCCGGCAGGCTCAATCCTCGCTGAGCACGAAGCCCTGGCCGGGCTGCTGAGCCACGCGGCGCGCCTGTCGCACGATGGCTTCCTGGTACAGCGCCGCCGCCGCCGAGAGCGAGCGCCGCGGGTTGCGCAGCACCACAATGCGCCGTGCCAGCGCAGGCTCGGCCAGCAGCTTGAAGCTCAGCCCCTGAAAACCAGGGCTTTGCGCCACCAGAGCGGGCACCAGCCCCAGGCCCAGCCCGGCGCGGATCGCCTGCTGCATCAGCGGCGGGTTCGACACGCGCAGCGCGGGCTCGCGCACGGCCACGGGCAGGCTGGCCTGCGCGCCCAGCAGCTCGCTGATGGCGGTGTCGCCCGTCAGCCCCACGAACACCTGCGTGGCCAGGTCGGCCCCCACCAGCCGGCGCTTGCGCAGCACCGGGTGGCCGGCCGGCGCCACCACGCCCAGGCGGTCGCTGAACAGCGGCAGCGCGTCCAGGTGCTGGGCCTGCGAATGCCAGCCGCCCACGCCGAAATCCACTTCGCCATCACGCACGCAACGCACGATCACGCCGCCGCTTTCCTCGCGCAGCACCACGCGGATGCCCGGGTGCGCTGCGCGCAGCGCGGGCAGGCAGGGCAGCACCACCGCGGCCAGCACCGAGGGCGCCGCGGCCAGCGTGAGCACGCCTTCGCGCAGCGACGCCAGCTCGTCCATGCGGCGCAGGCCGTGCTGAACCGAGCCCAGCGCCAGCCGCACGTCCTCGAGCAGCAGCCCGCCGGCCTGCGTGAGACCGCTGGTGCGCGTGGTGCGCTCCAGCAGGCGCACGCCGGCCGCTTCTTCCAACTGGCGGATCAGGCCCGACAGGGCCGACTGGGTGATGAACAGCTCGCGCGCGGCCGGCGCGAAGGCGCCATGCCGCGCCACGGCCTCGAAGGCGCGCAGCTGGCGCATGCTGACTTTGTTCGCAAGATCAAACATAACTCTTCGAATTATCAGGATTGGCAAACACAATGCCAGCGCTTAACCTTGGCCCTCCCCTTCCCCGTTTGTCCTGTTCCCTCGATGACCCACGCCGCCCCTGCAGACTTTCTCGCTTCCCTCCAGGCCATCGTCGGCCCCACCCATGTGCTGACCGGCGGCGACCTCGCGTCGTACGAGCAGGACTGGCGCAAGCGCGCACGCGGCAAGGCGCTGGCCGTGGTGCGGCCGGCCAATACGGCCGAGGTGGCCGCGGTGGTCAAGGCCTGCGCGGCCGCGGGCGTCACGCTGGTCCCGCAGGGCGGCAACACCAGCATGGCCGTGGGCGCCATTCCCGACAGCAGCGGCCAGCAGGTGGTGCTGAGCCTGACGCGGCTCAACGCCATCCGCGAGATCGATGGCGCCAACCTGACCATGACCGTGGAAGCAGGCTGTGTGCTGCAGGTGCTGCAGGAGGCCGCCGACAAGGCCGGCTACCTGTTCCCGCTGAGCCTGGCAGCCGAAGGCAGCTGCACCATCGGCGGCAACCTGGCCACCAATGCCGGCGGCACGCAGGTGGTGCGCTACGGCAATGCGCGCGAGCTGTGCCTGGGCCTTGAAGTGGTCACGGCCCAGGGCGAGGTGTGGTCGGGCCTTTCAGGGCTGCGCAAGGACAACACGGGCTACGACCTGCGCGACCTTTTCGTGGGCAGCGAAGGCACGCTGGGCATCATCACGGCCGCCACGGTCAAGCTGTACCCGCGCCCGGCCGTGCAACTGACGGCCTGGGCCGCCGTGCCCAGCTTCGATGCGGCGGTGGAGTTGCTGGGCCTGGCGCACCAGCACCTGGGTTCGGGGCTCACGGGCTTCGAGGTCATGGGCCGCTTCGCGCTGAGCCTGGTCGACAAGCACATGCCGCAACTGCGCGTGCCCTTCATCGACAACCCCGAGGTGCCCTACAGCGTGCTGCTGGAGAACTCCGACAACGAGTCCGAGGAACACGCACGCTCGCGCTTCGAGGCGCTGCTGGAGACCGCCTTCGAGGCCGGCTGCGTGAGCGATGCCGTGGTGGCCGAGAGCTTGGCCCAGGCGCATGAGCTGTGGCACATCCGCGAGAGCATCTCGCTGGCGCAGGCCGAGGAAGGGCTGAACATCAAGCACGACATCTCGGTGCCGGTTTCCCGCATCCCGGCCTTCTGCGCCGAAACCGACGTGCTGCTGCAGCAGCGCCTGCCCGGCGTGCGCCTGGTCAACTTCGGCCACCTGGGCGACGGCAACCTGCACTACAACGTGCAGGTGCCGGTCGACGGCGACCCCAAGGCCTTCCTGCGCGAGCGCGAGGAGGAAGTGAACACGCTGGTCTACGACCAGGTGGAGAAGTTCGGCGGCTCCTTCTCGGCCGAGCACGGCATCGGCGAGCTCAAGGTGCACAAGCTCGAGAAGCACAAGTCGCCCGTGGCGCTGGGCATGATGCGCGCCATCAAGGGCGCGCTGGACCCGCAGGGCCTCATGAACCCGGGGCGCGTGCTGCGCGCGCAGGCGGCGCAGGGCCACTGAGGCCGCAGGCCGCCGCGCCCCCTGCCGGGCTTACAGCCCGTCCCGATCCGAATCGCCTGGCACCGCCCGTTCGACGCGGTCGCTCAGACGCTGCCAGGCATCGCGCGAGGCGGGCCTGGCACGGTCCCAGTCCAGCGTCGAGCGGCCGCGCACGCCGCTCCAGTCGCGGCCCAGGTCCGCGTCCAGGTCCTCGAAGCTGCGGCCCTGTCCCTGGTACTTGGCGTACGAGTTCACGCCGTGGCTGTAGGCCGGGCCGTAGTCGTCATAGCTGGCGCCGCTGGCATAGGAGCGGCTCGAGAAGTTGTCTCGCCAGTAGGAGTCTTCCTCGGCCGGATCCACCTTGGCCATGCTCTTGCCGGCCATCGCGCCCATGACCGCGCCTGCCGCCGCACCCACGGCTGCGCCCACGGGGCCCGTCATGCCGCCCACGGCCGCGCCCGCTGCAGCGCCGCCTGCCACACCGCCGGCCACGCCACCTACGGCGGCGCCCAGGCCGGTTGCCTTCTTGTCGTCAGTCATCGCTATCTCCTAGGGTTGGGGTTGAAGTGAACACCTACCGTAGGGAGCGCGCTGTGACCGCCGTGCAGGACGGCCCGCCATCGGGGCGTCAGCGCAGCCGCGAGAAAAAAGAAACGGAAGCCTTTCGCGCTGCAGCGCCAGCCATGGAGGGCTGAGCGACTCAGTTCAGGAACTGGCGCATTCAGGCGCCACCTGGTCCAGCGTCTGCACGATGCGTTGCACCAGGCGCAGTGAATAGGCGGGGCGTGGGTGTCGGCCGTCGAAGGTGTCGCCGTCGTGGAACTCCACGTTGCCGAAGTCGGCGAACCACACGTGATGCTGCTGCGCCAGCCGGCGCGCCATCGCGTGGTAGCCGATCTCCTTGTCGGTCCGCTCGACGTTGCTCAGCCCCGTGATGATCAGACTGCGCTTTTTGGCCTGCGCATGCTCGATCATCTCGCGCATGCGCTCCTCATACGGCAGCTCGAGGATCTGGTCGTTGTGCCCGTACTGGATCAGCTGCACGCGCTCGGGCAGTTCGCTGCGCAGAAAGTCGTCGCTGAAGTAGGTGGCGCTGGCGCCGTTGGACGAATGGTCGGTGACCTTCCATCTGGGTCGCAGCCGGCGCAGCGCATCGGCCGGCGGTTCATCCAGGCGCGACTCGCCCAGGTCGTAGCCGCCATAGAGCACCGAATCGCCCCACAGGGCGACGGAGCACTGGCGCGCATCGGCTTGAAAGTAGTTCTTGGCCTTGGCGATCGTGCGGTCGATGGCCGAATCGCCAGACAACTTGCCGCACGCCGTGCAGGCCGCGGCCAGGGCGCATGCCAGCGCCCCCCATCCTGATCTCACTGCATTCCTTCCGGAGCGTCGCGCTGCTACTGCTGCGCGCGCCTGTGTTCACAGTGCAGCTTACCCGACGCGCGCGTGCAGACTTGTGAGCCATCGCAACACAGGTTTGCAGGTGCGCGGCCGTTCAGGCCAGCAGCGCGCCCGCATCGAGCAGCGCCGCCCGCAGCCGTGGCACCGGCACATTGCGCACGCTGCTGCCCGCGCCCTGCACCACCAGGGCCGCCGCCATGCCCGCAGCCTGTCCCACGGCCATCGAGATGGTCATGACCCGGATCGCCGCCAGCGCCTTGTGCGAGGCCGAGATGCCGCGGCCCGCCACCAGCACGTTGTCCAGGCCCACGGGGCACAGGCTGCGGTAGGGGATCTGGTAGGCGTGGTCTTCGCCCAGCGCCGAATATTCAAGCTCGCCGCCCGCGGCCGGATGGATGTCGATGGGGTAGGCGCCGGCCGCAATCGCGTCGTCGAAGGCCACCGGCGCCAGCAGCTCTTGCGCCGTGAGCACATGCTCGCCCTGCACACGGCGCGTTTCGCGCACGCCCACCTGCGTGCCGAAGGCCTGCAGCCGGCCGTCGGCGCAGCCGGGCACGCTGTGGCGCAGGAACTTGGCCGCGCTCCAGGCCTGGCGGCGGCCTTCGATCTCGGCCCGGCCCAGGGCCATGGCGTCGGTGGCGTCGATGGCCAGGCGGCTCACGTTGAACCAGCCGTCCTGCGAATAGGGGTCGCGCGCCACATGCAATGCTGCGCGGGCCAGCGCCCCTTCTTCATAGCCGCGCCGCGCCAGCGCCTGGATGTCGGCAGCCTCCAGCGCATCGAAATCGATGGGGCCGAAGCGGAACATCATGGTGGCGGGCTGCAGCGCTTCATCCGCCTCCAGTTCGAGGAAGGAGGCGCCGGCCTTGCGCAGCGCGTCCATGTCGCCCGAGCTGTCGATGAGCACGCCCGGCCGGATGGCGACGATGCCGCTCTTGGTCAGCGCGCGCAGTTGCACGATGCGCCGGCCTTCGCGCTGCACGTCCAGCACGCTGGCATGCAAAAGCGGCAGCACGCCCGCGTCGCTGACCATGTCGTCCAGCACCAGCTTGAGCACCTCGGGCGCGTAGGCCACGCGGTCCATGCGGTGGCCGGTGGACATCACGAAGCGCTCATGCGCCGCGGCCGCGCCGTAGATGCGCAGCCGGTCCACCACCTCCTGCGCCAGGCCCGCGACCACCGTGCGGCCATTGG
The DNA here is from genome assembly GCF_028023875.1 of Xenophilus arseniciresistens. Taxonomy (GTDB): domain Bacteria; phylum Pseudomonadota; class Gammaproteobacteria; order Burkholderiales; family Burkholderiaceae_C; genus Xenophilus; species Xenophilus arseniciresistens. The sequence continues at coordinate 710,851 of NZ_JAQIPB010000001.1, forward strand.
CCGTCTGCCAGCTGTTGAACTGGGCCACAGCGCCCGCCGTGGCGTTGCCGCCCAGAAAGCCATAGCGCTCCATCAGCATCACGCGGGCCCCGGCGCGGGCCGCGGCCACGGCGGCCATGGTGCCGGCCACGCCGCCGCCGCACACCAGCACGTCGGTGTGGAAGATGGCGTCCGACGATGAAGACGAAGGGAGGGTTGCGGGGGCGAGCGTCATCATCCCGCCTTGATGCCGCGCGCCTTGATCACGCCGGCATAGCGCGCCGTCTCCTGCTGCAGGAATTCGGTGGTGGCGGCGCGGTCAAGCACGAAGGGCGTGACGTTGAGCAGGGCGAAGCGGGTCCTGGCCGCGTCGGAGGCCAGGGCCTGGGCCAGCAGGCCCTCCAGCCGCGTCAGGCCCTCTGGCGCGATGCTGCCCTTGGGCGCCAGCAGCGCAGCCCAGCCCTGCACTTCAAGCGCGGCAAAGCCCAGCGCGCGCACCGTGGGCACGCCGGGCAGCTCCGCCACGTCCTGCGGCGAAGACACGGCCAGCGCGCGCACGCGGCCCGACTTGATGTGCGCAGCCACGCTGGGCAGGTTCAGGAAACCGAAGTCCACCAGGCCGCTGATCATCTCGGGCAGCAGCGCGCTTTCGCCCTTGTAGGCCACGGGCGTGATCTGCGTGCCGGCCTGGCCCGCGAAGATTTCCGAGGCGATGTGGGCCAGGGTGCCATTGCCGCTGTTGCCGGCCGTCATGCCGGGCCTGGCCTTGGCCAGCGCCAGCAGTTCCTTGAAGGACTTGGCCGGGGAGTTGGCCGGCACCACCAGCACCAGCGGCTGCGCCGACACCATGCCGATGGCGTCGAAGTCACGCGCCGGGTCTGAAGCCAGTTGCGGGTTGAGCGAAGGGTTGATGACCATGCTGTTGCTGGCCATCAGCAGGGTGTGGCCGTCCCTGGCCTGGGCCGCCGCAGTCACGCCGATGGCGCTGCCCGCACCGGGCTTGTTCTCGACGATCACGCCCTGCCCCAGTTGCGGCGCGAACAGGTCGGCCAGCAGGCGCGCCGAAGAATCGGCGCCGCCGCCGGGCGCAAAGGGCACGATGATGCGCACGGCCTTGTTGGGCCACGGGGTGGATGCAAAGCTGCCGCCAGTGGCCAGTGCGGCCGTGCAGGCCGCCAGGCTGGCCAGCACGCGGCGGCGGGGAAGCGCAGAACTCATTGGTTGTCTCCATCTGTCTGTCTGACGGCTTCGATGGTGCTTCAGGCCGGCCATAGCCACAAATACCATGGCATGCCTTGGTCATAACATCAGGTTATTCAAACTGCGTGCTTCCTGGCGATGAATCTCCGACAGATCGAGGTGTTCCGGGCGGTGATGCTCACGGGCTCCGTGACCGATGCCGCGCGCCTGCTGCATGTCTCGCAGCCGGGCATCAGCCGCATGCTCGGCCACATCGAGCTGCAGTTGGGCATGCAGTTGTTCGAACGCACGCGCGGCAAGCTGCGCCCCACACCCGAAGCCAGCGCGCTCTATTCGGAAGTGGACCGGGTCTACCAGGGCGTGCAGCGCATCGAGCGCCGCGCGCAGGAACTGAAGGAAGGCACGGGCCTGTCGCTGCGCGTGCTGGCCAGCCCCAGCACGGCGCTGGAGGTGGTGCCGCAGGCCATCTCGGCGCTCACGGCCCGCTTTCCCACCGCGCGCATCTACATGGAAACGCAGCTGGTGCGCGAGATGGTGGCGCAGTTGGTGCGGCACGAGGCCGACATCGCGATCTCCACGCTGCCCGTGGAGCATCCGATGCTCAGCTCGCAGGTGGTGGGGCGCTGGTCCTTTGCCTGCGTGTTCAGGCCCGACCATCGGCTGGCGGCGCACAGGCACATCAGGCTGCAAGACCTTCGGGATGAGCGCCTGATCGCGTTCAGCTCCGACACGCCGCAGGGGCAGTTGATCGCGCGGCACTGGCAGGACAAGGGGCTGCAACCGAATGCGCAGATCGAAGTGCGTTCGGGCCAGGTGGCCTGTTCGCTGGCCGCCTGCGGGGCCGGCGTGGCCATCGTCGACGAACTCACGGCGCGCGCGTGGAACGGCCAGAAGCTGAGCTACCGGCCGCTGCGCGCCGCGCCCACGCACAAGGTCCACATGCTCAGGCCCAGCAACGAGCCGCCCTCGGCCCTGGCCACGGCCTTCATCGCGCAGGTGCGCCAGGCCTTCGACGCCTGAGCGCGCCGTTCAGCGCGCAGGCGCCGTGGCCTGCTCCAGCCGGGTGAGCCACACCATCGCCTGGTCCCGGTCGGCCCCGCACATCTCGGCCGAAGGCTGCAGGCCGCCACAGACGGCCGGGCGCTGCGGCTGGCCGAAGATGCGACAGCGCAGTTGCTCGTCCAGTTGCACACAGGGCACACCTGCGGGCTTGCCGCCGGGCATGCCGGGAATCGCCGAGCTGATCGAAGGCGCGATGCAGCACGCAGCACAGCCGCTGCGGCAGGCAACGAGGGAAGACGAAGACATGGGGTCGCGATTGGAGCATGGCCGGGCGCCCGGCGCGCTCAGCAGTCATGCGCATAAAATCTGCGCATCCTTTCCTCACGAGGATCTCCCATGCTCCGCTTCGACAATGCCCCCAAGAAGGCGACGAACCTGTCGCTGAATTCCAAGGTGCTGGAGATGGCCCGCGAGATGGGCATGAACCTGTCTCAGACGGTGGACGAGTTGCTCGCCGCCGAAGTCAAGCGCCGCTACTGGGAGCGCTGGGCGGAAGACAACAAGGAGGCCATCGCCGCCTACAACGAACGCATCGCGCGTGAGGGGCTTCCGCTGGCGAAGTACCGCAGCTTTGGCAGGAGCCTGGGCGACGGCCGCCAGGATTGATGATCCGGGCCGCCACGATGCCGCGCTTTGACGTATATGCCAACCCCGATCCTTCCGATCGCCAGGCGATCCCGTTTTTTCTGGATGTCCAGAACGACTTTCTTGGCGGCCTGCACACGCGGGTGGTCGTCCCCTTGTATGCACGCACCCATTTCGAAGCGCGTGTGCGCAACCTCAACCCCGAGTTCCAGGCGGCCGGCAAATCCGTCGTGATGGACACGGCATCCATCGGCGCGCTGCCTGTCACCGACCTGCGACGCCCCGTAGACAACCTGAAGCGCTTCCAGGACCAGATCCAAGATGCCCTCGACACCCTCTTTGGCTCCGACTGAAATGACCCCCCATCCGATCCGCCACCAATACGAGGACTTCATGCGCCATGTGGACACGCACGGCGTGTTCAAGGCCGACCGCACGGGCACGGGCACCAAGAGCGTGTTCGGCCACCAGATGCGCTTTGACCTCAATGAAGGCTTCCCGCTGGTCACGACCAAGAAGGTCCATCTGAAGTCCATCATCCATGAGCTGCTGTGGTTCCTGGAAGGCTCGTCCAACAACAACTGGCTGCGCGAGCGCGGCGTGACCATCTGGGACGAATGGGCGCGCGAAGACGGCGACCTGGGCCCGGTCTATGGCGTTCAGTGGCGCAGTTGGCCCACGCCCGACGGCGGCCACATCGACCAGATCAGCCAGGTGATCGACACGCTGAAGAAGAACCCCGACTCGCGCCGCATCATCGTGAGCGCCTGGAACGTGGCCGAGCTGGACAAGATGGCGCTGATGCCCTGCCACGCTTTCTTCCAGTTCTACGTGGCCGAAGGCCGGCTCAGCTGCCAGCTGTATCAACGCAGCGCAGACATCTTTCTGGGCGTGCCCTTCAACATCGCCAGCTATGCGCTGCTCACGCACATGATTGCGCAGCAGTGCGACCTGCAGGTGGGCGACTTCATCTGGACCGGCGGCGACTGCCACATCTACAGCAACCATGCCGAGCAGGTGGCGCTGCAGCTCTCGCGCGAGCCGCGCCCCTACCCCACGCTGAAGATCAGGCGCCGCCCTGCGTCCATCTTCGAGTACCAGTACGAAGACTTCGAATTCGAGGGCTACGACCCGCATCCGGCCATCAAGGCGCCCGTGGCGGTGTGAAGGCTTGAAGAAGGCATGAGCCCGCGCATCAACCTGATCTACGCGCGCGCCGCCAACGGCGTGATCGGCGCGAACAACACGCTGCCCTGGCACCTGCCGGAAGACCTTGCGCACTTCAAGCGCCAGACGCTGGGCGCGCCCGTGGTCATGGGCCGCAAGAGCTGGGATTCGCTGCCGCCGCGCTTTCGCCCGCTACCGGGCCGCACCAACATCGTGGTGACGCGCCAGAGTGACTGGAAGGCCGAAGGTGCGCAGCGCGCGGGCAGCCTGCAGGAAGCTTTTGCGCTGGCCGGCGACGTGAACGAGCTGTGGGTCATCGGCGGCGCCCAGATTTATGCCGAGGCCGAGCCGCTGGCCCGGCGCGCAATCGTCACCGAAATCGCGCAGGACTTTGAAGGCGACGCTTTCGCCCCCACGCTGGGCCCGGCCTGGCGCGAGACGGCGCGCGAATCGCACATCGCCGCCAGCGGCCTGCCCTTTGCCTTTGTAACCTACGAGCATGGAGCGTGAAGCGCCCGCACCCTGCGGCGCCGCCACACGCCGCCACCTGCTGCAGCGCGCCGCGCTGCTGGCCGCGCTGATGGCGGCCTGGCCCGGCCGCGCCAGGGCGCGCGCGCTGCGGGCCGACGAACAGGTGCTCTTCGTGCCTGCCATCGCGCGCTGGCTTGATGCCCAGCGCGTGGAGGTGGACATCCATGCCTGGGTCTATGAACGCGAGCGCCGCCGCGGCGTGCAGGCGCTGTTCGCGCGCTACCTGGGGCTGGACCGCGCCACCTTGCCCGCCGAAGACCGCGCCCGCTTCGATGCGCGCTGCGCCCTCTTTCTGACCGATTCGGAACGCGCCAAGGTGGTGGACCTCGTGTTCGACGCACCGTTGCAGAGCCAGCCACATGCCCTGCCGCCCACCGACGCGGCCGGCCGCAGCCAGGCGCGCATCGTGCTCGACGCCCGGGCGCTGCCGCCCGACGCGCGCACCGTGGGCTTTCGCGCCCAACTGACCGAAGGCGATGCGCGCCAGTTCCTGGGCCATGCGCTGCTGGTGCCCGAGGACGGGCTCTCGGTGGTCTCGGACATCGACGACACGGTCAAGATCACGCAGGTGAACGACCGGCGCGAGATGCTGCTCAACACCTTTGTGCGCCCCTTCCAGGCCGCGCCGGGCCTGTCCGCGCACTTTCGCCGGCTGGCGAAAGCCGAAGGCACGCGCTTTCACTACCTCTCGGCCAGCCCCTTCCAGCTGGCCCCGGCGCTGGAAGACTTTCTGCAGACCGAAGCCTTCCCGGCCGGCAGCCTGCACCTGCGCGAAAGCACGCGCTGGAACACGCTGATCCCAGGCAGCGGCGATTCGCGTGCGCACAAGCTCGGCGTGATCGAGCGGCTGCTGGCCGACTTCCCGCGGCGCCGCTTCCTGCTGGTGGGCGATTCAGGCGAGGCCGACCCCGAGATCTACGCCCAGGTCGCGCGCCAACACCCGACGCGCATCGCGGCCATCGTGATCCGCGATGTGCAGGCCGAAGGGCGTGCTGCTGCGCGCTTTGTGCAGAACTTTGCGGGCTTGCCTGAGGGGCTGTGGCATCTGCTGCCGCCTGAAGGGGAGCCCTGGCCGCAGATTTAGAGCCGCCCGTGGCCCATGGGCCAATTGGCGTAGCGGCGTGAACCCGGCGGATGGGTGAATGTCTTTATCGTCGAAGCGGCGGCTGTGCGGCAGCATTCGGCCCCAAGAGCGGACGTTCTTGGGTCCATCGGCATGAGGTGTCAATGAGCAGTGATTTGCTAGACGAACTGAAGATGCACCAGCGCCGCCTGAGTTGTGCGCTATTAGAGCGCCACCCAGAGGTTCGCGGCAATGAACGGCTTGTAGGTATTCGCGTTTTTGGTGAACTGGTCGTAGATGACGAACGGTGGGTGGTGTCCCAGCACGGCACGGGTGCAATGTTTACTCGGCAGAACCCGACCCCGCAGCTAGTTGTCGACATGCACACCGATCTGAGCAACCCCGATCTGATAGACCCTTGGCGGGTGCAGCAGTTTGCTGAATCGATGGCTCTGGTCTTGAGCTACGCTGAGGCTGAAAAATTGTTGGATCAGCGAAGCAAGGCGTGAATCGCGCTGGTGCTTTGCGCGCATCCCGCGCGTGCTCGCTACGGCAGAATCCGGCCGAGCCTGTATGGAAACGCACTCGGCACCTGGGCATGCCGAATTCGACCTCTCCACAGCGTACAGCAAAGACAGGACGCGGCCATCAAGCCAGCGCCGCCGCAACGGGCAGACTGATCTGCGCGAAGAGAGTGCGACTCCCAGGCCTCATGCCCCAGCCAATTGCATCGCCTTCATCTCCTGGCACGCTTGTTTACTGAAAACTGCGGGTGTTGCAGTTCGGATTTTTAACCCGCCCTTATGTATCAGGAGCCCCTACCTTCGTGCGAGCTCCCAACCCTTCGAGCACCGAATCGACCTGGGCGAATATTGCGCACCGGACTTCACGGGCTTCCGCGAGCATTTGTTCCTCGTCCGCATCGAAGCCTAGCTCCACACGGAGTCGAGCCAGCACCCGTACTTGCTGATCACCAATCTCGTTGATATGCGGTCTGAGGAAGGCTACAAAATTCCGGCGAGCCTCAGCCGAACTCCCGAAACGGTCTGCGGAGACATTCAACGCCTCGATATGAGCTGCTCTGCAACGCCCAATCTCTTGGCCCAGTTGCATCCAGCGAGAGGAGGCGTTGTCAGCATCAACGCCTTGTTGTTCCTCCTCCAACGCCTGGACTTTCTGGCCGAGCCGAGCGGCGCGGACCTCTGCAAGCTTGGCCTCGGCATGTATGCGAGAGGCCGATACGCCGGCGGGCGTTGCGAGTAAGGCTAGCTTTCCGACCATCGTCTGCAGCCGCAGCGCTTCATAGGCAACGTCTGGTTCGGAGACCATCAAGACCTTCGCGTTTGCGCTGACATATCCCGCCAAACCTTCAAGTGCCTTGGGATCTTCGTAGTCGAGATTGAACATCGACCCGAGAAATGTGTTGGCGCGGACCATCTCTTCAGCCGCCTCTAGGTAGACCTCCCGGCGCATGTTCAGTTGGCGTGCAATCTGAGCTTCATTGGCCGCATGATCCAGTTGCATGGCGAGGCGATCCGCATCGTGGAGCAGTTGCTTGTCCGACTTGTCCGCCTCCGCGGCAAGTTGAGCCGTTGCGCGACGGTCGTGGCTGTTGTTCGTCAAAAACACGCCGGTTAGCGTGATCGGAGCGACTATCAATGCCGCCCAGAAAGTGCCATGAACTTGCTGAATCAGATCCCAGTCGATTCTGTTGAAACAGAATCCGATGGTTACCAGTGAGGCCACCACCGCCGATACAAGACATAGCAGGATGGTTCGCGGAGCCGCCCCGTCCCGGACGGCCGATGGTGCTGGGCCTTGCGTTTCAATCCTTAGCTGCAGTCGAGACGATTTGCTCTCGAGTTCGCCCATGCGCATACCTCCGGATCGTTTGATTGCTGGCAGGATACCTTTGCGAGGAATAGGGCAAGTGGGCCGCTCGAGCGTTGATCTTGCACCTTGCCCTGGGTCTGTCGCGCATGTCAGCTCGCTCCAAAAGCGAGAACTCAACGTGAGTTTGCAGACCGTTGGCTTTCAAGAGTGTGGCAAACACGTTTCCCAGCGCTCAATGCTCAACACGCAGCGTGCAACGGCCCTGGCACAACACGCCCCTCAATCCCTCCGCTGCCCCACCACCTCCCGCAACAACCCCAGCGCCGCCTGCTGCGTGCGCGTGGCGGGGCGCTGCGAGCTGGTGGCGAGCCAGGCGCGCACGTGCAGGCCGGGCTCGCCGATGGCGCGCACCGAGAAGGCTGAAGGGCGCACCGCGCTGCTCACGGCATGGCGCGTGAGCACGGCGCTGCCCAGCCCTTCGGCCACCAGTTCCAGGATGGCGGGCACGCCGTCGATCTCCAGTGCCACCTGCGGCCGCAGGCCCAGCGCGGCCAGTTCGGCTTCCACCTGCATGCGGATGGCGTTGGGCCGGCTGGGGATGATCAGCGGCAGCGCAGCCAGCGCGGCCAGCGGCAGGGGCAGCGGCGGGTCTTCCTGCAGGCCGGGCGGGCGCGCCTGCACCAGCACCAGTTCTTCCTCCATCAGCGGCTCGATGTCCAGGCCCGCGACGGGCCGCACGTTGTAGAGCACGGCAATGTCCAGCCGGCCCGCGCCCAGGGCCTCCTGCATGGCCAGCGACAGGCCCTCGCTGATGGACAGCTGCGCGTGCGGCATCTGCTGGCGAAAGGCGCGCATCAGCGGCACCGCGAAGGCGCGCGCCACGCTGGGCGGCAGGCCCAGGGCCACGCGGCCGGCCAGGCCGTCGCGCGCGCCTGCCAGCTCTTCCTGCGCGCGCGCCACCTGGTGCAGGATGCCGCGGCCATGCTGCAGCAGCAACGCGCCCGCGTCGGTCAAGGTCACGCCGCGGCCGTTGCGCACCAACAGGTTCTGGCGCAGTTCCACTTCCAGCAGGCGCACCTGGCGCGACAGCGCGGGCTGGGCCACGTCCAGCGCCTGCGAGGCGCGCGTGAAGCTGCCCAGCTCGGCCACGCGGACGAAGTATTCGAGCTGCTTCAGGTCCAAGACGGCACCGCGAGACTGTTCATAAAGCTGCAACCATACCATCAGCTATGCCGTTTTGATCTAACTGCTAGCCGGTGGGCCCGCTGGGCGCCGGGGCCTGGGCTGCGCAGAATGCGCGGCAGGAAATCGCTTTTGCGAGCCGCGCGCCAGGCAGCTGTTGCCACCGCCCAGGCACTCGAAAAAAGGCGTTCCTGGACCAGCGCCCGGCAGCGGCCCGGGCGCCTTCTGGAGACAAGGCGCATGACCACCCCCCTTCAAGGCATTTCGTCCATGGCCACGCGCCAGGTGCTGGCCGAGCTTGCCACGGCCTGGCAGGCGGCCGGCGGCGAGCCCGTACACATCGAATCGGTGGGCGGCGTGGACGCCGCCAGGCGCGTGCAGGCCGGCGAAGAAAGTTTTGACGTGGTCTTTCTGGCTGCGGACGCCATTGCAAAGCTCGAAGCCGCAGGCCGTGTGCTGCCCGGCAGCAAGGTGGATCTGGTGCTGTCGAGCACGGCCGTGGCCGTGCGTGCGGGCAGCCCCCAACCCGACATCGGCAGCGAAGAAGCCGTGCGCGCCGCCGTGCTGGCCGCGCCCACCGTGGGCTATTCCACCGGCCCCAGCGGCGTGGCGCTGCAAAAGCTGTTCGAGCGCTGGGGCATCGCCGACGAGGTGAAGGCCCGCACCGTGCAGGCGCCGCCCGGCGTGCCCGTGGGTTCGCTGGTGGCCCGCGGCGAGGTGGCGCTGGGCTTTCAGCAACTGAGCGAGCTGATCCACGTCGAGGGCATCGCCATCGTCGGCGCGCTGCCGCCGGCCATTGCCATCGACACCGTGTTTTCCGCCGGCGTGATTGCCGGCTCGGCGCAGGCCGATGCCGTGCGCCGCCTGCTGGCCTTCATGGCCGCGCCCGAGGCGGCCGAGGCCAAGCGCCGCCAGGGCATGGAACCCGTCTGAAGCCGGCGCGCGCATCGCCGGCAACGCCCCCACAACCCCGAGGAGCATTTCCCATGAGTCTGATCATCGACTGCCACGGCCACTACACCACCGCCCCGAAGGCGCTGGAGGCCTGGCGCAACCAGCAGATCGCCGGCATCCAGGACCCGGCCGTCATGCCCAAAGTGGCCGATCTGAAGATCAGCGACGACGAGCTGCGCGAGTCCATCGAGAGCAACCAGCTTCGCCTGATGAAGGAACGCGGCAGCGACATCACGCTGTTCAGCCCGCGCGCCAGCTTCATGGCGCACCACATCGGCGACTTCAACGTCTCCAGCACCTGGGCCGCCATCTGCAACGAGCTGTGCTTCCGCGTGAGCCAGCTCTTTCCCGAAAACTTCGTGCCCGTGGCCATGCTGCCGCAGTCGCCCGGCGTGGATCCCGCCACCTGCATTCCCGAGCTGGAGAAGTGCGTCAGGGAGTACGGCGCCGTGGGCATCAACCTGAACCCCGACCCTTCGGGCGGCCACTGGACCAGCCCGCCGCTGACCGACAGGCACTGGTACCCCATCTACGAAAAGATGGTGGAGTACGACCTGCCGGCCATGATCCATGTGAGCACGAGCTGCAACGCCTGCTTCCACACCACGGGCGCGCACTACCTGAACGCCGACACCACGGCCTTCATGCAACTGATCCAGGGCGATCTGTTCAAGGACTTCCCCGAGCTGAAGTTCCTGATCCCGCACGGCGGCGGCGCGGTGCCCTACCACTGGGGGCGCTTCCGCGGCCTGGCGCAGGAGATGAAGAAGCCGCTGCTGGACACGCACCTGATGAACAACGTGTTCTTCGACACCTGCGTGTATCACCAGCCGGGCATCGACCTGCTCAACACCGTGATCCCGGTCAAGAACGTGCTGTTCGCCAGCGAGATGATCGGCGCGGTGCGCGGCATCGACCCGACCACCGGCAACTACTACGACGACACCAAGCGCTACATCGAAGCCTCGAAGATCCTGAGCGCCGAAGACAAGCACCAGATCTACGAAGCCAACGTGCGCCGCGTGTTCCCGCGCCTGGATGCACGCCTGAAGGGCCAGGGCCGCTGAGCGCTTCGCCCGCCCCTTTCACGCCTGCCGCAAAACTCTCAACGGAGCACCCTCTTCATGTACGAACTTGGCGTCGTTTATAGAAACATCACCCGCGCAGACCGCGACACGGCCGACGGCCTGGCCGCGCTGGGCTCGGCCACGGTGCACGAGGCCATGGGCCGCGTGGGCCTGCTCAAGCCCTACATGCGCCCCATCTTCGCGGGCCAGCAGGTCAGCGGCACCGCCGTCACCGTGCTGCTGCAGCCCGGCGACAACTGGATGATGCATGTGGCAGCCGAGCAGATCCAGCCCGGCGACATCGTGGTCGCGGCCGTCACGGCCGAATGCACCGACGGCTATTTCGGCGACCTGCTGGCCACCAGCTTCCAGGCCCGCGGCGCGCGCGCACTGGTCATCGACGCGGGCGTGCGCGACGTCAAGACCTTGCAGGAGATGAACTTCCCGGTGTGGAGCAAGGCCATCTCGAGCAAGGGCACGATCAAGGCCACACTGGGCTCGGTGAACATTCCCATCGTCTGCGCCGGCATGCTGGTCACGCCGGGCGACGTGATCGTGGCCGACGACGACGGCGTGGTCTGCGTGCCGCGCGAGAAGGCCGCCGCCACGCTGGAGGCCGCACGCAAGCGCGAGTCCTTCGAAGGCGAGAAGCGCGCCAAGCTCGCCAGCGGCGTGCTCGGCCTGGACATGTACAAGATGCGCGAGCCGCTGGCCGCGGCCGGGCTCAAGTACATCGACTGACACCTGCTGGATCGACCGACCGAGTTCCCTGTCCCACCACTCAACCAAGCAACGAGGAGACCGAGATGCAACACAACAAGAGCACCCGCCGCACGCTGATGGGCCTGGCCGGCGCCGCGCTGGCCCTGTCGGCGCTGCCGATGGCTGCGAACGCGCAGGCCACCAGCTTCCCCAGCAAGCCCGTGCGCATCATCACGCCCTTCCCCGTGGGCGGTGCACCCGATGGCGCGGCGCGCGTGATCGCCGAGAAGCTCAGCCGCAGCTGGGGCCAGCCCGTCACCGTGGACAACCGCCCCGGCGGCAATGGCTTCATCGCGATCGACGCGTGGAAGCGCGGCGCCAAGGACGGCACCGACATCCTGATCCTGGACAACGTGCACCTGGCCGCCTACCCGGCCCTGTTCAAGAAGCTGCCCTACGACCCGGTGAAGGACTTCGACACGCTGCTGCCGCTGTTCCGCACCTACTTCTTCTTCACGGTGGGCACGAACAGCAAGTACAAGAGCGTGGGCGACATCATTGCCGACGCCAAGGCCAACCCGGGCAAGCTCAACTACGGCTCGTGGTCGGTGGGCAACCCCGTGCACCTGGGCTCGGAGCTGTTCGAAAGCGTGACCGGCACGCAGATGGAGCATGTGATCTTCAAGGAGACCACGCAGCTCTACACCTCGGTCTCCACGGGCGAGCTGCAGTTCGCGCTGGGCAGCGCCGGCACCGCGGGCCCGATGTACCGCGCCAACCGCCTGCGCCTGCTGGCCGTGGCCGCGCCCAAGCGCTCGCCGCATTTCCCCGAAGTGCCCACGGTGGCTGAATCGGGCGGCCCTGCCAACTTCGAAGTGATCGGCTGGAACGCGCTGGCCGTGCCCCCGGGCCTGCCCGAAGCCGTGACGAACAAGATCCGCACCGACGTGCAGGCCGCCCTGGCCTCGCCCGAGATGCTGGAGAAGTACAAGGTCTTCGGCTATGAGCCCTTCCCGGCCACGCGCGCCGAGTTCAACACCTTCGTCAAGAGCGAGAGCCAGCGCTTTGGCGATGTGATTCGCAAAGCCAACATATCTCTGGACTGAGCCCATGAGCAACTTCACCAAGACCCCCGGCTGGCTGGACTGGTACGCCGGCCCGTCCAAACCCAGGTTCCAGCTGCCTGCCGGTGCCGTCGACGCGCATTGCCATGTGTTCGGCCCGGGCGATGAATTTCCCTTTGCGCCCGAGCGCAAGTACACGCCCTGCGATGCGAGCAAGGCCCAGCTCTTTGCGCTGCGCGACCACCTGGGTTTTGCGCGCAACGTGATCGTGCAGGCCACCTGCCACGGCGCCGACAACCGCGCCATGGTCGACGCCTGCCAGGCCTCGGGCGGCAAGGCGCGCGGCGTGGCCACGGTCAAGCGCAGCATCTCTGATGAGCAACTGCAGGAACTGCACGACGCCGGCGTGCGCGGCGTGCGCTTCAACTTCGTCAAGCGCCTGGTGGACTTCACACCCAAGGACGAGCTGATGGAAATCGCCGGCCGCATCGCCAAGCTGGGCTGGCATGTGGTCATCTACTTCGAGGCCGTGGACCTGCCCGAGCTGTGGGACTTCTTCACCAGCCTGCCCACCACCGTGGTGGTGGATCACATGGGCCGCCCCGACGTGAGCAAGGGCGTGGACAGCGAGGAGTTCGCGCTGTTTTTGAAGTTCATGCGCGAACACAAGAACGTGTGGAGCAAGGTGAGCTGCCCCGAACGCCTGACCATCAGCGGCCCCAAGGCGCTCGATGGCGAACAGAACGCCTACCAGGACGTGGTGCCCTTTGCGCGCCGCGTGGTGGAAGAGTTCCCCGACCGCGTGCTGTGGGGCACCGACTGGCCGCACCCGAACCTGAAGGACCACATGCCCGACGACGGCCTGCTGGTGGACTTCATCCCGCACATCGCGCCCACGGCCGAGCTGCAGCGCAAGCTGCTGGTGGACAACCCCATGCGCCTGTACTGGCCTGAGGAAGCCGTTCAGCGTTGAGCAATGGACGTTGAGCGTTGACAGACAGACAGCCCTGCTTTTGAGGACACCGGCATGACGACCAAGCGCCACTTTCTACTTCAACTGGCCTCGCTGGCCGCGGCCGGCAGTGCCGCGGGCGTGGCGCAGGCGCAGGCCGGCTTTCCCTCGCGCCCGCTGCGCATCGTCGTGCCCAATGCGGCCGGCGGCGGCGCCGACCTGACCGCGCGCGTGGTGGCGCAGGCGCTGGCCAAGCGGCTCGGCCAGCCGGTGGTGATCGACAACAAGCCCAGCGCAGGCGGCATCGTGGCCGGCGAGCAGGTGGCACGCGCCCAGCCCGACGGCCACACGCTGCTGCTGGTCTCCAGCGGCACGGCCGTCAGCGAGGCCTACTTCAAGAAGCTGCCCTTCGACTCGATCAAGGACTTCACGCAGGTCTCGCAACTGGCGCGCTTCGATCTGGTGATTGCCGTGGCCGAGAACAGCCCGTTCAAGACGCTGGGCGAGCTGGTGAGCTGGGCCAAGGCCCATCCGGGCCAGCTGAACATCGGCACGCCACAGATCGGCACCACGCAGAACCTCGCGGCCGAGCTGTTCAAGCTCAAGGCCGGCATCCAGGCCCAGGTGGTGCCCTTCAACGGCACGCCGCCGGTCATCACCGCCGTGCGCGGTGGCGAACTGCACGTCATGCTCGACATCCTGGGGCCGCTGCTGACGCAGATCCAGGGCAAGACGCTGCGCGCGCTGGCGGTGACGGGCCGCGAGCGCTCGCCGCAACTGCCCCAGGTGCCCACGGCTGCGGAAAGCGGCGGCGGCCTGGCCTCCATGGACGCCAGTTCCTGGAACGGCCTGGCCGTGCCCGCGAAGACGCCGCCGGCCATCGTCGAGCGGCTCAGCCGCGAAGTGCAGGCCGCCGTCGCGCAGCCCGACGTGGTCAAGCAACTGGCCGAGCTGAACCTGACGGCCAAGGGCAGCAGCTCGGCGCAGCTGAGCGAACACATCAAGGCCGACACGCAGCGCTGGGCCGAGGTGATCGCCGCCGCCAAGCTGCCGAAGATCTGAAACACGCGCCCCCGTGCGCGCCATGCATGCGCGACACCGCATCGACTTGCAGGAGCTTTTTGACATGTCCCTCGACAAACCCTACCTGGATGTACCAGGCACCATCATTTTTGACGCCGAGCAAAGCCGCAAGGGCTACTGGCTCAACCAGTTCTGCATGAGCCTGATGAAGGCCGAGAACCGCGAACGCTTCAAGGCCGACGAGCGCGCCTACCTCGACGAATGGCCCATGAGCGAGGAGCAGAAGCAGGCCGTGCTGGCGCGCGACCTGAACTGGTGCATGCGCACAGGCGGCAACATCTACTTCCTCGCCAAGATCGGCGCCACCGACGGCCGCAGCTTCCAGCAGATGGCCGGCTCCATGACCGGCATGACCGAGCAGGAGTACCGCGACATGATGATCCGCGGCGGCCGCTCGGTCGAAGGCAACCGCTACCTTGGCGAAGACGGCGACGCCCAGCCGCAGAACCAGCCCCAAGGCGCCAATCACCCCAACAAGGCACATTGACATGGCCCGCATCACCGCATCCGTCTACACCTCCCACGTGCCCGCCATCGGCGCGGCCATGGACCTGGGCAAGACCCAGGAAGACTACTGGAAGCCGCTGTTCGCGGGCTATGACTTCTCCAAGCAATGGATGAAGGACAACAAGCCCGACGTCGTCTTCCTGGTCTTCAACGACCATGCCACGGCCTTCAGCCTGGACATGATCCCCACCTTCGCCATCGGCACCGCGGCCGAGTACCAGCCGGCCGACGAAGGCTGGGGCCCGCGCCCCGTGCCCAAGGTGGTGGGCCACCCCGACCTGGCCAGCCACATCGCGCAGAGCGTGATCCAGCAGGACTTCGACCTCACCATCGTCAACAAGATGGACGTGGACCACGGCCTGACGGTGCCGCTGTCGCTGATGTGCGGCGAGAAGGACCCGCGCGAAGGCGCCTGGCCCTGCCCCGTGATCCCCTTCGCGGTGAACGTGGTGCAGTACCCGGTGCCCAGCGGCCAGCGCTGCTTCAACCTGGGCCGCGCGATCCGCAAGGCCGTGGAAAGCTATGACGAGGACCTGAACGTCCACATCTGGGGCACGGGCGGCATGAGCCACCAGCTCCAGGGCGCGCGCGCCGGCCTGATCAACAAGGAGTGGGACAACCAGTTCCTCGACCGGCTGATCGCCGACCCGCATGGCCTGGCCGCCGTGCCGCACATCGACTACGTGCGCGAGGCCGGCAGCGAAGGCATCGAGCTCGTGATGTGGCTGATCGCGCGCGGCGCGATGGCCGACGTGAACGGCGCAGGCCCGGCGCCGAAGGTGGCGCATCGCTTCTTCCATGTGCCCGCCTCCAACACCGCCGTGGGTCACCTGATCCTCGAAGAACAGAACTGAACCGCCAACCCGACTCTCGCAAGGAAAACCGACATGACCATCAAAGTAGCCCTGGCCGGCGCCGGCGCCTTCGGCATCAAGCACCTGGACGGCATCAAGAACATTGACGGCGTGGAAGTCGTCTCGCTGATCAGCCGCGACCTGGCCAAGACCCAGGAAGTGGCCGACAAGTACGGCATCAAGCACGTGAGCACCGACCTGGCCGACAGCCTGGCCATCAAGGAAGTGGACGCCGTGATCCTGTGCACGCCCACGCAGATGCATGCCGAGCAGACGCTGGCTTGCCTGAAGGCCGGCAAGCATGTGCAGGTGGAGATTCCGCTGTGCGACGTGCTCAAGGAAGGCGAGCAGGTGGTGGAAGCGGCCAAGGCCAGCGGCCTGGTCGCCATGTGCGGCCACACCCGCCGCTTCAACCCCAGCCACCAGTACGTGCACAAGAAGATCGAGGCCGGCGAATTCAACATCCAGCAGATGGATGTGCAGACCTACTTCTTCCGCCGCACCAACATGAACGCGCTGGGCCAGCCGCGCAGCTGGACCGACCACCTGCTGTGGCACCACGCCGCCCACACCGTGGACCTGTTCGCCTACCAGGCCGGCAGCCCCATCGTCAAAGCCAACGCCATCCAGGGCCCGATCCACAAGGACCTGGGCATCGCCATGGACATGAGCATCCAGCTGCAGGCCGCCAACGGCGCGATCTGCACGCTGAGCCTGTCCTTCAACAACGACGGCCCGCTGGGCACCTTCTTCCGCTACATCGGCGACACCGCGACCTACATCGCGCGCTATGACGACCTGTTCAGCGGCAAGGAAGAAAAGATCGACGTCTCCAAGGTCGACGTGTCGATGAACGGCATCGAGCTGCAGGACCGCGAGTTCTTCGCCGCCATCAAGGAAGGCCGCGAGCCCAACTCCAGCGTGGCCCAGGTGCTGCCCTGCTACCAGGTGCTGCATCAGCTGGAGCAGCAGCTGGGCGGCTGACCATGCAAACCACACGCGCCATCGGACCTTTCACCGTCTCGGCCATCGGGCTGGGCTGCATGAATCTCTCCCACGCCTACGGCGTGCCGCCCTCGCCCGAGCAGGCCGAGCGCGTGCTGCTGGCCGCGCTCGATGCCGGCGTGACGCTGTTCGACACGGCCGCGCTCTATGGCTTTGGCGCCAATGAAGAGCTGGTGGGCCGCGTGCTGGCGCCGCACCGCAGCCGCTTCACCTTGGCCAGCAAGGGCGGGCTGGGCGGCGTGCGCGGCGAAGACGGCGTGCTGCGCCGCGTGATCGACGGCCGGCCCGAGGCGCTGCGCCAAAGCTGTGAAGACAGCCTGCGCCGCCTGAAGACCGACGTGATCGACCTGTACTACCTGCACCGCTGGGACAAGAAAGTGCCCATCGAAGACAGCGTGGGTGCGATGGCCGATCTGGTGCGCCAGGGCAAGGTGCGCACGCTGGGCCTGTCGGAAGTCTCGGCCGCCACGATCCGCAAGGCGCATGCGGTGCATCCGATCACGGCCGTGCAGACCGAGTACTCGCTGTGGACGCGCAACCCCGAGATCGCGGTGCTCGAGGCCTGCCGCGAGATCGGCGCCAGCTTCGTGGCCTTCAGCCCGCTGGCGCGCGGCTTCCTGACCGACACGCTGCACGACGTGGGCGCGCTCGACGCCAAGGACATCCGCCGCCCCATGCCGCGCTTCGCGCCCGAGAACTACGCCGCCAACCTGAAGCTGCTGCCGGCCTACAAGGCACTGGCCACCGAAGTGGGCTGCACGCCCGCGCAGCTCGCGCTGGCCTGGCTGCTGCACAAGGCGCCGCACATCGTGCCCATTCCGGGCACCACGCAACTGGACCATCTGCACGAAGACATCGGCGCGGCCGACGTGCGGCTGACGCCCGCGCAGATGGCGCAGCTCGAAACGCTGATCGGCGAGCACAACGTGGTCGGCCCACGCTATGCGCCGCAGGCCACGGGCGAGGTGGACACGGAGAACTTCGCGCCCAGCGCGGGCTAGAAGCGAGTCACGTCTTCTGGCACTGCGGCATAAGCCAGCGCGTAGGAGCTGCGCGTGACCTGAGCCGCAGTGCCCATGCGCGCCAGCGCTGAATCGCTCAGCGCCTCTCGCGCCCACTGCTGCAGCGCCGGCGCGTCATAGCCGACCACCAGCAGCACCCAGTCGGCCACCTGGTCCGAGAGGCCACGGATGCGCTGCTCTTCGGTTGCGCCGATAACCGGCGCCTCATGCCGCAACAGGTGCAGGCCCACACCGCCGCTTTGCTGCGCCCATTGCTCTCCCAGCGCGCGCAAGGCTGCACGCAAGGCTTCGGCCTGGCCCGGCGCGGGTGCGAGCCGCACAGTCAGCATCTGCTGTGCCGTGCAGCCGCCCACGCTTTCCAGCACATGGCATTGGCTGCGCACCATGTTCCGGTGGTGCGGCATCATGCGCTGCGACCAGGGCGAAGGCGCGTTGAGCCGCGCGAGGTAGGGCGCCGAGCCCAGCACCGCGTGGCTTTCCAGCTCATAGAGCACAAAGATGCCCTCGCCGCCTTGCGCGCAGACCCAGCGGCTCGCGCGCCGGAAGCCCGGTATGCCCAGACGTTCCGGGAAATGCTCATGCGCGTGCCAGTGCGCAAACTCGTCCAGCGCATCGGACGCCATGTCCCACCACATGGCCAGCGCAGCCCTGCCTTGCAATGCCATGCCTGCCCTTACTTCGCGGCGCGCAGGCGCGTGAGCTCAGCGTTGACCTGCTGTACCACGCCTTCACCGATTTCTGCGGTGAACTTGGCCGTGACGCCCTGCACCTTCTGGCGCAGGCGCGCCACTTCCTGCGCGCTGACCTCATTGACCTGCATGAGCTTCTTCAGGCCCTCCACGGCCTGGCTTTCCTTTTGCTGCGTGAGCTTGCGCTCTTCCTGCTTGGCCTCGTCGGCGGCGGCGCGAATGATCGCGCGCTCCCCCTCGGACATGCCGTCCCAGGTCTTCTTGCTCATGAGAAAAGGCATGCCTGTGTACACATGGCGCGTGAGCGAGAGGTACTTCTGCACTTCCGCGAACTTGGCCGATTCGATGACGGCCACGGGGTTGTCCTGGCCGTCGATGGCACGCGACTCCAGCGCGCCATAGACCTCGCCGAAGGTCATGGGCAGCGGGTTCGCGCCCAACGTGTTGAACAGGTCGATGAAGATCGGCGATGCAATCACGCGAATCTTCAGGCCCTGCACGTCCTCGAACTTCGTGATGGGCCGGCGGCTGTTGGTCATGTGCCTGAAACCCAGGTCCCAGATGCCCAGGCCGATGGCGCCGTGCTTGGCAAGGTCGTCAAGCATCTGCGTGCCCACCGGGCCGTCGGCAATCGCATAGGCCTCCTGCGCGTTGTTGAACAGGAAGGGCAGGTCAAAGACCATGAAGCGCTTGTCGATGGAAGCGATCAGGCCCGTGGCCATCGATGTGAAATCCAAGGTGCCGCCACGCACGGCCGCAAGGTTCTGCGGGTCGCCGCCCAGCACCGCGTTGGGAAAGAGCGTGACCTTCATCTTGCCGCCGCTCTTGCTGGCGACGGCGTCGGCAAACTTCTGCGCGCCCTGCCCCAGCGGATGGTCCTTGGCCAGGCTGAAGGCAAAGCGCAGGTTGCGCTCCTTGATGTCCTGGGCGTGGACCAGGCCGGGCGTGGCGCCCAGCAGCGCGGCCGCGCCCAGCAATGAAAGCAGTGCGCGACGCACGGGACGGTAAGCGGCCATTGGGTGTCTCCTGAGTTCTGAACAAAAGTGCATGCGATGCTGCCAATTTTGTGAAAGGCGTTCAACTTTTTGATATCTTTCAAAAATTGAAAGCAGCTGGAGACGGCAAGACCATGAGCGGCGCCCTCGAAAAATCATTGGCCATCCTCGAACACCTGATCGACCACCCCGACGGGGCGGCGCTGGTGCAGATCGCCACCGACCTGAAGCAACTGCGCAGCGGCTGCCACCGCAGCTTGCAGGAGCTGATCCGCCTGGGCTATGTACGGCAGCTGCCCACGCGCGGCGACTATGCGCTGACCACCAAGATGGCGTCGATGGGCATGCGCTTCATCAGCAAGTCGGGCGTGGTCGATCTGTCGCAGCCCGTGATCAACCGCCTGGCGCAGAGCACCGAAGAGCTGGTGCGCCTGGCTATCGTGGACGGCGAGCGCCTCACGCTGGTGGCCAAGGCGCAGGGCGCGCGCTCGGGCCTGCTGTACGACCCCGACATGGGGATCGACCTGCGCCTGTCTTGCAGCGCAGCGGGGCAGGCCTGGCTGATGACCTTGCCCGAAGATCTGGCCATCGAGTACGTCACGCACCAGGGCATGGGCCAGCCGCGGCACTACGGCCCGCAGGCGCCCACCTCGTTCAAGGCGCTGCTCAAGCAGCTCGACGAGCACCGCAAGCGCGGCTTCAGCCTGATCGAGGAAGGTTATGCGCCGGGCATGAGTTCGATGGCCGCGCCCGTGCAGCGCAAGGGTGAGCCGGCCACGGGCGTGATCGTGATCGCGGGCCCTTCACTGCGGCTGACGGCCAAACGCATGCAGCAGTTCGGCCCGGCCTTGCTCGCCGCGGCGCAGGAGCTGGCGCTGACGGGCAATGCCTCGGCATTGCTCAAGTCTGCGAACGTGGGCACCTGGGGCAATGCGCCCGATGAGGCGCCGCGCGTGCTCACGCGGCGCAATCGCTGAAAGGACTTTCAGCGCGCGCCGTACAAGCGCGGCAGCCGCCACCAGGCCAGCAGCATCAGCAGCACGCCGGCCAGCAGCATGGGCAGCACCATGGGCCAGGCGCCGTGGCTTTGCTGCGCATCGACGAACTGTGCCGCCACCTGCCCCACGCAGAAGGCCGCCGCCATCATGCCGAAGCCCGACCACGAGACCGCGCGCCCGGCCTGGGTGGGCAGGTCGGCCACGGCGCCGGCCTGGCCGCAGGGCTGGTGGATGCCATGGCCCAGCACGTACACCGCATGGCCCAGCAGCAGCGGCCACACGGCCTGCGGCGCCAGCAGGCAGCCCAGGGCCTGGATGCAGGGGCCGACCAGGCTCAGCGTAGCCCCCAGGCGCACGGTGCGCAGCGGCCCCCAGCGGCGCAGCAGCCGCCGGCAGGCCATGGTGCTGAAGATGTAGACCAGCGAGCCGCCCGCGGGGATCCAGCCGTACAGGGCCGGCGAGAGGCCCAGGTACTCGATGTAGACCATGGGCGAAAGCAGCAGGAAGCAGAAGATGCCCGCATAGGTGCTGGCCGCCACCGAGGCCCAGACGCGGAAGCTGCGGCTGGCGAAGACCTCGCGCACGCTGCCGGCGCTGGCCTTGGCGGCGCTGCCCTGCGGCAGCGTTTCGGCAAAGCCGCGCCAGCACAGCACCCACAACACGCTGGCATAGGCGGCCATCAGCGCCATCACCCAGCGCCAGCCGGCCAGTTGCACCACCCAGGCGCCCAGCAGCGGTGCGGCCAGCGCGACGATGCCCAGCCCGGTGAGGCCGCGCGCCATCACGTGCAGGCCGTCCTGCGGGGCATAGAGGTCGCGCACGGCGGCACGCGCACACACCAGCACGGCCGCCATCGCGGCGCCCTGCAGCGCGCGGCAGGCCACCAGCATGGCCACATGGAACGAAAGCGCACTGCCCAGGCCCGCCAGCACGTAGCAGGCCAGCCCGGCCAGCAGCAGCGGGCGGCGGCCCCAGCGGTCGGCCAGCGGCCCGCACATCAACTGCGCGATGCCGAAGGCAAGCACGAAGACGGTGAGGCTGGCGCTGGCCGAGCCCAGCGCGCGTGCGATGGCCGGAAGCGCAGGGAGGTAGCTGTCGGTGGCAACCGGCTGTGCAGCCAGCAGCAGGGGAAGCAGGAGGGCGAAGGGAAGAGGCTTGTTGCGCACTGAAGAGTCCAGCAAGCGGCGTGCCATTCAGGAGGCCACGCCGCTCGCCGTCATTGTCCGGACTAGTTGCGGACCTTGCTGATCTCGGCCATCAATTCCTTGACCGTGGCCTCGCCCACGCTGGCCGTGTACTTGTCGATCACGGGCTTGACCTTCTCGCGCAGCTTGGCCACTTCGGCCGGCGGCAGTTCGGTGACGGTGACGCCGGCCTTCTTGAGCGCGGCCAGCGCCGAGTCGGCCGCGCCGCGCGAGACGCCGCGCTGGAAGGCGGTGGCCTCATCCGCGGCCTCGCCGATGATCTTCTTCTCTTCCGCCGAGAGCTGGTCCCAGAACTTCTTGCTGATGATCAGCGCCTGCGGGTTGTAGATGTGGCGGGTCTCGGTCAGGTGCTTCTGCACCTCGGCAAAGCGCGAGGACAGGATCACCGTGTTCGGGTTCTCCTGCCCGTCCACCACGCGCTGCTCCAGCGCCGGGTACAGCTCGGGGAAGGGCATGGGCGTGGCATTCGCGCCCAGGGTGTTGAACAGGTCGATGTAGATCGGCGACTGGATCACGCGCACCTTCAGGCCCGCGATGTCGTCGGCCTTGGCCACAGCGCGGCGGCTGTTGGTCAGGTTGCGAAACCCCAGGTCCCAATAGCCCAGGCCATGCATCTGCTTCTCGTCGAGCTTGGCCAGCAGCTTCTTGCCGAAGGCGCCATCGGTCACGGCGTCGGCTTCCTTGGCGTTGCCGAAGAGGAAGGGGAAGTCGTAGACCGCGAATTCCTTGACCTGCGCGGCCAGGATGCCGGCGTTGAGCACGGTCATTTCCACCGTGCCGCCCTGCAGCGCCGAGACGGTCTGCAGGTCACCGCCCAGCGTGCCGCCCGGGAAGAGCTTGACGCTGAGCTTGTTGCCCGACTTCTGCGCCACCAGCTCGGCGAACTTCTGTGCGCCCTGCGCCTGCGGGTGGCCGGTCTGGTTCTGGAAGGCGAACTTGATGGTGCGCTCCTTGACCTGGGCGCCGGCCAGGCCGGTGGCGCCCAGTGCGGCGGCGGCCACCAGGGTGGCGATGAAGTTCAGTCTTTTCATGGCGTGTCTCCTGCTCTTTCTGGTTGATGAAAAAAAACGCTGCGCGGGGCGGGTCGTCGGCCCGCCCCGCATCTCTCACTCAGTATTTCAACGTGGCCACGGCCCGCAGGGCTTCGGCCGTGGTGCTGCCGAAACCGAAGAACTCCAGGTAGGCCGGGATCTGCTCGAAGAGCATGTCGGTGCCCACCTGCACGGCGCAGCCGCGCGCCACCGCGGCCTGCAGCAGTGGCGTGTATTCGGTCTTCATCACCACTTCGCCGACGAAGGTGCCGGGCGCGATGCGCGCCACGTCGAAGGGCAGCGGATCGCCCTCCTTCATGCCCAGCGGCGTGGCGTTGACGATCACGTCCCAGCCGGCCGGATCGTTGGAGCCCGTGCTCACCTCCAGCTTCGGATAGTGCTCACGCAGGCGGCCGGCCAGGGCCTGGGCCGAGGTCGGGTTCGCGTCGAAGAGCATCAGCTCGGCCGCGCCTGCGGCAGCGATGGAGGCCGCGATGGCCGAGCCCACGCCGCCCGAGCCCGACACCAGCACGCGCGCGCCCTTGAAGCTGCGGCCCTTGCGTTCAACCCCGCGCACGAAGCCTGCGCCGTCGAACATGTCGCCCAGCAGCGTGCCGTCGGGCCGCTTGAGGATGGCGTTGCAGGCGCCCGCGATGCGCGCGGTGGGCGTGGCCTCGTCGACCAGATGCAGCGTGCTGATCTTGTGCGGCATGGTCACCAGCGCGCCGCGCAGGTTGGAAAAGCGCATGATCAGCGGCAGCGCGGCCGCATAGTCCTCGGCCTTCACGCCCATGGGCACGACCACGGCGTCGATGCCCTGCTGTTCGAACCAGGGGTTGTAGATCATGGGCGCCTTGAAGCTCTCGGTGGGATAGCCGAGGTGGGCGATCAGCGTGGTCTTGCCGGAAATCATGGGAAGGTCTGGCGGGCTCGGGTCAGGCGTTGGCGGTCTTGGGTTCGGAGGACGAAGCCAGCGCCTCCTGGCGCAGGCGATCGTAGTCGTCCTTGCTCATGGGCGTGGCATCGGCGCGGCCCAGTTCGTTCATGGGCACGCGGAAGGTCTCGCGGGCGCTGAAGGCAGCCAGCGCCGCGATGACGGTGATGCCGAAGGCGATGGCGCCGACCTTGAGCCAGATGTCCACCGCACCGGGCGGCGCCACGAAGGTGAACAGCGCCGGCAGCATGGCCGTGATGGCGGTGCCGATGTTCTGCGAGATGGCCATGGCCGACACGCGCGTGCGGGTGGGGAACAGCTCCGGGTAGAAGCTGGGGAACACGGCGTTGTAGCCCTGGTAGACCACGCCCCACATCAGCAGCGACATGCAGATGGCCAGCGGCACGTTCTTGATGCTGATGGCGTAGAGGTAGCCAAAAGCCAGCAGGCCCGAGGCCAGCGCGCCGACGATGATGGGCGGGCGGCGGCCGATGCGGTCCGACAGGTTGCCCACGTAGGGGATCACCAGCACCGCGAGGATGTTGCCCAGCACGGGGATCCACAGGTAGATGTCTTTCGCGAAGCCGATGCCGTAGGCCGGCTGCACCGCGTAGGCGGCGCCGAAGATGGTGGCCACCACGGGGATCACGTTCATCAGCGCCATGCACACCACGCGCAGCATGTCCGGCGTGCTGTACTTGAAGGCGTCGATGACCGGCGAGCGTGCGCGGTCCTTCTGCGCCGCCTTGTCGGTGAAGGCGGGCGTTTCGGCCACTTCGCGGCGGATGATCCAGCCGGCCACGATCACCACGAAGCTCAGCAGGAAGGGAATGCGCCAGCCCCAGTCGTTGAACTGCTCGGCGGGCATGTAGTGCGCCAGCGGCAGGAACACGGCCGCGGCCAGGATCTGGCCGGCCTGCACGCCCTGCAGCGTGAAGCTGGCGAAGAAGCCGCGGCGGCCGAAGGGCGCGTGTTCCATGATCATCGAGCTGGCGCCCGAGATCTCGCCGGCCACGGCGAAGCCCTGC
The DNA here is from genome assembly GCF_028023875.1 of Xenophilus arseniciresistens. Lineage (GTDB taxonomy): Bacteria > Pseudomonadota > Gammaproteobacteria > Burkholderiales > Burkholderiaceae_C > Xenophilus > Xenophilus arseniciresistens. Next base: position 735,543 of record NZ_JAQIPB010000001.1, read on the forward strand.
ACCAGGCGGCACAGCACCAGCAGCGCGGGCGCCCACAGGCCGATCTGGTCGTAGGTGGGCAGCAGGCCCACGGCGATGGTCGAGAAGCCCATCAGGAACATGCACCACACCAGCACCTGCTTGCGCCCGTGCGTGTCGCCCAGGTGGCCCAGCACGAAGGCGCCGATGGGCCGCGCCACGTAGCCCACGCCGTAGGTGGCCAGCGAGGCAATGATGGCGATGGCCGGATCGCCCTTGGGGAAGAAGATCTGCGGAAAGATCAGCGCCGCGGCGGTGGCGTAGATGAAGAAGTCGTAGTACTCCAGCGCCGAGCCGATCCAGCCGCTGGCGGCGGCCTTCTTCGACTGGTGCTGGCCCTGGGGTTCATGGGCGGTGGCTGTGGACATGGTGTCTCCGATGGGCAAGGGCCGGCGCGGGTCGGGCCTGCGCGCGGCGAAGGTAAAGAGAGAAGCGTGAGGTGGTCGCGGGTTCAGGGATGCTGCAGGGCCTGGGCCGCCAGGCGGGCCGGCGCATTGGCGGCGCCGTAGGCGTCGTAGTCGCCGATGCGCTGCACCACTTCGAAGAACAGGCCCTCTTCGAGGCTCTGGGTGTAGATGTGCAGGTAATCGCCTTCGGCCGAGCGGTCAAACAGCACGCCGGCCGCGCGCAGACGCGCCACGAACTCGGGCGCCAGGTCCATGCGCGTGGGCAGGTCGTCATAGTAGTTGCCCGAGATGGGCACGAAGCCCACGCCCGCGTCGCGCATGCGCTGCACGGTGGCGAAGATGTCTTCGCAGCGCAGCGCGATGTGGTGCACCGCGCCGCCGCCCGTGCGGCTGAGCGTGCGCGCCGTCTGCGTGCGCTGGCTGACCGAGGCGTTGAGCACCAGCCGCACCGTGCGTTCGGCGTTGCTCAGGCCGCGGTTGCGCACCAGACCGAAGGGGTCGGCCAGCTCCAGGCTTTCGCCGGGCTCAAGGCCCAGCACCGCACGCGAGAACAGCACCCAGGTGTCGAGCTGGTCCACGGCCAGGCCCAGCGCCACGTGGTCGACGGACAGCAGGCCATGGCCTTCGCAGCCGGTCGCGGGCTCGTCGAACACGAAGTCGGCGCGCAGCAGGCTTTCGATGTCCGGCGACTGCGGCAGGAAGTGGATCAGATTGCCGCCCGGCGCCACGATGGCGGGCAGCGCCGATTCGCCGGGGCCGCGCGGGCTGTCGTGGCGCTGCGAGCACATGGCCGTGGCGCGCGCTGCCGCGCCCTCCGGGTCCTGCGCGAGCAGGCCCAGCGCGCACACCGAGGTGCCATGCAGCTCGAAGCGCTGGCGCGCAAAGGAATCGGGCTGCGCGTTGACGATGAAGTGGACCTGGCCCTGGCGGTACAGCGTCACGGCCTTGCTGCGGTGGCGGCCGATGCGCGCAAAGCCCAGCTGCTGCAGGCGCTGGCCCAGCGCCTGCGCGGCGGCCTCGTCGGCCGCAAATTCGATGAAGCCCATGCCGCCCAGCTGCGGGGCCGGCGGCGGCTCGCACAGCTCGACCGTGGGCGCGGGCAGGCGCCCGCGCGGTTCTTCGGCGGCGGCCAGACGCTCGCGCACCTGGCTTTCCAGCCACAGCAGCGAGCGCATCGCGTCCACGGCGGTGCGGCGGTTGGGCGTTTCGCGGAACACGTCGTTGAAGATCTCCAGCGACAGCGGGCCGCGATAGCCCGCGCGCAGCGCCTGCGCGAAGAAGCCCACCACGTCGAAGTCGCCCTGCCCCGGAAAGCTGCGGTGGTGGCGCGCCCACTGCAGCACGTCCATGGCCATCAGCGGCGCATCGGCCATCTGCACGAAGAAGATCTTCTCGCCCGGAATCTGCGCGATACCCGCGGGGTCGTCCTTGAGCGAGAGGGTGTGGAAGCTGTCGAGGATCAGGCCCAGGCTGGGGTGATCGGCCCGGCGCACGATCTCCCACGCCTGGCTGTAGAGCGAAGTCGCGCGGCCCCAGGCCAGCGCCTCGTAACCCACGCGCAGGCCGCGGCGCGCGGCGCGCTCGGCCAGCGCATGCAACTGCTCGGCGGCCAGCGCGGGATCATCCTTCACCAGCGGCGAGGTGTTGGAGCAGCACAGCATCAGCGAAGCGCCCATGGCCTGCATCAGGTCGAACTTGCGCTCGGCGCGATCAAGGCTGCGGCGAAACTGCGCCTCGGGCATGGCCTCGAAATCGCGGAAAGGCTGGTACAGGTCGATGGACAGGCCCAGGTCGGCCGCGATGCGGCCCAGCTCGCTGGCCGAGCCGCTGAAATTGATGAAGTCGGCCTCGAAAAGCTCGAAACCGTCGAAGCCGGCGGCGGCGATGGCGTTGAGCTTCTCACGCAGGGTGCCACTCAGGGAAACGGTCGCGATGGAGCGGTGCATAGACGCACTGTAGAAATCCGGGCCCGTGCGCCACAACAGGAGGCATGTTCGGTGCGTTCGATAATCGCACAATAACGTTCGTTAATCGGGCATTCAAAGGGTTTGCCCTAGGGAGTTGGGGGGAGCCTGCGGCGCGCCACGCAGCCCCCGGAAGAAGCGTTGCGGCACAGGTCTCGCAGCGAGACTCTGAGTGACTTTGTTCACTACGACCCCCGGCCCCGCGCACTAGCATCTTCCGCATGGATGCCTTCGACCCTCCAGCGCCTGATGCGGCGGCCTCGCAGCCCCGGCGCGCCTGCACCATCCTCGTGGTCGATGACCACGAACTGGTGCGCCTGGGCGTGCGGGCGCTGCTGCAGGCGCAGCCCTCGCCCGCTGCGGCCGGGCTTCAGGTGCTCGAAGCCGAGAGCCTGGCGCAGGCCCTGGCGCTGTACGCACGGCATGTGGGAACGGGCCAGACCATCGACCTGGTGCTGCTCGATCTGGCGCTGCCCGACACCCAGGGCCTGAGCGGCCTGGCCACCTTCCGCGAACGCTTTCCGCAGGCGCGCATCGTTGCGCTCTCGGGCACCGGCATGTCGGCCTTCAGCCAGAACGCGATTGCGCAGAGCGCGCTCGCGCTCGGGGCGCGGGCCTTCCTGCCCAAGTCGGCCAATCTGCGCGAGGTTGTGAGCTTCATCCGCGCCTGCGGCCTGCTGGGCAGCGGCGTGGTGGACGGGCAGGCCGACAAGCCCGCACCGGCGGCAAAGCCGGCGCCCGCCCCCGCCAGCCGGGGCTGGCAACAGCTCAAGCCGCACCAGGCGCAGGTGCTGCGGCTGGTGCTCGAAGGCAAGACCAACCGCGAGATCGCGCAGATCACCAGCCTGGCCGAAGGGACGGTGAAGAACTACGTGTCCACTATCCTGCTGCTGTTCGGCATGCGCTCGCGCGCGCAGTTGATCAGCAGCCTGCGCTGAGCCGGCGGGCATCCATACAAAACACAACGCGGGGCCGCCCTGCGACGGAAGTTCAGTCAATGAGTAGAGACATCGGCGCTCGGCCCGGCGTCGTGCCTGTGGAGGACATCGACGCCAAGGTCCTGCGGGAGCATGTGGCCTCGGTCTACTTCACCTACCGCGCCACCTTTGCTGCGCGCATGGTGTTCGTCTTCGTGTTCGGCGGCTTCATGTACGCGCAGTTGGACGACCCATGGGCGCTCGCGTTTGTTGCGCTGCATGTGCTGCTGTATGTGGGCTTTTATTTCTCGCCGCGCTGGCATCCGGGTATTCCGGCTTCGCAAAGTGCCTTCTGGGCTCGCCGAATCACGAAGGTCGTGATCGTGCTGGGTCTTGCCGATGGGCTGGCGCCCTGGCTGTTCGTGCCAAGCGGCAACCTGAGCGTCACCTCGGTGCTGGCAGTGGTGATGATGGGCAACTGCGCGCGGGCGGTGCAGTCCTTGCGGCCGCTCAAGGCCGCGATGATTGGCCACACCGTGCCCATGATGGGCAGCCTGATCATTGCGCTGGCATTGCAGGCGACCAGCCTGCATGCTTTTCTGGCGGTCTTTGCTGCCGTGTACCTGTTGATGATGCTGCGCGTGGGCGTGCAGGAGCATCGGCAGCTGACGAACTCGCTGATCCTGCGCTTCGAGAACGAGGCGCTGGCCGCGCGCCTGAAGGAGCAGGTGGCCGCCACCGAGCGAGCCAGCGCCGAGAAGACCCGCTTCCTGGCCGCCGCCAGCCACGACCTGCGCCAGCCCATGCATGCCATCGCCCTGTTCGGCGCGGCGATGGAAAGCGGCCTGCGCGATCACCCCGAGCGCGCCAACGCCGAACGGCTGATGCGCGCCGTCAATGCGCTGGGCGAGTCGCTGGACACCATGCTCGACGTCTCGCGCCTGGATGCCGGCGTGGTCAGCGCCGCGCCGCGCGCGCTGGCGCTCGACACCCTCCTGCTGGCGCTGCACCACAGCTTCTCGGCCCAGGCGGAACACAAGGGCCTGCAACTGCGCGTGCGCCCCAGCGGCCTGTGGGTGCACACCGACCCGCAGTTGCTGTACCGCCTGCTGTCGAACCTGGTGGACAACGCGCTAAAGTACACCCGCCAGGGCGGCGTCACCGTGGTGGCGCATGCGCGCGGCGCGCAACAGGTGTGGCTGGAGGTGCGAGACACCGGCATCGGCATCGCCGCCGACCAGCTGGGCCGCATCTTCGAAGAGTTCTACCAGGTGGACAACCCGGGGCGCGACCGCGCGCGCGGCCTGGGCATCGGCCTGTCCATCGTGCAGCGCCTGTCGCGCCTGCTTGCGCACCCGGTGCAGGTGCAATCGCGCCCCGGGCGCGGCACGCGGTTCAGGCTGGTGCTCAATGCCGCCGAGCCGGCCGCGGGCGCCGACGACGAGCGGCTGTTCGACGGGCCCGACGGCCCCGTGCAGCATGGCTTTGCCGCGCCGCGGCTGCAGGGGCGCATTCTGCTGATCGACGACGAGGCCGAGATCCGCGAGGGCATGGTCCAGTTGCTGCATGCCTATGCGCTGGAAACCGTGGCCGTGGCGGACGAAGCCGCCGCGGTCCAGGTGCTGGCCGAGGCCAAGGCGGCGGCGCGGCCCTTTGCGCTGCTGCTGTGCGACTACCGCCTGGCCGACGGTGCCGACGGCCTGCAGGTCGCGCAGCGCCTGCGCGAGCGCTTCGGCCATATGCCGCTGCTGCTGATCACCGGCGAAACCGCCCCCGAGCGCCTGGCGCGGGTGCGCGCCTCGGGCACGCCGGTGCTGTCCAAGCCGGTCAGCGCGGCCACGCTGCTGCAGGCCATTGCCGAGCTGACCGGGCCGGCGGGCCGGGCCTGAGCGCCCAAGGCCTGCGCGCAGCGCCATGGCCGGCCTGCGTGAACTGCTTGGCACGCACGCGCTGTCCAGATGACTTTAGGCACTCGCCGAAATGCGGGGTGCTGGCCTAGCGTGCGAAACCTTCATTCATCCGAACGACAGGGAAGACACCACCATGCACAAAAGACTGAGCGCCATCGCCGCCGCGGCCGCAGCAGCCCTGGCCATGACCGCCTGTGGAGGAGGTGGCGGCGGCGGCGGCTTCCTGCCGATCCTGCCGCCACCCGCCCCCGCCCCCGCGCCCGCCCCCGGCCCTGCACCGGCACCATCACCGGCCCCTGCGCCGGCCCCCGAGCCACCGCCCGCGCCGATCACGCGCACCTTCCTGTACGAGGCACTGCCCACGGCCGCCGACAGCGCAGCCTTCCTGGCGCAGCTCAACAGCCAGGGCGCGCGCGGCTTTCGCTTCTTGAGTGGCTTTGCCTTCACGACCAGCCCCACCACGACCGAGGTGGTGGAGGGCTACGTGAAGGACGCTGACACCACCTACAGCTACGAACTGCTGGCCCTGCCGGCCGACCGGGCGGCCATGCAGGCGCAGCTGGACGCACAAGGCGCGCGCGGCTTCACCTGGGGCGGCGCCTATGTCGCGGGCAAGGACTTCGTCTACATCTACCGCAAGGACAACGGCTCGACCGCGAGCTACAGCTACCGCGTGCTGCTGGCAGAAAGCGGCAACGGCGCCTTTCTCACGCAAGCCAATGCGCAGGGGGCCGAGGGCTACTTCAACACCACGACTGCGTTTGTCGTGGGCACGGAGACGGTGAGCGTCTATGAGAAGGCATCTACCGGTGGCGCCACCTACGGCTACGAGCTGCTGGACCCGACAGGTGATGCCGCGGGCTTCTACGCGCAACTTAACGCACAGGGCGCGCGCGGCTATCGCTTCCGCACGGAGTTCCTGTTCTCGGACGCACACAAGGTGGTGTTCGCCAAGGACCTGTCTCAGGCCTCCACGTTCGCGTTCTACGGCCTGCCTCCCGAGAGCACCAGCGCAGCCTTCATCGCCCAGGCCAATGCCGAAGGCGCCAAGGGCAATGGCCTGATCGGCGACTACGTCCTGCCCGGCAACGCCAACAGCACGCTGTACTTCACGCCCAAGGATTGCAGCGGCCTGCTGTGCGTGCCGGTGGGGCTGTTCGGCCTGTAGGCCACGGGCACACAGGACTGGCGTGGGGTGCATGGCGAGTGACTTTGGGCACTACGCCCTGCGCAACCCGCTGCCTAGACTGGATTCGCGTTGGCGCTGGGCCGACGCCGCAGCAAACGATTTCAAGACAGAGAGGACGCAATGACAGAAAAACGATGCTGGCGCACCTGCGCCGTGGCGGCTGCGGTCGCAACCTTGTTGGCCGCTTGTGGAGGCGGAGGCGGCGGCGGTGGAGGCTTCCCGGCCTTGGGCTCCATCGGTTCCGACAACGGCACCCCGCCGGCGCCCCCGCCCGGGCCGGCACCGGCCCCTCCACCCGGCCCGGCGCCCGCCCCCCCGCCGACAGAGCCGCCCGCACCGCCGCCGGTTGAACCCCCTGCACCGCCGCCGCCTTCGGCCACCAGCTCGGGCGCCTGCCTGAATGAAGCTGATTTTGTCGCCGGCACCGCGAAGGAAGATGAAACGCGGACCTCAGCGCCAGACGGGAGTTCGACCACTACCGTCAGCACACGCATAACGGGTGAGCGAGAAGCTTTTGCTGGTTTGAACCCGGTGCCCCAGCGCTATCCGTTCACGTCTGCTGGCGCCTCCGTGGTCAATTCGTTGTACGTGGATCTGGTGGGCAACGATCATGTGGTCTATGGCGCGCGAAGCGTCAGCACCCTGGAATCACAGACCACCACGATCGTCACTGTTTACGACCCACCTCTGACCTCGCCCAAGGATCAGCAACCGGGCCAGGTGGTGACCCACAACAGCACCGCGAGAATCACCGTCACCCAAACTGACGGCTCGAGCAGCAGCACGGAGTCTGCAGTGAAAACCCAGGCGACCTACATCGGCCGGGAAACCGTGCAGACCCCATTGGGCGACTTTGCCAATGCCTGCAAGTTCAAGACTGTCTTCGACAACAGCCCCAGCAGTAATCTAAGTTGGGTTCCATCCGATGGGCCCTATCGAGGGCAGGTGGTCAAGGCCCAGGTCCTGGACAGTGGCGGCAACGTTGTACAGACCACCGAGTCCATCCGCATGGTCTACACGCCCAAGTAGGCAGCAGCCCGAGCCGGGCGCCGCTTCAGGCGCCGCCCGGCCCGCGCGGATGGCGGATCTCGCCCGCCAGTGCCGCGGGGTAGATCAGCTCGCGCAAGAAGTCTGAATCCTCGCGCACGAACTCGGCCGCGGCATCGAGGCCGAAGTAGTCCATGTAGTGCGCCATCTGCTGGATCAGCATTTCGAAACCCGGCTGCGCGCGCAGGCCCCGTGCGCGGGCAGCCTGCACCAGCGGCGTGGGCTGGTTGCGCAGCAGGATGTCGAACAGCGCGGCGCCGGGCGCCATGCGGCTCACGTCGCAGGGCAGCGGGTCCTCGCTGCGCAGGCCGATGGAGGTGGCGTTGATCACCAGTTCGTAGTCGGCCGGGTCGGCGCTGGGGGCCACGCGCACGCGCGCGTCGAAGGCCGCGTCGATGCGCGCGGCCACGCCGGCCGCCTTGCCCGGCACCGGGTCGTAGAAGGCGATCTCGCGCGCGCCGTTGTCGCCGCCGCCTTCGGCCAATGAAACACCGATGGCCGCCGCGCTCACGCCCGCACCCAGGATCAGCACGCGCTGGCCGCGAAAAGCCATGTCGAAGCGGTCGAGCGCGCCGACGATGCCTTCGCCGTCGAACAGGTCGCCCTCGAGGTCGCCGTTGGCCGCACGGCGGATCACGTTGACCGAGCCGGCCACGCGCGCGAACAGCCCGCAGCCGTCGAGCAGGTTCACGGCCAGCGGCTTGTGCGGCGGCGCAACCACCATGCCCTTGACGTTGTGGGCCAGGAAGCTGGCCTTGAGCCAGACCGCGAAGTCGCGCGCGCGCACCTGCACGGGAAGCATCAGCGCCGGGATGCCGCAGCGCTCGAACACCGCGTTGAACATGCGCGGCAGCCGGACGTTGGTGACCGGATCGCCGGGGATCAGGTAGAGGTCGGTGTTGCCGGGAATGTCGGTCATGGAAGGGGCCCTGGGTCTGCGAGGGCGTGCCGGGAGCCGGCAGGCCGCGGATGTGTGCTGCCGATGATCGCACCGAAAGCGCGCCGGCTTGCGGGGCCGCGCGGCGAGCGGGCATCATCGGCCGGTCCGCGGCCCAGGGCCACAGCCCGCCGCGCCTTCCTTCGCCCGCTCTGCACCATGGCCCTGCCCTCCCCCCACACGCCCCCCTTGCCCGAGGCGCACGCCGCCGACACGGGCGACGAAGCGCCGGCCGGTCTGGACCGGCGCGACTGGATCGCGGGGCTGGAGCGCGGCGTGAGCATCATCGAGGCCTTCGACGACGCCCACCCGCGCATGACGGCGAGCGAAGCGGGCCAGCGCACGGGCATGACGCGCACCGCCGCGCGCCGCTACCTGCTGACCCTGCAGCACATGGGCTACGTGGCCAGCGATGGCAAGCTGTTCTGGCTCACGCCGCGCGTGCTGCGCCTGGGGCAGTCGTACCTCGAGTCGGCGCGGCTGCCGCGCATCGTGCAGCCCTTCCTGCAGCGCGTGACGGCCGGCACGCATGAGACGGCCTACCTGAGCGTGCTCGACGGCGACGACGTGGTCTACATCGCGCGCAACGGCCCCAACCGCAGCATGAACACGGGCTATGTGCTGGGCGCGCGGGTGCCCGCGCAGGTCACGGCCTCGGGCATGCTGATGCTGGCCCTGCGCAGCGACGCCGACCTGGCGCGCTGGCTGGCCACGCGCGAACTCAAGGTCTTCACTTCCTTCACCATCGCCGACAAGGAGGACCTGCGCAAGGAGTTCGCCCGCATCCGTGCGCAGGGCTGGGCGCTGTCGGAGCAGCAGCTGGACCTGAACTCGCGTGGCATCGCCGTGCCGCTGCGCGACCGCCACGGCGCGCTGGTGGGCGCGCTCAACATCACGATGCCGATGGGCCAGGAGCAGAGCAAGGACGCCGTGGCCCGCGTGCTGCCCGTGCTGCGCGAGGCCGCGCAGGCCATGCGCAACCAGATCTGAGGCGGCGCAGCGCGGCCCGCCCTACCAGGGCACGAAGATCGCCACCAGCAGCACCAGCAGGATCACGCCACCCACGGTCAGCGTGCGGGTGTTGAGGTAGCCGTTGCGGGCCGAGGAGACGGGCACGGGCTTGGAGGTCTTGGAAGGATCGGTCATGGCGCTCAGCGTAGGGCGCTGCGGGGCGCGGGCGCGTCGGACGGCCGCGCTGGCGCGCGTGGCCGCCACAGGCGACGAAGGCCGAGCCCGCGCCTACAGCGCACGACAGAGGCGGCCTACGGCCCGTTTGCAGGCGGGGGTGCACGCTGCAAGCCGTGCACACCGCACGACATCGCGCACGGAGTTTTCCACCATGGCCACATTGCCGGGCGAACAGCCCAACCCCGACCCCGACATGCCCGCGCAGGATCTGCCCCGCCAGGAGCCGCCGCCGATCCCCGTGCCGCCCGTGCAGGCTCCGCCGCGCACGGACTTTCCGGCGCCCGGCGAGCCCGCCTGAGCCGGGCGCCGCCGCGCATCCCCTTCAGTCTGCGCTGGCGGTGCGGCGCAGCACTTCGCCTGTGGAGATCACGCGATAGCCCTCGCTGGTGCGTTCGACGGGCGCGCCGTCCAGCAGGTATTCCTCGTGCACGTTCTGGGACTGGCGGCGCGGGTCCGGGTGGGTGTGGCGCAGGATCTGCAGCTCGCGCAGCACGCCTTCTCTGTTGCGCACCAGCGCCTTGGTCACATGGGTGGTCATGCGGTGTTCCTGTTCGGTGAAAGAGGGGTGAAGGTTCCGGCTGCACGCCGGCCTTCGGGGCCAGGCACGCATGGCCAGGTGCCCAGCAAGATGCGCCGCTGCGAGGGGGCCTGTCGTCATCTGGCGCAGTGGCAGCGGGTAGGACGCGCCTGATGTGGCCCGCTGCGCCGGCAGCACCGCACCTGGCCCCTCGTGCTGTCCGACGCGCGCACGGCACGGCTGCGCGCACGCCGCGCGCGACGCCGGCCTGAGCGTATGCCTTCACGCCATCCATCCCACCCGCTGCAACCAGACCCGAGGAACTGCCCATGACGCCGCAAGATGCCGCTTCCGTTGCCCCATCGACCCCTGCGCCCTCGCCCGGCGCGCTGCCGGCGCCGCCGCGCCTGGCCGCCAAGGGCATCGTGCTGACGGGGGCCTCCAGCGGCATCGGCCGCGCCACCGCGCTGGCCATGGCGAGCGAAGGCGCGGCCCTGGTGCTGGCCGCGCGCGACGAGGCGGCCCTGCAGGGCCTGGTGCGCGAATGCGAGGCCCTGGGCGGTCGCGCCACCGCCGTGCCGACGGACGTCACCGACCCCGAAGCCGTGGCCGCGCTGGCGCGCCGCGCCCTGGAGGTGCTGGGCCAGGTGGACGTGTGGATCAACAACGTAGGCGTGGGCGCGGTGGGCCGCTTCGACGAAACGCCCGTGGCGGCGCACCGCCGCGTGGTCGAGGCCAATCTGCTGGGCCACATCCATGGTGCCCACGCCATCCTGGGCGCCATGCGGCAGCGCGGCCGGGGCACGCTGATCAACATGATCTCCATCGGCGGATGGATCCCCACGCCCTATGCGGCGGCCTATTCCGCCAGCAAGTTCGGGCTGCGCGGCTTCTCGGAAGCGCTGCGCGGGGAGCTGGTGGATCTTCCCGGCGTGCACGTGTGCGAGGTCTATCCCACCTTCGTGGACAGCCCGGGCCTGTCCCACGGCGCCAACTACAGCGGTCGCCAGGTGGGCGCGCCGCCGCCGCTGATCGACCCGCGGCGCGTGGCGCGCGTGCTGGTGGCGCTGAGCGCCAGCGAACGCCCGAGGGCCAAGACCTACATGGGTGCACCTGCCCTGCCCGGCATGTTTGCGCATGCGCTGGCGCCCGACCTGCTGGCGCGCGCCATGGGGCACGTGATGCGCCGCGCGCTGGCCGGCGCGGGCCCGGCGCTGGCGGCCGACGGCAATCTCTTCCAAAGCTCGCGCACGCACGAAGTCGATGGCGGCTTCCGTCGGCAGCGCCGGCCCTTCGCTGCCCCGGGCGGCTATGTGCTGCTGGGGCTGATGGCCGCGGGCGCGGCCTGGGCCCTGCGGCCCCGGCGCGCCTGAGGCTGCGCAGCCACCGCTTCCACCCCTGCAAGGAACCCGTCCATGAAAGCCCTGACCTACCAGTCTGCGATGAACGTCTCGGTCGACACCGTGCCCGACCCGGTCCTCGAGCAGGAAGACGACATCCTGCTGCGCGTGACGGCCACGGCCATCTGCGGCTCCGATCTGCACATCTTCCGCGGCAAGATCCCGGCCATGGCCTCGGGCGACATCCTGGGCCATGAGTTCATGGGCATCGTCGAGGACGCGGGGCCGGGCGTGACCTCGCTGCGCAAGGGCGACCGCGTGGTCGTGCCCTTCACCATCGCCTGTGGCGACTGCTTCTTCTGCAACAGGACGCTGTTCGCCGCCTGCGAGAACACCAACCCGGGCCGCGGCGCCATCCTCAACAAGAAGGGCACGCGACCTGGCGCCGGCCTGTTCGGCTATTCGCACCTGTATGGCGGTTATTCGGGCGGCCAGGCGGAGTTCGTGCGGGTGCCCAAGGCCAACGTGGGTCCGCTGAAGGTGCCCGACGGCGTAGCCGACGCGCAGGTGCTCTTCCTGTCGGACATCCTGCCCACGGGCTACCAGGCCGCGCTCAATGCGCAGATCGAACGCGGCAGCAGCGTGGCGATCTTCGGCGCCGGGCCGGTGGGCCTGATGTCTGCCGCCTGCGCGCGCCTGCTGGGCGCAGAGCGCATCTTCATGATCGACGAGCATGACTACCGGCTGGCCTTCGCGGTACAGGCCTATGGGGTGGAGCCGATCCACTTCGGCCGCCAGGACGACCCGGCCGAAGTCATCATCGAGCGCACCGACTTCCGCGGCGTGGATGCCAGCATCGACGCCGTCGGCTTCGAGGCCAAGGGCAGCACGCTGGAGACGGTGCTGACCGACCTCAAGCTCGAAGGCTCCAGCGGCAAGGTGCTGCGCCAGTGCATTGCGGCGACCCGGCGAGGCGGCACCATCAGCGTGCCCGGCGTGTATGCGGGCTTCATCCACGGCTTTCTGTTCGGGGACGCCTTCGAGAAGGGCCTGAGCTTCAAGTCGGGCCAGACCCATGCCCAGGCCCACATGCCGCGGCTGCTGGAGCACATCCTGGCCGGCGAGCTCAGGCCCGAGGCCATCATCACGCACCAGCTCCCGCTGGCCGATGCCGCGCGCGGCTACGACATCTTCAACAAGGCCGAAGAGAACTGCCGCAAGGTGGTGCTGACACCCTGAGCCCGCGTCCCGGCTCAGCCCGGCACGGCCGCCGGCTCGCGCTTGTGGGCGGAGCGGGCGTAGGTCTGCAGGATGATCTGCTCGGCCTCGGGCGCGACGGGCAGGCCTTCGAGGAAATCGTCGATCACCTGGTAGCTCACGCCGAAGGCGTCTTCGTCGGGGCGCAGGGGCTGCAGGGTTTCGAGGTCGGCGGTGGGCGTTTTCATGACCAGGTCGTCGGGCGCGCCCAGCGCGGTGCCCACGGCGCGCACGCGCCGCTTCGAAAGGCCCGCCAGCGGCAGCACGTCGGCCGCGCCATCGCCGTGCTTGGTGAAGAAGCCCATCAGCGCCTCTGCGGCATGGTCGGTGCCGATCACCAACCCGCCCGTGGCGCCCGCGATCGCGTACTGCGCCACCATGCGCATGCGGGCCTTGATGTTGCCCACGTGGAAGTCTTCGGCCGCCGCATCGCCCAGCGACAGGCCGCCGGCCATCAGTTGGCCGTGCAGCGCATCCACCGCGCTCCTGATGTCGACGGTCTGCACCTCGTCGGGGGCGATGAATGCAATGCAGCGCGCGGCATCGGCCTCGTCCTTCTGCGTGCCGTAGGGCAGGCGCACGGCCACGAAGCGGGCCGGCCGGCCTTCAGCGCGAAGCCGGGCCACGGCGCGCTGCGCCAGCGTGCCGGCCACCAGCGAATCCACGCCGCCGCTGATGCCCAGCACGTAGCTGGAGCGCTGGCTGCTGGCCAGGTAGCGCGCGAGGAAAGCCACGCGCCGCTCCAGCTCGGCCTGCGCATCGAAGAAGCGCACGACTTTCAGGGCCTGCAGGATCTGTTCGCGAACTGTGGGGGCGTTGGGGCTGGTCATGGTGGGGGCGGATCGGGTTGGGTCAGACAGAGCTGGTGGTAATGGGGCAGCAGGCGCAGCGCATGGTCCGCGCTGGCCTCGCGCACGGCGTTGCGCGTGCCGGTGAATCGCTGCGTGGCGGTGAAGGCATGGGTGCGGCCCTGCAGCCTGAAGATCCAGGCATAGCACTGCGTGCCGGGCGGGATGTTGGGGTCCGAATCATCGGCCACGCCGGTGTTGGAGACGATCACGCTGGCCTCGCTCCTGCGCAGCGCGCCCTGCGCCATCGCCAGGGCCACGGGCTCGCTGGTCAGGTTGTGGCGCGCCAGCAGGGGCGCCGGCACGCCCAGGCAGCGCACCTTGGCCTTCGGGTCGTAGACCACGTAGGCGCATTCGAGCAACTGGCCCGCGCCCGGCGCCGAAGCCAGCCTTGCCGCGATCAGGCCTGCGGTGCACGACTCGGCCGTCGCCACCACGAGCTGGTGCTCGCGCAGGTAGTGCGCCACGCGCCGATGCAGGGCACTGCCGAGGTCTTGAGCCTGCACGCTGGTCTCCTTCATCCGTGATGCAAGAACGTGCCCGTACTTTGCAGCCGCCGCAGGCACGTGGCGTGTAGGCCATCGCCTGTCCCGCCGGCCTGCCGCCCGCCCGCGGGCTGCTGACGGGCGCAGCACATGCGTTCCTACGCGCGCGGCACAGCTGCGCTTCTAAGTTGCAGCGTTGGTCAACAAGGAGCCCCCCATGGTGAAGAAATCGCAGCAGCCGGGCGCCGATGCCGCCGCATCCGCCCCCTCTCCCGCCACGCTGGCCGCCGCGCAGGCCGCCGCACGCAATACCGACAGCGGACCGGCCCAGAGCGCGCCGCCCGAAGCCGCATTGAGCGATCTGCCCACCCAGAAGGCGGCGGCCACGCAGGCCCTGGCCGCCGCGCAGCCGCACAACGCGGCCAAGGCCGCCGAGCACGAAGGACTGGCGAGCGATGGCGCGCCGATGGGGCAGAGCGTGGAGCCGCCGATCCCGGCGGCCGGCGCGAGCACCCTGTCGGAACTCAACCTCAACGCCAAGGCCGGCGAGGCCGCAGCCGCCGGACAGGACCCGCTGAGCCAGCCCCTGCAGCGCACGCGCGTGGACGCCACGGGCCAGCGCCTGACCACCAACCAGGGCGTGCCGGTGGCCGACAACCAGAACTCGCTCAAGGCCGGGGCCCGGGGGCCGGTGCTGCTCGAAGACTTCATCCTGCGCGAGAAGATCACCCACTTCGACCACGAGCGCATTCCCGAGCGCATCGTGCACGCGCGCGGCTCGGGCGCGCACGGCTTCTTCGAGTGCTATGAGCCGCTGCACTCGCTCACCATGGCCGCGCCCTTCCAGGAGGCGGGCAAGGTCACGCCGGTGTTCGTGCGCTTTTCCACCGTGGCGGGCGAGCGCGGCTCCAAGGACACCGCGCGCGACGTGCGCGGCTTTGCGGTGAAGTTCTACACCGACGAAGGCAACTGGGACCTGGTGGGCAACAACATGCCCGTGTTCTTCATCCAGGACGCGATGAAGTTCCCCGACCTGGTCCACGCCGTCAAGCCCGAGCCCCACCACGGGATGCCGCAGGCGGCTTCGGCGCACGACACCTTCTGGGACTTCGTGGGCCTGATGCCCGAATCGACCCACATGCTGATGTGGGCCATGAGCGACCGCGCGCTCCCGCGCAGCTACCGCACCATGCAGGGCTTCGGCGTCCACACCTTCAGGCTTGTGAATGCGCAGGGCGAATCGCGCTTCGTCAAGTTCCACTGGCAGCCCAGGCTGGGCACGCATTCGCTGGTTTGGGACGAGGCGGTGAAGATCTCGGGCGCCGACCCCGACTACCACCGGCGCGACCTGTGGGAAGCCATCGAAGCCGGCGAGTACCCCGAATGGGAACTGGGCCTGCAGGTCTTCACCGAGGAAGAGGCCCAGGCCTTCAGCTTCGACGTGCTGGATGCCACCAAGATCGTGCCCGAAGAGCTGGTGCCGGTGCAGGTGGTGGGCCGGCTGGTGCTCAACCGCAACCCCGACAACTTCTTTGCCGAAACCGAGCAGGTGGCCTTCTGCGCCGCACATGTGATCCGGGGCATCGACTTCAGCAACGACCCGCTGCTGGCCGGGCGCATCCACTCCTACGTGGACACGCAGATCAGCCGCCTGGGCGGCCCCAATTTCCACGAGATTCCGATCAATGCCCCTGTAGCGCCGGTGCACAACAACCAGCGCGACGGCATGCATCGCCAGGCCATCCACCGCGGCCGCGTGGCCTACGAGCCCAATTCGCTGGCCGGCGGCTGCCCCTTCCAGGCTGGCGCGGCCCAGGGCTTCATGAGCGTGCGCTCGCGCCAGGAGGCACAGGAGAGCCGCGACAAGGTGCGCATCAAGCCCGAGAAGTTTGCTGACCACTACACGCAGGCGCGGCTGTTCTTCGACAGCCAGAGCCCCGTGGAGCAGGCGCACATCGCGGCGGCCTTCCGCTTCGAGCTGTCGAAAGTGACGGTGCCGGCCGTGCGCGAGCGCGTGGTGGCCAGCCTGCGCAATGTGTCGGAGGAACTGGCGGCCCAGGTGGCTGCGGGCCTGGGCATGCCGCTGCCCGCCGCCCTGCCCCGTGCGCTGCCCACGCCGGCCGAGCCCGAAGTGCGCCACTCGAGCGCGCTGTCGCTGATGGCCCGGCCCGGCGAAGGGGGCATTCGCACGCGCAAGATCGCGCTGCTGGTGGCCGACGGGGTGGACGGCGCTTCGTTGCAGGCGCTGGTGGGCAAGCTCTTCGAGGCCGGCGCGGTGCCGCGCCTGGTGGGGCCGCGGCTGGGCGCCTTCGCCACGGCCGACGGGCTGACGCTGCAGGCCGACGCCACGCTGGAGAACTCGCCGGGCTTCCTCTTCGATGCGCTGGTGCTGCCCGATGGCGCGGACGGCGTCGCGGCACTGTCCCGCGCGGGCCAGACGCTGGAGTTCGTCAAGGACCAGTTCCGCCACTGCAAGCCGATCCTGATGCTCGGCGCCTCGCATGCGCTGGCCACGCTGGCCGACCTGCCGCCGACCCTGCCGGACGGCGAGCCCGACCCGGGCCTGCTGATCGGCGACGTGGCGGACCTGGACGCGCTGGCCGATGCCTTCATGACGGCGATCGCCCGGCACCGCCACTTCGAGCGCGATCAGGATCCGCCGGCGATCTGAGAAGGTGTGACCAGACCCGTGGACCCGGCCGCGCATGCGGCTGGGTCGGACCAGGCCGGACGATTCCTCCGGCCTTTCCTTTTTCTGCGGCCGTTAGGGGCTCAGCCCTTCCAGGCTGACACCAGCCACAGCGCCAGCCCGGCCACGGCCGACAGCGCGGCCAGCACGATCAGCCAGGTCCAGAACAGCGTGGCGAGCTGCGCCTTCAGACTCCCGCTGTTGGGCATGCCGGGCTGGGGATGGACTTCTTTGACCTTGCGGGGCATGGCTGGTGCTTTGCGGGGTTGCAGCGGCCTCCAGGGGCCTGTTCCCTGCACTTTGCGAGTGCCGCAGCATGCCGCCTTGCCAGTGCGCAGCGGCTGCGCCTGTAGGCGGGGCCGCTGGCCAGCCGCCTTTCGGGACGGGTGCTCAGCGCTCCTCAGTGGGCTTGCTGCCCGGCGTGCCCGCCACTTGCTCGCGCTGCTCGCGGTGACGGCGCGCGCCATCGCCGCGATCTCCTGCGGGCGACTGATCCTGGTCGACCTGCGTGCTGGGCGGCAGGGGGGCGTCGCTGCGGTTTTCGTAAGGGTTGGCAGGCGCCGGGTGGCGGATAGGGGTGCCCATGGCTGCTCCTTCGGAATGAATGAATGAGTGAGTGGGTGAGTCAGTAGCTGTTCTAGGCGCCACATCCATTCCCGCGTGCGGGCAGCCTGCCCGAATACGGCGTCAGCCCCGTCCCACGCACCTTGCGCAAAAGAAAAAACCCGCGATGCCTTGCAGCACGCGGGTTTCCTTGTCGTTGTTCATCGCACACCACGGCATCGAACTCGAAGCAGGTGGTGCCCCTGACAGGAATCGAACCTGTATCTGCCCCTTAGGAGGGGGCCGTTCTATCCATTGAACTACAGAGACGAAGGGGGGAACGAAGGGCGAGACTTTAACGCATCCGCTGCGGCCGCCAGAGCTGCGCGGTCAGGGCACGGCCTGCTCGCGCAGCGCGGTGACGTCGGCGTACAGCGATTGCGCCCATTCGCGCCGGTCGCGGCCGTGGGAGTCCTGCAACTGGCCATAGCGCACGATGGCCAGCAGGGGCGGCGCGCACAGGGTGCGCCACAGCGAACTGAGCAACGTGTCCTCGTCCACGTAGCGCGGCGCAAAGCTGGTCTGGCCCGTGGCCGCGTCCACGAAGCGCAGCGCGGCCGGCAGCACCGGCACGCCGGCCGAGATGGCGGCCTGCAGCAGGTTGGCATGAAAAGGCAGCAGCACGCGGCCGTCGCTGGTGGTGCCTTCAGGAAAGACCGCCAGCCGGTCGCCGTTGCGCAGCGCCTCGGTCATGTGGTGCACCACGCGCATGGCGTCGCGCCGGCGTTCGCGCTCGATGTACAGCGTGCCCGCAGCCGTGGCCATCAGCCCGATGAAGGGCCAGCCCTTGACCGCCGACTTGGACACGAAGCGCACATGCCGCGCCGCATGCAGCACCAGGATGTCGAGCCAGGAGATGTGGTTGCTGATCAGCAGCAGCGGCGTGCGCGCAGGGGGCGGCTCACCCTGCACCAGCAGCTGGATGCCCAGCACCCGGAGCATGCGGCGCGCCCAGCGCTCCACCTCGGTGGCGCGCCGGGCATCGTCCATCAGCTCGAAGCGGCGGCGGATGATCCACCAGCCCTGAAGCGCCAGCCCCACGGCATGCAGCAGGCGGGCGATGGCGTGCAGGTGTCGCACGGGCGCGGTCCGCTCGCGCTCAGGCCGCGGCGGCCAGCGGTGCGTCGTGCACCAGTTGCCCGCCCACCAGCGTGGCGCGCACACGGCCTTGCAGCGCATGGCCCGCAAAAGGGGTGTACTTGCCCTGGCTGCGCAGCGCATCGGGCTGCACCTGCCATTCCTGCGTGGGGTGGGCGATCACCACGTCGGCCCAGGCACCGGCCGCCAGGCGGCCGACGCCGGCACCTTCGCCCAGCAGGCGGGCCGGGGCTGCCGTCACCACCTCCACCGCACGCGTGAGGCTCACGCCGTCCTGGCGGCTCCATTGCAGTGCCAGCGGCAGCAGCAGTTCCAGGCCCGTGGCGCCGGCTTCGCTTTCGGCGAAGGGCAGGTTCTTGGCATCGGCCTCCACCGGCGTGTGGTCGGAGACCAGCGCATCGATGGTGCCGTCGGCCAGGGCTGCCGAGAGCGCCTCGCGGTCGCGCTGCTGGCGCAGCGGCGGCGACAGGCGGGCCCGGCTGTCGAAGTAGCCGATGTCGGTGTCGCTCAGCAGCAGCGAATTGATGCTGACGTCGGCCGTCACGGGCAGGCCCGCGGCCTTGGCCTCGCGCAGCAGCTGAACGCCGGCCGCGCTGGACAGGCGGCACAGGTGCACGCGCGCGCCCGAGGACTTCATGAGCTCGAAGATGGTGAACAGCGCGATGGTCTCGGCCGCCACGGGCACGCCCGACAGGCCCAGTCGCGTGGCCAGCGGGCCGCTGGCGGCCACGCCCTTGCCCAGGTCGCGGTCTTGGGGCCGCAGCCAGACGGTGTGGCCGAAGGTGCTGGCATATTGCAGCGCGCGCTGCAGCACCTGCGTGTTGCTCAGCGGCACTTCGGCCTGGCCGAAGCCCACGCAGCCGGCCTCGCTGAGCTCGGCCATCTCGGTCAGCACCTCGCCCTGCAGGCCGCGCGTGAGCGCGCCCTGCGGGAACAGGCGCGCGCGCTGCAGCTTCTCGGCGCGGAACTTCAGCATCTCGACCAGGCCCGGCTCGTCGAGCACGGGGTCGGTGTCGGGCGGGCAGACCACGCTGGTCACGCCGCCGGCCACGGCCGCGCCCATCTCGCTTTCCAGCATGCCCTCGTGCTCGTAGCCCGGCTCGCGCAGCCGCGCGCACAGGTCCACCAGGCCCGGCAGCACCAGGCAGCCCGCCGCGTCGATCTGGCGCTCGGCCGCGAAGCCCGCGGGTGCCGCGCCGATGCTGTGGATCTTGCCGTCTGCGATGGCGACGGTGGCGGGGCCGTCGAAGCCGGAGGCGGGGTCGATGACGCGCCCGTTGTTGATCAGGATGTTCATGTTCTTATGCTTCGTTGCCAGCCACGATGCTCATCACGGCCATGCGCACCGCGATGCCGAAGGTCACCTGCGGTAGGATCACGCTCTGCTTGCCGTCCACCACCTCGGAGGCGATCTCCACGCCGCGGTTGATGGGGCCGGGGTGCATCACGATGGCGTCGGGCTTGGCCAGGCGCAGCTTCTCGGGCGTGAGGCCGTAGGTCTTGAAGTACTCCTGGCTCGAGGGCAGCAGCGCGCCGCTCATGCGCTCGTTCTGCAAGCGCAGCATGATGACCACGTCGCAATCCTTGATGCCTTCTTCCAGCGAGTGGAAGACCTTCACGCCCATGGGTGCCAGATCGCCCGGCACCAGCGTGCGCGGGCCCACCACGCGCACCTCGGCCGCGCCCAGGGTGGTGAGCGCATGGATGTCGGAGCGGGCCACGCGCGAGTGCAGCACGTCGCCCACGATGGCCACCGTGAGGTTGGAGAAATCCTTCTTGTAGTGGCGGATGGTGTACATGTCGAGCAGCCCCTGCGTGGGGTGCGCATGCCGGCCGTCGCCAGCGTTCACCACGTGCACGTGCGGCGCCACATGCTGCGCGATCAGGTAGGGCGCGCCCGATTCGCTGTGCCGCACCACGAAGATGTCGGCCGCCATCGCGGAGAGATTGGCGATGGTGTCCAGCAGCGACTCGCCCTTGCTCGCCGAGGAGCGCGCGATGTCCAGGTTGAGCACGTCGGCCGACAGGCGCTTGGCCGCGATCTCGAAGGTGGTGCGCGTGCGGGTGCTGTTCTCGAAGAACAGGTTGAACACGCTCTTGCCGCGCAGCAGCGGCACCTTCTTCACCTCGCGGTCGTTCACGCTCACGAAGTTCGCGGCCGTGTCGAGGATGTGCGTGAGGATGTCCCGGGGCAGCCCCTCGACCGACAGCAGATGGATCAGCTCGCCGTTCTTGTTGAGCTGCGGGTTTCGCTTGTACAGCATGGTTTGGAAGTTCAGTGATGCGTTGTACGGTTCACGCGGCGGCTTGCACCTGCAGGCTGAAGCTGCCGTCGTCGGCACGCGCCAGCGCCACCGATTGCGTGTCGGGCACGCCTTCCAGGCGCAGCGCCGCGAAGTCGGCCGCCACCGGCAGCTCGCGCCCGCCCCGGTCCACCAGCACGGCCAGGCGCACGCAGCCCGGGCGGCCGAAGTCGAACAGTTCGTTGAGCACGGCACGGATGGTGCGGCCCGTGTAGAGCACGTCGTCCAGCAGCAGCACGTCGGCGCCATTCACGTCGAAGGGCAGCGTGGTCTGCGCACTGGCCGCCAGGCCGCGGCGCGCGAAATCGTCGCGATGCATGGCCGAGGAGATGATGCCGGGCTCGCCGGGCAGGCCCAGGTCCTTCTGCAGCCGCTCGACCAGCCAGGCGCCGCCGGAGGTCACGCCCACCAGGCGGGTGTGCTCGCGCAGCAGTTGTTGCACGCCCTCGCGCAGCGTCTGGTACGCGCGCTCGGCATCGGGGAGTTGGCTCAGGTCAGAAGTCATGGGAGGTCCGCCATCGAGGCTGCTCAATCCAGCCCTCTTAGGAATTGTTCAAGGATGATGCAGGCGCTGGCCGCGTCGGCATCGCGCGCGCCGCCGGCCAGTGCCTCGGTGGTGCTGTAGCGCTCGTCCACCTCGTACACGGGCAGGCCGAAGCGGCCCTGCAGCTGGCGCGCGAAGCGCCGCGCCGCGCGCGTGTTCTCGTGTTCGGCGCCGTCGGGGTGGAAGGGCACGCCCACCACCAGCGCGTCGGGCTGCCATTCGCGGATGCGCGCGGCGATCTGCGCAAAGCGTGCGTCGCCCTGCACGCCGATGGTGGCCTGGGGCGTGGCGCTGCGCAGCAGCCTGTTGCCGCTGGCCACGCCGGTGCGCTTGGTGCCGAAATCGAAAGCCAGGAAGGACTGGTGCTGCGCGGGCACGGCGGCAGCGGGGCTCACGCGTGCCCCGCCTCTGGGGAGAGCTTCCAGGCCTCCAGGCCCAGCAGCGACAGGGCCTTGTCATAGCGCTGCTCGATGGGCGTGTCGAAGATCACGGCCGGATCGGCGCCCACGGTGAGCCAGCTGTTCTCGGCCAGTTCCGATTCGAGCTGGCCCTCTTCCCACGCCGAATAGCCCAGCGTCACCAGCACCTTGCGCGGGCCGGCGCCCGTGGCCATGGCCTCGAGCACGTCGCGCGAGGTGGTCATCTCCAGCCCGCCCGGAATGGTCATGGTGGACGCATAGACCGCGCCCTGGCCCTCGCCGGCCTCGGCCGGTGCGCTGCCCTCGCCGTGCGGCGTGCCGACCACGGGCTCATGCAGCACGAAGCCGCGCTCGGTCTGCACCGGGCCGCCCTGGAACACGGGGGCGTCGTCGAGGTCATGGCGCGCGAGCTGCAGCTCCACCTTCTCGAACAGTCCCTTGAGCTTGATGTCGCTGGGCTTGTTGATGATCAGGCCCAGGGCCCCGCGTTCACTGTGTTCGCACAGGTAGACCACGCTGCGGGCGAAGGATGGGTCCTGCAGCCCCGGCATCGCGATCAGGAAGTGATGCGTGAGATTGATCGGGGCAGAATCGCTGGCCATGCCCCCTATTTTACTGGCCGTCGACAAGCGCTATGCCCGCGGCCTGGTGTGGCTGCGCCGGGACCTGCGCGCCCACGACCATGCCGCTCTCTATCACGCGCTGCGCAGTTGCCAGGAAGTGCTGTGCGTCTTCGTGTTCGACCGCGCGATCCTCGATGCGCTGCCGGGCCAGGACCTTCAGCCGCGCCCCGACGGGCTGCGCAGCGACCGGCGCGTGGAATTCATCCTGGCCTCGGTGCAGGCGCTGCGCGAACGCCTGCGCGGCATGGGCGGCGAGCTGCTGGTGCGCCATGCGGTGGCGCAGGAAGAGATCCCGAAGCTGGCGCGCGCGCTGCAGGTGCAGGCCGTGTTCGCCAACCGCGACGACGAGCCCCAGGCCCTGGAGCGCGATGCGCAGGTGCTGGGCGCACTGGCCAACGCGGGCATCAGCTTCCACACCTTCAAGGACCACTGCATCTTCGAGCGCGACGAGGTGATGACCCAGTCGCGCACGCCCTACACGGTGTTCACGCCCTACAAGCGCGCCTGGCTGGCGAAGGTGGACGACTTCTACCTCAAGAGCTACCCCGTGCATCACCATGCGCAGGCGCTGATGCGCATGCCCGAGGTGGCCGCCGGCGGCGGCGAACTGGCCGGCCTGGCCACGGCCCACGAAGCGCTGCCCACGCTCCAGGCGCTGGGCTTTGCGCCCACCAATCTGCCCAGCCTGCAGATCCCGGCCGGCACGGAGGGCGCGGCAGCCATGTTCGAGCGCTTCTTCGAGCGCATCGACCGCTATGACAAGACGCGCGACTACCCGGCCGTGCGCGGGCCCAGCTACCTGGGCGTGCACCTGCGCTTCGGCACGGTGTCCATCCGCGAGCTGGCGGCGCCGGCCCATCAGCTCGCGCTGCAGGGCAACAGCGGCGCTGCCACCTGGGTCAGCGAACTGATCTGGCGCGACTTCTACCTGCAACTGCTTTCGCACCACCCGCAGGTGGGCCAGGGCAAGAGCTTCAAGGCGGTCTATGACCGCATCCACTGGCACCAGGGCAAGCATGCAGACGCCCTCTTCGCGGCCTGGTGCGAAGGCCGCACCGGTTACCCGCTGGTGGACGCGGCCATGCGCCAGCTGTTGACGACCGGCTACATGCACAACCGCCTGCGCATGGTGGCGGCCAGCTTCCTGTGCAAGGACCTGGGGCTGGACTGGCGGCGCGGCGAAGCCTGGTTCGCGCAGCATCTGAACGACTTCGAGCTGGCTTCCAACAACGGTGGCTGGCAATGGGCCAGTTCCAGCGGCTGCGATGCGCAGCCCTGGTTTCGCATCTTCAACCCCGTCACGCAGAGCGAGCGCTTCGATGCCGAGGGCAAGTTCATCCGCCGCTATGTGCCCGAAGTGGCGGCGCTGCCCGACAAGCTGATCCACGCGCCCTGGCGCGCTTCACCGCTGGAGCTGGAAGCGGCCGGCATCCGCCTGGGCGAGCACTACCCGCAGCCTCTGGTCGACCATGCGCAGGCACGCGAAGCCTCGCTGGCGCGCTACGGCGTGGTGCGCGGCACTGAAGCGCCCGAGCCCTTTGCGGCCAAGCCCAAGGGGCAGAAAAGCCCGCGCCGGCGCGTGCGGGGCTGAGCCAGCAGTCGATCCGCGCAGCAAAGAAAAAGCGCGGCACACAGGCCGCGCTTTCTTTCTCCAACAGGTGGGGCCGGAACGGTTGCGCCCTGTGCCCGCCTCAGACCGAGACCGGATCCGAAGAAGCCTGCTGCTGCGTGAAACGCCGCACCAGCGCCAGCAGATCGTCTTCGGAGTAGGGCTTGCCCAGGTAATGGTCCACGCCCAGCTCGCGCGCATGCTCGCGGTGCTTTTCGGCAATGCGCGAGGTGATCATGATGATCGGCAGACCGGCCAGCGCGGCATCCGCGCGGATGTTGCGGGCCAGGTCGAAACCGTCCATGCGCGGCATCTCGATGTCGGACAGCACCACGCTCGGTCGCTCCTGCTGCAGCCGCTCCAGCGCCTGCAGGCCGTCGGCCGCCAGCGCCACGCGATAGCCTTCGCGCTGCAGCAGGCGCTGCGTCACGCGGCGCACGGTGATGGAGTCGTCCACCACCAGCACCAGCGGGATCTGCGCCGCCGCCTGCAATGGCGCCGGCACGGGCGTGGCCGCCGAAGGCGACTCTTCCTGTGCCTGCGGAGCCACAGCAGCAGCAGCCGCCGACGACGACGCACTCTTGTGCAGCGACTGCAGGGCCCGTGCGCTCTCGCCATGCAACGCCGCCAGGGCCACGGGGTTGTAGATCAGCGCCACCGCACCCGAGGCCAGCACCGAAATGCCCGCCATGCCCGGCACGCGGGCCAGCTGCGGCCCCAGGTTCTTGACCACCACTTCCTGGTTGCCCAGCACTTCATCCACGTGCAGGGCCAGGCGCTGAGCCGCGCTTCGCACCACCACGATGGTGTTGGTGCGGCCGGCTGTACGCTCGCTGCGCGCGCTCGACTGCAGCAGCGCGCCGCTCCAGTAGAAGGGCACGTCTTCGCCACCGAAGGGGTAGTGCTGCGTCTCGTAGGCGCGTGCCAGTTCCTCGGCGTTGGCGCGCTGCACCAGTTCAACCAGATTGGACGGCACGCCCACGGTGTTCTCGCCCGCGCGCAGCATCACCACATGGGTCACGGCCGTGGTCAGCGGCAGCACCAGGCGGAATTCCGTGCCCTGTCCGTCAGCGCTGTGCGTTTCGATGCGCCCGCCCAGGGCCGCCACTTCGGCACGCACCACGTCCATGCCGATGCCGCGCCCGGCCAGTTCGGACACCTGCGACACGGTTGTGAAGCCAGGGAGGAAGATCAGTTCGGCCGCCTCGGCGGCGCTCAGTTCCGAAGCCTCGCTCAGGCCCAGGGCGCGGGCCCGCGCCAGGATGCGATCACGCTGCAGGCCGGCGCCGTCGTCGGCGAAGCGCACCGACACGTCGTTGCCCTCCTGACTCAGCGCGATGCGCACCAGGCCCACCGCGTCCTTGCCGGCGCGCTCGCGCGTCTCGGCATCCTCGATGCCGTGGGCCACGCAGTTGCGCAGCAGGTGCTCGAAGGCCGGCGTCATGCGCTCCAGCACGCCGCGGTCCATCTCGATGCTGCCACCCGTGATGTCCAGGCGCACCTGCTTGCCCGTGTCCTTGGAAGCCTGTCGCACCACGCGATAGAGCCGGTCGGCGAGGCTTTCGAACTCGACCATGCGCGTACGCAGCAGGCCGCGCTGCAGGTCGCGCGTCTGGCGCCCCTGCGCGGCCAGGCCGTCTTCGGCGGTCTGAACCGTCTTCTGCAGCGTGCGCTGCACGGTGGCCACGTCGTTGACCGACTCGGCCATCATGCGCGTGAGCTCCTGCACGCGCGTGAAGCGGTCGAACTCCAATGGATCGAAGCTCTGCGGCGTGTCCAGGGTCTGGGCCAGCCGCGACTGCATCTGGCTTTCCGCCTGCACTTCCACGTCGCGCAGCTGCTGGCGCAGGCGGTCCAGGTTGCCGGTCAGCTCCGACAGCGAAGCGCTGAGCTGCTGCAGGCCCGCCTCGAGCCGCGAACGTGTGATGATGACTTCACCGGACTGCGAGACCAGGCGGTCCAGCAGTTGCGTGCGCACGCGCACGGTCTGGGTGGAGGCAGCCCGCACCGCCCCCAGGCGCAGCGTCGCCGGCGGCAGCAGCGGCGCGGCAAGGCCCGCACCGTCACCCGGCTGCCGCGGCTGCGCGGTCTGCGGCGACTCTTCGCCCCAGGCCTGCGCCTGCTCAGGGCGATCAGCTTCTGCTTCCTGCTCGGCCCGGGCCGGCTCCGGAAGCTCTTCGAGGAAGGCTGTGGCGGGTTGCGCAGGGGCGGTTGCCACCGCCTCGGAGGCGCGTTGTGCCAGCTCGGCCTGGCCTGCCTCGTCGGCGCTGCGCAATGCATCGAAGGTCAGTTGCAGGCCGTCGAACGCAGCCGCCAACGCCTCGATGGCATCGCGCTCGCCGGCATCGACGGCGATGGCCTCGATGGCCGACTCCATGCGGTGCGCGCGTTCACCCAGACGCATGGCGCCCGCCAGGCGCGCACTGCCTTTGAGGGTGTGCAGGGTGCGCAGGGCGGCCGTGCGCGGCCCGCTGTCGGTGGGGCTGTGGGCCCATTGCTGCAGCGCGCGGTCCAGTTGCGGCAGAAGCTCGGCCGCTTCTTCCTCGAAGATCGGGAAGAGCTCGGGATCGACCACGTCCTCGATGTCGATGGCGTCTTCGTCCTCGAGGCCCAGGCCGGATGTGGAGCGCGCCGTGGGCGCAAAGGTGGCCGCGCTTTCCTGCGGCTCGAAGCCGTCGGCCTGCGGCGGCTGGGCCGGTGGCAGCGGCGCGATCAACAACTGGCGCAGCGACTGCAGCACCACGGGATCCGGCTCCTTGAGGAAGCCGGCCGCGAACTGGTGCAAGAGGCGCCGCACTTCATGCGCCGCGGCCACCAGCGCGGCACCCTTGGCCGCGGTGCCGTCGCCATGGCCCCGCAGGTGCTGCAGCACGGCTTCGAACAGCCGCGCCATGCCCGACAGGCCCTGGAAGCCCACCGTGGCCGAACTGCCGGCCAGCGAATGGGCCAGCGCCACGGTGCTGTCGGAGACGGTTTCATGGGGCTGCAGTGCCCATTCGCCGACGTCATTGGCCAACTGGCGCGACCATTCGTCCGCCTCGTTGAGGTACACGTTGTACAGCGCGATGCCGATGCGCAGCGGGCCGATGACCTTGACGGCGTCTTCGCTGAAGCCGGCGGCCGGCTGAGGCGCATCCAGCGGCGCTGGCGGCACCAGGGTCAGCACCGGGCGGCTGTCGTTCGGCGAATCGGATTCGGCCAGCACCTCGTCATCGACACCGGACGCGTCGGGCACATCGGCGCTCTCAGGCAGGTCGCCAGCCTCGTCCGAGGCGGGCGTCTGCTCGAGCGCTGAATCCTGCGCACCGGTCGACGCAGGTGTCGATTCCTGCGCGGAAGAAACCGGGGCCGGGTCAAGGTCCAGATCCAGGCCCTGCAGCACGGCGCTGTCGGCCAGGAACACGGGCTCGGTGGCGGCCTGGGGCTGCGCCATTTCTTCGTCTTCGGGCAGCGCAGGCGCGGTCAGCTCGATACGGGTGCTGTCCAGCGCGGCGATGGCTTCGGACGGCTTTGCGGCTTCGCCGCCCGGCTCCAGGGGCGGCAACTCGCCCGGCAGGTCCAGGTCCGGCAGGCCGGCTGGGGTGGCCTGGGATACCTCGTCGACGCGCGTGGGCCGCGGCTGGCCCTCTTCGGTCCAGTCCGATGGCAGCGTGAAGGCCAGCGGCTCTTCTGCGGGAGCAGGCTTGGAAGTGCTTTCACCCGTGCCCGTGCCCGGCGCCTCGCGGCGCAATGCGTCCTCGAAATCGATCTCGCCCAGCTCCAGCGCTTCGGTGGCGGGCGGGCGCTGCGGCGACTCCTCGTACAGCGGATGCACGATGTCGGTGATGGCGAAGTCATCGCCATGCAGGTCCAGGGCCTCGGCGTCGGCGCGGCGCTCTTCGTCGCCGCGCTCTGCGCGCTCGGCCAGCGCTGCCAGTTCGGCGAGGCCGGGGCGCTCGGTCGGCGCAGCATCTGCGGGCAGATCCAGATCCAGGTCGGGCAGATCAGGCAGGTCTGGCAGCGCCCGCACCGACACCGGGGAGGCAGCTGGCTCATCCGGCAGCGGCGAAGCCGGCGCCGGCTCCTCGGCGGGCGGAAGGTCGGCCGCGATCTGGCGCGCGGCCACGGCCAGCGCGGCGGCATCATCCAGATGGCGTGCCGTCTGCACGGGCGGTGCGGCCTCGCCGCGGCCCAGGGCCTCTGCGGCGGCCCGCAGCGGCGCAGGCTCCCAGCCGTGGGCTTCGCGGCGCGCGATGGCATCGGCCCACTGGCTGAACTGGTCCAGCGCCTGGGTGGCGCCGCTGAGCAGCTCGGAGGTGACGGGGCGCTGGTCGGCCAGCCAGGTGTTGAGCACCTGCTCATAGGCCCAGGCCGCGTCGCCGTAGTCCATGAGACCCACCATGCGCGAGCTGCCCTTGAGCGTGTGGAAGGCCCGGCGCAGCACGGTGAGCTCGGCGGTGTCGGTGGGGTCGCGCTCCAGCGCAATCACGGCCGCACGGCCCTGCTGCAGCACCTCGCCCGCTTCTTCCAGGAAGATGGCCTGCAGGTCGTCTTCCTCGAGTTCGGTGACCTCCGTGTCGGCCAGGGCCGCGGCGTCGCCGATCCGGGCGCTGCTGCTGCCGGCGCCCCGGGCTGGTGCTGGGGCAGCGGCGCGCGGGGCCTTGGCGGGCGTGGCCAGCGCAGCCAGCTTGGCCGCGATCTGCTTGTCCACGTCTTCGACGCTGAGCACGCTGTCGGTCTGCGGCACCGAGATGCCGCCGGCCACGCCGGCATCGGCGCCAATGCCATGCACCGGCGTGTCTTCGAGCTGGCGGCCCATCAGGGGCTTGAGCTCGCCACGCGCCTCGTCG
The DNA here is from genome assembly GCF_028023875.1 of Xenophilus arseniciresistens. Classification (GTDB taxonomy): domain Bacteria; phylum Pseudomonadota; class Gammaproteobacteria; order Burkholderiales; family Burkholderiaceae_C; genus Xenophilus; species Xenophilus arseniciresistens. Next base: position 764,284 of record NZ_JAQIPB010000001.1, read on the forward strand.
AACACGAACAGCCGCCGCGCCAGACCCGGCTGGTAGCCGAGCATGTCGATCAGGAAGCCCAGCGCGCCCAGGTTGTTGCCCAGCAGGTCGTGGTCTGCGGGCTCGACGGCCCCGCGTTGTGCCATCAGGCTTTCGACCTCGTCGCGCATGTGCTGCACGGTCTGCGCGGCCTGCTCCAGGCCCAGGACCGAGAACACGCCACGCATCTGCTGCAGTTGGCCGGGTACGACGCGAAGCGAGGCTTTCTCGTTCGGCCGACGGAAGAACTGGTCCAGCGACTTCTCGAGCTCCAGCAGGTGCGCACGCAGTTCGTCGACGATGGACCCCATGGTCTGGCGGTCGCTCACGCGGCGGTAGAGCTCCTCCATCCAGGGCTCCAGCGGCTGCGACTGGCCGCCGCGGCGCGCGCTCTCGATGCGTGCCGCCAGTTGCGCGGTGCGCGCCGTGAGCTGCTGGTCCTGCGGGTCCAGATCTTCAAAGGCCGCCTCCAGGTACAGCACCGAGGTGGCGACTTCCATGGCCAGTTCGGTCGAGGGCGGCTGGCCCGAGCGCAGCGATGCCTCCACGGCGTCCTGCAGCGCCTGCACCATGGGCGCGGTGACGGGATGCAGCTTGTGCAGCGAATCGCCCAGTTGCCCGAAGCTGTCGGACACCTGCCGGATGCGCTGCGTGTCGCCGCCGGCCAGCGCGGTCCACATCTCCTTGGCGGTCTCGATGCGCTTGCGCGCCTGCGCCAGCACAGCAGGGTCGAAACGGCCGAACTGCACGGCGCCATAGTTCACTGCACCGTGGTTCTGCACGCCCCAGGCCACGCGCACGGCGCGCAGCATGGGCGCGTTCTCGCGCGAACCGGGCGCGGCCTGCGCGCAGAAGAACAGCAGGTCCTGCCCAAGGCGCTCGGAGACATTGAGTTCACCGCGGGCCAGGACGGTGTACTGCAGCAGCACGCGCGAGGCGCTCAGCTTGACATAGCTGTCAGCTGGCACCAGCCCCAGGGCCAGCGCTTCAAAGAAGCCCGAGGCCAGCATCCAGAAGCTGGCCACCTTGGGTTGTGCGGCGCCCAGGCCCAGTGCGACGCACAGCGCGCTGAGTTCGCGCGCCGCGCTTTCGTCGCCTTCCTTGACCACCTTGAGGATCGCGCGGTCGAACACTGCCCGCACGGCCGGGCCGTAGGCCAATGGGCGATGACTGGTGGGACGCTGCACCTCGGCCCACACCCAGGGGTAGTTCCACAGGTCGGCTGGATGCACGCGTTCGCCGCGCACCAGTTCCAGCACATCGCGGTACTGCGGAAACAGAGCCACCGTCGAGACACGCTTGCCGGCCAGCACCGCACCGATGAAGTCCGTCAGCGCGAAGCCCGCATGCTCGATGCGGCTCACGCTGTCGTCGGTGCAGCGCGGCGGCTCGTCCACGAAGCGGCCCACGGCCTGCTCCATCACACCCAGCAGCCGCGCCGGCGCACCATGCCCCACCATCCGCAGCACGCCGGTGGCCTGGTGCAGCTGCTGGCGCGCCATGCGCAGGAGCCCGCCCGATTCCTCGAGCGGCAAGCCCGTCTCGCGGGCCACTCGCCGCAGCGACTTGACCGCCAGTTCCGTGGACTTCTGGATTTCTGCACTCACCCAGGCCAGGGGCCCCAGGTCTTCGGAGGCCGGCGCATTGCCGGCGACAGGCGCGTGGGCGGGCGAGGAAGTGGGCACGGTAGAAAGCTCGTGAGGAAATCAGGCGATCTTGAAACGCGACACCGACTGGCGCAGCTCTTCGGCCATGTGCGACAACTCGCGCACCTGGCGTGCCGTGGTGCGGGTGCCTTCACCGGTCTGTTCCGTCACGGCAAAGATCTGCTGGATGTTGGCGGCCACCACGTTGGCCGATTCGGCTTCGCGGGAGGCCGATTGCGAGATCTGCTCGATCAGTTCCGCCAGGCGACGCGACACGCTGTCGATCTCGGTCAGGGCCGTACCGGCGTTGTCGGAGAGCTTGGCCCCCTGCACCACACCCTGCGTCGAGCGCTCCATGGCGCCGACCGCGTCCTGCGTGTCGGTTTGAATCGCTTTCACCAGCGCCGCGATCTGACGTGTGGCGTCTGCCGAGCGTTCGGCCAGGCGCTGCACTTCCTCGGCCACCACCGAGAAGCCGCGGCCCGCATCGCCGGCCGACGCGGCCTGGATGGCGGCATTCAGCGCCAGCACGTTGGTCTGTTCGGTAATGTCCGAGATCAGCTCGGTGATTTCACCGATCTCCTGCGAGGATTCGCCCAGGCGCTTGATGCGCTTGGAGGTGTCCTGGATCTGGTCGCGGATGGCATTCATGCCGGCGATGGCGTTCTGTACGGCGTCCAGGCCGGAGGATGCAGCCTGCAGCGACTGGCGCGCCACGGCGGCCGACTCCTGCGCCTGGGCCGACACGCCGTTGATGCGCTCGGCCATCGTCAGCACGGACTGGCCCGTTTCACGGATTTCACGCAGCTGCTCGGTGGAGGCCGCCAGCAGTTCGGTCGAGGTGTTTTCCACCTGCGAAGTCGTCTGGGCCACGCGCGCTGCCGTGTTCTGCACGTTGCCCACCAGGATGCGCAGTTCTTCCACCGTGTAGTTCACCGAGTCGGCAATGGCGCCGGTGATGTCCTCCGTCACGGTGGCTTCGTGCGTCAGATCGCCTTCGGCCACCGTCTGCAGCTCGTTCATCAGCCGCAGAATGGCGGCCTGGTTGGCCGCGTTGACGCGCGTGGCCTCCTCGCTCTGGCGCTCGGCTTCGAGGCGCTCCTGCTCGGCGGCCGCGGCCCGCAGACGACCCTCACGCACCTGCGCATAACCGATGGCAGCCGCCAGGCCGAGAGAGGCCATGGCCAGCAGCACCAGCAGGGCCAGCATGGTGCCGCTCAGGCCCGTGCGCTGCGACAGCTTCTGCTGCAGCTCGCCCAGCGCCAGACGCAGCGGCTCGCTGTCGGACAGGATGGTGGCCTGCGCTTCGCGCGCGGCCACCAGGCCCTGCAGGTTGCCCAGAATGCCGCCGGCTTCCGCGCGGGTCTGTTCGTAGCTCTTGAGCAGCAGTTCCAGCTGCTCGCGGGTCTGCGGGTCGCGCGCGCCCGGCAGGCGCAACTGGGGGCTGCCATCCAGCAGGCCGCGCGCCAGTTCCTGGAAGCTGTTCAGGTCCTTGCCCAGCAGGAACACGGCGTCGGGGCTCACGCCCTCCACCGTGAGGAACTCGTTGGCGGACTTGCCGATGCGCTGCGTCAGCATCACGAGCTGGCCGGAAGCCGCGATCTCGGGCAGCGATGCGCCCTGCTGCATCTTCAGCGACGACACGGTTTCGCTCATTTCCAGCAGCTCGGAAGACTGCCGGTTGATGTTGCGCAGCGCGCTGCCCACGCGGGTCAGCATGGGCTTCTGGTCCAGCACCACCTTGGCACTGGCCGATGCGCGTTCAACCAGCGGCTGGATCTTGGCCATCTCGGCAGCGAAGTCATCGCCCACCGCGTGCAGCTGCAACCCTTCGTCGCCGCCGCCCAGGCCGGTGACGCGGCGCTGCAGGTCATTCGCGCTGTCCTTCACTTCGTCGAAGGCGGCCTCGCTGCCCACCAGGGCCTGCGACACCGACTTGGCCAGGCGCTGCGACTGCATCAGGGACTGACCGCTGGATGCCACCTGCTGGGCCACGCGGTCCGCGCTCAGGATGGCGGCGCCGGCCACCAGCAGCAGCGCAAGCACCGAGCCCGCCAGCCCCAGGACCATGAAGCGCTGTCGTCGTGCCGAAGCGCTGCCGGTGCTGTCCTCGGTCACGGCCGCCGCCGCGACCTCCGGCTCGGCCTCGGGCTCGGGCTCGGGCAACACGGCCGTGGCGGGCGCCGCGGCGGGTTCGTCGAACACGTGGCTGGGCGCGAAGTCCACCGGCGCGTCGTAGACGCTGGGCGGATCCGAGGCAGCCTTGTCGCCACGCGGCATGTAGACCGTGCGCTCCTGGGGCGGCTGCACCGTGTCGGCCTGATCGATGCCGAAGGTCGACACCGACACGGGGGGCGTCTGGGCGCTCTCAGCCTTGGCGGGCAGGAGTTTCTTGAATTTGTCAGCAATCGAATTCACGGTCTGTCCTTCTTGCTATGTGGCGCGGGCGGGAGAGCGCGAAACTGGGGGCGCTCAGGCGCCAATACTCAGGAACTCGGGGCGGCTGGCCAGCACCTGCAGGTTCAACTCCTGCCAGTTCTCGCCCTCTGCCGTGGTGTAGGTGGCGCCCATCCAGGGCGGCGCCGATTCATCGGGGGCCTGCGAGCTGGCGAAGGCTTCGAGGCCGCGCAGGCCCACGAGCCGGTCCACCACCAGCGCGCAATTGACTTCCAGCACCTCGTTGAAGGCCACCAGGCGCGTCTGCTCGCGTGCGGCCTCGCTGACGGCCTGCGTGCGGGCCGCCGGGTCGCCCATGAAGGCGGACAGCTGCGCCACGCCCCAAAGACCGCCGCGCAAATTGGCAACGCCCAGGTACCAGGGCTGGGTGTAGGGCACCGGCGTGGGCGCCGTCCAGGGAAAGATCTCGCCGGCCTGCCCCAGCGGAAAGAGATAGCGGCCGGCGCCGGCCTCCACTGCCAGCCAGGCAGCCACGTTGGTGGTGTGCGCGGATTGCAGGCGCCCGGCCAGTCGGGCCTGGAATTCTCGGAGGGCTTCGCGGGTGGCCATGGCGACGACGGGTGCTGGGCGAGGACCTTCAGCCGAGCGCGCGGATCTTCGCCAGCAGCTCGGCTTCCTGCACGGGCTTGACGATGTAGTCGCGCGCGCCCTGGCGCATGCCCCAGACGCGATCCGTTTCCTGGTCCTTGCTGGTGCACAGGATCACCGGCACCTGCGCAAACAGCGGGTTGCGCGCCAGCGCCCGCGTGAACTGGAAACCGTTCTGGCCCGGCATGACCACGTCCATGAGGATCAGGTCAGGCTTGCTGGCCTCCAGGCGCCGCATGGCGTCATCGGCGTTCTCGGCGGTCTGCACGGCAAAGCCATTCTTCGCCAGCAACTCGGAGAGGAACATCAGCTCGGTCTTCGAATCGTCAACGACAAGAATCTTCTGGATGGGCATGGTTGTTTTTTCCTGGATCAAGCCGCTGCGCTGACGGCACCGAATTGCTGCACGGCCTGCAGCAACTGTTCTTTGGTGAAAGGTTTGGTGAGATAGTCTTCCGAGCCCACCATGCGGCCGCGTGCCTTGTCGAACACGCCGTCCTTGGACGACAGCATGACCACGGGCACATGGGCGAAGTGCGCATTGCGCTTGATGATGGCGCAGGTCTGGTAGCCGTCCAGCCGGGGCATCAGGATGTCGCAGAAAATCAGCTGCGGCTTGTGATCGTTGACCTTGGACAGTGCGTCGTAGCCGTCTTCTGCCAGCAGCACTTCATGGCCACCTTGCTTGAGAAAGATCTCTGCACTGCGTCGAATCGTGTTGCTGTCGTCGATGACCAGCACCTTGAAACCGGAATTGTTCGTGCTCATCGGCATCCTCCTCTTCGCTCCGAACTCAGAATCAGGCCAAGCGTCCACGGCCGGCCTGCGTCCGTGGCTTCAAATCTCGACCATCTCGAAATCTTCCTTGCGCGCGCCACATTCGGGACAGGTCCAATTCATCGGAACCTGCTCCCAGGGAGTGCCAGGGGCAATACCATCCTCGGGAACGCCCTGAGCTTCGTCGTAGATCCACCCGCAGATCAGGCACATCCAAGTTTTGGTATCCATCGCAGCTTACGAGCCTTGTACGTAGAATGCAATTATTGTATCCAGACGTCTTTTCAAATATTGCGCAAGACGTCTCCAATCCGCCACCTTCTGACGTCCCAAGCCCGTCGATGAATACGTGCTTACTACCGTCGAAGGGCTCACCGGAAGACGATGGTAACGGTCAACCCGAGGCCGCCGATGCCGGCGCCGACGAGGCCGAAAGTGCCCAGCCGGCCTGCGTGCTGGTCTTCAATGCCAGCGATCCCAGCGGCGCTGGCGGCCTGAGCGGTGACGCCCTGACCATCGGGTCGGTGGGCGCTCACATGCTGGGCGTGGTGACGGGCGCCTATGCGCGCGACACGGCTCAGATCTTCGACCACTTCGCCTTCGACGACGAGCAGGTGGCCGAGCAGGCGCGCGCGATCCTCGAAGACGTGGCGGTGCAGATCATCAAGGTCGGCTTCGTGGGCACGCCCGACAACCTGGGCCGCGTGGCGGAGGTCGCCTCGGACTATGCCGACGTGCCGCTGGTGGCCTACATGCCGCACCTGGCCTGGTGGGAAGACGACGCCATCGAGAGCTACCTCGACGCCTTCCGCGACCTGCTGCTGCCGCAGACCACGGTGCTGGTGGGCAATCACAGCACCCTGTGGCGCTGGCTGCTGCCCGACTGGGAGGGTGCCCGCCCGCCCTCGGCCCGCGACATCGCGCGTGCCGCCGGCGAGCATGGCGTGGCCTACACGCTGGTCACGGGCATCGTGCGACCCGACCCTTATCTTGAGAACGTGCTGGCCTCGCCCAGCGCCGTGCTGGTGACCGAGAAATACGAGCGCCTGGAGGCCGTGTTCACGGGCGCCGGCGAAACCCTGTCGGCCGCGCTGGCGGCACTGCTGGCCACCGGCACCGAACTGGTGGCCGCGACCAGCGAAGCGCTGGCCTACATGGACCGCTGCCTCGACGAAGGCTTCAGACCCGGCATGGGCCATGTGCTGCCCGACCGCCTGTTCTGGGCCCAGCCCGACCCCGAGGAAGGCGACGGGGAAGACGAGGGCGCCCCACCCAGCGACGACCCCGCAACCGACTTCGGCCTGCCTCCCCACGACACCCGACATTGAATGAAGCAGCCCCCCAGGCCGCTTCGCTGCGCTTGCCGTCCCGGACCTTCTGCGGGGCGCCCGCAGCGCCATCGACCACTGACATGACCATCAATACCCAGCTCTTCGACCGTGCCCGTGCCGTCATTCCAGGCGGCGTCAATTCACCCGTGCGTGCCTTCAAGGCCGTGGGCGGCACCCCCCGCTTCATCAGCCGGGCCCAGGGCGCCTACATGTGGGACGCCGAGGGCGCGCGCTACATCGACTACATCGGCTCCTGGGGCCCCATGATCCTGGGCCACGGCCACCCGGCCGTGATCGAGGCCGTGCAGCGCGCCGTGACCGAGGGCCTGTCCTTCGGCGCACCGACCGAGCGCGAGATCGAGCTGGCCGAGGCGATCCTGGCGCTGATGCCTTCGATGGAGATGGTGCGCCTGGTCAGCTCGGGCACCGAAGCGGGCATGAGCGCCATCCGGCTGGCGCGCGGCGCCACGGGCCGCAAGCGCATCATCAAGTTCGAGGGCTGCTACCACGGCCATGCCGACGCGCTGCTGGTCAAGGCCGGCTCCGGGCTGGCCACCTTCGGCCAGAGCACCTCGGCCGGCGTGCCCGAGGAAGTGGTGCAGCACACGCTGGTGCTGGAATTCAACAACGTCGCGCAACTCGACGAGGCCTTCGCGCTGCACGGCGCCGACATCGCGGGCCTGATCATCGAGGCCATTGCCGGCAACATGAACTTCGTGCGCGCCACGCCCGAGTTCGCGCGGCGCTGCCGCGAGCTGTGCACGCAGCATGGCGCGCTGCTGATCGTCGATGAGGTGATGACGGGCTTTCGCGTCGGCCTGGGCGGCGCGCAGGGCGTGCTGGGCATCAGGCCCGACATCACGGTGCTGGGCAAGGTGATCGGCGGCGGCATGCCGCTGGCGGCCTTCGGCGGCTCGCGCGCGATCATGGAACAGATGGCGCCCACCGGCCCGGTCTACCAGGCCGGCACGCTGTCGGGCAACCCGGTGGCCACGGCCTGCGGCCTGGCCACGCTCAAGGAGATCGCCAAGCCCGGCTTCTACGAAGCGCTGGGTGCCAAGACGCAGGCGCTGGTGCAGGGTCTGCAGGCCGCGGCCGACGAGGCCGGCGTGCCCTTCTGCACCGAGCACGAGGGCGGCATGTTCGGCTTCTTCCTGCTGCCCGAGCTGCCGCGCAACTACGCGTCCGTGATGAAGAGCGAGAGCGCGAAGTTCAACGCCCTCTTCCACGGCCTGCTGGACCGCGGCGTCTACATCGCGCCCGCGCTGTACGAGGCCGGCTTCGTGAGCGCGGCCCATACCGACGAGGACATCGCGGCCACGGTGGCGGCGGCGCGCGAGGTGTTCGCCAAGCTGCGCTGAAGCCCGGCGCCCTGCGTGCGGGCAGCCGCCGGCGCCGAATCGGTCGATGCGTAATTGCGCATGATGAAGACCGAGGTCATGAGCAGGCCCACGACCAGCAGCGCCACGCACAAGGCCAGCGCCACGCCCACCCAGCGGGGGCGCGGCGTGTCGGCGTCGTCTTCGAAAGCCCCGGCCGGCTCGTCGTGCCCGGCTTTCAATGGCGGAAGTGGCGCACGCCCGTGAACACCATCGCCACGCCGCGCTCGTCGGCGGCGTCAATGACTTCCTGGTCGCGCATCGAGCCGCCGGGCTGGATCACGCAGGTGGCGCCGTGGTCGATCACCACGTCCAGGCCATCACGGAAGGGGAAGAAGGCGTCGCTGGCCACGGCCGTGCCGGCCAGCGAGAGCTTGGCGTGCTCGGCCTTGATGCTGGCGATGCGCGCCGAATCGAGGCGGCTCATCTGCCCTGCGCCCACGCCCATGGTCATGCCGTGCTTGCAGAACACGATGGCGTTGCTCTTGACGTACTTGGCCACCTTCCAGGCGAACAGCAGGTCCTGCAGCTCTTCCTGCGTGGGCTGCTTCTTCGTCACGACCTTGAGCTCGGCCAGTTGCAGCTCGTGGTTGTCGGCGGTCTGGATCAACAGGCCCGAGCCCACGCGCTTGACGTCCATCGCGTTGCGGCCGTTGGCCCAGTCGGTGTCGCCGCCCGGGGGCAGGTCGATCTGCAGCACGCGCACGTTCTGCTTGGCCTTGGTGGCCTGGAACACGGCCAGCGCCTCGGGCGTGTAGCCCGGCGCCATCAGCACTTCGACGAACTGCTTGTTCACGGCTTCGGCAGCAGCCAGATCGACCACGCGGTTGAAGGCGATGATGCCGCCGAAGGCCGAGGTCGGGTCGGTCTGGAAGGCCTTGCTGTAGGCCTCCAGTGCGTCCTTGCCCACGGCCACGCCGCAGGGGTTGGCGTGCTTGACGATCACGCAGGCAGGTAGCCCGAAGCTCTTGACGCATTCCCAGGCAGCGTCGGCGTCGGCGATGTTGTTGTAGCTCAGCTCCTTGCCCTGCAGCTGCTTCGCGCTGACCAGCGAACCCGGCGCCGGGTACAGGTCGCGGTAGAAGGCGGCCTGCTGGTGCGGGTTCTCGCCGTAGCGCAGGTCCTGCAGTTTCACGAAGCGCCCGTTGCTCTGCGCCGGGAACAGCGAGCGCACGGGCGCGCTCTGGCCCGCGCTGGCGTCGAAGTCCACGGCCGAGAGGAAGTCGCTGATCGCGCCGTCGTAGTCGGCGATGCGGTTGAAGGCAGCGACCGAGAAAGCGAACTTGGTCTTGGCGCTGATGCTGCCATGGGCCTTCAGCTCTGCCAGCGCCACGGCGTACTGCGAGGCGTCGGTCAGCACCGCCACGTCCTTCCAGTTCTTGGCCGCGCTGCGCACCATGGCCGGGCCGCCGATGTCGATGTTCTCGATGGCGTCTTCCAGCGTGCAGCCGGCCTTGGCCACGGTGGCTTCGAAGGGGTAGAGGTTCACCACCAGCAGGTCGATGGTGGCGATGCCGTGCTGCTCGATGGCCGCCACGTGGGCCGGCAGGTCGCGGCGCGCCAGCAGGCCGCCGTGGATCTTGGGGTGCAGCGTCTTGACGCGGCCGTCCAGCATCTCGGGAAAGCCGGTGTGGTCGGCCACCTCGGTCACCGGCAGGCCGGCATCGGCCAGCAGCTTGGCGGTGCCGCCGGTGGACAGCAGCTTCACGCCCAGCCCATGCAGCGCCTGCGCGAATTCGAGGATGCCGGTCTTGTCGGAAACGGAGAGAAGGGCCGTGAGCGCCATGGTGTTTTGCAAAGAAAAGAGAGGAAGGGAAATGAGGGATGAGGCGCGCGGGGCGGGCCGTCTTCTTGCGGGCCTGGCCTATTTGATGAGCCGGTGCTCGACCAGTTTTTTTCGCAGGGTGTTGCGGTTCATGCCCAGCCATTGCGCCGCGCGCGACTGGTTGTTCTCGGCGCGGGCCATCACCACTTCGAGCAACGGTTTCTCCATCACGCGCACCATCATGTCGTACATGCCGTCGGGCTCGGTGCCGCGCAGGTCCTTGAAATAGCCCTCCAGGCTGCCGCGTACGCAGTCCTCGATCAGTTTCTTGCTCATGGTCGATCTGTTGTTCTGGGTATGTGTGTTGTTCGGTGGAGGCTTTTTTCTTCTTGTGGCTCAAGCCATGGCGCAATGCGCGCCGGCTTCCTCCTGCGCGTCGGCATCGTCATCCACCGGCTGTTCGCTGGCAACGGGCATCAGGCTCATCTGCGCCGCCAGCGCGGCGAAGTAGCGGTCCACCGCCTGCCACTGTTCCTCGGCGTCCTCGATGCGGTTCATGGCGCTGCGAAAGGCCTCGCCGCCGGGCAGGCTGCGCACATACCAGCCGATGTGCTTGCGCGCGCTTCGCACGCCGGTGAGTTCGCCATACAGCGCGTAGTGCTCGCGCAGATGGCCCAGCAGCGCCTGGCGCACCTCGCTCACGCGCGGCGGCGCGAGCAGCTCGCCGGTGGCCAGGAAATGGCCGATCTCGCGGAAGATCCACGGCCGGCCCTGAGCCGCGCGGCCGATCATCACGGCGTCTGCGCCGGTGGCGGCCAGCACCTCGCGTGCCTTGTGCGGGCTGGTCACGTCGCCATTGGCCACCACGGGCACGCGCACGGCCGCCTTCACGGCGGCGATGGTGTCGTATTCGGCCTGGCCCTTGTAGCCCTGCTCGCGCGTGCGCCCGTGCACGGTGAGCATCTGGATGCCCGCGCGCTCGAAGTCGCGCGCCAGCTTCACGGCATTGCGGTGCTCGGTGCTCCAGCCGGTGCGCATCTTCAAGGTCACGGGTACGCCATGCGGGGCCGCCGCAGCCACCACGGCCTGCGCGATCTCCAGCGCCAGCGGCTCGTCGCGCATCAGCGCCGAGCCGGCCCACTTGTTGCAGACCTTCTTGGCCGGGCAGCCCATGTTGATGTCGATGATCTGCGCGCCGCGGTCAATGTTGTATTGCGCGGCTTCGGCCATCATGGCCGCGTCGGTGCCGGCGATCTGCACCGCGATCGGGCCGGGCTCGCCCTCATGGTTGGCGCGGCGCGAGGTCTTGAGCGAATGCCAGAGGTCCTTGCGCGAAGTGACCATCTCGCTCACCGCATAGCCCGCGCCCCAGGCACGGCACAGCATGCGGAAGGGCCGGTCCGTCACCCCTGCCATGGGCGCGACGAACAGCCGGTTCTCCAGCGCAATGGGGCCGATCTGCATGATGGGGGGAGGAAGGCAAAAACGAGCAGCCGCAGGCTGCTGAAAAATGAGGCAGCGATTGTAGCCAGCCGGGATTTCAGCGACTGAAACGCGCCGCGCTCACTGGTATCGAGCTGAAAGCGCCCGACGGCACGCGCGCGATGCCCCGGCCTGCATGTGCGCGGCCTGTGCGACGACAGGGCGTGCACATGCGCCTTCCTATACTCGGCGGCCACCCATGCAAGCCTGGTTCGATTCCCTTCTGGCGCTGCTCGCTCTGCCCGAGTACGGCCTGTCCACCCTTTTCTTCGTGGCCTTCGTCTCGGCCACGCTGCTGCCGCTGGGCTCCGAGCCCGCGCTGTTCGGCCTGCTCAAGCTCAACCCCGAACTGTTCTGGCCCGCCGTCGCGGTGGCCACTGCGGGCAACACGCTGGGCGGTGCCGTGAGCTGGTGGATGGGCTACGGCGCACACAAGGTGGCCGACAAGTACAGCAAGTCCTCGCACCACCTGCGCGCATTGGCCTGGCTGGAGAAGCTGGGCCCCCGGGCCTGCCTGCTGAGCTGGCTGCCCGTGGTGGGCGACCCGCTGTGCGCCGTGGCCGGCTGGCTGCGCATGCCCTTCTGGCCCTGCGTGCTGTACATGGCCATCGGCAAGTTCGCGCGCTATTTCTGCATGACAGTCGCGCTGCTCTACATCTGGCCCCATTGATGTTCAACATCGTCCTCGTCGAACCCGAGATCCCGCCCAACACCGGCAACGTGATCCGGCTGGCCGCCAACACGGGCTGCGCGCTGCACCTGATCGAGCCGCTGGGCTTTTCGATGGACGACCGGCTGCTGCGCCGCGCCGGGCTGGACTACCACGAGTACGCGCCGGTGCAGCGCCATGCCGACTGGGCGGCCTTCCTCGCGCGCTGCGAGCCGGATCGCACCCGCCTGTTCGGCCTGAGCACGCGCGGCACGGGCAGCGTGCACGGCACGGCCTTCAGGCCCGGCGACTGGCTGGTCTTCGGCTGCGAAACGCGCGGCCTGGCACCCGAGCTGCGCGCGCAGTTCGCGCCCGAACAACTGCTTCGCCTGCCCATGCGCGAGGGCCAGCGCAGCCTGAACCTGTCGAACGCCGTTGCCGTGACCGTGTTCGAGGCCTGGCGGCAGAACGGCTTCGCGTCGGCGCAGGCTCAGGCGTAGGCGCGCGAAACCGACTCGGCCACGCAGGCCGGCTTGCTGGCGCCTTCCAGCTCCACCGTCACTTCCCAGGTCTGCTGGCGGCCGCCGCCGTCGATGGCTTCGCTGGACAGCAGCTTGATGTGCGCGCGCAGCCGGCTGCCCACCGGCACGGGCGACATGAAGCGCACGCGGTTGAGGCCGTAGTTCACGCCCATGCGCACGTTCTCGATCTTGATCGCGCTTTCGAAGAAGGTGGGCAGCAGCGACAGCGTGAGAAAACCGTGCGCGATGGGCGCGCCGAAAGGCCCGGCCTTGGCGCGCTCCACGTCGATGTGGATCCACTGGTGATCACCGGTCGCCTCGGCGAACTGGTTGACCTGCGGCTGGGTGATCTGCACCCAGTCGCTGGTGGCCACGCTCTGACCGACGCAGGCGGCCAGGTCCTCAAGGGTCTGGAAGGTTCGGATGCTCATGCGCGGCATTCTGCGGGCGCACCGGCGCCGCCCTTGTTGCTGCCGCGACAGCCGCTCTCAGGGATTACCTGAAGGGGGTTGGGGCTGCTGCGGCAATACGCGGCCGCCGTCCAGCCACTGGGTCAGCGCGTCCCACTGCGCCAGATCGCGCTGCACGCGCCACGGTGCCACATCGAAGACCGTGAGGCCGCGCGCGGCCAGTTGCACATAGTTCTGCGTGTCGCGCAGCTCGGCCACCACGGGCACGTCGAGCTGCGACACGAACTCGCGCAACTGCTCGGCAGCCAGGGTGCGCGTGCCCACGCGCATGCCCACCAGCGCCACGCGCTTGCCGGCCTTGCCGCCTTCGGTGCGTTCGCGCAGCTTCTGCACGAAGTCGCTGGTGGCGTAGATGTCGAACAGGCTGGGCTGCAGCGGCACCAGCACGACGTCGGCCAGCGCCAGCACCTGCCTGAGGCGCTTGCCGTGCAGGCCCGCCGGCGAATCGAGCACCGCATGCGTGGTGCCCCTGGGCGGGCGCAGCAGGCCCTCCTCGCTCTCCGCCTCCCAGCCCTGGATCGGCGCGAGCTGCGGCGGGCGCAGCCCCAGCCACAGGCGCGAGGACTGCTGGCGGTCCACGTCGCCCAGCATCACGGAATGCCCCCGCGTGGCGAAGTAGCCGGCGACGTTGGTGGCCAGCGTGGACTTGCCCACGCCGCCCTTGGGATTGGCGATCAGAACAACAGGCATGGAGGCGGATTCCTGCAAGACGGAGCCACCATCCTAAATGCAGCCGATGACCCGGTTGCGCGCAGCCGGGCCTGTCTGAAACAGGCGCGGTGGACGCGGCTGCGCCGCTGTGCCAGTCTTCGCCCTGCGCCGGGCACGGCCCCGGGGCCGCGAGCGCGGCTTTCGCGCTTGCCCTGCCGTTCCACCTTCGTGCCCTCTTCCCCAAGGAGCCCCCATGTCCCCCATCAATGCCTACCTGACCTTCGACGGCAACGCAGCACAGGCCATGCGCTTTTACGAGCAGGTGCTGCGCGGCAAGCTGGAAATGATGATGACCATGGGCGAGATGCCCGACGGCGAAGGCCAGAAGATGCCGCCCGAGGCGCAGCAGCGCATCATGCATGCGGCGCTGAGCCTGGGCGGCGGCATGCTGATGGCTTCCGATTCCATGCCGGGCCAGCCCTACGAAGGCATGAAGGGCTTCGGCGTGGCCCTGAGCCTGCCCAGCGTGGACGAAGCCAGGCGCGTGTTCGACGCCTTTGCCGAAGGCGGCAACGTGCAGATGCTGCTGGAGCCCACCTTCTGGGCCGAGATCTTCGGCATGGTGGTGGACCGCTTCGGCACGCCCTGGCTGATCAACGGCCCCGGCAAGAGCTTCTGACCCGCACAGACCCTGGTCAGGGCTGGCGCACGTCCGCCACGGGCTGCGCGCCGAAGTCCGGCCTGTCCAGCCAGGCCAGCACCTTGGCGGCGGCCGTCTCGGGGCTGTCCAGCAGCCCGTCCTGCTTGAGCTTCTCGAAACGGCCGCGGTCGGGGAAGAGTTGCGCATCGGCGCCGCGCAAGGCGATCTGCATGTCGGTGTCGATCACGCCGGGCGCCAGCGAGACGATGCGCGCGCCGTCCTGCGCCGACTCCTCCAGCGCCACCGCGCGCGAGAAATGGTCCATGCCCGCCTTCGAGGCGCAGTAGGGCGCCTGGCTGCCCATGGCATTGCGGCCCAGGCCCGAGGAGATGTTGAGCACGCGGCGCGGCGCGGCCCAGCCGCGCGTGGCGCGCAGGAAGGCCGAACTCAGCAGCAGCGGCGCCTCCAGGCCCACGCGCAGCGCCTGCGAGAGCTCGGCCAGATCGGCCTGCGCCAGCGGCGCCGGGCGGCCCACGGTGCCGGCGTTGTTGATCAGCGTGGCGCTCTGGAAGGCTTGCGCATGCAGGGAGCCCAGCCAGTCGTTCACGCGCTGCGCTGCGCCCAGCGGCTCCGCCAGGTCGACCTGCCACTGCAGCAGCAGGCTGCCCGCATCGGCCGCCACTTCCTCCAGCCCAGCGTCCACGCCGCGCGAGAGGGTCAGCAGCGTCACCTCGCCACGCTGCAGCAGTTGGCGGGCGATGGCGCGGCCCATGCCGCGCGAGGCGCCCGTGAGGATGAAAAGATCGGACATCGAAGGCTCCTTGAAAGACGAGGAAGGGGATCAGGCCAGAAAGCCGTCCCACACCAGCTTGAGGCCGGTCAGCAGCATGCCTGTGTACAGCACGCGATAAAACCACAGCGCGCTGATGCGCCGCGCCACGCGCACGCCCACCCACACGCCCAGCGGCGCCAGCGGCATCAGCAGCAGCGAGGTGGCCAGGTTGCGCCAGTCCAGCAGGCCCAGCCAGGCATAGGGGATCCACTTGCTCAGGTTCACCGCGAAGAACAGGTAGGCCACCGTGGCCGTGAACACGATGGGCGACAGGCGCAAAGGCACCAGATAGGCATTCAGGGGCGGCCCGCCCGCATGCGAGATGAAGCTCGTGAAGCCGGCCGTCACGGTGAGCAGCGCCCCGCTCACGCGAGAAGGCGGCGGGCTGTCCGCGCGCGGCGGGAACAGCAGCCGCTGCGCCAAAAAGAGCAGCGTGAACACGCCCACGACGCCGGCCACCGTGGAGGGCGAGAGCGCGCGGAACAGCAGCGCGCCCACCACCGTGCCCAGCAGCGCCCAGGGCAGCAGGAAGCGCAGCAGCTTCCAGTCCACGTCGCGCCGGAAGGCCGCGATGCCCAGCAGGTCCATGACCAGCAGCAGCGGCATCATGATGGCCGCCGCCTGCGGCACCGTGCAGGCCAGCGCCATCAGCGGCACGGCCAGTGAGCCGAAGCCGGCGCCGAAGCCGCTCTTGCTGACCCCCATGAGGAACACGGCGGGCGCCGCCACGGCGTAGAAGAAGGGGTCTGTGATGAGGGGAAGGCCGAAGAGCAAGGCAGGCACTCGGGCGCCGCAGCGCGAGGAAAGAAAAGGCACGGCAGGCGCCGGAGACCGGCCGCATTGTGGCCGCACGCGCGCGACCTTGCCGAAGCTGTGCGTAAACGCACTTCCAGGCCCGCGCGCGCTGGCCACACTGCAGGGCATCGGCAGGCGCCGCCACAGCACATCGCCACCGGACGCCGCCGTTCATCCACCCCCTGCAACCAAGGAGTTCCTCATGCGCTTCGTCAACAAGACCCTCGCCGCCGCAACCCTGTCCCTGCTGGCCGCCGCCGTCCATGCCGAGCCCTACCAGGGCGTGCTCGACTTCCAGGGCCAGCTCAGCCGCGCCGAAGTGCAGGCCCAGGCCGTGGCCCAGGCCCACGCCCCCAACCAGAACATCAACGCTTCGTCGATCGCGCTGGGCCCGCTGCCCCAGTCGCGCGACCGCGCCAGCGTGCGCGCCGAAGCCGTGGCCGCGGCCCACGACCCGCGCCAGAACCTGAACCGCAGCGCCTTTGCCGACAGTCAGGTGCCCGCCACCTACCTGGCCAGCCCCGCCCCCGCAGCCCTGGCCGGCACGCCCGCCGCGCAGAGCGCCCAATGAACGGCGCGGCTTCTTCTTCCGCTTCCGCCCTGCCGCCGGCACGCCGCAACCACGACGACGCCGGCAAGCTTCTGCTGCGCCTGAGCCTGGGCCTGCTGATGCTGCTGCACGGCCTGTTCAAGATCGGCACCGGCCCCGGCTTCGTGGTCGGCCTGCTCGAAGGCCTGGGCCTGCCGGGCGTGCTGGCCTATGGCGTGTACGTCGGCGAGATCGTCGCACCGGTGCTGCTGATCATCGGCCTGTGGACCCGCCCCGCAGCCCTGGTGGTGGCCATCAACATGGTGGTGGCGATCGTGCTGGTGCACACCGGCCATTTCTTCGCGCTGACCAAGCAGGGCGGCTGGGCCCTGGAACTGCAGGGCCTGTTCCTCTTCGGCGCGCTGGCCGTGGCCCTGCTGGGCGCGGGCCGCTACAGCGTGGGCGGCAGCCAGGGCCGGTTCAACTGAGCGGCGCAGGCGCAGGTGCGGCCTCGCCGCGCACCTGGGCCACCATCCGGGTCAGCTGCGCAACGTCGGTCAGCACCAGCGCGCCGCCTTGCTTTTGCAGCAGGCCGGCGCGCACCAGCGCATTGAGCTCGCGCGTGACCTGCTCGCGGTTGGTGCTCACGCGTGCCGCCAGCTCCAGATGGCGCGGCGCGGGGGCCAGGCGGGCCTGGTTGTCCGCCACCCCGGCCAGCCGCGCCAGCCGCAGCAGCTCGGCATGCAGGCGGTTCTGAACGCCCTGCGTGCTCAGCTCGATCACGCGTTCGGACAGCTCGCGCACCAGCGTGGCCAGCCGCTGCATCACGCGCAGCGCCAGCTCGGGCTCCTCGCGCAGCAGGGCCAGGAAGTCGGAGCGCTCCAGCACGGCCACCACGCTGTCTTCCAGGGTCAGCACGTCGGCCGAACGCGGCTGGCCGTCCAGCGCCGCGATGTCGCCCAGCACCTCGCCCGCGCCCAGGTCGCGGAAGGTCACCTGTCGCCCGTTGGCGGCGTAGGTGGTCACGCGCACCAGGCCCGAGACCAGCAGGAACACTTCGCCGCGGTCCTGTGCGCGCAGCAGCAGCGGCCGCTCGGCCGGCACATGCTGCCAGCGGCAGCGCTGGGCCAGCGCCTGCAGGCGCGGCTCGCCCAAGCCGGCCAGCAGGTCGATGCGGCGCAGCGCGAGGCTGGAGCGAAGGGAGCTGTCCATGAGGGGCAGGCATTATGCTGCGCGCCCATGCCCGCCCTGCCCCGCTTCCGCCCCGTGTCCGCCAGGGATCTGCGCTGGACCAGCGGCCTGGTGCTGATGGGCTATGTGTGCAGCCATCTGCTCAACCATGCGCTGGGCCTGGTGTCGCTGCAGGCGGCCGAATCGGTGCTGGCGGTGGCGCGCGCCCTCTGGCACAGCGCGCCGGGCACCACGCTGCTCTACGGCGCGGCGCTCACGCACGTCGGCCTGGCGCTGGCCGCGCTGTGGGGCCGCCACAGCCTTCGCATGCCGCTCATCGATGCGCTGCGCATCGCGCTGGGTCTGTCGCTGCCGCTGCTGCTGGCCAGCCACCTGAGCGCCATGCGCTGGGGCCACCAGATGTACGGCCTGCCCGGCAGCTACCTGCGCGTGGTGGGCGGCCTGTGGGGCAGCGAAGGCGCGCTGCTGCAGGTGGCGATGCTGCTGGCCGCCTGGCTGCACGGCTGCCTGGGGCTGCACCTGGGCCTGCGCGTGCGCGCGGGCTATGCGCGCGCCTTCCCCGTGTTGCTGGCCGTGGGCGTGCTGCTGCCGGCGCTGGCCATCGCGGGCTTTGCTGCGATGGGCCGCGAGATCGCCTGGAGCGGCGCCGCGGCCGGCCCCCATGACCAGGGCGCCGCGCTGGACCTGGCGGCCGAGCGCCTGCGCCTGGCCTATGGCTTGCTGCTGGCCCTGCTGGCCGCCGGCTGGGCGCTGCGCGCCGCCTGGAGCCTCCGGCGCCGTGCCGGTTCCGTGCAGCTGGATTACCCCCAGGGCCCGGTGCAGGTGCCGCGCGGCTGGTCGGTGCTGGAGGCCAGCCTGGCCCATGGCGTGCCCCACCTGTCGCTGTGCGGCGGCCGGGCGCGCTGCTCCACCTGCCGCGTGCGCGTGCGCGGACCCGCCGCGCACCTGCCCGCCCCGCAGGCCGACGAAGCCCGCACCCTCGCGCGCGTGCGTGCCCCGCAGGGCGTACGCCTGGCCTGCCAGCTTCGGCCCACGGGCGACATTGAGGTGGTGCCGCTGATGACGCCCGCCGGCACCAGCGCGCTGCAGCGCCTGGGTCAGGAGCGCGACGTGGCCGTGCTCTTCGTGGACCTGCGGCGCTGGTCAGGCCTGTCGGAGCAGCAATGGCCCTTCGACCTGGTCTACGTGCTGGACCGCTACTTCGCGCGCGTGGGCGCCGCCGTGCGCGAGGCCGGCGGCGAGCCCAACCAGTTCATCGGCGACAGCGTGATGGCCATCTTCGGCCTCGAAAGCGAGCTGGACGTGGCCTGCGCCCAGGCCCTGGACGCGGCGCGGCGCATCGACCGCGCCCTGAGCATCTGGAGCCGCGGCTTCGAGGTCGAGTTCGGCCAGCGCCTGGACTACGGCATGGGCCTGCACGCGGGCCGCGCCGCCGTGGGCGAAGTGGGGTACCTGGAAACCACCAGCTTCACCGCCGTGGGCGAAGTGGTCAACACCGCCAGCCGCCTGCAGGACCACAGCAAGCAGGCGCAGGCGCGGCTGGTGCTCTCGCGCTTCGCGGCCGAGCAGGCCGGCCTGCGCGTCCAGGCGCAGCAACTGGAAACCGTGGCCGTGCGCGGGCGCACCGAGGTGCTGGAGGTGCTGGCGCTGGATGCGGGGCAGTTGCAAAGGACGGGGTGAGCGCGCCCGGCGTTGCACCAGAGCCCCGCAACGATGCGCGATTCCATCTTCGGCCTTGATTGCAGGGCTGCGAGACGCGATTCGCCAATCCGCTCTGTCCAGACCTGGCTGAGGGCCCTCACTCCGGCACGATGTGCAAGGCATTGAGCACGCCCTGCCAGGTGCGCTGGTCCTCGGCGATCACCTGGGCCAGTTTGGCCGGCGTGCCGGGGCGTGGGTACACGCCCAGCTCGCGCGATCGGGCCAGCACCGCCGGATCGCGCAGCGCCGCACCCATGTCGCGCTGCACGCGCGCCAGCACGGCGGCGTCCACGCCCTTTTTCGCGATCACCGCGAACAGGCCATGCGCCACGGCACCGGGCACGGTGTCGCGGGCCAGTGCGAAAGCCTCCAGGCCGGGCTCCACGCGGTCGCCCATGCTGGCCAGCACGCGCAACCGGCCGCCCTGCACCGCACCGGCAATCACGTTGTAGGTCTCGACCATCATGCGGGTCTGCCCGCCCAAGGTGGCCTGCAGCTGCTGGGCGCCGCCGGTGTAGTGCACGTGCAGGAAGCGGACGTCGGCCTTCAAACCCAGCAGCGCGGCCGCCAGGTGCGGGGCGGTGCCGCGGCCGTTGTCGGCCACTTCCACGCCCTCGGGGCGCCGGCGCGCATCGGCGATCAGGTCGGCCAGCGTGCGGTAGGGTGAATCGGCCGGCACGGCCAGCATGAAGGGCGCGGCGGCGGCCAGGGTGATGGGCACGAAGTCGCGCTCGAAGTCATAGCCCACGCCGCGGATCAGGCTGGGCGCCACCGAGATGGCCGAGCCCTGCACGAAGCCCAGCGTGTAGCCATCGGCCGGCGACGAGAGGATGTGGTTCATGCCGATCACGCCGCTGCCGCCGGGGCGGTTGTCCACCACCACGGCCTGGCCCCACTGGCGGGCCAGATGCTCGCTGACCAGGCGGATCAGCACATCGGGCGCCGAGGCCGGCGGAAAGGGCACGACGAAGCGCACCGGGTGTGCGGGCCAGGCGGCCGCCGCCCGCACCGCGCGGCCGGTGGCCAGGAAGGACGCGGCCCCCAGCAGCGCCATGCCCCCGGTCTTCAGGGCCTGGCGGCGGGAGCCGTGCAAAGTGGAAGAAGCCAGCGAGGACATGGTGGCATTGAGAGTCATTCTTGTTGCCGGATTCTCTTCTGGCCCTTGCGGGCGGATGTGTCCTGTCTGTAAATGCCGGGCCTCACAGCGGCTGCACGCGCACCACCGCGCCGCCACCGCCCGCGACAGCAGCCTCATCGATGCCGATGCGCAGCGGCAGGAAGCGCTCGATCACGGCGCAGTTGGTGCGCAGATGCGCGCTGACGCGGGTGCAGCTGAACGCCGCCGGCTGCCCGCTGCGCCAGCAGGCCAGCGCCAGCAGCAGCACCCACTGGTCGGCCAGGTGCTCGCCCAGCGCGGCCTCGCTGGCTTCCCAGGCGCGCACTTCATCCACCAGGGCCTGCGCCACGGCCTCGGCCGTGCGGCCGCGTTCGCCGAAGACGGTGATCAGCTCGGTGCTGTGCAAGTGCACCAGCGTCGCCATGAGCGCATTGCCGGGCCCTTCGTCCTGCCGCGCCGCGCCCACGCGCAGTTGCTGATGGGACCAGCCCAGCGCTTCGCGCAGCACCTGCAGCTCGCGCGCGCCCACCTGGCGCGCCAGGCCGGGCACCAGGCATTCGGCGCTGGCCGACAGCTGCGGCCCACGCTCCAGCAGATCGAAAGGCTGCGGCACGGCGGCCAGCGGCGTGATCTGCGCCTGGATCTCGCCGCCGCCTGCGGGGTAGAAGCCGTGCCGGCGCAGCTGCAACTGAAGATCACCCCCCAGTCGGCGCAGCAGCGGCGCATAGGCCTGCGCCAGGAAGTGGAAGCTCGGCGCCATCGGGTTGTGGGTGCCGCCCTGCAGATGCACCGTGCTCGGCCCCGCGGCCAGCCAGAGCGCGGGCAGCACCGTCTGCAGCAGCAGCGTGCAACTGCCGGCACTGGCGATGGCGAAGCGGTAGTCGCCTGCACGCACGGGGCCGGGCGTGAAGCGCAGCGCCTGCGCGCCCAGCTCGGCGCCCTGCACCTGCGCGCCGCTGATGGCGGCCGCGGCCTGCACGCAGGCCAGGTGCTGGCGCATCAGCCCCGGCTTGGGCCGGCGCGCGCGGATCTGGCTCAGTGCCAACGGGCGCTGCGTGATCATGGCCAGCGCCAGCCCGGTGCGCAGGATCTGGCCGCCACCTTCGCCCTGCGAGCCGTCCAGCTCGATCGTCTGTCGTATTTCTTCTTCGTCTTTCATTTCAAGCGTTCTTGTTTTGCGAAGCCCCGGCCGCCTCCAGCACCTGCGCGGCATGGCGCACCATGCGGGCCACGTCTGGGTGCGGATGGGCCCGCAGGCGCCGCCACAGCGCGGCAGACGGCAGCCGGCGCGCGTGCATCAGCATCACGCACAGGTTGGCCAGGCGGCTCGGGTTGCCGGCATCGAGTTCGCGCGCCAGGAAGTCATCGAGCGTCGCAGCGGGCACGCCTTGCACGAAGGCGCCCCAGGGCCAGCTGACGTAGCGCGCCGCGGCGAAGGCTTCCAGCACCCAGGCATCGTCCTGCGGGTGGCGCAGCAGCGGCGCGAGCGCCTCGGAGGCCGCGCGCCGCACCGAGTTGAACCACTCGCGGCGCTCGTCCATCGCCCACTCGCGCAGCCGGGCCGCGTCCTGCGGGCGGCGCCAGCGGCCCAGCACGTCGATGGCGACCTTGCGCACGCCCTCCCATTTGCTGGCCAATGCGGCCTCGACACGGCGCTCGGTTTCGGCGTCGGGCGCTGCGTCGCCGACGGCGCGCAGCCAGGCCACTTCCTCGCCCAGCCGGTTGGCGCCCTCGCCCCGGCGCGAGTCGGCCAGCCCGGCGCGCCGCGCGCGCCGGCAGTCCAGGCAGCGCACCGCATGGCTGTCGATGGGGCCATGCACCACCTCGTACCACCACTTCTGCTGCCTGGCCGTCCACACCTCTTCGGCGCCGCAGTCGCGGCAGGTGAAGGCGCGGTCGACGTAGTAGGTCGGCAGCGCGCCGTAGGTGTTGTTGTGCCGCGCCAGCACGCCGACGTCCGCGGGCTCCAGCCCGGGTGCGCGCAGCGGCGGCGCGCGGCGCGGGTCGGGTGCGCCCAGCATGGCTTCGAGGCGCGCCGCGCGCTCCAGGCGGCGGGCGCGGATCTCGGCGCGGCGTTGCTTGTTGCTCTTTTTCATCAGGCTTTTTTTGTCGTCAATCGGTCGCGCTCGCGGCCAGGGCCGCGATCGTGCGCTGGCGCGGGTTCCAGACCGTGAGGCACCAGATGCCCCACCACTCCTTGCCGTCGTCGAAGTAGGCACTCCAGGCGCTGCGCTGCGGCGCCTGTTCCGGGTCGCCGACCCAATCGAACACCACGATGTCCTGCGCCGGCAGCAGGCCCACGGCCTGGCAGAAATCGGCGAACAGGCCCGGCTGCGCGCGCGTGCCATACGGCGGATCGTCGAAGGCGCGGAAGAGGCTTTCGAAGGGGGTGGTGGGCGGGGCCGGGAAGCTGATGCCTTCGCTGCGGCGCGGCTTAAAGCCCGATGCGTCGCACACACTGCGCGCGTCCCACGGCGTCGCACTGGCGCGCGCCAGCTCGTGCTGCATCGCCGCGGGCAGCGGCTCGGGCAGGTCCATGCCCTGGGCACGCAATGCCTGGCGGTGCAGCGCCCATTGCGCATCGATGTCGTCGAACATCGCGCGCAGCACGGCGCGATGGTGGGCCAGTTCCACGCCCGCATCGGCCAGCACGCCGCGCACGGCGAAATCGAACACGCAGCCCGCGGCCTGCATGCGCTCGCGCAGCAGCGCGAGGGCATGCGCCCGCTCCTGCGGCAGCGCTTCCAGTGCGATGGACATCCTGCGTTCTCCCGTTTTTCTTTGCGAAAAGGCCGGCCGCGCGGCTCAGCCCTTGACGCACACCACCTGCTTGAGCGTGTACACCACCTCCACCAGGTCCTTCTGCGCTTCCATCACCGCGTCGATGTCCTTGTAGGCCATCGGGATCTCGTCGATGACCTCGGCGTCCTTGCGGCATTCCACGCCTTCGGTCGCGGCGATCTGATCGGCCACCGTGTAGAGCTTTTTCGCCTTGGTGCGGCTCATCTTGCGGCCCGCGCCGTGGCTGCAGCTCATGAAGCTCTCGGGGTTGCCCTTGCCGCGCACGATGTAGCTCTTGGCGCCCATGCTGCCGGGGATGATCCCCAGCTCGCCGGCCTTGGCGCTCACCGCGCCCTTGCGCGTGACCAGCACCTCGTGGCCGAAGTGGGTTTCGCGCTGCACGTAGTTGTGGTGGCAGTTCACGGCTTCCACATGCGCCTCGAAGGGCTTGGCGATGACTTTTCGCGCGGCCGCAACCACGCGCTGCATCATCACTTCGCGGTTGGCGCGCGCGAACTTCTGCGCCCAGCCCACCGCGCGCACGTAGTCGCCGAAGTACCTGGCGCCTTCTTCGAAATACGCCAGGTCCTGGTCGGGCAGGTTGCGCTGGTGCTGCTGCGCGTCCTTCTTCGCCAGCTCGATGAAGTGGGTGCCGATGGCATTGCCCACGCCGCGCGAGCCCGAGTGCAGCATGAACCACACGGCGCCTGCCTCGTCCAGGCAGACCTCGATGAAGTGGTTGCCGGTGCCCAGCGTGCCCAGGTGCTTGCGGTTGTTGGTGTTGGCCAGGCGCGGATAGTCCTCGCAGATGGCGTCGAACTCGTCAGCCAGCGCAGCCCAGGCACGGTCGCTTTCGTCAGGCGGGGTTTCCCACGAGCCCTTGTCGCGGCCCATGCGCCTGGGGTTGGAGCCGTGCGGCACCGCCTTCTCGATCGCCGAGCGCAGCGGCCCCAGGTTGTCGGGCAGGTCGTTGGCGTGCAGCGTGGTCTTGCAGGCCATCATGCCGCAGCCGATGTCCACACCCACCGCGGCCGGGATGATGGCCTTGAAGGTCGGGATCACCGAACCCACGGTGGCGCCGATGCCGTAGTGCACGTCGGGCATGGCCGCGATGTGCCTGAACACGATGGGCAGGCGCGCGGCGTTTTCCAGCTGCTGGCGCGCCTCGTCTTCCACGGGCACGCCTTCGGTCCACATCTTCACGGGCACACCGCCGGCCACGGCGTGCAGCTTGTAGTTGTTCTTCTGTTCTTTCATGCTGTGCTCCATTCGATCTCAAAAAAAAGGGGGTGACCAGGATTTGGCAAGTCGTTTCTTGAGCTACCCGCTTGCGCAGGCCGGGGTTCGGACCCGGAACCTTCATCGCCCTCGCACGAGGGCGGCGACGCTCTACCTGTAGACCTGCCGGCATTCACCCTTAGAAAAAAAGAAAAGCAGCGACAAGAGAGGTGAAACATTGCCTGCGCCCATGAAAAGACGCAGGCTCCCGCTCTATCCGGACTGAGCTACGGCCTTGCGACCGGCGGGATTCGAACCCGCGACCTGGAGATTAAGAGTCTGTAGTTCCACCAGCATTCGCTGCAAAAAATCGGCGACGCCTCCCCGCCTGGCGACCAACGGTCGATGTGATCGCTTCGATGTAATCACACCTGCATTCGCCAGGCGACGACGCATTGCCTTGCTTCCTTTTAGGCAAGCGCAATCTCTTCGATCACGCCCACCCAATGCTCGGCGCCCAGGCCACCGGCCGCATACAGCGCCAGCAGCTTGAACACCTCGTCGCTGAAGCCGCCGATGTTCAGCACATCGGCGCGCTCCTGCGCCTGCGTCGAGCC
The DNA here is from genome assembly GCF_028023875.1 of Xenophilus arseniciresistens. Lineage (GTDB taxonomy): Bacteria > Pseudomonadota > Gammaproteobacteria > Burkholderiales > Burkholderiaceae_C > Xenophilus > Xenophilus arseniciresistens. The sequence continues at coordinate 789,439 of NZ_JAQIPB010000001.1, forward strand.
GTTGGGCTGAATGTCGATGCACACCAGCCTGGCCTGCGGGTTGCGTTGCTTGAACGCGGCCCAGGCCTGCATGGTGGCCGTGCCACGGCCGCGCGCCTTGTCAGCCCAGGATTCGTTGTCCGACACCAGCAGCACCAGATCGGCCTTCGCCTTCTCGCGGTTGAGCAACTCCAGCGGCGCCGCACAGGCGGTGCCGCCACCGCCAATGGCGGCCAGCTTCTGCGCGTTCGTCATCACCGAATCGCGCGGGTCCAGCGCCACGGGCACCACCTTGTTCTCGAAAGGCAGCACACGCGCCGTCGCGTTCTGGCGCAGCACCGCAGCAGCCATCAGCGCCGCCACGTCGATGCAGCGCACCACCGAGGTGGCGCCGCGGCGATAACCCGTGACCGGCGAGCTCATCGAGCCCGACACGTCGGGGCACACCACCACGCGGCCCTCGAACCGAGGCACGTTGGCCAGCGCCAGCTCCATCGCATCCTGCAGCGCTTCCTTCACCACGGCTGGCACCTCGGCGTCGGCCGCCATGCAGGCCGTCATCAGCTGATAGGGCAGCACGCGCGCCTGGGCCACGGCCTGCGGGTCGCGCAGCCTGGCCGCCACCACCTCGGCCATGCCCGGCTGCGCAAACACGCCATGGCGGGCAAAGGTGTTGAGGTTCTGGCGCACCATCTGCCACGAACCGCGCTCGGCGATGCGGGCCCAGGCGGCGGCGTCCAGTTCCAGCGCGCTCAGCATCTGGAAGGGCACGTCCGGCACTTCGCTCGTCCGATCCGCCTTGAAGCGCTCGAAGGCCGCCGTCAGCGGCGGCAGTGCCGCAGCCTCATGGGGCCGGCCGATGAGCCAGGCAAACCAGGCTGCGCGCCAGGCCTCGGCGGGCTTGGGGTGCACCATCTTCACCACGTCGGCCAGCGAAGGCGTATTGCCCACGGCGGCCTGCAGCAGCTGTGCTTCGGTCGCGTCCAGCAGCCATTGCTGCACCAGCTTCTTGGGCCGGCTGCCCAGCGACTTGCGGCCCACCACGCCCGAGCGCAGCACCTGCACCACGTTGCGCAGCATCTTGCCGTTGTCGACCACGCGGCCGAACACCTTGGCGAACAGCGCCACATCGCGCACCGCCAGCGTGGCCAGCAGCAGCGCCGGCATGTCCTTCATGTGGCCGGCACGGCGCGCGTACACGGCCGTCCTGGCGACGAAGGCCGGCTCCGCCGATTGCGCCAGGGCCAGCACCTGGTCCAGCTGCGCCTGGCCGCTCGCGTAGAAGGTGTTGTTCAGGCAACCCGTGGCCGCCAGCTGCGCCAGCTGGTGCTCGGGGCGCAGTGCATAGGCCGCGCCACCGGCTTCGTTCACCGCATCGGCAGCGGGCACGAACAGGCCGCGCAGCGTCTGGAACAGTTCGGTGTTGACCATGGGAATCTCCTTGCTTTGTTCTTGGGTGGCTGCGTCCTGCAGCCTGGTCCTCTTTTCGCAACGGCTGTGCCAGCTTCGGACCGCGGCCTGCCCCTGGAAGGCCAAGCTGTTGACAGCACTGGATATTTCCAGATTCCAGAGCTGAAACCGGCCCTGTTCATCAGCCTGCGCCCGTCTGCTAAATTAGCTTTGTAGCTAGTTATTTATCCAGACCATGAAACCCATCGTCGTCATCGGCTTCATTGGCACGCAGCTCGATTCGGGCCGGGGCGCGGGCCGCTGGGAGAAGTGGCGCCCCACGCTCTCGCTGGCCCAGCACCCGGACATGGTGGTCGCGCGCATGGAGCTGATCCACACGCCGCGCCACACCGCGCTGGCCGAGATGGTCAAGGCCGACATCGAGGGCGTTTCGCCCGAGACCGAGGTGCGCCTGGTGCCGCTGGACATCGAAGACCCGTGGGACTTCGGCGAGGTCTACACGCGCCTGTACGACTGGGCGCGCGCCTACCCCTTCGACACCGCGCGCGAGCAATACTGGGCCCACATCACCACCGGCACGCATGTGGCGCAGATCTGCATGTTCCTGCTGGCCGAATCGCGCATCGTGCCGGGCGTGCTGGCCCAGACTTCGCCGCCGCGGCGCCAGCGCGAAGGCGACCCGGGCAGCTTCACGCTGATCGACCTGGACCGTTCGCGCTACGACGCCATCGCCCAGCGCCATGCGGCCGACCAGCGCGAGGCCGTGGCCTTCCTCAAGCGCGGCATCGCCACCCGCAATGCGCGCTTCAACGCGCTGATCGACGAGGTGGAGCGCGTGGCCGTGCGCTCGCGCGCGCCCATCCTGCTGGTGGGGCCGACGGGCGCGGGCAAGTCCTTCCTGGCGCGGCGCATGTTCGAACTCAAGAAGGCGCGCCACCAGGTCAGCGGCCCTTTTGTGGAGGTGAACTGCGCCACCCTGCGCGGCGACGGCGCGGCCTCCAGCCTCTTCGGCCACAAGAAGGGCGCCTTCACGGGCGCGGCCAGCGAACGCGCGGGCCTGCTGCGCAGTGCCGACCAGGGCGTGCTCTTCCTCGACGAGATCGGCGAACTGGGCGCGGACGAGCAGGCCATGCTGCTGATGGCGATCGAGGAAAAGCGCTTCTACCCCGTGGGCGCCGACCACGAAGTTCACAGCGACTTCCAGCTCGTCGCCGGCACCAACCGCGACCTGCGCGGCGAGGTGGCGGCGGGGCGCTTCCGCGAAGACCTCTTCGCCCGCATCAACCTCTGGACCTACGAGCTGCCGGGCCTGGCGCAGCGGCCCGAAGACATCGAGCCCAACATCGAGCACCTGCTGGCGCAGCACGCGCAGCAGGCCCATCGCGGCGTGCGCTTCAACGCCGAAGCGCGCGCGGCCTACCTGCGCTTTGCCCAAGGCCCCGACGCGCCCTGGCACGGCAACTTCCGCGATCTGTCGGCCAGCATCACGCGCCTGGCCACGCTGGCCGAGGGCGCGCGCATCACCGAAGACCTGGTGCAGGCCGAACTGGCCCGCCTGCGCTGGCTGTGGGCGCGCGAGGATGCTGCGCCTGCGCACACTCTGGCCGACGACGACCTCGATCTCGATGAATTGCTGGGCACCGAACAGGCCGCCGCGCTGGACCTGTTCGACCGCCTGCAGCTCGAAGCCGTGCTGCGCGTGTGCCGCCGCTCGCGCACGCTTTCCGACGCGGGGCGTCAACTGTTCCAGGCCTCTCGCATGCAGCGCAGCGTGGTCAACGACGCCGACCGGCTGCGCAAGTACCTGGCCAAGCACCGGCTGAGCTGGGAACGCATTCGCGCCTGATGCGGCCCGCGTCTGCGCCGGCCGCTGCTGCCTACACTTGCGGGCCGCCCAGCACGCCTGCGGCGCCTTCTTGTCCCGCGCACACTCCCCTTTTGCCGCCCCGCCCTTCATGGAACTGCTTCTTCTCATCGCCCTGCTGGCCATCGCCTTCCAGATCCTCAAGACCCGCGAGCAGCGCCAGCGCATCGCGCTGCTGGGCCAGGCGCTGGGCAAGTACCAGATCGAACAGTTGATGGAGAACCTGACCGAGGGCTACATGCGCTGGCTGGACGAGCAGGACGCCGAGCGCAAGGCGCAGATCTGGGGCGTGCTCGAAGGCACCGAGCAGGCGCTGGCCGGGCAGTTCAGCAGCTTCGCGCGCGAGTTCCAGCAGACGCCGGCACCGCTGGCGCAGGTGAGCAAGCTGTCCTTCGCGATCCCTTTCGCGCAGCAGTTGCTGCCGGGCTGGCGCCTGTTCGATGCGCGCAAGGCTTTTGCGATCCATGCCCGCGGCATCGAGGCCAACCTGCAGAACGTGATGGGCCTGAACCCCAAGGCCCGGGCCTTCATGATGACCGCGGAGCTTTATTTGATGCAGCACACCTGCCACTGGTTCTGCCGCTCGCGCGCAGTGGCCAATGCGCGTTTGATGGCGCGGCATCAGACGCACTTTGCGCAGGTGCTTGAAGCCGTCTCACCGCAGACGCGCGAAGCCTATCGCGCCCTGACCGGCGTCTGAACGAAGGCCAGGCCCGCATGCAGCACTTCGACGCCACTGCCACCCGCGCCGCGCTGGGCTTCGAGGCCCTGGTGCCGGCCCTGCGCGCCGCCTTCGCGGCGCAGGCCCAAGTGCCGCCGCGCCATGTGCATGCGGTTGCGCAGCAGGGCCAGGCCATGGGCACCGTGCTGATCATGCCGGCCTGGAGCGATGCGGGCTTTCTGGGCATCAAGACCATCAACATCTTCCCGGGCAACGGCGCCCAGGGCCTGCCGGGCCTGCATGCCACCTACGTGCTGTATGACGCGCGCACCGGCGTGCCGCTGGCGCTGATGGACGGCAACGAGATCACGGCCCACCGCACGGCCGCGGCGGCTGCCCTGGGCGCCAGCTTCCTCGCGCGCGAAGACGCGCGCCGCCTGCTGGTGCTGGGCACGGGCCGCGTGGCACGGCTGCTGCCGGCCGCCCTGCGCAGCGTGCGGCCCGGCCTGACGCAGATTCGCGTGTGGAACCACCGCAGCGAGGGCGCGCAGACGCTGGCCGCGCAATGGCGCGCGCAGGGCCTGGATGCCCAGGCCGTCACCGATCTGGAAGGTGCCGTGCGCGAGGCCGACATCGTGAGCTGCGCCACGCTGTCCACGCAGCCGCTGGTGCAAGGCCCGTGGCTGGCGCCCGGCGCGCACCTGGACTTGATCGGCAGCTTCACGCCGCAGATGCGCGAAGCCGATCCGGCCTGCTTCGGCGCAGGCCGGCGCGTCTTCGTCGACACCGAGGAAGCGCCCACCAAGGCCGGCGACCTGCTGGACGCCCTGGCGGCCGGCACGCTCGGCCCGCAGGCCATCGAAGCCACGCTGGCCCAGCTGTGCCGCGGCGAGCGGCCCGGCCGGCAGCACGCGCAGGAGCGCACCGTCTTCAAGGCCGTGGGCAGCGCGCTCGAAGACCTGGCGGCCGCCATGCAGGTGTGGCAGGCGCGCTAGACCTTCTCAAGCACAACAGCAATGCCCTGCCCCACGCCGATGCACATGGTGCACAGCGCATAGCGGCCGCCGCCGCTGTGCAGTTGGTTCACCGCCGTGGTGGCCAGGCGCGCACCGCTGGCGCCCAGCGGGTGGCCCAGCGCGATCGCGCCGCCGTTGATGTTCACCCGCGCATCGTCATCGGCCAGGCCCAGCAGCCGCAGCACCGCCAGCCCCTGCGCCGCAAAGGCCTCGTTGAGCTCGATCACGTCGATCTGATCCAGCCGCAGCCCCGTCAGCGCCAGCACCTTCTGCGTGGCCGGCGCCGGGCCGATGCCCATCACGCGCGGCGCCACGCCCGCCGTGGCCATGCCCACGATGCGCGCGCGCGGCTTGAGCCCGTGCTTCACGGCCGCCGCCTCGCCGGCCATCAGCAGCGCGCAGGCGCCGTCGTTCACGCCGCTGGCATTGCCCGCCGTCACGCTGCCGCCTTCGCGCACCACGCCCTTGAGCCTGGCCAGCGCCTCCAGGCTGGTGTCGCGCGGATGCTCGTCCTGGCTGACGATGAGCGGATCGCCCTTCTTCTGCGGAATCTGCACCGGCACGATCTCGGCATCGAAGAAGCCGCGCTTTTGCGCCGCCACCGCGCGCTGCTGGCTGGCCAGGGCCATGCGGTCCTGCGCCTCGCGCTCGATGCCGTGCTCCACGGCCACGTTCTCGGCCGTCTCGGGCATGGAGTCCACGCCGTACTGGGCCTTCATGAGCCGGTTGACGAAGCGCCAGCCGATGGTGGTGTCGTACACCGCGTTGGCGCGGGCGAAGGCCGATTCGGCCTTGGGCATGACGAAGGGGGCGCGGCTCATGCTTTCGACGCCGCCGGCGATCATGAGCTGCGCTTCGCCGGCACGGATGGCGCGCGCGGCCGAGCCCACCGCATCCAGGCCCGAGCCGCACAGGCGGTTGAGGGTGGCGCCGGGCACCTCGATGGGCAGGCCGGCCAGCAGCGCGGCCATGCGCGCGACGTTGCGGTTGTCTTCGCCGGCCTGGTTGGCGCAGCCGTAGAGCACGTCGTCCACGGCCTGCCAGTCCACCTCGGGGTTGCGCGCCATCAGCGCGCGGATGGGCAGCGCGCCCAGGTCGTCGGTGCGCACGCTGCTCAGGGCACCGCCGTAGCGGCCGAAGGGGGTGCGGATGGCGTCGCAGATGTAGGCGTCGAGGGGCATGGGTGTCTCCGTTGGGCGTTTGCATTCTGGGCCCGCACGCGCGATGCGGCTGTCACCCTTGCCTCATCCAGGGGCTGCGGCGCGCGACGCACGCAGGCTCAGGGTGCGGCCGAGCACACCTGCACGGCCACCTTGCAGGGCTCGGTGGGCAGGTGTTCGTTGCACTGGTGCGTGGCTTCCCGGGCGGCCTGTTCGCGCGTGGGCGCGCTGGCCGCGCCCCACTCGCCGAAGTTGCCGAAGGCCAGTGCGGCGCACTGGCGGTTGAAGGCGGTGCGCACTTCGCACGCGGCGCCGCCCTTGCTGGTGCGGGCCTTGGCCACGGCCGCCGCGCACTGGGCGCGTGCCGCCTGTTCGGCGGCTGCGCGCGTGGGCTGGTCAAAGGCATAGCCGAAGAGCTGCTGCTGCACGGCAATGGCGCCCCAGCGCGGGCTGGGTCCAGCAGCATCTGCGCTTTGCGCGCTGGCCGCGCCCGCGCACAGCGCCAGCGCCAGCGTGAGGCCACGCACCGAGCGGGGTGGCGCCGGGCCGCTCATGCGCGGCGGAACAGCAGCGCCGCGTTGGAGCCGCCGAAGGCGAAGGAGCTGCTGATCACGGCCTCCAGCGCCGGGGCCTCGATGGCCTCGGGCTGCACCAGATTGAGCGCGCAGGCCGCGTCGGGCTGCTGCACATGGGCCTGCGGCGGCAACTGGCGCCGGTGCAGCGCCAACACCGAGATCACGGCCTCGAGCGCGCCCGCGGCGCCCAGCAGGTGGCCATGCAGCGCCTTGGTGGAGCTGACCGGCAGTGCATCCAGATGCTCGCCCCAGACCTGGGCCAGCGCCTCGCGCTCGATCGGGTCGCCGATGCGGGTGGCCGTGCCGTGTGCGTTGCAGTAGCCGATGTCCTGCGGTTGCAGATCGGCCATGCGCAGGGCTGCGCGCAGCGCGCGCGCCTGGCCCGGCGCATCGGGCTTGGTCAGGTGCGTGGCATCGCAGCTGTGGCCCCAGCCGGCCAGGGTGGCGTAGCGGCGCGCACCACGGGCGCGGGCGCGTGCTTCCGATTCGAGCACCACGAAGGCCGCGCCCTCGCCCAGCGCGAAGCCGCTGCGCTCGGCCGAGAAGGGCCGCACGGCGGTGGCCGCGGCCTGCGCGTCGCCGGCCGGGAAGGCCGCCAGCGTCTGCATGGCCTGCCAGGCCATCACCACGCCGGGCACGATCAGCGCTTCGCTGCCGCCGGCAATGGCCACGTCCACCTCGCCGCACTGCACGGCCTTGGCGGCTTCGGCGATGGCGATGGCCGATGAGGAACAGGCCACCGCGTAGGTGAACACCGGCCCCTGCGCCTGCAGCCGCATGGCCACGTGCGCAGCAGGTGCGTTGGGCATGAAGGCCGGAATGGTCAGCGGCGGCATGCGGCCCTGGATGCCGTAGCGGTAGCCGTTGTCGATGGCATTGGCGCCGCCCATGCCGCAGCCGCCGAACACGCCGATGCGCTCGCGCTCCACGCCGTCCAGGCCGCCAGCGTCCTTCACGGCCAGGTCGGCCGCCGCCACGGCGAGCTGGCTCACGCGGTCCACGCCCGAAAGCTGCAGCTTGGTGAACCAGCGCGATTCGTCGAAGGCCACGGTGGCGGCTGCCGCCGGCTTGGCCAGTTCGGGGAAGACGGGACGGATGGCCGATTCGCTGCGCAGCAGCGCGTCGAACAGCGCCTGCGGCGTCTCGCCGTGCGGCACCATGAGGCCGAGGCCGGTGACGGCCACGGCGGGTCGCGCGGTGTTCATTCTGCTGCGGCCGGTGGCTCGGCCGCAGCAACCTGCTGTTGCTGCTGCTCGGCGCGCGCGCGGTCGACGACGGCGGCCAGGCCGGCCAGGGTTTCGATGCTCGGGTCCGGGTCGGGCAGCGAGACCTTCAGGCGATCCTCGACCTCGAACAGGAATTCGACGATCGCCAGCGAATCGAAACCCTTCTCGCGCATGGACTCCTGCGGGTCCAACGTGGCCGGGTCGATGCCGTACTTTTCCTGGATCAGGTCCTGCAGTTCCTTCAGGGAGCTCATGTGTGCGTGGTTCCGTGCGCGTCGCCGCAAGGTGCGGGCGTCCTTCTGCAGGTGCACAGGCCTGGCGGCACTGCGGCCGCCGGGCGCCGCACCCCGCGGCGATGGGAGTTCATGATAGCCGCTCGCCCTGCGTCAGAAGGCGCTCGGCCGGGCTCCAGCGCAGCGACATCCAGGCGTAGACGCCGCCCAGCAGCACGCCGCCCAGCACGTCCAGCGCCACATGCTGGCGCACCGCCAGGGTCGAGATGCAGATGGCCAGCAGCCACAGGGCGTTGAGGCCGCGCAGCCACGCCGGTGCGCCGATGAATCGCAGCGCGCGTTCGATCCACACGGCCGTGAAGACCGAGATCGCCACGTGCATCGACGGGCAGGCGTTGCCCGCGGCGTCGATGCCCTGCAGCAGGCCGAAGCCCGGCGCGCCCGCATCCACGGCCAGCGGCGGGATCTGCGTGGGCCAGAAATGGAACAGCGCCAGCCCCGTCAGGCACAGCGCGCCCGACCACAGCCCGTAGACCAGCAGCGCACGAAAGTCGCGCAGCAGCCCCGGCGCGATGCCCACGTAGAGCCACAGCGAAAGATAAGGACCCAGCATCCAGGGCATGAAGGGCACCCAGGCATCGAGCGCCGTCAGCGGCATCACCGTGACCGGATGGACCGGGTTGCGCAGCGTGTGGAAGTAGCCGATGAAGAAGACCCAGACCCAGGCGGTGGTGCCCAGACCCTTGAGCCAGAACAGCCTGCGCACGCGCGCGCCCAGTTCGCGCGTCCAGGATTGGGAGACAGAGGCATGCATGGGCGCGGAAGTATCGTGCAAGAGTTGGGGTGGCCTGCCGGCGTGGCGCGCATGGAACCCGCCGCAGGAAGCCCGCGATGCTGCCCGCCTTGTGTGACGGCTCGCAGCGCACACACGCGTGCGGCCTCCATCGCCCCTTCGTGGCCCCGCACGGGCAGCAGTGCGACACTGCGGCCCATCATGTTCAATCCCACCCAGGAAGAAGTGCGGCGCTTCTTCTGCAATGTCTACACCAAGAGCCGCGCCGGCCAGCCCATGGAGGCGCTGGAGATCATCGCGGCCGAATGGATCGCGCAGCACCCCGAGTACCACGCCGACCTGGCCGATGCCGATGCCGCCGTCAGCCGCGTGTACGACGGCAAGGACGGGCGCGAGAACCCCTTCCTTCACCTCTCGATGCACCTGTCGATCAGCGAGCAATGCTCCATCGACCAGCCGCGCGGCATCCGCCAGGCTGTTGAGCTGCTGGCGGCGCGCAGGGGTTCATTGCTGGAAGCGCACCACGAGGCCATGGAATGCCTGGGCCGCATGATGTGGGAAAGCCAGCGCGCCGGGCGTCCGCCCGACGGCATGGCCTATGTGGACTGCGTGCAGCGCCGCGCCACGCGGGATTGACAAAAACGCCAGACGCAGCGCGCCTGGCGCCCCGCCTGCCCTACTTGCCAGCCGTGTGCAGGCGCGGCTCGGGCACCGTCTTGAGTTCGCCCGGCAGCGAGGCGATGTAGCGCGAGAGTTCGCGCAGCTCGGCCGGCGTGTAGGGCTTGCTCTGCAGGCCCATCACCGCGTTGGAGCGGCCCACCGTGGCATGGGTGCTGGCCTTGTACGACTTCAGCGCCACATACAGGTAGTCGGCATGCTGACCCGCCAGCTTGGGCACGGTGCCGTCGTTGGGGGTGTTGAAGTTCGCACCGTGGCACTTGGTGCAGCTGTCGGCATTGCGCGCGATCAGCGACTGCAGACGCTCGCCCGGCTTGTTGGCCGGATCGGCCGGCACCGCGGCCGCGCCCTGCACCATGCCATGCTGACTGTAGTAGGCCGCCAGGTCGGCGATGTCCTGCTCGGTCAGCGTGTCGGCGATGGCCCGCATCGTCGGATGGCGCCGGTCACCTGTCTTGTAGGCATTGAGAGCGGCCGAGATGTAGCTCGCGCTCTGGCCCGAAATCTTGGGCACCTTATGCACTTCGGGGAAGGAGGCCTGATAGCCCGGGATGCCATGGCAACCCACGCACATCGCGGTCTTCTTGGCCCCGTCCTCCACCTTGCCGGAAGGGCTCTGGGCCAACGCCGAAGTGGTCGCAGAAGCGACAGCCAGGGCGAACATCGTGGTCAACAGCTTGTTCATTTTGCGCGCACAATCTGAAGCAGATCGGGGGTTCCCAACCTGCGATTGATTATATGGGCCGCACCTGCAACGGCCCTTTGGCTCGCTGACCGGTCGGCGACTTTGCCGGCATCGGAATGATGCCTCTCCTCCCACCCTTTCATCCGCCCTCCTGTCATGAAATTCAAGGGTTCCGACAATTACGTGGCCACGCAGGACCTGATGCTGGCCGTCAATGCCGCCATCACGCTCAAGCGTCCGCTGCTCGTCAAGGGCGAGCCCGGCACCGGCAAGACCATGCTGGCCGAGGAAGTCTCCACCGCGCTGGGTCTGCCGCTGCTGCAGTGGCACATCAAGTCCACCACCAAGGCGCAGCAGGGCCTGTACGAGTACGACGCCGTGAGCCGCCTGCGCGACTCGCAACTCGGTGACGAGCGGGTCAAGGACATCCACAACTACATCGTCAAGGGTGTGCTGTGGCAGGCCTTCACCTCCGACCAACCGGTGGCATTGTTGATCGACGAGATCGACAAGGCGGATATCGAATTCCCCAACGACCTGTTGCGCGAAATCGACCGCATGGAGTTTTACTGCTACGAGACGCGCGAGATGATCCGCGCCAAGCACCGCCCGCTGGTGTTCATCACCTCCAACAACGAGAAGGAGCTGCCCGACGCCTTCCTGCGGCGCTGCTTCTTCCACTACATCAAGTTCCCCGATGCGGAGACGATGAAGAGCATCGTCGCGGTGCACTTCCCGGGCCTGAAGCAGGAACTGCTGGCCGCGGCGATGAAGACCTTCTACGACGTGCGCAACCTGCCCGGCCTGAAGAAAAAGCCCTCCACCAGCGAACTGCTCGATTGGCTCAAGCTGCTGGTGGCCGAGGACATTCCGCTCGAGGCGCTGCAGAGCAAGGACGACAAAGTGGCCGTGCCGCCGCTGGTGGGCGCGCTGCTCAAGAACGAACAGGACGTGACCCTGTTCGAGAAGCTGGTCTTCATGCAGCGGCACAACCGCTGAAGCGGGTCTGCACGCCATGGCCCGCCCCACGCCGCCCGCAAGCCCGCCGGTCAGCCAGTTGATGGTGCTGGGCCTGGCCCAGGCCGTGGCCTTCTTCGTCGGCGCGCTGCTGGGCCGCTGGCTGGGCCTGGCGCTGGGCTGGGATGCCTTCGGCCCCGAAGGCTACACGGGCCGCGCCATGGGCGGCATCGCGCTGATCGGCATCGGCGGCGGAGGTGGCGTGCAACTGGCGCGCACCTGGTACAGGCGGCGCTACGGCACGCCGCCGGTCTGATGGCCTCGTCCATGAGTTCCTCCTCATCCTCCTTTGCCATAGCGCCCGTCGAGCTTGGCCTGCGTGACGTGAAGCTGGTGCCGCTGGCCCTGTCGCACGAAGCCGGCCTGGCCGCCGCAGCCGCCGACGGCGAGCTGTGGAAGCTGCGCGTGACCTCCGTGCCCGCGCCGGGCGAAACGCGCGCCTACATCGAGTCGGCCTTGAAGATGCGCGAAGAGGGCAACCGCTTTGCCTTTGCCGTGACCGACGAGGCCACGGGCGAAGTGCTGGGCAGCACCAGCTACCACGACATCCTGCCCGCCGTGCGGCGCGTGGAGATCGGCTACACCTGGTATGCCAAGCGCTGCCAGCGCACGCACATCAACACCACCTGCAAACTGCTGATGCTGCAGCATGCCTTCGAGCAGTTGGGCTGCCATGTGGTGGGCTGGCGCACCGACAACTTCAACTTCGCGTCGCAGGCGGCCATCGAGCGGCTGGGCGCGAAGAAGGACGGCGTGATCCGCGGCCATGCCCTGCGCCGCGACGGCACGATCCGCGACACCGTGATGTACAGCCTGCGCAGCGGCGAATGGCCCGAAGCGAAGGCGCAGTTGCTGTACCTGCTGGACAAGCCCCGGGGCTGATGAAAGCCCGAACAGGAGATCCGCGATGCTGATCGACTTCTTCTACACCCTGCGCGCGGCCAAGCTGCCGGTGTCGGTCAAGGAATACCTGACCTTGCTGGAAGCGCTGCAGTCCGATGTGGTGGGTCCGAACTCGGACGACGCCTACAGCATGGACGACTTCTATTACCTGAGCCGCACGGCGCTGGTGAAGGACGAGAAGCACTACGACAAGTTCGACCGCGCCTTTGCGGCCTACTTCAAGGGCGTGGAGATGCTCACGGACTTCACCAAGGAAGTGCCGCTGGACTGGCTGCGCCAGACGCTGGAGAAGGAGCTTACGCCCGAGGAGAAGGCCGCCATCGAGAAGATGGGCTGGGACGAGCTGATGGCAACGCTCAAGAAGCGCTTCGAGGAGCAGAAGGAGCGCCACGAGGGCGGCAGCAAGTGGATCGGCACCGGCGGCACCTCGCCCTTCGGCCACGGCGGCTACAACCCGCAGGGCATCCGCATCGGCGGCCAGGGCAAGAACAAGAGCGCGGTGAAGGTCTGGGACCAGCGCGCCTACAAGGACTACGACGACAGCCAGGAGCTGGGCACGCGCAACATCAAGATGGCGCTGCGCCGGCTGCGCCGCTTTGCGCGCGAGGGCCATGAGGACGAGCTGGACCTCGACGAGACCATCAGCCGCACCGCCGCCAACGCCGGCTACCTCGATATCAAGATGCGGCCCGAGCGGCACAACAACGTCAAGGTGCTGCTGCTGATGGACGTGGGCGGCACCATGGACGAACACGTCGCGCGCGTGGAGGAGCTGTTCTCGGCCGTCAAGACCGAGTTCAAGCACCTGGAGTTCTATTACTTCCACAACTGCGTCTACGACTTCATGTGGAAGAACAACCGGCGCCGCTTCTCCGAGAAGTTCGCAACCTGGGACGTGATCCGCAAGTACAACAAGGACTACAAGCTGATCTTCGTGGGCGACGCCACCATGAGCCCCTACGAGATCCTGCAGCCCGGTGGCAGCGTGGAATACAACAACGAGGAAGCCGGCGCCGAATGGCTGCAGCGCCTGACGCACGCCTTCCCCAAGTTCGCCTGGATCAACCCTGAGCCGCAGGGCGTGTGGCAGTACCGCCAGAGCATTTCGGTGGTGCAGCAGCTCATGAGCCAGCGCATGTTCCCGCTCACGCTCAAGGGGCTTGAAGACGCGATGCGCCTGCTGTCGAAGTAAGGACGGGTTCTGAGTCCATCTCCGACATCGGGGCTTGTCCCCGGATGTCAGAATTCCTCCCATGCACAGGGCGGCGCGACGTTCTCCGATGACCCCCACGCCGGCCTGCCAGCCGGCGTTTTTTTGCCGGCCCACACCCCTTCATGCGGATGTGTCGGGCCGCTGGCGGCTGCCCGCGTCGGGGTGGCTGCTGGTGCTGGCCCTGCTGCTGCTGATGCTGCTGCAGGGCTGCAGCCTGCTGCCCGGGCGCGGGGATGCGGCGGCCGAAGCGGACGCCAGCGCCTCGGCCGTGCAGGCCGATGCGCCAGGCAGCGCGCCCGCGCCGGAAAACCACGCGTTCAGCGTCGAGGTGCTGGCGGACGACGACGAGCTGCGCGAGCTGCTGGAAAAGCACCTGGAGCTGCAGCGCTACCGGCAGCTCGATGACCTGGAACTGGCCGAAGTCTCGCGCCTGATGGTGGCGGCCGAGGCCAACGCGCGCCAGTTGCTGGCCACGCAGGGCTACTTCACGCCCGCGCTCACGCTGGAGCTGCAGGACCGGCCCGAAGACCGCAAGGCGCCGCACCGCATCGTGGTGCGCGTGCAGCCCGGCGAGCGCACGCAGGTGGAGGCGGTGCAGGTGGATTTCGCCGGCCCCATCACCAGCGATGAAGACGCGCGCGTGCAGCGCGAGCTGATCCGCAGCGGCTGGAGCCTGGCACCGGGCCAGGTGTTCACGCAGCAGAGTTGGGACAACGCCAAGACCGTGGGCCTGCGCGCCCTGACGGCCCGGCGCTTTCCCACCGGCAGCGTGCAGTTCAGCCGCGCCGACATCGATGCCGACCGCAGCCGCGCGCGCCTGTCGGTCACCTACCACTCGGGCCCGGCCTACCGCTTCGGCGCACTGCAGTTGCGCGGCGCCGAGCGCTACGACGCCGACGGCGCGCGCCGCATCGCGCGCGTGCCCACGGGCGAGGTGTATGACCAGCAGAAGCTGCTCGACGCGCAGCAGCGCCTGGCCAGCAGCGGCTACTACGACTCGGTCTTCCTCACGCTGGACACCGAGCAGGGCCTGCCCACCTTCGCCCCCGTGATCGCCCAGGTGCGCGAGGCGCCCTACCAGAAGGTGGTGCTGGGCGTGGGCTTCACCACCGACAACGGCCCGCGCGTGTCGGTGGACCACATCCACAACCGCATGCCGCTGCTGGGCTGGCGCGCCGTCTCCAAGCTCTCGGTGGAGCGCGACACGCAGGTGCTCAACACCACCTGGACCTCGCTGCCCGGCGAAAGCGGCTGGCGCTGGGGCGCGCTGGGCGAGCTGAAGAAGGAGCAGGCCGGCACCTACGACGTGAACAGCGGCCGCGTGCGCTACGGCCTGAGCAAGGCCGGCGACCACATCGACTACGCCACCTTCCTCCAGTACGACTATGCCGAGAACGTGGGCGAAAGCGCGCCGCCCTCGGCCTCTGCGCTGAGCGTGAACTGGCACTGGACGGGCCGCTACTTCGACGACGCCGGCGCGCCGCGCCGCGGCTGGGGCCTGGCGCTGGAGCTGGGCGCGGGCTATGCGCTGTCGGGCCAGCGCCTGCCCTTCACGCGCGCCTATGCGCGCTGGCTGGGCGTGGTGCCGCTGGGCCGGGCCGAGCCCGGCGAGGGCTCGCTCGACGCGCGCCGCTCGCGCCTGGCGCTGCGCGCGGAGCTGGGCGGCGTGGTGGCCAAGGACTCGGCCCGCATCCCCAGCACCTTGCTCTTCTTGACCGGCGGCGACACCAGCGTGCGCGGCTACAGCTACCGCCAGATCGGCACGCTCGATGCCGTGGGTGCCACGGTGGCCGGCCGCTACATGGCCGTCGCCAGCGTGGAATGGCAGCGGCCCGTGGTGTGGAACGGCAAGCGCACCGACTGGGAGAGCGTGGCCTTCGTGGATGCGGGCGCCGTGGCCGACAAGGCCAATGCGCTGAACAAGTTCAAGGTCGGCGTGGGCGTGGGCGCGCGCTGGGCCAGCCCCGTGGGGCCGGTGCAGGCCGATCTGGCCTACGGCGTGGACGTCAAGAAATTCAGGCTGCACCTGCGCCTGGGCTTCTCTTTCTGATCGGCTTTTTTCTGCCGCGTTTTTTTTCCGATGGACGAACAGACCCTCGCCACGCACACCGCCGCCAGCAGCGCGCCGCGCCGCCGCCGGGGCCGCCGCGTGCTGCGCTGGCTGGGCTGGAGCCTGGCCGGCCTTGCGGCGCTGTTGATCGCGCTGGGTGGCGCGCTGTGGTGGTGGGCCGGCACCGACCAGTCGCTGGCCGCCACGCTGGCGCGCGTGGCGCGGCTGATGCCCGCGGGCCAGACCCTGGAGACGCGCGAGGTCAGCGGCTCGGTGCGGCGCGGCGGCCACATCGACCATCTGCAGTGGCGCAGCGACGCGATGCAGGTCACGGTGCAGGACGCCGACATCGGCTGGCTGCTGCGCCCGCTGCTGAGCCGCAAGGTGCAGCTGGGCGAAGTGCGGGCCGCGCACGTGCGCATCGAATCCTTCCCCCAGCCCGACAAGCCGGCCGAGCCCCTGCAGCCGCTGCAGGGACTGCCGCTGCCGGTGGACGTGGACCTGCCCTTCAAGGTGCAGACCATCGAATGGGTGGGCCCGCCGGCTCTCACGGTGCAGGCCCTGGCCGGCCGCTACCGCTATGAAGGCCAGGCCCACCATCTGCAGCTCGACGGCGTGGACGTGGCCGACGGCCACTACAGCGGCACGATGAAGCTGCAGGGCCCGGCGCCCATGGACCTGAAGCTCGCGCTGCAGGGCCGCGTGCAGGCCGCCCTGCAAGAGGGCGAAGCGCCGCTGCAATTGCAGGCCCAGGCCAGTGCCACGGGCCAACTGGCCGGGCCTGATGCGCGCCTGGCCGTCGAAGCCACGCTGCAGCCCGCAGGCGAGGCCGATCCCGCGCGCCCCGTCGATGCGCTGCTCAAGGCCAACATCGCGCCCTGGGCGCCGCAGCCGGTGGTCGATGCCCTGGCCCGGCTGCGCAACATCGATGCGGCCTGGCTGCTGCCGCAGGCGCCGCGCACCCAACTGAGCGGCGAAATCACCGTGCGCCCCGACGAGAGCGCCGGCACGCAGCAGGCCTGGGCGCTCGATGCCGAGCTGCGCAATGCCGCCGCCGCGCCCTGGGACGAAGGCGGTCTGCCCGTGCAGGCCCTGCAGGCCCAGCTCCACTACAACGCGGCCGAGCAGGCCGTGCGCGTGCGCGAAGCCCGCATCGAGGCCGGCCGCGGCAGCATCGAAGCCCAAGGCGAATGGCGGCCCGCACCCGCGCCCTGGCAGATCGAAGCCACCGTGCGCGACCTGCGGCCCGGCCTGCTGCACACCCAACTGGCCGGCGCGCCCATCCGCGGCGAGATCAAGGCCACGCAGAAAGCCGCGGGCGCCGAAAGCGAAGGCACGGTGCTGGACTTCGACGTGGACCTGCAGGCCGCGGGCGAAGGCGCCGGCGCACGCGCGCTCGAGGGGCTGAACCTGCAACTGGCGCAGGCCCGGGGCCGCTGGAGCCTGCCGGCGCAGCTGCTGGAGCTGCGCAACCTGCGCGTGCAGGCCGCGCGCGTGGACGTGCGCGGCCAGGGCCAGGCCCGCATCGCCGAACAGGCGGGCAGCGCGAAGCTGCAGGCCACGCTGCCCGGCGCCAGCCTCGACATCGACGGCCGCATGGCGCCCGCGCAGGGCAACGGCCAGGCGCAACTGCAACTGCGCGACGCCAGCGCGCTGCAAGGCTGGGTCGAAAGCCTGCCCGGCCTGTCCAAGGTCTTTGCCGGCAACAGCCTGCGCGGCGAAGCGCGGCTCGATGCGCGCTGGCAGGGCGGCTGGCAGAGCTTCATGCAGCAGTTGCAGAACCCGGGCCAGCCGCTGCCGCGCGGCAGCGCCGAGCCCACGGTCAACGCGCGGCTCGAGGTGCCCAGCCTGGCGCTGCAGCAGGCTGCAGCCGATGCCCAGGCACCGCGACCCGCGCCCGTGCTGCTGCGCGGCGTGCGCGCCACGCTCGAAGGGCGGCTTGCGCAAGCCAGCCTTGCGCTGCAGGGCCAGGCCGAGCGCGGCACCCAGCGCCTGTCGCTGGACACCCAGGCCAGCGGCGGCCTGCAGCGCGCGGGCGAATGGCGGCTGCAGCTGGCCCGCTTGCGCGCCCAGGCCCAGGACGTGCAAGCCGGCACGCAGCCGCAGCAGCAGCTCGCGCCCTGGACGCTGGCGCTCACGCGCGAATTCAGCAGCCAGGTGCGCATCAGCCAGGGGCTGATCGAGGTGCAGGGCTCGGCCGCCGGCGTCACGCTCAACGGCCCCGTGCCCGGCACCGTCAGCATCGACTGGGAACCGCTGCGCCTGCAGCAGCGCAGCGGCGCCCAGGGCGCCAGCCTGCGCCTGCAATCGAAGGGGCGCATGCGCGGCCTGCCCATGGCCTGGGCCCGCGCCTTTGGCGGCGACGCCAGCCTGCGCGAAATGGGCATCAGCGGCGACCTCGTGTTCGACGGCGACTGGGACATCGACGCCGCCGACCGCCTGCGGGCCCAGGCCCGCGTGGCCCGCGCCAGCGGCGACCTGCGCGTGCAGGCCGGCGAAGCGGCGCTGGTGCGGCGCATCGAAAGCCGCGGCACCGGCACGCGCAGCGAAATCACCATGACGCCGACCGACGAAGGCCCGGGCACGCCGGCCGGCCTGCGCCAGGCCGAGCTGCTGCTGCGCGCCGATGGCGACGCGCTGCAGGCCTCGCTGGTGTGGGACAGCGAACGCGCGGGCACCATCAACGCCGAAGCCGGCACGCGGCTGGTGCAGCAGGGCGGCGGCTGGCAATGGGCCCCCGACGCACCGCTGAGCGGGCGCGTGCGCGCAGCCCTGCCGCAGTTGGGCGTGTGGTCCATGCTGGCGCCGCCGGGCTGGCGCGTGGCCGGCTCGCTGCAGGCCGATGCCACGCTCGGCGGCAACCGGGCCGAGCCGCGCTGGAACGGCACGCTGGCGGCGGACCAGCTGGCGCTGCGCGCACGCGTGGAAGGGCTGGACCTGCGCGACGGCCGCCTGCGCGCCACCCTGGCCGGCGACCGCATGCGCATCGACGAATTCACGCTGCAGGGCGGGCAGGCCAGCCGGGTGCGCATTGCCGGGCGCGGCGGCAACCTGAGCACCGTGGGCAGCGAACTGGGGCGCGACGGCGGGCGCCTGACGGTGCGCGGCGAGGCGCAGTGGAGCGCCAGCGCGCCGCGCATCGACCTGCAGGCCGAGGTGCAACGCCTGCGCGCGCTGGTGCGCACCGACCGCCAGGTGACCGTGTCCGGCAATCTGCAGACCCGGCTGCAGGACGGCCAGTTGCAGGTGCGCGGCAAGATCACGGCCGACCGCGCCGCCATCATCCTGCCCGACGAAAGCGCGCCCAGCCTGGGCAGCGACGTGGTGGTGCGTTCGGCCGCCATCGAGAAGGAAGCGCGCGAGAAGGCCGAGCGCGAGGCGCGCGCGCGCAGCAATGCCGACGCGCAGGACGCCGAAAAGCCCCAGCAGCCCCTGCTGCGCCGGCCGCCCGACATCGAGCTGAGCTTCGACCTCGGCAACGACTTCGCCGTGCAGGGCCGCGGCATCACCACGCGCCTCGAGGGCGCGCTGGACATCCGCGCCAACAGTCTGACGGCCGCGCCGCGCGTGACCGGCGAGGTGCGCACGGTGCAGGGCCAGTACCGGGCCTACGGCCAGGCGCTGGACGTGGAAAGCGGCCTGGCCCGCTTCAACGGCGTGGTCGACAACCCGCAGCTGGACATCTTCGCGCTGCGCCCCAACATCACGCAGCGCGCGGGCGTGCGCATCACGGGCAGCGCACAGGCGCCGCGCGTGGCGCTTTATTCAGACCCGGTGCTCTCGGATGCGGAAACGCTGTCGTGGGTGATCCTGGGCCGGGCTTCGGCGGCCAGCGGCGGCGAGGCCATCCTGATGCAGCAGGCCGCGCTGGCGCTGCTGGGCGGCCTGGGCAAGGGCCAGTCGGGCGGCAGCCTGGCCAGCCGCTTCGGGCTGGACGAGATCGGCTTCAAGGGGCCGGGCGGCGGCGAACTGACGGAGTCCTCGGTCACGCTGGGCAAGCGCCTGTCCAAGGACTTCTACGTGACCTACGAACGCAGCCTGGCCGGTGCGCTGGGCACCCTGTTCATCTTCTACGACCTCACGCGCAACCTCACGCTGCGCGGCCAGGCCGGCCAGCAGAGCGCGGTGGACCTCATCTACACGGTGAAGTACGACTGAGGCCGGCGCCGCAGCGGGGCATTGGCGCCGCTGCGCGCGGCGGCTTTGCTACCCTCGCGCCCCATGATCGCTCCGCTGCCCCCGCGCAAACCCTTCAAGCCCTGGATCCTGGCTCTCATGATTGCAGGCGCCGGCTGCGCCTTCGTGGCCGCCTGGTTTTCCTTTCAGCAGAACCCCGTGTGGGCCACGCGCTTTGGCATCGGCGCGCTGGTGCTGTACGTGGCGGCCATCGTCGCGCGGCGCAGCGGACGCTGAGGCACCGCCTGCGGCGTCAGCGCGGTGCGGCGGGCGCGGGCGTGCCGCTGCCCGGCTGCGCACTGGCGGCTGCGGGCGGCGCGGCCTGCTGCGGCGCCGCGCTGTGGCCGATGCGCGCCCCCGGCTGCCAGAAGGCGTTGAGCATCAGCACGCCCGCGAAGGCCAGGACCACGACCACCAGCGCAATGCGAAGGATGCGCTGGTTGTCGCGTTCGGTCATGCGGCCGTTGGTGCCGGGTGCGGGCGTGCGCTGCGTGGCGCCGCCCGCGCGCGCGGCTTCGGGCTCGCGCGTGCGCGGGTGGGCATGGGCTTGCGGATCGGGATGGGTGGACGGGCTTTGAGGCATGGCGTTCTCTCCGGCTGGGTGTCAGGCTCCCCGCCGCGCGGCGCCTGCAGGAGGCGTGCGCCCGGCGGCTTGCATGCAGTCCAACTTAGGAGGCTGGCCCGGTCCTGCCTGTAGGAATGGGACTTCCGCGCGGGCGGTCCCAGGACGAAGGGCGTGTGAGCGCCGCGCGTGCCACTCCTACGGTTTTGCATTCAAGCGCGGAGCGAGGCGGGGTGCCGCCGACAGTGCTGACGCACGGCAAGGCAGCCCAACGAAGCTATGCGTTTGAAGGCGAAACCGTATCAGGCCGAATCGGCCTGCCACAGCGGCGGATAGTCATGCACGAAGCCCTGGGCGTCGACCGCCAGCTCGGTGCGGAAGTCCAGCCGCGGCGCCGCATAGCCGTAGCGGCCCGGCGCCAGATGTTCGTAGCGCTGCTCCAGCAGGCCCAGGCTGGCATCGGCCATGTCCAGCCAGGCGACGGGGACCTCGGCGGCCTCGCCTTCGGCCAGATGCAGGCGGCGCAGCTGCAAAAGGTTGGTAGCGGGCGTGAAGCCCAGGTCCAGGTCCACGCAGTGCGAGAGTTCGGGCACCGGCTGTTCGTTGAGCGTCCAGCCCTTGGCGCCATGCGCCACCGAGAGGTCGATGGCGGTTTCGCCCAGCCAGCCGCGCACCGTGCCCCACTGCGTGTGCCAGTGGCGGTCGCAGCGCACGCGGTAGTGCAGCTGCGCGATGCGACCGTCGCCGTGCCGGAACACGGCGGCGCCGTCGAGCTGCCAGGCGACATCGTTTTGGTCGAGGCGACAGGCGTCGTGCCCGGGGGCATCGAGGCGGCGCCAGAGAAGGGTGGCGACGGTGTGCATGGGCCGCATGATGGCCCTCGCCCGGGGGCCGCGCAAGTGCCGCTTGCGCCTATCGGAAAAGACGTGCGCGGCTGCGGGTCGGGCCACGTGCGGGCCGGCCCGGCGTGGCCGGGGCAAAGACAATAGCGCGGGTGAGCCCCCCATCCGTGCGCCGCATCGCCCACCTCGACATGGACGCCTTTTTCGCGTCCGTGGCGCTGCTGCGCTATCCGCAGCTCAAGGGCCTGCCGATGGTGATCGGCGGCGGCAGGCGCAAGGTCGATGAGATGCTCGCGCGCGACTGGGCGGGGGTGCCGCAGCACGAAATCCCGGCCGAGGCCTTTCCGCTGCTCAGGGACTATGTGGGCCGCGGCGTGATCACCACCGCCACCTACCCGGCGCGCCAGTTCGGCGTGGGCTCGGCCATGGGCATGATGAAAGCCGCCAAGCTGTGCCCGCAGGCCATCGTGCTGCCGGTGGACTTTGAAGAGGTGCGCCGCATCTCGCGCCAGTTCAAGGCCATCATCACCGACATCGCGCCCGTCATGCAGGACCGCGGCGTGGATGAGGTCTACATCGACTTCACCGACGTGCCCGGCGGCCAGCGCGAGGGCGGGCGCGTGCTGGCGCGGCTGATCCAGAAGTCCATCTTCGCGGCCACGGGCCTGACCTGCTCCATCGGCGTGGCGCCCAACAAGCTGCTGGCCAAGCTGGCCAGCGAGATGGACAAGCCCAACGGCATCACCATCCTGCACGAGGCCGACCTCCAGGCGCGCATCTGGCCGCTGCCCGTGCGCAAGGTCAACGGCATCGGCCCCAAGGCCGACGCCAGGCTCGAGAAGCTGGGCATCCGCACCGTCGGCGAGCTGGCGGCCTGCGAGCGCAGCTGGCTGATCGAGCGCTTCGGCAACGCCAGCGGCGCCTGGATGCACGAGATGGCCTGGGGGCGCGACGAGCGGCCCGTGGTGACCGAGAGCGAGCCGGTCTCGATGAGCCGCGAGACCACCTTCGACCGCGACCTGCACGCAGTACGCGACAAGGCCGAGCTGGGCGCCATCTTCACCGACCTGTGCCGGCGCGTGGCCGAGGACCTGCAGCGCAAGGGCTATGTGGGCCGCACCATCGGCGTGAAGCTGCGTTATGACGACTTCCGCATCGCCACGCGCGACCAGAGCCTGGACCGTTACACGGCCGATCCGGCGCTGATCCGCCGCACCGCGGGCCTGGCGCTCAAGCGCGCGCCGCTGGCGCAGCCGCTGCGCCTGCTGGGCGTGCGCGTGGGCTCGCTGGTGCGCGCCGACAGCCCCGAGGCGCAAGCGCCCGTCAGCCGCGCCGCGGCCGCCGCACCGGTGCCGGTGACGGCCTCGCTGTTCTGAGCATGCGCACGCGCACCGCCCTGCGCCGCTTTTTTCTGTGGCAACTGACGATGCTGGTGGCCGCACCCGTGCTCTACGTCGTGCTGGCGCTGACCGCGCTGGCCTGGCCCGTGAAGCCCGCCACCGCGCCCGGCGGCGATGCGATCGAGGCCTACGTCATCAGCAACGGCGTGCACACCGATCTGGTGCTGCCGCTGCGCGGCGGCGGCGTGGACTGGACCGCGCTCTTTGCGCCTTCGCATGCGCAGGCCGCGCCGGCCGATGCCGAGTTCGTGGCCATCGGCTGGGGCGACCGGGAGTTCTACCTGCACACGCCCACCTGGGCCGACCTGACCCTGCCCCGCGCACTGGGCGCGCTGCTGGGCCGGCACCCCGCGGCCCTGCATGTGAGCTGGCTGCAGCGCGACCAGTTGCCCGCTGGCCAGACCTGGCGGCTGCCCGTGAGCACCGCGCAGCACGCGCAACTGCTGCGCCATGTGCAGCGCAGCCTGCCGCAGGGCAAGGCGCAGCCGATTGCGGGCGCGCACTACCACGCGCAGGACGCCTTCTACGAAGCCACCGGCCACTACAACCTGATGCGCACCTGCAATGAATGGACCGCCGAGGCCCTGCGCGCCGCAGGCGTGGCTGTGCCGCCGTGGGCGCCGTTCGACTTCGGGGTGCGCTGGCACCTGCAGCCGCTGGCGCAGGCTGGCGACTGACACGCAGCAGCGCCGCGGCGGCCCTGGCGGCGGGCCTGCGAGTCCTACAGCCGCTGGCGCCGGCCTGCCGCACAGTGGCAGGCATCGCCCTCCACCCGCACGCCATCGCTTCGCCCTGCCCCATGCCCGCCCCTTCCCGCGCCGCCGCTGCAGCGACCCTGGCCGCCCAGGCGGCCGAGCCCGTCACGCTGGTCTACGTCAACCCCGGCATGCCGGGCCTGCGGCGCCTGGGACAGGCGCCCGACTTCCGCTACCGCGACGCGCGCGGGCGCCCCGTGCGGGCGGCGGCCGAGCTGGCGCGCATCCGCGCCCTGGCCATTCCACCGGCCTACCAGCAGGTATGGATCTGCCCCCTGCCCAACGGCCACCTGCAGGCCACGGGCCGCGATGCGCGCGGGCGCCTGCAGTACCGCTACCACCCGGCCTGGCGCGCCTCGCAGGACGCCGTGAAGTTCGAGCGCATCGAGGCCTTCGGCCGTGCGCTGCCGCGCATCCGCGCGCGCGTGCAGCGCGACCTCGCGCCGGCCACGGCGCGCCGCCCCGCGCCACCCACGCGCACGCTGGTGCTGGCCACGCTGGTGCGCCTGCTGGATGCCACGCGCCTGCGCGTGGGCCATGAAAGCTATGCGCAGGACAACGGCTCCTTCGGCCTGAGCACGCTGCGCAACCGCCATGCCAGGGTGCAGGGCAGCACCCTGCGGCTGCGCTTTCGCGGCAAGGGCGGCGTGATGCACGAAAGCGAGGTGGACGACCCGCGCGTGGCCCGCGTGGTGCGTCAATGCCAGGAGCTGCCGGGCCAGGAGCTGTTCCAGTACGTGGACGAGCAGGGCCAGACGCACCGCGTGCAGGCCGGCGACGTGAACGAGTACCTGCGCGAAGCCTCGGGCGGCGAATTCACGGCCAAGGACTTCCGCACCTGGCACGGCAGCGTGCTGGCGCTGGAGCTCACGCGGCTGGCCTGCGAGGCCTCGGCGCGGGACGCGCAGGCGCTGCCGGCGCGCAGCGCGGCGCTGGCCATCGTGACGGCGGTGGCCCGGCAGCTGGGCAACACGCCCGCCGTGTGCCGCAAGGCCTATGTGCATCCCGATGTGCTGGCGCTGGGCGAATCCATGGCCGACGACGCCGCCACGCTGGCCGCGCTGTGGCCGCGTCTGAGCACGCCACGCCGCCCCCGTGGCCTTCTGGCGGCCGAGGCGCGGCTGCTGCAGTTCATGCGCCAGCAGCGCATCAAGCGCAGCAAGGCGCCGTCCGCGAAGGCTGCACAGGAAAAGAAGAAGGAAGATGCGGCGAAGGCGCCGCGCAAGCGCGCTTGAAGACGCTCAGGGCGCGCGCAGATCGACCACCAGCATGCCGGGCGTGATCTGCACCTCATGGCCCAGGTCATCGGCCAGGGCCTGCAGGCTCACGGCGTCGATGGCCAGGTGGCGCGGCGCGCGATGCGGGGCCAGCGCACCGGCCGGCTGGCCCTGCGCCGCAGCCGCCGACCGGGCCTTGAGCTGCACGCCCCAGTCTTCCACCGGCGAGAGTTCGATGCTGCCCCCGCCTTCCAGCCCGTCATGCCAGTCGTGCAGGTGGCACAGCGCGCCCAGCAACAGGTAGCGCAGGCCCACGGGGTCGGGCCAGCGCTCGGCCGGGCCGGCGTCGGCAGCGGCGCCGCTCAGCGGGTTCAGCGCATCGGCCACCTGCAGCGCGATGCCGTTGAGTTCGAAGGCCGCGCGCATCAGCGACACGGCCTGCGCCACCAGCTCCGCGCGCGTGGGCTCGGTGGCGCCCAGGGCGCCTTCGGGGGTGGGCCATTCCCACTGGCGCAGGGTGCGCAGGCTGTCGGAAATCTCGCTGGTCTGCGACTCCAGCTGCGTGACGCGCGCGGCCAGCGCCTCGGCCGGCGCGGGCGCGTCGGCCTGCGCATGGCGGCGCAGCAGCAGCAGCTGCATGCGCATCAGCGACAGGGGCGCCGCCAGGTCGTGGCGCACCGCGGGCAAGGCCCGCATCAGGAGTTCATGCCGAACCCCCGCGGCCATCCAGCTGCGCGCGCTGGGGGCTGCCTTCATGCGGTGGCGGCAGCAGTGGCCGCCAGCAGGCGGTCCAGCGCGTCGAAATCGATGGGCTTTTGCAGGAAGTGGTCCACATGGGGCGCCGCCTGCCTGCCGGCCGGGTCATTGGGGCCGTAGCCCGAGACGGCCACCAGCACCAGCGGCCTGCCCTGCGCCTGGGCCTGCGCGCGCAGCTGGCGCGCCACTTCGGCGCCCGGCTGGTCGGGCAGCGTGAGGTCGATGAAGGCCAGGCAGAACCGGGCACCTGGCTGGGCCGCCAGGTCCAGCGCCTGCTGTGCGGTATACGCACAGACCGCCTGATGGTCCTGCAGCGCGATCAGCTCCTGCAGAAGTTCGGCGGCAGCCTGGTTGTCGTCGACGATCAGCACGTTCAAGGAAGCACCTTTTTTCTTGAGAGCGGTGGGGTGGCCGGGATGCGCCCCGCCGGGGGCCGGGCCGCGGCCACGGCCCGCCGCGATACGCAGCGGATCAGTATCTGTCGGACAGCGAACGCACGCCTGTAGGAAACCGGCGCGAAACAAAGCGCAACAGCGTGCGCCGCAGCCGCCCGAGGTGCTATTGCCGCGCCGTGCGCAGCGGCACCGGCAGCGCCTGCGGCCAGCTGGTGCGGAAGGGGTTGATGTCCAGCCCGCCGCGGCGCGTGTAGCGGCAGTACACGGCCAGCTTGGTCGGCTGGCAGCGCTGCCAGATGTCCTGGAAGATGCGCTCGCAGCAGGGCTCGTGGAACTCGTTGTGGCGCCTGAAGCTCACGATGTAGCGCAGCAGCCCCGCCTGGTCGATGGCCGGGCCGGTGTAGCGGATCTGCACGCTGCCCCAGTCGGGCTGGCTGGTGACGCGGCAGTTGCTCTTGAGCAGCCGGCTGCTGAGCGTCTCGCTCACGGGCGCCTCGTGCGTGGCCGCGCTCAGCAGCTCGGGCGCGGGCTCGCTGTGCGTGCAGTCCAGGTCCAGCCGGTCCAGATCGAAGCCTTCCAGTTCTGCCACACGCTCCTGGCCGAAATGCTCGGGCAGCACGAGCTTGACGCCCACAGAACTGGGTCGGTAAGAAAGCGCCGGGCCGCCCCAAGCTTTCTGGTCCCCCTCGGGGGGCGGGCCGGGCAAAGCCCGGCCCTGGGGGCTTGGTGCGCCGCGCCAGGCGGCCTCGGAAAGGTCTGTCTTCAAGCGCTCGCGCACGTCATCGGCACTGGCGAACACCGTGCTGTTGAAGCTGTTGAGGTAGAGCTTGAAGGACTTGCTTTCGATGATGTTGGGCGACTCGCAAGGCACCGTGATGTGGGCCAGCGCGATCTGCGGCTTGCCCCGTGCATTGAGCCAGGACAGCTCGTAGGCGGTCCACAGGTCGGCGCCGAAGAAGGGCAGCCGGCCCTCCTCGATGCCCATGGGCACGCGCTGCGCCGCGCGCGGCAGCGGGAACAGCAGGCTCGCGTCGTACTGGTCGACGTAGGCCGAGGCGCGGCCGAGCTGGGACTGTTCGGGGGTGTTGGGGTTCAGGCTCATGGAGGATTCCCGGCGTCCACGGCCTGGAAGAAGGGCAGGATGTGCGAAAGCAGCACCGGCAGCAGGCCGGCCGGCAGGTCGTGGCCCATGCCGGCGATGGCCTCGAAGCGCGCGCCGGGAATGCGGCGCGCCGTGTCGCGTCCGCATTCGATGGGCACCAGCACGTCGCCGTCGCCGTGCAGCACCAGCGTGGGGCTGCTGATGCGCGGCAGCAGCGCGTCGCGCACGCCGGTGTCGGCGCCGATGGCCAGGATCTGCCGGACCAGGCCGGCCGGGTGGTAGGCCCGGTCCAGCGCGGCGGCCAGGCGCTCGCGCGTGGCGGCTTCGTCAAAGGGATAGCCCGGGCTGGCGATCAGACGCACCAGGCTCAGCGAATGCTCGACCAGCGCGGCCTGGCCGCCCTGGCGCGGCGGACGGCTCAGCAGCGCCAGGCCCACGTCCTGCCGGGCCTCGGGCAGACCGCGCGCGCCGCTGGAGCTCATGACGCTGACCAGGCTGCGCACGCGTGTGGGCTCGGCAATGGCCATGCGCTGCGCGATCATGCCGCCCATGGAGGCGCCGATCACATGGGCCTGCTCGATGCCCAGCGCGTCCAGCAGGCCCAGCGCGTCGCGGGCCATGTCGTCGAGGCCATAGGGCGCGCGCACCGGCAGGCCCATCTTCTGGCGCAGCGCCTGCCACATCAGGCCGGGCGTGGGCAGCTCGTCGAAGTACTGCGACAGGCCGACGTCGCGGTTGTCATGCCGCAGCACGCGGTAGCCCGCGCCGGCCAGGCCCTGCACGAAGGCCTCGGGCCAGGCGATCAGCTGCATGCCCAGGCCCATGACCAGCAGCACGGCCGGGCCGCTGCCGCCACTGTCTTCCACTTCAAGGGAGATGCCGTTGGCTTGGACTTTCATGGTCGCTAGGTGAAGACGCGCTCGCGCAGCCACTTGGTGGCCACCCATTTTTCGCCCGCCATGACGGGGGCGCCGCCATGCAGCGTGCGCGTGGCAGGGTCGGGGCGGTCGTAGCTGAAGAACACGGCCGTGCCGCGCACGGGCGCGACTTCCAGGCCGATGTCAGGAAAGGTGGTGGCGCCGCCGGCCTCGGGCTCCTGCAGGTACATCACCAGCGTGCCCACGCGCTGGCCGCCGCGG
Organism: Xenophilus arseniciresistens; assembly: GCF_028023875.1. Classification (GTDB taxonomy): domain Bacteria; phylum Pseudomonadota; class Gammaproteobacteria; order Burkholderiales; family Burkholderiaceae_C; genus Xenophilus; species Xenophilus arseniciresistens. The sequence continues at coordinate 817,246 of NZ_JAQIPB010000001.1, forward strand.
CGCAGGATGGTGGGCGTGCCGGGTTCGCGCGGGTCGAAGTAGTCGTAGTGCGGGCGGTACTGGGCGCCGGGGCTGTAGCGCAGGATCTGCAGGCCCTCGCCATGGTCCAGCGGCCAGTTCAGCAGCCTGGCGATGCGCGCCTCCAGGCGCTGCACCAGCTCGCTTTCGCCGCGTTCGAAGAACATGCCGTCGCTGGTGCGGTCGGCGTTGAGCGTCTCGCCGCCAGTCTTGGTTTCCACGGTGCGCGAGCGCGCGAGCCGGGCGCGCGCGGCCTCGATCAGCGCCTCGCATTCGGCCGCGTCCAGCAGGTTGCCGAACACCACCACGCGCGGGTGCTGCACGGTCTGCAGCACCTGCACGCGGCGGTCGCCCGCGTCCAGGTACAGCGGCGAGCCCTCCAGGCTGGGGCCGGGCAAGGGCTTGTTGGCGTCGGCGGCCACGCTTTTGGCCACGGCGGCACCGCTGGCGGCCGGGTCGCCGGTGCGGCTGGTCACGCTGCGCTCCACCTCGGCCAGGGCAGCCGTGGTGGCGTCGTCATGCCAGCCTGCGGCCTGCATGGATTGGCGCAGGGCGGCCACGGAATGGCCGGCGGCGAGCTGGGCGACGATCCACTCGCGCAGTTCAGGGCTGATCGGCTGCATGCGGACAAGGCTCCTCGGTGTGCTTGGGTTCTGTGGCAATCAGACAGGGATCGCTTCAGCGCCGCGGCGTTCCCTCAATCGGCCATCTTGCGTCTGAACAGCAGACGCTCGGGCGACGATTCGGAGCGCGCCAGCGCATAGCCCTCCAGATCGAAGGCTTCCAGCTGCCGGGGCGTGGTGGCCTGGTGCTGGATGGCCCAGCGGGCCATCAGGCCGCGCGCACGCTTGGCATAGAAGCTGATGATCTTGTACTGCCCATTCTTCCAGTCCTCGAACTGGCAGTCGATCACCCGCGCCTTCAGGGCCTGGCGATCGACGGCGCGGAAGTACTCCTGCGAGGCGAGGTTGACCACCACGGGCGTGTGGTCCGCGGCCGCGCGCTCGTTGAGGTAATCGGCGATGCGGCTGCCCCAGAAGGCGTACAGGTCCTTGCCGCGCGGGTTGGCCAGCGCGGTGCCCATTTCCAGGCGATAGGGTTGCAGCCGGTCCAGGGGCCGCAGCACGCCGTACAGGCCGCTGAGGATCACCACATGGGCCTGGGCCCAGTCCAGTTCGGCGGTGCTCAGGGTCTTGGCGTCCAACCCGCCGTAGACATCGCCGTCGAAGGCCAGCACGGCCTGCTTGGCGTTGCGGGCCGTGCCCCGGGGCGCCCAGGCGGCATAGCGGCCGACGTTCAGGGCGGCCAGCTTGTCGGACAGCTTCATCAGCGCCGCCACCTGCTGCGGCGACTGCTGGCGCAGCAGGCCGATCAGCTCGGCCGCCGGGCCGCGCGGGCCCTCGAAATGCGCGGCGGTGGCCGCAAGGTCGGCGGGGGCCGGTGTGTCGTAGTCGAGGGATTTGGCGGGAGACAGGAGAAAGAGCATGCGCGGGACCGAAGGTGCAGCCGGAAATTATCCGGCACGCGTGTGGCAGCTTCGGCCCGCGGCAAGGCACCGCCGCTGACTGCGTTCAGGCAGCCGGCGCGCCGCCGTCCTTCAGCCCCAGCAGCCGCATCGCGTTGCCCTTGAGGATGCCGGGCATCACCTCGGGCTTGAAGCCTGCCTCTTCCGAGTCCTTGAGCCAGCGCTCGGGCGAAATCAGCGGCCAGTCGCTGGCGAAGAGCACGCGGTCCTTGAGCAGGGTGTTGGCGTACTGGATCAGCTGCTTCGGGAAGTACTTGGGGCTCCAGCCCGACAGGTCGATCCAGACATTGGGCTTGTGCGTGGCCACCGAGAGCGCCTCGTCCTGCCACGGAAAGCTGGGGTGCGCCATCACGATCTGCATGTCGGGGAAGTCGATGGCCACGTCGTCCAGGTGCATGGGGTTGCTGTATTCCAGCCGCAGGCCGCCGCCGCAGCGCATGCCCGAGCCGATGCCGCTGTGGCCGGTGTGGAAGATGGCCGGCAGCTTGTGCTCGGCGATCACCTCGTAGATCGGCCAGGCCATGCGGTCGTAGGGGTGGAAGCCCTGCACGGTGGGGTGGAACTTGAAGCCCTTGACGCCGTGCTCCTCCACCAGCCGGCGCGCCTCGCGCGCGCCCATCTTGCCCTTGTGCGGGTCGATGCTGGCGAAGGCAATCATGATGTCCGAGTTCTTCTGCGCGGCCTCGGCGATCTCCTCGTTGGGGATGCGCCGGCGGCCCAGTTGCGACTCCGCATCGACGCCGAACATCACGAAGCCGATCTTGCGCTCGCGGTAGTAGTCGATGCTCTCCTGGATCGTGGGCCGCTTGGCGTTCTTGAAGTACTTGTCGGCGGCGCGGTCGTACTCCTCGCCGTAGCTGTCGAAGGGGTTCCAGCAGCTGACCTCGGCGTGGGTGTGGGTGTCGATGGCGATGAGTTGGGAGCAGTCCATGGATGTCTCCGGAGGAGCGGTGTGGCTAGGGTAAGCACTGAGATCGAGGAACCCGATCTTGCCTTGATTTGGTTATTTTGCATAACCATAATCGATGCATTCCCAGGATGCAATCATGACCCACCCCGACCTTTTCTTCGAACGCCAGGACGAGATCGCCATCGTGCGCCTGGCGCGCGGCGCCAAACGCAACGCCCTGAACGACGGCCTGATCCTGGCGCTGCGCGACTGCTTCCAGAACCTGCCCGAGGGCGTGGGCGCCGTGGTGATCGATGGCGAGGGCGAGCATTTCTGCGCCGGCCTGGATTTGTCGGAACTGAAGGAGCGCAATGCCGGCCAGGGCGTGCTGCATTCGCGCATGTGGCACCAGGCGCTCGATGCGCTGCAGTTCGGCCCCGTGCCCGTGGTGGCGGCGCTGCATGGCGCGGTGGTGGGCGGCGGGCTGGAGCTGGCCAGCGCCTGCCACATCCGCGTGGCCGACGAGAGCACCTTCTACGCCCTGCCCGAAGGCTCGCGCGGCATCTTCGTGGGCGGCGGCGGCTCGGTGCGCATTCCCAAGCTGATCGGCGTGGCGCGCATGACCGACATGATGATGACCGGCCGCGTCTACAAGGCCGAGGAAGGCGAGCGCGCCGGCTTTGCGCAGTACCTGGTGCCACAGGGCCAGGCTTTGGCCAAGGCCATCGAGCTGGCCCGCCGCATCGCCACCAATGCGCCGCTGACCAACTACGCGCTGATGCACGCGCTGCCGCGCATCGCCGAACAGCCGGCCGACCATGGCCTGTTCACTGAAGCCCTGATGGCCGGCATCGCGCAGGACGCGCCCGATGCCAAGCAGCGCGTGCGCGCCTTCCTTGAAGGCCGCGCCGCCAAGGTCTCCAGAGACTGATCCCTCACCTCCCGGAGGAAGACATGACGCAAACCGACAAGGCTGCCGACAGCAGCCGGGGCGCAGCCTTGCCCAAATACCGCGCAGCGAACCCTGCCGCGATCTATGGCGTGACGCGCGGCGTGCTGCGCGAGGGCCAGGGCGGGGTGCAGTACCTCACGTGCGACACGGCCCTGCCCCACTACGCCCACCGCATGAATGACCGGCTGGTGCACTGGGCCGCCATCGCGCCCGAGCGCACCTTCATGGCCCAGCGCGAGCGCCTGCCCGACGGCAGCCGCGGCGACTGGGTGCGCCTGAGCTACAGCCAGTTCCTGGCGCGCGCGCGCGCCATCGCGCAGGCCCTGCTGCAATACGGCCTCTCTGAGGAGCGGCCGGTGGCGATCCTGGCCGAGAACAGCCTGGACCATGCGCTGGTGGCCTTCGGCTGCCTGCTGATCGGCGTGCCGCACTGCCCTGTCTCCACGCCCTATGCGCTGGTGAGCAAGGACTACGAGAAGCTGCGCCATGTGATGCAGACACTGACGCCGGGCCTGGTGTTCGCGGCCGACGCGCGCTTTGGCCCCGCCATAGCGGCCACCGTGCCGCCCGAGGTGCCGGTGGTGATGGGCAGCGGCGCGCTGGAAGGCCGCGCCACCCGGCCGCTGGCCGAGCTGCTGGCCACGCACGCCACGCACGCCGTGGACGACGCCATGGCGCAGGTGCACCCCGGCACCATCACCAAGTTCCTGTTCACCTCGGGCTCGACCAAGAACCCCAAGGCGGTGATCAACACCCATCGCATGTGGTGCGCCAACCAGCAGCAGCTGCGCTGCAGCCTGCCGCCGGTGTCGGCGCGGCTGGAGGATGGCTGCGGCCCGGTGCTGGTGGACTGGCTGCCCTGGAACCACACCTTCGGCGGCAACCACAACATCGGCATCGTGCTGAACAACGGCGGCACGCTCTACATCGACGAGGGCAAGCCCACGCCCGCAGGCATCGGCGAGACGCTGCGCAACCTGCGCGAGATCGGACCCACGATCTACTTCAACGTGCCCACCGGCTTCGAGGCGATCGCCGACGCGATGGAGCAGGACGCGCAGCTGCGCCGCAAGCTGCTGGAGCGCTGCCAGCTCTTCTACTACGCCGGCGCCGCGCTGCCGCCGGGCGTGCTGGACAAGCTCTACCGCATTGCCGAGGCCGAGGTGGGCGAGCGCATCGTGATGGGCACCGGCCTGGGCATGACCGAGTCGTCGCCCTTCGCGCTGAACGTGACGCGCCCCGACATGGTGGCCGGCGAGCTGGGCCTGCCTGCCGCGGGCCTGGAGCTGAAGCTGGTGCCCAGCGACGGCAAGACCGAGATCCGCTACCGCGGCCCCAACGTCACGCCCGGCTACTGGCGCATGCCCGAAGCCACGCACGAGTCCTTCGACGAAGAGGGCTTCTTCCTGACCGGCGACGCCGTGCGCTGGATAGACCCCGACAACCTGCACCTGGGCCTGCGCTTCGACGGGCGCATCGCCGAGGACTTCAAGCTGACCACCGGCACCTTCGTGAGCGTGGGGCCGCTGCGGGCCAAGGTCACCGCCTTTGGCGCGCCCTATGTGCAGGACGTGGTGCTCACGGGCCTGAACATGAAGGAAGTGGGCGCGCTGATCTTCCCGACCCAGGCCGTGCGCGAACTGGCGCAGCTGCCGGCCCACACGCCCCTGGCCGAGGTGCTGCAAAGCGCCGCCGTGCAGGCGCATTTCCAGACCGTGGTCGACCGCCTGGCGGCCGACGCCACGGGCAGCGCCAACCGCATCGCACGCGCCGTGCTGGTGGCCGAGCCCCCTTCCATCGACAAGGGCGAGGTCACGGACAAGGGCTCCATCAACCAGCGCGCCGTGCTCAAGCACCGCGATGCCTTCGTGCAGGCGCTGCATGGCGATGGGCTGCCCTTCACGCTCAAGCCCCAATGGAACTAAGCCGGAGACACACACCATGAAGATCCAAGGACAGGCCGCCCTCGTCACGGGCGGCGCATCGGGCCTGGGCGAGGCCACCGCGCGCGAACTGGCCCGCCTGGGCGCCAAGGTGGCCGTGCTGGACCGCAACGCCGAGCTGGCCGCGAAGGTGGCGGCCGACATCGGCAGGGAACACGGAGACGGCTGCGCCGTGGCCTTCGCCTGCGACATCACCGACACCGCCAGCGTGGAAGCCGCGCTGGCCGGGGCCGAGGCCGCGCACGGCCCCGCGCGCATCCTCATGAACGTGGCGGGCATCGGCTCGGCCAAGCGCGTCGTGGGCAAGGACGGCAACGCGGCGCCGCTGGAGGACTTCGCGCGGGTGATCGGCATCAACCTGATCGGCACGTACAACGTCAGCCGCCTGTTCGCCGCGCGCTGCGCGAAGCTGGCGCCACTGGCAGGCGAAGACGGCGAGGGGCGCGGCGTGATGGTGTTCACCGCCTCCGTCGCAGCCTTCGACGGCCAGGTGGGCCAGCAGGCCTACAGCGCCTCCAAGGCCGGGCTGGCGGGCATGACGCTGCCGATGGCGCGCGACCTGGCGCAGCACGGCATCCGCGTCTGCACGGTGGCGCCCGGCATCTTCGCCACGCCGCTGCTGCTGGAGCTGCCCGAGCCGGTGCAGCAATCGCTGGCGGCCGCCATTCCGTTCCCCCCGCGCCTGGGCAAGCCTTCGGAATTCGCCGAGCTGGCCTGCCACATCGTGACCAACGGCCACCTCAACGGCGAGGTGATTCGCCTCGACGGCGCGCTGCGCATGGCGCCGCGCTGAGAAGGCCTGAACGCATCCTTCATTCACCCAGCCATCCACCCTGCCCCGCCCTGTATCCCACCCTGCACCCGGCCTTTGAGTCAGGAGATACCTTCATGCCGATACCCGCACGCCGCCGCTGCCTTCAACTCATGCTGAGCGCCGCCGGCGCGGCCACCTGGAATGCCGCCGTGCCGCTGCGCGCCTTCGCCGCCCAGGGTGCCGGGCTGCCGGTGGACCAGGTGCAGATCTACTACGGCTTTCCGGCCGGCAGTTCGGGCGATGCCGTGGCGCGCCGCATCGGCGAAAAGCTGGCCGGCTCGGCCTACACGCGCAAGGCGGCGGTGATCGAGAACAAGACCGGCGCCGCCGGTCGCATCGCGCTGGAAAGCCTGAAGTCGGCGCCGGCCGACGGCACGGTGATGGCGCTGGCGCCGCTGGGCGCGATGACCATCCACCCGTACACCTACAAGGTGCAGCGCTACCGCAACGAAGACTTCCAGGTGGTCGGTCGCGCGGCCGTCATGCACCACGGGCTGGCGGTCGGGCCGCTGGTGCCGGACAGCGTGAGGACGCTGAAGGACTTCCTGGCCTGGGCCAAGGCCAACCCGAGCAAGGCCGCCTTCGGCTCGCCCGGCGCCGGCTCCACGCCGCACTTCATCGGCGCGCTGCTGGGCATCGACAGCGGGATCGAACTGCGCCACGTCCCCTACCGGGGCTCGGTGCCGGGCGTGACCGACACCGTCGGCGGGCAGATCGCCGCCATGGTCACGCCCAGCGGCGACTACCTGCCCTTTCTGTCGGCCGGCAAGCTGCGCGTGCTGGCCACCTCGGGCAGCCGGCGCTCGCCCCATCTGCCACAGGTGCCCACCTTCGCCGAGCAGGGCTTTGCCGATCTGACGGTAGAGGAATGGTTCGGCTTCTACATGCCCGCCAAGACGCCGCCGCACATCGTGCAGGCCGCCAACGCCGCCATCAATGCCGCTCTGGGCGACCCGCGCGTGGCCGACAGCCTGGCCAGCCTGGGGCTGCTGGTCAAGGGCGGCACGCCGCAAGAAGCCGCCGCCGAACTCAAGGCCGACCACGAGCGCTGGGGCCCGCTGGTTCGCAAGATCGGGTTCACCACCGATTCCTGAGCCTTGCGCCGAGCCCGCTCATCCCATTCATCCACTAGGAGACAACCATGTTCGAACGCCGCCATTTCCTGCACACCCTGGGCAGCGCTGCCGCACTGGCAGCCCTGTCGCCGATGTCCGCGCTCGCGCAGGCGCTGGACCAGGTCAAGATCATGTACGGCTTTCCGGCCGGCAGCGCGGGCGACAGCGTGGCCCGCCGCGTGGCCGAGAAGATCGGCGGCACGGCCTACAGCAAGAACCCGGGCTTCGTCGAGAACAAGCCCGGCGCGGGTGGCCGCATCGCGGTGGAAACGCTCAAGAACTCGCCGGCGGACGGCTCCGTGCTGACGCTGGCGCCGGTGTCCGCGCTCGCGGTGTATCCCTACATCTACCCCAAGCTCAGCTACAAGCCCGAGGAGGTGACGCAGGTCTCCATCGGCGCCATCATGTTCCACGGCCTGGCCGTGGGCCCGGCCGTGCCGGCCGAGGTGAAGACGCTCAAGGACTTCCTGGCCTGGGCCAAGGCCAACCCGGGCCAGGCCAGCTACGGCTCGCCGGGCGCGGGCTCCATGCCGCACCTGCTGGGTGCGCTGCTGGGCATCCGCTCGGGCGTGGACCTCAAGCATGTGCCCTACCGCGGCACGGTGCCCAGCATCACCGACCTGGTGGGCGGCCAGATCGCCGCGGCCATGAACCCCAGCGGCGACTACCTGCAGTACATGAAGAGCGGCCGCGTGCGCGTGCTGGCCACCTCGGGCAGGAAGCGCTCGCCCTACCTGCCCGATGTGCCCACCTTCACCGAGCTGGGCTACCCCGACGTGACTTCGGAGGAATGGTTCGGCTTCTACGCGCCGGCCAAGACGCCGGCTGCCACGCTGGCCAACGCCAATGCCGCGATCACGGCCGCACTCAAGGACAAGACGGTGATCGATTCACTGGCCCTCGTCGGCCTGGTGGCGCATGGCAGCACGCCGCAGGAAATGGCGGCCGACCAGAAAGCCGAGTTCGAGCGCTGGGGCCCGCTGGTCAAGCAGATCGGCTTCACCGCTGAGTCATGACCTCCCCCCGTTGGACCGCCCTCGCCGCCGCGTTGGCGCTGGCTGCATGCGGCCACGCGCCGCAGGGCGCGGCACCCGCGCTGGCCGAAGCCCGCCCCGGCCCGCTGCAGCAGTGCGAGGCGCTGGCGCGCGGGGCGCTGCCGGCGGGCACGCGCCTCACGCGCACGCAAGCCGTGGCCGCCGCGCCAGCCACCGGCACCACGCCGGCCGTGCCCGCGCACTGCCTGGTGCAGGGCCAGCTCCACGAGCGCAGCAGCCCGGTCGACGGCCAGCGCTACGCGATCGGCTTCGAGCTGCGCCTGCCGCAGGCCTGGAACGGGCGCTTCTTCCACCAGGTCAACGGCGGGCTGGACGGCGCGGTGGTGCCGGCCATGGGCGCCATCGGCGGCGGCGCGCCCACGCACACGGCGCTGCAACAGGGCTTTGCCGTCGTCAGCTCCGACGCCGGCCACAGCGGCGCGCAGAACCCGCGCTTCGGGCTCGACCCGCAGGCGCGCATCAACTACGGCTACGGCGCGGTGGCCCAGCTCACGCCCGTGGCCAAGCAGCTGATCGCCAGCGCCTACGGGCGCGGGCCGGACCGTTCGTACATTGGCGGCTGCTCCAACGGCGGACGCCACGCCATGGTGGCCGCCGCGCGCCTGCCCGGCGAATACGACGGCGTGCTGGCCGGCAACCCCGGCTTCAACCTGCCGCGCGCGGCCGTCGCGCAGCTGTGGGGCGCCCAGCAGTGGGCCCCGCTGGCCACGGCGCGCACGCCGCAGGGCCAGCCCGAGCTGCAGAGCGCCTTCACGCCCGCGCAACTGGCGGCGGTGGCCCAGGGCGTGCGTGCGCGCTGCGATGCACTGGACGGCCTGGCCGACGGCATCGTGAGCGACGTGAAGGCCTGCCAGGCGCAGTTCGACCTGATGCGCGACGTGCCGGGCTGCACGCCCGGCGCCAGCAGCAGCGGCAGCAACGCCGGCAGCGCCTGCCTGGCGCCGGCACAGAAGGAGGCGCTGGCGCGCGTCTTCGCGGGTGCGCGCAACAGCCGCGGCCAGCCGGTCTACAGCAGTTTTCCCTTCGACCCGGGCATCACCGGCCAGGACTGGCGAAGCTGGAAGTTCGCCGCCCCGGCCACGCGCGACGCGGCGGCCGTGGCCTTCATCTTCGCGACGCCGCCGATGCATGAGCGCCCGCAAGGGCTGGACTTTGCACTGGGCTTCGACATGGACCGCGACGCGCCCAGCATCGGCGCCACGGCGGGCCTGTACACCGAATCGGCCCTGGACTTCATGCTGCCCCCGGCCGGCGACCTGCAGCCCCTGCGCCAGCGCGGCGCGCGCATGATCGTCTACCACGGCACGGCCGACGGCGTGTTCTCCTCCGACGACACGGCCCGCTGGTGGACGCAGCTGGACAGCGCCCACCAGGGCCGCGCGGCCAGCTTTGCGCGCTACTTCCCCGTGCCGGCCATGAACCATTGCCGCGGCGGCCCGGCCACCGACCAGTTCGATCTGCTGACGCCACTGGTCGACTGGGTGGAGCGCGGCGTGGCCCCCCAAGCCGTGCCGGCCCGCGCGCGCGGCGCGGGCACGGCCAGCCCCAACCCCGAGGTGCCGGCCGACTGGTCGCCCACGCGCAGCCGACCGCTGTGCGCCTGGCCCGCCGTGGCGCGCTATCGTGGCGGCGACCCGGAGCTGGCGGCCAGCTTTGCCTGCAGCCCGTCCTGACCGTTCCTTCCTCCGCCTTCCTCTTCCTGCCTGTGCCCGATGGACTACGCCCCCCGCCCCGATGATTCGCTGTTCCTGATCGACACCGTGCTGGGGGCGCCGGCACAGCTGGCGGCCCTGCCGGCCTTCGCCGACAGCGCCGACGCCGCCCTGATGCGCCAGGTGCTGGAAGAGGCCGGCCGTTTCGTGGGCGAGGTGGTCGCGCCGCTGAACCGCACGGGTGACGAGATCGGCTGCCGCTTCGACAACGGCGCCGTGGTCTCGCCCCCGGGCTTCAAAGAGGCCTACCAGGCCTTCTGGCAGGCCGGCTGGCCCGCGCTGTCGGCGGCCGTGGAGGACGGCGGCCAGGGCCTGCCCGCGGTGCTCGACGCCGTGCTCTATGAATGGCTCTCGGGCGCCAACCACGGCTTCACCATGGCGCCGGGCCTGCTGCATGGCGCCTATGAATGCCTCAGGCATCACGGCAGCGAAGAACTGAAAGCGCGCTACCTGAGCAAGATCGCCACCGGCGAATGGCTGGCCACCATGGCGCTGACCGAAGCCCACGCGGGCAGCGACCTGGGCCGCGTGCGCACGCGCGCCACCCCGCAGGCCGACGGCAGCGTGCTGCTCAGTGGCAGCAAGATCTTCATCTCCGGCGGCGAGCACGACCTGACGGACAACATCGTGCACCTGGTGCTGTGCCGCCTGCCCGATGCGCCCGAGGGGCCCAAGGGCCTGTCGCTGGTGCTGGCGCCCAAGGTGCTGGAAGACGGCACGCGCAACGCCATCCATTGCGAGCGCATCGAGGAGAAGATGGGCCTGCACGGCAGCCCCACCTGCGTGCTGCGCTTCGACGAGGCGCGGGGCTGGCTGGTGGGCGAGGCCGGCAAGGGCCTGAACGCCATGTTCGTGATGATGAACGCGGCGCGCCTGCATGTGGCGCTGCAGGGCATCGGCACGCTGGACGCAGCCTGGCAGAAGGCCCATGCCTACGCGCAGGAGCGCCAGCAGATGAGAGTGCCCGGCGCCACGGGCGCTGAGCCCAGCCTGATCGCCGAGCACCCGGCCATCGCGCGCATTCTGGACACGCAGCGCGCCTGGATCGACGGCGGGCGCCTGATCGCCTACCGCACCGGCCTGCAACTGGACCTGGCGCGCCATGCGCCCGAGCCCAAGCTGCGCGAGCGCGCGCAGCGCTGGTGCGCCCTGGTCACGCCCATCCTCAAGGCCGCCTGCACGCAGCAGGGCTTCGAGGGCGCGAGTGCCTGCCTGCAGGTCTTCGGCGGGCATGGCTACGTGCGCGAATGGGGCGTGGAGCAGCATGTGCGCGACGTGCGCGTGGCCATGATCTACGAGGGCACCAACGAGATCCAGGCCATCGACCTGCTGGTGCGCAAGGTGCTGCCCGACGGCGGCGCCGCCCTCTCGGCCGTGCTGCTGGAACTGCGCGACGAGCTGGACGCCTCGCGCGAGGCCGACGCCGACGCGCAGCGCCGCCTGGCGCAACTGCGCTACCTGGGCACCAGCGTGGCGATGGCCGCGCAGGCCAACCCGCGCCTGCCCTATGAGGTGGCAGACGACTTCCTGCGCGTGACCATGCTGGGCCTGATGGCCTGGGCCTGGGCCCGCATCGAAGCCCACAGCGGCACCGACGATGCGCGCTGGCAGGCGCCCGCCGCCGCCTTCCGCCGCCATGTGCTGCCGGAGTTCGAGATGCGCCTGGGGCTGGTCAAGCGCGCCGCCGAAGGTGTGCTGGGCGCGCATGCGCAGCCGCCGGGCGCCGCCCTCGCGCGACAATGAGCGCACGATGCCAGCCGCACCCCGCAAGAAGACTGCCGCCACCCCCTCTGCCGCTGCGCCCGCGCCCGCCCCCGAGCGGCTGGAAGCCGGCACCCTCGAAGCCCTGATCGGCTACAACACGCGCCGCGCCTACAGCGTGATCAGCGCGCTGTTCTTCGAACGCATGGCGCCCTACGGGCTCAAGCAGGTCGAGTACTCGGTGCTGGCGCTGCTGGCCCACAACCCCGGCGCCACCTCGCGCCAGTTGTGCGCCACCCTGGACATCCTGCCGCCCAACCTGGTGAGCCTGATCTCTGCGCTGGACCGGCGCGGCCTGATCGAGCGCCGCCCGCACCCGCGCGACGGCCGCGCCATCGGCCTGCACCTCACGGCCGCGGGCCTGGCATTGGCGCAGGAAACCGAGCAGGTCGTGATCGAGCTGGAAAGCGACGCCGCAGACGCGCTGACGGCGCGCGAACGCGAGACGCTGCGGAACCTGCTGCAGAAGCTGTACAAGGCATAGGCATCCGGGTGGTCTGCGAAGGCCCTGCCCTAAAATCCTGTCCTTCCTTCGCCTGCCGCGCGGCAGCTTGCCGGCCCATGCCGGCAGCCGACGATGTGCGCGGCCTCCCCCGTCTGGATTCCCATGAGCGACACCCCCGAACAACCGGGCCTGGCCGGCCTGTCCAAGTCCTTTGAACCCGCAGCCCTCGAAGCCCACTGGGGCCCCGAGTGGGAAAAGCGCGGCTACGCGAAGGCCGGCTTTCGCGGCACGCAGCAACCCCAGGAAGGCGCACCCTCCTTCTCGATCCAGCTGCCGCCGCCGAACGTGACGGGCACGCTGCACATGGGCCATGCCTTCAACCAGACCATCATGGACAGCCTCACGCGCTACCACCGCATGGCGGGCGCGAACACGCTGTGGGTGCCGGGCACCGACCATGCGGGCATTGCCACGCAGATCGTGGTGGAGCGCCAGCTGCAGGGCCAGGGCCAGAGCCGCCATGACCTGGGCCGCAAGAACTTCGTCTCGCGCGTGTGGGAGTGGAAGCAGCAGTCGGGCAACACCATCACCAACCAGATGCGCCGCATGGGCGACACGGTGGACTGGAGCCGCGAATACTTCACCATGGACGACAAGCTGTCCAAGGTGGTGACCGAGACCTTCGTGCGCCTGTACGAGGAGGGCCTGATCTACCGCGGCAAGCGCCTGGTGAACTGGGACCCGGAGCTCAAGAGCGCCGTGAGCGACCTCGAAGTGGAAAGCGAGGAGGAAGATGGCTTCCTCTGGCACATCGCCTACCCGCTCGAAGACGGCAGCGGCAGCCTGACGGTGGCCACCACGCGCCCCGAGACCATGCTGGGCGACGTGGCCGTGATGGTGCACCCCGAGGACGAGCGCTACACCGCGCTGATCGGCAAGCAGGTGCGCCTGCCGCTGGTCCAGCGTCTGATCCCCATCATTGCCGACGACTACGTGGATCGCGAGTTCGGCACCGGCGTGGTGAAGGTCACGCCGGCGCACGACACCAACGACTATGCGGTGGGCCAGCGCCATGGCCTGCCCATGATCAGCGTGCTGACGCTGGACGCAAAAATCAACGAGAACGCGCCTGAAAAGTACCGCGGGCTGGACCGCTTCGTCGCGCGCAAGGCCGTGGTGGCCGACCTGGAAGCGGCCGGCGCGCTGGTCGAGACCAAGAAGCACAAGCTGATGGTGCCGCGCTGCGCGCGCACGGGCCAGGTGATCGAACCCATGCTGACGGACCAGTGGTTCGTGGCGATGAGCAAGCCCAGCGAGAAGGAGCCGGGCGGCAAGTCCATCGCGCAAAAGGCCATCGATGCCGTGCAGTCGGGCGAAGTGCGCTTCGTGCCCGAGAACTGGGTCAACACCTACAACCAGTGGATGAACAACATCCAGGACTGGTGCATCAGCCGCCAGCTCTGGTGGGGCCACCAGATCCCGGCCTGGTACGACGAGGACGGCAAGGTGTACGTGGCGCGCAGTGAGGAAGATGCGCGCCAGCAGGCCCCGGGCAAGGCGCTCACGCGCGACGAGGACGTGCTGGACACCTGGTATTCGTCGGCGCTGGTTCCTTTCTCCTCGCTGGGCTGGCCCCAGGCGCTGGACGACAAGAACGCGCTGAAAGACTACGACCTCTACCTGCCCTCCACCACGCTGGTCACGGGCTACGACATCATCTTCTTCTGGGTCGCCCGGATGATCATGATGACCACGCACTTCACGGGCCGCGTGCCCTTCAAGCACGTGTACATCCACGGCCTGGTGCGCGACGCGCAGGGCAAGAAGATGTCCAAGTCCGAAGGCAACGTGCTCGATCCGGTGGACCTGATCGACGGCATTGCGCTGGAGCCGCTGCTGGACAAGCGCACCACCGGCCTGCGCAAGCCCGAGACCGCCCCCAAGGTGCGCAAGCAGACCGAGAAGGAATTCCCGGAAGGCATCCCGGCCTATGGCGCCGATGCGCTGCGCTTCACCTTCGCGGCGCTGGCCTCACTGGGCCGCAGCATCAACTTCGACTCCAAGCGCTGCGAGGGTTATCGCAACTTCTGCAACAAGCTGTGGAACGCCACGCGCTTCGTGCTGATGAATTGCGAAGGGCAAGATTGTGGGCTGAAGGAGCACACCAAAGCCGAATGCCAGCCCGGCGGTGCCGCGCACGGCTACATGCACTTCAGCCAGGCCGACCGCTGGATCGCCTCGCAGCTGCAGCGCGTGGAAGCCGAAGTGGCGCAGGGCTTTGCCGACTACCGCCTGGACAACGTGGCCAACGCCATCTACCAGTTCGCGTGGGACGCCTTCTGCGACTGGTACCTGGAAATCGCCAAGGTGCAGATCCAGACCGGCAACGAGGCCCAGCAGCGCGGCACGCGCCGCACCCTGATCCGCACGCTGGAGGCGCTGCTGCGCCTGGCGCACCCGATCATCCCCTTCATCACCGAGGAGCTGTGGCAGAAGGTCGCCCCGGTGGCCGGGCGGGCGGGCGAGTCCATCATGGTTGCGGCCTACCCCGTGGCGCAGCCCGAGAAGATCGACGAAGCGGCCGAAGCCCACGTGCTCAGGCTCAAGTCGCTGGTGGCGGCCTGCCGCACGCTGCGCGGCGAGATGAACGTCTCTCCCGCACAGCGACTGCCGCTGTTCGCGCTGGCCGAAAGCCCGGCCGAGGCCGAGTTCCTGCAGGGCGCCGCCAGCGTGCTGCAGGCGCTGGCCAAGCTCAGCGAAGTGAAGGTCTTCACCGACGAGGCCGCCTGGGCTGCAGCAGCGCAGGCCGCGCCCGTGGCCGTGGTGGGCGGTGCGCGCCTGGCGCTGCATGTGGAGATCGACGTGGCCGCCGAGCGCGTGCGCCTGGGCAAGGAGATCGCGCGGCTGGAGGGCGAGATCGCCAAGGCCAACGGCAAGCTGGGCAACGAATCCTTCGTGGCACGGGCCCCGGCGGCCGTCATCGAGCAGGAAAAGCAGCGCCTGGCGGACTTTTCGGCGGCCCTGACGCGCCTGCAGGCCCAGTTGCAGCGCCTTGGCTGACAACGAATGAGGACGGGCGTCCTCTACGATAGGCAGCCCGTCTTCTGTTTTCCACTTCTTCGTACCGACTCATGCCCACTTCGACGCGCATCCGCAAGGCTGTCTTCCCCGTTGCCGGCTTCGGCACCCGCTTCCTTCCGGCCACCAAGGCGCAGCCCAAGGAAATGCTGCCGGTGGTGGACAAGCCGCTGATCCAGTACGCCGTCGAAGAGGCCTACGCGGCCGGCATCCGCGACATGATCTTCGTCACCGGCCGCAACAAGCGGGCCATCGAAGACCATTACGACACGGCCTACGAGCTGGAAAGCCAGCTCGAGGCCAGCGGCAAGGACGCGCTGCTGCACATCGCCCGCTCGGTCGCGCCCGAGGACATGACCTGCTCCTATGTGCGCCAGCCGCGCATGCTGGGCCTGGGCCACGCCGTGCTGTGCGCCGAGCACCTGGTGGGCGATCAGCCCTTTGCCGTGCTGCTGGCCGATGACCTGATGGTCGGCCCCAAGGGCGGCGAAGGCGTGCTCGCGCAGATGGTTCGCAACTTCAACAACCTGGGCGGCTCGGTGCTGGCGGTGCAGGAAGTGCCGCTGGACCAGGTCAAGCGCTACGGCATCGTGGCCGGCGACGCCATGGGCAACAGCCTGACCAAGGTCAGCGCCATGGTCGAGAAGCCCTCGCCCGAGAAGGCGCCCTCGCGCCTGGGCGTGGCCGGCCGCTACATCCTCACGCCCGGCGTGTTCGACGAGATCCGCAACCAGCCCAAGGGCGCGGGCGGCGAGATCCAGCTGACCGACGGCATCGCCTCGCTGCTGAAGAAGGAGAGCGTGTATGCCTATGCCTACCAGGGCACGCGCTACGACTGCGGCGCCAAGGAAGGCTTCCTGCAGGCCACCGTGGAGCTGGCCCTGGCGCACGCCGAAGTCGGGGACTCCTTCCGCGACTACCTGCGCACGCTCAAGCTCTGAGGGCCACGCGCCTGCGGCCCACGAGCCCGGCCTTGCGCCGGGCTTTTCTTCTTGTGCGCGGCTCAGCGCCGCTTGAGCACGTGGATGAAGTCCGTTCCCTGTGTCTGCTGCTCCATCAGCGCATTGCCGGTCTGGCGCGCAAAGGCCTGGAAGTCGCGCAGCGAGCCCGGGTCGGTGGACACGACCTTGAGCAGCTGGCCACTTTCCATGTCGTTGAGCGCCTTCTTGGCCTTGAGGATGGGCAAGGGGCAGTTCAGGCCCCGCGTGTCGATCTCGCGGTCGATGCTCAGCGGGGCTGCCGCAGCGGCCGGGGCTTGGGTGTCTTGATCAACGCTCATGACCCATTCTCCGATGAAGGCGGCTGATCCAGCCCGCGCCGCCGTTCCTCATTTTCCTGCGCGGTGAAGAACACGGGCTCATGGCCGCGCGTGCGCAGCCAGTCCGCCAGCGCATAGCCTGTGCCGGCAGGCCAGCACTTCAGATCGGGCAGGTCGTAGAGCCGGTAGTCCACCAGCTCAGGCGAGAGCTTCACCTCGCCTTCTGCCACCACGTGGTAGGCAATGATGACCTGGTTCATGCGCGTGAACTCATAGGCACCCACGATGCTGCTGCTGAGCACGTCGAGGTTGGTCTCTTCCTTGACCTCGCGCGCAATGCCTTCCTGTGGCGACTCGCCCGCTTCCATGAAGCCCGTGATCAGCGCGAACATCTTGCCCGGCCAGGCCGCATTGCGTGCCAGCAGCACCTGGCCGCGGTATTCGACGATGGCCGCCAGGACCGGCGTGGGATTGCCCCAGTGCGTGTGGCCGCAGTTGACGCAGCGCAGCCGCTCCTTCGGGCCGCCGTCTTCCATCAGGGCGATCCATTCGAGCGGCGTGGCGCAGTCGGGGCAGAAGCGGGGGAGTTTCATGGCGGGGAGTCTCTGCGTTGTCGCGCATCCGGCGTGTCGCCCACGCGAACAGGGGGGATCAGGCCGGGAACACGCCGGTGGACAGATAACGGTCACCGCGGTCGCAGACCACAAAGACGATGGTCGCGTTCTCCACGGTCTTGGACACCTCCAGCGCCACCCACAACGCCCCCGCGGCCGAGATGCCGCCGAAGATGCCCTCTTCGCGCGCCAGGCGCCGGGCCATCTCCTCGGCCTCGTCCTGGCTCACGTTCACCACCTGATCCACGCGCGAGGGGTCGTAGATCTTGGGCAGGTACTCCTGCGGCCACTTGCGGATGCCCGGGATGCGCGAGCCTTCGTCGGGCTGCGCGCCCACGATCTGGATGGCCGGGTTCTTTTCCTTGAGGAAGCGCGAGACGCCCGTGATGGTGCCCGTGGTGCCCATCGCGCTCACGAAGTGGGTGATGCGCCCGCCGGTCTGGGCCCACAGCTCGGGGCCCGTCGTTTCATAGTGGATGCGCGGGTTGTCGGGGTTGGCGAACTGGTCCAGCACGCGGCCCTTGCCCTGCGCCACCATCTGGTCGGCCAGGTCGCGCGCGTATTCCATGCCACCGCTCTTGGGCGTGAGGATCAGCTCGGCGCCGAAGGCCTTCATGGTCTGCGCACGCTCGACGGACAGGTCCTCCGGCATGATCAGCAGCATGCGGTAGCCCTTGATGGCCGCCGCCATGGCCAGCGCGATGCCGGTGTTGCCCGAAGTCGCCTCGATCAGCGTGTCGCCGGGCTTGATCTCGCCGCGCTCCTCGGCCCGCCGGATCATCGATAGCGCCGGGCGGTCCTTCACGGAGCCTGCCGGGTTGTTGCCCTCCAGCTTGGCCAGGATCACGTTGCCGCGCTGCGCGTTGCGTGCCGCGTCGATGCGCTGCAGCGCCACCAGCGGTGTCTGGCCGACGGCGTCTTCAAGGGTGGGGTAGGAATGGGTCATGGAACAAGCTTAGGACAACTGCGAAGCCAGGGCGCCGCGGGGTCGCCGAATCGGCGAGGCGGCTGGGCACTGTGCCATAATTTTGGGCTGTCTCAGCCTTTCCTGCCGGAGTGGTGAAATTGGTAGACGCAGGGGACTCAAAATCCCCCGCCGCAAGGCGTGCCGGTTCGATTCCGGCCTCCGGCACCAAAAAAAGCATGGCCCGCCCTTGGCGGGCCTTTTGCTTTTTGGCGCCGCCTTCGCGCATGCAATCGCTCCGGCACGCCGTGGGCGTGCATGTGATCGTCCGCTCAGTCGTGTGAACGAGGCTTCGATTCCGGCCTCCTGGGTTGCGGCCAATACGAGGGCTCAAGACGCCGCCAATCCCTCACGCACCGTGGGATAGCGCAGCCGCACGCCCAGCTCACGCTTCATGCGACGGTTGTCGAGCCGGCGCGATTCGCTCATGAAACTCAGCTGCATGGGCGTGAGCTGTTGCTGCGCTTCGGCCCGCGCCACGCGCGGCGGACACGGCAGGCCGTAGAGGCCGGCCGCCAGGTCGAAGTAGTCGCCCATCTGCAGCTCGCTGTCGTCGCTGACGTGAAAGACGCGCCCGCCGCGTGCGCGGTACAGCGCGGCGATGCAGGCGCGCGCCAGGTCGTCGGCATGGATGTGGTTCGTGAAGACATCGTCCTGCGGCTGCAGCACGGGCGTGCCGCGCAGCAGCCTCGCACGCGGCGTGCCGCCTTCGCGGTCGGGCGCGTAGATGCCAGGAATGCGCAGGATGCCGGTGCGCACCTGCAGGCCGCGGCCCAGCCAGCGCACCTGGCGTTCGGCCGCCACGCGGCGCAAGGCGCGCGCGGTGCCGGCCTGCACGCCGCGCGTTTCGGGCACGCGTGCGCCTTCGCAATCGCCGTACACGCCGCTGGTGGAGCCATAGACCAGCGACAGCGGCGGCGTGCGCTGGCGCAGCAGGCGCACCACGGCCTCGGTGCGGCGGTCGCGCACGACGGCCTCGTGCGTCGCCGCTTCGCCCTCATCGGCGCGCGGCGGCGGCGCCAGGTGCAGCACGCGCGTGCCCAGCCCCGCCAGCCGGTGCAGCGTGGCGGGCGCGTCCAGATCGCCGATCAGCGCTCGTGCACCGGCCGCGCGCAACGCAGGCACGCGTTGCGGCGAGGACGTGAGGGCCAGCACCTGCATGCGCCCCTGCAGGGCGCGCAGCACGCGCGTACCCACGTCGCCGCAGCCGATGATGAGCAGCCGCTCGCGCCGGAAGCGCGCCGGCAGCGCGCCGAGGGGGGACTGGTTTGAAGGCAAAATCGAGGGTTCCCTGACGAAGAAAGCCTGAAGCAAGGAGGCCCTCACGATTCTCGAAAAGTGAAGTGCGTTCCCCAAAGGGCCGAAGAATAGCCATGAGCCTTGTCGGCACCGCGGATGCGGGCTTTTCCATCACTGTAGAGCCCAGCGGGCGCGCCTTCACCGTTGAAGGCAACGAGACCATCCTTTCGGCGGCGATCCGCCAGGGCGTGGGCCTGCCCTATGGCTGCAAGGACGGCGCCTGCGGCTCGTGCAAGTGCAAGATGCTCGCGGGCACGGTGACGCTCGACAGCCACCAGAGCAAGGCCCTGTCGGCCGACGAGGAACTGGCGGGCCTGATCCTGACCTGCCGCGCGCACCCGACCAGCGACGTGGTGCTGGAGTCGCGCCAGGTCACCGAGGCAGGTGCCTTCCCCATCCGCAAGATGCCCGTGCGCGTGCGCGCGCTGAGCAGGCTCTCGCATGACGTGATGCAGATCCAGCTGCAGCTGCCGGCCGGCGAGCCCATGCAGTTCCATGCCGGGCAGTACATCGAATTCATCCTGCGTGACGGCGCACGGCGCAGCTACTCCATGGCCAATGCGCCGCACACGCTGCATGCGCCCGGCGCAGGCGTGGAGCTGCATGTGCGCCACATGCCCGGCGGCAAGTTCACCGACCATGTGTTCGGCGCGATGAAGGAAAAGGAGATCCTTCGCGTCGAAGGCCCCTACGGCAGCTTCTTCCTGCGCGAGGAATCGACCAAGCCCATCGTGCTGCTGGCGTCGGGCACCGGCTTTGCGCCGATCAAGGCGCTCATCGAACACATGCAGTTCAAGAACCTCACGCGGCCCACCGTGCTGTACTGGGGCGGCCGCCGGCCCGAAGACCTGTACATGGACGACTGGCTGCGCGAGCGCGAGGCGCTGATGCCGCACCTGCGCTACGTGCCCGTGGTCTCCAACGCCACGCCCGAAGACAACTGGACCGGCCGCACGGGCTTCGTGCACCAGGCCGTGCTGGAAGACCTGCCCGATCTGTCGGGCCATCAGGTCTATGCCTGCGGCGCGCCGGTGGTGGTGGAATCGGCCCGGCGCGACTATGTGGCGCTGGCCGGCCTGCCCGACGAAGAGTTCTACGCCGACGCCTTCACGAGCGAAGCCGACAAGGCCCTGCCCTGAGCCACTTCAGGCATTGACGCGCAGGCCACGGGCGGCGGCCCGGTTCGTGCGCTCTCACCAAAGGTCATAGCGCCGCTGGTCGATTGCTCGTGCCTGGGCCGGCACGTATCTTGACCGGCAAGCGGATGGGCTGATGGCCGCCTGGTGCAGGCCCCCGCAGGGAGCCGCCCACCATGCCGATCCGAGCCCTGTCCGACCGTCGCCTGCTGATGTTGCTGCTGGCCGGCGCAGCCCTGTGGAGCGCCGGCACCACCCAGACCCTGCGCGCCGCCGAGCCAGCCAAGGACCATCCGCTGGTCGGCCGCTACGAAGGCGCGGTGCTGGAGGCCTACAAGGGCTCCTCGTACGACGAGGCCGCACTGATCCAGGAGCCGCTGCAGAACTGGGGCGGCGCGCGGCCGCAGCGCCTGAAGGTCGAAGGCAAGGTGGGCCTGTACTACTACAGCCTGCCCGCGGAACGCTCCACGCTGGAAGTGCTGCGCAACTACGAGGCCAGCCTCCGGGCCAAGGGCTTCGAGCTGCTGTTCAGCTGCGCGACCAGCGACGCCTCCTGCTACCAGCCGCGACCGAATTCGGTGCCCACCACTGCGCCCTATGACTTCGCGCTCGCCTTCGACGAGCCGGAATGGCCGCGCCTGGGCAAGCGCGGTGACTACGTCCGCAACTACTTCAGCACGAATGCGCGCTACCTGCTGGCCCGGCGCGCCACACCGCAGGGCACGGTCTACGCCAGCATCGCGCTGTCGGAACACCGTCCCGAAGTGGGCAACTACGCCTTCGTGCGCGTGGTGGAAAGCAAGGCCATGGACAGCGACCGGATCGTGTTCGTCGATGCCACGGCCATGGCCCGGAGCCTGGCGGGCAACGGCCGCGTGGCCCTCTACGGCATCCTCTTCGACACCGACAAGGCCGAGCTCCAACCCGCCTCGCGTCCCACGCTCGACGAGATGGTCAAACTGATGCGCAGCCAGCCGCAGCTCAAACTGCAGGTGGTGGGCCACACCGACAACCAGGGCGGCGATGCGCACAACCGGGACCTGTCACAGCGCCGCAGCGTGGCCGTGGTGGCGGCGCTGGTGCAGGCCGGCGTAGACCCGAGGCGGCTCACGCATCGCGGCGCGGGGCCGGTCGAACCCGTGGCTCCCAACGACAGCGAGGCCGGTCGCGCAAAGAACCGGCGCGTGGAACTGGTGAAGCAGTAGCGGGCACCAGCACCGCGCGCACATCGCTGGCGGACTGCGCAGGTACGGGCAGTCCCGCCTGCCAACGCCCGGCTCGACGGCGACAATGGCCGCATGAACAAGAGACACCACCTGATCTCGCTGCTCGGCACCGCCGCCGCGCTCAGCTTTGCCGCCCCTCTGGTCCAGGCCCAGCAGACACACACCGTGCGCCTGGTCGTGCCCTACGCCGCCGGCGGCCCCATCGACGTCACCGCACGCGCGCTGGCTGAGCGCGTGAAGGATGCGCTGGGCGGACCCGTCATCATCGACAACAAGCCCGGCGCGGGCGGCAACATCGGCGCCGACATCGTCGCCAAGGCCGCGCCCGACGGACTGACCATCGGCATCGCCGCCACGGCCACCCACGCGGTGAACCCCTGGCTCTACAGCAAGATGCCCTTCAATGCAGCCACCGACTTCACGCCGGTGACGCAGATGGTGCGCGTGCCCAATGTGCTGGTGATGAACGCCGAGGTCGCGCAGCGCCTGAAGATCAACACGCTCAAGGACCTGATCTCCTACGCCAAGGCCAACCCCGGCAAGCTCAACTACGCCAGCGGCGGCAACGGCAGCGCCGGCCACCTGGCCGGCGAGATGTTCAAGAAGGAAGCGGGCATCTTTGCCGTGCACATTCCCTACAACGGCGGCAACCCTGCGCAGCTGGCACTGCTATCGGGCCAGGTGGACTTCAACTTCGACAACCTGGCCACCGCGGCGCCCAACATCAAGTCCGGCAAGCTCAAGCCCATCGCCGTCACCACCTTGGCCCGCAGCCCCATGCTGCCCGAGGTGCCGCCCGTGGCCGATGTGCTCAAGGGCTTCGCCATCGACACCTGGTGGGGTCTGGTCGCGCCGGCAGGCACGCCGCAACCGGTGCTCGACAAACTCAACCAGGCCTTCGTGGCGGCATTGCAGGCCCCCGAGACCAAGACCCGCTTCGCGGCGTTGATGGCTGAACCCGTGGGCAACACCAGCGCCCAGTTCGGCGCCTTCATGAAGGCGGAGCTCGCCAAGTACGAGCGGGTGGTCAAGGCCACCGGCGCCAAGGTCGATTGAGACTGTGGCGGGCCTTCGAGGCCCGCCCTTCGGCGACTGCCGAACCCATGGAAAAAGCCCGGCCCTTCTTGCGAAGGACCGGGCTTCTTGCGAAATGGTGCCGCTTGTCGGAATCGAACTGACGACCTACCGCTTACAAGGCGGGTGCTCTACCAACTGAGCTAAAGCGGCGAACCTGCGATTCTACTGGCTGCAAACGCGAGCCCTCGGCTCGCGCCACGCCCCTTACTTGACGCGCTTGAGCGCCGGCCGTCCGCCCGGGCCGCCGGGCCTGGGCGGCTCGCCGTCCGCGCCCTCATCGGCCGTGGAGGCATCGTCCGGCGCCGTGTCGGCTTCGTCGGCCACCAGCTGCATCACGCGCGCCTCTTCAGCTGCGGGGGCCGCAGGCTGGGCATTCGCCGTCGTCGCCTGCTCGGCAATCACCGGCGGGAAAGCCATGCCCTGCCCGTTCTCACGCGCATAGATGGCCACCACGCGGCCCACGGGCACGATGATGTCGCGCGCAGTGCCTGCGAAGCGGGCCTTGAACTCGATGAATTCATTGCCCAGCTTGAGCGAACTCGTGGCGTCGTAGCTCACATTGAGCACGATCTCGCCGTTCTTCACGTACTCGCGCGGCACCTGCACGTTCTCATCGACCTGCACCGCCAGATAGGGCGTGAAGCCGTTGTCGGTGCACCATTCGTAGAGAGCGCGGATCAGGTAAGGCCGCAGCGAGGACGATTCGAGCGCGTTGATCATTGAAAGCAGCAAGCAGGCAGGCGGGCAGACGAAGGCGGCGCTTTCTTACTTGCGCATCACCTTCTCGGACGGGGTCAGCGCCTCGATGTAGGCGGGGCGGGAGAAGATGCGCTCGGCGTACTTCAACAGCGGGGCGGCGTTCTTGCTCAGGTCGATGCCGTAGTAGTCCAGGCGCCACAGCAGCGGTGCGATGGCCACGTCCAGCATCGAGAAGTTCTCGCCCAGCATGTACTTGTTCTTCAGGAACACGGGGGCCAGCTGCGTGAGACGGTCACGGATGTGCGAACGCGCCTTTTCCAGCGCCTTCTCGTTGCCCTTGACGCTGCGGTTTTCCAGCGTGGAGACATGCACGAACAGCTCCTTCTCGAAGTTCAGCAGGAACAGACGCACGCGCGCGCGGTCGACCGGGTCGCCGGGCATCAGCTGCGGGTGCGGGAAGCGCTCGTCGATGTACTCGTTGATGATGTTCGACTCGTACAGGATCAGGTCACGCTCGACCAGGATGGGCACCTGGCCATAGGGGTTCATGACGCTGATGTCCTCCGGCTTGTTGTAAAGGTCAACGTCGCGGATCTCGAAGTCCATTCCCTTCTCAAAAAGCACGAAACGGCAGCGGTGGGAAAAAGGACAGGTCGTTCCGGAATACAGCACCATCATGGCGAAAGGCTCCTCAAAATCAAAAGGAGTGGGTTTGCCTCAGGCAACCCACTCCAAGGTCACAAGCAACCGGCGTCGCCCTCAACGGCGGCGCCGGTCTTCATGCACGTTCACTTCACATCTTTCCAGTACGCCGCATTGAGGCGCCACACCAGAACGAGCAACACGCTCAGGAACAACATCACCCACACGCCCAGTCGCACCCGCGCGTTCTGCGCCGGTTCGGCCATCCATTGCATGTAAGCCACGAGGTCACCCATGGCCTGATCGTACTGTGCGGACGTCATGGCGCCGGGCTTGACCTGCTCCCAGCCCTTGACGACCACCGATTCGTGGCCGCCGTGGCTGATTTTCTCGAACACCGGCCGGCGTTCGCCTTGCAGCTCCCACAGCACATGCGGCATGCCCACGCTGGGGTAAGCCAGGTTGTTCCAGCCCGTGGCCTTGGTGTCGTCGCGGTAGTAGGTGCGCAGGTAAGTGTAGAGATAGTCAGCTCCACTGCCCTTGCCCACGGCCGCACGCGAACGCGCCACCAGGGTCAGGTCCGGAGGCACACCTCCAAACCACTCCTTGGCCTCGCGCGGCTCGATGTTGGCCTTCATCGTGTCCCCGACCTTTTCGGTCGTGAACAGGAGATTGTCCTTGATTTGCTGCTCGCTCAGTCCGATCTCCTGCAGGCGGTTGTAGCGCATGAAGGCGGCCGAGTGGCAGCTGAGGCAGTAATTGACGAAGAGCTTGGCGCCATGCTGGAGCGCGGCCAGGTCGTTGGTCCGGTCAGGCGCCTTGTCCCAGGGGATGCCGCCTTCGGCCGCATGCGCGCCGAAGCTCATGCTCAGCGCCGTGATCATCGTGAGGATCAGTTTCTTCATGAGGTCAGTCTCCGGGCTCAGTGCGCCGAGTAGGTCACGCGGTCAGGCACAGTCTTGAACTGACCCAGACGCGTCCACCAGGGCATGAGCAGGAAGAAACCGAAGTAGAACAGCGTGCCCGCCTGCGACACCCGCTCGCCGATGGGCGACGGCGGCTGCACGCCCAGGTAGGCCAGCACCACGAAGTTCACCACGAACACGCCATACAGGTACTTGTGCCAGTCGGGGCGGTAGCGGATGGACTTGACCGGGCTGTGGTCCAGCCAGGGCAGGAAGAACAGGATGATCACGGCACCGCCCATGACCACCACGCCCCAGAACTTGGCATCGATGCCCAGCATCAGCACACAGGCCACCACGGCGGCGACCACGACGGCGCCCTTGGCAATCGAACTCAGCCGCGTCTTGAGCACGGCAAAGGCGGCGCCGCCCACCACGCAGGCGATCAGCACATACATCATCTCGGTCGTGATGGCACGCAGCATCGAGTAGAAGGGCGTGAAGTACCAGACCGGAGCGATGTGGTTGGGCGTCTTGAGCGGATCGGCCGGGATGAAGTTGTTGTACTCCAGGAAGTAGCCGCCCATCTCGGGAGCGAAGAAGATCACCGCCGAGAACACCATCAGGAAGATCACCACGCCCAGTGCGTCGTGCACCGTGTAGTAGGGGTGGAAGGGAATGCCGTCCAGCGGCTTGCCGTTCTCGTCCTTGGTGGCCTTGATCTCCACACCGTCGGGGTTGTTGGAGCCCACGTCGTGCAGCGCCAGCAGGTGCGCCACCACCAGGCCCAGCAGCACCAGCGGCACCGCGATCACGTGGAAGCTGAAGAAGCGGTTGAGGGTGGCGTCGCTGACCACGTAGTCACCGCGGATCAGCAGTGCCAGGTCGGGGCCGACCAGCGGCACGGCGGCGAACAGGTTCACGATCACCTGCGCGCCCCAGTAGCTCATCTGGCCCCAGGGCAGCAGGTAGCCCATGAAGGCCTCGGCCATCAGGCACAGGAAGATCGCGCAGCCGAAGATCCAGACCAGCTCGCGCGGCTTGCGATAGCTGCCGTAGAGCAGGCCGCGGAACATGTGCAGGTACACGACCACGAAGAAGGCCGAAGCGCCCGTGGAGTGCATGTAGCGGATCAGCCAGCCCCAGGGCACGTCGCGCATGATGTACTCGACCGAGGCGAAGGCGGTGTTCGCATCGGGCTTGTAGTGCATCACAAGGAAGATGCCGGTGACGATCTGGATCACCAGCACCAGCAGCGCCAGCGAGCCGAAGATGTACCAGAAGTTGAAGTTCTTCGGCGCGTAGTACTCCGACATGTGGACGCGGTACGCGTCGAACAGGGTCGGGAAGCGGTTGTTGAGCCAATTGCCCAGCCGTGCACCGGCGGGAGCGTTCGGCGAGATCTCCTTGAATTCAGCCATTGTCGTGCGCTCCTCAGGCCGCGGCGTCATCGCCGATCAGCAGACGCGTGTCGGTCAGGTATTTGTGTGGAGGCACCGGCAGGTTGTCGGGCGCAGGCTTGTTCTTGAACACGCGCCCGGCCAGATCGAACGTGGAGCCATGGCAGGGGCACAGAAAGCCGCCCTGCCAGTCGCTGGGCAACGAGGGCTGAGGCCCGGCCTGCAGCTTGTCGATCGGCGAGCAGCCCAGGTGGGTGCAGATGCCCACGACCACGAGGATCTCGGGCTTGATCGAGCGGCCCGTGTTCTGCGCGTACTTGGGCGTGAACTCGGCGGGGTTGCGCTGCGAATTCGGATCGGCCAGTTGGCCATCGAGCTTGGCCAGCTCTTCGAGCTGGGCCTTGGAACGCTTCAGGATCCAGACGGGGCGGCCACGCCACTCCACCGTGATCTTCTCGCCGTCCTGCATGGCGCCGATGTCCACTTCGACGGGCGCGCCTGCGGCCTTGGCCCGCTCCGATGGCTGGAATGTGCTGACGAACGGGATGGCTGTTGCCACTCCACCCACGGCCCCGGCGCAGCCGGAAGCGATCAACCAGGTCCTTTTACTTGCATCGACCTTCTTTGGACCGACCGAGATTTCACTCATGGGGCTCCTCAAAGTACTTATGTGCTGTGGGGTTAAAAGATTGTAGCGGAGCGCTTCGAGCGGCCGCACCGAAGCGGGCACCCGCGCGACAGGAATGCCGAGGCTCGGCCCTCCCTATACTCATCCCGCATTCTTCTCAATTTCATGGAGGGTCAGCATGGGTTTTTTCACCGAGTTTCGCGAGTTTGCCGTCAAGGGCAACGTGGTCGACCTGGCGGTCGGCGTGATCATCGGCGGCGCGTTCGGCAAGATCGTCGACTCCTTGGTGGCCGACATCATCATGCCCATCGTGGGCCTGATCTTCGGCAAGCTGGATTTCTCCAATCTCTATGTGGTGCTGGGCACAGTGCCCGCCGGCGTTGCCAACAACCTGGCTGAACTGAAGAAGGCGGGCGTGCCCGTGCTGGCCTACGGCAACTTCATCACCATCGCGGTGAATTTCATCATCCTGGCCTTCGTCATCTTCCTGATGGTCAAGCAGATCAACCGTCTGCGCCGCTCGACGGAAGAAGCACCTGCCGCGCCCGACACGCCGGCCGAAGACATCGTGCTGCTGCGCGAGATCCGCGACAGCCTCAAGCGTCCCTGAACCCGCGTGCTGCGGCCCTCGCTGGCCGCGGCGCAGCCTCTCAGCGCAGGCCGGTCAGCTGACGGGCCATGCGCACGGCCGCCAGCAGGCTGGCCGGATCGGCCACCCCGTGGCCGGCGATGTCGAAAGCCGTGCCATGGTCCGGGCTGGTGCGCACGAAAGGCAGTCCCAAGGTCACGTTCACGCCCTGCTCCACGCCCAGGTACTTCACCGGGATCAGGCCCTGGTCGTGGTACATGGCCAGGACCACATCGAACTCCCTGAACATGCCCTCGCGCGCCCGCGCCCGCATGAACACGGTGTCGGGCGGCCAGGGGCCGCTGGCATCGATGCCCTCGGCCCGCGCGGCTGCGATGGCCGGTGCAATCAGTTCGAGGTCTTCGCGGCCGAAAAGGCCGCCTTCTCCTGCGTGCGGGTTCAGGCCCGCCACGGCGATGCGCGGCGCTGCGCCGAGCACGGCACTGAGCGCCTGATGCGTGATGCGCAGGGTCTGCAGCACGCCGTCGGTGCTCAGGCTGTCGATGGCCTGCCGAAGCGCCATGTGAATGCTGACCAGCACCGTGCGCAACTCGTCGTTGGCCAGCATCATCCGCACCGGTACCTGATCGATGGACAGCCCGGCATGCGCAGCGGCTTCGGCCTGCAGCAGTTCCGTGTGGCCAGGGAAAGGGAAACCGGCCGCCGACAGCGACTCCTTGTGCAGCGGCGCCGTGACCATGCCGCCGATCTCTGCGCGCAGGGCCGCGCGCGCCGCCCACACCACCGCATCGCCGGCCATGCGGCCCGCCGCGGCGCTGACATGGCCCATGGCCGGCAGCGCATCGACCGGCATCACGGCCTGCAGGACCGGCACGCAGCGCGGCGGCAATGACGCTGCCTGCGAGGCCTGCTCGATCTCCAGCACCGGCCACGGCGGGGAGCCATCCTGGGCCAGCGCGCGCACGGCATGGCGCATCACGGCCACGTCGCCGGCCACGAAGCAACCATGCATGGCTTCAGGCGCGCGCTGGAAGGCCTTGACCAGGATTTCCGGTCCGATGCCGGCCGGATCGCCCTGCGTCAGGGCCAGTGGCGCTTGCGCGCCAGGAGACTGCGGCGTGCTCATGCGGGGTTGTCGATGTCGATGAACCGATGCGCGATGCCCAGTTGCGTCGCCACATGCGCCGCGACGGCCGGCGCGCCATAGCGCTCGGTGGCATGGTGGCCGGCCGCGATGAAGCCCACGCCCAGTTCGCGCGCATAGTGCGCCTGCGGCTCGGAGATTTCGCCGGTGATGAACGCATCGGCGCCCGCAGCGATGGCGGCCTCGAATAAGCCTTGCGCGCCGCCCGTGCACCAGGCGAGCGTGCGCACGGGCCGGCCCGTTGCGCCTGGCACGCACTGCACGCCCCGGCCCAGCCGGGCAGACACATGGTCGGCCAGCGCCTGCGTGTCGTCGAAGTGCTGGCCTTCGCCGGGTGTGCCCAGCCATCCCAGGTCCTGATCGCCAAAGCGGCTGCCCAGGCCCTCGCGCGCGGCAAAGCCCAGATGCAGGCCCAGCTGCGCGTTGTTGCCCAGTTGCGGATGGGCGTCCAGCGGCAGGTGGTAGGCGTAGAGGTTGATGTCGTGCTGCAGCAGCAGGGCCAGGCGCTGCTTCATCCAGCCGGTCACACGCCCGTCATGGCCGCGCCAGAACAGGCCGTGGTGCACGAAGATCGCATCGGCCTCTTCAGCAATCGCGGCCTCGATCAGCGCCCGGCTGGCGGTCACGCCGCTGACCAGCCGGCGCACCCCGCGGCGGCCCTCGACCTGCAGGCCGTTGGGGCCGTAGTCCTTGAAGCGGGCCGGCTGCAGCAGCGCATCGCAGGCCTGCAGCAATTCATCGCGCGTGGTCATGTGCATCGATGAATTGTCTCAGGCGCTGCCTGGCCGCCTCAGCCCCTGGGCTGCCAGCCGCGCGAGGCGAAGGGCCACAGGCCGATCAGGAAGCCCAGCACCGACACGAAGGCCACGTAGTGGGCCGGTGCCATCTGGTCGTACTTCTGCCAGACGCTGATCAGCACCGGCGTGAGGCCGCCGAACACGGCATAGGCCATGTTGTAGGCGAAGGACAGGCCCGAGAAGCGCACGGCGGGCGGGAAGGCGCGCACACCCACGATGGGCAGCAGCGCGATGGAACCGACGAACAGGCCGATCAGCGCATAGCCCCACACCAGCGATGCGGCCGTTCCCGGCAGGCCCAGGTAGAACAGGTAGGTGGTCACGAACAGCCCGCCCCAGCCGATCAGCATCACGGCCTTGGTGCCGATGCGGTCCGATGCCCAGCCCACCAGCGCACAGCCGATGGTCAGCGTGAAGGTGGCGGCCAGGTTGGCCTGCAGCGACAGCTTGGCCGGGATCTGGAACACCTTCTGCAGGTAGGCCGGCGTGAACAGGATCACCACCACGATGGCTGTGGACAGCACCCAGGTCATCAGCGCCACCAGCACGATGGCCTTGCGGTGGTCGCGCAGCACGGTCTTGAGTGGCAGCTCGCGCGCCACCTTCTTGCGCTCGGCCAGTTCCTGGAACACGGGCGTTTCCTCCAGGTAGCGGCGCAGGTAAACCGACACCATGCCGAAGACGCCGCCCAGGATGAAGGGGATGCGCCATGCCCAGTCATGGATTTCGGCCGGGGTGTACC
Organism: Xenophilus arseniciresistens; assembly: GCF_028023875.1. Lineage (GTDB taxonomy): Bacteria > Pseudomonadota > Gammaproteobacteria > Burkholderiales > Burkholderiaceae_C > Xenophilus > Xenophilus arseniciresistens. The sequence goes on from NZ_JAQIPB010000001.1 coordinate 847,673, forward strand.
AGCTGTTCAGCGCCACCGCGATCAGCGAGCCCAGCAGGATGCCGCCCGTGATGCCGGCCGTCAGCGTGCCCACGGCCATGCCGTAGTGGCGCTGCGGCACGTGCTCGGCCACGAAGACCCAGGCGCCCGGCATCTCGCCGCCGATGGCCGCCCCCTGCAGGATGCGCATGGCCAGCAGCAGCAGCGGCGCCGCGATGCCGATGGCCGTATAGGTGGGCAGCAAGCCGATGACCAGCGTGGGCAGCGACATCAGGAAGATCGACAGCGTGAACATGCGCTTGCGGCCCAGGATGTCGCCGAAATGCGCAATGACGATGCCGCCCAGCGGGCGGGCCAGGTAGCCGGCCGCGAAGATGCCCAGTGTCTGCAGTTGGCGCAGCCAGTCGGGCATGTCGGCCGGAAAGAACAGCGTCCCCAGCACGTTGGCAAAGAACACGAAAACGACGAAGTCGTAGAACTCCAGCGTGCCGCCGAGGGCCGAAAGCCCCAGCGTCTGGTAGTCGCGTTTGCCCAGCGTGCGCTGGGCGGCGGGCGCAGCCGCGCCCGGGAAGGTGGTGGTCGATGTCATGAGCGAAACAGCAGATCGACGGCACAGACCGCCGCCGCGCCCGAACGGTGTGAACGGCGCAGGTGGCAGGGCCTGTGACTGACAGGAGCGATCCGCGCGCCGCCTGCGGGCCGGTCAGGCCGAGGCAAGGCGCCAGAATGCGAAGAGCCGCTTGCGGCGCACCGGGTAGGCAGCGCCGCCAAGCGGCGGAAAGCCGGTTGGGCCGGGTGATTTTAAGGGTTTACCCTTTATCGCACCGGGATGCGCGCTTGTCCGACAAGCTCACGCGGCCTTCCGCGCCACGGGGCTGAACGACAATTGCGGCCCTGCCGGCCACCGGCCCTCCACCGCCCGCCCCTCCTTTCTCCTGCTCATGAAGCGCATCTGGTTGCTGTTCTCCCAGGCCGTCACCGTCCTGCTCGCCGCCTTCTTCGTCGTCGCCACGCTCAAGCCGCAATGGGTGCAGCGCGGAGCGGCGAGTTCGCTGGGTGGTGTGGTCTCCATCATCGAAACCCCCATCAGCAGCAGCGCGCCCACACCCGCGCCGGGCAGCTACAGCGCGGCGGCGCAAAGGGCTTCGCCTGCGGTGGTAAGCATCAACACCAGCAAGGCGGTGCGCGCGCATCCCTACAGCAACGACCCCTTCTTCCGCTTCTTCTTCGGCGACCAGGCGCAGAGCCAGCCGCAGGTGGGCCTGGGCAGCGGCGTGATCGTGAGCCCCGAGGGCTACATCCTGACGAACAACCACGTCATCGAAAGCGCCGACGAAATCGAGGTGCATCTGGCCGACGGCCGCCAGGCGCTGGCCAAGGTGATCGGCACCGACCCCGAGACCGACCTGGCCGTACTCAAGATCGACCTGGACCGGCTGCCCGTCATCGTCATCGGCGATTCGGACCACCTGCTGGTGGGCGACCAGGTACTGGCCATCGGCAACCCCTTCGGCGTGGGGCAGACCGTGACCAGCGGCATCGTCTCTGCATTGGGGCGCAACCAGCTGGGCATCAACGACTTCGAGAACTTCATCCAGACCGATGCGGCCATCAACCCCGGCAACTCGGGTGGCGCGCTGATCGACGTGAACGGCAACCTGCTGGGCATCAACACGGCGATCTATTCGCGCTCGGGTGGCAGCATGGGGATCGGATTCGCCATTCCGGCCTCGATGGCCAAGCTGGTGCTCGAAGGCATCGTGCGCGACGGGCGCGTCACGCGCGGCTGGATCGGCGTGGAGCCCAGCGACCTGTCGCCCGAGCTGGCCGAGACTTTCGGCGTGAAGGCGACGTCGGGCGTGATCATCACGGGCGTGCTGCAGAACGGCCCGGCCGCGCAGGCCGGCATCCGCCCAGGCGACGTGATCACCGAAGTGGGCGAGAAGAAGGTGGCCAACTTCAAGGAACTGCTCACGGCCGTGGCCAACCTGCGGCCCGGGACCGCATCGGCCTTCACCGTGCAACGCGGCAATGAACGCCTGGCATTGCAGGTCACACCCGGCACGCGGCCACCACGGCGGGTGCCGCCGGGGCAGTAGCCCGGGAAGATCAGGAAGAAGAGGACGAAGACGACTCGGAGGAATCCGATTCGTCTTCAGGCGTGCGGCTGCCGCGCGCGAAGTAGTGGGCCGCGATGATGCCCACCTCGTAGAGCAGACACATGGGCACGGCCAGGGCCAGCTGTGAGATCACATCAGGCGGCGTCACCACGGCAGCCACCACGAAAGCCACCACGATGAAGTAGCCGCGGAAGGAGCGCAGCTTCTCAATGGTGACCATGTTGAAGCGCACCAGCAGCATCACCACGATGGGCACCTGGAAGGCCATGCCAAAAGCCAGGTACAGCGACAGGATGGCTTCCACGTAGGAGGAAATGTCCGGCGTGGCCGCCACGGCTGCAGGCGTGAACTTCTGGATGAAGCCGAACATCTTGTCCAGCACGAAGAGCTGCACAAACGCGATGCCGGCATAGGCCAGGCCGCTGCCGAACACGATGAGCGGTAGCGCAAAGCGCTTCTCATGGCTGTAGAGACCCGGTGCCACGAACATCCATGCTTGGTACATCAGCCATGGCAGGGCCAGCAGCACGGCGGCCATCATCAGCACCTTCAGCGGCACGAAGAAAGGCGAGAAAACGCCCACCGCGATGAGCTTGGCATCGGGCGGCATGTGCGCGCGGATGGGCATGGCGATCAGGTCGATCAGCCCGCCCGGCCCGGGCCACAGGGCCAGCAGCGCCGCCGCCGCCGCCACACCATAGACGCAGTACAGCAGCCGGTCGCGCAGTTCGGCCAGATGGGCCACGAAAGGCTGCTCGGTGCCGGCCAGCTCGTCTTCTTTGTTCTTGGTGTCGGGATCAGCCATCGCGCAGGGGACACCGGGCCGCGGAGTGGGCACCGGATGGAAGGTGAGGAAAGGTCACAGGAGGCCGCAGCCAGCAGCAGCGAATGGGCGTCGCAACTTACTTGAAGCGCCGCGGGCGGTGGCGGGCCACGCGCGCAGCGCCTGACAACGCCTTGCTACGCACACCCGCACGCGCCTTGTACCACTGCGGCACGGCACCCTGCTTGAGGCGCCATTTCTTGCCCGGATGCCGGTAGCTCGGGTAGAGGGGAGCAGGCTCGAAAGCGCTGGCCGTATCCAGGCCGCCGCCATCGCCGCTCGCGTTGTCGGAGAAGCTCAGCTTGTCCTGCACATCCTGGGCGCCCGTGCGGATGCTGCCTTCCACGTCGCGCGCAGCACCCTCCACCGTGTCCTTCATCTTGCGCAGCTCATCCAGCTCCATGGAGCGGTTGACCTCGGCCTTGACGTCGTTCACATAGCGCTGGGCCTTGCCCAGCAGCGTGCCCACCGTGCGAGCCACGCGGGGCAGCTTTTCAGGGCCGATGACGATCAGCGCCACCGCGCCGATGAGCGCAATCTTGGAGATTCCGAGGTCGATCACGAATCAGCGGATGCGATGACAGCGAATGCCGGGGCTGTGGCGGCCGATCAGGACTTCTGACGCGCTTCGACGTCGATGGTCGACTTGTCGGCCGCGGCGTTGTTGGCCGAAACCTGCTGCTGGGGGGCGGCAGGCGCGTCAGGGGAGGATCCGTCCTTCATGCCGTCCTTGAAACCCTTGACGGCGCCGCCCAGGTCGGAGCCCATGTTCTTGAGTTTCTTGGTGCCGAAGATCATGACGACCACGAGCAAAACGATGAGCCAGTGCCAGATAGAAAGGGTACCCATGGTGGATTTCTCCTGAAGAATCGAACGATTTTAGTCGGGCGTGTGACAGTTCAGCCCCGAAGCCATGGCCGCGGGCCGCCCATCACATGAACGTGGAGGTGGTGCACTTCCTGACCGCCCTCTGCGCCCGTGTTCACGACCACCCTGAACCCCCCTTCCGGATAGGGGTTGCAGCCGTTTTCGGCTGCCAGCCGGGGCGCCAGCGTCATCAGCTTTCCCATCACGCCGGCATCTTCGGGCGTGAGCTGCGCCATGGATGCGATGTGCTTCTTGGGAACCAGCAGGAAATGAACCGGCGCCCAGGGCGCGATGTCGTGAAAGCCGTAGAGGTCCTCGTCCTCGTAGACCTTGCGCGAAGGAATCTGGCCTTCAATGATCTTGCAGAAGATGCAGTTCGGATCGTGCGCCACTCAAAACTCCGGGTCGGGACGGAAGGTCGACAAATGCCTTGAATCCGCCATCAGGCATCCATGGGCCGGCCCGCGTGCAGCCTGACCATGCCCTTGACGATGCGATAGAAGAACCAAAGGGAAATCAGCGTCCAGGCGATCCACCCCGGCACGAGGAACAAGAGCCACAGCCAGGAGGTCAGCAGATACAGCACGCCCGCCCACAGCACAGAGCGGATGCGCCAGCTGAAGTGCGAAGCCTGCCAGGTGCCTTGCGCGTCGTCGCGCTTCACGAAATCGATCAGGAGCGCAGCCAGCAGGATCAGCACCGAGACCTGCGCCCCCGGCACCACCGCACCCAGGGCCACCACCATGTGAAGCAGGTAGCTGACCCAGCCGATGGTGCGCAGCGATTCGGCGTCCTTGTCTTCGACCGTGACGATGTCATTGGGCATGTATTGAAGTCCCTTTGGATGGCGAAGGGTGAGTATTCAGTGCTGGCCGGGCCGAGGTCAAACGCGCACGGCCCATGGCCGCACACGCACTGCCGTCTTCAGTCGCCAGCCGCTTCGCGCCGCTGCGCCTTGCGCAGGGCCTTTTCTTCGATGCCGCTGGTGCCTTCGCGCCGAGCCAGCTCAGCCGCAACGTCGCGCGGCGCGAGTCCATAGTGCGACAGCGCCACCATGCTGTGGAACCACAGGTCGGCGACTTCGTTCACCAGCTTCTGGCGATCACCGCCGTGGTCGGCGTCCTTGGCAGCCAGCACGACTTCCGTGGCCTCTTCGCCGATCTTCTTGAGGAAGGCGTCGGGCCCCTTGTGCAACAGGCGCGCCACATAGCTGGCTTCGGGGTCGCCGCCGCTCCCAGGCCGCCGACTGTCGATCACCGCGGCCAGCCGGTCCAGAACATCGCCAGTGCTCATGGCAGCGTCGGAGGAGGCAGAAAGGGGAACCGGGGCAGGAGCGGCAACAGTCATGGTTCGCGTCATTTGTAGATGGACTCCGGGTCTTTCAAGACCGGATCGACGGCCTGCCACGCCCCCTCAGAATATTTCTGGAAGAAACAACTGTGCCGGCCGGTGTGACAAGCGATTCCGGGCTCATGCCCCTGCTGGGTGACCTCCAGCAGGACGACATCGTTGTCGCAGTCCAGGCGCACGCTGTGCACGGTCTGCACATGGCCCGACTCTTCTCCCTTGAACCAGAGTTTGCCGCGCGAGCGGCTGAAGTAGACCGCACGGCCCAGCTCCACCGTCTTGGCCAAAGCCTCTCGGTTCATCCAGGCGAACATGAGCACATCTTTGGTGCCTTTTTCCTGGGCAATCGCCGGCACCAAGCCGTTGGCGTCCCATCTGACATCATCAAGCCAAGTCATCGAGGTATTGTCACCTACTCGCGCAAGCGCGGAAAAAGCCTCTGCGTGGCTGTAACCGTCTGTACACCGTGCCCACTGTTGCAAGAACGTCAAAACCCGAGGTTTTGAGTATTTCCAGAGGGCAGCTAACATCAGCCAACCTAACTGGGGAGAGTCCTCCTATGAACGCCCGTCAACTGATTTCCATCTTCGCCCTCAGCGCCGTGTGCAGCGCTCCTGTGTTTGCGCAAAACACCCCCGGCACCACGAGCCCGAATGCATCGACGACGGGCCAGGTCGCCGCAGCAGGCGGCGCCGGCGCAGCTAGCGCCGCGTCTGGCGACATTTCCAGGGAGAAGGTCATCGGTGCCGGCGCCGCTGCCGCAGTTCTGGCAGTCGCCCTGAGCCAGGGCAATGGCGGTGGCCGCAGCATCTTCCCGCCCACCGGCAGCACGGGCACCACGGGTACGACCGGCACCACCCGCTGATGTTTCGCACCCTCCGGCAAGGAGGGCCCGAATCCCGTCTCTTTCGCCCTGCATGGATGCGCTGGTGGGCTTCGTGCGCCCTCGTAGCCGCATTTTTGGGCATGGTCGGCTGCAGCAGCGGCCAGACTCAGGTGTATGGCGCGGCCAAGCGCGCATTTGCCAGCGAGGGCGCGCCAGCCGCCCCGCTGGACGCGCGCTATCGCTATTTGCGCGCCAACATTGATGGCCGCGTTGCGTTCCTGGCACTGGGGTATCTTGATCAGCTTCCCGAGGGTGCTACCGAGGTCTGGTACAGCGGCTCCGGCGAAGTTTTTCGCCTCCGCGAGGGCCGCATCGTGGGCACGACCGGGTTGCGCGGTGTCAGAAACTGGCAGGCCGTGCGCTATTCGGCCCTGCCAGCCTGGGCTGTACCCCCGTCTTCAACGCGCCCCGACCGACCGAGTGAGATCACACGTTTTACGCGCGAGCGCGATCTGATGCCCGGCTATCGAATGGCAGTGCGCGACGACATCGTGCAGACACGCATCGCCGCACCGGAGCGCACCCAGGCGCTGCAGGTGCAAGGCGCCGGGCTGCAGTGGTTTGAGGAGCGAAGCTCCACCGTGCCGGCGGACGAAGCGCTGCCGCCCTCCCGTTATGCGGTGACCGTGGCCAACGGACGAGCCGAGGTGCTCTATTCCGAGCAATGCCTGGCCGCCAACTTCTGCCTCAGCCTGGAGCGCTGGGTTCCCCATGCGGCGGCCGCCGCCCCTCTCCCGACTGCAGCGGCCGTCGACAAGGACTCATGACGCCCCCCGGATCGTCACGCCCCCCTTTCCCCCTCTGTCTTGGCGCCGTGATGGCGAGCTTGCTGTTGGGGTTCCATGCCATACCGGCACGCGGCGCTGACGCTGCGCGAGCAAGTGCCGCACCCTCGGCCGACCACGGCTCTTCCTCTGCGCAGGCCCCCGGCGCCATCGTTCCCGGCGAGCGCCTGAGCCAATGGCTCCTGCGCCAACCCGACGGCCAGCAACTCGCCAACCCCGGATTGGCCTGGCAGGTGCGCGAAGAAGAGCTGCCGCAGCTGCACCTGAAAAACACCTTGCTGGTCCAACTGGAGGCCTGGGTGCGCGACGCTGCGCACGCGCATCAACGCCTCGAGGGAACCAAGCTGCTGGCGTGGTTGCGCGCGCTGCCGGTCACGGGCCGCGTGGGGCTCCAGGCGACGGACCCGCGCTGGCTGGAGGTGAATCCGCGTCACGACCCGATTCTCGAAGCCGGCCAGCGCCTGGTGCCCTCGCCCTGGCCGCTGCAGACGGTGGCCCTGTTGCGGCCCGACGGCGAGCTGTGCCAGGTCAGGCACGAGCCCGGCCGGAACGTGCTGGACTATCTGGCGGCCTGCGGCCTGCCCGCCGACGCGGCCGACTGGGCCTGGCTGGCTCAACCCGATGGGCGGACATTCCAGATGGAAGTTGCCGCTTGGAACGCCGGGCCCGTGCAGGAGCCGGCCCCGGGCGCCTGGCTCTGGGCGCCTCCGCGCAGCGCGCGGACGCTGGACGCCATCTCCGAAGGCATCATCAAGTTCCTGGCGACGCAGGGCCCCTCGCCGCAGCTTGCCCCAGCCACCGAAAGCTCCGCCACGCGCCCTGCACCGGCCATGGGCGAAAGCCCATCTGCCATCTCCAGTGCAGGCGCCCCGGCGCCTGCAGCAACCGCGCCTGTCGCCTTGCCCGCGAAGGCTGCGGCCCAGCCCAGGCCCTTCGAGATCGGGGCCAACGACTGGGGCGAGCCCGGCTTGCTGCAGACGCCCAGCGCGCGCATGGCAAGCGCGGGCCACATGCGGGTGACGCTCAGCAACGTGTACCCGTACACGCGCGGGACCGTGTTCTTTCAGCCCCTGGACTGGCTGGAAGGGGGCTTTCGCTACACCTCCGTGTCGAATGTGGCCTACGCCGCCAGCGTGACGGGGCAGTCGACCAAGGACAAGAGCATCGACCTTCGCCTGCGACTGCTCCGGGAGACGGCCCACGTCCCGCAAGTGGTTCTGGGCTTTCGCGACCTCGGGGGCACGGGCCTTTTCTCCAGCGAGTACCTGGTGGCCAGCAAGCGCTGGAGAGATCTGGATTTCAGCCTGGGGCTGGGCTGGGGCAACATCGCAAACGGAAGCAGCATCGGCAATCCGCTTCGCATCCTGGGTGACCGCTTCCGCGTACGTCCAACGGCAGATGGCGCGGGCACCGTGAATTTCAGCTCGATGTTTCGCGGGCCGGTGGGCGTGTTCGGCGGCGTGCAATGGCGCACGCCCTGGGATCCGCTGACCCTGAAGATCGAATACGACAGCAACGACTACCAGTCGGAGCCGCTGGGCAACCAGCTGCGGCATCGCTCGCCCATCAACGTCGGCCTCAGCTACCGCCTGGCCCAGGGCGTGACGCTGTCTGCAGGCGTGGAGCGCGGCAACCGCGTGATGCTGGGGCTGAGTGTGGCGTCAGACCTGGCGCAGGCGTCGGCGCCCAAGGTCCTGGACGAACCCGCGCCGACCGTCAACGTGCACGCGCCGCTGCGCCCCGCCGGTTGGGCGCAGACGGCAGAGAACATTGAAACGCAGACCCAGTGGGTGGTGACGCACATCGCACCCGACGGCGAAGGGCTGCATGTCTGGGTGACCGACGCCCAGGCTGCCTACGTCAAGGAGCGCACCCAACGCGCCGTTGCGGTGCTGCACGCGGCCGCGCCGGCCAGCATCCAGCGCTTCGTCCTGCATTTCAGCCAACGTGGCATGGGCGTCAGCACGCAGGTGATCGACCGGGCCGTCTGGGTGAAGCAGCAGGTCCTGCCCCAGTTGCCGCGCCAGGCGCGCGTGGAGCCTGTGACCCACTACCCCGCCGCGGCCAAGGAGAGTGCAGCCGGGCGGATCAGTGCAGGGCAGATTCCGCCTGCGGCACCAGCCGCCGCTGCGCCGGCAGGCGGCCAGCCCCAGGGCGAGGCCGTGGAAGGCCCATGGACGGCTCCGAGCGACAGGTTCAGCTGGTCCATCGCGCCCAGCTTCCAGCCGATCATCGGCGGACCCGACGCCTTCCTCATCTACCAACTGGGCCTGGCAGCCTCGGCCGAATACCGCTTCACCGAGCGCACCTGGCTCAGCGGTACCGTGAACTGGCGGCTGGCCGACAACTACAGCAAGTTCAGCTACACCGCGCCCAGCAACCTGCCGCGCGTGCGCACCTTCCAGCGCGAGTACGCCATCAGCAGCCGCGTGACGCTGCCCAACCTGCAGCTGACCCATGTCGGCCAGTGGGCGCCCGGCCACTACTACAGCGTGTACGGCGGGATGCTCGAGAGCATGTTCGCCGGCGTGGGCGGTGAATGGCTCTACCGCCCCTGGCACAGCCGCGTGGCCTTCGGCGTCGATGTGAACCGTGTGCGTCAGCGCGGCTTCAAACAGGACTTCAGCCTGCGCGACTACGAGATCACCACCGGCCACGCGACCCTCTACTGGGACACGGGCTGGAAGGGCGTGATGGCCAGGGTGTCCGTGGGCCAGTACCTGGCGGGCGATCGCGGCGCCACCATCGATGTTTCGCGCCGCTTCGACAACGGCCTGGTCATTGGCGCCTATGCCACCAAGACCAACGTGTCTTCCGAGCAGTTCGGCGAAGGCGGCTTCGACAAGGGCATCTACCTCAACATTCCGCTCGACGCGCTGCTGCCCCGCTCCACCAAGGGCAACTTCGGCTTCGTGTGGAACCCGCTGACGCGGGACGGCGGCGCGCGGCTGATCCGGGCCCAGCCGCTTTACGAGCTGACTTCCGGAACGGACCCGCGCGCGCCGCACATCGGGCCGCCCGTCTCGAAGACCCCGGGGAACGGGGACAATCTGCTCGATTTCGAGAATCGCCGTTGAGCCCAGCTGCCCCAAGTTCAACCCCACCCAAGCCATGAAGTCCATCCTTGTCGTGTGCATCGGCAACATCTGCCGCAGCCCCATGGGGCAGGTCCTGCTGGCCGATGCACTGCCGCACATGGACGTGTCATCCGCCGGTCTCGGGGCACTGGTCGGCAACCCGGCCGATCCCATCGCGGCCGAGCTGATGACCGCCCGCGGCCTCGACGTGGGCGCACACCGCGCGCGCCAGATCAACCAGGCCATGTGCCTGCAGTCGGACCTGATCCTGGTGATGGACGACGAGCAGCGTCGCCACGTGGAAGCACGCTACCCCTTTGCCATGGGGAAGGTGTTCCGTCTCGGCGACGCGGCCAGGATCAACATTCCAGACCCGTACCGCCGCGGTCGGTCCGCCTTTGAACAGGCTTTGCAGATGATTGATGCGGGTGCCCAGGCATGGGCCGAACGCATCCGGAGGATCCAACAATGAACGCACATTCCGCATCGACCCCCGACGGCCAGCGAGCGCCGCGCCCCACTCCCATCGAGGCGGACGACGACGAGATCAATCTGATCGAGTACCTGGACATCCTGATCGACCAGAAATGGCTGATCGCGGGCATCACGGCGGTGGCGCTGGCAGCGGGCGTGGCCTATGCACTGCTGGCCACGCCGATCTATCAAACCAACGTCCTGGTCCAGGTCGAGGACTCGGCACCCGAAGCCAAGGGCTTTCTGGGCGATGCCGGCAGCCTCTTCGACGTGAAGACGCCTGCAACCGGGGAAATCCAGGTCATCCGCTCACGCATGGTGCTGGGCGCGGCCGTGGAGCAGACCCGCTACTACCTGGACGCGCAGCCCAGGTACACCCCCTTCTTTGGCCGCTGGATGGCCGCCCGGGCCGATGGCCTGTCCACGCCGGGCTTTTTGGGTATGGGCGGCTTCGTCAGCGGCACCGAGCGGATCGAGGTGGACCATTTCGAGCTGCCCTCCTCGCTGCAGGGCCAGGGCGAGTTCACCGTCACGGCCAGGGGCGAAGGCCGCTACACGCTGACGCACGAGCTGCTGCCCGAGCCCCTGCAGGGCACGGTCGGCCAGCCGCTCAAGCACGTGCTGCCCGGTGACCAGGCCATCGACCTGCTCATCACACGGCTTGACGGCGAAGCCGGCGCCGAGTTCAGCATCGAACGCGCGTCGCAGTTGGCCTCGGTCGAAGAACTGCAGCGCGGGCTTCAGATTTCCGAGCAGGGCCGCCAGTCGAACGTGATCAACGTGGTGCTGGAAGGCAGCGACCGCGCACGGCTGCAATCGATCCTGAACGCCATTGGCGACCAGTACGTGCGCCAGAACGTGGAGCGCAAGGCCGCCGAAGCGCAGAAAACCCTGGTCTTCCTGGACGAGCAACTGCCCGCCTTCCGCAAGCAGCTCGAAGCCTCGGAAGACGCATTCACGCGCTTTCGCAATCAGAACGGCACGGTGGCTTTCGACGAAGAGGCGCGCGGCGTTCTGCAGCAGAGTATCGAGATGCAAACTAAGCTGCTGGAAGCCCAGCAACAGCGGCGCGAGCTGAGCGCGCGCTTCACCGACAACAACGTCCGCGTGCAGACCGTGGACCGCCAGATCGGCGCCTTGCAGGCCGAGCTCGACAAGCTCAGCAACCGCGTGAGCCGCATGCCCACCATCCAGCAGGATGCACTGCGCCTGGAACGCGATGTGCGCGTGAATGCCGAGCTGTACCAATCGCTGCAGAACAATGCGCTGCAACTGCGGCTGGTGAAAGAAGGCAAGACCGGCAACGTGCGCCTGCTCGACCCCGCCGTGCAGCCCCTTCGCCCGGTCAAACCGCAGAAGCAACTTGTCGCCGCGCTGGCGCTGGTCCTGGGTGCCCTGGCTGGAGTGGCAGCTGCTATTGGTCGGGCACGCCTCATGGGCGGCCTGCGTGATCCGCAGGAGATCGAGGGCCACACGGGCCTGAGCGTGTACGCCACGGTGCCGCTGAGCACCGACCAGCCCGTGCTCGACAAGCGCATCACGGCAGGCGCGCGCGGCATTCAGCTGCTGGCCCACAACGAGCCCGACAGCCTGCCGGTGGAAGCCCTGCGCAGCCTGCGCGTGGCCCTGCAGTTCGCGATGATGGAAGCGGGCAACAACCGTGTGCTGATCACCGGCCCGACGCCAGGCATCGGCAAGAGCTTCATTTCGGCCAACTTCGCAGCCATCATGGCGCAAGGCGGCAAGCGCGTGCTGCTGATCGACGCCGACTTGCGCAAGGGCCACATCAACCGCTCCTTCGGCCTCAAGCGCGAGGGCGGGCTTTCCGAGTTGCTGAACGGCAGCATCACCGCGCAGCAAGCGATCCACGCCGACCTGCTCCCCGGCCTGGACCTGCTCACCACGGGTGCGCTGCCGCCCAATCCGTCGGACATGCTCATGTCCGCCACCTTCGCGCAGTTGCTGGAGTCGCTGTCGGCCCAATACGACCTGGTGATCGTGGACACGCCGCCCGTGCTGGTGGCCGCCGACACCGCGGCCGTGGCGCCCTCTTGCGGCGTGGTGCTGATGGTGGCCCGCTCGGAGCAGACACACATGGGCGAGATCACCGAAAGCGCGCGCCGCCTGGCGCAGGCCGGCACCTCGGTCACCGGCGTGGTCTTCAACGGCATGGACCTGAGCCGCCGCCATTCGGGCAGCTATGGCTACCGCTACGGTGGCTACCGCTACACCGAGTACAAGTACAAGGCCTGATGCACAAGGCCTGATGCCCGCGCGCTGAGCGCCCAAAAAATAACCCGGCCCAAATGGCCGGGTTATTTGTTTGTGGCGGGTGAATCCGCCTACGCGGAGACTGCGGTCCTCTGGGCTGGCGCTTCGGCCTGCAGCGTGGCCGCGATGCGCGAGGCGCATTGCCGGGCTTGCGCGGCGTCCTGCGCCTCCACCATCACGCGCAGCACGGGCTCGGTGCCACTGGCGCGAATCAGCACGCGGCCGCCCTCTCCCAGCTCGGCTTCAACGCGCGCGGTTTCTTCCTGCATGGCAGCGTGCGTCTTCCAGTCCTGGCCTGGCTGCAGCCGAACGTTGATCAGCACCTGGGGGAACAGGCGCACATCGGCCAGCAGTTCTGCCACCGTGCGGCCACTGCGCACGCAGGCCTGCAGCACCTGCAAGGCGCTGACCAGGCCGTCGCCGGTGCTGTGGCGGTCCAGCGCCAGCAGATGGCCAGAGCCTTCGCCGCCCAGCAGCCAGCCACGCTTGTCCAACTCTTCGAGCACGTAGCGGTCGCCCACCTTGGCGCGCACGAAGTCGATGCCCTGGCGCTTGAAGGCCACTTCCACGGCCTTGTTGGTCATCAGCGTGCCGACCACGCCTTCGGGCTTCTCGCCACGCGCGATGCGGTCACGCGCCATGAGGTAGAGCAGTTCGTCGCCATTGAACAGGCGCCCGTCGGCATCGACCCATTGCAGGCGGTCGGCGTCGCCGTCCAGGGCGATGCCGTAGTGGGCCTTGTGCGCCTTCACGGCAGCGATCAGGGCTTCCGGATGCGTCGCGCCCACGCCATCGTTGATGTTCAAGCCGTCGGGCTGCACGCCAATGCTCACCACCTCGGCGCCCAGCTCATGGAACACATTCGGCGCCACCTGGTAGGCCGCGCCGTGCGCCGCATCCACCACCAGCTTCAGGCCGCGCAGGCTCAGCTCGGGCGCAAAGGTGCTCTTGCAGAATTCGATGTAGCGGCCTGCCGCGTCGTCCAGGCGCCGCGCGCGGCCAATGGCCGCGGAGTCGGCCCATTCCGGCGGCTCTGCCAATGCGGCCTCCACCTCCAACTCCCACTCGTCACTGAGTTTGGTGCCCAGCGCGCTGAAGAACTTGATGCCGTTGTCCGGGTAGGGGTTGTGGCTCGCGCTGATCACCACGCCCAGGCTGGCCCGCAGGGCGCGGGTCAGGTAGGCAACGCCTGGCGTGGGCAGCGGGCCGAGCAGCACCACGTCGACGCCGGCGGAGTTCAGGCCCGACTCCAGCGCGGATTCGAGCATGTAGCCCGACAGCCGCGTGTCTTTGCCCACCAGCACCGTGGGGCGGGCTTGCGTGCGCCGGAGCACGCGGCCCACGGCATGGCCCAGCCGAAGCACGAAATCCGGCGTGATGGGCGCGCGGCCCACCGTGCCGCGGATGCCGTCCGTTCCAAAGTACTGTCTGCTCATTGTTGAAGAACCTCTTGAATGGATTGCGCTTGCTGCAACTGCTGGCGCGCTGACGCTTGCCCCTTGAAGACGGGCGCTTCAGCTGGAAAGCGGAATGGGCTGCCCGACCCCCTTGGGGCAGGCCGGGGCTGCAGGTGCCTCGCCGGTCGCCTGAGGCACGACCGCGGCAGGCACGGCCACAGGTGCAGGTGCAGGTGCAGGTGCAGGTGCAGGTGCAGGTGCAGGTGCAGAGTCAACCACGGCCATCTGCTTACGCGTCTGGCGGGCCATGTGAATCCAGTCGACCACCTCGGCATGAGGACGGTAGCCCGGCACCAACTGCTTCAGCAGCGCCTTGCCTGCCCCCACGTCGCCCGCAGCCATCAGGCGCTGCAACTCTTCCAGCAGGGGCCACAGCTGCGCGGAGGCAAGGCAGGGCTCCTGCGCCATGCGGATGCGCGGATGCGGCGTGGAAAGGGCGTTGTCTTCGATCAACAACTCTTCGTACAGCTTCTCGCCGGGGCGCAGACCAGTGACCTGCAGCTCGATGTCGCCATGGGGGTTGTCGTCATCGCGCACGCTGCGGCCCGACAACTCCACCATCCGACGCGCCAAGTCGATGATCCGCACGGGCTCGCCCATGTCGAGCACGAACACCTCGCCCCCGTTGGCCATCGCGCCCGCCTGGATCACCAGCTGAGCGGCTTCGGGGATCGTCATGAAGTAGCGGGTGATGTCTTCGTGCGTGAGCGTGATGGGGCCGCCAGCGGCGATCTGGCGCTGGAACAGCGGCACCACCGAACCGCTGGAGCCCAGCACATTGCCAAAGCGCACCATGGAAAAGCAGGTGGCCGACGGCTCTTGCGCCAGGCCCTGCAGCACCATCTCGGCCAGCCGCTTGCTGGCACCCATGATGTTGGTGGGCCGCACGGCCTTGTCCGTGCTGACGAGCACGAAGCGCCCCACGCCGCAGGCCCGCGCCATGCGCGCCGTGATGAAGGTGCCCAGCACGTTGTTGCGCAAGCCCTGTGCGGGGTTGTGCTCCACCAGCGGCACATGCTTGTAGGCCGCGGCGTGATAGACCGTGTCCGGGCGAAAGGCCTGCATGATGGCCTGCATGCGCGGCTCGTCGCAGACCGAAGCCAGCAGCGGCACCACCTTGAGCCCCGCGACGGCCTTCTCCAGCTCGCCATGGATGGCATACAGCGCGAACTCGCTCCATTCGACCAGCAGCAGCATGCGCGGCCGCTGTTGCGCGATCTGGCGGCACAGCTCGCTGCCAATGGAGCCGCCCGCGCCCGTCACCAGCACCACCTTGCCGCTCAGGTTGCGATGCAGCAGGTCAGCCACCGGAGGGACCGTGTCCCGGCCCAGAAGGTCCTCGATCCGCACTTCGTTGAGGTCATTGACCTGCACCTTGCCGCTGGCCAACTGGTCGAGGCCAGGCAGCATGCGCACATGCAGATGCAGCGGCAGCAGTGCATTCAAGATCTCGGCACGCCGCGCGTGGGAGGCCGACGGCATGGCCAGCAGGATGTCGGTCACGCCCTGCGCACGGGCATTGGCCAGCAGCCATTCGGGCGTGCGCACCCGCAGGCCGTCCATCAAGGCATCCTGCAATTGCCGGTCGTCATCGACGAAACCGCGCACGACCATGTCGTGCCCGTGGTTGAGCGCTGCCGCCAGCTGGCGGCCGGCCTGCCCGGCCCCGTAGATGTAGACCTGGGGCAGCGAATGCCGATTGCGAACGTAGGTGTAGGTGCCACCCAGCCAATGGCGCGCCAATGCGCGCGAGCCACTGATCATCACGAACAACAGCAGCGGCACCATGACGCCGATGGAGCGCGGCACCCCAGGAATGCCGATGCCCGTGACCACGATGCAGTACACCAGGCCAAACAGGAAGCAGGCGCGCACGATGGCGAGCGCCGACGCGCCGCTGGCATAGCGAAAGATGGCGCGGTAGAGGCCAAAGGCCACGAACAGGGGCAAGGCCAGCAGCGGCGCCGCCACCATCGCCCGCCAGTGCGCCAGATGCCAGGAATGCCAGACTTCCAGCCGCAGGCTGATCGCCAGCCACACGCAGAAGACGCAGAGCACGGTATCGACCGTCACCGCGAGCAGCCGCTTGGCTGGCCTGGGCAGCATCAGCAACCGGTCTGCCGACTTGTTGATCATGGAGCGTCCTGTCTTGGAGTTTTCTTCAGCGCGCCTGCGCCATCAGGCGGGCATGCCCGCCTGCACGGCGACCTGCTCGATGGCGGCCTGGGTCTTGCGAATCTCTTCGTCCGTCAGCGTGGGATGCACCAGGAACATCAGGCTCGTCTGGCCCAGCTCCTGCGCAGCCGCCAACGGCTGAGCGGGCCGCCAGGACGTGCCGTCGAAGGCCTTCTCAAGATACACCTCTGAGCAGCTGCCCTGGTAACAAGGTACGCCGAGGGCCTGGATGGCGTCTGCGATGCGGTCGCGGGACCAGCCCGGTGCCAGCAGCTGCGGCTGCACATACACGTAGCACTTGTAGTGCGCATGCTCCGAGCCCGAGGGCGGTTCGGGCACGCGGAAGATGGGGAAAGCGCGGCAGGTCGACCAGATCGCTTCTGCATTCGCGGTGCGCCGTGCACGCCAGTCGGCCATGCGCCGCAGCTGGATGCGGCCGATGACGGCCTGCATCTCGAGCATGCGCCAGTTGGTGCCGAAGCTCTCGTGCAGCCAGCGAAAGCCCGGCGGATGCTGGCGTTCATACACCGCCGCATAGCTCTTGCCGTGGTCTTTGAACTCCCACATGGCGCGCCACAACGATGTGTCGTTCGTGGTCACCATGCCGCCTTCGCCGCCCGTGGTCATGATCTTGTCCTGACAGAACGACCAGGCGCCGACATGGCCAATGGAGCCCACGGAACGCCCCTTGTACCGCGCGCCATGTGCCTGTGCGCAGTCTTCGATCACCTTGAAGCCATGCTCGGCCGCCAGCGCCATGATGGGGTCCATGTCGCAGGGCCAACCCGCCAGGTGCACGCAGATCACGGCACGCGTGCGCGGCGTGAGCACCCGCGCGATGGTGGCCGCGGAGACGTTGCCGCTGTCGGGCTCCACGTCGGCAAAGACCGGCGTTGCGCCTGCGTTCACCACGCACGACACGCTGGCAATGAAGGTGCGCGGCGTGACCACGACTTCGTCGCCGGGGCCGATGCCCATGGCCTTGAGCGCCACGTCCAGGGCAAGGGTGCCATTGGCCAAGGCCACCGCATGCGCAGTGCCAGCCCACGCCGCGAACTCCTTTTCGAACTCGCGGCACTCCTGGCCCGTCCAGTAGTTGACCTTGTTCGACAGCAGCACCTGCTGCACGGCATCGGCTTCTTCCAGCGTGAAGCTGGGCCACACAGAGAACTTGGTATTCAGCAAAACAATCAACCTTTGGTTTTCATAGGACGTGCAGGGTTGCCCACCACGGTGGCACCTGCCGGCACGCTGCGGGTGACGACTGCCCCCATCCCCACGACCGCGCCGCGGCCGATCACGAGCGGCTTGCCCGGGACACCCTGCTTGATGACAGCCCCCGCGCCCACATAAGCATGGTCTTCGATGACGACATTTCCATTGCATTTGACGCCTGGTGCGAAAGTGACGAAGTCACCAATGACGCAGTCGTGCTCTACGTAGCTGTAGAGGTTGGCGTGGAAGTGACGGCCAATGCGTATGTTGGATGTGAGCGTGACGAAAGGACTCAGGGCAGCGCCTTCACCCAGCACGACATCGTCCATGCGCACCACGTTCTCGGCACTCACCGTCCACGCGTGCACGCCATCTGCGGCAAGGCGCAGTGCCAGTTGTTCCCGCACCTTGCTGTTGGCAATGGCCAGCACTGCGTGGCGTTCGCTCGCCGGCGTCTGGAGGAACTCTTCATAACGCAATGCGCGCTGGCCGTTCACGTTTGGCGCGGTGGCTGCATCGTCAACGAAGACGAGTCGTTCAACAGGCACGCCTGCGCGCATGAGCTGAGCCCGCGCCAGCGGCATCACGCCGCGGCCGCACCCGCTGGCGCCGTAGACGGCAAACAAGGGCGTACTCATTGCTTGGGCTCCACGCGCGCTCCGGTGAATCGCGGCATCGTCGCCTCTCCGGCCGCGCTGATGCCGTCACGCACCAGCACCTTGCGCACCGTCAGCCACAGGATCTTGATGTCCAGCCACAGCGTGCGGTTGTCGACATACCAGACATCAAGCTTGAACTTCTCTTCCCAGCTTAGCGTATTGCGCCCATTGATCTGAGCCCATCCGGTAATGCCAGGTCGTACTTCATGACGTCTAGCTTGCTCATCGGAATAAAGAGGAAGGTAGTCCATTAATAACGGCCGGGGGCCGACCAAACTCATGTCGCCCCTGATCACGTTCCAGAGCTCGGGCAACTCATCTAAACTGGTGCTTCTCAGAAAATCGCCCAACGGCGTGATGCGTTGCCCATCAAGCAAGGGCGCCCCCCCAATTGAAGAGGCGTTTGCCATCGTTCGAAATTTTAATATTCGAAAAGGCGCACCTCCCATGCCGGATCTCGTTTGCACAAAAAAAACCGGAGAACCCATTTTTACAAAGATCAAAAGCGAAATAATAAGCAATGGAAAAAATAAAATAAGAATTGCAATAAAAGCCAAAAACAAATCCACTCCTCGCTTCATTGCACTAGGCACCGAAAAATAATCATCACTCATAAGATAAGTCCTGCATCAAAACGAATCGAAATTTCTGCCCGAATATCAAATAAATCCTACAACAATAAAAAATAGCATAATTATCTTTTCTGACCTTCTTCTTCTAAATGAAAAACAATCGCTCAGCAGCCGTATTTTCCCAATGATACCCCCCCTTCTTATTGCCTCCACTATCCTTTTCTGCGAAGAATTCAACTCACAAAGCTCCGCAACATTTAGAACATTTTCGCGATACCAGCCCGAACGCAGCAACCGCAGCCTCTTCACGTATGACTTAAAGCCTAAGGCACCGTAAACATTAGAGTTATGCTGCCGATAATCTATGTAATAGGACGGATCAATTGCCCATACACATCCACGCGAGCGGGTTATCGCATAAATTGCCCAGTCGTGCGATACAGCGGCCAGATTCACCCTATGTGTCGAAGAATCATTTATCACGTTGCGCACATACTTAATTGACCTCGCACTTAGGCCATAGGTGCATCCCGCACTCGCTCCCTGAAATAAAAAATCATTGGTTGTTTGCGGGAAATCTTTACGCAGAATACGAGGAGACTGGCTGTCAGACACACATCTCAAATTTGACGCATAACAATCAGCCCCCTCTTTTCTCATGAGCTCTATTGCAGCGGAAATTTTTTCTGGGTACCAATAGTCATCTTGGTCGGCCAGAAAAAAATAATCTACATTGATATCCGCGCATTCTTTTATAATTTCAAAAAAGTTACCAGCTGCTGTTCCTGTTGCTCGCCCTCGGTTTGGAAGGACATGAAGTCGGGATTCGTGGCCAAGACTATTAAGCACATCTCGTGTGCCGTCGCTGGAGCAATCATCCCGCAAAAACAAATTTATTTCCACTTTTGTTTGGGCAAGAATCGAACTGACCTGCTCCTCCAACCACTTTTCCCCATTGAAAGACGCAAGCAAAACCGCGACTTTATACATGTAGATGCCGCCCTAGTTAAGCCGAAACGCCATCAAAAAAAAGAAAACAACAACCTGTGACATTAACATAAAGAAAAAAATTGAGGTTTTCGCGTACACCAAAAAAGCGGGGCGTAGAAGGATTGGGGCCAAGAATATATAGTATTTGGCGTTGCTGTACGTTGGCAAAATAAATACTATAGAGCAAATAGTGGTGAGGGCAACAATAGCATCAGTGAGGATGATATTTACTTCATTTAGCTCATACGAATTCTTTTTCTCTTCCATACGAAGAGAATTTAAATATTCTCTCAGCCGAATAATTCCAAAGAAAATTGCGAACCCGAATACTATATAAAGAGGGATAATTTTCACAAAGGCAGGTGTCATGAAGATCGCCGTCATGAAAGTAATAGCAGGGCGTAAAATCAGCGGATATTTTCCGACCAGATCGCTCCCCGCCAAGGATTCCTCAATGGCTGAGGCTTTATTCTCGAGCGCAGATAGTGAGCCCGCCGCACTCAAAAATGCTAAACCCAAAATACCCGCGACACATATTTGTAAAACAGCAACTATGACTGTAAATTTTAGCGATTTCTTCCTTAAAAAATAACGATAGATCGGCGTTAACAACACATAGGATAGAACAACAATTCCGTTGCCAAAGTCAATCGCACAAACCGCTACGGCTATAAGACCCATTATCAAATAGGACCGACTTACCAGTACCAACAGTAAACTCAGTACCAATGTCCATTGCTCATATGACAAAACACCGAGGTAATATGTCATTCCTGGAAGCAAAATACTACCGCCAAGAACTATTGCAGGATGAGCAGGTGCTGGTCGTATCTTTTGTTTTCGATGAAAACAAATTGCAATTATCAAGGGGATCGACACAAAAAGCGTCAATATGATTCGCCTAAGCACTTGGGGCAGCGGCTCGCTACACGTCAGAAATTCAATATCAGACCAAAATGAAAATGCACCACCTTGAATGGAACAATTAGAACTCAAATTGATCCCGTCAAGCATACTTTGCAGCCAGTAGTACGGGTCTATCCAAGATTTTTCCGAAAAAATCAAATAAGGGGCGCGAGCGGAAAAATCTGGCTCGTCACCAAACGGATACAAAATGCGACCGACTACAACAATAACCGTGTACGCGGCCACCGCACTCAGGCCAAAGCTAGACAATTTCATCTTCAATTTGGAGCCGCCAGAGAGCTGTATAAACTCGCATAGCGCTGTGCGTTACTTCCTATATCGAATTTCGCGAAGGCCACGTCTATTGCGCGGCGGCGAACTCCTGGCTCAAGTAACGAAATAACAGCATCCCTAGTCAATTCCGAGAAACTCTCTGGATCATAGGCGAGGCCTACTCGGTGCTCACGAACTATCCCTGCAGCTCCTCCACAATGCTTATTTACTAGAATTGGGACTCCCGCCCCCAAATACTCCGCGGTCTTTATGGCCATAACCACACTCGACAGCCTATGTTCTAACACCCCAGTAGGTCGGAAGTATGAAAGAACTCCGAAATCAGCCTCTCGAAGTTCGGCAGCCAACTCCTTGGCTGAATGAGTCCGTACCACCCTAAAACTTCCTAAGCCCAATGGCTTAAAGATGGGCTCCAACGCGGCATGATCTGACATCGTGATAATCTTCAGATCAATTTTCAAACCCAATTTGAGCAAATACTCAATTAAACGCCGAAGTTCATCAGGTGGGTGCCAGCTGTTACTGTCAAGTGTTCCCAAATAGACAACAGAAACGCGCTCAACATATGTCTCCGTGCGGACTGCCGCCGAAGACAGTAAGCGCACTGGGGCGCTTAGATATATGGTTTCAACTCTACGAGCTGCCTGGGAGATGAAATACTCTTTCATTCCTTCCGACACAGCGACAACAGCGTCGGCCGCCCCTAGGAGGTAGCTTTCGAGTGCGCGGAAGAAGCGATAATTTCTGCTGCTCGACTCCCATCCTTTACGCAAGGCTAACTCGTCAATCCAAAGCCCTCTTGCATCAAACAATATCCTGTACCGAGCAGAAGTCGCTTCACGCAATCGCAATGCTGCAAAAGTCGCATGATAGGAGCGGCAATGGATGACGTCTGGATCGAAACGATCCACAAGCTGACGCAACCTCAAATTTGCGCCAATATGATTAAATTTAAAAGTCCATCTATTAGGAAAAATCAGGGGCTGAGCACAGTAGATTGGGATCTGCTCGTACTCAATGTTTGCGAGCCGTTCGCGCACATTTTTAAGCTCATGTGTGTATTGGCCTCTTTCTCTAACGTGGCCGCTATGAATAAGCGGCACCGCAGCGACAAACTTTCCCGTTGCCCCAGTTAGCGCAATGTTTGCTTTGAATTGATTCAAGGCCTGCGAACCGTAGGCGCCAGAAGTCCGAGGCGTTTCGCCCCACGTTAAATAAAGGATTTTCATTACGCTGAACGATTTTTAGATTCTTGTAGAACTTCAGAAACCGTGAGTTGCCGCAAGAAACCTGGGAACTCGAAGAGTGTGCGCCCAAACTTCAATAGAATAATTACTAGGACAGCGATCCAAAAAATCACATCCGCCTTGGCGCTGAGCTGCTGTCCGTGAACCGCATAGACAACACTGGCAATTAGCATTGCCGCCCCCACTACATACATCCGAAAACGTCCTTGGACTGGGCGCCATGCCACGCCAGCAGCCTCAGTACGCAACACAAAAAATAGGAAATAAGTCACTGCTGAGCTAATGGCTGCTCCAACGACACCATAACTAGGTATTAGCCACGCGGCAAAGATGAGATTCACTAGCAACGCGACCAGTACCGCCCATAGAGCATAGCTTGTTTTCCTTGCGACATTGACACCCGTGACCGTCGCTTCTGAAAGCAGATAAAAAAGCGGCGGTAGCATGCAGCAAGCAAGCAAATATTTAACATCTCGATATTCACTAGGGAGGACAAGTTCGATTATCCAAGAGAATAGGCCAGTCCCCACCCACGCTAACGCAACAGCAATGCATACGTAATTGATCAGCTTGTCAACATATTGAAGATTTCTGTGCTCAGCTGTCCATCTGTAAATTACGGGAGCCCAAATGGTCGCAAAGATCATCTGCAACAAGGTGCCGAGCCCTGCGAAGTTCATGGCCATTGCATAAACTCCAAGAGCGTTTAGATCAGCTGTAAACCTCAACGCAATCGTATTTATCGCCGTTAAGCCCCAGTAAGCGAAACCTGCTCCAACCAATGGCATCCCATATTGGACATACTTCACCTGATCTCGCCTAGAAATATCTTCATTCCATAGACCAATCCATTGCTTTTTGCTCCACCACGCGGACATCACCGCTGAGGCGCCTAGCGACACCAAGCTGGCGATCATCAAATGCAAAAAGTCGTGCCCAATGTCTAGAAATATCAAGATCGCAATAACTGCCAGCAGCAAAAATTTTGCCAATATTTGACTAATAGAGAATGCGAACCCCCGCTCCGACATTCTCAGGATCAGCGAAAAGTATCTTGAGATAACCGTAAGCGCAATACTCAGCGCGCTGAGATAAATATAAATTGAGCGTTCTTTGTCATAAAAAATTATCGAGAGACTTGAAGCAAAAAATACAGCAAGAACCACTAGAACTACCAGAGCGTACAAACTGGGTTCTATACAACTTTTCAAGAGTTTTTTTTGGTCAGGCGTATCGTGAAACTCTCTAATATAGGCTTGATCAAGCCCAAACAGAATTGCGACGAGCGAGAATCCGACCAGCACTTGGTAGATATTAAAGCGCCCGATATCAGACGATGAGAAGTGCCAAGAAAGCATGGGCAATGTTGCCAGGGATAGAAGACCCCCAACGATAGGCCCCAGCGCAAATCCCAAAATAGTTCTTAAATTCATTTAATGATGATGATCGGTTTCCAGAGATATTTTTCTCCATCTCTCATAGCACGACTTCCAACTAGCTTTATCCCGAATAAAGTCAAGAGCCTTATTTTCTTCTTCTGCCTTTGATTCCCTCCATTTGTGCTGCGCGATAGCCCTAACACACTCTTGCACTGAACCAACCGAGTAAATTCGCGCGCCTGCTTTTACTAAGTCCTGATAAGGTAACCAACTGCCTGCGTACACAGTTCCGCCAGCGTAGAGGACCTCGAGCATTGAGCCACTTAGCTGATCCGACGGTTGAATATTAACGAGGATGTCGGCGCTATAACGGAGTTTTGCCGTATCGGGGAAATTTAGAAATTTGTCGAGAATTGAATAGTTGTCAAGTCCCTTCAAAGTCGTCAATTCCCTTATTTTTTTATCTATTCCTGTGTTCCCATACCCCACCGCAAAAACCAAGTGAAATCGATTTCTTTCTACCGGAGCCAAGCACGAAAACTCAGCTATAAATTCTAGCTGTCTTTGCAACGGATTCCCGTTATATCCCACCATTATAATTAATTTATTCTTAGGGAAATCAAAAAAACTCAACGCTTGATCCCGACTGAAGGTTTGATTTTTCATTAAGTCAATTTCATCTAGTACGGGCAACCCGAAGTTTGCGACCCTTATTTTTGAAGAGAATTTATTGCCGTATTTTCTCTCAAAAAATTCAATGGATCGTTGATTGGTAAATACTATTTTATTTGCGGCTCTATATATTCTTTTCTGGAAATTTGATTTTATTGAATTGGTACGGTATAGATCGCTTCCCCATATAACTGCAACAATTTTTTTTGATATTCTTTCTATTTCTAGCAAATTCCAAGCCAATCGATACGCGACGAAATGAATAAAGGTGCAGTCATATTCTTTATCTTTAATTAGTTTAGCCGTCTTATTTATATATTGATATGACTTTAAAATCTCAACTGCCTTCTTTATTTTCGAATGGATAACACTCGAGCTGTTCAAATTCTCTACAACCCAGAACCTATCCACACCTTGGACTGGCGCGGCAACTGTAAGAGACAGAATATCAACGCTATGCCCGTCGGTAATGAATTGACGGGCAAAATCCTTCACGAAAATTGAGTCAGCAGAGCCGATTATTAGAACTTTCATTAATTCTCATTCCTAGTAACCATTGGAACAGCTAGCCAACCACAGATTCTTTCAATGCATTAGCTACGAATAGCTGATCTTCAAAATTCATATATGGATGCATCGGAAGACTTAGTACACGATTAGATAGAGCATCGCCAACCGGAAGCAGGGAATTACCATCTGAAACCGCGGGCTGTTTGTTAAGTGGGATCGGATAGTGCACAGCCGTCGGAACGCCGAGGGACTGCAACCTCTCCTGCACTTTATCACGCTCGTCAGTTTGAATCGTGTACTGTGCCCACGCACTGACATTATCAGAATTTATTTTTGGGAGCGAAAATGGCAAGGTCTTGAGAAGATTTTCGTATTGATTCGCTACTTGCTGCCGTGCTCTAACCTCTTGATCAAGTACTAACAACTTTGGAAGCAGAATGGCTGCTTGCAGAGTATCTAGCCGACTGTTTACTCCTATGCGGACGTGGTGGTAGCGGCGATCTTGCCCATGGCGGGCGATTTGATTCATCGCCTTCGCGAGGGAATTATCGTTTGTGAAAATCGCTCCGCCATCGCCGTAGCACCCCAGTGGTTTACTTGGAAAAAAACTGGTGCAGGCAATGGTGGTTAGGTTGCAGCTCTTGCGGCCCCTGTAAGTAGCACCAAAACTCTGTGCCGCATCTTCAATGACAGGTAGGCCATTTTTTTGCGCGATGGTGTTGATGACGTCATAATCGGCGCACTGGCCGTACAAGCTAACAGGAATAATGGCCTTGGTTTTAGGCGTAATGGCAGCCTGCAGCAGCGCGGGATCCAGATTGCAGGTCCGAGCGTCCACATCCACATATACAGGTTTAGCACCCAGCAGCGCGACGGTCTCGGCGGTGGCAATATAGGTAAAGCCGGGCGTAATAACTTCATCGCCGGGCCCGACGCCCAAGGCCATCAATGCAATCTGCAACGCATCGGTGCCATTTGCGACACTGATGCAGTGTGCGGCTCCCGTATAGATGGCCAGCTTTTCCTCCAGCTCTGTCACTTCCGGGCCCAGAATAAATTTTCCGTGAGCCAGCACGCGCGCAATGCCAGCATCGATGGCGGCCTTGAGTTCTTGGTATTGCGCCTTGAGATCGATAAATTCCATTTTTCAGGGCCTTCTTTCCATCTTTTCAACTCGGCCATCCGTCAACACGTAGCGCGTGGCCGTATGCTGACAGTTGGCTTCACCCGAGCCATTTACCGGTAAATCAAGTTGCTCACCAAACTCGCTCATCCACCCAATGTGGCGGGCGGGCACCCCCACCATTAGCGCATAGTCCAGCACGTCTTTATTGACCACAGCGCCAGCTCCCACAAAAGCGTAGCGGCCTATGGTGTTGCCGCACACGATGGTGCAATTGGCACCCAGTGTTGCACCTTGCCGAATCAAGGTGCGGCGGTACTCGTTCTTGCGGGCGACAGCTGATCGCGGGTTATAGACGTTGGTGAATACCATGCTCGGGCCGCAGAACACGTCATCTTCCAGCGTTACGGCGTCGTACACGCTCACGTTGTTTTGGATCTTGACGTTGTTGCCAATTTCCACGTCATTGCCCACATAAACGTTCTGACCCAAAGAGCAGCCCTTGCCAATGCGCGCCTGGGGACTGACGTGCACCCAATGCCAGATGCGTGTGCCTTCGCCAATTTGTGCGCCTTCGTCAATGATGGCGCTGGGGTGTGCGGTGTAACTCATGCTGGTACGGTCATGCAGGTTGCTGCCGTTCATGCTAGGCGCTGCACATACGGGTGGACTTCACCCGCTTCGCCGCGCACCACGCGCGCAGTGCGGATGACGTTGACGGTTTCCACTGCATGGCGCGCAGCCTGCAGCCCGTAGCCACGGCCTGCCAGCACCTCCTGGTAGCTGACGGTGTGCAGGTCGGTGAAGCCTTCGGAGAACTCCAATTGCTCGCCGCTGATGTCGATGCTCCGGAAGGTAGGCTTTTTGCCTTTCACCTCGTCAGGCAGGTCATTGGCGTCGATCGAAAGGAACCAGCGCACTCGGGCACGTTCGTATTCCAGATAGCCGGCGGCCTTGGTTTCGCCGCTGTAGTGAACGGCGTTTTTCTGCAGTTGGCCAAACACGAAGTGCAGCATGTCGTAAAAGTGCACGCCGATATTGGTGGCCACGCCGAAAGACTGGCGCGGGTCACCCTTCCAGCTTTCTGCGTACCACTTGCCGCGAGAGGTGATGTAGGTCAGCTCCACATCGAATTTGGTGTCTGCCGGTGCGGCGGCAACCTTGTCACGCAGCTTCAGGATGGCGTCATGATGGCGCAGCTGCAGGATATTGAATACGCGCCGGCCGGTTTCTTCCTCTACCCGCGCCAGTTCGTCCAACAGTTCGGGCGTCGGCACCAGAGGCTTTTCACAGATGACGTCTGCGCCCAAGCGCAGCCCCGCAGCAATGTGCGGGTGATGCAGATAGTTAGGCGAACACACGCTCACGTAGTGCAATGCCGTGGCCGGGTCGCGGCGCAGGCATTGCGCATGCTCATAAAAACGCTCGAACTCAGTGAAAAACTCGCTTTGCGGTGAGATGCTGTCAATGATGCCCACGGAATCGTTGACATCGTAGGCAACGGCCAGATGATTGCCCGTGTCTTTGATGGCCCGCATGTGGCGGGGAGCGATGTAGCCAGCGGCTCCGATCAATGCGAAATTCTTCATTTGCTTTTTTTGCGCCCGAGGCTTAAAGACGGAAAACGGTGAAGCCGGCTGCTGCGGCTGCATGGCGGTTAAAAAGGCTCTTGACGTCAGCCAGAACCGGCTTGTTGCCACGGCACAGGGCGCGCAATTCTTCAGGCGACAGCTGTCGATATTCGTTATGGCCCACAGCCACCACAATGGCATCCACAGGGTGCTCTTCATCTACCACACCGAGGCGCAACCCGTATTCGTGCTCGACTTCTTCTGCATCTGCCCAGGGGTCTGCTACTACCACTTGCGCGCCCCACGCCTTGAATTCGTTCACCAGGTCCGCAACCTTGCTGTTGCGAATGTCGGGGCAGTTTTCCTTGAAGGTAATTCCCAGCACGCCAACGCGGCAACGCGGCACGTCCATGCCATTGCGCAGCATGTGCTTGATGGTGTTGCGCGCCACGTAACGCGCCATGTTGTCATTGATGCGGCGGCCCGCAAGAATGACCTGCGGGTGGTAGCCCACCTCTTCGGCCTTGTGCGTGAGGTAGTACGGGTCGACGCCAATACAGTGCCCGCCAACCAAACCTGGCCTGAACGGCAGGAAGTTCCACTTGCTTCCAGCGGCTTCCAGCACGTCTAGCGTGTCAATGCCCAGCCGGTCAAAGATCACGGACAGCTCGTTGACCAAGGCGATATTCAGGTCGCGTTGGGTGTTTTCAATGACTTTTGCCGCTTCGGCAACCTTGATGCTGCTGGCCTTGTAGGTGCCGGCAGTGATGATCGAAGCATAGAGCTGGTCGACCAGCTTTGCGATTTCTTCTGTAGAACCGCTCGTGATCTTCTTGATTTTTGTCAGCGTATTGACTTTATCACCGGGGTTAATTCTTTCGGGACTGTAGCCGCAGAAAAAATCCTTGTTGAATTTTTTACCGCTTATTTTTTCAAGAATTGGTACGCATACCTCTTCCGTAGCGCCGGGGAATACGGTCGACTCGTAAACAACAATTGCGCCCTCAGGCAATACCTTTCCGATGGTTTCACTAGCCCTAATGAGAGGATTTAGGTCGGGACGATTGGCACTATCAACAGGAGTCGGTACGGTAACAATGAAAATGTTGCAGGAGGCAAGCTCTTCAACATTGAAGCTATATTTTAAATGTGTAGCTTCTTTCAATTCTTCAGCCGAGACTTCCAGCGTGTGATCACGACCCGACATCAACTCTTCAATTCTTTGACAATTTATATCAAATCCAATAACTTTTTGTTTTTTGCCAAACTCAACAGCCAAAGGCAGGCCAACATAGCCCAAGCCAATTACAGCAATTTTTAAAGAAGCAACATTCATAAACTTAATTTGATGCAAGTTTACATTTCTGAATACTAGGCAAGCCTTGGAAAATTCGCAGGATCGTTGTCATGTAAAACGGTTTAACGGTGTCTGACATAAATCTGGCTGGCTGTATTCACTGCTTGAGACGACGGAAGAATCAAGCTGACCACGCGGTTCCACTTGACCAGCGGCACGGGATCTACATAGACGACGTCGTGCGGCTGCAAATTGAACTGGCCGGCCACCGCCATGGCGGCGGGGTTCTTCGCATCCAGGTGAAAGATCGCCGGACTGCCGGTCTTCGCGCCTTCCCGAATCACATAGATCTGCCCTGCATGAGCGGTGGCGCCTGCGGGGCCCCCGGTTTCGCCCAAGGCTTCGCTAAGGCTCAAGTGCCCGTCGCTGCGCATGGGTAGGGCTAGTGGGGCAAGCACCTCGCCCATAACGAAGACCTTGCTGTCTTCGCGATGGGCCACCCGCACGGTGTCGCCGTTGTGCAACGGGATGGCATTGGCATCGTGGCCGGTATCACGCAGGCGGGTCAGATTGATGGGAATAGAGCGACCTTCGCGGATGAGCGTGACTGCCGAGCGATTGCCATTGGCGGTCATGCCTCCGGCACGACTGATGGCCTCGTTGAGCGTCATGGGCACATCGGTGATGATCTGTTGGCCCGGAGTCCGCACTTCGCCTTCGACATGCACACGGCGGCTGCGAAAAGACTGGATCCGCACCGTCACTTGCGGATCGCGGACTTGGGCTGCGATTCGGTTGCGTATGAGGTCGGAGGCCTCTGCTTCAGTCAAGCCCTGTACACGGACCCGGCCCACATATGGAAAGGCAATTTCGCCCTTCGAGTTAACAATGAAGCCGGGGGCCACCTGCACACCGGTGGGGTCAACAGACTGCGAGATCACGGCCCCGGAATTGGGCAGCAGCTCCGGATGGTCGTAGACGATCACGCCCAGCACGTCGCCGGGTCCGATGGTGTAGGGCATGGGCTGACCGAACAGGGTCTGCACTTCCGGGGGGATGCCCTGCGGCGCCTGCTGCGCCAGGGTGCGCACCAGGGCCAGCGAGATCGGCGTGATGCGGCCTTCGGGGGCTTCATCCGCCAGGTAGTCGAATTGCGTGGGCAGCGATTGATCGGCATAGGGGCTGACGTTCCCCATTCCCGGCACGATCGACGAACACCCAGCCATGGCAACGGCCATGCACAGCAACAAGCTTCTGCTCAACACATTGGTCCTCTTACTTTTTGTCATACTCCTCCCAGCTTGAAATGAGCCACCCATATTTTCAGATGTATGAAGTCAAACGAATTAACTTGCAAAATTCACAAAAAATAACAATAACTACACCCGATCACAGGTCAGCCCTAGTTGACAGGATTGTGGATGATTGTCGATCAAAGCGGAACGCACAATCGCGTGGCAGTGACATTTGGCTATGAGCCACAGTGGTGCGTAAATTCGTGAGGCATCCCGCAAACAGGGGATGCGAAAAGGCTTTTTCTGTGCTTGTTTGGTTCAGCCCGGGAGCGGCGCCCAGGCTTTGCGAACAATGCGGTGTATGGCCCAGCCGATGAGCAGGCCCATGCCATCGGCCCACAAATCAGCCCACTCCGCCATGCGCGCAGGCGTGAAGGATTGCAGGACTTCGATGACAGCGCCGTAGGCCAAGAGCCCGATCATCAGGATCAGTGCTGTCCGCCATCCACCCGGAAAGGCGCACAAGCCCAGAAAGGCCAGCGTTGCAAAGCCCAAGGCATGGTTGCTCTTGTCCCAGCCGGTGGTGGGCAGTGCGGGCGAAGGTGGCATCAGGCTGAGCACCAGCACGCCCAGCAAGGCCGCAGCGAACAGCGCACGCCAGAAGCGGGGGGTGCGCCACAGCCGGGCCAGGCCGGCAACAGAGGAGGGATGCGCAGGCACCGGGCGGCTCACAGCCGCACCGGGATGCCGCGCGCGGCCATGCGCGCCTTGGCTTCACCCACGGTGTGATCACCGTAGTGGAAGATGCTGGCGGCCAGCACGGCATCGGCGCCGCCCTGCTGCACGCCGTCGGCGAGGTGGTCGAGGTTGCCGACGCCACCCGATGCGATGACGGGCACGCTCACGGCCTCGCTCACGGCGCGGGTGAGCTCCAGGTCGAAGCCACTCTTGGTGCCGTCGCGGTCCATGCTGGTCAGAAGGATCTCGCCGGCGCCGCGGCGCGCCATCTCGGCAGCCCATTGCACGGCGTCCAGCCCGGTGTTCTTGCGGCCGCCGTGGCTGTACACGTCCCAGCCCGGGCCACGCGTGGCGGCTTCTTCGGGGCTGCGGCGCTTGGCGTCGATGGCCACCACGATGCACTGCGCGCCGTACTTGCGCGACGCGTCCTCGATCACCTGGGGGTTGGCGATGGCGGCGGAGTTGAAGCTGGTCTTGTCGGCGCCCGCGTTGAGCAGGCGGCGCACGTCGTCGACCGTGCGCACGCCGCCACCCACCGTGAGCGGAATGAAGACCTGCGAAGCCACGGCTTCGATGATGGGCAGGATCAGGTCTCGGCCGTCGCTGGTGGCCGTGATGTCGAGGAAGGTGAGTTCGTCGGCGCCCTGCGCGTTGTAGCGGGCTGCAATCTCCACGGGGTCGCCGGCATCGCGCAGCTCGACGAAGTTGACACCCTTGACCACACGGCCGCCGGTCACGTCGAGGCAGGGAATGATGCGTTTGGCAAGCATGGAAGAAGCAGCGTAGAGACTTGGAAAGGATGCGGGGTGAAAGGCGCTTCAGGCCAGTGCGTGCAGCGCTTGCCACGCCTGCCAGTGGGCACCGGGCGGCACGAGTTGGGGCGTGTCGATGCAGGCAGCCTCCACGCACAGCATGTGGCGCCAGCCGTCATCGGGCAGGTCGGGCAGCTTCGCGCAGAGCGCCGGGCCGGGGTTCCAGACCACGGTTTCGGTGCAGCTGGCGCTTTGGCTGATCTGCAGGCGCCGGGCGCCGTCTTGCAGGAGCAGTGGCGCCGACTGCGCGGCAAAGACGCTGTCGAACTCTTCGCCGAAGCGCAGGGCCGGCGAGGCCTCGGTGCTGTGCGTGTCGCGCACGGCGTCCCAGCGGGCGGCGCCTTGCAGGCCATGCAGGCTGACAGCGGCTGCGTCCTGCACATGCAGGTAGGTGTGCAGGGCGCCCGTGAACGACCAGGGCGTATCGCCGGTGTTGCGCACGTCCAGCGCAATGCGCAGGCTGGCCGGGGCCAGTTGCACCGTCAGCGTGGCCTCGAAGCTTTCGGGCCAGAAGGCGCGCGAGGCCTCGCTGCTGGCCAGGCGCAAGACCAGCGTGTCGGGCACATCGGTGGGCACCGGCTGCCAGGGCAGGTTGCGCACGAAGCCGTGCTTGACCAGCGGGCCGCGCCTGTTGAACTGCGGCCAGCACACGGGCACACCGCCGCGGATCGGGAAGCTGCCATCGAACACCGACCGGGGGCTGAGGTAGAGGCGTTCGGTCAGCCGTCCGGCCTCGTCCGCACTCTGCCAGGACACCACCTGGCCGCCGTGCAGGGTCACCAGCACGCGATCGCCCTGGGGCAGGGCCAATGCCACGGCCGGCTGCCCGGCCAGGCTCTCGGTTGTCATCTTGCTCCGTACAGACATGGCGCGGATCCTCCCTTTTTTGTTGTGAAACCTTCGCTCGTGCAAGTGGGTCTGAACGCGCAGCAGGCTCAGCGCCGCGCCAGCGCGTCCGCGCGCGTCTGCGCCGCGGCGAAATCCAGGTCGCCCGAATAGATGGCCCGGCCGCAGATCACGCCTTCGACACCTTCGTCTTCCACCGCGCACAGCTGCTCGATGTCGGCCATATTCGACAGCCCGCCGGAGGCGATGACCGGAATGTTCAGCGACTGGGCCAGCTTGACGGTGGCGTCGATGTTGATGCCCGAGAGCATGCCGTCGCGGCCGATGTCGGTGTAGATGATGGACTCGACGCCGTAGTCCTCGAACTTCTTGCCCAGGTCCACCACTTCATGGCCCGTGAGCTTGCTCCAGCCGTCGGTGGCCACCTTGCCGTCCTTGGCGTCCAGGCCCACGATGATGTGGCCGCCGAAGGCGATGCAGGCGTCCTTGAGGAAGCCGGGGTTCTTCACGGCCGCGGTGCCGATGATGACGTAGCGCAGGCCGTCGTCGATGTAGCGCTCGATGGTGTCCAGGTCGCGGATGCCGCCGCCCAGTTGCACCGGAATGTCTTCACCCACTTCGCGCAGGATGGCTTTGATGGCCGCGTGGTTCTGGGGCTTGCCGGCGAAGGCGCCGTTCAGGTCCACCAGGTGCAGGCGGCGCGCGCCGCGGTCCACCCACTGGCGCGCCATGGCGGCCGGGTCTTCGCTGAACACGGTGGATTGGTCCATGTCGCCCTGCTTGAGTCGAACGCAGTGGCCGTCCTTGAGGTCGATGGCGGGAATGAGAAGCATGGGGTGGGAAGCAGACGTTGAGCGATGAGCGTCGGGTGGGAAGTCAGCGCGCTGAACGCAAGAAACGCCCGGCGCACGGCCTCCGTATCAGGGGTTCCAGTGCAGGAAGTTGCGGTACAGCTGGAGGCCGCGGTCGGCGCTTTTCTCGGGGTGGAACTGGGTCGCAAAAATATTATCGCGGGCCACGGCAGCGGTAAAGCGCGCGCCGTAGTCCGCCTCGCCCACGCTGTGCACCGCCAGCTCGGGCCGCGCATAGAAG
Organism: Xenophilus arseniciresistens; assembly: GCF_028023875.1. GTDB lineage: Bacteria > Pseudomonadota > Gammaproteobacteria > Burkholderiales > Burkholderiaceae_C > Xenophilus > Xenophilus arseniciresistens. Next base: position 881,092 of record NZ_JAQIPB010000001.1, read on the forward strand.
CTGTGGACGAAGTAGAAGTGGCTGCCGTCGGGCACGCCGGCCCACAGCGCATGGGGCTGGCTCTGCCAGACCTGGTTCCAGCCCATCTGCGGCACCTTGAAGCGGCTGCCGTCGGCCTGGCGCTGGCCTTCGAGCGCGAAGCGCTGCACCTGGCCCGGGATCAGGTCCAGGCCATCGGTGGGGCCTTCCTCGCTGCGCGAGAGCATCATCTGCATGCCCACGCAGACGCCGAACAGCGGCTTGCTGGCCGCGGCTTCGAGCACCGATTCCTGCAGGCCGGAGGCGCGCAGCTCGTGCATGCAGTCGGGCATGGCGCCCTGCCCCGGCAGCACCACGCGCGTGGCGCGGCGCACCACCTCGGGGTCGGCAGTGACGAAGACCTCCACGCCGGCGGCATCGGCCGCATGGCGCACGGCCTGGGAAACGGACCACAGATTGCCCATGCCGTAATCGACGACGGCGACGGAATTGCTCATGACGCTCGGACCAGGCGGGTGGGCTTAGAGGGAGCCTTTGGTGGAAGGGATGACGCCGGCCGAACGGGGGTCCAGTTCGAGCGCGGCGCGCACGGCGCGGGCAAAGGCCTTGAAGATGGTCTCGCACTGGTGGTGTGCGTTCACGCCCTTGAGGTTGTCGATGTGCAGCGTGGCGCCCGCGTGGTTGACGAAGCCCTGGAAGAACTCGAAGGCCAGCTGGGTATCGAAGCCGCCCACGGTGCCGCTGGTGAACTGCACGTCCATGTGCAGGCCCGGGCGGCCCGAGAAGTCGATCACCACGCGCGACAGCGCTTCGTCCAGCGGCACGTAGGCATGGCCGTAGCGGCGGATGCCCTTCTTGTCGCCCACGGCCCTGGCCACGGCCTGGCCCAGGGTGATGCCCACGTCTTCGACGGTGTGGTGGCCGTCGATGTGCAGGTCGCCCTCGCACTGGATGTCCAGGTCGATCAGCCCATGGCGGGCGATCTGGTCCAGCATGTGGTCGAAGAAGCCGATGCCGGTGGCCAGACTGGCCTGGCCGCTGCCGTCGAGATTGACGCGCACGCGGATTTTGGTTTCGGCCGTGTTGCGCGAAACATCGGCGGTGCGCTCGCCGCTCTGGCCGGCATGGATCGCGGCGCTGGCGCTGGTGGGTGTCGTGGAGGCTGTCATAGGGATTGGCGCAGGGCTTCGAGCATGCGCGCGTTGTCTTCGGCGGAGCCGACGGTCAGGCGCAGGCACTGGGCCAGCAGCGGGTGCATTCTAGAAACGTTCTTCACCAGCACGCCGCGCTGCTTCATGCCTTCGAACACGGCGTCGGCGCGCTCGTGCGCGCCCTGCGCGCCGCCCTGCACGCGCAGCAGCACCATGTTGGCGTCGCTGGGCCAGACCTTCACGCCCGGCAGATCGGCCAGCCGCGCCAGCAGCGCATCGCGCTCGGCGCGGATGGCGGCGGCCTGCTGCGCGAACACGTCGGCGTGTTCCAGCGCGAACAGAGCGCATTCGCAGTTCAGCACGCTGACGTTGTAGGGCGGACGCACCTTGTCGATCTGCGCCACCAGCGCCGCGGGGCCGATGAGGTAGCCCAGGCGCACGCCGGCCAGGCCGAACTTGCTGAGCGTGCGCATCAGCAGCACATGCGCGTGGGCGGCCGGGTCCAGGCGGATCTCGTCAAGCCAGCTGTGGCTGGCGAAAGGCTGGTAGGCCTCGTCCATGACCACCAGCCCGCCCTGAGCGCCCTGGGCGGCCACGAGGCGGCGCACCACCTCGCGGTCCCACAGGTTGGCCGTGGGGTTGTTGGGGTAGGCCAGGTACAGGATGGCCGGCTTCTCCTTTTCGATGGCGGCCAGCATCGCGGCTTCGTCGAGCTCGAAATCGGCCGTCAGCGGCACGCCCACGTAGCGCAGGCCCTGCAGCTGGGCGCTCATGGCGTACATGACGAAGCCCGGCGCGGGTGCCACGACGGTTGCGCCGGGGAGGTCGCAGGCCATGGACAGCAGGCCGATCAGTTCGTCCGAGCCGTTGCCCAGCATCAAAGCCTGGCCTTCGGGCAGTTGCACATGCGCGGCCAGGGCGGCCTTCAGGTCGTCGCCCCGCGCGCCGGGGTAGCGGTTGAGCGCCAGCGCACCCAGGCGTTCGCCCAGCGCGGCCTGCAGCGCGGGCGGCAGGCCGTAGGGGTTCTCCATCGCGTCGAGCTTGAGCAAGCCCCGCGCGTCCTGCACGGCATAGGCATGCATGGCCTGCACGTCGGGGCGGATGCGGTCAAGGGGAGCAGTCATTGGGGTAACTCGTCCGGGAGGGACAGAAAGGGGTTGAGGATGGTGAGCGATTCCACGCGCTGCCCGTGCTGCATGTCTTCGGTGATCAGGTGCCCGCAGCCGGCCTGCATGGCGGCTGCGACGATGAGCGAATCCCAGAAGGAAAAGCCATGCCTGGCCTCCACGCCCCATGCAGCCTCCACCGTCTGGTGGTCGATCTGCCAGGGCTGCCAGAGCTGCATGCGGCGCACCTTGGCGCGCGCATCACCCTGGCTCATGTGCAGCTTGCGGATGGCGTTGACGTAGTACTCGTTGAGCACCTGCGTACTCAATCGCCCGCGGTGCGTGAGCCAGAGATGATCGAGCCAGAGCCGCGCGCGCTGTCGCTTGCTTTCATCGACGCCGTCATCGGCGTACAGCAGGATGTTGGTGTCAACGAAAACGGGCAAGGCGCTCGGCATAGATCTCGTCGCGTGCAAAGGGCGCCTGTCCGTCGGACATCCAGCGACGGTCATCGAATTGCCATTCGCGATAGGCCCGCTCGTAGGCGTCGTCGTGGCGCATCTTGTCCGCCAGCATCTCGCCGACCATGCGCGAGACGCTGGAACCCCGCCGCGCCGCCTCGACGCGAGCCCATTCCAGCACGCCCTCGTCCACGGTGATGGTGACGTTCTTCATGGGCGCATGGTACACGAATCTCGTGCAACACGAAGTTCGTGTTGATATTCCGGCTTGCTTCTCAGGGCTCGCAGCGGTACGCGGCCTGCAGCGCAGCGGCCAGCACCAGCGGCACCGGCATGTCGGCTTCGTACAGATCGGCGTTGCGCCGCAGTTCGCCTTCGTAGAGGGGCCGCGCCATCGCCGGCTCCAGCCGGCGGCCGTTGGCGCAGAAGGCCGGCCTGGCGCCCGCCCGCTGCGCGGCGTCGGCAGCCTCGCGCAGGCCTTCGAGCACGCCCACGAGGTAGTAGCTGGCGCGGTTGCGGCCTTCGGCCTCCTGCGCTTCGAGCGTGCGCAGCTCGCGGATGCTCATGGCCTGCGCCGGCGCGGGCAACAGCTGCAGCGCAAGCACCAGCAGCCCAGCCAGCCGATGCAGGGCTCGGGGCTTCATCAGGGGGCCGCGTCGGAGGTGCCGCGCATGGGCGGCACCTGGGCCAGGCGCATTTCGGCCGCGCGCGCGTGGGCCTGCAGGCCTTCGCCATAGGCCAGCTCGGCCGCCACCGGGCCCAGCACCTGCGCGCCGGCCTCGCTCACCTCGATCAGGCTGCTGCGCTTCTGGAAGTCGTACACGCCCAGCGGCGACGAAAAGCGCGCGGTGCCGCTGGTGGGCAGCACGTGGTTGGGGCCGGCGCAGTAGTCGCCCAGGCTCTCGCTGGTGTAGGCGCCCAGGAAGATCGCGCCCGCATGGCGCAGCAGCGGCTCCCAGCGGTGCGGCTCGCTGCTGGAGACTTCCAGGTGCTCGGGCGCAATGCGGTTGCTGATGGCGCAGGCTTCTTCCATGTCGCGCGTGTGGATCAGCGCGCCGCGGCCGTTGAGGCTGGCGGCGATGATCTGCGCGCGCGGCATCGTGGGCAGCAGCCGGTCGATCTCGCGCTGCACGGCGGCTATGTAGTCGGCGTCCGGGCACAGCAGGATGCTCTGCGCCAGCTCGTCGTGCTCGGCCTGGCTGAACAGGTCCATCGCCACCCACTCGGGCGGCGTGCTGCCATCGGCCAGCACCAGGATCTCGCTGGGGCCGGCGATCATGTCGATGCCCACGGTGCCGAAGACGCGGCGCTTGGCGGCGGCCACGTAGGCATTGCCCGGGCCGGTGATCTTGTCCACCGCAGGCACGGTGGCCGTGCCGTAGGCCAGCGCGGCCACGGCCTGCGCGCCACCGATGGTGAAGGCGCGCGTGACGCCGGCCACGTGGGCGGCGGCCAGGACCAGCGGGTTCTTCTCGCCGCGCGGCGTGGGCACGACCATGATGATTTCGCCCACGCCAGCCACATGGGCCGGGATGGCGTTCATCAGCACGCTGGACGGATAGGCCGCCTTGCCACCAGGCACGTAGATGCCCACGCGGTCCAGCGGCGTGACCTTCTGGCCCAGCAGCGTGCCGTCTTCATCGCGGTAGCTCCAGCTTTCGCCGCTGGCCTTCTTCTGGGCCTCGTGGTAGCTGCGCACGCGGCGCGCGGCCGATTCCAGCGCCTGTCGCTGCGCCGCAGGCAGCGCCTCGAAAGCGGCCTTGAGCTCCCCTGCATTGAGCTCCAGCGCCTGCAGACTCTGCGCGCGCAGGCCATCGAAGCGTTCGGTGTACTCCAGCACCGCCGCATCACCACGCGCGCGCACATCGGCCAGGATGTCGGCCACGCGCTGTTCGATGGCCGCGTCCTGGTCGGCCGACCAATGCAGCCGCGCCTTGAACGCGGCCTCGAAATCGGGCGCGGAGGTGGCGAGGCGCAGGGGCTGGGCTTGCAGGCTCATGAGCGGTCTTGCAGAAAGAAGGAAGGACTGGGAATCAGGGCTGGGCAACGGCCGACGCGAAGGCGTCGATGATGTGGCGCATGGGTGCGCGCTTGAGCTTGAGCGCAGCCTGGTTCACGACCAGGCGGGCGCTGATGTCCATGATGCGCTCCACCTCGACCAGTTGGTTGGCCTTGAGGGTGTTGCCGGTGGACACCAGGTCGACGATGGCATCGGCCAGGCCGGTGAGCGGCGCCAGCTCCATGCTGCCGTAGAGCTTGATCAGGTCCACGTGCACGCCCTTGGCCGCGAAGAACTCGCGCGCCAGGTTCACGTACTTGGTGGCCACCTTCAGGCGCGCGCCCTGCTTCACGGCGTTGGCATAGTCGTAGTCGGCGCGCACGGCCACGCTGAGGCGGCAGGCGGCGATCTTCAGGTCCAGCGGCTGGTACATGCCCTGGTTGCCATGCTCCAGCAGCACGTCCAGGCCCGTCACGCCCAGGTCGGCGCCGCCGTACTGCACATAGGTGGGCACGTCGGACGCGCGCACCAGCACCACCCGCACGTCGGGGCGCGTGGTCGGCAGGATCAGCTTGCGCGACTTGTCGGGGTCTTCGGTCACCTCGATGCCGGCCGCGGCCAGCAGGGGCATGGTCTCTTCGAAGATGCGGCCCTTGGAAAGCGCCAGAGTGATCATGCGCGGCTCCCCGACAGGCGCTCGATGTCGGCGCCCAGCGCACCCAGCTTGGCCTCGATGCGGTCGTAGCCGCGATCCAGGTGGTAGATGCGGTCCACCAGGGTCTCGCCCTCGGCCACCAGGCCGGCGATCACCAGGCAGGCCGAGGCCCGCAGATCGGTGGCCATCACGGTGGCGCCTGATAGGCGCGGCACGCCTTCGATCACGGCCGTGCGCCCATCCGTCTGGATGCGGGCGCCCAGGCGCAGCAGCTCGTTGACGTGCATCATGCGGTTCTCGAAGATGGTTTCGGTCACCGTCGAGGCGCCTTCGGAAACCGCGTTGAGCGCCATGAACTGCGCCTGCATGTCGGTCGGAAAGCCCGGGTACTCGGTGGTGCGGAAGCTCTGCGCCTTCAGCCGGCCTTCGGCGCGCACGCGGATGCCGCCGTCCACGGCCTCGATCTGCGCACCGGCTTCGAGCAGCTTGTCGATCACGGCGTCCAGGTGGTCGGCGCGCGCGTTCTTCAGCAGCACGTCGCCGCCGGCCGCAGCCACGGCGCACAGGAAGGTGCCGGCCTCGATGCGGTCGGCCACCACCGTGTGGCTGGCGCCGCGCAGGCTGTCCACGCCCTGGATGCGGATGCGGCTTGAGCCATGCCCTTCGATCTTCGCGCCCATGGCGATCAGCATCTCGGCCAGGTCGGGAATCTCGGGCTCCTGGGCCGCGTTCTCCAGCACCGTTTCGCCTTCGGCCAGCGCGGCGGCCATCAGCAGGTTCTCGGTGCCGGTCACGGTCACCATGTCGGTGGTGATGCGCGTGCCGCGCAGGCGGGTGCGGCCGGTCGGCAGCCTGGCCATCATGTAGCCGTGCTCCACCTCGATTTCGGCGCCCATCGCGCGCAGCCCCTTGATGTGCTGGTCCACCGGACGCGAGCCGATGCCGCAGCCGCCGGGCAGCGACACCTTGGCGTGGCCGAAGCGGGCCAGCAGCGGACCCAGTGCCAGCACCGAGGCGCGCATGGTCTTGACCAGCTCGTACGGAGCTTCCGGGCGCGTCAACTCGGCTGCGTTCAGGCGCACCGTGCCGTTGTCGTCGCGCTCGGCGATCACGCCCATGTGGCGCACCAGCTTGAGCATGGTGCTCACGTCTTCCAGACGCGGCACGTTGTGCAGCAGCACGGGCTGCGCCGTGAGCAGCGCGGCGCACAGCTCGGGCAGGGCCGCGTTCTTGGCGCCGGAAACAGGCACTTCGCCATGCAGCGTGCGTCCGCCGCGGATCAGGAGTTTGTCCATCTGCATTCCAAAAGGTGGGGCGTCGGGCCTCAGGCGTCTCGAGTCGGCAGCTTCGCGCTCGATGCCAGGCGCCTGACGCCCCGTGCCGATCTCAAGGGGCCTGTGCGGCCCACTCTGCCGGGGTGAAGGTTTTCATCGACAGCGCGTGCACTTCATCGGTGTGCATTTTGGCACCCAGGGTGGCGTACACCCGCTGGTGGCGCTGGATGGCGCGCTTGCCCTCGAACTCGGCCGAGACGATGGTCGCGTACCAATGGCGGCCGTCGCCCTCGAGCGTGATGTGCTCGCAGGCCAGGCCCGCTTCGATGATGGATTGCAGTTCTTCAGCGGTCATGGGGTGGGGCTAGCCTCTGATCTTGTAGCCGATGCGCAGCAGATGGACGGCCAGCGCGCTCACGACCAGCCAGGCGCCACCCACGATGCCCAGGCTGAGCCAGGGCGAAACGTCCGAGATGCCGAAGAAGCCGTAGCGAAAGCCGTCGATCATGTAGAAGAAGGGGTTCGCGTGGCTCACGCCCTGCCAGAAGGCCGGCAGCGAATGGATGGAATAGAACACGCCCGACAGGAAGGTCATGGGCATGATCAGGAAGTTCTGGAACACCGCCATCTGGTCGAACTTCTCGGCCCACAACCCGGCGATCAGCCCCAGCGTGCCCAACAGCGCCGCGCCCAGGAAGGCGAACACGACGATCCACAGCGGCGCGGCAAAGGGCGGCACCGCAAAGAACAGCGTGACCAGCAGCACGCCCATGCCGACGATCAACCCGCGCAGCACCGACGACCCCACGTAGGCAAAGAACCAGCCCCAGTGCGACAGCGGCGTGAGCAGCACGAACACCAGGCTGCCCATGATCTTGCTCTGGATCAGCGAGGACGAGCTGTTGGCGAAGGCGTTCTGCAGCACGCTCATCATCACCAGGCCCGGGATCAGGAAGGCCGTGTAGCTGACGCTGCCGTAGACCTTCACGTGGTCCTCCAGCACATGGCCGAAGACCATGAGATACAGCACGGCCGTGAGCACCGGCGCGCCGATGGTCTGCGCACCCACCTTCCAGAAGCGCAGCGTCTCCTTGTACAGAAGCGCGCGCCAGCCCAGTGCGCCGGCGATCATCGTGCCACCTCCAGGGGTGTCTGCTCGCCGGCCATCAGGTCAATGAACACGTCTTCCAGGTCGGCCTTTCGCATTTCCACGTCCTCGATGGCCACGCCTGCTTCACGCAGGCTGGCCAGCAGTTGTTCAACTTCGCCGGCGTCGCGCGCCGGCAGTTGCACGATGCGCCCCGTGATGCGCGCATGCTGGGCCAGCGCCCAGGGCAGGTTGCCATCGGTCTTGAAGCGCAGCACGTTGCTGGCCGCGGACTTCAGCAGCTCGCTGGTGCGGTTCAGCGCGATCAGCTGGCCCTTCTTGAGCATGGCGATGCGGTTGCACAGGGCCTCGGCCTCTTCCAGGTAGTGCGTGGTCAGCAGCACCGTGCTGCCCTGCTTGTTCAGGCGCGCCACGAACTGCCACAGCGTCTGGCGCAGTTCCACGTCCACCCCCGCCGTGGGCTCGTCGAGCACGATCACGGGCGGCTTGTGCACCAGGGCCTGCGCCACCAGCACGCGGCGCTTCATGCCGCCCGAGAGCTGGCGCAGGTTGGCCGTGGCCTTGTCGGCCAGGCCCAGGCTCTGGAGCAGCTCGTCGATCCAGGCCTCGTTGTTGGCGATGCCGAAGTAGCCGGACTGGATGCGCAGCGTTTCGCGCACGTTGAAGAAGGGGTCGAAGACCAGCTCCTGCGGCACGATGCCCAGCTGGCGCCGCGCCTGGGCGTAGTGCGTGTGCACGTCATAGCCGCGCACGTTCACGCGGCCGGCCGTGGGGCGCGACAGGCCGGCCAGGATGCTGATCAAAGAGGTTTTGCCCGCGCCGTTGGGGCCCAGGAGGCCGAAGAACTCGCCCTCCTCGATGTCGAAACTCACATCGTCCAGGGCCCGCAGGCCGTTGCCGCCCTGCGTTTTCTGCTGACGTGAAGATGCATAGGTCTTGGAGACCGACTGGAAGGAGATCGCGGGCATGGGGCCGGAATTTTAGGCGGCCCGGCCACCGGCCGCTGGCATGGGGCCATCCCCGCGCCGGCAGGGCGCCCGGGACGCGCCGTGGGCGCTTCTGCCTAAGGTGCGGCGGGCAGCAGGCCGGCCACGCCATACAGCGTGGCCAGCTCGCGCAGGCGCTGGGGCAGCGCCTTGACGGCAAAGCCGCGGCCCTTGACGCCCGCCTCGCGCCGGCATTCGAGCAGCACGGCAATGGCCGAAGAATCGAACTGGGCCAGCGCGCCCGCGTCGACGATGGCCACCGAGCCGCGCTGCGCCTCCAGGCCCTGCTGCAGCATGCGCATGCAGGCCGGGGCCTCGTCGTGCGTCAGGCGCGCGGGCAGCACCAGCATGGCGGCTTCGGAAGCGGCTTGGGTGGCCATGTGTGAGGGGCTCAGCCCTTGGTGCCCGCGTTGGACTTGTTGCGCGCCGCCAGCGACGCCACCAGGCCATCGATGCCCTTGCTGCTGATCTCCTGCGCGAACTGGGTGCGGTAGGTTTCCACCAGCCACACGCCCATCACGTTGAGGTTGTAGACCTTCCAGCCAAAGCCCTGGCCGGGGGTCTTTTCCAGGCGGTAGTCGAGCTGGATCGGGTCGCCACGGCCGCGGATCTCGCTTTGCACCAGCACTTCCTTGTCGTTGGCCGTGCCGCGGAAGGGCTTGATGGCCACCTCCTGGTCCGACACCTGGTCCAGCGCCCCTGCGTAGGTGCGCACCAGCAGGGTCTTGAACTCCTGCTGCAGGCGCGTGCGCTGCTCGGGCGTGGCCTGGCGCCAGGCCGGGCCGACGGCCGAGGCGGTCATGCGCTGGAAGTTCACGTTGGGCATGATCTGCGTATCGACCAGCGCCATGATCTTGTTGATGTCGCCCGCCTTGATGGAAGCGTCGGCCTTGATGGTGTTGAGCACCTCGGTGGACAGGCGCTTGACCAGCATGTCGGGCGCCTCGTCGGCGGCCCAGGCAGGCGCAAAGGCGGTGACGCCGGTGGCCACGAGCGTGGCCGAAACAGCCCAGCGGGCCAGGGTGCGACGTTGGATCAGGCTTGTCATCTTGCTCACCTTCCTTGTGTGATTTTTTCTAGGGTGACGCAGGCTCAGGCGGAGCCCTCGTCCCGGCTTTGGAGACTGCGGCGGCGCACCGGGTTCCCGCACCGCCGGGCCTGAATGCAACACGATGCATGCGGGCATCGGCGCTTTCAGGCGCGTGCAACAACCCGCTCTCGCTCAGTCGAGGTCGTAGCGCTCTTCGGTTTCGGTGCCCGCGGCGCCGTCGCGCACCTCGATGGCGCGGCGCTGCAGGTGGGAATCGCGCAGGAAGCTGTAGGGGTCCAGCGCGGCTTCCTGCAGCAGTTGCGTCACGCCCAGCAGGCGCGCCCGCGTGTCCACCACGTCGAGCACCGACAGCGCGTTGCGCACTGGAATGTCATTGATGGCGCCCACCGGGTTGCCCCAGCGGTCCGCGGGCAGGGCCGCGGTGTCGCGCAAGGTCGAGGGGCCGAACAGCGGCAGCATCACAAACGGGCCGGAAGGCACGCCCCAGTAGCCCAGGGTCTGGCCGAAATCCTCGGAATGGCGGTTGATGCCGGCTTCGCTGGCGATGTCCAGCAGGCCGCCCAGGCCGAACACCGTGTTGACGTTCAGCCGCATGAAGGTCTCGGCGCTGCCCCGCAGCTTGAGCTGCATCACGTTGTTGGCCAGGTTCCAGACGTCGCCGATGTTGCCGAAGAAGTTGCTCACACCCGTGCGTACGAAGCTGGGCAGCACATCGCGGTAGGTGGTGGCCACGGGCTTGAGCACGGCGCGGTCCAGCCCGTCATTGAAGCGGTACATGGTCCGGTTGAAGGGCTCGAAGGGGTCGTCCTCGTTCGAAGCCGGGGCCGGGGCGGCTGCAGCAGACGCAGCGGGGAGCGCGGGCTGTGCATTGCCGGTCAGGGGCTGGGCCACAGCGGCATGGCTGGCCAGAAGGCCCAGGGCCAAGGCCAGGCTGGTGCCCGCCAGGCGCCAGGCGGCCGGCGCGGCGCCGGGGAACGTGAAACTGCTACTGCTTGCGGTCGTCATTTGTGGGTTTGGCATTTCCCGATCCACCGGCGCCATCCGCAGCCGAATTGAACAGGAATTGGCTGATCAGATTCTCCAGCACCACTGCGGACTGCGTGTCGGTCACGACGTCGCCGGCCTGAAGGTTGCGGTCGTCAGCGCCCGGCTCCACGCCGATGTACTGATCGCCCAGCAGCCCGCTGGTGAGGATCTTGAGGGAACTGTCCTTGGGAAAAGAATAGCGGCTCTGCAGCGAGAGCACGACGTCGGCCTGAAAGGTCTTGTCGTTGAAGGTGATCGATTCCACACGGCCCACCACCACGCCGGCGCTGCGCACCGCCGTCTGCGGCTTGAGGCCGCCGATGTTCTGGAAGCGCGCCGTGACGTTGTAGGTCTTCTGGAAGCTCAGGCTCAGCAGGTTGGCCGACTGCAGCGCCAGAAAAAGCAGTGCCGCCGCGCCGATGAGCACGAACAGGCCGACCCAGATGTCCTTGTTCGAACGTTGCATGTGTGATCCCTTGTACTAGCTGCTGAACATCATGGCCGTCAGCAGGAAATCCAGGCCCAGCACCGACAGCGAGGCCATGACCACGGTGCGGGTGGTGGCGCGCGAAACGCCTTCGGGCGTGGGATTGGACTCGTAGCCCTGCAGCAGCGCGATGAAGCTCACGGCGATGCCGAAGACCACGCTCTTGACGATGCCGTTGCCCACGTCGGACCAGACGTCCACGCTGCTTTGCATGCGGCCCCAGAAGGTGCCGGCGTCCACACCCAGCATCAGCACCCCCACGATGTAGGCGCCGATCACGCCCACGGCGCTGAACACCGCCGCCAGCAATGGCATGGTGATCACGCCGCCCCAGAAGCGCGGCGCGAGCACGCGGCGCACCGGGTCCACCGCCATGATTTCCATCGCGGCCAGTTGCTCGCCGGCCTTCATCAGGCCCACTTCGGCCGTCAGCGAGGTGCCGGCGCGGCCCGCGAACAGCAGCGCCGCCACCACCGGGCCCAGCTCGCGCACCAGCACCAGCGTGACCACCTGGCCCAGCGTGTCGGTGGAGCCGAACTGCGCCAGCGTGTAGTAGATCTGCAGGCCCAGCACGAAACCCACGAACAGGCCGGAGACCGCGATGATGGCCAGTGAGTAGTTGCCCAGGAAATGGATCTGGTCGCGCACCAGTGAGAAGCGCCTCAGCGCCACGCCGCCCAGCGCCAGCAGGCGCACGAACAGGCGGCCCGCATGGCCGATGTCCGCCAGCTTGCTGCGCACCGCGAAGCCGACGTCTGCAGGCTTGTACCAGCTCATCGGGACGACTCCCCTGCTCCGCCGCCGCCGCCGACGCCGAAGTCGGCTTCGATGCCCGGCCCGGGGTGATGAAAGCGCACCGGCCCTTCGGCCTGCGCGTTGACGAACTGGTGCACCAGCGGATCGGTGCTGGCGCGCACCTCCTCGGGCGTGCCCTGCGCCGCCACGCCGCCATTGGCCAGCACCACCACGTGGTCGGCGATGCGGAAGGTCTCGTCCAGGTCGTGCGAGACGATCAGGCTGGTCAGGCCCAGCGCGTCGTTGAGCCGGCGGATCAGCCGCGCGGCGGTGCCCAGCGAAATGGGATCCAGCCCCGCGAAGGGCTCGTCGTACATGACCAGTTCCGGGTCCAGCGCAATGGCCCTGGCCAGCGCCACGCGGCGCGCCATGCCGCCCGAGACTTGCGAAGGCATCAGCTCGCGTGCGCCGCGCAGGCCCACGGCGTCGAGCTTCATCAGCACGATGTCGCGCACCAGCACTTCAGGCAGTTGGGTGTGTTCGCGCAGCGGAAAGGCCACGTTGTCGAACACGTTCATGTCGGTGAACAGGGCACCGAACTGGAACAGCATGCCCATGCGCCGGCGCGCGGCGTAGAGCGCGTCGTTGTCCAGTTGGCCCACGTCCTGGCCGTCGAAGAGCACCTGGCCGGCCTGAGCCCGGACCTGGCCGCCGATCAGCCGCAGCACCGTGGTCTTGCCGCCGCCCGAGGCACCCATCAGCGCCGTGACCTTGCCGCGCGGCGCGGCAAAGGACACGCCATCGAGGATGGCGCGTTCGTTGTACGCAAAGCGCACGTCACGGAACTCGATGAAGGCTGCAGACGACAAGCCGTTGTACTCCCGGTCAACAAAAAAGCCGGGGGGCTGATTGACAGCATCCCGGCTTGGCGGTTGGCCCGATGATAAGGGATGGCCCCCTGACCCGCGCCCCACCTTTGGAGTAGGCAGGACGGGGGCTTCCAGATTTCGGCCAGATCGGGGCGCGCGCCCTCAGCGAGGCAGGTCGCTGAAGCCCATCAGGAACTCGTCGACGGCACGCGCCGCCTGGCGGCCCTCGCGCAGCGCAGCCGGCAGGCTGCGCGTCCATGAACGCCCGAAGGGCGATCCGCGGATCTCAACGGGGCAGGTCGCTGAAGCCCATCAGGAACTCATCCACGGCACGCGCCGCCTGCCGGCCCTCGCGGATCGCCCAGACCACCAGGGACTGGCCGCGGCGGATGTCGCCAGCGGCGAAGACCTTGGGCACGTTGGTGGCGTAGCCGCCCGTGAAGTCCACGCTGGCCTTGGCGTTGCCGCGTGCATCCTTCTCGACGCCGAAGGCATCGAGCACGGCCGCGACGGGGCTCACGAAGCCCATGGCCAACAGCACCAGGTCGGCCTTGTAGGTCTTCTCGGTGCCGGCCACTTCCACGAACTTGCCGTCCTTGAACTCGACGTTCACGGTCTTCAGGCCCGTCACCTTGCCCTTTTCGCCGATCAGTTCCTTGGTGGAGATGGCGAACTCGCGCTCGCAGCCCTCTTCGTGGCTGGAGCTGGTGCGCAGCTTGATCGGCCAGTAGGGCCAGGTCAGCGGGCGGTTCTCTTCTTCGGGCGGCTGGGGCATCAGCTCGAACTGCGTGACGCTGGCAGCGCCGTGGCGGTTGCTGGTGCCCACGCAGTCGGAGCCGGTGTCGCCACCGCCGATCACGATCACATGCTTGCCGTCGGCACGCAGTTGGCCCTTGACCTTGTCGCCGGCGTTCACGCGGTTCTGCTGGGGCAGGAACTCCATCGCGAAGTGGATGCCATCAAGGTCGCGGCCCGGCACGGGCAGGTCGCGCGACTGCTCGGCGCCGCCGGTCAGCAGCACGGCGTCGAATTCCTTGTCCAGCTGCTCGGGCGTGACGTTTTCCTTGGCCAGGTTCGTGACCTTGGAGCCCTTGCCCAGCGGGTCCTTGGCTGCGCCGACGACCACGCCGGTGCGAAAGACCACGCCTTCGGCCTTCATCTGCTCCACGCGGCGGTCGATGTGCGACTTCTCCATCTTGAAGTCGGGGATGCCGTAGCGCAGCAGGCCGCCCACGCGGTCGTTCTTCTCAAAGACCGTCACGTCATGGCCGGCGCGCGCCAGTTGCTGGGCCGCGGCCAGGCCTGCGGGGCCCGCGCCCACCACCGCCACCTTCTTGCCCGTCTTGTGCTTGGGAGGGCGGGCCTGCACCCAGCCCTCGTCCCAGGCACGGTCGATGATGGCGTGCTCCAGGCTCTTGATGCCCACGGCGTCATCGTTCACGTTCAGCACGCAGGCCGCTTCGCAGGGCGCGGGGCAGATGCGGCCGGTGAACTCGGGGAAGTTGTTGGTGCTGTGCAGCACCTCGATCGCGCTCTTCCAGTCCTGGCGGTACACCAGGTCGTTGAAGTCCGGAATGATGTTGTTGACCGGGCAGCCGTTGTTGCAAAAGGGCGTGCCGCAGTCCATGCAGCGCGCACCCTGCACCTTGGCCTGTTCGTTGTCGAGGCCGACGACGAATTCCTTGTAATGCTTCAGGCGCTCCGGGACCGGGCGATAGCCCTCCTCGATGCGCTCGTGCTCCATGAAGCCGGTGATCTTTCCCATCGTGTGTTCCTGCTCTTTCTTGTGCGTGGGGCGTCTCAGACCGTGGCGGGCTTCGAGACGGCGTGCGGCTCCAGGCCGGCCTTGGCGTTGTTGCCGCTGCTGGTGATCTCGACCTTGCGGTCATGGATCTCGGCCAGCGCGCGCTTGTATTCGTTGGGGAAGACCTTCACGAAGCGGGTGCGGGCGACGGCCCAGTCATCCAGCAGGTCGCGCGCGCGCTTGCTGCCCGTCCAGCGGTACTGCGCCTCCAGCAAACGCTTGAGCTGGGCTTCGTCGGTCTCGCCGCCATGCCAGTGCTTGCGATGGACGCTCGCGGTCTGCTCGGCGCTGGTCAGCACTTTCTCGAGCGAGACCATCGACAGGTTGCAGCGCGAAGCGAACTGGCCGTCCTCGTCGTAGACGAAGGCGACGCCGCCGCTCATGCCGGCCGCGAAGTTGCGGCCCGTCTTGCCCAGCACGGCGACGGTGCCACCGGTCATGTATTCGCAGCCGTGGTCGCCCGTGCCTTCCACCACCGCGGTGGCACCCGACAGGCGCACCGCAAAGCGTTCGCCGGCCACGCCGGCCAGGAAAGCCTCGCCCGTGGTTGCGCCATACAGCGCCGTGTTGCCCACGATGATGTTGCGTGCCGCGTCGCCGCGGAAGTCCAGGCTGGGGCGCACCACCACGCGGCCGCCCGACAGGCCCTTGCCCGTGTAGTCGTTGGCCTCGCCGATCAGGTACAGCGTGATGCCGCGCGCCAGGAAGGCGCCGAACGATTGGCCGCCGGTGCCTTCGAGCTGGATGCGGATGGAGTCGTCGGGCAGGCCTTCGGGATGCACCTTGGTCAGCTCGCCCGAGAGCATGGCACCCACGGAGCGGTTGACGTTGCGCGCGGTCTCCATGAACTGCACCTTCTCGCCCTTGTCGATGGCCGGACGCGACTTCTCGATGAGCTTGATGTCCAGGCTCTTCTCGAGGCCGTGGTCCTGGTTCTCCACATGCAGGCGCGGCACGTCGGCCGGCACGTTCGGCTGCGCGAACAGGCGGCTGAAGTCCAGGCCGCGCGCCTTCCAGTGCTCGATGCTCTTGCGGGTGTCGAGCAGGTCGGCGCGGCCGATCAGGTCGTCGAACTTGCGCACGCCCAGCTGCGCCATCAGCTGGCGCACTTCCTCGGCGACGAAGAAGAAGTAGTTGACGACATGCTCGGGCTTGCCAGAGAACTTCTTGCGCAGCACCGGGTCCTGCGTGGCCACGCCCACCGGGCAGGTGTTGAGGTGGCACTTGCGCATCATGATGCAGCCCTCGACCACCAGCGGCGCCGTGGCGAAGCCGAACTCGTCGGCGCCCAGCAGCGCGCCGATGACCACGTCGCGGCCGGTCTTCATCTGGCCGTCGGCCTGCACGCGCACACGGCCGCGCAGGCGGTTCAGCACCAGGGTCTGCTGGGTTTCGGCCAGGCCGATTTCCCAGGGGCTGCCCGCGTGCTTGATCGACGACCAGGGCGAAGCGCCCGTGCCGCCATCATGGCCGGCGATCACGATGTGATCGGCCTTGCACTTGGCCACGCCGGCCGCGATGGTGCCCACGCCCACTTCGGACACCAGCTTGACGCTGATGGAGGCCTGCGTGGCCACGTTCTTCAGATCGTGGATCAGCTGCGCCAGGTCCTCGATCGAGTAGATGTCGTGGTGCGGCGGCGGGCTGATCAGGCCCACGCCGGGCACCGAGTAGCGCTGCTTGCCGATGTAGTCGGTGACCTTGCCGCCGGGCAGCTGGCCGCCTTCGCCGGGCTTGGCGCCCTGCGCCATCTTGATCTGCACCTGGTCCGAAGAAGCCAGGTATTCGGCCGTCACGCCGAAGCGGCCCGAAGCCACCTGCTTGATGCGCGAGCGCAGCGAGTCGCCGGGCTGCAGGGGCAGGTCGACCTCGACGTTCTCCACGCCGATCTCGCTGCGCAGCGTGGCTCCGGCCTTGATCGGGATGCCCTTGAGCTCGTTGCGGTAGCGCGCCGGGTCTTCACCGCCTTCGCCGGTGTTGCTCTTGCCGCCGATGCGGTTCATCGCGATGGCCAGCGTGGCGTGCGCCTCGGTGCTGATGGAGCCCAGCGACATGGCGCCGGTGGCAAAGCGCTTGACGATCTCGGCCGCGGGTTCGACCTCGTCCACGGCAATGGCCTTGGAGGGATCGAACTTGAACTCGAACAGGCCGCGCAGCGTGAGGTGGCGACGGCTCTGGTCGTTGATGATCTGCGCGTATTCCTTGTAGGTGTTGAAGTTGTTGGCGCGCGTGCTGTGCTGCAGCTTGGCGATGGCGTCGGGCGTCCACATGTGGTCTTCGCCGCGCGTGCGCCAGGCGTACTCGCCGCCGGCATCGAGCATGTTGGCCAGCACCGGGTCTTCGCCGAAGGCAGCCTTGTGCATGCGGATGGCTTCAGCCGCGATCTCGAACACGCCGATGCCCTCGACGCGGCTGGCGGTGCCCGGGAAGTACTTGTCCACCGTGCCCGAGTTCAGGCCGATCACCTCGAACAGCTGCGCGCCGCAGTAGCTCATGTAGGTGGACACGCCCATCTTGGACATGATCTTCGACAGACCCTTGCCGATGGCCTTGACGTAGTTGTAGATCGCCTTCTCGGCGGAGAGGTCGCCCGGCAGGTCCTCGTGCATGGCGGCCAGCGTTTCCATGGCCAGCCAGGGGTGCACGGCCTCGGCGCCGTAGCCCGCGAGCACGCCGAAGTGATGCACTTCGCGCGCCGAGCCCGTTTCCACCACCAGGCCGGCGGTGGTGCGCAGGCCTTCGCGGATCAGGTGCTGGTGCACCGCCGACAGCGCCAGCAGCGCGGGGATGGCCACCTGCTGCGCGCTCACTGCGCGGTCGCTGATGATCAGGATGTTGTGGCCGCCCTTGATGGCGTCCACGGCTTCTGCGCACAGCGAAGCCAGCTTGGCTTCGATGCCTTCCTCGCCCCAGGCCAGCGGGTAGGTGATGTCCAGCGTGTAGCTCTTGAACTTGCCCTGCGTCACGGTCTCGATGTCGCGCACCTTGGCCATGTCGTTGAAGTCCAGGATGGGCTGGCTCACTTCCAGCCGCATCGGCGGGTTCACCTGGTTGATGTCCAGCAGGTTCGGCTTGGGGCCGACGAAGGACACCAGCGACATCACGATCGCCTCGCGGATCGGGTCGATGGGCGGGTTGGTCACCTGCGCGAACATCTGCCGGAAGTAGTTGTACAGCGGCTTGTTCTTGCTCGACAGCACGGCCAGCGGGCTGTCGTTGCCCATGGAGCCGATGCCTTCCTCGCCAGCCTGCGCCATGGGGCTGAGCAGGAACTTCAGGTCTTCCTGCGTGTAACCGAAGGCCTGCTGACGGTCCAGCAGCGGCACGGCGCTGGCCGGGGCTTCCCCGGCGCCTTCCACGTCATCGAGCTTGATGCGCAGGTTCTCGATCCACTGCTTGTAGGGCTTGCTGTTGGCCAGCGTGGCCTTGACTTCCTCGTCGTCGATCATGCGGCCCTGTTCCAGATCGATCAGGAACATCTTGCCGGGCTGCAGGCGCCACTTGCGCACGATCTTGGCTTCGGGGATGGGCAGCACGCCCGATTCCGAACCCATGATCACCATGTCGTCGTCGGTCACGCAGTAGCGCGCGGGGCGCAGGCCGTTGCGGTCCAGCGTGGCGCCGATCTGCTTGCCGTCGGTGAAGACCACGGCGGCCGGGCCGTCCCAGGGCTCCAGCATGGCGGCGTGGTATTCGTAGAAGGCGCGGCGGCGCGGGTCCATCGCCTCGTGCTGTTCCCAGGGCTCCGGGATCATCATCATCACGGCCTGGCTGATCGGGTAGCCGGCCATGGTCAGCAGCTCGAGGCAGTTGTCGAAGGTGGCCGTATCGGACTGGCCGGCGAAGCTGATGGGGTACAGCTTGGCCAGATCGGCCGCCAGCACGGGCGAGGACATCACGCCTTCGCGCGCGCGCATCCAGTTGTAGTTGCCGCGCACGGTGTTGATTTCACCGTTGTGGGCCACGTAGCGGTACGGGTGGGCCAGCGGCCACTCGGGGAAGGTGTTGGTGGAGAAGCGCTGGTGCACCAGGCCGATGGCCGAGATGCAGCGCCTGTCGGTCAGGTCCAGGTAGTAGGTGCCCACCTGGTCGGCCAGCAGTAGGCCCTTGTAGACCACGGTGCGGCTGGACATGCTGGGCACGTAGTACTCCTTGGAGTACTTGAGCTTGAGCGCCTGGATGTTGGCGCTGGCCGTCTTGCGGATCACATAGAGCTTGCGCTCCAGCGCGTCCTGGACGATCACGTCGGCGCCGCGGCCGATGAAGACCTGGCGCGCGATGGGCTCGGTCTTGCGCACCGTGGGGGACATGGGCATGTCCTTGTTCACCGGCACGTCGCGCCAGCCCAGCAGCACCTGGCCTTCGGCCTTGATGGCACGCTCCATCTCCTGCTCGCAGGCCAGGCGCGAGGCGTGCTCCTTGGGCAGGAAGATCATGCCCACGCCGTACTCGCCCGCGGGCGGCAGGTTCACGCCCTGCTTGGCCATTTCCTCGCGGTACAGCGCGTCGGGGATCTGGATCAGGATGCCTGCGCCGTCGCCCATCAGCTTGTCGGCACCCACGGCGCCGCGATGGTCGATGTTCTCCAGGATCTTCAGGGCCTGGGTCACGATGTCGTGCCGCTTCTCACCCTTGATATGGGCCACGAAGCCGACGCCACAGGCATCGTGCTCCTGCGCCTTGGAGTACAGGCCGTGCTGCTGGAGATATTCGATTTCGGCTGCCGTCGTCATGGGGCACGTTCCTCTGGGGGTTTTCACGGGGGAGCCCGAGCATAGGGCTTTGCAGGAACAATGCCAAAGTATTTAATTGGGGTCAGATTCCAATTATTTTCTGATTATTTTTGTCGAGAATTATTTAGGGACAGATCAAAAAATCGTCCGAAAGTTCAGCCCTGACAGGCAGTTGCGATCAATCCGCTGATGTCTGCCGGCCCGAACTGGGGGGCCGGCCTGCGCGCGCCTTGTGCAGGCGTCGGGGGCTTTGCTGCTGCAGCCGTGCCACAAAGGCCTCGTCGCCCAGCACCCAGCCGCGCCAGCCGCTGTCACGCAACTGGGCGGCTTCGCTCGTCGAGAGGCCCTCGCGCACCAAATCGGCGTAGGCCGCCTCGCGGGCGAAGGGCGTGTTGCCCAGGGCCCAGTAGGCCAGCGGCGGCGTCAGGCCGCGCTCCTGGCGCCGCCCCAGGTAGTGGCCCAGGCTGCCCCAGCGCCAGGCCGCGGCCTCGCCCACCAGGCCGGCCTGCACCGGCGCCAGGTCGAGCGCCACCATGGCCTTGAGCAGCCAGCGCTCGGGCTGCAGCGCGGTGGCGCGGTAACGCCCCTCCCACAAGGTTCCGCGGCGGCCATGGCGGTCATTGAAATAGCGCACGTAGCTGCGGCCCACGCCCTGCATCCACAGGGGCAGCGAATCATCGCGCGTGGGCGTCAGCAGCCACTGGAACTCATCATCCAGCAGCACATAGGCATGCAGTTGCACGCCCGCGCGCGGCGCCAGCTCGGTCGCCAGGGTCAGCAGCTTTTCGCGGTCCGCCGCGTCGATGAACACCGGCTGCCCGTTGTTGCCCCGCTGCAGCGCCAGATGGGGCTGGCCAGCGATGGCAAGGCGGGGCAGTCGGGCCATGGACGATCCGCGCGGCGGGTGCGGGTGCTACAGCGGAAAACGGCTCTGGGCCAGCGACTCGAGCCCGAACTCGCCCAGCAGCGCCTGCAGGCGCTGCGCCGCGCTGGCTTTGCGCTGGCCGGTGTGGCGGGCAATGATGAGTTCGTTCTTCATGCTGTGCTCCCAGCCCACCAGCTCGGTCACGGTGACCTGGTAGCCCTGCGCTTCCAGGTACAGGCAGCGCAGCACGTTGGTGAGCTGGCTGCCCACTTCGCGCGTGTGCAGCGGGTGGCGCCACAGCTCGGCCAGGGGCGTGCGCGCCAGGGCCAGCGCCTTGTGCTGGCGCAGGCTGGCCGCCACTTCGGCCTGACAGCAGGGCACCAGCACCATGAAGCGCGCCTTCTTGGCCAGGCCGAAGGCGATGGCGTCGTCGGTGGCCGTGTCGCAGGCATGCAGCGCCGTGACCATGTCGATGCGTGCGGGCAGCGCCTCCGACTGCGTGGATTCGGCCACCGACAGCGGCAGGAAGCGCATGCGCTCGAAGCCCAGGCGCTGCGCCAATTCCTGCGAGCGCTGCACCAGCTCCTCGCGGGTCTCGATGCCGTAGGCCCATGCATCGCTGCGGTGGCGCAGGAACAGGTCGTAGAGGATGAAGCCCAGGTAGGACTTGCCGGCGCCATGGTCGGCCACCGTGGCATGGGCACCCTGCTCGGGCAGCTCCGCCAGCAGCTTCTCGATGAACTGGTAGAGGTGCTGCACCTGCTTGAGCTTGCGCCGCGAATCCTGGTTCAGGCGACCCTCGCGCGTGAGGATGTGCAGCTCCTTGAGCAGCTCGACCGACTGGCCCGGCTGCAGCGCGTCGGCCAGGGCTTCGGTGGCGGCATCGGCCGGGCTCGCGCCCTTTTTCTTCTTGTCGTGCGGGCGGCTCATGGGCGTGCCTTTGCGTCGCGGTCCGTCGTCGTCATGTGCGCGCCCACGTCCAGCGCGCGCCAGCCCTGGGCGCCCAGCGCCTCGAGCGTGCGGATGTTGCGTTCATAGATGTCGGCCGCTTCGGGCACGGCCGCGACGGCCCGCTCGATGCTGGCCTCGCGCAGCAGGTGCAGCGTCGGGTAGGGAGATTGGTTGCTTGCATTGCCCATGTCTTCGGCCTCCGTGCCCGCAAACTGGAATTGCGGGTGAAAGCTGGCCAACTGCAGCTCGCCTTCGTGTCCCGCCTTGCGCAGGCGGCGCTCGGCGCGCGCAGTGAAGTCATTGAAAGTCAGGAAGTCCGCCAGCGCCAGCGGCGCGATCAGCAAAGTGGTGTCGCGCTGCTCGGCCGGCAGCTCGCGCAGGGTCTGGGCCTCTTCCAGCAGCGCCTGCATCAGGCCATCCGCATCATCGTCCAGCCAGACGCGGCAATGCACCTGCCCCTTCACATGCACCGCCTTGGCAAAGGGGCACAGGTTCAGCCCGATCACCGCGCGTTCCAGCCAGCGCGTGGTGTCGGCCAGGGCCTGCGCTTCCAGCGTCTGCAGCGG
This sequence comes from Xenophilus arseniciresistens, assembly GCF_028023875.1. Classification (GTDB taxonomy): domain Bacteria; phylum Pseudomonadota; class Gammaproteobacteria; order Burkholderiales; family Burkholderiaceae_C; genus Xenophilus; species Xenophilus arseniciresistens. The sequence continues at coordinate 902,898 of NZ_JAQIPB010000001.1, forward strand.
CGTCATGCGGCGCCCTCCGCGGCGCGGCGCAGGCGCAGCGCCGCCAGCACGCCCAGGGCCGAGCAGGCGAGCGTGAACACCCAGGTCCATTGCCAGCCACCCGCGCGCTGCGCGATCCAGCCCACCACGGGCGGCGCCGCGAACTGGCCCAGCGACGAGATCTGCTGCATCAGCCCGACGGTGGTCGACACCGTCTGCGGCCCCGGCGCCACCCGCACGGACAGCATGAACAAGGTGGCCGGCACCGCGCCGCCGCCCATCGAGAACAGGCACACGGCCAGGTAGCGCAGCGCGGGCGGCAGGCCGCTGCCCTGCCACTGCGCGAAGGCGGCCGCGCTGCCCAGCACCATGCAGCCAAAACCCAGGCACAGCAGGCGCAGCGGCGGCCAGCCGGCCTGCAGCAGCCGGCCAGCCATCACGTTGCCCACCATGTTCAGGGCCGCGGCCAGCGCGGTGAGCGCGGCCGTGGCACCCGCAGCCAGCCCCGCCTGCACGTAGATGGTGGGCAGAAAGCCGATCACCGACATCCATTGCGCCGAATAGAGGCCGAAGGCCAGTGCCGCGCTCCAGGGGCCGGCAGCGCCTAGCGTGGCGCCCAGCCGTGCGCGCCAGGCACCGGGCTCTGCTGCCTTTGCCGGCTGCGCTGGATCGGCTGGCACCGTGAGCACGATGAGCGCCGCGGCCAGCGCCGATAGCGCGGCCACGGCCCACCACCAGGGCTGCCAGCCCATGGCGCCGATCAGCCATGGCCCCAGCAACAGGCCCAGGGCCACACCACCGGGCATGTAGGCGCCCCAGAGGCCCAGCGCACGCTTTTCCATGCCGGGTGGCGCAAGCCGGCGGATCAGGCCGGGCGCGGGCATGACCGCCAGCAGGAAACCCACGCCCTCCAGCACGCGGCAGCCCAGCAGCCAGGCCACGGGGTCGATCGCGGGCGCCGCCACGGCGCCGGCCGCACCCGCCAGCGTGAGCAGCCCCAGGCCGATCAACATGCAGCGGCGCAGGCCCAGGCCATCGGCCGCCAGCCCCGCCAGCAGCCCCAGTGCCATGCCCGCGGCCTGCACCAGCGACAGCAGAAAGCCCGCGGCCACCAGCCCCAGGCCAAGGCCCTGTTCCAGCGCCGGCAGCGCGGGCGGCAGCTTGCCCACATGCAGGGCCGCCGCCACGCCGCCGGCCACCACCGCCCACACCGGCGCCGCCTTCAGGCCAGCCATCGGCCCCCCGTGAGGCGCTCATGCTCGCGCATGGCGAAGCGGTCGGTCATGCCGGCGATGTAGTCGGCCACGGCGCGATGGCGGTCTTCGCACGCTTCGTAGTGGGCGGGCAGCGCCAGTTCGCGCGCCGCGTAGGCCGCGAACAGGTCGCGCACCGCCTCCTGGGCACGGCCCGTGGTCTGCATGACCTGCGGGTGCCGGTACAGCTGCGCGAACAGGAAGCGCTTGAGTACGCTCGACTTCTCGCGCATGCCCTCGCTGAAGCCGACCAGGGGCGGCGCCAGGCGCACGCCCTGCGCATCGGCAATGCCGTGAGCCTGCAGCGCCGCGCGCGTGGTGTCGATCACGTCGTAGACCTGCGCGCTGAGCATGCGGCGTATGGTTTCGTACAACAGGCGGCGCGTGTCCAGTTGCGGATGCTCGGCCAGGGTCTGCTGGCGGAAGTCTTCGAACAGCGGCACTTCAGACAGCGCCTCGAGGCGCAGCAGGCCCGAACGCACGCCGTCGTCGATGTCGTGCGCGTTGTAGGCGATCTCGTCGGCCAGGTTGGTCAGCTGCGCCTCCAGGCTGGCCTGGGTGCGCTCCAGGAAGCGGCGGCCCACGCCGCCGGGCTCCTGCGACTCCAGCTTCTGGGCATTGGCGCGCGAGCAATGCTTGAGGATGCCCTCGCGCGTCTCGAAGCTCAGGTTCAGCCCGTCGAAGGCCGGATAGCGGCGCTCCAGCGCATCGACCACGCGCAGGCTCTGCAGGTTGTGCTCGAAGCCGCCGTGGTCTTTCATGCAGTCGTTCAGCGCATCCTGGCCCGCATGGCCGAAGGGCGTGTGGCCCAGGTCATGGGCCAGGGCGATGGCTTCCACCAGGTCTTCGTTCAGGCCCAGCGGGCGGGCTATGGAACGCGCGAGCTGCGCCACCTCCAGCGAATGCGTGAGCCGCGTGCGGAACAGGTCGCCCTCGTGGTTCAGGAAGACCTGGGTCTTGTAGACCAGGCGCCTGAAGGCCGTGGAATGGACGATGCGGTCGCGGTCGCGCTGGAAGGCATCGCGCGTGGGCGCCGCCGCTTCAGGGTGGCGCCGGCCGCGCGAGACGGCCGGGTCGCTGGCGTACGGGGCGCGGCTCATCGCCAGGCGGCGCCGCTCAGGCCGGATCGCAGCACTCGGCCAGCACCTCGCGCACCAGCGCATCGGGGGCCGCGCGCATCACGGCGGAGCCGGGCCTGTCGATGAGCACGAAGCGGATTTCGCCGCCTTCGGATTTCTTGTCCACGCGCATCAGTTCCAGGTAGCGTTCGGCACCCAGACCGGGGCCGCGCGTGGGCAGGCCGGCCCGCGCAATGAGCGCGATCAGCCGCTCGGCGAAGGCCGCATCCACGCCGCCCAGGCGCTGCGAGAGCCGGATGGCCATGACCATGCCGCAGCCCACGGCCTCGCCGTGCAGCCACTGGCCGTAGCCCAGGCCGGACTCGATGGCATGGCCGAATGTGTGGCCGAAATTGAGAATGGCGCGCAGGCCCGACTCGCGCTCGTCCTGGCCCACCACTTCGGCCTTGATCTCGCAGCTGCGGCGCACGGCATGGGCCAGGGCTGCGCCGTCGCGCGCCACCAGCGCGTCGATGTGGGCCTCGATCCAGTCGAAGAAGGCCATGTCGGCGATGGGCCCGTACTTGATCACCTCGGCCAGGCCCGCGGCCACCTCGCGCTGCGGCAGGGTGCGCAGCGTGTCCAGGTCGCACAGCACGCGCTGCGGCTGGTAGAAGGCGCCGATCATGTTCTTGCCCAGCGGGTGGTTGATGGCCGTCTTGCCACCCACCGACGAATCCACCTGCGCCAGCAGCGTGGTCGGCAGCTGAACGAAGGGCACGCCGCGCATATAGCAGGCCGCGGCGAAGCCGGTCATGTCGCCCACCACGCCGCCGCCCAGCGCGAACAGCACCGTCTTGCGGTCTGCGCCATGGCTCAGCAGGGCATCGAAGATGCTGTTGAGCGTGGGCCAGTCCTTGTGCGCCTCGCCATCGGGCAGTTCGAGCACGTGCACGGTCTTGAAGCGGCCGCGCAGCGCCTGCACCACGGCATTGGCATACAGCGGCGCCACCACGGTGTTGCTGACCACCAGCGCCATGCTGGCGGCGGGCAGATCGTCGTAGCTGGCGGGGTCCGACAGCAGGCCGCTGCCGATCAGGATGGGGTAGCTGCGCTCGGCAAGATCGATGCGCAAGGAAGAAGCGGCGAGAGAGGGCGAAGCCATGGCGCGAGTGTAGTGGGCGGCCCTGTGCGCACGAGGGCGGCACCGGGCGAAACGGGGCTCAGAGCTGCGGCGGCTGCGCAGCGGCGCCTGCGCCGTCTGGCGGCACGATGCCCTGCTCCACCAGCAGCCCGTGCAGGGTGCGCGTGAGCGCGTTGACGGAGGCGCGCCCCGTGTCGACCACCGAGCCGGCGACTTCGCGGTAGAGCGGATCGCGCTGCTCGTACAGGTCGCGCAGGCGCGCCAGCGGGTCGGCCACCTGCAGCAGCGGGCGCTTCACGTCGTGCCGCAGCCGGCGGTACAGCGCCTCGGGCGTGGACCAGAGGTAGATCACGCAAGGGCCCGAACGCAGCGTCTCGCGGTTCTCGGTGCGCAGCACGGCGCCGCCGCCGGTGGCGATCACCGAGGCCACCGGGCCTTGAGAAAACTCGGCAATCACGCGCTGCTCCAGATCGCGGAAAAAGGGCTCGCCCTTGCGCTCGAACAGCTCCCGGATGGAGCAGCCCACGCGATCCTCGATCGCCTGGTCCAGATCGACGAAGGGCCAGTCCAGCCGCTGTGCCAGGCGCCGCCCCAGGGCCGACTTGCCGCTGCCGGGCATGCCGACCAGCGCAACAGAGACCGGGGACGAACGGGAATCAGGCATCGAGGGCAAACCGGGTTGGCTCGGCGCAGTGCGTGTGCGAACACGGGTGCGGCCATGACTGGCGGAGACTGTGAGATTCGAACTCACGGACGGTTGCCCGTCGGCAGTTTTCAAGACTGCTGGTTTAAACCACTCACCCAAGTCTCCGGGCGGCGCATTCTAGGGCCTGCTAGCACTACTTCAGGGGTCGCGAAATAGCGCTAGCAGGCCCTGGGGCGCCATTCACGGCTTTCAGTCGCCATCAGGCAGAAACAGGCCCTGCAGGTCGCTCAGAAAATCCAGCCCGCGCGCCGTCGGCCACACGCGGTGCAGGTCGCGCTCGATCAGGCCCTTGCGCTCGGCCTCCTGCAGCGGCCGCTGGATGGCGCTGACGGCCAGGCCGGTGCGTTCGCTGAACTGCGCCAGCGCAAAGCCCTCGCGCAGGCGCAGGGCGTTGAGCATGTATTCGAAGGGCAGGTCGGCCCGGCCCACCTCCTGCGCCTGCGCCACGGCGTTGCCCGCGCGCGCGGCCTCCATGTACAGGCGCGGTTCGCGAAAGCGCACCTGGCGCAGCACGCGGTGCGCGAAGCTCAGCTTGCCGTGCGCGCCGGCACCCAGGCCCAGGTAATCGCCGAACTGCCAGTAGTTGAGGTTGTGGGCGCAGCGGTGCCCGGCCCGCGCATAGGCCGACACCTCGTAGCGCTGCAGCCCCGCGTCGGCGGTGCGCTCGGTGATGCGGTCGAGCATGGCGTAGGCGATGTCGTCCTCGGGCAGCGCGGGCGGGTGCTTGGCGAAGAAGGTGTTGGGCTCGATGGTGAGGTGGTAGACCGACAGATGCGGTGGCGCGAGCGCCAGCGCCTGGTCCAGGTCGGCGTCCAGGCCGGCAATGTCTTGCCCCGGCAGCGCGTACATGAGGTCGAGGTTGAAGGTCTCGAAGGCCTGGGCGGCCTCTTCCACCGCCGCAATCGCCTGGGCCCGGTCGTGCACACGGCCCAGCGCCTGCAGATGCGCATCGTTGAAGCTCTGCACACCGATGGACAGGCGCGTGACCCCGGCCGCGCGGTAGGCGCGGAAGCGGTCACGCTCGAAGGTGCCGGGGTTGGCTTCCAGCGTCACTTCGCAGCCGGGCTCCAGCTTCAGGCGCGCGCGCACATCGCCCAGCAGCCGGTCGATGGAGGCCGGCGAGAACAGGCTGGGCGTGCCGCCGCCGATGAAGATGCTGTGCACGGGCCGGCCCCACACCAGGGGCAGCGAGGCATCCAGATCAGCGATCAGCGCGTCGATGTATTCGGCCTCGGGCAGGCCGTCGGCGCCCAGGCGCGCCTCATGCGAGTTGAAGTCGCAATAGGGGCACTTGCGCAGACACCAGGGCAGGTGGATGTACAGCGACAGCGGCGGCAGCGACTGGAAGTGCAGCGTGCCCGGCCGCATCCAGTGCATCACGTCCTGCGCATGTGGCGCGCCTTCGGGCGCGGCCGGGCGCAGCGGCATGGCTGGCGCGGGCGCGCTGCTCACGACAGCCACCGCTCGCGCATCAGCGCCAGCATGGCGCGCGCGGCCTGGCCCCGGTGGCTGCGGGCGTTCTTGTCCTGCGCACTCAGCTGCGCGAAGGTGCGGCCCAGCTCGGGCAGGAACATCACGGGGTCGAAGCCGAAACCGTTCTCGCCGATGGGCTCGCTGGTGATCTGCCCGACGGCACGGCCCACGGCAATCAGGGGCTCGGGGTCTTGCGCGCTGCGCAGCGCCACCAGCGTGCTGACCAGCGCCGCGCGGCGCTGCGTCTGGCCCTGCATCTGCTCGAGCAGCGCGCGCACGTTGTTGCCATCGCCCTTGGCATAGCCGAACTGCGTGGCGTAGTAGGCCGTGTCCACGCCGGGCAGGCCACCGAAGGCATCCACACACAGGCCCGCGTCATCGGCGATGGCCGGCAGGCCGGTGGCGGCGCTGGCGTGGCGCGCCTTGGCCAGCGCGTTCTCGACGAAGGTGCGAAACGGCTCTTCGGCCTCGCCCACACCCAGCTCGGACTGGCGCACCAGCGCCACACCCAGCGGCGCAAAAAGCTGCTGCAGCTCGGCCAGCTTGCCTGCGTTGTTGGAGGCCAGGACCAGCTTCATGGACATGTCCTCAGGCCTGCGCCAGCGCCTCGCGCTGCGCCACCACCAGTTCGCCGATGCCCTTCTCGGCCAGGGCCAGCAACTGGTTCATCTCTTCGCGCGTGAAGGCCGCGCCCTCGGCCGTACCCTGCACTTCCACGAAATGGCCGGCGCCGGTCATGACCACGTTCATGTCGGTGTCGCAGGCCGAGTCCTCGGTGTACTCCAGGTCCAGCAGCGGCAGGCCTTCGACGATGCCCACCGACACGGCAGCCACATGGTCCTTGATGGGCGATGCGCCCAGCAGGCCCTGCGCCATCAGCTTGTTGACGGCGTCCTGCGCCGCCACGAAGGCGCCCGTGATGGCCGCGGTGCGCGTGCCGCCGTCTGCCTGCAGCACGTCGCAATCGAGGTGGATGGTGCGCTCGCCCAGCGCTCGCAGATCGAATACCGCGCGCATCGAACGGCCGATCAGGCGCTGGATCTCCTGGGTGCGCCCGCTCTGCTTGCCCTTGGCCGCCTCGCGGCTGCCACGGGTGTGGGTGGCGCGCGGCAGCATGCCGTATTCGGCGGTCACCCAGCCTTCGCCGCTGCCTTTCTTGTGCGGCGGCACTTTTTCTTCGACCGAGGCGGTGCAGAGCACGCGCGTCTGGCCGAACTCGATGAGCACCGAGCCTTCGGCGTGGATGGTGAAGCCGCGGGTGATGCGGATGGCGCGCAACTGATCGGCGGCACGGCCGGCGCTACGGGTGAAAGAGCTCATGATCGATCCAGAGTGCAAGACAGGAAGAAGTGAAGGCCGCCAGCGGTCACCGAGCCGGGCGGAGGACAGGAAGCGATGCAGGGCGGCCGCTCAGCCGCGGCGCGCTGCCGAGCGGCGGATGGCTTCGTTGATCTCGGCGATGGAGCGCTCGATGGCGTCGTCGTCCAGGTCGTCGATCTCGCCATCCGAGGGCATGCCTGCCTGGATGGTGGAGGCGAAGACGTCGTCGCTGATGTGGTCCGTCGAGATGCCCCGGCCGCCCGCGCCGTCGGGGGTTTCCCACTCGACGGCCACCAGCGTCGCATTGTCGCCGGTGCGCCCGGCCCGGCGCAGCGCCATCTCGACCAGCTCGGGCGCCGCATCAGAAACGGCGCGGCTGGCCAGCGTGCGCGCGATCAGTTCGTCGTCAAGCACACCCCAGATGCCGTCCGAGCAGAGCATCAGCCGGTCGCCCTGCTGCAGCACCAGCGGCTCGGAAATTTCGAACATCGGAGTGCACGGCGAGCCCAGGCAGGTCAACAGCAGGTTGCGGTTGACCGGCTCGGTGCTGCCGTGCGGGCGTGGTCGCTCGGCATGCGAATGGTCGCGCGTGCGCGTGAGCAGCCTGCCCTCGCGCACCACATACAGGCGCGAATCGCCGCAGTGGATCCAGGTGGCCAGGCCGTCCTGCAGCACCGCGGCCACCACGGTCGTGCGCGGCGTGTCGAGCATGGCCTTGGCGCTGGCATAGCGCATGATCTGCTGGTGCGCGCTCATCACGGCCGCCGCGAGGAAGGACTTCACGTCCTTGAGCCCCGGCCGCGCATCGCGCTGGTACAGCGCAGCGATGGTCTGCAGCGCCAGCTGGGCCGCCACCTCGCCCTCCGGGTGCCCTCCCATGCCGTCGGCCAGCACGAACAGGCCCGATTCGCGCGTGTAGCAGTAGCCCATGCGGTCCTCGTTCTTGGGCCTGCCGCCCTTGCGGCTGACCTGGAAGACGGAGAACTTCATTGAAACGCCCCTTGATGGATGCGAGGAATGGAAAGCATCTCTCAGTTCGGCCGGGTCGTGGGCGCCGCCACCTTGGGCAGCGGCTTCTTGTCGGCCGCGCGCATGTTGTCCAGCGACAGGCGCATCTTCTCGCTGACCGACAGGCGCGTGTAGCGGCGCTCGCCCTCGCGGCTGAGTTCCTTTTGCAGCGCGAACACCGACTGCGGCCTGGACAGCGGGTCCAGCGCCATGCACCACTCCACCACCTCGATCAGGTCGTCGGAGTAGATGCCCCGAAGCCGGGACTGCGACAGCGACAGGCGGTCTTTTTCGATGCGCTGCGGCGCGTCGTTGGGCGGGTAGCCGTGCATGCAGGCGTACATGCAGGCGCCGATGGCGTAGATGTCGGTCCAGGGGCCCATCGACGAATCGCGCCGGTACATCTCGGGCGCGGCAAAGCCGGGCGTGTACATGGGGCGGATGAAGTTGCCTTCCTTGGACAGCACCTCGCGCGCGGCGCCGAAGTCGATCATCACGGCCCGGTCGTCATCGGTGACGAAGATGTTGGCCGGCTTGATGTCCAGGTGCAGCATCTTGTGCTGATGCACCACGCGCAGGCCCCGGAGGATCTCGTCGAACAGCGAGCGGATCGTGGACTCGCGGAACACCTTGGACTTCTTGAGCTCGCGCGCGGTGACGATGAAGTCCTGCAGCGTGGCGCCGTCCAGGTAGTTCATCACCATGTAGACGGTTTCGTTCTCGCGGAAGAAATTCAGCACGCTCACGACCGAGGCGTGCGAGATCTGCGCCAGCGACCGGCCTTCCTCGAAGAAGCTCTTGAGGCCCAGCCGGTACAGCGACAGCTTCTCGGGCGGCACCTGCGGCGCCAGTTCGCCGGGGGCGCGGGTGGCCAGCGACGAAGGCAGGTATTCCTTGATGGCGACCTGCTGCCCACTCTTGTCGACCGCCAGGTAGACCACGCCGAAGCCGCCAGCCGACAGGCGGCGCACGACGCGGTATCCGCCTATCACCGTGTCGGGGGGCAGAGGCGACGGTTTGACCTTTGACATAATCGGGAGTTTCGCCCGAAGGCGGGGGAGCAGCAACGGCACGCGAGCGCTGGCCGGATCGATCCCTTGCACGCGCCACAAGCGCAATGTGCCTTGGGGCACAGGGGCAAACGAAACCCGAGTAAGGACAGCGAGGCTTCATGGCAGTCTACAGCATGACCGGCTACGCAAGCGGCCAGAGCGCCCCCGCGGCCGGCCCCGGCGAAGGCGATGCGCGCGAGGCGTCCGGCGCCCGTCTGGGCCTGGAAATCCGGGCCGTCAACAGCCGCTTCCTGGACCTGACTTTCAAGCTGCCCGAAGAGCTGCGCCAGCACGAGCCCGCGCTGCGCGAGCTGCTGACCCGGCACCTCAAGCGCGGCAAGGTCGAGCTGCGGGCGGCCATCGACAACGGCAGCGCGAGCGGCATGGGCGAGCCCTCGCCCCGACTGCTGCAGCGGCTCAATGCCGCCCAGGACGCGATCAAGGCCTGGCTGCCGCAGGCCGCCGAGCTGAGCGTGGCGGACGTGTTGCGGCTGGCTGCCCAGGAAGGCTCGCGCCCCGCCTCGGCCGCCGACTTCGATGCGCCCGCGCTTGCCATCCGCGTGCTGGAAAGCCTGCTCGATGCCCGCGCTCGCGAAGGCGAGCGGCTGGTCCTGACATTGCAGGAACGCCTGCAAGGCCTGCGCGCCCTCGCCCAGCAGGCCGCGCCCATCATTCCGCGGCTGGTGGAGCAGCAGCGCACACGCTTCCTGGAGCGCTGGAACGAAGCCATGGGCCTGGTGGCGAATCAGGCCAGCGCCGACACCGCCCAGGACCGCGCACTGGCGGAAGCCACGGCCTTCGCCATCCGCATCGACGTGGCAGAAGAGCTGACGCGCCTGAGCGCCCACCTCGACGAGATCGAACGCCTGCTCGCGCAGGGCGGCGAGATCGGCAAGCGCCTGGACTTCCTGATCCAGGAGCTGCACCGCGAGGCCAACACCCTGGGCTCTAAGTCTGCGGCACTGGAACTCACGCGCATCGGCGTGGACATGAAGGTGCTGATCGAGCAGATGCGCGAGCAGGTGCAGAACATCGAATAAGAAAGAGGGCCGACATGGAATACCCCGGCAACATCTTCGTCGTGGCGGCGCCCAGCGGCGCCGGCAAATCCAGCCTGGTCAAGGCGCTGATGGAGCTGGACTCGGCCGTTCAGCCCTCGGTGTCGCACACGACGCGCCCGCCGCGTGGCCAGGAAAAGCATGGCCGCGAATACTTCTTCACCTCCGCGGCCGAGTTCGATGCGATGGTCGCCGCCGACGGTTTCGTGGAATGGGCGCACGTGCATGGGCACCGCTACGGCACCTCGAAGAAAGCCGTGGAGGAGCGCGTCGCCCAAGGCGCCGACGTGCTGCTGGAGATCGACTTCCAGGGCGCGCTGCAGATCCGCAAGACCTTTGCCAACGCAGTGCTGATCTTCATCCTGCCGCCCAGCTGGGAAGAGCTGCGCTCGCGCCTGGAGCGGCGCGGCGAGGATGCGCCCGACGTGATCGACCTGCGCCTGGCCAATGCCGCCGAGGAGATGGCCCAGGCCAGCCAGTTCGACTTCGTTATAATCAACGAGCTTTTCGAGCGCGCGCTCTTTGACCTCAAGGCCATCGTTCACGCGCAACGCCTGCGCTACGTCGCCCAGCGCCGCGCCCGTGCCGACACCTTCGCGGCACTGAACATTTCCTGATCCATCGCACCGAGAAAGAGATAGCCATGGCCCGCATCACCGTCGAAGACTGCCTGGAGCAGATCCCCAACCGCTTTCAACTCGTGCTGGCGGCCACCTACCGCGCCCGCATGCTGAGCCAGGGTCACGCACCCAAGATCGAAAGCAAGAACAAGCCGGCCGTCACTGCGCTGCGCGAAATTGCCGACGGCAAGATCGGCCTGGAAATGCTCAAGAAGGTGCCCGGCTGATTGCCTCGCACGCACTGCCGGCCGCGCCTGAACGGCTGCTGGCCGCACAAAAAGAGAGCACCGCTTGCGGTGCTTTTTTTGTGCCCGGAGCGGGACATGCAACTGTCTTGCTAAAGTCACAACCATGAGTGCGGTCGTCCAACCTGAGTCCAGACCTTCGGCAAGCAGCCTGCCATCGGGTCGGCCTGCAGCCCTGAATGCGGCTGCGGCCAGCTTTGCCGCGCTTCTGGATCGGCTGGACTACCTGAGCGCGGAAGACGTGGAGCTGGTGCGCCGCGCCTACCGTTTTGCCGACGAAGCCCACCTGGGCCAGTTGCGCAACAGCGGCGAGCCCTATATCACCCATCCCATTGCGGTGGCCGCGCAGTGCACGGAATGGAAGCTCGATGCCCAGGCCCTGATGGCCGCCCTGCTCCACGACGCGATGGAGGACTGCGGCGTCACCAAGGCCGACCTCGTGGAGCGCTTCGGCGCCTCGGTGGCCGAGCTGGTGGACGGCCTGACCAAGCTGGACAAGCTGCAGTTCAACACCCGCGAGGAAAACCAGGCCGAGAGCTTTCGCAAGATGCTGCTGGCCATGGCGCGCGACGTGCGCGTGATCCTGGTCAAGCTGGCCGACCGCACGCACAACATGCGCACGCTGTCCGATGCGCCGCGTGAAAAGTGGTCGCGCATCTCGCGCGAGACGCTGGAGATCTACGCCCCCATCGCCTACCGCCTGGGTCTGAACCAGACCTACCGCGAGCTGCAGGACCTGTCGTTCCGGCATCTGCGGCCCTGGCGCTATGCGATCCTGGGCAAGGCCGTGGCCAAGGCCCGCAGCCGCCGGCGCGACCTGATCCACAAGGTGCAGCGCGACGTGGAAGCGGCCTTTGCCAACGCAGACCTGCAGATCCGGATCGCGGGCCGCGAGAAGACGCTCTACTCCATCTACCGCAAGATGGATGAGAAGCACCTGAGCTTCGCCGAGGTCACGGACATCTACGGCTTTCGCCTGATCCTGCCCACCATCACGGCCTGCTACACCGCGCTGGGCATCCTGCACCAGCTGTACAAGCCGCTGCCGGGCAAGTTCAAGGACCACATCGCCATCACCAAGCTCAACGGCTACCAGTCCTTGCACACCACGCTGGTCGGCCCCTCGGGCGTGAACGTCGAATTCCAGCTGCGCACCGAAGCCATGCACCTCGTCGCCGAGTCGGGCGTGGCCGCGCATTGGCTCTACAAGGCTTCGGAGACCAGCGATACCGGGGCCGAACGGCTGAGTGCCAAGTGGCTGCAGTCGCTGCTGGACATCCAGGACGAAACGCGCGACGCCGCCGAGTTCTGGGACCATGTGAAGGTGGACCTCTTTCCCGACGCGGTCTATGTGTTCACGCCCAAGAGCGAGATCATGGCCCTGCCCCGCGGCGCCACGGTGGTGGACTTCGCATACGCCATCCACACCAACATCGGCGACCACACCTCGGCCGCCCGCATCAATGGCGAGCAGGTGCCGCTGCGCACCGAACTCAACAACGGCGACGTGGTGGAAGTCATCACCGCGCCGGTGTCCACGCCCAACCCCGCCTGGCTGGGCTTTGTGCGCACGGGCCGGGCACGCTCCAAGATCCGTCATTACCTCAAGACGCTGGAGCAGACCGAGTCCGAAGGCCTGGGGGAGAAGCTGCTGACCCAGGCCCTGCGCGCCGAGGGCCTGGCCCGGCTGCCCGACGACAGCACCGAGCAGCAGCCGCTGTGGGACAAGCTGCTGCGCTTCACGGGCAACCGCAGCCGCGCCGAGCTGCTGACGGACATCGGCCTGGGCCGGCGCATCGCGACCATCGTCGCCAAGCGGCTGATGGCGCTGATGGCCGAGCGCGGCGAGCGCCCCGACGCCCTCATGCTCACGCGCGAGCGCTTCACCGCACATGAGTCGGTGTCGCAGGGCGGCGTGACGCTGGACGGCAGCGAGAACTCCTCGGTGCGCTTTGCCACCTGTTGCCGCCCCATCCCGGGCGACCCCATCGTGGGATACCTGGGCCACGGCGAAGGGCTGGTGGTGCATGTGGACAGCTGCGGCGTGGCGCAGCGCCTGCACCACAAGGACAGCGAGCGCTTCATCACCGTGGAGTGGTCGGACGAGCCGCTGCGACCGTTCGAAACCGCGCTGCGCGTGACCGTGCGCAATGACAAGGGCGTGCTGGCCCGCATCGCCGCCACGCTGGCGGGCGCGGAAGCAGACATCACGCACGTCGAAATGCCCGAAGACGCAGCACAGGACTCGATCGACCTGCGCTTCGTCGTCGCCGTGCAGGACCGCTCGCATCTGGACAACGTGCTGCGCGCCGCGCGTCGCACGCCCTCCGTGCTCAAGGCGGCGCGCATTCTTCCGGCCCCCTGAGCGCACAGGCGGCAGCTTCAGGCTGCTGGGACGGGGTAGCTCACGGCCAGCACCTCGATCTCGCGCGCGCCGGCCGGCGTGACCAGGCGCACCAGATCGCCCACGCGCGCCTTGAGCAGCGCGCGCGCGACGGGCGACACCCAGCTCACCTGGGACTGCGCGCTGACTGCCTCGTCGATGCCCAGGATCGTCACGGTGGACTCGGCACCTTCTTCGTCCGCATAAGTGACGGTGGCGCCAAAGAAGACCTGATCGCCGCCGTGATGCACGGAAGGGTCGGTGACCTCGGCAATCTCCAGCCGGCGCGTGAGGAAGCGGATGCGGCGGTCGATTTCGCGCAGTCGCTTCTTGCCGTAGAGGTAGTCGCCGTTTTCTGAACGGTCTCCGTTCTTGGCCGCCCAATGCACGGCCTCCACCACCTTGGGCCGCTCGTTGTCCATCAGGTCCAGCAGCTCCGCGCGCAGCCGCGCGTAGCCGGCCGGCGTGATGTAGTTCTTGCTGCCCGCCGGCAGGGGCGGCAGCCCGGCGTCGAGGTCGTCCTCTTCGCCGTCGCTTTCCTTGGTAAAGGCCTTGCTCATACCGATTGCCCGGAAAGGTGAGTCCCTCAGAAATCCCTCATCAGGGCTGAAGGCGCAGAAAGGAAAAAGCCCCGGAACATTGCTGTTCCGGGGCTATCCGTTTGGTGCGGCTGGCAGGAATCGAACCCACGACCCCTTGGTTCGTAGCCAAGTACTCTATCCAGCTGAGCTACAGCCGCTAAGCTATCTAGTATAGCGTGCTTTTGAGCACTCCTCTAGATTTTCTTGTTTTTCTTTTTGAATTCTTCAGGGACGTCAGCAATGCTTTTCAGCGTGCTTGGTAGGCCGTGCTGGACTTGAACCAGCGACCAAGGGATTATGAGTCCCCTGCTCTGACCAACTGAGCTAACGGCCCTGTGCGAAGCCCACGATTCTATACCAGGATTTGCCCTGTTATCCCTTGGGCTGGCTCAATGCATTGCCCACCAGGCGCGCAGTGATGTCCACGATCTGGATCATGCGGTCATAGTGCATGCGCGTGGGGCCGATGACGCCCAGCGTGCCGACCACCTCACCATCGACCTCGTAGTTCGCGCTGACCACCGACAGCTCTTCAAAAGGCACGACCTGGCTTTCGCCGCCGATGAAGATGCGCACGCCCTCGGCCTTGCTCGACACATCGAGCAGGCGCAGCAGTTGCGCCTTCTGCTCGAACAGCTCGAAGGCCCGGCGCAGCTGGCTCATGTCGCTGGAGAAGTCGCTCACGGCCAGCAGGTTGCGCTCGCCGGCAATGATCACCTCTTCCTGCGCCGCGCTCATGGCTTCGGTGCTGACCTGCACGGCTGCCTGCATCAGCGTGGCGATTTCGCCGCGCAGGGTTTCCATCTCGCCTTGCAACTGGTCACGCACCTGCTCCATCGACAGGCCGCTGTAGTGGGCGTTGAGATAGTTCGCTGCCTCCACCAGCTCGGACTGCGAATAGTCGCGGTCGGTGAAGATCACCCGGTTCTGCACATCGCCATCGGTGGAGACGATGATCACCAGCAGTCGCCGCTCCGACAGCCGCAGGAATTCCACCTGCCGGAAGGCGGCAGCGCGGCGCGGCGCCATCACCACGCCGACGAATTGCGACAGGTTGGACAGCATCTGCGCGGCGTTGGCGATCACCTTCTGCGGCTGGTCGGCCGGCAGGCTGGGCGCCGCCAACTGGGTGCGCTGCGCGGTGAGCATGGTGTCCACGAACAGGCGGTAGCCGCGCGCCGTGGGAATGCGGCCGGCCGAGGTGTGCGGGCTGGCGATCAAGCCCAGCTCCTCCAGGTCGGACATCACATTCCGGATGGTGGCCGGCGACAGCTCCAGCCCCGGCGCACGCGAGAGGGTGCGCGAACCGACGGGCGTTCCATCGGAGATGTAGCGCTCAACCAGCGTCTTGAGCAGCAACTTGGCACGGTCATCCAGCATGGCACGATTTTAGGAGCGGGATGGCCTTGTTCAGGCACGCCTTGTGGCCACCGGCTGGTCAAGCAAAGATGTTTTAATTTGCGCATGACTTCTGTGTTTCGCCGCGTCGCCCTTATCGGCAAGTACCAGCCGCAGGGCGCGCGCGCGCACGATCCCGTGATGGACGAGATCGGCGACTTCCTGAGCGCGCAAGGATGTGAGGTGGTGCTGGAGCAAAGCAGCGCAGGCTGCGGCGACGCAGCCGTGCCGCCGCGCGCCTGCCGCCATCCCGTGATGAGCGTCGAGGAGATCGGCGAGCAATGCGACCTCGGCCTCGTGGTGGGCGGCGACGGCACCATGCTGGGCATCGGCCGCCAGCTGGCGCCTTTTGGCGTGCCGCTGATCGGCATCAACCGGGGCCGCCTGGGCTTCATCACCGACATCGCGCTCGATGAATACCAGGACGCGCTGCGCCCCATGCTGGCCGGCGAGTACGACGAGGACCACCGCAGCCTGATCCAGGCCAGCGTGATGCGCGACGGCCAGTCCGTGTTCGAGGCCGTGGCCATGAACGACGTGGTGGTCAATCGCGGCGCCACCTCGGGCATGGTGGAACTGCGCGTGTCTGTGGGCAAGGCCTTCGTGGCCAACCAGCGCGCGGACGGCCTGATCATCGCCACCTCCACAGGCTCCACGGCCTACGCCCTGTCGGCCGGTGGGCCCCTGCTGCATCCGTCCATCCCGGGCTGGATCATGGTGCCGATCGCGCCCCACACCCTGTCCAACCGCCCCATCCTGCTGCCCGACGCCGAAGAAGTGACCATCGAGGTGGTCAACGACCGCGACGCCAGCGCCAACTTCGACATGCAATCCCTTGCCTCCCTGCGCCAGGGCGACCGCATCGTGGTGCGCCGCTCCGACTTCCATGTGCGCTTTCTGCATCCACGCGGCTGGAGCTACTTCGACACGCTGCGCCGCAAGATGCACTGGAACAAGGGAGACAACTGAAATGAAACTACCCCCACGCTCCCCCGCTTCGCGAGGTCCGCTGCCCCCCGAGGGGGTGCCTCAGTGCCTTCGGGCGGCCGGGCGCCACTGAAATGAAACAGCCCCCACGCTCCCCCGCTTCGCGAGGTCCGCTGCCCCCCGAGGGGGTGCCTCAGTGCCTTCGGGCGGCCGGGCGCCACTGAGATGGCGCTGCGCCGCATCACCCTGCGGGACTTCGTGATCGTCCGTTCGCTGGAGCTGGACCTGCAGGCCGGCTTCACGGTGCTGACGGGCGAGACCGGCGCCGGCAAGTCCATCCTCATCGATGCGCTGCAGCTGGTGCTGGGCAACCGCGCCGATCCGGGCGCCGTGCGCGAGGGCGCGCAGCGCCTGGACGTGAGCGCCGAGTTCGATGCCGATCCCGCCCTGGCCGCCTGGCTAGAGGAAGGCGGCTTCACCGCCGATGACACGCTGCTGCTGCGCCGATCCGTGGATCTGCAGGGCCGCAGCCGCGGCTGGATCAATGGTGCGCCGGCCACGGCCACGCAGTTGCGGGAGCTGGGCGACCAGTTGCTGGACATCCATGGCCAGCACGCCTGGCAAAGCCTCACGCGAACCGAGGCCGTGCGCGGCCTGCTCGACGCCTATGCCGGGGTGGACGTGAGCGAGATGGAAGCCGCCTGGCAGCGCTGGCGCCAGGCCCTGCAGGCGCTGGAAGACGCGCGCCGCGCGCAGGATTCGCTGCAGCGCGAGCGCGAACGGCTGCAGTGGCAGATTGGCGAGCTGGGCAAGCTGGCCCCGCGTGAAGCCGAATGGGAAGAGCTGTCGACCCAGCACACGCGGCTTTCGCACGCGCAGGGGCTGATCGATGCGGCCCAGGGCGCGCATGCGGCCCTGGAAGACGAGGACAGCGGCGCGCTGGGCGCGCTGAACAAGGCGCTGGAGCTGCTGCAGAACCAGCGCCACCTCGAGCCCGAGTTCCAGGGGCTGATCGAGGAGCTGGCCTCCAGCGTGGCGCAGGCCTCGGACGCGGCGCATTCGCTGCAGGCCTATCTGCGCCACACCGACACCGACCCGGAACAACTGGCCGCGCTCGACGAACGCATGGGCCAGTGGATGTCGCTGGCGCGGCGCTACAAGCGCCAGCCCGAAGACCTGCCCGCACTGCTCGCGCAATGGCAAGGGGAGCTGGCGCAGTTGGACGCCCAGACCGACCTGGAAGCGCTGGAAGCCGCCGAACAGCGCAGCCAGCAGAGCTGGCGCAAATCGGCCCAGGCCGTGAGCGCGCGCCGCACGCAGGCCGCGCCGCGCCTGGCCCAGGCCATCAGCCAGGCCATGCAGGGCCTGGGCATGCAGGGCGGCCGCTTTGACGTGCAGTTGCAGCCCGCTGCCCAGCCCGGCCGCGCGGGCCTGGAGGACGTCAACTTCCTGGTGGCCGGCCATGCAGGCAGCACGCCGCGCCCCATCGGCAAGGTGGCCTCCGGCGGAGAACTCTCGCGCATCGCGCTGGCCATTGCGGTGACCACCAGCCGGCTGGGCAATGCGCAGACACTGATTTTTGACGAAGTGGACTCGGGCGTCGGTGGCGCGGTGGCTGAAACCGTGGGCCGGCTGATGCAGCAACTGGGCCGCGACCGCCAAGTGCTGGCCGTGACCCACCTGCCCCAGGTGGCCGCCTGCGCCGACCATCACCTGCGCGTGGCCAAGCGCGCTGCCGTTGAAGCGCCAGGCCAGGCGCCGCGCACCGAGAGCTCGGTACAGCCCTTGCTGGCCGAGGAGCGAGCCGAAGAAATCGCGCGCATGCTGGGCGGCGAGCGCATCTCGGCCACCACGCTGGCCCATGCCCGCGAGCTGCTGGCGCCGCAGCCTGCTGCCGCAGCCGACACGCCGCGCCGCAAAGCCAAGGCCCACCCATGACGCTGGATCTGGTCCTCATCACCGGCATGTCCGGCTCCGGCAAGTCGGTGGCCCTGCATGCGCTGGAAGATGCCGGCTACTACTGCGTCGACAACCTACCGCCCGAGCTGCTGGCCTCCTTCCTGGCCTTGCAGACCGCCCAGCGCGCCCGGCGCGTGGCTGTGGCGATCGACGTGCGCAGCGGCGTCTCGCTGCCCGGCCTGCCTCTGCAGCTGGCCAACCTGCGCAAGGAAGGCATCGCGCTGCGTTCGCTGTTCCTGGACTCGACGACCGAAGCGCTGGTGCGGCGGTTTTCCGAAACCCGGCGGCGCCACCCGCTGTCCAGGCAGGAAGGCCGCGTGGACGCGCCCGAGCAGGAGCGCGCCCTGGTGCAGGCCATCGAGCTCGAACGCGAGCTGCTGGCCGACCTGCGCGACGGCGCAGACGTGATCGACACCAGCCTGATCCAGCCGGCGCAGCTGCGCACCTACATCAAGGCGCTGCTGAACGCGCCGCAGCGCCAGTTGACGCTGGTCTTCCAGTCCTTCGCCTTCAAGCGCGGGCTGCCGCTGGACGCGGACTACGTGTTCGATGTGCGCATGCTGCCCAACCCGCACTATGTGGCCGAGCTGCGTGCGCTGACGGGGCGCGACACGCCGGTGGTCGACTGGCTGCGGGCGCACGACGAAGTGGCGCAGATGTATGCCGACATCGAGCAGTTCCTCAACCACTGGCTGGCGGCACTGGCCGATGACCACCGCAGCTACGTGACGGTGGCCATCGGCTGCACGGGCGGCCAGCACCGCTCGGTCTTTCTGGTCGAGCAACTGGCGCGCGCCTTCGGCGAGCGCTGGGCCGCACTCAAGCGGCACCGCGAGCTGGACACCGACTGATCGCGGCGTGCCGCGGGGTTCGCGCAGAACCCGGGCGTCGCGCCGTCCGTCTGCTCAATGCTCGTCTTCGAGCAGGCGCCGCACCGGCGCCGGCAGGCCCAGCCCGGGCCATTCCTGCGCCGAGACCCAGCGGCCCGAGCCATCGAGCGGCGGCAGGCCCTGCAGATCGGCGCGCGCCGCCACGCGCACGGGGTGCAGATGCAGGTCCTTGTGCGTGAGAACGTGCACGAAGGCTGGTTGCATCACCGCCGCGGCCCAGGCCTGCGGCGGCAGCGCGGCCTGCAGCGCCTCCTCGCTGTCAAAGACCGGCAGGCTGTGCAGGCCGGCCCAGATGCCCTTGGCGGGCCGCTTGTGCAGCCATACGGCGCCATCGTCGCGGCGCGCCAGCAGCAGCCACAGGCTCTGGGCGCTGCGGCGCAGCCGGCGCTCGCGCACCGGGTAGCGCTCGGGGTTGCCGGCCGCGCTGCCGCGGCACAGGCGTTGCACCGGGCAGATCAGGCATTGCGGCTGGCGCGGCAGGCACACGGTCGCACCCAGGTCCATCTGGCCCTGGGTGTAGCGCGCCATGGTGTCGTCCGCCCCCGACGCCTCGCCCGCGGCAGGCGCAGGCAGCATCTGCTGTGCCGCATCCCACAGTGTCTTCTCGTTGGCGCTGCGCGAAAGGTCAGCCTCATAGGCCAGCACCCGCGTGAGCACACGCTTGACGTTGCCGTCCAGAATGGCCACGCGTTCGCCGAAGCAGAAGGCCGCAATGGCGGCCGCCGTGGAGCGGCCGATGCCAGGCAGGGTCTGCAATTCCTGCGCCGATGCCGGAAAGCGCCCGCCGAACCGCGCCACCACGTCCTGGGCGCAGCGGTGCAGGTTGCGCGCGCGGCTGTAGTAGCCCAGGCCGCTCCACAAACCCAGCACCTCGTCCTCGCTGGCGGCTGCCAGCGCCGATACAGCAGGAAAGCGTTCCAGGAAGCGTGCGTAGTAGCCCAGCACGGTCACGACCTGCGTCTGCTGCAGCATGATTTCGGACAGCCACACGCGGTACGGATCGCGCGTGTTCTGCCAGGGCAGCGTGCTGCGGCCGTGGCTGCGCTGCCAGGCGATGAGCGCAGGCGCAAAGGCAGGAGCCAGTGCGGCGGCGTGCGTGTGCACGTCGTCCGCCGGAGGGCGCGCCGTCACGCGACGCGCAACTCGCCGGGCGCCGAGCCGGCAGGGGATGGGCCGGGCTCCGCGCTGGTCAGCAGGCCCGTGAGTTCATCGAGCCTTTGCTGCAGCGACTGGAGCGCCTGGGACTGGGCCTCGATTTCCGCCAGGCGCTCGTCCAGGTTGCCGGTGGCCGACTGGATGCGCTCCAGGGATTCGAGGCGCCGCACGAAACTGCGGCGCCGCTCGCGCAGTTGCACGTCCAGCTGCGCCCGGGCCGACTTGCCCCAGCGGTCGATTT
Organism: Xenophilus arseniciresistens; assembly: GCF_028023875.1. Taxonomy (GTDB): domain Bacteria; phylum Pseudomonadota; class Gammaproteobacteria; order Burkholderiales; family Burkholderiaceae_C; genus Xenophilus; species Xenophilus arseniciresistens. The sequence continues at coordinate 923,348 of NZ_JAQIPB010000001.1, forward strand.
CATGGACGGCAGCTTCGTTGACCGCGCGCACGCGGCTGGCCAGGGCCCGCACCAGCTTGTCGCAGAACTCGGCCTGCACCAGGCGCAGCATGTTGCCCACGCCCAGGTAGTGCAGGTGGCTCTGCTCGATGCGGCCCAGCTCGGCCTCGAACTCGGCCAGTTCGGGCTCCGGTGGCGCCTGCAGCGAAAAGCCGTGCTCGGCGTTGAGCTGCCGGAACGTGGCGTTGAGCATGCTGTGCATTTCCGTCAGCGAGGCGTGGACCTCGCGCAGGTTCTGCCTCAGGGCATCGAAGGTGCTGCCATAGATGGCCTTCACGTTCAGCTTCAGGCCCGAGGCGCGCAACGCCTGCGCCAGCCGGCCCATGTCCTCGCGCAAGGTGGTCACGCCCAGCACGGCATGGACCTGGCGCAGCATCTTGGCCTGGATGGATCGCAGCGCCAGGATGCGCGCATTGCTGGATTCGAAGTCGGCCTGCTCCTGCTCGATGCGGCCGCGCATGTGGCGCAGCACGCCGCTGTTCTTGCCGCGCAGGCCCTGAAGCTCGAGCACCTGCTCGGCCAGGTCGCGCTGGCGCACCTGGAGCACGCGCGCGGCCTCTGCGCGCAGCGCACTCACGCCGGTGTTCACGGCCTGGCGCAGCACCTGCTCGCGCCGGCCCAGAAGACCTTGGCCCAGGGCCGCCTCCAGCGCCGGCAGGCGGCTGGCACGCAGCAGCGCGCTCTGGTGCTCGACCTTGGCCTGCAGCCCTTTCTGGGCCGATACCGGCAGCACGCGATCGCGCGACACGCCCAGCGTCTGGGCCGCACTGGCGCATTGGCGCTCCAGCTGCGCATCGATCTGGCCCGGCTGGCTCAGCGAGTCCCAGAGCGTGTCGATCTTGTTGAGCACCACCAGCCGCGTTTCGCTCGGATCGCCCTCCGTCGTCAGATGCTCGCGCCAGATGGAGAGGTCGGAGCGCGTCACGCCGGTGTCTGCGCCCAGGATGAAAACCACCGCGTGGGCCTGCGGAATGAGGCTCACCGTCAGCTCGGGCTCGGCGCCGATCGCGTTGAGGCCGGGGGTGTCGAGGATCACCAGCCCCTGCTCGAGCAGCGGATGAGGCATGTTCAGCACCGCATGGCGCCAGCGCGGCACCTCCACGCGGCCCTGGGCATCGACCACGGGGTTGTCCTGAGGCATGTCGTCATGCCAGAAGCCCAGGGCTTTGGCCTGCTCCCTGGGCACCCACATCACCTCGGCCACTTTCTGCATGGTGGCGGCCAGATGCTCGGCATCGTCCACATCCACCGCAATTTCGGTCCAGCGCTCGGTGTTGCGCAGCCAGGCATTCAGGGAGCCGGTTTCCAGCCGGGTTTCGATGGGCAGCAGGCGCAGGCTGGGGGCGAGCGTGGGGTCATAGCCCAGCTCGGTGGGGCACATGGTGGTGCGCCCGGCGCTGGCCGGCATGACGCGGCGTCCGTAGCCGGCAAAGAAGATGGCGTTGATCAGCTCGGACTTGCCGCGCGAGAACTCGGCCACGAAGGCCACGCGCACCTTGCTGGCACGCATCTGCGTCTCCAGCTCGCGCAGGCGCTCGGCCACTGCGGTGTCGAGCAGGTCGTTGTCGCGCAGCCAGTTGCCCAGCCACTTCAGCCGATGGGCGAAGTTCCGGCGCCAGGCCCCGTGCTGGTCGAATTGCTGATCGAAGGAGCGGCTCACGATGCGTCCGTGTGGCGGTGTTTCAAAATATAACAGGTCACTGCCCAAGTGTGTGACCACCGACTCTGCGCATCAAGCCTTCTGGCATTGCGCGCAAAAGTAGGTGGCGCGCTGGCCCTGGCGCAGCAGGCGGATCGGCTGGCCGCACACGCGACAAGGCTGGCCGGCGCGGCCGTAAACCATCGCTTCGAGCTGGAAGTAGCCGCCCTGCCCGTCCACCCCCGAAAAGTCGCGCAGCGTGCTGCCGCCACGCTCCACGGCGCGGCCCAGCACGTCGCGCACCGCCGCATGCAGCCGCGCGGCGCGGGGCCGCGAGATGCGCGCCGCCAGGGTGGTGGGGCGGATTCCCGCCAGGAACAAGGCCTCCGACGCATAGATGTTGCCCACGCCCACCACCACGTCGCCAGCCAGCAGCACCTGCTTGATGGGCGCGCGCCGGCGCTGCAGCCCGGCATGGAAGGCAGCCGGATCGAAGTGCTCGCCCAGAGGCTCCATGCCCAGGCGGCCCAGCAGCTTGCGCGCCAGCAGGGAGGATTCGTCGCTCACATGCACCACGGCACCAAAGCGGCGCGGGTCGTGCAGGCGCAGCGTGCCTGCCGAGGTCTGCAGATCGAAATGGTCATGGGCGCCCGGCGGCGGCAGTTCGAGGTCGAAGCGCAGGCTGCCGGACATGCCCAGGTGCAGGAGCAGCAGACCCTGGTCCAGGTCGACGAGCAGGTACTTGCCGCGCCGCCGCACACCGATGACCTGGCGCCCGACCAACGATTCGGGCGGCACCGCCAGCGCCCAGCGCAAGGGCTTGCCGACACGCACGGCCTGCACTTGCGCGCCGGCGATGCGATCGGCAAAACCGCGGCGGGTGACTTCGACTTCGGGGAGTTCAGGCATGGCGCTTGGAGGGCGGCCGCCGCCATCGAAAACACATGCGAGCCAGGGGCGCAAAAGAGGCCGCAAGCACCGCAGGCCCTCAAGGTCGACTGGCCGGGCGGCAACGGGCCTTGCATTATTATGGATTGATGAGTTTCAAGCCTCGCAGAAAGCGTGCGGCCCTGGTCATGTGGACCCTGGTAGCAGGACTGGCACAGGCACAGCCCGCGCCGCCCGCAGGGCCTGTGCCACCGGCACCCGGCACCAAGGTCGATGCGCCTGCGCCGGCGCGCCCCTCCGCCATGACCGCCCAGCTCTTCTACGAAGTGCTGCTGGGCGAGATCAGTGCACGCAACGGCGATCCCGCGGACAGCTTCGCCTTGCTGCTGGAAGCCGCGCGTCGCTCCGGCGAGCCGGAGCTGTTCCAGCGCGCGGCCGAGGCGGCCATCGCGGGCCGCTCGCCCGAATCGGCGCTCACAGCCGCGCGCGCCTGGCAGCAGGCCGTTCCTGATTCACGCGATGCACGCAGGCTGGAACTGCAGGTGCTGATCGCCCTGGGCCGCCTGGCGGAAACGGTGCAGCCGCTGCGCGCCGAACTGGCGGCCACGCCGGTCATCGAGCGCCCCGTGCTGCTGACGGTGATCGCCCGCAACTACGGCCGCGCCCAGGACAAAAAGCTCGCCGCGCAGGTGGTCGAGCAGGCGCTTGAGGACGATCTGCGCAACCCCATCACGGCCGCGCTTTCCTGGACCACGGTCGGCCGCGTGCGGCAGTTGGGCGGCGACCTGGACGGCGCGCTGGCTGCGGCCGAGCGCGGCGCCGCCGCCGACCCCAAGGCCGACGGCCCCGTCGTGCTGGCCCTGGACCTGATGGACGCCAAACGCCCGCAGGCCGAGGCGCTGGTCAAGCGCTACCTGCAGGACAAGGAAGCGCTGCCCGAAGCCCGCGTGGCCTATGCGCGCTGGCTGGTCGGCGCACAGCGCTACGACGAAGCGACCGCGCAATTGAAGGCCGTGACCGAAGCCCACCCCGCGCAGCCCGATCCATGGCTGATGCTGGGCACCCTGCAGGGGCAGACCCGCGACGACGCGGCAGCCCAGGCTTCTTTGCAGCGCTACCTGGAACTGGCCGCCGCCGCGAGCGATGCCGACGAGCGCCGTCGCGGCATGGCGCAGGCCTATCTGCAGCTGTCGCAGCTGGCCGAACGCCGCAAGGACTACGCCGCGGCCGAGCAATGGCTTTCGCGCATCGAGGACAAGGAAGAGCTCTTCCAGGCCCAGACGCGCCGCGCCCTGTTGATGGGCCGGCAGGGTCAACTGCCACAAGCTCGGGCGCTGTTGCAGCAGTTGCCCGCGCGCACGGTCGCCGAACGCAAGCAGCGCTTCATGGCGCAGGTGCAGCTGCTGCGCGAAGCGCGCCAGCACCAGGCCGCCTACGACCTGCTCAACGAAGGCCACAAGGCCGATGCCGAAGACAGCGAGCTTCTGTACGACCTGGCCCTCGCAGCCGAGAAGCTGGGCCGCAACGACGAGATGGAGCGCCACCTGCGGCGCGTGATCACGCTGCAGCCCGACAACGCCCATGCCTACAACGCGCTGGGCTACTCGCTGGCCGATCGCAACCTGCGCCTGGACGAGGCACGCACGCTGATTCGCAAGGCGCTGGAACTGGCCCCCGAAGACCCCTTCATCGCCGACAGCCTGGGCTGGGTCGAGTTCCGCATGGGCAACACGGCCGAGGCCCTGCGCATCCTCGAGGCGGCCTACCGCAAGCGCCCCGATCCCGAGATCGCCGCTCACCTGGGCGAGGTGCTGTGGGCACGCGGCGACCGTGCTCGCGCGGTCACGATCTGGCAGCAGGCCAAGCTGGCCGATGCCGACAATGAAACGCTGCAGGAGACGCTCAAGCGCCTGCGTGTGTCGCCATGATGCGCGGCATGCACGAGCGGCCCTGCGACCTGGCCCCCGAGGAAGTCGGCCCCGCACGCAGGCGCTGGCTGCTCGCAGCGGCCTCGCTGCCGTGCTTGCTGGCCGCCTGCGGCACGTCAGCGCCGGCCCGCAAACCTGACGCTGCAGAAGGCGGCTACTGGAGCGGGCGCCTGTCATTGCGCGTCGACAGCGAGCCGCCGCAGTCCTTCGCCGCCGTGTTTGAACTGCGCGGCGCGCCGGGCCGGGGCGAACTCAAGCTCAGCACGCCCATCGGCAACACGCTGGGCCTGCTGCAATGGTCACCCGGCCAGGCCTCGCTCGACGACGGACGCCGCGTGCAACGCGAAGCCTCCATCGACATCCTGCTGACGCGACTGACCGGCGCCGCGCTGCCGGTGGATGCCCTGTTCGGCTGGCTGGCCGGCCGCGCCACGCCCGTGCCCGGCTGGCGCCCCCAACTGGATCGCGTGAACGAGGGCCGGCTGCAGGCCGTGCGTGAATCGCCCTTGCCCAGGGCCGATCTGCGCCTGGTCTTCGAGCCCGCGCCTGCGGCCACCGACGCGCCATGAAGGCGCTGTACGAGCTCAGCGCGCCCGCCAAGCTCAACCTCTTCCTGCACATCACGGGCCGGCGCGATGACGGCTACCACCTGCTGCAGTCGGTGTTCATGCTCATCGACTGGTGCGACACCTTGCATGTGGAACTGCGCAGCGACGGCCAGTTGAGCCGCGAAGACCTGGGCCCTGCGCTGCCCCCCGACGACCTGGTGCTGCGCGCCGCCCGTGCGCTGCAGGGCTTCGCCCAACCAGGCCAGGGCGCCCACATCGGCGTGCTCAAGCGCATCCCTGCCGAGGCCGGCATGGGCGGCGGCTCCTCCGACGCGGCCACCTGCCTTCTTGCGCTCAACCGCCTGTGGGGCCTGCATCTGCCGCTGGCCAGGCTGGAGCGCATCGGCCTCACGCTGGGCGCGGACGTGCCCTTCTTCCTGCGCGGGCGCAATGCGTGGGTCGAAGGCGTGGGCGAGCAGATCACCCCCGTCGAGCTGCCTGCGGCACGCTTCGCCGTGCTCAAGCCGGCCAGCGGGCTGGCCACTGCCAAAATTTTTTCAGCTGAAGATTTGCAACGTTCCACACCTGGCGCTATACTCTATGGCTTCGCTGAGAACGATACGGCGCAAGGCAAAAAGCTCTCTGAAGAGATCTTTCGCTTTGGTCACAACGATCTGCAGCCAGTCGCCCAAAGGCTCAACCCTGAAGTGACGCAAGCCCTCGACTGGCTTGGCGCTCAAGGACTCAAGCCCCGGATGACCGGATCTGGCAGTGCGGTGTTCGCAGCGATGGACTTGATGCAAGACGCGTCACTGCGCAATCCACCTGCGGGTTGGCAGCAACGAATCTGCAGCAATCTGGCAGTCCATCCTCTAGCAGGGTGGGTGGGCTAGAAGTTCAGCCAAGTGCGGTTGAACGCGACGTTCATCGGTGGCAGGTCGCTAGACCTGTCTCCTGTGTAGGGGAGTCGCCAAGCTGGTTAAGGCACCGGATTTTGATTCCGGCATGCGAAGGTTCGAATCCTTCTTCCCCTGCCAAATTCTTTTCTTTGAGAATCTGGCCAGCGGCCCAGCGCCGCAGTCACCAGCCCCACTTTCTGACCGCCGGGAAGCAAGCATGCAGGCGCACCACCCTGACTTCATGGTTTTCACCGGCAATGCCAATCCGGGCCTGGCCGCAGAAATCTCTCAACACCTGGGTTCGCCGCTCGGCGCCGCGCGCGTGGGCCGCTTCTCCGACGGCGAAGTCACCGTCGAGATCAACGAGAACGTTCGCGCCCGTGACGTGTTCGTCGTGCAGTCCACCTGCGCGCCCACGAACGAAAACCTGATGGAACTGCTGATCATGGTCGACGCGCTCAAGCGCTCGTCGGCCGAACGCATCAGCGCCGTGATCCCCTACTTCGGTTATGCCCGCCAGGACCGCCGCGTGCGCTCCACGCGCGTGCCGATCTCGGCCAAGGTGGTTGCCAACCTGCTGCAGACCGTGGGCGTGGCCCGCGTGCTGACCATGGACCTGCACGCCGACCAGATCCAGGGCTTCTTCGACATCCCCGTCGACAACATCTATGCCTCGCCCGTGCTGCTGGGCGATCTGCGCGCCAAGAACTACGAAGACCTGATCGTGGTGAGCCCCGACGTGGGCGGCGTGGTGCGCGCCCGCGCGCTGGCCAAGCAGCTCAACTGCGATCTGGCCATCATCGACAAGCGTCGCCCGAAGGCGAACGTGAGCGAGGTGATGAATGTGATCGGCGAAATCGATGGCCGCAACTGCGTGATCATGGATGACATGATCGACACGGCCGGCACGCTGGTGAAGGCGGCCGAGGTGCTCAAGGAGCGCGGCGCCAAGAAGGTGTATGCCTACTGCACGCATCCGGTGTTCTCGGGCCCGGCCATGGAACGCATTGCCCAGGGCACTGCGCTGGACGAAGTGTGCGTGACCAACACGATCCCGCTGTCCGACGCGGCAGCCAGCTGCAGCAAGATCCGCCAGCTGTCGGTGGCCCCCCTGTTCGCCGAGACGATCCAGCGCATTGCCAAGGGTGAATCGGTGATGAGCCTGTTCTCGGAGCAGGACAACCTGTTTTGAGCATCTTGCGATCTGAAGATCGCAAGATGGGTTTGAAGATCAGTGCGAACAGGACCGGCGAAGCCGGATCCTGATCGCAGTGAAGACGGTGCGGCGCGATGCTCTGCACCGTCTTTGAGAAGCAGGCTTCGCCGCTTCTTTTTTGTGGGCTCCTTCGGGAGCCTTTGTTGAAACGGAGCCAGGCTGGTCGCGGCCGGTTCCATCTGGAGAATCACATGAAATTCGTCGCTTTTGAGCGCGCAAAGCAGGGTACGGGTGCGAGCCGCCGTCTGCGCAATGCCGGCAAGACGCCCGGCATCGTCTACGGTGGTGAAGGCCAACAGCCGCAACTGGTCGAGCTGGACCACAACGCGCTGTGGCATGCCCTGAAGAAGGAAGCCTTCCACGCCTCCATCCTCGAGATGGACCTGGGCGGCACCGTGAGCAAGGTTCTGCTGCGTGACGTGCAGTACCACCCCTTCAAGCAGCTGGTGCAGCACGTGGACTTCCAGCGTGTGGACGCCCGCACCCGCCTGACGGTGAAGGTGCCCCTGCACTTCAAGGGTGAAGAAGAGTCCGAAGCCGTGAAGCTGCACCACAACCTGGTGAACCACGTGATGACGGAAATCCAGATCAGCGTGCTGCCGGCCGACCTGCCCGAGTTCATCGAAGTGGATCTGTCCGGCCTGACCAACGCTGCCACCGTTCACGTCAGCGACCTGAAGCTGCCCAAGGGCGCCAAGGTGATCCTGCACGGCAAGCCGAACCCCGTGGTCGCGACCGCCGTCGCACCCGTGGTGGAAGAGGAAGCCCCTGCCGCTGCGGCCCCCGCACCGGCAGCCGCGCCTGCCAAGGGCGGCAAGAAGAAGTAATCCTCTCTGGATTCTTCGCCCCGGAAAGGAGCCCCGAGCGGGCTCCTTTTTTTGTTTGGGCGCCCCTTGCTGCAGCCGACTGCGCACAAGGGATGGCATGGAACCGCGCCTGATAATCCCTGCCCATGATCAAACTGTTCGTCGGCCTGGGCAACCCGGGCCCGGAGTACGAAGACACCCGCCACAACGCCGGCTTCTGGTGGGTCGATGCCCTTGCCCGCGACGCCAAGGCTCAACTGGTGCCAGAGCGCGGCTACCACGGCCTGGTGGCGCGCACGCAGATTGCAGGGCAGACGGTGTGGCTGCTGCAGCCCCAGACCTTCATGAACCTCTCGGGCAAGTCGGTGTCTGCACTCGCACGCTTCTACAAGATCGCGCCAGAGGAAATCCTGGTGGTGCATGACGAGCTGGACGTGCTGCCCGGCCAGGCCAAGCTCAAGTTCGGCGGCGGCCATGCGGGCCACAACGGCCTGCGCGACATCCACGCCCAGCTGGGCACGGGCGACTACTGGCGCCTGCGCCTGGGCATCGGCCATCCGGGCAGCAAGAGCGAAGTGGTGAGCTGGGTGCTCAAGAAGCCGCTGCGCGAGCACCGCGAAGCCATCGACGACGCCATCAGCCGCACGCTGCATGCCGCCGCCCCGCTGGCCCGTGGCGAGATGGACAAGGCCACGGCCCTGATCCACACCAGCAAGCCGCCGCGGCCCAAACCGCCGCGCCGCGAAGCCCCGCCCGCTGCGGCAAAAAGCACGGAAGCCACACCCGCGCCACTGGCACCGCCTGCCGACACCGCCTGAGGGCTTGCGTCGGCGCCCTGTTGCCGCAAGCATGTGCCCAGGCGCCCCCGAGCAGGGCGAACCGTCCACCACCGGACCCAGGGAGGGGCCATGCATGCCATCAGATCCGCGCAGCGCCGCCGGGCGCTGCGATCGTTCATCGTGTGCCTTGCACTGCCTGCGCTGGCTCCGCTGGCAGTTCAGGCGCAGCAGCCTGCGTCGCCCATCTGGCGCTGCGGCAACCAGTACAGCGATCAACCCTGCCCCAGCGGGCGTGCCATCGCGCCCGACGAAGCCCCATCGGCGCGTGCACGCGCCGAGGCCGATGCCAGCACGCAGCGCACGCGCCAGCAGGCCGACGCCATGGCGCGCGAGCGCGAACGCCAGGAAGCGGCGGCAGCGACGCGCGGGCCTGCGGTGATCGAGCACCGCTCGCCCTGGGTGGCGGACGATGAGGCCAAGGCCGCGCCGCTGCAGCAGCGGCTCAGGCGACCCAAGGTGGAGAAGGGAAGATTGCCCAAGAACGAAGGCTTCACGGCCAGAGGGCCTGCCCCGGCCAAGGGGCGCAAGGCGCACTGAGCGCCGGCAGCTCGCGCGGCTCCGCTCAGGAGGCAGGCAGCTGAGGCGCCGGCTCCAGCGCCTGCAGGCGCTGGTACTTCTGCAGCAGGGTCTCCCGGCTTTCCACGTGCGCGGGGTTCACGGGAATGCAGGCCACCGGGCAGATCTGCACGCACTGCGCTTCCTCGAAATGCCCCACGCACTCGGTGCACCGGTGCGGATCGATCTGATAGAAGTTCTCGCCCATCGAGATCGCATCGTTGGGGCACTCGGGTTCGCAGACGTCGCAGTTGATGCATTCGTCGGTGATCATGAGGGCCATGGGCGCGATTATCGGCGCTCAGGGGGCCAGCCCTGCATGGCGCGCATCCAAGGCCCCGAGGCCAGCAGGCATGTTCCGTGCTCTGCCATTGGCACCAGCGTCCGCCCGCCCCGGCACGCGGATGCGATCCCCGTGACTTGGTTCACGGTATGCTGCGGCCCGCCCCCGTTGATTCGCCGGGTTCATGCCATCGGCCCATGCTCCGCATCGGGCTGCAGCCCATCCCGTTTGTCGTCTTCATGAGCCTGTTTCTCCTCAAGCGCCTGGCCACTCTCGTTGGCACCTTGATCGGCGCCTCCATCATCGTCTTCCTGGTGCTCGAGATCCTGCCCGGCAATGCCGCGCAGATCCTCATGGGCCCCGATGCCTCGCCGGAAGCCGTGGCCGCCCTGGCCACCCAGCTGGGCCTGGACCAGCCGGCCTGGACACGCTACTGGACCTGGGTGCAGGGCCTGCTGACCGGCGACCTGGGCGACAGCTACACCTACGGCACGCCCGTGATTGAGCTGATCCTGGAGCGGCTCACGCTGACCGTGCCGCTGGCCGTGATGGCCATGCTGCTGACGACGGTGCTGGCCCTGGTGGTGGGCGTGACGGCCGCGGCGCGCCACAACAAGCTGGGCGACGTGGGGCTGATGGGCCTGACGCAAGTGGGCATCGCCATCCCCAACTTCTGGTTCGCGATCATGCTGATCCTGCTGTTCTCGGTGAAGCTGCAGTGGTTCTCGGCCGGCGGCTTCGACGGCTGGGGCGAGAGCACCGAGGACCGCATGAACGCCCTCAAGTCGCTGCTGCTGCCCGCGCTTTCGCTGGCCGTGGTGCAGGCGGCGATCCTGGCGCGCATCACGCGCTCGGCCGTGCTGGAGGTGATGCGCGAGGACTTCGTGCGCACCGCGCGCGCCAAGGGCGTGACGCAGCGCGCCGTGCTGTGGCTGCATGTGCTGCGCAACGCGCTGATCCCGGTGATCACCGTGATGGGCATGCAGTTCGCAGAACTGCTGGCGGGCACCATCGTGGTGGAGAACGTGTTCTACCTGCCGGGCCTGGGCCGGCTGATCTTCCAGGCCATCAGCAACCGCGACCTGGCGGTGGTGCGCAATTGCGTGATGCTGCTGGCCGCCTTTGTCGTGATCGTGAACTTCGTGGTGGACGTGCTCTACGCCGTCATCGACCCGCGCATCAAGGCATCCGACATCTGAGCAGCGCGACCGAACCCGCGACGACCATGAACACGAGCACCCCCACCCTTGCCGCCACTGCGGCGCCACGCACCACCGTGACCTTCTGGCAGCGCGCGCTGCGCCACCGCAGCTTCGTCATCGGCGGCGTGCTGACGCTTCTGCTGCTGCTGGCCGCGCTGCTGTCCTTCGTCTGGACACCCTGGTCGCCGTACGAGATGAACATGGCGGTCAAGCTTCAGGGCCCCAGCGCGCAGCACTGGCTGGGCACCGACGCCTACGGCCGCGACGTGGCCTCGCTGCTGCTGGTGGGTGCGCGCGCGTCCATCCTGGTGGGCATCATCGCGGTGGGCATCGGCCTGATCGGCGGCACGGCGCTGGGCCTGCTGGCCGCCGCGCGTCGCGGCTGGACCGAGGAGATCGTGATGCGCCTGACGGACTTCTCGCTGGCCTTCCCGGCCATCCTGCTGGCCATCATGATGACGGCGGTCTTCGGCCCGGGCATGGTCAACGCGATCATCGCCATCGGCATCAACTACATCCCGATCTTCGCGCGCGTGACGCGCGCGGCCGCCAACGCCGTGTGGGCGCGTGAGTACGTGGCCGCCGCGCGCGCCTGCGGCCGCGGCCCCTGGGCCATCACCTTCGGGCATGTGCTGCCCAACGTGTCCACGGTGCTGCTGGTGCAGGCCACCATCTATTTCGCCATCGCGATCCTGGCCGAGGCCGCCCTCTCCTACCTGGGCCTGGGCACGCAGCCGCCGCAACCCTCCTGGGGGCGCATGCTCAGCGAAGCGCAGACGCTGATGTTCCAGCAGCCGCTGCTGGCCGTGTGGCCGGGCCTGGCCATCGCCTTTGCCGTGCTGGGCCTGAACCTGATGGGTGACGGCCTGCGCGACCTGCTGGACCCCCGTCTCGCACGCGCCCGCTGAACGACAAGAAGAATATTCCACGATGGCACTCCTAGAAGTCAACGACCTGCAGATCGGCCTGCAGACCCAGCGCGGGCCGGCACAGGCCGTGCGCGGCATTTCCTTTTCGCTCGAGCGCGGGCAGACGCTGGGCATCGTCGGCGAGTCCGGCTGCGGCAAGTCCATCACCGTGATGTCGCTGATGGGCCTGCTGCCCGGCAATGCAAAAGTCACGGGCAGCATCCGCTTCGACGGCCAGGAGCTGATCGGCCTGAGCGACCGCGCGCTGTGCCAGATCCGCGGCAACCGTATCGGCATGATCTTCCAGGAACCCATGACGGCGCTGAACCCGCTGCACACCATCGTGCGGCAGGTGGGCGAGCCGCTGCGCATCCACAAGGGCCTCTCCAAAGCCGACGCGCGCAAGGAAGTGCTGGGCCTGCTCGAGCGCGTGGGCATTCCCGACGCGAAGGCCAAGCTGGACGCCTACCCGCACCAGTTCTCGGGCGGGCAGCGCCAGCGCATCGGCATTGCGATGGCCCTGGCCTGCGAGCCCGACCTGCTGATCGCGGACGAGCCGACGACGGCGCTGGACGTGACGATCCAGAAGCAGATCCTGGACCTGATCCACGGCCTGGTGCAGGAGCGTGGCATGGCCATGATCCTGATCTCGCACGACCTGGGCGTGATCGCCAACAACGTGCAGCGCATGCTGGTGATGTATGGCGGCAGCGTGGTGGAAAGCGGCCCCACGGCGGCCGTGTTCGCCGAACGCGCGCATCCGTACACGCAGGGCCTGTTCGCGGCTCGCCCGGTGCTGGGTGCGCCGCGCGGCACACGCCTGGCCACCATCCGCGGCAGCGTGCCCGAACTGGTCGACCTGCCGCCGGGCTGCCCCTTTGCAGGCCGCTGCAGCTTCACCATCGACGAATGCCAGAGCACCCGGCCGCCACCGGTGACCTTGGCCCACGACCATGCGGTGCGCTGCCTGCGCCTGGATGCCGTGGCCGCTGCCGCCGAAGGAGTGACGGCATGAGCCCGACGACAACTCCCAACAGCGCCCCGCTGCTCGAAGTACGCGACCTCGTGCGCCACTACCCGCTGCCGCGCGAGAAGATCTTCGGCCCGCCGCCGATGGTGCAGGCGCTCAACGGCGTCAGCTTCGACGTGCAGCCCGGCCGCAGCCTGGGCATCGTGGGCGAATCGGGCTCGGGCAAGTCCACCATCGCGCGGCTGGTGATGGCGCTGGACACGCCCACCTCGGGCAGCATCAGGCTGCTGGGCCAGGAGCTGCACCGCCTTCCGGCGCCAGCGCTGCGGCGTGCGCGGCGCGACTTCCAGATGGTGTTCCAGGACCCCTATGGCTCGCTGGACCCGCGCCAGACCGTGGCCCGCATCGTGGCCGAGCCGCTGGAAGCCCTGGACGAAGGCAGCCGCGCCGAGCAGCGCGAGCGCGCGGGCGAATCGCTGGCCACCGTGGGCCTGCGCAGCACCGACCTGGACAAGTACCCGCACGAGTTCTCCGGCGGCCAGCGCCAGCGCATCGCCATCGCGCGAGCGCTGATCACGCGGCCCAAGCTGATCGTGGCCGACGAGCCCGTGAGCGCACTGGACGTCTCGGTACAGGCCCAGGTGCTCAACCTGATGCAGGACCTGCAGCAGCAGTACGGCATCAGCTACCTGCTCATCAGCCACGACCTCGCGGTGGTGAACCACCTGTGCGACGAGGTGTGCGTGGTGCTCAAGGGCCGCATCGTGGAACGCGGCGAGCCGCGGGAGCTGTTCAGCAACGCGCAGCATGCCTACACGAGGGCCTTGCTGGACGCGGTGCAGCAGACGCCTGCCGGAGGTGTGGTGCACCGCTGAGCGATGCGCGCGCGCACCGCGCCATCGCAGCGCGGCTGCTCAAGGAAGCTCCTGCAGCCTGCGAGACAACCAGGCCTGCAAACCCGATGCCTCGCAGCGCGCGGCTGCGCTAGCATGTAAGCACCCGTACCGAAGCGCGCATGGCACTGTTCATGCTCCTGCTTCTCTTTGCCCATCGGAGATCGACCTCACATGCTGAACCGCCGCACCGTTCTCACCTCGGCCGCCGCCACGGCGCTGGCCACGGCCGTGCCCGCCGCCATGGCCCAGAGCCGCAAGGATGCCCTCGTGCTGGGCATGGCGCTGGAGCCGCCGGGCCTGGATCCGACGGCCGGCGCCGCCGCAGCCATTGCGGAGATCACGCAGTACAACATCTTCGAGACGCTGACCAAGATCAACTCCGACGGCAGCGTCACGCCGCTGCTGGCCGAGAGCTGGGAGGTCTCGCCGGACCTCAAGACCTACACCTTCAAGCTGCGCAAGGGCGTGAGTTTCAGCAACGGCGAGCCCTTCAACGCCAACACGGTCAAGTTCAGCCTGGACCGCGCCAAGGCCGACAAGAGCACCAACAAGGACAAGCGCAGCTTCAGCAAGCTGTCGACCCAGGTGACGGACGAGCACACCGTGGTGGTGATCAACAGCGAGATCGACCCCAACCTGCCCTTCGTGCTGGGCCAGGCCACGGCCGCCATCGTCGAGCCCAAGAGCGCCGACACCAACGCCACCGCGCCCGTGGGCACCGGTCCCTACAAGCTGGACCGCTGGAACAAGGGCTCCTCGGCCGTGCTCGTGAAGTCGCCCAACTTCCGCGACCCCAAGCTGGCCAAGCTGAACCGCGTGACCTTCCGCTTCGTGGCCGATCCGGCCGCGCAGGCCGCTGCGCTGATGGCCGGCGACATCGACGCCTTCCCGCGCATCGGCACGCGCGTGGTGGCGCAGTTCCGCAACAACCCGCAGTTCCAGGTCATCAGCAGCGGCTCGCGCGCCAAGACCATCCTGGCCATCAACAACAAGAAGATCAGCGACGTGCGCGTGCGCCGCGCCATCCTCGCTGCCCTGGACCGCAAGGCCTTCATCGAAGGCGCGGCCGACGGCTTTGGCGTGCCCATCGGCAGCCACTACGTGCCCGGCGCGCTGGGCTACGTCGACACCACGGGCATCAACCCGCACGACGTCGAAAAGGCCAAGAAGCTGCTGGCCGAAGCGGGCGTGAAGCTGCCCATGGAACTGACCATGACCCTGCCGCCGCCGCCCTACGCGCGCCAGGGCGGCGAGATCATCGTGGCCCAGCTCGCCAAGGTGGGCATCAACGTCAAGATCCAGCAGGTGGAGTGGGCGCAGTGGCTGTCCAACACCTACGGCGGCGGCCACAACTACGACCTGTCCATCATCTCGCACGTCGAGCCCTTCGACCTGGACAACTACACCAAGCCCGACTACTACTGGAACTACCAGTCCAAGGCCTTCAACGACCTGTTCACCAAGATCCAGAACACGGCCAGCGAGCAGGAACGCGCCAAGCTGCTGGGCGACGCCCAGCGCATGCTGGCCAACGACGCGGCCAACGGCTTCCTGTACCAGCCCCAGTGGCCCACCGTGGCCAAGAAGGGCGTCAAGGGCCTGTGGAAGGACATGCCCATTTTCGTGAACGACCTCGCCGCCCTGTCCTGGGCCTGAGCACGCGTTTGTGAGGCAGCCGCCTCGCGCAAGAGCCGCGCCCTGCGCGGCTTTTTTCTAGGTGCTGCCCGCGCCTAGAATGCTGACCGGCAGCGCCTGACTACCCGCTGCCCTCTGCCTGCCCCCTCTTCAGGGGGCTTAGTTTTTTTCTGGAGCTTTGACGTGAATCGTTATGTCGTGATGGTCGACGCCGGCTACCTGCTGCGCCAGGCGGTCGAGATCCTGAGCCAGCGCGCCAGCAGCTCGCGCGCCGATCTGGACATTCCGGACCCCGCCGCACTGATGCAGGCGCTGCTGAACCGCTCCCGCGCCACGCTGAACCTCGAAGCCAAGGAGCTGTTGCGCATCTACTGGTACGACGGCGTGATGGCGCAGGGCCTGACGGCCCAGCAGAAGGCCATCATGCTGGTGGACGACGTGCAGTTCCGCGCCGGCACCATCGATTGGCGCGGCCAGCAAAAGGGCGTGGACTCGCTGATCGTCAGCGACCTGATCGAGCTGACCACGCACCACGCGATTTGCGATGCGGTGCTGGTCACGGGCGACAGCGATCTGGCCGTGGGCATGGAGCTGGCGCAGCGGCGCGGCGTGCGCATCGCCGTGCTGGGCATCGAGGACCTGGCCGCGGGCGTGGCCCATCACCAGAGCTTCGAGATCACCTCCCGCGCCGACCGCGTGGGCCGCCTGGGCCACACAGAGCTGCAGGCCGTGGCGCGCTACGTGCCCGGCGCGGCCTCGGCACCCGCCTTCTCAGGCCAGGAAGGACGCGGGCACCAGCAACCGCTGGATGCGGAACTCAAGGCGCGCATCACGCTGTCGGTGCAGGAGTTCCTGGACCGGCAGGACCGGCCGCTGGCCGACATGGTGGACCCCAGCACGCACCGCATCGAGGCGGGCGTCGACAAGTCCCTGCTGCAGCATGTGTTCGGCACGCTGGGCCGCAAGCTCTCCGAAGCCGAGAAGGTCTTCATCCGCCAGGTGTTCCGCGGCGGCGAGCGCACCGAAGACTGAAGAAAGGGCGCGCCTGCCTTCAGTGCAGCGCGCCGCCGCTGGCCTGCAGGTCTGCGCCCGGCAGCAGGCTGGCCTGCACCGCCAGGCGCAGCGCGGCCATCACGTCGGCCAGGGCCATGGCCGGCGGCGGTCCAGGCAGGCGTGCCGCCTGTTCGGGCAGGTAGGGAATGTGGATGAAGCCACCGCGCATGCCGCGCCGCTGCGCCTCGGGCTGCGCCAGCCGGTGCATCAGCCCATAGAACAGGTGGTTGCACACGAAGGTGCCGGCCGTGTTCGACAGCTCGGCCGGCAGCCCGGCCGCACGCACCGCCTGCACGATGCGCTTGACCGGCAGGCTGGAGAAATAGGCCGCCGGCGCGCCGGCCACCACGGGCACGTCGATGGGCTGGCAGCCCGCGTTGTCGCAGATGCGGCCGTCGTCGATGTTGATGGCCACGCGCTCGGGCGTGAAGGCGCTGCGCCCGCCTGCCTGGCCCACGGCGATCACCAGCGATGGCTGCAATTCGGCCAGCGCCGCATCCAGCGCCTGCAGCGCCGCGCCGAAGACGCAGGGCATGCGGCGCGCATGCACCTGCGCCGGCCCATGCTGGCCGGCCAGCGCAGGCAACTGCCAGCCCTGGAGCGCGCGCACCGCCTCCCACGAGGGGTTGACCGCTTCGCCGTCGAAAGGCTCGAAGCCGGTCAGAAGCACGCGCATGACCGGTTCGCCCTCTACGGCCTCGCTCATGCCAGGGGCTGCACGTTAATGCCTTCAGCCGCCAGCCGTTCGCGAATGCGGCGCGCAAAGGCCAGCGCATGCGCGCCGTCGCCATGCAGGCACACGCTCTGGGCGTTGACGCTCACCACGCTGCCGTCGATGGCCGTGACGCGCCGCTCGCGCACCAGCGACAGGGTCTGGGCCAGCGAGGCGTCCTCGTCCTCGATCAGCGCCCCGGGCTGGCTGCGCGGCACCAGGCTGCCGTCGGGCATGTAGCCGCGGTCGGCGAACACCTCCTCCACCGGCGTGAGGCCGGCGCGCCGCGCGGCCTCGATCATGCCGCTGCCGGCCAGGCCAAAGAACTTGAGCGAAGGGTCGAACAGGCGCACGGCCTCGCACAGCGCCGCGGCCAGCTCGGGCTCCTTCACGGCCTGGTTGTAGAGCATGCCGTGCGGCTTCACATGGGCCAGGCGCCCGCCCTCGGCCTTCACAATCGCGGCCAGCGCACCCAGTTGGTAGAGCATGTTGGCCACCACCTCCTCGGGCGGCAGCTGCATGGCGCTGCGGCCGAAGTTCTCGCGGTCCGGAAAGCTCGGGTGCGCGCCGATGGCCACGCCATTGGCCAGTGCCCAGCGCACGCACTGGCGCATGGTGCTCGCATCGCCCGCATGCCAGCCGCAGGCGATGTTGGCCGAACTCACGAGTTGCAGCAGGGCTTCGTCATTGCCGGCACCTTCGCCGAGGTCGGCATTGAGGTCTATGTGCATGAGAACAGGCTCCGAAACAGATTCGGGGCCAGTCTAGGGCCTGCTAGCGCTATTTCAGGGGATCGCGTTGTGCCGGGAAGGGGCTGGATGCAAGGCGCCCGCGCGCAGCAAGGCTTGCGCCTTGCAAGCGTGGGCAACGCCGCAGACGGCCCCTTCCAGGCGCAACCCGAAGGGAAGCTCATCGCAGCCCGCCCCTCGGCGTTGCGCTCCTTGTGCGTGCACATGCACGCACGGCGTCGCGCGCCTTGATGGGCGGGCTGGGATGAGCTTCGCGACCCCTGAAATAGCGCTAACAGGCCCTCGGGCCTGTTCAGGCTGCGTGCTGCGAAGGCACGGGCCAGCCGCGCATGGCCAGCGCGGCCTCGATCTGCGCCAGGTGCCGCTGCTGCGCCTGCCAGGCCGTCAGGGCCTGCGCGGCGTCCACGGCCTGCATCTGCAGCCGCCCGCCCAGCGGCGCCTGGGCCAGCTTCCACAGATCGGCCCGGATCACCACCGCGATGCGCGGGTAGCCGCCAGTGGTCTGCGCGTCGCCCATGAGGATGATGGGCTGGCCCGAAGGCGGCACCTGCACGGTCCCCGGGATCACGGCCGAAGACAGCATGTCGGCCTCCTCCACGCGCCTGAGCGCCGGTCCTTCGAGCCGGCTGCCCATGCGGTTGCTCTGCGGGGTGATGCGCCAGTGCGCGGCATGGAATTGCGCCTTCGCCGCGGCGTCGAACTGATGGGCCTCGGGCCCGGGCAGCACGCGCAGCACGGTGGGTGCATCGACCGCGGCCTGCTGCGGCACCTTCGCGCCGCCGTCCCAGCCCTGCGGCTCGCGCAGGCCGAAGGCCGCTTGCGCGCGCTGCGCCGCACTCAGCGCCGAAGGGCCCAGGCCCAGCCGGTCGCCCTTGCGCAGCGCCCGCCCCTGCAGGCCGCCGAAGCCGGCCTTGAGGTCGGTGCTGCGCGAGCCCAGCAGCAGCGGCACATCGATGCCGCCGGCCACGGCCAGCCAGCTTCGCACGCCCGGCTTGGCGCGTGCGCGGTTGGCGCCGCCCAGCACCAGGGTCTGGCCCGCGCGCACGGGCAGGCTCCACAAGGGCCGCACGGGCAGGCCGTCCAGTTGCGCATCGAAATCGTCGCCGGCCAGGGCCATGCGCGTGTCCTGCTCGAAGCGCAGCGCGCACGCGCCCAGGGTCAGCTCCAGGCCCGCGGCGCCAGCCGCATTGCCCACCAGGCGGTTGGCCAGCGTGAGGGCCAGGCCGTCGAGCGCGCCGCCGGGGCACACGCCCAGTTGGCGATGGCCCTGGCGGCCCAGGTCCTGCACCGAGGCCAGCAGGCCGGGCCTGAGCACCGTGAGCGCCGCAGCGGAGGAAGAAGATGCGCTGCTCACAGCGTGACGCTCTGCGCAATGAAGCGCACCCTGTCGCCCGCTCGCAGCAGCGTGGGCGGGTCCGCCAGCGGATCGAACAGCTGCAGCGGCGTGCGGCCGATGAGCTGCCAGCCGCCCGGCGACACCGATGGGTAGATGCCGGTCTGCGCGCCGCCGATGCCCACCGAGCGCGCAGGCACCGCCGTGCGCGGCTCGCTGCGCCGCGGCGTGGCCAGCTCGGGCGCCAGGCCGCCCATGAAGGCAAAGCCTGGCAGAAAGCCCAGCAGGTAGACCACGTAGTCGCCGCCGCTGTGGCGCCGCACCACTTCGGCCGGCGACAGGCCGGTGTGCTGCGCCACGGCCTGCAGGTCCGGGCCGTGCTCGCCGCCGTAGTCCACGGGAATGTCGACCTGCCGGCTTTCACCGGCCGGCAGGGCCTGCAGCTCGGGCCACAGCGCCAGAACGCGCAGCTCCAGCTCGTCGGCGTCGATCTGCGCGGGGTCGAACAGCAGCGTCAGGTTGTTCATGCCCGGCAGCGCTTCGCTCACGCCGGGCCACTGCGCCGCTTCGTGCATCAGCGCCCACAGCCGCTGCTGCACGGCCAGCGTGGCCGGCGGCGGCAGTTCGCACAGCAGCGCCGCCTCGCCCAGGGCGTGCATGCGCGGTGTGACCGAGGTGCCCACGGGCCGGCCGGCGTTCAAAAAAGGCTCAGCTGCGTGCGAGACCGCTGACCTTGGCCGCCAGCTGCTTCTGCACGTAGGGCGAGACGAACTTGTCCACTTCCCCGTTGAGGATGGCGATCTCGCGCACGAAGGTGCTGGAGATGAACTGGTACTTGTCGCTGGGCGTGAGGAAGACGGTTTCGACCTCGGGCATCAGCGAGCGGTTCATGCCCGCCAGCTGGAACTCGTAGTCGAAGTCGGTCACGGCGCGCAGCCCGCGCACCATGGCCTTGCCGCCGCGCGCCACCACGAAGTCGCGCAGCAGGCCCGAGAAGCTCTCGACCTGCACGCGGTTGCCATAGGGTTTGGCGACCTCGCGCGCCATGTCGATGCGCTCCTGCAGCGAGAACAGCGCCTTCTTGTGGTGGCCCGCCGCCACCGCCACGATCACATGAGAGAACAACTGGGTGGCGCGCCGGACCACGTCTTCGTGGCCGAGCGTCATGGGATCGAAGGTGCCGGGATAGACCGCGATCACATCGGCTGTCATGGGAATCCTCCTCTGTGTGGCCGGGATGTCTCTGGGTGTCTGCCGGGCGCATTATGTACGCCATGCTGCGGCGCAAAAAGTCAGGCACCCGACAGCGGCGCCAGCAGATGCGCATGCACGGCGCCCGCGCGCAGGTGGCGCAGCAGCCCCAGGCCCAGCGGCGCGAGCTGTTCCTCGCCCCAGGCCTGGTCCGCTTCGAGATAGATCAGCCCATCGGGCCGCAGCGCGGGCAGCGCCGCCTTCAACGCCCGCGCATACAGCGCGCGCTGGTCGAAGGGCGGGTCCATGAACACCACATGCAGGCTGGCCGGCGCCACGCGCTCCAGCCGGGCCACGCCGTCGCCGCGATGCACCTGCACCGCCTGCGCATCAAGGCGCTCGCGCGTGGCGTTCAACTGGGCCACCAGCGACGGATCCTGCTCGCACAGCAGCACCGACGCCGCACCGCGCGAGGCCGCCTCGAAGCCCAGCGCGCCGGTGCCCGCGAACAGGTCGGCGCAATGCCACTGCGGCAATTCGCCGCCGCTGGCGCCGGCCCGGCTGGCCAGCCAGTTGAACAGGGTCTCGCGCACGCGGTCGGGCGTGGGGCGCAGGCCCGGGCGGTCAGCCACGGGCAGGCGGCTGCGGCGCCACTGGCCGCCGATGATGCGCACTTCCTGCGGCCGGCTGCGCGCAGCGGCCGGCGCTGCAGAAGAAACGGGGGATGGCTTGCGGGACATGGGCCGAGCTTAAGTCACCCGCACCCGCCCTCCACCCCCGCCAGCATCAAGGCAGCGCCTGGCGCAGCAGGCCCATGCCCAGCGCCAGCATGCTCAGGCCCACCGCGCCATCGAGCCACTGCCAGGCCCGCGGGCGGGCAAACAGCGGCGCCAGCCAGCGCGCCCCGAAGCCCAGCGCCGTGAACCACAGCAGGCTGGCCACCCCGGCCCCGGCCACGAAGGCGGCGCGGGCCGCGCCCTCGTGCCGCGCGCCCACGCTGCCCACCAGCAGCAGCGTGTCCACATACACATGCGGGTTGAGCAGTGTGAAGGCCGCCGCCTGCACCAGCACGGCCTGGCGCGACTGGCCCGCGCCGCTGCCGGGCGCCGCACCCACCAGAGCACCCGAAGGCGCGCAGGCCCGCCACAGCGCGCGCAGCCCGTAGCCCAGCAGGAAGGCCGCGCCCGCCAGGGCCAGTGCCTGCGCCCAGGCGGGCCGCTGCGCCAGCACCTGGCCCATGCCGGTCACGCCGGCGGCCACCAGCAGCGCGTCCATCGTGGTGCAGAACAGCACGATGGCCGGCACATGCTCGCGCCGCAGGCCCTGGCGCAGCACGAAGGCGTTCTGCGCGCCGATGGCCACCGTCAGGCCCAGGCTCAGCCACAGGCCCTGGTTGAAAGCGAAGTCGTCGAAGCTCGTCATGCGGCCGATCTTGCGGCGCGCTGCACCTTCAGACAAACTGAACTTGCTTAAGCAGATTCAGTTTTACTTCATCGACACCATGCTCGACTACGCCGCCCTTTCCGCCCTGGCCGCCGTGGTGCGCGAGGGCCGCTTCGAGCGCGCCGCGCGCGCGCTCCACGTCACGCCTTCGGCCGTCTCGCAGCGGGTGCGGCTGCTGGAGGAGCGCGCCGGCTGCGCGCTGGTGGTGCGGGGCCAGCCCTGCCGCCCCACCGAGGCCGGGCAGCAGCTGTGCCGGCATGTGGACCAGGTGCAGTTGCTCGAACACGAGCTGCGCGGCGCCCTGCCCGCGTTGCGCGATGCACGCGCGCAAACACCCGCGCCGCGCCGCGTGACCTTGCCGCTGGCCGTCAACGCCGACAGCCTGGCGACCTGGTTCGCGCCCGCGGCCGCGCGCTTCGCGGCCGAGGCGCCGGTGCTGCTGGAAGTGGCCGTGGATGACCAGGACCACACGGCGCAGCGGCTGCGCAGCGGCGCCGTGCTGGCGGCCGTGACCGCCATGGCCACGCCCGCGACGGGCTGCGACAGCCGGCCGCTGGGCGCGATGCGCTACGTGGCCGCGGCCAGCCCGGCCTTCATGGCGCGCCACTTTGCAGACGGCGTGAACGCGCGCTCGCTGCTCCAGGC
Source organism: Xenophilus arseniciresistens (assembly GCF_028023875.1). GTDB lineage: Bacteria > Pseudomonadota > Gammaproteobacteria > Burkholderiales > Burkholderiaceae_C > Xenophilus > Xenophilus arseniciresistens. The sequence goes on from NZ_JAQIPB010000001.1 coordinate 945,725, forward strand.
ACCCTGCCTGATCTTCGATCGCAAGGACCAGCTGCAGGCGCGCTGGGTGCGGCGCCAGTGCCGGCGCGAGCTGGCCCTGCCGCGCCATGCCCTGCCCTCGCCGCAGGCCTTCGTCGAAGCCAGCCGCATCGGCATGGGCTGGGGCATGCATGTGCAGCAGATGGTGCAGCCGCTGCTGGACTCGGGCGAACTGGTGGAGCTGGTGCCTGGCACCACGCTGGACGTGCGCCTGCACTGGCAGCAGGCGCGCGCGGCCTGCTCGCTGCTGCAGGGCCTGACGCAGCAGGTAATGGCAGCGGCGCGAGAAGCGCTGATCCGCTGAAAAAGCCGTGCAGCAAAAAGGCCTGCGATGCAGGCCTTGGCAAGCGGGCGGCGGCAGGCGGCCGAGCCGCCCGCCGCAGGCATCATCATCAGGATGCCTTCACGTCCAGCTTGTTGCTCACGCTCTTGACGCCGTCCACGGCCTTGGCGATTTCCTCGGCGCGGGCCTTGGCGGTGGCCGATGGGGCCGTGCCGTTGAGGGTCACGGCGCCGTCCTTGGTATCCACGTTGATGGCCAGGGCGCTGATGTCGGGGTCACGCGCCAGCTGCGTCTTCACCCGGGCGGTGACCGAGGCATCGTCCATCGCCTGCCCCACGGCATTGCCGGCCGATTGCACGGCCGCCTTGGCGTCGGAGCCGGCCTCCTTGAGCGATTCGCCCGCGTTGGAAGCGGCGGTGCTGGCGCTGGAGGGGGTGGAGGACGAGGTCGAAGGCGTCGATTCGGCGGGCGTCATGGGCGCGGGTGCCGGTGCCGGCGTGGTCGCCACGCTGGGCGCCGTGGGGGCCGGCGTGGGCGACACGGCGGCGCTGTCTTCGGTCTTCTGGCAGGCGCTCAGGCCCAGGGCCAGGGCGGCGGCCAGGGCCGACACGCGCAGGATGGACTTGTGCTGATGGATCAGGGTGTTCTTCATGAGGGTGTTCTCCTTGAGGGGCCGAAGCCTCAGAGCTTGTCGATGGCGCGCTCGGCCACGTCCTTGAGCTTTTCCTTGCCGTCGCCGTAGTTCTTCTGGGCCTTGCCGCTGAGCTGGTCGGCCTGGCCTTCCGCGCGCAGGCGCTCATTGCCCACGGCCTTTCCGGCCACCGACTTGATCTTGCCCTTGGCTTCGTCCAGGCGGCCTTCGACTTGGTCCTTGTTCATTGCGTCACTCCTTGACACCGGCATGCCGGCAGTTGGTTGCTTGCGAGGGGCCGTTCCGGGCCGGAAGCGGGTTCCGACGGCGTGAAGAACAGCCCACGACGCAACCTTAGGACGGGCGCAACAGGGCGGACGTCGCCTTGAGACCGGGTGCGGCCGTAGGACGGGGGCCGAGCCGGGTGGCGGCGCGCAGGCAGTCCACGCCGCGCCGCGGCGCGCGCTATTTCTGCGTCGGTGTCGGCGCCGGCGCGCCCACGATCACCGTGACCATGCGCTGCGGCTGCAGCACATCGGCAAAGGCGGCCTTCACATCGGCCACCGTCACGGCGTTCATGCGGGCCGTCCAGGTGTCCAGGTAGTCCAGCGGCAGGTCGTGCCAGGCGATGTTGGCCACGTTGCCCAGCAGCTTGGCGTTGCTGTCCAGCAGCAGCGGGAAGCCGCCGATCAGGTTGTCCTTGGCCGCCTTCAGCTCGGCCTCGGTGGGGCCCTCGGCCACGAAGCGGGCCAGCACCTGGCGCGCCACCTGCACGGCCTGCGCCGCCTGGTCGGGCCGGGTCTGGAAGCCGATGCGGAAGGCCCCCGCCTGCAGCCCGGGCGCGAAGCTGCTGTAGACGCTGTAGGCCAGGCCACGCTTTTCGCGCACTTCCTCGGTCAGGCGCGAGACGAAACCGCCGCCGCCCAGGATGTAGTTGCCGAGGTTGAGCGCGAAATGCCGCGCATCGCTGCGCGGGTAGCCGGGCTGGCCGATCCACACATGGGCCTGCGCCGAAGCGAAGGGAATGCGCTCTTCCCGCGCGCTCTTCAGCGCGGGCACCTCGGGCACGGCCGGCAGCGCCGGGCAGGCCTGCTGCGGCAGCCGCGCCAGCAGCCGCGTGGCGATCTGGTCGGCCTGCGCGCGCGTCACGGCGCCCACGATGCTGAGCTTGGCCCGGCAGGGCACGATGGTCTGCGCGTAGCGCGCGCGCATGGCCGCGGTGTCGATGGCGGCGAGCGTGGCTTCGGTGGCCTCGGCGCCATAGACATGGCCGCCATACACCAGCCGGCTGAACGCGCGGCTGGCCTGCGTGGCCGGCCGCGTCAGCGCCTCGCGCAGGCCGGCCGTCAGGCGCTGGCGCTCGCGGGTCCAGACCTCATCGGGGAAGGAGGGCTCGCCGATCTGGCGCGCGGCCAGGTCCACGGCGCGGTCCAGCAGCGCCGGATCGGACAAGGTGCGCAGCGAGAAGCTCATGCGGTCGCTGCTGGCCCCCACGCCGAACTCGGCGCCCAGGTCGGCCCAGGCTTCACCGAGCTGGTTCTCGTCAAGTTCTGAGGCGCCATCACGCGCCAGCACGCCCTTCTCCACCATGCCCGCGGTCACGCCCGCCAGGCCCGTGAGCGCGGCGGGGTCGCGGCGGCTGCCGGCATCGAAATCGAGCTGCACATCGACGATGGGCAGTGCGTCGGTCGCCGCCAGATAGACCTTGGCGCCGCTGGGCAGCTGCCAGTGCTCGATGGGCACGGCGGCCAGCGCGGCGGCGCCCCAGGCCAGGGCGACGGCGCCCACCAGGGCGCGCAGGCCCTGCTTGATGTGCTTGGCTTGGCATGCCTTCATTTCATTGCTCCAGCCGGCGCGGCAAAGCCCCGCGCGCGCGCAGCGGCGGCCTTCGGGTCCACGGGTTGGGGCCACAGCGTGGCCACGGTCAGCTGGTCGTCGCCGAAGTACCGGGCCGCCACGGCCTGCACCTGGGCCGAGGTGACGGCGCGCAGCTTTTCGATCATGCGCTCGCTCGCGTCCAGCGGCAGGCCCTGGACCCAGTGGCTGCCGAGCTCGCGCGCCTGTGCCATCACCGAATCGCGCTTGTAGGTTTCGCTGGCCACCCACTGGGTCTTCACGCGCGCCAGCTCGGCTTCGCCCACACCCTCCTGCGCGATGCGCGCGACCTGGGCCCGCAGGGCCGCTTCCACGGCCTGCGGGGTCTTGCCCGCGGCGGGCACCCCCGTCAGGCCGAAGAGCTGAGGCCCGCGGCCCGTGAGGCCATACCAGGCGCTGGCGCTGTCGGCCACGCGGTCGGGCCCCTGCGTGAGCGCCCGGCCCAGGCGCGCGCCGGTGTAGCCGTCGAGCAGCGCCGAAAGCACCAGCAGCGCCCAGGCATCGGTGGGCGCGTCGAGCTGCTGCGCGTCGATCTGCGGCACGCGAAAGACCAGCGAGACATACGACTGCTCGGCCGGCGCCTTGAAATCCAGCCGGCGCATGCCGCGCTGCTCGGGCTCCGCCTGCGGCTTGCGCACAGGCACGGCGCGCGCCGGGATCGCGCCGTAGTGCTTTTGCGCCAGCGCGCGCACCTGGGCCACGTCCACGTCGCCCGCGATCACGAGGGCGGCGTTGGCCGGCACGTACCAGCGCTGGAAGAACTCGCGCGCGTCCTGCGGCGTCATGGCCTCCAGGTCGCTCATCCAGCCCACCACGGGGCGGCGGTAGGGCGAGGCGATGAAGGTCACGGCGTTCTGCTGCTCGCCCATCAGCGCGCGCGGCTGGTCCTCGGTGCGCATGCGGCGCTCTTCCTTGACCACCTCGATCTCGCGCCTGAATTCATCGTCGGGCCACTGGCTGTGGGCGAAGCGGTCGGCCTCCAGCGCCATCATCTCGTCCAGCCGCTCGACGGGGATCTGCTGGTGGTAGCCGGTCATGTCGCGCGAGGTGAAGGCGTTCTCGCGCCCGCCCAGCGCGGCCACGCGGCGCGAGAACTCGCCCGGCTTGAGCGAGGGCGTGCCCTTGAACATCATGTGCTCCAGCACATGGGCCACACCGGTGGTGCCGTCCACCTCGTCCATCGAACCCACGCGCACCCACAGCATCTGCACGGCCGTGGGTGCGCGGCGGTCGGGCTGCACGATCACCGTCAGGCCGTTGTCCAGCTGGAACTGTTGGGGTGGCTGCCAGACGGGCCGCGATGCGGCGGCGGCTGGCAAGGAGGAAACAGGCGCAGCGGGCGCCTGGGCCAGCAAGGCCGGTGCGGCCAGGGCCAGCGCGGTGCCCAGCACCGTCTGCCTTGCCACGCCGGCCACCCAAAGGCGTGGCGAGAGGAGGTGTTTCATAGAATCCTGTCGATTCTAGAAACGCCCGAATGTTCAGCTTCTTCAAGAAAAAAGCGCCGGCGGCAACGCCCGCGGTCGCCGATGCACCGGTTGCAGCGCCTCCATCCGCTCCCGTTGCAACACCTGTTGCGGCACCCGTCGTGGCACAGGTTCCGGCCGTGCCAGCACCCGTGGCCACGCGCACCACCGACCCCGAACGCGAAGGCTGGATGAACCGGCTCAAGACCGGGCTCAAGAAGACCGGTGGCGGCATCCAGGCCGTGTTCGTGAACGCGCAGATCGACGATGCGCTGTACGAGGAGCTGGAAGACGCGCTGCTGATGGCCGACACGGGCATCCCCGCCACCACCCACATCCTGCAGGATCTCAAGGACCGCGTGTGGCGCACCAGCGCCACCACGCCGGCCGCGGTGCGCGCGCAGCTCGTCGAATCGGTGGCCGAGGTGCTCAGGCCGCTGCAGCGCCCGCTGGAAGTGGGGCGCCACACGCCCACCGTGATCATGGTGGCCGGCGTCAACGGCGCGGGCAAGACCACCTCCATCGGCAAGCTGACCAAGCACCTGGCCAACAGCAACTGCTCGGTGCTGCTGGCCGCGGCCGACACCTTCCGCGCCGCCGCCCGCGAGCAACTGGCCGTGTGGGCCGACCGCAACCTGGTGGAAATCGTGAGCCAGGAAGGCGGCGACCCCGGCGCCGTGAGCTTCGACGCCGTCAATGCCGGCCGCGCGCGTGGCAAGGACGTGGTGCTGGTGGACACCGCCGGCCGCCTGCCCACGCAGCTTCACCTGATGGACGAGCTCAAGAAGATCAAGCGCGTGGTCACGAAAGCAGACGGAACGGCGCCACACGAAGTGGTGTTGGTGATCGACGGCAACACGGGGCAGAACGCGCTGAGCCAGGTGCAGGCCTTCGACGAGGCGCTGGGCCTGACCGGCCTGGTCGTGACCAAGCTGGACGGCACGGCCAAGGGCGGCGTGCTGTGCGCCATTGCGCGCTGGGGCGCGCAGCGCAAGGGCGGGCCGGTGCCGGTGTACTTCATCGGCGTGGGCGAAAAGCTGGAAGACCTGGAGACCTTCGACGCCCATGAGTTCGCGCAGGCGCTGATCGGCTGAAGGCCAGGCGCCAGGCCCGGCGCAGGCCTATGATCCGCGCAGCCATCGCACCGCACGATGGACCCTAGGAGACAAGCGCATGGACACCCAAGCCGCCCCACTGGAAAGCCGCCCGCACAGCGCGCAGCGGCGCATCGACCGTCTGCTGGCCCACTACGGCCAGAGCCACCAGCACCCCACCAACGAACGCATCCATGTCGTGGCCATCCCGGCCATCATGCTGAGCATCGTGGGCATGCTGCACGCCCTGCATCCCTGGGCGGCCTATGCCTTCGTCGCGGGCAGCCTGGTGTACTACGCGCTGCTGCGCTCGCCGATGTTCCTGGTGGTGATGCTGCTGTGGACGGCCGCGCTGCTGGCCATCGTGCATGCGCTGGGCGAGCGGGTGCTGGTGGTGTCGGTCACGCTCTTCGTGGTCGGCTGGATCTTCCAGTTCATCGGCCACAAGATCGAAGGCAAGAAGCCATCCTTCTTCGAAGACCTGCAATACCTTTACGTGGGGCCGCTGTTCGTGGCCGACCTGGGCCTGCGGCGCCTGGGCATCCGCGCCTGAAGCAGAAAGCCCCCGGGCTTCAGCCCACCGGCCACACCACGCCGTTGTCGTTGAGGATGGCGTCCAGCGGCAGGTCGTGGGCCTCGGGCTCGAACTCTTCGATGAAGCCCTGGCCGAAACCCAGGCCGACGGTGAAGGGCCGCGGCTGCAGCGCCGCCAGCGTGCGGTCGTAGAAGCCGCCGCCATAGCCCAGCCGGTAGCCGCCCGCGCTGTAGCCCAGGCAGGGCACGAAGAGCAAGGTGGGCACGATCAGCTCGGTGTCTTTGGGCTTGGGGATGTCGTAGGCATCGTTTTCCATCGGGCAGCCCGGGTACCAGGCATGGAAGGTGAGCGTCTTGTGCTCGCGGTTGACCACCGGCAACCCGATGCGGCGGCGCTGCGGCTGCGCCAACAGCTCGCCGTCTTCCTTCCAGCGGTGCAGCGCGGGCAGCGGATCGAACTCGCCCTTGATCGGCCAGTACGCGCCGATCACCGTGTCGGGCCGGCCCACCAGCCAGATGCGCATCACGCGCTGCAGCAGCTCGGCGCGCTGCAGCCGGTCGGGCAGGTTCAGGCGCTGCTCGATCAACGCAGCGCGCAATTGCCCCTTGAGGAATGAGGCCGTTGCCGCTCGTTCTTCACCGTGTGCTTTGTCCATAATCCCTCGATGCGATTCCAGAGCATTTTGGCACCCCGCCGCGGTCGCCTGGCGGCCCTCCTGTCCTGCGTCGTGCTGGCCGTCGGCCCGGCAGCACTGCCGGCCCACGCACAGGGCGCGGGCGACGAGCTGATCACGCAGATGAAGCAGGCCTTCTCGCGCGGCGACAAGGCGCGCCTGGCGGCCCTGTTGCCGCAGGCCACCGGGCACCCGCTGGAGCCCTGGGCCGCCTACTGGGAACTCAAATCGCGCCTGAAGGAGGCCGGCAGCGCCGAAGTGCAGGCCTTTCTGGCGCGCTGGGCCGGCAGCTACCAGGAAGACCGGCTGCGCAACGACTGGCTGCTGCTGCTGGGCGAGCGCCGGCTATGGGACGAATTCGCGCAGTTGCACCCGGCCTTTCGGATGAACGACGACCGCGAGGTGCAGTGCTACGCCGTGCTGGTGGATGCGCTGCGCACGGGCCAGGTGCTGCCCGAGCGCGCGGCCGTGGTGCGCAACAACTGGCACGCCCAGCGCGATCTGGACGACGGCTGCCTCACGGCGGCCGAGCGGCTGATCGCCAGCCGCGCGCTGCGCGAGCAGGACGCCTGGATCAAGGCCCGCCTGGCCATGGAAGCCAACCGCCCCGGCGCCGCGCGCGCGGCCGTCAACCTGGTGGCGCCGGACGCGCTGCCCGCCTTCGACCAGGTCAACGCCAGCCCGACCAAGTTCCTGCTGGGCAGCGCCTCGGCCGCCAGCAAGGCGCGCAAGGAAACGGTGGTGCTGGCCCTGATCCGCATGGCCGTGGCCGACCCCGAGGCCGCCGCGCGCCAACTCGACAGCAAATGGGGCCCCATGCTTTCGGCCGAGGAGCGCAACTGGGTCTGGGGCGTGATCGGCAAGCAGGCCGCGGGCAAGCTCTCGCCGCTGGCGGGGCGCTACTTCGCCAACGTCACGAAGGACGCCGACCTCAACGACGACATGCTGGGCTGGAAGGTGCGCGCGGCCCTGCGCACCGGCCAGTGGAAGGAAGTCAGCGCCGCCTGCGACGCCATGAGCGCGGAGGCGAAGCAGGAGCCGACCTGGGTCTACTGGAAGGCCCGCGCCCTCACGCAGCAAGGCGGCGAGCGCCGGCGCGAGGAGGCCCGCGCGCTGCTGCAGGGCATTGCCGGCACGCGCGGCTTCTATGAAATGCTGGCGCTGGAAGACCTGGGCCAGCGCGCGCAGACCGCCACGCCGCCGGCGCCGCTGACGGCCGAGGAAAAGGCCGCCGCGCGCGCCAACCCCGCGCTGCAGCGCGGCCTGTACGCCATCAGCATGGGCCTGCGCAGCGAAGGCGTGCGCGAATGGAACTACGGCATCGCACTGCACGAGCCCGGCGGCATGGACGACCGCGCGCTGCTGGCCGCCGCCGACCTGGCCTGCCAGCGCGAGGTGTGGGACCGCTGCATCAACACCAGCGAGCGCACCAAGGGCGTGATCCACGCCGAGCAGCGCTTCCCCATGCCCTTCCACGACGCGGTGATCGCCAAGAGCCGCGCCATCGGCCTGGACCCGGCCTACGTCTACGGCCTGATCCGGCAGGAGAGCCGCTTCATCATGGACGCGCGCTCACATGTGGGCGCCTCGGGCCTGATGCAGGTCATGCCCGCCACCGCGCGCTGGACGGCCAACAAGATCGGCCTTTCGGGCTTCACGCCCAGCCAGATCAACGACCGCGACACCAACATCACCATCGGCACGGCCTACCTGAAGCTGGCGCTGGACGACTTCGACGGCTCCATGCCGCTGGCCGCGGCCGCCTACAACGCCGGCCCGGGCCGCCCGCGCGCCTGGCGCAACGGCCCGGTGATGGACGCCGCCATCTGGGCCGAGAACGTGCCCTTTGCCGAAACGCGGGACTACGTGAAGAAGGTGCTGACCAACACCACCAACTACGCCGCACTCATCACGGGCCAGCCGCAGTCGCTGCGCGAGCGCCTGGGCAACGTGGGGCCGCGCAGCGCCGCCGAGCCCGAGCCCAACAAGGACCTGCCCTGAGTCCTGAGCCCTGAGCCCTGCGTCCCAGCCACCTGCCCATGAACCGCACCCTGCAGAACCTGCGCGCCCAACTGCCCGCCTGGATGACCGAATGGCTGGAGGTCATCATTCCCGCCACGCAGGTGCTGCTGATCCTGCTGGCCGCCTGGGGCGTGTACCGGCTGCTGCGCCGGCTGATCCTGCGCGTGACGCACAGCTACGGCCTGCCCGGCGACGTGGCCATGATCACGCGCCGCACCCTGGGCTTCATCATCTACGGCGGCGCGCTGCTGTGGAGCCTGGAGCGCCTGGGCGTGTCGGGCACCGTGCTGTGGACCGCGTTCACCGGCTTCGCCGCCGTGGGCGCGGTTGCCTTCTTCGCGGCCTGGAGCGTGCTGTCGAACATCTTCTGCACCTTGTTGATCTTCACCACCCGCATGTTCTGGCCGGGCGACACCATCGAACTGCTGGAAAACGGTGAAAAGCCCGGCCTCAAGGGCCGCGTGCAGGACATCAACCTGGTCTACACCACGCTGGAGGAAAGCGGCGGCGGCCAGGGCGGCACCACGCTGCGCGTGCCCAACAGCCTGTTCTTCCAGCGCGCGGTGCGCAGGTGGCACGGGCCGGCGCCGCAGTTGCCCGAAACACTGGGCATGGCCGCGCCTGACGCCGCGCCGCAGCCTGCGGCCGGAGCCTGAGCCGCGCGCAGCGGCACGGCGCACCCGCCAACACCCGCTGCCCGCCTACAGCGCCGCGTGGCAGCGGCAGGCCACACTGCGGCGATTCCGACTCCGCCCAGTGCCTTTGCTGCATGGCCTCCTCGCCCTGGCAGGCGATCACCGAGGTGTTCGCCGCCGAGTTCTCCGACGTGCCCGATCTGGCGCAACTGGTGCGCATCGGCATCCGGCTGCTGCTGGCGGCCGTGCTGGGCTTCATGCTCGGCTTCGAGCGCGAGCACCAGGGCAAGGCGGCGGGCGTTCGCACCCACATGCTGGTGTCCATCGGCGCGGCCCTGTTCGTGCTGGTGCCGCAGCAAAGCGGCACCGTGGCGGCCGACATGAGCCGCGTGATCCAGGGCCTGGTGGCGGGCGTGGGCTTTCTGTGTGCCGGCACCATCCTCAAGCAGGGCCGGCGCGCCGAACAGGAAGTTCAGGGCCTGACCACGGCCGCGGGCCTGTGGCTGACGGCCGCCATCGGCATGGCCTGCGGCCTGGGCCGCGAGGTCACGGCCATCCTCAGCGCGCTGCTGGCGCTGGCCGTGCTGGCGCTGATCCCGCGCCTGGTGACGCTGATCGAGCGCGTGGCCGGCCCGCCGAAGGAAGAGATGCCCAGGATCGTGCGCGCCGACGAGCAGGCGCCGCCGCGCTGAGCGCCCCGGAACGCATCAATCCCGCGCCAAAGCGGCATCAGCGCCGCGGCAGGCCCGCGCTAGGATCGGCGCACCCCTCCCCCCTCCAAGGCCCTCGCCATGAAGCTCTACATCGGCAACAAGAACTACTCGTCCTGGTCCATGCGCCCCTGGGTGCTGATGAAGCAGGCCGGCATCGCCTTCGAGGAGGTGATGGTGCGCTTCGATTCCTTCGAGGCCGATTCGCAGTTCAAGGCCACGGTGGGCGCCGTCAGCCCGGTGCAGAAGGTGCCGGTGCTGGTCGATGGCGAACTGGCCGTCTGGGACACGCTGGCCATCGCCGAATACCTCGCCGAGCGCTTTCCCGAGAAGCAGCTGTGGCCGCAGGACGCGCATGCCCGCGCCCGCGCGCGCAGCGTGTGTGCCGAGATGCATGCGGGCTTCGGCGCGCTGCGCAACCACTGCGGCATGAACATCGAAGCCCACCTGCCCGAAGTGGGTGCGCGCCTGCTGCGCGAGGAGCCGGCCGTGGCCGCCGACCTGCAGCGCATCGTGCAGATGTGGAGCGGCCTGCTGGCCGCGCATGGCGGGCCGCTGCTCTTCGGCGCCTTCAGCATCGCCGATGCCTACTACGCGCCGGTGGCCTCGCGCATCCGCACCTATGCGCTGCCGGTGCCGCCCGTGGTCGATGCCTACATCACCCGCCTGTTCGCGCTGCCGGGCGTCAAGGCCTGGATCGACGGGGCCCTTGCGGAGCAGGACTTCCTGGCCTTCGAGGAACCCTACCGCAGCGCGCGCTGAACGCGAGCGCGCCGCGGCCGGCGCATGGGCTGCCTAAACTCGGCGGCATGACCTTCCCGGCCCCGGATGCCCAAACCTACCTCGTCGGCGGCGCCATCCGCGATGCGCTGCTGGGCCGGCCCGGCAGCGACCGCGACTGGGTGGTGGTCGGCGCCACGCCGCAGCAGATGCTGGATGCCGGCTTTCTTCCCGTGGGGCGCGACTTCCCGGTGTTCCTGCACCCGCGCACGCGCGAGGAACACGCGCTGGCGCGCACCGAGCGCAAGAGCGCGCCGGGCTACCGCGGCTTCGTGGTGCATGCGGCGCCCGAAGTCACGCTCGAGCAAGACCTGGCGCGGCGCGACCTGACCATCAATGCGATCGCCCTGCCCGCGGCCCTGGCCGATGTGCAGCCCCTGCCCGTCGAAGCGCTGGTCGACCCCTTCCATGGCCGGCAGGACCTGCAGCACAAGGTGCTGCGCCATGTGACCGAGGCCTTTCGCGAAGACCCGGTGCGCATCCTGCGGCTGGCGCGCTTCGGCGCCCGCTTCGCCGATTTTTCCGTCGCGCCCGAAACGCTCAAGCTGATGCGCGAGATGGTCCGCGACGGCGAAGTCCAGGCCCTGGTGCCCGAGCGCGTGTGGCAGGAACTGGCGCGCGGCCTGATGGAACAGCGGCCCTCGCGCATGTTCGAGCTGCTGCGCCAGTGCGGCGCGCTGGCCGTGCTGCTGCCCGAGGTGGAACGGCTGTGGGGCGTGCCGCAGCCCGCCGCGCACCACCCCGAGGTGGACACCGGCGCCCACCTGATGCTGGTGCTGGACATGGCCGCGCGCCTGGATGCGCCGCTGGCCGTGCGCTTCGCCTGCCTCACGCACGACCTGGGCAAGGGCAACACGCCGGCCGACATGCTGCCGCGCCACATCGGCCACGAACAGCGCAGCGCCGAGCTGCTCAAGGGCCTGTGCGAGCGCTGGCGCGTGCCGGTGGAGCTGCGCGAGCTGGCCGAGGTGGTGGCGCGCGAGCACGGCAACATCCACCGCAGCGCGCCGCTGCAGGGCATGGCGCTGCTGCGGCTGCTGGAGCGCTGCGACGCGATCCGCAAGCCCGGGCGCTTCGACCAGGTGCTGCTGGCCTGCGAGTGCGATGCGCGCGGCCGCAGCGGCCATGAACAGCAGCCTTATGCGCCGGGCCCGCGCCTGCGCGAGGCGCTGGCGCGCGTGCTGGCCGTGCGCACCGACGCGCTGGCGCGCGAGGCCGCCGCGCGCGGCGCCCGGGGGCCGCAGGTGGGCGAGGCCATCCGCAGCGCGCGCGCGGCGGTGCTGAACGACCTGCCCTGAGCCGCACCGCGGTGCGTTGGGCGATGTGCGGCTTTGGCCGACGCGGCCCGCGCGCCCCCTCTGCTAAGGTGTGGCGCGATGCACAAACCGTCTTTGCCATCCCTGGACGCCGCGCTGTTCCTCGACTTCGACGGAACGCTGGTGGCGATCGCGGAAACGCCCGAAGCCGTCCAGGTGCCCCAGGGGCTGGTGCCGCTGCTGATCGAGCTGCATGACCTGCTCGATGGCGCAGTGGCCATCGTCTCGGGCCGCCCCGTCGATGTGCTGGACCGCTTTCTGGCCCCGCTGCGCCTGCCCACCGCGGGCGAGCACGGCGCGCAGCGCCGCGACGCCGAGGGCGGCCTGCACGAGCAGCCGCCGGCCGACCTGCACAAGGTGCTGGAGGCTGCGAACGCGCTGGCCGCGCAGCACACCGGCCTGCTGGTGGAACGCAAGCATGCGGCCGTGGCGCTTCACTACCGCCTGGCGCCGCACCTGGAAGACTTGTGCCTGGACGCCATGGGCGCTGCCGTGGGCCCCGACCCGGCGCTCGAGCTGCTGCACGGCAAGTGCGTGGTCGAGATCAAGCCCGCGGGCGTGAACAAGGGCATCGCCATCGACGCCTTCCTGAAGGAAGCGCCCTTCTCAGGCCGCCGGCCCTTCTTCGCCGGCGACGACACCACCGACGAAAGCGGCTTTGCCGTGGTCCAGTCGCACGGCGGGCTGGGCATCAAGGTGGGCCCGGGCTCCACGCGCGCCGAAGCCAGGGTGGACTCGCCCTCGGCCGTGTTCGACTGGCTGCAGCAGGCGCGCGATGGGCTGGTGGTGCAACGCAAGGGCGCCGCCGCAACCTCCACCCTCGCCGGCCGATGAGCCCGGCCCGCACACCGCCCATGAGCAGTTCCCCCGGCCACCGGCCCGATCCCGATCACGATCCCTTGAGCCACACCCCCGAAGCGCCCGAAGACCGTGCCGGCCAGTCGCTGGCCGGCGCAGCCGATGCACCCGAAAGCGCGCCCACCCAGGAAGCCGCGCCGCCGCCCGCGCCCGTGGGCCCGCCGCCGGGCAGCGGCTTCGGCCCGCCCGCCAAGCCGTCGCTCGATGTGGGCGTGATCGGCAACTGCGCCTTCAGCGCGCTGGTGGACAGCCGCGGCCGCATCGTGTGGTGCTGCCTGCCGCGCTTTGACGGCGACCCGGTCTTCAACGCGCTGCTGCACACGGGCGAGGATGCCGGCGCGTGGAGCATCGAGATCGAGGACTTCGACCATGCCAGGCAGTGGTACGAGCCGAACACGGCCGTGCTGCGCACGCAGCTTTTCGACAGCCGCGGCCAGGGCCTGGAGATCACGGACTTCGCACCGCGCTTTTTCAGCCGCTCGCGCTACTTCCGGCCGCTGACCCTGGTGCGCCGCGTGCGGCCCATCGCGGGCACGCCGCGCATCCGCGTGCGGCTGCAGCCGCGCTTCCAGTGGGGGGCGCAGCCGCCGGTGGAGATCACGCGCGGCAGCAACCACATCCGCTACATCGGGCCCGAGTTCACGCTGCGCCTGAACAGCGATGCGCCCATCTCGCACCTGCTGTCGGGCCAGCCCTTCGTGCTCTCGCGCGAGCACAACTTCCTGCTGGGCGCCGACGAGACGCTGAACGACGGCATCGCCGACACGGCGCGCCGCTTCGAGCAGGAAACCATTGCCTACTGGCGCACCTGGAGCAAACGCCTGGCCATTCCGCTGGAGTACCAGGACGCGGTGATCCGCGCCGCCATCACGCTCAAGCTCTCGCTGTACGAGGACACGGGCGCCATCGTGGCCGCGATGACCACCAGCATCCCCGAGGCGCCGGGCAGCCAGCGCAACTGGGACTACCGCTTCTGCTGGCTGCGCGATGCCTTCTTCGTGGTGCGCGCGCTCAACTCGCTCAGCGAAGTGGGCACGATGGAGGACTACCTGCGCTGGCTGTCGAACGTGGTGATCGGCTCGCATGGCGAACACATCCAGCCGCTGTACGGCATCGGCCTGGAGCGCGAGCTGCCCGAGTCCGTGATCGGCCACCTGGGCGGCTACCGCGACATGGGTCCGGTGCGCGTGGGCAACCAGGCGCAGGAGCACTTCCAGCACGACGTGTACGGCAACATCGTGCTCGGCGCGGCCCAGTCCTTCCACGACCAGCGGCTGCTGCACCGCGCAGGCAAAGACGAGTTCCCGCACCTCGAGGCGGTGGGCGAGCAGGCGATCCGCGTGTATGGCACGCCCGATGCGGGCATGTGGGAGCTGCGCACGCGCGCGCGGGTTCACACCAGCAGCGCGCTGATGAGCTGGGCCGCCTGCGACCGGCTGGCCAAGATCGCACGCCGGCTGGAGCTGCCCGAGCGCGCGGCCTACTGGCATGGGCATGCGGCGCGCATGCGAGAAGAGATTCTGGCCAAGTCGTGGAGCGAAGAGCGCCAGGCTTTTGCCGAAAGCTTCGGCGGCCGTGAGCTGGACGCCAGCATCCTGCTGATGGTGGAGGTGGGCCTGATCGATGCGCGCGATCCGCGCTTCATCTCCACCGTCGAGGCCATGGAAAAGACGCTGTGCGACGGCCCCTACATGCGCCGCTATGAAGCGGCCGACGACTTCGGCAAGCCCGAGACCGCCTTCAACATCTGCACCTTCTGGCGCATCGACGCGCTGGCCAAGATCGGCCGCAAGGCGCAGGCGCGCCAGATCTTCGAGACCATGCTGGCCGCGCGCAACCCGCTGGGCCTGCTGTCTGAAGACACGCACCCGGTGACGGGCGAGATGTGGGGCAACTTCCCGCAGACCTATTCCATGGTGGGGATCATCAATGCGGCGGTGCGCCTTTCGGCGCCCTGGGATTCCATCATCTGAAGCCCGGCCCGCCGCCCCATCCACCCGCTTTCCAAGGAGACCCTTTGTCCAGACTCGTCGTCATCTCCAACCGCGTGGCCGATCCGCGCAAGGCCGCGGCCGGCGGCCTGGCCGTGGCCCTGGGTGAATCGCTGCAGCAGACCGGCGGCCTGTGGTTCGGCTGGAGCGGCACCATCGTCGAAGACGGCCCCACGGGCGAAGGCGAGCTGCACAAACAGCAGGCCGGCAAGGTCACCCTGGCCACGCTGGACCTCAGCCGCGAAGACCACGACAGCTACTACCTGGGCTACAGCAACAAGGTACTGTGGCCGGTGTTCCACGGCCGGCTGGACCTGGCCAATTTCGAGTCCAACTACATCGGCGGCTACCGGCGCGTGAACCAGCTCTTCGCGCGCAAGCTGCTGCCGCTGCTCAAGGACGACGACATCCTCTGGGTCCACGACTACCACCTGATCCCGCTGGCCGCCGAGCTGCGCGCGATGGGCTGCCGGCAGCGCATCGGCTTTTTCCTGCACATCCCGCTGCCGCCGCAGATCACCATCGCGGCCATTCCGCAGCACGAGTGGCTGATGCGCTCGCTCTTCGCCTACGACCTGGTGGGCCTGCAGGCCGAGCAGGACGTCGAGCACTTCAGGCGTTACGTGATCAACGAAGCCCAGGGCCAGGCCCTGGACGGCGACCATTTCCGCGCCTGGGGCCAGACCTTGCGCGCGAGCGCCTTCCCCATCGGCATCGATGTGGACGAATTCAATGCGCTGGCCGCGGCCAAGGAATCGCGCGACATGTTCGAGACCATGCGGCGCGAATACTCGCAGCGCCGCCTGCTGCTGGGCATCGACCGGCTCGACTACTCCAAGGGCATTCCGCAGCGCGTGCAGGCCTTTCGCGAGCTGCTGGCCAACTACCCGGAGAACCGGCGCAGCGCCACCCTGATCCAGATCGCCTCGCCCACGCGCGAGGACGTGGACGCGTATGGCGACATCCGGCGCGAACTCGAATCGCTGTGCGGCGCCATCAACGGCGACTACGGCGAGCTGGACTGGATGCCCGTGCGCTACATCCACCGCGTGGTGGCGCGCAAGCGCGTGCCGGGGCTGTGCCGGGCCGCGGCCGTGGGCCTGGTCACGCCGCTGCGCGACGGCATGAACCTGGTGGCCAAGGAATACATCGCCGCGCAGGACCCTGACGACCCTGGCGTGCTGGTGCTCTCGCGCTTTGCCGGCGCAGCCGAGCAGCTCAAGGAAGCGCTGCTGGTCAACCCCTACGACACCCACGGCACGGCCGAGACCCTGCAGCAGGCGCTGCAGATGCCGCTGGCCGAGCGGCGGGTGCGCCACCAGCGCCTGCTCGAGCGCGTGCGCGAGCAGGACGTGCACTGGTGGCGCCGCAGCTTCCTGGAAGCGCTGCGCGAGGCGCCGGCCGAGCGGTAGAGGCCGCGCGCTTCAGGGCGGTGCCAGCACCTCGCCCAGCACGCCAGCCACCCAGTCCATGAAGGCCTGCACGCGCCGCGCCACCTGGCGGCGGTGCGCGTACAGCAGGGTCACGGGCAGCGGCTCGGCGCGGTGCTCGGGCAGCACCTCCACCAGCGCGCCCTGCTTCAACCATTCGCCCAGGCCCTGCGCGGGCGCCTGGATCAACCCCAGGCCGGCCAGGCAGGCGGCCTCGTACGCCACGGTGTTGTTCACGGTGAGCACGGCCGCCATGGGCAGCATGCGCGGCTCGCCATCCTGCGTGTACTCCCAGCCCTGCACCGCGCCGGCCAGCGTGGACGAATAGCGCACCAGCCGGTGCTGCGCCAGATCCTCCAGGCTGCGTGGCACGCCGTAAGTGGCCAGGTAGGCCGGGCTGGCCACATTGATCTGCGGCATGCAGCCCAGCGGGCGCGCCACCAGGCCGGATTCACGCAGGCTGCCCGCGCGGATCACGCAATCAAAACCTTCATGCACCAGGTCCACGCGCCGGTCGGTGCTGCTGAGCTCCAGCTCGATCTGCGGATGCGCCGACAGGAACTCGGGCAGCCGCGGGATCAGCACCTGGCTGGCCAGCTGGCCGGGCATGTCCACGCGCAGGCGCCCGCGCAAGGCCGCAGGCTGGCGCTGGAACAGGGCCTGCAGCTCTTCCGAATCGAGCAGCAAGGCCTGCGCGCGTTCGGCAAAAAGCTGCCCATCGGGCGTGACGCGCACGCTGCGCGTGGTGCGCGCCAGCAGGCGCGTGCCCAGTTCCGCTTCGAGCTGCTGCACCACGGCCGACACGCGGGCCCGCGTCAGACCCAGGCGCTCGGCCGCGCGGGTGAAGCTGGCGCTCTCGGCCACCAGCAGGTAGATGCGCAGGGCATTCAGGTCCATGGCGGCTTTGTTTGTCAATCAGAAATGAACAGTGAAGCGATTCGTGCAGACTTTATCTGCCCATTGTTCATTCATAAAGTTCAGTCCATCGCAAGAACAAGCAACCCTTCTTTCCGAGGACCGAGATGACGAACGCAACACCCCCCGCCTCCACCCCCATCGCCCTGATCACCGGCGGCAGCCGCGGCCTGGGCCGCAACGCCGCGCTGCACCTGGCCCGCGCGGGCGTGGACGTGGTGCTGACCTACCGCAGCCAGGCCGCAGAAGCGCAAGCCGTGGTGCAGGAGATCACGGCCCTGGGCCGCCGCGCCGCGGCGCTGCCGCTGGACGTGGCACAGTCCGCCAGCTTCGGCGACTTTGCCGCCGCCTTGAAGAACACGCTGGCTAGCACCTGGCAGCGCACGCAGTTCGACTACCTGATCAACAACGCGGGCCATGGCGTGCATGAAAGCTTTGCCAACACCACCGAAGCCCAGTTCGACGCGCTGGTGGCCGTGCACCTCAAGGGCCCCTTCTTCCTCACGCAGCAACTGCTGCCGCTGATCGCCGACGGCGGGCGCATCCTCAATGTGTCCAGCGGGCTGGCGCGCTTTGCGCTGCCGGGCTATGCGGCCTACGCCAGCATGAAGGGCGGCATCGAGGTGCTGACCCGCTACCTGGCCAAGGAGCTGGGGCCGCGCGGCATTGCGGTGAACGTGATCGCCCCGGGCGCCATCGAGACCGACTTCGGCGGCGGCGCCGTGCGCGACAACAAGGAGCTGAACGCCGCCATCGCAGGCCAGACCGCGATGGGCCGCGTGGGCCTGCCCGACGACATCGGCGCCGCCATCGCCGCGCTGCTGCAGCCCGGCAACCGCTGGATGACGGCACAGCGCGTGGAAGTCTCGGGCGGCATGTTCCTCTGAAGCCGGGCTTCAGAAACCCGCCAGCCGGCGCACGGCCAGCCACCACGGCGCACGCGCGGCGGGCCGCGGGGCCGACGGCGGCGTCAGGCTCAGCGTGGCGACGGGGCCTGCGGCGGGCGCCGTGAGGCAGATCCAGCCCGAGCGGCTCAGCACATGCTGCTCGCCCGCGGCCAGCGTGTGGCTGGCGCTCACGCAGCGCTCGGCCAGCCACTGCGGCGCCTCGTCGATGCGCAGGCGGCCTTCGCGCACCCACAGCACCGTGCCGGCGGGCACGGCGGTGCGAAGGCTCTGGCCCGGCGACAGGCGGGTGGTGGCACAAGCGCCTTCTTGAAGGGCAGCGGCAGCGGGTTGCATGGCAGAGGCTCCTGAGGGCATGAAAGGGCGGGATCCGAAGGCTTCATGCTAGGAATCCCGCCCCTTGCGCAACAGGCACACGCGCCATCGATCTGTGCCGCAACAGGGCGGCGTCCAGCCCATCTGTTATGGTCGATTTGCCGCCCAACTGCATCTGTTGCGGCCGGCTCGCAGACCGCACCATTGCCGCCATGGATTCCTCCCCGCGCTACCGCCAGCTGGCGCTGCACTACCTGCAGGCGATCCAGGCCGGCACCCTGCAGGCCGGCGACCGGCTGCCCTCGCTGCGCGCGCTCATGAAGCAGCATGGCATCAGCCTGTCGACGGCGCTGCAGGTCTGCCGCACGCTCGAGAGCGAGGGCTGGGCCGAGGCCCGCGAGCGCTCGGGCTACTTCGTGCGTCGGCCCACGCGCCTGGCCACGCCGCCCATGGACGAGCCCGCCACCGACCGCGCGCCCGACCCGGCGCAGTACGTGGGCATCCATGAGAAGGTTTCTGAGTTCGTGATGCGCCGCCGCTATGGCGGCGTGCAGCTGGACCTGGCCGTGGCGCGCGGCGCGCCTTCGCTCTACCCGGCCGATGCGCTGCGCGCCAGCCTCTCGCGCCTGTTGCGCCAGCGCCCGCAGATGCTGACCACGGCCGCCCCCTCGCGCAGCCGCACGCCCTTCAGGGAAGCCATTTCCCAGCGCGCGCTGCGCGCGGGCATGCGCCTGTCGCCCGACGAGGTGCTGCCCACCAACGGCTGCATCGAGGCGCTGAACCTCGCGCTGCGCGCAGTCGCGAGGCCCGGCGACACGGTGGCCGTGGAATCGCCCACCTTCTACGGCCTGCTGCAGGTGCTCGAAAGCCTGGGCATGCGCGCGCTGGAGATCCCCACCAGCCCCCAGACCGGGCTGTCGCTCGAGGCGCTGGAACTGGCGGTGCGGGCCTACGGCAACATCAAGGCCGTGGTGGTGGTGCCGCACCTGCAGAACCCCTTGGGCAGCGTGATGCCCGACAGCCACAAGGCGCGGCTGGTGGCGCTGTGCGAGCAGCACGGCATGGCGCTGATCGAAGACGACACCTACACCGAGCTGCTGGACGCGCCGCTCGTGCCGCCCGCGCTCAAGTCCTTTGACCGCAGCGGCAACGTGATCCATTGCGCCTCGCTGCACAAGGTGCTGGCGCCGGGCATGCGCCTGGGCTGGGTGAACGCGGGGCGCTGGCATGCGCGCGTGGAAATGCTCAAGTACACCCAGACGCGCAGCAACGAAGAGCTTTCGCAGTGGGCCGCCGGGCAGTACATGGCCACGGGCGCCTACGACCGGCACCTGCGCCATCTGCGCGACCAGCTGCGATCACAGCGCGCACGCACGGCCGACAGCGTGGCGCGGCACTTCCCGGCCGGCACGCGCATCAACCTGCCGCCCGGCGGCCTGCAGCTGTGGGTGGAGCTGCCCGAGCGGCTGTCGGCCGACCGGGTCTTCGATGCCGCCCTGCGCGAGCACATCCTGGTGGCCCCGGGCACGCTCTTTTCCAACTCCTCGCGCTGCGACCACTTCGTGCGGCTGAACTGCGGCTGGCCCTGGTCGCCGGCGCTGGAAGCGGGGTTGCGCCGCCTGGGCAAGATCACCTCGTCATTGGCAGCCGCGGCCCCGGCGGACCCTCGGCGTGGTGCCATCGCCACAGCCGCCACCGTCAATGAATGACATAAATTATCATTTGTATTCTCAAAGAACCCGTGCCTCCTGGAGAGCCTTTGCATGCCAGCCGCGGAGATCGCCCCGGCTGCCGACGTCGAGGCGCTGTACACCGAACACCATCCGTGGCTTCGCAGCTGGCTGCGGCGCCAGTTGGGCTGCGCCCACAACGCCGCCGATCTGGCACAGGACACCTTCGTGCGTGTGCTTGCCCTGCGCGATGCGCTGCCGGCGCTGCAGGAGCCGCGCGCCTACCTGCTGACCACCGCCCGCCACCTGCTGGTGGACCGCGCGCGCCGGGAGGCGCTGGAGCGCGCCTGGCAGGCCGAATGGGCCACACGTGCCGCGCTGGGCGGCCACTACCCCGCGCCTGAAATGGCCGTCATGGCGCTGCGCACACTCGAGCAGCTCAGCCGCGCCCTCGCGGCCAGCCCTGCCAAGGCAGGCGAAGCCTTCATGCGCCACTACCTGGACGGCCAGACCCACGCCCACATCGCGCGGCAGCTGGGCGTGTCGGACCGTATGGTGCGCAAGTACCTGGCGAAGGTGCTGCTGCAATGCGCCACGCTGGCGCCCGAGCACGCCTGAGCCCATGACACCCGCCGCCGCCCCGTCGCCCTTGCTGGCCCAGCAGGCCGCCGAATGGCTGGTGGCGCTGGACGCCGACGACGCCGAAGAACGCGCGCGCGCCCAGGCCGGCTTTGCGCACTGGAAGCAGGCCGACCCGCGCCATGCCGCCGCCGCCGCGCCACTGGAAGCGCTGCTGGCCCAGATGCAACCCTGGCGCGAGGACGGGGATCAGGCCGCGGCCGTCCGCCAGGCGCTGCAGGCCGGCGCGCGCGCGGGTGCGACGGCCACGCGCAGCCAGCGCAGCCGGCGCCGCACCGTGCTGGCCTGTGCAGCGGCGGCGCTGCTGGCCCTGGGCACGGCGCAAGTCTGGTTCGGCAGCGAATGGGGCCAGGCCCTCCACGCCGACCTGCGCACCGCGCCAGGCCAGTGGGAGCAGCGCACCCTGCCCGACGGCACCCGGGTGGCACTGGGCAGCGGCAGCGCGGTCGACTGGCATTTCGACGCGCGCCAGCGCCGGCTGCAGCTGCTGCAAGGCGAGATCCTGGTCGATGTGGCGCCCGACACGACCCGCCCGCTGCTGGTGAGCACGCCCCAGGGCCGCATCCGCGCGCTGGGCACGCAGTTGCTGGTGCAGCGCGAGCCCGATGCCACGCGACTGACCCTGCTGGAATCCTCGGCCGCCGTGCAGGCGCACGGTGGCGCGTCTGCGCCCGAAGTGGTGGTGCAAACCGGCGAACAGGTGCGCCTGAGCCAGGGCCAGGTTCAGCCCCTGACCACCCTGGACGCGCAGCAACTGCGCCAGGAATGGCTGCGCCGCGAGCTGGTGGTGATCGACCAGCCACTGCCCGAGGTCCTGCGCACGCTGGCGCGGCACCGCCCCGGCCGGCTGGGCTTTGACGAGAGCGAACTGGCCCATCTGCGCGTGACGGCCGTGCTGCCGCTGGACCAGCCCGAGCGCGCGCTGGCCCTGTTGGCCGCCAGCTTCCCGCAGCTGCGCATGAGCCGCTTCACGAACTATTGGGTGTCCATCGACCTGCAGACGCCCACCGTGCGCGGACGCGCCGGTTAGCCAGCCCGGAAATTTATCTGCGCGCCGCGGTTCCGCATCGCCGCGCTGGTCCGTCATATCCCGCAGACGCCTTCTTCTCTCACCCTTCTCCTCTGCAGGAATCGACCATGCCTTCCCCGCTTTCGCGCGCCGCCCGTGCGGCCGTGCATCGCCCCACCCCGCGCGCCACGGCGCTGGCCGTCGGGCTGGCGCTGGCCGCCGGCCTGGGCCAGCCGCTGGTGGCTGGCGCACAAAGCGCCGCCGTGGCGCAAAGCTTCAATGTGCCGGCCGGCTCGCTGGCGCAGGCACTGACGCGCTTTGCGCAGCAGGCCAACGTGGCGCTGGCGCTGGACGCCGGCCGCGTGCAGGGCCTGCAAAGCAACGGCCTGCAGGGCAGCCACAGCGTGGACCAGGGCTTTGCCCAACTGCTGCGCGGCTCGGGCCTGGCCGCGCAGCGAGGCAGTGCCGGCTACACGCTGGTGCCCGCCCCGGCCGCGGGTGTGGCGCCCGAAACCGTGCGCCCCGCGGCACCGACCGCCGCCACCTTGGCGGCCGTCACCGTCTCTGCCGCTGCCGAGCGCAGCGCCACCACCGAAGGCACGGGCTCCTACACCACGCGCCAGACCAACACCGCCACGCGTCTGGCCCTGGCCCCGCGCGAGACGCCCCAGTCGGTCAGCGTGATCACGCGCCAGCGCATCGAGGACCAGGGCCTGACGCAACTGACCGACGTGATCACCCAGACGCCCGGCCTGGTCCTGGCGCAGGGCGGCAACACAGGCAGCGACACCTCGCCCATCTACTCGCGCGGCTTCGGTGTGGACACCTACATGGTCGACGGCGTGCGCCAGCTCAACTCGGGCTACACCGACATGTTCCAGACCTACGACGTGGCCACGGTGGACCGCGTGGAGGTGCTGCGCGGCGCCAGCGGCCTGATCAACGGCGTGGGCACGCCCGGCGCAGCCATCAACCTGATCCGCAAGCGCCCCACCAGCGCCTTCCAGGCCACGGTGCGCGGCGAGCTGGGCTCCTGGGCCCATCGCCGGGCCGAGGTGGACATCTCCACCCCGCTCAACGACGCCGGCAACGTGCGCGGCCGGCTGGTGGCGGCGGCGCAGAAGAACAACGCGTACATAGCCCGCCTGAAGGAAGAGCGCCAGGCGCTGTATGGCGTGGTGGAAGCCGACATCACGCGCGACACGCGCATGCATGCGGGCCTGTCGTACCAGCGCTTCGAAGCCACGGGCCATGCGCGCGGCGGCCTGCCGGCCTATTTCAGCGATGGCACGCGCACGCGCTGGGACGTCTCCGATTCCGCAGCCGCCGACTGGGGCACCTCGTACCGCCGCTATGCCAGCCTGTTCGCAGGCGTGGAGCATCAGCTGGCACCGGACTGGAGCATCAAGGGCACGGTGATCCGCGCCTGGTCCATCTATGACGAAGTGCTGGGCTACGGCAGCGGCGGCAACCCCAACCGCTTCACGGGCGCCGGCGCATCGATCTGGGCCGGCCGCTGGAGTTCGGACCCGCGCCAGGACACCATCGATGTGCAGGTCAACGGCAAGTTCGATCTGCTGGGCCGCAAGCACGACCTGGTCTTTGGCGCCGACGCCTCGCGCTCGACCTACAACACGCCCAACTACACCAACTGGACGCACGCCGGCTGGAGCGGCGCCATCCCCAACATCTACACCTGGAACGGCAGCTACCCGCTGGCCCCCTACAACCCCGCCGTGGGCTCGGGCACCTCGGACGAGCGCCTGAACAGCGTCTACGGCACCTTGCGCTTCAAGCCGCTGGATTCGCTGGCCGTGCTGGCCGGCGCGCGCGTGACCGACTGGAGCCGCGCGCAGAGCACCACCACCTATCGCACCGGCCGCACCACCTACAACGACCGCCGCGAAACCGGCGAGGTCACGCCCTACGCCGCCATCGTGTGGGACTTCGCGCGCGACTGGAGCACCTACGCGAGCTACACCGACATCTTCAAGCCCCAGAACAACAAGACCCTCAACGGCGACTTCCTGGACCCGCAAACCGGCGCCAGCTACGAGCTGGGCATCAAGGGCAGCCTGCTGGACGAGCGCCTGAACGTGAGCGCGGCCATCTACAAGGCCAAGCAGGACAACCTGGCCGTGGCGATCGTGCCGCAGACCTTCGCCCCCGACGGATCGACGGCCTATGAGGCCAAGTCCGGCACCAGCACGCGCGGCTTCGAGTTCGAGGTCAATGGCGAGGTGCGGCCCGGCTGGCAGCTGTCAGCCGGCTTTGCACGCAACATGACGCGCGACCGCACCGGCGCGCGCCTGCGCACCGAGGTGCCGCAGAACACCTTCAAGCTGGCCACCAGCTACCGCATTGCCGGCGTGGGCAACGGGCTGACAGTGGGCGGCGCGCTGCGCTGGCAAAGCGAGATCTACAGCGACAACCAGGGCCCGGCGCGCGTGCGCTTCGTGCAGCCTTCCTACGCCGTGACGGACCTGTTCCTCAAGTACGCCTTCACGCCGCGCCTGCTGGCCACCTTCAACGTCAACAACGTGTTCGACAAGCGCTACTACGCGACCACGGGCAACAGCTACTACGGCACGCCGCGGCAGTTCCGCTTGGGCCTCGAAGCAAGGTTCTAGGGCGCCCCGCGTCCTCAGCTGAGCCCGCTGACCGGCAAGGCCGCGCCGTGCACGGCCCTGGCCTCGGGCGAGGCCAGGAAGCGGATCACGCTGGCCAGGTCTTCGGGCGCGACCCAGCGCGCGGGGTCGGCCTGGGGCATGTCGGCCCGGTTGGGCGGCGTGTCGATGATGGTGGGCAGCACGCAGTTCACGTTGATGCCCTGCTCGCGCAGCTCGGCCGACATGGCTTCGGTCAGGCGGATCACCGCGCTCTTGGACGCCGCATAGGCGCCCATCCTGGCGCCGCCGCGCAGGGCCGCGAAAGCGGCCACGTTGACGATCTTCCCGCCGCCCTGGCGCAGCATCTGCGGCACCACGGCCTGGGCCGTGTGCACCAGCGAGCGCGCGTTCAGGTCGAAGAGGAAGTCCCAGGTCTGGGCACTGGTTTCATGC
Source organism: Xenophilus arseniciresistens (assembly GCF_028023875.1). GTDB lineage: Bacteria > Pseudomonadota > Gammaproteobacteria > Burkholderiales > Burkholderiaceae_C > Xenophilus > Xenophilus arseniciresistens. The sequence continues at coordinate 970,554 of NZ_JAQIPB010000001.1, forward strand.
ACGGCCTCGCCCATGCGGAAGCCGCCAGCCAGGTTGCACAGCACGTCGATGCGGCCAAAACGCGCCACGGCCTGCTGCACGGCCGCCTGCACCTGCTCGGCCTGGCCCAGGTCGGCGGCCAGCCACAGCGGCGCGGCGCCGGCCGGCGCTTCGGGTTCGGCGGGCACGCTGCGGTCCAGCAACACCAGCTGCGCGCCGGTTTGGGCAAAGCTTTTGGCCACCGCGCGGCCCAGATGGCCGGCCGCGCCGGTGATCATGACGACGGAAGAAGGGTTCGAGTTCATGGTCTGCAGGTATCGAAATCAAGGCTGTGCGGCAGCGGCCAGTCGGTCGGCCAGGCCGGCCATTTCAACGTCATTGGCCGACAGGCCCGAGGCGTCATGCGTGGTCAGGGTGATCCTGACGCGGTTGTAGACGTTGAACCACTCGGGGTGGTGGTTCATGCGCTCGGCCGCCATCGCGATCTGCGTCATGAAGGCAAAAGCCTGGGAGAAATCGGCGAACCGGAATTCGCGGCTGATCAGGCCGCCGCGTTCCTCGCTGTGCTGCCAGTGCGGTGCGCGCGCCAGAAAGGTCTGGAGTTCGGCTTCTGAGAGTTTTTTTGGGATCGTCATGTGGGGAGCCCATGCCGGGGGATGCGGATCAAGGCCTGAATCCTAGGCAAGTGCGGCGCCTCATTCCTGCAAATGGGTGCTTCATCCCCACCTGTGGCGCAGGAATCCGGCGCCACCTCAGGCCCGACCGCAATCGATGCGCGCTCTGCGGCACGCAGGGCCGGTCATGCAGCCAGCAGGGTGGCGGCCCAGGCCGGCAGGGGCGTCACCTGGGGCTGGGCCACGCCCGCACGGCAGACCGCCACCAGCCGGTGCGTGCCGGCTTCGACCACTTCGGAGTCATACAGCAGCGCCAGCGGCACCTGGCGCACGGCTTGCGCCAACAGCGCCAGGGTGCGCGGGTAGCGCGCCAGCACCCGGTCGTCGGGCACGGCATGGCCGCCTTCGGCCACGCGCTGGCGCACGCGCGCCAGAAGCCGCTGCGGCTCATCGAGTGCCACCACGATCAGCACCACCAGAAAGCCCGCGGCCTGGGCCTCGGCAATCAGGGCCAGCTTGGAAGGGTGCGAGAACACCGTCTCGCTCACGAAGGAGCGCCGCTCGCCCAGCAAGGCCGTGCGCCGCTGTTCGGCCCAGACGCGGGCCGCTTCCGAGCGGGCCTGGGGTTCGGGGATGTGCTGCAGGTGCGCGGCCTCGTGCAGGTCGGCGTTGATGAATTCAAGTCCGGGCGCCAGCGTGCCGTTGGCGGCCAGGGCTTTGTAGAGCGTGCTCTTGCCCGCGCCGTTGGGCCCGGCCAGCAGGTAGAAGACCGGACGCTCGGCCGGCGGCGGCACCGCGCGCAGGGTGCGCCTGGGGCGCCGCGCCCGTTCGGGCTCGCTCAAGCCGGCGCCTTGGCCGGGGTGGCGCCGCGTCGGTTCTGGGCCACGGCCTCACGCACGCGCTGGGCCAGGCTGCCGTCGGCCTCGACGGCCAAAAAGCGCGCGGCGATGGCGTCCACCTGCAGCACATCGGCCGGGGCCTTCTGCGCCTCCTGGGCTTCGTGCGCCTCGATCGCGGCACGTGCCTCCTGCACGCTCAGCCCGGTGCTTTCGACGATCTGGCCCAGCGTGGCCCAGTACTCGATCTGGCTGGCCACCGAACGGCGCAGCGGCTGCGCCGACTGGCGGGCGCGGTCCACCAGCGCGACGGGCAGTTTGACGGAGGCAAAGGTGGAAGAGGATGCGGGCATGGCAGACTCCTTTTTGGCGCATTTTGCGCCATTTCGCGTGAATCTGCCAAACCCGCGTGCACTCAGTCCATCAGCGCCAGCGGCCCGTAGTCGCCCACCTTGTCGCCCAGCCCGGCGGCCACGAGCTGCACGCCGCTCGTGATGGCCGGCAGCTTGCCGTTGACCTGGGCCTGCAGGCGCGGCAGCAGCCAGTCGCGGTTGTGCCAGAACACGCTGCCGCCCAGGCTCACGCACTGCAGGTCCAGCGTCGCTATCAGGTTGTAGAGCAGCCGGCCCATCACGCGCACCAGGCCCTCGGCGATGTCCAGCGCGGCCTTGTCGCCCTGCGAGACGGCCGCGAACAGCTGGGCGGCCGTGCGGCCGAAGCGGCGTTCGATGGAGTTGCCCGCGATCAGGCCCTCCACGTCGCCGCGGTTGCCGCAGCCGCACAGCGCGTCGTGGTTGTCGTCATCGGCCACGAAGCTGTGGCCCGCATGGCCGGCGTTGCCGTTCTTGCCGGCCAGCGCATGGCCGTCCACGCAAAGGCCCACGCCCACGCCGGTGCTCCAGGTCACGTAGGCGCAGTGATCCAGGCCCTGCAGCGCGCCCCAGCGGCGCTCGGCCTCGAGCGCGGCGACGGCGTCGTTGGCCACGCGCACCTGCCTGAAATGCTGGCGCAGCGGCGCCTCCAGCGCGGCCGTGACCCAGTCGTTGGGCAGCCCGCGCGAGACGCCGGCCATGCCGCCGCAGATGTTGGGCGTGGTGAGTTCCACGCAGCCGCCGTTGAGCACGAAGGGGCCCGGCGCCGCCACGCCCACGCCGGTGAGCGATTCGCGCCTGACGCCCTGCGCCGCGCAGGCGGCATCGATCAGCCGCAGCACCTGCTGCGCCACTGCGTCGTTCGCGCCCTCCTTGGCGGTGGGCTCGGTGTGGCGGTGCAGCAGTTCGCGGCTGCCGGTTTCGGCCAGGCTCACGGCCACCTTGGTGCCACCGATATCGACACAGGCTTTCATCGTGCGGGGTTTCCTTGCGTTGTTCAGAAGTCAGAGCAGGCGCGCAATGCCGGCCGCGATCATGCTCAGCACCACGGTACTGGCCAGCGGCAACTGCCACAGTCGGCCAAAGGCGCGAAATTCGAAATCGCCGGGCAGCCTGCCGAAGCCGAGCTTGCGCAGCCAGCCCGTGAGCCCCTGCATCAGCAGCAGGGCCAGCGCGACGACCAGCAGCCAGCGCAGCATCAGTTTCTTTGCTGCAAAACGGCCAGCGCGGCCCGGTGCAGCTCGGGCGTGGCGGCGGCAATCACGCGGCAGTCGGGCACCAGGCCCAGCGGGCGGCCTTCCCAATCGGTGACCACGCCGCCCGCGGCCTCGATGACGCCGGCCGGGCCGAGGTAGTCATAGGGCTGCAGGCCCGTTTCGACCACCAGGTCGATGGTGCCGCCGGCCAGTTGCGCATAGCCGTAGCAGTCGCCGCCGAAGCGGCGCATCGCGCACTGGCGGCTCAGCGTATCGAAGGCCTGCCAGTCGGCGGCATTGAAGATGTCGGGCGAGGTGGTGACGATGCGGGCCTGCGCGATCTCGGTGGTGGCGCGCGTGCGCACGCGCTGGCCGTTGCGCGTGGCCACGCCGTCGAAGCCGATCCAGCGCTCGCCCAGCACGGGCATGTCGATCATGCCCAGCGTCACACGGCCGGCCTCCAGCGCGGCGATCAAGGTGCCCCACAGCGGCGAGCCGGTGATGAAGCTGCGCGTGCCGTCGATGGGGTCCAGCACCCAGACGCGTTCGGCGTCGAGGCGCTCCTGGCCGTGCTCCTCGCCGTAGATGCCGTCGGCCGCGGCCTGGGCGGCCAGCACGGCGCGCATGGCCGTCTCGGCGGCGCGGTCGGCCATCGTGACGGGGCTTTCATCCGCCTTGGTGATGACCTCCAGCGGCTGGCGGAACCAGGCCATCGATTGCGCGGCGGCGGCATCGGCCAGGGCGTGGGCGGTGTGCAGAAGGTCGGAGGCAGATGTGTTCAAGGCGATGCGGTGCAGATCGGGATGCACCGATTAGACCCGAGCCCATGCCCCAAAGGGCGTGCCCGAACATTCGGGCGCCTTCCCCTCTCTTTTTCAGTAGCGGCTGCCGGTCACGGCGCTGCCGACGTTGGCAACCTTGTCCGTGAAACCGCCGAACTTCATCGCGTCCCAATTCCAGGTGGGAACCTTGACGCCAGGCAGATGCTTGATCCGGTCGGCCTCGCCATCGGCGCAACCCTTGAGGCCCCACACCACCGAGGCGGCGGACACCTTGGAGGTCGGGTTCGCCGGGTTGTGGCGCATCCACTTTTCCGTGGTCTCGGTCTGTTGCGCGAGGAACTTGACGCCGTCATAGCCCATGACCATCGCGTCCATCTGATCGCGACTGACGGTGCCGGTGCTGACCATGAAGCGCGCGAAGAGGTAGTGCTCTGCCGCAGCGACCGATTCATGGGTCGAGACACCCGGGGTTTGCCTGTAGCGCTGGATCTCGCGGAAGGCGACTTCGTTGACCTTGATCGGATCCGGTTCCGACGACGCGCGAGCCTGGTAATGGGCAATGAGCTGAAACACCTGTACGTGATCTACGGCCATGTCTGACTTTCCTGGGTTAAGAAAGCGACCGTTTATAGAAATGTGTCCCGCCGGACACCATCTCCCGAAGGTGATGGCGCCGGTCATGAGGTCTAGGCCCCCTCAGAGCGTGTGGCTGCGATCGCCGTGCGAAAAGCCGATCGGCTCCCAGGGCTCGCCGGCCGCCAGGCCGAGCACCTTGAAGAGTTCGCCCATCTCGTGCTCGTGCACCAGCCGGGCGGCCAGCGTGCGTTCGGCCAGGGTGGCGGCGTCCAGGCGCGGGCCCAGGCCGCAATTGAAGAGGAAGCGCGCCTGGCTGGTGTAGCCCAGCACCGCGAGGCCTGCGTCCTGCGCCGCGAGCGCGATGCCGGTGAAGTCGACGTGCGCCGTGATGTCCTTGTCGCCCACGGCCACCAGCGGGTTCGAATCGGACTGGTGTGCCTGATGGCACATCACGGTGCCCATGTGGCGCTGCGGGTGGTAGTACTCGGCCTCGGGGAAGCCGTAGTCGATCAGGAAGGCCGCGCCGCGCGCCAGCCGCTCGGCCAGCGTGGCGACCCAGGCGCGCGCCTGCGGGTGGATCTCGGTCAGGTAGTCCTGCGGGCCGTCGATCTCCAGCGGCGGGCGCAGGTCGGTGGGGCGGTCTTCCCAGGCCAGGTCAGCGGCGCCCACCGGGCGGACCACACCACGCTCGTGCCAGACCCCGCGCACGCGGTGCAGCAGCTTCACGGGCATGGCGTCCAGCACCTCGTTGCCCACCACCACGCCTTCGATGCGCTGGGGCAGTTCGCTGACCCAGCGCACCTTCTCGCCCCAGGCCGCGAGCCGCTCGCGCTGGCGCTCGCGCAGCGCGCCCGAGAGGTCGACGATGGTGTAGCGCCGCAGGCCATCGCCCAGGGCTCCCAGCAGTTGCGCGGCCAGCGCACCGCTGCCGGCGCCGAATTCCCAGACCTCGTCGGTGCCGCTGTGGGCCAGGGCCTCCTGCACCTGCACGGCCAGGGTCTGGCCGAAGAGTTCGGAAAGCTCGGGCGCGGTCACGAAGTCGCTGCCCGAGCCGGGCAGGTGGCCGAACTTGCGGCTGCCGTGTGCGTAGTAGCCGGCGCCGGGGGCGTACAGCGCCAGCGCCATGAACTGGTCGAAGGGCAGCCAGCCGTCGTGCCGCGCCAGGGCGGCGTCGATAATCCGCGCCATCGCGTCCGAGGGCGTGGCATCAGGGGAGGCGCCTTGCGCGCCGGGCTCCAGAGTCATCGCCGCATTATCGAAGCGCCGGTCCGCCCTCTGGCGCGCCGCACCTTTTCCTTCCATTGCACCCATCCATGAACGCTCCCCCTTCCCCGCAGCGTGCCGTGCTCGTGACGGGCGGCGCCCGGCGGCTCGGCGCCGCCATCTGCGAAGCCTTCGCGCGCGCGGGCTGGCAGGTGTGGTGCCAGTACCGCGCCTCGGGCGACGAGGCCCGAAGCCTCGTTCAGCGCCTGCGCGCCGAAGGCCATGCCATCGAGGCCGTGGCAGCCGACATCACCACGGCGCAGGGCCGCCAGGCGCTGATGCAGCAGGTGACGGCGCAGGGGCCGCTGCACGCGGTGGTGAACAACGCCTCGGCCTTCGAGGCCGATACGGGCGCGGACTTCGACGAGGCCGCGGCGATGGCGCAGATCGGCGTGAACCTGATCGCGCCGCTGGACCTTGCACGCCAGTTGGCAGCCCAGCCCGGCAGCCACGAGTGCTGCGCCATCCACGTGCTGGACCAGAAGGTCTACAACCTCAATCCCGACTATTTCTCCTACACCGTCTCCAAGCTCGCGCTGGAACGCGCGGTGGCGCTGCAGGCCCAATCGCTGGCGCCGCGGCTGCGCGTGTGCGGCGTGGCGCCGGGCATCCTCTATGCCAGCGGGCCGCAGGCCGAAGACAACTTCGCGGTGGCCGCCCACGCCAACCTGCTGCGCCGCCCCATCGACCCGGCCGACGTGGCCGCCACCTGCCTGTTCATGGCCCAAACCCCCAGCCTGACGGGCAGCACGGTCTGCGTCGACAATGGGCAGCACCTCGTGCCGCTGCCGCGCGACATCATGTTCGTGACCGACGAACTGCTCAAGAAACACCTGCCTTCATGACCGCCCCCGACCCGCTCCTGGCGAACTGCCGCCGTCTCTTCCTGCGCGACTACGAGGTGTGGATCAACATCGGCGTGCACGAATTCGAAAAGCGCGCCGAGCAGCGCGTGATCATCAACGTGGACCTGTGGGTGCCGCTGGCGCTGTCCACGCCCAGGGCCGACGAGCTCGAAGAAGTGGTGGACTACGACTTCATCCGCCGCACCATCGCGCAGCGCCTGTCCAAGGGCCACATCCACCTGCAGGAAACGCTGTGCGACGAGCTGCTGACGCAGCTGCTGGACCACCCCAAGGTGCAGGCCGTGCGCCTTTCCACCGCCAAGCCCGACGTGTACCCCGATTGCGCAGCCGTGGGCGTGGAAGTCTTCAGGAGCAAATGAGCATCATGAGTGCCGTCTGGAACGACGAAGCCGACGCAGCGCCCGCGGGCACGGCCAACAGCGCCAAGATCGAGCGCGAGGCCCACAAGCTCGAAAAGCGCCTGTGCCGCGAGGTGGGCCGTGCGATCAGCGACTTCAACATGATCGAGGCCGGCGACAAGGTGATGGTGTGCCTGTCGGGCGGCAAGGACAGCTACGGGATGCTGGACATCCTGCTCAAGCTCAAGGCCCGCGCGCCGGTGCACTTCGACCTGATCGCGGTCAACCTCGACCAGAAGCAGCCCGGCTTTCCCGAAGACGTGCTGCCGGCCTACCTGAAGCAGGTGGGCGTGCCCTTCCACATCGAGGAACAGGACACCTACAGCATCGTCAAGCGCGTGGTGCCCGAAGGCAAGACCACCTGCGGCCTGTGCTCGCGGCTGCGCCGCGGCATCCTCTACCGCGTGGCCGATGAGCTGGGCGCCACCAAGATCGCGCTGGGCCACCACCGCGACGACATCCTGGCCACCTTCTTCCTCAACATGTTCTTCGCGGCCAAGCTCAAGGCCATGCCGCCCAAGTTGGTGAGCGACGACGGCAGGCATGTGGTGATCCGCCCGCTGGCCTATGTGGCCGAGAAGGACCTGGTCCGCTGGGCGCAGCACCGCGGCTTTCCGATCATTCCGTGCAACCTGTGCGGCAGCCAGGAAAACCTGCAGCGCCAGGTGGTGGGCGACATGCTGCGCGACTGGGAGCGCAAGCACCCGGGCCGCATCGAGAACATGTTCAGCGCGCTGCAGAACATCGCGCCCTCGCACCTGCTCGATGGAACCCTGCACGATTTCAAGGGTCTCAAGCCCACCGGCGTGGCCGACGAGAACGGCGACAAGGCCTTCGACCCGCCGGAGTTGCCGCCTTCCTCGCCTGCCGCCGGCCTGCCGGCACTGCAGGTGGTGAAGATCGGCTGATCGCCGCACCAGCCCGCCAGGCGCGCGCACCGCGCACCCCAGCCAGCGCTGAAGACGGCCCCGGCGCCCTGCACCACGCGTGCGTGCGAGGCGCCAGACCTGGATGCCAGCCATGCGTTCGCTCAAGATCCTTTGCCTTCTGGCGGTCTTCACCGCCCTCTCGGGCTGCGCCACCTCCTGGGTGGTGGACAGCGAGGTCAACAGCCATTCCAGGCTGCAGGGCTTCGCGCCCGGCGCCAGCTATCGCTTCGAGCGCCTGCCCTCGCAGACCGAATCCGAGCGCGCGCGCCAGGCCCAGACCGAGCTCGAAGCCATGGCCGCGCCGGCGCTGGCCGCGGCCGGCCTGCGCCAGGACGAAGCCGCCGCCCGCTACAGCGTGCAGGTCAACGCGCGCGTGATGCGCGTGGCCTCGCCCTGGGACGACCCGTGGATGCGCGACGGCTGGGGCCCGCGCTGGGGCGGCCCCTGGTACCCCGGTTGGGGCTGGCACGGCAGCGTCTGGTACGGCGGCGGCTGGAACGACCCCTTCTTCGGCCCGCCGCGCCAACCCTGGTACTTGCGCGAAGTCAGCCTGGTGATGCGCGAGCTGCCCGGCAACACGGTGGTCTATGAGACCCGCGCGCGCCACGACGGCCCCTACAACATCAGCCAGCATGTGCTGCCGGTGATGTTCAGCGCGGCGCTGCAGGGCTTTCCGAACCCGCCCGCGGGCGACAGGCGCGTGGACATTCCGCTGGGCGGCCCCAAGCCCGCCGGCAAGCCCTGAAATCTGTTGCCAGTCGTAACTTTAGAATGACCCGATGCAGGTGACCCGACTCCTAGCCGTGCGCCACGGCGAGACTGCGTGGAACGCCGATGGCCGCATCCAGGGCCATCTGGACATTCCGCTCAACGAACAAGGGCTCTGGCAGGCCGGCCGCGCAGGCGCCGCCCTGGCGGACGAAAGCATCGGCGCCATCTACGCCAGCGACCTCCAGCGGGCCTGGCAGACGGCGCAGGCCATTGCCCAGGCGCAGCCCCAGCCCCCCATCGTGCAGGCCGATGTCCGGCTGCGCGAGCGCGCCTTCGGCGAGTTCGAGGGCCGCAGCTTCGCGCAGATCGAAACCGAGCTGCCCGAGGACGCCCGCCGCTGGCGCCAGCGCGACCCCGAATTCACCCCGCCGGGCGGCGGCGAGAGCCTGATCCAGTTCCGCGAACGCGTGGTGCCGGCGGCGGCCGAACTCGCGGCCCGCCACCCGGGTCAGCTGGTGCTGCTGGTGGCCCACGGCGGCGTGATGGACCTGCTCTATCGCGCCGCCACCGCGCAGGAGCTGCAGGCGCCGCGCAGCTGGCAGCTGGGCAATGCGACGGTCAACCGCCTGCTGTGGACGCCGCAGGGCTTCAGCCTCGTGGGCTGGAACGACGACGCCCACCTGCAACAGGGCACGGTGCTGGACGAGTCCACGAGCTGAGCCCGGCCCGCGCTGGCGGTTGAGGCCAGTGGGCAGCTTCTAAAATGCGCGGTTGCCAGCCTCTGGATGAACCCCATGAACCGCTGCCCCACGCATCAAAACCCCCTCTTCCACAAAGTCCGGCCGCACCTGCTGCTGGCACTTGCACTGGCCCTGGCCGCAGTGCTGCTGCCCCTGCAGGCCCGCGCCCAGGACATCGCCGCGCAAGTGCAGACCCAGAACGAAGCCGCGCTGGGTGGGCGCAACTTCCCTGTGGGCACCCTGCGCGGGCGCATGGCCTTCGGTGTGTTCCCTGAAGTGGAACTCGATGGCAAGGCGGAGCGCCTCGCCCCGGGCGCGCGCATCCGCGATCCGCGCAACCTGCTGGTGGTGCCCAGCGCGGTGGGCGGCCAGTACCTGGCCGTGAACTACCGCCGCGACGCGGCCGGCATGGTCAACGACGTGTGGATCCTCACGCCCGACGAAGCCAGCGGCGCGCGCGCGTCGGCCGGCGGCGCGCCCTTCCTGAACTTCTGGCCCTTCATTTCGCGCGGCGCCAACGAGTAAGGCCTGCGCCAGCGCGCGCAGCCATTGCCACTTTCTCCTTTTTTTGCCAGCGCGGCCTGTTCAGGCCCCGCGGCCCACGACTCATTTCCTCGCCCCGAGGTACACCCCATGTCCCGCAAAGTTTTCATCAAGACCTTCGGCTGCCAGATGAACGAGTACGACTCGGACAAGATGGCCGACCTGCTCGCCGCCGCCGAGGGCTACACCCCCACGCAGGACGTGGAGGAAGCCGACCTGATCCTGTTCAACACCTGCTCGGTGCGCGAGAAGGCCCAGGAAAAGGTGTTCTCGGACCTGGGCCGCGTCCAGCACCTGAAGGCCAAGGGCGTGAAGATCGGCGTGGGCGGCTGCGTGGCCAGCCAGGAGGGCGATGCCATCATCAAGCGCGCGCCCTATGTGGACGTTGTCTTCGGCCCGCAGACCCTGCACCGCCTGCCCGAGATGCTGGCGCGGCGCGAGGCCGAGAAGCGCCCGCAGGTGGACATCTCCTTCCCCGAGATCGAGAAGTTCGACCACCTGCCGCCCGCGCGCGTGGAAGGCGCCACGGCCTATGTGTCGATCATGGAAGGCTGCTCCAAGTACTGCAGCTACTGCGTGGTGCCCTACACCCGCGGCGAGGAGGTGAACCGCCCGCTGGACGACGTGCTGGTGGAAGTGGCGGGCCTGGCCGAACAGGGCGTGCGCGAGATCACGCTGCTGGGCCAGAACGTGAACGCCTATCGCGGCAAGATGGGTGATACCAGCGAGATCGCCGACTTCGCGCTCCTGATCGAGTACATCGCCGAGATCCCGGGCATCGAGCGCATCCGCTACACCACCAGCCACCCCAACGAATTCACGCCGCGCCTGATCGAGGCCTACGCCAACATCCCGCAGCTGGTGAGCCACCTGCACCTGCCCGTGCAGCACGGCAGCGACCGCATCCTGATGGCGATGAAGCGCGGCTACACGGCCATGGAATACAAGAGCACGATCCGCAAGCTGCGCGCGATCCGCCCGCAACTGGCGCTCTCGAGCGACTTCATCGTGGGCTTCCCCGGCGAGACCGAGCAGGACTTCGAGCGCATGATGAAGCTGATCGAAGACCTGAGCTTCGACGCCAGCTTCTCCTTCATCTTCAGCCCCCGCCCCGGCACGCCGGCCGCCGCGCTGCACGACGACACGCCGCACGAGGTCAAGCTCCGGCGCCTGCAGCATCTGCAAAAGACCATCGAGGACAACGTCAAGCGCCTGTCCGACGCGATGGTGGGCAGCACGCAGCGCATCCTCGTGGAAGGTCCGTCGAAGAAGGACCCGAAGGAACTCATGGGCCGCACCGACTGCTTCCGCGTCGTCAACTTCGAGGCACCGCCGCGGCTGGTGGGTCAGATGGTGGACGTGAAGATCACGCGCTCGCTCTCGCACACCCTGCGCGGCGAGGTGGTGACGCGAGATCTCGTGCGTGACCACCCGCCGCTGCACGCGCAGGCCCATCCGCAGCCCGTCTGATGAGCAGCACGGCACACGCCCCCGACAGCGCCGCAGCGCCGCTGCTGCACGCAGGCCCGCGCCCGCGCGGGCGCAGCCGCGCGCGCGGCTCCTTCCAGCAATTGCTGCTGTTCGCCTTCTTGCTCATCACCGCCTTGCTGCTGGCCGTGGCGCTGCGCGCCGTGTTCCAGTACGACGAGCTGATGAAGCAAAGCCGCGACACCGCGCGCAGCGCGCTGCAGCTCTCGGGCGCGGCCCAGACGCTGGCCGAGCGCAGCGCGGCCATGGAACGCTCGGGCCGCCAGTCGCTGGTGCTCAACGACGCGGTGCTGCGCCGGCGCTTCAACGAGGCCTCGCGCGACGCGCAGGCCGTGGTGCAGCGCCTGGTGGACAACGGGCTGCTGCCGCAATCGGCCGAGCTGTGGCGCGCGCAGATGGCGATCATCGAGGAGCTGCTCACCGGCCCGGCCGACACGGCGCTGGCGCGCGAGGGCTCGATGGCGATGCAGTTCCGCGAGCTCGAGACCATCAACACCCAGATCGCCCAGCAGGCCCAATTCCTGATCGAGGCGCAGAACAACGCGCTGTCGCAGCGGCTCGAAGGCGCACAGCGGCGGCTGATGCAGCAGGTGGTGGCCGCCAGCGCGCTGGCGGTGGCGATGGCGCTGGCCTTCGGCATCTGGCTGGCCCGGCCCTTCAAGCGGCTGGAGCGCGCCATCCACGGCCTGGGTGAGAACCGGCTGGACGAGCCCATCGACATCCGCGGCCCGGCGGACGTGCGCCGCGTCTCGCAGGAGCTGGACTGGCTGCGCCTGCGGCTGATGGAGCTGGATGCCGACAAGGCACGCTTCCTGCGACATGTCTCGCATGAACTCAAGACACCGCTGGCCGCCCTGCGCGAAGGCGTGTCGCTGCTGGAGGAAGGCGTGACCGGCGCGCTGAACCCGGCGCAGCGCGAGGTCGCACAGATCCTGCAGCAGAACACTGTGGCCCTGCAAAGCCAGATCGAGGCGCTGCTGCGCTTCAACGCAGCCGCCTTCGAGGCGCGCCAGCTCCAGCGCGAGCGCACGCCGCTTTTGCCGCTGATCGAATCGCAGATCGAGGCCCAGCGCCTGCAGTGGCAGGCCCAGGGCCTGCAGGTGCGCGCCGAAGGCGAGCCCGTGGCCGTGCATGTGGACCCGACCAAGCTGGGCACCGTGATCGGCAACCTGCTGTCCAACGCGATCCGCTTTTCGGCCCGCGGCGGCACCATCGCCTTCACCGTTTCGGCCACGGCCGACACGGTCTGCATCGACCTGCAGGACGCCGGCCCGGGCGTGGCGCCCGAAGACCGCGAGCGCGTGTTCGAACCTTTCTACCGCGGCGAGCGCCAGCCCGAGCATGCGGTCAAGGGCACGGGCATCGGCCTGTCCATCGTGCAGGAGTACATTGCGGCCCATGGGGGCCGCATCGAGTTGCTGCCGAACGACCCCAACGGCCCCGGCGCGCACTTTCGCATCGAGTTGCCGCGCTCGAGCTGAGCCGCGACTCCGTCTGAATCCCTCCCACATGTCCCAACGATTTTTCAGCCTGCCCCCCCAGGCCCGCAACCTTGGTCTGCTGCTGTCGGCCAGCGCGCTGCTGAGCGCCTGCACCCTGCCGGCCACCGCCCCCAACACCGGCACGACCCCACCTGCTGCGGCGGCCACACCCGCCGCCCAACCCGCGCCGCCAGCACCGCCCGCGCTGCGCCCCGTGGAGGCCGAACCGCAGGCACCCGCCACGCAGATGCAGCCGCGCGCACCCGGCCCGCTGAGCAACATGCTGGCGCATGCCGACCGCGTGCGCAGCCTCTCGCCAGCCGACCTGAGCGCCGAGATTGCGCGCCTGGGCGATGCGGCTTCGGCCCCCGGCGCCAACCCCACTTTGGTGATGCAGCACGCCATTGCACTCGCGCAGACGCGCAACGCACCAGACCTGGCGCGCGCGCTGGGCCTGATGCAGCGCGTGGCCAGCGACAACAGCGAAGCAGGCCTGGCGCTGCAGCCGCTGGCGCGCCTGCTGGCGGCGCGCTACCAGGAACAGCGCCGCGTGGAGGAAGACCGCGACCGCCAGGCCCAGCAGGTCAAGGAGGCGCAGCGCCGCATCGACCAGCTCACCGACCGGCTGGAGGCGCTGCGCGCCATCGAACGCAGCTTCGGCCGCCCGGCCCCCGCCAACGGCAGCACCCCTCGCGGCGCGCCGCCGCCGCATTGATCCTGCCCATGAACACCAGCACGCCCACCCAGCCCGCCGCCACCGGCGCCCGCATCCTGGTCGTGGACGACGACCCGGACATCCTGCGCCTGCTGTCGCTGCGCCTGACGGGCGCGGGCTATCAGGTGACGGCCGTCACTTCGGCCGAATCGGCCCTCACCCAGCTGGAGATCGAGCATCCGCGCCTGGTGCTCAGCGACGTGAGGCTGCCCGGGCGCGACGGCCTGCAGCTCTTCGACGAGATCCGCAAGCGCCACCCCACGCTGCCGGTGATCCTGCTGACGGCGCACGGCACCATTCCCGACGCGGTGGAGGCCACGGCCCGCGGCGTGTTCACCTACCTCACCAAGCCCTACGACGCACGCGAGCTGCTGGACAAGATCGCCCAGGCCCTGGCGCTGGGCGCCCCCGCAGCCACCCCTGCGGCCGGCGGTGACGAAAGCTGGCGCAGCGAGATCGTCAGCCGCTCCAGCCGCATGGCCGAGGTGCTGGCCGAGGCGCGCATGGTCGCCAAGTCGGACGCCAGCGTGCTGCTGCGCGGCGACAGCGGGGCCGGCAAGGAGATGCTGGCCCGCGCGATCCACAAGGCCAGTGCCAGGGCCAGGAAGCCCTTCGTGGCCGTGAACTGCGGCGCCATCCCCGAGGCCCTGCTCGAATCGGAGCTGTTCGGCCACATGAAGGGCGCCTTCACCGACGCCCATGCCAACCACAAGGGCCTGTTCCAGCAGGCCGACGGCGGCACGCTGATGCTCGACGAGATCGGCGACATGCCGCCGGCCCTGCAGGTCAAGCTGCTGCGCGTGCTGCAGGAGCGCGCGGTGCGGCCCGTGGGCGCGGCCCAGTCCATCGCGGTGGACGTGCGCATCATCTCGGCCACGCACCGCGACCTGGAAGCGGCCATGGAAGCCGGCCAGTTCCGCGAAGACCTGTACTACCGGCTCAACGTGGTCACGCTCACCCTGCCGCCGCTGTCGGCCCGGCGCGAGGACATCCCGCTTCTGGCCAACCACTTCCTGCACAAGCTGGCCGGCAAGTACGGCAAGCGGCTGTCGGGCTTTGCGCCCGAGGCGCTCAAGGCGCTCACCACCGCGCCCTGGCCCGGCAACGTGCGCCAGCTTTTCAATGTTGTGGAGCAGGTGTGCGCCCTGTCCAGTTCGCCGCTGATCCCGCTGGCGCTGGTGCAGCGCGCCCTGCGCGTGGCCACGGTGGAAGTGCAGACCTATGCCCAGGCCAAGGAGCGCTTCGAACGCGAGTACCTGGTCGGCCTGCTGAAATTGACGGACGGAAACGTGGCCGACGCCGCGCGGCTGGCCGATCGCAATCGCACCGAGTTCTATCGCCTGCTGCAGAAGCACGCACTCACACCGGGTCACTTCAAGGGGGAAGGTGTCGCCGGGGGTGCCGAGCCTGTCGCCGAGTAGCGACAGGGCTAAGTGCTTGATTTCATTGAGCTTGGTCAGGTGGGCCGGTGGGCTTGTCGGGCTTAGGCGACAGAATCGGCCACATTTGAGTCCGGAGCGGCGACAGAGCCGCCAAGTCACCACCAAAAATCAACACAAGCCGTTGATTTAAAACAGATTAATCATGCTGGCACGGGGTTTGCCCTATAGCTGGCATGAACACACTCTCTCGCCCTTCTTTCGCACTGCGCCCGCAGCGTGACAGCCTGCGGCACAAGCAGAACTCCGTGACCCGCGCCCGCCCCCTGGGCGGCGCTCCCGTTGCCCTGGCCGCTGGCCATGGCAGTGCGTCGGACAGCGTGTTCAAGCGCCTTCCGACCATCGGCGAAACGCCGGCACTGCACGCCAACGCCTGAGGACCCGGCCATGACCCTGCACCAGATCACCCCCGTGGCCTCCCAGCGCAGCACGCTGCGCGAAGAGCGTCATCCCAACTCGGTCACCGCACCGCCCATCAACCGTGGCTCCATGACGCCCCGCCCCTGGCGCGGCTTCTGGAACAGCCTGGGTACCGCTGCCCTCCTGAAGATGGGCGCCGGCAACAAGCACGACGCCGTGCCCGGCCAGCAGTTCCCGCAGCAGGCATGGCAGCGCGCCGCCAAGCAGCGCCGCGCCATCTTCACGCTGCTGGCCGTGCTCAGCACGGTGCTGGCTTCCACGCTGTTCGCGCAGGTGCAGCCCAACTACGACAACAAGCTGCTGGAATGGGGCCAGATCGCCCTGTACGGCCTGCTGTCGGGCTGGGTGGTGACCGGTTTCGTCACCGCACTGATGGGCTTTTATGTCTCCGTGCGCGGCGACAAGCACGCCCTGTCGGCCAAGCAGGTGGCAGACCACCCGATGAACCCCGATGCGCGCACCGCCATCGTGATGCCCATCTGCAACGAGGACGTCTCCACGGTGTTCGCCGGCCTGCGCGCCACCTGCGAATCCGTGGCCAACACGGGCCACGCGCAAAAGTTCGACGTGTTCGTGCTGTCCGACAGCTACAACCCCGAGATCGCCAAGGCCGAGCGTGCCGCCTGGGAAGAGCTTCGTGCCGCGCTGGCCGAGCATCTGAACCAGCCACAGGTCGAGGTCTACTACCGCCTGCGCACCCGCCGCACGCACCGCAAGGCCGGCAACGTGGCCGACTTCTGCCGCCGCTGGGGCAAGGACTACCGCTACATGGTCGTGCTCGACGCCGACTCCGTGATGAGCGGCGAATGCCTGGTGAACATGGTCAAGCTGATGGAAGCCAACCCCTCGGCCGGCATCATTCAGACTGCCACCCAGGCCATCGGCCACGTGACCCTGCACGCTCGCGCCCAGCAGTTCGGCGCCCGCGTGACGGGCCGCCTGTTCACCCTGGGCATGCAGTTCTGGCAGCTGGGTGAATCGCACTTCTTCGGCCACAACGCCATCATCCGCGTCGAGCCCTTCATGAAGCATTGCGCGCTGGCCCCCATCAAGGGCACGGGCGGCATGTCCGGCGGCATCATGAGCCACGACTTCGTCGAGGCCGCCCTGATGCGCCGCGCCGGCTACCACGTGTGGCTGGTGTCCGACCTGGTCGGCAGCTACGAGCAGCAACCGCCGGACCTGCTGGCCGAGCTGCAGCGTGACCGCCGCTGGTGCCAGGGCAACCTGCAGAACGCCCGCCTGATGGCCGAGCCCGGCATCGCCCCGGTGCACCGCGCCATGTTCGTGACCGGCACCATGGCCTATGTCTCCGCGCCGCTGTGGCTGGCCTTCCTCACGCTGGGCACCGCGCTGTGGCTGTCGGGCTCGAGCCTGATCTCGCACTGGATGGTGATGCCCATGGAACTGGCCGCGCTGTGGCTGTGGACCCTGTGCCTGCTGTTCCTGCCCCGCGTGCTGGGCCTGGCGGCCGTGCTGATGAAGGGCGAACAGAAGCAGTACGGTGGCGTGGGCGCCCTGCTCAAGAGCGCGGTGCTGGAAGCCGGCATGGCCATCGTGCAGGCCCCGGTTCGCATGCTGGCCCACTCGCTGTTCGTGGTGGTGGCGCTCACCGGCATCAAGCTGGACTGGAAGTCGCCTCCGCGGGAAGCCGCTGCCGTGCCGTGGCGTGAAGCCGCCGCCCGCCTGCTGCCGATGAGCGGCGTGATCGCTGCTCTGGCACTGGGTGTGGCCGCCATCGACGCCAGCGCGCTGATGTGGCTGCTGCCGGTGGGCCTGCCGCTGCTGCTGGCCATCCCGATGGCCGTGATCACCAGCCAGATCGCGCTGGGCACGCAGATGCGTGAGCGCAGCTACCTGCTGATTCCCGAGGAATCGCGTTCGCCCGCCGTGCTGCGCCGCGCCTGGATGCACGCCGACCGCCTGAGCGCCGCCAACGACGCGCGCATGCTGGCTGCGGCCTGAGCCCCACAACGGCTCCCAAAGAAGAAACCCGCCGCTGGCGGGTTTTTTCATGGGCGCTGCGTTTTCAGGAGCCGTGCAACAGCCGCTCGAACAAGTCGGGCGCGCCCATCTGGCCGCCCTTGAGGGCGATCTCCAGTCCGTCGAGTTGCGCATCGTCGCTGTGCAGCCGGCACAGCGAGACGCCCGTGGACACCACCGCCCGGTACGACAGGCCCCAGGCGTCGAGCGCCTGCACGGCGTGGCTGGAAGTGTCGCCGCCCGCCACGCCCACGCGCCGCACATCCGGCGCTTGCTGCAACACGGCGCGCAGCAGCCGGCCGCCAGCCAAAGCAAGCTCGCGCCCGCTCACGCCCGTGTCGGCCGCGGGTGATTGGCCTGGCCGCACAGTGCAGGCCAGCACATGGCGCCCAGCCTGCAGGCGCGCGGCCATGTCAGCCGCCTGCGTTTGCAGGAAGGCGGCGTCGGTGCACAGCGCCTGCGGGTCGACCCAGACCTGTTCAAAGGATTGCGCGGCCGCCACCTGCGCGGCCGTCACGGGGGAGAGGCTGCCGGCCATCGCAAACACTGGTGAAGTGGCGGGCGCAAGCGCTTGCGCGGTGGGCGTGTGCTGCACCAGCTGAGGCGCAAGCGCCTGCACCACGCTGCTTGCGCCAGCCGCCAGCACGGGCGCCTGCTGCGCCGCGCGCCACAGCAGCGCACCGATGCGCTGCAAGTCCTCGTTGTCTCGCACGTCGAAGAGCAGGCCGTCGGCATGGGCAGCTGCGTCCCAGGCTTGCGTCAGCGCAGCCCCTTCGCCCGTGTGCAGCAGCCAGGGCGCGAGTCGCAGATCGTGCAGGCCCTGCGCGCCCAGGTGGCGCCGAAGGTCCGCCTCGTGCATGGGCGTGACCGGGTGGCGGCTCATGGTCGGGTGGCGGTCGATGCGAAAGACCTCGCCCGTGCTGCCCGCGCGTGCATAGAGGTTGCCGAACAGGCAATAGCGACCCAGGTCCGGCTGGCCGCCGACGAGGGCCGTGCGCGTGCCGGCCGGCAGACCCGCGCGCAAGGTCTGAAGCGCCACGCCGATGCTGCCCACTTCGGGGGCGCTGTCGAAGGTGGAGCACAGCTTGTAGTGCAGCACGCGCGCACCCAGGCGCGCAAAGAGCTGCGCGATGGGCTGCAGCTCGGCCTGCATCTCGGCCAGGCTCATCGCGCGCGCTGCGCCGGCCACGCCCACGCAATCCAGCGCGCCGGCCGCCTGCAGTTGGGCCGCATCGGGCAGGCGCAGGAACAGCAGCGCACGCAGGCCGGCGCGCGCGGCCGTGCCCAGCGTGTCGGTGGCGCCTGTGAAGTCGTCGCCGTAGTAGAGGATGGCGGGCGCGTCCGGCATGTCGTGGCCTTCAGCCCCGGCCGAAGAAGGCCAGTGCCTGCGCCAGTTCGGCATGCCGGGCCGCCGCCTGCTGCAGCGACTGGCCTGCGCGCACCGCGGCCCAGGCCTGGCGGATGCTGGCCACGCCCGCTGCCGCGCCGCCAGGGTGCGCCAGGATGCCGCCGCCCGACATGAACAGCAGGTCGTCGCGCTGCACCGCGGCCCAGGTGGCCGGCACGGTGCCTGCCCACTGGCCCGAAGAGAAGGCCGGCATCACGGTGTCGTCCAGGCCCTCGGCCAAGGGCGTGTAGCAATCGCGCGCGCCTTCGATCACTTCGACATCGGACTGCGAGAACTTGCCTTCCAGGCCATGCACATGCATGTGGTCCACGCCGGCCAGGCGCCACAGCACCTGGTAGGCCTGGTAGCCCATGCCCAAGAGCGGGTGGCGCGACAGCGCGCCGAAACCGTTGCGGTGGCCGTGCAGCGCCAGCGGCGTGTGGCGGCGCAGCGCCTGGATGGCCGAATAGCCGCACCAGTTGAGGCTGGCCATCACGCAGCTGCCGCCTTCGCGCTGCACCAGGTCGGCATGGCGGCGCATCGCATCCACCTCGTCCGTGATGTTGAAGGCCACCATCACATGCTTGCCGGTGCGCTGCTGGTGCTCGCGCACCACGGCCATCACGGCGGGCACGCGCTGCGCCAGCGGCGCGTGGTCGGGGTCGGCACAGACCTCGTCGTCCTTGATGAAGTCCACGCCGGCCGCGCACAGGCGGCCCACCAGTTCGGCTGTCTGCGCGGCCGAGAAACCCACGTTGGGCTTGATGATGGTGCCCACCAGCGCGCCGCTGGCCACGCCCGTGGCCGCGCGCGTGCCGGCGATGCCCTGGCGCGGAAGCTCGAAGCGCTGGCGGTAGGCGGCCGGCACCTGCAGCGTCTCCAGCCGCATGCCCGTGCTTTCGCCCAGGTCGTAGAGGTTGCCGGCCACGGTGGCGGCCAGGGTGGGCAGGTTGGCGCCGATGTTCGCGACCGGGAAGGACAGGTGCACGCGCGCGCGCTGCCACGGGCCGGGGTTGCCCTGGCGCTCCAGCAGCGCGTTGGGCAGGCTGGGTGCGGCCACCGCTTCCAGCAGCTCGATGCGCTCCACGTTCGCGCGGGCCCGTGCACGCAGTGCGTCGGTCTCGCCTTCCACGCGCTTGAAGGTGCCGCAGGACTGCTCGCCCGCCATCACCTCGGCCACGGCCTCGGGCGCGAGCGGGGTTTCGATCAGGTAGCTGGCGTGAATGCGTGTTGAATCCATCTTGCTCTTTCGAATGCCCATGAAGTGCGGCCACCGAGCCCGGTTGGCGCGCACCGCGATGCCCTCAGGGCACCCACGGAACGGGCTTTGCCCGGCCGTCGGGTGCGCCCCCTTCGCGCAGCAGAAGGGGGAGCCGCGAAGCGGCCTGGGGGTTGCCCTCTTAAATCTTGCTCAGGTCGGGGAAGGGGCGGACCGGGGCGGTCTTGCCGTCCCACGTTTCAGACTCCGCACGGATCAGGTCGAACATGCGGCCCTTGGGGCCGGCCACTTCCGACAGCTCGATCACGGTGCCGGGGTGGTACTCGGTGTCGAAGTAGACAAAGCGGCCGCGCTCGCCCACCTCGCCGCTCATCACGGGCTTGAAGCCTTCCTTGAGCAGGCGCGCCAGGTCGGCGTCGTAGTCGCTGGTCCAGTAGGCGACGTGCTGCAGCCCGGTGCGGCCGGCCTGCAGGAAATCGCGGTACATCGAGGGCACGTCGTTGCGCGTCTGGATCAGCTCGACCTGCACATAGCCCGAGTTGGCCAGCGCGACCGAGTTGTGCGGCTCGTGCTTCTCGCCGCGGTATTCGTAGTTCACGATGGGCACGCGCGGGTTGTAGAACCAGGGGCCCACGCCCAGCGTGCGGCTCCAGTAGTCCATCGCGGCTTCGATGTCGTGGACCACATAGCCCAGTTGGCGGATGGCGCCGAAATGACGGCTCATGAGAGATTTCCTTGTGTGAATGGGTCGATCCGCCTGCGCCTTGCCGCCGCGCGGGCGCAGCAGCGCCCTGCCCGCATGCCCGAAGGCATGCAGGTGCATGCGGGAAGAAAGAGAAGAGCGGACCGGCGGGGTTTACTTGGCGCCGTCGACGATTTCCTTCGGGATCGGAACGCCGGCGTGCTTGACGTGGATGGCGTTGAGCTTGCCGTTGGCCAGGTTGGTCTTGATCCAGCCATTGACCCAGCCTTGCAGCTCGGGCTGGTTCTTGCGCATGGCCACGCCCAGCTGGTAGGACTGGAGGATGAACTTCACCTCGAACTCGCGCTGCGGACTGCGCTTGGCAATGGCCGCGATGATCGGCGGCGTGATGGCCACGATGTCGGTCTGGCCGCTGGCGGCTGCGGTGATGGAAGCGGCTTCATCGTCGAAGCGCACCACCTTGGCCTGCGGCGCGCGCTCGGTCACGATCTTGTCCTGCGGGCCGCCGCGCGTGACAGCCACGCTCTTGCCGGCCAGGTCCTCGATGCTGCTGATCTTCAGGCTCTTGGGCGCGCCCACGGCAGCCTGGATGGCGCCATAGGGAATGGAGAAGTCCACGGCCTTCTGGCGCTCGGGCGTGATCGAGAGCGAGGAGATGATCAGGTCGGCCTTGTTCGACAGCAGGTTCGGAATGCGCGCCGAGTTGGTCGTGTTCACGATCTCCAGCTGCACGCCCAGGTCCTTGGCCAGCAGCTGCGCGGCTTCCACGTCGGAGCCGGCGGGCGCCATCTTGTCGTCCACGTAGCCATAGAAGGGCGCGCTCAGGTCGATGCCGATGCGGATCTTGCCGGCGGCCTTGATGTCGGCCAGCTCGGCCATGGCCGGCAGGCACAGCGCGCCCACGGTGGCGGCCAGCAGCGTGCGGCGGAGGATGCGGGAAGCGGTCATGCAGATGTCTCCTGGTGGTGTTCGATTCAAGAAAAGAGCTCAGAGGCCGTGCGAGAGGAAGTCGCGCAGTTCGGCGGTCTGCGGGTTACGCAGCATGTCGCCGGGGCCGGTCTCCCAGACCTTGCCCTCGTGCATGTAGATGATGGTGTCGGCCACGCGCGCGGCGAATTCCATTTCGTGCGTCACCAGCACCATGGTCATGCCGCCCTGGGCCAGCTGTTCGATCACGCGCAGCACCTCGCCCGTGAGCTGCGGGTCCAGCGCCGAGGTCACCTCGTCAAACAGCATCACCTGCGGCTGCATGGCCAGCGACCGTGCGATGGCCACGCGCTGCTGCTGGCCGCCGGAGAGCTGCTCCGGGTAGGCCTGCGCCTTGTCGGCCAGGCCCACCTGGACCAGCGTGCGCTGCGCGATCGCCTTGGCCTCGGCGCCCGCCAGGCCCTTGACGGCCTTGGGCGCGAGCGTGATGTTCTGCTCCACCGTCAGGTGCGGGAACAGGTTGTAGCTCTGGAACACGATGCCCACGTCCTGGCGCAGCTTGCGCAGGTCCACATCGGGCGAATGCACAGCATGGCCGCAGACCTTGATGCTGCCGCTGTCGATGACCTCGAGCCGGTCGATGCAGCGCAGCGCGGTGCTCTTGCCCGAGCCGCTCTTGCCGATGATGGCCACCACCTGGCCCTTGGGAATGGCGAAGGACACGCCGCGCAGCACATGGTTGCTGCCGAAGCGCTTGTGGACGTCCGTGAGTTCGACGATGGGATTCATAGGGGCTTCTTGTCTCATGCCTCGTTCGCGGAAGGGGTGGCGCGGCTGCCGAAGTTCAGGCGCTGCTCCAGCCGGCGGCTCCAGCGCGACAGCGGATAGCACATGGCGAAGTACAGGACCGCGATCAGCACGTAGACCAGGAAGGGCTGGAAGATGGAGTTGTTGATGAGCTGGCCTGCGCGCACCAGCTCGACGAAGCCGACGATGGACGCCAGCGAGGTGTTCTTGACGATCTGCACCATGAAGCCCACCGTGGGCGGCGTGGCGATGCGGATGGCCTGCGGCAGCACCACCAGCCGCATGCGCTGGGTGCGCGACAGCGCCAGGCACTCGGCCGCCTCCCATTGCGTGCGCGGCACCGATTCGATGCAGCCGCGCCAGATCTCGCCCATGTAGGCGCTGACGTAGACGATCATCGCGATGCTCGCGGCCACCAGGCCCGGCAGCTCCAGGCCCAGGATGGACAGGCCGAAGTAGCACACGAAAAGCACCACCAGCAGCGGCGTGCCCTGGATCAGCTGGATCCAGCCGATGGCCAGCCAGCGCACGGCCTTCACGGGGCTGATGCGCGCCAGCGCGATCACGCCGCCGGCCAGCCCGCCGCCCACGAAGGCGATGACGGACAGGCAGATCGTCCACAGCGCGCCGACGAGCAGGAACTGCAGGTGATGGATGTTCAGGCCGCCGTCGATCATGCGCGTGCCCCTCCTGCAGCGGCCAGGCGGCGCTTGCGTGTGAAAACCGCGAGGCCGAACAGCCACAGGCCCAGGCGCATCAGCAGCGACAGGCCCAGGTAGGCCACGGCCACGAGGATGTAGGCCTCGAAGGGACGGAAGGTTTCGGACTGCACGCGCGCCGCGATGGCCGTGAGTTCCTCCACCGAGATCTGCGAGGTGATGGACGTGGCCAGCATCAGCAGCACGAACTGGCTCGTGAGCGCCGGGTACACCTTCTCCATCGCCGGGCGCAGGATCACGTGCCAGTACACCTGCCGGCGCGTGAGGCCCAGGCATTCGGCCGCTTCGAGCTGGCCCTTGTGGATGGAGTCCATGCCCGCGCGCATGATTTCGCAGGAGTAGGCCGCCACGTTGATCACCAGCGCCACCAGCGCGGCCGTGAAGGCCGGCACCTTCCAGCCCAAGGTGGCCAGGCCAAAGAAGACCAGGAACACCTGCACCAGCAGCGGCGTGTTGCGGATCACCTCCACATAGGCGCCGCAGGCCTGGCTGAGCCAGCGCACGCTGCTGCGCCGGCCGATGGCGCACAGCGTGCCCATCACGAAACCGATCACGGTGGCGGGGAAGGACAGCTGGATGGTCAGCCAGGCCCCTTCCAGAAACTGGGGCCAGGCGCCCAGCACGCTGGCGAAGTCGAAGTCGTAGCCCATGGATGCGTGGTCGCGGATGCCTCAGCCTGGCCGACGGCCGCCGCCCGCCACAGCGCGTGGCAGCACGCCGGGCCGGGTGGGACCAAGGTCAAGGGGCATCGCATGTCTCCTTCAGCGGGAACCGCTCTTTCGAGGGTTAACCCTGATTAAATTTGATGGATAGATCCATCGAACTGCGAGTGATAGTATCGGCCAACCCATCAAATGACCAGTCACTCATTTGATTGTTTTTGATTGATTTAATCATGCCCAAGGCCCCTCGCATTCCCGACATCGCCCGCCTGGCCGGGGTGTCCACCGCCACCGTGGACCGCGTGCTGAACGGCCGCGCAGGTGTACGGGCCGGCACCGTGCAGCGCGTGATGCGCGCGGCGGCCGAGCTGGAATACCTGCCGGCCACGGCCGGTGCCGAGGATGGCGGGGCGCCCGGGCCTGCGGCCGCGCCGCGCCCCATGCGGCTGAGCTTTCTGCTGCCCGCGGGCAACAACCGCTTCATCCGCATGCTGGGCGACATGGTCCACTACTCGCAGGAGCACTGGACGCCCTTCAACGTGCGCTGCCGCACCGAGTTCATCGAGAGCTTCAATCCCCACGAACTGGCCGCGGCGCTGCGCCGCCATGGCGAGCGTGCGGACGGCATCGCGCTGATGGCGCTCGAGCACCCGGCCGTGCGCGAGGCCGTGAGCGAACTGGTGGCGGCCGGCGTGCCCGTGGTGACGCTGATCTCGGACCTGTCCAACTCAGGCCGCACGGCCTACCTGGGGCTGGACAACCGTGCGGCCGGCCGCACGGCGGGCTACCTGATCGGCCGCTTCATCGGCCAGCGCCCGGCCAAGGTGGCGCTGATCGCGGGCAGCCGCAGCTACCGCGCGCACGAGGAGCGCGAGGCCGGCTTCCTGCATGTGCTGTCCGAGATGTTCGAGCAGATCGAAGTGGTGGGCCTGCGCGAAGGCCATGACGATTCGGAGCAGAACTACCTGCAGGCGCGTTCGCTGCTGGAGCAGCACCCGGCGCTTGCCGGCATCTACAACATCGGCGGCGCATCGGACGGCGTGGCCCGCGCGCTCAAGGACGCGGGCCGCGACCAGAAGGTGGTGTTCATCGGCCACGGCCTCACGCCCGACACGCGCGCCCTGCTGATCGACGGCAGCATGGACGCGGTCATCACCCAGAGCCCGCAGGCTGCGCTGGCCAGCGCGGTGCGCATCTTCGTCAACGTGCGCGAAGGGCGCGCGCCGCTGTCAGGCGTGGAAAGCACGCGCAGCCAGGTGATCTTCAGGGAGAACCTGCCGTGAAGGCGCACAGCTTGCGCCGCTGTCAGCGCCAAAGCCTGAGACCCTGTGGGGAGGCTGCAGGGCATTGACAGCATCCGCGGGCAAGATGGCCAGCTTTGCTTTCAGCGTCGCCATCATGAAGCTCGCCACCCTGCCCTCGTTCGCCTCCGTCACTTTGGCCTGCGCCGCCCTGCTGGGCCTTGGCAGCGCCCAAGCCCAGACCGTGCGCTATGAAGTGGAGCCCACCCACACCTTCGCCACCTTCGAGATCGACCACTTCGGCGCCAGCATGAACCGCGGTCGCTTCGACCGCAAGGAAGGTTTCATCGAGCTGGACCGCAAGGCCAAGACGGGCCAGTTCGAGCTGACCTTCCACATCGGCTCCGTGAGCACCGGCACGCCGGACTTCGACAAGCACCTGCTCAGCGCCGACATCTTCGACGCCGGCAAATTCCCCACCGCCACCTTCAAGGGCAACCAGTTCGTCTTCGAAGGCGACAAGGTGCGCAGCGTGACAGGCCAGCTCACGCTCAAGGGCAAGAGCCAGAACGTGACCTTCACGGCCAGGCAGTTCAACTGCTACCAGAGCCCCATGCTCAAGGCCGAAGTCTGCGGCGGCGACTTCGAGACCACCATCGACCGCACGGCCTTCGGCCTGGACTATGCGGTGAACATGGGCATGAGCAAGTCCGTGCGCATCGTGGCGCAGATCGAGGCAGTGCGGAAGTAGGCCTCTGCTTGCCAAGAAAGAAAAGGCCGTGGCGCCTTGCGGCGGCCACGGCCTGATGGATGCGCAGGAAAGCGCCTATTCGCCCAGGTAGGCCGCGCGCACCTTCGGGTCGTTGAGCATCACCTTGGCGTCGCCGCTCATGGTGATCAGGCCCGACTCCATCACATAGCCGCGGTTGGCCAGCTGCAGTGCGCGGCTGGCGTTCTGCTCCACCAGCAGCACCGTGACGCCCTGCTCGTAGACGTTCTGCACCACCTCGAAGATCTTGTCGCACATGATGGGCGACAGGCCCATGGTGGGCTCGTCCATCAGCAGCACCTTGGGGCGCGCCATGAGCGCGCGGCCCATCGCCAGCATCTGCTGCTCGCCGCCCGACATGGTGCCGGCCAGCTGCGTGGCGCGTTCCTTCAGGCGCGGGAAGATGCCGAACACCTTTTCGATGTCCTTGGCAATCTCGGCCTTGTCGTTGCGGATGTAGGCGCCGATCTGCAGGTTCTCGGTGATGGTCATGCGCGTGAACACGCCGCGCCCTTCGGGCACCATGACCAGACCTTCCTTGACGAGGTCCCAGGCGCCGCGGCCCTTGATGCTCTTGCCCAGGAACTCGATCTGACCCTCCAGCGCGGGCAGGGTGCCCGTGATCGCCTTCATGGTGGTGGTCTTGCCGGCGCCGTTGGAGCCGATCAGCGAGACCAGTTCGCCCTCCTGCACCTCGAAATCCACGCCCTTGACGGCCTGGATGCCGCCGTAAGCGACCTTCAGGCCGCTGACTTTCAACAGTGTCTGTGCCATGCGTGGCCTTTTCTCAATGTGCGCCGGTGCCGAGGTACGCCTCGATCACCTTCTCGTTCTTCTGCACCTCGGCGGGCGTGCCTTCGGCGATCTGCTTGCCGTAGTCCAGCACCGTCACGCGGTCGCACAGGCCCATGATCAGCTTCACGTCGTGCTCGATGATCAGGATGGTGCGGTCGTCGCGACGGATGCGGTCGATCAGCTCGCGCAGCTGAACCTTCTCGGTCGCGTTCATGCCGGCTGCGGGTTCATCGAGTGCGATGAGTTGAGGGTCGGTGGCCAGCGCGCGCGCGATCTCCAGCCTGCGCTGGTCGCCATAGCTCAGCGTGCGGGCCTTGTAGTCGGCGTACTTGGCCACGCCCACGTATTCCAGCAGTTCGTGGGCGCGCTCGGCGATGGCCTTTTCTTCGGCCTTGAAGGCGCCGGTGCGAAACACCGCGCCGAAGATGCCCGAGTGCGTGCGCACGTGGCGCCCCACCATGACGTTCTCCAGCGCCGTCATTTCGGCAAAGAGGCGGATGTTCTGGAAGGTGCGCGCGATGCCGGCCTTGGCCACTTCGTGCACGGCCGTGGGCTGGTAGGGCTTGCCGGCCAGCTCGAAGGTGCCGCTGTCGGGCGTGTACAGCCCGGTGATCACGTTGAAGAAGGTGGTCTTGCCGGCGCCGTTGGGGCCGATCAGGCCATAGACCTGGCCGCGGTGGATCTTGATGCCCACGTCGGACAGGGCCTGCAGCCCGCCGAAGCGCTTGGAGATGCCGCTGACGTGGAGGATGGTGTCTGCCATGTTCTTGGTGCTCCGTCCGCTCAGGGGTTGATCGACATCGGACGGTTCGCGCCGCCGGCGATCTCGTCGGCCGGCGTGTCCACGCCGGGCTCGATGGCTTGGGTGGAGCCGGGCACTGGGTCGGGCGCCTTGCGGTTCTTGAGCGACTTGCCGTGCTCCGGCGAGGGCCACAGGCCGCGCGGGCGCGTGAGCATGATGATGATCATGGCCAGCGCGATGAAGAGCTGGCGCAGGATGGACGCATCGAGGCGGCCGCCGGTCATGGCCTGCAGCGGGCCGGCCACATAGCGCAGCACTTCGGGCAGCGCCGCCAGCAGCACCGCGCCGAGGATCACGCCCGGCAGGTGGCCGATGCCGCCCAGCACCACCATCGCGACGATCATCACCGACTCCATCAGGCTGAAGGATTCGGGCGAGACGAAGCCCTGGAAGGCCGCGAACATGGCACCCGCCACGCCGCCGAAGCTCGCGCCCATGCCGAAGGCCAGCAGCTTCATGTTGCGCGTGTTGATGCCCATGGCCTTGGCGGCGATCTCGTCCTCGCGGATCGCCATCCAGCCGCGGCCCACGCGCGAGTTCTGCAGGCGGTACGAGATGATGACCGTGAAGACCACCAGGACCAGGAACAGGTAGTAGTACAGCGACACCGACGAGATCGTGAAGTCGCCCAGCTTCAGCGGCCGGCCCAAGTCCAGCCCCCAGAACTTGATCGAGTCGATGGAGGTGATGCCCTTGGGGCCGTTGGTGATGTTGTACGGGTGGTCCAGCGTGTTCAGGAACACGCGGATGATTTCACC
This sequence comes from Xenophilus arseniciresistens, assembly GCF_028023875.1. Classification (GTDB taxonomy): domain Bacteria; phylum Pseudomonadota; class Gammaproteobacteria; order Burkholderiales; family Burkholderiaceae_C; genus Xenophilus; species Xenophilus arseniciresistens. The sequence goes on from NZ_JAQIPB010000001.1 coordinate 998,673, forward strand.
GAAGCCCAGCGTCACGATGGCCAGGTAGTCGCCACGCAATTTGAGCGTGGGCGCCCCCAGCAGCATGCCCAGCAGGGCCGCCACACCCAGCGCCGCCGGAATGACCAGGATCAGCGAGGTGTGGAAGCCGTTGGGGAACATCGCCTTCAAGGCGGCGAAGTTGTCGGTCAGCTGCGTGGAGCCCAGCAGCGCGAACAGGTAGGCACCGATGGCGAAGAAGGCCACGTAGCCCAGGTCGAGCAGGCCCGCATAGCCCACCACGATGTTCAGGCCCAGCGCCAGCAGCACATAGAGCAGCGCGATGTCGACGATGCGCACCCAGGCATTGCCCTGGGTCTGCAGCACCAGCGGCAGCGCCACCAGTGCCACAGCAGCGACCAGGAAGACGACGAGTTTCTTGATGTCCGGCATGGGGTATCTCCTCAGGCACGGTCCGCCACGCGCTCACCCAGCAGCCCCGAGGGGCGCACCGTGAGCGTGAGGATCAGGATGATGAACGCGAAGATGTCGCTGTGCTGGCTGCCCAGGATGCCGCCGGTCACGTCGCTCAGGTAGCCCGCGCCGATGGCCTCGATCAGGCCCAGCAGGATGCCGCCGACCACCGCTCCGCCCAGGTTGCCGATGCCGCCGAACACGGCCGCCGTGAAGGCCTTGAGGCCCGGAATGAAGCCCATCGCATGCTGCGCGATGCCGTAATTGGAGGCGTACATCACGCCTGCAATGGCGGCCAGCACGGCGCCGATGATGAAGGTGGCGGAGATCACGGTGTCGGGGCGGATGCCCATCAGCGCCGCCACGCGCGGGTTCTCGGCCGTGGCACGCATCGCGCGGCCCAGCTTGGTGTAATTGACCAGCCACATCAGGATCAGCAGCGAGATCGCCGTGACCACCAGGATCATCACCTGCGTGGGCGAGATGGAGGCACCGGCCAACTTGATCGACTCGCTGGGCAGCAGCGTGGGGTAAGCCTTGTTGGTGGGCCGCCAGATGATCATGGCCAGCGTCTGCAGCAGGATGGACATCCCGATGGCTGTGATCAGCGGCGCCAGCTTGGGGCTGTTGCGCAGGGGCCGGTAGGCCACCTTCTCGATCACGAAGTTCAGCGTCGCGGCGACGACGCAGGCAATGATCAGCGCCAGCAGCAGGATCAGCCAGCCTGGCGATCCCGTCATGGACTCCTGCATCCAGCCGATCACGGTCCAGCTCGTCAGAGCCCCGACCATGAGCACTTCACCATGCGCGAAATTGATGAGGTTGATGATGCCGTACACCATGGTGTAGCCCAAGGCTATCAAGGCGTACATGCTGCCGAGAACCAGACCGTTGATGATCTGCTGCAGCAAGATATCCATAAAGAAAATTCCCTTCCATGTGCGCTCGGTTGAGCGGCGTTCCTACCAGCCAGTGCGCGGGTGGGCACTTGAGCCTCATGTAGCAAAAAACCCGCCAGCATGGTGGCTGCGGGCCGAAGTGGGCGGAATTTTAGGCACGGCTTTGAGCCGCTTTGGTGCAGGCGATGGGCGGGTTTTCCCGTGACGGTGCGCCTCTTCTGTGCATGCGGGCATGCATGCACCACATACGGGGGATTGCGGCCCAGCCGCGGGCCGGTGCGATGCGGCTGATGCGGCGGCAGCGGCGCGCTCAGTCCGGATCGGCCTGCTCGTTGAGCCGGCGCAGCTCGCGCATCTTCTCGGCGATGCGGATCTCCATCCCACGCTCTACCGGGCGATAGAAGGCCGGTGGCGTCATGCCCTCCGGGAAATAGCGCTCGCCCGCGGCGAAGCCGCCTTCTTCATCGTGCGCATAGCGATAGCCCTTGCCATAGTCCAGCTGCTTCATCAGCTGGGTGGGCGCATTGCGCAGATGCATGGGCACGGGCCGCGTGCCGTCCTTCTTCACGAAGGCGCGCATCTCGTTGTAGGCCTGGTAGACCGCGTTGGACTTGGGCGCGATGGCCAGATACACCACGCATTGCGCCAGCGTGAGTTCGCCTTCGGGCGTGCCCAGGCGCTCGTAGGTTTCCGCCGCGTCCAGCGCCAGGCGCAGCGCGCGCGGATCGGCCAGGCCGATGTCTTCGCTGGCCATGCGCACCAGGCGGCGCGCCATGTAGCGCGGGTCGGCGCCGCCGTCGAGCATGCGCACGAACCAGTACAGCGCGGCGTCCGGGTCGCTGCCGCGCACCGACTTGTGCAGCGCGCTGATGGTGTCGTAGAACTGTTCACCGCCCTTGTCGTAGCGGCGCATGCGCTCGCCCAGCACGCGCAGCAGCCAGGCATCGTCGATGCGCTGAAGCTTTTCAGCGCCTGCCGCCACGGCCAGGGTTTCCAGCGTGTTGAGCAGGCGACGCGCATCGCCATCGGCATAGGCGATCAGCCGATCCAGCGCCGCGTCTTCGATCGCCGGCACCGCATCGATGGCCTGCGCGCGCGCCACGATCTGTTTGAGGTCGTCCTCGGTCAGCGACTGCAGCACATACACCGCCGCACGCGACAGCAAGGCGGAGTTGACTTCGAACGAAGGGTTCTCGGTGGTCGCGCCGATGAAGGTGAACAGGCCGCTTTCCACATGCGGCAAGAAGGCGTCTTGCTGGCTCTTGTTGAAGCGATGCACCTCGTCCACGAAGACGATGGTCTGCTGCTGCGTGAGCCCGTCGCGCGCCAGCGTGGCGCGCTCCACGGCCTCGCGGATGTCCTTCACGCCGCCCAGCACCGCGCTGATGGCGATGAACTGCGCATCGAACGCATCGGCCATCAGCCGCGCAATCGTCGTCTTGCCCGTGCCCGGCGGCCCCCACAGGATGCACGAATGCGGCCGACCCGATTCAAACGCGATGCGCAGCGGCATGCCCTCGCCCAGCAGATGCTGTTGCCCCACCACCTCCCCCAGCGTGCGCGGGCGCAGGCGTTCGGGCAGGGGCTGATGGGGTGGGGTGGCTTTGGCAGACCGGTTCATGGCGTATGGCGTTGGCTCAGCACGCCGCAGGCGCCTTCGTGGAGGAGAGGGAGAAATCTGGACGGCGCACCCATCCGGGAAATTCTAGGCGGCTTGAATTGGCGGCTGCGGGCACCACGATGCGCCAATCGAATCCCCGGCGGTCTTTTTTGATTCCACGCCCTGCCACGCCCGCTGAATCCATGCCGGCTCAGCTGCCCCCACCGCCCAGGCGACTTTGCGCCAGAGCCGGACGCGTGCCGAGAACCTCGTTGAGCGGACGCGTGAACGATAGACTGCCAAGAAGACTGCGGCGCAGGCGCCGTTGAACCCAGCCGTGAGGTCGCACCCCCATGCACGTCGCACAGCTTGTTGCTTCGGATGTACCGCGCTATCGCGAACTCATGCTTCACGCTTATGCCACAGCCCCAGACGCATTCACGTCTACCCCTGAAGAGCGCGCTGCAGAGCCCGATGCGTGGTGGCTCAAGCGCATCGCCGACCCCAGCGGACAAAGCCTGGTTTTCGGTGCATTCCAGGATGGCAGGCTCATGGGTACCGTAGCGGCCGAGTTCAACACCCGACTCAAGACAAGGCACAAGGCAAAACTCGTTGGCATGTTCGTCCACGAATCCTCTCGTGGTCTTGGTGCCGGTGCGATGCTGACCCGAGCTGTGCTCGCTGCAGCCAGGGATCGCTCTGAGATCCGCGTTGTCACGCTCACGGTCACCGAGGGCAATTCACCGGCCATCCGCCTGTACGAACGTTGCGGCTTCCTGCAGTTCGGCGTCGAGCCAATGGCCATCGCCACACCCAGGGGTGACAGGTCGAAGGTTCATATGTGGCTGGCTCTGGGAGAACCGAACGCCAAGCTTGCCCTCCCTGCGCTCGAGTGACACCAAACATTGGGCCCCTCAGTCCCTGGTCCCTTTCCATCGTCATCAGGAGGAAAAGTGCCAAGTCATCTCCGCCACCTACCCTACGCTCGCGTCCGCCGTCGCACCCTGGCGGCCTTGCTGGGCCTTGCCGCCTACGGCGCGTGCCATGCACAGGAGCAAGAGATGGCCGATCCAGTGCCGGCTGGGCCATGGAAGAGCGCCTTTGCCGATGTCAACGGCCTTCGCATGCACTATGTGGAACAAGGGGTTGGGCCACTGGTTCTGTTGCTGCACGGATTCCCTGAACTCTGGTACTCATGGCGCCATCAACTGCCTGCGTTGGCTCAAGCAGGTTATCGAGCAGTGGCGCCCGATTTGCGTGGCTACGGGCGAACCGGCGGCTCAGGAAGCCTGGCGGATTACTCGATCAGGAATCTGGTCGCTGACATCCAGGGTCTGCTCGATGCTCTGGGCGAAAAGCAAAGTGTGCTGGTGGGCCACGATTTCGGAGCTGTCTTGGCCTGGAATGCGGCCCTTCTTGCCCCTGAAAGAGTACGCGCGGTGGCAGCACTGAGTAACCGTCTTCCGAGTCAAGCGCCGTGAAGCGATTTGTCCCAAGGTTTTCCGGACCGGACCATGGCATTGAGCGTGGTCAGCAGCTTGCGCATGCAAGCCACCAGGGCGACCTT
>NZ_JAQIPB010000002.1 GCF_028023875.1 Xenophilus arseniciresistens
TTGGCGATGACCACCTCCGCGCGCTGGCCGGCCACCTCCACATAGCCGCGAAGATGGCTCGGGTCGCTGCTGGAGACCTGGTTGACGATGATGCGAGCCGGCCCGAGCGCCAGCCAGGGGTTGCCTTGCACCCAGCCGCCCAGCTGGGTCTGGACGTTCGTGCGGCTGTTGTTGAGGATGGCACCTGCGGCCTGCACGTCGAAGCGGTTGTAGCTGTTGATGCTCACACCCGCCACAGAGGGTGTGCCGACGTTGACCAGCGGCACGCCGTTGGGCGCCACCAGCACTTGTGGTCGCTGGCCGGGTGGCGCGAAGGGGTTGGCGACGATTTGGCTCTGCGCGGGCAGGGCACCCAGCAGGCCCGCGAGGGTGACCGCAAGCGCCGAGCCCGTGCTACGCGCGCGGCCCTTGCCAGCGCTGCTGGCCGTCTCCTGCACGGCCATGCGCTGGCCTCGCGCTGCGTTGAAGACCACCCGGTGAAGATGCTTGTTCATTGTTTCTTCCCATCCCTGTGCCTGGCCGCTCGGCGGCCCCCTGCGCAACCCTGCGCGATCTCAGAAGCTGTAGTTGAGGTTGAAGCCCGCCGTCACGCGTGCGGTGGGAAAGCCCTCGGGTTTCCACACGGGCGCGCCGATGAACAGGTCATAGTTCAGGTTGCTGGTGCCCGGGCCCGCGCGCAGGGCGCCGCGTACGCCCAACACCGCGCCCGCCAGGTGGTTGCCCAGCAGATGGCGCACGGAGAAGCCACCCACATGGCCATAGTCCAGGCCCACGTACAGCTCGGCGCCGCTTGCGCCCATCGCCCAGCCCAGGTCGTTGCGCAGCAGCCAGCCGCGCTCGGCCAGCAGGCTCGTTTCGCCATCAAAGCCCCGCACGCTGTAGCGCCCGCCGATGGCAAAGCGGTCCTGCGGCGTCAGCGGCGTGCGGTTCCACTGCGCGCGCCACTGGCCGGCATAACGCAGCTTCTGTTCGCCCACCTGAAATGGAACGGTCAGCTGCACATCGGCAGCCCACAGCCGCATGCGCGATGTGCCCTCGCCATAGGCCTCTTCCGGCGCGGGCAGCGCGCCAAAGGCGCCCGTGCCGCGCCGGTGCGCCAGGTTGCCCTCCAGCGTGGCCTGGCCAATGAAGGCCTTGTGGTTCAGGCCCAGCTCCCAGCCACCCACCACGCGATGCTGCACGTCGATCTCGGTGCCGTCCACGTCGCTGCGCGATTCGCGCCTGAAGCCGCGCAGGCTCAAAGTGGTCTTGTGTTGCTGGTTGCGCCAGATCAGGCGCGAGAGCTTGAACTCTGCGTTCTCGGTGCGTCCTCCATACACATAGTCCTGGCTCAGGCCTGCCACGGTTTGCCGGTAGCGGCTGCGAGAGGCGGTGAATCCTGCCAACCAGTCACCGTAGGGAACCGAGTAGTGCAGGGTCTGCCCTTCCGTGCCCTTGCGCGGGTTGCCCAAGAAGTGGTCGTCGATGCTGTGGTTGGCGCTGAGATAGAGCAGGTCGTTCAGGCCCAGCAGGTTGTCGGCCGAGACGGTCAGGCCTGTTTGGTAGCGCCCGGTCGCTTCGGTGCCGCTGTCGTCCAGGCTCAGGGCGCCGCGCAGTCGGCGGCCTTGCACGTACTTCACGACGAGTTCGCTGTCGCCTGGGCGGGCATTGGGCGATTGCGAGGGCTCGATCTGGATATCGGCCTCGGCTGTCGGTGCACGCTTGAGGTTCTCCAGGCCTTGCTCGATGTCGCGGATGTTCAGCAAGTCGCCCGGGCGCGCTGGAATGGCAGACAACAGCAGACGATCGCCTGCAGGAGCTTGGCCAGCAGCATCCGAGGCCAACCGGATGGCCGTGATGCGCCCTGGCACCAGCGTCAGCGTCAGTTCACCGCGCGTGAGGTCCTGCGGTCCGGCCAGCACCCGCGTGGTGACGTAGCCCTGCGCAATCACCGCCTGCTGCAGGCGGGAGAGCACGATGTTGATGCCTTCGGTGCCCAGGCATCGGCCAAGCGGCGAATCGTCGCCAGAGCCGCCATCGGCCGCTGGCAGCGCCCACTGGAACTCGCCCGCCAGTTCGCCGCCGAGCGTGATGCGGTCGATGCGAAAACAAGGGGTTTCAGCGTCGGGCAGGCGTTGAGTGCTCGCCGGGCCCTGCCGCTGCAGCCGCGCGTCCACGCTGCGCTCTTGCTGCTCGCGCAAGGCGCGCTCGCGCTCTTGCTGGCGTATCTCTTCGATGAAAGGGTTGGGTGCGGTCGGGTTGGATTGCGCCATCGCCCCGTTGGCAACCGCCAGCGACGCGAGCGCTGCGGCCAGAGGCTTGTTCAGCGAGCGCGTGTGCGCTGCGCGGCCGCGTCTTGCGGTCTTTGGTTTCACTGGAACTCCCTGATTTGTATCAGGGTGTGATTTTGGGGTGCCCTGTTCCAAACCGGTCTGGGGCAGTCCTGTCAAATTGAGAACTAATGGACGCAGCAGCCCTATCAAGCTTCACAGGGTGCGAGCATTTCGTTTTACATGTGGGCCTTGCATTCATGCGCCACAGGCCGCCCACCTGCCGGCGATTCAGCTCCCCAGCGCCGCCAGCGCCTGCGCATCCACGATCTCCACCCGCCGGTAGCCCAGCCGGATCACGCCCTCGGCTGCCAGCGCATTGAGCTGAGCCGACAGGGTCTGGCGGGTCACGCCCAGCATCATGGCCAGGGCCTCCTGCGGCAGGACCACGCGGGCACGGGGGTGGGCGGCCTGCGTGGCGTCGCCGCGCGCCAGCGTCAGCAGGCGGCGGGCCACGCGCGCGCGCAGGTCGCGCAGCGTGTTGTCTTCGGCCAGGCCATAGAGCACACGCACGCGCGCCGCCAGCAGCCGGGCCATCGCGTTGGCAAAGGCGGCATCGCGCATCAGGCGCGCAAAGGCGTCGGCAGGAACCACCAGCACGTCGATGGCCGACAGGGCCGTGGCGTCATGCGTGCGCGGGGCACCGTCGATCAGCGTGATCTCGCCGAACCAGTTGCCCGGCTCGAGCACGGCCAGGATCGCTTCGCGGCCATCGCCGCGCAGGGTGGACGACTTGATCGTGCCCGAGGCCAGGCCGTAGAAGCCGCTGCCGGCCGCGCCCGCCGGATCGCCCTGACGGAACAGCATTTCGCCCCGGCGCAGATGCAGCAGCTCGGCGGCACCGGTCAGCGCCTCGCGCTGGCCGCGCGAGAGCGAGGCGAACCACGGGTTGGCGGCAAATGCGCTGCGCTGGGCGGGGGTGAGTCGGAAAGCCTGGGCCATGGACGAGGAAGACGGGCGGCGCCGTGCAGGCGCCGGACGCGGGTAAACGCGGGCACCGGATTGTCGGATTCCGGACAGTTGAAGACCAGATGCCGGCCTAAAGTGGCCGCAGGCTGCCACAGCCGACCCACGACACCAGAGAACACCGGAGACACCTCAGATGAACGCGAAGCGAGCCCAGTTCGTGCGCATGGAAGACAGCACGCAGGAAGACTGGCAGGCCATTGGCGGGGAGTTCATGCACTTCGCCCAGGGGCTGCCCGAGCGCGTGATGGCGCACCTGAAGATCCTCGAAGGCGACTACGGCGGCTTTCCGGTGGACCGCTACACCCATTCGCTGCAGACGGCCACGCGTGCGCTGCGCGACGGGCGCGACGAGGAGTACGTGGTGTGTGCGCTGCTGCACGACATCGGCGACACGCTGGGCAGCTTCAACCATCCGGACATCGCCGCAGCGATCCTGCAGCCCTTCGTGAGCGATGCCAACCTCTGGATGGTCAAGCACCACGGCATCTTCCAGGGCCACTACTTCTTCCATCACATCGGGCTGGACCGCGACCTGCGCGACCAGTTCCAGGCCCATCCGCACTACGAACGCACGGCCGAGTTCTGCGCGCTGTACGACAACCCGGCCTTCGACCCAAAGGCCGAGACCCTGCCCATCAGCGAGTTCGCGCCGCTGCTGCGCCGCGTGATGGCCCAGCCGCGCCAGAGCATCTACAAGGATGCGCTCAAGCAACCCGAGACGGCCGCCGCCTGAACCGCCCGCGCCAGACCAAGGAGACCTCCATCATGAATGCGATCACTGCCGCCGAAACCCGTGAAATCCGCCAGCGCGTGTCCGACGAGGAATGGCAGCTGCGCGTGGACCTGGCCGCCTGCTACCGCCTGGTGGCGCTGTACGGCTGGAGCGACCTGGTCTTCACCCACATCAGCGCGCGCATCCCGGGCCCGGACCACCACTTCCTCATCAACCCCTACGGGATGATGTTCGACGAGATCACGGCCTCCAGCCTGGTCAAGGTGGACATGGCGTGCAACAAGCTGATCGACTCGCCCTACCCCGTCAACCCGGCCGGTTTCGTGATCCACAGCTGCATCCACGCCGCGCGCGAGGACGTGCAGTGCGTGCTGCACACGCACAGCCGTGCGGGCGTGGCCGTGAGCGCGCAGAAATGCGGCGTGCTGCCCATCAGCCAGCAGAGCACCTTCGTGCTGGCCTCGCTGGGCTATCACGACTACGAGGGCGTGGCCGTGCGCGACGACGAGCAGCCGCGCCTGCAGCAGGACCTGGGCACGCGGAACTTCCTGATGCTGCGCAACCATGGCCTGCTCACCGTGGGCCAGACGGTGGCCGATGCCTTCCTGAACATGTACACCTTCGAGAATGCCTGCCGCATCCAGATCGACGCGCAGGCCGGTGGCGAACTGGTGCAGGTGAACCCCGCCATCCTCGAGGGCCTGGGCCAGGTGCTCAAGAAGGTGACGACGGGGCTGGGCGCCAACATCGCCTGGCCCGCCCTGCTGCGCAAGCTCGACCGCGAGAGCCCGGGGTACGCGCAGTAGGCCCGGCCGATCGACATCGCGCCTTCCAGTCAACCCAACGTAGCCCCGCCCGCCCCAGCCCACGCATCAGCCAGCGCCACTTGGCTCGCCGGCTCGCGCACGCCCAGGCGCACATGGCCTGGCAGGCCGAAGGACGTCGCGTCGCGCAGCTTGACGCCACGGGCGCGCAGTGCCTGCAGAAGCTGGGGCGCTTCGCCCTGCCCCAGCACCGCGGACCAGTCGGCGCAGAAGTAGTTGCTGTCGCTGTCGATGACGGCCCAGCCCAGTTCACGGCACAGCGATTGCTGCGCGGCCTTCCAGCTTCGCAGGGTGGGCAGGCAGCCGGCCAGCCATTGCTGGGCGGCCTCGTCGGCCCAGCTCTGCAGCATGGCCACGGCATGGGCACCCAGCGGCCACGAGGGCGCGAGGCGCTGCAGACGGCTTTGCAGTTGCGCCGCGGCCTCGTCCTCTGGCGCGATGGCGTAGGCGCCGCGCACGCCCGTCAGGCCCAGCGCCTTGTTGGGCGACCAGAGCTGCCAGACGCGTGCCAGTTGGGCCGCGCTCAGGCCGCTGGCACCCCCGAGCCTCAAGGGCTCGTAGGCGCGGTCGAGCACCAGGGGCACTGCTGGCTCCCGCAAGGACGCGATGCAGGACGCCAGCGCCGCCTGCGCCTGCCCCAGCGGCGCGGAAGGGTCGCAGGCCCAGATCAGCACCGTGGGCCGCTGCGGCGCCGCAGTCTGCAGCGGCAGCCCCCAGCTGCGCGCCGCGCGCGCATAGTCGCCATAGGCATGCACGGGCACCTGCACGGCACCTGCCGCGCCCAGGGGTGAACTGGCCACGGCCGCCGTGATGCGCGCGATGAATTCGCTGGCACTGGCGGCCAGCACGATGCGCTCGCGCCCCACGCCATGGAAGGCGGCCAGTTGCTCGCGCAGCGCGGTGTAGGCCGGATCGGGGTAGCGCGTGGGGTCGGCTGCCTGAAGGGCTGCCACCGTGGGCGGGCACGGCCCGCAGGCGTTGGCGTTGGTAGAAAAGTCATGCAGCGGCGCACCCAGCGCGTCGGGGCCGCCATGAAGCGGTGTGCTGTCGTCGTCGATCAAGGCAGCACTCCGGGGCGGACGAAGACGGCTGCAGCGCAGAGCAGGCCCGCGGCCCATGCAGCCCGGCCCGCCAGCGCGATGGCGTGCGGCACGTGGCTTGGCGCAGCGGCCCCGCCGTCGGCATGCAGCGCATAGACGCCGGGCTTGGCCAGCCGCACGTCCAGCAGCAGGGCCATCGCGGCCATGGGCCAGCCGCTGTTGGGTGATGGCGTGCGGGCCGCCTCGCGCCGCAGGCCCCGCGGCCAGCGCCGCGCAGCCAAGGCCAGCAACAGTGCCGTGATGCGCGCCGGCAGCCACGACAGCGCATCGTCCGCATGCGCAGCCCATTTGCCGGCCCACTCCCACACGCGGCCGTCCCGCGCGCCGCGGTAGCCCCACATGGCGTCGGCCGTGTTGGCAAAGCGGTAGAGCGCCGCCCCGGGCAGGCCGGCCACGGCAAACCAGAACAGCGGCGCGACCACCGAATCGTTGAGGTTCTCGGCCAGCGACTCGAGGGCGCTTTCGCGCACCTCAGTGGCGCTCAGCGGCGTCACGTTGCGGCTGACCAGTCGGGCCAGCTGCGCGCGGCCAGCCGCGGTCGATTGCGCCAGCGCAGCCTCCACGCCCTGCACTTCCTCCCGCAACAGGCGCCAGGCCAGCAGCGGCTTGAGCAGCAAGCCCAGCACGAGCACGGCCGACCAGGCCGGCAGCCAGCGCCACAAGGCCGTTTGAAGCGCCAGCGCCAGCAGCGCGACCATGGCTGCGCCCAGACACCAGGCCATTGCGCCAGCTACGAAGGGGAGCATGCGCGCGTGGCTGCGCGGCCCCGCTTCCTGCGGTGCCACATGCGGCGCGCATGCCTGCAGCCAGGCCCCCATCCACACCACGGGATGCCAGCGCGCAGGCGGCTCGCCGAGCCAGCGGTCAACGGCCAGGGCGATCAGCGGGACCAGGGCCAGCAGCAGCGCGGGCATCAGCGTTTCGCGCGCCGCATGGGGCGCGCCCTGCCCTGCCGCATCAGTCCTCGATGCCGCGCTGCGCGGGAATGCCGGCCTGGAAGGCGTGCTTGACCATCGCCATCTCGGTCACGGTGTCGGCGATGTCGATGATCTCCTGCGGACAACGGCGGCCCGTGAGCATCACATGCACGTCGCGCGGGCGCTCGCGCAAGGTGGCCAGCACTTCGTCGAGCGGCAGCCAGCCATAGACCAGCGGGTAGGTGACTTCGTCAAGCACGACCAGGAAGAACTCGCCCGAGAGGATGGCCGCCCTGGCCTTCTGCCAGCCGTCACGCGCCAGTTGCGCGGAGCGCTCCAGGTCCTGGCTCTTCCACGAAAAGCCGTCGCCCAGCCCTTCGATGGGAATGCCGATCTGCTCGAACATGCGGTGCTCGCCAAAGCGCGCCGAGGGCACCTTCATGAACTGGTAGATCTTCACGGCCTTGCCGCGCCCGTGCGCGCGCAGGGCCAGGCCAAAGGCCGAGGTGCTCTTGCCCTTGCCGTCGCCGGTGTTGACCAGCAGCAGGCCGCGGCGCTCGCCCTCGGGCTTCTCGTAGGGCTTGTCGGTCGGTGGTGTTTCGATCTTCATCTTTGGGACGATACAGGTTGAGCGTTGAACGGGTCAGGCGGGCAAGGCGACCCACTGGCCATCGACCGCATGCACGCGCACGCGATGGTCGAACACGGCCTCCAGCGCCCGGTGCGTGGCCGCATCGCCGCTGGCGCCATGGTGCAGCACGCGCCCGGCGACCATCACGACCACGCGCTCGGCGCACAGCGCCGCATGCAGCTCGTGCAGCACGCTGACCACGGTGTGGCCGGCCGCGGCCAGTTCGCGCGCGCTGGCCAGGCAGTCGGCCTGGTGCGGCGGGTCCAGGTTGGCCAGCGGCTCGTCCATCAGCAGCACGGGCGCCTGCACGGCCAGCGCGCGCGCCAGCAGCACGCGCTGGCGCTCGCCGCCCGAGAGCTGGCCCAGCGGCCGTGCACGCCAGTCCCAGCATTGCGTGCGGCGCATGGCCGCCTCGACGGCGGCATGGTCCCGCGCCGAAGCCGGGGCCAGCCAGCGCTGATGCGGCAGCCGGCCCAGCATGACCACGTCGAGGCTGGACAGGTCGTCGGCCGCGCCGTCCGAAGCGCCGCCCTGCGCCAGCCAGGCCAGGCCGCGCGCGCGTTCGCGGGCCGACCATTGCGCCAGCAGCCTGCCATGCAGATGCACCTGACCGTCGTGCGGCAGCAGGCCGGCCAGTGCGCGCAGCAGGGTGGATTTGCCCGCGCCGTTGGGACCGACCACGCTGGTCCAGCAGCCCGGCGCAAAGGCCAGGTCGATCCCGTGCAGCACCGGCGTGCCGCCCAGGCTGGCCCGCAGGCCATGCGCCTGCAGCGCACTCGACGAAGAAGCGACGGTGCCGCTCATCGCCCTCGCCCTCGCCCTCGCCCGCGCCGGTGCATCAGCCACAGCAGGTAGCTGCCCCCCAGGACGGCCGTGAGCACGCCCACCGGCAACTCCTGCGGCGCCGTGAGCCAGCGCGCCAGCAGGTCGGCCGCCATCAGCAGCAGCCCGCCCATCAGTGCCGAGAGCAGCACCAGCCAGGCATGCGTGGTCTTGACGATGGATCGCACCAGGTGCGGCGCGGCCAGGCCGACGAAGGCGATCAGCCCCGTCTGCGCCACGGCGGCCCCCGTGGCCAGCGCCAGCACCGCCACCAGCGCCGCGCGCATGGCCGGCAGCGGAAGGCCCAGGCTGGCGGCCGTGGCCTCGCCCAGCGCCAGACCGTCGAGCACTGGCGCCAGCGCCCAGGCCGCGAGCAGGCACACGGCCAGCATGGCGGCCATCACGCCGGCCGCGCTCCAGCCCAGCAGGCCGGTGCTGCCCAGCATGAAAGCCGTCACGGCCTGCAGGATGTCGACCGAGGCGATGGTGATCAGGTCCTTGGCTGCGCCCAGCACCACGCCCACGATCACGCCGGCCAGCAGCAGATGCAGCGTCTGCTGCACGCCGCGCGCCAATGCCAGCGTGAGCAGCACCGCCAGCACCGCGCCGACGAAGGCCGCGCCCGTCAGGCCCAGGCGCACCACCCAGTGCGTGAGCCCGGGCGAGAGGCCGAAGGCGGCCAGCGCCAGCGCCACGGCCAGCAGCGCGCCCGAGGCGCTGCCCAGCAGATAGGGATCGGCCAGCGGATTGCGGAACAGGCCCTGGGCCACCGCGCCGGCCAGCCCCAGCAAGGCGCCGGCCAGCCAGGCGCCCAGGGTGCGCGGCAGCCGGATGTCCCACACGATCTGCCAGGCGACGGGGTCGGCCTGCATCTGCTGCGGCTGCCAGACGCGCTGCAGCCCCGTGCTGCCCACGGCCGCGCCCAGGCCCAGCAGGGCCACGGCAACCAGCAGCAGGGCCAGCGCCAGCCAGCGTGCGCGCGAGCTGTGCATCAGTTGGGCGCCGCCATGCGCGAAAGGCAATCGGCCATCAGGCGCGCGGCTTCGCTCATGCGCGGGCCGGGGCGCACCAGGCGGTCGGATTCCTCGGCCGTGAAGCGGCACACGCGCGCGTTCTTCACCGCCGCGATGCCGCCCCAGCCCGGCCGCTGCTCCAGCCCCTGGGCGCTGCGGGCGCCCACCATGATCAGCGCCGGATCGGCGCGCACCACGTATTCGGGGTTGAGCTTGGGGAATGGCCCCAGGTCCGGCGTGACGATGTTGCGCGCATGCAGGCGCGTGAGCGTCTCGCCGATGAAGGAGCCCGGGCCGGCCGCATAGGGCCCGCCGCTGACTTCGATGTACACGCGCGCGCCCCGCGCGGCCGGCGGCACCGATTGCGCGGCGGCTTCGACGGCCGCGTCGATGCGGCGCCACAGCGACTGCGCCTCGCGCACATCCACGCCCAGCAGCTGCGCCACGCGCGTGGCCACGCGCTGCACGTCGGCATGCGTCTTCGGTTCGAGCACGGCCACCTTCAGGCCCAGCGCCTGCAGCCGGTCGGCCACGCGCGACGATTGCGCCACCAGCACCAGGTCGGGGCGGAGCGCGAAGATGGCTTCCACGTTCGGGTCCAGGCCACCGCCCACCTGCGGCAGCGCGCGCACGGCATCGGGCCAGTTGGAATAGCGGTCCACGCCCACCAGCCGCGCGCAGGCGCCCAGCTCGCACACGGTTTCGGTCAATGACGGCAGCGTGCTGACGATGCGCTGCGGCGGCTGCGCCAGCTGCACGCGCTGGCCGCGGTCATCGGTGATCTGCAGGGCCGGCCCGGCCTGGGCCCATGCAGGCGCCGCTGCGCACAGCAGCAGCCACAGGGTGTGCATGGCGGCAGCGCACCAGCGCATGCGCCTGTTGTCTTTCATGCGCCCCCCTTCAGCGTCATCGGCAGGCCCGCGGCCATGAAGGTCACGCGCTCGCACACGGCCGCCACCTGCTGGTTCAGGCGGCCCAGCAGGTCCACGTAGAGGCGCACTTCCTCGCCCATGGGCACCACGCCCAGGCCGATCTCGTTGCTCACCAGCACCACGGGGCCGGTGGTTTCGGCCAGCAGCTCGGGCAGCAGGGCCAGCAGCGCACCGGTCTCGGGCGCAGCGGCGCGCGCCGGGTCCAGGTCGGGCGGCATCATGAGGTTGCTCAGCCACAGCGTCAGGCAGTCCACCACCACCAGCGTCTCGGGCGTGCTCAGGCCCAGGATGGCCTCGGGAAGGTGCAGCGGCTCCTCGAGCGTCTCCATGGCAGGCAGGCGCTCAGCGCGGTCCTGCTGGTGCTGCGCGATGCGCGCGCGCATCTCGGCGTCCCAGGGCTGGGCCGTGGCCACCATCACGGCCCGGCGCGCAGGCGAGCCGGCCAGCCATTGCTGCGCCAGCAGCTCGGCACGGCGCGACTTGCCGCTGCGCTGGCCGCCCAGGATCAGTTCGCGCACCACGGCGGGGTCAGCCATGGCGGGCCTGCGCAGCGGCGCTGAAGAGCTGGGCCACGGCTTCGGGCGACGAAGCAAACCAGGCGTGGAAGTAGCTCGCGCGCACGGGGCCGTGGACATACAGGGCCTCGCCTGCATCGGGCGCGGGCGGCATGCCGGGCCGCGCGCTGCGCGTGGACGGCTGCAAGGGGCTCTGGCAGGTGGAGTAGTGGAAAGTGTGTCCGCGCAAGGTATGAGATTCCAGGACGAGTTGCTGCGGCCCGAGGCCGGCCAGGCGCCGCTGCATCACGGTGCGCCCGGGCAGCAGGCCCCACATGGCATGCACCTGGCCCTGCGCATCGACCAGTTCCTCGAACAGCGCCATCATGCCGCCGCATTCGGCCCACACGGGCCGGCCCTGCGCCACATGCGCCGCCAACTGAGCCCGCAGATCATCGCGCACCGAGAGCGCCCCTGCATGCAACTCGGGGTAACCGCCGGGCAGCCACAGCGCATCGCAATCGGGCAGCGCGTCGCCAGCCAGCGGCGAGAAGAAGACGCAGCGCGCACCCATCGCCTCGAGCACTTGAACATTGGCGGGGTAGATGAAGGCAAAGGCCGCATCGCGCGCGATGGCGATGCGCCGGCCCTCGAGCAGGCGCGGCACGCTGGCCTGCGCAACTGCATCAAACATGGCCTGAGGCAGATCGGCCGGTGCCATTTGCCCCAGCGGCGTGGCGGCCAGCGCGTCGGCCGCGGCGTCGATGCGCGCGAGCGCATCCTCCAGCTCGGCACTGCCGACCAGGCCCAGGTGCCGCTCGGGCAAGCTGAACTGCGCGCCCTTGGGCAGGCCGCCCAGCCAGTCGCTGCGCTCGCGCAGCGCGCCTTGCAGCATGGCGCCATGGCGCTCGCTGGCCACGCGATTGGCCAGCACACCGGCCCAGGGCAGATCGGCTTCGTAGCTTTTGAGCCCATGCACCAGCGCGCCGAAGGTGCCGGCCATGGAACCCGCGTCGATCACCGCCAGCACCGGCAGGCGCAGGCGGCGCGCCAGGTCGGCCGCGCTGGGCTGGCCGTCGAACAGGCCCATCACGCCTTCGACCACGATCAGGTCGCTGTCGCGGGCGGCTGCGTGCAGGCGCGCGCGGCAGTCGCTCTCGCCGTTGATCCACAGGTCCAGCGAGTCGACGCTCTGCCCGCTGGCCAGCGCCAGCCATTGCGGGTCCAGGAAGTCGGGCCCGCACTTGAAGGCACGCACGCGCCGGCCCTGGCGCGCATGCAGCCGCGCCAGCGCCGCCGCCACCGTGGTCTTGCCCTGGCCCGAAGCCGGGGCGGCGACCAGAACGGCGGCGCAGCGTGCTGCGTTTTCTATCGCGGCGCCCACTTGAGGTTGACGAAGGCGGTGCGGCCTGCGGTGGCATAGCCACGCGCCAGTTCGTAGTGCTTGTCGGCCACGTTGTCCAGGCGCGCGCTCAGCGTCCATTCGGGCGTGATCTGCGTGCTGGCCGACAGGTTCAGCAAGGTGTAGCCGCCCAGCTGGGTGGTGTTGGCCGCGTTGTCCCAGCGGCGGCCCGAGGCCTGCACCTCGGCGCCCAGCGTCCAGCCGGCCACCTGCCAGTCGGCGCCCAGCACGCCGTGGACGCGCGCGCGGCGCGCCAGCAGCTTGTCGGTGTCCATGTCGCGCGGCTCCTGCAGGTCCAGCGAGGCGCGCAGCGTCAGGTCGCCGATGCGGTGGCCCGCCGCGAAGGTGATGCCGGTGTACTCGGCTCGGCCCACGCTGTTGTAGCAGCCGAAGGCCTGGCCGCAGCTGGTGCGGGTGCCGTCGAACACGATGAGGTTGCGCACGCGGTTGCGGTAGGCCACCACGCTGGCGTGGGTGCTGCCGCTCGCGTAGCGCAGGCCCAGCTCGAAGTTGCGGCCGGTTTCGGGCTGCAGGCTGGCATCGCCGTAGGCGCTGAAACGCTGGTACAGCGTGGGCGCGCGGAAGGCCGTGCCGGCCGAGGCCGTCACGCGCCAGCCCTTGGCGAATTCATAGCCGTAGGCCGCGCTGCCCGTGGTCTTGCCGCCGAACTCGCTGTCCTTGTCATGACGAAGGTTGAGCTGCAGCGAATGGCCATTGCTCACGTAGCCGTAGCCCAGGGCCAGCGCGTCCTGCGAACGCTCGCGCTCCAGCGTGTTGCTGTAGGCGTCGAGCGCGGGGTTGTAGAGCCTGTCCTCGCGCCGCTCCAGCGAGACCGTGACCAGGTGCGCGCCCACGCGGTATTCGTTGTCGAAGCGGTAGTCGCGCAGCTGGGTCTGCGTGATGTAGCTGGCGGCCTGGCCCACGATTCGCGTTTCATAGCGCTGGTTCGAATCGGTGACCGACAGGCGGGTCTTGTACTCGGGCGTCCACTGCGCGGTCCAGCCCAGGCCGGCGGCGCGCAGATGATGGAGGTTGCGGTCGTCGTTGAAGATGCGCGCGCGGGTGTAGGAGCTGCCCGAGCTCGCGTCGTAGGCCGACTCCATCTCGTTGGCCAGCACATGGGCTTCCAGCCGGTGCTGCGCATTGAGGCGATAGCCCAGCCGCAGGTTGGCGCCATGCGTGCGGTACAGGTCCTGGTCGAAGTTGTGGCGGATGTCGGGCGTGCGCACATCGAAGCCCGCGCTTTCCTGATAGGACGCACCGACTGCGTAGTCAAGATCGCCGGCCTGGCCGCTGATGCCGGCTTCGAGCTTGCGCGTGCGCTGGCTGCCTGCGCCCACGCTCACATAGGGCTGCGCCGCGCCCTCGCCCTTCTTCGTGAAGATCTGGATCACGCCGCCGATCGCGTCGGAGCCGTACACCGCGGCGGCCGGACCGCGCAGCACTTCGATGCGCTCGACGCGCGCCAGCGGGATCGCCTCCCAGGGCGCGCCGCCGGTCGACTGCGTGTCCAGCCGAACGCCGTCGAGGTAGACGGCCGTGAAGCGGGTTTCGGCGCCGCGCAGGAACACACTCGAAGTGGTGCCGATGCTGCCGTTGCGCGAAATCTCCACGCCTGGCAGGCGAGCCAGCACGTCCAGCACGCCGGCGGCGCCGCTGGCCTCGAGGGTCTGGCGGTCGACGACGGACACGTCGGCCACGAGGTCCGACAGCGGCTGGGCCACGCGCGTGGCCGTGACCACGGTTTCGTGCAGGGCCGGCACACCGGCCGCAGCCAGCGGGGCGACCTGGGCGGACTGGGCAGCGGCCAGCAGGGGCAACGCAGCGCCCACGGCGCCTGCCAGCGCAACAAGAGGCAGGCGCGGCAAGGCGCGCGAAGAAATGACGCGGGGATTCATGGAAACAAGAAAGGTACTCAAGCGATGCCCGGGTCCGGCTTCCCCGCCGGCACATGGGCCCATGGCCGCATGCGCCCGGTCAGGGGCGCGGCGCGACCGCCTTGTTGGCCGGTATCCGGGCTGACAGCAACCCTCTTTCGCCTTCCCAGGTGCCGCGTATCGACGGCGCCCAGTGGCTGCGTTCTGAAAGAGGGGGAGTGCCTTGCCTGTTCCTGCAAAAGGACCCGACGAGGCACCGGCTGCTTGACCGTTGCGGGGGCAGCGCAGGCTGGCTTTGGCGACCGTGCGGTGCCGCGGCTCCTGCTTCCCGTTGAACTGCGCCGCGCGAACCGCGGCACGAGCACCAACGCGGCGGATTCTAGTGGCTGCCCGTGCCTTCGCGCACAGCGCGCAACAGCCGTATTAACTGGCCGGGCAGCGACCTACAATCTTGCCCCATGCCCGCACCGAGCCCCATCGACCAGATCGCCGAGCGCGTGGAGCGGTTGCTCGTGCGCTATGACGAAACCCAGCGCACCAACGCCCTGCTGCAGGCCCAGGTCGACGAACTGACGCGCGAACGCGACATGCTCAAGTCGCGCCTGAACGCGGCGCGCACGCGCATCGACGCCATGCTCGAGCGCCTGCCGGCCGCCCCTGCGCCGGCTCCCTCGCCCGATTCCCTCGACGCACCCAACGCCACACCGTGAACCAGATCGAAGTGCAAATCATGGGGCAGAGCTATCTGCTCGGCTGCCCCCCCGATGGCGAAGCACAACTGCGCGAGGCCGTGGCCCGCGTGGATGCCGCCATGTGCGGCATCCGCGATGCAGGCAAGGTCAAGGCGCGTGACCGCATCGCGGTGCTGGCCTCGCTGAACCTGGCCTTCGACCTGGCCCAGCGCGACCAGGACCTGGCCGCGGCGCAAGCCGCGCTGGCCGAAGAAAAAGCCAAGGCCGAAGCAGCGGGCTCGGCCCCCGCGCCGGCCGCCAGCAGCGGCGGCCCCCTGCTGTCTTACACCAGCACCGTGGCCGGCTCGGCCGATGCGCGCAGCAGCCAGCTGATTGAACGCCTGGACCAGGTGCTCAGCAGCGACGGCCGGCTGTTCTGAGACGCACGCGCCCTGCTTCTCGCACCGCCATCCGGTGCCTGTCAAGCAAGGCCGCATTGCCCTGTCCACCATGCTGTACGGACGCGTCTCGGGGCGTAGAATCCAAAGCGTCTGCAGTGCATGCCGGGCTTTATATTTCCTTGAACCAATGCTCTATGGAGCCCGGGCTTGATACATTGCCAGGCAAGCGTTGAACATCTCGCGTCAGATGATCCCAATGCCTGGTTGCTCTCGCCCACCTGAACCCTGCGTTCAGGATGACGGTCCGGTGGCACTTGCAGACACCTAATCCGCCCGATCACGGCCCCGCGCAGCATCTTTTGCTCCGGGGCCGTTGTCTTGTCTGCTTCCCTGTGCCCTGCCTTCCATGTCCATCGACGCCCTGCTGATCCTCGAACTCGCATTGCTGGGCCTGGGCGCCGGCTTCCTGGCCGGGCTGCTGGGCATCGGCGGCGGCATGGTCATGGTGCCCTTCCTCACCTGGATGCTGGGCCAGCGCGGCGTGCCGGCGGAACTGGCGGTGAAGATGGCCATCGCCACCTCCATGGCCACCATCGTCTTCACCTCCATCTCCAGCGTGCGCGCGCACCACAAGCGCGGCGCGGTGCGATGGGACATCGTGCGCCGGCTCTCGCCAGGCATCGTGATCGGCAGCCTGGTGGGCAGCCTGGGCGTGTTCGCGCTGCTCAAGGGCACGGTGCTGGCCGTGGTGTTCGCGCTCTTCGTGGGTTTCTCGGCCACGCAGATGTTCCTGGACCGCAAGCCTGCCGCCGCGCGGCAGATGCCGGGCACGGCGGGCCAGTTGGGTGCGGGCGGGCTGATCGGTTTTGTCTCGGGCCTGGTGGGCGCGGGCGGCGGCTTCATCAGCGTGCCCTTCATGACCTGGTGCAACGTAGCCATCCACAACGCCGTGGCCACCAGCGCGGCCCTGGGCTTTCCCATCGCGGTGGCCAACGTGGCAGGCTATGTGGTGGCGGGCCGCTCGCTGCAGGGGCTGCCGGCCGGCGCCTTCGGCTACCTGTGGCTGCCGGCGCTGGGCGTGATCGCGGCCTGCAGCGTGCTGATGGCGCCGCTGGGCGCACGCGCCGCGCATGCGCTGCCGGTGAAGAAGCTCAAGCGCATCTTCGCCAGCATGCTGTACCTGCTGGCCGCCTACATGCTCTGGAAGGGCCTGGGCGGGAGCTGATGATGGCGAATCAGGCCGCCCTGGCCGCGGCGGGCTGCGCGGGCCGCGCGGGCGCGGTCGCATACAGCACGATGCCGGCGAGGATCATGGGCACGCACAGCCACTGGCCCATGCTCATGTTCAGCGCCAGCAGGCCCAGGAAGTCGTCGGGCTCGCGGAAGTATTCGGCCACGAAGCGCATCACGCCGTAGCCGATCAGGAACACGGCCGACACCTGGCGCTCGCGACGCTCCTTGCGCGCGAACAGCCACAGGATCACGAACAGCAGCAGACCTTCGAGCAGGAACTGGTAGACCTGCGAGGGGTGGCGCGGCTGCATGGAGCCGCTGTGCGGAAAGACCATGCCCCAGGGCAGATCGGGGCTCGAGAAACGGCCCCACAGCTCGCCGTTGATGAAGTTGCCCACGCGCCCGGCCGCCAGGCCCGTGGGCACGCAGGGCGCGATGAAGTCCAGCACCTGCCACACGCCGCGCCCGCGCGAGCGCGCGTACCAGACCATGGCGCCGATCACGCCCAGCAGGCCGCCATGAAAGCTCATGCCGCCTTGCCAGATGAAGAAGATCTCCAGCGGGTGTGAGAGGTAGTAGCCGGGCTTGTAAAACAGGCAGTAGCCCAGGCGCCCGCCCACGATGACGCCCATCACGCCCATGAACAGGATGTCTTCCACGTCGCGGCGCGTCCAGGGCGCAGGCGTCTGGATGGCCGCGTAGGGCATGTGGCGCAGCCGGCGCGTGCCCAGGAAAAAGAACAGCCCGAAGGCCGCCAGGTAGGTCAGGCCATACCAGTGGATGGCCAGGGGCCCCACTTGCAGGGCGATGGGGTCGAGCTGCGGATACATGAGCATGGCCGGGATTGTGCCGGACGCTCATGACCGTGGCCGGTGCAAAAGGCCCTGCGCGCCTGCGGCCGCAGGGTCCGCTGCGCTCAGCTGCGCGAGAGCTGCCACATCGCGATGCCGGCCACCACCGCCGGCACCGCAAACACCAGCAGCAGGATCGGCAGTTCCTGGCGCACCGTGTAGCCCGCATGCGTCACGCCCACCCACATGTTGATGCAGGCGATCAGCAGCCACACCGGCACGAAGGCCTTGGCCGCCACCGCCATGCCGGCGCTGCTGGCGCCCCACAGCCAGCCGAACATCACGAACACCACCAGCAGCAGAATGCCTGCGCCCATCACCATCGCCATGTGCATGATCCGGATCCTCCTTCGCGCAAGTGTCGCGCAAGGCTGCAGTATCAGCGCGTGGTGTAGCCGCCGTTGGCAAAAAGGGTCTGGCCCGTGATCCACCAGCCTTCGGTCACGAGGAACTTGACGATGGGGGCGATGTCCTCGATGTGCGTCAAGCCCGTGCGCGTGTACTTGCTCAGCGCCGCGGCCGTGCTGTGGTAGGCCACGGCCTCCTTGCTTTCCTGGCCGTAGAAGAAGGGCGTGTCCATGGGGCCGGGGCCGATGGCATTGACCGAGATGCCGCGTTCGCCGAACTCCTTGGAGGCCGCGCGCGTGTAGTGCTCGACCGCGGCCTTGCTGCCCGGATAGATGGCATAGAAAGGCGTGTAGGCCGCCAGCAGCGAACTCACGATGGTCACGATGCTGCCGCGTTCGGCCAGCACGCGGCCGGCCTGCTGCAGGAAGAAGAAGGCTGCCTTGGCGTTGGCGTCGAAGCTCTTGTCGTAGTCCGCTTCCGTCACCTCGGCGATGGGCTTCTTGATCACGACGCCGGCCGTGTTGATCGCGATGTTGACCTCGCCGAAATGCGACCTGGCCTGGTCGAAGAGCTTCACGTTGTTGGCGACCACCGCGAGATCGCCCTGGAAGGTGAGCACCTCGGCGCCCTGCTCGCGCAAGGCGGCCGCGGTCTTCTCGGTCTCGGCGCGCGAGCCGTCGCTGTTGTAGTGCAGGACCAGCCCGCGGGCGCCGGCCTGCACGAACTGGCTGGCCACCAGCGCGCCCAGGTTCTTGCCGCCGCCGGCGATGACGGCGACCTTGCCCTGAAGGGTGGGATGGGACATGGAAACTTCCTCTTCGGATGGGTGGATGACCCTTCCGACTCTAGGCAGCAAGGGGGCCCGGATAAAGCGCGCGCATGCGCCTAGACTGTCCAGGAATTCCGGACAATCGCACGCCCCATGGACCGCATCGACAACCTGCGCATCTTCCTGCGGATCGCCCATTGCGCAAGCTTCACGCAGGCCGGCGCACAGCTGGGCATTCCGCGCGCCAGCGTCTCGCTCGCATTGCAGCAGCTCGAAGCCCGCCTGGGCGTGCAGCTGCTGCACCGGACCACGCGCCGCGTGCGGCTCACGCCAGACGGCCAGGCGCTGCTCGCGCACGCGGACGCGCTGGTGGCCGACATGGACGAGCTGGAGCAGCAGTTCCGCGCGCCGCAGGCAGCCACCGGCGGCAAGCTGCGCGTCGACGTGCCCAGCCGCATCGCACGCCGGTTCATCGCCCCCGCGCTGCCGCAGTTCCTGGCCGCGCATCCGATGCTGGAGCTGGAGCTCGGTTCGAGCGACCGCAGGGTGGACCTGCTGCAGGAGGGCGTGGACTGCGCGCTGCGCGTGGGTGCCCTGCCCGACAGCAGCCTGGTGGCGCGCCCGCTGGGGCAGTTCGAGCTGATCAACTGCGCCAGCCCCGCCTACCTCGCTCGGCATGGCACGCCGCGCTCACCGCGCGAGCTGATCGAGAACGGCCATGAAGAGGTTCACTACACCGCGCCGGGCAGCACGCGCCACGCGCCCTGGGAATGGGTGCTGCGCGGCAAGCTGCACAGCGTTGCGCTGCCAGGCCGCGCGGCGGCGAACAATGCAGAGACCTACATCGCCTGCGCGCTCGCCGGCCTGGGGCTGATCCAGATCCCGATCTTCGACGTGCGCGAGCACCTGGCCGCGGGCGAACTGGTGCAGGTGATGCCGCAGGCCTGCGCCCCGCCCATGCCCGTGCACCTGCTCTACCCTCATCGCCGGCACCTGGCGCGGCGCGTGCAGCGCTTTGGCGACTGGCTGCAGCAGTTGCTGGCGCCGCACCTCCTGCAGCCGGCGCACCCATCCTGAATGCGAACGCTGTGCATCCTTGCTCGCATGCAGAGCAGGAACGCAGGGGCTTGGCCCGCCCATGCTGCGCGCGCGCTCGCCTGCAGCGACACTCGCGGCCAGTTTTCCCCCGTCTCTTTTCCAAGAACACACATGCAAGGCCAAGCCCAAGTCGTCGACTGCCTCAAGGACCTTCTGCGCGGCGAGCTGGCCGCGCGCGACCAGTACTTCGTGCATTCGCGCATCTATGAAGACCAGGGCTTCACGCGCCTGTTCACGCGGCTGGACCACGAAATGCAGGAAGAGACCCAGCATGCCGACGCGCTGCTGCGCCGCATCCTGATGCTGGGCGGCGTGCCCGACATGTCGCCCAAGCCCTTCACGCCCGGCCTCACGGTGCCGGAGATGCTGCGCAAGGACCTGGCCACCGAATACGAAGTGCGCGCCGCGCTGCAGAACGGCATGCACCTGTGCGAGAGCCATGCCGACTTCGTGAGCCGCGACATCCTGCTGGCGCAGTTGCGCGACACCGAGGAAGACCACGCCTACTGGCTGGAAAAGCAGTTGGGCCTGATCGACAGGATCGGCCTGCAGAACTACCTGCAGACGCAGTCGCAGCCGGCCTGAACGGCCTGGGTCACCCGCGGGCGGGCTCGTCCTGCCGGCGGTCCCACTGAACCAGGGCCTCCCGGCGCCCGCGCTCGTGCTGCACGAAGGCATGCGGCGTCATGCCGGCCCAGCGCTGAAAGGCGCGCGCAAACACCCGCGGTGATTCATAGCCGGCCTGCTCCGCGATGCGGCTGGTGGGCAACTGCCCGGCCTCCAGTTGCTCGGCCGCCAGCGCCATGCGGTGCTCGGTGAGATAGCCGATCGGCGAATCCCCCACCAGTTCCTTGAAGCGCTCGGCGAAGCGCGAGCGCGACATGCCCGCCTGGCGTGCCAGTTGCTCCACCGTCCAGCCCTGGGCCGGCGCCTCGTGGATGCACTGGATGGCGCGCGCGATGGCCGGATCGCCCAGGCCGCGCAGCCAGCCCGCCGAGACCGAGGCCGGCCGGCCCAGTTGCTCGCGCAGGATGTTCACCAGCAGCAGCTCGCCCATGCGCGCGGCCGAGAGGCGCCAGCCGGGCCGGCGCTGCAGCGTCTCCAGGATCAGCGACTGCATGGTGGTGGCCAGGCAGCCGGCCATGGGCAACTGCGCCTCGCGCATGTGGATCAGCGGCGGCAAAAGCCTGAACACCGAATGCCGGCAGTAGGCCGAGAACCACAGCAGCACCGAGAACACCTCGGTCACGTCGCCGCGCCCGCCATGGGTGAAAACCAGCGGGTTCTCGTCCTTCGGTCCATCGGCATGACGAGCGATGAGTTGCGAAAAAGGCGTGGCCGGCAGCCCCGGCGCCGCACTCAGCGTGTGGGCCGCGCCCGTGGGCAGCATGACGAGGTCGCCCGCCTCCACGCGCACGGGCTGCAGGCCCGCCACCTGGATCCAGTAGGGCGCCCCGCGCGAGAGGCGGATCAGCGCGCCGGGCACGCCGTCGGAGCGCAGCGCCCAGGGCTCGCGCAAAGTGAAGCGCGCGGTGACCGCACGCTCGGCGCGGCAGATGGACAGCACTTCGCTCAGTGCGTCCATGCGCCACCTGCGAAACAAACGGAGACGAATGGTGCGCCATTGCGGACGCCCGGCGGTCGTGCGAGCGGCGCCGACTTCGAAGAATCAGGCCCTGTCCTACAGCGCCATTCATGCCCCTGAAAAGGCGGTGCTGCAGGCAACGCCGGCCGGCGTGCCCACGAATTCCGGCCCTGGCGCAGCCGCTTCACTCTCATCGCAATTTCCATCGAGGAAGAATCTTGACACACCGAACCCGCATTCGCGCCAGTGCCTCCACCTGGGCCACGACCCTGCTGCTGCTGCCTGCCGCAGGCGCTTTTGCGCAAAGCGGCTCGCAGGTGCAGATCTACGGCTATGTGGCGCCCATGGTGGACCGCATCTCGGTCAGCGGCACCACGCCGGTCGCGCCGGCCAACCGGCCTTCCATGCTGGGCGCGGGCGCCTATGGCACGCGCGACGGCTCGGTGCTGCGCATGCAAAGCGCCACCACGCATTTCGGCTTTCGCGGCACCGAAGACCTGGGCGGCGGCTTGCAAGCCCTGTTCCAGCTCGAAAGCGGCTTCCAGGTGGACGACGGCAACTGGACCGGCGGCGCGGGCCGCGCCTTCAACCGCAACACGCGCGTGGGCCTGGCCAGCAAGCAGTGGGGCACGCTCTTCGGCGGCATCTGGGACACGCCCAGCGCCTGGTCGCACCTGGGCTTCACCAACGGCATCCGCAACCCCTATGCGGGCGACAGCTCCAGCATCTTCGTCACGCCGGGCTTCAACATCCCGCACAGCGTGACGGCCGACACCCGCACCAACGGCCCGGGCGACGCCACCTTCAACCGGCGCCAGGGCAACTCGGTGCAGTACTGGTCGCCCAGCTGGGCCGGCTTCTCCTTCCGCCTGGCCTACAGCCTGCCCGAAGGCGAACGCACGGCGCTCAACGGCACGCGCTACAAGCCCACCATCTTCGGCCTGGGCGCCGAGTACGCGGCCGGCCCGCTGGTGCTGCGCTACGTGTACCAGCAGCACAAGGATTTCTTCGGCCTGGCCTGGATCGGCCCCAACCCCGCGGCCAACCCCGACGTGGCCACCGCCACGGTGCGCGACGCCAAGGATGTGAACCACCGCCTGATCGCGCGCTACGAGATCAACAGGAACTGGATGCTGCAGGGCGCCTTCGACCGCCTGGACTACCGCGCCGAAGGCGTGGCCACGGGCGGCATGAACCGCTATGCGCGCAATGCCTGGTCGGCCCAGGTGATCTGGCGCCATGAACTGCACACGGTGTGGGCCAACGCCGGCCAGGCCAGCGACGGCCAGTGCAGCCGCGCGGGCGGCGCCACCTGCAGCACCGAAGGCCTGGGCGCGCGCAACTGGGCGCTGGGCTACCGCCACACGCTCTCGCGCCGCACCGGCGTGTTTGCCTCCGTGTATGGCGTGCACAACCGCGCCAGCGGCCAGTACGGCGTGTTCCCGCGCAGCAGCGCCGGCATCACGGCCGGCTCGCGCCAGACCGGCCTGACGCTGGGCATGGAGCACGCGTTCTGACCCCTGCCAACCTTCCCCTGCCACCCTCCCCTGCGAAACCTGCCCCATGTCATTCATGCCCCCCCGCCGCCGCCTGTTGCGGCTGGCCGCTTCCGTCGCCACCGCAGCAAGCCTGCTGCCGCTGGCGGCCCAGGCCCAGGCCTTTCCCGACAAGACCGTCACGCTGGTCGTCCCCTTCCCGGCCGGCGCCGGGCCCGATGCCGTGGCGCGCCTGCTGGCCCAGAAGCTCTCGGCCAGCCTGGGCCAGAGCGTGGTGGTGGACAACCGCGCCGGCGCCAGCGGCACCCTGGGCGCCACCTTCGTGGCCCGCGCGCCGGCCGACGGCTACACCTTGCTGCTCACGCCCAACACCTTCGCCATCGCGCCGCACCTGATCGCACGCGGCGCCGCGCCCACCGACGTGGTCCGGGACTTCACGCCCATCGTGCAGGTCGCCAGCACGCCGCTGGTGCTGGTGGCCCGGCCCGACCTGGGCGTGCGCGACGCGCGCGCGCTGGCCGAGCTGGCCCGCAAGTCGAAGGACATCACCTATGGCAGCTCCGGCAGCGGCTCGCCCATGCACATCGGCGGCGAGCTGTTCAACCGCGCGGCCGGCGTGCAGACCCTGCATGTGCCCTACAAGGGCGTGGCGCCGGCCATCACCGACCTGCTGGGCGGCCATCTCAAGCTCAACTACACCTCGCTGGCCTCGGTGATGCCGCATCTGCAGTCGGGCAAGCTGCTGGCGCTGGGCACGCTGGAGCGCGAGCGCACGCCGCTGCTGCCGGCCCTGCCCACGCTGGTCGAGCAGGGCTTCAAGGACGTGGCCGTGCAGGCCTGGTACGGGCTGCTGGGCCCGCGCGGCCTGCCGGCACCGGTGGTGCAGACGCTCAACCAGCACGTGAACGCGGCCCTGGCGCAGCCCGACGTGGTGGAGCAGCTCAAGGCGCTGGGCGCCACGCCCGTGGGCGGCACGCCCGAGAAGCTGGGCCAGCTGGTGCAGGCCGACTTCACGCGCTATGGCCGCGTGATCCAGGAATTCGGCATTCGGGCCGACTGAAGACAGGAGATTTCTCAGCATGACCCCCTTGAACATCGCCATCGTGGGCGCCGGCATCGGCGGCCTGGCGGCCGCCAACGCCCTGCACCAGGCCGGACACCGCGTCACGGTCTTCGAGCAGAGCCGCCAGTTCCTGCGCGTGGGCGCAGACATCAACCTCACGCCCAACGCCGTGCGCGCGCTCGACGGCCTGGGCCCGCAGATCGCCGCGGCCGTGCGCGCCTCGGCCGCGCGGCCCACGCACCGCATCAGCCGAAGCTGGGACAGCGGGGCCGAGACCTCGCGCCTGACCATGGGCGACGAAGCCGAGCGCAAGTACGGCGCGCCGCAGCTGACCATCCACCGCGCCGACCTGCTGGCCGCGCTGGCCGACGCCTTTCCGGCCGGGCAGGTGCGCTTTGCCAAGCTCGCCACGCGCATCGAGCCGCGCGCCGACGGCGTGAGCGTGCGCTTTGAGGACGAGAGCGAGGACACGGCCTTCGACGCGCTGATCGGCGCCGACGGCATCCACTCGGTGGTGCGCGCCGCCCTCTTCGGCCAGGAGCATCCGCGCTTCACGGGCGTGGTGGCCTTCCGCGCGGTGGTGCCGACCGAGCGCGTGCGGCACGTGCCCGACATCGCGGCCTTCACCAAGTGGTGGGGCCCCACGCCCGAAAGCCAGATCGTGACCTTCCCGCTCAACCAGGGCCGCGACACCTTCATCTTCGCCACCACGGCGCAGGAATCGTGGCACGAGGAATCGTGGACCACGGCCGGCAGCGTGGAGGAGCTGCGCGGCTTCTACCGCGACTTCCATCCCGATGCGCGCGCCCTGCTCGAGGCCTGCGACAGCGTGCTCAAGACCGCGCTGTACGAACGCGACCCGCTGCCACGCTGGTCCGAAGGCGGCATCACGCTGATGGGCGACGCCAGCCATCCGATGATGCCTTTCATGGCCCAGGGCGCGGGCATGGCGATCGAAGACGGCGTGGTGCTGGCCCGCAACCTCATGGCCGCCGCATCGCCGGCGCAAGTGCCCGATGCGCTGCGCCGCTATGAAGCCATGCGCATGGAACGCACCAGCCGCATCCAGATCGGCTCGCGCGGCAACAACTGGCTGCGCGACGGCGGCAATGCCGACTGGGTCTATGGTTACGACGCGTGGCAGGTGCCCCTGGAAACTGCGCTCGTGCAGCAGGCGGCATGAGGGTGGACCGACGCGCCCTGCTGCTCGCGCTGGCGGCCGCCCCGCTGGCGGGATGCACCGGCCTGGGCAAGACCGCGGCGCCGGCCGTGCCCGCCTGGTCCGAAGGCACGCGCCTGGTCCTGCTGGGCACCATGGCCGGCCCCGTGCTGCACCCGGCGCGGGCCATGAACAGCCAGGCGATCTTCGTCGACGGCCATGGCTACCTCGTCGACTGCGGCTACGGCACCATCGGCCGCATGACCGAGCTGGGCATTCCGCTGTCGGCACTGCGCCAGGTGTATGTGACGCATCACCACTCGGACCACACGGCGGACTACCCCGCGCTGATCAACCTGGCCTGGATCATGGGCGTGCGCGGGCAGCTGCAGGTGTTCGGCCCGCCGCCCATGCGCGCGGTGCACGAGGCGGCGCTGGCCGTGTTCGAGGAAGACAGCCGCATCCGCGTGGCCGCCACGCGGCGCGAAGCCCCGGCGCGTGCCTTTGCCGTGCGCGAGATCCGCGAGCCCGGCCTGGTCTTCGAGGACGCGCGCATCAGGGTGACGGCAGCGCTGGCCGACCATGCCCCCTTCGAGGTGGCGCTGGCCTACCGCTTCGAGACAGCCGCGCGCAGCATCGTCATTTCGGGCGACACGGCGCCCTCGCCGAAGGTGGCGGCCCTGGCGCGCGGGGCGGACATCCTGGTCCACGAGGCGATGTACGTGCCCGGCATCGACGCCATGCTGGCCAAGCGCAGCTATGTGCCGCCGCAGCTGCGGCGCTTTCTGGCCCAGGGCCACACCAGCGCCGCCGACGCCGGCCGCATCGCCGCGCAGGCCGGCGTCAGGACGCTGGTGCTGTCGCACCTGCTGCCGGGCGACGAACCCGTGGCCGAACAGACCTGGGTGGCCGAGGCGCGCCGGCATTTCGACGGCGAGATCATCGTGGGCCGCGACCGGCTGGTGCTGTAAAGCCCGGCCGCGGCGCAGGCCTCATCCCTGGACCTGCGCGCGCACGAAGTCGATGAAGCGCCGCAGCGCGGGCGGCGGTTCGCCGGCCTCGCCCGCGCGCCAGACCAGGCTGGTCTCGCAGGCCGGCAGCACGACGCGGCGCCGGCCCTGCGGTTCGAACTCCTCGGCCTGGCGATAGACCACGCCCTGGCGCCGGAACTGCATGACGCTGGCCGGCACCCAGGCCAGGCCCAGCCCGCCCCAGACCAGGTTGACGATGGTCTGCATCTGGATCGCCTCCTGCGCGATGTGCGGCGCCAGCCCCTGGCCGCGGTACAGCGCCATCACCGCGTCGTGCAGCGAAGGCAGGATGCGGCGCGGGAACATCACCAGCGGCTCGGCCAGCACCTGCGCCAGCGCCACGCGCGGCGCGCGCGCCAGCGGGTGGCGCGCCGGCACCGCCAGCACCAGGGGCTCCTGGCTCACCGCCAGGTGCGACAGGCCCAGCGGCGCCTGTCCCGGCGAATGCAGCATCAGGCCGGTGTCGATCTCGCCGCGCGCAAAAGCCTCGAGCTGCACGTCGCCCGTTGCCTCCACCAGTTCGAGCGAGACGCCGGGGCTTTGCGCGTGGAAGTCGCGCACCCAGGTGGGCAGGCGCTCGAAGCCCACGGTGGATACGAAAGCCAGCCGCACCCGCCCCACCTCGCCCGCGGCGGCCGCGCGCGCGCTCACCGGCAGGGCCTGGGCGCGGGCCAGCAGCTCGCGCACCTCGGGCAGCAGCGCTTCGCCAGCAGGCGTGAGCGCCACATGGCGGCGCGTGCGGTCGAACAGGCGCACGCCCAGCGTCTGTTCGAGCTGGGCGATGGCCTGGGTGACCGGCGGCTGCGTCAGGTGCAGGCGCTGGGCAGCGCGGCCGAAGTGCAGCTCTTCGGCCACGGCCAGGAACTGGCGCCACACGCGCAGCTCCACCCAGCCGGTGGCCGGGCTTCTGGGATCGTCACTCATACACGCAGCATATCAATGCGCCGGCCAATTCGTATTGGCATCAATCACAGCAGCGGCCGACAATGCGCGCTCCACGATTGAGGCCCCGCGGGGCGACCGAGACACGCATGGACACCAAGAACCTCGCCATCAACCGCCGCAGCGCGAACATCACCGAAGGCAAGGCGCGCGCATCGAACCGTTCGATGTTCTACGCCATGGGCTACCAGGAGGGCGACTTCAAGAAGCCCATGGTCGGCGTGGCCAACGGCCACAGCACCATCACCCCCTGCAACAGCGGCCTGCAGAAGCTGGCCGACGCAGCCATCGCGGGCATCGAGGAAGCCGGTGGCAACGCCCAGGTCTTCGGCACGCCCACCATCTCCGACGGCATGGCCATGGGCACCGAGGGCATGAAGTACTCGCTGGTCAGCCGCGAGGTCATTTCCGACTGCATCGAGACCTGCGTGGGCGGCCAGTGGATGGACGGCGTGGTCGTGGTCGGCGGCTGCGACAAGAACATGCCCGGCGGCATGATGGGCATGCTGCGCGCCAACGTGCCGGCCATCTACGTGTACGGCGGCACCATCCTGCCGGGCAAGTGGCGCGGCCAGGACCTGAACATCGTCAGCGTGTTCGAGGCCGTGGGCCAGAACGCGGCCGGCAAGCTCAGCGACGCGGACCTGAAGGAAATCGAGCAGAACGCCATTCCGGGCACGGGCTCGTGCGGCGGCATGTACACGGCCAACACCATGTCCTCGGCCTTCGAGGCGCTGGGCATGAGCCTGCCCTACTCTTCCACCATGGCCAACCCGCACGACGAGAAGGAAAACTCGGCGCGCGAATCGGCCAAGGTGCTGATCGAGGCCATCAAGAAGGACCTGAAGCCGCGCGACATCGTGACCAAGGAGGCCATCGAGAACGCGGTGGCCGTGATCATGGCCACGGGCGGCTCGACCAACGCGGTGCTGCACTTCCTGTCGATCGCGCATGCGGCCGGCGTGGAATGGACGATCGACGACTTCGAGCGCATCCGCAAGCGCACGCCCGTGATCTGCGACTTGAAGCCCAGCGGCAAGTACCTGGCAGTGGACCTGCACAAGGCCGGCGGCATTCCCCAGGTGATGAAGGTGCTGCTGGACGCCGGCCTGCTGCACGGCGACTGCATGACCATCACGGGCAAGACCATCGCGCAAACGCTGGCGGACGTGCCTGCGCTGCGCGCCGACCAGGACGTGATCCGCCCCATCAGCAACCCCATGTATGCCGAGGGCCACCTGGCCATCCTCAAGGGCAACCTCTCGCCCGAAGGCTCGGTGGCCAAGATCACGGGCCTGAAGAACCCCGTGATCACCGGCCCGGCCCGCGTGTTCAACGACGAGCAGTCGGCGCTGCAGGCCATCCTGGACGGCAAGATCGTGGCCGGCGACGTGATGGTGCTGCGCTACCTGGGCCCCAAGGGCGGCCCCGGCATGCCCGAGATGCTGGCGCCCACGGGCGCGCTGATCGGCGCCGGCCTGGGCGAATCGGTGGGCCTGATCACCGATGGCCGCTTCTCCGGCGGCACCTGGGGCATGGTGGTGGGCCACGTGGCTCCTGAAGCCGCAGTGGGCGGCCTGATCGCCTTCATCGAGGAAGGCGACTCGATCACCATCGACGCGCACCAGCTCAAGCTGGAACTCAACGTGCCCGAGGCCGAGATCGCCAAGCGCCGCGAAGGCTGGACGCCGCCCGACGCGCGCTACAAGCGCGGCGTGCTGGCCAAGTTCGCCTTCAATGCCTCCAGCGCCAGCTCGGGCGCAGTGCTCGACAAGTTCTGAGTGGCATCCCCTGCGCGACGCGGCTGCGTCGCGCAGCGGCTCAGGCATTGCGCGATTCGATGCCCCAGCGCGCGAGCGCCGCATCGTCGGCCACGCGCGCATCCACCCAGCGCGCGCCTTCGGCCGTGTCTTCCTTCTTCCAGAACGGCGCCTGCGTCTTGAGGTAATCCATCAGGAACTCGCAGGCCTGGAAGGATTCGCCGCGGTGGGCCGAAGTGACGGCCACCATCATGATCTGCGCCAGCGGCTGCAGCAGCCCCACGCGGTGCACCACGCGCGCACCCAGGATGTCGAAGCGGCGATGCGCCTCGTCGATCATGGCCTCGATGGCTTTTTCGGTCATGCCGGGATAGTGCTCCAGCTCCATCGCGCGCACGCTGCCCGCGGCGCCGCCTTCGGCCACGTGGCGGTCGCGCACCGTGCCCACGAAGGCGCACACGGCGCCCACACGCGGGTCGCCCGCGCGCAACGCAGCCACCTCCGCCGAAAGGTCGAAGTCTGCGATCTGGACACGCACGCGCGCGCAAGCGGGAGAAAGGCTCATCGGCAAATTGTGGCATTGCCAGGCAGTGCGGCAGGCCCCTTACACTCATTGCCATGGCCGCGCCCCTCCTGCACCCGCACAGCCGGATTTCCATGGAAGTCCGGTCCCTGTGCTGCGCAGGCGCGGTGGTCAAAGCCAAAAAACTTCAGCTCATCTGACCGGAGCTGCGGCTGCGTCGTCGGATGAGCGACGGAGCCAGCAGGCCATACCTTCCCGGTCCGGACTTCCCTGCATCGCGATGCGCGCATCTGCCGACGGTTTTTCTCCTCGGTCATGTCTGCACGTCTTCTTTGCAAAGGAAAGCCCCATGTCTGCCCCCTTCACGCCCGCTGCCACGCCTGAGCCTGACTTCTCAGGCCTCTGGATTCCGCTGGTCACCCCCTTCGACGGCCCCGCCGTGGACCATGCAGCGCTGGCCGCATTGGCCCGGCGGCTGGCCGCGCAGGGCGTCCGAGGCTTTGTGGTCTGCGGCTCGACCGGCGAAGCGGCTGCGCTGACCGAAGACGAGCAACTGGCGGCGCTCAAGACGGTGCGCGACGCCGTGCCTCAGTTGCCATGCATCATGGGCCTGGGTGGCGAGAACCTGCCGCATGTGCTGGGGCGGCTGGAGCAGCTGAACACCTTGGACCTGCAGGGGCTGCTGGTTCCGGCGCCTTCCTACATCCGGCCCTCGCAGGACGGCCTGCTGCGCTGGTTCACGCGCATCGCCGACGCCAGCCGGCACCCGCTGGTGATCTACGACATCCCCTACCGCACGGGCGTCACGTTGCAGCTGGACACCCTGCGCGCGCTGGCCGCCCACCCCCGCATCCGGGCCATCAAGGACTGCAGTGGCGACGGCGCCAAGCTGCGCGCGCTGCTGCAGGGCGGCGAGCTGCAGGTGCTGGCCGGCGAGGACCTGCAGATCTTCGGCACCGTGGCGGAAGGCGGTGTGGGCGCGATTTCGGCCAGCGCGCACATCCAGACCGTGCGCTTCGCGGAGGTGATTGCATGGTTGCGCGCCGGTCGGCTGGAGGCCGCGCGCGAGCGCTGGCGGCCGCTGCCGGCGCTGATCGAGGCGCTGTTCGCGCATCCGAACCCTGCGTGCATCAAGGCCCTGCTGGCCTGCCACGGCGAGCTGCAGAACACGCTGCGCGAGCCGATGACCGCGGCGCCGCCAGCTTTGCTGGCGCGCCTGCAGGCGCTGGATGCAGCAGCGGCCTGAGCGCCCTCAGCCGCCCGTGACTGGCGGGAAGAAGGCGATCTCGGCGCCCTGGGCCAGCACAGCGTCTTCGGTGCGCATCACCTGGTCCAGCGCCATGCGCACGGCCCGGCCGCGCGCCAGCGCACTGGCGTAGGGCTCGCCGCGCGCGATCAGTTCGTCGCGCAGCGCACCCAGCGTGGCCGCGTCCGATTCGACCGTCTCCTCGCCGCGGCCGATGGCCTCGCGCACCGAGGCGAAGTAGCGCAGCTGCACCTTCATGTGAGCAAGACCGACAGCGGAATGAAGGACACGATGTCCCCAACTTTCACGGTCTGCCCCGCGGGCAGGTCCACCAGCCCATCGGCCCAGACGGCAGAGGTCAGCACGCCAGAGCTTTGGTTGGGGAAGAGCTCGAGCCCGCCAGCCTCGTTGAGCCGCGCGCGCAAAAACTCGCGCCGCCGGTCGGCACGCGGCCAGTCGAAGTCGGCGCGCACGGCCAGGCGCGGCGGCTGCAGCGCCTGGCAGCCCTGCAGCGCCATCAGAAAGGGCCGCACCAGCAGCAGGAAGGTCACGAAACTGGAGACCGGGTTGCCCGGCAAACCGCAGACATGGCACAGGCCCTGCCCCTGCGCACGCGGAATGGCGCCGTATGCAAATGGCTTGCCGGGCTTCACGGCGATGGACCACAGCTGCAGTTGGCCCAGCGCCTGCACAGCAGGCTTGATGTGGTCCTCTTCGCCCACCGAGACGCCACCGGTGCTGAGGATCAGGTCGTTGTGCGCAGCGGCGGCGCGCAGCACTTCGAGCGTGGCATCGAGGCGGTCTGGCACGATGCCCAGGTCCTGCACCTCGCAGCCCATGCGCTGCAGCAGCGCGCGCAGGAAGAAGCGGTTGGAGTTGTAGATGGCGCCGGGCTTCATGGCCTCGGGCGGCACCTCGCCGGGCATCACGAGTTCGTCGCCGGTGGACAGCAGCGCCACGCGCGGCCGGCGCACCACCGTCAGCTGATGCATGCCGATGCTGGCCGCCAGCCCCAGCGCCTGCGGCGTGAGGCGGATGCCGCGCGAGAGCACGGTGCGGCCCGCGCTCACGTCTTCGCCAGCGCGGCGCACCCACTGGCCCGGCGCGGGCGGCTGCTGGATGCGCACCTGCGGCGCGGCGCCCTCGCCGGCCTCCAGCACCTCGGTGTCTTCCTGCATCACGACTGCATCGGCGCCGGGCGGGATGGGCGCACCCGTGAAGATGCGCGCTGCCTCGCCGGGCTGCAGCACGGTGCCCACGCTGCCCGCGGCAATGCGCTGGGTCACGCGCAGCAGGGCGCCCGGCGCGGCGCAGTCGGCACTGCGCACGGCATAGCCGTCCATCGCGCTGTTGTCGGCCGGCGGCACCGTGAGGGCGGCCACCAGGTCCTGCGCCAGCACACGGCCGTCGGCCTCGAAGGTGCTGACGACTTCGGTGGACAAGGCAGCGGCCTGCGCGAGCAGCTGGCTCAGCGCGTCGTCCAGCGAACGCAAGGGCGGGCGGGCGGGCGCTGGCGCAGCGGTATCAGCCATGGCGGCTCTCCTCATAGACGAAGCGCTCGGACTGCGCGATCAGCCATTGCGCCAGGCCTGGCACGTCGTCACGGTCGAAGACCGGCCGCAACGTCGGCTCGGGCAGGCGATCAGGCGCATCCACGGCCAGCGCCCAGACGAAAGGATCGTCGGGGTACAGCACCGGGCGCGCCTGCTTTGCATCGGCAGAGGGTGCCAGCCGCAGCACCTCGACCTTGGGCAGGTCGGCATGCTTGAAGCCTTCGACCAGCACCCAGTCCACCGCCGGGTGCATCTCGCGGATCAGCGCATGAATGTCGGGCTCGCCCTGCTGCTCGTATTCGCGCATCAGCGCCAGGCGCTGATCCGAGGCAACCAGCACTTCAAAAGCGCCAGCCTGGCGGTGGCGCCAGCTGTCCTTGCCGGGCGTGTCCACGTCGAACTGGTGGTGTGCATGCTTGATCACCGACACGCGCAGGCCCTGCGCGCGCAGCAGCGGGATCAGCTTCTCGACCAGCGTGGTCTTGCCCGCGCCGGAATAGCCTGCGAAGGCGAGCACCTTCATGTCACTCAACCCGGGCGATGCTCAATGGCAATGCGCAGCGATGTACTGCTTGACGCGCTCGGCGTCGGCGGGCAGCTTCGTCACGCGTTTGGGCAGGGCCTCGATGCCTTCGAACTTGGCCGGGCGCTCGGGCTCGCGGCCCAGCGCTTCGACGATGGTGGCGGCGAACTTGATGGGCAGCGCGGTTTCGAGCACCACCATGGGCACGCCGGGCTGCAGATGCTCCCGCGCCACCTTGAGGCCATCGGCCGTGTGGGTGTCGATGAGCACGGCAAAGCGCTTGTCGGTGTCGCGGATGGTGGCCAGGCGGTCGGCATGGGTGCTGCGCCCGCTCACGAAGCCGAACCTGGCCGCAGCGTCGGCGAAGACCGGGTCGCTGCTCAGGTCGAACTGGCCGGCGCTGCCGAGCTGGTCGTGGAACAGCGAACGCGTGCGGCTGCCATCGCGACCCAGCAGGTCGAACACGAAGCGCTCGAAGTTGCTGGCCTTGCTGATGTCCATCGACGGGCTGGAGGTCTCGTGCGTGTCGGCGCTGCCGCGCACGCGGTAGACGCCCGTACGGAAGAACTCGTCGAGCACGTCGTTCTCATTGGTGGCCACCACCAGCTGGCGGATGGGCAGGCCCATCATGCGCGCCACATGGCCCGCGCAGACGTTGCCGAAGTTGCCGCTGGGCACGGTGAAGCTGACTTCGCCGCCCGCGTTATCCGTCGCGAGGAACCAGCCCTTGAAGTAGTACACCACCTGGGCCAGCAGGCGGGCCCAGTTGATCGAGTTGACGGTTCCGATGCGGTACTGGCGCTTGAAGCCCAGGTCGTTGCTCACGGCCTTGACGATGTCCTGGCAGTCGTCGAACACGCCTTCGATGGCGATGTTGTGGATGTTGGCGTCCTGCAGGCTGAACATCTGCGCCTGCTGGAAGGGGCTCATGCGGCCGTCGGGCGAGGTCATGAACACGCGCACGCCCTTCTTGCCGCGCATGGCGTACTCGGCCGCGCTGCCGGTGTCGCCACTGGTCGCGCCCAGGATGTTCAGCTCTTCGCCGCGCCGGCCCAGCTCGTACTCGAAGAGGTTGCCCAGCAGCTGCATGGCCATGTCCTTGAAGGCCAGCGTGGGGCCGTTGGACAGGCCCTCGAGGTACACGCCGTCTTCCAGCTCGCGCAGGGGCGTGATGTCCTCGTCGCCGAAGACCTCGGCGGTGTAGGTCTTGGCACAGAGCGCGCGAAGGTCCTCGGCCGGGATGTCGTCGATGTAGAGCGACAGGATCTCGAAGGCCAGCGCGTGGTACGGCAGATGGCGCCATTGCGCCAGGGTTGCGGCATCGACCTGGGGATAGCGCTCGGGCAGGTACAGGCCGCCGTCGGGCGCCAGGCCCTCGAGCAGGATCTCGCAGAAGCGGCGCGGCGTCTGGTCGCCGCGGGTGGAGAGGTAGCGCATCAGCTCAGTTCCTCTTTGCGGATGCGCACGATGGGCGCCAAGACGCTGGGCAGGCCCTGCACGCGGGCCAGCACCTCGTCGAGCGTGCCTTCGCGCGTGTCGTGCGTGAGGATGATCAGGTCGGTCTGGGTCGAGCCCTCGCCGCCCACTTCATCGGCTTCGCGCTGCAGCACGGCATCGATGCTGATGCCGGCCTCGGCCAGCAGCGAGGTCACGCGCGCCAGCACGCCGGCCTCATCGGCCACGCGCAGGCGCAGGTAGTAGCTGGTCACCACCTCGCTCATCGGCACGATGGGCAAATCGCCCTTGTTGGCCAGGATGGCTTCGGGGTGGAAGGCCAGGTGCGGCACGCGGTGTTCGGTATCGGCCGTGTGCAGGCGCGTGATGTCCACGAGGTCGGCGATCACGGCGCTGGCCGTGGGCTCGCTGCCCGCGCCCTTGCCGTAGTACAGCGTGGTGCCCACGGCGTCGCCATTGACCACCACCGCGTTCATCGCGCCTTCCACGTTGGCCAGCAGGCGCTTGGACGGCACCAGCGCGGGGTGCACGCGCAGCTCGATGCCCTTGGCGCTGCGCTTGGTGATGCCCAGGAGCTTGATGCGGTAGCCCAGCTGCTCGGCGTACTTGATGTCCTGCGCGGCCAGCTTGGTGATGCCTTCCACGTGTGCCTTGTCGAACTGCACGGGAATGCCAAAGGCGATGGCGCTCATCAGCGTGGCCTTGTGGGCCGCGTCCACGCCTTCGATGTCGAAGGTGGGGTCGGCTTCGGCGTAGCCCAGGCGCTGCGCCTCCTTGAGCACGGTGTCGAAGTCCAGGCCCTTGTCGCGCATCTCGGACAGGATGAAGTTCGTGGTGCCGTTGATGATGCCGGCGATCCACTGGATGGAGTTGGCCGTGAGCCCCTCGCGCAGCGCCTTGATGATCGGAATGCCGCCGGCCACCGCGGCCTCGAAGGCCACCATCACGCCCTTGGCATGGGCTGCCGCAAAGATCTCGGTGCCATGCACGGCCAGCAGCGCCTTGTTGGCCGTGACCACATGCTTGCCGGCCGCGATGGCTTCGAGCACCAGGGTCTTGGCCACGCCGTAGCCGCCGATCAGCTCGATGACGATGTCGATCTGAGGATTGGCGATGACTTCGCGCGCATCACCCACCACCTTGACGCCCTCGCCCACCACGGCCTTGGCGCGCGCCACGTCGAGGTCGGCCACCATGGTGATCTCGATCCCGCGGCCCGCACGGTGGCGGATCTCTTCCTGGTTGCGCTGCAGCACCTTGAAGGTGCCGCTGCCGACGGTGCCGATGCCCAGAAGGCCGACCTGAAGGGGTTTCATGGATTCACTCATTTGGAACGATGCGCCGCCCGGTGCGGGTGGCAGGAAAAGAAAAAGTCGGGCTCAGGCAAAACGCGCGCGATAGCGCTCGAGGAACTTGGCGATGCGGGCGATGGCCTCGCGCAGGTCGTCCTCGTGCGGCAGGAACACGATACGGAAGTGCTGGTTGTCGCTGTAGTTGAAACCCGAGCCCTGCACCAGCATCACGCGCGTTTCGCGCAGCACCTGCATGAAGAACTGCCGGTCGTCCTGGATCGGATAGAGCTTCGGGTCCAGCTTGGGGAACATGTACAGCGCCGCCGAGGGCTTGACGCAGCTGACGCCCGGGATGGCCGTGATCAGCTCATAGGCCAGGTCGCGCTGGCGGCGCAGGCGCCCGCCTTCCTTCACCAGGTCGTGGATGCTCTGGTAGCCGCCCAGCGCCGTCTGGATGGCCCACTGGCCCGGCACGTTGGAGCCGAGCTTGAGGTTGGCCAGCATGTTCAGGCCTTCGATGTAGTCGCCCGCCGCGTGCTTGGGGCCCGACAGCACCATCCAGCCCGCGCGATAGCCGCAGGACCGGTAGGCCTTCGACAGCGAATTGAAGGTCAGCGTGAGCACGTCGGTGGACAGGCTGCCCATGGCCGTGAACTTCACGCCGTCGTAGAGCACCTTGTCATAGACCTCGTCCACCAGCAGCACGAGGTTGTGCTCGCGCGCGATCTGCACGATGCCCTTGAGCAGCGAATCGGGGTAGATCACGCCGGTCGGGTTGTTGGGGTTGATCACCACGATGCCGCGCGTGCGCGACGTGATCTTGCCGCGCATGTCCTCGAGGTCGGGCAGCCAGCCGTTGTCTTCGTCGCACTTGTAGTGCACCGGCGAGCCGCCCGACAGCGAGGTCGCGGCCGTCCACAAGGGGTAGTCGGGCATGGGCACCAGCAGCTCGTCGCCATCGTTGAGCAGCGCGTTGGTCGCCATCACGATCAGCTCGCTGGCGCCGTTGCCCAGGTAGATGTCGTCCAGCGTCACGCCTTCGATGCCCAGCTGCTGCGTGTAGTGCATGACAGCCTTGCGGGCCGCGAAGATGCCCTTGCTGTCCGAATAGCCTGCCGAATCGGGCAGGTTGCGGATCATGTCCTGCTGGATCTCCTCGGGCGCATCGAAGCCGAAGGGCGCCATGTTCCCGATGTTCAGCTTGATGATCTTCTGCCCCTCATCCTCCATCTGCTTGGCCGCGTCGACGATCGGGCCTCGAACGTCATAGAGCACATTGGCGAGCTTGGCCGATTTCTGGATGGTCTTCACGATGCCTCCGGGGGCGCTTGGGAACGGGATTTACGAGGGGAAAAACGTAGAATTTGACCACAGTTCCCGCGCACCGCGCGGCCGTTCGCTCCCCGCCAGCCTTTCCGTATCCATGAAGCTCCAGCCCGACAAAGCCGATGTGCAAATCCTCACAGCGCATGGCCCCGGGTGGGTGGCCGTCAACGGCGAGCGCGTGGCGCACAGCGTGGTGGTGGGTTCGCGCGATGAACGCCAGGCCTGGGAGTGCGAAAGCTTCGAAGACCTGGATGCGCGGCACTTCGACGTGCTGGCCGGGATGCGGCCCGAAGTGGTGATCTTCGGCAGCGGTTCGCGCATCCGCTTTCCGCGTCCGGCCTGGATCGCCCCGCTCGTGAAGCAGGGCGTTGGCGTGGAAACCATGGACACTGCCGCCGCCTGCCGCACCTACAACATCCTGGCTGGCGAAGGCCGTCATGTGGTGGTGGCCCTGTTGATCGAGCCTGAGGCCGCGGAAAAGGCTTAATCCGGGTTAAAATAGCGGGTTGCAGACCGGACTGCGCACGCCCGAGCCCCACCAGGAGCCACGGGCGGCCCTGCCAGACAACGCATACGGCTGCTGTGATGAGCCCTCGCCCCGGCGTCGCGCCCATTGCGGCAGCGCAGTATGGCATGTCGAGCTGACGGGCGTTGCGCGCCGCGTTCTACCTCGGGAACCACCAGCGGAGAAAACAATTTTCATGGCGATCGTTGTCAACAAACCCATTCCCGAATTCGATGCCATTGCGACGGGCGGCATCAAGGTTTCGAACACCTCGCACCTCGGTCAGATCCTGGTGCTTTACTTCTACCCCAAGGACAACACCCCGGGCTGCACCACGGAGGCCATGCAGTTCCGCGACCACTACAAAGACTTCGTGAAGGCGGGAGCCACCGTCTTCGGCGTCTCGCGCGACAACATGAAGTCGCACGACGAGTTCAAGGCCAAGCTCGAGCTGCCCTTCGAACTCATCGCCGACACCGAAGAGAAGATGTGCCACATGTTCGGCGTGGTCAAGAACAAGATCATGTACGGCAAGAAGGTCAAGGGCATCGAGCGCAGCACCTTCCTCATCGGTCCGGATGGCGTTCTGCAGGCCGAATGGCGCGGACTCAAGGTGCCCGGCCACGTCGACGAAGTCCTCAAGGAAGTCAAGGCCCTGAAGAAGGCCGCCTGAGGCTGCGGCCTCAACGCCACGCCCAAAACCGCCTTTGCCCGATTCCGGGCAGGGCCTTCGGGCTGTGCATAATGGGCCCATGCCGTTGACCGCTGCGACTGCATCGCCCGCACAAAGCCAAAGCCGCCCTGGTTTCCAGGCGGCTTTTTGTTTTTCGGACTGCCCCAGCACATCACCCACGCCATTCCCAGCGAGCCCCCTCTTCCATGCCTCTGCCTCCTGCCCCGACCCAGCGCGCCGCCCTTCTCTCGCCTGACGCACTGGACGCACCCGCACGCGCACGCCCCAAGACCAGCCGCCGTCCAGCCCCCGAACGCGGCAACGGCGACAACGAGGCCCGGCTGGAACTGCTGGACGAGCGGCCGGCCGCCATGCCCGGCGGCGCAAAGCCCGCGCGTGCCCTCGCACCGGCCCAGGCCGAACCCGCCGTGCTGCCGGTGCGCGAAAGCGCCGCGCCAGCACGCGCTGCTGCGGCCCCGGCCGCGCGGGAAAAGCGCAAGAAGGCCAAAGGCCCCGCCAAGCTCTTCGTGCTCGACACCAATGTGCTGCTGCACGACCCGACGAGCCTTTTCCGCTTCGAGGAACACGACATCTACCTGCCGATGATCGTGCTCGAGGAGCTGGACGGCCACAAGAAGGGCACCACCGAAGTGGCGCGTAACGGCCGGCAGTCCAGCCGCACGCTGGATGCGCTGGCCGCGGCCCAGGGCGCCGACATCGGCAAGGGGTTCAAGCTCGACTCCACCGGCCACACGGCTGCGGGCGGGCGCCTGTTCTTCCAGACCGAGCCGCTGGCCTACACGCTGCCCACCAGCCTGCCGCAGGGCAAGGCCGACAACCAGATCCTGGGCGTGGTCCAGGCGCTGCGCGACCTGCATGCCACGCCTCGCAACGGCAGCGAGCCGCGCGAGGTGGTGCTGGTGTCCAAGGACATCAACATGCGCGTCAAGGCCCGCGCCCTGGGCCTGGCCGCCGAGGACTACCAGAACGATAAGGCGCTGGAAGACGGCGATCTGCTCTATTCGGGCGCCTTCGCACTGCCGGCCGATTTCTGGACGCGGCAGAGCAAGTCGGTGGAAAGCTGGCAAAGCGGCAGCAGCACCTTCTACCGCATCAGCGGCCCGCTGGTGCCCAACCTGCACATCAACCAGTTCGTCTATTTCGAGGCGCCGGGCGAGCCCAGCATGTACGCCCGCGTGACCGAGATCCGCGACAAGACGGCGGTGCTCAAGACGCTCAAGGACTTCGGTTCGGGCAAGAACGCCGTGTGGGGCGTGAACACGCGCAACCGCGAGCAGAACTTCGCCATGAACCTGCTCA
The DNA here is from genome assembly GCF_028023875.1 of Xenophilus arseniciresistens. GTDB lineage: Bacteria > Pseudomonadota > Gammaproteobacteria > Burkholderiales > Burkholderiaceae_C > Xenophilus > Xenophilus arseniciresistens. The sequence goes on from NZ_JAQIPB010000002.1 coordinate 38,847, forward strand.
TGGATCCCGAGGTGGACTTCGTCACGCTCACCGGCACGGCCGGCACGGGCAAGACGCTGATGGCGCTGGCCTCGGGCCTGACGCAAGTGCTCGACGACCGCCGCTACACCGAGATCATCATGACCCGCGCCACCGTAAGCGTGGGCGAGGACATCGGCTTTCTGCCGGGCACCGAGGAAGAGAAGATGGGCCCGTGGATGGGCGCGCTGGACGACAACCTCGAGTTCCTGGCCAAGGGCGACGGCACAGGTGCCGGCGAATGGGGCCGCGCAGCCACCAACGAGCTGATCCGCGCCAAGATCAAGATCAAGAGCATGAACTTCATGCGCGGGCGCACCTTCCTGAACAAGTACGTGATCATCGACGAGGCGCAGAACCTGACGCCCAAGCAGATGAAGACGCTGGTCACGCGCGCGGGCCCGGGCACCAAGATCATCTGCATGGGCAACCTCGCGCAGATCGACACGCCCTACCTCACCGAAGGCTCCTCGGGCCTGACCTTCGCGGTGGACCGCTTCAAGGGCTGGCCCCACAGCGGCCACATCACGCTCGCGCGTGGCGAACGCTCGCGCCTGGCGGACTTCGCCAGCGAGGTCCTCTGACCATCGCCCGGCGCTGAACGGCGCGCGCGCCGCGGCTCAGCCAGGCTCGCGCAGCCAGAGCGCCAGTTCCTCGTCCACACGCAGCAGGGCCGGCAGCAGGGCCTGTGCAGCCGATCCGGCGCCGGGCCAGTCGGCCTGCGTTGCCGCGTCTTCCAGCGCATGGGCCAGCCGCGCCACCTGCGGCGCGCAGATGGCCGCCAGCGCGCCGCGCAACGCGTGGGCGTCGGCCGCCAGCGCGCGCGCGTTGCGGTCGGCCAGCGCCTGTTCGATGCCCTGCAGCCGCTGCGAAAGATCGGCCCGCATGGCCTGGGCGGCCTCTTTCAGGGCGGCCTCGTTGCCGCCCAACAGCGCCAGCAGCGCCGCGCGGTCCACCCCTGGCAGCGCATCGGCAGCGCGCGTCTTCGGGGCGGGCTCGGCCGTGCGAGCCACGCCATGGCCGGCAGCCCGCGCAGCGAAGGCCTTCTCGCCGCCCTTCTCGGCCGACTCATAGGCCGCCACGATGGCCTCTTCCACGGCAGCGATCAGCGTCGCGGGCGACACCGGCTTGGAGGCGTAGGCGTCCATGCCCGCGGCCAGGCAGCGGTCACGGTCGCCGGCCATGGCGTGTGCCGTCAGGGCCACGATGGGCGTATGGCCGCGCTCGGGCTCCTGCTGCTCGCGCGCGCGTATCTGCAGGGTGGCGCCGAAGCCGCTGAGCACCGGCATCTGCAGGTCCATCAGCACCAGGTCCACATCGGCGCTCTCCCAGGTGCGCACGGCCTCGGCGCCATCGCCCGCCACCGTGACGCGGCAGCCCAGGGGCTCCAGCAGCTTGCGCATCAGCAGCGCGTTCACGGGGTGGTCCTCTGCCACCAGCACATGCAGGCCCTGCAGCACCAGGCCGGCATTCGGTTGCGCCTCGGGCAGCACGCCGGGCGCGCCCGCGGCACGTTGCAGCAGCACGTCGAAGGAAAAACAGCTGCCTTGCCCCGGCGCGCTCTGCACGCGGATCTGCCCGCCCATCATCGCGACCAGTCGCGCGCTGATGCTCAGGCCCAGGCCAGTGCCGCCATGGCTGCGCGTGATGGAGGAGTCGGCCTGGGTGAAGGCCTCGAAGATGGCGCCGTGCATGCCGGCGGCGATGCCGATGCCGGTGTCGCGCACCTCGAAGCGCACGCGCACGGGCCCGGCCGCAGCCTGCCCGTCGGCCTCGCCGGCGTCTTCGGGAGCGACGACAGGCAGCGGTTCGGCCCGCACCACCACCTCGCCCTGCGCGGTGAACTTGACGGCGTTGGAGACCAGATTGCCCATCACCTGGCGCAGGCGCCCGGGATCGCCGGCCACCCACCGCGGCAGGTCATCGGCCAGCACCAGGCGCAGCGCAAGCCCCTTCTCGCGCGCCACGCCCGCGTGCAGCTCGACCACGTCGCGCAGCCATTGATGCAGGTCGAAGCGGACCTGTTCGAACACCAGCTTGCCGGACTCGATCTTGGACAGGTCCAGCACATCGTTGAGCAGCGCCAGCAAGGCGGTGGCGGCGCTGTCGATCAGTGCGACGTAGTGCCGCTGCTCGCTGTCCAGCGGCGACTGGTGCAGCAGCCGCGCCAGCCCCAGCAGCGCATTGAGCGGCGTGCGCACCTCATGGCTCATGTTGGCCACGAATTCGCTCTTGGCCCGGCTGCTGGCCTCGGCCTGCGCGCGGGCGCGGGCCATTTCCTCGTGCAGCTGGCGGCGCGCCGTGATGTCGATGTTGTAGCCGCTCATGGTCAAAGCCCGGCCCTGCGCATCGCGCTCGGTCACCATGCCCACGCTCTCGATCCAGGCCCAGCCGTGCCGCGAGGCCACGCGGTGTTCGACCAGGTAGCGACTGGACTCGCCCTTGATGGCGTCCATGGCCGCGCGCAGCAGGGCCGGCAGGTCGTCGGGGTGGACGCGGGCCTTGAGTTCCTCGAGCGTCCACAGCCGTTCGCGCGGCGCCTCGCCGGCGATCTGCCCCCAGCGGCCGCTGAGCGCGATGCGGTCGCTGCGCAGGTCCCACTCCCATTGCGCGGCATGGGCGGCCTCGGCCACCAGCTCATGCCGCGCGGCCTGCACGCGCAGCCGGCCGGCTTCGGTCAGCGTGGCCTGGTGCGCTGCCTCCTGCGCCTGCAGCCGGCTTTCGAGGGCAGCCACTTCGGCTTCGAGCGCGTGGATGCGCTGCAGCAGCGCGGCAGGCTCGGGGACGGTGTCAGAACTCATTCGAAAGCGTTGGAACGGCCATGCCGGACGAGGCAGCCCCGCAGCGTAAGCCATCCGCGCAGCCTGTGTCGAGACGGGCATCCGGGCGTCTGGCCAGGCTTGCAGACTGACACAATAGCGCCAACCCGGCAGCGTCTGCCGGGGATCCGATGCCCTGTTCCCAGGCACCCGGGGCTCCACCCACCGTCCATGTCCGCGCCCGACTCCGCCGCCGCCCCCCTGCTCGAGCCAGCCGGCCCTTCGGTGCGCGTGCTGCTGGTCGATGACCAGGCCGTGGTGGGCGTGATCCTGCGGACCATGCTGGCGGCCGATCCGGACATCGAGGTGCAGACCTGCCTTCGCGCCGAGGATGCAGTGGCCACCGCGGTGCAGATGCAGCCCACCGCCATCCTGCAGGACCTGGGCATGCCGGGCATCGACGGACTGGACCTGGTGCGCGCCTACCGGCGGCAGCCCGAGCTGCAGCACGTGCCCATCATCGTGCTCTCGGCCAACGACGACCCGCTGATGAAGCGGGCCTCCTTCTCTGCCGGCGCCAACGACTACCTGGTCAAGCTGCCCGAGCCCATCGAGACCACCGCGCGCATCCGCTACCACTCCCGCGCCTACCGGCTGCTGCTCGAGCGCGACAGCGCCTACCAGGCCCTGCGCGCGAGCCAGCAGGCGCTGCTTGCGCGCAACGAGGAGCTGCGCCGGCTGACCCAGGTGGACGGGCTGACCAACGTTTCCAACCGCCGCTACTTCGACGAGCACTTCGCGCAGGAATGGAGCCTGGCGGCGCTGGAGGGCACGGAAATCGCGCTGCTCATGATCGACGTGGACCACTTCAAGTCCTTCAACGATCACTTCGGGCACCTTGCCGGCGACGCGGCGCTGCAAAGCGTGGCCCGCACCATCCGCAGCGTGGCCCGCAGCTGTGAGGGCCTGGCCGCCCGCTTCGGCGGCGAGGAGTTCGCGCTCATGGCCTCGCGCACCAGCCTGGCGCAGGCGATGGTGCTGGGCGAGTCGGTGTGCGCGCAGGTCCAGCAGCTGCGCATCCCGGCAGCGCCGCCTTCGCCCCACCCGTGGCTCAGTGTCAGCATCGGTGCAGCCGCCATGGTGCCCGATGCCGCCACCCTGTCGGCCGACCTCATCGCGCAGGCCGACGCCTGCCTCTACAGCGCCAAGCGCCAGGGCCGTAACCGCGTCGTCACGCGCTGAGAAGCCGCCGCGGATCGCCCATGGCAGCGCACGGGCGTTGCGCCCATGTTGCAGGCTTGATACACAATCCGTTTACCTACATATCTAAATTGGCAACATTGATTAAATAGTTGCCGAACGTCCGTGTTTGTTGCGCGGCCGGCCCCTACCCAACAGGCTTCATGGATTTCAGCGCTGCGCTTCTTCGCTACTGTGAAACGGCCGTCACGCCTGCGTGGCTGGACTTCAACCGGGCCCTGGCCCTCGAACTGGCGGCGGGGCTGCCCGAGCCGGAAATCGCCCAGCTCTTCCAGCGCATCGGCCAGCGCGTGGCCGACGCCGCGCCACTGCCGCGCTGCGAAGACCTGGCACAACTTCAGGACGCCTTCAACGCCCATTGGTCCAGCCTGGGCTGGGGCTTCGCCTCGCTGGAGGAGCAGCCCGACGCGCTGCGGATCGTGCATGCCTGCAGCCCGCTGGCCCGGCAGTTCGGCCCCGCGGCCAGCCCGGCCTGGGCCGCGGCCTTCTTCGAAGGGGTCTATGGGCGCTGGTTCCAGTCCCAGGGCCTGCCGCCCACGCTGCACGTGCGCGCCTTGCCGCCACAGCAGGATGCCGCGCCCCCCAGCCCTCTGATCGAACTGCGCCTGGGCAGGTCCGCCGCATGAACGAGCCCAAGAAGAGTCACGACAACGAAGACATCGCCGGCCTGTTCTCCGCCTTCGGCGGCGACGTGGCGCAGTACCAGGAGTTCAAGCCGGCCGCCGATGCCGCCGCAGGCCCGGGATGGCCCTTGCTGGACCAACTGGCCGGCGCGCCCGCGCGGGCGGCCTCCGGCATGGCGGATGCAGCCCCCGCACCCACGCCCGGCCCCGCGCATCAGCCGGCCGGACACGCGCCGCTGACCTGGCCCGAACCCGCCTCGCCGGCACCCGCCCCGGCCGCGGCCGCACTGCCACCCTTGCCCATCCCTGCCGCCATGCACGCCACGGCACCGGCCGGCCCCACGCCGCCGCCCACGGCGCTGAGCGCCCTGTTCGACCGCCTGGCCGCCGCGCCGGCCGAGCCGTCTCCGGGACGCCACGGCCTGCTGGCCCACTGGCGCCATCGAGGTTGACATGCAGGTGCTGCCAGTCATTTCCGCCAAGGGAGGCGTGGGCAAGACCACCGTTGCCGCCAACCTGAGCACCACCCTGGCGGAACTGGGGCGGCGCGTGCTGGCCATCGACCTGGATCCGCAGAGCGCGCTGCGCCTGCACCTGGCGCCCGAGCCGGCCAGCCAGCGCGGCGGGCTGGCCAGCGTGATGCGACGCGAGCGCAACTGGCGCGACGCCATGGTCCATGGCCGCCAGGGCGTGCTGCTGCTGCCTTTCGGCGATCTGGATGATGATGGCCTCATTTCGCTGGAACAGCACCTGGCCGGCCACCCGAACTGGCTGGGCGAGCTGCTGGCCAGCTTCTCGCTGCCCGACGACACACTGGTGATCGTCGACACGCCGCCCGGGCCCTCGGTCTACCTGCAGCAGGTGCTGCGCCTGTCGCGCATCAACATCGTGCCGCTGCTGGCCGATGCCGGCTCGGTGGCGGCGGCGCCGCTGCTGGAGCAGCGCGTCGCCCGCTATTGCGTGCCGCGCGCCGACTTCATCGGCAACGCCTACGTCCTCAACCAGACCGACCCGGGCCGGCGCCTGAACCACGACGTGCAGAAGCTGCTGCGCCAGAAGCTGGGCGACGAGGTGCTGGGCACCGTGCACCTGGACCCGGCCGTGAGCGAGGCCCTGGCCAGCGCCCTGCCCGTGCGCCAGTACGCGCCCTGGAGCCAGTCGGCCCAGGACTTCGCCGACTGCGCCGCGCACCTGCTGCGCCGCCTGGCACCCGTCAGCGCGCCCGCCTCGCAAGCCATGCGACAGCGCTGATGGCCGGCCTCGACTCCCCTTGCGTCCCCCTGTCCCCTGCATGACCACAGAAGCCAGTTCCCCGCGACTTGCCGCACTGCTGGAGCGCGTGACCCCGCTGCACCTGCTGGCCTGGACGCTGACCCTGCTGGTGCTGCCAGTGGTCATCATCACGCCGTTGACGCTGGAGCAGCAGTTGCTGCTGTCGGGCGCGCTGTTCACCGCCGCCATGGTGGCCAACCGCTTCAAGGGGCACTTTCCCAGCCTGGTGATGATGTTCCTGTCGGTGGTGGTGTCGGCGCGCTACATGTTCTGGCGGCTGACCGAGACCATGTACGGCTTCGAGAACCCGTTCAACTTCGTGCTGGCAGTGGGGCTCGTGCTGGTGGAGCTTTATGCCTTCGTCGTGCTGGTGCTGGGCTACGTGCAGACGGCCTGGCCGCTGGAGCGCAAGCCGGTGCCGCTGCCGGCCGACGCCTCGCTGTGGCCCACGGTGGACGTGTTCATTCCCACCTACAACGAGCCGCTGGCCGTGGTGCGCTCCACGGTGCTGGCGGCCCAGTCCATCGACTGGCCGCCCGAGAAGCTGCGCATCCACGTGCTGGACGACGGCCGGCGCGAGGAGTTCAGGCTCTTTTGCGAGCAGGCGGGCGTCAGGCACGTCACACGCAGCGACAACAGGCATGCCAAGGCCGGCAACATCAATGCGGCGCTGAAGAACACCGATGGCGAGTTCGTGGCCATCTTCGATTGCGACCACATTCCCACGCGCTCCTTCCTGCAGATCGCCATGGGCTGGTTCGGGCGCGACCCCAAGCTCAGCATGGTGCAGCTGCCGCACTATTTCTTCTCGGCCGACCCCTTCGAGCGCAACCTCGACACCTTCGGCAAGGTGCCCAACGAGGGCGAGCTGTTCTACGGCCTGATCCAGGACGGCAACGACCTGTGGAACGCCACTTTCTTCTGCGGCTCCTGCGCGGTGCTGCGCCGCACGGCACTGGACGACGTGGGCGGCGTGGCCGTGGAGACCGTGACCGAAGACGCCCACACCGCGCTGAAGATGCACCGCAAGGGCTACAGCACGGCCTACCTGGCGCTGCCGCAGGCGGCCGGGCTGGCCACCGAAAGCCTGTCGGGCCATGTGGGCCAGCGCATCCGCTGGGCCCGGGGCATGACGCAGATCCTGCGCGTCGACAACCCGCTGCTGGGCAAGGGCCTGAGCTGGCCGCAGCGGCTGTGCTACATCAACGCGATGCTGCACTTCCTGTATGGGTTGCCGCGGCTGGTCTACCTCACGGCGCCGCTGGCCTACCTCTTCTTCGGCGCCAGCATCATCCATTCGTCGGCGGCGATGATCTTCGCCTACGCGCTGCCCCACCTGCTCCAGGCCAACCTGACCAACTCGCGCATCCAGGGGCGCTTCCGCTACCTGCTGTGGAACGAGATCTACGAGGCGGTGCTGGCCTGGTACATCTTCCGGCCCACGCTGGTGGCGCTGATCAACCCCAAGCTGGGCAGCTTCAACGTGACGGCCAAGGGCGGCCTGATCCAGCAGGAGTACTTCGACGCCCAGATCGCCAAGGCCAGCCTCTTTCTCATGGCGCTGAACTTCCTGGGCATGGGCGCGGGCCTGTGGCGCCTGACCTGGGTCGACGATCAGAACATCGCCACCGTCTGGCTGAACCTGGCCTGGACGGCCTACAACCTGATGATGCTGGGCGCGTGCGCGGCCGCGGCCAATGAGTCGCGCCAGCTGCGCAACGCCCACCGCGTGACGCTGAGCATCCCGGCCACGCTGTACCGCCTCGATGCGCCGTCGATGCGCTGCCAGACCTTCGACTTTTCCGCCGGCGGCCTGGGCATCGACCTGCCCACGACGGTGGACATCGCGCAGGACACGCTGGTGGAGGTGGCGCTGTACCGCGGCGAGACCGAATACCGCTTCCCGGCGCGCGTGCGCTTTTCGGGCGGCCAGCGCCTGGGCCTGCAGTTCGAGCCGCTCACGCTGGCCCAGGAACGCGCCCTGGTGCAATGCACCACCGCGCGGGCCGACCTGTGGTCCATGCGCTGGGGCAACTACCCGCGCGTGCCCATCCACCGCGTGCTGGGCCGAATCATGCTGATCAGCCTGACGGGCTTTCGCGACATGTTTGCGCACTACGGCCGCGCATTCACCCGCCGCCTGCGCCCCGCCGCAGGCAGACCCGCCGGCACCCTGGCCAAGGACCCTACGTGAAGATGCCTTTTTCCGTTTCGCGCGTGCTGCCGCACGGCAACAGCAGCCGTGTGGCCCTGGCCTGCCTGGCACTTCTCTGGAGCGCCAGCATGGCGCAGGAGCGGCCCGCGGCCCCGGCACCAGGCGCCGTGCCACTGACCGAGAACGCAGCAGCCTCCACCGCACCGGGCGGCGTGCGCGAGTTCAACCTCACCCAGCTGGGCATCAATTACGCGGTGCAGCTGCAGGGCGTGAGCTCCACCGTGGGCATCCCGTTCAGCATCCGTGCCGACGAGCTGGTCACCCAGGCGGCGCTGCGGCTCAACTATTCCTATTCGCCCTCGCTGATCCCGGAGCTGTCGCACCTGAAGGTCAGCGTCAACGACGTGCTGGTGGCCACGCTGCCGGCCAGCGCGGCCGACGCCGGCAAGCCGCTGACGCGCGACATTCCCATCGACCGGCGGCTGATCGCCGAGTTCAACCGCATCAACATCCAGCTCGTGGGCCACTACACCCGCGAATGCGAGGACCCGATGCACAGCAGCCTGTGGGCCAAGGTCGATGCCTCCAGCACGCTGCGGCTGAACATGCAGGCGCTCAAGCTGGGCAACGAACTGGGCTCGCTGCCGCAGCCCTTCTTCGACGCCCGCGACATCCGCCGGGCCCGCATCCCGATCGTGCTGGCCAACAGCAGCTCGCCGCTGCTGGAGTCGGCCGGCATCCTCTCGTCATGGCTGGGCGCGCAGGCCGACTACCGGGGCGCGCAGTTCCCGGTTTCGCTGGCGGCGCTGCCCGCCAGCGGCCACGCGATCGTGCTGGCCCTGGCCGACAGCCAGATCCAGGGCCTGTCGCTGCCTGCGGTGCAGGGCCCTTCGCTGCAGGTCATCGACCATCCCGCCGACCCCACCGCCAAGCTGCTGCTGGTGCGCGGCCGCAATGCCGAGGAACTGCGCAGCGCCGCCAGCGCCGTCGCGCTCAACGCCAAGGCCTTCAGCGGCGCCAGTGCACTGGTCTCGGAGTTCCAGCCGCCCCAGGCGCGCAAGCCCTATGACGCGCCGCGCTGGATCCCCACCGACCGTCCCGTGCAGTTCGGCGAGCTGGGCCAGGCCGAGGACTTCACCGTCACGGGCTACATGCCCGATGTGGTGCGCGTGAACTTCCAGCTCCCGCCGGACCTGTTCACCTGGCGCGCGGCCGGCATCCCCATCGACCTGCAGTACCGCTACACGCCGCGCCCGCGGCCGGACCAGTCGACGCTGAACATCAACGTCAACAACAGCTTCATCGGCGCACTGCCGCTGCGCGCGGCCTACCCCAGCGGCGACCGCTGGTGGAACCCGCTGACCATGCGGCTGATGGCCGACGGCACGGCCGTGGCGAAGCGCGAGGTGTTGCTGCCGCCGCTGGGCCTGGGCGCGCGCAACCAGCTGCAGCTGCACTACTACTTCGAGCCGGTGGCCGGCAAGTGCACGCCGCTGCTCGACAACGTCAGCGGCACCATCGATCCGCGCTCGACCATCGACGTCTCGGGCCTGGCGCACTACATCGCGATGCCCGAGCTGGCCGCCTTCGCCAACAGCGGCTTCCCCTTCACCCGCCTGGCCGACCTGGCCGACACGGCCGTGATCCTGCCGGACCAGCCCAGCGCCGCCGACCTGGAAACTTACCTGGGGCTGATGGGCGTGATCGGCCGCGCCACCGGCTATCCCGCGTTGCGCATGAAAGTGGGCCGCGCCGCGGACGCCGCGCAGTGGGCCGACAAGGATCTGCTGCTGCTCGGCAGCGCCCAGCGCCAGCCGCTGCTGAACCAGTGGGCGCAGCGCATGCCGGTGCAGCAGCCCGGCGCCAACACCACCCAATGGAAGCTGGGCGGCTGGCTCGACAGTGCCGTGCAGCTGGTGGTGGGCGCACGCGCGCGCGGTGACCTGCCCACGGCCGCGCCGACCATGACCGTGGCCGACGACGGCCGCCGCGCCATGATCGCCGGCTTCGAATCGCCGCTGCAGGCGGGCCGCAGCGTGGTGGCGGTGATCACGCCCGAGGGCTCGCACGCCAGCCTGATGGAAGCCCTGCTCACGCCCGCGCGCCTGGCGGAGATCCAGGGCAGCCTGGCCATCGTGCGCGAGACCCAGGTCGACAGCGTGCTGGGCACCGACACCTACTACGTGGGCAAGCTGCCGCCCATCACCTGGCTGCGCTGGCAGATGTCGCGCAGCCCGTTGTTCCTCTTCGGCGTGATCCTGGCGGTGGCCCTGCTCGGCGCGACGGCCGCCTACGCCAGCCTGCGGCTTCGCGCGCGGCGCCGCCTGCACCATTCCTGAGACCCTTTGTTCGTGACCCTTTTGCCTCTCCCGACCTCCACCGGCCCGCAGGGCCTGCGCCGCCGCCAGTTCGGCAGCCTGGCCCTGCTGGGGCTGGGCGGCCCGCTGGCAAGCGCGGCCCTGGCCGCCGCGGGCCCGGGCACGCCGCGCGCCGGCTGCGGCAGCACGCGCGCCATCGGCCACTGGCAGGCCTTCCTGCAGCGCCATGTGCAGCCCGACGGGCGCGTGATCGACTTCGACACGCCGGCGCAGCACTCCACCTCCGAAGGCCAGTCCTACACCCTCTTCTTCGCGCTGGTGCACAACGACCGGCCGCTGTTCGACCGCGTGCTGGCCTGGACCCAGGCCAACCTCAGCGGCGGCAGCCTGGCCAGCCGGCTGCCGGCCTGGCAATGGGGCCGCCTGGCCGACGGCAAATGGGGCGTGATGGACGGCAATGCCGCCTCGGACGGCGACCTGTGGATCGCCTACGCACTGCTGGAAGCCGGGCGCCTGTGGAACGCGCCGGCCTACCGCACGCTGGGCCGCCAGTTGCTCGCGCGCGTGGTGGCCGAGGAAGTGGTCACGCTCGAGGGCCTGGGCGCGATGCTGCTGCCCTGGCCGCGCAGCGTGGCCCAGGCACCGAACTGGCGCCTGAACCCCAGCTACCTGTGCCTGCAGCAATTCCGGCGCTTCCAGCTCGAAGACCCGAAAGGGCCCTGGCGCGAGATCGCCGACAACAGCGTGCGCCTGCTGGGCGCGACGGCGCCGCGCGGCTATTCGCCGGACTGGTGCGTCTGGTCCACCGAGCAGCACGCCTTCCTGGCCGACCCGGAAAAAGGCCACATGGCCAGCTACGACGCCATCCGCGTCTACCTCTGGGCCGGCATGCTGGCGGCCCAGGACCCGGCCCGCGCCACGCTGCTGGACAGCCTGAGCGGCCCGCGGCGCGTGCTGGAGGCCGGCGGCGCCCTGCCCGAATACGTGGACACGCGCACCGGCGCCACCACCGGCCAGGCCCCGGCCGGCTTCTACGGCGCCTGCCTGCCCTACCTGCGGGCGCTGGGCCAGAACGCTGCCCTGGGGGCGGCGCTGGCACGCATCGACGCACGCGGCGGCGTGGGCAGCGGCTCCACCGCCGCGCCGCTGCCCTATTACGAACGAACGCTGATCCTCTTTGGCCTGGGCTGGCTTGACGGCCACTTTGCCTTCGACCGCCAGGGCCAGCTGCAACCCTCCTGGACACGAGCATGCAACACCGCCGCCAAGGCCTGACGCCACCGGGCTGCGGCCTGCGCCAACTGGTGGCCGCGCTGGGCGCCGCAGGCCTTCTGTGCGCTGGCGCCGTCGCGCACGCGCAGGACGACGGCCGTGCCGCTCTGGCCGAACAGGGTGCCTACTGGCAGAACATGGGCCGCAACGATCTGGCCGAGGAGAACTGGCGCAAGCTGCTGCGGCTGGATGCGAATTCCGCCGATGCGCTGTACGGCATGGCGCAGGTCGAACTCGCGCGCGGCCGCGCCGAGCAGGCCCAGCCCTGGATCGACCGCCTGCGCGCCGCCCATCCGCGCGATGCGCGCCTGGCACGGCTGGCGGCGGGCGGCCCGGCCATGAGCGACCTGCAGCGCGCCCGCGCGGCCGCGCAGGCCGGGCGCGTGGCCGAGGCCGTGCAGCTCTACCGCAGCGTGATCGGCAACCAGGCGCCGCCGCCCAACCTGGCGCGCGAGTACTACGAGCTGCTCAGCGGCAGCCCGCAGGACGGCGAGGAAGGCCTGCGCGGCCTGCAGAACCTGCTGCGCCAGCAGCCCGACAACGCGGAACTGCGCATCGCCGTGGCGCGTGCCCAGACCTATCGCGAAGCCACGCGCCGCGAAGGCATCCGCAGCCTGTCCGAGATCGCCGGCGCGGGTGGCAGCGCCGCCGCGCCGGCACGCAACAGCTGGCGCCAGGCCCTGATCTGGCTCGATGCGCGCGAGCGCGACATCCCGCTCTACGAAGCCTTCCTGGCCGGCGGCCAGGACGACGCGGTGGCCGCGCGGCTGCAGGCCATCCGCACGCCGCCCACCACCGCAGAAGGCACGCCGGCCTCGCCTGCCGCGCAGCCGGTGGCCGAAGGCTTCAGGGCCATCGAGCGCGGCGACCTGGCCGGCGCCGAGCAGCGCTTCCAGGACGCGCTGCGCCGCCAGAGCGGCTATGCCGAAGCGCAGGGTGGCCTGGGCATCGTGCGGCTGCGCCAGGAACGCTTTGGCGAAGCGCAGCAGCTGCTGGAGCAGGCCTCGCGCGGTGGTGGTGGCAACCGTTTTGCGTCGGCGCTGCGCAGCGCCTCGTACTGGGCGCTGATGCGCCAGGGCGACAGTGCACGCGAGCAGAACGACCTGCGCAACGCCCGCAGCCTCTACGAACGCGCCGTGCGCATCGACGGCCGCGAACCCACGGGCCTCAATGCCCTGGCCGACCTGCAAGCCGCCGAAGGGCAGTATGCCGAGGCCGAGGCCAACTACCGCCGCGTGCTGGAGGCCAGGGCCGATGACGCGCAGGCCCTGCGCGGCCTGATCGTGGTCTACACCCAGACCGGCCGGGCCGACGAGGCGCAGAAGCTGATGGCCCGCCTCACGCCCGAGCAACTGCGCGAGGCCGGCGGCCTGCGCAACCTGCGCGCGGCCCAGGCGCGCAGCCAGGCGCGTGCGCGGCTGGAAGCCGGCGACGTGGCGGGCTCGCAGCGCCTGCTCGAAGACGCCATGCTGCAGAACCCGGACGACCCGTGGCTGCGCCTGGACCTGGCACAGATCTACCGCCGCGGCGGGCAACTGGCGCAGGCGCGCAGCGTGATGGACGGGCTGCTGATGTCGCAGCCCGAGATGCCCGACGCCCTCTTCGCCAGCGCGCTGCTGGCCGGCGATGCCGGCGACGGCGCGGGCGGACTGGCCTACCTCGAGCGCATTCCCGCCGCATCGCGCACGCGCGAAATGCGCGAGCTGCAGCGCCGGCTGTGGGTGCAGACGCAGACGCAACGCGCGCTGGCGCTGGCCCGGCAAGGCCAGCAGGCCGCAGCGCGCGCGGTGCTGAGCGCCGCCGAATCCTCGCTGGGCCGCGACATGAGCTCGGACATCTGGGGGCCGCTGGCCGAAGCCTATGCCGAAGTGGGCGACGCGCCGCGCGCGCTGGCCATGAGCCGCCAGTTGCTCGCGCGCCACCCCAGCCCCGCCATCGGCGACCGGCTGCTCTATGCCTCGGTGCTGGTCAAAAGCAAGCAGGACGTGGAGCTGGCGGCGCTGCTGCGCCAGTTGCAGGCCACGCCCATGACGCCAGCCCAGCGCGCGCAGTTCGATGGCCTGCGCAAGGGCTACCTGCTGCGCCAGGCCGATGTGCTGCGCGAAGCCGGCAACCTGGAGGCGGCCTTCAACATGCTCTCGCCGCTGCTGGCGGCGCAGCCCGATGATGCGGGCACGCTGGGCGCGCTGGCGCGCCTTTACTCCACCGCGCGCGACGAGACGCAGGCCCTGGCCATCTACCAGCGCATCCTGCAACGCAATCCCACCGATCTGGACACGCTGCTGGCCGCAGCGGCCAGCGCCAGCGCCGCCCGGGCCCATGGCGATGCGCAGAGCTATGTGATGGCGGCCCTCAAGCAGGCGCCTGAACAGGCGCGCGTGCTGGCCGCGGCCGGGCGCGTGTTCCGCAACGCCGGCGACAACCGCCTGGCCGAGCAGTACCTGCAGGCCGCCGTGACGGCCGAGCAGCGCCTGGCCAACCCCTGGAGCCCCAGCCAAACGCCGGCCGCCCCGGGCGCCGCGCCGCTGGCGGGCGGCAACCCCTTTGCCGGCATGACGGGCCGCAACCTGCCCGGCCTGCCCGTTCCCAACGCCATGGCCGCGGCCCCGATGCTGCCGGCGCCTGCGATGCTGCCGGTCTCTGCCCCCTCTGCCGCGGCGGGCGCCGGCCTGCCGCCGCCACCGGCCTGGACGGGCCTGCCCGCGACCGCGCCGGCAGCCGCCGCCATGCCGCTGCCCACCCAGCCGGCCGGTGCGCTGCCCTGGCCCGAGAACCCGGCCGCGCCCGCGGCCAATGCGCCCGCCGCCCGGCCTGGCGCTGGCGCCAGCACCACGCGCCGCGGCAGCGGCAATCGCGCGGCCTCAACGGCTGCCGCGCGCAACGTGCCCGATGCCGCGGCCTATGCCGCGCCGCCAGCCGGCACGGCGCCCCCCGTGTATGCCAGCGGCCTGCCGGCGCCCGCCGCATCGGCAGGCTACGCGGCGGACATAGGCATTCCCGCGCCGGCCCAGTACGGCGGCCTGCCGCTGCCCGTGCCGGCCGGCTACCCGCAGGCCCAGGCCTGGCCCGCACCGGGCACGGGCGGCCTGCCGCCGCCGACGGGCGCAGCTGCAGCGGGCACCGGGCTGTGGAGCACCGGCGCGCCGGTGCTCAATGCGCCCGTCGATCCCCTTCGCGCCGAGCTGGACCAGCTGCGCAGCGAGCGCAGCAGCTCCATCAGCATGGGCATGGTCTATCGCAACCGCGAGGGCGAGGACGGCCTGAGCCGCCTGGCCGACATCCAGGTGCCCATCGAAGGGCGCATCAGCGTGGGCGAAGGCAAGGTCGTGCTTTCGGCCACGCCCACCACGCTGGACGCGGGCACGCCGGCCTACACCTTCTCCACCGCGGCACGCTACGGCGCCGGCCCGGCGGCCGCGCTGGCCCAGGTCTACAACGTGGTGCCCTCGCCCGGCGCCCAGACGGCCACCGGCGTGGGCCTGAGCGTGGGCTATGAGAGCAAGAACTTCGATGCGGCCGTGGGCACCACACCGCTGGGCTTTCAGGAAAGCAACGTCATCGGCCACCTGCGGTACCGCGGCAACGTCACGGATTCGCTCAGCCTCAAGGGCGAGCTTTCGCGCAAGCCGGTGACCGACAGCCTGCTGTCCTTCGCCGGCACCGAGGACGTGCGCACGGGTGACCGCTGGGGCGGCGTGGTGGCCACCGGCGGGCGCGGCGACGTGACCTGGGACAGCGGCAGCTTCGGCCTGTACGGCTACGGCTCCTACCACGCGCTCACGGGCAACAACGTGGCCGACAACTTCCGCGTCGAGGGTGGCGGCGGCTTCTACGCGCACCTGCTGCGCAACGACACGCACACGCTGACGGCCGGCATGAACGTGGGCCTGCTGCATTACGACAAGAACCTGAGCTACTTCACCTTCGGCCATGGCGGCTACTTCAGCCCGCAGCGCTACATCGGCCTGGACTTTCCCGTCAGCTGGAGCGGCAAGCACAACCGCCTGGCCTGGCGCGTGAATGCATCGCTGGGCGTGCAGTCGTTCACGCAGGACGAGACGCCCTACTTCCCCACCGACGCCGTGCGCCAGTCGCAGGTGTACGAGGCCATGGGCCAGGCCACCGCGCTGCAGCTCAACAACACGGTGTTCACCGGCTACTACCCTTCCACCAGCCGCACGGGCTTGGCCTACAACCTGGGCGCCGCGCTGGAGTACCAGGTGGCGCCACAGCTCTTCCTGGGCGGCACGGTGGGGTTGAGCAATGCCCGCAACTACCGCCAGTTCTCGGGCAACGTGTACCTGCGCTACCAGTTCGACAACAAGGGCAGCTCGCTGCTCAACGTGCCACCCAGCCTGTCACCGCTGACCTCGCCCTACACGCCGATGTGAGGCTGGGCCCAGCCGGGGGGCTGGGCCTCGAAGGCCTCGACCCAGGCCGGCAGCGCCTGCGGCCGCATGGGCGCTGCAATGCCGAAGCCCTGCCCCTGCGTGCAGCCCAGCGCGAGCAGCGCGCGGGCGTGGGCCGGCGTGGTCACGCCTTCGGCCACCACCTCGCAATCCAGGCTGCGCGCCAGCGCCAGCATGCCGCCGACGATGGCCGCATCCCGCGGGTCGTCGACCATGCCGCCCACGTAGGAGCGGTCCAGCTTGATACCGGAGACGGGCAAGGCGCGCAGGTAGCTCAGCATGGCGTAGCCGGTGCCGAAGTCATCGAGCAGCACGGGCACGCCCAGGTCGCGGCAGGCCCGGACCACGCGCGCGGCGTCGTCCAGATCGTCCAGCACCGGCGCTTCGAGCAGTTCCAGCTCCAGCGGCACGGAGATGCCGGCATCGCCGCAGCGCAGGTGCTGCGCCAGCTGCCCAATGAAATCGTCGCGCACCAGATGGCGCGGACTGATGTTGACGCTGATGGGCATGCGCCGGCCCGGCTCGCGCCATGCCGGAGCCCAGGCGGCGCACTGCAGGCCGGCCTGGCGCAGCGCCCACTCGCCCAGCTCCTCGATCAACGTGTCGTCCTGGATCGAGGGCACGAAATGCCGGGGCGGCAGCCAGCCGTGCTCAGGATGGGCCCAGCGCACCAGCGCCTCGACGCCGATCACGCGGCCGCGGGCCATGTCGACCTTGGGCTGGTAATCGAGCCTGAACTCGCCGGCCGCAAGACCCTGCGCGATCTGGGCCCTGGACAGGGCCACACGCGTGTCCGCATCGCCCAGCGCCTCGGTGGCGCGCGCTGCCGGCCAGCAGGTCCAGAGCACCTGCTGCGCGTCCATGCGCTCGCCATGCAGCTGCAGCGTGCGCAGGGGGCCGCCCGCCGTGCGCAGCGAGGCGCGCTCGAAATCGACCTCCGTCTCGTGCGGTCGCGGCAGCTGCGCGAGCGCGGGCGAGCCTTCGCCCTGCAGCAGCTGGGCCGGACGGCCGATCAGTTGGCCGGGCTCGTACTCGAGCAGCGCGTGTGCACTGGCATCGGCCCAGACGATGGTCTGCGCGCGAACGGTGAAATGGCCGGGAAGTGGGCGGTGGGGCATGACGGGCGGCGAAAGGCTCGCACATTGTCATGCGGGCGTGGCGGGCGCGCCTCAGTAATCGTCGCCCATGCCCATGGCCAGGTTCTCGAACTTGGTCAGCGGCTTGAGGAAGGCCAGCTTGACGCTGCCCGTGGGGCCGTTGCGGTGCTTGGCGATGATCACCTCGGCCACGCCAGGCTCCTTGGAGTCCTTGTTGTAGTAGTCGTCGCGGTAGATGAACATGATCAGGTCCGCGTCCTGCTCGATGGCGCCGGACTCGCGCAGGTCGCTCATCATCGGCCGCTTGTCGGTGCGGCTTTCCACGCCGCGCGAGAGCTGCGACAGCGCGATCACGGGGCACTTGAGTTCCTTGGCCAGCATCTTCAGGCCGCGCGAGATTTCGCCCACCGCGGTGGCGCGGTTCTCGTCGCTCATGCTGCTGGAGGTGCTCATCAGCTGCAGGTAGTCGACCACGATCAGGCCCAGGCGACCGTACTGGCGTGCCAGGCGGCGCGAGTTGGCGCGCAGCTCGCTGGACGTGAGGCCCGGCGTCTCGTCGATGTGCAGCGAGATCGTGCGCAGCTTCTCGATGGCTTCGGTCAGGCGCGGCCATTCCTCGTCGGTCAGCTTGCCCGTGCGCAGGTGGCCCTGGTCGATGCGGCCGATGGAGCCCACGATACGCACCGCGAGCTGCGCCGCGCCCATTTCCATCGAGAACACGGCCACCGGCAGGCCCTCTTCCAGCGCCACATGCTCGGCGATGTTGATGGCCAGCGATGTCTTGCCCATCGAAGGCCGCGCGGCCAGCACGATCATGTCGCCGGGCTGCAGGCCCGAGGTCATCTTGTCGAACTCGTAGAAGCCGGTGCGAACGCCCGTGATGTCGTTCGGGTTGTCGGCCATCTCGGTCACGCGGTCCAGCAGGTCGACCACCAGGGAATCCATGCTCTGGAAGCCCTGCTTCATGCGCGAGCCTTCTTCGCCGATGTTGAAGATCTTCTGCTCGGCCTCGTCGAGCATCTTGTCCACGGCCTTGCCCTGCGGGTTGAAGGCGTTGGTGGCGATCTCATCGGCGGCCGAGATC
Source organism: Xenophilus arseniciresistens (assembly GCF_028023875.1). Lineage (GTDB taxonomy): Bacteria > Pseudomonadota > Gammaproteobacteria > Burkholderiales > Burkholderiaceae_C > Xenophilus > Xenophilus arseniciresistens. The sequence goes on from NZ_JAQIPB010000002.1 coordinate 57,114, forward strand.
AGCTTGCGCAGGATCGAGCGCTCGCGAACGATCTCGCCGTAGCGGCGGATGTTGCTGGAGCTGGGCACGTACTGGGCCAGCGAGTTGAGGTACTGCAGCCCGCCCACCTCCTCGGCCTTGCCCATGGTCTGCAGCTGCTCGTGCACGGTGATCACGTCGGCCGGCTTGTTGCCGTTGATCAGGCCGCCGATGGCCGCAAAGATCAGCTTGTGCTCGTGGCGGTAGAAGTCGCCATCGACCAGGATGTCGCCGACCCGGTCCCAGGCGCCGTTGTCCAGCAACAGGCCGCCCAGCACGCTGGATTCGGCTTCGATGCTGTGCGGCGGCACGCGCAGCTGGGCCACCTGGCGATCATTCGAAGGGTCGTTGTCGGCGTAGGAAAAGACGGCGGACATGGGTCTCCTTGCAACCCACGATGCTAGGCCCCTAAAGAGACCAAGTCATGGGATAAGGCTGTGGAAAAGCGGTGCTTATCCAGTGGGCTGCGCGGGACAAGCGCGGCACACAAAAAACAAAGCCGCCCCGAAGGGCGGCTCCTCGAAGAACGAGAGCGCAGGGCTCTCGCTCCTGACGGCAAAACCTCAGGCGGTTTCGCCGTACACCGTCACGGTGATCTCGACCACCACGTCGGTGTGCAGTTGCACGGCCACGGTGGTGTCGCCCACGGTCTTGATGGGGCCGTTGGGCAGGCGCACCTGCGACTTCACGACTTCGTAGCCCGACTTCTTCAGCTCGTCAGCCACGTCGTGGTTCGTGACGGAGCCGAACAGGCGACCGTCCACACCGGCCTTTTGCGTCAGCTTGACGGTCGAGCCGGCGAGCTTCTCGCCTTGGGCCTGGGCAGCAGCCAGCTTGGCGGCAGCAGCCTTTTCCAGGTCGGCGCGCTTGGCTTCGAATTCAGCCTTGGCCGCTTCGGTGGCACGACGTGCACGGCCCGAGGGGATCAGGAAGTTGCGAGCGTAGCCATCCTTGACCTTGACGATTTCGCCCAGGTTGCCGAGGTTGACGACCTTGTCCAGAAGAATGATCTGCATGTGAGTTCCCCTTCTTCTTAGATGCGGTGCTGGTCGGTGTACGGCACCAGCGCGAGGAAGCGTGCACGCTTGATCGCGGTGTTGAGCTGGCGCTGGTAGATCGCGCGCGTGCCGGTCAGGCGTGCGGGGATGATCTTGCCGTTTTCGCTGATGAAATCACGCAGCGTGTCGACATCCTTGTAGTCGATCTCTTCGACGCCGGCGACGGTGAAGCGGCAGAAACGCTTGCGCTTGAACAGCAGCGACTGGGTGTTGCGCTTCGGACGCTTGTCCTTGTTGAACTTCTTGAACGTGGCCATCTGGGACCTCTCGAAAAATTAATCTTGCTGGAACTCAGTGATGTGGAGCACCGGGTGCTTGCCGTTTCGCGGATTGGCCAGGAAGCCCTGGAAGCGCCAATGGCTCCCAAGAGGCAGCTGCGCCAGACGCTCTGCCACCGAAGCGAAGGCCACTGCCTTCAAGGCCGCCTTCACCTGCCGGCCCTGGCCGGCTTCGACATGCATGGACTCGTGTTCGAGCCGCAGGTCGATGGCGGGCAGACCCGCCGGGGTGAAACGCAAGGCAGCCAGTTCGGTGATGCAGGCGCTCAGCAGCAGCTGATTGACCGCACCCGTTCGGGGCTCCACTTCAACCGTTGTTGGCGGCGTACTCGGCCTGGGCGGCCTTGCGCGCTTCTTCGCGCTCCACGGTCTTCATCATCGACGACGGGCCGGTCTCGGCCTTCTTCTTCTGCACCGTCAGGTGGCGCAGAACGGCGTCGTTGAACTTGAAGGCGTGCTCGAGCTCGGCCATCACGGCCTGGTCAGCCTCGATGTTCACGCACAGGTAGTGCGCCTTGTTCAGCTTGTTGATCTGGTAGGCCAGCTGGCGGCGGCCCCAGTCTTCGACACGATGCACCTTGCCGTTGCCGGTGGCGATCATGCCCTTGTAGCGCTCCAGCATGGCCGGAACCTGCTCGCTCTGATCCGGGTGGATCAGCAGAATGATTTCGTAGTGACGCATGACACTCCTTGAGGATGGATGCCCGCATGTGGCGCCGCAAGCCCTTGAAAAAGGCCGCGCGCTGCATGATCCGGGCTTGGAAAGCCACCCGCCGCGTCCAGGCGGTGTGGCAAGGAAAGCCCGCGAGTATAGCAGGCGGTTGACTCAGGGCGCCAGTGCCTGTTCCAGGGGCGCCGCCTTCTCCGCCCCGACCGCGGCGCGGATCCTGGGCAGCAGATCGAGCAGTTCCTCGCAGCTGGAAGCGGCCTCCACGGCCAGGTTCAGCCGCAACCCGCGCAAGCCCAGGCTGGCCGTCAACTGGGTGGCCAGCGGATAGGCCGCCTGGTAGCGCTGCTGTGCCGAACGGACAGCCCCCGCGGGCTCAGCCACGGTGGGCGCCGCCACGGCGCCCGGTGGCTGGGCCAGGGGCGGTGGCGTGTGCGCATCTGCCGCGCTCAGCAGCCCCAGGCTCAGCAGCACGTCCACATCGCTCTGTTCCGCCTGACTGCTCTGGCGCACCTCATTCACGCTTCGCTTGCCGTCGAACAAGATGAAGGCAGCACGCTGGCGCGGCGTGAGCCGCACCGTGCGGTCCTTGAACAGCTGATGACCGAGCTCGGTCTTGACCAGAATCATGGGCGGCCCCTGGGGCAGGACGGCTCAGGCCGTCCGGGAAACAATGCTGCGCTGTCGCGCATGAATGTCACCAAGTGTGACATCCAACTTGCATTCCTTCCTCATGGGACACCCGAATTCGGGTTAGTCCCAGGCAAGGAGGCCGCCCGGCCTGCCTTGCCGCCCCTGGGCTCTGTGTCAGCCCTTGGCCAGTCGCTGCCAGGTATCGATCACGCTGTCGGGATTCAGCGAGATCGATTCGATGCCCTCGGCTGCAAGCCACTGCGCGAAGTCCGGATGGTCGCTGGGCCCCTGGCCGCAGATGCCCACGTACTTGCCCTGCGACTTGCAGGCCTTGATCGCGCGGCTGAGCATGGCCTGCACCGCCGGGTCGCGCTCGTCGAAGTCCGCCGCCAGCAGCTCCAGGCCCGAATCGCGGTCCAGGCCCAGCGTGAGCTGGGTCAGGTCGTTGGAGCCGATGGAGAAGCCGTCGAAGAACTGGAGGAACTCGTCGGCCAGGATGGCGTTGCTCGGCACCTCGCACATCATGATGACCTTGAGCTCGTTCTCGCCACGCGAGAGGCCGTGCTGGGCCAGCAGCCCCGTCACGCGCTCGGCCTGCTTCAGAGTGCGCACGAAAGGCACCATGATCTGGACGTTGGTCAGGCCCATGTCGTTGCGCACGCGCTTGAGCGCCTCGCACTCCATGGCGAAGGCTTCGCCGAACTCGGCGCTGATGTAGCGCGCCGCGCCGCGGAAGCCCAGCATCGGGTTCTCTTCCTCGGGCTCGTAGCGGCTGCCGCCGATCAGCTTGCGGTATTCGTTGGACTTGAAGTCCGACAGCCGCACGATCACCGGCTTGGGCCAGAAGGCCGCCGCGATGGTGGCCACGCCTTCTGCGACCTTGTCGACGTAGAAGGCCTTGGGCGAAGCATGGCCCCGCGCCACCGATTCCACAGCCTTCTTCAGGTCGGCATCGACCTGCGGGTAGTCGAGGATGGCCTTCGGGTGAACGCCGATGTTGTTGTTGATGATGAACTCCAGCCGTGCCAGGCCCACGCCGCCGTTGGGCAGCTGTGCGAAGTCGAAGGCCAGCTGCGGGTTGCCCACGTTCATCATGATCTTGGTGTCGATGGGCGGCATCTCGCCGCGCTGCACCTCGGTCACCTCGGTTTCCAGCAGGCCGTCGTAGATGAAGCCGGTGTCGCCTTCGGCGCAGCTCACGGTGACCAGCGTGCCGTCCTTGAGCAGGCTGGTGGCATCGCCGCAGCCCACCACGGCCGGAATGCCGAGTTCGCGCGCGATGATGGCCGCGTGGCAGGTGCGGCCGCCGCGATTGGTCACGATGGCGCTGGCGCGCTTCATCACCGGCTCCCAGTTCGGGTCGGTCATGTCCGTCACGAGGATGTCGCCGGCCTGCACCTTGTCCATCTCGCTGATGCTGTGCACCAGGCGCACGGGGCCGGTACCGATCTTCTGGCCGATGGCGCGGCCTTCGGCCAGCACGGTGCTCTTGCCCTTGAGCTTGAAGCGCTGCTCGGCCTTGCCCTGCTGCTGGCTCTTCACCGTCTCGGGGCGGGCCTGCAGGATGTAGAGCTGGCCGTCGGTGCCGTCCTTGCCCCACTCGATGTCCATCGGGCGGCCATAGTGCTTCTCGATCACCAGTGCGTAGCGGGCCAGTTGCTCCACGTCTTCATCGCTGAGCGAATAGCGGTTGCGCAGCTCGGCCTTGACGTCGGTGGTCTTGACCAGCTTGCCCGTGGCCTTCTTCTCCTCGGGCGTGGAGAACTCCATCTGGATCAGCTTGGAGCCAAGGTTGCGACGGATCACGGCCTTCTTGCCGGCTTCCAGCATCGGCTTGTGGACGTAGAACTCGTCGGGGTTCACGGCGCCCTGCACCACCGTCTCGCCCAGGCCGTAGCTGGAGGTGATGAACACCACCTGGTCGAAGCCGGACTCGGTGTCGATCGTGAACATCACGCCGGCCGCGCCCAGGTCGGAGCGCACCATGCGCTGCACGCCGGCCGACAGGGCCACCACGTCATGCGCGAAGCCCTTGTGCACGCGGTAGCTGATGGCGCGGTCGTTGTAGAGGGAGGCAAAGACCTCCTTCATCTTGTGCAGCACGTCCTCGATGCCGACCACGTTCAGGAAGGTTTCCTGCTGGCCGGCGAAGGATGCGTCGGGCAGATCCTCGGCCGTGGCGGAGGAGCGGACGGCGAAGCTGGCCTGGTCGTTGCCGGCCGACAGCGTGGCAAAAGCCTCGCGCACGCCCTGTTCCAGGTCGGCGGGGAAAGGCTGGGCCTCGATCCAGCCGCGGATCTCGGCGCCGGCAGTCGCCAGTGCGCGCACGTCCTCGATATCGAGCGTGGCCAGGCGCTGGCTGATGCGCTCGCTCAGGCCCTCGTGCGCCAGGAACTGGCGGAAGGCATGGGCGGTGGTCGCGAAGCCCGTGGGCACGCGCACGCCCTGCGGCAGCTGCGAGATCATTTCGCCGAGGCTGGCGTTCTTGCCGCCGACCGCCTCGACATCGCTCATTCTCAGGTTCTCAAACGGTACGACCAGGGCGGTCGCTTCGAAGAGTGCAGACATGGGAAAGCTCCGGAGTTTAAAAACGGGGCGCACGCATGCAGACGGGCCAGCGGCACGATCGTTGTCGTTGCTGTGGGTGCGCGGTGGGTCTGCATGGATGGGTGGGGGCAGGCACGGCGAGGTGCCGATAATGGCGGGATTGTAGGCGCGAGCTTTGCTTGCGCGTGCAGGACTGACCCCCAGACAGGACCCTATGCGCACCCGCTCCGTCTTCTATGTCTCCGATGGCACCGGTATCACGGCCGAGACCTTCGGCAACGCCGTGCTGAACCAGTTCGAGTTCAAGGCGCGCCATGTGCGGCTGCCGTTCACCGACACCGTGGACAAGGCGCATCAGGCCGTGCGGCAGATCAACCACACGGCCGAGATCGAAGGCCTGCGGCCCATCGTGTTCACCACGCTGGCCAACATGGACGTACTGGAAGTGATCGAGACCGGCTGCAAGGGCATGCTGCTGGACATGTTCGGCACCTTCGTGCGCCCGCTGGAAATCGAGCTGGCGATGAAGTCCAACCACCGCATCGGCCGCTTCTCCGACATCAGCAAGAGCAAGGAATACAACGCGCGCATCGCGGCCATCGACTTCAGCCTCCAGCACGACGACGGCCAGAGCAACCGCGATCTCGAAGGCGCCGATGTGATCCTGGTGGGCGTGAGCCGCAGCGGCAAGACGCCGACCTCGCTGTATCTGGCCATGCAGCACGGCCTGAAGGCGGCCAACTACCCGCTGATCCCCGAGGATTTCGACCGCCGCCAGCTGCCGCCAGCGCTGGTGCCGCATCGCAAGAAGATCTTCGGCCTCACGATCCAGCCCGAGCGGCTGGCCGAGATCCGCAATGAGCGCCGGCCCAACTCACGCTACGCCAGCATCGAGAACTGCCGCCACGAAGTGAGCGAAGCCGAGGCCATGATGCGGCGCGCGGGGATCCGCTGGCTGTCGACCACGACCAAGTCCATCGAAGAGATCGCGACCACCATCCTGCAGGAACTGCGGCCGGAGCGGCTGAGCTACTGAGCGACGGCAATCCGCCGCCCTCTTCCAGCCTCGGCGCGGCACACCGCCGCGCCGGGCTCAGGCGCTCACTGGGCAGGCGCCGTCGTGCGGATCAGGTGGTCGAAGGCGCTCAGTGCGGCCTTGGAGCCTTCGCCGGCCGCAATGACGATCTGCTTGTAGGGTGTCGTGGTCGCGTCGCCTGCGGCGAACACGCCCGGCACCGAGGTCTGGCCGCGCGCGTCGACCACGATCTCGCCGTGCTTGCTCAGCTCCACCGTGCCCTTGAGCCAGTCGGTGTTGGGCACCAGGCCGATCTGCACGAACACGCCTTCGAGTTCCACGCGATGAGCCTGGCCCGTGGCGCGGTCCTTGTAGTTCAGGCCGTTGACCTTGTCGGTGCCCGTGATCTCGGTGGTCTGGGCATTCACCACCACCACCACGTTGGGCAGGCTGCGCAGCTTGCGCTGCAGCACCTCGTCGGCACGCAGCTTGGTGTCGAACTCGATCAGCGTCACATGGCCCACGATGCCGGCCAGGTCGATGGCCGCCTCCACGCCCGAGTTGCCGCCGCCGATCACGGCCACGCGTTTGCCCTTGAACAGCGGGCCGTCGCAGTGCGGGCAATAGGCCACGCCCTTGTTCTTGAACTCGGCCTCGCCGGGCACGTTGATGTTGCGCCAGCGGGCGCCGGTGGACAGGATCACGGTCTTGCCCTGCAGCACGCCGCCATTGGCCAGCTTGACCTCGATCAGGCCGCCTGCGCTGCTGGCCGGCACCAGGCCTTCCGCGCGCTGCAGGTTCATGATGTCCACGTCATAGGCGCGGGTGTGGGCCTCCAGCGCGGCCGCGAACTTGGGGCCGTCGGTTTCCACGACCGAGATGTAGTTCTCGATCGCCATCGTGTCGTTGACCTGGCCGCCGAAACGCTCGGCGGCGATGCCGGTGCGGATGCCCTTGCGTGCGGCGTACACCGCGGCTGCGGCGCCGGCCGGGCCGCCGCCCACGATCAGCACGTCATAGGGTACCTTGGCCGAGAGCTTGGCCGCGTCGCGCGCGGCTGCGCCGGTGTCGAGCTTGCCGACAATCTCTTCGAGGCTGGTGTGGCCCGAGTGGAACATCTGACCGTTGAGAAACACCATGGGCACAGCCATGATCTCGCGGTCGGTCACCTCCTGCTGGAAGGCGCCACCTTCGATCACCGTGGTCTTCACGCGCGGATTCAGCACGGCCATCAGCGACAGGGCCTGCACCACGTCCGGGCAGTTGTGGCAGGTCAGGCTCATGTAGACCTCGAAGCTGAAGTCGCCTTCGAGCGCCTTGACCTGGTCGATCACGTCCTGTTCGACCTTGGGCGGATGGCCACCGGTCCACAGCAACGCCAGCACCAGCGAGGTGAACTCGTGGCCCAGCGGCAGGCCCGCAAAGCGAAGCTGCTGCGCCTGCGCATCAGCACCGGTGCGCTGCAGGCTGAACGAAGGCTTGCGTGCGTCGTTGCCGTCGGTGCGCAGCGTGATCTTGTCGCTGCGCAGGCTCTGGATCGTTTGCAGCAGCGCGTGCATGTCGCGCGAGGTCTCGCTGTCATCCAGGGAAGCCACCAGTTCGAACGGCTGAGAGACGCGCTCCAGATAGGCGCCGAGCTGGGTCTTGAGGTTGTCGTCGAGCATGGTGGATTCCTTTCAATCTCGTGTATTTGGGGTTCGCACGGGCGAAAAAAAGCCGGACGGCATGGCGCAGGGCGCCATGACGCTGTCCGGCTGCTGAGCGCTCGGGCGCTCTGCCGTTGCCGGCGATTTCTTAGATCTTGCCGACCAGGTCCAGCGAAGGCGTCAGGGTCTTGGCGCCTTCCTTCCACTTGGCGGGGCAGACCTGGCCGGGGTTGGCGGCCGTGAACTGGGCAGCCTTGAGCTTGCGCAGGGTTTCAGACACGTCGCGGGCGATTTCGTTGGAGTGGATTTCCAGGGTCTTGATCACGCCATCGGGGTTGATCACGAAGGTGCCGCGCAGTGCCAGGCCTTCTTCGGGGATGTGCACGCCGAAAGCGTTGGTCAGCGTGTGGGTCGGGTCGCCGACCAGGGGGAACTTGGCCTTGCCCACGGCGTCGGAGGTTTCGTGCCAGATCTTGTGCGAGAAGTGCGTGTCGGTGGTCACGATGTAGACCTCGGCACCGGCCTTCTGGAACTCGGCGTAGTTTTCAGCAGCGTCTTCGATCTCGGTCGGGCAGTTGAAGGTAAAGGCCGCCGGCATGAAGATCAGCACGGACCACTTGCCCTTCAGGCTTTCCTCGGTCACTTCGATGAACTCACCCTTGCCCGAACGGTTCACGTAGGCGGTGGTCTTGAAGGGTTGCACGGGGGTATTGATCAGGGACATTGCGCTTCCTAGTTGGTCAGTGAAACAAACGAGTGTTCATTATATGCATCGCCGAACATTTATTGATAGAAATAATCTATTCCATGGCGGCGCATTGACTATGAGTGCGGCCAATGACAGGCCCGAGGCGGCGCCGCATTTGGCCCGCGCCATGACATGAGCGCAGCGGGTTGAGAACCGCACTCAGCCTCACACGCATGCAGACCGCAAATGCAGGGGCTTGGCTTGAGCCGGCCATGCGCGACTCGGACAATCGGCCGCATCCGCCCATACGAAAAGAGAGAACACCATGAAAGGCGACCCGAAAGTCATCGAGCATCTTCAGGCCCAGCTCAAGAACGAGCTCACGGCCATCAACCAGTACTTCCTGCACTACCGCATGCTCAAGCACTGGGGCCTGGACAAGCTGGCGAAGAAGGAATACGACGAATCCATCGGCGAGATGAAACACGCCGACAAGCTGATGGACCGCATCTTCATGCTGGACGGCCTGCCCAACCTCCAGGACCTGGCCAAGCTGCAAGTCGGCGAGGACGTGCCCGAGATCCTCGAATGCGATCTGCGCAGCGAGCAAGGCGCACAGGCCACCATCAAGGCCGGCATCGCCCACTGCGAATCGGTGCGCGACTATGTCTCGCGCGATCTGCTGCAGGGCATCCTGGACGACACCGAAGAGCACATCGACTTCCTTGAAACGCAGATCGATCTAGTCGCCAAGGTCGGCATCCAGAACTACCTGCAATCCCAAATGGCCGAAGCCGACTGATCGATCTCGCGGCTGAGAAAAGCAGAAGCCCCGCCACCGGCGAACCGGTGGCGGGGCTTCTGCTTTGGGCCAGCAATTACTGCAGGAAAGCCGGCTTGGCGTAGCCTTGGAACTTGCTGTCCACCACCGCCTTGAACTCGGGCGAGCGGTAGGCCTCCACCAGGTCCTTGGCCCAGGCGCTGTTCTTGTCGGCGGTCTTCACGGCCACCACATTGAGGTAGTGGTCGGGCGTCTTTTCCAGCGTCACGGCCTCGGTCAGCTTCAGGCCCGAGGAGATGGCGAAGTTGCCGTTGATGATGGCGTACTCGGTGTCACCCAGCGAACGCGGCAGTTGCGCGGCCTCCAGCGGAATGAGCTTGAGCTTGCGCGGGTTGGTGGCCAGATCCTTTTCGCTCACGCGCAGCGGGTCGATGCCGTCCTTGATCGTGACCAGCTTGTTCTGTTGCAGCAGCAGCAGCGCGCGGGCCAGGTTGCTCGGGTCGTTGGGTAAGGTCACGCGGTCGCCTTCCTTGGCTTCGGCCAGGCTCTTGCGCTTGTTCGAGTACACACCCATGGGCGCGATGGGGCCCTGCACCAGCTCGGTGATGTCCAGCTTCTGGTCGGCCGCGAACTTCTTCAGGTAGACCAGATGCTGGAAGAAGTTGGCGTCCAGCGAGCCCTGGGCCAGCGCCAGGTTGGGCTGCACGTAGTCGTTGAATTCGACCACGCGCACCTTGTAGCCCTTCTTCTGCAGGATCGGCACGATGCCTTGCTTGAGCTGGTCGACGTTGGAGCCGGCGGTGCCGCCGATGACCAGTTCCTTCTTGGCCGCTTGAGCCTGCGCATGCAGCGGCAGACCACCCAGGCTCAGGGCGGCGACGGACAGGGCGATGAGGGAACGACGAAGCATGGAAATTCCAGAGTGAGGGAGAAAGAAAAGGGAAAGGCTTGCGCGCGCGGCGCCAGCGCAGCGCGCGAGCCGGGCCTGTTGTGGATCAATCAGCGCTTGTCCAGGCGCTGGGCGATGTGGTTGCCCAGGAACTGGATGATCTGCACCAGCACGATCAGCAACGCCACGGTGAGCAGCATCACGTCGGTCTGGAAGCGGTAGTAGCCGTAGCGGATCGCCAGGTCACCGATGCCGCCGCCGCCCACCACGCCGGCCACGGCCGAGTAGGACAGGAAGCTCACCGCCAGCACCGTCAGCGCCAGCACCAGGCCCGAGCGCGACTCGCGCACCAGCACGCGCCAGACGATCTGCAGCTCCGACGCGCCCATGGCATGGGCCGCCTCGATCACGCCGCGCGGCACTTCGCGGATGCACTGGTCCACCAGCCGTGCGAAGTACGGAATGGCGGCCACCGACAGCGGCACCGCCGCGGCCAGCGGTCCGATGGAAGTGCCTGCCACGATGCGCGTGAACGGCACCAGCGCCACCAGCAGGATGATGAAGGGGAAGGAGCGGACCGTGTTGACGATCCAGTTCAGCACCAGGTACAGCGGCCGGTTCTCCAGCGACTGACCCGGGCCCAGCAGAAAGATCAGCACACCCAGCGGACCGCCGATGACCACGGCAGCCGACAGGCCGATGGCCAGCATCAGGAAGGTCTGGCCGGCAGCCAGCCACAGCTCGGGCAGGATGGCGACGATGTTTTCAGACATGGGCAGCACCTCCGGCCACGCGCAGCGCGGCAGGCACGCCTGCGGCCTCCTGCGCCAGTTCCAGATCGAGCGCGGCTTCGCGCGCACGGCGGCGCACCAGCGCATCCAGTTCGCGGCCCAGCACCGTCAGGCGCTCGGCGGCAGGCTCGCGCACGGCGAACTGCTCCACCACCTGACCCTGCTCCACCACGGCCACATGGCGGCACAGTGCCTCCACCACCGAGAGTTCATGCGTAACGATCACGATGGTCACGCCCAGCTTCTGGTTGATCTCGCGCAGCGTGTCGAGGATGGACTGCGTGGTCTCGCTGTCCAGTGCGGAGGTGGGCTCGTCGCACAGCAGCACCTGCGGACGCGGCGCCAGCGCGCGCGCAATGGCCACGCGCTGCTTCTGGCCGCCCGAGAGCTGGGCCGGATAGCTGTGGACCTTGTCTTCCAGCCCCACCAGCGCCAGGCATTCACGCACGCGCGCGTCGATGTCGGCCGTGGCGTTGCGGCCGTGGATGCGCAGCGGGAAGGCCACGTTCTCGAACACCGTGGCGTTCTGCAGCAGGTTGAACTGCTGGAAGATCATGCCGATGTTCTGGCGCGTCTCGCGCAGTTGCGCGCGCGAAAGCGCGGTGAGGTCGCGCCCGCCCACGCGCACCTGGCCCGCGTCGGGGCGCTCCAGCAGGTTGATCAGGCGCAGCAGCGTGGACTTGCCGGCGCCGCTCTTGCCAATGAGGCCGAACACGTCGCCCGCGGCAATGTCCAGCGAGACGGAACACACGGCATCGAAGCGCTGCCCGTTGGGCAACTGGAAGGTTTTTTGCACCGCCTGCAGGCGGATGACCGGCTCGGTCGCGGCACCAGCAGCCAAAGGGCTGGCGCCCGCGCCGCGCAAGGGAACGGGATGGGCTGTCATGGAGGAAGCGGCAGGCGGCCCCAAAGGCGGGGCCCCAAAGACGCCGGCCGCAGTTCACAGAAAGTGGCTATTGTCGCTTTCTGTGAACGATCAGCGAACGAACCATTCGTTAGCTGCTTATTCCCAAGCGCCAGCGCGCGCTGGCGGCCCGTTCAACCAGCTTTCTGGAACAGCTTGATCACGCTGGAGAAGTCCAGCGCGCCATGCCCGCCCAGGCTGTGCGCCGCATAGAGGTTGCGCGCCATGCCGCCCAGCGGGGTGGCGGCCTTGACGGCGGTGGCGTTCTCCTGCGCCAGACCCAGGTCCTTGAGCATCAGGTCGGTGCCGAAGCCGCCCGCATAGCCCTTGGACGCGGGCGCGTTCTCCATCACGCCGGGCAGCGGGTTGTACTTCTCGAGCGCCCAGTTGCCGCCCGAGCTGCGGCGCATGATCTCGGACAGCACCTTGGGGTCGAGTCCGTTGGCCACGCCCAGCGCGATGGCTTCCGAGGTGCCGACCATCAGGATGCCCAGGAGCATGTTGTTGCAGATCTTGGCCGTCTGCCCGGCCCCTGCCCCGCCCGCGTGGAAGATGTTGGCGCCCATCTTTTCGAGCAGCGGGCGCGCGCGTTCCAGGTCGGCTTCGCTGCCACCCACCATGAAGGTCAGCGTGCCCGCGATCGCGCCGCCCGTGCCGCCCGAAACGGGCGCATCGATCACGGCGATGCCACGCGCGGCGCCCGCCTCGGCCAGCTTGCGCGAGGTGCCGGCGGCGATGGTGCTGCTGTCGATGACCAGCGCGCCTGGCGCCAGCTTCGCGAGCAGGCCGCCTTCGCCCAGGTACAGCGATTCCACGTGCTGGCTGGCCGGCAGCATGCTGACAACGGCCTCGGCCCCCGCCACGGCACCCGCGGCCGAATCGGCAATGGGCACACCCTGCGCACGCAGCGTCTCACACGCCGCGCTCGACAGGTCGAAGGCGCTGACGCTGTGGCCGGCCTTGTGCAGGTTCAGTGCCATGGGGCCGCCCATGTTGCCCAGGCCGATGAATGCGATCTTCATGCTTTGACTCCGTGCTTCTTTTCCAAAAAAGAGGGATCGCCGGCCGTGTTCCGAAGGGCCGGGGCTCAAAGGCTGAGAGTTTTTTGGCCGTGCACGGCGGGCATGGGCGAAAGACTCTCAGCCTCTCAGTGCAGCGGCACCAGCTCTGGCGCCATCTCGCCGCGCGGCTTCAGATGCTCGGCCACGAACTCGGGCGTGATGTCGGCCAGGCGCGCGGGCTGCCATTGGGGGTTTCGGTCTTTTTCGACCAGCACCGCGCGGATGCCTTCTGCAAAATCGTGGTGCGCGCAAAAGCCCAGCGCCGCCCAGTATTCGAGCCTGAAGACTTCGGCCAGCGACATGCGCGGCACCTGCTGCCACAGCTCCCAGCTCAGCGCGATGGAGCTGGGCGCGCCCTTGGCAAAGGCCTGGGCCGCGCCTTGCAGCCAGGCGTCGTCGCTGCGCAAGGCGGCAAAACGATCGGCAATGTCCGTGAGGCTCTCGCCAGCCATCAACGCCTCGATGGTGTCGTAATGCGCGCGCACCTTGGAAGCCGGGCGCTCCACGCCTTCGGCCGCCGTGGCCAGGATGCGCGAGAGCAGCGCGCGGTCGGCGCGGTCATCGCCGCTCCAGGCCGTGGCGCCGATGGCCTCGAGCACCTGCGCTTTGCGCGCCTGCGGCACCAGCACGTCGGCCAGGCCGCAGAAGATGGCATCGCTGCCATTGATCTGCGCGGCCGTGAAGGCCAGGAACAGGCCGGTGCGGCCCGGCGCGCGGCGCAGGAACCAGCTGCCGCCCACATCGGGGAACAGGCCGATGTTGATTTCGGGCATGGCCACGCGGCTGCCCTCGGTCACCACGCGGTGCGAGGCGCCCACCATCAGGCCCACGCCCCCGCCCATCACGATGCCATGGCCCCAGCACAGGAAGGGCTTGGGGAAGGTGTGGATCAGGTGGTCGAGTTCGTATTCCTCGCCGAAGAAGCGCTCGGCATATTCGTTGCGCTGCGGCCCGCAGTCGCGCAGCGTCTGGTAGAGCTGGCGCAGGTCGCCGCCGGCACAGAAGGCTTTCTCGCCTACGGCCTGCAGCAGCACGCCCACGATCTGCGGATCGGCCGCCCATTCGCGCAGCTTGGGCGTGAGCAGCCGCACCATGGCGACCGAAAGCGAGTTGAGGGAGGCCGGCGCATTGAGCGTGGCAACGCCGAAGCGCTTGCCGTTGGCCGTGGGGAGGGTGTCGAAGATAACTACAGCGTCAGTCATGGGGGTGATTGGACAGCAAGTTATCTGATGTCTGCGTCGCCTTCGAGCAGCTTGCGTGACACGATCACGCGCATGATCTCGTTGGTGCCTTCCAGGATCTGATGCACGCGCGCGTCGCGCAGCAGGCGCTCGAGCGGGAATTCGCCCAGATAGCCATAGCCGCCGTGCAGCTGCAGCGCTTCGTTCACGACGTTGAAACCCGCGTCGGTGGCAAAGCGCTTGGCCATCGCGCAATAGGTGCTGGCGTCGGGGTGCTGCGCATCGAGCTTGCTGGCAGCCAGCCGCACCATCTGGCGCGCGGCCACCAGTTCGGTGGCCATGTCGGCCAGCTTGAACTGCAGGGCCTGGAAGCTGGCCAGCGGCTTGCCGAACTGCTGGCGCTCATGCAGGTAGCGCCGCGCCGCGTCCAGCGCCCCCTGGGCAGCGCCCACCGAGCAGGTCGCGATGTTGATGCGGCCGCCGTCCAGCCCTTTCATGGCGATGCGAAAGCCCTCGCCTTCCTGGCCCAGCAGATGGTCTACCGGCACGCGCACGTTGTCGAAACTGATGGTGCGCGTGGGCTGGCTGTTCCAGCCCATCTTGTGCTCCTTCTTGCCATAGCCGATGCCAGGTGCATCGGCCGGCACCGCAAAGGCCGACACCCCACCCGGCCCCGCGCCGCCCGTGCGCGCCATGAGCACCAGCACATCGGTGGCGCCGGCGCCCGAGATGAAGGCCTTGCCGCCATTGATGACGTACTCGGAGCCCTCGAGCACGGCGCGCGTCTTGAGCGCGCCCGCGTCAGAGCCCGCGCCGGGTTCGGTGAGGCAGTAGGAGGCCAGCTTGCGGCCGCTGGTCAGCGCCTCGCCCCACTTCGCGCACACGGCGTCACTGCCCCAGTTGCCCAGCATCCAGGTGGCCATGTTGTGGATGGTGATGAAGGCCGTGGTCGAGGGATCCACGGCCGCCATTTCCTCGAAGACCAGCGCCGCGTCCAGGCGCGGCAGGCCCAGGCCGCCGATGCGCTCGGGCGCGTAAAGGCCGCAGAAGCCGAGTTCACCGGCCTTGGCGATGGCCTCGCGCGGGAAGATGGAGTCGCGGTCCCATTGCGCGGCATGGGGCGCCAGTTCGATGGCAGCGAACTCGCGCGCCGTGTCGGCGAAGGCACGCTGTTCTTCGGTCAGTTCAAAGTCCATGGGAGACAGGTCAAAGAGGTTGGGCGCCGGCGGCCGCGCGGCAAGCCGCGGCCGGTGCGGGCTGATGGTGTGGCAGTTTACGAAGCATGCCTGTTTGCAACGGCTATGCCGCGTCCCTCCCTGCGCTCTTCGCCACCCCATCCATCGCCCGGACCGGCCACGGCCTGCCGCGCGGCTCCGTGCCTCCTCCCTGAGAAACTCTTGAAGCTCGGCCCAGCGCCGCTCACTTCAGCGAAATCGTCGTGTTCACCCCATGCGAGGTGGTGCTGTCGTCGAACCAGCGCGCCGTGATGGTCTTGGTCTGCGTGTAGAACAGGATCACCTGCTTGCCGTAAGGGCCCAGGTCGCCCAGCTTGGAAGCGCGCGAACCCGAGAAGGAGAACAGCGGCACCGGCACCGGGATCGGCACATTGATGCCCACCTGGCCCACGTCGATCTCTTCCTGGAACTTGCGCGCCGCCGCGCCCGATTGCGTGAAGATGGCCGTGCCGTTGCCGTTGGGGTTGCTGTTGATCAGCTCGATGGCGTCGTCCAGCGTTTCAGCCTCGGCCAGGCACAGCACGGGGCCGAAGATCTCCTGGTCATAGATGCTCATGCCGGGCTTGACGCCCGAAAACACCGTCGGCCCCACGAAGTTGCCCTGCTCGTAGCCCGGCACATGGGGGTTGCGGCCGTCCAGCTCCAGCGTGGCGCCGTCGGCCACGCCGCGCTCGATCAGGCTGGTCACGCGGTCGCGCGCTGCGCAGGACACCAGCGGCCCCACGTCCGTGCCCTTCTCGGTGCCACCGCTGACCTTGAGCGTCTTGGCCTTGGCCACCAGGTCGGGGATCCAGTTGCGCGCCTCGCCCACCAGCACGGCCACCGACAGCGCCATGCAGCGCTGGCCGGCTGCACCGAAGCTGGCGCCCGCCAGCGCGTTGAGGGTCTGTTCCTTGTTCGCATCGGGCAGCACGATGCAGTGGTTCTTCGCGCCCATCATGCATTGCGCGCGCTTGCCGGCCAGGGTGGCGCGGTTGTAGACGTGGGTGCCGACCTTGGTCGAGCCCACGAAGCTGATCGCCTTGATGTCCTTGTGGTCGCAGATGGCGTTGACCACCTGCTCGCCGCCATGGACCACGTTGAGCACGCCGGGCGGCACGCCCGCTTCCATCGCCAGCTCGACCAGGCGCATGGTCACCATCGGGTCCTGTTCGGAGGGCTTGAGCACGAAGGTGTTGCCCGTGGCAATGGCCATCGGGAACATCCACAGCGGGATCATGGCGGGGAAGTTGAAGGGCGTGATGCCCGCGCACACGCCCAGCGGCTGCAGCAGCGTGTAGGTGTCCACCCCGCCGGCCACGTTGTTGGCCAGTTCGCCCAGCTGCAGGTTGCCGATGCTGGCCGCATGCTCCACCACCTCCAGGCCGCGGAACACGTCGCCTTCGGCGTCGGGCAGCGTCTTGCCCTGCTCGGCCGTCAGCAGCGCCGCCAGCTCGCCCATGTTCTCGCGGATCAACTGCTGCAGCTTCAGGAAGATGCGCGCACGCGCGCCGATGGACGTCTTCTTCCAGGTCTTGAAGGCCTGCTGCGCGCTGGCCACGGCCGCGTCCACCTCGGCCGGCGTGGCGAAGGGCACGCGAGCCAGCACCTGCTGCGTGGCGGGGTTGATGACGTCGCGCCATTCGGAAGTCTTCGACTCGACGAACTCGCCGCCGATGAGCAGCTTGACGGTGGCGACCTGGGTTGCGGGCTTGACGGGGGCGTCCATGCGTGTGTCTCCGTGATGTGTGGGATGCGGGCACCTGCAGGCGCCAGTGCGGCGAATCCTAGCTTTGCACTTTTGCTGCGGCAATGCCCACGGATGCGCTTTCGCTCTGCAAAAATGCAGAACATGGACTGGAACAACCTGCGCTATTTCCTGGAGCTCGCGCGCGCCGGCACGCTGGTGGCTGCCGCCCGCCGCCTGGGCGTGGACCACACGACGGTGGCACGCCGCATCCAGGCGCTGGAAAAGTCGCTGGGCACGCCGCTTTTCGCGCGCGAGGCCGGCGGCCATCGCCTGACCGAGAACGGGCGCCGACTGCAGCCGCAAGTGGAAGCGATGGAGCGCGCCTTCCACGCCCTGGAGCAAAGCGCCGCCCCGCTGGCCGACGAAGACCTGGCCGGCCTGGTGCGCGTGGGCGCCACCGAAGGCTTCGGCACCGTGGTGCTGGCACCCGCACTCGCCGGCTTCGGCCTGCAGCATCCGCGGCTGGTGATCGACCTGCTGGCCCTGCCGCGGCTGGTTCACCTGTCCAGGCGCGAGGCGGACATCGTGATCTCGCTGGAGCGGCCGGCGCACGGGCCCGTGCTGGCCTCCAAACTGTGCGACTACAGCCTGCACCTCTATGCCGCGCACGACTATCTGGCTGCGCACCCGCCGATCCGCACGCGCGAGGATCTGCGCGGCCACAGCTTCATCGGCTACGTCGATGACCTGCTGTTCTCAAAGGAACTGAAGTACCTGGGCGAGCTGCACCGGCCCGACGCCTTCGCCCTGCGCAGCACCAGCATCCTGGCCCAGCACCGCGCCGCACAGGCGGGGGCCGGCATCGCGGTGCTGCCGGCCTTCGTGGCCGAGCGCGACCCGCTGCTGATGCGGCTGCTGCCCGCCGAAGCCCGCTTCGTTCGCAGCTTCTGGATGTCCATGCCTGCCGAGTCCAAGCAGCTGGCGCGCATGCAGGCCGTGTGGCGCTTTCTGAAGACGACCGCGGAAACGCAGCGCGCCTGGCTGCTGCCGGACACGCCCGGCGCATAGAGCCCGGGCCTGTTATCAACAACAGGCCCTGAAAACAAGAAAGCCGGCCAATGGCCGGCTTCCTTCGCTGCCACCTGCGCGCCGCATGGGCTGGATGCGCAGGCGAAAGGCGCGGATCAGCACTTCATCGCGGTCGCCTGGGCAGCGAAGTTGTCGCTGGCGGTCTTGCAGGCAGCACCCAGCTGGGCCTTGTCGGCGCCGTAGGCCGCCCATGCGGAGCGGGTCTGCTCCATGCTGGCCTTCATCGCATCGGCGGCGGCACCGCTTTGCTTGCTGACGCAGGCCGACACCTTGTTCAGGTAGTCCTGGCATTCCTGGGGCAGATCGGTCGAAGCGGTGGGCGCCGCGGCAGGGGCAGAAGCGGCCGGTTCAGGCGCAGGGGCCGGTGCCGGCGCAGCGGGTGCAGGCGCGCTCGCGGCCGGCGCGGGGGCGGGTGCGGGCGCCACGGGCGCGCTTTCGCTGGAGCAGGCGGCCACAAGCACGGCCACCGACATCAATGCATACAGCTTGTTCATTCAAGTCGTCTCTGTTGGTTGTGGATGAAGCGATCGCGCGGTGTGTGACCTCGCCCTCACGCCCCCTGCGGATGACCGGGCCCGCACGGAGCCACTCCACCAGCCGGGGCAGTTTGCCGCATGCGCCTGCAGGATTTCTGGACTGGAAACGCCTGCTCACAATATTTGGAGCGGCTCAGCCGGCAGAAATGCGCTTCCCGCCCCCACAGATGAGGGCAGCGCTCAGCGACCGGCGTCGCGCCGCTGCCGTGCGCGCCGCACCTGGCGGCTTTCACCGGCGCGCGCCGCGGTCTCGTCACGGGTGCGCTTGCGCGCCAGATAGCGGGCCCGCCAACGCCGGCCCAGCCAGAAGCTGAACACCCCGCCCAACGCGCCCACCAGCAGCCCGATGGCGCTCAGATCCAGCCCGCCCATCATTCCACCCGCGTCACGAGGTCGGGCGTGAAGGTGAAGGCGCCAGCCTTGCCCTTGCGCCCACGCGCGGCGCGCGCGTTGTTCAATGACCGGATGTCCAGCTGCTCCTCGCGCCGCTTGCCGCGGAAGTCGCCTTCGATGCGCACGCTGCGCGTGTAGGCCGCGGCACCGGCCAGCACGGCCTTGGGCCCCAGGTCCATCAAGGTGAGGCCGCGGCCGCCCTTGGGCAGCATCTTCAGCTCCGAGAGTTCGAAGGTCAGGATCTGGCGGTCGCTGGCCACGCAGCACACATGGGTGGCCGGTTCTGCCGGCGTGGTGCCGCTGGCACCGCCCACCAGCGCGGGCCGGGTCAGTTGCTCGCCCTCGCCCACATCGACGAAGGCCTTGCCGCCCTTCTGGCGCGAGACCATGTGCTCCACCTGCGCGAGGAAGCCGTAGCCCCCCGTGTTGGCCAGCAGCAGTTGGGCCGAGGACGGGCCCGCAAAGAAATGCGCCACCTGCGTGCCGGCTTCCAGCTCGATCATGGTGGTCACGGGCTGGCCGTCGCCGCGCGCGCCCGGCAGGCTGGCCACGGGCACGGTGTAGACGCGCACCGACTTGTCCTTGGCCGTGCCAAAGACCAGCAGCGTATCGACCGTGCGACATTCAAAAGCGCCGTACAGCCCGTCGCCGGCCTTGAAGCTGTACTCGGGCCGGGCCTCGCCGCGCGGGCTCCAGCCCTTTTGCGCGCGCACCCAGCCCTTTTGCGACACGATCACCGTCACGGGCTCGTCCACCACGCGCACCTCGGCCACGGCGCGCTTCTCGGCCTGGATCAAGGTGCGGCGCGGGTCCTCGAAGCTCTTGGCGTCGGACTCGATCTCCTTGACCAGCAGGCGGCGCAGTGCGGCCGGGCTGCCCAGGATCTCTTCCAGCTTCTTCTTCTCGTCGCGCAGCTTGGCCAGTTCCTGCTCGATCTTGATCGCCTCCAGCCGCGCCAGCTGGCGCAGCCGGATTTCAAGGATGTCCTCGGCCTGGCGGTCGCTGAGGTTGAAGCGCGCGATCAGCGCCGCCTTCGGTTCCTCGGCCGCGCGGATGATGGCGATCACCTCGTCGATGTTCAGCAGCACCAGCTGCCGGCCTTCGAGGATGTGGATGCGGTCGTTGACCTTATCCAGGCGGTGCTGCGAGCGGCGCTGCACCGTCTGCTCGCGGAAGGCCACCCATTCCAGCAGCATCTGCCGCAGCGACTTCTGCACCGGCTTGCCGTCGATGCCCACCATCGTGAGGTTGATGGAGGACGAGCTTTCCAGCGAGGTCTGCGACAGCAGCGTGGCGATGAACTCTTCCTGCGGAATGCGCGAGGTCTTGGGCTCGAAGACCAGCCGCACGGGCGCGTCCTTGCTCGACTCGTCGCGCACGCCGTCCAGCACCGCCAGCAGCGCGGCCTTGACCTGCTGCTGCTCGGTGGTCAGGGCCTTCTTGCCGGCCTTGACCTTGGGATTGGTGAGCTCCTCGATCTCTTCGAGCACCTTCTGGGTGCTGACGCCGGGCGGCAGTTCGTTGACCACCATCTGCCACTGGCCGCGCGCCAGGTCTTCGATCTTCCAGCGCGCGCGCACCTTCAGCGAGCCGCGGCCGGTGCGGTAGGCATCGGCGATGTCGCCGGCGCTGCTGATGATCTGCGCGCCGCCGGGGTAGTCGGGGCCGGGCACCAGCGTGAACAACTCTTCGTCGCTCAGCTGGCCGTTGCTCTTGATCAGCGCCACGCAGGCGTCAGCGATCTCGCGCAGGTTGTGGCTGGGTATTTCCGTGGCCAGCCCCACCGCAATGCCGCTGGCGCCATTGAGCAGCACGAAAGGCAGGCGCGCGGGCAATTGGCGCGGCTCCTCGGTGGAGCCGTCGTAGTTGGGCGTGAAGTCGACCGTGCCTTCGTCGATCTCCGACAGCAGCAGCTGCGTGATGCGCGCCAGCCGCGCCTCGGTGTAGCGCATGGCGGCGGCGCCGTCGCCGTCGCGGCTGCCGAAGTTGCCCTGGCCGTCGATCAGCGGATAGCGCTGGGAGAAGTCCTGCGCCATGCGCACCAGCGCGTCGTACGCAGCCTGGTCGCCGTGGGGATGGAAGCGACCCAGCACGTCACCGACCACGCGCGCGCTCTTGACCGGCTTGGCCCCCACGGTGCCGTTGGCGCCGCCATAGCCCAGGCCCATGCGCTCCATCGAATAAAGGATGCGCCGCTGCACGGGCTTCTGGCCGTCGCACACGTCGGGCAGCGCGCGGCCCTTGACCACGGAAAGCGCGTACTCGAGGTAGGCGGTCTGCGCATAGTCGGCCAGCGTCAGCGCGTTCGGATCTTCGGGTTCCTGGAGATCCAGGGTCGGTTGAATGTCGTCCATGAGGCTCGTTGCGGTTCGAATTCAGCGGCGCCGAAGAGGCCGCGCGTTCTTGATTCTTGTTGTCAGTCGGAAGAGACGGCGTCGGCCGCGGGCCGGGCCGCCGGCAGCTCCATGCGCACGCGCGCCGGCGCGCGGCCACCCGTGCCCCGCGCGGCGCCCGTGCGGCTCTGCGTCACCCGCGTGCCGGCCGGCTTGAGGTGCGCGTAGATCGCGAGCACCGTCTTCACGTAGTTCTGCGTTTCGCGGTAATCGGGAATGCGGTTGCCGGCGCGCTGCACGGCACCCTCGCCCGCGTTGTAGGCGGCCAGCGCCAGCTCCAGGCTGCCATCGAACATGGCGATCAGATCGCGCAGGTAGCGGCTGCCGGCGGCGATGTTGATCTGCGGGTCGTGCAGCTTGGACTCCAGCGTGCGCCGGGCATCGCCGCGCACGCCATAGCGCTGCGCCGTGGCCGGCATCAGCTGCATCAGGCCGATGGCGCCCTTGGGCGAGATGGCCTGTGCGTTGAAGCCCGATTCCGCCGCCACCAGCGCCTGCAGCAGCTCCACGTCGATGTCGTGGCGCGCGGCGGCGGTCTTCAGGGCCGAGCTGGCGCTGCCCCAGTTGGGCGCCTTCTCGAACAGCGCGATCAGCGAGGCCGCGCGGGTGCCGGGCGCGCCGCCCAGGGCCGGCGCGCGCCCCAGGCCTTCGGCCGTGTCGAAGCGCTGGCCCTCCTTGAAGAAGAGCTGGTAGCGCTCATCGACCTTCTCTGCCGCAAAGTGGGCCGTGCCGTTGGCATCCACATAGCCGTAGATGTTCGCGTGCGCAGCCGCACCTGCGGCCAGCAGCAGCGAGAGGCCAGACAGACGCAGGAGACGCAGTATTCGGGACACTTCAATCATTGTTTGCACGGCAATCAGAGCCGCTCCAGCATGGCGCCCCTCGCGCAGCAGAGGGGGCGCCGCGAAGCGGCTTGGGGGTGTTGTTCCGCTAAACATCCACCTCCACGTCATCGGCGCGCAGCTCCATCAGCTCGCGCCGCGCGGCGGCTTCGCCCTTGCCCATGAGCTTGGTGATCTCGCCCTGGGTGCCGGTGAAGTCCAGGCGGCCCAGACGCACCTGCAGCAGGCGGCGGGTGTCTGGATTGAGCGTGGTTTCCCACAATTGTTCCGCGCTCATCTCGCCCAGCCCCTTGAAGCGGCTGATGCTCCACTTGCCTTCGGCCACGCCGTCCTTGCGCAGCTTGTCGAGGATGGCGGTGAGCTCGCCCTCGTCAAGTGCGTAGACCTTGGAGGCTGGCTTCTTGCCGCGCGCAGGCGCATCGACCCGAAACAGCGGCGGCCGGGCCACGTACACGTGGCCGGTCTCGATCAGCTTGGGGAAGTGGCGGAAGAACAGCGTGAGCAGCAGCACCTGGATGTGCGAACCGTCCACGTCGGCATCGCTCAGGATGCAGATCTTGCCGTAGCGCAGGCCGCTGAGGTCGGGGCTGTCCTCGGGCCCGTGCGGGTCGACGCCGATGGCCACCGAGATGTCGTGGATCTCGGTGTTGGCGAACAGGCGGTCGCGCTCCACCTCCCAGGTGTTGAGCACCTTGCCGCGCAGCGGCAGGATGGCCTGGCATTCCTTGTCGCGGCCCATCTTGGCGCTGCCGCCGGCCGAATCGCCCTCGACCAGGAAGACCTCGTTGTGGCTGATGTCCTTGCTTTCGCAGTCGGTGAGCTTGCCCGGCAGCACGGCCACGCCGGAGCCCTTGCGCTTTTCCACCTTCTGGCCGGCGCGCTGGCGCGTCTGGGCCGCCTTGATGGCCAGCTCGGCCAGCTTCTTGCCGTAGTCCACATGCTGGTTGAGCCAGAGTTCCAGCGCCGGGCGCACGAAGCTGGAAACCAGACGCACGGCGTCGCGCGAGTTGAGCCGTTCCTTGATCTGGCCCTGGAACTGCGGGTCCAGCACCTTGGCGGAGAGCACGTAGCTGGCGCGCGCGAACACGTCTTCGGGCAGCAGCTTGACGCCCTTGGGCAGCAGCGAATGCAGCTCGATGAAGCTCTTGACGGCGTTGAACAGGCCGTCGCGCAGGCCGCTTTCATGCGTGCCGCCGGCGCTGGTGGGGATCAGGTTGACATAGCTCTCGCGCACCGGCTGGCCTTCCTCGGTGAAAGCCACGCACCAGTCGGCGCCCTCGCCCTCGGCGAAGTTGTCGGCATTCTTGTCGGCATGGCCCGCGCCCTCGAACAGCGGAATCACCGGATCGGCCGACAGCGTCTGCATGAGGTAGTCGCGCAGGCCGCCCTTGTAGAGCCACTGCTGCTGGTCCTTGGACTTCTCGTTGACCAGCGTGACCGTGACACCCGGCATCAGCACGGCCTTGCTGCGCAGCAGATGCACCAGCTCGTGCATGGGCAGCGCCGCCGATTCGAAATACTTGGCGTCGGGCCAGGCGCGAACGGTGGTGCCCTGCCTGCGGTCGCCGCCGGCCTGGGCGCGCAGTTGCAGGGGCTCGATCACGTCGCCGCCCGAGAAGGCCAGTTGCGCGACCTGGCCCTCGCGGTGCGAGATGACCTCGAGCCGCTTGCTCAGCGCGTTGGTCACCGAGACACCCACGCCGTGCAGGCCGCCGGAAAAACTGTAGGCGCCGCCCTGGCCCTTGTCGAACTTGCCGCCCGCGTGCAGCCGGGTGTAGACCAGCTCGATCACGGGCGCTTTTTCTTCGGGGTGCAGGCCGAACGGAATGCCGCGGCCATCGTCTTCCACGCTCACCGAGCCGTCGGCGTGCAGCGTGACCTTGATCTTCTTGCCGTAGCCGGCCAGCGCCTCATCGGCCGCGTTGTCCAGCACTTCCTGGATGATGTGCAGCGGGTTGTCGGTGCGCGTGTACATGCCCGGCCGCTGCTTGACGGGCTCCAGGCCCTTGAGAACGCGGATCGAGCCTTCCGAATAGGCGGGGGAAGTCTGGGAGGAAGTTGCCATGGCGGCGGATTGTAGTCACGGCGCCATGAAAAGACTGGATGAACATCCAGCCCCACGCCCTCCTCCCTGCGGGGCTTGCCTCAGTTGGCCGTCAGCTTGCGCTGCCTGACGATCGTGCCCCACTGGTCGGACTCCTTCTTCATGAAGGCCGCGAACTCCGCGCGCGTGGTGGGCTGGGGCGTGAGGCCATGCTTGAGCAGCGCCTCCTTGACCTCGGCGTCGTTCAGGACCTTGACGATCTCCCGGTTCCAGCGGTCGAGCATCGGCGCGGGCGTCTTGCCCGGCGCCACGAAGGCGTACCAGTTCAGCGCCTCGAAACCCGGGTAGCCCGCCTCGGCCACCGTGGGAATGCCCCGCAGGTAGTCGGGCCGGGTCAGACCGGTGGTCGCCAGCGGAATGAGGCGGCCGGCTTCCACATGCGGCATGGCCGTGGGCGGCGCCGCGAAGTAGGACGCGATGCGCTCGCCGATCAGGTCCTGCAGCGCCGGGGCGCCTCCCTTGTAGGGCACGTGCACCATGTCGATGCCCGCCCGCTGGTTGAACAGCTCGCCCGCCAGGTGCGAGGCCGAGCCCGCCCCCGTGGAGGCGAAATCCACGCTCTTGGTCTTGGCCAGCGCGACGAACTCGGCCAGCGTCTTCACGCCCAGCGCCTTGTGCGCCACCAGTACGTTGGGGAAGTACACGCCGCCGGAAATGGGCGCCAGGTCCCGGAAGGGGTCGTAGGGCAGCTTCATCAGGTGCGGCGCGATGGTCAGCGGCCCCACCGAGCCGAACAGCAGCACCGAACCATCGCCGGGCTGGCCGGCCACGAACTGGTGCGCGATGTTGCCGCCCGCGCCGGCCTTGTTGTCCACCACGATGGTCTGCCCCACGTTGTCGGCCAGCTTCTTGGCGATCAGCCGCGCCGCGGCGTCCGCCGCACCGCCGGGCGCAAAGCCCACGACCAGCGTGACGGGTTTCTTGGGCGGGAAGTCCGGGGCCTGCGCAACGGCGGGCAGCCACGCGGCAGCACACAGCGCGGCGCAGGCTGCGCCCGCCGCCAGCAGGCGTCTTTGGAAATTCATCGGGGTCTCCTTGTGGTTTGAACAGCGAAATCAGTTCGGCGCGCGGGCCTTCAGTCCGCGCCCAGGCCCACCGGCGAGGGCCGGCGCTTTTCCACCGCATGGCGCAGCAGCGCGGCGGTGCGGAAGATGCCGTGGGCGAACTTGCCGTAGGGCAAGGTGGCGAACAGCGCCATCACCGCGCCCAGGTGCAGGCACAGCAGCAGCGCCATGGCCGGCGTGCCGCGCGCCGCCCACAGGCCCAGGCCCGACGCGCTGACCGCGAACAGCAGCGCGATGAAGCCCAGGTCCATCGGCTTTTGCGCGGCGTCGCCATGCAGCGGATGGCGGCGCAGGTTCAGCCAGCCGAGCCCGGCCGTGCCCGCCATCAGCATCAGGCCGCCCACGGCGCCCAGCAGCTTGGGCAGGCTGGGCAGGTCGTAGGGCGCGGCCTGGCCCAGCAGGTAGTGGTAGAGCGTGGCCACGGAAGTGGCCGCAAAGCACAACATGAAACCGTAGAAGGTCAGGTGATGGAAGCGCCGCCGTGCCTGGGTGTAGGCATCGTCGGCCTCGTGGCAGCCGTCGCCGTGGCCGCCGTCCAGGTAGGTCAGGCGCAGCACGTTGTGCGTGGCCTCGGCGGCGGCCGGCGCGCTCAGCGGCGCGCCGCTGGTCACGGGCGTGATCTCGCGCCAGAAGCGCCGCACGCCCAGCGCCAGGGCCAGCACCGCGAACAGGAACACCGGCGCGAACAGGGCCACCATGAGGTTGTGCGGAAACAGGTCGTAGAAGCTCCCGCCCGCAGGCACGCTCCCCCACAGGCCGCGCACGCCCCCCTTGAGCAGCACCGCCAGCACCAGGAACAGCGCCAGAGCGCCTGCCAGCGCGAGCGACAGCGCCAGGCCGTTGCGCTTGTACAGCCGGCCCAGCGCGGGCGGCCAGGCGTAGTCGTGGTAGGTCTGGCCCCGCACGCGCGCCATCGCCTGCGGAATGTTGACGGCGAATTCGTGCGGCGGCGCGTACTGGCAGGCGTGCAGGCAGGCGCCGCAGTTGTGGCACAGATTGGCCAGGAAATGCACGTCGGCGACGGGGAACTCGAGCCGCCGCGTCATCGCCGGAAAGACGGCGCAGAAGCCCTCGCAGTAGCGGCAGGCATTGCAGATCTGGAGCTGGCGGGCCACCTCGGATTCGGCCGCCGTCGGGGCGTGCACGGGAACCAGTTCGCCACGTGCCAGGGCGCTGGCCTCGTGCGCAAGGGCTTCAAGCGACTGCATGGACATCTCCCTGGGCTTGCCGGTCTTCGGCGATCAGTGCGGCCAGCCCCTGCGGCGGGCGCTGCAGGACGGCCTGCGCGGCGTTGTGCCCCGCGATGCGGCCGAAGGCGGTGCCGATGCTCATGCCCACGCCCGCCGTGTAGCCCTGGCCGAGCACGTTGCCGGCCATCATCTCGCCCGCCACGAAGAGGTTGGGGCTGGCCGAGGCGCCAAAGCGCACGGCGGCCGTGTCGTCGGTGCGCAGGCCCAGATAGGTGAAGGTCACGCCGGGCCGCAGCGCATAGCCGTAGAAGGGCGCACGCACGATGGGGCGCGCCCAGTGGGTCTTGGGCGGCACCAGCCCCTCGGTGTGGCAGTCGTCCAGCGCCGTGTGGTCGAAGCTGCCGGCCCGGCAGGCCGCGTTGTAGGCGTCCAGCGTCTGCATGAAGCGCTCGACCGGCAGGCCCAGCCTTGCGGCCAGCTCGGGCAAGGTGTCTGCCACCACGCCCGGGAACACCGGCGGCATGAAGCGGCCGATGGCCTGGCTGTCGATGATCGAATAGCCGATCTGCCCCGGCTGCTGCGCCACCAGGCGGCCCCAGATCGCATAGCGCTTGGGCCAGAAGTCCTCGCCCTCGTCGTAGAAGCGCTCGCCCTCGCGGTTGAGCACCACGCCCAGCGAGACGCAGTCGATGCGCGTGCAGATGCCGCCGTCGTACAGCGGCGCGCGGGCGTCGATGGCCACCATGTGCGCCTGCGTCGGGTCGCCGATGCGCTCGGCGCCCTGCTCGTCCAGCATGTGGCGCAGCAGCACGCCCTGGTTGTAGGCCGTGCCGCGGATCAGGAAGTTGTCCGACGGCCATTCGCCGCGCGCGTTGCGGCCCCAGGCCTCGCGCAGCCAGTCGCGGTTGGATTCGAAGCCGCCGGCCGCCAGCACGCAGCTGCGGGCCACGATGCGCTCGGGCCGGCCGTTGACCGTGCAATGCGCGGCCACGAAGCGGCCGTTCTCGATCTCGAGGCGGTCCACCGGCGATTCGTAGCGCACCTGCACGCCGCGCGCCTCGGCGCTGCGGTAGTAGGCGTTGACCAGCGCCTTGCCGCCGCCCATGAAGAAGGCATTGGTGCGCGCCACGTGCAGCGCGCCCGACAACGGCGGCTGGAAGTGCACGCCGTGGCCGCGCATCCAGGGCCGGCAGCCGGCCGAGTGGCGGATCACCAGCCGCGCCAGGTGCTCGTCGGTGCGCCCGCCGGTCACCTTCAGCAGGTCCTGCCAGTACTCCTCCTCGGGATAGGCTTCGACCAGCACGTCCTGCGGCGCGTCGTGCATGCAGCGCAGGTTGCGCGTGTGGCTGGAATTTCCGCCGCGCCAGTCGCGCGGCGCGGCCTCCAGCAGCAGCACGCTGGCGCCGGCCTCGCGCGCCATGAGCGCGGCGCACAGCGCGGCATTGCCGCCGCCGATGACAAGCACATCGGGATTCATCGTGATCTGTCTCTTTCCTCGTGGGCGCCGGCTGCCCGCGCGTCCGGCCTGCCGGCACTGTAGGAAAGGGGCGCCGGCTCGTGCAGAGCCGCCGCGTCATGGGGGCATCACAAAACGTGATGCCCGCTGCGTCAATCGCCGATCAGCAGCGCGCCCGCCCAGCGGCCCTCGGCGACCAGGGTGCGCAAGCAATCGCGCAGCACGCCGCGCGCGGCCAGCGCGGCGGGGGGCAGTTCCTCCTCCGCCAGGCTGCACAGCAGGTTGATGCGCCGCGCATCGGGCACATCCAGCCGCGCCCAGCGAAAGCGCTGCGCCGCATCGGGATAGCGGCCCAGCGCTGCCCAGGGCTGCAGGGTGGCGCCCAGTCCGGCGTCCACGGCAGCCATCACCATCGCCAGAGAGTCCACCTCCAGCACCACGTTGGGCGTGAAACGCGCGCGGGCGAAGACGCCGTCCAGCGTGCTGCGCAGCCCGTGCGGGCCGGTCGGCACGATCAGCGGCTCCCCGGCCAGGGCGGCGATGTCCAGCGCCTGCGGCAGCGGGGCGCCGGCCGCGCTGCGGATGAGGAACAGCTCCTCTTCCATCAGCGGTTGCACCTGCCAGCCGGCACCCGCGCCGGCGGCCGGCTGGCGCAGCTCGGTCGCATCGGGCCGATGGCCGAAGAGCACGGCCAGGTCCAGCTCACGCACGCGCAGCATGGAAGCCAGATGGCCGGACATGCCCTCGACCATGTGCAGCCGCACCGCGGGGTAGCGCGCGCGCATGGCCTGCATCAGCGGCAGCCCCAGCAGCGCAGAGGTGGTGGGCGCCAGGCCGATGCTGACGCTGCCCGACAGCCGCGCCTGCTGCGCCGCGCGCACCGCCTGTTCGGCATGGCGCAGCGTGAGCTTGGCCTCGCGGAAGAAGGCCAGCCCGGCCTCGGTCGGCGTCACGCCCTGCGGCGTGCGCTGCAGCAGGCGCGTGGCCAGCTCGCCCTCCAGGCGACTGATCTGCTGGCTCAGCGCCGACTGCACCAGATCGAGGTCCAGGGCGGCGCGGCTCATCGAGCCCGCCTCGACGATGCGAACGAAGTAGCGAAGCTGGCGCAGTTCCACGGCGCCGATTGTGGGGCCTGCGCAGCCGGCCCGACCCGGGGCGGCCTGCAGCAGTGGCACAGGCCCGGCCGAGCCGCCGCCTGCAAGGCGCGGCCAAAGCAAGCACAATCCGCGCGCCGCCCCCGTGCCTGCGCACGGCGTCTCCCCGGACTCTCCTGCCCGCCCCTCGTCCATGTCCTCCCCCGCCCCCTTGTCCATGCGCCAGGTCCTGATCTGCGGCGCCCTCGTCGTCACGCTGTCCATGGGCATCCGCCACGGCTTCGGGCTGTGGCTGCAGCCCATCACGCAGGCCCAGGGGTGGACGCGCGAGACCTTCTCCTTCGCCATCGCGATCCAGAACCTGTCGTGGGGCATCTTCGGCGTGTTCGCAGGCATGCTGGCCGACCGGCTGGGTGCCTTTCGCGTGCTGCTCATCGGCGCGGCCTTCTATGCGCTGGGCCTGGCCGGCATGGCCCTGTCGCCCACGCCGCTGATGTTCTCGCTCACGGCCGGCGTGCTGATCGGCGCGGCCCAGGCCGGCACCACCTATGCCGTGGTCTACGGCGTGATCGGGCGCCAGCTGCCGGCCGACAGGCGCTCCTGGGCCATGGGCGTGACGGCCGCGGCCGGCTCCTTCGGCCAGTTCTTCATGGTGCCGGTGGAAGGCCAGTTGATCCTGCAGCTGGGCTGGCAGACGGCGCTGCTGGTGCTGGCGCTGCTGGCCCTGGTCATCGTGCCGCTGGCCTTCGGCCTGCGCGAGCCGGGCCTGAACGCGGGCGCCGTGCGCCGCCAGCAGACCATCGGCCAGGCGGTGGCCGAGGCCTTCCGCTACCCGAGCTTCAGGCTGCTGATGGCCGGCTACTTCGTCTGCGGCTTCCAGGTGGTGTTCATCGGCGTGCACATGCCCAGCTACCTCAAGGACAAGGGCCTGTCGCCCGAGGTGGCCAGCTATGCGCTGGCGCTGATCGGCCTGTTCAACGTGGTCGGCACCTACATCGCCGGCACGCTGGGGCAGCGCGTGGCCAAGCGCAAGATCCTGGCCTTCATCTACCTCGGCCGCGCCATCGCCATCTCGGCCTTCCTGATCGCGCCGCTGTCGCCGCTTTCGGTGTACCTGTTCGCGGCCGTGATCGGCGCGCTGTGGCTGTCCACCGTGCCGCCCACCAACGCCATCATTGCGCAGATCTTCGGCGTGGCCCATCTCTCGATGCTGGGCGGCTTCGTGTTCCTGAGCCATCAGGTGGGCTCCTTCCTGGGCGTTTGGCTGGGCGGCTACCTGTACGACCGCACGGGCAGCTACGACATCGTCTGGTACATCGCCATCGCGCTGGGCGTCTTCGCGGCGCTGGTGAACCTGCCCGTCAAGGAAGGGGCCATTGCGCGCGGCAGCCCGCAGGCGGCCTGATCTGCCGACAATCGCGCCATCGCCACCATGTCCGCCCCTGCCGCCTCCCCCACCGCATCGCCTTCGACCTGGAAGACGGCCGCACTGCGCCTGGCCGGCTGGGCCACCGCGGCGGCCGTTCTGCTGGGCGTGCTGGCGCTGTACCTGCGGCCCGGCTTTTTGGTGATGCTCAGCGACATGATCTGGGCCTGCTTCGGAGGATGAGCGCCGTGCAGGCCATCCAGCCGCCGCAGCCCCTTCACCCGCCCTCGGACTGGTTGCTGCGCTGGGCGCACCTGATCCGGCCCGGCGGCCGGGTGCTGGACGTGGCCTGCGGACCGGGCCGCCACATGTACTGGCTGCATGCGCAGGGCTTCCAGCTCTGCGGCGTGGACCGCGACCCGGCCGCGCTGGCCAGCCTGGCGCCGCTGGCCCAGGCCGGGGCGCAGGTGCTGGCCGCCGACATCGAGAACGGCCTCTGGCCGCTGGCTGGCCAGCAGTTCGATGCGGTGCTGGTCACGAACTACCTCTGGCGAGCGCGCATCGCAGAGATCGCCGACTGCGTGGCGCCGGGCGGCCTGCTGATCTACGAGACCTTCGCCCAGGGCCAGGAAAGCGTGGGCCGGCCGGCTCGCGCCGAGTTCCTGCTCGCACCCGGTGAGCTGCTTCAAAGCGCCGCCAGCGCCCGGCTGCGGGTGATCGCCTACGAGGACGGCTTCGTCGACACCCCCGCGCCGCGCTTCGTGCAGCGCATGGTTGCTGCGCGCGCACCCGCGGCAGCGCCCCAAAAACCCGTTCGCCACCTACTTCGGCCGCCCTGAGGCAGTCGGTAGAATGCTCGCTTCATCTTTTCAGCCAAAGAGACCCTCCTTGGAGCAACTGACTGGCAGCATCGTCGCGCTCGTGACGCCGATGCACGAAGACGGCAGCGTCGACTACCCCGCCCTGCGCAAGCTCATCGACTGGCACATCGCCGAAGGCACTGATTGCCTGGGCGTGGTCGGCACCACGGGTGAATCGCCCACGGTCAATGTCGAAGAGCACTGCGAAATCATCCGCGTCAGCGTCGAGCAGGCCGCCGGCCGCGTGCCCGTGATGGCCGGCTGCGGCGCCAACTCCACGGCCGAGGCCATCGAATTGGCCCGCTACGCCAAGGGCGTGGGCGCCAATTCGCAGCTGCAGGTGGTGCCCTACTACAACAAGCCCACGCAGGAAGGCCAGTACCGGCACTTCAAGGCCATCGCCGAGGCCGTGGGCGAGCTGCCCATGGTGCTGTACAACGTGCCCGGCCGCACCGTGGCCGATATGGCGCACGACACCGTGCTGCGCCTGGCCGAGGTGCCCGGCATCGTCGGCATCAAGGAAGCCACCGGCAACATCGAGCGCGCGCAATGGCTGATCCGCGACCTGCCCAAGGACTTTGCGGTCTATTCGGGCGATGACCCGACCGCCGTGGCCCTCATGCTGTGCGGCGGCCAGGGCAACATCAGCGTCACGGCCAACGTGGCGCCGCGCCTGATGCACGAGCTGTGCGTGGCCGCGCTGGCCGGCGATGCTCGCCGCGCGATGCAGATCCAGTTCCAGCTGATGCCGCTGCATCGCCAGCTCTTCGTGGAGCCCAATCCCATCCCCGTCAAGTGGGCGCTTTCGCGCATGGGCCGTGCCGGTGGCACGCTGCGCCTGCCGCTGACTCCTCTGTCCGAGCCCCTGCAAGCTGGCGTGGAAGCCGCGCTGCGCAGCAGCGGCGTGCTGCAGGATTGAACGGCGCCGGCCCCTGTCGTCGCAGAAAATAAAACTTTCGGGCGCCGTTTGACTCCATGGCTCAGGCGCCTGGGCGCCTTGCCCAGTCCGGCCCACTTCCACCGCCTTCCAAAGATGACCCTCTTGAATCCCACCTGTGTGCGCATCGCGGCCCTGGCTCTGATCACCGGCCTGGCCGGCTGTTCGGTGCTCGAGACCGACAAGATTGATTACAAGAGCGCCGGCAAGGCCCCCACGCTGGAGGTGCCGCCGGACCTGACGCAGCTCTCGCGCGAGAACCGCTACGCCATCCCGGGCGGCGCCGTTTCTGCCAATGCCTACGAAGCCGGCCGCGCCAGCGCCCCGGGCATCCCCACCGCCGTGGCCCAGTTGGGCGACGTGCGCATGGAGCGCTCGGGCAACCAGCGCTGGGTGGTGGTCAACCGCCCGCCCGAGGAGGTCTGGGACGCCGTGCGCGACTTCTGGCTCGAGAGCGGCTTCCTGCTCACTTCGGAGCAGCGCAACCTCGGCATCCTGGAAACCGACTGGGCCGAGAACCGCGCCAAGCTGCCGCAGGACGTGATCCGCAGCACGCTGGGCAAGCTCATCGATTCGGTCTATTCCACCGGCGAGCTGGACCGCTTCCGCACGCGCCTGGAGCGCTCGGGCAACGGCACCGAGATCTACATCACGCATCGCGGCATGGTCGAGGTCTACACCAGCCAGCGCCAGGACAACACCACCTGGCAGCCGCGCCCGGTCGATCCCGAACTCGAAACCGAATTCCTGCGCCGCCTGATGGTCAAGCTGGGCGTGTCCCAGGAGCAGTCCAAGCAGGCTGCCGCCACGGCCGCCGCAGCGCCGCAGCGCACCGCCACCATCAGCAACGCGGGCGGCCAGCCCGTGGTGCAGATCTCCGAAGGCTTCGACCGCGCCTGGCGCCGTGTCGGCCTGGCCCTGGATCGCACCGGCTTCACGGTGGAAGACCGCGACCGCAGCGCGGGCCTTTACTACGTGCGCTACGTGGCGCCCAACCCCGAGCGCGAAACCGGCAAGCCCGGCGTCTTCGGTCGCCTCTTCGGCGGCTCGAAGAAGGAAGACAACAGCCCGCAGAAGTACCGCGTGCAGGTCAAGAGCCAGGGCGAAAGCACCACCGTGTCGGTCCTCGGCGAAAGCGGCGGCGCCGTGCCTGCGGCCACCGCCCAGCGCATCGTTCAGGTGATTGCCGACGACCTGCGCTGAGGCAGCTGCCCCGCACTCTGAAGACGCGATGCCGGCCTTGAGCCGGCATCGCTGCTTGAGCCCCTCCTCTTTTTTCGGATGACGCCATGTTGCGCTTTCGCAGCCTGGGCAGCGGCAGCACCGGCAACGGCACGCTGATCGAAGCCAGCGACGGCAGCCATACCACGCGGCTGCTGGTGGACTGCGGCTTCAACCTGCGCAAACTGGACCAACGGCTGGCCCGCATCGACCTCAAGCCCGAGGACCTCGATGCCGTCTTCGTCACCCACGAGCATGGCGACCACATCGGCTGCGCGCATGCGCTGTCGCTGCGCAACGGCATCGATGTGTGGATGAGCGAAGGCACCTGGCTGGCCACGGGCGCGCCGGACTACCAAGGCCGGCTGCGCCTGGCGCGCGACGGCCAGGCCATTGCGCTGGGCGCGCTGGAGTTGCGCCCCTTCACCGTGCCGCACGATGCGCGCGAGCCGCTGCAGCTGCGCTGTTCGGATGGCGACCGCCAGCTCGGCGTACTGACCGACCTGGGCCATGCCAGCGCCCATGTCATGGCGCATCTGCAGGGTCTGCACGCCTTGCTGCTCGAGTGCAATCACGACCCCGAGATGCTGGCGGCCTCGCGCTATCCACCCTTTCTCAAGCACCGCGTCAGTGGCCGTTATGGGCACCTGTCGAACGCGGCAGCGGGCGAGATCGCCCGTGCCGTGCACCATGCCGGGCTGCGGCATGTGCTGGCCGCGCACCTGAGCCTGCAGAACAATCGGCCCGAACTGGCCCGCGCCGCATTGGCCGACGGCCTGGGCGCGCAGCCATCGGACATGCTCACGGCCGATGCGGCCGAGGGCAGCGACTGGCTGCAGGTCTGACGCGCTCCTTCGGCCCGTCAGTCAACCTGCCGGCGCGGCGCCCATTCAGGGCTTCTTGTTTTCGGCCGGCAGGGTGCTGGACGCCGCACCCTCGCCGTCGCCAGGCGCGGGTGCCTGCGTGGAGGCGCCGGAATGCGGCGTGCCGCTTTGCGGATCGGTGCCTGACGAAGGCGCAGAGGCCGCGCCCGGCGCCGAGGCCGGCGCGTTGGGGGTCGGCACGGCCGCAGGCGACGAGGGCGATGGCACGGTGGGTGCGGAAGGCGTGGGGCTGCGTTCGCCACAGGCCACCAGCGCGGCGCTGCCCAGCACGGCAATGCAGAGGGTGGAAGACAAGGAGCGCATGGTCGAAAACCTCCAGGAATGAAGAAGAAGCCACCGCAGTGGCATGCGCTTCATCTTGCAGGCACGCAGGCTCCCGGTCCATCCGGGCAGCGGGTATTCGCGGCCTGGACCTACAGGCCCAGCACCGATGCGGCAAAGGCAGGCCGCCCCTGCTGAAAGCATTCGTCAAGAGCCTGTCTCAATGCAACACGGTTCACAGGCTCGGTGCTGCTCACGCCGCGGCTGCGCAGGGGGTCGATGCGCTGCACCAGGCCCGCGGGGGTCCACAGCGCACTGGGGACCTCAGGTGCACCGGCGCCGGCGCAGGCGCGGCACTGCACGATGTGGTCCCACTGCCTGCGCCATTGCACGAAGCGCGCATGCGCGCGCTCGAAATGCTGGAAATGGGTGGCGACCAGCTTCAGGCTCCGGCCGCTGGCGGCCCAGTCCTGCAGGGCCTGCGCCACGGCGCGCTCGCCCAGCGGCCAATCGGCGAAGTCGGCATCGCTGAACACCATCTCCTGCCAGCCCTGCCCTGCGGCGGCAGCCAGCACCTGCCGCACGCGCTGCGCAAAGTCACCGGGGCCTTCCACGGCACCCTCGGGCCAGCGCCAGGCCGAAGGCGCGACGGGGTCGCCTGCCTCCTCAATCGGCATGCACCCACCCTGCTTCGCACCAGTCGCCCACCAGGGCCTGCGCATCGGCACTGGCCCGCGCGAACTCGGCCGCGCTGAGCACGCGCCGGTCGGCCAGGCGCCGCATCAGGGTCGCGTCGCGGCCCGCGGCGCGGTAGCTTTCGCCGTTGATGAACACATGGCGCTCGTCGTAGAGCATGCGGGTGCGCCGATCCAGGCGCAGGCCCTGGCCCGGCCGCGGCGCCTCGCCCTCGTCGAACCACACGTTGAGCTTGGGTTCGGTCAGCGATTCACCCAACGCGCAGTCGATGGTGTCGTCTGCCGACAGCGCGGCGCGCACGGCCTCGCGCGCGAAGCCCTGCAGCGCGGCGGGGATGCTGGCGGGCGCCGTCACGGGCAGTTGCGCGGCATCGCCATAGCGGCGCCCGCTCGCGCCTGCGTTGCGGGGTTCATCGTCGTCCTCGCCGGCTTCGGCGATGCGCGTGATCAGGTCCAGCGCCAGCTCCTGCGCAGCCGGCGAACGCAGGCCGATGGAATAGGTCATGCAGTCGCCGCCCACGGCCACGCCGTCATGGGCATAGCGCGGCGGCAGGTAGAGCATGTCGCCGGGCTCCAGCACCCAGCTCTGTTCGGGTTCGAAGTTCTCCAACACCTTCAGCGGCAGGCCTTCGCGCAGCGTGAGGTCCTTCTGCCGTCCGATGCGCCATTCGCGCCGGCCGCTGGCCTGCAGCAGGAACACGTCGTAGCTGTCGAAATGCGGGCCCACGCCGCCGCCGTCGCTCGCGTAGCTGATCATGAGGTCGTCCAGCCGCGCATCGGGCAGGAAGCGGAAGGCCTGCATCAACTGGTGCGCGGCCTCGTCATGCAGGTCCACACCCTGCACCAGCAACGTCCAGGCGCGGCGTGACAGCGGCGGCAGCGCGCGCCGCTGCACCGGGCCGTGGCGCAGGCTCCAGCCCTTTGCGGGGTCGTGCGTGATCAGGCGGCTTTCCACGTCGTCGCGCGCGGCCAGGTCGAACAGCGCAGGGCGCGAAACAGGTGCCGAGAAGCCGGGGATGGCCTGGCGCACCAGCAGCGGTTTTTTCTGCCAATGGCGGCGCATGAACTGCGCCGGGCTCAAGCCGCCCAGCAGCGGCAAGGGTGAATCAATGTCCATGGGAGAATTCTCCCCCATGGATATCACTCCCCAATGCGTGGTCGGCCTGACCTGGACCCTGAAAGACACCCTGGGCGACGAGCTGGATGTGCTCGACGACCCGGTGGAATTCCTGGTCGGCGGCAACGACCTGCTGCAGGCCATCGAAGAGGCGCTGCAGGGCCACGGCGTGGGCGCGCGCGTACAGCTTCACCTGGAGCCCGAGCAGGCTTTTGGCGATTTCGACGACCAGTTGCTCTTCCTCGAGCCGCGCTCGCTCTTTCCCAACGAAGTCGTCGAAGGCATGACCTTCGAAGGTTCGGCACTGCCCGCGGGCGTCAGCGCGGACATCCCGAAGGACGCGATCTACACCGTGGCCGAGATCTACCCCGACCACCTCGTGCTCGATGGCAACCACCCGCTGGCCGGCATTGCGCTGCGCATCGACCTCACGGTGCGGTCGGTGCGCGAAGCCACCGAAGAGGAAATCGGCCGCGGCACGACGGGCACGGGCTTCTTCCGCTTTGAGCCGATGGCACCCGGCAGCGACTCCGTCCATTGAAGCAGCCCTGAGGCTGCTTCGCGGCCTGCCGCCTCAGTACCTCGAGATCTGGCCGTTGTCGATGCGCACGCGGTCGCCGACCTGCAGGTCACCGGGGTGCGGCACGTCGAACACGCGCCATTCGCCGCGGTCGGTCTGGATCGAGATGCGGTAGCTCTCGTGGGCACGCGGGCCGTTGTTCTGCGCTTCGATGGCGTTGCCCAGCAAGGCACCGCCCACCAGGCCCAGCGCGGTGGCCGCCGCCCGGCCCGAGCCCTGGCCGAACTGGTTGCCGACCACGCCGCCGATCAGGCCACCCGCCACCGCACCGCCACCCGAAGTGCCATAGCCCGGGCGCTCGGAGCGCATGACGTCGATGTTGGCCACGTGGCCGTATTCGAGCGTGCCATAGGGCGCCACCTGGGCCGGATAGGCTGGATAGGTGCGCGGCGCAGGTTGGTAGGGGTAGCTGCTCTGGTGATAGACCGGCGGCGCCACCACGCAGGCGCTCAGGGCCGCCACCGCCGTGAGGGCAGCGCCCAGGCGCAGCCAGCGGCGGGCGCGAGGGGAGGACGAAATGAATGCGGGCAATGTGGGCATGTGGCGCCTCCTTCCTGTTTCTGCGGCACTGGGCGATTGCCAGGCCTTTGTGCGCTCCAACGCGCCAGCACGCGCCGCGGATGACCCCGGCGGCGCGCCCTGGTGCGCGAAGCGGTTGGAGCCTTCGCGGCCCGCCAGGTTCCCGCCCGGATCAGGCCGTGCCCGTG
Source organism: Xenophilus arseniciresistens (assembly GCF_028023875.1). Classification (GTDB taxonomy): domain Bacteria; phylum Pseudomonadota; class Gammaproteobacteria; order Burkholderiales; family Burkholderiaceae_C; genus Xenophilus; species Xenophilus arseniciresistens. The sequence goes on from NZ_JAQIPB010000002.1 coordinate 94,964, forward strand.
GACCCGTAGCCGCCCGCGCCGCGTTCGCTGGCTTGCGCGAAGCTGTCCACGAGGTTGAACTGCGCCTGCACCACCGGCACCACCACCAGCTGCGCCAGGCGCTCCATGGGCTGGAGCACGAATTCGGTCTGGCTCCGGTTCCAGGCGCTGACCTTGAGCTCGCCCTGGTAGTCGCTGTCGATCAGGCCCACCAGGTTGCCCAGCACGATGCCGTGCTTGTGGCCCAGCCCCGAGCGCGGCAGGATCAGCGCCGCGTAGCCCGCATCGGCCAGATGGATGGCGATGCCCGTGCCGATCAGCTGGCAGGCACCCGGCGCCAGGGTCAGGGGCGCATCCAGGCAGGCGCGCAGGTCCAGGCCGGCGCTGCCGGGCGTGGCGTAGCGGGGCAACTCGTCTTTCATGCGTGCATCCAGCACGCGCACATCGATCTTCATGAAGGTTCCTTGCGCAGCGGCAGCAGAAGGAAAGGGGCCGCGCGCGATGGTTTGTTTGAAAGGAAACGCAGGCGCTGAAAAAGCGTGCCCGTCGGCTCAGACGCCTGCAGCGTGTGGCGCACGCTGCAGCCGCGCGGCGATCTCGGCCACCAGCTCGCGCGCCAGTTGCAGCTTGGGCGCGCGCGGCAGTTCGCGCACGCCCTGGGCATCCACCAGCAGCAGTGCGTTGTCGTCCTGCCCGAAGGTGAGCGGGCCGATGTTGCCCACCAGCAGCGGAATGCCCTTGCGCGCGCGCTTGGCCTTGGCATGCTCGGCCAGGTTCTCGCTCTCTGCGGCAAAGCCGACGCAGAACAGCGCCCCGCTGCGCGCGCGCTCGCCCTGGGCCACGGTGGCCAGGATGTCCGGGTTCTCGACGAAGTGCAGCACCGGCGTGGCACCGCTGCCGTCCTTCTTGATCTTGTGTTCGGCCTGGCTGGCCGGGCGCCAGTCGGCCACGGCCGCGGTGGCCACAAAGACCGAAGCCTGCTGCACCGCCGCCTGCGTGGCCTGCAGCATCTGCTGCGCCGATTTCACGTCGATGCGCTGCACGCCGCGCGGCGTGGCCAGATGCACCGGCCCGGCCACCAGCGTGACCTCGGCCCCGGCTTCGCGCGCGGCGCGCGCAATGGCAAAGCCCATCTTGCCGGAGGAATGGTTGGTGATGCCGCGGATCGGATCCAGCGCCTCGAAGGTGGGGCCGGCCGTGACCACCACATGCCGCCCCGCCAGCACCTTGGGCTGGAAGTGGGCCACGATCTCCTCGAGCAGCTCGGCAGCCTCCAGCATGCGACCGTCGCCGTGCTCGCCGCAGGCCTGCCATCCCTGCCCCACGCCGAGCACGCGCGCGCCGTCGGCATCGATCTGGCGCAGGTTGCGCTGCGTGGCGGGGTGCGCCCACATCTCGCGGTTCATGGCCGGCGCCACCAGCAGGCCCACGCGCTGCGCGGGGCGCGCCAGGCACATCAGGCTCAGCAGCTCGTCGGAGCGGCCCTGCGCCAGTCGGGCGATGAAGTCGGCGCTGGCCGGCGCCAGCACGATCACGTCGGCCTCGCGGCCCAGGTCGATGTGCGGCATGTTGTTGGGCTGGCGCGCATCCCATTGCGACTGGAACACCGGCCGGCCCGACAGTGCCTGCATGGTGACGGGCGTGATGAACTGCGCCGCCGCCTCGGTCATGACCACCTGCACCGTGGCGCCGGCCTTGACCAGCAGCCGGCACAGCTCGGCCGACTTGAAACAGGCCACGCCTCCCGTGAGCCCCAGAACGATGTGCTTGCCTGCGAGATCTTGCATGGCGCGCACTGTAGCAGCGGGGCGGCGGGCGCCAGGGCACCCTTGGCAGGCACCGCCGTGCACGCAGGCGGGACATGCACCGCCACGGCGCAGAACGCACGAGGGCCACACCTATAATCTGCATTTCCCACTGCCGAACCTGCGCGTTCGCACTAGGCAATGACCAAATTCGTCTTCGTCACCGGTGGTGTGGTGTCTTCCCTGGGCAAGGGAATCGCCTCCGCCTCGCTCGCCGCCCTCCTTGAATCCCGCGGCCTCACGGTCACCCTGATCAAGCTCGACCCCTACATCAACGTCGATCCCGGCACGATGTCGCCCTTCCAGCACGGCGAAGTCTTCGTGACCGACGACGGCGCGGAAACCGACCTCGACCTCGGCCACTACGAGCGCTTCATCACGACGCGCATGCGCAAGGCCAACAACTTCACCACGGGCCAGATATACAAGTCCGTGCTGGAGAAGGAGCGCCGCGGCGACTACCTGGGCAAGACCGTCCAGGTGATTCCGCACATCACCAACGAGATCCAGGAATACGTCAAGCGCGGCGCCGGCATCGGCACCCCGCATGAGGTGCAGGTGGCCATCGTCGAGATCGGCGGCACCGTGGGCGACATCGAGTCGCTGCCCTTCCTCGAAGCCGTGCGCCAGATGAGCCTGAAGGCCGGGCCCAACAACAGCGCCTTCGTGCACCTGAGCTACCTGCCCTACATCGCAGCGGCCGGCGAGCTCAAGACCAAGCCCACGCAGCACACGGCGCAGAAGCTGCGCGAGATCGGCATCCAGGCCGACGTGCTGCTGTGCCGCGCCGACCGCCGCATTCCCGAGGAAGAACGCGCCAAGATCTCGCTGTTCTCCAACGTGCCCGAGTGGGGCGTGATCTCGATGTGGGACGTGGACACCATCTACAAGGTGCCGCGCATGCTGCACGAGCAGGGGCTCGACGGGCTCATCTGCGACAAGCTGCGCCTGAACACGCCGCCGGCCCAGCTCAAGCGCTGGGACGACCTGGTCTACGAGGTCGAGCATCCGCAGCAGGAAGTGACCATCGCCATGGTGGGCAAGTACGTCGACCTGTCGGACAGCTACAAGTCGCTCAACGAGGCCCTGCGCCACGCCGGCATGAAGAACCATGCGCGCGTGAAGATCGACTACCTGGACTCGGAGACGATCCAGCCGGACAACGTCTCGCGCCTGTCCAAGTACGACGCCATCCTGGTGCCCGGTGGCTTCGGCCAGCGCGGCGTGGAAGGCAAGATCACCGCCGCCCGCTATGCCCGCGAGAACAAGCTGCCCTACCTGGGCATCTGCCTGGGCATGCAGGTCGCCACCATCGAATACGCGCGCAACGTGGCGGGCCTGAAGAACGCCAACAGCACGGAGTTCGACGCGCAGACCAGTTGCCCCGTCATCGCCCTGATCACCGAGTGGAAGGACGCGGACGGCAGCATCAAGACGCGCAACGAGAAGTCCGACCTGGGCGGCACCATGCGCCTGGGCGCGCAAAGCTCCGACGTGCAGCCCGGCACCCTGGCCCACAGCATCTATGGCGACGTGGTGACCGAGCGCCACCGCCATCGCTACGAAGCGAACGTGAACTACCTGGACCAGTTGCGCCAGGCCGGCCTGGTGATCTCCGCGCTCACGCAGCGCGAGCAGCTCACCGAGATCGTCGAGCTGCCGCAGTCGACGCACCCCTGGTACATGGGCGTGCAGTTCCACCCCGAGTTCAAGTCCACCCCCTGGGCAGGCCACCCGCTGTTCAACGCCTTCGTCAAGGCGGCGCTGGTGCACCGGGACAAGGGCAGCGACAAGAAGCCCCTGAAGGCCGTGAACTGAACCCGGTCCACCCAACCCTGCATCCCACGAGCAGCGCAAGATGAAACTGTGTGGTTTCGAGGTGGGCCTGGCCCATCCCTTCTTCCTCATCGCCGGCCCCTGCGTGGTCGAATCCGAACAACTGCAGCTGGACACGGCCGGCCAGTTGAAGGAAATCACCTCGGCGCTGGGCATTCCCTTCATCTTCAAGAGCAGTTTCGACAAGGCCAACCGCTCTTCGGGCACCAGCTTTCGCGGCCCGGGCCGCGAAAAGGGCCTGGAGATCCTGGCCAAGGTCAAGCGCGAGCTGGGCCTGCCGGTGCTCACCGACGTGCACTCCGAAGAGGACATCACCGAGGCCGCCAAGGTGGTCGACGTGCTGCAGACGCCCGCCTTCCTGTGCCGCCAGACCGATTTCATCCGTGCCGCCGCCCAGTCGGGCAAGCCGGTGAACATCAAGAAGGGGCAGTTCCTGGCACCGCACGACATGAAGAACGTGATCGACAAGGCGCGTGCGGCGGCCCGGGAAGCCGGCCTTCCCGAAGACAGCTTCATGGCCTGCGAACGCGGCGCCAGCTTCGGCTACAACAACCTCGTCTCGGACATGCGCGGCCTGGCGATCATGCGCGAGACCGGCGCGCCCGTGGTCTTTGACGCCACGCACTCGGTGCAGTTGCCGGGCGGCCAGGGCACCAGCTCGGGCGGCCAGCGCGAATTCGTGCCCGTGCTCTCGCGCGCGGCCGTGGCCGTGGGCGTGGCGGGCCTGTTCATGGAAACGCACCCGGATCCGAACAAGGCCCTCTCCGACGGCCCCAACGCCGTGCCGCTCAAGCACATGAAGGCGCTGCTGGAAACGCTGGTCGAGTTCGATCGCGTGACCAAGAAGAACGGCTTCCTCGAAGACCGCTTCCAGGCCTGACGCCCGCGTACCCCTCACTTCACGTCCAAACCCAGACACATGCCCAGCGCCTACATCATCGCCAACGTCGAAGTCACGAACCCTGCGCAGTACGAGGAGTACAAGAAATGGTCCTCGGCCGCCATGCAGGTGCACGGTGCCGAAGTCTGCGTGCGCGGCGGCAAGGTGGAAGTGCTCGAAGGCGACTGGGCGCCGCAGCGGATCGTGGTGCTGAAGTTTCCCAGCGTCGAAGCAGCCAAGGCCTTCAACGCCTCGGCCGAATACGGCAAGGCGCGCGCGGCGCGCGAGGGCGCTGCCGTCATGCGCATGGTCGTCGTCGAAGGGGCGGGCTGAAGCCCAGCCCGTTCCAGAGCCCCCGGACCCGCAGGTCCACCCTTTTTCAGCCCTGCGGTCACGCGCAGGGAACAAGTTTCAAAAACTGAGCAGAAGGTGAAATTGAATGAGTGCCATCGTTGACATCGTCGGCCGCGAAATCCTCGACAGCCGCGGCAACCCCACCGTCGAATGCGACGTGCTGCTGGAAAGCGGCACCATGGGCCGCGCGGCCGTGCCCTCGGGCGCGTCCACCGGCAGCCGCGAAGCCATCGAGCTGCGCGACGGCGACAAGGGCCGCTACCTGGGCAAGGGCGTGCTCAAGGCCGTCGAGCACATCAACACCGAGATCTCCGAAGCCGTGCTGGGCCTGGACGCGAGCGAACAGGCCTTCCTCGACCGCACGCTGCTGGACCTGGACGGCACCGACAACAAGAGCCGCCTGGGCGCCAACGCGATGCTGGCCGTCTCGATGGCCGTGGCCCGTGCCGCGGCCGAGGAATCGGGCCTGCCGCTGTATCGCTACTTTGGTGGCATGGGCGGCCTGCAGCTGCCGGTGCCGATGATGAACGTGATCAACGGCGGCGCGCATGCCAACAACAGCCTGGACCTGCAGGAGTTCATGATCATCCCCGTGGGCGCACCCAGCTTCCGTGAAGCGCTGCGCTACGGTGCCGAGGTCTTCCACGCGCTCAAGAAGATCCTGCACGACAAGGGCATCAGCACCGCCGTGGGCGACGAAGGCGGCTTTGCGCCCAGCGTCGAAAGCCACGAAGCCGCGATCCAGCTGATCCTGGAAGCCATCGACAAGGCCGGCTTCACGGCCGGCGAGCAGATCGCCCTGGGCCTGGACTGCGCGGCCAGCGAGTTCTACAAGGACGGCAAGTACGTGCTCGAAGGCGAAGGCGGCCTGCAACTGACGGCCGAGCAATGGACCGACATGCTGGCCACCTGGTGCGACAAATACCCGATCATCAGCATCGAGGACGGCATGCACGAAGGCGACTGGGACGGCTGGAAGCTGCTGACCGAGCGCCTGGGCAAGAAGGTGCAGTTGGTGGGCGACGACCTGTTCGTGACCAACACCAAGATCCTCAAGGAAGGCATCGACAAGAACATCGCCAACTCGATCCTGATCAAGATCAACCAGATCGGCACGCTGACCGAGACCTTCGAAGCCATCGAGATGGCCAAGCGCGCCGGCTACACGGCCGTGATCTCGCACCGCTCGGGCGAGACCGAGGACTCCACCATCGCCGACATCGCCGTGGGCCTGAACGCCGGCCAGATCAAGACCGGCTCGCTCTCGCGCTCGGACCGCATGGCCAAGTACAACCAGCTGCTGCGCATCGAGGAAGACCTGGGTGACGTGGCCGTTTACCCCGGCCGCGCTGCCTTCTACAACCTGCGCTAAGACGCAAGCCCCCGCGCTGCTGCTGCCTTCATGAGCTCCCGCGTCATCGTGCCCATCGTGCTGGTCCTGCTGCTGCTGGTGCTGCAGGTCCAGCTGTGGACGGGCCGCGGCAGCGTGCCGGAGGTGTCGCAGCTGCGCGAGCGGCTTGAAAAGCAGCAGGAGGCCAACGCCAAGGCCCAGACCGGCAACGAGCGCCTGAGCTCGGAGGTGGCCGACCTGCAGGAAGGCATCGAGATGGTGGAAGAGCGTGCGCGCCAGGAGCTGGGCATGGTCAAGCCCAACGAAATCCTGGTGCAGATCGCCAAGTGAAGCCCGCCGCAGCGTTGGCGGCGCCCCTGATTCTGGTGTTGGGCGGGCCGCTGGCCCGCCGCCAGTGGCTCATCGCGCAGTTGCAAGGCCGGCTCCAGGCCCTGCCCCAACCCCTCCCCACCCCTTCGTTCTGCGATGGCGAAGCCGCATCTGCGCTGGCCCGGCTGAGCCGCGCCGCCCTGGTGCTGCTGTGCGCCGCGCGCGCCGACGAAGACGCATCGGCGCAGGCCCGGCAAGCCTTCCTGCGCGAGCAACTGCACGCAGCCGGTGCGGCTTATGGCGTGCTGCATGGCGACGATGCGGCCATCGCGCTGCAGGCCTGGCAGGCACTGCAAAGCGCATTGGGCTTGGCGCAGCAACAGACCGGTGACGCACAGCCCACCGCGGAAGCCCGCAGCCTCGCCAACTGGCGCAGCAACTGCGAGAAGTGTTCGGACCCTGTCTGCGAACACCGGCTCTTCTCCGACCTCGTGGGCCAGCGCGCGCAGGCATGATGCGGCCAGGGCCGCAGCCCGGCCCTGCCGCCGCCCATGCCTGCTCGCACGCATCGCCTACCGCCCGCCCCCGCTCTGCTCGCCGCGATCTGCCTGGCGCTGCTGGCGCCGGCATGGCCCGGCAGCGCACGCGCCCAGTTGGCCGTGCAGCTTCGCAACTGAGCACGCCCACCACCTGCGCCGAGGAAGACAACGTCTCCATCGCGCTCAGCGCCGTGGGCATCCGGCAGCTGCGCGTGGAGGCCCTGCAGCCACCCTACATCGCTGCGGTTGAACGAGACGGCAGCGCACCCGATTTCTCGGGCTGCGACTTCGACGGCGCCAGCCATCTGACCGACCCCCGTCACGACTTCGAGCCGCGCGTGCGCATGCTGCACCAGGACCGCGACTGGCGCCTCGTGGGTCGCGTGCTGCCGCAGTTCTGGCGCCCGCAGCAGGTGCCCGTGCAGGTGGGCAGGCTGCACGATCGCGGCTTCCATCTGCTCCAGCTCCTGCGCCGCATCGACGGCCAGTTCCGCGAGGTGCTGGTGCTGTATCCGGCCGACGGCTACTGGCGCCTCAAGCCGCTGCCGCTGGCCCACCTGGGCGACGGGGTGTATGGCTCATCGCTGCTGCTGGGGCCGGTGACGCAGGCCGGCCGGCCGGTGGTCGAGATCTCGCACGTCCACATCGAGCCGCGGCCCATGCGCTTTCACCTGCGCTTTGCCCAGGGCGGCAGCGCGGTGCTGCGCGTGGTGGAAGCCAGCCGTGCACGCACGGCCGTCGACCTGCGCCTGAACCCGGCCGTGCCGCACACGCAGCCCTTTGCCATGCTGCGCTCCATGCATGTGGCGCCCGACAACGCCGATGTGAGCGAAGTGCGATGGCGCGACGCAGCCCGGGCGGGCCGCCATGCCCCGGAGCAGGTGATGCCGCTGTCGCAGTTGAACACGCTGCAGGTGCGCTCGGTGGTGTTCGGCCGCAGCCAGCCTTCGCGCCACAACACCAGTGCGCCCGACATCCGGCTCAGCGGCTTCGCGGGCGGCCCGGCCCGGCCCGCGCGCTGAAGGCTGCGCCGGTCGCGGCTTACTGGACCACCTGCGAGCCCGGCATCTGCTCGCCGGGCTCGGTGAAGATCTGGGCCGTGTCCACGGGATCGAAGCGGTACTGCTGGCCGCAGAAGTCGCATCCCACCTCGATCTGGCCGCGCTCGTCGAGGATGCTCTGGGCCTCGGCCTGGCCCAGGGTGCGCAGCATGTTGCTCACGCGCTCGCGGCTGCAGGTGCAGGAAAAGCGCGGCGCCAGCAGCCCGGCGCGGGGCTCGAAGCGCAGCAGCTTCTCTTCCCAGAACAGGCGGCGCAGGATGGTTTCCACGTCCAGCGTCAGCAGCTCCTCGCGCGTCAGGCTGGCGGCCAGCACCGCGATGCGGTTGTAGTCTTCGTTCAGCCCGATGTGGTCTTCTTCGGCGCGCTGCGAGCTGCCTGCGATGTTCGCCTGCCCGGCCAGCGGCAGGCGCTGGATCAGCAGGCCCGCCGCGACCTGGCTGTCGGCCGCCAGCACCAGCGTGGTGTCCAACTGCTCGCTTTGCAGCATGTAGTGCTGCAGCACGTCGCTGAGCTTGTGCAGCTTCTCGCCCTGGTCGCCGAACAGCGGCACCACGCCCTGGTAGGGCTGCTGGCCCGGCAGGCGCTCCTTCGGGTCCAGCGTGATGGCGCAGCGGCCCTTGTTGCCCACGTTGACCAGCTCGGGCAGGTGCGCGTCGGCCTCCACCTCGCCCTGCACGCTGGCGGTGCAGCGCAGCCCCAGGTCGGGCTGGGCCTCGGCCACGGCCAGCTTGACGGGGCCGTCACCGAAGATCTGCAGGATCAAAGAGCCCTTGAACTTGATGTTGGACTGCATCAGCGCGGCAGCGGCCGTCATCTCGCCCAGCAGCTCGGCCACCGGCGCAGGGTAGGCACCGGTCTGCGTGTTGCCGGCGCGGCGGGCCAGGATTTCCTGCCAGGCGCTGTCCAGCCGGACGATCATGCCGCGCACGGGCAGGCCGTCGAAAAGAAAGGTATGCAATTCGCTCAAGGGGTCTTTCCTGGGATCGCCAGCCACTGCGCGGTGCGCGGGCTCAGGCGATCCGTTTGAGGCCCGTCGCAAAGCGGCGGGCGTTGTCCACATAGTGCTGCGCGCTCTGGCGCAACTTGGCAGCCGCAGCCTCGTCCAGCGTGCGCACCACCTTGGCCGGCGCGCCGATGATCAGCGAGTTGTCCGGGAACTCCTTGCCTTCGGTCACCACGCTGCCGGCACCGACGATGCAGTTGCGGCCGATCCGCGCATTGTTCAAGACCACGGCCTGGATGCCGATCAGCGAGTTGTCCCCGATGGTGCAGCCATGCAGCATCACCTGGTGGCCCACCGTCACGTTGTCGCCGATGGTCAGCGGCGAGCCGATGTCGGCATGCAGCACCGACAGGTCCTGCACGTTGCTGTTGCGGCCGATGGCGATGGTTTCGGTGTCGCCCCGGGCGACGGCGCCGAACCACACGCTGCTGTTCTCGGCCATCTTCACGTTGCCGATCACCTGCGCGTTCTCGGCCACCCAGGCGCCGTCTGCCAGTTGAGGGGCCACGCCATCGAGTTCGTACAGCGCCATCGTTTGTGTCTCCGAATTCTGGATCGTTGCAAAAATAGAATTGTAGGGATGCCCCCTCGCCTGCGTGCGCTGCATGCGCTGTGCCTGACCGATCCCGACCAGAAAGTGGCCGCCACCCGGGCGCTGGCCGCCTGGGCGCGCGCGCAGTTGCCGCCCGATGCCGACTGGACCGCACCCGTGCGCCAGGGCGGCGACGACCGGGGCGTGCCGGGCCGGCCCGAGCGGCCCGTGCGCGTCTCGGCCACGGCCGTGCCCGCGCGCTCGCCCTTCACCGACGAAGGCCGCGCCGCGCTGGTGCATTCGATCTGCCACATCGAGTTCAATGCCATCAACCTCGCACTCGATGCGCTGTGGCGCTACGACGGCATGCCGGCCGACTACTACCGCGACTGGCTGCGCGTGGCCGACGAAGAGGCGCTGCATTTCACGCTGATCCATGCGCACCTGCAGTCCATGGGCTGGCGCTACGGCGACTTCCCCGGCCACGACGGCCTGTGGAACATGTGCGAGAAGACGCGCGACGACGTGACCGCGCGCATGGCGCTGGTGCCACGCACGCTGGAAGCGCGCGGGCTGGACGCCACGCCGCTGATCCAGGCCAAACTGCGCCGCGTCGGCACCGCCGATGCCGAGGCCGCCTGCGCCATCCTCGACATCATCCTGCGCGACGAGATCGGCCACGTGGCCATTGGCAACCGCTGGTACGGCTGGCTCTGCGCGCAGCAGGGGCTGGATCCGCTGGCCCACTACCGCCTGCTCTACCGCCAACACGAGGCGCCGCGCATGCGGCCGCCCTTCAACCTCGAGGCTCGCGCGCGCGCCGGCTTCACCGACGAGGAACTGCAGGCTTTGACGGGCTGAGGATGGCGGCCCGCCAGCGCGGCCTCAGCGCTGCGGCGTGACTTTGGGCACGGTGATCGTCGGGAAGACCGGATCGGGGCTGCGCAGCCCCGCGCCCGGCGCAGCGCCGGGGCCGAAGTGATTGGCGGCCACGCAGCGGCGCCCGCCGGATTGCACGGCGTTGCAGGCGTCCTCGGCGGCCTTGTACTGCTGCTGGCGTTCCTTGCGCTCCGCCTCGATCTGCGCAGGCGTCGTGCCGTCGGTGGGGCAGCCGCCCGCGATCATGTCGAGCACGGTCCCGGTCATGAACATGACGGTTTCGGTGCTGGCGGTGACCGAGGCATTGGACGGGATCCGGGTGCCCATGACGACTCGCTTCATGGCCTCGCACTGGGCGCTGGGCAGACGGCCCGCCGCCGCGCCCGTGCCGGCCGGCGTGGCGCTGCCTCCGGCGGAAGCAGCAGCGGGCGCAGCCGGCGTGCTGCCGCCGCCAGGGGCCCCGCCTGTCATCTGTCGCGCGGCCGTGGCGGCCAGCGGATGGTCGGGGAAGCGGCTGACCAACGCGCGCTGCACCTCGCGGGCGCGCACCGCATCGCCCTGCGCAGTCAGCTCGTCGGCCCGGGCAAACAGCTGGCCGGGGTTCATGGTCTGCAGGCTGGTGCGGAACTGCTGCTCGGCCCGGGCAGCTTCGTCGCGCTGGCGCTGCTGCTGTGCCTGGGCTTCCTGGCGCTGCCGCTCGGCCTGGCGCTCCTTCTCGGCCTGCGCCACCGCCGCCTCGCGCCCCAGTCGGGCCAGGGTCGGTTCAAGCGCCTTCTTGACCGACTCGACATCGGCGGCATGCTGCCGGGCGAAGTCGTCGAACGCGACGAAAAGCGGTCCCGCCTTTTCCATCCACAGGCTGCCGCAGCTCCCATTGCAGGGCAGATGCTTCAGGCCGTCGAAGAAGTTGCCGGTAGGGGAAGGCCGCTGTTCCGTGACGCAAGGCTGGCGGTCGACGCCGCACGCAGGATGAAGGGTGTATGCGAGCTCATTGGCGTACTCCCTGGGGGAATACCAGATCCGCGGCACAACGGCGTTCTCCCTCGGTTCCAGAGCCTCCATGCGCGCCACGTTCCTCGAATAGGAAATGCCATCCCAGGAAAACGACTCGGACTTGCTGCCCAGGTAGATGCCTGGGGTCTGCCCTGTATAGACGGCATGACCGATACCCCGACCGTAGAAGAACCACATGTCGGTGCTGCCCACCGTTTCCATCTTGTCGTTGCGGGCGACGTATGTGCCCGGGCCGAGCGCCATGCCCTCGGAACACGCGCCTTCCCAGCTGTCGCGGGACGCGGCGGTCGTGATGATTTCCCTTGAATTGGGGCCGCGCTCCTTCCGGATGGTGCCGCAGCCCTCGCGCGTCTTGACAACGAACTCGCCCGGCTGAAGCTCGCGCATGCGTGCCATGTCCTCGGCGCTGACCTGCGCCTGGGCCGGCAAGCCGGCCGCCATGCCCAGCCAAAGGGTCGCAGTGGCCAGTGCGCGGGCGGCCCACCCGTGACCACGATCCTGGTCGGTATTGCGGCAGTGTTCCATCGAAGACTCCTCCTGCAGGCGCCGGTCTGCCGCACGGTCGCGGCCCGGCCCCCAAAAAGCGTGCCGCAGTCTGCCTCGTTCATGCAGGCGCCGCCATGCCCCAATCGGAGTACATGCGGCGCGCGCGGCCGGGCTCAGCCGCGCGGATGGTGCTGCGCATGCAGCTGCCTGAGGCGCTCGCGCGCCACGTGGGTGTAGATGGTGGTGGTGGAGATGTCGGCATGGCCCAGCAGCAGTTGCACCGCGCGCAGGTCGGCGCCGTGGTTGAGCAGATGGGTGGCAAAGGCATGGCGCAGCGTGTGCGGCGACAGTGGCACCTGGATGCCGGCGGCCTGCGCCTGCTTCTTGACGATGACCCAGAACATCGCGCGCGTCATCCCCGCGCCGCGCGCCGTGACGAAGAGGTCGGCCGACTGCTGCCCGCCCAGGATCGCGGCGCGCGCCTGCGCCAGGTAGCGCTCGATCCAGCGCCGCGCCTCGGCCCCGAAGGGCACCAGCCGCTCCTTGTTGCCCTTGCCGAGCACGCGCAGCACGCCGTCGTTGAGGCTCAGGTCGAAATGCTTGAGCGCCACCAGTTCGCTCACGCGAAGGCCGCTGGCGTACATCAGCTCCAGCATGGCGCGGTCGCGCAGGCCCAGCGGCGTGCACAGGTCGGGCGCGGCCAGCAGCGCCTCCACATGCGCCTCGCTCAGGGTCTTGGGCACGCGCATGGCCTGGCGCGCGGGCAGCAGGCGCAAGGTCGGGTCTTCATGGATGCGGCGCTCGCGCAGGGCCCAGCGGTAGTAGCGCTTGAACACGGTGAGCCGGCGGTTGGCCGAAGTGGCCTTGCCCTTTTCGGCCAGCCTGGCGCCCATGTAGGCATGCAGGTCGCTTTCGCGCGCGGCGTCCAGGCTGGCCAGGCCGCGCGGCGCCAGCCACTGGGCCAGCAGCGTCAGATCGCGGCGGTAGGCGGCCAGGGTGTTGGCCGACAGCCCCTGCTCCAGCCAGAGGCCATCGATGAACAGGTCGATCTCGGGCGGATCGGAGGCAACAGCGGCAGGTCGGGTCATCAGGCGGATTCAGCCATGCAGGAAGAAAAAAGTGCAGCGGGCCAAGACAAAGGCCGCCCGGAGGCGGCCTTGGATGCTCGCACACCCGCGAAGGTGTGTGGGCGTGCTGCTGCTCAGTCGAGCTTGAGGTTCTGCTTCTTCACGACTTCCTGGTAGACCGCGTATTCGGCCTTGATCTGGGCCGCGAACTGCTCGGGCGTGTTGGCCACGATCAGCGAACCCGTGTCTTCGATGCGCTTGCGCACGGCCGGGTCTTCCAGCGCCTTCTTGGTGCCGGCGCTGATCTTGTCGACCACGTCCTTGGGCAGTCCCTTGGGGCCCAGGATGCCGTAGTAGGCCATGCGGTTGACCGGCTCCAGGCCCACTTCCTTGAAGGTGGGCACGTTGGGCAGTTCCTTCAGGCGCTCGGGCGCCGACACCACGATGGGCACCAGCCGGCCGGCCTTGATGAAGGGCAGCGCCGAGGGCAGGTTGTCGAAAATGATCGGCACCTGGCCCGCGACGACGTCGTTGAGGGCCGGGCCCGCACCGCGGTAAGGGATGTGCGTGACGAAGGTGCTCGTCATGCTCTTGTACAGCTCCATCAGCATGTGGCCGATGCCGCCCGTGCCCGAGGAGGCATAGGAGTAGCGCCCGGGGCTCTTCTTGATTTCCTCGAGGAAGCTCTTGTAGTCCTTGGCCGGGAACGAGGGGTTGACGGCAATGATGTTGGGCGTGGCCGCGATGTTGATGATGGGCGTGAAGTCCGTCACCGGGTTGTACGGCACCTTGGGGTTGATGGCGGGGTTGGAAGCCGTGCTCGAGACGGTGGCCACGCCCAGCTTGTAGCCGTCCGGTGCAACGCGCGCGGTCTCGGCCGCGCCCACGATGCCGCCGCCGCCGGCCTTGTTGATCACCACCACGGGCTGGCCCAGGGTCTTGCCCAGCGGGTCGGCGATCACGCGGGCAACGATGTCGGTGGTGCCGCCGGCCGCGAAAGGCACCTGCAGTTCGATGGGCCTCTCAGGGTATTTCTGGGCCCAGGCGGCGGGCGCGCCCGCCAGTGCAGCCAGCATCACGGTGCCCGTCAAGGCAGCCCATTGGCGACGTTGCATGAAACTCTCCTAGTGATGAAAGTGGGGTACAGACCTGGCCAGCGCACCGATCATCCGGCGGCCTCCCGTGCCAAGCCTGCCGTTTGCCAGCAAGCAAATGTATTCGGCGCGCGAATACTAGCGGCTTGTTCCCCTGGGCCTCACCCTGGATAACCCACAAACCGACGGGTCAAAGCGGGCTGGCGCGGCTGCCGATCAGCGCCATCCGGTGCGCCACGATGCCGCGTATGCTGCGCGCCGTGAACTATGCACAACTGCTCTTCCCCGACTTCTCGCTCATCGCCTGCGGCTGGCTGCTGTGCCGCTTCACGGCGCTGGACCGGCGGGTGTGGGAGCCCGTGGAGAGCCTGGTCTATTACTTCCTCTTTCCGGTGCTGCTGTTCCACTCCATCGTGCGCAGCCCCATCGACTTCGGCGCCACCTCCAACCTGGTGCTGGCCGGCTTGGGCGTGAGCCTGGGCGGCGTGGCACTGGCCTATGCCCTGCCCTGGCTGCCCGGGCTTCGCACGCTGGACCGGCGCGAGCATGCGGCCAGCGCACAGGTGGCTTTCCGCTTCAACTCCTTCATCTGCCTGGCCATGGCCGAGCGCCTGGCCGGTGCCGAGGGCCTGCTGCTGATCGCGGTGCTGATCGGCGTGTGCGTGCCGCTGCTGAACGTGGCCGCGGTCTGGCCCATGGCGCGGCATGCCAACACGGGCTTCGTGCGCCAATTGCTGCGCAACCCGCTGATCATCGCCACCGCACTGGGCCTGGTCGTGAACCTGCTGGGCCTGCGCGTGCCCGGCTGGGCCGAGCCCACGCTCACCCGCATCGGCGCCGCCGCGCTGGCGCTGGGGCTGATGGCCGCCGGCGCGGGCATGCAGTTCGCGACGCTGACGCGCGCCAAGCGCCTGGGCGTGGCGGTGCTGGCCATCCGCCACTTCGTGCTGCCGCTGCTGGCCTGGGGCCTGGCCCGCGCGCTGCAACTGGCGCCGGCGCAGGCCGCGGTGCTGATGGCCTTTTCGGCCGTGCCCACCGCATCCAGCGCCTATGTGCTGGCCGCGCGCATGGGCTACAACGGGCCCTTCGTGGCCGGGCTGGTCACGGTCTCGACGCTGCTGGGCGTTGTCAGCCTGCCCTTTGCGTTGAGTCTGCCGCACTGACGGCCGCGGGCAGCTGCGCCAGCGCCCAGGCCACGTGCTCGCGCACCAGTGCGCTGGAGTGATCCCGGCGCGTGGCCAAGGCGGCTGCCGCTTCGGCATCGCCCGCGCGCAGCGCATTGCCCAGCGCCACCGCGATGTTGCGCAGCCAGCGCTCGTGGCCGATACGGCGGATCGGGCCGCCTTCGGTGCGGCGCAGGAATTCCTCCTCGCTCCAGGCGAACAGTGCGGCCAGGCTCTGGTCGGCAAAGCCGGCGCGCGCATCGAAGTCGCTCAGCGTCGCGGGGCTGGCGAACTTGTTCCAGGGGCAGATGAGCTGGCAGTCGTCGCAGCCATAGATGCGGTTGCCCATCAGCGGCCGCAGCGCCTCGGGGATGGGCCCGGCGTGCTCGATGCTCAGGTAGGAGATGCAGCGCCGGGCATCGAGCCGGTGCGGCCCCACGATGGCCTGCGTGGGGCACACCTCCATGCAGGCGCTGCAGCTGCCGCAGTGCGGCGCCACCGGCGCGCTGGGCGGCAGCTCTAAATCCACGTAGATCTCGCCAAGGAAGAACATCGAGCCGCCTTCGCGGTTGAGCACCAGCGTGTGCTTGCCGCGCCAGCCCTGGCCGCTGCGCGCGGCCAGCTCGGCCTCCATCACGGGCGCCGAATCGGTGAACACGCGGTGGCCGAAAGGGCCGATCTCGGCGGCGATGCGATCGGCCAGCTTCTGCAGCCGCGAACGCAGGACCTTGTGATAGTCGCGGCCGCGCGCATAGACCGAGACGATGCCCTCGCCGGGGCGCTGCAGGCGCGAGAACTCGATTGCCTGCCAGCCCTCGGGCGTGTCCTTGGGCAGGTAGTCCATGCGCGCGGTGATCACGCTCGCGGTGCCCGGCACCAGCTCGGCCGGACGGGCCCTGCGCATGCCATGCGCGGCCATGTAGTCCATCTCGCCATGAAAACCCTGGGCCAGCCAGGCGGCCAGGCCGGCCTCGGCACTGCGCAGGTCGATGCCGGCAATGCCGATTTGGGAGAATCCCAGCTCGCGGGCCCACGCACCGATCTTCGCAACCAGCGTTTGAGTGACGAGTTGAGCATCGACAACCACCCTTCGATTGTAGAAACGCCCCCCGTGCGCGGGCAGCGGCTGGTGCAGTGGCACGACGAGGAGGACACCGCACGTCTGGCGCAGGCGCTGGCCGCCCAGCCGCCCCTGCGCAACGCCTTCATCGCGCTGCATGGCGACCTGGGCGCGGGCAAGACCACTTTCGTGCGCCACCTGCTGCGCGCGCTGGGCGTCACGGGGCGCATCAAGAGCCCCACCTATGCCGTCGTGGAACCTCACCAGGGCGAAGGTGATCAGGCCATCTTCCATTTCGACTTCTATCGCTTCAGCGATCCGCGCGAATGGGAAGACGCCGGCTTTCGCGACATCTTCGCGGGCGCCGGGCTCAAGCTGGCCGAGTGGCCGGCCAACGCCCGCGGCCAGCTTCCAGTGCCGGACCTGAGCATTACCATCGACGCCATGAGTGACGACACCCGCCAAGTGACCCTTCAAGCCCACAGCGACAGCGGCCTCGCGCTGCTGCAGGCTGCGGCATGAGCGCCGCACGGCCGCCCGAAGCCGATCGCACCGCAGCGCGTCTGCGCGAAGACGTGCCAATGCATGCCGCCCAGGCCACGCGCCGCCGCCTGCTGCAGGCCGGCACGCTGGCCCTGCTGCTGGGCCGCCAGCACATCGCGTTCGGCGCGTCCATCGTCGCCGTGCGCATGTGGCCCGCACAGGACTACACCCGCATCACCATCGAGTCCGACAAGCGGCTGCAGACGCAGCAGCTGATGGTGGGCAATCCGCCGCGCATGGCCATCGACATCGACGGCCTCGAACTGAGCCCCACCCTGCGCGAGCTGGTGGGCAAGGTGCGCGCCGACGACCCCTACGTGGCCGGCCTGCGCGTGGGCCAGTTCGCGCCGCGCGTGGTGCGCATCGTGTTCGACCTCAAGCAGCCGGTGGTGCCCCAGGTGTTCTCGCTGGCGCCCGTGGCCGCGTACCAGAACCGGCTGGTCTTCGACCTGTATCCGCAGCGCGCGGTCGACCCGCTGGAAGCGCTGATCGCCGACCGGCTGCGCGATGCAGGTGCGGGCCCGGCACCGGCGGCCGCGCCGCAGCCCCCGCGCACCGCGCAGGCCACGCCGGCGCCCGGCGCCGACAGCAACGACCCGCTGGGCGATCTGATGCGCCAGCAGGCCAACCGCGCCGGTACCCCGCTGCCGCCGGTCGCCTCCGCGCCCGCACCCACGCAACCGGGGCTGGCCCCGCCTGCGCCTCAGGCGCCGGTGGCCAACACGCCGGCACCGCCGGCCCCCGCCGCCACCGCCACGGGCCCCAACCGCGCCACCACCAGCCGCACCGACCGCATCATCATCGTGGCCCTCGACCCGGGCCATGGCGGCGAAGACCCGGGCGCCATCGGCCCCAACGGCACGCGCGAGAAGGACATCGTGCTGTCCGTCGCGCGGCGGCTGCGCGACCGCATCAACGCCAGCAACGTGGGCGGCAACCCCATGCGCGCCTTCATGACGCGCGATGCCGATTTCTTCGTCCCGCTGGGCGTGCGCGTGCAGAAGGCCCGGCGTGTGCAGGCCGACCTGTTCGTCAGCATCCATGCCGACGCCTTCACCACGCCGTCGGCGCGCGGCGCCAGCGTCTATGCGCTGAGCCAGAGCGGCGCCTCCAGCACCGCCGCACGCTGGCTGGCGAACAAGGAAAACGAGGCCGACGCGGTGGGCGGCGTGAACATGAGCGGCCAGGACGCCCATGTGCAACGCGCCCTGTTCGACATGAGCACCACCGCCCAGATCAACGACAGCATCAAGCTGGGCACGGCCATGCTGGGCGAGATGAAGGACATGGGCGCACGGCTGCACAAGCCGCGCGTGGAACAAGCGGGCTTTGCCGTGCTCAAGGCGCCCGACATTCCCAGCGTGCTGGTGGAAACCGCCTTCATCAGCAACCCCGAGGAAGAGTCCAAGCTGCGCAGCGCCAGCTATCAGGAAGAGCTGGCCGATGCGCTGATGCGCGGCATCCAGGGCTACTTCGCCAAGAACCCGCCCCTGGCGCGCAGCCGGCAGTTGTAAGCAGCGGTTGGCCAGGGCCGGCCCGGCATACAACTGCTTGCGTACTTTCACGCGCCCCTTGCACGCACAAGGCGGCGCGCAACGTTCCTACACCGAGGGTTTACAGCCCGCGCGCACCATGACGCCATCACTTCACAAAGGTGGACATCATGACCAACACGCGTTCCAAGACCCGCATCTGGATCACTGCCGCAGCGGCCTCGGCCGTGGTGGGCCTCGCCGGCTGTGCCTCCGGCCCGAACCAGAACCTGGGCACCGCAGGCGGTGCCGTGGGCGGCGCCATCATCGGCAACGCCATTGGCGGCAACACGGCCAGCACGGTGGGTGGCGCAGCCATCGGCGGTCTGATCGGCAACCAGGTGGGCCGCAATGTGGACGAGCGCAATTACCAGCGCCAGCAGCAGCAACAGTACTACCCGCAACAGCAGTACTACCCGCAGCGCCCCTATGACCCGTACTACGGCCCGCGCTACTGAAGAAGCAGCAGCGGATCCCGCATAAGGAAGAAGCGCGCCCTAGTGCGCGCTTCTTTTTTTTGGGGCGCGGGCGCCAGGCCGGCGTGCCTCAGGACGTCGGGGGCGTGCCAGGCGCCGCAGCGCTCGCGCGCGAGCCGCGCCAGGCGCCAAAGATGGCGATCAGGCCCGGCACGATGATCAGCGCCCAGATGATCTTGTCCAGGTGCGCCTTGACGAAAGGCAGGTTGCCGAAGAAGTAACCGGCCGCGCCGATGCCCAGCACCCACAGCACCGCCCCGCCGACGTTGTAGGCCGTGAACTTGCCGCGGCTCATCGCGGCCACCCCGGCGACGAAGGGCGCGAAGGTGCGGATGAAGGGCATGAAGCGGGCCAGCACGACGGTGATGCCGCCATAGCGCTCGTAGAAGGCATGCGCCTGGTCGAAGGCCTTGCGGTTGAAAAAGCGCGTGTTCTCCCACTGGAACACCTTGGGCCCGAAGTAGCGTCCGATGCTGTAGTTGCACTGGTCGCCCAGGATGGCGGCCACGATGAGCAGGGGAATCGCGATGCCGAAGTTCATCATCCCGGCGCCGCACAGCGCGCCCACGATGAACAGCAGCGAATCGCCAGGCAGAAAGGGCATGACGACCACGCCGGTTTCCACGAACACGATGACGAAGAGCAGCGCGTAGACCCAGGGGCCGTAGGCAATGACGAAGTTCTCGAGATGGGTGTCGACGTTCAGGATGAAGTCGATGAGGAAGCTGACGATTTCCATGGCGGCGCATTATCGGCAGTGGCTCATGTCAGCTTTCTAGAATGCCCTGGTGAGTGCCACGCCTACCCCCTTCACCCCTGCCGTTACCCCCGCCGATGCGGCCTGCGCCACAGCCGGGCGCCGCCCCATCCAGGAACTGCCCGACGAGCTGATCAGCCAGATCGCGGCAGGCGAGGTGGTGGAGCGCCCCGCCTCGGTGGTGCGCGAGCTGGTGGACAACGCGCTGGACGCGGGCGCCACGCAGATCACCCTGCGCCTGCTGGCCGGCGGCGTGCGCCTGATCGGCGTGGAAGACGATGGCGTGGGCATCCCGCCCGAAGAACTGCCGCTGGCGCTGCGCCGGCACGCCACCAGCAAGATCCGCAGCCTGCAGGAGCTGGAATCGGTGGGCACCATGGGCTTTCGCGGCGAGGCGCTGGCGGCCATCAACTCGATTGCCGAAGTGAGCGTGCTGTCTCGCCGCGCGGGCGCCGACGGCGCCTGGCTGCTGGATGGCGCCACCGGAGAGCTCAAGCCCGTGGCCCGCGCCCAGGGCACCAGCGTGGAAGTGCGCGAGCTGTTCTTCGCCACGCCGGCGCGGCGCAAATTCCTCAAGACCGATGCCACCGAGCTGGCCCACTGCATCGAGGCCGTGCGCCGCCATGCGCTGGCGCGGCCCGACGTGGGCTTTGCCATCTGGCACGAAGGCAAGCTGATCGAGCAGTGGCGCGCCGCCGCCACGCCGGCCCAGCGCATCGCCGACGTGTTCGGCGACGAGTTCGTCGCGCAGAGCGTTGCCGTGGAGCACCAGGAAGGCGCCGTGCGCGTGAGCGGCCATGCCGGCGTGCCCGACGCAGCCCGCTCACGCGCCGACCAGCAGTTCTTCTACGTCAACGGCCGCTACGTGCGCGACAAGGTGCTGGCCCATGCGGTGCGCAGCGCCTATGAGGACGTGCTGCACGGCCAGCGCCAGCCCGTCTTCGTGCTGCATCTGGCCATCGACCCGGCCCGGGTGGACGTGAACGTGCATCCAACCAAGATCGAGGTGCGCTTTCGCGACGGTCGCGAAATCCACCAGGCCGTGCGCCACGCGATCGAGAACGCGCTGGCCGCGCCGCGGGCCGCGGCGGCAGCGCAAGCTGGCGAGGCCGCCGACGGCGGCCCCTTGACCGCTCAGCCCGCGTCACTGCTGCGCACCGACCTGCCCCCCACCCTGGCGGCCTGGGCGCAGCCGCGCATCCCCTTCGGGCCCGAACGGCGTGCCTACGGCACGGGCGACATGGCCGCCCTGTGGCCGCAGGCCGCACCGGCCGAACCTGCCGCCGCGCAGGCCCCACAGAATTTCGCAGCGGAGCGCATGCCCGATCAGGCGGCGCCCTGGCAGGGCGCACCGGCGCTGCCAGGCGCGGCATCCAGACCGCAACCCGTTGCAGCGGCCGATGAAGACTGGCCCCTGGGCCGCGCGCTGGCGCAGTTGCAGGGCATCTACATCCTGGCCGAGAACCGGCAGGGCCTGGTGATCGTGGACATGCATGCCGCGCACGAGCGCATCGTCTACGAGCGGCTCAAGGCGCAACTGGAAGGCGCGAGCCTGCAGAGCCAGCCGCTGCTGATCCCCGCCACCTTCGCGGCCACGCCCGAAGAGGTGGCCACGGCGGAAGCCTGCGCCGAGGTGCTGCCCACGCTGGGGCTGGAGATCTCGCCCTTCTCGCCGCGCACGCTGGCGGTGCGCGCCGTGCCCGCGCCGCTGGCCGACGGCGACCCGGTGGAGCTGGCCCGCAGTGTGCTGGCCGAACTGGCCCAGCACCCGGCCAGCACCGTCGTGCAGCGCGCCCAGCACGAGCTGCTGGCCACCATGGCCTGCCATGGCGCCGTGCGCGCCAACCGGCGCCTGACGCTGGACGAGATGAACGGCCTGTTGCGGCAGATGGAGGCCACCGAGCGCTCCGACCAGTGCAACCACGGGCGCCCCACCTGGCGGCAGCTTTCGGTGCGGGAGCTGGACACGCTGTTCCTGCGCGGGCGCTGACAGCAGGCGCCCTTGCGGGGGGCCATGCGTCGCCTTTTCGGCGCGTGAACAAGTTCTTACGGGTTTTCCATGGCAACTGGGGCGCGGGCACGCCCGTTGCATAGCCCGTACGACGCCAAAGAGCGTTGCAGGGAGTTACGTTTGCAGGCGCGAGGGCGCTTGCAAATGCAAGTGTGTGAACTTTTGGCCCGCAACTCTTCTCTCTCTGCCCCATGAAGCGATGGACTTTTCTCGCCGCGGTGACCACCGCCTGCGCCCTGCTGGCGGGCGGTTGTTCCTCCCTTGATGAGCATCAGCGCCAGTGGATCTTCCAGCCCAGCGACCGCAGCTGGGGCAACAGTGCCGCCATGACCGAAGGCATGGAGGACATCTGGATCGACTTCACCTCGCCCTCCACCCGGCAGAGCACGCGCCTGCATGGCCTGTGGTATGGCGACGCGCCCAATTCGCCCGACCAGCCGGTCATGCTGTACCTGCACGGCGCGCGCTTCAACGTGGCCGGATCGGCGCCACGCATCCGCCGCATGCACGAGCTGGGCTTTTCGGTGCTGGCCATCGACTACCGCGGCTTCGGCAAGAGCACGCAGGCGCTGCCTTCGGAGCTGTCGGCCCGCGAGGACGCCCGCGCGGCCTGGGAATGGCTGGCCAAAAAATACCCCAAGCAGCCGCGTTACATCTTCGGCCACTCGCTGGGCGGCGCCATCGGCATCGACCTGGCCTCGCAGGTCAAGGACGAGGCCGGCACCATCGTCGAAGGCACCTTCACCTCCATCACCGACGTGGTCAGCAGCTTCAAGTGGGGCTGGCTGCCCTTCAGCGCCCTGGTCACGCAGCGCTTCGAGTCGCTCGACAAGGTCAAGTCCATCCAATCGCCGCTCCTGGTGGTGCATGGTTCCAACGACACGCTGATCAACCCCACCCTGGGCAAGAAGCTGTACGACGCGGCCACCAGCCCCAAGCTGTTCGTGCTGGTCGAAGGCGGCTCGCACCACAGCACCAACTCCATCGGCGAGCTGCAGTACCGCACGGCGCTGAGCCAGCTCTTCGACATGAAGGGCCGCGCTGCAGTGGTGCCCACGCCCGGCCCCGCCGAGCCGCCGCAGGCCGCTCGGACGCCCCTGCTGCCGGCCCATCAGGGCGCAGCGGCCAGCGCCAGCGCAGGTTGAGCCGCCCAGCCTTCCAGCGGCCTCAGGTGATGACGCTGGACTGCATGGCCGCGAAATAGGTCATCCAGCCAATCTGGGCATGGGTGCCCTTCGCGGCAAAGGACTTCACCTTTTTCCAGCGGTGCGGCGCCAGGGTGGTCCAGCCAGGAGGCGGGCTGCGCAGTTCCCTTTGCCCATACGCCTTCGAGACGGCCCCTTCGCACAGAGTCGGTGCAGCGGGATAGCGGTGGTTGAAGCTCGCGTCCAGCTCGATCACTTCGCGGATCAGCCCCGACGGGCCCACGGCGCTGATGAAGCGGCGCAGGTACTCGATGCCGGAGCTGAAGCTGGTCACGCCGATCTGCTGCAGATCCGGCGCGTTCATCGTCCAGTTGGATTCACGCTGCAGCGCCGCCATGACGGCATTGAGCATCTCCACCCCCTGCTCCGTGAACATGTTGGCCGCGCCATCCGACATCGCGGCCATGGTCATGAAAGGCGTCAGCAGCACCATCGGCCGCACGCCCGCGAGCTGCCCGCCGATCATCGGCAGGTAGCGCTCGATCGAGCCGGCCCAGCCGCCGCCGAAGCTCGCGTAATCCGGATCTGCGGCATGCACGACCCCGCCGTTGGTCGGCGTCGGGTGGAAGTAGAGCTGCACGCCCGTGTAGTCGAGGGTCCCCACGGGCACGGCCGCCCCGATCCAGAAGCTGCGCCCGTTCTTCCGGACCTTGCAGCGATACAGGCTCACCGGCAGCGCGAGCGGAACTTCACGCAGCACCGGCTCGGACAGGTTGGCCACCACGGGGTTGGTGATCACCACGCCATACTGGCCATTGACCGACTCCAGGCTCACTTCGATGGCGCGCGCGGTGGGGTCGGTTCCGCCGGGGCCGATCAATGGCGCCGCGCCGGTGCTCAACAAGTTGAGCTGAGCCAGTGTCGAGCCGCCGGGGTCCACCACGCCGTCGCGCTTCTTGATGCCTTTGCCGAGCCAGCGCGTCTGGAAGTCCCAGATCGCCAGGCCGAGTTCCTTCGGGCACTGGCCCCGCGGGCCGGAGGACAGCCCCGGTCTGCCGCCGCTTTCCATGGGTATGCCGGCCAGCAGCCGGACGATTGCCTCCTGGTCGCCCGACAGGTTGGCGACCTGGCTGAGCTTCATGCGCAAGCCAACCGGCTTTTCAAGAACTTCTGCGGCCATGATGTCCCTGTAGCTTCTAGATGTGTATGCCCCCAATCTAGACAGCGATGAGCGCGCTGCCCATATGGCAGGGGCGGTACGGCTTTGGCGCTAGCAGCTCCGCGGCCCGAGTGCTGCGCCTGCGGCGGGCGCGCCCATTTGCTACCCTTGGCCGGATGCCCGCGCCGCCGCCCTTGTCTTCCGCCGCCTCTGTTTCCGAAGCACCTTCCCCGCATGCCGGCGCCGTGCATTCGATGAGCCCGGCCCTGGTGGTGCTGGTACTGGCCCTGCTGCTGGGCATCCAGCCCGTCACCACCGACCTGTACCTGCCCACCCTGCCGGCACTCACGCAGGCGCTGGGCGCGCGGGTGTCGCAGGCACAGCTCACGCTCACGGCGCTGCTGCTGGCCTTTGGCTTTGCGCAACTGGTCTTCGGCGCTCTGGCCGACCGCTTTGGCCGCCGGCCCGTGCTGCTGGCGGGGCTGGGCGCCTATGTGCTGGCCGCGCTGGGCACGGCGCTGGCGCCTTCCATTGAAGTGCTGATCGCGGCGCGCACCGTTCAGGGCGCCGCGATGGGCGCGGCCGTGATGGTGGCGCGCGCCATGGTGCGCGACCTGTACGAGCCGGCCGAAGGCGCACGCGTGATGTCGCGCGCGCTCACCGGCCTGGGCATCATCGCCTGCCTGTGCGCGCCGCTGGGCGGGCTGGTGTCGGACCTCTGGGGCTGGCGCGCGGCGCTGCTGAGCACGGCGGTCTTCGGTGGCCTGGCCTTCGCGCTGATCGCGCTGCGCTTTCGCGAAAGCCTGGCCCGTCCCGACCCGCGGGCGCTCGAGCCGGGCCGGCTGGTTGCGGCCTGGGGCGGCATGCTGCGCCACCCGGTCTTCACCAGCTTCACGGCGCTCACGGCCGCGGCCTATGCGCTGCTGTTCACCTTCCTGGCCTCGTCTTCCTTCGTCTTCATCAACGTGCTGGGGCTGAGCAAGCCGGCCTACGGGCTGGTGATGTTGTGGAACTCGCTGTCGTACATCGCGGGCACGCTGCTGTGCCGGCGCTGGCTGCCGCGCCACGGCGTGCCTGGCACGGTCTGCCGCGCCTCGCTGCTGTCGCTGGTGGGTGGGGTGTGCATGGGCGCGCTGGCACTCGCGGGCGTGCAGGCCGTGTGGGCCATCGTGCTGCCGCTCACGCTTGTGATGGTGGCGCACGGTGTGCACCAGCCCTGCGGCCAGACCGGCGCCATCGGCCCCTTCCCGCAGGCCGCGGGCGCGGCCTCGGCGCTCAACGGCTTCGTGCAGATGGTGGTGGCCTTCGGCGTGGGCGCCTGGCTCGGTGTTGCGCTGGAAGAGCACAGCACGCGCCCGCTGGCGCTGGGCATCGCCTTCTGGGGCGTGATGCTGGCGCTGCTGGCCTGGACGCTGGTGCGCCGCCACGGTGGCGCACAGCCTGTCGCCAACAAGGCGGCCAGGAGCACCGCATGACGGCCTCGCCCCCGGCCTGCATCGCGCTGGCCGGCCCCACGGCCAGCGGCAAGACGGCTGCCGCGCTGGCCGCCGCGGCCTCGCTGGCGCGCGTGCAGCCCGTGGAGATCATCAGTGTCGATTCCGCGCTGGTCTTTCGCGGCATGGACATCGGCAGCGCCAAGCCCAGCGCGGCCGAGCGCGCGGCCGTGCCGCACCACCTGATCGACACGCTCGATGCGCGCGAGAGCTACAGCGCCGCCGCCTTCGTGGCCGACGCGGTGCGGCTGGTGGCGCAGATCCGCGCGCGCGGCGCCCTGCCGCTGCTGGTGGGCGGCACCATGCTGTATTTCAAGGCGCTGATGCAGGGGCTGGACGCCATGCCCGCGGCAGATGCCGAGGTGCGCGCGCGCATCGACGCCGACGCCGCCCGGCTGGGCTGGCCCGCCCTGCATGCGCGCCTGGCCGAAGTGGACCCGCCCACCGCCGCGCGCCTGGCGCCGCACGACAGCCAGCGCATCCAGCGCGCGCTGGAGGTGTGGATGAGCAGTGGCCAGCCGCTGTCGCACTTCCACCAGCGCGCGCAGGCGCCGCAGCCGGCGCTGGCGCTGCACCTGATCTCGCTGGAGCCGCAGGACCGCGCCTGGCTTCACGCGCGCATCGCGCAGCGTTTCGACGCCATGCAGGGCGCCGGCTTCCTCGATGAAGTGCGCGCCCTGCGTGCGCGCGGCGACCTGCACCTGGGCCTGCCTTCCATGCGCTGCGTGGGCTACCGCCAGGCCTGGGAGATGTTCGACGCACTGCAGGCCGCGGGCCGCACACAGCCCGATGCCGCCGCGCTGGCCGAGCTGCGCGAGCGCGGCATCGCCGCCACGCGCCAGTTGGCCAAGCGCCAGATCACCTGGCTGCGCAGCATGCCGGCACGCCAGGTCATCGACGCCGACGCCAGCGACGCGTTGGTGCAGGCCGTGGCGGCCGTGCACGCGGCGCTGAAGGCGCAGCAGCCATGAGCGCCGCCCGGCCGCCCGAAGGTACCCCGGTGAGCAGCGCGCCCAGCCTGCAGATCGACTCGCTGGCCAAGCACTATGCGCAGGCGCCGGTGTTCAGGAACGTGAGCTTCGAGGTCGCGCCCGGCGAGTTCGTCGCCATCGTGGGCGAATCGGGCGTGGGCAAGTCCACGCTGCTCAACTGCATCGCCGGCCTGGACGACTGGGACGCGGGCCGCGTGATGGCAGGCGGCACCGACATCGGCGCGCTCGGCGCCGAGGCCCGCGCGCACTGGCGGCGGCGCCACGTGGGCTTCGTGTTCCAGGCTTTTCATGTGCTGCCGCACCTGGACGTGGCGCAGAACGTGGGGCTGCCGCTGTTGCTGCTGCGCCAGCACGACGACGCGCGCGTGCAGCAGATGCTGGCGGTGGTGGGCCTGGCCGGCCTGGGCGCGCGGCTGCCGCAGCAGCTCAGCGGCGGCCAGCTGCAGCGCGTGGCGATCGCGCGCGCGCTGGTGCACCGCCCCGGCCTGCTGCTGGCCGACGAACCCACCGGCAACCTGGACCCGGCCACGGCCGAGAAGGTGATGGACGTGCTGATCGCGCAGACGCGCGAGCAGAAGGCCGCGCTGGTGCTGGTGACGCACTCGGCCAGCGCGGCGGCGCGCGCCGACCGCGTGCTGCAGCTGCGCGCGGACGGGATCGCGGCCTGAGCCTCGGTCCTGCGGGCGACGCAGCCGCGTGAGCGGCCCCCTTAAAGTGCAGCCTTCACTGCACCAGTCGCACCATGAGCGCCACCCCCACCACCGACCACTGGATCGACCTGCCTGAAGGGCGGCTCTTTGCCCGCCAGTGGCACGGGCCCGATGCACAGGCCGCACCGCTTTTGCTGATGCACGAATCGCTGGGTTCGGTGGAACTGTGGCGCGGCTTTCCGGCCGCGCTGGCCGAGGCCACGGGCCGCCGCGTGCTGGCCTACGACCGGCTGGGCTTCGGCCAGTCCGATGCGCGCAGCGGGCTGCCCGCGCTGGACTTCGTCGCGCAGGAGGCGCGCGAGGTGCTGCCTGCGTTGCGGGCGCAGCTGCAGATCGAACGCTTCGTGGCGCTGGGCCACAGCGTGGGCGGCGGCATGGCCATCGAGACCGCCGCACAGATGCCCGAAGCCTGCGAGGCCGTGGTGGCCATCGCAGCCCAGATCTTTCCCGAGACGCACACGCTGGACGGCATCCGCGCCGCCGCGCCGCAGGTGCGTTCGCTCGAGCAGGTGGCCAAGCTGGCCCGCTATCACGGCAGCAAGGCGGCCTGGGTGATCGACGCCTGGATCGACCGCTGGCTGGACCCGGCCTTCGCGTCGTGGAGCCTGCAGGAGCAGTTGCGCCTTGTGCGCTGCCCCATGCTCGCGATCTACGGCTCGGAGGATCCTTATTGCAGCCCCACGCATGGCCGGATGATCGAGACCGGCACCGCGGGGCGCGCCCTCGTGCGCACGCTGCAGGGGCTGGGCCACCTGCCGCATCGCGAGGCGCCGGAGCAGGTGACGGCGCTGATTGCGGATTTCTTGCGCGGAGCCTTGCTGAGGGAAGCTTGAAGGGGCGTGTGCCGTGCTGGCGTTGCGCCCACGCCCCACAACCCGCGATCCAAACACACCAAGCAAGCCCCGTTGCGCATTCGCCGCAAAGCCCGCCACGCAGGAGCGCGCCTGACAGGTCGCGCGTCGCACTTGTGCGAAGCTCGGCGCCGATGTTCCATTCCTTCGCGCCCTGGCTGCCGTCGGTTTCGCAGCACTTCCTGGCCGTCACGCTGGGGCTGCTGGTCTACGTGCTGACCACGCGCGGGCGACGCGAGCGGCGCGCGCCCACCAGTGCCATGGCCTGGGTCATGTCGCTGCTGCTCATCCCCTACGTCGCGCTGCCGGCCTACCTGGTTTTCGGTCAGCGCAAGCTGCGGCCCGCCGCCCAGCCCCGGCTGCCGCGCCATGCCCCGGCCGGCCACTGGGCCGCCGACATGCTGGAAAGCTTCGGGCTGGCGCCGCCCAGCCGCTGCGCCATCCGCATGCATGGTGATGGCGCGGCGGCACGAGAAGCTCTGCTCGCCGTCATCGATGACGCGCAGCATCGGCTGGACGTATGTACCTTCCTCATCGGCGAGGACGCCTTGGGCCGCGAAGTGCTGGCGCGGCTGGCCCGGCGCGCAGCCGAAGGCGTGCAGGTGCGCGTGCTGCTCGACGGCTTCGGCGCGCTGCTGATCAACCGGCGGCATCTGGACACGCTGCGCCGGGCCGGCGCACGGGTGCGGGTCTTTCGCCCGATCTTCAGTCTGCGCCGCGAAGGGCCGCGCAACCTGCGCAACCACCGCAAGTTCACCATCGCCGACGACCAGTGGCTGTGGAGCGGCGGTCGCAACCTCGCGGGCGAGTATTTCGAAGGCAACGAGGCGCATCCGCGCCCCTGGCTGGACCTGTCCTTCGACATCCGCGGCGACGTGGCGGCCGCGGCGGCGCGCCAGTTCGAGCACGACTGGTCGCTGGTCAGCGGCGAAACCGCGCGCGACGTGGCGGCGCTCGCGCCCTCACGCAGCGGCCAGTTGGCCCAGTTGCTGCCCAGCGGGCCCGACCAGCGCGAGGACACCGCGCAGTCGCTGCTCATCGGCGCATGCTTCCGGGCCGAACGGCGCATCCTGGCCGTCACCCCCTACTTCGTGCCCGGCGACAGCCTGCAGGATGCGCTGCGCCTGGCGGCCCGGCGCGGCGTGCAGGTGGACATCGCCATCCCCGACCAGTCCAACCACATGCTGGCCGACTTCGTGCGCAGCCGGTCCATGCGCCCGCTGGCGCGTGCGGGCGTGCGCTTCCACATGCTGCCCTTCATGGCGCATGCCAAGGCCGTGATCGTGGACGACGACCTGGCGATGACCGGCTCCATCAACCTGGACCAGCGCAGCCTGCTGCTCAATCACGAGGCCGCCGTGGTGTTCTACGAAGCGCAGCAGATCGACTGGCTGGCGCAGTGGGTGCAGGGCGTGGCCAGCGCCGGCGAGGCCTATCGCACGCGCGAACCCGGCCTGGCGCGCGACCTGGCCGAAGGGCTGCTGCTGACGCTGGCCTTCCAGCTCTGAGCGCCGCCTTCCAGCCCGTGCGCCCACAAGACCACTTGCCGGGCCGGCCGGCGGCAACGCTCCTAAAATCCGTCTACACACCCCTCGCCCACCGGCGCGGGGTGTTCTGCATTGCTGCGCCCCGCATGGAACTCCCTCATCTGCACACCGGCAAGCGCTTCACGCTGCCCCGCCCCCCTGCCTCCAGCGACGCGCTGCTGCTGGCCCGCCTGGCTCAGCGCGAGCGCGGGGCCGGCCGCGTCACGGCGGTCTTCGCGGCCGACGCCACGGACACCCAGCGCCTGGTGGACGAGCTGGCCTTCTTCGCGCCCGAGCTGCGCACCGCCGTGTTCCCCGATTGGGAAACGCTGCCCTACGACAGCTTCTCGCCGCACCAGGATCTGATCAGCGAACGGCTGGCCACCTTGTGGCGCATCCACAGCCAGCAGAACGCGCGCGATGCCAAGGAGGGCGTGGACCTGGTGCTGGTGCCCGCCACCACGGCGCTGTACCGGCTGGCGCCGCCCGCCTTCATGGCCGGCTACACCTTCCAGTTCAAGACCGGCCAGAAGCTGGACGAAGCCAGGCTCAAGGCCCAGCTCACGCTGGCCGGCTACAGCCATGTCACGCAGGTGGTGAGCCCCGGCGAATACGCGGTGCGCGGCGGACTGATCGACCTGTTCCCCATGGGCTCGCCGCAGCCCTTCCGGGTGGACCTGTTCGACGACGAGATCGACTCCATCCGCACCTTCGACCCCGACTCGCAGCGCAGCCTGTATCCGGTGCCCGAAGTGCGGCTGCTGCCGGGCCGCGAGTTCCCGATGGACGACGAGGCCCGCGCACGCTTTCGCAGCCGCTGGCGCGAGCTGCTCGAGGGCGACCCGACCAAGAGCCGCATCTATAAGGACATGGGCAACGGCGTGGCCACCGCCGGCATCGAGTACTACCTGCCGCTGTTTTTCGACGAGACGGCCACGGTCTTCGATTATTTGGGCCCGGCCGCCACCGTGGTGCTGCACGGCGACATGGAAGCCGCCTTCCAGCATTTCTGGCAGGACACGCGCGAGCGCTACCGCCTGGTGCAGGGCGACCCCGAACGCCCCGCGCTGCCGCCCGAGGCGCTGTTCCTCTCGGCCGAGCAGTTCTACGGCCATACCAAGGCCCATGCACAGCTGGCCATCCGCCCCGCCACCGGCACGGCCGAAGGCGAAAGCGCGCCCTTTGCCGAGTTCGGCACCCTGCCCCCGCTGGCCGTGGTGCGCGGCGCCGAAGACCCACTCACGCGGCTGAAGGAGCACATCCGCAACACCCAGCACCGCGTGCTGGTGCTGGCCGAAAGCGCGGGCCGGCGCGAAAGCCTGCTGGACTTCCTGCGCGCCAGCGGCGTGAACCCGCCGGCCTTCGATTCGCTGGCGGAGTTCGAGGCCACGGCTGACGAAAAGATCGGCATCGCCACGGCCGCGATGGCGGCGGGCTTCGTGTGGCTCGAAGCGGGCATCGACCTGGTGACCGAGACCGAGCTGTTCGCCGCCGCGCCCACCACGCGCCGGCGCGGCAAGCGGCAGGAGGCCAGCAGCGACGTCGACGCGCTGATCAAGGACCTGTCGGAGCTCAACGTGGGCGACCCGGTGGTGCACAGCGCGCACGGCATCGGTCGCTACCGCGGGCTGATGAACATGGACCTGGGCTCGAAGAACGCCGACGGCACGCCCGCGCTGCAGGAGATGCTGCACCTGGAGTACGCCGACAAGGCCACCTTGTACGTGCCCGTGTCGCAGCTTCACCTGATCAGCCGCTACACCGGCGTGAGCGCGGACGAGGCCCCGCTGCACAAGCTGGGCAGCGGCCAGTGGGACAAGGCCAAACGCAAGGCCGCCGAACAGGTGCGCGATGCCGCGGCCGAGCTGCTGAACATCTACGCCCGCCGCGCC
The DNA here is from genome assembly GCF_028023875.1 of Xenophilus arseniciresistens. Taxonomy (GTDB): domain Bacteria; phylum Pseudomonadota; class Gammaproteobacteria; order Burkholderiales; family Burkholderiaceae_C; genus Xenophilus; species Xenophilus arseniciresistens. Next base: position 126,463 of record NZ_JAQIPB010000002.1, read on the forward strand.
GCGCGCGAGGGCCATGCCTTCCGCTATTCGCCGCAGGACTACGAGCAGTTCGCCAACGACTTCGGCTTCGAGGAAACGGCCGACCAGAAGGCCGCGATCCACGCCGTCATCCAGGACATGATCTCGCCGCGCCCCATGGACCGCCTGGTCTGCGGCGACGTGGGCTTCGGCAAGACCGAAGTGGCGCTGCGCGCGGCCTTCGTGGCCGTGACGGGCGGCAAGCAGGTGGCCTTCCTCGCGCCCACCACCTTGCTGGCCGAGCAGCACTACCAGACGCTGGTGGACCGCTTTTCCAAGTGGCCCGTGAAGGTGGCCGAGATGAGCCGCTTTCGCTCCGGCAAGGAGATCACGGCCGCGCTCAAGGGCGTGGCCGACGGCAGCGTGGACATCGTGGTCGGCACGCACAAGCTGCTTTCTGAAAAGACCCAGTTCAAGAACCTGGGCCTGCTGATCATCGACGAGGAGCATCGCTTCGGCGTGCGCCACAAGGAGCAGATGAAGCAGCTGCGCGCCGAGGTCGACGTGCTCACGCTCACGGCCACGCCGATCCCGCGCACCCTGGGCATGGCGCTGGAAGGCCTGCGCGACCTGAGCGTGATCGCCACCGCGCCGCAGCGGCGCCTGGCCATCAAGACCTTCGTGCGCAACGAGGGCACGGGCGTGATCCGCGAAGCGGTGCTGCGTGAATTGAAGCGCGGCGGGCAGGTCTACTTCCTGCACAACGAGGTCGAAACCATCGAGAACCGGCGCCAGAAGCTCGAAGAAATCCTGCCCGAGGCGCGCATTGCCGTGGCCCATGGCCAGATGCCCGAGCGCGAACTCGAGCGCGTGATGCGCGACTTCGTGGCGCAGCGCTTCAATCTGCTGCTGTGCTCGACCATCATCGAGACCGGCATCGACGTGCCCAGCGCCAACACCATCGTGATGAGCCGCGCCGACAAGTTCGGCCTGGCGCAGCTGCACCAGTTGCGCGGCCGCGTGGGCCGCTCGCACCACCAGGCCTATGCCTACCTCATGGTGCCCGACACCGAGGGCCTGACCAAGCAGGCCGCGCAGCGGCTGGACGCCATCCAGCAGATGGAAGAGCTGGGCAGCGGCTTCTACCTGGCCATGCACGACCTGGAGATCCGCGGTGCCGGCGAGGTGCTGGGCGAGAACCAGAGCGGCAACATGATGGAGATCGGCTTCCAGCTCTACAACGAGATGCTCAGCGAAGCCGTGCGCTGCCTCAAGGAGGGCAAGGAGCCCGACCTGCTGGCGCCGCTGCATGCGGCCACCGAGATCAACCTGCACGCCCCCGCCCTGCTGCCCGACGACTACTGCGGCGACGTGCACCTGCGCCTGTCCTTCTACAAGAAGCTGGCCACGGCCAGGACCAGCGACCAGATCGACACCCTGCTCGAGGAAATCGTCGACCGCTTCGGCAAGCTGCCGCCGCAGGCGCAGACGCTGATCGACGTGCACCGCCTGCGCGTGCTGGCGCGGCCCTACGGCGTGGTGAAGGTGGATGCGGCGCCGGGCGTGATCAACATCGCCTTCAAGCCCAATCCGCCCATCGACCCGATGGCGATCATCCAGCTGATCCAGAAGAACCGGCACATCAAGCTGGCCGGCAACGACAAGCTGCGCATCGAGCGCGAGCTCAAGGAGCCCAAGGACCGCGCGCAGATGGTGCGGGACGTGCTGCGCTCGCTGGGCCGGCCCAGCACCGAGCCCGCGGCGGCCGCCGCCCAGGCCAGCCCCCAGGCCTGACGCGCCTGCCCATCGCGGCGCGCCGCCCGACCGCGCCCGCGCCTTCCACCGACTGACCCCGCACACACGCCACCCGCACCGCGGGCGGCGGCGCTTGCGCGCGCCCCTGTTTCCCTGCGCCCTGAACCCCGGGCCGGGTTTATCCCCATCCTCAAGCCTTCACTGCCGCCTAAACTTTCTTCCAGTTGAATTAATTAATAAGGTCCCTCGATGCCGCACGGCAGCGGGGCCCACGGAGACAGCGGTGACACACAAGGGCCCCGGACGGGGAACGAATTCGGCGAACCTGCGCCTCTACCACGAGCGGATGCTGCTGCAGCGCCTGCGTCGTGCGGGCGAAGCCTCGAAGGCCGATCTGGCCCGCTGGGCCGGGCTGACAAATTCCGCCGTGGGCAGCATCGTGCATTCGCTGGAAGCGTCGCAGCTCATCGAGGCCGCCGGTCGGCGCCAGGAAGGCCAGCGCGGACAGCCGGCCGGGCTCTACCGGATCAACCCGGGCGGCGCCTACGGCATCGGGGTCCGGCTGGACCGCACCCGCATCGAGACGGTGTTGATCGACCTCGGGGGCCGCATCCTGGCGCGCGAGGCGCACGACCTGCTGCTGCCTCATCCGGACGAAGCGCTCCAGCGGGTGCGCCGGAGCATCGCGCGCCTGCTCGAAGTGCTGAACGAATCCCAGCGCCGGCGGCTGACGGGCGTCGGCCTGGCGCAGCCCTACAACCTGGGCAGTTGGCTGCGCGAACTCGACCTGCAGGCCGATTTCCGGCTCTGGGACGAGGTGGACTTCGGCGCCCTGCTCTCGCAGGCGCTGGGGCAGCCGGTCTTCAAGGAAAACGACGGCAATGCCGCGGCCATCGCCGAGCTGTGCTTCGGCGCTGGCCACGCTGAAGACGACTTTCTCTATGTCTTCCTGGGCGCGGCCCTGGGCGCCGGAGCGGTCATGGGGGGGGAAAGCCTGCTGGGCAGTACGGGCAATGCAGCCGATCTCGGGCTCATGCCGGTGCTGCCCAGCAGGTTGGCCTCGGCGCCGCCTTCCGCTGGCCCCTGGGACATCCTGCTGTCCCGCGCCTCGCTCAACGCGCTGCGCCGCCACCTGCGCCACCACGGCGTGCCCGTGCACAACCAAGCCGAACTGGCCGCCTGCGTGACATCGGGCCGCCCCGAAGTGAAGGAATGGCTGGACGACTGCGTGGAGGCCCTGGTGCCTTCGCTGCGCGCCTCGCTCGCCGTGCTGGACCTGCCGGCCGTGGTGATCGATTGCGACATCGACGACGGTCTCGTGGCCGAGCTCATCCGGCGCACCGACGAAGGGCTGCGCCGCATCGCCCCCGAGGCGCGCCAGACCCCGCGGCTGCTGCACGGCAGCTTCGGCCACAACGCAGGCTCCATCGGCGCGGCCAGCCTGCCGATGTTCTTCAGTTTCTCGCCACGCGCCGACGTGCTGCGCGGGCAGCACCCTTCCCGCTTTTCCCACCACGCAAAGGAGAGTTCACATGAATGAAGGTTCACCCCCGCTCCTTGAACTGCGCAACATCTCCAAGACCTTCCCGGGCGTGAAGGCCTTGCAGAACGTGCGGTTGAGGGCCGACAAGGGTCTCGTGCATGCCCTCATGGGCGAGAACGGCGCCGGCAAATCGACGCTCATGAAGATTCTTTCGGGCGCCTACACACCCGACGCCGGCGCCGAGATCCTCATCGACGGCAAGCCGGTGGCCATTGACGGCCCGCTGTCCGCCAAGGCGCTGGGCGTGTCGGTGATCTACCAGGAACTGAGCCTGGCGCCCAACCTGACGGTGGCGGAAAACATCTACATGGGCCGCCCGCTGGTGCGCGCCGGGCAGGTGGACCGCGCCGCCATGGCCAAGGCCTGCGTTGCCACGCTGGAGCGCCTGGGAGCGGACTTCAAGCCGTCCACGATCGTGGAGACGCTTTCCATCGCGCAGCGCCAGCTCGTTGAGATTGCGCGCGCCATGCACTTCGACTGCCGCATCCTGGTGATGGACGAGCCCACCACGCCGCTGTCCACGCACGAAACCGACAAGCTGTTCGCGCTGGTCAAGCGGCTGCGCAGCGAAGGCCTGGCCATCCTGTACATCAGCCACCGCATGGACGAGATCGACGAGCTGGCCGACGAGGTGACGGTGCTGCGCGACGGTACCTACGTGGGCACGCTCAACCGGGCCGAGCTGTCGCGCGACAAGCTGGTGAAGATGATGGTGGGGCGCGACCTCTCGGGCTTCTACCGCAAGGAGCACCACGGCCAGCACACCGGCGCGCAGGCGCTGGCGGTGCGCAACTTTGCCGACGGCGCGCGCGTGCGCGGCTGCAGCCTGGACCTGTACGCCGGCGAGGTGCTTGGCGTTGCGGGCCTGGTGGGCGCGGGGCGCACCGAGCTGGCGCGGCTCATCTTCGGCGCCGACGCGCGCAGCAGCGGCGAGCTCAGCGATGGCGCCGGCACGCCCATCAAGGTCAACCAGCCGATCGATGCGGTACGCCACGGCATTCTGTACCTGACGGAAGACCGCAAGCACCAGGGCCTGTTCCTGGACATGAGCGTGCGCGACAACATCAACGTGATGGTCAGCCCGCGCGACGCCCGGCCCGGCGGCGTGATGGACGGCCGGCGCGCGGCCCAGCGCGCGCTCGACTCGATCAAGCAGCTGACCATCCGCGTGGCTTCGCCCAAGGTGAACGTGGGTTCGCTGTCGGGCGGCAACCAGCAGAAGGTGCTGCTGGCGCGCCTGCTGGAGCTGGGCCCCAAGGTGCTGATCCTGGACGAACCCACGCGCGGCGTGGACATCGGCGCCAAGAGCGAGATCTACCGCCTCATCGACGAGCTGGCGCGCAACGGCATGGCGGTGCTGGTCATCTCCAGCGAGCTGGCCGAGGTGGTTGGCGTGTGTGACCGGGTGGTGGTCATGCGCGAAGGAAAGCTGGTCGGTGAACTGGGCGGCAGCACCGGCGAACCCATCACCCAGGAAAACATAGGCGCGCTGGCCACGGGCGCGCATTCAGCCCCACCCCCCGTGCTGCACTGACAGCTGTCACACATTCACCCTCAGGAAGGCAACCATGAACGACAAGACTTCTCTCGCAGCCGTCGCCTCGCAAGGCGCAGCGCCCCGCCCTGCCGGCGGCAATGCAAAACAGTTGATCAGCGCGCTGGGCATGCTGCCGGTGCTGGTGCTGCTGTGCGTGGGCTTTGCCCTGACCACCGAAAGCTTCGCGAGCGTGCAGAACCTGACCATCATCACGCAGCAGGCGTCCATCAACATCGTGCTGGCCGCCGGCATGACTTTCGTGATCCTGACCGGCGGCATCGACCTGGCGGTGGGCTCGGTGTTGGCGGTGTCGGCAGTGGCCGCGCTGCTGGTGTCCACCATTCCGGGCCTGGGCATGCTGGGCATGTTCGCCGGGCTGGCATGCGGGCTGGTGTTCGGGCTGATCAACGGCTTTCTCATCGCCGTGCTCAAGCTCTCGCCCTTCATCGTGACGCTGGGCTCGCTCACGGCGGTGCGCGGCATTGCGCGCCTGCTGGCCGACGACAAGACGGTGTTCAACCCGCAACTGCCCTTTGCCTTCGTGGGCAATGGCGAAGTGCTGGGCGTGCCATGGCTGGTCATCATTGCCTTTGCGGTGGTTGCCATCTCGTGGTTCATCCTGCGCCGCACGGTGCTGGGCCTGAACATCTATTCGGTGGGCGGCAACCCCGAGGCTGCGCGCCTGGCCGGCATCAAGGTGCCGCTGATCCTGCTGTTCGTGTATGCCACCTCGGGCCTGCTGGCGGGGCTGGGCGGCGTCATGGCCTCGGCCCGGCTGTATGCGGCCAACGGCCTGCAACTGGGCATGTCCTACGAGCTGGACGCCATTGCCGCGGTGGTGCTGGGCGGCACCAGCCTGGTGGGCGGTACCGGCTCCATCCTGGGCACGCTGGTGGGCGCGCTGATCATTGCAGTGCTGACCAACGGCCTGATCCTGATGGGCGTGTCCGACATCTGGCAATACATCATCAAGGGCCTGGTGATCATCGGCGCCGTCATCCTGGACGGGTACCGCCGCAAGGGCTCGGCCCGCACCTGAACTCGCTCAGGCCATCAATTTCCTCAACCACGCTGTCACTCACTTCAAGGAGATATCTCATGCGCAAGCAACTCGTCGCACTGGCCGCCGCGGCCGCGGTCCTCTCGCTGCCCCTGGCGGCCCAGGCCCAGCAGCAGATCAAGAGCGTTGGCATCACGCTCGGCACGCTGGGCAACCCCTTCTTCGTGGCGCTTGCCAAGGGCGCCGAGGCGAAGATCAAGGCCATCAACCCCAACGCGAAGGTCACCGCGCTGTCGGCCGACTATGACCTGAACAAGCAGTTCTCCCAGATCGACGGCTTCATTGCCGCCGGCGTGAACCTCATCCTGGTGAACGCGGCCGATGCCAAGGCCATCGAACCGGCGCTGGTGCGGGCCAAGAAGGCCGGCATCGCAGTGGTGGGCGTGGACGTGGCCGCCAATGGCGCGGACGCCACGGTGCAGACCGACAACGTGCAGGCCGGCGAGATTGCCTGCCAGTTCATCGTCGACAAGCTCAAGGGTCAGGGCAACGTCATCATCCAGAACGGCCCGCAGGTCTCGGCCGTGATCGACCGCGTCAAGGGCTGCAAGGACATGCTCAAGAAGGCGCCGGGCATCAAGATCCTGTCCGACGACCAGGACGCCAAGGGCACGCGCGAGGGCGGCCTGAACGTCATGCAGGGCCATCTGACGCGCTTTCCCAAGGTGGATGCGGTGTTCGCCATCAACGATCCGCAGGCCGTGGGTGCCGATCTGGCGGCCAAGCAGCTCAACCGCAAGAACATCGTCATCACTGCGGTGGACGGCGCACCCGACATCGAGACGGCGCTGAAGACCGACACCCAGGTGCAGGCTTCGGCCAGCCAGGACCCGTACATGATCGCGCAGAAGGCGGTGGAGATCGGCCAGGACCTGCTCAATGGCAAGAAGCCGGCGCAGCAGATGGTGCTGCTGCCCTCCAAGCTGGTGACGCGCGACAACGTCAAGGACTACAAGGGCTGGGCAGCAGCGCGCTGAACAGGGGAGACGCAACGTGTTCGTGGTTTGTGGTGAAGCACTGATGGATGTGTACATGGGCGAAGCCACATCCACCGGCATGGTGATGGACGCCCGAATCGGCGGCTCGCCGCTCAACGTTGCGCAGGGCCTGGCGCGGCTGGGGCGGCCGGCCGCGCTGCTGACCGGCCTGTCGACCGACGCGATGGGCGAGCGGCTGCTGGCCTCGCTGCAGACGGAAGGCGTGGACACCTCGCTGGTGGTGCGCAGCGATGCGCCCAGCACCTTCTGCGCCGTGAGCATCGACGCGCGCGGCGTGCCGCGCTACGCGCTGCACGGCGAGGGCGCGGCCGACCGGCAGATCACCTGGAACACGCTGCCGGCGCTGCCGCCCAACACGCGCGTGCTGCAGCTGGGCTCCTATGCGCTGCTGGTCGAGCCGGTCGGCAGCGTGCTGCGCGCGCTGGCTGCGCGCGAGCGCCACCGGCTGCTGGTGGCCTACGACCCCAACGTGCGCCTGAATGTCGAGCCCGACCTGGAGCGCTGGCAGGCGGTGGTGGCCGAGATGGTGGCCCTGTCGCACCTGGTCAAGGTCAGCGACGAGGACCTGGCCATGCTCTACCCGGGCCAGCCGCCCGAGGAAGCCGCCGCGCGCTGGCTGGAACGGGGCGCGGCGCTGGTGGTGGTCACGCGCGGCAGCCAGGGCGCAAGCGCCTGGACGCGCGCGGGCCATGCCAGCGTGCCGGCGCCCGAGATGGACAAGATCGACACCGTGGGCGCGGGCGACACCTTCCAGGCCGCGCTGCTGACCTGGCTGGACGAGCGCGGCGCGCTCACGGCAGAGGCGCTCGGGGACCTGGACGAAGACGCGCTGCACGCGCTGCTGGGCTTTGCCGCACGCGCGGCCGCGATCACCTGCTCGCGCCGCGGGGCAGACATGCCCCGGCGCGCGGAGCTGGACTGAGCCTGCCCGGGCCTGCGCGCACGCGCAGGCCCCCAAGGCGCGGGGCCCCGACAATAGCCGCCATTGCTTCATTGCCGAACGCGCATTGCCGATGTCCTCCCTGCCCTCTTCCGCCACCGAATTCGCCCCCGGGCTTCACATCCGCGGCATCGCGCCCGGGCTGCGCCTGCAGGACTTCAAGCTCATCGCCTTCGACATGGACTCGACCTTGATCAACATCGAGTGCATCGACGAAATCGCCGACGCGGTGGGCAAGAAGGCCGAGGTGGCCGCGATCACCGAGGCCACCATGCGCGGCGAGATCGCCGACTTCAAGGAGAGCCTGCGCCGGCGCGTGGCGCTGCTCCAGGGCGTGCCCACCAGCGCCCTGCAAGAGGTCTATGACCAGCGACTGCAACTGAACCCGGGCGCCGAGGCGCTCGTGAAGGCCTGCCAGGCGGCCGGCCTCAAGGTGCTGCTGGTGTCGGGCGGCTTCACCTTCTTTGCCAACCGCGTGAAGCAGCGGCTGGGCATCGACTTCGCGCGCTCCAACCTGCTGGAAGAAAAGGACGGTGTGCTCACCGGCCAGGTGGTGCAGCAAAGCTGGGGCGACATCTGCGACGGCGCAGAAAAGCGCCGCACCTTGTTGGAAGTGGCTTCGCTGATGGGCATCTCGCCCAGGCAGGCCATTGCCGTGGGCGACGGCGCGAACGACCTGCCCATGATGGGTGAGGCCGGGCTGTCGGTGGCCTTCCACGCCAAGCCGCGCGTGCGCGCCGAGGCCATGGTGGCCATCGACAGCGGCGGGCTGGACCGGCTGCTGGAAGTGGTCGCTGCCTGAGCCGTTCCGGCCGCCTGCGGGGCGCTGGCGGCCCGGCGCGTGGCTATACTGCGCCCACTCGTCAGGAGAGAGCCAAGGCACGCAAGTGCACGGCCGCCGAAGGCGCAGGGCATGGCCCCGAACGCTCAGGCAAAAGGACTGGCGCGCGCGCCCGTGCAAATGGGCGCTTCCTTGCTGGAGAGAGGCCGCCCGCCGAGGCGGCCCACCGAAGGAGCAAGCCCCCATCCCCGCTTTCCTGTGGCGATGCGCGTGGTGAATCTCTCAGGTACCCGGGACAGCAGGGGTGGCCCGCAACGCAGGTTGCGGTGTTGACTGCCCCTTGACTGGACCTGCCATGGCCGCTCCCGCCCCCTTCGCCGATGAACTGCAGCGCACGCCGCTGCATGCCCTGCACCTGGAACTGGGCGCGCGCATGGTGCCCTTTGCCGGCTATTCGATGCCGGTGCAATACCCGGCCGGGCTGATCGCCGAGCACCGCCACACCCGCAGCGCCGCAGGCCTGTTCGACATCTCGCACATGGGCCAGTTGCGGCTGACGGGGCCCGATGCCGCCGCCGCGCTCGAATCGCTGATGCCGCAGGACGTGATCGGCCTGGCGCCCGGCAAGCAGCGCTACGGCCTGCTGCTCGATGACGAAGGCGGCATCCTTGATGACCTGATTTTCTTCAACGAGGGCGAAGACTCGCTTTTCGTCATCGTCAATGGGGCCTGCAAAGCATCGGACATCGCCCACATCCAGGCCCGCATCGGCCAGCGCTGCCAGGTGCAGCCCCTGCCCGAGCGCGCGCTGCTGGCGCTGCAGGGCCCGCAGGCGGCCGCCGTGTTGGCGCGGCTGTCGCCGGGCATCGAGCGTTTTGTCTTCATGACCGGCGGCCAGGTGCAGATCGGCGGCATCGCGGCCTTCGTCACGCGCAGCGGCTACACCGGCGAGGACGGCTTCGAGATCTCGGTGGCCGGCACCGATGCCGATGCGCTGGCGCGCCTGCTGCTGGCCCACGCCGAGGTGCAGCCCGTGGGCCTGGGCGCGCGCAACTCGCTGCGCCTGGAAGCGGGGCTGTGCCTGTACGGCAACGACATCGACACCACGACCACGCCCGTGGAAGCGGCGCTGAGCTGGGCCATCCAGAAGGTGCGGCGCCGCGGCGGCGCGCGCGAAGGCGGCTTTCCGGGCGCGCAGAAGGTGCTGGCCCAGCTCGAGGCGGCGGCCATGCCCGCCGACCGCGAGACCCTCACGCGCCAGCGCGTGGGCCTGGTGGCGCTGGAGCGCATTCCGGTGCGCGAGGGCTCGCTGCTGCAGGACCTGGAAGGCCATGACATCGGCGCCGTGACCAGCGGCCTGCTGGCGCCCACGGTCGACCGCCCCATTGCCATGGGCTACGTGGCCGCGGCCTTTGCGCAGCCCGGCACCCGCATCCAGGCCGTGGTGCGCGGCAAGGCCGTGCCCATGGAAGTGACGCAGATGCCCTTCGTGCCGGCGCGCTACTGGCGCGGCTGAATCCCGACACCCACTGACACCGGCCCGGACACTGCCGCGCGCCATACTCCAGGCCCCTCCTTGACCTTTTTTGCAGGAAACAACCCATGACCGTTCATTACTCCAAAGACCACGAATGGATCGAGATCGCCGAAGAGCATGAGGCGGCCACCGTCGGCATCACGCTGCACGCGCAGGAAGCGCTGGGCGACGTGGTCTTCGTCGACCTGCCCGAAGTGGGCAAGACCTTCAAGCAAGGCGAAGTGGCCGGCGTGGTGGAGTCCGTCAAGGCCGCTGCCGACATCTACATGCCCGTGACCGGCGAAGTCGTCGAAGTGAACGAAGCGCTGCGCGCCGATCCCTCGCTGGCCAACAGCGACCCGATGGGCAATGGCTGGTTCTTCAAGGTCCACCTGGGCGAGCGCGACATGGCGGAGTTCGACCAGTTGATGGACGAGCCCGCCTACACCAAGTTTGCAGCCGATAACTGAGCAATCCCCCAGGCCGCTTCGCGGCCTGTTCATCTCCCAGCCCTGTCATCCGACCATGACCACGCCCGCCCTGCCCTCGCTGCACGAACTGGAAAACCCCGCGGAATTCGTTGCCCGCCACATCGGCCCCGATGGCGAGGAGGAAGCACGCATGCTCGCGGCCATCGGCGAGAGCACGCGCGAGGCGCTGATCACCAGCATCGTGCCGCCGGCCATCCGGCGCAGCCAGGCCATGCAGTTGCCGCCCGCGGTGAGCGAATCCCAGGCGCTGGCCGAGCTGCGCGCGCTGGCAGCCAAGAACAAGGTGGCGCGCAACTTCATCGGCCAGGGCTACTACGGCACGCTGACGCCGGGCGTGATCCTGCGCAACATCCTCGAGAACCCGGCCTGGTACACGGCCTACACGCCGTACCAGGCCGAAATCTCGCAGGGCCGCATGGAAGCGCTGGTCAACTTCCAGACCCTGGTGACAGACCTCACGGGCATGGCGATTGCCAATGCCTCCATGCTCGACGAGGCCACGGCCGCGGCCGAAGCCATGACGCTGGCGCGCCGCAGCGTCAAGAGCAAAAGCAATGTCTTCCTGGTCTCGGGCGACTGCCATCCGCAGACCATCGAGGTGATCCGCACGCGCGCCGCGCCGCTGGGCATCGAGGTGAAGGTGAGCACGGCCAGCGAGACGCTGCCGCACCTGATGGCCAATGGCGAATTCTTCGGCGCGCTGGCCCAGTACCCCGGCACCACGGGCAAGGTGCATGACCTGCGCCCGCTGCCCGGCATGGCCCATGCCAAGGACGCGGCCTTCTGCGTGGCCGCAGACCTTCTGGCGCTGACGCTGCTGGTGCCGCCCGGCGAATGGGATGCCGACATCGTCTGCGGCAACACGCAGCGCCTGGGCATGCCCATGGGTGCGGGCGGTCCGCACGCGGCCTACCTGGCCTGCCGCGACAGTTTCAAGCGCTCGCTGCCCGGCCGCTTGGTGGGCGTGAGCGTCGATGCCCACGGCGCGCCCGCCTACCGGCTGGCGCTGCAGACGCGCGAGCAGCACATCCGGCGCGAGAAGGCCACCTCCAACATCTGCACCGCGCAGGTGCTGCCGGCCGTGATCGCCAGCATGTACGCGGTCTACCACGGGCCGCAGGGCCTGACGCGCATCGCGCAGCGCGTGGCGCTGCTCACGGCCATCCTGGCGCGCGGCATGGAGCAGATGGGCCGCCCGCTGGTGCATGACACGGCCTTCGACTCCATCACCGTCAAGACCGGCGAGGACACGCAGCAGGTGCTGGCGCGCGCCCAGCAGGCCGGCGTGAACCTGCGCAGCCGCCTGCAGCAGCACCTGGGCATCTCGCTGGACGAGACCCACACGCGCGCCGACGTCGAGTCGCTGTGGGCGCTGTTCGTGCCCGCGGGCACGCCCATGCCGCGCTTCGAGCAGCTCGCGGACGACACCGCGCTGCGCATCCCCGAGGACCTGCGCCGCACCAGCGCCTTCCTCACGCATCCGGTGTTCAACACGCACCACAGCGAGACCGCCATGCTGCGCTACATCCGCAGCCTGAGCGACAAGGACCTGGCGCTGGACCGCAGCATGATCCCGCTGGGCAGCTGCACCATGAAGCTCAACGCCACCAGCGAGATGATCCCCATCACCTGGCCCGAGTTTGCGCAGGTCCATCCCTTCGCGCCGGCCGAGCAGCTGGCCGGCTATGCCGAGCTGGACGCGCAGCTTCGCGCCTGGCTGTGCGAAGCCACGGGCTACGCCGGCATCAGCCTGCAGCCCAACGCGGGCAGCCAGGGCGAATACGCGGGGCTGCTGGCCATCCAGGCCTGGCATGCCAGTCGCGGCGACACGCAGCGCAACGTCTGCCTGATCCCCTCTTCCGCGCACGGCACCAACCCCGCGAGCGCGCAGATGGTGGGCATGCAGGTGGTGGTCACGGCCTGCGACGCGCAGGGCAACGTCGACATCGATGACCTCAGGCGCGCCTGTGAGAAGCATGCGCAGCGACTGGCCTGCGTGATGATCACCTACCCCAGCACGCACGGTGTGTTCGAAACCCGCGTGAAGGAGCTGTGCGAGATCGTGCATGCGCATGGCGGGCGCGTGTACGTGGACGGCGCCAACATGAATGCGCTGGTGGGCGTGGCCGCGCCCGGCGAGTTCGGCGGCGACGTGAGCCACCTGAACCTGCACAAGACCTTCTGCATTCCGCACGGCGGCGGCGGCCCGGGCGTGGGCCCGGTGTGCGTGGTCGAAGACCTGGTGCCCTTCCTGCCCGGCCATGCCACCGGCGGCAAGGCGGGCACGGTGGGCGCCGTGTCTGCGGCGCCCTATGGCAATGCGGCCGTGCTGCCGATCAGCTGGATGTACATCCGCATGATGGGCGCGGCCGGCCTGCAGGCGGCCACGGAGACGGCCATCCTCAGCGCCAACTACATCAGCGCGCGCCTGGCCGAGCACTACCCCACGCTGTATGCCAGCAAGAACGGCCATGTGGCGCACGAATGCATCCTGGACCTGCGCGGCCTCAAGGACAGCAGCGGCGTGATGGCCGAGGACGTGGCCAAGCGCCTGATCGACTACGGCTTCCACGCGCCCACCTTGAGCTTCCCGGTGGCCAACACGCTGATGGTGGAGCCCACCGAGAGCGAGCCGCTCGCGGAGCTGGACCGCTTCATCGAGGCCATGATCGCGATCCGCGGCGAGATCCGCCGCATTGAGGAAGGCGTGTGGCCGCGCGAGGACAACCCGCTCAAGAACGCGCCGCACACGGCCGCCACCCTGGCCGCGACCGATTGGCCGCACCCCTACTCGCGCGAGATCGCCACCTTCCCGCTGGCCACGCTCAAGCAGGCCAAGTACTGGCCGCCCGTGGGCCGCGTGGACAACGTCTATGGCGACCGCAACCTCTTTTGCAGCTGCGTGCCCGTCGAGTCGTTGGCGGCTGGCGAAGACTGATCGCGCTGCGCGTTGCAGCAGCCGAAACAACAAGGCGCGGCAGGGTTCTAACCCGCCGCGCCTTTTTGCTGGGCCGTCGGTGCCGACCGCCGCGCACTGTCGCCAGTGCGCGACATTTCAGTGACATATTTGGCCTTATTGATACTAGTTCTTATTTGCATCCTTAGAATCCGCGCCACCTAGCCAGATGCGTGTCCTGTTTCAGAGGGCTGAATCCAGCAAATCCACCTCTGAAACCCAAGGCAGCAACCATGGCCTCGTCCGACTTCGCGTGCGCAAGGCGCGCTCGCGCCCACGCACAACGCTCCCAACAGCATCCCGACCGCCTCCGGCCCAGCCTCGTGGCCCTGGCCGTGCAGGGCCTGCTGCTGGCCACCGCCGCACCGGCCTTCGCGCAGGCCGACAGCGGCACTGCCGCGAACGCTGCTCGCCCGGTGCTGCCGGCCATCGAGGTCCATGCCGACGCGCTGCGCCAGGAACCGGGCACCAAGACCGTCATCCACCAGCAGGACATCGAGCGCGCAGGCGGCACGGGCATCGCCGACGTGATCCGCTACCAGCCGCTGGTCGAAGCGCCCGGCATCGTGTCGGGCTCCTCCAAGGGCGCCAGCCGCTATGACCGCGGCGGCACCACGGGCTACAACATCCGCGGCCTGGAAGGCAACCGCATCGGCCTGGACGTGGACGGCATCGAGATGCCCGACGCCGTGAGCCGCGCGCCCTTCACCGCGCGCTCGCAGGACGCCACCTTCGGCATGGGCCGCGACTTCATCGACCCCGAGATGTACTCCTCGGTGGAGATCCAGTCCGGCACCACCAACGCGCAGCGCACGGCCGGCGGCATCGGCGGCGCCGTGAGCTTCAGGAGCAAGTCGCCCGAAGAGTATGTGAGCGTGACCAAGCCCTGGTATGCCGGCGCCAAGGTGGGCTACAGCGAAGCCAACCGCGCCTGGACCAAAGGCGTCACGGCCGCCGGCCTGTGGGGCAACACCAGCGCGCTGATCAGCTACGTGCGCCGCGACGGCAAAGAGACCCAGAACAACAGCGACAGCTTCGCCGCCTACCCCGAGACCTGGCACACCGACGCGCTGCTGCTCAAGGGCGTGACGCGCATCAACAGCGAGCACAAGCTCGAGCTGGCGGCCGACCTCTATCGCAAGACCAGCCACTCGGCCTACGACGCCTGGAACACGCTGGCCACGGCGCGCAGCGGCATCTCGACGCAGGAAGCGCTGACCGGCCGCACCACCTTGTCGCTGGCCCACACCTGGACGCCCGTGGGGGGCTGGCTGGACCGCCTGGAAACGCGCCTGTACACGCAGGACAGCTCGATGGACGACACCACCGACACGGTCGCCATCCCCAGCCGCGCCCGCACGCGCGAGATCTCGCGCAACAGCACCGAGCAGATGGGCATCTCCAGCGTGGCCGACAAGCGCGTGGCCAACCACCACCTCAAGTTCGGCTTCAACTACTCGCGCACCAAGAACTCGCACCCCTTCTGGTCCACCGACCAGTTCGCCAGCAGCTTCGCCACCCAGCAGCCCTTCCCCGACACGCTCACGGTGCGCTCGGGCGTGTTCGTGGAAGACACCATCGACTTCAACGTCGGCGGCCGTCGCCTGGCCGTGATCCCGGGCCTGCGCGTGGACCGCGTGGCCCCCGAGATCCGCAACACCGGCAGCTTCAACAACCCGCGCATCAGCCAGGCGCAGCTGGAGAGCATGTACGGCGACGCGCCGGCCAACACCATCGTCAGCCCCAGCCTGGCTGTGACCTATGACGTGGCACCGCGCCTGACGGCCTACGCCCAGTGGAAGCGCGGCGGCCGCGCGCCCACCAACAGCGAGATCTTCGGCTACTGGAACAGCGGCGGCGGCAGCTACGCCCTGCTGGGCGACAAGAACCTCAAGAAGGAAACCAGCAACGCCTTCGACCTGGGCCTGAAGGGCTCGCCCACGCCGGGCGTGACGCTCAACGGCTCGGTGTTCTACACGCGCTACAAGGACTTCATCTCCTACACCCGCTACACGCGCGCCAACAACCCCGAGAAGTTCGTCAACATCCAGAACAACCTGAGCATCCTGTACCAGGCCAGCAACCGCGACGAAGCCACCATCTACGGCACCGAGCTGGCCGTGCGCCTGGACCACGGCGTGTGGACGCCGGCTGCGCGCGGCCTCTACAGCACCTGGGCCTTCGGCTACAGCAAGGGCGACTCCAAGTCAAACTACGCCGGCGACAAGGACGTGCCGCTGGACACCGTGCAGCCCGGCAAGGCCATCATCGGCGTGGGCTACGACGCCCCCGAGAAGCGATGGGGCGTGAACCTGACCGGCACCTTCGTGCGCGGCAAGCAGGCGCAGGCCACCAACCGCCTGTCCTTCGGCAACAACCCCGGCCAGACCCTGACCGACGCCACCGTCACCTACTACCGCATCCCGGGCTACGCGCGCTTCGACCTGAGCGGCTATTGGCGCGTCAGCCCCAACGTGCGCCTGACGGCCGGCATCTACAACCTGGGCGACAAGAAGTACTGGAACTACAGCAACACGCGCAACCTCGAGCCCTCGCTGGCGCGCGACCGCCAGCAGCTGGAGCTGTCCACCGCGCCGGGCCGCACCTTCGCGGTCAACCTGAATGTGGATTTCTGATCCCTGCCAACCCCCACCTGAGGAGCACCTGATGATGAATCGCACTTCCCGCAAGCCCCTGCTGGCCAGCGTGGCCCTGGCCGCCCTGCTGGGCGCCTGCGCCAGCCCCGCACCCACGCAGGGCCCGGCCCGCCCCGCCGGCGGCCATGGCCTGGACGCCTTCCTGGGCAGCTACGACGCCGACCGCGACGGCAAGGTCACGCGCGCCGAGTTCGACGCCATCCGCATGCAGCGCTTTCGCGCCGCCGACACCAATGGCGA
This sequence comes from Xenophilus arseniciresistens, assembly GCF_028023875.1. GTDB lineage: Bacteria > Pseudomonadota > Gammaproteobacteria > Burkholderiales > Burkholderiaceae_C > Xenophilus > Xenophilus arseniciresistens. Next base: position 142,895 of record NZ_JAQIPB010000002.1, read on the forward strand.
CGGCGTGCTGAGCGAAGCCGAGTACGTGGCCGAATACGAAGGCCGGCTCAAGCGTCAGTACTTCGAGCAAGGCCGCCAGCCCGACGAGCGCTACCAGGGCAACATCAAGCAGGCCCACGTGCGCTTCGCGCTCGTCAACCGCGCGCGCGACGGCAAGTTCACCGTCGCCGAAGACCGGGCCATTGCCGACAAGACCTTCAAGAACCTGGACACCAACAAAGACGGCGTGGTGTCGCGCGACGACCCGCAGCCCGAGCGCCGTGCAGGCGGCAACGCCGACAACAACTGAGCGCAGCGCCCGCCATGACCCAGCCTCTGCAAGCCGGCGGCGCGCGGCTGACGCTGTGCGCCGCGGCATTGGCCGCGCTGGCCGCGGGCGGCCCGGCCGCCGCTGCATCGTTGAACGTGCAGCTCACGCTGCCGGCCATCGATACCGCCACCTATTACCGGCCCTACCTGGCAGCGTGGGTGGAGAAGGCCGACGACAAGGCCGTGGTCGGGCCACTGGCCGTGTGGTACGACACCAAGCTGCGCGACGGCCTGGGCAAGAGCTGGCTGCGCCAGCTGCGCACCTGGTGGCGCAGCAGCGGCGAAAAGCTCGCGCTGCCGGCCGACGGCATCAGCGGTGCCACGCGCCCGGCTGGCACGCATGCACTGCAGTTCGCCGATGCCAAGGGCACGCTGGCCGGCCTGCCCGCGGGCCGCTACCAGTTGGCCGTGGAAGTGGCGCGTGAACAGGGCGAGCGCGAACTGCTGCGCGTGCCCTTCGACTGGGGCGGCGCCGCCAACAGCGCCAGCGCCCAGGGCAACAAGGAGCTGGGCGCGGTCACGGTGACCGTCCGGCCTTAAAGACAAGGAAGAAAGCATGAACATCCGTCCCCTCCTTCCGCTGGCGCTGCTGGCAGCCGCCCTGCTCTCGGCCTGCGGCAGCACCCCGACTTCGCAGGCGCCCGCAGCCCCGTACCGCACCGTGCAGGCCGCGCAGATCCAGCGCGCGGCCGTGGCGCCGGCCGTGTATGAGATCGCCTACTCGGCACGCCAGAACACGGTGTTCGTGGCCTCGGCCGGTGGCTTTGGCGAGAACGCGCCGGCCAGCAAGCTGCTGCGCCTGGACCCGGCCACACTGGCCGTCAAGGGCGAGCTTGCATTGCCGCTGCGCGGCTTCGGCCTGGCGCTGGACGACGCGGCCAACCGCCTGTACATCGGCAACACCACGCAGGGCTCCATCACCGTGGTCGACACGGCCACGAACCAGGTGATCAAGACCATCGAGATGATGGACAAGGTCAAGGGCGCCGACGGCAAGGAGAAGTACGAGCACCACTTCCGCGAGCTGGTGATCGACAGCGCCAACCAGCGCGTGTATGCGCCCGGGCTGAGTTCGGACGGCAGCGCGCTGTACGTGCTCAACACCCGCACGCTCACGCGCGAGAAGGTCATCCCCGGCTTTGGCCAGGTGGCCACGGGCATTGCGCTGGACGCCGCCAACAACCGCCTGTTCATCTCCAACATGCGCGGCGGCCTGTACGAGGTGGACACGCGCAGCTTGAGCATCCGCAAGCACCATGCGGTGGCCGCCGACCAGTTGCTGAACCTGGCCTACGACGCGCAGGGCAAGCGCCTGTTCGCCACCGACCAGGGCCTGGCCAGCATCAGCGAGCGGCGCCAGAAGGCCGAGCCGGGCTTCAAGCCCACGCCGGGCAACCGCGTGGTGGTGTTTGACGCCGACACGGCCGCGATCCGCGCCAGCCTGCCCACGGGCGACGGCCCCATCGCACCGCTGTTCGACGCGCAGCGCGAGCGCCTGTACGTGACCAGCCGCGGCGCCGGCACCGTGAGCGTGTTCGACACGCGCAGCCAGCAGCTGCTGCAGACCATCGCACTGCCGGCCCACCCCAACAGCCTCGCGCTGGACAGCCGCAACAACGTGCTGTTCGTGACCGTGAAGAACGGGCGTGATGCCGCGCGCGGCAGCAACGAAAGCGTCACCCGTATCGCGTTCTAAGCCCACGCGAAGTTGAGCTTCGCGCCCCCCAGGCCACGGCATTTCGGTGCCGTGGCTTTCGTCATTTGATCCTCCCCATCCATGCGCGCCTTCTGGCTCAAGCAACTGCACACCTGGCACTGGATCTCGGCCGCGCTGAGCCTGGCCGGCATGCTGCTGTTCGCCATCACGGGCTTCACGCTCAACCATGCGGGCTGGTTTTCGGCCACCCCCAGCAGCCAGGTGCAGCGCGCAACGCTGCCCGCCCCCTTGCAGGCCACGCTGCAGGCCCTGCCCAAAGAAGGCGAGCAGCCGCTGCCACCGGCCATGGCCGACTGGGTGCGCCAGCAGTTCGGCGCCGACGTGCGCCAGGCCACGGCCGAGGCCGATGCCGACGAGCTGTTCCTGAGCCAGTCCCTGCCCGGCGGCGAAGCCAGCCTGCGGATCGAGCGCGAGGGCGCCACGGCCATCTACACGCGCAGCAGCCGCGGCTGGGTCGCCTACTTCAACGACCTGCACAAGGGCCGCCACACCGGCGGCGTGTGGTCGGCCTTCATCGATGTGCTGGCTTTGAGCTGCATCGTGTTCACGCTCACGGGCCTGGCTTTGCTGTGGATGCATGGCCGCACGCGTCCCTTGACCTGGCCGCTGACCGGCCTGAGCCTGCTGGCGCCGGTGCTGATCGCGCTGCTTTTCATCCATGGCTGAGAGCGCCCGCGCAACGATGGCGGTGCCGCCGAAGAACGAAGTCTTTCTGCCGCAAGCCGCAGGGCCCACCCCGCCGCTGCGGCCCGCGCGCGACTGGCCCGCGCACCGCTTCGAGGGCAGCGCGATGGGCACGCGCTGGTGCGTGCAGGCCTATGCGCCGCCCACGCTGCCCGCACACCGGCTGGCGCAGGCCGTCGACCGGGCGCTGCAACGCACCATCGACCTCTTCAGCCACTGGCATGCGCACAGCGAACTGGCGCGCTTCAACGAGGCCGGCGCCGGACCCTGGCAGTTCTCGCCCGAGGCCTGGTCGGTGATCGGCCACAGCCTGCAGCTGGCGCGCAGCACCCGGGGCGCGGTGGACCCGACCCTGGGCGCGCTGGTCAATCTCTGGGGCTTCGGCCCGCCCGGACCGCGCCAGCTGCCGCTTGCGCCACTGCCCGATGAGGCGCAGATCCAGGCCGCGCGGCAGCTCAGCGGTTGGCAGCGTGTGCATGCCCACGCTGCCGATCGCAGTCTGCACAAGCCCGCAGGCCTGCGGCTGGACCTGAGCGGCGTCGCCAAGGGCTGGGCGGTGGACCAGGTCAGCGCCGCGCTGCTGCGCGAGGGCTCGGCCGTGCACCTGGTGGAGATTGGCGGCGAGCTCAAGGCCAGAGGCCTCAAGCCCGACCTGCAGCCCTGGTGGGTGGAGCTGGAGCCGCTGGCGCCGGATGCGAGCACCGGCCCGCGCAGCCTGCTCGCGCTGGTGGACATGGCCGTGGCCACCTCGGGCGACGGCCAGCGCTTCGTGATGCACCAAGGCCGGCGCCTGTCGCACACGCTCGACGGGCGCACGGGGCATCCGGCCGCCCATGGCATCACCAGCGTCACGGTGCTGCATCCGCAGGCCATGGTGGCCGATGCACTGGCCACCGCCTTCACCGTGATGGGCGTGGCACACGCGCTGCGCTGGGCCGTGCAGCACGACCTGGCGGCGCGCATCACGGTGCGCGATGCGCAGGGTCTGCACCACCACCTGAGCCCGGCCATGGCCGCGATGCTGGCCGGAGAAGCGCTTTGAACGCGTGGACGCCCGATGCGGCGCGCAGCGCCTGGGCCGCGCTGGCCGTCGCGCTGTGGCTCGCCCTGTGGCTCATTCCGTGGCGCCAGCGTCGGCACGGCCACATCCGCCCCAGCGGCGGTGGGGCGCAGGGCGAGCCGATCCTGATCGCCTATGCGAGCCAGAGCGGCCAGGGTGCGCAATGGGCTGAACGCACCGCGCAGCAACTGGCCAGCCAGGGCTGCGCCGTTCGCCTGCTGCCACTGAACCGGCTGAACGGCGCACAGCTGCAAGGCGCCACGCGGCTGCTGCTGGTGGCCAGCACCACGGGCGAAGGCGACGCGCCCGACAACGCGGCGCTGTTCGAATCGCGCCTGATGCACGCGCCGCAGCAGCTGCAGAAATTGCAGTACGGCCTGGTGGCGCGCGGCGACCGCAGCTACGCGCGCTTCTGCGGCTTTGGCCGGCGATTGAACGACTGGCTGCAGGCCAGCGGCGCCGGCGCGGCCTTTGCGCCGCTGGAAGCCGACAACGACGACCCGCAGGTCTGGCAGGCCTGGCTGCAGAACTGCGCACGCTTTGCAGGCACATCCACGCTCAAGGGCGAAGCGATGACGCCCGCGCCCGGTGCGCTGTCGGCCCCGCAAGCCTGGCGCCTGCAGCAGCGCCATGTGCTCAACGCAGGCAGCCCCGGCGCGCCGGTGCACCACCTGGTGCTGCAGCCGCTGGACGCCGGCGCGCACTGGCAGGCCGGCGACGTGGTGCGCATCCATCTGCCCGCGCGCGAAGGCCAGGCTGCAGCCTGGCGCGAATACAGCCTGGCCTCGCTGCCCCATGAAGGCCGTGCCGAACTGCTGGTGCGAGAAGTGCATCGGCCCGATGGCAGCGCCGGCCGGGGCTCAGGCTGGCTGTGCCGCGAACTCGCGCTGGGCGACACGCTCACGCTGCAGCTGCGCAGCAACCCGGGCTTTCATGGGCCGGCAGCAGAACGTTTGCTGATCCTGATCGGCAACGGCACGGGGCTGGCCGGCCTGGCTGCGTTGCTCACGGCGCGTGAACAGGCACGCCATGCCGGGCAGGCTGTCGCGCCTGCGTGGCTGATGTTCGGTGAACGCAGCGCAAGTGCAGACCGGCATTGGGACAGCCGCCTGCAGGCCTGGCGCACGCAGGGCCTGCTGCAACAGCTGGACCGCGCCTTTTCGCGCGAGCCTGGCACGGCCGCGCGTTATGTGCAGGACCTGATCGCGCCGCAGGCCGCGATGCTGCGTGACTGGGTGGGCCGCGGTGCGGCGCTGTACGTGTGCGGCCAGCGCCAGGGCATGGCGCAGAGCGTGCACCGGGCGCTGGAGGCCGTGCTGGGCGAAGAGGCGCTGGCGCAGCTGGCAGCCAGCGGCCGCTACCGGCGCGACGTGTACTGAGGCCGCTTCTCTACTGGCCCGCAGGCTTGGCAGCAGCCGGCATGCGCGCCAGCTGCGCACGCCAGGCGCGCAGCACCACCTTCACGCGCTGCGCGTTTTCGCTGCCCATGCGCAGCATCAGCTTCTGGCCGGCCGACAGGGCTTCCAGGCGCGGATCGGCGTACTCATAGCGCAGCCAGGGCCGCTCGCTGGGCACCTCGCCGCGCACTTCCACCACGCGGATGGCCAGCGGGCCTTCGGCCACCGGGGCTGCCAGCAGGTGGTCGATCACGGTGATCAGCCGGTCATTGAAGTAGCGGCCCGGGTAGCCCAGCTCTTCATAAGCCTGCTGGAACAGCGGGTACAGCCGCGCATAGGCGCGGGCACCGGCCACGCTGTCCACCGATTCGGCCATCGCGATGAAGGCCGTGTAGCGCTGAGCGTTCTCGGGCGCGAGGGTCTGCAGGTCGCCCTCGCCGGTCAGCGGCATGCGGCCGGCCATGGGGCGCACGGGCCACACGGCCGGCGCTGCGTGTTCGCGCGGCAGGTTGTCCACGGTGGCCACGACGCGGCGCACGAAACCATCGACCTGCAGCCACTGGCCCACGCGCGCCGCACCCATCAGGCCGTTGAGCGCGTCGCGCACCGCTGCATCGGCCTGGGCCAGCGCGGGCAGCGCGGTGTCGGCCGGTGCGATGGCATCCACCGGGTTCTGCGGCCCGGCCGGTGGCGCGGCGGGCGGGGTTTCGGGCCGGTCTTCGGGCGGCGGGGCCTGGGTCAGCGGCGGCGGGCCGGCATCGCGTGCCTGCTGTTGCTGCCAGGCGCGCCAGCCGAAGTAGCCGGCCACGGCCAGCACCACCACCAGCACCAGCCAGGGCAAGGGGGAACGGCCGGCGGGCGGGCGGTAGTCGGCTTCTTGATCGGTCATGGCAGGGTCTCCGGCATCCAGCAAAGATAGCGCACGTCACGCGAATCGCGTCACAGCCCTCATTGGATGCGACTGCGTGCGGCAGTTCCGTGACCCCTTGTAAACGAGGCCGTGTTCAGGCCTGGGCAGCCGCAGCAGGGTTCAGCGGCGCCAGCGCATCGATGGCCAGCTCATAGCCGCGCACGCCCAGGCCCACGATGATGCCCCTGGCCACGGGCGAGATGTAGGAGTGGTGGCGGAAGGCCTCGCGCGCATGCACGTTGGAGATGTGGACCTCGATCACGGGCACGTTGGCGCCCTTGATCGCATCGTGGATCGCCACCGAGGTGTGGGTGTAGGCGCCCGCGTTGAGCACCACGCCCAGCAGCGTGCCTGCGGCGGCTTCGCGCCCGGCCTCGTGCAGCCAGTCCAGCAGCAGGCCCTCGTGGTTGCTCTGGCGGCATTCGATGGCCACGCCGCGCGCCTGGCCCGCGGCCTCGCACAGGGCCTGCACGTCGGCCAGCGTGTGGTGGCCGTACTGCGCGGGCTCGCGCGTGCCCAGCAGGTTGAGGTTGGGACCGTTGAGGACGAGGATCTTTTTCTTCATGGCAGGCGCACGCAGGCAGAGCAGGACAAGGGGCTGGCATGGTAGCGCGGGCGGCTTTGTCACACGCTGCTGCCGCAAGCAGGACTACACTGGATCGACATACTCCCCCCGGGTATAGTTCCAGGCCATGCCCCACTCCCCCGCCGAAAAGAAAAAGGCGCTCGTGCGCGTGCGCCGCATCCGCGGCCAGACCGATGCGCTGGAGCGCGCGCTGGAAGCCGGCGCCGATTGCAGCGCCGTGCTGCAGCAGCTCGCGGCCATCCGCGGCGCCGTCAACGGCCTGATGGCGGAGGTGCTGGAATCGCACATCCGGGAGGAGTTCGCCGACCCGGCCGACGCGCGGCAGGCGCAGCGCGTGCAGGACATGACCGCGCTTGTGCGCACGTATCTCAAGTGAACGCCTGGCGTTGCGCGCCAAGCGTTCAACCTTCCCCCCAAACAAGGAGCACCCATCCATGAAATCCAGAGCCGCCGTCGCCTTCAAGGCCGGAGAACCGCTGCAGATCGTCGAAATCGACGTCGCCCCGCCGAAGAAGGGCGAGGTGCTGGTCAGGATCACGCACACGGGCGTGTGCCACACCGACGCCTTCACGCTGTCGGGCGATGACCCCGAAGGCCTGTTCCCCGCCGTGCTGGGCCACGAGGGCGCAGGCATCGTGGTGGAAGTGGGCGAAGGCGTGACCAGCGTCAAGCCCGGCGACCACGTGATCCCGCTGTACACGGCCGAATGCGGCGAATGCCTGTTCTGCAAGAGCGGCAAGACCAACCTGTGCGTGAGCGTGCGCGCCACGCAGGGCAAGGGCGTGATGCCCGACGGCACCACCCGCTTTTCCTACAACGGCCAGCCCATCTACCACTACATGGGCTGCTCCACCTTCAGCGAGTACACGGTGGTGGCCGAGGTCTCGCTGGCCAGGATCAACCCCGACGCCAACCCCGAACAGGTCTGCCTGCTGGGCTGCGGCGTGACCACCGGCCTGGGCGCCGTGTGGAACACCGCCAAGGTGCAGGAAGGCGACACGGTGGCCGTGTTCGGCCTGGGCGGCATCGGCCTGGCCGTGGTGCAGGGCGCGAAGAAGGCCAAGGCCGGCCGCATCATTGCCGTGGACACCAACCCCGACAAGTTCGCATTGGCCAAGACCTTCGGCGCCACCGACTGCGTGAACCCCAAGGACCACGACAAGCCCATCCAGCAGGTGATCGTCGAGATGACCGGCTGGGGCGTGGACCATTCCTTCGAATGCATCGGCAACGTGAACGTGATGCGCGCCGCACTCGAATGCGCGCACCGCGGCTGGGGCCAGAGCGTGATCATCGGCGTGGCTGGCGCGGGCCAGGAGATCTCCACCCGCCCCTTCCAGCTGGTGACGGGCCGCAAGTGGCTGGGCACGGCTTTTGGCGGCGTCAAGGGCCGCAGCCAGCTGCCGGGTATGGTCGAAGATGCGATGAAGGGCGAGATCCAGCTCGAGCCCTTCGTCACCCACACCATGCCGCTGACGGGCATCAACGAAGCCTTCGACCTGATGCACGAAGGCAAGTCGATCCGCTCCGTGGTGCACTACGCCTGAGGCCGCTCGACATGGAACGTGTTGAACAGCACGCCAGCTTCGGCGGCCGGCAGGAGGTGTGGCAGCACGCCTCGGCCACGCTGGGGGTGGCGATGAAGGTGGGCGTGTACCTGCCGCCGGCTGCCCTGGCCGGTGAAAAGTGCCCGGTGCTCTACTGGCTCTCGGGCCTGACCTGCACCGAGCAGAATTTCATCACCAAGGCCGGCGCGCAGGCGCTGGCCGCGCAACATGGCTTCATCGTGGTGGCGCCCGACACCAGCCCGCGCGGCGAAGGCGTGGCCAACGATCCGGCCTACGACCTGGGCCAGGGGGCAGGCTTCTACCTGAACGCCACCCAGACCCCGTGGGCGCCGCATTTCCGCATGCAGGACTACGTGGCCGAGGAACTGCCCGCGCTCATCGAGCAGCACTTTGCAGCCAGCCAAGCGCGCGGCATCTTCGGCCATTCGATGGGCGGCCACGGCGCGCTGGTCACGGCCTTGCGCCACCCGGGCCGCTACCAGAGCGTGTCGGCCTTCTCGCCCATCGTGGCGCCCACGCAGGTGCCCTGGGGCCAGAAGGCGCTTGCGGCCTACCTGGGTGAAGACCGCAGCAGCTGGAACGCGTGGGACGCGGTGGAGCTCGTGAAGACCGCACAGGAAAAGCTGCCGCTGCTGGTGGACCAGGGCGAGGCCGATGAATTCCTGGCCAGTCAGTTGCGGCCCGAATTGCTGCAGGCGGCCTGCGAAGCCGCGGGCCACCCGCTCACCCTGCGCCTGCAGCCGGGCTACGACCACAGCTACTACTTCATCGCCAGCTTCCTCGCGGACCACTTCGCGCACCACGCCAAGGCGCTCGCGCCGCGGTAGCCTGCATGCCCCATGAGCCAGTTTGCCGACAGCCTGCATGAAGTCTTCGCCGCACTCGGGCCGGTGCAGCTGCGGCGCATGTTCGGCGGCCATGGGGTGTTCCATGACGGCCTGATGTGCGCCATCGTGATCCGCGACACGCTCTACCTGAAGTGCGACGCGCAGACGCAGCCGCACTTCGAGGCGCTGGGCCTGGCGCCCTTCACCTACGAGCGGCAAGGCAGGCAGATGCCCATGTCGTACTGGCAGGCGCCCGAGACCGTGTTCGAGGACCGTGCCGAAGCGGCGCTGTGGTCGCGCCGATCCTTCGAGGCCGCCCTGCGCGTGGCCAACGGCAAGCTGGCCAGGGCGCAGGCCGCGCGCAAGACGGCGCCACGCAAGAAGGCTTCAGGCAAGGCGGCTTCGCGCAAAAAGCCGGCCGCCTGAAGGCCTCGTCCGCGCTTGCACTCAGAAGGAGTGCGTCATGCCCACCGCATAGCCCATGGCCGAACGCCGGCCCTGGTCATCGGTGAACTTCCACTGCGCGCGCGACAGGTCGGCAAACAGGCTGGTGCGTTTTGACAGCGCATAGCTGTAGCCCAGGCTGACCTGCGTGATCGGCCCCGAGTAGTGCGTGCCGGCCTTGGCGAAGGTGCTGGCGATGTAGTTGAAGCCATCGGTCGCGCCCTGGAAGTCGCGGCCCACCCCGAGCTTGAAGCTCGACGCACCCACGGTGTAGACGCCACTGAGCGTCAAGGCCGAGCGCTTGGTGGTGGGGTTGCTGGCCGCAGCCCAGTTGGCCCAGTCGGCGCCGAAGATCTCGCCCTGGCGGTTGAGCCTGACATGGCTGTAGCCGGCCATCAGCTTGATCTGCGAGAACTGGTAGCTCGCGCCCACGAAGGCCACGCGGTCGCGCTGGCTGTTGCGCTCCACGCCCAGCATGGCCGAGAACGGCCCTTCTTCGTAGCGCAGGGCGCCGCTCACGCCGCGCGTCAGGTCGTCCTCGTCGCGCTCCACGGCCGCCGAGACATGGGCGCTGAAGCCGTTCCACTTGGGCGAGTCGTAGAAGATGCCGTTGTTGAGGCGGCTGTACTCGCGGGTCTGCGGGTTCGACAGGTAGTCCGGCGCAAAGCCCAGCCACTGCGGCGAGGCGATGCGGTCGTTGTTGTACCAGGCGTCATAGGCCCACGACAGCTCCCACAGCGGCGTGAGCGCGCGGCCCAGGCGCACGGCGCCGAAACCGCCCTTGAGCCCGACGGTGGACTCGGCCTTCCAGTAGGGCCGCTGGGCATCGGAGTTCTCCTGCTCGCCGGTGTCCAGCTCGAAGCGCGTGTTGAGCTTGAAGGTCGCGGCCAGGCCGCCTCCCAGATCCTCCGTGCCCGCGAAGGACAGGTTGCTGCGGCCGATGGTGCCCAGGTACATCGTCGAGCCGGTCTTCTTGCTCACACCGATGTCCACGGTGCCGGAGATGGTGACGCCGGACTGCGCGTGTGCCAGGCCGGCCAGGCTGATGCCGGCGAGCACGACGCCCAGCGGGCGAACGCAGCGGCGCAGCGGGTTGCGGGAAATGGAAAGGGAGAGACAGCGGAATGCCAGGGTCATGCGGATGAAAAAAAAGCGCGCGCGAGGGCGCTGACTGATGCCGGAGCGACAAAGACCTGCAGCGCGGGCCGGGCCCGGTTGCAGCCCTTCGGCCCGGACTGGGGCACAAAGGCACGCGGCGCGCTCAAGACCCAAAGGCAGGTTTGATCAGGCACCGCGCAAGGCGGACTGGCGCTTTCGCATCACCGCGCGGCGGTGCGCCAAAGGCCAGGAGGGACAGGGCACGAGGCGTGCCCCAAGGCAGCCGGCAGGGCGCCGGCCGGGCCACATGTTAACTGCCCGCTTCCTGGGCAAAGCCCGTCAGCGCCGCCGGCCGCCCGTGGCTGGCCCCCCGCAAGCCGGCACAGGCGCTAGGCAGCGCCCCGCGCCCACCAGGCTTCAATGGCCTGGAGTGCGCCTTCGGTGGGCGCCGTGGCACTCACCGTGAACACACCCGGCTCGCCTTCAGGTGACTCCAGCGCCTCGAACTGGCTGGCCACCAGGCTGGCCGGGAACATGTGGGCCGACGCGCGCGCGCTGACCCGGCGCAGCGCCTCTTCCGGCGTGATCTGCAGGAACACGAAGCGCAGGCCCGGCGCAGCGGCACGCAGTTGCGCGCGGTAGGCCTTCTTGAGGGCGGAGCAGCTCAGCACCACGCCTTGCGGGTGCGCGGCCAGTTGCTCGCCCAGCACACGCAGCCACTGGGCGCGGTCGGCATCCTGCAGCGGCGTGCCGGCGCGCATCTTGGCCACGCTTTGCTCTGAATGAAAATCGTCGCCTTCGATGAGCGCCACGCCCCGTTGCTGTGCCAGGGCCCGACCCAGGCTGGACTTGCCGCAGCCCGACACGCCCATCACTACCATCCGCATCGGCTCTTGTTGCATGGCGCGCACTTTAGCGCCATGGCGCAAGCCGGCGCATGCCATGTGCGGCTGCCCTGCCAGCCCTGCTCATTTTTTTCCGCCTCCTGCTGCTGCTGTTCTGCCATGAGCGCCAACCCGCCGCCCCCCACGCCCCGGCCCAGCCGCGCCGCCGAACGCCCGCGCCCCCCTCGGCCGCAGCCGCCCTCGCGCGAGCAGATCGCCGCCCTGCCCCCTTTCGCGCCGCTGCCGCTGGCCCACATCCATCGCGTGAACAGCGCGCAAGCCGCGGCCCAGGCCGCAGGCCAGATCCGTCGCCATGCCTGGCTGGGCTTCGACACCGAGTCCAAGCCCACCTTCCACAAGGACGAGCGCTCCACGGGCCCCCACACGCTGCAACTGGCCAGTGCGGATGCGGCCTGGGTGTTCCAGCTGCACCAGGGCGATTGCCTGGCGCTCGCGCTGGAGCTGCTGGCCGACGCGGCGCTGACCAAGGTGGGCTTCGGCCTGGATGGCGACAAGCGCCTGATCCGCGAGCGCTGGGGCATCGAGCCGCAAGCGGTGCTGGACCTGGACAGCGCCTTTCGCCGCCAGGGCTATCGCCAGAGCATCGGCGTCAAGACCGCCGTGGCCATCGTTTTTGGCCAGTGCTTCACCAAGTCGCGCAAGCAGAGCACCACCAACTGGGCGACCCCGGTGCTCAGCGAAGGCCAGCTGCGCTATGCGGCCAACGACGCCTGGGCGGCCTTGCGCGTGGCGCAGGGCCTGGGCCTGGTGCCTGCGCACGACCAGGGCGGCGCGCCGCCAGGCTGAAGGCGCCGCGCGCGGCGCCTTTTTCATCGCCGGGCCGCCCCAAGATGAAAAAGCCCCCTCGGGGGGCAGCGGACCTCGCGCAGCGGGGGAGCGTGGGGGCCATTTTTCATTTCACCATGACTCCAGCACCGAACTTCGCTGGACTACGCCGAAGCCCGATACAGCAGGTTTATCAATAACTTAGGCGAGTTCAACATATGCCGGTGCTTTCCGAAACCTGACCTGGCTTCCCCTCTGCTGGCCCCTACAAGGCTCCTGGGAATCGGGTCTTTTCCGAGGAGTCATCATGGCGAAAATCAAGCTCACCAAGTCCGCAGTCGATGCGGCACAACCCCAAGCGCAGGCCATCGAACTCCGGGACACGCTGGTGCCCGGCTTCCTGTGCAAGGTTACACCAGCGGGCCGCAAGGTGTTCATGCTCCAGTACCGCACGAACGCTGGCGAGCGACGCAAGCCCGCCCTGGGCTTGTATGGGGAACTGACGGTCGAACAGGCCCGCTCGCTGGCCCAAGAATGGCTGGCCGAGGTTCGCCGAGGCGGCGACCCCAGCGCGGCCAAGGCCGCCGCCCGTTCAGCCCCCACGGTCAAGGAGCTGTGCACCAAGTTCATGGAGGACTACTCCAAGCAGCGCAACAAGCCCAGCACCCAGCGCGGGTATCAGGCCGTCATCGACCGCTGCATCGTTCCGATGCTGGGCCGTTTGAAGGTGCAGGACGTGAAGCGGCCGGACGTGGCCACAGCGATGAAGAAGATGGCCCACAAGCCCGCCGAGGCCAACCGTGCTTTCAGCGTGATGCGCAAGATGTTCAACCTGGCCGAGGTGTGGGGCCACCGGCCGGACGGCACCAACCCCTGCCGCCACGTCCCGATGTACCCCAACGGCAAGGCCACGCACCTCATCAGCGACGAGGACATGGGCAAGCTGTTTCGGCGACTGGAGCACATCGAGGCCGAGGGCCTGGAGAACTACGTCATCCCGCTGGCGATCCGCCTGCAATTCGAGTTCGCCGGCCGCCGCTCCGAAATCGTGACGCTCCAATGGGATTGGGTGGACCTGGACAACCGCCGTGTGATCTGGCCCGACAGCAAGACCGGCGGCATGTCCAAGCCCATGAGCGAGGTAGCCTATCGGCTGCTCGCGACGGCGCCGCGGCCGGAAGGCATTCCCTACGTGCTCCCGTCCCCGAGCCATCCGGGCAAGCATCTGACCACGGGCGAGTATTACAACGGCTGGAGCCGCGCCCTCAAGGCGGCGGGCGCCACGCACGTCGGCACGCACGGTATCCGCCACCGCTCGGCGACCGACATTGCCAACTCGGGCATCCCGGTCAAGGTCGGCATGGCGCTGACGGCGCACAAGACCGTGGCGATGTTCATGCGCTACGTCCATACCGAGGATGATCCCGTGCGAAAGGCCGCCGAACTGGTGGCGAACCGGCGCAAGACGATTGCTGAGGCGCAACGTCCCGCAGAGGTAGCAGCATGACCAGGAAGACGCATGCGGCGGTGCTAGCCGCACCCGCTGCTTTGCCTGCCGGCTACGCCGGCATCCACAGCGGCATCGTGGATCTGCTTGACGCTGCGCGCCAGGCGGCGGCGCGCAGCGTCAATGCACTGATGACGGCGAGCTATTGGGAGATTGGTCGCCGCATCGTGGAGGCTGAGCAACAGGGCAAGCGGCGTGCGGGTTATGGTGAGCAGTTGATGGAGCGACTGTCCAGCGACCTCACACGGCAGTTCGGCCGCGGGTTCAGTCGCCAGAACCTGCAGCAGATGCGATCATTCTTTCTGACCCGGCCAATTCGCCAGACAGTGTCTGGCAAATCTTCCCCGAAGCCCATGCGGCCGTGGCGGCTTGACGAGCTGGCACAGGTCTTCACGCTGCCTTGGTCGGCCTACGTGCGGCTGCTGTCGGTCAAGGACGAGCATGCGCGCCAGTTCTATGAAGCTGAGGCCCTGCGCGGCGGATGGAGCGTGCGCCAATTGGATCGGCAGATCGGCAGCCAGTTCTACGAGCGCACGGCGCTGTCGAAAAACAAGGCGGCGATGCTGGCCAAGGGCGCGGTGGCCAAGCCCGAGGATTCCGTCGCGCCCGGCGATGCCATCAAAGACCCGTATGTGCTGGAGTTCCTCGACCTCAAGGACGAGTATTCGGAATCCGATCTGGAAGACGCCTTGATCCGGCGGCTGGAAGACTTCCTGCTGGAGCTGGGAGAGGGATTCACCTTCATCGGGCGGCAGCGCCGGTTGCGTATCGACCAGACCTGGTATCGGGTGGACTTGCTGCTGTTCCATCGCCGGCTGCGCTGCCTGGTCATCGTCGACCTGAAGCTGGGCAGCCTGAGCCATGCGGACGTGGGCCAGATGCACATGTACTGCAACTACGCCAAGGAGCACTGGGCCTACCCCGAGGAGAACCCGCCCGTGGGCCTGATCCTGTGCGCCGACAAAGGCCATGCGCTGGCAAGGTACGCGCTGGAGGGCTTGCCCACCAAGGTGATGGCGGCGAACTACCGCATGGTGCTACCGGATGCCGAGCTGCTGCAGCAAAAGCTGGAGAGCACGCGGCTTTTGCTCGAATCTCGCGCGGCACTTTCCCACAAAGAACGCAAGCCATAGCTGAGCGTCCTCGCGTTCCTCCGTCGGGCGTCGCTGGTTGCGTCCGAGCCTCGTGCCGAGTCACGGCCATTCGCCTTGATTCCTGACGCCTCCGGCCCTTGCCGAACCGCATGCGTTGCCCCAAGTAAGCAAAAGTAATGTACGATTGACGTACATCGTCAATTCTCTCGCGCCAACGCTGATGAATCACGGGAAGCGAGGGGGCGATAGCCTGTTCATTTTGAGGTCAATATGACTGCGGCAGTCCATCAACCGGGTGAAGTTCTCGCACAAAGGCTGGAAGCCATTGGCGTGTCACCGACTGAGTTGGCGCGCCAGCTTAGCGTCCCCGCCAATAGGATTACTCAGATCATCAATGGCAAGCGAGGGATTACTGGCGATTCAGCGTTGCGGCTTGCCCACTGGTTCGGGGACACCCCGCAATTCTGGATGAGCCTGCAAGTGCAATCCGACCTTGAACTGGCGGAAGCTGAGTCGGGGCTAGCCATCAGAGCGCTCCCTACTGGTCCGGTCGTTCGCGGCCATAAGGCCCACAAGCAGGTGAAGACTGCATAGGAAAGGACTTATGACGGGGGAGAACAAAACCTTATCTCACGGTGGTGGGTGTGTTTGTAAGGAGAGCATCGCGTGACCGATGCCGCTACAGACATCACGTTCCACTATCCGCCGGAGCTGTTCAATCTCCTGGTGGATGTTGTCCCATTGCTCAACCGATCCAAACAAGATGTGCTTGTCTTCTTTCGTGGCGCAGGTGTGTCTGACACCACGACTGCGGACATAGCCGCTCATTTGAGAAGCGCGCCAAAGGACGTCAACAAGTACCAAATGGTGCGCACCGTGCTGGAGCGCCTCAACGCGAAGGGGGAAGCCGCTCTTCGCGAGCGACGTGAGGTGCTGCGGCGTGTCGTGGACTTTGCAAACTTCGATTCGTGCTGGCCCGACGATCAGCTCAAGGCCAAGGGCCTTGTCGCCAGCATCCGTGAAGTCGTCAATCAGAAGGATGCCTTCACACGAATGAACAACGCTCGTGAAGAAGAACGGCGAGCGCGCCTCGCTGAGACGCAGCGAATCGCTGCGGAGAAGCGCGAGCGCACTTCCAGGATCGAGAATGCCAAGCAGGGTTTGTATGCGCTGTTTGGTACTTCAGCGACGGCACAGGAACGCGGCAAGATGCTGGAGACCGCTCTCAACAATCTCTTCCAAGCCTATGGCGTTCTCATTCACAAAGCCTTCCATTTGGTCGGCAATGCTGGGGAGGGGATCGTTGAGCAGATCGACGGCGTGATTGAGCTTGGTAGCACCTTGTACTTCGTTGAAATGAAGTGGTATCGCAACCCGGTGGGAAAACCCGAGATATCAGAGCATCTTGTTCGTCTCATGTCGCGCGCAGAGGTTCGAGGCATTTTCATCTCTGCCAGTGACTACACCGATCCCGCGATTCACACGGTACGTGAGTTCCTGCAACACAAGGTCTTGATTCTTTCGACTCTGCAAGAGCTGGTGCATCTACTCGAACAACAGGACGACCTCGCAGAGTTCTTCACGAAAAAAGTCCAGGCGGCGCAGATACACAAGAACCCGTACTTCCGTCCTCATGATGGCCAAGGAGAAGGTGCGTTATGACGGCGAGTTGGAAAAACATCAACAAGCCGTCGAGTCCCACGACCGCGGTCACCGCAGCGCAGGTGGCGAACGGTCCCGTCATTCCACCACAGCAAAGGCTGTTGACCTACTCGCCAGACGAGTGGGAAGGCTTCGTCGAAGAGTGGGCCTACTACTGTCTCCCGGCGAAGTACAAATATGTCCAACGCTTCTCGGGTGCTGGCGACATGGGAATTGACATTGCCGGATTCGCCGACGACAAGCGCCTCAAGGGTGTATGGGATAACTACCAGTGCAAGCACTATGACCACGCCCTTAGGCCCGGCGATGTCTGGGTTGAGTTCGGCAAGGTCATCTGGTACTCGTACAGCGGTGAGTACGCCGCACCCCGTCATTACTACTTTGTTGCCCCCCGAGGCGCGGGCACATCGCTCAGTCGCCTGTTGGCGAACGCTGCGAAGCTGCGCGAAGAGCTGATTGCCAACTGGGACAAGCACGTAAAGGACGAGATCACGGGCACACAAGCGGTGCCGCTCGATGCAACGCTCCGCGCCTATGTGGATGCCTTCGACTTCTCTATCTTCGACGCCAAGACAGCGCTCCAACTTGTTGACGATCACCGCGCCACGCCGGTTCATACAGCGCGCTTTGGCGGTGGGTTACCAGCGCGGCCTGCTTCCGAAAAGCCGCCCCAGGAAGTCGCCGCCACCGAGAGCCGTTATGTGACGCAATTGCTCGGCGCATATGGCGAGCACACGGGGTCGATCGTGACCCATCCCTCGGCCCTGTCCGTACCAAAGCTCAAGGATCATTTCCGTCGCCAGCGCGAAGCGTTCTATGAGGCGGAGTCGCTGCGCGTCTTTGCCCGCGATAGTGTGCCGCCTGGCACCTTTGAATCCTTGCTCGATGACATCCACGGCGGCGTCATCGACACGCACGACGCGAACCATGCTGATGGCTACGAAAAGGTCTGTGCCGTCACCAAGGCTGCTCGCGATATGCAAATCACGGCGAACGCCCTCATCACCTGTACGAACCCCAAAGATAGAGATGGAATCTGCCATCAACTCGCGAATGAGGATCGCCTGCGGTGGACACGATCATGAGCCTGGAACGCAAGCCGATCACATTCAATGGGCCGCTTGAGGCCGGTATCCGCGCGGTGTCAATTCTGGCAGCCGCCTTTCCGCAGACCTACGACCTTCAGCGACTTGTCGCCCTTGACTACCTTCTTGTCCACACAGGCGATATCAACGGCCCGGACAATTTGCATCCACCGACGCCGATGCACTCGGCTGAATTGCTGGTGCGCCGCAAGCTGGTCGAGCAATCGCTACTTCTCATGATGACCCGAGATCTCGTAGAGCGCGAAGTCACACCCGATGGCATTAAATATGGTGCGGGCGAAAGCGCTGAAACGTTCCTTTCGTCAGTTTCGTCGAGCTATCTGTTGGCCCTGAAGGATCGAGCCACCTGGCTTGTCGAAACCCTCGGCGGCCTCACTGACGAACAATTCAAGGGTGTCATGCGCCGCTTCTTTGACAAGTGGGTCGAGGAATTCCAACAGGTCGAGCGGAGCTTGGGGGGCGAAAAAGCATGACGGCCGCTACTCCCGGCATCCGCTTGCGATTCCTCGGCTTTTTCGGCCCGCAGAAGCCGCCCGCAACCGTGACTTTCGGCCCCGGTCTGAATGTCATTTATGGCGCATCGAACACTGGAAAATCTTTCATCGTCGAAGCCATCGACTTCATGCTCGGCGGCAAGCCGCCCTTGCGCGACATTCCTGAGCGTGTCGGTTACGACCTCATTCTTCTGGGTCTTGAGACGCTGGACGGGAAGGCCTTCACGCTCTGGCGCAGCATGGACGGTGGTGGATTTCGACTCTACGAAGACTTACATCAGACGCCACCTGCGGCCGATATTCCGTACAAGCAGCTTGATGAACAGCACAGCGACAAGAATGACGAAAACCTGTCTTCGTTCTTGTTGGGCTTGTGCGGCCTTGGTGGCAAGCGTGTCCGCAGGAACTCCAAGAACGAAACCAACAGCCTGAGCTTTCGCAATATTGCGCGCCTGATGATCGTCAACGAGACGGAAATCACACAACAAAGCTCACCGCTCTTTGACGGCAATCCCATCGCCAACACGCCGAATCTCGCAACGTTCAAGTTGCTTTTGACTGGCACGGATGACTCTGCGCTGGTCGCCAGCAATAAGCGTGAGCCAGAGGAACTGTCGCGTGAGGCGCAACTGAAACTTCTTGACCAACTGCTCGACGATTACCGTGAGCGGCTCAAGGAATTGACCAAGAGTCCGAAGGAGTTGGAGGAGCAGCTAGAGAAGATTGATGTCTCGCTCCGTCAGCAGGCAGTCCAGGTAAATACCACTGAAGCCGAATTTCAGGAGGCCGCTGGGAAGCGGCGCGAACTGCGCAAGAAGCTGGAAGAAAGCCGTGAGCGACGTGCAGAGGTCGGGGCGATGCTTGAGCGGTTCAGCCTTCTCGATAAGCACTACGCATCCGATATCGAACGGCTGCGCGCTATCGAGGAAGGCGGAACCTTATTCAACGTACTGGGCTCCGGGTACTGCCCCCTCTGCGGTGCGGAGCCCACACATCACCGCACCGACGCTGAATGCAATGGAGACATTGACGCCGTTGTTCAGGCAGCACGACAGGAGATTTACAAAATCGAGGTCTTGCGCGCTGAGCTTGCAGCGACTGTGCATAGCCTTGAACGCGAGAGCGGCAACTTTGACCGCAAGATGCCCAACGTAGTCCAAGAACTGGCATCAATCTCTTCGGCGGTTGAAGAGCTGATCGCACCAAAGCTTTCAACCCTTCGAAAATCCTATTCCGATTTTGCCGACAAGCGCGCCGAGGTGCGCGAGGCGCTGGGACTCTATGCCACGGTGCAAGATATGGAACGACGCCGCGCCGATCTTGAGAAGGGCGCCGACGATGAGAAGGCCGGAACTCTCACCAACGCTGACATCCCCACTACCGTAGCTCATGGCTTTGCCAAGACTGTCGAGAGCATCCTGACGGGCTGGCATTTCCCCGAGGTCGGAGATGTGTACTTCGACTCCAAAACGCGCGATCTTGTCATTGCGGGGAAGTCTCGCAGCGCGTTCGGCAAGGGCCTTCGTGCCATTACACATGCGGCATTCACTCTCGGGTTGTTCGCCTTCTGCCGCGCGCGTCAGACGCCGCACACAGGATTTGTCGTTCTCGACTCTCCCTTGCTTGCGTATCGAGAACCCGATGGAACAGAAGATGATTTGACCGGCACGGACCTTCAGGAGAAGTTCTACGCCTACCTTGAAGCATTGCCCAACGACACACAGGTCATCGTGGTCGAGAACACCGACCCGCCTGATTCGATCATGAAACGCGAGCAATCACTGATGTTCGGTAAGAACCCTCATCATGGTCGGTACGGTTTGTTCCCGCATGCAACGAGCCCTGCACCGTAAGTAATTCGGGGCGCCATGTTTCTGTGCGTCCCCGCGTCGCGGGCCGGGCTTCTCCAGGTTCGCTTTCCGCTCATCCCTAAAGGGACTGGCTTCGCCAGCCTACCGCATCCCTGACGCCTCCGGCCCTTGGGGCCTGCGCGCTGCGCTTGCCTGTCCGTGCCTTCGATGGAGGTCGGTAGGCGGCCTTGCTGTCTCCTTCACCGTATCACGGCGTTCTCGCCGTCAAGGGCGGCGCGCGCCTTGCGCGCTTGCGTCCTGGCGGCCGTCTGCGACCCCTGACTGCTTGCACTGCGCCGTGCTGACGACGGTTCCGGGCAATTCCGCCCGAGCAACCGGAGATCGTCATGAACGACAAATCACACGTTTCGATGGAACAACACGTCTGCCTGGTCTGCGGCGTGGCCTTCGACACCGGCGCCATCCTGCTCGACAAGCGCCTGCGCGCGAGCATGGAGCGCCACACGACGACAGGCTGGGGTCTGTGCGCCGAACACCAGAAGCTGGCCGACGATGATTTCGTCGCGCTGGTCGAATGCGACCCGCAGCGCAGCGGCTCGCCGAATGGCAGCGTGAAGCCCGAGCAGGCTTATCGAACGGGCCGGCTGGCGCACCTGAAGCGTCACGTGTTCTCCAAGATGTTCAACGTCCCGATCGAGGCCAACCAGCCTTGCGTCTTCGTCGAGCCGGGCGTCATCGAGCAGCTTGAAGCGATGGTGTCGCCGGCGGCGAACTGATCGCGCGTTGGCAACCTGGCGCGTCGCCCGAGAGGACGACGCGCCTTTTTCTTTTGCTGCGTCCGATGCCGATGCCTTCGCGCCTGCGGCGCTACGCGCTTCGCTTGCCTCCAGGGGAAAGCCCTGCGGGCTATCCCCGCCGCGCGATGCTTGGCGCCCCTCGAAGACCGCCGAACCGGCTGCGCCGGATCGGCCAGAAACCAACCGCAGTTTCAACAGCAGAGCCAACTCCCTCTATGCCTTGTGCATAAAGTTCGTCCTGGGCGTGGTTTTCATCGAGCATTGAAGTCAGGGCGTCCCCGGCCAACTGGGAGATGGCCGGTCGCGCTGTCGTGCTGCGCATCGAGCCGCCTTCGGCGTCTCGCCCCTATCGGGCTTCCATCGTTCCCTCGCGCTGCTCGACTGACGCCTCCGGCCCGGCTTCCAGATCCGGGCCTGCGCGCTTCGCTTGCCGTGCGGTCGGCACACAAGGATGGCCGTTGCCTTGTTCAGCCGTCTTTCCTGACTCCATCACCTTGCTCGCGACTGTAGCCCGCGGCCATGTGCCGTCAAGGCGCGCAGGGCCGTGTCCTCGGCTGCGCCTGCGGGCCGCACCAACCCTGCGCTTGTCTCCTTGACGGCCCCCGTCCGCGCGCTCCTGACCGTCGCGGGCGATGAACTCAGGAAAGACGGTGGCAACAGGGCCAACCGGGTTCCTCGTGCCGACCGCACCGAACAGCCGAAAGGCTGGGCTCCGAATCTAGGAATCCGGTGTGCGGTTTTCTTCAACAGCCTTTTTGTTCAGGAGAACGACATGCTTGCAACCCGTTTTGCTTCCCACTCCCCCGCGCTGCGCAGCGAAACCCCTCTGTCCGATGACCAGATTCGCAAGGTGGCCCCGTCCATCTTCGCGGATGCCCCGCATGAGAGCCGTTCCGAGCGATACGCCTACATCCCCACGGCTGCCGTGTTGACCGAGCTTCGAAAGGAAGGGTTTCAACCCTTCATGGTGTGCCAGACCCGCGTGCGCAACGAGGGCCGGCGCGAGCACACGAAACACATGCTGCGCCTGCGCCATGCCAACCAGATCAACGCCCGCGAAGCCAACGAAATCATCCTGCTGAACTCGCACGACGGCACGAGCAGCTATCAATTGCTGGGCGGCATGTTCCGCTTCGTGTGCAGCAATGGCCTTGTCTGCGGCGACACCGTGGGCGATGTGCGCGTGCCCCACAAAGGCGACGTAGCCGGGCATGTCATCGAGGGAGCCTATCAGGTGCTGGGTGGCTTCGAGCATGCGCAGGAATCGCGCGAATCCATGCAGGCCATCACGCTGGACGCCGGTGAATCGGAAGTGTTCGCCCGCGCCGCGCTGGCCCTCAAGTACGACGACCCGACCAAGCCCGCACCGATCTCGGAATCACAAATCCTGATGCCGCGCCGCTTCGACGACCGCCGCCCCGACCTGTGGAGCGTGTTCAACCGCACGCAGGAGAACTTGACCAAGGGCGGCCTGTCCGGGCGCAGCACCAACGGACGCCGCCAGCAGACCCGCCCCGTGCAGGGCATTGATTCGGACATTCGCCTGAACCGCGCCCTGTGGCTGCTGGCCGATGGCATGCGTGCTCTCAAAGCCTGACCCCCTCTGGCGCTTTTCCCGCCGGAGGGGCGGTTTCCCCTCCATTCCCTTGTTTCACTTGTTTGGAGATTCACCATGAACGCCGTTACCACCACCACCGAAGCCCGCGCCGTCCAGACCGCAGCCAACAGCGCCGCGAACGTGCTGCAAGCCGCCGACCCGAGCAAGCACATGATCCTGGTGCCGCTGTCGCGTCTGGTGCTGCGCCCCACGGGCCGCAACGTGCGCAAGACCCCGCGCATGTCCATCCCTGAACTGGCCGCATCCATCCAGCGCGTGGGCCTGCTGCAAAACCTGATCGTGATTCCCGCCGCCGATGGCCTGCAATACGAGGTGGTGGCCGGTGGCCGTCGCCTCGCAGCTTTGAAGCTGCTGGCGAAGAAACACCGCATCGCCAAGGATTGGCAGGTGCCTTGCCTGCAAGTGGCCGATGGCACGGCCCGCACTGCCAGTCTCACCGAGAACGTGCAGCGTGAAGCCATGCACCCGGCTGACCAGTTCGAGGCGTTCGCCGCGCTGGTGGCCGAAGGCCGTCCCATCGAGGACATTGCAGCGGATTTCTCCGTCACGCCGCTGGTGGTGCAGCGCCGCTTGAAGCTGGCGAATGTCTCGCCGCGCCTGATGGAGGACTATCGCGCCGATGCCGTGAGCCTTGACCAACTGATGGCCCTGGCCGGGACGGATGACCACGCGGCACAGGAAGCCGCCTACTACGACGCCCCACAGTGGCAGCGTCACCCCTCGCACTTGCGCGAGCGTCTGACCGAGCGCGAGATTGACGCCTACCGGCATCCGCTGGTGCGCTTCGTTGGGTTGGACGCCTACGAGCAGGCGGGCGGTGGTATCCGGCGTGACCTGTTCGCGGAAGGAGATGCGGGCGTGTATCTGACCGACGCCGCACTGCTGGAACGGCTGGCGCAAGACAAGCTGACCGGCATCGCCGCCGAGGTGAAGGCCGAGGGCTGGGCTTGGGCCGATGCCACGCCGGGCATGACCCATGCCGACCTGCACGCCTTCCAGCGCGCCCCGAGGGAGCGGCGCGAACCCAACAAGCGCGAAGCGCAGCGCATCGAGAAGCTGCAAGCCAAGATGCAGGAGGTGGCCGAAGCGGTGGATGCCGCGATGGACGCCGACGACGAGGACAAGGCCGATGCCTTGCAGGAGGAAGGCGAAGCCCTGAGCGAGCAGTTGCAGGCACTGGAAGAAGGCTTGCAGGGATACGGCGCGAATGTGAAGGCCGCAGCCGGTGCCATCGTCACCATCGACCGCAACGGCGAGGCCGTGATTCATCGAGGGCTGCTGCGCGAGGCCGAGGCGAAAGCCCTTCGCACGCTGGAGAAGTTGCGCCAAGGCTTTAGCGACCCGGACGCCGCGAACGATGACGAAGGCGAGGAAGACGTGCAGCCCAAGGCCGCAGCGATTTCCGACCGGCTGGCCCAACGCCTGAGCGCGCACCGCACGGCGGCGCTGCAAATCGAGGTGGCCCAGCATCCACAGGTGGCGCTGGCCGTGCTGGTGCATGGCATGGTGCAGACCGTCTTTCAGGGCCGCTACTACGGCCACGATATGCCGCTGGGCGTGAGCCTGAAAATTCAAGACCGGCTGGAAGGCATGGCACCGGACTGGCCCGAGTCTCCCGCCGCCGTAGCGCTCCGCGAATCGCAGCAGACGTGGGGCGGCAAGTTGCCCGAGGACAGCGCCGCACTGTTCGCCGCGCTGCTGGCGATGGGGCAAGGCGAGTTGGTCAAGCTACTGGCCGTGTGCGTGGCATCCACGGTGGATGTGGTGACGCTGCGCGCCACGGCGCAGCAGCCGGGCGAAGAACTGGCGCAGGCCGTGGGCCTCGACATGGCCGCGTGGTGGCAACCGACTGCGGAAGGCTATTTCAAGCATGTCCCGAAGGCGGCCGTTCTGCAAGCCGTGGGCGAATTCGCGCCCGAGAGCGTCAACCGGCTGGCGAAGCTCAAGAAGGCCGACATTGCCCGCGAGGCCGAGCGGCTGGTGAACGGCAAGGGCTGGATGCCCGTCATTTTCAAGATGGATGGCGTGCCCGAGCAAGGCTCGCAGGACGGTGCGGAGGCAGTCACCACCGTGGCGGGTGAACCCGCCGAAGCGTTGGCCGCTTGACCCGTGCCGAAGGCAAGCGCCCCGGCCTAAACCGGGGCGCTTCGCTGCAAGGAGAAATTCCCATGACCCGCACCACCACCAGCCACCCGCGCATGGCGGCGATCTACGCTCCCGGCACGGTGCGCGCCCGCCGCTGGCACGGCGATGGCGACGTGCGCGGCTACCGCCCGCCCTCGGGTTGGACGGCCCATGCCGACCTCACCGACATTCACCCCATCACGGGCCGCGCCTTGCAGCGCGCCGTGTGGTGGATCATCGAAACCAAGGAATGACGCCAGCACCGGCCCCAGCGTTTCGCGCTGGGGCCGGTGGATTCAAAAATCCGGGCACGGCAGTGGCCGCGCCCGGTGTTGAATCCGAACAGCCCATCAAGAACACCACGCCGCCGCCTTCGTTGGCACTCAGGCGGCGGCGTTGAAGGCATCGCTGTACTGCGCGATGCCTTCGGGCATTGGCCCATAGAAGGCCACTGCCATGAAATAGCCGGGCGGCACGCCCGGCAGTTGCAGGCCAGCATGGGCCTGGAAACCAAAGCGCGCGTAGTACGCGGGATCGCCCAGCAGCACGCAGCCTGCGGCCTGCATGTCTCGCAGTTCGGCCAGCGCCTGCTGCATCAGGCGCGAGCCGACGCCTTGTCCCTGCCGTTGCGGCAGGACGGAGATTGGCCCCAGGCCGTGCCAGCCTTTGGCCTTATGGCCGTGACTTTCGGTGATGGTCACGGGGGACAGGGCCACATGGCCGACGACCTGGCTGTGTTCTTCGGCTACGATGGAAAGCGTCAGCTCGCTTGCGTCGCGCAGCGCGCGCACGATGAGTTGCTCCGTGTGGCTGGTGTGCGGCGCATTGGCGAAGGCGGCAATGGTCACGGCTTCGATGGCGGCAATGTCGTCCGGGGTTTCGTGTCGGATCTGGATGGTCATGGTGTTCTGCGTTCCCTACTGAAAATATAGAACGGTCTGGGCGTGTCGGCGCGCAGCGCCACCGGGCTTTCGGGCTGTGCCCCGTGCCGCCTTCGTCGTCACGGCCATTCGGCTTCAATCCACTCACGCCTTCGCGCCTGCGGCGCTGCGCGCTGTGCTTGCCTCCGGGGGAAAGCCCTGCGGGCTATCCCCGCCGCGCGATGCTTGGCGCCCCTCGACGCCGCCGAACCGGCTGAGCCGAATCGGCCCGGCCGGCGCCCCGCCGCATGTGCAGTGCTCGGTGGGTGCGCCGTGGCTTGCTGTGGCAGGTTGTGCGAATGCCTGCCGTGCTCAACGCTGGCGGTTCTCGCCCATCACGTCACGAAGGACGGTTCACGGACATCCCGCCCGGCATCGCTATGGAGCTTCCGCGCCACGCCCCAAGACCGGCGCCGCAAGGTGCGGCCGGGGCGTTCTCGCTTGTCGTCGGGTGGTTGACCTGGCACGCGTCAGTGGGCGAGCCGGTGCAGCCTTTGTGCGGGGATGCCGAGTCGGCCCTGTCTCCTTTCGGTGCGCTTCGGCCCAAGGCGTCCTTGTGTTGTTGTGAATCCTGGCGGTGGCGCGGCTGCGCCTCGGGCTTCATGGCTGCAACCGTCCAGCGAAAACAATTTCCCCTGCGCTGCGCGCATTCCTCGCGGGACAAATTCTTTTCGCCTCCCGGTTCTCCACTGCGTTGCGACCGCAAGCGGTGCCGCCCGCCCGTCCCTCGCCGGCCGGATCACAACAAGGACGCGATGGGCGCGAACCTTGTTCCACCAAAAGGAGATCCATCATGGCCAACATCGGCACCTTCACCGCAGACAAAGACGGCTTCACCGGCACGCTTCGCACTCTGACGCTCAACGTCAAGGTCAAGCTGGTTCCCAACGACAAGGGCGACAACGAGAAGGCCCCGGACTTCCGCCTGCAGGCCGCCAGCCACGACATCGGAGCGGCGTGGAAGAAGACCAGCGAGGCCGGGCGGGAGTACATCTCCGTGACCATCGACGATCCTTCGTTTCCGGCCACGGTCTACGCCCGCCTGATCGAAGGCGAGGACGGCACGCACGACCTGATCTGGTCGCGCAGCAAGCCCCAGGCGGCCTGACAGCCGCCAGCGTCCCGCCCACGTGGCGGGGCGCAGTGCTGCCTTCGCGGCACTCAAGGAGGCAACATCAGCAACACCATCGCCAAGGCTGCGCCGTGTCGAGCCGCTTTCGCATGTGTTGAGTTGCCCGCTGCAAGCGCTGGCCGGGCGTGTCGGTGCGTTGCACCGCCGGGCTTTACGGGCTGCGCCCCGTGCCGACTTCGCCGTCACGGCCATCCGGCTCCAATCCCTCACGCCTTCGCGCCTGCGGCGCTGCGCGCTTCGCTTGCCTCCAGGGGAAAGCCCTGCGGCCTATCCCCGCCGCGCAGGGCTTGGCGCCCCTGCAGTCCCCGAACCGGCAGCGCCGGATCGGCCATGCCAGCGCCGACGCGGGCTATGGCGTGTCACTCTTCTTCGCCACAGTCTCCAACTCCTGGCGCACCTGCACCAGAAGCTGATCGACCTGCTGCAGGTCGTCGCCGGCATAGGCCAGCGTCAGCAGCGTGAGCGGGTGCACCTCCATGACCTCGCACAGCTCGGCCAGCTTGTTCAAGGTGGGGCTTTTGAGGTCGCGCTCCAGCGTGCTCATGTAGGTGCGGCTGGACACGTCGGAGAACGCCTCCTGGCTCAATCCACGCGCTTTCCTGATGGTCTTTAGTGCCTCCGACAATGTATGTTTCGCTGCCAACCCTGGATCTCCCCAAAATCCAAGATGACAGCCGATTGCGCCCTATAGGACTACAATCTATAGTGTTCAACTATGCTCGCCTGCCGCTTACGTGCTTTTACGGAAATCCGTATCTGCGGCTTCTCACAGAAGCGCAAAGCCGCGTCCGTGCCTTTCCACAAACCCGCCAATGCGGTTTTGCGCTTTCACGCTTCGGCGGTTTTGTGCGGATGAGGGGACGCCCATGAACCAGCTCATCACCGAGGACGAGCGCAGGCTGTTGCTGGAACACGGACAGGCCCGCGCCGCTGGCCGGGTCATCGACCCGCTGCCCGTGGTGCGGCTGTTCACGCCGGATGCACACGCCACCTGGCTGCTGGTGTCGCTCGACCCCGTCGACGGCGATACGGCCCATGGCCTGATCGACTTGGGGATCGGCATGCCCGAGCTGGGCAAAATTAAGCTGTCCGATCTCGCATCCATCGTCGGGCCAAGCAAACAGCCCGTGATGCGGGACCGGTATTTCCGGGCGGTGCGCCCGTTGTCGAAGTACCTGCGGCTGGCCCAGGAGAACGGCTCCATCCTTGATTGAGCCGTTCGCGCCCAGGCCAAGCCGGGCGCATTGAGACTATTTCGGTCTTGCTCCAGACCCATCAGGTCTTAGTCCGCACTGTTGCACCAAACCGGTGCCATCGTGACGCAAACGGTCATGATGCCGGCCGTGGCATCGGGCACCGTGGATATCGCAGGAGGCCGCATTTCCTCGCGCGCCACCGTCGCATTCAGACGACTCATGCAACCCATCGGATGCATTTCGTCTTGATACGCAAGTTACCAATTTACCAGCTTATTCACGATTGGATGCTAATTTGATGCGGTGACGTTTGCGTGTGAAACCGGTGACGGCCGTCCTGCTCTACGGGAGCTTGCGTCATGGCCGAGCCGCACCACCTCGCGCACTGGTATCCGACCGCCGCCTACCTCTACGTCCTATGTCTGGACACGCTCGCA
This sequence comes from Xenophilus arseniciresistens, assembly GCF_028023875.1. Taxonomy (GTDB): domain Bacteria; phylum Pseudomonadota; class Gammaproteobacteria; order Burkholderiales; family Burkholderiaceae_C; genus Xenophilus; species Xenophilus arseniciresistens. Next base: position 171,063 of record NZ_JAQIPB010000002.1, read on the forward strand.
CTGGCCTGGGAGTACCTGCGCCGCCATCCCGACTATCGGATCGACTGGCTGCGCCGTGCGCGCCGCCCCGACGCTGCGCATCATTGGGGCTTGCGTTTGTTGGAAGACCCGACCCTGGATGCGCGTGACGCGCATCCTGCCTGGCTCCCCGGCCATGAGGCCGTGGTGCAGCTTCACCCGGATGCCGACCCGCCTCCGGAGGCCACCGCCTTCGCGTTCTGGCGCATCCCCGGCCACAAGCAGCTGCTGCACGACGGCAAGGGTCTGGCGCTGATCGCGCGCAGCCCCGGCCTTTGCCAGCGCTATGCGCTGGCGCCTGGCCTCGAGGACGGCATGGCGGTGGCTTACGCCCACCGCGATCGCAGCACCACGCACGCACCCGACACACCTACGCCCATGGCGCGGCCCCGGCCACCGCCTGCGGCGCTGCTGGAGCTGCACACCCTGCAGGCGCTCGACGCCACCCTGGCGGGCGCGTCCTTGCGCGACGTGGCCGAGGGCTTGTTCGGTGCGGACGCCGCGGCCGGCTGGTACAGCGACGGCGGCCTGCGCTCCAAGGTGCGCCGCCTGGTGCGGCGCGGCGATGCGCTGATGCGCGGCGGCTATCGCCGCCTAGCACAGCTCCCGCCGCTTGAGAAGGGTCGTTTTGAAGAGGACGCAAAACGACCCTGAGCAGGATCGCTTCGTTTTCTGAGACTGCCTCCATCCGGTTGCGCTGTGTGGCCGGAGCCCTGCAACCGATGGAGGTTCTCACCATGCGTCCTGCTCCCTTGCGGCCTACCGCCGCACCCGCAGCTACCCCGGCCACTGCTGCACAGCCGCAACGTTATCTCACCAACGACGAGGCTGCCGAGTACCTGCGGCTGTCGCCGCGCACGCTGGAAAAGCAGCGCGTGCTGGGTGGCGGCCCCAAGTTCCGCAAGTTCGGCCGCCGCGTCATGTACGCAGTGGCCGACCTCGATGCCTGGGCCGCCGAGCGCAGCTTCGAGAGCACGTCCGATCCCGAATACGCCGAGCAGCACTCGGCGGACAGCCGTGCGCGCTGATCACTGGCGCGCGGGTGGCCTTCGCCATGTCCAGCCCTGCGCTGCCAATGCGGCAGCGACCGATGCAGGAGCGCGAACAGCTCGACCTGTTCCGCGCCTTGCCGGGCGACATGGCGCCGCGCGACAGCCAGGACTTGATGGCCTTTCCGTTCTTCTCGCTGGCGAAGTCGCGGCGCGTCGCGCCGATCGACTTTCGCGCCAGCGGCATCACGATCCGCGTAGAGGGCACGCAGGAGCACGGCATCGCCACGATCTGGGATGCCGACGTGCTGATCTGGGCGGCCAGCCAGATCGTGGAAGCGCGCGACGCGGGCTTGCGCCCGTCGCGGCTAATGCAGGCCACGCCCTACGAGATCCTGCGCTTCATCGGGCGCGGCACGTCGCTGCGCGACTACCAGCGCCTCAAGGCAGCCCTAGATCGCTTGCAATCCACCACGGTGGCCACGTCGATCCGCGAGACGACTGGGCGGCGCCTGCACCGCTTCTCGTGGATCAACGAGTGGAAGGAGCTGGCCGATGCCAAAGGCACGCCCTTGGGGCTGGAGCTGATCCTGCCGGACTGGTTCTATGCGGGCGTGCTCGATGCCGCTCTGGTGCTGACCATCGACCCGGCGTACTTCCGCCTCACGGGCGGGATCGAGCGCTGGCTGTACCGCCTGGTGCGCAAGCACGGCGGCCACCAGCCTGGCGGCTGGCAGTTCGACTTCCGGCACCTGCACCGCAAGTCGGGCAGCACGGCCAAGCCCTACGACTTTGCCTGCGACCTGCGCGCGCTGGTAGCGCGGCAGTCGCTGCCGGGCTACGTCTTGGGGATCGAGCGGCTGGATGGCGCCGAGCTGCTGACCTTCCGTCCCATGCGTCCCGTGCCGCCCACGGCACGGGGATAAACGGTGCGCGTCCTGTGGACGGGCTCGTGCTATCAGGCGTGCCCGGTATCGTGCTATCAGGCGTGGGACTATCGTGCTATCAGGCGTGTCCATCGGCCGCAAAGCCAATGCTGGCGCGGGTTTCGGCCTCCCTTAACTTCCCTAACTTAAATTCTCTAACTGGTAGTAGCAGCGCCGCGTTTCGGTGGACAACCACCCAACTGGCGAACGAGAGCCACGAAAACCAGCAGCGACAGCCAGGTTCTCCAGCAGGGAGGTCCAGGCCATGATCGTCGCGCTGCTCAACCAAAAAGGCGGTGTGGGCAAGACCACGCTCGCCACCCACATCGCCGGCGAGCTGGCGATGCGCGGGCAGTCGGTCATCCTGCTGGATGCCGATCCGCAGGGCTCCGCGCTGGACTGGACACAGCGCCGCAGCCAGCAAGGCTTGCCAAGGCTGTTCAGCGCTGTGGGCCTTGCACGCGAAACCCTGCACCAGGAAGCGCCAGAACTCGCCAGGCGGGCCGATCACGTCGTCATCGACGGGCCACCACGCATCGCGGCGCTGGCGCGCTCCGCGCTGCTGGCGGCCGAGCGCGTGCTGATTCCCGTGCAGCCCAGTCCCTACGACCTGTGGGCCAGTGCCGAGATGGTGGCGCTGATCCGCGAGGCGCAGGTGTTCCGGCCGCTGCTCGGCGCGGCCTTTGTCATCAACCGGCGCGTCAGCACCACCGTGATCGGACGGGAGGCACGCGGCGCGCTGGCCGAGCAGCCGCTTCCTGCGCTGCGCGCGGAAGTGCATCAGCGCATCGTGTTCGCCGACAGCGTGGCCGCTGGCCGGCTCGCACGCGAAACGGCGCCTGGCAGCGTCGCCGCCCGCGAAATCACCGCGTTGGTCGATGAACTGCTGCGGTGGCCGTCATGAGCAGTACCGCCAGCAAACGCTCGGGCAAGCGCATCGGCATCGGTGCGCGTCCGCCCGCGAATCCGCACGCCGAGGCGTGGATTCGCCAGGGCAGCGCCGATGACCTCCAGAAAGGCGACCTCTACACGGCCCGCCTGACCCTCGACATTACGCCCGCCATGCGGGCGCGCATCAAGGTATCGGCCTTCACGCAAGGCGTGACGGTGGCCGATCTGTTGCGCGCGCTGCTGGAGCGGGAATTTCCGGAGAAGTCTCCATGACCACACCAGTTTCGACAGCATTGCCGCCTTCATCTGCCCCGCCGATCGGCCAAGCCGACGGCGTGCCGCTGACGCGCGTTGCACTCGCCTACATCGACCAACGCTTCGACCTCTATCTGCGCTTCGGCGATCCTGCGCGCATCATCCGGTTCGACCGCTGGCGTCGCTGCGCGGTGTTCACGCCGAACGCGGTTCTCTGCCGCATTCGCTGGCAGGCCAATGACTACGGCACGATCCGCTGGCAGCTCATGGTGATGCAAGCGTGCATGCCGATGGATGGCGCGCAGCGCATCCCCGGTGTGCAGCCGGGCGCGCGCTTGTTGCTGCACATCGAAGGTGAACAGTCGGTGCGCGCCGTGCTGGAGCGCATCGACGGCATCGAGACGCTGGGCATCGCGCCTGCAGGCGCCTCGCCCGCGTACTGGCGCACGCTGGGCAACCGGCTCGCGGCGCGCTTGCCGCTGCCCGAGTACACCGCCGAGCGGCACGCCGCCTGGCTAGCCGGGAGGGCGCTGTCATGACGGTCACAACAGCATCCCTTTCTCGCTCGCCAGCGCACTCACGTTTGCGCGCTCGCCTCGTGCTGGCGGGCCTGTCCGCCTTCGGCCTCGCTGCGCTGGCCTGGGCGTCCTTCAAGCACCCGCTGCCGCGCCTGACTTACAACCCGTCGGACAGCGTAGCGGTCGGCTGGTATCGCGTCGATCCACTCGACCGTCGCACCAGCTCGCCGCTACGTCCGCTGCAACCTCCATTGCACGTGGGCAGCATCGTGCTGGTGCCGCTGCCCGCCGAAGCTGCCGCGCTCGCTGCGCAGCGCGGCTACCTGCCGACGCGCATCCCGCTGCTCAAGCGTGTGGGCGCGATGGCGCCACAAGAGGTGTGCATCACTAGGGGCTTTGTCCGCATCGACGGCGTGCCTTCGGCCGCCGTGCTGCCAGCTGATCGCTGGGGCCGGCCGCTGCTATCCTGGCCGCAGTGCCGCCGCCTTGAGTCCGGCGAGCTGTTCCTGCTCAGCGTCACCAATCCGGCGTCGTTCGACAGCCGGTATTTCGGGCCGGTCAGCGCATCCGCCGTGATCGGCGTTGCGCGCCCGGTCTGGCTGGAGTCGCGCCCATGATGGCCGCCGATTCGCTGCACGTCGCCGTGCATCTCATCGTGCCATCGGGCGTGTCGTTCTGCTGTTTGTCGCCGTGTCGTCGCGCGTGCAGTGCAGTGCAGTGAAGTGCAGTGCAGTGCAGTGCAGGTGCCGATTCTGCGTATCCGGCACCGCACTTCGCGCTGCCTCCGGCGCAGCCGTCCCACGTGCAGGCGTCTTGCCTCAAACACGGCTGGCCTGCGGCCACCGCCGTGTTCGCCGGGGCGCTGGCTGCGGGTGCAGCAGCGCCGCCGGGCCGCACGTGCCGGAAGCGAGAGCCTGGGGTGCCAGGGGCGGCAAATGCGGAAGGCAAGACAAAAGGACGCGGCACCGGGCCGCGTCGAAAGCCTGTCTGCACGTGGGGGCGGCGCGGCACGCAGCGGCTTCGCCGCCGTGCTGCTTGTGGCGCGTGGCCCGCGTCGATATGGGCTTGTCCGCGTGCTTCGCACGACGGACTACGCCCCAGCTTTCAGGGAGAGAAGTCATGATCAACCGCCGCGACGACGATTTCCGCATCCGCCCCAGCGCTCCAAAAAACCGCGGCCAGGGCTTCGTTTCCAAGGTGCTCCAGCAGGCCGGCAAGGCCAGTGGCGGCAAGTCCTCGGTGCGCCGTCCGGCATCGGCCATCGGCGGCAAGGCCACCGGCCAGCGGCCCGGCTCACGCCTGGGGCGCGGCCATACGGCGGCGCGGTTTGCGGGCGCGAAGCTCACGCCCATGTCGCGGCGTGTGACTATCAAAACCTTGCTGGTCAACCAGCAGCGGGCCAGCCCGCAATCGCTCGCCAAGCACCTGCGCTACATCGAGCGCGATGGTGTGGGCCGTGATGGCGAGCCAGGCCGGGCCTATGGGCCGCAGACCGACGAAGCCGATCTGGATGCTTTCAAGGAACGCTGCGCCGACGACCGGCACCATTTCCGCTTCATCGTCTCGCCCGAGGACGGGGCCGAACTGGACGACCTGCGCACCTACACGCGGCATCTGATGAACCGCATGGAAGCTGACTTGGGCACGCGGCTGGATTGGGTGGCGGTGGATCACTGGAACACCGACAACCCCCACACGCATTTGATCGTGCGCGGGCGCGACGACACCGGCAAAGACCTCATCATCGCCGGCGACTACATCGCTGATGGATTCCGCCATCGTGCCGCTGAACTGGCGACCGAATGGCTGGGGCCGCGCACCGAACTGGAGATCCAGCAGACCTTGCAACGCGAGGTGGAGCAGGAGCGGTGGACGAGCCTGGATCGCACGCTGCAACGCGAGGCCGGCGAAGACGGCCGGGTGCAGATCGAACGCTTCAACGAACCGAAGCTGCAACGCCAACGCCTGCTGCTGATCGGCCGCCTGCAACGCTTGCAGCGCCTGGGACTGGCCGACGAGGCGCAGCCGGGCACCTGGGCCGTCCATGCCGATGCCGAGAAGACCTTGCGCGCCCTGGGCGAGCGTGGCGACATCATCCGCACCATGCAGCGTGCCATGCGCGGCGAGCCGCGCGAACTGGCGGTGTTCGAGCCGGGCGACGATAGCCGAACCATTCTCGGCCGCGTGGCCGCGAAGGGGCTGGCCGACGAGCTGCGCGACCGCGGCTATCTGGTCATCGACGGGGTGGACGGCAAGGCCCACTACGTCGCGCTCAACACCCGCGACGAGCTGGCGAACTATCCCACCGGCGCCGTGGTGGAGGTGAAGGGATCGGCCGACGTGCGCGCGGCTGACAAGAACATCGCCGTGCTGGCGAGCGATGGCCTGTACCGCACCGACCACCACCTTGCTATCGCGCAGGGCCAGGCCGTACCGGGCCGCGATCCGCAGGAAGTCGTCGCGGCCCACGTCCGGCGCTTGGAAGCCCTGCGCCGGGCAGGCATCGTGGAGCGCGTGGCCGAAGGGCTATGGAAGGTGCCGGGCGACCTGCCCGATCAGGGCCGTCGCTACGACGCGCAGCGCCTGGGCGGCGTGGCCGTGGAGCTGAAATCGCACCTGCCCATCGAGCGGCAGGCCCGCGTGGTCGGGGCCACCTGGCTTGACCAGCAGTTGATCGGCGGCGGCTCGGTCCTGGGCGACCTGGGCTTTGGCGGCGAGGCCAAGCGGGCAATGCAGCAGCGCGCCGACTTCCTGGCCGAACAGGGGCTGGCCGAGCGGCGCGGGCAGCGCGTGATCCTGGTGCGCAATCTGCTGGGCACGTTGCGCAACCGGGAGGTGGCACAGGCCGCGAAGGACATTGCCGCCGACACCGGACTGGAACATCGCACGGCGGCCGACGGGCAGCGCGTGGCCGGCATCTACCGCCGCAGCGTCATGCTGGCCAGCGGGCGCTACGCCATGCTCGATGACGGCATGGGGTTCAGCCTGGTGCCATGGAGGCCTGTCATCGAACAACGACTCGGTATGCCGATTTCTGCGCAGGTACATGACGGCCGTGTATCCTGGCAAATCCGACGGCAACAGGGCTTATCTGTTATCTGAAGCCAGCAGCATATCGAGCACTCACTTCAAGTGATGCGTCTACAAGCGTTCTCGATCTTGACGACCGGAATGCGCCCGATGCCCATGCCGCGCAGCGCCACCTGTCCGGGGATCAGCACCTGGTCGGCCATGACACCGGCAGCGGCGTTGCCCATGTCGGCCGCCTGCAGTTGGGACGAAGTGATACTCGCATCGGCGATGGCTTCGCCAATCGCCTCGGCGGCGAGCGATTTGAGACCGCAGTCAATGTGCTTGCCGAAACGGGTCATGCCCGTGCCAGCGACGAAGACGGGCTGCATGGAAAGCGCCTACGGTCGGGTGGATGAGGAATTGGCGCGGCTGCGCCAGAGGCCGGTGATCCAGCCGCTCAAGCCATTGGGTGCCAGGAAGACCATCGCGAGCAGTGCGAAGCCGAAGATCATCCACGGGGCGGATTGCGACACGCTCTCGGCCAGGTTGGGCGTGAGCACGATGAAGGCCGCCCCCAGGAAGGCGCCCCACAGGCTGCGCACCCCGCCCACGAAGCTGCCCACCAGCAAGGACACCGAGAGCAGGAAGGGGAAGTTCTCGGGTGCGACGAACTGGGTAGCCACCGCGCTCAGAGCGCCGGCCAGACCGGTGAACGCCGCGCTGAGGCCGAACATTTGCGTGCGCAGGGCGGTGATGTCGAGCCCGCCCGCCGCCGCCGCGAGCGGCTGGTCGCGCGAGGCGTCCACCAGGCGGCCGAACTGCGCGCCGAGGATCCGCCGCGCCAGCAGGAAGGCGCACAGCGCACAGACCGCGACGCAAGCCATGATGGCCCAGTCCGTCCGGTCGGCCAGCATGCCTGGGAACACGGGCTTTTCCAGGACGATCCCCGCCACGCCGCCGGTCAGCCACTCGATCTTCTTCCACTTGAGCGCCTGCGGCGTCACCACCGCCACCGCGAAGGTGGACAGCGCCAGGTAGAGCATCGGCAGCCGCAGTGCCGGGAACCCGAAAAGAAAGCCGACCGCGAAGCACAGCAGCGCCGCCACCGGCACGCCCACGTAGAACGGCCAGCCCAGGTGGTGCGAGAGCACCGCCGTGGCGTAGGCGCCGATGGCGAAGAAGGCGCTGTGGCCGAGCGAGATCTGGCCCGTGTAGCCGGTGAGCAGGTTCAGGCCCATGATGGCGATGCCGTAGATCAGCACCTGCGTCATCACGTACAGCGGATAACTTTGCCAACTAAAGGACCAGGCCAGCAGCGCGAGCCCGACCACCGAGGCCGTCCAGCGCAACCAGGTGGGCGATGCCGCCGGGCGGATGTTGAGTGGGGCGTTCATGGTACTCATGCTCACACCCTCACCTGGGCCGTCTTGCCGAAGATCCCGGCGGGCCGCAAGACCAGCATCGCGATGATCAACAGCATGATGCAAGTCAGTTTCAGGTCGTTGCCGACCACGTAGGCGCCCAGCAGGTTCTCCAGTACCCCGACGGCGAAGCCCCCGGCCACGGCGCCCACAGGGCTGGCGATGCCGCCCAGCAGCGCGCCCGCCAGTGCGTAGATCAGCGGCCCCATCATCATCGACGGCTCCAGGAACACGATGGGCGCGGCCATCAGCCCCGCCACGGCACCGGCCACCGCTGCAAGACCCCAGCCCACGGCCAGCACCTTGTTGGTGCTGATGCCCGACAGTTCCGCCGACGGCGCGTTCACCGCCACCGCACGCATCGCCAGGCCGAACCGGGTGAAGCGGAAGAACGCGAATACCGCCGCCAGTTCGGCCAGGGTGACGAGCAGAACGCCGACCTCGTGGGCCGACAGATAGGGTTCGGCACGGCTGAGGACGCCACCGAACGGCGTGGCGAACTCCAGCATCTCATGCCCGAACAGCCAGCCGACCAGGCTGTTCAAGATGATGAGCAGCGCGATGCTGGCCGCCACGACCGAGAGCACCGGCTTGTGCCGCAGGGGCTGGAAGATGACCCGCTCCAGCGCCAGCCCGAGCAGGAAGGAACCCACGACCACAACGGCGAAGGCCACCCACCATGATGCGCCCGCCTGAACCAACGCCCAGCTCATATAGGTGGAGAACATCGCCAGTTCGCCCTGCGCGAAGTTGACGGACGAAGTGCAGCGATAGATGAGCACGAGCGCGATGGCGAGGCTGGCATAGATGCCGCCCGCCGCCAGGCCCGAAGCTATCTGGTGAAGGAATGCTTGCATGGTGATGAACCTCTTTTTGATCAGTGGCCGAGGTAGCTGCGGCGCACGGCGTCGTCTTCGCGCAGCTCGGCTGCGGTGCCCTGGGCAGTGACGCGCCCGCTTTCGAGCACATAGGCCCGGTTGACTAGGTTCAGCGCGACCTGGGCGTTCTGCTCCACGATGAGCGCCGTGAGGTGCTCGGTTTCGCGCAACTGGTGCAGGAGTTCGTAGATCTCCTGCGTCACGCGCGGCGCGATGCCGAACGAAGGCTCGTCCAGCAGCAGCATCTTGGGGCGCATCATCAGCGCGCGCGCGATGGCCAGCATCTGCTGCTCGCCGCCGCTGAGCGTGCCCGCCGCTTGCTTCGCGCGGCTGGACAGCTTGGGAAACAGCGTCTGCATCCGGGCGATGTCCTGCTCGATGCCGTCCTTGTCGCGGCGGTGGATGGCGCCCACGCGCAGGTTCTCCAGCACCGTCAGGTCGCCAAAGGTGCCGCGCCCTTCGGGCACGTGGGCGATGCCCAGCGAGGCGATGGCGGGCGCGGCCATGTCGATGATGTCCTGGCCCTCGAAGCGCAGCGTGCCTTTGGCAGTCACCTGCTGGTGGCTGATGGCGCGCAGGATGGAGGTCTTGCCCGCGCCGTTGGCGCCGAGCAGCGCCACCATCTCGCCGGCCTGCACGTGCAGGTCGATGCCATGCACCACCGCCGTTCGGCCGTAGGCCACCGCGAGGTTGCGGATTTCAAGCCGTTGGGTCACAGCACACCTCCCAGATAGGCATCGAGCACGGCGTCGTTGTTGGCCACTTCCTCGGGCGAGCCCTGGGCGAGCTTGCGGCCAAAGCTCAGTACCGCGAGGTCGGAGCAGGTCTTCATCACGAAGCGCATGTTGTGCTCCACGACCACCATGGTCAGCTTCAACTCCTCGTGCAGGCGCAGCAGCACGTCGCGCAGTTCATCGACCTCGCCAGCGGTGAGGCCAGCGGCGGGCTCGTCGAGCAGCAGCAGCTTGGGCCGCGTCACCAGCGCCCGCGCGATTTCCACGCGGTGCTGGATGCCCACTGGCAGTTCCGCCACGCCCCGGTCGGCATAGTCAGACAGCCGCAGCGTGGCCAGGGCCGCGTCAGCCGAGTGCGCGATTTCTTCCTCGGCGGCACGGACGGCGCGCGAGCGCAGCGCGGCACCCAGCATCGACACCGGCAGCCGCGCGTGCGCACCCACCATCACGTTTTCGCGCACCGTGAGCGAGGGGTAGAGCGCCACGTTCTGGAAGGTGCGGCTCAGACCCAGCCGTGCCACGCCGTGGCGCGGCAGGCGCGTCAACTCGGCCTGGCCGAAGCGCACGCTGCCGTGGGTGGGCTGGTACAGGCCGCTGATGCAGTTGAAGCAGGTCGTCTTGCCAGCGCCGTTCGGCCCGATCAGGCCGAAGATGCAGCCCTCGGGCACGTCCATCGAGAAGGCGTCCAGCGCGACGACACCGCCGAAGCGGATCGTCAGGTCGCGTACGGAAAGAATGGGTTCCATCGCTGCGCTCGCCCCGTCAGGACGGCATCACCTTCCAGCTCGTGCCGTCGAACTGCTGGATGCGCATGTCCGGTATCGGGTGAGGGCGGGCGTCGCTGGTCTTGACACGCAGGCCCGGCAGCATCATGGGCAAATCCATGTCCAGGCGGCGCGACTGCCGCATGATGTTCTCGCGCGAGAGGTCGTTGCCGCACTGCTTGAGCAACTGCACTGTCACTTGCCCAAGGCAGGCACCGAGCACGGTGAGGTACTCCTTGGCCGCGCCTTTGTTGTATTTGTCCATGAAGGCATGCCAGGCCAGGACACCAGGGTCGTCCTTCCAGGTCGGATCGCTCGGATCCTTGAGGAACGCGGCGCTCATGATGCCCTTGACCTTGTCCAGCCCCACCGGAGTCAGCACCGCGGGCACCGAAGATGCGCTCGGGTTGATGTAGATGGCCGGGCGCCAGCCGATGTCGTGGGTCTTGCGCAGCGACTGGAGGGTGGCTTTGGGCGAACCCCACGCCACCAGCACGTCCGCGCCCGAGGCATGCATGGAGACGATCTGCGAGTCCACCGTCGGATCCGACACCTCATGCGACTCTTCGCTGATGAGCTTCTTCCCGGCGGCAGCCAGAACCTCCTTCACGCCACGCAGCACATCCTTGCCGGCGTCGTCGTTCTGGTAGAACATGGCGATCTTCGCGTTGGGCCGCGTCTGCAGGATGTGCCTGGCCAGGGTGCGCCCTTCGTCGGTGTACAGGGGCAGCCAGCCCATGCTCCAGGGGAACTTAGCCGCATCATCCAGCCACGTGGCGGAGCCGGACGAAACGAAGAGTTGCGGTACTTTGGCGTTGTTGAGATAGCTGCGCGACGCCAGCCCAGTGGACGAGCCTATCTGCGCCGCGAGAAAAGCCACCTGATCGCGCTCCACCAGGCGGCGCGATTGCTCCAGGGTTTTCGGCGGGCTGTAGCCATCGTCGGCCAGCACCAGCTTGAGCTGGCGCCCATTCACGCCGCCCTCGGCGTTGACCAGGTCAAACCATGCAGACATGGTCTTGCCGACGACGCCATAGCCTGCGGCCGGGCCGCTGAGCGGTCCGGTCGAGCCGATCTTGATCTCGCGATCCGTCACGCCCGGGGTGCCCGCGCCCTGCGCGCGGACCAGGCCAGAAACGCCGGTCAGCATGGCGCCGGAAAGCATGGTGATGAATTGTCTTTTTTGCATGGTGTCTCCTGTGGTGGTGGTGAGATGAATGGATGGATGGGTGAACCCTGGCCTGCGGCATCAGGCCGCCTTCCCTTGCAAGCGCAGCACGGCTTCGCGCATCAGCGGCATGCGGTCGTTGCCGAAATACATGTCAGTCTTGTCCACGAAGATGGTCGGTGAGCCAAAGCCGCCGCGCGCGACCACCTCATCGGTGTTGGCCCTGAGCTGGTCTTTGATCGCCTGCTCGCCGATGCCTGCAAAGAATTGGGCGGGCTCGATGCCAACGCGCTGGCACACCTGCGCCAGCACCGCGTCCTGCGAGATGTCCTGGTCGTCGCCCCAATAGGCTTCAAATATGGCGCGGGCAAACGGCGCCATGTCGTTGCCGAGCCAGATGCAGCCGCGCATCGCCTTCACGCTGTTGACGGGAAACACCGTCGGCGGCATCTTGATCGCAAGCCCCGTCGAGCGGGCCCAATCCGCTAGGTCCTTTTTCAGGTAGCGGGCCTTCTGCGGCACCGGCGTCTCGCGCGAGGCATAGACGGTGGGATTGATGGTGTTGAAGATGCCGCCGACCAGGATCGGCCGCCATGTGATCTCAACGTCAAGCTCCTTGGCGAGCGGCTGGATGTTATGAAAGGCGAGATAAGTCCAGGGGCTGGAGCAGTCGAAGAAGAATTCGATCATGGTGTTTCCTGTGTTTTTGGGGCGTCACTGGATTCCGGAATCGCGCTACTCGCGCCCCGGAATGGCGCTCCGTTCCGCCAGCTCCCTGGCCTTGTGGCCGAACATGTTCTTTCTCGCTTCGTCGTCCAGCGGCTCTTGCTCGAATTTGCCGACCGCCAGCCCCGCTTGCACCTGGGGCCGGCCGCGCACGCTGGCGTACCAGCGCTTGAGGTGGGGAAAGTCGTCGAGCGTGAAGCCTTGGGCCTTGTGGGTCATGGTCCAGGGAAAGCAGGCGATGTCGGCGATGCCGTACTCGGTGCCAGCGACATAGGCGCCGGTCTTGCCGAGCTGGGTATCGAGCACGCGATACAGCCGTGCCGCTTCGTCGCGGTAACGCTCGATCGCGTAGGCGATCTTTTCCTGCGCATACAGCGCAAAGTGACCATGCTGGCCGAGCATCGGCCCCAGTCCGCTCACCTGCCACATCACCCATTGCATGGTTTGGGTGAAGCCGCGCAGATCCGTGGGCAGGAAGCGGTTGGTTTTCTGGGCCAGATAGACCAGGATGGCGCCGGTCTCGAACACCGAAAGCGGGCCGCCGCCGTCGAGCGGCGCATGGTCCACTATGGCCGGAATGCGGTTGTTCGGGCTGATCGCCAGAAATTCCGGCTTGAATTGCTCGCCAGCGCGGATGTTGACCGGAGTCACCGTATAGGGAAGTCCGAGTTCCTCCAGCAGGATGGAGATCTTCCAGCCGTTGGGTGTCGGTGCGTAATGCAGGTCAATCATGGCGAATGACGCTCCTGCCGAGCTGCGGATCGACATCACGCCATGACTTGCAGGCACCCGTGGCCGACCCCCTGACATTCCAGGCTCCCGTCGCGTGGCTTTCTCGGGTTGACGACATCATGCGCAGCTCTTCGAGGGTTCAAGGCGTCAGCGCGGCGCCATGCGGAGGGCCCCATCCACGCGGATGGACTCAGCGTTCATGTAGCCGCAAGTGACCAGAAACTCGACGGCCTGCGCGAATTCATCGGGGTCGCCCAAACGCTTGGGAAAGGGCACGCTGGCCGCCAGCGCCTGCTTGACGTTGTCCGGCAGGGCCAGCAGCAAGGGGGTGCCGAAGATCCCCGGCAGGATGGTGTTGACGCGAACGCCTTCGTCCATCAGGTCGCGTGCGATCGGCAAGGTCATGCCCATGACGGCGGCCTTGCTGGCGGCATAGCTGGCCTGGCCGACCTGGCCGTCCACCGCAGCGGCCGAAGCGGTGTTGACCACGACGCCGCGGTCGCCGTCGGCCAGCGGTTCCAGCGCCAGCATGCCCGCCGTCGATTTGGCAATGCAGCGGAACGTGCCCACCAGGTTGATCTGCACGATGCGGTTGAAGCGATCCACCGCACTCGGGCGGATCTCGCCCGTTTTCCGGTCGCGACTGACGGTCTTGACGGCGTCGGCCGTGCCGGCGCAGTTGACCAGAATGCGTTCCTGCCCGATCGCGGCACGGGCTTTGGCGAAGGCCGCGTCCACCTGCTCCTCGGACGTCACGTCCACGTTGCAGTAAACACCGCCAAGCTCGCTGGCCAACGCCTGGCCGACGGCTTCGTTCATGTCGAAGATGGCGACCTTGACGCCATGGCTGGCCAAACGCCGGGCCGTGGCGGCCCCCAGGCCGGAAGCCCCCCCGGTGATGACGGCAGAAATGCCGGAATTGAGTTGCATGGTTTTTCCTTGAAGATGACAGACAGGCGTTATTGGCCGGTGAATTTGGGGGTGCGCTTGCCCAGGAATGCCGCTTGCCCTTCCAGGTTGTCGGCCGAACGCAAAGCGACAACGAAATTGCGCTTCTCATGCTCCAGGCCCTGCGCGAGCGGAGTTTCAAAGCTGGCCAAGGCCGCATCTTTCGCGAGCGCCACGGCCAGCGGCGAATTGGCCGCAATCCGGCTGGCCATCGCCAACGCCGTCGGCAGGGCCTGACCGTCAGCAGTCACTTCGGCGACGATGCCGACGTCGCAGGCCTTGCGGGCGTCGATGAAATCGCCGGTCAGCAGCAGAGCCATCGCCTTGGACTTGCCGATGGCGTGAACCAGGCGCTGGGTGCCGCCGGCACCGGGAATGGCGCCCAGCTTGACTTCCGGCACACCGAACTTGGCGGACTCGCCAGCAACCACGATGTCGCAGGCCAACGCCAGTTCCGTGCCGCCGCCCAGCGCGACCTTTTCCACCGCCGCGATGACGGGCTTGGGGAAGCGCCCCAGCGCCGCAAAAAAGTCCCAGCCCGTTGCCGAGCGGTCGCCCAGCAGCGGCGCAGCGCGCAGCACTTCAAAGGCCGTGATGTCGGCGCCCGCGCAAAACACGCCCTCGGCGCCGGTGATGACGACGGCTCGCACGGCATCGTCGTCGCGCAGTTGCGCCAACTGCGCGCACAGGCCATCGAATACCGCGCGGTTCAGGCTGTTCTTCGCGCGCGGGCGGTTGATGGTCAAGGTGACGATGGCGCCTTCGCGGCCGACGAGCACTTCGCTGGATTCGCTCATGTTGGCCCCGCTCATGCCAGCCGCTCGATGATGGTGGTGTTGGCCGTGCCCGAAGCCTCGCAGATGGTCTGCAGGCCATAGCGGCCGCCCCGGCGCTCCAGCTCGTACAGTAGGTCGGTGAGCATGCGCGCGCCAGTGGAGCCCAGCGGATGGCCGATGGCCATCGAGCCGCCGTTGACGTTTAGGCGGTCGTCCGGGACGCCGAATTCCTGCTGGAACATCAGCGGCACGCCGCCGAAAGCCTCGTTGACTTCGAACAGGTCGATGTCGTTGATGGTCAGGCCCGATTCCTTCAGTGCCTTGCGAGTGGAGTCGAGCACGGCGGTGAACTGGATCACCGGGTCGGCGGCGGCCACGGCGGTGCTGACGAAGCGCGCACGCGGCTTCAGGCCGTGCTGCTTGGCATAGGCGCGGCTGGCGATCAACAGCGCGGCGGCACCATCGCTGACCTGCGACGAGTTGCCGGCGGTGGTGGTGCCGTTGGCGGCAAACACGGCTTTCAGCGTGGCCATCTTCTCGGGGTCGGGGTTGGCGCGCACGCCCTCGTCGGCCGCGACGACCGGGCTGTTCGGGTCGGCCGGGTCCTCGGTCAGATACACCAGCTGATCTTTGATGCGGCCGGCCTGCATCGCCTCGGTGGCGCGCCGATGGCTGCGCACGGCAGAGGCATCCAGGGTCTCGCGCGTAATGCCGAAGCGCGTGTTCAGCAACTCCGACGAAACGCCTTGCGGTATCAGCGGGTTGTCCTGGTAGCGCGCCAGTTCGCGCGGGCTGTATTGCGAACCGAGCGGCGCGCCGGGCTTGAACGACGGCGGCAGCGGCGCCTGCGACATCGACTCCACCCCCCCGCCGATGGCCAACTGGTAGGCGCCCGCCTGAATGCCATGCACGGCAAAACTCACCGCCTGCTGGCCTGAGCCGCATTGCCGATCGACCGTCACCGCCGGCACGGACTCTGGCAGCCCCGCCGCCAACACGGCATGTCGCCCCAGGTTGCCGTGCTGCTGGTCCCACTGCAGCACGCAGCCGACGATCACGTCGTCTAGATCCGCCGGGTTGATGCCGGAGCGCTCGACCAACTGGCGCAACGTCTCGGCCATCAGGTCGACGGGATGCCATTTGTGCAAGCGTCCGCCGCGCTTACCCACGGGGGTGCGCAGCGCACCGACGATAACGGGTTCATGACCATTCATGTTGTTCTCCTGTAGCAAAGGGTTGGCTCACTCGGTGTAGCGGCCCGCGTGCTCGACGCGTATGCGCTTCTTGTCAAGCTTGCCGACGCTGGTCTTGGGGATGGTTTCGACGAACAGGACCTGGTCGGGCAACTGCCACTTGGCGAAAGCGCTGGTCAGGTGTTGCTGCAGTTGTTCCTGGGTCGCCTGCTGGCCGGGCTTCAGCACAACCAGGGCGAGCGGCCGTTCCTGCCACTTCGCATGAGGAATGCCGACAACCGCGGCGTCGCGCACGGCCGGGTGGCCCATGAGCAGGTTTTCCATGTCGATGGAAGAGATCCATTCACCACCGCTCTTGATCACGTCCTTGATGCGGTCGGTGACCTTGAGGTAGCCGTTCTCGTCCACCGTGCCGACATCGCCCGATCGCCACCAGCCGCCCTCCAGGAAGCGATCGCCGGAATCGGGCATGTCGTGGTAACTGGTCGTGATCCAGGGGCCGCGCAGGCAAATCTCGCCGGCCGACTGGCCGTCGTGCGGCAGATCCCGGTCGTTGGCATCGAGGATGCGGATGTCCACGCCGGTCAGGACCAGGCCCTGCTTGCGCTTGAGATTCCACCGCTCGTCCTGAGTCAAGCGCTTCCTCAACGTGGGCTTGAGGCGGTTGACGGTCACCAGCGTCGTGGCTTCGGTGGCGCCGTAGCCGTGCACCACCTCGGCACCTGTGAGTTCGTGGAAGCCGATCATCATCGACAGCGGCGGCTCGCTCGCGCCGGACAGCATGCGCATGCGGCTGAAGTCCGGCTTGACCGGCAGCGTCTCGATGTACTGCAGCATCGGTTGGAAGATGGCCGGTGCGCCGTTGGTGATGGTCACGCCCTCGGCAATCATGGTGTCGACCAGCGGCTTGGTGTCCTCGGCAGCGTAGCGTCCCGGCAGCACGATCTTGTCGGCCAGCAGCGTGGCGGCCTGTGGTAAGCCCCAGCACTGCCCGTGGAACATGGGCGTGATGAGCATGACGCAGTCATCCAGCGTCATGCCCATGTTGGTGGCCATGCCCGTGGAGTGCAGGTAGATGCCGCGGTGCGAGTAGTACACGCCCTTGGGTTTGCCCGTGGTGCCGGTGGTGTAGCAGGCGCTGTAAGCCGAGGTTTCGTCGATCTCGGGCCAGTCGATCTTGGCGTCAGCAGCGGCCAGCAGGTCTTCGTAGTGCAGCAGCGGTTTCAGCGTAGTCTTGATCTGGTCCAGCGGCTTGTCGGTCATCACGATCCAGCCCTTGATCTGGGGCGAGTTCGCTGCGACGGATTCGGCGATCGGCAGCAAGGACTCGTCCACGCAAACGTAGGACACCTTGCTGTGGCCGACCACGTAGCCCAGGTCCTCGGCGCCCAGGCGCAGGTTCATCTGCAGCATGACCGCGCCCAGGCCGGGGATGGACCAGTACAGCTCGAAGTGGCGCCGGCTGTTCCAGTCCAGCACACCGACGCGGTCGCCCGGCTCGACACCGAGCGCGCGCAGCGCATTGGCGCTGCGGCAGACGCGCGCGTAGCAGTCGGCATAGGTGTAGCGATCCCAGCCGCCATCGGGTGTGCGGTAGACGATCTCCTGGTCCCCGTGGGTGCGCGCGGCGTGCCGGATCAGCGTCGTGGTGTTGAGCTGGCGTTCGTTGCCCGTGGTGGACGGGCAGCCGCGGATGGGCTGGGTGGTGCTGGTCATTTTCTGGTCTCCTAAGTAATTGCGTTGAGTGCCTGGAACCGTGGGGCCGGGGCCGCCTCGATGGCGCCGGAGGGGGTGGTCTGGTAGATGCCCCGTGCCGCGTTGTGCGGATGCCGCGCCGCCTCGGCCAGGCTGAGCACGGGCGCGAAGCAGGCGTCGCTGCCTTCGAGCAACGCGCACCAATGCGCCCTGGGTTGGCTGCGGATGAGGGCCGCAATGCGCTCCTTCAGCGCTGGCCACGTCGTCGTGTCGTACTGGTCGGCAGGGTTCACGTCCGTCAGGCCCAGCTTCGACAGCAGCAGTGCGTGGAACGCGGGCTCCACCACCGCGAGGCTGATGAAGCCGCCGTCGGCACAGGCGTACACGTCATAGAACGGCGAATCGTGAAACGGGCTCGGCTTCGTGCCGTCGATCTGTCCATTGGCGCGAATCCAATGCACCAGCGTGCCCATCATGGCCACGATGTCGATGATGGCGGCATCCACGACCCGGCCGCGGCCACTGCCCCTACCGTTACCGCGCGCATCGACCAGCGCGCAGGCGACACCGAAGGCCATGCCCAGCGCCCCGGCCGCGTCCCCGAGCACCGAGGGCGGCACGATGGGCATCTGCCCCTTGCGCGCCGACAGCGACAGCAGGCCCGTCAGCGCCACGTAGTTCAGGTCGTGGCCAGCGGCCCGGGAGAGCGGGCCGTCCTGGCCCCAGCCCGTCATCCGGCCATAGACCAGCTTGGGGTTGCGCGCCGCGCATTCGGCGGGGCCGAACCCCAGCCGTTCCATCACGCCGGGGCGAAAGCCTTCGATCAGAACGTCGGACTGGCCGATCAGATCCAGGGCGCGCGCCTTGCCGCCGGGCGACTTCAGGTCGGTGATCTCGACCGTCTTGCCCCGGTGCAGCGGGTTGGCCGCCGCCCCGCCCAGCGGCTGCGCCCCGGCGGCCTGCTCGGCCCGTGTCAGCGCAATCACCTCGGCACCCATGTCGGCCAGCATCATGGCGGCGAGCGGGCCCGGCCCGATCCCTTCGAACTCCACCACACGGACGCCGTGCAGTGGCTTTTGCAGCGTGTGCGAGGCGTTCACAGCTTCCTCGCAATCAGTTCTTTCATGACCTCGTTCGCGCCGCCGTAGATCTTCTGCACGCGCGAGGTGGTGTACATGCGCGCGATCGGGTATTCGTACATGTAGCCGTAGCCGCCGAACATCTGCAGGCACTCGTCCACCACGCGGCACTGCTGCTCGCTGCACCACCACTTGGCCATGTACGCGGCTTCGGCGTCGAGCTTTCCGTCCAGCAGCCGCTGGATGCAGTCGTTGACGAAGGTGCGCACCACGTGAGCGGTGGTGGCGATCTCGGCCAGCTTGTGGCGCGTGGTCTGCATCTCGAACAGCGGTGCGCCGAAAATCTTGCGCTCCTTCGTGTATTCGACGGTGAGTTCCAGGGCCCGGTCGATGATGGCCGCCGCAGGCACGGCGATGGTCATGCGTTCGTAGGGCAACTGGCCCATCAACTGCTTGAAACCAAGCCCTTCGACGCCCCCCAGGACTTGATCGACCGGCACGCGCACCCCGTCGAAGAAGAGTTCGGCGGTGTCCGACGCATGCAGGCCGATCTTGTCGAGCAGGCGGCCCACGCGGAACCCTGGCAGGTTCTCGGTCTCCACCACGATCAGCGAAAGGCCTCGGCTGCCCGCCTCGCCGGTGCGTGCGACCACAATCAGCAGATTGCAGGTGTAGCCGTTGGTGATGAAGGTCTTGGCACCGTCGATCACGTAGTGGTCGCCATCACGGCGCGCGCGGGTGGCGATGGCCTTGAGGTCCGTCCCGCAGCCGGGTTCGGTCATCGCAATGCCGAGCAGCATCTCGCCGCTGCTCAGCTTGGGCAGCCAGCGCTGCTTCTGCTCCTCGGTGCCGTAGTCCATGATGTAGTGCGCAGCGATGCTGTTCACCTGGACGTTGTTGGGCATTTCCGCTCTGGTCAACTCATCCTGTACCACCAGCTGGTAGGCAATGCTGGCCCCGGTGCCGCCGTAGGCTTCGGGCATTTCGGGCAGCATGAACCCCATCTCGCCGAAGGGCCGCCAGGTCTCGCGCGGGACGTAGCCCTGTTCGCGCCAAGCGGGCAGGTGCGGAGCCATCTCGGCGGCGATGTAGCGGCGCACCTGGTCGCGAAAGGTCTCGATGTCGCTGTCCATCCAGGGTTGACGGTGCAATTGCGGCAGCATGGGAGCGCTCCTCAGAAGGTTTGTACGATGAAGGTTTGAAAACTTGGCCAGCGATGCGGCCCCGGGTCATGCCCGCATACCCACAACGGGGCGGGCGAAGCGTCGAATCTCTGCGTTCTCAGTCTGTCCAGGGCATATGGTCGGCATTCAGCCCGTGCGCGTCTTGCCCGCCAGTGCATGGCAAGTTGACTTTGCGTGTGCAAGGGAAAGCCCGGCTGACTCGACCGGGCCGATGGCGGAGCCGTGAGCAGTCATGCCGCGTGCATCGCTGGGCGACACTCCAAAGCGTTGTTTGAATGCGCGGCAGAAATGGCTGGTGGAGTTGAAGCCCCAGTGAAAGGCGATCGCCGAGACCTGCAGATGCCGGCAGACCGGGTCAACGAGTGTCCGCCAGCACGCTTGCAATCGGCTTTCCAGGATGTGGCCGACCACCGTGGTATCGCCCTGCGCAAACAGCGCATGAAGGTAACGCAGTGAAATACCGTGCGCCGCGGCGATGCGTGCCGGACTCAGGTCATCCTCTTGAAAATGCTGGGCGATGTAGGCAAGTACTCGTTCGCGCAACGCGGCCATGGCCGTGAATCGAGTGGCGCTCTCCGGCTCTGGCAGCGCAATGTCCAGAAGCCCGATCACCGTGCGGCAAAGGGCGACGTGGGCGGAGGGCGGCACGGCGCCGATCTCCTTTGCCAACCCCATCAGGTGTTGGCTGAGCAGTGAGCCCACGCCTGTGTGACTGTCAATGCGGCAGGCTGCGGGCGGCTGCTTGCGGCCCGGTAGATGCTCGCGCATGAGCTGCCAGGGAATCATCAACGACACGCTGTGGGTTCGTTCCAGCACCTCATAGTCTTGCCGCTGATCGGTACGCCAGAGGAACATGTCGCCCTCGCAGATTGGCGTGTCCCACTGCTGCAACTGTACTCGGCCGCTCAGGTTCAGCTGCAGCCCCAGGCAGAACTCATCGTCGAATGACGAATGTCCAGGAGGAGACTGCTCGACGCAAGCACCGGTCACGGTGCATACCAAGGAGGCTCCGGCGAGTTCGTGTCGCCGCAACTTCGCCTGGAATGCAGCAGGCTTCGCCGGGGAGGAAAGACTCCAGCGCTGGAAGGAGTCCTTGAGGATCGCTTCCGTCGCATCTATCCTGCCCTCGATGGGCGCATGGTCGATGGACCAACCCATGGGTGACTGTTGCAGCACTTGTCGTCTCCTGAATCTGCCCCCAGACGCCGCAGCCCATCGGGACCGGAGCGTCGACACCGTGGCGTGCTTTCGTGCGGCGCTCAGGGTACCCAAGGCATACAGGCAATCGTAGGCAGCGGTGCTTGGCGCGGCAATGACGGATGGTCTCGATCAACTGACAAGGCACCTCTTTCGACGGATGGGGGAGCGAGGCAACCCCGCAGCCGAGCGGCCCTGCGCTAACCTCCCGGCATCGACGGCGAACTGAAGATGCAAGGAGACGATGATGGATCTGGGTGCAATGCTGGCAGGCAAGCGGGTGCTGGTCACGGGGGCCTCGTCGGGCCTGGGCGAGAACTTCGCTCGGCTGGCTGCTGATTGCAAGGCCAAGGTAGTGATTGGGGCGCGGCGCAAGGCGCGGCTCGACAAACTCGCCCAGGAACTCGAAAAGCTCGGTTCGCCTCAGGTCACGGTGCTGGAAATGGATGTGGCTTCCGAGCAGTCCATCGACGACGCCTTCGCCGAGATAGACGCCTCGGGCACCATCCTCGACGTGGTGGTTAACAACGCCGGGGCTTCCAACGACGCCTTGTCGCTCACGCTGCCTGCGTCCGACTTCGACTCGCTGATGGAGACCAACGTGCGCGGCGTGTGGCTGGTGGCCGCGCGTGCCGCGCAGCGCTGGGTGGATGCGGGGCGGGGAGGCTCAGTCATCAACATCGCATCGATCCTGGGCGAACGCGTGATGCCGGGCGCCATGCTGTATGCCACGTCCAAGGCTGCAGTCGTGCACATGACCAAGAGCCTGGCGCTCGAATGGGCGCGCCACGGCATTCGCGTCAATGCCATCGAGCCGGGCTACATCGACACCGAGATGACCGATGCCATGTGGGATACCGACCATGGCAAGGCGCTTATCAAGCGCATCCCGATGCGCCGCCTGGGTAAGCCGGAGGAGCTCAACGGTCTGTTCCTGCTGTTCGCGACCGAGGCCGGGTCGTGGATGACCGGCGCCTGCGTGCCAGTGGATGGCGGGCATCTGTGCTCGTCGCTTTGAGTGCGACCGCGTCGAAGCAGCGCTACGTTTTTTGGGTGCGCGAACGATAGACGCCTGGCGTGCTGCCGGTCCATGACTTGAAGGCCCGCTGGAAGGCGGTGCCGTCGGCGAACCCCAACTCGGCGGCGATGGCGCTCAGCGCGGCATCGGTGCTGGTCAACCGAACGATCGCCATGTCGCGCCGTAACTCGTCCTTCAGCACCTGAAAGGACTTGCCCTCCACGGCCAGATGCCGCTGCAGTGCGCTGACCGACATGTGCAAGCGCTGCGCGGCGACAGTCAGATCGGGCCACTCCGGGCACGCTTGCTGCAATAGCGCGCGCACCCGCGCGCTGGCTGTCCGCTCGATTAGACGCGGGCCGATCAGGTTGCCCGGTGTGGCACGCAAAAAGGTCTGGAGCGCGGCGGTGTCACGGCGCATCGGCTGCGTGAATGCGGATGCCTCGAACCAGACCGC
The DNA here is from genome assembly GCF_028023875.1 of Xenophilus arseniciresistens. Taxonomy (GTDB): domain Bacteria; phylum Pseudomonadota; class Gammaproteobacteria; order Burkholderiales; family Burkholderiaceae_C; genus Xenophilus; species Xenophilus arseniciresistens. The sequence continues at coordinate 193,642 of NZ_JAQIPB010000002.1, forward strand.
CGACCGCGCCTGCCCGAACCGCAACGTGCCCGAGAAGATTTGGGCATAGTCTGCGGCACGCGGCGGTGGCTCGAAGGCAAAATCGAGCCCTCTGGGCACCAGTCGGCCGCCGTGCAGCCATACCAGCAGACGCCAGAAAACGCGCAACAGCAGCCCGTGCAGGAAGTCTGAATGTTTGCCCAGAGCGTGGCGCACGTCCAGAGCAGCACCCTTGAGCAAGCCATCAGAGACGGGCACAAGCGCCACGTCGTCCTGCAGCAGGGCGAAGGATGCACTCACGCGCTGCAAGGCGGCTGCCAGCGTCTTGGCCCCGAGCGTAGAGCGAGCCATCAGCGCAAAGCTGCCGCAGCGCAACGGCCGACCGTGTAGATGGCCTAGGCATTCGTCGTCCAAGCTGTTCTTCACGGCACTGAAGAGTGCGATGTATTGCTCTATGGTCACACGCGACTGCTCCAGATGCAGCAGCGACTCGGCGATGCGGGCCTGCGCCAGAACGCCATCCAGCCAGGACTCGGTGGCCAGTCCTTTGCTGCGCGCGCCGTCGAGCAGGCCATGCACGGCAAAAACAGGAACAGTGACGACGGGTTTCAACATGGTCAAAGGGAGCAACGATAGCTGGCGCTGAATCCGAAATTACACCAAGAAAACGGCCCGCTAACGATGTAGCGTCCGGCTGCGGTCAACCGGATTTTGCCTTGTGCATACAAAGTCAACTCGCCATGCACTGGCGGGCAAGACGCGTATGTGCCGAGTGCCCAGAATACCGCTTGGTAGCACACCCAGGGACGACCCGTGGACGTTCGGCATCGATGCATTCGCATGAATGCTTCTTCGGCAACGGCATGTCGGTGTGCTCACCCGAATAGCCCAGCAACCAGGAGAGAGTGAATGTCTGTCTGCGCCGTGCCTTTGCGCAACATGCTGATTGATGCGGTGATGCGCGAACGTCGTTCCGTGCGCGCCTTTCTGCCGACCCCGGTGTCGCAAGAAGCGGTGGCCCAGATTCTGTCGGTGGCAGCCAGCGCGCCCAGTGGCACCAACACCCAGCCGTGGCATGTCATTGCCGTGGCGGGCGAGGCGAGGAAGCGCCTATGCGACCGTGTATTGCACGCCTTTCACCATGAAGAGGGAGAGCACCAGTCCGAATACGACATCTACCCGGCCGAGTTCTTCGAGCCCTACCTGACCAGGCGGCGTCGGTGCGGTTTCGCTCTTTATGCCGCAGTCGGAATCTCCAAGGGAGATACGGATGCCATGCGCGCTCAACATGCACGCAACTTTGCCTTCTTCGATGCGCCGGTCGGTTTGATCTTCACCTTGGACCGGCGTATGGTGCAGAGCAGTTGGGTGGACTACGGGATGTTCTTACAGAACATCATGCTGGCGGCCCGCGCACGAGGCCTGGATACCTGTTCGCAGATGGCGTGGACCCTTTACCCGCGCCTTCTGGCTGAAGCCCTGCAAATCCCGGACGGGCAGATGGTCCTGTGCGGCATGGCACTGGGCTATGCCGACCCGGCGGCCGTGGTGAACCGCGTGCGCACCGAGCGTGAGCCGGTCGAGAACTTCACACGCTTCAGCGGCTTCTAGAAATCTTGTCATACCAACTAATCGCGTCGTAAGCCGCCTGAGAAATTCAGCCGCCCTGAAGCGGTTGATCGACCGGGCCTTGTCCTGGTGGGTAGGGTCATGCATGGATGTATGCCCTATGGGGCAGACGGGTTGAACCCACAAAGAGGAGTAAGCAATGTCTACCTACGCCGCGCCCTTGCGCGACATGCTGTTCACGATGAAGGAAGTCGGAGGCCTGGATGCGATCTGTGCCCAGCCGGGCCATGAAGAAACCACGCCCGACCTGGTCGAGGCCATCCTGCAGGAGGCTGCCCACTACGCCACCGGCGTGCTTGATCCGCTGAACCGCACCGGCGACGTGCAGGGCGCGCGCTGGCACGACGGCCAGGTCACGCCAGCCGATGGCTTTCGCGAAGCCTGGGCCAGCTTCTGCGAGAACGGCTGGAACGGCATGCCCGCTGCCACCGAATGGGGCGGCCAGGGCCTGCCCACGCTGGTGTCCACAGCCGTGCTGGAGATGTGGAAGTCGTCCAACCTCGCGTTCAGCCTGTGCCAGATGCTCACGCTGGGCGCGGTGGAAGCCATTGCGCACCATGGCAGCGACGCACTCAAGCGCCGCTTCCTGGAGCCCATGGTCGCGGGCCGCTGGACCGGCACCATGAACCTCACCGAGCCCCAAGCAGGCTCCGACTTGGCCGCGCTGCGCAGTCGCGCCGTGCCCGAAGGCGACCATTACCGCGTCAGCGGAAACAAGATCTTCATCACCTGGGGCGAGCACGACATGGCCGAGAACATCGTCCACCTCGTGCTGGCGCGCCTGCCCGATGCACCGCCCGGCGTGAAAGGCATCTCGCTGTTCCTGTGCCCGAAGTACCTGGTCAACGACGACGGCTCCCTGGGCGAACGCAACGACCTGGCCTGCACCTCCATCGAGCACAAGATGGGCATCCACGGCAGCCCCACGGCGTCGATGAGCTTTGGCGACTGCGGGGGCGCGATCGGCTACCTGGTCGGCGAGCCGAACCAGGGGCTGGCCTGCATGTTCACGATGATGAACCATGCGCGGCTGAACGTCGGCCTTGAAGGCGTGGGCATCGCCGAGCGCGCCTACCAGCGCGCACGCGCCTACGCGCTGGAGCGGGTGCAGGGCAAGCCACTGCTCAGCGGCAGCACCACCATCGCCGGCCACCCGGACGTGCGGCGCATGCTGATGGACATGAAGGCCCGCACCGAGGCCATGCGCGCATTGGCCTATTTCTGCGCCGGCCAGATGGACCGCGCCGCAGGCCACGCCGACGCGCAAGAGCGCGAGCAGGCGCTGGCCCTGGTCGGCCTGCTGATCCCGGTGGTCAAGGGCTGGTGCACCGACAGCGCACAGGGCATCACGTCCGATGGTGTGCAGGTGCATGGCGGCATGGGTTACGTCGAGGAAACCGGCGCCTCACAGCACTTGCGCGACGCGCGCATCACGACCATCTACGAAGGCACGACGGGCATCCAGGCCAACGACCTGATTGGCCGCAAGCTGGCGCGCGAGGGCGGGCGCACGCTGAAGGCACTGCTGGGCCGCATCGACGGCGATGCGCGCCGGTTGGCCGAGATGCCCGATGCCGCGCTGGCGCAGATCGGCGGCGTGTTAGCGGCTTCGGCGCGTGCGCTGGGGGACGCGGCCGACTGGCTGCTGGCCCACGACGACCAACCCGCGCAGTGCGCGGCGGGCGCCGTGCCCTTCTTGCGGCTGGCGGGCACGGTGATCGGCGGCTGGCTGTCGGCGCGCATGGCCGAAGCCGCCACTGCGCAACTCGCGGCGAGATCTGGCGATGCGGGCTTTCTCGGCGCCAAGCGTGCCACGGCCAGCCACTACGCAGCGCATGTCCTAGTGCAGGCGCCGATGTTGCGCGACATCGTCACGGGCGGCGCCGCCAGCACGCTGGCCCTGGCGGATGATCAACTCTGAATGATCCTGAAAGGAAACCCTCCCATGAAAATCCTGGTTCCCGTCAAGCGGGTGGTTGACTACAACGTCAAGGTCCGCGTCCAGAGCGATGGCAGCGGCGTGGACATCGCCAATGTCAAAATGAGCATGAACCCCTTCGACGAGATTGCCGTCGAAGAGGCTGTGCGGCTCAAGGAGAAAGGCGCGGCAACGGAGATCGTCGCCGTCTCGTGCGGCGTGTCCCAATGCCAGGAGACGCTGCGCACCGCCATGGCCATCGGTGCCGACCGCGGCATCCTGGTCGAGACCAATGAAGAACTGCAGCCGCTGGCCGTGGCTAAGCTGCTCAAGGCCCTGATCGACAATGAACAGCCCGGCCTCGTGATCCTGGGCAAGCAGGCCATCGACGACGACTGCAACCAGACCGGCCAGATGCTGGCGGCGCTGGCCGACCTGCCGCAAGCCACCTTCGCCTCCAAGGTCGAGATCGCCGGCGACAAGGCAGCCGTGACCCGCGAAGTGGACGGCGGCCTGGAAACCCTCAGCCTTACGCTGCCCGCCGTCATCACCGCCGACCTGCGCCTGAACGAGCCGCGCTACGTCACGCTGCCCAACATCATGAAGGCCAAGAAAAAGCCGCTGGACACCGTCAAGCCCGAAGACCTCGGCGTGGACGTGGCCCCGCGCCTGAAGACCTTGAAGGTCAGCGAACCCGCCAAGCGCGGCGCCGGCGTGAAGGTGGCCGACGTGGCCGCCCTGGTCGAGAAACTCAAGAACGAAGCGAAGGTGATCTGACATGACCGTACTCGTAATCGCTGAACACGACAACGCGACCATCAAGGGCGCGACGCTCAACACCGTGACGGCCGCCGCAGCCTGCGGCGGCGACGTGCACGTGCTGGTGGCCGGCCACAACGCCGGCGCTGCCGCACAGCAAGCCAGCCAGATCGCCGGCGTTGCCAAGGTCATCCACGCCGACGGCGCCAGCCTGGCCCACGGCCTCGCCGAGAACGTGGCCGCCCAGGTGCTGGCACTCCATGGCAGTGGTGCCGGCAACTACAGCCACATCCTGTTCCCCGCCACCGCCAGCGGCAAGAACGTGGCCCCGCGCGTGGCTGCCAAGCTCGACGTCGCCCAGATCAGCGACATCACCAAGGTCATCTCCGCCGATACCTTCGAGCGCCCCGTCTACGCCGGCAACGCCATCGCCACCGTGCAGTCTGCTGATGCCGTGAAGGTCATCACCGTGCGCACCACCGGCTTTGACGCCGCCGCCGCCACGGGTGGCAGCGCCGCTGTCGAAACCGCTGCTGCGGCCGCCGACGCTGGCAAGAGCAGCTACGTGGGCAGCGAGATCGCCAAGAGCGACCGCCCCGAACTCACCGCCGCCAAGATCATCGTGTCTGGTGGCCGTGCGCTGGGCAGCAAGGAAAAGTTCGACGAAGTCATCACCCCCCTGGCCGACAAGCTGGGCGCTGCCATCGGCGCCAGCCGTGCTGCCGTGGATGCGGGCTACGCCCCCAACGACCTGCAAGTGGGCCAGACGGGCAAGATCGTCGCGCCGCAGTTGTACATTGCCGCCGGCATCTCGGGCGCCATCCAGCACCTGGCCGGCATGAAGGACTCCAAGGTGATCGTGGCGATCAACAAGGACCCCGAGGCCCCGATCTTCAGCGTGGCCGACTACGGGCTGGAGGCGGACCTTTTCGCAGTTGTGCCGGAATTCGTCAAGGCCTTTTAAACTGGATGAGATACACCATGGAGCTTCGGCATTTACGTTGCTTTATAGCGGTGGCCGAAGAACTTCACTTCGGCCGCGCAGCGGAAAAGCTGCACATCGATCAGTCCCCTTTGTCGCGCACCATCAAGGAGATAGAGGAAGAGCTCGGGGCGCAACTGTTCACGCGAACCACGCGAAGCACCCGCCTGACCTTTGCCGGAATGGCATTCCTGGAGCGGGTGCCGCGAATCTTCGAAGCTCTGAAACAGGCGTGTGACGGCGTCAAGTCCGCCGCCAGTGGGTCTCAGCGACAGTTGCGCATCGCTTTGTCCGATGGCATCACGCCCTCGCGAATGCCGACGCTGCTGGCACAGTGCCGAGCGGAAGATCCAGAGATTGATGTTCGGCTATTTGAGGTGCCGTTGGATCAACAGATCAAGGGTCTGCACGATGACCTGTATGACGTCGGCTTTTCGATGGCCGAAGAGGTGGGCGACGGCATTGTGGTCAGGCCTGCATGGGAAGACGAGCTGATGGTGGCGGTCCCAGCTCGCCATCCTGTTCTGGCCCACAAGCACGTGCCGTTGGAAGAAGTGTTGCGCTATCCGCTGGCGCTATGCGATCCGGCGATATGCGAAGGCCATGCACGCCAAGTTGATCGCGTTTTGCAGCGCTACGAGCAACAGCCACTGATCGCCCAGCGCGTGGCGTCCTATGAGGTGATGATGACCTTGGTCTCAGCCGGATTGGCGCTCGGTTTGGCGGGCGCCGCGCACATTGCATCCGGCCGTGGGCCAGGTGTTGTGGCCCGGCGCTTGGCGGGCAAGCCGCAGATGCTGGCCACGTATCTGCGGCACCGTGACGTGGAGCCCTCCGAAATGCTGGCCCGGTTCATCGAACGAGTGGCCTCCATTGATTCGGCGGATGGCTCCAGCGCCGCCGAGGACTCCTGATCCACCTGCTGAAAGGACCCAAGCCATGACCCGATTCCTGCCGCTGCTGATGGTTGCCGCACTGTCGGGCTGTGGACCATCCCAACCGACGGAAACCGTGGACTTCCTCGTTGCCCATCCCGAGCGCCTCAAGGAAGTCCAGCGCCTGTGCAAGGAAGACCGCGCGAAGGCAGGAGAAGAACTCTGCCGCCGTGCGGCCGAAGCCGCCAACCGGCGTTTCTTCGGCGATCGGCCGGAACAGCAATCCAAATAGCGCCCCGCGCCGTCGCCTGGCCGCGACAGAGTTCTTGCTGTTACCTCATCACGCCGCAGCGCGCTCGCGCATGCGGCATTTTTATTGCCTTCGCCACAGCAAGAAGTCTGGCCATTTTGGCCTGAATCCCCGCTATAACGGTCTTTGACCGACCTGCACGCTCGCCTTGATCCTCGGCACTACGGCATGTCCCTGTGCCGTAGCGGGAGGTTGGCCAATGCAAGGAACGAACGTGCTGTTCGGTCAGATTGCCGTTGTCTTCGGCATCGTGATCGCTGGCGTATGGAGCGCCACGCAATGGACAGCAGCGGCGCTGGGCTACCAGCTACGCCTGGGTTCGCCCTGGTTCGATTTCCTCGGCACGCCGGTCTATCACCCCTGGCGCCTGTTCGAGTGGTGGTTCTTCTTCGACGCCTACGCGCCGCATGTATTCGACGTGGGCGGTGCCATTGCCGCAGGCAGCGGCCTGATCGCGGTGGTGGTTGCCATCGGCATGTCGATCTGGCGCTCGCGCCAGTCCAAGCTGGTCACGACCTACGGCACGGCGCGCTGGGCCAACGCGGAGGACATTCACAAGGCGGGCCTTGACCAGCCTGCAGGCGTGTTCCTCGGCCTGCATCGGCAGCAGTACCTGCGGCACGAGGGCCCGGAACACGTCCTGACCTTCGCGCCCACGCGCTCAGGCAAGGGCGTGGGCCTGGTGGTGCCAACGCTTCTTTCTTGGCCAGCGTCTGCCGTCATCCACGACATCAAGGGCGAGAACTGGAGCATCACCGCAGGTTGGCGTTCGCGCTTCTCGCATTGCCTGCTGTTCAATCCGACGGACAGCAAGTCGGCGGCCTACAACCCGCTGCTGGAAGTCCGGCGCGGCGCGCATGAGGTGCGCGACGTGCAGAACATCGCGGACATCCTGGTCGATCCCGATGGCGCGCTGGAGAAGCGCAACCACTGGGAGAAGACTTCGCACGCATTGCTGGTCGGGGCCATTTTGCATGTGCTCTACGCGGGCGAAGACAAGACGCTTCGCGGTGTCGCCAACTTCCTCAGCGACCCGGCTTGTCCCTTTGAGCTGACGCTGCATCGGATGATGACCACATCGCATCTCGGCGATGGCCCGCATCCGGTCGTTTCCTCGGCGGCGCGCGAAGTGCTCAACAAATCGGACAACGAACGCTCGGGCGTGTTGTCCACGGCCATGTCGTTCCTCGGCCTCTACCGCGACCCGACGGTGGCCGAAGTCACCTCGCGCTGCGACTGGCGCATTGCCGACCTGATCGCGGCCGAGCATCCGGGGTCGCTGTACCTGGTGGTGCCGCCTTCGGACATTTCGCGGACGAAGCCGCTGATCCGCCTGATCCTCAACCAGATCGGCCGGCGCCTCACCGAATCACTCGATGGCAGCGACGGCATCGAGCGTCGTCACAAGCTGCTGCTGATGCTCGATGAATTCCCCGCGCTCGGGCGGCTGGATTTCTTCGAGACGGCGCTAGCCTTCATGGCGGGCTATGGCATCCGCAGCTTCCTCATCGCGCAGAGCCTGAACCAGATCGACAAGGCTTACGGCCAGAACCACTCGATCCTCGACAACTGCCATGTGCGCGTGACGTTCGCTACCAACGATGAGCGCACCGCCAAACGGATCTCCGAGACGCTCGGCACTGCGACCGAGCTGCGCGCGCAGCGCAACTACGCGGGCCACCGGCTCGCGCCGTGGCTCGGGCACTTGATGGTGTCGCGCCAGGAAACCGCGCGCCCGCTGTTGACGCCGGGCGAAGTCATGCAGCTTCCGCCCGACGAAGCAGTGGTGATGGTGTCCAGCGTGGCGCCGATCAAGGCCAAGAAGCTGCGCTACTACGCGGACAGCAATTTCAAGCGGCGCGTGTTGCCGCCGCCCGCGCTGGCGAGCGAGCGATACGCCGACGCGCCGCCATCGCGTCCCGACGACTGGAGCGGACTGGCGATTCCCGCCGTGCCCGCCGCACCGGCCGCGGCGTCCGCTGATGGCCTGGAGAACTTGGGTCCGACCGACGACGGTGGTCCGCGCCGTCAGCCCGAGCTTTCCGAAACCGTCGCCTACGACCCCGAGCAGGCCGCACCCGTGGCCGACCTTGGCCTGCTCGATGACGACGACATGCCGCTTCCCCTCCCGCGCCAGTTCGACCCGGCCCTGCAACGCACGGCCCGGCTGGCTTCCCTCGACCCTGACGACGGAATCGACCTATGACCCAGCACCGCCTCAATGTGTTCATTCAGCCGGAGCACAGCAAACGGCTCGACGAACTGGCCGCCACCAAAGGCGTATCGAAGTCCAGCATCGTCGCGGCGGCACTCGCATCGTGGCTGTCGCCCGATGCCGCCGACCAGCGGGAGGCGGCCATTGCCAAACGGTTGGATCGGCTGTCGCGCCACGCCGAGCGCATGGAGCGCGACCAGAACATTCAGATCGAGACGCTGGCGCTGTTCATCCGCTACTTCCTCACGGTCAGCACACCCGTGCCCGAAGCACATCAGGACGCCGCTCGCGCCCAGGGCAAGGCCCGCTTCGAGCAGTTCGTGGAGCAGTTGGGCCGCCACCTGCTGCGTGGGCGCAGTCTGGTGCGCGACGTGGTGGAGGAACTGCATCCCGACCCTTCGCGCATGGGTGAAGTGCAGGAGCGTACGTCATGAGTACCACGCCTTCTTCCTTCACCGCCGTTTCGCTAGATCGCCGCATCCAGATGTTGCGCACGGCGATGGGGCCGCTGATTGCCGCTGCGCTCGAAGACCCGGACGTGGTGGAAATCATGCTCAACCCCGACCGAACGCTCTGGGTGGATCGGCTTTCCACGGGCCGCGCGCCGATGGGCGTGGAGCTGTCCGAAGCGGACGGTGAACGCATTATTCGGCTCGTGGCGGCCCATGTCGGTGCCGAGGTGCATCGGGGCCAGCCGCTGTTGACGGCGGAGCTGCCCGAGACGGGCGAACGCTTCGAGGGCATCTTGCCGCCGGCCGCGCCGGGGCCTGCCTTCGCACTGCGCAAGCGCGCCTTTGGCGTGATCCCGCTGTCGCGCTACATCGAGGATGGAATGATGACCGCCGCGCAGGCGGGCTTGCTGGTGCGTGCAGTGCGCGAGCGCAAGAACATTCTGATCGCAGGTGGCACTAGCACCGGCAAGACCACGCTCGCCAATGCCTTGCTTTCCGAGATCGCCGCCACCGGCGACCGCGTGCTGGTGCTCGAAGACACGGTGGAGCTGCAATGCGCAGTGCGTGACCACGTGCCGCTGCGCACGCGCCAGGGCGTCGTGTCCATGACCGAGCTGGTGCGCTCGTCCATGCGCCTGCGCCCGGATCGTGTCGTCGTCGGCGAGGTGCGCGGCGCTGAGGCGCTAGATCTCATCAAGGTGTGGGGCACCGGACATCCGGGCGGCATTGCCACCATCCACGCCGGCTCTGCACTGGGCGCGTTGCTGCGCCTAGAGCAACTGATTCTCGAAGTGGCGGTGAACCCGCCCCGTGCGCTGATCGCGGAAGCGGTCAACGTGGTCATCCACATCGCCGGGCGCGGACGCAAGCGCCGCATCGAGAGCATCGCTCGCGTCGTCGGCTTCGATGGCGTTGGGTATCACCTGGCGGACGCGCTGGAGGCTCCATTCCCGGAGTTGCTGCCGCAGTCCGACTTTTCCCCCCCTGTCCCCTGACAACTCTGGAGAACTGCCATGACGCAGATGATCGTTCCTGCTTTCCGTTTTTCCGCATATCCGCTTCCTCGGCCACCGCGGCTGGATAGCCTGGCTCGCCCGGCCATGCAGGGCTTGATGCTCGCGGCGCTGATGCTGCTGCTTGCGGGCGCGGCTCAGGCCGCCGGTTCGTCGATGCCGTGGGAAGGCCCGCTGCAATCCATCCTGGAGTCGATCCAGGGACCTGTGGCCCGGATCATCGCGGTCATCATCATCATTGCCACGGGCCTGGCGCTGGCCTTCGGCGATACCTCGGGCGGCTTCCGCAAGCTGATCCAGATCGTCTTTGGCCTATCGATCGCGTTCGCGGCTTCGAGCTTCTTCCTGTCGTTCTTCAGCTTCTCCGGTGGGGCCGTCGTATGAACGGCCCGCACGATGGGATGCTTGGCTTCGAGGTGCCGCTGCATCGGTCTTTGACCGAGCCGATTCTGATGGGCGGTGCCCCGCGCACCGTGGCCATCACCAACGGCACCTTGGCCGCTGCCGTGGGCCTGGGCTTGCAGATGTGGATTCCGGGCGTGGTGCTCTGGATCGTCGGCCATGCGCTGGCGGTCTGGGGCGCTCGTGTCGATCCGCAGTTCATGCAGGTCTTCGCCCGCCACATCAAGCACCGGCCGCTGCTGGACGTGTGAGGTGATGCCATGCTGAACCTTGCCGAATACCGCCAGCGGCCCGCGCTGCTGGCCGACTGGCTACCCTGGGCCGGGCTGATCGCGCCCGGAGTCGTGCTGAACAAGGATGGCTCCTTCCAGCGCACTGCGCGCTTTCGGGGGCCAGACCTCGACAGCGCGACACAGGGCGAACTGATTTCCACGTCGGCGAGGCTGAACAACGCGCTGCGCCGGCTCGGTTCGGGCTGGGCGCTGTTCATCGAGGCCGAACGGCGAGCTGCTGCCGGCTACCCACACTCGGACTTCCCGGAGCCCTTGTCCTGGCTGGTCGATGAAGAACGCCGCGCCGCATTTGAGGACTCGGGCAACCACTTCGAGAGCGGCTACCACCTGACATTGGTGTACCTGCCGCCGGAGGAAGCCCGCGCTCGTGCGGCCGGAATGCTGTACGAGAACCGTCCGACCGAGGGAGTGGACTGGCGTGAGCGCCTGACCGCCTTCGTCGCGGAGACGGATCGGATTTTCGACCTGCTCGATGGCGTGATGCCGGAGATTGCGTGGCTCGATGACAGCCAGACGCTGACCTACCTGCACTCGACCATTTCCCCACGGCGATACCGCGTGGGCGTGCCGGAAGTGCCATTCCACCTCGACGCGCTGCTGGCCGACGCGCCGCTGATCGGTGGTCTGGCGCCGATGCTGGGCGACCAGCACCTGCGCGTGGCGACGGTGCGGGGCTTCCCCACCTCGACCTGGCCGGGGATTCTGGACGACCTCAACCGCCTCAGCTTTGGCTATCGCTGGTCAACCCGGTTCCTTTGCATGGACAAAGCCGATGCGGAAAGAGAGCTTTCTCGCCTGCGCCGCCAATGGTTCGCCAAGCGCAAGAACGTCATCGCGCTATTGCGCGAAACCATCTTCCAGCAGGAATCCCCGCTGGTCGATACCGACGCTAGCAACAAATCGGCCGATGCCGATGCGGCCTTGCAGGAGCTGGGCAGCGACCAGGTGGCCTTTGGCTACCTGACGGCAACCGTCATCGTCATGGACGCGGATGCCGCCGTGGCCGACGAGAAGCTGCGCATGGTGGAGCGTGTCATCCAGGGGCGCGGCTTCGTCACCATTCCCGAAACGCTTAATGCGGTGGATGCGTGGTTGTCATCGATTCCGGGTCATGCCTACGCCAATGTCCGCCAGCCCATCGTCTCGACGCTGAACCTGGCGCATCTGGTGCCGGTGTCCGCCGTATGGGCCGGGCCGGAGAAGAACGCGCATCTCGACGGCCCGCCGCTGATCGTGACCCGCACCGAGGGCGCGACGCCGTTCCGGCTGGTCACGCACATCGGCGATGTGGGCCACACGCTGGTGGCCGGCCCCACGGGCATGGGCAAATCGGTGCTGCTCGCCACCTTGGCGATGCAGTTCCGTCGTTATCGCGGATCGCGCGTCTTCGCCTTCGACATGGGGCGCTCGATGCGCGCCACCATCCTGGGCCTGGGCGGTGAGCACTACGACCTCGGGCTGGATGGCGAGATCGCCTTCCAGCCCTTGGCTCGCATCGACCGTGAGGGCTACCGCGCCTGGGCGGCCGAATGGATCGAAGGGCGCTTGCGGCATGAAGGCGTGGCGGTCAGCCCGGAGGAGAAGGCGGCGATCTGGTCGGCGCTGGGAAGCCTTGCGGGCGCCCCTGTGGAACAGCGCACGATGACGGGGATTTCCGTCCTCCTGCAATCGAACGCACTGCGGCAGGCCCTTGCGCCCTATGTGCTCGGTGGCGCGCACGGCAAGCTGCTGGACGCCGACCATGACCGACTGGGCATGGCCGGCGTGCAGTGCTTCGAGATGGAGGAACTGATGCACAGCAAGGCCGCCGTCATGGCCGTGCTGCATTACCTCTTTGCCCGATTCGACGAGCGCTTCGATGGCGCACCGACGCTGCTGATCCTCGATGAAGCGTGGCTGTTTCTCGATGACCCGGTGTTCGCGGCCCGCATCCGGCAATGGCTCAAGACGCTGCGCAAGAAGAACGTCAGCGTCATCTTCGCCACGCAGAGCCTAGCCGACATCAAGGACTCCAGCATCGCGCCGGCCATCATCGAGAGCTGCGCCAGCCGCATCTTTCTGCCGAATCCGCAGGCGACCGAGCCGCAGATTCGCACGATCTACGAGGGCTTCGGCCTCAACAGCCGGCAGATCGAGATCGTCGCCACCGCGCAGCCCAAGCGCGACTACTACTACCAATCGCGCCTCGGCAACCGCCTGTTCGACCTCGACCTGGGCGCCGCGACCTTGGCCTTCGCGGGTGCCTCTACGCCGCAAGACCAGCGCGACATCGACGCGGTGCTCGCCGTCGCTGCATCCGCTTCCACCCCGTTCGCGGCCACCTGGCTGCGCCATCGCGGCCTGCATTGGGCCGCCGAACTGCTGTCCTCGTTCCCGTTCACCCATCTCCAGGAGAACCCATCATGAAAAAGCGTCTTCTCGCCGCCGCCGTCGCGGCCATGCTTTGCACCGCTACCGCCGTGCAGGCGCAATGGGTCGTGATCGACCCCACGAACCTCGTGCAGAACACGCTGACCGCGATCCGCACGCTGGAGCAGATCAACAACCAGATCAAGCAGCTCCAGAACGAGGCGCAAATGCTTATCAACCAAGCGCGCAACCTGGCCAGCCTGCCGTCCAGCGTGGTGGGCCAGTTGCGCGCCAACCTGGCGACCACCCAGCGGCTAATCGCGCAGGCCAGGGGCCTGACCTATGACGTGACGAATCTGGATCGGGAATTCCAGCGCCTGTACCCGGAGCAATACGCCGCCACCGTCAGCGGCGACCAGATGTACCGCGACGCGCAAGAGCGCTGGAAGAACACGCTCAATGGCCTGCAGACCACGATGCAGATGCAGGCCCAGGCCTCGCAGAACCTGAGCGACGACGAAGGCGTGCTGGCCGACCTCGTGGGCAAGAGCCAATCGGCAGTTGGGGGCTTGCAGGCGATGCAGGCCATGAACCAGTTGCTGGCCCTGCAAGCCAAGCAGTCCATCCAAACGCAGCGCCTGAGCATCACCCAGGATCGCGCCGCGTCGCTGGAACTGGCGCGGCAAGCCGCTGCCGTGGAGCGTGGCCGCGAGGTGAACCGGCGCTTCTTGGGTGAAGGCACGCCGTACACGCCGCAGTCCGTCGATTTCTACAGTCGTTGACGGGGCTTGGCCATGAACGACGTATCGGTCATCGACCGTTTCCTCGACGTTTTCTCACGCTACATCGACTCGGGCTTCGGCCTGCTGCACGGCGAGGTGGCATTCCTCACGGCCACGCTGATCGTCATTGACATGACGCTCGCCGGGCTGTTCTGGGCGATGGGCCATGCCACCGGCCAGGGCGAGGACGTGATTGCCAAGCTGATCCGCAAGGTGCTGTACGTCGGTGCCTTCGCCTACATCATCGGCAACTTCAACATGCTGGCCGGTGTCCTGTTCCGCTCCTTCGCGGGTCTTGGCCTGAGAGCCAGCGGCTCGACCTTGAGCATGGGCAACTTCTTGCAACCAGGTCGATTGGCCAAGGCCGGCATCGACACAGCGGCGCCGATCCTCGACCAGATCAGGGAGATGGCGGGCTTCCCCGAGGTGTTCATCCACATCGCGCCCATCGTCGTGCTGTTCCTCGCGTGGCTGGTGGTTATCGTTAGCTTCTTCGTGCTGGCGGTGCAGCTCTTCGTCACCCTGATCGAGTTCAAACTGACCACGCTGGCGGGCTTCGTGCTGGTGCCGTTTGCCCTCTGGAACAAGACAGCGTTTATGGCCGAGAAGGTGCTGGGCAACGTGGTGTCCTCGGGCATCAAGGTGCTGGTGCTCGCCGTCATCGTGGGTATCGGCTCGGGGCTATTCGCCGAATTCAGGATACCGCCCGGTTCCGAGCCGTCCATCGACCAGGCGCTGGTCATCATGCTGGCCTCGTTGTCCCTGCTGGCCCTGGGCATCTTTGGGCCGGGCATTGCGACAGGCTTGGTGTCCGGTGGGCCACAGCTCGGCGCGGGCGCGATGGCCGGTGCTGCCATCGGCGCAGCCGGAACCGCCGTGGCGGTCGGTGCCGCGGCTACCGGCGTCGGAAGCGCAGTGGCGGCCGGGGCACGCATGGCACCCGCCGCCGCCCGCTCGATGGCATCGACCGCCAGCAGCGCCAAGTCGGCGTACCAGGCGGGCTCCACTTCGGCCGGTGGCGGCCTGAAGGGTGCCGCCGCCGGCGTGGGCAATGTTGCCAAGACCGGCGCGCAGGCGGCCGGGCAGAAAGTCGCCGATGGGGCGCGGTCGATGAAGGAGCGCATGGCGGCGGCCTTTCGGCCCGATGACGCCGGATCGGCGTCGGGGGGCGGCGCCGCACAGGCCGCAAGCGAGGCTCCCGCCACAGCCCCATCCACCGAGCAACCCGCCTGGGCCAAGCGCCTGCACCGCAGGCAGCAACTCACCCATGCCGCGACGACCGCCGCCCACACGCTGCGCGGCGGCGACGGCGGCAGCTCCAGCCAGGGGCCAAGCCTGCGTGATTCCGATTCCTGATCTTGAAGGAGAACTTCCATGCGATTCAAAAGACCGCAGGTGCGCTATGCCAACACACCGCAGCCTGCCACCCCGTACCAATCCGCTGCCCAGGCCTGGGACGAGCGCATCGGCTCGGCCCGCGCACAGGCGAAGAACTGGCGGCTCATGGCCTTCGGCTGCCTCACTTTGGCCGTACTGATGGCCGGTGGCCTGGTCTGGCGTTCCGCGCAGTCCATCGTCACCCCCTACGTCATCGAGGTGGACAACTCGGGTCAGGTGCGCGCTGTCGGCGAAGCGGCCACGCCGTACCGGCCCAGCGATGCGCAGATTGCTTACCACCTCGGCCGCTTCATCGGTCTGGTGCGCTCGCTGTCCATCGACCCCATCGTGGTGCGGCAGAACTGGCTCGATGCCTATGACTACACGACCGACAAGGGCGCCGTGGTGCTCAACGAGTACGCCCGCGTGAACGATCCGTTCGCGCGCATTGGCAAGGAGTCGGTGACGGTGCAGGTCAGCAGCGTGACTCGCGCGAGCGATACGTCGTTCAACGTGCGCTGGACGGAGACCCGTTTCGTCAACGGTGCGCTGGACCGCACCGAACGCTGGAACGCTGTCGTGTCCATCGTGCAGCAGACGCCGCGCACCGAGCAGCGTGTGCGCAAGAACCCCCTGGGCATCTACGTCAACGGGCTGTCGTGGAGCCGCGAACTGGAAGCGAACGAAGGAGCAAAACCATGAATGATCTTTTCCGTAAATCCGTCTTGCCGATCATGCTGCTTGCCCTCGCGGGCTGCGCCACGCAGGGCAAGCCGCCGCCGTCCATTTCGCTCGACGAGCCGGTGCAGGCGCAGCCGCTACCGGAGCCGCCTGCGCCGGTGGAGGTGGTGGCCATGCCGCAAGTGCTGCCGATGCCGGCTCAGATGAAGCCTGTGCCGGATGCCAAGCCCGCAGCAGAACCTGCCGATGAAACCGTGCGTGTGTCCCGCGCCAACGCCGAGGCGCGTATCGCGCCCACGCGCGAGGGGTACGTCAACGCGATTCAGGTGTGGCCTTTCACCGATGGCGCGCTGTATCAGGTCTATGCGGCCGTGGGTCGCGTGACGGTGATCGCGCTCCAGCCCGGTGAGGAACTGGTAACGGTGGCCGCCGGCGATACCGTGCGCTGGATCGTGGGCGATACATCGAGCGGCAGCGGCGATGCGCTGCGCGTCAATGTGATGGTCAAGCCGATCCGCTCGGGCCTCAAGACCAATCTGGTCATCACGACCAGCCGGCGCACGTACCTGATTGAACTGACTTCGACTGAGAAGACGTGGATGGCGTCGGTGTCCTGGGAGTATCCGAAGGACAAGATGCTGGCCTTGCAGCGCCAGGCGCAGGCGGCCAGCGCCGCCGCGCCGGTCGATAGCGGGCTATCGCTGGAGAAGATCCGCTTCCGCTACGCGGTCAGCGGCAGCAATCCGCCGTGGAAGCCGCTGCGCGCCTTCGATGACGGCGAGAAGGTCTACATCCAGTTCCCGCCGGGCATCGCGCAGGGCGAGCTGCCGCCGCTGTTCGTGATCGGCGCGCAGGGCGATGGGCAACTGGTGAACTACCGATTCCGTGCGCCGTACTACATCGTGGATCGCCTGTTCGGTGCGGCCGAACTGCGCCTGGGCGGAGACAAGGGCGATGTGGTGCGGATCGAGCGCACCGATGGCGTTTCCGGTGGCACGCGGAGGAACTGACCATGAGCCAGGACGACACTCGCGATCTTGGCACGCCACAGGCGGGCAAGGTCGCGCCCGAGGCGGTGGCGCTGCGCGCCCAGCCGCGCGCGGTCACACGTCTGAATCGGCGCACCTTGGCCATGCTCACGGGCGGCCTGTCGGTCGCCGTGCTAGGGGCCACGATCTGGTCATTGCAGCCACATCGGCGCGGCGCAGGCGAGCAGACCGAGCTTTACAACGTGGATCGAGTCTCGAAGTCCGAGGGGCTGGATGGCCTGCCTTCGGATTACTCCAAGCTGCCGAAGGTGCTGGAGCTGGGGCCGCCGCTGCCGGGCGATCTCGGCCCTGCCATCGTGAAGGCGCAGCAGCCGGTGACACCCACGTATGCGCCACCGGGCCACGACCCGGAGGACGCTCGGCGCAAGGAAGCCGAAGCGGCAGCGGCTTCCTCGGTGTTCTTCCGTTCTGGTACGCCCGGCAAGACCGCAGCGCCAGCGAATGCGCAAGCGGCTGGCCCGGCATCGACCTTGGCGGGCTTCGACCCGCTGGCCGCTGGGCCGGCCTCGACGGCTGCCCAGCCTGCCGACCCGACCGCCGTGCAGAACCGGCAAGACCAGAAAGAGGCTTTCCTGAAAGGCGGTTCTACGGAAACCCGCAATTCCGGCAATCTGCAAATGCCGGCCTCGCCGTACCAGGTGATGGCCGGGACGGTGATCGCCGGGGCGCTGGTGACAGGCATCAAGTCTGACCTGCCGGGCGACGTGATTGGCACGGTGACGGAGTCGGTCTACGACTCGGCCACCGGCAAGTTTCTGTTGATCCCTCAGGGCTCGCGCCTCATGGGCAAGTACAACAGCCAGGTGAGCTATGGGCAGAGCCGCGTGCAGTTGGTGTGGAACCGCATCATCTTGCCGGACACGTCTTCGCTGAAGCTCGACAACCTCGCGGGCACCGACCCGGCCGGCTACTCCGGCCTGGAGGATGGCGTCGATTGGCACTGGGATCGCGTCTTTGCCGGTGCGGCGCTGACGACACTGCTGGGCGTGGGCGCGGAGCTGGCCGCGCCGGAGAACCGGCAGAACGGCAACCGCATCGTGATTGCCGGGCGCGACAGCGCGCAGGACAGCATCAATCAGGTCGGCCAGGAGATGACCCGGCGCAACATGAACATTCAGCCGACCTTGACGGGGCGGCCGGGCCTGCCGGTGCGGATCATCGTCAACCGTGACCTGATGCTGCGACCGTACCAGCCGCTTTTCGTCCAGAGAGGAGCGGCGAAATGAACACCTCCAAGAAATTGCGGCTTGGGCCGCTACCCAAGACCGAGAGCACGAAGCTCACGTTTTTGTGCCCGGTCAGCCTAAAAGCTGATCTCGACCGCTATGCCGTAGCGCACTCGCAGGCGTATGGCGAGGCAGTCGATGCCACTACGTTGATTCCTCTTATGCTGGAGGCGTTCATGGCCGGCGACCGGGGATTCAGGAAGGGTGGCGGGAGCAAGGCCATACCCTGAAGTAGGGTTGACGATGTGGACGCATCCGCTACCCCTTCACGATGAAAGCGCAGTCCACTGACTGCGCTTTCGCTTTTGACGGGGCTTGCGGCAGGGCGAGACTATGATGGTGCGATCTTGCCCGCCGCGGCGCCCCCACGCTTACCGCCGCGAAGCGCCTATGCAGCACCTAGCTCGAAAAGCAGCAAGAGCACTCAGCGGCTGAAATCTAGCCTAACCTATTGCCCTGTAAGAGCTTTTTCCCCACTGCATGTCTGAATGAAGGACTTGACAGCGGACATTTTTCATCGCCGGGCCGCCCCAAGATGAAAAGCGCCCCCTCGGGGGGCAGCGGACCTCGCGCAGCGGGGGGAGCGTGGGGGCCATTTTCAGAACAGCTCGCCCTGGCCTGAAGCGCTGTCGCGCCGGAAGGCCGTGCTGACCAGCTCGACGCGCTGCTGGTTAAATCCCAGGCGGTGCGTGGCCTTCTGGAAGCGCTGGCGGATCAGCTCCGCCCAGAGCCCGTCGCCCTTCATGCGCGTGGCGAAGTCGGCGTTGTAGTCCTGCCCGCCGCGCATGTCCTGCACGCGTGCCATCACGCGCTGCGCCCGCTGCGGGTAGTGCAGCTGCAGCCATTCGCGAAACAGCGGTGCCACTTCCCAGGGCAGGCGCAGCACGGTGTAGAAGGCCGAACGCGCGCCCGCTTCCCAGGCGGCTTCCAGCACCTGCTCCATGTCTTCGTTGATGAACGGGATCTGCGGCGCCACGCTCACGCCCACGGGCACGCCCGCCTGCGCCAGGGCCCGGATGGTGCGCAGCCGACGGTGCGGCGCAGCTGCCCGGGGCTCCAGCGTGCGGGCCAGCTCGCCGTCGAGCGTGGTGATCGTGATGTAGACCGCCGCCAGGCCCTGCGCGGCCATGGGCGCGATCAGGTCCAGGTCGCGTTCGACCAGGCTGGACTTGCTGACCAGTGCGAAGGGGTGGCGCGCATCTCGCAGCACTTCGAGCACGGCCCGCGTGAGCCCGAGCTCGCGCTCCACGGGCTGGTAGCAGTCGGTGGCCGTGCCGATGGCGATTTCGGCCGGCTGGTAGCCACGCCGCGAGATTTCCTTGCGCAGCACTTCGGCGATGTTGCGCTTGGCGATCAGCTTGGTTTCGAAATCCAGGCCCGGCGAGAGGTTGAGGTAGCTGTGGGTGGGACGCGCGAAGCAGTAGATGCAGCCGTGTTCGCAGCCACGATAAGGGTTGAGCGATCGCTCGAAGGGAATGTCGGGCGAGTCGTTGCGGCTGAGCGCCGAGCGCGCGTCCTCGAAACGCAGTTCGGTGGCCGGGCGCATTGGCAGTGCGTCCTCTTCAGGCACCGACCAGCCGTCATCGAAGGCCTGCCGCTCTTCCTTCTCGAAACGGTGCGCCAGCCGGGAGGCCGCGCCGCGGCCCTTGATGGGCTGAATGGGAATGGATCGGTGCTGCACCCGATAACTGTATATTCATACAGTTATCCTGCCAAGCCCCACGGGGCGGTTGCGACTCAATGGCTGTGCGCGGCAGGAAAGCGCCTGAGCATCTGTCGGCCCAGGGAGGTGATGGCCAGCACCGTGGCCGGGGGCTGGTGATGGCCCTGCATCGTTCGCACCGGCCGCGGGACCTCGGCGCGCACATGGCCGGCCAGCGCCAGCACACGGACGGCGTCCACGTCTGCGCCATCGACGACCGCGACAGGCAGGCGCTCATGAGACAGGCGATGCAGAAGTTCCATGGGCATGCGAGCCAGTATGCGCCGGTCACAATCGCTAACACCTAAGTGGTAACGCAAGATCGCAGATGCCGTGATTTTTTGCGCGGCCCCGGTGGGGATCGTTTTGGCCCGGGCCGTCCTGCGGACTCGGCCTCGTCCGTCATCGCCACACCCGGCGCGCCGCGACAATCCGCGCCTTCAACCCCGTTGCCACGTGCCGCGCCCGATGCACCGCCCCGCTTCCCTGCCCTGGCTGCTGCCGGGCGACGACTTCCCCCCGCTGGAAAGCGCCTGGGGCGCGCACGACCCCGCACCCGGGCTGCTGGCGGGCGGCGGCGCGCTGGACGTGGCGACGCTGGTCAAGGCCTATTCGCAGGGCGTGTTTCCCTGGTACAGCGGCAACCAGCCCATCCTGTGGTGGAGCCCCGACCCGCGCATGGTGCTGCCCACGGCCGAGTTCCGCCTGCACCGCTCGCTGAAGAAGACCTTGCGCAGCTTCCAGCGCCAGCAGGGGTGCGAGCTGCGCGTGGACCACAATTTCGAGCACGTGCTGCGGGCCTGCGCCGCGGCGCCGCGCGAAGGACAGGACGGCACCTGGATCGGGCCGGACATGATCGAGGCCTATCTGGCGCTTCATGCCGCGGGGCACGCGCACAGCTTCGAGACCTGGATCGACGGGCAGTGCGTGGGCGGGCTGTACGTGGTCAGCGTGGGACGGGCGCTGTTCGGCGAATCGATGTTCGCGCGCCGCACCGACGCGTCCAAGATCGCGCTTGCAGCGCTGGTGGCCTTCTGCCGCCGCCACGGCATCGGCCTGGTCGATTGCCAGCAGAACACGGCGCACCTGGCCAGCCTGGGCGCGCGCGAGTGGCCGCGCGCGCGCTTCGCCCGGCATGTGGCCGCCGAGCGGACCCAAGCCGCGCCAGAGGCCTGGCGCTTCGACCCGGCCGACTGGGAGCTGCTGCTGGCGCCAGCGCGGGCGCAGAGCGCGCCAGCGGCGCGCCCGCCACACTTGCACGAGGCCTGATTCGCCGCCAATATCGC
The DNA here is from genome assembly GCF_028023875.1 of Xenophilus arseniciresistens. Taxonomy (GTDB): domain Bacteria; phylum Pseudomonadota; class Gammaproteobacteria; order Burkholderiales; family Burkholderiaceae_C; genus Xenophilus; species Xenophilus arseniciresistens. The sequence goes on from NZ_JAQIPB010000002.1 coordinate 214,921, forward strand.
AGGCCATGCGGGCGTGTTGAGCCCCCCGTTCTTCTGCCATGACCAAACCCCAGGAACTGCCGCTGCAGACCCTGCAGTTCTACGCTACAGCGCCCTATCCCTGCAGCTATCTGCCGGACCGCCAGGCCCGTTCGCAGGTGGCCACGCCCAGCCACCTGATCCACAACGACGCCTACTCCGACCTGGTGTTGCGCGGCTTCAGGCGCAGCGGCATGTTCACGTACCGGCCCTACTGTGACGGCTGCCGCGCCTGCGTGCCGCTGCGCGTCCAGGCGCAGACCTTCGAGCCCACGCGCAGCCAGCGCCGCGCGGCCCGGCGCCATGGCGATCTGCACACGCGCGTGCTGCGGCTGGGCTTCGTGCCCGAGCACTACCAGCTCTACCTGCGCTACCAGAACGGCCGCCATGCGGGCGGCGGCATGGACCAGGACAGCATCGACCAGTACACGCAGTTCCTGCTGCAAAGCCGCGTGAACTCGCGGCTGGTCGAATTCCGCGAGCCGGCGCCCGAAGGCCAGGTGGGCGCGCTGCGCATGATCAGCATCCTGGATGTGCTGAACGACGGCCTGTCGGCGGTCTACACCTTCTACGAACCCGACCCGGCAGCCGCCTACGGCACCTATGGCGTGCTGTGGCAGATCGAGCAGGCGCGCCGGTTGGGCCTGCCCTATGTGTACCTGGGCTACTGGATCGAAGGCAGCGGCAAGATGGACTACAAGGCCCGCTTCGGGCCGCACGAACTGCTGCGCGACGGGCGTTGGGAGCCTGCGTGACTGCGGTTCGAAATTTCACGAGATAAGATGACGCGCATTCTTCACTGCGCGCATCCATGAGAAAAGCCCAAGCCGACATCCCGGCCACACCGGTCATCCAGGTCATCGAGCGCATGTTTGCGCTCATCGATGTTCTGGCCTCGCGCGAAGAAGCCATCTCGCTCAAGGAAATCAGCGAAAAGACCGGGCTGCACCCTTCCACCACGCACCGCATCCTCAACGACCTGGCCGTGGGCCGATTCGTGGACCGGCCCGAAGCCGGCAGCTACCGGCTGGGCATGCGCCTGCTGGAGCTGGGCAACATGGTCAAGGCCCGGCTGAACGTGCGCGATGCCGCGCTGAGCCCCATGCGCGAGCTGCACCGGCTGACCCAGCAGCCCGTCAACCTGAGCCTGCGCCAGGGCGACGAGATCGTCTATGTGGAGCGCGCCTTCAGCGAGCGCTCGGGCATGCAGGTGGTGCGCGCCATCGGCGGGCGCGCCCCCTTGCATCTGACTTCCACCGGCAAGCTCTTTTTGGCCGCCGACGACCCCCAGCGCGTGCGCAGCTATGCCACGCGCACGGGCCTGGCAGGGCACACGCGCAACAGCATCACCCAGCTGCCGGTGCTGGAACGCGAGCTGGCCAGGGCGCGGCAATACGGCATCGCGCGCGACAACGAGGAGCTGGAACTGGGCGTGCGCTGCATGGCCGCCGGCATCTACGACGACCAGGCCAAGCTGGTCGCCGGGCTGTCCATCTCGGCCCCGGCGGACCGGCTGGACGAAGGCTGGCTGCCCAAGCTGCAGGCCACGGCCGACCAGATCTCTGCCGCGCTGGGCTGCCCGCGCGCCTCGACAGGCCTGCGGGCCGAAAGCGCGGCGGACTGACGGATTGACGGATTGACGATGAAAAAGGCCCGCGACATGGCGGGCCCCTGAATCTCGTGTGAAGGCTGCCAGCCGGCAGCGCCCCTCAGTCCCCTGCTGCCGCGGCCGCACTGAAGGTTGGCATGCTGCGCGTGGGCAGGTGCGTGGCCTCGACCCAGCGGCGCACGCGCTCGGCGTCGGCGATGCGGCTGAAGCGGCCGGCCGAGTCCAGGAAGACCATGATCAGCTTGCGACCCGCCACCTTGGCCTGCATCACCAGGCACTGGCCGGCCTCGGAGATGTAGCCCGTCTTCTGCAGGCCGATCTCCCAGTCGGCGCTGCGCACCAGACGGTTGGTGGTGCTGTACTGCAGCGTGCGGGCACCGACTTCGACCTGGTGCTCCGGCGACACGGACAGCTGGCGCACCAGCGAGTCCTGCGAGGCGGCGGCGACCAGCAGCGCCAGATCCTGTGCCGTGGACTGGTTGCGCGGCGACAGGCCGGTGGGCTCCACGTAGTGCGTGTCCTTCATGCCCAGCATGCGCGCCTTGGCATTCATCACGCTCACGAAGGTGGGCATGCCGCCCGGATAGGTGCGGCCCAGCGCATGCGCGGCGCGGTTCTCGCTGGACATCAGTGCCAGATGCAACAGCTCGCCGCGCGACAGCGTGGTGCCCACGGCCAGGCGCGAGCGGCTGCCCTTTTCGGTGTCCACGTCGGCCTGGGTGATGCTGATCATCTCGTCCATCGGCAGATGGGCCTCGCTGATCAGCAGCCCGGTCATGAGCTTGGTGAGCGAGGCGATGGGCAGCACGGCATGGTCGTTCTTGCTGAACAGCACTTCATGCGTGTCCTGGTCCACCACCAGGGCGACGCTGGAGTTCAGGTCCAGCACGTCCGTGGTCTGGTGCAGCCCAGCCAACTGGCCGTAGGACAGGCGCGGCGCCGGCGGGTCGACCCGCACCACGGAGCGCCGCTGCACCGCCACCACCGTCTTGCCCCCGCGCTTTTCCACCGTGGCCGTGACGTTGCGGCCGGCCCGCGTGGTGCGGCTCTGCGCCACCTTGGCAGAGCCGCTGCTGCGCTTGGCCGCAGGCGCCTTGGCACGCGGGCTCTTGGCAGCGCTGCTGGCCACCTTCTTGGTGGCCGCGGGCTTCTTGGACGAGGCGCTGCTGGCCTGCGCAGCCGGCATCAAAAACGCCGTCGCGCAAAGCGTGACGGCGAGCAGCCGACAGGCGGCCTGAAAACGCTGGAAGGGGCGGCGAGGCAACATCAGTTGCTGGTGGGCTTCAGGCATGCAATTTCTCCAGCGGCGGGCGGTACGCGCCGGAGTCTATCGAAATGAAAAAACACATGCAATATCAGCGACTTGCAAATGCTTCTTCAAACATCAAAAAAGAGTGCTCGCCAAGCTATCCCTGTGCAGCCACTCTCTCCGATTGGCTTTGCAACTTGTTGAGCGCACTGAGATAGGCCTTGGCGGAAGCGACCACGATATCGGGGTCGGCACCCACACCGTTGACGACGCGGCCCGCATTCTGCAGCCGCACCGTGACTTCACCCTGGCTCTCCGTGGAGCCGCTGATGGCGTTGACCGAATAGAGCACCATCTCGGCCCCGCTCCTGACGTGGGACTCGATGGCCTTGAGGGATGCATCCACCGGGCCATTGCCTTCGGATTCACCCACCACCTCCTGCCCGGCAACGGAAAACACCACGCGCGCGTGGGGCCGCTCGCCGGTCTCGCTGTGCTGGGCCAGGGACACGAAGCCAAACTTTTCCCCAACGTTCGATCCGCCGTCGCCGCTGACCAGCGCGAGGATGTCCTCGTCGAAAATTTCGGCCTTGCGGTCGGCCAGCTCCTTGAAACGCAGGAAGGCAGCGTTGACGTCGGCCTCGCTGTCCATCTCCACGCCCAGCTCCTGCAGACGCTGCTTGAAGGCGTTGCGGCCCGAGAGCTTGCCCAGCACGATCTTGTTGGCCGTCCAGCCCACGTCCTCGGCGCGCATGATCTCGTAGGTGTCGCGGGCCTTGAGCACGCCGTCCTGGTGGATGCCCGAGGCGTGCGCGAAGGCGTTCGCGCCGACCACCGCCTTGTTCGGCTGCACCACGAAGCCCGTGGTCTGGCTGACCATGCGGCTGGCGGCCACGATGTGCTGGGTGTCGATGTTCAGATCGAGCCCGAAGTAGTCCTTGCGGGTCTTCACGGCCATCACGATCTCTTCGAGCGAGCAGTTGCCCGCGCGCTCGCCCAGGCCGTTGATGGTGCATTCCACCTGGCGCGCGCCGCCGATCTTCACGCCCGCCAGCGAGTTGGCCACGGCCATGCCCAGGTCGTTGTGGCAGTGCACCGACCAGATCGCCTTGTCACTGTTGGGGATGCGCTCGCGCAGCGTCCTGATGAAGTTGCCGTACAGCTCGGGCACGGCGTAGCCCACGGTGTCGGGCACGTTGATGGTGGTGGCGCCCTCGGCGATCACGGTTTCGAGCACGCGGCACAGGAAGTCCGGATCGCTGCGGTAGCCGTCCTCGGGGCTGAACTCCACGTCACCCACCTTGCTGCGCGCGAAGCGCACGGCCAGCTTGGCCTGCTCATGCACCTCCTCGGGCGTCATGCGCAGCTTCTTTTCCATGTGCAGCGGGCTGGTGGCGATGAAGGTATGGATGCGCGCGCGCGCCGCGCCCTTGAGGGCCTCGGCCGCGCGGGCGATGTCGCGGTCGTTGGCGCGCGACAGGCCGCAGACGGTGGACTCCTTGATCGCATTGGCAATGGCCTGCACGGCCTCGAAGTCGCCGTTGCTGCTGGCGGGGAACCCCGCTTCGATCACATCGACCTTCAGGCGCTCGAGCTGCTTGGCGATGCGCATCTTCTCGTCGCGCGTCATCGAGGCGCCGGGCGACTGTTCGCCGTCGCGCAAGGTGGTGTCAAAAATGATCAGCTTGTCGGTCATCGTGTCTCTCCGTGGGGGTGCGGCCGCGGCCGCCGGCCGGCAGCCCGCCTTCACGCGGGCTGCCGTGGGGCACGCCTCAGGCCGTGGCAACCTGCGATTGTGCGCCCTGCGCAGGGCGCCCGGCACCGCTGGCACGGGCGCGCTGCACGCCCGAGATGATGGCCTTGTGGGCCGCCGCGATGGTGTCGCTGTCAAAGCCCACGCCGAACAGCGTCTGGCTGTCGTCCACGCGCAGCTCCAGGTAGGCCACCGAGCGCGCGTCGGCCCCCGCGCCGATCGCATGCTGGTGGTAGTCGATCACGCGGATGTCATGGCCGGTGGCTGCGCTCAATGCCTGCGTGAAGGCGTCGATGGGGCCGTTGCCCTCGCCTTCGATCTGGCGCTTGGCGCCGTCCCAGGCCACTTCGCCGCGCAGCGTCACGCGCCCTTCGGCGCCGTCGGCGCCCGGGCGCTCCTGCAGGCTGCGCTGCTGCAGACCGCGCGCGCCTTCGATGCGGTATTCGTTGTTGAAGATCTGCCAGAGGTCGGCGGCCGTGAGCTCCTTGCCCTCGACGTCCATCACGCGCTGCACGACCTGGCTGAACTCGATCTGCAGGCGGCGCGGCATCTCGATGCCGTATTCGCTTTCGAGCAGGTAGGCCATGCCGCCCTTGCCCGACTGGCTGTTGACGCGGATCACGGCTTCGTAGCTGCGGCCCACGTCCTTGGGGTCGATGGGCAGGTAGGGCACGTCCCAGAGATCGCCCTCGCGGCGCGCCGCGAACACCTTCTTGATCGCATCCTGGTGCGAGCCCGAAAAGGAGGTGTAAACCAGGTCGCCCACATAGGGGTGGCGCGGGTGCACGGGGATCTGGTTGCAATGCTCCACCGTGGCGCGGATCTCGTCGATGTTCGAGAAGTCCAGCTCGGGCGAGACGCCCTGCGTGTAGAGGTTCAGCGCCACGTTGACGAGGTCGAGGTTGCCGGTGCGCTCACCATTGCCGAAGAGGCAGCCTTCAATGCGGTCGGCGCCCGCCATCAGGGCGAGCTCGGCGGCGGCCGTGCCCGTGCCGCGGTCGTTGTGCGGATGCACCGAGAGCACGATCGAATCGCGGCGCTCCAGGTTGCGATGCATCCACTCGATCATGTCGGCAAAGATGTTCGGCGTGGAGTGCTCCACCGTGGAGGGCAGGTTGATGATGCACTTGCGCTCGGGTGTGGGCTGCCACACGGCCGTGACGGCGTCGACCACGCGCTTGGAGAACGCGATCTCGGTGCCCGAGAACATTTCAGGCGAGTACTGGAAGGTCCACTGCGTGCCCGGATGCCGGGCCGCGATCTGCTGGAACAGCCGCGCCTGCGAAGTGGCGAGTTCGACGATGCCGTCCTCGTCCATGCCCAGCACCACGCGGCGCATCACGGGAGCCACGGCGTTGTAGAGGTGGACGATGGCGCGGGGCGCGCCCTGCAGCGCTTCGAAGGTGCGTTCGATCAGGTGCTCGCGCGCCTGCGTCAGCACCTGGATGGTCACGTCATCGGGAATGCGCTTTTCCTCGATGAGCTTGCGCACGAATTCGAACTCCACCTGCGAAGCCGAGGGGAAGCCCACCTCGATCTCCTTGAAGCCGATCTTCACGAGCATTTCGAACATGCGCATCTTGCGCGCGAGGTCCATGGGCTCGACCAGGGCCTGGTTGCCATCACGCAGATCGGTCGACAGCCAGATCGGTGCACGGGTCAGCTGGGCGTCGGGCCAGGTGCGATCCGTGAGGGCGATGGGCGCGAAGGCGCGGTACTTGGTCTGCGGTTGCTTCAACATGTCGATCTCTCTGCTTGGTTGGCGAGGGTTTGAATCGACCAGCAACCCCAAAAACAAAACGGCCCGTTGCTGGTGCGAACGGGCCGTGATGGTGGGAAGTGCGCGCGCGCCCTACCGTCTCCGCCCGAAGGGGATGGCTAGTAGGGCCAGTGCGAACTTGTTCATGAGTGGGCGGACTTTAGCACAGCATCTGCTCAGCTGTGCAAGCCTCTTTCATCGGGCTCGTCGGTGGAGATGCTGATCACGCTGGCCGGCTGGCCCTTGGCCTTGCGCCAGGCGTAGATCACGAAGCCGCTCAGGCCATAGGCCACGAACAGGCCAAAGAGCACGGTGGGCGGATGGATGTTGATCACGGCGATGCCCAATGCGATGAGCACGATCACGGCAAAGGGCACGCTGCGCTTCACCTGGATGTCCTTGAAGCTGTAGAAGGGTGCGTTGGTCACCATCGTCAGGCCGGCATAGAGCGTGAAGACGAAGGTGATCCAGGTGATCTGGTTCCAGCTCAGGTACAGCACGTCGCTGCCGCGACGGCCCCATTCGGTCATGAGCCAGATGAAGCCCGTGACCAGCGCCGCAGCGGCCGGCGACGGCAGGCCCTGGAACCAGCGCTTGTCCACCACGCCCGTGTTGACGTTGAAGCGCGCCAGGCGCAGCGCGGCGCAGGCGCAGTACACGAAGGCGGCGATCCAGCCCCAGCGGCCCAGGCCCTTGAGCGACCATTCGTAGGCGATCAGCGCCGGAGCGGCACCGAAGGACACCATGTCGGACAGCGAATCCATCTGCTCGCCGAAGGCGCTCTGCGTGTTGGTCATGCGCGCCACGCGCCCGTCCAGGCTGTCGAGCACCATGGCCGCGAACACCCCGAGCGCGGCCAGGTCGAAGCGCGCGTTCATGGCCATCACGATGGCATAGAAGCCACCGAAGAGCGCAGCCAGGGTGAACAGGTTCGGCAGGACGTAGATGCCCTTGCGACGCTTGCGCGGCAGCGTGTCGCCGGAAGGCGTGTCGTCATGCATGAATGAAGGCTCCTTTGCCCGGCGGGTGGCCTGCGGGCGGCGGTCTGGATGAGGGCGCGCCGCGCGTGGCGGCGGCAAGCCGGCCAGTGTAGTCAACTCGGCCTTGCGCGCCGGCCCCACGCCCCCAGCGTCAGCAGGCACTATCCAGTTGCGCGCCGCGCAAAGCAAAACGCCGGGCACTGGCCCGGCGTTGCAGCACAAGCGGCGCCTGCGCGCCAGCCTTTGGCTTTCAGATGGCGCTTTCGTTTTCCTCGCCGGTGCGGATGCGCACGATGCGCTCCACGTTGGTCACGAAGATCTTGCCGTCACCGATCTTGCCGGTGCGCGCCGCGGCCACGATGGCATCCACGCAGCGCTCCACGTCCTTGTCGTCGACCACCACCTCGATCTTCATCTTGGGCAGGAAGTCCACCACGTACTCGGCGCCACGGTAGAGCTCGGTGTGGCCCTTCTGGCGGCCGAAGCCCTTGATCTCGGTGACCGTGAGGCCCGACACGCCGACCTGCGCCAAGGCCTCGCGCACGTCATCGAGCTTGAAGGGTTTGACGATGGCGGTGATCTGCTTCATGGATGCTCCCTTCCGTGGGCGGTTTCGTTGAACTTGCTGGTGATAGGGTAACGCCAATCCTTGCCGAAGCTGCGGTGGGTCACCCGAATCCCGACCGGCGCCTGGCGCCTCTTGTACTCGTTGATCTTGATCAGCCGCGTCACGCGCTCGACCACCGCGCGTTCGTAGCCGGCTGCCACGATGGCCTCGACGCTCTCGTCGTCCTGCATGTAGCGCGCGAGGATGCCGTCCAGCACGTCATAGGGCGGCAGGCTGTCCTGGTCGGTCTGGTCCGGGCGCAGTTCGGCGCTGGGCGGGCGCGTGATGATCCGCTCGGGAATGGGCTCGCGGCCCGTGCCGTAGGGGTCGTGCGTGTTGCGCCAGCGTGCGAGCGCGAAGACGGTGGTCTTGAGCAGGTCCTTGATGACGGCGAAGCCGCCGGCCATGTCGCCGTAGAGCGTGCAGTAGCCCGTGGCCATCTCGCTCTTGTTGCCGGTGGTCAGCACGATGGCGCCGAACTTGTTCGACAGCGCCATCAGCAGCGTGCCGCGGATGCGGGCCTGGATGTTCTCTTCGGTCGTGTCCTCGGCCCGGCCTGCGAACTCGTCGGCCAGCGCGGCCTTGAAGGATTCGAAGGTGGGCTTGATGGAGATCTCGTCGTAGCGCACGCCCAGGCGATTGGCCATCTCGCGCGCGTCGATCCAGCTGATGTCGGCCGTGTAGGGCGAAGGCATCATCACCGCGCGCACCTTGTCCTTGCCCAGCGCGTCCACCGCGATGGCCAGCACCAGCGCCGAATCGATGCCGCCCGACAGGCCCAGGATCGCACCCGGGAAGCCGTTCTTGCCGACGTAGTCGCGCACGCCCAGCACCAGGGCATCCCAGAGCTGGGCCTCGGCCTCGCGCGGCGGCGGCAGGCTGGCGGCATCGGCGGCCACGCGCACGCCCGCAGGCGCCACGCTCAGCGGCACGCGCACCAGAGCCTCCTTGAAGGCCGGCGCCTGCAGCGCCAGTTGGCCGTCGGCCTGCAGTGCGAAGGAGGCACCGTCGAAGACCACTTCGTCCTGGCCGCCCACCAGGTGCGCGTAGATCAGCGGCAGGCCCGCGGCGCGCGCGCGCTCGGCCATGCGCGCCACGCGCTCGTTCTCCTTGCCCACGTGGTAGGGCGAGGCGTTGATGACGGCCAGCACCTGCGCACCCGCGGCCTGTGCCAGCGCGGCCGGCTCCTCGAACCACGCGTCCTCGCAGATCAGAAGGCCCACGCGCACGCCCTGCACCTCGAACACGCACACGCCCTGGCCGGGCGTGAAGTAGCGCCGCTCGTCGAAGACCTGGTAGTTGGGCAGCTCGCGCTTGGCATAGGTGGCCAGCACCTGGCCACCGCGCAGCACGCTGGCTGCATTGAAGCGCTGCTGCACCGCCACCGAGCGGCTGCGCAGGCTACCGCCCGTGGGGTGGCCCACCACCACCGTCATGTCGGGCAGGTCGGCCAGTTCGGTGGCAATGCGCAGCACGGCCTCATCGCAGGCCGCGGTGAAGGCCGGGCGCAGGAACAGGTCTTCGGCCGCGTAGCCGGCGATGGACAGCTCGGGCGTGAGCAGCAGGCGCGCACCCTGCGCATGGGCCTGGCGGGCCGCGGCGACGATGCGGCCGGCATTGCCGGCGATGTCGCCCACCACGTAATTGAGCTGCGCGATGGCGATCTGTAGCGTCATGAAAGTCAGGGGTGCGAAGCCGGATGAAAAGCAGCGCAGGATGTTAGCCGCCTTCCCCTGCCCCAGCAGGGCTGCCGGCCCGCTGGTACGCTCGGCCTTCCATGCCTTCCCACTCGACTTCCGCGCAAGCCACGCCCCTGGCCCGGCTGTGGCACTGGAGCCAGCGCCAGGCACCCCTGCTGCTGATCTTCACGACCCTGATCTGGGGCTGCAACGCGGTGGCGGCGCGGCTGGCGGTGGGCGAGATCTCACCCATGATGCTGACCACCGCGCGCTGGGGCATCTGCTGCGTGGCGCTGTGGTTCAGCGCGCGCCGCGAGATCAGCGCCCATTGGCGCGCACTGCGACCGCACTGGCGCTACATCGCGGTGATGGGCACGGCCGGCTTCACGGCCTTCAACGCCCTCTTCTACACGGCGGCCCATCACACCACGGCCATCAACATCGCCATCATCCAGGGCACCATTCCGGTGCTGGTGCTGATGGGCGGCTTTCTGGTGGCGGGCCTTCGCAGCACGCCGATCCAACTGCTGGGCGTGGGCATCACGCTCGCCGGCATCGTGGTGGTGGCGTCGCGCGGCGAGCTGGCCGTGCTCACGGGCCTGGGCTTCAACGTGGGCGACGTGTGGATCCTGCTCGCCTCGCTGCTGTATGCCGGCTACATGCTGGGCCTGCGCAGGCGCCCGGCCGTGCCGCCGGTGGTCTTCTTCGCCGCGCTGGCGGCCGTGGCGGCGCTGGCCTCGCTGCCGCTGCTGGCATTGGAAGTGGCGCGCGGCGAGTTCTTCATGCCCACGGCCACGGGCTGGGCGCTGATGCTCTTCGTGGGCCTGCTGCCCTCCTTCGTCTCGCAGATAACCTTCATCCAGGCCGTGGCGCTCATCGGCCCGGCGCGCGCAGGCGTGTACATGAACCTCACGCCCATCTTCGGCCCGCTGCTGGCGGTACTGGTGCTGGGCGAGCCGCTGTCGCTCTACCACGGCGTGGCACTGGCGCTGGTGCTGGGTGGCATCTGGATCGCCGAACACCTGGGGCAGCGGCGCGCATGAGCGACGCAACGAGCGAGGGCGCCGTGCTGCGCCTGCATACCGACCCGGCCGAGCTGGACGCCACCGCATGGGACGCGCTGCTCGAGCGGCAATCGCTGCCCACGCCCTTCATGCGCCACGCCTACCTGAGCGCGCTGCACGCCAGCGGCAGTGCGACGGCGGGCACGGGCTGGGCCGCGGCCTTTGCCACGCTGCACGAGGACGGCGTGCTCAGCGCGGCCTGCCCGCTCTACGTCAAGAACCACTCCTACGGCGAATATGTCTTCGACTGGGCCTGGGCCAACGCGTACGAGGAACACGGCCTGGCCTACTACCCCAAGGCCGTGGTGGCCGTGCCCTTCACGCCCGTGCCGGGCTCGCGCCTGCTCGCGCAGGACGCCGCCAGCCGCGCCCGGCTGGTGCAGGGGCTGCTGCAATGGTGCGGCCAGATGGAGCTGTCCTCGCTGCACCTGCTGTTTGGCAGCGACGAGGACATGGCCGCCTGCGAGCAGGCCGGCCTGATGCGGCGCCAGACCGTGCAGTTCCATTGGTCGAATGTGGCCCCCACGCTCCCTGCTTCGCGTGGTTCGCTGCCCCCCGAGGGGGCGCTCGCCGCCTTGGGGCGGCCCGGCGGCGGCTCGGTTCCATGGCCCGACTTCGACGCCTTTCTCGCCAGCCTCTCGCAGGAAAAGCGCAAGAAGATCCGCCAGGAACGCCGCAAGGTGGCCGATGCCGGCGTCAGCTTCCGCTGGGCGCGCGGGGCGGACATAGCCGACGAGGACTGGGATTTCTTCTACCGCTGCTACGCGCGCACCTACCGCGAGCACGGCAACCCGCCCTACCTCACGCGCGAGTTCTTCCGCCTGCAGGCTCGCTCGCAGCCCGAATCCTGGCTGCTCTTCGTGGCCGAGCGCGGCGGCCAGCCCATGGCCTGCAGCCTGATTGCACTGGGCGCGGATGCCGACGGCACGCCCGTGGCCTATGGCCGCTACTGGGGTGCGCTGGAGCGCGTGGACTGCCTGCACTTCGAGGCCTGCTACTACCAGCCGCTGCAGTGGTGCATCGCGCAAGGCTATGGCCGCTTCGAGGGCGGCGCCCAGGGCGAGCACAAGATGGCGCGCGCGCTGATGCCGGTGGCCACGCACAGCGCCCATTGGCTCGCGCACCCGGGCTTTGCCGACGCGGTGGACCGCTTCCTCGCACGCGAGGACGCAGGCATTGCCCATTACCTGGACGAGCTGGCCACGCGCAACCCCTTCCGGCGCGGGGCGCCAGCGGCAAGCTCAGACGGCTGAGGCCTGCGGCGCACGCCGGGCGCGGCCCAGCCTGCGCCGCGCGGCGCCCGCGATCGCCCGCACCAGATGGGCGACGAAAGCCTGCCCCAGCGGCGGCAGGGTGCGCCCCTCCAGCGCCAGCACCTGCAGCCGGCGCTGCTGCAGCACGGCATCGGCAAAAGGCCGCGCCACCACTTCGCCGCTTTCAATCAGATGCAGCACCGTCAGGTGGCCCGACAGCAGAAGGCCCGGCGTGCGCAGCAGCGGCAGCAGCACGCCCGAGAAGTTGCTGACGAACTGCGACTGGTACTGCACGCCCTGTGCGCTGCAGGCCAGGTCGAAGAGCTGGCGCGTGGTCACGCCGCGCCCGCCCAGCGCCAGCGGGTAGCGGGCCACTTCGGTGGCCTGTACCACGCGCTGGCGCGCCAGCGGGTGGTCGGGCTGCATCACGGCATAGACCGGCGCCTGCGCATCGTGCAGCACGCGCAGGCCGGGCTCGGGCGCCACCGTGTACTTCAGGGCCAGGTCGGCATCGCCGCGCATCAGCAACTGGCTCACCTGCTCGGGCGAATCGACCTGCAGCTCGATGCGGCTGCCGGCATGCGCGTCCTGGAACCCGCGCATCAGCGCCGGCATGAAGTGGGTGGCAAAGCCTTCGGTGCAGGCCATGCGCACGCGGCCCGCCTGCTGCGTGCCCAGCGCCCGCACCTGCTCGATCACCTGTTCGGCGTCGAGCACGGCCATGCCCAGGTGCGCGGCCAGGCGCTGGCCGGCGGCCGTCAGGGCCATGCCGCGCGCCTGGCGCTCGAACAGCGGCGTGCCCAGCAGCTCTTCCAGCCGCGCGATCTGCCGGCTGATGGCCGAAGGCGCCACGAACAGGCGCGCCGCCGCCTGGCTCACGGAACCGCTGCGCGCCACTTCCAGGAAATGACGCAGGGGAATGCTCAGAAGCGGCAGCGACATGCGACAAGACCTTTGCTTTTGAGGCAATGGTAGCTTGCCAATTCGATACTAGAAGCAATGCTCATCTGGCCTTTTACTTGCGTGCTTCGCACACGACGAGACATTGCAGGCTCCATGACCCGATCCCACGCCCTCCAGGCCGCCGCCACCTACTTCGACGACGGCCGCTTCTTCAACGACCTGCAGCGCCGCGTGGCGCTGCGCACCGAAAGCGACACCGGCAGCGTGCCGCCCGCACTGCACGCGTACCTGCAGGACGAACTGGTGCCGCGCCTGACGGCCCAGGGCTTCGGCTGCCGCATCGTGCCCAACCCCGATGCGCGCGGCGGCCCCTTCCTGATCGCGCGGCGCGAGGAAGACCCGGCCCTGCCCACCGTGCTGAGCTACGGCCACGGCGATGTGGTCAGCGGCCAGGAAGGCCAGTGGCGCGAAGGCCTGGACCCCTGGCAGCTCAAGGCCGAGGGCGAACGCCTGTATGGCCGCGGCACGGCCGACAACAAGGGCCAGCACACGATCGCGCTCGGCGCACTCGAGGCCGTGCTGGCCGCGCGCGGCGGACGGCTGGGCTACAACATCTGCTGGCTGATCGAAACCGGCGAAGAGGCGGCCTCCCCCGGGCTCGAGGCCGTCTGTGCCCAGGAGCGCGAGACCCTGCGCGCCGACCTGTTCATCGCCAGCGACGGCCCGCGCGTGCAGGCCGGCCGGCCCACCCTGTTCCTGGGCTCGCGCGGCGCGGTGAATTTCAGCCTCCGGCTGGCCAGCCGGGCGCGCGGCTACCACTCGGGCAACTGGGGCGGCGTGCTGGTCAACCCGGCCACGCGCATCGCCCATGCGCTGGCCGCGCTGGCCGATGCACGCGGCCGCATCCTCGTGGAAGGCCTGCGCCCGCCCGCGCTGAGCGAGCCGCTGCGCGCGGCGCTGCGCACGCTGCAGATCGGCGGCGGCCCGGACGACCCGGCCATCGACGCCGGCTGGGGCGAGCCCGGGCTCACGCCCGCCGAGCGCCTGGTGGGCTGGAACACGCTCGAAGTGCTGGCTTTGGGCGCCGGCAACCCGCAGCGCCCGGTCAATGCCATTCCGCCGCAGGCCGTGGCCCATTGCCAGTTGCGCTTCGTGGTGGGCACGCCGTGGCAGCAGCTGCAGCCGATCGTGCGCGCGCACCTGGACGCGCACGGCTTCGACGACATCGAGGTGGCGGTCTCGCTCTCGGGCGCGGCCACCCGGCTGCCGCTGGACAACCCCTGGGTGGCGTGGGCGCTGCAGTCCATCGAGCGCAGCAGCGGCCAGCGCGCCGACCTGCTGCCCAACCTGGCCGGCTCGCTGCCTAACGAAATCTTTGCCGGCCTGCTGGGCCTGCCCACGCTGTGGGTGCCGCACTCGTACCCGGCCTGCGCGCAGCACGCACCCAATGAACACCTGCTGGCCCCGGTGGCCCGCGAAGGGCTGCAGATCATGGCCGGCCTGTACTGGGACCTGGGCGAGCCGGACCAGGCGCCATGGCAGGCCGGTGCGCTCGCGGCCCAGGCCGACGCGGCCTGAGAAGGAGCCCGGCCCACCCGCCCCCAACACACACGCTCTCTCATTCGACCTTCAGCACAAGACCCGACCCATGACCTTCACCCGCCGCACCCTCTGCCTGGGCCTCGCGCTGGCCGCCGCCAGCCTGGCCCCCGTTGCCACCCTGCATGCGCAGGAGCCCTGGCCCGCCAAGCCGCTCAAGCTGGTCGTGCCCTTCCCGCCCGGCGGCGGCACCGACCTGGTGGCCCGCGCCATGGGCCAGAAGCTGGCCGAGCGGCTCAGGCAACCCGTGGTGATCGACAACAAGCCCGGCGCCGCCACCATCATCGGCACGGACGCCGTCGCCAAGGCCCCGGCCGACGGCTACACGCTGCTGCTCTCGGGCTCGACCAGCTTCTCGGTCAACGCCGCGCTGCGCGCCAAACTGCCCTATGACCCGGTCAAGGACCTGGCACCCATCGCCATCGTGGCGCGCACCCCGCTGGTGCTTGTGGTGAAGGCCGACGCACCGTACCAGAGCGTCGATGCGCTGGTGGCCGCCGCCAAAGCCAAGCCGCAGTCGATCCGCTATGCAAGCTTCGGCAGCGGCTCGGGCCCGCACCTGGCCGGCGAGCTGTTCGCGCTGGCCGCGGGCGCAAAGCTGCAGGAGGTGCCCTACCGCGGCAGCGCCCAGGCCACGCTGGCCGTGATCTCGGGCGAGATCGAGATGGGCATCGACACCGTGGCCGCCGTGGCGCCGCACATCCAGTCCGGCAAGCTGCGCGCGCTGGGCATCGTGGGCGCCAGCCGCTCCAGCCTGCTGCCAGACGTGAAGACGCTGGCTGAATTGAAGCTGCCCGACGCCACCTTCGACGCCTGGTACGGCTTTGCCGCGCCGGCTGGCACGCCGGCCCCTGTGCTGCAGCGGCTGAGCCAGGAAGTCCGGGCCGTGATGGCCGACGCCGCCCTGCAGAAGCAATTGCGCACCCAGGGCATGGAACCGGTGGTTATCGACGCGGGCACCTTCCGCAGCCAGATGGAAGCGGAAATCGCGCGCTACCTGGCGCTGGCGCACCGCGCGGGCATCGCGCCGCAATAAGGGGGCCGCTGCCGCAGCCAGCAGGCCCGGGCGGTGTTGGTCATCAGCCACAGCCCGGGCCGCGATTGGGCTTTTGACCGAAATCAAACGAACTTCTTATATGGGGCTGAGCCGCGCTTGACACGCCATCAACCCCGCACGCTGCTATATTTCGCTGCAGTGCAACAAAATGGCTGCCTGCGATGCTCTACCAGATCTATGAAGCTCAGCGCTCCCTGATGGAGCCCTTCGCGGACTTCGCTCAGGCGGCTTCCAAGCTATTCACGAGCGGTGCCGTCTACAGCCAGTTGCCCATGGCCCAGCGCGTGGCCGCCGGCTACGACCTGCTGTATCGGCTGGGCAAGGACTACGAGAAGCCCGAATTCGAGATCAAGACCGTGCAGGTGGACGGCACCGACGTGGTGATCCACGAGGTGATCGCGCTCGAGAAGCCCTTCTGCCAGCTGCGCCGCTTCAAGCGCTTCACCGACGAGGTGGACACCCTGTCCAAGCTCAAGAGCCAGCCCGTGGTGCTGATCGTGGCGCCCTTGTCGGGCCACTACGCCACGCTGCTGCGCGACACCGTCAAGACGATGCTGCAGGACCACAAGGTCTACATCACCGACTGGAAAAACGCGCGGCTGGTGCCGCTGGCAGACGGCGAGTTCCACCTGGACGACTACATCAACTACGTGCAGGAGTTCATCCGCCACCTGCAGGCCGAATATGGCCATTGCCATGTGATGAGCGTGTGCCAGCCCACCGTGCCGGTGCTGGCCGCCGTGTCGCTGATGGCCAGCCGGGGCGAGCCCGTGCCGCTGTCCATGACGATGATGGGCGGCCCCATCGACGCGCGGCGCTCGCCCACGGCGGTGAACAACCTGGCCACCAACAAGAGTTTCGAGTGGTTCGAGAACAACGTGATCTATCGGGTGCCGCAGGGCTTCCCGGGTGAAGGCCGGCGCGTCTACCCGGGCTTTCTGCAGCACACGGGTTTCGTGGCCATGAACCCGGACCGCCACGCCAACAGCCACTGGGATTACTTCAAGGACCTGATCAAGGGCGACGACGCCAGCGCCGAAGCCCACCGCAAGTTCTACGACGAGTACAACGCCGTGCTCGACATGGACGCGGACTACTACCTCGAGACCATCCGCACCGTGTTCCAGGACTTCAACCTGGTCCACGGCACCTGGGACGTGAAGAACCCCCAGGGCGATGTGGAGCGCGTGCGGCCGCAGGACATCCGCGATGCGGCCCTGCTGACCATCGAGGGCGAACTCGACGACATCTCGGGCTCGGGCCAGACCCAGGCGGCGCACGACCTGTGCACGCAGGTCAAGCATGGCGAGCACTTCGAAGTCCAGGGGGCCGGCCACTACGGCATCTTCAGCGGCCGCCGCTGGCGCGAGCAGGTGTACCCGCGCGTGCGCGACTTCATCCGGAGCCAGGACCTGCCGCAGGTGCGGCCCGACACCAGCGAACTGGCGGCCGAGGACGAGGTGGAGCACGTCACCGCGCCGGCCGCCCGCAAGCGTGCCAGTGCGGCACCGCGCAAGACATCAGCCGCCACGGCTGCGCCGCGTTCCGCGCGCGCGAGCCGCAAGAGCAGCTGAGCCGCCCCTGCGGCCGGGCGCTGCCGCGCGGCATACTACGCGCCCCATGACCCGACTCGCCGACCTCCTGCTGGACGCACTGCCGCAGACGCAGTGCACACGCTGCGGCTACCCTGACTGCGCGGGCTACGCGCAGGCTCTGGCGCAGGGCGAGGCCGAGATCGACCAGTGCCCGCCCGGCGGCCGCGAAGGCGTTGCGCGCCTTGCCGCCCTCACCGGCCACGCCGTGCGCCCGCTGAACCCGGCCTTCGGCGGGGAAGCGCCGCGCCGCCTGGCCGTGATCGACGAGGCCTGGTGCATCGGCTGCACCCAGTGCCTGGACGCCTGCCCCACCGATGCGATCCTGGGCATCAACAAGCGCATGCACACCGTGATCGAGGCCCATTGCACGGGCTGCGAACTGTGCCTGCCCGTGTGCCCCGTGGACTGCATCGCCATGGAAGAGGCCACGCCGGGCCGCACGGGCTGGCAGGCCTGGTCGGCCGAACAGGCGGGCGCCGCACGCGCGCGCTACGCCCTGCACCGCGCGCGCCTGGGCAGCCGCGAGCATCGCGCGCAGGACGCTGATGACGCCGGCACGGGCGATGAAGCCGCAGCCGCGGCCGCCCAGCAGGCCGCGCGCAAGCGCAGCGTGGTGGAAGCCGCGCTCGCGCGGGCCCGTGCCGCCGCGCAGGCCCGCGAACGCGCCTGACCGGACCTCCACGCCCGGCCGTGCCTGCCCCATGAGCCTCGACACCCTGCTGCTGTACGCCCTGGCCTCCACGGCCCTGGCGCTCACGCCCGGCCCCACCATGCTGCTGGCGCTGTCCAACGGCATTGCCGGCGGCATGCGGCGCGCGGCCTGGGGCATTGCCGGCGCCTCGCTGGGCAGCAGCGTGCTGATCGCGGTGGTGGCGCTCGGCCTGGGCTCGCTGCTGGCGGCTTCCGAATGGCTGTTCCAGGCGCTGCGCATCGGCGGCGTGCTGTACCTCGTGTGGCTGGGGCTGAAACTGTGGCGCGCCGCGCCGCCCGATGTGCGCGCCGCCCTGCAGGACGCGCCTGCGCAGGCCACCCAGGGCCGCATCGCGCTGCTGCGCAGCCTGGGCGTTGCGCTGTCCAACCCCAAGGCCGTGCTCTTCTTCGCGGCCTTCCTGCCGCAGTTCATCGACACGCGGCAGGCGCAGGGGCCGCAGTACCTGGTGCTGGGCGCGGTCTTCGTGGCCATCGACACCTGCGTGATGCTGGCCTATGCGGGCGCCGGCACCCAGGCCGTGCGCTGGCTCTCGCGCCGCAGCCTGCAGGCCATGAACCGCGGCTGCGCCGTGGGCATGTGGGCCCTGGCCGCCACGCTGGCCTTCTGGCGCCGGCCGGGCGGCTGAACGCGCTCAGCCGCCCGGCGCGGTGGCCAGCGCCGCGAAGGCCCTGCACACCTCGGGCGGCGCCTGCACCAGCTCGATCAGCACGCCCTCGCCGCTCATCGGAAATTGCGCGTTGCCCTTGGGGTGCACGAAGCAGATGTCAAAGCCCGCCGCGCCGCGCCGGATGCCGCCCGGCGCAAAGCGCACCCCCTTCGCGCCCAGCCATTGCACGGCCTGCGGCAGGTCATCGACCCACAGGCCCACGTGGTTGAGCGGTGGGTTGTGCACGGCGGGCCTGGCTTCGGGGTCCAGCGGCTGCATCAGGTCCACCTCGACCGCCAGCGGCCCTGCGCCGAGCTGGCAGATCTCCTCATCCACGTTTTCACGCTCGCTGCGAAAGTGGCCTTTCACCGGCAGCCCCAGCAGTTCCACCCACAGCCCGCGCAGGCGCTGCCTGTCGGCCGCGCCGATGGCGATCTGCTGCAGGCCCAGAACCCGGAAGGGCCGCACGGCGTCCGCCGTCGTCACGCGTGCGCGCCCTCGGCGGCGTCTTCGGCCACAACGCCCACGGCGCGGCTGGCGTAGCCCAGCTTGTCGAGCAGCCGCCGGTCGGCGTCGGCATCGGGGTTGCCCGTGACCAGCAGCTTGTCGCCATAGAAGATGGAATTGGCGCCGGCCAGGAAGCACAGGGCCTGCACCGCCTCGCCCAGCTGCTGGCGCCCGGCCGACAGGCGCACGCGCGCCCTGGGCATGAGGATGCGCGCCACCGCGATCACGCGCACGAACTCCAGCGGGTCGATGGGCTCGCTGTCGGCCAGCGGCGTGCCGGGCACGCGCACCAGGCTGTTGATCGGCACCGATTCCGGGTAGGGATCGAGGTTGGCCAGTTGGGCCAGCAGCCCGGCGCGGTGAACGGGCGCCTCGCCCATGCCCACGATGCCGCCGCAGCACACGCTGATGCCGGCCGCGCGCACGTGGGCCAAGGTGTCCAGCCGGTCCTGGTAGCTGCGCGTGTCCACCACGTCGCCGTAGTACTCGGGCGCGGTGTCGAGGTTGTGGTTGTAGTAGTCCAGGCCCGCATCGCGCAGGGCCCGCGCCTGGTGCGCCTCGAGCATGCCCAGCGTGGCGCAGGACTGCAGGCCCAGGCCCTTCACGGCCTGGATCAGCTCGGCGACTTTCTCGATGTCGCGGTCCTTGGGGGCGCGCCAGGCCGCACCCATGCAAAAGCGCGTGGCGCCCGCATCCCTGGCGGCCTGCGCGGCTTGCGTCACCTCTTCCACGCTCATGAGCTTCTGGGCCTTCACGCCGGTGTCGAACTCGGCCGACTGCGGGCAGTAGCCGCAGTTCTCGGGGCAGCCGCCGGTCTTGACCGACAGCAGCGTGGCCAGCTCGATGTCGCGCGCGGGCCAGTGTTCGCGATGCACGGTCTGCGCCCGGAACATCAGTTCGTCGAAAGGCAGCGCCAGCAGTGCCTGCACCGCTTCCACCGACCAGCGCGCTTGCGCCGCGCCATTGGCAGAAGTTGCAGAGGCTGCGCTCCGGTGCAGTTTCACCACGGCCAGGTCATTCACATTCATTCGCACACGCTCCTGAAAATCATCGGGGCCCACGGCAGGCTCGCCCCAGGGCCAAGGCATCTTAGCGACTCGCCGTGGGGTGATTCGCAGCCGCGCTGCCCTGCACTGTTAGCCTTGCCCGCATCCTCAACGCCGGGAATCCGCACGCATGTCCACGCCCCTGTTTCGCATCGGCAGCACCGACTTCGCATTCGCGCCGGAAAGCAGCGCCAGCTTCAAGGACGGTGGCATGAGCTTCGAGCTGCGCGCGCAACCGGTGCGCTTCGATGCAGCCGCGGGGCATGAGCGCATCTTCCCGGCCGAGGGCTCCGACACCGCCGAGGCCGGCTGGATCGCGCCCGGCCTGTGGAGCAGCACCTTCTTCTTCGACGACCTGCACGGCGCGCCCCGTCAACGCTTTGAACACCCCGGGCCGGCGGGCCACGATTGCGGCTTCTACCTGTGGGAGAAAGGCATGCGCTTTGGCGTGTGCTTCTTCGGCCAGGTCGATCTGCGGCCCGATCGCATCGAGCTGCAAGGCGTGCTGCGCGCCGCGCACGAAAGCGATGAACAGGGGTTGCCGGTGCATGTGCTGTGGCCTTGCGCGCCCGGCGAGTTCGCACTCAAGCCGCACCTGTATCGCAGCCTCAAGGCTGCTTCGCACGTGCCGCCGCAGCATGTGCGCGAGCTGCTGCTGTCGGAATGGGACGGCCAGTGGCCCGAGACCCTGCGCGCCTTCGAGCGGCTGGAGTTCCTGTCGCTGCAGCAGCACTGGGCCAAGCCTGGCGAGCCCGTGGCGGCGGTGCCGGACTGGCTGGGCGACTTGCGCGCGCTGCGCCGGCTGTACCTGCGCAGCCCGAACATCCAGGCGCTGCCGGACACGCTCGGGCAGCTGCAGGCGCTGGAAGAACTGTCGGTCACCTATGGCCAGTTGCAGGCCCTGCCCGAAAGCATCGGCCAACTGAGCCAGCTGCGGCAACTGACCCTGAGCGGCAACCGCCTGCGCACGCTGCCCGAGCGCATCGGCGATCTGCTGGCCCTCACGCACCTGAACATCGAGGGCAATCCCTTCGAGTCGCTGCCGGCCTCGCTCAAAAAGATCCGCAAGGTCAATGTGGAGAAGAAGAGCGAAGCGCTGTTCCGCGACATCCGCTACCGGCCCGAGATCGAAGTGGCCATCGACCGCGACATCTTCATGGCCCGCAGCAGCCCCGCCCATGCCGAGCTGCTGTCGGCGGCGCTCGCGCGTCACAAGCTCAAGCGCTATGAGAAGGCCCTGCTGCGCCATGCGCGGCAGGCGCTGCGCCTGGTCAGCACCGAGCCCGACGACGGCACGGCGCGCGGGCGCACGCGCGTGGGCGGCGCGCCCGATCTGCCGCCGGGCATCGAATACCCGGCCACCGACGGCAGGCTGTGGCACTTCTACGCCCAGCTGGACCTGCAGGCACTGGCGCCGCTGCAGGGCTGGCTGCCGCGCAGCGGCCATCTGTACTTCTTCGGCGAAGGCCAGGAGCATGGCGACGGCGTGCGCGTGCTGCATCTGGATGCGCCGGCCGATGCGCTGCGGCCTTATGCGTGGCCCGAAGGCGCCGAATTCGTCGATGGCAGCGATGTGGCCGATGCCTACACGGGCTTTGAGGTGCGCGTCGATGCGACGGTCTCGGTGCCCAGCCTCTACAGCGCCCGCGAACGCCTGGGCGGCAAGGACGCGGTGCTGCTCAGGATCGAAGACGATGAGAAGCTGCAGAAGGCCTACTGGGCGCTGGAGGAGGAGTTGACGGGCAACGCCGACCGGCAGCGCGGCGCACACACGATGAACGCCGAAGTCTTCACGCAGCACGAAAACCCGCAGGAGCAGGCCTCACGCGAGCGCGGCGGCCTGCCCGAGGAATGGATCAACCTGCTGATGCTCGATTCAGACAGCAACCCAGGCTTCTGCTTCTGGGACGCCGGGACGCTGACCTTTTCCATCCACGAAAAGGACCTCGCGCTGGGCGACTTCTCGCGCGTGCACTGGAGCCTGGAAAGCAGCTGAACTCAGGCCGCCTGCGCGGGCGCGCGCTCGTGCGCCAGGGCCATCACCTCATGCGCGGGCCGCGTCTTCAGGCGATGGTCGCTCCACACCTGGCGCCAGCGCCGCGCACCCGGCAGGCCGTGGCGCAGGCCCAGCATGTGGCGCGCGATGTTCCACCACGGCGTGCCGTGCTCGGCCGCCTCGCGCGCCATGTAGGCGCACATGCGCGCTTCCACGTCCTCGCGCGTCAGGGCTGAGGGCGCATCGCCGAAGAACTCGCTGTCCCAGCGCGCCAGCCACCAGGGGTTGTGATAGGCCTCGCGGCCCACCATCACGCCGTCGAGCAGGCGCAGGTGTTCGTGCACCTGTTCGTCATGCTGGATGCCGCCGTTGATCGAAAAGCGCAGCTCGGGGAAGTCGTGCTTGAGCCGGTGCACGAGCGCATGGCGCAGCGGCGGGATCTCGCGGTTTTCCTTGGGCGAAAGACCCTTGAGCCAGGCGTTGCGCGCATGGACGATGAAGGTGCGGCAGCCGGCCTGGCTCACGGTGCCCACGAAGTCGCGCACGAACTCGTAGCTCTCCACCTTGTCGATGCCGATGCGGTGCTTGACGGTGACCGGCACGTCCACCACGTCCACCATCGCCTTGACGCAGTCCGCGACCAGCGCGGGCTCGGCCATCAGGCAGGCCCCGAAGGCGCCGCGCTGCACGCGCTCGCTGGGGCAGCCGCAATTGAGGTTGATCTCGTCATAGCCCCACTGCTGGCCCAGCCGGGCGCAGTGCGCCAGGTCGGCCGGTTCGCTGCCGCCCAGCTGCAGCGCCACCGGGTGTTCCTCGGCATTCATGCGCAGATGGCGCGCCACGTCGCCATGCAGCAGCGCGCCGGTGGTCACCATCTCGGTGTAGAGCAGCGCGCGGCGGCTCAGGAGCCGGTGCAGGAAGCGGCAATGGCGATCGGTCCAGTCCAGCATCGGCGCCACGGACAGGCGGTCGGCCGCAAAGCCGGCATGGGACAGGGTGGGCGCAGAAGAGGAAGAAGGGGAAGGATTCGGAACCATGGTCAATCGCGGCGGGCCGCTGCACGGCCGGCCGGCGATTGTCGGTCAGCGCCGCTCCAGCTGGTCCATCGAGGTCCGCAGACCGTGGTAGTCGGTGGGGCCGCTGTGTTCGGGCGGGTGCCCGGCGGCCGAGAGCCAGGCCGCGATGCTGGGCAGGCGGCGCGCGAAATGCTCCTGCAGCGCGGCCCAATCCCTGTCTTCTTCATGCGGGCTGGCCACCATCACCTCGAGCGCCTCCACGGCCAGCGTGCGCAGGCTGGTCACCATGGCCAGCCCCCGGCCGTCGAGCTGCTGCAGGCTGGCCTCGCGGCCCTGCGCCAGGATTTCCTCGAGGATGCGCCGATGGACCGTGAAGTCGGCCGGATTGCGGTGGGCGCAGGCATCGGCCAGTTCGCGGAACACCCAGTGCATGTTGGAGGCGAAGAGCGCGGCGATGTGGCCGGCCTGCCGGCCGCTGCGCAGGGCCGCCTCGCGCTGCAGCTGCGCGCCCCACATCAGGGCCATGAGCACGCCGGTGGCCTGCACCCAGGCGGCCCACTCGAAGGCGCTGAAGGGCGGGGCCACCCACAGCACCATGCCCAGCCCCACCAGGGCAGCGAGGGCCACGATCACCGGGTGGTTCATGCTGCTTCCGATCGAGTGTGGCGGTTCATGAAAAAGCGGGGCCAGCGCATCAACTGCGCCGCGCCGGCGTTTCCTTCAGGGGCCCCTTCGGGCCGAACATGCGGCGCATGGCTGAAAGGCCAAGGACGAGCGCGTCGCCATAACTGGCGTAGGCCTCGCAGGAGGTTTCAAGCAATTGATAAGGCAGCATTTCGTCGTCCAGCCCATCCACGGCTTCAAGCAGCACCCAGTGAAATTCGCCCGGCTCCAGTTCCTGGACGGTGATAGCGATGTTGCGCAGCAGGGACATGAATAGACGCGCTCCGCACGCCAGCAAGGTCAGGCGGCCATCCTAGGCTGAGCCTGGCCATCGCCGGGTCCAAAAAATTCACGTTCAGAAACATTTTTTGCTCAATGATGTCACATTGAAACACTTTTGCGTACCCCGGGGCCACGCGTTTTTCACCCGGCAGGCCCCGCACGCTGCCTTGACGGGCAGGATCTGCATCGCCCTTCCTACGAACGCCGCCTCCTCCGGGCCTCAAGCTGGGCAGGCGCGCGGGTGGTCTTGCGCCGCTTGGACCACCGCTGCTCGCCTGCAGGAGACGCCATGATGAAAAACTTTGCCCTGACGCCCAACATGCTTGCGCCCGTGGGGTCGGCCTTCTACCCCAAGGGGCATGCCATGCTCATGTTCGAGACCGAGGCCAAGGCGCGGGAGGCTGCGCAGGCCCTGGAAAAGTCCCACGCGGTGACGGCCGATGCGGTGCAGTACATCTCGCCAGCCGCGCTGCTGGCCCAGATCTCGCCTACGGTGAGCGACGCCGACGAGCCGTTGCCTTCGGCCGGCACGGATGCGGCCACGGTGCGCGCCTTCACGGCGCTCGCACGCAAGGGCCATGCGGCCCTGCTGGTGGCCATGCCCGACGACGCCACCCGCGATGCCGTGATGGCGGTGCTTGAGGCCCACAAGCCCAGCATGGCCCAGCGCTATCGCATGCTGGTGATCGAAGACCTCTGAGCTTCGGCGCGGCGGGCCTGGCGCCTGCTGACGTTCTCAGCCCGCCGGCATGGGCGCCGACCCGCGCGGGGTGGCCCGCTGCAGCACGTCGCGCGCCATGGCCTGGGCCAGTTCCTGCTCGCCCAGGAACACGGTGGCCTGGGCTTCCTTGGCCAGCAGTTCGGCTTCGGCTTCGTTGTGGCTGCGCAGCACGATCTCGATCTGCGGGTTCAGGGTGCGCGCGGTCTCGATCATCTGGCGCACGTTCATGGCGTCGGCGATGGCCACCACCAGCACATGGGCGCGCGCGATGTGGGCCTGGATCAACACGGCCGGCTCGGCCGCATCGCCCCACACCGCAGCCGCCCCCTTCTCGCGCAGCCGCTCCACCAGCTCGCGGTTCTGGTCGGCCACCACATAGGGAATGTCGCTGGCGCGCAGCGCACGGGCAATGCGCCGCCCCACCCGGCCGTAGCCCACCAGCACCACCTGACGTGAAAGGTAACGGGCCTCGGTGCTCATGGGCAGCTCGGCCAGGGGGTCTTCCCGCGCCTCCATGCGGCGCGCGAAGGCCGAATGCTTCTGCAGCCAGCCCTGGATGGGCTGGATGCCGCGAAAACACAGCGGGTTGATCGCGATCGAGATCAGCGCGCCGGCCAGCACCAGGCTCTGTGCCTCGGCCGGCAGCAATTGGTACTTCAGGCCCAGTGCGATCAGGATGAAGGAGAACTCGCCGATCTGCGCCAGGCTGGCGCTCACCATGAGTGCCGTGGCCAGCGGGTAGCGAAAGGCCAGCACCAGCGCGCAGGCGGCGAAGGACTTGCCCACCACGATCACCAGCACCACCGCCAGCACCTGCAGGGGCCGCTCGATCAGCACGCTGGGGTCGAACAGCATGCCCACCGAGACGAAGAACAGCACGGCAAAAGCATCGCGCAGCGGCAGCGATTCCTCCGCTGCGCGATGGCTGAACTCCGACTCGCGCATCACCATGCCGGCAAAGAAGGCCCCGAGCGCAAAGGAGACGCCGAACATCGCCGAGGATGCATAGGCGATGCTCACGGCCGTCGCGATCACGCACAGCGTGAACAGCTCGCGCGAGCCGGTCCGCGTGACCTGCCACAGCAGCCATGGGAACAGGCGCCGCCCCACCACCAGCATCAGCAGCACGAAGCCGCCCACCTGCAGCAGCGTGATGCCCAGGGTGCGCCAGACATCGGCCGCACCCACGGGGTCGGCTGGATCGGCCTGCCCGCCGAGCAGCCCGGCCAATGGCGGCAGCAGCACCAGCACCAGCACCATGGCCAGGTCTTCCACCACCAGCCAGCCCACGGCAATGCGGCCCGTATGGGTGTCGAGCATGCCCAGGCTTTCGAGCGCGCGAAGCAGCACCACCGTGCTGGCCACCGACAACGCCAGACCGAAGACCAGGGCCGCGCCCAGCGACCAGCCCCACCACATCGACAGTCCCACGCCCATGAGCGTGGCGGCGGCGATCTGCACGATGGCGCCGGGCAGTGCGATCTTGCGCACGGCCAGCAGGTCGTCGAGCGAGAAATGCAGGCCCACGCCGAACATCAGCAGCATCACGCCGATCTCGGCCAGTTGCGCGGCAATGTCGGGGTCGGCCACAAAGCCCGGCGTGGACGGGCCGATGATCACGCCGGCGAGGAGGTAGCCCACCAGCGCCGGCAGACGCAGGCGGGCTGCAAGGAAGCCCAGGATCAGGGCCATGCCCAGGGCCGCCGCAATGGTGTAGATCAATGAAGCGCCGTGGTGCATGCGGGCATTTTGCAAGAAGCATGCGGGCGCGGGCGGGGCCGGGTCATCTGCGGCATCGGGCGCATCACTGCGCGCCCCAAAAAAAGAACGGCCCGCCGAGGCGGGCCGTGGGCGTGGTCGCGGCGCGCACCCCCAAGGGTGCGGCGCGCCAGCGTCGATCAGTGCATGTGCAGGCCGCCGTTGACCGGGAAGTCTGCGCCGGTGGAGTAGCCGCCTTCGTCCGAAGCCAGCCACGCGATGATGGAGGCGATTTCCTCGGGCTCGCCCAGGCGCTTGACGGGAATGGTGCCCACGATCTTGTCCAGCACTTCCTGGCGGATCGCCTTGACCATGTCGGTGCCGATGTAGCCCGGGCTCACGGTGTTGACCGTCACGCCCTTGGCGGCCAGCTCCTGCGCCAGCGCCATCGTGAAGCCGTGCATGCCCGCCTTGGCCGCCGAGTAGTTGGTCTGGCCGGCCTGGCCCTTGGCGCCGTTGACCGAGCTGATGTTGATGATGCGGCCCCAGCCCTTGTCCACCATGTCGCCCACCACCTGCTTGGTGACGTTGAACATGCTGTTGAGGTTGGTCTCGATCACCGCGTTCCAGTCGTCGGGCGTCATCTTGACGAACATGCGGTCGCGCGTGATGCCGGCGTTGTTGACCAGCACGTCGATGCTGCCGTGTTCGGACTTGGCCTTGCCGAAGGCCTCGACGGTGGATTCCCAGTTGCCCACGTTGCCCACGGACGCATGGAACACAAAGCCCAGTTCCTTCTGTTCAGCGAGCCATTTGGAATAGTCCCGCGTCGGGCCGCAGCCCGCCACCACTGTGAAGCCGTCCTTGAACAGGCGTTGGCAGATGGCGGTACCAATGCCTCCCATGCCTCCGGTAACGTATGCGACTTTTTTGCTCATCTGATTTCCTTGGTTTGGAATTGCACGCCCCGGTTAATGTGCCGGAGCAAGTTCACTTTAGCCACGTTTGCCCTTGTGCCTGGCTCAGGAAAACACCAGGGCTTGTCACAGGGCGCAACGCAGCCAGGAAGGTCGCAAGCAAGGCCCTTGCCCGCACCGACAGCCGCACCCTGAGTCCATGTGCGCGTGGCGCAAAGGCCCTCGCAGCATCGCACGCGCGCATGCAGTTTTGACGACGCCGCCCTTTGGCCCCGAGCCCTGCGCAGACAATGCCGGCAATGCCTCAATCCCATGCCCACCCGCTGGTCTATCTGGCCGGCCCCGACGTTTTCCTGCCCGACAGTGCCCGGGCCTTCGAGGCGCTCAAGGCGGCCTGTGCCCGGCACGGCCTGCAGGGGCTGGAGCCTTCCGACGGCGAGCTGCCCGAAGACTTCGACGGCACCGACGACGAACGCGCGCAGCGCATCTACGAAGGCAACATCCGCCGCATTGCGCGCTGCGATGCCGTGCTGGCCCATGTCTGCGACTTTCGTGGGCTGGAACCCGATTCAGGCACCGTCTTCGAGATCGGCTACGCCGTGGCGCTGGGCAAGCCCGTGGCGACCTATGGCGTGACGGCGGGCAGCTATGCCGACCGCGTGGCGGCCGTGCGCCCCTGCACCCCCGACGCGCAGGGCGTGCTGCGCGAGACGGCCAGCGGCCTCATGGTCGAAGGACTGGGCCAGCGCCTGAACCTCATGCTCACGCGCTCCACCCATCTGGCCGCGACCTTCGACGAGGCGCTGGCGCAGCTCGCGCGGCTGCTGGGGCACGGGCGCGAAGAACAGCGCGCGCCCTGACTGAACCCTTGAAAAGGCAAAAGCCGCGCGATGCGCGGCTTTTGCTTTTTTTCAGGGGGCCTGCTGCAGGCCCCGCGACCGGATCAGCGCTCGATGGCCAGCGCCACGCCCATGCCGCCGCCGATGCACAGGCCGGCCAGGCCCTTCCTGGCGCCGCTGCGCTTCATCTCGTGCAGCAGGGTCACCAGGATGCGGCAGCCCGAGGCGCCGATGGGATGGCCGATGGCAATGGCGCCGCCGTTGACGTTGACCTTGGCCGGGTCCACGCCCAGCAGCTTGTTGACCGCGCAGGCCTGGGCCGCGAAGGCTTCGTTGAGTTCGAACAGGTCCACGTCGCCCACCTTCCAGCCCGCGCGCTGCAGGGCCTTCTGCGACGCCGAGACCGGCCCCAGGCCCATGGTGGCCGGGTCCAGCCCGGTGGTGGCGTAGCTCGCGATGCGCGCCAGCGGCGTCAGGCCCAGGGCCGCGGCCTTCTTGGCCGTCATCACCACCACGGCGGCGGCGCCGTCGTTGATGCCCGAGGCATTGCCGGCCGTGACCGAGCCGGCCTTGTCGAAGGCCGGGCGCAGGCCCGCCAGGGCTTCGGCGCTGGTCTTCTTGTTGATGAACTCGTCGTTCTCGAACACCACCGGATCGCCCTTGCGCTGCGGAATGCTCACGGGCGTGATCTCTTCCTTGAACTTGCCGGCTTCCTGCGCCGCGGCGGCCTTCTGCTGGCTGGCCAGGGCCAGCGCGTCCTGCTGGTCGCGCGTGATGCCTTCCTGCTTGGCCACGTTCTCGGCCGTGATGCCCATGTGGTACTGGTTGTACACGTCCCACAGGCCGTCCACGATCATCGAATCGATCATCTTCCAGTCGCCCATGCGCTGGCCGTCGCGGCTGCCCAGCAGCACGTGCGGGCTGGCGCTCATGTTCTCCTGGCCGCCGGCCACCACGACTTCGCTGTCGCCCGAGAGCACGGCCTGGTGCGCCAGCATCACGGCCTTCAGGCCCGAGCCGCACACGGCGTTGATGGTCAGGCCCGGCACGCCCTTGGGCACACCGGCCTTGAGCAGCGCCTGGCGCGCGGGGTTCTGGCCCGCGCCCGCCGCCAGCACCTGGCCCATGATGACTTCGCCGACCTGGTCGGCGCCCAGCTTGGCGCGCTCCAGCGCAGCCTGGATGGCGATGCTGCCCAGCTCGGTGGCCGGCACCTTGGCCAGCGAGCCGCCGAACTTGCCCACGGCGGTGCGGGCGGCCGAAACGATGACGATGTCTTCCATAGGTCCTCTCTTCTGGATGATTGCTTGAGCGGGTGTTGAAAAAAGATGGCTCGCTGCAGGCCCGGCGCTTCAGGCCTTGGCCTTCACGTAGCGGCCCGGCGCCGGCTCGATGAGCTTGTAGGCCGTGCCCTTGCCGTATGCCTTGGGCGCGGCGATCTGCTTGCCCGCATGCGACTGCAGCCAGGCGTCCCAGTCGGTCCACCAGCTGCCCGGCACCTCCGTCGCGCCCTGCAGCCACTGCGCGTGCGTGGCCGGGAACTTGCCGTCCTCGCGCAGCCAGTGGCTGCGCTTTTTCTTGGCGGGTGGATTGATCACGCCCGCGATGTGCCCCGAGGCGCCCATCACGAAGCGCTTCTTGCCCGTCAGGACCTGGGTCGAGGCATAGGCGCCGCCGATGGGCACGATGTGGTCTTCGCGCGAGCCGTAGATGTAGACGGGCGCCTCGATCTCGCGCAGGTCGATCTTGCGGCCGCAGACCGTCACGCCCTGCGGATCGGCCAGCTTGTCTTCCAGGTAGGTGTTGCGCAGGTACCAGCAGTACATCGGACCCGGCAGGTTGGTGGCGTCGCTGTTCCAGTACAGCAGGTCGAAGGGCGGCGGGGTCTCGCCCTTGAGGTAATTGCCCACCACGTAGTTCCACACCAGGTCGTTGGGGCGCAGGAAGCTGAAGGTGGAGGCCAGATCGGCGCCGGGCATCAGGCCGCCCTGGCCCATCTGCATCTCGCGAAAGCGCACGAAGTTCTCGTCGATGAAGATGTCCAGCACGCCCGTGTCCTCGAAGCGCAGCAGCGTGGTCAGCAGCGTGACCGAGGCCGCCGGCTGCTCGCCGCGTGCAGCCAGCACGGCCAGCGCGGTCGACAAGATGGTGCCGCCCACGCAGAAGCCCAAGGTGTTGATCTGGCCGCCCTTCTTGTCCTGGCCGCTGATCTCGCGCACCACGCGAATGGCTTCGATGGCCGCCTTCTCGATGTAGTCGTCCCAGGTGGTCTGCGCCAGGGACTCGTCGGGGTTGCGCCAGCTCACGACGAAGGTGCGATGGCCCTGCGCCACCGCATGGCGGATCAGCGAGTTCTCGGGCTGCAGGTCAAGGATGTAGAACTTGTTGATGCAGGGCGGCACCAGCAGCAAAGGCCGCTCGTAGACCTTGGCCGTCAGCGGCTTGTATTCGATGAGCTGGAACAGTTCGTTCTCGAACACCACCGCGCCTTCGCTGGTGGCCACGTTGCGGCCCACCTCGAAGGCGCTTTCGTCGGTCATGCTCACATGGCCCTGGCGCATGTCGTGCACCAGGTTCTGCACGCCGCGCGCAATGCTCTCGCCCTTGCTCTCGATGGCCTTCTGCTGGGCCTCGGCGTTGAAGGCCAGGTAATTGCTGGGGGCCGAGGCGGCCATCCATTGCTCCACCGCAAAGCGCAGCCGGGCCTTGGTCTTCTCGTCCGCCTCCACGGCCTCTGCCATCTGCAGCAGCGTGCGGGCATTGAGCAGATAGACGGCCGCGGAGAAGGCGGCCACCGGGTTGCGCGACCATGCTTCGCCGGCAAAGCGCTTGTCGCCGCTGGGTGTGGCCGCAAAGCCCTGCTGCCACAGCGCCATGGCCTGCTCGGTGTACTCGCGCTGCAGTTGCTGCAGCCGGTCGGCCTGGAAGGAGAACTGCGGCAGCGGCGAG
Source organism: Xenophilus arseniciresistens (assembly GCF_028023875.1). Lineage (GTDB taxonomy): Bacteria > Pseudomonadota > Gammaproteobacteria > Burkholderiales > Burkholderiaceae_C > Xenophilus > Xenophilus arseniciresistens. Next base: position 246,038 of record NZ_JAQIPB010000002.1, read on the forward strand.
AGCTGGCCCCCGCCCCAGGCACCGCCCTGGCCCAGCTCACCCAGAGAAGCCAGCGCCTTTTGCCAACTCTGGCCCAGCGCCTGCTGGAAGGCATCGAACATCGGGTTGGACGCCATCGAATCCTTCTGTGTCATGTTCCGGTCTCCTGTTCCTCGCCCTGGGGATGCCAGTATGCTGCAATTCGGTGTCCGTCCCGAACCAAGCCTGAGCGCGACGCCCTCCCATTGCCCCACACCCCAAGCAAAGCGTGTTCATTTCGACCGTCGTGATCGCCTGGCTCTACGTCGTCGTGATGATGGCGGCGGCCGAAGCCCTGAGCCCGCAGGGCACGGTGCTGGGCGCAGTCTTCACCCTGCTGCTGTACGGCGCGCTGCCGCTGGGCCTGGTGGTCTATGTGATGGCGACGCCGGCCCGCAAGCGCGCGCGCCGCGCGCGGGAAGCCGAGGAGGATGCAGCCCGCGCGGCGGCACGGGCCGCCGCTGCAGGCTCAGACGCGCCAGACCAGCGCCGCGAAGCGCCCGCTGCTGATGCCGTCGCGCCGGAAGGAAAAGAAACGTGAGGGGTTGGCGACGGTGCACCAGCCCTCGCTGCCATCGTTGCCATGGATCTGGCTCAGGCCCAGCGCGCGCAGGCGCTGGCGGGCCAGGGCCGGGAGATCGGCCAGCCACTTGCCCGGCACGGCGCCGGGCCTGAAGCACTGGGCCGCCTCGGCCGCATGGGCCTCGAAGGCCGCCTTCACTTCATCGCCCACTTCAAAGGCCTGCGGGCCGATGCACGGGCCCAGCCAGGCCATCAGTTCGACCGGCCCCTGCGCGCGGGTGACTGGCAGCGGCTCGCTGAAGGATTCGCACAGGCGCTCCAGCACACCGCCGGCCAGGCTGCGCCAGCCGCAATGGGCCGCGCCCACGCGCGTGCCGTCGGCATCGCAGACCAGCACCGGCAGGCAGTCGGCCACCATCACGGCGCAGGCGATGCCCGGCGCCTCGCTGACGCAGGCATCGGCCGTGATGCCGTCGGCGCTGTCCGCGTCCAGCAGGTGCAGGTCGGTGCCATGCACCTGGCGCAGGAAGACCGGCCGGGCGCCCGCCGCCTCGGCCAGCCGCGCCCGGTTGGCCGCGACGTGCTCGGCCAGGTCACCCACATGGTCGCCCAGGTTCAGGCTGGCATAGGAGCCTTCGGACACGCCCCCCGGGCGCGTGGTGCACAGCGCGCGCACGCTGGGCGGCGCGGGCCAGTCGGGCACGATCCAGCCAGCGGCAGCCGCTGTCGGCTGCGGGGCCAGCGGGTCCTCAGGCCTGCGCATCCGGGCATTGCGAGGGCTGCGCACGCTGGAAGGCATCGAGCTTCATGCACGCTTCGAAAGCGGCCATGGTGCGCGGCAGGCCGCTGAAGTCGCAGTCGAAACGCTGGCCGTTGAAGATCTGCGGCACCAGGCAGCAGTCGGCCAGCGTGGGCGTGTTGCCCCAGCAGTAGGTGCTGCCGGCCGGCGACTGCGCCAGCTGGCGCTCGAAGGCCTCGAGGCCCTCGCGCACCCAGTGGCGGTACCAGCGGTTCTTGGCCTCTTCGTCGAGCTTGAGTTCCTTGACCAGGTACTTGAGCACGCGCAGGTTGTTGATGGGGTGGATTTCGCAGGCGATGGACTGGGCCAGCGCACGCACATGGGCGCGGCCGACCGGATCGTGCGGCAGCAGCGCGGGCTCGGGCTGGACCTCGTCGAGGTACTCGATGATGGCCATGGACTGCGACAAGCGCTCGCCCTCGTCTTCCAGCAGCGGCACCAGCCGGTCGGCCGAGAGCTGGGCGAACGGGCCCGTGTGGTGGTCACCGCGCGCAATGTGCACCGGGATGTAGTCGAAGGCCAGGCCCTTCAGATGCAGCGCGATGCGCACGCGGAAGGAGGCCGAGGAGCGGAAGTAGTTGTGCAGCTTCATCGTCATGACCGCGAGCATACGTCCCGCGGCGCGCTCCGGCCCGCCGGCCGCGCCACAACCCTGCGCCGTGCCGTGCCACGCCCGGCCGCGCGCTCTGGCACACTGCCGGCTTCGTCCGCCACCCCCTTTTACAGAGCATCCCATGGCCTCGGAATTCGTCTTTGCCCCGCCCCCCGTCGTGTCCGTGCCGGTCGCCGGCCGCAGCGCCCGTTTTGCGGTGCACCGCATCTACTGCGTGGGCCGCAACTACGAGGAACACGCCAAGGAGATGGGCTTCACCGGCCGCGAGCCGCCCTTCTTCTTCATGAAGCCGGCCGATGCGCTGGTGGTGGTGGACGCGGGCCAGACCGGCACCATGGCCTACCCCACGCTGACCAAGAACCTGCATCACGAGATCGAACTCGTGGTCGCCATCGGCAAGGGCGGCAAGAACATCGCCGCGGCCGACGCGCATCAGCACGTCTTCGGCTATGCCGTGGGCCTGGACATGACGCGCCGCGACCTGCAGGGCGAGATGAAGAAGCAGGGCCGCCCCTGGGACATCGGCAAGGCCTTCGAGCAGAGCGCCCCCATCGGCCCCATCGTGCCCAGGGAAGAAGCCCCGCAGGCCGAGCAGGCCCCGATCTGGCTGCAGGTCAATGGTGCCGACCGCCAGCGCAGCACCGTGGCCCAGCTGATCTGGAACGTGGCCGAGACCATCGAGCACCTCTCGGCCGCCTGGGAGCTGCAGCCCGGCGACCTGATCTACACCGGCACGCCCGAGGGCGTGGGCGCGGTGGTGGCGGGCGACACGCTGGTCGGCCAGGTCGAAGGCCTGCCCGCCCTGCAACTCAAGATCGTCTGACGCGCCCTCACCCGGGCCAGCCCACGATGCTCACGCGCATACCCATCAAGCATTGCAAGAACTGCGGCACGGCCGTTGTCTACCGCGTCCCCGATGACGGCGACACGCGCGAGCGCGCCGTGTGCCCGGCCTGCAGCACGATCCATTACGAGAACCCGCTGAACGTGGTGGGCACGGTGCCGGTGCTCGGCGACAAGGTGCTGCTGTGCAAGCGCAACATCGAGCCGCGCTGGGGCAAGTGGACGCTGCCGGCCGGCTTCATGGAACTGGGAGAGACCACGGCCGAGGGCGCAGCCCGCGAAACCGACGAGGAAGCCGGCGCGCAGTATGAGATCGGCGGGCTGTTCACCGTGATGAACGTGCCGCGCGTGGGGCAGGTGCACCTGTTCTACCACGCGCGCCTGCTCAGCGACGTGTTCGCGCCCGGCCACGAGACCATCGAGGCGCGGCTGTTCGGCGAGGACGAGATCCCCTGGGACGAGATCGCCTTCCGCACCGTGCGCGAGACCCTGGAGCACTACTTTGCCGACCGGCGGCGCGGCCATTTCGGCGTGCACGCCGTGAACATTCTTTGACAGGAGCGCGGCGCCCATGAAACGACGACTGGCGATGCTGGCCGCCCTGGCCGCGGCGGCCTGCAGCAGCGGCTCGGCCGAACCCGTGGGCGAGGTGGACACGGCCTTCAAGTTCATCGGCCCCAACCACAAGATCGTGGTCGAGGCCTATGACGACCCGCAGGTCAACGGCGTGACCTGCTATGTCTCGCGCGCCCGCACGGGCGGCCTGTCAGGTGCGGTGGGGCTGGCCGAGGACAAGGCCGAAGCCTCCATCGCCTGCAGGCAGGTGGGGCCGATCAGCTTCGCGCAGCCGCTGCCCGCGCGCGAGGAGGTCTATGCCGAGCGCCAGTCCATCCTCTTCAAGCGCCTGCGCGTGGTGCGCATGGTCGACAGCAAGCGCAACACGCTGATCTACCTCACCTATTCCGACAAGCTCATCGAAGGCTCGCCGCAGAACGCCGTCACGGCCGTGCCGGTGGACCGCGGCACGCCCATTCCGCGCAAGCCATGAGCGGCTGAGCGCGCCAGAACGCTCTCCCGCATGAGCAACAACAAGGAGAACTCCCCCGGCGGCCCCGTGCGCGAGCTGTACGCCGCGCTGTGGCGGCATGCCCAGGGCATGCGCGGCACGCTGGTGGCGGCCCTGGGCCTGCTGGGCGGCTCGCAGCTGCTTCGCCTGGCCATGCCCTGGTTCGCAGGCCAGGCCATCAACGCGCTGCAGAAGGGCGACATCGGCGGCTCGGGCCGCTGGATCGGCGGCCTGATGGGCGTGTACCTGGTCTCGTGGCTGCTGCATGGCCCCGGCCGCGTGCTCGAGCGCAACGTGGGCGTGCATGTGCGCGAACGCCTGGGCGACCTGCTGTATGCGCGCATCGCCGCCGCGCCGCTGGCCTGGCACAACGCCCACCATTCGGGCGAGCTGCAGCACCGCGTGCACCAGTCCAGCCGCGCGCTGTCGGACTTCGCGCAGAACCAGTTCGTCTATGTGCAAAGCGCGCTGAGCTTCGTCGGCCCGCTGGTGGCGCTGTCGCTGCTGTCCTGGAGCAGCGGCGTGATCGCGATGGTGGGCTACGTGCTGATCGCGATCCTGATCCTGCGCTTCGACCAGGCCCTGATGCGCCTGGCGCGCCAGGAAAACGACGCCGACCGGCGCTACGTGGCCGCCCTGCTCGACTTCGTGGGCAATGCCTCCACCGTCATCGGCCTGCGGCTGCAGTCGGCCTCGCGCGTGCTGCTGGGGCGGCGCATGCAGGCGATCTCGGCGCCGCTCAAGCGGGCCGTGGTGGTCAATGAAGGCAAGTGGTTCGCGGTCGATCTGCTGGGCCTGGGCCTGAGCTGGGTGCTGGTGGTGCTCTACGTGTGGCAGCAGTTGCGCGGCGCCGGGGGCAATGCCCAGGCCGTGCTGCTGGGCACGGTGTTCATGATCTACCAGTACGCGCAGCAGGCGGCCTCGGTGGTGGGCTCGATGGCGGCCAACTTCCAGAGCTTCGCGCGCATGCACACCGACTACGGCAGCGCCGCGCCGCTGTGGGCCGCGCCCGGCGACCCGGCCGCGCTGGTGCCCGCCGTGGACCGTTCTGCACCCTGGCAGACGCTGGCGCTGCAGGACCTGCAATGGGGCCACGGCGATGGCGGGCGCGGCGGGCTGCATGCGCTTTCGCTCACCTTGCAGCGCGGCTCGCGCGTGGCCCTGGTCGGACCAAGCGGCGGCGGCAAGAGCACCTTGCTGCGCGCGCTGGCGGGCCTGTACACGCCGCAGCAGGGCCAGTTGATGCTCGACGGCCAGCCACAGGACTGGTCGGCCCTGCGCCGCCTGGCCACCTTGATCCCGCAGGAGGCCGAGGTCTTCGAGGCCAGCGTGCGCGAGAACCTGGGCTTTGGCGAGCCGCATGAAGACGGCGCGCTGCAGGCCGCATCTGCGGTCAGCGCTTTTGACGAAGTGCTGGCGCGCCTGCCGCAGGGCCTGGACACGCCCCTGACCGAGCGCGGCCTGAACCTCTCGGGCGGCCAGCGGCAGCGCCTGGCGCTGGCGCGCGGGGTGCTTGCCGCGCAGGGCAGCTCGCTGCTGCTTTTGGACGAGCCCACCAGCGCGCTGGATCCGGCCACCGAGGCCCGCGTGCTCGCCCGCATGGACGCGGCCTTCGGGCAGGCCTGCATCGTGGCCTCCATCCACCGGCTGAGCCTGCTCGCGCGCTTCGACACGGTGGTGATCCTGGAGGCCGGGCGCATCGTCGATGCCGGCCCGCGCGATGCGGTGCTGGCGCGCCAGGCGCACATGCTCGGCGGGGCGGGCGAAGCGCAGCAGCAACAAGCGCAACAGTCTCCCCATTGAAGCAACAAGCGATTTCGTCCTGCCGGCGGCATCGCAACAATAGGCTACAAGCGGCTGTCCCCGGGCACCGAACCTTTGCCTCCGCCCGCGCTCCAACGCCTCCATGCCTCCTTCGCCCTCTTCCCTCCCGCCTTCTTCTTCCCGCGCTCTGAAGACGCGCCCCGCAGCCGCTGGCAGCACCCTCGACGACGCGCCGCGCCGGCACTGGCTGGCCCGCGGCGCCGGCCTGGCCGGGGCCGTGCTGCTGGCCGCCTGCGGCACGCCGGGCAGCGCGCCCGCACCGGCGCCCTCGCCTGCACCCGAACGCCCTTCGCCGCGCAGCCGGCCCGCAACACCACCGGCGCCGGCCGCGCCCTCTTCCAAGCGGCCGGCGCGGCCCAGCATTCCCGCCCCCTCGCCCGCCGACTCGCGTTTTGCCTGGCCCGTGCTGGGCCCGGTGCTGGACGATTTCGACGGCAACCAGAACAAGGGCGTCGACATCGGTGGGCGCATGGGCGATTCGATCCTGGCCAGCGCCGACGGCGTGGTGGTCTTCGTGGGCAGCGAGCTGCGCGGCTACGGCCAGTTGCTCATCCTCAAGCACGACGAGACCTTCATCTCGGCCTATGCCCATGTCAGCCGCATCCTGGTCAAGGAAAAGGACGAGGTGCGCAAGGGCCAGAAGATCGCCGAGATGGGCGACAGCGGCACCGATCGCGTGAAGCTGCATTTCGAGATCCGCCGCCAGGGCGAAGCCGTCGATCCGCAACCCTACCTGGAAGGCCGGGCGCGCTGACGCGCTCAGCGCCAGGCGCCCGAGCGCCCTATCGCAGGAAGTCGCCCGCTGCCTCGGGCTGGTAGAGCAGCGCCTGCACCAGCGCCTGGCGCGCGGCGCCGCCGGGCGGCGTCCACTGCACCGTGCGGCCCACCTGGGCACCCAGCAGGCTCGCGCCCACGGGCGACAGCACCGACACCTTGCCTTGCGAGGCCTGCGCCTGCTCGGGGTAGCACAAGGTCAGCTCCTGCGGCCGGGCACCGCCGGCATCGGCCAGCAGCACGCGCGAGTTCATGGTCACGATGTCGGCCGCGATCTCGCGCGGGTCCACCACTTCGCTCATGTCCAGCATCTCGCTCAGCACTTCGCCGGGGTCGTCCTGGCTGTCCAGCAGGCGGCTCAGGCGCGCATGGTCCAGCTGGGTCAGCGTGCGTTCGCGCACGGGCTGGGGTGCCGCGGCGAGGGTTGAAGAAGAAGAAGAAGAAGAAAAGTTCATCGAACGGTCTCCTGAAAAAGCGAAAAAAGAAAAAAGCTGCGCGCACGCCCGCGTGGCCCTGTGGAGGCCCGGCGATCAGGGAGTGCGCTGCGAAAAGAAAGGAAGGAGAAGGACCGCCGGGCTCAGGAGCTGCGATGAAGGCCGGCGTGTCCGATCAGACCGGGGGTGTTCGCAGCTTGGCCGGCGAGTGCGGGCAAGAGGCCGAGCATCCGCGCGCCTGCGGCCATGCGCGGGCTGCGCAGGGCAAGGGCAACGGGACGGATCAAGGCCGCGGACATGCGGACCAGTCTATAGGCCCATGCGCGCGAGGCTGTCGCATGGCCCCACGTTCTCTGCCAGATTGGCCGCGCGCCGATGCGGCAAGCCTCTTGTCTGAGTTAGCCCCAGGCCACCGAACGCATGGAGATGGAAGCCGACTGGAAGTCGGCGTTGAAGAAGCGCGGCGCTTCGCCGGGTTGCACGGCCGCGGCGGCATAGAGCAGCGGCAGGTAGTGCTCGTGCGTGGGATGGGCCGCGCGCGCCAGGTTGCCCAGGCGCTGGAAGTCGCGCAGTGCGTCCAGCCGGCCCTGCGCCAGCTGGTCGGCGACCAGGCGGTCGAACTCGATGGCCCAGTCATAGGCCTCGTGCGGCGCCGAGCCGCGCCGCGTCACGCGCAGGTTGTGCACGAGGTTGCCGCTGCCCACGATCAGCACGCCGCGCTCGCGCAGCGGTGCCAGTTGGCGTGCCAGCAACCAGTGATCAGCAGGCGCTCGGCTGTAGTCCATGCTGAGCTGGATCAGCGGAATATCGGCCTGCGGAAACATGGGCTTGAGCACCGACCAGGTGCCGTGGTCATAGCCCCATTCGCTGGCATCCACGCCCAGCTTGTTGCCGCTCAAGGGCTCGCGCAGCGTGGTGGCCAGGCCGTTCGCCACGGCGGGCGCGCCCGGCGCCGGGTACTGCTGGTCGAACAGCTCCTGAGGAAAGCCGCCGAAGTCATGGATGGTGGGCGGCCTGGCCTGACCCGTGAGGAACCAGCCGCCGCGCGTGAGCCAGTGCGCCGAGATGCACAGGATCAGCTGCGGCCGCGGATAGCGCTGGCCGAACTCTGCGCCCAGCGCCTGCCAGCTGCGCCTGTAGGCGTTGTCGCCAATCGCGTTCATCGGGCTGCCATGGCCCAGGAAGAGCACCGGCATGCGCGGCGATTTGCGCAGGCCGCCGAAGGCTTCGGCCGCCAGCACATCCGCGCCCAGGCCCAGCGCGGGCGCCAGCAGCGAGGCGCCCAGCAGGCGACGGCGCGGCAGGCGATGCGCCATTTCACACATCGTCGAACAGGCGCCCTGCGATCAGCCCACCCAGCGGCGCGCGTTGCGCCAGATGCGCATCCAGGGGCTGAGCTGCGACTTGTCGCCCGAGGTCCAGCTCATCTGCACGTTGCGGAACACGCGCTCGGGGTGCGGCATCATGGCCGTGAAGCGGCCGTCGGCGGTGGTCACGGCCGTCAGGCCGCCCGCGCTGCCGTTCGGGTTGAAGGGGTAGCGCTCGGTGGCCTGGCCGGCGTTGTCCACGAAGCGCATGGCCGCGATGGCCTGCGCCGCGTTGCCGCGATGGCGGAAGTTGGCATAGCCCTCGCCGTGGGCCACCGCGATCGGCAGGCGGCTGCCGGCCATGCCCTGGAAGAACAGGCTGGGCGACTCCAGCACCTCGACCATGGACAGCCGCGCCTCGAAGCGCTCGCTCTGGTTGGTGGTGAAGCGCGGCCAGTCCTGCGCACCGGGGATGATGTCGGCCAGCTCGGCGAACATCTGGCAGCCGTTGCACACGCCCAGGCCGAAGGTGTCGGTGCGCGCGAAGAAGGCCTGGAACTGCGCCGACAGCACCGGGTTGAAGGTGATGCTGCGGGCCCAGCCGATGCCTGCGCCCAGCGTATCGCCGTAGCTGAAGCCGCCGCAGGCCACCACGCCCTTGAACTGCGCCAAGTCGGCACGGCCCGATTGCAGGTCCGTCATGTGCACGTCGAAGGCTTCGAAGCCGGCCTCGGTGAAGGCGTAGGCCATCTCCACGTGCGAATTGACACCCTGCTCGCGCAGGATGGCCACCCTGGGCCTGGCCAGCTGCAGGAAGGGCGCGGCCACGTTGTCTTCCACGCCCTCGGCCAGCACCACGTGCAGGCCGGGGTCGCTCGCGTCGCCGGCGGCCGCGTGTTCGCTGTCGGCGCATTCGGGGTTGTCGCGCTCGCGGCAGATCTTCCAGCTCACGCTGTCCCACACCTGCTGCAGATCCGACAGGCTGGCGCTGAACACGGCCTTGGTGTCGCGCCAGACCTCGAGCTTGCCCTTGCCGACTTCGATGCTCGAGCTCTGCGGGCGGGTCTTGCCGACGAAGTGGCTGAAGGCCGACAGGCCATGCGCACGCAGCGTCTGCATGACCTCGTTGCGCTCGGCCGTGCGCACCTGCAGCACCATGCCCAGCTCTTCGCTGAACAAGGCCTTGAGCGTGAGCTCCTCGCGCCGGCCGCTGACCTGCTGCGCCCAGTTCTTGGCGTCGCCGGTTTCCATGCGGCTGTCGGAGATGCCGTCGCCTTCGGTGACCAGCAGATCGACATTGAGCGAGACGCCCACCTGGCCCGCGAAGGCCATTTCGGCGGCGGTGACGAACAGGCCGCCGTCGCTGCGGTCATGCAGCGCGAGGATCTTGCCTTCGGCACGCAGCTGGTTCACGGCCGCCACCAGCTTGACCAGCAGTTGCGGATCGTCCAGGTCCGGCACCGTGTCGCCGCTCTGGCCCAGGATCTGCGCCAGGATGCTGCCGCCCATGCGGTGCTGGCCGCGCCCCAGGTCGATCAGCACCAGGGTCGTGTCTTCTTCACGCGCATCGAGCTGCGGCGTGAGCGTGCCCCGAACGTCTTCCAGGGTGGCGAAGGCGCTCACGATCAGGCTCACGGGCGAGCTGACCTTCTTCGCCTCATCGCCCTCCTTCCACTGCGTGCGCATGGACAGCGAATCCTTGCCCACAGGGATGGACACGCCCAGCGCCGGGCACAGTTCCATGCCGACGGCCTTCACGGTTTCGTACAGCGCCGCGTCTTCGCCCGGCTCGCCGCAGGCAGCCATCCAGTTGGCCGACAGCTTCACGCGTGGCAGGTCGATGGGCGCGGCCAGCAGGTTGGTGATGGCTTCGGCCACGGCCATGCGGCCGGAAGCCGGCGCGTCCATGGCGGCCAGCGGCGTGCGTTCGCCCATGCTCATGGCCTCACCGGCGAAGCCCTTGAAGTCGGCCAGCGTCACGGCGCAGTCGGCCACGGGCACCTGCCAGGGGCCGACCATCTGGTCGCGGTGGCTCAGGCCGCCCACCGTGCGGTCGCCGATGGTGACCAGGAAGCGCTTGGAGGCCACCGTGGGGTGCGAGAGCACGTCGATGGCGGCCTGCTGCAGTTGCACGTCCGTCAGATTCAGCGGCTGGAACTGGCGGCGGATGGCCTTCACGTCGCGGTGCATCTTGGGCGGCTTGCCCAGCAGCACGTCCATGGGCATGTCCACCGGTTGATTGGCCGCATCGGCCGTTTCGTCGGCCACCAGCAGTTGGCGTTCGTCGGTCGCCACGCCCACCACCGCGAAGGGGCAGCGCTCGCGCTCGCAGAAGGCGCGGAACTGGTCCAGCGACTCGGGCGCAATCGCCAGCACGTAGCGCTCCTGGCTTTCGTTGCTCCAGATTTCCTTGGGCGCCAGGCCCGACTCTTCGAGCGGCACGGCGCGCAGGTCAAAGCGCGCGCCGCGACCCGCGTCGTTGGTCAGTTCGGGGAAGGCATTGCTCAAGCCACCGGCACCCACGTCGTGGATGGCCAGGATGGGGTTGGCCGCGCCCTGCTGCCAGCAGTGGTTGATGACCTCCTGCGCACGGCGTTCGATCTCGGGGTTGCCGCGCTGCACGGAGTCGAAGTCGAGTTCGGCCGCGTTGGCGCCGGTGGCCATCGAGCTGGCGGCGCCGCCGCCCATGCCGATGCGCATGCCCGGGCCGCCGAGCTGGATCAGCAGCGTGCCGGCCGGGAACTGGATCTTCCGGGTCTGGATGTCGTCGATCTGCCCCAGGCCGCCCGCGATCATGATGGGCTTGTGGTAGCCGCGCTGCAACGTGTCCACGTCGCTGGTCACGGTCTGCTCGTACTCGCGGAAGTAGCCCAGCAGGTTGGGCCGGCCGAATTCGTTGTTGAAGGCCGCGCCGCCCAGCGGGCCCTCGGTCATGATCTGCAACGGGCTGGCAATGTGCTCGGGCTTGCCGTAGGAGGTATCGGCCTCGGGCCAGAGTCTGGACACCGTGAAGCCCGTGAGGCCGGCCTTGGGCTTGGAGCCGCGGCCCGTAGCGCCTTCGTCGCGGATCTCGCCGCCCGCGCCCGTGGATGCGCCCGGGAAGGGCGAGATGGCCGTGGGGTGGTTGTGCGTCTCCACCTTCATCAGCACATGGTGCAGGGCCTCGTCCTTGGCGTAGGCCGGCGAGGCGCCGGCATCGGCCGCGCGCGCCATGAAACGCTCGATGCGCGAGCCTTCCATCACCGAGGCGTTGTCTGCATAGGCGATCACCGTGTGCTGCGGATGCGTCTGGTGCGTGTGGCGGATCATGCCGAACAGGCTCTTGTCCTGGCGCACGCCATCGATGGTGAAGTCGGCGTTGAAGATCTTGTGGCGGCAGTGCTCGCTGTTGGCCTGCGCGAACATCATCAGCTCCACGTCGGTGGGGTTGCGCCCCAGCTTGGTGAAGGCCGCGACCAGGTACTCGATCTCGTCCTCGGCCAGCGCCAGGCCCAGGGCGGTGTTGGCCTCCTGCAGGGCCTTCGTGCCCATCTCGGGGCCGCCGCTGAGCACGTCCACATGGGCCATGGGCTGCGGCGCGAGTTCGGAGAACAGCGCCGCGGCGCCGTCCAGGCCCGGCAGCACCGATTCGGTCATGCGGTCGTGCAGCAGCGCGGCCACGGCGCTGAGCTGCCCGGCGTCCAGGCCGGCCGGCTTGCCCAGCACCTTGTCCAGCAGCGGGGCCTTGGTCTGGATGAAGAACTGCGTCACGCGCTCGATGCGGCGCAGCGCCAGGCCGCAGTTGCGCGCGATGTCGGTGGCCTTGGACGCCCAGGGCGAGACCGTGCCCAGGCGAGGCGTGACCACCAGCGTGGCGGCGGCGGACCCGGGGACCTCGAAGGGCTCGCCGTAGCTCAGCAGCGCAGCCAGTTGTTCGCGCGCGGCGGCGTCCGGTTCGGCGTCGGTCAGCACCAGATGCACGTAGCGCGCGCTCAGGGCCTCGATGCGCGCATCGATGGCCTGCAGGCGCGGCAGCAACTGGCGGGCACGGAAATCGCTGAGCGCCGAAGCACCCGCTAATGACGTCACGACGGGGGCGGCAGAGGGGGCGGACTGCGTCACGATGATGGGGCCTGAGGCCGGCAGAAGAATGGGCTGAACCGAGTGAAGCGGGGCGGGAAGACGCCACGCCGGGGGGCCGCTGACTGGGGCCCCTCGGAGAAACCCCGGATTCTAGTGCGGCCCCTGTGGGGAAGCGCCCCGCGCCCCGCTCGCCCAGGAGCCCCGATGGGATAATCCCGCCCCATGAGCATCACCTACCACGATCCCGCAAGCCTGGGCGACATGCGCCAGGCCTGCCGGCTCGCCTCCGAGGTCCTGGACTACCTGACGCCCTTCATCCAGCCCGGCATCACCACGAACGAAATCGACCGCCTTGCGGCCGAATACATGGTCCAGCAGGGCACCACCTCCGCCACGGTGGGCTACCAGGGTTCGGGCAGCGTGCCCTTCCCCAAGTCGCTGTGCACCTCGGTCAACCATGTCGTGTGCCACGGCATCCCCGACGACAAGCCCCTGAAGAAGGGCGACATCATGAACATCGATGTCACCGTGGTCTACAAGGGCTGGTTCGGCGACAACAGCCGCATGTTCATCGTCGGCGACGCCTCCATCGCGGCCAAGCGCCTGTGCCAGATCACCTTCGAGGCCATGTGGCACGGCATCCTGCAGGTCAGGCCCGGCGCCCACCTGGGCGACGTGGGCCATGCGATCCAGAAGTTCGCCGAAGGCAACGGCTACTCGGTGGTGCGCGAGTTCTGCGGCCATGGCGTGGGGCGCAGATTCCATGAGGAGCCGCAGGTCCTGCACTACGGCCGCCCGGGCACGCTGGAAGAACTCAAGCCCGGCATGATCTTCACCATCGAGCCCATGATCAACATGGGCAAGCGCGACATCAAGGAAGACCACCGCGGCGGCAAGTACGACGGCTGGACCATCGTCACGCGCGACCGCTCGCTGTCGGCCCAGTGGGAGCATGCCGTGCTGGTCACCGAGACCGGCTACGAGGTGCTCACCCTGTCCGCAGGCAGCCCGCCGCTGCCGTCCTTCGTGACGGCCACCAAGACCTGACGGCGGTGGCCTTCTCCGTCGTGATCGACCTGCCCGCGACCCTGCGCGAGGAACTGCGCGCGCGCAAGAGCGCCATCTTCGAGCGCCTGCGCACCCCCGGCGCCGTGCGCAACGTGCGCACCGTGCTGCGCGAACTGTCCGCTCTGGCCGACGACGCGCTGCGCCGGCTGTGGCAGGCCGCCGACTTCGGCAGCGAACTGACCCTGGTGGCCGTGGGCGGCTACGGCCGCGGCGAACTCTTTCCCTGCTCGGACGTGGACGTGCTGCTGCTGCTGCCAGCCCTGCCCGCGGGGCAGGAAGCGGTGGCGCCCGCGCGGCTGGAAGCCTTCATCGGCCAGTGCTGGGACGCGGGCCTGGAGATCGGCTCCAGCGTGCGCAGCATCGACGAATGCCTGGCCGAGGCCGCCAAGGACGTGACCGTGCAGACCGCCATGCTGGAAGCGCGCTGGCTGTGCGGCGACAGGAAGCTGTTCACGCAATTCCGCGAACGCTTTTCCGCCTCGCTTGACGCGCGGGCCTTCTTTGCCGCCAAGTCGCAGGAGATGCGGCACCGGCACCAGAAGCATGACGACACGCCCTACGCGCTGGAGCCCAACTGCAAGGAATCGCCCGGCGGGCTGCGCGACCTGCACACCGTGCGCTGGGTGGCGCAGGCCGCGGGCCTGGGCTGCAGCTGGGAAGACTATGCGCGCAACGGCCTGGCCACGCCCTTCGAGGTGCAGCAGCTCAAGCGCAACGAGGCCGTGCTCTCGCTGATCCGTGCGCGTCTGCATGTCCTGGCCAACCGGCGCGAGGACCGGCTGGTGTTCGACCTGCAGACGGCCGTGGCCCAGAGCTTCGGCCTGGCCAGCAGCTCGGGCGGCATGTCCCAGCGCAAGGCCAGCGAAGCGCTGATGCGCCGCTACTACTGGGCGGCCAAGGCCGTGTCGCAGCTGACCGAGATCCTGCTGCTGAACATCTCGGAGCGCCTGCACCCGCAGGCGGCCGAATGCACGCCCATCAACGAGCGCTTCTTCGAAAAGGCCGGCACCATCGAGATCGCCAGCGACGACCTGTACGAGCGCGAGCCGCACGCGATCCTCGAGACCTTCCTGCTCTACCAGAAGACCGTGGGCGTCAACGGGCTGTCGGTGCGTACGCTGCGCGCGCTGTACAACGCGCGCCACGTGATGGACGTGCGCTTCTCGAAGGACCCGGCCAACCACGCCACCTTCATGCGCATGCTCAAGGAGCCGCGCGGCATCACGCACGCCATGCGGCTGCTCAACCGAACCTCGGTGCTGGGCCGCTACCTGCGCGTGTTCCGGCGCATCGTGGGCCAGATGCAGCATGACCTGTTCCACGTCTACACGGTGGACCAGCACATCCTGATGGTGCTGCGCAACGTGCGCCGCTTCTTCATCGCCGAGCATGCGCACGAATACCCCTTCTGCTCGCAACTGGCCGCGGGCTGGGACAAGCCGTGGGTGCTGTACGTGGCCGCGCTGTTCCACGACATCGCCAAGGGCCGCGGCGGCGACCATTCGGAGCTGGGCGCGCGCGAAGTGCGGCGCTTCTGCCGCCAGCACGGCATCGAGCGCGAGGACAGCAAGCTCATCGAGTTCCTGGTCGCCGAGCACCTCGTCATGAGCACCGTGGCGCAGAAGCAGGACCTGTCGGACCCGGAAGTGATCGCGGCCTTCGCCGAACGCGTGGGCAACGAGCGCTACCTCACGGCGTTGTACCTGCTGACGGTGGCCGACATCCGCGGCACCTCGCCGCGCGTGTGGAACGCCTGGAAGGGCAAGCTGCTCGAAGACCTGTACCGCGCCACCGCCCGCGCGCTGGGCGGCCGCATGCCCGACCCCGATGCCGTGGTGGAAGCGCGCAAGCGCGAGGCGCTGATCGAGCTCAAGCTCAACGCCCTGCCCTTCGAGGCCCACAAGGCGCTGTGGAACACGCTGGACGTCAGCTACTTCATGCGCCATGACGCGGGCGAGATCGCCTGGCATGCCAAGAAGCTCTCGCGCTTCGTGCCGCCGGCCGGCGTGCCGGTCGATCCGCTGGCCGCGCCCATCGTGCAGGCCCGGCTCTCGCCCGTGGGCGAAGGGCTGCAGGTGGTGGTCTACACGCCCGACCAGCCCGACCTCTTCGCGCGCATCTGCGGCTATTTCGACCAGGCCTCCTTCAGCATTCTGGACGCGCGCGTGCACACGGCCAGCAACGGCTATGCGCTGGACACCTTCCAGGTCGTGACCACCTTCCTGGCCGAGCACTACCGCGAGCTGATCGCGATGGTGGAAAGCGACCTGGCCCTGACCTTGAGCCGCCAGGGCGAGCTGCCCGCGCCGGGGCGCGGGCGCGTCTCGCGCCGCGTGCGCAGCTTCCCGATCGAGCCGCGCGTGAACCTCACGCCTGACGAGAAGGCCCAGCGCTGGCTGCTCAGCATCTCGGCCAGCGACCGCGTGGGCCTGCTCTACAGCGTGGCCCGGGTGCTGGCGCGACACCACCTGAACCTGCAACTGGCCAAGGTGTCCACGCTGGGCGAGCGCGTGGAAGACAGCTTCCTGATCAGCGGCGCCGAGCTGCGCGGCCCGCGCGCGCAGATGCTGATCGAAACCGAGCTGCGCGAAGCCGTCCGCGCGCAGGACTGAAGCCCTCGCGCCGCGTGCGGGCCTCGGCCCCGCGCATGCGATGCCGATTGGCTAAGATGCCGCGCATTTCCATCCCGGGCCGGGCAGGCCCCTTCCCTCCATGACCCGTTCCGAAGATCTTGGCAAGCTGGTCCTGCGCGTGGCGCTGGGCGTTCTGATCCTGCTGCACGGCATTGCCAAGCTGGGCAAGGGCGTGGACGGCATCGGCGGCATGCTGGCCGCGCACGGCCTGCCTGCGGTGCTGGCCTATGGCGTGTACCTGGGCGAGCTGGTGGCGCCCGCGCTGGTCATCATCGGCATGTTCACGCGGCCGGCAGCCTGCGTGATCGCCATCAACATGGTGGTGGCCATCTGGCTGGCCCATGCAAAGCAGCTCACCAGCCTGAGCAGCAACGGTGGCTGGGCGCTGGAACTGCAGGGCATGTTCCTGTTCAGCGCCATCGCGGTGGCGCTGATCGGCGGCGGGCGCATCGGCGTGGGCGGCCGCTTCAACTGAGAACGGGCGGCAGCGCTTCGCCTCAATCGTCCTCGCTCGCGTCCAGGCCCGGGAACAGCACCTCGGTGTAGCCGAAGCGCGTGAAATCGCGCACCCGCATGGGGTAGAGCTTGCCCAGCAGGTGGTCGACCTCGTGCTGCACCACGCGGGCGTGAAAGCCACTCACCTCGCGCTCGATCGGGTCACCGTAAGGGTCGAAGCCGCTGTAGCGCACGCGGGCCCAGCGCGGCACCACGCCGCGCAGCCCGGGCACCGACAGGCAGCCTTCCCAGCCTTCTTCCTCTTCGTCGCCCAAAGGCGTGACCACGGGGTTGACCAGCACCGTGCGCGGGACCACGGGCGCGTCGGGGTAGCGCGGGTTGGGTGTGCCGGTGCCGAAGATCACCACCTGCTGGTCCACGCCGATCTGCGGCGCGGCCAGGCCTGCGCCATTGACCGCGTGCATGGTGTCGAACATGTCCAGCACCAACAGGTGCAGCGCATCGGTGTCAAAGGCCGTGACCGGCTGGGCCACGCGCAGCAGGCGCACATCGCCCATCTTCAGGATTTCGCGGATCGTCATGCCGCCATTGTGCGCGGCCGTGCAGCCGGCACCGGGGCGTGCTGAAGGCTCAACCGGCGCTCAGGGCGCGTCGCCCGGCGCCACCGGCTGGCCACCGCGCGCGGTGCCGCGCGGCAGGCCCGGCACATAACGGCCGCGGATGACCGGCTCGGGGCGCACGCCGGGGCCCGTGGTCGGCGACTGCCAGCTCGGGCGCGCCGAGGGAACGGGCACCGGCACGGGAACGGGCACCGGAACCACGGCGCGCGGCGGCGGCGGACGGCGGTAGCGGTCGTCCCAGCGCCGGTCATAGCCCGAGCGGCCGTGATAGTAGGGGTACGAGGGGTAGGCGTAGCCCGGGTAGCCGCGGTAGACCGGGGCGGAGTAGACGTCCACGTCCACATGCGCCGGCGCACCGTAGCCATAGGGATTGCCGTAGTCGTCGTAGGCGACGGGGCCGGTCGCCACGCAGCCGCCCAGCAGGGCGAGCGCGCCCAGCGCCCCGGCGATGCCGATCAGGCGACGATGCGGTGTGAGCTTCATCATGGCGACTCCTTCATGTTCAAAGCCATCAACGGGCTTGGAGCCCCATCGTTGACCCTGCGATCCCGGCCGCAGGTAAACACGCGTAAAGCTGGGGTAAAACTGCAGGCCGCCCGGTACAAGGGCCGCCGCAGCCCTCAGCCGGCCCTTGCGCCCTGCGCCAGCATCGCCAGCAGCGCGGCTTCGTCGATGACCGGCACGCCCAGAGTGCGGGCCTTGTCGAGCTTGCTGCCGGCTTCTTCGCCCGCAACCACGAAGTGCGTCTTCTTGCTCACCGACCCCGACACCTTGGCACCGGCGGCCTCCAGCCGCTCCTTGGCATCTTCCCGACTGAGCGTAGGCAAGGTGCCCGTGAGCACGAAGGTCTGTCCGGCCAGCGGCAGGCTGGCGCGCTCGGCGGGCGCGCCCTCTTCCCACGTGACACCCGCCGCGCGCAGCTGCTCCACGGCTTCGCGGTTGCTGTGCTGCTGGAAGAAGGTGTGCAGGCTCTGCGCCACCACCGGCCCCACGTCGGGCACTTCGAGCAACTGGCCTTCGGTGGCGTCCATGATGCGGTCCAGCGAGCCGAAATGGCGCGCCAGGTCCTTGGCCGTGCTTTCGCCCACATGGCGGATGCCCAGGCCGAACAGGAAGCGCGGCAAGGTCGTGGATTTCGATGCCTCCAGCGCCTGCAGCAGGTTGGCGGCCGACTTCTCGGCCATGCGATCGAGCGCGGCCAGGGCGCTCAGGCCCAGCCTGTACAGGTCGGGCAGCGAACGCACGATGTTGCCGTCCACCAGCTGGTCCACCAGCTTGTCGCCCAGGCCCTCGATATCGAGCGCACGGCGCTGCGCGTAATGCAGGATGGCCTGCTTGCGCTGCGCGGGGCAGACGATGCCGCCGCTGCAGCGGTGATTGACCTCGCCCTTTTCCCGCACCACGGCGCTGCCGCAGATCGGGCATTGGCGCGGCATGCGGAAGTTGGGCACATAGGGCACGCGCGGGGCCAGCGCGGCCGGGCCGGCCTGGGCCGCGGCGTCGACCACGGCTTCTTCGTCCGAAGTCGCCGCGACCAGCGGCGCCAGCGCGGGCGGCACCACGCCCACCACTTCGGGAATCACATCGCCGGCGCGGCGCACGATCACCTGATCGCCCACACGCGCGCGCTTGCGCCGCAGCTCGAACAGGTTGTGCACCGTGGCGTTGGACACCGTGGTGCCGCCCACGAACACCGGCTCCAGCCGGGCCACGGGCGTGAGCTTGCCGGTGCGGCCCACCTGGACGTCGATGCCGTTCAGCCGCGTCACCTGCTCCTGCGCCGGGTACTTGTGGGCCACGGCCCAGCGCGGCTCGCGCGTCTTGAAGCCCAACTGGCGCTGCAGCGCGAGGCTGTTGACCTTGTAGACCACGCCGTCGATGTCGAAGGGCAGCGCATCGCGCTGGGCCGCCACATGCTGATGGAAGGCCACCAGCGCGTCGGCGCCTGCACCCACGATGCGCTCGTCCGAGACAGGCAGGCCGAAAGCCTGCAGCGCATCGAGCATGCCGCCGTGTGTGGACGGCATCTCCCAGCCCTGCACCTCGCCCAGGCCGTAGGCAAAGAAGCTCAGCTTGCGCGCGGCCACCAGCGCCGGATCAAGCTGGCGGATGGCGCCCGCAGCCGTGTTGCGCGGGTTGATGAAGGTCTTGTCGCCCTGCTCGCGCTGGCGCTCGTTCAGGCGCTCGAAATCGTCGCGACGCATGTAGACCTCGCCCCGCACTTCGAGCACGGCCGGCGCCTGGCCTTGCAGCCTGAGCGGGATCTGGCCGATGGTGCGCAGGTTCTGCGTCACATCCTCGCCGGTCTCGCCGTCGCCGCGCGTGCAGCCCAGCACCAGCAGGCCGTCTTCGTAGCGCAGATTGATGGCCAGGCCATCGAACTTGAGTTCGGCCGCGTACTCGACGGCCGGCGCATCGGGCGCCAGCCCCAGTTCGCGGCGCACGCGCGCATCGAAAGCACGCGCACCGGCCTCGGTGGTGTCGGTCTCGGTCTGGATCGAGAGCATGGGCACCACGTGGCGCACGGCCTTGAGGCTGTCCAGCACCCGGCCGCCCACGCGCTGCGTCGGCGAATCGGGCGTGAGCAACTCGGGGTGCGCCTGCTCCAGGGCCTGCAGGCGCTGGAACAGCCGGTCGTATTCGGCGTCCGGCACTTCGGGCGCGTCCAGCACGTAGTACAGGTGCGCATGCCGGTGCAGCTGCGCGCGCAGGGTGGCGGCTTCCTGCGCTGCGGCGTCGGCAGCAAGAAAGAGATCGTTCTGGCTCATGGTGGGCTGCTGCTGCCGCTGCTTCAGCTGAAGAGCCGGCGTGCCAGCACCGAGCCCGCTGCCAGCTCGCGCGTTTCCAGCGTGTCGTAGAGCTCGGCCAGGTCGGCGCCGATGGCGTCCAGCGTTTCCTCGCGCAGCAGCTGGCCGCCGCCGTCGGTCACGGCGCCGTCCATCTCGCTGGCCAGCGTGGCCGCCACCTCGCGCATGCGGGCAAAGGGCTCGAGCTGACGGTCCACCTGCGGCACGTCCAGGCTCAGCGCCAGTTCGCGGATGGCCGACTGCGCGGGGTCGTCGGCCAGCGCAGCCTGGGTGTCGAAGGCCAGGCCCAGCACGGGCGGCGCGCCGTTCTCTGCGTTGGGCAGCACCATGCGGCCCGGGATCATGCCGGCCACGAAGCCCAGGCGCGAGGCGCACTGCTGCACATAGGCCGGGCTCCAGGCCGCGTGGCGCGCACGCAGCACAAAGGCCAGTTGCGCGTCGTGGGCGCTGGCGAACTGGTCCAGCTCGCGCGCACGCGCCACCTCGTCCAGCATCTCGGGGAACTCGGGCATGCCGTTGACCGCATCGGCAAAGGCCTGGGACTTCATGACGAATTCCGAGTACTCGATCTCGTTGAGCGCGCCGGTGCGGTTGGCCAGTTGCACGCCGATCTGCAGCGCGCGGTAGCGCTGGCCGGCCACGGGCGCCTCCCACTGGCCGGTGGCGTCGTTCAGGCCTTCCACGGCGATGGGCTTGCTGCCCGCGCGGCGCGTGGCCGGCAGCGCTGCGATGGCGGCCGCGCCATGCAGGCGGCCTTCCAGCGCGATGGGGGCGATGACGTCGATCAGCGGGTCCAGCATGCCGCGGCGCTCGGTCAGGCCGGCCTGGGCGGGCGGCGGCAGGTCAGGGTCGAACAGGGGCTCGTGGCGGTCCACGGCGCCCACGTCGTTCGGATCGGTGTGCAGCACCGGCTCCACATCCCCGGCCGTCAGCTCCACGCCGCCATGGCCGGGCGCGCCCTGCTCGGGCGCCAGCGCCTCGGGCTGCCGCGGCGCCTGCCGGTGCGACACCCAGGTGTTGTAGCCAATGATGGCGGCCAGCACGAGGCCGCCGAGGATTGCGAGTGCAACGGTAAGACTGCTCATTCAAATTCCAAAGCTCGGCAAGTGCAGCGGCGGCGTCAGTTCGTCATCGAGACGGCGGATTCCATATCGACCGCCACGATGCGCGAGACGCCCTGCTCCTGCATGGTCACGCCGATCAGCTGCTCGGCCATTTCCATGGCGATCTTGTTGTGGCTGATGAACAGGAACTGGGTGCTCTTGCTCATGGCCGAGACCAGCCGCGCATAGCGCTCGGTGTTGGCGTCGTCCAGCGGCGCGTCCACTTCGTCCAGCAGGCAGAAGGGCGCGGGGTTGAGCTGGAAGATGGCGAAGACCAGCGCGATGGCCGTCAGCGCCTTTTCGCCGCCCGAGAGCAGGTGGATGGTCTGGTTCTTCTTGCCCGGCGGCTGGGCCAGCACCTGCACGCCGGCATCCAGGATCTCGTCGCCGGTCATGATCAGCTTGGCGTTGCCGCCGCCAAAAAGCTCCGGGAACATGCGGCTGAAGTGCTCGTTGACGGTGTTGAAGGTGCCGCCCAGCAGTTCGCGCGTTTCGCCGTCGATCTTGCGGATCGCGTCTTCCAGCGTGTTGATGGCCTCGTTGAGGTCGGCCGACTGCGAGTCCAGGAAGGTCTTGCGTTCGCGCGCGCTGCTCAGCTCTTCCAGCGCGGCCAGGTTCACCGGCCCCAGCGCCGCGGCCTCGCGGTGCAGGCGGTCGATCTCGCCCTGCAGGCCCGACAGCCGCACATTGCCCTCCTGGATCGACTGCGCGAGCACGGCCAGGTCGGCCTGCGCATCGGCCAGCAGTTGCGTGTATTGCTCCAGCCCCAGGCGCGCGGCCTGCTCCTTGAGCTGCATTTCGGTGATGCGCTGGCGCAGCGGATCGAGCTCGCGCTCCAGCTTCAGGCGCCGTTCGTCGCTGGCGCGCAGCTGCTGCGTCAGCTCGTCGTAGCGGCTGCGCGTGGCGCCCAATGTGGCCTCGCGCTCCATCTTGAGGTTCAGCGCGTCCTGCAGGCCGGCCTGCGCGGCGGCGGCCGACAGGCGGCCCAGCTCGGCCTGCGCGCGTTCGCGCTCGTCGGCCAGCGCCACCGCCTGTTGCGAGGCGGTCTGGATCGAGCGGTTCAACTCGCCGCGCCGCGCCTCCAGGCTGCGTTGCGAGAAGGTCGATTCCTGCACCTGACGCTCCAGCGCGCGCAGCTGCTCGCGCGCGGCATTGAGCTTGCGACCCGACTCGATCACGCGCTCTTCCAGGTCGGCATGCTGCTGCTGGCTGTCGGCCAGTTGCATGTCCAGCTCCTCGAAGCGCGCTTCGGCGGCGATGCGGCGCTCCTGCAGCTCTTCGAGCTGCGCATCGACTTCGCCCAGGTCGTTTTCCAGTTGCTGGCTGCGCGCGCGGGTCTGCTCGGCCAGTTGCGACAGGCGCAGCGACTCGACCTGCAGCTCGTGGGCACGCGACTGCGTTTCGCTGGCCTCGCGCCGGGCCGTGACCTGGCGCGCCGCTGCGTCGGCATAGGCGGCTTCGGCCCGCACCAGGGCCGTGCGGGCTTCGTCATGGATCAGGGTCTGGGCGCGCAGTTGGCGCTCCAGGTTCTCCATTTCCTGCTGGCGTGCGAGCAGGCCGGACTGCTCCGAATCCTGCGCATGAAAGCTCACGCTGTGCGCCGTCACGGCATGGCCGCTGGGCACGTAGAAGGTGGCGCCGGGCGGCAACTGGGCGCGCTGGGCCAGCGCTTCTTCGAGCGTGGGCGCGGTGTAGCAGCCCTGCAGCCAGTCGCGCATCAGCGCCTGCAGGCCCGCGTCGTGCAGGCGCAGCAGGTCTGACAGCCGTGCCAGCGTGCCATGGCCCGCGCTGCCCGCGCCACCATCGGCCGGCGGGCTGTAGAAGGCCAGCTTGGCCGGCGGCGCGTCGCTGGCGAAGGCGCGGGCCATTTCCAGGCGCGAGATTTCGAGCGCGCCCATGCGTTCGCGCAGGGCGGCTTCGAGCGCGTTTTCCCAGCCCGGCTCCACATGCAGGCGGCTCCACAGCCCCTGCAGACCATCGAGCCCATGCTTGGCCAGCCACGGGGCCAGCTTGCCATCGGTCTTGAGCTTTTCCTGCAGCGCCTTGAGCGCTTCCAGCCGCGCGGAGTATTCGGCCTGCTTCGCGCCTTCGGTGTTGACGGCCTGCTGCTTGGCGCGCCGGTCTTCGTCCAGTTGCGGCACCTGGTCCTGCAGCTCCTGCAGGCGCGCATCGGCTTCTGCCGCGGCTTCCTGCGCGGCGGCGGCCTGCTCCTGCAGGTCGGCCACGCGCGCCTCGTCGGGCGCGGCCAGGGCGTTGCGGTCGGCGCGCAGGCGTTCGCTGCGCTGGCTCAACTGGCGGGTCTGCTCCTCGATGTTGCGCTGGTCGGCCGCCAGCACCTGGATCTGCTGCTGCACCTGGGTGACGGTGCCGCGCTGGCCGTTGGCCGCGTCCTGCGCCTTCTGCTGCGCTTCTTCCAGCTCGGGCAGGCGCGCTTCCTGGTCTTCCAGCTGGGCGGCCAGCACCAGGCCCTGCTCCTCGGCGTCCACGCCCTGGCCGGCCAGGGTCTCGATCTCGGCTTCGGCTTCGACGCGGCGGTTGTCCCACTGCGCCAACTGCTCGGCCAGTTGCACCAGCCGCTGCTCCACGCGCTGGCGGCCTTCGACCACGAAGCGGATCTCGCCTTCGAGCCGGCCCACTTCGGCGCTGGCCTCGTAGAGCTTGCCCTGCGCCTGGTTGACCTCGTCGCCCGCGCCGTAGTGCGCCTGGCGGATGGTTTCCAGCTCGGCCTCCACATGGCGCAGGTCGGCCATGCGCGATTCGAGTTCGTTCACCGCGCGGTCGGCATCGGCCTTGATGCGAGCCTGGTCGGCCTCGGCCTCGCTGCGCTTGAGGAACCACAGCTGGTGCTGCTTGCGCGTGGCATCGGCCTGCAGCGTCTTGTAGCGTGCCGCCACCTCGGCCTGGCGCTCCAGCTTCTCAAGGTTGGCGCCCAGCTCGCGCAGGATGTCTTCCACGCGCGTGAGGTTCTCGCGCGTGTCCGACAGGCGGTTCTCGGTTTCGCGGCGGCGCTCCTTGTACTTGGAGACGCCGGCCGCCTCCTCCAGGAACAGGCGCAGTTCCTCGGGCTTGGATTCGATGATCCGGCTGATCGTGCCCTGGCCGATGATGGCGTAGGCGCGCGGCCCCAGGCCCGTGCCCAGGAACACGTCCTGCACGTCGCGCCGGCGCACGGGCTGGTTGTTGATGTAGTAGCTGCTGGTGCCGTCGCGCGTGAGCACGCGCTTGACGGCGATCTCGGTGAACTGGCTCCACTGGCCGCCCGCGCGGTGGTCGGCGTTGTCGAAAGTCAGCTCGACGCTGGAGCGGCTGGCCGGCTTGCGGCTGGTGGTGCCGTTGAAGATCACGTCCTGCATGGACTCGCCGCGCAGCTCGCTGGCCTTGCTCTCGCCGAGCACCCAGCGCACGGCGTCCATGATGTTGGACTTGCCGCAACCGTTGGGGCCCACCACGCCCACCAATTGGCCCGGCAGCATGAAGTTGGTGGGCTCCGCGAAGGACTTGAAGCCCGAGAGCTTGATGGAATTAAGACGCACGGCGGTTTGGCTTTGCAGGCCAAGGTGTTGATATTCAAAGAAAAATCACGCGCCGACGCGCGTTTCGCCCGGCCCGCTGATGATAACGTGCGCCCTCATGCCAGCCCGACCCGCTTCTGCTGCCCGCCCACTGCCGCCGCCCGCAGGGCGCCGCCTGCTGCTGAAGGGCGCCCTGGCCCTGCCGCTGGCCGGCTGCGGCGCCTTCACGCACACCCAGCGCGCGCAGCCCTACGAATCGCGCGAATGGCTGCAGTCGAGCACCAACCGCATCGCCAACCTGGCGCTGCGCGACAACCTGCAGTCGATACGGCGCGTGCAGCTGTCGCTGTACCGCCGCAACCCGCGCGAGTGGCGCAAGTGGGCACCCAGCGTCGACGAGGCCATCGAACGCACCTGGGACGCCTTGATGAACGACCGGCCGCTGGCCGAATTGCGCGGCGCCACCAGCATCGAGGCCGTGCGCCAGGCCTTCGAGCCCGCCTACCCGGGCGACCGCGTGGCAGCGCTGACGGTGGGCTGGGCGGCGATGCTCAGGCAGGCCAACGGCGACACCTGGCAGCAGAGCATGCTGGACGGCGTGAGTGCCGAGAACGCCTACCGCGCCGCGCGCAATTTCGAGATCTCGCTGTGGCTGCTGAGCGCCCGCCAGGGCACGGACGGCAAGCCGCTGCTGCTGTCCACCGAGATCAGCGAGCGCGGCCGCAATCTCGTGGCGGACCGCGAACTGTCCAAGGTCGTCGGCCGCCTGGACCTGCTGGCCGCCCAGGCCGACGAGAAATACCGCCGCGCGGCCCTGGATTTCAGCCAGAACTGGCTGATGGGCAGCCTGGGGCCGTTCCTGTCCATGGTGCAGCGATAGGCGCTTTGAGCGCTTGGCATTGATCGGAAATATTTTTCCGAAAAATCCAAATACGGTAATATCTTTCCATGGACCGACGCACCCTCATCGAGCAACTGGCGCAGCGTCGCGAGCGGGTGGGCCTCAACGGCCTGCAGCTGGCCGAGCAGACCGGCCTGACCGAGCGCACCATCCGCAACGCGCTGGGGCCGCGCGGCAATCCGCAACTGAGCTCGCTGCTGGCGCTGGTGGATGCGCTGGGGCTGGAGCTGCAACTCGTGCCCAAGGGCTTTGGCGCCGTGGCTGCCGCGCCCGAGGGCGCTTACCGGCCCGTGGCCACCCGCGTGGGCGAGGCCACGCAAGCCCCCTCCGCCCCCCTTGCACCCCTTGCCCCCCCCACGCCGGGCAAGGGCTGAGCCGCTGCGGCCGCACCGCCATCATGCAGGTCAAGATCCTCGACATCGCGCTGGCTGGCCGGCTGTGGGGCAAGCTCTTCCAGTATGGCGAGCTGTGCCGCTTCGTGCCCGAGCCGGCGCTGGTGGCCCAGCCGCCGGCCGACGTGCTGTCGCTGTCCATGGTGGCGCAGGACGCCGGCGCCCAGGCGGCCCTGTGGGCCGACGTGCGCAACCCGCTGTTCAATGCCCAGGGCGGGCGCCTGCCCGCCTGGTTCCAGAACCTGCTGCCCGAAGGCGTGCTGCGCAGCCACATCGCCCAGCTGCGCGGCTGCGGCGAAGACGACCACTTCGAGCTGCTGGCCGCCTGCGGGGGTGACCTGCCCGGCGCCGTGAGCGCGCGACCGGTGGAGGTGGAGCGCGCCACCTTGCAGCGCCTGGTCACGCAGGACCAGGACGCGCTGGAAATGTCCGTGGTGGCCGACCCGCTGCCCCAAGGCATTTCAGTCTCAGGCGTGCAGCCCAAGCTGGTGCTGGCGCGCCAGGGCAAGCGCTACACGGCGCGCACCCGCCTGGGCGCCTCCAGCCAGCGCGTGATCGCCAAGCTGCCCGTGACGGGCCGGCCGCACATGCCGCAACTGGAGATGTTCTCGCTCCAGCTCGCGGCCGCGGCCGGCGTGACAGTGTGCCGGGCCGAGCTGGCGCCGCTGGAAGCCATCCAGGCCCAGCACAGCTACGCGCTGCCCGACGAGCCCCAGTTCCTGGCCGTCACGCGCTTCGACCGCGTAGGTGCCCGGCGGCTGCATTTCGAGGACTTCGCGCAGATCCTCTCGCGCGATCCGCAGCACAAGTACGGCGGCAGCTACGCGGCCATGGCGCAGGCCATGCGCGCCTTCGATTCGCTGGGCGAGCCCGCGCAGCTGGAGCTGCTGCGCAGGCTGGTGGTCAACGAGCTGCTGGGCAACCCCGACGCGCACCTGAAGAACTTCGGCGTGCTCTTTCCCGACGGCCGCACGCCGCAGTTCGCGCCGGCCTACGACATCGTGGCCTATGCGGCCATGCAGGGCGCCGACGGCCATGCCCTGCCCTGGCTGTCGCCGGAGCCCGGCCGGGCCTCGCCCGCACGCGACCCGCGCCAGAGCTACTTCACCCCGGCCCAGTTGCGCGCCTTCTGCTGGGCCACCGGCCTGCAGGAGGCACCGGCCCGCAAGGCCGTGGCCGACACCGCCGCCCTGGCGCGCCAGCACTGGCCCGCCATGCTCGACGCCGTGGCCCTGCCCGATGCCTGGAAGGCGCGGCTGCTGGCGCGCTGGCAGGCCCATGCGCTGTGGCAGCCAAGGCGGCGCCAGCGAACGGACAAATCCGACTCCTAGAATCCCCACGTCCTCGCACCGGCATGGCTCGTGCTTCGTCGGTGTTCCCTGCAACCCCTTCCCGGTCGGCCTTTCCCATGAGCTCTCTCAACTTCATCGGCGGCGAAAAAGGCGGCGTCGGCAAATCGGTCACTTCGCGGCTGCTGGCGCAGTACTTCATCGACCACGACCGCCCCTTCGTCGGCTACGACACCGACCGCTCGCACCACTCCTTCACGCGCTTCTACGAAGGCTTCGCCTCGCCCATCGTGGTCGACAGCTTCGAGGGCCTGGACCAGGTGGTCAATGGCTTCGAGCAGAAGCCCGAGCAGAGCGTGATCGTGGACATGGCGGCCCAGACCCTGGCGCCGCTGGCGCGCTGGATCGACGAATCCCAGCTCTTCGACGTCTTCGCCGAGCTGAACATCCCGGTCAACTTCTGGCATGTGATGGACGACGGCCGCGACTCCAGCGACCTGCTGGGCAAGCTGGTCGACACCTTTGGCGAGCGCGCCAACTACATCGTGGTGCAGAACTACGGCCGGGGCAGCGATTTCGCGCTGATGCTCGGTTCGCAGTCGCTGGCGCGGGCCACGGCCGCAGGCGCGCGCGTGATCTCGCTGCCGCGCCTGCAGGAAGCCAGCATGCGCAAGATCGACAACCGCAACACCAGCTTCTGGAAGGCCGTGCACGACAAGGACGGACCCGACGCGCTGGGCCTGCTGGAGCGCCAGCGCGTCAAGAGCTGGCTGGGCACGGCTTACGCGGCCTTCGACACGCTGCCGCTCTGAGGGGCCTCAGCAGCTGTTTGCTGCGTGAGCCAGGCCTCGAAGGCCAGCAGCGCGGCCGAAGGCGGGCGTGACTTGGGCCGGGTGAGCCAGTAGCCTCCCTCCCCGATCTCGATGTCGAAGGGCCGCACCAGCCGCTCCTGCTGCAGGGCCTTTGCGAACATCGCTGCCGGCAGCAGCGCCGCGCCGGCGCCCTGCGCGGCCGCCTCGGCCAGCGCCAGCGAGGAATCGAAGACCGGCCCGCGCAGCACCGGCGGCGGCAGGCCGGCCGCCGCAAACCAGCGGCCCCATTCATCGCTGCGGTAGGAGCGCAGCAGCGGCTCGTGCAGCAGGTCGGCCGGCCGACGCAGGCGCGCGGCCAGCGCGGGCGCGCACAGCAGCGTCAGGGGCGCCTGCACCAGTGGCACGGCGGCCAGGCCATGCCAGGCACCGTCGCCGAAACGGATCGCGCAGTCCAGCCCCTCGGCCGCGATGTCGACGCGGTTGTTGTGCGTGAACAGCCGCAGGTCGACGAAAGGATGCTGCGCCTGGAACTCGGGCAGCCGTGGCAGCAGCCAGCCCACGGCGAAAGTGCCGACCACCCCCACGGCCAGCAGTTCGCGCATGCGCCCATCGCCAAACTGCGCCAGCACCGCGGCCATGCGCGCGAAGGACTGGGCCAGCACCGGCAGCAGCGCATGGCCCTCGTCCGTCAGCGCCAGCCCGCGCGGCAGGCGCCGGAACAGTGGCGCGCCCAGACGATCCTCCAGGTTCTTCACGTGCTGGCTCACGGCGGTCTGCGTCACGTTCAGCTCCTGCGCGGCACGCGTGAAGCTCAGGTGGCGCGCCGAAACCTCGAAGGCGCGCAGGGCGTTCAGTGGCAAGGACATGGTCGGGCTCGAAGACTCAGTTTTTCTGGGGTCAGACCTGCAATCTTCCCATTGGAACGAAAGGCCGGCCTTCTCTATCGTCACGCCTCCCATCTCCTTCAATCCTGATTCGCTGACCCCATGCAAAGACGACATTTCGGCGCGCTGCTCGCCGCCGCGCTCCCCACCCTGGCCCTGGCCCAGAAGAGCCAGAAAAACTTGAGCCCAGGCTCGGCAGATGCCATGCAGCGCCTGCGCAGCATCGAGGCCGGCAGCGGCGGCCGGCTGGGCGTTCACATCCTCGACACGGGCACCGGTGCCTCGGTGAGCCACCGCGCCGACGAGCGCTTTCCCATGTGCAGCACCTTCAAGGTGCTGGCCGCGGCGCAGGTGCTGCAGCGCGTGGACGCCGGCCAGGAACAGCTGGAGCGCCGCATTCCCTACGGCCGCGACGTGCTGGTCGCGCATTCGCCCGTCACCGAGCAGCATGTGGGCGCGGGCCTGACGCTGGCGCAGCTGTGCGAAGCGACGATCACCACCAGCGACAACGCGGCAGCCAACCTGATCCTGCAGAGCTACGGCGGGCCGGCGGCGCTGACGGCCTACCTGCGCACGCTGGGCGATGCGCACACGCGGCTGGACCGCACGGAACCGGGCCTGAACGAAGCCACCCCGGGCGACCCGCGCGACACCACCACGCCCGCGGCGATGGTCGACAGCCTTCAGCGTCTGCTGCTGGGCGATGCGCTGTCCGCGGCCTCGCGCGAGCGGCTGACGCAATGGATGGTGGCCAACACCACGGGGGACACGCGGCTGCGCGCGGGCCTGCCGGCCGGCTGGCGCGTGGGAGACAAGACAGGCGCAGGCGCCCTGGGCACGAACAACGACGTGGCCATCTTCTGGCCACCGGGCCGCGCGCCCTGGCTGGTGGCGGCCTACCTCACGCAGACCCGGCTCACGAAGGCGCGCAGCGACGCCGTGCTGGCCGACGTGGCCCGGCTCGCGGCCCAACTGGCCACCGCCTGACGCAGTACCGAGGAGGCCTCAGCGCCCGGCCAGCGCGCTCGTGCCGGCGCGCGAGCGCTCGCGCCAGGCATGGGCGCCCAGCATCAGCAGCGCCGCGCCCACCAGCGGCAGCATGAGCAGGTTGATGGCGTCCCAACCCGACGCGCCGAGCAGGTGGCCCGAGCCGAAGGAGGCCACGGCCACGGTGCCGAAGATCAGGAAGTCGTTCAGGGCCTGCACCTTCGCGCGTTCGGCGGCGGTGTAGGTCTCGGTCACCATCGCGGTGGCGCCGATGAAGCCGAAGTTCCAGCCCAGGCCCAGCAGCACCAGCGAGCCCCAGAAATGCTGCAACTGAAGGCCCATCAGCGCCATCAGGCCCGAGGCGCCGATCAGCGCCAGGCCCAGCGCGGTGATCGTGACCTTGCCCCAGCGCGCAATCAGCCGGCCCGTGAAGAAGCTGGGCACGAACATGGCCAGCACATGCCACTGGATGCCCAGCGCGGCCTCGCCCACGGTGAAGCCGCAACCCACCATGGCCATGGGTGCGGCCGTCATGAGGAAGGACATCAGGCCATAGGAAACCACGCCCGCCATCGCCGCGACGATGAAGCGCGGCGTGCGCGCGATGACGGCCAGCGGGCGCGCCGGTCCATCGGCCTGCTGCTCGGCCTGCGGCGCCGGCATGCGCAGCCGCCACAGCAGAGGCAAGGCCAGCAGCGCCAGCGCGGCCTGGCCCACGAAGCTGCCCGCGAAGGGCGCCGCCGGCCAGGCGTCGCGGGTCCAGATCACGAGCTGCGGCCCGATCACGGCAGCGACCAGGCCGCCGACCATGATGCGCGAGATGGCCTGGGGCCGCTGCTCGGCGCTCACCGCATCAGAGGCCGCGAAGCGGTAGTTCTGAACGCAGGCGCCATAAAAGCCCGCCAGCGCCGTGCCAATGCAGAAGGTCGCAAAGCTGCCCTCCAGCACACCCACAGCCGCAAGCAGGCCCGAGGCCATGCCCAGCACAGCGCCCAGGCAGTAGGCCGCGCGCCGGCCCAGGCGGCGCATCAGCAGCGCGGCAGGAAGGGTGGAAAGCGCGAGCCCCAGGTGATAGAGGCTCACGGGCAAGGTGGCCAGCGCGGCACTGCCCGAAAGCATCTGGCCCACCAGGCCGCCCAGCGAGATCAGGATCGGCGGCGCGGCAGCGCCCAGCGATTGGGCGGCCACCAGCAGCCAGACATTGCGTTGGGCGTCTGAAAGAGGAGAAGAAGACATGGCGGGCGAGGCGCGGCGACGTTCACGCCGCGGTCCCATCGACCCACGCATGAAAGCCGGTTTGCATCATGCCAGCACGCCGGTCGGGGCGCTGGCCCGGCCCGGCAACCGCCCAGCGCTCAGGCGGGCACTTGCCGGCCCGGCACCGGCCGGGGCGCGCGTTGCGCCAGCAGCAGCGCGAACACCACCGCGAAGGCCGCGAACCAGACGAAGCCCCAGTTCGCGATGGTCAGGCCCAGGAAGGTCCAGTCCACCGCGGAGCAGTCCCCGCTGCCCTGGAAGATCATCGGAATGGCGCGGCGCAGCGGGAAGGATTCGATCATCCCGTAGATGTCGCGGCCGCAGCTGCCCAGCTCGGGCGGGTACCACTGCAGCCAGCTCTGGCGCGCCGCCGTGAAGGCGCCGCCGCCCGCGGCCAGCAGGCCGAGCACGGCCCAGCTTTTCTGCAGGCCGCTGCGGCGCGTGAAGGCCGCCAGCGCCGCGAACACCCCCACCAGCACCAGCGCATAGCGCTGCACGATGCACATGGGACAGGGCTCCAGCCCCTGCACATGCTGCAGGTACATGCCGAAGGCGAGCATTGCGGCGCAGATGGCTGCGATGAGTGCGTACGTGCGGCGCGGGGCGCCAGTGAGCCAGTTCAAATGCCTTGTCCTTGATCGACGAAGACCCGCGCACGCCGCGGGCTGGCGACCACGGTGTCGCCCTCGCGCAGGCCGAGTTCCCGGTATTGCTGCGCGGGGATCTGCGCCTCGATGATGGCGCCGAATCCAGGGTTGTCTGGATTCGTTTCCAGGGGTTCAAGTTCCATGCGCGCGATCGGGCCCACCACGATGGCGCGGCCGATGGTGGCCGCGATGCCCGCGGGATGCCCGGCACCGGCCACGTAGCGGCTGATCTCGAAATCGTGCGGGCGCACGTAGGCCAGGGCCTTGGCGTCTTCGGCGCCGCCGGCCTCGGCCGAGGCGATGCGCACGCCCTGCACCTCGACCTCGCCCTGGTGGGCGCGGCCATGGAACAGGTTCACGTCACCCAGGAAACCGTAGACGAAGGGGCTGGCCGGGTGGTCCCACACCTCCTGCGGCGAGCCCACCTGCTCGATCTTTCCGCTGTTCATCAGCACCACGCGGTCGGCCACTTCGAGCGCCTCTTCCTGGTCGTGCGTGACGAAGATGGAGGTGACATGCAGCTCGTCGTGCAGGCGGCGCAGCCAGCGGCGCAGCTCCTTGCGCACCTTGGCATCCAGCGCGCCGAAGGGCTCGTCGAGCAGCAGCACCTTGGGCTCCACCGCCAGCGCGCGGGCCAACGCAATGCGCTGACGCTGGCCGCCCGAGAGCTGGGCCGGGTAGCGGTCGGCCAGCCAGTCCAGCTGCACCAGCTTGAGCAGGTCCGTGACCTTGGCCTTGATCTGGGCCTCGCTGGGCCGCGTGGCGCGCGGGCGCACGCGCAGGCCGAAGGCCACGTTCTCGAATACGCTCATGTGGCGAAATAGCGCGTAGTGCTGGAACACGAAGCCGACCTGGCGCTCGCGCACATGCACGTCGGTGGTGTCTTCGCCGCTGAACAGGATGCTGCCGCTGTCGGCCGTTTCCAGGCCCGCGATGATGCGCAGCAGCGTGGTCTTGCCGCAGCCCGAAGGGCCCAGCAGCGCAAACAGTTCACCCGAATCCACGTTCAGGCTCACGTCCTTGAGGGCGTGGAAGTTGCCGAAATGCTTGCTGACGTTGCGGATTTCGATACTCATAGGGATCTCTCGTTTCTCAGGCCGCCGCGTCGCCGGACGCAGTGGGACGCTCGGGCGGCAGCTCGGCCAGGGCCTTCATTTCGCGCTCGTGGCGCCACTCGATCACGGTCTTGATGACCAGCGTGACCAGCGCCAGGATGGCCAGCAGCGAGGCCACCGCGAAGGCGGCCACCGACTGGTATTCGTTGTAGAGCACTTCGACGTGCAGCGGCATGGTGTTGGTCTGGCCGCGGATGTGGCCCGAGACCACCGACACCGCGCCGAACTCGCCCATGGCCCGCGCATTGCACAGGATCACGCCGTACAGCAGGCCCCACTTGATGTTGGGCAGCGTGACCTTCCAGAAGGTCTGCCAGCCGCTGGCGCCCAGCACGATCGCGGCCTGCTCTTCTTCGGTGCCCTGCGCCTGCATCAGCGGGATCAGTTCGCGCGCGATGAAGGGGAAGGTCACGAAGATGGTGGCCAGCACGATGCCCGGCACGGCGAACATGATCTTGATGTCATGCGCGGCCAGCCACGGACCGAACCAGCCCTGCGCCCCGAAGACCAGCATGTAGATCAGGCCCGCCACCACCGGCGACACCGCGAACGGCAGGTCGATCAGGGTGGTGAGGAAGGCCTTGCCCTTGAATTCGTACTTGGCGATGGCCCACGCGGCCGCGATGCCGAACACCAGGTTCAGCGGCACCGTGATGGCGGCGGTGATCAGCGTCAGCCGGATCGAGGCCCAGGCATCGGGCTCCTTGAGCGCCTCCCAGTAGGCCGCCCAGCCCTTGCGCAGCGCCTCGGTGGCCACGGCCGCGAGCGGCAGCACCAGGAACAGGAAGATGAAGGCCAGCGCCAGGCCGATCAGCAGCCGGCGCACCCAGGGCGATTCGGTGGTGCCCGCCTGGGCACGGCGCGCGCCCGCGCGCAAGGTAGTGGCCGCACCGCTCATGCCGACACCCCGCGCTTGCGCTGCCAGGCCTGCAGGCCGTTGATGACCAGCAGCATGATGAAGGAGAACACCAGCATGACCAGGGCCACGGCCGTGGCGCCTGCGTAGTCGTACTGCTCGAGCTTGCCGATGATGATCAGCGGCGTGATTTCGGAAATCATGGGCATGTTGCCGGCGATGAAGATCACCGAGCCGTATTCACCGATGGCGCGCGCAAAGGCCATCGCAAAGCCGGTCAGCAGCGCCGGCATCAGCGCCGGCAGCAGCACCAGGCGGAAGGTCTGCCAGCGCGTGGCGCCCAGCGAGGTGGCCGCTTCTTCCAGCTCCTTTTCCATGTCCTCGAGCACAGGCTGCACCGTGCGCACCACGAAAGGCAGGCCGATGAAGATCAGCGCGATCACCACGCCGTTGGGGTTGAAGGCCAGCTGGATGCCCAGCGGCTCCAGGTACTGGCCGATCCAGCCGTTGCCAGCCAGCAGCGCGGTGAGCGAGATGCCGGCCACGGCCGTGGGCAGCGCGAAAGGCAGGTCGACCAGCGCATCGACGATGCGCTTGCCCGGGAACTTGTAGCGCACCAGCACCCAGGCCACCAGCAGGCCGGCGAACAGGTTCACCAGCGCAGCCAGAAAGGAGGCGCCGAAGGTCAGCCGGTACGAGGCCAGCACGCGCGGCGCGCTCACCGCGGCCCAGAACTGCTCCCAGCTCAGGGTGAAGGTCTTGAGCACCAGCGTCGTGAGCGGGATCAGCACGATCAGGCACAGGTACAGCAGCGTGTAGCCCAGCGTGAGGTGAAAGCCCGGCAGCACGCGCTTGGCACCGCGCGCGCGTCCAAGCGAAAGCGGCGCCGCCCCGGAGGGCAGCGCCGGCGAAACGGCACCGCTCATGAAATTACCTTGCGCCGGGCGTGTAGATCTTGTCGAACTGGCCACCGTCGTTGAAGTGCACCTTCTGCGCTTCAGCCAGGCTGCCGAACAGCTCCTGCACCGCGAACAGTTGCAGCGGCTTGAACTGCGCCGCATGCTTCTTGAGCACGGCCGGCGAACGCGGACGCAGCGCATGCTTGGCGGCGATCTCCTGCGCCTCGTCGGTGTAGAGGAAGTCCAGGTAGGCCTTGGCCACCTCGGCCGTGCCCTTCTTGGCCACGGTGCGCTCCACCACGGCCACGGGGTTCTCGGCAATGATGCTGATCGAGGGGTAGACCGCATCGACCTTGCCGGCGCCGAATTCGCGGTCCACCGACAGCGATTCGGATTCGAAGGTCACGAGCACGTCGCCGATGTTGCGCTGCAGGAAGATGGTGGTCGCGTCGCGGCCGCCCTTACCCAGCACGGGCACGTTCTTGAACAGCTTGCCCACGAACTCGGCGGCCTGCGCGTCGGTGCCGCCCTTCTTCTTGATGTAGCCCCAGGCGGCCAGGTAGGTGTAGCGGCCGTTGCCGCCGGTCTTGGGGTTGACCACCACGACCTTCACGTCGGGGCGGACCAGGTCGTCCCAGTCCTTGATGTTCTTGGGATTGCCCTTGCGCACCAGGAAGATGGAGGTGGAAATGGTGGGGGCCGCGTTGTCGGGGAAGCGCTTGGCCCAGTCCTTGGCCACCACGCCGGTGCCGGCCAGGAAGTCGATGTCGGTGGTGGTGTTGAAGGTCACCACGTCGGCGTCCAGCCCGTCGTTGACAGCGCGCGCCTGGGCGCTGGAGCCGCCGTGGGCCTGGTCGATCTTCAGGTCCTTGCCGGTGGTCTTCTTGTAGTGGGCGATGAAGGCCGGGTTGATGTCCTTGTAGAACTCGCGCGCCACGTCATAGGAGGCGTTGAGCAGCGTGGTCTGGGCCATGGCGCCCACGGCCGACAGGGACAGGGCCGCGCCCAGGAGGATGTTCTTGATCTTGAAGTTCATGGCGTCGCCAGGGAAGAGGATGGGTGATTGTTATGGTTTGGAGCGCCCAGCAGGCGGCTGGGCGTGAGGGTCAGCGAATCCAGCAGCGCCAGGCCCAGTGGCCAGTCGCCATGCCCGGACTCTACGTTGATATGGCCGGCCTTGGGCACGCGGACGAATTCACTGCCCCAGGCGCGGGCATAGGCGCCGGCCAGGCGCACGGGGCAATAAGGGTCATCGGTGCTGGCCACCACGATGCTGCGGTAAGGCAGAGGCTGATGGGGCACCGGGGCGAAGTCTGCCAGAGCCGCTCGGCGCTCCGGGTCGGCCGGCGCCACCAGCAGCGCACCGGCGATGCGCGAGGCCGCCTCGGCGCCCAGGTGCGCCGTGGCGATGCAGCCCAGGCTGTGGGCGGCGACGACCACTGGCTCGGGCTGGCTCAGGATCAGCGCCTCCAGCGCCTGGACCCAGGGCTCGCGCCGCGGCGTGACCCAGTCGTCCTGCACCACGCGCACGGCCGACTGCATGCGCTCGGCCCACAGGCTCTGCCAGTGGCCGGGGCCGGAGTCGCGCCAGCCCGGGACGATGACGATGGGGGTGCTCACGGCAAGAAGGCCCGGGCTTACTTGTTGGGCTGCGGCGTGACGCGCAGATAGGGCCGCACGGCGTTCCACCCCTTGGGGAAGCGCTCCTTGAGCTCCGCGGGGTCCTGCAGGCTGGGCACGATCACCACGTCGTCGCCGTCCTTCCAGTCAGCGGGCGTGGCCACCTTGTGGCTGTCGGTCAGCTGCAGCGAATCGACCACGCGCAGCAGCTCGTCGAAGTTGCGGCCCGTGCTGGCCGGGTAGGTCAGGGTGGCGCGGACGGTCTTCTTCGGGTCGATGAAGAACACGCTGCGCACGGTGGCCGTGGCCGAGGCGTTGGGGTGGATCAGGTCGTACAGCTCGGAGACTTTGCGGTCGGCATCGGCCAGGATGGGGAAGTTCACCGTGGTGTTCTGCGTCTCGTTGATGTCGGCTATCCACTGCTGGTGCTTGTCGACCGGGTCGACGCTGATGGCGATGGGCTTGACGCCACGCCTGGCGAATTCGCCGCCCAGGGCGGCCGTGCGGCCCAGCTCGGTGGTGCACACGGGGGTGAAGTCGGCGGGGTGCGAGAACAGGATCACCCAGGAATCGCCGGCCCACTCATGAAAGCGGATCGGACCTTGGGAAGACTCCTGCGTGAAATCGGGGGCGATGTCGCCCAGACGCAAAGTGGCCACCACAGCACTCCTTATTTGTAACAGGAACGCATTGTCCAAGTGGCTCTATCAATCGCAAACGAATATCTCTTTGTTTGAATATGCCCTTGATGGCATATAAGAGGCGTCAGCCCGCCAGCACATGCGGCTCGTCGGCCTGCAGATGTTCGGCCAGGAAGTCCAGCAGGCGCCGCACGGCCGGCACCAGCGCACGGCGGGGCGGATACATCGCATGCACGATGCCGGTGGGCGGCTGCCAGCCCGGCAGCACCTCCACGAGCCGGCCGCTGCGCAGGTCCTCACGGCACAGGTAGTCGGGCAGCATGCCCGCGCCCACGCCGCCCAGGATGGCGAAGCGCAGGGTCGCCAGGTCGTCGGCCAGGTAGCGCGGCGGCGCCGGCACGTACTGGAAGGTGCGTCCTTCGGGGCCATGCAGCGTCATCCCGGCCCGGGCATCGCCGGACGACATGCTCACGGCATCCAGCTTGCCCAGGTCTTCGGGCCCGCGCAGGGCCTGGCGGCGCGCCAGCACCGCGGGCGTGGCCACCAGCAGGCCGCGGCTGATGCCGAAGGTGCGGGCCGCGAGGGTGGCGCTGTCCTCGATCACCGAGCGCACGCGCAGGGCCAGGTCCATGCCCTCTTCCACCGGGTCCACGGGCCGGTTGAGCACCCGCATCTCGATCTGCACGCCCGGGTGCCGGCACAGGAACTGCGGCAGCAGCGGCCCCAGGCTGCTTTGCGCCAGGGTGACGGGGCAGCTGATGCGCACCACGCCATGCGGCTCCTTCTGCACCTGGGCCACGGCCTCCGCGCCGGCCTCGGCCGTGTCGCGCACGCCGATGCAGTGGCGCAGGTAGATCTCGCCGGCCTGGGTCAGCGACAGGCGGCGGGTGCTGCGCTGGAGCAGCTGCACGCCCAGTTGCGATTCCAGCTCCGCCACGCGCCGCGACAGCCTGGATTTGGGGATGCCCAGCGAGCGGCTGGCCGCCGTGAAGCCGCCGCGTTCGGCCACTTCGGCAAAAAAGAGCATGTCGTTGAGGTCGATCATGGGTGGATTGTCCTGTTTCCGGAACACGGCGTCCTTATTTTGCAGACTTCTCGCGCATTGGTGCGATCCATAGACTTGCTCTCATCGGCCGACGCGCTTGGCGGCCCCTGCATCCACCCCCCCTTTTTTCTTGCGCACCCACAAGGAACATCCCATGAAACTCCTTCACGTCGACTCCAGCGTCCTGGGCACCCAGTCCGTCTCCCGCCTGCTCACGGCCGAAACCGTGGCCCAGTGGCAGGCCAACCACCCCGGCACGACGGTGGAGCACCTGGACCTGGCCGTGGACGCGCCCAACCATTTCGACGCCAATGCACTGGGCATCAAGACCGGCCAGCCGGAACGGCCCACCGAAGCGCAGAAGCGCGAGAACGCCGTGTCGGAGCGCCTGGTCAGCCAGTTCCTGGCCGCAGACGTGATCGTGGTCGGCGCACCGCTGTACAACTTCAGCGTGCCCAGCCAGCTCAAGGCCTGGATCGACCGCCTGGCCCAGGCCGGCCGCACCTTCAAGTACACCGACAAGGGCGCGGTGGGCCTGGCCGGCGGCAAGACCGTGATCGTGGCCTCCAGCCGCGGCGGCATCTATTCCACCAGCGAAGGCGGCCAGGCCGCCGAGCACCAGGAGAGCTACCTCCAGGTGGTGTTCGGCTTCTTCGGCATCACCGACGTGCGCTTCGTGCGCGCCGAAGGCCTGGCCATGGGCGAAGCCGCCCGGGCCGCGGCGCTGGAATCGGCCCGCGCCGACATCCGCGCCGTGACGGCCGAAGCCGCCAACCAGGCGCAGGCCCAGCAGGCCGCCTGATCGGCAGTTGCGCCTTCGCCATGAAAAAGGGCCCCCACGCTCCCCCGCTTCGCGTGGTCCGCTGCCCCCCGAGGGGGGCTTTTCATCTTGGGGCGGCCCGGCGATGAAAAAACGCCGGGCATGCCCGGCGTTTTGTTTTTTCAGCGGCGCCGGTCGAAAGCCCGGTCACGTGCCTTTCTGGATCGTCTCGCCGCGCAGCGGCCCGTAGTCGCGGATGTTGTCGCGGTGGCGCTTCCAGCCTTCGTAGGTGCGACGCGGGTACATCACCGAGACGAAGTAGTAGATGGCCTTGAACATCCACAGCGAGCGCCGGTACGCGCCGCCATGGTGGATGTCGGCCGCCAGCAGCGACATCAGCCCCTGCTTGACCTTGAACACGTTGCGCGGGTGCATGAACATGTCGCGGATGGTCGGGTTGGTCACGCGGTAGATGAACCACGAGTAGTCGCGCGGGCCCACGCGCATGCGCTTTTCGAGCGCGCGGCGCGCGGCCGGCAGCGCGGCCGGCTTGTCCAGCGCCGTGGCCACCAGTTCGGCGCCGTCGAAGCCGCTTTGCATGGCCAGGAACACGCCCGAGGAGAACATCGGGTCGATGAAGGTGAAGGCGTCGCCCACCATCAGGTAGCGCTCGCCCGTCGCGTGCGTGCTGCTGTAGGAGAAGTTGCCCGTGGCATGCACGGCGTCGTCCACCAGCTCGGCGTCCTTGAGCCGGTCGTGCAGTTCGGGGCACAGCGCGATGGTGTCGAAGAAGTACTCCTTGAGCGGCTTGTCGCGCGCCTTCAGGTAGTAGGCCCAGCACACCGCGCCCACGCTGGTGGTGCCGTCGGCCAGCGGGATGAACCAGAACCAACCGTGCTCGAACCAGCAGATGCTGATGTTGCCTTCGCGCTTGCCCTCGAGCCGGCGCGCATTCCTGAAGTGGCCGAAAAGTGCCGTGCTGTTGTGGTCGGGGTTCTTCTTCTTGGCCTTGAACTTATTGGCCAGCACCGTGTCGCGCCCGCTCGCATCGACCACGAAGCGCGCGCGCCACTGGCGCGTGCTGCCATCTTCCAGCCGCGCCTGCACCGTGGCGCCGCCGTCGTCGAAGTCCACCTGGCGCACCTGCGCGCCCTCGAGCGTCACGGCCCCCTGCCTGGCCGCGTTGCGGAACAGCAGTTCGTCCAGCTCCGAGCGGCGCACCTGCCAGGCCGAACCCTTGCTCGGGTCCCAGCCCTCGGCAAAGTCCACATAGGTGCGGTAGGGCAGATCGGGCGGCACGAACTCGATGCCGTACTTGGGCATGCCGATGCGGTCCACCTCCTCGCGCACGCCCAGCTTTTCGAACAGCTCCACGTTGCCGGGCAGCAGCGATTCACCGATGTGAAAGCGCGGGTGATGCTCCTTCTCCAGCATCACCACCTGACGCCCCTGCCGGGCCAGCAGCGTGGAAATGGTGGAGCCCGCCGGGCCGCCGCCGATCACCAGCACATCGCATGGCTGCTGCACTTCTTCCATGGGCACGCACTCCTGAAATCAAAAGCTGACAGAGCCCGCATTCTGCCCAAGCGCGGCGCTGCGGGCGGGGCCGCCACCGGCGCTGGGCACAATGCCCGCCATGTTCCGTTGTGCGCGTCCGTTTCCGGGGCTCCGGCCATGGCTGGCCGGCCTGCTGCTGGCCCTGCTGGCGCCCGTGGCCGCTGCGCACACCGCGCTTCAAACCGTCAGTGACCCCGCCACCTTGCAGGCCCTGGAAGCCGCCGGCCTGGGCCTGGGCCGCTGGTTCGATGCACCGGCCGGCCAGGGCGGGCTCAACAGCACCGCCGAGCTTGCGCGCCAGCCGCAGTGGGCCGCGCTGCGCACGCCGCTGGCACGCAGCATCGGCGCCATCGCCCGCGCGGACCCGCAAGCCGGCGTGGGCATCGCACGCTACAGCCATCGGCTCTTCGATCTGCGCTGGCTGGACAGCCCGCATGCCTTCTTCGAACTGGTGGGCGTGGTCAACCGGCTGGACCGCGCGCCCTTTCATGCGGGCCACTGCGGCGAGACGCGGCTGATCTACAGGCTGGCCTATCGCACCGAGGCCATGCGCTCGCGCCTGCCCATGACCGTGAGCGTGGAACTGCGCGCCGAGCCGCCCGACGCCCAGGGCCGCTGCGCCGCCGCAGCGCAGCGCTGGCTGCCGCCGCATGAGGCCGGCGCGGGGCCGGCGCTGGCGCGCTGGCTGATGTCCGACGCGGGCGCCCTCGCCCCGGCGCGGCTGGGCCGCGAAGAGCTGGCGCAGATCGCCATCAACCTGCAGAGCGTGCGCTGGCCCTCGGGCGTGCGGCCCGACCTGGGCGGCCATGCCGAATACATCCTGCGCGCCTGGCGCTGGAACGCCGCGGCGGGCCGCTATGAAGCCGGCCCGCTGGAGAACACGCCCGATGTGGCCCGCCTGCGCCGCGATGCCGCGCTGCGCGCCGATCTGCAGCGCTGGCTGCAGCAGCCCGCGCAGTTGCAGGCGCTCGATAAAGGCACGCTGAAGCTGCCCGAGCGCTTTCTGGCGCAGGAAGCGCGCTCGGTCACGCCGCGCGGGCTGGAGCGGCTGGCCAATCGCCCCTTCGCGCAGCTCTTGGATGACAGGCAAGCCGAATGGCAGCCCGTGCCGGGCTCGCGCACCCTGGCCTCGCATGCGGCGGTGCTGCGCCGGCTGGACGACCTGAGCTGCGCGGGCTGCCACCAGAGCCGCGCCGTGGCCGGCTTCCACTGGCTGGGCGAAGACACGCCGCGCACCCGCACCTTCACGGCCGGCAATGCCGTGGCGCTGGCGTCATCGCCCCATGCCCTGGAGGAGCTGCCGCGGCGCGCGCGCGTGGCGGCCGCCTGGCTCGAAGGCCGCACGCCGGACTGGTTCCGGCCCCTGGCCGAAGGTGGCGGCGCGCAGGACCAGGAAGGCAGCGCCGGCAGCCTGTGCCAACCCACGCGACTGACAGCCCATGCCGACCCCACGCAGGACCGCGCGCAACGCCTGCCCCGGCTGGCCTGCGGCCCATCGGCGCCGCAGTGCGAGCGCACGGCCGTGGGCTTTCCGGGCGGCATGTGTTCGGCCAGTTGCACGCCGGGCGCGGGCGATACGCCCGAAGGCGCCACCTGCGGCCAGATCGCAGTGCTCGACGATTTCAACCAATGCCTGGCCGAGCGCCGCCCCTTTGCGCAATGCCTGAAGCACACGCGCCCCGGCCTGCTGCGCAGCTGCTCGGCCAGCCGTGCCTGCCGCGACGACTACATCTGCGCGCGCAGCGATGAAGACGCGAGCGAAGGGCATGGCGCCTGCATGCCGCCCTATTTTCTGTTCCAGATGCGCGTGGATGGGCACCCGTGAGGGCGCTGCTCAGAACGCGGCGTGCGTCTTGACCCAGGCCACGTAGCGGTCCACCCAGCTCTGCAGGAATTTCCTGCTGCCTTCGTTGCCGATGTGGCCCTTGTCGTCGAACAGGTCGTCCTTGGCCTGGATGAAGGCCTCGGGCTGGCCCAGCGTGGGCACGTCCAGATAGGCCAGCACATTGCGAAGATGCTGCTGCGCCAGTGCGGTGCCGATGGCGCCCACCGACACGCCGATCACGCCCGCGGGCTTGCCGCCCCACGCACTCTGGCCATAGGGCCTGGAGCCCTGGTCCAGCGCGTTCTTGAGCACGCCGGGGATGGACCGGTTGTATTCGGGCGTGACGAAAAGCAGGCCCTGTGCAGCCGCGATGCGGCTCTTGAAAGTCTGCACCTCCGCCGGCTGCTTGCCGTCCAGATCCTGGTTGTACAGCGGCAGCGTGTCGATGCGCACATGCTCGAAAGTGAACTCGGGCGGCGCCAGGTGCGCCAGGGCCAGCGCAAGCTTGCGGTTGAACGAATCGGCGCGGATGCTGCCCACGACG
Source organism: Xenophilus arseniciresistens (assembly GCF_028023875.1). GTDB lineage: Bacteria > Pseudomonadota > Gammaproteobacteria > Burkholderiales > Burkholderiaceae_C > Xenophilus > Xenophilus arseniciresistens. The sequence continues at coordinate 288,530 of NZ_JAQIPB010000002.1, forward strand.
ACGGCGATCTGGTACTGGTTGCTCATGCGGATGACTCCTCGGTTCGGATGGACCCCACGGTGCCCGCGCCGGCAGGGCGCATGGCGTGCAGGACGAGGGACCACTATGGCACAGGCAGGTTTCGCAGGCGCTTTCCGGGCCACGCAAAGCCCGGCCGGCCGGGCCGACAATGCGCCGATGCCCCACGCCGTCTCCCGTCTGCGCGCCGCGCGTCTTGCGCGCAGCGCCAAACCCTTTCTGGCCCGCGGCGGCTTCAAGCGCGAGCGCTGCGAGGGCTGCCGGCTGCTGCCCAGCCACTGCCTGTGCGCGCTGCGCCCCGTGCTGAACACGCGCGCCGGCGTGTGCCTGCTGATGGCCGACATCGAGCCCCTGAAGCCCACCAACACCGGCTGGCTGGTTGCCGATGTGGTGCCGGACACCTTCGCCTTCGGCTGGGCGCGCACCGAAGTCGACCCCGCCCTGCTGGCGCTGCTGGCCGACCCGCAGTGGCAGCCCTACGTGGTGTTCCCGGAGCAATATGTGGAAGCCGGGCACACGGTGGTGCACGAAGTTCAGCCGGCCACAGACAGTGGCAGCGCCAGGCGCCCGCTGTTCGTCCTGCTCGACGCGACCTGGACCGAAGCGCGCAAGATGTTCAGGCGCAGCCCCTACCTCGACGCATTCCCGGTGCTGAGCCTGCAGCCGCAGCAGCTCTCTCGCTACCAGCTGCGCCGCTCCGTCCGCGAAGGGCAGCTGTGCACCAGCGAAGTCACAAGCCTGTGCCTGGAACTGGCTGGCGACACCCTTGCCGCGCAGACGCTGGAGGCCTATCTGGCGGTGTTCACGCACCACTACTTGCGCGCGAAGAACCAGCAGCCGGTGCAGTGGGAAGGGGATGCGCACCGGCGGTTGCGGGAGATGCGTGCAGCGATGACCAGCCCTGCTACCGTCGCGCCATGAACCTGCCCACCAGCCCCGCCGCCGAACGCAACAAGCAACCCATCCTCGAAGCGCTGCTCGGCGTGCTGGGGCCGCAAGGTACGGCGCTGGAGATCGCCTCGGGAACGGGCGAGCATGTGGTGTGGTTCGCGGGCGCCATGCCCGGCTGGCAGTGGCAGCCGACGGAGGGCGATGAGAGGCTGCTGCCCGTGATCGACGCGCGCATTCGCCACAACGGTCTGGGCAATGTGCAGGCGCCCGTGCTGCTGGACGTGACGGCCACCCCCTGGCCGCTGGCCGCGCACGGCTTCGACGCGATCTTCTGCGCCAACATGCTGCACATCTCGCCCTGGGCCAGCTGCGCGGCGCTGATGGACGGTGCCGCGCGCCATCTGCGACCCGGCGGGCGGCTGATCACCTACGGGCCCTACTTCGATGACGAGATGCCGACGGCGCCCAGCAACCTGGCTTTCGATGCAGACCTGAAGGCCCGCAACCCGGCCTGGGGCATTCGCCGGCTCGATGCGGTGGCGCGGGAAGCTGCGCGCGCAGGCCTGGCGCTGCTGGGCAGGCAAGGCATGCCGGCCAACAACCTGCTGCTGGTCTTTGGCTCGGCCGAGCCTTGAAGAAAAGCTAGCTCGATCCCAGCAGCGGGGGCCGCGTGAGGTCTTTGTCGATGCCCATGACCTCGCTCGCACGTTCAACGGCCTGCCACAGGGACGCGGGCATCTTCAGGATCTCTTCGGGCGAGCCCGACTGCGCGATCCAGGCACCGATCTGGCGGTGCTGGTCGGCGGTGAGCAGGTCCAGGTGCAGCATCTCGTCGATGGTCTTCATGTGTCTGGCGCCTGCGCCCATCCAGTCATTCATCGTCATGGCAGCGGCGGGCCGCGATCAGCAATCACCGGGCCGCTGGCCCTTGGCCTTCTGCAGGCTGGCTTGAGTGACGGCAGCGCCGGGCGGCACGTCGTCGGTGATCCACACGTTGCCGCCGATGGTGGCGCCCTGCCCCAGGGTCACGCGCCCCAGGATGGTGGCGCCGGCATAGATCACCACGTCGTCCTCCACCACGGGGTGGCGCGCCAGCCCCTTCTGCAGGTTGCCTTCAGGGTCGGTGGGGAAGCGCTTGGCGCCCAGCGTCACCTGCTGGTACAGGCGCACGCGCTGGCCGATCACGGCGGTCTCGCCGATCACGATGCCGGTGCCGTGGTCCATGAAGAAGCCCGGGCCGATGGTGGCGCCGGGGTGGATGTCGATGCCGGTCTGGCTGTGCGCGCGCTCGGTCACCATGCGCGCCAGCAAGGTCAGGCCCAGCTGGTACAGCGGGTGCGCGATGCGGTGGTGGATCATGGCACTCACGCCCGGGTAGCACAGCAGCACCTCGTCGACGCTGCGCGCGGCCGGATCGCCCTGGAAGGCGGCCATCACGTCGCTGTCCAGGATGCGGCGGATGGCTGGCAACTGCGTGGCGAAATCGCGGACCTTGGCAGCGGCCCGGGCCGACAGCTCGGCCAGGCTTTCATCTTCGCCCAGCTGGCGTTGCGCGTGGCGCAGCTCCAGCGTGGCCTGGCCGTGCAGCTGGCGCAGCGCCGTGTCCAGCGTGTGGGCCACGTACAGGTCCTCGCTGTCCTGCAGCAGGTCTTCGGGGCCCAGGCGCAGCGGGAACAGCGCGCCGGTCAGCGCCTCCACCACCTCGGACATGATCTGCCGCGAAGGCAGCTCGCGCTCGCCACCGGTCTGCGTGCGCTGCTGGGCGTCGCGCCATTCGTGTCGCGCCGCCTGCAGGCCGCGCACGATGTCATCGATGGGGAATTGGCTCATGGGGCAGTCCTGCGTGCTTCTTTCTGGTCGCTCAAGGCGCAGGATCGTACCGCCTCGGCGCAGGCGCCGCCGGGGCTTGAGGGCGATGGCCGCAATGACAGTGGGCTCAGTCCGTCAGGTGCAAGCTCCTCTTGATCCGCAGCCCGGCCCACACGGCCAGGAACATCGCCGCCGCGAAGACCCAGCCCGACAGCGCGCCGGCCGAGATGCCCGACAGCAGCGTGCCCACGGTGCAGCCCAGTCCGGTCATGGCGCCCCAGCCCAGCAGCAGGCCGCCGCCCAGCCCGCGCGCCGCATCACGCACGGTGGGCCGTACCCAGCGCCATTGCCGGCTGGCCAGCGCACCGATGAACGCGCCCGAGACGATGCCCGCCAGCAGCAGCGCATGCGGCGTGAGCCAGTGGCTGCCCGGCAATGTGGCGCAGCCGGCAAAGCCGTCCAGACCGTTGAGCCGCTCGGGCACCCAGCCCTGGCTTTGCGCACCCGCGCGCGCCGCGCTGCCCAGGGTGGTGGTCACCCCCAGCGGCCGCATGCGCACGATGGCCAGCGCCACGACCAGGCCCACGCCCAGGCCGCCCACCCAGCAGGGCCAGCGACCCTGCCACAGCCCGCGCCAGACCTGCGCGAGCGATGGCACATGGCGGGGTTTGGCAGGCCCGGCCGGAGAGGACTCGCTGGCAAAGCCGCGCCACAGCCAGGCCGCAATGGCCGCCAGCACGCCCAGCTGCAATGCCAGCGCGCCGCCATGGCCCAGGTGCGCGGGCAGCCAGACCACGGGCGCGTCGGCCACGGCCAGGCTGTACAGCGGGTTCCAGCTGATGAAGCCCAGCACGAAGCCGCCTGCCACACCCGCCAGCGCAAAGGGCGAAGCCGGCGAGCCTTCGGCCAGCCGATACCAGTGCGCGCTGATGCACGAGCCGGAAACGACCATGCCCGCACCAAAGGCCAGGCCTGCCAGCACCAGCACCCAGCTCACGGGCCCGATGTGCAGATCGGGCGGCAACTGGCCGGGCTGCGGCACGGCCACCCAGCTGCCCACGATCACGGTGTGGCCCACCAGCCCCACAGCCAGCGCCAGCACAACGGCCAGCAGCCCGCGCGGGTTGCCGCCTTCGAACCAGTCGCGCGCGTGGCAATAGAAGCAGAAGCGCGTGCGCTGCAACAGCAGGCCCAGCACCGTGCCTGCCGCCAGCGCAAAGGCCAGCGTGCGGCCGCCGGGCAGCGGCGCGAGGGCATGGCCGGCCACCGGCAGCACCGCCAGCCAGGCCAATGCAATGAATGTGGAGATAGATGGCATAGACAAAAAAAGACCCGCACGCGGCGGGCCGAACAGAGACACCCTCACCCAAATATTTCAGTGGCCTGCGCTTCCTACCTGGCCGCCCAGACCGTCCCGGCCGGGTTGCTGATGGGCACGCCCACCGCATTGCCGTATTCGGTCCAGGAGCCGTCGTAGTTCTTCACCTCATAGCCCAGGATCTTGCTCAGCGCGAACCAGGTGTGGCTGGAGCGCTCGCCGATGCGGCAATAGGTGATGACCGGCCTACTGCCGTCCACGCCCGCCGCCGCATAGAGCTTCCTGAGTTCGTCGGCCGACTTGAAGGTCCCGTCCTCCTTGACCGCCTGGCCCCAGGCCACGTTGGCCGCGCCCGGGATGTGACCGGCGCGGATCGCCAGCTCGGGCACGCCCGAGGGCGCAAAGACCTTGCCCGAGAACTCGTCGGCCGAGCGGATGTCCAGCAGCTTGTGATTGCTCTTGCCCTCGGCCGCGGCCAGCGCGTCGGGCAGGCGCGCACGCAGTGCCGTGTTCACGGTGCCCACGCGATAGGTGGTGGCCGCGTACTCGGGCGCGCGGTTGTTCAGCGGGCGGCCTTCCGCCTCCCACTTCCTGCGCCCGCCGTCCAGCAGCTTGACGTTCTTCACGCCATAGATGTCGAACACCCATGCGCCCCAGGCCGCGAACCAGTTGTTGGTGTCGCCATAGAGCACCACCGTGGTGTCGGCCCCCACGCCTGCCTTCGAGAGCAGCTTCTCGAAGTCTTCCCTGCCCACGATGTCGCGGCGCACCCTGTCGTTCAGCTCGGTGTGCCAAGAGAAGTTCACGGCGCCGGGCACGTGGGCGCGCTCATACAGGCCCGGATTGACACTGACCTCGATCACCCGCACCTGGCGGTTGTCCAGGTTCTGTGCGAGCCAGTCGGTGGTGACCAGCGGGCCCGCAGGAATGTCGGTCGCGCCAGACGCCGCCCCGCACAGCATCACGCCCAGGCCCAGCACAGCGAGGCTCTGGCGCCAGCGGATGCGCGGCGCGGCGGGGTTTGCGGCTTCAGTGTTCATCCTCGTCCTCTTCCTTTCGAGTGCTGGTTTTTTGCCCGCACGCCAGTGCGCGGGCCGGGATGAAATCTACGCAACCGAGCGCGAAGGACCAACCAATAAGAACTGGTTTGCTTATCGCCAAGTTGTCCGACGCCGGCCGCCGCGCCACCGGCCGCGCCCGGCCATCACGGCGCCCAGCAGGCGCATGCCTTCGTCGATCTGGGCCGGCGAGAGGCTGGCATAGCCCACCACCAGGCCGGCCGGCCGGGCCGTGGCCTTCGCCGTCGCTGGTGGCGGCGCATACAGCGGCGACAGCGGATACACCCCCACGCCGGCCTGCCGCGCTGCAGCCACCAGTGCCGCCTCCGCGGCCTGCGGCACGTCGGGCAGCCACAGCACCACGTGCAGGCCCGCGGAGCTGCCGCTCACCGTGGCGCCCGGGGGCAGGTGCCGCGCAACGGCCTCGAGCAATGCAGCGCGGCGGCGCTCGTTCTCGCGCCGCACGCGCCGCACATGGCGCTCATAGGCGCCGCTGTCGATCAGCGTGGCCAGTGCGCGCTGCTCCAGCACGGGTGCGTGGCGGTCCGTCAGCCGCTTGGCCTGCCTGAAGGCGGCCACCAGGCACTGCGGAAGCACCAGATAGCCCAGGCGCAGCTGCGGCGACAGCGCCTTGGAAAAAGTGCCCACGTAGATCACGCGCCCCTGCGTGTCGATGGCCTGCAACGGCTCGATGGGGCGCTGCCCGTAGCGGAACTCGCCGTCGTAGTCGTCCTCCACGATCCAGGCCTGCTCGCGCTGCGCCCATTGCAGCAGCGCCACGCGCCGATGGATGGGCAGCACGCCGCCCCAAGGGAACTGGTGCGAGGGCGTGACATACGCCAGCCGCGCGCCCGCGCCGCGCGGCAGCGCATCGGTCTGCAGGCCCTGCGCGTCCACCGGAACGGCCAGGCACTGCGCGCCCGTGGCTTCGAAGCAGCGGCGCGCCATCAGGTAGCCGGGGTCTTCGAAGACGAAGCTGTCGCCGGCCTGCAGCAGCAGGCGTGCGCACAGGTCGATGGCCTGCTGCGAGCCATGCACGACCACCACCTGATCCGCATCGCACGCCAGCCCGCGCGCACGCCCCAAATAGCCCTGCAGCGCGCGGCGCAGCGCCAGCTCGCCTTCGGCGGGCGCGTAGCCAAGGCTGGCATGGCCCTGCAGCAGCGCCGCCTGGTAGGCGCGCCGCCAGGGCAGCACCGGAAAGTCACGCGCGGCCACCGCGCCATAGAGGAAATCGAAGCGCACGGGCTCGGCAGGTGCCGGTGCCGGCTGGCTGCCGGCCAGCAAGCGCTCGCCGAAGGCCGACAGCCGTGGCGCCACGGAGCTGGCCTGCATGCGCGCGGGCCGGCCGCGCAGCACGCCTGCCGGGCGTGGCGGGCCGGCGATGCGCGCGGCTCGCCCCGGCGAAGTGAGCAAAAAGCCCTCGGCCGCCAGTTGCTCGTAGGCGGCCGTCACGGTGGTGCGCGACACGCCCAGCTCGGCCGCCAGCGCACGCGTGGAAGGTGCGCGCGCGCCGCTCGCCAGCCGGCCCTCCTCGATCTGGCTGCGCAGCAGGTCATAGATGCGCCGGCCCACGCCACCGGCACCCTCTGCAGGGTTTGCGCGGGTGCGGGAAGCCGCTGCAGGCGGCTGAAACTGGCCCACTCGAATTCTCCAGAACTGGACCTTCTCATTGTGCCGGTTCAAGACGACAGTGGCGACTTGTGCTGCCCTGACCTGCCCCTTTCACGATGTACACCCCCGCGCACTTCGCCGAAACCCGACCCGAGGCCCTGGCCCGGATCATTCATGAGCACCCGCTGGGCATGCTGGTGCACGCGCACGATGGCCGCTTCGACGCCGACCACATCCCCTTCGAGTTTGACCCCGACGAAGGCCCGCACGGCAGGCTGCGCGCCCATGTGGCGCGCGCCAACGCGCTGTGGCAGCGCTGCCCCACGGGCACGCCAGTGATGGCCGTGTTCCGCGGCGCGCAGGCCTATGTCTCGCCCAGCTGGTACCCGAGCAAGCAGCAGACCCACCGGCTGGTGCCCACCTGGAACTACGAGGTGGTGCATGCGCACGGCCTGCTGAGCGTGCACGACGACGAGCGCTTCGTGCGCCGCATCGTCGCGCGACTGACGCGCCGGCACGAGGCCGGCGAAGCGCGCCCCTGGAAGATGGGCGATTCGGCGCCCGAGTTCATCGACGAGTTGCTCAGGCACATCGTCGGCATCGAGATTGCCGTCACCTCGCTGGAGGGCAAGCGCAAGCTGAGCCAGAACCGCGAACCGCAGGACCGCCTTGCCGCCGCCGACACCCTGGCCGCGCGCGAGCACCCCGAACTGGCCCAGGCCATGCGTGAGGCCGGCCCCGGTGCCTGAGCAGCTTCCCCTTTCCTGTCACCGCACGATGTACAGCAGCACCTTCACCTTCGCCAAGCGCGAGTTCGACGACGCCTTCCATGCGCTGGACCAGACCATCGCGCAGGTCGCCCAATCCATCCCAGGCTACCTCGGCGAAGAAAGCTGGGAGAACCCGGCCCAGGGCCTGATCTGCAACGTGTACTACTGGCGCACGCGCGAGGCGCTCGAAGCGCTGATGCAGCATCCCGTGCATCGCGCTGCCAAGCAGCAGCAGGCCCGCTGGCTCAAGGGCTACCACGTGGTGATCGCGCAGGTGACGGGCTCTTATGGCGATGGTGGCATCGCGCATCCGCTGACGGCGCCTGGCGTGGGCGCGGGTGCCGCCGGCCCGGCGCCATGAGCTTCGACACGGCGGCCTCGTCGATATATGATTCGTTTATGTTTCATATATTTCCTGAACGGCCATGGGCATCGTCAAGATCTCGGACCTGATGCACGAGAACCTTCGCGTGGCGGGCAACGCGATGAGCCGGTCGATCAATGCGCAGGCCGAACACTGGATGCGCGTGGGCATGCTGGCCGAGCTGCATCCCGAGCTGGACCATCGCGAGATTGCGCAGATGCTGGTGCGCGCCGAGCTGGCCGGCGGGCTGGACATCGCAGCCACCGTGGCCGCACCCGCGCCAGCAGCAGCATCGGCCGCCAGGGGCCGGCGCACGCCTGCCGCTGGCAGGCACTGAGCCATGGCGCACGCGGTTCCCCTCCGGGGCCCGGCCGAGCTTGCGCAGGCGCGCCGGGCCGCCCAACTCGCAGCCGAGGTGCTGCACATCGTGGCGCCGCATGTGCGACCCGGCGTGAGCACCGACGCGCTGGATGCCATCTGCCACGACCACATCGTGAACGTGCAGCGCGCCATTCCGGCCAACCTGGGCTATCAGGGCTTCCCCAAGACCGTGCTCACCTCGGTCAACCAGGTGGTCTGCCACGGCATCCCTTCGCCCGAGAAGATCCTCAAGGACGGCGACATCGTCAACATCGACGTGGCCGTGCAGCATGAAGGCTGGTTCGGCGACACCAGCCGCATGTTCTTCGTCGGCAAGCCCGGCGTGCTTGCACGACGGCTGGTGCGCGCCACCTACGACGCGATGGCCGCGGGCATCCGCCAGGTGCGCCCCGACGCCACTTTGGGCGACGTGGGCCATGCGATCCAGGCCGTGGCGCAGCGCGAGGGTTTCAGCGTGGTGCGCGACTACTGCGGCCATGGCATCGGCCAGATCTACCACGACGAGCCCCAGGTGCTGCACTTCGGCCGCCGCGGCGAAGGCCTGAAGCTGGAGCCGGGCATGGTCTTCACCATCGAGCCCATGCTCAACGCCGGCAGGCGCGAAACGCGCGAGCTGGCCGACGGCTGGACCGTGGTGACCCGGGACCGCTCGCTCTCGGCCCAGTGGGAGCACATGGTGGCGGTCACCGACCAGGGCTTCGAAGTGCTCACAGCCTGGCCCGAGGGCACGGGCGAGTACGCGCCGATTTGAGGACTCCCCCACGGGCTGCGGCGGTCCGCGGCCAGCATGCAGGCCACCGCCCTGATGCTGCGGCGGCCTACAAACCGGCGCCAAACCCGCTCCCTAGAATGGTCAGTACTTGCTCGCCTCCCAGCAAATCCTGGCCCTTGATGCCCGACGCCCCTGCCCTTTCGCCTGCCCGCCTTGTCGACTGCCTGCCCCAGGCCGTCTTTGTCTGTGACGACAGCGGCGTCTACCTGCAGGCCAACCCCGCCTACGAGCGGCTCACGGGCTTCGCGCAATCCGAACTCCTGGGCCAGGCCATGCTCGCGCGCCTGCACCATGGCGCCGTCCTGCCGGCGGTGGGCGAAGCCACCCTGTGGAGCCGGGCGCTGTGCCGCCATCGCGACGGACGGGCCCTGCCCGTCCAGCTCTCGGTCACGCGGCTGCCCGCGGGCGCGGACGATCGGCACCTGTACCTGGGCACGGCGATGCCGGAGGCCTCGCACGACAGCGGCCAGCAGGGCCCGCCGTGGCACCAGGGCTTTCACGACGCCTGGACGCAGCTGCCCAATGCCACCTGGCTGCGCGAGCGCATCGCGCTGAAGCTGCAGGCCGCGCGGCCACGCGGGGGCGCCTGCACGCTGCTGGCGCTGGAAATCGACCAGATGGTGCGGCTGCGCGACTCGCTGGGCGACGAGCGGGTGGGCGAAGTGCTGCAGTTGTGCGGCCATCGCCTGCGCGCCGTCATCGGGCCCGACGCGCCGCTGGCCACGCTGGGTGGCGGCGTGTTCGCCTGCCTGCTCGAAGGCGACACGGCCCAGGCCGATGCCATCGTGGCGGCCGTGCAGCGTGCGATCTCGATGCCGGTGGAAGGCAGCGAACGGCCGCTGCGGCTGACGGCCAGCCTGGGCGCCGTGGTGGCGCTGCCCGAGGCACCCATGCCCGAAGCCGCCGAGCTGGTGCATCGCGCCCGCGTGGCGCTCAACGTCGCACGCACGGCCGGGGGCGCCCAGGCGCGCTGGTTCACGCAGGCCATGCAGGCCCAGGCGCAGGACCGGCTGCAGCTCGAAGGCAGGCTGCGCGAGGCGCTGGAGCAGAACCAGTTCAGCCTGGTCTTCCAGCCCCAGCTCCACCTGGCCAGCGGCAAGGTTCAGCACATGGAGGCCCTGCTGCGCTGGGAATGCCCGGGCGTGGGCTTCATCGGCCCGCAGATATTCATTCCGGTGGCCGAAGACCTGGGGCTGATCGGGCGCATCGGCGAATGGGTGATGCGCGAGGCCTGCCGCGAGGTGGGCCGGCTCAAGCGGCTGCTGGCCGCGCGCGGCCAGCCCGTGCCGCGGGTGGCGGTCAATGTGTCGGCGCACCAGTTGCTGGACGCCAAGCTCGTGCCCATGGTGCAAAGCGCACTGGCCGAAGCCGGGCTCGGCCCCGAGTCGCTCGAGATCGAGATCACCGAAAGCATCTTCCTGAACGATGCGGAACGCGCACTGGCCACGCTGGAGGAGCTGCGCGCGCTGGGCATCGAGCTGGCCATCGACGACTTCGGCACCGGCTACTCGAGCTTTTCGTACCTCACCCAGTTTCCCTTCGACCGGCTCAAGATCGACCGCTCGCTGATCATGAACATCGACCAGCCGGGCAAGGGCCATGCCATCGTCTCGGCCATCATCGCGCTGGCCCATGCGCTGGGCATGCGCGTGACGGCCGAGGGCATGGAAACGCCGGCCCAGGCCCATGCGCTGCAGGCCCTGCACTGCGACGACATCCAGGGCTACGGCTTCTCGCGGCCCCTGCGCCCGGTGGCGCTCGAAAAGCTGCTGCTGGCCCGGCCCGCCTTCGCGGCGGCCGAGCGTTCCGTGGCCTGAAGCCGCTGATCAGAACAAGCGCCCCACGTTGAACAGCGTGAGCAGGCCCAGCACGCCGAAGATGATGGCGGCCACGGCATGCACCACGCGCATCGACACCTTCTGCGCGATCTTGCCGCCCAGGAACACGGCCGGCACGTTGGCCAGCATCATGCCCAGCGTCGTGCCGATCACCACCTGCACCACCTGCGCATAGCGCGCAGCCAGCGCCACGGTGGCGATCTGGGTCTTGTCACCCATCTCGGCCAGGAAGAAGGCGATCACCGTGGTGCCGAACACGCCGAAGCGCGAGCGCTGGGCCAGGTCCTCGTCGTCGATCTTGTCGGGGATCAGCATCCATCCGGCCATGGCCAGGAAGGAAATGCCGATGACCCAGCGCAGCAGGTCCGGGCCCATCACCTGCGCCGCCCAGCCGCCCACGGCACCGGCGGCCGCATGGTTGACGATGGTGGCGACGAAGATGCCGGCCACGATGGGCCAGGGCCGGCGAAAGGCAGCGGCCAGAACGATGGCCAGCAACTGGGTCTTGTCGCCCATTTCACCGAGTGCGACGACGCCGGTGGATACGAGAAAGGCTTCCATGGGGTGGGGAACACGAATGCGGGGCCGGACACAGCAATGACCACACGCCCCCCGGCCCTCACCGGAGGCATGTGGTCAAAGGTCTTGCCAGGCTTCTTGGAAGCTGCGCACGCCATGGCCCGAAGGCCAAGTCTGTTGACGTGTGCCCCTGCGTTGCGCAGGTCAGCTACTCCCCAATGACGGGAGGGGATTCTAAGCAGGTGCGGCGGCCCTCCCCGGAAATTCCCGGGGCCTGCGATCCGTTCGCATTCCAGGCACGCCGGCTTTCCTTTCTTAAGCAAACGATAAGAAGCGCTGCGCATCATTGCCCGCGTGCCGTCCTCCTCATCAAGCGCCATCTCGCCAACGCACGCGCGCGCCGGTGCAGCCGCCGACGCGCATCGCATGCCCGCAGGCGTTGCGGCTGAGCACTGGCCTTTCCATGTCGTCAGGCTCTGGGACCTGCCCTCGCGCCTGACGCCGCCACTGCTGCTGGCCGGGCTGCTGGCCGCATGGGGCACGGGCATCGCGGGTTGGCTTGGCCCGCATCGTGCGCTCGACATCGCCCTGCCCTGGCTGGCCCTGTTCCACCTGTTGTGGCCCTTGTGCGGCCCGCGCCGTTTGCAAGTGCGCCGGCGCCTGCAATCGCCGGGCTGGCACGCATCATTTGCAGCTTGGGCGCCGCGCGCCCTGGGGCCGGGCCGCCTGGCCATGCTGGCGCGCGCGCTGGTGCTTCTGTGCCTGCTGGGCGCAGCGCTCACGGGCAGCCTGGCGGCCATGCCCAGGCTGCACCTGGACCTGGCCCTGGCCGCGCTGGGCCTGCTGCTGGCCCAACTGGCCGGCGCGCTGTGGCAGCACCGCCGCTCGGGCGATGCGCTGCTGCCCGCGCTGCTGAAGGGCCTGGGCACCGGCAGGCTGGACGAAGCCCTGCGTCACGGCAGCGCGCGCTGAAGCTCACGCACGGGCGGCCCGCACAATCCGCGCATGCGAATCCTTCTGGTCGAAGACGACATCCTGCTGGGCGAAGGGCTGGCGGCAGGTCTGGGGCAGCAGGGCTTTCAGGTGGATTGGCTGCAGCATGGCGACGAGGCCGCGCGCGCCTGGCCGCTGCAACCCTATGCGGCCGCCGTGCTGGACGTGGGCCTGCCGGGGCGCGACGGCCTGGCCGTGCTGCGGGGCTGGCGCGAAGCCGGGCAACGCCTGCCCGTGCTGCTGCTGACGGCGCGCGATGCGCTGGCCGAGCGCGTGCGCGGACTCGACAGCGGCGCTGACGACTACGTGCTCAAACCCGTCGACCTGCTGGAGCTGGCGGCGCGACTGCGGGCGCTGGTGCGCCGCGCCCACGGCCAGCCGCAGGAGCAGCTCCAGGCGCAGCAGCTTCTTCTGGATGCGGCCGCGCGCACGGTGCACCACGCGGGCCAGGCCGTGGCGCTCTCGGCGCGCGAGTTCGACCTGCTTCACTTGCTCATGCGCAATGCCGACCGCGTGCTCTCGCGCGAGCAGATCGAGCAGCAGCTCTACAGCTGGGGCCGCGAGGTCGACAGCAATGCCGTGGAAGTGCATGTGCACCACCTGCGGCGCAAGCTGGGCAGCCCTGCGCTGATCCAGACTGTGCGCGGCGTGGGCTATGTGCTGCTCAGGGCAGGGGCACCGCGTTGAGCAGCAGCGCGGGCGGCTCGCTGCAAGCCAGGCTCACGCGGCTTCTGCTGGGCCTGTTCGCCGTGGTCTGGCTGGCGACCACGGTGCTGGCCTGGTTCGACGCGCGACACGAGGTGGAAGAAATTCTCGACAGCCATCTCGCGCAGGCGGCGGCACTGCTGGTCGCGCAACCACCGCACGCGCAGGCCCCGGGAGGCGTGCCGAAGCGCAGCCACACCCCCGTGCTGCACCGCTACGCAGCCAAGACCGCGCTGCAGGTCTGGAGCGGTGAGCGGCTGCTGCTGCGCTCGGCCACCGCGCCCGAACAGGCGCTGGCGCCGCAGGCCGTACCGGGCTTCCAGACCGTGCCGCTGGGCGGACAGCAGTGGCGCGTGTTCGTCACGCCTGGTGGCCTGCCGGGCCAGCAGGTGCAGGTGGGCCAGGCGGTGGCCGCGCGCGACGACGTGCTGTGGGCCATGTGGCGCAGCACCCTGTGGCCCCTGCTGCTGGCCCTGCCGCTGCTGGGCCTGGGCCTGTGGGCCGTGGTGCGCCACGCGCTGCGCCCGTTGAATGCGCTGGGCCAGGCCCTGCATGCGCGCCGGCCCGATGCCCTGCAGCAGCACATTCCCGAAGACAGGCTGCCACGCGAGATGCGCCCGATGGTGCAGGCCCTGAACCAGCTGTTCCTGCGCATCGAAGGTCTTCTGGCCAGCGAACGCCGCTTCACGGCCGATGCCGCGCATGAACTGCGCACGCCCATTGCCGCGATCCGCGCCCATGCCGAAGTGGCGCTGCGCGCCAGCACCGACGTGCAGCGCCAGCAGGCCCTTGAACGCACGCTCGCGGGCTGCGACCGCGCCACGCACCTGGTCACGCAGCTGCTGACCCTGTCCCGGCTGGAAGCCGAGGCTGCGCCGGCCCCGCGCCCGGTGGACCTTGCCGTCATCGCGCGCCAGGTACTGGCCGAGCTGGCGCCGCGGGCGCTGACGCAGGGGCAGCAGCTCTCAATGGAAGCCGTACGACCCTGGCCGCTTCAAGGCGACGAGGCCCTGCTGGCCGTGCTGCTGCGCAACCTGGTCGACAACGCGCTGCAGCACGCCGGCACGGGCGCGCAGATCCAGATCTGCCTGCAGCGGCAAGAAGACGGCGCGATGGTGCTGAGCGTCGAAGACAGCGGCCCGGGCCTGGCAGCCGCCGATCTGGCGCGCCTGGGCGAGCGCTTCTTCCGTCCCGCCGGCACGCGCGCCAGCGGAAGCGGCCTGGGCTGGTCCATTGCCAGCCGCATCGCGCAGGCCCACGGCCTGGGGCTCAGCGCACGGAGTTCGGCGCGGCTGGGAGGTTTGTGCGCGCGGCTGGAGGACCGTTGAACGCGGCGACCTCCCTTCGGCTGGCGCACGCCGCGCTGCGCAGGGCCGTGCCCTTGAGCCCCATTCGCCCGCTCAGAGCTTGGCGATGGACACCTCGGTGGACTTGACCAGCGCTACCACGTCCGAGCCGATCTTCAGCTGCAGTTCGTCGACCGAGCGCGTGGTGATGACCGAGGTGACGATGCCCCAGGGCGTTTCGACGTCGACTTCGGAGACGACGTCGCCGCGGATGATCTCGCGCACCTTGCCCTTGAACTGGTTGCGCACGTTGATGGCTTGAATGGACATGATGAAGAACTCCTTGAGTTTGTTGAGGTGAATGAAAGAAGCCGGACTCAGCCCGCGGCAATCGCCAGCGCCTGGTCGAGATCGGCCTTGAGGTCGTCGATGTGTTCGATGCCGATGGACAGGCGCACGGTTTCCTCGCTCACGCCGGCACGCGCCAGCTCCTCGGGCGAGAGCTGCCGGTGCGTGGTCGAGGCCGGATGCGTGGCCAGCGAGCGCACGTCACCGATGTTGACCAGGCGCGTGAACAGCCGCAGCGCGTCGAGGAACTTCTCGCCGCCGGCGCGGCCGCTGTTGATGCCGAAGGTCAGCACGCCGCTGGCGCGCCCGCCCAGGTACTTCTGCGCCAGCGCATGGTCCGGGTGGTCTTCCAGGCCCGCGTAGTTCACCCACTTCACGGCCGGGTTGGCCTGCAGGTGCCTGGCAACGGCCAGCGTGTTCTCGCTGATGCGCTCCAGCCGCAGCGCCAGGGTCTCGATGCCCTGCAGGATCAGGAAGGCGTTGAAGGGCGAGATGGCTGCGCCCGTGTTGCGCAGCGGCACCACGCGCGCACGGCCGATGTAGGCGGCCGGGCCAAGCGCCTCGGTGTAGACTACGCCGTGGTAGCTCACGTCGGGCTCGTTCAGGCGCTTGAAGCGCTGCCTGTGCTGCGCCCACGGGAACTTGCCCGAATCGACGATGGCACCGCCGATGCTGGTGCCATGGCCGCCCAGGTACTTGGTCAGCGAATGCACCACGATGTCGGCCCCATGCTCGATGGGGCGCAGCAGGTAGGGCGAGGGCACGGTGTTGTCCACGATCAGCGGCACGCCGTGCCTGTGCGCCACGGCCGCGATGGCCGCGATGTCGGTCACGTTGCCAGCCGGATTGCCCAACGACTCGACGAACACCGCCTTTGTCTTCTCGTCGATCAGTTTTTCAAAGCTGGCGGGGTCGCGGTGGTCGGCAAAGCGCGTGCTGATGCCGAACTGCGGCAGCGTGTGCGCGAACAGGTTGTAGGTGCCGCCATACAGCGCCGTGCTGCTGACGATGTTGTCGCCGGCCTCGGCGATGGTCTGGATCGCATAGGTCACGGCGGCCTGGCCCGAAGCCAGGGCCAGCGCCGCGATGCCGCCCTCAAGCGCCGCCACGCGCTGCTCCAGCACGTCCTGCGTCGGGTTGTTGATGCGGCTGTAGATGTTGCCCGGCACCTTGAGGTCGAACAGGTCGGCGCCATGCTGCGCGCTGTCGAAGGCATAGGCGACGGTCTGGTAGATCGGCGGCGCGACCGCGCGCGTCGTGGGCTCGGGCGAGTAGCCGGCGTGCACCGAAAGGGTTTCGAACTTCCAGTTCTTGCCGGGTTGCGCTTCCTGGGTCATGGCCTGAGCTTCCTTGCGTGGATGGACGTGGATGGACGGACTCAGACGGCCCAGCGCAAGGTGTGCGCGCTTTGCCATTCGCTTTCGTTGGCGGCGGGGGCGCCGCCTGCCTCCTCGCTCGCGGGCTTCTGCAGCACGCGGTCGAGGATGCGCTTCTCGATGGCCGCAAAGGCCGCGTCGCCCTGCTGGCGCGGCCGGGCCAGCGCGATGCGTTCGTCCAGCGCGATGCGCCCGTCCTCGATCAGGATCACGCGGTCGGCCAGGGCCACGGCCTCCTGCACGTCGTGCGTGACCAGGAGCGCCGTGAAGCGATGCCGCTGCCACAGCCCTTCGATCAGACGGTGCATCTCGATGCGCGTGAGCGCGTCCAGCGCACCCAGCGGTTCGTCCAGCAGCAGCAGGCGCGGGTGGTGCACCAGCGCGCGCGCCAGGGCCACGCGCTGCCGCTGGCCGCCCGACAGGCGGGCCGGCCATTCGTTCTCGCGCTCGGCCAGGCCCACCTGGCCCAGCACTTCGCGCCCGCGCGAGCGCGCCGTGTCGGGCAGGCCCAGGGTCACGTTGTCGAGCACGCGGCGCCAGGGCAGCAGGCGTGCTTCCTGGAACATGATGCGCGTGTCTTCGTGCAGGCCGGCAACGCGCTGGCCATCGGTGAACAGGCCGCCTTCGCTGGCCTCTTCCAGCCCGGCCACCAGGCGCAGCAAGGTGCTCTTGCCGCAGCCGCTGCGGCCCACGATGGCGATGAACTCGCCCGGCGCCACCGCCAGCTGCGTGTGGCGCAGCACTTCGCGTTCGCCATAGCGCTTGGACAGGTTGCGCGCCTCCAGCCTGACGCCACCGGCCAGCGTGGCGCCTGTCGGGTTCACTGCTGCATTCATCGTCTTCAGACCTCGGGTTGGAAGAGTTCGACCTGCTGCGCATCGACCCGCCGGGGCAGCAGCTTCGCGGCCAGGAAGGCATCGGCAATGCGCTGCTGCTCGGCCAGCCGCTCGCGCGTGACCGCCCGCACGGCATAGCTGCGGCGTGCGTTGGCCTGTTCGACGATGGCCGCGTCCAGGCCCCAGAACGGCGCCAGCAGGGCCGCGGCCTCGCGCGGCTGCAGCTTGACCCAGCGGCCGGTCTTCTCCAGCGCCGCGTAGAGCACGCCCAGCACCCGGGGGTTGGCCTGCGCGAAGGGCGTGCCGGCCAGGTAGTAGCGCTGGTACGAGGCCAGGCCCTGGCCGTCGGCCAGCACGCGTGCGCCGGACTGGCGCTGCGCGGCCGAGAGGAAGGGGTCCCACACCACCCAGGCGTCGATGGCGCCGCGCTCGAAAGCCGCGCGGCCATCGGCCGGCGTGAGGTAGGCGGGTTCAATGTCGTTCAAGGACAGGCCGGCCTTCTCCAGCGCGGCGATCAGCAGGTAGTGCGCGCCAGCCGCCTTGGCAAAGCCGATCTTCCTGCCCTTGAGTTCGGCCACGCGGCGCAGCGGCGAATCGGCCTTGACCAGGATGGCCTGGGCCGTGGGCGATGGCGCCTCCTGCGCAACGAAGGTCAGTCGCGCACCTGCGGCCTGGGCGAAGACGGGCACCGTGTCGGCCACGTCGGCACTGAAGTCCACATTGCCCAGGTTCAGGGCTTCGAGCAGCGGCAGGCCGCTGGTGAACTCGTGCCAGCTTGGCTTGAAGCCCAGCGGCGCCAGCTGCGCGTCCAGCGTGCCCTGCAGCCGCAGCACGGCCGTGAGCGTGGACGATTTCTGGTAGCCGATGCGAACGCTCTTGAGCGTGTTGCCCTGGGCCCGTGCGGCCCAGGGTGCGAGCGTGGTGGCAGCCAGCGCGCCGATGGCGCTGCGGCGGGACCAGGTAGTGAAGTTGCGGTTCATGTGCGCGGCCTCCTCATGCGCGTTGATAGCCTGGGTGCCAGCGCAGCCAGCCGTGTTCGAGCGCGCGCGCGAACACATCGGCCAGCTTGCCCAGCAGGGCGTAGAGCAGGATGCCCACCAGCACCACATCGGTCTGCAGGAACTCGCGGGCGTTCATGGTCAGGTAGCCGATGCCCGATTGCGCCGAGATGGTCTCGGCCACGATCAGGATCACCCACATCAGGCCCAGCGAGAAGCGCAGGCCCACCAGGATCGACGACAGCGCGCCGGGCAGGATCACTTCGCGGTAGAGCTGCCAGCGCGAAAGGCCGTAGGTGCGGCCCATCTCGATGAGCTGCGGGTCCACGTTGCGGATGCCGTGGAAGGTGTTGAGGTAGATCGGGAAGAAGACCGAAACCGCGATCAGGAACAGCTTGGCCGATTCGTCGATGCCGAACCACAGGATCACCAGCGGGATGAGCGCCAGCGCCGGGATGTTGCGCACCATCTGGATGGTGGAATCGAGCAGCGTTTCGAAAAAGCGCACCGAGCCCGTGAGCAGGCCCAGCACCAGGCCGAGCCCGCCGCCGATGGCCAGGCCGGCCAGCGCGCGGCCCGCGCTGACCTTCACATGCGTCCACAGCTCACCCGAGACGGTGAGCGACCAGGCGGCCTTGACCACGTCCAGGGGCGCGGGCAGCACGCGCGTGGACAGCCAGCCCAGCGACGAGGCGATCTGCCACAGCACCACCAGGCCCACGGGCACCAGCCAGGGCACCAGGCGGGTCAGCACCTGCCGCAGCAGGACGCCTGCGCCAGCCGGCGCCGCGGCGGGCAAGGCTTGAAGGGATTGCACTTGTTCGGTCATGGGGGCCATCAGCTTTGGGATTGCAGGCGCGAAGGCGCGTCCAGATTGGCGACCACCTCGCCAAAAGGCCCGGTGACGCGGCTCGCGCCCAACTGTTCGCGCACGGCGCGCGGCAGCAGCGGGAACACCAGTTCGGCAAAGCGGTAGGCTTCCTCGAGGTGCGGGTAGCCCGAGAGGATGAAGGCGTCGATGCCCAGGGCCGCGTACTCCTGGATGCGCGCGGCCACCTGCTGCGGGTTGCCCACCAGGGCCGTGCCCGCACCGCCGCGCACCAGGCCCACACCAGCCCAGAGATTGGGGCTGATTTCCAGCGCTTCGCGACTGCGGTTGGCCCCTTTGGAATGCAAGGCGGCCATGCGGCGCTGCCCTTCCGAATCCATGCGCGCAAAGGCCTCCTGCGCGCGGATCACGGTGGAATCGTCCACGCGGCTGATCAGCGCTTCGGCCGCTTGCCACGCCTGTTCTTCGGTCTCGCGCACGATCACATGCAGCCGGATGCCGAAGCTCACGCGCCGCCCCCTGGCCTGAGCGCGCAGGCGCACGTCGGCGATCTTCTTGGCCACTTCGGCCGGCGTCTCGCCCCAGGTCAGGTAGCGCTCCACCTGCTCGGCCGCCAGGTCATGCGCCGCTTCGGAAGAGCCGCCGAACCACACGGGCGGATGCGGCTGCTGCACGCTCGGGAACAGCAGCTTGGCGCCCTTGACCTGCAGATGCCTGCCCTCGTAGTCGAAGCTCTGGCCTTCGTGACTGCGCGCGATGACTTCGCGCCAGATGCGGATGAACTCGGCCGACTGTTCGTAGCGCGCCGCGTGGTCGAGGAAGACGCCGTCGCCCTCGAGTTCCGCACGGTCGCCGCCCGTGACCAGGTTCACCAGCAGGCGACCGCCCGACAGCCGGTCGAAGGTGGCGGCCATGCGCGCGGCCAGCGCCGGCTGGTGCAGGCCCGGGCGCACGGCGACCAGGAATTTCAGCCGCTGCGTGGCGCCCATCAGGCTCGAGGCAATGACCCAGGGGTCTTCGCAGGAACGCCCCGTGGGAATGAGCACGCCCTCGTAGCCCAGCCGGTCGGCCGCACCGGCCACCTGCTGCAGGTAGGCCAGATCGACGGTGCGCGCACCCTCGGTGCTGCCCAGGTAGCGGCTGTCGCCGTGGGTGGGCAGGAACCAGAACACAGAAACACTCATAGCTTCATCTCACCAGGAATGCGCCAGCACGGGCGCGGGGTTGATCGGGCGCACGTCCCAGGCCAGGGCCGTCACGCCGATCACGCGCAGCGCCTGTGGCGACAGGCTCCGGCGCACGGTTTGAAGGGCATGGGCAGTCATGTCGTTCTCCCCTGCCCGTTCAGGCCAGGCCCGGGGCCGCGGCCTCGAGCACATTGATCTTTCTGGGGATCAGCTTGAGCGCGAAGAAGGTGTCCGCGATCTGCTGCTGCTCGGCCAGGATGGCCTTGGTGATCGGGCCGGTGCCGAACTGCGTGCGCCGGGTCGACACATCGACCACCGGTTTCGGAATGCCCCACAGGCCCGAAAGCTCGGTCGCCAGCGCCTCGCGGTTGGCAGCGCCCCAACGGTCGATCTTGTCGATCTCCTCGACCAGGATCCGCGTCACGTCGACGTTCCTGCTCGCGTAGTCCAGCGAGGAGAAGTAGTAGGCGCGGTTGCCCACCACACCCGTGGCGTCGGCCAGCACGCGGCCGCCCAGGCCCACCTCGGCCGCGGCCAGGAAGGGGTCCCAGATCACCCAGGCGTCGATGGAGCCTTTTTCGAAAGCCGCGCGCGCATCGGCGGGAGCCAGATAGACCAGGTTCAGGTCGGCGTAGGCCAGGCCGTGCTTTTCGGCCAGCCGGGCGATGAAGTAATGGACGTTGCTGCCCTTGTTCAGCGCCACGCGCCTGCCCTTGAGATCGGCCACCGACTTGATGGCGGAGTTCCCGGGCACCAGCACCGCTTCGGAGGCCGGGCGCGGCACGGTCGCGCCCACATAGGCCAGCGGCGCGCCCGCGGCCTGGGCGAAGATGGGCGGCGCCTCGCCCACGTCGCCGAAGTCGATGGAGCCCACGTTCAGGGCCTCGAGCTGCACCGGCCCGGCCGTGAACTCGGTCCATTTCACGCTCACGCCCAGGGGCGCAAGGCGCTGCTCCAAAGTGCCGCGGCCCTTGAGCAGGCTCAGGTAGCCCTTCTGGTGGCCCACGCGCAGCTCGCGCCGCGCGCCCTGGGCGATGGCCGCAAAGCCCGTGACGCTGGCCGTGCCGCCAAGGGCCACGCCCTGCAGCAGGCGGCGGCGCGTGAGCGTGTGTTTGGCGGATGTCGTCATGCGGCCTCCAGGGGCTGTGCAGAAGGGGCGGACTGCGTGGATGCGGCCTGGGCCGAATTCACGCCCAGGAAGGAAGTGACCAGCGCGATGGCCAGCACCAGCAGCACGGCGATCAGCAGATCGGCCAGGCGCAGCCAGGCCGGGCGCGGCGCGGCGGGAAGGGGGTCGGCAAAACTGGGAGGCATGGATTTCTCTCTCGGGTTCGAGGCAAAGCGCGGCCCATCCCGCCGCAAGGCGGGTTCAGGCAACGGGCATGGGAAGAAGGGGTGGCGAGAAGGCGGCGGCGTCAGACGCTACATCGCACCCGCGAGAAATGGATGGGGTCGAAGCCGCTGCGGGCGGTCGATGGGAAGGCTTCCGCCTGCAGCGTGTCCACGGCTTCGGCCAGCCGGTCGGCAATGTCGACCTGGAGCTGCCAGCCGCCTTCAGGCGTCAGCGTGACCTGCGCATCGCTGGCATAGACGCCCGGCAGGATGTGACGCGCACCGAGCGCACCCAGCACGGGGCGCAGCGCATAGTCCAGCGCCAGCATGTGGTGGGCACTGCCGCCGGTGGCCAGCGGCAGCACCGTCTTGCCCTTGAGCGCGCTCTGCGGCAGCAGGTCCAAGAAGGTCTTGAGCAGGCCGCTGTAGGCCGCCTTGTAGACCGGCGTGGCCACCACCACCGCGCGCGCCGCCGCCACCTGGTCGGTCGCGCGCTGCAGTTGCGCGTCGTCGAACTGCGCATGCACCAGCGCCTGGGCCGGCAGCTCGCGCACCGTCAGGCGCTGCACCTCCAGCCCGCGCCGGCGCAGGCGCAGCGCCGCGGCATCGAGCAAGGCGGCGGAGCGCGAGGGGGCCGTGGGGCTGCCGGCAATCAGGAGGACGGTCATCGAAGGCTGACGAGAAAGAAGGAAGAAAGGAAGAAAGGCGCTGCGGGCGCCTGCCTTACTTCTGCTTCTGGGTATAGATCTGGTCGAAGGAGCCGCCGTCGGCGAAGTGCTCCTTGTCGGCCTTGGCCCAGCCGCCGAAGCCCTGGTCGATGGTGAACAGCGTGAGCTTGGGGAAGACCTTGTCGTACTTGGCCTTGGCCTTTTCGGAGACGGCCGGGCGGTAGAAGTGCTTGCCCGCGATGTCCTGGCCCTCTTCGGTGTACCAGTACTTGAGGTATTCCTCGGCCACGGCGCGGGTGCCGCGCTTGTCCACCACCTTGTCGACCACGGCCACCGCGGGCTCGGCCAGGATGGAGATCGAAGGCACCACGATCTCGAACTTCTCGGGGCCGAATTCCTTGAGCGCCAGGAAGGCCTCGTTCTCCCAGGCCAGCAGCACATCGCCCACGCCGCGCTGCACGAAGGTGATGGTCGAGCCGCGCGCGCCGGTGTCCAGCACGGGCACGTTCTTGTACAGGTTGCCCACGAAGTCCCTGGCCTTGGCATCGCCACCGTACTTGCGCTTGGCGAATTCCCAGGCCGCCAGGTAGTTCCAGCGTGCGCCGCCCGAGGTCTTGGGGTTGGGCGTGATCACCTGCACGCCGGGCTTGACCAGGTCGTCCCAGTCCTTCAGGCCCTTGGGGTTGCCTTTCTTGACCAGGAACACGATGGTCGAGGTGTAGGGCGCGCTGTTGTGCGGCAGCCGCTTCTGCCAGTCGGCCTTGAGCAGGCCGCCGTTCTTGACCAGCGCGTCGGTGTCGCCGGCCAGGGCCAGCGTGGCCACGTCGGCTTCCAGGCCGTCGATGATGGAGCGGGCCTGCTTGCCCGAGCCGCCATGCGACTGCTTGATGCTCACGTCCTGGTTGGCCTTGGCCTTCCAGTGCGCGGCAAAAGCCTTGTTGAATTCCACGTACAGCTCGCGAGTGGGGTCGTAGGAGACATTGAGCAGGGTCACCGGCGGCTTGGCCTGGGCGAAGGCCGGGGTCAGCGGCAGGGCCATGGCCAGCGCAGCGCCGGTGCCCAGGGAAAGCTTGATAAAGTCGCGTCGCAAGTTCATGTTCTACTCATAAATGCATAAGGTCGATGCCCTGCATTCTGGATAGCGCATATCGAATCTGAAACAACCGAGTTTTCAGTTCTAAATAGCGAAATGAGCTAAGGCCGCGCCGCTGCAGGCGCCGGCTCCCCCCTCCCCCGATCACCCGCAGATTCATCATCAGAGGTTCCACATGGCACGCATGGTCCAGTGCATCAAGCTCGGCACCGAGGCCGAAGGTCTTGACTTTCCCCCCTACCCCGGCGAGCTGGGCAAAAAAATCTGGCAGAGCGTGAGCAAGCAGGCCTGGGCCGACTGGCTCAAGCACCAGACCATGCTGGTCAACGAGAACCGCCTGAACCTGGCCGACCAGCGCGCCCGCGAGTACCTCAAGCGCCAGATGGAAAAGCATTTCTTCGGCGATGGTGCCGACGCCGCCCAGGGCTACGTGCCGCCCAGCAACTGAGCGAACCGGCCCAGGCGCCAGACACGATGCCGGCCCTCAGGGCCGGTTTTTTTTGGCGATTTGCCGGTCGATGACGCGCGCGGGGCGCAAGCGCCGGGCGCACCGTCATCGACGGCGCCCATGCCGCTCCTACACTGCGGCGCATGCGCCACTCGACGGCTCCGGTCCAGCTCGATGCCCCCGCCTTCGGGCCCGCTGCGGTGCAGGACAGACCCGAGGCCCGCGCCCGGCTGATCCGCGAACGCCTGCTGCGCCGCATGTTCGCGATGGGGCCGCCCACCCTGCTCTCGGCCGGCGTGGCGGTCCTGGCCCTGTCGGCCGTCTTCTTCTGGCTGTCGCGCAGCGTGTGGCCGCTGCTCTGGGGCCTTCTGCTGGGCGTGCTGCTGGCCCTGCGCTGGGGCTTCATGCGCTGGAATGCGCGCCTGTATCCCGAACCCGAGTTCGCCCTGCGCCAGCCGGCCGGCGCCTGGCGCTACCTGTTGCCGCTCACGGTCTATGCCTTCGGCTGGACCGCCGCCCCCTGGGCGCTGATGCCGCCCGGCACCGAAACGCCCGAGCGCATCCTGATCCTGCTGCTGGGCCTGTTCAGCACGCTGATCGGCGCCGTGCCCATCCTCGCCAACTGGCCCGCCATGGTGCCGGCCTTCGTGCTGCCCTTCACGCTGGGCGTGGTGAGCCGCTTTGGCTGGATGGGCGGCAGCGACGGCGGTTTTGCCTGCGCGGTCGCGCTGATCTTCGGCGCGGCCATGGCCCGCTTCTCGCTGTCGCAGCACCAGTTGATCCGGCGCAGCCTGTCCGACCAGATCGACAAGGAACTGCTGAGCGAGCAGTTGCTGGACCAGTCGCAGGAGCTGCAGCGCCTGAACCGCGAGCGCAGCCGCTTCTTCGCCTCGGCCAGCCATGACCTGCGCCAGCCGGTGCACGCGCTGGCCCTGTTCTCGCGCTCGCTGGAGCGCGACCTGGCCGGCCACGCGCTGGCCCCCGTGGCCGCGCGCGTGGTGCAGGCCACCGACGCCGTCAGCGGCCTGCTCAACGCGATGCTGGACATCTCCAAGATCGACGCCGGCACCGTGGTGCCGCAGCCGCGCGCGATCGCGGCCGACCAGCTCTTCCTGCGCCTGGCGCAGTTGTTCGAGTCGCGCGCGCAGGAGGCCGGGCTGAGCCTGCGCTTTCACCTAGTGCCCGAATGGCTGCAGACTGACCCCGAGCTGCTGCTGCGCATCGTCACCAACTTCGTGGACAACGCGCTCAAGTACACGCGCCGCGGTGGCCTGCTGGTCAGCGCGCGCCCGCGCGGCGAGCGGCTGCGCATCGCCGTGTGGGACACCGGACTGGGCATCGCGCCCGAGCACATGCCCCATGTGTTCGACGAGTTCTACCAGGTCGACAACCCGCAGCGCGACGTGGCGCGCGGCCTGGGCATCGGCCTGGCCATCGTCAAGCGCCTGGCCGAACTGCTGGGCGCCGAGGTGGGCGCGCGCTCGCGCAGGAGCCGCGGCAGCGTGTTCTGGATCGACGTGCCGCGCCAGTGGCACCGGCCGCAGGAACTGGCGCCGCCGCCGGCGCAGCAGGGCACGGCGCCGCCCGCGGCCGCCCATTCGCAGCCCATGCCCCGGCCGCCCGCGCCGCGCCTGCTGCTGCTGGACGACGAGCTGCCCGTGGGCGAGGCGGTGCGCATGTGGCTGTCGCCGCATTGCGCGCGCATCGAGGTCACGCAGCGCCTGGAGGCCGCGCGCGCCCTCGTGCAGGCTGCGCCCGATGGCTTCGACGCCTTCATCATCGACTTCCGGCTGGCCGATCCGCAGGACGGCATCGCCGCCACGGCCGAGCTGCGCCGGCTGGCCGGGCGCGCGGTGCCCACCATCCTCGTGACCGGCGACACCGACCCCGCGCGCGTGCGCGCCGCCTATGCCAGCGGCCTGGTCGTGATGTTCAAGCCCGTGCAGCCCGAGCTGCTGCTGCAGACCCTGCACCAGATCATCGCCGCCGCCGGCCCCGCGCGGCGCTGAGCACCCGGCCCGCACCGCGCCGCGTGGTCAAATCGGCGCCCCCTGGCGCCTCGCCCGGCGCCACCGCCCTTGCCCCACCCTTGCAGCCCTGCGCATGATCGCCCCTGTCGAATGGCGGCCCGACGGCCTGCCCTTCAGCCCCCGCTTCGGCGACATCTACCACTCCGAAAGCGGCGCACTGGCGCAGACGCGCCACGTGTTCATCGGCGGCTGCGGCCTGCCGCAGGCCTGGCGCGGCCAGGCGCAATGGCGCATCCTGGAAACCGGCTTCGGCCTGGGCCTGAACTTCCTGGCCACCTGGCAGGCCTGGCGTGCCGACCCGCAGCGCCCCGGCCTGCTGCATTTCGTCTCGGTCGAAGCCTTTCCGGTGACGCAGGAAGACCTGCTGCGCGCCGCGCGCGCCCACCCCGAGCTCCTGCCGCTGGCTGAGGCGCTGGCCGCGCAGTGGCAGGGCCTGCTGCCCGGCTTTCACCGGCTGGCCTTCGACCAGGGGCGCGTGCTGCTGACGCTGTGCGTGGGCGAGGTGCAGCCCATGCTGCGCGCGCACCGGCCCTTCCAGGCAGACAGCCTGTTCCTGGACGGCTTCAGCCCGCGCCTGAACCCGCAGATGTGGACACCCGAGACGCTCAAGGCCGTCGCGCGCTTCGCGCGGCCCGGCACGCGGCTGGGCACCTGGACCTATGCGCGCGCCGTGCGCGATGCGCTGACGCCGCTGGGCTTCGTGCTCACGCGCGCGCCCGGCCTGCCGCCCAAGCGCGACGCGCTGCAGGGGGTGTTTGCGCCCAACTGGACGCGCCGCCCCTCGCCGGCCGTGCAGCAGGTGCTGGATGAAGAGGCCGGCCCGATCGCACGCTGCGCCGTGGTGGGTGCCGGCCTGGCCGGCGCGGCCGTGGCGGCCAGCCTGGCCCGGCGCGGCTGGCAGGTGACGGTGCTCGATGCCGCCGCCCGGCCGGCGGCCGCGGCCTCGGGCACGCCCGCGGCCGTGCTCGCGCCCCATGTGTCGCCCGACGACGCCCTGCTTTCCCGCCTGACCCGCGCCGGCGCCCGCGCCACCTGGCAGGAGGTGCGGCGCCTGCTGGTGCAGGGGCAGGACTGGCAGGCCCCGGGCGTGCTGGAGCGGCGCACGCCCCAGGGCCTGCGCCTGCCGCCGCTGTGGCAGCCCGATGGACCCAACCGCTCGTGGGTCGCCGACGCAGCCACGCTGCAGGCCGCCGCGCTGCCGACCGACACGCCCGCGCTGCGGCACGACGAGGGCGGCTGGGTGCGGCCCGCGCGGCTGGTGCAGGCCTGGCTCGCGCAGCCGGGCATCCGCTTCGAGGGCGAGGCGCCCATCGCGCGCATCGACTGGGCGGACGGCCTGTTCACGCTGAGCGACGCCGCAGGCCGCGTGCGGGCCCGGGCCGAGCGCGTGGTGCTGGCCGGTGGCGCCAGCGGCCGGGCCCTGGCGCAGGGCCTGCCGCTGCAGCCCGTGCGCGGCCAACTGGCCTGGGGGCCTCACCCCGAGGAAGGCCTGGCCGCCGGCGTGCTGCCTGCCATGCCGCTCAACGGCGACGGGCACCTGGTGCCCTGGCTGGCCGACGACGCGGGCCGGCCCTGCTGGCTCACGGGTTCGACCTTCGAGCCCGGCGACGACAGCAGCGCGCTGCGGCCCGAAGGCCGGGCCCACAACCTCGCGCGGCTCGCGCGCCTGCATCCGCCGCTGGCCGCAGCGCTGGCACCGGCCTTTGCGCAGGGCCGGGTGCAGGACTGGGCCGGCGTGCGCTGCGCCTCGGCCGACCGGCGCCCGCTGGTGGGTCCGCTCGATGCGGCCCGGCCGGGCCTGTGGGTCTGCACCGCGCTGGGCTCGCGCGGGTTGAGCTTTGCCACGCTGTGCGCCGAGCTGCTGGCCGCGCGCTGGCATGGCGAACCGCTGCCGGTGCCCGCGGCCTGGGCCCGCGGCGTGGACACGGCGCGGCTGCGCGACGCGGGCTGATCCCGCGCCAGGCCGCGCCAGGCCGCGCCTCAGGGGCGCGATTGCGGGGCCGCCTGCAACGGCGACGGTGCAGCATCGCGCTCGGCCGGCCCGGCCTGCTGCACCTGGTTGCGGCCCTGCCCCTTGGCCCGGTAGAGCGCGCGGTCGGCACGCTGGATCAGCGCGTCCAGCGGGGTCTGCGGGCTCTGCGTGGGGCCCGCCAGCGCCAGGCCGATGCTCACCGTGCAGCCCAGCGCGCGCGCCTGCACGGCCTGCCGCAGACGCTCCGCCACTTCCAGGGCCTGCGCGGCAGCATGGCCTTCGAGCAGGATGACGAACTCCTCGCCGCCGTAGCGGCCCAGCGCCGCGCCCGGCGGCAGCGCGTCGGCCATCACGCGCGCCAGGGTGGCCAGCACGCGGTCACCGGCCTGGTGGCCCTGGGCGTCATTGATGCGCTTGAAATGGTCCAGGTCCAGCATCAGCACGGCCACCAGCGGCCGGCCCGGGTCGGCCAGCGCAGCCTCGGCACGGCTCATCCAGCTGCGGCGCGTCAGGGCATGGGTCAGCCCGTCGTGCGTGGCCATGTGCTCGAACTCGACGCGCACGCGCTCGGTGGCCATGAACAGCACGCCCACGCCCAGCAGCAGCACGGCAAAGGCATAGGAGGCCACGTAGGCGCCCTGCACCGACGAGGGCATGTAGATGTGCATGTCGGGGCGGTCCACCCACCAGGTCAGCACGCCCCGCACCCCCATCACCAGACTCAGGCAGCCCAGCACGCCGGCCATGAAGCGCGAGGCCCAGCCCTGGCCGTGGCGCAGCAAAAGCCGCAGGTGCGCCAGCGCGATGAAGGCCAGCGTGCCGGTGAACACGCTGATGCGCACCCGGTAGTCGGGCACCACGAACTGGAAGAAGGCGATCACGCCCAGGCTGATGCAGCACAGCCACAGCATGGGCCCGGGCGCCTTCGGGCAGCCGAGGAAGCGCCGGCTGCCCGCCATCAGCAGCGCGAAGCCGAACATCACCAGCGCATTGCCCGGCATGGTGGCCAGGCCCGTGGGCAGCACGTGGTTGAGCAGGTACGAGGCCGTGCCCAGCGCGTACATCAGCAGCGCGCAGCCCCAGGCGCGCAGGCCCGGGATCCGCGCTGCATAGCGGCCCGGCAGGCCCAGCAGGAGCGCGCCGATGACCAGGGACATCAGCCCAGCCATCGTGCTCATCGAAACGGGGTCCAGGCGCATGAGGAAGGTTCGGGATTCGGGCCGGCGGCCCTGCGGGCGGGAGCCCCGCCGACGCGTGTACGATTTGTCACCGATTATTTCATCCACACTGCAAAAAGGGTGAAAAAACATCCGCCCCGCAGCCTTCCACGGTGCCCGCGGGACGACGCCAGCCGGCCCGGCGTGGGCGCGTCACCGCGCCATCGGAGAATGCAGGGCTGTTCCAGCGGGCCTGCCATGACCACGCGCTACGACATCCTCCACACCACCACCTATCGCTACACCGAGCCGGTCAACTTCGGCCTGCACCGCGTGATGTTCCGCCCCCGCGACAGCCACGACCTGCGCGTGCTGGCCACCGATCTGCAGGTGAGCCCGCAGGCCCATGTGCGGCTGATCCAGGACCCGCACTCGAACTCGGTGGCGCTGGTGCAGCCGCAGGGGCCGGCGACGGAACTGACCATCGTGTGCGCCTTCACCATCGAATACGTGCCGGGCCTGGAAGACGACCTGCCGCTGGAGCCGGCCGCCGAATTCCTGCCCTTTGCCTATTCGGTGCAGGAGCGGCTGGACCTGGAGCACTACCTGCGCCCGCACCACGAAGACCCCGACGGCACGCTGATCCGCTGGGCCCACCAGTTCCTGCGCAGCGACCAGCCCAACAGCACGCGCGAGACCCTCACGCGCATGAACGCGCACATCGCGCAGAGCCTGAAGTACCAGGCCCGCGACGAGGAAGGCACGCAGACCCCGCTGGAAACCCTGGCCGTGGGCGGCGGCAGCTGCCGCGACTACGCGCTGCTGATGATGGAAGCGGCGCGCCGCCTGGGCATTGCCACGCGCTTCGTCTCGGGCTACCTGTACGACGCCGCCCTCGACGAGAACGCCCAGGAACCGGGCGACAGCATCGTGGGCGCCGGTGCCACGCATGCCTGGCTGCAGGCCTACCTTCCGGGCGCGGGCTGGGTGGCCTTCGACCCCACCAACAACCTCATGGGCAGCGCACGCCTGATCCGCGTGGGCGTGGCGCGCGACCCGGCCCTGGCCCCGCCGATCGCCGGCAGCTGGTTCGGCGAAGCCGACGCCTATGCAGGCATGGACGTGGTGGTGAAAGTCACGCGTCGGCGCGAATAAGCTTTTCCGATCATGACCAGCCGCTGCGATTCGCTCCAGACCCCGTCCCTCTACCCCGAAGCCTTCGGCGTTGCGCCGCCCGACGTGCTGGGCGACAAGCGCATGCGCCCCCGGCAGCCGGCCTTCATGCTCTGGCGCGGCCTGCCGGCAGACAACCCGGCGCAGCCCGCGCCCGCCCGGCTGCTCGCGGCCGCGCAATGGGGCCTGGTGCCGCACTGGGTCAAGTCTGAAAGCGATGGCAAGCTGCGCGCGCCCAAGCTGGTGGAGGCGCGTTCAGAAACCGTGACCACCTCCCGGGCCTTCCGCGACGCCTGGCTGCAGGGCCAGCGCTGCATCGTGCCGGTCATGGCCTTCTATGCCGACGACTGGCGCAGCGGCAAGGCCGTGCCCACGCGCATCTGGCGCACCGACGGCCGCCCCATGGGCGTGGCGGGCCTGTGGGCGCGCTGGCTCGGCCCCGAGGGCCAGGCGCTGCTGAGCTTTGCGCTGCTGACCGTCAACGCCAACGGCCACGGCCTCATGCACCGCTACCGCCCGCCCGGCAACGACGCGCACATGCCGGTGCTGCTCAACGAAGGCGCCTATGACGCCTGGCTGGACGCGCGCGTGGAAAAGGCCAAGGAGTTCATGCGCCCCTACCCGGCCCAGAGCCTCACGGCCAACCCGGTGCAGGACAAGGGCGGCAGCGGCGGCCCGCACCACAGCAGGCTGCCGCCGCAGCTGCGCTGAAGCCGCGGGGCCCGGCCCGCTCGGGCGCGGCGGCCTGGCGCGGCCTGCCATGCGCGCTTCTCATGTCTGCCGGGCCGATTTCGCATGCCGCTGCGCGCAGGCGCCGCCCACACTGGCTGCATCGCATTTCTGCCATGGAGCCCGTCATGACGCCGCAGGACAGCCGCTTTCTTTCCCCGGACCACAGCCTCACGCTGACGCTGGCGGCCGGCACGGTGGTGCGCTGCGTGGCGGGCCGGCTGTGGCTCACGCTCGAATGCCGCGCCCTGCCCGGCGCCAGCCCCGACATCGTGCTGATGCCGGGCCAGCAGCACCGCATGCCGGCGCGGGGGCTGGCTTTTGTGCATGCGCTGGGACCGGGCACGGCGCGCTATGCGCTGCTCGGGCGCGGGCCGCGTGCTCAGGCCGGCTGGATGGCGCGCGCCTCGGCCTGGATCCAGGCCGCCACGCGGCGCACGTCCTCGCGCGGCGCAGGCTCGGCCTGCAGCAGCCAGTAGCCAAAAGGGCTGGCGCGCGGCCGGCCGTCCTTGAGCACGCCCTCGGGCAGGCAGGCCAGCTGGCCGCTGGCCAGAAGGGGCTGCAGAAGCTCCAGCCGGCCCAGCGCCACGCCCTGCCCGGCCAGTGCCGCGTGGATCACCTGGTCGTACTGGTTCAGGCGCAGCATCGCCGGCCGGCTGCGGGCCGGCAGCGCCGCGCGCCAGCTCTGCCATTGCAGCCAGGGCCGCGGATCGTCCAGCTCCAGCAGGGTCATGCGCGCCAGCGCACCGGGCTCGTCGGCCAGCGCCTGGGCCAGGCGCGGGTGCAGCACCGGGGCCAGCGTCTCGCCGAACAGATGCGCCGCATCGGCCGGCGCATCGGCGGCGCGGCAGTAGCGCAGCGCCAGGTCGATGCCGTCGGCGCGCAGGTCGGCCAGGCTGTTCGCGGCCGACAGGCGCAGGTCGATCTTCGGATGCAGCCGCTGCAGTGCCGGCAGCCGCGGCAGCAGCCACAGCCCCACCACGCCCACGCTGGCCGTCAAGGTGACGGGGCGGCGCTCCTCGCTGCGGCGCAGCTCGCCCATCACGTCCTGCAGTTGCTGCAGCGCGCTGTCGGCGCTGCGGAACAGCCGCTCGCCTTCGGGCGTGAAGGCAACACCGCGGTGCTGGCGCACGAAGAGCCTGCAGCCCAGCTGCTGCTCCAGCGCGTGGATCTGGCGGCTCACCGCAGACTGGGTCAGGCACAGCTCATCGGCCGCCTGCGTGATGCTCATGCGCCGCCCCACGGCGACGAAGCCGCGCAGCGGATCGAGCGAAGACAGGCGCACCAGCGGCAGAGACATGGCGCCATTGTGCGCCGCCGCGGCCCGCCTTGCCATGAGCTGCACGCATGGCAGGCACGCGCAAAGATCGCTTGAGCGCGGCCGCGGCCGGCTCTCCAATCCAGGCATCGCCTGGCCCCGCCCTGGAGTTGCCCACCATGCCTTTTTCCACCCTCGCACGCTCTGCCCCGCCGCCACGCTGGTGGACCCAGGCCTGGGCCCTGGTCCTGGCCGGCGGCCTGGTCATGGGACTGGCCTTGGGCGTGCGCCATGTGCAGGGCCTGTTCCTGCTGCCCGTGACGCTGGAGCGCGGCTGGTCGCGCGAGAGCTTCGCCTTCGCGCTGGCGCTGCAGAACCTGGTCTGGGGCCTGGCGCAGCCCCTTGCCGGCATGGCGGCCGACCGCTGGGGCGCGCGGCCCGTGGTGGGCACCGGCCTGGCGCTGTATGCGCTGGGCCTGCTGGGGATGAGCCAGGCAGGCAGTCCGCTGGCCTTCGTGATCGCGGGCGGCGTGTGCATCGGCATCGCGCTGTCGGGCACCACCTTCGGCGTGGTGTATGCGGCGCTGGGCCGGCTGGTGGCACCCGAACGCCGCGGCTGGGCGCTGGGCCTGGCCGGCGCCGTGGGCGGCCTGGGGCAGTTCCTGCTCGTGCCCACCACGCAGACGCTGATCGGCCATTGGGGCTGGGTGGCGGCGCTGGGCACGCTGGCGCTGGTCATTGCGCTGGCGCTGCCGCTGGCCGTGCCGCTCAATGACCGCGCGGCGACCACCGCGCGCGGCGCAAGCGCGGCGCAGCCGCCTCAGGCCCTGCGCGCCGCGGTGCAGGAGGCCTTTGCGCAACGCGGCTTCTGGCTGCTGAACCTGGGCTTTCTGGCCTGCGGCTTCCAGCTCGCCTTCGTGGCCAGCCACCTGCCGGCCTGGCTGCTGGACCAGGGCTGGCGCGCCGCCGACGGCATGGCCGCGCTGGCCCTGATCGCGCTGGCCAACGTGGGCGGCACCTATGCCTGCGGCCTGCTCGGTGCGCGCTATGCCAAGAAGAAGCTGCTGGCCGGCGTGTACCTGGCGCGCAGCGCGGCCATGGCCCTGTTTGTGCTGCTGCCGCTGTCCACGGCCAGCCTGTACCTGTTCGCGCTGGCCATGGGCGCGCTGTGGCTGGGCACGGTGCCGCTGACCAGCGGCATCCTGGCGCAGGTCTTCGGCGTGCGCTATCTGGCGACGCTCTTCGGCTTCGTGTTCTTCGGCCACCAGCTGGGCAGCTTCCTGGGCGTGTGGCTCGGCGGCGTGGTGTTCGAGGCCACGGGCAGCTATGGCCCCGTGTGGGCCGGCGCCATCGCGCTGGGCCTGCTGGCCGCGGCGCTGCACTGGCCGATCGACGAGCGCCCGCTGCCGCGCCTGCGCCGCGAGGCCCTGGCATGAGGCGCGCCGACTGGCTCGGCGCCCTGGGCCTGAGCACAGCCTGCGCGGCGGCGCTGCCGCTGTGGCTGGACCCGGGCCTGGCCGCTGCGGCGCTGGCCCTGCTCAGCCTGTGCGGCTGAGCGCCTCAGATCGCGCCAACGGAGCCCGTGATGGGCAGCACGATCCCCGTGATGTAGCTCGAGCAGCAGGGCGAGGCCAGGAACACATAGGCCGGCGCGATCTCCTCGGGCTGCGCGGCGCGCTTGAGGTCGGTCTGGCTGCCGAACTCGGCCACCTTGTCGGCGGGCCGGTCGGCGGGGTTCAGCGGCGTCCACACCGGGCCGGGGGCCACGGCGTTCACGCGGATGCCCTTGTCCAGCAACTGGCTGGCCAGCGACTTGGTGAAGGCGTGGATCGCGCCCTTGGTGGAGGCGTAGTCCAGCAGCTCGGCGCTGCCCTGCAGGCCCACCACCGAGCCGGTGTTGATGATGGCGCAGCCTTGGCCCAGCTGCGGCACGGCGGCACGCGCCATGTGGAAATAGCCGCTGATGTTCGTGCGCAGCGTCATGTCCCAGCGCGCGTCGTCCAGGTCGGTGATGGACTTCGCGTGCAGCTGGAAGGCCGCGTTGTTCACCAGGATGTGCAGGCCGCCGAGTTCGTCCACGGTGCGCTGCACGGCATCGCGGCAGAACTGCGGCTCGCCCACGTCACCGGCGAACGTGATGCAGCGGCGGCCCTCGGCCTCCACGCAGCGCCGGGTTTCCTGCGCGTCCTCGTCTTCGTCCAGGTAGGTGATTGCGACGTCCGCGCCTTCGCGCGCGAACAGCACCGCCACCGAGCGCCCGATGCCCGAATCACCGCCCGTGATGAGCGCGACGCGGCCTTCGAGCTTGCCGCTGCCGCGGTAGTCCTGCGCGGCAAAGCGCGGTGCCAGCTGCAGGTCGGCCTCGGTGCCGGGCTTTTTCAGATGCTGGGCCGGCAGCGGGTTCTCGGGCTGCGCGTGGTGGCCGGCCTGTACCGCGCCGGCGCCGCCCGAGGCATCGTGTGACTTCGACGGCTCGCGCGAATCGGCCGCATCCTGGGCCTGCTGCAGCTGGCGCTGCTGCTGGGCGGTCTGCCGCGCGCGCTGCGCGTGGGCCTCGAAGGATGCGGAACTGGAAGCCTGGGAAGGGCTGGAAGATAGATGGCTGGACATGGGTCACTCCTGATGCCGGGGCTTTCCCCGGCCGTGAAGTGAGCACCATGCGCAATGCAGCCGGCCCTGCGCGTAGGACCCGGCTCGCCGAGGCTGTAGTCAGCCTCGCAGGGCTCAGCGCGGCTTGCGGCGCTGCGAGGGCTTGTTGGCGCCGCCGCTGCCCGTCTCGCGCGGCGGCAGGCCGGTGTGCTGCGTGAGCAGCCGGCCCTTGGGTGGTTTGGATGAGCCTTGCGGGGCGCGCGAACTTGCTGCTGCCGCACTGCCCTTGTTCAAGCCCGCGGGCGCAGCCTTGGCCAGCGGCGTGGAATTCTTGCGGCGCGCGCTCTGGTAGCTGCCGTCGGTCACGGGCTGGAAGGTGGGGATCAGGTGCTGCTTGCCGTTGCCGATCAGGTCGGCACGGCCCATGGCCTTGAGCGCCTCGCGCAGCAGCGGCCAGTTGTTGGGGTCGTGGTAGCGCAGGAAGGCCTTGTGCAGGCGGCGACGCTTTTCGCCGCGCACGATGTCCACCGACTCTTCCTGCGCGTCGCGCATCTCGCGCCGCACGCGCGTGAGCGGGTTGCGGCCAGAGTGGTACATGGCCGTGGCCGTGGCCATGGGGCTGGGGTAGAAGGTCTGCACCTGGTCGGCGCGGAAGCCGTTCTTCTTGAGCCACACCGCGAGGTTCATCATGTCCTCGTCGCGCGTGCCCGGGTGGGCCGCGATGAAGTACGGGATCAGGTACTGCTTCTTGCCCGCCTCGGCACTGAACTTCTCGAACATGCTCTTGAAGCGGTCGTAGCTGCCGATGCCGGGCTTCATCATCTTCGACAGCGGCCCCTGCTCGGTGTGCTCGGGCGCGATCTTGAGGTAGCCGCCCACATGGTGCTGCACCAGCTCCTTGACGTACTCGGGGCTCTTGACGGCCAGGTCGTAGCGCAGGCCCGATCCGATCAGGATCTTCTTGATGCCCTTGAGGCCGCGCGCGCGGCGGTAGATCTTGACCAGCGGGCCGTGGTCGGTGTGCAGGTTCGGGCAGATGCCCGGATACACGCAGCTGGGCTTGCGGCACGCGGCCTCGACCTCCGGCGTCTTGCAACCCAGCCGGTACATGTTGGCCGTGGGGCCGCCGAGGTCGGAGATGGTGCCGGTGAAGCCCTTGACCTTGTCGCGGATGTCCTCGACCTCCTTGATGATCGATTCTTCCGAACGGCTCTGGATGATGCGGCCTTCGTGCTCGGTGATCGAGCAGAAGGTGCAGCCGCCGAAGCAGCCGCGCATGATGTTGACCGAGAAGCGGATCATCTCCCAGGCGGGGATCTTGGTCGCGCCCTCGTGGCTGCCCTGCTCGTCGGCGTAGCGCGGGTGCGGGCTGCGCGCATAGGGCAGGTCGAACACATGATCCATCTCGGCCGTGGTCAGCGGGATGGGGGGCGGGTTGATCCAGACGTCGCGCGCCGTGGTGCCTTCGCCATGCGCCTGCACCAGCGCACGGGCGTTGCCGGGGTTGGTTTCCAGGTGCAGCACGCGGTTGGCATGCGCGTAGAGGATGGGGTCGGCCTTGACCTGCTCGTAGCTGGGCAGGCGGATCACGGTCTTGTCGCGCGGCGGCGGCTTCAGTCGCACCGTGGGATTGGCGACGAAGTTGATGGGCTGCACGGCCGCCCTGGCTGCCAAGGGCGAGCCGGCAGCCTCGGCCTTCGCGGCCACCGCCTGGGCCTCGTCGTCCTTGGCGCAGGTGGCGCCATTGGCCTTGGCCTGCTCCGACACCATCAGGTAGGGGTTGGGGTGCGCTTCCACGCGGCCGGGCGTGTCCACGCTCGTGGAATCGATCTCGAACCAGCCCTGCGCGGATTCGTCGCCCTGGCGCCGCACGAAGGCCGTGCCCCGCACGTCGGTGATCTGCTGCACGGGCTCCTTGGCGGCCAGGCGGTGCGCGATCTCGACGATGGCGCGCTCGGCGTTGCCGTACAGCAGCAGGTCGCACTTGGCGTCGACCACGATCGAGCGGCGCACCTTGTCGCTCCAGTAGTCGTAGTGGGCGATGCGGCGCAGGCTGCCTTCGATGCCGCCCAGCACGATGGGCACGTCGTTGAAGGCCTCGCGGCAGCGCTGGCTGTAGACGATGGCCGCGCGGTCGGGCCGCGCGCCGCCCACGTCGCCGGGCGTGTAGGCATCGTCGCTGCGGATCTTCCGGTCGGCCGTGTACCGGTTGATCATCGAATCCATGTTGCCCGCCGTCACGCCCCAGAACAGGTTGGGCTTGCCCAGCGCCTTGAAGGGCTCGGCGCTTTGCCAGTCGGGCTGGGCGATGATGCCCACGCGAAAGCCCTGCGCCTCCAGCACCCGGCCGATCACCGACATGCCGAAGCTCGGGTGGTCCACGTAGGCGTCGCCCGTCACCACGATCACGTCGCAGCTGTCCCAGCCCAGCTGCGCCATTTCCTCACGCGTGGTCGGCAGGAACTTCGCGGGGCCGAAGCGATGCGCCCAGAACTTGCGGTAGCTGGTGATCGGCTTGGCGGCGCGCGCGAAAAAGGAGACGTCGACGGGGGCGTTCATCGTGGAGGGAGCGGCGGGGCCGAAGCACCGGATTAGGCAGGCGCGGTCCGGACGGCGGGTGGCCCGGTTGTCTGCAACGCGAAAGAAGGCCGGGATTTTAGCGAAGGGATGGCATCCCTGCACCCCGGGGGCATGCCCGTGCCGGCGCAGGGTCGTTCATTTGCCACAGCATTTACTTGCTTTGGTCAACAATTCAAATTGACAATGGCAACATGAACAGCCCAAGTGCCTCCTCAGTCCCGGTCGATCAGGTCAAGGCCCTGCGTCGTTTCAACCGCTTTTTCACGCGCCGCATCGGCGTGCTGGACGCCTACCTGGGCGGCCGGCTTTCACTGACCGACGTGCGCGTGCTGTACGAACTTGCGCACCGCGACGGCCTGAGCGCCACGCAGTTGCAGCGCGAGCTGGGGCTGGACGCGGGCTACCTCAGCCGCATCCTCAAGCGCTATGAAAAAGACGGCTGGCTGCTGCGCGCGCCCCACCCGAAGGACGCGCGCCAGAGCCTGCTGCAGCTCACCGAGGCCGGCCACGCGGCCTTCTCGCCCATGCAACAGAAGTCGCGCGAGGAAGCCGCCGCGCTGCTGGCGCCGCTGCCGCCCGCGCAGCGCGCCGAGGCGGTGGCGGCCATGGCGCGCATCGAGTCCTTGCTTGACCCTGCGGGCGCGCCAGCCAGTCAAGCCCTGCGCACCGCGCTGCTGCGCGACCCCGTGCCCGGTGACCTGGGCTGGGTGGTGCAACAGCATGGTGAGCTTTACGCGCGCGAGTACGGTTGGGACATGCGCTTCGAAGCCATGGTGGCCGAGATCGCGGCCCGCTTCGTGCAGCACTTCGATCCGGCCGCGGAAAAGTGCTGGATCGCCGAACTCGACGGCCAGCGCGTGGGCGCCATCTTCGTGGTGCGCAAGTCGGCCACCGTGGCGCAGTTACGCATGCTGATCCTGGCGCCCCAGGCGCGCGGCCTGGGCCTGGGCGCGCGCCTGACGGACGAAGCCATCGCTTTCGCACGCGCCAGGGGCTATCGCAGGATGGTGCTGTGGACCAACAGCTGCCTCACGGCCGCGCGCGCCATCTATGCCAGGCGCGGCTTCGTGCTCGACAAATCCGAGCCCTACGAGGACTTCGGTCAGAAGCTGCTCGGCGAGACCTGGTCCTTGAAGCTTTAAGAAAAGCTGATGCTCAACCCAGCCGCACCGGCACGAAGATGCGCTCGCTGCCGCGCTGGATCAGCAGCGCCACCGACTTGTCGGCCTTGGCCACGGCCTCGCGCACCTGCGCCACGTTGCTGGCCGGCACGCCGTTGATGGCCAGCAGCACATCGCCGGCCTGCACGCCGGCCGCTGCGGCCGGGCCGCGCGAGTTCTCGATCACCATGCCGCCCTGCGCGGCGGCCACGCCCGCCTCCTCGCGCTCGCGCGGCTGCAGCGGGCGCAATGCCAGGCCCAGTTGCCCCTTGGCCACGCTCTCCTGCGCGCTGGCCACCTGGGTCTTGTCCGAGGCATTGCCCAAAGTGGCCGTCAGCGCCTTCGCGCGGCCATCGCGCCAGACCTCGATGCCCACCTTCTGGCCCGGCAGCGCCTGGCCGATCAGCGCCGGCAGATCGCCCGAGGCCACGATGGGCTGCCCGTCCACCTTGAGGATCACGTCGCCCGGCTGCAGGCCGGCCTTGTGGGCCGCACCGCCCTCTTCCACCTGCGAGACCAGCGCGCCTTCGGGCCTGGGCAGCTTGAAGGAATCGGCAAAGGCCTGGTTCACCTCCTGCACCGCCACGCCCAGCTTGGCATGGCTGGCATGGCCCGTGGCCACGATCTGGTCCTTCACGCGCACCGCCAGGTCGATGGGAATGGCGAAAGACACGCCCTGGTAGCCGCCGCTTCGGCTGTAGATCTGCGAGTTGATGCCCACCACCTCGCCGCGGCTGTTGAACAGCGGCCCGCCCGAATTGCCGGGGTTGATGGCCACGTCGGTCTGGATGAAGGGCGTGAAGCTGTCGTCGGGCAGCGAACGGCCCTTGGCACTGACCACGCCGGCCGTCACCGTGTTTTCAAAACCGAAGGGCGAGCCGATGGCCAGCACCCATTCGCCCACCTTCAGGTCCCTGGGGTTGGCCAGCGGCACCGTGGGCAGGTCCCTGGCCTCGATCTTGAGCACCGCCACGTCGGTGCGGCTGTCGGCGCCCAGCACCTTGGCGCGGAACTCGCGCCGGTCCGTGAGCTTCACGGTCACTTCCTTGGCGCCCTGCACCACGTGGGCATTGGTCAGGATGGTGCCGTCGGCGCTGACGATGAAGCCCGAACCCTGCGAGCGCGCGGGCTGGCCCTGGCCCGGCGCGCCATGCTGCGGCCCGCGCAGGCCCGGCGCACCGAACTGGCGGAAGAACTCGTACAGCGGGTCACCGGGCTGCAGGCCGGGGCCGGCCTGGGCCGCGTCTTCGCCCTCGTCATCGGCCAGGGCCGTGCGCGTGATGCCCGAGACGCTGATGTTGACCACCGCGGGGCCGCTGCGCGCGGTGATGGCGGAGAAGTCGGGCGCGCCGGTCATCGGCGCCAGTGCCGCGGCGGGCGCGGGCGCCGCCGCAGGGCTGTTGATGGCATTGGCACTGGTGTAGGCGCCGGTGGCAGCGGCCCCCAGCACGCCCGCGGCCGCCAGGGCCAGAACCAGGCGGCGGGGCGTGGTGATTGCTTGCGTATTCATGAGAGGCTTCCTTTCTTCACTGCAGGCGGACCATCCGCCTTTGTTGCAAAGGAATGTCTCAGCGCTGGCTTAGGGCTGGCTTAATCGACTCAGGTCTTGGGCAGTTCGACCCGCACGCGCAGCCCGCCCAGTTGCGGTGCTTCGTCCAGCGTCAGCTTCGCGCCATGCAACTGCGCCACGGTGCGCACGATGGCCAGGCCCAGGCCGCTGCCGCCGGCTTCGCTGCCGGGGGCGCGGTAGAAGCGGTCGAGCACGCGCTCGCGCTCGGCTGCGGGCAGGCCGGGGCCCGAGTCCTGCACCGTCACTTGCGCGCCGCCCTGCGGCAGGGCCTGCAGCGACACATCGACCTGCCCGCCCTCGGGCGTGTACTTGAGCGCGTTGTCGATGAGGTTGCGCAGCAGCATGCGCAGCGCGTCGGCATGGCCGCTCAGCACTGCCACATCGGCCTGGGTGAGCCCGAGGTCGATGCGGCGCGCAGCGGCCGCGGGCAGCGCGTCTTCCACGGCCTCGCGCACCAGCGCCAGCAGGTCCACGGCGGCGGCCGGCGTGCCGCCCGTGGCGCGGGCTTCCTGGCGTGCCAGCACCAGGAGCTGTTCCACGAGGCGCGTGGCGCGGTCGATGCCGGCGTTCAGGCGCTGCACGGCCTGCTCGCGCGCGGCGCCGTCTTCCACGCCGCCCGCGCGGCGCAGGCCCTGCACCTGCAGCTTGAGCGCGGCCAGCGGCGAGCGCAGCTCGTGCGCGGCGTCGGCCACGAAGTGCTGCTGCGCCTCGAAGGCGCGGCGCACGCGCTCGAACAGCAGGTTCAGTTCGTCGACCAGCGGCGCCACCTCTTCAGGCAGGCCGTCGGCGCTGACGGGCGAGAGGTCATCGGGCTGGCGCGCCGCCACCTGGGCGCGCACGCGGGCCACGGGCTGCAGCGAACTGCCCACCACCCAGCCCACCACCAGCATCAACAGCGGCGCCATCAGCGCCACGGGCGCCACCGTGCGCCAGGCCAGCGCGCCGGCCATGCGGCGGCGCGGCTCCAGGTCCTGCGCCACCTGGATCACCTGGCCGCGCGTCTGCATGGAGAACACGCGGTACTCGGTGCCGCGCGCGCGCACTTCGGTGAAGCCCAGCACGGCCAGTTGCGGCAGCAGCGCGTCTTCGGCCGATTCGAAGATGCGCCGCCCGTCCAGCGACCACACCTGCACGATGAATTCGAAGTTCTGTTCGCCGCCGCCCAGGCCCTGCACCGTGGCGCTGGGCGGCAGGCCCGCGCGCAGCGACAGCGCCATCTGCTGCATGTGGTAGTCGAAGATGGTGTCGGCTTCCTTGAGCGCGGTGCGGTAGGTGACCACGGCCTGCACCCCGCCGGCCAGCAGGATGGCCAGCAGCAGAAAAGCCAGCAGCCGCGCGCGCAGGGACTTCAGCATGTCGATGGGTTCTCAGGCCGCATCGGCCTCGTCCTCGCGCGGCACGCGGTAGCCCAGGCCGCGCACGGTGCGGATCAGCGATGCGCCCAGCTTGCGGCGCAGGCCGTGCACGTAGACCTCCACCGCGTTGCTGCTGATTTCGTCCTTCCAGCCGTAGAGCTTTTCCTCGAGCTGCGCGCGCGACAGGGTGATGCCGGGCCGCGCGATCAGCGGCTCCAGCACCGCCCATTCGCGCGCCGACAGCAGCACGGGCCGGCCCTGGACGCTGGCTTCGCGCGTGGCGGGGTTGATGCTCACGCCCTGGTGCTCGTAGACCGGCTCGGCCCGCCCCGCGGCGCGGCGGATCAGCGCACGGATGCGCGCCAGCAGTTCGTCCAGGTCGTAGGGCTTGAGCACATAGTCGTCGGCGCCGGCGTCCAGTCCCGCTATGCGCTGCTGCACCGAATCGCGCGCGGTGGCGATCAGCACCGGCATGCGCTGGCGCCGTGCGCGCAGGGCGCGCAGCACCTCCAGGCCGTCGCGCCGCGGCACGCCCAGGTCCAGCAGCACCAGGTCGTAGGCGGCGGTGTGCAGCGCGGTGTCGGCCATCTCGCCATCCTTCACCCAGTCCACCGCGTAGTGCTCGGCACGCAGCAGGTCGACCAGCGCCTCGCCGATCATCAGGTCGTCTTCGAGCACGAGCAGGCGCATGGCAGGCGCGGCGGGGGTGTTTCCGTTCAGACCTTGCGGCGCGGCTGCCGCACGCGGGGCTGGTCCACCTCGCCCAGGTCCCAGGTGGTCACGCCCGCGCCGTGCGAAACGTGGCGCATCCACTCGCGGTGCGTGAAGCTGCGTTCCAGGTCGCGCATGCCGGCCTCCCAGTGCTCGTTCACCGTGATGCGCGAGAACTCGTAATCCTTGGATTCCAGCTCGTAGGGCTTGTGGCGGTAGATGAGCTGCATGATGTCGATGGGCGCATGCTGCAGTTGCGCGCACAGGTGCGCCACCACCGGGTTGCGCCGCTGCGCGGGCGGCAGGCTTCGCAGCAGCTCGGCCAGTTGTTCCTGCAGGTTCAGGTTGCTGGCCAGCGTGTCGGTGTTCATGCGCGTGCGGCTGGAATACTGGATGTCCTTCTGCCGCGCCAGCACCTCGCCCATGGTGCGCGGCATGGGCCCGCGGGCGCTGAACAGGTCCACCTGCAGCACCAGCAGGCGCTGGTCGCGGTCGTGCTCGTCCAGCACGTACTGCAGCGGCGTGTTCGAGACGATGCCGCCATCCCAGTAGTCTTCGCCATCGATGTGCACGGGCGCAAAGCCCGGCGGCAGCGCGCCGCTGGCCATGATGTGCTCGGGGCCGATGGCCTGGCGCCGGTTGTCGAAGTAGACCGAGTTGCCGGTGCGCACGTTGACCGCGCCCACCGAAAAGCGCATATCGCCCGCGTTGATGCGGTCAAAGTCCACCAGCTTTTCGAGCGTGGCGCGCAGCGGTGTGGTGTCGTAGTAGCTCAGCACGGGGGCCGCATGGCCCAGCGCCCATGCGGGGCTCATGCGCGGCTCGAAAAAGCCCGGAATGCCCGCCACGATGGCCGAGCCCGCGCTCCACTGGTTCAGCCAGCGCCGCTCGCCCGCCCAGTGCGGCCACTGCTGGCCAGCGCCCGAAGACACCAGTTGCCAGAACTCGCGCAGCCGCGCCACGCGTTTTTCGGGCGGGTTGCCGGCGATCAGCGCCGCGTTGATGGCGCCGATGGACACGCCGGCCACCCAGTCCAGCGCGGGCTGGCGCGCCAGCAGGGCTTCATACACGCCGGCCTGGTAGGAGCCCAGCGCGCCGCCGCCCTGCAGCACCAGCGCCCGGTGCGCATCGGGCAGGCCCACGGCCGGCGGCTCGGGCGCCTCGGGCAGGCGGGGTGCTGTTGCGGTGGCGCCTGCTTTTTTTCCCGCCCCCTGCGCGCGCATTCAGCGGCGCTCGATCAGTTGGCCGCGCAGCTCGCCATTGGGATAACGGGCCGAATAGATGCTCAGGTACCAGCGGCCGGCCAGCAGCTCGGCGCTCTGCGCCGGCGTGAGCGTCAGCTCGCCGCGCCAGGGGCTTTCGAAGGGCGGGTTGAAGCCGATCAGCGCGGGCGCGTTGCGCCCCACTTCGGCCGGGCCGTGGATGCTCATGCCCGTGACCGGGCCGCTGAGGTTGGAATAGCTGATCTGCCAGCGGAACAGGCCCGTGTCGCGGTTGAGCACGGCGTCGATGGTGCCCGTGCCCATGCTGTGCACGGGCGGCACCTGGTTGCGGCCGTCCAGGCGCGTGCTGAAGGCGGCCAGTTGCGGCTCGCGCACGGGCGGCGCAGGCGGAGGCACATCGACCGGCGCGGGCGGCGGCACGGGTTGCGGCTGCGAGATGGGGGGCATGGGCGGCAGCGGCACCGAGGTGCCACAGCCCGCCAGCACCAGTGCGGCCAGGGCCGCCAGCGGAAAAACGCGGCGTGCCGCCACGACAGAAGAGGGGTTCAGGTTCGCTCGCATGGCGCGAACCATATCACCGCCGCAAGGCAGGCGACAAACCC
Organism: Xenophilus arseniciresistens; assembly: GCF_028023875.1. Taxonomy (GTDB): domain Bacteria; phylum Pseudomonadota; class Gammaproteobacteria; order Burkholderiales; family Burkholderiaceae_C; genus Xenophilus; species Xenophilus arseniciresistens. The sequence goes on from NZ_JAQIPB010000002.1 coordinate 332,090, forward strand.
CACAGGCGACGCGAGCCGGTGTCGTTCAAGCAGATGCGCCCGGCCCCTACGCGGGCGCTGCGCAGCAGCCACAATCGGGCGGCTGCCATGAACCCTGTGTCGCCCCTTTCCAACGCCGCCGCCGCTACCGGCGCCCGCCCCGGTCCCCGTTCGCTGACGGACCTGTATGTTTCCTTCACGCTGCTGGCCCTGCAGGGCTTCGGCGGCGTGCTGGCCATCGTGCAGCGCGAGATCGTCGAGAAGAAGAAATGGCTCACGACCGAGGAGTTCCTCGAGGACTGGGCCGTGGCCCAGGTCATGCCGGGGCCCAACGTGGTGAACCTCTCGCTGATGATCGGCGACCGGCATTTCGGCCTGCGCGGCGCACTGGTGGCGCTGGCCGGCATGCTCAGCGTGCCGCTGCTGGTGGTGCTGGCACTGGCGGTGCTCTACGCGCATTACGCGGCGCATCCGCAGGTGGCCGGCGCGCTGCGCGGCATGGGCGCGGTGGCCGGCGGGCTGGTGGCGGCCACGGGCATCAAGCTCATCACCGCCCTGCGCACCCACCCGCTGGGCCTGCCGCTGTGCCTGGGCATCGTGGCGCTGATGGTGCTGCTGATCGGCATCTGGCGGCTGCCGCTGCTGTGGGTGCTGCTGGGCGTGGGCCTGCCGGCCTGTGTGCTGACCTGGCGCAGGCTCGGCGCATGAGCATCGCCATGCACTGGACCGACTGGCTGGCGCTGCTGGGCCAGTTCATGCTGCTCTCGCTGATCTCGGTCAGCGGCGCCATCACCACGGTGCCCGAGATGCACCGCTTCCTGGTCGACGAGAAGCAATGGCTCAGCGCCGCGCAGCTCAATTCCTCGGTGGCCATCGCCCAGGCCGCGCCGGGGCCCAATGTGCTGTTCGTGGGGCTGATGGGCTGGAACGTGGGGCTCAACGCGGGCGGCGGCATCGGCGCCGGGCCGCAGGCCTGGGCGCTGGGCCTGCTGGGGCTGGTGACCACCATGGTGGGCATCCTGCTGCCCAGCTCCACCCTCACCTACCTGGCCACGCGCTGGGCGCACCGCAACCGCACCCGCCGCGACGTGCGGGCCTTCAAGCAGGGCATGGCGCCCGTGGTGGTGGGCCTCTTGATCGCCACCGGCTGGGTGCTGGCGGGCAACTACGAGGCACCCGCCCTGCCGGCCTGGCATGGCTGGCTGCTGAGCGCGGTCGCCGCCCTCATCGTCTGGCGCACGCGACTGCACCTGCTGTGGCTGCTGGGCGCGGGCGCACTGCTGGGGGCGCTGGGCTGGGTCTGAATTCCTCTTTGCCTCTCTTCTCTCGATAACCGCGCGCGCCACTGCGGCTTGCGCTGGCCTGCACACTGGCGGCTCCGTTTCTTGGAGTGCATCGATGCAGTCACGCGCCCTGGGTCGTTCCGGCCTGCAAGTCTCCCCGCTCGCCTTCGGCGGCAATGTGTTCGGCTGGACCGTGGATGCGGCCCAGTCCTTCCGCCTGCTCGACGCCTGGCTCGATGCCGGCTTCAACTTCATCGACACCGCGGACGTGTATTCGCGCTGGGTGCCGGGCCACCAGGGCGGTGAATCCGAAACCATCCTGGGCCAGTGGCTCAAGGCCAGCGGCAAGCGCGACCGCATCGTGCTGGCCACCAAGGTCGGCAAGCCCATGGCCGACGACCGCAAGGGCCTGTCGCCGCGCTACATCCGCGAGGCCGTCGATGCCTCGCTCCAGCGTCTGCAGACCGACTACATCGACCTGTACCAGTCCCACGACGACGATGCCGATACGCCGCTGGAAGACACGCTGGGCACCTTCGCCGAGCTGATCAAGGCCGGCAAGGTGCGCGCCATCGGCGCCTCCAACTACAGCGCCGCCCGCCTGGCACAGGCGCTGGACACCAGCGAGCGCCTGAACCTGCCGCGCTATGAATCGCTGCAGCCGCTGTACAACCTGTACGACCGCGCGGTGTATGAGGCCGAGCTGGAGCCGCTGTGCAAGGCGCGCGGCGTGGGCGTGATCAACTTCTATGCGCTGGCCGCCGGCTTTCTGACCGGCAAGTACCGCAGCAGCGCCGACGCCGCCAAGAGCGCGCGCGGCGCCAGCACCACCGGCAAGTACCTCAACGATCGGGGCCTGCGCATCCTGGCGGCGCTGGACGAAGTGGCCGCAGCCCACCAGGCGACGCCAGCCCAGGTGGCGCTGGCCTGGCAGATCGCGCGGCCATCCATCACATCGCCGATTGCCAGCGCCACGTCGCTGGAACAACTGGCCGAGCTGGTGCGCAGCGCCCGGTTGCAGCTGAGCCCCGCCAGCGTGGCGATGCTGGAGGAAGCCAGCCGCGAGGATGGCAGCAGGCCTGCGTGAATGTCGACGGCGCGCCGACGCCCGGTAGGCCGGCGCCGACATGCAAAAAGGGCCGCTGCTGCGGCCCTTTGTTTGTGTGGCGAGGCAGTCTCTGCGGCATCAGAAACCTCGGAGAGAACCCATGTCCTTTGCCTTGTACATGATCGGCTTTTTGATCTTCCTGGCCGGCCTGGTCTGGGGCGCCTCGGTGGCGGGTGTGCCCACGCTCTACATCGGCATCGGTGCCCTGATCCTGCTGGGCATCGGCATCTTCAGTGCCGTGGGGCGCACACGGAGCAAGGACCCGTCTTGAAGTGAAGCACCCCCCAGGCCGCTTCGCGGCTCCCTCCTCTGCTTCGCGAGGGGGGCGCACCCAACGGTCCGGCAAAGCCGGTCCCGTGGGTGCCCTGAGGGCTTCGCTGCGCTCGCCGCGGGGTTGGGAAAGGCCGGTTCAGAGACCCTCGGGGCGTGACGGGATGTCGCCCAGCGCTTCGTCGTCGCGCAGGTCGCCGGCCACCTTCAGCAGCTCCACCGACACCCCACCCTCCTGGCGCGAGAAGCCGCTGGCGATGCCCTCCAGCACATCGGCCAGGCGGTTGTCGCCGTCCTCGCGTGCATTCAGGCTGATGTTCAGCACGCGCGCAGCCATCTGCCGGTAGCTCACCACGCCCGTGCGCTCGAGCACGGCGACCAGGTCCAGGTAGAGCGCCAGCTGCAGGTCGAAGACCAGCTTGTCGTTGAGTTCGAAACCTTCGCGATTCGCGCTGCTGTCTGCCACAGGGATCTCCTTGTCTGTCTGCGATGCGTTCAATGATGGGAAAGGGCCGCCGGCTGCCGCTGGCGCAGCGCCTCGTAGAGGCATACGCCGCTGGCCACCGACACGTTGAGGCTTTCGACGGCGCCGGCCATCGGGATGCTGACCAGCTCGTCGCAGGTCTTGCGCGTGAGCTGGCGCATGCCCGCCCCTTCTGCGCCGAGCACCAGCGCCAGGGGGCGCTTCATGTCGCACTGGTAGAGCGTTCCGGGCGCATCGTCGCTGGTGCCCACGCACCAGATGTTGCGCTCCTTCAGTTCGCCCAGCGTGCGCGCCAGGTTGGTGACCATGAAATAGGGCATGCTTTCGGCCGCCCCGCTGGCCACCTTGGCCACGGTCGCGTTGATGCCGGCGGCGTGGTCCTTGGGGGCGATGACGGCATGGGCGCCCGCGCCATCGGCCACGCGCAGGCAGGCGCCCAGGTTGTGCGGATCGGTGATGCCGTCGAGCACCAGCAGCAGCGGCACGGTGCCGGCCGCATCCAGCTCGTCGAGCAGATCGTCCAGCGATTGGGTGCGGGTGACGGCGTCCACGCGGGCGGCCACGCCCTGGTGGCCGTGGCTGCCGGCCAGCTTGGCCAGGCGGATGCCATCGGCCTCGATCAGGCGGACGCCGGCCTCTTGTGCGCGGCTGAGGAACTGTTTCATGCGTGCGTCGCGCCGGCTGGCGTCGAACAGCACTTCGATCACGGACGCCGGCGCCATCTTGATGCGCACACTGACGGCGTGGAACCCGAAGATCACTTTGGAAGAAGAAGCCATATGGCGCGCGATTATCGAGGCCGCCAGGCAGGCCGCAGTGCAGGACGGCGCGCACAAGTCGTGCGTGGGCACGGGAAGGCATCGCGATGCACGAAAGCGATGCGCGCGCGCCACGCCGGCGCCCGCTGCGACCTGCAGGCTCAGGCGGCCGAGGCGAGTTGAACGCCGTGCTCGTTGTGCGCCACGCGGCCCGCTTCGATGGTGATGCGGCGCTCGCAGCGCGCGGCGATGCCGCGGTCGTGCGTGACCAGCACCAGCGTGGTCCCGAGCTCGCGGTTGAGCTCGAACATCAGCTGCATCACCTGCTCGCCAGTGGCGAAGTCCAGGCTGCCCGTGGGCTCGTCGGCCAGCAGCAGCTGCGGCTGCACCACGAAGGCCCGCGCCAGCGCCACGCGCTGCTGCTCGCCGCCCGACAGCACCTTGGGGTAGTGCGACAGGCGCTGGCCCAGGCCCACGCGGCCCAGCATCTCGGTGGCGGCGGTGCGCGCATCGCGCCGGTCGGCCAGCTCCAGCGGCAGCATCACGTTCTCCAGCGCCGTCAGGTTGCCCAGCAGCTGGAAGCTCTGGAACACGAAGCCCACCTGCCGCGCGCGCAGCGCGGCGCGCTCGTCTTCATCCATGGCGAACAGGTCCTGCCCGGCCAGGCGCACGGTGCCGCGCGTGGGCACGTCCAGGCCCGCGATGATGGACAGCAGCGTGCTCTTGCCCGAGCCCGACGCACCCACGATGGCCGCTGTTTCCCGCGCGCCGAGGGTGAAATCGATGTCCTGCAGAATGTCCAGCGTCCCGGTCGAATCGCTGACGGACTTGAACACATGTTCGACAGCGACGATGGATGGCTGGACGGGCATGGACATGAATGAAAGGTTCTCGATGCGGCTGAAACGACGTCACATTATGCTGAGCGCAGCGCTCGCGCTCCCCTTCGCGACGGCGGGTCTTTCGCTGGCGCAGGCACAGGCCAGGCCGGCCCCGGGCAAGGCCGCGGGTGCGGCGCCCGTGGTGCTGGTAGTGGGCGATTCGCTGTCGGCCGAATACGGCATCGCGCGCGGCACGGGCTGGGTGGCGCTGCTTGAAAAGCGCCTGGCCGAACAGAAGCTGCCGGCCCGCGTGGTCAATGCCAGCATCAGCGGCGACACCACCTCGGGCGGGCGCGCGCGCCTGCCGGGGCTGCTCACGCAGCACAAGCCCGACGTGGTGGTGCTGGAGCTGGGCGCCAACGACGCATTGCGCGGCCTGCCGCTGAAGGGCACCGAAGACAACCTGCGCCAGATGACCCAGGCCTCGCAGGCCATCGGCGCGAAGGTGCTGGTGGTGGGCATCCAGGTGCCGCCCAACTACGGCAGCGACTACACGCGCCGCTTCGGCGAGATCTTCCCGCGCGTGGCCCAGGCCACGAACGCGGGCCTGGTGCCCTTCCTGCTCAAGGGCGTGGCCGATGGGCCCGATGCGGCCAGCCTCTTCCAGGCCGACCGCATCCATCCGCTGGCCGCCGCGCACCCGACGATCCTCGACAACGTCTGGCCCGAGCTGCGCAAGCTGCTGCGCTGAAGCTCCCCTGAAACAACGAAGGCCGCTGGGTCTGCATGCGCAGATCAGCGGCCTTTGACCTTGGCGGCGTGGCGAGGGCGGTGCGCGGCCCGCGCCACAGATCGCCGCGGGTGCGGGATCAGGCGTTCTTCGTGGGCTCGTCGGGCACCGAGGGCGGATCGCGCTCGAGCGAGGCCATGTCCGTCTCCGGGTCGCCGGGCATCAGGCCCGGGGTGCTGGGGTTGAGCTTGCGCTCGGCCTTGGCGCGTGCCTTTTCTTCCTTCTTCTGCTTCTTGGCAAGTTCCTTCTGCCGTTTCTCGTACCCGTAATTCGGTGTGGCCACGTGCGCTCCTTCTGTGTGCAGCCCCTGAAAACGAGGCCGCCTGCGCTGCACTGTACGTCATCCATGGGGGCCTACACCACCCGCATGACGGTTGCGCATGTCAGTCAGGCCCGCATGGCGTGCAGGATGTGGCGGGCACCCTGCGCCGCCGCGCAACCGCGGGCGCGCAGGGGGCAGGATCAGCCGGCGCTGTCGACGGGACGGGCGCGCACGTCGGTCACGTCGCCCTGGCCGTCCCGGCCCAGCTTGACCACCGGGCTCTGCACCGATTCGCCACGCGCGCGGGCGGCCGTCACATCAGCGGCCGAAGGACCGCGCGGCGCGGCACCGCCCGCCGCGGCGCGAAAGCGCTCAAAACCCTGGCGCGGGTCGAAGCGCTGGCCGAACATCACGGTCCAGGGCGTGACCGGCTTGCCGGTCAGCTTGGCCCAGGCCATGCGCGCGCCCCACACCGCCAGCAGCAGCAAAGCCGCCACGGCGATGCTGGCCGCGAACAGCAGGCCGAAGAGGAAGAGAACGACGCGAAGCAGAAAATTGAACATCAGGCTTAGGCTACCTCATTGGCCACAGGTTCCCCAAGCCCTGCATCGTCCAGGTGCTTCTTGTCGAAGCTGAACACGCCGGGTGAGCGGATCGGGTCGCTGGTCACGTGCACCACGTCCTTGGGGCCGAAGGCGCCTTCGAGCAGCAGCTTGGACAGCGGGTTCTCGATGCGCTGCTGGATGGCGCGCTTGAGCGGCCGCGCGCCGAAGACCGGGTCGAAGCCGACCTTGGCGATCTCGGCCAGCGCGCCGGGCGCGACCTCGAAGCCCATGTCCATCTTGGCCAGCCGCTTGCGCAGCACCTGCAGCTGGATGCGCGCGATCGCCGCGATGTTCTCGGCATCCAGGCCATGGAACACCACCGTCTCGTCGATGCGGTTGAGGAACTCGGGGCGGAAGTGGTTCTTCAACTCGTCCCACACCGCGTCCTTGATCTCCTGCTGGTCGCGCCCGGCCATCGCCTGGATGATGGGCGAGCCGATGTTGCTGGTCATCACGATCACCGTGTTCTTGAAGTCCACGGTGCGGCCCTGGCCATCGGTCAGGCGGCCGTCGTCCAGCACCTGCAGCAGGATGTTGAAGACGTCGGGATGCGCCTTCTCCACCTCGTCGAGCAGCACCACGCTGTAGGGCTTGCGGCGCACGGCCTCGGTGAGGTAGCCGCCCTCTTCGTAGCCCACGTAGCCCGGCGGCGCGCCGATCAAGCGGGCTACCGAATGCTTCTCCATGAACTCGCTCATGTCGATGCGGATCAGGTGGTCCTCGCTGTCGAACAGGAAGCCGGCCAGCGCCTTGCACAGCTCGGTCTTGCCCACGCCCGTGGGGCCCAGGAACAGGAAGGAGCCCGTGGGGCGGTTGGGGTCGGACAGGCCCGAGCGCGAACGGCGGATGGCGTTGGACACGGCCGCGATGGCCTCGTCCTGCCCCACCACGCGCTCATGCAGGCGGTCTTCCATCTGCAGCAGCTTTTCCTTCTCGCCCTGCATCATCTTGGCCACGGGGATGCCCGTGGCGCGGCTGACCACCTCGGCGATCTCTTCCGCACCCACCTGCGTGCGCAGCAGCGTGGGCTTGCTGGACTTGCCCTTGTCGTCCTCGGCGTCCTGGGCTTCCTTCAGGCGCTTTTCCAGCGCAGGCAGCTGGCCATACTGCAGCTCGGCCACCTTGTCGAACTCGCCCTTGCGCTTGTATTCCTCGAGCTGGAAGCGCAGCTTGTCGATCTCCTCACGGATCTGCGCACTGCCCTGGGCCTGCGCCTTCTCGGCCTGCCAGATCTCGTCGTAGTCGGCGATCTCCTTCTGCAGCGCCGCGATCTCGTCCTCCAGCAGCGCAAAGCGCTTCTGCGAGGCTTCGTCCTTTTCGCGACGCACGGCCTCGCGCTCGATCTGAAGCTGGATCAGACGGCGGTCCAGCCGGTCCATGACCTCGGGCTTGGAGTCCATCTCGATCTTGATCTTGGCCGCGGCCTCGTCGATCAGGTCGATGGCCTTGTCGGGCAGGAAGCGGTCTGTGATGTAGCGGTCGCTCAGCTCGGCCGCGGCCACGATGGCCGGGTCGGTGATGTCGACGCCATGGTGGACTTCGTACTTTTCCTGCAGGCCGCGCAGGATGGCGATGGTGGCCTCCACGCTGGGCTCGCCCACCAGGATCTTCTGGAAGCGGCGCTCCAGCGCGGCGTCCTTCTCGATGTACTTGCGGTATTCGTCCAGCGTGGTCGCGCCCACGCAGTGCAGCTCGCCGCGCGCCAGCGCAGGCTTGAGCATGTTGCCCGCGTCCATCGCGCCTTCGGCCTTGCCCGCGCCCACCATCGTGTGCAGCTCGTCGATGAAGACGATGGTCTGGCCCTCTTCCTTGGCCAGTTCGTTCAGGACGTTCTTCAGTCGCTCCTCGAACTCGCCGCGGAACTTGGCGCCGGCCAGCAGCGCCGCCATGTCCAGGCTCAGCACGCGCTTGCCCTTGAGCGAATCAGGCACTTCGCCGGCCACGATGCGCTGGGCCAGGCCTTCGACGATGGCGGTCTTGCCCACGCCGGGTTCGCCGATCAGCACGGGGTTGTTCTTGGAGCGGCGCTGCAGCACCTGGATCGCGCGGCGGATCTCCTCGTCGCGGCCGATCACCGGGTCCAGCTTGCCCAGGCGGGCGCGCTCGGTCAGGTCCAGCGTGTACTTCTTGAGCGCCTCGCGCTGGCCTTCGGCGTCGGCGCTGTTCACGCCCTGGCCGCCGCGCACGGCATCGATGGCGCTTTCCAGGCTCTTGCGCGTGAGGCCGTGCTGCTTCGCCAGCTGACCCACGTCGGCCTTGCTGTCGGCCACGGCCAGCAGGAACAACTCGCCCGCGATGAACTGGTCGTTGCGCTTGATGGCTTCCTTCTCGGTGGCCTGCAGCAGCTTGGCCAGTTCCTGGCCGACCTGGACCACCTCATGGCCCTGCACCTGCGGCAGCCGCTTGACGGCGCCTTCGGCCGCGATCTGCAGACCCTGCACGTTGACCCCGGCGCGCTCGAGCAGCGCGCGCGGGCCGTCGTCCTGGCGCAGCATGGCCAGCAGCAGGTGCGCGGGCTCGATGTAGGCGTTGTCATGGCCCAGGGCGATCGACTGCGCGTCGCCCAGCGCCTCCTGGAACTTGGTGGTGAGTTTGTCTTGACGCATGGTGGTGAAAAGCTTGGAACTGTTCAGGAGATAGGGGCCCGTTGGATGCTCTTCAAGCGCCGCCCTGCACAGGCAGCCCTGTCGCACAGGTGCTCAATCTCGTTTCATATGCGGATCAATGAGCCGTTCAGGGAAAACAGGCGTATTTCTTGCTGAAACATTTAGGCATCATTCATCTTTTCAGGAGTCACCATGGGTTTCGACAACATTCCCCACTTTGGCAAGCTGCTGCGCCGCACGTTTCTGGCCAGCGCCCTGCTGGCCGCTGGCCTGGCGCAGGCCCAGCCCGGCGCGCCCGTGAAGCTGCTGGTGGGTTTTCCGGCGGGTGCGGGCACCGACGCCATCGCCCGCCTGCTGGCCGAAAAGCTCAAGGACGAACTGGGTGCGCCGGTGGTGGTGGAAAACCGCGCCGGCGCGGGCGGCCAGATCGCGGCCAATGCCTTGAAGACCGCGCCGCCCGATGGCCACACCTTCTTCGTCACGCATGACCACAGCATCTCGATCCTGCCGCAGGTGATCAAGAACCCGGGCTTCAACCCGGCCACCGATTTCGTGCCCGTGGCCGGCTTCGCCACCTTCGCCAACGTGCTGGCCGTCTCGGGCGGCACGCCGGCCAAGACCTATCCCGAGTACCTGAACTGGGTCAAGACCCAGCGCGGCGGCAAGGACACCATCGGCGTGCCCGCACCCGGCTCCATTCCCGAGTTCCTGGTCAAGCTGATCGCCGAAAAGAGCAAGCTGGACCTGCAGGCCGCGCCCTACCGCGGCGGTGCGCCGATGATGGCCGACATGCTGGGCAACCAGATCGCCGCCGGCATCTCTTCGGTGCCCGACATGATCGAGCACCACCGCGCCGGCAAGATGCGCATCGTCGCCACCATCGGCGCCAAGCGCGACCCGCTGCTGCCCTCGGTGCCCACCTTCACCGAGCTGGGCTTCAGCAACCTGAACGACTACCCCTGGTATGGCGTGTTCGCGCCCACCGGCACGCCCCAGCCCATCGTCGACAAGTTCGGCAACGCGCTGCAGAAGGTGCTGGCCATGCCCGACGTGAAGACCAAGCTCACCGACCTGGGCCTGACCGTGGGCTACGAGCCGCAGGGCCAGTTCTCGGGCCGCGTGCGCAGCTACACCCAGACCTGGGCCGGCATCATCAAGGCCAGCGGCTTCCAGCCGCAGTGAGACACATCGCGCGGGCCGCGGCCCGCGACGCAAAAAAGAAAGGGGCGCTGCGAGGCGCCCCTTCTTCGTTGGGTGATGTGCGTGTGCCTCAGCGCTTCTTGCCGCGGCCCGAGCGGCTGTTGAGCATGCCCAGCTGGCTGCGCTGGCGGTCGATGCGCGCCTGCTTGCGGCGCTCGTCCTGCTCCATGGCCTTGCGCGCCGTGTAGCCCGTGGCGTCGGCCCAGGCCCACCAGGCCAGCGCCATCGCAAAGGGGCTGAGCACCAGCCACCAGCTCAGGCCCGCCACGAAGCCCACCTCCAGGTACTTGAGCAGCAAGCCCAGCACGCCAATGGCCAGAAACCCCATACCCGCACCTCCGTCACCTTGGGCTGCGTGCGTGCCCCCGGATGGTCACGCCTCGCGCCGGCCCGCCTGAATGTAACTCAGCGCAACAAGGCCGGTCCGCCGGATCAGCCGCGCACGAACAGCTCGTCGCGCGGCTCGGCCGGGGGCACGACCACGGCCGGCGCTGCCGCCGGCGCCCCGCGGTCCAGCCGGTCTTCCAGTTGGCCCATGTGGGCGGCCAGCGTGCGGTCGGCCTGCTCGGCCTGCAGGCGCAGCGCCTCTTCCAGGCGTTCGATGCGCGCCAGCATCGCGGCATGGCGTTCGCCGTTCTGGGCCATGTGCTGGCGCTCCTGCTCGGCCAGGAAGTTGCGCAGCTCGGTGAAGCGCGAGGCTTCGGCCTTGTCGGCCAGTTCGCGCTGGGCCTGCATTTCCTTGGTGTGGCGGCGCGCGTCCACCAGCACCGTGCCCTGCATGTAGATCACATACACCAGGAACATCAGACCCAGCAGGGTCGTCAGGCCCAGCATCAGCAGCCCCAGCGGCGCGCTGACCTGCATGAAGCCCAGCGACACGGCCGCGGGCGTGGCCAGCGTGGCCCAGTTCAAGGCCGCCAGGCCCGCAATCAACAGCACCACCACCAGCAAGATGCCCGTTCGTACACCCATGTGTCCTCTCCTTGTCTTCACTCAAAAGGCTGTGTTGTAACGCAAGGCGGCCCGGGACCATGTCAGCCACGGGCCCGGGCCGGGTGTCAGGCGAGGTCGCCAGGGCGGCGACGGGCCGGCGTCAGTTGGACTGCGCCAACTGCTCCAGGATGGCGGGATTCTCGAGCGTGCTGGTGTCCTGCGTGATCGCCTCGCCCTTGGCAATGCTGCGCAGCAGGCGGCGCATGATCTTGCCGCTGCGCGTCTTGGGCAGGTTGTCGCCGAAGCGGATGTCCTTGGGCTTGGCGATGGGGCCGATTTCCTTGGCCACCCAGTTGCGCAGTTCGGCGGCGATGGCCTTGGCCTCCTCGCCCGTCGGCCGCGAGCGCTTGAGCACGACAAAAGCGCACACGGCCTCGCCGGTCACGTCGTCGGGCCGGCCGACCACCGCGGCCTCGGCCACGAGGTCGGTCTTGGCCACCAGCGCCGATTCGATCTCCATCGTGCCCAGGCGGTGGCCCGAGACATTGAGCACGTCGTCGATGCGGCCTGTGATGCGGAAGTAGCCGCGGTCTGCGCTGCGCACGGCGCCGTCGCCGGCCAGGTAGATGGTGCCGCCCATCTCTTCGGGGAAGTAGCTCTTCTTGAAACGCTCAGGGTCGTTCCAGATGGTGCGGATCATCGAAGGCCAGGGCCGCTTGATGACCAGCATGCCGCCCGAGCCGTTGGGGATGTCCTTGCCGGTTTCGTCGACGATGGCGGCCATGATGCCCGGCAGCGGCAGGGTGCACGAGCCCGGCACCAGCGGCGTGGCGCCCGGCAGCGGCGTGATCACGTGGCCGCCGGTCTCGGTCTGCCAGAAGGTGTCGACGATGGGGCACTTTTCGCGGCCCACGTTGACGTGGTACCACATCCAGGCCTCGGGGTTGATGGGCTCGCCCACCGAGCCGAGGATGCGCAGGCTGCCCAGGTCCCAGTTCTTCGGATGCACCTTCTCGTCGGAATCGGCCGCCTTGATCAGCGAGCGGATGGCCGTGGGCGCGGTGTAGAAGATCGAGACCTTGTGCTTCTCGATCATCTGCCAGAAGCGGCCCGCGTGCGGGAAGGTGGGGATGCCCTCGAACACCACCTGCGTGGCGCCCGCGGCCAGCGGGCCGTAGGCCACGTAGGTGTGGCCGGTGATCCAGCCGATGTCGGCGGTGCACCAGAACACGTCCTCGGGTCGGATGTCGAAAGTCCAGTCCATCGTGAGCTTGGCCCACAGCAGGTAGCCGCCAGTGGCGTGCTGCACGCCCTTGGGCTTGCCCGTGGAGCCCGAGGTGTAGAGGATGAACAGCGGATGCTCGGCGCCCACGGGCTGCGGCGCGCATTCGCTGCTCTGGCCCTGCAGCACTTCGGTAAAGGTCTTGTCGCGGCCTTCGACGCGGTTCCAGGCCGAGGCCGTGCGTTCGTAGACCAGCACGGTCTGCAGCGTGTCACAGCCGCCCAGCGCGATGGCATCGTCCACGATGGCCTTGAGCGGCAGTTCCTTGCCGCCGCGCATCTGGAAGTTGGCCGTGACGACGGCCTTGGCGCCCGCGTCGATGATGCGCTCCTGCAGCGCCTTGGCCGAGAAGCCGCCGAAGACTACGCTGTGCGTGGCGCCGATGCGCGCGCAGGCCTGCATGGCCACCACGCCCTCGATGGTCATGGGCATGTAGATGATGACGCGGTCGCCCTTGGCGATGCCCTGCGTCTTCAGCGCATTGGCGAACTGGCTCACGCGTGCGAGCAGTTCCTTGTACGTGACGCTGGTGACCGTGCCGTCGTCGGCCTCGAAGACGATGGCCGTCTTGTTCTCCACCGGCGTGCCGATGTGCTTGTCCAGGCAGTTGGCGCTGGCATTGAGTTCGCCGTCGTCGAACCACTTGTAAAAAGGTGCCCTCGACTCGTCCAGGGTGCGCGTGAAGGGCTTGCTCCACACCACGTTGGCGCGGGCCTGGTCGGCCCAGAAGCCTTCGAAATCGCTGGCAGCCCGCTGGCACAGGGCCTCGTAGGCGGCCATTCCGGCAATGCGCGCACCTTCGGTGGCCCGTGCATCCGGGGGAAACACCCGGTTCTCCACCAGCACGGATTCGATGGTCGAAGAGGAACTCATGTTGTCTTGCTCCTGATGTCGTTGTGGTTTGGCCGGCGCATTCTCCTCCCATGCGACGCACCCGGCCCGGCCCGCATGCGCATGCCGGGACCACAACTTTGGTCTGTGCCACTTACTGCGCACTGACGCAGGGCCGCCTGCGCCCCGGGCCGCTTTCGCAACCCGGCAAAGACCCGGCCGCGCGCCGGAATTGCCGCCCGCCAGCGGGATTCGCGTCACAGGGCCGCCTCTAGAATCCGCGCCTTCTTCGCTCCCGCTCCCCTCGATGTCCGCCCCTTCCCCCATGGATTCGCCTGCGGCGCGCGCCACGCGCATGCGCCCCCTGCCCCGCCTGATCTTCGCCAGCCGATGGCTGCAGTTGCCGCTGTATCTGGGCCTGATCGTGGCGCAGGCGGTGTACGTGATGCACTTCATGGTCGAGCTGTGGCACCTGGTGGAGGCGGCCTTCGGTAACCAGCATGCCCTCCAGGCCCTGATCACCAGCATCGGCTACAAGCCCGACGTGATGCCCACGGCGCTGAACGAGACCGTGATCATGCTGGTGGTGCTGGCGCTGATCGACGTGGTGATGATCTCGAACCTGCTGATCATGGTGATCGTGGGCGGCTACGAGACCTTCGTCAGCCGCATGGACCTCGAAGGCCATGAGGACCAGCCCGAGTGGCTGAGCCACGTGAACGCCTCGGTGCTGAAGGTCAAGCTGGGCCTGTCGATCATCGGCATCAGCTCCATCCACCTGCTCAAGACCTTCATCAACGCCGGCAACTACACCGACAAGGTGCTGATCGCCCAGACGGTGATCCACCTGGCCTTCCTGCTCTCGGCCATTGCCATCGCCTACACCGACAAGCTGATGCACTCGGTCGGCGTGCCCGCAGAACACCGCTGAGGCCTGGGCAGGCAGCTTTGTTGCATCGGCATTTTTTAAGCAACATTTCGCTGCCATCTGAGTGCAATTTGCATCAACTTTGAAACCAACTTATAATCGCGCTTCTTGACCAGTCGGCTCCGCGTGAGCCGGCGATCCGAGCGCTACTCGCGGAGCATCCTGACTCCCGTCGCGGCGCCGGAATCCCTGCCGGGCCCTGCCCGGCCCTCCCGGCTGGCTCCGCCAGCCACCCGACGCCGCGTCACACCGCCCCAGGCAGCCCCCTCGACCAGGCCGCTGCATGGACCCCCACGGTGTGTGACAGGCGCTGGTTGCGGCTTCGTCGTCTTCAGTGCCTGCCTTGCGGCTGCCGGTCCGCGGCCGTCTGCGCACAACAAGAACGACTTTCCTCCAGACGGCCATTGCATCAAGCCTTTTCCCGAGGAGGCCCGCCGCAATGGCAAAAGACATCCAGATCGACCACGTCTTCAAGGTCTTCGGCGACGAGCCGAAGGCCGCCCTCGCGCTCGTGCGCCAGGGCAGGAGCAAGCAGGAGATCCTGGCCGAAACCGGCCAATCCATCGGCGTGTTCGACGCCAACTTCCACATCCAGGCCGGCGAGATCTTCGTGATCATGGGCCTGTCGGGCTCGGGCAAGTCCACGCTGGTGCGCCTGCTCAACCGGCTGATCGAGCCCAGTGCCGGGCGCGTCGTGATCGACGGCCAGGACATCTTCGAACACGGCAGCGGCGCGCTGCGGGCGCTGCGCCGCAAGGACATCAGCATGGTGTTCCAGTCCTTCGCGCTGATGCCGCACATGACGGTGCGCGAGAACACCGCCTTCGGCCTGGAGCTGGCCGGCGTGGCCAAGGCCCGGCGCCTGGTCGCGGCCGACGACGCCCTGGCCCAGGTGGGCCTGGCCGGCTGGGGCGACAGCTACCCCGACGAGCTTTCAGGCGGCATGCAGCAGCGCGTGGGCCTGGCCCGTGCGCTGGCCTCGGACCCGTCCATCCTGCTGATGGACGAAGCCTTCTCGGCGCTGGACCCGATCATCCGCACCGACATGCAAAGCGAGCTGCTGCGGCTGCAGCAGGTCAAGCGCCGCACCATCGTCTTCATCTCGCATGACCTGGACGAGGCCATGCGCATCGGCGACCGCATCGCCATCATGAAGGACGGCCAGGTGGTGCAGGTGGGCACGCCCGAGGAAATCCTGCGCCAGCCGGCCGACGAGTACGTGCGCAACTTCGTGCGCGGCGTGGACGCGGCCAAGGTCTTCAAGGCCGCCGACATCGCACGGCGCAGCCAGATCGTGGTGTCCGAGAACCCCAACCGCGGCGCGCGCCCGGCCCTGAAGCTGCTCGAAGACCAGGACCGCGAGTTCGCCTACGTGGTCGATACGCAGCAGCGCTTTCTGGGCATGGTCTCGGCCGATTCGCTGCGCACCGCGCTCAAGAACCACGAAGGCACGCTGGGCCTGCAGCACGCCTTTTTGCCCGACGTGCAGACCGTGGCCGCCGTGCACCCGCTCAACGAGCTGTTCGGCCAGGTGGCGCAATCGCCCTGGCCGCTGCCCGTGGTCGACGAGAACAACCGCTACGTGGGCGCGATCAGCAAGACCACGCTGCTGCGCTTCATGGACAAGAGCAGCGACTGAACACCGAGGAGCCCATCCGGATGAACGACAACACGAACACCCAGACCCCGGCAGAAACCGACCCGTGGAGCACCGCCGCGCCCGACGCGCCGCCGGCCGCGCCCGCAGCCACCGACCCGTGGTCCGGCGCCACGCCCGCCACCCCTGCTGAAAGCGCGCCCGCGGCCGGCGGCGACGCCTGGTCCACCGGCACCCCCGACAGCGCGGCCGGCAGCGACTGGCTGGGCACGCCCGCGCCCGATGCCGCCGCGGGCGGCAGCGGCGACGGCTTCACGCTCGCGCAGCTGTGGGACGGCAGCCTGCCCGTGCAGTCCTGGATCAACGACGGCCTGAACTGGTTCGTCGCCCACTTCCGTCCCTTCTTCCAGGCCGTGCGCGGCCCCATCGACGGCACGCTCTCGGGCGTGGAAGGCCTGCTGCAGGCCGTGCCCATGCCCGCGATGGTCGCGCTGCTGGGCCTGCTGGCCTGGCAGTTCGCAGGCCGCGCCGTGGCCATCGGCGCCGTGGTTTCGCTGCTGCTGGTGGGCATGCTGGGCATCTGGCCC
Source organism: Xenophilus arseniciresistens (assembly GCF_028023875.1). GTDB lineage: Bacteria > Pseudomonadota > Gammaproteobacteria > Burkholderiales > Burkholderiaceae_C > Xenophilus > Xenophilus arseniciresistens. The sequence goes on from NZ_JAQIPB010000002.1 coordinate 348,414, forward strand.
GAAGCCATGGTCACGCTGTCGCTGGTGCTGACCTCGCTGGCCTTCTGCCTGGTGCTGGGCCTGCCGCTGGGCATCCTGCTGGCCTCGAGCGACCGAGCCAACCGCATCGCGCGCCCCGTGCTGGACGCCATGCAGACCACGCCGGCCTTCGTCTACCTGGTGCCGGTGGTGATGCTCTTTGGCATCGGCAACGTGCCGGGCGTGATCGTGACCATCGTGTTCGCGCTGCCGCCGCTGGTGCGCCTCACAACCCTGGGCATCCGCCAGGTGCGGCCCGACCTGATCGAAGCCGCCAAGGCCTATGGCGCCTCGCCGCTGCAGATGCTGACCAAGGTGCAGCTGCCGCTGGCCATGCCCTCCATCATGGCGGGCATCAACCAGGCGCTGATGCTCTCGCTGTCGATGGTGGTGATCGCTTCCATGATCGCCGTGGGCGGCCTGGGCCAGATGGTGCTGCGCGGCATCGGCCGACTGGACATGGGCCTGGCCACCGTGGGCGGCCTGGGCATCGTGCTGCTGGCCATCATGCTGGACCGCATCACCCAGGCCATGGGCCAGCCGCGCCGCGGCGTGCGCCACTGGTGGCAGACCGGCCCCGTGGGCCTGGTGGTGCGCGCACTGCACAAGGAAGGCCCGCAGCCGGCCCAGGCCGCGCCCGCTGCCACCCCCTCGGACGACGACGCCAGCAAGGCCGCGCCGGTCCTGGCCGCCCGCGCGCACTGAATGAAGCCGCGGCTGAGCCGCCAATGAATCACCCAGAAAGAAGGAGCTATCGCATGACATTCCAATCCGTTCGCGCCCTGCTTGCCGCCGGCCTGCTCAGCATGGCCGCCACTGGCGCCATGGCGCAGGCGCTGCCCGGCAAGGGCATCAAGGTCCAGCCGCTCAAGAGTTCCATCGCCGAAGAGACCTTCCAGACCCTGCTGGTCAGCCGCGCGCTCGAGAAGCTGGGCTACGACGTGCAGCCCATCCGCGAGGTGGAATACGCCACCGCCTACCTGGCCATCGCCAACGGCGACGCAACGATGCTGGCCGCCAGCTGGAACCCGCTGCACGCGGACTTCTACAAGAACTCGGGCGGCGACGCGAAGCTCTACCGCAAGGGCACCTTCTCCACCAATGCGCTGCAAGGCTACCTGATCGACAAGAAGACGGCCGACGCGCACAAGATCCGCAGCATCGAGCAGCTCAAGGACCCGAAGATCGCCAAGCTCTTCGACACCGACGGTGACGGCAAGGCCAACCTCACGGGCTGCAACCCGGGCTGGGGCTGCGAGGCCGTGATCAACCACCATCTGCAGGCCTACGGCCTGACGGGCACCGTGCAGCATGTGCAGGGCAGCTATGCCGCGCTGATGGCCGACACCATCACGCGCCACAAGGAAGGCAAGCCCACGCTGTACTACACCTGGACGCCCTACTGGGTCAGCGGCGTGCTCAAGCCCGGCACCGACGTGGTGTGGCTGCAGGTGCCCTTCTCTTCGCTGCCCGGCGAACAGAAGGGCGTGGACACCAAGCTGCCCAACGGCCAGAACTACGGCTTCATGCCCAACACGCAGCACATCGTGGCCAACAAGGCTTTCGCCGACGCCAACCCGGCCGCGGCCAAGCTCTTTGAAGTGATGCAGCTGCCCGTGGGCGACATCAACGCGCAGAACCTGCGCATGCGCAACGGCGAGAACAAGGCCGCCGACATCGAGCGCCACACCGACGGCTGGATCAAGGCGCACCAGAAGACCTTCGATGGCTGGATCGCCGCGGCGATGAAGGCCGGCGGCTGAGGCGCATCGGTGATGATGGCGGCTTCTTCCCCAGGCCTGAGCCACCGACACCGATGAACCCCACGCAAGACACCCCACAAGCCGCCCACGAACAGGCCCTGGCCCAGGCGCTGCTGCAGGCACGGCGCAGCGCCAGTCCCACCGATGTGCTGCGCGAGCAGGCGCAGCTGACACCGCGCGACGCAGCAAGCGCGCACCGCGTGCAGCAGGCCCAGCTCGCGCTGGCCGGCGAGGCCATCGGCGGCTGGAAGGTGGGCGCGAAGTCGGCAGACGGCCCGATCCTCGGCGCGCCGCTGCCGGCCTCGTGCGTGCATGCGAGCGGGGCCACGCTCGCGCGCAGCAACTTCATCGTCACCGGCATCGAGCTGGAGATTGGCTTCAGGCTGGGCCGCACGCTCGCACCCCAGGCGCGAGGCCATGACGATGCGGCCCTTGCCGCGGCCTTCGACCGCATGGTGGTCACGCTCGAGGTGGTGGATTCGCGCCTGGCCGGCTGGCCCGATGCCGACAAGCTGGCCCAGCTGGCCGACCTGCAATGCCACGGCGCACTGGTGGTTTCGCACGGCGTGCCCTTCGACGCCGGCTATCCCTTTCTCGCGCCCACCGCATCGCTGAGCTTCAACGGCCGCAGCATCCTGCCTGCGCAGGTGCTCAACCCCGCGGGCGATCTGCAGCGGCTGCTGCGCTGGGTGGTGGCGCATGCGGGCACGATGGGCCTGACCCTGCACGAAGGCCAGATCGTGACGGCGGGTTCGTACACGGGCATGCAACTCCTCCATGAGCCCGGCGTGGTGCGCGGCGAGTTCGAGGGCCTACCGCCCGTTGAACTCACGCTGGCCTGAGCTGCACCCAAGTCGCGCCGCGCCCTGACACCTGCGCGACGCCCAAGCCCCCTCGGGCTGACACCTGCGCGACCACTGCACACAAGCCAGTGCAGGCTTTGCTGTTTACGCTAGGGACCTCGGCGCGCGGCCGCTCACGTCCAACCCGTCATGGGCCGCTGCCTCACAGGAGACACACCCATGAACCGTTCACCGGTCAGCCTGCAGCGCGAAGGCGACATCGGCCTGCTCTTGATCGACAACCCGCCGGTCAATGCGCTGAGCCCGGACACCGTGCAGGGCCTGATCGACGCGCTGGCCGCCTTCGAGGCCGCGCCTGAACTGCGCGCGCTGGTGCTGGCCTGCGAGGGCCGCACCTTCGTGGCCGGCGGCGACATCGCGGCCTTTGAAGACCCCGACTTCAGCGCCGTGCCCTACAACGCCTTTCTGGGCCGGCTGGAGGCGCTGACGCGGCCCGTGGTGGCCGCCATCCACGGCACGGCGCTGGGCGGCGGGCTCGAACTGGCCATGGCCTGCCACTGGCGCCTGGCGCTGCGCGGCACGCGCGTGGGCCTGCCCGAAGTCAAGCTGGGCCTGATCCCGGGCTCGCTGGGCACGCAGCGCCTGCCGCGCCTGGCCGGCGCAGAAAAGGCGCTGCAGATGATGAGCACCGGCCGCATGGTCGGCGACCAGGAAGCGCTGGCCGCGGGCATCCTCGACGAGCTGTGCGACGGCGACCTGCGCGCCGCGGCCCTGGCCCGCGCACGCGCGCTGGTGGCGCAAGACTGGCAGCCGCGCCGCGCCAGCGCGCTGCAGGTTCCCACCGCGGGCCTGGCGCCCGACTTCTTCGACCAGGCCGTGGCGCTGGCCGAAGCCCAGTTCCACTACCCCGCGCTGGGCGCCATCGCGCGCGCCGTGCGCGCCGCGGCCACCGCGCCCAGCTTCGCCGAAGGCGAGGCGGCCGAAGCACGCGAGTTCATGGGCGTGCTGCGCACGCCGCAGTCCCAAGCCATGCGCCACCTGTTCTTTGCTGAGCGGCAGACCGGCAAGATTCCCGGACTGCCCAAAGATCTGCCGCTGCGCAGCATCGAACGCGTGGGCGTGGTCGGTGCCGGCACCATGGGCGGCGGCATCGCCATGGCGCTGGCCAACGCGGGCCTGCCCGTGGTGCTGGTCGAGGCCACGTCGGTGGCGCTGGAACGCGGCATGGGCCTGATCCGCAAGAACTACGAAGCCACCGTGGCCAAGGGCAAGCTCGCGGCCGACGTGGCCGAAAAGCGCATCGCGCTCATCACGCCCAGCCTGTCCTATGACGATCTGGCGCAGGTGGACCTGGTGATCGAGGCGGTGTTCGAGGACATGGCGCTGAAGAAGGAGATCGCCGCGAAGCTGGGCGCCGTGGTCAAGCCCGGCGCCATCATCGCCACCAACACCTCCACGCTCGACGTGGACCAGATCGCGCAAGCCAGCGGCCGCCCGGCCGACATGCTGGGCATGCACTTCTTCAGCCCCGCGAACGTGATGCGCCTGCTGGAAGTGGTGCGTGGCGCCAGGACCGACCCCGCCGTGCTCGCCACGGTGATGAAGCTGGCCCCGCGCATCGGCAAGGTGGCGGTGGTCTCGGGCGTGTGCTACGGCTTCATCGGCAACCGCATGGCCGAGGTCTACATGCGCGAGGCCGAGTTCCTGCTGATGGAAGGCGCCACGCCCGCGCAGGTGGACGGCGCGGTGCAGGCCCTGGGTCTGGCCATGGGCCCGTGCCGAATGCTCGACATGGCCGGCATCGATGTGGGCGCCAAGACCGTGATCGAGCTGGGCAAGACCGGCGGCCTGCCGGCCGACCCGAGCTACCGCGCGCTGGTGCAGGCGCTGTATGCCAGGGGCCAGTACGGCCAGAAGACCGGCGCCGGCTACTACCGCTACGAGGGCCGCACCCCGCTGCCCAACCCCGACACGCTGGCCCTGGCCGAGGCGCTGGCGCGCGAGCACGGCATCGCGCGGCGCGAGGACATCAGCGACAACGAGATCGTCGAGCGCCTGATCTACAGCATGGTCAACGAAGGCGCGCGCATCCTCGAGGAAGGCATTGCCTACCGCGGCAGCGACATCGACGTGGTGTGGACCGCCGGCTACGGCTTTCCCGACCATGCAGGCGGCCCCATGTGCCTGGCCGACCTGCGCGGCCTGGCCCATGTGGTGCAGCGCCTGGAGCACTATGCCCAGGTGCGCGGCAACGCGCATGGCTACTGGCGCGTGAGCCCGCTGCTGCGCCAGCGCGCGGCCGAAGGCCGAACGCTTTCGCTGGGCGCGCGCTGAGTTTTTCCCCCTCCCCGTTCCTTTCCTTTTTTGCATCGTCACCAAGGACTCGCCATGAGAGAAGCCGTCATCGTCTCCACCGCCCGCACGCCCATCGGCCGTGCCTTCAAGGGTGCGCTCAACAACATCAAGTCGCCCACGATGCTGGGCCACGCCATCGCCCATGCCGTGCAGCGCTCGGGCGTGGACCCGAAGGAAATCCAGGACGTGGTGGCCGGCGCCGTGCTGACGGCCGGCACCGCGGGTGGCAACCTGGCGCGCACCGCGCTGCTGGCGGCGGGCCTGCCCGACGTGGTGTCGGGCCAGACCCTGGACCGCCAGTGCGCCAGCGGCCTGATGGCCATCGCCACGGCCGCCAAGCAGGTGATCGTGGATGGCATGGACGTGGTGGTGGCCGGCGGCCAGGAGAACATCTCGGCCGTGCAGGGCCCGTACATGAAGTGGGTGGGCCAGGAGGTGGACCCGAACGTGCTGGCGCGCGCCGAGCATGCCTACATGCCCATGCTGCAGACGGCCGAGTTCGTGGCGAAGAAGTACAAGATCTCGCGCGACGCGCAGGACGAGTACTCGCTGCAGTCGCAGCAGCGCACGGCCGCCGCGCAGGAAGCCGGCCGCCTGGACGCCGAGATCGTCCCCATCACCGCCACGATGGCCATCGCCGACAAGCAGACCGGCGCCATCAGCCACAAGGAAGTGACCCTCTCGCGCGACGAGGGCAACCGCCCCGACACCACGCTCGAAGGCCTCAAGAGCCTCAAGCCCGTCATCGAAGGCGGCGTCATCACGGCCGGCAACGCGAGCCAGCTTTCGGACGGCGCCTCGGCCAGCGTGCTGATGGACCGCGCCCTGGCCGAAAAGCGCGGCCTGCAGCCGCTGGGCATCTACCGCGGCATGGCCGTGGCCGGCTGCGCGCCCGAGGAAATGGGCATCGGCCCGATCTACGCCATCCCCAAGCTGCTCAAGCAGCACGGGCTGAAGGTCAGCGACATCGGCCTGTGGGAACTCAACGAAGCCTTTGCCGTGCAGGCCCTGTACTGCCGCGACCACCTGGGCATCGACCCCGCGATCTACAACGTGGACGGCGGCGGCATCTCCATCGGCCACCCCTACGGCATGACGGGCGCGCGCCTGGTGGGCCATGCGCTGATCGAAGGCAAGCGCCGCGGCGTGAAGTACGTGGTGGTCACCATGTGCGTGGGCGGCGGCATGGGTGCCGCGGGCCTGTTCGAAGTGGCCTGAGCCCCGCGCTCCGACAGCCAAGCCGGGGCACTGCTGCATGACCGAAGACGATCTTCAGGCCCTGGCGCCCTGGCTGGCGCGGCGCAGCCAGGCTTCGCAACGCCTGGCCGTGCAGCCCGCCCGCGCCCTGGCCGCCACGCTGGACCTGCCCGCGCCCGCGGCCTGGTCCGAAGGGCAGGCGCTGCCGCCGCTGTGGCACCAGCTCTACCTGCATGCGCTCACGCCCAGCGCGCAACTGGGCGAAGACGGCGCGCCGCTGCGGGGCAGCGACGGCGGCGACGAGGACAGCGGCGACAGCCTGATGCCCCCGATTGCGCTGCCGCAGGTGATGTGGGCCGGCGCGGACTTCCACTGGCAGCGCCCGCTGTACCTGGGCGAAGTGGCGCAGCGCCGCTCGCGCATCGCCGACATGCAGCTCAAGGCCGGCCGCCGCGGCCCCATGGTCTTCGTGAGCTGGGAGCACCAGTGGTCGCAGCACGGCCGGCTGGCCTTCACCGAGATCGACCGCGCGGTGTTCCTGGGGCCTGATTCGGCAGCGACATCCAGCGCGGCTGCGCCACCCCCAACGCCGCCCGAATGGGCGCAGGAATGGCGCACGCCCGTGGACGAGGCGCGGCTGTTCCGCTTCTCGGCCCTGACTTTCAACAGCCACCGCATCCACTACGACCTGCCCTATGCCCGCGGCGTGGCCGGCTACCCCGCGCTGGTGGTGCACGGCCCGCTGCAGGCGCTGCTGATCGCCGAAGCCTGGCGCCGGTGGCAGCCCGGGCGGCCGCTGTCGCGCCTCACGCTGCGCGCACGCGCGCCGCTGTTCCTGGGCCGCTTCGACGCGCAGGGTGTGCATGCGCGCGCCCAGGCCCCGGGCCCCGAAGGCACGCGGCTGTGGACCTGCGGCAGCGACGGCCAGCCCTGCATGGAAGCCACGCTGCACGGCAGCGCCACCCCCGACTGACAACCCAACAAGGAGACCCCGAATGAGCGAAGAACTGCTGCTTCGCAGCACACACGGCAATGTGCTGGTGCTGACGCTGAACCGCCCCGAACGCCGCAACGCCGTCAACCAGGGCCTGGCGCAGGCCCTCTCGCAGGCGCTGGCCGAGTTCGAGCAGAACAGTGCCTGGCGCGTGGCCGTGCTCACGGGCGCGGGCGGCTTCTTCAGCGCAGGCATGGACCTGGCCGCCTTCACGCGCGGCGAAACGCCCATGATCCCGGGCAAGGGCTTCGGCGGCCTGACCGAGGCGCCGCCGGCCAAGCCGCTGATCGCGGCCGTCGAGGGCTTTGCCGTGGCGGGCGGCTGCGAAATGGCGCTGGCCTGCGACCTGATCGTGGCCGCCGAAGACGCGCGCTTCGGGCTGCCCGAAGTCAAGCGCGGCCTGATCGCCTCGGCCGGCGGGCTGATGCGCCTGCCGCAGCGCCTGCCCTACCACCTGGCCATGGAACTGGCGCTGACCGGCGAGATGCTCGATGCACCGCTGGCGCACCAGCACGGCCTGGTCAACCGGCTCACGCCCAAGGGCGGCGCACTCGACGCGGCCCTGGTGCTGGCCAGTCAGGTTGCGGCGCAGGCACCGCTGGCCGTGGCGGCCAGCAAGCGCGTGATCCGCGAATCGGCCGACTGGCCCAGCGACCAGATGTTCGCGCGCCAGGAGCCCATCGCGCAGGCCATCGGCCGCTCGGCCGACGCGCTCGAAGGCGCGCGGGCCTTCGTGGAAAAGCGCGCGCCGCAGTGGCGCGGCGAGTGAGCGAACGGCACCCCACGAACACCCATGGGCAAGATCGTCCTCGTGCGCCATGCGCAGGCCTCGCTGCTGTCGGCCGACTACGACCAGCTCTCGCCCCTGGGCGAAGAGCAGTCGATCGTGCTGGGCCGCTGGTGGGCCGCGCGCGGCGAGCACTTCCAGCACGCCTTCTCGGGCGAGCTGCGGCGCCAGAGCCGCACGGCCGAGCTGAGCCTGGCGCAGTTGCCGCAGCCCGCGCCCGCGCTGCAGATCGACGCGCGCTTCAACGAATACGGCCACCATGACGTGTTTGCCGCCGGCGCCAACCCCGAGCTGGTGGACGGCGAAAAGCTGGCCGCGCTGCTGCGCACCGCCGAGAACCCGCGCAGGCTGTTCCAGCAGCTTTTCTCGCAGGCGCTGGAAAGCTGGGTGCGCGGCGAAGGCGTGGTGGCGGGCTCGCTGACCTGGGCCGGCTTTCGCGCGCGCTGCATGGACGCCCTGATGCAGGTGGCCGAGCAATGCGGCAGCGGCCAAAGCGCCGTGATCTACAGCTCCGGCGGCGCCATCGCCGCCATGTGCCAGGCCATCATGGGCCTGCCCGACGAACATGTGCCGGCCCTGCACTACGCGGTGCACAACACCTCCATCAGCCGGCTGCTCAGCCGCCCCGGCGCCGTCACGCTCAGCAGCTTCAATGCGCTGCCGCACCTGGAAGCGCCCGGCGTGCCCGAGTCGCTGATCACCTACCGCTGAGGCGCCTGTGCCGCCGGCACCGCTGCATCAACCCCCTGCTTTTCTGAGCGCTCCTGGTTCTGCACTCGACTCAGGGCCACATCGAATCGCTCGATCCGGGCCTGCTGGAATGCAGGGCGCTCCGTCGCTCGCTTCCACCACTGCGCGATGCGGGCATGGCGTTGCACCGCATCGGGCGCCAGTTCAGTGATGCGTGCAACAAAGGGCACCGCCGCAATGTCAGCCAGCGAGTAGTCGGGGCCCATCAGCCACGGCCCACCGCCGGATGCGAACAGCTGCTCCATCTCGGTCATCAGGGCCAGCAGCTTGGCCAGCGCCTGCCGCTTCTCCTCCTCGGTGTACGGATGGCGCGCGATGCGCGACCAGGCCTCGCGGCGCTCTGCGGTGGGCACGCGAGCGAGCTTGGCGGCCAGTTCCTCGTCACTCCAGCGACTGGCACCGGGCTGCAGGGCGATGCTCCAGTTCAGGATCAGCAGATTGGGCAGCGCCTTCTCATCGGTCCAGCGGATGAAGTTGCGCATCGTGGCGCGCGCATAGGCATCGGCCGGGCGCAGCGGCGGCTGCGGGCAGATGTCGTCCAGGTACTCGCAGATCGTCGAGCTCTCGTAGAGTGATCGGCCGTCGTCCAGCCGCAGTGCGGGCACCTGGCCATTGGGGTTCATGGCCAGGTAGGCGGGCGAATGATGCTCCTGGCGGCCCATGTCGATGGGCACGCTTTCGTAGGGCAGCCCTTTCTCGGCCAGGCACAGGCGCACGCGGCGCGAAGCGCTGGACAGCCAGCCGTGGTACAGCTTCATGGTGTTGTCTCCGTCATTTTTTGGGGTGTGCAGCGGCACACCGCCCCGTGGCCCGCGCTGCCAAGGGCGCCCCTCAGGGCACAAGCACCACCGCGCCCATCGTGGCGCGGCCTTCGATGTCGGCATGCGCCTGGCGCACGTCGGCCAGCGCGTAGCGGTGATTGACCTCCAGACGCACCAGCCCCTCCTGCACGGCCTGCCACAGCGTCGCAGCGCCGCGGCGCAGGTCTTCGGGGCGGCTGATGAAGGTGCGCAGCGTCGGGCGCGACACGATCAATGACTTCGCATGCAGGCGTTGCAGATCGAAGGCTTCCACATCGCCCGAGGCCGTGCCGTAGTTGATGGCCATGCCCATGGGCTGCAGGCAGTCCAGGGAAGGCAGGAACACATCCTTGCCCACCGCGTCGTAGACCACCGCCACGCCCTGCCCTTCAGTGACTTCCATCGTGCGCGCCGCGAAGTCCTCGCGGCGGTAGTCGATGACATGATGGCAGCCATGCGCGAGCGCGACCGTCTGCTTGGCCGCTGAGCCTACAGTGCCGATCACGGTGGCGCCCAGCGCGCGGGCCCATTGGCACAGGATCACGCCCATGCCACCAGCAGCCGCATGCACCAGCACCCGGTCGCCGGGCTGAACTCGGTACAGACGATGCAACAGGTATTCGGCCGTGAGGCCGCGCAGCAGCGTGGCGCCGGCCACCTCCTCGCTGATGCCCGCGGGCAGCGCCAGCACGCGCGACGCCGGCACATTGCGCAGCACCTGATAGGCCCCGGGATGGAAGTACGCCACCGACTGCCCGACCTGCAAGTCATGCACGCCCTCACCCACGGCCTCGATCACGCCGGCGCCCTGCGCCCCCAGCACCAGCGGAAACTGCGTGGCCGCATGCGGGCCGTGGCTGCCGCGCCGCTGGTAGACGTCGGCGAAGTTCAGCCCGATGGCCGATTGTCGGATGCGCACTTCGCCAGGCGCCGGAGCGGCCACCTCGACGGTGATCGCCTCGAGCACCTCGGGGCCTCCGGTGCGCTGGATCTGAATGGCGGTGGTGGTGGTGATTGGGGGTTTCATCGCAGGCACCCCGTCAATCCGCCTTCGAGGTCGACACGCGCCTGGCCGCGGCCTTGCGCGTGACCGCCAGCGCATCCGCCGCCACCTCGGCCGTGGCCACCGGCGCGGCTTGCGGCCGGGTGAAGGGCATGCTTGCGATCGCATCGGCATAGACATTGCCGCCGCTGGAGATGTGGCCGCTCATCCCGCGGTAGGCCGCGTCCTCGTCACCGGACAGGATGGCCTGCAGCACGACCTCGTGTTCGGCCAGCGAACTGCGAATGCGGCCGGGCCGGTCGAACAGCGTGCTGCGCGGATGACGCATGCGCAGGCGCATGGCGCGCAACTGCTTGGCCAGCACGTCGTTGAGGCTGCCGTCGTAGATGATTTCGTGAAAGCGCGTGTTGGCCTGACCGTAGGCCACCGGGTCATCGCGCTGCGCGGCTTCGCGGCAGGCTTGGTCGGCTTCCTGCAACTGGCGCCGCTGCACCGCCGGCATGCGCCGCGCGGCCAGGCGCGCTGCCAGCCCTTCGAGTTCGGTCAGCACTTCCAGCATCGCCACGTACTCGGCCACCGAAAGCGTGGCCACCACCGCGCCCTGTCTGGGCAGGGTGGTCACAAGTCCGGCAGAGATCAGTTGCAGCAGCGCTTCGCGCGCCGGGGTGCGCGAGACCTCGAAACGCTCCATCAGGGCCTGCTCGTCGATGCGGGCACCGGCCACCAGTTCACCCGAAGTGATCTCCGCCTCCAGTGCGGCGCGGATCTTGTCGCTCAGATTGACACGAGCGCGTGAGGAAGGGGCCATCAGTCAAGTCTCCTGTTGCGAGCTCATTCTACGCAGCCATTGAATTCATATGAATCTCATAAAAATACATGAAAACACCTAACGTATTTTTATAGAACCGATACATACACTGAAAAGACGCCGGCAGCGCTCGGTGAACCACACACAGATTGGAGACAAGCATGCGAATCGACAGACGCCAGTTCACGGCGCTGGCCGGGGCCGCCGCGTTGGCACCCTGGGCCGGCGCACAAGCCCAGGCCTCGCTCGACACCCTGCACGCCGCGGCCCGCAAGGAAGGCGAACTCACCTGGTACATCGTCTACCTCCCGTCGGAAGATGCCGAGCATCTGGGCCGCACCTTCAGCGAGCGTTTTCCGGGCGTGAAGGTCAACGTGGTGCGCACCACGGCGCAGGTGGCCTTTCAGCGGCTGAACCAGGACCTGCAGGCGCGCACTGCCAACTGCGACGTGTTCTCGTCGACCGACCTGGCGCACTACCTGGACCTCAAGCGCCGCAAGCTGCTGCTGCAGCACACGCCGGCCTCGTCGGCGCAGATGGACAAGCGGCTGCAGAACCTTGACCCCGAGGGCTACTTCCACGTGGCCAGCGTCGCGATGGTCGGGCTGATCTACAACACGGCCAAGGTCAAGGCCGCAGACGCGCCCACCAGTTGGGCCGATCTGGTCGATCCGAAGTGGCGCAACCTGGCTTCGGTGGGCCACCCGGGCTTCAGCGGTTTCGTCGGCGCCTGGGCCATCGAGATGAAGAACCTCTACGGCGAAGGCTGGTTCAAGAAGCTGGCCGAGAACAAGCCGCAGGTCGGCCGCTCGATCATCGACACCGTCACCACCGTGACCTCGGGCGAGCGCTCCATTTCGGCCGGCCCCATCAACCTGGCCGCCATGGGCGCGGCCAAGGGCAATCCGCTGGCCGTGGTGGCGCCCAGGGAGGGGCTGATGCTGATGACCTCGCCCTCGGCCATCATGGCCAACGCGCCGCACCCGAACGCGGCCAAGCTGTTCATGGAGTTCCTGATCGGCAGCGAAGAGGTCGACAAGCTGGCCTTCGATCGCTACGGCATTCCCAAGCGCGCCGGCGCCAAGCCGCGCCCCGGCGTGCTGGGCCTGGACGATTCACCCAAGCTGCTGCACGCCACGGCGCAGGAAGTGGTCAACGGTCTTCCCGAGGTCATCGACCTCTGGCGCGATGCCTTCGGCGTCTGAGGCGGCGATGGCCGCTCCCGCGCTGCGCGCGTCCTCGGTGCCCAGCCGCTGGGCCGACCCGGCGCTGTGGCTGTTCGGCAGCCTGATCGCGGCGCTGATCTTCCTGGTCGCCAACCCGATCCTGCGCCTGGTCTGGGACAGCATCGGCGTGGTCGATGGCGCGGGCGTCACGCTGGACCACTACATCGCGGCCTTCGGCCGCAGCCGCCATGTGCAGGCGATGCTCAACTCGCTGTACCTGGGCGGCGCCGTGACGCTGATCGCGCTGCTGCTGGGCGTGCCGCTGGCCCTGGCCGTCTCGCGCACCAACATGCCCGGGCGCGGCCTGGCGCACCTGAGCGTGCTGGCCGCCTTCGTGATGCCGAACTTCCTGGGCGCCATTGCGTGGATCCTGCTGGCCGGCCCCAACGCCGGCTGGCTCAACCGCCTGTGGCTGGCACTGTTCGGCGGCGACAAGGGGCCCTTCAACATCTTCAGCTTCTGGGGCCTGGCCTTCGTCATCGCGCTCTACACCTTCCCGCTGGTGTACGTGTTCACCAAATCGGCGCTGGACCTGGTGTCGACCGAGCTGGAAGACGCCGCCTCGATCCACGGCGCCGGCAAGCTGCGCACGCTCACGCGGGTCACGCTGCCACTGGTGATGCCCTCCATCGTGGGTGCGTCGATCCTGATCTTTCTCGAATCGGTGGCGCTTTACGGCACGCCCGCACTGATCGCGATCCCGGCCGGCATCAACCTGGCCACCACGCAGATCGCCACCTTCTTCGAATACCCGCTGCGCATCCACCAGGCCGCGGCCTTCGCCATGCCGATCCTGCTGCTGACGGTGGTGATGCTGTTCATGCAGCGCAAGATCCTCTCGCGCAAGGGCTTCGTTTCGGTGTCCGGCAAGGGCGGCGAGCGGCGTGCCTTCGACGTCGGGGCGTGGAAGTGGCTGCTGATGGCCCATGCGGGTCTGATCGGCCTGCTGACGGTGGTGATGCCGCTGGTGATCCTGATCCTGGCCTCGCTGTCCAAGGCCTGGGGCCGCGGTGTGGCAGCAGGCAACCTGAGCTTCGCGAACTACCACGACATCTTCTTCCAGCAGCTCACGGTGCGCTCGGCACTGATCAACACCGTGCTCTTCTCCGGCGCCACGGCCCTCGTGTGCGTGCTGATGGGCCTGTGCATCGCCTACGCGACGCAGCGGCGCATCACGCCCTTGCCCGGTGTGGTGCAGTTCCTGGCGCTGGCGCCCATCGCAGTGCCGGGGCTGATCCTGGCCATCGGCCTGTACGCAGCCTATGCGGGGCCGCCCTTCTCGCTCTATGGCACGGGCGCGCTGATCGTGATCGCCTTTACCACGCGCTTCCTGCCCATTGCCGTGACCGCCTGCGGCGCCTCGGTGCGCTCGCTCAACCCTGAGCTGGAAGAAGCGGTGCGCGTGCTGGGCGGTGGCCGACTCACGGTGCTGGCCAAGGTGGTGTTCCCACTGCTGCGCAAGACGCTGGCCGGCGTATTCATCCTGGTGTTCGTGATCTGCACCAAGGAGCTGTCGACGGCCGTGTTCCTCACCGGGCCGCAGTCACGCGTGGTGTCGGTGCTGACCCTGGACCTGAGCGAACAGGGCAACTACGAAACGCTGGCCGCCATGGGTGTGGTGCTGGTCGTGATCACCACGCTGGTGGTGGCCGCGGGCATGCGCATCGCCGGGCGCGACTTCATGCTGCGCCGCGGCTGAGCCCGCTTCCCATAACGAGAGACAAGAGAAAGCTCCCATGTCCAAACTGCAACTCCATCAGGTCGGCAAGTCCTATGGCGCGACACGGGTCGTCGATGACCTGAGCCTGTCCCTGGCCAAGGGCGAACTGGTCACGCTGCTGGGCCCCTCGGGCTGCGGCAAGACCACCACGCTGCGCATGATCGCTGGCTTCATCGAGCTGTCGGCCGGCAGCATCGCCATCGATGGCACCGAGATCTCCGGCGCCAAACGCACGGTGCCGCCCGAACACCGCGGCATGTCGATGATCTTCCAGAGCTACGCCATCTGGCCCAACATGACGGTGGCCGAGAACGTGGCCTTCGGACTGAACGTGCGGCGCACGCCGGCCGATGAGCTCAGGCGCCGGGTGGGCGAGATGCTGGAGGTGGTGCAACTGGGCCACCTGGCGCAGCGCTACCCGGCGGAACTCTCGGGCGGGCAGCAGCAGCGCGTGGCCCTGGCGCGCGCGATGGTGGTGCGGCCCGAAGTGCTGCTGCTGGACGAGCCGCTGTCGAACCTGGACGCGAACCTGCGCGAGGAAATGGCCAGCGAGATCCGCCGCCTGCACGACGAGTTCCGCTTCACCACCGTCTACGTCACCCACGACCAGTCGGAGGCCATGACCATCTCCGACCGCATCGCGGTGCTGAACCTGGGGCGGCTCGAACAGATCGACACGCCGTGGAACCTCTACAACCGCCCGCGCACGCCCTTCGTGGCCGGCTTCATCGGCCAGACCAACCTGGTCCATGGCGAATTGCGCTCAGGCAGCCTGCGGCTGCCGGGTTTGCCGGGCGCGGTGCCGCTGGCAGCGAGTGAGGCCAGCGACGCAGCAAAGGCCCAGGTATCCATCCGCCCGCAATCGCTGTTCCTGGGCGCCTGCGGCAATGGCGCGCTTGCGATGGGGCCAGTCGCCGTCATCTCGCGCACCTACCTGGGCGAGTACTGGGACTACCTGGTGCGCCCGGTGGGCGGCGGCGAGCCGCTGAAGGTGCATGCCTCGCCCAAGCATGTGCTGGAGGTCGGGCACGAATCCGTGCTGTCCATCGACCCCACCGGCGTGGCGGTGGTGGCGTGAATCCCGATGCAACCCACTCGTTCATGCGCATGACCTCACCCTCTGAATTGCCGCTGTCCCGCTACAAGGTGCTGGACCTGACCATCGCCCGCGCCGGCCCGACGGCCGTGCGCCTGCTGGCCGACTGGGGCGCCGACGTGGTCCGCATCGACCCGCCTGCACCGCAGGACCGCGGCTCGGTCACGGGCCGGCGGCGCGGCTCCGACGAGCAGAACCTGCACCGCAACAAGCGCAGCCTGTGCCTGGACCTCAAATCGCCGCAGGGCGCGCAAGTGCTGCGGCGCCTGATCGCGCGCAGCGATGTGGTGGTCGAGAACTTCCGTGCCGAGGTCAAAGAGCGCCTGGGCCTGGGCTACGAGCAACTGCGCCAGCTCAACCCGCGCATCATCCTGGCGAGCATTTCGGGCTTCGGCCAGGACGGCCCCTACAGCGAGCGCCCCGGCGTCGACCAGATCGTGCAGGGCATGTCCGGGCTCAGCTCGGTCACGGGCGAGCCCGGCCGCGGGCCGCTGCGCACGGGCATCGCGATCTCGGACACCACCGCCGGCATGTTCCTGGGCCAGGGCATCCTGCTGGCACTGCTGCACCGCGAGCACACCGGCGAAGGCCAATGGGTCCACACCTCGCTGATCGAAGGCATGCTCAACAAGCTGGACTTCCAGGCCGCGCGCTACACCGTGGACCACGAGGTCTCGCAGCAACAGGGCAACGGGCATCCGACCATCGTGCCCATGGGCACCTACCGCTCGCGCGACGGCCACGTCAACATCGCGCCAGCCACCTCGCGCATGTGGGGCAACTTCTGCGAGGCGCTGGGTGCGCACGCGCTCAAGGACGATCCGCGCTATCTGGAGCCGGCCTCGCGCCAGTCGCACCGCGAGCAGATCGACGCCGACATCAACGCCGTGACCGCGCAGTTCGATTCGGCCGAACTGGTGGCGCGCCTGAACCGGGCCGGCGTGCCCTGCGGCCCGATCTTCGACATCGGGCAGGCTTTTGAAGACCCGCAGGTGCAGCACCTGCGCATGACGCGCCCTGCCCGGCACCCGCTGCTGGGCGAGCTGCAACTCATCCGCTCGCCGATCAACCTGTCGAGCTGCCCGCATCCCGAGCACTTCCACCATGCCGGACCGGACCCGGGCGAGCAGACCGATGAGCTGCTGCACGAGCTGGGCTATGGCCCGGCCGAGGTGGCGGCGCTGCGCGAAGCGGGCGTTGCGGAATGAGCGGCGCGCCCCACAGGATGCCGCCCCGGATCCGCACTGCGGTGGGCTGGCTGAGCTTCAACCCGTCCGGCGCCTGAGCCGGCTCCCTCCCGAGGACTCCATGGACATTCCCGAACTTGTCATCGACGGCGCGCTTGCGCGCATCATGCTGCGCCGGCCCGAGCAGGCCAACCGGCTCGAGCCCGCCGACCTGGCCGCGCTGCAGGCGCACATCGACACTGTGAACGCGCGCCCGGAAGTGCTTGCGCTGCGCATCGAGGCGCAGGGCAAGTACTTTTGCAGCGGCTACGACCTGACCCGCATCGGGCAGCCGCGCGGCGTGCCTTTCGAGGAGGTGGTCAACAGCCTGGAGAACGCGCGGCCCGTGACGGTGGCGGTGATCCAGGGCGGCGTGTACGGCGGCGCCACCGACCTTTCGCTGGCCTGCGACTTCCGCCTGGGCGTGCGCGGCATCGACATGTTCATGCCCGCTGCGCGGCTGGGCCTGCACTTCTACCGCAGCGGCCTGGAGCGCTATGTGAGCCGGCTGGGCCTGAACAACGCCAAGCGCCTGTTCCTGACGGCCGAGCGCGTGGATGCGCAGACCCTCAAGGAGATGGGCTTCCTCACGCACCTGCTGGACGACGCGCAGCAACTGAATGCCACCGCCGACGCATTGACACAGACGATCTGCGCCATGGCGCCCCTGCCGCTGGTGAGCATGAAGAAACACCTCAACCGCATTGCACGCCACATGCTGGATGCCGACGAGCTGCGCCGCGACATCGTCCAGGCGGTGGACTCCGACGACCTGCGCGAAGGACAGGCCGCCTGGGCCGAGAAGCGCAAGCCCCGCTTCACAGGGCGCTGATCGCGGGCGTGCCGGACTACCCGAATCTGGCGAGCCGGCCCCAGGCAAACCCGCAGCGCGCGCAGCCAATGCACACAAGACCGGCGCCGGGGCGGCTCGCACACTGCGCGCATGTCTTCGTCGCCCCCCATCCTTCTGGCCTGGCAGGACGGCCTGGCCATCGTCACGCTCAACCGGCCCGAGCGCGCCAATGTGCTCGATGACGCCTGCGCGCAGGCGCTGGCCGAGGTCACGCACACGCTGCTCGAAGGCGCGCGCAGCGGCCGCCTGCGCGCCGTTCTGCTCACGGCCGCGGGGCCGGTGTTCTGCGCGGGCGGCGACATCCAGGGCTTCGTGCGCGCGGGCAGCGACCTGGCCGGCGCGCTGGACCGCGGCATTCCCCCGCTGCATGCGCTGATCCAGGCGCTGGCCAGCTTGCCCGTGCCCGTGGTCAGCGCGCTCAACGGCCCGCTGGGCGGCGGCGGCATCGGCCTGGCCCTGCTGGCCGACATCGTGCTGGCAGCCGACACGGCCAAGCTGCGCGGCGGCTATGCGTCCATCGGCCTCTCACCCGACGTGGGCGCCTCCTGGGCGCTCACGCGGCTGGCCGGGCCCATGCGGGCCAAGCAGATCCTGTTCAGTGCGCGCGCCTTCAGCGCCCAGGAATGCCTGGCCTTCGGGCTCTATGCACAGGTGCTGCCGCCCGATGAACTGATGCCCGCCGCGCTGGCCCTGGCCACCGAACTGGCGCAGGGTGCGACGGGCTCCTTCGCGCAGATCAAGAGCCTGGTCGATGGCGTGGCCGGGCGCTCGCTCGAAGAGCACCTGGCGCTGGAACACCAGGGCATGGTGCGCTGCGGCGCCAGCGCCGACGCGGCCGAAGGCGTGCGCGCCTTCCTGGCCAAGCGCGCGCCGCAGTTCAAGGGGCACGCCGCATGAACGCGCTTCCGGCCTTCGAGACACTGCAGCTGAGCCTGGACGAAGGCATTGCGCGCATCGTGCTGAACCGGCCAGAGAAGGCCAATGCCATCAACATGACCATGTGGCAGGAGCTGCGCAGCGCCATGCAGTGGCTGCAGCGCACGCCGGCCGCGCGCGTGGCCATCCTGCGTGCGGCCGGCGCCCACTTCTGCGCGGGGCTGGACCTGGCGAGTTTTGACGAACTGCAGGCGGCCACGCGCGACGGCTGCGACGGCCGCTCGCGCGAGAAGCTGCTGGCCGCGATCCTCGACATCCAGGACACGGTCACGGCCATCGAACGCTGCACCAAGCCCGTGATCGCCGAAGTGCATGCGGCCTGCGTGGGCGGCGGCATCGACATCATCACGGCCTGCGATTTGCGCTACTGCAGTGCGCAGGCCTGGTTCAGCGTGAAGGAAATCGACGTGGGGATCGTGGCCGACGTGGGCACGCTGCAGCGCCTGCCGCTGCTGATCGGCGAGGGCATGGCGCGCGAGCTGTGCTATTCGGGCCGGCGCGTGGAAGGCGCCGAAGCCCAGGCGATGCGCCTGGTCAACCGCTGCCATGAAGACGCGCAGGCCCTGCGCGAGGGCGTGGAAGCCATGGCGCGCTGCCTGGCCGCCAAGTCGCCGCTGGCGCTGCGCGGCACCAAGCAGGCCATCACGCATGCGCGCGAACACAGCATCGCCGACGGCCTGCAGCAGGTGGCGCTGTGGAACGCGGCCATGCTCTTTTCAACCGACCTGGCCGAAGCGGCCCAGGCCCGCCGCGAGCGCCGCGCGCCGCGCTTTGCGGATTGAGACACGCCGCGACCGAATCCCCTGCCCGCACAACACCTACCCGGAGACACCGAACATGCGCTGGTTCCAACCCTTCAAGACTTCCGTGGCCGCGGCCGCGCTGCTGTCTGCCGCCGCCCTGCTGGGCGGGGGCGCAGCCCAGGCGCAGAGCACCTCGCTGCGCTATGCGGTGGGCTTCCCGACGGGCGCCGCGCCCGAATCCGCACGGCTGTATGCCGACGCGGTGAAGAAGTACAGCAACAACACGCTCAACGTGCGCGTGTTCGATCTTTCGCTGCTGAACCTGGCCGAGATGAGCGGCGGCCTCAAGCAGGGCGTGGCCGACATCGGCTACGTGCTGACGCCCTACTTCCCGGCCGAGTTCCCGCACCTGAACATGGCGACCGAGCTGTCGATGCTGCTGGCCCTGCGCGACGACCCCAGCGGCAAGGGCGGGCTGGCCTATGGCGGTGCCATGGCCGAGTTCATGTTCCAGCACTGCAAGGAATGCGAGGCCGACTTCGCCAAGCAGAACCAGCTCTACACCAGCACCGGCGGCAGCAGCAACTACATGCTCCTGTGCAACAAGCCCATGCGCACGCAGGCCGACCTGAAGGGCGCGCGCCTGCGCGCCGGCGGCGCGGCCTGGGCCCGCTGGGCGCGCGAGATGGGCGCCACGCCGGCCTCCATGTCGGGCAACGAGGTCTTCGAGGCCCTGCACCAGAAGGTGGTGGATTGCGCCATCATCTCGGCGCCCGAGCTCAGCGGCCTGAACCTGAAGGATGCAGTGACCCACATCACCACCGACGTGCCCGGCGGCGCGTTCTCCGGCGCCACCAGCAACGTCAACCTCGACGCCTGGCGCAAGCTCAACGAGGTGCAGCGCTCGGCCCTGCTGCGTGCCGGCACGGTGCTGGGGGCCGAGGTCAGCATGCGCTACCTCAAGTACGGCCAGCGCGACCTGGAGCGCGCCAAGGCCAAGGGCACGCAGATCACGCAGGCCGACCCGGCGCTGGTGCAGGCTTCGCGCAAGGCCATCGAGGCCGACATCCAGACCATCGCGGCCAGCTACACCAAGCAGCACAACGTCAAGCGCGCCGACGAGATCGTGGCCACCATGCGCCGGCTGGTGGACCGCTGGATGCCCCTGGTGCAGAACGTGGAGAACGCCGAGCAGTTGGCCGACCTGTACTGGCGCGAGGTCTATTCCAAGGTGGACGTGAAGACCTACGGCGGCCCTGCCCGCAAGTAGCACGCATCGGGGCAGGCGCGTGATCGACCTGAAGCACCGAAACGCCTCAGGCTTTGCGGCCCCGCGCACGCCGTGGCGCTGCGGCGGCCCTGACGGCCTCCGCGAACGCGAGCAGCACCGCCGGGCGCTCCATGCCGTCACGCCTGAAGAAAAGGCCGAAGGACGGCAGGGGCACCTTGGGCACGATGTCAAGCCGGTGCACGCCGCCGCGCGCGATCTCGTCCCTGGCGTGTTCCTGCCGCACTGCGCATAGCAGCGACGCGTCCTGCCGCATCAGCGCGCCGATGGTGACCGACGAGATCGCTTCGATGACCGGCACTGGCGGCGTGGCGCCGTCGTTCAGGAAGGCCGTCATGAAGGCCTGGCGCACCAGCGTGTCCTTGGGCGGCAGCAGCCACGGCGCATTGCCCAGGTCGCGCCAGCGCAGCCGGCTCCTTGCACGGCTGGTGCCTCTGGGCGGCGTCGAGGCCAGCACGCACAGCTCGTCCTGCAGCATCGCCACGGGCTCCAGCAGCGGCGTGATGTCGGCGGTGAGCAGCTCCGGCGTCACCGCGCCGTAGACGCAGTCGAGTTCGCCGGTCAGCAGCCGCTGGATCAGTTCCTGCACCCGCCCCTCGCGGATCTGCACCACCGCGCCGGGCATGCGCGCGCGCAGCCGCGCAATGGCCGAGGGCACCGTGGCGGTGACGGAGGGCGCGCCCACCCTCAGCACGGCCTGGGCACCCTGCTGCATCGCACCGACATCCTCGGTGGCGCGCGTCAGCTGATTCAGCACCGCACGGGCATGGAACACCGCGCCCGCACCCAGCGCGTTCGGCTGGATGCCCTGGTGGCTGCGCTCGAACAGGCGCGCACCGAAGCAGGTCTCGATCTCGCCGAGCATCTTGCTGATCGCCGGCTGGCTCAGGTGCAGTTGCGCGGAAGCGCTGCGCATGGTGTCGGCCTCGGCGAGCACAGCCAACAGTTCGAGGTGGCGAAGCCGCAGCTTGCGCACGAGGCGGCCGGTCGTCGCGTCCATCGGGCTCTCCTGGGTCGATATCGAATCGTGATCACTCCCTCACGATTATCGAATTTTCAAGAATCGCCGGACTGGCTATGGTCCGGTGCATGCACTTTATTGAGAACGACGAGACACATGAGAAACCCGCCGCGCCGCTCGAGGGCGTGCGCGTGCTGGACCTGGGGCAGTACATCGCGGGCCCTGGCGCGGCGATGGTGTTGGCCGAGCTAGGCGCCCAGGTCATCAAGGTCGAGCCGCTCGCCGGCGACCAGGCCCGGCACATCGGCAGCTACGGCGAATCGATGATCCGCGCCTACAGCCGCGGCAAGCAGTCGATCGCGCTCGACCTCAAAAGCGAGGCCGGCCGCGACATCGCCTGGCGGCTGATCGGCGAGAGCGACGTGCTGATCCAGAACCTGCGCCCGGGGGCCGTCGAGGCGCTGGGCTTCGGCCCGGAGGCGGTGCGCGAGCGCTTTCCTGCGCTCGTCTATCTCTCGATCTCGGGCTTCGGCCACCAGGGGCCGTCGAGCGAGCGGCCCGGCTACGACATCGCGGCGCAGGCCGAGAGCGGCCTCATGTCCATCACCGGCGAGCCCGACCGCCTGCCGCAGAAGGTGGGCGCACCCATCATCGACGCGGCTGCCGCGCACCTGGGCGCGCAGGCGGTGCTGGCGGCGCTGTATGGCCGCGCCCGCACCGGCCGTGGCGAGACGCTGCGCACCTCGCTGCTCGAGGTGGCCATGCACCTGCAGGCCACGACCTGGTGTGACTATCTGGGCGGCGCGCCCGAGCCCCGGCGCATTGGCGACGGCCAGCCCAACAACGCGCCCGCCGCCGAGGTGCTGCCCACGCGCGACGGCCACATCGTGCTCTCGGCCTACGCCCAGGAGCACTGGGCGCGCCTGTGCCGCGTAATGGGCCGCGAAGAACTGGCTGGCGACCCGCGCTTTTGCAGCAACGCGCTGCGCGTGCAACACCGCGCCGAGCTGCGGGCCGTGCTGCGCGAGTGCCTGTCGGCCATGAGCAGCGAGGAGTGCGTGGCCTTGCTCAGCCGCAACCAGATCGTCGTCGGTGCCGTGCGAAGCTATGCGCAGGTGCTGCGCAGCCCCGACGTGCAGGCCAGCGGCATGCTCGTCGACGCCGTGGCCGCCGACGGCACCCGCCACGCGGCGCTGGCGCTGCCCTACACGCTTGGCGATGCGCCACGGGCCATGCCACCGGCGGCACCGTCGTGCGGTGCCGACACCGACGCCGTGCTCGCCACCCTGGGCTTCGCCGCCGAAGAGATCGCCCGGCTGCGCGATCAGCGTGCGGTGGCCTGAGGCACTCTTCCATAGCTTGCATGTCCATGACCCTCCACACCCCCTCCGCCCACGACACGGCGGCCGCCGAAGCCGCCGTGATCCAGACCCTGCCCCTGTTCGAGATGATGCGCATGCGGGCCGCCACCACGGCGCGCCGGCATCCCACGCTCGGGTTTGCCTCCGACGAGCCCGGCTCTTCCTGGCGCTGGGTCAACCAGTTCACCCACACCCACCGACGCCTCGGCCCGGCCGACCGCGAGGTGGTGAGCCCGAACAACGACACGGTCTACAGCAACGCCTGGATCGACCTGTCCGAAGGCCCCGTGCTGATCGAGTCGCCGGACGTCGGCGACCGCTACTGGACGCTGGGCCTGCTCGACGCATGGACCAACCCCTTTGCCTACGTCGGCCGGCGCACCACGGGCAGCCGCCCGCAGCGCACGCTCGTCCACGGCCCGGGCTGGCGTGGCAAGGTGCCTGCCGAGGTCACGCACACCATCGCGGCGCCCGGCCACGACGTGTGGCTGATCGGCCGCTTCCTGGTCGACGACGACGGGCCCGACGCCGAGCGCGTGCGTTCGCTGCAGCAGGCCCTGCGCCTGCGGCGGCTCGATGGCAGCGACGCGGCGATGCGCGTGGACACCGCCCTGGATGGTCGCGACACGCGCATTCCCTCCTCCCGCCTGTACCGCGCCACGGTCGACGCGGCCCTGCGCGGCAATCCGCCGCCCGAGGGCGAGTCGCTCACCTGGCCGCTGGACGACGACGCGCTGGCATCAGCCTTGCCGGCCGTGTATGAACGCCTGCGCAATGCCGGCCAGCCGCATGCGCTGGGTGGCGGCTGGGCCATCCCGGTCATGGTGCGCACGCACTGGGGCGAGGACCTGCTCACGCGTGCCCGCATCGCGCGCAACTTCATCGGCGCGCTGGGCGTGGATGAAGCGATGTACCCGACCGCGGAGGTCGATGTCGAGGGCCAGCCCCTGGACGGCTCGAAGCGCTATGAACTGCGCTTCGCGCCAGGCCGCGGCCCGCGCGTCGACGCCTTCTGGTCCCTCACCATGTACCGGCGCAGCGACTGCCTGTTCGTCGCCAACCCCATCGACCGCTACTCGATCGGCGACCGCACGCCGGGCCTGCACACCGAGCCCGACGGCAGCCTCGTGATCCGACTGCAGGCCCAGGACCCCGGCCCCGGCGTGAACTGGCTGCCGGCGCCGCCGGGCGAGCTGTTCTACGTGGTGCTGCGGCTGTACCAGCCGCGCGCCGAGCACCTGGCGCTGCAGTTCGACTACCCGCCGATTCAGCCGGTCTGATGCACGAATTCAACAAGACGGAGACAAGAGCCATGCCCATGAACCGACGCCACCTCCTTGCCTCGGCCACCGCCGGTCTCGCCCTGCCCTGGAGCCTGCCCGCCGCTGCGCACACCTGGCCCGCGCGGCCGATCCGCCTGGTGTCGCCCTATGGGGCCGGCGGGTCGAACGACATCCTCACGCGCGTGCTCGGCGACGTCCTCTCACGCCGCCTGGGCCAGAGCGTGGTGGTGGAAAACAAGGCCGGCGCCGGCACGCGCATCGCCAACGACCATGTCGCCAAGTCCGCGCCCGACGGCTATACCCTGCTGCACGCGGCGGCGCCCATCGCCATTGGCGAGGCGCTGTACAAGGACCTGCCCTACGACGTGCACAAGAGCTTCGCGGCGATCGGCAGCACGGCCATCGCACCGCTGTTCCTCGTGGTGAATGCGCAGGCACCGTACAAGACGCTGGCCGAGTTCATCCAGCATGCCAAGGCCAGCCCCAAGGGCGCTACCTTCGGCTCGCCCGGAGCCGGGTCGGCGCCCCACCTCACGGCCGAACTGCTGCTGCGCGCCGCCGGTGCCAAGGGCATCGTGGTGCAGTACCGCGGCGACGCGCCGGCCTACACGGAGCTGCTGGCCGGCCGCATCGATGCCACGCTGACGGCCATCTCCACCGCCGTGCCGCACATCCAGGCCGGCAAGCTGCGCGTGCTGGGCGTGGCGAACGAGGAACGCACACCGCTGTACCCCGACGCCCCGACGCTGCGCGAACAGGGCCTGCCCACGGTGGTCGGCTACGGCTGGTACGGCATGCTGGCGCCGGCCGCAACGCCATCCGAAGTGGTGACGCGCCTCCACACCGAACTCAAAGCCGCCCTGGCCGACGCCGAGGTGCGGCGCAAGGCCGAAGCCGCCGGCCTGCAGCTGCGCGGCGGCACGCCGGCCGAGTTCAGCGCCTTCATCAGCAGCGAGACGCGCAAGTGGGCGCAGATCATCCAGGCCGCTCAGATCACGGCGGAATGATGATCGCGCCCGCTCGCAACGACCGCGCCTGGCCTGTCCTCGCGGCCGCGCTGCTCGCGCTGTCGCTGGCCGGCTGCGCGGCGCCCGACGCCGAAGAGAGCCCGACGCAGCGCCAGACCACCTGGGGCCCCGTGCTGGGCAGCGACGACTCGGCCGCCACCGGCACCTGGAGCTGGAAGGGCGTGCCCTATGCCCAGGCGCCGGTCGGCGACCTGCGCTGGCGCGCGCCGCGCGATCCGCAGCCCTGGGCCACGCCGCGCGCCGCGCGCAGCTTCGCGCCCGCCTGCGTGCAGACCCAGCGCCTCTACGGCCCCGGCCTGAACAACCGATACGACGACACGGTCGGCAGCTCGCTCGGCCGCACCGTGGGCGACGAGGACTGCCTCTACCTCAACATCTGGACCCCCGCCTCGCGCCCAGCGGCGCCGCGGCCGGTGATCGTGTTCGTGCACGGCGGCAGCAACATCACCGGCTACACCGCCGACCCCGTGTACGACGGCGCGGCACTGGCCCGGCACGAGGATGCGGTGGTGGTCACGATCAACTACCGGCTCGGCATCTTCGGCTTCCTCGACGCGAAGGCGCTCAAAACAGGTCAGCGCGAGGAGGACTCGGGCAATTTCGCGCTGCTGGACATCGTCAAGGCGCTGGAGTTCGTCGCCGCCAATGCGCACGCATTCGGCGGCGACCCGCAGCGTGTGACGCTGATGGGCCAGTCGGCCGGTGCAGTCAACGTGTATGCGCTGCTCACCTCGCCGATGCTGGCGGCGCGCGGCCGTCCGCTCTTCCACCGCCTGGCCGCGCTCAGCGGCGGGCTCTCAACCGCGGCTTCGCTGCCGCCCGGCGGCATTCCGGCCGTGCTGCCCGCGCCGGTGTGGGCCACACGCGGCGAGGCGCTGGTGCATGAATCGCTGGTCGCCGGTCAGCAGGCTGCCGACGCCACGCAGGCGCGCCAGTGGGAAGCCGGTGCCGGCGCCCAGCGCACCGCCGCGTGGCTGCGCAGCCAGCCGGCCGATGCGCTGCTGCAGGTGGTGCGCACCCGGCTCGCGGCCCGCGGCATGGCGGCCAGCAACCCGATCCCCGATGGCTGGGTGCTCGCGCAGGACCCGATCGCGGCGGTGAAGGCAGGCCGCTACCTGCGCATGCCGGTGCTGGCCGGCCACACGCGCGACGAAACCAAGCTCTTCCCGCAGCTCTTTGCGCTCAGCCCGACGCTCGGCGGCACCAGCGGACGGCTTCTGGACGACGCGGCCGTGTTCTCGCTCGCCGCGCGCTACGACCCCGAGGCGCCGCCGCAGACCACGCTCGCGCAATGGATCCCGCCGGCCTACCTGCCGGTCGACGCGCCCCGCACAGGCTTCGACGCGCGGGCACGCCAGCTCGATGCGCTGTGGTTCTCTGCCATCCGCGACGACATGCTCAACGCCCTGCGCATGCGGCAGGACGCGGTCTGGGCCTACGAGTTCGAATGGGATCGGCTGCCGCCTCCGCTGGATCGCATCTTCGGCGCTGCGCACACCTTCGACCTGCCCTTCGTCTTCGGCAACTTCGGACCGTCGCTCTACTCGCGCTTCATGTTCACGCGCGACAACGCGGCGGGGCGCCTGGCACTGTCCGACGCCATGATGGGCAGCCTGGGCGCCTTCGCGCGCCGCGGCGACCCCAACGATGCCGCCCTGGGCACTGCCTGGCCAACCTGGCCCGGGCGAGTCGTCTTCGACGCCGACCTTCAACGCACGGCCATCAGGCTCGGCCACGCGCGCTGGCGCGGCATCAACGCTGTCTTGTCTTCGCCGCCTCCTGGTGCACCCAGGTGAGAAAGGCCTGAAGAGGCGCGCGCCCGGCATTCCTGGACGGATAGACGACGAAATGCGCCTTGACCTTGACCGCCTTGCTCATGCCGAATGGCGCAACAAGCTTGCGATCAGCAAGGTGCCCGCCGGCATTGACAACGCTCTCCAGCGCAACACCCAGTCCCTGCGTGGCTGCATCAAGGGACATCTGTGCGCGGTCAAAGCGCACTGCAAACCGTTCCGGCGCCTTGGCTGCCGAAAACTTCCGGAACCAGTCCGCCCATTGAATGAGGCTGACATTGCTCTGGATCAGCGGCACATCGAGCAACTGCTCGATGGTCTTCAAGCGATGTTCACGGATGAACTCCGGACTCGCCAAGGGCACGATCAGCTCTTCGAACAGAGGCTCGACCTCCAGATTGGCAGGCCACTGGGGCACACCGTAGCGGATATCGACGTCGGCCTGCCCCAGTTCGAAATCACTCGGTGTGTGCGCAGCCGATAGATTGAGCGCGATGTGCGGGTGCGCCTTGGCGAAGCCGCGCAGCCGCGGCATCAGCCAAAGGCTGGCAATGCTGGGCGCCGAATGCACATAGAGGCTGTTGCCAACGCCATGCTTCAAGTCCTCTGTGGCCGTGACGATCGCGGCGACGGCACCCGATATACGCGCCAGGTAGCTCTCTCCGGCGCTACTCAGCCACACCCCGTGTGCATTGCGTTCGAAGAGCCGGATTCCAAGCTGAGCCTCCAGTTTGGCCACCTGATGGCTGACGGCTGAGGGGGTCAGATGCAGCTCGGTCGCGGCCAACGCAAAGCTGCTGCGTCGCGCCACCGCATCGAAGGCCAGCAGCTGTGCAGTGGGGGGAAGCGACATGGGGCGAACCCTTGCATTTCATGAAGGTTCGTCATCATAGCCTGACGATAAATCGCTTGTTGTCACGCTGCGCAGCCCTGACCATTGCGACCGTTATCAACTGAGGTCGCTCAAATGCTGCTGCTCGAAGACAAGGTCGCCGTCATTACCGGTGGTGCTGGTGAGAACGGATTGGGATTTGCAACCGCGCGCCTGATGGCGAGCCTTGGCGCCCGCGTGGCGCTGCTCGATCTGGAGCGGGCCGAGCCTGCGAAGGCCGCTGCCCAGCTTGGCGCCGGCCACATGGGCCTTGTGGCCGATGTGACTGACAAGGCCTCCTGCGAAGCCGCCGCGCAGCAGGTGCTGCGGCAATACGGACGCATCGACGCCCTGGTGAACAACGCAGGCATCACCCAGCCCGTCAAGACGCTGGAGATCACGGGAGCGGACTACGACCGCATCCTCGACGTCAGCCTGCGCGGCACGCTGTATATGTCGCAGGCCGTTCTGCCCGCCATGCAGGCCCGGCAATCCGGCTCCATCGTCTGCATCTCATCCGTTTCCGCGCAGCGGGGCGGCGGCATCTTCGGCGGCCCTCACTACTCCGCAGCCAAGGCCGGTGTCCTGGGGCTGGCCCGAGCCATGGCACGCGAGTTCGGCGGCCAGAACATCCGCGTCAACTGCATCACGCCAGGCCTGATCGAAACGGACATCACCAAGGGCAAGCTCACACCCGATCGCAAGCAGGAGATCGCGGACACGATCCCTCTGGCGCGCCTGGGCAGCGCCAAGGACGTCGCTGGCGCCTGCGTATTCCTCGCGAGCGAGCTTTCGGGCTATTGCACCGGCATCACCCTGGACGTCAACGGCGGCATGCTGATCCACTGAAGACGCCCGTCCCCAAACGCCCGCCGCGACCCTCCCGGGGGCGGACCCGAGCTTTTCATCAGGAGACAACCACACATGCAACGCAAGATCTTCAACCTCACTGCCGTCGCGCTGATCGGCGCGGCGCTCATGACGCCCGTGCTTGCACACGCGCAGCCGGTCAAGCTCACGCTCGGCCATGGCTCTGCACCCGACAACCCCCGCCATCTGGCCTCGCTGAAACTCGCCGAAATCGCCAAGGCGAAGAGCAACGGAAGGATCGAAGTGCAGGTCGCGCCGTCAGCGCAGTTGGGCGACGACGCGGCCATGGTCACGGCGCTGCGCACGGGCGCGCTGGATATGTCGGCCAACTCACAGGGCGCAGTGTCGGCGGCAGTCCCTGAATACGCAGCGTATGGCATGCCGTTTCTCTTCTCCACCCCTGCACAGGCGTTCCAGCTCCTGGACGGTCCGCTTGGCAAGGAGCTTGCCGACAAGTCGGCCGCCAAGGGGATGGTGGTGCTGGGCTACTGGGACAACGGCATCCGCCACATGACCAACGGCAAGCACCCGATCACCAAGGTCGCGGACATGCAGGGCCTGAAGATGCGAACGCCGCCCGACGCTGTGCTGGTGGACATCATGCAGTCGCTGGGTGCGCAGGCGCAGCAGATCAAGTTCGCCGAACTCTACGTCGCGCTGCAACAAGGCGTGGTGGACGGCCAGGAAAACCCCCTGGTCAACTTCCATGCGAGCAAGCTCTACGAAGTCCAGAAGCATCTGGCGCTGACCAGTCACATGTTCCAGATGACGCCCCTGCTCATCAGCAAGCGCAGCTGGGATCGCCTGAACGAGGCCGACCGCAGGATTCTGACCGAGGCCGCGGCCGAGGCGACCGCCCTACAGCGCAAGCTTTCGAGCGAAGCCGACGCGCGCCTGCTCGAAGACCTGAAGGCCAAGGGCGTCCAGGTCAGCACGGTGGACAAGGTCGAGTTCTCGAAGGCCACGGCGAAGGTCCAGGAGAAATGGACCTCCGGCCCGATTGGCCCCTACGTGAAGAAAGTCGTGGATGCAGCGCGATGAGCATCATCGAGCGCGCCGTGGTGGGGATCTGCAAGCTGATCCTCTGGATCAGCACCACGGTCATCTTCCTGATCCTCGTCGGCAACACCGTGCTGCGCTATGGCAGCGGCATGAGTCTTCAATGGGCCAACGAAGTCCCCGAGCTTCTGTTTCCCTGGCTGGTCATGTCCGGCATCGTGCTCGCAGCGTCCCGTGGGGCGCACATCACCACCACCTTCATGGTGGAGGCGCTGCCTCCCGCCTGGCAACGATGGCTGGCCGTCGGCAGTTGGACGGTGGTGGCCGCGCTCTACGGCACCCTCGCATGGTCCACCGCAAAGATGCTGGAGATCGTGCATGACGAGCGCAGCCAGATCCTCCAGATCCCCGGCTCCATCACCTACGCATGCGTGATGTGCGGCATGGCGATGCTCGCCGCGCTGGCCCTGCAGTCGGCCTGGCATGCCCTGCGGCAAGTGCCCGGGCAGGAACCACCGGCGACGCAGGCCGGCACGGACGCCGCCGAGCAGCGCGTGCCATCGGTTCATTGGTAAGCGCGGGAGTCCTGAATGTCTGCCTTGATTCTTCTGACCTTTCTGTTTGGCGCCGTCATCGCCATGCCCATCGCTCACGCCCTCCTCGTAGGTGCGTTGACCGCCGCGGCCACCTCCGACCGCGTTCCGCTGGACCTGCTCGTGCAACAGATGGTGGCCCAGGTCCAGAGCTTCCCGCTCATTGCCATTCCCTTCTTCATGCTGACGGGTTCGCTCATGATGGGCGGCAAGCTGGGTGAGGCGCTGGTGGGCGTTCTGTCCGCTCTCATCGGCCGCTTCCATGGCGGCCCGGCCCAGGTCGGCGTGCTGTCGTCCACGCTCTTTGGCGGGGTTTCGGGCTCGGCGGTGGCTGACGCTTCCGCCATCGGTTCCCTGATGATCCCCTGGCACAAGCGCCTGGGCTACCCGCCCGCGTTCTCGGCGGCGACCCTCGCATCGGCGGCCACGATCGACATCCTGATCCCGCCGTCGATTCCGATGATCCTGTTCGCGCTCAGCGCCAACGCTTCCATCGCATCGCTTTTCGTGGCGGGGGTTCTGCCGGGTCTTCTGATGTGCGGCGGCTTCATGTTCATGTGCTGGTGGGTGGGAAAGCGGCGCAACTTTCCCCGCGAGACCGGGCGCTTCGACGGTCCGGCGTTTCGCCGCCATCTTTTCTACGCCTCGCCTGCGCTGCTGCTGCCCGTGCTGATCATTGTTTTCCTGCGCTTCGGCATCGCCACGCCCACGGAAGTCGCAGTTCTTTCCACCTTGTACGCCGGCGCCGTCTCGGCACTGGTCTACCGCGACCTGGGCTGGAAGCGTCTGCATGAAGCCATCGTTCACTCGGGGCTGGCCACGGGCGTCGTTCTGCTGGTCATCATGGCATCGGCCGCGATTGGCTGGCTGTTGACCTTCGATCAGATGCCAACCGGCATCGTCGACTGGGTCAAGGGAAACGTCGAAGCCAAGTGGATGGTCATCATGCTCATGAATCTGTTGATGCTGTTCATCGGCATGTTCATCGACCTGCCCGCCGCCGTCCTGCTGCTGACGCCGGTCTTCGTCCCGCTGGCCAACAGCATCGGCATGGACATGACCCAGCTCGGGGTCATGATGGTCGTGAACCTGGCCGTGGGGTTGTACACGCCCCCTGTGGGAACGACGCTGTTCATCACCAGCGCGTTGGCCAAGGTGAAGGTGGGCCAGACCGTGCGCGAGCTCGGCCCGTTCTACCTCGTCGCCTTCGGCGTGCTCGCGCTCGTGTCCTATGTGCCAGCAAGCATCTTGCGCTGAACACCCATTCCGTCTTTCAAGGATTGCCAAGTGAACACATCTTCCGAAGCCGTCGAACGCCTGGCGCAGGCGGCCTATCGAATCCGCCGCTACGCGCTGCGCATGGGCGAGGTCCAGGGCCAGGGCTACATCGGCCAGGCCCTGGGCTGGGCCGACGTGCTGGCCGTGGCCTATTGCCACGCTCTGCGCCTCAAGCCCGAGGACCCTCATTGGGAGCAACGCGACCGCTTCCTGCTCTCGCATGGCCACTACGCCATTGCGCACTACGCCGCCCTCATCGAGGCCGGCGTCATCCCCGAGAGCGAACTCGACAGCTATGGCAGCGACGACAGCCGCCTTCCCATGTCGGGCATGGCCACTTACACGCCGGGCATGGAGATCTCCGGTGGCTCCCTCGGACAGGGGCTGGTCATCGGGGTAGGAATGGCGCTGGGATTGAAACAGAAGAAGAACCCGGCCTTCGTCTACAACTCGATGAGCGACGGCGAGCTTGACGAAGGCTCGACCTGGGAGGCCGCCATGTCCGCGGCACACCACGGGCTCGGCAACCTGATCTGCCTGGTCGACATCAACAACCAGCAGGCCGACGGCCCCTCCGGCAAGGTGCTGGGCTTCGAGCCACTCGCCGACAAGTGGGCGGCGTTCGGCTGGCATGTCCAGCGCGTCAGAGGCAATGACCTGCCTGCGGTCCTTTCGGCCTTTGATGCCGCGCGCGCGCTCACCGAGTCCAGGCCCCGCGTCATTCTGTTCGACACCTTGATGGGCAAGGGTGTTCCCTTCCTCGAACAACGCGAAAAGAACCACTTCATCCGCGTGGACCCACCCGAGTGGCAACAAGCACTCGCCATCCTTGATCAGTCGAAGCCCACGGGAGCCCTCGCATGAACACCGCCACCGCCGAAAAGAAACCCAAGCTCACCACGTCGGCAATGATTGCCTCCATTGCCAGCGAAGGACAGCGCGTGAAGGCCGCACCTTTTGGCAAGGCCCTCGTGGCGTACGCCGCGACCCGACCGGAGATCGTGGGGCTGACCGCCGACCTGGCCAAATACACCGACCTGCACCTGTTCGCGCAGGCCTACCCAGAGCGCTTCCACCAGATGGGCATGGCAGAGCAACTGTTGATGGGCGCGGCAGGGGGCATGGCCAAGGAGGGCCTGGTGCCCTTTGCCACGACCTACGCCGTCTTTGGCACGCGCCGCGCCTACGACTTCATTCATCAGGTGATCGCCGAAGAGAACCTGAACGTGAAGATCTGCTGCGCCCTGCCCGGCCTGACCACCGGGTACGGCCCAAGCCACCAGGCCACGGAAGATCTGGCCATGATGCGGGGAGTGCCCGGCCTGACCATCGTCGACCCCTGCGATGCGCTGGACATCGAGCAGGCCGTCCCGCAGATCGCTGCGCATTCGGGGCCGGTCTACATGCGCCTTCTGCGTGGCAACGTGCCGCTGGTTCTGGACGAGTACGACTACCAGTTCGAACTCGGCAAGGCCAAGATGCTGCGCGAGGGCAATGAGATCCTGGTCATCTCCAGCGGCATCCTGACCATGCGTGCCCTGGAGGTAGCCCAGGATCTGGCGGCCGACAACATCGGGGTGGCGGTGCTGCATTGCCCCACGATCAAGCCCCTGGACGAGGCCGCGATCGTTGAGGCCGTACGGGCCAAACCCCGCTTGGTCGTGGTCGCGGAGAACCACTCCGTGATCGGCGGGCTGGGGGAAGCCGTGGCCAGCGCGCTGCTGCAGCACGGTACGACGCCTGCCGGCTTCCGGCTTGCAGGTCTGCCGGACGCCTTCCTCGACGCAGGCGCACTGCCTACGCTGCACGACCGTTATGGCATCAGCCGTGCGGTGTTGGGCACGCGTCTGAAGGACTGGCTCCGCTGAACCCGGGGCCACCACCTCCTCTGCCCTGGACCCGGCGCGTCAGCCGGGATGGTTGCCGACGCGCCTCTCATGCCACTCCTTCAAAGAGAAGGCCGGAAAGGTCTCATACCTCTCATCCCCCGCCATCCCTTCCACCCGCACCCATGAGGCCATCGAGTCCAGGCTCACATGGCAGTTGGCTGGCGGCTTGGGCAGCGGGGTGTCGATGGCGCTGGCGTGGGGGTAGACCTGGTCGGGCCATTGCGGGTCCCAGATCCACAGGGCCGTGCCGCACTTGCCGCAGAAGTGCCGCTGGCCGCTGCTGGTGCGCGTCTCGCCGGTCTTCTTGTCTGCGATCTGCGCCTGGTAGATGCGCAGATGCCGCTTGCCTTTCATCACCTTGAGCGTGCGGTGGTCGGCGCCGATGTTGATGGCGTAGCCGCCCGTGCCCGCGGTCTTGCGGCAGATGGAGCAGTAGCAGCGCATGAAGGGCAGATACTCGCCCGCCTCGACCGAGAAGCGCACGCAGCCGCAGTGGCAGGAGCCTTCGAGGTGCATCATGGCGTGGTGGCCGCCACGCGCCACAGCGCATTGCCCACGTCATCGGCCACCAGCAGTCCGCCCCGGGCGTCCAGCGCCACGCCCACGGGTCGGCCGCGCGCCTCGCCGTCGGCGTTCAGGAAGCCGGTCAGCACGTCCTGCGGCATGCCCTTGGGCTGGCCGTTCTCGAAGGGCACGAAGATCACCTTGTAGCCGCTGCGGGGCTTGCGGTTCCATGAACCATGCAGGCCGATGAAAGCGCCTTCGCGCCAGGCCTGCGGCAGCGCGGCGGCCTGCGGGCGCTGCGGGTCGGCGAAGGCCAGGCCCAGCGGCGCCACATGGCTGCCCAGCGCGTAGTCGGGCGCCACGGCCTTGGCCACCAGCTCGGGGCGCGGCGGCTGCACGCGCGCGTCCACATGGGTGCCGAAGTAGCTGTAAGGCCAGCCGTAGAAGGCGCCGTCCTTGACCGAGGTCAGGTAGTCGGGCACCAGGTCGCTGCCGATTTCGTCGCGCTCGTTGACCACCGTCCAGAGCGCGCCCGTGCCCGGCGCCCAGCCCATGCCGTTGGGGTTGCGCAGGCCGGTGGCGAACAAACGCTTGTTGCCGCTGACACGGTCCAGCTCCCAGATGGCGGCGCGGCCCTCTTCCGCCGCCATGCCGTTCTCGCCCACGTTGCTGTTGGAGCCCACGGTCACATACAGCTTGGCGCCGTCGGGGCTGGCGATGAGGTTCTTGGTCCAGTGGTGGTTCAGCGGCAGCCCGGGCAGATCGGTCACGCGCGTGCCCGCGGCGGTGATCTGCGTCTGGCCGCTTTGGTACGGGAAGCGCATCACCGCGTCGGCATTGGCCACGTAGAAGTCCTGCCCCACCAGCGCCATGCCGAAGGGCGAATGCAGCCCCTGCAGGAACACGTGCCGCACCTCGGCCTGGCCGTCGCCGTCCGCGTCGCGCAGCAGCGTGATGCGATCGGCCGAAGGCTGCCTGCCCGAGCCCGCACGCGCCATCACCTTGCCCATGACCCAGCCGCGCACCTTCTTCATCAGGCCCTGGTCTTCCTTGGGCACGGCGGGCTTGTCGCTTTCGGCCACCAGCACGTCGCCGTTGGGCAGCACGTACACCCAGCGCGGGTGCGCAAGATCCTTGGCAAAGGCCGTCACGCGCGTGCCGGCGGCCGGGGTGGGCATCTGGTCTTGCGGCCAGCCGGTGGCGGTGGCCACGTGCACCGTGGGAAAGAGCGTCTTGTTGGGCGCCGGCAGGGTGGGCGAAGGGCCGATACCGGCCGCTTCGGGCAGCTGGGCCGTGTCGCCGCAGGCGGCCAGCAGCGCCACCAGCACACCGGCGCTTGCGCAGGCGCCCGCGCGATGCCGCCATCGGCGGGGATGACGATCAATGGAAGGCGAAGTGCGGAGGCCGGCGGGGGTGTTCATGGCGCGAGCTTCCGCGCCTTCGCCGCCGGCCGGTGTCAGTCAACAGCCCAAGCGCGGCAGGCGCGATGCGCGGCCGCCGGGCTCGTCACATCCAGAAGTCCACCAGACGGACAACAAATCAGATATTTGACACAGCGCTTGATCTCATAAAAAATGGACATCAGTCTCAACAGACGAACAAACCAGCTTTCATTCCCGCCCCCACGGAGACGACCTTGAACCAAGAAATGTCCGAAACGCTCACGCGCGTTGGCCCCGGCACGCGCATGGGCAATCTCATGCGCCGCTACTGGGTGCCCGCGTTGATGTCCAGCGAGATCGCGCAGCCCGACGGCCCGCAGGTGCGCGTGCAGCTGCTGGGCGAAAAGCTGCTGGCCTTTCGCAACTCCGACGGCAAGGCCTGCCTGATCGGCGAGTTCTGCTCGCACCGCGGCGTGTCGCTGTACTTCGGCCGCAATGAAGAGAACGGGATCCGCTGCGCCTATCACGGCGTCAAGTTCGACGGCATGGGCCAGTGCGTGGACGTGCCCTCCTCGCCGCAGGCCTGCGCGCGCATGCACATCAAGGGCTACCCCTGCGTGGAACGCGGCGGCATCGTGTGGACCTACATGGGCCCGGCCGACCAGCAGCCCGCGCCGCCCGAGCTGGAGTGGTGCACCTTGCCGCCCGAGCATGTGTTCGTGTCCAAGCGGCTGCAGTACAGCAACTGGCTGCAGGCCATGGAAGGCGGCATCGACACGGCCCATGTCTCCTACGTGCACCGCTACGAGGTGGACACCGACCCCATGCACCAGGGCGTCAAGGCGCTGGACTACATCAAGGCCGACGGCAACGTGAAGTTCGAGATCGAGCAGACGCCCTTCGGCCTGAGCCTGTTCGGCCGGCGCAATGGCGAGCCCGATTCGTACTACTGGCGCATCACGCAGTGGCTGTTCCCGTGGTTCACGCTGATCGCGCCCTTCGGCGAGCACGCACTCGGCGGCCACGTGTGGGTGCCCATCGACGACCACAACTGCTGGGCCTGGAGCATCAACTGGCAGCCCGGCCAGCCGCTCACGGCCGAAGAGCGCCAGGCGATGGAGGAAGGCAAGGGCATCCATGTGGAGTACGAAGCGCCCGGCAGTTTCATTCCCAAGGCCAACCGCGACAACGACTACGGCATGGACCGCGTGGCCCAGAAGGAAGAGCGTTCGTACAGCGGCATCTTCGGCTTCTCGGCGCAGGACTATTCGCTGCAGGAGAGCATGGGCCCCATCCAGAACCATGCCGCCGAAATGCTGCTGCCCACCGATAAGGCCATCGTGATGGCGCGGCGCATGCTCCATGCCGCAGCCCTGGGCCTGGAAGAGGGCCAGACGCCGCCCGCGCTGGACCCGGCCGAACAGCATGTGCGCCCGGCCGGCGTGCTGCTGCCGCGCGATCAGGACCCGGTGGCCTGGGCCCGCGAGGAACTGGCCGACGCCACGAAGAAGCCCGTCTTCAGCCTCTGACGGTGCGGATGCGCTGAACTCGCGCATCGCCTTCGCGCCGCCGGCATCGGCCCGGCGGCGCAGCCGCTTTTCCCTTCACGACAACAACGGAGACTCCCCGATGAACACTCCCCTCAAGCTGGCCGGCTCGCTGCTCGCCCTGTGCGCCGCCGCCTTCTGCGCCTCTTCCGCCTCGGCGCAGGCCGCGGCCGACTGGCGCCCGAGCAAGCCGGTGCGCATCATCGTGCCCATCACCGGCAGCACCAACGA
The DNA here is from genome assembly GCF_028023875.1 of Xenophilus arseniciresistens. Taxonomy (GTDB): domain Bacteria; phylum Pseudomonadota; class Gammaproteobacteria; order Burkholderiales; family Burkholderiaceae_C; genus Xenophilus; species Xenophilus arseniciresistens. The sequence goes on from NZ_JAQIPB010000002.1 coordinate 385,370, forward strand.
CGTGCTGGCGCGCATGATTGCGCCCAAGCTGCAGGAAGCGCTGGGCCAGCCCTTCTTCGTCGAGAACAAGCCCGGCGCGGGCGGCAACATCGGTGCCGGTGAAGTGGCCCGCGCGGCGCCCGACGGCCACACGCTGCTGATCGGCTACAACGGGCCGCTGGCCATCAACGTCACGCTGTTCGACAAGATGCCCTACGACCCGGTGAAGGACCTCGCACCCATCACACTGGCCGTCAAGTCGCCTCAGTACCTGGTGGTCAACCCCGACACCGGCATCACCGACGTGAAGGACTTCATCGCCAAGGCCAAGGCCGACCCGAAGAAGTACGCCTACGGCTCGGTGGCCATGGGCAGCGCCTCGCACCTGACCATGGAGATGATGAAGTCGGCCGCAGGCTTCCAGATGACCCATGTGCCCTACCGCGGCGCGGGCCCGGCCGTGACCGACCTGATCGCGGGCAACATCCAGGCCGGCTTCTTCGTGCCGGGCAACGTGCAGGGTTTCGTGAAGGAAGGCCGCCTGAAGCTGCTGGCCACCACGGGCACGCGCCGCTTCCCGAGCACGCCCAGCATCCCCACGCTGGCCGAATCGGGCCTGAAGGACTTCGAGGCCACCTCGTGGATCGGTCTGCTCGCGCCGGCCAACACGCCGCCGGCCATCATCAACAGCTACCACCAGACCATGGTGCGCGTGCTCAACCAGCCCGACATCCAGAAGCAGCTGCACGACATGGAGTTCGAGGTGGTCGCCAGCACGCCCAGGGAATTCAGCGACTGGATCGGCACCGAGATCAAGCGCTGGGGCGCCGTGATCAAGTCCACCGGCGCCAAGGCGGAGTGAGCGACCGTATGAGCATGACGACGAACACCGGCGGGCGGCTGGCAGGCCGCACCGCCCTCATCACCGGCGCGGGCGCCGGCATCGGCGCCGCGGCAGCGCGGCTGTTCTGCAGCGAAGGCGCGGCCGTGCTGCTGGTCGATGCCAGCGGCGATGCGCTGGATCGCACGCAGCAGGCCATCCTGGAAACACTGCCCGACGCGCGCCTGGCCTGCGTGAAGGCCGACGTGAGCGACGAACAGGCCGCCCAGGCCGCCGTGCAGCAATGCCAGGCGCAATGGGGCGCGCTGGACATCCTGGTCAACAACGCCGCCATGCGCAACTACAGCGCCGCGGCTGATGCGACAGCCGCCGAATGGCAGGCCATGGTGGGCGTGAACCTGGTGGGCATGTCCAACTACTGCCGCGTCGCCCTGCCCGCGCTGCGCGCATCGGGCACCGGCGCCATCGTCAACGTCTCGTCCTGCTACGCCGTCACCGGCCGCAAGGGCATGGCGCTGTACGACGCGACCAAGGCCGCGCAACTGGCTTACACCCGCACGCTGGCATTTGAAGAAGCCGCGCACGGCGTGCGCGCCAACGTGGTGTGCCCCGGCTCCACCTTGACGGACTTCCACGTTGGCCGCGCGCGGACCGCGGGCAAGAGCGTGGAGCAACTGCGCACCGAGCGCAAGGACAGCTCGCTCATCGGCCGCTGGGCTTCGCCCGAAGAAATCGCCTGGCCCATCGTGTGGCTGGCCAGCAGCGAGGCCTCCTTCATCACCGGCACCACGCTGATGGTGGACGGCGGCCTGCACATCATGTGAAGAAGGATGCGCCGCTGAATGTCTTCATCGTCCCTTCAGGCGCGGGTGCACCAGATGCGCCACGAGGCGCCGGGCATCCTGAGTGTGGAGCTGCGCCCGCTGGTGCCGGGCACGGCGTTCGCGCAGGCGGTCGAGCCCGGCGCGCACATTGATCTGCATCTGGCCGAGGGGCTCACGCGCAGCTACTCGCTCACCAATCCCGGCGACCGCCACCGCTACGTGGTGGCCGTGGCACTGGACCCGAAAAGCCGCGGCGGCTCGCGCTTCGTGCATGCATCGCTGCGCGTGGGCCAGGCCCTGAGCCTCAGCGCCCCGCGCAACCATTTCGCGCTGCATGAAGACGCAACGCACAGCGTGCTGCTGGCCGGCGGCATCGGCATCACGCCGCTGTACGCCATGCTGCGGCGCCTGGCCGCCTTGCAGCGGCGTGCGCACCTGATCTACTGCGCCAGCCGGCGCGATGGCGCGGCCTTCGTGGCGCAGATCGAGGCGCTGGCGGCGGCTTCGGCAGGCCGGCTGACGGTGGACTGGCAGTTCAGGGACGAGCGCCCTGCCCGCGCGGAGCTGCAGCAGTTGCTGGCAGACCAACCCGAGGGCACGCACTTCTATTGCTGCGGCCCGCTGGCCCTGGTCGAAGGCTATGAACACGCTTGCGAAGCACTGGGCCTGACAAATGTCCATCAGGAGCGCTTTGCCGCCGCGCCCTTGCCGCAGGCCCGAACACCGCAAGAGGGCTACACGGTGGAACTGCGCAAGTGCGGCAGGCAGCTTCAGGTGGCGGCCGGTATGTCGCTGCTGGACGCACTGCTCGATGCCGGCGTCAACGCCGACTACAGCTGCCGCGAAGGCGTGTGCGGCGCCTGCGAGGTCAAGGTGATCAGCGGCGACGTGGACCACCTCGACCAGATCCTGAGCAAGCAGGAACATGCGGCCAACCGCTCGATGATGGTGTGCGTTTCGGGCTGCCGCTCGGGCACGCTGGTGCTGGATCTCTGAGCGGCCTTTCAAGACCTCATGCTCGGCCCTGGCGCGTGTCCGGCAGACGAACAAAATTTCAAATCTGGCGGTACATTGCGGCCATGACATCCCCGAAGAACGCTGCCGCGGACGCAGCCGAAGACAAGTCCGAGGGAGGCGTGCGTGCCGTGCAGCGCGCGCTGGACATCCTGCTGGCCTTCAAGCCCGGCGACGACGGGGTGCCGGTGGCCGAGCTGCTCAAGCGCGTGGACCTGAGCCGCCCCACCCTGTACCGCCTGCTCGACACGCTCAGCGCCAAGGGCTTCCTGAGCGCGCAGGGCGAGCCGCAGCGCTTCAAGCTGGGGCCGGCCGTGGGCCGGCTCGCGCATGCCTGGTCTGCGGGCATGAGCTACGAGACCGTGGCTTTGCCGATGATGCGGCGGCTGTGGGAGCGCACGCGCGAGACGGTGTCGCTGCATGTGCAGGAAGGCGCGTACCGTGTATGCGTGGCCGAGATGCCCAGCACGCAGCCGCTGAGCTTCAGGCGCGGCGTGGGCTACCGCGAGCAGCTCACGCGTGGCGCCAGCGGCCGCTCCATCCTGGCCTGGCTGCCCGTGAAGGTGGGCGAGCTCTCGGCCTACGGCGCCGAAGGCAGCGCAGACGCGAAGCGGATCATGGCGCAGCTCGAGCAGGTGCGTGCGGCCGGCCATGCCACCAGCCGCGACGAACTGATCCAGGGCGCCGTGGCCATCGCCGCGCCCTTCTTCGAAAGCGGCGGCCGCGTGGTGGGCTCGCTGGGCCTGTTCGGGCCCAGCGCGCGGCTCAGCGAAGCGCTGGTCAAGGACTATGCCGCGCTGGTGCAGGAGGAGGCCCAGGCCCTGTCGGCGGCACTGGGCTTCACGGGCCACTCGGGCTGAGGAAGCGCGACAGGGCGCGCGCCTCCCTCACTGCGCGGCGCCCTCGGCCAACAGCTGCCTGGCGCGTTCGGTGAGCCGCTTGAAGTTGATCTTGCCCTCGGCCGTCACGGGCCACTCACCTTCCCAGGCCAGGAAGTCGCGCGGAATCTCGTAGGCCGCCAGGTGGCCCTTGCAGGCCTCGCGCAGTTCGGCCGTGCTGCGCACGGCGCAGCCCTCGCGAGCGCGCACGAAGCTCACGACCCGCGCGCCCCAGTAGTCGTCTTCCACGCCGATGGTCTTCACGTCGTCGAATTCGTCGGCGAAGTGCTCGAGCAGCAGCGTGCTCACGCGCGTGGTCGAGACGTTCTCGCCGCCCGACTTGACCACGCCGCCCAGCCGGCCCAGGAAAGTGATGTAGCCGCCGTCGAAATGGCCGTAGTCGCCGCTGTGGAAGTAGCCTTCGGCGTCGTAGGAAGCGCGGGTGGCCTCTTCCTGCGCCAGGTAGCCGCGGAACATGTAGGGGCTGCTGTAGCAGATCTCGCCGCTGCTGCCCTGCGGCACGCGCTCGCCGGTCTCGATGTCCTTGATCACCACGCGCACGCCCGGCAGCGGGCGCCCATGCGTGTACTTGTTGATCTGGTAGTCCACGCAGTCGTGCTGCGCCAGCGAGACCAGCGGCCCGTTCTCGGTCTGGGCGTAGAGGTTGTTGATGGTGGCGCCCGGCGGGCACATGGCGCGCACCAGGTCGTAGGTCTTGGGCTCGCCGGCCAGGATGGCCTTGCGGATGGTGAAGCGGTAGCGCTCGAAATCCGGCACGCGCCGCATCGCCTGCCAATGCGCATCGAAGCCGAAGGTGCTGGTGCAGCCGTGGCGGTCGATCAGCTCCAGCGCCAGCTTCGGGTGAAAGCTCTCCATCAGCACCAGCGGCGTGCCGCACAGCACCAGGTTCATGTTCAGCGCATACAGCCCGCTGTTGTGATAGAAGGGCGCGAGGTTGATGTAGCACTCGGTCTCGTCGAAGCCCATGGCCTGGGCGCCGAAGTTCACGGTGGCCAGCGGCGGCCGGTGGTCCCACAGCGCGCTCTTCGACAGGCCCGTGGTGCCCGAGGTCTGGCAGATGAACTGAATCTCGGTGGGCTCGCGCGCCGCCAGCAGGGCCTCCATCACGGCGGCGCTGGCAGGCTCGTGCGCACCGGCACCGGCCTCGCGCAGCGCCTCGAAATCCATGAAACCCGCATGCCGCTGGCCGCCGCGGCTGAGGCACACCAGGTGGCGCAAGGTGGGCAGGCTGGCCGCGCTCGGCCGGCCCTCGCCATCCCAATGCAGGTCGGGGATCGCCTCCTTGAGCAGCGCGATGTAGTCGCGCCCGCCGTAGTGGTCCACCGTGACGATCATCGCGGGCCGGTTGCGCGGCAGCACGCCTTCGAATTCCAGCCGGCCCCACAGCAGGTTCAGCGGATTCACCACCGCGCCCACCTGCAGGGTCGCGAAGTACAGCACCGCGAACTCGGGCGTGGGGCTGGGCAGGGTGCACACCACATCGCCCTTGCCGATGCCCAGGCGCAGCAGCGCGTGGGCCATCTGCTGCACCTGCGCATGCAGGTCTGAAAAAGAGATCTCGCGGCCCTCGAAGATCAGCGCGGTGCGCGCGCCGCGCAGGCGGCAGGTTTCGTCGAAGAGATCGGGAATGCTGCGGTGGTACCAGGCCTGGGCGGCGATGCGTTCGGCGAGCATGGCTGCGGCTTCCTGTGAGTGCAGCGCCACTCAGCGCGGGTTGAACTGCGCGCGCAGCTGGTACTTGAGGATCTTGCCCGTGGGGTTGCGCGGCAGCGCGGGCAGCAGCGCCAGGCGGCGCGGGATCTTGTAGCGCGCCAGGCTCTGGCTGGCATGGGCCTGCAGCTCCTCGAGCGTGAGCGCCTGGCCGGGCTTGAGCGCCACCACGGCCAGCACCGTCTCGCCCCACTTCTCGTCGGGCGCGCCGATCACCGCCACCTCGGCCACGGCCGGGTGGCCGTGCAGCACGCTTTCGACCTCGGCCGGGTACACGTTCTCGCCGCCGCTGATGATCATGTCCTTGACGCGGTCGCAGATGTACCAGAAGCCCTCGGCGTCGAAGTAGCCCACGTCGCCGGTGCGAAACCAGCCGTCCGCGCTCAGCGCCGCGGCCGTGGCCTCGGGCTTGTTCCAGTAGCCGCGCGTCACGTTCTGGCCGCGCACGCAGATCTCGCCGCGCTGGCCGGGCTCGGTGATCACCTGCTCGTCGGCGTCGAGGGCGCGCACCTGCGTGAGCAGCGGCGCCATGCCCACCGAGCCGATCTTGCGCGCGGCCCATTCGGCCGTCAGCGTGGTGGCCATGGCCGCCGTTTCCGTGAGGCCGTAGCCCTGCTGCACGGCAATGCCGCGCGCGTTGAACAGGTGCAGAAGCGGTTCGGGGCAAGGCGCGCCGCCGCAGGAGATGAGCTTGAGCGTGGACAGGTCGGCCTGCGCGAAGTCGGGGTGCTGGCTGATGAACAGCAGCATGGCCGGCACCAGGAAGATCTTGTTGACCTTGTAGGCCGCGATGTCGCGCAGCACGGCGCCGGGATCGAACTGGCGCTGCAGCACCACATGCCCGCCCTTGAGGAACATCGTCAGGGTCATCACGTTCAGGCCGCCGATGTGATAGACCGGCGCGAACACCAGCAGCACGTCGCTGGCGTTGCAGTCGATGGTCAGCAGCTCGTTGACGTGGTTCCACCAGAAGTTGCCGTGCGTGAGCATGGCGCCCTTGGGCTGGCCCGTGGTGCCAGAGGTGTACATGATCAGCGCCACGTCGTCGGCCTGCACGGACACGGCCGGCTCGCGCAGCGGCTCGGCCTCGCGCAGCGCGGCACCCAGCTCGGGCCAGGGCGCCTGCGCCTGCGCAGGCCGGTCGCCATGCGCCAGCCAGAAGCTTTGGCAGGCCAGGCTGGCGCGCACCGGCTCGATGACGGCCACATGGTTCGCATCGACGATCAGCGTGTGCGCGCCGGCGTCGTTGATGATGTACGCCAGCTCCGGCCCCGTGAGCCTGAAGTTCAGCGGCACGAAGATGGCGCCCAGCCGCGCCGTCGCGAACAGGCCGATGAAGAACATCGGATGGTTGAAGCCCAGGTAGGCCACGCGCGCGCCCTCGCCCACGCCGCTGGCACGCAGCACGGCGGCCATGCGCTCCACCTCGTCCTGCAGCTGGCCGTAGCTGCGGGTGTGGCCCTCGAAGCTCAGCGCCGGGCGGTGGGCGTCGCGGCTCGCGCGTTCGGCCAGCCACTGGCCCAGGCCGATGGCGGGCAGCGGCGCGGCCAGGCCGCCGAACTCGGGATGCGGCAGGGGGCCGCCGGGGTGGGCATTGCGCATCGATCAGGTCTCCTGGGTCTGTCTCTGTGTCTTGGGGTGGAAGCGTTCGGGCGGGCTCAATCCGTCCCGCGCGTCAGCACGAGGGCCAGCTCGGCGCTGCCGGCGTGGCCCGGCAACTGCGGCAATTGCGGCGCCTGCACGCGCGCATAGGGTGGGCGCGGCCACTGCCAGCGCCCGGCCGGGAACAGCGCGCGCACGGCATTGATGTCGAGGTGGTAGGGCGGCCCTTCCACCCGGCCTTCCTGCGCGCCGGGGCGCAGCGCCTGCACGGCCAGCAGCGCGAGCTGGCCGTCGGGCGCCAGCCATTCATGCAGGCGCTGCGCGTAGCGCACCCACAGGTCGGGGTGCAGCGCGCACAGGCAGGTCTGTTCGTAGACGCGGTCGAAGCGTTCGCCGGGCTGCCACTGCAGCAGGTCGGCCTCGATCAGCGTGGCGCTCAGGCCCGCGTCCTTGAGCAGGCCGGCGCAGGCGGCCAGGGCACCGGGCGCGATGTCCACCGCCGTGACCTGCGCGCCCATGGCCGCCAGCGCCACCACCTCCCAGCCGCGGCCGCAGCCGGGCACCAGCACGCGCTGGCCGGGCCGCAGCACGCCCTCCTCGATCCAGGCCTTGAGCTGCGGGCTGGCGGCGCCGCGGTCCCAGGGCAGGCGGCCCTGCTCGAAATGCTGCTGCCAGAACTCGGCGGTGGGTCCGGCCATGGCGTCAGCGCCCCGTCCAGGCCGGACGGCGCTTCTCGTTGAAGGCGGCCAGGCCCTCCTTCGCGTCCTCGGTCAGCGCAAGCAGGCCGATCTGGCTCTCGGTGTAGGCAATGGCCTGCTCGAAGGACATGGCCTCGATGGCGCGCATGGCGTACTTGCCGCGCCGGATGGCCGTGGGCGACTTGTCGGTCAGCCGCGCGATCAGCCAGTCCACCTTGGCGTCCAGCTCGGCGGCCGGCACCACATGGTTGACCAGGCCCTGCGCCAGCGCGGCGGCGGCATCGAAGGGCTCGCCCGTCAGCGCCCATTCGCGCACCACGCGGCGCGGCACCAGGTTCTGCAGCAGGCTCAGCACCTGCATGGGGAACACGCCCACCTTCACCTCGGGCAGGCCGAAGAGCGCATGGTCGGCCGCCACCGCCAGGTCGGCCATGCACAGCAGGCCCATGCCGCCGGCCATGCAGGTGCCGTTGACGCGCACCACGATGGGCAAGGTGGCGGCCTGCGCCTCGCGCAGCAGGTCGGCATAGTCCACATTGGGCTTGCTGAAGTCGAAGACAAAACCCTTGCCGGGCTGCAGGTCGCCGCCGGCGCAGAAGGCCTTCTCGCCCACGGCCGTGAGCACGATGGCGCGCACCTCGGGGTTGGCATGGGCCTGGCGGATGCCGGCGCGTATGCCCTCGATCACGCCCGCATGCAGCGCGTTGCGCTTGTCGGGGCGGTTGATGCTGATCCACAGCGACTGGCCGCGGACTTCGGTCAGGACTTCGGGTTGGGCGTTGTCGTTCATGGATTCGTGCCTGGCTCAATCTCTGCCAATACGCGGTGCGCGGCCACCTGGTCGTTCACGCTGGCGGCCAGCAGGCTCACGCGGCCGGCCACGGGCGCGGAATGCACGTGTTCCATCTTCATGGCCTCCAGCGTCACGATGGGCTGGCCGGCCTGCACCTCGTCGCCCTCGGCCACCAGCACGGCCACCACGCGGCCGTTCATCGAGGCCCGCACCTTGCCGTCGCCGCCATCGGCGCCCTGCCGGGCCGCCGCCGCGTGGGTGCGGTCCTGCACCACGAAGGGGTGGCCGCGCCAGTGCAGGTACAGCGTGTGGCCCTGGCGCAGGAACACCACGCGCTCGCGCACGCCGTCCAGCAGCACCTGGGCCTGCTGCCCTTCGATGCCCAGCAGCGAGACCGCGTGGCCCTCGCCTTCGAGCACCACCGCAAAGCGATGCGGCCCCTCCTGCGTGAGCGCAGCCGTCACGGCCTGGCCGTTGAGCTCGAAGCGCTGGCCCAGCGGCAGCGTGTGGGCCAGCCGCCTTTCGCTGTGGCGAAGCTGTGCGTTCGCGCCGGTCTCGGCCAGCAGCAGCGCCGCCACCACGGTGGCCTGGCGGCCGAGCGCGGCGTCGGCCTGGAGCAGTTCGTCCTGGTGCTGGCCGATGAAGGCCGTGGTGGCGCCGCCGGCCGCGAACACCGGATGCGCGAGACAGCGCGCAAGAAAGACCTGGTTGGTCTTGAAGCCCAGCGCGATGCTGTCCTCGAGCCCGCGCAGCAGGCGGCGGCGGGCCTCGTCGCGGCTCTTGCCGTGCGCGATCAGCTTGGCCACCATGGAGTCGTAGTACGGCGGCACCTCGGCGCCTGAGCGCAGCGAGTCTTCCACGCGCAGCGCCTGCGACGGCGCCCACAGCGCCATGGTGCCGCTCTGGGGCATGAAGCCCTGGTCCGGGTCTTCCGCGCACAGCCGAACCTCGATGGCATGGCCGTCGAAGCGCACATCCTCCTGGCGCAGCGGCAGCGGCTCGCCCGCGGCCACGCGCAGCTGCAGCGCCACCAGGTCCAGGCCCGTGATGGCCTCGGTCACGGGGTGTTCCACCTGCAGCCGCGTGTTCATCTCCATGAAGAAGAAGTTGCCCTCGCGGTCGAGCAGGAATTCGAGCGTGCCCGCACCTTCGTAGCCGATGGCCTTGACGGCCTTGACGGCCACCGCGCCCATGCGCTCGCGCAGCTCGGCGCTCACGACCGGCGAGGGAGCCTCCTCGATCACCTTCTGGTGGCGCCGCTGCACCGAGCAGTCGCGCTCACCCAGGTGGATGGCGTTGCCGTGGCGGTCGGCGAAGATCTGGATCTCGATGTGGCGCGGCTCCAGGATGGCGCGCTCCAGGATCACCTCGGGGTCGCCGAAGGCGTTGCGGGCCTCGCTCTGCGCGCTGGCCAGCAGCTCGGCGAATTCGCCCGCGTGCCTGACCAGCCGCATGCCGCGCCCGCCGCCGCCGGCCGTGGCCTTGATCATGACCGGAAAGCCCACGCGCGCGGCCTCCTGCGCCAGCCGCTCGCTGCCCTGGTCTTCGCCCTGGTAGCCCGGGATGCAGGGCACGTCGGCGTCCATCATGATCTTCTTGGCGCCGGCCTTGTGGCCCATGGCGATGATGGCCTCGGGCGAGGGGCCGATGAAGACCAGCCCCGCGTCGCGGCAGGCGCGCGCGAAGTCCTCGTTCTCGGCCAGGAAGCCGTAGCCCGGATGCACGGCGTCGGCGCCGGTGGCGCGCGCGGCCTCGATGATGGCTTCGATCCGCAGGTAGCTCTGCGCGGGCAGCGGATCGCCGATGCACACGGCCTGGTCGGCCTCCTGCACATGGCGCGCGTCGGCGTCGGCGCTGGAGTACACCGCCACCGTGCGGTAGCCCAGCGCCTTGGCGCTGCGCATCACGCGCAGCGCGATCTCGCCGCGGTTGGCCACGAGGATCCTGGTGAAGGGGGTGGATGTCTTGGGGTCGGTCATGTTGGATCGCAGCGCTGGGGACGGGCTCACTTCATCGACTTGGGGTAGGTGCCCATGTACTTGGTGAGGATCTGCAGCATCACCTCGTCGGCGCCGCCGCCGATGGAGGACAGCCGCATGTCGCGGAACAGCCGCGAGATCAGGCTGTCGTTCATGTAGCCCATGCCGCCCCAGAACTGCAGGCAGCCGGTGGACACGTCGCGCGTGAGCCGGCCGGCCTTGAGCTTGGCCACCGTGGCCAGGCGCGTGGCATCGCGGCCCGCCACCACGTCTTCCACGCCCTTCCAGGCCAGGGCGCGCACGCAGTCCACCTCGGCCTGCATCTCGGCCAGCTTGAAGTTGACCCACTGGTTGTCGAGGATGGAACGGCCGAAGGCCTTGCGCTCGCGCGTGTACTCGATGGTGATGTCGATGGCGCGCTGCGCGAAGCCGGTGGAGTTGAGCGCGCCCCACAGGCGCTCGATCTGGAACTGCTCCATCTGGTAGACGAAGCCCTGCCCTTCCTCGCCGATGCGGTTGCGCTGCGGCACGCGCACGTCGTCGAAGTACAGCTGCCCGGTGTCGGACGAGTCCATGCCGATCTTCTGCAGCTTGCGCGCGATGGAGACGCCCTTGGTCTTCATCGGCACCATGATCAGGCTCTTGTTGCGGTGCGCGGGCCCGTCGGAGGTGTTGGCCAGCAGGCAGCACCAGTCGGCCTGCGTGCTGTTGGTGATCCACATCTTGCCGCCGTTGATGATGTAGTCGTCGCCGTCCTTGCGCGCGGTGGTCTTGATCGAGGCCACGTCGGAGCCGCTGCCCACCTCGGACACGCCGATGCAGCCCACCATCTCACCCGCGATGGCCGGCGCGAGGAACTCGGCGCGCAGCTCGGGGCTGCCGTGCCTGGCCAGGGCCGGCGTGCACATGTCGGTCTGCACGCCGATGGCCATCGGGATGCCGCCGCAGTTGATCTCCGACAGCGTCTCGGCCAGCAGCGCGCCGTAGCTGTAGTCCAGCCCCGCGCCGCCGTCTTCGATGGGCTTGTCCAGGCCCAACAGGCCCAGCTCGCCCATCTGCTTGAAGAGCTGGTGGGCCGGGAAGATCTCGGCCTTCTCCCATTCGTCCACATGCGGGTTGACCTGCTCGGCGATCCAGCGCTGGATGGTGCTGCGCACCTGTTCGTGTTCGTGCGTGAGTTGCATGGTGTGTGTCTCTTGTGGGTTCGGAGGTCAGGCCAGGGTCACGGACGGGCCACGGAGAACTGCATCTTCTGCGGCTCGCGCGCCTCGGCTTCGCGGCAGACGGCCAGCACCGTGGACAGCACGGCGCGGGTGTCGCGCGGGTCGATCACGCCGTCGTCCAGCAACCGCGCGCTGGTGGTGAACACGCTCATCTGGCTGTCGAAGCGCTCGATGATCTGGCTGCGCATGGCTTCAAGCTTGGCGTGGTCCACCTGGCCCTTGCGCGCCATGGCGGCCTCGGTCACGTTGACCATGGTGCCGGCGGCCTGCTCGCCGCCCATCACGGCGGTCTTGGCGTTGGGCCAGCTGAAGCAAAAGCGCGGATGAAAGCCCCGCCCGCACATGCCGTAGTTGCCCGCGCCAAAAGAGGCGCCGCAGTACAGCGTGATCTGCGGCACCGTGGCACTGGTCACGGCCTGGATCATCTTGGAGCCGTGCTTGATGATGCCGCCCTCTTCGTAGATGCGGCCCACCATGAAGCCGGTGGTGTTGTTGAGGTAGATGATGGGCGTCTTGGACTGGCAGCAGGCCTGGATGAAGTGCGTGGCCTTGGTGGCGCCGGCCGGGTCGATGGGGCCGTTGTTGGTGATCACGCCCACGGGCCAGCCTTCGATCTTGAAGTGGCCGCAGACGGTGGCGCTGCCGTAGTTCTCGCCGAACTCCAGGAACTCCGAGTCGTCGGCGATGCGCGCGATGATCTCGCGCATGTCCACGGGCCGCTTGTGGTCGGTGGGCATCACGCCCAGCAGCTCCTCGGCCGCATAGCGCGGCGGCAGCCACTGGCGCGCGGGCTTGAGCGCCTGGCCGCGGTCCCAGTCGATCTGGGCCATGATCTCGCGCGCAATGCGGATGCCGTCGCGGTCGTCCTCGGCCAGGTAGTCGCCCAGGCCCGAGATGTGGGTGTGCATCACGGCGCCACCCAGTTCCTCCTCGGTCGCGATCTCGCCCGTGGCGGCCTTGAGCAGCGGCGGCCCGGCCAGGAAGGCGCGCGAGCGGCCGCGCACCAGGATGATGTAGTCCGACAGGCCCGTCTGGTAGGCGCCGCCCGCGGTGGACGAGCCGTGCGTCACCGTCACCACCGGCAGGCCGGCGGCCGACAGCCGCGCCAGGTTGCGGAAGGAGCTGCCGCCGCGCACGAAGTCTTCCACGCGGTAGGCCAGCAGGTTGGCGCCCGCGCTTTCCACCAGCTGCACATAGGGCAGCTTGTTTTCCAGCGCCAGTTCCTGCACGCGCAGCACCTTGTCCAGGCCCATGGGCTGCAGCGCGCCGGCGTCGATGCCCGAATCGGAGGCGTTGATCATGCAGCGGATGCCGCTGACATAGCCGATGCCCGAGATGATGCCGCCGCCGGGCACGCTCTTGTCGAGGTCGGTGGTGTCCATGCCCAGGCCAGCCAGCGATGAGATTTCAAGGAAGGGCGTGCCCGGGTCCAGCAGCAGCGACAGCCGTTCGCGCGGCAGCAACTGGCCGCGCTTTTCAAAGCGCTCGCGCGAGGCAGTGGATTTCTGGCGCGATCGCGCCTCGTAGGTGCGCACGCGCTCGATGAGCTGCAGCATGTGCGCACGGTTGCTCTGGAAGCTTGCGCTGCCGGTGGAAATCTGGGACTCGATCAGGGCCATGGTGAAACTGCTCTTCTCTTCGACGACGCCTGAGCCGGATTGGCTCGATGACTGTCAGCGTAGGCGCAGCCCGCCTTGACGTCTTGCGGCAATTGGCTGGGAGGGCTTCAACGCGGCACGGCGCGCAGCTTGTGCAGCAGCGCCTGCGGCTGGTAGCTGAGCTTGGTGCGGCGGAAGTTGGGCAGGCCCATGTCCTGCTCGAAGTTGAGCCAGTCCAGCGGCCGGCCGAACTGCAGCGGGTAGTTCTGCGCGAAGTGCGAGAACAGCGCCTGCGAAAGGCCCTTGAAGCGCGCCAGGGCCTTGGCAAAGCGCAGCACGCACACGCCGCTTTGCAGCGGCTCGGCCAGCACGAAGCCGGCGGGCTCGCCATCGGCCCAACTGATGAAGCCTTCCAGGCCCAGGGCCGGCGCGTGCTGCAGGGCTTCCTGGCAGGGCAGGTCGTCGGCTTCGCCGGCTTGCTTGCCTTTCTCCTGCAGCCAGTCGCGCAGGATCTGCAGCGCCAGCGGCTGGTGCTGCGGCGTGTAGGGCGCGTGGTGCAGACGGTGCGCGGCCAGGCACTGCTTGAGCAGGTTGCGCTTGTTGTGCAGGCCCGCGCCCGCATAGTCGACGAAGGCCTGCGCGCGGTAGAGGTAGTCGGCGTCGTCGCGCGAGGCACTGAACGCAAAACGCGCGGGCGGCAGCGCCAGGGCCTGGGCCTCGGCCAGCGGGAAGAAGCATTCGCCGGGCGCGAGCAGCGCGCGCAGCACTGAAGGGGGCGCCTCGCCGAGCGGGAACAGCGGGATCGCATGGCGCTGGCCGTCGTAGGCCCGCCCGCGGATCAGCGGCCAGGGGCCATCGCAAAAACGGTAGTCATGCGCGCGGCGGAACAGCCACAGGTTGGCGAAGGAGAGGTCCGCGATTGCACGTTCGCCCTGCCCGGCCTGGCGCTCGGCCAGCAGCGGCGCCACGCGCGCCGCATGGGCCAGCGCCAGCGGCTCGCCCGCGCTCACGCCCCCGCTCACATTCACATCCACGCGCAGCGTCACGCGCCTGGCTGCAGGTGGCGCGTGCGCACGCCCGGCGCCGGCCCGTCGGCCGGCTCGCCCGCGAAGCACTGGGCGATGGCGGTCCACTGCTGTGCGCCCTCGCCGGCCCATTGCAGCGCGGTGTCGTCGCGGTGGCGCCGCTGCGTGACCAGCAGCGCGAAGTCGATGGCCGGGCCGCGCACATGGTCGGTGGCCGAGGGCTCGCCCCAGGTCCACAGCTCGCCTTCGGGCGATTGCAGTTCCACGTAGGGCGCAGGCTGCGGCGGCTGCCGCTTGCGGTTCACGAATGTCCAGCCATAGGTGCTCACGCCCAGGTGCGTGATGTGGCGCAGACCCGGGCTGGCGCCGCGCGTGCGGCCCAGCCGGTCCCAGATGTCCTGGCCGTGGGCCCAGGTTTCCATCAAGCGCGCGGTGGCGAAGGAGCGCGCGCTCATGCTGGGGCCGTACCAGAGCAGGCGTGCCTTCGGGTCCAGCGGTCGCAGCGCGGCCACCAGCGCCTCGAAGCGCTGGCGCCACAGGGCCAGCAGCGCGGGGCCGTCGAGCCCGGCGAAGGTGTCGCGCGCCACGGCGCTGATCTCGCGGCCGCGGGCCATCTCGGCCGCCAGGGCCTGGGCGCCGGCCGTGAAGCCCTCGGGGTCGGTGGCCGAAAGCAGCGCCGTCTGGTCGAAGTAGCACAGATGCGCAATCTCGTCCCAGGGCGTCCAGCCATAGAAGTCGGTGCGCAGCTGCCATTGCTCTGGCGTGAGCGTGGCGCACAGATCGGCCAGCGCACGGTATTCGCCGAGCAGGTCGTTGCAGGTCTTGTCCATCTCAGTGGCGCCCGGCCGCCCGAAGGCACTGAGGCACCCCCTCGGGGGGCAGCGGACCTCGCGAAGCGGGGGAGCGTGGGGGTAGTTTCATTTCAGGGTCTCCGTGGTTTTCTTTCTTCGTGCTCCAGGCGGTGCTACAGCCCGAGCTGCCGCGCCGTCAGGTCCTTCATGATCTCTTCCGAGCCGCCGCCGATCATCATCACCTTCACTTCCCGGTAGATGCGCTCGCTCCTGGTGCCGCGCATGAAGCCCATGCCGCCCAGGATCTGCACGGCCTGGTCGGCGCAGAACTGCATGGCCTGCGTGGCCAGCACCTTGGCCATGCAGGTGCGCGCCACCAGTTGCGCGGGGTCGCCCAGTTGGTGCTCTACGCGGTAGGCCAGCTCGTAGACCTGGCCGCGCGCGGCGTTGATGCGCATGGCCATGTCCACCAGCTTGTGGCGGATCACCTGGCGCTCGATCAGCGGCTGGCCGAAGGTCTGGCGCTCGCGCGCCCAGTCCACGGCCTCGTTGAGGCAGACCTCGGCATAGCTGCAGGCCGAGGCCGACATGCTCAGCCGCTCGGCGTTGAAGTTGGTCATGAAGACCTTGAAGCCCGCGTTCTCCTCGCCCAGCAGGTTGGCCACGGGCACGCGCACCTTGTCGAAGCGCAGGTGGGCCGTGTCTGAAGCCCACCAGCCCATCTTCTGCAGCGGCGTGCGCGTGAGGCCGGGCGCGTCGCCTTCGACCAGCAGCGCCGAGATGCCGTTGGCGCCCTTGCTGGCGGGGTCGGTGCGCACGGCCACCGTGATGTAGTCGGCGCGCATGCCCGAGGTGATGAAAACCTTCTCGCCGTCGAGCACGTAGTGGTCGCCATCGCGCACGGCCGTGGTCTTGAGCGCGGCCACGTCCGAGCCGCCACCCGGCTCGGTCACGGCCAGGGCCGAGATCTTCTCGCCCGCCAGCACGGGCGGGATCACGCGCTCGCGCAGCGCCGCGCTGCCAAAACGCGCCACCGGCGGCAGGCCGATGCTGTGCGACATCGCCGAGGCCGAAACGCCGCCGCCGCCCGTGCGCGCCAGCTCCTCGGCCACGACGATGTGGAAGAACAGGTCGGCCGGCGTGCCGCCATAGGCCTCGTCGTAGCCCAGGCCCAGCACGCCAAGCTGGGCCAGCTTGCCGTACAGCTCGCGCGGGAAGGTTTCTGCCTCGTCCCAGGCAATGACATGGGGCGTGATCTCGCGCGCGGCAAAGGCGCGCAGCGAGGCGCGGAACTCCTCGTGTTCGGGCGTGAAGTAGTGGGGAAGCGGCGTGATGTCGATCATGGTGAATGCCAGGCGCGCCAGCAGCGCGCGCAAAGAATGAAATACGGGCAGTGCCCAGCCTAGGGGGAGGGGCGCGCGCTGTCTTGCGGCATCTGGCTGCTGTGGCGCAGCGCCTGCAGCAGCCGGGCCGCGTCCACGCCGCCTTGCAGGCTGCCCACGCAGGGCACGCCTGGCCAGTCAGCAGCCTGCGGCGGCGCGCCCGCGCCGAGCCAGCCCGCCACGGGCAGGCCCTGCGGCAGGGCTGCATCGCAGGGCGGCTCGTGCGCCGCGCGCACCAGCAGCAACGGCAACGCCAGCTGCGCCAGCAGTTGCCCGGCGCGCAGTTCGGGCCCCAGGCGCGCCTGCAGGCCGCCCAGCCCCATCAGCACCAGCGCATCGACCCAGGTGCACAGCACGGCCTGGGCATCGCGGATCACCTCCACGTCGATGGCCGTGTGCATGCACGCGGCAGCCGCGCCCAGGTCGGCCGCAGGCGGCAGGCGATAAGGGCACAGCGCGGCCTCGGGCAGCCGGAAGCTGCCGGCTGCCGCCAAACGCCCCAGCGGCGCGCTGGCCCAGCGGCCCGTGGGCTGCGGGTCGCCGCGGATCGCGGGCGTGCCCAGCGCCACGCTCAGGCCCTGGGCGCGCAGCGCGCGGGCCACGGCCAGCGCGGCTTCCTCCTCATGTGCGCCATGGGCCACGCCGCTGACCACGCAGGCCAGCGGCGCCTGGGGGCCGCGCGCACGCACCGGTTGGGTCGCTGGTGCGCCGATGGCACCCGCAGAAAAAAGACGCATGCGGCCATGCTGGGCGACTGTCCCTCAGGCGTCTTGCGCGAACCGGCTGTGCCGCCGCGCGCGGCAGGGTGCAGCGCGGCGCGCGCGCAGCCACAACGCGCAAGCCGCGCCCGCGGGCCGCTGCTAGTCTGGCCCGCAGGCATTCCTTCTTTTTCTTCTGTTCGGGCGGCCACATCGCGCCGCCTGCTCGCGCATTCGGAGACACAACGCATGACAGCAAACTCAGACAAGGTGGTTCGCATCGGCGGCGCATCAGGTTTCTGGGGCGACAGCGCCCTGGGGGCGCCGCAGCTCGTGAACTCGGGCCAGATCGACTACCTGGTGTTCGATTACCTGGCCGAGACCACCATGGCCATCATGGCCGCCGCGCGGCTGAAGAAGCCCGAGATGGGCTACGCCACCGACTTCGTCGACGTGGCGATGAAGGCGGTGCTGCCTGAAGTGATGAAGCGCGGCATCAAGGTGCTGGCCAATGCGGGCGGCATCAACCCGCAGGGCTGTGCGGCGGCGCTGAAGGCGCTGGCTGAATCGATGCAGCTGAACCCGCGCATCGCGATCGTCGAGGGCGACGACGTGAGCGCGCTGATGCCCGCGCTGCGCGAGGGCGGCGCCACCGACATGTTCAGCGGCGAGCCCCTGCCGGCCAAGGTGCTCAGCGCCAACGCCTACCTGGGCGCCCTGCCCGTGGCCAAGGCCCTGGCCGAGGGAGCCGACATCGTGATCACCGGCCGCGGCGTGGACAGCGCCGTGACGCTGGGCCCGCTGATCCACGAGTTCGGCTGGACACCCGGGCAGCACGACGCGCTGGCCGGCGGCAGCCTGGCGGGCCACATCATCGAATGCGGCTGCCAGGCCACGGGCGGGCTGCACACCGACTGGGAGGCCGTGCCCGACTGGCCCAACATCGGCTACCCCATCATCGACTGCCGCGCCGACGGCAGCTTCGACGTGCGCAAGGCCGAAGGCACGGGCGGCGCCATCCTGCGCGCGGCCATCGCCGAGCAGATGCTGTATGAGATCGGCGACCCCGGGTCTTACCTGCTGCCCGACGTGAGCTGCGACTTCCGCGAGGTGGTCATCGAGCAGATCGATGCGCACCGCGTGCGCGTGAGCGGCGCGCGCGGGCGCGCACCGAGCGGCCAGTACAAGGTCTCGGCCACGGCCATGGACGGCTGGCGCGCCGCGGGTGCGATGGTGATCGTGGGCATCGACGCCGCGCGCAAGGCGCAGCGCACGGGCGAATCCATCCTGGCGCGCTGCCGCCAGATGCTCCGGCAGCAGGGCCTGGCCGATTTCACGCAGGCCCAAGTGGCGCTGCTGGGTGCCGAAACGCTCTACGGCCCGCACAGCCGTGCGCAGGCCGCGCGCGAAGTGATGGTGCGCGTGACCGTGAACCACCCCGACAAGCAGGCGCTGGCCATCTTCGCGCGCGAGATCGCGCCGGCCGGCACCTCCTGGTCGCCGGGCACCACGGGGCCGGGCCTGGCGCGGCCCAGCGCCTCCCCGCACATCAAGCCCTTCGCCTTCCTGCTGGACAAAGGGCGCGTGCCGGTGCGCGTGAGCATGGGCGAGCAGCACTGGGCCGTGGAGATTCCCGCGGGCGGCGCCGTGAGCGCGGCACCCGCCCTGCCCGCGCCCGCGCCCGCGCCCTGGCAGGACGATGGCGGGCCGCAGGTCGAGGTGCCGCTGGTGCGCCTGGCCTGGGCGCGCAGCGGGGACAAGGGCAACCTCTCGAACATCGGCGTGATCGCGCGCCGGCCCGAATGGCTGCCGCTGCTGTGGGCGCGGCTCACGCCCGAGGCTGTGCAGGCCTGGTTCGCACACCTGGTGCACGGGCGCGTGGAGCGCTTCCACCTGCCCGGCATCCACGCCATGAACTTCGTGATGCACGACGCGCTGGACGGCGGCGGCCCGGCGTCCACGCGCATGGACCCGCTGGGCAAGGGCATGGGGCAGATCCTGCTGGACATGCCGGTGCGCGTGCCGGCCGCATGGATGTCATGAACGTCTACACGCTGTTCCTCAACCGCGCGCGGGCCTGGCCGGCGCGCGTGGCGCTGGTGCATGAGGGCCGGCCCATGCGCTATGACGAGCTGGCGCGCAGCGCCGGGCGCACGGCCCGCGCGCTGGCCGCGCAGGGCCTGCGACCCGGCGACCGCGTGGCGCTGCTGTCGGAAAACCGCGCCGAATACGTGCAGCTGCTGCTGGGCGCTGCGGCGCTGGGCGTGATCGTGGCCTGCCAGAACTGGCGCCAGTCGCCCACCGAGCTGCGCCACTGCATCACGCTGGTCAGGCCGCAACTGGTGATCTGCTCGGCGCGCTTTGCGCCGCTGCTGGCCGATGCGCGCGTGGACGCACTGGTGAATGGCGAGGTACCGGTGCTGAACCTGGACCAGGGGCACGAAGCCTGGCTGCAGCAGGGCCAGCGCGCGGGCGATGTGCCGCTGGGCCAGGCCGATGCCGAAGCCGGCCTGTTCATCCTCTACACCAGCGGCACCACGGGCCTGCCCAAGGGCGCGCTGATCAGCCACCGCGCCAGCATGGCACGCGCCTGCATCGCTGCGCTGGACCAGCTTCTGGTGCCGGGCGATGCCTTCATCGCGTGGACGCCCATGTTCCACATGCTGGCCACCGATTCGACGCTCACCACCCTGCTGGGCGGCGGCACGGTCTTCATCCTCGACGGGCTGGATCTGCCGGCCCTCCGGCACCTCGTGCAGACCGAGCGCATCGGCCACCTCGTGGTCATCCCGGGCATGGTGGACAAGGCCATCGAGGCTTTCAGCGCACCCGGTTTTTCGGTGAAGGGCGTGCGCGGCGTAGGCTGCATGGCCGACCTGGTGCCGCCAGCGCAGATCGAGGCCATCACGCGCCTGGTGCAGGCACCCTTTCTCAACTCCTTCGGCGCCACCGAGACCGGCTCGGCGCCGGCCAGCGCGGGCCTGCTGGCGCCGGGGCAGCCGGTGCATGACCTGTCCAAGCGGCAAAGCTCGCTGTGCCTGATCCGGCTGGTGGACGACGAGGGCAGCGAGGTCGGCCCCGACCAGCCCGGCGAAATGCAGGTCAGCGGGCCGGGCCTGTTCAGCGGCTACTGCGACTACCAGGCCCATGCCGACGGCGGCGCACGCCTGCGCCAGGGCGACTGGTTCGCCATGGGCGACATGTTCACGCGCAGCGCCGACGGCCTGCTGCACTACGTGGACCGCAAGAAGTACCTGATCAAGTCCGGCGGCGAAAACATCTACCCGGCCGAGATCGAACGCGTGCTCGGCACCCTGCCCGGCGTGGCCGATGCGGTGGTGATCCGCCAGCCGGATGCGCAATGGGGCGAGGTGCCCGTGGCCTACGTGGTGGCGGCCGATCCCGCGCTGGACGCGGCCACCCTGATCGCGCGCTGCCGCGGCCAGATCGCCGGCTACAAGCTGCCCAGGGAGGTGGTCTTCGTGCGGGCCGACGAACTGCCGCGCAACGCCACCGGCAAGGTGCAGCGCAACCTGCTGGAGGCCGCGCATGCGCGGCGGCGCGCGGGTGGGCCCTGAGCCCTGAGCCCTGAGCGCTGAGCGCTGAGCGCTGAGCCCTGAGCGCTGAGCGCTGAGCGCTGAGCGCCATCCGTCGTCCACTCGCATTTTTGTTTCACCCAAAAAAGAACCGGAGACATCGCCATGAAGCACAAGCCATCCCTTTCCAGAAAACCCCGCTTTCGGCTGCAGCGCAGCGTGCTGGCCGCCCTGCTCATCGGCACCGCGGCCGGCGCGGCAATGGCCGAGAAGGTGCGCATCGCCTACATCGACCCGCTCTCGGGCCCCTTCGCCGAAACCGGCATCAACGTGCTGCGCAGCTGGCAGTTGGTGGCCGAGATCGCCAACCGCGAGAACTGGGCGCCGGGCCACAGCTTCGAGGTGGTGGGCTTCGACAACAAGGCCAATCCGCAGGAATCGCTGGCCATGCTCAAGTCGGCCAGCGACAACGGCTTTCGCTACATCGCGCAGGGCTTCGGCTCGGGCTCCGCGCTGGCGCTGGTGGACGCGCTGAACAAGCACAACCAGCGCAACCCGGGCAAGGAGATCGTGTACTTCAACACCTCGGCCGGCGACCCCGACCTGACGGGTGCCAAATGCAGCTTCTGGCACTTCAGCCTGGACTCCAACGCCGACGTGAAGATGAACGCCATGGCCGAGCTGATCGCCAGCAACAAGGCCATCAAGCGCGTGTACCTGCTCAACCCCAACTACGCACTGGGCCAGCAGGTCTCGCGTGCGGCCAAGGAGCAGTTGCCGGCCAAGCGCGCCGACATCGAAATCGTGGGTGACGACCTGCACCCCTTCGGCCAGGTCAAGGACTTCGCGCCCTACGTCGCCAAGGTGGCGGCCGCCAAACCCGACATCGTGATCACGGCCAGCGCCGGCGCCGACCTGGCGCTGCTGCTCAAGTCCAGCCGCGACTACAACCTCGCACCGCCCATCTACACCTACTACGCCGTCGCGCCGGGCATGGCCGTGTCGATGGGCGCGGGCGCCGCCGGGAAGGTTCGCGCCATGCCCTACTGGCACGCCAACGACGGCAACGCCGCCAGCGACGCGGTGGTCGAAGCCTTCAGGGCCAAGTTCAACGACGACTACTTCGTCTCCACCACCTACACCGGCATGCGCCTGCTGGCCCAGGGCATCGTCAAGGCCCGCTCCACCGACCCGACCCAGGTGGCCTTCGCCATGGAAGACATGCAGGTGGACAGCCTCAACGGCAAGGTCACGCTGCGCAAGGCCGACCACCAGGTGCTGCAGCCCCTGTTCGCCGTGACCTGGGCCAAGGCCGGCGGCACCGGCATGCGCTACGACCTGGGCAAGACCGGCCACGGCTGGCGCACCGACGAGCGCCTGCCGGCCGAAAAGGTCACCCTGCCCACCACCTGCAGCATGAAGCGGCCCAGCGCGAGCTGAGCCTGAGCGGCAGCCTGGGTCCGGGAGATCGGGCACTGCCGCATCACGGCAGCTCTACCGGCAAGCGCAACGAAGCACTCAGGGCACCCAAGGAGCTGGCTCAGCCAGCTCTCTGGGTGCGTCCGCTTCGCGCAGCAGAAGGGGGTAGCTGCGAGCGGCCTGGGGCTTGCCTCTCACATCCTCATCATCCCCGCCAACGGCTCCCCCAGCATGCGCAGCTTGCGCGAGCCGGCGAAGATGTCGCGGGGCTTGAGGCCGTAGGTCTGGCGGATGGAGTGGCTGAAGTGGGTGGAGTCGGGGTAGCCGATGTCCAGCGCCACCTGGGCCAGGTTGTAGCTGCGGTCCACGTAGTGCAGCAGGCTGCGCGCGCGGCGCCAGGTGCGGAAGCTGCGAAAGGGCACGCCCACCTCGGCCTTGAACAGGTGCAGAAAGCGCGAGAAGGACAGGCTCACCTGGTTCGCGCATTCCTCGGCCGTGGCCGGGGCCGAGGGGTTGGCCTTGATGGTGTCCAGCACCTCGGCGATGCGTGCGTCCATCCTGCGGCCGGCGAAGGCCTGGCCAAAGAACAGCGGGTCGAAGTCGGAGGGCATCAGTTCCTCTCCCTGCCCTGTGGCCAGCACGCGCGCATGGCAGGCGCGCAGGTGGGCGGCCAGGCCCGGCAGTTCGAGCGGGCCGCTGCCGCCGCGCAGCAAGGCGGGCAGTTGGTCCAGGTCCACGGTTTCGGGCTCGATGTAGACCGCGCCCACATGGCGCGCGTCGCAAGCCACGCTGTGCGGCACATAGGGCTGCACCAGCATCACGTCGGCGCTCAGCCAGGGGCCGCCCTCCACGCTCAGGCGCACGGGCGCTTCGAGCGCAAAGTACAGCACGATGGCGCCGCGCACATGCTCGGTGGGATTGCCCAGAAGGCCCGCATAGAACACGCGGTCGGGGGTGATCCACATCACGCGGTCGGCGCTGGTACAGCGGCGCAGCGGGTGCAAGGCGGCGGAAGCGGTCATCAGGGTCATGCAGCTTGTCTCCTTCGGCGCCGCCGGCAGGCCGTTGAGGGCGGGCGGGCGACGCGGTGTTCTGGTGCCTGGACAAGCATAGGGCCGGCCGGCAAAAGTTCTTGTGACAGCTGGCTATCGCACCACCACGCGCGGCCGGTGTTTACCCTTGACACATCGGAGACAGGCTCAGGCGTACTTGCGCAGCTCCAGCCGCCCGATCTGCGCCCGGTGCACTTCGTCGGGCCCGTCGGCCAGGCGCAGGATGCGCGCCATGGCGTAGGCCATGGTCAGGCCGAAGTCATTGCTGGTGCCGCCGCCCCCATGGGCCTGGATGGCCCAGTCGATGACCTGGCAGGCCATCTGCGGCGCAGCCACCTTGATCATCGCGATGTCCAGCAGCGCGGCCTTGTTGCCCACCTTGTCCATCTTGTCGGCGGCGTTGAGCGTGAGCAGCCGCGCCTGTTCGATGAGGATGCGCGCCTGCGCGATGCGCTCCACCGTCACGCCCTGCTCCGACACGCGCTTGCCGAAAGCGACGCGCTCGCTGGCGCGGCGGCACATCTTCTCGAGGCTGCGCTCGGCCAGGCCGATCAGGCGCATGCAATGGTGGATGCGGCCCGGGCCCAGCCGGCCCTGCGCGATCTCGAAGCCCCGCCCCTCGCCCAGCAGCATGTTGGCCGCGGGCACGCGCACGTCCTTGAACACCACTTCGGAAGCCCGGTCTGGCGCACCGTAGAAGCCGAAGACCGGCAGCGAGCGTCGGACCTCCACGCCGGGCGTGTCCATGGGCACGAGGATCATCGACTGCTGCTTGTGGCGGTCTGCATGGTCGGGGTCGGACTTGCCCATGAAGATGGCGATGCGGCAGCGCGGGTCGGTGGCGCCGGTGGTGTACCACTTGTGGCCATTGATGAGGTAGTGGTCGCCGTCGCGCACGATCGCGCTTTCGATATTGGTGGCGTCGCTCGACGCCACGCCGGGCTCGGTCATCGCGAAGCAGGAGCGGATCTCGCCGGCCAGCAGCGGCTTGAGCCAGCGCTCCTGCTGCTCGGGCGTTCCGTAGCGCGCCAGCACTTCCATGTTGCCGGTGTCGGGCGCGCTGCAGTTGAAGACCTCCGGCGCCATCAGCGAGCGGCCCATGATCTCGCACAGCGGCGCGTAGTCCAGGTTGCTCAGGCCCGCGCCATGGCCCGACGCGGGCAGGAACAGGTTCCACAAACCGGCCTCGCGCGCCAGGGGCTTGAGCTCCTCGATCACGGGCAGCACCTTCCACGGCCCCAGCGATTCGGCCTCCTGCACGTAGCGGCCCTCGTTGGGGTAGATGTGGGCCTGCATGAAGGCGTGCAGCCGCTGCTGCAGGTCCATCACCTGGGGACTGGGTTCGAAGGCCATCGGGCTCCTTGGAGTGGTGGCAGGGTTGTGGGGCGTGCGTTCAGGCTTCGTACAGCGAGGCATGCGCGCTGCGGATCACATGCTTCTGGATCTTGCCGGTGCCCGTGCGCGGAAACTCCTGCACCAGCACCACCGCCTTGGGCACCTTGAAGGGCGCGAGCAGCGCGCGGCAATGGGCCAGCAGCGCGGCTTCGTCCACCTGGGCGCCGGGCTTGGGGATGACCACGCCCGTGATGGCCTCGCCCCAGCGCGCGTGCGGCAGGCCGACCACCGCGGCCTCGGCCACGCCGGAATGCTCCATCAGGCAGCGCTCCACCTCGATGGAGGCCACGTTCTCGCCGCCGGTCTTGATCACGTCCTTGTAGCGGTCCTTGAACCAGATCGCGCCGTCCTCGTCGATGTGGGCCACGTCGCCGCTGTGGAACCAGCCGTGGCGCATGCTCGCGGCCGTGGCCTCGGGCTGGTTCAGGTAGCCGTTCATCACCTGCGGGCCGCGGTAGACCAGCTCGCCGGTCTCGCCGCGCGGCAGCAGCCGGCCTTCGTCGTCCATCACGCCCACGCGCGTCATGGCCGATGCGGTGCCCCAGGTGCGCGACTTGCTCCACTGGTGCTCGGGCCGCTGCATGCAGGTGGCAGGCGTGAACTCGGTCTGGCCCGAGCCCAGCACCACGTCGGCATTGGGGAACATGGCGTGGATCTGGTGCAGCCGCTCTTCGGGCATGGGCGCCATCGCATACATGGCGCGGCGCATGTGGCCGAAGGTGCGGTCCTTCAGCGCCGCGTCGCCCAGAAGCAGGCCGTACATCATGGGCAGCAGCACCACCAGGTGCACCTGCTCGCGCTCGAACAGCCCGGCCGCCTGGTGCGGCTCGAAGCCCTTGGCCAGCACCAGCTTGCCGCCCACCAGCAGCACCGGCATGCTGATCGAGTTGAGCATCGCGCAATGGAACAGCGGCAGCGCCACCAGCGTGGTGTAGCCCGCATCCGCATGCAGGGCCAGCGCGCCCGACAAGGCCGCCATGGTGGCCGCCAGGTGGCTGGTGAGCACGCCCTTGGGCTGGGCCGTGGTGCCGCTGGTGTAGAGCAGCTGCACCGGGTCGCGGTCGGCCACGAAGACCTCCAGCGGCGCGTCGCTGCCGCGCGCCATCAGCGCCTCCAGCGTCGGGCCGGGCAGCTCGTCTTCGGGCGCGGAGCGGATCCAGAACTGGTGTTGCAGCGCGGGCAGCTGTTCCTGCGCCACCACGTCGGCGTGGCTGCGCAGCGCCGTTTCGGCGACCAGCACCCGCGCACCGGCGTCGCGCAGGCACCAGGCAATCTCCTGCGCCCGCAGGCCCAGGTTGGCCGGGGCGCAGACCAGCCCGGCGCGCGCGCAGGCGAAGTACACCAGCAGCAGCTCGTGGCAGTTGCGCGCCATCACGCCCACCACGTCGCCGCGCTGCAGGCCCAGGCCCAGCAGCGCATGGCCCAGCCGCGTCACCTGGGCGTCCAGCTCGGCATAGCTGGTGCGGCGCTCGCCGTCGACGATGGCGATGCGCTGCGGGTGCAGCTCGGCGCTGCGCGTGAGCATGTCGCCCAGGTTCACGCGCTCGATCAGGTTCTGGTTCAGCGCCTGGGCGCTCTCGGGGGTGGCTTGGGGCATCGCGTGTCTCCTCGGTGCGTTGGCGGTGCGGCCCTCAGCCAGCGATGCGCGGCAGCACCAGAATGATGTCGGGGAAGGCGATCAGCAGCGGCAGCATCAGCAGGTCCGCCATCAGGAACCACAGGATCCCCTTGAAGATGCCGGTGGTGGAGATGAGGTTGCCCACCACCCCCTTGATCACGAACACGTTCATGCCGATGGGCGGCGTGATCATTCCGATCTCCAGCAGCTTGGTCAGCAGCACGCCGAACCACACCAGGCTCATGCCCGTGGCGTCGATGATGGGCAGCACGATGGGCAAGGTGAGCAGCATGCAGCCGATGGGCTCGAGGAACAGGCCCAGGACCAGGTACAGCACCACCACGCCGAACATGATCCAGACGAAGCTGGCATCGGTGTCGATGATCAGCGAGGACACATAGTTGCCCGCGCCCGAGAGCGCCAGAAAGCGCGTGAGCAGGCTCGCGCCCACGGCGATCACCATCAGGCCCGCCGTGGTCAGCAGGGTCTCCAGGATGGCGTTGCGAAAGCGCTCCCAGGTCAGCGAGCGGTTGAGCAGGGCCACGCCGCAGGCCAGGAAGGCACCGACGGCGCCGGCCTCGGTGGGCGTGAACAGCCCGCTGAACAGGCCCGCGAAGATGCCCACCATCACCAGCAGGATGGGCCACACGGGCTTGAGCGCGCGCAGCTTCTCGTCCATGGGGATCTTCTCGTCCGACCGCGGCGCCAGCGACGGATTGAGCTTGACGCGGATCACGATCACGAGGATGTAGCCCAGCACCGTGAGCAGGCCCACCGTCACCCCGCCCAGGAACAGCTGCGTGACCGAGGTCTGCGCGATGATGCCGTAGAGGATCATGATGATGGACGGCGGGATCAGCGCGCCCACCGTGCCGCCCACGGCCACCGTGCCCGTGGCCAGGCCCGCGTCATAGCGCTGGCGCATCATCTCGGGCACGGCGATCTTGCCCATGGCGGCCGAGCAGGCCACCGAGGAGCCGCAGACCGAGGCAAAGCCCGCGCAGCCCAGGATGCCCGAGATGGCCAGGCCGCCCGGCACGCCCGCAAGCCACACCTGCGCGGCCCGGAACAGGCCCTGCGTGAGCTGTGCGTGGTAGCACACGAAGCCCAGCAGCAGGAACATGGGCACCGAACTGAGCACCCAGTTGGTGGCGAACTGGTAGGGGATCACGCCCAGCGCGCCCCAGGCGACGCTCCAGTCCATCAGGTACCAGATGCCGCCAAAGGAGACGGCGATCAGCGCGATGCCGATGGGCAGCCGAAGGGCGATCAGCAGCAGCAGGATGCCCATGCCGGTCAGGCCGATTTGTACGTCGCTCATGATGGTGTGAGGGGGTGGGTGTGCTTGAAGAAGAAAAGGAGGTGCGGGGGATGGCGGGTGCGCATGGCACCGGGCCGCTTCACACGCCGTCGAGGTCGTCGGCCCGCGCGCGCTCGTCGTCCAGGCCCGACTCGGCGCCGCTCACATAGACCAGAAACTTGTAGACCACCACGAGGAACATCAGCGCGCAGCCCACGGGCAGTACGAAGTACGTGGGCCACACGGGAATGCTGTCCAGCCCCTGCACCACCGAGGCCTTGATCTCCCACTTGGTCATGGCCTCGCCCCAGGTGCGCACGGTCAGCGCGAGGAAGGACGCAGCCGAGATCAGTAGCAGCCAGCCCGCCAGGTGCTTCTGCACCGTGGCCGGCAGGCGCTCGGTCAGCACCTCCACCGAGATGTGGGCCGACTTCTGCTCTGCGAAGGCCAGCGGCATGAAGGCCGCGACCGCCATGTAGTAGTACGACACCAGGCTCATCGTGCCCGGCAGCGGCGATTGGAAGACCACGCGCGCCACCACGTCGGCCGTGATGTGCAGCATCATGAATGCGATGGACAGCCCCGCGATCACGGTGAGCACGTCGATGAAGCGGGACAGCAGCCTGCCGAGCCTGAACATGGGGTTGTCTCCTGCGCCCGTGCGTGCGGACGCCTTTTCTTGCGATGGATGCCGGTCTCGCCGCGGCCCTTGCACGGGCCTGTGCGGCGATGGGCGTACCGTACCCGTGAGGCTCTGGCAGGGTCTTGTGTGTTCTGGCTGCGCGCTGCTCTCACAAACCCGGGGCGCGCCCGGCGGCAGCCGCCAGGCCGCCTGCGTGCGCTTCAGCGATGCGCGGGCTTCTTCATGCCCAGCCGCGTGCCGGCCAGCACCAGCAGCAGGCCCAGCAGGTCCCAGCGCGTGATGCGCTCGCCCAGCAGCAAGGCGGCGGCGGCCACCGCGAACAGCGGCACGAAGTTGGTCCACAGCGCTGCGCGCGCCATGCCGATGCGCGAGATGGCGCGCGTCCACATGAGGTTGCCCAGCCCCGTGGCCAGCGCCCCCGACAGCAGGGCCATGGCCCAGTAAAGCGGCGCGCTGCTGGTCTGCGGCCAGCCGCCGCGCACCAGGGCCGCCACGCCGCTGTGCGCCAGCAGCAGCACGCTGCCCAGCGCATGGATGCCCAGGCTGATGGCCAGCGCATCACTGTGCTGCAGCAGCCGCTGCAGCAGCACCGAGCCCAGGCCGAAGAGCACGATGGCGCACAGGATCAGCAGATCGCCCACGCTGCCGGCCGACACCGAGCCGCCCGAGCGCTGCAGCACCACCACGGCCACGCCCGACAACCCCAGCATCACGCCGATCAGGCGCAGCAGCGGCAAGCGCTCGCGCAGCAGCGCCCAGGCCAGCACCGACGCCACCAGCGGGCTGAGCCCGGTGATCAGGGCGCCATTGGTGGCGCTGCTGCGCTGCAGGCCGGCCGCGAACAGCCACTGGTTCAGGTAGATCATCAGCGCGCTGCACACCAGAAGGGTCTTCCAGTGCGTGCGCCAGCCCTGCAGCTGCCAGCCGCGGCCCGCGCGGTGCATGAGCCAGCTCAGCGCCAGCGTGGCGGCCACCATGCGCAGCACCGCCATCGCGATGGGGTCGAAGTGGCCGGTGAGCCACTTCATCATCGCCACGTTCAGGCCCCACATCGCGGTGGTGCCCAGCAGCAGCACCTGCACGGGGACCAGGGCCGGCGGCGACGCGGGCGCGCCCTGCGGGCGCTCACCGGTCGTCATCGGCCCGGCGGCCTCATGCCGGGCTCCGCTGCGCAACGGCAGCCGCGTGCCCCATGCGGCCCGCAGCGCCCCTGCCGCGGGGCACGCGGCAGCTTGCGAAAGGGTCGAAGGGGGTTGGGCTGGCGGTCATGGGGGCGGGTGCGCCATTCTTGCGCCGTTCAGGGCCCGGGCAGGGACGCCTGCGCGACGCCCTGCAGCTTGCGCATGCCGCGCAGCCAGCGCTCGCGCGTGAGCGCGCGCCGCGCCACGTATTCCTGCGTTTCGGGGTGCGTGAGGATCAGAAAGCGCCCTTCGGCGAGCGCCTGCACCACCAACGCCGCCACCTCCTGCGGCGTGCGCACCTGCGCCGACATGCCCTGCTGCCGCGCAGCCGATTCGGCCCGGAACAGCGGCGTGTCCACGCCCTGCGGGCACAGGCAGCTCACGCCCAGGCCCTGCCCGCCGTGGGCGATGGACAGCCATTCGGCAAAGGCCAGCGCCGCATGCTTGGTCACGGCATAGGGCGCATCGAACTGCGACAGCAACCCCGCCGCCGAGGCCGTGAACAGCAGGTGCCCGCCGCCGCGCGCCAGCATGCGCGGCACCAGCTGGCGCGCGGCATGCACATGGGCCATCACGTTGATCTCCCACAGCCGCTGCCACTGGCCGTCGGGCAGCCCGGCGCCGCCCTGCACCGACACGCCCGCGTTGGCGCAGAACAGGTCGATGGGGCCGAAGCGCGCCTCGGTGGTCTCGATCAGGCCGCGCGTGCCGGGCTCGCTGGCCACGTCGCAGAACACGGCCACCGCGGCGGGGCCGGCCTGCCGCGCCGCGTCGCGCGCGGCGGCCTCGTCGCGGTCGGCCGCCACCACGCAGCGTGCGCCCTCGGCCACGAAGCGCTGCACCAGCGCGCGGCCGATGCCGCTGCCGCCGCCCGTGACCACGATCACCCTGCCCTGCGCGTGGAAGGGCGTGGAGGCCCGGACGTCTTCGGGAATCTGGCTGTCGCTCATGCGGCGGCCCCCTGCTGCGCGGCAGCGCGGCCCGCCGCGGTGCTCAACACGATCTTCCCCAGCGCGCGCCGCTCGGCCAGGGCCTGCAGCGCCTGCGCGGCCTGCTCCAGCGCAAGGCGCTGCGTGACGTGCGGCCGGATGCGGCCTTCGCGCAGCCAGCCCAGCAGTTCCTGCATCAGCACGTCGGCCTCCTGCGGCGAACGCTGCGTGAAGCCGCCGTAGAACACGCCCACCACGCTGGCGCCCTTGAGCAGCGGCAGGTTCAGCGGCAGGCGCGGGATCTCGCCGGCCGTGAAGCCGATGACCAGGAGCCGCCCTTCCCAGGCCAGGCTGCGCACGGCGGCTTCGGTGAAGGCGCCGCCCACCGGGTCGTAGACGATGTCCACGCCGCGCCCGTTCGTGATGCGCGCGATGCCCGCGCGCAGGTCTTCCTGCGCATAGTTGATGACGTGGTCGGCGCCGTAGCTTCGGCACAGAGCCAACTTCTCATCGCTGGACGCCGCGGCGATGACCTGCGCGCCCATCAGCTTGCCCAGCTCCACCGCCGACAGCCCGGTGCCGCCGGCCGCGCCCAGCACCAGCAGCGTCTGGCCCGGCTGGAGCTGCGCGCGGCGGCGCAGCGCATAGTGCGTGGTGCCGTAGGTGATGACCAGCGCGGCGGCCGCTTCCATGGCGATGCCCTCGGGCAGGCGGATCAGCTTGCCGGCCTCGCAGGCCACCTCGTCGGCAAAGCCGCCCCAGCCGCACACGGCGATGACGCGCTCGCCGGGCGCGAAGCCCTGCACGCCCTCGCCCACCGCCTTGACCACGCCCGCCACCTCGCCGCCGGGCGAAAAGGGCAGCGTGGGCTTGAACTGGTAGCGGTTCTCGATGATGAGCGTGTCGGGGAAGTTGGCGGCGGCCGCATGCACCGTCACCACCACCTGGCCCGGCCCGGGCTGCAGCGGCGCCACCTCTTCGCACACCAGCGATGCCGGCGGCCCGTACTGCCTGCAGAGCACGGCTTTCATGCGCGCGCCCTCCTCACATCGCGGCGATGGTGAAGCCACCATCGACCACCAGATGCGTGCCGGTCACGAAGCTGGCCGCGTCGCTGCACAGGTAGAGCACCGCATGGCCGATGTCGTGGCCCTCGCCG
This sequence comes from Xenophilus arseniciresistens, assembly GCF_028023875.1. Taxonomy (GTDB): domain Bacteria; phylum Pseudomonadota; class Gammaproteobacteria; order Burkholderiales; family Burkholderiaceae_C; genus Xenophilus; species Xenophilus arseniciresistens. The sequence goes on from NZ_JAQIPB010000002.1 coordinate 416,658, forward strand.
AGCCGGCCTGCCGGCGTCTTGGCGATGTGGCGCGCCTGCGCCTGCGGGTCGTAGGCGTCGGCCAGCTTGGTGCGGATCAGCCCCGGCATCACGGTGTTCGCGCGCACGCCCTGCGCGCCGTATTCCAGCGCGAAGCTGCGGCTCATGCCGATCAGCGCCGTCTTGAGCGTGGAGTAAAGGCCCAGCATGCGGTCCGGATGCAGCGCCGCCACCGAGGCGATGTTGACGATGCTGCTGGTGCCGCCGGGGTTGCGCCCCTTCATCAGCCGCGCGGCCTGCACCGACAAATACCAGTAGCCGCGCAGGTTCACTTCCACGGCCTTGGTGAACAGGCCCACGTCGGTCTCGTCGATGCTGCGCCAGGGGCTGAGCACGGCGTTGTTGACCAGGATGTCCAGCCCGCCGTGCGTGGCGGCCAGGTGCGCGCCCATGGCTTCGATGTCTTCCATGCGGCCGATGTGGCAGGCCCGGCCTTCGGCGCGCAGGCCGGCGTCGCGCAGCGCGGCGGCCACGCGCTCGCAGTCCTCGGCCTTGCGGCTGCTGACGACCACATGCGCGCCGGCCTCGGCCAGCACGCGCGCGGTGGCTTCGCCGATGCCCTGCGTGGAGCCGGTGACGAGGGCGACCTTGCCTCGCAGGTCAAAGGGGTTGCGCGGCGGCGCAAATTCGGCGGGTGCGGTCATGGGCTGCTCCGGTCTGAAGGTGGAGGGGAAGGCGGTGGCGCGTCGCCCGGCGCTGGCAGGCCCACCTGGTGGAACAGCGCCGGGTCCACGCGCCGGCGGTCGGCGCGGGTCTTGTAGACATAGGTGCGGCACGGCATGCCCGGGCGCTGCTGGGCCTGGCCGTCGAGCACGAAGAACAGCGGCGTGCCCGGGTCCTGCGCGCGCACCAGCTGCGCCCGGTTGGAAGCCGCGCAATGCGTGCAGTAGCTGGGCGCCTGCTCGCGCTGGAAGTTGATGGGATGCGCCCTGGGCATCAGCGGCGACAGCGGCGCGCCGTAATGGAACATGTCGCGCCACATCTGGCCGCGGAACAGCCGGCCGCCGCTGCCGCACGGGTCGAGCGTGAAGACGAAGCGATCTTCCTCTTCGTGCAGGCGGAAGTCGGCGCAGTGGTAGTTCCAGGTGCGCGCGATCTCGCCCACCAGCGCCTCGTCGTCCATCGCGGCGTAGCGCGGGAAGCCCGCGACGAAGGCCGGCGCGTAGGTCTGCGCCAGCATTTGCGCCAGGTAGTCGGGCCCGCCCAACTCCAGCGCCACGGCATAGAAATGCGCGAGCCACACCACGCCGAAGTCGTGCCAGGGTTTCCATTCCTGGCGCTGGCCGTCCAGCAGCGCGGCGATGTCCTCATCGCCTGCGTCCAGCCGCGCCTGCGCCTGCTGCACCCGCGTGCGCGTGAGGCTGTGGCGCTCGGCCTCGCCGAACAGCGTCTGCCCCGCATGGCCCAGCTTGGCAAAGCGCAGCGTGCACTGGCCGTCGGCGCCCTTCTCGGTGGTCCAGGCCGGCGCGCCCAGCGCCGTGTTGAGCGCGGCCTGGTTGGCCTTGCAGCCCTGGCACAGGCTGCTCACGCCATCGGACCAGCCGCCATAGGCCTGCGGGTGGCGCGCGGGCAGGCCCTGGCGTTCCAGCCGGCCGCCGCTGCCGCAGGGCGCCAGGCGCAGGGTGACCGCGTCGGCGTCTTCCTCCAGCGGCGCAAGCGCCGCGCCGCCCTGGTAGCGGAACACGGCCACCAGGTCGGCGATGGCGCCGCGCGGGTCATGGGGCCACTGCGCGATCCAGGTGGCCATGAGCTGCGTGCCGATGCGCTGCAGCGCCTCACGCGCACGCGGCTCGCCGAAGTCGGCGCGCAGCTTGCCCACCTTGCGCGCCAGCGCGTGGCACGACAGCGCGTCCAGGCCCGCATGGCCCTGGGCCATGTCCTGCAGCTGCTCGCGCACGGTGGCCAGGTCGCCGGCCGCCAGCGCGGCCAGGGCGCGCGCCTCGGCAGGCTCGGCCAGCCGCTTCAGCTGCTCGTCGTCGAACAGGCGGGTCATGGGCATCTCCTGCGGCCCGCGCGGGCCTTCTTTCTTTTGTGGATTGCGTCAGGCGACGTCGGCCGAATCCAGGATGCGCAGCGCCACGCGCGCCATCACGTCGGTGCTGCGGCCGAAGGCCAATGCCGTTTCGTTCACGGCCGTGCCGGCCAGCGCGCGCCGCAGCAGGCCGGCCGACATGGCGGCCTGGCGGAACATGGCGAAGGCCTTGAAGAAGCGCATGTCGAGCGCCAGCGCCTCGGCCTGCGGGCGGCCCATGGCCTGGAAGTACCAGCACAGCAGCTCGCGCTGCGTGGGCAGCTGCAGCGCGGCGCGGTCCACGCCGGCCAGGCCCGGCATCAGGTAATCGGCCGGCAGCTCCTGTACGCCCAGGAACTGGCCCAGGTCCGCCATCGGGTGGCCCAGGGTGGAAAGTTCCCAGTCCAGCACGCCGATCACCCGCGCCTGGCCCGGCGCGAACATCAGGTTGTCGAGCCGGCTGTCGCCGTGCAGCAGCACCGTGTCACCAGCCTCGGGCGGCAGCGCGCGCGCCAGGGCCTCGATGAGCTGCTCCATCTCGGCCAGGCCCTCGGGCATGGCGGCGCGGTACTGCTGCGTCCAGCGATGCAGCTGGCGCTCGAAGTAGTTGCCGCTGCGGCCGAAGTCGCGCAGGCCCAGCGCATCGATGTCGCTGCGGTGGATGGCGGCCAGGGCCTGGATCGCGCCCTGGTAGATGCCGGCGCGGCGCGCAGGCGCCAGCCCGGGCAGGCCCACTTCGCGGTGCACCTCTCCTTCCAGGAAGGCCATCAGGTAGAACTGCACCCCGATCACGTCCGTGTCGTTGCACAGCACATGCAGCTGCGGCACGGGCACGGCGCTGCCGTGCAGCGCGCGCATCACGCGCACCTCGCGGTCCAGCGCATGGGCCGAGCGCAGCAGCTGCCCCGCCGGCTGCGTGCGCAGGATGTAGCGCGTGTCGCCGGCCTGCAGCAGCCAGATCGGGTTGGAGTTGCCGCCCACCAGGCGGCGTGCCGACAGCGGCCCCTCCAGCCCTGGCAATGCCGGTGCGTGCTGCTGCAGCCAGTGCTGCAGGCGATCGAGCTGCAGCGGCGGAGTGCTGACGACCTGGCTCATCGGTGCCACCCGCTCAGTGTGCCGGCGCCTGGCCGTGCTGGCGCAGCAGCTGCTTGCCCAGCGCGGCCAGGTGCACCTGGTCGGGCCCGTCGCCGATGCGGATGAAGCGCGCATAGACATAGGCTTCGGGCAGGAAGGTGTCTTGCGACACGCCCGCGGCGCCGTGGATCTGGATGGCGCGGTCGATCACGCGCGCGGCCATGGCCGGCACCACGATCTTGGCCGCGGCGATCAGGTCCTTGGCCGCCTTGTTGCCTTCGCGGTCCATCTTGTCGGCCGCGCGCAGGGTGAGCAGGCGCGCCTGCTCGATCTCGCAATAGGAATGGGCCAGGTCCTCGCGCACCGAGCCCTGCTCGCCCAGCGCGCGGCCGAAGGCCACGCGCGTGCTGGCACGCTGGCAGGCCAGCTCCAGCGCGCGCTGCGCACAGCCGATCAGGCGCATGCAGTGGTGGATGCGCCCCGGGCCCAGGCGGCCCTGCGCGATTTCGAAGCCCCGCCCTTCGCCCAGCAGCATGTTGGCCGCCGGCACGCGCACGTTCTCGTACACGATCTCGGGGTGGCCGCCGGGGCCGTCGTCATAGCCGAAGGCCTTCATGTCGCGCACGATGCGCACGCCGGGGGTGTCGATGGGGACGAGGATCATCGACTGCTGCCGGTGCTTGTCGGCATGGTCGGGGTCGGTCTTGCCCATCACGATCAGCAGCCTGCAGGCCGCGTTCATCGCGCCCGAGGTGTACCACTTGCGCCCGTTGATGACGTAGCTGTCGCCCTCGCGCCGGATCTGGCACTGGATGTTGGTGGCATCGCTGGAGGCCACGGCCGGCTCGGTCATCGAAAAAGCCGAGCGGATCTCTCCGGCCAGCAGCGGCTGCAGCCACTGGCGCTGCTGCTCGGGGTTGCCGTAGAGCGAGAGCACTTCCATGTTTCCGGTGTCGGGCGCCGAGCAGTTGAAGACCTCGCTGGCCCACATCACGCGGCCCATGCATTCGGCCAGCGGCGCATATTCCAGGTTGCTCAGACCGGCGCCGTGGCTGCCGGGCAGGAACAGGTTCCACAGCCCTTCGGCCCGCGCCCGTGCCTTGAGCGTCTGCAGCACGGCCGGGGCCTGGCCCTTGGGCGCTTCGCGAAGCTGGGCCTCATACACCGCCTCGGCCGGGTGGACATGGGCGGCCATGAAGGCCTGAAGCTGGGCCTGGAGCGCCTGGGCGCGCGCGCTGGGCTGGAAATGCATGGTCGTGGACTCCTGGGTTCGGCGGTGCCAGCACGGCAAGGCCGGTGGTGGCGCTGCAGCCACTCTAGGAGCCACACCGCCGCATGGCTTGCGCTTTTTGGCTGCAGGCCGCGCAGCTCCAGCGGATTGCCTGCACTGACCGGCTGCGTGGTCCTGCTCCGACACGGCCGCGGGCGAAGCTGGCCCACACTTGGCTCACGCCCTCCCTCCCACCCCAACCGGACACGACGATGTCACTCCATCCCCTGTTCCGCGTCGCGCTTCACCACCCGGACCTGATCGCCGACCACCTGGCCAACCATGTCGAACACGCGAAGGCGCAGGCGGCCGATGCGGTACGGTCCATGGGACTGAAAGTGGCGGGCGCGGCCGTGGCGGTGGTGGCGCTGCTGATCGCGCTGAACCTCACCGGCATCGCCGTGATGCTGGCGGCCACGCAGGCGGGTGTGCCCGCGGCGCTGTGGTGGGTGCCAGGCATCGCCTGGGCCGTGGCACTGGCCGGCGGCCTCATGGCCTGGCGCGCCAGCCTGCGCGACGAGGTGCGCGAAGTGAAGGACGAATTCCAGGCCGACGCGCAGATGCTGGCCCTGATCAAGGAGGCCCGTTCATGAGCAAGAGTGCCCGCAGCCTGGCTTCGCAGACGCGCCTGGCCGAGTCCCGCCAGCGCCTGCTGGATGCGATGGGCTATGTGCCGATGGTGTCCAACATCACGGGCGAGCCCGTGCTGGGCCGCAAGGCCGCACCCGAAGCCCCGCGCCCGCCGCTTTCCCTGGGCGCACTGCCCGGGCGCGTGCGCGAATCGGCGGCCGCCCGATGGATGCAGCGCTGGTGGCAGCACCACCCGGCGCGCGACGTGGTGGAACTGGGGCGGCCCTACCTCGACCGCTATGCCCAAAAGCACCCGGGCAAGCTGGTGGCCTACGCCGCGGGCGCGGGCGCGGCGCTCTGGCTGGCCAAGCCCTGGCGGCTGCTGTCGACCGCCGCGGTGCTCTCGCTCACCCTCAAGGCCGGCACGCGCAGCCTCGTGAAGGCCGCCGCGCGGCGCGAACTGGACTGAGGCGAACCCCGCAGGATGGGCCGGCCCGGCGCGGGGATATGGCGAGCCGGCTAAAATCCCGCCACCGGTTCACGACCGAACCGGTCGCCGTATCTCACGGCGGTCAGTCGCACTGTAGGCACCGACTAGAAAACAAACGCCGACATTGCAGTTGCATGCACGTAGCGTGGGCCGCGTAAGAGCTCACGGCCACACACCCGAAGGCCCGCATCGTTTTGCTGCGGGCCTTCTTCTTTTTTGCGCGCGCGCATGCCTGCATTCAACCGGCTTCGGCGGCCCAGGCCCTTTCAATGATTTTCTTGAAGGCCACGCCGGTCCCCAGCGTACCGAAGGCGAAGCCCCAGTCATGACCCAGGCGCGACGCGCAGAACGCCTGCGACACATAGGAAGGACTGAAGCGCAGCAGCAAGGACGCCTGTAGGCCCAGTGCCATCATCTCGACCAGGCGGCGGGCGATTCCTTCCATCTGCTCCCGACGGCCAGTGGCTGCACGCAGCCATGCGATGACGGCGTCGAGATGCGGGTCCAGGCCCCGGGCCAGCTCAATTTCGCGCAGCACCGGCTCCAGCGCCTCATGGTCCCGGTCGATGGCGCGCAACACGTCCAGGCAGATCACGTTTCCGCTGCCCTCCCACACGCTCTGCACCGGAGCTTCGCGGTAGAAGCGGGGCATCATCGAGTCCTCGATGTAGCCGAAGCCGCCATGGCATTCCAGCGCCTCGAAGGTGCTGGGGCTGGCTCGCTTGGCCAACCAGTATTTGGTGATGGCGGTGACCACGCGCGAAAACCGCGCCTCGTGCGCATCGGTGGCGGCACGGTCGATGCTGCCAGCCAGGCGCATGACCAGCGCAGTGGCGGCCTCAGACTCGAGCGAAAGGTCGGCCAGCACGTTGCTCATCAGGGGCTTGTCGACCAGCTTGGCACCGAAGGCCGAGCGCTGCTGCGTGTGGTGCAGCGCGCGCAGCAAGGTCTGGCGCATGATGCCCGCCGAGATCGACGCGCAGCCCAGCCGCGTGAGGCTCACCATTTCGATGATGGTTCGGATGCCCTTGCCTTCGTCGCCGACGCGCCATGCGAGCGTGCCGTTGTATTCAATCTCGCTCGACGGATTGGATCGGTTCCCGAGCTTGTCCTTGAGCCGCATGATCGAGAAGCGGTTGCGCGTGCCGTCCGGCAGCCAGAAGGGCACGAAGAAACAGGAGATCTGCCCCGGCGAGCCTTCCACATGCGCCACGGTCAGGAAGCAGTCCACCATCGGTGCCGAGAAGAACCACTTGTGGCCGCTGAGCTCGTAGACGCCCTCTTCCAGCGTGGGGCGGGCCACCGTCGTGTTCGCGCGCAGGTCGGATCCGCCCTGCTTCTCGGTCATGGCCATGCCGATCAGCGCCCCCTGTTTCTGCTCGACGGGACGGTAGCGCGGGTCGTAGCCGGTGGAGGTCAGGCGGGGCTCCCATTGCGCGGCGAGGGCTGGGTTGTTCCGCAACACCGGCACGCCGGCATACGTCATGTGCAGCGGGCACAGGGTCCCGCTTTCCACCTGCGCCATCAGCACGCTGGAGGCCGCGCGCGCCACGTGGCTGCCCGATTGGGGCCGGGTCCACGGCAGTGAATGCACTTCATGGCGGCGCGCCAGGCGCATCAGTTCGTGCCATGAATGGTGCAACTGGACTTCGTTGATGCGGTGCCCGTAGTTGTCGTGCGTGTGCAGCTCCGGCACGTAGCGGTTGGCCATGTAGCCGTGCCGGATCACCTCGGGGTCCGCGAGGTCCGCTGCCAGTGCATCCAGGCGCGGCACGGCCCATGAAGCGCCCTCGCGCTCCAGCCCTTCGCGCAGCGCGTGGTCGCGTCGCAGCAGGTTGTAGCCACCATAGGGTGCGGGCTGGTTGAAGACCTCATGGGTGCCGTGAGGAGCAGCGGTGCGGGTGGCACCGGAGGATGCGGATTCGATCATGTGGTGGCCTGCGGCAGTTTGTCGGAATGGATGCGATTAAATCATCTGCTTCAAACAAGGTAAAGCACTTGACTTAGAAAAATCGAAGAACCAGAATCCGGCACATGAAGAACACCCAACCCACTCAACCGGGCAAGGAAAGGCGAAAGCTGTCCGCAGCCGCCGCACCGCGCGCGGGCGCCGACAGCGCTGACGTGCTGCTGCTCACCGCGCAGCGCCTGTTCGCCGAGAAAGGCATCGATGCCGTGTCCATGCGCGAAGTCGCCCGCGAGGCGGGCCAGCGCAACAACTCGGCACTGCACTACCACTTCGGCTCCAAGGAGGCGCTGATCCAGGCCATCCTGCAAGGTGGCATGCGTGAGATCAACGAACTGCGCAACGACTACATCGACCAGCTCTACAACGATGGCCGGCACGGGGAGCTGCGCGGGTTGGTCGAGGCCATCGTCTGGCCGCTGGCGTCCAAGCTCATGACCAGCCGCGGCAACACGTACAACCGTTTCCTGGCCGCGGCACAGGTCCATCCCGAGATCGACCTGGCCGGCTTGACCCGCGAGGAAGAGGACAGAGGCTTTCGACGCATCCACGAGCTGCTGCAGCGCGCGCTGCCCGATATGTCCGAGCTGCTGCTGCGCCAGCGCTACCTCGCCGCCGTCAGCTTCGTCATGTTCAGCCTTGCGGACTACGAGCGCATCAGCACGCGCCGCAGCAAGCACCAGCGCGCCTTCGACCTGCAGCGGGCGATCGAGAACCTGATCGACATGGTCAGCGGTGCGATCGCCGCCCCGATCTCGGCACAGGTGCAGGCACGACTGGCCGCGCACGACGAGCCTGCGCCGCCATCACCGCCCCCCGCCAGAAAGCCGGCAACCGCAAAGCGTGCGCCGGGCTGACCAGGCCGGCGCCTTCTCACAAAACCAGGAGACAGACATGAAGAGATTCCTTGCCACCGTGCTTGCCTCGATCACGCTGCTGCCGGCGGTGCACGCGCAGGGCGTCGGCTACCCCGACAGGCCCATCCGCATCGTGGTTCCCTACACGCCGGGCGGCGCCAGCGATGCAGTGGCGCGGCTGGTGGGCAAGGGTCTGTCAGCCGAGCTGGGCCAGCCCGTCATCGTCGACAACAAGCCTGGCGCATCGGCGACGATCGGCACCGGCTACGTGGCGAACCAGGCGCCCGACGGCTACACGCTGGGCCTGGTGGCTGCACAGTTCGTGACCAACCGGGCCGTGGGCATCAAGGAGCCCTACGACTCGCTGCGCGATCTGGCTCCGGTGATCAACGTGGCATGGATGCCGATCCTGGTGGCGGCCAATCCCAAGGTCCCGGCCAAGGACCTTCCTTCGCTCATCAGATGGATCCGCAGCCAGAGCAACCCGGTGATGTATTCGAGCCCCGGCGCCGGCTCGCTCACCCAGCTGTGGGGTGAGCTGCTGGCCCAGCGCCTGCAGTTGCAGCTGGTGCATGTGCCGTACAAGGGCTCGGCGGGTGCGGCGCAGGCGGTGATGGCGGGCGACGTGCCGCTGATGTTCGATGTGGCGGGCATCACGACCACGATGATCCGCGAAGGCAAGCTCAACGGAATCGCCACGCCCGGCACCGAGCGTCCTCCAGGCCTGCCTGAGGTGTCGACCGCACGCGAAAGCGGCGTCAAGGACCTGGATGCCGCGAGCTTCCTGGGCCTGGTGGCGCCAGCCCGCACGCCCCCGGCCGTGCTCGCCAGGCTCAACGCCGCCGCCAACAAGGTGCTGCGGAGCAAGGAGTACGTCGACGCCGTCAACGGCCTGGGCATGAGCCCCGCCGGCGGCAGCGCCGAGGACTTTGGCAGGATGCTCGCGGCAGAGACTGCCCGATGGACGGCGGTGGCCCGCGATGCCGGCATCAAGGCCGCGCCATGAGCGCGGCCGTGCAGGAACAGGCGCCGCTGGCAGGCGTGCAGGTGGTGGAGTTCGGCCAGTTCATCGCCGGCCCGGGCGCCACACAGATCCTTGCCGACCTGGGCGCGGATGTGATCAAGATCGAAAGCCCCAACGGCGACAACGGCCGCCGCTTCGGCGTCAGCGATGCCACCGGCGGCCGCAGCGGCCTTTTCATGGCCTACAACCGCGGCAAGCGCTCCGTTGTGGTCGACATGCGCCGACCCGAAGGCCTGACGGTGGCCCGCACGCTGGCCCTGCAGGCTGACGTGGTGGTCCAGAACGCACGGGCCGGCGTCATGCGGTCGCTGGGCCTGGACGCGCAGTCGCTGCGCGAGGCCAAGCCCGGCCTCGTCTACGTCTCGGTCTCGGGCTTCGGCACGCTCGGGCCCTCGCGCGAGCGGCCGGGGCTGGACATCGCCGCGCAGGCCGAGAGCGGCATGATGTCGATCACCGGCGAGCGCGGCGGCACGCCTTTGAAGGCCGGCTTTCCGGTGGCCGATGCGTCCACAGCCAGCGCAACGGCCAATGCCATCCTGGCCGCGCTGTACCGGCAGGCCCGCACCGGCCGCGGCGAGACGATAGAGACTTCGCTCCTGGCGGTGGCCGTCTCAATGCAGGCGCAGATCTGGGCCGAATACCAATGCACGGGCCGGCAGCCCGCGCGTTCGGGCAACGCGCAGCCGCTGGTGGCACCTGCTGCAGACCTGATCGAGGTGCGGGACGGCCACATCGTGATTTCCGCCTACCTGGACGAACACTGGCGCCGCCTTTGCCGGGCCATCGGCATGCCGGCGCTGGCAACCGATGCACGGTTCGCCACCAACAACGACCGGGTGCGCAACCGCGCCGCGCTGATCGGGTTGCTGGCAGATGCGCTGGGAGCCCTCGAAGGCGAGCAGGCCCGGGCGCTGCTCGAACGGCATGGCGTGGTGGTGGGCGTGGTGCGCAACTACGCGCAGGTACTCGCCAGCGAGGATGTGCGCGCCAGCGGCCTGTTCCAGACCATCGACGATGGCGTGGGCGGGCAACTCCAACTGCCCGGCCAGCCTTTCACCTTCACCGACGCGCCACCCGGCGCCACTGCCCAGGCCGTGCCGCGGCTGGGGCAGCACACCGCGGAGGTGCTGGCGCAGGCGGGCTTCGACACGACGGACATCGCACGCCTGCATGCGCAGGGGGTGGTGCAAGGCGAGCAGTTCGCCTCGGCGCTCCCTTGATTCCTTTCCCTTCTTCATTGAACAAGGCACCCGCATGACAGCCGTGCTTCTCGACATCCATGATGGATGGGCGGAACTGATCCTCAACCGGCCCGAGCGCAAGAACGCCATCGAAGGCCAGCTCGCCCAGGCCATGCACGAGGCGCTGGATCGTCTGGCGCCGGAGGATTCCGTCCGCGCCGTCGTGCTGCGCGGTGCCGGCGGTGCCTTCTGTTCCGGCCTGGACGTGAAGGCCTTCAACGCCGACCCCCCGGCGCCGTGGAAGGCCGGCTTCGCAGTGCTCTGGGATGCCGTGCACAACCAGCTGCTCGCCAGCCGCAAGGTGCTGATCACCGCGCTGGAGCGCTATGCGATCAACGGTGGCGCCGCGCTCGCGCTGGCCGGCGACCTGATGGTGTGCGGCCGGAGCGCCTTCCTTCAGGTGGGCGAGATCGGCATCGGCATGGCCGCGCCCCGCAACGCAGCCTGGCTGGCCCTGCGCCATTCGGAGGCCGTGGCCGCGCGCGTGTGCCTGATGGGCGATCGCGTCGGCGCGGCAGAACTGTTGCGCCTGGGCATCGCGACCGAGGTGGTGGACGACGAGACAGTCCTTGCCCGCGCGCAGGCAATGGCGCAGGCCATTGCCGCCTTCCCGGCGCACTCGGTCCAGGCCGTCAAGTCGGGCATGCGCGCCGCCACCATGCAGATGCCCACCGGGCGGTGGATGGAAGCGTGCGCAAAAAGCGATGCCTTCAGCCAGGGCGGGGCCATCCAGCAGGTCGGGACCCACAAGCCATGAAGACACGCATCACCGAACTGCTTGGCATCCGCTATCCCATCATCCAGGGCGGCATGATGTGGGTGGGCCGCGCGGAGCTCGCTGCAGCCGTCTCCAATGCAGGCGGTCTCGGGACGCTGACTGCGCTGACGCAGCCCGACCCCGAGGCGCTGGTGCGCGAAGTGCATCGCTGCCGCGCGATGACGGACGCGCCCTTCGCGGTCAACCTCACCATCCTGCCATCGGCTGCGCCGCCGCCCTATGAAGCCTATGCGCAGGCCATCATCGACAGCGGCGTGCGTGTGGTCGAAACCGCCGGGCAGCATCCCGAAGCCATCACCGAGCTGTTCAAGTCAAAGGGGCTGGTGATCGTGCACAAATGCACCGCGGTGCGCCACGCGCTTTCAGCGCAGCGGCGCGGGGCGGACGCCATCAGCATCGATGGCTTCGAATGCGCGGGCCACCCCGGCGAGGATGACGTTCCCGGCCTGATCCTGATCCCGGCCGCCTGCGCGAAGCTGTCGATCCCGGTCGTGGCCTCGGGCGGCATCGCCAACGGCCGCACCATGGCTGCGGCCCTGGCGCTGGGCGCCGACGGGGTGAACATGGGCACACGCTTCATGCTCACGCGAGAGGCCCCCGTGCATGACAGCGTCAAGGCGGCGCTCGTGCAGGCCAGCGAACGCGACACGACACTGATCTTCCGCGGCCTTCGCAACACCGCCCGCGTCTGGCGCAACCCGGTCTCCGCGGCCGTCAACGAACTCGAGCGCAGACCCCAGGGCGCCACCTTCGACGAGTTGCGACCCTGGGTCGCCGGCGTGCGCGGGCGCCGGGCGCTTGAGCAGGGCGCGAGCGACGAGGGGCTGATCTGGGCCGGTCAATGCCTGGGCCTGATCGATGACGTGCCCGATTGCGCGACCCTCATCCAGCGCATGGTGGCCGAGTGCCGCCAGGCGCTGCGCCGCGCCACCGATCTCTGCCACCCAAGCCCTCTCTCCCCTGAAAGCCAGACTCATGCGTGAAGCCGTCATCGTTTCCACCGCCCGCACGCCGCTGACCAAGGCGCATCGCGGCGAGTTCAACCAGACACCGGGTGCAACGCTGGCCGCGTTCGCGGTGCGCGCGGCCGTCGAACGCGCCGGCATCGAGCCGGCGCTGATCGAGGACGCCATCCTCGGCTGCGGCTACCCCGAAGGCACCACCGGGCGCAACATCGCCCGCCAGGCGGTGGTGCGTGCCGGGCTGCCGATCGGCATTGCGGGCGCCACCGTCAACCGCTTCTGTGCCTCGGGTCTGCAAGCCATTGCGATGGCGGCAGGCCGCATCGTCGTCGATGGTGCGCCCGCCATGATCGCCGGGGGCGTGGAAAGCATCTCGCTCACGTCCACACGCGGCGATCCGAACACGGGCATCGACCCCTGGATCCAGCAGCACAAGCCGCAGATGTACCTCTCGATGATCGAGACGGCGGACATCGTCGCGCAGCGCTACGGCATCAGCCGCGAAGCCCAGGACCGGTTCTCGGTCGAGAGCCAGCACAAGACGGAGCGCGCTCAGAAGGAGGGCCTGTTCGACGGCGAGATCGTGCCGTGCACGACCACCATGGCCCTTGCGAGCAAGGAAAGCGGCGCGGTGACGATGCAGGAGGTGACGGTGCGCGCCGACAACTGCAACCGCCCCGGCACCCACTACGAAGCGCTCGCCAGGCTTGCTCCGGTGCGCGGCGAGGGGCAGTTCGTCACCGCCGGCAATTCCTCCCAGCTTTCCGATGGCGCGAGCGCCTGCGTGCTGATGGAAGCCGGTGCCGCCAGCCGTGCCGGCCTGCAGCCGCTGGGCGCCTTCCGCGGCCTCGCGGTGGCCGGCTGCGAGCCCGACGAGATGGGCATCGGCCCGGTGTTCGCCGTCCCCCGGCTTCTGGCGCGTCACGGCCTCAAGATCGACGACATCGACCTGTGGGAGCTCAACGAAGCCTTCGCTTCCCAGGCCATCCACTGCCGCGACCGGCTCGGCATTCCCGGCGAGCGGCTCAACGTCAACGGTGGCTCCATTTCGGTGGGGCATCCGTTTGGCATGACCGGCGCGCGCCTGGTCGGGCACGCGCTGCTCGAAGGCCGCCGGCGCAAGGCCAGGTATGCCGTCGTCACCATGTGCATTGCCGGGGGCATGGGCGCAGCGGCACTGTTCGAGATCTATTGAAGGAGCAGCGCCTTGGACCTTGATTTCACCGATGAAGAGCTCGCCTTCCGCGAGCAGGTGCGCACCTTCTTCCGCGACAGGCTTCCCGCGGACATCGCGCAGAAGGTCGAGCGCGACGAGCGCCTTGGAAAGGCCGACTACGAACGCTGGCACGCGATCCTCAACGCGCAGGGCTGGCTGGCGACGGGCTGGCCGAAAGAGCATGGCGGCCCGGGCTGGACGGCCATGCAGCGCTATCTGTTCGAGTTCGAAGGCGCCATGGCGAATGCGCCACGCATCATCCAGTTCGGCATCAACATGCTGGCGCCGGTGCTCATGAAGTTCGGCACGCCCGAACAGAAGCGCCGATGGCTGCCACGCATCCTCGACGGACGCGACTGGTGGTGCCAGGGCTATTCGGAGCCGGGCGCCGGATCGGACCTGGCGTCGCTCCGGACCACCGCAGTGCGTACCGCCGACGGCTATGTCGTGAACGGGCAGAAGACCTGGACCACGCTCGGCCAGCATGCCAACATGATCTTCTGCCTGGTCCGCACCGACCCCGCAGCGCGCAAGCAACAGGGCATCAGCTTCCTGCTGATCGACATGCACTCGCCCGGCGTCGAGCTGCGGCCCATCATCACCCTGGACGGAGAGCACGAGGTCAACGAGGTCTTCTTCACGGACGTGCGCGTGCCGCTGGAGAACCTGGTGGGCCACGAGAACGAGGGCTGGAGCTGCGCGAAGTTCCTGTTGACGCACGAGCGCACCGGCATCGCAGGCGTGGGCTACTCGTGCGCCGCGCTGCAGCGGCTCAAGCAGGCAGCGGCGCATCTGGTGCGCAACGGCCGCCCCCTGCTGCAGGACCGGGACTTCGCGGCCCGCCTCGCTCGCGTTGAGATCGCGCTGCACAACATGAAGACGACCAACCTGAAAGTGCTCGCGGGTGCCGCCAGCGGTGCCGCACCGGGCGTCGAGAGTTCAATGCTCAAGATTCAGGGCACGGAGATCCGACAGGAGATCCACGCGCTGATGCTGCGCGCGATGGGGCCACACGCGCCGCTGTTCGCCAACGACATGACCGATGCGGCCGACCTGGACCTCGCGTGCATTGGCCCGGCAAATGCACCGCGTGCCGCCCTCACCTGGTTCAACAACCGCAAGCTCTCCATCTTCGGTGGCTCCAACGAGATCCAGAAGAACATCATCGCCAAGACCGTGCTGGGACTGTGAGCCACCCGCCATGAACTTCGAACACACCCACGAGCGGCGACTTCTCGCCGACAGCATCTCGCGCTACGCCGCCGATCGCTATGGCGAGCTCACGCGCCGACTGGTGCCGCAGCCCCGACAGCATTTCGACCCCCGGCATTGGAGCGCGCTGGCCGAGCTCGGTGCGCTCGGAGCCTTGTTCACGCCCGAACAGGGAGGATTCGGAGGTGACGCCTTCGACCTCATGGTCGTCTTCGAAGCGATCGGACGCGGGCTCATCACCGAGCCGTTCCTGGCCAGTCTGATGGCCGGGCGAACCCTCGCGCACGTGGCCGACCCGGGGCATGCGACGCTGCTGGCAGGCATCGTCGAAGGCACGACGCTGGCGAGCCTGGCGCACTGCGAGAGCGGCGGGCAATGGCACCCTGCGCACGCAGGCTGCACGGCGCACCGGCAGGGCGATCACTGGGTGCTCGAAGGCGACAAGGTGGGCGTCCCGTGGGGAGCCGAGGCCGACATCCTGCTGATCTCGGCACGCACCAGCGGCAACTTCGACGACGAGGACGGGCTGTCTCTGTTCGCAGTGCCCGCCACCAGCCCCGGATTGACGCGGTGGGGCCATCCCGACTTCGACGGCGGCCGTTCGGCGGACATGTCGCTGCGCGGCCTGACGCTGCCGCCGCAGGCGCTCGTCGGCGCCGTCGGCCGGGCCGCTGGCGCGCTCAAGGCCGGGATCGCCTGCGGCATCCAGGCTGTCTGTGCGGAGGCGCTCGGCCTGATGGACGTGATGATGGCCGACACGCTCGAGTATCTGCAGACGCGCAAGCAGTTCGGTGCGCCGATCGGAAGCTTCCAGGCCGTGCAGCATCGCATGGTCGATCTCATGCTTCAGGTCGAACAGGCCCGCTCGGCCACCCTCAATTGCGCCCGGCACATGCAAGCCGACGCATCAACGCGCGACCGCTGCGTGGCCGCAGCCAAGTTCACCATCAGCACCGCGGCGCTGAAAATGGCGCAGGAATGCATCCAGTTGCACGGCGGCATCGGCATGACCTGGGAGCTGCCGCTGGCCCACTACGCGAAACGGCTGGGCCTGCTCAGCTTCCAGCTGGGCGACGAGGACTTCCACCTGGCCCGCTACGCAAGCGCCTATGCAACCGACGGCGTTGCCGCTGCGAGCGAGGCGGGCATCTAGCGCGCCGCCCCGCTCAGTCCAGTGATTGCTCGCAGATCGACTGCAGCACCCTCTGCCCCGACAGCAGCGCGCTGTACATGGAGCTGAAGGTCTCCAGCGACTCGCAGATGACCACCACGCCGCCTTCCGAGCCCGCGTCTTCCTCGCGCTCGAAGATATGCCAGGCATAGCGGCCTGACGGGGAGACTTTGCTGGCGGTGACGGCCATGACTGCGGGCATGGCGCGAACGGTAGCCAGCCCTCAAGTCAACGGCGTGAATGCGCGCGCAGGGTGCGGCAACGGTGCTTTTGTGCCGGCGCCCCGTTGTAAATTGGCACACTTGCTGCCCATGAAGTTCAGACTCCGTCAGATGGAGGTGTTTCGCGCGGTGATGTTGACGGGTTCGATCAACGGCGCCGCCAAGCTCCTCTTCACCTCGCAGCCCGCGGTCAGCCGCATCGTCTCTCACACGGAAAAGACCCTGGGCCTGGCGCTTTTCAACCGCGTCAAGGGCAAGCTGGTGCCCACGCCCGAAGGCGAGGCGCTGTTCCGAGAAGTGGACGCCTTCTACCGCGAGGCGGTGCGCGTGGACGAGTTCGCGCGCGGCCTGGCCCAGGGGCCCTCGGGCACGCTCAAGCTGGCCTGCAGCCCGGCGCTCAGCCGCAGCATCCTGCCGCGCGCCATCACGCTGTTCCAGCAGCGCTACGGCAAGATCCGCGTGAACGTGCACACCACCCTGCTCAACGACATGGCGCAGGAAGTGCTGAGCAAGGCGGTGGACCTGGCCATCTCAGTGCTGCCGCTGGAACACCCCAACCTCACGGTCACGCCTTTCACCGAAGGACGCATGGTGTGCGTGGTGCCCGCGGGCCATCCCTTGTCGAAGCTGCAGCAGGTGGCCATTTCGGACCTGGCCCAGCACACGCTCATCGCGCACGACGCGTCCATCGCCTTCGGGCAGATGGTCGCGTCGGCCTTCCGCAAGGCGGGCGTGACCCTGTCGTCCCGCGTGGACATCCATGAAACGGACGTGGCCTGCGCGCTGGTGCGGGCCGGTGCCGGGATCGCGGTGGTCGACCCCTTCACCGTCGAGGGGCTGAACTGGTCGGACCTGTGCGTGCTGCCGCTGGCCGACGAGATCCGGCTGACGCCGAGTATCGTGCGCTCGGCCTTCGACACCGGCCGCAGCCATGCCGACAAGTTCGCCGAGGTGCTGCACGGCATGTGCGCCGCCGCGCCGCCCGCGGGGCGCGCCCCTTAACCTCAGGCTATACCGCACCGCATAACCGGTATAGGGCCGATTCGGGCGGCCTGGCTTAGATTTTCCGCATGCCGGCGCGCTCCCCTGCGCCCGCCAGACCAGGAAAAGAGACAGCAAGCCATGACCCCGATCCAGATCCTGCGCCGCAGGCGCCAGGTGCCCGCTGATGTGGTGGAGCGCTTCCGCGGCCTGCCCGTGGCCAACATCAGCGACTGCATGGCCCGCATCGTGGCTGCGGGGCCGCGGCTGCGGCCCATGCATGCCGGAGGCGCGCTGTGCGGCCCGGCCTTCACGGTCAAGACCCGCCCGGGCGACAACCTGCTGGTGCACAAGGCGCTGGACCTGGCCGAGCCCGGCGACGTGCTGGTGGTCGATGCCGGCGGCGACCTCACCAACGCCATCATGGGCGAGCTGATGACGGGCTACGCGGCCAGTCGCGGCATTGCGGGTGTGGTGATCAACGGCGCGATCCGCGACGCGGACACGCTGCGCGCCTCGCCCTTCCCGGTCTATGCGGCGGGCATCACCCATCGCGGCCCCTACAAGGACGGCCCGGGCCAGATCAACGTGGCCGTCGCCATCGACGGCATGGTCATCGAAGCGGGCGACCTGATCGTGGGCGACGCCGACGGCGTGCTGTGCGTGCCCTTCGATGACGCGCCCGCGCTGTGCGAGGCCGCGCGCGAAAAGCATGCGCAGGAAATCGTGACCCTGGCCGAGATCGAAGCCGGCCGGCTGGACACAGGCTGGGTCGATGCGCTGCTGCAGCGCCTGGGCGCGCAGTCCGAATACGCACAGCCATCCGGGCAGACCCTGGCAAAGCCTTAACACGAGGCTATACCCCGCCGCACATCCGGCATTCGCCGCTGCGGCCTTGAATTTCTAGCATTGCCCCTGCCCTGCATCGCCCGCGCCTTGCGTGGCCGCTTGCAGCGCAGGCCTTCTTTCCTGCACAGACGAAAAGACAGCTCTCATGAAGATTGGACTCATTGGCCTTGGCAATATCGGCGTTCACTTCGCCAACCGGCTGCTGGCCGCCGACCACGAACTGCTGGCCTACGACCCCAACCCCGAGGCGCTGGCGCGCGTGGTGGCCAGAGGCGCCACCGCCGCCACCAGCAACGAGGACCTGGCGGCCCGCGCGGAGGTGGTGCTGCTGTGCCTGCCGCTGCCGCGCATCGTGCTGGAGGTGGCCGCGCAGGTGGCCCGCGGCGGCAAGCCGCGCATCGTGGTGGACCTGTCGACCACCGGCCCTTCCGTGACCCGCGAAGTGGAGCAGCTGCTGGCGCCGCACGGCATCGCACTGGTGGGCGCGCCCGTCAGCGGCGGCACCGTGGCGGCCGAGAAGGGCACGCTGGCCGTGATGCCGGCCGGCCCGCAGGCGGCCTTTGCGCAAGTGGAGCCGCTGCTGCGCGTGATCGGCAAGAACATCTTCTACCTGGGCGAAGACCCGACGCTGGGCCAGACCATGAAGATCATCAACAACACGCTGTACGCCACCAGCATGGTCGCCAGCTGCGAGGCCCTGGTCTACGGCGTGAAGGCCGGGCTGGACGCCAAGACCATGCTCGACGTGCTGAACGTCTCCAGCGGCCGTTCCTTCGCGACGCTGGAGCGCATCCCGCAGTGCGTGCTGGACCGCAGCTTCCCGCTGCGCTTCACCACCGAGCTGCTGCACAAGGACATCAAGATGTGCCTGGACGAAGCCGAGAAGCTGGGCGTGCCCATGCAGGTGAACCCGGCCGCGCGGCAGTTCCTGGCCTTTGCGATTTCGCAGGGCGACGGCGCGAAAGACAACGTCTTCCCGATCCGCCACATCGAGCAGTGGGCGGGCGTGCAGTTCGGCGCCAAGCCCGCGGCCTGAGCCTTCAAGCACCACAAGACCAGAGACAGAAAGAACAATGATCAGAAGACGTTCCATGCTGGCTGGCGCAGCGATGGTCTGCGCACTGCCTGCGCTGCCTTCGCTGGCATCGGCCTATCCCAACAAGCCCATCCGTCTGGTGGTGCCCTTCCCGCCCGGCAGCATCACCGATGTGGTGGCGCGCGCGTTGTCCGACGGCATGTCGGCGCGGCTGGGCCAGCCGGTGGTGATCGACAACCAGGCCGGCGCCAACGGCATCGTGGGCACGGTGTCGGCCGTCAAGGCCGCACCCGATGGCTACACCCTGTTCATGGTCGGCGTGAGCACGGGCGCCAGCAACGTCAGCGCCTTCAAGGCCCTGCCCTACGACCCGCGCAAGGACTTCACCCCCGTCGGCACCCTGGCCGAAGCGCCCTTCATGCTGGTGGTGGGCAAGCACCTTCCGGTGCGCAACCTCCAGGAGTTCCTGGCCTACGCCAGGGCCCAGCCCAACCGGCTTTCCTACGGCTACGGCTCGGGCAGCGCGCAGATGTGCGCGGCCCAGCTGGTCAGCATGGGCGGCTTCAGCGCCACGGCCGTGGCCTACCGCGGCGTGCCGCAGGCCATGACCGACCTGGCCGGCGGCACCATCGACTTCACCATCGCCGACCTGGTCAACGGCCAGCAGCAGGCCAAGGCCGGCCGCGTGACGGCCATCGGCGTGACCAGCCAGCAGCGCTCGCCGCTGGCGCCCGACATTCCTTCGCTGGCCGAAGGCGGACTGCCCGACTACGACCTGACGGTGTGGTTCGGCATGGCCGGGCCCGCGCGCCTGCCCGCGCCCGTGGTGCAGCGGGTCAACGCGGTGCTGCGCGAAGTGCTGGCCGACGCCACGCTCCGCAAGCGCTTCGAGACCGCGGGCCTGACGCCGCTGCCGGGCTCGGCCGAAGCCTTCGGCAAGCTGATCGACACCGACATCGGCAAGTGGGGCGCCGTGTTCAAGGCCGCGGGGCTGGAGCCGCAGTAGCAGCCCCGCCGCCCACCGTTTTCTTTCCACCCCTCCTCTCCATCCAAGGACCCGACTCCATGTCCCTGATCAAGATCCGCAAGAAGCTGCTGAACGTCGAAACGATCTACCACGAAGGCGGCCCGCCGCCCGACCAGCCCATCAGGATGGGCAGCATCGCAGTGGTCATCGACAACCCCTATGCCGGCCGCTACGTGGAAGACCTCTCGGGCCTGGTCAAGGACGCCACCGAGATGGCCAAGGAACTGGTGCCCGAGCTGCTGGCGGCCCTGGGCGGGGCCGACAAGATCCAGGCCTACGGCAAGGGCGCCATCGTCGGCCTCAATGGCGAGCTGGAGCATGGCGCGATCTGGCACGAAGCCGGCGGCTGGCCCATGCGCGGCAACCTGCCGCAGGCCAAGTCCATCGTGCCCGCGGCCAAGGTCGTGGCCACGGCCGGCACCCGCCTGCAGATTCCGCTGCACCACATCGAGGCCTGCTACGTGCGCAGCCACTTCAGCACCATGGACGTGGGCGCGATCGACAGCCCGCGGCCCAACGAGCTGCTCTATGCGCTGGTGATGTCCACCGGCAGCCGCGTGCATGAGCGGCTGGGCGGCCTGCGCGCCGACAAGATCAGCGTGGGCGACGGCCAGCGCTGAAGAAGAGGAACAAGAAAAAGCGGCCGCGCGATTCCCCGCACAGAACAAAGACGGAGACACCTCATGACCCACCGCATCCCCGGCCTCACGCGCCGCCTGTCCCGCAGCCTGGTGGCCGCCGGCCTGCTGCTGGCCGGCCTGGCCGCGCACGCATCGAACTGGCCCGAACGCCCCGTCACGCTGGTCGTGCCGCTGGCCCCGGGCGGCAGCACCGACACCACGGCCCGGCTGCTGGCCGAGAAGCTGGGCAAGGAACTGGGCCAGCCCGTGGTGGTGGACAACCGCGCCGGCGCGGGCGGCAACATCGGCGGCGCCTATGTGGCCAAGTCGCAGCCCGACGGCTACACGCTGCTGTTCACCACCAGCACGGCGGCCACCAACGTCACGCTCTACAAGAGCATGGGTTTTGACCTGCAGAAGGACCTGGTGCCCGTCTCGCAGGTGGCGCAGATCCCGAACGTGCTGATGGTCAACAACGACGTGCCGGCCAAGACGCTCAAGGAGTTCGTGGACTACGTGGGCCAGAAGAAGACGGTGATCAACTTCGGCTCGGCCGGCAACGGCACCTCGCAGCACCTGTCGGGCGCGCTGTTCAACAGCCGCGTGCAGGGCCACATGGTGCATGTGCCCTACAAGGGCGGCGCCCCTGCCAACGCCGACCTGATCGCCGGCCAGATCCAGGCCGTGTTCTCGCCGCTGGTCGAAGTGCTTTCCTATGTGGACAGCGGCCGGCTGCGCGCGCTGGGCGTGACCACGCCCGCGCGTTCGTCGCGCCTGCCCGACCTGCCGGCTGTCGCCGAGGTGCTGCCCGGTTTCGAGGTCGTGCTGTGGAATGGCGTGCTCGCGCCCGCGGCCACGCCCAAGCCGGTGGTGGACAAGCTCGCAGCCGCGATCCAGCGCGTGACGCAGGACGCAGCCTTCCGCAAGACCCTGGCCGACCAGGGCAGCACGCCCATCGGCAATTCACCCGAAGAATTCAAGGCCGTGCTGGGCACGGAAATCGAGAAATGGGGCAAGCTGGTCAGGTTGTCGGGCGCGCGTGTCGATTGAATCCATGAAACCTGTTCTTCTCGTTCTGGTCTTCCTGTCTGAAGAGCATCGCGCGCTGGTGGCCGAGCGCTTCGAGATGATCTATGCGCCCAACGAAGGCCTGGGCAAGGACCGCTCCAACGGCGCGGCGCAGATCGCGGCGCACGGCCCGCGCATCCGCGTGGTGCTGACCAACGGCACCAACGGCCTGCTGGCCGAGGAGATCGCGGCCCTGCCCGGCCTGGAGCTGATCTGCACCGTGGGCGTGGGCTATGAGAACGTGGACCTGGCCGCGGCCCGCGCGCGCGGCATTCCCGTGTGCAACGCCGCAGGCACCAACGACGCGGCCGTGGCCGACCATGCGATGGCGATCCTGCTGGCGGCCATCCGGCGCGTGCCCTTCCTCAACGCCGGTGTGCGCACGGGCCTGTGGCGCGACGACATTCCGCGCCCGCCGCATGTGTCGGGCCGGCGCATGGGCATCTTCGGGCTGGGCGCCATCGGCAAACAGATTGCCCGGCGCGCGCAGGGCTTCGACATGGAGATCGGCTACCACAGCCGCACGCGGCGCGACGAAAGCGGCTTCCAGTGGTTCGACGACATCCTGAGCCTGGCCCGCTGGTGCGACTTCCTGGTCATTGCCGCACCGGGTGGCAGCCAGACCTACCACGTCGTCGATGGCCGGGTGCTGGAGGCGCTGGGCCCCGAAGGCGTGCTGGTCAACATCGCGCGCGGCACCCTGGTGGACACGCAGGCGGTGGCCGATGCGCTGCGCGAGCGCCGCATCTGGGCGGCGGCGCTGGACGTGTATGAAGGCGAGCCCACGCCGCCCGCGCCGCTGCTGGCGCTGGAGAACGCGGTGCTCACGCCGCACATCGGCGGCATCTCCGGGCAGGCCATCCATGCCTCGGTGCTGCGCTTTCTGCAGAACGCGCAGCTGCATTTCGAAGGCAGGCCGCTGGCGACGCCGGTGGGCTGAACGCCGCGGCCGAAGCCTGCGAGGCTGTGGGTGGCTGCGCCGTCCCTCAGATGCTGCGGAACAGCGGGCTGCGCGCCAGCGCCTGGGCGCCGTCGGCGCTGCTGAGGAACTTGCTTCGCGCTGGGCGCACTGGTCGCCTTTCTCGTCACCGTGTCCGACGCAGGCCTCTGGAACATCGGCGCCGCGTTCTGGGGCCTCGTGGCGGGCGTGGCGGTCTCGTGGCTGGTGGAGCGCGCCGACTTCGCAGCCGAGCGCGCGCGCTGATCAGGCCGCGGATGGGGCATGGCCAGGCTGCTTCAGGTGTGCAGCGCAGCACGCACCCGTTCGGCCCGCGGGATGGGTGCCACGGCGCCATAGCCTTCGGTGGAAAGCGCCGCCGCCACCGAGGCATAGCGCGCCGCTTCGCGCAGGCTGTCCCCTGCCACGATGCGTGCCAACAGCGATCCGGCAAAGGTATCGCCCGCGCCGGTCGCGTCCACCGGCGTGCACGGATGCGGCGCCACGCGAAATCGATCCTTGCCGTCGACGACCAGCGCGCCCTTGTCGCCCAGTTTCAGCGCCACGGTCCCGGCGCCGAGTTCCAGGCAGAAGTCGGCCAGCGCGTCAGCGTCGGTCAGCCCGCTGATCGCGCTGATGTCCTCGTAGCTGGGCAGACAGATGTCGCTCTGCCGGATCAGCTCGCACATGACAGCGCGGGCCCGGGCCAGCGGCCACAGCTTGAGCCGCAGGTTGGTGTCGAAGGCGACCTTGACACCCTGCTTTTTCGCCATGGCGACGGCGGCGAAGCAGGTGTCGCAGGCATTCTCGGAAATGGCGGCTGAAATGCCCGAGAGGTGCAGCACCTTGGCGCTGGCTATCGACTGCGCCGGCAAGTCCTGCGGCAGCATCCGGCTCGCCGCCGAGCCCTTTCGGAAGAAGCTGAAGTGGTGGCCCTTGTCATCGTGGCTGACGAAGTAGACCGCCGTGAAGGCCTGGGCGTCGGTACGCACGCCGTCATGCGCCACACCTTCCCGGGACCACAGCTCGCGCAGCATGCGTCCGTACACGTCGTCGCCGACCGCAGACAGATAGCCCACACGCGCACCCTGGCGCGCCGCCGCAATCGCTGCGTTGCTGGTGTCGCCGCCAAAGCCCTGCAGGTACAGGCTGCCGCCGCCTTCGCTGGTCTGGTTGAACTCCACCATCGGCTCGCCAAGGGCGAGGATGTCGACGCTCATGCCGCTCGTTCCTTGTTCACCGGGCTTCAGATGCGGCCGTACTTGGCCAGCCCCTTGCGCAGCGAGCGCTCGGCAATGATGAGCCTGGCCTGCTCCAGTTCGCGCTCGTCGATTTCCTGCGCCATGGCGAGCACTTCGGCGGCCTTCTCGTGCGGCACGACCACCACGCCGTCGATGTCGGCCACGATGATGTCGCCCGGGTGCACCACCACGCCGCCCACCTCCACCGGCACCTGCGAGGCGACGGTCTTGAAGCGGCCCAGCGTGGTGCCGGGGCTCACGTCGCGCGCATACACCTGGAAGCCGTAGTCGCGCCGGATCTCGCCCAGGTCGCGCACACCGCCATCCAGAATCGCGCCGGCATGCTCGTTGGCCACCGCGCCGGCGGTCATCAGACCGCCCCACACGGCAACGTCGGGCTCGCCGCCGGCGATGGAAATGACGATCACGCTGCCGCGTGGCGCTTCGTCGATCAGATCCAGCGCATGCTGCGGCGGCACGAACTCGTCGGTGGCGGCTTCGAGCACCGTGGCGGCGGGGCCGATCACGCGCTTGTCGTTGATGCGCGGCTTGATGCTGGCATCCATGTAGCCGCGGCGGCCACAGATCTTGTCGACCGCGTCAGCCACGGAAGCCACGGCAACGGCTTCAAAGCCGTCGATCAGTTCTTGCATTTGAGTGCTCCTCCTAAGAGCGTTGGGGTTGCCTGTTGATCACCAGGGGTTGAGCCAGTGCAGCGGCTTGTCGCCGCGCAGGATCCGCACGGCTTCCTCTGCGGCCATCCGCTGAAGGTCGCGCATCGCCTCCTCGCTGTACCAGCCGATGTGGTTGCTGACGGCGACGTTGTCGAGCGTGAAGATGGGGTGCTGCGGATCGGGCGGTTCTTTCTCGAACACATCGAGGCCTGCGCCCAGGATGCGGCGCGCCGCCAATGCGCGGTGGAGCGCATCCAGGTCGACCAGCCCGCCACGCGCTGTGTTCACCACGATGGCGGTGGGCCGCATCAGGCTGATGCGGCGCTCGTCGATCAGATGGCGCGTGTGGGCGTTCAGGGGCGCGTGCAGCGAGATCATGTCGGCCTGCGCGCAGATCTCGTCCACGGTGGCCAGCTCGATGCCTGCCGAAGCCTTCGCGTGCGGATCGCTCACCAGCACGCGACCGAAACCGAAGCCGTTGAACTTCTCCAGCGTCATGCGCGCAATGCGCCCGAAGCCGATGAGCCCCAGAGTGCGTCCGCGCAAGCGGTACATCGGCTGCAGCACGCCCGTGGACCAGCGGCCTGCCCGTACCTGCGCATCGTGCAGCCGCAGGCGGCGCACCACCGACAGGGCCAGCGCAAGCGCCTGCGTGCTGACCTCGTCGGTGCCGTAGTCAGGCACGTTGGCCACTGCGATGCGCCTCTCGCGCGCGGCTTCCATGTCGATGTTGTCCACGCCGATGCCGTAGCGGACGATGCCCCTGCAGCAGTCCATCGCCTCGATCACGCGGCGCGGCAGCGGCGACTCACGCACCAGCACCACATGGGCGCCGCGCACGTGCTCCACGGCGCAATCCACATCGGCGCGAACGGGCCGCACTTCGAACGAGGCCCCGGCGGCCGCCAGGAGCGATGTCTCCTGGTCGTACTCGGCATAGCCATCATCCAGGGCCACCACGCGCACGGGCGACAGAAGCTGCGCCATCACTTGCCGGCCGCAGCCTTGAGCAGGCGCTCCGTCCATTCCTTGCTGACGTCAGCTTCCAGGTACTTGCGCACCGCAGGCTGCGCAGCCTTGCGGAACACGTCGATCTCGGCAGCGGTCAGTTCGGTCACCTGCATGCCCTTTTCAGACAGCACCTTCTTGGCCGACAGGTCCTGCTCACGCGTCATGTCGCGGTGGATCTTCTTGGCGATCTGCACGCCTTCATCCACGGCTTTTTTCTCGGCGGGCGAAAGACCGTTGTAGAAGCGGTCGCTCACCAGGTAGGCATGCAGGCTGTAGACATGACCGTCCAGCGTCACGTGCTTCTGGCTCTGGTAGAGGCTGGCGGCCAGGATGTTGGTCACGCCGTTTTCCTGACCGTCGGCCGTGCCCTGCGCAAGGGCTGCCGGCAGCTCGCCCCAATCGATCGCGGTGGGGCTGCCGCCCAGCGCCTTGACCAGCTCGATGAACACCGGGCTGGGCTGCACGCGCATCTTCAGGCCCTTCATGTCCTCGGGCGTCTTGATGGGACGCTTGTTGTTGGTGAAGTGGCGGATGCCGTTGTCCGCGTAGCCCATCAGGCGGATGCCGGTCTTCTTGCGCATGTCTTCGGCCAGGTCCTTGCCGAACTGGCCGTCGAGCACGGCGTAGGCATGCGCGTGGTCGTTGAAGATGTAGGGCAGGCCGAAGATGTTGAAGGTCTTGTAGACCCCCGGGATGCCGCCGTCATGGACCACCGCCAGCTCAACGCTGCCCAGGCGCAGCCCTTCCATCATCTGCTGCGCGGTACCCAGCTGGCCGGCCGGATAGAGTTCCACCTTGATGGAACCGTTGGTGGCCTTCTCCACGTGCTCCTTGAACGCCACGGCCGCCACGTGCTTGGGCTGGTCGTTCTTGGCAGGTTGAAAGTGCGCGTACTTCAGCACCTTGGCTTGCTGCTGGGCGTGCGCCGGCAGCACGCCCATGGCCAGGGTGGTGGCCAGAGCCGCGGCTGTGGCGGCCAGGGTGCGGCGCTTGTTCGCATTCATGCGTTGTGTCTCCAGTTGGGGTTGTGGGAAGAAAGACAGGCTCAGTGCGCGTAGCCCAGCAGGCCTGGCAGCCAGGTCGACAGTGCTGGAACGAAGGTGAGCAGCGCCAGGACGATGAGCAGCGCGATCAGCATGGGCCTGGCCTCGCGAACCATCGGTCCCATGGGCACGCCCGAAACGATGGATGTCACGAACAGCAGCCCCCCGACCGGCGGCGTGATCATTCCCAGCGTCAGATTGACGATGACGACGATCGCGAAATGCAGGGGGTTCAGCCCGGCGGCATCGGCCAGCGGCGCCAGGATGGGCACCATGATCATCACGCCGGGCAGCGGCTCGATGAAGATGCCCACGAGCAGAAGCAGAACGTTGATGGCCACCAGCAGCGCCACCTGAGACAGATGCAGGCCTGCGATCCATGCGGCCACGGTCTGCGGTATCTGGCCGACCGTGAGCACCCAGGCGAACACCGCCGAGGTGGCCACGATGAAGAGGATGGACGCCGTCATCAGCGCCGTGCGGAACAGAATGGCCGGCAGCATGTTCATGCGCAGCGTGCCGTATACGAAGCGCCCGACCAGCAGCGCATACAGCACCGCGGCGGCGGACGCCTCGGTCGGCGTGAAGACGCCGAAATGGATGCCGCCCAGGATGATGAAGGGCAGCACCAGCGCGGGCACTGCGCGCACGAAGAGCCTGAAGATGGGCGTCGGATCCAGCAGCGCTGCGGAACTGCGGTAGTCGCGCCTGACGCTCACGAGGTGGTTGACGATGGCCAGCGAGAGCGCGATGAGCACGCCCGGCATCACACCGGCAAGGAAAAGGCCGGTCATGGTCACGCTGTTGTCCGTCAGCGCGTACACGATCATGATGATCGACGGCGGAATGATCGGCCCGACGATGGCGGTGGAGGCGGTGAGCGCCGCTGCATATGCGTCGCTGTAGCCCGCTTTCTTCATCATCTTGATCAGCATCGCGCCCGGCCCTGCCGCGTCGGCCAGCGCCGAGCCGCTGATGCCCGAGAAGAAGGTCAGCGTGAGGATGTTTGCGTGGCCCAGGCCCCCGCGCCGCCGGCCCACGAGGCGCGCCGCGAACTGCAGCAGCACGTCGGTGAGCGCGCCGCCAGACATCAGCTCGGCCGCCAGGATGAAGAAGGGAATGGCCAGCAGCGGAAAGCTGTCGAGCCCGCTGAACAGGTTCTGCGTGACGATCAGGCCCGACAGGCCCGGCTTCATCGCCAGCGCGGCGAGACCCGCTATGAGCATGGCGAAGGCAATGGGGACACCCAGGGCCATCAGGCCGATGAAGCTGATCGAGAGTACGGCGCTCATGTCTGCCTGCTCCGCTTCACAGGGCCTGAGGGTCGAAGCCCTCGACCTTTTCCCATTCACCCGTGGCGATCCAGCGCCGCGCGATGAGCGTCAGGTGCAAGAGCATCAGCGCCGCACCGATCGGGATGGCCAGGTAAACCTTGCCGAAAGACCAGCCGAGCACGGGCGTTTCCTGCTCCCAGCCGAACTGCGCGTATTCGATGCCCAGCCAGATCACGATCAGCAGGGTGACGGCAAGGACGGCGACGACCAGCCCGCGCACCATGCGCGCGCCCGCAGGCCGCAGGCTCTGCGACAGGGTGTCGATGGCAATGTGCCCGCCCACGCGCAGCGCGAGTCCGGCGCCCAGGAAGGCTGTCCAGATCATCATGTAGCGGGTCACTTCTTCCACCCACGTGAAGGAGTAGCCGAAGGCGTAGCGGGAAATCACATTGACGATGACCAGCGCCGCCATCACGCCCACCAGGCCGATCAGCACCCAGCGATTGGCGGTCATCAGCCAGTTCTCCCAGGAGGTGGCCGGTCGCGTTGCGGCCTCGGTCGCCGGATTCGCCGTAGTCATCTGTCTTTGTCTCCTTCTTGCCAGCCCTTGGGGCTGCTTATCTTCGATGTATCGTATCTAATATCTCAGATAGAGCATGCTAGGAAACCCTTAAACTGCGCGAGCTCGAACCATCTTCGAAAGAGACACCCATGAACGCGCCACTGCTCGTCGAGCGCCCTCAACTGCTGACCGACATCGCCTACGACCGCCTGCGCGAGGGGATCGTGGCCGGCGATCTGAAGCTGGGCGAACAGGTGTCCGAGGCGCAGCTTGCGCAGCGCATGGGCATCAGCAAGACGCCCGTTCGAGAGGCGCTGGTGCGACTGAAGATGGAGGGCCTGGTGGAGATCGTTCCCCAGAAGGGCACCTTCGTGTTCAAGCTGACGCCCGAGCAGGTCGGGCAGCTCTGCCGCTACCGGGCCATGATCGAAACGCAGGCCCTGCGCGAAGCCGCTGCCGTGCAGCCGCGCGAGCTGATCTCGCGCCTGTCGGCGCATGTGGCCGAGATGGTGGTTCAGGAGAAGGCCGGCGACACCAGCAAGCTGTCGCGCATCGACATGAACTTCCACTACGAGTTCCTGGCCTGCTGCACCAACCCTTACTTGCGTGCAGCGTACGAGCTCATCCGCTACCAGCTCATCGCATTGCGACACCGCTCGCCGATCAGCAACATGGTCGACAGCCACCAGATCCTGATTGACCTGCTCGAAAAGGGCGACATCGAGGCGGCTGCACGCCAGTTGCACGAGCACGTGCTCGAGAACGAGGCGCGGTACAGCGCGGCGTGCTCGGGCGCATAGCTCTGGACATGGGGCGGCCCGACCCGCACGGGCGGCAGCCGGCAACGCCCCGGCTCACAGCAGCAGCACGCACCCAAGCACCAGCCCGGCCAGCCAGAGCGTCTCGGCCAGGATCAGCAGCATGGGCCGCCAGCCGGCCTGCGCCAGCTGTGCGAAGGAGGTCTTCAGGCCCAGTGCCGCAATGGCCACGACCAGGCAGCCGCGCGAGAGCTGGTTGGCGGCCTCCTGGATCGCGGCGGTGATCAGGCCTGCGGAGTTGGTCGCCACCAGCACGACGAACATCCAGAGGAACCAGGGCACCAGGCCGAGGCCCGGAGTGTGGTTGGCCGCATCGCCCGGCATGCTGCGCGCGCGAGCCTGCCGGAACGCCGCCGACACCACCACGACCACCACCGTCAGCAGCGCCACACGCAGCAGCTTGACCAGGGTGGCAATGTCGCCGGTCGCGTGGTCCAGCATGTAGCCGGCGCCGACCACCTGGGCCACGTCATGGATGGTGCCGCCCAGGAACAGGCCCGCCAGCGCCGGCGGCAGGTGCAGCAGGCGCGCCACCACCGGGTACAGCACCATGGCCGCCGTCGACAGCAGCGTGACCGTCACCACCACCATCAGGGTGAAGCGGTCGCTGTTGCGGTCGCGCGGCAGCACGGCCGACAGCGCCAGCGCGGCCGAGGCCCCGCAGATGGCGACGGCGCCGCCCGACAGCGTGGCCTCTGCCCGCGTGAGGCCCAGCCGCCGCCCGAGCCACTGCGCCAGCAGCAAGGTCGTGACCACGCCGGCCACCACCACCATCGCCGTGCTCCAGCCCAGGGCGGCGATCTGCGCAGCCGTGATGCGCGCGCCCAGCAGGCCCACCCCCAGGCGCAGCACGGTGCGGGCGCAGAACTCGATCCCCGGCCGGCTGCGCGCATCGGCATGCAGGTGATGCAGGGCCATGCCGAAGAACAGGGCATAGAGCAGTTGGGGACCGCCGTGCAGCGTGGCGACGAAGGTGGCCGCCATGGCAAGCAGCGCCGACAGGCCAAAGCCCGGCCACAGCTGCGACACGCGGGCCGCAGCCACCGCCAGCAGGGGCATCTGGGCCCGGAGTCGTTCCATGGTCAAGCGGGCCTCAAGCGCGCAGCGGGCCCGCTGCGCGCCCTGCGTTCTTCAAAGCGGCTCACCCGTCCACCTGGATCTTCTCTTTCTGGATCAGCTCCTTGAAGAACATGCTGTCATCGCGCACCCGCCGGCCGAAAGCCTCGTGGGCCTCGAAGTCGGGATACAGCGCAGACAGCAGCAGTTGCTGTCTGGCTGCAGGCGCGGTCATGGTCCTGTGCGCTGCATCGCTCATCCGCGCGACGATCTCGGCCGGGGTGCCCTTGGGCGCGAACAGGGCGAACCAGCTGCGCGTGTCGAGGTCGAAGCCCAGCTCCTTGAGCGTCGGCACGTCCGCAAGCTCCGGGTTGCGCGCGCGCGTGGTGGAGGCCAGGCCCTTGAGCACGCCGTCCTTCACGCGTGGCATGGTGACCGGGTCGTACATCACGTCCACCCGGCCGCCCACCAGGTCGTTCATGGACTCCATGGAGCCTTTGTAGGGCACATGGACCACGTCGATGCCGGCCTGCTTGTGCAGCAGCACGCCGGTCAGGTGCACGATGGATCCCACGCCGTTGGAGGCGAAGGTGTACTTGCCGGGGGCGGCCTTGGCCGCCTTGATGAAATCGCCGTAGTGCGCCCAGGGCGCGTCCTTGAAGGTGGTGATCAGCCCGTAGCTGGAGGCGAGCTTGGCGACGGGCACGAAGTCGTCGGCCGTGAATTTCAGTTTGCGGATCCACGGCGCGACGGCCACGGCGGCCGTGGGCGCCACGAGGAAGGTGTAGCCATCGGGCGTGGCGCGCGCGGCCAGCTCGGTGCCCAGGGTGGCGCCGGCGCCCGGCTTGTTGTCCACGATCACGGGCTGCCCCAGCTCCCTCGAAACGCCGTCGGCGATGAAGCGCGCGATCTGGTCCGACAAGCCACCCGGCGGATACGGACTGATGAAGCGAAGTGCCTTGTTCGGCCATGGGCTGGCGGACTGGGCCCATGACTGGCCCACGACGAAGGGCAGCGCCATGGCTGCGGCGGCACTGCCACAGAAGCTGCGGCGATTGGGTTTCACGGCGTACTCCTTGAGAGGGTCTTGGGGGATGGGGCGGGCGTGAGGGCACCGTTCAGTTCCTGCGCACCCCGATGGCGGGCAGAAGCTGGGCGTACATCCTTTCGTCGGCCGCCAGCGCGGTGCGAAAGGCCTGGGGCGGCTGCCAGGCAGCAATGGAATTGGCCCGCACGAGCGCGTCCTGCACTTCCTTTTGCGTGAGCACGCTGCGCAGCGCGCCGGAGAGCTTGGCGACGACGGGGGCAGGCGTTCCCTTGGGCGCCAGCACGCCCCAGCCCGACCCCCTGGAGCTCTCGATGCGCAAGCCTTCTTCGGCCAGCGTGGGCACCTGCGGCAGCTCGGGGTGCCGCGCCTGGTAGAAGGTGGCCAGGGGGCGGACCCGCTCGGCCTTCACCATGGGCGTGATCGCGCCATCGATGACGAAATCGACCTCCCCGGCCACCAGCGCATTGGCCGCATCGGCCGAGCCGCGGAACGGCACGTGCAGCAGCTCGATGCCGGCATCGCGCGCCAGCGTCGCGCCATAGACATGGCCTGCCGACGCCTCCCCCGCCGATCCGAACGAGAGCTTGCCCGGGTTCTTCTTCGCGTGGTCGATGAACTCGCGCACGCTGGTCACGGGCAGCGACTTGCGAACCGCCATGACGGCCACGTAGTCGGCCACACCGCCGATGGCTTCGAAGCTGTCCAGGCTGTAGCCCAGCTTGCGCAGGTTGGGCAGGACGGTGAAGCTCGATGCGGCGCCCAGCAGCAGCGTGTAGCCGTCGGGCGGCGCCGCGGCCACATGCTCGGTGCCGATCTGCGTGGTGGCGCCCGCCTTGTTCTCGACCACGAAGCTGGCCTCGAGCGCACGGCCCAGCCGGTCTGCCACCAGCCGCCCCAGAATGTCGGACGAGCCGCCTGGCGGGAACGGCACCACCATGCGCACGGGCCGGGTCGGCCATGCCTCCTGGCCCCATGCGCCGGGCGAGACCGCCCATGCGGGCAGCAGCACCGCAAGCGGCGCCAGCAACCTCGAACGTTGCACCACTTCAGTCATCGACATGTCTCCTTCAGGAATGCTGCTTCGCCCTGCCCTGCTCTTGGGCATTGGGGCGCGGGCCGCGACGCGATCAGCGCCCCGTGTAGTTCGGCGCGCGCTTCTCCCGGAAGGCGGCCATGCCCTCCTTGATGTCCTCGCTCTCGCGCACTTCGTTGAGCTGGCGCAGGGTTTCCGACATGGCTTCGGCCGGGCTCTTGGGCAGCACATGCTGGTTGACGAAGCGCTTGATGGTGGTGAGCACCAGCGGCGCCGAATCGGCGAGGGCCTGGGCTTGCTGCATCGCCACCTCGAGCTGCTGGCCGGTGGGCACCAGATCGCTCACCAGGCCGATGTCATAGGCCCGCTGCGCGGCCATGGGCCGGCCCAGCAGCATGAGGTCCATGGCGGCCTTGTGCGGGATGCGGGCCGCGAGCCCGGCGATCATTCCGCCGGTGAAGCCCAGCCGGGCCTCCGGGTACGAGAACTTGGTGTTCTCGGCCGCCACGATGAGGTCGCACATCATCGTCAGCACCATCGCGCCGCCGACCACCCAGCCGGCAGTGGCCGCGACGATGGGCTTGTCGGTGGTGAAGCCCGAGCCGGGAATGCAGCGCCAGAGTTCGGGCAGGTTGCTCACGTCGGCGCCCGAAGAGAAAGCGTCGTCTCCCGCGCCGGTGATGACCGCCACACGCTGCGCGGACGCATCGAACGCGGCGAAACCTGCCTGCAGCTCCAGCGCGGTCTCCTTGCAAATGGCGTTCTTGCGCGCGGGGCGGTTGATCGTGAACAGCGTGACCTTGCCGTGGTGCTCAATCGTGATCTGCGACATATGTCTCCTATGACGTTCTGGGAAAGAGAGGGGTTCGAAGGCTTCAGCGCGCGCCGATGCGGGCGCGGGCATCGACGGCCACGGCGCCCTGGCCCTGCAGGCGGAGCTTGAGTGGATTGACTTCGACCTCGAAGTCGAGGCCCTGGGATTCCAGGTCGTGCGCCAGCCAGCTCAGGCGAACGATGGCGTCGACCACCGCCTCGATGTCGAGCGCGCCACGCCCGCGGTAGGGCTTGAGCAGGGGCGCCACCTTCAGGCCCTCGACGGCGCGCCGGGCGCTCGCAGGGTCCACCGGCGCGCCCAGGATGGCCACGTCCTTCAGCAGTTCCACCAGCACGCCGCCCGCGCCCACCACCACCTGCGCGCCGAACTGCGGATCGCGGCGGGCGCCCACGATCAGCTCCAGTTCGCCGTGTTCCTGCTTCTGAAGCGAGTAGCCTTCGATGCGCGCGTCCGGCGCGGCCTGCGCGACGCGGGACTGCATCAACGCCAGCTGATGCCGCAGCGCCTGCGCGCTGTCGATGTTCAGCGCCACGCCGCCCACGTCGGACTTGTGCGCGATGTCGGGCGAGACCACCTTGAGCACCAGCGGGAAGCCCAGCGCACCCGCGGCATCCACGGCCTGGTCGGCGGTGCGCACGATGCGCTCCTGGTTCACGGGAATGCCCACGCCGGCCAGCAGGGCCTTGGCGGCGGCTTCGCCCAGCGTGCCGCCTGCAGGGGCTGGCACGGCCGCCATGCCAGCGGGGCGGCTCGGCGCCTCCGGCGCCTGATAGGTCGACCAGGCTTTCCAGCCCCGCAGGATGGCCATCGCCTCGGCCAGGGTGTCGACGTAGGGCAGGCCACCGGCCACCAGCATCTCCCGCGCGGGCGCGGCCACGCGGCCGGGCAGCATGACGTAGAGCGTGGGCTTGCCGGCTGCCGCGGGGCGCTGCGCGCCTTCCGCCAGTTGGCGCGTCAGGCCCGGAACGTCCGGGGCGGTGGTCAGCACCATCAGCCCCAGGTCCGTCGCCGGGTCGGCCAGGACCAGTTCGGCCGTCACCTGCCCCAGCTCGTCGGTGCTGCCCTCGTGCCGACGCCCTCCGATGTCGATGGGGTTGTTGGCCTGGCCTTCGGAATAGTGTTCGGCCAGGCCGGCCCGCGTGGCCGCGCCCAGCTGCGCCAGTCCGATGCCTGCATGCGAGAGCTGGTCGGCCGAGATGGCGCCACCGCCGCCCGAGGTGGTGATGACCGCGACGCTGCTCACGCGCCGTGCCGGATAGCGCACCATCGCGCGCGCCAGACTCAGCATGTCCAGCGGGTCGTCCATCATCACGATGTTCTCGCGATCGCAGATGGCCTTGAGCGCGGCGAAGTCCCCCGCGAGGCTGGCCGTGTGCGAATAGGCCGCGCGGCTGCCGTCGGCGGTGGCGCCGGCCTTGACCATGAGCCACGGCTTGCCGGCCAGGCGTGCGCGCCGCGCCAGCGCCATGAAGCGCTGGGGCGACTTGATGCCCTCCACATAGCTGCAGATGACCTGGGTGCGGTCGTCTTCGATGAGGAACTCGACGAAGTCGCACAGCTCGAGGTCGGCCTGGTTGCCCACCGACACGCAATGCGAGAAGCCGATGCCCAGGCCATAGGAGCGGTCGAACAGCGTGCCCATGAGCGCGCCGCTCTGGCTGACGAAACCGATGGGCGCTTCAATCAGGCTGGGAACGTTCAGGGCCGGCGACGAGCACAGCACCAGCTTGTTGGCGGGGCTGATCAGGCCCAGGCAGTTGGGCCCGATCAGGCGCATGCCATGCCGCGCGGCCGCTTCCACCACCTCGCGCTCCAGGGCCTGCCCTTCGGGTCCGGCGTCGGAGAACTTCGAGGTGATGATGATCCCGGCCCTGGCCCCCCGCTCTGCGCAGGCGGCGATCTCGGCCTTCACCTTGTCGCGCGGCAGCGCCATGATGACCATGTCCGGAGCCTGGGGAGTGGCCTGGATGCTGGCGAAGGTCTTGAGCCCGAACAGGCTGTCACGCGACGGGTTGATGGGGTAGACCTCGCCCGCGTATTGGTGCTGCAGCAGGGTCTTGTACAGGCGACCGCCAAACTTGGTCTGGTCCTCCGAGGCGCCAATGACGGCGACGGAACGCGGGTTCAGCAAAGTCTTGAGAGCGACAGCAGTCACGGGGAGCATCCTTGGAGAGTCCGTTGAAGAGAGGGGGCCGGCCTTCGATGGCTGCGCCGCTCAGGCCTTGCGCTGAGCGGCGCGGTAGGCCGCGACCCGGTCGCGCAGGCCCGGCCGCGCCGCCGAGCGCACCAGCCGGGCCAGGTCTTCGGCATCGCCAGCCGGACCACGCGGGCGGCGACCGGCGGAAATGGCGGCACGGATGGCGCGTTGCGTGTGTGCCTCCAGCCGGTTGACGCGGGCCTGCAGCTGCGCGCGTTCGGCGTCGAGCGCGGTGGCAGCGACCCGCCGCGTGGCCAGACCGCCAGCGAGTGCCTGCTCGGCATCGATCACCCCGCCGCCCTCGATCCACTGGGCCGCGCGCGCAGCGCCGACCAGCGCCGCCAGCCGGGCGGTGCCCAGCACGAGGCCAAAGCCGGCGCCCGGAAAGCTGAAGCTCGCCTCATCGACGATCCAGCGTTCGGCGCAGGCAGCGAAGAGGTCGGCGCCCGCCCCCATCGTCCGGCCATGTGCCAGCGCCAGCGTGGCAAAGGGCGCGGCGTCCACCGCCTGCAACAGCAGCTCCACGCGGGTGAAGCGCGCCAGCAGGCTGTCGTCGGTCTCATGCGCGAGGTCTGAGAGATCGAAGCCGGTGCAGAAATGGCGCCCGGCCCCCGAGAACACCAGCAGGCGCACGTCGGGATCGCCGCAGGCGCTTTCCACGGCGTCCGTCAGCGCCTGCACCAGCGATGCGGACAGGGCATTGCCCTTCTCGGGCCGGTTCAGCTGCAGATGCACGAGCCCAGGCTCGCGCGAACACAGGAGTTCGTCGCCCGTGCTCATGCCTGCGCCCGCGACCAGAGGTTGGGCGACAGGCTGTTCGAGTAGCCCGACACGAAGTCTTTGGTCTCGCCGGTCTCGGGGATGAACACGTGGCGCCGGATGCGCCCGATGTTCCCGCCGTACAGGTGCACGCTGACCGAGATCCGGTCGTCGAAGGCATTGCGCACGCGATGGATGTCGCCCAGCGTGGGCGAGACCACCTCCAGCTCGCCCGGCACCAGGCGCCGCTCGCTCCCCTGCGGCACCACATGCCCTTGCGCGTTGCGCGTGTAGGCCTGGCCGCACTCCCCGCCGCGCAGCATGCCGATGATGCCCCACACCGTGTGGTCGTGAACCGGCGTCTGCTGGCCCGGCCCCCAGACGAAGCTCACGAGCGAGAAGCGGTCCAGCGGATCACCGTAGAGCAGGTGCTGCTGGTAGTACTGCGGGTGCGCGACCGCCATCGCCTCGGGCAGCCAGTCGTCCTGGGCCACCAGCGCCTGCATCAGCGGCGTGGCCCCGGCGAGCAGCCGGGCCTCGTCGGCCGGGCCCGATTCCACCAGGCGCGTCATCGCGCTCACGAAGCCCAGCAGCCGGTTCTCTGCGCTGTCCATCATGCATCCTTCGCCGCGTGCTGCAGGCGGATCTCTTCGGTGTGCTGGCCCAGTGCGGGCGCGGGCCGGCGGATGGGGAAGCCCTGCCCGTTCAGGCGCACGGGCGACGTGAAGGTGCGGGTCGTCTGCCCGTTGGGCAGCTCCAGCGGCTGCACCCAGCCCATGTGCTGCGTCTGGGGATCGGCCAGGGCCGCTTCATAGTCGTTGATGCGCGCATGCGGCACGCCGGCATCGTTGAAGGCGCGGATCCAGTGCGCGACCGGTTGCCGCGTGAAGACTTCCTCCAGGATCTGCTTGAGGACGCCCTGGTTGCGGGCCCGGTCTGTGGTGCTGAGAAAGCGCGCGTCGTCGGCCAGGCCGGGACGGTCCACCACGCGCAGCACGTCCAGCCAGAGCTTGTGGTTGCCGGCCGCGATGGCGAAATAGCCATCCTGGGCCTGGAAGGCCTGGTAGGGCGCATTGCGCGGATGGGCCGAACCCAGCTTCACCGGGCTGCGGCCATTGCCGAAGTACTCGCTGGTCTGCAGCGCGGCAATGCCGAGCGTGCAGCCGAACATGGGAATGTCGATGTGCGCGCCCCTGCCTCCCGCCCTGACCTGCACCAGCATGGCGGCGATGGAGAAGGCGGCGTACAGCCCGGACGCAAAGTCCGACACGGGCACGCCGCACTTCACAGGCGCGCTGTCCGGCTCCCCCGTGACGCTCATCACGCCGGCCGCGGCCTGGATCGTGAGGTCGAAGCCGCCCTCGCCCGAGCGGGGCCCGGTCTGGCCATAGGCAGAGATGGAGCAGAACAGCAGGGAGGGCTTGTCGGCCGACAGCGCCGCATAGCCCAGCCCCAGTCTTTCCATCACGCCGGGGCGGTTGTTCTCCACCACCACGTCGGCCTCGAGGATCAGGCGGCGGGCCAGCGCCAGGTCCTCCGGCGCCTTGAGGTTGAGCACCGCCGATCGCTTGTTGCGGTTGAGCGAGGCGAAGTTCTCGCTGTAGCCCTGGTTGAGCGGCGGCCACTGGCGCAGGCCGTCGCCCGCGGGGGGTTCGATCTTCACCACCTCCGCCCCCATGTCGGCGAGCAGAAGCGTGGAGAACGGGCCGGAGGCCGTCGTGCAGAACTCGACGACGCGGACTCCGGACAGGGGCAGCATGGCAGTGTGAGGCGCGGTCATGAATGAATCCTAAGTTCGGTCCAATATGAACAACAACATTTCCATAAAATGGAACCGCATCCACCACTGACCCCGCCATCCAAAGGGCACGAACATGAACAACACGCTGGTCAAGGGCCTCGCCATCGTTGAACTGCTGGCACACAGCGAACGGGCGCTCGGGCTGACGGAGATCGCGGCCGAGCTGGCACTGGCCAAGAGCAATGTGCACCGGCTGCTGCAGGCGCTGACGGAGGCGCGCTACATCGTTCGGGACGAGCGCAGCGGGCGCTATGTGGCATCCATCAAACTGTGGGAGCTGGGCTCTGCCGTGCTGTCGAAGCTCGACCTGCGGGTTCACGCCGAGCAGGTGATGGACGAACTGCTGCTGGGCACGCGCGAGACGGTGCACCTGTCCGTGCTCGACGGCGACGAGGTCGTCTACGTGCACAAGCTGGACAGCCCGAATCCGGTGAGGGCGTACACGCAGATCGGCGGCCGCGCCAAGGCGCACTGCGTGGCCACGGGAAAGGCCATGCTGGCCTTCCATTCGCCGGCGATGCTCGAGCGCCTGTCGCAGAACCTGCAGGCGCACACGCCCAGGAGCATCGTCGATCCGGCGCGCTTCCTCCAGGAGATGGCACGCATCCGCGTGCAGGGCTTCGCCCACAACAGGGGGGAATGGAACGAAAGCGTCTGCGGCGTGGCCTCCCCCGTGGTCGACGCCAGCGGCCATGTGGTTGCCGCGCTGGGCCTGTCCGGCCCCAAGGACCGATTCAAGCCCGCCCAGGTCAAGGCGTTCGCGCCGCTGGTGGTGGAGGCTGCGGCCCGCATCTCCAGGCGCCTGGGTGCGCGGGAGGCCCTGCCCGTCTGGCGTTGAGTTCCGCATATCGGAACATTGGTATCCATTGGCGGAAAGCCATAGCATCTGCCGCTTTCTCGCTGCGCGAACTCGCGCTGGAACCGACGGCCATGAGACAACGGGAACTGACCGCAGCCCACTGGGGCGTGTACGAAGTGGATCGAGATGCGCAGGGACGGGCCCGCGGCCTGCGCAGCCTGCCGGAGGATCCCGATCCGTCGCCCATCGGCCTGTCGATGTGGGCCGCCTACCAGGACGCCTTGCGCGTGCAATGGCCCGCCGTTCGGCGCAGCTGGCTGCACGAGGGACCGGGCGCGCGGCCCGAACTGCGCGGCCGGGAGGCCTTCGTCAGGGTGCCATGGACGCGGGCGCTGGAACTGGTCGCGCACGAGCTGGAACGCGTGCGCAGCACCCATGGCAACGAAGCGATCTTCGGCGGCTCCTACGGCTGGTCGAGCGCCGGGCGCTTTCACCATGCGCAGAGCCAGGTCCACAGGTTCCTGAACGCGCTGGGCGGCTATGTGCGCAGCGTGGACAGCTACAGCCTCGGGGCCGCGCGCGTGCTGATGCCGCACATCGTGGCGCCCATGGAAGAGCTGATGGCGAGCCACCATGGCTGGGACGTGATGCAGGCGAACACCCGCCTGCTCGTGGCCTTCGGCGGCATACCGGCCAAGAACAGCCAGGTGACGGCAGGCGGCGCGGCCGAGCACCGCGTGCGATCGGGCCTTGCCGCGCTGGCTGCGGCAGGGTGCAGGCTGGTCAACTTCAGCCCGGTCCGGGACAACTTCGACGCGCCCGAAGGCACGGTGCAGTGGATTCCGATACGGCCCAACACGGACACCGCGGTGATGATGGCCCTGGCCTGCGAGATCGTTCGCGCCGGGCGCCACGACTCAGCCTTCCTGGCAAGCCACTGCGTCGGCTTCGAGCGGTGGGCGACCGAACTGGAGGGGCGCCACGACGGAACGAGGAAGGACGCCGACTGGGCCGAAGCCATCAGCGGCGTGCCGGCCCAGACCATCCGCGCGCTGGCGCACGACCTCTGCAGCGTGCGATCGCTGGTGAACGTGTCCTGGTCACTGCAGCGCGCCGAGCATGGGGAGCAGCCCTTCTGGGCCGCCGTGGCGCTGGCCTGCGTCATCGGCCAGGTCGGCCTTCCCGGCGGCGGCTTCGGCGTGGGCTACGGCGCGGCCAACATCCTCGGCAGCCCGCACACCCGGTTCAGCGGCCCGACCTTGCCGCAGGGCAGCAACCCGGTGAAATCGTTCATCCCGGTGGCGCGGATCGCGGACATGCTGCTCGACCCGGGAGGCAGCTTTGCCTACAACGGCGCGCAGCATCGCTACCCCGACATCAGGCTGATCTACTGGGCAGGCGGCAACCCCTTCCATCATCACCAGGACCTGAACCGCCTGGCGCGGGCATGGCGCAAGCCGGAGACCATCATTGCGCACGAGCAGGTCTGGAACGCACACGCCAAGATGGCAGACATCGTGCTGCCTGCCACCTCCACGCTGGAGCGGGACGACATCGGCTTTGCCACGCGCGAGCCCTTGATGGTGGCCATGAAGGCCATCGCCGCCGCGCCCGGTGAGGCCATGAACGACTACGACATCTTCGCGGCGCTGGCCAAGCGCCTGGGTGCAACGGAGCGCTTCACCGAAGGACGCGATGCCGGGGCCTGGCTGCGCCACCTCTATGCCGAGTCCCGCGAACGGGCGAAAGGCGCGGGCGTGGACCTGCCCGACTTCGACGACTTCTGGCAGCAGGGCGAGTTCCGCCTGCCGCCTGCGAGCCGCCCCGTCGTCATGCTCGAGGATTTCCGGGCCGACCCCCTGGCGCATCCGCTCAGGACGCCCAGCGGGCGCATCGAAATCCATTCCGGGCGCATCGCATCCTTCGGCCTGGCGGACTGCCCGGGTCATCCGGTCTGGCGCGCGCCAAGGGAGTGGCTGGGCGCGGCCAAGGCCGCTGGGCATCCCCTGCATCTGATCTCGGATCAACCGCACACCAAGCTGCACAGCCAGCTGGACTTCTCTACCTACAGCCGGGCCAACAAGGTCGCCCTGCGCGAGCCCGTGGTGATGCATTCGCAGGACGCACGGGCGCGAGGCATTCGGGACGCAGACATGGTGCGGGTGTTCAATGAGCGCGGCGCCTGCCTGGCGGGAGCCCGCGTCGATGACAGCACTATGCCTGGCGTGGTCCGCATTGCCACAGGCGCCTGGTGGGACCCCACCTGCGTGGGCGAGCCCGGATCGATGGACCGGCATGGAAACCCGAACGTGCTCACGCAGGACGTGGGCGCCTCAGGCCTTTCGCAAGGCTGCAGCGCGCAGTCATGCCTGGTGCAGGTGGAGCGCTGGACCGGCGAGCTGCCCGAGCTTCGGGCCTTTGCGCTGCCGGAGTTCGAAACGAAAAACGGGTCAGGCCTTGCGGACCTAACCCGTTGATCTACTTACTTTGTTTTTGGTCGGTGTGAAAGGATTCGAACCTTCGACCCCTTGCACCCCATGCAAGTGCGCTACCAGGCTGCGCCACACACCGAAGACAGAAAGTATAGCGTGAAATCAGTAGCTTTCTGAGAGCAGCGCGCGAATTTCATGGAGCTCGCGCCGCAGCTTCATCAAGGCCTGGTGATCCATGCTCGCAGCGATGCCCGATGAGGGCATGGCCCCGCCGTGCGGCGGCAACACGTCGGTGGGATCGAAGGCGTCTGCATCTGCGTCCGGCATGCCCTGCTCATCGGCATCCAATGCGTCTGAATCCAGCTCGGATGCGGCGTCATCGCCATCCACGGACAGCCCCGCATGAAGACCCGCAGCCTTGCGACGCTCGCGCTCCTGCTGTGCCAGCTCCTGCAGCTTGTTGCGCGCACCGCTGATGGTGAAGCCCTGGTCGTACAGCAGGTCGCGGATGCGGCGGATCATCAGCACTTCGTGGTGCTGGTAGTAGCGCCGGTTGCCGCGGCGCTTCATGGGCCGCAGCTGGGTGAATTCCTGCTCCCAGTAACGCAGCACGTGCGGCTTGACGCCACACAGCTGCGCCACCTCACCGATGGTGAAGTAGCGTTTGACAGGGATGGGGGGCAGGCCCGCCTCGGGCGTTTTCTCCATTGAAATCAAGAGCGTGCGCGGCAAACGTCAGAGGTTACTCCACACTCGTTCCCGACGCCAGTGTTCGCGCACCACCGATGGGCCATGCGAGCGGCTCCTGCACGGGTGCTTCAGCAGAGCCGTGAATTTGTTCCTTGAGCTTGGCGCTCGCATGGAAGGTGGCCACGCGGCGCTCGCCGATGGGAATGAGCTCGCCGGTGCGCGGGTTGCGACCGGGACGCGGCGCCTTCACGCGGATCTGGAAGTTGCCAAAGCCCGAGATCTTCACGTCCTCGCCCTCGATCAGGCGCGCCGCGATCAGGTCGAAGAAGGCTTCGACCATGTCCTTGGCTTCACGCTTGTTCAGGCCGATCTGCTCGAACAGCAGGTCCGCCAGCTGGGCCTTGGTGAGAGCAGGCGTTTCAATCGCCTCGATGGTGAATTCCATGATGGATGTGTCTCGCAGAAGAACGCTGGCAAGCGGCGGGCTCAGGCACGCAGACGTGCGCCAAGCCGGGCGGTGCATTGCGCCACCACGGCCTGCACGACGCCATCGACCTGCTCGTCGGTGAGGGTGGCCGCATCGCTTTGCAGCAGCAGCCGCACCGCCATGCTTTTTTCACCTGCGGCCAGGCCGCCCGCGCTTGCGCCGGGCGCAGGCCGGTAGATGTCGAACAGCTGCACGTCGCGCAGAAGGCCCTGCGTGGCGGCGGCGCGCACGGCGTCGACCACCGCGGCGAAGCTCACCGATTCAGCCACCACCAGCGCCAGGTCGCGCTCCACCGCCTGATGCCGCGGCACGGGCTGCGCCACCGGCACGGGGCGCGCAGTCACGGCGTCGAGTTCGAGTTCGAACAGCACGGGTGCCTGGGCCAGGTCCCACTGCTGGCGCCAGCGCGGATGCAGCTCGCCGATCACGCCAACGGCGCGGCCATCGACGATGACCGAAGCTGCGCGGCCCGGATGCAGGGCGGGATGGTCCACGCGCTCGAAGCTGGCACGCAGCGGCGCCAGCAGGGCTTCAACGTCGCCCTTGAGGTCGAAGAAATCCACGCGCGCGGGCTTGGCGTCCCAGCGCGCGGCTTGCGCATCGCCCCAGGCCAGGCCGGCCACGCGCATGGGCTGATGCACGCCCTTGACGGTGCTGTCGGTGGTGGCCACCGAGGCATCGCGCATGAACACGCGGCCCACTTCGAACACGCGCACGCGCGCGGCCTTGCGGTCGAGGTTGAACTTAAGCACCTGCAACAGCGAACCCATCAGCGACGAGCGCATCACGCTCATCTGGCTGGCGATGGGGTTCAGCAGCTTCACCGGATCGGCATTGCCGGCCAGGTCGCGCTCCCACGCGGCTTCGACAAAACTGAA
Source organism: Xenophilus arseniciresistens (assembly GCF_028023875.1). Classification (GTDB taxonomy): domain Bacteria; phylum Pseudomonadota; class Gammaproteobacteria; order Burkholderiales; family Burkholderiaceae_C; genus Xenophilus; species Xenophilus arseniciresistens. The sequence goes on from NZ_JAQIPB010000002.1 coordinate 459,916, forward strand.
GTTGATGGTTTCCTGATAGCCCAGCGCGGCCAGGCGATGGCGCACCGCGAAGCGGCTGCGCTCGGCCTCGGGCCGCACGCGCGCACGGATGGGCGCCAGCGGCGGCGTGGTGGGCAGGTTGTTGTAGCCCACCAGACGCGCCACTTCCTCGATCAGGTCTTCCTCGATGGCCAGGTCGAAGCGGTGCGGCGGCGGCATGACCGTGATGGTGCCCTCGCCTTCCTGAAGCGCAAAGCCCAGTCGGCTCAAAGCCTGCGCACATTGCGCCTGCGTCAGTGGCATGCCGATCACGCGCGCGGCGCGGGCCACGCGCAGGGTCACGGGCCGGGCGTCAGGCAGCTTGAGCGTCCGGTCGTCCATCGGGCCGGCGCTGCCGCCACAAATCTGCTGCACCAGCTGCGTGATGCGCTCGATGATCTGCACGGTGCGGCTAGGGTCCACGCCACGCTCGAAGCGGTGGCCGGCGTCGGTCGAGAAGTTGTAGCGGCGCGAACGGCCCTGGATCGCTTCAGGCCACCAGAAGGCGGCCTCGATGTAGATGTTGGTGGTGTCGTCGGACACGGCCGTGGCGTCGCCGCCCATGATGCCGGCCAGCGACTCCACTTCGCGCTCGTCGGCGATCACGCCGACCTTCGCATCCACGTTCACGGTGTTGCCGTTGAGCAGCTTGAGCTGCTCGCCTTCGCGGCCCCAGCGCACCGTGAGACCGCCGTGGATCTTGTCGAGATCGAAGATGTGGCTGGGCTGGCCATACTCGAACATCACATAGTTCGAGATGTCCACCAACGCCGTCACGCTGCGCTGGCCGCAGCGGGCCAGCCGGTCGACCATCCAGGCCGGCGTGGCAGCCTTCGTGTTCACGCCGCGCACCACGCGGCCCGAGAAGCGGCCACACAAGTCGGGCGCTTCGACCTTCACGGCCAGCTTGGCCTCATGCGCGACGGGTGCGGGCTCGATGGCCGGCGACTGCAGCGGTGCGCCCGTCAGCGCCGACAGCTCGCGCGCGATGCCGTACACCGACAGGCCATGCGCGAGGTTGGGCGTGAGCTTGAGCGTGAGCAGCATGTCGTCCAGCTGCAGCCATTCGCGGATGTCGGTGCCCAGCGGCGCATCGGCCTCCAGCTCGAGCAGGCCACCATGGTCTTCACTGAGCTTGAGCTCGCGTGCCGAGCACAGCATGCCCTGGCTTTCCACACCGCGCAGCTTGCCCAGCTTGATTGCAAAGGGCTTGCCGTCGTCGCCGGGTGGTAGCTCAGCGCCAACCAATGCGGTGGGCACCTTGATGCCCACGCGCGCGTTGGGCGCGCCACACACGATGTTGAGCAGCTCGCCCTGCCCCACGTCGACCTGGCACACGCGCAGGCGATCAGCGTTGGGATGCTGCACGGCTTCCTTGATCTCGCCCACGACGATCTTCGTGAACGGCGGCGCGGCGGGGCGGCGCTCCTCGACCTCGAAGCCGCCCATGGTCAGGGTCTCGGCCAGTTCCTCACTGCTGAGCGACGGATTGCAGAAGCTGCGCAACCAGGACTCGGGAAATTGCATGGCGTTGGTTCTCGTCTCTTCTTGCAGGATTACTGGAATTGGCTCAGGAAGCGCAGGTCGCCATCGAAGAACAGGCGCAGGTCATTGACGCCATAGCGCAGCATGGTCAGTCGGTCGGGGCCCATGCCGAAGGCAAAGCCGATGTAGCGCTCCGGGTCCAGCCCCATGTTGCGCACGACATTGGGATGCACCTGGCCCGATCCGGCCACCTCCAGCCAGCGGCCAGCCAACGGGCCGCTCTGGAACTGGATGTCGATCTCGGCGCTGGGCTCGGTGAAGGGAAAGAAGCTCGGCCGGAAACGCAGCACCAGGTCATCGCTTTCGAAGAAGGTGCGGCAGAAATCGGTGAAGACGACCTTCAGATCCTTGAAGCTCACGTTCTGGCCCAGCCACAGGCCTTCGCACTGGTGGAACATGGGCGAATGGGTGGCGTCGCTGTCCACGCGATAGGTTCGGCCCGGCGCGATCACGCGGATCTCGGGCGCGCTCACGCCCGGGTCTTTGGCGGCGGCCTCGAACAGGGCTGCGTGCTTCTTGACCTGTTGATGGGCATAGCGCACCTGCATCGGGCTGGTGTGCGGGCGCAGGTTGTAGGGGGTGCCGTCCTCGCCGTTCAGGTCCACATAGAAAGTGTCCTGCATCGAGCGCGCAGGATGGTTCGGCGGATTGTTCAGCGAGGTGAAGCTGTGCCAGTCGCTTTCGACTTCGGGGCCGTCGGCCACGTCGAAGCCCATGCTGGCGAAGATGGACTCGATGCGCTCCAGCGTGCGGCTCACGGGGTGCAGGCCACCGCCCACGCGGCGCCGCCCCGGCAGGCTCACGTCCAGCGCCTCGGCGCGCAGCTGAGCCTCGAGTTCGGCATCGGCCAGCGCCTGCCGGCGCGCGTTGAGCGCGGCCTCAATGGCCTGCTTGGCCACGTTGATCGCGGCGCCGCGGGCCTTCTTCTCGTCCACGGGCAACTGCGCCATGCCCTTCATGAGCTCGGTCACCCGGCCGGACTTGCCAAGGAACAAGGCCTTGGCATTCTCAAGATCCGCAGGCGTGGCGGCCTGCGCAAAGGCCGTGCGGGCGTGGTCGACCAGGGTGTCCAACTCGTTCATGGGCGGCAGATGCGGAAGGAAAACGGAAAACAAAAAAGGGCTGGTGCCTTGCGAGCGCCAGCCCTTCGAGCGTGGACGCGAACCGCCGCCCCGAAGGCGGTGGTTCGCCGCGGATCAAGCGGCCAGCTTGGCCTTGACCTGCTCCACGATGCCGGCAAAAGCGGCCTTGTCGTGCACAGCGATATCGGCCAGGACCTTGCGGTCGATCTCGATACCAGCCTTGCGGATGCCGTTGGCGAACTGGCTGTAGGTCAGGCCCAGTTCACGCGAAGCGGCGTTGATACGCGCGATCCACAGACGACGGAATACGCGCTTCTTGGCGCGGCGGTCACGGTAGGCGTATTGGCCTGCCTTCATCACCGCCTGCTTGGCGACGCGGAAGACATTGCCGCGACGACCGCGGAAGCCCTTGGCAAGGGCGAGAACCTTCTTATGGCGGGCGCGAGCCGTTACACCACGTTTGACGCGAGGCATGTGAGTACTCCTTCTCGTTCGTCAGTTGATCAAATGCCTTGGCCGGGCAGCATCGCGGCCATCGAAACCATGTTGGTTTCATGAACCGACACCGCACCGCGCAGGTGGCGCTTGTTCTTGGTGGTCTTCTTGGTCAGGATGTGACGCTTGAAGGCTTGACCGCGCTTGACGGTGCCACCGGGACGAACGCGAAAACGCTTCTTCGCGCTGCTCTTGGTCTTCATCTTGGGCATGTGAATGCTCCTTTAATTTGTGCTCGCAAGGCGCCGTGAGGCTTTCACGGACTTTGCTGGCCTTCGAGGCACTTCTTCATCCAGGGGCGTGCGCGCAAGCACGCACGCGCCCCGAATCCCTTTGAATCGTTCTTGCCGGACCTGCCTCAGGTTGCCGCGGCAGGCTGCTCGCTGGCCGGCTTGGCAGCAGCCCCAGGCTTCTTGCGGCCCGGCGCGATCATCATGATCATCTGCCGGCCTTCCAGCTTGGGGAACTGCTCGACCAGGATCGTGTCACCCAGCTCGTCGCGAATGCGGTTGAGCAAGGCAAGGCCCAGTTCCTGGTGCGTGATCTCGCGACCGCGAAAACGCAGCGTGATCTTGCACTTGTCGCCGTCCTCAAGAAAGCGCCGGATGTTGCGCATCTTGATGTTGTAGTCACCATCATCGGTACCGGGCCGGAACTTGATTTCCTTGACCTCGATGACCTTCTGCTTCGACTTGGCCTCTGCCGCCTTCTTCTGCTCGAGGAACTTGAACTTGCCGTATTCGATCAGCCGGCAGACCGGCGGATTGGCCGCCGCGACCACTTCCACCAGATCGACGTCATGCTCACCCGCCAGGCGCAGCGCCTCGGACAGACTGACGACACCCAGAGCCTCGTTGTCGGGCCCGAACAGGCGAACTTCCGGGGCCATGATTTCCCGGTTCAGGCGATGTTGGCGTTCCTCGCGTTGGCGACGGTCGCGGAATCCAGTAGCGATGGTGACTGTCCTTCAAAAAAACGCTGCGGGCAGCAGCACAAGCCTCCACGGCACGCGCCCCGCAAGCGATGACGCAAGCGCCCGGACATGCCGGGCCGCTGGGATTCAACGCTTGAGAGAGATGTCGTCAGCGATCTTTTGCGAGAACGCTTCCACCGACATGACACCGAGGTCGATATTGCCTCGGGCGCGCACTGCGACGGCGCCAGCTTCCTTTTCCTTGTCTCCGACGACCAGGATGTAGGGGAGCTTTTGCAACGAATGCTTCCGTATTTTATACGTGATCTTCTCGTTGTGCAGATCGAGCTGCACCCTAAGACCTTGATTCTGCAGCGTTTTCGCAACTTCCCTGGCGTAGTCGGCCTGACCCTCGCTGATATTGAGCACCGACACGTGCACCGGTGCGAGCCAGGCAGGCATCGCGCCCGCATGGTGCTCGATCAGCATGCCGATGAAGCGCTCGAGGCTGCCGACGATGGCCCGGTGCAGCATCACGGGATGCGCGCGGCCACTGGTTTCCGTCACATAGTCGGCGCCCAGGCGCTCGGCCATGTTGAAGTCCACCTGCATCGTGCCGCACTGCCACTGGCGGCCCAGCGCATCGCGCAGCGTGTATTCGATCTTCGGCCCGTAGAAGGCGCCGTCACCCGGCGCGATGACGAACTCCACGCCCGAACGGCGCAATGCCTCCATCAGCGCCTGCTCGGCCTTGTCCCACAGCTCATCGGAGCCGATGCGGCTCTCGGGCCGCGTTGCCACCTTGTACAGGATGTCCGTGAAGCCGAAGTCCTGATAGACCCTGAGCAGTTGCGTCGTGTAGTCCACGCATTCCTGCAGGATCTGGTCTTCCGTGCAGAAGATGTGCCCGTCGTCCTGTGTGAAGCCGCGCACGCGCATGATCCCGTGCAGGCCGCCCGAAGGCTCATTGCGGTGGCATTGGCCGAACTCGCCATAGCGGATCGGCAGGTCTCGGTAGCTGCGCAGGTCGCTCTTGAAGATCAGCACATGGCCGGGGCAGTTCATCGGCTTGAGCGCGTAGTCGCGCTTCTCCGATTCCGTGACGAACATGTTCTCGCGGTAGTTCTGCCAGTGGCCCGTCTTCTCCCACAGGCTCTTGTCCAGGATCTGCGGGCCCTTGACTTCGCTGTAGCCCGTATCGCGATAGACCTGGCGCATGTACTGCTCCACGGCCTGCCACAGCGCCCAGCCCTTGGGATGCCAGAACACCACGCCGGGCGCAACCTCGTCGATGTGGAACAGGTCCAGTTCCTTGCCCAGCCGGCGGTGGTCGCGCTTCTCGGCTTCTTCGATGCGCTGGATGTACTGGTCAAGCTGCTTCTTGTCGGCCCAGGCCGTGCCATAGATGCGCTGCAGCTGCTCGTTCTTGGCATCGCCACGCCAGTAGGCACCGGCCAGCTTCGTGAGCTTGAACACCTTCAGGAAGCGCGTGTTGGGCACGTGCGGTCCGCGGCACATGTCCACGTATTCCTGGTGGTAGTACAGGCCCATGGCCTTCTCGTCGGGCATGTCCTCGACCAGGCGCAGCTTGTAGTCTTCGCCGCGGGACTTGAAGACCTCGATCACCTCCGCACGCGGCGTCATCTTCTTGATGACGTCGTAGTCCTGCGCGATCAGCTCCTTCATGCGCTGCTCGATCGCCGTCATGTCCTCCGGCGTGAAGGGGCGCTCGTAGGCGATGTCGTAGTAGAAGCCTTCGTCGATCACCGGGCCGATCACCATCTTGGCCGTGGGATAGAGCTGCTTGACCGCGTGCCCCACTAGGTGGGCCGTGGAGTGGCGGATGATCTCCAGCCCTTCCTCGTCCTTGGGCGTGATGATCTGCAGCTTCGCGTCGTGGTCGATGACGTCGCTGGCATCGACCAGCTTGCCGTTGACCTTGCCGGCCACCGTCATCTTGGCCAGGCCCGGGCCAATGGACTGAGCCACTTCGGCCACGGACACGGGGCCCGGAAATTCGCGGCGGGAGTTGTCGGGAAGCGTGATCTGAATCATGGAAAGAACCTTGGGGCAGAAACTAAAAAGCGCGGACCGAAGCCGCGCTTTTCTGAAGAGTCCGGAATCACACCGGCGCGCGGGCTACCGGCCCTTCATGCATGAGGGCCGCTCGAAGCGGTGCCGGTAGTTCGCGGTGTCATAACCAGGATGCCTTTCTTGCCCTTGTTGACTGAGGTGGACCGGCATTCTAAGCCGCCCCATGAAAAAACCCGGCCAGGCCGGGTTCTCCATCGCAAGCGAAGCGGGACTGCAGCACCCCGCACGCCGACGCTCAGTGGAACTGCTCTTCCTCGGTCGAGCCCGTCAGCGCCTTCACGCTGGAAGAGCCGCCCTGGATCACGGTGGTCACGTCGTCGAAGTAACCTGCGCCCACTTCCTGCTGGTGCGACACGAAGGTGTAGCCCAGTTCGCGGGCGGCGAATTCGGGCTCCTGCACCATCTCCACATAGTGCTTCATGCCTTCGCCACGGGCGTACGCGTGGGCGAACTTGAAGGTGTTGTACCAGTTGCTGTGGATGCCGGCCAGCGTGATGAACTGGTACTTGTAGCCCAGGGCCGAGAGCTCGTCCTGGAAGCGGGCGATGGTGGCGTCGTCCAGGTTCTTCTTCCAGTTGAAGGAAGGCGAGCAGTTGTAGCTCAGCAGCTTGCCCGGATGTGCCGCGTGCACGGCCTGCGCGAATTCGCGCGCAAAGCCCAGGTCGGGCGTGCCGGTTTCGCACCACACCAGATCCGCATAGGGCGCATAGGCCACGCCACGGCTGATGGCCTGCTCCAGGCCGTTCTTGACGCGGTAGAAGCCTTCCTGCGTGCGCTCGCCCGTCAGGAAGGGCTTGTCGTTGGCATCGTGATCGGAGGTGATCAGGTTGGCCGCTTCCGCATCGGTGCGGGCCAGCACGATGGTGTTCACGCCCATCACGTCGGCCGCAAAGCGCGCGGCGATCAGCTTCTCGCAGGCTTCCTGCGTGGGCACCAGCACCTTGCCGCCCATGTGGCCGCACTTCTTCACCGCGGCCAGCTGGTCTTCGAAGTGCACGCCCGCAGCACCGGCGGCGATCATGTTCTTCATCAGTTCGAAGGCGTTGAGCACACCGCCGAAGCCGGCTTCGGCGTCGGCCACGATGGGCAGGAAGTAGTCGATGAACTCCTTGTCACCGGGGTTGATGCCACGGCCCCACTGGATCTCGTCGGCGCGCTTGAAGGTGTTGTTGATGCGGCGGACCATGGTCGGCACCGAGTCATACGCATACAGCGACTGGTCGGGGTACATGGTTTCGCTGGTGTTGCCGTCGGCCGCCACCTGCCAGCCCGACAGGTACACGGCTTCCAGGCCGGCCTTGGCCTGCTGCATGGCCTGGCCGGCAGAGATGGCGCCGAAGGCGTTCACATAGCCCTTCTTGGCACCGCCATTGATCTTTTCCCACAGCTTCTCGGCGCCACGCTTGGCCAGCGTGTGCTCAATGGGCAGCGAGCCGCGCAGGCGCACCACGTCGGCTGCGCTGTAGCCGCGCTTGACGCCCTTCCAGCGCGGGTTGGTGGCCCAGTCCTTCTCGAGGGCGGCGATCTGCTGTTCGCGGCTGAGTTGTTCGGTGATGGTTTGCGGCATGGTCACTCCAAGGTTGTGAAAGTGGGGAGATCTGCGGGCCGGGGCCCTTGGACATGACTGTAGCGGCATCGACCACTCTTATGTCTTATAGAAGACTTAAATTTTTATTAACAAAATCAATAGCTTGAGTTTCATTTTTCTCGATACGAGATTCAATATCTTGCATTGAGAAAATATGCGGCATCGCAGCAGCGACGAATTTCAAATCACGAAAACTCCTTTTCCCATCCTGAAATCATGAAGAGGATGGCGCTGGCGCGCCGCTCAGCGCCTCTCGATGGCACCAGTCGCCACCCGATATGCGGGGCGCGTGGCGCACGCGCTCGGCCTGGATCTCATAGGCCAGGCAGTTCAGTGGCTGGCCACCGGCTGCGCCAAAGACCAGCACCTCGCGCCGCAGGTACTCGCCCTGGCCGTCCGCACGCACGTCTTCCAGCTGATCCAGCAGCGCCTCCACATCCGCGGTCACGCGGTAGATCTCGCCTCGGATGCGGTCGCAAGACCCCGCCTCGGCCTCCAGATGCCCGCAAGGGTCGGCAAAGCGCGCGCCCGGATAAGGCCCCAGGTCATAGAGCAGGCCTGCCGCCCAGCCCTCGCCCACCGGCTCCGGCGTGGGATTGAAGCGATGGATGTCGTTGCACTCGCCGCGTCGCAGCGTGCCATAGACGAATACAAGGCGAGACGGCGGCAGGCCTTCGGGCATGATCCGCACTCCTTTTTCCAGACACACAGACCTCAGTCTATTGAGCGCGCCTTGAGCACCGCCCCACCCCCATCGCGCCTGGGCGCCTATGCATGCCTGGCCCTGAGCATGTCGCTGGTCGGCAGCTATGTGGCCCTGTCCAAACCGCTGGCGGCTGCCTTTCCGGTGCTGCTGCTGGCCTGGCTGCGCTTTGGCATCGCCGCGCTGGCCATGCCGCACTGGCTGCGGCGCCCCGCGGACGAGCCGCCGATGAGCCGGCGCACGCGCGGGCTGGTGTTCCTCGAATCCTTTCTGGGCAATTTCCTGTTCTCGATCTGCATGATCTTCGGCGTCAGCCTGACCAGCGCGGTGTCGGCGGGCGTGATCATGGCGGCCATCCCGGCCGTGGTGGCGGTGGCGAGCTGGCTGTTCCTGCGCGAGCGCATCACGCCGCGCGTGGGGGCGGCCATCGCGTGCGCGGCTGGCGGCATCGGCCTGCTCGCACTGGCGCCCGGCGCAAGCACCCATGGCGCAGCAGCGCAAGGCGGCGACAACGCTTCCCTGGCCTGGCTGGGCAACCTGCTGGTCTTTGGCGCCGTGCTTTGCGAAGCCGCCTACGCCGTCATCGGCAAGTCGCTCACCGGCAAGCTCGGGCCGCGCCGCATCTGCGCGCTCATCAACCTGTGGGGCTTCGCGCTGTCCACGCCCTTCGGCCTGTGGCTGGCCTGGCGCTTCGATTTCGGCAGCGTCCACATCGGCCACTGGGCCCTGCTCGTGGCCTATGCGATGGCAGCCAGCATCTGGACGGTCTGGCTCTGGATGACCGGGCTGCGCAGCGTACCGGCCGCACAGGCGGGCGTGTTCACGGTGATGCTGCCGGTCAGCGCGGCGCTGGTGGGGGTGCTGGTGCTGGGCGAAAGCCTCAACCCGCTGCAGTTGCTGGCCTTTGCGCTGGCCCTTTCGGGCGTGCTGCTGGCCACCTGGCCGGGCCGCAAACCGGTACCCCAGGCGGCACCGGGCCACCCGCATTGAGCAACTGCGCGGCTGGCTGCGCCGCGGTCTGCGCGCGAACCGGTCATCAACAGGTCACGCCCGTGCGCATCACCTCTGAAAAAAAGCAACAACTCCCAATGAAAAATGCGTTCGCGCCCTTGGTAAGCGCTGCGGTTCTCCTTTAGCATCCGCCTTGCCAATGGAGACGGCGTTTTTCCTGCGTTTTCATTGGTAGAACGTTCTATCCAAATCACAAGGAATCAACCATGGCAACTGCAAAGAAAGCTCCGGCGAAGAAGGCGCCGGCCAAGAAGGCGGCGGCACCTGCCAAGAAGGCAGCCGCTCCGGCAAAGAAGGCGGCAGCGCCGGCCAAGAAGGCCGCCCCCGCCAAGAAGCGCACGCCCAACCCCGCGTTCATGAAGGCCCTGACCCCCAGCCCCGCACTGGCTGCCGTGGTCGGCACCACGCCGCTGCCCCGCACGGCCATCGTGAGCAAGCTGTGGGACTACATCAAGAAGCACGACCTGCAGGACAAGGCCAACAAGCGCAACATCAACGCCGACGCCAAGCTGAAGGAAATCTTCGGCAAGCCGCAGGTCTCGATGTTCGAACTCGCCGCCCTGATCGGCAAGCACGTCAAGTAAGCCATTCCCTGGCGCTTGCGAACAGAAGGCCGGTGCCCTGCACCGGCCTTTTTCTTTCTTGCCTGTTTTCCCGAGCGATCAGGCCTGCACGCCTTCGGAAGCCTGCCTGGCCTGCGCCGCCATGCGGATGGCCGAGAGCGTGCCGCGCGTGCTGATCACTTCGGCATCGAGCGGGATTTCGATCAGCGTGCCCGTGTCGGCCGCCAGCGCGCGCAGCAATGCGGCCTCGAACTGCGAGGTCTCGAGCACCTGTGCGGCCGCATAGCCATAGGCGCGTGCCAGCGCGCAGAAGTCCGGGTTGCGCAAGGCCGTGCCGCTCACGCGCGCCGGATGCTCGCGCTCCTGGTGCATGCGGATGGTGCCGTACATGCCGTTGTTGAGCAGCACGATGATGCTCTTGCCGCCGTGCTGAACGGCGGTGGCCAGCTCCTGGCCGTTCATGAGGAAGTCGCCGTCGCCGGCCATCGTCAGCGCCACGCGGCCCGTGAGCAGGTTGGCGGCGATGCCCGCCGGCACGCCATAGCCCATGGCGCCCGCGGTGGGCGCCAGTTGCGTCTTGTGGCCCTTGGCCAGGCCGTGGTGCCTGAAGAAGCGATGCACCCAGCTTGCGAAGTTGCCCGCTCCGTTGGTCAGCACGGCATCTGCGGGCAGGTGCCGCTGCAGGCAGGCCACGATGGCCGGCATGTCGATGGGCCCGGGCAGCGCCTGCGGCTGCAGGTTGGCCTCGTAGTCGGCATGCACGGCCGCCGCCCAGCCGGACCAGGGCAGCTCGGGCGGCGCGCTGAGCACCTCCAGCGCACGCGCCGCGGCATTCATGGTGGTGTTGAAGACCAGGTCGGCCTGGTAGACGCGGTTGAGCTCTTCCGCGCTGGCATGGAAATGCACCAGCTTTTGTGCAGGTCGAGGCGCGCGCAGAAGCTCATAGCCGCCGGTGGTCATCTCGCCCAGGCGCGGGCCGATGGCTAGGATCAGGTCGGCCTCCTTCACGCGCGCGGCCAGACGGGGGTTGATGCCGATGCCCACGTCGCCGGCGTACAGCGGGTGGTGGTTGTCGAAGGTATCTTGAAAGCGGAAGGCGTTGCCCACGGGCAGTTGCCAGTTCTCGGCAAAGCGCTGCAGGGCCTGGGCCGCCTGCGGGGTCCAGCCTCCACCACCCGCAATGACCAGAGGACGCTGGGAAGCCAGCAGCATCTGGCGCAGCTCGCGCAGCCCACCCGGGTCGGCCCAGGCCAGCGCCGGCTCCACACGCGGCAGCGGCGCGGCCTGCACGGGCGTGCGCAGCATGTCCTCGGGCAGCACCAGCACCACGGGGCCGGGCCGTCCGTTCATCGCGGTGGCGAAGGCGCGTGCCACGTACTCGGGCAGGCGCTGCGGATCGTCCACCCGCTCCACGCGCTTGGCGAAGCCCTTGGTGCTGGGGCCGAAGAAGCTGGCGTAGTCCACCTCCTGGAAGGCCTCGCGGTCACGGTAGTCGCCGCCCACGTCCCCCACCAGCAGCACCATCGGCGTGGAATCCTGGAAGGCCGTGTGCACGCCGATGGAGGCATTGGTGGCACCCGGACCGCGGGTGACGAAGCACACGCCCGGTCGGCCCGTGAGCTTGCCCTGGGCCTCGGCCATGAAGGCGGCCCCGCCCTCCTGCCGGCAGATCACGAAGCGGATGCGCCCCTCGTGCTGATGAAAGCCATCGAGCGCGGCGAGATAGCTTTCGCCCGGCACCCCGAACACATGGCTGACGCCCTGCGCCACAAGACAATCGACGAGAAGGTGACCGGCAAGCAAAGGCGTCATGATGAGTCGGAGGCTGAACAAGCGTGGGACGATTATGTGCAGCCCGGTTGCGACCCCCGATAATTAACCATATAGTGAATTAAAACAAGATGAGCGCGAACCCCTCCAGCCCGGAAACCCGCCTGCGCGATGCCGAGCGCTCGCAGGCAGCCATCCTGCTCGCAGCCCGCGACGAGTTCGCCGGCCACGGGCTGGCGGGCGCGCGCGTGGACCGGATCGCCGAGCGCGCACAGGTCAACAAGCGGCTGATCTACTACTACTTCAACAGCAAGGACGACCTGTTCCTGGCGGTGCTCGAGCAGGCCTATGCCGACATCCGCGCGGCCGAGCGCGAACTCCACCTGACCGACATGCCGCCGGCCCAGGCCATCCGGCGCCTGACCGAGTTCACCTGGGAGTACTACCTCGCGCACCCCGAGTTCCTGACCCTGCTCAACAGCGAGAACCTGCACCAGGGGCGGCATCTGGCCCAGTCCTCGCGTGCGCGCGAGATGAATTCGCCGCTGATCGCCACGCTGGCGCAGATCCTCGAGCGCGGGCGCGCCGAAGGGCTCTTTCGCGGCGGCATCGACCCGGTGCAGCTGTACGTGTCGATCGCCGGCATGGCCTACTTCTACCTGTCCAACAACCACACGCTGTCGGCCATCTTCGGCCGCAGCCTCATGACCCCCAAGGCGCAGCACGAGCGCATCTCGCACATGTGCGACGTGATCCTGGGGTATGTCCTGAAAGGCTGAGCGTCTCCATGCGTTGACGACGCCGGGCGGAGGGCGCCAAAATTAACTCAACAGTTAATTACAACAGCCAGAGACACTGTATGAGCAAGCCTTCCCCCGCGGGCCTCGCCCGCCGCGCCGCCGTTCTGACGGCGCTGACCCTGGCCACCACCTGCGTGTTCGCGCAATGGAAGCCGACCCGCCCCATCAACCTGATCGTGCCCTGGGCCGCCGGCGGCTCCACCGATCAGGTCACGCGCGTGGCGGCACTGGAGATGGAAAAGGCGCTGGGCCAGACCATCGTGATCGTCAATCAGCCCGGCGCCTCGGGCGCCATCGGCACCAAGAGCGCGCTTGATGCGGCCAAGGACGGCTATACCTGGACGGCCGGTGCCGCGCAGGATCTGGGGGCCTACGAGACCCTGGGCAGCCTGAAGACCCGCATGCAGGACTGGCATCTGTTCCTCTCGGTCGCCAACATCCAGGTCATCGGCGTGAACCCCTCCTCGCCCTACAAGGACGCGAAGGATCTGATCGAAGCGATGAAGGCCAAGCCGGGCAAGATCACAGTCGCCACCGCCGGCGTGACATCGGCGGGCCACAACGCGATGGACTTCATCTCCAAGGCCACGGGGGTGAAGTACCGCGAGGTGTCCTATGACGGCGGCAACCCCGCCGTGGTGGCCACTGTGTCTGGCGAAACCGAAGTCACCACACAGCTGGCCGTCGAGCAGGCCGACATGATCCGCGGCAAGCGCCTGCGCGCATTGGCCACGGTGAGCGACAAGCCGCTGGAGCTCGAAGGCTACGGCACCATTCCTGCGCTCTCGGCCCAGGTGCCGGGCTTCAGCGCACCGCCCAACTATTTCGGCATCTTCATCCCCAAGGGTGTGCCGGACGACGTGGTCAAGACCGTCACGAAGATCTGGGACGAGCAGATCACCAAGAGCGAGGCGCTGATGAAGTACGCGCGCCAGCGCGGCGCGTTGTTCAGCCCGCTGTCGGGCGAGGCCGCGCAACAGGCCGTCAAGCCAGCCGTGCAGGCCAATGCCTGGAACCTGTTCGCGGCTGGCAAGGCGAAGGTGTCGCCGGACACGGTCGGCATTCCCAAGCCCTGAGATGGGTTCGCCTGCCAGGGACGCCGACATGAGTTCGCCAATCGGCGCGCAAGCGCAGTCCGCCGAGCAAGGCGGTGCCGATGAAGCCGCACACCCCCGTTCCGACTTCAAGGACGCCATCGGCTGGATGCTGCTGGGCGTGGTGACGCTGGTGGGCGCGCTGCGCATGGACCGGCTCGAAAGCCAGGACATCAACCCCTACACCGTGCCCGGCCTGCTGCCGGGCCTGCTGGGCATCGGGTTGATGCTGCTGGGCGCGCTGATGGCCGTTCGCAGCCTTCGCAGGGGCGCGCTGACTGCGGCCCTGCCGGCCGCCTCGCCGTTGCTGGCACAACAGCGCCGGCGCGTGGCCGTGGCCATCGCCATGTGCGTGGGCTACTCGGTGGTCCTGGTGGGGCATGGCCTGCCCTTCTGGCTGGCCTCTGCCGTCTACATCAGCGCCTCCATCCTGATCTTCCAGCGCATGAGCCAGGAACCGGCCGAGCGCCGACTGGACCTGCGCAGCGGACTCAAGGCGCTGGTGATCGGCGTTGGCATGTCCGTGATCGTCTGGCTGGTCTTCGAACAGGTCTTCCTGGTCCGGCTGCCCTGACAGAGCCCCGCATCCCGTCCTCTTGCGCCCGAGCGGGCCTTCTCTCTCAAGGTTGATCCATGTTGCAAGGACTGTCCGACCTCGGCCAAGCCTATCTGAGCTTCCTCAATCCCATGACCTTGCTGTACGGCCTCGGCGGCGCGTTCGTGGGCATCGTGATGGGCATTCTTCCGGGCCTTTCGGCCACGCTGGCCATTGCCCTGCTGACCACGCTGACCATCAAGCTCAGCCCCAACGACGCCATCCTGGTGCTGATCTGCTCCTACGTGGGCGCGCTGTATGGCGGCTCGCGCACGGCCATCCTGCTGAACATCCCGGGCACCGCCGCCAACGCAGCCTCGTGCGCTGACGGCCACGCACTGGCCCTGAAAGGCCAGGCCGGTCGCGCCATCGGCATCGCCACCAGCGGCGCCTTCGTCAGCACGCTGATCGGCGTGGTCTGCCTGGCACTTTTCACGCCCATGCTGGCCGAGGTGGCGCTGAAGTTCGGCGCATTCGAGTTCTTCTGGCTGGCCCTGTTCGGCGTGACCATGTCGGGCAGCATCGTGGGCAGCGATCCGATCAAGGGCTGGCTGATGGGGCTGCTGGGCCTGCTGCTTGCGCAGGTGGGCCAGGAAAGCCTGTATGCCTACGACCGCTTCACCTTCGGCTGGGACGAACTCTCCGGTGGCATCGGCCTCATCCCGGCACTGGTCGGCGCCTTCGGGCTGGCGGAAGTGCTGACCACGCTGGCCGACCCCATCGAACGCAAGATCGCCGACCTCAAGGACTCCGTGCTGCCGCGCTGGCGCGAAGTGATCCAGTACCGCTGGACCGTGCTGCGCTCGGGGATCATCGGTGTCGCCACGGGCCTGCTGCCCGGCGTGGGCGAAGATGCCGGCGCCTGGATGTCCTATGCATCGGCCAAGGCGCTGAGCAAGAACAAGGAAGAGTTCGGCAAGGGCTCCATCGACGGACTGATGGCCGCCGAGACAGGCGACATGTCCTCCATTCCTGGCCACATCATTCCTTCGCTGGCGCTGGGCATTCCGGGCTCGGCCCCCTCGGCCGTGCTGATGGCCGCCATGATCATCCACGGCGTGCAGCCGGGCCCGATGCTCATGATCGACAACCCGCAGTTCATCTACCACGTGGTGGCCATGACCACGCTGGCCTCCGTCACCATCCTGCTGTTCGGCCTGTTCGGCGTGCGGCCGCTGCTGCAGGTGCTGAAGATCCGCCGCGGCATCCTGATGCCGATCGTCTTCGTGCTGTGCACGGTGGGCGCCTTCGCCACGGCTTCGCGCCTGTTCGATGTGTACGTGATGCTCGCGATCGGCATCGGCGCCTTCTTCCTGCGGCGGCGCGGCTACGAGATGGCGCCCCTGGTCCTGGGCCTGGTGCTGGGCCACCTGCTGGACAAGAGCCTGCGCCGCGGCCTGGTGCTCTCGGACGGCAGCCTGCTGCCCTTCATCACGCGGCCCATCTGCATCGTGTTCGCGGTGGTCACGGTCTTCACCATCCTGATGTACGTGCCGGCCTTCAAGGCGGCCGTGAAGGCTGCCGTCGCTGCCGTCGGTAACCGGCTGGCCACGCTGCTCGGACGCAAGGCCGGCGCATGAAGATCGGCCTGTGCAACGAGGTGCTGGCCAGCCTGCCGCTGGAGCGCCAGTGCGAAACGGCAGCCGCGCTGGGCTACGACGGCCTGGAGATCGCGCCCTTCACGCTGTCGGATGCGCCCGAGCGGATCGGCAGTGCGCAGGCGGCGCGCATCCGCGCCACCGTCGAATCCTTCGGCCTGGTCGTGACCGGCCTGCACTGGCTGCTGGTCAAGCCCGAGGGCCTGTCGCTCACCAGCCCCGACCCCGCCCTGCGGGAGCGCACGGTGCAGGTGATGGAGCGGCTGGTGGGGCTGTGCGCCGAACTGGGCGGCGCGGTGCTGGTGCACGGTTCGCCGCGCCAGCGCGCCATCGCCGAGGGCGACAGCCACGCCACCGCGCTCGCACGCCTGCAGGAAGGCCTGGCGCGCGCCGCGCGCGCGGCCGCGCGCGAGGGCGTCATCTACTGCATCGAACCGCTGTCGCCGCGCGAAACGCCGGTGATCAACACCCTCGCCGAGGGCGCGCAGATCGTGCGGGCGGTGAATGAGCCGGCGCTCAAGACCATGCTCGACTGCAGCGCCGCCGGCCTGAGCGAAGCGCAGGACGTGCCCGCCCTCATCGACCAGTGGCTGCCCACCGACCTCATCGGCCATGTGCAGCTCAACGACCCCAACCGGCGCGGCCCCGGCCAGGGCGCGATGCGCTTCGCGCCCATCCTGTCGGCGCTGCATCGCCACGGCTACGCCGGCGCCATCGGCGTCGAACCCTTCGACTACCTGCCCGACGGCCCCGGCTGCGCAGCCTTCGCGGCCGGCTACCTGCGCGGCCTGCGCGAAGCCCTCGGCTGCTGAAGCACGGCACAAGGCGCCCATGTCCATTCCCTTTCGCATCACCGACATCCAGTTCTACGAGCGCGGCGTTCACATGCGCCTGCCCTTTCGCTTCGGCGTGGTCACGCTCACCGCCTGCCCCCAGGCCTTCGTGCGCGTGCGCATCGAAACGGCCGACGGCCGCAACGCCGAAGGCGCCGCGGCGGAACTGCTGGCGCCCAAGTGGTTCGACAAGAACCTGGCGCTGAGCAACGAAGACAACTTCGAGCAACTGCGCCGCGCGCTGCGGCTTGCGCGCCAGGCCTACCTGGCCGATGCGGGGGCGCGCGACGCCTTCGGCCACTTCAGCGCGCACTACCAGCGGCAGATCGACGCCGCCGCGCGCGAGGGCCTGAACCCGCTGATCGCCTGCTTCGGCCCGGCCCTGATCGACAAGGCCCTGCTGGACGCGCTGTGCCGGGCCGAGGGGCTGCCCTTTCACACGGCGCTGCAGCGCAACCTGCCGGGCATCGATGCGCGCCTCACGCCCGACCTGGCCGGCTTCGACCTCGGCGCCTTTCTGGCCAGCCTGGCGCCTGCGCCCACCATCGCCCTGCGGCACACGGTGGGCATGCTGGACCCGATCACGAACGCCGACATCGCGCAGCGGCTGGACGACGGCCTGCCTGAAAGCCTGCAGGAAGTGGTGGCCGCAACCGGCTGCCGCCACTTCAAGCTCAAGGTGGCGGGCGATGCCGGGCCGGACATTGCACGCCTGACACGCATCGCGCAGGTGCTGGACACGCTGCCCAGCTACCGGATCACGCTCGACGGCAACGAGCAGTTCACCGACGCCACGGCCGCTGCGGCCTTCTGGCAGCGCGTGCAGGCCACACCCGCCCTGCACCGGCTGGCGCAGGCCACGCTCTATATCGAGCAGCCGCTGCCGCGCGCCCTGGCACTGAGCAGCGACGTGCGTCCGCTGGCCGCGATGCGGCCGGTGCTGATCGACGAGTCCGACGCCACGCTGGACGCCTTCCCGCGTGCGCTGGCCTGCGGCTACACGGGTGTGTCGAGCAAGGCCTGCAAGGGCCTTTACCGCTCGCTCCTCAACGCGGCGCGCTGCCGCCAGCGCAACGAACAGGCCCGGCGCGACGGCCGCGAAGCCGCGTACTTCATGTCGGCGGAAGACCTGACCACGCAGGCCGGACTGGCCGTGCAGCAGGACCTGGCCCTGGTCGGCCTGATCGGACTGGGCCACGTGGAGCGCAATGGCCATCACTACGTCGACGGCTTCGGCACCGCGCCAGCCGCCGAAGCGCAGGCCTTCGCCAGCGCCCATGCCGACCTGTACCAGAGCGCCAGCCACCCGCGCCTGCACATCCGGGCCGGGCAACTGGCGCTGGACAGCCTCAATGCGGCGGTGGGCTTTGCCACGGCCACCCATCCGCACTGGGGCACGCTGCAGCCCATGGCATCGGCATAAATCACCAATCGGTTAATTCGAGCCGCCGCGCATGCGGCGTGTGCACCGGCGTGGGCTCGCGCCCACAGGTTCCCGGTCACATCACGTCCTAAATACTAGGGAAAACCATCACATACCCACCGCTAGCAGCGCTTGGCGCCTATCACGGCTCATCCTAAAATTCACATTCAATTCACCAAACAGTGAATTAAACAAGCCCCAGGCTCCTGCAGGGCCTGCACAGACACGGAGACATCATGAAGTTCGCAACCCTTCTTCCCGCGTTGGCCGCACTGAGCCTGAGCACCGCCGCCTTCGCCCAGGACGGCTACCCCAACAAGCCGATCCGCGTGGTGGTGCCCTTCGCCGCCGGCAGCACCACCGACATCATTGCCCGCGCCATCGCCGACAAGATGGGCCAGAGCATGGGCCAGACGCTGGTGGTGGACAACCGCGGCGGCGCCAGCGGCACCATCGGCCAGCAGGTCGTGGCCACGGCGGCGCCGGACGGCTACACGATCATGATCCACTCGTCCTCGCACACGGTCAGCCCCTCCACCTTCGCCAAGCTGCCCTTCGACACGCTGGCCGACTTCGCGCCCGTCACGCCCATCAGCAGCACGCCCAACGTGCTGGTGATCTCGCCGAGCAAGAACATCAAGTCGGTGCAGGACCTCGTGGCCCGCGCCAAGGCCGAGCCCGGCAAGCTGAACTTCGCTTCCGCCGGCCAGGGCAGCGCCACGCACCTGAACGCCGAGAAGTTCAAGATGGCCGCCAAGATCGACGCGACGAACATCCCCTTCAAGGGATCCGGCGAAGCCGTGAGCGAAGTGCTCTCTGGCCGCGTGGACTACTACTTCTCGCCCATCTCGCCGGTCATCGGCCAGATCAAGGACGGCCAGCTGCTGGCTCTGGCCGTGGGCTCGCCCAAGCGCGCCACCGCGCTGCCCGACGTGCCCACCACCGCCGAAGCTGGCGTGCCGGGCTCGGAGTTCAACTTCTGGATCGGCATGATGGCCCCGGCCAAGACGCCCAAGGCCATCGTCAACCGCCTGCACGACGAAGTCGTGAAGGCGCTGGCCACGCCCGAAGTCAAGGAACGCTTCCTCAAGCTGGGCGCCGACGCCTGGACGCTCAAGCCCGAGCAGTTCGACGCCTATATCCGCGACGAGATCAAGAGCAACGCGGCGCTGGTGAAGGCTGCCGGCCTCTCGCCCGCGCAGTAAGCGCCGTTTTTTTCATCCCCTTTCTCCCTTTTCCCCTCAGCAGGCACACACATGGCTACCCAAAGACTCGGACTCATCATGCACGGCGTCACCGGACGCATGGGGATGAACCAGCACCTGATCCGCTCCATCGTCGCGATCCGCGCGCAAGGCGGCGTGACGCTGTCCAACGGCGACAAGGTGATGCCCGACCCGATCCTGATCGGCCGCAACGCCGAGAAGATCGAGGCACTGGCCAAGGCCCATGGCATCGCCCGCTGGGGCACCGACCTGGACGCCGCGCTGGCCAACAAGGACGACACCGTCTTCTTCGACGCCGGCACCACGCAGATGCGCCCCACGCTGCTGGCCAAGGCCATCCGCGCGGGCAAGCATGTGTATTGCGAAAAGCCCATCGCCACCAACCTCAACGAGGCGGTGGAGATCGCGCGCCTGGCCGATGAGGCCGGCAAGGCCACGGGCCTCAAGCACGGCGCCGTGCAGGACAAGCTCTTTTTGCCGGGCCTGCGCAAGCTCGACATGCTGCGCCGCGCCGGCTTCTTCGGCCGCATGCTCAGCGTGCGCCTGGAGTTTGGCTACTGGGTGTTTGAAGGCGATCTGCAGCCCATCCAGCGCCCGAGCTGGAACTACCGCGAAGAAGACGGCGGCGGCATGATCCTGGACATGATGTGCCACTGGCGCTATGTGCTGGACAACCTGTTCGGTGAAGTGCAGTCCATCTCCTGCCTGGGCGCCACGCACATCCCCAAGCGCTGGGACGAGAACGGCAAGGAGTACGTGGCCACGGCCGACGACGCTGCCTACGCCACGGCCGAATTGAAGGGCCACAACGGCGAAAACGTGATCGCGCAGCTGAACATGAGCTGGGCGACGCGCGTGCGCCGCGACGACCTGGTCACCTTCCATGTGGACGGCACCGACGGCTCGGCCGTCGCCGGCCTGCAAAGCTGCCGCGCCCAGTCGCGCGTGGCCACGCCGCGCCCGGTGTGGAACCCGGACATCAAGCAGAACATGAACTTCTTCGACCAGTGGCAGGAGATCCCGGACTCGCAGGTCTACGACAACGGCTTCAAGATCCAGTGGGAGCACTTCATCCGCCACGTGGTGGAAGACGCGCCCTACAAGTGGACCCTGCCCGAAGGCGCCAAGGGCGTGCAGCTGGTCGAGGCCGCGCTGGCCTCGTGGAAGGAACGCCGCTGGATCGACGTGCCGGCCCTGAACGTCTGAGGACACACGCCATGGCTCTTTCGATCAAGCTGCCCACGCCTGCCAGTCTGGCCGACTACGCGCTGCAAGGCACGCCGCTGGCGCGCCCGCCCGCGGGCCTGAAGTTCAACCGCATCGCCTACTCGGCCGCGCATGTGGTGGCCGATCCGCTGGCCGCGGTCGACCCCTGGCTCACGGCCGCCGTGGACTGGGACGCGACCATCGCCTACCGCCAGCACCTGTGGTCGCTGGGCCTGGGCGTGGCCGAAGCCATGGACACGGCCCAGCGCGGCATGGGCCTGGACTGGCCCACTTCGCTGGAGCTGATCCGCCGCTCGCTCGATGCGGCCAAGGACCACCCGGGTGCCTTCGTGGCCTCGGGCTGCGGCACCGACCACCTGGACATCGACGCGGTGAAAACCGTGGACGACGTGATCCGCGGCTACGAAGAGCAGATGGCCGCGATCGAGAAGCTGGGCGGCAAGCTGATCATCATGGCCAGCCGCGCGCTGGCCCGCGTGGCCAGGAGCCCGGCCGACTACGAGCGCGTCTACGGCCGCATCCTGTCGCAGGCGAAACAGCCTGTCGTGCTGCACTGGCTGGGCCCGATGTTCGACCCGGCGCTGGCCGGCTATTGGGGCAGCGACAACGTCGATGCCGCGATGGACACGGCCCTGGCCGTGATCGCCGCCCACCCGAGCAAGGTCGACGGCATCAAGATTTCCCTCCTCGACAAGGACAAGGAAATCGCGATGCGCCGCCGGCTGCCCGCGGGCGTGCGCATGTACACGGGCGACGATTTCAACTATGCCGAGCTGATCGCCGGCGACGGCTGGGGCAGCGAAGTGATGCACGGCCAGAGCGACGCGCTGCTGGGCATCTTCGACGCCATCGCGCCGGCGGCCAGCGCGGCGCTGGGCGAGCTGGCGCAGGGCAACGAAGAAAAGTTCCACGCGATCCTCGGCCCCACGGTGCCGCTGTCGCGCCACATCTTTGCGGCGCCCACGCGCTTCTACAAGACCGGCGTGGTCTTCATGGCCTGGCTCAACGGCCACCAGCAGCACTTCAGCATGGTCGGCGGCCAGCAGAGCACGCGCTCGCTGCAGCACCTGGCCGAGCTGTTCCGCCTGGCCGATGCGGCCAACGTGCTCGAGAAGCCCGAGCTGGCGGTGCAGCGCATGAAGTCGCTGCTGGCCGTGTACGGCATCGACGCCTGAACGAGCAGCCTGCGATGCGCGACTTCTCCGCCAACCACGACTGGCTGTCGATCAACACGGCCACCATCCGCAAGCAGGCCGGCGCCGAAGTGCCGCTGGACCGGCTCATCGACCAGTGCGCCGCCGCCGGCGTGCGCGCCATCAGCCCCTGGCGCGACCAGGTGGCGGCCGTGGGCCTGGACAAGGTCGCGGCCCAGCTCAAGGCGCTGGGCATCGGCCTGTCGGGCTACTGCCGCGGCGGCTTCTTTCCGGCGCCCGACGCCGCGGGCCTCAAGGCCGCGCTGGAGGACAACCGCCGCGCCATCGACGAAGCCAAGACGCTGAACGCCGCCTGCCTGGTGCTGGTGGTGGGCGCCCTGCCCGGCGCGCTGAACGGCAAGGCGGCCTACACCGACCTCGCGCGCGCACGCACCGAGGTGCGCGACGGCATCGCGGCATCCCTCGAGTACGCGCGCGAAGTGGGCATGCCGCTGGCCATCGAGCCGCTGCATCCCATGCAGGCCGCCGACCGCGCCTGCATCAACACGCTGGAGCAGTCGCTGGACCTGTGCGACGAACTGGATGCGCAGCAAAGCGGCATGCTGGGCGTGGCGCTGGACGTCTATCACACCTGGTGGGACCCGAAGCTCGCGCAGCAGATCGCGCGTGCCGGCGACGCGAAGAACACGCGCCTGCTGGCCTACCACGTCTGCGACTGGCTCACGCCCACGCGCGACCTGCTCAACGACCGCGGCATGATGGGCGACGGCGTGATCGAGCTGAAGAAGATCCGCGGCTGGGTGGAGGCCGCGGGCTTTGCGGGCTTCAGCGAAGTCGAGATCTTCTCGAGCCTGGACTGGTGGCAGCGCAGCGGCGAAGAAACGCTGGCCACCTGCATCGAGCGCCATCGCAGCGTGGTCTGAGGCGCTGCTGCAGCAACGCACCGTGGCGGCGCCTGGTTTTGACCCAGCGCCAGCACGACGCGCGCATCGCCCCTATGCTCGCGCCCGCATGACCGTTTCCACCTCCAAGCCCCTGGCCGCCGCGCCCCACCGCCACCCGCACGCGCTGCGCGCCGTGCTCATGATGATCGGGGCCTCGGGCTTCTTCGTGGCCAATGACGCAGTGGCCAAGTACGTCAGCCAGATCCTGCCCTCGGCCCAGCTCATCGTGATGCGCAGTGCCATCGTGGTGCTGCTGATGCTGCTGCTGGCCTGGCACCAGGGCGTGCTGCGCCGCGTGCCGCAGCTGGCCCACCCGCGCGTGCTGGCGCGCAGCGCCACCGATGCGCTGGGCACGGCCATGTACCTGTTCTCGCTGTTCCAGCTGCCGCTGGCCAATGCCACGGCCATCAACCAGGGCGCGCCGCTGTTCATGACCCTGTTCGCCGTGCTCTTCCTGCACGAAAAAGCTTCGCCGATGCGCTGGGCCGCGGTGGGCGTGGGCTTTGCGGGCGTGCTGCTGGTGGTGCGCCCCACCGGCGAGGGCTTCAACGCCTGGGCACTGCTGTGCCTGGCCGGCACCTTGCTGCATGCGCTGCGCGACCTGCTCACGCGCCGGCTCGATCCCACCCTGCCCTCCACCGTGGCCACGCTGTCCAGTGCGCTGGCCCTGGGCCTGCTGGCGGCGCTGCTGCTGCCGATGCAGGGCGTCAAGCCGGTCACGCTGCCCACGCTGGGCCTGATCACGCTGGGCGCCGGCTTCCTGTGCGGCGCCTTCCTGCTCCTGATCGGCGGACTGCGGCTGGGCGAGATCTCGCTGCTGGCCCCCTTCCGCTACAGCGGCCTGCTGTTTGCGGTGCTGCTGGGCTACCTGGTCTGGGGCCATGTGCCCGACATGTGGGGCCTGCTGGGCATCGCCCTGCTCGTCGTCTCGGGCCTGCTGGTGATGCGCGGCGAGCGCGGCCGGGCCCGCCGCGCCGCGGCGGGTGCGCAACCGGGGTGACAGCGCGGTCTTTGGCCGCTCCCTAGAATCGCGGCCGCAGCGCGCCTCTGGCGCGCCGCAAGCGTTCTCAGGGCGGGGTGGAATTCCCCACCGGCGGTGATGGCGACGGGCAACCGTCGCACAAGCCCGCGAGCGGTCCGTGTGCCAGTCATGCGGATGTCAGCAGACCCGGTGTGACTCCGGGGCCGACGGTCACAGTCCGGATGAAAGAGAGCGCGATCGCCCTGGCGGTCGGCCTTGCCTTGGCGGCAAGGCGGCCGCCATGCGCTCGTGCGTTCAAGCGCCCTGATTCAGGAAACCCCTTTTCAAGACAAAAGGCACCATGAGTCAGCTCAACGACCTTCCCCTCAGCTCCACCGTCGCTTCGGGCGACCAGCGCATCGCGCTCGTCGAAGCACAGTGGCATTCGGACATCGTGCACCAGGCGCGCGACGCCTTCCTCGAAGAGATGGCGCGCCAGGGCTTTGCGCGCGATCGCATCGACATCTTCGACGTGCCCGGCGCCTTCGAGATCCCGCTGCACGCGCAGCGCCTGGCCCGCTCGGGCCGCTATGCGGCCGTGGTGTGCTGCGCGCTGGTGGTCGACGGCGGCATCTACCGCCACGAGTTCGTGGCCACCACGGTTGTCAATGCGCTGATGACGCTGCAGCTGGACACGGGCGTGCCCATGATCTCCGCCGTGCTCACGCCGCACCATTTCCATGAGCACATCGAGCACCGCAAGTACTTCCACCGCCACTTCGCGATCAAGGGCACCGAGGCGGCGCAAGCCTGCGTGAAGACCATCGCGGGCCTGCAGCAGGTGGACGCGCTGCTGGCCGGCTGAGCGCGTAGGCGAAGGGCGCATTGCTGCGCCCGCGCGCTTGCGCCCCCGGGTGCAGCCCGCCACACTGCGCGCATGACCGACGCCGCTGCACCCCACTACACGCTGTACGGCGCGCCGGGCTCCGGCGCGGTGCCTGTCCATGCCGCGCTCACGCTCATCGGCGCCCCCGTGCAGACGGTGGACATGGCGCCCTGGGAAAGCGAGGCCGAGCGCGAGCGCGCGGCGCAGGTGAACCCCGCGCGCCAGGTGCCGGCCCTGCGCACGCCCGAAGGCGAGCTGCTCACCGAAAGCGCGGCCCTCTTGATCTGGCTGGGCGACCGCCATCCGCAGGCCGGCCTGGCGCCGGCCATCGACCATCCGCTGCGCGGCCAGTACCTGCGCTGGATGAGCTACGTGGCCACGCAGATCTATGCGCTGTTCTGGGTGCGTGACGAGCCCTCGCGGCTGGTGCCCGACGCAGCCGCACAGCCCGCGCTGCTGGAACTCAGCGCGCAACGCATCGCCCATTGCTGGCAGCTGATGGACCGGCAGATGCGCGACATCACCCCGACCGGTGCACCCTACCTGCTGGGCGAGCGGATCGGCATGCTGGACCTGTACGTGGCCGTGGTCTCGCGCTGGACGCCGCGCCGCGCGCGCTTTGCCAAGGAGGCGCCGCACCTGATGGCCGCCGTGCGGCGCGTGGACGCCGAGCCGCGCCTGCAGGCCTTCTGGGCCGAGCGGTTTCCGTTCACGGCCGACGACGCCGTGGCCGGCGACTGAGCGGCGCGCGGGTCATCAGGCGCCGCAAGCTGCCTTGTCGCCCGCGCGCTCGAAGCGCGTGCCAGCAGCCAGCCCCGCCACACCGGCTTTGACTTCCAGCGCGCCTTCGCGCCAGTGCAGGGCCGGCCGCAGCGGGCCGCCCACGGGGGCCGGCAGTTCGGCACCCACGATGCGGCCCTTCCAGCGCTGCGCCGACGCGCCGGGCAGCTGCAGCTGCGCGCTGTATTGCTGGTGCCGCTGCGCGAATCGCAGCGCCCCGGCACCCGCGCACCACAGCCCTTCGACCGGGGCCGGCACGCGCCACATGTGGATGCGGCTGGACTTCTCCAGCCCCACCTTCTTGTCGGGCACGTCCACCTTCACGCTGCGGTCGGGCTTCCAGTCGCCCATGTCCCAGTCATGCGAGACGATGCGCGTGCCCGGCGCCATGCGCAGCAGGCGCGGCCGCAGCTGCAGGTTCACCTCGGGCAGCAGGTACATGGTGATCACGCTGGCCGACGAGAGGTCGGTGTCGAAGATGTCCTGCGTGCGGAACTCGACCTTGCCTGCCACGCCGGCGCGGCGCGCGTTGGCGCGGCTCTTTTCCACCAGATCAGGCACCAGCTCCACGCCCAGGCCGCTGGCGCCGAACTGGCGCGCGGCCGTGATGACGATGCGGCCGTCGCCCGAACCCAGGTCGATCACATGGTCCGCCGCGCCCACCTCGGCGATGCGCAGCATCTCCAGCGTCACATGGTCGGGCGTGGTGATGAAGGGCACTTCTTCAGAGAGCTGCGCATGGGCACAGGCCGCGCCAGCGGCCAGCAGCGCAAGCGTGGCCGTGCGGGGAATCCGGAGGAACAGGGACATGGCGCCGAGTATGGCGTGCGGCCCTTCGCTTATCGCCACAATCCCCCCATGCCTTCCGCCACCGACTTTCCCATCACCC
Source organism: Xenophilus arseniciresistens (assembly GCF_028023875.1). Classification (GTDB taxonomy): domain Bacteria; phylum Pseudomonadota; class Gammaproteobacteria; order Burkholderiales; family Burkholderiaceae_C; genus Xenophilus; species Xenophilus arseniciresistens. The sequence continues at coordinate 486,108 of NZ_JAQIPB010000002.1, forward strand.
TCTTCCACAACCCCGCCTGCGGCACCTCGCGCAAGACGCTGGCCCTGCTGCAGGAACGCGGCTTCGAGCCCACGGTGGTGGAGTATCTGAAGACCCCGCTTGACGAAGCCGGCCTGCGCGCCGTGATTGCCGAAATGGGCACCGGCGCGCGCGCCCTGCTGCGCGAGAAGGAAGCGCTGGCCGAGGAACTGGGCCTGCGCGATGCCGCGCGCAGCGACGACGAGCTGCTGGCCGCGATGGCCAGGCACCCCATCCTCATGAACCGCCCCGTGGTGCGCACGCCGCTGGGCACAAAGCTGTGCCGGCCGCAGGAGCTGGTGCTGGATCTGCTGCCCGCAGCTTGATCAGCCACGCCAAGCCAGCAGGCCCTCTATCGCCTCCCACTCCTGCGCCGTCACGGGCGTGATCGACAGCCGGTTGCCCCGCTGCAGCAGGCGCATGTCGGCCAGCGCGGGCACGCCGCGCAACTCGGGCAGGCCCAGCAGCCGCGTCTTGCGCAGGGCCTGCACGTCCAGCAGCAGCCAGCGCGGCGCATCGGCGGGCGACTTGGGGTCGTAGTACGGCGAGCGGGCGTCGAACTGCGTGGGATCCGGCCGCACGCCCGAGGCCACGCGCGCCAGGCCTGCGATGCCGGGCTCGGGGCAGCTCGAGTGGTAGAAGAGCACGCCGTCACCGACTCGCATCTGGTCGCGCATGAAGTTGCGCGCCTGGTAGTTGCGCACGCCGGTCCAGGGCACGGTCTGCCGCGGCGCGGCCAGCGCATCGTCGATGGAGCACTCATCGGGCTCCGACTTCATCAGCCAGTACTGGGGGGCGGTGGGGGCGCTGCTCATGGCCGCAGATTCTGACGGTTCAAGCATCGCGAGGGAATGCGCCGAATGCGGGCGAGAAGCCGCCGGCCTCAGGCGGAGGCGGAAGCGGCCGGCACCGGCAGCAGTTCGCGCCGGGCGCGCCGCACGTTGAAGGCGCTGGCGATCAGCACCGCCTGCACCAGCGCCAGGCCCAGGATCACGGCGCGGTGTTGGCCGTGGTCCATGAGCCGGCCGAAGATCAGCGGCGCCAGCGCCTGGCCGATGTCCAGCCCTGCATAGACCACGCCGTACACGCGGCCGCTGGCATTGGCCGGCGTCGAGCGCTTGACGATCAGGTCGCGCGAGGGGCCCGCGATACCCGAGGCAAAGCCCATCGCGCCAAAGAGCACCGGCACCACCACGGGCGCGAAGTCCGCCAGCGCCATCACCAGCGTGATGAGGGCCGCTGCGCCAAAGCCTGCACCCACGATGCGCTCGCAGCGCGCGGGGTCGGAGGCCAGGAATCCGCCCAGCACCATGCCTGCCGAGTTGGCCACCATGTACACCGTCAGGCAGATGGCCACCAGCGCCACCGGCACGGCGTGCAGCTTGCCGGCCGCCACGGGCGCGAAGGTCTGCACCACGCTGATGACCATCGCGTAGAAAAAGAAGAAGCCGAAGCACATCCACACGGCGGGAATGCGCAGGAAGCCGAACTCGCCGCCCGCTTCCGCACCTGCTGCGGCAGGCCCTGCGGACCGATGCACGGGCTTGACCTCCAGTGCCAGCGCAGCGCGGTTGAACCACAGCAGCGCCAGCACCACGAAGGCCAGCACACCGGCCGCCGCCAGCGCCACGCGCCACGAGAAGGCCAGCGCCAGCGGCACCACGAAGGCCGGCGCCAGCGCCCAGCCCAGGCTGCCGGTGATGCCGTGCACGCTGTAGGCATGGCCCAGACGAGTGGACGCCACCTTGCGGTTGAACAGCGTGTAGTCGGCCGGGTGGAACACGCCATTGCCAATGCCGCCGACCACGGCACTGAGCATCAGCACCCAGTAGTTGGGCGCCAGCGCATAGCCGAAGGCGCCCAGGCCCAGCAGCGCGAGGCCGACGAACAGCACCGGCCGCGGCCCCATGCGGTCGACCACGAAGCCCGAGGCCGCCTGCACGATGCACGAGACCACGAAGAACACCGTGAGCACCGCGCCCAGCTGCGTGTAGCTGACGCCGAAATCGTCCTTGAGCCAGGGAAACAGCGGCGCCAGCAGCAACTGGCTGAAATGGCTGATGGCATGCGCGATGCCCACCAGGCCGATCAGCCGGGCGTCGGAGCCGAGGCTGGATGGGGGCGCGTCGGAAGCGGAGGAGGAAGTCATGGCGGTCGCTGCGGATGAAAAAAGATCTTGGTGTTGTCGTGAGCCAACCCGGTGGGCGCCGGGCGCCTTCGGGTGACTGCATCGATGCTAGGCCAGCACATCGCGGCAGAATGGCGATACAGAGACAATCATTGTCGAAACCATGCCAAGCCGTTCCGAGCCCGCCCGCCATGCCCCGTCGCCGCCGGCAGCCAGCCACAGCGTAGGGCCGCTCACGCCGCACCTGTACATGCCCGATGCCGTGCGCCCGCTGCGGGCCAAGGAGCATTTCCTCTCGGGCGACACGCAGGTGGAGCTGCACGCGCATCCCTGGCCGCAGCTGACCTTCTCGACCCGCGGCGTGATCCGGCTGAGCACCGCCGACGGCACCTGGATCGTGCCACCCTCGCGCGCGCTGTGGGTGCCGGCCGATGTGCCGCACAGCATCAACCTGATCGAGGACGCCGAGCTGCGCACGGTCTACCTGCACCGGTGGCTGGGCCCCGAATGGACGCGCTGCGAGGTGCTGGAGATCAGCCCGCTGCTGCGCGCGCTGCTGCTGGCGCTGGACACCACGCCCGACGGCCGGCCGCCAGCCGACGCGCAGGCCGCGCAGCGCGAGCGCTGGATCGCCCCGCTGCTGGTGAACGAGCTGGAGCGCGCGACGCAGATCCGCATCGACGTGCCGCTGCCGCAGGACAAGCGGCTTCGCATGCTGTGCGAGGCCATGCTGCGCAACCCCGCCGACCGAGCCACGCTGGCCGAACGTGCGGCCACCATCGGCGCCAGCGAGCGCACCGTGGCGCGGCTGTTTCGCAACCACATGGGCATGAGCTGGCAGCAGTGGCGCCAGCAGGCCGTGCTGGCCCATGCGCTGCCGCTGCTGGCCCGCGGCATGGCCGTGAGCCAGGTGGCCGCCGCCAGCGGCTACACCACCGACAGCGCCTTCTGCGCCATGTTCAAGCAGGCCACGGGCAAGTCACCGACGGCCTTCCAGCCGCGGCGCCAGCGTGCCGCGCCCCGGCAGTGACCGTACAAATTGTACAATTTGGCCATCTCTTCTTTTGCAGAGGATTGCCATGATCAGTTACTCCGCCAGCGAGGCCAAACAGAACTTCGCCGCCATGCTCGATGCGGCGGCGCGGCAGCCCGTGGTCATTCGCCGGCACGACCGGGACGTGGCGATGGTCATCTCGCCCGAGGAATACCAGCGGCTGCATGCGCTGAATGTGGAACGCTTTCTGGCCCACTGCGACCAGATGGCCGCCGAAGCCAAGGCCAATGGGATGACTGAAGAGATCCTGGAACAGTTGCTGGCCCGCGATGACTGAACGCCTGGCGGGCAGCGGACGCTGGGTCGTCGACACCAATGTGTTGATCGGTCGCGCCTTCTGGCCTGCTGGCACCGCAGGCCGGGCGGTCAGCCAAGCCACACAGCTGGGCGGCAAGTTGCTCATGAGCGCCGCCACGTTGGGCGAATTGCATGACGTGCTGCATCGCCCGCGCTTCGACCGCTTTGCCTCTGCGCAGACCCGCCGCGAGTTCCTGGAATATCTGGCGCCGCTGCTCGAACTCATCCACCCCGCCACCCCCATCCGCGCCTGCCGCGACCCGAAGGACGACAAGTTCCTGGACGTCGCGGTGCACGGCCAGGCCGACGCGCTGATCACCGGCGATGCCGACCTGCTGGCCCTGCATCCCTTCCACGGCCTGCCCATCCTGTCGCCGACCGACTTCCTTCAATACCTGGGCGAGGACCCTTCCGAGGCGCCGGGCCACCGCGTGCAGGAAGGCCCCCCGCCCCGCTATCGCGGTTCCGGCTTCGCGCCCCTGCCCGCGCGCCTGGCCGCTTTTCTGCGCGCGCGCCACGGCCTGGACGCACCCTCGCCCTGACGCGCGGGTTCACCGCCAAGCAAAGAGGCTGCCGCCTACCCCCGATCCGCGCAAGCGTTTGCACACTCTGCAGGCCGCCGTTGGAGCCGGCGCCTGCGGAGTCAGAAAAAAGATGCTGGATCTGGAACTCGATGCCTGGGAACTGCTGGTGCGCGCTGCAGTCGCCTATGCGGTTCTGCTGCTGATGATGCGGCTGACCGGCAAGCGCACGGTCGGCCAGTTCACGCCCTTCGATCTGCTGGTGGTGATGCTGATCAGCGAAGCCGCCGGCCCGTCGATGACCGGCGACGACCATTCCCTGCCTGGCGGCCTGCTGGTGTGCCTGGTGCTGATTGCGCTGAACGCGCTGGTGGGCATGCTCACCGCGCGCAGCCGCACGGCCGAAAGGCTGCTGGAAGGCGAAGCCGTGCTGCTGGGCCGCGACGGCGCGATCTTCGACACCGTGCGCAAGAAGCACCGCGTCTCGCGCAACGACATCGAACAGGCGCTGCGCGAAGCCGACTGCGAGCTGCAGGACATGCGCTATGTCTTCCTCGAAGCCAACGGCAGCGTGAGCGTCCAGCGCCGCCGCGAGCCGCCGCAGCATTCGAAATGAGGTGCTTCCCGCCTCAGGCCGCCTGCTCGATCTGCTGTGCCTCGGCCAGCACGCTGAGCTTCTGGTCGGTGGCCTGCTCTTCCTTGAGCGTGGCCTGCAGCAGCGGCACGGCTTGGGCCAGGCCCAGCTTCTTGGCCATCAGGATCAGCGAGGTGTAGCTCGCGATCTCGTAGTGCTCGGCCTTCTGGGCGGCGCCGATGAGCGCAGCATCCAGCACCGGCCCCTCCTCCACCTGGTCCATCATCGACGTGGCCTCCTCGATCAGCCCGGCCATGCCCTCGCACTTGATGCGCTTGAGCTTGAGGCCGGCCGCTTCGGCCAATTCCTCGATGCGCGCCACCTGGCCGCGCGTTTCCTCCAGATGGGCCTCGAAGGCCGCTGCCAGCTCGGGGTCGGTGGCGTGCTTGGCCATCTTGGGCAGCGAGCGGGTCATCTGCTTCTCGGCGCTGTAGGTGTCGGACAGCTCATGGATGAAGAGTTCGTGGACGGCTTTGATCGGCATGAAAAGCTCCTTTGAAAGTGATGGAGAAGCCCTGGATGCTTGGTGCGCGTGCCAGCCGCATGTGTAGGCGCGCGGCGCAGCACGTCGTCCGCGCCCGAAGGGCCCCACGTCAGGCGGCGGCTGGCGCACGAAAGTACGCGTGGCAGCCCCGCTTCAGCACCGATCGCTGCATGCGACACAATCGTCGGCATTCGCGCTGCGGCGCGTCGCTCCCCCCGCTTTCGCCATGCGCACGTCCGGCTCCGCCCCCGCTTCCTCCTCCACCTCCTCACGCGCCCAGCTCACGCGCTGGCTGCCCTTCCTGGCCTGGCCGCGCCCCGACAAGGCACTGCTGATCAACGAGGCCATCGCCGGCATCACCGTGGCGCTGATGGTGATTCCGCAGGGCGTGGCCTACGCGGCGCTGGCGGGCATGCCGCTGATCACGGGCATCTACGCAGCACTGTTCCCGGCGCTCATCGCCGTCATGTTCAGCGCCTCGGCCCGGCTGTCGGTGGGGCCGACGGCGCTGACCAGCGTGCTGGTGGGCGCGTCGCTCGCGCCGCTGGCAGTGCCGGGCAGCCGCGAATGGGTGTCGCTGGCCGTGTGGCTGACCCTGCTCTCGGGCGCCATGCAGGTGCTGCTGGGCGCGGCGCGCTTCGGCTGGCTGCTGCGGCTGGTCAATTCGCCAGTGCTCATGGGCTTCACGCAGGGCGCGGCGGTGCTGATCACGCTGTCGCAGCTGCCCGCGCTGCTGGGCTTCACGGGGCGCAGCTTCGGCCAGTTGCTGGAGGGCCCGCCGCCAGACTTCGTGGCCATCGCCTTCGGCCTGGGCAGCATGGCGGTGCTGTGGCTGGGCAAGCGCTTCTCGCCGCGCCTGCCCACCACCATGCTGCTGGTGGCGGCCACGGCCCTGATCAGCGGCGTGCTGGGCTATGCGCTGCGCGGCGGCGCGGTGATCGGCGCGCTGCCTTCGGGCCTGCCCTCGCTGTACCTGCCCACCCTGCCGGACTGGCGGGAACTGGGCGCGCTGCTGCTGCCGGCCTTCCTGATCACGCTGGTGAGCTTTCTGGAAACCGCCTCCAGCGCCAAGGTGGACAACGCGCGCTCGGGCACGCTGTGGAACGAGAACCAGGACCTGATCGGCCAGGGCCTGGGCAAGATCGCCTCGGGGCTGTCGGGCGCCTTCCCCACCAGTTCCTCCTTCTCGCGTTCGGCCATCACGCTGTATGCGGGCGCCAAGACCCAGTGGTCCACGCTGTTCAGCGTGGCCGTGGTGGCCGGCGCGCTGCTGTGGGTGATGCCCCTGCTCTACCACGTGCCGCAGGCGGTGCTGGGCGCCATCGTGGTCACGGCCACCCTGGGGCTGCTCAAGCCCTCGTCCTTCGTGGCGCTGTGGCGCATCTCGCGCATCGAGGCAGGCATCGCCTTCGGCACCTTCGTGCTCACCATCGCCACCGCGCCGGCCATCTACTGGGGCGTGCTGGGCGGCCTGCTGGCGGCGCTGGCGCACTACATGTACCGGCACCTGCATCCGCGCATCATCGAAGTGGGCCTGCATGCGGACGGCAGCCTGCGCGACCGCCACCTGCTGAAGCTGCCGCCGCTGGCACCGCAGCTGTATGCGCTGCGGCTGGACGCCGACCTGGACTTCGCCTCGGCCAGCGAGCTCGAGCGCGCCGTGACGGGTGCGCTCACCGCGCAGCCGCAGCTGAGCGACGTGTGCCTGTTCGCGCAGCCCATCAACCGCGTGGACCTGACGGGCGCCGAGGCCTTCGGCAACATCCGGCGCCAGCTCGAGGCACGCGGCGTGCGGCTGCACGTGAGCGGGCTCAAGCTGCCGGCGCTGCAGGTGCTCGAGCGCGCGGGCCTGCTCAAGCCCGGGCCGCTGCTGTTCACCTACCGCACCGACGCGGAAGCCCTGGCCGCGCTGCAGGCGGGCGCCGGGGCTTCAGGCCCGACGCCGATGCCTGAGCACCGGCCGCAGTGAACACCGCCTGAGGCGGGCTGCTGTCACCTTCGTCCTGTCCAATCGCGCCTTCATGAATCTCCCTGAAACAGCCACGGCAGCCGCGCCGCGCAAGATGCTGGCGCGCATCGCCGAGGTCTTTGTCGCCTTCCTCGCGCTGGGCCTGACCAGCTTCGGCGGCCCGATCGCGCACCTGGGCTACTTCCGCACCGCCTTCGTCGAGCGGCGGCGCTGGCTCGACGAAGCCGCCTATGCCGAGCTGGTGGCGCTGTGCCAGTTCCTGCCCGGCCCCACGAGCAGCCAGGTCGGCTTTGCGCTGGGCCTGGCGCGCGCGGGCTGGGGCGGCGCGCTGGCGGCCTGGACTGGCTTCACGCTGCCCTCGGCCGCGCTGCTGATCGCTCTGGCGCTGGGGCTCGCGCAGCATGCGCACTGGCTGCAATCGGGGGCCGTGCATGGGCTCAAGGTGGCGGCCGTGGCCGTGGTGGCCCAGGCGGTCTGGCAGATGGGGCGCGGCCTGTGCCCCGATGCGCCGCGCCGTTTGATGGCGCTGGGCGCGGCCGTGCTGGCGCTGGCACTGCCGGGGCTGGGCGGCCAGTTGCTGGCGATCGCGCTGGCCGCGCTGCTCGGCGCCCGCCTGCTGCGCCAGTTGCCCCAGCCAGGGCCGTCACGCGCCCTGCCGCTGCAGATCCGCGCGCGCACCGGGGGCGTGGCGCTGGGCCTGTTCCTGCTGCTCCTTCTGGGCCTGCCGCTGCTGGCCGCCTGGCAGGGGCCGGGCCTGTGGAGCCTGCTCGACGGCGTGTACCGCGCCGGCGCCCTGGTCTTCGGCGGCGGCCATGTGGTGCTGCCGATGCTGCAGAGCGCGACCGTCGATGCAGGCCATCTGGGCGCGGACCAGTTCCTGGCCGGCTACGGCGCCGCGCAGGCCGTGCCCGGGCCGCTGTTCAGCGTCGCCGCCTACCTGGGTGCGGCCATGCAGGCGCCGCTGTCGGGCGTGGCAGGCGGCCTGCTGCTGCTGGGGTTGCTTTTCGTGCCGGGGCTGCTGCTGCTCGTGGCCGCGCTGCCTTTCTGGGCGCGCCTGCGCAGCCGCCCCGGCGCCCGCGCGGCGCTGGCCGGTGTGAACGCGGCCGTCACCGGCCTGCTGGCCGCGGCGCTGTACCGGCCGCTGTGGACCTCGGCCATCCACGGCCCCGCCGACGTCGCGCTGGCCGCTGCGGCGCTCGCGCTGCTGCTGTGGGGCCGGGCTTCGCCGCTGCTGGTGGTACTGCTGGCCGCAGCAGCGGGCTGGGCGCTGTCGGCGGCCTGAAGCCCGCTCAGATCGCCCAGCCGCCGTCGATGATGTGGACCTGGCCCGTGGTGTAGGTGGCCTGCGCCAGGTAGAGCACCAGGTCGGCAATCTCCTGCGGCTGGCCGATGCGGCCGATGGGCTGGCGCGCGACGAAGGCCCGGCGCGCGGCCTCGTAGTCGCCCTGCGCACGCAGGCGCTCGTGCAGCGAGGGCGAGTCCACCGTGCCCGGGCAGATGGCGTTGCAGCGCACGCCCTGCGCCACGTAGTCGGCGGCGATGGATTTGGTCATGCCGATCACGGCGGCCTTGGTCACGCCGTAGGCGAAGCGGTTGGGCACGCCCTTGACGCTGCTGGCGACCGAGGCCATGTTGATGATGGCGCCGTCCTTGCGCTCCAGCATGCCCGGCAGCACCGCGCGCACGGTGCGCACCATGGCCTTCACGTTGAGGTCGAAGGCGAAGTCCAGGTCCTTGTCGCTGGCCTCCAGCACGCTGCCGGCGTGCACCACGCCTGCGCAGTTGAAGAGCACGTCGACCGCGCCGATGTCGGCCACCAGCGCACGCACCTCGCCGTCCTGCAGCACGTCGAGCCGGCGGGTCTTCACGCCGGGCAGCGCAGCCAGCTCGGCCAGCGCGGCCTCGTTGATGTCGGTGGCCCACACGGTGGCACCGGCGCGCGAGAAGGCCTCGACGCTGGCGCGGCCAATGCCCTGGGCAGCGGCGGTGATGAGGACGGTCTTGCCTGCGAGAGTCATGGTGTCTGGCCTGAAGTGAAAGGGAAGGAAAGAAGGAGGAAGGCAGGCGCTCAGAGCCCGAATTCATGCCTCAAGGCGGCGCTGTGTTCGCCCACCTGGGGCGCGCCGCGCACGCTGCTGGAGCGCAGGCCGTCGATGCGCAGCGGGCCGCGCGTGGTGTGCACGGGCGTGCCGTCGCCGCGCTGCACCGTCTGCAGCATGTCGAGCAAACCGAAGGCCTGGCTTTGCAGCAGGCGCGGCCAGTCCAGCACTTCGGCGCACCACACGTCGGCGGGCTGCAGCCGCGCCAGCCAGTGCGCGGTGTCCTGCTGCGACAGCGCGGCGGCGATCAGGCGCTTGATCTCGTCGCGCCGCCCGAAGGCGTCCTGGGCGCTGTAGGCCGCCAGGGCCGGCAGCGGCAGGGTCCGGGCCAGCTTCTCCAGCGGCATCATGGCCAGCGCGAGGTAGCCGTCGCGCGTGGGATAGATGCCGTAGGGCGCGGCCAGATAGGCATTGGCATTGCGAAAGCCTGCGCGCGCGGGCAGCCGCTGGCCGTCGTTCAGGTGTGTGGTCAGCAACTCGAACTGGAGGTCCACCAGGGCTTCGAGCAGGCTGGTCTGCACATGTGCGCCCGTGCCGCTGATGCCGCGCCGCACCAGGGCGGCCAGGATGCCTTCGGTGAGCGCGTGCCCAGCCAGCATGTCGGCGATGGACAGGCCCAGCGGCACCGGCCCCTCCCCCTCATGACCGTTGAGCCAGGTGACGCCCGAGAGCGACTGCGCCAGCAGGTCCTGCCCGGGCATGCCGGCCCAGGGGCCGGTCTCGCCGTAACCCGAGACGCCGGCATAGACCAGCTGCGGGTTGATCGCCCGCGCGTCCTCGTAGCCCAGGCCCAGGCGCTCGATGACGCCGGGGCGGAAGTTCTGGATCAGCACGTCGGCGCGCGCAATCAGGCGCTTGAGCGCGGCCATGTCCTCGGGCGCCTTCAGGTCCAGCGCAAGGCTTTCCTTGTTTCGGTTGATCGCGTGGAACAGCGTGGAATCGCCGCCCACGTCGGTGTCGGTCAGGTAGAGGGTGCGGCAGATGTCGCCGCTGCCCGGCCGCTCGACCTTGATCACGCGCGCGCCCAGGTCGCCCAGCCGCAGCGCGGCCGAGGGCCCCGAGAGGAACTGTGCAAGGTCGAGGACCAGCAGGCCCGCCAGCGGTGCGGTCATCAGGCGAGGCTCTCCCGGTACATCGCATTGAGCGCCTGCACGATGGCGCGCGCCGGCTCGCCGGCCTGCAGGCCGGCATTCAGCCGCAGCGAGGCCGCATGCTGGAAGAGCATGTAGCCGTCGTGGCGCGGGCGCACCCAGGCGCCCTCCAGCGTGGCGCGGGTGGCGCGGTAGAAGTTGCCGGCGGTGGCGTTGACGGCGTCGTCCTCCCAGGCTGCCGCGTGGCCACTCTGGCCGCCGGCCGCCGCGAAGGGGCCGCGCTGCGCCTCGGCATCGGCCACCCAGATGGCGAAGTCGAAGGCTTCCTTCGCATGTGCGGTGCGCGCCGAGACCGCGATGCCGGTGCCGCCCAGGGCCGAACCCACGGGCCCGCGTCCCTCGAAGGACGGGATGTCCGCAAAGCCCAGCCGCACCGGCCGGAAGCCGGCCCAGGCGTAGTTCACGTAGCCGTAGATCAGCGGCACGCAATCGATGGACGAATCGGGCTGCGCCATGGCTTCGAAGACCGCGATCGGGTCCATCTCCAGGCAGCGCGGGTCGACCAGCCGCAGCAGCTCGCCGAGCTGCTCGCACACGGCAGTCGCGGTCTCCGGGTCGAACAGCTCCGGCCCCGCCTCGCGCGCCGGCGCGCCGCGCTGCGCGCACAGCGTGTACAGGCACATCAGCGAATGCGGCGCGCGCATCGGCAGCGCCACGCGGCCGGCCCGGGCCAGTTCCAGCACCTGCGCCCAGTCGGCCGCTGCGCTTTCGAGCCGGCCGGGGCGCCAGGCCTGCACCTGGGTGGCGGCATCGATGGGCAGCGCCCATTGCCTGCCCTGCCAGAGGTAGCTGTCGAAGGAGCGGCCCACCGTGCCGCGCGCGATGGAGGCCAGCCGTGCCGGGTCGAAAGGCAGCAGGCAGTCCTCGCGCGTGACCTGGCCGACGTGCGGATGGTCGATCACGATCAGGTCGTACTGGCGGGCCAGTTCCTCGACCGGGAAGGACTCGAAGTCCTGCAGCGAGCGGCGGTCCCAGTGGATCCGCACGCCGGTGCGCGATTGCCAGAGCGCCGCGCAGGCGGCCAGCGGCTCGTAGCCGCGCGGGTGGTCCCAGGTCATGCCCCGGAGGGTGATGTTGCTCATGCGTCGAAAGGTGTTGGAGGATGCAATCGTGGAAGCGGTCACTGGACCGCGCCGGTGCCGTACAGCAGGTTCGGCAGCCACAGCGAGATCTGCGGGAACACCGACAGCACGACCAGCAGCAGCAGCATCACGGCCAGGTAGGGCATCACCTCGCGCGAGTAGTCGCCCATCTTCACGCGCAGCGTCTGCGAGGAGATGTACATCAGCCCGCCCACCGGGGGCGTGATGCCGGCGATGGTGAGGTTGGTGATGAGCACGATGCCGAAATGCACCTTGTCGATGTGCGCACCCGCGATCAGCGGCAGCAGCATGGGCGTCAGGATGATCAGCGCGGCCGAGCCCTCGATGGCCGTGCCCAGCACGATCAGCATGAGGTTGATCAGCAGCAGCAGCGTGACCGGGTCCTGGGTGGTGCCGGCCAGCCAGCCCGACATCGCCTGCGGCACCTGCTCCCACGAGAGGTAGAAGCCGAAAGCCGAGGCGGCGCAGATCATCATCATCACGCTGGCGGAATCGCGTACCGATTCGGCCAGCACCTCGGGCAGCTGGCGCAGCTTTATCTCGCGGTAGCCGAAGATCGCCACCAGCAGCACGTACAGCACCACCACGGCGCCCGATTCGGTGGTGGTGAAGATGCCGTAGCGCGTGCCCATGATGATGACCACCGGGATCGACAGCGCCCACAGGCCATCGACCAGCGCCTGGCCCAGCTCGCGGGCGTTGGCGCGCGTGGCGCGTTGCGGCCTGTACTTGCGCTTGATGGCCAGCACGTGCGTGGTGAACATCAGCGCCACCGCCAGCAGCAGCCCCGGAACGATGCCCGCCGCGAACAGCCGGCCGATGGAGGCTTCGGCCAGGAAGCCGTAGATGATCAGGCCGATGGAAGGCGGGATCAGCGCCGTGATGATGGCCGCCGACGAGGTGATCACCGCCGCGAAAGGGGCGCCGTAGCCGCGCGCCACCATCTGCGTGCCGATGGTCTTGGCCAGCATCGCGGCGTCGGCGTTGGCCGAGGCGGTCAGGCCGCCCAGCAGCGTGGCCAGCACGGTGCACATCTGCGCCAGCGCGCCGGTCATGTGGCCCACCAGCACCTCGGCCAGGTTGAGCAGGCGGCGCGTGATGCCCGAGGCATTCATGATGCAGCCGGCCAGCACGAACAGCGGCAGCGCCAGCAGCGAGACCGACTCCGTGCCCTCGGCCATCTGCTGCGCGAAGTTGGCCAGCGGCATCTCGCCCAGGTTGAGCACGAAGAAAACCAGCGCCGCGATGGACATCGACCAGGTGATGGGCGTCTGCAGCGCCAGCAGCACCAGCATCAGGACGGCGGGCAGCCAGAGATGGAGGGAGGAACTCACAGCGCGATCTCCGAGGACGGCTGCCACTGCCAGCCGGTGGCCCAGGGCTTGAGCAGCACATGCTGCACCAGCATGAGGAAGGAGGCGAAGGCCATGGGGCCGTAGACCACCGAGCGCGGGATGTCGATGACCACCACGCGGATCGAGTGCGCGATGACGGACTGCCAGACGAACATGGCCGTCAGCGTGGCGAAGAGCGCGGCCAGCAGCCACCAGTTGAAGATGAAGATGGCGCGCCGCACCCGCGGCGGGAACAGGGCCACCAGCGCGTCCACGTCGGCATGCATGCGCCAGCGGATGCAGGCGGCCGCGCCGAAGAACACCAGCCAGCCGAAGGCGATGACGGCGACCTCGAAGGTCCAGGCCGCCGGCTGCGGGAACAGGTAGCGCGTCACCACGCCCCAGGTGATGGACAGCACGATGACGCAGGCGCAGACCACGCCGATGGCCTCGTCGGCGCGGCGCAGGCTCAGCAGCGGGCCGGCCGGCGTGCCGGCGGCGGATGGGACCGGTTCAGTCATGAATGGCGTGCGGCGCTAAGGCTCAGTGCGCCGTCATCGCGGCGCGCACCTTGTCGTACATGCCGGGCGTGAGGCCGGGCACCTTCGTGTAGGCCACCTTGGCCTTCTCGGCGAAGGCCTTGTTGTCCACGTCGGTCACGAACTGCACGCCAGCCTTCTTCATCTCGTCGGCGTAGGCCGCGTCGGAAGCCTGCGTGAGCTGGGTCAGTTCGGCGCCGGCCTTGCGGCCCTCTTCCAGCAGCACGGTCTGCAGATCGGGCGGCAGGCTCTTGAAGAAATCGGCGCTGGTGACCATGGTCGCGTACATGGTCTGGTGCGCCGTGGTCGAGAGCACCTTGCGCACCTCATACAGCTTGGAGCCGACCAGCGAGCCGTAGTTGGCCTCGGCGGCATCGACCACGTTGGTCTGCAGCGCGTTGTAGACCTCGCCCCAGGGCAGCGCGGTGGGGCGGGCGCCCAGCGCAGTGAAGGTCTCCAGCATGATGGGCGACGGCGGCACGCGCAGCGTCATGCCGGCAATGTCGGCCGGCGTGCGCACCGGCTTGCTGCCCAGCAGGTGGCGCACGCCGAACAGGCCGTCGGCCATGATCAGCTTCATGCCCTGCTGCTCCAGGCGGCCCGACAGCTCCTTGAACACCTCGGAGGCGAAGAGCTTCTTCGCCTCGTCGTGGTTGGCGTAGAGGTAGGGGCCGGCCAGGATGCCCAGGTCGGGCACGAACTGGCTGAGCTGGCCGTAGTCGGTCACGCTCAGCACGCGGGCGCCGCCCTTGATCATCTCGTTGACCTTCTTCTGCGGGCCGAGCTGGTCGCCCGTGAAGATGTTCAGCGTCAGGCGCCCGCCGGAGCGCTGCTTCACCCGGTCGGCAAAGCTGTGCATGACCTTCACCACTGGCTCGTTCGGGTTCACCTGCGAAGTGGAAAAGCGCAGCGTGTAGTTCTGCGCCGCCGCCGGCGCAGCCATGCCGAAGGTCAGCGCCAGGCCGGCGGCGAGAAGGGACAGGGTCTTGGCTGCTGCGGTGCGTCGGGAGGTCATGCGTGTCTCCATGGAGGGCGCTCGGTGGCGCATTGGTGTAATTCCTATATGAACGCTTCGTTCATGAATGAATGATCTGTTCGACAATGAATCCTGTCGATTAGGGTTTTCTAGAAATTCGAGCTGACATTCATCCACTGAAAAACATCAATTTCACTCATGATTGATTCCCTAGACCCAGAAGCCCTGCCGCTGGCCGGCTTGCGCGTGCTGGATTTCAGCCAGTTCCTGGCCGGCCCCTCATGCGCGCTGCGGCTGGCCGACCTGGGCGCCGACGTCATCAAGGTCGAGCGGCCCGATGGCGGCGACCTGTGCCGCAGCCTGGTGCTGGCCGACCAGCACTTCGAGGGCGACAGTGCGCTGTTCCACACCATCAACCGGCGCAAGCGCAGCTTTGCGGCCGACCTGAAAGCGCCGCAGGACCTGGCGCGCGTGAAAGCGCTGATCGCCCGGGCCGACGTGATGATTCACAACTTCCGCCCCGGCGTGATGGAGCGCATCGGCCTGGACGCGGCCAGCGTGCTCGCGCTGAACCCGCGCATCGTCTATGCGGCCGTCAGCGGCTATGGCGAGAGCGGGCCCTGGCGCGGCAAGCCGGGGCAGGACCTGCTGGTGCAGTCGCTCTCGGGGCTGGCCTGGCTCACCGGCGACGCGCATGCCGACGGCAGCGGCCCGCCCGTGCCGGCCGGCGTCTCGATGATCGACGTCATCACCGGCGCGCACCTGGTGCAGGGCATCCTGGCGGCGCTGCTGCGCCGCGGCGTGACGGGGCGCGGCGCGCGCGTGGACGTGAGCCTGCTCGAATCGGCGCTGGACCTGCAGTTCGAACCCTTCACCGCCTTCCTCAATGGCGACGGCAGCCAGCCGCAGCGCACCGCCGAAAACCATGCCAGCGTGCACGGCGCGGCGCCCTACGGCATCTACCGCACGCGCGACGGCTTCATGGCCGTGGCGATGACCCCCATGGATCGGCTGGCACAACTGATCGGCAGCGACGCCCTGGCCGCGCTCGCGGCCGACCGCAGCGGCTGGTTCCGCCAGCGCGACGCACTCAAGCAGCAGTTGCAGCAGGACTTGCTGGCGCAGGACAGCGCGCACTGGCTGGCCATCCTTGAGCCGGCCGGCGTGTGGTGTGCCGACGTGCTGCGCTGGCCGCAACTGGTGGACCACCCCGCCTTCGCCGCGCTGGAGATGGTGCAGACCATCCGCAGCGCCAGCGGCGCGAGCCTGCGCACCACGCGCTGCCCGATCCGCATCGACGGCCAGCGGCTGTACAGCGACCGCGGCGCGCCGCGCCTGGGCGCCGACACCGAGGCCATCGCGCGCGAGTGGCAACTCGACGCGCCCCTGCCCTGCGCCCCTTCTTCTTCACTGCCCTCTCGCGCCCCATGACCCACGAACAGTTCTTCGAAGACTATGTGCTCGGCGCCACGCGCAGCACCACCGGCCGCACCATCACCGAGGCCGACATCGTGATGCACGCCGGCCAGACCGGCGACTTCTTCCCCCACCACATGGACGCCGCCTGGTGCGCCACCCAGGACTTCGGCCAGCGCATCGCGCACGGCACGCTGGTCTTCAGCGTGGGCATCGGCCTGACGGCCACCGTCATCAACCCGCGCGCCATGTCCTACGGCTACGACCGCATGCGCTTCGTCAAGCCCGTGTTCATCGGCGACACGATCTATTCGAAGGTGGAGATCACCGACAGGCGCGACCACCCCAAGCGCAGCGGCCACGGCATCGTGGTGGAGACGGTGACCATCACCAACCAGCGCCAGGAAACCGTGCTGGTGTGCGAGCACCTGCACATCGTGGAGCGGCGCACGGCCCGGGGCTGACGCGCGATCAGGTCCTAGACTCCTGCCCCATGACGCGCCGAACCGACAACCCGCCCGAAGCCACCGACACCGGCACCCGCCCCAAGTACGCGGTTCCGGCGGTCGAGAAGGCGCTGGACATCCTGGAGCTGCTCTCGGCACAGGCAGTCCCGATGACGCAGGCGCAACTGGCACGGGCGCTGGGGCGCGAACCGGGCGAGCTGTTCCGGATGCTGAGCGCGCTGGAAGGCCGCGGCTACCTCCGGCGCGAAGACAACGGCGGCTACACGCTCACGCTCAAGCTCTTCGAGCTCAGCCGCACCCATTCGCCGCACGACCAGCTGCTGCGTGCCGCCACCGCGCCCATGCGCGAGCTGGTCGACACCATCCGCGAGTCCTGCCACCTGAGCGTGCTGCACCGCGACCAGTTGCTGGTGCTGACGCAGGTGGACGCGCCCACGCCCATCCGCCTGTCGGTGGAAGCGGGCTCGCTGCACTCCGCGGTCGACACGCTTTCGGGCCAGGTGCTGCTGGCCAACTCGCCCGAGGCGGAGCGCGACGAATTGCTTTCGCGCCGCGCCGAGTTCCAGCGCAAGACGGCGCAGGAGCGCACCGCCTACCTGGCCATGCTCCAGAAGATGAAGGAAGACGGCTGGGGCTACGCCGAGAACGCGCGCTTCGTAGGCGGCCGCGACCTGAGCGTGCCCATCGGCAGCGCGCAGGGACGCACCCGCGCCGTGCTCACCATCGCCTCGCTGCAGGGCACGCACACGGCGCACGAAGACCTGTTCGAGCTGCTGCCGCGCCTGCGCAAATGCGCCGAGGACATCGGGCGCATCGCAGGAATCGCCTAATCCCTCACGGCCCCGCGCAGCCGCTTGACCTCGCTGCGCTGGCTCTTGCCCTGCAGGCGCCGCTGCTGGCTGCCGTAGGTGGGCTTGGTGGCGCGGCGCACGCGCGGCGGCGCGGCCACGGCATCGACGATGGCCTGCAGCCGCGCCAGTGCATCGGCGCGATTCATTTCCTGCGTGCGGTGCTGCTGGGCCTTGAGCACCAGCACGCCGGCACTGGTGATGCGCGAATCGGACGAAGCCAGCAGGCGCTGCTTCACATCATCGGGCAGCGAACTCGCGGGAATGTCGTAGCGCAGATGGACCGCGCTGGAGACCTTGTTGACGTTCTGGCCGCCCGCGCCCTGGGCGCGGATGGCCGACCACTGGACCTCGCGTTCGTCCACGCGCGGCGCACGCAAGGTCATGGGGACTCAGACGCGCTCGAAGATGGCCGCGATGCCCTGGCCGCCGCCGATGCACATGGTCACCAGCGCATAGCGGCCCTGCACGCGCTGCAGTTCGGCCAACGCCTTGACGGTGATGATGGCCCCCGTCGCGCCCACCGGGTGGCCCAGCGAGATACCCGAGCCGTTCGGATTGACCTTGTCGGGGTCGAAGCCCAGTTCCTGGATCACGGCGCAGGCCTGGGCCGCGAAGGCTTCGTTGGACTCGATCACGTCCAGGTCGCTCACCTTCAGGCCCGTGCGCTCGAGCACCTTGCGCGTGGCCGGCACCGGGCCGATGCCCATGTAGGCCGGCTCCACGCCCGCATGCGCATAGCCCACCAGGCGCGCCAGCGGCCTGAGGCCCAGCGCCTTCACGCGCGCGCCTTCGGCCAGCACCACGGCGCCCGCGCCATCGTTGATGCCCGAGGCATTGCCGGCCGTGACGGTGCCGCCTTCCTTCTTGAACGCGGGCTTCATGCCCGCGAGCGAAGCCGCCGTGGTGTCGGCGCGCACATGCTCGTCGGTGTCGAAAGCGACAACGCCCTTGCGGGTCTTGATCTCCACGGGAACGATCTGCTCCTTGAAGCGGCCGGCCGCGATGGCCGCGGCGGCGCGCTGCTGGCTTTGCGCGGCCAGCGCGTCCTGCATCTCGCGCGAGATCCTGTAGCGCTCGGCCACGTTCTCGGCCGTGATGCCCATGTGGATCTTCTCCCACGGGTCGTGCAGGATGCCCAGCATGTAGTCGATGAGCTTCGCATCGCCCATGCGCGCGCCGTGCCGCGCGGCGGTGTCGAAGTAGGGGCCGCGGCTCATGGATTCGGAGCCGCCGCCGATGGCGATGTCGCAGTCGCCCAAAGCGATGGCCTGCGCGGCCGAGACGATGGCCTGCAGGCCCGAGCCGCACAGGCGGTTGACGTTGAAGGCCGGCGTTTCGATGGGGATGCCCGCATCCACGGCCGCCACGCGGCTGAGGTAGGCGTCCTTGGTGTCGGTGGGGATCACGTTGCCCATCACCACATGGCCCACCGCGTCGGGCGCCACGCCGCTGCGCGTGAGCGCGGCCTTCACGGCCGTGGTGGCCAGCTGGGTGTTGGGCACGTCCTTGAGCGAGCCGCCGAAGGTGCCGATGGCGGTGCGGGCGGTGCCGACCACGAAGATGTCGCGCTGGGACATGGGTTCAGTCTCCTGAAGAAGTGGATGGTGAAGAAGCCGAAGGAAAGAACGAAGAAGTGTCGTGTCAGCGGCCCTTGAAGGCCGGCTTGCGCTTGTCGAAGAAGGCGTTCACGCCTTCGCGGAAATCGTCGCCGGCTGCGCAGTGCGCAAAGGCTGCCGACTCGGCCGCCAACTGGGCCGGCAGCTCGCGCTCGAAGCTGCCGCGCATCAAGCGGCGCAACTGCCCCAGCGCGGCCGTGGGCCCTGCTGCCAGGCGCTGCGCCAGGGCCAGCGCCTCGTCGGCCAGCGCTGCGGCAGGCACGACGCGGTTGACCAGGCCCATGCGCTCGGCCGCAGCGGCGTCGAGCATGTCGCCCAGCATCGCGATCTCCAGCGCGCGGCGCAAGCCCACCCAGCGCGGCAGCGCCCACGAGGCCCCCACGTCGCAGCTGGCACCGATGTTCACATAAGCCAGGTTGAAGCGCGTGCCTTCGGCGGCAAGCACGAAGTCGGCATGCAGCATCAGCGACAGGCCCGCGCCGGCGGCCACGCCGTGCACCTGCGCCACCACGGGTGTGTCCAGCGTGGCCAGCAGCGCCACCGCCTCATGCAGCGGGCCGATCAGGTCGGCCGCGCCCTGCAGCGGGTCGGCCTGCAGCACGGCCAGGTCGCCACCGGCCATGAAGCCCTTGCCGCTGCCGCGCAGCAGCACCGCGCGCACGCTGCGGTCGGCGGCGATGGCCTTCACGGCCGCCAGGAAGGCCTGCGCCATCGGCACGTCGATGGCGTTCAGCGCCGCAGGGCGGTTGAACTGCAAGGTGGCGACGGCGCCCTCGCGGGCGACTAGCAGCGGGGCGTTCGGGTCTTGATCTGAAGCGTTCATGAGCGTGTCTCCATGCTGCTTTTGTTCGGGGTGCGTGCGCGAGCGCGTTTGGCGGGTGCGGCGATGGCGCGGGCGCGCGGCGTGGCCTTGGGCGCTGCGCTGGCAGGCACGGCCAGCACGCCCCCCAGCAGCAGGCCCAGCGCCTGTTCGGTGATCTGGGCATGCGTGAGCGTGCCGTCTTCGCGGTGCCAGCGGCCCACCCAGCTCAGCGCGCCGGCCAGCATGAAGGCGGCCATCTTCGGATCGCAAGGCAGCAGCGAACCTTCGCGGATGCCCTCCTCGATCAGCTGGCGGAACTCGAGGTCGATGCCGGCCTTGAGCCGGCGCAGCTCCTTCTTGAGCGGCGCGGGCAGCGGGTCTTCGCCGATGCGGATCACGCATTTGCCGAAGTCCTGCATCACGATGCCCACGTAGATGCCCATGCAGGCCATCAGCTGGTCCAGCGCACGGCCGCCGCCTTCGCGCACCTCGGCGATGCCCGCGCGCATCAGCTCCAGCGCGGCACGCACGCATTCGAGCAGGATGTCGTCCTTGCTCTTGATGTAGTAGTACAGCGTGGGCTTGCTCACATGCAGGCGCTCGGCGATGTCGTCGAGCGAGGTGGCATGAAAGCCGCGCTCGTTGAACAGCCGCGCGGCCGTCTGCAGCACGGCCTGGCGCTTTTTCTCGCGCTGCTGCCCCCGGCCGGCCGCCGGCAGCCAGGGCGAGGCGACGGCGGATGCGGCAGCGACGGCAGAAGGCTTGCGAGGGCTCATGGGGTTTGCGCGCACGGGAAAGTCCCGATGTAACCGGTAGTGCCGTTTCCGAAGATCGCCGACGTTACCGGGGAGTAGAAATTCTACGGGCGAGTAGCCCCTCACGTCTCGCCGGCCGTCTCACGGCTTACCCTGAAGCAAGCTCGCCGCCCATGCCCACGCGCCCTGAACCGAGGCCTCACGCCCCAGCCCTGGCCCCTGCCGCAGCCCACGCACCGGTGCTTAGCGTGCAGGGCCTGACGCTGGCTTTCGGCGGCGTCAAGGCGCTCAACGGCGTGAGCTTCGACGTGCATGCCGGCTCCATCACGGCCGTGATCGGCCCCAACGGCGCGGGCAAGACCTCGCTGTTCAACACCATCTCGGGCTTCTACAGGCCCACGGCGGGCAGCGTTCACTTCGACGGCGCGGACATCACGCGCGTGCCGGCACCGCGCCGCGCCGCGCTGGGGCTGGCGCGCAGCTTCCAGAACATCGCGCTGTTTCGCGGCATGACGGTGCTGGACAACATCAAGCTGGGCCGCCACGCGCACCTGAAGACCAACGTCTTCGAGGCCCTGCTGTACGTGGGCCGCGCGCGCCGCGAAGAGGCACGGCTGCGGCGCGCGGTGGAAGAACGCATCATCGATTTCCTCGAGATCGACCACATCCGCCATGCCAGCGTGGCCGCCCTGCCCTACGGCCTGCAAAAGCGCGTGGAGATGGCCCGCGCGCTGGCCATGCTGCTGGACGAGCCCGGCGAGGCGGCACCCGCCACCCCAGGCCCGCGCGTGCTGATGCTCGACGAGCCCGTGGCCGGCATGAACCGCGAAGAGACCGAGGACATGGCGCGCTTCATCCTCGACGTGCGGCGTGAATGGGGCATCACGGTGCTGATGGTGGAGCACGACATGGCCATGGTGATGGACCTGTCGGACCATGTGGTGGTGCTGAACTTCGGCCAGGTCATCGCGCAGGGCACGCCGCAGCAGGTGCAGGCCGACCCCGAGGTGGTGCGCGCCTACCTGGGCGCGGGCGACGTGGGCGAGCTGCGCAAGCGCCTGCGCGGCGCGGCCCTGGCGGCCTGAAAGCGACACAGAGGCGCGCAGCACCATGGATTGGGCCTACCTCTTCGAGATCGCGCTGACCGGCGTGGCCGGTGGCGGGCTGTATGCGCTGGCGGCGCTGGCCTTCGTGCTGGTCTACAAGGCCACGCGCGTGGTCAACATCGCGATCGGCGAGATGCTGATGGTCGGCGCCTACCTCTTCTTCGCCTTCGCCGCGAGCATGGCCCTGCCCATCTGGCTGGCCGTGCTGGGCGCGGTGCTGGGCACGGGCCTGCTGGGCGCGGTGATCGAGCGCACCATGATCCGCCCGCTTTTGGGCGAACCACCGATCTCGGTGTTCATGGTGACGGTGGGGCTGGCCTCCATCCTCGTGGGGCTGGTCGAGATCATCTGGACCGCCGACCAGCGCCGCCTGCCCGAGTTCTTTCCCACGGCACCGGTGATGGTGGGCGACGCCTTCCTCGCGCCCAAGGTGGCCTATGGCTCGCTCGCGGCGCTGGTGCTGATCGTGCTGGTGCTGCTGCTGTTCCGCTTCTGGCGCGGCGGCGTGGCCCTGCGCGCCACGGCCTCGGACCAGGGCGCGGCCACCATGATGGGCATCAACGTGCCGCGCGTGTTCTCGCTGGCCTGGGTGGCCTCGGCCATGATCGCGGCCGTCGCAGGCATCGTGGTCGGCGCCATCGGCGGCATCTCTTCGTCGATGGGCGTGTTCGGGCTGTCGGTGCTGGTGGTGGTGATCGTGGGCGGGCTCGACAGCGTGCTGGGCGCACTGCTGGGCGGGCTGCTGATCGGCCTGATCGAGGCCCTGGCCGGCGCCTTCCTGGGCGGCGAATACAAGCTGCTGGCCACCTTCGTGGTGCTGGTGGTGGTGCTGATGATCCGGCCCTACGGCCTGTTCGGCACGCACGAGATCGAGCGGCTGTGAGCCGCCACCGGATGGACTGAAATGAAACAGCCCCCACGCTTCCCCGCTTCGCGCGGTCCGCTGCCCCCCGAGGGGGCGCGTCAGTGCCTTCGGGCGGCCGGGCGCCACTGACATGCGCATCGGCACCCTCAAGCAGAGCTACATCGCCGACGCGGCGCTGTTCGACTCGCGCACGCAGAAAGTCTGGCTGGCCATCGGCGCCGCGCTGCTCGTGCTCTTCCCCTTTATGGCCAGCGACTACTGGCTGTACCTGGCCTGCCTGGTGGCCATCAACGTGGCCAGTGCCACGGGCCTGAACATCCTCACGGGCTACACCGGCCTGGTGAGCCTGGGCCAGGCCGCCTTCATGGGCCTGGGGGCCTACACGGTCGCCATTTTGCAAACGCGCTACGGCACGCCCTTCGCGCTGAACCTGCTGGCCGGCGGTGTGGTGGCCATGGCGGGCGGCGTGGTGGTGGGCATCCCCTCGCTGCGCGTCAAGGGGCTGTACCTGGCCATCGCCACCATCGCGGCTTCGTTCATCGCGCACTTCCTGTTCGCCAACCTCAAGCTCACGGGCGGCACCACGGGCCTGTCGATGCAGCCGGCCACGGTTTTCGGTCTGCCGCTGGACACTTCCTTTCGCCTGTACTGGCTGATCGTGCCCGTGATGCTGCTGATGGTGCTGGGCGCGGCCAACCTCTTTCGCACGCGCGTGGGCCGCGCCTTCATCGCCGTGCGCGACCGCGACATCTCGGCCGCGGTGCTGGGCATCCCGCTGCTGCGCACCAAGCTGCTGTCTTTTGCGCTGTCGTCCTTCTACGCGGGCGTGGCGGGCGGGCTGTGGGCCTACTTCTTCCGCGTGGTCACGCCCGAGAGCTTTCCGCTGCTCATGTCCATCTTCTTCCTGGCCGCCATCATCGTGGGCGGCATGGGGTCGATCCTGGGCGGCATCCTGGGCGCGGTGTTCATGACCCTGGTGCCCGAGCTGCTCAAGCTGGTGTTCGACCTGCTGCCCGGTGGCACCGAGATGACGGTGTTCCTCTCGCCGGTGCGCACCGTGGTCTTCGGCCTGCTGATCGTGGGCTTTCTGGTGTTCGAGCCGCACGGGCTCGCCGAAATGTGGCGGCGCATCCGCCGCTTCTTCCACTTGTGGCCTTTCAGAAACTAAGGAGACAGACATGCTGCACGCAACTGCCAAGAGCACTTCCTCGCTGAACCGCCGCCACCTGGTGCTGGGCACCGGCGCCGCACTGGCCGCAGGCGCGCTGCCGCTGTCAGTGCGCGCCCAGGCCGAAGACATCGTGATCGGCGGCTCCATCCCCATGACCGGCGTGTTCGCCTTCGCGGGCATCGGCATCAACGCCGGCATCGCCGACTACGTGAAGATCGTCAACGACGCGGGCGGCATCAAGGGCCGCAAGCTGCGCTACGTGCCCGAGGACACGGGCTACAAGGTCGACGTCTCGGTGGCGGCCTTCAAGAAGATCACCAGCCAGAACAAGGTCAACCTCTACTACGGCGACTCCACGGGTTTTGCCAAGACCATCAACCCCGAGCTGGACCGCAACGGCCAGATCCTGATGGCCGGCGCCTCCTTCGCCTCGGAACTCAACGACCCCAAGAAGTACCCCAACCAGTTCCTCGTGGGGCCCGACTACACCGAGCAGATCGGCATCCTGCTCAAGCACATCGCCAAGGAAAAGCCCGGCGCCAAGGTGGCCTTCGTCTACAGCGATTCGGAGTTCGGGCGCGACCCCATCGAGGCCAGCGAAGCCGCGGCCAAGAAGCTGGGCCTCGCGGTGCCGATCAAGATCATGACGCCGGCCGGCAGCGTGGACGTGTCCACCGAGGTCATCAAGCTGCGTCGCGCCGCGCCCGACTACACCATCTTCCATGGCTACATCCTCGCGCCCATCCCCGAGTTCATCCAGCAGGGCAAGCAGCAGGGCATGAGCAGCAAGTGGATGGGCACCTTCTGGACCATGGACAGCTCCACCGTCATGAAGATGGGCGAGGCCGGCGACGGCTTCATGGGCGTGATGCCCTTCCGCTACTACTACGACACCGAGAAGGCGCCGATGCTCGAGAAGATCCGCGCGCTGCGCCCCGAGTACCAGAGCACGGCCTACATCCAGGGCTTCCTGACGGCCATGCTGTTCACCGAGGCCGCCAAGCGCACGCTGGAGGCCGGCAAGCCGCTGGACGGCAAGAACCTCAAGGCATCGCTGAACACGCTGAAGGACTTCGACACCGGCGGGATCATCGGCACGCCGATCACCATCAGCGGCAACTCGCTGCCGGTGGGGCGCGTGTACCGGGCCGACATGAAGGCGCAGAAGATGGTTGCGGCCAGCGACTGGATCAAGCTCTGAACCCATGAGCGTTGAGGTCGCCCCCATCCTCGAGGTCAACAACATCGAGGTGGTCTACAACAAGGTGGTGCAGGTGCTGCGCGGGCTGTCGCTGGCCGTGCCGCGCGGGCAGATCGTGGCGCTGCTGGGCAGCAACGGGGCCGGCAAGTCCACCACGCTCAAGGCCATCTGCGGCCTGCTGCCGCTGGAAGACGGCGAGCTGCAGGCCGGCCAGATCCGCTTTGGCGGCGAGCCCACCGAGCAGGTGCCCGCGCACCTTCTGGTGCGCCGCGGCCTGGCCCATGTGATGGAAGGGCGGCGCGTGTTCGAGGACCTGAGCGTGGAAGACAACCTCGTGGCCGCGACCTACGCGCTGACGGGGCGCAAGGCCGGGGCCGCGGACTTCGACGCGGTCTACAGCTACTTTCCGCGCCTGCACGAGCGGCGCAAGGGCTTGGCGGGCTACCTTTCGGGCGGCGAGCAGCAGATGCTGGCCATCGGCCGCGCGCTCATCGCGCAGCCGCAGCTGATCCTGCTCGATGAGCCCTCGCTGGGCCTGTCGCCCATGCTGGTGGAGGAGATCTTCACCATCATCGCGCGCATCAACGCCGAACGCGGCGTGTCGATGCTGCTGGTGGAGCAGAACGCCAGCGTGGCGCTGGCCGTGGCCGACTTCGGCTACATCATGGAAAGCGGGCGCATCGTGATCGACGGCAGCGCGCAGCGCCTGGCCGCCGACCCCGACGTGCGCGAGTTCTACCTGGGCGTGGGCGGCAGCGGCGAGGCGCGCAGCTTCAGGGACCTGAAGCACTACAAGCGGCGCAAGAGGTGGCTTTCATGAGCCTTCCCGAAAAAACACTGCCGCAAATGCTGCACGAACAGGCGCAGCGCCAGCCCCATGCCATCGCCATCCGGCAGAAGGACTTCGGCATCTGGCAGCCGCTGAGCTGGGCCGGCTACCTGCGCCGCGCCAGTCATGTGGGGCTTGGCCTGGCCAGCCTGGGCCTGGGCGCGGGCAGCCACGTGGGCGTGCTGTCGGAGAACCGCGTCGAATGGGTACTGGCCCAGATGGGCACCGGCCTGATCGGCGCCGTGACCGTGGGCGTGTACCCCACCAGCCCCACGCACGAAGTGGCCTATGTGCTGGGCCATGCCGACGTGGAGGTGGTGGTCTGCGAAGACCAGGAGCAGGCCGACAAGGTGCTGGAGGCCATCGAACAGCTGCCCAAACTGCGCCGCATCGTCGTGGTCGAGACCAAGGGCCTGGCCAGCTACGGGCCCGATGCGCGCGCACGCATCCTGAGCTTTGCTGAGCTGGAAGCCGCGGGTGCGGCCATCGACGCGGCCGCAGGCGATGCGCGCATCCGCGCCGCGCTGGCCGCGCAGCGCCTGGATGACATCGGCCTGATGATCTACACCTCGGGCTCCACGGGCGCGCCCAAGGGCGCGATGGTGTCGTGGCGCAACATCCGGGGCGTGGTGCCCGGCATCGTGGACCGGCTGGGCCTGGACGCGCGCACCACGCACCTGTCGTACCTGCCGCTGTGCCATGTGGCCGAGCAGATGTTCACCAGCTTCGTGCCGCTGTACCTGGGCACGCAGGTGAACTTCGGCGAATCGATACGCACGGTGCAGGAAGACCTGCGCGAAGTGGCGCCCACGATGTTCCTGGGGGTGCCGCGCATCTGGGAAAAGCTGCATGCCGGCATCACCATCAAGATGCAGGAAACCGGCCGGCTGCGGCGCGCGCTCTACACCCGTGCGCTGGCCGCCTGCGCGCCGCTGGCCGAAAAGCCGCGCAGCGCCTGGACGCCGGGCGAGCGCCTGCGCCACACCCTGGCCTACTGGAGCGTGCTGCGCGCGCTGCAGAACTTCATCGGCCTGCGCCGCGCGGCGGTGGCGCTGACCGGCGCCGCGCCCATCCCGCCCGACGTGGTGCGCTTCTTTCGCACGCTGGGCGTGCCGCTGGTGGAGGTGTACGGCCTGACCGAATCCACCGGCATGGTCACGGGCCACCGGCGCGATGCGGTGCGCGTGGGCACCGTGGGGCCGGCCACGCTGGGCGTGCAAGTGCGCCTGGGCGCGCAGGACGAGCTGCAGCTGCGCGGCGAGATGGTGTTCGCGGGCTACTACAAGAACCCCGAAGCCACCGCGGCGGCCATCCAGGACGGCTGGCTGCACACGGGCGACGTGGTGCGGCTGGAGGAAGACGGGCAGATCCGCATCGTCGACCGGCTCAAGGACATCATGATCACGGCCGGCGGCAAGAACCTCACGCCCTCGGAGATCGAGAACCAGATGAAGGGCAGCCCCTTCATCAAGGAATGCATCGTGGTGGCCGAGGGCCGCAAGTTCGTGGCCGCGCTGGTGCAGATCGACTACGAGACCGTGGGCAAGTGGGCCGAGGCCCAGCGCCTGGCCTTCACGCATTTCCGCTCGCTGGTGGAACTGGCGCAGGTGCGCGATCTGGTGCAGGCCGAGATCACGCGCGGCAACAGCCGCCTGGCCCAGGTGGCGCAGATCCGGCGCTTCCACCTGCTGACCAAGGAGCTGGACCATGACGACGGCGAGGTCACGGCCACCATGAAGGTGCGGCGCTCCAGCATCTACAAGACCTACGCGGCAGAGATCGAGGGGCTTTACGCAGGCGGCTGACGCGCGCCCGCCCGCTACCTGCACGGCGCCCCGGCAGCAGGTCTATTCCCACAAGAAGATGCGGCCTGCGGCGCGCCCGCACGCCGCCGCGCCCGTCGCAAGCTGGGGTTCCCCTATCCAACCGGAGAACCCCATGAACACCCAGGCACTGAAACAGGAAGTCGACGCGCTCGAGCAGGCTGCAGACGAAGTCATCGCGGCCCTGAAGAAGGCGCCGGTCGAAGGGCAGTTGCAGCAGCAGGCACAGCAGTTCCACCAGCTCGCCCGCACCAAGCGTGAACTGGACGACCCCTCCGCGCTCAAGCAGGCCGTGATGGACATCGAGAAGTCGGCCGACCAGCTCAAGGCCGCCTGCGAACAGGCGGGCTCCGTCGATGCCTCCGTCCGGCAGGCCGTGATGGGCGCCCACGACAAGGCCTCGTCGCTCAAGCACCGCGTGCAGCAGCAGCAACAAGGCTGAACCCAGCCGCGCGGCGCTCGCATGCAGCGCCGCGCAGGCGAATCACGGAGGCCATTAGCTCAAGCCACCTGCACATTGAAGATCGTAGACAATCTGCGATTCCTTGATGACCGGCTTCACTGCCATGCGCGACCCCGCCCCACCCTCGCCCACCATCGCCCAGCTCCAGGGTCATTCGCTGGCCAGGCTGGTCCACCACGAGATCGAGCAGATGATCCTGGACGGCCGCCTGCAGCCCGGCGCCAAGCTGACCGAATCCACGCTGGCCGAGCAGTTGGGCGTCTCGCGCGGCCCGGTGCGCGAGTGCTTCAGGCTGCTCGAAGAAGCCGGCCTGGTGCGCACCGAAAAGAACCGCGGTGTGTTCGTGCGCGACCTGCCCATTGACGAAGCGCTGGAAATCTTCGAGGTCCGCGCCGTGATGGACCTTTACGTGGGACGCAAGGTGGCCCAGACCGCCGGCAGCGCCGATGTGCGCGAACTGCGGCAGTGCGTGGATGCGATGGACCAGGCAGCCAGGGAAGTGGACCCCCAGGCCTACCACCGGCTGAACCTGCAGTTCCACGACCGCCTGCTGCTGCTGGCGGGCAATGCCAAGCTCACGGCCACCTACCGCAAGCTGGTCAAGGAGCTTTCGCTGTTGCGGCGCCAGAACCTCAGCGCCGCGTCGATGCTGGCCTTCGCGCGCGAGCACCGCCAGATCGTCAAGGCCATTGCCTCGGGCGACGCCGATGCCGCCGGGCAGGCCATGTACACGCATGTGATGAACAGCCGCGAGCTCACGCGCTCGAAGTTCGCGGCCGCCTCCCCCGCCGTCAGCGCCAGCACCGAGGCCAGGCCCCAGGGCAGGCGCGGCGCATGACGCTGAGCACACCCGTCATCCTCGCGGTGCTGGTCGGCGCGCTGCTGCACGCGAGCTGGAACGCGCTGATCAAGTCGGCGCCCGACAAGGCCCTGGACACCGGGCTGGTGCACAGCCTGGGCGTGCTCTTCGCGCTGCCCCTGCTGGCCGTCACGGGCCTGCCCGCGGCCGCGGCCTGGCCGTTCCTGGCCGCCTCCACGCTGATCCACATCGGCTACTACATCGCGCTGGCGGGCGCCTACCAGCACGGCGATCTGGGTCTGACCTACCCGCTCATGCGCGGCTGCGCACCGCTGCTGGTGGCCCTGGGCAGCCAGGGCCTGATCGGGGAGCAGCTCTCGCCCATTGCCTGGGCCGGCGTGCTGGCCATCTGCGTGGGCGTGCTGGTGCTGGGCCTGTCGCCCGCACAGTTGCATGCGGTGGGCGGGCAGCACGGCAAGGCGCTGCGCTTTGCCCTGTGCAACGCGGCGATCATCGCCGTCTATACCGTGGTCGACGGCCTGGGCGTGCGCGCCGCAGGCGATGCGGGTGCCTATGTGGCGGCGCTGTTCGTGCTCGATGGCCTGCCCTATCTGCTGCTGGTGCTGTGGCGGCGCGGGCCCGCCGGGCGCGCGGCCGCCTTCGCCTACCTGCGCCGGCGCGCCCGCGTGGCCTGGCTGGGCACGCTGGCCTCGCTGGGCAGCTATGCGATTGCGCTGTGGGCCATGACGCGCGCGCCAGTGGCGGTGGTGGCCGCGCTGCGCGAAACCTCGGTGCTCTTCGCGGTGCTGATCGGCACGCTGTGGCTGCGTGAGCCCTTTGGCGCGCACCGGGCCGTGGGCGTGCTGGCCATGGTGGTGGGCGTCATGGCGCTGCGCGCGGGCTGAAGCTCAGCAGGAAACAACAGGCCCGTCAGGCCGGCTCGGCGTGCATGCCTTCCAGGGCCTGGGCCAGGTCGGCCCGCAGATCCTGCACCGCCTCCAGGCCGATGGAAAAGCGCACCAGCGTGCCCTTGTGCGGCCAGCGGCTCACGCTGGCATCGCGCATCAGGCCGATGTCGTAGGGCACCACCAGGCTCACCGGTCCGCCCCAGGAATAGCCCAGCTTGAACAGGCCCAGGCCGTCGCAGAAGCGGTCCACGGCCTCGATGCCGAAGCGCGCATCGAAGACCACCGAGAACAGCCCCGCGGCCAGGTCCTGCGGGCCGCACAGCGCCCGCCAGTGCGCATGGCCGGGCGAGTCCTCGAGCGCGGGGTGCAGCACCTGCACGATCTCCTCGCGCCCCTCGAACCAGCGGGCCAGCTCGCGCGCGCTACGGTCGTGCGCCACGTAGCGCAGCGGCAGGCTGGGCAGGCTGCGCAGCACGCTCTCCGCATCGTTGGCGCCCACGCCCCAGCCCATGCGCATGTGGCAGAGCTTGAGCTTCAGGTGCAGGGCTTCGTCGCGCGTGACCACGCTGCCCATCAGCACGTCGCCGCCGCCGCTGGGGTACTTGGTGAGCGCGTGCACCGAGATGTCCACGCCCGCGGCCGCGAACGGGTCGAAGGCCAGGCCCGCGCCCCAGGTGTTGTCCAGGGCCGTGGTCACGCCGCGCGCCCGGCAGGCGGCCACCAGCGCGATCAGGTCCGGGAACTCCATGGTCACCGAGCCCGGCGCTTCCAGCCACACCAGTCGCGTGCGCTCCGACAGCTTGTCGTGCAGGTCCTGCGGATTCATCGCGTCGTACAGGCGGTGCGTGATGCCGAAGTTGGCCAGCTCGCCCGTGGCCAGTGCCTTGTTGGGGCCGTAGGCGTTGTCGGGGATCAGCACCTCGTCGCCGCGCTTGAGCAGCGCAAAGCTCACCAACGAGATGGCCGCCAGCCCGCTGGGCACCAGCAGGCATTCGGTGCCGCCTTCCAGCGCGGCCAGCCGCTCTTCCAGCAGGAAGGTGGTGGGCGTGCCATGCAGGCCGTAGGTGTAGCCAGCCTTGCTGCGCCAGTCGCGCGCGCGCATCGCTGCCACGTCCTTGAAGTAGACCGTCGAGGCCTTGTGAACGGCCGGCTGCGGCGCGTCGAAGCCTTCGGGCGGGGTGTAGGGATGGTGGATCAGGTCGGTGGAGGACAGGCTCATGCGGCGATGCTAGTACAGCCACCTGCTCATGCCCAAGGCCCTGGTCAGCGCCCATGAAAAAGCCGCTCGGGCGAGCGGCTTTTCATTCAGATCCGGCGCAAAGCCTTCAGACCGACCACTTCTCGATCAGCTTCTCGGGCCGCAGCGAGTCATAGCCTTCGAAGGGCTGGTGGATCCAGGGGTTGGTGGGCAGGAATTCCACCGAGTAGTCGGGCGTGAAGGTCGACAGGCCCTTGGTCCAGAGCACGGCGCTGCGCAGCTCGGTGATGGGCTTGTACTTGGTGCGCAGCAGATCGACCACGGCGTTGAGCGTGTGGCCGGAGTCGGCCAGGTCGTCCACCAGCAGCACCTTGCCCGCGATCTCGCCCTTGGGGGTGGTGATGTAGTGGGCGATGTCCAGATGGCCCTGCACCGTGCCGGCGTCGGCGCGGTAGGAGCTGGTGGACATGATGGCCAGGGGCTTGTCGAAGATGCGCGAAAGCACATCGCCAGGGCGCATGCCGCCCCGCGCCAGGCACAGGATGTTGTCGAACTCCCAGCCCGACTGGTGCACCTTGATCGCGAGCTTTTCGATCAGGTTGTGGTACTCGTCGTAGCTCACGTACAGATGTTTGCCGTCTTCGGTCAGCATGGGCTTTTCTTCTCCGTCGTTTCTTCGTGGATGGCGGAACGGGCTCAATCCGCCAGGTACGGGTGCCGCATCATGATCGTGTGGTCACGGTCCGGGCTGGTGGAAATCAGCGCGATCGGCACGCCGGTCACCTGCTCGATGCGCTGCAGGTACAGGCGCGCATTGACGGGCAGCTTGTCGTATTGCGTGACGCCCACGGTGCTTTCGGTCCAGCCTTCGATGGTTTCGTACACCGGCACGCAGCGCGAGATCTCGTCTGCGCCCATGGGCAGGATGTCGATGTGCTCGCCGTCCAGCTCGTAGCCGGTGCACAGCTTCAGTTCTTCCAGGCCGTCCAGCACGTCGAGCTTGGTGATGCACAGCCCCGACAGGCCGTTGACCTGGGCCGAGCGCTTGAGCAGCGCGGCGTCGAACCAGCCGCAGCGGCGCGAGCGGCCGGTGGTGACGCCCTTTTCGGCGCCCACGGTGCTCATGTGGTAGCCGGGCGTGCCGGGCACTTCCCAGTCCAGTTCGGTCGGGAAGGGACCGCCGCCCACGCGGGTGCAGTAGGCCTTGGTGATGCCCAGGATGTAGTGCAGCATGCCCGGGCCCACGCCCGCACCGGCGGCGGCATTGCCGGCCACGCAGTTGCTCGAGGTGACGTAGGGGTAGGTGCCGTGGTCCACGTCCAGCAGCGTGCCCTGCGCGCCTTCGAACAGCAGGTTGCCGCCGTTGCGGTGCAGCTCGTTGAGCTCGCGCGAGACGTCGGCGATCATGGGCTTGAGCAGCTCGGCGTGCTTCATGGCCTCGTTGTAGACCGTGTCGAAATCGATGGCAGGCGCGCCCAGCACCTCGACCAGCACATGGTTGTGCAGTTCCAGCAGCACCTTGAGCTTTTCGGCAAAGCGCGCCGGGTTCTTCAGGTCCTGTACGCGCAGCGCGCGGCGCGCGATCTTGTCTTCGTAGGCCGGGCCGATGCCGCGGCCGGTGGTGCCGATCTTCTCGATGCCGCCCTTTTCGCGGTAGGCCTCGCGCGCCACGTCCAGCGCGGCGTGGAAGGGCAGGATCAGCGGGCAGGCTTCCGACACGCGAAGGCGCGAACGCACTTCCACGCCCGCCTTTTCCAGGCCCTCGATCTCCTCGAACAGCTTGGCTGCCGACAGCACCACGCCGTTGCCGATGTAGCAGGTCACGCCGGGGCGCATGATGCCGCTGGGGATCAGGTGCAGCGCCGTCTTCACGCCGTTGATGACCAGCGTGTGGCCCGCGTTGTGGCCGCCCTGGAAGCGCACCACGCCCTGGGCGCTTTCGGTCAGCCAGTCGACCAGCTTGCCTTTGCCTTCGTCGCCCCATTGGGTGCCGACGACGACCACGTTACGTCCGGTAGTCACGCTCATGATGTGATGTCTGTGTATCGCTGGTGGAAAGATGAAAGTGTTCAGGCGGCCTCGACCGTCCATTGGCCGGCACGCTGCACCAGCGCGCGGTCGCAATGGAATTCGTCGATTTCGCTCTCGTGGCCCGGCAGCATGCAGACCACGGTCTCGCCCTGGGCGCGCAGCGCGGCGATGGCCGCGCGCAGGCCGGCGTCCTCGGACCAGGGCGCGCGCACGGCGGCGCGCAGCGCTCGCGTGGGCAGCACGCGCACCAGTTCGCGCAGGTCCAGGCTGAAGCCCACGGCGGGGCGGTTGCGGCCGAAGACCGCCCCCACCTCGTCATAGCGGCCGCCGCGCGCCAGCGAGTCGGAAGCGCCTTCGGCATAGATGGCGAAGCGCGCGCCGCTGTAGTAGGCGTAGCCACGCAGGTCGGCCAGGTCGAAGCTCACCTCGGCGCCCTCCAGCGATTCGGCCAGCCAGCGCAGGTTGTCCAGCGCGGCCTGCACGCCGGGCGTGGCCTTGAGCGCACGTGCGGCTTCGTCGAGCACGCGCGCGTCGCCGTACAGCTGCAGCAGCGCCAGCAGGCCCTCGCGCGCGCTGGCGGGGAAGTCGCGCGTCAGCTCGCGCAGCGTACTGGCGTCCTTGGTCGCAAGCGCGGCATGCACTTGCGCGATGGTCTCGGGTGGCACCATCACGCCTGCAAAAAGCGCGCGCACGATGCGCACATCGGCCAGGTCCACGATGGGCTTGGAGATGCCGGCGGCCGACAGGCAGTCCAGTGCCAGCAGCAGCGATTCGAGGTCGGCCTCGCGGCCGGCATGGCCGTAGATCTCGGCGCCGAACTGCAGCGGCTCGCGCGTGGCATGGGGGCGGTCGGGACGCGCGTGCAGCACCGGGCCGCAGTAGCACAGGCGGGCCACACCCTGGCGGTTGAGCAGGTGGGCATCGATGCGGGCCACCTGCGGCGTGGTGTCGGCGCGCAGGCCCATGCTGCGGCCCGAGAGCTGGTCCACCAGCTTGAAGGTCTGCAGGTCCAGGGCTTCTCCCGTGCCGGACAGCAGGGATTCCAGATGCTCCAGAAGCGGCGGCATGACCAGCTCATAGCCGTAGCTACGGGCGGTGTCGAGGAGTTGGCGTCGGAGTTCTTCGATGTGGCGCGCCTCGGAGGGCAGCACATCGGCGAGGTGATCCGGGAGGACCCAGGCGGACATGGCGGAACGGGCCGTGGTTAAAAAGGGATTCTAGCGGGGGTCTGCGACGCGACCCCCAGGCCGCTTCGCTGCGCTCGCCGGTCGGGATGGGGGAAGATGCGTGGCGTGGCTTTGTTTGGGCTCAGCCCAGCAGCCACAGCAAGGCCAGGCCCGCGAGGATGCAGCACAGGCCGAAGAAGCGCAGTTGGCCGTCGCGCAGTTGCATCAGCTGCCCGAAGCCGCGCCGCCAGCCGCCCGGGGAAAGGAAGGGCAGCAGCCCTTCGAGCACCAGCACCAGCGCCAGTGCCGACCAGAACACCTCGGTGCTCACACGCGGCTCACGGCTGCCTACCCAGCAGCCAAGGCATCAGGGACGGGGCGCAGCGCCCGGGGTGGCACTGCGCATGGCGCGGAAGAAGTCGGTGCCGGAGGGGTCGAGCACCAGCACGTCGCCCTTCTTGTTGAAGCTCTGCTTGTAGGCTTCCAGGCTGCGGTAGAACTGCGCGAACTGGGCATCCCGGCCGAAGGCGTCGGCATAGGCCGCCGCGGCCTGGGCGTCGCCCTCGCCCTTGATCTTCTGCGCGTCGCGGTAAGCGTTGGCCACCGTCACCTCGCGCTGGCGGTCTGCGTCGGCGCGGATCTTCTCGCCCTCGGCAAAACCGGTCGAGCGCAGCTCGTTGGCCACGCGCTTGCGCTCGGCCTCCATGCGGCGATAGACCGATTCGGTGATGGCTTCCACGTAGTCGATGCGCGTCACGCGCACGTCCACGACGTCCATGCCCCAGCCATTGCCGCCGCGCACCACGGCCAGCACCTCGCGCCGCACGTCGTTCATCACGTCTTCGCGGCGGGCCGAGATCAGGTCGCGCACCGTGCGCTTGTTGATGTTTTCCTGGAAGGCGTTGCGCACCACGCGGTTGAGCTGCACTGCGCCCGCGTTCTCGTCCAGGCCGACGTTGCGGATGTACTGCTCGGGGTCGACGATGCGCCAGCGCACATACCAGTCGATGACCACGCGCTGCTTCTCGGCCGTGAGCATGGGCTCGGTGTCCAGGCTGGACAGCGTGAGCAGGCGCTTGTCGATGTACGACACGTTCTGCACCGGCGGCGGCAGCTTGAACTTCAGGCCTGGTTCCTTGATGACTTCCTTGATCTGGCCCAGTTGGTAGACCACGCCGAACTGGCGCTGATCGACCACGAAGGCCATGGAACTGAGCGCCATCAGCAGCACGATGACCGAGGCGGCAATGAATCCGATTCTGTTCATGTTTGTGATCCCCTCGAGCTTCTTCAGCGAACGTCGCGCTCGCGCGAGCGGCCATCGCGCGCGCTGGACGACGGCGGCGCCACGGGGATGGAGGTCGATTGCGGCGGCGCAGTGCCGGCCACGTTGGGCGGCGCACCGTCCACGGGGGCGGGGGCGTTCTGGCCGCTCATCTGCATCAGCTTGTCCAGCGGAAGGTACAGCAGGTTGCTGCCCTGCTTGCTGTCCACCAGCACCTTGGTGGTGTTGGCGTAAATCTGCTGCATGGCATCGGTGTACATGCGGTCACGCGTGACCTGCGGCGCCTTCTGGTACTCGGTCAGCACCTGGCCGAAGCGCTGCGCATCACCCTGCGCCTGCGCCACCACCCGGGCCTTGTAGGCCTCGGATTCCTCGATCAGGCGCGAGGCCGTACCCACGGCGCGTGGCACCACGTCGTTGGCGTAGGCCTGGGCCTCGTTCTTGGCGCGTTCGCGCTCCTGGCCGGCCTTGAGCACGTCGTCGAAGGCCGCCTGCACCTGCTCGGGCGGACGCACGCCGCCTTGCTGCAGGTTGATGCCGACCACGTCCACGCCCACCTGGTAGCGGTCCAGGATCTGCTGCATCAGCGTGCGCACGCGCGGTGCGATCTGGTCCCGTTCCTCGGCCAGCGCAGCGTCCATGCGCATCTTGCCCACCACTTCGCGCACGGCGGTTTCGGCCACCTGCACCACGGTCTCGGACGGGCTGCGGCTTTCGAACAGCCAGGCGCGCGCATCGCTCAGGCGGTACTGCACGGCGAACTTGATCTCGACGATGTTCTCGTCCTCGGTCAGCATGGCCGATTCGCGCAGGCCGGTGCTGCGCACGATGGCGTCACGCCCCACGTCGGTGGAGCGGATCTGCGTGACCATCACCGTTTCATGGCGCTGGATCGGGTACGGCAGGCGCCAGTTGAAGCCGGCACCCACGGTTTCCTTGTAGCGGCCGAACTGCGTGATGACGGCCTGATAGCCTTCGTTGACGATGAAGAAGCCCGTGCCCAGCCAGATCAGCAGGGCCACCACGGCGATCACGCCAATGCCCATGCCGGCGTTCTTCATGTCGGGCTTGTAGTTGTTGCCGCCGCCGTTGCCGCCCATCGGCGAACGCGGGCCGTTGCCGCGGTTGCCACCGCCGCCACCGAAGATGCCGCCGAGCTTGCGGTTGAAATCGCGCCACAGCTCGTCCAGGTCAGGCGGGCCCTGGTTGGGCCCCTGCGAGCCGCGCGGCCGCTGCGGCGCCGGAGGCGGCGAGCCGGGCGGATCGGCATCGGGCCGGGGGGCCGGACGGTCGCCGTCGGAGGACGAAGGCTCGTCGCCCCGGCCCCAGCGGCCATCGTTGAGGTTGAACATGCCCGGAAACAGGCCCGCAAGACGGCGGGCAAGAAAGCGCCGCGCGGCCCCTGACTTGCTTGTCCCTCCGTGGGGGCGGGCCGGATACAGACCGGACCCTGGGGCGCTCTCAGGCATTGTCTTCATTCGTAGTGATCTTTGATTGACGGCGACTATTGTGCCGCGCTCAATGGGCGGCGTCGTCGAATTCGGCCTCGTGCGCAGGGGTCATGTGCTCGCCCGCGCCGACCGCCTGGGCCCGCGACGCCAGCGCCTGGCGCAGCAGCGGCAGGCCCTCGCCCGAATGGGCGCTCAGGAACACCCGCGGCACCGGCCGGTCGTCCAGCGCCATATGGTCTTCCAGCCGCAGCGGCCGGCGGTCCGCCTCGAGCGCGTCGAGCTTGTTGAACACCAGCAACTGCGGCACATCCTGGGCGCCGATGTCAGCCAGCACCTGCTGCACCTGGGCGATCTGCTCGGGATGGTGCGGGTTCGAGGCGTCGACCACGTGCAGCAGCAGGTCGGCATCGACGGCCTCCTGCAGCGTGGCCTTGAAGGCGTCGACCAGGCCGTGGGGCAGGTCGCGGATGAAGCCCACCGTGTCGGAGATGGACACGCGGCGCCCACCCTCGCCCAGGTAGAGGTGCCGGGTGGTGGTGTCCAGCGTGGCGAAGAGCTGGTCCGCCGCATAGGCGCGGGCCTTGACCAGCGCATTGAACAGCGAGGACTTGCCTGCGTTGGTATAGCCCACCAGCGAGATGTTGAAGGTGTCGCGGCGCTCGCGCTGGCGGCGCTGCGTGCCGCGCTGTTTCTGCACCTTGGTCAGGCGCTCGCGCGTGCGCTTGATGGACGCGTCGATCATGCGGCGGTCCAGCTCGATCTGCTTTTCGCCCGGGCCGCCGCGCAGGCCGGCGCCGCCGGTCTGGCGCTCCAGATGGGACCAGCGCCGCACCAGGCGGGTGCTCAGGTACTGCAACCTTGCCAGCTCGACCTGCAGCTTGCCCTCGTGGCTGCGCGCACGCTGAGCAAAGATCTCCAGGATCAGGAAGGTGCGGTCGTAGACGGCGCAACCCAGCGCGCGCTCGAGGTTGCGCTGCTGGGCCGGCGACAGGGCCTGGTCGAAGATGACTTCGCTGGCGCGGTGCAGTTCGGCAAGCTCGCGGATCTCGTCGGCCTTGCCGCTGCCCACGAAGAGCGCCGCATCGGGCGCCTTGCGCTTGCAGGTGAGGCGGGCGACGGGGGACAGGCCTGCGGTCTGCGAAAGAAGGCCAAGCTCTTCGAGCTCGGCATCGAAATGAGGCAGGCCAAAGTCGACGCCGACGAGAACGACGGCGCCTTCTTGGCGTGGAATGGATTCAGACAATCGGATGGCGAGGTTCAAGAAGCCGGGCCCGAACCAGGGACCCGGCCCCCGCGCCGATCAGCCGCCCGCGTCTTCGTTCTCGTTGACCGAGAAGTTGACCGCGCGGCCCGGCACGATGGTGGAAATTGCGTGCTTGTAGACCATTTGCGTCACCGTGTTACGCAGCAACACGACGTACTGGTCGAAAGACTCGATCTGGCCCTGCAGCTTGATGCCGTTGACCAGATAGATCGAAACCGGCACGTGCTCGCGACGCAGGGTGTTGAGGAACGGGTCTTGCAAAAGCTGCCCTTTATTGCTCACGATATTCTCCGTGTTCAAGAGTTGTTGTTGGACCGGGCACCTTAACACAGCGCTTCCGCGCTGCAGCAAAGACAGGCAAAGTCCCGGGGAAAAATCTGACTCTGCCCGATTTCAACTGGCGCCCCGGCGCCGCATTTCAAGAGCTGCTCTTCTTGTCCGCGTAGGGATTTTCGGAAGTCTTGAACTCGATGCGCAGCGGCGTGCCCACCAGGTCGAATTCCTTGCGAAAGCGCGCCTCGAGGAAACGCCGGTAACTGTCGCTCACATGTTCGAGCGAATTGCCGTGGATCACGATCAGCGGCGGGTTCATGCCGCCCTGGTGCGCATAGCGCAGCTTGGGCCTGAACATGCCGCTCTTCTTGGGCGCCTGGAACTGCACCGATTCGAGCAGAAGGCGCGTGAGCAAGGGCGTGGGCATCTTGCGCATCGCCGCCTTGTGGGCCTGCGTGATCGACTGCCAAAGCGGCGCCAGCCCCAGCCGCTTCTTGGCCGAGATGAAGTGCAGCGCCGCGAACTTCATGAAGGGCAGCCGGTTCTCGATCTGCCCCTGCAGCTGCTCGCGCTGGTAGGCGTCCAGCGCGTCCCACTTGTTGACGGCGATCACCACGGCGCGGCCGGCTTCCAGGATGAAGCCCGCGATGTGCGCGTCCTGGTCGGTCACGCCCTGGGTCGCATCGATCAGCAGCAGCACCACATTGGCCGACTCGATGGCCTGCAGGGTCTTGACCACGGAGAACTTCTCGATGGCCTCGAAGACCTTGCCCTTGCGGCGCAGGCCAGCCGTGTCGATCAGCTCGAACTTCTGGCCGTTGCGCTCCAGCGGCACGGTGATCGCGTCGCGCGTGGTGCCCGGCATGTCGAATGCCACCAGCCGTTCCTCGCCCAGCCAGGCATTGATCAGCGTGGACTTTCCGGCATTGGGCCGGCCAGCCACCGCCAGGCGGATGGGACGCTGCGCGAGATCTTCCTCGCTGAGCGCTTCATCCTCGGGCTCGGCCGGCGGCAGCATGTCCAGCGCCAGCTCCAGCAGGGCACGCACGCCCTGGCCATGGGCCGACGACACGGCGTGCACGTCGCCGAATCCCAGTTCATAGAACTCGGCCAGCCGGCTGCTGTCCTTCATGCCTTCGGCCTTGTTGGCCGCCAGCAGGCAGGGCTTGCCCAGCCGGCGCAGCTCGTTGGCGATGTCGTGATCCTGCACCGACAGGCCTTCGCGCGCGTCCAGCACGAAGATCACCACGTCGGCCTCCGCAATGGCCTGGCGCGTCTGCTTGGCCATCTCGCGGTAGATGTCGTGTGCGGCGGCATCGGGCTCGAAGCCGCCCGTGTCGATCACGATGAACTCGCGACCGCTTTGCTTGCCGCTGCCATAGTGGCGGTCGCGCGTGAGCCCCGCGTAGTCCGCCACGATGGCGTCGCGCGTGCCCGTCAGGCGGTTGAACAGCGTGGACTTGCCCACGTTGGGTCGGCCGACCAGCGCCAATACAGGCTTCATGGGCCCACCTCTTTCTTGTCTTCAGGTTGCAAGCGCATTTCCCAGGGCGCCCACGGGGCCGGCTTCGCCGGAACGTTGGGCGCGCCCCCTTCGCGCAGCAGAAGGGGAAGCCGCGAAGCGGCTTGGGGGTTGAACATCTTATTCAGGTCGATAGCCGAAGACGCCGCCATTGCGGGTCACCACCACCACCGTGTTGCCGGCCATCACCGGGGTCGCGGCAATGGCCGAGCCATCGGGCTGCAGGCGGTTCACGGGCGCGCCGTCGGCCTTGGCGAAGAAGTGCAAGGTGCCCGTGTCTTCGCCCACGATCAGCGTGTTGCCCACCACCAGCGGCGCCGTCAACGCACGCAGGCGCAGGCGGTCGCTGGACCAGGCGCGCGAGCCGTTGGCACGGTTCCAGGCCACAAGCGTGCCATTGGCTTCGGTGCCGTAGACGCGGTCTGCGTCGCCAGTCACGCCCGTGGCGCCCACGGCCGGCTGCGTCCACAGCAGCGCGCCGCGCGAGGTGTCCACGCAGCCCACGGCCGCGTAATAGGCGCGCGCGCAGACGTTGTCGCCCACACGGCTCACGGGGCCGGTCAGGTCGACCAGGCGCTCCACATCATTGGTGCCGCGCGGCGAGGCGACCGGCACTTCCCAGCGCGAGGCGCCGTTGCCCGGGTTCATGCCGATCAGGCGCGCGCCGGCACCGGCCAGCAGCGTGTCGCCCACGGGCTGCAGCACGCCGGGGCGGCGCAGCACCAGCGCCTCGCCGGCGCTGCGTTCCTGCTGCCACAGGCGGCGGCCGCTCTGGCCGTCGAAGGCCACGGTGCTGCGGTCGGCCAGCTGGACGAACACGCGGCGGCCCGCCACCAGCGGCGCCGTGAAGGTCTCGGCCACCAGACGCTCCTTCCAGAGCACCTTCGCGCCTTGCAGCACCACCACTTCGTTGTTGCGCGTGACCACGGCGCTCAGGTCGCCGTCGCTGCCCACGCCAGCCGTCAGCGGCGCGCCCGCGTTGGCACGCCACAGCTCGCGGCCACTGCGCGCGTCCACGGCCACCACCGTGCCATCGGTGCTGGCCACAGTCACCGTGTCGCCATTGACGGCGGGCTGCAGCGACAGGGTCACGCCCGGCACGCGCACGCTCCAGGCCTGGTTCACGCCCAGCACGGCCACATTGGGGGGCAGCTCGGCCGGCTTGGGCTTGGGCGTGCCCGAACAGGCGACCAGCAAAGCGGCCAGGGCCAGGCTGGCCAGACGAAGCGCGGGAGCCGGGGCGACGATGGACTTGAGATTCATGGGCGATTCGAAAGAAAGCGATCAGGATTTGGGTGCGTCGGCACCCAGGGTCTTCACGTCGACGCCCGCGGCGTTGAGCTTGATCTCGACCAGACGGCGGTATTCGGATTCGGCACCGAAGGCAGTCCATGCCTTCTGGTACTCGGCACGCGCTTCCTCGCGCTTGCCTTGGGCCAGCAGCACATCGCCCTTGCGGTCGGCCACCAGGGCCTGGAACTCGGCCGGGAAGCTGCCGCCCAGCTGCTGCAGGGCGGGCTCCCAGGCCTGTGCGTCCATGTGCAGCGAAGCCAGGCGCAGGCGGGCGACGGCCTGGTAGCCAGGATCCGCGGCCTTCTCCGCCACCCAGGTCAGCGCGGTGCGGGCCTCTTCGGCCTTGCCCAGCGTGTTCAGGCTGCTGGCGGCCAGCAGGCCGGCCTGCTGCGCATAGGCCGTGCGCGCAAAGCGCTGCTGCAGATCGCCGAGCGCGCGCTGCACGCGCTCGGCGTCCGAGGCCTTGGCGGCACGGTCCAGCTCTTCATAGAGCGTGGCGGCCTGCGCGGCCTGCGAACGCTGCCAGTACTGCCAGCCGTTCCAGGCCACCACGGCCGCCGCCGCGATGAGCAGCACCCAGGTGATCAGGGTGCCGTAGGTGTTCCAGAAGTGCTTGAGCCGGTCGAGCTGTTCCTGCTCTTCGAGGTCGAGATGGGTCGCCATGCGCTGTCGTTGTAGGTGAGGACGTCAGGGCGTTGCGCCCTGAGCAGCCGGGAATTGTAGGGTGGCGGCCCATTGGGCCACGTCGGCCAAGGGGCAACTGCGCTGGGCGCCGCTGCCGTCGCGCAGGGCCTTGAGCGTCACTTCGCCGCGCGCCAGTTCGTCGGCGCCGAAGATCAGCGCAAAGCGCGCACCGCTGGCGTCGGCCTTCTTGAACTGCGACTTGAAGCTGCCCTGCCCGTCGGGGCCGGCCGCATGCATCTGCACGCGCACTCCGGCCTCGCGCAGTGCGACCAGCGTTTGCAGCACCACCGGCATCGCCGACGCATCGGGCACCACGGCATAGACGTCGGGCACCGGGGCCACGAAGCCCTGCCCGCCCTGCTCTTCCAGCAGCGCCAGCACGCGCTCGATGCCCATGGCCCAACCCACGGCCGGCGCGCTCTTGCCGCCGATCTGCACGATCAGGTCGTCATAGCGGCCGCCTGCGCACACCGTGCCCTGCGCGCCCAGGCGGTCGGTCACGAACTCGAAGACCGTCAGGTTGTAGTAGTCCAGGCCGCGCACCAGGCGCGGGTTGATCGTGTAGGCCACACCGTTGGCGTCGAGGATGGCGCGCAGGCCGTTGAGGTGGGCCAGCGAGGCTTCGCCCAGGAAGTCGATCAGCTTCGGCGCTGAATCGACCACGTCCTTCATGGCCGGGTTCTTGGTGTCCAGGATGCGCAGCGGGTTGCTGTGCAGGCGGCGCTTGCCGTCTTCGTCGAGCTTGTCGGCATGCTGCTCGAAGTGCGCGATCAGCTGCGCCCGGTGCGCGGCCCGCTCGGCCGGCTGGCCCAGGCTGTTGAGCTCCAGCCGCACGTCGGTCAGGCCGATGCGCTTCCACAGCGAGGCGGCCAGCAGGATGACTTCGGCGTCCACGTCGGGGCCGGCAAAGCCCAGCGCCTCGATGCCCAGCTGGTGGAACTGGCGGTAGCGTCCGCGCTGGGGCTTCTCGCGCCTGAACATGGGGCCCATGTAGAACAGGCGCTTGCCGCCGTCGTACAGCAGGTTGTGCTCGACCACGGCGCGCACCGCGGCGGCCGTGCCTTCGGGGCGCATGGTCAGGTGCTCGGCCTGGCCGTGCTTGTCCGAGCGGTCTTCGAAGGAGTACATCTCCTTCTCGACGATGTCGGTCACCTCGCCGATGCCGCGCACGAAGAGCGCCGTGTGCTCCAGGATCGGGGTGCGGATGTTGCGGTAGGCGAAGCGGGCCATCTGCTCGCGCACGATGCCCTCGAGCCATTCCCAGCGCGCCGCCTCCGGCGGCAGGATGTCGTTCATGCCTTTGACGGCACTGATCTTTTCAGCCATTTCTTCGTTGAGCGTTCAGCCTTGTGCCCTGTCGCGGAAGCCCGCGCCCAAAACACTCAGACCTGAGCGCCAAACCTCTTCTCAATGTAGTTTTCGACGATCTGATGAAACTCGGTGGCGATGTTCTCGCCGCGCAGGGTCAGGGCCTTCTCGCCGTCGATGAAGACCGGCGCGGCTGGCGCTTCCCCGGTGCCGGGCAGGCTGATGCCGATGTCGGCATGCTTGCTCTCGCCAGGGCCGTTGACGATGCAGCCCATCACGGCCACCTTCATCGCCTCCACGCCAGGGTACTTGTGGCGCCACACGGGCATCTGCATGCGCAGGTAGTCGTCGATCTGCTTGGCCAGTTCCTGGAAGGTGGTGCTGGTCGTGCGTCCGCAGCCCGGGCAGGCCGTGACGCTGGGCACGAACACGCGCAGGCCCAGCGCCTGCAGGATCTCGGAGGCGATCACCACCTCCTGCGTGCGCGCCTCGCCGGGTTGCGGCGTGAGCGACACGCGGATGGTGTCGCCAATGCCTTCCTGCAAGAGGATGGACAGCGCCGTGGCCGAGGCCACCGTGCCCTTGGTGCCCATGCCGGCCTCGGTCAGGCCCAGGTGCAGCGCGTAGTCGCAGCGGCGCGCCAGTTCGCGGTAGACCGAGATCAGGTCCTGCAC
This sequence comes from Xenophilus arseniciresistens, assembly GCF_028023875.1. GTDB lineage: Bacteria > Pseudomonadota > Gammaproteobacteria > Burkholderiales > Burkholderiaceae_C > Xenophilus > Xenophilus arseniciresistens. The sequence continues at coordinate 529,636 of NZ_JAQIPB010000002.1, forward strand.
GCCGCTGACCTTGCAGCTCAGGATGATCTGGTCGCCGTCCATGCCCATCGATTCGGCCAGCTTCGCCGAGTCGATGGCCGAGCTCACCAGCGCCTCGTACATCACGCTCTTGGCGTTCCAGGGCTGCGCGCGGCGGCTGTTGACGTCCATCAGGCTGGCCAGCAGTTCCTGGTCCAGGCTGCCCCAGTTCACGCCGATGCGCACCACCTTGTTCCAGCGCATGGCGGCCTCGATCATCTGGCCGAACTGCCTGTCCTTCTTGTCGCCCTTGCCCACGTTGCCGGGGTTGATGCGGTACTTGGACAGCGCCTGGGCGCAGTCCGGGTACTCGGTCAGCAGGCGGTGGCCGTTGTAGTGGAAGTCGCCCACCAGCGGCACGTCCACGCCCATGCGGTCCAGCTGCTCGCGGATGTAGGGCACCTGCGCGGCGGCCTCGGGCGTGTTGACGGTGATGCGCACCATCTCCGAGCCGGCATTGGCCAGCTCTTTGACCTGGATCGCGGTGCCGATGGCGTCCACCGTGTCGGTGTTGGTCATCGACTGCACGCGCACCGGCGCGTCGCCGCCCACGGTGACCACGCGCGGCCCCCAGACCACGCGGGCCTGGCGCGAGCGGCGCGGCAGCGGCGCCGCCGGGGCGATGGGATGGAGTTCGCTCATCGGGAAGGGCCCTCCTGGGTGCCGAGGCTCAAGGCTTGACCTCGAAACGCGCGACGCCGCCGGAACGCGTGATCGGCGCGAGGTCGAAGGGCTTGCCCTGCACCTGCACGTCCACCACCGAGGCGCGGCCCACCGTCACCGACAGCGGCAGATCGGCCTGCGGCACGGTGGCGCTCTCGCCGCTCTTGAGCGTGCGCTCCAGCACCGTGCGATTGCCGGCGCCGGCCACACGAATCCAGGATTCGCCACGGGCCACGAAGGCCAGCACGTCGGCACCGGCTGCGGCGGCGGGTGGGGTGGCAGACGCTGGCGCCGTGGCGGGCGCAGGCGTCGCGGGGGTTGCTGTGGCTGCGGGTGCAGGCTGCGTCAAGGCGGTGGAAGCCGTCAGCGGCATGGCAGGCGCGGCGGTCTGCGGCGCCTCGACCACCATGCCATCACCGTCGCGCGCGGCTCCGGCTGCGGGCTCCGAAGTGGCGCCAGTCATGCGGCTCCAGGCCTCGGAGATCTGCTGCGTGGCCGACTGGGGCAGCAGGAACAGCACCAGCGCCCCCACCAGCAGCAGCCCCACCACCGCCAGCAGCGGCCGCGAAGGGCGGCCCGTGACGCTGGCCCGCGCACTGCTGCTGCGCACCGCCTGGCTGCGGATGTGGCCGCTCATGCGGCGGTCGGATTCAGCCAGCACCGCACGGGGCGCGCCCGGCAGCTTTTCGAGCACGGGCGCCGGGTCCACCCGCAGGGCCCGGCAGACGCTGGCTGCGAGTGCCCGCGCGAAGACCGGGTCCGGCAGGGCATCGATGTCATCGGCCTCCAGCGCGGCCAGCTTCTGCGTGGGCACCTTCAGGGCCGCGGCCACCACGTCGATGTGCAGCCCATGGGCCTCGCGCGCCTGGCGCAGCATCTGGCCCGCGGTGGCCTGCTCGGGGGTTTCAGGGGAGACCAGCGGCATCGCCGCCGAGGCGCCGAACTCGCTCGCACGCTCAATCATCAAACTGACCTCTTTCAAAGGCGCGCGCCTCGCGGGACTGCGGGTAGCGGCGCCGCAACTGGCCGGCCAGATCGTTCGTCGCTTCACTGTTGCCCAGGCGCCGCTCGGTGCGCAGGCCCAGCCACAGCGACTCGGCGTTGGACACCGGGCCGTTGTTCACGCGCCGGATGTAGAACTGCGCGCGCGCATAGTCGCCGCGCTGGAACAGCAGCGCCGCCAGGTTGTAGCCGATGACGGGATTGCCGGCGTCGATCTCGTAGGCCTGCAGCAAGGTGCGCTCGGCCTCGGCCCGCTGGCCGGCCTGCAGCTGGCAGATGCCCTTGGTCATCAGCGTCTTGGCCGACTCGGTGTAGCCCGGCGCGGCCAGCGCCGCCGCGAACTGCTGCTGCGCATCGGCATAGCGCTGCTGCTGGCACATCAGCCAGGCGTAGTTGTGGCGCACGTTGCCGTCGCGCGGGTTGATCACGATGGCGCGGCGGAAGCTGTCTTCGGCGCGGCCCGCATCGTCCAGGCGCATGTAGATCAGCCCGCGCAGGCTGTATGCGTCCACCATGTTCGGATCGGCGGCAATGGCCTGGTTGGCCTCTTCCAGCGCGATCTGCGTCTGCCCCTGCTCGAAGTAGCCAGCGGCCAGCTGCAGCCGGATGCGGGCACGGTGCCGGGCCTGCTCGGGGTCGTTCGCCGAGGTGGCCGCGGGCAGCCCTGCGTTGTTCACGTCGGGCAGCGAGGTGGTGACCGTCTTGGTTGTCGTGCAGGCCCCCAGCAGGGCGCTGGCCGCGACGAGGAGCAGGCCCCATCGCCGCCGCCCTTGGCCGCGTGCGGCGCGGGCGCCTGCACGGGTGTCTGCGTGGGCAGGGGCGCAGGTCAGGTCCTGGGGCGGTGCGGCAACGAAGGCGTGGAGGTTCATCGGCTTGCGTCCAGAAGTTCAGGCGGGCTGATTGGCCGACGCGTCGGCCCGCTGCATCATCACCGTGCGGCGTTGCGCCATGCGGTCGGCCGCACGGGTGCGGTCCTTCACGTCGCCGGCCAGTTGGCCACAGGCGGCATCGATGTCGTCGCCACGGGTCTTGCGCACCGTGGTGACGATGCCCGAATCGGCCAGCACACGCGCAAAGGCCTGCACGCGCGCAGCGGGCGAGCGCAGCAGGCCCGAGGCCGGAAACGGGTTGAAGGGGATGAGGTTGAACTTGCAGGACACGTCCTGACGGCGCACCTGCTCGATCAGCTGCTGCGCGTGCGCGTCGCTGTCGTTGACGCCGTCGAGCATGCAGTACTCGAAGGTGATGAAGTCGCGTGGCGCATGGGCGAGGTAGCGCTTGCAGGCGGCCAGCAATTCCTCAATGGGGTACTTGCGGTTGAGCGGGACCAGGTCGTCGCGCAGCGCATCGTTGGGCGCATGCAGCGACACGGCCAGCGCCACGGGGCAGTCCTGCGCCAGGCGGTCCATCATGGGCACCACGCCCGAGGTGGAGACCGTGACCCGGCGGCGCGAGAGGCCGTAGGCGTTGTCGTCCAGCATGGTCCGCAGCGCCGGCACCAGGGCCGAGTAGTTCTGCAGCGGCTCGCCCATGCCCATCATCACCACGTTGGAGATGACACGGTCCTCGCGCCCCAGATGCTTGCGCAGGAAGTGCTCGGCGAACCAGAGCTGGGCCACGATCTCGCCGGTGCTGAGGTTGCGGCTGAAGCCCTGGTGGCCCGTGGAGCAGAAGCGGCAGCCCACGGCGCAGCCCGCCTGGGACGACACGCACAGGGTGCCTCTGTCATCCTCGGGAATGAACACGGCCTCGACGGCATTGCCGTCGCCGACGCCGAACAGCCACTTGATGGTGCCGTCGGCGGACATGTGTTGGGCGATGACGGGCAGGCCCTGGACCTGCGCCACGCCGGCCAGCTTGCCGCGCAGCGACTTGGCCAGGTCCGTCATCTGTTCGAAGTCGCTCGCGCCGCGCTGGTGGATCCAGCGGAACAGCTGCGTGGCGCGAAAGCGCTTCTCGCCAAGCTGCTCGCAGAACGCGGCCAGCCCTTCGAGGTCGAAATCGAGGAGATTGATGGCGGTCATGGCGAGCAGCTGGAGGTTTTCTGAGCCGCCAGCGTCACGGCCGCGGGGCCGTGGCGCCGGCAGGTGCTCAGCGCGAATAGACGTTCGCGGCGGGGAAGAAGAAGGCCACTTCGACGGCTGCCGTCTCAGGGGCGTCGGAGCCGTGCACGGCGTTGGCATCGATGCTGTCGGCGAAGTCGGCGCGGATGGTGCCGGCGGCCGCCTTCTTGGGGTCGGTGGCGCCCATCAGGTCACGGTTCTTGGCGATGGCGTTCTCGCCTTCGAGCACTTGCACGAACACGGGGCCCGAGATCATGAAGTCCACCAGGTCCTTGAAGAAGGGACGCTCCTTGTGGACGGCGTAGAACTGCTCGGCTTCGGCACGCGACAGGTGCACCAGCTTGGCAGCGGCGATCTTCAGGCCGGCGGCTTCGAAGCGGGAAACGATCTTGCCGATGACGTTCTTGGCGACGGCGTCGGGCTTGATGATGGACAGGGTACGTTCGATGGCCATGATGTTTGCTTTCTGGGCAGGTTGCTTCGCTGGGAAGCGTGATGAAAAACGTTGGGAAGCGACATTCGTCCGCACGATGCGCGGGCGGCGCCCAAAGGGTGGGCGCCACGCGCACTCAGGCGAGCTGGGGCGCGCGGAGAAAGCCGTGAATTTTAACCCGGGCCTTTCACGCCCCTCGGGCGCGCGGACCCAAAAACCGCAAGGAAATCGGCCACTTGGCGCTCGCTTTGCGCGTCAGGTGGCCGAGGGCCGGCCCCTGAGGGCAGGACGCCGCCGGCGAGGCCGGCGCCCGGCGTGTGGCGCGAATCAGCGCGAGCGACCGCGCCGGTTGCCGCCGCGGCCTGCGCCGCCGCCCGAGCCACCACCGCCGCCCGACGGGCCGGCAAAGCCGCCCCCGCCGCCGCGGCGCGATTCCTTGCGCTGGCGCGTGAAGCTGTCGGCGCCGATGTAGCCCAGCGAGGTCTTCATCGGATCGGGCTGGTTGTTGCCACCGCCACCACCGCCGCCATCACGGGCACCGGGGTTGCCGCCGGGTCCGTTGCGGCCCTTCTTGTTGCCGTTGCGTGCCGCGCCGGCGTCGCCGCCACGGCCCTTGGGGCCGCGCGCGAAGCCGGGCTCGGGCGGGCGTGCACCGCCGCGCTGGCTGCGGCCGTCGCCGCGGCGCGGCTTCTTGCCGCGCCCGCCGACTTCGTTCTGGCGCGGGCTGGCCGGCATGTCGGCGCCGGCGGCCTGGGTCAGGGCGCGGATGTCGCGCTCGTCCAGTTCCATCCAGGCGCCGCGCTTGAGGCCGCGCGGCAGCAGCATGGCGCCATAGCGGATGCGGATCAGGCGACTGACCGCATGGCCCACCGATTCGAACAGGCGGCGCACCTCGCGGTTGCGGCCTTCGGAGATGGTCACGCGGTACCACTGGTTCGAGCCCTCGCCGCCGCCATCCTCGATGGTGCCGAACTGGGCCCGGCCGTCGGCCAGTTGCACGCCGTCGAGCAGGCGCTGCTTTTCCTCGTTGTTCAGCGCGCCCAGCACCCGCACCGCGTATTCGCGCTCCAGGCCGAAGCGGGGGTGCATGAGTCGGTTGGCCAGTTCACCGGAGCTGGAGAACAGCAGCAGCCCTTCGGTGTTCAGATCGAGCCGCCCCACGGACTGCCACTTGCCCTGGTACAGGCGCGGCAGCTTGCGGAACACGGTGGGCCGGTTCTGCGGGTCGTCGTGGGTGACCACTTCGCCCACGGGCTTGTGGTAGGCGATCACGCGCGGCGGCGGCGGCGCGATGCGGTAGCGGATGGGCTTGCCGTTGAACTTGATCTGGTCGCCGTACTGGATGCGCTGGCCGATGTGGGCCGGCTCGTTGTTGACGGAGATGCGGCCCTCCAGGATCAGGCGTTCCATCTCCAGGCGCGAACCCAGGCCGGCCTGGGCCAGCACCTTGTGCAGCTTGGGCGCATCGGCCTGCGGCAGCAGCACGCGCTTCGGCGGCGCCACCTCCGCATCGCCCTCGTCGGCATCGAACTGGCCCGAGACCACGTCCGAGAACTGGATTGGCGCAGGCGGCGGCGCATTGCGGGCCGCACGTTCGGCGGCACGGCGTTCACGGTCGAACTCGTCGTCGTCCTCGTCATCCTCCTCGTCGTCGCCCTCCTCGTCATCGCCGGCATGCGCCTGACTGCGCATGTCTTCGTCGGCCTGCACGGCAGTGGGCGCCGAAGCGGGCTCGGGCGCGACGACCGCCTCAGGCGCCTCGGCCTCGATGGAGGCGGGCTCGACAGTGGCGGGCTCGACAGGGGCCGAAGATTCGGCCTGCTCAACCGCAACCGGCTTTCGGGCCTGACGCGGCTTGCGCTTGGGGGGTGCAGGCGCGTCGTCGCCGGCCGCGGCAGCCGGGGCCGATGCCGGATCTGGCACCTGCACCGCGTCGGCCGCCTTGGCGCGCGGCGCCCGGGGCTTGCGCTTGGGCGCGGCGGGCGCCTGCGATGCCTCGGCGCTGTCGGACTCGGGGCCCTGGGATTCTGGGTTGACGGAACTCATGGTGTCTGTCCGGAAGCGTTCGGTGAGGACGCAGCCTGCGGCGGCGCGTCGGAATCAAGGGAAGAAGATGGCAGGTCATCGGCACCTGCGTCAGGCAGCGGCCCGGCCGTGCCTTCGTCAGCAGCGGCCTGCGTGGCGGGCTCGTCGGGGCCGGCGGCAGCGACCGTCTCGGCCGGCGGCGCGTCCGCGTCGGCAGCCACGACCTCGGGGGCCGGCTGCTCGTCGATGAGCAGGCCCTGCTGCGCGCCCGCCAGCACATCGGCCATGGCCTGGGCCTGCTGGGGCGCCTCGATCATGGGCAACTGGTCCAGCGAGGCCAGGCCCAGGTCGTCGAGGAACTGCTTTGTGGTGGCGTACAGCGCGGGCCGGCCCACGGTTTCGCGGTGACCGATGACCTCCACCCAGTTGCGATCCTCCAGTTGCTTGAGGATCATGGAATTGATGGTCACGCCGCGGATGTCTTCCATGTCGCCGCGGGTGACCGGCTGGCGGTAGGCAATGATGGCCAGCGTCTCCAGCGTCGCCCGGGTGTAGCGCGGCGGCTTCTCGGGATGCAGCCGGTCCAGGTGCTCGCGCATCTCGGGCCGGCTCTGGAAGCGCCAGCCCGTGGCCACCTGCACCAGCTCCAGCCCGCGCTGCGCCCACTCGTGCTGCATCTGCATGAGCAGTTCCTTGATCGTGTCTGCACCCAGCGCGTCGTCGAACAGCGTGCGCATGTCGCGCACGGGCAGCGGCTGCGCCGAACAGATCAAGGCGGTTTCGAGAATGCGCTTGGCATCCGCCGTATTCATGGTTCGCGGTGTCCGGGAAGTGGCGCCCTCGGGCGCACGTTCAAGAAGAACGAAAGGGGAAGGGTCTGGACGGTGGGCCGCACACGGCCTGGCGTTGCAGCGGGCCGGGGGTGGATGCACCGGCCATGGAGAGGGAAAACCGTCAGGCGCGATTGTAGTCCAACCCCCAGGCCGCGCAGGCGCTCGCAAGGTCGGCGGGCACGGCGGCACGCAGGTCCAGCGGCTGCTGCGTGAACGGATGGACGAAGGCCAGCCTGAAGGCATGCAGGCCCTGCCGCGCCAGGCCCTGCGCAGGCGCGCCGCCGTAGGTGGCATCGCCCACCAGCGGATGGCCGATGTGCGCCATGTGCACGCGGATCTGGTGCGTGCGCCCCGTCTCCAGCGTGCAGCGCACCAGGCAGGCCTCGCCATGGCTGCCCAGCGGCTCGATGAAGGTGCGCGCCGGCTTGCCCGACTGGTGGGCCAGATCGACCACCGCCATGCGCAGGCGGTTGCGCGGGTCGCGGCCGATGGCCGCATCCACCTGGCGGCCACTGCCCTGCCAGGCCCGGTGCGCGAGGGCCACGTACTGCCGAGTGACCTCGCGCGCGGCGATCATGCGCACCAGTGCCTCCATGGCGCGGCGGCTGCGTGCCACCACCATCAGGCCGCTGGTGTCGCGGTCCAGCCGGTGCACGATGCCCGCGCGCGGCAGTTGCGCGGCCTGCGCGTCGCGCGCCAGCAGGCCATTGAGCAGGGTGCCCTGCCAGTTGCCCGGGGCCGGATGCACGACCAGCCCTGCGGGCTTGTGGATCACGCACAGGTCCGCATCCTCATGCACCACGTCCAGCGCCATGGGCTCGGGCTTGAAGGCCTGGCTCTGCGGCGTGGGACGCAGCTGCACCACGCCCTGCTCGCCCACGCGCACCGGCGTGGAGGGCTTGCGCACGGCGCGGCCCTGCAACTGCACTGCGCCTTCATCCACCAGTTGCTGCAGGTAGCTGCGCGAGAACTCGGGCACCAGCAGCGCCAGCGCGCGGTCCAGGCGCAGGCCGTGCAGTGCGGTGTCGATGCGGAATGGGCGGCTCTCGCAGGCGCCTTCTTCAGGCTCGGCTTCGGGCTCATCGGCCGGGCTCTGCGCTGGCAGCGATTCGGCCAAATCCCCTTCGCTGGCGGGGCCGGCCGCCACAGACGGCCTCCCTATAATTCCACGGTCCTGTTTCAAGAAAGCTGCCTCAGATGTATCGTGCCGGATTATCGAACGCTCCCGCCTGGGTCGCCCTGGCCTTGGCCGGTGCACTGCTGGTGGGCTGCTCCAGCACCGAAGAGGACCGCACCGCGAACTGGAGCCCCAACCGCCTCTATTCGGAGGCCAAGGAAGAGGCCGATGGCGGTGCCTACGACAAGGCCGTGCCGCTGTTCGAGAAGCTCGAAGGCCGTGCCGCCGGCACGCCGCTGGCCCAGCAGGCCCAGATCGACAAGGCCTACGCGCAGTACCGCGCGGGCGACAAGCCCCAGGCCATCGCCACGCTGGATCGCTTCATGAAGCTGCATCCGGCCAGCCCGGCGATGGACTACGCGATCTACCTCAAGGGCGTGATCAACTTCAACGACGACCTGGGCATGTTCGCCTGGCTCACGCGCCAGGACCTCTCCGAGCGCGACCAGAAGGCGGCCAAGGAATCCTTCGAGTCCTTCAAGGAACTGGTCACGCGCTTTCCCGATTCGCGCTATGCCAACGATGCGCGCCAGCGCATGAACTACATCGTGAACTCGCTGGCCCAGTACGAAGTTCATGTGGCGCGCTATTACTACACGCGCGGCGCCTACCTGGCCGCCATCAACCGCGCGCAGATCGCGCTGGCCGAGTACCGCGAAGTGCCTGCACTCGAGGAAGCGCTTTACATCATGGTGCGCTCCTACGACGCGCTGGGCATGACCGACCTGCGTGACGACACCCGCCGCGTGCTGACCACCAACTATCCGCAGAGCACCTACCTCAGCGAAGGCTTCCGCGCCAAGGATGAGCCGTGGTGGAAGCTGTGGTGATGGGGCGCTGAGCGCGGCCTTTGCCCAACGCCAGCCACCAGGCACGCAGCGGCCACCTTCGGGTGGCCGTTGTGCTTTCTGCGACTGAAGGCGCCTCAGGCCGCGCCGTCGCTGGCCAGCGAAGCGAGCGCCTCGTCGAAATCGTCCGCCGTCTCCAGCCTTCGCATCGGCGGCAGGGCCGCAAGAAGACGCCGGCCATAGCCCATCTGCACCAGCCGCGTATCACACACCACCAGCAGGCCGCGGTCGCTTTCGCGGCGGATCAGGCGGCCCGCGCCCTGCTTGAGCGCCACGGCGGCCTCGGGAATGGAGAAGTCGGCGAAGCCGCTGCGGCCCTGGGCCTCCAGACGCTGGGTGCGCGCTTCGACCAGCGGGTCGCCAGGCGGGGGAAAGGGCAGCTTGTCGATCACCACCAGTTGCAGGGCCTCGCCGGGCGCGTCGAAGCCTTCCCAGAACGACGCCGACGCGACCAGCACGCAGCCGCGCTGGCCGGGTTCGACCGCGGCGCGAAAGCGTTCCATGAGCATGCGCTTGGGCAGTTCGCCCTGGACCAGGACGTCAATGGGCCCCTGCGCCGCCTGCAGCCGCTGGCGCACCGCATCGGCAATGGTGCGCAGCGCGCGCAGCGTGGTGGTCAGCACCAGCGTGCGCCCGCCCAGCCGCAAGGCGCCCTTCGCGGCCAGCGCAGCGACTTCAGCGCCATGACTGGCTTCATTGGGCCGCGCAAAGGGTTGCGGCACATACAGCGCGGCCTGCTGCGCGTAGTCGAAAGGGCTGGCCACGCGCAACACGGTGGCGTCCTGCAGGCCACAGGGTTCGGTGAACCACCGCAAGGCCGGCTCGGCGCCCAGCGTGGCCGAGGTGAAGACCCACGCGCGCGGGCGCTCGGGGTCGTGCGTGGCAGGCGCACTGCCCGGTTCATCGTCCTGCGCATCCACCTGTTGTCGCGTGCGCAAGACCCGCGTGCGCATCGCCTCGGCGATGTCCAGCGGCGATTCGACCAGCCGCAGCTGCGTGCCCACGTCGACCCAGCGCACGGCATCGTGGGCGCAGGCCGCAGCCATGCGCTGCGCACGCTCGGCCAGCCGCTGGGCCCGCTCGTGCAGGCGCACGAAGTCGGGTGCGATTTCGCTGCACATGGCCAGCGCCGCCATGGCGGTTTCAGCCGCCTGCTGCAGCGCGTCCAGGCCACTTTGCCATTGGGCTGGGGCCACGCCCTCGGGCGCCGAACCGGCCCAGCGCAACTTGGTGCCGGGCCATTGCTTGCCCACGCAAAGCCGCAGCTCGCGCGCGGCGCGATCCAGGTCGGCCGCCGCCTGCTGCCAGTCGGCCAGCCCGCGCGCCTGCTGCAGGCCCGCGGCCAGCAGGTCGTGGGCCAGGTCCAGCACCTGGCCCGTGCCCAGTTGCAGGCCCAGGAACTGCACGCCGGTTTCGTTGAGCTGATGCGCCTCGTCGAAGATCACCACGCGCACTGTGGGCAGCAGCTCGGCCATGCCGGTCTCGCGCACGGCCAGATCGGCGAAGAAGAGGTGGTGGTTGATCACCACCACGTCGGCGGCCAGCGCCTCGCGCCGCGCCAGGTTCACATGGCAGGCTTTGAACTGCGGGCACTGCGCGCCCAGGCAGTTCTCGCGCGTGGAGGTGATCAGCGGGATGAGCGGCGAGCGCTCGTCCAGCCCCGGCAGCTCGGCCAGGTCGCCAGAGCGCGTGCTGTGCGACCAGCGCTCGACCTTGGCCAGGGCACGCGCGGCCATGGGCTCGTGGCCGGCGTCGTGGCGGGCCAAACCCAGCCGGTGCAGGCACAGGTAGCTGCCGCGACCCTTGAGCAGCGCGGTGCGCAGGGGCAGGCCCAGGGCCTCCACCAGGCGCGGCAGGTCGCGGCCGAAGAGCTGGTCCTGCAGGGCCTTGGTGGCGGTGGAAACAAGCACGCGTTCGCCGCTGAGCAGCGCCGGCACCAGGTAGGAAAAGGTCTTGCCTACGCCCGTGCCGGCCTCCACGACCAGGGCGCCGCCCTGCTCGATGGTCTGCGCCACGGCCAGCGCCATGCGGGTCTGGCCCTCGCGCTCGCGGAACTGCGGCGCCGCGCGCGAGAGCAGACCCTCGGCGCCGAAAGCGGCCTCGACTTCGGCTTGCAGGGACATCAGCGCGGGGCTCTTTGAAGGCCAGTGCCGTGCACGGCAGGTGCTCTCATGGATGGATGCGCAGCGCCCATTCAGGCCGGCTCGGAGGGTTCGAGCAGCCGCTCCAGCCGCGCAATCTCGTCGCGCAGGGCCAGTCGCCGCTTCTTCAGGCGGCGCAGCAGCAACTCGTCGGGCATGGCGGACTCGGCCACGCGATCGACACTGGCATCCAGGTCGGCGTGCTCGATGCGCAACTCGATGAGCCGGCGCGACAGGGAGTGAAGATGGGTGTCCAAGACAGAAAAAAGCCCGATGCCGTGACATCAGGCGGCATGAGCCGGCGCCACATAATAGCGCCGCGCTTGCGCCAGACTCTCTTTGAGAAACTGTCGTGCCGGCGTCCATCCTCCAGCCTCGCTCCCCGGGCTTCGCCCCTCACCCTATGCCCAAAGGCTTTCGACTCACCGGCGCCACCGCGCTCCACCAGGGTGACCGCCCCTATCAGCAGGACCAGGTCCTGCTGCTGCCCCATCCGCGCATTCAAGGCTGCGTGCTGGGCATCGTGGCCGATGGCATGGGCGGGCGCAGCGGCGGGCGCAAGGCCTCCGACCAGGTGCTGATGACCGCGCAGCAGCTGTTTGCACGCTATGCGCCCGGCCACGAGGAACCCGCCGCGCTGCTGGAGCGCCTGATCGAGGACGCGCACACCGTCATCAAGCTGACGGCGGTGTCTGCCGAACAGGAGCCGCACAGCACCGTGGCCGCCTTCCTGCTGGAGCCCCAGGGCGCCGGCGCCTGGGCGCACGCGGGCGATTCGCGCATCTACCACTTCCGCAAGGGCCGCCTGGTGCGGCGCACGCGCGACCACTCCTACGTGGAGGCCCTGGTGGCGCGCGGGGAGATCAGCGAACAGGAGGCGCTGGCCCATCCGCAGGCCAACATCCTGGTGGGCTGCCTGGGCATGCGCTCCACGCCGCCGCCCCTCGACTCACACCGCTTCGAGCCCATGCGCCCCGGCGATGCGCTGCTGGCCTGCAGCGACGGTCTCTGGCACTACTTCACGCCCGAGGAGCTGGGCGCCGTGATCGCCGAACAGTCGCCGCGCGCGGCCGCGCAACTGCTGATCGACGAAGCCCGCCAGCGCGCGCGTGGCGCGGGCGACAACCTGTCGCTGGTGATCCTGAAGCTCGAGCCGCTGCCGCTCGAAGCCGAAGACGCGGCCTGACCGAGGCCGCGCTTCAGCGCACGGGTGCCGGCAAGGGCGCTGCCGGCGCCTTCTCTTTCTCGGCATTCAGGCGCGCACGCTCCTCGCGGCGCTTGAGCGCATCGGCCTGCTTGCGCTTGAAGCGCTCCCTGGCTTCGGGCTCCTGCGCGCGGCGCTGCTCGACCGACGCCGCATGGTCGGCACGCTCTTGCTGACGGGACTCGAAGTCGGCGCGGTTCTGCGCGGCCTCGGCCGCCTTGCCGGCGCGACTGCGGGCGTTTTCGGCGGCACGCTCCTCGCGTGCGCGCTGGCCCTCGGCGGCACTCTGGCGCTGCTGGGCGTCGGGCGCAGCGGGTGCGGCCTGCTTGGCCTCCAGCCGCTCCAGTTGCTCGGCACCGCGGCGCTTGCGCTGCATGTCGTTGAGCATGGTCTCCTGGCGCCGCAGATCGTCGGTATCGTCGCGCAGGCGGCGGCGGCTCTCGCGCAGGCAATCCTCGACGGCGAAGCGCTGGTAGCAGGCCGCGCGCTCCTGCGCGTGGCGCGCGTCGATCACGCGGCGCTGCGCGCCGATGCGCTCGCGCTCGGCATCGATCTGCGCATCGCTCAGGCCCTGGGCGAGCGCGGCCGTGCCCGTGGCCAGCAACAGCCAGGAAGTGAGAACGCGGGAAAGGGGCCTATTGAGCTTCATGTGAGTCGGGTGTCCACAACACGGCGCTCCAGCGCCAGGAACTCGGCCGACTGCATCTCCGTCAGGCGCGAAACGGTGCGCGGGAACTCGTGCGACAGCGGGCCTTCGGTGTACAACGCCTCGGGCGGCACGGCCGCCGACAGGATCAGCTTCACGCGCCGGTCATAGAACACGTCCACCAGCCAGGTGAATCGGCGCGCCTCGGAAGCCATGTTCACGGGCATGTGCGGCACGTCCGACACCAGCACGGTGTGGAACTGGCTCGCGATCTCCAGGTAGTCGTTCATCGAGCGCGGGCCGCCGCACAGCGTCTTGAAGTCGAACCACACCACGCCGCCCGCGCGCCGGCGCGCACGGATCTCGCGCTTCTCGATGTGCAGCACCGGGTTGTCGTCGCCCTTCTCGGCCAGCTGTTCGAAGGTCTTGCGCAACTGCTTCTCGGCCGCCGAATCGTTGGGCGTGAGGTACAGCGGCACCTGCTCGAGCGTGCGGCGCCGGTAGTCGGTGCCGTTGTCCACGCTCATCACGTCCATCTTGGCGTTGAGCAACTCGATGGCGGGCTTGATCCGGTCCCGGTGCAGCCCGCCCGGATAGAGATCGTCGGGCTTGAAATTCGAGGTGGTGACGAAGCCCACGCCGTTCTCGAACAGCGCCACCAACAAGCGGTGCAGGATCATCGCGTCGGTGATGTCCGCCACATGGAACTCGTCGAAGCAGATCAGCCTGAAGCGCTTGGCGATGCGCTTGCCCAGCTCGTCCAGCGGGTTCACCGTGCCCTGCAGCTCATGCAGCTCGCGGTGCACCTCGCGCATGAACTCGTGGAAGTGCAGGCGCGTCTTGCGGTTGACCGGGACCGCGTTGTAGAAGCAGTCCATGATGAAACTCTTGCCGCGCCCCACCCCGCCGTACATGTAGACGCCGCGCGGGATCTCGGGCCGGTTGATCAGTTTCTTGAAGGCGTTGGAACGCTGGGACTTGTAGTGCGCCCAGTCGCGCGCGCATCGGTCCAGCGCCTCGACGGCACGCAGTTGGGCCGGATCGGCCTGAAAACCGCGGGTCTTCAGTTCGGCCTCGTAGGCTTGTTTGACGGTCTGCAAGGGGGTGCTGCTCAGGAAGGTCGGGCAGAAATGGGAAGGCCGCCCGCGCTCCGCAAGGAGCAGGGGCGGCCCGCAGTATCAGCGATCAACCACGCATCAGAAGTTCAGCGTGCGCTTGTCCACGGCCAGTGCGGCTTCCTTGGTCGCTTCAGACAGCGAGGGGTGCGCATGGCAGATGCGCGCGATGTCTTCGGCGCTGGCCTTGAACTCCATCGCCACCACGGCTTCGGAGATCAGCTCGCTGGCCATGGGGCCCACGATGTGAACGCCCAGGATCTCGTCGGTCTTGGCGTCGGCCAGGAACTTCACCATGCCCGTCGTGTCGCCCAGCGCACGCGCGCGGCCGTTGGCCAGGAAGGGGAAGGTGCCGGCCTTGTAGGCGACGCCGTCGGCCTTGAGCTGCTGCTCGGTGCGGCCCACCCACGCGATCTCGGGGCTGGTGTAGATCACCCACGGGATGGTGTTGAAGTTCACGTGTCCGTGCTGGCCGGCAATGCGCTCGGCCACGGCCACGCCCTCTTCCTCGGCCTTGTGCGCGAGCATGGGGCCGCGCACCACGTCGCCCACGGCCCACACGTTGGGCAGGCTGGTGCGGCACTCGTCGTCGACCACGATGGCGCCGCGCTCGTCCAGCTTCAGGCCCACGGCTTCGGCGTTCAGGCCGATGGTGTTGGGCACGCGGCCGATGGACACGATCAGCTTGTCGGCATCCAGCGTCTGGGCTTCGCCCTTGGCGTTGGTGTAGGCAATCGACACGCCCTTCTTCGAGGTCTTGACCTCGCCGACCTTCACGCCCAGCTCGACCTTCAGGCCCTGCTTGTCGAAAGCCTTCTTGGCTTCCTTGGCGATCTGCTCGTCCACGGCACCCAGGAAGGTCGGCAGACCTTCGAGGATGGTGACGTCCGAGCCCAGACGACGCCAGACCGAACCCATTTCCAGGCCGATCACGCCCGAGCCGATGAGCGCGAGCTTCTTGGGCACGGCGCCCACGCGCAGCGCGCCGTCGTTGCTCAGCACGGTCTCTTCGTCGAAGGCCACGCCGGGCAGCGCGCGGGCGTTGGAGCCCGTGGCGACGATGATGTGCTTGCCGGTGATGGTTTCTTCTTCCTTGCCGGCGACCTTGATCTCGTAGGCGCCGTCGGCCGCCTTGGCGAAGGAGCCGCGGCCGTGGAAGAAGCTGACCTTGTTCTTCTTGAACAGGTACAGGATGCCGTCGTTGTTCTGCTTCACGACGGTGTCCTTGCGGCCGATCATCTTGGCCACGTCGATCTTCACGTCGCTGGCGCTGATGCCGTGCTCGGCGAAGTGCTTGTTCGCATGCTCGAAATGCTCGGACGACTGCAGCAGCGCCTTGGAGGGGATGCAACCCACGTTGGTGCAGGTGCCGCCGGGCGCCGGGCCGCCCTTGTCGTTCTTCCACTCGTCGATGCAAGCGGTATTGAAGCCCAGCTGGGCCGCGCGGATGGCGGCGATGTAGCCGCCGGGGCCGCCGCCGATGACGACGACGTCAAAATTTTTACTCATGGATGGCCTTCACGAATGGGGGGGTGAAGTGGTGCAGCAGCCGTAGCGAGCGTCCTGAGGTTGTGTCGAGCACCGCAGCCGTACTGACGTACGGCGAGGAGCGCAGGCGCAAGATCAGGGCGCGCAGTAGGCTGGTGCGCCGCTTCAGATGTCAAAGAGCAGGCGCGAGGGATCTTCCAGCGCTTCCTTCATCGCCACCAGGCCCAGCACGGCTTCGCGGCCGTCGATGATGCGGTGGTCGTAGCTCATGGCCAGGTAGTTCATCGGGCGCACCACGATCTGGCCGTTCTCGACCACGGCGCGGTCCTTGGTGGCATGCACGCCCAGGATGGCCGACTGCGGCGGGTTGATGATGGGCGTGGACAGCATCGATCCGAAGGTGCCGCCGTTGGAGATGGAGAAGGTGCCGCCGGTCATCTCTTCGATGCCGAGCTTGCCTTCCTGCGCCTTCTTGCCGAACTCGGCGATCTTCTTCTCGATGTCGGCGAAGCTCATCTGGTCGGCATTGCGCAGGATCGGCACCACCAGGCCGCGCGGCGAACCGACGGCGATGCCGATGTCGAAGTAGCCGTGGTAGACGATGTCGTTGCCGTCGACCGAGGCGTTGAGCACCGGGTACTTCTTCAGGGCGTGCACCGCAGCCTTGACGAAGAAGCTCATGAAGCCCAGCTTGGTGCCGTGCTCCTTGGTGAAGGCGTCCTGGAACTTCTTGCGCAGGTCCATCACCGGTGCCATGTTCACCTCGTTGAAGGTGGTCAGGATGGCGTTGGTGGACTGCGACTGCAGCAGGCGCTCGGCGATGCGGGCGCGCAGGCGGCTCATGGGCACGCGCTCTTCGGGGCGCTCGCCCAGGTCCTGCTTGGCAGGGGCTGCCACTTGCGGCAGGGCCGTCTTGGGCACGCCGGTGGGGATCTGCACGGCGGGGGTGGCCGCGGGTGCTCCAGCACCACGGGCCACGGCCGACAGCACGTCGCCCTTGGTCACGCGCCCGTCCTTGCCCGTGCCGGCCACGTCGTTCACGGTCAGGTTGTTGTCGGCCAGCAGCTTGGCGGCGGCGGGCATGGCCACGTCGCCCTTGCTGGTGGCGGTGGCGGCAGGTGCTGCTGCAGCGGCAGCAGGCGCCGCGGCGGGGGCGGCAGCGGGTGCGGCGGCGCCAGCCTTGCCTTCGGTGTCGATCTTGGCGATCAGCTGGTCGGCCACCACGGTGGCGCCGTCGCCCTGCACGATCTCGGCCAGCACGCCAGCGGCGGGCGCGGGCACTTCCAGCACGACCTTGTCGGTCTCGATCTCGATCAGGATCTCGTCGGCGGCGACGGCTTCGCCGGCCTTCTTCTTCCACTGAAGCATCGTGGCTTCGGCCACGGATTCAGACAACTGGGGAACCTTGACTTCTACGATGGACATGTTGTTCTCGGTGAACGTTTTGCGTTGAGCGTTATTCGTTGGAAGCGGCGACCGGGCGCGGGGCCATCCAAGGCCCGGCGCCCGGCACGAAGCCGCGTTACTTGGTCAGCACGAAGCCCTTGAGCTTGGCAAAGGCCGCGTCGACCAGCGCCTTCTGCTGCTCCTGGTGCAGGTGGGAGTACCCCACGGCCGGCGAGGCCGAAGCGGCGCGGCCGGAGTAACCCAGCTTCTGGCCTTCCTGCATGTTCTCGTGGATTTGGTGCTGCACGAAGAACCAGGCGCCCTGGTTCTGCGGCTCGTCCTGGCACCACACCACGTCCACCAGGTTCGGGTACTTCTTGAGCTCGGCGGAGAAGGCCTTGTGCGGGAAGGGGTAGAGCTGCTCGACGCGGATGATCGCCACGTCGTCGGCGCCCTTCTCCTCGCGCTTCTTGGCCAGGTCGTAGTAGACCTTGCCCGAGCAGGCGATCAGGCGCTTGACCTTGTCTGCCTTGAGTTCCTTTGCGTCCGGGATGACGGTCTGGAAGCCACCCTTCGTGAACTCGGCGAGCGGCGAAGTCGCGTCCTTGTTCCGCAGCAGCGACTTGGGCGTCATGATGATCAGCGGCTTGCGCAGGTTGCGCACCTGCTGGCGACGCAGCACGTGGAAGATCTGGCTGGCCGTGGTGGGCTGCACGATCTGCATGTTGGCGTCGGCCGCCAGCTGCATGAAGCGCTCCAGGCGCGCCGAGCTGTGCTCCGGACCCTGGCCTTCGTAGCCGTGCGGCAGCATCATCGTGATGCCGTTGACGCGGCCCCACTTCACTTCGCCCGAAGCGATGAACTGGTCGATCACGACCTGTGCGCCGTTCACGAAGTCGCCGAACTGGGCTTCCCAGATCACCAGCGTGTTCGGGTCGTTGGACGCGTAGCCGTATTCGTAGGCCAGCACGGCTTCTTCGGACAGGATCGAGTCGATCACGACGAAGGGGGCCTGCGTGTCGGCGATGTTCTGCAGCGGCACGTAGGTGCCTTCGTCGAACTTCTCGCGGTTCTGGTCATGCAGCACGGCATGGCGGTGGGTGAAGGTGCCACGGCCGCAGTCTTCGCCCGACAGGCGCACCGGGTAGCCCGACGCCACCAGCGATGCGAAGGCCATGTGTTCACCCATGCCCCAATCGACGTTGACCTCGCCGCGGCCCATGGCGGCGCGGTCGTCCAGCACCTTCTTGACCAGCGGATGCACCGTGAAGCCCTCGGGCACGGTGGTGATCTTCTCGGCCAGGCGCTTCCACTCGGTCAGCGGGATGGCGGTGTCGGCAGCGTCGGTCCACTTCTTGTTCAGGAAGGGGCTCCAGTCGACCGCGTACTTGCTCTTGAAGTTGGTCAGCACCGGATCGATGGTGTTGCGACCTTCGTCGAAAGCGGCGCGCTGCGCCTTGACCATGTCGTCACCCAGCGTCTCGCCCAAGCCCTGGGCGGCCAGCTTGTCGGCGTACAGCTTGCGCGTGCCGGGGTGCTTGGAGATCTTCTTGTACATCAGCGGCTGGGTCAGGGCCGGCGTGTCCTGCTCGTTGTGGCCCAGCTTGCGGAAGCAGACGATGTCCACCACCACGTCCTTGTTGAACTCCTGGCGGTATTCCAGGGCCAGCTGCATGCACAGCACCACAGCCTCGGGATCGTCGCCGTTCACGTGCAGCACGGGCGCGTCGATCATCTTGACCACGTCGGTGCAATACAGCGTGGAGCGGCTGTCGCGCGGATCGCTGGTGGTGAAGCCGATCTGGTTGTTGATGACGATGTGCACCGTGCCACCCGTGTAGTAGCCACGGGTTTCGGCCAGTGCCAGCGTTTCCATCACCACGCCCTGGCCGGCGAAGGCGGCGTCGCCGTGCACCAGCACGGGCAGCACCTGGTCGCCCTGCTTGTCGCCGCGGCGGTCCATGCGGGCACGCACGGAGCCTTCGACCACCGGGTTCACGATTTCCAGGTGCGAGGGGTTGAAAGCCAGCGTCAGGTGGACCGGACCACCGCGCGTGGACACGTCGGAGCTGAAGCCCTGGTGGTACTTCACGTCACCGCTGGGCAGGTCTTCCGGTGCGGTGTGGTCGAACTCGGCGAACAGGTCCTTGGGCATCTTGCCCAGGGTGTTGACCAGCACGTTCAGGCGGCCGCGGTGGGCCATGCCGATCACGATTTCCTGCACGCCCTTCTCGCCGGCGCGCTGGATCAGTTCGTCCATGGCCACGATGAAGCTTTCGCCGCCTTCGAGCGAGAAGCGCTTCTGGCCGACGTACTTGGTGTGGAGGAAGCGCTCCAGGCCTTCAGCCGCCGTCAGGCGACCCAGCACATGCTTTTTCTGCTCGCCGTTGAGCTGCGGGTTGGTGCGCGCGCTCTCCAGCTTCTGTTGCCACCAGCGCTTTTGCGTCTGGTCGGTGATGTACATGTACTCGGCGCCGATGGTGCCGCAGTAGGTTTCGCGCAGCGCGTTGAGCAGGTCGCGCAGGGACATGGTGTCCTTGCCGAAGAAGGTGTTGCTCGTGTTGAACACCGTCTCCAGGTCTGCGTCGGCAAAGCCGTAGAACGAAGGCTCGAGTTCGGGGATGGCCGGACGCTCGGTGCGCTTGAGCGGGTCCAGATCGGCCCAGCGTGCGCCGACGTTGCGGTAGGCGGCGATCAGCTGCTGAACGGCGGTGCGCTTGCGGCCCAGTTCCGAATCGGCGCCGCTGGCGACCACGACGCGGGTCTGGCCCTGCTTGGCGCGCTCGGCGAAAGCGTTGACGACGGGAAGGTGCGGAACGTCCTTGGTGTTGCTGCCATCGGTGGCCGGCACGTGCTGCAGGGCATCGAAGTAGGCGCGCCAGTTGTCAGGCACGCTGCCGGGGTTGGCAAGGTAGTTCTCGTACATCTCCTCGACGTAGGGGGCGTTGCCGCCGAAGAGGTAGGTGTTGCCGAGATAGGCGCTGTAGATGGACGGCGACGAATCGCTCATATTCCGCTGACCTCCGCTTTCCTTTGGAAAGCATTAGCTGGTTTGGATAACCTTCCGCGACACGGCTGAACCGGTTGGCGGATGCGACTGTGGCTGGGAAGGGCCTGAGTACCTTCGCATTGTGCCACGTCAATTCGATGACGGTTGACGCATCCAGTGGCCGGCCCGAAGGACTGGCCTGCAGGAGGTGGCGAGGAGAGGCCATTATTCGCATGCACCGCGGCGCTGCAATCCCGGTCATGCCCTCAGAGGTCTCGAGCTGTTTCAGCGCAGCGGCGTTCTCGTCGGCTCAGCGGCCCACCCGCGCTCGGATCTGCTGCAGCGAGGCGGGATCGTCCAGCGTGCTCAGATCGCCGGGGTCGCGCTGCTCGCACACGGCCTGGATCGCACGGCGCAGCAGCTTGCCGCTGCGCGTCTTGGGCAGAGCCGTCACCACGTGCACGCGCGCCGGACGCGCCAGCGCACCGAGTTGCCCGGCCACGGCGGCCATGATCTCGCCCTCCAGCAGGCGGGCCGCCTGCTCGTCGCTGGCAGCCAGGCCGCTGCGCGGCACCACGAAGGCCACCGCCACCTGGCCCTTGAGCGCGTCGGCCACGCCCACCACCGCCACCTCGGCCACGTTCGCATGGCCAGCCACGCATTCCTCGATCTCGCGCGTGCCCAGCCGATGGCCCGCCACGTTGATTACGTCGTCGGTACGCCCCAGGATGTAGTAGTAGCCGTCGGCGTCGCGAATGCCCCAGTCGAAGGTCGAATACACGAGCTTTCCGGGAATGCTCTTCCAGTAGGTGTTGACGAAGCGTTCGTCGTCGCCCCACACGGTCTGCATGAAGCCCGGCGGTGTAGGCCCCTCGATCACCACCACGCCTTTCTCGTTCGGCGCAGCGAGTTCCTCGCCCGTGCTCTCGTGGACGATCTTGACCTGGTAGCCGTACATGGGCACGCCGGGGCTGCCCAGCCGCGGGGCCTGCGCAGCATCCACGCCGCGCGCCAGCGTGAGGATGGGCCAGCCCGACTCGGTCTGCCAGTAGTTGTCGATCACGGGCACGCCCAGGCCCTCGCCGATCCAGCGCGCGGTGGGCTCGTCCAGCGGCTCGCCGGCCAGGAACAGCGCCCGCAGGCTGGACAGGTCGTGCTTCCTGAGCAGCGCTGCATCCTGCTTCTTGAGCACGCGCACGGCCGTCGGTGCGCTGAACATCACCGTCACGCGGTACTTGTGCACCAGCTGCCACCAGATGGCGCCGTCGGGCTGGCCGTCCATCCCCTGCGTGGGCAGACCTTCGTAGGCGATGGTGGCCATGCCTGCGATCAGCGGGCCGTAGACGATGTAGCTGTGCCCCACCACCCAGCCGATGTCGCTGGTCGAAAAGTAGGTCTCGCCGGCACGACCATCAAAGATGTGCTTCATGCTGGCGGCCAGCGCCACCGCGTAGCCGCCCACGTCGCGCTGCACACCCTTGGGCCTGCCCGTGGTGCCGCTGGTGTAGATGATGTAGCTGGTGTCGGTGGCCTCCAGCCAGACGCAGGGCACCCGGGCATCGGCATGCCGGACCATCAGCTCGGCCCAGCGGTGGTCTCGCCTGGCCTGGCAGACCAGCGGCGCCAGGCCGCGCTCCACCCACAGCACGGCCGAGGGCTTGTGCGCAGACAGCCGGATGGCCTCATCGAGCAGGGGCTGATAGGCGATCACCTTGCCGCCGCGCGAACCCGCATCGGCACTGACCACCACCTTGGGCTGCGCGTCTTCGATGCGCGATGCCAGCGCACCGCTGGCGAAGCCGCCGAAGACCACGCAGTGGATCGCGCCAATGCGCGCGCAGGCCAGCATCGCGATGATGGCCTCGCCGATCATCGGCATGTAGATCAGCACACGGTCGCCGCGGCCCACACCCAGGGCCATGAGGCTGGCCGCCGCGGCCTGCACCTGGGCATGCAGCTGCGCAAAGCTCCACACCCGCTCGCTGCCCGTCTCGGTCGAAACGGCGATCAGCGCCGCCTGGTCTGCCCGCGCCGCCAGGTGGCGGTCCACAGCGTTGTGGCACAGGTTGGTCTGCCCGCCCACGAACCAGCGCGCAAAGGGCGGCTGGCAGGCATC
The DNA here is from genome assembly GCF_028023875.1 of Xenophilus arseniciresistens. GTDB lineage: Bacteria > Pseudomonadota > Gammaproteobacteria > Burkholderiales > Burkholderiaceae_C > Xenophilus > Xenophilus arseniciresistens. The sequence continues at coordinate 551,783 of NZ_JAQIPB010000002.1, forward strand.
CAGGATCTGCTCGGGCGGCTTGTGCCAGTCAATCAGATCGGCCTGCTCGGCCCAGAAGGCCTCGGGCGCGTCAATGGAACGGCGATGGAAATCCGCGTAGCTGGCCATGTGTGTGTCTCCATGGGCGCTGTCACGGGCCGCCAGTCCTCAGCGTCCGTGCCACCGCGCCTTCGTTCTTGTGTGGCACCTCATTATGGAAGTCGCGCTTGCGGGAGTCTGACAGCCTCGCCAGCAGCCGTGCGCGGACGCCATGCACCGTGCGCACGCAGCGATGGCGCGGGCAGGCGCATTCAGCGGATCAGCGCCTGCCAGTCCCGGAATGCCTCATGCTCTGCGCTGCGCAGCCACTCGAAGCCGACCATCTCGGTGGTCACCAGTTCGGCGCCCGCGCCGGCCAGCCGGTCGAAAGCGGCATCACGGCTGCGCTCGGTGCGAGAACTGCAGGCATCGGTCACCACCCAGACCTCGAACTCGTCCTCCAGCAGGTCCAGCGCCGTCTGCAGCAGGCACACATGGGCCTCGCAGCCTGCAATGACGATGCTGGCGCGCTCCTCTTGCGCCTGCGGCTTCTGCAGGTGCTTGGGCAGGCTGCGGGCATTGCCGCGCACCGGCGGCGCAGGCGGACGCAGCCATTCACCCAGGCCCTCTTCCACGGCGCTGAAATGCATCTTGGGCAAGGTGCGTTGGCACAGCGCGCGCAGTGCGGGCGCGTTCTCGCCCAGCTTGGAAGGGTTCTGCTCCGTGCCGAAGGTGGGTACGCCTACCAGCGCAGCCATCTTGGCCAGCCGCACGGCGTTCTGCAGCACCTGCTCGCCCTCGAAGATGGCCGGCATGAGGCGGGCCTGGTAGTCAACCAGCACCAGCTGGGATTGGGAAGCGTCTAGAAGCATGAAGGGTCATCCGGGTCAGAACGTCCACGCGAAGGCGCGGCGCCTCGGAACGTGTTCACGCTCCGAACACCCGATGATCTCAGAAGCCGACCCTCGCGCTCAGCGGGGCTGGAGCCGGATCAGTTGCCCGTTCTGCGCATCCGTCAGCACGTAGAGCAGCCCGTCGGGGCCCTGGCGCACGTCGCGGATTCGCGCGCGCCCTTCTTCCAGCAAGCGGTGCTCGGCCACCACCTTGCCGCCCTGCAGCTCCATGCGATTGAGATAGCCGAACTTGAGCGAACCGACAAAAAGGTTGCCCTTCCAGCCCGCGCCATAGCGGTCGCTGGTCAGGAAGGCCATGCCCGAGGGGGCGATTGACGGGTCCCAGTACTTCAGCGGCTGCTCCATGCCGGCCTTGGCCGTGCCTTCGCCGATCCGGGTGCCGCTGTAGTTGCGGCCGTAGGAGATCACGGGCCAGCCGTGGTTGCGCCCGGCCTCGGGCACGTTGATCTCGTCGCCGCCCTGCGCGCCATGCTCGTGCATCCAGAGCCGGCCGTCCGGGCCCAGCGTGGCCCCCTGGCCGTTGCGATGGCCGTAGCTCCAGATCTCCGGCAGCGCGCCGGCACGATTCACGAAGGGGTTGTCGGCAGGCACGCTGCCGTCCTTGGCCACGCGCACCACCTTGCCGATGTGGCTGTCCAGCTTCTGCGCCTCTTCGCGGCGGCTGTTGCGGTCGCCCAGCGTCATGAACAAGGTGCCGTCGCCGGCCTCCACGATGCGGCAGCCGAAGTGATGCCGGCTGTCGACCTTGGGCTTCTGGCTGAAGATGACCTTCAGCCCTTCCAGGCGGCTGCGGTCCGCGGACAAGATGGCCCGTGCCAGCGCGGTGCTGTTGGTGCCACCCTCACCCGGCTCGGCAAAGCAGAAATAGAGGGTGCGGTTGCGCGCGAACTGGGAGTCGGTGATCACATCCAGCAGCCCGCCCTGCCCGCCCGCAGCCACCGGCGGCACGCCCTGCAGCGGCTGGCCCAACTCGCCAGTGGCGGCCACCACGCGCATGCGGCCGGCTTTCTCGGTTACCAGAAAGCGGCCGTCGGGCAGAAAAGCCACCGCCCAGGGATTCTCCAGACCGGAGGCCACCACCTGCGCGACAGCCTGGGCCTGCGCGCCGCCTGCGGCCGAGCCCAGCATGAAACCCACCATCCAGGCCAGACCGGCACGCCCTGGGCGCGACTTTTGCTTGGTTTGCAATGCCATGCGGCACTGTCATCGACTCGCCACCTGGCATGCAAGCATGTCCCTCTATGACTTCGGGCAATGACACGGGCCTGTCTTAGAACCTCTGTTTGCAGACGATGTGAAACAAAAGTGAATAATTTCAATCGCTTAGCACCGGTCTTGAGACTGGCTTTTCGATTGACACATTTGGTTGTGCTGAATATCCTACGCCCCCATGCGTCAAACTGCCCTCGCCGTCCTGGTCCTCATGTTTGCTAGCGCCGCGTATGCGGCACCCCATCAGGAGCGGGGCCCGGCAGATTCCGCGTCTGCCGAACGCGGCGGGCTGATGGACCGCATCGAGCACGCCAGCCATGCCGTGGTGGACCGCACTTCCGACCTCGTCATCAGCACCATGGGCTTCCTGGGTGTGCCCTACAAGCGTGGCGGCAACAGCGTCGAAACCGGTTTTGACTGCAGCGGCTTCGTGCGGGCCATGTATGACAAATCCATGGGCCTGCTGCTGCCGCGCCGCGCCGAAGAGCAGGCTGCGGCCACGCAGAAGATCGATCGCAGCGAACTCAAGCCCGGCGATCTGGTGTTCTTCAACACCATGCGCCGCGCCTTCAGCCATGTGGGCATCTACGTGGGCGATGGCAAGTTCATCCATTCGCCGCGCTCCGGCGCCGAAGTGCGGGTGGAAAACATGAACGTCAGCTACTGGCAAAAGCGCTTCAACGGCGCCCGCCGCGTGGCCGAGGCGCCGGCCGGCGAGTAACCGGCACGCCGTCTCGTCTGAATCGCCCCCTGCTGGGCACTGCAAAAAAGAAACCCGCCGTTGGCGGGTTTCTTGTTTTCTACTTGCGCTGCGGCGGCAGGTCGGTGCAGGTGCCGTGGGCCACTTCAGCCGCCATGCCGATGCTTTCGCCCAGCGTGGGGTGCGGGTGGATGGTCTTGCCGATGTCGATCTCGTCGGCACCCATTTCAATGGCCAGTGCGATCTCGCCAATCATGTCGCCCGCATGCGCGCCGACAATGCCGCCACCCAGGATGCGATGCGTTTGCGCGTCGAACAGCAGCTTGGTGAAGCCTTCGTCGCGTGTGTTGGCGATGGCGCGGCCCGAGGCAGTCCAGGGGAAATGGCCCTTCTTGACCTTGATGCCCTCGGCCTTGGCTTGGTCCTCCGTCAGGCCCACCCAGGCCACTTCGGGGTCGGTGTAGGCCACGCTCGGGATCACGCGCGCGTTGAAGGCGGCTGCGGCCAGCTCCTTGTTGCCCTGCTGCTCGCCGGCAATGACTTCTGCCGCCACATGGGCCTCGTGCACCGCCTTGTGGGCGAGCATGGGCTGGCCGACGATGTCGCCGATGGCAAAGATGTTGGGCACGTTGGTGCGCATCTGGATGTCGACCGGGATGAAGCCGCGGTCGCTGACCGTGACGCCTGCCTTCTCGGCGCCGATCTTCTTGCCATTGGGGCTGCGGCCCACGGCCTGCAGCACCAGGTCGTAAACCTGCGCTTCCTTGGGCGCGTTGGCGCCTTCGAACATGACCTTGATGCCGTCCTTGGTCGCTTCCGCGCCCACGGTCTTGGTTGAGGTCATGATGTTGTCGAAGCGCGGCGCGTTCATCTTCTGCCAGACCTTCACGAGGTCGCGGTCAGCGCCCTGCATCAGGCCATCGAGCATCTCCACCACATCCAGGCGCGCGCCCAGCGTGGAGTACACCGTGCCCATTTCCAGGCCGATGATGCCGCCGCCCAGGATGAGCATGCGCTTGGGGTCCGAGCCCAGCTCGAGCGCGCCCGTGGAATCGACCACGCGCGGGTCGCCCTTGGGCATGAAGGGCAGGTGCACGGCCTGCGAGCCGGCCGCGATGATGGCGTTGCGGAACTTGATGACCTTCTTGCTGCCCGTGACTTCGGAGCCGCTGCCGGTGGTTTCATCCACCTCGAGGTGGTAGGCGTCCAGGAAGGTGCCCAGGCCGCGCACGGTGGTCACCTTGCGCATCTTGGCCATGGCCGTGAGGCCGCCCGTCAGCTTGCCCACCACCTTGTTCTTGTGCGCAAGCAGCTTGGCGCGATCCACCTTCGGAGCGCCGTAGTCCACGCCCAGATCGGCGAAGTGCTTGACCTCGTCCATCACGGCCGCAACGTGCAGCAGCGCCTTCGAAGGAATGCAGCCCACGTTCAGGCACACGCCGCCCAAGGTGGCGTAGCGCTCCACCAGCACGGTCTTCATGCCCAGGTCGGCCGATCGGAAGGCAGCCGAATAGCCGCCGGGGCCGGCGCCCAGCACCAGCGTGTCGCATTCAATATCGACCTTGCCGCTGTAGGTGCCTGCGGGAGCCGGTGCGCGCGCAGCGGCAACGGGTGCCGGCGCGGCCGCAGCGGGCGCAGGGGCCGGCGAGGACGCGGGCGCCGGTGCTGCCGGAGCAGGTGCGGGTGCGGGTGCAGCCGCTTCGCCGCTGGCCTCGACCACCACCACCACGGAGCCTTCGCTGACCTTGTCGCCCACCTTCACGGCCACCGACTTGACGACGCCGGCATGGCTGGAGGGGATCTCCATCGAGGCCTTGTCCGATTCGACCGTGATCAGCGACTGCTCGACCTTGATGGTGTCACCCACCTTGACCAGCACCTCGATCACCGCGACTTCGTCGAAGTCGCCAATGTCCGGAACCTTGATCTGTTGTTCGCTCATGCTGCTCTCTCCTTACAGCACGATGCGACGGTAATCCGTCAGCAGTTGGCCCAGGTAGGCGTTGAAGCGGGCCGCGGCCGCGCCGTCGATCACGCGGTGGTCATAAGACAGCGACAGCGGCAGCACCAGGCGCGGCACGAACTGCTTGCCGTCCCACACCGGCTTCATCTGGCCCTTGGACAGGCCCAGGATGGCGACTTCAGGCGCGTTGATGATGGGCGTGAAGTGGGTACCACCGATGCCGCCCAGCGAGCTGATCGAGAAGCAGCCGCCCTGCATGTCGGCCGCACCCAGCTTGCCGTCGCGCGCCTTCTTGGCCAGATCGCCCATTTCCTGGCTGATCTGGATGATGCCCTTCTTGTCGGCATCCTTGAGCACGGGCACGACCAGACCGTTGGGCGTGTCTGCCGCGAAGCCGATGTTGAAGTACTGCTTGTAGACCAGCGTGTCGCCGTCCAGGCTGGTGTTGAACTCGGGGAACTTCCTGAGCGCCGCCACCACCGCCTTGATCACGAAGGCCAGCATCGTGACCTTCACACCGGACTTCTCGTTCTCCTTGTTGGTGGCGACGCGGAAGGCTTCCAGTTCGGTGATGTCCGCTTCGTCGTTGTTCGTGACGTGCGGGATCATGACCCAGTTGCGATGCAGGTTCGCCCCCGAGATCTTCTTGATGCGCGACAGGTCCTTGCGCTCGACGGCGCCGAACTTGCTGAAGTCGACCTTGGGCCAGGGCAGCAGGTCCAGGCCTGCGCCACCGCCACCACCGGCGGGCGCCTTGGCCGCCTGCGCCTTGGTCTGCACGGCGCCGCTCATCACCGACTTGGTGAAGGCCTGCACGTCGTCCTGGGTGATCCGGCCCTTGGGACCGGAGCCCTTCACTTCCTCCAGCGGCACGCCCAGTTCGCGCGCGAACTTGCGCACCGAAGGCGAGGCATGCGGCAGCTGTCCGCTGGGGGCCTTGGTCGGCTCGTGGGCCACTGCGGGCGCAGGGGCTGCCGAAGCTGCGGGCGCGCTCGCGCTGGCCGGCGCCGAAGCAGGCGCGGCTGCGGGCGCCGGGGCTGCGGCCGCATGTGCGGGCGCCGCGGCGCCAGCGGCGCCTTCCAGCACGGCGATCAGGTCGCCGATGTTCACGGTGTCGCCCACCTTGACCTTCAGCTCCTTGAGCGTGCCGGCCGCCGAGGACGGGATTTCCATCGAGGCCTTGTCCGACTCGACCGTGATCAGGGACTGTTCCACCTTGATCGCGTCGCCGGGTTTGACCAGCACCTCGATCACGGCCACGTCCTTGAAGTCGCCGATATCCGGCACCTTGACTTCGACCGGGCCCGCGGGCGCGGCGGCCGGAGCAGGTGCTGCGGCGGGGCCGGGCGCGGGCGCTGCGGCGGCCGGCGCAGGCGCTGCAGCGGCGGGTGCCGGCGCGGGGGCGCCTGCGCCCTCGGCTTCCAGCATCAGCACCAGCGAACCTTCGCTGACCTTGTCGCCCACCGCGACCTTGATTTCCTTGACCACGCCGGCGGCCGACGACGGAATTTCCATCGAGGCCTTGTCCGACTCCACCGTGATCAGCGACTGCTCGGCCTTGACCGTGTCGCCCACCTTCACCAGCACCTCGATCACCGCGACCGAATCGAAATCGCCGATGTCAGGAACCTTGACTTCCACTGCTGCCATGTTCTGTGTCTCCCGCCCGCAGGCGTTGTGTGCTTGTGCTTACGCGTACAGCGGGTTGATCTTGTCGGCGTCGATGCCGTACTTCTTGATGGCTTCGCTCACCTTCTGGACCGGCAGCACGCCGTCCTCGGCCAGCGCCTTGAGAGCCGAGACCACGATGTAGTGGCGGTTGACCTCGAAGTGCGCACGCAGCTTGCTGCGGAAGTCGCTGCGGCCGAAGCCGTCGGTGCCCAGGGTCTTGTAGGTACGGCCCTTGGGAATGAAGGGACGGATCTGTTCCGTGTAGGCCTTCATGTAGTCGGTCGATGCCACCACCGGGCCGGTGCTGGCGGCCAGTTGCTGGGCCACGAAGGGCACGCGCGGCGCCTCCGTCGGGTGCAGCAGGTTCCAGCGCTCGGCGTCCTGGCCGTCGCGGGTGAGCTCGTTGAAGCTCGGGCAGCTCCACACGGCCGCGGCCACGCCCCAGTCCTTTTCCAGCAGTTCCTGGGCGAAGAAGGATTCACGCAGGATGGTGCCGCTGCCCAGCAGCTGCACGGTGGGCACGTTGGCCTGCTGCAGCGTGGGCGCCTGCTTGCACAGGTACATGCCCTTGATGATCTGCTCTTCGGTGCCGGGCTGCAGGCCGGGCATGGCGTAGTTCTCGTTGAGCAGCGTCAGGTAGTAGAAGACGTTTTCCTGGCGCTCCACCATGCGCTTGAGGCCCTCGTGCATGATCACCGCCACTTCGTGCGCGAAGGTCGGGTCGTAGCTCACGCAGTTGGGGATGGTGTTGGCCAGGATGTGGCTGTGGCCGTCTTCGTGCTGCAGGCCTTCGCCATTGAGCGTGGTGCGGCCAGAGGTGCCGCCCAGCAGGAAGCCGCGCGCCTGCATGTCGCCCGCGGCCCAGGCCAGGTCGCCGATGCGCTGGAAGCCGAACATCGAGTAGTACACGTAGAACGGCACCATGATGCGGTTGTTCGTCGAGTACGAGGTGGCAGCCGCGATCCAGCTGGACATGCCGCCGGCCTCGTTGATGCCTTCCTGCAGGATCTGGCCGGCCTTGTCCTCCTTGTAGTACATGACCTGGTCCTTGTCGACCGGGGTGTACTGCTGACCATGGGGGTTGTAGATGCCGACCTGGCGGAACAGGCCTTCCATGCCGAAGGTGCGGGCTTCGTCGACCAGGATGGGCACAACGCGCGGGCCCAGCGCCTGGTCACGCAGCAGTTGCGTGAGGAAGCGCACGTAGGCTTGCGTGGTCGAGATCTCGCGGCCTTCGGCCGTGGGCTCCAGCACGGCCTTGAAGGTTTCCAGGGCCGGCACCGTGAAGCTTTCGTCGGCCTTGGTGCGGCGGTGCGGCAGGTAGCCGCCCAGTGCCTTGCGGCGCTCGTGCAGGTACTTCATCTCCGGCGTGTCGTCGGCCGGCTTGTAGAAAGGCAGATCGGCGATCTGGCTGTCGGGCACCGGGATGTTGAAGCGGTCGCGGAAGGCCTTGATGTCCTCGTCGCTGAGCTTCTTGGTCTGGTGAACGGTGTTCTTGCCTTCACCGATCTTGCCCATGCCGAAGCCCTTGACGGTCTTGACCAGCAGCACGGTGGGCTGGCCCTGGTGGTTCTGGGCGGCATGGAAGGCGGCATAGACCTTCTGCGAGTCATGGCCGCCACGCTGCAGCGCCCAGATCTCGTCGTCGCTCATGTGCTCGACCATCTTGGCCGTGCGCGGGTCGCGGCCGAAGAAGTTCTTGCGCACGTAGGCACCATCGTTGGCCTTCATGGCCTGATAGTCGCCGTCGTTGGTCTTCATCATCAGGTCGCGCAGCGCGCCGTCGTGGTCCTTGGCCAGCAGCGCGTCCCAGCCCTTGCCCCAGATCAGCTTGATGACGTTCCAGCCCGAGCCGCGGAACTCGCCTTCCAGCTCCTGGATGATCTTGCCGTTGCCGCGCACCGGGCCGTCCAGGCGCTGCAGGTTGCAGTTGATGACGAAGATCAGGTTGTCGAGGTTCTCGCGCGCGGCCAGACCGATGGCACCCAGCGATTCCACCTCGTCCATTTCACCGTCGCCGCAGAACACCCAGACCTTGCGGTTGCTGGTGTCGGCGATGCCGCGGGCGTGCAGGTACTTCAGGAAGCGCGCCTGGTAGATCGCCATCAGCGGGCCCAGGCCCATGGACACCGTGGGGAACTGCCAGAACTCGGGCATCAGCTTGGGGTGCGGATAGCTGGAGAGTCCCTTGCCGTCCACTTCCTGGCGGAAGTTCAGCAACTGCTCTTCGGTCAGGCGGCCTTCCAGGTAGGCGCGGGCATAGATGCCGGGCGAGACGTGGCCCTGGATGTACAGCAGGTCGCCGCCGCGCTGCTCGGTCTCTGCATGCCAGAAATGGTTGAAGCCGGCGCCGAACATGGAAGCCAGCGAGGCGAAGGAGCCGATGTGGCCGCCCAGATCGCCGCCTTCGGGCGGGTGATGACGATTGGCCTTGACCACCATGGCCATCGCATTCCAGCGCATGTAGGCGCGCAGGCGCTGTTCGATCTCGAGGTTGCCGGGGCTGCGGGCTTCCAGCTCGGGCTCGATCGTGTTCACGTAACCCGTGTTGGCCGAGAAAGGCATGTCCACGCTGTTCTGGCGCGCATGCTCAAGCATCTCTTCGAGCAGGAAGTGCGCGCGCTCAGGGCCCGCACTCTGGATGACGGCGGAGAGCGCATCCCTCCACTCCTTGGTTTCTTGAGCGTCCGCATCCTGGGCAGTCGCGTTGAAGTGGCTCTCGGGATTTGCCGACATCCTGTGGTCTCCTGAATGGCTTGTGGGCGTAATTTAGTGCGGCCAGGTCAGCCGTCGCGAAAGTGTCTCACATAAAGTTGGTTATTCCAAATTATGCCTTCATGTTTCTTAATATGAAACATTGATGAACTGACGTGAGCTGATTGCAGGCAGATCAAGGCCAGCACCCCTCGCCACCTAGAGCGCGCCGCCTACACTGCTGCGCATGAATGCTGTATTGACGCCCGGGTCATGGAAAGCTCGCCGCTGAAGTGGTGGCGCCGCTGGTGGCGCCGGCAGACGCCGGGCCGCCAGGACCGGGTGGCCATGATGGTTCCGCTGGCTGCGGTGCTGCTGTTTCTGGCCGCCATCGTGGCCGCATTCGGCTATCTGCGGCTGGAGGAACAGGAGCGCGAGCTGGAATCGGTGCGGCGCGACGTGGAATACGCCCAGCAGCGCCTGCGCCTGCGGCTGCTCGAGCGCCAGGAGCAACTGATGCGCCTGGCGCGCGATGCGGGCAACCGCGAGATCGACGCCGCCGAATTCACCAGCCGCGCCGAGTCGATGGTCAGCCAGAACCCCGAGCTGCAGGTCATCAGCTGGATCGACGATCGTCGCGCCATCCGCGCCAGCTACGCCGCACCCAGCGTGCATCCGGCCCAGCAGCATGCGGTCGGCGAAGTGCTGCGCCCCGGCGACATCGAAACCCACTACGCCCTGGCGCGCGAACTGCGCCAGCCCGTGTTCTCCCAGCCCGCTGCCGGCGCAGAGCCGCCGAACATGCTGCAGCTGCACATCCCGCTCTATGACCAGGGGTTGTTCGCAGGCGTGGTGCTGGGCGAGTTTTCGGTCGACGGGCTCATGCGCTACGGCGTGCCGCCCGAGGTCAACTTCCGCTATGCCGTCTCGCTGCTGGACGACAAGCGCGGCGTGATCGCCGGCAGCGCGCTGACCGGCCGCGAGGCCGAAGGCGGCCTGCGCGCATGGACGGGCCACACGCGCGAGTTCGAGGTGCCCGTCTCGCCCGTGGGCAACGGGCTGGTGCTGCGCGCGCAGGCGTATCGCACCTCGCAGGGTTTGGTCGGCAACGGCCTGTTCTGGCTGGTGGTGGCGCTGTCGGTGCTCACCAGCTGGATGCTGATTGGCACCTGGCGCCACACGCGCCGCCGGCTGCAGGCCCAGCAGGCGCTGGTGGCCGAGACCAACTTCCGCCGCGCGATGGAGAACTCCATGCTCACGGGCATGCGGGTGCTGGACCTGGATGGACGCATCACCTACGTCAACGCGGCCTTCTGCGCCATGACCGGCTGGAGCGAGGAGGAACTGGTGGGCCAGAAGCCGCCCTTCCCCTACTGGCTGGAAAGCGACCAAGAACTGATGAACGAGCGGCTGGAAGAAGAGATCCATGGCCGCTCCCTGCCCGGCGGCTTCCAGGTGCGCGTCAAGCGCAAGAGCGGCAGCGTGTTCAATGCGCGGCTGTATGTCTCGCCACTGATCGACGCGCGCGGCCAGCAGACGGGCTGGATGACTTCGATGACCGACATCACCGAGCCCACGCGCATCCGTGAGCAGCTGTCGGCGTCCTACGAGCGTTTCACCACGGTGCTGGAAGCGCTCGATGCGTCAGTGTCGGTCGCGCCGCTGGGCAGCGAGGAACTGCTGTTCGCCAACAAGATGTACCGCTCGTGGTTCGGCTCCGACACGGTGGGCCATCTGCACATGGTGGCGCAAGCCGGCGTGCCCGCCGCGCCCTCGCCCGAGGCGGACTTCGACGACGTGGACCCGCTGGCCGGCCTGCCGGTGGACACGCTCACCGCCGCCCAGCCGGCCAACAACGAGATCTTCGTGAACGATCTGGGCAAGTGGCTGGAAGTGCGCTCGCGCTACCTGACCTGGGTGGACGGCCGGCTGGCGCAGCTGGTGATCGCCACCGACATCACGCCGCGCCGCGATGCCGAGGAACAGGCCGCCGCCCAGGCCGACAAGGCCCAGTCCGCCAGCCGGCTGATCACCATGGGCGAAATGGCCTCCAGCGTGGCCCATGAGCTGAACCAGCCGCTGACGGCCATCAGCAACTACTGCAACGGGATGGCCTCGCGCATCCGCAACCAGCAGATCGACGAGGAGCAGTTGCTGGGCGCGCTCGAGAAGACGGCCAGGCAGGCACAGCGCGCCGGCCAGATCATCCAGCGCATCAAGAGTTTTGTGAAACGCAGCGAGCCCAACCGCACGCCTTCAGACGTGTCCACCATGGTCAGCGAAGCGGTGGAGCTGGCCGGCATCGAACTGCGGCGGCGCAACGTGCGGCTGAACCACTACGTGGCGGCACGGCTGCCCACGCTGATGGTGGACCCGATCCTGATCGAGCAGGTGATGGTCAACCTGATGAAGAACGCGGCCGAATCGATCGACGCGGCGGAACGGCCGGCCTCGCAGCGCAGCGTTGAACTGCGCGTGCTGCCCAAGATCATGGAAGGCCAGCCCGCTGTGGAGTTCTCGGTGCAGGACACCGGCGCCGGACTGGCCCCCGAAGTGCTGGAGCGCCTGTTCGAAGCCTTCTTCTCGACCAAGCGCGAAGGCATGGGCATCGGGCTCAATCTGTGCCGCTCCATCGTCGAGTCTCACCGCGGCCGGATGCACGCGGAGAACCTCTACAATGGAAACGACGTGGTTGGATGCCGTTTCAGCTTCTGGATCCCGGTACCCGACGCTATGAACCCCGTAGTGACTGGCGAGGCAAAGGTATCTGCATGAGTTTGATCCCGAAAAAGGGTACGGTTTATGTCGTCGATGACGACGAGGCGGTTCGCGATTCCCTCCAGTGGCTGCTTGAAGGCAAGGACTACCGGGTTCGCTGCTTCGACTCCGCTGAATCCTTTCTTTCCCGCTACGACCCTCGCGAGGTCGCCTGCCTGATCGTGGACATCCGCATGGGCGGCATGACGGGCCTCGAGCTGCAGGACAAGCTCATCGAGCGCAAATCGCCGCTGCCCATCGTGGTCATCACCGGCCACGGCGACGTGCCGATGGCCGTCGACTCGATGAAGAAAGGCGCGATGGATTTCATCCAGAAGCCCTTCAATGAAGACGAGCTGGTGTCCCTGGTCGAGCGCATGCTCGAACATGCGCGCTCGGCCTTCGCCCAGCACCAGCAGTCGGCCAGCCGCGACGCGCTGCTGTCCAAGCTCACGGGCCGCGAAAGCCAGGTGCTCGAGCGCATCGTCGCCGGGCGCCTGAACAAGCAGATCGCCGACGACCTGGGCATCAGCATCAAGACGGTGGAGGCGCACCGCGCCAACATCATGGAAAAGCTCAACGCCAACACGGTGGCCGATCTGCTCAAGATCGCCCTGGGGCAGACCCCGGCCAAGGCCGCGCCCGCCGCGCCCTGATCGCGCCCCTTCCCCTTCCGGACGCCCGCTCCACCTGACGTGAGCGGGCGTCTTCATTTTGACTCCGCCCCAACGCAGAAAGCCCCTTGTCATGACCGCACAACTGATCGACGGCAACGCCCTCGCACGCCAGATCCGCGCCGATGTTTCCGGCCGCACCGCAGCACTCAAGGCGCGCGGCATCCAGCCCACGCTGGCCATCGTGCTGGTGGGCGACGATCCGGCCAGCCAGGTGTATGTGAAGCACAAGGTCAACGACAGCAGCGAGACCGGCCTGGTCGCCAATCTCGAACGCCATCCGGCCAGCCTGGGCGAAGCCGAACTGCTCGCGCGCATCCACGCGCTCAATGAAGACCCGTCCGTGCATGGCATCCTGGTTCAGCTGCCACTGCCCAGGCACATGGACAGCCAGAAGGTGATCGAGGCCATTTCGCCGGCCAAGGACGTGGACGGTTTTCACGTCGCCAGCGCCGGCGCGCTGATGGTCGGCCGCCCGGGCTTCTGGCCCTGCACGCCGCATGGCTGCCTGCGCATGCTCGATTCGATCGGCTACGAGCTGCGCGGCAAGCATGCCGTGGTCATCGGGCGCAGCAACATCGTGGGCAAGCCCATGGCGATGATGCTGCTGGGCCGCAGCGCCACCGTCAGCATCTGCCACAGCGCCACGGCCGACCTGGGCGCCATCACGCGCCAGGCCGACGTGATCGTGGCCGCGGTCGGCAAGCAGAACCTGCTGACGGCCGACATGGTCAAGCCCGGCGCCGTGGTGCTGGACGTGGGCATGAACCGCAATGCCGAAGGCAAGCTGTGCGGCGACGTGGACTTCGAAGGCGTGCGCGAGGTCGCCAGCTGGATCACGCCCGTGCCCGGCGGCGTGGGCCCCATGACCCGTGCCATGCTGCTGGTCAACACCCTTGAAGCGGCGGAACGAAGCGCCAAGTGAGTTGAATTCGCCGCAGTTCGCACCGCTCAAATTGCTATGACTACCACCTCCAATCCCCTCCTCGACTTCTCCGATCTGCCCCTGTTTGATCGGATCCGCCCGGAGCACATCGCGCCAGCAGTCGATCAACTCGTTGCGGAAGGCGAGGCGAACCTCGAAACGGTGGTTGCGCCCGAATTTCCGGCGGATTGGCTCGAAATTTCCCGCGTTTTAGACGTCGGCGGCGAGCGCTTCACGCGCGCTTGGGGAGCCGTCGCCCATCTCAATGCGGTCGCGGATACACCAGCGTTGCGCGCTGCGTATAACGCCTGCATGCCACGCGTGACAGAGTTCTGGACGCGCGTGGGCTCCGACCAGCGGCTCTACGCCAAGTACAAGGCGATCGACCCAGCCACCCTGAATCCCGAGCAGGCACAGGCCCACAAGAATGCCGTGCGCAACTTCGTGCTGGGCGGCGCCGAGTTGCAGGGCGACGCGAAGAAGCGCTATGCCGAGATTCAAGAGCGCCAGGCCGAGCTGAGCCAGAAGTTCAGCGAACACGCGCTGGATGCCACCGACGCCTTCGCCTGGTATGCCGAACGGGAAGAACTGGACGGCCTGCCCGAAGACGTGATTGCCGCCGCTCGCGCAGGGGCGCAGGCCGAGGGCAAGCCGGGCTACAGGCTCACGCTCAAGATGCCCTGCTACCTGCCGGTGATGCAGTTCGCCAAGAGCAGCGCATTGCGCGAACGCCTGTATCGCGCCTACGTCACGCGCGCCAGCGAGTTGGGCGACGCGGCCTTCGACAACACGGCGCTGATCACCGAAATCCTCGCCCTGCGCGAGGAAGAAGCAAAGCTGCTGGGCTACCCCAGCTTCGGCGCCCTGTCGGTGGTGCCCAAGATGGCCGAATCGCCTGAACAGGTGGTGGGCTTCCTGCGTGATCTGGCCGCGCGTGCCCGCCCCTACGGCCAGCGCGATGTGAGCGAGCTGCGCGAGTTCGCCGCCAAGGAATTGGGCCTGACCGATCCGCAACCCTGGGACTGGAGCTACATCGGCGAGAAGCTCAAGGAGGCGCGCTATGCCTTCAGCGAGCAGGAGCTCAAGCAGTACTTTCCGGCGCCCAAGGTGCTGGCCGGCCTGTTCAAGATCGTCGAAACCCTGTTCGAAGTCAGCATCCGCCGCGACAGCGCGCCCGTGTGGCACCCGACGGTGGAGTTCTACCGCATCGAACGCCAGGGTCAGAAGGTGGGCCAGTTCTACCTGGATCCATCGGCGCGCGTGGGCAAGCGCGGCGGCGCCTGGATGGACGACGTGCGCGCACGCTGGATGCGCCCCGACACGCACGGCCTGCAAACCCCCGTGGCGCAACTGGTGTGCAACTTCGCCGAAGGCGTGGACGGTGCACCGCCGCTGCTCACGCATGACGACGTGATCACGCTCTTCCACGAATTCGGCCATGGGCTGCATCACATGCTCACGCAGGTGAACGAGCGCGACGTCTCGGGCATCAGCGGCGTGGAATGGGACGCCGTGGAACTGCCCAGCCAGTTCATGGAGAACTTCTGCTGGGAATGGAACGTGCTGCGGCACATGACGGCGCATGTGGAAACGGGCGAGCCGCTGCCGCGCCCGCTCTACGACAAGATGATCGCGGCCAAGAATTTCCAGAGCGGCATGCAGACGCTGCGCCAGATCGAGTTCGCGCTGTTCGACATGCTCCTGCACACGCAATTCGACGCCGCCGCGGCGGCCCCCGGTGCCGTGATGGCACTGCTGAACCAGGTGCGCGACGAAGTGGCGGTGCTGCCTTCGCCGCCCTTCAGCCGCACGCCCAACACCTTCACCCACATCTTCTCGGGCGGCTATGCGGCCGGCTACTACAGCTACAAGTGGGCGGAAGTGCTGAGCGCCGATGCCTATGCGGCCTTCGAGGAAAGCATGGGCGCGGACGGTACGCCCAGCGTGGAGACGGGCCGCCGCTACAGGCAGGCCATCCTGGAGGCTGGTGGCAGCCGCACGGCCATGGAGAGCTTCAAGGCTTTCCGTGGCCGGGAGCCCCAGCTGGACGCGCTCTTGCGGCACCAGGGCATGGCCGAGCCGCTGGCGGCCTGAACGCGCGCGGGAGCGCAGGAATGCACGGTTGGCCGGGCCGTGCGCGCCCGTGTGGCCTGCCCCCTGGACGCGTCCTGACGCAACTGCGTTACGCTCGCGGCTCACGCCTTTCAACGCCCGGCCCATGCGCACTCACTCCATTTCCCGACTGGCCTTGCTGGGGCTGCTGCTTGCCGGCAGCGCGAGCGCCCAGCCCCTCTATCGCTCGGTGGATGCGAACGGCCGGGTCACTTATTCAGACCGACCACCGGCCAGTGCCAATGCCAATGCGGGCCCAAGCCCTGCAGGTGCCCAGGGGCCCGCAACGGCCGGCAATGAAGGCGCCACCAGTGCCGGCCTGCCCTACGCGCTGCGCCAGACGGCCCAGCGCTACCCGGTGACGCTGTACACCCAGGCGAATTGCGAACCCTGCGCCAACGGGCGCACGCTTTTGCAGACCCGCGGCATTCCGTTCAATGAGCGCACCATCGGCAGCGCACAGGATGCTGCCGCGCTGGAGCAGCTCAGCGGGCAGAGCTCTCTGCCGCTGCTGACGCTGGGCAGCCAGCAGCTCAAGGGATTCTCCGAAACAGAGTGGTCGCGCTACCTGGATGCAGCAGGCTACCCGAGCAGCAACCAGCTGCCGCCCGGTTACCGCCCGCCGCCCGCACAGCCGATGGTGGCCGCCAGCCCCGCGGCGCCGGCCGCATCATCGCCACCCGCGTCGGCCGCCAGACCGGCGCCCGCCGCCCCCGCACTGCCGCCCCCCGCCGGCACGCCCACGCCGCAGAACCCGGCGGGCATCCGTTTCTAGGGCGGCAGAAAGCTTCAGTCGTACTGGAGCGTTTGCACGCCCTGTGGCGTGGCCAGCAGGCAGACCTGTGCCTTCTGGTGTGCAAACACGCCCACCGTCACCACGCCCGGCCACTGGTTCACTTCGGACTCGAAAGCCAGCGGATCGGTGATCTTCAGGCCGCGCACGTCGAGGATGTGCTGGCCGTTGTCGGTGACCAGAGGCGCACCGTCCTTCAACCGAAGCACCGCCTGGCCGCCCTGGGCCGCAAACTGGCGCGTGATGCGCTGGGCCGCCATCGGGATCACCTCCACCGGCACAGGGAAGGCGCCCAGGGCCTGCACCTGCTTGGAGGCGTCGGCAATGCACACGAAGCGCCGCGACTGGGCTGCCACGATCTTTTCGCGCGTGAGGGCCGCGCCGCCGCCCTTGATCATGTGGCCGCGCCCATCGATCTCGTCCGCGCCGTCGATGTAGACCGACAGCTCGCCCACGGCATTGCTGTCGAAGACCTCGATGCCCAGCGCCTGCAGCCGCTCGGTGGAGGCCACGGAGCTGGAGACCGCGCCACGGATCTGGTCCTTGATGGTGGCCAGTGCGTCGATGAACTTGTTGACCGTGGAGCCCGTGCCCACGCCCACAATTTCGCCGCGAACCACATGCGCGAGCGCAGCGCGCCCCACAAGGGTCTTGAGTTCATCCTGGGTCATGGGGGCGCTGCTCATCGGGGAGAATCCTGGGTTCGACTGAAGAAGCCGCGAATTATCCGATGCCCCTCCTCTCCTCCGGACTCTCCGGCCTTTACGGTCTGGCCCGCCCCCTGCTGTTCAGCATGGACGCCGAGGCTGCGCACGAACTGACGCTGGATCAGCTCGCACGCACGCAGAACACGCCGCTGGCCTGCTTCTACACCTCTGCGCGCGTCCATGATCCCGTGACGCTGGCCGGCCTGCACTTTCCCAACCGCGTGGGCCTGGCGGCCGGGCTCGACAAGAACGCGCGCTGCATCGACGCCTTCGCCGCCATGGGCTTCGGCTTCGTGGAAGTGGGCACCGTGACGCCCAAGGCACAGCCGGGCAACCCCAAGCCGCGCATCTTCCGCCTGCCCAGTGCCGAGGCGCTGATCAACCGGCTGGGCTTCAACAACGAAGGGCTGGATGCGTTCCTGGCCAACGTACAGGGCGCGCGCTTCAGGCAGCAGGCTGCCGCGCGCCAGCAGGCGCCCATGCTGCTGGGCCTGAACATCGGCAAGAACGCCAGCACGCCCATCGAACGCGCGGTGGACGACTATGTGCTGGGCCTGCGCGGCGTGTACGCGCATGCCGACTACGTGGCCGTGAACATCTCCAGCCCCAACACGGCCAACCTGCGCAGCCTGCAAAGCGACGAGGCGCTGGATGCGCTGCTGTCGGCACTCAAGCAGGAGCAGACCCAGCTGGCCCAGACCCATGGCCGGCAGGTGCCCATGTTCCTGAAGATTGCGCCGGACCTGGACGAAACCCAGGTGGCGCTGATCGCCGCCACCTTGCTGCGCCAGGGCATGGACGGCGTGATCGCGACCAACACCACGCTGTCGCGCGAGGCGGTCGCCGGCCTGCCGCATGCCCAGGAGGCGGGCGGCCTTTCCGGCGCGCCTGCGCGCGAGGCCAGCAACCGGGTGATCGCGCAACTGCGCGCGGCCCTGGGCCCACAGTTCCCCATCATCGGCGTGGGCGGCATCCTGAGCGCCGCCGACGCGCAGGCCAAGCGGCAGGCGGGCGCGGACGTGGTGCAGATCTACACCGGCCTGATCTACCGCGGGCCGGCGCTGGTGCAGCAGGCGGCCAGGGCGCTGGCGGGCGCGCACTGAAAGCGCCTGCCCCAAACACAACGGCCCTGGCGGTGACGCTCAGGGCCGTTTTTTCTTCGGGGATGCGCCGCCGCGCACCCGGCGTTCAGCGCAGCTTCCAGAGGATGGGCAGCACCCAGCCAGCGACACGCAGCACGCGCCGCGGCCCCACGGCCGCGATCACCACCGCGGCAGCGGCACCTGCCACGACGGGGTGCTCACGCGCCAGGCGCACCGCCTTGTTCGACGGGCTTTCAGGCGGCGGCACTTCTTCTGCCATGGCTTCCATGCGCTCCTGCAGCGCAAGCCGGCGACGCTGGCCCTCGATGCGGTCCAGCAGCTCCTGACGCGTGGCCGGACGCACCTTCGGCGGCGCGTCTTCGTCGTCGCCGAAACGCTGGCCCAACCAGTCGATGTCGCGCGCCAGCTCATCGCGCGCCACGGCAACCGTGGGCGGCGTTTCCCGGATCGTGGCGAGCAGCGCCCACAGCGCAGCCCCCCAGAACAGCAGCCAGGCCAGCGCCACCAGCCAGGCGGCCGTCGAGCGCGAAGGGCTGTCCCAAAAGTGGACGATGATCGCAACCGACAGCAGCGCGGTCATCATGAAGGTCAGGCCCAGCACCGCCAGCAGCAGCAGCAGCAATCGACGCAGGCGCAGCTTCTCTTCGTCCCAGGCCATGCGCAGCAGCTGCGCGCGGTCCTCGGCGGCCATCGCGCCTTCGCCGATCACGGCGCGCAGATGCGCGATGCGGCGGTCGATCCCCAGCAATGCCAGAAGCTGCCTCATGCCATCAACTCCGGCGCGACCCGGCCGGCCTTGAGCGGCCCCGCCTGCAAACGCTTGATCATCCGGTGCTCAGCGACGGCTGCCCAGCACCAAGCCCACCAGAACGCCCACGGCCAGCGCGGCACCGGCGATCTGCCAGGGTTCGTCATGCGCGTAGACATTGGCGGTGTGTGCGGCGTCTTTCGCCTTCTTGGCTGCCACCCGGCTCTTTTCGGCTGCCAGCGCGCGCACAACGGTCAACTTGGAGTCCACACGCTGCTTGAGCTTCCGAACCTCTTCCTTGGACGACAGTTCGGCGTCGGACAGCACATTCTTGACGTCTTGCGCCAGATCTTCGACCACTGCGTTGGCGCGCGCTTCGAGATTGTTGGATGCGGACATGGAAGATCCTTCCCCTCAATGAATTCCAGACATCGGCCACATGCCGACGATGACCACGCCAGCAGACGGCGTGCCGAACCATGTTACCCCCTGCGCTCTCTTCCAGGCCGAAGCCCTAGCTTTCACGATGGAGTAAGTCCGCCACATGATCCGCGATGGCCAGGCTGCTGGTCAGGCCCGGCGATTCGATGCCGAAGAGATTGACCAGACCGGCGACGCCGTGCGTCCCGGGGCCCTGGATCAGGAAGTCCCGCGCAGCCTCGCCGGGCCCGCTCACCTTGGGCCGCATGCCGGCGTAGCCCGGCATCAGCGCACCATCGGCCAGCGCAGGCCAGTAGCGGCGCACCTCAGCATAGAACGCTTCGCCGCGTGCCGGGTCCACCTGCAGGTCGTCGGGCGATTCGACCCACTGCACATCAGGACCGAACTTGGCCTGTCCGCCCAGGTCCAGAGTCAGATGCACGCCCAGGCCGGCGGCTTCCGGCACGGGATAGATCAGGCGGCTGAAAGGCGCGCGCCCTGCGAGCACGAAGTAGTTGCCCTTGGCCCAGTGGTTCGGCGGCACATGCGCCGCAGCCAACCCGTCGAAACGCCGCGCCAGCGCAGGCGCCCGCAAGCCCGCAGCATTGACCACCGTGCGGCACAACCACCGGCCCCCGTCCGTCGTTCGCAGCACGATGCCCTGCGCATGCACCTGCGCGGACTCGACGCCGGAGCGCAGCGCCACCAGGCCACCTGCATCCTCCAGGTCGCCCTGCAGGCTCAGCATCAGCGCATGGCTGTCGATGATGCCGGTGCTGGGCGAATGCTGCGCAGCCACGCAGTGCAGGGCCGGCTCCATGGCCGCGGCCTGCGCCGCATCGATCAGGGCCAGATCGTGCACGCCATTGGCTGCCGCCTTGGCCTGGATGTCGTGCAGCGCCGCGACCTGTGCCTCGCTGGTCGCGACGATCAGCTTTCCGCAGCGCCGGTGCGGCACGCCGCGCGCCTGTGCGTAGGCATAGAGCTGCTCGCGCCCCTGCACGCACAGCCTGGCCTTGAGCGAGCCTTGCGGGTAATAGATGCCGGCGTGGATGACTTCGCTGTTGCGCGAACTCGTGCCCGTGCCAATTGCACCTTCACTTTCGAGCACCAGCACCTCGCGCCCCTGCAAGGCCAGCGCGCGCCCCACTGCCAGGCCAACGACACCTGCACCAATGACCACACTGTCGATTGTTTCCATGCCGCGAGCTTAGCCGCACCATCGGCCGCCTCGCGCACAAACAGAAATGGCGGCGCACAAACACAAACGGCACCCGAAGGTGCCGTTTGTCTGGAATGAGTGGTGGGCGATAGTGGGATCGAACCACTGACCCCTGCAGTGTGAATGCAGTGCTCTACCCCTGAGCTAATCGCCCGAAGAAGCCGCTGGGTGCTACGTCTTCCTGTTTCGCTGGCAGTGCTCAGCGAAGACTTAGATTATGCCACAGCTTTTCAGGCCTGCGCGCGAAAGATCGTTTTGCCGCCGCTGGACTTGTCGAGCTCGGCCAGCACCTTGTCGTGCGCAGCCAGTTCGTCCTCTGAGGCACGGAGCACCGGCAGCGTGAAGCTGCGCAGGTCCACCTCATCCAGCACCACGCCCTGCGCAGGCTCGTCGCTGGTCACCTCGATCAGCAGCGCGTCCTGGCCGCGCGTGAGGTTGATGTAGACATCGGCCAGCAGCTGGGCGTCGAGCTTGGCGCCGTGGAAGGTTCGATTGGAACGGTCCACACCGAAGCGGTCGCACAGCCCGTCGAGCGAATTGCGCTTGCCCGGATAGATCTGCTTGGCCATCACCAGCGTGTCGATCACATCCGCCACATGGGTGCGCAGCGGAGGCAGGCCCACGCGCTCGAACTCCTTGTTGAGGAAGCCCACGTCGAATGGCGCGTTGTGGATGATCAGCTCGGCCCCGCTCAGGTAGGCCACGATGTCTTGCGCCAACACCTCGAAGCGCGGCTTGTCGCTGAGGAACTCGGTGGTCAGGCCGTGCACCTTCAGCGCGTCTTCATGGCTTTCGCGGTCGGGGTTGAAGTACAGGTGCAGGTCATTGCCGGTGAGCTTGCGGTTGAGCAGCTCCACGCAGCCCAGCTCGATGATGCGGTCGCCGTTGTCGGCGGACAGGCCTGTGGTTTCAGTGTCGAGAACGATCTGGCGCGACATCAATGCTCCTTGAACTTCAATGGGGTGGGCATGGGTGTGCCCGCCTCAGTGATTTTCCTTGGCGTGGTTGAGCGAGTACTTGGGGATCTCCACCGTCACGTCCTTCTGCGCCAGGATGGCCTGGCAGGACAGGCGCGACTGCGGCTCCAGGCCCCAGGCGCGGTCCAGCAGATCCTCTTCTTCCTCTTCGGCGTCGTTCAGGGACTGGTAGCCCTCGCGCACGATCACATGGCAGGTGGTGCAGGCGCAGCTCATGTCACAGGCGTGCTCGATGTTGATCTTGTTGTCGAGCAAGGCCTCGCAGATGGACGTGCCGGCGGGCGCGCTGATCTCGGCGCCTTGCGGGCAGTATTCCGCGTGGGGAAGGATCTTGATGATGGGCATCGTGTCGTTGTTCTGCTTAGATGGATTCGAGCTTTCGCCCTGCCAGCGCCCTGGCGATGCCGGCGTTCATGCGCTGCGCCGCGAAGGCTTCGGTGCCGTCGGCCAATGCCTTGGTGGCGGCCTCCACGACGGCGGCGTCCTCAGCACCGCGCGCCGCTTCCAGCGCGGCCAGCAGGTCGTCGATCTGTGCGCGCTGCTGCGCGTCGAGCAGGTCGCCGTCAGCCGCGAGCGCGCTGCGTGTGGCCAGCAGCATGCGCTCGGCATCCACGCGCGCCTCGATGAGCGCGCGCGAGGCCATGTCCTGCTGCGCGGTGGCAAAACTGTCTTTCAGCATGGTGGCGATCTGGTCGTCCGACAGGCCGTATGAAGGCTTCACGGCCACGCTGGCTTCCACGCCGCTGGTCTGCTCCCTGGCGCTGACCGACAGCAGCCCGTCGGCATCGACCGTGAAGCTCACGCGGATGCGAGCTGCACCCGCCGCCATGGGCGGAATGCCGCGCAAGGTGAAACGCGCGAGGCTGCGGCAGTCGGCCACGAGGTCGCGCTCGCCCTGCACCACATGCAGGGCCAGCGCGGTCTGCCCATCCTGGTAGGTGGTGAAGTCCTGCGCCATGGCGGTGGGCAGCGTGGTGTTGCGCGGCACGATGCGCTCCACCAGCCCGCCCATCGTTTCGATGCCCAGCGACAGCGGGATCACGTCGAGCAGCAGCAGATCGCCATGGCTGTCGTTGCCGGCGAGCTGGTTGGCCTGGATGGCGGCGCCCAGCGCCACCACTTCATCGGGGTTCAGGTCGACAAGAGGCGGCCGACCGAAGCAGGCCTGCACCGCGGCGCGGATCTGAGGCATGCGCGTGGCAC
Organism: Xenophilus arseniciresistens; assembly: GCF_028023875.1. Lineage (GTDB taxonomy): Bacteria > Pseudomonadota > Gammaproteobacteria > Burkholderiales > Burkholderiaceae_C > Xenophilus > Xenophilus arseniciresistens. Next base: position 574,596 of record NZ_JAQIPB010000002.1, read on the forward strand.
CGCCCACCAGCACGATGCCCTGCAGGTCTTCGGCCTTGAGCGCCGCATCGCGCAGCACCTTGCGCACGCTGACCAGCGTGCGTTCCGTCAGGGCCCGCGTGGCCGCTTCGAAGTCCTCACGCGTGAGTTCCAGTTCGCACGGGCCCGCCGACAGCTCGGCAGCGAAGCGGGTCTGCGGCGCATCGGTCAGCGCCTCCTTGGCCGTGCGCGCCGCCGTCAGCAGTGCGGCACGGTCAGCCGCATCGGCCGCCTTCAGGCCCGTCTGCGCCAGCACATGGTCGAGCAGCGCGTGGTCGTAGTCGTCGCCGCCCAGCGCAGAGTCACCTCCCGTGGCGATCACCTCGAACACGCCTTGGGTCAGCCGCAGGATCGACACATCGAAGGTTCCGCCACCCAGGTCGTAGACGGCGTAGACGCCTTCGGCCGCGCGGTCCAGTCCGTAGGCGATGGCGGCCGCAGTCGGTTCGCTGATCAGGCGCAGCACGTTCAGGCCCGCCAGTTGTGCCGCGTCCTTGGTGGCCTGACGCTGCCCCTCGTCGAAGTAGGCCGGCACGGTGATGACGGCGCCATGCAGCTCGTCGGTGTCGAAGGTGTCCTCGGCCCGGTAGCGCAAGGTGGCCAGGATCTCTGCGCTCACCTCCACGGGTGATTTGGGGCCTGCGGCGGTCTGCACGCGCACCATCCCACCCTCGTCCACCAACGCATAAGGCAGCGAAGCCGCATGGCCGATGTCGGCCAGGCCGCGGCCCATCAGGCGCTTGACGGAGGTGATGGTGTTGACCGGGTCCTGCACGCGCGCGGCCTTGGCAGCGGCACCGATCTGGCGCCGCTGCGCATCCAGGTAGCGCACCACCGAAGGCAGCAGCACCTGTCCGTCCTCGTCGGGCAGACACTCTGCCACGCCGTTGCGCACGGCGGCCACCAGTGAGTGCGTGGTGCCAAGATCGATTCCAACGGCAATGCGGCGCTGGTGCGGATCGGGCGCAAGGCCCGGTTCGGAAATCTGAAGAAGTGCCATGAGAAAAGAGTCCGGCGTCTATTGTCCCAAGCGGTCGGCACGCTGGCCGAGCTCCTGCACAAAGCGCTCGATGAACATCAGGGCTCTGACCTGCGCAACGGCGGCGGGGTAGTCGCCCTTCTCGTCGATCAGCCAGTCCAGCGAAGACAACGCGCGGGTGCGAGTCGCATCCACCTGGGCCTGCAGCGCGTCGAGTGCAGCCAGGTCCCCGGCATCATCCAGCGTCTCGCGCCACTCCATCTGCTGCATCAGGAACTCGGGCGGCATCGCCGTGTTGTTCTCGGCCTGGACGGGCGAACCATTGATTTCGCACAGGTAGGCCGCGCGCTTGAGCGGGTCCTTCAGCCGCTGATAGGCCTCATTGATCCGCACCGACCACTGCATGGCCACGCGCTGCGCCGCCGCGCCCTGCGAGGCAAAGCGATCCGGATGCACTTCGCGCTGCAACTGCTTCCAGCGCGCGTCGATCTGCGCGCGGTCCTGCGCAAAGGTCGCTGGCAGCGCGAAGAGTTCGAAGTCGGTGTCCTGCAGGTTCATGGCGGCTCAAGGCGAACAAACACGGGGCGCAAAGATCGCGGGCCAGCATGGCCGGCTGCGCACGGAAAAAAGCCGCCCGTGGCGGCGGCTTCGCGGCGGACAGTCGGGCTCAGCGGCGCGCTGCCAGCATCAGATGCGGAAGCTTTCGCCGCAGCCGCACCGGTCGCGCTCGTTCGGGTTGTTAAAGCGAAAGCCCTCGTTCAAGCCTTCACGCACGAAGTCCAGTTGCGTGCCGTCCAGGTAGGCCAGGCTCTTGGGGTCGATCATGACCTTCACGCCATGATCCTCGAACACCACGTCCTCGGGCGCCAGCTCGTCCACGTACTCGAGCTTGTAGGCCAGGCCCGAGCAGCCCGTCGTCTTCACGCCCAGCCGCACGCCCACGCCCTTTCCCCGCTTGGCGAGGTAGCGGTTCACGTGGCGGGCAGCGGCTTCGGTCAGGGTGACGGACATGGCAGTGGACAGCAGCAGATGAAGATCAGTGGACGGAAGCCTCGGCGTCGGCCTTGGCGCCGTGCTTGGCCTTGTAGTCGCTGACCGCAGCCTTGATGGCGTCTTCGGCCAGGATGGAGCAGTGGATCTTGACCGGCGGCAGCGCCAGCTCTTCGGCGATCTGCGCGTTCTTCAACGCAGCCGCCTCGTCCAGCGTCTTGCCCTTGACCCATTCGGTCACCAGGGAAGACGACGCGATGGCCGAGCCGCAGCCGTAGGTCTTGAAGCGCGCGTCTTCGATCACGCCGGTTTCAGGGTTGACCTTGATCTGCAGCTTCATGACGTCACCGCAGGCCGGTGCGCCGACCATGCCGGTGCCCACCGTCTCGTCGCCCTTGTCGAAGGAGCCAACGTTGCGCGGGTTTTCGTAGTGGTCGATGACCTTGGAGGAGTAAGCCATGGGGAACCTCTCTCTTATTTGCCAAAAAGATTCAACAAAAGGCGCGCGTCAGTGCGCGGCCCACTGGATGGTGCTCAGGTCCACACCGTCCTGGTACATCTCCCAGAGCGGGCTGAGCTCGCGCAGCTTCACCACGTTGTGCTTGATGGAGGCCACGGCGTAGTCGATCTCTTCCTCGGTCGTGAAACGGCCGATGGTCATGCGCAGGCTGCTGTGGGCCAGCTCATCGCTGCGGCCCAGCGCGCGCAGCACATAGCTGGGCTCCAGGCTGGCCGAGGTGCAGGCCGAACCCGAAGACACGGCCAGGCCCTTGATGCCCATGATCAGCGATTCGCCTTCGACGAAGTTGAAGCTGATGTTCAGGTTGTGCGGCACGCGGCGCTCCAGGTCGCCGTTGATGAACACCTGTTCGATGTCCTTCAGGCCGTCAAGCAGGCGCTTCTGCAGGGCGCGAGCCTTGGCCAGGTCTTGCGCCATCTCATCCTTGGCAATGCGGAAGGCCTCGCCCATGCCCACGATCTGGTGCGTGGGCAGTGTGCCCGAGCGCATGCCGCGCTCATGGCCACCGCCGTGCATCTGCGCTTCCAGGCGCACGCGCGGCTTGCGGCGCACATACAGCGCGCCGATGCCCTTGGGGCCATAGGTCTTGTGCGAGGCCAGGCTCATCAGGTCGATGGGCAACTGAGCCAGGTCGATCTCCACCTTGCCGGTTGCCTGCGCTGCGTCCACATGGAAGATCACGCCCTTTTCGCGGCAGATCGCGCCCAGCGCCGCCACGTCCTGGATCACGCCGATCTCGTTGTTCACGAACATCACGCTGGCCAGGATGGTGTCGGGACGGATCGCGGCCTTGAAGGCCTCGAGGTCCAGCAGGCCGTCTTCCTTCACATCGAGGTAGGTCACCTCGAAGCCCTGGCGCTCCAGTTCACGCGTGGTGTCGAGCACGGCCTTGTGCTCGGTCTTCACGGTGATCAGGTGCTTGCCCTTGCCCTTGTAGAAATGGGCCGCGCCCTTGATGGCGAGGTTGTTCGATTCGGTGGCGCCAGAAGTCCACACGATCTCGCGCGGGTCCGCACCCACCAGGTCAGCCACCTGCGTGCGGGCCTTCTCCACGGCCTCTTCCGCCTCCCAACCCCACGCATGGCTGCGCGATGCCGGGTTGCCGAAATGCTCGCGCAGCCAGGGGATCATGGCATCGACCACGCGCGGGTCCACCGGCGTGGTGGCGCCGTAGTCGAGATAGATGGGGAAATGAGGCGTCGCGTCCATGGCTGTGACTTCTTCTTGGCTGGCGTTCTAGCTGACGTGGGGTCGTTCAATCAGGCTGGCGCCGCAGCGCCGGCTTGCTCAGAAATGTGGCGAGGAGTGCGCGAGTGCAGCGTCAGGACTTGGCAAAGGCATTGCCAAGCGCGAACACCGAGTTCGGCGCATTCACACGGATGGGTTTGACCACGGGTTGGCTCGAGATGGCACGCTTGACGGCGGGCTTGTTCTCGACCTGCACACCCTTGGCGATCTGGTCGTCCACCAGCTTCTGCAGCGTGACGGAGTCCAGGAACTCCACCATTTTCTGATTCAGCGAAGCCCACAGCTCATGGGTCATGCAACGACCCTGCTCGCCTAGACAGTTTTCCTTGCCGCCGCACTGCGTGGCGTCGATGGGCTCGTCCACCGACACGATGATGTCGGCCACGGTGATGTCGGCCGCCTTGCGGCCCAGCGAGTAGCCGCCGCCGGGGCCGCGCGTGGATTCCACCAGCTCGTGGCGGCGCAGCTTGCCGAAGAGCTGTTCCAAGTAGGACAGCGAGATCTGCTGGCGCTGGCTGATGGCTGCCAGCGTGACCGGACCCGTGTTCTGGCGCAGTGCCAGGTCGATCATGGCGGTCACTGCAAAACGGCCTTTGGTGGTGAGACGCATCGCTTGCTCCTTTGGCTCGGGCTGATCGTGAGGACGGCATCCGCATCGCGGATGCCACGATGAGCGCCTACGACACGCGCCGAATCCGGTCCGCATGCCGCCCTTCATCGCGGGCGCTTCTATTTGTCGAGTATTTCGCTCAAGTATAGCAGAAGCCACGCAGTTCGCTCGGGTTAACCCGAGTCAGCCCTGTTTTCGCGCTAGAAGCGCTGCGCTCCAAGCTCCAGCGCCTAAAGAGCCGCGATGTTGTCGCCGCCACCAGCGCCGAAGGCCTGTTCGCGCAGCAGGGCCAACTGGTCGCGCACGCGCGCCGCCTTCTCGAACTCGAGGTTGCGGGCGTGCTCCAGCATCTGCTTTTCGAGCCGCTTGATTTCCCTGGAGATGTCCTTTTCGGACATGTCCTCGACCTTGGCGCGCGCCATCTCGCGCTCGGCCCCTTCCTTGCCGCTTTTTTCGCTGTAAACGCCGTCGATGAGCTCGCGCACCTGCTTGACGATGCTGCGCGGCGTGATGCCGTTGGCCTCGTTGAACGCAATCTGCTTGGCGCGCCGCCGCTCGGTCTCGTCCATGGCCTTGCGCATCGAGGCCGTGATGTTGTCGGCATAGAGGATGGCCTTGCCATGGAGGTTTCGCGCCGCGCGGCCGATGGTCTGGATCAGGCTGCGCTCGGCGCGCAGGAAGCCTTCCTTGTCGGCATCCAGGATCGCCACCAGCGACACCTCGGGAATGTCCAGGCCTTCGCGCAGCAGGTTGATGCCCACCAGCACGTCGAAGGTGCCCAGACGCAGGTCGCGCAGGATCTCCACGCGCTCCACCGTGTCCACGTCGCTGTGCAGGTAGCGCACCTTGACGCCGTTGTCGCCCAGGTACTCGGTCAGTTGCTCGGCCATGCGCTTGGTCAGCGTGGTGATGAGCACGCGCTCGTTCTTCTCGACCCGGATGCGGATCTCCTGCAGCACGTCGTCCACCTGATGCGTGGCGGGCCGCACCTCCACCTCGGGGTCGATCAGGCCGGTGGGGCGCACCAGTTGCTCCACCACCTGCCCGGCATGCTCCTGCTCGTAGGCTGCGGGCGTGGCAGAAACGAAGATGCACTGGCGCATGCGCTGCTCGAATTCCTCGAACTTGAGCGGCCGGTTGTCCATGGCCGAAGGCAGCCGGAAACCGTACTCCACCAGCGTGGTCTTGCGCGCGCGGTCGCCGTTGTACATGGCGCCCAGCTGGCCGATCATCTGGTGGCTTTCGTCCAGGAACATGATCGCGTCCTTGGGCAGGTAGTCGGTCAGCGTGGGCGGGGGCTCGCCCGGCGCGGCGCCCGACAGGTGCCGCGTGTAGTTCTCAATGCCCTTGCAGTGGCCGATTTCGGCCAGCATCTCCAGGTCGAAGCGCGTGCGCTGCTCCAGCCGCTGCGCCTCCACCAGCTTGCCGCCGCCCACCAACTCCTTGAGCCGGCCCGCCAGTTCCTCCTTGATGGTGTCGACCGCGCGCAGGGTCTTCTCGCGCGGCGTCACGTAGTGGCTGGAGGGGTAGACGGTGAAGCGCGGCACCTTCTGGCGGATGCGGCCCGTGAGCGGATCGAAGAGCGAGAGCGTCTCGATCTCGTCGTCGAAAAGCTCGATGCGGATGGCCAGCTCGCTGTGCTCGGCCGGGAACACGTCGATGGTGTCGCCGCGCACGCGGAAGGTGCCGCGCGCGAAATCCTGCTCGTTGCGCGTGTACTGCATGCGGATCAGCCGCCCGATCAGGTCGCGCTGGCCGATCTCGTCGCCCACGCGCATGATCAGCCGCATCTGCATGTAGTCCTCCGGCGTGCCGATGCCGTAGATGGCGCTCACCGTGGCCACGATCACCACATCACGCCGCTCCAGCACGCTCTTGGTGGCCGACAGGCGCATCTGCTCGATGTGCTCGTTGATCGAGCTGTCCTTCTCGATGAACAGATCGCGCTGCGGCACGTAGGCCTCGGGCTGGTAGTAGTCGTAGTAGCTGACGAAATACTCGACCGCGTTCTTCGGGAAGAACTCCCGGAACTCGCTGTACAGCTGCGCTGCCAGGGTCTTGTTGGGCGCGAAAACGATCGCCGGCTTGCCCAGCCGCGCGATCACGTTGGCCATCGTGTAGGTTTTGCCCGAACCGGTCACGCCCAGAAGCGTCTGGAACACTTCACCGTCGTTCACGCCCTCCACCAGCTTCGCGATGGCTGCAGGCTGGTCACCGGCTGGCGGGTAAGGCTGGAAGAGCTGGAAAGGCGAGTCCGGAAAACTCACAAATGTGCCTTCGCGCGGGGCGTCGACGGGGGAAACGGCGGGTTCGTTCACGGCGGAAGGGTCCTGAAGCGGTGCGTGGCGGGCAATGTGCACCGGGCAGGTGCGATGCATCGCCTTAAAATTCAAGCCAATCCGCCAGCCTAACGCAGCCACGCGGTAGCCCCAAGCCCCGGCGTGCATTGACCGGGCGATCACCACCGAAGGACGCTTTCCAAATGTCTCTGTTCACCGCCGTCGAAATGGCGCCGCGCGACCCGATCCTGGGTCTCAACGAACAATTTGCCGCCGACACCAACCCCAACAAGGTCAACCTGGGGGTGGGCGTGTACTACGACGACAACGGCAAGCTGCCGCTGCTGGAGTGCGTGAAGAAGGCCGAAGGCGCCATGATGGCCGCGCCCAGCGCGCGGGGCTACCTGCCCATCGACGGCATCGCCGCCTATGACGCGGCCGTCAAGTCGCTGGTCTTCGGCGCCGACAGCGAACCGGTGCAGTCCGGCCGCGTGGCCACCGTCCAGGGCCTGGGTGGCACCGGCGGGCTGAAGATCGGCGCCGACTTCCTGAAGAAGCTGTCGCCCGGCGCCAAGGTGCTGATCAGCGACCCGAGCTGGGAAAACCACCGCGCCCTGTTCACCCAGGCCGGCTTCACCGTCGAAACCCACCCTTACTACGACGCAGCCAAGCGCGGCGTGAACTTCGAGGGCATGCTGGCTGCGCTCAAGGCCGCGCCGGCGGGCACCATCGTCGTGCTGCATGCCTGCTGCCACAACCCCACCGGCTACGACATCACGCCCGCGCAGTGGGACCAGGTGATCGCCGCCGTCAAGGAAGCCCGGCTCACGCCCTTCCTGGACATGGCCTACCAGGGCTTTGGCAACGGCATCCAGGAAGACGGCGCCGTGATCGGGAAGTTCGTGGCCGCCGGCCTGACCTTCTTCGTCTCGACCTCCTTCTCCAAGAGCTTCAGCCTGTACGGCGAGCGCGTGGGTGCGCTCTCGGTGCTGTGCGAGAACAAGGACGAGGCCGCGCGCGTGCTGTCGCAACTCAAGATCATGATCCGCACCAACTACAGCAACCCGCCGATCCACGGCGGCGCGGTGGTGGCGGCGGTGCTGAACAACCCCGAGCTGCGCGCGCTGTGGGAGAAGGAGCTGGCCGAGATGCGCGTGCGCATCAAGGCCATGCGCCAGAAGCTGGTGGACGGGCTCAAGGCCGCAGGCGTGACGCAGGACATGAGCTTCATCACCACGCAAATCGGCATGTTCAGCTACTCGGGCCTGTCCAAGGAGCAGATGGTGCGCCTGCGCAACGAGTTCGGCGTCTACGGCACCGACACCGGCCGCATGTGCGTGGCTGCGCTCAACAGCAAGAACATCGAGCACGTCTGCCAGAGCATCGCCAAGGTGATCTGACGCCCAGGCGCTGATGCAGCGACAAGCCCGGCCACCCCAGTGTGCCGGGCTTTCTCTTTGACAGGCAGCGCCAACAAAAAACCCGCCGGGCGCGTGTGTGCCGGGCGGGCTTCATTGAAGCGGGGGGCGCCCGCCTCCTGTGCTTACTTCTTGTACGCCGCGATGCCGTCGGCCACTTCCTTGTGCGCGGCTTCGATGCCTTCCCAGCCCAGCACCTTGACCCACTTGCCCTTCTCGAGATCCTTGTAGTGCTCGAAGAAGTGGCTGATGGCCTTCAGGCGCATCTGGTTCATGTCGTCCACGCTCTTCCAGTGGCTGTAGATGGGCAGGATCTTGTCGGTGGGCACGGCCAGCACCTTGCCGTCCACGCCGGCTTCGTCTTCCATCTTCAGGATGCCCAGTGCGCGGCAGGTGACAACCACGCCCGGCAGCAGCGGATAGGGGGTGATCACCAGCACATCGACCGGATCGCCGTCGCCCGACAGGGTCTGCGGCACGTAGCCGTAGTTGGTCGGGTAATACATCGCCGTGGTCATGAAACGATCCACGAAGATCGCGCCGGTCTCCTTGTCCACCTCGTACTTGATCGGGTCGGCGTTCATCGGGATCTCGATGACCACGTTGAATTCTTCGGGGGCTTTCTTTCCGGGAGGGACTTTGTCGAAGGACATGTGTTGTCTTTGGTTGGAATGGGCGGGTGGCCCCGGATGGGGATAAACCCGGAGTTTAGCGAGCGACGGCCCGCAGCTGGCTGACAGCACGCATGACTTGCCTGTAAATTGGTCGCGTTGGCCAATCGACAGTCCTGTGCTTCAGGGCCGCCGAGGAAGCAACGCGACGGCAGCATCTGGCCTTTCGCGTTGCGGGGTTTGCGGCGCAGCGCGCAATCACCTGGCCGATGCTGGCGTCTCCATCACAACACCTGGAGACACTCGGCATGACAGGAAACATCCCCCTACTCCTGGCCTTCGCATGCGGCCTGCTGGCCGTGGCGTATGGCATCTGGGCGCGCAGCTGGATCCTTTCGAAGGACGCCGGCAATGCGCGCATGCAGGAGATCGCTGCGGCCATTCAGGCTGGCGCCTCAGCCTATCTGTCCAAGCAGTACCGCACCATCGGCATCGTGGGCCTGGTGCTGGCCGTGCTCATCGGCCTGTTCCTGGATCTGCGCACGGCCGTCGGCTTCGTGGTGGGCGCGGTGCTCTCGGGCGCCTGCGGCTTCATCGGCATGAATGTCTCGGTGCGAGCCAACGTGCGCACTGCACAGGCCGCCACCCAGGGCATCGGCCCGGCGCTGCAGGTGGCCTTCAGGGGTGGCGCCATCACGGGCATGCTGGTGGTGGGCCTGGGCCTGCTGGGCGTGGCGGGCTTCTACGCCTTCCTGGTCGGCAGCACGCCCGCGGGCCAGCCGGCCGCGCTGGCCGCGCAGCTCAATCCGCTGATCGGCTTCGCCTTCGGCTCTTCACTGATCTCGATCTTTGCGCGCCTGGGCGGCGGCATCTTCACCAAGGGCGCCGACGTGGGTGCAGACCTGGTGGGCAAGGTGGAGGCCGGCATTCCCGAAGACGACCCGCGCAACCCCGCCGTGATTGCCGACAACGTGGGCGACAACGTGGGCGACTGCGCGGGCATGGCCGCAGACCTGTTCGAGACCTATGCCGTGACGCTCATCGCCACCATGGTGCTGGGCGCGCTGATGGTCACGGCCGCACCGGTCAATGCGGTGCTCTATCCGCTGGTGCTCGGGGCCGTGTCCATCGTGGCGTCCATCATCGGCTGCTTCTTCGTCAAGGCCTCGCCAGGCATGACCAACGTGATGCCCGCGCTCTACAAGGGACTGGCCGTCGCGGGCGTGCTGTCTCTCATCGCCTTCTGGTTCGTCACGGCCTGGCTGATCCCCAACGACGCCCTGGCGTCGGGCGGCGCTCAGTTGCGCCTCTTCGGCGCCTGCTTCGTGGGCCTGGCCCTCACCGCGGCCCTCGTGTGGATCACCGAGTACTACACCGGCACCCAGTACAAGCCCGTGCAGCATGTGGCCAAGGCTTCCACCACGGGTCACGGCACCAACATCATTGCCGGCCTGGGCGTCTCGATGCGCTCCACGGCCTGGCCGGTGATCTTCGTGTGCATCGCCATCGTGGCCTCGTACTCGCTGGCCGGCCTCTACGGCGTGGCCATCGCGGCCACCTCGATGCTGTCGATGGCCGGCATCGTGGTCGCGCTGGACGCCTACGGCCCCATCACCGACAACGCCGGCGGGATCGCCGAGATGAGCGAACTGCCGGCCGCCGTGCGCGACATCACGGACCCGCTCGACGCCGTGGGCAACACCACCAAGGCCGTGACCAAGGGCTACGCGATCGGCTCTGCCGGCCTGGCGGCACTGGTGCTGTTTGCCGACTACACCCACAAGCTCGAAAGCTACGGCAGCCCCGTGCGTTTCGACCTCAGCGATCCGATGGTGATCGTCGGCCTGTTCATCGGCGGGCTGATCCCCTACCTCTTCGGTGCCATGGCCATGGAGGCCGTGGGCCGCGCGGCCGGCGCGGTGGTGGAGGAAGTGCGGCGCCAGTTCCGCGAGATCAAGGGCATCATGGACGGCAGCGGGAAGCCCGAGTACGGCAAGGCCGTGAGCATGCTCACCGGCGCCGCCATCAAGGAAATGATGATTCCCTCGCTGCTGCCGGTGCTGGTCCCCATCGTGGTGGGCTTCGTGCTGGGGCCGCGTGCACTGGGCGGCCTGCTCATGGGCACCATCGTCACCGGGCTGTTCGTGGCCATTTCCATGTGCACCGGCGGCGGCGCGTGGGACAACGCCAAGAAGTACATCGAGGACGGCCACTTCGGCGGCAAGGGCAGCGAGACGCACAAGGCCGCCGTGACGGGCGACACGGTGGGCGACCCCTACAAGGACACGGCCGGCCCCGCGGTCAATCCGCTGATCAAGATCATCAACATCGTGGCGCTGCTGATCGTGCCGCTGGTGGTGCAGTTCCACCGCTGAGCAGCAGCCGCGCCTGGGCGGCGCGGCTGGCGGGCCGACCTGGCCCGCCTTCAGTTGAAGGTGGGCAACGCCGGACGCTGGCGGTCCGGGGTCGTGCGGGCCGCCTCGCCGGGCATCAGCGGCGCGCCCGGCATCGTGTCGAAGTCGGTTGACGTCTCGAAGCCGCGCCCCGGGTCTGCCGTGTGCAGCATCGCCGACCACCGGCGCGCGTTGGATTCTGGCGGCTCGTCGTTGGTGAAGATGCCGTTGCGCAGGAAGAAGGTCTCGCCGCTCGGCCGGGTCTGGTGCAACTCGATGAGCCGCTGGATCGGGAAGGTGTACGTCACCAGCTTCTCGCGCGTGGCCCGCTTCTTGGCGCCGCAATTGAAGAAGCCTTCGGTCGCGATGACGATCGATGAGCCGTCCACCACCGTCGAGGTCTCGCCCACGCCGTCACACCGCCACACCGCGGAAGGCAGGCGCACCCGCACCTTGTCGATGACCAGATCCCGGTGGCGGTTGAGGTTGTTCAGCGGCGGAACCAGCGAGCGCAGCTGGTTCAGTCGTTCCGCGAAGGCATCGTCGAGGGTGAACTCGACGTGATGGGCCGCGTCTCCCGAGCGGGAGATGACCTGCATGACGACCAGACGCGTTAGGTTCACGATATACCTTGCAACAGAATCGCCCTTTGTGCGGGCGATCTTTTCCAACTGTATACCAGCCTCCCCCAAGTGCGGTAGGCGGTCCTAGGTTCTCATACGCGCCATGGGGCCGCGCAGCGATGTCACACACGCGACATTACAGCACTTTCCCATCAGCTGCAGGCGCTTGATGCCTGCGCAGACGGACCGGAGGGGCCTGCCCTCAGCCCTTCAGCGACGCCTCAAGCTCCTTGCACGAGGGGGCACACACAGGTTGCGCCTTCCCCAGCACACGCTTGGTCTGCATCAAGGAGCGGGGCCGGTGCTTGCCGCACAGGAAGCAGGACATGGTCGCGCCGCTGAAGGAAGACGAAGCCTTGAAGGGCGAGCCGGGCGTCTTGGACTTGTAGCGCAGTCCGCCTTCGCTCACCGTGGTTTTGACATCAGCGCTGGCCATGGTGATCTCCTTGCGCACAAGCGCCACAGATGGGATACAAACGGGAAGAAATAGCTTTCATGCAGAGCATAGGGGGCGATTTTCGGACTTTTTTGCGGCATTGCGGTCATGCAGGCTTTTGATCGGCCATCTTTGGTCACAAAAACTTGGCGACAGGCAGCTCCTGCATGCCTTTTGCGCCTCACGCACAATCCGCGCCATGCAGCTCAACTTCATTGCCAATGCGCAAGTGCCTTCGGCTTCCGGCCGGGTGCTTCCCGTTCTTGACCCGTCCGACGGACAGGCTTTCACCGAAATCCAGCGCAGCCAGGCCAGCGACATCGATGCCGCCGTGCGCGCCGCGCGGGATTGCTTCGAAGGTGTCTGGCACAAGACCAGCGCCGCCGAGCGCAGCCGCCTGCTCTACAAGCTGGCACAGAAGATCGCCGAGCATGCCGACGAACTGACGGCGCTGGAACAGCGCGACTGCGGCAAGCCCACCAAGCAGGCCCGGGCGGATGCACTGGCCCTGGTGCGCTATTTCGAGTTCTACGCCGGCGCCTGCGACAAGCTCCACGGCGAAACCATTCCCTACCAGGACGGCTACAGCGTCTTCACCTGGCGCGAGCCCCACGGTGTCACGGGCCACGTGATCCCGTGGAACTACCCGATGCAGATCTTCGGCCGCAGCGTCGGCGGCGCCCTGGCGGCCGGCAACGTGTGCGTGGTCAAGCCGGCTGAAGATGCCTGCCTGTCGCTGCTGCGGGTCGCGCAGCTGGCAGCCGAAGTCGGCTTCCCGGCGGGCGCCCTGAACATCGTGACGGGCTATGGCCACGAGGTCGGCGATGCGCTGGCCCGCCATCCCGGCATCGACCACATCAGCTTCACGGGCAGCCCCAAGGTGGGCACGATCATCCAGCAGGTGGCGGCCGAGCGGCACTGCCCCGTCACGCTGGAGCTGGGCGGCAAGAGCCCGCAGATCATCTTTGCCGACGCCGACCTGGACGCGGCGGTGCCCGTGGTGATCAATGCCATCGTGCAGAACGCCGGCCAGACCTGCTCGGCCGGCTCGCGCGTGCTGATCCAGCGCGAGATCTACGAACCCTTGCTGGAGCGCCTGGGCAAGGCCTTCGAGGTGCTGCGCGTGGGCCCCGCTGCGATGGACCTGGACGTCGGCCCGCTGATCCGGCAGAGCCAGCAACAACGGGTGTGGGATTTCCTCTCAGACGCGCATGCGGCGAATATTCCGATGGTGGCCCAGGGCCAGGTCGTGGAGGAAGCGCCCGATACCGGCTTCTACCAGGCGCCCACGCTGCTGCGCGACGTGCCGGTGGACCACCGGCTGGCCCAGGAAGAAGTGTTCGGCCCGGTGCTCGCCGCCATGGCTTTCTCGGACGAGGACGAAGCGGTGGCCTTGGCCAACGCCACCCAGTTCGGCTTGGTGGCCGGCGTCTGGACGCGCGACGGCGCGCGCCAGTTCCGCATGGCCAAGCGCGTGCACAGCGGCCAGGTCTTCATCAACAACTACGGCGCGGGCGGCGGCGTGGAGCTGCCCTTCGGCGGCGTGAAGTCTTCGGGCTACGGCCGCGAAAAGGGCTTCGAGGCGCTGTACGGCTTCACCACGCTCAAGACCGTGGCCATCCGGCACGGCTGAGCCAGCGAGGGCCTGCGCCCCCAATGAAAACGGCGCCCCATGCGGGCGCCGTTTGTCTTCAAGACGGCGGCGGCGAGGCCAGCCGCGCGCAGTCAGCGTCGGCCGCCCAGCAGGCTGCCGCCTGCCTTGAGCAGATCACCCAGGTCGAGCTTGCCATCACCGTTCTGGTCCAGCACTGCGCCCAGCAGCCCGCCCGCGGCGCCGCCCTGGTCCTGAATGCGGCTGGATTCCTGGCCCAGCATACTGCCCAGGCCGCCTGCGTCCATGCCGCCGCCCTGCTGCGTGCGCTGGGCCAGGAAGGACATGACGATGGGCGCCAGGATCCGCAGCAACTGGCTCACCTGCGCACCGCCCAGGCCGGTGGCCTGGCCCAGTCCGCTCTCGGCACGCGATTGCGCGCCACCGAAGATGTGCCCCAAGATGCCGCCGGCATCCGGCTGCGAAGCGGCGCCGCCCGCACCCGCGCCACCGCCGAGCAATGAGCCCAGCAGCCCGCCCAGGTCCATGCCGCCGCCCGCATGGTCGCGCTGCAGTGCGCCGAACAGGTCCGCCGCGCCTTGCGGCTGCTGGGCATTGCGCCCCAACGCGCCCAGCAGCATGGGCAGCGCAGCCCCGACGGCCGCGCTGGCCTGCTGGGTGTCGGTGCCGAGCTGGCCTGCGATCTGCTGCAGGGGCGCGCCCTGCAACTGCGAGAAGAGGTCGTCGACGAGGGAGGTGGAGGCGTTCATGGTCGGTCCTTGGCGTCAGAAGAAGGGCCGATGGCCCGGCACCTGATCTTATCGAGCCCGTGTTGCACGGCTGCGCGGCGCCGGCAAGCCGGGCTGGCAGCGATGACTTTTGGCGCAGCCCACCCGGTTTTGCGCCGGGGCTGCGGCGCCGTGGCCGCGTCAGCCGAGCGCCGTGTCCAGCAGCATCATGAGCACGAAGCCCACCATCAGGCCGCCCGTGGCGAAGGCTTCGTGGCCCTTGCGATGCGACTCCGGGATGATCTCGTGGCTGATCACGAACAGCATGGCGCCGGCCGCAAAGCCCAGCCCCCAGGGCAGCATGGCCGCGGATTGCTCCACGATGCCCGCACCGATCACCGCGCCCAGCGGCTCGACCAGGCCCGAGGCCATGCCCAGCGCCACAGCGACGCCGCGCCTGTAGCCGGCGGCCAGCAATGCCACGGCCACCACCAGCCCCTCGGGCACGTCCTGGATGGCGATGCCCGTGGCCAACGCATTGGCGCCAACGCTGTCGGTGCCCGCATAGCCCACGCCGATGGCCAGGCCTTCAGGCAGGTTGTGCAGCGCAATCGCAAAGACGAAGAGCCAGGTGCGGCGCAGCTTGCGCCCGGCCAGCGCGTCCTGGCCCTCGCGGCCCTTGATGAAGTGCTCGTGCGGCAGCGCCTTGTCCATCAGCATCAGCACGGCCGCGCCCAGCAGGATGGCACAGCCCACCACCCCGCCCGCAGCCCAGGCGCCACCGCCCCACAGCATCTGCGATTTCGCGGCCTCCAGCCCGGGCATGATCAGCGAGAAGGCGCAGGCCGCGAGCATCACGCCCGCGCCGAAGCCGAACAGCGTGTCCTGCACGCGCTCCGACAAGCGCTGCGAGAACAGCACAGGCAGCGCACCCAGCGCCGTGGCCAGCGCCGCCGCCGAGCCCCCCAGCAAGGCCTGCCAGACCACCGGGCTGCTGCGCACGAACTGCCAGGCCTGGCTCAGCAGCAGCAACGCGCCAAAGGCCACCAGCGCCATTCCCAGCACGCGGCGCCAGTGCCAGCCACTGCGGCGGCTGATGGCGGGGGAGACGGGGTGACCACTCATGCGAACTCCTGCGAGATGGCGGCGCGTGCCTGATCAGCCGCGTGCGGCGGCGTAGCGCCGGGCCACCTCGGCCCAGCGAATCACGTTATAGAAGGCCGCGATGTACTCGGGGCGGCGATTCTGGTAGCGCAGGTAGTAGGCGTGCTCCCACACATCCAGTCCGAGGATCGGCGTGCCGCCCGAGCCCACGCCGCGCATCAGCGGGCTGTCCTGGTTGGCGCTGCTTTCCACGGCCAGGCGACCGTCTGCGCCCACCACCAGCCAGGCCCAGCCGCTGCCGAAGCGGCTCAGCGCCGCCTTGGTGAAGGCTTCCTTGAAGGCCTCGAAGCCGCCGAGTTCGCGGTCGATCGCCTCACGCAGCGCGCCCTCGGGCGCACCGCCACCGCCGTCTGCGGGCGGTGCCATCACGGTCCAGAACAGCGAGTGGTTGGCGTGGCCGCCGCCGTTGTTGCGCACCGCGGCGCACAGCGCCTCGGGCAGCTCCTGCACGCCAACGATCAACGCTTCGACGGGCATTTCCGCATGGGGCGTGCCCTGCAGCGCTGCGTTGAGGTTGTTGACATAGGTCTGATGGTGCTTGCTGTGATGGATCTCCATCGTCTGCGTGTCGATGTGCGGCTCCAGGGCGTCGACGGCGTACGGCAATGGGGGCAAGGTGTGTGGCATGGTCGATTTCTCGGTGGGTGGTGAAGCGGAAGAAGGCACGCGCGCTCAGTGGCGCAGGCCGCAGGAGATGTCCACCGCAGGCTGAGGCCCCTGGCACACACGCTCGTCGGTGCGCGGATGCGGCTCATGCTGGCGCTGCCAGTCCGGCAGGACGCAGCGGGTCTGGCCAGGGCCGGGATCGGGATCAGGAAGGCGCGCAAGGGGCGCACCGGAGGCAGTCAATGCAGGCACATGCATCTCCATCGATGGAAAGCTGGGCCCTTTGCGTGCACGGCTGCGTAATCAGGCGATGGCTAATGATATTCATTCTCAACAAAATCTGTCGAGTCCGGCTTTTGTTTTTCCAAGGCCCTGGTGCCCCGCGGACAAGTCCATCTCCGTAAACTGGCGCCCCCTCCTCTTCGCACGACGCGCACCCGCCCCGCCGGGGCACCTGCACCGCCGCCCACCATGGCCACCCGCGTGATTCCGCTGATCGACCACCGCGCCGCCGCCTTGCCGGTGCCGGTGGCCGACGGCGCCTGGGCCGGGGCGCAAGCGCTGGACCAGCGCCAGCGTCCGCTGACCGATCTGCGCATCAGCGTGACGGACCGCTGCAACTTCCGTTGCAGCTACTGCATGCCCAAGGAGGTGTTCGACAAGGACTACCCCTACCTGCCGCACAGCGCACTGCTGAGCTTCGAGGAGATCACGCGGCTGGCCGGCGTGTTCGCGCAGTTGGGTGTGCGCAAGATCCGGCTCACCGGCGGCGAGCCGCTGCTGCGCAAGAACATCGAAGCGCTGATCGAGCAACTGGCTGCGCTGCGCACGCCCGAGGGCGCCCCGCTGGAGCTGGCGCTGACCACCAACGGCTCGCTGCTCGCGCGCAAGGCCGCAGCGCTCAAGGCCGCGGGCCTGCAGCGCGTGACCGTGAGCCTGGACGGGCTGGACGACGCCGTCTTCCGGCGCATGAACGACGTGGACTTTCCCGTGGCGCAGGTGCTGGCCGGCATCGACGCCGCGCTGGCCGCCGGGCTGGGGCCGGTCAAGGTCAACATGGTGGTCAAGCGCGGCACCAACGAGGACCAGATCCTGCCCATGGCCCGGCACTTCCGCGAGCACCATGGCGGCCAGGTCGTGCTGCGCTTCATCGAGTACATGGACGTGGGCGCCACCAACGGCTGGCGCATGGACGAAGTGATGCCTTCCGCAGAGGTCGTGGCGCGCATCGACCAGGCCTTCGCGCTGCGCCCGCTGGAAGCCCACACCGCCAGCGAGACCGCGCAGCGCTGGGGCTACGCCGACGGCCGCGGCGAGGTCGGCGTCATCAGCAGCGTCACGCGCGCCTTCTGCCACGACTGCAGCCGCGCCCGGCTGTCCACCGAAGGCCAGCTTTACCTGTGCCTGTTCGCGCACCAGGGCCACGACCTCAAGGGCCTGCTGCGCGGCGGCGCGGACGATGCGCGCCTTGGCGCCGCCATCGCCGCCATCTGGCAGGGGCGCGACGACCACTATTCCGAAATGCGGGCCCGGCTGGAGCCGGATCGCGCCTCTGCGGGCGCGCCGCGGCGCGTGGAGATGAGCTACATCGGCGGCTGAGCGCCGCTGATGACCATTTGGCTGCGGCTTTTTTGCGATGAGGCCGGCGCAGCCGCCCGCCTTTGTGATTGCTGACGATGACTTCCCCTGATCGCCCACCCTTGACCCCCCCTGCAGCTGCGGCCGCCGACCTCGCCGTGGCGCAGGTCCAGGCGCGGCTGCAGGCGCTGGCCGCTCCACTGGCACTGACTGGCCGTGCGCGGCCCCAGACCCTGGCGCTGCACGAGGCCCTGGGCCGCGTGCTGGCGCAAGACCTGATCTCGCCCCTGGACGTGCCACCGCACGACAACGCCGCCATGGACGGCTATGCCTTCGATGGACAGGTGCTGCAAGACACGCCCACGGATGGCCGCGGCTGGCAATGGCAGGTGGTGGGCACTGCGCTGGCCGGCCGGCCCTGGACGGGCACGCTGCAGGCCGGCCAGGCCCTGCGCATCATGACCGGCGCCGTGATGCCCGCCGGCGCCGACACCGTGGCGCCGCAGGAGCTGTGCAGCCGCGAAGGCGACACGCTGCGCCTGCCCGCCGATGCGGGCCTGCGCCCTGGCGCGCACCGCCGCCTTGCCGGTGAAGACCTGGCCGTCGGCCAATGTGCCCTGCCCGCGGGCACGCGCCTGGGCCCGGCCGCCGTCGGGCTGCTGGCCAGCCTCGGCCTGGCCAGCGTCGAAGTCCTGCCCGCGCTGCGCGTGGTGCTCTTTTCAACCGGCGACGAGCTGCTGGAGCCCGGCCAGCCGCCGCGCCCGGGCGCCATCTACGACAGCAACCGCTACACGCTGCGCGCGCTGCTGGCGCGCCTGGGCTGCGAAGTGCTGGACCTGGGCCAGTTGGCCGACCAGCCCAATGTGCTCGAAGCCTCGCTGCGTCAGGCCGCAGGCCAGGCCGACGTGATCATCACCAGCGGCGGCGTGAGCCAGGGCGATGCCGATCACCTGCGCAGCGTGCTGCAGCGCATGGGCCAGATCGACTTCTGGCGCGTGGCCATGCGCCCCGGCCGGCCGCTGGCCGTGGGCCTGCTGCCCGCACCCGCCCCGGAGGCTGCCGCGCGGCAGGCCCTGCTGTTCGGCCTGCCCGGCAACCCGGTGGCGGCAATGGTGAGCTTTCTGGTCTTCGTGCGCCCCACCCTGCTGCAGCTCATGGGCTGCAGCGCGCCAGCCGAGCTGCAGCCGCCCGTGCTGCGGGCGCGCAGCCTCAACCCCATCCGCAAGCGCCCCGGCCGCACCGAATACCCGCGCGCCTGGCTGCATGCCCACCCGGGCCGCCTGCCCGAGGTGCAGGTGGCGGCTGAACAGGGCTCGGGCCTGCTCAGCGGCATGCAGGCGGCCAATGCCCTGGTGCTGCTGCCGCATGACGCAGGCCCCGTGGAAGCCGGCGATGAAGTGGATGTGCTGCTGCTCGATTCGCTGATCTGAGCAGCCGGTCGTTCATACGGTTTTGCATTCAAGCGCAGAGCGAGGCGGGGTGCCGCCGACAGTGCTGACGCACGGCAAGGCACCCCAACGAAGCTATGCGTTTGAAGGCAGAACCGTATCAGAGCCGGCCCAGCGCCTTGAGCACACCCTGGTTGGCCAGCGCGTCGGCCTTCTCGTTGCCCACGTCGCCTGAATGGCCCTTGACCCAGCGCCACTCGATCTGATGCCCGCCCTGGCTGACCAGCGCATCCAGCCGGCGCCAGAGGTCGGCGTTCTTCACCGGCTGCTTGGATGCAGTGACCCAGCCCTTGGCCTTCCAGCCGCGGATCCATTCGGTGATGCCCTGGCGCACGTACTGGCTGTCCAGGTACAGCAGCACCTTGCAGGGGCGCTTGAGCGCCGCCAGGCCCTCGATGACGGCCGTCAGTTCCATGCGGTTGTTGGTGGTGTCGGCCTCGCCGCCGAACAGTTCCTTCTCATGGCTGCCCGACTTGAGCCAGACCCCCCAGCCGCCCGGGCCGGGGTTGCCCTTGCAGGCGCCGTCGGTGTAGATCACAACTTCGTTCAAAACCGCTGTTCTTTCTTCTTGGTCAATGAATGAGGGGCCGGCGCAGCCCGCGCGCCGCGCCGGTGAACCTTGCTGGTCACGGCCACGGGCGCGCCGGCACGCGCGCGGCTGCGTTTCCAGTCTGCCGTCAGCAGATGCATGCCGCGCACCCGCTTGACGGCCACGATGAAGTAGGCCGCCCCGAAGATGGGCCAGGAGCGCTCGCCCAGCCCGTCCAGCCAGCGAAAGCGCTCCAGCCAGGCTTCGCTGCGCACGCCGGGACGGTACAGGCCGAAGCGGCTGGACTCCACCTCGAAGCCCAGCAGCCGCAGCCAGTCGCGCATGCGCCAGTAATGGATGGCTTCGCAGGCCGCGGGCAGGTAACTGTCGCCCACGCCCATGCGCGCATAGATGCGCGCGCGGCGCTGGCGCAGCCCCCAGAGGCTGACCGGGTTGAAACCGCTGAGCACCACCCGGCCTTCGGGCACCAGCACCCGCTCCACCTCGCGCAGCGCGCCGTGCGGGTCGGCGCTGAGCTCCAGCGTGTGCGGCAAGGTCACCAAATCCAGGCTGCCTTCGGAAAAGGGCAAGGCCTCGAAGTCGGTGATCAGCTGGGCCTGCGAGGCCGTGGAGAAGCGAGGCTGGGGCTGCGCCAGCGCCAGCCAGCGGTGGGGCATGCGGTTGGCGGCCAGCGTGGAAAGCTCGGCCAGGCCCAGTTGCAAGGCGTGGTAGCCAAACACATCTGCCACCGCCTCGTCGTACTGGGCCCGCTCCCATGCCAGCAGATAACGGCCCGGCGGAGTGTCCAGCCAGGGACCCAAACCTATAATTTCGCGGCTCATGACCCTCGTTCCGTTGCCCGCTTTTGCCGACAACTACATCTGGACGCTGCAGGTCGGAACGCACGTGGTCGTGGTCGATCCGGGCGATGCCCGGCCGGTGTTCGATTGGCTCGCGCTTCGGCCCGACCTGACACTGTCGGCGATTCTAGTCACGCACCATCACGGCGATCACACCGGCGGGGTGGCGCAGCTGCGCGACGCCACGGGCGCCACCGTGTACGGCCCGGCCACCGAAGCCATCCCCGAGCCCTTCGTGCCCTGCAGCGGCGGCCAGCGCGTGCGCGTGGCCGGCCTGGCATTCGACGTGCTCGATGTGCCCGGCCACACCGCCGGCCACATCGCCTACTGCCTGCCGGCCGATCAGGCGCAGCAGGCCGGCGGCGAGGCGGTGCCGCTGCTCTTTTGCGGCGACACGCTTTTCTCTGCGGGCTGTGGCCGCCTTTTCGAAGGCACGCCGGCGCAGATGCTGGCCTCGCTGGACGCACTGGCGGCGCTGCCAGACGCCACGCGCGTATGCTGTGCCCACGAATACACGCTGTCCAATCTGCGTTTCGCCCTCGCCGTCGAGCCAGCCAACGCCAGGCTCGCCGAGTACACCACCTGGTGCGAACAGCAGCGCGCCGCCGGCCAGCCCACGCTGCCGGCACAGTTGCTGACCGAACGCCAGGTCAACCCCTTCCTTCGCAGTCGCGAAGCCTCCGTCACCCGCGCCGTGCAGGCGCACGCCAGCCTGCCCGCCGATGCGGACGAGGTGGCCGTGTTTGCCGCGCTGCGCCAATGGAAGAACGACTTTCGATGAAGCTTTTGCTTGCGGCCTTGATGGCCGGCTCACTCCTGCTGGCCGGTTGCGCGACCGGCCCAGGCGCCGAAGGCGGCGCCAGTGCCACGAGCGGTGGCAGCGCCAGCGCCACCGCGGCAGCCCCGGTCTACCCCAACGGCACGCTCTCTCCCATCACCGCCGGCCGCACCGGCGCCAGTGGCCGCAGCGTGGTGATGACGGCCCCGCCGGTCGACATGTGGGACCGCATCCGCCGCGGCTTCCGCATGCCCGACCTGGACAGCGACCTCGTGCGCGACCGCGAGCAGTGGTATTCGACGCGGCCCGACTACATCGAGCGCATGGTCTCGCGGTCGAACCGCTACATCTTCCACATCGTCGAAGAACTCGAGCGCCGCAACATGCCCACCGAGCTGGCGCTGCTGCCCTACATCGAAAGCGCGTTCAACCCGCAGGCCGTCTCCAGTGCGCGCGCCGCGGGCATGTGGCAGTTCATGCCCGCGACGGGAACCGACTACGACCTCAAGCAGAACATCTTCCGCGACGACCGCCGCGACGTGATCGCGTCCACGCGCGCCGCGCTGGACTACCTGCAGCGGCTGTACGGCATGTTCGGCGACTGGCACCTGGCGCTGGCCTCCTACAACTGGGGCGAAGGCAGCGTGGTCCGCGCCATCGCGCGCAACAAGGCGGCCGGGCTGCCCACGGGCTACACCGACCTGCGCATGCCCGACGAGACGCGCTACTACGTGCCCAAGCTGCAGGCCGTGAAGAACATCGTGGCCGATCCGGCCCGCTTCGGCGTGGACCTGCCGCTGATCGCCAACCACCCCTACTTCCAGACCGTGCCGCTGACGCGCGACATCGACGTGGAACTGGCCGCCAAGCTGGCCGACGTGCGCGTGGAGGACTTCCGGGCCCTGAACCCCGCGGCGCACAAGCCCGTGCTGCTGGCCGCGGGCGGCACCGAGATCCTTCTGCCCTGGGACAACGCGGCCGTCTTCCAGCGCAACTTCGAGGCCTACACCCAGGGCCAGTACGCCAGCTGGACCGCCTGGACGGTGCCCAGCACCATGACGGTGGCCGACGCGGCCCAGCGCTCGGGCATGAGCGAAAGCGACTTGCGTGCGCTCAACAACATCCCGCCACGCATGATGATCAAGGCCGGCTCCACGCTCATCGTGCCGCGCAGCGCGCGCGTGCAGGAAGACGTGGCCGCCGTGGTGGCCGACACCGGCCACCTGAGCTTCGTGCCCGAGGTGGTGACGCGCCGCACCGTGGTGCGCGCCGGCCGCAACGACAGCGTGAGCGCCATCGCGCGCCGCTATGGCGTGAGCCCCGCCAACGTGGCGCAGTGGAACGACGTGAGCACCTCGCACGTGTTCAAGCGCGGCCTGCAGGTGGTGCTCTACCGCCCCGTGCGCGCATCGTCCGGCGCCAGCGTGGGGTCGGGCGCGCGCGGCAGCGCCAAGCGGCCGGTGGTCACGGCCAAGCGCGGCGGCGGCGCCAACCTGAGCTCGGCACGCGCGGCCGCCACGAGCAAGCGGCCTGCGGCGGCGACCCCCGTCAAACGCGGCGGCGCCTCCAGCAAGAAAAAACGCTGAGCACCGCTTGCAGCCACGGCCACTGCGGCAACACCACAACGATCCAGACCCGAAGGGAGTTTTCAGATGGCCGCAGAAGGCAGCGCAGGTGAACTGATCAAGGTCGTCACCCTGCTGGGGGCCGCCGTGGTGGCCGTGCCCCTGTTCAAGCGCATCGGGCTGGGCTCGGTGCTGGGCTATCTGGCCGCGGGCCTGGCCATCGGCCCCTTCGGCCTGGGGCTGTTCAGCGACCCGCAGACCATCCTGCACACCGCCGAGCTCGGGGTGGTGATGTTCCTGTTCATCATCGGCCTGGAGATGCGCCCTTCCCACCTGTGGAGCCTGCGGCGCGACATCTTCGGCCTGGGCAGCCTGCAGGTGGTGGTCTGCGGACTGCTGCTCACGGGCGTGGGCATGGCCTTCGGCTTCCCGGCGCCCGTTTCCTTCGTCAGCGCCATGGGCTTCGTGCTCACCTCCACCGCCATCGTCATGCAGCTGCTGGGCGAGCGCGGCGACATCGCGGCGCCGCGCGGCCAGAAGATCGTGGCCGTGCTGCTGTTCGAAGACCTGCTCATCGTGCCGCTGCTGGCCATCGTGGCCTTCATGGCGCCGACCAGCGCAGGCGACGCCGCGACGGCGGCCTCGCGCTGGACCAGCGTCGCCGTTGCCCTGGGGGCGCTGCTGGCCCTGGTGGCGGCGGGCCGCTGGCTGCTGAACCCGCTGTTCCGCATTCTGGCCAATGCCAAGGCGCGTGAAGTGATGACCGCCGCGGCGCTGCTGGTGGTGCTGGGCGCGGCCCTGCTGATGCAGCTGGGCGGGCTGTCGATGGCCATGGGCGCCTTCCTGGCCGGCGTACTGCTGTCCGAATCCACCTTCAGGCACCAGCTCGAAGCCGACATCGAGCCCTTCCGCGGGCTGCTGCTGGGCCTGTTCTTTTTGGGCGTGGGCATGTCGCTGGACCTGGCCGTGGTGGGCCGCAACTGGCCGCTGATCGTGGCCGGCGTGCTGGCCATGATGCTCGTCAAGGCGCTGTGCATCTACGGCGTGGCGCGGCTGGCCCGCAGCAGCCATGCCGACGCACTGGACCGCGCGGTGCTCATGGCCCAGGGCGGCGAATTCGCGTTCGTGCTCTTTGCGGCTGCGCTGGCCGAAGGCGTGATCGACCCCACGGTCAATGCCAACATGACGGCCATCGTGGTGCTCTCGATGGCCCTGACGCCGCTGGTCGTGATCGCCCACAAGCGCATGTCCCCGCCCGAGCCCATTTCCCTGGAAGGCGTGCAGGAGGCCCATGGCCTGTGCGGCAAGGTGCTGGTGATCGGCTTCGGCCGCTTCGGCCAGGTGGCCAGCCAGGGCGTGCTGGCGCGTGGCGCCAGCATCTCGATCATCGACAACAGCACGCAGATGATCCGCGACGCCGACTCCTTCGGCTTCACCGTCTACTACGGCGACGGCACGCGGGCCGACGTGCTGCACGCGGCCGGTGCGGCGTCGGCGCGCGCGATCCTGGTGTGCATCGACGACAAGGCCGCCGCGACGCGCATCGCCGAAGTGGTGAAGGCCGAGTTCCCGCAGGCCCAACTGCTCGTGCGCGCATGGGACCGCGAGCACGCGCATGAGCTGCTCAAGGCCGGCGTGGACTTCCAGACCCGCGAGACTTTCGAATCGGCCATGCAGATGAGCCATCAGGCCGTGATGGCCGTGGGCGCGACCGAGACCGAAGCCGACGAGGTGATCGAGGCCGTGCGCCGCCGCGATGCCGAGCGCTTCGACCTGGAGAGCACGGGCGGCCTGTTCGCCGGCCGCTCGCTGATCCTGAGCAACCGCAACGCCGAGCAGGATCCGGAGTTCGCGCAGCCCGGGCAGGCCGCCCAGGCCCAAAGCCAGCCCAACTGAAAAGCACGCGCGCTACAGCCGCTCGGCCTGGGCGCTTCGCGGCTGCCACTTCATCAACCGTCGTTCCGCGGCGCCCACCAGCGCGTCCAGCGTCAGCGCGAAGGCCGTGAGCACGGCAATGCCCGCGAAGACGGTGTTGACGTCGAAGGTGCCCTCGGCCTGCAGGATCAGGTAGCCCACGCCGCGGGCGGAGCCCAGGTACTCGCCCACCACGGCCCCCACGAAGGCCAGCCCCACCGAGGTGTGCAGGCTGGAGAAGACCCAGCTCGTGGCACTGGGCAGGTACACCGTGCGCAGCAGCTGCCGTTGCGTGGCGCCGAGCATGCGCGCATTGGCCAGCAGCACGGGGCTGACTTCGCGCACGCCCTGGTAGACGTTGAAGAAGACGATGAAGAACACCAGCGTGACGGCCAGCGCCACCTTGCTCCAGATACCCAGGCCGAACCAGAGCGCGAAGATGGGCGCGAGGATCACGCGCGGCATGGCGTTGGCCGCCTTGATGTAGGGGTCGAGGATCAGGCTTGCCGTGGGCGCCAGCGCCAGCCAGAGGCCGCAGGCCAGGCCCAGCACGGTGCCGATGGCAAAGGCGAGCCCGGTTTCCAGCAGCGTGGTGCCCAGGTGGCGGTAGATGTCGGCGTTGCCGGGCAGCCCTTCGGGGAACAGCGCGCCGGGCGGCAGGCTCCAGGGCAGGAACCAGCTCCAGACGCGGCCCGCGACCTTGATCGGTTCTCCAAGGAAGAAGGCCACCTTGGTGTCGCGCGCGGCCACGTGCCAGAGCACCAGCAGCGCCAGCAACAGCAGCACCTGCCAGATGCGCGCATTGCCTGGATGGGGCCGCAGCTTCATGCCGCGCCCCGCTGCAGCTGCTGGGCATAGCCCTTGAGCACCTCGTCGCGCAGCACGGCCCAGATCTGCGCATGCAGCGCCATGAAGCGCGGCTGCGCGCGCACCTGTGCCACGTCGCGCGGGCGCGGCAGGTCGATCACGAATTCGCCCATCGGGCGCGTGCCCGGCCCGGCCGACAGCACCACCACGCGGTCGCTCATCGCGATGGCTTCGTCCAGGTCATGCGTGATGAAGAGCACCGCCTTGCGTCCGCCGCGTCCGGCGGGCAGGCCCTCCTGCCTCGGCCCGGCCCACAGCGCCAGCACTTCGTTCTCCATCAGCTGGCGGGTCTGCACGTCCAGCGCGCTGAAGGGCTCGTCCATCAGGATGATGTCGGGGTCCATCACCAGCGTCTGGGCCAGCGCCGTGCGCTTGCGCATGCCGCCCGAAAGCTGGTGCGGGTAGCGGTCGCCGAAGCCTGCCAGGCCCACGCGGGCCAGCCAGTGCCGCGCCTGTTCGCGTGCCTGCGCCTGTGGCAGAGCGCGGTACTGCAGCCCCAGCATCACGTTCTGCTCGGCCGTGCGCCAGGGCAGCAGCGCGTCGGCCTGGAACATGTAGCCCGCGCGCGTGTTGATACTTGACAGCACCTGCCCGAAAACCTCGACCTGCCCTTCGGAGGGCGCCAGCAGGCCTGCCGCCACATTCAACAGCGTGGACTTGCCACAGCCGGTGGGGCCCACCACCGACACGAACTCGCCGGCCGCAACCCGCAGGCTCGTGCGGTCCACCGCCGTGTAGGGCTCGCCGCCCACGCGCGCACGGAAGGTGCAGCGGATGTTGCGCAGTTCCAGAGCTGGCGGAGACATCTCAGAGCCTGCCTCAGGCTTTGAAGCGGTCCTTGGCCCTGCGGGCGAAGTCGTTGGTGTAGAGCTTGTCGAGGTCGATGCGCTCGGGCTTGACCTGCGTGTCGAAGCTGGCGATGGCGTTCAAGGCGGTCTTCGGGCCTTCGGCCGGCACCAGGCCATCGGGCGAGATCGACTCGCGCACCTTGTCGAAGGACGCCAGGTACAGCGCCCTATCGCCCAGCAGATAGGCTTCGGGCACGGCCTTGATGATGTCGCCCGGTCCGGCCGTCTGCAGCCATTTGAGCGCATGCACGATGGCATGGGCCAGCGCCTGGCAGGTGTTGGGGTTCTTCTGCACGAACTCGGCCGGCGCATAGAGGCAGGCCGCAGGCATCGGGCCGCCAAACACCTCCTGCGTGCCCTTGAGCGTGCGCGTGTCGCTGATGATCTTCACGTCGCCCTTTTGCTCGAGCATGGTCATCACGGGGTCGGTGTTGCTGATCGCATCGATCTGGCCCGAGCGCAGCGCCGTGAGCGCGCCGGCGGCCACGCCCACGCCCACGTAGCTCACGTCGGCAGCCTTGAGCCCGGCGCGCGAAAGCACGAGGTTGGCCACCATGTTGGTGGACGAGCCCGGAGCCGACACCCCGATCCTCTTTCCGCGCAGATCGGCCACGCCCTGGTACTGGGGCAGGTTGCGCGTCGACACCCCCATGGCGATCTGCGGCGCGCGCCCCTGCAGCACGAAGGACTGGAAGAGCTGGCTCTTGGCCTGCAGGTTGATGGTGTGTTCAAAGGCGCCCGAGCACACATCGGCCGAGCCGCCCACCACCGCCTGGAGCGCCCGCGCGCCGCCCGCGAAATCGGCGATCTCCACGCTCAGGCCTTCGTCGCGGAAGTAGCCCAGCTGTTCCGCGATGGTCAGTGGAAGGTAGTAGAAGGCCGCTTTGCCGCCCACGGCGATGCTGAGCCTGGGCTTTTCGAGCTTGGGCTGGGCCCGCAGGGCCGGCACCGCCACCAGGGCCACGCCGGAGGCTGCGGCCAGAACGTGGAAGGAGCGGCGGGTGAGCGAAGCGGGCATGGCAGCGTGCAAGAAGCAGAACTGCGACTGAGCTTAGGGGCCGCCCCGAAGCGCCTGAATCAGGAACATCCCCACGCGGGTTTTCACCGCCCGCTCAACGCGCCACGGGCGCAACGAAGAAGATCGCGAGATTGACGGCAAGCGCCAGCACCCAGACCAGGCTGCGCGCAGTGCCCAGGCCGCGCAGGTACAGCGCGATGTAGACCACGCGCAGCAGCACATAGGCCAGCGCCAGCGCATCGACGCGCGCCATGTCGGCCCCCAGCTGCTGCGCCGCCAGCACGGCCGCGAAGAACAGTGGCAGCCCTTCGAAGCTGTTGGCCTGCGCAGCCAGGCCGCGCGCACGCCAGCCGCCCTGGCGCACGGCCCATTCGCGCGGCGCCAGGTTGTCCCTGGGCCGGAAGGCGCCGGCCTTGGCGATCCAGGCGGCCACGAAGGGCAGCACGGCGGCCGCGATGAGGCACCAGTGGGCCAGGCTCAGATGCGTAAAGCTCATGATGCGGGTGTCCTTGGTGCTTCGAGGAGGAGGAGGAGGAAGAAGTGGTGGAGGCGGCGGTGGCGCGGAAAGCCGGCCCGCCAGGGCGAGTCAGCGCCGGTCCACCAGCGCATGGGCGATGGTGCCCAGGTCCACATATTCGAGTTCGCTGCCCGCGGGCACGCCACGCGCCAGCCTTGTGACCGTGAGGCCGCGCGCGCGCAGCACCTCGCCGATCACATGGGCCGTGGCCTCCCCCTCGGCCGTGAAGTTGGTGGCCAGGATCACTTCGCTGACCTGCCCATCCAGCGCCCGCGCCATGAGCTGGTGCATGCCGATCTCGCGCGGGCCGATGCCGTCCAGCGGGCTGAGCTTGCCCATCAGCACGAAGTAGTAGCCTCTGAAGGCACCCGTGCGTTCCAGCGCCGCCTGGTCGGCCGGCGTCTCGACCACGCACAGCTTGCCGGCATCGCGCCGCGGGTCTGCGCACAGGCTGCACAGCGGCGACTCGGTGAAGGTGTTGCAGCGTTCGCAATGGCGGATCTGCTGCGCCGCCGCCTGCAGGGCCCGCGCCAGCAGTTGCGCGCCCTCGCGGTCGTGCTGCAGCAGGTGAAAGGCCATGCGCGAAGCCGACTTGGCGCCCACGCCAGGCAGGCGGCGCAGGCTTTCCACGAGGGTGTCGAGCGATGACATCTAGGGGGTCAGGATTGGGCGTTGAGCGTTTGGCGTCCGGCGTTCTCGCCAAACGCCCGACGCTCAACGCCAAACGTCTGCTTCAGAAGGGCAGCTTCATGCCCGCGGGCATGCCGGGCATGCCCGCCGTGATCTTGCCCATCTTCTGCTCGCTGGTTTCCTCGGCCTTGCGCACGGCGGCGTTGAAGGCAGCAGCCACCAGGTCTTCCAGCATGTCCTTGTCGTCGGCCAGCAGGCTGGGGTCGATGGTCACGCGCCTGACGTCGTGCTTGCAGGTCATCACGACCTTGACCAGGCCCGCGCCGGACTCGCCTTCGACCTCGATGTTGGCCAGTTCTTCCTGCGCCTTCTTGAGGTTGTCCTGCATGGCCTGGGCCTGCTTCATGAGGCCGGCGAGTTGTCCTTTGTTGAACATGGTGCTTGTCCTTTGGAGAAAGAAATGGGTCGAAGAATGTCGTTTGAATGGATGCCGCGCCGGCCCGCCTCGATCGGGACGGATCAGGCAGGCTTGAGGCTGCCGGGCACGATGCGCGCGCCCCATTGCTGCATCAGCAGCTGCACGTCGGGGTCGTTGCGGATGCTCTCCTCGGCCGCCAGCTGGCGCGCCTGCGCAGCCAGCCGGTTGCGACGCGCGGGGCTGTCGGTGACCGCGCCGATCTCGATGACCAGCCGCACCGAGCCATGCCCGGCGCCGGCCAGGGCATTCTGCAGCTTTTCTCGGCTGGCACCCTGGTTGAGCGATTCGCGCTCCACGCGCAGCACCCACTGGTCCACATCGCGGCCCACCAGTTGCGACTGCAGGGCCAGCTCGCGCGTGAGCGCCGAAACGGCTTCGGCCGCCACCAGGGCCGTCACGGTGCTGAACCAGAAGTCGCCCTCCTCGCTGGGCGCGATGGGCTCGAGCCGGCTTTCACTGCTGGGCTGGCCACGCGCGCCGGCCGGTGGCTGCACACGCAGCGGCAGCGAGGCGAGCGGCGGATCGGCTTCTTCACGCGGTGCGCGCATCGGCGCCGGCGCAAGGGCGCGGCGCGGCGCATCGACCACGGGCAGGTGCTGGCCGCGCGGCGGCATCGCCGAAGCGGGCGGCGCCGGCTCTTCAGGCCGAACGGCGGCAGCGGCTTCGGCCAAAGGCACCGGCGCCTCCGGTGCCGGCGCAGGCGCTTGTTGAACGGACTGCGCTGCTTCTGCCCTGGGCGGCGCAGCGCGCGGGGCGGGCTCAGGCGCCGGCGGTTGCGTGGGCGCCTGCGCTGTCAGCGGGCTTTTTTTTTCCCCGGCGGGCGCAACCGCATCGCTGGGCTTGAAGGCCAGCAAGCGCAGCAACACCATCGTCAAGGCCGCGTATTCGTCCGGGGCCAGGCCCAGCTCGGCGCGCCCATGCAGGCACAGGCTGTACAGAAGCTGCGTTTCGTCAGGCGCCATGGCCGCAGCCAGGCGCGCCAGCTCGGCCGCATCGGGGTTGGCCTCGTCCTGGCGGGCGGCCTGCGCGCGCGCCGGCACGGCCTGCAGCACGGCCATGCCCTGCAGCACCGCGGTCATCTCTTCGAGCGTGGAAGCGGCCGACAGGCCGTCGCGCCGCAGCGCCTCGCTGGTCTCGACCACGGTCTGCCCGTCGCCACGCGCCAGCGCATCGATCAGCGCATGCACGTGGCCCCGATCGGCACTGCCCAGCATCTGGCGCACGCCGCCTTCGGCCAGCGAACCGTTGCCATAGGCGATGGCCTGGTCGGTCAGTGAAAGCGCATCACGCATGGAGCCGCGGGCGGCCCGCGCCAGCAGGCGCAGCGCGCCGGGCTCGGCGGGCACCTGCTCCGCGCCCAGCACGCGGGTCAGGTGCTCCAGCACGGTCTCGGGCGCCATAGGCCGCAGGTTGAACTGCAGGCAGCGCGAGAGCACCGTCACCGGCACCTTCTGCGGGTCGGTGGTCGCCAGCACGAACTTGAGGTACTCGGGCGGCTCCTCCAGCGTCTTGAGCATGGCGTTGAAAGCCGTGTTCGTGAGCATGTGCACTTCGTCGATCATGAAGACCTTGAAGCGCCCCTGCACCGGCTTGTAGACGGCCTGCTCCAGCAGTCCCTGCACCTCGTCCACGCCGCGGTTGGAGGCGGCGTCCAGCTCGGTGTAGTCGACGAAGCGGCCGGCATCGATGTCGGCGCAGGCCTGGCACACGCCGCAGGGCGTGGCCGTGATGCCGCCCTGCCCATCGGTGCCCTGGCAGTTCAATGACTTGGCCAGGATGCGCGAGACCGTGGTCTTGCCCACGCCGCGCGTGCCCGTGAACAGGTAGGCGTGGTGCAGGCGCTGCTGCGTGAGCGCGTTCGACAAAGCCTGCACGACATGCTCCTGGCCGACCATCTCGCTGAAGCTGCGCGGACGGTATTTGCGGGCCAGGACAAGGTAGGACATCGCCCGGATTCTAAGAGGCGCCGGATGCGCGCCCTGCGGCCCGCCCGGGCACAGACCGCCCGCGGTGCAGGGGCTTGTGCGGCGCGACTACAATCGCGGCTGACGGGCCTCCCCGCATGGTGAAGTGGCCAACCGGGTCAGGTGGGGAACCAAGCAGCCCTAACTGCGTAGCCAGTGCCGGGGGTAAGGCTCGTCAACCTCTTCTCTTGCGTCCAAGCGCCTTCGGGCGCTTTTTCGTTGGCCGCGCGTCAATGGCCCGCGAGCCAGCGACGCACGCCCTGTGCCGCCACCACGCCGCTGGCCATGCACGCCGTGAGCAGGTAGCCCCCGGTGGGCGCCTCCCAGTCCAGCATTTCACCGGCCACGAAGACGCCCGGCACCGCCCTCAACATGAGCGCGGCATCGAGTGCCTCGAAACGCACGCCGCCTGCGGTGCTGATCGCTTCGGCCACCGGCCGCGGCGCCACCAGTTCGATGGGCGCGGCCTTGATGGCCTGTGCCACGCGGGGCGCATCCTGCCAGTGCTCGCGCGGCAGCAGCTCGTGCAGCAGCGCGGACTTGATGCCGTCCAGACCCAGCCGGCCTTTGAGATGGCTGCCCAGCGAACGCGAGCCGCGCGGATGCTGCACGGCCGCCAGCACCTGCTGCGCGCTGCGATCGGGCAGCAGATCCACCCAGAGCGTGGCGCGCCCATGCGTGCGGATCCGCTCGCGCAGCAGGGCCGACACCGCATACACCACGCTGCCTTCCACGCCCGTGGCCGTGGCCACGAATTCGCCCTTGCGCGTGATGCGCCCGCCCGCTTCATCGAGCACCTGCACGGCCACCGATTTGAAGGGCTGGCCTGCGAAGCGCTCGGCAAAAAAGGGCGTCCAGGCGGCCACGTCGAAGCCGCAATTGGCCGGCTGCAGCGGCGCAAGGTCGATGCCCCGCGCCTGCAGGTCCGCCGCCCAGAGCCCGTCGGATCCCAGCCGCGGCCAGCTCGCGCCGCCCAGGGCCAGCACCACGGCGTCGGCTGCATGCGCCAGCGGGCCATCGGGCGTATCGAACTGCAATGCGGTGCCGGCCGCAGCGCCGCGCCATGCCGCCCATCGATGCCGCATGTGGAATTGCACGCTGGCCGCGCGCAGCCTCTGCAGCCAGGCCCGCAGCAGCGGCGCCGCCTTCATGTCGGTGGGGAAGACGCGGCCCGAACTGCCTATGAAGGTCTGCACGCCGAGCGCATGGGCCCAGTCGCGAAGGGCCTGGGCGTCGAAGCTGCGCAGCAGGGGCTCGATCTGAGGCTGGCGTGCGCCGAAGCGCCCCGCGAAGGCCTCGAAGGGCTCCGAATGCGTGAGGTTCAGTCCGCCGCGGCCCGCGAGCAGGAACTTGCGCCCGACCGAAGGCATCGCGTCGAACAAGTCGACCGCGAGGCCTGCCTCAGCCATTTGCTGCGCGGCCATCAGGCCTGCCGGGCCGCCGCCGATGACGGCCACCCGCTTCATGCCCACACTCCTGCGCTCGTCCGTGCCATCCATGCGTCGGCGCGAGGCCGGTCTTTTCCCGAGGTCCAGGGACTTTGGCTATCGCGGCCATAGCCCCCTTGGCGACCATGCAAACTCTTGGTTTCTGTCACAATGCCCCGCACTGTAGCGGCACCCTCTGCAAGCCTCTACACGCTAAGGAAGAAACACCATGGCCAGCGAACTGATCAAACACATCACCGATGCCTCCTTCGAAGCCGACGTCCTGCAGTCCGACAAGCCGGTGCTGGTGGACTACTGGGCTGAATGGTGTGGTCCCTGCAAGATGATTGCCCCCATTCTTGATGACGTCTCCAGCACCTACGAAGGCAAGCTGCAGATCGCCAAGATGAACGTGGACGAGAACCGCGACATCCCCGCCAAGTTCGGCATTCGCGGCATCCCCACGCTGATGCTGTTCAAGAACGGCCAACTCGCCGCCACCAAGGTGGGCGCGATGAGCAAGGCCCAGCTGACGGCATTCCTGGAGCAGCAACTGGCCTGATCGCCAGCCCCTGCACAGCCCGTACACGGCCGGCGCGCAATGCGTCGGCCGTTTTCTTTTCCTGTCATAATCGGGCGCAAATTCACCGGGCTCCAACACAGAGGCCGGTTCGAATGTCCCGGTTTGCGCTGCACGTCTCTCGCAGCGCCTCAGACCTCCCCCTCCCTGCCGCCCTCGACGAATCCCACCCTGGGATCATTCCATGCACCTGAACGAACTCAAGGCACTGCACGTGTCGGAACTGCTCAAGCAGGCCGAAGCCCTCGAAATCGACAACGCCAGCCGCATGCGCAAGCAGGAGTTGATGTTCGCCATCATCAAGAAGCGGGCGAAGGCAGGCGAGCAGGTGTTTGCAGACGGCGTGCTGGAAATCCTGCCCGACGGCTTCGGCTTTCTGCGCAGTCCCGACACCAGCTTCACCGCCAGCACGGACGACATCTACATCAGCCCCAGCCAGGTGCGCCGCTTCAACCTGCACACCGGCGACATGATCGAGGGCGAGGTGCGCATCCCCAAGGACGGCGAGCGCTACTTCGCGCTGACCAAGCTCGACAAGGTCAATGACGGCGCGCCCGAGGCGAACAAGCACAAGGTGATGTTCGAGAACCTCACGCCGCTGTTCCCGAAAGAGCAGATGAAGCTCGAGCGCGACAACTTCAAAGGCGACGAGAACATCACCGGTCGCGTGATCGACATCATCGCGCCCATCGGCAAGGGCCAGCGCGCGCTGCTGGTCGCGCCGCCCAAGAGCGGCAAGACGGTGATGATGCAGCACATCGCCCACGCCATCAGCGCCAACTACCCGGACACGCACATGATGGTGCTGCTGGTGGACGAGCGCCCCGAAGAAGTGACCGAAATGCAGCGCTCGGTGAAGGCCGAAGTGATCGCCTCCACCTTCGACGAACCCGCAGCGCGCCACGTGCATGTGGCCGAGATGGTGATCGAGCGCGCCAAGCGCCTGGTCGAGCTGAAGAAGGACGTGGTGATCCTGCTGGACTCCATCACGCGCCTGGCCCGCGCCTACAACAACGTCGTGCCCTCGTCGGGCAAGGTGCTCACGGGCGGTGTGGACGCCAACGCGCTGCAACGCCCCAAGCGCTTCCTGGGTGCGGCGCGCAACGTGGAGGAAGGCGGCTCGCTGACCATCATCGGCACGGCGCTGATCGACACCGGCAGCCGCATGGACGAAGTGATCTTCGAAGAGTTCAAGGGCACGGGCAACAGCGAAATCCATCTGGACCGCCGCCTGTACGAAAAGCGCGTGTTCCCCTCGATCCAGCTCAACCGCAGTGGCACGCGCCGCGAGGAACTGCTGCTGGCCCCCGAGGTGTTGCAGAAGACCCGCATCCTGCGTCAGTTCATGTACAACATGGACGAGATCGAGTCCATGGAGATGGTGCTCAAGAGCATGAAGGCCACCAAGACGAACGTCGAGTTCTTCGACATGATGCGTCGCGGCGGCTGAACAAGCGTCAGATTGAGCCAACCTCCAGGGCCCTGCCCTCCTCGGCGCTTCGCCGCCCCAGATCCAGCAGTTCCATCAACGCCACAGCCTCGGCGGGCGTGACCGGCGCTTCGCGCTGGCCCCGGATGGCGTCGCGCACGGCAGCGTAGTAGCGCGTGTAGTCGCCGCGCTGGTTGGGCACGGGCTGCGTGTGCAGCGCACCCTGCGCATCGGCCTGCACCCATTCACCCGGCGTGCCGTCCACGCCCCAATCCGCGCCGCCCGGGCGCAGACCCGCGCGCAAGGCATCCTCCTGCGGATCGACGCCGTGCTTCACATAGCTGCCGCGAGTGCCGTGCAGCAGGAAGCGCGGCGCGGCATGCGCAGCCAGGGTGGAGGCATGCAGCACCACGCGCAAGGGCGCATGAGGCCCGTGTTCGTAGCGCAGCAGCGCGTGGAAATGATCCTCGACCTGCGCACCTTCGCGCAGGGTCGCGCAGTCGAGCTGCAGGCTGTCGGGCGCGCCGAAGAGCTGCAGCGCCTGATCGAGCAGATGCGCACCCAGGTCCACCCACAGCCCGGCGCCCGGCACGGCCTGTTCGCGCCAGCGCTCGCGCACCTGGGGCCTGAAGCGGTCGAAATGCGACTCGAGGTACACGGGCCGCCCGACGGCGCCTTGGGCCAGCAGGTCGCGCAGTGTCAGAAAGTCGGCGTCCCAGCGCCGGTTCTGGTAGACGCTCAGCACCCGGCCGCGGGCCGCTGCCAGTTGCGCCAGCTCGCGGGCCTGGTTGGCATCGAGGGTGAAGGGCTTGTCCACCACCACATGCCGGTCGGCCAGCAGCGCCGCACGCGCCATCGGATGATGCTGCGCGTTGGGCGTGGCGATCACGATCAGGTCCAGTGCCAAAGCGGGTGCCAGCAAGTCCTCCAGACTGGGGACGACCTGGGCCTGGGGCCAGTCGGCCAGCACCTTGTGCGGCTGCGAACTGGCCACGGCGGCCAGTTGCAGGCCGGGCACGGCCGACAGCACCGGCGCATGAAAGTTCTGCCCCGCCAGGCCATAGCCCACCAGGCCTGCGCGGATCGTGGGGAAGGCTTGCTCGGGCATGGGCGGACTCGGCGGATTGACTTGATGAAGGGGCAGTATGCGATAATCGCTGGCTTCGCGAAAAGTGCGCCCGGCAAAAGTGCGGGGTGTGGCTCTCGCAACGACCACAAGGAAACCGCACCATGGCCAAAGAAGGCATTCACCCCAACTACCGCGAAGTTCTGTTCGTGGACCTGTCCAACGGCTTCAAGTTCGTGACCCGTTCGTGCGTGAACACGAAGGAAACCGAGACCTTCGAAGGCAAGGAATACCCGCTGTACAAGCTGGACACCTCGAGCGAATCGCACCCCTTCTACACCGGCACGCAGAAGTCGGTGGACAACATGGGCGGCCGCGTGGAGCGTTTCCGCAACAAGTTCGGCAAGTCCGCACTGGCGAAGTAAGCCGGCGCACCGCCGAGTCAGGGCAGCCCGGGCAACCGCGCTGCCCTTTTTCATTCATCTGCAGCCGGCATCATCCGGTCCGCCACTGCGGCTTATTGCTTGAACAACCCTACGCCAGCCATCGTCGCCCAAAGCGCCGTGCGCCGCCTGCCGAGGCTGGCGCTGCTGCTGCTGTGCGTCGCCTATCTGATGCCCGGTCTGCTGGGACGTGGCCCGTGGAAGAGCGCCGATGTCTCCTCCTTCGGCTACATGCTGGCGCTGGTCGGCCATCCGTGGGACCTGACGCGCTGGCTGGAGCCGATGCTGCTGGGCCACAAGCCGGAGATTCCGGCGCTGCTGCCCTACTGGATCGGCGCGTGGGCGATCCAGCTGGCGCCCTGGTGGCGGCCGGACCTGGCGGTGCGCGTGGTGTATGCGCTGATGCTGTGGGGCACCTTCAGTGCCACCTGGTATGCGGTCTACTACCTCGCGCGCACCCCGGGCGCACAGCCCGTGGCCTTCGCCTTCGGTGGCGAGGCCCAGCCCAAGGACTACGCCCGCGCCATCGCCGACGGCGGCCTGCTGGCCCTTCTGGCCAGCCTGGGCCTGGCCCAGCTGGGCCATGAAACCACGCCCGCGCTGGCCCAGCTGTTCTTCGGCGCGCTGATGTTCTATGGCGTGGCGGCGGCGCCGTACCGGCGCCTGGGGCCGACGCTGGCCCTGCTGCTGGGCGGCCTGGGAATGTCGCTTGGCGGTGCGCCCTGGCTGGCGCTGGTGCTGGGCCTGGGCAGCCTGCTGCTGAGCCTGCGCGAACGCATTCAGCCTGGCCGGGCCAGCCCCGGCGAGGACGCCGGCCATGGCTACGACGCAGCCGCCCTGGCCGCGATGGCGGCACCGCTGATCCTGGGCGCCGGCCTCGCCTTCGGCCTGCAGCAGTTCCACTGGCGCATCGTGTGGCCCGGCGAAGGCCCGGCCAGTGCCGGCGCGCAGGCCGGCAGCCTGCTGCGCCTGTTCATCTGGTTCACCTGGCCCACCTGGCCGCTGGCGCTGTGGACCCTGTGGCGCTGGCGCCAGCAATGGCTGGCCCGACATGTGGCCCTGCCGCTGCTCTTCGCCGGCGTGATCGGCATCGCGGCCATGCTGGGCGCAGCCTCCGACCGCGTGCTGCTGCTGGCCCTGCCGGCGCTGGCCACGCTGGCGGCCTTTGCGCTGCCCACCTTCAGGCGCAGCGTGTCTGCGCTGGTGGACTGGTTCACGCTGCTGTTCTTCAGCGGCTCGGCCCTGCTGATCTGGCTGTACTGGATCGCCATGCAGACCGGCGTGCCGGTCAAGATGGCCTCCAGCGTGGCGCGGCTGACGCCCGGCTATGTGGCGCAGTTCTCGCTGCCCATCTTCCTGATCGCCGTGGCCGCGACGCTGGCCTGGTGCTGGCTGGTGCGCTGGCGCACGGGCCGCCACCGCGCCGCGCTCTGGAAGACGCTGGTGCTGCCCGCAGGCGGCGTCACGCTGTGCTGGCTGCTGCTGATGACGCTGTGGCTGCCCGCGCTGGACCACGCGCTGAGCTACGCGCCGCAGGTGCGGGCCATCCAGCAGCACACGGGCCCCGCGCCCCGTTGCGTGGCCGAGCTTGGCGTGGACCGGCCGCAGCTGGCCGCGCTGAGCTACCACGGCAACTACACGCTGCAGCCCATCAATTCGCACACCGAATGCCCCTGGCTGGTGGTCAAGCCCGAAGCGGTGCATCTGCTGCAATTGATCGTGGACCTGCACGACTGGCGCCTGATCGGCACGTTCCGGCGCACCTCCAACGCCAGCGACGACCTGCTGCTCTACCAGCGCCGCCCCGAAGCGCCGCTGCCGGAAGTGCCCGTGATCGAACCCGTGATCGGCCCGTGAAGCGGCGCCGATGAGCAGCAGCACCCATGGCGGGGCGCACCCCGGCGAACGCAGCCTGATCGCCCGCCACGCCGGCACCGTGTTCGTGGGCCAGATGGCCGTCATGGCTTTCGGCGTGACCGACACGCTGGTGGCCGGCCGCTATGCCGAAGAGGCGCTCGCGGCGCTGTCGGTCGGCGCGGCCATCTTCATCAGCGTCTACGTGGCACTCATGGGCGGGCTGCAGGCGCTGCTGCCCGTGTGGGCCGAGCTTCATGGCGCCGGCCGCAGCGCCGAGGTCGGGCGCTCGGTGCGTCAGTCGCTCTACCTGTGCGCGGGCGCAGTGTGCATCGGCATGGCCGTGCTGCTCTTTCCCGGACCTTTGCTGCGTTGGACCGACGTGCCGCAGGCCATGCAGGCCGAGGTGACGCGCTACCTCGCCGTGCTGGCCTGGGCGCTGCCGCCGGCCCTGCTGTTCCGGCTCTACAGCACGCTCAACCAGAGCCTGGGCCACCCGCGCCTGGTGACCTGGCTGCAGACCGCTTCGCTGGCGCTGAAGCTGCCGCTGTCGATCTGGCTGACCTTCGGCGGCGCCGGCCTGCCGGCTCTGGGCGTGGTGGGCTGCGGCATCGCCACCCTGATCGTCAACTGGACCATGCTGGCCGTGGCGCTGGTGATGCTGCGCACGCAATCGCTGTACGCGCCCTACGCGCTGTGGCAGCGCCTGGAGGCGCCCGACGGCCGCCAGTTGCGGCAGTTCGCGCGGCTGGGCATTCCGGGCGGGCTGGCGGTGCTGGTGGAAGTCAGCTCGTTCACGCTGATGGCGCTTTTCATCGCCCGCCTGGGCACCACGGCCTCGGCGGCGCACCAGATCGCATCAAACCTCACGGCAGTGGCCTACATGGCCCCCCTGGCCCTGGGCCTGGCAACGAGCGCGCGCGTGAGCTTCTGGCTGGGTGGGGGCCAGCACGCGCGGGCGCGCCACGCCTGCCGGCTGGGCCTGGAAATGACCGTGCTGTGCGCGCTGGCCGTGGCGGTGGCGATGGCCCTGGGGCGCCATGTGCTGGCGTCCTTGTACTCCTCGCAGGCTTCGGTGGCGCAGCTGGCCGCGCCCCTGCTGCTCGCGACTGCGGCCTATCACCTGGCCGATGCCGTGCAGACCCTGTGCGTCTTCGTGCTGCGCTGCTGGCGCGTGACGGTGCTGCCGCTGATCATCTACTGCAGCCTGCTGTGGGGCCTGGGGCTGACGGGCAGCTACTGGCTGGCCTATCGCGGCCTCGGGCCCTGGGGCGCCATGCAATCGCCGCTGGCCTTCTGGCTCATGAGCAGCGTGGCCCTGGGCCTCACGGCCCTGCTCTTTCTGGCCCTGCTGTGGAAGACCGTCAGGCGGCCACCAGCTGCGGCCGCGCCGGCCGCAGTCGGGCCACCGGAAACACCAGCATGAAGCGAGAGCCCTGCCCCAGCGTGCTTTCGATGCGCAGTTGCGCGCCGTGGCGCTGCGCGATGTGCTTGACGATGGCCAGGCCCAGCCCCGTGCCGCCAGTCTCGCGCGAGCGGCTGCGGTCGACCCGGTAGAAGCGCTCCGTCAGTCGCGGAATGTGGTCGGCCGCGATGCCGGGGCCGGTGTCGCGCACCGCGAACTCGCCGCGCCCGTCGGACAGCAGGCGCCAGGTCACCGTCACTTCGCCGCCGGGCGGCGTGTAGCGCACGGCATTGCTCACCAGGTTGGACATGGCGCTTTGCAGCTCGGTGGCCGCGCCGGACAGTTCGCTGTCGGCCTCCAGCGAGAAGGACAGGCGATGACCCTGCGTGCTCAGGCGGCTCGACAGGCCACGGGCCTCGTCCTCGCAATGGGCCAGCAGCGCCCTCACGCGCGTCCACTGGTGGCCCGGCGGCGGTGCGCTGCCTTCCAGGCGCGACAGCGTCAGCAGATCCTGCACCAGCGTGCCCATGCGCTGTGCCTGCTGGCCCATCAGCCCCAGGTAGCGCGCACGCTCGTCGGCCTCCAGCGGCAGGCTCTGCAGCGTTTCCACAAAGCCCGTGAGCACGGTCAGCGGCGTGCGGATCTCGTGCGAAACGTTGGCCACGAAATCGCGCCGCATGGCATCGGCCTGCTCCAGCGCCGTCACGTCGCGCGTGAGCAGCATGCGCCGGTTGCCCGCATAGGGGTGGACCTGCACCGACAGCCGCTGCGGACGCCCCTGCCCGCCCACCTGCACCACGGGGCCGTCGATCACCACGTCGCGGCTGTAGTTCCACGAAGCCA
The DNA here is from genome assembly GCF_028023875.1 of Xenophilus arseniciresistens. Taxonomy (GTDB): domain Bacteria; phylum Pseudomonadota; class Gammaproteobacteria; order Burkholderiales; family Burkholderiaceae_C; genus Xenophilus; species Xenophilus arseniciresistens. The sequence goes on from NZ_JAQIPB010000002.1 coordinate 614,851, forward strand.
GGTAGGCCACGAAGGCGGGGTCGCGAACCAGGTTGGACAGATGCGCCAGCAGATCGCGCTCGGCATCGATGTTCAGATGGCCGGCCGCCGTCTGGTTGCACCATTCGATGCGGCCCTGGTCGTCGATGAGGATCACGCCGTTGGGCGAGGCCTGGATCGCCGCAAGGAATTCCTTGAGCCGGTCTTCGGCCTGCTGGGTCTGCTGCTCGCGCACGCGCAGCAGCTTGCGCACGCGCTCGGCAATCTCGCCCCACACGCCCATGCGGCGCACGCCCAGTCCCGCCACGTCATCGCGCAGGGCGTTCACCAGTTGCTGCGCCCGCCAGGCATCGCCCAGCAGCCACAGCAGGGCACCCACCCATGCGCCCAGCCACAGCTGCCGCCACTGGCTCAGAAGGCCGGCCACCACGGCCCCGCCCAGGGAGGCGATGAGAAAAAGCGCGATGCGAAAGGGCATGGTGAATTATCAGGAGTCGCCGGGCGCCGGGCACCAGCCCGCCACGAGGCAGGCGCAGCGAAGCTCTCAGGGCGCCCGTGGAACGAGCTTTGTCCGGCCACCGGGTGCGCCCTCCTCCCGAAGGAGAGGGGGAAGCCGCTAAGCGGCCTGGGGGGTGTTTCGCTTCAGACCGTGGCCTGCGCCGTGAAACGGTAGCCTGCGCCGCGCACGGTCTCGACCATGGTGGAGGCCGCGCCCAGCGCTTCGCGCAGGCGTTTGACGTGCACGTCCACCGTGCGCTCCTCGATGAAGACATGGTCGCCCCACACCTTGTCGAGCAGCTGCGAGCGGCTGTGCACGCGCTCGGCGTTCTGCATCAGGTAGGCCAACAGCTTGAACTCGGTGGGGCCCATCTTCAGCGGATTGCCCTGCCAGCTCACGCGATGCGTGGCGGTGTCCAGCATCAGATCGCCCACCTCCAGGCGCTCGGCAGCGGCCTCGGGGGCGCGGCGGCGCAGCACGGCGCGGATGCGCGCCAGCATCTCCTGCGTGGAGAAGGGTTTGGTGATGTAGTCGTCCGCGCCGGCGTCCAGACCGGCCACCTTGTCGGGTTCGTCGCCGCGCGCCGTGAGCATCAGGATCGGCACGGTCTTGGTCCGCGCCTCCTTGCGCCACTGGCGCGCCAGCTGCAAGCCACTGTGCCCCGGCAACATCCAGTCCAGCAGAATCAGGTCGGGCAGCACGGCGTCGATCTCGCGCTGCGCAGACACACCGTCCTCGGCCCAGATGGGCTCGAAGCCGTTGTGCCGCAGGTTCACCGCCAGCAATTCAGCAATGGAGGATTCGTCCTCGACGATCAGTACGCGGGGTTTCTTCATGGATGCATCAGTTGCGCAGCGCTCACTGCACGGCGGACTCGATTTCCTTCATCGGAGTGTGCCGCACATCGGCACCCTTGACGATGTAGATCACGAACTCGGCGATGTTCTTGGCATGGTCGCCAATGCGCTCGATGGCCTTGGCCACGAACACCAGGTCCAGGCTGGGAGAGATCGTGCGCGGGTCTTCCATCATGTAGGTGACCAGCTTGCGCACGAAGCCGTCGAACTCCTGGTCGATCAGATCGTCTTCCTTGAGGATCGACAGCGCGGCCGCGGTGTCCAGACGGGCGAACGAATCCAGCGCCTTGCGCAGCAGGCCCGAGGCCAGCTCTGCGGCGATGCGCAGCTCGGTGGTGGGCAGCTGGCGCGAGGAGCCGCTTTCGATGATCGACTTGACCATGCGCGCGATGCGGTGGGCTTCGTCGCCCACGCGCTCCAGATTGGCCGTGGCCTTGGAGATCGCGATCAAGAGGCGCAGGTCGCGTGCCGTGGGCTGGCGCCGCGCGATGATGCTGGACAGCTCGCGGTCGATTTCCACTTCCATCGCGTTGAGGCTGTCTTCGGTCGCGATCACGCGATCGGCAGACTCCACGTCGAACTGCAGCAGCGCATAGATGGCCAGGCGAATCTGCGATTCGGCCAGGCCGCCCAGTTCCATCACGCGCGAAGACACGCCGTTGAGTTCGCTGTCGAACTGGCTTGAGAGGTGTTTTTCCGTCATTTCTTGCCTCCGAAGAAGTCAACGATCAGCCGAAGCGGCCGGTGATGTAGTCTTCCGTTTCCTTGCGCTGGGGCTTGAAGAACATCTGCTCGGTGGCGCCGAACTCGATCAGGTCGCCCAGGTACATGTAGGCCGTGTAGTCGCTGCAGCGAGCGGCCTGCTGCATGTTGTGGGTCACGATCACCACCGTGTACTCGTTCTTCAGCTCGGCGATCAGCTCCTCGATCTTGGCCGTGGAGATGGGGTCCAGGGCCGAGCAGGGCTCGTCGAGCAGCAGCACTTCGGGCTTGATGGCAATGCCGCGTGCGATGCACAGGCGCTGCTGCTGGCCGCCCGAGAGGCCCGAGCCGCTTTGCTGCAGCTTGTCGCGCACCTCGGTCCAGAGTGCGGCCTTCTTCAGGGCCCATTCCACGCGGTCGTCCATCTCGGAGGCCGACAGGTTCTCGAACAGCTTCACGCCGAAGGCGATGTTGTCGTAGATCGACATCGGGAAGGGCGTGGGCTTCTGGAACACCATGCCGACCTTGGCGCGGATCAGCGCCACGTCCTGCTTGCTGGTCAGCAGGTTCTCGCCGTCCAGGGCAATGGTGCCTTCGGCGCGCTGCTCGGGATAGAGCTCGAACATGCGGTTGAAGGTGCGCAGCAGGGTGGACTTGCCGCAACCCGAGGGACCGATGAAGGCCGTGACCTTGTTCTCGGGAATCTCCAGGTTGATGTTCTTCAGGGCGTGGAACTTGCCGTAGTAGAAGTTCAGGTCCTTGACGGCGATCTTGGCGCGCGCGGGCGCAGAGGAAGCAACGGTAGCAACGGTAGCAACCATTTTTGTGTACTCAGAGTTTGCTGCGCGTCAGGACCCGCGCAAGGATGTTGAGGGCAAGCACGGCGACGGTGATCAGGAACACGCCGGCCCAGGCCAGGTGCTGCCAGTTCTCGTACGGGCTCATCGCGAACTTGAAGATGGTCACGGGCAGGCTGGCCATCGGCTGCGTGATGTCGGAAGTCCAGAACTGGTTGTTCAGGGCCGTGAACAGCAGCGGCGCGGTTTCGCCGGCGATGCGGGCAATGGCCAGCAGGATGCCGGTGACCACACCCGCGCGGGCCGCGCGCAGCGTGATGGAAAGGATGACCTTCCACTTGGGCGTGCCCAGGGCGTAGGCGGCTTCGCGCAGGCCCGGGGGCACCAGCTGCAGCATGTTCTCGGTCGTGCGGATCACCACGGGGATGGTGATCAGCGCCAGGGCCAGCGCACCGGCGATGCCCGAGAAGCCGCGGAAGTAGGCCACCGCCACGGCGTACACGAACAGGCCGATCACGATGGACGGCGCCGACAGCAGAATGTCGTTGACGAAGCGGGTCACCGAAGCCAGCAGGCCCTTGGGGTTGTACTCTGCCAGGTAGATGCCGGCCATGATGCCGATGGGCGTGCCGATGAAGGTGGCCAGGCCGACCATCACCACCGAGCCGAAGATGGCGTTCAGGATGCCGCCCTCTTCGTTGGGCGGCGGCGTCATCTGGGTGAAGGTCGCCACCGTCAGGCCCGAGATGCCCAGGCGCAGCGTTTCCCACAGGATCCAGATCAGCCAGAACACGCCGAAGGCCATGGCCGCCAGCGACAGGGTCAGCGCCACCTTGTTCACGGCGCTGCGGCGCGAGAACTTGGCCTGCCGCGCGGCGGCCAGCTTCTGCGCTTCGATGAGTGCGTTGGCGGTGCTCACGATTTCTTGCCCTCGCTCTTGGCCATGCGTGCCAGCAGCAGCTTGGACAGCGACAGCACGACGAAGGTGATGAAGAACAGCACCAGGCCCAGGTACATCAGGGCGGCCTGGTGCAGGCCGGCGCCGGCTTCGGCGAACTCGTTGGCCAGGGCCGAGGTGATGCTGTTGGCGGCCTCGAACATCGACAGCGAATTGAGCTGGTTCATGTTGCCGATCACGAAGGTGACGGCCATGGTCTCGCCCAGCGCGCGGCCCAGGCCGAGCATGATGCCGCCGATGACGCCGGCCTTGGTGTAGGGAAGCACGACCTTGGAGACGACCTCCCAGGTGGTCGAGCCCAGGCCATAGGCAGATTCCTTCAGCAGCGGCGGCGTGACTTCGAACACGTCACGCATCACCGACGCGATGAAGGGGATGATCATGATGGCCAGGATGATGCCGGCCGACAGGATGCCGATGCCCACGGGCGGGCCCGACACCAGCGCGCCCAGGTAGGGCACGTCGCCGACCAGGCGCTGCAGCGGCTGCTGCACATAGGTGGACAGGATGGGGCCGAACACCAGCAGGCCCCACATGCCGTACACGATGGAAGGCACGGCAGCCAGCAGTTCGATCGCGGTGCCCAGCGGGCGCTTGAGCCAGGCAGGTGCCAGTTCGGTCAGGAACAGCGCGATGCCGAAGCTCACGGGCACGGCGATGACCAGCGCGATCAGCGAGGTCATCAGCGTGCCGTAAATCATGACGAGTCCGCCGTATTCGTCGCGGACGGGATCCCAGACGCTGCTGGTCAGAAAACCCAGCCCGTACTTGGTGATGGCTGGCCAGGCGCCAGCGATGAGGGACAACAAGATGCCGATGAGCAGCGCCAGCGTCAGCAGTGCGGCGCCCATGGCTGCCCAGCCAAAGAGGCGATCCGCCATGGGGCCGGAACGGGTGCTCTTGACAGGAGGCGGCGAGACGGTGCGCTCGGCCTGCTGCGCCATGTCCAGCGGTGCGCCGCCGGCAGTGAGGGTGGATGACACAGGTCGCTCCATGGTGGATCGGGCGCGTGCGCAGCTTTTCAACTGCAGCGACGCGCCCTTTTCATTTCTTATTGGTATCGAGAAGAGAAGCCGGGATTACTCGACGGCGATGGCCTTGCCGGCGCTGTCCTTGACGCTGGCGGCCCATTGCTTGGTGATGGCCGTCTTCACGCTGGCGGGCATGGGCACGTAGTCCAGGTCAGAAGAGGTCTTGTCGCCGTTCTTGTAGGCCCAGTCGAAGAAACGCAGCACGGTGGCGGCCTGGGCGGGCTTGTCCTGGGTCTTGTGCATCAGGATGAAGGTCGCGCCGGTGATGGGCCATGCGCCATCGCCTTGCTGGTTCGTCAGGATCTGGTAGAAGCTCTTGTCCCACTGTGCGTTGGCAGCAGCAGCCTTGAAAGCGTCTTCTTCAGGCTGGGGGAACTTGCCGGCGGCGTTTTGCAGCAGAGCGTAGGTCATCTTGTTCTGCTTCACGTAGGCGTACTCGACGTAGCCGATCGAGTTGGGCAGGCGACCGACGAATGCGGCCACGCCTTCGTTGCCCTTGCCACCTGCACCGGTGGGCCAGTTCACGGCCGTGCCTTCGCCGACCTTCGACTTCCACTCGGCGTTGACCTTGCTCAGGTAGTTGGTGAACAGGAAGCTGGTGCCCGAGCCGTCGGCGCGGCGCACGGGAGCGATGGCGGCGTCAGGCAGGTTCAGCGAAGCGTTCAGGGCCTTGATCGCGGGGTCGTTCCACTTGGTGATCTTGCCCAGGTAGATGTCGCCCAGCACCTGGCCGTTGAGCTTGAGTTCGCCAGCCTTGATGCCCTGGATGTTCACCACGGGGATCACGCCACCGATGACGGTGGGGAACTGGATCATGCCCTTGGCCGCCAGATCCTCGTCCTTCAGGGGCGCGTCGGAAGCGCCGAAGTCCACGGTCTTGGCTTCGATCTGCTTCAGGCCGGCGCCGGAGCCCACGGACTGGTAGTTGATCTTGACGCCGGTGGCCTTGTTGAAGTCTGCAGCCCACTTGGAGTACAGGGGGGCCGGGAAGCTGGCGCCTGCGCCGGTTGCTTCCTGAGCCATGGCGGGGAACGAGACAAAAGCGGCAGCGGCAACGCCGGCAGCGATGAATTGGAACGAGGTTTTCATGGTCATCCTTTCGTAGATGGCTGGGCCCGCGGATCGGGCTTGCCGCGACTGTAGAAATCCCATGTGACAGTGACATGACACTCTGTCATAAACACATTTACCCCTGGAGACACCTTGCGGGGCCACGAAAGTCATCAAATCGTCACAGCGCTTCGCCACACTGATCCACCCCTTCGGGGCCCGCCGTTACCATGCGGGCTCGCCTGCTCGCTGCCACCACTTCATGCAAAACGGAACCCGCCTTGCCGCGGTCGATCTCGGCTCCAACAGTTTTCGACTCGAAATCGGGCAGGTCGACCACGGTCAGATCCAGCGCGCCGAATACCTGAAGGAAACCGTCCGCCTGGGCAACGGCCTGGACGCCAATCGCAATCTCACGCTCGAAGCCATGCAGCGCGGCTGGGCCGCCCTGGCCCGTTTTGGCGAGCGCCTGGCCGGTTTCAAGCCCGGGCAGGTGCGCGCGGTGGCCACGCAGACGCTGCGCGAGGCCCGCAACCGCGATGAATTCCTTTTGCGCGCGCGCACCGTGCTGGGCTTCGGCATCGACGTGATACCGGGCCGCGAGGAGGCCCGCCTGATCTACCAGGGCGTGGCCCACACCCTGCCCCAGTTCGACGGCGGCGAGCGCGAGCGCCGGCTGGTGGTGGACATCGGCGGCCGCTCCACCGAGTTGATCGTGGGCCAGCGCTTCGAGGCCCTGGCCACCGAGTCCTACCGCGTGGGCAGCGTCGCGTGGTCGATGAAGCACTTCCCCGAAGGCCATTTCACCGCTTCGGCCTTCCGCATCGCGGAGATCGCGGCCAAGGCCGTGCTGGACGATGCGCTGAGCTACTGCAGCCGCGACCAGTGGGATGTGGCCTATGGCTCTTCCGGCACCATCGGCGCCGTGGGCGATGTGCTGGCCGCGGCAGGGCACACGCCCGGCGTGGTCACGCGTGACGGCCTGGATTGGCTGCTGGACCGGCTGATCAAGGCCGGGCATTCCGACAAGCTGCGCATGGAGGGCATCCGCGAGGACCGCAAGCCCGTCATCGGCGGCGGTCTGGCCGTGCTGCGCGCCATCTTCAGCCTGCTGGACATCGACCAGATGCGCGTGGCGCAAGGCGCGCTGCGCCATGGCGTGCTGTACGAACTGCTGGAGCGCGACGAGGCCGTGGCCGACATGCGCGCGACCACGGTGGCCCGGCTGGCCACCCGTTTCGCGGTCGATTCGGCCCAGGCCCGGCGCGTGGGCGAAACCGCGGGCGCGCTGTTCGTGCAGCTGATGCCCGGCTCGCGCGGTGCCGACAGCAGCCACAGCGCCGGCCGCGCCCTGCGCAAGCTGCGCTGGGCCGCGGCGCTGCACGAGATCGGCAACCACATCGCCCACAGCGATTCGCACAAGCACGGCGCCTACATCCTCGACAACGTGGAAGCGCCCGGCTTCGCCACCAACGAGCTGCATGTGCTGAGCCAGCTGGTGCTGGGCCATCGCGGCAAGCTGCGCAAGCTGGAGATTCCGCTGGACGACGAGGTCTTCTCGGCCCAGCTGCTGGCGCTGCGCCTGGCGGTGCTGCTGTGCCATGCCCGCCGCGACCCGGAGACGGGTGCCCTCAAGCTGTCGCGCAGCGGGCCGCTGCAGTTCGATCTGCGGGTCAGCGCCGACTGGGCCGAGCGCTTTCCGCAATCGGCCCATCTGCTGCACGAGGAAGTGCTGGCCTGGCAGAAGGCCAATGTGCAGCTGACGCTGCGCATCGGCTGAGAGCCTTCGTGCCCAGGTCCGCCAGGGGCCCCGGTCAGCCGCGAAGAGGAAAGAGACTTACAGGAGCTCGGGCGACTGCACCGTGACCATCACGGTCTGCTCTTCGGCGTCGCGCTCGCGCGTGCGAAACCACCAGACGGCGCCCTTTCGCACGGCGCAGCTGTCCTGCTTCAGGCCCATCAGCCGCGCGACGGCCTGCCCGAGCGTGGGCTGATGCCCCACCACCAGCACCACCGATTTGCCGTTGGGCCAGCCAGCGGTCTCCAGCAGCGCCTCGGCCGTCGCGTCGGGCGCCAGCTCGGGCCGCACCTTGTACTTGCGGCCCAGCGCCAGCACGGTCTGCTCGCAGCGGCGCGCGGGGCTGCTGAGCACGCGCGTGCCGTCGGGCAACTGGCGGTCCAGCCAGGCGGCCATGCGCTTGGCCTGCTTCTCGCCACGCACGGTGAGCGAGCGTTCCAGGTCGTTGCAGCCTTCGGTCCAGTCTTCCGCTTCGGCGTGGCGCCAGAGGATGAGATCCATGGTCGTGAGAACGTTGGTGAAACTTGGGTGGGCCCCTGCCTGCCGGGCGCTCAGCCGCCCAGCCCCAGGCGTGAACGCCCGCGGAAGGCATAGCGGTCCATCAACGCCTGCTGGGCGCCGTGCACCTCGATCCGGCGCGAGGCGCCGTCTTCGCCCGCGTGGCTGTCCTGATGCAGGCGCAAGTACTGGCCGTCGGCCTGCAATTCCCAGGCGTCGCGCCCGTCGTGCAGATAGGCCACCAGGCATTCGTCGATCAGGCGCTGGCGCAGCACCGGGTCGGTCACGGGCCAGGCCAGCTCCACGCGCCGCATCATGTTGCGGTTCATCCAGTCGGCGCTGGACAGGTAGAGCGACTCGTCTTCGCCCTGGCGGAAGTAGAAGACGCGCGAATGCTCCAGGAAGCGGCCGATGATGGAGCGCACGCGAATGTTCTCGCTGTGGCCCGGCACCTGGGCCGCGAGCGTGCAGGCGCCGCGCACGATCAGGTCGATCTTCACGCCGCGCGCGCCCGCGCGCAGCAGCGCCACGATCAGCCCCTGGTCGGTCAGCGCATTCATCTTGGCGACGATGCGCGTCTCCTGCCCCGCCGCCGCGGCGGCACCCAGCGCATCGATGCGCGCCACCAGGTTGCGGTGCAGATCGAAAGGCGCCAGCCACATGCGATGGAGCCTGGGCAGGCGACTCTGGCTGGCCAGATGCACGAACACGGCTTCCATGTCGGCCGTCAGCAGCGCATCGGCCGTGAGGTGGCTGATGTCGGTGTACAGCCGCGCCGTGCGCGGGTTGTAGTTGCCAGTCGACAGATGGCCGTAACGCACCAGCTTCTTGCCCTCGCGGCGCGTGACCAGCAGCATCTTGGCGTGCGTCTTCAGGCCCACCACGCCATACACCACCTGGGCGCCGATGGACTCCAGCACCTCGGCCACGTTGATGTTGGCTTCTTCGTCGAAGCGCGCCTTCAGCTCGACCACCACCGTGACTTCCTTGCCGCGTCGCACCGCCTCGCGCAGCAGGTCCATCAGTTCGGAATCGGCGCCGGTGCGGTAGATGGTCTGCTTGATCGCCAGTACCTGCGGGTCGCTCACGGCCTCGCGCAGGAAGGCCAGCACGCCATCGAAGCTTTCGAAGGGCTGGTGGATCAGCACATCGCCGCGCTGCAGCCGCTCGAAGAAGGACTGCCCCGGCGACAGCCGCAACGGGTACGAGGCCTGGTAGGGCGCAAAGCGCAGCGGGCGGAACTGCGGGTCGTCCACCAGGTCGATGAGCTGCGCGAAGCGCGCCAGATTCACCGGCCCCTGCACGCGGTACAGCGCACCTTCGGGCAGGTTGAACTGCGCAAGCAGGAAGCTGGCCAGCGAAGGCGCGCAGGTGGAGGACACCTCCAGCCGCACGGCCTGTCCGTAGTTGCGATGCTGGAGGCCCTGGCGCAGCGCGGTGCGCAGGTTCTTCACGTCTTCCTCGTCCACAGCCAGATCGGAATGGCGCGTGACGCGGAACTGCGAAAACTCGCCCACCTCACGGCCGGGGAACATGGTGTGCAGATGCGCGCGCACGATGCTCGACAGCGCCACCACCAGCGTCTTGCCGCCCGACACCTTGGCCGGCATGCGGATCAGGCGCGGCAGCACGCGCGGCACCTTCAGGATGGCGATGGGGTTCTCGCGCCCGAAGGCATCCTTGCCCGACAGTCGCACGATGAAGTTCAGCGACTTGTTGGCGACCTGCGGAAAGGGATGCGCCGGATCCAGCCCCACGGGAATGAGCAGCGGCCGGACCTCGCGCTCGAAATAGTCCTGCACCCATTTGCGCTGAATGGCATTGCGCTTGCCGTGCGAGATGAGCTGGATGCCCTGCTCGGCAAAGGCCGGCAGCAAGGCCGCGTCGTACAGCGCGTACTGCCGCTCCACCAACTCGTGAGCGGCCCTGGAGAGCCCCTCGAAGGACTCCACGGTGTAGTTGCCACGCGTGTCGCCCGCCATCCATGCCTGCAGATGGGGCGCGGAGCGCACCTCGAAGAACTCGTCGAGGTTGGATGACACGATGCACAGGTAGCGCAGCCGCTCCAGCAGCGGCACTTCAGGCCGCTCGGCCCAGTTCAGCACGCGCCGATTGAAGGCCAGGATGCTGTGGTCACGGTCCAGCAGCGCGGGCGACGCCAGTTCGTCGGGCAGCGATTCCACCGCCGCCACGGGGCGGTCAAGGGAGGGCTGTGACGGCGTGGAGGCGTTGTTCTGATCTGATGACATCTGTCATGCAAGTGTCATACAACATCGTGACAGCATCATGACAGACGAATGCGTGACCCGCCTGCCCTGACTCGCCTGTGATCAGTCGCCGAGGAAGTGGCGCCGGTAGCGCGCCGGCAGGTCCTGGATGCGCAGCAGCATCGGCAGATCGGCCGTGTTGAAGTCGGGGTCCCAAGCCGGTGCGCCCAGCACGCGCGCGCCCATGCGCAGATAGCCCTTGATCAGCGCCGGCGGCTCCACGTTCAGCGAGCCGTCCAGCTCGTCCACCGGCAGCGGCAGGCGCGGATGCACCTGGTACTGGATGGGCGCCATGTGGGTGGCCGACACCTTGCGCCAGATGCTGGCGGCCACGTCGCCGCTGGCCACGCCGCCCTGGGCGCTCATGGGAATGCTGGCGCAACCCACCATCGTGTCCAGCTGGTTGCGATGCATGAAGTCCCCCAGCGCGCCCCACAGCGCCAGGATCACGCCGCCCTGGCGATGGTCGGCATGCACGCAGCTGCGACCCAGCTCCACCATGCGCGAGCGCAGGCTGCGCAGGCGCGTCAGGTCAAACTCGCCATCGGTGTAGGTGCCGCCCAGGCGCCGGGCCTGCACGGGCGTCAGCACGCGGTAGGTGCCAATGACCATGCGGGTGCTTTCCTCGCGCACCAGCAGGTGCTCGCAGAAATCATCGAACAGGTCGATGTCGTGGCCAGCCAGCGGCGTGCGCAGGCGGGCGCCCATTTCGTTGACGAACACGTCGTAGCGCAGGCGCTGCGCCTCGCGAACTTCGTCGAGGTGGCGGGCCCAGCTCACCGAGAGGCCGCGCGCCGCATTGGGCACAGCGGCTTCGGGTTGGGGCAGCGGGCGCGCGGCGGGCACCGGCCAGAGCGTGTTGCGCAGGCCGAGGCTTGCCAGAGCAAGTGTTGGAATGGGCAGATCTTTCACGGCAGGGCCTCCTGAGGCTGTCTCGGCGCGAGTCTCAAAGGCGGCCATGAAGCGTCCATGTCAAATTCAAGGCAATTGCATGACGCCGGCCAGGGCTTGCGACCCCATCAACGGCAGGCCCTTGCGAAGCGCTCAGCACAAGGCGCTGCACTTCGCTATCCTGCGGCGGCCTCGCATCCGCAAAAAACCTTCCCTGGAGATCCCATGCCCGCCCAGACGCCCGCCTCCATCGATGTCTACACCTGGCCCACGCCAAACGGCCACAAGGTCCACATCATGCTGGAGGAATGCGGACTGCCGTGGCGTGCGCACGCCGTCGACATCGGGGCAGGCGACCAGTTCAAGCCCGACTTCCTGGCCATCAGCCCGAACAACAAGATCCCCGCCATCACCGACCCCGAAGGCCCGCACGGCCAGCCGATCTCGCTCTTCGAATCCGGCGCCATCCTCCTGTACCTGGCCAACAAGACCGGCCGCTTTCTGCCCGCCGACGAATCGGGCCGCTGGCAGGTGCTGCAATGGCTGATGTTCCAGATGGGCAGCGTGGGCCCCATGCTCGGCCAGGCGCATCACTTCCGCCTGTATGCCCTCGAGAAGCTGCCCTACGCCATCGAACGCTACACGCAGGAAGCGCGACGCATCTATGGCGTGATCAACAAGCGGCTGGCGCAATCCGCCTTCGTGGGCTGCGACAGCTACAGCATTGCCGACATCGCCATCTTTCCGTGGTTGCGCAGCTGGCAGAACCAGGGCGTGGTGCTCGACGACTTTCCGCATCTGAAGGCCTGGTTCGAAAGCATCGATGCGCGCCCTGCGGTGCAGCGCGCCGTGCAGACGCTGGCCGAGCGTCGCAAACCGATCACGGACCACAAGTCGCGCGAAGTTCTTTTCGGCAAAACGCAGTATCAAACACGCTAGAATGCTCGGCTTGTCGGAGCGTAGCGCAGCCTGGTAGCGCATCTGCTTTGGGAGCAGAGGGTCGCGAGTTCGAATCCCGCCGCTCCGACCATTTTTTTCTTCTTGACCAGCCCCTTGCCGGCCCACTCTCTGGGCCTCGCAAACTGCCCGTAGCTCAACTGGATAGAGCAGCTGCCTTCTAAGCAGCAGGTCGGGGGTTCGAGTCCCTCCGGGCAGGCCATTCGGCGCCCTTCCCCTCATTGCCCGCATCCCCGGCGTCATCACGACCGGCAGGCCTGCATCGCCGCGCGCCGCCCCTGCGCGCGCAAAACAAAAAAGGCCGCCCTTGTGAGGCGGCCTCGAACATTGCCTCGCTGCGCATAGGCGCAGCGTGCAAGGTTTTCTTAGTTGCGGCTCTGGTCGACCAGCTTGTTCTTGGCGATCCAGGGCATCATGGCGCGCAGTTGCGAGCCCACCACTTCGATGCTGTGGTCGGCCGTGTTGCGGCGGCGAGCCGTCATGCTCGGGTAGTTCAGGCGGCCTTCCTGGATGAACATCTTGGCGTAGTCGCCGTTCTGGATGCGCTTGAGCGCGTTGCGCATGGCCTTGCGCGACTCTTCGTTGATGACCTCGGGGCCCGTCACGTACTCGCCGAACTCGGCATTGTTCGAGATCGAGTAGTTCATGTTGGCGATGCCGCCTTCGTAGATCAGGTCCACGATGAGCTTGAGCTCGTGCAGGCATTCGAAGTAGGCCATCTCGGGCGCGTAGCCGGCTTCCACCAGCGTCTCGTAGCCCATCTTGATCAGCTCGACGGCGCCACCGCACAGCACGGCCTGCTCGCCGAACAGGTCGGTTTCGGTCTCTTCCTTGAAGTTGGTCTCGATGATGCCGGCCTTGCCGCCACCGTTGGCCATGGCGTACGACAGGGCCAGGTCGCGGGCCTTGCCGCTCTTGTCCTGGTGCACGGCCACGAGGTGGGGCACGCCGCCGCCCTGGGTGTAGGTGTTGCGCACGGTGTGGCCGGGCGCCTTGGGAGCCACCATCCACACGTCCAGATCGGCGCGGGGCACGACCTGGTTGTAGTGGACGTTGAAGCCGTGCGCGAAGGCCAGCGAAGCGCCTTGCTTGATGTTGGGCGCCACGTTGTTCGTGTAGACCTCGGCGATCTGCTCGTCGGGCAGAAGGATCATGACCACGTCAGCGGCCTTCACGGCATCGTTGACTTCCAGCACGTTCAGGCCGGCCTTGCCAACCTTGTCCCACGAGGCGCCGCCCTTGCGCAGGCCGACCACGACCTTCACGCCGCTGTCGTTCAGGTTCTGCGCATGCGCGTGGCCTTGCGAGCCGTAGCCGATGATCGCGACGGTCTTGCCCTTGATCAGGCTCAGATCACAGTCCTTGTCGTAAAAAACTTTCATGTCTTCTCTCCGGTTGGATGATTCAGTTGCGAGGGTTGAATGCCGTCCGTTCTGAGCCTGTCGAAGGGCTCATTCCAGTCCTGTGGATCACAAAAAATGACCCGCAGGGCTTCGACAGACTCGGTCCGGACGGACAAGGACCGAGCCCCGATTTCTCATTGCCTGGGTGCGACGCGCGTCAGACGCGCAGGATGCGCTCGCCACGGCCGATGCCGCTCGGGCCCGTGCGCACCGTCTCGAGGATGGCACTGCGGTCGATGGCGTCGAGGAAGGCGTCGTTCTTACCGTGGTCGCCCGTGAGCTCGATGGTGTAGCTCTTGTCGGTCACGTCGATGATGCGGCCGCGGAAGATGTCAGCCATGCGCTTCATCTCCTCGCGCTCCTTGCCCACCGCGCGCACCTTCACCATCATGAGCTCGCGCTCGGTGTAGGCGCCTTCAGTGAGGTCCACGACCTTCACGACCTCGATCAGGCGGTTCAGGTGCTTGGTGATCTGCTCGATCACGTCATCCGAGCCTGCGGTCTGGATGGTCATGCGCGACAGCGACGGGTCTTCCGTCGGCGCCACGGTCAGCGACTCGATGTTGTAGCCGCGGGCCGAGAACAGGCCCACCACGCGGGAGAGTGCGCCGGGCTCGTTCTCGAGCAGCACGGCAATGATGTGCTTCATGATGTGCGATTCCTCTTTTCGCCGCCCTCCTCCGCGCACGGTAATGCGCGGACTTGGCGGGCAATAGATTCGTCTAAGGGAAGGTTGGGGGTTGGGCGTCTGGCGTTTTGCGTGGAAGGGCCACGCCAAAAACGCTCAACGCTGCACGCCCAACGCCAGGTTCAAAGATCTTCGCTGCCCAGCAGCATCTCGGTGATGCCCTTGCCGGCCTGCACCATCGGGAACACGTTCTCGGTGGGGTCGGTGCGGAAGTCCAGGAACACGGTGCGATCCTTGAGCTTGCGGGCCTCGCGCAATGCGGGCTCCACATCCTGCGGTCGCTCGATCAGCATGCCGACGTGGCCATAGGCCTCGGCCAGCTTCACGAAATTGGGCAGCGCGTCCATGTAGCTGTGGCTATAGCGGCCGGAGTATTCGATCTCCTGCCACTGGCGCACCATGCCCAGGTAGCGGTTGTTCAGCGAGCAGATCTTGATCGGCGTGTTGTACTGCAGGCAGGTGGACAGTTCCTGGATGCACATCTGCACCGAGCCTTCGCCCGTAATGGTGAACACTTCTGCCTCGGGTTTGGCCAGCTTGATGCCCATGGCGTAGGGAATGCCAACGCCCATGGTGCCCAGGCCGCCGGAGTTGATCCAGCGGCGCGGCTCATCGAAGCGGTAGTACTGCGCGGCCCACATCTGGTGCTGACCGACGTCGGAGGTGATGTAGGTCTCCGTGTCCTTGGTCATGTTCCAAAGGGTCTCGACCACGAACTGCGGCTTGATCACTTCGGTGTTGCCGCGGTCGTACTTGAGGCAGTCGCGGCTGCGCCAGGCTTCGATGGTCTTCCACCAGTCGGCCAGTGCACCGGCATCGGGCTTGGTCGAGCTTTCCCGAATCATCGAGATCAGCTCGGTCAACACGTCCTTCACATCGCCAACGATCGGGATGTCGACCTTCACGCGCTTGGAGATCGACGAGGGATCGATGTCGATGTGGATGATCTTGCGCTCGTTCTGCGCGAAGTGCTTGGGGTTGCCGATCACGCGGTCGTCGAAGCGCGCACCCACCGCCAGCAGCACGTCGCAGTTCTGCATGGCGTTGTTGGCCTCGATGGTGCCGTGCATGCCCAGCATGCCGAGGAATTTGCGGTCGCTGGCCGGATAGGCGCCCAGGCCCATCAGTGTGTTGGTGACGGGGTAGCCCAGCATGTCCACCAGCGTGCGCAGCTCGTTCGTGGCGTTGCCCAGCAGCACGCCACCGCCCGTGTAGATGTACGGGCGCTTGGCGGCCAGCAGCAACTGCAGCGCCTTGCGGATCTGCCCACCATGGCCGCGCTTGACCGGGTTGTACGAGCGCATCTCCACCTTGTCGGGGTAGCCGCTGTACGAGGTCTTCTTGAAGGAGACGTCCTTCGGGATGTCCACCACCACCGGGCCGGGCCTGCCGCTGCGCGCGATATGGAAGGCCTTCTTCATGGTCGAGGCGATGTCCTTGACATCCTTGACCAGGAAATTGTGCTTCACGATCGGACGCGTGATGCCGACGGTGTCGCACTCCTGGAAGGCATCCAGCCCGATGGCGGGCGTGGGCACCTGTCCCGAGATGATCACCATGGGGATCGAATCCATGTAGGCCGTCGCGATGCCGGTCACCGCGTTGGTCAGGCCAGGGCCCGAGGTCACGAGGGCCACGCCCACATCGCCCGTCGCGCGCGCATAGCCGTCTGCCGCATGTACGGCCGCCTGTTCATGGCGCACCAGCACGTGCTGGATGGTGTCCTGCTTGTAGAGCGCGTCGTAGATATAGAGAACTGCGCCGCCTGGGTAGCCCCAGATGTACTTGACGGCTTCGGCCTGGAGGGCCTTGACCAGCACCTCGGAGCCCATGAGTTCTTGGGGAGCTTCGCCGGTGGCCGCAGCGGCGCTGGCGAGTTCTGCCTTGGAGATTTCCATGATGATCAACCTTTAGCGTTTTCGGGAACGAAAAACCTTTGGGTGCCCCTTGCCAACCCTTGTGAGGTCGCGTCGGGACTTGAGGCCAAAGCCATGGGCGTCTGGATTGCGCCGGACCTTGACCCGTTTGCCTTTTTGACTGACAGCCGGCGATTATGGCACTACCCGGCCCGTGGGCGAGCGCTGCCATAATCAAAAGTCAACAGGAATGCCGCATTCACGCGCGGCCAGCCCCTTCCAATCCAGCTCCGCCCCACGTTTGGCTTCCGAACTCGAACTGTCCGAATTCCTCAAGAGCGTCGAATTGCGGGCGTTCAAACGGGCGCTTTACCAGGTGCGCGACGAGGAAGCGGCGCTGGACATCGTGCAGGACAGCATGATGAAGCTGGCAGAACACTACGGCGACAAGCCGCCTGCCGAGCTGCCAATGCTGTTCCAGCGCATCCTGTCGAACTGCGTGCTGGACTGGTTCCGGCGCCAGAAGACGCGGCGCGCCCTTTTCTCCAGCCTGACCGACTTCGAGCCGGACAACGAGGATGGCGCCGGCTTCGACATTCTTTCCTCGATGGAAGTCGAGGTGGACACGCGCGAGACCGAAAGCGCCGAGGACACGGTGCGACGCGCGCAGATCTTCCAGGCCATCGAAACCGAGGTGCAGGCGCTGCCGGCGCGTCAACGCGAGGCTTTTTTGCTGCGTTACTGGGAAGAAATGGACGTCGCAGAAACCGCCGCGGCCATGGGCTGCTCGGAGGGCAGCGTCAAGACGCACTGCTCGCGCGCGGTGCGCGCTCTGAGCCAGGCCTTGCAGTCCAAGGGAATTCATTTATGAACACTTTCTCATCAACCACTGCATCCAATCGAGCGGAGGACCGCTTCGGTCGCGCTGTGGCCGCCCGGCTCTCGCAAGGGCAGGCCCGCCTGCACCCCGACATCGGTGAGCGCCTGCGGGTGGCTCGGCAGCAGGCGCTGGCGCGCCGCAAGATGGAAGCCACGCCGCTGATCGTGCAGACCCGTGGGGGTGAGGCCACGCTGGGCCAGGCGTCGCGCTGGTGGTCCTGGGGCTCCAGCCTGCTGCCGCTGGCCGTGCTGGTGGTCGGGCTGATCAGCATTGCCCAATGGCAGGCAGAAGAACGCGCCGACGCCATCGCCGAAGTCGACGCCGCCCTGCTGACCGACGAACTGCCGACGGCCGCCTACACCGACCCAGGCTTCAAGCAGTTCCTGCAGCGCGAAAGCGCCGCCGACCGCTGATCGCCCCCTCTCATTGCTGCGCATCGCTCTTCGCTTCTCATGACCTTGCTGTCCCTGCTCGTGCTGTCCGTCGCCTTGACAGGCGCCGTGGCCGCGCCCGCGGCCGCGCAGGAGGGCATGACGAATCCTGCTTCCTCATCCCGCGCCAGCAATGTTGCGGAAGGCGCTGCGCGCTGGGTGCGGCTGCCCACCAGCCAGAAGAAGGCATTGCAGCCTTTGGCTGCCGAGTGGGACAAACTGGATGAAGCGCATCGGCGCAAGTGGATGGCGCTGGCTCGCAATTTCGACAGCATGGGCCCGCAGGAGCAAAGCACGCTGCACAGCCGCATGACCGAATGGGCGCTGCTGAGCCCGCGCGAGCGCGTGCGCGCCCGGCTCAACTTCGCCGAAGTGCAGCGCCTTGCACCGGAAGCCGAGCGCAAGGCCAAGTGGGACGCCTATCAGGCGCTCAGCGAAGAAGAGCGCCGCGCCCTGGCCGATCGGGCCGTCACGCCACGCGGCACGGCGCTGCCCGTGCGCCCCATCCAGCGCGATCGCCTGGCGCCACTGCCAGCCGCCGCGCTGCAGAACGGACACGGCGGACCCCGCATTGCGCTGACACCCGCAGCGCCGAACCCGGCGCGCGCGACCATGCTCGCACCCAGTTCGGCGACCGAGCCGGCAGCGCTTTCGGCGCCCGTCCACGGACTGGTGGCTTCGCCGCATGCGCAGGAGCCCCCTGCTGCCGAGCCCGCTGTCACCGACCTGCCTCCCGCGACGGACTTTTCCCCCAACGAACGTCCCGCCGCTCCCTGAACCGTCTTGCGGGTACGGGAGAATGTGCGGCTATGTCGTCGCCGCCCCCTTCCTCGCAGGCCGTCGGGCCCGGGCCCTCCGTCGCACCGTTCGCGCCGCCGGGCATCCCTCGCCGCATGGCCGCCTGGCTTTACGAGGGCATGCTGCTGTTCGCCGTGGTCTTTGTCGCCGGATGGCTGTTCAGCGCACTGAGCCAGATGCGCCATGCCCTCGACGATCGCCGCGTCCTGCTGCAGGCCTTCCTCTTCGTGGTCTTCGGCATCTATTTCGTCTGGTTCTGGTCGCGCGGCCAGACGCTGGCCATGAAGACCTGGGGGCTGCGCCTGGTCGGCCGCGACGGACGCCCCGTCTCCCAATGGCGCGCGCTGCTTCGCTACGTGCTGGCCTGGCTCTGGTTTCTGCCGCCACTGGTGCTGGCCTGGGCCCTGCCGTTCCAGGTTTCCGGTGCCGAGGTCAGCGTGCTGCTCTTCGGCTGGGTCGCCATCTGGGCCGTCCTGGCCCGCTTCCACCCTGAACGCCAGTTCTGGCACGACGCCTGGGCTGGCACCCGACTCATATCCACCCGTCCGCGATGAGCTCTCCCACACCCCGCCTGCCTGGCAGCACCGCCCAGGACCCCGTCAACCCGCAGAAATCGCGCACCGGCCTGAACCGCCTCTGGCACGCCACCGGCTATTCGCTCAACGGCCTGCGCGCGGGCTGGGGCGAGCCCGCCTTCCGGCTCGAAGCGCAGATGGCCATCGTGCTGATCCCGCTGGCCTTCTGGCTCGGCCAGACCTGGGTCCAGGTTGCCCTGCTGGCCGGCAGCGTGGTGCTGGTGATGATCGTGGAGCTGCTGAATACAGCAGTGGAAGCCGCCATCGACCGCATCGGCCCCGAATGGCATGACCTCTCCAAGCGCGCCAAGGACATGGGCAGCGCCGCCGTGCTGCTGGCCAGCCTG
Organism: Xenophilus arseniciresistens; assembly: GCF_028023875.1. GTDB lineage: Bacteria > Pseudomonadota > Gammaproteobacteria > Burkholderiales > Burkholderiaceae_C > Xenophilus > Xenophilus arseniciresistens. Next base: position 634,113 of record NZ_JAQIPB010000002.1, read on the forward strand.
TTGGGCGGCAGCCTCTGGCTGGCCGCAGCGTACGAGCGCTTCATCGCCTGACAAGGCCGGATTCCAATGACTGTCTCTGCTCCTTTTTCTGTATGCGTTTACTGCGGCTCGCGCCCTGGCGAACTCCCGGCCTATGCCGAAGCCGCCGTGGCGGTGGGCCGCTGGATCGGCCGCCAAGGCGGCCAACTGGTCTACGGCGGCGGCCGCACCGGTCTGATGGGCACCGTGGCCGAAGCCACGCGTGAGGCGGGTGGCCGCGTGGTCGGCATCATTCCGCAGGCGCTGGTGGACCGAGAAGTCGCCAACACGCTGTGCGACGAGCTGCACGTGGTGCAGACCATGCATGAGCGCAAAGCCATGATGGGCGAGCGCGCCCAGGTCTTCATCGCCCTGCCCGGCGGCATCGGCACCTTCGAGGAACTCTTCGAGATCTGGACCTGGCGGCAGCTGGGCTACCACGACAAGCCCGTGGGCATCCTCAACTGTGCAGGCTACTACGACAAGATGCTGGACTTCCTGGCCGGCAGCGTGCAGGCTGGCCTGATGGGCGAATGGCAGATGGGGCTGGTGCGCACCGGCACCGAACCCGAGACCCTGCTGCGGGCCTTGCAGCAAGAGGCCACCCAACGCTCATCGCAGAGCCAGTTGGCGCAGCACGTCTGAGTGCAAGAGCACCTGGCGCCCCGCGGGCCGCCAGGCGCAAAAGGGGCGCCACCAAAAAAGAAAACGGGCCTCGAGAGGCCCGTTTCTTCAAGATTCTTTGGGGTGGCTGATGGGACTCGAACCCACGACAACCAGGATCACAACCTGGGACTCTACCAACTGAGCTACAGCCACCAAAGAGATGAGATTGTACTGTGAAAATCAGTCACTTCAGCCAGTAACGGCCGCAGTTTTCGGTTTGTTCACCAAAATTCGCGCCTTCAGGCGGTCACTCAGCAGCTTGTAATAAGCCTCTGCTTCAGCAGCCGCCAGCGCCTGGCCCATCTGGGCACGCTCCTGGGTCTGCAGCGCTGCATCAGAGGGCTGGCGCGGCAGGTCCTTGAGCACGCGCACCACGGCAAAGCCCTCTGCACCCAGATCAACACCCGTCCAGGCCGGCAGCTTGCCGGCATCCGTACGCAGCGCGGCCTCGATCACCGGCAGCGGCTGGCCCTGCGGGTCGACGCGCGAAGCCTTGAGCACGTTGCCCAGCTTGGCCGATGCGGTGTCCTTCTCCCAGGCCGCCAGGCGAGCCCGCCCTTCTTCCTTGGCCAGTGCCGCTGCGCGCTCGGCCGTGAGGTCACGCCCGACCTGCTCCTTGACCTCGTCGAAGGTCTGCGCCCGGGCCTGCGTGTACTGCGTGACGCGCGCCACCGCAACCTGGTTCGAGCCGAGGTCGATGGCTTCGGTGTTCTGCTTGCGGTCCAGCACTTCGGGCGCATAGACGGCGGCCACGAAGTTGCGGTTCCCCAGCGGGCCCTGCGCGCCCGCAGCGGCTGTGCGCGCCACGCCGCTGGCCGTCTGGATCTGCAGCTTGAGCGCATCAGCCGCCGGCTGCAGGCTCTCGGGGTTCTGGTAGGCGAGCTCGGTCAGCGTCTCGGCGGCCTTGGCAAAGTCCTGCGCCGCCTTCTGCGTGCGCACTTCGTTTTCCACCTGGGCGCGCACCTGCGCCAGCGGCGGCACCACGGCGGCCTTGATGTCGTCCAGCCGGATGATGTGATAACCGAAATCGCTTTCGACCACGTCGCTGATCTCACCCTTCTTGAGCGCGAACATCGCGTCTTCGAAAGGCTTCACCATGGCGCCGCGCGGCGCCATGTCGAGCTGGCCGCCACGTTCGGCCGAGCCCGGATCCTGCGAATTCTTGCGCGCCAGTTCGGCGAAGGTGGCAGGTGTCTTGCGCACCTGCGCCAGCAGTTCCTGCGCACGGGCACGCGCCTTGTCGCGCTCGGCCTGCGGTGCGTCCTTGGCGGCCGTGATCAGGATGTGGCTGGCCTGGCGCTCTTCGCCGCTGCCAAAGCGGCCCTGGTTCTGCTCGTAGTAGCTCTGCAGTTCGGCGTCGCTCACGCTCACGTTCTTCTTGACCGAATCCATGTCGAGCAGAAGGTACTGGATGCTCGCGGCCTCCTGTGCCTGGTAGCGCGAGGCATGGCTCTTGAAGTGGCTCTGCAGATCATCGTCGGTGAGCGAGACCTTGGCGCTGAAGTCCTGCGGGGCAAAGCGTGCCACCTGGATCTCGCGGCCGTCGTAGATGGCGTTGAGCGTGAGGTCGGCCTGCGTCTTGGCCGACAGCGGCGTGCCGCTCACGCCGGCCACGAGCTGCTGCATGGACAACTGGCTACGGATGCCGGCTTCGTACTGCTCGGGGGTGGTGCCGGTGGTGAGGATGAAACGCTGGCGGTCGAACTTGCCTTCGGCATCGCGGAAGCTGGCGATGCCCGGGTCTTCGGCAAACATGCGTGCGAGGCGGTCGTCGCTCACGGTCATGTTGGCCTTGGCCGCAGCGGCCAGCAGCACGCGTTCGCGCACCATGCGCTCCAGCGTGGCGTAGCGCGCTTCCTCCGAGTCCAGCAGCGCTGGATCGATGTTGCGCTGCTGTTCGCGCATGCGGTCCGTCTCCACGCGGTGCCGCGCATCCCACTCGGGCCGGCTGATGGTCTTGCCATCGACGACGGCCACTTCTTCCCCGCGCGTGCGGCTGCCGTCGCTGTACTGCTCCAGCCCGAAGAGCACGAAGGACGGGATCACCAGCAGGAACAGGATCACCATCAGGAACTTGGTGTGCTTGCGGAAGAAATCAAACATGCCGGGACATTTCCGAGTAAAGCCTGCGCAACGGGCAGACGGTCAAGGGACGGGACCAACAAAAAAGGCGAACCGTTGTTCGCCTTTTTCTACGGGTGGTGGTGGGTGCTGAGGGGTTCGAACCCCCGACCTACGCCTTGTAAGGGCGCCGCTCTACCAGCTGAGCTAAGCACCCCACCGGAAGTTCCCTCTCAGTTCAGCGCATCCTTGAGCGCCTTGCCGGGACGGAACTTGGGAATCTTGGCCGCCTTGATTTTAATCGCAGCGCCCGTGCGCGGGTTGCGGCCCGTGCGCGCTTCGCGCTTGCCCACGGCAAAAGTGCCGAAACCCACGAGGGAGACCGAGCCGCCCTTTTTCAGGGTCTTCTTCACCGCGTCGATGGTGGACTCCAGCGCGCGCGTGGCGGCGGCCTTCGAAATGTCTGCGTTCGTTGCGATGTGCTCGATGAGTTCGGTCTTGTTCACAAGGGCCTCTTGTCACGGAATAGGTGGTTGATCGATGCGCGCCTGGCCTGCCCCAGCCAGCCGGTGACTTCCGGTGGCAGTCTGAATTCCAGACAGGAACATGGGGGCCTTGGCCGACTGCGGAGGCAGCTCGCTGCCGTCGGCCATTAAAGCCACGCGTTCAGGGGGTGTCAAGACAAGCTGGCCCCCTTCTCGCGAAGGGCGCGATTCTAAGCAACGATTCACGGGCCCACAGACGAGAGTGCGCAAGACACTACGTCTGAAACATCTCATCAGGAAGACTTGACTTTCCCGGGCCCCGTGCTCAGAGGACTTCGGCGATGGCGCGGCCCAGATCGCTGGTGCCTGCCGTGCCGCCGATATCGCGCGTGCGCGGGGCACCGCTGCCCGGCGCCAGCACGCGTTCGATGGCCGCCAGGATGGCGTCATGCGCCTCCTTGTGGCCCAGGAACTCCAGCATCATCGCGCCGCACCAGATCTGGCCGATGGGATTGGCGATGCCCTGCCCCGCGATGTCAGGGGCCGAGCCGTGCACGGGCTCGAACAGCGAAGGCGTGGTGCGTTCCGGGTTGAGGTTGGCGCTGGGCGCGATGCCGATGGTGCCGGTGCAGGCCGGGCCCAGGTCGGACAGGATGTCGCCGAAGAGGTTGCTCGCCACCACCACGTCGAAGAAGTCCGGGCGCTGCACGAAGTGCGCGGTGAGGATGTCGATGTGGAACTTGTCGAGCGTGAGTTCCGGGTAGTGCCTGGCCATGGCCGCCACGCGCTCGTCCCAGTAGGGCATGGTGATAGAGATGCCGTTGCTCTTGGTGGCGCTGGTCAGGTGCTTCTTGGGGCGCGATTGCGCAAGCTCGAAGGCGAACTTCAGCACGCGGTCCACGCCATGGCGCGACATCACGGTCTCCTGCACCACGATCTCGCGCGGCGTGCCTTCGTACATGCGCCCGCCGATGGAAGAGTACTCGCCCTCGGTGTTCTCGCGCACGATGTACATGTCGATCTCGCCGGGCTGGCGCGGGCTGCCGTCGCGGCGCACCACGGGCGCCGTGATGCCGGGCATCAGCCGCGCCGGGCGCAGGTTGATGTACTGGTCGAACTCGCGCCTGAAGAGCAGCAGCGAACCCCACAGCGACACGTGATCGGCGATCTTCTCGGGCCAGCCCACCGCGCCGAAGTAGATGGCGTCATGGCCGCCGATCTGGTCCTTCCAGTTGTCGGGCAGCATCTTGCCGTGCTTCTCGCAATAGTCCCAGCTCGAGAAGTCAAAGTGGTCGAAATGCAGGTCGATGTTGAACTTGCGGGCTGCTGCGTCCAGCACGCGCAGGCCTTCGGGCATCACTTCCTTGCCGATGCCGTCGCCGGCGATGACGGCGATGCGCTTCTTGCCGCTGCTCTTGGGATGGGTGGTGCTGCTGCTCATGAACGGGTCTCCTGAAGAAAGAAGGGAAGGGATTCGCGAAGAAGGGCTTCGGGCGCTTCCTCGGCAATGTAGTGACCGCAGGGCAGGCTGTGGCCCTGCACCTGCAGCGCGCGCTCGCGCCACAGGGCCGGCACGTCGAAGCAGCGCCCCACCGCGCCGTGCTCGCCCCACAGCACGCACAGCGGCTGCGTCAGCCGGCGGCCGGCCGCGATGTCCTCGCGGTCATGCACCAGGTCGATGGTGGCCGACGCCCGGTAGTCCTCGCAGATGCCGGTCGCCGTGCCGGGCAGCGCCGCGCAGCGTTCGTACTCGGCCAGCGCCCCGGGCGCGAAGGGCGCCAGTCCCGCATGGCGCGCGCCCATCACGCTGCGCACGTAGCGCGCGGGATCGGCCTCGATCAGCGCTTCGGGCAATGGTGGCGGCTGGATCAGGAAGAACCAGTGCCAGTACGCGCGCGCAAAGGCATCGCTGGTCTGCGCGTACATGGCCAGCGTGGGTGCGATGTCCAGCAGCAGCAGGCGCGACACGGCCTCGGGATGGTCCATGGCCAGCCGATGGGCCACGCGCGCGCCGCGGTCGTGCGCCAGCACGCCGAAACGGCCAAAGCCATGGTGCGCCATCGCCGCCAGCGCGTCCTGCGCCATGGCGCGCTTGCTGTAGTTGTGGTGATCGGCATCGGCCGGGGGACGCCCCGAATCGCCATAGCCGCGCAGGTCCACCATCACCAGCGTGAAATGCGCGGCCAGTTGCGGGGCCACGCGGTGCCACATGGCGTGGGTCTGCGGGTGGCCGTGCAGCATCAGCAGGGGCGTGCCCCGCCCGCCGATGCGGCCATGCACGCGCACGCCGTCGCGCTGCAGTTCGAAGGTCTGGAAGGTGTTGAGCACAGGCCGCATTCTGCGTGGCGCGCCGCCTTGCCTCAAGCAACAATCAGCGAATCGACTCGTGCCTTTTTTGCACGAATCAGAAAGGACGGATGAGATGGAGCGTGCGGATCTGGATCTGGTGCTGCAGGTGCGCGAAGGCGGCAGCCTGGCCGCTGCGGCGGCAGCCCTGGGTGTCGTGCCCTCGGTGGTGAGCAAACGGCTGGCGGCGCTGGAAGCGCGGCTGGGCCAGCGCCTTTTCGAGCGCACCACGCGCCGGCTGGTGCCCACCCGCGAGGGCGAGGCCGTGTGCGCCCATGCGCGCACGCTGCTGGAGGGCTTTTCGCGGCTGGAGGCCGAGCTGCGCGAACGCCAGACCGACCTGCAAGGCACGATCCGGCTGGCGGCCACCTTCGGCTTCGGCCGCCGCTGGCTGGCGCCGGCGCTGGTGGATTTCCAGCGCGCCCACCCGGGCCTGCAGATCGAGCTGCAACTGGGCGAGCGCCTGCCCGAGCTGGCGGCCGAAGGCTACGACGGCGCCGTGTGGCTGTGGTCGGTGCCCGCGCGGCACCGCGCGGACTGGGCCACGCGCCGGCTGGCGCGCAACCAGCGCGTGCTGGTGGCCGCGCCGGGCTATGTGCAGGCGCATGGCCTGCCGCGCACGCTTGCGGATCTCGCCCAGCACGCCTGCCTGTGCGTGCAGGAGAACGAGGACCGCCCCCACGCCGCGCCCGCCCCCGGCCACCACTGGTGGACCCTGCGCCACCTGCGCGAGGGCACGCTGCACCGCGTGCGCGTGCACGGCCCGCTGACCAGCAATGCGGGCGAGGTGGTGCGCGACTGGTGCCTGGCCGGCCAGGGCATCATGCTGCGCAGCCTGTGGGACATCGGGCCGCAACTGGCCTCGGGCGCGCTGGTGCGCGTGCTGCCGCAATACGCGATGACCGATGCCGACATCCACTGGATCGCGCCCTGGCAGCCGCGCACGCCGCGGCGCATGAAGCTGCTGGTCGATGCACTGGCCGCGCGCTTCAGGAGCGAGCCCTGGCAAAGCGCCGCGCAGGACCCGAGCGCCTGAAAGGCGCCCGCAGAGCGCAGACCTTCAGCCGCGCACCCGCAGCACCAGCCCCACGCCCATCGCCGTGAGCGCGATGCCCGCGATCGTCAGCAGCGTGATCGGTTCGCCAAAGAGCAGCCAGGCCATCACGGCCGTGCAGGGCGGCACCAGATAGAGCAGGCTGGTGACGGCCGTGGCCGAGCCGCGCTGGATCAGCAGGTACAGCAGCGAATTGCCGCCTAGCGTGAGCACGAGCACCGACCACGCCATGGCGCCGATGGACTCGGCGTTCCAGACGATGGCCTGCGTTTCCAGCATCAGCGCAAAGGGCAGCGTGACGGCCAGCGCCGCCATCTGTTGCACGGCACTGGCGCTGCGCACGTCACAGGGCTCGACGAAGCGCTTCTGGTAGAGCGTGCCTGCGGTGATGGACACCAGCGCCAGCAGCGCCAGCGACATCGTGAGCAGGCTCACTTCGCTGCCCTGCCCCAGCTTGCGCCAGACCACCAGCGCCAGCCCGGCGAAGCCCAGCAGCAGCCCGGCCCATTGCAGCGCCGCGACGCGGCCGCCGCGCGCGGACAGCCACAGCGCGGTGAGCACGGGCTGCAGCCCCACCATCAGCGCGATCAGGCCCGAGCCCATGCCCGCCTTGACGGCGGCCCAGACGCCGCCCAGGTAGCCGGCCTGGATCAGCACGCCCACCACGCAAAGATGCGCAAGCTGCGCGCGCGAGCGCGGCCAGGCCGCGGAACTGCCCCAGGTCCACAGGGCCAGCGCGACGGCCGAGAGCGCGTAGCGCACGCACAGGAAGTGCAGCGGCGGCGCATGCGGCATGGCATAGCGCGCCACGATGAAGCCGGTGCTCCAGATCAGCACGAAGACGATGGGCATGGCCTGCAGCCAGCCCTGCGCCGGGGCCTTCATCGCGCCCGCGCGCGGATCTCGGGGATGGCCTTTTGCAGGTAATAGACCATGGACCAGACGGTCAGCACGGCCGAGGCCCAGATCAGCCACAGCCCCCAGTAGCCCGTGTCGATCACGCCGAACAGCAGGCCGTTGTAGAGCAGGAAGGGAATGGCCACCATCTGCACGGTGGTCTTGAGCTTGCCGATCATGTGGACCGCCACGCTCTTGCCGGCGCCGATGGTGGCCATCCACTCGCGCAGGGCCGAGATGGCAATTTCGCGGCCGATGATGATCAGCGCCACGAAGACGTCGCAGCGGTTCAGGTGCACCAGCACCAGCAGCGACGCGCAGACCAGGAACTTGTCGGCCACCGGATCGAGGAAGGCGCCGAAGGCCGAGGTCTGGTTGAGCTTGCGCGCCAGGAAGCCGTCGAGCCAGTCGGTGGCCGCGAAGACGATGAACATCACGGTGGCGATCAGGTTGCGCACCGGCTCGGCCAGCGGCAGGTAGAACACGCCCACGATCAGGGGAATCGCGACGATGCGCGTCCAGGTCATCAGGGTGGGCAGGGTCCAGAACATGGCGGTGATTGTGGCATGTGCGCATGCACGCTTCAGGCATGGCGCGGCCTTCGCGCGCAGCATGGCCCACGCGCATGAAGGCCGGGCCGCCTCAGTGCAACGCGCGGTAGATCTGCTCGGCCAGCTCATGCGCGATGCCATCGACCGATGCGATGTCATCCACGCTTGCGGCCGCCACGCCGCGGATGCCGCCAAAGCGCTGCAGCAGGCGCGCGCGGCGCTTGGGGCCCACGCCCGGGATGTCCTCGAGCTGGCTGCCGCCCACGCGCACCTTGGCGCGCTTGGCGCGCATGCCCGTGATGGCGAAGCGGTGCGCCTCGTCGCGGATCTGCGCCACCAGCATCAGCGCGGCCGAGTCGCGGCCCAGGTAGACCTTCTCGCGCCCGTCCGCGAAGACCAGTTCCTCGAGCCCCACCTTGCGGCCCTCGCCCTTTTCCACGCCCACGATCAGCGACAGCGGCAGGCCCAGTTCGTTGAAGACCTCGCGCGCCATCGAGACCTGGCCCTTGCCGCCATCGACCAGCACCAGATCGGGCATGCGCGCGCCCACCGTGCCGGGCGCGGCGTCGGCACCCGCGCCTGCGGCATCGCCCGGCGGTGGTGCCTCGGCCTCGGCGGCCATGGCTTCGGCGATCTTGCCGTAGCGCCGCGTGAGCACCTGGCGCATGGCGGCATAGTCGTCGCCCGGCGTGATGCCTTCGATGTTGTAGCGGCGGTACTCGCGGTTCTGCATCGCGTGCTGCTCGAAGACCACGCACGAGGCCTGCGTGGCCTCGCCCGCCGTGTGCGAAATGTCGAAGCACTCGATGCGCAGGCGGTCCAGGTCGTCGGGCGCCAGTTCCAGCGCATCGACCAGCGCGCGCGTGCGCGCCTGCTGCGAGCCCTCTTCGGCCAGCAGTCGGGCCAGTTGGATGTCGGCGTTCTTCTGCGCCATCTCCAGCCACAGCCGGCGCTGCGCCCGGGGCTGGAACACGGCCGTCACGCGCTGGCCCGCCTGCTGTGCGATGGCGGCCACCAGCTCGCGGTCCACCACCTCGCCCAGCACCAGCGTGGGCGGCGCGGGCACGTCGATGTAGTGCTGGGCCACGAAGGCCTCGAGCACCTGCCGCTCGATGGAGGCAGGCGCCTCGGCTGACGCAGCATCAGGCGCATCGGCCGTGGCGGCCTCGCCTTCCGATTCGGCCTGCGCCACCAGTGCGGCGTCTTCCACATGCGCGGGGAAATAGGGCCGGTCGCCCAGGTGCCGGCCGCCGCGCACCATGGCCAGGTTCACGCAGGCCTTGCCGCCATGCACCTTCACGGCCAGGATGTCCACGTCCTTGTCGGAGGCGATTTCCACCGACTGCTGGTGCAGCACCTTGGACAGCGCCGACATGCGGTTGCGCAGCTCGGCCGCCTGCTCGAACTCCAGCTTCTCGGCATGCGCCATCATGCGCGCCTCCAGCTCCTGCAGCACCTGCTGCGTGTCGCCGCGCAGGAAGGCTTCGGCGTCGGCCACGTCGGCCGCGTAGGCCGGCGCGTCGATGTGGCCCACGCAGGGCGCCGTGCAGCGCTTGATCTGGTAGAGCAGGCAGGGCCGCGTGCGGTTGGCATAGACCGTGTCTTCGCAGGTGCGCAGGCGGAACACCTTCTGCAGCAGCTGGATCGTTTCCTTGACGGCCCAGGCGCTCGGGTAGGGACCGAAGTAGCGGTGGCGCCGGTCGGTGGCGCCGCGGTAGTAGGCCAGGCGGGGCACGCTGTCGGCGTCCAGCGCGCCATGCAGGCCCTTGCCGTCGCGCTCGCGCGCCTCCATGTTCTGCTCGCGGGTGCCGGTGATCTTCAAGTAGGGGTAGCTCTTGTCGTCGCGAAACAGGATGTTGTAGCGCGGCTTGAGCGTCTTGATCAGGTTGTTCTCGAGCAGCAGCGCCTCGGCCTCGGAGCGCACCACCGTCGTTTCCATGCGCACGATCTTGCCCACCATGTGGCCGATGCGCGTGCCGCCATGGTTCTTCTGGAAGTAGCTGGCCACGCGCCGCTTGAGGTTGCGCGCCTTGCCCACATAAAGCACACCGCCGGCCGCGTCGAAATAGCGGTACACGCCCGGCAGCGGCGGCAGCGCCGCCACCTCGGCCAGCAGTTGATCGGAATGCACGTCAGACATGGCGGCTATTGTGGCCGCGCGCAAGGCGCGCTCGCCGCCAGCCGCCCTGCTGCTCAGCGCCTCATTCGGCCTCGATGCGCGCGCTGCGCACCACGCCGGCCCAGTTGCCCAAATCCGCCTTCACGCGTGCGCCCAGTTGCGCGGGGTCCTGGAAGTCCGCCGTCGCGCCCTGCTCCAGCGCCTTGCGGCGGAAGTCCTCGCTCTGCACCACGGTGCGCGCGTCGGCAACCAGCCGGTCGACCACGGCCTTGGGCGCGGCGGCCGGCGCGAACAACGCGAACCAGGAGGTTGCGTCCACGCGCGGATAACCGGCCTCGGCGGTGGTCGGCACGTCGGGCAAGCTGGGCAGGCGCTCTTTGCCCGTCACGGCCAGCACGCGCAGCTTGCCGGCCTGGATATGCGGCATGAAGGGGGGCGCGGTGCCGAAGGTCAGGTCCACCTGCGCGCCCAGCAGATCCTGCAGCGCGGGGCCCGTGCCCTTGTACGGCACATGGACCATCTTGATGCCGCCCTGCTGCTCCAGCATGGCGCCCGTCACGTGCTGCAGCGAGCCGTTGCCCGACGAGGCGTAGTTGAGCTTGCCCGGATGGGCCTTGGCATAGGCGATGAGTTCGGGCAGCGTCTTCACGGGCAGGCCCTCGCGCACCACGATGATCTGCGGTGCCGAGATCACGTTGGCCACCGGCTGGAAGTCGGCCTGCTCCCAGGCCGGCGCGCGGGTCAGGTGGGGCGAGATGACGTGGTAGCCCGAGTACTGCATCAGCAGCGTGTAGCCGTCGGCCGGCGCACGCTTGACCACGCCGGCCGCGATCGCGCCGTTGGCGCCGCCCTTGTTGTCGACCACCACCGACTGGCCCAGCACCGGCGCGAGCGCCTGCGCCAGCATGCGGGCCGACAGGTCGGTGGTGCCGCCGGTGGCGGTGGGCACCACCAGCGTCACGGGGCGGCTCGGGTAGGCCGGGCTCTGCGCGACAACCGGCCCGGTGAAGCCCGCAACTGCGCCAAGAAGCGCGAGCGCGCTCAGGTATTTGGGGAAAGGACGCATGAAAACTTGTCTCCTGTTGTGAATGCTTGAATGTCAGTGGACGCGGATCGGCCCCGCGCGCTCAGTCCACCTGCGCGCCGGTCTCGCGAACCACGCGCGCCCACTTGGGCAGATCGGTCTTGACCAGCGCAGCCAGCTGATCGGCCGTGCCCTTGAAAGGCTCGCAGCCCACGCCGGCCAGCCGGTCCACGGTCTCCTTCTGGTCCAGCGCGCTGGCCACAGCCGCCTGCAGCCGGGCAACCACGGCGGGCGGCGTGCCGGCCGGCGCGAACATCGCGTACCACGGCGCCTGCCCGAAGCCCTTGAGGGTCTCGCCGATGGTGGGCACGTCGGGCAGCGCGGCCACGCGCTGGGCGTTGACCACGCCCAGCACCTTGAGCTTGCCGGTCCTGATCAGCCCGATCACCGAAGGCAGGCTCTGCACGGACAGCGGCACCTGGCCGCCGGCCACGTCCGCCGCCGCCGCGGCGGAGCCCTTGTAGGGCACGTGCTGCAGCCGGATGCCCGCGGCTTTCTGCAGCATCTCGCCGATCAGGTGGTTCAGCGTGCCGTTGCCGGCCGAGGCGTAGCTGTACTGGCCCGGCGCGGCCTTGGCCAGCGCCACCAGCTCGGCCACGTTGCCGGCCGGAAACGAGGGGTTGGCGACCAGCGTGTAGCCCGCGGTGGCCACCGGCGCCACCGGCGTGAAGTCCTTGACCGGATCGAAGCCCGGGCTCTTGTAGAGCGCCGGCCCGATCACGTGGGCGCTGTCGGCCGTCACCAGCAGCGTGTAGCCGTCCGGCCGCGCGCGTGCCGTGGCCGCGGTGGCCAGCGTGCCGCCCGCGCCGGGCCGGTTGTCCACCACCACGCTCTGGCCCAGTTGCTCGGACAGGCGCTGCGCCAGCACCCGCGCGATGGCGTCATTGGCGCCGCCGGCGGCCTGCGGCACGACCAGCGTGATCGGCTTGGTCGGGTAGCCGCCTTGGGCGCGTGCGCCGAAGGCAGCGGCGCCCAGGGCGGCCAGCAGCAGGGGCCGGCGGGTGAAGGCTTGAACACTCATGGCATGTCTCCTTGCGTTGTATGTTTGGTGGGCGCGCGCGGTGGCCGCAGGGCTCATCAGGCGCGTGCCAGCGCCCGGGCGCGCGTGGCCTCGAAATCGGGCGGCACCGGGTGCAGGTCCAGCCGGCGGCCGGCCTGGACGATCTGCCCCGGCGGCGCGTGGCCGATCAGCGCCGGCAGACGCGCCGCGGCCGCCACCAGCCGGTCCAGGTCCACGCCGGTGTCGTAGCCCATCAGCGCCAGCGCATGCACGATCTCCTCGCTGCACACATTGCCCGACGCTCCGGGCGCGTAGGGGCAGCCGCCCATCCCGCCCAGCGAGGTGTCGAAGCGGTCCACGCCGGCCGCGATGCCGGCCAGCACGTTGGCCAGGCCCATGCCACGCGTGTTGTGGAAGTGCAGCGTGAAGGCGATGCGCGGCCAGCGCTGACGTGCGGCGGCCGCCAGGGCCCGCACCTGCGTGGGATAGGCCATGCCCGTGGTGTCGCACAGCGTGAGGCCCTGCACGCCCAGGTCGACGAAGCGCTGCACCCAGTCGAAAACCGCGTGCTGCGCGATGTCGCCCTCCATCGGGCAGCCGAAGACGCAGGACAGCGACACGTTGACCGGCACCCCGGCGGCCTGCGCCGTGGCGATCACCTGCGCCAGCGCGGCGAAGGATTGCGCCTGCGTCATGCGCAGGTTGGCCAGGTTGTGGGTGGCGCTGGCCGACATGACGAGGTTCAGTTCGTCGGTCCGCGCCTCGATGGCGCGCTCGGCGCCGCGCACGTTCGGCACCAGGGCGGTGTAGACCACGCCGGGGCGGCGGGCGATCTCGCGCATCACGATTTCCGCATCGCGCAGCACCGGGATGGCGCTGGGCGACACGAAGGAGGTGACTTCGATCTTCGCCAGCCCGGCCTCGGACAGCGCATCGGCCAGCGCGATCTTGTCGGCCGTGGGCACGAACGCGGCCTCCATCTGCAGGCCGTCGCGCAGGCCCACCTCCTGGATGTGGATGCGGCGGCCCGCGCCCTGCCAGATGCTGTCGTTCGTGTCATTCGTGTCGTTTGCGTCGCTCATGCGATCACTCCCCTGGCGCGCAGCAGCGCGATCTGGTCATCACGCAGGCCGGCCTCGGCCAGCACCGCATCGGTGTCGTCGCCCAGCCGCGGCGCACTGCTGCGCACGCGCCCGGGCGTGGCCGACAGCTTGGGCACCACGCCGGGCACCAGCAGCTGGTCGCCATCGCGGGTGTGCTGCGTCAACAGCATGTCGCGTGCGCGGTAGTGCGGGTCCTGCGCGATGTCGCGCGCGGTGTAGACCCGCCCTGCGGGCACGCGCGCGGCCTCGAGCCGGTCCAGCACCGCCTGCACCGTGAGCGGCGCGGTCCAGGCGCCGATGGCCGCGTCGATCTCGGCCACGCGCGCCACGCGGCCCGCGTTGTCGGCCAGGTCGGGCGCCGCGCCCAGGTCCTCGCGGCCGATGGCCGCCATCAGCCGCTTGAAGATGCTGTCGCCGTTGCCCGCCACCAGCACCCAGCCGTCGGTGCAGGCATAGGCGTTGCTGGGCGCGATGCCGGGCAGCGCGCTGCCGGCCGCCTCGCGCACCGCGCCGAAGGCGTCGTACTCGGGCAGCAGGCTTTCCATGCAGTTGAAGACCGCCTCGTGCAGCGCCACGTCGATCACCTGGCCCGGGCCGCCATGCGCCTTGCGGTGGTACAGCGCCATCAGCACGCCGATGGCGCCGTGCAGCGCGGCCAGCGTGTCGCCGATGGAGATGCCGCAGCGCACCGGCACGCGCCCCGGCTCGCCGGTCAGGTGGCGCAGGCCGCCCATCGCCTCGCCCACCACGCCGAAGCCGGGCCGGTCGCGGTAGGGGCCGGTCTGGCCGTAGCCGGAGATGCGCAGCATCACCAGGCCCGGGTTGCGCGCATGCAGGGCCTCGGGCCCCATGCCCCAGCCCTCCAGCGTGCCAGGGCGGAAGTTCTCGATCAGCACGTCCGCCTCGGCGATCAGCTGGCGCGCGATCTCCTGCCCCTCGCTCTGGCGCAGGTCCAGCGCCAGCGAGCGCTTGTTGCGCGACTGCACCTGCCACCACACGGAAGTGCCGTTCTTCAGCAGGCGCCAGTTGCGCAGCGGGTCGCCGCCGGCCGGCGCCTCGATCTTGATCACCTCGGCGCCGAAGTCGGCCAGCGTCTTGCCGCAGAAGGGACCGGCGATCAGCTGGCCCATCTCGACCACGCGGACGCCGTCCAGCGGCAGCGGCGTGTTGTCCTGTGTGTGCATCAAATCCTTGTCTCCTTGCGCCGGCCCAACGGCGAATGGCGCGAATCATGCCGACGCCCGCCCGCAGCGCAAAACGCCCATGCGCGAGGCTGCCATCGCATTTCGGCATGGCCAGCCGGGACGCCGTTAGCATCGCGGCCATGAAGCTGGATCCGGTCTCCCTGCGCCTCTTCGTGGCCGTGATGGAGGAAAGCGCCATCGCGCGGGCCGCCGCGCGCGAGCACATCGCGCCCTCGGCGGCCAGCCGCCGCCTGGCCGAGCTGGAGCAGCAGCTGGGCGTAGAGCTGTTCGCGCGCAGCAACCGGGGCATGCGCGCCACCGAGGCCGCGCAGGCGCTGCTGCACCTGGCGCGCGGCGTGCTCAACGAGATGGACGGCATCGCGCTGCAGATGCGCGACTACGGCAGCGGCGTGCGCGGCCAGGTGCGCCTGGTGGCCAACATCTCGGCCATCACGCAGTTCCTGCCGGGCGAGCTTCAAAGCTTCATGGCGCGCCATCCAAAGGTCCACGTGCGCCTTCAGGAGCAGATCAGCTCGGCCATCGCGCGCAGCGTGGCCGAGAACGCGGCCGACGTCGGCATCCTCAACGACGGCCACTACGGCGAGCAACTGCTGCTGCTGCCCTACCGCGAGGACGAGCTGGTGCTGGCCGTGCCGGCCGGGCATGCGCTGGCGCGGCGCCGCCGCGTGCGCCTGTCAGACGCCCTGCCGCACGACCTGGTGAGCACGCACCCCGGCAGCGCCATCCACCACCAGCTGCTGCGCGCGGCCGCCGATGCGGGCCTGCCGCTCAAGCTGCGCATGCAGGTGACCAGCTACGACGCCCTGTGCCTGATGGTGGCGGCCGGGCTGGGCCTGGGGGTGCTGCCGCGCGGCAGCGCCCGGCTCTACCAGCGCGCGCTGGACATCCGGCTGGTCACGCTGGACGAGCCATGGGCGCAGAGGCATTTGATGCTGGCGCTGCGGGCCGGCGAGGCGCCCAGCGGCGCAACCCGGCTGCTGGTCGAGCATCTGCAGGCGCACCGCGAGGCCGCGCCATGAAGTGGGACATCTTCTGCCGGGTGATCGACAACCACGGCGACCTGGGCGTGTGCTGGCGGCTCGCGCGCCAGCTGGCGGCCAAGGGCGAATCGGTGCGCCTGTGGGTGGACGACGCGCAGGCGCTGGCCTGGATGGCGCCTGGCGGCACCGGCGCGGTGCAGCTCGTGCGCTGGGGCGACGCGCAAGCCGAGGCGCAGGCGCTGGCGCGGCCGGCACCCGAAGTGCTGATCGAGGCCTTCGGCTGCGACCCCGCGCCGGCCCTGGTGGCGCACTTCGCGCAGGCGGCCCAGGCCGAGGGGGCCGCGCCCCATGCCTGGATCAACCTCGAATATCTTTCGGCCGAGCCGGTGGTGGAGCGGCTGCATGGCCTGCCCTCGCTGGTCTTCAGCGGCCCTGGCGCAGGGTTGAAGAAACACTTCTTCTACCCCGGCTTCACGCCCGGCACGGGCGGGCTGCTGCGCGAAGCCGACCTGGCGCAGCGCCAGGCCCGCTTCGACCGCGCGGCCTGGCTGGCCCGGCACGGCATCGCGCCCGGGCCGCAGGAGCGGCTGTTCTCGCTCTTTTGCTACGAGCCGCCCGCGCTGGGCGCACTGCTGGCGCAACTGGCGCAGGGCCCGCAGCCCACGCGCCTGCTGGTCACGCCCGGCCGCGCCGCGGCGGCCGTGCGGCAGGTGCTGGCTGCGCAGACGCCCGGCGGGCCCGCGGCAGGCCCGCACGAACAGGCATGGGGCTGGCTCACGCTGCAGTTCCTGCCCGCGCTGCCCCAGGCCGGCTACGACGAACTGCTCTGGGCCTGCGACCTGAACTTCGTGCGCGGCGAGGACTCCTTCGTGCGCGCCCACTGGGCCGCCGCGCCGCTTGTGTGGCACATCTACCCGCAGGACGAGGACGACGCGCACCACGCCAAGCTGCAGGCCTGGCTGGACTGGCTGCAGGCGCCAAACTCGCTGCGCGCCTTCCACCGCGCGTGGAACGGCGTCGGCCAGGCCGATGCGGCCTTGCGCGCCGTCGATGCGCTGGCCGACCCGGCCACCCTGGGCGCCTGGCGCAGTTGCCTCGATGCGGCCCGCGCGCGCCTGCTGGCGCAGCCGGACCTGCTCACGCAGCTGCAGGCTTTCGTCAAGCAAAAAAGCTAGAATGGCGGGCTTTGCGGAAACCGGGCCAATCCGGTTTTCGCCCAACCCGCCGCGGGTTCGCAGCGCAGCTGCTGGATTGCCACACCGGCCCTGGAGACCCAGGCGCTGCTGGCAGATCAGGCCACCTGCACCGAGCGGCCAACGTCCGCACAAGGACACACACTCATGAAAATCGCTCAAGAAATCCGCGCCGGCAACGTGATCATGCACGGCAAGGACCCCATGGTCGTGCTCAAGACCGAATACAGCCGCGGCGGCCGCAACAGCGCCACCGTGCGCATGAAGCTCAAGAGCCTGATCGCCAACTTCGGCACCGAAGTCGTGTTCAAGGCCGACGACAAGATGGAGCAGATCGTGCTGGACAAGAAGGAGTGCACCTACTCCTACTTCGCCGACCCGATGTACGTCTGCATGGACAGCGAGTACAACCAGTACGAAGTCGAAGCCGAGAACATGGGCGACGCGCTGAACTACCTCGAAGACGGCATGGCCGTGGAAGTGGTGTTCTATGACGGCAAGGCCATCTCGGTCGAACTGCCCACCAGCGTCGAGCGCGAAATCACCTGGACCGAACCCGCCGTCAAGGGCGACACCTCGGGCAAGGTGCTCAAGCCCGCCAAGATCGCCACCGGCTTCGAGATCCCCGTGCCGCTGTTCGTCTCGCAAGGCGACCGCATCGAAATCGACACCCGCACCGGCGAATACCGCAAGCGCGTCTGAGCGCTGGCGCTTCGCGCATCGGTGAAGGCTCCCTTGGGAGCCTTTTCTTTTTTGCGTAGGCTGGTGCCCATGAGCCCAGCCCCCCTCGCCCAGCCCGCCGTGCGCACCGAAACCGCCGGCCCCGTCAGCACCCTCATCCTGAGCCGCCCCGACGCGCGCAACGCGGTGGACGGCCCGACGGCCACGCTGCTGCGCGAAGCCTTCGAACGATTCGAGGCCGACGACAGCCAGCGCGTGGCCGTGCTCTGGGGCGAGCATGGCCAGTTCTGCGCGGGCGCCGACCTCAAGGCCGTGGCCGACCCCGCGCGCCGCAACGCGCTGGACCCGCAAGGCGGCGCCAGCGCCCCCATGGGGCCCACGCGCATGGCGCTGGCCAAGCCGCTGATCGCCGCCATCGCCGGCCATGCCGTGGCAGGCGGGCTGGAGCTGGCGCTGCTGGCCGATCTGCGCGTGGCCGAGGAAGACGCCGTGCTCGGCGTGTTCTGCCGCCGCTGGGGCGTGCCGCTGATCGACGGCGGCACGGTGCGGCTGCCGCGCATCGTGGGCATGGGCCGGGCGCTGGACCTGATCCTCACGGGCCGCCCCGTGCCTGCCCGGGAGGCGCTGGCCATGGGCCTGGTCAACCGCGTGGTGCCGCGGGGCCAGGCCCGCGCGGCGGCCGAGGCGCTGGCGCGCGAGATCGCGGCCTTCCCGCAGCAATGCATGCTCACCGACCGCGCGAGCGCCTATGGCCAGTGGGATCTGCCGCTGGCGCAGGCCCTGCGCGAGGAAGGCCGGCGCGGCGTGCCCATGGTGGCGGCCGAAGGCGCGGCCGGCGCGGCGCGCTTTGCGCAGGGCGCGGGGCGACACGGCCGCTTCTGAGCAAAAGGTCCGCCGGCCCGGCCCCGACCCTCCATGGGCCGGGCGCACAATTCGGTACTTCCTTCCGGACCTGAATCCCCCGTTTCGCATGAGCCCCAACAACACGCACGACATTCACGACAAGCGCCTGGCCGATGCCTGGGCCACCCTGCAATCCCATGCGGACCAGGGCCTGCCGCTGGATCCGGACCCGTCCCGCATCGCCTTTGCCGACCCCGAATTCCTGCTGCGCCGCGAGACGCGCGGGCTGCGCATGCAGCTGGAGCTGATGAAGCCCGACCTGGAGATGCGCGCCCACGGCATCGAGAACACCATCGTGGTCTTCGGCAGTGCGCGCCTGCGCAGCCAGGAAGAGATGACGGCCCAGATCGCGCAGGCCGAAGCCGCCGGCAACGACAAGCTGGCCGAGCGGCTGCGCCGACTGGCGCGCGGCAGCCACTACTACGAGCAGGCGCGCGCCTTCGGCAAGCTGGTGGCCCAGTACAGCGCCGACAAGGATCCGGCCGACAAGGTCTTCGTCTGCACGGGCGGCGGCCCCGGCATCATGCAGGCGGCCAACCGCGGCGCCCACGAGGCCGGCGGCCTGTCGGTGGGCCTGTCCATCGCGCTGCCGATGGAAGAGGCGGCCAACCCCTACATCACGCCCGCCCTGTCCTTCAAGTTCCACTACTTCGCCATCCGCAAGATGCACTTCATGATGCGGGCCAAGGCGCTGGTGACCTTCCCGGGCGGCTTCGGCACGCTGGACGAACTGTTCGAAGTGGTGACCTTGGTGCAGACGCGCAAGTCCAAGCAGGTGCCCATCGTGCTCTTCGGCAGCGACTACTGGCGCCAGCTCATCAACTTCGAGCTGCTGGTGGACGAAGGCATGATTTCGCCCGAGGACATCCATCTCTTCCACTACGTGGACACGCCCGAAGACGCCTGGCGCGCGATCGAGAAGTTCTACGAACTCTGAAGCGGGGCCCGAGCCGGGCCCGGCCGCTCAGTGCTGCAGCTGGCGCGGCGGCAGGCCGCGTTCGCAGTAGTCGAAGAAGGCCTCGATCTCCTTGGACTTGTCGAACAAGGCGGCCGCGCCCAGCGCCAGGCAGCGCTGCCGGATATCGGGCGTGGCGTAGTTGGTCAGCACGACCACGGGCAGGGCGCAGCCCATCGCGCCCAGCTGTTCAAGCACGCCGATGCCCGAGCCTTCGGCCAGGAACAGATCCAGGATCACGAAGTCGGCATCGCGGCCATGGTGGCGCAGCCAGGCCATGGCCTCGCGCTGGCCTTCGGCTGTGCCCACCACTTCCACCCCTGCAATCTCGGCCAGCGTGGGAATGAGGTTGTCGCGGATGGTCGGGTTGTCTTCGATCAGAAAGGCGTGCGGGCTGGCCATGGTGAACTCCTTGCGCCCATTTCAGGCAGCCCCGATGCAGCGGGATGCCGCTGCGGGCCCTGCCTTGAGGTAGGAGGCTGCTGACTTCAGCGCGGGTTTACGGGCCGCTCAGCCCTCGCAGGCCGAGGGCCAGGCCATCTCGAAGCGCGTGCCCGACTGCGCGTCGGAGCTGACGCTCAGCGTGCCCTCGTGCGCCCGGGCGATGAGCTGGCAGATGTGCAGCCCCAGGCCCATGCCCGCATCGGCGCGCGCCGTGCTGGCGCGCGCATAGGCAGAAAAGATCTGCTCGATCTGCCCCTGCAGGATCGGCTCGCCCCAGTTGGTCACCACGATGCGCGCCACGCCATCGCGCTCGAAGGCCTCGACCACGATGGGCTTGTCGGCAGCCCCGTAGGCAATGGCATTGCCGATCAGGTTGGACAGCAGCTGCTGCAGACGCGCGGGGTCGCAGCGCACCGGGCAGCCCATGCGGATGTGGGCGCGGATCTCGTGCGCGGGCTGGGCGTCGCGCGCCTCCTGCACCACATCCTCGAGCAGGCCGTCGATGTTCTGCTGCGCCTCCAGCCTCACGGGCATGGCCGAGCCGGCGCGGCCGCGCGCGAAATCGACCAGATCGTCGATCAGCGCACTCATGCGCTGCGCGCTGGAACGCAGACGCATGCCCACGCGGCCCACCATCGGGTCAGCGCTGCGCGCCAGGATCTCGCTGGCCGTGCGCATGGTGCTCAGCGGGTTGCGGATGTCGTGCGCCACCACGGCCAGGAACTGCTCGCGCGAGACGCTGGTCGCGCGCTCGTCCACCAGCGCCTGCAGCGTGTTGCCGTGGGACAGGGCTTCCTCGATCAGGCGTCCGATCAGCGCCGCCATGCCCTCCATCATGCCGATCACGCGCTCGTTGCTGATGGCCGCGGGCTCAGGGTCCAGCGCGCACAGCGAGCCGAAATAGGCGCCGCGCACATGGATGGCCACGGACATGTGGCTGCGAAAGCCGTAGAGCGCGGGCCCGGGATGCTGGCTGTACAGCGGATGGGCCAGCGCATCGTCGAAGGCAATGGTGTCGGGCCTGTCGATCTGGGCCCGGCACACGGTGGTGTTGACGTCCAGCTGATCGCCGGGCACCAGGCCGAAACCCGCTTCGTCCAGCACGGCGCACATCACCCAGCGCTCGGGCGTGACCCGCGCGATCCCGATGAAGCGCATGCCCGTCTGCTCGCGCAGCAGCCGCAGGATGGCCGTGATGGCCGGGATGCCGGCCACCAGCTCCAGCTGCCGGTCGATGTCACCCCTGTCGTCCATGTCGTCCATGTGCTGCGCCACTCGAGTTCCCTCCGGCCCGCCATCTGCTGCGGGATGGCGCCGTCGGGTCGGCGGCGCCAGCGGGATTATGAAATGTCAGTCAATGTCAAAAGACACATCGGACCCAAGGCCCAAGGCCTACTGCGCCACGCCGTCGAGCAACAGGCCCAGGGTGCTCAGCCGCGGCAGCAGCGCGCTGCGGTCAGCGCTGCGCAGCTGCTGCGGCACGGCCTCCAGCAGCGCCGCACAGCGGCCCAGCCCGGCCTCGCGCAGCACCGTAGCCTGCGCCTGCGCGCGCGCGGCCATGCCGCCGCCCTGGTGGCGCAGCCCCTGTCGCAGCCATTGGCCCAGCAGGGCCTGCGTGTCCTGCACCAGGCCGCTGCGGGCCGAACGGGGCGCGGGCCCGGCCTGCAGGGCCAGGGCCTGCGGCAGCGGTGGCTCCACCTGCAACACCACGGCGCGCTGCGTCGTCAGCAGGGCCAGCGGCGCCATCCGGGCCTGCCCGTCCTCGAGCCGCACGGTGCCGGCCACGGCGCGCAGCGCGCCCCACTCGCCCCCCAGCGCACGGGCCAGCGCGTCCACAGCGCCCGGCGCGGCAGCGCGGTGCGACAGGGCCAGCCACAGCGGCGGGTCCTGGGCCGCTTCATCGCCGCCGCAATGCAGCTGCCCATGCAGCACCTGCGCCGCCGCATCCCAATGGCTGCCCTGCACCTGAAGGCCCTCGTCGCAGGCCAGCACGTGCAGCGCGCCGGCCGAGCCCGCCGCCGCCCCGCTGGCAGCCTGGCGCGGCAGCACGAACTCGGGCAGCCTGGCCTGCAGCTGCGCAATCAGGCCACGCACCGAGGCCTGGCGCAGCGGCGCGCGCAGCTCGTCCCACGCACTGGGTGACAGCGGCATCACGCCGGTCTGCCGCGCGCCGGCAGTGATCTCGATGCGGCCATTGGCGCGGCGCGAGGCGGTCTTGGTGAGGACCTGGCCGGCCGCCACCTGGCGCAGCGGAAAGCCGGCCACGCGTCGGCTCGCCAGCGTTGCCGGCGTGCCGCCCGCCGCGGCATCGGCCGTGCGCGGCCAGTTGCGCTCGAGCACCATCACGGTCTGCGTGTCGGGGTCGGCCAGCAGCACGTCGGCGCCTTCGCCGTCGTCGTCGGACCACAGCACGGCGCCCAGCGACACCAGCCGCAGATGGTCCAGCGCCACCTCGCCCTTCACGCCCAGGCCCAGGATCTGGCTGCCGTGCAGCGGCGGCGGCGACGTGGATTCAGCCGGAGGTGATTCCACATGCGCGGCCGCCTGCAGCCGGGCCCACAGCTCGGCCGTCACGGCCAGCAGGCGGCGCGCGTCGAAGCGGCTGCTGCGCGCGTGCTGGGCCTGCAGCAGCATCCAGAGTTCGTCGATGCCGTCATCGACCCAGCGCCACCCCAGCGCCTGCACCTGCGCGCGCAGCGCCTCGACGCGCGCCGTCAGCGCCAGCAGGGCCTGGCCCGAGCCATCGAGCCACAGCGCCAGCAGCAGCGCGTCGAGCTGGGCGCGCGCGGCCTGTGCCGGCTCGCCGGCCAGCCAGCGGGGCGCAGCGTCGTGCGCAGCGGCCTGGCCTTCGGCGCTGCGAGGCGCGAGGGCCACCATGCGCTCGCCGCCCCCCCCATCGGCACGCGGCAGCGCGCCGGCCTCGCGGAAGGCCCAGACGGCCAGCACCACGTGCGCGCAACCACTGCCCTGGCTGCAGTCGCAGCGCGCATGCACCAGCGAACTGCGCGAGAAGAAGCGAACGCTGCACATGGGCAGCCGCGCCACGGGCGCGCCATCGGCGCCCTGCCCGGCCTGCACGGCGATCACGGGCCTTGCCGCAGCCAGGCGCAGCGCCTGCTCCAGTACCGAAGGCGCGAAGCTGGCCGCCAGCGCGGCATCGTCGAACTGCGCAGGGCTCCAGCCTGCGGGCGCGGCTGGTTCGGCGGGCGCGTCTTCGGCGGACGGCGGTGCAAAATCGCCGACCTGCGCCTGATAGGCCAGCACCAGCATCACGCGGTGGCGACACATGCTGCTGGCCGGGCAACTGCAGGCCGCATCGCGCAGCGTGCGCCCCGGCGCCAGCCGCGTGAGCACGCCATCGTCGAAGTGCGCCGTCACCGTGCCGTCCGCGGCTTCTTCCAAACGCGGCAGCAGGCCTGCGGCCACATCCTTCTGCGCACGCTTGACGAAGCCTGCATTGGCCAGCGCCGTGAGCGCTTCGGGCGTCAGTTCGAGCAGGTCTTGGCGGGGCATCTTTTCTGGAACGCTCAGGCCTGAATCACATCGGCCAGCCAGCCGGCCAGCTGGCCCGGGGTCATTGCGCCGATCTGCGCACCTTCGCGGACCAGGCGCGCCGCCATCTCGCGGTCGAAGGCCGGCTCGGCCCTGGAGTCGAGCGCGGCCAGGCCCAGCACCTTGGCGCCGGATTCCACCAGCGCCTTCACGCGCCGCACCAGCTCGCCTCCGCTGCCGCCTTCATAAAAGTCGCTGACCAGCACCACCACGCTGCGGCCCGGGTTGGCGACGAGCGACTGCGCATAGGCCACGGCCTTGGCGATGTCGGTGCCGCCGCCCAACTGCACCTTCATCAGCAGCTCGACGGGGTCGGACACGTCGGCCGTCAGGTCCACCACCGCCGTGTCGAAGGCCACGAGCCGCGTGCGCATGCCCGGCAACTGCCACAGGCAGGCCGCCATCACGGCGCTGTGGATCACCGAATCGACCATCGAGCCGCTCTGGTCGATCAGCAGGATGATGTCCCAGGGCTCCAGATGGCGCCGCGTGCGGCTGTTGAAGATGGGCGATTCCAGATACAGCCGCCTGCGCGCCGGGTCGTAGCGGTGCAGGTTGCTCGCGATGGTGCGCTTGAAGTCGAAGTTGCGCGCGATCTTCATGCGCGAGCGCCGGCGCCGGTCGCGCGTGCCGCTGAAGGCCTGCCGCACTTCGGTGGCCATCTTTTCCATGATGCGGCGCACCACCTCGGCCACCAGCTTGCGCGCCGCGGCCAGCACCTCGGGGTTCATCAAATGCTTGGTGTGCAGCACGGCGCGCAGCAGCGATTCCGAAGGCTCGATGCGCTCGAGCACCTCGAGGTTGGTCACCACCTCGTCGATGCCGAAGCGCTCCACCGCGTCCTGCTCCAGCCGCTCGATCACTTCCTTGGGAAAGAGTTCGTGGATGGTGTTGATCCAGTCCGGCGTGCTCAGCGCCGAAGGCCCCAGGCCCGCCCTGCGCTCGCCGCGCGCGGCGCGGTCGCCGTCGCGGCCATAGAGCCACTCCAGCGCCGCGTCGGCGGCCTGGCATTCGGCGCTCAGTGCCCCGCAGGCGGGCTCGGCCGGCTCGCCCAGCAGCAGGCGCCAGCGTTGCAGGGGGGAGGGAATGTCCAGCGCCATGTGTTTCAGCCCCCCGCGCTGGCGCGGCCCCGCGGCCTGCCATGCGAAGGGGCAACTTCGAGCAAGATCAGGATCAGGCCCGGCCAGGTGGTGACAGTGCCGGACCGGGCGCTGAAGTCGAGGGAGCTGCGCATGCCTTGAAAAAAACGATGTGGCGCGGCTCAATGGCCCAGCAGCCTGCGCGCCAGCACCGAGGCCATGTCGCGCCGGCCATCGACGATCAGGTAGATGACCACGCGCCGCTCCATGACGCGGTAGATCACGCGCCAGGGCTTGAAGTGGGTCTGGCGGTAGTCCCGGATGCCCAATGCAATCAACTCTTTCGGATAGCTGCCGCGTTCGGGGAATTGCGCCAGACGCTCCACGACGTCCATCAGTTGGTCGAGCACGCGGCCGGCGTTTTCTTCGCAGTCGAACTCGGCGATGTAGCTGTGGATGGATTCGAGATCCTGTTCGGCACCGGCCGTGAGCAGCACCTCGTGGCGGGCGGAGCCTGGCATCAGCCTTCGGAGCGCTTGGCGCGCAAGCGCTTGACCACATCAGCCACGGGCTTGACGCGGCCGGCCTCCACATCCTGCTGACCCAGCGCCAGCACTTTCAAGAGCGCCAGCGTCTGCTGCGTCTCTTCGTAGCTGGCAACGTCCTGCAGCACAGCCTTGGCTTCGCCGTTCTGCGTGATGACCAGAGGCTCACGCGCCTCGGCGATCTGAGTCAACACCTCGGCAGCATTGGCCTTGAGGTAGCTGATGGGCTTGACTTGGGTGGAGTACTGCATGGGGGAGAATCCTTGAGAGACTAAATATAGTCTTTTTTCAGTCCATTCAATGCGTTTTGAGTGAACCTGGATCTTCGGGCTCCAGCGCGATGCCCCAGGCCCGCAAGACCTCCAGCGCCGCCGTCTCTGCCGCATTCGCAGCCGCCCATTCTTCAGACGAAGTCTGGGCCGTGAACTGCTGGGTCAGGGCGCGTCGCGACAGCGTCGTGGCGTCGTGCAGCACCAGCACCTGATCGGCCAGCGCGCCGCGCTCCTGCGGCGGCAGCCAGGCAAAGGCGGCGCGCAGGCTGGGCAGGGCCTGCACGAAGTCGGCGTTGTCCAGCGCCTGCACGAGGCGGTCCATGCCCGCTGCAAAGGCGGGTTCGGATGAGAGGGTTTCGCGGGCGAGGGCCAGCAGGCCGGTGAGCGCATCGCCGAGCACGGGGGCGGGCATGGCCCGGAGCAGGTGCATGGCGTCTTCGATGCTGGGGGTGTGCGGGCCCCCAGCCCGGCCCGCCCCCAGCGGTGCAAGGAGTGAGGAGAGGCTCATCGAAGCACCCAAGGCCGCGCCGCGGCTGACCGGGGCTGCGCCCGGGTCAGCGGCCTTGCGTTGCCACACGGCCAGCGCGCGGGCGGGTTCGATGTTCAAGGGCGCATCGCCTGTGCCGTCGGCCAGCGCGGCCACGGTGTCGGCCACGATGCGGCGCAGCGCGATGTGGCCCTGCAGATGCTCGTCGACGTCGGCGGGCGCGATGGCGGCCGCGGGCTCCAGCAGCCACAGCGCGCGGTCGAAGCCCGCCTCGATGACCACGCGCAGCACGGGCGCATCGGCCATGCCCAGCATCTGGCCATGGCGCAGCAAGGTGTGCAGCAGCCCCAGCGCGGGGGCCAAGGCTTCGAAGTGCGGCTCGCGCGCAATGGCCGATTGCAGCTCGCGCAGCAGCCGGTCGCTCAGTGCGGCCAGGCCGGCCCAGGCGGCCTGGTTCAGCCCTTCGGCCAGCGGCAAGATGCGGCCATTGGCGCGGCGCAAATCGTCTTCGAGCCTGGCACGCGCGGCATCGACCAAGGTGGCGCCCCAGGCACCGGCTTCGATCAAGGCTGCCTGCTGTTCAAAGGGCTCGCCCAGCTGCCAGACTTCGGTGCGCTCGCCGGAAAGCGCCTGCTTCGGCCCGCGGCTGCGCGTGATGCCCGGCAGGCCCAGGATGCGCAGGCGATGCAGCACGCGGCTCCTGGCGCGGTCGGTGTCCTGCAGCAGGTCCAGCTGCAGCGCCCCGCGCAGCGTGATGTCCATGGCTTCCAGCTCGGTGCGCACGGCCTGCACCAGCGGCGGCTGCGGCGTGCCGGGCGCCAGCTGGCCCACCACGTCGCCGGCCAGCACGTCCATGGCCTGCACCAGCACCGGGTCGGTGCCGGGACGCATGGGGCCGCGGTAGGTCCAGGGCAGCGGCGCATCGAGCGCGGTCTTCACCAGCGCGCCGGCCAGGCCGTCGAGCCAGTCGCAGCGCAAGGGCTGGGCATGGCCGCGCAGCCGCGCCAGGCCTTGCGCGCGCAGGTGCACGGCCATCAGGTCGGCGGTGGAAGCGGGCAGTTTTTTCTCGCGCAGGCGCTGCATCACGCGCGCCAGCGCCAGGGCCGCAGCGCCTTGGGCGCCATGCGCCCACACCCACTGGTAGTAGGCCGGCGAAGGCATGCCCGAGGCGTAGCCCGCGAAGGCGTCCAGGCGCTTGAAGGTGTAGGGCACGAGGTAGGAGCCAAAGCGCAGCGGCGCCTGCGCGGGTTGGTCCGGCGAGGACGATGAGGGCAACTGCGGCTGCGGCGTGTCCGGCAGCTCGCCGGGCAGGCCCTGCCACAGGCGCGCGAGTGCCGGCGCGTGGTAGCCGCCGCAGACCACCAGCACCGGCCCCCGGCGCTGCGCCATGGCCCAGGCGATCCAGCGCGCCATCATCTGCTCGCGCGCCTGATTGCCCAGCGAGCCCGGATCGCCGGCCGGGCGCAGGTGATCGAAGTAGGTGTCAAGACGCTGGTCCAGCGCCTCGCCCTCGGTGCCGTCCTCGAACAGGTGGTCCCACAGCGCGTCGCGGCCCTGCACCGACAGCGCCTCGGTCAGCGCCTCTTCGTAGGCCTCAGCGCGCCGTTCATGCTCGGCGTCGGCCACGTCGGCGTAGCGGTTCTCCGTATGCGAGAAGGCTTCGTGCCAGGCCGGCAGGTCGATGAAGCGCAGTTGCGCGCCCACCTCGCGGCCCACGGCCAGTGCCTGCCATTCGGGCGAATGCTCGGCCAGCGGCGACCATGATCCGCGGTGCGTTTCGTCTGCACTGAGGTAGCTGTAGATCGCGACCGGCAGACGGTGCGGCAAGGCCAGCTCGTCCAGGCGCGCATTGAAATCGGCGGGGCCCTCGATCAGCACGTAGGCCGGCCTGAGCGCACGGATGCGCTGGGCCACGCGCCGCGCGCAGGCCGGGCTGTGGTGGCGCACGCCGATGATGTGGGGCAGCATCGGTCGGCTCCGGGTTCAGGGCAGCCGGTGGCGCGCTTCGTAGTAGGCGCGCCAGTGCGCGCCCTCGCGCTTGGCGGCCTTCTGCTCGAAGTAGCGGCGCAGCTTGGCGCGGTCGTCGGCGTTGTCCTTCACCACGGTGCCGGCAATGCAATCGACCAGGTCCTGCGGCGAGCCTTCGCGCTGCTCCAGGAACCAGGCGCGCACGCCCACGGCATGGGCCACGTTGACGGCCTCTGCGGTGGACATCACGGCCGTCAGGCGGTCCATCGCGCCATCGCTGCCCGCGGCGGCGCCCTTGTGCTCGGCCGCGCCGCGCAGGTCGCGGAAGGTGGTGACCAGCAGCTCCAGCACCGGCTGCGGCACGGTCCTGGGGATGCCGCTCTGGGCCAGCAGCCGGGCGGAAGACTCCTGCACCAGCGACAGCTCTCGCTCGAAGTCCATGATGGGGAAGACGGTCTCGAAGTCGAAGCGGCGCTTGAGCGCGGCGCTCATCTCGTTGACGCCCCGGTCGCGCGTGTTGGCGGTGGCGATGATGTTGAAGCCCTCGCGGGCATAGAGCATGCCGTGCTCGCCGGCCAGCTCGGGGACGGCCATCACACGGTCGGACAGCATGCCCAGCAGGCAGTCCTGCACCTCCAGCGGCGCGCGCGTGATCTCCTCGAAGCGCACCACCTGGCCGGCGTGCATGCCCTGGTACAGCGGCGCGGGCACCAGCGCGCGCGGGCTCGGGCCTTCGTTGATCAGCAGCGCGTAGTTCCAGCCGTACTTGATCTGGTCCTCGGTGATGGAGGCGCCACCCTGGATGGTGAGCGTGGAACTGCCGCTGATGGCGGCGGCCAGCAGCTCCGACAGCAGGGACTTGGCCGTGCCGGGCTCGCCCACCAGCATGAGGCCGCGGCCCGTGGCCAGGGTAACCAGCATGCGCTCGATGCTGGCCACTGGCGCGACGATCTTGGGCGCGATGCCCAGCGCCGCATCACCCAGGATGAAGCTGCGCGCCGCCTTCAGGCTCAGCTGCCAGCCCGGCGGGCGCGGGTTGGCGCCGTCCTGCGCCTTCAGTTGCGCGAGTTGCTGCGCATGCAGGATTTCGGCCGGTGGGCGCTGCAGCGCGGCGGCAGCCGCATCAGCACCGGGTTTGCGTGAAGACGCCATGGGCGGGTTCTTCCTTCGAATCAGTTGGGCTTTTTCTGGAGAGGCGGCTCGCGCCTCATGCGCGCAGCGCCTCCAGGTCGCGGATCAGTTCGCTGGCCGAGATCGCATCAAGCGCGCTGAAGGCTTCGGGCGCCTGGATCTCGCCCCAGCTGCCGGGCGGGCCGACCTTGATCTCGCCCAGTTCCTGCTCGGGGTATTCGTCCACCATGCCGACGATGATGCCCGGGTCCAGGTACAGCTCGATCACCTTGCTCGCGCCCAGGGGCTTGAGGAAGTACCAGATGCCGCCGCCGTCCTGCGCCTGGCCCCGGCGCCAGCCCTTGTTCACCAGGCCCAGCACGCGGCCCGTGGGCACCTTGGCGCCCTTCCAGCGCTCGAGCTTGTCGGCCTTCTGCTCGGCTTCGGTCAGGGTGTAGGTGTCGCGACCGATCTGCGCAAAGGGCTGCAGCAATTCGTAGTCGGCAAAAACCTGGCCGAAGGCCGCGGCGTCGGCGGCCGGCAGCTCCAGCGCATGGGGCACGCCGATGCGGACGTGCTCGCCTTCGGGCAGCTCGAAGGGGTCGTCCTCGGCCGTGGTGAAGCTGCCGTCTTCGGCCACGCGAAAGCAGGCCTCGAGCTCGCCGCCGTAGCTGCTGTCGCCGCTGACTTGGTACACGCCCCAGATCAGCCGCTGCACCAGGTGGCGCACCAGCGGATGCTCGACCAGGAACAGGCGGAACACCTCGGGCGTCCAGCGACGGCGCGCGCACATGGCCACTTCCAGGCGCAGCAGCTGCTGGCTGGCGATGGTGCGGGCGTCCTTCTTGAGCAGCTTGAAGCGCTCGGTGGCCTCCTTGGACAGGGCCGCGTCGTCGGTCTTCTTGGGTTTGGGCAGATCGGGCAGGCGCGCGCCGGGCGTGCCGGTGGCATCGACTTCGCGCACATAGGGCTTGAGCGTTTCGTCGAAGCCCACCTTGAAGGCCCGCGGCCCGAAGTCCAGCACCATCGTGCCCTGCTCGTCCAGGCCCAGGTCGGGCGCCAGGCGGTCTTCGAGTTCCTCGGTCGAGAGGCCGCGCGCCTGCGCAATGGCGTCGATCTTCTCGCGCGCCTTGTCCTGCAGGCCCTTGAACTTGACCTTCTGCGCCACGCCGTTGAGCAGCATCAGCGCGACGTCGGAGCCGATGCCGGCCAGCACGTCCAGCCCGGTGACGGCGCGCGCATGGGCCGCCTCGCCCGGCCATTCGCGGATCAGCGGCGTGAGCTTGCGCGCCGTGTCGTCGCTGCCGAGAAAGCCCAGTGCCGTCAGCGCCCAGTTCTCCTTGCCCACGGCGCCGGCCTCGAGCCAGGCGCTGAAGGCGTCCCAGCCGAAGTCGGCCAGGCTGGCCGGCCGGCAGGCCTCCTTCACGACGGCGATGCCGCCGTAGACCTCCTCGTTGGTCGGGAAGGTGAGCATCTGGCCCAGCGCATCGAGCGCCTCGTCGGGCAGCGCCTTGCCATTGAGCAGTTCGGGCCGGCGCCAGCCGCGCGGCTGCCACCACTCGGGCAACTTGACGCGCTTGGTGGGGAAGCGGTCGAGCGGGCTTTCGTCGAGCACGGCGCGCAGGGCGTCGACCACTGCAGGGTTGTCGTAGCGGCCGGCCACTTCGAGCAGCAGAGCCCCATGCCCTTCGGCCTGCAGCAGGCGCAGGGCCGCGCCGGCGGCATCGCGCACCTCGCCGGCCTTGCCCAGCGCCGGCGCGATCAGGCCGCAGGCGGCGTGCTCGGGGAACTTGAGCAGCCATTCGCGGCCCAGTTGCCGCACCGTCTTGAGCTTGGCAAAGGCGCGCGCGGCGGGGGCCGCCAGCTCGACGGCGCCGTAGTTCAGTGCCACGCGCAGGTTGTCGCCCGGCTTGGCCCGCACCACCGACTGCAGGCCCGCCAGCGCAGGCAGGCCGAAGTGCGCCATGACGTACTCGGCGCCCTGGGTCTCGGCCTCGCCCGCGATGGCGTTCCACAGCGGCACGCCCAGGGCGGGCGGCAGTTGCGCGGTGTAGCTCGCGTCGAACCAGAAGAAGTAGTAGCGCTCCTTCTTGCGCGCCGCCAGCATGGCGCGCCAGGCGGCGATGAGCTTGGAAGCATCGCCGTTCTGGATGCCCTGGCGCGCGGTGTCGCGGATCGGGTCCTTCAGCGTGGCGAGCAACTCCTTCTCGCGCGCCTCGCTGCGCGTCTGGATGTCTTCGATCAGCGCCGGGTCGTAGTTGCCCTGCTCGAAGGCGGCCTGCAGCAGCTTCTGCTGTTCCTCCTGCGCGAGCTTGCTGGCCTTGCTCTCGAAGCCCAGCTCCTTGAGCATGACTTCCACATCGTTGCGCGCCGAGGCATAGCGGTTTTGCTGCCAGCTCGACGCCGGGCGCTGCGCCTGCTCGCGCGCGCCCTCCGGCCATTGCTCCACGGCCGCCAGGGCCAGCGGTTCCAGGGCCAGCGTGCCGGCCGCTTTCTTCTGCACCTTGGCTAGCCAGGGCGGCGCGGCGAGCACGCCGGGCAGCTCGACCGCATCGGCCACCTCGCTGGGCCCGGCCAGCAGGGCCAGTTGCCGGTCGATGGCGCCCTGCGCGCCGGCGTCCAGCCAGGGCCGCAGCGCGTCGACCGCGCTGCCATGCGCGCGCAGCAGGCGCGTGAGGCTGGGCGTGAGCAGGCCGGCGTCCTTGCCGCCTGCGGCCACGAGCCTGGAGAGCGCCACCAGTGCGGCCTGCGGCCAGCGGTCCACCGCCAGCGACAGCCGCGCGAGCGCACCCTTGGAGGCGCTGGCCACCTTGGCCAGCGCGGTCACGGCCTCGGGCGTGCCGATGGCAGCGAGCGCCTCGCCGGCCTCGTCGGCAGCGGCGCCTTTTTCGAGCACCGCCACGGCCTGCATGCCGCGCTCGCGCACGGCGGTGGCGACCATCTGGCTGTGGCCCCAGAAGCCGGTGGAATAGCTGATGCGCACCTTGGCCGCCTGCGCCAGCGCGGAGGGCTCGGTGGCCGTGAGCAGCAGCCAGTGCAGGGTCTCGGGCGTGTCCTTCTCAGCGCCCAGGCGCAGGGCCAGCGCGTTCGACAGCTCGGGCCGGTCGGGCAGCAGCAGCGCCAACACGGGCTGGCGGGCTGGCAGAAGCTGGGGCATCCCGGCTTCGATGCGCTCGGCGCTGGCGCGCCAGTCGTCCTCGCTGGCCGCGGCCAGGTGGCGGCGCAGCGCCGCTTCGCCCTGGCCCAGCGGGCCGCGCCAGCCGTTGCTCACGGCATGGGTGACCTGGGCCTGGAAGCTGCTGCTGCGGCTCCTGGTCTTGTGGTCGTAGTGCGTGACGACCTGCACGCGCTGCGCGGCCAGCCATACGTCCACGGCCTGCGGCAGGCCGTAGCGCGCCACCAGGTAGTCGACCACGGCTTCGCCGGGCTCGCTTTCACCGTAGTAGCCGGTGGTGTGCAGGGCCAGGGTGAGCAGCAGCGCGTCGGCTTCGGGGTCCTCGGCCGGCTCGATCTGCTGGCTGCGCGCGAGCATGCGCTCGGCCGCGGGGCGCAGGGCGGCATCGCTGGCGCTCAGGTCGATGGACAGTTCGGCCTTCTGCCTGACCAGCAGCCAGGCGGCGCTGACGCTGGTCTTCAGAACGGGTTGCGGAAAGCGGCGCGAGGCATAGATCAGGCCCTGCATCTGCGGCGTCAGGCGCAGGGGCTCGCCCTGGGCCAGCCAGGGCGGCGTGCCTTCGGGCACGGGTTCGGCCGACGTGCTGGCCTGCGCGGCCAGCGGGGCGGCGGCGGCGCGTTCGCCCAGTGCCTTGGCATAGGCCTGGGCCCGGTCCTGCACCTGAGCCGTACTGCCCCAGCCGTAGATGAGCCCGCCAGACTTGAGCCGGTCAAAGGCCATGGCGGCGCCCTGCTCGCTCACGCCATGCTGGCGCTTCAGGACTGCGGCCGACAGCTTGTCGCCGAGCTTGAGCGCGCCATCGGCGATCTGCGCGCGCACGGCTTCGAAGACGCGCTCGCATTGCGCATCCAGGCTTTCGGTGGCGGGGCCAGCCTCGGGTGCGGCCGGTGCCTCGCTGCCGGCCGTTGCGGCGGTTGCAGGCGCGGCCGCGGCGGCAGCAGCAGGGGCCGCGGCCTTGGGCTTGGCCTCTGTCTTGCCGATGCTCGCATCGGCTGCCACGCCGGCCTCCTTGTAGCCTTTGCCGGTCTTTTCAGTGACCAGCTTGCCCATGGCCGTCTGGGCCTTGGCGGCGTCGTCGAAGGACTTGGTCTGACTCTGCCCCGCGGTGCCGATGCGGCCCCAGCGGATGTTCAGTTCCTTGTCTGCCTGCTCGATCTCCCAGAACTTGCTGGAGTTGCCCTCGATCAACTCGAAACGACGCATGCCTCGGATCTTCCTTTGAAACGGTCAGGAATCCGGGGCCTTTCGCCCCGGGCGTGCAGGCGAGCATAGTGGGCGCGCATGGCGCTTTATTGCACCGATGCGTCAGCAAATGTCACGTTGCGGGGGCGGGCAATCCCGCCCCCAGCCCACAGGCAACCCAAAGAGCTTCAACCAACAAGCTCACATCTCATCAATCGAGGTACTCGCCCCCCCGCGCTTCTCCACCGCCAGCCCTTCATCGGCCTCGATGGCAAAGCGGTTGCGGCAATCCACATAGAAGCTGGCGCCGAAGCGGCCCACGGGGAAGAACTCCTGCAGCCGCACGCGCCAGCGTTCAGTGTCCACCAGCCCTTCGCGCACGGCCAGCCACTTCACGCGGCCGATGAAGACATAGCGGCTGGCGGTCTGCATCGTTTCGTGCAGCACGCATTCGAAGGCCACGGGCGCTTGCGCAATGCGCGGCGGCGCCACGGTGCGCGAGGGCACGGCCGTCAGGCCCGTGTAGGCCAGCTCGCTCTGCGTGACGGGCAGGCGGTCGCCGCAGCGGTGCATCGCGGCGGCAATGGGCTCGTCGGCGATGTGGACCACGAATTCGCCCGTGCGCAGGATGTGCGCGGCCGTGTCCTTGAGCTGGCCCTTGTCGAGCTTGTTGATGCTGACCATCAGCACCGGCGGGTCTTCGCCCAGCATGTTGAACATGCTGAAGGGCGCGGCGTTGATGGCCCCGTCGGGCGCCAGCGTGGTGATCAGCGCGATGGGACGGGGCACGATGAGACTGGCCATGAGCTTGTAGCGCGCATGGGTGTCCAGTTCTGAAAAGTCGATCTCGGTCATGAAGGCAGAAAAAAAGCGGGCAGGAAGGCGCATGCAACAAGGCGTGGGCCGTGCGCACCCGGCACGCAAGCCGCATGCCGCCGCACGCAGCATCTTCAGCTGGCTGCCCAACGGCCGGGCGGCCGACCCGCACCACATCCATGCATCCACTGCCCCAGGCACGCGCTTCTTTAGTGCGAAACACCCAAAAAGCGGGCGCCATCGCCCATCCATGCGCGCAGAACCGCCCGCGTTTGCACCGACTCGGGGCGGCCCCATTTTTGCTCACACTTGGAAACTCATCACATTCCGCAGGAGCAAACATGAACAAAAGACAGCTGATCCAGTCTCTTCTTGCCGCGTCGGCCCTGAGCTTCGGTCTGGGCGGCGGCGCCCATGCCCAGGCCACCACGCCGATCAAGTTCCAGCTGGACTGGCGCTTTGAAGGCCCCGCGGCCCTGTTCCTGCAACCTGCGGCCAAGGGCTACTTCAAGGCCGCCGGGCTGGATGTGAGCATCGACGCCGGCAACGGCTCCGGCGGCACCGTCACGCGCGTGGCTTCGGGTGCCTACGACATGGGCTTCGCCGATCTGGCCGCGCTGATGGAGTTCCACGCCAACAACCCCGACGCGCCCAACAAGCCCGTGGCCGTGATGATGGTCTACAACGACACGCCGGCCTCGGTGATGGCGCTCAAGAAGAGCGGCATCAAGACGCCGGCCGACCTGTCTGGCAAGAAGCTCGGCGCTCCGGTCTTCGACGCCGGCCGCCGCGCCTTCCCGATCTTTGCCAAGGCCAACAACGTGAGCAACGTGGCCTGGACCGCGATGGACCCGCCGCTGCGCGAAACCATGCTGGTGCGCGGCGACATCGACGCCATCACGGGCTTCACCTTCACCTCGCTGCTGAACCTCGAGGCGCGCGGCGCCAAGACCGAAGACGTGGTGATCCTGCCCTACCCGCAATACGGCGTGAAGCTGTATGGCAACGTGGTCATCGCCTCGCCCAAGATGGTCAAGGAGAACCCGGCAGCCGTGAAGGCCTTCCTCGCGGCCTTCGCCAAGGGCGCCAGGGAAGTCATCGCCAACCCGGCCGCCGCCATCGAGCACGTCAAGGCGCGCGACGGGATCATCAACACCACGCTCGAGACGCGCCGCCTCAAGCTGGCCATCGACACGGTGGTGGCCAGCCCCAACGCGCGCGCCGAAGGCTTCGGCCAGGTCGATCCGGCCCGCCTGTCGCTGATGGCTTCGCAGGTGTCCGACGCCTTCGGCACCAAGACCCGCGTGAACCCCGAAGCCGTGTGGAACGGCAGCTTCCTGCCCACCAAGGCGGAGCTGGACATCCTGCCCAGGAAGTAAAGCGCACACAGCAGCACGCTGCCCCCGTCCTCGCGCAGCCCTGGCCGCGCGGGGGCTGCCTCTCGCCCGCCCTCATCGCCCCCTTTTTCTCCGCCGACTCCCGTGAACAAACGCGCCTTCCTCCAAGCCGCCACCGCTGCGCTGGCCCTCACCGCTTCCTCCTGGAGCCTTGCCCAATCGCTGACGCCGCTGAAGTTCCAGCTCGACTGGCGCTTCGAAGGCCCGGCCGCCTTCTTCGTGCATCCGGAGCAGAAGGGCTACTTCAAGGAAGTGAGGCTGGACGTGAGCGTGGAAGCCGCCAGCGGCGCCGGCGCCATCCAGCGCGTGGCCTCCGGCACGCACGACCTGGGCTTCGCCGACCTGGCGGCGCTGATGGAGTTCCATGCCAACAACCCCGACGCGCCGATCAAGCCGGTGGCGGTCATGGTGATCTACAACACCACGCCGGCCTCGGTGATGGCGCTCAAGAAGTCGGGCATCACCAAGGCCACCGACCTGGCCGGCAAGAAGATGGGCGCGCCCATCTTCGACGCGGGCCGCCGCACCTTCCCCATCTTTGCCCAGGCCAATGGCGTGGGCGAGGTGCAGTGGACCACCATGGACCCGCCGCTGCGCGAGACCATGCTGGTGCGCGGCGACGTGGATGCCGTGACCGGCTACACCTTCACCAGCCTACTGAACCTGGAAGCGCGCGGCGTCAAGCGCGAGGACATCGTGGTGCTGCCCTATGCCACGCATGGCGTGCAGCTCTATGGCAACGTGATCATCGCCAGCCCGAAGCTGATCGCCGAGAAGCCCGAAGCCGTGCGCGCCTTCCTGAAGGCTTTTGCCAAGGGCACGAAGGAGGCCATCGCCAATCCCGAGGCGGCCATCGCCTCGCTCAAGGCCAAGGACGGCCTGGTGAACGTGCCGCTGGAAGTCAAGCGGCTGAAGCTGACCATCGAGACGGCCGTGGACGGCGCGGGCGCGCGCGCCGAAGGCTTCGGCCAGCTGCGCGCCGAACGCCTGCAGCGCATGGCCGAGCAGGTGGCCAAGGCCTACGCCACCAAGAACCCGGTGCCCGCCAACGCGGTGTGGAACGGCAGCTTCCTGCCCGGCGCGGCCGAGCTGGACGTGCTGCCCAAGCGCTGACATCACGAAAGAAAAAAGAGGAACCCCATTCCATGACGGCTCCCCCCACTGACACCGGCTACTTCGTCGACTTCCGCGACGTCTGGCTGGCCTACAACGAAGAACTGCTGCGAGCGAACCACTTCGCCGTGGAGGCCATCGACCTGAAGGTCCGGCAGGGCGAATTCATCGCCATCGTCGGGCCTTCGGGCTGTGGCAAGTCCACCTTCATGAAGCTCACCACGGGCTTGCGCATGCCCTCGATGGGCAAGATCCTGATCGACGGGAAGCCCGTCACGGGGCCGCTGAAGATCTCGGGCATGGCCTTCCAGGCGCCCTCGCTGCTGCCCTGGCGCACCACCGTCGACAACGTGCTGCTGCCGCTGGAGATCGTCGAGCCCTACCGCTCCACCTTCAAGCAAAAGCGCAAGGAATACGAGGAACGCGCGCGCCGCCTGCTGCAGAAGGTGGGCCTGGGCGGCTACGAGGACAAGTTCCCCTGGCAGCTTTCGGGCGGCATGCAGCAGCGCGCCAGCATCTGCCGCGCGCTCATCCACGAGCCCAAGATGCTGCTGCTGGACGAGCCCTTCGGCGCGCTCGACGCCTTCACGCGCGAGGAGCTGTGGTGCATCCTGCGCGACCTCTGGACCGAGCAGCGCTTCAACGTCATCCTGGTCACGCACGACCTGCGCGAGTCGGTCTTCCTGGCCGACACCGTCTACGTCATGAGCAAATCGCCGGGCCGCTTCGTGGTCAAGCGCGAGATCGAACTGCCGCGCCCGCGCGAGCTGGAAGTGACCTACACCAAGGAGTTCTCCGACATCGTGCATGAACTGCGCGGGCACATCGGGGCCATGCGCAAGCAAGGCGCGGAGGTGGCGCAATGAATACCAAACAGCAACGAATCGCCGAACTCTGGTCCCCCTGGCTGCTGCTGGCCGCCACCATCGTGCTGTGGCAGATCATCTGCTCGGCCTTCAACATCTCGGAGTTCATCTTCCCCAGTCCGGCGCGCATCTGGGAACAGTTCTGGGAGTTCAAGGCCATCATCGCGGGCCATGCCTGGCGCACCTTCTGGGTGACGATGGCGGGCTTTGGCATCGCCATCGTGGTGGGCGTGCTGCTGGGTTTCGTGATCGGCAGCTCGCGCCTGGCCTATGCGGCGGTGTACCCGCTGATGACGGCCTTCAACGCACTGCCCAAGGCGGCCTTCGTGCCCATCCTGGTGGTGTGGTTCGGCATCGGGATCGGGCCGGCCATCCTCACGGCCTTCCTGATCAGCTTCTTCCCCATCATGGTGAACATCGCCACCGGCCTGGCCACGCTGGAGCCCGAGCTGGAAGACGTGCTGCGCGTGCTGGGCGCCAAGCGCTGGGACGTGCTGATCAAGGTGGGCCTGCCGCGCTCCATGCCGTATTTCTACGGCTCGCTCAAGGTCGCCATCACGCTGGCCTTCGTGGGCACCACGGTGTCGGAGATGACGGCCGCCAACGAAGGCATCGGCTACCTGCTGATCAGCGCCGGCTCGGCCATGCAGATGGGCCTGGCCTTTGCCGGCCTGCTGGTGGTGGGTGCGATGGCCATGCTGATGTACGAACTCTTCAGCGCCATCGAGAAGCACACCACGGCCTGGGCGCATCGCGGCTCGCAGAACCACTGAGACCGGTCGCCTCGAACGCGCCGCCAGCGCCGGGCAAAATCCCGAGACGCCATGAAAGCCCGCTACCAGCGGGCTTTTGTTTTGGGCTCGAAGGCCTGCCCCGTGTCGGGGATCACCGGCCCTGCCCCGCCCCGCCGCCGGACAACAGCACTGCCTGGTGTTCGTTCCCCCGGGCCGATTTCAGCCCTCTTCCCGCGCCTGATCTGCTGCGTCGCAACACAAAAATCCAACCTTTTGTTGGGCGCTGCTGCCCGCGCCCTCCTGCTGGAATGCTCACCAGCTTGGCCACCCGATGCCAGGTGCCGCCAACACAGGAGATGCATCATGGGCGAATTCAATCTGAGCGGTCGCAAGGCCTTGGTGACCGGCGGTGCGCGCGCGATCGGCGCCACCATTGCCCAGGCGCTGGCGCAGGCCGGTGCCTCGGTCATGATCGGCGACCTGCTGGCCGAAGAGGGCCTGGCCACCGCCCAGGCCCTGCCCCTGAGCGGTGGCGCCAGGTCCGGCTTCGTGAAGATGGACGTGACCCAGGACGCCGACTGGGCCCACGCCACGCAGGCCACCCTCGCGCAGCTCGGCGGCTTCGACCTGCTGGTCAACAACGCGGGGATCGAGGTCACTTCGCTGGTGACCGAGGTGGATGCCGACCAGTTGCGCCGCATGTTCGACGTGAACGTGGTTGGCACGCTGCTGGGCATGAAGCACGCCTTCCGCGCCATGCGCCCGGGCGGCGGCGCCGGCAAGGGCGGCTCGGTGGTGAACATCGCCTCGGTGGCCGCCACCATCGCTTTTCCTGCGATCGCCGGCTATTCGGCCAGCAAGTCGGCGGTGGACCGCGCCACCCGCGTGGCAGCGATGGAAGCCGGCAAGCTGGGCTACGGCGTGCGCGTCAACTGCGTCTATCCGGGGCTGATCGCCAACCCCATGGGCGTGGCTCTCGCCAACGACATCGTCGCACTGGGCCTGGCGCCCGACGTGCCTGCCGCCGTGGCGGGAGTGGTCGGGCAGACCCCGCTGGGCCGCCTGGCCGAAATGAACGAAGTGGCCGATGCCGTGGTGTTCCTCAGCTCCGACGCGGCGCGCTTCGTGACCGGCGTCGGCCTCGCGGTGGACGGCGGCATGGGCATGTGAGCCCGCGCACCCCACTCTGAGCTCTGAGCCATTTCGATTTCCCAGCAAGGAGACATCCATGAGCCACAACAAACCCGTCATCGTTTACGGCGCCAGCGGCTACACCGGCCGCCTGGTCTGCGAATACCTGCGCGAGTACGGCATTCCCTTCATCGCGGCCGGCCGCAGCAAGGACAAGCTCGACGATGCGATGCGGGCCCATGTGCCCGGCATCGAGACCGCCGACTACGAGGTGGTGGAGGTGATCCACAGCACCGAGGCGCTGACGGAGCTGTTCCGCGGCGCGTCGGTGGTGCTCAACACCGTCGGCCCCTTCGCCAAGTTCGGGCCCGAGGTGGTGCAGGCCTGCCTGGCCGCGGGCTGCCACTACACCGACACCACGGGCGAGCAGGACTGGCTGATCACGCTCGACGAGCAGTACGGCGCGAAGTTCGCGGCCAAGGGCCTGCTGCTCTCGCCCGGCCTGGCGCAGATGTACACCACCGGCGAGATCGCCGCGCAGCTGTGCCTGGAAACGCCCGGCCTGGACACGCTGGACATCGCCGTCTTCTGGGGCGGCAGCCCCACCATCGCGTCCACGCAGACCATCCTCGTGAACGCCGCCACGTCGAAAGCCTTCTACCTGGAGCAGAACCAGTACAAGGAATGGCAGCCCGACGCGGGCCTGTACACCCTGGCCATCCCGGGCCAACACGAAACGGCGCTGGCCCTGCCCTGGGGCGGCACCTCGCACCCCGTGTGGTTCAGGCGCGACCCGCGCGTGGCCAATGTGAAGGTGCTGGGTGGCGTGTTCAACAAGCCGCTGATGCTGGGCGTGCCCAAGATCGTGGAAGCCGCGCTCGAGGCCACCAAGGACATGGACCCCGAAGCCCGCTACGCGGCCCTGGCCCAGACCGCGGCCGGTGTGATGAACACCATGCCGCCGCGCGAGAACCCGCGCATCAACAAGTCCGTGGATTCGGTGCACGCCCAGGGGCCGCTGGGCCGCGCGCACTGCGTGATCTACGGCAACTGCAACTACAAGCAGACCGGCCTGCTCAACGCCTATGCCGCCGCCTCGCTGCTGCAGCAGGCGCCCCGGCGCGTGGGCTTCGCCTCGGGCTGCCAGGCCTTTGGCCACCGCGAGCTGCTGGGCGTGCTGCGCAGCTTCGGCCTGGTGCAGGCGCCGCTCCTTACCGTACAGAACTGAGCAGCAACATGCGACTGGTCGACTACCTCGACAAGGGCGCCCAGCTCGGCGCCGGGCGCCCCTGCCTCACGATGGGCGATGCAGACCTGAGCTACGGCGAGGTGCAGCGCATCAGCCACCGCGTGGGGCGGGCGCTGCAGCGTTCGGGCATCGCGCCGGGCGAGAAGGTGGCAGTGCTGTCGAGCAACGATGCCACGGCCTTTGCCTGCGTGTTCGGCATCTCGCGCGCGGCCGGCGTGTGGTGCCCCATCAACCCGCGCAACGAAGCGGCCGAGAACCGCTACGTGCTCGACGCCTTCGACTGCACCTGCCTGATCTTCCACAGCCACTACGCGGCCATGGTGGAGCAGATGCGCGCCGGCCTGCCCAAGGTGCGCGTCTGGGTCTGCCTGGACCAGCCTCAGAGCTTCGCGCCATCGCTCGCGCAGTGGCTCGAAGGCGTTCATGAGGCGCCGCTGCATGTGAGGCCCGTGGACGACCTGGCCATGATCGCCGGCACCGGCGGCACCACGGGCCAGCCCAAGGGCGTGATGCTCACGGGCACCAACCTCGAAAGCATGTCGGCCCTCACTCTGATGGGCTACCCCTTCGAGGGCCGGCCCTGCTACCTGGCGCTGGCGCCGCTCACGCACGCGGCGGGCGTGCTGTGCTTCCCGATCATGACGCTGGGCGGGCGCATCGTCGTCATGCCCAAGCCGGACCTGACGGAGTTCCTGGCGCTCATCGCGCGCCACCGCGTGACCCACACCTTCCTGCCGCCCACGCTGATCTACATGCTGCTGGCGCACGAGCAATTGGCGACCACGAAGCGCGATTCGCTGCAATGCTTCTGGTACGGCGCCGCGCCCATCGCCGCAGCGCGGCTGGAGGAGGCGCTCACGAAGATCGGCCCCGTGATGGCGCAGCTCTTCGGCCAGACCGAGGCGCCGATGATGATCTCGATGATGGCGCCCAGGGAGCACTTTCGCGCCGACGGCAGCGTCGCGCGCGAGCGCCTGTCCTCGGCCGGCCGGCCCGGCCCGCTGGTGCAGGTGGCCACCATGGACGGCGATGGCAAGCTGCTGCCCACGGGCGAGACCGGCGAGATCGTGATCCGCGGCTCGCTCGTGATGGCTGGCTACTACAAGAACCCCGCCGCCACGGCCGAGGCCGGCGCGCATGGCTGGCACCACACGGGCGACATCGGGCGGCTCGACGCCGACGGTTTTCTCTACATCGTCGACCGCGCCAAGGACATGATCATCACGGGCGGCTTCAACGTCTATTCGGTGGAGGTGGAGCAGGCCCTGATGCAGCACCCCGACGTGCAGGACGGCGCCGTGATCGGCCTGCCCGACGACAAGTGGGGCGAACGCGTGGTGGCCGTGCTGCAGCCGCATGCGGGCCGCAGCCTGCAGGCGGAGGAGGTGCAGGCTTTCGTCAAGGCCCGCATCGGCAGCGTGAAGGCGCCCAAGCAGATCGAGGTCTGGCCCGACCTGCCGCGCTCCAAGGTGGGTAAGGTGATGAAGAAGGACATCCGCGCCGAACTGCTGCGCCGGCTCAAGGAAGCGGCGGAATGAGCAGCAGCACGGCGCGCGTGTGCGTGGCCGGCGTGGGCATGATCGCCTTCGGCAAGCCCGGCGCCAGCGCGCCCTACCCCCAGATGGGCGCGCAGGCCGTGCGCGAGGCCCTGGCCGATGCCGGCCTGGACTACGCCCGGCTGCAGCAGGCCTACGCCGGCTATGTGTACGCCGACTCCACGGCCGGCCAGCGCGTGCTCTACGAAGTGGGCATGACGGGCATCCCGGTCTTCAACGTCAACAACAACTGCGCCACGGGTTCCAGCGCGCTGTTCCTGGCGCGCCAGGCCATCGAATGCGGCGCCGCCGACTGCGTGCTGGCGCTGGGTTTTGAACAGATGAATCCGGGTGCGCTGGGCACCGTTTTCGACGACCGGCCCAGCCCCTTCGAGGCCTTCGACCGCGAGGTCAGCGATCTCGTGGGCATGGCGGATCTGCCGCTGGCGCTGCGCTACTTCGGCGGCGCGGGCCTGGCGCACATGAACCGGTACGGCACGCCCTTGCAGAGTTTTGCCAGCATCCGCGCCAAGGCCAGCCGCCATGCGGCGCGCAACCCGCTGGCGCTGCTGCGCCAGGAACTCAGTGTTCAGGATGTGATGGACGCCCCCATGCTCTGGCCCGGCGTGATGACGCGGCTGATGGCCTGCCCACCCACCTGCGGCGCGGCGGCGGCGGTGCTGGTGTCTGAAGGTTTTGCCAAACGCCACGGCCTGCGCGCCGATGTGCAGATCGCGGCCCAGGCCATGAGCACCGACACGCCCGACAGCCTGGGCAGCCACGACATGATGCGCGTGGTGGGCTATGGCATGACGCAGGCCGCCGCGCGGCAGGTCTACGAACAGGCCGGCATCGGGCCCCAGGACCTGGACGTGGTCGAGCTGCACGACTGCTTCGCCCACAACGAACTGATCAGCTACGAGGCGCTGGGCCTGTGCCCCGAAGGCGGCGCCGCGGCCTTCATCGACGCCGGCGACAACACCTACGGCGGCCGCGTGGTGACCAACCCCTCGGGCGGCCTGCTCTCCAAAGGGCACCCGCTGGGCGCCACCGGGCTGGCGCAGTGCTTTGAACTCACGCAGCAGCTGCGCGGCCAGGCGCAGGCGCGGCAGGTCGAGGGCGCGCGCATCGCGCTGCAGCACAACCTGGGCCTGGGCGGCGCCTGCGTGCTCACGCTGTATCAGGCGCATCGGGCACACTGAGGCCCCCCGCATCCAGGAAACGTCCATGCCCGGCTCCCCGCCGCCCAGCACGGCGGCCTTGCTGATCGAATCCAAGCTGGTGCCGCCCCAGCTGGAGGCCCGCCTGCTGGCGCGGCCGCGGCTGTCCACCTTGCTGCAGGCCGGGCTCACGCGGCGGCTGGTCAGCCTCACGGCGCCGGCCGGCTATGGCAAGACCACGGCGCTGGCCCAGCTGGTGGCCCAGCTCGAGCCCCTGGGCGCGCCCAGCGCCTGGCTCAGCCTGGACGCCGAAGACAACGACCCGCTGCACTTCATGCGCTACCTGGCCGCAGCGCTGCAACGCGCCGACGCCAGCCTGGGCCGCGCCGCGCTGGCGCAGATGGACAGCGGCACGATGGTCTCGCTCGATGCCGTGGTCGCCTCGCTGCTGCACGAGCTGATCGGCCATCCGCGGCGCCTGCTGGTGGTGCTGGACGACTTCCATCTGGTGCAGGCCGACGACGTGCACCGCAAGCTCGAATGGCTGATGAGCCACCTGCCGGCGCACATCGGTTTCGTGATCGCGAGCCGCAGGCAACTGCCCTTTGCGCTGGCCCAGATGCGCCTGCGCGGCGAACTGCTGGAGCTGGACACCGCGCACTTCAGCCTGGGCCTGGACGAGACCGCCGATTTCGTCGACCGCGTGAGCGGCTCGGTGCTCGACCGCGCGCAGCTGCAGACGCTGCACGAGCGCACCGAAGGCTGGATCGCCGGCTTGCAGCTGGCCTCTCTGGCGCTGCGCGAAAGCCACGACAAGGGCGCCTTCCTGGCCGCCTTCTCGGGCACCGACCGCGACATCACCGACTACCTGGGTGAGCAGGTGCTCAGCAGCCTGCGCCCCGAACTGCGCGAATTCCTGCT
This sequence comes from Xenophilus arseniciresistens, assembly GCF_028023875.1. Taxonomy (GTDB): domain Bacteria; phylum Pseudomonadota; class Gammaproteobacteria; order Burkholderiales; family Burkholderiaceae_C; genus Xenophilus; species Xenophilus arseniciresistens. Next base: position 678,150 of record NZ_JAQIPB010000002.1, read on the forward strand.
CGACACCGCGCCGCTGAACCGCTTCTGCGCCGAGCTGTGCGACGAGGTGCTGGAGCGCAACGACAGCCGCGCCATGCTGGCCGAGGTGCAGGCGCGCCAGCTCTTCCTCTCGGAGCTGGACCGCTCGCGCACCTGGTTCCGCTACCACCACCTGTTTGCCGACTACCTGCGCGAGCGCGGCCGCGAGCGGGCCGCCGCGCACCTGCAGCGCATCTGCCTGCGCGCCAGCGCCTGGTTCGACCGCCGCCGCCTGCCGCACGAAGCCGTGCGCTATGCCTTCGAGGCGCAGGACCTGGAGCGCGCCGCCGACCTGGTGGCCGCCTTCTCGGCCGAGCTGGTGCAGTACCGCGGCGAGCATGCGACCTTGCTGGCCTGGCTGGCCCGCCTGCCGCAGGCGCTGGTGCAGGCCCGGCCGCACATCCGAACCGGGCATGCCTGGTCGCTGGTGCTCACGCGCCGCCATGCCGAAGCCGATGCCGAGCTGCGCGCGCTCGAAAGCCTGGGCGCCGATGCGCAGGACGACGACGGCGCCGTGCGCTGCGTGGTCGAGATGATCCGCTGCGTGTACTACGCGCTGTCCGACCAGCCGCTGCGCGCCAAGGCGGCCGGCGAAGCCTGGCTGCACCACTGGCCGCAGGCCGAGGCCTTTCGCACCGGCGTGGTGGCCAACGTGGTGGCGGCCGGCTGCTGCGCCACCGATGAATTTGAAGCGGGCATGCGGGCCCTGGCCATCGCACGCCGGGCCTTCGAGGAATGCGGCGCGCACTACGGCCTGGCCTGGGCCAGTGCGCTGGCCACCTTGATCGCGATGCGCAGGGGCGATTTCGTGCAGGCGCTGGAGCATGCGCGCCAGGGCATGGCCACCGTGGAGGCCAGCCTGGGCGTGGCCTCCTATGCGGGCTCCATGCTCACGCTGCTGGCGGCCGAGGTCTGCTACGAACTCAACGAGCTGGGCCAGGCCCGGCATTACCTGGACCTGGGCCTGCCCTTCATCGACGAGCATGGCCTGGTCGAGATGAGCACGGCCGGCTACCTGACGCGCGCGCGCCTGCTGCGGCTGGCCGGCGACACCGCCGGCGCCGACGCCTGCCTGCTCGAAGGCGAATCGCTGGGCCACCGGCTGCGGCTGCCGCGCCTGGCGCGCATCCTCGCGGCCGAGCGCTGCGCGCTGCGGCTGGCCATCGGCGCGGGCACCGACGCGCAGCGGCTCGCACGCTCCTACGGCTTCATGGAAGGCGAAGCGTCGGGCCTGGGCCCCGCACCGCGCCGCGCCGACGACCCCGAGCCGCCGGCCGAGGGCAGCGTGGACCTGCTGCGGCTTCGCCTTCGGCTGGCCCGCGCGCAGGGCGCCCAGGGCACCGACGGGCTGGCCCCGCTGCTGGCCGATGCCGTGCGCCGCGCGCAGCGCCAGGGCCACCAGGCCCAGCTCGCCCGGCTGCTGGCCCTGCGCGCGCTGCACCAGCACCGGGGCCTGGACCGCGCGCAGGCCCTGCGCACGTTGCAGGAGGCCCTGGCGCTGGGCGCACGCGGCGGCCTGCTGCGCAGCCTGGTCGATCTGGACCCGCAGCTCATGGACCTGGTCGATGCGCTGATCGCCGCCCGACCTGCGCGCGCGGGCGGCCCGTCAGACACGCAGCCGGTGCCCCTGGCCTACCTGCAGCAGTTGCTGCAGGCGGCCGGCCGGGCGGCAACAGCCGCCGTGCCCGCAGCCCACCCGAAGGCCGACAGCGCGCCTGCCGTGGAGCTGACCGAGCGCGAGCTGAAGGTGCTGCGCCTGCTGCAGGCCGGGCTGGGCAACCGCGAAGTGGCGCAGAGCCTGTTCCTCTCCGAAGCGACGGTCAAATGGCACCTGCACAACATCTTCGCCAAGCTCGGCGTCAAGAACCGCACGGGTGCGCTGGCGCGCGCGCAGCAGATCTCGCTGCTGTAAGAACGTGTTCACGGTCTAAGGCGCGCCTTCTTTTTTCGTGAGCAGCGAAGGCATGGCCTGAGCCTCGCGCAGGAATCGCGCGGCTTGCTAAGCTGCGCGGCGCATGCACCGTTTCGTTTTTCTCTTTCTTGCCATGCCGCGGCGCCTGGCCTGCGGCCTTCTTGTTGCGTTGGGTCTGCTGAGCGCGCCGCTTGCGCAGGCCAACGACGCGCTCTGCACCCGCACCGCCATCCAGGCTGCACCCGACGCAGCACAGCGCATGGCCCGGCTCGCGCTGGTTGAACATGCGGCCTGGGGCGGCTCGCAGCTCGATGCGCAGGGCCGGCTCATCGAAGCCGGCGCGGTCGAGGCTGGCATGCAGCCGGGCCCTTCGCGCAACCCCGCGCCCTGGCAGCGCGTGATGGACTACTGGAGCGCGGTGCCGCCGGACAGCGACTCACCGCTGCCGGCGCAGATCCACTTCGGCGCGCTGCGCCCGGCCGACCGGCAACTGCTTGAACAAGCCTTGAATCAGGCCAGCGATGCGCGGCTCATGGGCCTTGGCGTGGGGCCCGACCAGGGGCTGGCCGCGCATGAGGTGGCCGCCGCGCGCGTGGCGCTGGCGCGCGTGGCCGTGATCGACACGCCCTGGTCCGCGGCCTTCATCAGCTGGCTCGCGCGCGAAGCGGGTGAGGCGCCCACGCGCTTTGCCTTCTCTCAAGCCCATGCCGACTATGCCGCCGCCGCCTGGGCCGCCAGCGAAGCCGAGCGCCAGGGCCAGCCCAGCAGCTACGGCCTGCGCGCCTGCGACCTGATGCAGACGCCGCCGCGCGTGGGCGACCTGGTGTGCAGCGCGCGCGGGCGCAGCAGCGCGGCCCTGGCCGACCATGAAGCGCTGGGCGAGGCACTGGCGCAGCGGCTGGCCAATGGCCGCCCCTTGCCCATGCATTGCGATGTGGTCACGCAGGTGGATGCAAGCGGCTTCGACACCGTGGGCGGCAACCTGCTGGACACCGTGATGCGCCGGCGCCTGGATTTCGCCGCCGGCGCCCGACTGCTGGACCGCAGCTACCTGAGCGATGGCTGTGACGGCGCCAGCGCCAACTGCCCCGACCGCCACCTGAGCCGCCAGCCCTGGTCGCTGCTACTGCAGTGGCGCTGACACTTTTTTTGATGAGCAACGACACCGATCCCATGAGCACCGCCCTCACCGAAGACCAATGCGCGCGCCATCTGCGCCGTGCCGACACCGTGGCCCGCCGCGCCATGGACATGGGCCGCCACCCTTTCGGCGCGCTGCTGCTGGCGCCCGACGGCGAAACCGTGCTGGCCGAACAGGGCAACATCGACACCGTGAACCACGCAGAGTCGACGCTGGCGCGCCATGCCGCCGCCAACTACCCCGGCGCCTACCTCGCGCAATGCACGCTGGTCACCACCTTCGAGCCCTGCGCCATGTGCGCGGGCACCGTCTACTGGGCGGGCATCGGCCGCGTGCTCTACGGCGCCGAAGAGACCGAGCTGCTGGCGCTGACCGGCAGCCACCCCGAGAACCCCACGCTGAGCCTGCCCTGCCGCGAGGTCTTTGCGCGCGGGCAGCGTGCGGTGGAGGTGATCGGTCCGGTGGCTGCCGTGGCGCCGGAGATGCTGGCCACGCACCGCGGGTTCTGGGAATCACGCGGCGCGGGCTGAATAGAAGGCTCAGCGCGTGCCGGCCAGGCGCGCGAAGTCTGCATCCAGCTTGGCCAGCGACGCATCGATGTGCGCGCGCCGCTCGCGCGTCCAGCTCTCCTGCGCGGCCAGCTTCTGCCGGGCTTCCTGGAGCATGCGCGCCACTTCGGCCGGCTGCGGGCCGCCGCGCGTGGCGCGGTTCTTCACGATGGCCACCGGGTCCAGCGTGGCGCGGAACTCGGCCTCGCTCATGGGCAGCGTGGCGCTGTGCTCTGTGCCCTTCACCGCCTCCGCATAGATGCGGCGGGCCTGCGCGTAGGGGAAGTCCAGGGGCTTGATGTTCTTCTCCTTCGCGTAGTCCACCACTTCGGAGGCGAAGTGATGCCCCACGCGGAAGGGCAGCTTGTACTTGCGCATCAGCACGTCGGCCAGCTCCTGCGAGGCGGTCCAGTCGCTGTTGAGTTCTTCCAGCGCGCGCTCGGGGCTGACCACCAGGCCATTGAACACGCGCTCGAGGTTGCGCAGCGCGGTGATGCCCGCATCGACCATCGCGCGGTTGGGCTTGACCTCCTTGGGGTCGCTCATGCCCGGCGTGATGTTGTGGGCCTGGATGGCCACGCCCATGGCCAGCGACAGGGCCGTGGACGCATCGCGCCGCGTGCTGTTGAGCAGACCCGGGTTGCGCTTTTGCGGCATGGCGCTGGAGACATAGGTGTTCGCACCGCCTTCGGCCAGCAGCATCCAGGGGCGCGACTGCGCGTACTGGGTCATGATGTCTTCGACGAAATGGCCGGTGTGCAGCGCCAGGCTGCTGACCACCGCGCCCACTTCCACGGGGTGCTCCATCGACGATATCTGCGAGGCGTCATAGGCGTTGTCGACCACGCCCGCAAAGCCCAGGTAGGCGGCCATGCGCTCGCGGTTGAGCGGCCAGCTGCTGCCGTTGAGCACGGTGGTGCCCATGGCCGAGCGGTCGATGCGCGCATAGGCTTCGCGCAGGCGCTGCGCATCGCGCTCGAAGCCCGCCGCGTGGCCCAGCAGGTAGTGGCCCAGGCTGTTGGGCTGCGCGGCCACGCCGTTGGTGTAGTTGGGCACGATGGTGGCCGCATGGCGCTCGGCCAGCTTCAGCAGCGTGCCGGTGCTGCGGTTGAGCTGCTCCGACAGGCGCAGCAGGTCTTCGCGCAGCATGGCCGCGCGGTAGGTGGCGTGCATGTCCTGGCTGGAACGGCCCGCGTGCAGGAGCGTCACCTCCTGCCCGGCCGCCTCGATCAGCAGCGGCTCGAAGCTGATCACGGTGGAGGGCCGCTTGCCGCCGGGTTGCGCGCCCGCCTGCAGCACCTGCGTGATGCCGGCCGTGATGCGCGGGGTCATGGCGCGGTCCAGCAGGCCTTCGTCGGTGTTGATGACGGCGGTGGCCTTGTTGATCTCGCCGAGCCAGAAGAACTCGTCGCGCGGTGCGGCAGCGGCAGCGCGGGGTGCGGCTGCGGCGGGCGCGGTCGCAGGGGCCTGGGTCTGTGCGAGCGCAGGCAGGGCGATCAGTGCGGCGGCGACCAGCGGGGCCAGTTGGAATCTCATGCGTCTTGTCTCCGGACTCTGGGGATCGGGCAACGATAGGGCGTGCCGCATCATTCGGTCAAATATGAATCTTCGGCCCCATCCATACGAAACACATATGAAGACGCAACCGGGCTGCGAAGCGCACGCAGGGTTTTTGGCAGGCGCGCGCCACAGGGCTTCTGCACAATAGCCGGCCATGCGAAACCTGCCCGCCCTGCCCGATTCGCCTGCCGCCGCCACCCACCGACGAAGCCTGCTCGCGCTGGGCATTGCCACGCTGCCGGCCCTGTGGCTGGCTGGCTGCGGCAGCGCACCGCGGGCCACGGGCACTTCCGCGGGCAGGCGCCGCCCGGCGCCGGTGTCGGCCCTCTCGCCCGAGCAGGCGCATGACATCGCGATCCACGCACTGGGCCTGGTGGGCACGCCCTACCGCTACGGCGGCAACACGCCCGAAGGCGGCTTCGACTGCAGCGGGCTGATCGGCTATGTGTACGGCCACAGCGCGGGCATGGCGCCGCCGCGCACCGTGGCCGCACTCTCGGGCTTCGGCGCGGTCATCGAGGCCGAGGAGCTGCGCGGCGGCGATCTGGTGCTCTTCGGCGGCGGCCGGCCGCACCATGCGGGCATCTACGTGGGCGAGCGCCGCTTCGTGCATGCGCCCTCCACGGGCGGCACGGTGCGGGTGGATCGGCTGGACGGCGTGTACTGGTCGCGCCAGACCTTGAGCGCGCGCCGGCTCTGAACGCCGACGGAAAAGAAAAAAGAAGCTACGCGCCCTGCGCCAGCGCAGGCACTTCGGCAATGCGCCGCGCCACCTCGGCGCAGGCCTGCAGCAGCGGCTGCACATAGGCCTGCTGCGGGTTGTCCTTCTGCCTGAACACCAGCGTGCTCACGCTGATGGCGCCCAGCGGCCGGCCGTCGGAGCCGCACACGGCCGCGCCGAAGCAGTGGATGCCGCTTTCGTGTTCCTCGCGGTCGCAGGCCCAGCCCTGCGCGCGCACTTGCGCCAGCTCGGCCGCCAGCGCGGCGGGGTCGGTCAGCGTGTGCTCGGTCATGCGCGGCAGCGGCAGGTCGGCCAGCACGGCCGCGCGCTCGGCCTCGGGCAGCGCGGCCAGCCAGGCCTTGCCCACGGCCGTCACATGCAGCTGCACGTTGGTGCCGATGCGCGAGCTCATGCGCACGGCGGCGGGGCTTTCGAGCTTTTCGATGAAGGTCATGTGGCGGCCGTTGGGCACGGCCAGGTGCACGGTCTCGCCCGTCGCATCGCGCAGGCGGCGCAGCGCGTCCACCGCGGCCAGCCGCAGGTCTGAACGGCCCCAGCTTCGGCTGGCCAGCTGGATCAGCCGCGGCCCCATGCGCAGCAGGTGCGTGGCCGGGTCTTCCTCCAGCATGCGCTCGGCCACCAGCGCGGCCACGATGCGGTGCACGGTGGGCCGCGGGTAGCCGGTGGCGCGCATCAGCGCCGCCACGTTGGGCGGCTCGGGCGCGTCGGCCACGATCTGCAGCACCCGCATGAACTTGCCAAAGGCCTGCGTGCCAGCCACGGCCGGGGTGGAGGGATCGAGGGTGGAGTCGCGCGCCAGGTCGTTCATTGCGGCGCGGATTATCAAGTCACCATGTAGCCGCCATCGACCGGCAGGATCACGCCCGTCATGAAGGCGGCGGCCGGCGTGCACAGGAAGACCGCCGCGCGCGCCACGTCGTCGGGCGTGCCCCAGCGCGCCAGGGGCGTGCGCGCCAGGATCGGCCCGCTGCGCGCGGGGTCGTCCTGCAGCGCCTGCGTGAGCGGCGTGGCGATCCAGCCCGGCGCCACCGCATTGACGCGGATGCCGTCGGCCGCATAAGCGATGGCCAGCGACTTGGTCAGCTGCGCCACACCGCCCTTGCTGGCCGCATAGCCCGGCACCAGGCCGCCGCCGAAGAAGCTCAGCATCGAAGCGGTGTTGACGATGCAGCCGCGCCGCGCCTTGAGCCGCTCGCGTGTGGCGGTGCATACGCGCATGGTGCCCGTGAGGTTCACGTTCAGCACGCGCTGGAACACTTCCACATCGTGCTCGGCGCCGCGCAGGATGATGCCGGCGCAGTTGAAGACGATGTCCAGCTCGGGCATGTCGGCCAGCGCGGCCTCCACGCTGTCGGCCGAAGTCACGTCGCACTGGCGTGCTTCGATGTCGGCATTGAGCGTGCCATCGCCCGCGCCCAGGCCCAGCGCCGTGGTGTGCGCACCCAGCGCGGCCAGGTGGTTGGCGATGACGGCGCCGATGCCTTGCGTGGCACCGGCGACCAGGGCGCGCTTGCCCTTGAGCAGATCGGCTTGGTAGGTCATCAGGAAGCCTTGATCCCCAGCTTGGTGATGAGCGCCTTGAAGTACTCGTTGTCTTTCATGATTCGGGCCTTGAAGGCGGCGTCGTCGGCATAGACAAAACCCAGGTTCTGCTTGTCCAGCGTTTCGCGGAAGCTGGGCTCGCTCGAAGCCTTGAAGGCCAGGTCCTTGAGGTAGGCCACCACCTGCGGCGGCGTGTTCTTGGGCGCCGCAATGCCGCGCCAGGTGCCGATCACGAGGTCGATGCCGCGCTCCTTGAGCGTGGGCACTTTCTCGAAACCCTTGACGCGCTGCTCGGCCATCACGGCCAGGGTCTTGAGCTTGCCGGCCTGCACGAAGGTGGTGACTTCGGCGGGGCTCACGGCCACGGCGTCGATGTGGCCGCCCAGCAGCGCCTGCACGCCGGGGCCCGCGCCCTGGAAGGGCACGTGGTTGAACTTCACGCCGGTCTTGTCTTCCAGTGCCGAGGCCGCCAGGTGCCAGATCGAGCCCGGGCCCGCATTGCCCACGCCGATCTTGCCGGGCTCTTTCTTCGCGGCGGCCAGGAACTCTTCGACCGTGTTGAAGGGCGAATCGCTGCGCACCGTGATGGCCGCCTGGTCGGCATTGAGCTGCGCGATGGGCTGCAGGTCGGCCGCCTGGATCTTGCCGATGCCCATGTGGGCCAGGGTGGCCAGCTCCACCGTGACGATGGCCAGGCGGTAGCCGTCGGGCTTGGCGTTCATCACGTCCTGCCAGCCGATGGAGCCGCTGGCGCCGGGCTTGTTGACGATGACCACGCTTTGGGTGGTGTGCTTGCGCGTGGCGTCGGCAAAGGAGCGCGCCAGCGCATCGGTGCCGCCGCCGGGCTGGAAGGGCACGACCAGCTCAATCGGTTTGTTGGGGAAATCGGCCTGCGCGTGCGCATGGCCGGCCAGCAGGGCCGCGCCGGTCAGGGCGGCGAACTGGCGCCGGTTCAGGGGGGTGTTGTTCATCGAGATGTCTCCTTCTGGGGTGTGATGCGGGGAAAACTCAATAGGTGGCGCGTCCGCCCGAAAGGTCGAACACGGCGCCGGTGTTGAAGCTGCACGAATCCGAGGCCAGCCAGGCCACCATCTGCGCCACCTCCTCGGGCTCGCCCAGGCGCTGCATGGGGCTCTTGGCCACCATGGTCTGCACATGTTCGGGCGCCATCTGCGCCAGGATGGGCGTGCGCACCGCGGCCGGCGCAATGGCGTTCACGAGGATGCCCGTGCTCGCCAGTTCCTTGCCCAGCGACTTGGTCAGCGCCAGCACGCCGGCCTTGGCCGCGCTGTAGGCCGAGGCGTTGGGCGTGCCCTCCTTGCCGGCCAGGGAGGCCAGCAGCACGATGCGCCCGCGCCCGGCCTGGCGCATCAGCGGCACCACGGCATGGCAGACGTTGAAGCTGCCGCCCAGATTGACCTGCACCACGCGGTGCCAGAGCGCGGGATCGAACTGGTCCAGCGCCATGGTGGGGCCGGTGCAGCCTGCGCTGTGCACCAGCACGTCGATGCGGCCGAAGCGCGCGGCCGTCTGCTGCGCGGCGCGGGCCACGCTCTCAGGCACGGCCACGTCCACCTGGATGGCGTTGTCATCGGCGCTGGCCGCCAGGTCCCAGACCACGACGGTGGCGCCGCAGGCAGCCAGCAGACGGGCCGCCTCGGCGCCGATGCCGCTGGCGCCGCCGGTCACCACGGCCACGCGGCCGCTGAAGTCGTAGCGCGCGGCGCTGCTCATCGGATGAACTGCTTGACGTAGTCGCTGCCCAGGCCCACTTCCTCGAAGTGCTTGCGGCACATGTCGATCTTGGTGAACACGTCCTCGTAGCCCATGCCCTTGCCGTAGGGGTCGGTGTAGTACATGACGCCGTTGACCTGGAAGTACGTGATCATTTCCTGCACGTCCTCGGGCACGTAGAGGGTGTGCGTCTCGCCCGGCGGTTCGAAGACGTAGCCGCCCTCCTCGGCCCACCAGTCGTGCTCCAGGTACTTCCAGCGGCCCTTGAGCACGAAGCCGTGCACGGCCTGCGGATGGCGGTGGCGGCTGAGCACCCCCGACTTGCGCACGCGCAGCAGGTTCATCCAGTAGCCCTGGCTGGCATTGAGGCACAGCGGCCGGAACCACACGTTCTCGGCCTGCGGCACCCACAGGCGTTCATCGGTCGGGATGGCATTGGGGATGACGATCTCGGGCAGCGCCTCGGGCGGGTTCGGGTACTGGTAGGGCGTCAACGGCTCGGGATCGGTTCTGTCGGTGGGCATCGTCGGGCTATGTCCATATTGTGGATGATTGTCCATATTGTAGAAAGATCAAAAAAAGGCCCGCCCCCAGGGAAACCCGGGGGCGGGCTCGGCTTCGGGTGCTCAGTACTTCTTGCCGAAGTTCGCGGCCACGCGCTGGCGCAGGTACTCGCCCGCGGTGATCGGCGGGTACTTGCCGGCAGGCGACTCGATCACGGCGTCGGTGTTGGCCTGGCAGAAGAAGGCCAGGCTGTAGCGCGGGCCCATGTACTCGCCGGGCACGGGGTTCTTCACGCGATGGAAGTTGCTCGGCAGGCGGTCATCGCTCCAGCGCATCAGCATGTCGCCGATGTTGCAGGTGATGGCGGTCTCGTCGGGCGGGATGGAAGTCCAGGCCTGGGCCTCCATCTCCTTGCCCGGGCAGACCTGCAGCCCCCCCTGGCCCGGGCGCTGGTACAGCAGGGTCAGGCAGTCGAAGTCGGTGTGCGCGCCGGCTCGCCACAGCGCCAGGCTGCCCTGCTCCTCGGGCGGAATCGCGTAGTAGTGCAGCAGGCGCAGCGTGCTCTGGTAGGTCTCGCTGGAAGGCGCGTGCGCGCGCGTGAAGAACTCGTCGTCAAAGCCCAGCTTCAGCGCGAAGCACGAGAGCACGCGCATGCCCACGGCCCAGCTTTGCGCTTCGAAGGCCAGCATGGTCTTCTTGAATCCGGGCAGTTCCTCTTCGCTCGGGTACAGGCCGGCCATGCGCGGGCGCGTGATCTGGTAGCTCTCCTTCTGGTCGGGCGTGCCGGTGGAAGGGCGGACCTGGGCGCGGCTTTCCCAGCCGGCGTTGGCCTTGAGCGGGTACTGGGCCTTCACGGCATCGGGCAGCGCGAAGAAGCGCTCGGTCATCGCGAAGGCTTCGTGCACGGCGCCCAGTTCGATGCCGTGGTTGACCAGCTGGAAGAAGCCGATGTCCACGGCCGCGTCCCAGAGCTGGTCGGCGATTTCGGCGCGGCGGTTCTCGAAGTCCGACAGGTCGATGCGGCGGATCTCGCGCGTGCCGGTTTCGGTGCCCAGCGCGCCCATGCGCGCTTCCTTGCGCAGCTCGACGAGTTCGGCTTCGCCAACGGCAGCGGCGGAAGGGGTGGAAACAGTGGAAGAGGAAGTCATGACGGTGCGTCGCTCCAGGGTGGGTGTGGATGGGGCGATGCCGCTGCGCCGCGTTCCGAGGTCGGGCCCTCGGTGGCGTGGCTGACGGCACCGAAGAGCAATTCCCTCCTGGCCGCTTCTTTTGCTCACGGCCGCCGGTGGACGCTTCTACTCTCGACAGCTGCGCATGCAAGTTCCGCACCCATGTGGATCGGCGTGCAGGCGGCTCCTGCGCACTGCACGGGTGCGCATGCACCCGAACCGACCGTGGCCACATGCTTTTGCAGGCAGCGGCGCCCCGGCGCGCATGGCACGGAAGGTGCACACGTCCAAAGTTAGACGACGGAGAACCTTCATACCATGCAACGACGCTCCCTTCTTCGCGCCGGCACCGCTGCCGGCCTGCTGGCCGCCACGCCTTTCGTCCGCGCGCAGGGCGCGCTGCAGAAGTTCAGGTTCAACCTGGGCTGGAAGGTGGAGGCCACGGCCGCCGGCTTCTTGCTGGCGCAGCAGCGCGGCTACTACAAGGACGCCGGGCTCGACGTGGCCATCGACACCGGCAACGGCTCGGCCGCAGCCATCAGCCTGGTGGGCAGCGGCGCCTACGACGCGGCCTCGGCCGACCTGGCCACCATGGTGGAGTTCAACGTCAACAACCCCGAGGCCGGCCTCCAGGCCGTGGCCATCCAGTACGACCTGAACCCCAACGCCATCCTGGTGCGCAAGGACGGCCCCATCACCCGCCCCGCCGACCTGGCCGGCCGCACGCTGCTGGGCCAGCCCTTCAACGCCTCGCGCAAGCTCTTCCCCGCCTTTGCCAAGGCCCAGGGCTTCGACGCCTCGGGCGTGAAGTGGGAGAACGTGACGCCGGACATCGGCGACACGCGCTTCGTCAAGGGCGATTTCGACGGCGCCGGCTATTTCTACTTCACGGGCCTGCTCAACCTCAAGGCCCGCGGCATGGCGCTCGAGCAGATCCGCACCTTCCGCTTCTCGGACTACGGCCTCAAGTCCTATGGCAACGGCCTGGTCGCCAACGCGAAGAGCATGGCGCAGGCCGACGCCATGCGCGCCTTCGTCAAGGCCAGCACGCGCGGCTGGGTGGAGGCCATGGCCGATCCGCGCGCCGGCGCCGCGGCCGTGAAGGCGCGCGAGCCGCTGGCGCAGGAAGCCATCGAACTCGAACGCCTGCAGTTGATCGTGGAGGGCAGCATGAAGACGGCCGGCACGCGCGCGCACGGCTGGGGCGCGGCCACGCCCGAGCGCCTGCAGGCCACGATCGATGAGACCGTCGGCGCCTTCAATCTCAAAAGCAGCCTCGCGGTGGCGCAGATCTGGACCGATCGCTTCCTGCCCGCGCCCGCAGAACGTGCGCTGAAGACGGCCTGAGGCGGTGTAGCCGATGAGCATCCCCGTGATCGACCTGCGCGGCGCGCAGGTGCCCGGTGGCGCGCGCAGCGCCGAGGTGGCCGCGCAGTTGCGCGCGGCAGCCATGGCCTCGGGCTTTTTCTACCTGCGCGGGCATGGCCTGCCGCAGCCGCTGCTGGAGCGCCAGTTCGCGCTGGCCGAGCGGCTGCTGACCCTGCCCGCAGACACGCGGCAGGCGCTGGACATGCGCCACTCGCCCACCCTGCGCGGCTTCGAGAACCTGGGCGCGCAGACGCTGGACGCCAGCGCCCGGCCCGACCTGAAGGAAAGCTTCTACTGCGGCATGGCCTACCCCGCGGACCATCCCTACGTGCGGGCCGGCTACCAGACCTACGGCCACAACCAGTGGCCCGCCGAAGTGCCCGAGGCACCCGCGCAATGCGAGGCCTACATCCAGGCCATGCTCGGGCTGTCGCGGCGGCTGATGCAGTTGCTGGCGCTGTCGCTCGGGCTGCCCGAGAACTGGTTCGACGCGAGCAGCGGCAGTCCCATGGTCACGCTGCGCATGATCCGCTACCCCGCGCACCCGGCCGATGCCGACGCGCGCACCTTCGGCGCCGGCGCACACACCGACTGGGGCGCCATCACCATCCTCGCGCAGGATGGCCACGGCGGGCTGGAGGTGCAGACGCCCGAAGGCGACTGGGTGGCGGCCGCGCCCATCGAAGGCTGCTTCGTGGTCAACCTGGGCGACATGATTCCGCGCTGGACCAACGGGCTGTACCACTCCAACCCGCACCGCGTGCGCAACACGCATTCGGGCGGCGCCCCGCGCTACTCCATTCCCTTCTTCTACGAGCCCGACTACTTCGCGCGCATCGAGGCCGTGCCCGGCACCGTGCCGGCCGGTGAACAGCCGCGCTTTGCGCCCTGCACGGCAGGCGAACATCTGCAGCAGATGTACCGCAAGAGCTACGGCATGGACGCGAAGACCGGCATCACGGCCACGTCATGATGAAGCTGTACCTCAACTTCTTCTGCCGCGACATCGAGGCCCAGTGCCGCTTCTACGGCGCCGTGCTGGGCCTGCCCGAGCACGAGGCCCTGCGCTCGCCCATCTACCGCGCGCTGCAGGGCCCGGGCTTCGAGCTGGGCTTCAACGCCTGGCCCGCCTACGAACTGCTGGGCCTGCGCGAACGCGCTCCAGCAGCGGGAAAGACCGCACCCGTGACTTGCTACCCCACGCTGATGCTGCACGACCCCGCGGCCGTTGAGCAGGCTGCAAAGGCCTGCATCGCGCAGGGTGGCCAACTGCTGCAAGGGCCTTTCGCCACCTACTACGGCCAGTGGCAGGCCGTGCTCTGCGACCCCGAATCGCAGGTCTTGCGCGTGGCCTGCGTGGGCCTTCCGCCCGGCCATGAAGCGCCCGCGCTGGACGCATTGCTGAACCAAAGTTCGCATTGAAAAGCCGCCTGCGCGCGATTCAACAGGAGCGCGCGCAGGGTCTTGCGCGCAGCCATTGATGCTGCAGCGCAACCTTGTCCAGAATGTTCGCCAAGACGCATCAGGCGCACGCGCCCGATGCCCCTTCAACACCCTTTCAGGAGCCCGCGCATGTCACTGGAATTCCTGACCCGCATCGTTGCGCACGCCCGCTTTCCGCTGGTCGTGCGACGCAGCAGCGACGTGGACAAGGTGCGGCTTCTGAAGGCGGCGGAACTGATCACGGCCTCGGTGCCGCGCAGCCGCGAGAACTCGGGTTTCAGCGAAGACGCGGAAGCCGTGGTCTTCGGCGTGACCGAGCGCGGCGAGCTGGCGGTGCGCGAGGCCCGGGCACCGGCCGAGGCGCCGCTGCGGCGCGGGCGCAGGCTCGACGACGACTGAACCGCCACGCACCGCCTGCGGCCGCGCGCGGCCCGTAGACTCGCCCCATGCCATGGCACGCGCGACTCCAACTCGACTACAGACATGACGGCGCACGCAGCATCGCGCGCTTCCAGCATGAAGGCCCGCTGCGCATTCTGCAAAGCCTCTACCCCGAAGGCCCGGCCGTGTGCCACAACGTGCTGGTGCATCCGCCCAGCGGGCTGGTCGGCGGCGACACGCTGGACATCCGCGTGCATGCCCAGGCCGGCAGCCACGGCCTGATCACCACCCCCGGCGCCACGCGCTTCTACCGCAGCGAAGGCGAGACCGCCTTGCAGCACACGCGCCTGCGCGTGGAAGCCGGCGCGCGCCTGGAATGGCTGCCGCTCGAAGCCCTGTGCTACAGCGGCTGCCTGGCCGAGAACCGGCTCGAGATCGATCTGGCGCCCGGCGCGGAAATGATCGGCTGGGACGTGACGGCCCTGGGCCTGCCGCATGCCGACAAGCCCTTCGTGGCGGGCCAGTTCCAGCAGCACATCGAATGGCCGGGCGTGTGGCTGGAGCGCGGCCGCCTCAAGGCCGATGACGCGCGCCTGCTCGACGGCCCGCTGGGCCTGGACGGCCATCGCTGCATGGCCTCGCTGTTCATCCTCAGCGGCACGCCATTGCCCCGCGCGCGGCGCGAGCGGCTGGTGGAACTGGCGCGCGAACTTTTGCCCGACGCGGGCGCCCAGGCCCAGTCCGTGCCTGCCGGCGTGACCAGCCCGCAGCCGCAGGTGATCGTGCTGCGCGTGCTTGCGCCCGTGGTGGAGCCGGCGTGGATGCTGCTGCGCCGCGTGTGGCAGGCCTGGCGCCAGGAACTCTGGCAGACCGGCCCCGGCAGCCCGCGGATCTGGAACACCTAAGCCGGGAAGGGCGCCGGCAGCGGCTCGGGCGAAGGCTCAGGCGGCACGGGCGGTGCCGGTGCGGGCGGCGGCACGGTCGCGGGTGAAGATTCGGTCCAGTGCTTCATCGCGCCTGCCCCGTCTTCTCTTGCTTCTCGCGCCGCTCACGGCCCAGCTCTTCCATCATCTGCTCGCCTTGTTCGTCCCGGCCGTCGGAAGGAATGGCGGGCTCGAAACGTGGTTCAGGCTCTTCCTTGACGGCCTGCGTGGCCGGGGCCGATGGCGGCGGCGTGCGCACCACGTCGGGCGCTTGCACCTTGCCGGACTTGGCTGCGGCGGCAGCGGCGCCCGTGCTGCGCTTGGTGTCGGAAACGGATGGGGTGGCGGTGGACATGGCAACAGATCCTGCAAACCCTGCGGCTGTGCTGCATCGCCAAAGAGTGGTGCAGCGCGCCGCCTGTGGGCACATGCCTTCACCCTGCCCTGCGCCGCGGCCTGCATGCCGCAGCCAAGGCCTCCGTCGTCCGTAGGTGCAGGCCGACGGGTTCGCCTTCGTTGTCAGTGCTCCGCGCGGGTCCTCCGGCGCGCATCGGCCACTGCCCAGCCGAAGATGGCCAGGCCGCCCACGGCCAGCAGCGCACCCACCCAGCCGGTCGAAGTCCAGCCCAGGCCCGCGGCGATCGACACCCCGCCCAGCCAGGCGCCCAGCGCG
The DNA here is from genome assembly GCF_028023875.1 of Xenophilus arseniciresistens. Taxonomy (GTDB): domain Bacteria; phylum Pseudomonadota; class Gammaproteobacteria; order Burkholderiales; family Burkholderiaceae_C; genus Xenophilus; species Xenophilus arseniciresistens. The sequence goes on from NZ_JAQIPB010000002.1 coordinate 693,808, forward strand.
TTGGCCGCATTGAAGGCCGAATGGTTGAGCGCAGCGGCCAGGGTCTGCGCCTCGCCGGCCACGTCCATCAGCCGGATCTGCAGCGCCGGCCCGATGGCCACCATGGTGCCCAGGAAGAACACGCCCAGCGCCGCGGACGCCCAGTGGTGCGCGGCCGGCACGAAGGCCAGCAGCAGCGCGGCGGAATAGGCCAGCAGCCAGCCGATGGTGGGCATCAGCGCCTTGTCGGCCAGGCGCGAGCCGATGACGTTGCCCGCCACCATGCCCACGCCGAACAGGGCGAGCACGGCCGGCACATGGCCCAGCGACAGGCCGGAAACCTCGATCAGCGTCGGCTTGATGTAGCTGTAGACCGCGAACATGCCGCCGAAGCCCACGGCGCCGATGCCCAGGGTGAGCCACACCTGCTTGCGGCGCAGCGCGCCCAGTTCGCGCAGCGGGCTGGCGCCGGCTGCGGCGGCCAGGTTGGGCACGTCGCGCCGGATCAGCACCACGGCCAGCAGCGCGATCAGCCCCACGAAGACAAAGGCCGCGCGCCAGCCCCAGTGCTGCCCCATCCAGGCCGCGATGGGCACGCCCACCAGCGTGGCGGTGGTCAGGCCCAGCATGACCAGGCCCACGGCCCGCGCGCGCCGCCCGGGTGGCGCCAAGGCCGCGGCCACCAGGGCCGCCACGCCGAAGTAGGCGCCGTGCGGCAGGCCGCTGAGCAGCCGCAGCAGGTTCAGCGACAGATAGCCCGGTGCCGCCGCGCTGGCGAAGTTGGCCAGCGCATACAGCGCCATCAAGGCCATCAGCAGCGTGCGCCGGCCCCAGCCCGCGGCGGCCACCGCCAGCAGCGGCGCGCCCACCACCACGCCCAGCGCATAGGCGCTGATCACATGGCCGGCCTGCGGAATGCTCACGCCCAGGTCCTGGGCCACTTCGGGCAGCAGGCCCATGATGACGAATTCGCCAGTCCCGATGGAAAAGCCGCCCATACCCAGCGCCAGCACGGCGCGCAGGAAATGGGCAGAGGCCGCAGGCGGCGCGGAAGGCGACGCGCTCGCGTCGTCGGCACTGAAGCTCGGGTTCACGGGATGACTCGCAGGGATGGACGCGGGGCGGCAACTGCGCCGCAGCCAGGAAGAATCGAGGGAAAACCAAGGGAAAACCAAGGGAAAACCAAGGGAAAACCCTAGTTCGCCGACGATAGCATGCCACGCCAGCCGCAGCAGGCTCGCTCGCGCATCGCCCCATGGCGCCGTGCGGCCTTCACGCGGGCGCCCTGCGGCGCGGGCTGCGGGTGCCCGCGCTCAGGCCCGGTGCGTGGCCGGGTGCGCGGCGCCGGAGACCGTCGCGGGCGTCTGCTGCAGCCCGGGCGGCAGGCGCTCGTCCAGCCAGCCCATGCGCCAGGCCAGCGCGGCCACGGCTGCGACCGCCGCCGCGGTGGCGGCCAAGCCGGTCCAGCCGCGTCGCTCGGCATAGGGGTCTCGCGTGAGGCGCCGCGCCGAGGCCGGCACATGCGCGGTCTGAGAGAGCGAGGCGCCCAGCCGCACATTGACCTTCATGCGGCCGTTGATGGCCCAGCCGCTCGCATCGAGGATCGGCCCCAGGCTGCGCTGGCGCAGCTTGAGCCAGGCGATGAGCATGCTCGGGCCCGAGATCGCGATCACGATGCCCAGCACCGCGATCGGGATCCACGCGCCCAGGTCCACGAACTTTCCGAAGATGCCCACCAGCACGGCGCTGATGCTGCCCAGCGCGACGCCGATGGCGGCGACCGTGCCCACGTCCACCCGGGCGCCGGGCTTGGGCACCACGCCGGGCTTGGCGGCGGCGGCGGCCTTGTCGGCCGTGGTCAGCGTGGTGGCCATGGAACTCAGCGAGCCCTGGGCCGTTGCCTCGCTCGCGGCGGCGCGCTTGGCCACCTGCTCTTCGAGCATGCGAACGAACTTCTTGTACGGAGAGAAGAAGGCCTGCGCCACGCTGGTGGGGTTTTCGATCAGCTTGGTGATGCTGGCATCCCAGTCGCGGCCCTCGCGGTCGTAGAACACGCCGTTGCGGCCCACGAAGAGAAAGTCCACGTCGCCAGCCGTGAAGGCGGCCACGATGCCCATCTTCTTGCCTTCGCGCGTGCAGTCGCAGTAGGCCAGGCAGGTCTTGGCCAGGCCGGCCAGCATGGCGTGCTTCTTGGCGTCCTCCACGCGCACCGTCAGGTCGCAGCTGCGGCCGTCCAGGTACAGGGTGCCGGCCTGGAAGATCGCGCCTTCGCGCCGGTAGAAGGACTTGAAGGAGACGAAGTTGTGCAGCAGCTTGAGCAGGTCGCGCTTGTAGCGCAGCAGGCGCTCCAGGTCGACCAGGCGCAGGTTGTGTTCCTCCACGCCCTTGTCCTCGTCTATCAGCTGGATGAGCGCGGGCAGCGCGGCCAGCCAGGCATCGAGCGCCTCGGGCTCGGGCGTGCCCAGGCGCGTGGCGGGCCGGCTGCGCAGCCATTCGCGGCAGGCCGCCAGTTGCGACTTGAGCTGCTGCCACTGCGCCTCGCTCAGGCTGTCGGCCGCCTCGCCCACCAGGGGCTGCACCGCGGCCTCGCGCAGCCTGGCCAGCGCGTCGCTCCAGGCCGGGTTCACATGGCCGGTGAGCGGCAGCATGCGCCCGGGCGTGATCGCCGCCAGCGGCAGGTCGGCCAGCGCCTGGGCATCGAGGGTCTGGCCCGCCAGTGCCTCATACGCATCCGGCGAGGGGTTGAGCGCCTGCACGGCCTGGATGTCGTAGGCCGCCACGCGGCAGCGGGCGAAGAAGTCCTCGACCTTGTGATACACGGCGTCCAGCGCCTGCGCCGCGGCCAGGGTGCGCTCACCCAGCGGCATGGCCGCTCCGTCGGCCACCGCGCGCGCCTGCCAGTCGCGCAGGGCTTTCGCATCGGCAAGGAAGGCATCGGCCTGCGCGCGGGCGATGCCGGGCTCGCCATTGCGGTCGTTGATGCTGCCATGCGTGTCGATGATGCGGCGGATCAGCGCCTGCAGCGCCTCGTCGCCCTCGGCCGTCTTCACCGTGACCACGCCATCGCCGTTGAAGCGCATGGCGGCCAGCAGTTCACTGCGGCCCGTCACGTCCTGCAGGGTGAGCGCATCGTCCTCGTGCTTGCCCACCAGCGCCAGGATGCGCCGGGCCTCGACCGCAAGCACGCTGCCTTCGGGCAGGTCCCGCACTGCAAGCGTGTCTTGGGCGGCCAGCAGCACGTCGGGGTCGCGCAGCTCGCGGCAGGCCCATTCGCAGGCTTCGATCAGCTCGGGCGGGCGGATGCGGCCGTCCTTGTTGGTGTCGATCAGCTCCAGCGTGCGGGTGTCGAACTCCAGGCCCTGCGTGGGGCAGGCCAGCGCCACCCACAGCTTGCGGTCCAGCTCGCCCAGGCGCGCAATGTCTTCGCCCGTGCGAAACACCACCTGGTCCACGCCCCCGGCACGCACGAACTGCCAGGCATGGGCGCCGCGCGCGCCGGCCTCCTCCTTGGTCGGCATCCGCATCAGTCCTGGGCCGCACCTGCTTGTTGGTCCACGGCGTCCAGGCCATCGGCAGCGACGGTGCGAATGCTGCTGCGGTCGCGGTGATCAGCCGCGCGGCCCACCTTGTGCTCGATCTGGCGCTTGAGCTTGTCGAGCGCGCCGCGGAAGGCCAGGTCGATGGTCTGCGCGTCATGCGTGGCGGCCAACTGGCCCTGGCCGGCCATGCGCGCCTCCATCACGCAGCGCTTGTCGGCCGCGCTGGCGCGCTGGCCGTTCTCGTCGCTCAGGTGAACCTCGATGCGCACCAGATCGTCGGCGTGGCGCTGCAGTTGATGACGCAGTTCTTCGTCGGCCCAGCGGTCCAGCGACTCCTTGTTCTCGATGCCATTGCTCGTGTTCAGCTGGATCTGCATTCAGGGACTCCTTATCAATCGGTCGGAACGTTCAACGGAATCCACAGGTTGGGCCAAGTTCACAACCATGGGCGTAGGCGAAGACCCAAAGGGGGATTCGGCAGCCTCGCGCGAAAGCCGGATCAACACCGTGGACAAGCGCCACTGTTACGCCTTAAAACTCCATGTATCGAAACTCCATCCGGCGCTCACCTGTGGTGTGGCATGTTCGCTGGGCACCCGCGCTGCGGGCGCCATCGAGTTGCGACGCACGGGACTGATCCCTTCTTCCACAAAGGTGCTCCCATGACAGCGAACGCAACGCCCCGGAATACCTGGTTCACGCGCCCGATCCGCCGCCTGCTGCCCGCGTGCCTGCTGGCGCTGGGCAGCGTCCTGCTGCTGATGCCAAGCATGGCCGTGGCCCAGGTCAACCCCGAAATCGCCAACTGCAGCGAACTCAAGGACGAGGCCACCGTCACGCAGGCCGACCTGTGCGCGGCCCACGTCGGATGCCGCTTCGTGCTGAACGTGCAAAAGACCTGCGCCCGTGCCAAGGGCTACCTGGAGCGCCTGCAGGCCGCCATCGGCGAGGGGACCCGGACGCTGTTCGGCACCCGCAAGGAGGTCACGCCCGACGCGGTCTTCACCGCAACTCTGGGCGATGAGAGCCGCGGCGCGGCGCGCACGCTGGGCGGCGACACCGCCGTCCAGGCACAGGCCCAGGAGATCGGCGCCCAGGTGCGCGATGTCTGGCACAACTCCGAGCTGACGGGCAAGAGCAGCAAGGGCAGCGACTGGATCTACTACGGGCAGACCCGCGACGGCGCCTGGCATGGCACCGGGACGGTGATCTATTCCAGTGGCGAGATCCAGCGCGGCGAGTTCAAGGACAACCAGCGCAACGGCGCCTTCGACACCCTGCTTCCCAACGGCAGCCGCCATGTGGGCAAGACCGATGGCTCGACCACCGAGGGCCTGTGGGTCACGCCCAGCGGGGTCAAGGAGAAGGGCAAGGACTGGAAGGACGGCACCTTCATCGGCACGCGCACCGAAGCCGATGGCAGTTCCTTCACGGGCCGCATCGAAAAGGGCAAGCGCGTGGAGGGCACGGCCTTCCGCGCAGACGGCACGGTGAGCGAAAAGGGCCGCTACGAGAACGGCCAGCTTTCGGTCGGTGTGCAGCGCGACGCCGCCGGCAACACGACTTCGGTCGATCTGCCTGCCGCACGCGCGGCGGCAGCGCGCGAGGCGGCCGAAGCCCAGGCCCAGCGCAAGCGCGAAGAAGCCGCGCGCCAGCAGCAGCAGTTTCAGGCCCGGCTTCAGACCGCGAACCCTGGCGAGCTCTATGCCCTGGCCGACGAGCTCAGCGCCCAGGGCGATGCCGGCCGCGCGCGCGAAGCCCAGCGCGCGCTGACCAGCCGCTTCCCCGATCACCCGCTGGCCCTGACCGCGGCCCGGCAGATGGCGGGCCTGCCAGCCAACACGGCGCCAGCCGCAGCCAGCGCGAGCGCCACGCCCGCCCGGGCGACGGGCAGCAGCACCGCCTCCTCTTCCTCCTCCTCCGCCTCCTCGGTGTGCGCGCGCAATGCCGAGAAGATCAACCAGGTGCTCAACGCCTCCGGCCACAAGAGCTACGCGGCCTATGGCGCGGGCTTCCATATGAAGGCCAAGCGGATGTCGATGCAGGTGCTGACCCCCTGCGCCGCGCAGGACCCGCAAGCGGCCCGGCTGCTGGCACAGCTGCAGCAGTCACTGAGCGAAGACGAAAACTACTGCGCCCGCAACAACGGGCGCGGCTGCCTGGAATGGGGCGTGCAGGGCTACGAAGCGCAGAACCAGGCCTGGTTTGCCGTCCTCCAGCGCGAGACGCAGGCTGCGCTGGCCAACCCCAGCGGTTATGCGGCCGGCTCGGGTGGCGGCGCAGCGCCCGCGCGCACGGGCGGCGCAGCCCTGTCGGCCCAGGAGTGCCGCGCCAGGGAACAGGCGGTGATGAACACCCGCATCCCTGCCAACGCCTCCATCACGGCCAGCCAGGAAACCGTGATGTTCATGACCCGCACCGCCATCGAGATGCACGATGCGGGCTGCCCGGGCGTCAGCGCGGCCGAGCGCCGGCAATACCAGGAAAGCTTTGCCGCGGCCCAACGCGCCTGCGACCAGGTGCAGTCGGGCGGACGGCGCTGCACGCCGAACAACCACTTCGGCCCCGGCGCCACGCCCGGAAGCGGCCTGCGCAGCCCCGACCCGGTGTTCCCGCAGATTCCCGTGCCGAAGATGAGCCGCACGCCCTGAGCGGACACCCACAGGCGGCCAGGCCTGCCAATGTCGGCCTGCGCCGACGCGCGTGCTGCCGCGCAGCGCGTAGCCTTGCCGCCATGCCCTGCCCCGCCTTCCGCGCCGCCCACCGTTCATGAGCGGCGCCTTCACTGCGGCCCACGCTGGCGACAGCACCGGCCTCGTCCACTCCGACATCCCTGCCCGCCTCGACCGGCTGCCCTGGTCGGCCTGGCACTGGCGCGTGGTGCTGGCGCTGGGCACCGCGTGGGTGCTCGACGGGCTGGAGGTCACGCTGGTGGGTTCGCTGGGCGGCGTGCTGGAGCGCAGCGACACGCTGGGCTTGAGCGCCAGCCAGATCGGCCTGGCGGGCTCGCTGTATGTGGGTGGCGCCGTGCTGGGCGCGCTGCTCTTTGGCCGCATGGCCGACCGCTGGGGCCGCAAGCGGCTGTTCATGATCACGCTGGCGATCTACGCCGCCGCGACCTTCGCCACGGCTTTCTCGCCGGGCTTCGCCTTCTTTGCCGTGTGCCGCTTCATCACGGGCCTGGGGATCGGCGGGGAGTACGCGGCCATCAATTCGACCATCGACGAGCTGGTGCCGGCGCGCGTGCGCGGCCGCGTGAGCCTGGCGATTAACGGCAGCTTCTGGCTGGGCGCAGCGCTGGGCGCGGGCCTGAGCCTGCTGCTGCTGGACCCGGCCGTGCTGGGGCCCGTGTGGGGCTGGCGCGCGGGCTTCGCGCTGGGCGCGCTGCTGGCGCTGGCCATCGTGCTGGTGCGCCGGCACGTGCCCGAAAGCCCGCGCTGGCTGCTGATGCACGGCCGCGCGCAGGAGGCCGAGCGCATCGTCAGCGCCATCGAGGCCGAGGTGGCCCGCCAGCGCGGCCCGCTGCCGCCGCCTGCGGGGCGGCTTTCGCTGCAATCGCGCGCGGCACCGTCGGCGCGCGAGCTGGTGCAGGTGCTGCTGCGCCGCTACCGCCAGCGCAGCGCCGTGGCCCTGGCGCTGATGCTGTCGCAGGCCTTCTTCTACAACGCCATCTTCTTCACCTACGCGCTGGTGCTCACGCGCTTTCATGGCGTGCCCGATGCGAAAGTGGCGCTGTACATCTTCCCCTTCGCGCTGGGCAACGTGCTGGGGCCGCTGCTGCTGGGGCCGCTGTTCGACCGCGTGGGCCGGCGCCGCATGATCGCGCTGACCTACGTGGGCGCCGGCATCGGCCTGGGCCTGACGGGCTGGGCCTTCATGGCCGGGCTGCTGGACGCGCGCAGCCAGGCGCTGGCCTGGTCGGCGGTGTTCTTCCTGGCCTCGGCCGCCGCCAGTTCGGCCTACCTCACGGTGAGCGAGGTGTTCCCGCTGGAGATGCGCGCGCTGGCCATCTCTCTGTTCTACGCGGTGGGCACGGGCGCCGGCGGCTTTGCGGCGCCCTGGCTGTTCGGCGCGCTGATCGAGACCGGCAGCCGCGGCGCGGTGGCCGTGGGCTACGCCATCGGCGCGGCGCTGGTCATCGTGGCGGGCCTGCTGGCGCTGCGCTTCGCGGTCAATGCCGAGCGGCGCGCGCTGGAGGACATCGCACCGCCGCTGGGCACGCCGCCGCCGCGAAGTTGAAGCGGCCGGCGGCGCGGCCCAGCCCATAATGCCGCAGGGCCTTTTCGCGCCCCCAAACCGGCCATGATCCTGAACCTGCGCGAACTGCAAGCCTTCAAGGCCATCGCCAAACTCGGCTCCCTGGGCAAGGCCGCAGAAGCGCTTTCGCTCACCCAGCCTGCGCTCACGCGCACGCTGCAGCGGCTGGAGCACCAGTTGGGCGTGCCGCTGTTCGAGCGCCACGCGAACGGCGTGTCGCTGACGGACTACGGACGCGCGCTGGAGCCGCACGCCGGCCTGATGCTGGCCGAGTCGGAGCAGGCCGTGCGCGAGCTGCGCGAGATGCTGGGCCAGGAGCGCGGCGTGGTGCGCGTGGGCGCCGTCGCCAGCGCCGTCGAGAACTTCCTGCCCCCTGCCATCGACCGGCTGACTGCCGGGCATCCGGGCCTGCAGGTGCAGGTGGTGGAAGGGATGTCGGACAGCCTGGCCGTGCAACTGGCCAAGGGCGAGGTGGACCTGGTGATCGGCTTTGCCATGCCGCAGAGCGAGGCGGTGAGCCTGGTCTCGGAAAGCCAATGGCAGGAAGGCTGCCACATCGTGTGCGCGGCCGACCATCCGCTGCGCACGCAGGGCCGCCTGACGCTGGCGCAATTGGAAGGCCAGCGCTGGGCCCTGCCGCCGCGGCACACGGGGCCGCGCGAGGAATGGCACCAGACCTTCTGGACGCAGGGCCTGGCCACGCCACCCGTCGCCGTCGAAACCGCGTCGATCAACGCCATCCGCACGCTGGTGCAGCGCTGCGGCTTTCTGAGCTGGATGCCGCGGCTGCTGCTGGGCGAGCCCACCGCCCATGCTCCGGGCCTGCACATCCTGGACGTGCAGGGCGTGCGCGCCGCGCGCACCTTTGCGCTGTACCAGCGCCGCCACGGCACCCTGTCGGCGGCCACGGTGCGGCTGCGCGACGACCTGCTGCAGATGATCCGCGCCCTGCCCCGCACAGCCCCGGGTTGACCCTCATGCATGGCGGTCATGCCTTTGCCGCCATAAGTCATTGGCCCCAGGCCGACCGCGTTTCTAGACTCCCCCACAGTGCTGTCACCAAGGCGAGTTGAAGACGATGACGACGGGAAATGGGAGTTGAAGACGATGACGATGGGAGACGAGGAATGGGCACAGGTCCTGGAGGAGCGGCGCCGCAGCGTGCGCCAGCAGGTGGATGCGCAGGAGTGGGCGGCGCGCGAAGACCTCGCCGCCTGCTACCGGTTGGCCGTGCACTACCGCATGACCGACATGATCTACAACCACATCTCGCTGCGGGTGCCGGGGCGGCATGACCAGTTCCTGATCAATGCCTTCGGCCTGATGTACTCGGAGGTCAGCGCCTCCAACCTGATCAAGGTGGACATCGAAGGCCGCCTTCTGGAAGACACGCCGCTGGAAGCCAACCCCGCGGGCTTCATCATCCACGCGGCCGTGCACAAGGCGCGGCCCGACGTGGACTGCGTCTTCCACACCCACACGCGCGCCGGCGTGGCGGTCTCGGCGCAGCAGGGCGGCCTGCTGCCCATTTCCCAGCATGCGATGCGCTTCCACAACCGCGTGGGCTACCACGACTACGAGGGCATCGCGCTGGACCTGGACGAGCAGCAGCGCCTGGTGCGCGACATCGGCCCGCACAAGGCGCTGATCCTGCGCAACCACGGCCTGCTCACGGCCGGCGCCAGCGTGCGCGAAGCCTTCGAGGAGATGTACTACCTGGAGCTGGCCTGCCAGATCCAGCTCGACGCGATGGCCGGCGGCGTGCCGCTGGTGATGCCGCCCGCAGCGGTGTGCGAGCATGCGGCGCAGCAGTTCGCGGGCTCCAACAGCTACATCCGCAACCGCGACTGGCAGGCCCTGCGCCGCATGCTGGACCAGCAGGCGCCGGGCTACCGCGACTGAGCCCGGCCATCGCTTCAACAAAAAAAGAAGGAGACATCACGATGATTCGAAAGCTCAAGACACTGGGCGCAACCCTGGCATTGGCCCTGTGCGGCGTTGCGCTGGCGCAGGGCAGCTACCCCAGCCAGCCGATCAAATGGATCGTGCCCTACCCCGCGGGCGGCGGCACGGACGCCATGGCCCGCCAGCTCAGCCAGGCGATGCAGCCCTTGCTGGGCCAGCCGCTGCTGGTGGACAACCGCCCCGGTGCCTCGACGAACATCGGCGTGGCCGCCCTGCTGCAGGCCAAGCCCGATGGCCACACGATCCTGCAGGCCGAGAACGCCGCGCTGCTGTTCAACGAACACATGTTCGCCAAGCTGCCCTACAACCCGGCCACCGACTTCAGCTACATCGGCGCCATCGGCCGCATCCCGATCCTGCTGGTGGTGCGCGAGGACTTCCAGGCGCGCAATCTGGCGGAGCTGGTCGCCTTCGTGAAGGCCAGCGGCGGCAAGGCCAGCTATGCCTCGGCGGGCGTGGGCTCGCCGCACCACATGGCCATGGAACTGTTCAAGCAGAAGGCCGGGCTGGACATCACGCACGTGGCCTACAAGGGCGCAGCGCCTGCCATCCAGGACCTGCTGGGCGGGCAGGTGCCGATGATGATGCTCGACGCGGCAGCCGGGCGGCCCCATCTCGAATCAGGCAAGGTGCGGGCGCTGGCCGTCGCGCTGCCGCAGCGCGCGAAGAACCTGCCCCAGGTGCCCACCTTCGCGGAACTCGGCCACCCCGAGGTCAACGCCTTCGCCTACCAGGGCCTGGTCGGCCCGGCCCACATGCCGGCCGAGGCGATCCGGCGCATCAATGCCGACCTGCAGCGCGCATTGCAGTCGCCCGAAATCCTGAAGGCCTTCGAGACGATGGGCGTGGAGCCCGCGCCAGGCACGCCCGAGGATTTCCGAAACACGGCGCGCGCCCTGAGCGCGCACTGGGGCAAGGTGATCCGCACTTCCGGCGTGCGGCTGGACTGAACGGCAAGCGCCGGCCCGGCCCGGCCCCGGCCGGCGTCGCGCGTACTCAGGTGATGAGGAGGTTGCACTTGCACCGGCCGATGACCTCGGCCACGGCGGCCTGCATCTCGGTCGCAAGCGCCTGCAGTTCCTCGACCAGTTGGCGCGCATTGCGAAAGTCCGCTATGTTGGGCACGGTGCCGCCCGCGCCCTTGTTCCAGAGGAACTTGAGCGCCTCGAGCTTGAACAGCAGGTTCTTGAGGATGCGCGCCGCCTTTTCCAGCGCGCGGGCGCATTCGGGGTTGTTGTTGAGGTTGCCCTGCGGCCTGCACCGCTCGAGCGCGCGCTGGATGTCGTTGACGAAGATGATGAAGCGGACCATGGCCTCGGCCAGGGCCGACATCAGGATCTGCCTGCGCGCCTCCAGCTCCGCCGCCAGCTTGCTGGCCGCGGGGCCCACATGCGGCGCCAGCGCCTGCAGCATCATGATGGCGATGACGGCGGCCATCAGCGCCAGCATGAACTGCACGATGGCCACGGCGGGCGCGAACTGCACCAGCGGCAGCACCGGCCCGACCGGAAAGGCCGCGAACGCAAACACCGGCCGGGCCGATCCCGCGGCCGAGCCCACCGCCACATAGGGACGCAGCGCACTCGCGGTCTGCGAGAGCTTGGTGCGCAGCCCGACGAAACTTTGTTGGTTGAGCGGCATGCCCACGGCCGGCAGGCGCGCCAGGGTGCTGTCGCACAGCTCGACGATGGCCCGCGCGATGGGGCGGCAGGGCTGGTCGGGGTCGGTACCCTGAAGGGCCTTGAGCGTCGCGCCGGCCGGGTCCACGCGCCCGTCCTTCACGCATCCGTGGCCGCCCTGGTAACCCAGGATGGCGCCGATGGTCTTGGGGCCGACCAGGCCATCCACCACCAGCAGCGCGCCGCCGCTGGCCAGCGCCCATTCGTTCAGCAGCCCCTGGACATGGACCACATCGGCAAAGCGGTTGACGCCGCCGCGCCCCACGGAAGCGGAAATGCTCATGGCTACCCCCTGACATGCTGGTGAGCGCCTCGGTGCCCGACGGGCCGCGCCCCCGACCGACTCTAAGCCGCGCCGGCGCCGCGGAACACCCACCCCATGGCCTAAGCCATGCGCGCTGCCCGGCCGCAGCGCCCCAGGCTCAGATGGCCACCAGCTGGCGCACGCCCTGCGCCTGCATGTCCTTGCCCTGGCCGCGCGCGATGACTTCGCCGCGCTCCATCACGACGTAGTGGTCGGCCAGTTCTTCGGCGAAGTCGTAGTACTGCTCGCACAGCACGATGGCCATCTTCTGGCCTTTCCAGCCTTCGGTGGCCAGCATGCGCAGCGCCCGGCCGATGTCCTTGATGATGCTGGGCTGGATGCCTTCGGTGGGCTCGTCGAGGATGAGCAGCTTGGGCCCCGGCGCCAGCGCGCGCGCGATGGCCAGCTGCTGCTGCTGCCCGCCAGACAGATCACCGCCGCGCCGGTGCAGCATCTGCTTGAGCACGGGGAACAGCTCATAAAGCTCGGGCGGAATGGGCGTGCTGCCGCTGCGGTAGGCCAGGCCCATGCGCAGATTCTCTTCCACCGTCAGGCGCGCAAAGATCTCGCGGCCCTGCGGCACGAAGCCCATGCCGGCGCGCGCGCGTTCGTAGGGCGTCTTCTTCTGGATGGGCTGGCCGTCGAACGCAATGCTGCCGCTCCTGATGGGCACCAGGCCCATCAGCGACTTGAGCAGCGTGGTCTTGCCCACGCCGTTGCGGCCCAGCAGCACGGTGATGTGCCCCGGGTGGGCCTCAAAACTCACATCGCGCAGGATGTGCGAGCCGCCGTAGTACTGGTGGATGTTCTTGACGCTCAGCATGTTCTTCAACGTCCCAAATACACCTCGATCACGCGCTCGTCCGCCTGCACTTCGTCGAGCGTGCCCTGCGCCAGCACCGAGCCGTCGCACAGCACCGTGACGATCTCCGAGATGGTGCGGATGAAGCTCATGTCGTGCTCCACCACCATCAGCGAATGCTTGCCCTTGAGCGAGAGGAACAGCTCGGCCGTGCGCACCGTTTCCTCGTCGGTCATGCCGGCCACGGGCTCGTCCAGCAGCAGCAGCTTGGGCTCCTGCATCAGCAGCATGCCGATCTCCAGCCACTGCTTCTGGCCATGGCTCAGGTTGCCGGCCATGCGGGTCACGCTGTCTGCCAGGTGGATGGTGTGCAGCACCTCGGCCAGCCGGTCGGCCTGGGCCGAGTCGAGGCTGAAGAACATCGCGTGCTTCACACCCTTGTGCGTCTTGAGCGCCAGCTCCAGGTTCTCGAACACCGTGAGCTGCTCGAACACCGTGGGCTTCTGGAACTTGCGGCCGATGCCCAGCTGCGCGATCTCGGCCTCGCGGTGACGCAGCAGGTCGATGGTGCTGCCGAAGAACACCGTGCCCTCGTCGGGCCGCGTCTTGCCCGTGATGATGTCCATCATCGTGGTCTTGCCCGCGCCGTTGGGGCCGATGACGCAGCGCAGCTCGCCGGGCGCGATGTCGAGGTTGAGCTTGTTGATGGCCTTGAAGCCGTCGAAGCTCACGCTCACGTCTTCGAGGTAGAGGATGCGCCCGTGCGTCAGGTCGACCTCGCCCTGCGCCAGCGCGGGCCGGCCGTAGCCGGCGGTGCGGCCGCCCGACTCGGTCTGGCCCGTGGCGGGCCGCGCGGCGCCGCGGTTCAGGCGCCGCGCGCCTTCTTCCATCAGGTCGGGCGTCATGCGCGCGCTCCCTTCGTCTCGGTGGCCAGCGGCGCCAGCGCGCTGGCCTCCATGCCCTGCTCCGCGGCCAGTGATTTCTGCGCTTCGCGGCGGCCGGCGCTCACGGCCGGTGCAGCGTCGGGCTTGCCACGGCGCAGCCACTTGCGCACCAGGCCCACGATGCCGTCGGGCAGGAACAGCGTCACGGCGATGAACAGCGCACCGAGGAAGTACAGCCAGTACTCGGGCGCGAAGGCCGTGAGCCAGCTCTTGGCGCCATTGACCAGCAGCGCGCCAACGATGGGGCCCACCAGCGTCGCGCGTCCGCCCACGGCGGCCCAGATCGCGATCTCGATGGAGTTGGCCGCGCTCATCTCGCCCGGGTTGATGATGCCCACCTGCGGCACGTACAGCGCACCGGCCACGCCGCACATCATGGCCGAGATGACCCAGATCGTGAGCTTGTAGGGCAGCGGGTTGTAGCCGCAGAACATGGTGCGCGACTCGGCGTCGCGGATGGCCTGCAGCACGCGGCCGAACTTGCTGCCCACCAGCCACCTTGCGAACAGGAAGAAGGCCAGCAGCGTGAGGCCCGTGAGCGCGAACAGGAACATGCGCATCTCCTGCGTGGCGATCGGGATGCCCAGGATGCGCTTGAAGTCGGTGAAGCCGTTGTTGCCGCCAAAGCCCGTCTCGTTGCGGAAGAACAGCAGCATGGCCGCGAAGGTCAGGGCCTGCGTGATGATCGAGAAGTACACGCCCTTGATGCGCGAGCGGAAGGCGAACCAGCCGAAGACGAAAGCCACCAGGCCCGGCACCGCGACGATCAGCACCAGCGTGGCGAGGAAGCTGTCCGAAAAAGCCCAGTGCCAGGGCAGTTCCTTCCAGTCGAGGAAGACCATGAAGTCGGGCAGCTCGCTCTTGTAGTTGCCATCGCGCCCGATCTGGCGCATGAGGTACATGCCCATCATGTAGCCGCCCAGCGCGAAGAACAGGCCGTGGCCCAGGCTCAGGATGCCGGTGTAGCCCCAGATCAGGTCCATGGCCAGCGCACAGATGGCATAGCACATGATGCGGCCCAGCAGCGCGACCGTGTAGTCGCTCATGTGGAAGGCGCTGCCCTGGGGCACCAGCAGGTTGGCCACGGGCGCCAGCGCGCACACGGCGATCAGCGCGATGAAAAAAGCCGTCCAGCCGCGGCCGGTGAGCAGCGGTGCCCTGGCGGGCAGCACGACGGAGGATGCAGCGGCGCGGCTCATGCTTCGCGTCCCTTGATGGCGAAGATCCCCTGGGGACGCTTCTGGATGAAGATGATGATGAAGACCAGCACGGCGATCTTGGCGAGCACGGCGCCCGCCCAGCCTTCGATGAACTTGTTGAGCACGCCCAGGCCCAGCGCCGCGTACACGGTGCCGGCCAGCTGGCCCACGCCGCCCATCACCACCACCATGAAGCTGTCGACGATGTAGCTCTGGCCCAGGTCCGGCCCCACGTTGCCGATCTGCGAGAGCGCGCAGCCGGCCAGGCCCGCGATGCCCGAGCCCAGCGCAAACGCATAGGTGTCGATGCGCGCCGTGTTCACGCCCATGCACGAGGCGATGGGCCGGTTCTGCGTGACGCCGCGCACGAACAGCCCCAGCCGCGTGCGGCTGATGAGCCAGGCCATGCCGGCCAGCACCAGCCCGGCGAAGATGATGATGCCGATGCGGTTCCAGGGCAGCGTGACGTTGGACATCAGCTGCAGCCCGCCGCTCATCCACGCGGGGTTTTCCACGCCCACGTTCTGCGCGCCGAAGGTGGAGCGCACCAGCTGCTGCAGCACCAGGCTGATGCCCCAGGTGGCCAGCAGCGTTTCGAGCGGGCGGCCGTAGAGGAAGCGGATCACGCCGCGCTCGAGCACCGCGCCCATCAGCGCCGAAGCCATGAAGGCCACGGGCATGGCCGCCACCAGGTACCAGCCGAACATGGACTCCGGAAAGTAGCGCTGGAACAGGCCCTGCACCACGTAGGTGGCGTAGGCGCCGATCATGATCAGCTCGCCGTGGGCCATGTTGATCACGCCCATCAGCCCGTAGGTGATGGCCAGGCCCAGCGCGGCCAGCAGCAGCACCGAGCCCAGGCTGATGCCGCTGAACACGGCGTTCACGCGGTCGCCCCAGACCAGCATGGCGTCGATGCGCTTGATCGAGGCCTGGATTGCGGCCTTGACGCCCGCATCGCCTTCTTCGGCCAGCCGGTTGTTCAGCAGCAGCTTGGTGGCGGGGCTGCGCTGCTCGCCCAGCGCCTTGGCGGCGGCCAGGCGCGTGGCCACGTCGTCGCTTTCCAGCGCGGAGGCCGCGCGCACCAGCGCCAGCTTGTCCTTCACGCCCGGGTCCTGCTCCTTCCTGAGCGCCGCTTCCACCAGCGGCAGGCGCGAGGCGTCGGGGTCCTTGAACAGCGCATCGGCCGCGGCGGCGCGCTCGGCCACGTCGGGGCTGCTCAGCTGCAGGGCGGCCTGCGCGGCGGCAATGGCGCCGCGCATGAGGTTGTTGTTGATGACGTCTTCGGCCTGCGCGGGCGGCTCGGCGGGCGCGCCGGTCGCGGCGTCCTGCCAGCCCTCGCCCTTCATCACGAAGACCTGCGTCTCGGTGTACTTCACGGCGTCGTCGGCCAGGGCCTGCAGCAGGGCCGCGGCCTTCTCGTCGGCAGCCAGCACGGCTTCGTTGATGGCGGCAATGCGCGAGCGCGAATCGCCGCTGGCCATGGCCAGGGCCTGCTCGGCCGTCAGTGCCCGGGCCGGCAGGGCAGCGGCGCAGCACAGCGCGACGGCGGCCAGCAGCCATCGGTACAGAGGGTTCTTCACGTCGTCCTTGGCAAGAAAGGGGGTGCATTGCTCCTCTCCCCGCAGGGAGAGGGAGGAAGGCCGGCGGCGCTTACAGCTTGGTCTTGCCGTCCGGCTCGTCCTTCTTGACGCTGTTGCCTTCGATGAAGGGGCTCCAGGGCTGGGCCTTCACGGGCGCCTTGGTCTTCCACACCACGTTGAACTGGCCGTCCGGGCGGATCTCGCCGATCAGCACGGGCTTGTGCAGGTGGTGGTTCTTGGCGTCCATGGTCAGCGTGAAGCCGCTGGGCGCCGTGAAGGTCTGGCCGGCCATGGCGGCCACCACCTTGTCGGTCTCCAGCGACTTGGCCTTCTCCACGGCCTGCTTCCACATGTGGATGCCCACGTAGGTGGCTTCCATCGGGTCGTTGGTCAGCGGCTTGGTGGACTGGCCCGGCAGCTTCTTGGCCTTGGCGTAGTCGCTCCACTGCTTAATCCAGGCCGTGTTGGTCGGGTTCTTCACGCTCATGAAGTAGTTCCACGAGGCCAGGTGGCCCACCAGCGGCTTGGGGTCCAGGCCGCGCAGCTCTTCCTCGCCCACGCTGAAGGCCACCACGGGCACATCGGTGGCCTTCAGGCCCGCGTTGCCCAGCTCCTTGTAGAAGGGCACGTTGGAGTCGCCGTTGATGGTGGAGATCACGGCCGTCTTGCCGCCGGCCGAGAACTTCTTGATGTCGGCGACGATGGTCTGGTAGTCGCTGTGGCCGAAGGGCGTGTAGCTCTCCAGGATGTCCTTGTCGGCCACGCCCTTGGCTTTCAGGAAGGCGCGCAGAATCTTGTTGGCGGTGCGCGGGTACACGTAGTCGGTGCCCAGCAGCACGAAGCGCTTGGCGCTGCCGCCGTCGGCGCTCATCAGGTATTCGACGGCGGGAATCGCCTGCTGGTTGGGCGCCGCGCCCGTGTAGAACACGTTCTTGGAAAGCTCCTCGCCCTCGTACTGCACGGGGTAGAACAGCAGCGCGTTGTTCTCTTCGTAAACCGGCAGCACCGACTTGCGGCACACCGAGGTCCAGCAGCCGAAGGTGACGTCCACCTTGTCCTGGCCGATCAGCTGCTTGGCCTTCTCGGCCGCCAGGGGCCAGTTGGAGGCGGTGTCGATCACCACGGGCTCGAGCTTCTTGCCCATCACGCCGCCCTTGGCGTTGATCTGCTCGATGGTCATCAGCGCCATGTCCTTGAGCGCGGTCTCGGAGATGGCCATGGTGCCCGACAGGGCATGCAGCACGCCGACCTTGATGGTCTGCTGCGCCAGCGCGGGCGTCGAACTCAAGGCCGCCAGGGTGGCCAGCGCAATGCCGGCCGTGAGCGCACGAAGGGCGAATCGGGTTTGCATGAGGTCTTCTCCAGGGGTTGTGACGCGATGGAGGAAGTCTCTTTGCGCCCGCATGCGCGGCCAATACGCCAGCTGGCGTACAAGGGCCGCAGCCCTGCCTGAGCGGGCGATCAGGCGGCGATGCGCGCCGCCGCACCCCAGGCCGTGCGCACGAAGGCCGCCACCAGCGCCGACCCGTCCGGCCCCTGCGGGTCGGTGAAGCTGCCGCGCGCGCTGCCGCCGCTCCAGGCATGGCCCAGCCCCTGCACGGTGATGCAGCGCACCCGCAGCTGGCGGCGCAGGCGCCAGTCCTGCCACAGCATCGCTCGCCGCTGGCCACGCTGGCGCAGCTGCGGCGCGCCGATGGTGGCGCCGCTGGCCTGCGCCCAGGCCTGGCACAGGGCCAGCGCGTTGCGCATGTCCACCACGCGGTCCGAGTCGCCCTGCAGCACCAGCAGCGGCGGCAGGGCCGGCGCCACGCTGGCATGCGGCGGGCGCACCTGCGGCGCACGCAGGCCCTGCATGGCCTGCAGCGCCGTGGCGGTGGAACTGGCCGCGCCCGGCCCCACGCCCGAATGCATGGCCACGGCGCAGAAGCGGCTGGGCCACTGGCTGGCCAGGAAGGCCGCCATGCCCGCGCCTGCCGATAGGCCGGCCACGGCCACGCGCGCGGGGTCGGCGCCATAGAACTGGCAGGCCTGGTCCACCGCCGACAGCAGCGTGAGGGCTTCGCCCTGCGCGCGGCCACTGCGGGTGGCAAACCAGTTCCAGCAGCCCTGCGCATGGGCCACGCGGTCCTGCTCGGCATAGAGCACCAGGAAGCCCATGCGCGCGGCGATGCGGTTCATGCGCGTGCCGACGGCGAAGTCGCGCGCATCCTGGCCGCAGCCGTGCAGCATCAGCAGCAGCGGCAGGCGCTGCCCGGCCGGCGGGCGCAGCCCGGGCGGGCGATACACATAGAAGCGGCGCGGTCCGGCCGGACCCAGCGCCAGCCCCTGCAGCCAGTCGCCAGGGCCGGGCGGCGGTCGGCCCGCGCTGCCGCGCGCGGCCTTTCGCACCGCCTCGCCGGCCTTGCGCGTGCTGCGCTCGCCGGCCTTGCTCAGCACCTTGAGCTGGCGCTGGTAAAGGCTGGCCAGGGGCTTGAGCGCCGAGAAGGGCGAGGCTTTGCGGGAGCGTGGCATGGACGGTGTCGCGCAGCGATGTTGCAGTGCAACACGCACCTTAACAGCTTCTTGAGGCGCTGGGCGTGGGGCGATTGCGCATCAATGCACGCCGGTCCGGCAGATGTCGATGAAAGCCTGCAGGTGGGGCGCGGGCCGGCTGCTTGCGCGCGTGGCGATGCCGATGCGGCGGCTGGTTCCGGGCAGGGCCACGGGCACCACGCGCAGCAGGCCGCCGAAGTCGTTGAGCAGCACCTGCCCGCGCGAGGCGATGGCCAGCAGGCCCGACTGCATGACCAGGCTCAGGGTCATCAGCGGGCTGTTGGCCGAAAGCTGCCGCGCGGGCGGCAGCAGGCCCTGCGCCTCGAAGGCGCGATGCAGCACGCGCTCGGCCGGCGTGTGCGCCAGCGGCGCCACCCAGGGCCAGTCCAGCAGTTGGCGCAGACTCAGCTTCCTGCGCTGGGCCAGGCAGGGGTGGTCGCGGTGCGCGACCACCACCAGTTCATCGTCGAACAGCGGATGCTGCTGCACGTCGGCCGAGGGCGGCTGCGCGCGCAGGGCCCCGGCGATCACGTCGATGTCGGCACTCAGCAGCAGTTGCACCAGGTTTTCATAAGTGCCGTCCACGATGCGCACCTGCACCGCGGGGTGGCCGGCCATGAAGCGCTCCAGCGCCCGCGGCAGGAAGATGGGCACGGACAGCGGCAGCACGCCTATCACCAGTTGCCCGCGCGCCTGGCCCTGCCAGGCCGCCAGGTCGCCCTCCATGCCGCGCAGCTCCGCCACGGCCTGCTTCACGCGCAGCAGCAGCGCTTCGCCGGGCGGCGTCAGGCGCGTGCCGGAGCTGCGCTTGTAGAACAGCGTCAGCGCCAGCAGCTGCTCCAGCTCCTGCAGCGATGCATGCACCGCCGGCTGCGAAATGCCCAGCTGCAGCGCCGCCTGCGATTCGCTGCCCACGGCGGCCACCGCCACCAGCGCGCGGATCTGGCCGGCGCTGACGGCCTGCGCAAAGCGCTCGGCGCCTGCGCGGCGCGGCTGGCGCGCCGCCTCCATCACCAGCGCCTCATGCGCGCCCTGGCGCAGGCGGTCGAAGAAGACCCGCGCGCGCGCCGCGATCTGCTCGCCCTGTGGCGTGGGCCGCATGCCACGCGTGGTGCGCTCGAACAGCGCCTGTTCGCAGGCTTCTTCCAGCCGGCCGATGGCCCGCGTCACCGCGGGCTGGGACAGGTGGACGGCCTGGGCAGCGCCCACGGTGGTGCCGTGCTCGATCACGGCCAAAAGCGCCCGCAGCCCGCGCAGCTGCATCACCAGCACCGGAAAGCCTGCCTGCGCGAAGGCCAACGAGGCTTCATCGGCGCGCGATGCGCCAGGGCGTGCCCGCGCGGGCTCAGGCCTGGACTTGCTGGGCATAAACAATAAGCATGCGCTGGTCTCGATCTTGATGGCGACTGCGGTTTGCGGGGACGGCAGCGCCGCACAATTGTCGGCGCACCCCAAGCCCCTCCAAAGACTCATTCATGAACACCGCCCCCACCCTCGATACCTGGATCGCCAAGCTGGCCTGCCGTGAACTGATCGAGACCAGCGTGCAGCACGTGGACGACGGCAACGCGAGTGCCTTTGCCGCGCTGTTCGCGCCGGATGCGGTGCTCGTGCGGCCCAACGGCAGCCTGCTCGAGGGCCGCGCCGCCATCGAGGCAGCCTATGCGCAGCGCCCGGCCACACGGCTGACGCGCCACCTGGTCAGCAACGTGGTCGTGACCCTGACCGACGACACGCACGCCCACGCGCGCAGCTATGTGTTGCTGTGGAGCAGCGACTTGACCGAGGCCGACCCCGTCTATGGCCGCCGCGCCGATGCGCGCCAGCTGGTGGGCGAGTTCGAGGACCAGCTCAGCCGCGGCGCCGATGGCCAGTGGCAGTTGCAGCGCCGCGCGGCCCGCTTCGTGCTGCAGCACCCGGGCTGATCTGCGCGCCGCGCATCCGGCACCCTCATCCGGAGCGCATTCGAACCCCCAGGGTTTACCGCCATATCAACAAAACGCATGGGCTTGGCGCACTGCTCATTGGCCCTGGCGCGCGCGCTTTCAGATACTTTGACGCTCAGAACGTGTCACGTTCTCAGCCGCTTTTTCGGGAGCCTCTGATGGCCTTGGACAAACCCTATCTGGACGTGCCCGGCACCACGGTCTTCGACGCCGAACAGTCGCGCAAGGGCTACTGGCTCAACCAGTTCTGCATGAGCCTCATGAAGGCCGAGAACCGCACGCGCTTCAAGGCCGACGAGCGCGCCTACCTGGCCGAATGGCCCATGACGCAGGAGCAGCGCGAAGCGGTGCTGGCGCGCGACCTCAACCGCTGCATTGCGCTGGGTGGCAACATCTACTTCCTCGTCAAGATCGGCGCCACCGACGGCGTGAGCGTGCTCAAGATGGTGTCGACCATGAGCGGCATGAGCGAACTCGACTACCAGAAGATGATGCTGACCGGTGGCCGCTCGCCCGAGGGCAACCGCTACCTGCACGAACAGCAGCCCGCCCCACCCGCTTGCGACCCCACCCCGCCGGAGACACGCTGACATGAAACTACCCCCACGCTCCCCCGCTTCGCGAGGTCCGCTGCCCCCCAAGGGGGTGCCTCAGTGCCTTCGGGCGGCCGGGCGCCACTGACATGAACGCTTTCCAGAAACCCACCCTGCTGCTGCTGCCCGGCCTGCTGTGCGACCACGCCGTGTGGCGCGAGCAGCAGGCCGCCCTGGCCGACGAGGTGGACAGCCTGGTCATCGACTACGGCCAGGCCGACAGCATCGAGGCCATGGCCCGCCTGGCGCTGTCGCAGGTGCGCTCGCCCGTCTTCTCGGTGGCCGGCCATTCGATGGGCGGGCGCGTGGCGCTGGAGATCGCGCGCCTGGCGCCGCAGCGGCTGCAGCGCATCGCGCTGATGGACACCGGCATGGACCCCATTGCCGAAGGCGCGGCCGGCGAGCGCGAGATCCAGGGCCGCATGAGCCTGCTGAACACCGCGCGCGAAAGCGGCATGCGCGCCATGGGCCAGGCCTGGGCCCGCGGCATGGTGCATGGCGAGCGGCTGGACACGCCGCTGTTCGAGGAGATCCTGGCCATGATCGAGCGCAAGACGCCCGACATCTTCGCGGCCCAGCTCAAGGCGCTGATCGCGCGCCCCGACGCGCGCGGCGTGCTGGCCGATCTGCAATGCCCCACGCTGCTGCTGTGCGGCCGCGAAGACGCCTGGAGCCCGCTGGCGCGCCACGAGGACATGCACGCGCGCGTGCCGGGCTCCACGCTGGTCGTGGTGGAGCACAGCGGCCACATGAGCA
Source organism: Xenophilus arseniciresistens (assembly GCF_028023875.1). Classification (GTDB taxonomy): domain Bacteria; phylum Pseudomonadota; class Gammaproteobacteria; order Burkholderiales; family Burkholderiaceae_C; genus Xenophilus; species Xenophilus arseniciresistens. The sequence continues at coordinate 715,886 of NZ_JAQIPB010000002.1, forward strand.
CCATGGAACAGCCGGCCGCCGTGACGCAGGCCCTGCGCGACTGGCTGGCCCAGCCCGCGCGCCTGGCCTGAGCCGCGGCCACGCGCGCCCCTTCACCGCCAACCCACAGAGACTGCCATGAACAACAAGACCCAAGTCGCCATCATCGGCGGCGGCCCCGCCGGGCTGCTGCTGTCCCACATCCTGGACCTGCACGGCATCCGCAACATCGTGGTCGAACGCCAGAGCCGCGAGTACGTGCTGCAGCGCATCCGCGCGGGCGTGCTCGAGCACGGCACGGTGCAGCTGCTGCGCCAAGTGGGGCTGGGCGAGCGCATGGACCGCGAGGGCCTGGTGCACGACGGCACGCTCGTGACCTGGGGCGAAAACGCCTCCTTCATGATCGACACCACGAAGTACGCCGGCCGCCCGATGATGGCCTACGGCCAGACCGCGATCACCGAAGACCTGTATGCGGCGCGCGACCGCGCCGGCGGCGTGGTGCTCGATGAGGCCTCGGAGGTGGCGCTGCACGACGTGACGGGCGGGCAGCCCTACGTGACCTATGTGCGCGGCGGCGTGGCCGGGCGCATCGACTGCGACTTCATCGCGGCCTGCGACGGCTTCCACGGCATCGGCCGCCAGAGCATCCCGGCCTCGGTGCTGCGCTGCTACGAACAGGTCTACCCCTTCGGCTGGCTGGGCGTGATGTCGCGCACGCCGCCCATGAAGGACCTGATCTACGCGCACCACGAGCGCGGCATGGCGCTGGCCTCGCAGCGCAGCCCCATGCTCAGCCGCTACTACATCCAGTGCGACATCGACACCGACATCAACGAATGGCCCGACGACCGGTTCTGGGAAGAGTTCAAGGCGCGCCTGCCGAAGGCGCTGGCCGACACCGTGGTGACGGGCCCGACCATCGAGAAGTCCATCGCGCCCCTGCGCAGCTTCGTCGCCGAGCCCATGCGCCATGGCCGGCTGTTCCTGGCCGGCGACGCGGCGCACATCGTGCCGCCCACGGGCGCCAAGGGCCTGAACCTGGCAGTGTCCGACGTCTACTACCTCTCGCGCGCCTTCGACGCCCATTTCAACCAGAAGCAGGACGCGCTGCTGGAAGACTATTCGCAGACCGCGCTGCGCCGCGTGTGGTCGTCGGAGCGGCTGTCCTGGCACCTGACGCAGCTGCTGCACACCTTCCCGAACGACACCGACTTCGCGCGCAAGCTGCGCCACAACGAGCTGCTGCACCTGAGCCGCTCCGAGAAGGCGCTGGCCGCGCTGGCCGAGCAGTACGCGGGCCTTCCCTACTGAAACTCGTCAGTACCGCTCGGGCACGTACATGTCGGCCGGCACGGGGTGGCGCGTGTAATCGGGGTTGCGCGCACGCTCGGGCAGCACGATGGCCGGATGCTCGATCTCCTCGTAGGGCAGCTGGGTCAGCAGGTGGGCGATGCAGTTCAGCCGCGCCTTCTTCTTGTCCACGGCCTGCACCAGGTACCAGGGCGCCTCGGGGATGTGCGTGCGCTCGAGCATGATCTCCTTGGCCTTGGTGTAGGCCTCCCAGCGGCGGCGGCTCTCGAAGTCCATGGGCGAGAGCTTCCACTGCTTGAGCGGGTCATGGATGCGGCCCAGGAAGCGCAGGTGCTGCTCGTCGTCGGTGATGGAGAACCAGTACTTGACCAGGGTGATGCCCGAGCGGATCAGCATCTTCTCGAACTCGGGCACCGTGCGGAAGAACTCCTCGTACTCGTCATCGGTGCAAAAGCCCATCACGCGTTCCACGCCGGCGCGGTTGTACCAGCTGCGGTCGAACAGCACGATCTCGCCACCTGCAGGCAGATGGGAGACATAGCGCTGGAAGTACCACTGGGTCTTTTCGCGGTCGTTGGGCGCGGGCAGCGCGGCCACGCGGCACACGCGCGGGTTCAGGCGCTGGGTGATGCGCTTGATCACGCCGCCCTTGCCGGCCGCATCGCGGCCTTCGAACAGGATCACCACCTTCTTCTTGTGGTGCTGCACCCAGTCCTGCAGCTTGACCAGCTCGCCCTGCAGGCGCAGCAGCTCGCGGAAGTAGGTCTGGCGGTTCAGGCCATCTTCGCCTTCGGCGCCCTCGGCCAGGCGAGCGTCGTCGATCTCCATCTCCAGCTCCTCGTCGTAGCTGTCGAGCAGATCACGTTCGATGCGCTGCATCACGCTGTCGTGGTGGTCGGGCAGGAGCTTGTCGTTCATGGCGCGATGCTAGAAAGCACCCATGACATTTGCATGTCAGTCTGGCGGCCCACCTGGCGCAGGCCCGAGCCGCCGCCTGCCCCGGGGCGTCACACGATGGACATGAATCTGACACATCATGGGCCGCACCCGCCTGGACCCTTCCGCCGTGCCCACCCCCCTTTCGCCACCCGCACCCCCGACCTGGGACGGCGATGCCGCCGGCCTGATCTGCGGTTATGCCTTCGAACCCGGCGGGCAGCAGCCCGTGCGCGGCATCGACCTGGAGGCCGCGCGCGTGCGGATCGAGGCGCAGGCGCAGCAGCCCGCGGATGGCGCCCCAGACGCCAGCTTCATGTGGCTGCATTTCAACCTCAGCCATGCGCCGGCCCGCGCCTGGCTGGAGCGGCACGCACCGCTGCCCGACAGCTTTCATGAGGCCCTGCGCGAGACGCAGCCTTCCACGCGCGTGGAGCGGGCCGACGACCTGCTGCTGGCGATCATCAACGACGTGCATTTCGACTTCGGCTTCGAGCCCTCGGACATCTCCACGCTGTGGGTGGCCGTGGGCCCGCGGCTGGTGATCACGGCGCGCGCGCGGCCGCTGCGCTCCATCGACGCGCTGCGCACCGCGGTGCGCGCGGGGCACGCGCCGCAGTCCAGCACCGAACTCTTCGAGCAGCTGATGCGCGCGCAGGCCGATGCGCTGGTGGGCATCGTGCGCAGCGTGACGGCGCGCATCGACGCGGTGGAAGACGCCCTGCTGGCAGGCCGGCCCGATCAGCAGCGGGCCCGCCTGGGCGGGCTGCGCCGCGTGCTGGTTCGGCTGCAGCGCCTGCTGGCGCCCGAGCCGGCCGCGCTCTTTCGCCTGCTGCACAAGCCGCCGGCCTGGATGGGCGAGGCCGACGCGCAGGGTCTGCGCGACGCCTCGGAGGAGTTCTCCGTGGTGCTGCGCGACATGGGAGGGCTGCAGGAGCGCATCAAGCTGCTGCAGGAAGAAATAGCGGCCAGCGTTCAGGAAGACAACAACCGCAGCCTGTTCGTGCTGACGGTGGTGACGGTGCTGGCCCTGCCCATCAACATCCTGGCGGGCCTGTTCGGCATGAACGTGGGCGGCATCCCGCTGGCCGAGGACGCCCACGGCTTCTGGGTCGTGGTCGGCATCGTGGCCAGCTTCACAGCCGTGGCCGCGTGGATCGCGTTCAGGAAGAAGTAGCGGGCGGCTCGCTGGCGGCGGCCTTGGGCTGGGCCATCTCGTTGAGCTGGAACGACAGGTCGAACAGCTTGGCCTTGCCGGCGTAGTAGCGGTCCAGGCGCCATTCGCGCAGCACGTCCATCGCCAGGTTGAATGCCTTGTAGTCCAGCTTGTAGAGCGTGGCCAGTTCGAAGCTGCGGTCCGTCTCCAGGGCAAGCACCAGGCTGGTCAGGACGCGGGCGCTCTCGTCCTCGGGTTGGCGTTCGATGAAGCGGCGGGCTTCTTTGATGGCATTCACAAAAAGGGGGGCGCGCAGGCGCATGAGTCCGAAAGTTCGCGGATTCTCTGAACCCACACGCGGCGCGATTGTGACAAGCCTGACTTGTGCAAGGGGTTGTTCGTCAGGGCCATGCGCGGACCTGGCGCCCCGGTTCAACCCTTGCGCCAGCGCATGCGCCACGCCTTTCCTAGAATGGCCCGGTGCCCGATGCTCCCAGCCCCCTCGCCCTGAACGCCGACCTGCATTGCCACTCGGTGGTGTCGGACGGCACGCTCACCCCGGAAGAACTCGCGGCGCGCGCCGCCGGCAACGGGGTCCAGCTCTGGGCGCTGACCGACCATGACGAGGTGGGCGGCCAGCACCGCGCAGCCGCCGCGGCCCACGCGCAGGGCATGCGCTACCTCACGGGCGTCGAGATCTCCGTCACCTTCTGCGAGCAGACGGTCCACATCGTGGGCCTGGGCTTCGACGCCGATGACGCCGCGATGACGCAGGGCCTGTACGACACCCGGGGCGGGCGCGGCAAGCGCGCCCAGGAAATGGCCGAGCAGCTGGCGCGCGTGGGCATCCATGGCGCCTACGAGGGCGCGCTGAAATTCGTGGGCAACCCGGAGCTGATCTCGCGCACCCACTTCGCGCGCTTCCTGGTCGAGCGCGGCCACTGCCGCGACACCAGCGAGGTCTTCCGCAAGTACCTGACCGAAGGCAAGCCCGGCTACGTGCCGCACCGCTGGGCCACACTCAAGGACGCCGTGCACTGGATCCGGGGCGCCGGGGGCATGGCCGTCATCGCGCACCCGGGCCGCTACGCCTTCAGCGCCAACGAGGAATACGCGCTGTTCACCGAGTTCAAGGGCCACGGCGGCGAAGGCGTGGAAGTGGTCACGGGCAGCCATTCGCCGGCCGAGTTCATCGAATATGCCGACAAGGCGCGCGAGTACGGCCTGGCGGCCTCGCGCGGCAGCGACTTCCACAGCCCCGACGAGAGCCATTGCGACCTGGGCCGGCTGCCGCCGCTGCCCAATGGCCTGCAGCCGGTGTGGGAGCTGCTGGCGGACCGCATCCGGTGAAGCCGGTCGCCGACGCGCCGGCAGCGCCCACCCTGCCCGACCCCGTCGTCCTGCCCAAGGTGGCGCCGGCCGCCGGCATCGTGGCGGCCAATGACGCCAGCCTGAGCAGCGCAACAACGCCCGCGGCCGCCCCGCTGGACACCCGCGACCGCGACTCCGAACGGCTGCTGGCCGGCATCGGGCTGGTGATCCTGGCGGTGGCCTGCTTCGCCGTGCTGGACACGGCCACCAAGGTGGCCGTGACGGCCGTGCCCGTGATGATGGGCATCTGGTTCCGCTACGCCTTCCAGGCCGTGGCCACCACCGTCGTGCTGCTGCCGCGCCAGGGCACGGCCCTGCTGCGCACGGCGCACCCGGTGTACCAGGTGCTGCGCGGCGCGCTGCTGCTGTCCAGCAGCCTGTTCGCCTTCCTGAGCCTGCAGCACATGCCCGTGGCCGAGTTCACGGCCATCGTGCTGGTCACGCCGCTGGCCATCACCTTCATGGCGGCCACGGTGCTCAAGGAGCGCGTGTCGCCACTGCGCTGGTCGCTGGTCAGCGGCGGCTTCGTGGGCACGCTGATCATCCTGCGCCCCGGCGGCGAGGCCTTCAGCTGGGCCATGCTGTTCCCGCTGGGCCTGGTGGCCAGCAATGCCTGGTTCCAGGTGCTGACCAGCAAGCTGGCCCAGACCGAGAACCCGCTGACGCTGCACCTGTACACCGGCTGGGTTGGCACGCTGATCGCGTCGCTGGCGCTGCCCGCGTTCTGGCAGGCGCTGCCGTCCTGGCACTGGTGGGCGCTGCTGTGCCTGATGGGCGCCATGGGCACGGTGGGCCACTTCATGCTGATCCTGGCCTACCAGCGCGCGCCGGCGTCCACCGTCACGCCCTATCTCTACGCACAGATCGGCTTTGCCATGCTGGGCGGCTGGCTGGTCTTCGGCCACATGCCCGACCTGGCCTCGCTGCTGGGCATCGGTCTGATCGCGCTGTGCGGCGCTGCGGGTGCCTGGCTGACAGTGCGCGAGCGCCGTGTTCCGATCGAACCGGCCGAGTCCTAGTCCTAGACTCCTGCCATGGCTCAGTATTTCGAAGTTCACCCCGAGAACCCGCAGCCGCGCCTGCTCAAGCAGGCCGTCGCGCTGCTGCAGCGCGGCGAGGTCGTGGCCGTACCCACCGACTCCAGCTACGCCCTGACCTGCCGGCTGGACGACAAGGACGCGGTCGATCACCTGCGGCGCATCCGCCAGGTCGACGACAAGCACCACCTCACACTGCTGTGCCGTGACCTCAGCGAGCTGGCGAATTACGCGCGCGTGGACAACCGGCAGTACCGCCTGCTCAAGGCGGCCACGCCGGGCGCCTACACCTTCCTGCTCGAAGCCACCAAGGAAGTGCCGCGCCGCGTGAGCCACCCGCAGCGCAAGACCATCGGCCTGCGCGTGCCGGCCCACCGCGCGCTGGAGGAACTGCTGGCATTGCACGGCCAGCCGCTGCTGGCCACCACGCTGATCCCGCCCGGCGAGAGCGAGCCGATGAACGACGCGCAGGAGATCCGCGCGCGCTTCGAAAAGCAGATCGCAGGCGTGATCGATGCGGGCGCCTGCCCCTCGCAGCCCACCACGGTGGTGGACCTCACGCCCATGGGCAGCGGCGACGAGCCCCTGCTGGTGCGCGAAGGCCGCGGGCCGCTGGCGGCGCTGGGTCTGGGCTGAGGTAATCCCATATGCCTACTCCGGCGCAGCATTGCGCTTGAGGGACAATGCCGCCGGTGGACTTCTCCAACCTGATCCAGACCGTTCTCATCTACGCACTGCCCGTCGTGTTCGCTATCACGGTTCACGAAGCAGCCCACGGCTATGTGGCCCGGCATTTCGGCGACAACACCGCCTGGATGCTGGGGCGGCTCACCCTCAACCCGATCAAGCACATCGACCCCATCGGCACCATCGCGATGCCGATCCTGCTGTACTTCGCGACCTCGGGCGCCTTCCTGTTCGGCTACGCCAAGCCGGTGCCGGTGGACATGCGCCACTTCAAGCACCCCAAGCGCGACATGATGTGGGTGGCGCTGGCCGGCCCGGCCTCCAACTTCATCCAGGCCATTCTGTGGGCGCTGGTGCTGGTGGCGCTGAGCCTGGCCGGCGTGCAGGAGCGCTTCTTCCTGGCCATGGCCCAGGCAGGCATCCTGGTCAACCTCGTGATGTGGGCCTTCAACCTGTTCCCGCTGCCGCCGCTGGACGGCGGGCGCGTGCTGGCGGGCCTGCTGCCCAATGGCCAGGCGCAATACTGGCTGGCGCGCATCGAGCCCTTCGGCTTCTTCATCGTGATGGGCCTGGTCATCGCCGGCGTGGTGGGCAGCTACTGGCTGCGCCCCCTGATGAACGTGGGCTACACCGTCATCGACTTCCTGCTGTCACCGCTGCTTGCGCTGCTGCGCTGAGCCATTCGCATCGCCCCTGCCTGCCATGAGCACTCCTTCCGTCACCCGCTTCCTCACCGGCATCACCACCACCGGCACCCCGCATCTGGGCAACTACGTGGGCTCGGTGCGGCATTCGGTGCGCTTCAGCCAGCGCCCGGATGTGCAGAGCTTCTACTTCCTGGCCGACTACCACGCGCTGATCAAGTGCGACGAGCCCGCGCGCATCCAGCGCTCCACGCTGGAAATCGCCGCCACATGGCTGGCCTGCGGGCTCAACCCCGAGCGCGTGACCTTCTATCGCCAGTCCGACATTCCCGAGATTCCCGAGCTGACCTGGTTCCTCAGCTGCGTGACCGGCAAGGGCGTGCTCAACCGCGCCCATGCCTACAAGGCCGCGATGGACCGCAACGCCGAAGCCGGCCACGACCCCGACGCCGACGTGACCGTGGGCCTGTTCATGTACCCGGCGCTGATGGCCGCCGACATCCTGATGTTCAACGCGCACAAGGTGCCGGTGGGCCGCGACCAGGTGCAGCACATCGAGATGGCGCGCGACATGGGCAACAGCTTCAACCACCTGTATGGCGAGCTGTTCACACTGCCCGAGGCCGAGATCGACGATGCGGTGGCCCTGCTGCCGGGCCTGGACGGGCGCAAGATGAGCAAGAGCTATGGCAACACCATCCCGCTGTTCACCCCGCGTGCACAGTTGCAGAAGGCCATCGCCAGCCTGGTGACCGATTCGCGCGCGCCCGGCGAGCCCAAGGCCACCGAAGGCTCGGCCCTGTTCCAGATCTACCAGGCCTTCGCCACCGCACAAGAGACCGAGGCCATGCGCCGGGCCTTTGCCGAAGGCATCGGCTGGGGCGATGCCAAGCAGCAGTTGTTCGAGCGCATCGACCAGGAAATCGCGCCGCTGCGCGAGCGCTACGACGCGCTGATGGCCGACCCGGCTCAGATTGAGCGCATTCTTCTGGACGGTGCCGAGAAGGCGCGGGCCGAGTCGCGTGCGCTGATGGCGCGCGCGCGCCATGCCGTGGGCCTGCGCAAGCTCGAAACCCAGGCGGCGCCTTCGGCCAGGAAGAGCATCGCCAAGGTCAGCGGCCCGAGCTTCAAGCAATACCGCGAGCGCGACGGCCAGTTCTACTTCAAGCTGCAGGACGGCCGCGGCGCGCTGCTGTTGCAAAGCCTGGGCTTCGCCTCGCCGCAGCAGGCGGGCCAGGCCATCGCCGCGCTGCAGGCGGGCCCGGCCCAGGCACTCGACACGCTGGCCCCACAACTGGCACCATTGGACGCTGCGGGCCGCCAGGCCGCGCTGGACGCCCTGCTGGCCCTGCAGGCCGAAGCCGCCACCTGAACGTCTTCGCGCCGGGTCGGCCTCGCCTTCATTCCCACACCATAACGACAGCACCTGAGGAGTCACATCTTGAGCATCTACGTCATCGATGACCACCCGCTGATGCGCGACGCCATCGTCATGGTGCTGCGCCGCCTGAAGCCGGCCGAGAACATCGTGGAGCTGGATCGCCTGGAGCGCCTGACGAACAGCATCAAGCAGCATGGCACGCCCAAGCTGCTGTGCCTGGACCTCAAGCTGCCCGACACCACGGGCTGCTCGGGTGTGATCGCCGTCAAGCAGCGCTACCCCGCGGTCCCTGTGGCGGTGTATTCGGCCTCGCCGGCGGCCGACATGGAAGAGGCCTGCATCGAAGCCGGCGCCGACATCTACATCGAGAAGTCGGCCGGCTCAAGCGAGCTGGCATCGGCCCTGCGCGGGCTGCTGCAGGCCGATGCCGACGGCGAGGAGCCCGCGCCCGCCAGCGCAGGCAAGCTGTCCAAGCGCCAGGCCCAGCTCATCGCCATGCTGGACCAGGGCCTGAGCAACCGCGAGATCGCGACCCAGCTCGACATCAGCGAGCACACGGTGAAGGTGCACCTGTGGCGGCTGTTCCGCCGCCTGGGCGTCAAGAGCCGCACGCAGGCCCTGCACCACGCGCGCAGCCACGGGCTGCTGTCGACCGGCGCCAATTGACGCGCGGCGGCGCGCGGCGCGCTCAGCCCACCGCGCCGCTCGCGCGGGCCTGCGCCTGCGACTCCACGGCGTCGTGCAGCGCCACGCGAAAGACGCTGCCGCGCCCCAGGCGCGAACGCACGCTCACCGGATGGCCCAGCGCATGCGACAGCCGCGCCACGATGGCCAGGCCCAGGCCGAAGCCGTCTGATGTGCCGGCATGGTCGGCCACCTTGTAGAACTCCAGGAACACGTCGCGCAGGTTCTCGCGCGCGATGCCGATGCCGGTGTCCCACACTTCCACCCGCAGGCCTTCGCTGGTTCGGCGCGCACCCAGCAGCACGCCGCCGCGGTCGGTGTACTTGATGGCGTTGGACAGCAGATTGCCGATCATGCGCCGCACCCGCACCGGGTCGGTCAGCACGGTGCCGGGCTGCACGTGCAGCTTGAAGCGCAGGCCCTTGGCCTCGGCCACGGGCCGGTACTGCAGCTCCAGGTCCTGCAGCAACTGCGCCACGTCCACCCGCTCGATGTGCAGCCTGACCTGGCCGGCGTCGATGCGGGCCAGGTCGAACAGCGAATCGAACAGCGCATTGACCGCATGCGTGGCGCGCACGATCTTGGGCGCGATCTCCTCCACCAGTTCGGGCTCGTTGCGCAGCCAGTCGGCATACAGGGAGAGCGCCAGCACCGGCTGGCGCATGTCATGCGCGGCGCTGGCCAGGAAGCGGTTCTTCATCGCCACGGCCGAGACGGCCGCCTGGCGCTGCTGCGTCAGCGAGTTGATCAGGATGTGATTGTGGAACAGCAGCTCGAAGCTGTTGCGCGCCGTCTCGTGGATGCGCCGGCCGGCGCGCAGCAGCAGCCACCAGTGGAACAACGGCAGCAGCAGGAAGGCATGGTTGAAGTGCAGCTCGAAAAAGCCGTGCTGGATCAGCCGCAGCGCCACCACCACCAGCACCACGCCGAAGAAGGTGTTGACGAAGCGCCGCAGCAGCGGCGGATACAGCGCCAGGCTGTTGAGCGGGAAGGTGACCGCACCGGCCAGGATCATCCAGCACAGGAACTGGTGGGACTGCGGCGCGCGCTCGAAGAACAGAAGCGCCGACGTGCCCCAGCTCAGGGCGCTGGCGTTCCACAGCCAGCGGTTGCGGCGGATGAAGCGCTCCTGCGTGCGGGCGCTGCGGCCCGCATAGCGCGTGATGTAGACGCGCTCCAGGAAGACGCGGGCGGCGGTGGTGGCCATGCCGAAGGCGAACCACAGCAGCAACTGCCACAGCGGCGCGTAGCCCCAGCACAGCACCAGCATGGCCGGCAGCAGCACGGCCGAAAAGATGTAGCCCCCGCGCGAGGCCCGCATCAGGCTGCGGATCAGCTCGCCGCGCACCCAGGGTTCGGCCTCGTCCGCCGAAGCTGGCGCCGGGGCCAGACTCGCGAAGGATGAATTCCCCAGACCGCCGATGGCTGTGTTCCCTCTCATAGGGCACACATCCTAGCCGTTGCGGCGGCGCCGCGGACGGGCTTGCGCGCGCGAGCCGCCAAGGCCGCAGACGCGCGCCTGCGCGCTCACTTGAGCAGCGTCACGCCCGTCTTGGATTGGACTTCGTCGAAGCTCACGCCGTCGGCCAGTTCGACCAGCCGCAGGCCCTCGGGCGTCACGTCCATCACGGCCAGGTCGGTGATGATGCGATCGACCACGCCCACGCCGGTCAGCGGCAGCGTGCAGCTGGGCAGGATCTTCAGATCGGTGGTGCCGTCCTTCTTCTTGGCCACATGCTCCATCAGCACGATCACGCGCTTGACGCCGGCCACCAGATCCATGGCGCCGCCCATGCCCTTGACCATCTTGCCCGGGATCATCCAGTTGGCCAGGTCGCCCTTTTCGCTGACCTGCATGGCGCCCAGGATCGACAGGTTGATCTTGCCGCCGCGGATCATCGCGAAGCTCTGATCGCTGCCGAAGATGGCGCTGCCGGGCAACGTGGTGACGGTCTGCTTGCCGGCGTTGATCAGGTCGGCGTCCACCTGCTCCTCGGTCGGGAAGGGGCCGATGCCCAGCATGCCGTTCTCGCTCTGCAGCCACACTTCCTTGCTGCCGGTGTGGTTGGCCACCAGCGTCGGGATGCCGATGCCAAGGTTCACATAGAAGCCGTCTTCCAGCTCCTGCGCCGCGCGTGCGGCCATCTGGTCTTGGGTCCAGGGCATGGTGCGCTCCTTCCTTGTTACTGCTGGGTGTTCTTGAGGGTGGACGGTGCGGGCACTTCGCTGCCGGCGGCGGCCTGCGCGATCACGGTCTGGGCCTGGACCTTGGCGGCCGCTGCATCCACTGGCGCGGCTGCGCTCAGGGTGCGCTTCTCGATGCGCTTTTCGGGGTTGCTGTTGAGCACGATGCGGTGCACGTAGATGCCCGGCAGGTGGATGTCGTCCGGCGCCAGCTCGCCCACTTCGACGATCTTCTCGACCTCGACGATGCAGACCTTGCCGGCCGTGGCAGCCGCGGGATTGAAGTTGCGCGCCGTCAGGTTGAAGCGCAGGTTGCCGGACTTGTCGGCCACGGCCGCCTTGACCAGGGCCACGTCGGGCACCAGCGAGCGCTCCATCACGTAGGTCTCGCCGTCGAACTCGCGCAGCTCCTTGCCTTCGGCCACCTGTGTGCCCACGCCGGTCTTGGTGAAGAAGGCCGGGATGCCCGCACCACCGGCGCGCAGCTTCTCGGCCAGCGTGCCCTGGGGCGTGAACTCCAGCTCCAGCTCGCCGGCCAGGTACTGGCGCTCGAACTCCTTGTTCTCGCCCACGTAGCTGGCGATCATCTTCTTGATCTGCCGCGTCTCCAGCAGCTTGCCCAGGCCGAAGCCGTCGACGCCCGCGTTGTTGGAGATGCAGGTCAGGTTCTTGACGCCGCTGTCCTTGAGCGCCTCGATCAGCGCCTCGGGAATGCCGCACAGGCCGAAGCCGCCCACGGCCAGCATCTGGTTGTCGGCAACGACGCCGGCCAGCGCCGACTTGGCGTCGGGGTAGATCTTGTTCGCCATGGTTCCTCGCTTCAGGAAAACGGTGGATGGGAATGGAAATGAGGGCTCAACGATACTACGTACAGACATACGTAGTACTACGTCATGAGCGGCCCGAGGAGGACCCATTCTTGCCCCTTTGGCACGTCATCACGATGAAGACCGCATGAGCCTTGACCCCATCGACTACCGCGCCGCCTTCGAACACGCGCCCGTGGGCATGGTGCTGTCGCGCCAGCGCGTGATGGTGGACTGCAACGCCTTCCTGTGCGAGATGTTCGGCACCACGCGCGAGCAGCTCATCGGCCAGTCCTTCGCGGTGCTCTACCCCAGCGTGGCCGAGTACGAGCGCACGGGGCAGCGCATGATCCCGATCCTCAACACGCACGGGCGCTACGCCGACAACCGCATGATGCGGCGCCTGGGCGGCCTGCACGGCGCGCGGCCCGGCGAGACCTTCTGGTGCCATGTGACGGGCCGCGCGCTCAACCGCGCGGCGCCGCACGAGGCCGGCATCTGGACCTTCGAGGACCTGGGCGCGCGCCGCGCGAGCAAGGCCGAGCTGACGCCGCGCGAGCGCGAGGTGGCGGCCCACGTGATGCAGGGCCTGACCAGCAAGGAGATCGGCAAGCAGTTGGCAATCAGCCATCGCACGGTGGAGCTGCACCGCGCGCGCCTGATGCGCAAGTACGCCGCCGCCACCACGGCCGAGCTGGTGCAGAAGCTGCTGGCCGGCTGAGCCGGCTTGCGTCGGCCGCGCCGTGAAGGCACATTCATGCGATCGGCCACGGGCCGCAGCAAGGGTTGCCATGACACGGGTTCGCGTGGAGAGCTTTTCCATTTCGCTCGACGGCTACGGTGCAGGGCCGCAGCAGAGCCTGGAGCAGCCGCTGGGCATGGGCGGCCCCGCGCTGCACGAATGGGCGCTGCCCACGCGCACCTTCCAGAAGGCGGTGTTCGGCAAGGAGGGTGGCAGCACCGGCATCGACGAGGACTTCGCCGCGCGCGGCTTTCGGAACATCGGCGCCTGGATCATGGGACGCAACATGTTCGGCCCGGTGCGCGGCCCCTGGCCCGACCTGGACTGGACGGGCTGGTGGGGCGAGGAGCCGCCCTACCACGTGAACGTGTTCGTGCTCACGCACCATGCCCGCCCGCCCCTGGCCATGAAAGGCGGCACCGTCTTTCACTTCGTCACCGGCGGCATCCATGAAGCCCTGGCGCGCGCACGCGAGGCGGCCGCGGGGCGCGACATCCGCATCGGCGGCGGCGCCAGCACGATCCGCCAGTACCTGGACGCAGGCCTGATCGACGAGCTGCACATCGCCATCGCACCCGTGCTGCTGGGCAGCGGCGAGCGGCTGTTCGACAACACCGCGGACCTGCGCGCGCGTGGCTACCAGTGCGTGCAGTTCGCGGCCTCGGACAAGGCTGCGCATGTGGTGCTGCAACGCCAGCGCTGACCGAAAAGATCAGGGCAGGCCGGCAACGGCCTTGCGCAGCACGCTGTTGCGCTGGGTCACGCGAAAGCCGCATTGCTCATAAAGCCGCGCGGCTTCGTGCACGTTGTCGGCATCCACGCCCAGCACCGATTCGTTCATGCCGGCCTCGCGTTGCGCCACCAATGCGCGCGTGATGAGCGCGTGATGAGCGCGCGCGCCAGGCCACGCCGCCGCCAGGGCTGGCCCACGCTGATGAACTCGGTCTCGCCGCGGCGCCGGTTCTGCGTCGCGTTCTGCTCTGCATTGATGAAAGGCTTGACCTGACCGGCCACCTGGCCGCTTTCGACATGCCAGGCCACCTGCCACAGCTGCGGCTGGAAGGTGGGCGCCTTCGTCCAGCGCTCGAAGTCGCCGGGCCTGGCGGGGGCCATGCCCCAATGGCCGCGCAGGGCCTCCATGTGCGCGTCGAAGATGAGGCGCAGATGCTCGGGCTGCACGCTGCGCAGCTCGAAGCCCTCCGGCATCGGGATCTCGGGGATGTCGTCCAGCGTCGGCCGCTGCATGCGCAGGAATTGCCGCACCGTCGCGTAGCCTGCGCGCTGCAGCATGGCGGCGCGCCCCAACTCGCCTTCGGTCACGAACACATGGTGGACCGAGGCCGCGGCATGCCGCGCCCGGGCCACTTCACGCTGACGCGCCTCGATCCAGCGCAGCAGCGCAGTGCCCACGCCACGGCGCCTGAATTGCGGATGCACGAAGCCGGTCTGCCCTTGCGCCAGCAGGCCGGTCTCGTCGGTCCAGTGCGCGGTGCGCACATAACCCACCAGCCGCGACCCCACCTCCGCCATGACGATGTCCCTGGCCGGATCGAAGTCGGTGAACGCCGCGTACTCGCGCCGCATGTGCTCGGGCGTGCGCACCCAGCCCATGGCGTCGGCCGCAAACACGGCGTTGGCAACTTCGGCCATCGCGGCAAAGTCGCTGTCTCCTGCAAACGGACGCAGGTGAAGATCGTTCAGCCGCTGGTCGGGCATGGCGGGGTCGCTTCGCAAAAAAGGAAGAGGATCGATGCAGTCTAGGCAGGTGGCCGCCCGGTGCCTGTGCACATCTGCACGGATTCACGCGAAGGCCATCAACCCGCGCAGCGAAAGGTCAGGTTGATCCGGCAGGCGCCCATGAACGGATGCTCGCCCTCGGCCAGCGGCATGACGCCGTGGAAATGCAGGCGCGCCGGGCCGCCCCAGACCACCACATCGCCATGGGCCAGCGGCACGCGCCGCGTGCGGTCGCCGCGCTGCGGGCCGCCCCAGAGAAAGACGGCCGGCAGCCCGAGCGAGACCGAGACGATGGGCTGGCCCAGCCGGCGCTCGTCGCGGTCCTGGTGCAAGCTGAGCCGCGCGCCGGGCGCATAGCGGTTGACCAGGCAGGCGTCGGGCGCGAAACCTTCGTAGCCGGCCCGTGCTGCCGCTGCCACGGCCAGCGCGCGAAAGCTCGCGGGCATCGCGGGCCAGCGCTGGCCGCAAAGCGGATCGGTGGGCGTGTAGCGGTAGCCGCTGGCATCGCTGACCCAGCCCAGCGCGCCGCAGTTGCTCATGGCCACCGACATGGTCCTGCCGCCCGGCGTGACCAGGTGGCGCAGCGGGGCCGCTGCCAGCACGGCCTGCAGGTCCTGCTGCAGCGACTGCACCTGCGCCAGCGCAAAGCCGCGCAGCACGGCGGCGCCGGGCTCCAACTGCAGCGGCGCGCTGGCCGCGGGGTCGGCGTGGTCATCGAAGAGGCTGGCGGTGTGGGCGTCGGCCTGCATGGCGGTTCTGGTCATTGCGCGTCGTGGAAGATCAGGCCCAGCGTGTGCCTGTGGCCGCTGCGCACGCGGCTGACGCCATGGCGCAGGTTCACGCGATACACGCCGCGCGTGCCCTGCACCGGGCGCTGATGCACGGCGAACACGGCGGCGTCGCCCTGGCCCAGCGGCAGCACCATGGGGCGCGACTGCATGCGCGGGCGCTGCTCGGTCAGCACGAACTCGCCGCCCTCGAAGTCGCGGCCCGGTGCCGACAGCAGCACGACCACCTGCAGCGGGAACACATGCTCGCCATACAGGTCCTGGTGCAGGCAGTTGTAGTCGCCCTGGCCATAGCGCAGCAGCAGCGACGTGGGCCGCAGCTGGCCGGCCGCGTGGCAGCGCGCGAGGAAGTCCTCATGCCGATCGGGAAAGCGCGCCGCCAGCCCCATGGCCCCCTGCCAGCGGTTGGCGATGGGCACGAGGCGCGGGTAGAAGCTGGCGCGCAGCGCCGCCACGCTGGCCGGCAGCGGATGCGCGAAGTACTGGTACTCGCCGCGGCCGAAGCCGTGCCGCGCCATCACCACGCGGCTGCGAAAGCGCCCGGGCTGGTCGTACAGCGCAGCGGCGGCCTCGCATTCGGCGGGCGTCAGCAGGCCGGGCAAGACGGCAGCGCCTTCCTGGTCGAGACCGGCTTCGACGCGCTCCCAAGCGATGGCCGCCACACGCGCTGCAACCGCGTTCATGCCGCGCTGCCGCCCGCCTGCTCGCGCGCCAGCAATGCGCGCTTGCGCTCCACGCCCCAGCGGTAGCCCGAGAGGCTGCCGTCGCGCCGCACCACGCGGTGGCAGGGGATGGCAACGGCCAGCGGGTTGGCGCCGCAGGCCTGCGCCACGGCGCGCGTGGCGCTCGGTGCGCCGATGCGCTCGGCGATCTCGGCATAGCTCGCCGTCTGGCCGGCCGGGATGGCGCGCAGCGCCTGCCACACGCGCTGCTGGAAGGCCGTGCCCCGCAGGTCCAGCGGCAGATCGGCGCCCTGCCCCGGCGCCTCGACCAGGCCCACCACCCTGGCGACCAGCGCTTCGAATTGCGCATCGGCGCCGATCAGTTGCGCATGCGCGAAGCGGTCCTGCAGCGACCGCGCCAGCTGCTCGGGGTCATCGCCCAGCGCGATGGCGCAGACGCCGCGCTCGCTGCACGCAACCAGGATGGCGCCCAGCGAGCACTCGCCGATGGCAAAGCGGATGGCGGTGTCGGCCCCACCCTTGCGCCAGGCCGTGGGCGTCATGCCCAGCACCTCGCCGGAGCGCTCGTAGAAGCGGCTGGCCGCGCCGTAGCCGGCGTCGTAGATGGCGTCGGTGACGCGCAGCGCGCTCTGGTCCAGGGCCTCGCGCACGCGGCGCGCCCGGTGCGCCGCGGCCCAGGCGCGCGGCGTCAGCCCGGTCACGGCTTTGAAGGTGCGGTGCAGGTGCGAAGGGCTCAGGCCCGCAAGCCGGGCCAGCGCGGCCAGGTCCAGGGCCTCGGGCGCCGCTTCGATGGCCTGGCACAGCCGAGCCACCAGCGCGGCCTGGCGCTGCGCCAGCGGCGGCGCGTCGGGCCGGCAGCGCCGGCAGGGGCGAAAACCGGCGCGCCGGGCCTC
The DNA here is from genome assembly GCF_028023875.1 of Xenophilus arseniciresistens. Taxonomy (GTDB): domain Bacteria; phylum Pseudomonadota; class Gammaproteobacteria; order Burkholderiales; family Burkholderiaceae_C; genus Xenophilus; species Xenophilus arseniciresistens. Next base: position 732,908 of record NZ_JAQIPB010000002.1, read on the forward strand.
TTCGGGCGAGGCATGAAAGGCCACGTTCTCGGGCCGCGCCGGCCGCGCGCCACACGAAGGGCGGCAGTACACGCCCGTGGTGCGGACCGAGTAGACGAATCGCCCATCGGCGCTGGCATCGCGCGCCGCGACGGCGGCCCAGCGCGGGTCGGCGACGGTGGCGGCGGCCTGCAGTTCGCGGGCTTCGGTGCGGGTGCTCATGTTCATCGGGTCCCTCCTTTCGGTGACGATGGAAGGACTTTAGGAAGTCTGACGCGGCCAGGCACTCCGTGTCTTGCTTTCGAATTCGGCCGCTGCGCCGTCAGTCGTCGCGGCGCCTGGTGCCGGGGCCGCGCCCCTTGCGCTGCTCCAGCGCCTCGGCCCGCTGGCGGCGCAGCTCGGCTTCGGCCCGCTGGCCGGCCACCAGCCATTGCGAGAACTGCTTGACTGTCTCCAGCGTCAGCCGGCCGATCACGCCGCCGCGGAAGTCGGTGATCAGCGCCTCGGCCGCCTTCTGCAGGTCGATGCGGCCGCCACTGATCAGCGCGCCGCGCTTGCGGCCAATGGCTTCGAGGATCTCCTCATCGGTCTGCGTGCACAGCGCCTGCTGGGCGGTGTCGGCCGCCAGGCCGTAGCGCGCGCGCAGCGGCTCGGTGTACTGGCCCTTGAGGTAGGCCAGCAGCTCCAGCGCCACTTCCACGTCGTCGTAGGCATTGCGGCCCACGGCGCCGCTGATGGCGAGCCGGTAGCCGCTTTCGGGCACGATGATCTTGGGCCACAGCATGCCGGGCGTGTCATACAGATAGAAGTCGTCGGCCAGCAGGATGCGCTGCTCCTGCTTGGTCACGCCGGCCTCGTCGGCCGCCTTGGCCTGCCGCTTGAGGCTCAGGGTGTTGATCAGGGTGGACTTGCCCACGTTGGGCACGCCGCAGATCAGCACCCGCATGGGCTTGGCCAGCCCGCCGCGGTTGGGCGACAGCCGGTGGCAGGCGTCGATGATGGCCTGGCGCTGGGCCGGCGGGGTCTGGCTGGCGTCCAGTGCAATGGCGCCGGTTGCCTCCTGCGAGGCGTAGTGGGCCAGCCATTCGGTGGTGCGCGCGGGATCGGCCAGGTCCTGCTTGTTGAGGATCTTCAGGCGCGGCTTGGTGGCCGTCATGCCGGCCAGGGCCGGGTTGGCGCTGGAGCCGGGCAGCCGGGCGTCCAGCAGCTCGATCACCACGTCGGTGGTCTTCATGCGCTCCGCAATGGCCTTGCGGGTGGCGTTCATGTGACCGGGAAACCATTGAATCGTCATGGGGACTGGAGGCGGGGCTCGGGCGGCAAAAAGGGCTCGATTGTCGCGGCTTGGGCCTTCGCCCACCGAGCAGGCGGCCACGCGCCCGGCCGGCCGCGGGCCGGTCCGCGCAGAGTCCCTGTTTCCAGGGGGCCATTGCGGGGGCCTAGAAATGCGATGGATTCGTATTTATACTGGCGGGCGTCAACCATAGCCAGCCACCTGCTGCCCACCATGATCGTTTGCGTCTGCCGCCGGGTCTCTGATCGCGAAATCGCACGGCATGCGCGCGCGGGCATGACTTTCGACGAAGTTCAACTCGAACTCGGCGTGGCCACCCAGTGCGGCCGCTGCGAAAGCTGTGCCCGGGACGTGGTGGCTCAATGCAGTGCATCGCACCCGGTCGCGGCGCTTCATTGCGAACCTGACACGCGGACGATCCAGCTTGCCAATGCCATCACCGGGAGCAACGCATGGAAATCGTCTCGGCAGTCGCCGGCAGCCTGATTCTTGTCGCAGGCTCCGCATGGTGGATCTTTCGTAAGTAACTGAGCAATCCCTCGGCGGCTTGCTGCAACGTCGGCGCGCGCTTTTTCCTGCGCGCGTGGACATGATTTTGGTGGAACGTGTCTAGCCGCTTTTCCTCACCCCCCAGCGGCCCGCTGGGCCTGTCGCGCACGACCGTCATCGCTGGCGGCGTGATCCTCTTTCACGTGGCCGCCTTGTGGGCCCTGCAGTCGGGCCTGATCCGCCGGGCGGCGGAAGTGGTGATTCCCGTGGAGATCATGGCGCAGATCGTGGCGCCGCCCAAGCCGGCGCCGCCGCCTCCCCCGCCACCGGCTCCGCCCGCACCACCCAAGAAGGAGCCGCCCAAGCCGCCGCCGAAGCCGCGTGCCGTGCGCGAGCCCGTGCCCACGCCGGCACCCCGGGCCCCTGTGGGCCAGGTCGAGCCGCCGCCGCCCGCCCCCGTGGTGGTGGAAGCCCCGCCGGCCCCGCCCGCGCCGCCGGCCCCCGTGCCGCCGCCCCCTGCTCCGCCCGCCCCGCCCGCGCCCGCGCTGATCGAGGTGACCCAGGGCCAGACCCAGTACGTGCGCGAGCCGCGCGTCGTCTACCCCGCCATGAGCCGCCGCCTGGGCGAGACCGGCACCGTCATCATCGACGTGTACTACGACGCGCAGGGCATGGCCAAGCGCGCCGAGATCTCCAAGTCCAGCGGCTACGAACGCCTGGACCAGGCCGCGCGCGCCGCGGCGCTGAGTTCGCAGGTCACGCCTTTCCGCCTGGGCGGCAACGCCCAGACGGTCTACCGCCTGCGCGCGCCTTTCAATTTCGTCCTGAACTGATCAGTTCAAGTTTCTTTGCTGGAGTATTTATGGATTCGCAATTCGGCCTGATGCACGTGTGGACCCAGGGTGACTGGGTCATCCGCGGGGTGGCCCTCATCCTGCTGGGCATGTCCCTGGTGTCCTGGATCGTCATCCTGATCAAGGCCTTCGACATCATGCGCTACAAGCGCCACGTTCGCCGCTCGGGCGATTTCTGGCACAGCGAGGACTTCGCCACCGGCCTGAAGAAGCTGGGCGAGGACGACGCCAACCCCTTCCGCGTGCTGGCCCTGGAAGGCCGCGAAGCCACCGCCCACCACCGCAACACCAAGGCCCACCTGCATGATGCGCTGGACGTCAGCGACTGGGTCACGCGCAGCCTGCGCAACGCCATCGACGAATTCACCGCGCGCCTGCAAAGCGGCCTGGCGGTGCTGGCTTCGGTGGGCTCCACCGCCCCCTTCATCGGCCTGTTCGGCACCGTGTGGGGCATCTACCACGCGCTGATGGCCATCGGCTCGGCCGGCAACGCCACCATCGACAAGGTGGCCGGCCCCATCGGCGAAGCGCTGATCATGACGGCCCTGGGCCTGGCCGTGGCCATCCCGGCCGTGCTGGGCTACAACGCGCTGGTGCGCGGCAACAAGTTCGTGCTGGGCAAGCTCAACAGCTTCGCCCACGACCTGCACGCCTACTTCGTGACCGGCGCGCGCGTGCAGGGCAGCGGCGACTCCACGGTGGTCGCACTCAAGAAGGGCTGACACCATGGCTTTCGGATCCATGAACAGCGACGGCGGCGATGACGTGATGAGCGAGATCAACATGATCCCGCTGATCGACGTGATGCTGGTGCTGCTGATCGTGTTCATCATCACCATCCCGGTGATGAAGCACGCCGTGAACATCGACCTCCCGCGCGCCACCAACGAGCAGGAGCAGACGCCGCCGCAGACCATCCAGTTCAGCGTGGCCGCCGACGGCAGCTACTGGTGGAACAACGAAAAGATCGAGGACGCGCAGCTGGCCACCCTGCTGCAGGCCGAGGCCGCCAAGGACCCGCAGCCCGAGCTGCACATCCGCGGCGACAAGGCCGTGCGCTACGAACGCGTGGCCCAGGCCATGGCCGCCGCGCAGCTGGCCGGCGTTCGCAAGATCGGCTTCATCACCGAGCCCGATACAAACTGAGCGGTCAGGGCGGCGGGGCGATAGAAAAAAACTTCATCGCCCCGATTGCTTTTCTATTGCGAATCATTATCATTCGCTCATCGATTTCGAAAGGAACCAACCGATGCAAGCGATGCCCAATGCCTTCCAAGTCCTGAGCCACCCGTCGCTGGACCAGGCCGGTGGCGGCAGCGTCCCTGTGGCAGCCCATCCGTCCCATCTGGTTCAGAGCGCCGAGCTGCTGCAAGGCCAGAAGACGATCGGCATCATGCACAACGGTTCGCTCTATCGCCTGCAGGCCACCAAACTCGGCAAGCTGATCCTGACCAAGTAATCCGAACGCGCGATCAGCCCCTTCTTTCGCGAACCAGCAAGTTTCATCGTGGGGCGACTCAAGGAGACCACTCTCCAAGGGTCGTTTTTGGCTAGCCAATGCTTGTAGCCCCAGCCAAGCCCTTTTTTCCACGCTGAAACATTTTCCCGATGCGACAGCCGGCCTTCGAGCCGGCTGTTTTGCTTTGCGCCCCGCGCAGGGCTGACAAAGAAAAGAAAAGGCCCGCTGCACCTTGGCGCAGCGGGCCTCTCTTTTTGTTTTGTATGCGCAGCGCGGACGCTGCCGGGCGCCTTACAGGCCCAAGGCTGCGATGCCGGCCTTGGCGATCTGGGCGTCCTCGTTGGACTTCACGCCGCTCACGCCCACGGCACCGATGACTTCGCCGTCCTTGACGATCGGCACCCCGCCTTCGAGCATGCCCTTGACCAGCGGCGCCGTGAGGAAGGCGGTGCGGCCGTTGTTGATGACGTCTTCATAGCCCTTGGTCTCGCGGCGGCCCACGGCCGCCGTGTGTGCCTTGGCCGGCGCGATGTGCGAGGAAATGGCCGGGGCGCCGTTCAGGCGCTGGAACCACAGCAGGTGGCCCGCGTCGTCGGTGATGGCGATGCTCACGGCCCATTGGTTCTTCAGGGCTTCGGCCTCGGCTGCAGCGGCGATCTGCTTGACGTCGTCGAGTTCGAGGTAGTGCTTGGTTTTCATGATCTGATCGCTGGTTGCAAAAAAACGCTCAAGCATAGCGCGCGGCTGCAGCGCCAAAAGTTCAATCAGTCTTCACCGCCAGGTACGCAAAGGGCAAAGAACCGACCGGGCAAAGGGACTTCACGCCATAGGAATTGAGGGCCGCAGCGCCGGGCCGGCTTCTAGAATCGGCCCACCTGCATCTCGCAGCAAAGCAAACAAGAGGAGCTTGGGACCATGAATGATCGCGTCAATACCTTCGACACGCCTGCCGCGTATGGCCAGACGCTGACCCAGGCAGAGCGCCATCGCGTCCTGCGCAACACCTATTGGCTGCTCGCACTGAGCATGATCCCCACCGTGCTGGGCGCCTGGATCGGCGTGGCCACGGGCATCACGCGCTCGCTGGGCGGCGGCCTGGGCCTGGTGGTCTTCCTGGGCGGCGCGTTCGCCTTCATGTTCGCCATCAACAAGACCAAGAACTCGGCCGCCGGCGTGCCGGTGCTGCTGGCCTTCACCTTCTTCATGGGCCTGATGCTCTCGCGCCTCATCGCGATGGTGCTGGGCTTCAAGAACGGCTCCGAGCTGGTCATGACGGCCTTCGGCGGCACGGCAGCGGTCTTCTTCGTGATGGCCTCGCTGGCCACCGTGATCAAGCGTGACCTGTCCGGCATGGGCAAGTTCCTGTTCGTGGGGGTGCTGGTGCTGTTCTTCGGCGCCATCATCAACATGTTCGTGGGCTCCACGGCCGGCATGCTGGCCATCTCGGTGGCGGCCATCGGCATCTTCTCGGCCTATATGCTCTACGACATCAAGCAGATCCTCGATGGCGGCGAGACCAACTACATCAGCGCCACGCTGGCGCTGTACCTGGACATCTACAACGTGTTCCAGAGCCTGCTGGCCCTCCTGGGCATCTTCGGCGGAGAGCGCGAATAGTCCTCCAGGCGCAGCCTGGGAGACCCAAGAGAAAGGGGCCGCGAGGCCCCTTTTTTCTTTGCGCGCACCGCTGAACATCAAAGCAGATCGAACACCGCCATCGATTCCACGTGCGCCGTGTGCGGAAACATGTTGACCATGCCCGCATGGGTGCACTGGTAACCCGCCTGATGCACCAGCAGGCCGGCGTCGCGCGCCAGGGTGGAGGGGTTGCAGCTCACGTAGACGATGCGGCGCGGCGGCGTCCAACCGGCCGGGCGCAGTTCGGGCTGCTGGTGCAGGTCTGCCAGCGCCTTGACCAGCGCAAAGGCCCCTTCGCGCGGTGGGTCCACCAGCCAGCGTTCAGCCACGCCGTCCGCCACCAGCATCTCCGGCGTCATCTCGAAAAGGTTGCGGGCCACGAACTGCGTCGGCGCCCAGGGCCGGCGGCTGGCCGCCTTGCGGTTGGCGTCCAGGTTCTGATGGGCACGCTGCACCAGCGTGTCGCTGCCCTCGATGCCCAGCACCTCGCGCGCCTGCGTGGCCAGCGGCAAGGTGAAGTTGCCCAGGCCGCAGAACCAGTCGATCACGCGTTCGTGGCGCTGCACGTCCAGCAGGCGCAGCGCGCGCGAGACCAGCACCCGGTTGATGTGCGGATTGACCTGCGTGAAGTCCGTCGGCTTGAAGGGCATGCGCACGTCGAAGTCGGGCAGCTCATAGGCCAGTTGGGTGGCGCCCTCCTCGTCCATCAGGTGCACCGTGTCGGGCCCCTTGGGCTGCAGCCACCATTGAACGCCTTCGTTCGCGCGTGCAAAGGCGCGCAGGCGCTCGCGGTCGGCGTCGCCAAGCGGCACCAGGTGGCGCAGCACCAGCGCGATCACGCCCAGCTTCGCCTCGCCTGGGGCGTCGCCGCAGGCCATCTCGATCTGCGGGCAGTGTTCGCGCGCGTCCATGCTGTCGACCAGCGCGCGCATGGGCACCAGCATGGCGCTCACGCGCGCCGGCAGCACCGGGCACACCGACATGTCGGCCACATAGCGGCTCTTGCGCTCATGAAAGCCGATCAGCGTCGTGCCCTTCTTGGCCACGTAACGCACCGACAGACGGGCGCGATAGCGGTAGTGCCAGCTCGGGCCTTCCAGTGGCCGCAGCAGCGTCTGGGCGCGCACCTTGCCCAGGTGCCAGAGGTTGTCTTCCAGCGCACGCTGCTTGACCGCGACCTGCGCGGCTGCGTCCAGGTGCTGCATCTTGCAGCCACCGCAGGCGCCCGCATGCAGGCCGAAGTGCGGGCAGCGCGGCTGCACGCGCTGCGAGGACTCGCGCCGCACGGCCAGCAGGCTGCCCTGCTCCCAGTTGTTCTTCTTGCGGTGCACGTTCACGCGCACCTCCTCGAAAGGCAAGGCGCCCTCGATGAAGACAACCTTGCCGTCTTCGCGATGCGCCACACCCTGCGCATCCAGGTCCATGGATTCGACCTTGAGCCAGGGGTTGGGGGCGGCGGCGACCTTTTCTTCGCTGTCTTTGTTCTCGTGGGTGTTCTCTGTCATGGCTGGATTCTCGCCGGCCCGCCTGGCGGCCTGCCCCGCATCCGCGGCGGGCTAAAAACAAAAACCCGCCTCCGAGGAGGCGGGCTGGTGGATGACGTCCTGCGCCGAAACGCTCAGCGCGAAGGCAGGTAGCGCGAGGGATCGACCGGCTTGCCCTGGCGGCGGATCTCGAAGTGCAGCTTCACGCGGTCGGCGTCGCTGTTGCCCATCTCGGCGATCTGCTGGCCACGGCGCACGCGCTGGTCTTCCTTGACCAGCAGCGACCGGTTGTGCGCGTAGGCCGTGAGGTAGGTGTTGTTGTGCTTGAGGATGATGAGGTTGCCATAGCCGCGCAGGCCTGCGCCGGCATAGACCACCTGACCGTCCGCGGCCGCGACCACCGGATCGCCAGCCTTGCCGCCGATGTCATAGCCCTTGTTCTTGGCTTCGTCGAAGCCCGCCAGCAGGCTGCCCTGCGCCGGCCAGATCCAGCCCACGTTCTCGTCGCCCGACGCAGAGGCGGGCGAGGCGACGGAGGCCGTGGCCACGGGTGCCGAAGGTTTGGCCACCTCGGTGGGTGCAGGCGCAGCCGCGGCAGCCGGCGATGCGGCGGCGGGCGCAGGTGCCGGGGCCGCAGCCGTGGCCACCGGCGGTACCACGCGCAGCACCTGGCCGACTTCGATGCGGTCGGGGTTGCCGTCCAGGTTGTTCCAGCGCACGATGTCCTGCCACTTCTGGCTGGTGTCGCGCGCGATCTTGCGCACGGTGTCGCCGGGACGCACCTCGTAGTAGCCGGGCTTGCCCAGATTCTCGATGCCCGGAGGCGGCTTCACGGGCGCAGGCATGTCGCCTGCTGCCGAGGTGGCGACTGGTGCACCGCCCATGGTGCCGCGGTCTTCCACGGGCGCCGGGCCGGTGTTGGACGCGCAGCCGGCGATGACCATGGACATCAGCAGCGCGGCGCCCCAAAGGGACGCGCGCGGCTTCTCAAAACCCTGCATGTGTGTCTTTCCTTCAAGCAATGCCGGATTTTAGGGGGACGAAGTGCACCGGCTCAAGCATTCGGCGTTCAGTCCCTCGGGCATTTTTGTCAATGACGACAAGCGCTTGGCCGCCATTTGCAGATTGCATCGGAGCAACGATGCGGCCACCGACGGCCAGTTGCTCGATCCAGGTGGCCGGAATGTCCTCTCCGCCGGCGGCCGCGACGATGCCCGCATAGGGCGCGCCCTTGGGGTAGCCCAGCCGCCCGTCGCCGAACAGCAGATGCACCGTGCTGAGCCTAAATGGCCGCAGATTGGCACGCGCCTTCTCGTGCAGGCCGCGCAGGCGCTCGATGCTGTAGACCTCGCTGGCCACATGGCTGAGCACGGCCGCCTGGTAGCCGCAGCCGGTGCCGATGTCCAGCACGCGGCCCAGCTTGTCCTGCGGCTTGCCCACCAGCGCCGGCGCGCCCAGCAGCAGCTCGACCATGCGGGCCACCACGCTGGGCTTGGAGATGGTCTGGCCCAGTCCGATGGGCAGGCTGGTGTCTTCATAGGCCTGGTTCACCAGCGCGCTGTCGACGAAGCCGTGGCGCTCGACCGTGCCCAGCGCCTGCAGCACGCGGGCGTCGGCGATGCCCTGGGCCGCGAGCTTTTGCACCATGCGTGCCCGCACCGCGGCCGAGGCCATGGCCGGCGTGCTGCTGACCGGCGGGCGCACCACCTGCGCGCTGGCCGCAGCGGTTGATCGGGGCTTGGCGAAGGACGGGCCCGCGGGCGTCGACGAGACGTTCAGGCGAGCAGGAAAGGACGGACGGGGAGCCTGTGCCATGGGTGCTGCGTGCCGCCGCTCAGGCCTGGGCGTCCAGGCGCGCCACGGCCTGGCGCCACTCGCCCAACTGCGCGTGATCGGTCAGGTCGATCTGCAGCGGCGTCAGCGCCACGTGGCCTTCGGCCGTCGCGTGGAAGTCGGTGCCCTCGCCGCTGTCCTTGGCCCCGCCCGCGCTGGCGATCCAGTACATGGTCTCGCCACGCGGGCTGTCCTGCGTGATCACCTTCTCGGCCGCATGGCGGCGCCCCAGGCGGCAGACCTTGATCGGCTTGAGCGCATCGAGCGGACGGTTCGGAATGTTGACGTTGAGCAGCCAGGCCGGGCCTTCGAGCATGCGCTCGCGCTGGATGCGCTGCACCAGGCGCTGCGCCACGTGCGCCGCCGCATCCACATGGCCCCAGCCCTTCTCGATCTGCGAGAAGGCAATGGCCGGGATGCCGAAGAGATAGGCTTCCATCGCGGCGCCCACGGTGCCTGAATAGATGGTGTCGTCGCCCATGTTGGCGCCGTTGTTGATGCCCGAGACCACCAGGTCGGGCCGGTACTCCAGCAGCCCCTTGAGCGCGATGTGCACGCAGTCGGCCGGGGTGCCCGTCACGTAGCGAAAGCCGTTGTGCGCCGCACGATGCACATACAGCGGCGCCGACAGCGTCAGGGCATTGGATTTGGCGCTGTTGTTGTGCTCGGGGGCGATCACTTCAACCTGCACACCGGGCAGTTGCACCAGGGCATCATGCAGCGCCACGATGCCGGGCGCCTGATAGCCATCGTCGTTGGAAATGAGGATCTTCATGGTCTGCCGGCGATTCTAGGGATGCTCTTCATGACTGCGCGCGCCCATCGCACGCGCCATGGCGCAAGGCCCTGCCAGCGGCGTGCCACGGGGTCACGCCAGAGACAAGAGAGGCTTCGGGCCGGCTCCTATCATGACCCCGATCAACGACACAGAGACGACTCATCTATGCATGCTTGGCTTTGCGAAGACCCCGTTGGCGTGGACGCGCTGACCTGGAAGGAACTGCCCACGCCGCAACCCGGCCCGGGCGAAGTGCTCGTCGAAATCAAGGCCGCCAGCCTGAATTTCCCCGACATCCTGATCGTCCAGAACAAATACCAGATCAAGCCGCCGCTGCCTTTTGTGCCGGGCTCGGAATATGCCGGCGTGGTGCAGGCTGTCGGCGAAGGCGTGAAGCATCTGAAGGTTGGGCAAAACGTGGCCTGCCTTTCGGGCACCGGCGGATTTGGCACCTACACAATCGCGCCGGCTGCGTTGTGCATGCCGCTGCCCGATGGTTTCGGCCATGTGGACGCAGCCGCATTCATCATGATCTATGCGACGTCCTGGCATGCGCTGATGGACCGCGCGCAATTGAAGGCTGGCGAAACGGTGCTGGTGCTGGGCGCAGCCGGCGGCGTGGGCACGGCCGCGATCCAGATCGCCAAGGCCGCCGGTGCCAAGGTGATTGCAGCAGCGTCGTCGCCAGAAAAATGCGCGCTGTGTGAATCGCTGGGCGCCGACAGCACCATCAATTACAGCGAACACAAACCCGGCCCGGCATTGCGCGAAGCGATCAAGCAGGCCACGGGCGGGCGCGGCCCGGATGTCATTTACGACCCGGTGGGCGGCGAATTCGCCGAGCCCGCCTTCCGCTCCATTGCCTGGCGCGGCCGTTATCTGGTCGTGGGTTTCGCCTCCGGCCCGATTCCCTCGTTGCCGCTCAATCTGGCGCTGCTCAAAGGCGCATCGCTCGTCGGCGTTTTCTGGGGCGATTTCTCCAAGCGCGAGCCACAGGCCAACGCAGCCATGATGGCCGAATTGGCACAGTGGTACGGCCAGGGCAAGATCAAGCCCGTGATCGATCGCACCATGCCCATGTCTGAACTCAAGGCCGCCTACGCGCACATGGGCTCGCGCGGCGTGATGGGCAAGCTGGTGCTGACCAACTGATCGGTTCTCGCGCGGCGTTCGCGCGCACAAAAAAAGCCCGCATGCGCGGGCTTTTTTTCATCTGGATGACGCCCTTGCATGGCTGCGGCCATGCAGGCGCCTCCAAAGATCACTGAATTTCGAATTCTTCCAGCGACTTGCCGGCTGCCAGCGCTTCCACCACCCAGCGCGGCTTGCGGCCACGGCCACCAGACCAGGTTTCACCCGTGGGGCTGCGGTATTTGGCGGCCGCAGGTGCTGCGGGCTTCGAGGGAGATGCGCTGACGCTGCGCTTGCCCGGGCCGCGCGCCGTCAGGCGCAAATCGCTGGCGGTGATGCCGTATTCGGCGATCTTGCGGCGCAGTTCCTCGATCACGCCTGCGCGTTCCTGATTGCGCAGTTGCTCGGCCTGACGGCGCAATTCGGCGATCTTGTCGTCGTGTGCCTGGATCTGGGAATTGATTTCCGCGAGGGTGGCGGTCATTTCTGTGGCCTTTCAAGAAAATCTGGAATGCGCGGATTCTAGTGGATGAAATCAGGCGCTGAAAAGCAAGGCGCAGTGCTTTTTCCACCGGCATGCCGCCTTTTTTTGAGGCATGGCGCCTAATCCGCACGCGAGGCGGGCTGATTTTGCTGTGGCGCCGTGGGCGCGATTTCTGATTTGGCGGCTCCATGCGGCATCTGCAATTGCCGACGAAGCCGTGGGCGAAAAAACGACCCAGGGCGCCAGATCGGTGGTCCCGCAAATCCCCGCACGCGCCGGCGCTGGTCGGCGGTCAGGCCGGCGCGCCGCACTTCGCGCGCGCCCGCGGCCGACATCGTGCAGGGCCCGCGCGCGCCTAGAATTTCCTGGCAAGGCCAGAAAAACCAAGCCTGCCCGCGAACGAGGCAGCTCCAAGAACAACAGCGCTGCGATGTTCCCTGGCTCGGGCGTGTCCCGGCCAGCCCTTCCGTGTTTTTAAGGAGTCCTGAATCATGAAGATCGTCGTCGCCGTGGATGGCAGCGCCTACACCCGCAAGGCCCTCGATTACCTGGTCGCGCACCGGGCCCAGTTCGTGGAGGGCAATGAACTGGTTCTGGTCAATGTGTGCGCAGCCATTCCGCCTCATGCCAGCCGCCACATCAGCAAGGAATTGCTCAACGAGTACTACAGCGACGAGAGCGCCAAGGTGCTCGAGCCGGTCAAGGCCCAGCTGAGCGAGCTGGGCGTGAGCAACTACAGCATCCAGTCACGCCACGGCAGCGCGGCGGCCGAGATCGTGGCGGCCGCCAAGGAAGTGAACGCCGGCCTGATCGTGATGGGCACGCGCGGCCACGGCACGCTGGGCCGCGCCCTCATGGGCTCGGTGGCCACCAACGTGATCGCCGATGCCGGGATGAGCGTGCTGCTGGTGCAATAAGCAAGCAGCCGCTGAACCCGCCAAGCCAGGCCGAAGTGCCTGGCTTTTTTGTTGCTGCACTCAAACCGCAGGCGTGTGCCGCCAGGCGGGCCAGCGACCCAGCGTCAACGCGCGCAGCCCCCACTCCACCGGCCCATGCAGATGCCGGCGCAGCCACCAGGCCGACAGCGGCAGCTGCAGCGCATACAGGCCCACGGCGATGCCGAGCACGGCCAGCGGCGGCAGCGCGGCGCTCAGGCCCAAGCCCCAGCCCGTGAAGATGAAGGCGCAGACCAGCGACTGCATCAGGTAGTTGCTCAATGCCATGCGCCCGGCCGGCACCAGCCAGGCGCCCACGCGCTGGCCGGTGCGCGTGCGCCAGGCCAGCAGGAAGGCACAGGCATAGGCCAGCGACAGGCCCGGCGATGTCAGCAGCCCCGCCGCAAATCCCATCAGCCGCCAGCCCGGGTCGGCCGCAGGCTGGCCGCTGTTGGCGTAGAGCACGGCGCCCGTCAGGCCCGGCAGCAGCCCCATCAGCGCCCAGCGCCGCAGCCGGCCCGGCTGCTGCCAGGGCTGCGCCAGCGCCTGGCGCGTGCCCAGCGCGTGGCCGACCAGGAACATGACCACCACGAAAGGCCCCTGCACCAGCATCAGCTGCCACCACACGCTGCCGCGCCAGTCGCGCAGGTTCTGCATCACGGTGCTGGCCACGTCGCCGCGATAGGAAGCGATGGCCACTTGGGCCTGCGCCTCGTAGACACTGAAGTCGGCGCCAGCCCACGGTTGCATGAGCGAGAGCACGCTCAGCAGCAGCCAGGGCACGGCGAGCAGGCCCAGAACCCAGCCCGCGCGGCGCAGCGCGCGTTCGGGCCTCAGATGGCGCCAGCCCAGCAGCAGCAGGCCCAGCAGCGCATAGGGCAAAAGAATGTCGCCGGGATAGAACAGAAGCGCATGCGCCAGCCCCAGCAAGGCCAGGCCCGCCAGCCGGCGCAGCCAGCGCGGCACGAAGGCCGCCTGCTGGCGATCGGCGGCGGCGCGCTGCAAGGTGAAGCTGTAGCCGAACAGGAAGGAAAACAACAGGTAGAACTTGGTCTCGAAGACCAGGGCCACCAGCCAGCGCACGGCCAGATCCGTGGGCGACGAGAAGGCCGGATCGGCCACGGCCTGTGCGTAGTAGGGCGAGGCCATCACCTGGCTGTTGACCACCAGGATGCCCAGCAGCGCAAAGCCCCGAAGGCCGTCCACCTGCGCCAGGCGGTGCTGCGCTTCAGTGATGGTGTTGCGACTGCTGCTGCCCGTTTCAAATGCCATGCGCCACAGTCTATAGACCGCGCGTGGCCGGCCCGTGCGCCACTCAGAAGCGTTGCGGCGAGTAGGGCTTGGGGTCGATGTACGGCGCCTCGCCGCTGATCAGCTCGGCCAGCAGACGGCCGCTGGCCGGCCCCAGCGTGAAGCCCTGGTGGCCGTGGCCGAAGTTGAACCACAGCCCGGGGTGGCGCGGCGCGGCGCCGATGACGGGGTTCATGTCCACCGTGCAGGGGCGCGCACCCAGCCAGGGCTGGGGCTCCACGGCCTCGCCCAGTTCCAGCAGGCCGCGCGCGACGCGCTCGGCCTGGGCCAACTGGACCGGCGAGGCCGGGGCCTCGTGCGGCGCGAACTCGGCGCCGGTGGTGATGCGCAGGCCGCGCGTCATGGGCGCCAGCATGAAGCCGGGCTCGGTCAGCAGCAGCGGCATCGGCAGCGGCTGCTGCACGACATAGTGCCGGTGGTAGCCGCGCTTGACAAACAGCGGCAGGCGGTAGCCCAGCGCGCGCGTGGCGCCGTCGGCCCAGGGGCCCAGGGCCAGCACCACATGCTGCGCCTGCAGCGGGCCCGCATCGGTCTGCACCTGCCAATGCGCGCCCTGCGGCTGCAGCTTGCGGACTTCGGCACGCACGGTTTCGCCGCCCATGCGGCCCAGCAGCGCGGCATAGCGGGCCACCAGGCCGCCGGGGTCGCTCACGGCCCAGGGGTCGGTCCAGTGGATGCCGCCGGCCAGCGGGCCGCGCAGCGCGGGCATCAAGCGCGCAAGTGCGGCGCCATCCAGCAGCGTGCAGCCCAGCTGATGTTCTTGCGCGGTTTGGCGCGCTTGCACGCTGGCGGCCTCGAAAGCGGCCGGCGTGAGAAAGCCGCGCACCCAGCCCTTGCGCTCGACCAGGTCATCCGCGCCGGCCTGCGCCACCCACTGCGCATGCTCGCTCAGGCAATGCACGATCAGTTGCGCATAGGCGCGCGCCAACGGCGCATAGGCGCCAGGTGCCGAGTTGGCCCAATAGCGCGCCAGCCGCGGCGCCAGCGCCAGCAGCGCCGGCAACTGGTAGTGCACGTCATTGCCGCGGCCCAGCGCCACGTCGGCCAGCACGCGCCAGTCGCGCGGAAAGGCATAGGGCTGCACTGCCTCGCGCTGGATCAGGCCGGCATTGCCATAGGAGGTTTCCTGGCCGGGCGCCTTGCGGTCCACCAAGGTGACGTGATGCCCGCGCTGGCGCAGGGCCAGTGCGGTGCTGACGCCGACCATGCCGGCGCCCAGGACGAGGATTTCTGAACTCATGGCGCTTGCGGCTCGAACCGTGTGCTTCTGCATTGCCTGCAGGCGTGAGAAACGCATGGGCCCAAGCCAGCCCCTTTGCGCGCTCAGGCCCCAAACAGCCCCTTGTGCTGCTCGCGCAGCAGCGCCTTCTGCACCTTGCCCATGGTGTTGCGCGGCAGCTCGTCGACCACGTAGCAGCGCTTGGGAATCTTGAAGTTGGCCAGCTTGCCCTTCAGCTCGGCCACGATGGCATCGGCCGCCAGCGAGGCGCCGGCCTTGGGCACCACCACCGCCACGCCCACTTCGCCGAAATCCGGGTGCGGCACGCCCACCAGCGCGCTCTCGGCCACGCCGGGCATCTCGTTGATGTAGCCCTCGATCTCGGCCGGGTAGACGTTGTAGCCGCCGCTGATGATCAGGTCCTTGCTGCGGCCCACGATGGTGACGTAGCCCAGGCCGTCGATCTTGCCCACGTCGCCGGTCTTGAAGTAGCCGTCGGCGGTGAACTCCTCTTTGGTCTTCTCGGGCATGCGCCAGTAGCCGGCGAAGACATTGGGGCCGCTGACCTCGATGTTGCCGATCTCGTCCACCGGGCATTCGCGCGGCTCGCCGTGCTCGTCATAGGCGCGCACGCGCAGGCTCACGCCGGGCAGCGGGAAGCCCACCGTGCCGCCACGCCGCGCGCCCTGCACCGAGGTGTAGGGGTTGGAGGTCAGCATGATGGTTTCGCTCATGCCGTAGCGCTCCAGGATGGTGTGGCCGGTGCGCTGCTGCCACTCCTGGAAGGTCTCGATCAGCAGCGGGGCCGAGCCCGCGAT
The DNA here is from genome assembly GCF_028023875.1 of Xenophilus arseniciresistens. GTDB lineage: Bacteria > Pseudomonadota > Gammaproteobacteria > Burkholderiales > Burkholderiaceae_C > Xenophilus > Xenophilus arseniciresistens. The sequence continues at coordinate 748,614 of NZ_JAQIPB010000002.1, forward strand.
GAACAGGCGCATGTCCTCGCACTGGCGCTGGCCCAGAAGCGGCTCGGCCAGCATGCGCACGTAGAGCGTGGGCACGCCCATGAAGACGGTGGCGTCGGGCAGGCGCGCCACCACGCGCTTGGGGTCGAACCTGCTGAACCAGATCATCTTGCTGCCATTGAGCAGCGCGCCGTGGATGGCCACGAACAGGCCGTGCACGTGGAAGATGGGCAGCGCATGCAGCAGCACGTCGCCCTGGGCCCAGCCCCAGTAGTCCTTGAGCACTTCGGCGTTGGACAGCAGGTTGCGGTGCGTGAGCATCGCGCCCTTGCTGCGCCCCGTGGTTCCGCTGGTGTAGAGGATGGCCGCGAGGTCTTCGGGCTTTCTCTGCACCACCGCATGCTCGTCGCTGCACTGGGCCGCCAGCTCCAGCAGCGTGCCGCTGCGGTCGTCGTCGAGCGTGAACACGTGGCGCGTGCCGGCCTTCTGCGCAATGGGCCCCACCCAGGGGGCATTGGCGCTGCTGCAGACCACCACCTCGGGTTCGGCGTTGGCGATGAAGTACTCGATCTCGGCGCTCTGGTAGGCGGTGTTCAGCGGCAGGAACACGTAGCCGGCCCGCAGGGTGGCCAGGTACAGCAGCATGGCCTCGACCGACTTTTCAACCTGCACGGCCACGCGCGCGCCGGCCTTGAGCTTCAGGGCGCCCAGCAAGTTGGCGATCATGGCGCTGGCGCGCTCCAGGTCGCGCCACGAATAGTGCAGCCGGTCGTCCGTTTCCACGGCGATGGCGTCCAGGTCATGCGGGAAGGCGGCGCGCAGGTGGGCAAAGAGATTGGCGTTGGCTGGCTTGCTCATGGCAGACATAGTTGTAGGCGGTAAGGAAAGACAACCGCGCCTGGCGCCTCCTCGCGCCGGCCGGTCAGCGTGACAGCTTCATGCAAGCCCGTCATTCTGTCCAGAAAAACATGGCCGAGCCCCCGAACTCCCCACCCTCGCCCCAAGATGACGAACGCAGCGAAGTCCTCTGGGCACCCGAGGAACCGGCTTTGCCGGGCCTCTGGGTGCGTCCCCCTCCCGAAGGAGAGGGGGGAGCCGCGAAGCGGCCTGGGAGGTGTCACTCCAATTTTGCGCCGGAGGCCTTCACCACCCCCGCCCAGCGCTGGACCTCCGCATGCACGAACTGGCCATAGGCCGCGCCGCTCACGCTCGGGATTTCGGAGCCGTTGTTGGCCCAGATGGCGCGCAGCTCATCGGCCGCCAGCGCCTTGCGCATCTGCTCGGTGATCTGGCCCAGCGCCTCGGCCGGCGTGCCCTTGGGCGCCCACAGCCCGTACCAGGTGGTCACGGTGTAGTCGGGCAGGCCCACCTCGGCGGCGCAGGGCACGTCGGGGAAGGCCGGGTTGCGCTTGCTGCCGGCCACCATCAGCGCCTTGATGCGCCCGGCCTTGATGTGCTGGGCCGATGAGCCCAGCCCATCGAAACCGCAGTCCACATTGCCGGCGATCAGGTCCTGCAGCATCGGCCCGGCACCGCGGTAGGGGATGTGGGTGATGAAGGTGCCGGTCTGCAGCTTGAACAGCTCGCCGGCCAGGTGGTGCGAGGTGCCGGCCCCGGCCGACGCGTAGTTGAGCTTGCCGGGGTTGCGCTTGACGTGCGCCACGAACTCCTGGAGGGTGTTCTGCGTCACGCGCTTGGGATTGACCACCACCACCTGCGGCACGTTGGCCAGCAGCATGACGGGCACGAAGTCCTTTTCGATGTCGTAGTCCAGCTTGGGGTAGACGGCGGGCGCGATGGCATGGTGGACGGCGCCCATGAACAGGTTGTAGCCGTCGGGGGCGGCCTTGGCGGCGATGCTGGCGCCCACCGTGCCACCGGCGCCGCCCCGGTTGTCGATCACCAGGGTCTGGCCCGTGATCTTGGAGAACTGCGCCGCCAGCGGACGCGCGAAGGCGTCGGTGCCGCCGCCGGCCGGGAAGGGCACCACCAGGTTCACGGGCCGCGTGGGCCAGCCCCCGGCCTGCGCCCGGGCACTGCCGCCGGCAAGCATGTAAAGGCCCGCACCGGCGGCCGTCAGGCGCAGCATGTCGCGCCTTTGCATTCCATGGGTCATTGCTGTTGTCTCCTGCTTGTTGCCTGGCGCCGGGGCCGCGGCGGCGCCTTATGGTTGGAACGGCCCGTCTTCGTCGTTGCTGCGGCGCGTCGCGCCGGCCGGCTCAGGCGGGCGCCTGGGGCGCCGCCTTGAGGAACAGCCCCTCCAGCTCGCCCGACACCGGAATCCTGCCTTGTGCCAGCCAGGCGCGGTGCTTGTCCAGCCGCTTGAGGTCATACACGTAGTTGACCATCAGGCCCCAGGACTGCCGCAGCCCCTTGGCCGAGGGGTCGGCAGCCCAGTTCAGCCGCTCCACGCGCGCACCGTTGCCCAGATGGAAGCGCGCCACGGCATCCAGCGGCTGGCCGTCACGCAGGCCGCGGCCCAGGTATTCGGCCGCCGCCTGCAGCAGCCACTGGCGCAGCGGCGACTGCGGCGCCAGCGACGGCGCCTCCTCCAGCGCAGCCAGCAGTTGCGCGGGTGCGGGCGGCATCGCGCCCAGCAGGCGGCCCAGGGCCTGCTGCTGGCGCTCGGGCAGTCGCTGTAGCAGCGCCGGAGCCTCGCGCGTCAGCCAGTTGCGCAGGCCCGGAATGGGCGAGAGCGTGGCGAAGGTCTTGAGCCGCGGGAATTCCTCGGTCAGCGTCTGCACCACGCGCTTGATCAGCGAATCGCCGAAGCTCACGCCACGCAGGCCGGTCTGGGTGTTGCTGATGGAATAGAAGATCGCCGTGTCGGCCTTGCGCGCATCGGCGCTGGCCTGTTCGTCCAGCAGCGGCGTGATGCTGTCGCTCACCGCGCCGGTCAGTGCCACTTCCACGAAGATCAGCGGCACGCCGGGCAGGCGCGGATGGAAAAAGCCATAGCAGCGGCGGTCGCGCTCATCGAGCCGGTTCTTCACGTCGGACCAGCTCTTGATGTCGTGCACGGCCTCGTACTGGATCAGCTTCTCGATCAGCGAGGCCGGCGAATCCCAGCTGATGCGCTGCAGCTCCAGGAAGGCCACGTCGAACCAGGTGGAAAAAAGCTGCTCCAGCTCGGCGTCGAGCACCAGCAGGCGCCGGTCCTTCTTCACTTCCGGCAGCAATGCGGCGCGCAACTCGATCAGGAAGCGCATGCCATCGGGCGCCATGGAAAAGCGCTGCAGCAACCGCGCGCGCGGCGACAGCAGCGCCTTGCGCAGCTTGACTTCGGCCTGCGCATAGTCGGGCGAGCCCGGCTGCGCGGCCTCGAACTGCTCGCGCGCGGCCTGCAGCTTGCGCGCATCGGGCGCCAGGCACTCGCACATGAGCAGCCACAGGTCGCGGTGCTCGTCGGGCTGCAGCGTTTCATACCACTGGGCCAGCGCCAGCGCGCGGCGCCCGCCCTCCACCTCGCTCAGGCGCGGGTCGATCACGGCCTGCATGTCCTCGAGCGCCTTGCGCAGCGCGCGCGGCGCCAGGGCCTCGCCATGGCGGCGCAGCGTGGCGGCCATGCGCTCGGTCAGGGTGCGCGGCGGGCGCGCGTCGGCGGCCGGCCTGGGCGGTGCGGCCGGCAGCTCGGCAGCCGCCTTCTCATCGGCGGTGCCTGCGCGCAGCAGCGAAACGCCGCGCTGGATCCAATCGTTGGCAGTCATGCCTGACTCTCCTGTGCATGCCTGGGCCGCCGACGCGGGGCCCGTGTGGCTGTGGCTTTTATCCGATGCGCCTGGCCTTTTCCTGCACCGCCAGCACGCGCAGCGCCTCGCGCTGGCGGTGCAGGTGGGTGCGCATCGCGGCTTCGGCGCCTTCTGCGTCGCGCGCCTTCAGGGCCGCGAACACGGCCAGATGCTCCGACAGGCTCTGCTCCATGCGGCCCGGCACCTGCAGCGACTGCAGGCGCGCCAGCCGCAGGATCTTGCGCAGATCGGCAATCACCTGCGCCAGCCAGCGGTTGTCGGCCAGCCGGATGATGGCTTCGTGGATCAGGTAATTGGTGTCGTAGTAGGCCTGGATGCGGCGCGCACGCGCGTGGCGTGCCAGCCGCTCGTGCACGGCCTCGAGCGCCTGCAGCTCGGCCTCGCTGGCGTTGAGCGCGGCCTCGAAGGCACAGCGGCCCTCCAGCAGCGCGATGACGGGGAAGATGTCGTCCAGGTCCTTGGCCGTGATCTCGGCCACGAAGCAGCCGCGCCGCGGTTCGTGCCGCAGCAGGCCTTCGGCCGTGAGCACCTTGAGCGCCTCGCGCAGCGGCGTGCGCGAGATCGCCAGTTGCGCGCACAGCGCGGGCTCGTCCACGAAGGCGCCCGGCGGCAGCACGCCTTCGAAGATCAGCGCGCGCAGGCGCTCGGCCACGTCTTCGTGCAGGGAAGTGGACACCACTCGCATGGAACGTGGGGCGCTGCGCGCGGCGGCTGCCCTGCCTGTGCGGCTGCGGCAACCGCCAGCCAGAAGCGCCCGGGGCCTCCTGAGGCTGGCTGTAATTACGCGTAATTCTGAACCCGTACGCGCGAGCGGACAAGGCCGCCGGCCGCGGGCAAACCCCTGGTGGCGGCTACAGTCCGACTCCAACATCCAGACCGTCCGTCCGCCAACGCCGCCCCGCATGGCCGCAAGCCCGCCCTCCCCTCCAAGCGCTGCATCGCGGCCACCGCGCGCGCCCCGCAGCTCCGGCAGCCAGCGCCGCGCACGCACGCCCTGCCCGCTGCCCACGCTCGAGGGGCTCAGCCCCAGCTGTGTCGCCCTGCCCCCGGGCCCCTGGGCCACGGTGCTGGACTTCTTCTGCGAACGCTTTTCGCTGGTGCCGCGCGAGGACTGGGTCGCCCGCATGCGCTGCGGCCGCGTCATGGATGCGCAGGGCCGGCAGGTGACCCCGGAGCGGCCCTATGCCAAGGACCTGCGCGTCTGGTACTACCGCGAACTGCCGCACGAACCCGTGGTGGCGGGCGAGGCGCCCGTGCTGTTCCAGGACGACTGGCTGGTGGTGGCCGACAAGCCGCATTTCCTGCCGGTCATTCCTTCGGGCCGCTACGTGCGCGAGACGCTGCTGGTGCGGCTGAAGAAGCAGCTGGGGCTGGACGCGCTGGTGCCCATCCACCGCATCGACCGCGAGACCGCCGGGCTGGTGGTCTTCGCCATCCAGCCCGCCACGCGCGGAGCCTACCAGCGCCTGTTCGAACAGCGCGCGGTGGCCAAGCGCTACGAAGCGCTGGTGCACTGGCCGCCCCCACGGCCGCTGCCCGCGGTCTACCGCAGCCGCCTCGAATCGGTCTTCATGCGCTCCGAGGAAACACCCGGCGAAGCCAACAGCGAAACGGCCATCGAAGTGCTGGCCGAGCACGGGCATTTCGCGCATCTGGCGCTGCGCCCGCACACGGGCCGCAAGCACCAGTTGCGCGCCCATTGCTGTGCCCTGGGCGTGCCCATCCTGGGCGATGGCATCTATCCCGAACTGCGCGCCGAAGGCGCTGACGATTTCGCACAACCCTTGCAGCTTCTTGCGCAGGAAATCCGCTTCACCGACCCGGTCACGGGCGCCGAGCGCTGCTTCACCAGCCAGCGCCGTTTGTCCTTGCCTGTCTAGGGCCTGTTAACGCTATTTCAGGGGTCGCGAAGCTCATCCCAGCCCGTCCATCAAGGCGCGCGACGCCGTGCGTGCGTATGCACGCACAAGGAGCGCAACGCCGAGGGGCGGGCTGCGATGAGCTTCCCTTCGGGTTGCGCCGGGTAGGGGCCGTCTGCGGCGTTGCCCGCGCTTGCAAGGCTCCAGCCTTGCAAGCGCGGGCGCCTTGCATCCAGCCCCTTCCCGGCACAACGCGATCCCCTGAAATAGCGTGAACAGGCCCTAGAGCACGCGCTGGGCGCCCAGCCAGCGCGTGCGCTGCCGGCGCACGGTGCGCCGGCCCACGCATTGCATCCAGCGCAGCCGCAGCGGCGAGAAGCACATGTGCGTGAACAGCGCCGCGCAGATGCCCAGCATCGCGCCCACGGTCACGTCGATGGGGAAATGAACGCCCAGGCCCACGCGGCTCCAGGCGATGAGGGCCGCCGTGATCACGGCCAGCGCCGTCACCCAGGGCTTGCGCCACAGGACCAGCGACGCGGCCCAGGCCCAGGCCACGGTGGAATGCATGCTGGGAAAGCTGGGCGAGGCAGGATGCGCCAGCCAGGGCGTGCCCAGGCCCACCACAAAGGGCCGGGGCTGCGGCCACAGCGACTGCAGCGCCCGCGCGGCCAGCCAGGCAAGCCCCATGGCGGCCAGCACGATCAGCAGCCGATGGCGCTGCACGCGCACGCGCGGCCCCAGCAGCAGCCCCAGCAGCATGAGGGCCACCACCACCTCGGGCAGCACGCTGGAAGCCAGGCGCGCCAGCACCACCAGCGCAGGCGCGCTCCCGCCCGTCTCGGGGTCGGGATTCAGGACCAGGAAGAGGTCTTCATGGGCGTCGGCCGCCTCGGCGGACCAGGACGCGAAGAAAGTCAGGAAGCTCACGCCGCAGCTTATAACCGCAGCCGATCACAGCCTGATGGCAAGGCGTGACAGCGCCAGGGGTGCCTGGGCTGCGCTCGGATGGCGACCGCCGCTCAGAGCGCCAGCCGGCGACGCGCGGCGGCGTACTCGGCCTTGAGCTTTTCCACGTAGGCGGCGGCGCTGGCCACTTCGGTGATGGCGCCGATGCCCTGGCCCGAGCCCCAGATGTCCTTCCAGGCCTTGACCTTGTCGCCCGCGGCGGTGGAGAAGTTCATGGTCTTGAGGTCGCCCTCGGGCAGGTTGGCCGGGTCCATGCCCGCAGCCAGGATGCTGGGCGCCAGGTAGTTGCCGTGCACGCCCGTGAACAGGTTGCTGTAGACGATGTCGTCGGAGTCGCCGGCCACGATGGCCTCCTTGTAGGCGTCGCTGGCGCGCGCCTCCTCGGTGGCGATGAAGGCGGTGCCGATGTAGGCGAAGTCGGCGCCCATGGCCTGGGCAGCCAGCACGCCGGCCCCCGTGGCGATGGAGCCCGACAGCGCCAGCGGACCGTCGAACCACTGGCGGATCTCCTGCACCAGCGCGAACGGGCTCTTCACCCCCGCATGGCCGCCCGCGCCCGCCGCCACGGCGATCAGGCCGTCGGCGCCCTTCTCGACGGCCTTCTTGGCAAAGGTGTTGCTGATGATGTCGTGCAGCGTGACGCCGCCGTAGCTGTGCACGGCGTCGTTGACGTCGGTGCGCGCGCCCAGCGAGGTGATGACGATCGGCGCCTTGTACTTCACGATCATCTCCATGTCGTGGTCGAGCCGGTCATTGCTCTTGTGCACGATCTGGTTGATGGCGAAGGGCGCGGCGGGCCGGTCGGGGTTGGCCTTGTTGTGGGCGGCCAGTTCCTCGGTGATCTCGGCCAGCCAGTCCTCCAGCTGCGAGGCTGGGCGGGCGTTCAGCGCGGGCATCGACCCCACCACGCCGGCCTTGCACTGGGCAATGACGAGCTTGGGCGTGCTGATGATGAACAGCGGCGAGCCGATGATGGGCAGGGGCAGGTTGGCCAGTGCGCCGGGCAGCTTGGACATGCGGTCTCCTTGATGAGGAACTGGAAACGAAAGCGGAATCGGGCGGCCCGGCGCAGAAGCGAAATGGTCACGACGCACGCGCAAGGACACCCCAGTGTTGCTCGGCCACTCTCGCGCGTCTTGCGTTAAGCGCCTGTCATGGGCGCCTGCAGCCGGGCCCGAAGACTCAGAAGGTCAGAAAGCGTCGAGCGCCAGCGCCGTGACGCTGTCTGCGCCTTCCACGATCGCGTCGCGCGCGCCTGGCGCCTTCGACAGGATGTGCTCGGCATAGAAGCGCGCCGTGGCGATCTTGGCCTGCATGAAGGCCACATCCTGGCCCTTGGCGGCCAGCTCGCTCGCCACCAGCAGCGAACGCCCCAGCTGCCAGCCGGCCACCAGGTTGCCCGCCAGCATCAGGTAGGGCACGCTGCCCGCGTACACCGCGTTGGGCGCGGCCCTGCTCTGGCTGGCCATGAAGTTCACCACGTCGACGAAGGCCTCGCGCGCGGCGCTCAGCCGCTGGGCCACGGCCTTGGCGTCTGCGCTGCCTTCGGCCAGCAGATCGGCCTCGGTCTTCTGCACCTGGGCCGCGATGGCCTTGGCCGTCTGGCCGCCGTCGCGCGCGGTCTTGCGGCCCACCAAGTCGTTGGCCTGGATGGCCGTGGTGCCTTCGTAGATGGTCAGGATCTTGGCATCGCGGTAATGCTGGGCCGCGCCGGTTTCCTCGATGAAGCCCATGCCGCCGTGCACCTGCACGCCCAGGCTGGTCACTTCCAGGCTCATCTCGGTGCTGTAGCCCTTGACCAGCGGCACCAGGAATTCATAGAAAGCCTGGTTCTGCTGGCGCGCATCGGCATCGGGGTGCTGGTGCGCGGCGTCGTAGGCTGCGGCGGCCACGGCCGCCATGGCGCGGCAGCCCTCGACATTGGCGCGCATGGTCATCAGCATGCGCCGCACGTCGGGGTGGTGGATGATGGCCGCGCTGCCGGCCACCGAGCCATCGACCGGACGGCTCTGCACGCGCTCGCGCGCATAGGCCACAGCCTGCTGGTAGGCGCGCTCGGCCACCGCAATGCCCTGCACGCCCACGGCATAGCGGGCGGCGTTCATCATGATGAACATGTACTCCAGGCCGCGGTTCTCCTCGCCGACCAGGTAGCCCACGGCGCCGCCGTGGTCGCCGTACTGCAGCACGGCGGTGGGGCTGGCCTTGATGCCCATCTTGTGCTCGATGGACACGCAATGCACGTCGTTGCGCGCGCCGGGGCTGCCGTCCTCGTTCACGAGGAACTTCGGGCAGACGAACAGGCTGATGCCCTTGACGCCTTCGGGCGCACCGGCCACGCGGGCCAGCACGAGGTGGACGATGTTGTCCGCCATGTCGTGCTCGCCATAGGTGATGAAGATCTTGGTGCCGAAGACCTTGTAGCTGCCATCGGGCTGCGGTTCCGCGCGGCTGCGCACCAGGGCCAGATCGCTGCCGGCCTGGGGCTCGGTCAGGTTCATGGTGCCGGTCCACTCGCCGCTGACCAGCTTCTCGAGGAAGGTTGCCTTGAGCGCATCGGAGCCGGCCGTGAGCAGCGCCTCGATGGCGCCGTCGGTCAGCAGTGGGCACAGCGCGAAGCTCAGGTTCGCGCTGTTGAGCATTTCCACGCAGGCCGCACCGATGGTCTTGGGCAGGCCCTGGCCGCCGAAGTCGGCCGGGTGCTGCAGGCCCTGCCAACCGCCCGCGGCGTACTGCGCGAAGGCGTCCTTGAAGCCGGGCGTGGTCGTGACCACACCGGCCTTGAAGGACGAGGGATTGCGGTCGCCCTCCACATTCAGCGGCGCCACCACGTCCTGCGTGAACTTCGCGCATTCCTCCAGCACGGCCTGGGCCGTGTCCAGGCCGGCCTCCTCAAAGCCGGGCAGCTTCGCGATCTCTTCGATGCGCGCCAGGTGCTCGATGTTGAACAGCAGGTCCTTAAGGGGGGCGGTGTAGCTCATGGGCGTCTTTCTTGAGGGGCGGCGGCGGCGCCGGGGATGCGTGAATGGGCGGAAAAAAGGGCATCGCGCGCGATGCCCTGTGCGGGGTCAGTCAGCAGTGCCTGCCAACCCGCAGTGGCGTCAGAGCTTGCCGACCAGCTCCGGCACGGCCGTGAACAGGTCCGCCTCCAGGCCATAGTCGGCCACGCTGAAGATCGGCGCTTCCGGGTCCTTGTTGATCGCCACGATCACCTTGGAGTCCTTCATGCCGGCCAGATGCTGGATCGCACCCGAGATGCCGGCTGCGATGTACAGCTGCGGCGCCACGATCTTGCCCGTCTGGCCCACCTGCAGGTCGTTGGGGGCGTAGCCCGCATCCACCGCCGCACGGCTGGCGCCGATGGCCGCGCCCAGCTTGTCGGCCAGCGGGGTCATCACTTCGTTGAACTTCTCGCTGCTGCCCAGCGCGCGGCCGCCCGAGACGATGATCTTGGCGGCCGTCAGCTCGGGGCGGTCGCTCTTGCTCACCTCACGGCCCACGAAGGCGCTCTTGCCGCTGTCGGCCACGGCGTCCCGGGTTTCGACGGCGGCGCTGCCACCGGTGGCGGCTGCGGCATCAAAACCCGTGGTGCGCACGGTGATGACCTTCTTGGCATCTGCCGATTGCACGGTGGCGATGGCGTTGCCGGCGTAGATCGGGCGCTCGAAGGTGTCGGCAGAGACCACCTTGGTGATGTCGCTGATCTGCGCCACATCGAGCTTGGCGGCCACGCGCGGGGCCACGTTCTTGCCGCTGGCGGTGGCCGGGAACAGGAGGTGGCTGTAGTCGCCAGCGATGGCGAGCACCTGGGCTGCGACGTTCTCGGCCAGGCCGTCGGCCAGGCTGGCGCCGTCGGCATGGATCACCTTGGCCACGCCCGCGATCTGCGCGGCGGCCTTGGCGGCCTCAGCCGCGTTCTGGCCGGCCACGAGCACGTGGACGTCGCCACCGGCGGCCGCTGCGGCCGTGACGGTGTTGAGGGTGGCGGGCTTGATCGACTGGTTGTCGTGTTCGGCAATGACGAGTGCGGTCATGTCTGTGTTCCTTCCTTCGGCCTCAGATGACCTTGGCTTCGTTCTTGAGCTTGTCGACCAGGGCGGCGACGTCGGGCACCTTCACGCCAGCGCCACGCTTGGCGGGCTCGACCACCTTGAGGGTCTTCAGGCGAGGCGCGACGTCCACACCGAGGTCTTCGGGCTTGACGGTGTCCAGCTGCTTTTTCTTGGCCTTCATGATGTTGGGCAGCGTCACATAGCGCGGCTCGTTCAGGCGCAGGTCGGTGGTGATGACTGCGGGGGTGCTCAGGCTCAGGGTTTCCAGGCCGCCATCCACTTCGCGCGTGACGTTGACCTTGTCGCCGGCCACTTCCACCTTGCTTGCGAAGGTGGCCTGGGGCAGGTCCGTCAGGGCCGCCAGCATCTGGCCGGTCTGGTTGGCGTCGTCGTCGATGGCCTGCTTGCCCAGGATCACCAGGCCGGGCTGTTCCTTGTCGACCAGGGCCTTGAGCAGCTTGGCCACGGCCAGGGGCTGCAGTTCTTCGGTGGTTTCGACCAGGATGCCGCGGTCGGCGCCAATCGCCATGGCCGTGCGCAACGTTTCCTGGCACTTGGCGTCACCGCAGGAGACCGCGATCACTTCCGTGACCACGCCCTTTTCCTTCAGGCGCACCGCCTCTTCCACGGCGATCTCGTCGAAGGGGTTCATGCTCATCTTGACGTTGGCGATGTCCACGCCAGTGCCGTCCGACTTCACGCGGACCTTCACGTTGTAATCCACAACCCGCTTGACGGGGACCAGAACCTTCATGAGCAGAACTCCAATGAATTGAGAAACCGGTGCTGAGATATCCGGGGCAGCCAATCATTCTAGGCAGCGCCCCGCGCAGGCTTTGCATTCCAGACACCCTGGCAGGGCCTGCGATGCGAACGGATGGCCAAAAAAGCACGACCGTGCTTTTCAACAAAATTATAGGCCAGGCTCACGCGACGTCGAGTGCCCATCGGGCAGCGCTGTCACGCGCACGACGCGCTGCGGCCCGGGAATCTCGATGCCGGCGGCCCGCAGCCCCGCGAGCACCGCGGCGTTCACGGCCGAGCGCAGGTTGTCCTTGCCCTTGTCCGGGTCGGGCACCCAGTAGTTCAGCGTGAACTCCAGCCCGTCGGCCGCGAAGTTGGTGAAGTGCGCCACGGGCGCAGGCTCGCGCATCACGCGCGGCTGCGCCTGCGCCGCCTCGACCAGGATGCGCTGCACCTGCTCGACGTCGGCGCCGCCGTCCACCACCACCACGGTGACCAGGCCGAACTTGAGGTCGGCCTGCGTGAGGTTCTCGACCCGGCTGGTGATGAGGGACTCATTGGGCACGATGGCCTCGCGCCCGTTGCCGGCGCGGATCAGCGTGTAGCGGGTCTTGATGTCGGTGATGCGGCCTTCGAAGGCGTCGACCTTGACGTTGTCGCCGATGCGAATGGAGCGCTCCAGCAGGATCACGAAGCCGCTGACGTAGTTGGCCGCCAGCTTCTGCAGCCCAAAGCCCAGGCCCACACCCAGCGCGCCGCCCAGCACCGACAGCGCCGTCAGGTCCACGCCCACGGCCGAGAGCGCGAACAGCAGGCCGATCAGCAGCAGCAGCGCGCGCACCGCGTTGGAGGCCACCTTGCGCATGGACAGGTCGGTCACGGCCTCGCGCAGCACGCGCTTTTCGATGGTGGCCGCCACCCACAGCGCCAGGGTGAGCACGATGCCGGCCGACAGCAGGCCCTCAAACAGCATGCGCAGGCTTACGCTGTTCTTGCCGAAACCCAGCGTGATCTGGTCCAGCTCCTGCACCACGGGCTGCAGCAGGCCCACGATCCACAGCAGCGCGCCCAGCCAGGCCAGCCACGAGACGGTGCGCTCCACCAGCCGCACGAGTGCCGAGGCCGGGAAGGCCAGCCGCAGCACGCGCGCCACCAGGCGGATCAGCGCCAGCGCCAGGAAGGCCGAGACGCCGATGCGCAGCAGCAGCACGGGCTGGAACTGCGACATGCCGCGCCGCGCCAGCTCCAGGAAGACCAGCGCCAGCAGCGGGAACAGCAGGCCGTCGAAGATGCGGGCGCCGAACCAGATGGAGTCGCGCGGCTGGTCGCGGCCGAACCAGCGGCTCACGCCCCAGGCCAGGGCCAGGCAAAGCAGCACCAGGCCGGCCTCCAGCGCCAGGCTGTGGGCGTCGATCTGCTGCAGGCGTTGAAGAAAGCCGGCCCAGTCGCTGACGGGCTGGACGGCGCGCAGGGCTTCGGTGCCGGTCGGACTCACAGCTCGGCCATCACGCGCACATGGGCCTCGACGCTGCGCGCCAGCGCATCGAGCGCGTAGCCGCCCTCCAGCATGGACACGACGCGGCCGTTCGCATGCCTGCGCGCCACGTCCATGACGCGGTCGGTGATCCACACGAAGTCGTTCTCGGTCAGGCCCAGCTGGCCCATCTCGTCTTCGCGGTGCGCATCGAAGCCCGCGCTGATGAAGACCATCTGCGGCCGGAAGGCCTCCAGCCGCGGCATCCAGATGCAGTCGATCATCTCGCGCACGTCCATGCCCTTGGTGTAGGCCGGAACGGGCAGGTTGAGCATGTTGGACGCCGGCTGCTCGGTGCCGCTGAAGGGGTAGAAGGGATGCTGGAAGATGCCCACCATCAGCACGCGCTCGTCGCCAGCCAGGATGTCCTCGGTGCCGTTGCCGTGGTGCACGTCGAAGTCGACGATGGCCACGCGCGACAGGCCATGCGCGTCCAGCGCATGGCGCGCCGCGATGGCCACGTTGTTGAGGAAGCAAAAGCCCATGGCCTGCTCGCGGCAGGCATGGTGGCCGGGCGGGCGCACGGCGCAAAAGGCATTGCCCAGTTCGCCGGCCAGCACGGCATCGGTGGCGGCAATGGCGGCTCCCGCGGCGCGGCGCGCGGCCAGCAGGGTGCGGCGGTTCAGGGCGGTGTCGGGGTCGACCTGCGCATGGGTGGGGCCGCCGGCCGATTCATCGGCCACCAGGCGCTGGTGCAGCGCCTCGAGGGTTTCGAGGTGCGTGGCGCTGTGTGCGCGCGTGATCTGGGCCAAGGTGGCCAGCGGGATGTCCTCGCGCCGCGCCAGTGCATCGGCCACGCCCGTGAGCAGCAGACGGTCCTCGATCGCGTCCAGGCGGGCCGGGCATTCCGGGTGACCGCCTCCCATCTCATGCTGCCAGAAGTCGCGGTGGATGAAGTAGCCGGTGCTTGCCATGGATGGGGGCAGCTCCGCTGTGACTGGCACGGGCCGCGGCACGCGCGGAGCTTCTTGTCTCATTGAGTCGGTTCAGCCATGACCACACGACATGAAGGCTTGCGTGGGCATGCGCTATCGTTTGCAGATGGATACAAAAATGGACGTCGCTGCCAAGCTCGCCAGTCTGCTGAATCAGCTTAACACGGTGATCGTCGGCAAACAGGCGCAGGTGCGCGACTGCGTGGCCTGCCTGCTGGCCGGCGGACACCTGCTGATCGAGGACGTGCCGGGCGTGGGCAAGACCACGCTGGCCCATGCCCTGGCCCACACTTTCGGGCTGCAGTTCTCGCGCGTGCAATTCACCTCCGACCTGATGCCGGGCGATCTTTCGGGCGTGGCCATCTACGACCGCGGCCAGCAGGCTTTTGTGTTCCATCCGGGCCCGCTGTTCACGCAGGTGCTGCTGGCCGACGAGATCAACCGCGCCAGTCCCAAGACGCAGAGCGCGCTGCTCGAGGCCATGGAGGAAAAGCAGGTGACGGTCGAAGGCGAGACCCGCCCGTTGCCCAGCCCCTTCTTCGTGATCGCCACGCAGAACCCGCTGGACCAGCTGGGCACCTTCGCGCTGCCCGAGTCGCAGCTGGACCGCTTTTTGATGCGCATCTCGCTGGGCTACCCCGACCGCGCGGCCGAGCGCGAGCTGCTCTCGGGCCGCGACCGGCGCGAGATGCTGACTGAGCTGCCCGCACTGCTCACGGCCGCCGAGCTGCATGCGCTGCAGCAGCGCGTGCTGCAGGTGCATGCGGCCGAGCCGCTGCTCAACTACCTGCAGGACCTGGTGGAAGCCACGCGCTCGGGCCGCTGGTTCCTGCAGGGCCTGTCGCCGCGCGCCTCCATCGCGGTGCTGCGCACGGCCAAGGCGCAGGCCCTGCTGGCCAACCGCGACTACGTGGCCCCCGACGATGTGCAGGCCGTGCTGCCCCAGACCATCGCCCACCGCCTCACGCCCGTGGGCGACGCGGGCCGCGGCGCGGTGGAGCAGGTGCGGGCCATGGTGGCGGCCACGCCTTTGCCCTGAAGCCGCGATGGCCGTCGCGGCAGCCTCTTCCACCGCGCAGGGCGCCGCCGCCCGCGGCCTGCGCCAGCGTGTGGACGCCTGGTTCCTGGCCCGGCTGGCGCCCAGCGACCAGATCAGCCTGAACCAGCGCAACGTCTACATCCTGCCCACACGCGCGGGGCTGATGCTGATGGCCACGCTGGCCATCCTGCTGCTGGCCTCGATCAACTACCAGCTCAACCTGGGCTACCTGCTCACCTTCCTGCTGGCCGGCTGCGCGACCGTGGGCATGCAGGTGGGCCACGGCACGCTGCGCGGGCTGGACCTGCACCTGCTGCCGCCCACGCCGCAGTACGCCGGCAGCGCGGCGCTGCTGCGCGTGGTGCTGCACAACGCGCGGCGCCGCACGCGCTACGGCATCGGCCTGGCCGTGCATGGCCCGCGCCGGCGCAAGGCCGCGGCCCCCATCGCCTGGGCCTGGACCGACGTGCCGGGCCAGGGCCAGTCCACGGTCGAGATCGCCTTCCAGCCGCCGCGCCGCGGCTGGCATGCGATGCCGCCGCTCACAGCCGAGACCCGTTTTCCGCTGGGCACCTTCCGCGTCTGGACCGTGTGGCGGCCCGCGGCGCAGATGCTGGTCTACCCGCAGCCTGAAGCCCATCCGCCGCCGCTGCCGGCCGGCCAGCCGCGCGGCGGCCAGGCCATGGCTTCGGCCAGCACGCAGGGCGCCGGCGAGTACGACGGCGTGCGGCCCTACCGCCGCGGCGATCCGCTCAAGCTGGTGGTCTGGAAGAAGGCGGCGCGCGCGCAGGCCGCGGGCTCCGACGAGCTGGTCAGCCGCGACGCCGCCATGGCCCAGCGCCACGAGCTGTGGCTGGAGCCGGCCGCCACCGGCCTGCCCGACCACGAAGCGCGCCTGTCGCGCCTGACGGCCTGGGTGCTGCAGGCTGATCGGCTGGGGCTGGAATACGGCCTGCAGCTGGGTGCGCGCACGCTTGGGCCGGACCAGGGCGAAGCGCACAAGCGCGCCTGCCTCGAAGCCTTGGCAACAGCATGAGCCCAACCCTCGCCCTGCGCGCACGCCTCTTCGGCGAGATGCCGCGCGAGGCCCGCGACACGCTGTTCCTTCTGGGGGTGATCGCGCTGATCCTGCTGCCCCAGGTGGGCCACCTGCCGCTGTGGTGCGTGGGCCTGGCGCTGGCCGTGCTCGTGTGGCGCGGCGCGCTGGCGCTGCGCTCGCGCACGCTGCCCAGCCTGTGGTGGCGCGCCGGCCTGCTGGTGCTGGCGCTGCTGGCCACCTGGGCCTCGCACCGCACCCTGCTGGGCAAGGAAGCGGGCGTGACCCTGGTGGTGGTGCTGCTGGCCCTCAAGACCCTGGAGCTGCGCGCGCGGCGCGATGCGTTCGTCATCTTCTTCCTGGGCTTCTTCGCGATGCTGACCAACTTCTTCTGGTCGCAGTCGCTGCTCACGGCCGCAGCCATGCTGCTGGCGCTGCTGGGCCTGCTCACGGCGCTGGTCAACGCGCACATGCCCGCGGGCCGGCCGCCGCTGATGCAGGCCGCGCGCACCGCGGGCTGGATGGCGCTGGCCGGCGCACCGCTGATGCTGGCGCTGTTCATGTTCTTTCCGCGCCTGTCGCCGCTGTGGGGCACGCCCAACGACAACATGACCGGCCGCAGCGGGCTGTCGAACACCATGCAGGTGGGCACCATCGCCTCGCTGGTGCTCGACGACACCATCGCCGCGCGCGTGCGCTTCGACGACGACATCGTTCCGCCGCGCAATCAGCTGTACTTCCGCGGCCCCGTGCTCTCGCAGTTCGATGGCCGCGAGTGGCGCGCCGACCAGCCCTGGGAGCGCGTCGGCCTGCCCGGCAATCTCAGCGTGCGCGGCCAGGCGGTGGGTTATGAGATCACGCTCGAACCCAGCAACCGCCCCTGGTTGCTGATGCTGGACGCCGTGGCCCAGGCGCCCGAGGTGCCGGGCAACCTGCGCGTGTTCCAGACGCCCGAGCTGCAATGGCTGGCCAACCGGCCGCTGGGCGACCTGCTGCGCCTGCGCGCCCAAAGCCACCTGGAATTCACGCACGGGCCGCTGCGCCGCGTGCCAAGCCTGGCGCGCTACACCGCGCTGCCCGAAGGGCGCGACCCGCAGACGCGCGCGTTGGCCGAGCAACTGCTCACGCAGGCCCGTGCCGCACAGCCCGAAGGCGACCTCACGCCGCGCCTGGTGCAGATGGCGCTGACGCGGCTGCGCACCGAAGGCTATGGCTACACGCTGGAGCCTGAGATCTACGGCGAGAACACGGCCGACGAATTCTGGTTCGTGCACAAGGCCGGTTTCTGCGAACACATCGCCTCGGCTTTTGCGGTGCTGATGCGCGCGGCCGGCGTGCCGGCGCGCATCGTCACGGGTTTCCAGGGCGGCGAGGTCAACCCGGTCGACAACTACTGGACCCTGCGCAACAGCGACGCCCATGCCTGGGCCGAGGTCTGGCAGGAAGGTCGCGGCTGGGTGCGCGTGGACCCGACGGGCGCCATCTCGCCCGAGCGCATCGGCCAGTTCCGCCGGCTGGCGCCGCAGCCGGGCTTCATGGCCTCGGCCGTGGGCGCCTTCAGCCCCACGCTGATGCAGAACCTGCGCGCCAGTTGGGAAGCGCTGAACAACCACTGGAACCAGTGGGTGCTCAACTACACCCAGAGCCGCCAGCTCGATCTGCTCAAGCGCCTGGGCTTTGACAGCCCCAGCCTGGCCGACCTGGCCTGGGTGCTGCTGGTGCTGCTGGCCGCAGGCAGCCTGGCCGTCGGCGGCTGGGCGCTGTGGGAGCGCCGGCGCACCGACCCGTGGCTGCGCCTGCTGGCCCAGGCGCGCGCGCGGCTGGCCGCGACCGGCATCGAACTGCCGCCCCATGCCGCGCCGCGCCAGATGGCCGAGCGCCTGGCGCGCGAGGCCGATGCGCAGGCCCATGCCCCGTTGCGCGACTGGCTGCTGCGCCTGGAGGCCTGGCGCTACGGGCGCGAGCCCTCGCCCGCGGGCCTGGCGGCGCTGCGGCGCGAACTCCAGCAGATCCGCCCCATCCGTCGCTGATGCGCGCGGGCCGGCACCGGCCGCGCGGCACAATGGTGCCGATGCTCTGCCCCGCCCTGCGCTCCACCCTGGCGGCCGCCCTGCTCGGCCTGGCCACCACCGTCCTGGCACCGCTGCCAGCCCAGGCCCAGGCCGCCAACCCCGTGCGCGGCAGCACGCCCTACGCCACGCGCGCCGACGCCATGGCCTTTGCCGATGAAGTGGCGGCGCGGCGCGGGCTGGACAGCGCCTGGGTGCGCCAGACCATCGGCCAGGCCCGCTTCCTGCCCAACGTGCCCAGGCTCATGCTGCCCGCGCGCACGCCCACGCAGAAGAACTGGCGCGTCTACCGCAGCCGCTTCATCGACCCCGTGCGCATCGCCGCGGGCGCGCGCTTCTGGCGCGACAACGCCACCACCCTGGCGCGCGCCGAGCGCGAGTTCGGCGTGCCGGCCGAGATCATCGTGGGCATCATCGGCGTCGAGACCATCTACGGCCGCGACATGGGGCGCTTTCGCGTCATCGACGCGCTGGCCACGCTGGCCTTCGACTTCCCTGATGCACACCCGCGCGCCGAGCAGCGCCGCGCCTTCTTCCGCGAGGAACTGGAAAGCTTCCTGGACACCGGCAGCCGCACCCACGCCGACCCGCTCACGCCGCTGGGCAGCTATGCCGGCGCCATGGGCATGCCGCAGTTCATGCCCAGCAGCATCGCCAAGTACGCGGTGGACTACGACCGCGACGGCCGCATCGACCTGGTGGGCAACCCGCAGGACGTGATCGGCTCGGTCGCCAACTACTTCAAGGCCTTCGGCTGGCAGCCCGGCATGCCCAGCGTCTACCCCGTGCGCCTCGACACCGCGCGGCTGAAGATGGATGTGCTCATGGCGCCCGACATCCTGCCCACCTTCAGCGCCGACAGCTTCGTGGCGGCGGGCGCGCAGCTGCAGGGCCCGGCCCTCAGTCACCCGGGCCTGCTCGCGCTGATCGAGCTGCGCAACGGCGAAGACGCGCCCAGCTATGTGGCGGGCACGCAGAACTTCTACGTCATCACGCGCTACAACTGGAGCAGCTACTACGCCATGTCGGTGCTGGACCTGGGCGCCGAAGTGAAGGCGGCGCTGGCGCAATGACCCTTGCCGCATCCCCCGCCCTGCACGCGCACTGGCAGCAGGCCTGGCAGGACCTGGGCCTGAGCGCGCCCGAGGGCCTGTTCGAGGCCCTGGCCGCCGCCTGGTCCGAACCCTGGCGCCACTACCACACGCTGCAGCACCTGGGCGAATGCCTGGACGCGCTGGCCCGCGAGCGCGCGCTGGCCCGGCGCCCGGGCGAGCTGGCGCTGGGCCTGTTCTTCCACGACGCGGTGTACGCGCTGCAGGCCGACGACAACGAGGCCCGCAGCGCCGAATGGGCCGTGCGTGCCTTGCAGGAGGCACGCGTGCCGGCCGACGCCATCGCGCGCGTGCATGCCCTCGTCATGGCCACCTGCCACCAGGCCACAGCCGCCGCGCCCATCGACCCCGACGCGCAGCTGCTGGTGGACATCGACCTGGCCATCCTGGGCGCCGCGCCCGCGCGCTTCGCGCAGTACGAGGCCCAGATCCGGCGCGAGTACGCCCATGTGCCGCCCGAGGTCTTCGAGCCGCGGCGCCGCCGCATCCTGGGCAGCTTCCTGGCGCGCGACCCCATCTACCAGACACCCGGCCTGCATGCGCGCTGCGAAGCGCAGGCGCGCGTGAATCTGACGCAGGCCATCGCGGCCAGCGGCACGCCCGGCTGAGCGCGCGGCCTCAGTCGGCGCTGCTGCACACCGTCTGCGAACCGACCCGGTTGCAATAGCGGATCTGCGGCGGCGCCCAGCCCGCCTTCTCGCGCAGCTGCAGGCCGACCTGGCCCTCCCGGGCTTGCGCGGTCACCCGCGTCTGCGCCTGGGCCAGCGCTTCCTCCAGGCCCTGCCCCATCTGGCGGCAGAACTCCGGCGAGCTGGGGCTCTGGGCGGCCAGCTCCACATGCCGCTGCAGCTTCCAGCGGTCGTATGTGTGCGCGTTGATCACGCTCAGCACCAGGTTGCGGCCCCGGGCCGCCAGCTCGGGCGGCATGTGGCCCTGCTGCGCGCAACCCGCCGCCTTGGCCAGGCCAAAACCCAGAAAGGCATAGTCGTCTTCGGGCAGGCTTGGCCTGGCCGTCGCGCATGCCGTGGCCAGCATGCCGGCCGCACACGCGAGCAGGGTTTTTTGCATGAGCCAATGTAGCAGTCGCCCGCGGCGCGAAGGCGCTCCATGCCCGTCACGGCAGCGACACACCCCACGCGTAAATCACCAATTTGGGGGATACCCAGGCGCGGCCCGGCCCACTAGGCTCGCCGGTGCAAAACCCTGCCCTGTCTCCACGCCGCCCCCACCATGTCGATCAAGACCGTGCTCTACGTCAGCAGAGCGCAGCGCCACCGGGCCCCCCGTCATTTGCAAGCCCTCATCCCGCTGGCGCGCGCGGCCAATGAACGCGAGCGCATCACCGCCGTGCTGATGTTCGACGGCCGCAACTACACCCATCTGCTGGAGGGCCCCGCCAAGGCGGTGGACGCCACCATGGCGCGCATTGCGATGGACCCGCGGCACACCCGGATGCGCGTGCTCTTCGAGCAGGCCCGCACCACCCGTTCCTACGTGGGCTTTCCGCTGAGCTACCTGCACGACGACACGCGCCAGGCCCTGACCACCGAACTGGTCGACGGCCACCGGGCGCTGTCGGGCGAGCAGGTCAAGGCTCTGTTCCCGGCCTGGTGCAGCGAGGAACCGGCCGCCGCGCCTTACTGACGCACCCAGCGCCACCATTCGCTGCGCAGCCCATCCGGCCCGGCCTCCACCCGGCCCAGCAGCAGGCCGGCATCGGCCGCCCCGGCCAGCCCCAGGGCCGTCAGCGCGGCCGGCCCCTCGCCCCGCATGGCCAGGAAGGCCGCATCGCCCTGCCAGCCCAGGCCCTGCGCCAGCGCCGCCAGCGTGATGGCCGGCTGGCTCTGCATGAAGGTGAAGGGCATGGGCAGGTCTTCCTGCCATTGCGCAAGCGCCTCGCGCTGCGCCTGTGCGGGGCCGCCCCGGCTCAGCAGGCGCAGCCGCGCGGCGGGCGGCAGCTGCGTTTCGCCAGCCGCCTGCAGGCAGCCCAGCGCGCCATACAGCGCCAGCTCGGTCCATTCGCCCAGGCGGCGCGGGCGATGGCCCAGCATCTGCGCCAGCGCCTCACGCCAGTGCGCAGGCGGCGCGGCCTGGCCCACGTGCGCGCACAGGCGCCAGCCGGGCATGTGCAGTGGCAGCGGGTGCCGTGTCATGAAGGCTGCGCCTCCAGAACCCAGGCGTTGTGACCCCCGCCGAAGCCGATGGTGTGGAAGAGCACGCGCGCCAGCGATGCCGGCGCTTCGTGCAGAGCCAGCCAGCGCAGGTTCAGCGCCGGATCGGGCTGTGCATCCGGCGCCAGCGCGGCGGGCCACAGGCGCTCTTCCAAGCAGCCCAGCAGCAGCGCCAGCTCGACGGCGGCCGACGCCCCCATGCAATGGCCGATCCAGGGCTTGAAACCGATCAGCGGCGGCACGCCCTGCGCGCCGAACAGCGCGTGCAGGGCCTGCGCCTCGGCCGCGTCGTTGCCCGGACTGCCGGCCGCCTGTGGCTTGACCAGGCCGAGCTGCGCCGGCGTGCAGCCCGCCTGGGCCAGCGCGGCGCGCGCCGCGGCTTCGATGGCCTGCGGCGCGGCGCCGGTGGGCTGGCTGCCGTCCACGGCATGGGCCGCGCCC
The DNA here is from genome assembly GCF_028023875.1 of Xenophilus arseniciresistens. GTDB lineage: Bacteria > Pseudomonadota > Gammaproteobacteria > Burkholderiales > Burkholderiaceae_C > Xenophilus > Xenophilus arseniciresistens. Next base: position 770,303 of record NZ_JAQIPB010000002.1, read on the forward strand.
GCCAGGCGCCAGCGTGTGGGCGCCGTGCACAGGTGCAGCGCCGCCACGGCCTGGCCCAGCACCAGGCCGTCGCGCTGCGCGCCAAAGGGCCGCGCGCGCAGCGGCGACAGCAGCTGCAGCCCGCCGAAGCCGGCCGGCGTGAACAGGTTGTCCATCTCCACACCCAGCACCAGCGCGTCGCTGCCTTCGCCCGCCTGCAGCCAGTCGCGTGCGGCCATCAGGGCCTGCGCCGACGAGGTGCAGGCCGAGGAGAAGCAGAACACCGGGCCGGGCCAGTCCAATGCACGGGCCACCGCATCGGCAAAGCTGTGCAGGTCACCCGCGAAGGCCGGGGCGCGCAGCCCCGCCTGCTCTTCCTCGTAACCCATGTCCAGCGACGAGGAGCCGATGAACAGCGCCATGCCCGGCTGCGGCTGCAGGCCGGTCTGCGCCACCACGGCGCGCACGGCCTGCGCCAGCCGCGCCTGCCATGGGCCGGGCAGCGGCGGCAGGCGATGCAGGGGCCAGCGATGGCCGGGGGCGACCTCCACGCAGCCGGCGTCGGCCGGCGGCCGCTGCAGCGCGGCCCGGGCCGCAGCCCAGCCCCAGCCCAGGCTGCTGACCAGGCCGCGGCCGGCCACATGCACGGGCAGGCGTTGTGCGCTTTGCTCGCTCATGCGGCTTCGCGCGCAGTGCGCATGTTCAAGCCTGCGCGCGCATGTGCGCCAGCAGGTGATCGGCCAGGTGCGACAGCGATTGCAGCGCGCGGCGGGTTTCCTTGCTGTCGGGCATGCGCACGCCATAGCGCTTCTGGATGGCCATCGACAGCTGCAGCGCGTCCAGCGAGTCCAGGTCCAGCCGCGCGTCGGGGCCGAACAGCGGCTCCTCGGGCTGCAGGCCGCCGGGCGGCTCGGCGCGTTCGACGGCGGCCAGCAGCATGGCGGGCAGCTCGGCCATCAGGGTGGTGCGGTCCATCGCGGTGGGCGTCATCAGCGCGTTCTCTTTCCAAACAGCCAGGCGGCCAGCGCGAACAGCAGCGCGGCGCCCAGCACCAGCCGGCCCACGGGCGCGGCCACATCCATGCAGTTGCCCCCGCGCAGCAGCACGGTCATCAGCGCCTCCAGCGCCCAGTTCATGGGCGAGGCCTGGGCCACGCGCTGCATGAACTCGGGCATGACGAAGGTGGGCACCATGATGCCGCCGATGGCGGCCATCACCACGTTGAGCGCGGGCCCCGCCGTGGCGGCCTGCGCATGGGTGCGCACCAGGCAGGCCAGGGCCAGCGCCAGGCCCACGGCCGCCAGGCTGATGGCGGCCAGCACCAGCAGCAGCGCGCCGATGTGCACGCCGGCCAGCGACAGCGCATCGCCGCCCAGCGCGGGCACGCCCCACAGGCCCAGGGCCAGCATCAGCCCCGCCTGCAGGGCGTTGATGCCCAGGTAGGGCAAGGCCTTGGAGGCCAGCATCACGCCGCGCGGCACGCCCAGGCTCTGCAGCCGGCCCAGCGCGCCCGTGGCGCGCTCCTGCACCACCAGCGAGGCCATGGAAGCGACCACGAAGAACATCGCGAACACCAGCCAGGCCGGCACGTTCTGCTGCACGGCCGTGGGCCGCACGCTGGCGCCGGCAAAGCGCCGGGCCTGCACCAGCACGGCCATCGAGTCGCCATCGCCCACCAGCGGCGCGCCCGCCACCTGGAAGGCCAGCCGCCCCTTCACCTCGCCGGCCGCGCCCACCAGTTCGGCGCGCAGCGCATTGAGCAGATGGCCGTCGATGCCGGGCTCGGCCAGCAACTGGACGTGGGCGCTGCGCGGCAGGCTTTCGGATTCGAGCGCGTCCGACAGGCCCGCCTGCAGCTGCACCACGTACTTGAGGCGGCCGCTGCGCAGGGCCTCGGGCCAGTCGGCCGGCAGCGGCAGCGGATCGCCATGGGTGCGCAGCCAGGCCGCACGCACCAGTTGCGCGGGCACGCCGCGGTCCTGCACGTCAAGCGCATAGCGCAGCGTGGTCAGCGGCGGGCTGTAGTACTCCTTGAGCGACAGCGACATGATCACGATGAACACCGCCGGCATGGCAAAGAGCACGGCCAGGCCATGCACGTCGCGCCGCAGCGCGAGCAGTTCCTTGCGGATCAGGGCGGCGAGCATGGCAAAGCGCCAGGCGCGCAGGACGCTTGAGGATTCGGCCTTCATGCGCCGCCCTCCTCAAGTCCGCCGCGTGCCATGCGCTGCGTCTCCAGTTGCCGCCGCGTCTTGTCCATATTCCGAGACGGCGTCTCGGATGAGAGAGTGCCCAGAGCCTGCGCCCTGTTCCGAGACAGCGTCTCGGAAATCCTCTGGGGCGGGTAAGCCAGATAGAACAGCCGCATCTGCTCGAGGTTGTCGACGCTGAAGCCACGGCCAAAGCGCTCACTCAGGTCCTTCGAGAGGCGCTGCAAGAGCTGTTGCCCGCGTGCTGCCCGCTGTTGCCCGCCCTGCTCGAATTCGACGATGCGCCGGCCGATCTCCCAATAGCTGGCCGTCATCAGCGCATTGACGCTGCGCGCAGCGGCGTGGCGAGCCGCCTCCAGCAGCGTGACGATGCCGGTGTGGACGGCCGCATAACCGGCCTGTCTTGGCGTGGGTGGCGTGCGCTGCTCGCTCATGCCCGCACCTCAGTCCCGCAACGCCCGGTGCGTGAGCGCCATGAACAGCTGCTCCAGGCTCGCGCGGCCGAACTCGGCCTGGCGCACGTCCACGCCTTCGGCCTCCAGCGCCACCAGCACGGCGCTGGGGCGCTGGTGTGCGGCCAGGCGCAGGCACCAGGGGTCGGGCCCCTGCTCCACCTGGCCCCAGCGCTGCAGGCGCTCGGCGCTCAAGCCATCGGCGCGCAGGGTGAGCACGGTGGCGCCTTCGGCCAGCAGCGCGTCCAGCGGGCCGTCGCGCAGCACGCGGCCATGGTCCAGGATCAGCACGCGGTCGGCGATGGCTTCGATCTCCTCCATGTAGTGCGAGGCGTAGATCACGGCCGTGCCGGCATCGGCCAGCGCGCGGATGGCGTCGAGCACGAAGGCGCGCGACTGCGGGTCCACGCCGACGGTGGGCTCGTCCAGCAGCAGCAGCTCGGGCTCGGGCAGCAGCGCGATGGCCAGGTTCAGGCGCCGCTTGAGGCCACCCGAGAGCTGCTCCGCGCGCACGTCGGCAAAAGGCTGCAGCCGCGCGAAGTCCAGGCAGGCCGCGATGCGCCCGGCCCGCCGGGCGCCGCGCAGGCCGCAGGCGGCTGCAAAGCAGGCCAGGTTTTCCATCACCGTGAGCGGCGGGTAGAAGGCCAGTTCCTGCGGCGCCACACCGATGCGCGTGGGCGTGCGTGCACGCACCGCGGCCAGCGGCTGGCCATCGACGGTGATCTGCCCGCGCTGCGGCGCAAGCGCGCCTGAAAGATGCGAGATCAGCGTGGTCTTGCCCGCGCCATTGGGGCCCAGCAGGCCCAGCACCTGGCCGCGCGCGGCCTGCAGCTGCACGCCGTCGAGCGCCGGCGCGCTGGCGCCCGCATAGCGGTGGTACAGGCCGTCGATGGCGAGCATGCGTGCTGGAAGAAGAAAAAAGCGGCGCCGCGTTCAGCGTGCTGCGCGGCCCAGCTCGGCGAAGAAGGCGTCTTCCTGCGCGGCCTGCTGGCGCAGCAGCGCGGCCAGCGCGGGCGGGTCGACCGCTTCGCGCCCCTTGACCATGCGCGCGGCCTTGAGCGCAAACGCGCGCCAGTCGTCGCCGATGGCCGTGAGCCGGTCCGAGAAGCTGCGCAGCACGTCGCGCCCGGTGATCTGCGCGGCTTCCTGCAGGAAGGCCGCGTAGATGAAGCGAAAGCCCGCGCCGCCGGTGCCGATTTCTTCCTGCATCCGCACCAGGTGGCCGATGTAGGCGACGGTGAAGGGCTCGCCCGGCGGCAGCTTCTCGAGCTTGCCGGCCAGCATGCGCATGCCGCGCACGCCGATGAGCGGGATGGGTGCGCGCAGCCGCCGCGCGTTGGTGCGGATGGCGCGCAGCACCGCGTCGGGCGTGGGGGCCTTGCGCGCGATGGCTTCGGGCCAGTACATCAGGCCCCTGGGCGCCAGCGCGCCCTTGGCGAAGCGCGCACGCGCCAGGTCGGCCGCGCTGCAGCGCATGGGGGTTTCGAAGACCGGGTCGCTGATCAGGTACTCGTCGCCCTCCTTGCCGTAGACCAGCAGGTTGTGCGCGTTGAAGTGAAAGCGCATGTCGGGCGGGAAATAGGGCAGCCAGTAGACCGAGGTCTGCAGCCCGACGCTCTGGCCGCGCGCGAGCAGCTCGTCCAGCCGCTGCTGGCCGGCCTCGGGCGTGGCGAAGGTCTGGAAGCGAAAGCGCGCGCCCAGCGGCGCCAGCAGGCCCTTGATGATGGCCCGCGGCGGCATGCGGTACGAGATGAGCGGCAAGCCCGAGAGCTTGACGAAAGGCAGGTAGGCGAAGGCCAGTCCGCTCGCCAGGCCGAAGGCCAGGCTCTCGGTCATGGGCACGCCGTGGTGGCGCAGCATGTTGGCCATCACGCCGCTTTCGCAGTGCGCGGCATGCAGGTGCTCGAAGGCCGGCGTGGCGGCGGCGGTGGTGGTGTTCGTCTGGCTCATGGCACGGTTCCCAGCGCCTGCACATCCAGGCCCAGCGCCTGCGCGTAGCGTGCGCGCTGCGCGGCCGACAGCCGTGCGAAGCCCGCGGGCGTCAGGTGCCGCCGCACGCGCCACTGCCAGAAGCCGCTGGTCTGCGACAGCAGCGCCGCGTCCATGCGGCGCGCATACATCCAGTACTCCAGCGGCGAGGCGCTGCCCGCGCGCACGCGTTCACGCGCGGCCTCGGCCAGCTGCACCAGCGCATCGACCGCATGCAGGGTGCAGATCTCCTCGGCCTCCCAGCCCTGGGAGCCCACGGTCACGCTGCGGCCCTGCGCGTCGCGCGCGTACATGAGCTTGCGGTGGCCGCCCAAAGTGGCGTTGCCTTCCTGCGGTACGTCGTCCAGGCGCATGGCGGATCAGAGGGCCTCTAAGTGGATGAAGCCGCTGGAAAAGCGCCCGCTCTCGGGCACGAACATCAAGAGGCGCTGGCCCGGCCGCACGCGGCCCGAGCGCAGCAGTTCGTCGAGCATGATGTAGGGCGAGGCCGAGCCGGTGTTGCCCTTGCTCGCGAGGTTGGTGAACCAGCGCTCGCGCGGGATCGGCAGGCCGATCTCCTGCAGGCACTGGGCCACGGGATCGGCGAAGTAATGCGAAGACAGGTGCGGCAGGAACCAGTCGATGGCCTGCGCCTGCAGCTGGCGCTTGTGCATCAGCGCCAGCAGCGGCTCGCGCAGGGTGGCGCGCACGATGTTCTCGTTGAGCAGCCGCACGTCCTGCTTGACGGCGAAGGTGGATTGCCGGGCCCATTGCTCGGGCGGCGTGCGCATGTAGCCCTGCAGGCGGCCCTGCGCGTCGCGCTCGCCGCCGGCGTACATGCACACGGGCAGTTCGTGGGCGGCCGAGCTGAGTTCGACCCAGTCCACGCGCAGCGGCCGCGGGCCGCGCGGTTCGCGCTCGAGCAGCACGGCGCCTGCGCCGTCGGAGAGCATCCAGCGCAGGAAGTCCTTTTCAAAGGCGATCTCGGGCCGGGTCTCTAGCTGCTCCACGCGGTGCGCCAGCTCGGACTCGAAGTTCGCGCCGCGCATGAAGGAAGACGACAGCTCCGAGCCCGTGGCCACGGCGCGCCGCGCGTCGCCTGCGCGCACCGCCAGCCAGGCGTGCTTGAAGGCCGCCGTGCCCGCCAGGCACACGCCCGCGCAGGAAACGACCTCCAGCCGCGGCCAGCCCAGCTCGCCGTGCACCATCACGCCATGGCCGGGCATCAGCTGGTCGGGCAGCGAAGTGCCCGTGGCCAGCACGTCGACCGGGCCGATCTCCTGCACGTCGCCCAGCGCGCGCACGGCCTGCGCCGTGAGCTGGGCGTTGCTCATGGCCGCTTCGCCCGTGGCCGGGTCGATGGCGTAGTGGCGCTGCGCGATGCCGTTGCTGCGCAGCACCAGCCGGCGCGCGCGCGAAGGCCTGTCGCCCGCCTGGCCCAGGCGGGCCTCCATCTCTTCGTTGTCCACGGGCGAGAAAGGCAGGAAGGCGGCAGTGCGCGTCAGAAAGACGTCGATCGTCATGGCGGGGGACAGCGGTCGGAGGCAGCCGGTGCATCGGAGGCGGTGGCCGAACCGGAAGGCAATTCGTATTGGGCGCGGATTCTATGCAGCCACCCGCGGCACCAGGGCCTGGCCAGCGCCTGCACAGTCATGCTGATGGGCACCACCGTGAGGATCAGCACGATCAGGAACAGCACGTACAGCGCCACCAGCGGCTGGCGTGCCGCGCTGCCCGCGCCGCCCACGGCGCGGATCAGCTTTCCCCAGAGGTAGAAGCTGCGCGTGCCGGCTTTTTCGCTGACGTACAGCCGCGCGTCGGCCCGCACCGCGCCCAGGCCCGCCAGCAGCGGGCCGCTGCCGCGCTCGTCGCCGCGCGCCAGGGCCGCGCGCAGGGCATGGCCGAAGCGCGCGCAGCCTTCGATCTGCGCCGCGTTCAGCCCCGCCGCGGGCATGCCCCAGAAGGCGTTGCGGCGCCCGGTCAGCAGCCAGCGCGGCGTGGTGATGAAGGTGGCCCAGGTGGGGCCGGGGTCGGTCAGCACCACGTTGTCGATCAGGCGCGCGCCGCAGCCCTCGAGCAGGCCGCGCAGTTTGTCGAAGGCCAGCATCCACATGTTGCGGCAGGCGATGACGCTGACCACCGGCACGCCGCGCAGCACGCGCGCGGCCAGCGGATGCTGCAGGAAGGCCGTGATGGGCTGCGAAGGCGCGAGGAACCACACCTGCCAGGGCAGGATGACCAGGTCGAAACGCTCGTCACTCGACAGCGCCAGCGGCTGCAGCGGGCCGGGCGCGAGGTGGGCCGATTCCGGAAAGGCGTCGAAGAAACGCAGCAGCGGCCACGGACAGGGAAAAGGCGTCTGCGGCACCAGGCGCAGCTCGGTCAGCGAGAGCGCGGGGTCGGTGCGCAGCGGCGCGATGAGCCGGTCGGTCACCGCGTCGAGCTGCCCGGTCTGCGAGTAGCGCAGCACCAGTACGCGCTTGGGCACCTGGGCGGGGCTCTGGAGGTCGGTCGTCACGGGCGGCAAGGCAGGCAAAAAGTCAGGCAAAGGTCGTCAAAATGTACGCGAAGCGCATCCCGGGGCACGAAGGCGGACCGCCCCGCGCGCACCGAGTAAAAAAGCCGCGCCTCGCGGCGCGGCTGCGGCCGCCGCCCGCAGGGCGATGCGGGCGGCAGGAAGGCGGGAGCGCGGCGCTCAGCGCACCTTGCCTTCCTTCCAGGCACTCAGCAGCTTGGCGTACTCGATGGTCTCGCCCTTGGGCTTCTCGTTGGCCAGCTTCTTCCACGGCGCATGCTGGTCGCTCAGCCACTTGTTCGGGTCGCCCTTGGCATTGAGCTTGGGCGCGCACCGGGCCATGCCGGCGCGCTGCAGGCGGGCCATCACGTTGTCCATCTCGTCGGCCAGGTTGTCCATCGCCTTCTGCGGCGTCTTCTCGCCCGTCACGGCCTCGGCCACGTTCTTCCACCACAGCTGGGCCAGCTTGGGGTAGTCGGGCACGTTGGTGCCGGTGGGCGTCCAGGCCACGCGCGCGGGGCTGCGGTAGAACTCGACCAGGCCGCCCAGCTTGGGCGCCATGTCGGTCATCGCCTTGCTCTGGATGTCCGATTCGCGGATCGGCGTCAGGCCCACGATGGTCTTCTTCAGCGACACCGACTTGGCCGTGACGAACTGCGCGTACAGCCAGGCCGCGGCGGTCTTGTTGGCGTCATGGCCGTTGAAGAAGGACCACGAGCCCACGTCCTGGTAGCCGTTCTGCATGCCCTGCTTCCAGTACGGGCCGTTCGGGCCGGGCGCCATGCGCCACTTGGGCGTGCCGTCCTCGTTCACCACCGGCAGGCCCTTCTTGGTCATGTCGGCCGTGAAGGCCGTGTACCAGAAGATCTGCTGCGCGATCTGGCCCTGCGCGGGCACCGGGCCGGCCTCGCCAAAGGTCATGCCCGTGGCTTCCTTGGGCGCGTACTTCTTCATCCAGTCGATGTACTTGGTCAGCGCATAGACGGCGGCCGGCGAGTTGGTCGCGCCGCCGCGCGAGACTGCGGCACCCACCGGCGTGCACTTGTCGTCGGCCACGCGGATGCCCCATTCGTCGATGGGCAGGCCGTTCGGGTTGCCGACGTCGGCGGTGCCGGCCATCGACAGCCAGGCGTCGGTGAAGCGCCAGCCCAGCGAGGGGTCCTTCTTGCCGTAGTCCATGTGGCCGTAGATGGGCTTGCCGTCGATGGTCTTGACGTCGACGCTGAAGAACTCGGCGATGTCCTCGTAGGCGCTCCAGTTCAGCGGCACGCCCAGGTCGTAGCCGTACTTGGCCTTGAATTTGTCCTTCAGGTCCTTGCGGTCGAACAGGTCGGCGCGGAACCAGTAGAGGTTGGCGAACTGCTGGTCGGGCAGCTGGTAGAGCTTGCCGTCGGGCGCGGTGGTGAACTTGGTGCCGATGAAGTCCTTGATGTCGAGCCCGGGGTTGGTGAATTCCTTGCCCGCACCGGCCATGTAGTCGGTCAGGTTCATCATCTTGCCGTAGCGGTAGTGCGTGCCGATCAGGTCGGAGTCGGAGATCCAGCCGTCGTAGATCGACTTGCCCGACTGCATCGAGGTCTGCAGCTTCTCGACCACGTCGCCTTCCTGGATCAGGTCGTGCTTGACCTTGATGCCGGTGATTTCCTCAAAGGCCTTGGCCAGGGTCTTGGATTCGTACTCGTGCGTGGTGATGGTCTCGGACACCACCGAGATTTCATTGACGCCCTTGGCCTTGAGCTTGGCGGCCGCGTCGATGAACCACTTCATCTCGGCGGCCTGCTGCTCCTTGCTCAAGGTGGAAGGCTGAAACTCGCTGTCGATCCACTTCTTGGCCTCGGCTTCCCCTGCCCATGCGGCCTGCTGCCCGGCGCACAAGACTGCGACGGCAAGAACCAATGCGGTGTGGCGCATCTCCATAGCAATGTCTCCAGTTGGTGCTGCCCCCTTCCCTGGGTATTCAGACCGGCCTCGGGGCAGCGGAAAGCCGGATCGAATGCTGGAAACAAAGCGGGTCGGCGCGCGGCCCTCCTCAGCCCTTGCGCATGATCAGCAGCAGCGCGGCCATCGAGATGCCGAAGCCCCACCAGATGGAAGGCTCCGCATCCAGGCTGAGCCATTCCTGCAGCTTGCCGGCCAGGCCCACGAAGGCGAGGTTGATGTAGGCCGCCGTGAGCAGCCCGATGAAGAGCCGGTCGCCGCGCGTGGTCTCGATGGGCAGCCAGCCGCGGCGCAAGGTGGTGGGCGACTTGATTTCCCACACCGTCATGCCCACGAGCATGAGCGCGATGCAGCAGAAGAAAACCGCCACCGGGGTGGTCCAGACCATCCAGTCGAGCATGTGCGTTCTCCTTCAGACCCGCCCCATCGCGAAGCCCTTCGCGATGTAGTGGCGCACGAACCAGATGACGATCGCGCCGGGCACGATGGTCAGCACCCCCGCGGCGGCCAGCGTGGCCCAGTCCATGCCCGATGCACTCACGGTGCGCGTCATGGTGGCCACGATGGGCTTGGCGTTCACGCTGGTGAGCGTGCGCGCCAGCAGCAGTTCCACCCAGCTGAACATGAAGCAGAAGAAGGCCGCCACGCCCACGCCCGCCTTGATGAGGGGCAGGAAGATGGTGAGGAAGAAGCGCGGGAACGAGTAGCCGTCGATGTAGGCCGTCTCGTCGATCTCGCGCGGAATGCCGCTCATGAAGCCTTCGAGAATCCACACCGCCAGCGGCACGTTGAACAAGAGATGCGCCAGCGCCACGCCCAGGTGCGTGTCCATCAGCCCCACCGTGGTGTAGAGCTGGAAGAAGGGCAGCAGGAACACCGCCGGCGGCGTCATGCGGTTGGTCAGCAGCCAGAAGAACACATGCTTGTCGCCCAGGAACGAGTAGCGCGAGAAGGCGTAAGCCGCCGGCAGCGCCACCGTGAGCGAGATCACCGTGTTGATGGCCACGTAGATCAGGCTGTTGATGTAGCCCGAGTACCACGACGCGTCGGTGAAGATGCGCACGTAGTTGGCCCAGGTGAACTGCGCCGGGAAGAACGAGAAGCTCGAGAGGATCTCCTCGTTCGTCTTGAAGCTCATGTTGACCATCCAGTAGATGGGCAACAGCGCGAACAGGAGGTACAGCAGCAGGAAGATGCTGCGCTTGCGAAAGCGTCTTTGCTCGTTCATTCCTTCGCCTCCGTATCCTGCGCGCCCACCCGCTGCATCCAGTTGTAGAGCATGAAGCACAAGAGCAGGATGATCAGGAAGTAGATCAGCGAGAAGGCCGCGGCCGGCCCCAGGTCGAACTGGCCCACGGCCTTCTGCGTGAGGTACTGGCTGAGGAAGGTGGTGGCATTGCCCGGGCCGCCGCCGGTGAGCACGAAGGGCTCGGTGTAGATCATGAAGCTGTCCATGAAGCGCAGCAGTACCGCGATCATGAGCACGCCGCGCATCTTGGGCAGCTGGATGTAACGGAACACCGCGAACTTGCTGGCGCCGTCGATGCGCGCGGCCTGGTAGTAGGCATCCGGAATGGAGCGCAGGCCGGCAAAGCACAGCAGCGCCACCAGCGGCGTCCAGTGCCACACGTCCATCACCAGCACGGTGACCCATGCGTCGGTGGCGTTGCCGGTGTAGTTGTAGTCCACGCCCAGCTTCTGCAGCGCGTAGCCCAGCAGGCCGATGTCGGCGCGGCCGTAGATCTGCCAGATGGTGCCCACCACGTTCCAGGGAATGAGCAGCGACAGCGCCACCACCACCAGCACCGCCGAAGCCCTCCAGCCGGTGGCCGGCATCGACAGGGCCAGCACGATGCCCAGCGGAATCTCCACCAGCAGCACCGCCAGCGAGAAGCCCAGTTGCCGCAGCAGCGCCGCGTGCAGCTCGTCGTCGCGCATCACCGAGGCGAACCACTCGGTGCCCACGAACACGCGACGCTCGGGCGAGATGATGTCCTGCACCGAGTAGTTCACCACCGTCATCAACGGCAGGATGGCCGAGAAGGCCACGCAGATGAACACCGGCAGCACGAGCAGCCAGGCTTTCTGGTTGACGGGCTTGACGGTCGTGTTCATGAAACGAGCTCCTCGTTGCGGTAGAAGCAGGTGCGAAGGTCCAGCACCTGCAGCCACACGGTCTGGCCGATGGCCGGCAGCGCCGTGCCATTGGCCAGCCGGGCCTTCATGTCGCCGCCCTGCGCCTGCGCCGTCAGCAGCTTGCAAGTGCCGATGTCCTGCAGCCTGCGCACCGTGGCCGGCACCGCGCCCGGATGGTGCTCGGTGCTCAGGCTCAGGTGCTCGGGGCGGATGCCCACCTTGAGCGGCCCGTCGGGCAGCGACACCGGCGCGGCCAGCTCGATGCCGGCCACCTGCAGGCGCCCGCCCCTGCATTCGGCGGGCAGGAAGTTCATGCCCGGCGAGCCGATGAAGTGGCCCACGAAGGTGTGGGCCGGCCGCTCGAACAGCGCCTCGGCCGTGCCGACCTGCACCGCGCGGCCGCGCGACATCACCACCACCTCGTCGGCGAAGGTCAGCGCCTCGACCTGGTCGTGCGTCACGTAGATCAGCGTGAGCTTGAGCTCGCGGTGGATTTCCTTGAGCTTGCGCCGCAGTTGCCACTTGAGGTGCGGGTCGATCACCGTGAGCGGCTCGTCGAAGAGCACAGCCGACACGTCCTCGCGCACCAGGCCGCGGCCCAGCGAGATCTTCTGCTTGGCGTCGGCCGCCAGGCCGGCGGCGCGCTGGCCCAGCTGGCCCGACAGCTCCAGCATCTCGGCAATGCGCCCCACCCGCTCGCGGATGCGCGCCTGCGGCATGCCCCGGTTGCGCAGCGGAAAGGCGAGGTTCTGCGCCACGGTCATCGTGTCGTAGATGACGGGAAACTGGAACACCTGCGCGATGTTGCGCTGCTGCGGCGTCTGCCGCGTGACGTCGCGCCCGTCGAAGCTGACACTGCCCTGCGAAGGCGCGAGCAGCCCCGAGATGATGTTGAGCATCGTCGTCTTGCCGCAGCCCGAGGGCCCCAGCAGCGCATAGGCGCCGCCGTCGGCAAAGCTCATCTTCAGCGGCAGCAGCGCATAGTCGCTGTCCTGCTTCGGATCGGGCCGGTAGGCATGGGCCAGGTCGAGGTCGATGCGGGCCACGCTTTCTATCCCTTGTTGTTGCGGCGATGCGGCGCCAGCACCAGCTCGCCGCGCGCGTCGAACACATGGACATCGGCCAGCGAAAAGCGCAGCAGCACCAGCAGCCCGGGTTCGAGGCGATGGACGCCCGTGAGCTGCGCCACCAGCTCGCCCGCCTGGCTGTCCAGGTGCACGAAGGTGTCGGAGCCCGCGATCTCGGCCAGCGTGATGCGGGCCGGCAATTCGACGCCGTTGGACTGCGCCCCGTCGGGCCGCCCCACGGCCAGCGCGCTGGCGCGCAGCCCCACCGTCACCTGGCCTTGCGCCGCGGCCGGCAGGTCCAGCGGCAGCGCCAGGCCGCCGCCCAGCTGCACGCCGGCGCTGCTGGCCTCGCCGGGCAGCAGGTTCATCGGCGGGTCGCTGAAGGCGCGCGCCACGCGCAGCGACTTCGGCGCGTGGAAGACCTCGGCCGTGGGCCCGTACTGCAGCAGTTCGCCCGCATCGAGCACGGCGGTGTAGCCGCCCAGCAGAAGCGCTTCGCCGGGCTCGGTGGTGGCGTAGATCACCGTGGAATCACCCGAGGCGAACAGCAGGCTCAGCTCCTCGCGAAGCTCCTCGCGCAGCTTGTAGTCGAGGTTGACCAGGGGCTCGTCCAGCAGCATGAGCGGCGCATTCTTGGCCAGCGCGCGCGCCAGGGCCACGCGCTGCTGCTGGCCGCCCGAGAGTTCGGACGGCAGGCGGTTCAGGAAGGGCGTGATGTGCAGCTTCTCGGCCAGCTCGCCCACGCGGCCGGCGATGTTCGCCTCGCCGCGCAGCTTGAGCGGCGAGGCGATGTTCTGCGCCACCGTGAGCGAGGGATAGTTGATGAACTGCTGGTAGACCATGGCCACGTTGCGCTCGCGCACCGGCATGCCCGTCACGTCGCGCTTGTCGACGAACACCTTGCCGGTGGTGGGCGCGTCAAGCCCCGCCATCAGGCGCATCAGGCTGGTCTTGCCGGCCTGCGTGGCGCCCAGCAGCACCGTCACCGCGCCGGGCTGCGGCGCGATGCTCTGTTCGTACAACCAGGTCTGGGCGCCCACCCGTTTGGTGACGCGCTCAAGGCTGAGCTGCAAGTTGGACCTCCTTCGGTGCATCGTTGTTGTCGTTCGGCGCGGCGGCATGCGAGCGCATCCACCGCTCGACCTGCTCGCGCGCCGCGGGCGCCAGGTGCAGGCCCAGCTTGGAGCGGCGCCACAGCACGTCCTCGCCGGTCAGGGCCCACTCCTCGCGCTGCAGATAGCGCAGTTCGGCTTCGTACAGCCCCGGCGCCACCTGGGCGCCGAGATCGGACACGAACCTGGCATCGCCCAGGACGCGATCGACCCGCGTACCGTAGGCCCGGGCCAGGCGCCGGCCCAGCGTGCCGCCCAGCCAGGGGTAGCGCACATGCAGCAGATCCACGAAGCGCTCGAAGTCCGCATCGGGCCGCTCGGCCTTGCCGATCCAGGGCGACAGGTCGCCGCCGGCCAGGAAGGCGCCCTCGGTCCAGGCCGGACGCGGCTCGCCCAGCATGCGGCTCACCTCGTCGGCCGCGTCCTCGGCCAGCTTGCGGAAGGTGGTGATCTTGCCGCCCCACACCGACAGCAGCGGCGCGGCGCTGGTGTTGGACTCGAGCAGGTAGTCGCGCGTGACCGCCGAGGGATCGCCCGAGGCATCGTCCAGCAGCGGCCGCACGCCCGAGTAGGTCCACACCACGTCCGACGGCGTCACCGGCTTGTCGAAGTAGCGGCTGGCCTGCGCGCACAGGTAGTCGATCTCGTCCTGTTCGATGCGTGCGGCGCCGGGGTCGTCGCCATCGATCTCGATGTCGGTGGTGCCGATCAGCGTGAAGCTTTCCTGGTAGGGAATGGCGAAGATGATCCGCTTGTCGGGGTTCTGGAAGATGTAGGCGTGGTCGTGCGTGAAGAGGCGCGGCACCACGATGTGGCTGCCCTTGACCAGCCGCAGGCTCTTGGTGGCCAGCGCCTCGCCCGCGGCCGGCCGCGCCACGCCGCGCAGGAAGGATTCGGCCCACGGGCCGGCGGCGTTGACCACGGCGCGCGCGCGGACTTCGCGCACACCTTGAGGCCCTTCGAGCGTCACGGTCCAGCCGTCCGCATCGCGCGTGGCGCCGGTGCAGCGGGTGCGCGTGAGCACCTGCGCGCCGCGTTCGCGCGCATCCATGGCGTTGAGCACCACCAGGCGCGCATCGTCCACCCAGCCGTCCGAGTAGACGAAGCCGCGCTCGAATTCCTTCTTCAGCGGCTCGCCCGCCACATGCTCGCGCAGATCGATGCCGCGCGAGGCCGGCAGCACCTCGCGGCGCGCGAGATGGTCGTACATGAACAGGCCGATGCGGATCATCCAGGCCGGCCGCTGGGCCGGGTCGTGCGGCATCACGAAGCGCAGCGGCCACATGATGTGCGGCGCGCTCTTGAGCAGCACCTCGCGCTCCTGCAGCGCCTTGCGCACCAGCGAGAACTCGTAGTACTCCAGATAGCGCAGCCCGCCGTGGATCAGCTTGGTGGACGAGGACGAGGTGTGCGAGGCCAGGTCGTCCTTCTCGCACAGCAGCACGCGAAAGCCCCGGCCGGCCAGGTCGCGCGCAATGCCGCAGCCATTGATGCCGCCGCCGACGATCAGCACATCGCAATGGGCCGATGACTCTGGCGTAGGAGCAGCGGAGGTCGCGGTCATGGAGACGAGTTCCCGATTCGGTTCGTGAGCGTGTCCGGCGGCGATTATGGGGCGCATGATTTTCTCTTTGGTTCCTTTTGGCGCGATTTTGCCCCGAGTTTTCCCTTAGCATCCTTCGTTTTGCTTCGCTTTAAAGTGACTCGCGCCTGCGGGAACACTCCAGAAGCCCTCCTGTGCCCCTTCTTTTTTCGTGAATTCGAACCCCCGCCAGATCAAACTCCTCGACGCCGTGCGCGCGCGTGGCGCGTTGAGCGTCGAACAGCTTGCCGAGATGCTCGGCGTCACCCTGCAGACCGTGCGCCGCGACGTGCAGCGCCTGGCCGATGGCGGGCTGCTGACCCGCTTTCACGGCGGCGTGCGGGTGCCCAGCTCCACCACCGAAAACATCGGCTACTCGCAGCGCGCCGCACTGAACGCCGAGGGAAAGGCGCGGATCGCGCGCGCGGTGGCCCAGCAGGTGCCCAACGACTGCTCGCTGATCCTCAACATCGGCACCACCACCGAGGCGATCGCGCATGCGCTGCTGCGGCACACCGGCCTGCGCGTGATCACCAACAACCTGAACGTGGCGGCCATCCTGTCGGGCAATCCCCACTGCGAGGTGATCGTGGCCGGCGGCTCGGTGCGCGCGCGTGACCGCGCCATCGTCGGCGAGGCCACGGTGGACTTCATCCGCCAGTTCAAGGTCGACATCGCGGTGATCGGCATCTCCGGCATCGAGGCCGACGGCTCGCTGCGCGACTTCGACCTGCGCGAGGTGAAGGTGGCGCAGACCATCATTGCGCAGGCCCGCCAGGTCTGGCTGGCGGCCGATGCAAGCAAGTTCAACCGGCCGGCCATGGTGCAGCTGGCGCAGCTGTCGCAGATCGATTGCCTCTTCACCGACGAGGAACCGCCACCGCCTTTCCCCGAACTGCTCGAAACTGCCCAGGTCCGCTGCGAAATCGCCCGCGGACCCGACACCTTCAGGACAAAAACGCCATGACCGACTACCTGCTGGCCCTGGACCAGGGCACCTCCAGTTCGCGCAGCATCGTCTTCGACCGCGCGGGCCGCATCGTGGCCATGGCGCAGCAGGAGCTGCCGCAGCACTACCCGCAGCCCGGCTGGGTGGAGCACGATGCGATGCAGATCTGGCAAGGCCAGCTGGCCACCGCGCGCGAAGTGCTGCAAAAGGCCGGGCTGCAGGCCCGGGAGATCGCGGCCATCGGCATCACCAACCAGCGCGAGACCACGCTGGTGTGGAACCGCAAGACCGGCCTGCCCGTGCACAACGCCATCGTCTGGCAGGACCGGCGCGCCGAGCCGCTGTGCGTCCGGCTGCGCGAGCAGGGCCTGGCAGCCACCATCCAGGAGAAGACCGGGCTGGTGATCGACGCCTACTTCTCGGGCACCAAGCTGCGCTGGCTGCTCGACAACGTGCCGGGCGTGCGCGCCCAGGCCGAACGCGGCGAGCTGGCCTTCGGCACCGTGGACAGCTGGCTGATCTGGCAGCTGACGGGCGGCAAGGTGCATGTGAGCGACGTGAGCAACGCCTCGCGCACCATGCTGTTCAACGTGCATCGCAATGAATGGGACGCCGAGCTGCTCGCGGCGCTGGACATCCCGGCCGCCTTGATGCCCGAGGTGCTGCCCTCGTCCAGCCATTTCGCCACCACCGATGCACCATTGCTGGGCGCCGCGCTGCCCATCGGCGGCGTGGCCGGCGACCAGCAGGCCGCGCTCTTCGGCCAGGCCTGCTTTGGCGCCGGCATGGCCAAGAACACCTATGGCACGGGCTGCTTCCTGCTCATGCACACGGGCGAGGCGTTCCAGCCCTCGCGCAACGGCCTGCTGGTCACCAGCTCGGCCCAGACCACGGCCCGGCCCGAATACGCGATGGAAGGCAGCGTCTTCGTCGGCGGCGCGGTGGTGCAGTGGCTGCGCGACGGGCTGCAGGCCATCAAGGGCAGCGCCCAGGTGCAGGGCCTGGCCGAAAGCGTGCCCGACGCGGGCGGCGTGATGTTCGTGCCCGCCTTCACGGGCCTGGGCGCGCCCTACTGGAAGGCCGACGCGCGCGGCACCATCACGGGCCTGACGCGCGGCACCACGGTGGCCCACATCGCGCGCGCGGCGCTCGAAAGCATCGCCTACCAGAGCGCCGCGCTGCTGCAGGCCATGAGCCGCGACGTGGTCGCCGCGGGCGGCCAGAGCGTGAGCGAGCTGCGCGTGGACGGCGGCGCCTGCGTGAACGACCTGCTGATGCAGTTCCAGGCCGACCTGCTGGGCATTCCCGTGGTGCGGCCCGCCGTGACCGAAACCACCGCACTGGGCGCCGCCTACCTGGCGGGCCTGTCCTGCGGCGTGTATGGCGGCACCGAAGAACTCAGCGCCCTGTGGCGGGCCGAGCGCCGCTTCATGCCCACCCTGCCGCGCGCCCAGGCCGAGGCGGCCATGGAACGCTGGGAACAGGCGGTGCGGCAGGCGACGGCGCAGTAGGCGCGCCGGGCGCGCCGCTTTGTCATCAGCGCCGCTTCAGCGCACCAGCACCTGCCAGACCAGCTCCAGCCCGGCCGACCAGAGATCTGCGCGCGCAGGACTGCTTTCCTTTTCTTCGCGCAGCGCACGCTGGCGGTCGCGTTCGATGGCCGTCAGCGCATCGGCGATGTCCACCGTGCCGACCGGGCGTGCCACGGGGCCGCGGCTGGCGGCGGCCGCATTGGCGCCATGGCGCTTGAGGGCCTGATCGACGGCCTGCGGATCGAGCAGCGAAAAGGGCGCGCGGCAGAACGGGCAGGCATGGTCGCGGCGGATGTCCACCGGCGCGCCGCAGCCGCTGCAATTGATGGCGTCCACGCGCCGCGCCAGATCCTCGATCTCGGGCCGGGTGAGCATGCGCACAAAACCCTTTTCGATCATGAAGGACGAAAAGGTGGTGAAGCGCCCGTGCTGCTGCGGGCAGCGATAGGTCACATAGCGGCCGCTGCGCACCACGTCGAAACCATGGGCCAGCGTGCGCCGGCAATGCGGGCAATGCAACTGCTCGGCCAGCGGCATGTGGGCGTCGTCGCGGTGGCGATGCAGCAGCTCGAACAGCTGCAGCACCGCTTCGGGCGCCAGCCGCTGGCTTTCCTTCGGATCGAACCAGATGCCCTGGCAGCCGAAGCAGATGTCCAGCTCCGTCACCAGGCCCAGGTGCGTGCGCAGCTGGTGCACCTCCATCGGGTTGCGGCAAGAGGGGCAGGCAGGAAGGGTGGGAGCGAGCGGGTTCACGGGCGGGATGCTACTTCGCGGCATGCGCGGTGGCATATGTTTTTCCGCCGGGCCGCCCCAAGGAAAAACGCCCCCCTCGGGGGGCAGCGGACCTCGCGCAGCGGGGGAGCGTGGGGGCCGTTTAATGCGCGGGAACGAGAAAGTCCTGGCTGATGCGGCCGCCCAGTTCGTTCACGCGGTCCAGGAACTGCGTGAGGTAGGCATGCAGGCCGGTGGCCAGGATCTCGTCGACTCGGCCGTACTGCAGCTCGCCCAGCAGCTTGCCCGCACGGCGCAGCGTTTCGGCGCTCTGGTCGTTGGCCACCTTGGTCAGGTTGGCCACCACCTCGCCCAGGCTGTGGTGCAGCGAGCGCGGCATGTCCGCGCGCAGGATCAGCAGTTCGGCCACGCGCTCGGGCTTGATCACGTCGCGGTAGACCTTGCGGTAGACCTCGAAGGCCGAGACGCTGCGCAGGATCGCGCTCCAGTGATAGAAGTCGTATTCCTGGTGCTCCTCGGTGCCGGCGCCGAAGAACTCGCTGTTCATGGCGTGGAACTTCACGTCGACCAGGCGGGCCGTGTTGTCGGCCCGCTCGAGGAAGGTGCCCAGGCGCGAGAAGTAGAAGGCCTCGTCCTGCAGCATGGTGCCCAGGGTCACGCCGCGCGAGAGGTGCGAGCGGAACTTGACCCACTCGAAGAAGGCGCCCGGGTCGCGCTCGAACTGGCCGATGCGCAGCATGCGGTTGACGTCCAGCCAGGTGGTGTTCTGCGTTTCCCAGGATTCGGTGGTGAGCGCGCCCCGCACGGCGCGGGCGTTCTCGCGCGCCGCGCGCAGGCAGGAGATGATGGAAGACGGATTGCTCTCGTCCTTGACCATGAACTCCATCACGCCCTCGGGCGTGATCGCGTCGTACTTGGCGAAGTAGGCCGGGCGCAGTTCGCTGATCGACAGCACGCCCTGCCAGCCAAGCTGGGCGACTTCGGCCGACTGCGGCAGCAGCGAGGTCTGGTAGTTGACGTCGAGCATGCGCGCGGTGTTCTCGGCCCGCTCGGTGTAGCGCGACATCCAGTAGAGATGGTCGGCGGTGCGTGAAAGCATGGTGTGGTTCTCCCTTCGGCCTCAGGCAGTCGGCGATTGAGACTGGGATTGGGATTGGGACTGCGACTGACCCTCGGCGCCCTGCGTCTGCGTCTGTGACTGCGTGTTGAAGCGCTTGCCCGATTCGAGGATCCAGGTGTCCTTGGTGCCGCCGCCCTGCGAGGAGTTGACCACCAGCGAGCCTTCCTTGAGCGCCACCCGCGTGAGGCCGCCCGGCACCATCTGCACCTCCTTGGCCGACAGCACGAAGGGCCGCAGGTCGATGTGGCGCGGCGCGATGCCCGATTCGACGAAGGTGGGCGAGGTCGACAGGCTCAGCGTGGGCTGGGCGATGTAGCCGTCGGGCTTGGCGCGCACCACTTCGCGGAACTCGTCGATCTCGGCCTTGGTGGAGGCCGGGCCGATCAGCATGCCGTAGCCACCCGCGCCGTGAACCTCCTTCACGACCAGCTCCTCCATGTGCGCCAGCACGTAGTCCAGGTCGTCCTTGTTGCGGCACATCCAGGTGGGCACGTTCTTGAGGATGGGCTTCTCGCCCAGGTAGAACTCCACCATCTTGGGCACGTAGGGGTAGATGGACTTGTCGTCCGCCACGCCCGTGCCCACCGCATTGCAGATCACCACGTTGCCGGCCTTGTAGGCGCGCATCAGGCCGGCGCAGCCCAGGGTGGAGTTGGGGCGGAAGACCTCGGGGTCGAGGAAGTCGTCGTCCACGCGGCGGTAGATCACGTCAACGCGGCGCGGGCCGCGCGTGGTGCGCATGTAGACGAAGTCGTCCTTCACGAACAGATCCTGCCCCTCGACCAGCTCCACGCCCATCTGCTGGGCCAGGAAGGCATGCTCGAAGTAGGCGCTGTTGTACATGCCGGGCGTGAGCACCACCACCGTGGGCTCGGCCGTGGCCGGCGGCGCGCTGGCGCGCAGGGTCTCGAGCAGCAGATCGGGGTAGTGGGCCACCGGCGCCACGCGGTTCTGCGCGAACAGTTCGGGGAACAGCCGCATCATCATCTTGCGGTTCTCGAGCATGTAGCTCACGCCGCTGGGCACGCGCAGGTTGTCTTCGAGCACGTAGTACTCGCCCTTGCCGCTGCTGTCGGGCGCGCGCACGATGTCGATGCCCGAGATGTTGGAGTAGATGCCGTTGGGCACATCGACCCCGATCATCTCGGGGCGGAACTGGGCGTTGTTGTTGATCTGCTCGGCCGGGATGATGCCGGCCTTGACGATTTCCTGGCCGTGGTAGACGTCATGGATGAAGCGGTTGAGCGCGTTCACGCGCTGCACCAGCCCCTTTTCCATCTCGCTCCATTCGTCGGCCGGAATGATGCGCGGCAGCAGGTCAAAAGGAATGAGCCGCTCGGTGCCCGAGCCGTCCTCGTCCTTCGCGCCGTAGACGGCAAAGGTGATCCCCACCCGGCGGAAGATCATTTCCGCCTCCTCGCGCCGGGAGTTCATCACCTCCTGCGGTTGCTTCGCGAGCCATTGGTCGTAGCGTTGGTAGTGCTGCCGAATCGCGGCGCCGTCATACGGCAGCCGTTCATACATTTCATCGAACTTGTGCATTTGAACGACCATCTCCTTGGGCATAGCTTAGCAAGTTCAGGACCACCTTCCTGGCGCGCAGGGGCGCGGGTGCGGCACTTGCGGCGTGCCTAGGGCCTGTTAACACTATTTCAGGGGTCGCGAAGCTCATCCCAGCCCGCCCATCAAGGCGCGCGACGCCGTGCCGCTACGGCGGGCCTGCGGCTGCCGCCGGACGGTGCTGCCAGTAGCGCGGCGCCTGCTGGCGCTCGCACTGCAGGGCCTGCGGCTGCCCGCTGCGCCAGCGGGCCGCGCCGCAGTGGGGCGTGTCGGCCAGAACGATGCTGCGCGCGCGGTAGCGCGCCACCACCTCCGGCGCCGGGTGGCCGAAGCGGTTGCGCCAGCCGGCCTGCACCAGCGCCAGGCGCGGCGCCACGGCCTCGAGCAGGGCATCGCTCGACGAGGTCTTGCTGCCATGGTGCGGCACCAGCAGCAGGTCGGCGTGCAACGGCCGTCCCGCCTCCTGGCTGCGCCAGACCAGCGCCAGTTCCTGCAGCCGCTCGATGTCGCCGGCCAGCAGCACGGCCGCGCGGCCGTTGCTCACGCGCAGCACGCACGACAGCGTGTTCGGCCTGGCCCCCAGGTGCGCGTAGTCGAAGGGCTGCGGATGCAGCAGCTCGAAGCGCACGCCATCCCATTCCCAGCGCTGGCCGGCTTCGCAGCGCGTGGCCGGGCGCAGCGCCTGCAGCGGGTGGCCGGGCTCGAGCGAGCCCAGCACCTGCATCTGCGGCTGCGTGGCCAGCAGGGCGGCGGTGCCGCCGGTGTGGTCGCTGTCGCGGTGGCTCAGCACCAGGATGTCGGGGCGCTCGCCCAAGGCGCGCAGCAGCGGCACCAGCACGCGATGGCCGGCATCGCTCTCCAGGCTGTAGCGCGGGCCGGCGTCGTAGACCAGGCTGTGGCGGGCGGTGCGCAGCAGCAGCGCGTTGCCCTGCCCCACGTCGGCGGCCAGCAGGTCGAATTCGCCTTCAGGCGGGCGCAGCGGCTGCCACAGCAACACCGGCAGCATCAGGGGCAGGCCCCACAGCCGCAGCGCCCAGGGCAGGCGCATGGCCAGCAGCAGGCCGCCCAGCACGCCCGCCACGCCAGCCCACAGCGGCGCCGCGGCCACGCTCCAGGTGGCCAGGGGCCAGGCCGCCAGCCAGGCCAGGGCCGTGCCCAGCGCGCGCACGGCCAGGGCCGCCGCGTCCCACAGCACGGGCAGCGCCAGCCCCAGCATCGCCAGCGGCGTGACCACCAGCGTGACCCAGGGGATGGCCGCCAGGTTGGCGACAAAGCCCACCACCGACACCTGCTGGAACAGCAGCAGGCTCAAGGGCGTGAGCGCCACCGTGACCACCCCCTGCTCGCGCAGCAGGCGCAGCGCCTGGCGGCCCAGGCGGCGGGCCGTGCCGGGCTGCAGTTCATGCGGGGCCGCGACCCGGCCCGCATCGCTGGCGAACAGCACGCCCACGGCCACGAAGCTGAGCCAGAAGCCCGGCTGCAGCAGGGCCCATGGGTCCAGCGCCGTCACCGCCGCGCACACCGTCAGCCACACGAAGGGCCAGGGCCATTGGCGCGCGCCGCTGCGCAGCAGCGTCACCAGCGCCAGCATGCAGACCGTGCGCTGCGCCGGCACGCCCCAGCCGCTGAACAGCGCATAGGCCGCGGCCAGCAGCACGCCGCCGGCCAGCGCCGCCTGCGGCGCGGGGCGCCACAGCATCAGCGCGCTGCTGCGCCGCCAGAGCAGGCCCACCAGCGCCGCGGCCAGCCAGGCCAGCATGGTGATGTGCAGGCCCGAGATGCTCATCAGATGCGCCACGCCGGTGGTGCGAAAGACGTCCCAGTCGGCGCGCTCGATGGCCGCCTGGTCGCCCGTGACCAGGGCCGCCACCACGCCGAGCGCGCGCGCCCGGGCCGGGTCCTCGGGCATGGCCTGGGCGCGGGCCAGGATCGCATCGCGCACCGCCTCGCGGGCCCGCTCCACGGGATGGCGCCAGGTCTGGCCCGCGGAGGATGGCGGCGCACGGCGATCGGCGCTGCGCACATGGCCGGTGGCCTGCACGCCCTGCTCCCACAGCCACAGCTCGTGGTCGAAGCCATGCGGGTTGCGGCTGCCATGCGGCGCCTTCAGCCGCACGATGAACTGCCAGCGCTCGCCCGCATGCAGCGCCACCGCCGGCTGCTGCGCGGCAGGCAGGGGCGTGGGCGACTGGGCCCAGCTGCCCTCGGCATACCAGCTCAGCGCCACGCGTGCGGGCGTGTCGACAGGCGTGCCCGGCCCCGCGCCGCCCTCGGCGGGCAGCAGGCGCACGCTCTCCAGCTCGAACTCGAAGCGCAGCCCCGTGTCGTGGCGCTGGGGCATCTGCGCGACCACGCCGCTGACGAGCAGATCGCGCCCTTCCAGCGCGGGCGCCAGCGCGCGGGCCTCGAAGTGCGCGGCCCGCAGGCCGGTCTGCGCAGCCCCCAGCAGCGCGCCCGCGGCCAGGGCCAGGGCCAGGGCCAGCGCCACGAGCAGCGAACGCGCAGGCTTGCTCCCGCGCCCCAGCACCAACAGCAGCACAAGGCTCCCACCCGCCAGCGCCAGGGCGCCATAGGCCCACAGCGGCCACAGCCGCGGCTGCTGCAGCTGCACCGCCGTGCCCGCCAGGCTGCCGGCCAGCAGCGCGAAGAAGAAGGCGGCCGTGGCGCCGCGCCCGCGGGCACCGGCCGGCGGCGCCCGCAGCCCTCCTCCGGCCGGGCCATGGCCCGGCTGCAGTCGCGTTTGCGTCATCAAACTCCCTGAAGATGCAGCGCCAGGGGCCGCGGCCGGGCGGGCGGGCAGCCCGGCGCGATGGCGCATTCCTTGCTTTTCTTCTCGGCTAGTATGGCGTCAACAGGTGCTGTTCACACCTGCGCCAGCCCAGCAAAAAAAGACTCGCCGCACAAAACGCACATGTCCATCCACGCTGCACTTCACCACGTCACCCACTACCAGTACGACCGGCCGGTGCAACTGGGCCCGCAGGTGGTCCGACTGCGGCCGGCGCCGCATTGCCGCAGCAACATCGTGTCGTATTCGCTGCGCGTGGAGCCCGGCGAGCACTTCGTCAACTGGCAGCAGGACCCCTTCGCCAACTACCAGGCGCGGCTGGTCTTCCCCAAAAAGACCACGGCCTTCAAGGTCACGGTGGACCTCGTGGTCGAAATGGCGGTCTACAACCCCTTCGACTTCTTCCTCGAGCCGCATGCCGAGAACTTCCCGTTCAGGTACACGGAAGAACAGGCCGAGGAACTGGCGCCCTACCTGGTGGCCGAGCCCGCCACGCCACGGGTGCAGGCCTACCTCGACAAGATCGACCGCAGCGAACAGCGCACCATCGACTTCCTCGTGAAGATCAACCAGCAGGTGCAGCAGGACGTGCGCTACCTGATCCGCATGGAGCCCGGCGTGCAGACGCCGGAGCAGACGCTGGAAAACGCCTCGGGCTCCTGCCGCGACTCGGGCTGGCTGCTGGTGCAGCTGCTGCGCCACATGGGGCTGGCCGCGCGCTTTGTCTCGGGCTATCTGATCCAGCTCACGCCCGACGTGAAATCGCTCGACGGCCCCAGCGGCACCGAAGTGGACTTCACCGACCTGCACGCCTGGTGCGAGGTCTACCTGCCCGGCGCCGGCTGGATCGGGCTGGACGCCACCTCGGGCCTGCTGGCCGGCGAAGGCCACATCCCGCTGGCCTGCACGCCCACGCCCAGCAGCGCCGCGCCCATCGAGGGCCTGATCGACGAGGCCGAGGTGGAGTTCGGCCACGAGATGAAGGTCACGCGCGTGTACGAATCGCCGCGCGTCACCAAGCCCTACACCGAAGACCAGTGGGCGCAGGTGCTGGCCCTGGGCGAGGCCGTGGATGCGCGCCTGGCCGCGGGCGACGTGCGCCTGACCATGGGCGGCGAGCCCACCTATGTGGCCAACAGCGACCGCGATGCGCCCGAATGGAACACCGATGCGCTGGGCCCCACCAAGCGCAACTACGCGACCGAGCTGGTGCACCGCCTGCGCGAGCAGTACGGCCAGGGCGGCTTCCTGCATTTCGGCCAAGGCAAGTGGTACCCGGGCGAGCAGTTGCCGCGCTGGGCGCTGTCGATCTTCTGGCGCGCCGACGGCCAGCCGATCTGGCGCAACCCGGCCCTGTTCGCCGACGAATCCAAGCCCGCCAATTACACGGCCGTGGACGCGCAGCACTTCACGGCGCATCTGGCGCGCAAGCTGGGGCTGACCGATGAGTTCGTGCAGCCCGGCTACGAAGACGTGTACTACTACCTCTGGCGTGAACGCCGGCTGCCCGTCAACGTGGACCCCTTCGATTCGCGGCTGGACGACGAACTCGAGCGCGCCCGCCTGCGCCGCGTGTTCACGCAAAAGCTCGATTCGGTCATCGGCTACGTGCTGCCGCTGGAGCCCAGCTCCAACGCCACCGGCAACCCGGGCCTGGCGGGCCCGCGCTGGAAGACCGGCCCCTGGTTCCTGCGCGACGACCGGCTGTACCTGATCCCGGGCGATTCGCCCATGGGCTATCGCCTGCCGCTGGACTCGCAACCCTGGACGGCCAAGGGCGACTTCCCCTACCTGATCGAGCGGGACCCGAACGCGCCGCAGACCGGCCTGCCCGCGGCGGCTGATTTCCGCCAGCGCTATGGCCAGACGCTGGTGCCGGGTGCCGGCCATGGTGCAGCAGGCAGTGCAGACCGCAGCGACGTGCCCTATGCCTTCGGCGCGTCGGCCCACCCGGCCGCCGCGCTGCGCATGCAGCACCCGGGCCGGGCGAGCACCCCACCGCTGCCCGAAGCCGACGAGAACACGCGCTTTCCCAACCGCTTCCAGTCGGCCCACTGGATCACGCGCACGGCCCTTTGCGTGGAAGCGCGCGACCCGCGCCGCGCCAACGGCCCGGCGGCGGAAAAGGTGGGCACGGCCTCGGGCATTCTTTATGTCTTCATGCCGCCGCTGGCCTTTCTGGAGGACTACCTCGATCTGCTGGCCGCCGTCGAAGCCACGGCCGAAGAAACGCAGATGCAGATCGTGCTGGAAGGCTATCCGCCGCCGCGCGATTCGCGCCTGAAACTGCTGGCCGTCACGCCCGACCCGGGCGTGATCGAGGTCAACATCCACCCGGCCCACAGCTGGGGCGAGCTGGTCGAGCACACCGAGTTCCTCTACGACGCGGCCTTCCAGACGCGCCTGACGGCCGAGAAGTTCATGACCGACGGGCGCCACACCGGCACCGGCGGCGGCAACCACTTCGTGCTGGGCGGCGCCACGCCCACCGACAGCCCCTTCCTGCGCCGGCCCGAAGTGCTGGCCAGCCTGCTGCTGTACTGGCACAACCATCCCTCGCTGTCCTATCTGTTCTCGGGCCTGTTCATCGGCCCCACCAGCCAGGCACCGCGCGTGGACGAGGCGCGCAACGACCAGGTCTACGAGCTGGAAATCGCGCTCAAGGAGATTGCGAAGAACCGCGAGATCTACGGCCAGAGCATGCCGCCCTGGCTGGTAGATAGAACGCTGCGCAACATCCTGATCGATGTCACGGGCAACACGCACCGCAGCGAGTTCAGCATCGACAAGCTCTACTCGCCCGACAGCGCCACCGGCCGCCTGGGCCTGCTGGAGCTGCGCGCCTTCGAGATGCCGCCGCATGCGCGCATGAGCATCGTGCAGCAGTTGCTGCTGCGTGCGCTGGTCGCGCGCTTCTGGGATGAGCCCTACGCGGCGCCCGCTACGCGCTGGGGCACCGAGCTGCATGACCGCTTCCTGCTGCCCACCTTCATCCGGATGGACTTCGAGGACGTGATCGCCGAGATGCGCCAGGCCGGCTTTGCCTTTGAGAGCGAATGGTTCGCGCCGCATCTCGAATTCCGCTTCCCGCTGGTGGGCCAGGTGCAGGCCATGGGCGTGGCGCTGAGCCTGCGCAACGCGCTGGAGCCCTGGCACGTGATGGGCGAGGAAGGCGCGCCCGGCGGCACCGTGCGCTACGTGGATTCATCGCTGGAGCGCATCGAGGTGCGCGTCACGGGCCTGAACCAGAGCCGCTACGTGGTCACCGTCAACGGCCAGGTGCTGCCGCTGCAGCCCACGGGCGTGGCCGGCGAATACGTGGCCGGCGTGCGCTACAAGGCCTGGAACCCGCCTTCCGCGCTGCACCCCACCATCTACCCGCATGCGCCGCTGACCTTCGACATCGTCGACACCTGGATGAAGCGCTCGCTGGGCGGCTGCCAGTACCACGTGGCGCACCCGGGCGGGCGCAACTACACGACCTTCCCGGTCAACGCCTACGAGGCCGAGAGCCGCCGCCTCGCGCGCTTCTCGCGCATGGGCCACACGCCGGGCCTGCTGCGCACGCCGCCGGCCAACATCGAAGTGACGGGCAGCCGCGAGTTCCCCTTCACCCTCGATCTGCGCCGATGACGCGCACCGAAAAGATGCGGGGCAGCAGGCACCGTTCCTGCATGCCCGGCAGGCTTGAAACCCGTCGATCCTGCGCACTCCAAGGCCAGAAGTAAGCCTTTCGTACAACCCCTGCGAACGGGCCCGGGCCCAAGCGGCGACAATGCCGCCTCTGTGACCCCCCGCGAACAATCGCTTTTCGACCAAGATCCCGAGACCGCCGCATCGCCGGCGGCCTTTGCGTCTGCCCTTGCCCCTGCCGCGCGGCCGGGGCATTTCGACGAACTGCGCGGCGCGCCCACGCCGGTGCCCGAAGCCCCTCGCACGCCTGCTGCTGCGCCCGCCGCCGCGCCCGCGCTGCACGACGCTGCCCAGCCACCGGCCGCGACCGGCCAGCCCGCACCGGCGCCCGCCGAAGCGCCAGCCCCCCTGGCCGCGCCCTGGGCCGATTTCTTCGACACCCTGGGCCCCGAAGGCTTCGCCGACCTGCCGCGGCGCGCCGTGAGCCTGGAGCGGCAGATCCGCGACAACGGCGTCACCTACAACGTCTATGCCGACAGCCATGGCCCGCAGCGGCCCTGGGCGCTGGACCTGTTTCCGCTGATCGTCTCGCCCGAGAGCTGGGCCCGCATCGAGGCCGGCGTGCTGCAGCGCACCCGGCTGCTGGACCGCGTGATGGCCGATGTCTACGGCCCGCAGCGGCTGCTGCGCGAAGGCCTGTTGCCGGCCGCGCTGGTGCGCGGGCATCCGGGTTACCTGCGCGCCCTGCACGGTGTGAAGCCGCCCGGCGACACCTGGCTGCGCATCGCGGCCTTCGACCTCGCGCGCGGCCCCGACGGCCACTGGTGGGTGGTATCGCAGCGCACCCAGGCACCTTCGGGCCTGGGCTACCTGATCGAGAACCGGCTGGCCGTCTCGCGCCAGTTCCCCGAAGCCTTCGAGGCGCAGCACGTGCAGCGCCTGGCCGCCACCTACAGCGCCATGATGCAGGGGCTGCAGGCCATGTGCCCGGCCGGCACGCCGCCGCACATCGCGCTGCTCACGCCCGGCCCCTACAACGAAACCTACTTCGAGCACGTCTATCTGGCGCGCTACCTGGGCATCACGCTGGTCGAGGGCAACGACCTCACGGTGCGGGGCGACCGCCTGTACCTCAAGACGCTGCAGGGCCTGCGCCCCGTGCACGGGCTGATCAAGCGCGTGGACGATGCCTTCCTCGACCCGCTGGAGCTGCGCCCCGACTCCACGCTGGGCGTGCCCGGGCTGCTGCAGGCCATCCGCGCGGGCAACGTGCTGGTGGCCAACACGCCGGGCTCGGCCTTTCTGGAATCGCCCGCGCTGCTGGGCTTCCTGCCCGCGCTGTCGCAGGCCCTGACGGGCGAGGCGCTGGAACTGCCCGCCCTGCCCACCTGGTGGTGCGGCGAGCGCGCGGCCATGGAGGCGGCCCTGCCCCAGCTGGCCGAATGCGCCATCAAGCCCACCTACCCGGGCTCGACCGCACACCCGAGCTTCGATGCCGCACTGGGCACGCAGATGGACCAGCGCCAGCTCGACGAATGGGCCGGCCGCATCATGCGCCGCAGCGATGCGCACACCGTGCAGCGCTACATGCCGCTGTCTCAGATGCCCACCTGGGCGCCCGACCTGGACGGCGCCGGCCGCATCGCACCGCGCTCGGTGCTGCTGCGCGTGTTCGCGCTCAACGACGGCCCGCAGTCCTGGCGCGTGCTGCCCGGCGGGCTGGCGCGGCTGGCCGGGCCCGATGCGCAGATCGCGTCCATGCAGCGCGGCGGCAGCAGTGCCGACGTGTGGGTGCAGACCCACGGCGAAGTGGACCGCACCTCGCTGATCGCGGCGCAGGCCACGCCGGCCTCGCTGGCGCGCCACCGCGCGCCCGTGACCAGCCGCGCGGCCGAGAACATGTTCTGGCTGGGCCGCTACACCGAGCGGGCCGAGAACACCCTGCGCCTGGCGCGCATGACGCTGGACAGCCTGGGCGGCGAGGACCAGGCCACGCCGGCCCTGGTGGGCTGGCTGCACGGCCTGGCGCAGCGCAACGCGCTGGTGCCCGAGGCCGTGCCCCAGGCCTCGCTGCTGCAGGAAGGCCCGCACGCGCTGCAGTCGCGCCGCGTGTTCGAGCGCGCACTGATCGCCGAACTGGGCGACGTGCAGGGCGGGCGCAGCGTGGGCTTCAACCTGCGCTGCCTGCGCGAGGCCGCGGCCGCCGTGCGCGAGCGCCTCTCGCGCGAGCACTGGACGCACATCGAGCGCGCCGAGAACGAGTTCCTGCGCCGCACTGCCGAACAGGCCGGCGAAGGCGGCGAAGGCCGTTACGCGCTGGGCGCCATCCAGCGCACGCTGGAAGGCGCGAGCATGCTGCTGGCGGCCATCACCGGCGCCCAGACCGACCGCATGACGCGCGACGACGCATGGCGCCTGCTGTCCATCGGCCGGCACATCGAGCGCCTGGGCTTCCTGGCCCATGCGCTGTCCGAGGCGGTGGCCCACGGCGTGCTGGACGAAGCCAGCGGCTTCGAGGCCGTGGTCGCGCTGTTCGACAGCACCATCACCTTCCATGGCCGCTACCAGCAGCGGCGCGACATGGCGCCGCTGGTCGACCTGCTGGTGCTCGACGGCGACAACCCGCGCTCGCTGGCCTGGGTCACGCAGACGCTGCGCGGGCGCATCGCCAAACTGGCCGGCAGCGCGCCGGGCGAGCTGGCCGCGCTGTCGCATGCGCTGCCCGATCCGGCCGGCTGGTCGATCGATACGCTGTGCGAAGTGCGTGAAGACGGCCGGCACGAAGCGCTGCTGGCGCTGCTGGACGCGCTGCAGCAGGCCGCCTGGCAGGTGTCGGACGCCATCGGCACGCGCTACTTCACGCTGACTTTCGAGCCGCTCAAACCCGTCGGGGTCTGAAGCCTCCCTCCTGAACCCATGCTGCTGCTCGTCACCCACGAAACCCGCTATGACTACGCGCCGCCGGTCGCCACGGCGCAGCACATGGCCCACCTCAAGCCGCTGGTCACGGGCTCGCAGCAACTGCTGCGGCACGCGCTGCGCTTGCTGCCCGAGCCCGCGCAGCGCAGCGAGTCCATCGACATCTACGGCAACACGCGGGCCTTCTTCGCTTTTGAATCCACGCACGAACAGCTGGTGGTGACGGCCGAGAGCGTGGTGCAGACGCAGGAGCCCGCCGTGCCGCCCGCGGCGCTGCGCGAGCAGCCCTGGGAGGCCGTGCGCGAAGCCTTCCGCTACCACAAGGGCCTGCACGACGATGCGGCCTCGGACTTCCTGTTCCCCTCCACCCATGTGCCGCTGCATGACGACTTCGTGGCCTATGCGCGCGCCAGCTTCACCCCCGGGCGGGCGCTGTTCGACGCCGCGCTGGACCTGACGCGTCGCATGTACGTGGACTTCGACTACGACAGCGGCAGCACCGAGATCAACACCCCGGCCATCCAGGCGCTGGCCCAGCGCCGGGGTGTGTGCCAGGACTTCTCGCACATCCTCATCGCCTGCCTGCGCGGCCTGGGCCTGGCCGCGCGCTACGTCAGCGGCTATCTGCTCACGCAGCCGCCGCCGGGGCAGCCGCGGCTGATCGGCGCCGATGCGTCGCATGCCTGGGTGGAGCTGTACCTGCCGCCCGTGGCGCAGGCCGAGGGCGCGAGCGAGGGCGAGCCGCAGATGGGCGAATGGGTGGGCTTTTGCCCCACCAACGGCCGCCAGCCCGGCCAGGACTACGTGAAGCTGGCCGTGGGCCGGGACTTCGCCGATGTCTCGCCCATCCGCGGCATCCTGCATGGCGGCGCCAGCCATGTGCTGAAGGTGGCCGTGACCGTAATGCCTTTCGAGGAAATGAGCACGCAGCAGCAGCAGCAATGGCTGCCCGGCGCCCAGCCCCTGCCGCCGGCGCAACCCCGCTTCTCGCAGTTCCAGACCCAGCTGGGCCAGCAAGCCCCCGCCGCGCCCGGGGCCGGCCAACTGCGTTAGGCTGCGCGCTGCTTTTTTCCAAGGAGTTGTTTGCATGAGCGTCTACGACCAGATCAAGAAGCTGGGCATCGAGCTGCCCCCCGTGTCGGTGCCCGCGGCGGCCTATGTGCCCTTCGTGCGCACCGGCAATCTGGTGTTCCTCTCGGGCCACATCGCCAAAAAGGACGGCAAGCCCTGGGTCGGCCAGCTGGGCGTGAACCTGCAGACCGCAGACGGCCAGGCCGCCGCGCGCGCCATCGCCATCGACCTGCTGGGCACGCTGCACGCGGCCGTGGGCGACCTCAACCAGGTCTCGCGCATCGTCAAGGTCATGAGCCTGGTCAATTCCGCGCCCACCTACACCGAGCAGCACCTGGTGACCAACGGCGCCAGCGAGCTGTTCGCCCAGGTCTTCGGCCCCGACAAGGGCGCGCATGCACGCAGCGCCTTCGGCGTGGCGCAGATCCCGCTGGGCGCCTGCGTCGAGATCGAGCTGATCGCCGAAGTGGCATGAGCGCCACCCGGCCGCCCGAAGGGTCCCCAGTGGATGGCCCGGCAGACGCGCGCGTCGCACTCGTCACGGCCGGCGGCAGCGGCATGGGGGCCGCAGCCGTGCGCGCGCTGCATGCCGCGGGCTTCAACGTGGCCGTGCTGTCCTCCTCGGGCAAGGGCGAGGCCCTGGCCGCCGAGCTGGGCGGGCTGGGCATCACGGGCTCCAACCAGTCCGCGGCCGACCTGCAGCGCCTGGTCGACGGCGCCATGGCGCGCTGGGGCCGCATCGACGCGGTGGTCAACAGCGCCGGCCATGGCCCCAAGGGCGAGCTGCTGGCCATCAGCGACGCGCAATGGCTCTCGGGCATGGACTTCTACCTGATGAACGTGGTGCGCATCGCGCGCCTGGTCACGCCCATCTTCCAGGCGCAGAACAGCGGCGCCATCGTCAACATCAGCACCTACGCCACCTTCGAGCCCGAAGCCGCCTTCCCCACCTCGGGCGTCTTCCGCGCCGGCCTGGCCGCCTTCACCAAGCTCTATGCCGACCGCTACGCGGCCGAAGGCATCCGCATGAACAACGTGCTGCCCGGCTACATCGACAGCCTGCCCGAGAAGCAGGAGCGCCGCGCGCGCATTCCCATGGGCCGCTACGGCACATCGGCCGAAGTGGCCGATCTGATCGTGTTCCTCGCCTCGGAAAAATCCAGCTACATCACGGGGCAGAACATCCGCATCGACGGAGGGATCACGCGCTCGGTGTGAAGGGCGGGCCTGCGGCCCCGCTCAGGAAACCTTGAAGCCGGTCTTCTTCACGATCGGCTCCCAGCGCAGCGTGTCCTCCTGCATGGTGCGCTGCAGGTCGGCCGGGCTTCCACCGCCCACGTCCAGGCCCAGCGCGGCGAAGCGCTCGCGCACGTCGGGCCGCAGCAGCACCTTGTTGACCGCCGCGTTCACCTGCCCGATGGCCGCCGAAGGCGTGCGCGCCGGCGCGTACATGGCGAACCAGCCCTTGCCGACGATGTTGGGATAGCCCTGCTCCTTGAAGCTCGGCACCTCCGACATCACCGGGCTGCGCGCCTCGCCCGAGGTGGCGAGCATGCGCACCTTGCCGGCCCTGGCGTTCTGCTCCCATTCCATCACCACGTCGATGCCCGCGGGCACGTGGTTGCCCAGCACCGCCGACTGCAGCGCGGCGCCGCCGTTGAAGGGGACGTGGATCATGTTCACGCCCAGGGCGCTGCCGATCATCTCGCCGAAGAAATGCGGCAGGCTGCCCGCGGCAGGTGATCCGAAGCTGGCGTTCTGCGGGTTCGCCTTGATCCAGCTGACGTACTCCTGCAGCGTGCGCGCCGGCGTCTGCGGCGACACCGCCAGCCCGAACGCGAAGTCGCACAGACGCACCACGGGCGCGAAGTCCCGCCGGGGTTCGTAGTTCAGCTTGGTGAACACCATGGGCGCCAGCACCGGCACGACGATGGGCGTGATCATCATGGTGCCGCCGTCGGGCGGCGCGGCCTTGAGCAGATCAGCCGCCAGCCTGCCGCCGGCGCCGGTGCGGTTGTCGATGATGACCGTGCGCTTGAGCTCCTCGCCCAGCTTCTCCGCGACGATGCGCGAGACCACGTCGATGGATCCGCCGGCCGGGAAGCCGACCAGCAGTTTCAGCAGACGCTCGGGCTGGGCCAGTGCGGGGCCGGCCAGGGCCGAGGCGGCCAGCGCGCCCGCGCGGGTGATGATTTGGCGTCGTTTCATCATGCTTGTCTCCGTGCGTCCTTCGGGACGCTGTAGTGGGTGAACCGCGTTTCCAGAAATGCTTCCATGCCCTCGATGCCCGATTCGCTGCCCCAGCCGCTGGCCTTGAGGCCGCCGAAAGGCGCCTCGGGCACCGAGACACCGATGCCGTTGATGGCGAGGCTGCCGACTTCGAGCCGCTGCGAGACGGCCTGGATGGTGCGCGCCGAATCGGTGAAGAGGTAGCCCGCCAGGCCGTAGTCGCTGCGGTTGGCCAGGGCGATGGCCTCATCGAGGCTGTCGAAGGGCAAGGCGCAGGCGACCGGGCCGAAAGGCTCCTCCACCATGGCCGGCGCGTCCAGCGGCACGTCGGCCAGCAGGGTGGGCGCGGCGAAGTAGCCGGCCTCGGGCACGCGGCCGGCCCGGGTCAGCACACGCGCACCGCAGGCCGCCGAGCGGGCCACCAGGTCCTGCACCGCATGCAGCCGGCGCGCCTGCGCCAGCGGGCCCATCTGGGTGCCGGGCGCATCGCCCGGCCCGATGCGCAGGTCGTCTGCCGCTGCCTGGAAGGCCTCGAGAAAGTCGGCGTAGCGACTGCGGGCCACGAAGAAGCGCGTGGGCGCCAGGCAGGCCTGGCCGGCGTTGCGGAACTTGTGCGGCACCATCAGGGCCACCGTGCTTTCGATGTCCGCGTCCTCGCAGACGATCACGGGCGCGTGGCCGCCCAGCTCCAGCGTGATGCGCTTGAGCTGCGCCGCCGCCATCTGCGCCAGGTGGCGGCCCACCGGCACCGAGCCCGTGAAGCTCAGCTTGCGGATGACCGGCGATTCGATCAGCGCCGTGGACACCTCGGCCGGCACGCCGTAGACGAGCTGCAACACGCCTTCGGGCAGTTCCTCGGCCAGGCAGGCCACCATCGCGGCCACGCTGGCGGGCGTTTCTTCGGCGGCCTTGAGGATGATCGAGCAGCCGGCAGCCAGGGCGCCGCCGATCTTGCGCGCCGACAGCACGAGCGGGAAGTTCCACGGCGAGAAGGCCGCGACCGGCCCGGCCGGGACCTTGAGCACGTCCATGCGCGCGTCGGCCGAGCGGGCCGGCAGCACGCGCCCATGCACGCGGCGGGCTTCCTCGGCGTACCACTTGATCAGGTCGGCCGCCATCAGGCATTCGGCGCGCGCCTCGGCCAGGGGCTTGCCCTGCTCGGCGGTGAGCAGCGCCGCAATGTCGTCGGCGCGGGCGCGCAGGCGCGCCACGCCGCGCTCCAGCCGCGCGCAGCGCTCGTGGGCGGGCACGGCCTTCCAGGCCTCGAAAGCCGGGCCGGCGCAATCCAGGGCCTCCTGCAGGTCGGCCCGGCTGGCCAGGCGCAGCTCGCCCAGGGGCTCGGCCGTGGCCGGGTCGACCACGACATGGCGGCCCTCGCCCCGGCCGGCGCGCCAGCGCCCGGCCACCAGCAGTTCCGGGCAGCGATAAATAGCGACGCTCATAGAGAAACCTTCGCGCTACGCGCTGCGGTGCGAGCGCCTTCGGGCGGCCGGGCGGCGCTCATATGTTGCGCCCCCCGTCAACGTCCAGGCAGACGCCCGTGAGGTAGCTCGCCTCGTCGGAGGCGAGGAAGGCCGCGGCGCTGGCCACATCGGCCGGGCGCGTGAAGCGCCCCAGCGGAATGCGCGAGAGGAAACGCTCGCGGTTGGCGGGCGTGTCTTCCATGCCCATGAAGTCACCCAGCATGGCCGTCTCGCCGATCATCGGATTGACCGCATTCACGCGCACGCCATGGCGCGCCAGCTCCAGCGCCAGGCCCTTGGTGAGGTTGATCATCGCGGCCTTGCTGGCGCTGTACCAGGTCAGGCCCGGGCCGGGGCGCACGCCGGTGGTCGAGGCCACGTTGACGAAGCAGCCGCCGCCCTGGCGCACGAAGTGTGGCGCCACCACCTGGGCCGACCAGAACACGCTTTTCAGGTTGACCTGCAGCACGCGATCGAACTCGGCTTCCGTCACCTCCAGCGCCGGCTTGTTGCGGTGCGTGGTGCCCGCGTTGTTGACCATCACATGCAGCCCCCCGAGCTGCGCGAGCGTGTGCGCCACGAGTTCGCGAAAGGGCTGCTCGCGCGCCACGTCGCAGGCGAATGCGGCGGCTTGGCCGCCCGCCGCGCGGATGCCCGCGGCCACTGCCTGGGCGCCCTCGCCGTTGAGATCGGCCACCATCACCGCGGCGCCGCGCCGGCCGAACTGCCGTGCGATCTCCGCGCCGAAGCCCGACGCGCCGCCCGTGACGATGGCGACCTTGTCCTTGAGTTCCATGCTGTCTCCTCAGATATCCAGAACCAGCCGCGGCCCCGCACAGCGGGAGACGCAGACCATCATGCGCTGCCGGGCCGCGGGGTCGCCCGCGTCCAGCACCGAATCGAAATGCCGGACCTCGCCGTCCAGCACCGGCGCCTCGCAGGTGCCGCACAGCCCTTCGCGGCAGGCGCTGGGGTGCTCGATGCCCAGCCGCTCCAGCGCCGCCAGCACGCTCTCGCCGGCCTCGACACGGGTGGCGCAGCCACTGCGGGCCAGCACCAGCTCAAAAGCCGTCGATGCGTGCGCCGCCACGGGCGCCGCCTGGAAGCGCTCCAGGTGCAGCCGGCCCGGCGGCCAGTGCTGCGTGGCCGCCTGCACGGCCTCCAGCATGGGCGCGGGGCCGCACACGTAAAGGCCGTCCCAGCGCGGCTCTTCAAGCTGCTGCGCCAGCGCGGGCGGGCCGCCGTGTTCGTCGTCCAGATGCAGCCGCAGCCGCGGGCCGGCCAGTGCGCGCAGCTCCTCCAGGTAGGCCACCCGCGCCGCGGAACGCGCGCACACCAGCAGCTCCCAGTCCAGGCCGGCGCGCTCGCAGTGGCGCGCCATGGCGCAGATCGGCGTGATGCCGATGCCGCCGGCCACCAGCAGCACGCGCCGGTCGCCCGGCGCCATCGCGAACAGGTTGCGCGGCGCGCTGGCGCCCAGCGCCTGCCCCACCTTGAGCTTCTCGTGCACCCACCGCGATCCGCCGCGGCTGCGCTCGTCCCAGCCCACGGCAAGCTCGTACATGTCCTGCGTGGCCGCGCCAGCCGCATTGACCAGCGAGTACTGGCGCACCAGGCCGTTGGGCAGGGCGAGGTCGATGTGGGCGCCCGGCGCACCGCCCGGCAGCGGCCGGCCGGCCGCGTGGCGCAGTTGCACCTGCAGCACGTCGCGCGCCACGGCCCGCACGGCCTGCACCACCACCGGCTGCGTGGTCGTCATGGCGACTCCGCGGCAGCCTCGTTCCGGGCCATGCGGTCCATCAGCCAGCGGGCCTGGTTCAGGCCGGCATCGGCACCGATGGCCACCATGGGCCGGTCGGGGACGAGGTTCA
Source organism: Xenophilus arseniciresistens (assembly GCF_028023875.1). Classification (GTDB taxonomy): domain Bacteria; phylum Pseudomonadota; class Gammaproteobacteria; order Burkholderiales; family Burkholderiaceae_C; genus Xenophilus; species Xenophilus arseniciresistens. The sequence continues at coordinate 807,129 of NZ_JAQIPB010000002.1, forward strand.
TCACCTTCTGCTGGCCCTCGATCATGCGGCGGTCTTCCTCGAAGGCGACCAGCACGTCCTGGTAGATCTGCTCGGTCATCGCCTCGTCGTCCAGCGCGAAGTTGCGGGCCTGGCAGAACCAGTAGTGGCTGGTGGTCGCGGTCTCCGGCGTCTGGATGGAGGTGTGGCGAAACTGCAGTGCCTGCGGCACGCGGTGCCCCTCGGGCGCGCCCGTGCCCGCGGGCGCCGAGCCCGCATCCATGCGCAGCAGCGCGGGCGGCGACCACTGGTAGATCTGCCAGCGGTCGACCTTGCCGCTGAAGCTCGCCACCCGCTTGTGCAGGTTGGGCATCTCGTCGTCCAGGTACCAGCGGCGGATGGTGAGCATGCCGTTGCCGGTGGTGTCGCGCTCGATCTGGGGCTTGAGATCGGCGGCGCTGCCGGTGCCCAGCGTGGTGGGATGCACCCAGGCCAGGTGGGTGAAGTCCAGCAGGTTGTCGACGATGAGCTTGTAGTTGGCCTGGTAGTGCAGGTAGCCCGGCTTCATGCGCCATTCGGGCGAGTCGTGCCAGAAGAAGTCGGCGATCTGCGCGGCGTCGGCGCGCGCAGCATCGCCCATCCAGATCCAGACCAGCCGGTCCCTTTCCACCACGGGGTAGCTGCGCACGCAGGTGCGCGGCGGCACGCTGGCCTGACCCGGCACTTCGACGCAGGCGCCCGAGGGATCGAACTTGAGTCCGTGGTACATGCAGCGCACGCAGTCGCCTTCCTGCCGCCCCAGGTGCAGGGGCGCGGCACGATGGCAGCAGCGGTCTTCCAGCGCGACGGCGCGGCCCTGCGTGTCGCGGTAGAGCAGCACCGGCTCGCCGAGCAGCACGCGCGAGACCAGCCCCTGGGCCGGGATTTCCTCATCCCACGCGGCCACGTACCAGCAGTTGCGAACGAACATCTTCTTGTCTCCTGATCTGATGTCCGCATGCTAGGAAGGCACCGGTGAAAGGAGGAAATCGCTTTTTGTCGAGATTGATCCAGAATTCCGATCACTATGAAGTTCCAGACCCTGCAGGCCCTGCTCCACATCGAGGCATTGGGAAGCATCCGCGCCGCCGCCCAGCGGGTGAACCTGTCCCAGCCCGCGCTCACGGCCGCCATCCAGCAGCTGGAGCAGGAACTGAACGCGCCCTTGCTGGTGCGCACGAAGCAGGGCGCCAGCTTCACGGCCTTCGGCCGCGCCTTCCTGGTCCGGGCCCGGCTGATGGTGGAGGAAAGCCGCCGCGCGCGCGAGGAGATCGACCAACTGCGCGGCCACTGGGAAGGCAGCGTGCGCTTTTCAAGCTCTCCGGCCGTGGCGCTGTCACTGCTTCCCAAGGCGCTGCAGGCCTTCCAGCAGAAGTACCCGCGCGTTCATGTGGAGTGCCGCGACGGCCTGTACCCCGGCATCACGCCGGCGCTGCGCGACGGCACGCTGGACTTCGGCCTGACGCCGGTGCACCGGCTGGAGATCGAACCCGATCTGGTGGCGGACCCGCTGCTGGTCACCGAGATCGTGATCGTCTGCCACCGCGAGCACCCGCTGCGCCACGCGACGCGCCTGGCCGAGCTGGCCGACTGCGCCTGGATCTATTCGAGCGCGCCGCGCGGGCCCGGCGCCATGATCGAGGAGGCCTTTGCGCGGGCCGGGCTGCCGCCGCCGCGGCGCGGCATGACCTGCGAATCCTTCCTGGCCCTGCCCGCCATCGTGGCCAGGGGCGACTACATGGCAACGGTGCCGCGCACGGTGTTCGAACTCAACGCCTTTCGCGCCGAGCTTCACGAGGTGCCGGTGCTCGATGCGCTGCCGCAGCCGACCGTGCACGTGCTGCGCCGGCATGACCTGCCGCTCACGCCCGCCGCGCAGGACCTGATCCGCTGGATCCGGCACCACGCGCCGGGCCTGCCTTGATAAAAAAGCACGGAGCGGCTGCGGGCCGGCTCAGCCTTCCGCGCCCGGGCGCCCCCGGCCGAGCCTGCGGTGGAGCTGCGCATCGCGCGCCCGGAAGACCTCGGCCACCTTGTCCCTGAAGGCTTCCATGGGACTCGAGAAATAGGCGTTGCGCCGCCAGAACAGCCCGATCTGCAGCGTCCAGACGGGCGCCGGGGCCGCCAGTGGGGCCAGGCCCGTGCCTGTCCCTGCGCTCAGCGAGTCGGCCGTCATCACCGTGAGCAGGTTGCTGCCGCGCACGAGGGACGCGAAGACGGCCGGCGAGGCGTCGGTCTGCAGGAAGGCGGCGGGCATCTCGATCCCCGCCTGGGCGAACATCGACTCCACCCAGGCCCGCAGCGCGATGTTCGCCGGGGGCAGCACCCAGGGCTGGGCGGCCATGTCCTCGACCGTGAAGGCGCGCCGATGCAGCGGATGCCCCTTGCGGGCCACCACGAAGGACTGCTGCTCGCCCAGCAGCAGGCACGACAGCGCGGCCGGCGTCTGGGCCTGCACGGCGGCGATCGCGAAATCGAGTGCGCCCGTCTCCAGCTGATGCAGCAGCACGCCGCTGAGCTGCACCTGCGCGTGGAAGCGGATCTGGCGCGCCGATCCGAGGAAAGAGGCCAGCACGGGCGTGACGACCGACTCCACCACCGCCGGCACCGTGCCGATGCGCAGCTCCCCGGACTCGCCGGTCTTGAGATCGCGCACCTCGTTGCGGATGTCCCTGACCATGCGGGCCAGCGCGAGCTGCTTCGCATAGAGCGCGCGGCCGATGGTCGTGAGCGCCACGCCCCTGGGCGTGCGCTCGAACAGGCGCACGCCCAGCGAACCTTCCAGCCGCTGCACGGCCTTGGACAGCGCGGGCTGCGTCACGCCCAGCAGATCGGCCGCGCTGTGCAGATTGCCCAGCTCAGCCACGACGCGGAACGATTCGAGGTCCTTGAGCTGCATGGCCACCGTCGCGGGCGATTCCAGATGGTTATCGACAAACCCCATGATAGGTCTGGCAGCGCACCGGGTCGATTTCCATAATCGATTGCACGGCGCAGGGCGGCCGCCTTTCGCGGGCCGCCCGGACGACGCCGACCACGGAGACAGACCACCATGCACAGATCCGCCCAGCGCGCGCGCAGCGTGCTGCGCCTGGCCGCCCGCCACAGCCTCTACCTCGCATTCGGCCTGGCCGCGGCGCTGGCGGCCGCGGGCGCCAGCGCACAGGACGCCTACCCCAACCGGCCGATCCGCGTGGTCGTTCCCTACCCCGCAGGCGGCAACACCGACATCATTGCGCGCGATGTGATGAAGGAGCTTTCCAGGCGGCTGGGGCAGCCGGTGGTGATCGACAACAAGCCCGGCGCCAACAGCATCCTGGGCACGGAGCTGGCGGCCAAGGCCGCACCCGACGGCTACACGCTGCTGGTCGTCATCGGCGCCTATGCGAACAACGACTCGCTGTACCGCCAGCTGCCCTACAAGTCCTCGGAGCTGGTGCCCATCTCGCAGCTCACGCGGACCTCGCTGGTGCTGGTGACGGCGCGCCCCGGCCTGCGCACGCTGGACGATCTGGTGCGCTCGGGCGCCCAGGGCCCTTCGCCGCAGAGCTTCGCCAGCAGCGGCGTGGGCTCGGCCGCCCACCTTCTGGGCGAGCGCTTTGCGCGCAGCACGGCCATGAAGGGCGCCATGCACGTGCCCTACAAGGGCACGGCCGACGCGACCACCGACCTGGTGAGCGGGCGCGTGGGCTTCATGTTCGACGCCATCTCGGCCATGGGCCCGCACATCCGCCAGGGCCGGCTTGCCGCGCTGGCCGTGACCGGGCAGGACCGCTCGCCCCTGCTGCCCGAGGTGCCCAGCCTTACGGAGCTGGGCCATCCCGAACTGGTCACCTATGCCTGGGCGGGCGTGCTGGCGCCCGCGCGCACGCCCCCGGCCATCGTGCGCAAGCTTGCTGACGAGTTCGCCCAGGTGATGAAGGGCGACGAACTGCGCACCCGCCTGGCGGCGATCAGCACCGAGCCGGTGGGCAGCACGCCGGCCGAGTTCGCGCGCTTCATTGCGCAGGAAGCCAGAGTGAACGGCGACGTGATCCGGCAACTCAACATCTCTCTGGACTGAGCGCATGACCCGCACCGTGATGATCGGGGGCGCCTGCGCCTTCATCGGCGACAGCGTGATCGGCCCGCGGCAGCTCGTCGAGGTCGAGGGCATGCAGTACCTGGTCTTCGACTACCTGGCCGAGATGACGCTGTCGAGCTTCGCCCAGGCGCGCAAGACCGACCCCGCCAGCGGCTACGCCAGCGACTTCGTGGACCTGACGCTGCGCGAGATCCTCGCGCGCTGCCTGCAGCGCGGCATCCGCCTGGTCGCGAATGCGGGCGGCCTGAACCCGCGCGGCTGCGCGGCGGCCATCGAGGCGCTGGCCGCGCAGTTGGGCTGCTCGCCGCGCGTCGCGTTCGTGGAGGGCGACGACAGCCTTGCGCTGCTGCCGGCGCTGGCCGCAGAGGACACGCGCGACTTCTACACCGGCAGCGCGATGCCGCAGGGCATCGACAGCGCGAACGTGTACCTGGGTGCGCTGCCCATCGCACGCGCGTTGAGCATGGGCGCCGACATCGTGGTCACCGGCCGCATCGTGGACAGCGCCACCACCCTGGGCGTGCTGATGCACGAGTTCGGCTGGGATGCCGATGCGCACGACCGCCTGGCGGCCGGTTCGCTGGCGGGCCACATCCTCGAATGCGGCGCGCAGGCCACCGGCGGCATCTTCACCGACTGGGCCGAGGTGCCCGACTGGGAAAACATCGGCTACCCCTACGTGCTCTGCGAGGCCGACGGCAGCTTCGTGGTCGGCAAGGCCGCGGGCACCGGTGGCTGCGTCACGCCGGCCACGGTCAGCGAGCAGATCCTCTACGAGGTCGGCGACCCTTCGCGCTATGTGCTGCCCGACGTGGTCTGCGACTTCACGCAGGTCCGGGTGCAGCCGGCCGGCCCGGACCGCGTGCGTGTGACCGGCGCGCGCGGCCTCGCGCCGCCGCCCACCTACAAGCTCTGCGCCACCTACCAGGATGGCTGGCGCTGCACAGCGCAGGTCTCGGTGTTCGGTGCGCAGGCCGTCGCCAAGGCGCGCCGCACCGGTGAGGCGCTCTTGCGGCGCGCGCAGGCGCTGCTGCAGGACAAGGGCATGGGAGATTTCGAGCGAGCCTCGGTCACGGTGCTGGGTGCCGAGGACAGCTACGGCCCGCATGCGGCACCCTCCAGCCTGCGCGAGGCACTCGCCCGCGTTGCCGTGACCCACGCGCGCCGCGACGCGCTGGAGCTGTTCTCGCGCGAGGCCCGCGCGCCGGGCGTGTCCTTCGCGCCGGGCACCACCAGCGGCAGCGCGCTGACCCTCAACGGCCGCGCGGCGGTGGAGCCGCGCTACCGGCTCTACACCTGCCTGGTCGCCAAGGACCGCCTGCCTGCGCCGCGCGTGGTGATGGGCGCGCACGAGCAGCGCGTGCCCGTGCCGGGTGGCGGCAGCCCGATCAACCCGGGCCCCGCCGGGCTCGTGGCCGCCGCTGCCGGCGCTGCCTGGCAGCCCCCGCCCGAGGGGGTGCGCCAGGCCCCGCTGATCGCGCTGGCCTACGGCCGCTCGGGCGACAAGGGCGACAGCTCGAACATCGCCATCATCGCCCGCCGCCCCGAAGACCTGCCGCTGCTGCGGCGCGTGCTCACGCCCCAGCGCGTGCGCGCCTACCTGGCGCACCTGGTCAAGGGCGAAGTCACGCGCTACGAAGTGCCGGGGCTCGGGGCCTTCAACTTCCTGATGACCGAGGCCCTGGACGGGGGCGGGCCGAGTTCGCTGCGCCCGGACCCGATGGGCAAGGGCATGGCGCAACTGCTGCTGGGCATGCCCATCCCGCTGGATTGAAGCCCACCCGGCGCCCACGGGCGCCGGGCCATCGCGCCTCAGCCTGCCGCCTGCAGCACCAGGCTCGCGCCCTTCTCGCCGATCATGATCGCCGCCGCATTGGTGTTGGCCGAGGTCATCGTCGGCATCACCGAGGCGTCGATCACCCGCAGGCCCTGCACGCCCTGCACGCGCAGTTGCGCGTCCACCACCGCGCCCGCGTCGCTGCCCATGCGGCAGGTGCCCACCGGGTGGAACACCGTGCCGCCTTTCTCGCGCGCGAAGCGGGCCAGGTCCTCGTCGCTGCGCAGGGCCTGGCCCGGCATGTACTCGGCCCCGGTCGTCAGGTCGCGGAAGGCGGGCTGCGCATAGATCTCGCGCAGGATCTTCAGGCCCTCGACCAGCACGCGGATGTCCTGCGGCTCGGTGAGGTAGTTCGAGACGATGCGCGGCGGCGCCAGCGGATCGGCCGAACGCAGGCTCACGCTGCCGCGCGACTCGGGCCGGCACTGCGCGGCCGAGGCCGAGAAGCCCGAGAAGCCATGCAGCGCATCGCCGGGCTTGTCGACCGACAGCGGCATCACGTTGAAGAGCACGTCGGCGCGCGCGTCCCTGGCCACCGCGGTGCGCACCATGCCGCCGACCTGGCCGGCGCCCACGGTGAGCGGCCCGCGCTGCTGGAACAGCCATTGCGCCCCCATGCGCGCCAGGCCCAGCGGGCTGCGCACCTGGTCGTTGAGCGACATCTTCTCGCGCAGCTTCACGATCACGCGCGCCTGGTAGTGGTCCTGCAGGTTGGCGCCCACCTCGGGCGCATCCACCTGCACCGCAATGCCATGCCGGCGCAACTCATCGGCCGGCCCGATGCCCGAGAGCTGCAGCAGCTGCGGGCTCTGCAGCGCGCCCGCGGCGAGGATCACGTCGCCCTCGGCCATGGCGCGCTGCAGCTGGCCGCCTTCGATCCACTCCACGCCGACGGCGCGCCCGCCCTCGACGATCACGCGCGTCACATGCACGCCGGTCTTGACCTTGAGGTTCGGCCGCGCCAGCGCCGGCTTGAGGAAGGCGGTGGCCGCGTCGCAGCGCCAGTGGCCGCGCAGCGTGAGCTGGTAGGTGCCCAGGCCTTCGTCCTGCGCGCCGTTGAAGTCATCGCTGGTCGCAAAGCCGGCCTGCGCGCCGGCTTCCAGCCAGGCGGTGCAATAGGGATGGTCGTTGCGCAGGTCGGAAACGCACAGTTCGCCCGTGGTGCCGTGGTAGTCGCTCTCGCCGCCCGCATAGCGCTCCGACTTCCTGAAGAAGGGCAGCACATCGCGGTAGCCCCAGCCCGGGGCGCCGGCGCGCGCCCAGTCGTCGAAGTCGGCATGCTGGCCGCGGATGTAGATCAGCCCGTTGATGGCGCTGGAGCCGCCCAGCACCCGGCCGCGCGGCCAGACGATGGACCGGCTGCCCGTCTCGGCCTGCGGCTCGACCTGGAATTGCCAGGAAAAGCGCGGGTCGTAGATCGAGCGAAAGTAGCCCACCGGCAGCCTGAGCCAGAAATGCCCGCCCGCGCCACCGGCCTCCAGCAGCAGCACGCGTCGGCCGGCGGCGCTGAGCCGGTTGGCCAGCACGCAGCCCGCGGAGCCGGCCCCCACGATGATGTGGTCGACGCCGTTCATGGCTGCGCCAGCCCCAGGCGGGAATAAGCCTCCGGCGGCGCGTCGTTGCGGCGCATCACCTCGGCCATCGAGGCCTGCAGCCGCGCCTCGATCGCCGCGTCGCGGAAGGGCCGCGCCTGCTCGTAGTCGCTCTGCAGATCGAACAGCACGGTGGTGGTGTCCTCGTAGCCCCCGCCCTGCCCCTGGTGGCCGGTGGGCTGGCCCTTGTCGTTGCGCCGCGCCGGCACCTTCAGCACCGGCACGCCCTGCGTGAAGGAAAAGGGCGGCGCAAGCTGCGCGCCGCGCAGCTCGTCGACGTGGAACATCGACTTCAGGTGCATCGGCATCAGCGTGTACTCGTACAGCATCTGGCGCGTCATGTCCTCCGGGTAGAGGAAGTAGGTGTAGCGGCCGTCGGTCGCGTTGGTGCCGGCGCCGAACATGCCGTAGAGCGCCACGTCGCGCAGCCGGCTCTCACCGTCGAGCAGCGGCAGCAGGTTGTGGCCCTCGCAGGTCGCGGGCGCAGCCACGCCATGCATGGCCAGCAGCGTCGGCATCAGGTCCACGGTCTGCGTCAGCGCCTGGCGCCGCTGGCCGCCCTGGGCCGCATGGGCCGGGTGATGGATCATCAGCGGGATGTGCGCGATCTCGTTGAAGAAGGGCATGCGGTTCTTGCCCCACCAGTCGTGTTCGGCCAGCAGGAAGCCGTGGTCGGTGGTGAGCACCAGCGCCGTGTCCTTCCACATGTCGTGGCGGTCCATGTAGTCGAGCAGGCGCCCGAAGTAGGCGTCGCACATGCTGACCAGCGCGGCGTAGTTGGCGCGCAGCTCGGCAATCTCCTCGGGCGACTCCGCGCAGCGCTTGTAGCGCGGCCAGTCGAGGACGGGGCCGCGATAGCCCGTGGGGAAGGCTTCGCGAAAGCGCTGCGGCGCATGGAAGGGCTCGTGCGGGTCGAAGCATTCCAGGTGCAGCAGCCAGTTGTCGGCGTCGCGGTTGGCGTCCAGGAACTCGAAGCCGGCCGCGAAGGTGCGTGGGCAGCAGTAGTCCGACTCGTCGCGCATGAACTCGCGGTTGACCATCGCCTGCAGCCGGCCGTCGGCCGGGCCCGCGGGCTGCTGCATCGCGTGGTACTGCGTGCGAAAGCGCTCCAGCGGCGGCTGCACCATCGCCTTCCATTTGTCCCACTCCTGCCCGCGCACGAACTCCCAGGTGCTGTAGCGGTTGTGGTAGGTGGCGCCGCCATCCTCCCAGTAGTGGTAGTGGTCCGACACCAGGTGCGTGTGCACGCCCGCCTGCGTCAGCAGCGCTGCGAAGGACTGGTCGAAGGGCTCCAGCGGCCCCCAGCTTCGGTGCAGGAAGTTCAGGCGCCCGGTGTGCATCTCGCGCCGGGCGGGCATGCACGGCAGGCTGCCGACGAAGTGCGTGTCGAAGACCACGGCCCGCTCGGCGAAGCGCGAGAACGAGGGCGTGGGGATCGCGCTGCCGCCATAGCAGCCGAGCGCGTTGCGCACCAGCGAGTCGAAGAGGACGAAGATGGTCTTCATGCTCACTCGACCTTGATGCCGGCATGCTGCACCACGCGCTCCCATCGCAGGGCGTCCGCGCGGATCTCCTGCGCAAAGCGCTTGGGGTCCTGCGTCGTGGCCACGGTCAGGCCGCTGCGCGCGAAGTTCGCCTCCACCGCGCCGCCGGCAAGGCCGCGGCGGATCTCGGCCGCGAGCGCCTCCACCACCGCACGGGGCGTGGCGCGCGGTGCCAGCATGCCGATCCACTGGTCGGCGTCGAAGTTCTGCAGGCCGGACTCGATCATGGTCGGCACCTCGGGCAGCAGCGCCAGGCGCTTTCCGGTGGCCACGGCCAGCGCACGCAGCTTGCCGGCCTGGATCTGGGGCAGCGCCACCGCCGCGTTGGCGAAGTGGTAGTCCACGCGGCCCGCGACCTGATCGACCATGGCCGGCGGCGCGCCCTTGTACGGCACGTGGACGGCCTCGACCTTGGCCGCGGCCTTGAACCATTCGCCGGCCAGATGGCCCGGGCTGCCGTTGCCCGCCGAGGCATAGCTGAGCTGCCCCTGCCGCTGCCGCACGCGCGCCGTGCGGATCAGCCCTTCGACCGACTGGATACCCGAGTCCGTGTGCGTCACCAGGATCAGCGGCGCACGCGCCAGCGAGGCCACGGGCTCGAAGTCCTTGAACAGGTCAAAGGGCATGCGCATGCCCACCGCGTGGTTGATGGCGATCGCGCTCGTCGTCACCAGCAGCGTGTGCCCATCGGGCGGCGCCTTCGCGACCAGGTCGGCGCCGAGGTTGCCGCCGGCACCGGCCTTGTTGTCAATCACGAAAGGCTGGCCCATCGTCTTTTGCAGGTGCTCGGCCGCCAGCCGGGCCGGGATGTCCACCAGCCCGCCGCCAGGCCAGGCCACGACCACGCGCACGGCACGGGCCGGATAGGCGGCTGCCATCGAGGGCGAGGCCCCCAGGCAGGCCGAGGCGGCCATCCAGCCGGCGAAGGTTCGCCGCTTCATTGATGATGGACTTGCGGGCTGCGCGCTGGGCTGCGTGTCTGCCGTGGCAAGGGTGGTGCTGGCGTTCCGGGTGCTGGGGTTCATGGTGTTGGCCTTTGGGGTGTGACAGCTTGTGGAGATATCTCGGTGTGCAGGCTCATGCCTTGGCCTGCATTGGGGTGTGACAGCTTGTGGAGGGGGGGCGGTGCGCAGGCCTATGCCTTCACCTGCCCCGTGAACAGCGACGCATCGAAGTACTGCTGTGCCTTCAGCGCGTTGGGGATGTTGGCCGTCTGGACGAAGAAGTCCGTCACCTGCTGCAGCCAGCCGGTGACGGTGCCGTCCGCGTACTTGGCCCGCCACTCGGCGGCCGAGTGGTACTTGGAAGCCTTGAACTGCTCCTTGAAATCGGCCAGCGGCACTTCCTTGTACTGCGTCTTCTGCAACTGCTCGGCCGCGGCGTCGGGGTTGGCGACGATCTGGTCGTTGGCCGGCAGCCAGCCGGCGATGAGCCTGCCCAACACGGCCTTGTTCTTCTCGTAGTAGTCGTTGCGGGCAGCCCAGCCGCCGACGATGGCGGCCTGCGGAAAGAAGGCCGAGGCATCGACGATCTTGCGCGCGCCGGGCAGCTTGCTGCGCACCACCGAATCGAAGGGCGCCCACAGCGCCACGGCCGGCACCGCGCCCGAGATCAGCGAGGTCACGGCCTCGGACATGCGCTGGTTGACCAGGCGCACGTCCTTGGTCGGGTCCAGTCCGGCCGAGCGCAGCGCGCGGTCGAGGAACACATGCGCCGTGGTGCCGGTGGTGGTGGAGATCTGCTTGCCCCGGAGGTCGGCAATGCTCTTGATGCCCGAATCCTCGCGCACCCACAGCTGGGCCGTGGCGTATTCGATGTTGTTGATCAGGAAGACCTTGCCCTGCCCGCGGGCCGGGAAGTTCGACAGCACGGCGCCGGTGGCCAGCACGTCGAGGCTGCCGCCGATCATGGCCTGGAACAGCTCCAGGCCGGTGGTGAACAGCACGGGCTCCAGCTCCAGGCCCTGCTTGGCGAAGCTGCCCGACTGGATGCCCAGCCACATCTGCCCGTCGACGGCCGGCGTGTGCAGGTAGCCGACCTTGACCTTGGCGCGGGCCTGCGCGAGGGCAGGCAGCCCCAGGCTGGCGGCGGCCGATGCGGCGAGCGCGCCGCCGATGAAGTTTCTGCGCGGGATGGGCATGGTGTCTCCTGGTGGAATGAAGGCCGTGGGATCAATCGGACAGGCGCACGGCCTGGCGCGCCTGGGCCGCGTACTCCTGCATGACGAGTTCCCGGATCTGCGCGCGCAGCTGCGCGAATCGCGGGTCTTCGTGCACGTCCTCGGCGCGCGGGTAGCCGAAGGGCACGTCGATCACGGTGCGGATGCGCGCCGGCCGCGCGGTGACGACCACGATGCGCGAGGACAGGTAGATCGCCTCTTCCACCGAATGGGTGATGAGCATCACCGTCTTGTTCTCGGTCTGCAGCACTTCCAGCAGCAGGTCCTGCATGGCGCTGCGCGTCTGCGCATCCAGCGCGCCGAAGGGCTCGTCCATCAGCAGGAACTGCGGCCGCACGGCGTAGGCCCGCGCCAGCGCCAGGCGCTGGCGCATGCCGCCCGAGAGGTGCTTGGGGTAGTGGTCGGCAAAGTCCTTCAGGCCCATCAGCCCCATGTAGCGCTCGACGATGGCCTGCTGCTCCTGGCGCGGCACCTTGTTGCCCGACAGGTTCAGCCCGAAGGCGATGTTCCTGCGCACCGTGAGCCAGGGAAAGACGCCGTACTCCTGGAAGATCACGCCGCGGTCCGGGCCCGGGCCCTGCACCGGCCTGCCGTCCAGCAGCACCTGCCCGGCGCTGGGCTGCACGAAGCCGCCCAGGATGTTCATCAGCGTCGTCTTGCCGCAGCCCGAAGGGCCGATGACGGAGACGAACTCGCCCTGGCGGATGTCGAGCGAGACGCCGTCCAGCACCCGCATCGGGCCATGCGCGGTGGGGAACTCCACCCTCACGTCGCGGAAGGAGACGCGCACCGGCGCGTCGTTGCCAGGGTCTGTGGTCATGCAATTCGATCCTGCCAGGCCACCAGGCGCTTGCTCAGCGCACGCAGCACCAGGTCCATCGCCAGCGCGATGAAGCCGATGCAGATGATGCCCACGTAGATGATGTCGAGCTGGAAGAAGGCCGAGGCGTTCTGGATCAGCGCCCCCAGCCCCTGCTGCGCGGCGATCAGCTCGGAAGCCACCAGCGTGGCCCAGGCCACGCCCAGCGCGACGCGGATCGCCGTGAGGATGTGCGGCACCGTCAGCGGCACGATGACCTTGGCGAAGATCTCGAAATCGCTGGCGCCCAGGGTGCGCGCGACCCGCACGAAGATCGGGCTGATCTGCGCGATGCCTTCGTACATCACGATCACCCCGGCGAAGAAGGAGGCATAGAAGAGGATCACCGTCTTGGCCGCCTCGCCGATGCCGAAATAGACGATCACCAGCGGGATCAGCGCAATGGGCGGCAGCGCGCGGAAGAAGTTGATGACCGGGTCGATGAAGCCGCGCAGGCCCCTGTACCAGCCCAGGCAGAAGCCCACCGGCACCGCCAGCAGCGTGCCCAGCGCCACGCCGATGAACACGCGCTGCGTGGACATCCAGATGTCCATCAGCAGCCGGTCCTGCAGCAGCTCGATGAACCTCTGCGCCACCTGGTGCGGCGCGGGCACCAGCGCGGGGCTGACCAGGCCGCTGGCGCGCACCGCGTACCACAGCGCCAGCAGCAGCAGCCACGGCGCAAGGATGAGGGCGGCGCGCAGCGGCACCCGGCGGCTTGGCATGAAGGCGTCTCCTGGTTTTCTGGCACTGCCGGGGCGGCGGTGTTCTGGTTTAATGAGGCCCAGAAGATCTAGTCATCTGGTCGTTCTATAAACCATACCTTTAACCTTCACGTCGTGGCAACTATGAAGAACCCTGAAGGCCGGGCGGCAGGCAACTTCTCCAGCAGCCCGATCCCGCGCTACCTGCAGGTGGCCGACGTGCTGCGCCAGCGCATCGCGCGCGGCACCTGGCCGCAGGGGCACCGGCTGCCCTCGCTCGAGACCCTGATGGCCGAGTTCGGCGTGGCCCGGGTCACGCTGCGCCAGGCCATCGAGCTGCTTTCGCGCGACGGCCTGGTCTCGCCCCAGCAGGGACGCGGCACCTTCGTCACGGGCCGGCCCGACAACGAGCGCTGGCTCAGCGTCGTCACCACGCTGGACGAGCTGGCGCGCATGTACCGCGACACCGAGCCGCAGGTCATCACCATCAGTGAATCGACCACGCCGCCCGCCCTGCGCCCCGAAGAGGGCACGCCGGCCGAGCGCTATGTGTTCATGCGGCGCGTGCACCTGCGCGACGGCCAGCCCTACTGCGTGATCCAGATCCACCTCGACGAGCGCATCTTCAGGCGCAGCCCCAGGCGCTTTCGCGAGGAAGCCATCATTCCCGTGCTCATGTCGCTCAAGAGCGTGACCGTGGCGCGCGCCCACCAGGTGCTGACCATCGGCACCGCCGACATGGAGGTCGCGCGGCTGATCGGCATCGCGGTGAATGCGCCGGTGGCCGAGGTGCGCCGCATCTTCCACGACGAAGCCGGCCGCGCCATCTACGTGGCCGAGGTGACCTACCGCGGCGACGCCATCCACGTCGAGATGAACCTCAAGCCATGACCCTGCCCAGCCTGCCCACGCCCGCGCTCACGCCGGCGCGCATCGACGCGCATGTGTTCCGCCACCCGATCCGCACGCCGGTGCGCACTTCCTTCGGCGTGATGCACGACCGGCCGGCCCTGTTCGTGCGCGTGCAGGACGACGACGGCGCCGCGGGCTGGGGCGAGGTCTGGTGCAACTTCCCCGGCTGCGGCGCCGAGCACCGCGCGCGGCTGATCGACACCGTGCTGGCGCCGCTGCTGCTGGGGCAGCACTTCCAGGGGCCCGCCGAGGCCTGGAAGCACCTGAGCGAGCGCACCGCGGTGCTGGCCATCCAGTCGGGCGAGCCGGGGCCGCTGGCCCAGGCCATTGCCGGCATCGACCTGGCGCTGTGGGACCTCAGCGCGCGCCGCGCCGGCCAGCCGCTGTGGCGGCACCTGGGCGGCACGCGCAGCCGCGTGCCGGTCTATGCAAGCGGCATCAACCCCGACGCGCCCGAGCAGACCGCGCTGCGCTGCCGCGCGCAGGGCTATCGCGCCTTCAAGCTCAAGATCGGCTTTGGCGAAGAGCGGGACCTGGCCAACCTCGACGCCATGCGCCGCGCCCTGGGCGATGCCACGCCGCTGATGGTCGACGCCAACCAGGGCTGGTCGCTGGACGAAGCGCTGCACATGGCCGAACGCCTGCGCCCCTACGGCCTGCAGTGGCTTGAAGAGCCGCTGCGCGCGGACCGGCCCTGGCATGAATGGCAGGCGCTGCAGGCCGCCACGTCGATCGCGCTGGCGGGTGGCGAGAACATCGCGGGCGCAGCGGCCTTCGATGTCGCGCTGCAGGCGCGCGTGTTCAGCGTGCTGCAGCCCGACGCCGCCAAGTGGGGCGGCATCTCGGCCAACTGGGAAGTGATCCAGCGCGGGCAGGCGGCCGGCCTGCGCTACTGCCCGCACTACCTGGGCGCGGGCGTGGGGCTGCTGGCCTCCGCGCACCTGCTGGCTGCCGCGGGCGGCGAGGGCATGCTCGAAGTCGATGCCAATGACAACCCCCTGCGCACGGCCCTGAGCCCGGCCGCGCAGCACATCGACGGCGAAGGCTGCATCGACCTGGGCGAAGCCCCGGGCATCGGCGTGCTGCCCGACCCCGCGCAGATCGCGCGGCTCGTGGGCCGGGCTGGCAACTGAGCCTGGGCGGGCGCGGGGCGGCTCTGCTCAGCGGCCCTTGTCGGCCAGCAGCGCCACCAGCTCGGGCACATAGCGCTGCGCGCCGCCCTGCTTCACGGCGCCGGCGTAGGTGCCCTGCACCGCATCGGCAATAGCCTGCGCAGCCTGCATGCCACTGGCCATCTCGGTGTAGTAGTCCAGGTCCTTTTGCGCATTGCTCATGGCAAAGCGCAGGCCGCTGGCGTCCTGCTGCGTGATGAAGGGCTTCAGGCGCTCCAGCGCCACGCCGCCGCCGCCGCCCTTGGCCAGCACGTCCACGAACACCTCACCGGGCACGCCCGCGCGCTGCGCGCAGGCCGCGGCTTCGGCAATGAGCGCCACCGAACCCAGCGACACGTAGTTGTGCAGCAGCTTCATGCTGTGGCCCGTGCTCACGGCGCCGGTGTGGGTGATGTTCTCGGCAAAGCAGGCCAGCAGCGGCCTGCACTGTTCCACCAGCTCCGCATCACCGCCCACCAGCAGATTCAGCCGGCCTTCGGCCGCTTCCCTGGGCGTGCGCGTCATGGGCGCGTCGATGAAGCGGCCGCCCGCGCGCTGCACGGCCTCGGCCATCTTCTGGGTGGAGGTGGGGATGGCGGTGGAGCAGTCGATGACGAGCGTGCCGGGGCGCAGCGCCGCGATCAGGCCGGCCTCGCCCGTGAGGATGGCCTCCACCTGCGGCGAACCGGTGACGCACAGGATCACGACCTCCGACACCTGCGCCAGCGCGGCGATGCTGCCGACGCTTTTGACACCCGCGGCCCTGAGCGCATCGAGCGGCTGGTTGCCCGGGTGTTCCAGCACCGTCAGCGCATGGCCCTTGCGTGCGATGTTGGTGGCGATGCCGTGGCCCATGAGGCCGATGCCGATCATGCCGATGGCGAGGGATTGCATGCGTGAAGGACTCCAGAAGAAAAAAGGGGATCGAGGGATCGAGGGATAGCTGCAAGAGCTTCGGGGCGTGGCCCGTGCGCGGATTTTCGGGCCGGCGCGCGCCTGGCTTTCAGAACGCGCTGACGTATTCAGGCCGTCATCACGAAGCGCGTGGTCGCCATCATGCGCGCGGTGGTCGACGCGTTGATGGAAGGCGTGTGCAGCACGCGCATGTCCATCAGGAAGACGTCGCCGGCCCTGCCGCTCATTTCGACCACCTGTACGCCGAACTCGCGCGCCAGGGCTTCGGGCTCGCAGCCCGCCCTGAGTGTGGCGCGCAGCGCGCGCAGGGCCTCGGGCGCCAGCCGGTGCGAGCCGGCCAGCGCCAGCGTGGCACCACCGTGCGGCGCCACGTCGGCCAGCAGGAAGAAGGCCTGCACGCCCGGCACCGGTGCGCTGGCGGATGCGGTGAGGTCCACATGCCAGTTCAGTGCATCGAGCGACCAGGCCTGCGCGCGTGGCAGCGACAGCAGCAGTTGCGTGCTGCTGGCCGCGCCGGGCGGGCGGCCGGCAAGCGCCGCCACCGCGGCCTGCAGCGCAGGCGAAAGCAGCCGCTCCTGCAACTGCGGCACCCGGATCAGGCCCGCCAACCTCGTGGTCTGTTGAAAGGCCGGCAGTTGCGCCAGCGCACTGCGCGCGCGCCCCGGTGCATTCAGGCCCCCCAGCCCCTGCTCGATCTGCTGCCGCAGGGGCCGCAGTTCGCGCGCGGGCATGAAGGCCCGAAGCGCCAGCAGGCCCTGCTGTGCAAACTGCGCCAGGTCCGGCGCGACGGGCGTGGGGCTGGCCATGGGCGGCAGGGCGACCCGGCTCAGCCTCTCAAGCCCCGGCCGCCGACGAGCCGCGCACCTTGAGCTCGCCGGGCAGCAGCGACTGCCGCGGCGGGCCTTCGAGCCCGTGCAGCCGCTCGATCAGGCAGCGCGCCGCCGTGCGGCCGATCTCGTCGGTGGGCTGGGCGATGGTGGACAGGCCCGGGCCGATGAGCGAGGCCCACTCGGGATCGTCGAAGCCCACGAAGCCCAGTTCCTGGCCGAACTGCCAGCCCAGGCTCGCCACCGCGCGCGCCACGCGCAGCGTGACCACCGCATTGCCGGCCAGCACCGCAGCGCGCACACCCTTGCGCCGCTGGGCGCGCCTGTGCAGGGCCTGCAGGGCCGCCTGCAGGCCCTCGTCATCGCCCTCCTCGCTTTCGAAGACTTCGCCGCGCGCGGCCTTGGCATGCGCCTCCATGCAGGCGCTGAAGGCGGCCGCACGCTCGCGCCGGGTGCTCACGCCCTTGAGCGGCTCGCTCACGAAGAGCAGCTCGCGCCAGCCGCCGTCGAGCAGGTGCTCGCAGGCCTGCTGGACGGCGGCGCGGTTGTCCAGCGACACGAAGTCGGCATGCATGCCCACGTGGCGCCGGTCCACCAGCACCGCGGGCTTGCCCTGCGTGGCCATGGCATCGACCACGCCGCTGCCGCGGCCGAGCGTGTTGAGGATGAAGCCATCGACCTGGTAGCCGGCCAGGGCCTGGATGGCCTCCTGCTCGCGGCCCGGCTCGTTGCCCAGGTTGAACAGCATCACCAGGTAGCCGGCGTCCTGGCAGGCCTTCTCGGCGCCGCGCAGCACGGCCACCGAATAGGGGTTGGTGATGTCGGCCACGATCAGGCCGATCAGCCGCGAGCGGCCCCGGCTGAGCGCCTGCGCCATGGGGCTGGGCGAATAGCCCAGCTGGGCCACGGCGGCTTCCACGCGCGCGGCGATGTCGGGGCTCAGCAGCTTCTCGCGGTGGTTGAGAAAGCGCGAGACCGTGGCCTTCGAAACGCCCGCGGCGCTGGCCACGTCGGCGATGGTGGCGCGGCGCACGTGGAGGTTCATGCCGCGGCCGTGTCGTAGACCGCCGCGGGCCGCTGCCCGGCCAGCGCGGCCAGCAGGTTGTCCACGGCCAGGCGGTTCATGGCGTAGCGGGTTTCGTGCGTGGCCGAGCCGATGTGCGGCAGCGGCGTGACGCGCGGGTGCGTGCGCAGCGGCGACTCGCCGGGCAAGGGCTCTTTGGCGAACACGTCCAGGCCGGCGGCGCGCAGCTGGCCGCTGTCCAGCGCGGCCAGCAGCGCCGCTTCATCGACCGTGGCGCCGCGCCCGCCGTTGATGAAGATCGCGCCCGGCTTCATGCGCGAGAACAGCCGCGCGTCGATCAGGCCGCGCGTGCTGTCCGACAGCGGCAGCATCGCGACCACGAAATCCGATTCGGCCAGCAGCGCATCGAGCGTGCGGTGTTCGGCATGGCCCAGCAGGGCGGGCGCCTGCACGGCCAGGTCGACCGGCCGGCGCGTGTGGTAGCGCACCGGCATGCCAAAACCCAGCGCGGCGCGGCGCGCGATGGCCTGGCCGATGCGCCCGAAGCCCAGCAGCCCCAGCGTCTTGCCGTGCACGTCGAAGCCGAAGAATTCCTCGCCGATGTTGCGCGTCCAGCGACCCTCGCGCACGAGGTTGGACAGTTCCACCACGCGGCGGCTGGTGGCCATCAGCAGCGCGAACACGGTGTCGGCCACGGTTTCGTCGAGCACGCCGGGTGTGTGGCACAGCAGGATGCCGCGCCGGTGCAGCTCGGCCAGCGCGTAGTTGTCCACGCCCACCGACACGCTGGAGATGACCTTGAGCGCGGGTGCCCGCTCGAGCACGGCCGCGTCAATGGGGAAGCTGGAGCCGATCAGCGCCTGGGCCAGGGGCAGCGCCGCATCGAAGGCGGCGCGGTCGGTCTTGGGGTCGGCCACCGTGACGCTGTGCGCGGCCTGCAGGCGGGCCAGCTGGTCGGCCGGGAGTTCGCGAAAGACGAGGATGTTCTGGCGTGTGCTCATGAGGTTTGGCATCGAACCGGCGCAGGAGGCTGCGGGTGCCGCATTGTCATTCGAGCCGGCACCGCCCCTGGGCCGCGAAATCGGATTTCAGAAACCGGCCGCTTCCAGTTGCGCACGCGTGGGCAGCCCTTCGGTGTCGCCCAGCACCTGCACGGCGCGCGCGCCGATCCAGGCGCCGCGGCGCACGGCCTCGGGCACGCTGCGGCCTTCCAGCAGCGCGCTGATCACGCCGGCCGCGAAGCCGTCGCCCGCGCCCACGGTGTCGATGACTTCCTTCACCGGGAAACCGTCGACATGGCCCGTGCCTGCCGTGTCGCTGTCGTACCAGGCGCCCTCGGGGCCGAGCTTGACCACCACCAGCTTCGCGCCGCGCTCGCGGTAGAAGCGGGCCACGCCCTCGGGCGTGGTCTCGCCCGTGAGCAGGCGGCCTTCCTCGATGCCCGGCAGCACCCAGTCGGCGCGCGCCGCCAGGTCGTTGATGCACTGGCGCATGCGCTCGGTGCTGCCCCATAGCGTGGGCCGCAGGTTGGTGTCGAAGGAGATGGTGCGCCCGGCCGCGCGCGCCACGTCAAGCGTGCGCAGGGCCGTGGCCAGCGTGCTCTCGGACACTGCGGCAAACACGCCCGTGGCATGCAGGTGGCGCGCAGAACGCAGCCAGGCCTCGTCGATGTCTTCGGGCCGCATCTGGCTGGCGGCCGAGCCCTTGCGGTGGTATTCCACCGGCGGGTCGCTGCCGTCGGTCACGCGGCCCTTGAACTGGAAGCCGGTCTTTTGCGTGGGGTCGCACACCACATGCGAGCAGTCGATGCCCTCGCCCTGCATGGCCGCCAGCAGCGCGCGGCCCATGGAATCGGTGCCCAGCCGACTGGCCCAGCCCACCTTCAGGCCCAGCCGCGCCAGGCCGATGGCCACGTTGGTCTCGGCGCCCGCGGTGCGCTTGTGAAAGAGGGTCGCGTTCTCGATGGGGCCGGGTTCGTCGGCCACCAGCAGCAGCATGGCTTCGCCGAAAGTGGCGACGTCGAAGGCCACGGGGGGGCGCTCAGGCGAGGTCATGCGCAAGGCTCCGTTCGGCATGCAGGGCGCGCAGCTGGGCCAGCTCGGCGCGCGTGACGGCCAGCAGGTCGTCGCCCACCAGCGGGTATTCGATGGCATGGGGCACGTCGGCCGGCAGCTCGCGCAGCACGGCGCGCCAGGGCGCACTCGACTGGGCCAGCGGCACCGCCACCCATTTGTCGGGCCGGCGGAACACGCCCTTGGCATGCACGTAGCGCACATGCGGCGCCAGCGCGCGCGCCGCCTGCAGCGGGCATTCGCCCAGCCAGTGCCAGTTGCCCATGTCGAAGGTCAGGCCCAGCTGCAGGCCCGCGTCGGCCTGCGCGGCCACGAAGCGCTGCATGGCCGAAAGCGTGCCCGCGCGCACGGTCTGGTCGTTCTCGATCAGCAGCTCCACGGCCGATTGCGCCTGCAGCCGCGCGCGCAGCTCGGCCAGCGAGCCGCGGGAGCGGCCCGCGTCGAAGCCGCCGATGGCCATCTTCAGGCGCGGCGCGGCCAGCGCATCGGCGCGCGAAAGGCCCAGTGCCAGTGCCTCGGTGTCCAGCGTGCCGTCGGCACGCCACAGGCCCTCGGGGCTCGAGTAGACGGCGGCACGGCCGCGCAGTTCGGGCAGCTCGCGCGCGGCGTCGCGCAGCAGCTCGCCGCGCACTTCCACGCTGTCGGCGCCCGCCTCGGCGGCCAGCGCGGTGCACCAGGACTGGCCATGGCGCAGCAGTTCCGCCGCACCGAAGGAGGACAGGGAGATGAGCGTGCTGAACATCAGTGTTGCGAAAGGATCTGGCCCAGGAACTGGCGCGTCTTCTCGTGCTTCGGGTTGCCGAAGAATTCGGCGGGCGGCCCCTGCTCCACGATCCTGCCCTCGGCCATGAAGATCACGCGGTCGGCCACGCTGCGGGCAAAGCCCATCTCGTGCGTGACGCACAGCATGGTCATGCCGTCCTCGGCCAGGCCGATCATGGTGTCGAGCACTTCCTTGACCATCTCCGGGTCCAGCGCCGAGGTGGGCTCGTCGAACAGCATGATGCGCGGCGCCATGCACAGCGCGCGTGCAATGGCCACGCGCTGCTGCTGGCCGCCCGAAAGCTGGCTCGGGTACTTGTGGGCCTGCTCGGGGATGCGCACCCGCGTGAGGTACTTCATCGCCACTTCTTCGGCCTCGGCACGGCTCATGCCGCGCGAGCGCATCGGCGCCAGCGTGCAGTTCTGCAGGATGGTCAGGTGCGGGAACAGGTTGAACTGCTGGAACACCATGCCCACTTCGGCGCGCACGGCATCCACGTTCTTCCCGCCAGCCGTCAGCTCGATGCCATCGACCGTGATCTGGCCCTTTTGCACCGTCTCGAGCCGGTTGATGCAGCGGATCAGCGTGGACTTGCCCGAGCCCGAAGGCCCGCAGATCACGATCCGCTCGCCCGTGCGCACCGACAGGTCGATGTCGGTCAGCACCTGGAATTCGCCGTACCACTTGTTCACCCCCTGCATGCGGATGATCGGGTCGGCAGCGCTGTTGGAATCTGGCGTCATGGCGTGGAGGCTTACAGGGAAACAGAGGCAAACATGTGCGCGGTTTAAACCCAGGGCACCCGTGGAACTGGCTCTGCCAGGCCACCGGGTGCGCCCCCCTTCGCGCAGCAGAAGGGGGGAGCGGCGAAGCCGCTTGGGGGGTTGTGCTTAGAACTTCGGGAAATCGGCCCCCAGCCACTTCTGGTAGAGCTTGTTCAGCTCGCCATTGGCCGTGTTCTTGTCGATGAAGGCGTTCACGGCCGCGAGCAGTTCCTGCTGGCCCGGGCGCAGCGCAATGCCCATGCCCTGCTGCAGCAGGTTGAACTTGTTCTCGAAGGTGTTGGCCGGCACGCGCTTGGCGATCTGCGCGGCCACGGTGACCGAGCAGCCGATCGCATCGACCTGGCCCGACATCAGCGCCTGCATGGCCGAGGCGTCGTCGTCGAAGCGGCGGATCTCGGTGCCCTCGGGCGCGGCCTTGGTCACGGCCACGTCCTGGGTGCTGGCGCGGGCCACGCCCACGCGCACGCCCTTGAGGTCGGCCGCGCTCTTGATGTTGGCGCTCTTCTTGCCGTACAGCACGATGGTGGCGGCGGCATAGGGCTTGGAGAAGTCCACCTGCTTGGCACGCTCGGGCGTGACGGCCAGCGAGGCCACCAGCACGTCGACCTTGTTGGTCAGCAGGAAGGGGATGCGGTTGGGGCCGGTGACGGGCACGATGTTGGCCTTCACGCCCAGCTCCTTGGCCAGCAGCTTGGCCACGTCGGCGTCGTAGCCGTCGGGCTGGTTCTTCGCGTCGGTGGTGCCGTAGGGCGGGAAGTCCACCAGCATGCCGATGGTCAGCTCGCCCTTCTTCTTGAGATCGGCCACGCTCTGCGCGGCAGCGAAGGGAGCCAGGGTGCTCAGCGCGGCGCCCAGGCCCAGGGCGATGGCGGTGCGGCGGGTGGTGGTCATCTCAAAAGTCTCCTTGGATCGAGGGAACGGACACGAACGGTGAAAAGAAAAGAGCAGCGGCGGCGACGGGGCTGAGCGCCGCTCAGCGCGCCAGGGCGCGGGCGCGCCGGCGCTCCATGCGCGCAGCCAGCAGCGACAGCGGCCAGCAGATCACGAAGTAGATGGCAGCCACCGTGGTGAACACATGCAGCGGCTGGAAGGTGGCGTTGTTGATGATCTGGCCGGCGCGCGTGATCTCGGTGAAGCCGATGATGGCCGCCAGCGAGGTGCCCTTGATGATCTGCACCACATAGCCCACCGTGGGCGGCAGCGCGATCTTGAAGGCCTGCGGCAGGATCACATCGCGCATGCGGTCCACGTAAGAGAGGTTCAGCGCCAGGGCCGCTTCGCGCTGGCCGCCCGGAATGGCCTGGATGCAGCCGCGCCAGATCTCGCCCAGGAAGGCCGCGCTGTTCAGGATGAGCGCGATGCCGGCCGCGATCCAGGGGTTGATGTCGAAACCCAGCACGGGCGCGCCGAAGAAGATCAGGAACAGCTGCAGCAGCAGCGGCGTGCCCTGGAAGACCTGGATGAAGCCCGTCGCCAGCCACTGGGCCGCGCGGCTGTCGCTGGTGCGTGCCAGCGCGATGATCAACCCCAGGATGGCCCCGCCCACGAAGGCGATGGCCGACAGCGCCAGGGTCCACCTGGCGGCTTCGAGGATGAAGAGGAATTCGGAATAGCCGAAGGTGCGCATGTCAGGCTCCGGGTCCTTATCGCTTGTCGGGGTAGTGCAGGAACTGGCGGTACATCAGCTTGAACAGCGCCGAAAACGCCAGCGCCAGCGCCAGGTAGATGCCCGTGACCACGATGTAGATCTCGAAGCTGCGGAAGGTCTGCGACTGCAGGTTGGCGGCCACCGAGGTCAGGTCGTCGGCCGAGATCACCGACACCACGGCCGAGCTGAGCATCAGCAGGATGAACTGGCTGGTCAGCGCCGGGTAGATGGCCTTGAGCGCGGGCTTGATGATGATGAAGCGGAAGATCTCCCAGCCCTTGAGATTCAGCGCGCGGCCGGCCTCGATCTGGCCCTTGGGGATCGATTCGATGCCCGCGCGGATGATCTCGGTCGCATAGGCGCCCAGGTTCACCACCATGGCCACCAGCGCGGCCGTGTAGGGCGACCAGCGCAGGCCGATGGCCGGCAGGGCGAAGAAGAAAAAGAAGAGCTGGATCAGGAAGGGCGTGTTGCGGATCAGCTCGATGTAGGCATTGATCACGAAGCGCAGCACGGCCGGGCCCGAGGTCTTGCCCCAGGCGCAGACCACGGCCACGAGCAGGCCCAGCAAGGTGGCCGTCAGCGAAAGCTGGATGGTGATCCAGGTCCCCTTGAGCAGAAGGGGCCAGGCGGCGAAGACCGCGTCGAATTGGAACTGGTAGTTCATGGCGGAGCGTGAACGGCAAGGCCGCGCACAGACCGAGAAAGAATGCGCGAAGCGTATCTGAAACCGGTTTCAGAACCATCTAGGGATTCCCCTTAGATGCCCCGTTCCGCCAGACCCCGCTGCCTAAACTGCGGCCATGCCGAACCCCCATGCGGACTCCAGCGCCCCCTCGGCCGCCCCCAGCGCCGGCGGCCCCATCGTCCGGCATTTCAGGCAGGCGCTGCTATGGCCCCTGCGCCTGGTGCAGGCCCCTGGCGCCGCGGCCGCGCACCATGGTCCCTGGCATGTGCTGCGCGACATGGGCGAGGCCTCGCCCTGGCGCGAGGAGGTCGACGAATACACGGGCGACAGCAGTCGCTTCCACGAGCGCCACTACAACGAGTTCGTGAGCTTCCTGCCCTACGTGCAGCGCTTCCTGTACGGCGAGGGCCGCTCGAAGACGCGCAACGGCAGCCCGCCCTCGGGCAACGACGGCGATTCCCCGATGCGGGTGTTCCGCCGGCACGACATCGCGGCCGTGCGGCTGGTGACGCAACCCGGGGAGGCGCCCGTCACCCTCGAGGTGGTGCACTGCGACCTGTACTTCTTCTTCGACATCGACGTGGTGCTGCTCAACCTCGAAGTCGGCGCCGACCATCTGGGCCTGGCCCGGGCGCAGGAGATCCTCTACCGCTTCGGCCGTGCCTACCCCTCGGGCTGGGAGAGCGATGGCGCGGCGCTGCACTGCATGGCCAGCGTCGAATGGCTGGGCGCCGATGGCCGCGTGCTCGCCGCCTCCGACGCGCAGCAGCGCGAGCTCTTCCTGTCGCATGTGGCCCAGCACCGGGCGCCGCGCATCGCGGCGCACTGGGCCTGGCTGCTGCAGCCGCTGGTGAGCGACCATTCGGACGACCCCGGGGTGCTGCGCTACCGCCAGATCGAGTACTACCGCATGCCCGTGATGGCCTACCTGTCGCTCGACGATCCGCGCCGCCTCACGCGCGAAGACTTCGTGCGGCTCGCGCTGGTCACCGGCGCGGGCAAGGCCGACGCGCAACTGCCCTACGCCGAGCAGCACCTGGCCGACTTCGAGCACAAGTACTGCTACGACCGCTTCTGGGTGGACGCGGGCGCGGCCCCCAACACGCGCTACCTGTGCAACGGCCACGCGCTCGTGGTGGTGGGCGATGCGCACTCCGCGTTCTTCTGCTGCCGCGACCGCGGCGTGCTCGCGCAGTTCAGGCACCAGCACTTCCTGCTCTTTCTCATCGCGCATTTCCAGAAGGCGTCGCTGCTGATGTTCTCGGACCAGCTGGTCGAGGCGCTGAAGAAGCTCGACATCCGCAGCACGCCCAGCGTGAAGCAGTTCAAGCGCGCGATCCGCGCGAGCTTCGAACGCTTCCTGCGCTTCACGCACCGCTACTGGTTCCACGAGATTTCCGAGCAGGCGCAGGTGCGCGCGCTCTCGCACCTGTGCACCGCGCACCTCGGGCTCGACCCGCTGTACGACGAGGTCAAGGCCCGCATTGCCGACATGAACAGCTACCTGGACGCCGACAGCCTGCGGCGGCAGGCCAGCACCGTGGTGCGGCTCACCGTGGTGACGCTGTTCGGCCTGATCGGCACCATCACCACCGGCTTCCTGGGCATGAACCTGCTGGCCGAAGCCGAGGCCCCGCTGTGGCGCAGGGCGCTCCTGTTCGGCCTGGTGTTCATGCTCACCACCTGGCTGACCATCTACACGATGGTGAAGTCGCAGCGGCTGTCAGACTTCATCGACGCGCTGTCGAACGACCGCCTGAGCTTGCGCGGCAAGCTGGCCACGCTGGCGCGGGTGTGGCGGCCTGGGGCCGACTGAGCGGGCGTGCACACGGGCCGGGGGAATGGCCCCAGGCCCCGAATGTTTCTGTCACTGAAACCATTGAAGGGGCGGCTCCCGCTACGCTCGCGCATCCAAACCACCCGATGCAAAGGGCATTCCCATGGCAGGCGAACCGCACGCGCAAGGCGCCCCTCTCCTCCGGCTGCGACGATGCGGCGCAGCGCTCGCCGCGGCGGGCTGCGCGTTCCTCGCGGCCTGCAGCAGCGCAGGCGGCGCGGAACTGCGCAACGCCCCCTCGCCGCAGTTCCGCGACGGCACCTACCACAACCCGCCCAACCCGCAGGCCCGCGCCACGCAGGGCGCGCTGCGCATCTGGGCGCGCTTTTTCCTGCAGTCCAAGCAGGGCACGGTGCCGGTGGACCCCATCCCCGTGCAGCCGCTCACGCGCGCCCAGCTCGACGCGCTGCCCGCTGACGCCAACCACCTGGTGCGCCTGGGTCATTCCTCGCATCTGCTCAAGCTGCATGGCAGGTACTGGCTGATCGACCCGGTCTTCGGCGAGCGCGTGTCGCCCTTCAGCTTCGTCGGCCCCAAGCGCTTTCATGCACCGCCCCTGAAGCTGGAAGAGCTGCCGCCCATCGAGGGCCTGATCCTGTCGCACGACCATTACGACCACCTCGATGTGCCCACCATCGAGTACCTGCGCGAGCGGGTGCAGCGCTACTTCGTGCCGCTGGGCGTGGGGGCGCGGCTGCAGGACATGGGCGTGGCCAGCGCGCGCATCCGCGAGTTCGACTGGTGGCAGGGCGACGAGCTGTCGGGCGTCAAGGTCACGGCCACGCCTTCCCAGCATTTCTCGGGCCGCACGCTGTGGGACCGCGACCGCACGCTGTGGGCTTCGTGGGTGATCGAAAGCGGCGGCCAGCGCATCTTCTACAGCGGCGATTCGGGCTACTTCCCTGGCTTTGCGCAGATCGGCGAGCGCTTCGGCGGCTTCGACATCGCGCTGATCGAGAACGGCGCCTATGACGACTACTGGCCTTCAGTCCACATGACGCCCGAGCAGAGCGTGCAGGCCGTGCAGGACCTGCGCGCGCGCATGCTCTACAGCGTGCACAACAGCACCTTCGACCTGGCCTTCCATCGCTGGCAGGACCCGCTGGAGCGCATCGCGGCGCTGAGCGCGCAAAAGCAGGTGCCGCTGGCCACGCCCGTGATCGGCGAGGTGATGACGGTGGGCCAGCCGCGCGAGAACCGGCTGTGGTGGCAGGGCCTGAAGTGAGCGGGCGGCGGCCTTGGCAACGGCCAGGCCGCCCCTCACCCTTCAGCGCAGCTCGAAGCTGCCTTCCTTCACGGCCTGCGAATCGAGGCCGATCTGCACCTTGAACGCGCCGGGCTCGGCCACGCGCTTGAGCTGGGCGTTGTAGAAGCTGAGCTTGGCCTCGTCGATGGTGAAGCGCACCACCTGCTGTTCGCCGGGCTGCAGCATCAGCTTGCGGAAGTCCTTGAGTTCCTTCACGGGCCGCACCACCGAGGCGGCCACGTCCTGGATGTAGAGCTGCAGCACGGTTTCGCCCGCGCGGTCGCCGCTGTTGCGCACCGTCACGCTGGCCTGCACCTGGCCGCCGCGCGCCATCGTCGCGCCGGAGAGCTGGACGTCGGACACCTCGAACTGCGTGTAGCTCAGCCCATGGCCGAAGGGGTAGAGCGCGCCCTGCGGCTCGTCGAAGTACTGCGAGGTGTAGTTGCCCGGCTTGCCCGGCGTGAAGGGCCGGCCCAGGCGCGGGTGGTTGTAGTAGGTGGGCACCTGCCCCACCGAGCGCGGGAAGGAGATGGGCAGCTTGCCCGAGGGGTTGTAGTCGCCAAAGAGCACGTCGGCGATGGCCGGCCCGCCTTCGGTGCCCGCGAACCAGGTCTCCAGCATCGCATCGGCATTGGCCTTTTCCCAGTTCAGCGCCAGCGGGCGGCCGTTCATCAGCACCAGCACCAGCGGCTTGCCCGTGGCCACCGACACGGTCTTGAGCGCCTTGAGCAGCTCCTGCTGGCTCTCGGGCAGGTCCAGCCGGGTGCGGCTCGACGATTCGTGCGACATGCCGCGCGCCTCACCCACGGCGGCCACGATCACGTCGGCCTGCTTCGCGGTGGCCACGGCCTCGTCGATCATCTGCTGCGGCGTGCGCTTGTCCTGCACCACCTCGGGCGCGTCCCAGTTCAGGAAGTTGAGGTATTCGACGACGGCCTTGTCTTCGGTCACGTTGGCGCCGCGCGCGTACAGCAGCTGGCCCTTGCCTTCGAGTGCCTTGGCCATGCCGGTGCGCAGGGTCACGGCCTGCGCAGGCAGGGCCTGGGCCGACCACACGCCGATGATGTCGATGGGCGTGTCGGCCAGCGGGCCGATCAGCGCCACCCTGGCCGACTTGGACAGCGGCAGCGTGCGGTTCCTGTTCTCCAGCAGCACCAGCGAGCGCCGCGCCACGTCGCGCGCGGGCTCGCGGTGCAGGCGGCTGGCGGCCTTGGGGTCGGCCGGATCGTCCTCGGCCTTGCCGATGCGGCGGAAGGGGTCGTGGAACAGGCCCATGTCGTACTTGGCGCCCAGTACCTCGCGCACGGCGTTGTCCAGCACCGCCATCTTCACGCGGCCCGACTTGACCAGGCCCGGCAGTTCCTTCAGATAGACCTGGTCGGCCATGCTCATGTCCACGCCGGCCTTGATGGCCAGCTCGGCCGCTTGCGCATCGTCCTTGGCCACGCCGTGGCGCAGCAGCTCGGTGATGGCGCCGTGGTCGGAGAAGGTCACGCCCTTGAAGCCCCACTCCTTGCGCAGCAGGTCCTGCAAGAGCCAGGTGTTGGAGGTGGCGGGCTGGCCGTTGACGGTGTTGAGCGCGATCATCACGCCGCCCGAACCCGCGTCGATGGCCGCCTTGTAGGGCGGCAGGTAGTCGTTGTACATGCGCATGGGGCTCATGTCGACGATGTTGTAGTCGCGCCCGCCCTCGACCGCGCCATAGAGCGCGAAGTGCTTGACCGAGGCCATGATGCTGTCGGGCTTGGCCGGCGAGCCGTTCTGGAAGCCCTGCACCATCGCGCGCGCCACCTGAGACACCAGGTGCGGGTCTTCGCCGAAGCCCTCGGAGGTGCGGCCCCAGCGCGGGTCGCGCGAGATGTCCACCGTGGGCGCGAAGGTCACGTCGATGCCGTCGGCGCTGGCTTCCATGGCTGCATGGCGCGCGGTCTTTCGCACGGCGTCCATGTCCCAGCTCGAGGCCAGGCCCAGGCCGATGGGGAAGGAGGTGCGGTGGCCATGCAGCACGTCGTAGGCGAACAGCATGGGGATCTTCATGCGGCTTTGCTGCACGGCCGCCTGCTGCAGCGGGCGCTGCTCCTTGCGGTTGACCGAGTTGAAGGTGCCGCCCACGCGGCCGGCCGCCACTTCCTTCTCGAGCTGGGGCGCAGGCATCTCGGGGCCGATGCTGATCAGCCGCAGCTGCCCCACCTTTTCCTCCAGCGTCATCTGCCCCAGCAGATCGGCCACGAAGGCCTTCTTGTCGTTCAGCAGGGCAGGCTTGGGCTGGGCCCAGGCGGCGGCGCAGGCCAGGGCCAGGCCGGCCAGCGCAAGCGTCTTCGGCGCGGAAGTTGGGATCATCGCTTCGTATGTGACAGACAAAAGTGCGCCGGATGTTAGGCCATGGTCCAACGCGCGCCTGTGGGACCAGACCCCTCGTGACACGGCTCCTGCGCCCTTGTCCGACCCGCCGGCCGGGCCGGCCGCTGCTAAGCTTTGCCTCCATTGCCCAAGCGGTGGCGCCTGCCTGCGACCCAGGCCCTGCCACCGGGCGCCCCACTTTGTCCAAGAATGAACCTGCCCGCTTCCAGCCGCAGCAGCGGCACCACCACCACCACCACAAAAAAGCGCCTGCTGCCCCGCCTCGCGGCGGCCCTGGCCGCCTCAGCCCTGCTGGCCAGCCAGGCCCTGGCTTTCTCGCTCGACGAGGTCTCGGCCAAGGCCCGCGCGCTGGCCGACCAGCCCTATGCGGCGCCAAAGAGCAACCTGCCGCCCGAATTCAGCAGCCTGCAGTTCGCCGACTACATGAAGATCCAGCCGCGCAACGACCGGCTGCTGTGGTCCGACCAGCAGGCGCCCTTCCGCCTGAGCTTCTATCACCAGGGCATGCAGTTCAACGCGCCCGTGCGCATCAACGAGATCGTGGGCGACCAGGTGCAGGAGCTGCGCTACGAAGCCGACCGCTTCGACTTCGGCGACCTGCACTTCAACCGCGAAAGCACGGCCCAGCTGGGCTATGCGGGCTTTCGCGTGCTCTCGCCGGTCAACCAGCCCGGCAAGTGGGACGAAGTGATGAGCCTGCTGGGCGCGAGCTACTTCCGCGTCATCGGCCAGGGCCAGTGGTACGGCCTGTCGGCGCGCGGCCTGGCCATCGACACCGTGCCGCCGGGCGGCGAGGAGTTCCCGAACTTCCGCGAGTTCTGGGTGCGCCGCCCCGCCGCGCAGGACCAGGAACTGGTGATCTACGCGCTGCTCGATTCGCCGCGCGCCACCGGCGCCTACCAGTTCATCCTGCGCCCGGGCAGCGACACGGTGGTGGACGTGCAGTCCAACATCTTCCTGCGCGCGGACATCACGCGCATCGGCATCGCGCCGCTGACCAGCATGTTCCTGTACGGGCCCAACCAGTTGAGCGACCGGCGCAACTTCCGCCCCGCCATCCATGACTCCAACGGCCTGGCCATGCTGACGGGCGATGGCGAGTGGATCTGGCGCCCGCTGAACAACCCGCACCAGGTGCAGGCCAGCAGCTTCCAGGTGCGCAATCCGCGCGGCTTCGGCCTGCTGCAGCGCGGGCGCGAGTTCTGGCGCTATGAAGACCTGAAGGACCGCTACGACCTGCGGCCCAGCGCCTGGATCGAGCCGCACGGCAACTGGGGCGCGGGCACGGTGGAGCTGGTGGAGATCCCGACCATCGACGAGACCAACGACAACATCGTGGCCTACTGGGTGCCGGCCGAGCCCGCGCGCCGCGGCCAGATGCTGCAGTTCGCCTACCGCATGCACTGGACCATGAACGAGCCGGCGCTGCATGCGGCCAACAACGGCTGGGTGCGCCAGACCTTCCACACCTCGGGCGAGCGGCTGCAGCGCAACCTGATCCGCCAGCTCGACGGCAGCATGGCCTGGAACATCGACTTCGAAGGCCCGGCCCTGGCCAACCTGCCGCCGGGCACCACGCTGACGCCCGACGTGAGCGTCAGCGCGAATGCCGAAGTGCTCGAGACGCAGCTGCAGCCCAACCCGCCGATCCGCGGCTGGCGCCTGCTGATCCGCGCACGCGTGAAGGACCCGGCCCAGCCCGTGGAGTTGCGCGCCGCGCTGCGCCAGCCCGACGGCCGGCCCGTCACCGAGACCTGGAGCTACCAGCTGCCGCCCAATGCGCAGCAGCTGAAGATCATTCCCTGACGAAGGCCTGGGGCGGCGCCTGCAGCACCAGCTGCATGCGCGCGCCGCCCAGCGGGGACTCTCCCACCACCAGCCGGCCGCCATGCATCTGGGCCACCTCGGCCACCAGGTGCAGGCCCAGGCCGGCTCCGCGCCCGCGCGGATGGATGCGGTGGAAGGGCTCGATCACCTGCTCGCGCTGCTGCACCGGAATGCCCGGGCCTGAGTCGTGCACGGCGATCGCGGCGGGCCCCTCTTCCACGCACAGCTGGATCTCGCAACCCGCGCCGCCATGCTCGATCGCGTTCTGGATCAGGTTGGCCACCGCGCGCTCCAGCGCACTGGCGTCGGCACGCACCCACACGGCCCGGGGCGCTTCCACGGCCAGCGCGCAGCCGCTGAGGATGGCCAGCGGCGCCAGGTCGGCCGCCACGCGTTCGCACAGCGCGCGCAGCTCGGTCGCTTCGGCCTGCATGCCGCCGCGCGCGCGCTGCAGGCGCTGCAGGTCCAGCAGCTGTTCGGCCAGGGTCATCAGGCGCGTGGTGGCGCGCAGCAGCGGCGCCTTGTGCGCGCTTTCGGGCAGCGCGTCGGCCTGGATGCGCAGCGTGGTGATGGGCGTGCGCAGCTCATGCGCCGCGTCGGCCAGGAAGCGCGCCTGCCGGCGATAGCCCTCGTCCAGCCGGTCGAAGGCGCGGTTGACGGCTTCGACCAGCGGCAGGATCTCGGCCGGCACGCCCTGCGCGGGCAGCCGCGTGGCCAGCGCGTCGATGTCCACATGCTCGGCCTGCGCGGCCGTGGCCACCACGCCCCTGAGGCCGCGGCGGATGACGAAGGGCGTGGCCACCACCACCACCAGCGAGGTCACCAGCATGATGGGCGCCACCAGCACCAGGAAGGCCACGCCCCACCACTTGAGCTTGCTCATCAGCGAGAAGGGCGCGCGCGTGCGCACGATCAGGTTCACCGGGCCGCTGGCGGTGTCGAAGCGCTCGAAGCGCGCCGCGGGCCGGGCGCTGGCATCGGCCAGGTCCAGCGCCGAGCGCTGCACGCCGTCGAGCACCTGCACCAGGGTTTCGTAGCGCGGCGGCACCTGGCCGTGGCGCAGCGTCTGGCCCCGGGCGTCGCGGGCGATGAACCACAGCTCGGGCGCGGCCCTGAGCAGCCATTGCAGTTCCTCGCCCTGCGCCAGCTGCAGCCGGCCGTCGGCACCATGGCCCAGCGCACGGCCCACGATCTGCGCGGTGGCTTCCCCGCCTTCGTCGACGAAGCGGCCGGCCGCGCCGTACAGGGCCACGAAGCCCAGCAGCACCAGCAGGCTGGCGGCCACCTGCAGCATCACCAGGCTGCGCACCAGGCGCCAGCGCAGCGAGCCGACCGTCCCCGTCTTCAAGCGGCAGCCCCGGGTGCCACGCGCAGCAGGTAGCCCACGCCGCGGATGGCGTGGATCTCGACGCCCGCGCGGCGCTGCTCGAGCTTGGCGCGCAGGCGCGAGACATGGGCTTCGAGCGAGTTGGACTGGATGTCGTCGGCTTCGCCGTACACGCGCTCGACCAGCCTCTGGCGCTGCACCGTGCGGCCCCTGGAGAGCAGCAGCGCCTCCAGCACCAGCAGCTCGCGCCGCGGCAGGTTCAGCGCCTCGCCCGCCACTTCGGCCTGGCGCAGTTCGTGGTCGAAGCGCAGGCGCCCGGCGCTGCTGAACTGCTGCGCCCGCACCGCGGGCCGGCGCGCCAGTGCGCGCAGCCGCGCCAGCAGCTCGTCGCTGGAAAAGGGTTTGGAGAGGTAGTCATCGGCGCCGCTGTCGAGGCTGCGCACGCGCTCGGCCACCTCGCCCATGGCCGTGAGCACCAGGGCCGGCGTGTAGCGCGCGGCAGCGCGCAGGTGTTCGATCAGGCGCAGGCCATCGCCGTCGGGCAGGCCGCGGTCCACCACCAGGATGTCGTGCCCGCCATCGAAGGCCAGTTCGGTGGCTTCGCGCAGCGAGCAGGCGATGTCCACCACCATGGACTGCTCGCGCAGCGCACTGGCCAATGCCTGCGCGAGGTCGGCATCGTCTTCGACGACAAGAACTTTCAACGGCGGCTGATCCTGCGAATCGGTCGGGGCGTGAATTCTGCGGCAAGCGCCACGGGTGCCACCTGCGCCACCTGCGCCACCCGCGCGCGCCGGCGCCAGGCCAGCGCCACGGCCAGCCAGGTGGTGGCCAGGCCGCCCAGCACATCGAGCAGCACATGCTGATGCGTGGCCAGGGTGGAGTGCAGGATGGCCAGGCACCACAGCCAGTTGAAGGCGCGCGCCCCGAGCGGCGCGCCCAGGCTGCGCAGCTGGCTGCCGATGACCAGCGCCGTGTAGAAGGCAAAAGCCACATGCAGCGAGGGAAAGGCATTGCCACCCGCATCGGCCGCCTTGAGGAACTGCAGGCCCGGGTGCTGCGACCAGTCCACGCCGAAATCCGGCGTGACGGTGGGAAAGAGCCAGTAGCAGGCCATGGCCAGCGCCACGATCAGCGCCGCGCCGCGCACATAGGCCCGCAGCGCCGCGAGGTTGGCCGCGAAGGCCGGCGCCAGCGACACGTACAGCCACAGCGACCCATAGGGCACGACGGACCAGGGCTGCAGCCCGAACCAGGCGTCGGCAAAAAGCGTGGGCACCACCACGGCACGCGCGGCCGTGTGCTCGAGCGTCCAGAAATACAGCGCGAAGAAGCCGCCGATGCCCGCCATCGTGCCCAGCATCTTGAGCGGCCACAGCCGGATCACCCGCCGCCAGAGGTGGCGCGCCCACAAGGGGTTGGCGTCCGGTCGGGCGCGCCGGCGTGCGGGGGCGGGTGCGGTGGGCATGGCGGCTGCGAGGCTGCGTCGTTGCGATGGCCCTCAGCCTAGGGCGCTGGATTGCGCGAACATTGCGCGCCCTGCGGCCGGCTCAGGCCAGCGGCCGGGGCTCTTCGGTCACGCGCACCTGCATCTCCTGCACTTCCAGCGGCCCGTAGTTGGAGATGAAGGCCACATCGGCCGCATCACGCCCGTAGGCCACCACGATCCTGCCGCCGCGGGGTTCTGCCTGGGTGGCGTCGAAGGCGTACCAGCGCCCGTCGAGGAAGGCCTCGAACCAGGCATGCATATCCATGGGCTCCAGCCCGTGCAGGTAGCCCACCACCTGCCGCGCCGGGATCTGCAGCGCGCGTGTGAGCGCAATGCCCACGTGCGCGAAGTCGCGGCACACGCCGGCGCCGTGCTGCAGGGTCTGCAGGGCGTCCGTCGTGGCGTCGCTCACGCCGTATTCATAGCGCAGGTTTTCATGGATCCAGCGGCGGATGCCTTCGACCTGCGCATAGCCGGGCTGCAGGCCCTCGACGATGCGCTGCGCCTGCTCGCCCATCCTGTCGGCCGAGCAGTAGCGGCTTTGCAGCAGGTACATGAGCGTGTGCTCGGGCAACTGGGCCACGGGCGTGGGCGGCGCCTGCGGCGTCACGGCCAGCACGTCCTCGGTTTCCATCAGCACCTCCACCTCGATGCGCATGCCGCCTTCGGGCACCGTGAAGCGCTGGCACAGGTTGCCCGAAGGGTCCGTGTATTCCACGGTCGGCACCCAGGGCTGCAGCTCGTAGCGCTCGCTGACCATCCATTGCGCGGCGCCGCTGCGCGGGCGCAGCATGGCCACCACCGGGCAGGGCTGGTCGGCGCGAAGGCGCAGGAAGTGGGAGGCTCGCAAACGCATGATGGGGCGGCAGCGCAAAGTGGCAGGAGCCGGCAGTGTCCGGGGCGCGCCGCGCGCAGGCTGTCAGCGCGCAGCCCTTCTTGGATGGAGGGGCCGGCGCCCCGGCGGCATGCCGCCTTCCAAGTCGGGATACCGGCTGACAACTGTCATGCAATGTGACCCATAGACTGCGCTCGCCCAGCAGGGACATGCGCCGGAATGTCAGGCCATGCATTGGAGGGATCTCCCCGTGACTCAAGAAATTTCAGCCATCGCGCGGGTGCTGCGCGACGAGCCGGAAGCCATTGTTCAAAGCTGGCTGCGTGAACTCGGCGGCAGCCCGACCCAGCAGCACGCCAGCGCAAGCGCTGAAGCCCAGGCCATCGTGGCCGGCCTGGGCCGGGCCCTGGAGGGCGGGGCCGATCAGGATTCACTGGACACGCCGGGCTGGCGCGAACTGCGCGGCACGCTGGAGGCGTTGTCGGCCAGCCGGGCTGCCAAGGGCGACACGGCGGGCGCCACCAGCCGCTTCGTGCTGGCGCTGAAGAAGCCGCTGTTCGACCGGCTGCAGAAGGACCTGGCGGCCGAGCCCGCACGGCTGGCCTCGGCGGTCTGGACCCTGTCCACGCTGGTGGACCGCCTGGCCCAGCACACGGCCGACACCTTCCAGGAGTCGCGCGAACAGGTGATCCGCCGCCAGCAGGACGATCTGCTGGAGCTGTCCACGCCGGTGGTCAAACTGTGGCACGGCGTACTGGCCGTGCCCATGATCGGCACGCTGGACAGCAACCGCACGCAGCATGTGATGGAAGCGCTGCTGCAGAGCATCGTCGACACCGGCGCCGAACTGGCCATCATCGACATCACGGGCGTGCCCACCGTGGACACGCTGGTGGCGCAGCACCTGCTCAAGACCGTGACGGCCATCCGGCTCATGGGCGCGGACTGCATCATCAGCGGCATCCGGCCGCAGATCGCGCAGACCATCGTGCATCTGGGCATCGACCTGCAGGGCATCAGCACCAAGGCTTCGCTGGCCGACGCGCTGGCCCAGGCGCTGCGCCAGACCGGCTGGCGCATCAGCCGCCAGGACTGAAAAAAGGCGGCCCCCGGACATGGAACGCATTCCCATCCTTCGCATGGGCGAAACGCTGCTGGTCACCATCCAGGTGGACATGCAGGACCAGACGGCCATGGCGCTGCAGGAAGACCTGTCGGCGCGCATCGCCAGCACCGGCGCCAGCGGCGTGCTGATCGACATCTCGGCGCTGGAGATCGTGGACTCCTTCGTGGGCCGCATGCTCAGCACCATCTCGGGCGTCGCGCGCATCCTCTCGGCCACGACGGTGGTGGTGGGCATGCAGCCGGCCGTCGCGATCACGCTGGTGGAGCTGGGCCTTTCGCTGGAAGGCGTTCGCACCGCGCTCGACGTGGAGCGCGGCATGGCCCTGCTGCAGCGGCTGCGGCTGGAGAACGCACGTGGCGCCTGAGCCGCAGGGCACCTTGCCGCTGCAAAGCGAGCAACACATCGTGCTGTGCCGCCAGACCGTGCGCGGCCTGTGCCAGAGCCTGAAGTTCAGCCTGGTCGAACAGACCAAGATGATCACGGCCGCCAGCGAGCTGTCGCGCAACACGCTGATCCACGGCGGCGGCGGGCGCATGCACTGGGCCCTGCTCTCGCAGGGCCTGCGCCAGGGCCTGCAGCTGCGCTTCGAGGACGAGGGGCCGGGCATTGCCGACGTCGCGCTGGCCATGTCCGACGGCTTCACCTCGGGCGGCGGCATGGGTCTGGGCCTGCCAGGCAGCAAGCGGCTGGTCAGCGAATTCGAACTGCAGTCCGAGCCGGGCCGCGGCACCTGCGTGAGCATCGTCAAATGGAAGTGATCCGCGGCTGGACCCACCGGGCCTTCGAGATCAGCGACCTCAGCTGCGTGGGCGAGGCGCGGCGGCATGCGAGCGGGCTCGCGCTGGCCCGCGGCTGGAGCGAGGTGGACCGCGAGCGCACCGCCATCGTCGTGACCGAACTGGCCACCAACCTGGCCAAGCATGCGCGCGCGGGCGAGCTGCTGATCGCCGCGCGCGATGCGCTGGCCGACATCGAAGTGGTGGCGGTGGACGCCGGGCCGGGCATGGCCGACGTGCCGCGCGCCATGCGCGACGGCTTCTCGACCAGCGCCACGCCGGGCACGGGCCTGGGCGCCATCCAGCGCCAGGCCGACGCGTTCGAGCTTCATTCCGCGCCAGCGTCAGGCACGGTGTGCGTGGCGCGGCTGCGCCCACGCAAGAGCGGCACCGAGGCCGCGCCGCCCCCATCTGCCCCCTGGCGCCGGCACTTCGGCCTGGGCGCCATCTGCGTTCCCATGAAGGGCGAAACGGCTTGCGGCGACGGCTGGTCGGTGGCCTTCGACGGCACACGCGCCGCCGCGCTGGTGGCCGACGGGCTGGGCCACGGCCCCGATGCGGCGCTGGCCTCCACCGCCGCGCTGGAGAGTTTTGGCAATGCCCCGTTCGAGGCGCCCGCGCGGCTCATACGGCAGATGCACGAGGCGTTGCGCAGCACGCGCGGCGCCGCGGTCTTCGGCCTGTGGATGGACGCCCATGCGCTGCACTACGCGGGCGCCGGCAACGTCGCGGGCCGGCTGGTGTCGGGCATCAGCGAAAAATCGCTGGCCACCGCGCACGGCACGCTGGGGCTGCAGGCCCGCAGCTTCGAAGCGACCACGCTGCCCTACCCCGCGCATGCCGCGGCCCTGCTGCACAGCGACGGCCTGCGCTCGCGCTGGCCCTCCGAGGCGCTCGCCCCGCTGCTGCGGCGCGACCCCACGCTGATGGCGGCGCGCCTCTATGCCGACCATTCACGCCGCCGCGACGACGCGTGCGTGCTGGTGCTGCGGCCGCAGGAGCCTGCCCCATGAGCCATGCCATCCAGACCGAGCCGGGCGAAATGCTGGCGCTGCGGCAGCAACTGGTCGAGACCCAGGCGCAGCTACAGGCGCTGCAGGAGGAGCTGGACGAGACCAACCGCGGCGTGGTGGCGCTCTATGCGGAACTGGACGAGCAGGCCATCCAGCTCAAGCGGGCCACCGAACTCAAGAGCCGCTTCCTGGCCTACATGAGCCATGAGTTCCGCACGCCGGTCAATTCGATCCGCAGCATCGCGCGGCTGCTGATGGACCGCGTGGACGGACCGCTGACCGACGAGCAGCAGCGCCAGGTGCAGTTCATCCAGTCGGCCGCGGTGGAGTTCTCTGAAATGGTGGACGACCTGCTGGACCTGGCCAAGATCGAGGCCGGCCGGGTGGAGATCTCCCCGGCCTGGTTCGAGATGGTGGACCTGTTCTCGGCGCTGCGCGGCATGTTCAAGCCCATGCTCGAGAACCATTCGGTGGCGCTGATCTTCGAGGAGCCCCAGGGCCTGATGCGCCTGTACACCGACGACCGCAAGGTCTCGCACATCCTGCGCAACTTCGTCTCCAACGCGCTGAAGTTCACCGAAGCCGGCGAGGTGCGCGTGTCGGCCCGCCGCGAAGGCCAGTCGCAGGTGCGTTTCGCGGTCGCCGACACCGGCATCGGCATTGCGCAGGAGCACCTGGCGGCGGTCTTCGACGACTTCTCCCAGGTCGCCTCGCCCATCCAGAAGCGCCTGCGCGGCACCGGGCTGGGGCTGGCGCTGTGCCGCCAGCTCGCCACGTTGCTGGGCGGCGAGGTCGGGGTCCGGAGCGAGCTGGGCAAGGGTTCCACCTTCTTCCTCGTGCTGCCCATGCAGCTGAGCGAAGCCTCCCCGAACCGGGACGTCCTGGCGTGAACGACAGCAGCCTCATCGGCACCACCATCGCGCGCGGCGACCACCGCATCCTCGTGGTGGACGACCATCCGACCACGCGCTATTCCACGGCGCGCACGCTGCGCGCGGCCGGCTTCGTGACGGAGGAAGCGGCCACCGGCAACCAGGCCCTGCAGCGCGCGGCGCTGGGCGTCTCGGCCGTGGTGCTGGACGTGCACCTGCCCGACATCGACGGGCTGGAAGTCTGCCGCCGCCTGCGCAACGACGCGCGCACGGCCAACCTGCCCGTCATCCACCTGTCGGCCACCTTCGTGGACGACCAGGACAAGGTGCAGGGCCTGGACGCGGGCGCCGACGCCTACCTGGTGCACCCGGCCGAGCCCGCGGTGCTGGTGGCGACGCTGCAGGCGCTGATCCGCGCGCGCAGCGCCGAAGACCGCCTGGGCCGCAGCGAAAGCCGGTTTCGCGCCATCTACAACCAGGTGCCCAACGGCATGGCGCTGCTGGACCGCGAAGGCCGGCTGGAAGACGTGAACCCCGCGCTGGTCAACCTGCTGGGGCGCTCCGCCACGGAACTGATCGGGCGCGGCATGCAGTCGCTGGCCGCCCCCGGGGCCGAGGAAGCGGCGCACAGCTTCACGGCGCAGGCCATCTGGCTGGCCACGCAGGCCGGCGAGCCCTGGCACACGGAGTTCGCGCTGCAGCATGCCGACGGGCACGAGGTGATGCTGGCCTGGAGCCTGTCGCCGCTGGGGCCCGGCGAGCCGGTGGCGGCCGTGGCCACCGACATCTCGGCGCGCCAGTCGCTGGAGCGCGCGCGCCAGGAGGTGCTGGAGCGCGAACAGGCCGCGCGCGCCATGGCCGAGCGCCACAGCCGCACCAAGGACGACTTCGTGGCCGTGCTCTCGCACGAGCTGCGCACGCCGCTGAATGCCATCAGCGGCTGGGTCCACATCCTGCTCAAGCACGGCAACCGGCCCGAGCTGATCGCCAAGGCCCTGGACGCCATCGCCCGCAGCGTGGCCGCGCAAAGCCGCATCATCGGCGACATCCTCGACGTCTCGCGCGTGAACGCCGGCAAGCTGCGCCTGCACCGCGAATGGGTGGACCCGGTCACGCTGGCACGCTCGGCCATCGACGGCCTGCGCGAGGACATCGCCAGCCGCCAGATCGTGGTGCGCTTTCTGGAAGAAGGCGAGCCCGCGCGCCCCGCCCACCTGGACCCGACCCGCTTCCAGCAGGTGGTGTGGAACCTGGTGAGCAATGCCGTCAAGTTCTCGCCCGTGGGCGGACAGATCGACGTGGGCCTGGCGCGCGAGCAGCAGACGCTGGTGCTGCGCGTGCGCGACCGCGGCAAGGGCATTCCGGCCAGCTTCCTGCCCCAGCTGTTCGACCGCTTCACGCAGAGCGACGGCCCCGACAACCGCCAGCACGGCGGCCTGGGGCTGGGCCTGTCGATCGTCAAGCGCCTGGCCGAGCTGCATGGCGGCAGCGTCCAGGCCTTCAGCGAAGGCGAAGGCCTGGGCGCCACGCTGGAGGTGCGCCTGCAGGTGGGCGGCGACGCGACGGGCGACGCCCCGCATGCGCTGCAGCCGGCCGCCGCCATGGCCCCGCAGGCCGGCAGCGAGGCCCTGCGCGGGCAGGACATCCTGGTCGTCGAGGACAGCGCCGACGCAGCCGAGATGCTGCAGATCGTGCTGCATGAAGCGGGCGCGCAGGTGCGGGTGGCGGGCGACTACCCGGCCGCCATGGCGGCGCTGGCGCAGCGCTGGCCTTCGATGATGGTCAGCGACATCGGCCTGCCGGGGCGCGACGGCTACGAGCTGATGCGCGAGTTCCGGCGGCTGGAGCAGGACCGCGCGCAGCCTGCGCGCGCGCGCTGCATCGCGCTGTCGGCCTTCACGCGCGACCAGGACCGCGAGCGTGCGCTGGAAGCGGGCTTCGACCTGCACCTGCCCAAGCCGCTGGATGCGCAGGCCCTGCTGGCCGCGCTGCGCGGCGCATGAGAGCGGCCTTTCAGACGCGCCGACAGCGGCAGCGCATGCCCTCCTACATCGGGTGAGTGGATGTGTTTTTAGTGTCTGCATGTGGCAGCGCCGCAGCGCTGCCCTTGACCCGCCAAGCGACACATCCCAGCCTCAAGAGGACTTCCATGGACGAGCACAGAGACCAGACTTTCGCGGCTTGGATCGAGGCCGAACGTCTGGCCTACGACGCCGTCCACCAGTTGCACCAGCGCACGCAGGGCGGGCGCATCGCGGCCACGCCCGAGGCCATCGCCGCCGTGTTGGCGGTGCGCCGCCATGCCAACCACTGCCTGGCGCGGCTGAGCCAGAGCCATCCGCAGGCCGAGCGCGAATCCCGGCTGCCGAAGATCGCCAGAACAGGGGTGCGGCGCACGGGCGCCGAGCGGCTGGCGCCCGCCGCGCTGGCGGCGGCCGCGGCGCGCACGCCCGGCCCGCTGCCGCAGATCGCCGTCTGACAGGGGCGAGGCCGGCGCGGGTCGGAGGGCGGCAACCGTGCGGGGCCTACGGGCGTCGTCCCTCTCCGATAGGCGCGGCCTGCGGCATGCTGCATCATCGGCGCATCGCCCATGCACAGGCCCTGCGCATGCGATTGCCTTCCTGCTTGCTTGATTGATTGATTGACTGATCCCGTGCCAGGCCCCCGCGGCCCCACCTGCATGCCGTTCGCCCATCGACCGTGGCTCTTCTGAACAACCCGTCATCAACGCCGAACTCCTCGCCGGCCCCTTCCCCCGGGCCGGACCTCTCGCTGTGCGAGCAGGAGCCGATCCGCATCCCGGGCGCGATCCAGCCGCACGGCTGGCTGCTGGTGCTCGACGCGCAGACGCTGGCGGTGGTGGCCCGTGGCGCCAACTGGAGCCCCGCGCAGGCGCTGCAGGCGCAGCGCGAATTGCCGCTGGCGGCGCTGGCCGCGCTGACGCCCGACACCGCGCCGGTCATGGTCGGCGACATCGCGCTGGAGGCGCAAAGGCTCAGCGCCACCGCGCACCGCACGGCGCAGCACGTGATCGTCGAATTCGAGCCGGCGGCCCTGCGCGAGGCCGGCGAGGCCCCGATCTATTCGCTGTCGCGCATCTTCCTGCCGCGGCTGCAGCAGGCGGCCGACGTGGCCGAGCTGGCCGCGCTGGCGGCCGAGGAAATGAAGCGGCTCACGGGCTTCGGGCGCTGCCTGGTCTACCGCTTCGACGAAGCCGGCCATGGCCAGGTGCTGGCCGAACAGATCGACGAGGGCTACGACAGCTACAGCGGCCATCACTTCCCGGCCTCGGACATCCCGCAGCAGGCGCGCGAGCTGTATGTGCTGAACCAGTTCCGGCTGATTCCCGATGCGCACTACACGCCGGTGCCGCTGGTGTGCGAGGCCGCGGGCCTGAAGCCCGAGGCCATCGACCTTTCGCAGGCGCAACTGCGCAGCGTCTCGCCCGTCCATCTGGAATACATGCGCCACATGGGCACGCGCGCGTCCATGTCGGTGTCCATCGTCATCGACGGCAGGCTCTGGGGCCTGATCTCGTGCCACGACCATGGCGCGCGCCACCTGCCGGGCGCGGTGCGCCGGGCCTGCGAGCACATGGGCCAGCTGCTGGCACTGCAGATCCAGGCCAAGGAAGCCAACCAGCGCGTGTCGGAGCGGCTGGAGCTGCGCAAGATCACGCTCGAGCTGGTGTCGCACCTGAGCGAGGGCGATGGCACGCTGGCCCGGCTGGTCCGGGAACCGGCGCCACTGCTGAAGCTGGCCCACGCCACCGGCGCCGCGGTGGTGCTGGACGACCAGGTGTGGACCACCGGCGAGGTGCCCGGGCATGACGACATCCAGGCGCTGGCGCAATGGATCTCGGGCCTGGGCCGCGAAATCTACGACAGCCGCTCGGTGGCCCATGTGCATGCCCCGGGCGGCCCGGTGCGCGGGCCCGCGGGCGTGCTGGCCATTTCCATTTCGCAGGTGCACCGCCACCTGGTGATGTGGTTCCGGCCCGAGGTGGTGCAGACCGTGACCTGGGCCGGCGACCCGCGCAAGGCGCCGATGGCCACCGATGGCCGCATCCACCCGCGGCGCAGCTTTGCGAGCTGGGTCGAGCATGTGTCGGGCCAGAGCGAGCCCTGGACCGAATCGCAGCGCCTGGCCGTGGCCGAACTGCGGCAGGCGCTGATCGGCATCGTGCTGCGCCGGGCCGAGGAACTGGCCGCCGTGGCCAGTGAACTGGGCCGCGTGAACAAGGAGCTGGAGGCCTTCTCATACACCGTCTCGCATGACCTGCGCGCGCCGATGCGGCACATCGCCGGCTATGTGGACCTGGTGGTCGAGCTGGAAGGCAAGCGGCTGGGCGAGCGCTCCGCGCGCTACCTGGGGCATGTGAAGGACGCGGCCGCCTTCGCGGGCCAGCTAGTGGACGCCCTGCTCGACTTCTCCCGGCTGGGCCGCGCGGCGCTCAAGCGGCGGATGGTGAACACCGCCACGCTGGTCGAGGGGCTGGTGCAGGAACTGTCGCGGCTCGAAGGCGGTCGCAAGGTGGAATGGATCATCGCGCCCGACCTTCCGCAGCTCTACGCCGACCCGCTGCTGCTGCAGGTGGCGGTGCGCAACCTGATGGCCAATGCGCTGAAGTATTCGCGCGAGCGTGCCCAGGCCCACATCCGCATCGACGCCGTGCGCACCGACTCGGGCGACGGCCTGCAG
This sequence comes from Xenophilus arseniciresistens, assembly GCF_028023875.1. Taxonomy (GTDB): domain Bacteria; phylum Pseudomonadota; class Gammaproteobacteria; order Burkholderiales; family Burkholderiaceae_C; genus Xenophilus; species Xenophilus arseniciresistens. The sequence goes on from NZ_JAQIPB010000002.1 coordinate 850,120, forward strand.
GTGCAGGACGACGGCGTGGGCTTTCAGATGAAGTATGTGGACAAGCTCTTCGGGGTCTTCCAGCGCCTGCACCAGGCCGAGGACTTCGAGGGCACGGGCATCGGCCTGGCCAATGTCAAGAGAATCGTGGAACGCCACGGCGGCAGCGTCTGGGCCCGCGGGCAGGTGAACGAGGGCGCGAGCTTCGGCTTCACCCTGCCGCGCGCCCCCGAGGACGGCGCGCAGCCGTCGGCCAATGGAGAAGAACAGGATGCTTAAACCGATCCTGCTGGTCGAAGACGACAAGCGTGACCTTGAACTGACGCTGATCGCGCTGGAGCGCAGCCAGCTCGCCAATGATGTGGTGGTGCTGCGCGATGGCGCGCAGGCCCTGGACTACCTGCGCCGCGAAGGCGAGCACGGCCAGCGCGCCGAAGGCAACCCGGCCGTGATCCTGCTGGACCTGAAGCTGCCCAAGGTCAACGGCCTGGAAGTGCTGGAGGCCGTGCGCGCCAGCCCCAATCTGCGCAGCATCCCGGTGGTGATGCTCACCTCTTCCCAGGAAGAGGCCGACGTGCTGGCCAGCTACGAGCTGGGCGTCAACGCCTACGTGGTCAAGCCGGTCGCCTTCGACCGCTTCGTGGCCGCCATTGCCGACCTGGGCGTGTTCTGGGCGGTGCTCAACGAGCCGCCGCCAGGCTCGCTGAAAGCCCGGCGCCATGAGTAACGGGCCGCCCGCGGCTGGCGCTGCCCAGCGGCCGCTGCGCGTGCTGCTGCTGGAGGACTCGCGCTTCGACGCCGAGCTGCTGGGCGAGGCGCTGCGCGAAGCTTATCCGCAGGCCGAGCTGCAGGTCGTGCGCCACGAAGAGGCCTTCCGCGCCGCGCTGGCCGCGACCACGCCGCTGGACGTGATCCTGTCGGACTACGAGATCCCGGGCTTCTCGGGCATGGCGGCGCTCGACGTGGCGCGGCTTGCGCAGCCGCGCACCCCCTTCATCTTCGTGTCGGGCGTGATCGGCGAGGACAACGCGGTGGAGCTGCTCAAGCGCGGCGCCACCGACTACGTGAGCAAGTCCCGCCTGGCGCGCCTGCCCGTGGTGCTGGCGCGCGCGCTGCGCGAAGCCGACGAAGCCACCGCGCGCCGCATGGCCGAAAGCGCCCTGCGCGTGGCCGACCAGGCCATGAACCGCGTGGAGGGCCGGCGCCTGGCGCTGATCGAGCTGAGCGACCGCATCCGCAACATCGACACGCCGCAGGCGCTGGCCTATGCGGCCTCCGAACTGCTGGGCCGCCATCTGGGCGTGGACCGCGCGGGCTACGGCATCGTCGACAAGCAGGCCGAAACCATCCGCATCGAACGCGACTGGTGCGCGCCCGGCGTGGATTCGCTGGCCGGGCTGCTGCACTTTCGCGACTACGGCTCCTACATCGAGCAGTTGCGCCGCGGCGAGACCGTGGCCATCGTGGACGCCACCACCGACGCGCGCGCACGCGACCAGGGCCAGGCGCTGCTGGCCATCGGCGCGCGTGCCGTGCTGAACATGCCGCTGACAGAAAAGGGCAACCTGGTCGGCCTGCTGTACCTGAACCATGGGCAGGCACGCGCCTGGCCGCAGGCCGAGCTGGAGTTCGTGCGCGAGGCCGGCGAGCGCGTCCGCGTGGCCATCGCACGCATCGAGGCGCAGAACGAACTGGCCGCCTTCGCGGCCTCGCTCGAGCGCCTGGTGCAGGAGCGCACGCAGGAGCGCGACCGCACCTGGCAGTTGAGCCAGGACCTGCTGGGCGTGGCCAACGACAGCGGCTATTTCGAGAGCGTGAACCCCGCCTGGACCACGGTGCTGGGCTGGAGCCAGGAGCACATCTGCAACACGCCCTTCCGGCAGTTCGTCCACCCCGACGACCTGGCCGCGACCGAGCAGGAACTGCAGCGCCTGGCGCAGGGCGAGCGCACGGTGGACTTCGAGAACCGCTACCGGTGCCAGGACGGCAGCTACCGCTGGCTGTCCTGGACGGCGGTGCCCGACGGCGGGCGCCTGTACACGGCCGCGCGCGACGTGACGCGCCAGCGCGAACGCGAGGCCGAGCTGGAAGAAGCCAAGGAACAGCTTCGCCAGAGCCAGAAGCTGGAGGCCGTGGGGCAGCTCACTGGCGGCCTGGCCCACGACTTCAACAACCTGCTGGCCGCGATCTCGGGCAGCCTGGAGCTGATGCGCCGGCGCAGCGAGCAGGGCCGGCTGACCAACATCGAGCAGTACATCAGCGTGGCCCAGGGCGCGGCCAAGCGCGCGGCCGCGCTGACCCATCGGCTGCTGGCCTTCTCGCGCCGCCAGACGCTGGAGCCCAAGGCGCTCAACGTCAACCGGCTGGTGCAGGACATGGAAGAGCTGCTGCGCCGGACCATGGGCCCGGGGATCGAGATGCAGGTGGTTTCGGCCGTGGGCCTGTGGCCGGTGCATGTGGACCCGGGCCAGCTGGAGAACGCGCTGCTGAACCTGTGCATCAACGCGCGCGACGCGATGCCCGACGGCGGCCGCCTGACCATCGAGACCGCCAACCGCTGGATCGACGAGCGCACCGGCCGCCAGCGCGAACTGGTGCCGGGCCAGTACGTCTCGCTCACGGTGAGCGACAACGGCGTGGGCATGACGCCCGAAGTGGCCCGGCGCGCCTTCGACCCCTTCTTCACCACCAAGCCGCTGGGCATGGGCACGGGCCTGGGCCTGTCGATGATCTACGGCTTTGCCAAGCAGTCGGGCGGGCAGATCAAGATCTACTCGGAGCCGGGCCACGGCACCTCGGTGGGCATCTACCTGCCGCGCCACCTGGGGCCCGAGCAGCCCCAGGAACAGCGCCACTTCGAAAGCGCGCCGCCCCCGGCCCAGCAGGGCGAAACGGTGCTGGTGGTGGACGACGAAGAGGCCCTGCGCCTGCTGGTGCTGGAGGAGATGCGCGACCTGGGCTACGAGACGCTGGAGGCCGGCGATGGCGCCAGCGCGCTCAAGCTGCTCGAGTCACCGGCGCGGATCGACCTGCTGGTCTCTGACGTGGGCCTGCCCGGCGGCATGAACGGCCGCCAGCTCGCCGACGCGGCGCGCAGCCTGCGCCCGGGGTTGAACGTGCTGTTCATCACCGGCTATGCCGAAAACGCCGTGCTCAACCACGGCCACCTCGAAGCCGGCATGCATGTGATGACCAAGCCCTTCGAGATGGACGCGCTGGCGCGGCGGGTGCGGGAGCTGATGGAGCGGCGCAGCGGCGGCTGAAGCCGCGTCGCGCGTGGCCAGCCCGCCCCGGCACTCACGCAATCACGCGCGCAGGTCCAGCGCCTGCCAGGCCTCGAACACCTCAAACTGCTTGCGCAGCCACGCCAGCGGCGCCGAACTCGTGCCCCAGTGGTGCAGCCGCCCCGCGGCTTCGCCGAAGTTCCAGAGCGAGCGCAGCTGGATGAACAGGGGCAGCGCCGCCAGATCCTGTTCGCTCACCCGGCCGCCGCCCGCGCGGTAGCCGGCCAGGTAATGCGTCCATCGCTCGCGCAGCGTGTCGTCGGCCTCGCGCAGGCCCTTGCGGAACAGGTAGGACCAGGGCAGCACGGCCAGGTCATAGGCCAGGAAGCCCGGCCCGGCATCGTCAAAATCGAAAAAGACCGCGCGTTGCCTGCCAGCCGCGTCCTGGCTCATGTGGTTGTTGAAGCCGTGCGTGTCGCCATGGCACAGCACCCGCGTGAGCGCCGGCTCGGCAGCAGCCAGCTCTGAAAGAAGGCGCTCGATCAGCGCCTGGCAGCTGTGCAGCAACTGGGCGTCGCGCTCCGGGTGCGTCTGCAGATAGGCCAGGGTTCTGAGCGCGAGATGCTCGCCGTCCAGCGTGTAGCGGCTGAGCGCGCCGGCATAGTCCTGCCCCGCCGCGTGGATGCAGGCCAGCATGCGGCCGGTCAGCTCGAACTCAGGCAACGCTTCGGGAATCGTGCCTTCTGCATGCTGGAAAAGCGCCAGCGCGCGCGGCCCCTCCGGGAACTGCAGCATGACGTGCGTGCGCCCGTCCGCGGCCGGCACCATCGCGGCCACACCGGCCCCGCGCGAGGCCAGGTGCGCCAGCAGGGCGGCCTCGAAATCGATGTTGAAATCGCCGCGCGGCCGAATCGAATACAGCCGCGCGACATGGAGGGCGCCGTCAACGCCGCGCAGCAGGTAGTTGTCGTTGAGCCCTCGGCGGATCAGGTGGCACTCCTCCACCTGCAGGCCATGGTGCTGCTGCACCCACCGCGCCACCGACGTGCTGGCCGCCGTGGTGTGGGTCACGAGCAGATCGGGGTCGTGGGTGGGGGTCCGGGACATGGCGGATTATGGGCGGGCGCCGAGACGGGCCGGGCTGCCGGCTCGCGGCATCCGGCAGCGCGCGGCCCGCCGCGGGTGCCGCCCGGGGCGTGCAAGGGCGCCTGCCCTTGCGGCACAGCACGCCCTTGAAACGTCATCAAATGCCACTATCATTAGCACTCGATGGCGCTGAGTGCTAACAACTTCGGCGCGCGTCTTCGGAATGTGAGCGCGGGCTATCCGGCCGGCGTCCTCTTGTCCATATCTCAACCCATCCAGGAGATTCAATTGAAACTTCGTCCTTTGGCCGATCGCGTGATCGTCAAGCGCATTGACAGCGAAACCAAGACCGCTTCGGGCATCGTCATCCCCGACGCCGCCGCCGAGAAGCCCGATCAGGGCGAAGTCCTGGCCGTGGGCCCGGGCAAGCGCAATGACAAGGGCGAACTGGCCGCTCTGACCGTGAAGGTCGGCGACCGCGTGCTGTTCGGCAAGTATTCGGGCCAGACCGTCAAGGTCGACGGCGACGAACTGCTGGTGATGAAGGAAGACGACCTGTTCGCAGTCGTCGAGAAGTAAATCCTTCTTTCCTTTCCACCTTTTCAAAGAATTTCGGAGTTAACTGAACATGGCAGCAAAAGACGTAGTCTTCGGCGGTGAAGCCCGCGCCCGTATGGTTGAAGGCGTGAACATCCTGGCCAACGCGGTCAAGGTCACCCTGGGTCCCAAGGGCCGCAACGTGGTGCTCGAGCGCTCCTTCGGCGCCCCCACCGTGACCAAGGACGGCGTGTCCGTGGCCAAGGAAATCGAACTGAAGGACAAGCTGCAGAACATGGGCGCCCAGCTCGTGAAGGAAGTGGCTTCCAAGACCAGCGACAACGCCGGCGACGGCACCACCACCGCCACCGTGCTGGCCCAGGCCATCGTGCGCGAAGGCTCCAAGTACGTGGCCGCCGGCCTGAACCCCATGGACCTCAAGCGCGGCATCGACAAGGCTGTCGCCGCCCTGGTGGAAGAGCTGAAGAAGGCTTCCAAGGCCACCACCACCTCCAAGGAAATCGCCCAGGTCGGTTCGATCTCGGCCAACAGCGACGAAACCATCGGCAAGATCATTGCTGACGCGATGGACAAGGTCGGCAAGGAAGGCGTGATCACCGTGGAAGACGGCAAGTCGCTGGACAGCGAACTGGACGTCGTCGAAGGCATGCAGTTCGACCGCGGCTACCTGTCGCCCTACTTCATCAACAACCCCGAGAAGCAAGTCGCCCTGCTGGACAACCCCTTCGTCCTGCTGTTCGACAAGAAGATCTCGAACATCCGCGACCTGCTGCCCACGCTGGAACAAGTCGCCAAGGCCAGCCGCCCGCTGCTGATCATTGCCGAGGAAGTCGAGGGCGAAGCCCTGGCAACCCTGGTGGTCAACACCATCCGCGGCATCCTGAAGGTCGTGGCTGTGAAGGCACCTGGCTTCGGCGACCGCCGCAAGGCCATGCTGGAAGACATCGCCATCCTGACGGGCGGCAAGGTCATCGCTGAAGAAGTGGGCCTGACGCTGGAGAAGGTGACGCTGGCCGACCTGGGCCAGGCCAAGCGCATCGAAGTGGGCAAGGAAAACACCACCATCATCGATGGCGCCGGTGCCGCTGCCGACATCGAGGCTCGCGTCAAGCAGATCCGCATCCAGATCGAGGAAGCGACCAGCGACTACGACCGTGAAAAGCTGCAAGAGCGCGTGGCCAAGCTGGCCGGAGGTGTTGCCGTGATCAAGGTTGGCGCTGCCACCGAAGTCGAAATGAAGGAAAAGAAGGCTCGCGTCGAAGACGCCCTGCACGCCACCCGCGCCGCCGTGGAAGAAGGCGTGGTGGCTGGTGGCGGCGTGGCGCTGCTGCGCGCCAAGCAAGCCGTGGGCGACAAGGTCAAGGGCGACAACGTCGACCAGGACGCCGGCATCAAGCTGGTGCTCAAGGCCATCGAAGCGCCCCTGCGCGAGATCGTGTCCAACGCCGGTGGCGAGCCCTCGGTGGTCGTGAACAAGGTGCTGGAAGGCAAGGGCAACTTCGGCTTCAACGCCGCCAACGACACCTACGGCGACATGCTCGAGCTGGGCATCCTGGACCCGACCAAGGTGACCCGCACCGCACTGCAGAACGCCGCTTCCGTGGCTTCGCTGCTGCTGACGACCGAAGCCATGGTCGCCGAAGCACCGAAGGACGAAGCTGCTGCACCGGCCATGCCCGGCGGCATGGGCGGCATGGGCGACATGGGCATGTAATTGGCCCTTGTCCGAAGCGCCTCGCGGTGCTTCGGACAGCCCCGGCGGCGCACCACAAGCGCCGCCTCCAAACACAAAGGCCCGGTGCATTGCACCGGGCCTTTGTGTTTGGGCTTGCCTGCAGAAGACTTGCTCACAGGCAGTCCGCATGCCTGACGCCACGCGGGGCCCGCCTCTCGCGCAAAGGCTGCGGCAGGACCCGTCGCCCGATGGTCGCCATCAGCCCGCCATCAGCGCCACGCGCATGGCCCTCTTGAGTCCGCGCGACATCCAGCCCTTCATGGCGCGGGCGCGCCGCGCGGCACCACGCAATGCATCCATCGGCGCCCATGAAAAATGGCCCCCACGCTCCCCCGCTTCGCGAGGTCCGCGGCCCCGCCCGGAGGGGGCTTTTCACCTTGGGGCGGCCCGGCAATGAAAAAAGCACCCGAAGGTGCTTTTTCTTGATTTCTTGAAGTCTGAAGCCGGCGCCCTTTGCGGGGCGCCGCTCGTCAGCAGGAGCATCACTCCTCGACGAAGGCCTCTTCCCGTTTGGATTTCACCGCCGGCAGCAGCACGATCACGATCAGCAGCGCCGCGGCAATCAGCAGGCCCAGCGAGATGGGGCGCGTGACCAGCACGCTCCAGTCCCCGCGCGAGAGCAGCAGCGCCCGTCGCAGGTTCTCCTCCATCATCGGCCCCAGGATGAAGCCCAGCAGTAGTGGCGCAGGTTCGCAGCCCAGCTTGATGAACACATAGCCCACCACGCCGAAGATGGCGACCATCCACACGTCCCAGGTGTTGTTGTTGGTGGAGTACACGCCGATCGCGCAGAACAGCACGATGGCAGGGAACAGCCAGCGGTAGGGAATGGACAGCAGCTTGATCCACATGCCGATCAGCGGCATGTTCAGGATGATCAGCATCAGGTTGCCGATCCACATCGAAGCGATCAGGCCCCAGAACAGCTCGGGGTTGCTGGTCATCACCTGCGGGCCGGGCTGGATGTTGTGGATGGTCATCGCGCCCACCATCAGCGCCATCACCGGGTTGGGCGGAATGCCCAGCGTCAGCAGCGGGATGAAGGAGGTCTGCGCACCGGCGTTGTTGGCCGATTCGGGGCCGGCCACGCCGCGGATGTTGCCCTTGCCGAACGGCACTTCACCGGGCTTGAGCTTGAGCTTCTTCTCCATCGTGTAGGCGGCGAAGGAGGACAGCAGTGCGCCGCCGCCGGGCAGGATGCCCAGCGTGGAGCCCAGCGCCGTGCCACGCAGCACGGCCGGCAGCATGCGCTTGAAGTCGTCCTTGGTGGGCCACAGGCCCTGCACCTTGGCGGTGAAGATCTCACGCTCTTCCTCGGGCTTGGCCAGGTTGGCGATGATTTCGCCGTAACCGAACACGCCCATGGCGATGGCGATGAAGCCGATGCCGTCGGTCAGCTCGGGGATGTCAAAGCTGTAGCGGGCCACACCCGAGTTCACGTCGGTGCCCACCAGGCCCAGCAGCAGGCCCAGCACGATCATGCAGATGGCCTTGAGCAGTGAGCCCGAAGCCAGCACCACGGCGCCGATCAGGCCCAGGATCATCAGCGAGAAGTACTCGGCCGGGCCGAACTTGAAGGCCACCTCGGTCAGCGGCGGCGCGAAGGCCGCCAGGATCAGGGTGCCCACGCAGCCGGCGAAGAAGGAGCCCAGGCCGGCCGCTGCCAGCGCAGGTCCCGCTCGCCCGTTCTTGGCCATCTGGTGCCCGTCGATCACCGTCACGACGGAGGCCGACTCACCGGGCAGGTTGACCAGAATGGCCGTGGTGGAGCCGCCGTATTGCGAGCCGTAGTAGATGCCGGCCAGCATGATCAGCGCGGCCACGGGCGGCAGCGCGTAGGTGGCGGGCAGCAGCATGGCGATGGTGGCCACGGGGCCGATGCCAGGCAGCACGCCGATCAGCGTGCCCAGCAGGCAGCCGACGAATGCATAGATCAGGTTCTGGAACGTGAAGGCCGCTCCGAAACCGATCGAAAGGTTGTTGATCAGATCCATGATGTCTCTGCGCGCCTCAGCCAGTGATGAAGGTCGGCCAGACCTGGAACTGCAGTTTCAGGCCGACGATGAATGCGAGATAGCTGCCCACGGCCAGGATCGTGGCGAGGATCAGCGACAGCTTGAGCGAGGGGTTGGGGCCTGCAAGGCCAGCCACCAGCACCAGTGCGTAGATCGCGATGATCAGGCCCATGGCCGGCAGGCCGATGCCGGGCAGACCGCCCAGGAGCACGCCGAAGATCAGGTTGGCCGAGATGATGAGGATCAGCGGCTTCCAGGCAATGGTGCCGATGGGCTCACCGTCGGCGGTTTCCACCACCAGCGAGGTGAAGACCACGAGCAGGCCGAGGACGGCCAGCAGGATGCCCAGCATCAGGGGGAAATAGCCCGGACCCATGCGCGCACCGTTGCCCACGTTGTAGGTGGTTGCGCCCCAGGCGAAACCGATCCCCACCAACACGAACATCAGGCCCGCGAAAAAGTCCTTTTGACTTTTGATTTTCACGAACGAACTCCTGAGAAAGAGAGACCGGCGGATTTTTGGTCAGCCCTTCGTCAGCAGCGATGTGGATTCCACCTAATCGATCAGCAGGGTTAACCCTGGAAGCCGCAGGGTCTGCGGGCGGCCTGCACCGCGGCAGTGCGGCCTGCGCCATCCAGGGGCGCGGGGCTCACTCCAGAGGCGGCGTGGCGCTCAGGACTTCGTCGATCGTGGTGAGCCCTTCGGCCACGCGCAGCACGCCCGTCAGCCGCAGCGGACGCATGCCGTCGCTCACGCCCTGGCGGCGCAGGGCGTCGATGCTGGGCGCCTTGTTGAGCAGGCCCTTGAAGCTCTCGGACACGGTGAGCAGCTCGTACAGGCCCATGCGGCCACGGTAGCCGGTCATGCGGCAATCGACGCAGCCCACGGGCCTGTAGGCCCGCACGTCGCCCGACAGGCTCCAGGGCTTGACCACCTCGGCCAGCGTCTCGCGCGTCATCTCGGGGTCGGGCTCCTTGCAGGCCGTGCACAGCGTGCGCACCAGCCGCTGGGCCAGCACGCCGAGCAAGGTGGCATTGATCAGGTAGGCCGGCACACCCAGCTCCATCAGGCGCGTGGTGGCGCTGGGCGCATCGTTGGTGTGCAGCGTGCTGAAGACCAGGTGGCCCGTGAGCGCCGCCTGCACCGCCATCTCGGCCGTGGCCAGGTCGCGGATCTCGCCCACCATGATGATGTCCGGGTCCTGCCGCATCAGCGCGCGCAGCCCTTCGGTGAAGCCGAAGTCCAGTTGCGGCTGCACCTGCGTCTGGTTGAAGGCCGGCTCGATCATCTCGATCGGGTCTTCGACCGTGGAGACGTTGACCTCCTCGGTGGCCACGCGCTTGAGCGTGGAATAGAGCGTGGTGGTCTTGCCCGAGCCCGTGGGCCCGGTGACCAGCACGATGCCGTGCGGCCGCGCCACCAGTTGCTCCCAGCGCTGCGCGTCCTGCGGCGGAAAGCCCAGCGCGTCCAGGTCCTTGACGGCGTTGTCGGGGTCGAAGATGCGCATCACCATCTTCTCGCCGAAGGCCGTGGGCAAGGTGGACAGGCGCATTTCCACTTCGTCGCCGCGCGGGTTGCGGGTCTTGATGCGGCCGTCCAGCGGGCGGCGCTTCTCCACCACGTCCATGCGGCCCAGCAGCTTGATGCGCGAGATCATCGCGGCCAGCACGCCCAGCGGCAGTTGGTAGGCCGGATGCAGCACGCCGTCGATGCGAAAGCGCGCCACGCCCTGCTCGCGCCGCGGCTCCAGGTGGATGTCGGAGGCGCGCTGGTCGAAGGCGTACTGCCACAGCCAGTCCACCAGTTGCACCACGCTCTGGTCGTTGGCGTCCAGCTGCTTGTTGCTGCGGCCCAGCTCGACCAGCTGCTCGAAGTTGGCGGCCGATGCGCCCGAGCCCGCCTTCTGCGCCGCGCGCACGGACTTGGCCAGCGCGAAGAACTCGGCCGTGTAGCGCTGGATGTCGGTGGCGTTGGCCACCACGCGACGCACGCGGCGGCGCGACTGCCGCTCCACCTCGCCGACCCAGTCGGTCACGAAGGGCTCGGCCGTGGCCACCACCACCTCGGCACTGCTCACCTGCACGGGCAGCACCTTGTGCCGCTCGGCATAGCCTGCGCTCATGGTCTCGGCCACCTTGCCCACGTCCACCTTCAACGGATCGATGCGCAGGTACTCCAGGCCCGCGCGTCGCGCCAGCCATTGCGTCAGTTGCTCCAGATCCAGCGGCTTGCCATCGGATTCGCGCGCCATCGCCACGTTGGCCAGGCGCACCAGCGGCGGCTGCCGGCTTTCGACCTGCGCGCAGCGCATCAGCGTGCGCTGCGCCTCGCCCGGCGAGATGACGCGGTCGCGCGCCAGCCAGTCGATGAGCACGCGCAATTGCAGCGGCCCTTCGTAGGCCTGGACAGCGGTGGGCGAGGAGTTCACGGCGCTCATGGTGCCAGAGACTTGAACACGCGCAACCACTTGGGCGCCGGCAAGCCCCAGCGCGTCTGGATCTGCTGGGCCTGTTCGGCCAACTTTTCACGCCGCACGCGCTGCGGCGTGCGCTGGGCCAGCACCACGGTGTTGCCCTCGCGCGTGGGCTTGAAGGCCCACAGCGCCTCGGGACCGAAGGCTTCGGCGATCTTCTCCAGGCTGCGCTCGAAGCTGGAGGAGCGGCCGAACAGGTTCACCGTCATGCAGCCCTCCTCGGTCAGCACGGCACGGCAGTCGGCATAGAACTGGGCGCTGTCGAGCACCGGCGCCGCCGCCTCGTGGTCGTACAGGTCCACCTGCAGCGCGTCCACGCTGCCCTGCCAGCGCGGCTCGCGGATTTCCTGCGCTGCATCGGCGATCACCACCTGCAGCTTGGCGTCATCGGCCGGCAGCTTGAACCAGCCCCGGCAGGCGGCCAGCACCTGCGGGTTCAGTTCGATGGCCGTGGTGCGCATGCGCAGGCGCTTGCGGCTGAACTTGGTCAGCGCCGCAGCGCCCAGGCCCAGTTGCATGCTGTGGCGTTTGGCCACGCTGGCCGGCTCCACGAACAGCAGCCAGGCCATCATGCGCTGCACGTATTCGAGGTCGATCTCGTCGGGCGCGTCCAGCCGCATCGAGCCCTGCACCCATTCCGTGCCCAGGTGCAGATAGCGGGTGTCGCCCCAGTCGGAGAAGTTGACCTCGGGCAACCCCACCTCCGGGCGGGCCGCGCCCGCCGCGCGCCGCGCCGCCATTACAGCAAGCCCTGCGCGGCGACCACGTCGCGCCAGGCCTCGCATTTGCGCGCGAAGGACCAGCCTGCATTGGCCGGGCTGGTGGAAGGCAGCCGATGCACGGGCACGCCCAGCGCCGCCGTGTGGCGCGCATGGCGGAAGCTTTCGCCGCCGTTGTGCGCCACCGCGCGCAGGCGCGGAAGCTGCAGGGCCGCGATGTCGTTGGGCACGGCGTCGCGGATCGCGCTGTCGAGGCTGCCGATGCGCGTGCAGCGCGCATACACGTCCCACAGGCCCAGGCCGCGCGCGAGCAGCCAGCGGCAGCGCGCAGCATAGCTGTGCGCATCACACGGCGCAGGCAGCGGATGCTGCGGCCACAGCGCCTGCAGGATCTTCCAGAACTGGTTCTGCGGATGCGCGTAGTACTGCTGCAATTGCAGCGAACGCGCGCCGGGAAAGCTGCCAAGAATCAGCAGCACGGTGCCGGCGTCCACGACGGGCGGCAGCCCCTGCAGCACCAGCGCGGGCGCCGCATCGGGCGCAGCGGCAGGCATGGGGGTGGGTGACGAAGACAGTTGCACGCCCGCGATTGTCGCGCGCCGTGCCAGAGCGGAAAACCGGCTCCGGCAGGCCAACAAAAAACCTTGCCTGCGCGAGCAGGCAAGGTCCGGGGGGGAAGCCGGCCTGGATGACCGGCGGCGCTCACGCCCAGGCGGCGGCGCGCGAAGCGTTTTTTCTTCCCGCGTCAGTTGCTCTTGGCAGCCTCGTGCTGGGCCGTGCCGGGGATCTTCTCGCCGATCTTGTCGCCGGTCGAGCGCATGCCGTCGGCTGCATCGTGCGCCACTTCGCTGGTCGCGTTGCCTGCCTTCTTCGCGCCGCGCTTGGTCGCGTCCACGGCCTTGCCGGTGGTCTCCTTCGTGGCATTCCAGGCCTTCTTGGTGCCGCGCTCGGTCGCGTTGACGGCCTTCTTGGTGCCGCTCTTGGTGGCGTCCACGGCCTTGCCCGTGGTGTCCTTGGTCGCGTCCCAGGCCTTCTCGGCCCCGCGCTCGGTGGCATTGGCTGCACGCTTGGTGGTGCTCTTGGTGGCATCCCAGGCCTTTTCGGCGCCACGCTCGGTGGCGTTGGCCGCGCGCTTGGTCGTGTCCTTGGTGGCGTCCCAGGCCTTTTCGGCGCCGCGCTCGGTGGCCTGCACCGCATCGCGGCCGGTCTCCTTCACCTTCTCGGTGGTGGTGGGTTCGGTGCCCGTGCTGGTCTGTGCGTGCGCGGCGACGCCCACACCGGCCAGTGCCATCAGGGCCGCGGTGGCCAGAGGTTGCAGAATGGTCTTGCGCATGATGGGTATCTCCTTGACTGCGATGGGGAAGCAGCAGGCTTTGCCAGCCGCTGCGAGCCTTCTCAACGGGAAGGCATGAACGAAGGATGACACCGAATGAGGCCCTGAAAGCGGCCTGCGCACGCATCGCGCGCTCGGCCTACGGCCCGTGTAGGCAGACCACGGACAGACCGATCAGACGCGGCTTTCCTGCCCCCTCGCAGGCCCTTGTTGCGCAGGCTCGCAGGGCGCTTCCACCACATCCAGCCAGTGCGCCAGGCGCGGCATGGCTTCGCAGGCATTGCGCGTGGTGGCCTCGGCCAGGGCCTGCAGCGGCATGCCGCGCAGATCGGCGATCACCTGCGCGATGCGCGGCAGCTCGGCCGGCTCGTTGCGCCCCTGCGGCTGGCCGGCGTCGCGCTCGGCCTGGGTGCGGTAGAGCCAGTGCGGCGGAATGTCGGGCGCGTCGGTTTCCAGCACCAGCACCTGCAATGGCAGCTCGGCCGCCAGTCGGCGCAGTTGCAGGGCGCGCTCGAAGGTCACGGCGCCGCCAAAGCCCAGCTTCAGCCCCTGCGCGATGCAGGCCTGCGCCTGCTGCGCGCTGCCGTTGAAGGCGTGGGCGATGCCGCGCCAGGGCCGGCCTCGCCCCACCTCGCGCAGATGGCGCAGCACCTTGTCCACCGATCGGCGCACATGGATCAGCACCGGCAGTTCCAGATCGCGCGCCAGCACCAGTTGCTGGCGAAAGAAGTGCTCCTGCGTCGGGCCGTCGAGTTCGGGCACGAAGTAGTCCAGCCCGATCTCGCCCACGGCCACCAGGCGCATGTCATCAAGTTGCGCACGCAGCGCCCGCGCCAGCGTTTGCAGATCGGCCTGCTGAGCCTTGGGCGTGAACAGCGGATGGATGCCCAGCGCGTACACGTCGCCCTGCCGGTGGGCCAGTTCGCGCACGGTGTCGAAGTTGAACGCGCCCACCGCGGGGATCACGCCCAGCCGTACGCCGGCACGCCGCGCGCGCGCCTGCACGGCGGGCGCCTCGTCGCCGAACTCGGGGGCGTCCAGGTGACAGTGTGTATCGACAAAGGACGTCATGCGGTCATGATGCACGATGGCATGCAGCGGGGCACAAAGCATGCTAGTGTGAGCCCGTTCCTGGACCCCTTTCTGACCGGAGGTGCATCCATGCGCAGGCCCGCCCGCTACAGCCCTTCGCCCAAGGCTGCGACCACCGCTGCTGGTGCGCCGGCGGCCGGGCCCGACCCTGCGCCGCAAGCCTCGGGTGACGAGGCACCTGCAGCCGCCGCGCCAGCCCCGGCGCGGGCGCGCTGGCAGCCCGGGCGTGGCGCCTTCGCGCTGCTGCTGGCCTTGAGCATGGCCCTGGCCGCCGGTGCCGCCTGGATGTGGCCGCGCGAAGCCGGCCGCAGCCTGACGCAGAAGGACATCGACGCAGCCGTGCTGCGCACGCTCAGCACCCAGACCCTGCCCTCGCCGGCCGCGCGCGCGGCGCAAGCCATTGCGCCTTCGCTGGTGCGCGTGGTGGGCTACGGCCCCGAGAAAGTCACGCCCGCCGCCAAGCAGGAAAAGCGCGGACGCAACCTGGGCAAGGGCAAGCCGCCCGAGGCCGAAGCGGCGCCCGACGAACCCGAGGAACGCGGCGTGGGCACGGGCGTGGTGATCGTCGACAACGGCACCATCCTGACCAACCTGCACGTGGTCGCCGGCTCGCAGCGCATCAAGGTCACCTTCCATGACGGCACCGAATCCGACGCCACCGTGACCGGCGCGCAGCCCGAGAACGACCTGGCCGTGCTGCAGGCGAAAAAGCTGCCCGACGACCTGATCGCGGCCACCATGCGTTCCACGGCCGACCTGCGGCCCGGCGACCAGGTGGCGGCGGTGGGCTTTCCCTTCGGCATCGGGCCCTCCGTTTCGGCCGGCGTGGTGTCGGGCCTCAAGCGCTCCTTCCGCTCGCCCGAAGGCAAGCAGGAACTGGGCAACCTGATCCAGTTCGACGCCGCGGCCAACCCCGGCAATTCGGGCGGCCCGCTGGTCAATATGGATGGCGAGGTGCTGGGCATCGTCACCGCCATCCTCAACCCTACGCAGCAGCGCACCTTCATCGGCATCGGCTTTGCGGTGCCCATCGAGAACGCGGCCTCGGCCGCAGGCTCGCCGCCCTTCTGATCGCTTCGCCGCCCCTGAATTCAACGAGGACACCCGCATGAGCCAGGAAGACTTCGCCAGCCCCACGGCCAGTTCCACGCCCGCCTCCACCGCCGAACTCATGGAGCAGATCCTCTACCAGGTCAAGCGCGTGGTGGTGGGCCAGGACCGCTTTCTCGAAAGAGTGATGGTGGCCATGCTCGCGGGCGGCCATCTGCTGGTCGAAGGCGTGCCCGGCCTGGCCAAGACGCTGACCGTAAAGACCCTGGCAGAGACCGTGCGCGGCCAGTTCAAGCGCATCCAGTTCACGCCCGACCTGGTGCCGGCCGACCTAGTGGGCACGCGCATCTACAACCAGAAGACCGGTGAGTTCTCCACCGCGCTGGGCCCCGTGTTTGCCAACCTGCTGCTGGCCGACGAGATCAACCGCGCGCCGGCCAAGGTGCAGAGCGCCCTGCTCGAAGTGATGCAGGAGCGCCAGGTCACCATCGCGGGCGAGACGCACCAGGTGCCGCGCCCCTTCCTGGTGATGGCCACGCAGAACCCCATCGAGACCGAAGGCACCTACCCGCTGCCCGAAGCCCAGGTGGACCGCTTCATGATGAAGGTGCTGGTGGACTACCCGAGCGACGAGGAAGAGTTCGTCATCGTGCAGCGCGTGATCGGCGAGAAGCTCGAAGCCGCGCCCGTGGCCACCACCGAGCAGCTCGCGGCCCTGCAGGCACAGGCGCGGCTGGTGTACGTGGACCCGTCGCTGATCCAGTACGCCGTGAAGCTGGTCTCGGCCACGCGCACGCCCGAGAAGTTCGGCCTCAAGGACACGCGCCAGCTCATCACCTACGGGGCCAGCCCGCGCGCCACCATCAACCTGACCGAAGGCGCGCGCGCGCTGGCCATGCTGCGCGGGCGCAGCTACGCGCTGCCCGAGGACATGACCGACCTGGTGCCCGATGTGCTGCGGCACCGCGTGACGCTGTCGTATGAAGGCCTGTCCGAGGGCCTCACGCCGGATGCGCTGGTGGAGCGCATCATGCGCGCCGTGGCCCCGCCGCCGCGCCCGCTGGAACACGAACGCCAGGCCGCCTGAGCACGGGAGCCCATTCACATGTGGTGGCGACGTTCCTCTTCACGCACGGCGGCCGGCCAGGCCGCGCCCGGCGCTGGCGCGGAGGCGGCAAACGACGCTGCGCCCCACGCCGAAGGCGCCGAGCGCCTGCTGCGGCGCCTGGAGTGGACCGTGATCCGGCGCCTGGACGGCCTGCTGCAGGGCGACTACCGCACCCTGATGCGCGGCACCGGCCTGGACCTGGCCGACCTGCGCGAATACCAGTTGCACGACGACGTGCGCCACATCGACTGGAACGTGACGGCGCGCCAGCAGGTACCGCATGTGCGCGTCTTCACAGAAGACCGCGAGATGGCCGCCTGGTTCGTGCTGGACCTCAGCCGCTCGGTCGATTTCGGCTCCGGCGTCCGAGCCAAGCGCGACATCTCGGCCGGCTTCGTGGGCGTGCTGGCGCGCCTGCTCACACGCCATGGCAACCGGGTGGGCGCGCTGGTCTATGGCCACAGCCTCGATGCAGTGCTGCCGCCGCGCAGCGGCCGCGCGCATGTGTTGCGCCTGCTGCACCTGATGAAGCGGCGCGAGCCCGAAGCGGCCAGTCGCCGCGCTGCGCCCAAGGCAGCACCCGCGGCCGGCATGACGCGCCTGTCCGACCTGCTCGACGCCGCCGCCGCACTGATGCCGCGCCGCGCCACCGTGTTCGTGGTCTCCGACTTCCTCACCGAGCCCGGCTGGGAAAAACCCCTGGGCCGGCTGGCCCAGCGCCACGAGGTGGTGGCCGTGCGCCTGTTCGACCCGCTGGAGCAGGAACTGCCCGACCTGGGCCTGGTGCCGCTGACCGATGCCGAAACCGGCGAGCAGCTCTGGGTGGACACGCATGACGCAGGCTTCAGGCGCCGCTTCGCGCGCCTGGCCGCCGACCGCGAAACGGCCCTGCGCGAGGCGCTGGGCCGCGCGGGCGTGGACACGCTGGAGCTGTCGACCGAAGACGACCTGGTGCAGGCCATCGTCCGCTTCTGCGATCTGCGCAAGCGCCGCGTGCAAGGCCGCACCGCCTCTTCAGGAGCCCACGCATGATGAGCTTTCTCTGGCCCCAGTTTTTGTGGCTGCTGGCGGTGCTGCCGCTGCTGCTGGTGCTCTACGTCTGGCTGCTGCGGCGCAAGAAGAAGCTGGCCGTGCGCTATGCCAGCCTGTCCATCGTGCACGAGGCCATGGGCGCCGGCCAGTCGCTGCGCCGGCACCTGCCACCGCTGCTGTTCCTGCTGGCCATCGCGGCCATGCTGATCGCGGCGGCGCGGCCCATGGCCTCGGTGGTGCTGCCGTCGAACCAGCAGACCATCATCCTGGCGATGGACGTCTCGGGCAGCATGCGTGCCGAAGACGTCAAACCCAACCGCCTGGTGGCCGCGCAGGAAGCGGCCAAGGGCTTCATCAAGGACCTGCCGCGCCATGTGAAGGTGGGCGTGGTGGCCTTCGCCGGCAGCGCCAACGTAGCCCAGTTGCCCACCACCAACCGCGAAGACCTCAACGCCGCGATCGACTCCTTCCAGCTGCAGCGCGCCACGGCCACGGGCAATGCCATCGTGGTCTCGCTGGCCACGCTGTTCCCCAACGCGGGCATCGACATCAGCACCTTCGGCTCGCCCGGGCGCCAGCAGTTGCAGGGCGTGCCCATCGACCAGGCCCAGCGCCCCAAGCCCGCTGAGGTGGCGCCCGTGCCCCCGGGCTCCTACAGCTCGGCCGCCATCATCATGCTGACCGACGGCCAGCGCACCACGGGCGTGGACCCGATGGAGGCCGCCAAGGCCGCCGCCGACCGCGGCGTGCGCGTCTACACCGTGGGCGTGGGCACCGTCAGCGGCGAGACCATCGGCTTCGAGGGCTGGTCCATGCGCGTGCGGCTGGACGAGGAAACCCTCAAGGCCGTGGCCACCAGCACGGCGGCCGAATACTTCTATGCCGGCACGGCCACCGATCTGAAGAAGGTGTACGAAACGCTGAGCTCGCGCCTGACGGTGGAGAAAAAGGAGACCGAGATCTCGGCCCTCTTCGCCCTGGGCGCCGCGCTGCTGGCGCTGCTCTCGGCCGGGCTGTCGCTGCTGTGGTTCAACCGGATTCTTTGACGGCAAGGCTGCGCGAGCGGCATCGAAGGCGCGTGTGGCGGAAGCTGCATGCGGCTTTTTCTTTTTCCCATCTGGCCATGGTGACTGCAGCTCCGGAGCCTGCAACGAACACTCATTCGGGTGGATGGCTGGGAATTCATCATGGCCGGAAGAGAGCCTTCTGTTTCCCGCGCACGGCCGGCACACGCTGCGCCTAGCAAGCCCTACAGAGTTGATAGGTATCTTGTGTTCATTAGTTCTCAACCGGACTGTGTCACCAGCGCTCAGTTTTCAGTGAGGTACCCCAAAATCACACCCTGATACAAATCAGGGAGTTCCAGTGAAACCAAAGACCGCAAGACGCGGCCGCGCAGCGCATACGCGCTCGCTGAAGAAGCCTCTGGGCGCAGCGCTCGCGTTGCTGGCGGTTGCCAACGGGGCGATGGCGCAATCCAACCCGACCGCGCCCAACCCTTTCATCGAAGAGATCCGCCAGCAAGAGCGCGAGCGCGCCTTGCGCGAGCAGCAAGAGCGCAGCGTGGACGCGCGGCTGCAGCGGCAGGGCCCGGCGAGCACTCAACGCCTGCCCGACGCTGAAACCCCTTGTTTTCGCATCGACCGCATCACGCTCGGCGGCGAACTGGCGGGCGAGTTCCAGTGGGCGCTGCAGGCGGCCGGTGGTGAATCTGGCAATGATTCACCCCTGGGGCGCTGCCTGGGCACCGAAGGCATCAACATCGTGCTTTCACGCCTTCAGCAGGCGGTGATCGCGCAAGGCTACGTCACCACGCGTGTGCTGGCCGGGCCGCAAGACCTTACTCGCGGTGAACTGGCTCTGACCCTGGTGCCTGGGCGCATCACGGCCATCCGGTTCGCGTCGGACCCCGACGCCGGGCCTACCCCGAGCAAGCGTCTGTTGCTATCTGCCGTCCCTGCGGGTGTAGGCGACTTGCTGAACATCCGCGACATCGAGCAGGGCCTGGAAAACCTCAAGCGCGCGCCGACGGCCGAGGCCGACATTCAGATCGAGCCCTCGAAATCCCCTGACGCCCGTCCTGGCGACAGCGAACTCGTCGTCCGGTATGCACAAGGCCGCCGCCTGCGCGGTGCCCTGAGCCTGGACGACAGCGGCACCGAAGCGACCGGCCGCTACCAGATGGGGTTGACCGCCTCTGCCGACAGCTTGCTGGGCCTGAACGATCTGTTCTACCTGAGTGCCAACCACAGCATCGACGACCACTTTCTGGGCAACCCGCGCAAGGGCACTGAGGGACAGACCTTGCACTATTCGGTGCCCTACGGCTACTGGCTGGCGGGCTTCACGGCCTCGCGCAGTCGCTATCGACAAAGCGTGGCGGGCCTGAGCCAGGACTATGTGTACGGAGGACGCACCGAGAACGCCGAAATCAAGCTCTCTCGCCTGGTCTGGCGCAGCCAGCAGCACAAGACCACCTTGAGCCTGCGGGGCTTCAGGCGCGAATCGCGCAGCGAGGTCGATGACACCGAGATCGAGGTGCAGCATCGCGTGGTGGGCGGCTGGGAACTGGGCCTGAACCACAAGGCCTTCATCGGCCAGGCCACGCTGGAGGGCAACCTGACGCACCGGCGTGGCACCGGTGCCTTCGGCGCACTGCCAGCGCCCGAAGAGGCTTACGGCGAGGGGACGTCGCGCATGAGGCTGTGGGCTGCGGACGTGCAGTTGACCCTGCCTTTCCAGTGGGGTGAACAGAAGCTGCGCTACGCCGGCCAGTGGCGCGCGCAGTGGAACCGCACGCCGCTGACGCCGCAGGATCGCTTCGCCATCGGGGGGCGCTACAGCGTGCGCGGCTTTGATGGCGAAACGAGCCTGCTGGCCGAGCGTGGCTGGCTGCTGCGCAACGACCTGGGCTGGGCCATGGGCGCAAGCGGCGCTGAACTGTATGTGGGCCTGGACTACGGCCATGTGGGCGGCCCTTCCACCCGCTACTTGCTGGGCAACCACCTCGCGGGTGCCGTGCTGGGCGTGCGCGGTGCCCTGCGCACGGGCCCGGGCACCAGCAGCTTGAACTACGACCTGTTCATCGGCGCACCGGTGTGGAAACCCGAGGGCTTCCCCACCGCACGCATGACGGCGGGCTTCAACCTCAACTACAGCTTCTGAGATCGCGCAGGGTTGCGCATGGGGCTGCCAAGCAGCCAGACAGGGATAGCCAGACAGGGATTGGAAGAAAAAAATGAACAAGCATCTTCACCGGGTGGTCTTCAACGCAGCACGAGGCCAGCGCATGGCCGTGCAGGAGACGGCCAGCAGCGCCGGCAAGGGCCGCGCACGCACCACCGGCTCGGCCCTGGCGGTCACTCTCGCGGGGCTGCTGGGCGGCCTGAGCGCGCAAGCCCAGATCGTCGCCAACCCGTTCGCTGCGGCCGGCCAGCGGCCCCAGGTGCTGATGGCGCCCAATGGTGTGCCGCTGGTCAACATCGGCACACCCTCTGCCGCAGGCGTGAGCATCAACAGCTACAACCGCTTCGATGTGCAGGCTGCAGGTGCCATCCTCAACAACAGCCGCACGAACGTCCAAACCCAGTTGGGCGGCTGGGTGCAGGGCAATCCCTGGCTGGCGCTCGGGCCGGCTCGCATCATCGTCAACCAGGTCTCCAGCAGCGACCCGAGCCATCTTCGCGGCTATGTGGAGGTGGCCGGCCAGCGCGCGGAGGTGGTCATCGCCAA
>NZ_JAQIPB010000003.1 GCF_028023875.1 Xenophilus arseniciresistens
GGACAACAGCGCGGGCAAGGTCTTTGGCGAGCGCATCGCCATCGACACCCGCGGCCAGCAACTGAGCAACGCGCTGGGCACCCTTGTGGCCACCCAGGGCATCAGCCTCAAAACGGGCGCGCTGCTCAACGACGCCGGCCTGATCCAGTCCGGCGGCGCACTCACCCTCGACACGCAGGGCCAGGCGCTGAGCAACACAAACGCCGCGGGCTACGCCAACGGCCAGGGCGGCATCACCAGCGCCGATACCCTGGTGCTGAACGCTGGCGCCGTGACCAACACCGCCGGCTACATCGGCGCCAAGGGCGCCATCACGGCAAACACTCAGCAGTTCTCGAACACGGCCGGCGGGCAGGTCTTCAGCCAGGAGGCCCTCAGCGTTGACACGAACGGCGCTGCTTACGACAACACCGGCGGTCAAACCCAGGCCATGGGCGGCCTCACCCTGGCTGCCGGCAGCATCCACAACGACGGGGGGCTGATGCGCTCCCTGCAGACCACCACGCTCAGTGCCGGCGACATCCTCAACGCCCACACCCTTGGCACCGACCAGGGCATTGAAGGCAAGAGCGTCGCCCTCACCGTCGGCCACCTGGACAACGGTGCCGGGGCCATCCGCGCGGATGCCGACACCACCGTCACCAGCGGCGGCACGCTCAACAATGCCGATGGCCTGATCTCGGCGGGCCACACCCTGGCCATCCTCGACCCCAACCGGGCGAACCCGGCGGCCAAGACCCTGGCGGTCGTGAACACGGGCGGGACGCTGGAGGCAGGCAAGCGCGTCGTAGTCGATGCCGCCCGCTTCAGTGGCGACGGAACGCTGGTGTCCAACCAGGACCTGACGGTGGCGCTCTCGCAAGACGTCACCAACAACGCCGAAGTCATTGCCAATGGCAACCTGAGCTATGGCACCACGGGCAAGCTGACCAACAACGGCAAGCTGCTGGCAGGCCAGACGCTGACGGTGAGCGGGGACGGAGTCACCAATACCGCCAGCGGCGAAATGTCGGGGAAGAACACAACCATCAACGCCGATACGCTCACCAATCGCGGATTGATCGACAGCGCCAGCACCACACGCGTCAACGCCAGCATCGTCAACAACATAGGCACTGGCCGCATCTACGGCGATACCGTCGCCATCGGTACGGGTCAACTCAACAATGACGCCGAGACGGTCAACGGAATCACCTCGGCTGGGGCGATAGCGGGCCGGTGGAGCGTTGAACTAGGAGCCAGCGAGATCAACAACCGCGAGCATGCGCTCGTCTTCAGCGCTGGCGAGATGCAAATCGGCGGTGCACTGGATTCCAGCGGCTATGCGACCGGCACGGGCAACACGCTCAACAACCTGAGCGCCACCATTGAATCGCTGGGCAGCATGTCCATCGCGATGGGCCAGGTCAACAACATTGACACGCACGTCCAGTTGGGGCCGCAGGTTGTCACCACCGATTCGCAGACTTACTACGTCACCCTGAACGGCACCGTCTGGCAGAAGCTTGATGCCAACGGCAATGTGGTCACCTGGGGAGATCCGGCCAAACGCATCCTGTACCACCGCAATTCCGACGGCAGCATCATCGTGGCCGGCATTGGATACGCGGACTGGTACGTCAACACCCGGACCACGACCGATACGGCCGTCAACGCCGATCCGGCACGCATCGTGGCCGGTGGCGACCTCGCCATCAATGGTCACCTGCTCAACCGCGACAGTCGCGTTGTCGCTGGTGGCGCACTCACCACGACCAGTGTGGACAACCAGGAGTTGCAGGGGCAGCAAACAGTGGCTGAGACCCTGCGCGTGGCTTGGACCTACAGCCCGCGCCTGTCAGACCCTGCGCCGGTACCCTTGTTCTTCTTTAATCCCCCGACCACGAAGGCCATCTCGGTGGGAGCCTACGAATATGTCGACCATGCCAACGGCATCGGCGGCTATGCCATCGGCCCGGCGGCTGTGGGGAGTACGGGCGCCACTGCGACGCGCGTGGGCAGCGTCAGCAGCGGCTCCCGGAACCCGGCCATTGTCGAGGTGGCCTCCCAGGTGAGCGGCGTGGCGTCGTCCTCTGGCACTGGAGCCGGGACTGCATCGGGCGCGACTGGTGCCAGCAGCACCAGTCCCGGCGGGGTGATCCCGGTCATGGTTCGCACCAGCTCACCCAGTATCAGCATCCCGCAAGCAAGCCTGTTCCACACAGTCTCCGGCGGCCACTACCTGGTGGAGACGGACCCGCGCTTTGCAAACTACCGGAACTGGCTGTCCAGTGACTATCTGCTGGAAAGCCTGGGCGTAAGCCCGGACAGCTTGCTCAAGCGCCTGGGCGACGGCTTCTACGAGCAGCAACTGATCCGGGAGCAGGTGGCGCAGTTGACGGGCTACCGCTACCTGGACGGCCACTACAGCGATGAAGGCCAGTACAAGGCGCTCATGAGTGCTGGAGTGACATTCGCGCGGGAGTTCCATCTGAAGCCCGGAGTTGCTCTGACCGCCGATCAGATGGCCCAGCTGACCAGCGACATCGTCTGGCTGGTCGAACAGATGGTCACGTTGCCCGACGGAAGTACCCAGAAGGCGCTGGTGCCGCAGGTGTACGTGCGTCTCAAGAAGGGTGACATCGATGGTCATGGCGCACTCCTGAGCGCGGACGCCCTCGTCATTCAGAACGAGGCAGGCCAAGGCAACTTGACCAATCAGGGCGGCACGCTGGCGGGCCGCACGGTCGTCTCCATCACTGCCGACACCGTCAACAACCTCGGTGGCCGTATCTCGGGCGGCAGCGTGGGGGTCACGGCGCGCGATGACGTGAACAACCTCGGTGGCACCATCGACGCGCGCGACGCCATGAACCTAAGCGCGGGACGTGATCTCAATGTCCGGACCACCACTCAAACGGGCGCGCTTGGCACGGCCAACGTGGATCGGATCGCAGGTCTGTACGTGACCAAACCAGGCGGCACGCTGGTGGCCAGCGCCGGCAATGACGTCAACCTGATGGGTGCTGTCGTCGCCAACCAAGGCAAGAATGGCTACACCGCCATATCCGCGGGCAACGACATCAACCTGGGCACTGTTCAGTCAAAGACGCTGACAGTGGGAGTCGGCGGCGGTATGTCTGGCGTGATGACCGCCGCCAGGGAAACCGGCACCACTATCACGACCAATGGCACCACCGTGCTCGATGCCAAGCGTGACGTCAACGCGCGACAGGCCTCAGTGGAAGCCGGCGATGGACTGCTGAGCGTGCGAGCAGGCCGGGACATCAACATCCAGGAAGGGCATGCCGAGACGACCGCGAAATTCCAAGGCGAGTCGACCAGCAAGAGCCTGCTGAAAAAGAACACCACCACGATGAGTGGTGAGTCACAGACCGACACCAGCATCGGCAGCAGCTTCACCGGGGACATCGTGGCGCTGAACGCGGAGAACAACGTCAACATTCAGGGCTCGAACATCAGCGGCACGCAGGGCGTTCTGATTTCCGCGGGCAATGACTTGAATGTGACGGCGGCTCGAAGCACCTCCGATGTCAGCATGGAGATCAACCGCAGCACCCAGGGCATCACGCTCACTGGAGGCGGAACAGTTCCGATGACCGGGCCGATCAAGAAGGGAAGCGGCAGCAACGCCAACCTGCAGAGCGACACCGCTGTGGCCAGCAGCATCACCAGCAGCCAAGGGGGTGTGCTCTTGCAAGGCGGCAACCTTGTGTACCTGCAGGGAGCCCAGGTCAATGCGGCCAAGGACATCACCATCGCCGGTGCCAACGTGGTCATCGAGGCGGCTACCAACACCAGTTCCGTGACTTCCGGCACGAGCAGCAAGAACCTGAATTTTGCGAGCGAGACGACCTGGCGCGATCTGAGTACCGGCATCAACGCCAAACGCAATGAGCAGATCGCGGTTGAGGACAGCACGCTGACGCGCACCACCCTGGATGGCGCGAACGTCAACATCGCTGCGGCCGGCACCTTGTACATGTCGGGTACGACGGTCCATACGCCCGGGCAGCTGAAACTCGATGCCGATACCCTGGTCCTCGCGACGCAGACGAGCGAGCGCGAGGTGAAAGTCACGGGCGAGGGCCGTGACGTGATGTACCAGAAGGTCCAGAACAAGGGCATGCATGGCCAGACCACCCACTACAACCAGTTCAACACCGGCAGCCTCGCCATCAACGCGAGCCGCATCCAGGCCGGGCTGAACGCCAGGGACAGCATCGACCAACTGGCCCAACAACCGGGCATGGGCTGGGTGAGCCAGTTGCAAAGCGATCCGAAGTACGCGGGCAAGATCGACTGGCAGCGGGTCAACGAAGTCCACAGGACGTGGGACTACGGGGCACAGGGCTTGACGCCGGAGGGCGCCATCATTGCCACCGTGGTCACGGTGTATCTCACCGCAGGCACGGCCAGCAACCTTGGAACTGCGGCCGGCAATTCTGCAGGGAGCAGCTTCGCTGGCGGCACTGTGGCGACGCTCGGCGAAGGTGGCTTCATCGCCGCTGGTGGCGTCACAGCGTCTACGGTGGTCAGCGGTGCGGTGACGGCAGGGATCACGGCGCTGGCGGGTCAGGCAGCGGTGGCCGTCATCAACAACCAGGGCGATCTGGCGGGTGCGCTGCGTGACTTGGGCTCCAGCGCCAATGTGCGCAACCTCCTGAGTGCGATCGTCACTGGCGGCGTGTTGGGCGGGATGAATTTGAATCCGACCGGCCTGCCGACCAGCGGTGCGGGCGCACAACCTTTCTTCACGCAGCTTGGGCAGAACCTGCAGGCTGCTGCAGCCAGGGCGGTGGTCCACTCAGCCATCAACGGCGGCGGCCTGGAGCAGGCGCTGGGCGATGCGATCAAGGGGGCCGTTCTGGATACAGCGGCAGCTCAGGCGGCGCATGGCATCGGCAATCTGGTGCAGGATGGGCAGCTCAATGCTTTTACGCAGGCGGTGGCGCACGCCATTGCAGGCTGCGCAGTGGGTGCCGCACGCGCAGACAGCACAGGCGCTTGCGCGGCCGGTGCCCTGGGCGCGGCGGTCGGCGAGTTGGCCGCCAGCGCCTATGGCAGGCAACCCGATACGGTGGCCTTCGCTTCCATGATCAGCGGCTTGGCTGTGGCTATTGCGGGCGGGGATGCCAGCCAGATCAACCTGGGGGCGCAGGCAGGGGCCAATGCGGCGGCCAATAACTATCTGAACCATGATCAGTGGAAGCAACTGGCGAACCGGCTTGCGGATTGCCGCAGCAAGCCAACCGGCTGCTCGGCCAGCGAAGAGCAGCAGCTGCGCACAGAATTCCAGCGAACCAGCGACGAACAAGACCGCGCTCTGAGGGCCGCATGCGCCAGCGCCGGCAGCCAACTGTGCCGGACTCTGCTGGACGAGGCCAACCTGGGCACGCAGGCGCAACTGCAGTTGGCGGCAAGCGGCCACATTCCCAACTACTACCTAGCCGGCAGCGATTTCAACAACAACGTGCGCCTTGTGCAGCAGCGCGTGGATGCCTACGACATCGTTGCCGCGTGCGCGGCCAATCCTGCGCAATGCGACCAGCAGCGTTTGGATGGGGCGATGCGCCTTGCAGTCACAGGCGTAAGCCTTGCTGCTCTCACGGCATTTTCAGTAGAGCTGGGAGCGGTCGGCGCTGGGATGCTTGCCGAGGGTGCCGGCGCTTACTGTGCCGTGCGTGCGCAGCAATGCCTGAACCTGGTAACTGGGTTGGCAGAGATGGTCAGTGGAGTGCCCTACGCTGGCGTCAGCGCCGCAGGCAGTTGGGCCAGCAAAGTGCCTGCCGGCTATCAACGCTTCGATGGCATGAGCGGCTTGCCGCCGCGAACCATGGCGGTGGTGGACAGTGCCACGGGCGAGGTTCGGCTGCTCACCAGCAACGGCCGCATCGTCGATGTGCCGCCGGCACCGCTGCCGCCCTGGAGCAGCGCTGCGGACAATGGCAATGTGAGGATTGTTTGGGGCCAGGGGATCCAGGAGCAGGGCATGCCCTGGGAGAGTTTTCTGGCGGGACAGATGCCAGCGGGCTCGCAGTTGCCGCCGGGATTCAAGACCTTTGACTTCTATGACCTGTCAACGCAGACGGCCATCAGTGCCAAAACTTTGGATACGATGACCAGTGCGCGCATTGGCAGCCCTTCGCAGGTTTACTCGACCATCAAAGGGTATGTGGATGAAGTGGCGGGGTTCACCGAAGCTTCGTTAGGTGCGACTTTTGTGCAGCGATCAATGATCTCGACAAGTGAACTGCGACTTGCAGTGCCAGCCAGCACGACTCCCGGCCAGTGGGCCCAGATTCAGCGAGCGATTGAATATGGTCAAACTCAGGGCGTGAATGTCCTGGTCACAGGAGTGAGGTGAGAAAGTGAATGCTGTCGTACCGAGCAGGTGGGCCTCTGCCTACTGGAATAGAAACTTCTATCTGATCGAGACGTTTTCGGGATATGGCATGGCCGGGCGCGATCCTGCGGGCAAGCAACACACGCTACAACAAGACGCAACTGCCGATGATCTGGGTGCGGCGGTGCTCGACGCAATGGGCCACAGCCGCTTCTTGTCCCTTGATGAGGCCAAAGATTTCTTCGACTACAAGAAGATGCAGGAACAGTACGCGGCATGGATAGAAGACCTCATGAAACAGCATGGCTACAAGACCAAGAGGGCGCTATTTAAGGATATGGCACGGTGCAATATTTCTCTGACCGTCGGTGATAGTCAAATGACGATCAGCCCTTCGCACCATGACCGTCTTGAGAGTTGGAGTCGCGTGAAAGACGACGGCATCGAGGATGTCGTCATTCCCTCCGACAGCACGCCTGAAGTGGTAGGGCAAGCGCTGCTGCTGGGTTTCAGTCGCTGCACGTAGTCGCCGTCGGGGCTCCGACAGCGACTCCATCAGCAGCATCACCAGCAGCCAAGGCGGCGTGCTTCTGAGCGGCCAGAGCAACGTCTTGCTGCAAGGCGTGGAGGTTGCCGCCGCCAAGGATGTGTCCATCACTGGCAGCAATGTGGTCATCCAGGGCGCCACCGACACGCAAACGGTCACTGGCTCCACCGGCGCACGCAGCCCCTGGTACGACTTCGGCCAGATCGCCGTGCTCACGGACGTGGGTGAGGGCTTCAAGGCACGCGAGAGCACCCAGACGCAGGTCAGCGATTCGACGCTGGTGCGCTCCAGCATCACGGGCGCCAACGTGAGCATCACGGCCGCCGACACCCTGGCCCTGGCGGGCACCCGCATCAACGCCCCAGGCGCCGTGAAGCTGGAAGCCGACACGCTGGTCATGGGCACCCAGGGCACCGAGCACAGCACCCAGACGACCAGCCAGGGGCGGGACCTGGTCTATCAGGTCTCTCGCGATGGGGGCCAGAGCGACCAGCGCACGCACTACAACCAGATCCACGCCGGCAGCCTGAGCATCAACGCCAACCGGGTGCAGGCAGGAATAGGTGCGCGAGACAGCCTGACGCAGTTGGCGCAGCAGCCAGGCATGGGCTGGGTCGATCAACTGAACAAGGACCCGGCCTTGCAAGGCCGGGTGAACTGGCAGCAGGTCGAGGAAGTCCACCGGCAGTGGGACAACGACCGGCAGGGCCTCACGCCCGAGGGGGCTGCGATCCTGACGCTGGTGACGATCTATTTCGTGGGGCCTTGGGCTGAAGTTGGCGGTGCCGCGGCAGGTGAGGCCGTTGCCGTTGGCGCTGGCGAAGGTGTCTATCTATCGGGTGGCGGCACGTTCCTGAGCAGCACGGGCGCCAGCATCTCGGCGGTCGCGGGCGGTGCGGTAGAAGCGGGCATCGCGGCCCTCGCATCGCAAGCGGCGGTGGCGGCAGTGAACAACCAGTTCGACCTGGGGGCGACATTGGAGACACTGGGCTCCAGCGCGAACGTTCGGCAACTGCTCACGGCCGTGGTCACGGGGGGCGTGCTGGCGGGGTTGAACCTCAACCCGGTGGGCCTGCCCACGATCAGCGGCGGTGCGCAGCCATTCTTCACGCAACTGCAGCAGAACCTCACGGCCGCAGCCGCGCGGGCGGTGATCAGCACGGCGATCAATGGAGGCAGTCTGGAGCAGGCGCTGGGCGATGCGATCAAGGGTGCCATTCTGGACACAGCGGCGGCCCAGGCGGCGCATGGCATCGGTGATCTGGTGCAGGATGGCCAGCTCAATGCTTTTACGCAGGCGGTGGCGCACGCCATTGCAGGCTGCGCGGTGGGCGCGGCGCGCGCAGACAGCGCCGAGGGCTGTGCGGCGGGCGCGCTGGGTGCGGCGGTGGGCGAGCTGGCGGCCAGCGCCTATGGCAGGCAACCCGACACGGTGGCATTCGCTTCCATGATCAGCGGCTTGGCGGTGGCCATCGCGGGTGGGGATGCCGGCCAGATCAACTTGGGCGCGCAGGCTGGGGCTAATGCGGCGGCGAATAACTATTTGAACCACGATCAGTGGGCGCAGTTGGCAGAACGCCTGAGGACTTGCACGCCGGGCGCCGATTGTGATCGAGTGGTGCAGGAGTTTCGCGCGCTGAGCGAGAGCCAGGACGCAGCCATGCGGCAGGCCTGCCAGATACCCACCAGCCCTGCATTGGTCACCTCCAGCAAGTTGCGCAAGGCTATGCCTATCAACAGGACCTGCTGCGAAATCCCGAACCACGCATACCAGAGTATCTGCTCGGCGGTGATCCGCTTGGATTCTTCGAGCCACCCGAAGCGCTAGTCTCGGCCGGTCTGATCCGCTTGGATTCTTCGAGCCACCCGAAGCGCTAGTCTCGGCCGGTCTTGATCCGCTTGGATTCTTCGAGCCACCCGAAGCGCTAGTCTCGGCCGGTCTCGGGGCCACTAGGCAGGCCCCATCTCCTTGATCCTACGGGCATATTCAGCCGGTGTCAGGTCATTGAGAGCACTGTGAGGACGACTCTCGTTGTAGTCCTGGCGCCAGGCCTCTAGAAGTCCCTGCGCCTCGACCAGCGAGGCGAACCAGTTCACGTTCAAGCACTCGTCCCGCAGCGAGCCGTTGAAGGTCTCGACGAAGCTGTTGTCCGTGGGCTTGCCTGGCCTGCTGAAGTCCAGCCGCACGCCATGGTGGTACGCCCACATGTCCATCAGCCGTCCCGTGAACTCGCTGCCGTTGTCCACGAAGATGGCTTTGGGGGCACCGTGGTGACGAGCCAGCCGATTGAGCACCTCGACCACGTGCTCGCCCTTGAGCCGATGCCCCGCATGTACCGCCAAAGCCTCGCGCGTGAACACATCGACCACGCTCAGGATGCGGAACTTGCCGCCATGGCTAAATTCCTCGGCCACGAAGTCCATTGACCAAGCTTGGCCTGGCGCGCTGGGCAAGGTGCGCTGTCGGCGCTGTACGACCATCTTGCGCTTCTTGGGCAACTTGGAGCGCAGCTGCAATTGCTCCTCGCCGTAGATGCGGTAGCACTGGCTTCGCCCGAGCTGCCAGCCCTCGCGACACAGCAGCACGTGCAGCCGCCGGTAGCCCCAGCGCACGCGCGTGTTCGCCAGTTCCCGCATGCGTCGTCGCAACTCCGGCCGCGAGTCCTTGCGGCGCTCATAGTAGGGCGTGCTTCGCGACACCTGAACCAGCTGGCAGGCCCGACGCAGACTGATGCCGTAATGGCCCCGGACATAGTCCAGGGCCTGCACCCTCAGCGCGGGCCGGACCATTTTTTTGCGGCGATATCCTGAAGAATCGCTTTGTCCAGGCTCAGGTCCGCCACGAGCTTCTTGAGCCTCGCGTTCTCTTCCTGCAGCTGCTTGAGCTCGCGTGCCTGGTCGGGCTCGAGGCTGCCGTACTGTTTCTTCCAGCGATAGAAAGTCTGCTCGCTGATGCCCATCTTGCGGCACGCGTCTGCCACCGCCATGCCGAGCTCGACCTGCTTGAGCACCGCCACGATCTGCTCCACCGAAAAACGACTCCGTCTCACGACTTCTCCTGCGCCCCTGGCTCGGGGCCAAATCGCCGAAAGACTAACGCTCAACGTGTCTCGATTTCTTCAATGCAGATCACATTCCCGCTGCAAGGCTTCTTCAAGACCCCTTTGAACATGAAGTTCGAACTGCCCGCTGGCGCGGTGCAATACCTGGGCCGCGCGCAGACGCACATGCGCACCAAGAAGGACGACAGCGAAGTGGCAGCGGGCTCGATCATCCCCTTGGTGAGCCAAACCGCACTGGGCATTTCCAACAGCACCTTCGAGGTTCAGGCCGTCGACGCCTCCGAGGTTGACATCCCGAAGTTTCGCGAAGACTTTCCCGTCCTCGAAACCGCCGAGATTGGCACGCGCTTGATGACAGTGCTCGTCAAGGCACCTGCTCCTTCTGCGGTACCAGCTGCCGTGCCCGCGCAGTAGCAGCGCATTCTTCCCAGGGAGTCAAGGCAATGAACAGCACCGAGTGCACAAGAAAGTTCCTGCTCACGCTCGCAACCGTCTCGGCATTTGGCATTGCCGCCTGCGGCTCGCGCGGCCCGGTAGCCGAACAGGCGGCAGACCCGGAGCCACAGGCCAACAGCCGCAATGCCGTGGTGGTGCCGCCCATCGCCTACGGCAAGACCGACAAGGGGCAGCAGTTGAGCGCGGCCGACGATGCCTGCGGGGTGCCAGCCTCGCTGCGTCAGGCCATCGAAGATCACCTGACTGCGCCTTATGAGTTCATGGTCCAGGCGCCCTCACCCCAGATGGCGGGTGCGCCAACCATGCGGATCGAGATTGCCGATTTGCTGGCCAATGCAGGGGGGCTGTATGGCGGGCCAAAGCTCATCGAGCTGCGCGGAACGCTGGAGCGGCCTGACGCGGCGCCCGCACGCTTCACGGCGCGGCGCCAGATGTTCATCTACTTCGGCCTGCCGCGCAGCACCTGCAGCATGGTGGGCAAGGTGAGCTACGCACTGGGCGCGGACATCGCGCAATGGCTGCACAAACCGGTGGACGGCGCGCGGCTGGGCGAGTGAGTTCCAAGGGCGTTTGGCGATGACCTGCCCGCCTTGACGCCAAAGGCCTCACGCACCACCCCATCTAAAAATGCGTGCTGATCGCCTCGCACACCCCATAGTCTTCATCCACCACCGGCATCCAGCGCCACTTGTCGAAGGTGGTGCAGGGGTGCGAGATGCCCAGGCCGATGCGCTCGCCCACCACGGGTGCCTGCGCGTTCAGCGCGGGGTCGGCGGCGTCCCAGCGCAGGTAGGCGTGCTGGTCGTTCAGGCCGGTGATGTGCCAGCCTGCGGGCACGGCCTGCGGCTGCAGGGCGCCGGGGGCGGCGCGGGCGATGGGCGTGGGCAGGCCCATGTCGAAGGACAGGTCGCGCTTGCCCGCACCGACGATGGCCAGCCCGGGCTCGGGGCAGGACTGGACCAGCGCCCACACCTCCAGCGCCGGACGCAGGGCGTCTGCGCAATCGCAGCCCAGGCGCGGCGCCATGGCCGCCATCATCTGCGTGTAGGTGCCGTGGTCGTGCGTGACATAGCAGCCCGAGCGCAGCACGCCCGTCACCCGCACCTGCCCCGGCCGGCCCAGCACGGGGTTCAGCCGCGCGGCCACCAGGTCGAAGACGGCCGAGCCGCCGGCCGAGACGATGACTTCCTCATGCGCGAACAGGCTCTCTTCCACGCATTGGCGGGCCACGGCGTCCACGCGGTCCATGAGGGTGTTGACCCATTGGCTGTCGGCGCTGCTTTCGCCCTTGGCCCACAGGCCTTCGTAGCATTCGATGCCGGCCAGCTGCGCGGCGCTGCTGGCGCGCACGGCGCGGGCCACGGCCAGCGCCTGCTGCTCGTCGCGGCAGCCGGTGCGCCCGCCGTTGAAGCCGATCTCCAGCAGCAGCTCGAAGGGGCGCAGCAGTTGCGCTGAGGGCTGCGCAGCAGCCCAGGCTTCGATCAGCGCCAGCTGCTGCACGGAGTCGATCAGAAAGAGCACGCGCAGGTCGGCATGGGCCTGCAGCAGCATCTGGATGGCATGCAGGTCGCCCGCGCCCATCACCTGGTTCGGGATGATGGCGCGGCGCACGCCGGCCGCCACACCCACGGCAAGCTGGAACACATTGCCGAAGCTGATGCCCCAGGCGCCCGCCGCAAGCTGCTGCGCAAAGAGCTGCGGCGACATGGTGGTCTTGCCGTGCGGCGCCAGCGCCACGCCCCAGGCGCGGGTGCGCTGCGCCATCCACGCGATGTTGTGCGCCAGCGCATCGCGCTTGAGCAGCGCCACGGGGAACGGCAGGTCGTCGGCCAGCACGTTCCAGCCCTGGGCGCCCACCTGGGACAGCGGCAGCGGCTGGATGTGAAGCGGCAGCCCCTTCATGGGGGGCTGCAGCACCGGGTTCAGGAAGTCATGGGATTGCATGGCCCGAGCGTGCCATGAAATCCGTCCGCTGGCTCAGACCACGCCTTGCGCCAGCATCGCGTCGGCCACCTTCACGAAGCCGGCCACGTTGGCGCCGTCCACGTAGCTCACGCTGCCGTCGGCGCGCGTGCCGTATTGCAGGCACGAGGCGTGGATGCTCTGCATGATCTGCAGCAGGCGGCCGTCCACCTCTTCGCGCGGCCAGGACAGGCGCGCCGCGTTCTGGCTCATCTCCAGGCCCGAGGTGGCCACGCCGCCCGCGTTGCTGGCCTTGCCCGGCGCGTACAGCACGCCCGCCTGCTCGAAGACGTGAACCGCCTCGATGGTCGAAGGCATATTGGCGCCTTCGGCCACGCAGATCACGCCGTTCTCGACCAGCGTCTTCGCGTCTTCGGCGTTCAGCTCGTTCTGCGTGGCGCTGGGCAGGGCCACGTCCACCGGCACGTGCCAGGGCGTGGCGCCGGCGATGAAGTTGGTTTTGGTGCGCTCGGCGTAGTCGCTCACACGGCCGTACAGGTGGTTCTTCACGTCCATCAGCACCGCCAGCTTCTCGGTCGTGAAGCCGTCTTCATCGACCACCGTGCCGCTGGAATCGGACACCGTGACGACCTTGGCGCCCAGCGCCAGCGCCTTCTCGATGGTGTATTGCGCCACGTTGCCCGCGCCCGAGACGGACACGCGCAGGCCGTCGAAGCTGCGCCCGCGCGTCTTGAGCATTTCCTGCGCGAAGTAGACGTTGCCATAGCCCGTGGCTTCGGGGCGGATCAGCGAGCCGCCAAAGCTCAGGCCCTTGCCCGTGAACACGCAGTCGGCGCGGTTGGTGAGCTTCTTGACCATGCCGCTGAGGTAGCCCACCTCGCGCCCGCCCACGCCGATGTCGCCGGCCGGCACGTCGGTGTAGGCGCCCACGTGGCGGAACAGCTCGGTCGCGAAGGCCTGGCAGAAGCGCATCACCTCGCCCTGGCTCTTGCCCTTGGGGTCGAAGTCGGCGCCGCCCTTGCCGCCGCCCATGGGCAGCGTGGTCAGTGCGTTCTTGAAGGTCTGCTCGAAGGCCAGGAACTTCAGGATCGACAGGTTGACCGAGGGGTGGAAGCGCAAGCCGCCCTTGTAGGGGCCGATGGCCAGGCTGTGCTGGATGCGGTAGCCGCGGTTGACCTGCACCTCGCCGTGGTCGTCGGTCCAGCAGACGCGGAAGGTGATGACGCGCTCGGGCTCCACCAGCCGCTCCAGCAGGGCCTGCGTCTGGTACTTGGGATGCTCGGCGATGAAGGGCCACAGGCTCTGGATCACCTCGGTCACGGCCTGCAGGTATTCCGGCTGCCCCGGGTTGCGTTGGGCCACATGGGCCAGGAATTCTTGGGCGCTGCCGTGCTTCATCCGATCTCCAAACAAGTGCGTGAATTAACCAAAACCGTGCATTCTCATGCAAGAAGCACAGGAGGTCATGCACCAAAAGCATGATTCCTGGTTTTGATCGCACCTTTGTGGAGCAGAAGGCGGTGCAAAAGCTTGAGCGCGCAGGGCTGCGCCGCCAGCCTCCCCGGGGGAAGGCGGCGGCCAGATCGTGAAAAAAGAAGCTCGGGCAGGACGGCCCGGTCCGTAGACAGGCCCGCGCAGCAGCGCGCAGGCCCGCTGTGCGTCAGGCGCCGGCCAGCCGGCCCGTGTTCAGGCGCAGCACGCGGTCGCAGCGGGCGGCCAGCGCTTCGTCGTGCGTGACCATCACGAAGGCCGTGCCCTGCTCGCGCGCCAGGCGCAGCATCAGCGCAAACACGCCGTCGGCGGTGCTGCGGTCCAGGTTGCCGGTGGGCTCGTCGGCCAGCACGCAGGCCGGCCGGGTCACCAGCGCGCGCGCGATGGCCACGCGCTGGCGCTCGCCGCCCGACAGCTCGGCCGGCC
This sequence comes from Xenophilus arseniciresistens, assembly GCF_028023875.1. GTDB lineage: Bacteria > Pseudomonadota > Gammaproteobacteria > Burkholderiales > Burkholderiaceae_C > Xenophilus > Xenophilus arseniciresistens. Next base: position 14,252 of record NZ_JAQIPB010000003.1, read on the forward strand.
GGTGCGACACGCGCTCGGCCAGGCCCACGGCCGCCAGCATGGCCTGCGCGGCTTCGGCCGCCTGCGCCGGGGGCATGCGCCGGATCTTCAGCGGCATGGCCACGTTGTCCAGTGCGCTGAACTCGGGCAGCAGGTGATGGAACTGGTAGACGAAGCCCAGTTGCTCGTTGCGCAGCCGGCCCTGCGCGGCGGGGCCGAGCCGCGCGAAGTCCTGGCCCTTGAGCAGCACCGAGCCGCCCGTGGGCGCATCCAGCCCGCCCATCAGGTGCAACAGGGTGCTCTTGCCCGAGCCCGATGCGCCCACGATGGCCAGCGTTTCGCCCGCGCGCACGTCGAGATGAACGCCGTGCAGCACCGTCAGGTCGATGCGGCCTTCATGGAAGCGCTTGGTCAGGCCGCGGGCCTGCAGCACCACAGCACCGGCACCCTCGGGGGGCAGCGAACCACGGGAAACGGGGAGCGTGGGGGTCTCATTCATAGCGCAGGGCCTCCGCGGGGTTCACGCGGCTGGCGCGCCAGCTCGGGTAGAGCGTGGCGGCAAAGGCCAGGATCAGCGAGATGATGGTGATGGGCAGGATGTCGCTGCGCTGCGGGTCGCTGGGCATGCGGCTGATGAGGTAGATGTCCTTGGGCAGGAAGCTCGCGTTGAGCGCCTTTTCGATCACTTCGACGATCTCGGTCACGTTGTAGGCCACCAGCAGGCCCAGGCCCAGGCCGGCCAGCGTGCCGATCACGCCCACCATCGCGCCCTGCACCACGAAGATGCCCATGATGCTGCGCGGGCTGGCGCCCAGCGTGCGCAGGATGGCGATGTCGGCGCGCTTGTCGGTCACGGTCATCACCAGCGTGCTCACGAGGTTGAAGGCGGCCACCGCCACGATCAGCGTGAGGATGATGAACATCATGCGTTTTTCGACCTGCACGGCCGCGAACCAGGTGCGGTTCTGGCGCGTCCAGTCGCGGATCAGGAACTGGCCCGGCAGGGTCTGCGCCATCTGGTCGGCCACCTCGCGCGCGATGTGCAGGTCCTTGAGCTTCAGGCGCAGGCCCGTGGGCCCCTCGAGCCGGAACACGCGCGCGGCGTCTTCCACATGGATCATGGCCAGCGCCGAGTCGTACTCGTAATGGCCCGAGTCGAAAGTGCCCACCACGGTGAAGGACTTCAGCCGCGGCACCACGCCGGCCGGCGTGACCTGCCCGCCCGGCGCGATCAGCGTGACCTGGTCGCCTTCGCGCACGAAGAGCGAGCGCGCCAGTTCGCCGCCCAGCACGATGCCGAACTGCCCGGGCACCAGCTTTTCCAGCGCGCCCTTTTGCGCCGTGCCCGCGAAGTCCGTCACCTCGGGTTCCTGCGCGGGCACGATGCCGCGCACCAGCGCGCCCTTCATGTCTTCGCCGCGCGCCACCAGCGCCTGCGAGGCGATGAACGGCGCCACGCCCACCACCTCGGGGTTCTGGCGCGCCGCGGCGGCGATGGCGTCCAGCTCGGGCAGGGCCTGGCCGTCGCGCGAGAAGATCTCGACGTGCGAGACCACGCCCAGCATGCGGTCGCGCACCTCCTTCTGGAAGCCGTTCATCACCGACAGCACGATGATCAGCGCCGCCACCCCCAGCGCAATGCCGGCCATGGACACGCCCGAGATGAAGTTGATGAAGCCGTTGCGCCGCGTGGCCCGGCCGGCGCGGGTGTAGCGCCAGCCCAGTTGCAGTTCGTAGGGAAATTGCATAGACGTTGAGAACGCCCGGAGGCGGGCGCGTGATTGTGTCACCCTGCCCGGCGCGCCGACGCCGACGGCCTTGCGCAGGGACCGACAATGGTCCCCATGCCCTTCTCCCGCACGCCGCCGCATCTGCTGATCCCCTTTGCCAGCCACGCGGGCGTGGCCTGCCGCATGGCCCTGCACGAGCTGGACCTGCCGCACCTGCAGGCCTTGCTGGCCCGCCTCACGCCTTCCGGCGAAGACCGCCAGGACGACACCAGCCTCAGCCCCCCGCACGAGCGTGCGCTGGCGCGCGCCCGCGGCCTCACGCCCGTGGACGGCCAACTGCCCTGGGCCGCGCTGGCTGCGCGCGAACGCGGCCTGCCCGGCGCCGACGATGGCCAGGGCTGGGGCCTGCTCACGCTGTGCCACTGGCAGGTGGGCCTGAGCGAAGTGGTGCTGGGCGATCCACAGCAGATGGGCATCACCGCGCGCGAGTCCGACGCGCTGCTGGCCGTGGTCAAGCCCTTTTTCGAGGAAGACGGCCTGGCCCTCTTCCCCGGCCCGCAGCCGGGCCAGTGGCTGGTGCACGGCACCCTGCTCGAAGGGCTGGCCACCGCCTCGGTGGACCGTGCCATCGGCCAGCCACTGGCCGCCTGGCTGCCCATGGGCGACGCGGCCCGGCCGCTGCGGCGGCTGCAGAACGAGATGCAGATGCTGCTGTACACCCACCCGGTCAATGACGAGCGCGCCACCCATGGCATGACGCCCATCAACTCCTTCTGGCTCAGCGGCACCGGCCCCGCGCCGGCCAAGGCGCAGGCCCTGGCACCGGCCCCCGAAATCGCCACCCAGCTTCGCGAAAGCGCGCTGCAGGACGACGGGGCCAGCTGGGCCCATTGCTGGGCCACGCTCGACGCCAGCACCCTGGCCGCCTGGCGCGCGCGCGCCGATGCGGGCCAGCCCATGACGCTGACCCTGTGCGGCCCGCGCGCCGCCCTGCGGCTGGAGAACCGGCCGCGCGGCCTGGGCGGCTGGCTGCGCGCGCGGCTGCGCAAGCCCGACGTGGCCGCCGTGCTGGAGGCGCTGTGAGGATCCTCGAGCGCGAAGTCCCGCCGCGCAGCGCGTGGGTGCTGGAACAGGCCGGCGTGCATCCGCTGCTCGCGCGCCTGTATGCCGCGCGCGGCGTGCGCTCGCATGACGAACTGGACGACGGCCTGGCCCGCCTGCTGCCGCCCGATGGCCTGCGCGGCACGCGCGAGGCGGCGGTGCTGCTGGCCGATGCCATCGCGCAGCAGCGGCGCATCTGCATCGTGGCCGACTACGACTGCGACGGCGCCACCGCCTGCGCCGTGGCCGTGCGCGGACTGCGCCTGCTGGGCGCCACGCAGGTCAGCTACCTGGTGCCGGACCGCGTGGTCGACGGCTACGGGCTCACGCCGCCCATCGCCGAGCGCGTGGCCGCGAGCGGGGCGCAGCTGCTGGTCACGGTGGACAACGGCATCGCCAGCGTCGAAGGCGTGGCACGCGCGCAGGCCCTGGGCCTGGCCGTGCTGGTGACCGACCACCACCTGCCCGGCCCCACGCTGCCCGCAGCCGAGGTGCTGGTCAACCCCAACCACCCCGAATGCGGCTTCGAAAGCAAGTGCCTGGCCGGCGTGGGCGTGATGTTCTATGTGCTGCTGGCGCTGCGCGCCGAGCTGCGCGCGCGGGGCGCCTTTGAACGGTCGGCGCAGCCCAAGCTGGATGCGCTGCTGCCCTTGGTCGCGCTGGGCACCGTGGCCGACGTGGTGAAGCTGGACACCAACAACCGCCGCCTCGTGGCCCAGGGCCTGCGCCGCATCCGCGCGGGCGCGCTGCCCGTGGGCATGGCAGCGCTGTTCCGCGCCGCCGGCCGCAAGGCCGAAAGCGCCACCACCTTCGACTTCGGCTTTGCGCTGGGCCCGCGCATCAACGCGGCCGGCCGCCTGGCCGACATGACGCTGGGCATCGAATGCCTGCTGACCGACGACGCCGCGCGCGCCGACGAACTGGCCCGCACGCTGGATGCCATCAACCGTGAGCGCCGCAGCATCGAAGGCGGCATGCGCGAGCAGGCCCTGCAACTGGCCGGCGAGCTGTTCCCGCCCGAACAGACGCCGCCCGGGGCCATTGCCGTCTACGACCCCGACTTCCACGAAGGCGTGGTCGGCATCGTCGCCTCGCGGCTGAAGGACCTGTACCACCGCCCCACGTTTGTCTTTGCCGCCAGCGGCGCCGACGGGCGCGGGCACGAGCTCAAGGGCTCGGGCCGCTCGATCGCGGGCTTTCATCTGCGCGACGCGCTGGACCTGGTGGCCAAGCGCCACCCGGGCGTGCTGCTGCGCTTCGGCGGCCACGCGATGGCCGCGGGCTGCACGGTGCCGGCCGAGCAGTTCCCGACCTTTGCGCGCGCCTTTGCGGAAGTGGCCGACGAATGGCTGGACGCGGCCACGCTGACGCGCCGCATGGACACCGACGGCCCGCTGGCGCCCGAGTACCTGCGCGTCGACCTGGTGGACACGCTGCACCGCGAAGTCTGGGGCCAGGGCTTTGCGCCGCCCACCTTCAGCGACGAGGTGGAGGTGCTGTCGCAGCGGCTGGTGGGCCAGGGCCATCTGTCGCTCAAGCTGCGCCTGGGCGGCCAGCCGGTGGACGGCATCTGGTTCGGCCGCAGCGAGCCGCTGCCTGCGCGCGTGAAGCTGGCCTTTCGGCTCGACGCGAACGAATGGCAGGGCCAGCGCCGGCTGCAGCTGATGGTCGAGGGCGCCGAGCTTTGAATTCCGAGACTGTGGGTTCGAGCGGCACCGCCATGTGGCGCTGCCTCGTGATCGAGGACGACGCCGACAACGCGCGCTACATCGCCGAGGGCTTTCGCAGCCTGGGCCATGTGGCCGTGATCTGCCGCGACGGCACCGAGGCCCTGGGCCGCGCCACGGGCGAAGCCTGGGACCTGGTGATCCTGGACCGCATGCTGCCCGGCGGCGTGGACGGGCTGGCCATCCTGGCGACCATGCGCGCATTGGGCCGCAAGACGCCCGTGCTGGTGCTCAGCGCGCTGAGCGCGCTGGACGAACGCGTGCGCGGCCTCAAGGCCGGCGGCGACGACTACCTGACCAAGCCCTTTGCCTTTTCCGAACTCGCGGCGCGGGCCGAGGCGCTGGTGCGGCGTTCGCGCCCCGGGCCCGAGATCCGCGTGATCGAGGTGGCCGACCTGCGGCTGGACCTGGGCCACCGCAAGGCCGAACGCGCCGGGCGCGCCATCGCGCTGCAGCCGCGCGAATTCCGGCTGCTGGCTTTTCTGGCCATGCACGCGGGCCAGGTGCTCACGCGCACCATGCTGCTCGAAGCCGTGTGGGACTACCAGTTCGACCCGCAGACCAACGTGATCGACGTGCAGGTCAGCCGCCTGCGAGCCAAGCTGGAAGCCGGCGGCCTGCCTTCGCTGATCCACACCGTGCGCGGCGTGGGCTACCGGCTGGCCGCGCCGGAGGCCGAGCCCACCGACCCGGACAGCGCGTGAACGCATCGACGGCTGCGCTGCGCCAGCTCTGGCGTTCGCTGGGCTTCAGGCTGGCCGCGCACTATGCGGTGCTGGTAGGCATCACCATGCTCGCGGCGCTGTCCATCATCTACCTGCAGACCGTGGGCACGCTGCACCAGCGCATGGCGCGCCAGGTCAGCGCCACCTCGCAGCAGCTGGCCGCGCAGTTCGAAGCCGGGGGCGAAGAAGCCCTGGTGCGCAGCATCGAGCGTGCGCTGGTCGACGGCCGCAGCACCGACGAAGAGCTGCTGCTCTTGGCCGACGCCCAGGGTCGCCGCCTGGCCGGCAACCTCGACGAGATGCCGCCGCCGGGCGCCGACGGCCAGCACCAGGTGATGCGCGCGGGCCGCAGCGTGCGCGGCTGGATCACCACGCGCACCCTGCCCGAAGGCCATGTGCTGGTGGTGGGCCAGGACCTGGGCGAACAGGAAGCGCTGGAGGAGCTGATCATCAGCGCCAGCGCGGCCGCCGCGCTGGTGGCCTTGCTGCTGCTGATCGGCGGCCTCTTCGTGTTCAGGCAGGAGATCGAGCGCAGCGTGGGCGCCGTGCGCCGCACGGCGGCGCGCATTGCGGCGGGCGACCTGCGCGAGCGGGTGCACCTGACCGATGCGCAGGGCGACGAGTTCGCGCTGCTGGAGCGCGACATCAACGCCATGCTGGACCGCATCCAGTCGCTGATGGACGGCGTGCGCCATGTCTCCGACACCATCGCCCACAACCTGCGCACGCCGCTCACGCGCGTGCTCAGCCGGCTGCGCGCGGCGGCTGAAGACGGCGTGGCGCCGGCCCAGCGCCAGGCCGCCATCGCGCGCGCGATGGACGAGCTGGAGGAGCTCAACCGCGTGTTCGAGAAGCTGCTGCAGATCGCCGAAGCGGAAGCCGGCGCGCGCCGCCAGCGCTTTGCGCCCGTGCAGCTGCAGGAGGTGGTGGCCGACGTGATCGAGCTGTACGACGCCGTGGCCGAGCAACAGGGCGCCACGGTGCGACACGCCTGCGAAGCGGGGCCCCTGCCGGTGCAGGGCGACCGCGACCTGCTGGCGGGCGTGGTGGCCAACCTGCTGGACAACGCGCTCAAGTACGGCGGGCCGGGCTGCACGGTGCGGTTGCAGACCGGGCGCGAGGATGGCCAGGCTCTGCTCTGCGTGCAGGACGACGGCCCCGGCGTGCCGCCCGAGGCGCTGCAGCGCCTGGGCGGGCGCTTCCTGCGGCTGCAGCCCGAGTTGCCGGGCCATGGCCTGGGCCTGGCCGGCGTGCAGGCGGTGGTGGCCCTGCACGGCGGCCAGATCCGCTACGAGAACGGCGCGCCGGGCCTGCGCGTGCAGCTGCTGCTGCCCCTCGACGACACGCCCCCTGCACGCGGCGTGAGCGGACCCGCAGCCGCCGGGCGGCGGCGCGCATCGCCCGTCCGCAGCTGAGCACAGCTTGAACACCCTCCAAACATTGCCAAACGGCAATGCTTTGGTCATCCACCTCGGGCGCAAGCCTTCCTACGATCCGCCGCGCACATCTCTCTCGGGGAGATGCATGCATTCGCGCGTCCGGCGGTTCGGGCGCGCGCCGTCCATCGATCGCAGGAGACCAGAAGGTGAAGATCAAAAGCGAGCGGGACTTCTTTTCAGGAGTTCTTTTCTGTGCATTCGGGGTGGCCTTCGCCTGGGGCGCCACCACGTACAACGTGGGCAATGGCGCCCGCATGGGCCCGGGCTACTTTCCGCTGATCGTGGGGGTGCTCATCGCCATCATGGGCGCGGCCATCACGCTCAAGGCCATGACCGTGGAGACCGAGGACGGCGAGCCCGTGGGCGCCATCGCCTGGAAGCCGCTGGTCTTCATCATCGGCGCCAACCTCATGTTCGGCGTACTGCTGGGCGGGCTGCCCAGCATCGGCCTGCCGCCGATGGGCCTGATCGTCGCGATCTACGCGCTGACCTTCATCGCGGGCCTGGCCGGCGACAAGTTCAGCTTCAAGGCCTCGGCCGTGCTGGCCACCATCCTGGCCGTGGGCAGCTACCTGGCCTTCGTGGTCGCGCTGAAGCTGCAGTTCCCCGTGTGGCCGACCTTCATCGCCTGACAACAAGAGACACAACGGATTCCTCAAGGCCCCATGGACCTCATCAACAACCTTTCCATCGGCTTCGGCGTTGCGTTCACCTTCCAGAACCTCGCCTATGCCTTCGTCGGCTGCCTGCTGGGCACGCTGATCGGCGTGCTGCCCGGCATCGGCCCCGTGGCCACGATCGCCATGCTGCTGCCGGCCACCTATGCGCTGCCGCCCGTGTCGGCGCTGATCATGCTGGCCGGCATCTACTACGGCGCGCAGTACGGCGGCTCCACCACCGCCATCCTGGTCAACCTGCCTGGTGAATCGGCCTCCGTCGTGACGGTGATCGACGGCTACCAGATGGCGCGCCGCGGCAGGGCCGGGCCCGCGCTGGCTGCGGCCGGGCTCGGTTCCTTCTTCGCCGGCTGCGTGGGCACGTTGATCCTGGCGGCCTTCGCGCCGCCGCTGACCGAGGTGGCCTTCAAGTTCGGCCCGGCCGAGTATTTCTCGCTCATGATCCTGGGCCTGATCGGCGCCGTGGTGCTGGCTTCGGGCTCGCTGCTCAAGGCCATCACCATGATCCTGCTGGGCCTGGCCCTGGGCCTGGTGGGCACCGACGTGAACTCCGGCGTGGCCCGCTACAGCTTCGACATCCCCGAGCTGACCGACGGCATCGGCTTCATCGCCATCGCCATGGGCGTGTTCGGCTATGGCGAGATCATCGGCAACCTCTCGGTCAAGGAAGACGAGCGCGAGGTCTTCACCTCCAAGGTCACCGGCCTGTTCCCCACCAAAGAAGACTTCAAGCGCATGACGCCGGCCGTGCTGCGCGGCACGGCACTGGGCTCCACGCTGGGCATCCTGCCCGGTGGCGGCGCGCTGCTGTCCTCGTTTGCGTCGTACACGCTGGAAAAGCGCACCCGGCTCAAGCCCGGCGAAGTGCCGTTCGGCAAGGGCAACATCCGCGGCGTGGCCGGCCCCGAATCGGCCAACAACGCGGGTGCGCAGACCTCCTTCATCCCGCTGCTGACGCTGGGCATTCCGCCCAACCCCGTGATGGCGCTGATGGTGGGTGCGATGACCATCCACAACATCCAGCCCGGCCCGCAGGTGATGACCAGCAACCCCGAGCTGTTCTGGGGCCTGATCGCCTCGATGTGGATCGGCAACCTGATGCTGATCGTGCTGAACCTGCCGCTGATCGGCATCTGGATCAAGCTGCTGACCATCCCCTACAAGTGGCTGTTCCCCGCCATCGTGCTGTTCTGCGCCATCGGCGTGTACTCGGAGAACAACAACACCTTCGACGTCTGGATGGTCGCCATCTTCGGCGTGGTGGGCTACACCTTCCTCAAGCTCAAGTGCGAGCCCGCGCCGCTGCTGCTGGGCTTCATCCTGGGGCCGATGATGGAAGAGAACCTGCGACGGGCGCTGCTGCTCTCGCGCGGGGACTGGGGCGTGCTGGTCACGCGGCCCATCTCGGCCGGCCTGCTGATCGCCGCGGCGCTGCTGCTGGTGGTGGTGCTGCTGCCCTCGGTCAAGGCCAAGCGCGAAGAGGCCTTCGTGGAGGAATAGCGCAGCTGCCGCCTTTTCTGCCGCGTGGCGGCGGCGGTCAGCGCCCGAACTCGTGCGAGAGGCCCAGGGTGTAGACCGTGCCGCCCGGCCGCGCGCGTGCCGCGCTCATGTCCAGCGTGAGCGCAGGCGTCAGGCCCAGGCGCAGGCCGCCCCGCGTCGTCCACGCATGGGCGGCGCGGTTGCGCTCCATGATCAGCGACAGCTTCCCGTCCACCGCCCACTCGGCCGCCAGGCCGCGGCGGGCGCTGCGCGGGCTGTCGCCCGCCCAGTCCGCACCCACGTTGGCATGCAGCATCAGGGCCGGCAGCGGCTGCCAGGTCAGCGGCAGCAGCAGTTGCCGGCTGGGCTTGCCGTGCTTGCGCCAGTCCCAGCCGGCCCCGAAGGCCAGGGCGGCGCGCACCGGCTGCTCCGGCTCCCCAAGCCAGGTCCACTTGATGGCGGGCCCCAGCACGCGGGCAGCGGGGCGCGAACTGCGATCACCGCTGAGGCCCAGCTCCACGGCGCCGACCCGGCACCCCAGCCCCAGGTGCTGGAAGGCCGTGCTGCTTGATTGCGCGCGCCCGGCCCACAGCTCGTACTGGCAGCGGCCTTCGCCCAGCGTGTCGGCATCGTCCACATCGAAGTGGCCGCCGGCACTGGCCGCACCCATGGCCAATGCCAGGCTGCCTGGAAGCAGGAAGCGGCTGCGGCGATGAAGGTGCACAGGCATCCGGGCAGCATAGTCCCTCCCGGGCATGGCCATGCGACCAAGCCCCGGGGAGACGCCCGCTGCGCCCGTCAGAACGTGCTCAGGTTCTCAGTTCGCCACGAACACACCTGTCCTGGCCAGATCGGCCACGCGGCCTGCGTCCTGCTGGATCAGTTGGCGAAAGTGGCCCGGTCCACGCTCGTCGCCGGTGGGGGCCTGCGCGCCCATGCTGTCGATCTGGGCGCGGAACGCGGGCTCGGCAACCGCGGCGGACAGCGCCTGTTCGAGGCGGCGCAACTCGGCCGCAGGCGTGCCCGTGGGCGCCACGACGCCGTTCCAGATCGCCAGGTCGAAGGCTAGCAGGCCCGCCTCGGCGAAGGTGGGCACGTCCGGGCTCTGCGGCACCCGCGCAGCGGACGACACGGCGAGCGCGCGCACCCGCCCATCCTTGTGCAGCGGCAGCATGGTCACGGTCTGGTCGATCACGGCCTGGATGGTGCCGGCCATGAGGTCTGTCAGCGCCGGACCCGACCCACGGTATTGCACCAGCTGGCCCTGCGCGCCGGCCTGCTGCATGAACAGCGCCTCGGCGAAATGGGCGGTGGTGCCAGGCCCGCCCGAGCCGAAGTTCAGCGCACCGGGCGTGCTCTTCATCTTTCCGATCAGCCCCGGGAGGTCCTGGATGCCGCTGGCATTGCTGACCGACAGCACCATCGGCACCTTGGCCACGATGCCCACGGGCGCCACATCCGTCACGGCCGAATAGCCGGCCTGCTTGTACAGGTGCGGCAGTATGGCGAGCGACTGGTTGATGAACAGCAGCGTGCTGCCGTCGGCCTTGGCCTTGAGGAAGCGCTGCATGCCGACCAGGCCACCCGCGCCGGTCACGTTTTCCACCACGACGGACTGGTTGAGCCGGGCGCCGAGGGCCGTCGCGGTCAGCCGCGCCAGTGCGTCGGAAGACCCGCCAGGCGGCACCGTCACGATCATCGTGATGGGGCCGGCGGCCTGGGCAGTGGACAGCACGAGGCATGACAGGGCCGCGCCGGCAAGCAGAGTGAGCATCTTGCGCATGGAAGGGTCTCCGTGTTCTTCTGGAAAAAAGGCCCTGGATCAGCCCGCGGCGCGGTCGAGGCGGCGCAGCACGGCTTCGGTCACCTCGGTGCAGGTGGCGCTGCCGCCAAGGTCGCGCGGCACCGCATCGCCCTGCGCAAGCACCTGGCCCACGGCGGTCTCGATGCGGCGGGCCGCGGCGCTCAGGCGAGCGTCGCCATGCCGCTCGGCCAGCCACTGCAGCATCAGCGTGCCCGAAAGGATGGTGGCCAGCGGGCTGGCCAGGTTCTGGCCCGCGATGTCGGGCGCCGAGCCGTGCGCGCCCTGGAACAGGCCATGGCGTTCACCCAGCTCCGCCGAGGGCGACAGGCCCATGCCGCCGATGGTGGCCGCGCCCAGGTCGGAAATGATGTCGCCGAACATGTTCTCGGCCACGATCACGTCGTAGAAGTCGGGCCGCTTGACCAGGTGAACGGTCATCGCATCGGCATACGCATAGTCGATCTCCACGTCGGCATGCTCGCGCGCCACTTCCTCGCAGACGGCCCGGAAGAAGGCGTAGCTGCGCAGGATGTTGGCCTTGTCGCAGACGGTCACCCGGCGCTTGCCGTCACGCGGCGCGCCGTGGCGCTTGCGGCTGAGCCCGAAGCTGAAGCGCGCCACGCGCTCCACGCCCTTGCGCGTCACCACGATGGTGTCGGTGGCCACCTCGCCGCGCAGGTTGATGCCGCCGCCGCGGCTGGCGTACAGGCCCTCGGTGTTCTCGCGCACGATCACGTAGTCGATCTGCCCGGCCTGCCAGCCGGCCAGCGGCGACTTCACGCCCTGCCACAGCCGCACGGGCCGCACGTTGGCGTACAGGTCGAGCCTGAAGCGCAACTGCAGGTGCAGGTCGTTGCCGACCTCGGTGCCGTCGGGGTAGGTCACGCCCGGCAGGCCGGCCGCGCCGTGCAGGATGGCGGCCGAGTCGCGGCAAAGCGCGAAGGTGTCATCGGGCAGCACGTGGCCGGTGCGCGCGTAGTGGGCGGCGCCGCCGTCGCAACGCGTGAATTCCAGCAAGTCGCTGCCGCAGGCGTGTGAAAGCACGCGGGTGGCCGACTGGCACACCTCGGGGCCGATGCCGTCGCCGTCGATGGTGGCGATCTGATACAGGGGCATGAGTCCGGTTCTCCAAGAGGGGGCGCGCGCCGCCTGCCGGCGACGCAAGAGAAAAGAAGCTGGCGGGCAGGCCGAGGCCGGCCCCGGCCTGCGCTCAGGCCGCGTCGCGCGCGGCCAGCACGGCCACCAGCTCGGGCAGCAGGCGTTGGCCGCCAGTGCTTTCGACCGCCTGCGCCAAGGTCTGGCGCACGCCCTCCGCGATCGTGTGCGGGGCCTGGCTGTCCTGCGCCATGGCCGTGTAGTAGCCCAGGTCCTTGAGCGCATTGGCCATCGTGAAGCGCAGGCCGCTCGGGTCCTGCTGCGCCAGGAAGGGCTTGAGCCGCTCCAGCGCCGTGCCGCCGCCGCCACCCTTGCTCAGCACGTCGACGAAGACCTCGGGCGCCACGCCGGCGCGCTGGGCGCAGGCGGCGGCCTCGGCGATCAGCGACACCGAGCCCAGCGACACGTAGTTGTGCAGCAGCTTCATGCGATGGCCCGAACCCACCGGGCCGCAGTGCGTGATGTTCTCGGCGAAGCAGGCCAGCAGCGGCCGGCATTCGTCGAACAGCGCCTCGTCGGCGCCCACCAGCAGGTTGAGCCGGCCCTCGGCCGCCTCCTTGGGCGTGCGGGTCATGGCCGCGTCCATGAAGCGGCCGCCGGCCTCTGCCACCACTTTCGCCAGACGCTCGGTCGAGGCCGGGATCGCGGTGGAGCAGTCGATGATCACCGTGCCCTTGCGCATGCCCTGCAGCACGCCCTCGTCGCCGAGCAGCACCGCCTCGACCTGCGGCGAGCCGGTCACGCACAGCAGCAGCACATCCACGGCCGCGGCCAGCTCCTTCGCGCTGACGCAGGTGCTCACACCCGCCGCCTTCAGACCATCCAGCGGCTGGTTGCCTTCATGCTCCAGCACCGACAGCGGATGGCCGTGCCTGGCAATGTTGGTCGCGATGCCGTGGCCCATCAGGCCGACGCCGATCAGGCCGATCTTCTTGTGTTTCATGTCTGTCTCCTTGCGTTGAATGCAGCTCAGCGGCCCGCCAGCGGTCGGCCCAGGCCACCGGCACACACGTACTTGATCTCGAGGTAGTCGTCCACGCCGTACTTGGAGCCCTCGCGGCCGACGCCCGACTCCTTGATGCCACCGAAGGGCGCCAGCTCGGTCGAGATCAGGCCCTCGTTGAGGCCCACGATCCCCACTTCCAGCGCCTCGGCCACCTGCCAGGCGCGCGCATAGTCCTGCGTGTAGAAGTAGGCCGCCAGGCCGAAGGGCGTGTCGTTGGCCATGGCGACGGCCTCCTCGTCGGTCTCGAAGCGGATCAGCGGCGCCACCGGGCCGAAGGTCTCTTCCTGCATCAGCTTGGACCGGGGCGACACCTCGGCCAGGATGGTGGGCGTGAAGAAACGCCCGCCCAGCCGGTGCGGCTGCCCGCCCGTGACGATGCTCGCGCCCAGCGCCACGGCATCGTCGATGTGCTCGCGCACCTTGGCCACGGCCGCATCGTCGATCAGCGGGCCCAGGTTCACGCCCGCTTCCAGGCCGTTGCCCACCACCTGCGCTTCCACGGCCTTCTTCAGCTTTTCGGTGAAGCGTTCGTAGATGCCGCTCTGCACGAAGATGCGGTTCGCGCACACGCAGGTCTGGCCCGCGTTGCGGAACTTGGAGGCCATCACGCCGGCCACGGCCGCGTCCAGGTCGGCGTCGTCGAAGACGATGAAGGGCGCGTTGCCGCCCAGTTCCATCGACACCTTCTTCACCGTGCCCGCGCACTGTTCCATCAGCTTCTTGCCGATCTCGGTCGAGCCCGTGAAGGACAGCTTGCGCACCACCGGGTTGCCCGTCAGTTCGCCGCCGACCGTGGAGGCCGAGCCGGTCACCACGTTGAGCACCCCGGCCGGGATGCCCGCCTCCAGCGCCAGCTGTGCCAGCGCCAGTGCCGAATAGGGCGTGGCCGACGCGGGCTTGATGACGATGGTGCAACCGGCCGCCAGCGCGGCGCCGGCCTTGCGCGTGATCATCGCGTTGGGGAAGTTCCAGGGCGTGATGGCCGCGACCACGCCCACGGGCTGCTTGAGCACCACGATGCGGCGGTCCATGGCGGCGGCAGGGATCACGTCGCCGTACACACGCTTGGCTTCCTCGGCGAACCACTCGATGAAGCTGGCGCCGTAGGCGATCTCGCCCTTGGCCTCGGCCAGCGGCTTGCCCTGCTCCAGCGTGAGCAGCAGGCCCAGGTCGTCCTGGTGCGCCATGCACAGGTCGAACCAGCGGCGCATCAGGCGCGAGCGCTCCTTGGCGCTGGTCTCGCGCCACCCCGGCAGGGCCTTGTTGGCTGCATCCACGGCGGCGCGCACATCTTCTGCGTTCAGGCGCGGCACGGTGCCGAGCAGGCTGTCGTCGGCCGGATTGCGCACCTGCAGGGTGGCGCCGTCGGAAGCATCGACCCAGCGGCCGCCGACGAGGCATTGCTGGCGAAAGAGATCGGGGTGTTGCAGTTTCATGAGAAGCGCTCTTTGGAGGAAAGTCAGCGAAGAAGGTTGTCGGGCGCGCGGCCACTTTGCAGGGCGGCGATGCCATCGATGAGCAGCCAGCCCATGGCGTCGCGCGTCTCGTGCGTGGCACTGCCGATGTGCGGCGAAAGAAAGACGTTGTCCAGGTCGCGGTAGCCGGGATGCACGCGCGGCTCGTTCGCGAACACGTCCAGCCCGGCGCCGCGCACCTGGCCACTTTGCAGCGCGGCGATCAGCGCCTCGTCATCGACCAGGTCGCCGCGCGAGATGTTGACCACCACCGCGCCGCGCGGCAGCCGCCCCAGCCGCTGCGCGTTGAAGACGCCCTTGAGCGCAGGCGCGCCGGGCGCGGCGATCATGAGGATGTCGCTGTGCGCCAGCATCGCTTCGAGCGTGGGGTGGTAGGTGGCGCCGGCTTCCAGCGCCGGCTCGAGCCGCGAGCGGTTGTGGTAGTGGATGGCCAGGCCGAAGGCCTGGGCGCGGTGCGCGATCGCGCGCCCGATGCGGCCCATGCCGAAGATGCCCAGGCGCTTGCCCACCAAACCCACGCCAAGCAGTTGCGTGGGTGCCCAGCCCTGCCAGGCCCCACTGCGCACCAGGCGGTCGGCCTCGAAGCCACGGCGGCAGGCGTTGAGCAGCAGCATCAGCGCGATCTCGGCGCAGGCATCGCTGAGCACGTCGGGCGTGTGCAGCACCTGCACGCCGGCCTCGCGCGCCGCGGCCAGGTCGATGTGGTCATGTCCCACCGACAGCGTGGCCACGATGCGCAAGGTGGGTGCCAGTGCGGCGATGACCTCGGCCGTGACCGATTCGGTGGCGCTGACGAACAGCACTTCGCAGCCCTGCGCGAGCGCGACGATCCGTGCGGGCGCGAGGATCGAATCGTCGTCGTTGATGCTCAGGATGAAGCGCTCGTGGAGCGCGGCTTCCACCGCCGGCGTGAAGCGGCGGCACAGAAAGGCACGCGGCCTGTTCGAATGATTCATGGGGGCCTTCAGGGTGTGCGGCACCAGCGCTTTGCGTCTGGCGTTGCCTCAAGTCGTATTACAAATACGTAGTACCACCTTGTCAAGCGCGTTGACTCCGGTGCTATTCTTCGGGCACCCGAACAGCCTGCGAACACCATGGCCTTCTCCGCTTCCGAAGACCTCAGCCCGCGCGCCATGGATGGCACCCTTGCCGATCGCGTGACAGGGCTGATCGCGGCCGACATCCGCGCTCGCATCTACCCGGTGAACACGCGCCTGCCCACCGAGCAGGCCATGACGCAGCAGTACGGCGTGAGCCGCACGGTGGTGCGCGAAGCCATCTCGCGCCTGAAGTCCGAAGGCCTGGTCGAAACCCGGCAAGGCAGCGGCACCGTGGTGCGCGACCCGAAGACGGCCGACGCCTTCCGCCTGGCCCAGGCCGGCACGGGCGGCACGGAAGACCCCGCGCAGGGCGTGCTGCGCATCCTGGAACTGCGCCGCGGCATCGAGGCCGAGATGGCCGCCCTGGCTGCGCAGCGGCGCACAGGTGCCGAGATGACGCAGATCCAGCAGGCGCTGCGTGCCATCGTCCGCGCCGAAAAGGAAGGCCGCGATGGCGTCGAGGAAGACCTGGCCTTTCACATCGCCATCTCGCGCGCGGCCCACAACCCGCACTACACCGAACTGCTGGGCATGCTCACGCGCGCACTGCACGACGCGATCCGGCTCACGCGCTCCAACGAGGCACGGCGGGTCGACCTCGCGGCGCAGGTGCGGGCCGAGCACGAAGCACTGTGCGCCGCCATCAAGGCGCGCGATGCCGCGGCAGCGCGCACCGCCGCCTTCATGCACATGCACAACACCGGCGAGCGCATCGAGCAGGCCGGCAAGGACTTCTGGACCGGCGACAGCCGCGCTGCCGCACGCCGCGTGGCACGGGCCAAGCTGGGCACTTCCACGACGGCAGCGGCCACGCCAGCGCGGCCGACCCCGCGCAAAGCCGGTCGTCAATCCTGAAGTTGTGTGATAGATTCATCACACAACTTTGAGAACAACCCGGCCTGACCGGGACCGAGACAGGGCGCCGGCAAGCCGCGGCGCATCCGCCCGCCCCGGGCGATTCCACGACTGCGAACCCGGCCACATGACCAAGCCTCGCGTGCTGCTGACCGACCCGCTCCACCCCGATGCGCATGCGCGCCTGTCGGAATGGGCGGATATCGAACAGATCCCCGATGGACTCGTGCGCGAAGGCAGCGACGACTTCCTGCGCAAGGCCATGCCGCGCATCGAGGGGCTGGTTGTGCGCCGGCTGCTGCCGCCCGATCTGTTCGACCGCCCCAACAGCCTGCGCTGCGTGATGCGCCAGGGCGTGGGTCTGGACTTCATCCCCGTCCCGCGCGCGACCGCCAACGGCATTCCCGTGGGCAACACGCCGGCCGTCAATGCCAACGCGGTGGCCGAGTACGTGTTCGCCGCCCTGCTCGCGCAGGCGCGCCAGCTCGCGGCCTTCGACCAAAGCGTGCGCGCCGGCGACTGGGCCGTGCGCGCACAGGCCGGTGCGCGCACCTTCGAGTTGCGCGGGCGCACGCTGGGCCTGATCGGCTTCGGCGCCATCGGCCAGCGCATCGCGGCCATCGCACAGCAGGGCTTCGGCATGCAGGTGGCCGTGTGCACGGGCACGCCGGGCAAGGTGACTGCCCCCTTCACTGCGCTGCCGCTGGACGCACTCTTCGCCGCCAGCGACTTCGTCATCGTCGCCTGCCCGCTCACGCCGCAGACGCGCGGCATGGTCGACGCCCGCGTGCTGGCCCATGCGCGACCAAGCGCAGTGCTGGTCAACGTGGGCCGCGGCCCCGTGGTGCGCGAGGAAGACCTGGTGCAGGCCCTCGAACGCGACCAGCTGGCCGGCGCCGTGCTCGACGTGTTCGAGAGCCAGCCGCTGCCCGATGACAGCGCGCTGCGCCGCCATCCGGGCGTGCTGCTGACGCCGCACCTGGCCGGCATCACGCAGGAAGCCGAACGCGCCATGGGCGTGCTGGCGGTGGACACGCTGGCCGCCGTGCTGCTGCGGGGCGAGCGCCCGCCCAACATCGTCAACCCCGAAGTCTTCGACCGGCCCGCGCGGGCCGCGCAATGAAGACCACCCTTCTTCGCCATCCATCGCCATACAAAGGAGACAACCCTTGAAGATCACCCGCATCACCGCCGTGCCGCTGTCGTACCGCCTGCCCGAGGGCAAGACCGTGACCATGGGCATCGGCAGCACGCTCAAGCGCGACTGCATCATCGTGCGCGTCGAGACCTCCGAAGGCATCACCGGCTATGGCGAGGCGCACCCGGGCCGCAGCCCCGGCGCCATCGTGAGCCTGATCCACAACACCCTGCAGCCGCTGCTGGTGGGCATGAACGCCACCGACGTGGTGGGCGCGTGGCAGCGCGTGCACCGCATGCAGCTTTCCAGCCACGGCCTGG
Source organism: Xenophilus arseniciresistens (assembly GCF_028023875.1). GTDB lineage: Bacteria > Pseudomonadota > Gammaproteobacteria > Burkholderiales > Burkholderiaceae_C > Xenophilus > Xenophilus arseniciresistens. The sequence goes on from NZ_JAQIPB010000003.1 coordinate 31,962, forward strand.
GCGCCGGCACCTGCCTGGCGCTGTCGGGCATCGACATGGCGCTGTGGGACATCCGCGGCAAGGCCGCCAAGATGCCGCTGTACGAACTGCTGGGCGGCTCGCACCGCCGCATCCCGGCCTATGCGGGCGGCATCGCGCTGGGCTACCAGCCCCCGGAATCCATGGCGGAGGAAGCGCAGTCCTATGTGGCGCAGGGCTACAAGGCCGTGAAGCTGCGCATCGGCGACACGGTCAAGAACGACATCGCGCGCGTGCGCAAGGTGCGCGAGGTGCTGGGCGACGACATCGACATCCTGACCGATGCCAACACGGCCTACACCATCGCCGACGTGCGGCGCGTGCTGCCCGCGCTGGCCGACATCCAGGCCGGCTGGCTGGAAGAGCCCTTCGCCTGCAACGACTTCGCGTCGTACCGAGAAGCGGCCAAGATCACGCCGCTGGTGCCCATCGCGGCTGGCGAGAACCACTTCACGCGCTTCGAGTTCGGCCAGATGCTGGACGCACGCGCCGTGCAGGTGTGGCAGCCCGACCTGTCCAAGAGCGGCGGCATCACCGAGGGCGTGCGCATCGCGGCCATGGCCTCGGCCTACCGCATCCCGCTGCATGCGCACAGTTCGGCCACGGGGCTGAACCACGCGGCCACGCTGCACTTCCTGGCCGCGACCGAGAACGCCGGCTACTTCGAGGCCTGCGTCTCGCACTTCAACCCCTTCCGCGACATGTTCGGCAGCACCTTCCAGATCGGCGCCGACGGCTGCGTGGAGCCGCCCAAGGGCCATGGCATCGGCATCGAGGTCGACGAAGCCATCTTCGACAAGTACCCGATGGTGGACGGCCCGGGCTACGTCGTGAAGTTCTGACCCGCGCCCGCCGGTGCGCCATGACCGGCCCATGACAGATCGAACAACGGAGACAAGCCATGCAATTCGACAAGCGCACCCTGCTGCGAGCCCTGGCCGCGGCACCCCTCACCCTGGCGTTCGGCGGCGCCTTCGCCAATGAGGAGTACCCCGGCAAGCCGACCCGAATCATCGTGCCGTACACGCCCGGCGGCTTCAACGACACGCTGGCGCGCACCGTGAGCGACCGCCTGAACCGCACGTGGAAGCATTCGGTGATGGTGGACAACCGCCCGGGTGGCAACACCGTGCTGGGCAACAACCTGGCCGCCAAGTCGCCGGCCGACGGCTACACCATCCTCATCACGCCGCTGCCCTTCTCGGCCCTGCCGGCGCTGTACGGCGACAAGCTGCCCTACAGCGCGACGGGCGACTTCCAGCCGCTGGTGTGGGCCGGCTACACGCAGAACGCGCTGGTGATCCGGCCCGACCTGAAAGGCGTGAACAACGTCAAAGACCTGATCGACTACGCGAAGAAGAACCCGGGCAAGCTGAACTACGGCTCCACGGGTTCGGGCTCCTCCAACCACCTGTCGATGGAGCTGTTCCAGAGCATGACGGGCACGAAGATGACCCATGTGCCGTACAAGGGCAGCGCGCCGGCCGTGATGGCCATGCTGGGCGGCGAGATCGACGTGCTGTTCGACAACGTGCCCAACCTGATGCAGCAGATCAAGGCCGGCAAGCTCAAGCCCATCGGCGTGACCGGCTCCAGCCGCGCCGCGCTGCTGCCCGAGGTTCCCACGGTGCAGGAAGCCGGCGTGGCGGGCTATGAGGTGATCGTGTGGTTCGGCATGCAGATGCCGGCGGGCGTGCCCAAGCCCATCGTGCAGCGCGCCAACCGCGACATCGTGGCCGTGCTCAAGGACCCGGAAGTGGTGAAGCTGTTCCGCGACCAGGGCGTGGAAGTGGTGGCCAGCACGCCCGAGGCCTTTGGCGAGCTGCTGGCCAAGGAGATCCCGAAGTGGACCAAGGTGGTGAACGATGCGGGCGTGAAGCTGGAGTGATGCGCCCGGGCGCCTTCGCTCAGAGCTGGAACTGCGGCAGGCTCTCGCGAATGCGCTTGAGCGCCACGGCCGCGGCGGCCGTGCGCGTTTCCACGCCCAGCTTCACGTAGATGCGCTCCAGGTGCTTCTTGGCCGTGGCGGGGCTGCTGCCGAGGATGTCGCCGATGTCCTTGTTGGTCTTGCCCTTGGCCACCCAGTACAGCACCTCGGCTTCTCGCGCAGTGAGCTTCAGCGCCAGCCGCATGGCCTCGATGGCGGCGCCGTCGCTGACTTCGCGCAGGATCAGCAGCCAGTCGCCCGAGACGCCTTGCGCATCGCCCTGCCCTGCGCCGTCGTCATCGTCGTCGCCGGTCTGCTGGTGCACGCGCACCTGCAGCTCGGCCGCGCCCTGCACCAGCACCAGCGGCGGCGGCTCCACGCCCTGGCGGGTGGCCGGCAGGTGCTGCGCCAGCCAGTCGCGCATGGCCGCGGGCATGGCCGGCGCGGTGGTTTGCGCATAGCGCTGCAGCAGCTCGCGCGCCAGCGAGGTCTGCCAGATCACGCGCCCTTCGGGCATGCGCACGGTGATGCTCGCGTAGCCGAAGGCATCGAGCGCGTTGCGCGCGTGGCCGGCCTGCTGGGCCTGCTGGCGCGCATGGCGTGCGCCGCGCAGGTGCACGTCCATGCGGGCCAGCACTTCCTTGGGCTTGATGGGCTTGGTGACGTAGTCCACCGCGCCCGTGCCCAGCGCGGCCACCAGGTGCTCGGTCTCGGTCAGGCCCGTCATGAAGACGATGGGAATGTGCGCGGTGGCGGCATCGCCCTTGAGGCGGCGCGCCACCTCGAAGCCGTCCATGCCCGGCATCATGGCGTCCAGCAGCACGATGTCGGGGCGGGCCTGCGCGGCGCGCATGAGCGCGGCCTCGCCGCTGGTGGCCACCAGCACGGTATAGCCCGACTCATCGAGCGCGTCGTGCAGCATGGCCAGGTTGTCGGGCACGTCGTCGACGATGAGCACCAGGTCGCCCTGCGCGGTTTCTTCGCGCAGGCTGGCGGCCAGCGGAGCAAGGCTGGGGTCGTTCATGGCACGCGCGACAGGGCCGCCAGGGCCTCGAAGTCAAAAGCCCGTGCCTGCGCGCGGCGCGCGGCGATCCAGTCGGCACACGCGGGGTGCGCCAGGGCCAGGGCGTCCAGTTCCTTCATCACGCCCCGAAGATAGCCCAGCTCGGCCGCGGCCCGCAGCGGCTGCAGCGCCTGCGCCGGCGGCTGCGGCGCAGCGGCGGCGGCCCCGGGTGCCGCGGCCTGCGGCGCTGGCGCCGCTGCATCCAGCCACTGCAGGCCCAGGCGCCGACCCAGCCAGTCGAGCAGCTCGCTGTGGCGCACGGGCTTGACGAAGAAATCCTCAGGCGCGATGCCCACGTCGTTCTCCAGCCGCTTGTCGAAAGCGTTGGCAGAGACGATGGCGCAAGCAGTGTGTGGCCCCCACGCTCGGCACTGCGTGTCCTCGCTGCCCCCCGAGGGGGCCGCGGCCGCCTTGGGGCGGCCCGGCGGCGGCCGGGACTGCCTCATCTGACCCGGTGACGCATCACCGCTTCGCTGCGCTGCCCCGGCCCACATCGCCCCGGCCCGGCGCAAAGTCTCCCAGCCGTCGATACCGGGCATGGCCAGGTCGATGAAGATCGCGTCGGGGCGCAGGCCCGCGGCCAGCAGGTCCAGCGCGTCATGGCCGCTGGCGGCAGTGCGCAGCTCGAAGCCCAGGGGCTCGAGCAGTTGCACCAGCAGCTCGCGGTCGGCCTCCTCGTTGTCGACCACCAGCACATGGCGGCGCCGGCCGGCGTAGCCGCGGCGCGCGGAGACTGCCGGCCCCGGCGCGGCGGATGCGCCTTCGGCAGGCCGGGGCGGCGCGGGCGCCGCATGCAGGCGCGGCAGAAACAGGCGCACGCGGAACACCGAGCCCTCGCCCGGCACGCTGCGCGCCTGCAGCTCGCCGCCCATCAGGTCGGTCAGCATCTTCGCCATGGTCAGGCCCAGGCCCGCGCCCGGCGCAGCCTGCGCGGCCGAGCCGGCGCGCGCGAAGGGTTCGAAGATCCTGGCCAGTTCCTCGGGCTGCATGCCGGGGCCGCTGTCCTCGATCTCGATGCTGGCGAATTCGCGTGCGTAGGCCACGCGCAGGCTCACCTGGCCCCGCGCCGTGAACTTGATGGCATTGCCCAGCAGGTTGATGAGGATCTGACGCACGCGCTTCTCGTCGGCGCGCACCCACTCGGGCAGGCCCGGGCCGGCATCGAAGGCGAAGCGCAGGCCCTTTTCCGAAGCCTGCAGCTCGAACATGTGGCCCAGCTCGCGCAGCATGTCGCCAAAGTGCAGCGGCCGCGGCTGCAGGGTGAGCTTGCCGGCCTCGATGTGGGCCAGGTCGAGCGTGCCTTCGATCAGCGAGAGCAGGTGCTCGCCACCGCGCTTGATGACGGCCACAGCCTGCTGGCGATGCGGCGGCACGGAGGCGTCTTCGCCCATCAGCTGCGCGTAGCCCAGGATGCTGTTGAGCGGCGTGCGCAGCTCGTGGCTGATGGCGCTGATGTAGCGGCTCTTGGCCTGGTTGGCGGCCTCGGCGGCCTGGCGGGCCTCGTCGGCGGCCTGGCGCGAGGCCTGCAGCTCGCGGTCGGTCTGGCGGTGCAGCTCGATTTCGCGCATCAGCAGGTGGGCCTGGCGGTTCGACTCTTCCTGCGCCACCTTGCGGCTCTGGTGCGCCAGCACCAGCCACCAGGCCACGATGCCGGCCACCAGCAGCAGCGCCATGTAGGCCTTGAGGAAGCCGCTGCGCAGGGCCGCCTGCGGCGCGCGGCCCACCGTTTCGGCGATGGCCCGCAGCTCCTGCTGGTAGAGCACGCCGAACACGGCCGCGAGGAAGGGCACGATCACCAGGCCCAGCAGCATGAAGTGGCCCAGGCCCGTGTCGAGGTAGGGCCAGACGCGGCGCGGCAGCAGCCAGCGCAGGGCAGCCGACCATTGCGCCGACAGGCTCGCCTGGGGCTTGCACATGTCGCCGCAGCGCGCATCCAGCGTGCAGCACAGCGAGCAGATGTGGCCCTGGTAGGCGGGGCAGTGCGCCATGTCGGGGCCTTCGTAATCGCGCTCGCAGATCACGCAAGTGCGCACGACCAGGCCCTGCCCACCGGCCATCCCGGATGCTGACGGGCAAGCCTCGCACCCACCCCGCGCGAGGTAGTAGCGCCCCTTCGTCGCCCAGGCGATCAGCGGCGCGGTGACGAAGGCCGTGCCCAGCGCGATCAGCGCCGAGAAGGCCTGCGCCATCGGCCCGAAGACGCCGATGTGGGCCGTGATGGACAGCACCGAGGCCAGCGCCATGGCGCCCACGCCCACGGGGTTGATGTCCCACAGGTGTGCGCGCTTGAACTCGATGCCCCTGGGCGACAGGCCCAGCGGCTTGTTGACCACCAGGTCGGCCACCACGGCCATCATCCAGGCGATGGCGATGTTGGCGTACAGGCCCAGCACGTCGCCCAGCGCCTCGAAGACGTTCATCTCCATCAGCATGAAGGCGATGAAGGTGTTGAACAGCACCCACACCACGCGCCCCGGGTGGCTGTGCGTGATGCGCGAGAAGAAGTTGGACCAGGCCAGCGAGCCCGCATAGGCGTTCGTGACGTTGATCTTGAGCTGCGAGATGATCACGAACAGCGCCGTGGCGGCCACCGCCCAGCCGTAGTCGCTGAACACGTATTCATACGCCGCCAGGTACATCTGGTTCGGGTCGACCGCGCGCTCCACCGGCACCATGTGGCTGATGGCCAGCCAGGCCAGCAGCACGCCGGCCAGCATCTTCACCACGCCCAGCACCACCCAGCCCGGCCCGCCGGCCAGCACGCCGGCCCACCAGCGCCCGCGCGTGGCGGGCGTGCGCGCGGGCATGAAGCGCAGGTAGTCGGCCTGCTCGCCCATCTGGGTGATCAGCGCAATGCCCACCGTGAGGCCTGCACCAAACATGTGCCAATCGAAACCCGCTCGACCGGCCTTGTCACCACCGTAGTGCACGACGCCCGAGAACGCACCAGGATCGCGCATCAGCACATAGCAAAAGGGCAGCACCAGCATGAGCAGCCAGATGGGCTGCGTCCACAGCTGCAGGCGGCTGATGGCCGAGACCCCGTGCGTGACCAGCGGGATCACGACCACGGCGCAGATGAGGTAGCCCCAGGCGGGCGGAATGCCGAGCGACAGCTCCAGCGCATAGGCCATCACGGCCGCTTCCAGCGCGAAGAAGATGAAGGTGAAGCTGGCGTAGATCAGCGAAGTGATGGTGGAGCCGATGTAGCCAAAACCCGCGCCGCGCGTGAGCAGGTCCATGTCCACCCCGTAGCGCGCCGCATAGATGCTGATGGGCAGGCCGGCGCCGAAGATGATCAGGCCCGTGGCCAGGATGGCCCAGAAGGCATTGACGAAGCCGTACTGCACCAGCAGCGTGGCGCCCACCGCCTCCAGGATCAGGAAGGAGGCCGCGCCGAAGGCCGTATTGGCCACGCGCCATTCGGACCACTTGCGAAAGCGCTGCGGCGTGAAGCGCAGCGCGTAGTCCTCCAGCGTCTCGCGCGCCACCCAGCTGTTGTAGTCGCGGCGCAGCTTGACGATGCGCTGGGGCGCATCGTCGGCCAGGGGCGAGGGCTGGGGCGGCAGGGTGGACACCCCCTTCCGGGTGCAACTGCCGTGCCACGGCACGGGTGTTGCATCAGCAGCGGGCCATTCAATAATCGTCGCCCATGGAACTCACGCCCCGCGAAAAGGACAAGCTGCTGATCTTCACCGCCGCCCTGCTGGCCGAAAGGCGCAAGGCGCGGGGCCTGAAGCTCAACTACCCCGAGGCCGTGGCCCTGATCTCGGCCGCCGTGATGGAAGGCGCGCGCGACGGCAAGACCGTGGCGCAACTGATGAGCGAAGGGCGCGAGGTGCTCACCCGCGCAGACGTGATGGAGGGCGTGCCCGAGATGATCCCCGACATCCAGGTCGAGGCCACCTTCCCCGACGGCACCAAGCTGGTGACGGTGCATCAGCCGATTGCCTGAGTGGCCCGCGCTTCAAGCACCTCAAGCACCTCAACCACTTCAAGCGACAAGGACTGTTTTCATGCGCACGCTCCGCAACCCCCTGATCGGCCTCGCATCCCTGGCCGCCGCCCTGCCCGCGCTGGCCCATGAAGGCCATGGCCTCAGCGGCCCCCATTGGCATGCCACCGACGCCGCGATCTTCATCGCCCTGGCCGTGGCCGTGGGCATCGCCTGGTGGGCGGGCCGCAAATGATCCCGGGTGAGCTGCTCATCGATGCCGGCGACCACGGGCTGAACCCGGGCCGCCGCAGCACCACGCTGGTGGTGCGCAATGCTTCGGACCGGCCGATCCAGGTGGGCTCGCACTACCACTTTGCCGAAACCAACGGCGCACTCGATTTCGACCGCGATGCCGCACGCGGCATGCGCCTGAACATCGCTTCGGGCACGGCCGTTCGCTTCGAGCCCGGCCAGCAACGCACCGTGGAGCTGGTGGACTATGCCGGCGATCGCACGGTCTACGGCTTTCGCGCCCTGGTGCAAGGCAAGCTCTGAACACTCGACCGCCCTGCACGCACGCCCTCTTGCAGATTCATGCATTGCCCGGCCGGGCAATGCCGTTGAAGGATTGACCCGATGGCCTCCATCTCTCGCCGCGCCTATGCGGAAATCTTCGGCCCCACCGTGGGCGACCGCGTGCGCCTGGCCGACACGGGCCTGGTGATCGAGGTCGAGCAGGACTACACCCTGCGCGCCGGCGGCTACGGCGAAGAAGTGAAGTTCGGCGGCGGCAAGACCATCCGCGACGGCATGGCGCAGAGCCAGCGCACCCGTGCCCAGGGCGCGGTGGACACGGTGCTGACCAACGCACTCATCCTTGATCACTGGGGCATCGTCAAGGCCGACATCGGCCTCAAGGACGGCCGCATCGCCGCCATCGGCAAGGCCGGCAACCCCGACACCCAACCGGGCGTGGACATCGTCATCGGCCCCGGCACCGAGATCATCGCGGCCGAAGGCAACATCGTCACGGCCGGCGGCATCGACAGCCACATCCACTTCATCTGCCCGCAGCAGATCGAAGAAGCACTGGCCAGCGGCGTGACCACCATGCTGGGCGGCGGCACCGGCCCGGCCACCGGCACCTTCGCCACTACCTGCACGCCCGGCCCCTGGCACATCGAGCGCATGCTGCAGGCGGCCGACGCCTTTCCCATGAACCTGGGCTTTCTGGGCAAGGGCAATGCGAGCCGGCCCGAGGCGCTGCGCGAGCAGATCGATGCCGGCGTGATCGGCCTGAAGCTGCATGAGGACTGGGGCACCACGCCCTCGGCCATCGACCAGTGCCTGAGCGTGGCGGAGGAAAGCGACACGCAGGTGGCGATCCATTCGGACACGCTCAACGAATCGGGCTTCGTCGAAGACACCATCGCCGCCACCAAGGGCCGCAGCCTGTGTGCCTTCCACACCGAGGGCGCGGGAGGCGGCCACGCGCCCGACATCCTGCGCGTTGTGGGCGAGGCCAACTTCCTGCCTTCCTCCACCAACCCCACCATGCCCTACACGGTGAACACGCTCGACGAACACGTCGACATGCTCATGGTGTGCCACCACCTCGACGCCGCCATCGCCGAAGACCTGGCCTTTGCCGAATCGCGCATCCGCAAGGAAACCATTGCGGCCGAAGACATCCTGCACGACATGGGTGCCATCAGCATGATGAGCAGCGACTCGCAGGCCATGGGCCGCGTGGGCGAGGTCATCATCCGCACCTGGCAGACGGCGCACAAGATGAAGGCCCAGCGCGGCGCACTGCCCGAAGACAGCGAGCGCAACGACAACTTCCGCGCCAAGCGCTATGTGGCCAAGTACACGATCAACCCCGCCATCTCGCACGGCATCAGCCACGAAGTGGGCAGCCTGGAAGTGGGCAAGTGGGCCGACATCGTGATCTGGAAGCCGGCCTTCTTTGGCGTGAAGCCCTTCTGCATCCTCAAGGGCGGCAGCATCGCGATGGCGGCCATGGGCGATCCGAATGCCAGCATCCCCACGCCCCAGCCCGTGCATTACCGGCCCATGTTCGGCGCCTATGCAGGCAACAGCGCGCGCAGCTCGCTCACCTTCGTCTCGCAATCGGCACTGGCCGCGGGCGTGAAGGAGCGCTTCGGCCTGGCCAAGACGCTCAGCGCCGTCAAGGGCATTCGCGGCGTGCGCAAGCAGCATCTGATCCACAACGGCCTCACGCCGGTGATGGAGATCGATCACCAGACCTATGCCGTGCGCGCCGACGGCGTGCTGCTGACCTGCCAGCCTGCGACGGTGTTGCCGATGGCGCAGCGGTACTTCCTGTTCTGAGGTTGCGGCGCCGCGCCCGCCTCTTGACAGGCTGGCTATGCTGGAAAAGCCTTTTCAACCCTCGGTTCAGCCGACCCATTTCACATGCTCACCGCCAACAAACTCATGCCCCAAGGCCAGGGCCTGGCACCGGTGCTCGTCAAGCGCGCGGCCACCGTCGAACTCGATTGGGACGTGCGTCAGAAAAGCCGCTTCGAGACCACCGATTCGCAGGGGCGCCGCATCGGCGTCTTTCTGCCGCGCGGCACTGCCGTGCGTGGCGGCGACCTGCTGGTGCTGGAAGACGGCTCGCTGGTGCGCGTGATCGCTGCGCTCCAGACGGTTCTGCGCATCACCCATTGCAGCGCCCACGGCACGCCTTTCGACCTGACGCGCGCGGCCTACCACCTGGGCAACCGCCATGTGCCCATCGAACTGCAGAGCGACCACCTCAAGATCGAGCCCGACCATGTGCTGGCCGACATGCTGCGCGCCATGCACCTGATCGTGAACGAAGTGCAGGAAAGCTTCGAGCCCGAAGGGGGGGCCTATGGCGGCCACGTGACGCAGGATGGGCACAGCCATCATGGGCATGACCACTCGCATGCTGAACACACGCATGACCATGGACATGTCCATGGCCCCGGCTGCGGCCACGATCACGGACATTCGCATTGAACGCTTTGGCGCCGCAGAGCCTGCTCCAGCTGATCTGGCTGGCTTCTCCGGCGCTGCCGGTGGGTGGCTTCTCCTACTCCGAGGGCCTGGAAGCCGCGGTCGACAGCGGACGCGTTCATGACGAAGCCTCGGCCGCCCATTGGCTGGTGGAGCAGCTGCATCTGACGCTGGCGCCGGGCGACCTGGCCGTGCTGGCTGCTGCGCTGCCCGCCTGGCACGCAGGCGATCAGGCGCGCGTGCGCGTGCTGAACGACTGGGTGCTGAGCACGCGCGAATCGGCCGAGTTCAGGCTGCAGACCGAACAGATGGGCCGCTCCTTCCTCGAATGGCTCAAGCTGCATCATCCTGACGCGCAGGCCTGCTTTGACGGCCTGGCCACCACCTACCCCATTGCCTTCGCCTTTGCTGCCGCACGCAGCGGCGCCGATGCGCGCAGCGCCTGCCTGGCTTTCGCCTTCGGCTGGGCCGAGAACATGACGGCCGCAGCCGTCAAGGCCGTGCCGCTGGGGCAGAGCGCGGGCCAGCGCATGCTCGCCCGCCTCGCACAGGAAATGCCGGCGGCGGTCGATGACGCCATGGCGCGCGACGACGACACGCGCCAGGCCTTCTCGCCCATGCTCGCCATTCTGTCGGCGCAGCACGAACATCAATACTCCCGTCTTTTCAGAAGCTGACCTCATGACCACCGGCGCCGCCCTGCATCACATTCCCCATCGCACCAAGAAGCTCCCGCCGCTGCGCGTGGGCATCGGCGGCCCCGTCGGTTCAGGCAAGACGACGCTGCTGGAGATGCTCTGCAAGGCGATGCGCGCGCAGTACGACCTGGTCGCGATCACCAACGACATCTACACCAAGGAAGACCAGCGCCTGCTCACCGTGGCCGGCGCGCTGCCGGCCGAACGCATCATGGGGGTGGAGACCGGCGGCTGCCCTCACACGGCGATCCGCGAGGATGCCTCCATCAACCTGGAAGCCATCGACCGCATGCTGGCCGACTTTCCTGATGCGGACGTGGTCTTCGTCGAAAGCGGCGGCGACAACCTGGCCGCCACCTTCAGCCCCGAATTGAGCGACCTGACCATCTACGTGATCGACGTGGCCGCAGGCGAGAAGATCCCGCGCAAGGGCGGCCCCGGCATCACCAAGAGCGACCTGTTCGTGATCAACAAGACCGACCTCGCACCTTACGTGGGTGCCGATTTGGGCGTGATGGAGGCAGACACCAAGCGCATGCGCAAGGACAAGGCGTTTGTGATGACCAATCTGAAGACGCGGGAGGGGCTTGATGAGGTGGTGAGGTTTATTGAAAACAAAGGGATGCTGACGGTGGTCTGAAGCGGTCCTTAGCACCACGCTTACTGCACCACAAACAAAAAGCCAGCCGTGTTCCCACGACTGGCTTTGCGCAGACTGAGTCCCGTCAACAAGTCAGGGAGTGGGAGGAGGCGTTATTGCCTCAGGCGTCCACTCCAGCGTCAACGCGCGGGCCACGGTGTTGCCATTGGGCGAGGTGACGATCACATCGAAACCAGCTGTCGACCCTGCGGCACACGTTGCCTCAGAAATATTCGCAGCCAGATCCAGACGTGTTCGCTGGCGCGGCACTGCCAATTGATCCAGCACGGTACCACCCGCTTGGACCGTCATCGTCACACCCGGGTTCTTGGAGATAACGGTGACGGTGCTTTGCGCAGGCGCTGGGAAAGAAGCGTTTGTACCCACATGCAGGGGCAGATTCAGCGGTACGTTGACCTTGCAGTCGCCTGCAAAACGCGTCGTAGCTACCGCACCACCAGAAGGAGCGTCGTACACATTCACATCACCAATCCGGGGCGCCGTGAACTGAATCGTATCGCTGATTGCCTCGGCATTCGCTCCCACGCGCGTCGATGCCGTGACTATCACGTACTGGCCATCCAGGGGACGAGGATCTTGCACACTCAGGTCAACAGAGCACTGGCCGTTCGCGGTCACGCAACCACCACGCGACGAAGAGCCGACCGCCAGAAAGTCGGAAGTAAAGACCACAGGCACGCCGTCAGCCACGGGGTTGCCTGCCGTGTCCACGATACGTACCGTGATGGTGGACTTGTCGCCAGACGTGGCAGAGTCGAGATTGAACTTCGTGGCGGAAAGATCAAAGCCTGCCTGCGTGGCCACTCCCGTGGTGATCAGCAGTTGATCGGACTGCGACGAAATATTCCGGCCATCCACCTTCGCAACCACCACAGCCGAGGTGGTGACGTTCTGCGAAGAAACCGTTGTCAGCACCACGCCTTCTGCATCACTGGTCGCCGTCGGAACATTCAGCGTCACGTACTCGGCAGGGTTCACCGAGAACGACACCTTTGCACCCTTGACCGGCGTGTTGTTGGCATCCACCACGCGGAACCGCAGGGTGGCCGATTCGGCACGCCCATTGCCGCCGGACCCTGCCAGCACGATCGACTTGTCAGCCGGGTTGATGTCCAGGAAGCCGATGGACGATGCGAGGGCCTGAGGGTCTGTCTGGCCCACCGAGGGCGCATTGGAAATTGCGAGGGACTTCTCTGCCGTGACCGTCGTACCGTCCACCAGGGCCGAACCAACGACTGTGGTCGCGCCAGTGGACGTGGAAGATGCAGCACGCACTTCGATCGTCGCCAGGCCGTTGGCATCGGTCAGCGCCGTTCCGGAAGAAGGTGCGAAGCTGAGCAGGCCCGATCCTGACTCGGTAAAGGTGACCACCTTCCCCTGCACTGGCACGCCCTTGGCATCAAGCAACGTGAAACGTACCTGACTGATTTCAAGCGTGGTCATGGAACTGGTGCTGACACCGTTCACGTTCACGATGGCCATGGCCGCGGTGGGCGCTGCCGGCGTCGTAGGCGTGGCCGGGTTCGTCGGATTCGTCGGATTCGTGGCAATCGGAATGATGGGCACCGACGGACTGCCACCGCCACCACCACAAGCCACCACTGCTGCCGCAACGAGCGCCATCAGGCTCGCGCGACCGATTCCCTCCAGATATTTCATATCTTCCTCCAAGTAATCTTGACCTGACATGGAAGCGCCGGCCACTGGCCGGCGCACCGTGAACAATCTCAACGGCTGGCGTTGCGGTCCGTGATCATGCGCGGCGTGATGAACACCAGCATCTCGGTCTTATTGGCCGTGCGATCACGCTTGCGAAAGAGTGCGCCCACCACCGGCACTTCGCCCAGAACGGGGATGCGCGATTCGTCATTGGTTTCGGTCAGCTCGAAGATGCCGCCGATCACCACCGTGCCGCCGTTTTCCACCAGCACCTCGGTTTGCACATGCTTGGTGTTGATGGCCGGACCCGCGCTGGTATTGACGCCGCGCGAATCCTTGCTCACGTCCAGCGCCAGAATGATGTTGCCTTCGGGCGTGATCTGGGGCGTCACTTCCAGCTTAAGCACGGCCTTGCGGAACGAGATGGACGTCGCGCCGCTGGAGGTGGCCTGCTGGTAGGGAATCTCTTCACCCTGCTCGATCAGCGCCTTGGTCTGGTCGGCCGTGATCACGCGCGGGCTCGAAATCACGCGGCCCTTGCCGTCCGCCTCCATGGCCGAGATTTCCAGATTCAGCATGCGCGAGAAGCTGGAATTGAACAGCGACAGCGCGAAAGTTCCCACAGCATCGCCCGTGGTTGAGGTCGCAGGCAGGTTGATGAAGTTGGAATTCGTGAAGGTGGTGGTCGCGCTCGGGCTGGCGGTGAAGGCGCCGTTGACCACGGCGTTGGGCGCGACCGTGGGCATCGCGCCAAAGGTGCTGCGTGTGTTGATGATGCCGCCGCCCAGGCGCACGCCCAGCGAGCGACCGAAGGTGTCGGTGGCTTCCACGATGCGGGCCTCGATCAGCACCTGGCGCATCGGCACATCCAGCTTCTGGATCATTTCGGCCACCTGCGCCAACCGTGACGGCACGTCCGTCACGAAGACCTGGTTGGTGCGTTGTTCGGCAATCACGCTGCCGCGCTGACTCAGGATGCGGGTGGCGGTGCCGCTGCCACCGCCGCCGCCCGCGGCGGCGCCGGTGCCCGACAAGCCCTGGGCAATGACCAGTGCCTTGGTGTAGTTGAGCTGAAAGGACTGGGTGCGCAGGGGTTCGAGGTTCTCGATGGCCGCGCGGGCCTCGAAGTCCATCTTCTCCTTGGCGTTGATCTCGTCCTTGGGCGCGATCCACAGCACCGAGCCGTTCTTGCGCATGCCCAGGTTCTTGGCCTGCATGATGATGTCCAGCGCCTGGTCCCAGGGCACGTCCTTCAGCCGCAGCGTCAGCGCACCCGTCACCGAATCCGAGGTGACGATGTTGAAATTCGTGAAGTCGGCGATCACCTGCAACAGCGATCGGATCTCGATGTTCTGGAAGTTCAGCGACAGCTTCTCGCCCGTGTAACCCACGCCCTGCGTGAGTTTGGTCGGGTCCACCTTGCGCGCGCGCACTTCCACCACGAACTGGTTGTCGCTCTGGTAAGCAGAATGCTCCCAGTCGCCGCGCGGCTCGATGGTCATGCGCACGCGGTCGCCCACCTGCTGGGCGCTGACGAACTGCACAGGCGTGTTGAAGTCGGCCACGTCAAGGCGGCGGCGCAGCCCTTCGGGCAGGCGCGAGCGCGTGAACTCGACCAGCAGCTGGCTGCCTTGCTGGCGCACATCCACACCCACCTGGTTGTTGGGCAGCGCCACGATCACGCGGCCCGTGTTGCCCTCGCCGAGGCGGAAATCGATGTCGCGAATGGGCAGAGTGTCGCGGTTGCGGTTCTCTGCAAAAGCCGTGTTGCCCGCCGAAGCCATTGCCGGGCCTGCGGCCGGCTCCAGCACCACCAGCAGTGAATTGCCCTGCAACTCGGCCCGGTAGGCCACCGCCTGCTTCAGGTTCAGCACCAGCCGGGTCCGGTCGCCGGCCTGCACGACGTTGGCCGAACGCAGGTTGCCCTGGTTCAGATCGACCGCCGACCGTCCCACGGCATTGCTCACGCCCGGGAAATCCAGCGCGATGCGCGCGGGACTCTGGACGGTGAAGCCCTGCGGCAATGCGGCCAGAGGCTGCGCGAAGTCGATGCGAACCACTTCGGCCCCCGACTGCAGCGAGCCGGTGATTGCCTGAATGGCATTCTGCGCATGCGCCAGCGCCGTCGCACCGAGTGCGAACAAGCCGAGGGCTGCGCAGCGCAGCCAGCCCTGCCAGG
Organism: Xenophilus arseniciresistens; assembly: GCF_028023875.1. GTDB lineage: Bacteria > Pseudomonadota > Gammaproteobacteria > Burkholderiales > Burkholderiaceae_C > Xenophilus > Xenophilus arseniciresistens. Next base: position 47,113 of record NZ_JAQIPB010000003.1, read on the forward strand.
TTGTTTTTGCTTGTGACTTCATTTGTTCGCCTTCTCTTGCAGTTGCAGCGTGACGGGCCGCTCGATCCACTCCCCAGCCGCGTCCTGCACGATTTCACGCAAAGCCAATTCCGTTTCGCCAATACGGGTGATACGCCCGTAGTTCATGCCGATGTGGTTGCCCACCCGCACCTGGTAGAGCAGCTTGTCCACCTGCAGCAGGGCCACGCGCTGACCGTTGCGGTCCAGGCTCCCGACCATGGCCATGCTGTCCAGCGGAAAGGCCTCCAGCGCTTCCTTGCGCCGGTTGAGCTCGGTGGCCAGCAGATCCGAATAGCCAGGCACCGCGGTTTCTCGGCGCAGTGCCTGGGTCAGCTTGTCGCGGCTGAAGGGCTCCACGGCCGCGACCTCGGTGTAGCGCTGGGCTTCGAAGCGCTTGGGCTCGGAAATCTGCTCGACGCGCGGACGCACCTTGGCGCGCTCGTCACGCATCCAGCTGCGCAGGTCCTCCTGGCCCCCGTCGCAGCCCCCCAGCAGAACCAGGACGCACAAGGCGCCGCACAAAGTTGCTGCACGCATGGTTCTTATCTCTTCTTGTTCTCTGCCTGGGCCGCGCGCTTTTGCGCTGCCTGCTCCTCGGCATCCAGGTAGCGGTAGGTTCGCGCCGTGGCGTCCATCGTCAGGCCGCCATCCTTGGCCGGCGCGATCGACAGATTGTTCAGCGTCACGATGCGCGACAGATGCGCCACATCGGAGGCGAAGGAGCCCATGTCGTGGTAGCGGCCGGTCACGCGCACGGCGATGGGCAGTTCGGCGTAATAGTCGCGCAGCACGACCTGGCCGGGCCTGAACAGCTCGAACTGCAGGCTGCGCCCCAGGCCGGCCTGGTTGATGTCCGACAGCAGCGCGTCCATCTCCGCCTTGCTTGGCAGCTGTTTCTCGAGCAGCGTGACGTACTGCTGCACTTGCTCGCGCTGCTGTTTCAGCAGATCGAGATTGACGGCCTGCGCCACCTTCTTCTGGTAATCCAGGCGCAGGGTCTGCTCGGTCGAGCGCGCCGTTTCGAGTTCGTCATTGACGTCGGTGAGCCAGACGAACCACAACGCGACCACGGTGACGGCCGCCAGGGCCACCAGCAGCACGTAGCGCGGGATCGGGGGCCAGACAGCCGGGTCGTTGGGATTGAGTCCCTGGAACTGCGCGCCCCAGCGACGCAGGGTCGTGCCGATGTCGACCTTCGGCAGGGACAGGGAGGCGGAACGCTTCTTCGCCATGCTCTCAACCCTTCACTGCGCCGGGCGCAGGCTTGGCAGCGCCTTCTGGCTTGATCTGCGTGGGACGCTTCACGTCCACCCGCATGCGAAAACTGGCCACCCGGCGCACATCGCGCGCGCTCAGCGTGACGTTGGCAGCCGTGATCTCGATGAGCTCCGGCTTGGCGAGCCAGGGGCTGCTGTTGGCTAGGTTGCGCAGCAATTCCGAGACGCGTTCGTTCGATTGGGCCATGCCCTGCAGCGACACGACCTGGTTCTCCTGCTTCATTTCGGTGAAATAGACACCGTCCGGCAACTGCCGCACCAGTTCGTTGAGCAGGTGTACAGGCAGGTTACGGTCACCCTGGAGGTCCTCCACGGCCTGCTGGCGTGCGCGCAGGGCCGCGATCTCGGCCTGCAGGCTCGCGATCTCCTTGATCTCGTTGTCCAGCTTCTTGATTTCGGACTGGAGCAGGCTGTTGCGCGACTGTTGCAGCTCGATCTGGGCCTGCAGCCACAGAAAGCCGACGCCCGCCAGCAGCCCGCCCACAAGCACCGACACGCCCAGCGCGGCGTAGAAATTCTCGCGGCGCCGCTTGCGTGCCGCTTCGCGGTGAGGAAGCAGGTTGATCAGGATCACTGCAGGAACCTCCGCATGGCCAGACCGCAGGACGTGAGGTACGAAGGCGCCTCCCGGCGCACCTTTTTCTCGCGCACTGCAGCGCCGAATTCCATGCCCTCGAAGGGATTGACCAGAGAGCAGGCGAAAGAGGTCTGGCGGGTCACGGCGCTGGTCAGACCCGGCAGCGAAGCGGATCCGCCGGCCAGCAGCACATAGTCCACGCGGTTGTGCGTGGTGCTGGTGAAGAAGAACTGCAGGGCGCGCGCGATTTCCTGCGCGATGCTGGCCACGAAAGGCTTGAGCACGCCAGAGGCGTATTCGGGCGGCAGGTCGCCGCTGCGCTTCTTGGCCTCGGCTTCTTCCGGCGAGAAGCCGTACTGGCGCGCGATCAGTTGCGTGAGCTGGGCACCACCGAAAGCCTGGTCGCGGTCGTAGAGCACCTCTTCATTGCGCATCACCTGCATGCTCGTGGTGAAAGCGCCCACCTCGAACAGGGCGACCACCGCATCGTAGCCACCGCCAGGCAGTTGCTCGATCAGGCGCGTGGTCGCCAGGCGCGATGCAAAGGAGTCCACATCGAGGATTTCAGCCTTCAGGCCAGCGGCTTCGGCCAGGCCCTGGCGATCCTGCACCTTTTCCTTGCGGGAGGCAGCGATCAGGACTTCCACGTCATCGACCGAGCCGGCACTGGGGCCCACCACGCAGAAGTCCAGGCTCACTTCATCGAGCGAGAACGGAATGTACTGGTTGGCCTCGGACTCCACCTGGATCTCGAGTTCCTGCTCGCTCAGGCCTCCGGGCAGGACGATCTTCTTGGTGATGACGGCCGAAGGCGGCAGCGCCAGCGCAGCGCTCTTGGTGCGGGTGCCGCTCTTGCGAACCAGCCGGCGCACCGCATCGGCGACTTCGTCGAACTTCTCGACGTTGCCATCGGCAATCCAGCCTCGCTCCAAAGGCTCGATCGCACAGCGCTCCAGCACCAGCTTGCCGCTTGCGGACCTGGAAAGTTCGACCAGCTTCACGCTGGATGAACTCACGTCCAGGCCGAGCAGCGGGGCCGCTTGACGGCGAAACAGAGATGCAAAGGCCACCGTAAAGTCCCCAAAGAAGGGTTTGTAACGAATAGAAATTTTTGCGTGTGGTTACATGCTATCAGCAGATATAGCGCCAAACCACGACTGCGGCGCAGGCAAACATGTAAGCGTTGCCAAAAGCGCACGGCTTGCACAGATTGATCACGGGATGATGTGAGCAACCACCTGCGCAGCCTGCCTCCCGGCCCTGCCGGCTCCTGAGGCCGGCCTTTTTATAATCAGCAGCCTACTCCTTCGACTGCCATGCCCGATTCCTCCAGCGCCCGCGGGCCTGACAAGAAGCAATCCCCCCCTCAACGGCCACTGTGGCTGCGCTGGCTGGTTCGCAGCCTCCTCTGGGTCGCTGGCCTGGGCGCCGCGGTGGTGGCTTCGGCCGCGATCGTGCTGGCGATGGCCCTGGCGGTGGCCTACCCCAACCTGCCCGATGTCTCGGACCTGGCGGATTACCGCCCCAAGCTGCCGCTGCGCATCTTCTCGGCCGACGGGATGCTGATTGGCGAGTTCGGCGAGGAACGCCGCAATCTCACGCCGATCGCGACGGTGCCCCAATTGATGAAGGACGCCGTGCTGGCGGCCGAAGACACGCGCTTCTATGACCATGGGGGCGTGGACTACAAGGGCGTGATGCGGGCCGGCCTGGCCAACCTCGAGCGAGCCAAGAGCCAGGGCGCCTCCACGATCTCGATGCAGGTGGCGCGCAACGTCTACCTCAGTTCCGAAAAGACGCTCACTCGCAAGATCTACGAAATCCTGCTGACCTTCAAGCTGGAACACCAGTTGAGCAAGGACCAGATCCTTGAGATCTACCTGAACCAGATCTACCTGGGTAACCGGGCCTATGGCTTCGCCGCCGCCGCGGACGCCTACTACGGCAAGACGCTGGCCGAGTTGAGCATCGCCGAAGCCGCCATGCTGGCCGGCCTGCCCAAGGCGCCCGGCGCCAACAACCCCATCAACAACCCGACGCGCGCACGCGGGCGCCAGATCTACGTCATCGACCGCATGGTCGAGGCCGGCTTCATCACCCCTCAGCAAGCGGCCGTGGCGCGCGAGGAAAAGCTGCAGTTGCGCGACCGCCAGGGCACCCGCCGCCTGCACGCCGAATTCGTCGCAGAAACGGTGCGCCAGCTGCTGTTCGCCCAGTACGGCGAAAGTACCTACACCCGCGGCCTGAAGGTCTACACCTCCATCGAATCTGCCGATCAGAACGCCGCCTACGAGGCGCTGCGCCGGGGCATCATGGACTACGAGCGGCGCCAGCATTACCGCGGCCCCGAGAAGTTCGTGACCCTGCCCGCCGACGCGGCCGAGCTGGACGAAGCCGTGGACGACGCCCTGGCCGAGCACCCGGACAACGGCGACGTGCTGTCGGCCGTCGTCCTGAGCGCCTCGGCCAAGGAAGTGACGGCCATGCGCGCCAACGGCGACGTGCTCAAGATCAGCGGCGATGGGCTCAAGCCCGTGCAGTCGGGACTGTCGGACAAGGCGGCCCCCAACCTGCGCATTCGCCGCGGTGCGGTGATCCGCGTGGTACAGACCCCCAAGAGCAGCTGGGAGATCACGCAGTTGCCAGAGGTGGAAGGCGCCTTCGTCTCGCTGGACCCGCGCGATGGCGCCGTCAAGGCCCTGGTAGGCGGCTTCGACTTCAGCAAGAACAAGTTCAACCACGTCACGCAGGCCTGGCGGCAGCCGGGCTCCAGCTTCAAGCCTTTCATCTATTCCGCGGCGCTGGAAAAGGGCTTCATGCCCAGCACGGTGGTCAATGACGGTCCGCTCTTCTTCGACGCCGGTACCACGGGCGGCCAGCCCTGGGAGCCCAAGAACTACGACGGCAACTTCGAAGGTCCGATGAGCCTGCGCCGCGCGCTGATGAAGTCCAAGAACATGGTCTCGATCCGCGTGCTGCAGTCCATCGGCACGAAGTACGCGCAGGAATGGGTGACCCACTTCGGCTTCGAGCGTGAGAAGCACCCAGCCTATCTGCCGATGGCGCTGGGCTCCGGCTCGGTCACACCGATGCAGATGGCCACCGCCTACGCGGTTTTCGCCAACGGCGGCTTTCGCATCAATCCCTATCTGATCACGCGCATCACCGACCACAAGGACAAGGTGCTGGTCGACGTGCAGCCGCCCAAGCTCGACGAGAGCCAGCGCGCCATCCCGCAGCGCAATGCCTTCGTGATGAACACGCTGCTGCAATCCATCACCAGCGGCGGCACGGCGGCCCGCGCGCAGGCCACGCTCAAGCGCACCGACCTCTACGGCAAGACCGGCACCACCAACGATTCGCTGGATGCCTGGTTCGCCGGCTTCCAGCCGACCAACGTGGCCGTGGTGTGGATGGGCTACGACACGCCGCGCAAGCTGGGCAGCCGGGAAACCGGCGGTGGCCTGAGCCTGCCCGTGTGGATCAGTTACATGCAGACCGCGCTCAAGGGCGTGCCCGTGGCCGAACTTCAGCCGCCGCCCGGTGTGGTGAACGTCGGCGGCGAGTGGTACTACGACGACTACACGCCGGGACGCGCCGTGTCCACGCTGGGCGTGGAGGTGGCGCCAGTGACTGCGGACCCTGGGGCCTCATCCGGCGCAGCGCACGGCTCGGGTGGCGACGAGCGCAACAGGATCCTGGACATGTTCCGCAACTGAGGACGCCCGAAGGCCGCCCGAGCCGGCCTCGGTGTCGCCGCCCGCGGCCTGAACCCGGCTGGCCCCTCAGCGTGCGGGCGCGTCGAAGCGCAGGGCCTGGCCGGCCTGCAGGCTGGCCTCACGCGAGAGCACGGCGAACAGTTCCTCGCCGGTCTTGGTGTCCAGCCACTGCTGGCCGTCATGCTTGTAGTGGTAGCCACCGGTGCGTGCCGCCACCCATATTTCATGCAGCGGCGGCTGAAGGTTGACCACCACCTGGCTGCGATTGGCGAAAGTCAGCGTGATCATGCCTCCGGTGCGCTGGTTGTCGATGTCCGCATCGGTGTCGTCATTGATGCGGTCACAGCCCTGCTCGATGGCCGCAAGCGCGGCCTCGGCGTGGTCCAGATACTCCTGATCGGTCATGAATAGAATTTCGTGATGTTGAATGCCCAAAGAATTCTAGTGAGCGCCAGCAGCCGCGCTGGCCTTGGGGTCGCTGTGCTGGCCGCTCTTGTGTCCGTGTCGGCCTGCGGCCAGCGCGGCCCGCTGTACCTGCCCACCGACCCGGCCGCCGCGCAGCGCGCGACGTTGCCGCAAACCGTGCTGCCGGGCCTGGCGCCCGACGCGCCGGCCAGCAGCAGCACCAATGGCGACGCGCGAACCAATCGCAACGATGCCAGCGTTCCCGCCGCCGGCGTGGGCGCCCCCGCAGGAGGAACGGCGCGATGAGCCCGTCACTCAACACATTCCCGGGCCAGCCGCACGTGGCGCGCAAGGAAGGCAGCCTGTGTGTGGAAGACCTCGAGCTCGAAACCCTGGCGCGCCAGCATGGCACGCCGCTGTTCGTGTACTCCCAGCAGTGGATGCTGGACGCGCTGGCGGCCTACCGCCGCGGTTTCGCCGGCCGCGATGCGCTGGTCTGCTACGCGATCAAGGCCAATTCCTCGCTGGGCATCCTGCGGGTGTTTGCCGAGGCCGGCTGCGGCTTCGACATCGTCTCCGGCGGTGAGCTGGCGCGCGTGCTGGCCGCAGGCGCCGACGCCGCCAAGGTGATCTTCTCTGGCGTGGGCAAAACCCGCGCCGAAATGCGCCAGGCCCTGGCCGCCGGCATCGGCTGCTTCAACGTCGAAAGCGAAGCCGAGATCGACGTGCTCAACGAAGTGGCGCTGGCCGAGGGCAGGCGCGCGCCCATCAGCGTGCGCATCAACCCCAATGTCGACCCGAAGACGCACCCGTACATCTCCACGGGCCTGAAGGGCAACAAGTTCGGCGTGGCCCACGACCGCGCCGTGGCCGTGTACCGCCACGCGGCCGCGCTGCCGGGGCTGCAGGTGGTGGGCATCGACTGTCACATCGGCTCGCAGATCACCGAAGCCGACCCTTACCTGGACGCGGTGGAGCGCGTGCTGGATCTGGTGCAGGCCATCGAGGCCCATGACGGCATCCGCCTGCATCACCTGGACTTCGGCGGCGGCCTGGGCATCGACTACAACGGCGACACGCCGCCCGCGGCCGATGCGCTGTGGCAGCAGTTGCTGGCCCGGCTGGACGCTCGCGGCTTCGGCGAGCGCCGCATCGTCATCGAGCCGGGTCGCTCGCTGGTCGGCAATGCGGGCGTGTGCGTCACCGAAGTGCTCTACACCAAGCCCGGTGAAGAGAAGAACTTCTGCATCGTCGATGCGGCCATGAACGACCTGCCGCGCCCGGCCATGTACCAGGCCTTCCATCGCATCGAGCCGCTGGCCCTGCGCGCCGACGAACCCACGGTGCGCTACGACGTGGTGGGCCCGGTGTGCGAAAGCGGCGACTGGCTGGGCCGTGATCGCGACCTGGCGGTGCAGGCGGGCGACCTGCTGGCGGTGCTGTCTGCGGGCGCCTATTGCATGAGCATGGCGAGCAACTACAACACGCGTGCGCGCGCAGCCGAGGTGCTGGTCAGCGGCGACAAGGCCACGCTGATCCGCCGCCGCGAAAGCATTGAGGACCAGCTTCGCACCGAGCTGCCTTGAAGCAGGCCGCCGTGCTCAGGCGGCCGCAGCAGCCGGCCGCCTGGCCTGCCGGCCGCGCCACCAGCGCCACACGCGCCAACCCAGCAGCACGCCGATGATGGCCGCATAGACCATCACTTCGGCGAAGTCGCGCTTGCCGGCGCGCATCCAGAAGAAGTGCAGCAGCGCCAGGCCGGCAATGCCGTAGACCAGCCGGTGCAGGGCCTGCCAACGCTTGCCCCCCAGCGCGCGCACGGCCCGGTTGAAAGAGGTCAGCGCCAGCAGCAGCAGGCCCACGAAGGCCGCGAAGCCCACGAGGATGAACGGCCTCTTGGCGATGTCTGCCGCGATGTCCGCGGGCTCGAAGCCCATGTCGAACCAGGCGTAGCACAGCAGATGCATGCAGGCATAGCAGAAGACGAAGAGTCCCAGCATGCGCCGCCAGCGCGCCAGCGCGGGCAGGCCTGCCATCACGCGCACAGGCGTCACGGCCAGCGTCACGCACAAGAGGCGCAGCGTCCAGTCGCCGGTGCTGCGGATCAGGGTTTCGGCCGGGTTGGCGCCCAGGTCGCCGGCAATGGCGCCGTAGAGCAGGCTGGCAAAAGGCAGCAGGCACAGCACAAAAATGAGCGGCTTGACGGCGCGGTGCATCAGCACACGCTGCAGCGGTGCTGCGCCGGCCGCGCGCGATGGCGTGGCGGCCTTGGCCATCAGTAGAACTTCTTCAGGTCCATGCCGGCGTACAGCTGCCCCACCTGGGCTTCGTAGCCGTTGAACATCAAGGTCTTGCGGCGCTTGGCGAACAGCCCGCCCGGATCGCCAATGCGCCGCTCGGTCGCCTGGCTCCAGCGCGGGTGGTCCACCTCGGGGTTGACGTTCGAATAGAAGCCGTATTCCTGCGCCGCGGCCTTGTTCCAGGCGGTGCCAGGCTCCTTTTCGGTGAAGCGGATCTTCACGATGGACTTGGCCGACTTGAAGCCGTACTTCCAGGGCACCACCAGCCGCACCGGCGCCCCGTTCTGGTTGGGCAGCACTTCGCCGTACATGCCGAAGCTCAGCAGGGTCAGCGGGTGCATGGCTTCGTCCATGCGCAGGCCCTCGGCATAGGGCCAGTCGAGCACGCGCGAGCCCACGTAGGGCATGGTCTTGGGATCGGCCAGGGTCACGAACTCCACGTACTTCGCGCTGCCCTGCGGCTCCACCTTCCTGATCAGCTCGGACAGCGAATAGCCTTCCCACGGGATGACCATCGACCAGCCTTCGACGCAGCGCAGGCGGTAGATGCGCTCTTCCATGGCCGAGAGCTTGAGCAGTTCCTCGATGTCGAAGGTGCGCGGCTTGTTCACGAGGCCTTCGACCTGCACGGTCCAGGGCCGCGTCTTGAGCGTGTGCGCGTTCTTGGCCGGATCGGACTTGTCGGTGCCGAACTCGTAGAAGTTGTTGTAGCTGGCGGCGTCCTTGTACGCGGTCAGCGCCTCCATGGTCTGCGCGCCCGCCACCTTGGAGGGCACCGACGGCAGGGCCGCAAGCTTGCCCGGCGCCTTGACGGCAGAAGCCTGGGCCAGCGCCTCGCGCCCGGCCCACGAGGCCAGCGCGGCGCCGGCCGCGCCGCCGGCCAGCCAGCGCAGCATGTCGCGGCGCCCCTCATAGGCGGCGCGCGGCGTGATCTCGGCAGCCTGGGGATGAACGAAACCGGAATCGCGGGAGCGGATCAGCATGTGCAGCCTTTCTGGGCCGCCGCACGAAGCGGCAGCACATTGCAAACGAGGACAGCCTGAAGTTCGGCGCGGGAGCCACAAAGGTTACACGCCGGAATCCGTCAGCCTCATCGCCAGTCTGCCTCAGCAGGGCCAGGCCTGCACGACAGACAAGGGCTACAAGGTACCGTAGCTGTGCAGCCCGCTCAGGAACATGTTGACGCCCAGGAAGGCGAAGGTGGTGACGGCCAGGCCCACCAGCGCCCACCACGAGGCGATGGTGCCGCGCAGGCCCTTGACCAGGCGCATGTGCAGCCAGGCTGCGTAGTTGAGCCAGACGATCAGCGCCCAGGTTTCCTTCGGATCCCAGCTCCAATAGCCGCCCCAGGCGTCGGCCGCCCACAGCGCGCCCAGCACGGTGGCGATGGTGAAGAAGGCGAAGCCCACGGCGATGGCCTTGTACATCACGTCGTCCAGCACTTCGAAGGCCGGCAGCCGCGCCGCGATGCGCTTGCGCGCGAGCAGGATGCCAAGGGCGATCAGCGCCGAGATGGCCGCATAGCCCACCCAGTAGCTGCCGCCCGCCTCGCCCACGCCGCGCAGCCGGAAGGCCACGGGCACGAAGCACAGCGCCACGCCCAGCAGCCAGATGGGCGTGAGCTTGTACCAGCGCGCCTCAGCGGCCTGCTGCTTGATCAGGTACGCAAAGGCCACCATGGCCGCCAGCGCAAAGGTGCCGTAGCCCACGAAGTTGGCCGGCACATGGATCTTCATCCACCAGCTCTGCAGCGCCGGCACCAGCGGCTGGATCTCGTGCGCCTCGCGCACCAGCGTGTACCAGAGCAAAAAGCCCACCGCGGCGCTGACCACCAGCATCACGAAGGCACCCAGCGCGCGGGTGTCGTAGCGGTCTTCGTAGTAGAGGTAGAAGAGCGCGGTCATCCAGCAGAACAGCACGAAGACCTCGTAGAGGTTGCTGACCGGGATGTGGCCGATGTCGGGGCCGATCTGGTGGCTTTCGTACCAGCGCACCATCGTGCCGATCAGCGCCATCACCACGGCTGCCCAGGTGATGCGCGAGCCGATGCGCTCCATCGCGTCGGCCTGGCTGCTGCTGAAAAAGCCCAGCCAGTAGAAAACCGTGGCCATGAAGAAGAGCACGCTCATCCACAGGATGGCCGACTGGCTGGACAGGAAGTACTTGAGCCAGAAGACCTGGTCGGCGCGCGTGAGATCGCCGCCGTAGCTGAGGATCGCCAGCACCGAGGCCGCGGCCACGCCCAGCATCAGCGTGCGCAGCGGCCGCCAGTACCAGCCCAGCCACACTATCGCGGGCAAGGTGCCCAGCAGGATCACCTTTTCGTAGCCGTCCATCGAAGCCTGGTAGCGCAGCAGCGCAAACAGCCCCCCGGCCACGACCATGAGCGCGAAGACCCAGTCGTAGACAGTGCGGCGGGACAGCCAGCTCTCGTGGAGGGTGAGGGTGGTCGTGGTCATGCTTGGGGGTCCTTGGCCGCGCTTGCGGGCGGCAGGTTCAGCAACTTGTGGCGCAAGAGCGCGAATTCCTTGTCGCTGTCCATGTTGCGCCGGTTCACCGACAGGGCCATGGTCGCGTCGCTGCGGCCCTGGCCGGCCGGCGCGATCCAGATCCACAGCCGGCGCTCGCGCACATAAAGCATGGCGAAGATGCCGATGATCAGCAGCAGGCAGCCCAGGTAGACGATGTTCTTGCCCGGCGCGCGCGCCACCTGGAAGACGCTGGCCTGCACCTGCTGGAAGTCGGTCATCATCAGCGCCATGGGCGCGGGGTAGAAGTTCGCATCGCTGAGCGCCAGCACGGCCTGCGTGAGCCAGGCCTGCGTGGCATCGTCCATGGGCAGCGCAGGCGCCCCGCCCCGCTCGCGCGAGACGTTGAGCAGCTCGAACAGCACTTCGTTGACGATGCGCACCAGCACCTGGCCTGCGCGCTCGCGCTCGCCCTCGGGCACGCGCAGGTCGATGAATTCGGCAATGGCCTGCCAGCCGCCGGCCGGCCGCGAGCCGCCCGCTTCGTCGGCGGCCTCACGCACGCGCTCGACGCCGGCGAACAGGCCCAGGGCGCGGCCCGCGGAAGCGCGCAACTGCTCGGCCTGGTCGCTGCGGCCGGGCTCCAGCGCGCGCGCCACGTAGCGGTCCACCGCCTGCTGGCGCAGCGCCGGATCGCCCAGCGCCTCGCGCAGTCGCAAGAAGCCCGTCATCTCGGCCTGTTCGTCGGCCGGAATGCGCAGGTAGCGGAAGGCATCGGCCGTCTGCTCGCGCACGCCCAGCAGGAACACCGGCGGGCTGTCTTCCTCGAGCTGGGCCGGCACCATGTAGTTCTGGTACTCGCGCGCCTGGCCGGCCTCGTCGCGCAGCTTGTAGCTCACGCTGGGGCCGATGTTGCGCAGCTCGCGCACCTTGCTCACCTTGTTGGCCGCGCCCAGGCGCGATTCCAGGCCCTGGCGCACGGCCTGCAGGTCGACCTTGCGCACGTCGGTGCCGCTGCCCATGCTGTTGCCGGCCAGGTTCTCGACGTTGATCACGCGCAGGCCGGTGTACTCGAGCCGCAACTTCTGGTCGCCGTTGCTCAGCTGCGCGCTGCTGCCGATGGTGCCTTCGATCTCGAAGGGCTTCACGGCCGCCGCCATGGGCACGGCCTTGAGCTTCACGGTGGAGCCGCCGTCGTCGAAGCTGCTCTGGTAGATCTCCACGCCCTTCCAACTGGCCGGGTGGTTGACTTCGATGCGCGCTTCCTTGGTCTCGCCGGTGGCGCGGTCGTGCAGCACCACCTCGCTGGCGAAGAGCTTGGGCATGCCGGTGGAGTAGTAGTCGACGATGAACTTCTTGAGCTCGATGGCGAAGGGCAGCTCCTGCAGCAGCACGCCATCGGCCTGATTCAGGATCGCGATGCTCGATTGCTGCCCCTCGGGCACCAGGATGTTGCCGCGGAAGGTGGGGTTGGCGGCCGACAGGCGGTGCTGGGCCGGCACGTCGGCAATCATGCCGCCGCCCGAGAACGCGCTCTTGCCGTTGAACCAGGTCTGCGCGCGCACGATCAGGTCGCCGTCCAGCAACCCGCCCAGGCACACCAGCACGATGGCGCCGTGGGCCGCGATGTAGCCGAGCTTGTTGGCCCCGCCCGCGCGGGCGGCCACCATCCAGCCCTCGGCCGGTGCCTCGCGGCGCTGCAGCTTGACCTTCCAGCCGCCACCGACCAGCAGCTGCCCGATGCGCCGGGCCTCGGCCTCGGGCGCTTCGGCCAGGCCGTTGCTCGCGCGCAGGCCAAAGGCGCGCAGACCCTGCACCCGCATGTCTTCCTTGAAGCTGCGCAGGTCCTGCAGGATGCGCGGCGTGTGCCGCGCGATGCACAGCGAGGTGCTGAGCACCAGGAAGGCCAGGATCAGCAGGAACCACCAGGCGCTGTAGATGGAGTCGAGCCGCGCCGCGCGAAAGACCTGGGCCCAGAACGGCCCGAACTGGTTGATGTAGTTGCCCAGCGGCTCATGTTGCTTGAGCACCGTGCCGATCACCGAGGCAATGCAGATCACCGTCAGCAAGGTGATGGCAAAGCGCATGGACGACAGCAGCTCCACGGCCACGCGCCAGGCGTGCGAGCCGCTGCGAAGCCGGATGCCATGGGTGGAGGTGCTCATGCGAATCGAAGGCTGCCCGCAACGCTCTGACGGCGGGCCATCATGAAAAAAGGCGGGCCATCCTCAGGGATGGGCCCGCCCGCTTTGGTGTTGTTATCGGCGGCGAAGTTCTGTGGCACGGGCCACGGTGGTGCTGCGGCGCATTGTCGGCCAGTTGGCACACCGACCGTGGCAGGGCCCTCAGCGCAGGCCGGCGATGTAGTCGGAAACGGCGCGGATCTCGCGGTCGTTCATCTTGCGGGCCACGCCGACCATCTGCGCGCTGTTGGCACGCCCGCCATCGCGGAAGGCCTTGAGCTGCGTGCCGGTGTAGTCGGCGTGCTGGCCGCCCAGGCGCGGGTACTGTGCGGGAATGCCGGCACCGTTGGGGCTGTGGCAGCCGGCGCAGGCGGGGATCATCCGGTCCGGGATGCCACCGCGGTAGATGCGTTCACCCAGGGCGACCAGATCCTTTTCCTTGGCGAAGCCGTTCTTGACGGCCTTGCTGCCCAGGAACCAGGAGATGTCGCGCATGTCCTGTTCGCTCAGGTGCGCCACCATGGGCTGCATCACCGCGCTCTTGCGCTTGCCGCCCTTGAACTCCTGCAACTGCTTGAGGATGTACTCGGGGTGCTGCTGCGCCAGCTTGGGATTGGCGGCAATGGCCGAATTGCCATCGGCGTTGTGGCATGAGGCACAGGACACGCCGTTGGGCGGTGCCGTGTTGAAAAGGGTGTCTCCCTTCGCCGGGTCCGGCTTCGCAACGGCCGGCGGTGCGGCGGCTGGCTTGGCGGGTTCTTCGGCCGCCTGGGCCAGACTGACGGCAACCCCTAGCAGGGCGCCAAGACAAAGCGAAATAGGACTGACGCGGAACGTGCACAACTTCATATCGGGGGCTCTCGAGGCTCTGGTTGTGGGCGCGAATCGGGGGCGATTCTACAATGCGCCCCCGGGCCATCCGCCCCCTCCTGAGCCCTAAGCGACCCATGACCCTGCCGCCTTCGTCCTCGTCCTCCATGCACGGGGATGCGGCTTCCAAGCCTCCTGCCGTTTCGGCCGCCGCCGAAGGCCGCGCTGCCATGGGCTGGCTGCACACCGCGCATTTCCTCTCGAGCGCGCCACAGCTCGAACATCTGCCGCCGCTGGGCCTGCCCGAGATCGCCTTCGTGGGCCGCTCCAACGCGGGCAAGTCCACGGCCATCAACACGCTCACGCAGCAAAAGCGCCTGGCCTTCGCCTCCAAGACACCGGGGCGCACGCAGCACATCAACCTCTTCGGCGTGGGCAAGGGCCAGGTCGACGATGCCGTGCTGGCCGACCTGCCGGGCTACGGCTATGCGGCCGTGCCACGCGAGGCCAAGCTGCGCTGGCAGCGCGTGATGGGCAATTACCTGGTCACGCGCGAGACGCTGGCCGGCGTGGTGCTGATGGTGGACCCGCGCCTGGGCCTGACCGAGCTGGACGAGATCCTGCTGGACGTGATCCGCCCGCGCGTGGAGCAGGGCCTGAACTTCCTGGTGCTGCTGACCAAGGCCGACAAGCTCACGCGATCCGAAGGTGCCAAGGCCCTGTCCATTGCGCGACTGCAGGCCGGTGGCGGCGAGGTGAGACTGTTCTCGGCCCTCAAGCGCCAGGGTGTGGAAGAGGCTGCGCGACTGCTGTGGCAGTGGACGCACCCGCCGCACGACCAGGCCGAAGCCCGGAACGCGCAGGACGCCGAGCCTCCGACGCCGCCAGCCGCTGGCTGAAGCCCGGATCGCCCCAGGTGCACTGCCGACGAAGAAGCCCACAACGGAGACAACCAGCACCATGACGATCCAGACCTTCCTGCGCGAGCTGCCGCATGGCATCACCCTGAGCTGCCGCGCCGCTGGCGAACCCGGCCGGCCGCTGATGGTATTCCTGCACGGCTTTCCCGAAGCGGCCTTCATCTGGGACACGCTGCTCGAGCACTTCGCCAGGCCCGAGAACGGCGGCTACCGCTGCATCGCCCCCAACCTGCGCGGCTTCGAGCGCTCCAGCTCGCCCACCGAGGTCGCGCAGTACAAGCCGCAGTTGCTGATCCAGGACGTGGCCGAGCTGGCCAAGTCGGAGAACGCCGGGGGCCACATCGACACGCTGGTGGCGCATGACTGGGGCGGCGCCTTCGGCTGGGGTTTTGCCAATGCGCTGCCGCAATCCCTCACGCGGCTGGTGATCCTCAATTCACCGCACCCGGGCACCTTCACGCGCGAGCTGCGGCAAAGCGCCGATCAGCAGAAGGCCAGCGCCTACATGAACTGGCTGGCCGCGCCGGGCTCCGAAGCGGTGCTGGCCGAAAACGGCTTCGCGCGCCTGTTCGCCATGTTCACGATGATGAAGGCCGGGCCCGAGGGCTTTGGCTGGCTCACCGACGAGGTGCGGGCGAAGTACCGCGAGGTCTGGAGCCAGGGCCTGACGGGTGCCTGCAACCTGTACCGCGTCACGCCCATGAAGCCGCCGGTGCCGGGCAAGACCACGGTCGACGACATTCCGCAGTTGCCGCCCGAGCGCGTGAATGTGCAGGTGCCCACGCTGGTGCTCTGGGCACTGGACGACATGGCGCTGCTGCCGGGCCTGCTCGAAGGGCTGGACGCCTATGTGCCCGACCTCACGGTGACCAAGGTGGCCAATGCCACGCACTGGATCGTGCATGAGCAGCCGCAGCGCGTGGCGCAGGAAATCGGTGCCTTCATCCAGCGCAAGCCATCGCGCTGAACGCGGGACTCCTTTTCTTTTTTAGTAGAGCGGCGGCTCGCCCGGCGGCCGCGTCTTGAAGCGGCGGTGCACCCAGTAGTACTGCTCGGGCATGGTGTCGATCAGGGCCTCCAGCCGGCGCGTGGCCAGGGCCGTATCGGCCTGCGCATCGTCCGATGGGAAGTCCTTCCACGCAGGCATGACCTCGATTTCGTAGCCGCCCGGCACGAAGCGCGAGACCACCGGCACCACCTTGGCCTTGCCCAGGCGCGCAAAGCGCGACAGCGAGGGCACGGTGGCCGCCGGTATGCCGTAGAACGGCACGAAGATCGAATTCGTCGGGCCGAAGTCCATGTCGGGCAGCAGGTAGAGCACGCCGCCCTTGCGCAGACCGGCCACGATCTCCTTGATGCCGTCCACCCGGTGCAGCACCGTGACGTTGCCAAAGCGCGTGCGGCCCTTGCGCGTCCACTCGTCGACCATGGGATCGCGCTGCGTGGTGTAGATGGTGGTCGAGGGCTTGGGGTTGTGCTTGGTCAGCGCGGTGGCGGCCGCATCCAGGCCGTAGAAATGCGGCGCGAACAGGATGGTGGGAGCGTTGCCCACGTCGATCTCGTCGATGGCGCCCACGATGCGCACGCGCTGGTCGATAACCTCGGCCGGCGCATGCCACAGCCAGCTGCGGTCCAGCCAGGCCTGCGCCACGTACACAAAAGTCTGGCGCGCGATGCGCGCACGCTCGGCATCGCTCTTGTGCGGGAAGCACAGCTTCAGGTTCACGTCGACCACATGCCGGCGCGGCCTGGCCAGCCCGTACAGCAGGTGGCCGAATCCCGCGCCCAGGCCGCGCACCACCGGCAGCGGCAGGCGGGCCAGCACCTTCATGAAGCCGATGCCCAGACGGGCCGTCACGCTCACTGCGCGACCTCCATCTCCTGGCGCGGCTGCTTGTAGCGCGCGTAGTCCCACACGTACTGGCCGGGCAGCGCGCGGATCAGCCGCTCGATGCCCACGTTCATGGCGGCCGCGGCGTCTTCCACCGACGCCTGCGGATCGGTGAGCGCCGTGCCCTCGAAGGGCTCGAAGCGCACCACGTAGCGGCCACCCGGCACACGCTGGCACACGCCCAGGAACACCTTGGCGCCCGTGGTCTGCGCCAGCCGCGGCAACAGGGTCATGGTGTAGGCCGGCCGGCCCAGAAAGGGCGCCCACACGCCCTGCCCTTCGGGCGGCACCTGGTCGGGCAGGATGCCGGTGTAGCCGCCCTGCTTGAGCGTGCGCATGAGGCCGCGCACGCCCTTGACGGTGGTGGGCAGGGTCTGCAGGCCCGTGCGGTCGCGCGAGCCGGCCAGCACCTCGGCCATCCACTTCTTGCGCGCGGGCCTGAACAGCGCCGTGAGCGGGCCATGGTCGGCAAAGAAGCGCTCGCCCACGGCCTGGCCGTACATCTCCCAGCTGCCCAGGTGCGGCACGATCATGATGACGCCGCGGCGCTCGGCCAGCGCGGCTTCAAACACTTCGATGCCTTCCCAGCGCAGCACCTTGGGCAGCACGCTCTCGCCCTGCGGGCGGGCCCAGAGCCAGGGCAGCTCGGCGGCCATCGCGCCGGCCGCGCCGATGGCCGGGCGGTACTGGGCCGGCGTGAGCCCTGCCGCCTGCGCATTGGCCTTGAAGCGCTTGCGATAGCCCGGTGCCAGCCACCACACGGCCCAGCCCAGCAGCCGGCCCAGGGCGTGCATCCACGGCAGCGGCACACGGGCGAGCAGACGAAACAGGGCAATCATCGGGACGGCAGGAATCGGGGGTGAAGGGATCGAGGCGCGACGGCTCGGCGGCGGCCGTCGGCGAATAGAATGCAAATTGTCGCCGAGTTACAGAACTACTTGCAGGGCGACGTTAAACCCAAACTGCTAAAGCGTTCGCCAAGACTCCCACAGGCCTGGCAACGCGTCAGTCCTCACCCAGACGGAGTTTCATTTCATGGCGAACGATTTCCTCTTTACCTCCGAATCCGTGTCCGAAGGCCATCCCGACAAGGTGGCAGACCAGATCTCCGACGCGATCCTGGACGCAATCTTCGAGCAGGACCCGCTCTCGCGCGTGGCCGCCGAGACGCTGACCAACACGGGCCTGGTGGTGCTGGCGGGCGAGATCACGACCAACGCGCACGTGGACTACATCCAGGTCGCGCGCGACACCATCAAGCGCATCGGCTACGACAACACCGACTACGGCATCGACTATCGTGGCTGCGCCGTCATGGTGGCCTACGACAAGCAGTCCAACGACATCGCCCAGGGCGTGGACCATGCCTCGGACGACCACCTGAACACCGGCGCCGGCGACCAGGGCCTGATGTTCGGCTATGCCTGCGACGAGACGCCCGAGCTGATGCCCGCGCCCATCTACTACGCGCACCGCCTGGTCGAGCGCCAGGCGCAGCTGCGCAAGGACGGCCGCCTGCCCTTCCTGCGCCCCGACGCCAAGAGCCAGGTCACGATGCGCTATGTCGATGGCAAGCCGCACAGCATCGACACCGTGGTGCTGTCCACGCAGCACCACCCCGACCAGAGCGAGACGCCGACCCAGATGAAGGCCAGCTTCATCGAGGCGGTGATCGAGGAAATCATCAAGCCCGTGCTGCCCAAGGAATGGCTGCAGGACACCAAGTACCTGATCAACCCCACGGGCCGCTTCGTCATCGGCGGCCCGCAGGGCGACTGCGGGCTGACGGGCCGCAAGATCATCGTCGACACCTACGGCGGCGCCTGCCCGCACGGTGGTGGCGCCTTCTCGGGCAAGGACCCGTCCAAGGTCGACCGCTCGGCCGCCTACGCCGCGCGCTACGTGGCCAAGAACATCGTGGCCGCGGGCCTGGCGCGCCAGTGCCAGATCCAGGTGGCCTATGCGATCGGCGTCGCGCGGCCGATGAACGTGACGGTCTACACCGAAGGCACGGGCGTCATCCCCGACGAGAAGATCGCCGCGCTGGTGACGGAGCACTTCGATCTGCGCCCCAAGGGCATCATCCAGATGCTGGATCTGCTGCGCCCGATCTACCAGAAGACCGCCGCCTACGGCCATTTCGGCCGCGAGGAGCCCGAGTTCAGCTGGGAGCGCACGGACAAGGCCGCTGCGCTGCGCGCGGCCGCGGGTCTCTGAGCCGGCACCGGCCTCCCCACAAAAAGGCCGCCGTCTGCGCAAGCAGGCGGCGGCCTGTTGCCTGAAGGTCGCCGCTCGAGGGAGCAGAGGAGGCGCCATCCGGTTGCAGGACAGGGTTGGCATGCATGCCCGCATCCGTCCGACAGGCGCTGCGGCCCAAAGCGTGTGGCGACGGTCTACATTTGCCTGCACCACAATAGCAGCCAAGGGGACACATTCACATGCCAACGATCCGCCACAGCCTTCTGGCCAGCAGCCTCGCGCTGGCCCTGGCCGCCCTGAGCGCGTGCGGCACTGCACCGACCGCCTCCACCCAACCCACGGCCCAGGCCGCAGCCTCCACTGCGGCACCCGCGCCTGCGGCCACGGCCGGCCCCACAACCACCGCGGCCGCCGCCCAGGCCGCGGCGGCCTACGACTTCGACATGGATGTGTTCCACCCCGTGGTGGCGCGCAACGGCATGGTGGCGACCGAGCACGAGCTGGCCACGAAGATCGGCCTGGACATCCTGCGCGCGGGCGGCAACGCCGTGGACGCCGCGGTGGCCGTGGGCTTTGCATTGGCCGTGGCCCTGCCCAACGCGGGCAACATCGGCGGCGGCGGCTTCATGGTGGTCCATGACGCCAAAAGCGGCCAGAGCATCGCGCTGGACTTCCGCGAAGTCGCGCCCATCAACGCCTCGCGCGACATGTACCTCGACGCGCAGGGCAAGGTGGTCGATGGCAAGTCGCTCTACACCCACTATGCCGTGGGGGTGCCGGGCACCGTGGCCGGCATGGAACACGCGCTGAAGAAGTGGGGCACGCTGCCGCTGTCGCGCGTGATCGCGCCGGCCGCCGCGCTGGCCGACAAGGGCTTTCCCGTGAGCGAGACGCTGGCCAAGATCCTTCAGCAGGAACAGAAGAACATGGGCAAGTGGCCGGCCACGCGCGCCATCTTCTGGAAGAACGGCGCGCCGCTGAAGGTGGGCGACGCCCTGGTGCAGAAGGACCTGGCCGCGTCGCTGCGCCTGATCGGCCGCCAGGGCGCCAGCGCCTTCTACCAGGGCGCGATCGCGCAGAAGATCGCCGCGGAGATGCGGCCCCATCCCAACGCCATCACACTGCAGGACCTGCGCGAATACAAGGTGGTGGAGCGCCAGCCCACGCGCGGCAGCTACCGCGGGCATGAGATCGTGACCATGCCGCCACCCTCCTCCGGCGGCCCGCACCTGGTGCAGATCCTGAACATGCTCGAGGGCTGGCCCGTGGCCCAGTGGGGGTCGGGCAGCGCCCAGTACATCCACCACCTGGCCGAAGCCAGCAAGCTCGCCTATGCGGACCGCTCCGAGTACCTGGGCGACCCTGATTTCGTGAAGGTGCCGCAGAAGGGCCTGACCTCCAAGCGCTACGCCGCCTCGCTGGCGCAGGCCATCGACGCGAACAAGGCCCGCGCCGCCAGGGACATCAAGCCCGGCCAGCCGCAGCCCTATGAAAGCGACCAGACCACGCACTACTCGGTGGTCGACAAGGCCGGCAATGCGGTGGCCGTAACCTACACGCTGAACACCAACTTCGGCAGCGGCATCGTGGCCCAGGGCACGGGCATCCTCTTGAACAACGAGATGGACGACTTCTCGGCCAAGCCCGGCGTGGCCAATGCCTATGGCCTGATCGGCGGCGACGCCAATGCCGTGGCGCCGCGCAAGCGCCCGCTGTCGTCCATGACGCCCACCCTGGTGCTCAAGGACGGCAAGCCGGTGCTGGTCACGGGCAGCCCGGGCGGCGCGCGCATCATCACCACAGTGCTGCAGACGGTGGTCAACACCATCGACTTCAAGATGAACCCGGCCGAGGCCGCCGCCGCGCCGCGCGTGCATCACCAGTGGACGCCGGACGAGCTGCGCGTCGAGAAGGGCCTGTCGCCGGACACCTTGGCCCTGCTGCGCCAGCGCGGCCACAACGTGGCGCTGAAAGCCTCGATGGGCCGCACGCAGACCATCCAGATCCGGGACGGCCAGCTCTTTGGCTATTCGGATCCGCGCAACCCCGACGGCAAGACGCTGGGGTATTGAAGACAGCGGGGCGGCACACGAAGGGGCGCGCTTTGGCATGATGCAATCCAAGCTCTTGCATCACGCCTCGCTCCCCATGCCCTCCCCCACCCGTATCGCCACGCTGCGCGAGCGCATCGACGCCGGCAGCATCACCCACGAAGCCATCGTCGCCCAAGCGCTGGAAGGCGCGCAGGCGCCCGCCGCGCAGCATGTGTTCATGCGGCTTTATGCCGATGCGGCGCTGGCCGCCGCGCGCCATGCCGATGCGGCACGCAAGGCCGGCGTGCAATTGCCGCCGCTGGCTGGCCTGCCGGTCAGCATCAAAGACCTTTACGACGTGGCCGGCGAGACCACGCTGGCCGGCTCCAAGGTGCGCGCCAAGGCGCTGCCAGCCCTGCAAGACAGCAGCGCCGTCGCACGCCTGCGCGCGCAGGGCGCGGCCATTGTCGGCAAGACCAACATGACGGAGTTCGCCTTCTCGGGCGTGGGCATCAACCCGCACCACGGCACGCCGCGCAACCCGGCCGATGCGCAGGTGGCGCGCATTCCGGGCGGATCGTCCTCGGGCGCGGCCGTGTCCGTGGCGCTGGGGCTGTCGGTGCTCGGCCTGGGCTCGGACACGGGCGGCTCCATCCGCATCCCGGCCGCGCTGTGCGGCATCGTGGGCTTCAAGAGCACGCAGTCGCGCACGCCGCGCACGGGCGCCTTCCCGCTGTCGCAGACGCTGGACACCGTCTGCGCCATGGCCGCTTCGGTGCAGGACTGCCTGCTGGCCGATGCCGTGCTGGCCGACGCCCCGCTGCAGGTGCGCCAGCGCCCGCTGCAGGGGCTGCGCCTGGCCGTGCCGCGCACGCTGATGTTCGACGGCATCGATGCACCCACTGCGCGCGCCTTCGAGCGTGCGGTCTCCCGGCTCTCGGCGGCCGGTGCACAGGTGGTGGACCTCACGCTCGCGGAACTGGCCGAAGTGGCACAGATCAACGCGCCGGGCGGCTTCTCGCCCATCGAGGCCGCGGCCGTGCACCGCGAGACCCTCGCCGAACACCGCGCCGACTACGACTCGCGCGTGGCCGCGCGCATCGACCTGGGCATGCGCATCAGCGCGGTCGACTACATCACGATGCAGCAGCGCCGCGCCGACTGGATCGGGCGCATGGGCCAGGCCCTGCAGGGCTTCGACGCGCTTGTGTGCCCCACCGTGCCGATCACGGCGCCGGCCATCGAGGCCTTGCGCAGCGACGAGGCCTTCTTCCAGGCCAACGGGCTGCTGCTGCGCAACACCTTCGCCATCAACTTCCTCGACGGCTGCGCCTTCAGCCTGCCCTGCCACGAGGCGGGCGAACTGCCTGTGGGCCTGATGCTGTCGTCGGTGCGCGGTGACGACGCGCGGCTGGCCGCGGTGGCGCTGGCGGTAGAAGCCGCGCTGGCCGGCTGAGCGCAGCAGCCCCAAAAAGGAAGGCCCCGCAATGCGGGGCCTTCTTCATGATGAAGACGCGCCAGCCAGTGGCGCGCTACGGCATCAGACCTTCTCGGCCACCTGCGCGTATTCCTCGATCTGGTCGAAGTTCATGTAGCGGTACACGCTGGCCTTGTCGGCGTCGATCACACCCATTTCCTTGAGGTACTCGGCCGGCGTGGGCAGGTAGCCCAGGCGCGAGGCGATGGCCGAGAGTTCGGCCGAGCCCAGGAACACGTTGGTGTTCTTGCCCAGGCGGTTGGGGAAGTTGCGGGTGGAGGTGGAGATCACCGTCGCGCCTTCACGCACCTGCGCCTGGTTGCCCATGCACAGCGAGCAGCCCGGCATCTCGGTGCGCGCACCGGCCGTGCCGAAGGCCGCGTAGTGGCCCTCCTTGATCAGCTCGCTCTCGTCCATCTTGGTCGGCGGTGCGACCCACAGCTTGACCGGGATGTCGCGCTGGCCGCCCAGCAGCTTGGCTGCAGCGCGGAAGTGGCCGATGTTGGTCATGCACGAACCGATGAAGGCTTCATCGATCTTGGTGCCCGAGACTTCCGACAGGAACTTGGCATCGTCCGGATCGTTGGGGCAGCAGACGATGGGCTCCTTGATGTCGGCCAGATCGATTTCGATCACGGCGGCGTACTCGGCGTCCTTGTCGGCTTCCAGCAGATCGGGCTTGGCCAGCCAGGCTTCGACCTTCTCGATGCGGCGCTGCAGCGTCTTGGCGTCGGCGTAACCGTCGGCGATCATGTTCTTCATCAGCACGATGTTGCTGGTGAGGTATTCCTTGATCGGCTCGGGGTTCAGCTTGATGGTGCAGCCGGCGGCCGAACGCTCGGCCGAAGCGTCGGACAGCTCGAAAGCCTGTTCGACCTTGAGCTCGGGCAGGCCTTCGATTTCGAGGATGCGACCCGAGAAGATGTTCTTCTTGCCGGCCTTGGCCACGGTGAGCAGGCCTGCCTTGATCGCGTACAGCGGAATCGCATGCACCAGGTCACGCAGCGTCACGCCGGGCTGCAGTTCGCCCTTGAAGCGCACCAGCACCGATTCGGGCATGTCCAGCGGCATCACGCCGGTGGCGGCGCCGAAGGCCACCAGGCCGGAGCCGGCCGGGAAGGAGATGCCGATGGGGAAGCGGGTGTGCGAGTCGCCGCCCGTGCCCACGGTATCGGGCAGCAGCAGGCGGTTGAGCCAGGAATGGATCACGCCGTCGCCGGGGCGCAGGGCCACGCCGCCGCGGTTGCTCATGAAGGCGGGCAGCTCGCGGTGGGTCTTCACGTCCACCGTCTTGGGGTAAGCCGCGGTGTGGCAGAAGGACTGCATCACCATGTCGGCCGAGAAGCCCAGGCAGGCCAGGTCCTTCAGCTCGTCGCGGGTCATGGGGCCGGTGGTGTCCTGCGAACCCACGGTGGTCATGCGCGGCTCGCAGTAGGTGCCGGGGCGCACACCCTGGCCTTCAGGCAGGCCCACGGCACGGCCGACCATCTTCTGGGCCAGCGTGAAGCCGGCCTTCGATTCAGCAGGTGCCTGCGGCATGCGGAATGCGGTTGAGGCCGGCAGGCCCAGGAACTCGCGCGCCTTGGCCGTCAGCGAGCGGCCGATGATCAGGTTGATGCGGCCACCGGCCTGCACTTCGTCGAGCAGCACTTCGGACTTGAGCGCGAAGTCGGCAACCTTGGCGCCGGCTTTTTCGATCCTGCCCTCGTAGGGGAAGATGTCGATCACGTCGCCCATTTCGAGCTTGGAGACGTCCACCTCGATGGGCAGCGAACCCGAGTCTTCCTGCGTGTTGAAGAAGATGGGGGCGATCTTGCCGCCCAGCGTCACGCCGCCGAAGCGCTTGTTGGGCACGAAGGGGATGTCGTCGCCCGTGGCCCAGATGACCGAGTTGGTGGCCGACTTGCGCGAGGAGCCGGTGCCCACCACGTCGCCCACATAGGCCACCAGGTGGCCCTTCTTCTTCAGGTCGTCGATGAACTGCATCGGACCGCGCTTGCCGTCTTCCTCGGGCTTGAAGGCCGCGTCGGGACGGGTGTTCTTGAGCATCGCCAGGTAGTGCAGCGGGATGTCCGGACGGCTCCAGGCATCGGGCGCGGGCGAGAGGTCGTCGGTGTTGGTTTCGCCGGGCACCTTGAAGACGGTGACGGTGATCTTCTGCGCGACCTTCGGGCGCGAAGTGAACCACTCGGCTTCGGCCCAGCTCTTCATCACTTCCTGGGCCTTGGCGTTGCCGGCCTTGGCCTTGGTGGCGACGTCGTTGAAGAAGTCGAACATCAGCAGCGTCTTCTTCAGCGCATCGGCTGCCACGCCCGCCACTTCGGCGTCGTCCAGCAGCTCGATCAGCGGATGCACGTTGTAGCCACCCACCATGGTGCCCAGCAGTTCCGTGGCCTTGGCCTTGGAAATCAGGCCCACCTGAATGTCGCCGTGTGCCACGGCGGCCAGGAAGGAAGCCTTGACCTTGGCCGCGTCGTCCACGCCGGGCGGCACGCGGTGGGTCAGCAGGTCCAGCAGGAAGGCGTCTTCGCCTGCCGGGGGCGCCTTGATCAGTTCGATCAGGTCGGCCACCTGCTTGGCCGTCAGCGGCAGCGGCGGGATGCCCAGCGCAGCGCGCTCGGCGACATGGTCACGGTAGGCTTGCAACATCTTTTTTTCTCCGGGGGAACTGCGCAGCGGCGCAAGCAAGACACGCGCCGCTGCATGTGGGGAACGGTTATTTGCTCGGCGTGGGGTCGTCGAGCAGGCTCTTGGGCGGGTTCTTCTTCATTTCGGCAGCGAAGACCTGCTGGGCTTCGGCCTGGCATTCATCGGCCATGCGAATGCCCTGCTTCTGGTTCATCAGCATGGACTTGTTGCCCAGCTGCAGCCACATGGCGCCGGCGCGGCCGTCTTCCAGGCGGATGGCGCCAGTGCGGCTTTCCACCGGGTGCATGCGGTAGCGCGCGCCCTTGGTGGAGACGGTGAAGAAGCCTGGCTTCTTGTCGTCGGCGGTCACGGTCACGTCGGCGCCCAGCTCGCACTGGATGCGGCCGGTGTGGACCTTCTGCGCCACGGCCAGGTCGGCATCGGTCAGCACCACGTTGGCGTCGGAATCGATGGGCGTGACCTCTTCGACGGCCTTGGCCGCGCTGCGCGAGACCTGCGGCTTCTTCTTGGCCTGCTGCGTCTTGGTGCTGGTGGCCGACTTGGCTGCGGGCTTGGCGTTGCTGCTGCTGGTGCTGCTGCTCTGGGCGGCAGCCGCGAGCGGCAGGGCGATCAGGGCGGCAGCGGCGACGGCGGCGAGGGTTTTCATGCGTTTACTCCTTGGACGAGGCAAGCGTGTTCAATCGGACGACCGGACAGACAACGCAGCAAACCAATGCTGCGCTGACGCGGGCAGCGCGCGCCCCGTGGCGTGCGCACGCTCGAGCACCTGCCAGAAATGGCGGTAGCTCGCGCGGTCATGCAATGTGCCATCAAAACTGATGGGCGCCCAATCGGCGGCCTGCGCCGCCGCAATGATGTGTGTCGCGTTGTGAATATCTGCCTCGTCGGGCGCCATCGCTTCCAGGATGGGCCGGATCTGGCCCGGATGGATGCTCCACATCCGCGTGTAGCCGAACTCGCGCGCCGCCCGGCGCGCCGCGATGCGCATGGCCTGAGCATCGCCAAACTCCGTGACAACGCAATGCGAGGGCACCTTGCCGAAAGCGTGGGCGGCCGAGGCGATCGCCAGCTTGGCCCGCACCACCAGCGGATGCGTGAACTGCCCTTCAACGCCCATGCCTTCGGCCGCAATCGCGCCGCCATGGGCCGAGACGAAGTCCATCAGGCCAAAGCTCAGCGACTGCACGCGCGGATGGGCCGCGATCTCGAAAGCGTTATGCACGGCCAGCGGCGACTCGATCAGCACATGCAGCGGCAACTGCGTGGCGCCCGCGGCGTCCAGCGCCTGCACGGCCCGCAGCACATCGGCCACGGTCTCGACCTTGGGCAGCATGAGGTGGCACAGCCGATGGCCGGCGCGGCCGGCAATGGTGGCCACGTCCGACTCGAAGGCCGGGTGGTCCACGGGATGGATGCGCGCGGCCACGCGCTGGCCCGGCGCTGCGGCCAGGGCCAGCTCGGTCACCAGTTGCGCATGCTCGGCCTCGCCGCCCACGGGCGCGCCATCCTCGCAATCGAGCGTCACGTCGAACACGCAGGTGCCGAACTCGGCCGTCATCTCGGCCTGCAGCGCGAGGCTCTTGCGCATGCGCGCTTCCACGCCGCTGTAGTGGTCGCACACCGGCAGCCGCACGGCAGCGGCCTGCGCGCCCAGCAGGACGTCAGCGGGATGGGCCCGGGTCGATGCCATGTCAGCCGGCTTTGCGCGCCACGATGGACAGTTCAGCCATGCCTGGCGCTTGCGTCCAGATCAGAGCAGGTGCTTGACGCCGTCCTGCTCGCCTTGCAGCTCGGCCAGGGTCTTGTCGATGCGCTCTTGCGAGAAGGCATCGATCTCCAGACCTTCAACGATCTTGTACTTGCCGCCTTCGGTGGTGACGGGGAAGCCGAAGATCACGTCCTTCGGAATGCCGTATTCCCCGTTGGAAGGCACGCCCATGGTGACCCACTTGCCTTGCGAGCCCAGGGCCCAGTCGCGCATGTGGTCGATGGCGGCGTTGGCGGCCGAGGCAGCCGACGACAGGCCGCGCGCATCGATGATGGCAGCGCCGCGCTTGCCCACGGTGGGCAGGAACACGTCGGCGTTCCAGACCTGGTCGTTGATGGCGTCCTTGACCGACTTGCCGCCGATGGTGGCGAAGCGGTAGTCGGCGTACATGGTGGGCGAGTGGTTGCCCCACACGGTCAGCTTCTCGATCTCGCCGACCTTGCCGCCCGTCTTGGCAGCGATCTGGCTGGCAGCGCGGTTGTGGTCCAGGCGCAGCATGGCGGTGAAGTTCTCGCGCGGCAGGCTGGGCGCGCTCTTCATGGCGATGTAGGCGTTGGTGTTCGCGGGGTTGCCCACCACCAGCACCTTGACGTCGCGCGAAGCCACCTTGTCCAGCGCCTTGCCCTGGGCCGTGAAGATCTGGGCGTTGGCGGCCAGCAGGTCAGCACGCTCCATGCCGGGGCCGCGCGGACGGGCACCGACCAGCAGCGCGTAGTCGGCGTCCTTGAAGGCCACTTCCGGATCACCGGTGGGCACCACGCCAGCCAGCAGCGGGAAGGCGCAGTCTTCCAGTTCCATGATCACGCCCTTGAGCGCCTTCTGAGCCTTCTCATCCGGGATTTCCAGCAGTTGCAGGATCACCGGCTGGTCCTTGCCCAGCATTTCGCCCGAGGCGATGCGAAACAGGAGGGCGTAACCGATTTGGCCTGCGGCGCCGGTGACGGCAACGCGGACGGGCTTTTTGCTCATGGGAAGACTCCAGAAGATGAGGAAATACGGTGCGCAAAACGTTCCGGCGTGCCACGTGCGGGCCGCCGGCCCGGAAAGCATCCAGCATTCTAGGCTCAATCGGTGGCACGCGTCTTATGTCTTATATAAGATAGCGGTCTTCGCACCCAGGGTGCGGCCGTCCGTATGTCCTCCAAACCCGTCACGCCCGACTCCCCCACGCCCTCGTTCAGCCCCCTGTATCTGCAGATCAAGGGGCTGATCCTGCAGAGCCTGCATGCGGGCGAATGGAAGCCCGGCGACCCCATTCCCAGCGAAATGGATCTGGCGGCACGCTTTCACGTGAGCCAGGGCACGGTGCGCAAGGCCATCGACGAACTGGCCGCCGAGAACCTCGTCATGCGGCGACAGGGCAAGGGCACCTTCGTGGCCACGCATGCCGAGCACCATGTGCAGTACCGCTTCCTGAAGCTGGTGCCCGACGAAGGCACGCCCGACAGCGAAGGGCCGGCCCAGCGGCGCATCGTGGACTGCCGGCGCCAGCGCGCCAGCGCCGAAGTAGCGCGCGCGCTGGCCCTGCGCAGCGGCGACCCGGTGCTGCAGGTGCGGCGCGTGCTGTCCTATGCCGGCGTGCCCACCATCCTGGAAGACCTGTGGCTGCCCGGCGCGCCCTTCAAGGGCCTGACGGCCGAGCGGCTGACACAGTGGCACGGCCCGATGTACGCCCTCTTCGAGACCGAGTTCGGGGTGCGCATGGTGCGTGCCGAAGAGAAACTGCGCGCCGTGGTGCCCGATGCCGAGCAGGCCGCCCTGCTCGACGTGAGCCGCGACACGCCGCTGCTGAGCGTCGAGCGTGTGGCCCACACCTACCACGACACCCCCATGGAGCTGCGCCGCGGCCTGTACCGCACGGACACCCACCACTACCGCAACGATCTTGGCTGACGGCGCAGCGCCTGTGCGCGACGCACGAGGCGGGAAGTCCGAGCGCCGCAGTGCGATGAGCCCGGCGCGACCCCGTGGCCATGGTGCGTTGCAATAGAATTTTGCGCTGTTTGCATTTACCCACCCAAGAACAAGCCGCCCCTCGAACCCTTCTAAAGAGTCCAACCCCATGACAGAGCTTGCCTCCTCCTCCCGGCAGAAGCGCCCGGAGTTCCGAAACATCAACGTCTTCACCGACGTCCGGACCTACCGGATGCCGCTGGCGGCCATCGTGTCCATCCTGCACCGCGCCAGCGGCGTGCTGATGTTCCTGTTGATGCCCTTCATCATCTGGATGTTCGACACCTCGGTGTCTTCGGATATCTCCTTCGCCAAATTCAAGGCCGCCTTCAACAGCGGCCTTGGTTTCGTTCCGGGATGGTTCCTCAAGCTGGTCGTGCTGGCCCTGATGTGGGCCTACCTGCACCACTTCTGCGCCGGCCTGCGCCACCTGTGGATGGACGTGAGCCACTCCGCGGTGAACAAGGAATTCGGCAAGAGCTCGGCTGTCGTCGTGCTGGTGATCAGCCTGGGCCTGACGGCCGTGCTGGGCGCCAAGCTCTTCGGCCTGTACTGATCACGGGAGCACATTCATCATGGCAGTGAACTACGGCTCCAAGCGTCTCGTCGTGGGCGCGCACTACGGCTTGCGCGACTGGCTCGCTCAGCGCATCACGGGCGGCCTGATGGCCCTCTTCACCGTGATCGTGCTGGGCCAGTTGCTCATCGGCAGCGGCCCCATCGGCTACGACAAGTGGGCGGGCATCTTCGCCTCGCAATGGATGAAGGTTCTGACCTTCTCCGTCATCGTGTCGCTGCTGTGGCATGTCTGGGTGGGCATGCGCGAGGTCTTCATGGACTACGTCCAGCCGGTGGGCATCCGCCTGGCACTTCAAATTTTCACCATCGTCTGGCTTGTGGGTTGCGCGGGTTGGGCCATTCAAGTGCTCTGGAGGGTCTGAGCCGTGTCGTACACCAAAGAAAAGATCAACAAGCGCAAGTTCGACGTCGTGATCATCGGGGCCGGCGGCTCCGGCATGCGCGCTGCACTGGAACTCTCGCGCGCGGGCCTGAACGTGGCCTCGCTGTCCAAGGTCTTCCCCACCCGCTCGCACACCGTGGCGGCGCAGGGCGGCGTGTCGGCCTCGCTGGGCAACATGTCCGAGGACAACTGGCACTACCACTTCTACGACACCATCAAGGGCTCCGACTGGCTCGGCGACCAGGACGCCATCGAGTTCATGTGCCGTGAAGCGCCCAAGGTCGTGATCGAGCTCGAGCACTTCGGGATGCCCTTCGACCGCAACCCCGACGGCACGATCTACCAGCGCCCCTTCGGCGGCCACACCGCCAACTATGGCGAGAAGGCCGTGCAGCGCGCCTGCGCCGCAGCCGACCGCACGGGCCATGCCATGCTGCACACGCTCTACCAGAAGAACGTGGAAGCAAAGACGAACTTCTTCGTCGAGTGGATGGCCCTGGACCTGATCCGCGACGCCGACGGCGACGTGGTGGGCGTCACGGCGCTCGAACTGGAAACCGGCGAGCTCTATGTGCTGCAGGCCAAGACCGTGCTGCTGGCCACCGGCGGCGCGGGCCGCATCTTCGCGGCATCGACCAACGCCTTCATCAACACCGGCGACGGCCTGGGCATGGCGGCGCGCGCCGGCATCCCGCTGCAGGACATGGAGTTCTGGCAGTTCCACCCCACCGGCGTCGCTGGCGCGGGCGTGCTGCTGACCGAAGGCTGCCGCGGCGAAGGCGCGATCCTGCTCAACAGCAACGGCGAGCGCTTCATGGAGCGCTATGCGCCCACGCTGAAGGATCTGGCGCCGCGCGACTTCGTGTCGCGCTCGATGGACCAGGAGATCAAGGAAGGTCGCGGCTGCGGTCCCAACAAGGACTACATCCTGATGAAGCTGGACCACCTGGGCGCCGACACCATCCGCAAGCGCCTGCCCTCGGTGGAAGAGATCGGCCACAACTTCGCCAACGTGGACATCACCAAGGAGCCGATCCCGGTGGTGCCCACCATCCACTACCAGATGGGCGGCATCCCGACCAACATCAATGGCCAGGTCGTGACGCACGATGGCCAGCAGAACCACATCGTCAACGGCCTGTACGCCGTGGGCGAATGCTCCTGCGTGTCGGTGCACGGCGCCAACCGCCTGGGCACCAACTCGCTGCTGGACCTGCTGGTCTTCGGCAAGTCGGCGGGCAAGCACATCGTCGAATTCGTCAAGAACAGTGGCGAACACAAGCCGCTGCCAGCCGACGCCGCCGACCGCACCCTGGCACGCCTGAACCAGCTGGAGCAATCCAGCGAAGGCATCTACGCGCAGGACATCGCCAACGACATCCGTTCGGCCATGCAACAGCACGCGGGCGTGTTCCGCACGCAGGCCAGCATGGATGAAGGCGTGACCAAGATCAACGGCATCCGCGAACGGGTGGGCGCCGTCACGCTCAAGGACAAGTCCAAGGTCTGGAACACCGCGCGCATGGAAGCACTGGAAGTGGACAACCTGATCGAGGTTGCCCAGGCCACCATGACCTCGGCAGCCGCCCGCAAGGAATGCCGCGGGGCCCACACGGTGTACGACTACGAGCATCCGGCCGACCACCCCGACTTCCCGCTGGGGCGCAATGACAAGGAATGGATGAAGCACACCCTGTGGCACAGCGCTGACAACAGCCTGAGCTACAAGCCGGTCAACCTCAAGCCCCTGACGGTCGACTCCATTCCGCCCAAGGTCCGCACGTTCTAACAAGGTCCCACACGATGAAGCGCACTTTCCACATCTACCGCTACGACCCGGACAAGGACGCCAAGCCCTACATGCAGACCGTCGAGATCGAGCTCGACGGCCACGAACGCATGCTGCTGGACGCGCTTGTGAAGCTCAAGGCGCAGGATCCGAGCATCGCCTTCCGCCGCTCCTGCCGCGAAGGCGTGTGTGGCTCGGACGCCATGAACATCAATGGCAAGAACGGCCTGGCCTGCCTGACCAACATGAACACGCTGAAGGACCCCATCGTCCTGAAGCCGCTGCCGGGCCTGCCGGTGATCCGCGACCTGATCGTGGACATGACGCAGTTCTTCAAGCAGTACCACTCGGTCAAGCCGTACCTGATCAACGAGACGCCAGCCCCCGAGAAGGAGCGCCTGCAGTCGCCCGAGGAGCGCGAAGAGCTCAACGGCCTGTACGAGTGCATCCTGTGCGCCAGTTGCTCCACCAGCTGCCCCAGCTTCTGGTGGAACCCCGACAAGTTCGTGGGCCCGGCCGGCCTGTTGCAGGCCTATCGCTTCATTGCCGACAGCCGCGACGAAGCCACTGGTGCGCGCCTGGACAATCTGGAAGACCCGTACCGCCTGTTCCGCTGCCACACGATCATGAACTGCGTGGACGTGTGTCCCAAGCACCTGAACCCGACCAAGGCCATCGGCAAGATCAAGGAACTGATGGTCCGCCGGGCCATCTGACCCTTTGCCCTGCGCCAAGTTCTCTTCTCCTTGCAGACCCTTCATGAGCGACCACGACTGTGCCCCAGACGACGCGCCCCTGAGCGCGCAGGCCCTGGGCAAGCTCAAGTGGCGCTGCCGTCGCGGCCTGCTGGAGAACGACCTGTTCATCACCCGCTTTTTCGAGCGGCATGAAGCTGGCCTGACGCATGCGCAGGCCCGGGCCCTGGAGACGCTGATGGACCTGTCGGACCACGATCTGCTGGAGCTGCTGCTGCAACGCAGGCAGCCCGATGCCGCATGGGCCGATGCCCATGTGCTGGCGCTCTTGCAGACCATGCACGCCGATGGCGCGCACCGACTGGCAACCCCTTCCCCGTCTTCCTCACCCACCCATTAACTTCCGAGAGAAAGTCGCCATGAAAGCTTCCGACACCAAGGCCTCCCTGTCCTTCAGCAACGGCGGGCAAAGCGTCGACCTGCCGATCTACAAGGGCACCGTGGGCCCCGATGTGATCGACATCCGCAAGCTCTACGCTCAGACGGGCATGTTCACTTATGACCCGGGCTTCATGTCGACGGCGTCGTGCCAGTCCACCATCACCTACATCGATGGCGACAAGGGCGAGCTGCTGTACCGCGGCTACCCCATCGAGCAACTGGCCACGAACTGCGACTTCCTGGAAACCTGCTACCTGCTGCTCAATGGCGAGCTGCCGAACGCCACCGAAAAGGAAAAGTTCAGCAGCCTCGTGACCAAGCACACGATGGTCAACGAGCAGATGCAGTTCTTCCTGCGCGGCTTCCGCCGCGACGCGCACCCGATGGCCATCATGACCGGCCTGGTGGGCGCCCTGTCGGCCTTCTATCACGACAGCACGGACATCAACAATCCCGAGCACCGCGAGATCTCGGCCATCCGCCTGATCGCCAAGATGCCCACGCTGGTGGCCATGGCCTACAAGTACACCATCGGCCAGCCGTACATGTACCCCAAGAACGAGCTGAGCTACGCCGGCAACTTCCTGCACATGATGTTCGGCGTGCCCTGCGAGGACTACAAGGTCAGCCCGGTGCTCGAGCGCGCCCTGGACCGCATCTTCATCCTGCACGCCGACCACGAGCAGAACGCATCCACCTCCACGGTGCGCCTGTGCGGCTCCTCGGGCACGAACCCCTTCGCGGCCATCGCGGCCGGCGTGGCCTGCCTGTGGGGCCCTGCCCACGGCGGCGCCAACGAAGCGGCGCTGAACATGCTCTACGACATCCAGAAGGAAGGTGGCGTGGAGAAGATCGGCGAGTTCATCAAGAAGGTGAAGGACAAGAACTCCAACGTCAAGCTGATGGGCTTCGGCCACCGCGTGTACAAGAACTACGACCCGCGCGCCAAGCTGATGCAGGAAACCTGCAATGAAGTGCTGACCGAGCTGGGCCTGGAAAAGGACCCGCTGTTCAAGCTGGCCAAGGAACTGGAAAAGATTGCCCTGGAAGACGAGTACTTCGTCTCGCGCAAGCTGTACCCGAACGTGGACTTCTACTCGGGCATCGTGCAGCGCGCCATCGGCATCCCGGTCAACCTGTTCACCGGCATCTTCGCGCTGGCCCGTACCGTGGGCTGGATCGCCCAGCTCAACGAAATGATCGGCGACCCCGAGTACAAGATCGGCCGTCCGCGCCAGCTGTTCACCGGCTCTGCGCCGCGCGACGTCAAGCCCATCGCCCAGCGCTGATCCTCCCCCACGCTGCTGCGGCACCGGCCCACCGGTGCTGCAAGGCCTTCAGAAGCTGCCCTCGGGCAGCTTTTTTCATGGCCGGGCCGCTCTTCGCTGCCCGGCACCCGAGCCATCGTGCAACGCGATGGCTTGAGCGTGCTTTAAGGGGGAGAATCGCGGCATTCATCGCCTGATGCGATGCCCCACGCCATGAACCCCTCCGAGCGCAGTTTTGCCCGCCGCATCGACCTGACCAGCCTGCAGCTGTTCGTGGCCGTGTGCGAGACCGGCAGCATCGGCCGCGCCGCCGAGCGGGAATTCATTGCCGCCTCGGCCGTCAGCAAGCGCCTGTCGGAGCTTGAAGGCACGCTGGGCACCAGCCTGCTGTACCGGCATGCGCGCGGCGTCGACCTCACGCCCGCCGGCGAAAGCCTGCTGCACCACGCACGCTCCGTGCTCTACAGCCTCGAGAAGATGCAGGGCGAGCTCAGCGAGTACGCCCAGGGCGTGCGCGGCCATGTGCGCGTGCATGCCAACATCTCGGCCATCGTGCAGTACCTGCCCGAGGACCTGGGCGCCTTTGCGCGCCACCACGCGGCCATCAAGATCGACCTGGAAGAGCACCTGTCCAGCGAGGTGATGCGCGCCGTGCAGGAAGGCGCGGCCGACCTGGGCCTGTGCCACGTGCCCACAGACACCCCTGGTGCCCACGGCCTGCAGACCCTGCCCTATCGCCAGGACCAGCTCGTGCTGGTGATGCCCCAGGGCCACCCGCTCGCGGCGCACCCGCAGCTGGCTTTTGCGCAGGTGCTGGACTTCGACCTCGTGGGCCTGCATGCCAACAGCTCCATTTACCGCGCGCTGCATCAGGCAGCGCTGGCCCAGGGCCGCAGCGTGCGCCTGCGCATGCGCGTGACGGGCCTGGACGCCATGTGCCGCATGATCGACAACGGGCTGGGCGTGGGCGTGATGCCCCTTCACGCCTTCATGCTCATGCGCCAGGGCATCGGCCGCGCGCTCACATCCGCCGCGCTCACCGACGACTGGGCCGAGCGGCAGATCAGCCTGGTGGCCCGTGACTTCTCCACGCTGCCCGTGGCCGCGCGCACGCTGGTCGAGCACCTGCGCGCGCCCGAGCCCGCGGACGGCCGCGCCGCCGCGCAGGCCCCTGCGGCCTCCCCCGCCTGAACGCGCATCGCGCGACAATCCATCCCCCACGAAAGAAGACCCTCGCCATGGCACGCACGCTCTACGACAAGCTCTGGGACGAACACGTCGTCCACACCGAAGAAGACGGCACCTCCGTCCTCTACATCGACCGCCATCTGATCCATGAAGTGACCAGCCCGCAGGCCTTCGAGGGCCTGCGCGAGGCCGGCCGCAAGCTGTGGCGCGTGAGCTCGGTGGTGGCCACCGCAGACCACAACACGCCCACCACCGGCTGGGAGCGCGGCTACGACGGCATCGTCGATCCGATCAGCAAGGAGCAGATCACCACGCTGGACTCGAACATCAAGGAGTTCGGCGCGGCAGCCTTCTTCCCCTTCATGAGCAAGCGCCAGGGCATCGTCCACGTGATCGGACCCGAGAACGGTGCCACCCTTCCGGGCATGACGGTGGTCTGCGGCGACAGCCACACCAGCACGCACGGCGCCTTCGGCGCGCTGGCGCACGGCATTGGCACCAGCGAGGTGGAGCACGTGATGGCCACGCAGACGCTGCTGGCCAAAAAGGCGAAGAACATGCTGGTCAAGGTCGAGGGCAAGGTCGCGCCCGGCATCACCGGCAAGGACATCGTGCTGGCCATCATCGGCAAGATCGGCACTGCCGGCGGCACGGGCTACACCATCGAGTTCGCCGGCTCGGCGATTCGCGACCTGAGCATGGAAGGCCGCATGAGCGTGTGCAACATGGCCATCGAGGCCGGCGCGCGCGCGGGCCTGGTGGCCGTGGACCAGAAGACCATCGACTACGTCAAGGGCCGCCCGCTCGCGCCCCAGGGCGTGGAATGGGACCAGGCCGTGAGCTACTGGAAGACGCTGCACTCCGATGCCGGCGCGCATTTCGACACCGTGGTCGAACTCGACGCGGCGCAGATCAAGCCGCAGGTCACCTGGGGCACCTCGCCCGAAATGGTGCTGCCCGTGGACGCGCGCGTGCCCGACCCGGACAAGGAAAAAGACGCCAACAAGCGCGGCGCCATCGAGCGCGCGCTGACCTACATGGGCCTGGAGCCGAACAAGGCGCTGGGCGACATCTTCGTGGACAAGGTCTTCATCGGCAGCTGCACCAACAGCCGCATCGAGGACATGCGCGAAGCCGCCGCGGTGGTGAAGAAGCTGGGCCAGAAGGTGGCCAAGAACGTGAAGCTGGCCATGGTGGTGCCGGGCTCCGGCCTGGTGAAGGACCAGGCCGAGCGCGAAGGCCTGGACAAGATCTTCGAGGCCGCCGGCTTCGAATGGCGCGAGCCGGGTTGCTCGATGTGCCTGGCCATGAACGCCGACCGGCTGGAGCCGGGCGAGCGCTGCGCCAGCACCAGCAACCGCAACTTCGAAGGCCGCCAGGGCGCGGGCGGGCGCACCCACCTCGTGAGCCCGGCCATGGCCGCCGCGGCCGCCATCCACGGCCATTTCGTCGACATCCGCCAGTTCGCCTGAGCGCCCGAGCAAGAAGACACATCATGCAGAAATTCACCGTGCATCAGGGCCTGGTGGCCCCCATGGACCGCGAGAACGTCGACACCGACGCCATCATCCCCAAGCAGTTCCTCAAGTCCATCCGCAAGACCGGCTTCGGCCCCAACCTCTTCGACGAGTGGCGCTACCTGGACCATGGCGAACCGGGCATGGACTTAGGCCAACGCAAGCCCAACCCGGACTTCGTGCTGAACCAGCCGCGCTATGCCGGCGCCTCCATCCTGCTGGCGCGCAAGAACTTCGGTTGCGGCTCCAGCCGCGAGCACGCGCCCTGGGCGCTGGACCAGTTCGGCTTTCGCGCCATCCTCGCGCCCAGCTTCGCCGACATCTTCTTCAACAACAGCTTCAAGAACGGCCTGCTGCCCATCGTGCTGCCCGAAAGCACCATCGCCAAGCTCTTCGACGAAGTCTTCGCCTTCCCGGGCTACCAGCTCACCGTGGACCTGGAACGCCAGGTGATCATCAAGCCCGACGGCACCGAGATCGCCTTCGACGTGCAGGCCTTCCGCCGCTACTGCCTGCTCAACGGGCTGGACGACATCGGCCTGACCCTGCGCCACAAGGACAAGATCAAGGCCTTCGAAGCCGAGCGCCTGGCCACCAAGCCCTGGCTCGCGCACCAAATGGCGAGCTGAGCCCCCAACTTTCAAACTGAAGACACAACGATCATGAAAATCGCAGTCCTGCCGGGTGACGGCATCGGCACCGAAATCGTCGCGGAAGCCGTCCGCGTGCTCGATGCGCTCGACCTGAAGTTCGAGATGGAAAGCGCGCTGGTCGGCGGCGCCGCCTACGACGCCCATGGCCACCCGCTGCCCGAGGCCACGCTCAAGCTGGCCAAGGAAGCCGACGCCGTGCTTTTCGGCGCCGTGGGCGACTGGAAGTACGACACGCTGGACCGCCCGCTGCGTCCCGAGCAGGCCATCCTGGGCCTGCGCAAGAACCTGGGCCTGTTCGCCAACTTCCGCCCGGCCATCTGCTACGAGCAACTGGTCAATGCGTCCAGCCTCAAGCCCGAGCTGGTCGCCGGCCTGGACATCCTGATCATCCGCGAGCTCACGGGCGACATCTACTTCGGCCAGCCGCGCGGCCGCCGCACGGCCGTGGATGGCCACTTCCCCGGCGCCGAGGAAGCCTTCGACACCATGCGCTACAGCAGGCCCGAGATCGAGCGCATCGCGCGCGTCGCCTTCGAGGCCGCCCGCAAGCGCAACAAGAAGGTGACTTCGGTCGACAAGGCCAACGTGCTGGAGACCTTCCAGTTCTGGAAGGACGTGGTCACCGAGGTGCACAAGGAGTACCCGGACGTGGAGCTGGAGCACATGTACGTGGACAACGCGGCCATGCAGCTGGTGAAGAAGCCCAAGGCCTTCGACGTGATCGTGACCGGCAACATGTTCGGCGACATCCTGAGCGACGAGGCCTCCATGCTCACCGGCTCCATCGGCATGCTGCCTTCGGCCAGCCTCAACAGCAGCAACCAGGGCCTGTACGAGCCCAGCCACGGCAGCGCCCCCGACATTGCCGGCAAGGGCGTGGCCAACCCGCTGGCCACGATCCTGTCGGCAGCGATGATGCTGCGCTTCTCGCTGAACCAGGAAGAGGCGGCCACGCGCATCGAGAACGCCGTGAAGAAGGTGCTGGCCCAGGGCCTGCGCACGCCCGACATCTGGAGCGAAGGCACGACCAAGGTCGGTACGCGCGAGATGGGCGACGCGGTGCTCAAGGCGATGGGCTGAAGCCCACGGCGCGGCGCATCAGGACTTGCTCGCGGCCACCAGCGCGTCGTCGCGCGCGTTGGCGCGCTGCGCCGCCGGCCGCACGGCGTGGCGCTGGGCGAACGCGGTGAAGGCCGGGCGAGGAGCCAGCATGCCGACCTGCATGTAATAGCCCAGGAACGCCGCCATGTACAGATCGGCGGTCGTGAACCGGTCGCCGGCCAGATGCTCGCGCCCGCTCACCGCCTGCTCCAGGGTGCGCAGCAGGTCGTCCTCGCTGCCATAGCCGGCGGCCATGGGCTCGGCCAGCTTGCCCACGTGCTTGGCCGTCATCAGTGCCTCCACCGGGCCCGAGAGGAAGAACATCCAGCGGTAGTAGGCCGCGCGCGCGGCGCTGCCGATGGGCGGTGCCAGGCCCAGCTCGGGCACGAGCTCGGCCAGGTAGGCGCAGATGGCGGCGTTCTCGGTGATCACCGTCTCGCCATGTTTGAGCGCAGGCACCTTGCCCATGGGGTTGATCGCCAGATACGCCGGCGCCTTCATCGTGCTGCCGAAGGCGAGCACCACCTCTTCATAGGGCAGGCCGGTTTCCTCCAGCATCCAGCGCGTGACGCGGGCGCGCGACATGGGGTGGGTGTAGAAGGTCAGGGTGTTCGACATGGTTGGCCTTTGGCGCAGTGGGTAAGCCGCCAGTCTGCGCCCCGCCTGCTGACAGCCCATGTCAGCAGCCGATCAAGACGCCGTCAGGGCGTGGTGGCGCGCTGCGCCAGGCAGTGCGCGCGCCATCGGCGCAGCAGCTCATGGCGGCGCTGCGGGTAGCGCCGGCCGCCGTCGTGCAGTGCCAGCACGCGGTCGGCTCGGAAGTGGCGAAAATCCTGCCGCAGTTCGCACCAGGCCGCCAGAAGCCGCTTGTCGGACAGAAAAGCCATCGCGAACGGCCAGATCGCGCGGGTGCTGACTTCGCCATCGACATCGCGGTAGTCCAACTGCAGCACCTGCTCCTCACGGATGGCGTTGCGCAGCATGGCCACCCAGGGCTCGGGCGCAGGGGCGGCGTTCTGCCACAGGGGTGCGAACAGGCCGCTGGTCTCCACCTGCAGGCGCAGCGTGTCGGGCAGCACGCCGGCCACACGGTCCAGCGCCTGTTGCGCGGCGCCGGCCAGTTCGGGGTCGGCATGGCTGGCCACCCAGCGCGCGCCCAGCGCCAGCGCTTCCAGTTCCTCGGGCGAGAACATCAAGGGCGGCAGCACGAAGCCCGGCCGCAGCACGTAGCCCACGCCCGGGTCGCCGGCGATGGCGGCCCCCTGCGCGCGCAGCGCGTCCACGTCGCGGTACAGCGTGCGCAGGCTCACCCCCAGCGTCTCGGCCAGCCAGGCGCCGGTCACCGGATGGCGACGGCGATGCAACTGATCGAGGAGGCGCAGAAGACGGGTGGCGCGGGTGCTCACGGAGCGATTTCCTGCAGTACGGCTTGCATGGCAGCGATTGTCCGGCACGCGCCCGGGGGCCGAGTGCACGCACGCCGCCCGCGCGCACTTGCGCATGTTCGCGCTAGAATCCGCGCCCATGTTTGCCGCCCATTCGTTCGCCATGAACACTGCCTGCGCCGCCAAGACCGGTGCAGGCGCGCGCGCAACCATCACCAAAACCACGACGATCATTAAGGGCTGACCCAGCCTGGTTCGTCGCGCGCGCCTCCCCCTGGCCCTCGGACGAGCCAGGCGGGCAGCCCCTTCGGCGCGGTCTCTCCGTTTTTATTGACTGGTAGACACTGAAAGGGCATTGAAATGAGCAAGTTGGTAGGTCTGGTCGGCTGGCGCGGCATGGTCGGCTCCGTCCTCATGGATCGCATGGAGGCCGAGAAGGATTTCGATCTGATCGAGCCGCTGTTCTTCTCCACCTCCAACGCCGGCGGCAAGGCCCCGGCCCAGGCGAAGAACGAAACGACGCTGCAGGACGCCTTCGACATCGAGCAGCTCAAGCGCTGCGAGATCATCATCACGGCCCAGGGCGGCGACTACACCAACGAGGTGTTCCCCAAGCTGCGCGCCGCTGGCTGGAACGGCCATTGGATCGATGCCGCCTCCTCCCTGCGCATGAAGGACGACGCCGTCATCGTGCTCGACCCGGTCAACATGCCCGTGATCAAGGAGGCGCTGGCCAAGGGCGGGCGCAACTGGATCGGCGGCAACTGCACCGTCAGCTGCATGCTGATGGGCGTGGGTGCGCTGTACAAGGCGGGTCTGGTCGAGTGGATGAGCACCCAGACCTACCAGGCTGCCAGCGGCGGCGGCGCCCAGCACATGCGCGAGCTGCTCACGCAGTACGGCACGCTCAACGCCGAAGTGCGCAACCTGCTGGACGATCCGAAGAGCGCCATCCTCGAAATCGACCGCAAGGTGATCGAGAAGCAGCGCAGCCTGTCGGGCGCCGAGACGGCCAACTTCGGCGTGCCCCTGGGCGGTTCGCTGATCCCCTGGATCGACAAGGATCTGGGCAACGGCATGTCCAAGGAAGAGTGGAAGGGCATGGCGGAGACCAACAAGATCCTGGGCCAGGGCGAAGGCTTCGGCTCCGCCGCCGTGCCCGTCGATGGCTTCTGCGTGCGCGTGGGGGCCATGCGCTGCCACAGCCAGGCGCTGACCTTCAAGCTCAGGAAGGACGTGCCCGTGGCCGACATCGAGGCCATGATCGCCGCGGACAACGAGTGGGTGAAGGTGGTGCCCAACACGCGCGAAGCCACGCTGGCCGATCTGACGCCCGTGGCCGTCACGGGCACGATGACCATCCCCGTCGGCCGCATCCGCAAGCTGGCGATGGGGCCCGAGTATGTGGGCGCGTTTACCATCGGTGACCAGTTGCTGTGGGGCGCGGCCGAGCCGCTGCGTCGCATGCTGCGGATCCTGTTGGCTGCCTGATCCCGGCCTTCGGGGCTTGCGGCAAAGTGCGTTGCGAGTCAGCAACGCACTTTTCCTGCCGAAGTTGGCACGCACTGGGACAAAACACCGCTTGTCTTGTCATTGACGACAAGTTGGTGTTAACGTCCTTTTACATTTACGGGCGCCGTGCCCCTTCAAGCATGACCAGAACAACGTCGTTCGCAAGCCAATCGCCGGCAGGACACCCGAACTCGCACCCCGTCAGCCGGCTCTCGGCCTTGAGCGTGGCTGCGGCGCTGGCGCTGACTCTGGGGCTGCCTGACGCCCAGGCGCTCACGCTGGGCCGGCTGAATGTGCGGTCCGCGCTCGGCGAGCCTCTGCGCGCCGAGGTCGACGTCACCGACATCGGCCCGGGCGAAGCGGATGGCCTGCGCGTGCTGCTGGCGCCGCGCGCCGCCTTCCAGGCTGCAGGCGTGACGTACAACGATGCGCTGGCCAACGTGCAGACGACCCTGCAGCGTCGGGCCGACGGCAGCTACGTGGTGCGGCTGACCGGCTCACGGCCCATGAACGAACCCTTCGTGGACCTGCTGCTGGAGGCCAACTGGGCCAGCGGCCGGATCGTTCGCGACTACACCTTGCTGCTGGATCCGCCCAGCAGCACGCGCCAGGCTGCAGCGCAGCCCGTGGCGCCCACCGCCCCCCAGATCGTCAGCCCGCAGCCGCGCGTGACGGCGGTGATCCCCGCCCGCCCCGCGGCGGCGCCTCGCGGTACGGCGTCTGCGCCGGTCCCGGCGGCGCCCGTGCGTACCGAGAGTCCGGCCGCCAGTGCTGGTGGCCAGCAGGTCACGGTTCAGCGAGGCGATACGGCCGGGCGTCTGGCCGCGGCTTACAAACCCGCAGACGTCTCGCTCGACCAGATGCTCGTGGCACTGCTGCGCGCCAATCCGGATGCCTTCATCGACGGCAACGTCAACCGCATGCGTGCCGGTGCAGTGCTGCAGATACCCAGCAGCAGCGAAGCCGCCAGCACGCCTGCTGCGCAGGCACGCCGCACCGTGGTGGCCCAGAGCCGCGATTTCGCCCAGTACCGTCGCCGTCTGGCAGAAAACGCGCCGACCTCCCAGGTCGCCGCCGCTGATCGCCAGGCCTCGGGGCGCCTGCAGGCCAACGTGGAAGATCGCAACGCCAATGCCACGTCGCCTGACCGCCTGACCCTTGCGCAAGGCGGCGCTGCTGCGCGCAATGAGGAGCGCATCGCCCAGGCACGCCAGGCCCAGGAGTCCTCGGCGCGCGTGAGCGAGCTGCAGCGAAACATCGAAGAGCTCAACCGGATCCAGGGTGGTGGTGCCGGCGCTGCTCCGGCGCCTGCCGCGTCGACGGCGAACGGCGCCGCTGCACCGGCCCCCGCTCCTGCCCCCGCTGCCGCACCGACGGCACCTGGTGCAGCGCCTGCAACGGCTGCCGCAACGGCCCCGGCAGCAGCGCCTGCCGCAGCGCCGATCCCCG
This sequence comes from Xenophilus arseniciresistens, assembly GCF_028023875.1. Lineage (GTDB taxonomy): Bacteria > Pseudomonadota > Gammaproteobacteria > Burkholderiales > Burkholderiaceae_C > Xenophilus > Xenophilus arseniciresistens. The sequence continues at coordinate 89,722 of NZ_JAQIPB010000003.1, forward strand.
GCCCCACGGTGCAAGGCACGCCGCCCGGCACCACACCCCCCGCAACATCGGAAACGGCAGCGCCGGCCCCGGCGGCCGAAGCTGCGCCGCCGGTGGCCGCGGCACCTGTGCCCGCTCCCGCGCCCGCCCCGGCGCCTGCAGCAGCACCAGCGCCGCCCCCTGAACCCGGCCTGCTCGACGCCTTGCTGGACAACCCCATCGTTCTGGCTGCTGGCGCCCTGGTGTTGCTGCTGCTGGGTTTTCTGGCGCTGCGTCTGCGCAATCGCAAGAAGGCCGATGCTGCGGACAGCACCTTCCCCGAAAGCAAGCTGCCCAGGGACTCCTTCTTCGGCGCCACAGGCGGCGAATCGGTGGACACCAACAGCCGCAACAGCTCGGTGGTCTCCTCGTTGTCCTATTCGCCCAGCCAGCTCGATGCCGGCGATGTCGATCCGGTGGCCGAGGCCGACGTGTACCTGGCCTATGGGCGCGACCTGCAGGCCGAGGAAATCCTGCGCGAAGCGCTGCGGACCACACCCGAGCGTCTGGCCATCCACCTCAAGCTGCTGGAAATCCACGCCAAGCGCCGAGACCTGCGCGCTTTTGAGCAACTGGCAGGCGAGGTGCGCAAGCTGAGCAACGGCAGTGGCCCCGAATGGAGCCGCGTGCTGGACATGGGCCGCGAACTGGACCCCGGCAATCCGCTGTACCAGGGCAGCGCGGCCGTGCTGGACACCGAGAAGACGGTGCCGCTGGCCTCCGCAGCCGGTGGCCTTGCGGCCGCTGCCGCGGCGGCAGCAGTGGCATCGCCACCGCCGCCTGCAGCGGCGCCTGTGGCCGCAGAACCCGTGCAGGCCTTCGTGCCTTCCGTGGCGCCGCTGGATTTCGAACTGGATCTGAGCAAGCCGGCGCCCCTGGCCGACGCGCAGGGGACGCCCGATCTGCTGAGCGAGCCTGCGCTGCCGCCCATGAGCTTCGAGCCGCTTCAAGCCACGCCCGCTGTCGATCCGGCGCGCTCGCCGCTGCTGCAGCACGACCTGCTGGACAACGACTTCGAGACGGCCCCCGGCGACCTGGACAGCAGGCTCGATCTTGGCAACCCTCGCTCGGCCCTGTCCGTGGACGGTGACCGTTCGAGCACCGCGACCCAGCATGCGGGACTGCCCGGCGACTCGGGTTTCATCGAGTTCGACATGACAGCGTTGTCCGGCCTGCGCGAGAACACGCCGACGCGTCCGGCCGCGCTGGAAACCCTGCCTCAGGCGCCGCTCGGCACCATGCCGGCCGATGCACAGATCGCAACCGCTGCGCCCGCCTCCGACGCCGGTGCCGACAGCCCGCATGCGATCAAGCTCTCGCTGGCGCGCGAGCTGCATGCGCTGGGCGACGACGAAGGCGCGCGCTCGCTGCTGGAAGAGGTGATGAGCGAAAGCAAGGACGAATCGCGCAACCAGGCGCAATTGCTGCTCAACGAGTGGCGCTGAGCCGCGCACGCCCTTTCTCGCTGCACAACATGTCAAACTCCGGGGCGGCCTGCGGGCCGCCCTTTTTCATCGCCGGGCCGCCCCAAGATGAAAAGCCCCCTCGGGGCAGCGGACCTCGCGAAGCGGGGCAGCGCGGGGCCATTTTTTTCATTGCCGGTCACATCCCTTGTTCCTGAGTCCGCTTCGCCTGAAGGATCACCCACCATGCGCATAGCCCTGGGGGTGCGCTACAACGGCCAGGCCTACGACGGCTGGCAGAGCCAGCCCTCGGGCCGCACCGTGCAGGACCGGCTTGAACTGGCCTTGGGTCGGTTCACGGCCCAGCCGCGCATCGGCACGCTGTGCGCGGGCCGCACCGATGCCGGCGTCCATGGCTGGATGCAGGTGGTGCATTTCGACACCGACATCGCGCGTGCGCCCTTCTCCTGGATGCGCGGCCCCAACCGCTTCCTGCCCGACGACATCGCCGTGCAGTGGGCGCAGGAGGTGCCGCCCGAATTCCACTGCCGCGCCAGCGCCCGCGCGCGGCGCTATCTGTACGTGCTGTCGCAATCACCGGTGCGGCCCAGCCTGGACAGCGGCCGCGTCGGCTGGTCCATGCATGAGCTGGATGGCGCTGCCATGCGCGCCGCCGCCCTGCACCTGCTGGGCACGCACGACTTCAGTTCCTTCCGCGCCTCCGCCTGCCAGGCGCGCTCGCCCGTCAAGGACCTGCGGCGCATCGAAATCACGCGCCTGGGCGACGGCCCGCGCTGCCGCTGGCATTTCGAGTTCGAGGCCGACGCCTTTTTGCACCACATGATCCGCAACCTCATGGGCTGCCTGATTCGCGTGGGCCAGGGCCATGCGCCGCCCGACTGGGTGCGCGAGGTGCGCGATGCGCGCAGCCGGGAGCGGGCCGCGCCCACCTTCTCGGGCGACGGGCTGTACTTCCTGGGGCCGCTGTATGAGCCGCATTGGGGCCTGCCCCAAGAGGTGACGCTGGGCAGCGCCGCCGCTTCGTATCATGGCCCGCCATGAAGGACGCAGCCATTGCCATGACCCAGGAAGCACGCACGCGCATCAAGATCTGCGGCCTCACGCGCGAGCAGGACGTGGATGCCGCCGTGGCTGCGGGTGCTGATGCGCTGGGCTTCGTGCTCTATGCCAGGAGCCCGCGTGCCGTCACACCGCAGCGCGCGGCCGAACTCGCAGCGCGCCTGCCGCCCTTCGTCACACCCGTGCTGCTGTTCGTGAACGAAGCGCCCGCAGTGGTTCAGCAGGCCCTGGCCATCGCGCCCGGCGCGATCGCGCAGTTCCATGGCGACGAAACGCCCGAGCAATGCTGGCAGGCCAGCGGCCAGGGGCGCTACCGCTTCATGCGCGCCGCCCGCATTCCGCTGGGCGAGGCAGGCGCCGCCTTCGACCTCGTACACTACGCGGCACTGTTCTCTCGCGCCCACGCCATCCTGCTCGACGCCCAGGTCGAAGGCTATGGCGGCGGCGGCAAGGCATTCGATTGGTCACATCTTCCACACGCCGTCGACGCTCACCTCGTCTTGAGTGGTGGACTCACACCTGCAAGTGTGGGCGATGGCCTGCGTGCGCTGCGCACGCTGCGGGCTGGCGCGAAATCGCTGTCCGTTGACGTGAGCTCCGGCGTCGAGGCCTCCAAGGGCATCAAGGACGCCGGCAAGATCCGCGAATTCATCGCGGCGGTGCGCGCGGCCGACGCCAGCGCCTGACACCCGTCCGAACGGATTCGCGGCTCCCGATCTTTGCGGCGCAGTGCACAAGCGCGCTGCCCGCGACCCAGGAGAACGCATGTCGTCCTTTTCTTCCTATGAATTTCCCGACGCTGCCGGCCACTTCGGCCCTTATGGCGGCACATTCGCCAGCGAGACGCTGACCCACGCCATCGCCGAGTTGCGCGAGGCCTATGCCCGTTACCAGAACGATCCGGACTTCCTGGCCGAGTTCGCCTACGAACTCAAGCACTTCGTCGGCCGGCCCTCGCCGATCTACCACGCCGCGCGCACCAGCCGCGAGATCGGCGGCGCGCAGATCTACCTCAAGCGCGAGGATCTGAACCACACCGGCGCGCACAAGATCAACAACGTGATCGGCCAGGCCATGCTGGCCCGGCGCATGGGCAAGCCGCGCGTGATCGCCGAAACCGGCGCCGGCCAGCACGGCGTGGCCACGGCCACCATCTGTGCGCGCTACGGCCTGGAGTGCGTGGTCTACATGGGCGCCGAGGACGTGCGGCGCCAGAGCCCCAACGTCTATCGCATGAACCTGCTGGGCGCCACGGTGGTGCCGGTGGAGTCGGGCAGCCGCACGCTCAAGGACGCACTCAACGAAGCGATGCGCGACTGGGTGACCAATGTGGAGAACACCTTCTACATCATCGGCACCGTGGCCGGGCCGCACCCCTACCCGATGATGGTGCGCGACTTCCAGCGCGTGATCGGCCTCGAATGCATCGAGCAGATGCCGGCCATGCTGGCCGCGCAGGGCATCACCGGCGAAGCCGAAGGCCGCCAGCCGGACGTGGTGGTGGCCTGCGTGGGCGGCGGCAGCAACGCGATGGGCATCTTCCACCCCTACATTCCCTTCCCCGGCGTGAAGCTGGTGGGTGTGGAAGCGGCTGGCGAAGGCCTGGACAGCGGCAAGCACTCGGCCTCGATCCAGCGCGGCAGCCCCGGCGTGCTGCATGGCAACCGCACCTACATCCTGCAGAACGAAGACGGCCAGATCACCGAGACGCACAGCATCAGCGCCGGCCTGGACTACCCCGGCGTGGGCCCCGAGCATGCGCACCTGGCCGACATCCAGCGCGCCGAGTACGTGGGCATCACCGACGAGGAGGCGCTGGCCGCCTTCCACCATCTGTGCCGCGCCGAAGGCATCATCCCCGCGCTGGAATCGAGCCACGCGGTGGCCTATGCGCTCAAGCTGGCCAAAACCATGCGACCTGACCAGTCCATCCTGGTCAACCTCTCGGGCCGTGGCGACAAGGACATCGGCACCGTGGCCGACCTGTCGGGCGTCGATTTCTACGACCGTCCTTCGATGCGCGGTCTGAGCGTGAAGGGAGGCAAGCAATGATTCGCCCCCACGCTCATCACTTCGTGTGTTCGCTGCCCCCCGAGGGGGCGCTTGCCTCCCTAGTGGCGGCTCCTCAGGAGGCAATATGAGCCGCATTGCTGCCACGTTTGACAAGCTGAAGGCCGAAGGCCGCAAGGCGCTGATTCCCTACGTCACGGCCGGCTTCCCCTTCGCCGACATCACGCCCGAGCTGATGCACGGCATGGCCGCTGCGGGCGCCGACGTGATCGAGCTGGGCGTGCCCTTCTCCGACCCCATGGCCGACGGCCCGGTGATCCAGAAGGCCGGCGAGGCCGCGCTGGCCCTGGGCGTGGGCATGACGCAGGTGCTGGCCATGGTGGCCGCCTTTCGCACGCGCAACAGCAGCACGCCCGTGGTGCTGATGGGCTATGCGAACCCGGTGGAGCGCTACGACCAGAAGCATGGCGCGGGCGCCTTCGTGCGCGACGCGGCCCAGGCCGGCGTGGACGGCGTGCTGATCGTGGATTACCCGCCCGAGGAATGCGCAGACTTCGCCGCGGCGCTCAAGGCCCACGGCATGGACCTGATCTTCCTGCTCGCGCCCACCAGCACCGACGCGCGCATGGCCCAGGTGGCGCGCATGGCCAGCGGCTATGTCTACTACGTCTCGCTCAAGGGCGTGACCGGCGCCGGCCACCTGGACACCGACGCCGTGCGCCGCATGATCCCGCGCATCCGCAGCCATGTGAGCGTGCCCGTGGGCGTGGGCTTCGGCATCCGTGATGCGGCTTCCGCCCAGGCGGTGGGCGCGGCGGCCGACGCCGTGGTGATCGGCACGCGGCTGATCCAGCTCATCGAGGGCCTGCCGCAGGAGGCCGTGGTGCCGGCGGCGGCCGATTTCCTCTCGGGCATCCGCCAGGCGCTGGACGCGCTGCCGCGCTGAAAATGGCGCGCCGGGGCCGCCAGGCGCTGCTGGCGGATAATCGCTCCCCTGCGCCCGCGCGGGCGGCCCTGCGCGGGCGCCCCTGCATCCTCGGGCCGGCATGGCCGGCCCGATTTCTCTCTAAGGCAATGCATCCATGAGCTGGCTCGAAAAACTGCTGCCCCCCAAGATCGCCCAGACCGACCCCACCGAGCGCCGCCAGGTGCCCGAAGGCCTGTGGATCAAGTGCCCGAGCTGCGAGACGGTTCTGTACAAGACCGACCTCGAGCAGAACCAGAACGTCTGCCCCCACTGCAGCCACCATCACCGCATCGGCGCGCGCGAACGGCTCGACGCCTTCCTCGACGCCGAAGGCCGCTACGAGATCGGGCAGGAAGTGCTCCCGGTCGACGCGCTGAAGTTCAAGGACAGCCGCAAGTACCCCGAGCGCCTCAAGGAAGCCCTGGAATCGACCGGCGAAACCGATGCACTCATCGTGATGGGTGGCTGTGTCCACAGCATCAACGTGGTGGCAGCCTGCTTCGAATTCGACTTCATGGGCGGCTCCATGGGCTCGGTGGTGGGCGAGCGCTTCGTGCGCGGCGTGGAAACCGCCATCGAACAGAAGGTGCCCTTCATCTGCTTCACCGCCACCGGCGGCGCGCGCATGCAGGAAGGCCTGCTGTCGCTGATGCAGATGGCCAAGACCAACGCCGCGCTCACGCGCCTGGCCAAGAAGGGCCTGCCCTACATCAGCGTGCTGACCGACCCCACCATGGGCGGCGTGTCGGCCGGCTTCGCCTTCGTGGGCGACGTGGTGATCGCCGAGCCCAAGGCGCTGATCGGCTTTGCCGGCCCGCGCGTGATCGAGTCCACCGTGCGCGTAAAGCTGCCCGAAGGCTTCCAGCGCGCCGAGTTCCTGCAGGAAAAGGGCGCCATCGATTTCATCAGCGACCGGCGCGAGCTGCGCAAGACCATCGCCAGCGTGCTGGCCATGCTCACGCGCCAGTCGGCCGACGCGGTGAGCTGATCGCGAAGCCTCTCTTCGGCACAAAAAAAGCGGCGCTCATGAGCGCCGCTTTGCATTGGGACGGACCGCGAAGGAGCGGCGTGCGAAAGAGGCTCAGCGCCCCATCGCGTACACGCCCGTGAGCAGATTGCCGATGACGATGGCCGCCACCTGCAGCAGCACGATGGCCGCCAGCGGCGACAGGTCCACGCCGCCGACCAGCGGAATGAAGCGGCGCAGCGGACGCACCAGCGGCTCGGCTAGGCGGTCGATCAGGTCCTTGAGCATGGGCGAGGCGCCTGGCACCCAAGACAGCACGGCATAGACCACCAGCAGCGCCGTCAGGCCCGACACCGTGAGTTGCAGCAGGCCGAACAGCGACAGCAGCGGCAAGATGGTGATGCGCACGCTGCCCACCAGCAGCATCAGCAGCAGGTACTTCACGGTGATCAGCAGCCAGGCCGCCACCACGCTGGCCAGGTCCCATCGGCGCACGGCGGGGACGATGCGCCGCAGCGGCATCACGATCCAGTCGGTCAGCGCAAAGACGAAACGCCCCAGCGGGTTGCCGAAGGGCACGCGGTGGTACTGCATGTACATGCGCAGCAGGCAGGCGCCGCCCAGCAGGCCCGTGATCACATCCAGGAGAAATGAAGGGATCTGATAGAACATCGGAGCGTGTCTGGCAAAGGGAATGCGATGATAGCCAGCCACCCTGCCATGACTGCCCCATCCCCCCACGCTGCCCTGCCCCTGTTCCCGCTGGGCACCACCCTCTTCCCGCAAGGTCGGCTGTCGCTGCGGGTGTTCGAGCTGCGCTATCTGGCCATGATTGGCGAGTGCCACCGCGACGGCCAGCCTTTTGGCGTGGTCAGCCTCACGCAGGGTTCCGAAGTGCGTGTGCCCGGCGCCGAAGCCGAGCAGTTCGCCCACATCGGCACGCTGGCGCGCGTCAGCCAGCTCGACCGGCCGCAACCCGGCCTGCTGGTCATCGAATGCGAGGGCGGCGCGCGCTTTCGCATCCACAGCCGCAACCAGCACAAGAATGGCCTGTGGGTCGCGCAGGCCGAGGTGCTGGCCGAAGAGGCGGCGCTGGCCATTCCGCCGGACCTTCAGCACACGGCCCAGGCCCTGGAGCGGCTGGTGCTGGCCCTGCAGGCCCGCCGCGATGCCCAGGCGGCTGGCGGCGCGCCCGTGCCGCGCCTCCCGGTGGGCGAGCCCTACCGCTTCGACGACGGCACCTGGGTGGCCAACCGCTGGTGCGAGCTGCTGCCCGTTCAAGCGGAGCTGCGCCAGCGGCTGCTGGAGCTGGACAGCCCGCTGCTGCGGCTGGAGCTGGTGAGCGACCTGCTGGCGCGCACCGGCATCGCGCAGGGCTGAAGCCGGCACGCGCCCTCTAAAATGTTGCATCGCCGCGCTTCCTGCGCGGCTTTTGTCTTTGGCTCCACCTCATGTCCGACACCTCCGCTTCCGCACTCCCCGCCACCGATGACAACCAGCTGATCGCCGAGCGCCGGGAGAAGCTCAAGGCGCTGCGCAGCGCGCAGGCCGAAGGCAGGGGCGTGGCCTTCCCGAACGACTTCAAGCCGGCCGACCGCACGGCGGCGCTGCAGGCTGCGCATGGCGAAACCTCGGCCGAGACGCTGGAAGCGCAGCCTGTCAGCGTGAGCGTGGGCGGGCGCATGATGCTCAAGCGCGTGATGGGCAAGGCCAGCTTCGCCACGGTGCAGGACGGCGCTGGCCGCATCCAGCTGTACGTGACGCGCGACGCGCTGGGCGAGGAGCTGTACGCCGACTTCAAGAAATGGGACCTGGGCGACATCGTGGGCGCCGAAGGCACGCTGATGAAGACCAAGACCGGCGAGCTGTCGATCAAGGTCAGCACGCTGCGCCTGCTCACCAAGAGCCTGCGCCCCCTGCCCGACAAGTTCCACGGCATGGCCGACCAGGAGCAGAAGTACCGCCAGCGCTATGTGGACCTGATCACCGATGCCGATGCACGCAGCCGCTTCGCCGCGCGCAGTCAGGCCGTGTCGGCCATCCGCAGCTTCATGGTGGACCACGGCTTCCTGGAGGTGGAAACGCCCATGCTCCACCCCATCCCCGGCGGCGCCAACGCCAAGCCTTTCGTCACCCACCACAACGCGCTGGACCAGGAGATGTTCCTGCGCATCGCGCCCGAGCTGTACCTCAAGCGCCTGATCGTGGGCGGCTTCGAGCGCGTGTTCGAGATCAACCGCAACTTCCGCAACGAAGGCATCTCGGTCCGGCACAACCCCGAGTTCACGATGATGGAGTTCTACGCGGCCTACTGGAACTACCGCGACCTGATGGACTTCACCGAGGCGCTGATCCGCCATGCCGCGCAGACGGCTTGCGGCTCGCTGCAACTGAGCTACGGCGGCAAGCCCGTGGACCTGAGCCAGCCCTTCGCGCGCCTGACCATCCGTGAAGCCATCCTGGCCCACACCGAGGCCGGCGACAACGTCGACAGCACCGAATGGCTGATCGCCGCGCTGCGCAAGCTGGGCATGACCGAAGAAAAAGACCGTCTGTCCAGGCGCAGCCTGGCCAGTCTGCAGGTGCTGTACTTCGAGGAAACGGTGGAAGAAAAGCTGTGGCAGCCCACCTTCATCATGGAGCACCCGACCGAGATCTCGCCGCTGGCCCGCGCCAACGATGAGCGGCCCGAGGTGACCGAACGCTTCGAGCTCTACATCACGGGCCGCGAGTTCGGCAACGGCTTTTCGGAGCTCAATGACGCCGAAGACCAGGCTGCGCGCTTCCACGCGCAGGTGGCCGCCAAGGACAGCGGCGACGACGAAGCCATGTTCTTCGACCACGACTTCGTGCGCGCGCTGGAATACGGCATGCCGCCCACCGGCGGCTGCGGCATCGGCATCGACCGACTGATGATGCTGCTGACCGATTCGCCGAGCATCCGCGACGTGATCCTGTTCCCGGCCCTGCGCCGCGAAGGCTGAGCCGGCGGCCCCTGGCGGCGGCTCAGGGCAGCAACTGCGCCAGCAGCTTGCGCGCGTGCCGGTAGCGCGCGCTGGCCTGCAGGGCCTCCCAGTCCAGCGCAGGTGCCGTGGGCAGCAAGGCCCGGCGCCTGGCTTCGCGCGCCGGCTCCGGGGCCAGCGCGCCGCTGGCCGCCGCACGCTCCATGGCGGCCAGGAACGCATCGAGCACGCCCGCATCCAGGCTCTTGTTGCACAGCAGGGCCAGGTCGCAGCCGGCGGCCAACGCCTCGAGTGCCGCTTCGGCAAAGCCCAGCTGGCGGCCCGTGATGTATCGCCCGGCCTCCATGCTCAGGTCATCGCTGAAGATGGCGCCGGCAAAGCCCAGGCGCGTGCGCAGGATCTCGTGCAGCCAGCGGCGTGAAAAGCCCGCCGGCCGCTCGTCGACGCGGCTGTAGATCACATGCGCCGGCATCACGGCGCTCAGCGTGCCGGCCAGCCACTCGAAAGGCGTCGCGTCGTCGGCCAGGATGGCCTTGAGGGCGCGCCGGTCCACAGGAATGGCGACGTGGGAGTCGGCCTTGACGAAGCCATGCCCCGGAAAGTGCTTGGCGCAGTGGCCCATGCCGGCCTGCGCCATGCCCTGTGCCAGGCTCTGCGCCAGCAGCGCCACCACGCGCGGGTCGCGGTGGAAGCTGCGGTCGCCGATCACCGAGCTGGCGCCATGGTCCAGGTCGAGCACGGGCGCGAAGCTGAAGTCCACGCCCACGGCGCGCAGCTCGCCGGCCAGCACCTGGCCGGCCGCGGCGGCGGCCTGCACGCCCCGCATCGCATCGCGCATCCACAGCTCGCCCAGCGCGCGCATCGAGGGCAGGCGCGTGAAGCCGTCGGTGCGAAAGCGCTGCACGCGGCCACCTTCGTGGTCCACGCAGATCAGCAGCTCGGGCCGGATCGCCTTGATCTGCGCGTTGAGCGCCGCCATCTGCGCGCGGCTTTCCCAGTTGCGCGTGAAGTGGATGACGCCGCCCACCAGCGGATGCGCCAGGCGTGCGCGGTCGTCGGCCGTGAGCTCGGTGCCGGCAATGTCGATCACCAGCGGACTGCCGCTTGCCTGCAGATCAGCGTTCACCAAAGTACCTTCGCGCTGAGGTGCGGCGCTGCGAGCGCCTTCGGTCGGCCGGGCGGTGTTCATGCCTTCTCCACCACCACGAAGCTCGCGGCGTACTCGGATTCGTCGGTGACGGTCACGTGCGCGCGCAGCCCCTGGGCCTCGAACCAGCTTTTGAGCGGCTCGTGCAGCACGATATGCGGCGCCCCACTGGGCGCGTTGAGGATCTCGCAGGCGCGCCAGCTCATGGGGCTGTGCATGCCCAGCCCGATGGCCTTGCTGAAGGCCTCCTTGGCCGAAAAGCGCGTGGCCAGGTAGCGGATGCCGCGCTGCGGCCAGCGCGCACCGCGCTTGCGCCACACGTCCAGTTCGGCATCACCGAGCACACGTTCGGCAAAGCGCTCGCCCTGACGCTCGAAGGTGGCCTGGATGCGCCGGATGTCGCAGATGTCGGTGCCGATGCCGTGGATCACGCGCGGGCCTCTTCAATGCAGCGCAGGTAGTCCTGCGTGGCGGCGGCATAGCCCAGCTCCAGCGCGTCGGCAATGAAGGCATGGCCGATGGAGACCTCCCTCACCTGCGGCACGGCGCGCAGGAAGTCCGTGAGGTTCTCGCGGCTCAGGTCGTGGCCTGCGTTGACCTGCAGGCCCGCAGCCTGCGCGGCGCGCGCCGCCTCGGCATAGCGGGCCAGCACGGCGTCGGCATCGGGGCGGCCACGGCTGGCCGCATAGCCTTCGGTGTACAGCTCCACGCGTTCGGCGCCCGTGGCGCGGGCCTGGGCCATCTGCGCGGGCTCCGGATCCATGAACAGGCTCACGCGCACACCGAGCGCCTGCGCCTGCTGCACCAGCGGCTTGAGCCGCTCCAGGTCTTCGGGAAAGCGCCAGCCATGGTCGCTGGTGAACTGGTCTTCGGCATCGGGCACGAAGGTGGCCTGATGCGGCCTGAACTCGCGCACGAAATCCATCAGGTTCTGGAACGGGTTGCCCTCAATGTTGAACTCGACCTGCGGCCAATCGCTGCGCAGCAGCGCGGCCAGGTCTGCCACGTCCTGCGCGCGGATGTGGCGCCCGTCGGGGCGCGGGTGCACGGTGATGCCCTGCGCGCCCGCCTGCAGGCAGCGCGTGGCGGCCGTGCAGACGCTGGGGATGCCCAGGTGCCGGGTGTTGCGCACCAGCGCGACCTTGTTGAGGTTGACGGACAGTGCCGTGCGCAGGCCGCCAGAAGAAAAGTCGGTCATAGGTTTTGCAGTTCGCGCATCAGTTGCCGCGTGCGCAGGCTGGTCACGCCGCAATGGTAGTTGAGCAGGTTGCGCAGCTGGGAGCGCAGCGCGCCATTGGCCCCGGGCGGCAGCTGGGCCACGGACCGCAAGGTGGCGGGGAAGGCCGCACCATCGCGCATGGCGGCCTGCAGGCCCTGCCACAGGCCTGCGGCCAGTGCGGGTTCATCGGCCTCGGCGGCGCGCAGGCCCAGCTCGGGCACCAGGGCATAGCGCGCGTCGGTCTGCAGCGGCACCAGGGTCAGGGTCTGCACATCCAGCGAGGGCAGCAGCCCCACTTCGCGCAGCAGCAGAAGTTCGAAGGCACGCAGCGCGGCCGCCTGGACGGTGGCCTGGGCTGGATCGGCACGCGCAGTGGCCAGCACCTCGACCACGCCGGCATAGGCGTCGAAGAGTTGCGGATGCGGATCGTCGCGCGCCAGCAGGCGGATCAGCAGTTCGTTGAGGTAGTAGCCCGAGAGCAGGGCCTCGCCGGTGGGCATCACATGGCCGCCGGTCCACTCGGCCGCCTTCAGCGTGCGGATCTCGGCATCGCCGCCAAAACCCAGCTCCAGCGGCTGCAGCGGCAGCAGCACCGGCCTGAAGTTGGAACTGGGCCGCTTGGCGCCTTTGGCCACCAGCGCGATGCGCCCATGGTGGCGCGTGAGCACTTCCAGGATCAGGCTGGACTCGCTCCAGTCGTAGCGGTGCAGCACGAAGGCCGGCTCGTGCAGGATGCTGCGCTTCATCGCCAGGTCATGACGGGCTCATGGCCGTTCACCATGAGCCGCCACATCATTCATACCCGAAGGATTTGACGCGGGCTTCGTCGTCGGCCCAGCCCGAGCGCACCTTGACCCACAGCTCGATGAAGACCTTGCAGTCCATGAGCCGCTCCAGCTCCTGGCGAGTCTCGGTGCCGATGCGCTTGATGCGCTCGCCCTTGTCACCGATCACCATGGCCTTGTGGCCGTCGCGCTCGACCACGATGGTGGCGGCAATGCGCAGCAGCCGCTTCTGGCCCTTGCGTTGGGGCGGCTCTTCCTCGAACTTGTCGATGACCACTGTGGAGGTGTAGGGCAGTTCGTCGCCGGTCAGGCGGAACAGCTTCTCGCGCACCGTCTCGCTGGCCAGGAACTTCTCGCTGCGGTCGGTCAGCTCGTCCTCGTCATACCACCAGTCCTGCTGCGGCAGGTACTTCTCGCAGATGGCGAACAGGCGCTCGATGTCCTTGGCGTTCTTGGCCGACATGGGCACGAACTCGGCAAAGCGCGCCTGCTGGGGGCCGCCATGCTCGGCCTGCATCTGGGCCAGCCAGGGCGCGATGTCGGCGCGGCGATGGATGTTGTCGAGCTTGTTGGCGATCAGCAGCACCGGGATGTTCTGCGCCAGCAGGCTCAGCACCTTCGCATCGGCCGGCGTGAAGCGGCCGGCCTCGACCACGAACAGGATCAGGTCCACGTCGGCCACTGCGCCCAGCACCGTCTTGTTGAGCGAGCGGTTGAGGGCAGTCGCGTGCTGGGTCTGGAAGCCGGGGGTGTCGACGAACACGAACTGCGTTCCTGCGCCGGGGCCACCCTCGGGCGTGGGCCGCGTGCGGATGCCCGTGATGCGGTGGCGCGTGGTCTGGGCCTTGCGCGAGGTGATGCTGATCTTCTGCCCCACCAGCGCATTGAGCAAGGTGGACTTGCCCACGTTGGGCTTGCCGACGATGGCGACCAGGCCGCAGCGGCGATCGGTGGCCGGCGAAGCGTCGGCCGGCATGCCGGGCGCGTCGGGATCAGGAATGGGGGGCACGGGGGAAGGCGTGGAGGTGCTCATGGCTTGTTGCGTCCTGCTGCTTTGAGGCGCTGCAGCATGGCCGCTGCGGCGGCCTGCTCGCCGGCCCGGCGGGAAGCGCCGACGCCGCGTTCGGTCCAGCCGCGCTCGGCCACCTCGCACTCGATCTCGAAAGTCTGTTTGTGGGCTGCGCCCAGGATGGCTGCCACGCGGTAGGCGGGCAGCTTCATTTTGTGGCCCTGCAGCCACTCCTGCAACTCGGTCTTGGCGTCCTTGGCGCTGGCGGCCAGGCCGGGGTTGATTTCCACGCCTTCGTACAGCCGCTCGACCAGCGCCTGCGCCGGGCCGAAGCCCGCGTCGAGGTAGACCGCGCCGATCACTGCCTCCAGCGCATCGGCCAGGATGGAAGGCCGGGCCGCGCCGCCCGACTTGGATTCGCCCTCGCCCAGGCGCAGCAGGGCGGGCAGGCCCAGCCGCACGGCGATCTGGTGCAGGGTGTCCTGGCGCACGAGGTTGGCCCGCACGCGCGAGAGATCGCCCTCCGGCAACTGGGCCAGGCGGCGGTACAGCAGGTGCGACACCGCCATGCCGAGCACGGAATCCCCGAGGAATTCCAGGCGTTCGTTGTGCTCGGCCGAGAAACTGCGATGGGTCAGTGCGCGCTGCAGCAGGCCCGGATCGCCAAAGCTGTGCTGCAGGCGGTTCTGCAGCCCGGGCAGGCCCGCGCCTGCGCCCGAAGAGGAAGCGGCCGTTTTCAGTTGGATTCGCCCTTGTACTTGAGCAGCAGGAAGGCCGGGCCGAACAGATGGATCTCGCGCTCGTAGGCAAAGGCCACCACCACCTTCTCGCCATTCTTGCGAACGTCCAGGTCGGCGGCCGTGACGGACTTGAAGTCGTCGATGGCCTGCGCGCGGTCGAAGATCGCGCGCACTTCAGGCACGGTGGTGCCTTCCTTGGCCTTGTTCGCGGCCTTCAGGATGGCCTGGTACTCGATCACCGTCGGGATGACCTGCGCGACGACCACGCCCACGCAGGCCAGCAGCGCCGCCACGATCAGCAGCCCGATGAAAGAAATGCCGCGTTGACGCGCTTTTGTGTGTTGCACCCTCATTGCTCTTCCCCTTCTAAAAATCCGCCTTGCGTTCCTCAGTCGAAGGAACCGATGCGCCCGAAGCTGCCGAAATTCATCCAGATGAAGAAGGCACGCCCGACGATGTTGGCGTCGGGCACGAAGCCCCAGTAGCGCGAGTCCAGCGAGTCGTCCCGGTTGTCACCCATGACGAAGTAGTGTCCCTGCGGCACCTTGCAGGTGACGCCTTCCACACTGTAGCGACATTGGTCCTTGCCCGCGAAGTCCATCGTGTCGAGCTCGGACACGCCGGCGCGCACGTCCGGGTAGTTCAGCAGCCGGTGCGTGCGCTCGCCCAGCTTCTCGTCGAACTGCGGCCAGTAGCGCATGTGCACGCGGCCGTCGGCTGCGTTGTCGCCGAAGTAGTCGGCCACGCGCGTCTTGGGCACGGGCTGGCCGTTGATGCGCAGCTCCTTGTTCAGGTACGAGACCTCGTCGCCCGGCAGGCCCACCACGCGCTTGATGTAGTCCAGGCTAGGCTGGGGCGGGTAGCGGAACACGATCACGTCGCCACGCGCCAGCGGCTTGCCTTCGGTGATCTTGGTGTTGAGCACCGGCAGGCGCAGGCCGTAGGTGAACTTGTTCACCAGGATCAGGTCGCCCGTCACCAGGGTGGGGATCATGGAGCCCGAAGGAATGCGGAAGGGTTCCGCCAGGAAGGAACGCAGCAGGAACACCACCAGGATCACGGGGAACAGGCCCGCGGTCCAGTCCAGCCACCAGGGCTGGGCCAGGATGCGCTCGCGGGCAGTGCTGTCGGGCCGGTCGAGCTGGGTGATGCCCTGGCGTGACAGCTCCTCGCGGCGCCGCACCTGCTCTTCTTCCAGCGCCTGCGCCGCACGCCGGCGCGCGGGCAGGAAATGAAAGCGCTCGGCCAGCCAGTACATGCCCGTGACCACCGTGGCCAGGAACAGCAGCAGCGCGAAGTTGCCGGTCAGCGCACCGAAGTACCAGGCGCCGATGTAGCCGGCGAATGCCGCAAGGATGAGGGAAGTGAGCAGGGCCATGGAGATGGATGTTGTTCTTGAACCGCGGGCGCGGGGCCCGCCCGCTTCATTCCTCGACCTGGAGGATGGCGAGGAAGGCCTCCTGAGGCACTTCCACGGCGCCGATCTGCTTCATGCGCTTCTTGCCCGCCTTCTGCTTTTCCAGCAGCTTGCGCTTGCGCGTGATGTCGCCGCCGTAACATTTTGCCAGCACGTTCTTGCGCAGGGCCTTCACCGTTTCACGCGCGATGATGTTGGCGCCGATGGCCGCCTGGATGGCCACGTCGAACATCTGGCGCGAGATGATCTCGCGCATCTTGGCCACCACGGCGCGGCCGCGGTACTGCGACTGGCTGCGGTGCACGATGATGGACAGGGCATCGACCTTGTCGCCGTTGAGCAGGATGTCGACCTTCACCACGTCCGACGCGCGGTACTCCTTGAACTCGTAGTCCATCGAGGCATAGCCCCGGCTGACGGACTTGAGCTTGTCGAAGAAGTCCAGCACGATTTCGCCCAGCGGCATTTCGTAGGTCAGCATCACCTGGCGCCCGTGGTAGGCCATGTTGATCTGCACGCCGCGCTTCTGGTTGGCCAGCGTCATCACCGGGCCCACGTACTCCTGCGGCATGTACAGATGCACCGTGACGATGGGCTCGCGGATCTCGGCCATGCGCCCCGTGTCGGGCATCTTGGACGGGTTCTCGACCATGATGACTTCGCCATCGGCCTTGAGCACTTCGTACACCACGCTGGGCGCGGTGGTGATCAGGTCCTGGTCGAACTCGCGCTCCAGGCGCTCCTGCACGATCTCCATGTGCAGCAGGCCCAGGAAGCCGCAGCGAAAGCCAAAGCCCAGCGCCTGCGACACCTCGGGCTCGAAATGCAGCGAGGCGTCGTTGAGCTTGAGCTTTTCCAGCGCGTCGCGCAGCTGGTCGTATTCGCTGGCTTCGGTGGGATACAGGCCCGCGAACACCTGCGGCTGGATTTCCTTGAAGCCCGGCAGCGCTTCGGTGGCCGTGAAGGCCGCACCACCCGAGCCGCCCTTGATGAGCGTGATGGTGTCGCCCACCTTCGCGGCCTTGAGTTCCTTGATCCCCGCGATGATGTAGCCCACCTCGCCCGCTTCGAGCGACTCGCGCGGCTGATTGGCGGGCGTGAACACGCCCAGGTTGTCGGCGTTGTAGCTCGCGCCGGTGGCCATCATCTTGATGCGCTCGCCCTTGGCCAGGCGGCCATCGACCACGCGCACCAGCATCACCACCCCCACATAGGGATCGAACCAGCTGTCGATGATCATCGCGCGCAGCGCGGCGTCGGGGTTGCCGCGCGGCATCGGCACCTTGGCCACGATGGCCTCGAGGATCTCGTCGATGCCCACGCCGGTCTTGGCCGAACACGGGATCGCGTCGCCGGCATCGATGCCGATCACGTCCTCGATCTCGGCCTTCGCGTTCTCCGGGTCGGCCTGCGGCAGATCGATCTTGTTGAGCACCGGCATGACCTCGACACCAAGGTCCAAGGCCGTGTAGCAGTTGGCCACAGTCTGTGCTTCGACGCCTTGCGATGCATCGACGACAAGCAATGCGCCCTCGCAAGCAGACAGCGAACGCGAGACCTCATAAGAGAAGTCGACGTGGCCGGGCGTGTCGATCAGATTGAGGTTGTAGACCTTGCCATCGCGGGCCTTGTATTGCAGCGCGGCGGTCTGGGCCTTGATGGTTATCCCACGCTCCTTCTCGATGTCCATCGAGTCGAGCACCTGCGCCTCCATCTCGCGCTCGCTCAATCCTCCACAACGCTGGATGAGCCGGTCTGCCAACGTCGACTTGCCGTGGTCGATGTGGGCAATGATCGAAAAATTTCTGATGTGATTCATCAAGGGAACCGCTTAAGTGCTTGAAATCGCTGATATGCAGCGGGCACAGCACAAGAAAAAAGGGCGCGTCCGCAAGTGACGCGCCCTGAACCAACAAGCAATGGCAACTGCAGTAGTTGGGCCTTCATTGTAGGCAAAACAGGGGGGACGTACAGCGACATGGCGTCTCTGAGGGCTCGTTGCTCGGTCGCAACAAGTATTTTATAAACAACTTATCCACAGCCTCTGTGGGCTAATGCATGAACAACTTGTGGGCGATCTGTGGAGTGGCGGTGCACGGCCAGTGATCATCCCGCATGATGAAGAAGGTCTCGTTGCTTATACAGGGAGCCTCAGTTCAGGCCGGCGCATTCTACCGAAATTGGTTGTTACAGAAGGCCGCGGTTAGTACACACAAACGTCAAAAGATGCGGCGAGGGCTGTGGTTTGAGCCGAAAAAAAGACCCCAAACCCGACTGGCGGGTGGGGCCACTGGGCTTGGATTCACGGAAGCCGGCTGCGTACGGACGCCGCCGGCCTCAGCATTCGAGCCGCCCTCCAGCCCCGGCCTCCGCGCCGGATCAGCGCCGGATCAGCGCCGGATCAGCGCATATTGCGCCCACTCGCCACGGTGATAGAGCACGCTCAGCGGCTTGCCCTTCTCGGCCTTGGCGATGGCGGCATCAAGCTCCTTGACGTTGTTGACCTCGGCATTGCCCACGGCCAGGATCACGTCGCCTTCGCGCAGGCCGGCACGCTGGGCTGCATCGCTGGCGGCCTGCACGCGCACACCGCCCTTGAGCTTGAGCGTCTTCTTCTGCTCGGCCGTCAGGTCATTCACCGCCAGGCCCAGCGACTTGGCCGCGGCCGACGCAGCCACCGGCGGCTCTGGCTCTTCGCGCGGCGCTGCCGCACGCGCGGTCTGTTCGGGCTCGAGTTCCGCCACCGTCACGGCCAGATCACGCGAACTGCCGCGGCGGAACACCGTCACCGAGGCCTTGGTGCCCGGCTTGGTGGCACCCACCAGGCGCGGCAGATCGCTGGGTCGCTCGATGGCCGTGCCGTTGAACTTGGTGATGATGTCGCCGGCCTCGATGCCGGCCTTGGCGCCGGGCGACCCGTCCTCGACCCCGCGCACCAGCGCGCCGCGCGCCTTGCCCAGGCCCAGCGATTCAGCCACCTCGCGCGAGACTTCGGCGATCTGCACGCCAATGCGCCCGCGCGACACCCGGCCCGAGGCACGCAACTGCTCGCTGACCTGGATGGCCTCGTCGATGGGGATCGAGAAGGAGATGCCCATGAAGCCGCCCGAGCGCGAATAGATCTGGCTGTTGATGCCGACCACCTCGCCACGCATGTTGATCAGTGGCCCGCCCGAGTTGCCAGGGTTGATGGCCACGTCGGTCTGGATGAAGGGCAGGTAGCTGCCGGTGTCGCGCTGCTTGGCGCTCACGATGCCGGCCGTGACGGTGTTCTCCAGCCCGAAGGGCGAGCCGATGGCCATCACCCATTCGCCCACGCGCAGCTTGGAGATGTCGCCCACCTTCACGGCAGGCAGGCCGCTGGCCTCGATCTTCACCACGGCCACGTCGGTGCGTTGGTCGGAGCCCACGATCCGCGCCTTGAACTCGCGCTTGTCGGCCAGGGTCACGATCACTTCGGACGCGTCCTCCACCACATGCGCATTGGTCATCACGAAGCCGTCGGCCGTCAGGATGAAGCCCGAACCCACGCCGCGCGGACGCGGCTCTTCCTGCTGCGGCGCGCCCGGACGCCCCTGGCGCGGCACACCCGGGAAGTTGGGGCCGAAGAAGCGGCGGAACAGCTCCTGCATCTCCTCGTCCATGGGCGCGCCATTGGGCCCGCGCTGCGCCACCTTCTCGACGGTGCGGATGTTGACCACCGAAGGCCCGACCTGGTCCACCAGATCGGTGAAGTCAGGCAGGGCGCGCGCGGCGGCCGCAGCCTGCGCGTGCGCAGGTGCGGCGGGCACCAGCAGGGCCGCGCCGCCGCCAAGGGCCAGCGCGCCAGCCAGCACCAGGGAGTTCAACTTGTTGTGATGAGGTGCGAAGGTCATGGATTCCATTCCAGGCTAGGAGTGAGATACATCCGCTATGAATCGTTGCGATGCGATTGGTTCATTGCGCGACCATGCTGCCATGACCGGCAGCAGGCCGCGCCTATGTCAGGCGACGGCGCACCGCCGGTGCGGCCGCGCCATGCCATGCCACCTGTTCAGCGCGACACGCGCACCAGCCGGCTGACGAACTGGTCCAGCGTCTGGGCCGGCACTTCGCCCACGGCCGTGACCCACCAGCCTTCGCCGCCGGGCTCCGTCAGGCGACGCACCAGCGTGTGCGTGGCGCCCAGCACCATCAGGCTGTCTTCGCGCGCCACGGCCGCAGGTGCCGGTTCGATGAACAGCGACACCGTGGCCAGGCCGTCGGAGAAGGTCCACTGCACCATGCGCTGCTGCGGATCGCGGTCCTTGGCGCCGGCCATGGCGCGGCGGTAGCAGCTGACCGGCAGGAAGCCTGGCACGGCCTCGCGCAGCGCCCAGCCCTCCTTCTCGGCCGTGGTGCGCTTGAGCACGGTCTGGTGCTCGGTATAGCCCGCGGTCTTGTCCATCATTTGCGCCAGCGAGCTCGCGCTCAGCGGCGCATCCAGCTGCAGTTCGGAAAAGGCCGACTGCTCCACCACCTGGCCGGTGTTGTTGAGCGTCTGCAGCTTCACGATCAGGCCCGTGCGCCGTTCGCTCCAGACCCGGTAGCCGTAGCGCCACGGATCGCGCGCCGCGAGCTGCACGACGTCGGCCTCGATGCCCGCCACGCGGCCGTGCCCCAGGCGCTGGGCGCTGTAGAGCGCCTCGATCTGCGCGTCCGACACCCCGCGCAGATTGGGGAAGACGTCCAGGATCTCCCGGCGTTCGCTCTTGACCAGCCTGGATTCAGGGAAGAAGGTCTGCACCCGGTCCTGGCGTCGGTAGGTGATGCGCTGCGGCCCCGACAGGGCCTCCACCCGCTCCACCTGCAGCTCGCCCTCGCAGGCATGCCAGATGCGCGCGCTGGAGAGGTTGCCCGTCGCCGCCGACACCACGAAGGTGCCGACGTAATTGCTCTGGCGCGCGGCCTCGTGCATGCGGCGCAGCCAATCCATCACGCCGAAGTTCTGCGTATCGGGCGGCCCCGCCAGGTTGGCAGGCTCCTGCCGATCCATGGCGCGCGGCTGCTGCGCCCACGTCACCGTGGCCGTCGTCAGCGCCGCCGCCAGGGCTACGCACACCCAGGGTCTTCTTGAAGATGTGGGTCGCACCGCGATCATTGCGGGGTCGTTGCAGCCGCGCGCGTCAGCGCGCCGCGCCCTCGAAAGTCGCATTGCGCAGGAAGCCGGCCGGCATCTGAGAGGCGCCCACGGCCTGCTGATGCGCTTCGAGCAACTCGTCCAGTCGCGGATCGCGCAGCATCACCTGGGGCGCGCCGCCACCGACCGACACACGCGTCTGCGACAGCGGCGCCGCGGCAAGCACCGGGGCCGGCACGGCGCCGGAAGCACCCGCGGCCGGCGCCTGCTGCTGCAGTGCCAACTGGCCGCCCACCGGCGGCTGGCCCACGCCCGTGCCCACCCAGGCCCAGCCGATGGCAGCCGCTGCGGCCACCGAGGCCAGCCCGGCCACCATCTTCCAGCGGAACACGGGCTCGTTGGCCGCCTCTGCGCGCACATGGCGCACCGCCGATTCCGGCAGCACCTGGGGCAGGCGCGCCGGCTCGATCACCTCGGCGGCCAGGCGCTCGCTCAGGCGCGCCATGAATACGGAAGTGTCACTTCCACTGGCGGCCCGGCCCGTGCGCAGCACTTCGCCCACCAGGTGATAGGTCTGCCAGCTCTCCCGCAGGCGCGCATCCGCGCCCACGGCGTCCAGCGCCTGGCGCAGCTCTTCCCCGTGCAGTTGGCCGTCCGCCAGTGCGGACAGCTGTTCAAGCGATGCAAATGTCCTGTCGTTCATCTCGTTCACCTCACCAGCGTTTGCCGGACTGGTTGTCCAGCAGTGGCTTGACTCGCGCCGAAATGGCTTCGCGTGCCCGGAAGATCCGTGAGCGCACTGTTCCGATGGGGCAATTCATGACTTCGGCGATTTCTTCATAGCTCAGGCCCTCGATCTCGCGCAGCGTCACGGCCTGCCGCAATTCGGCCGGCAGGGCCTCCATCGCGGCATTGACCGCCGCGGCGATTTCATTGGCCGCCAGCACGGAATCAGGGGTCTCGTCGCTGATTGGTTCATTTCCGGGCCGGTAAGTTTCATCGTCGTCGTCACCGGCGCGCAATGCAGCCTCGGGCACCGTGGGATCGCGCTTCATGTCCACCAGCGCCTTCTTGGCGGTGTTGACCGCGATCCGGTAGAGCCAGGTGTAGAACTGGGCCTCGCCCCGGAACTGGTGCAGCGCGCGATAGGCGCGGATGAAGGTTTCCTGCGCAATGTCCTCGACCAGGTCCACATCACGGACCATGCGGCCGATCAGGCGCTCGATGCGCCGCTGGTACTTGAGCACCAGCAACTCGAAGGCCTTGCCGTCGCCGGCCACGGTGCGCTGCACCAGCTGGAAATCAGGATCGACCGGGCGCTCCTGCGCCGAAGGCTGCTCGCCCGCCGCCGGGGTCTTGGGCGTGTCGGTCATCGCACGCTCCCCTTCATGGCGCGGCCGCGGCATCGGCGGCGCTGGACGCATCTGCCGACAGCGGTGGCCGCGCATGCACAGCGCGGCGCAGCGCGTTCCACTGGGATGGCGCGCTGCGGCGCGACAGCCAGATCCAGCCCGGCGAGTGCCCGGGCAGCCGAAGAAGCAGCACGCCCTGCAGGTCCAGCCGCACCTGCGGCGGCGCCACGGGCCTGGCGTGGGTCAGCGCACCGGCGTGGTCCGCGGGCTCGAAAGACCACGCTCCGGCCTGCCAGCGCAGCCATCCCCGTGGCGCCGCGCGCCAGTGGCGCCAGCCCATGGCCACCAGCAGCAGCCACGGCAAGGCCCAAAGCGCGCGGGGCGTCGGTGCCTGCATCTGCCAGGCCAGCAACACCAGCGCGCCGCCCAGCGCCAGGGCCAGCAGCAGGCCGCCCTCGAAACGCGAACGCCCCACCGGGTAGTTCACCGATGGGGCGTGGCGCATGCGAAACGCTGCCCGAATCCAACAGACAGGCGCTCGGGCTCAAACGCGCCGGAACACCAGGGTGCCGTTGGTGCCGCCAAAGCCGAAGTTGTTCTTCACGGCCACGTCGATCTTCATGTCCCGCGCCTCGTTGGCGCAGTAGTCCAGGTCGCATTCCGGGTCCTGGTTGAAGATGTTGATGGTCGGCGGGCTCTTCTGCTCATGCAGCGCGAGCACCGTGAACACCGACTCGATGCCGCCCGCGCCACCCAGCAGGTGACCGGTCATGGACTTGGTGGAGTTCACGACCAGCTTCTTCGCATGGGCGCCAAAGGCGTTCTTGATGGCATTGGTTTCGTTCAGGTCGCCCAGCGGCGTCGAGGTGCCATGCGCATTGAGGTAGTGCACCTCATCGGCATTGACGCCCGCATTGCGCAGCGCCGCTTCCATGGAACGGCGCGGGCCGTCCACGTTGGGCGCCGTCATGTGGAAGGCGTCGGCACTCATGCCGAAGCCCGACAGCTCGGCATAGATCTTGGCGCCGCGCGCCTTGGCATGCTCGTACTCCTCGAGCACCAGCACGCCTGCGCCCTCGCCCAGCACGAAGCCGTCGCGGTCCTTGTCCCAGGGGCGGGAGGCCGTGGCCGGATCGTCGTTGCGCGTGCTCAGGGCGCGCGCGGCCGCGAAGCCGCCCATGCCCAGCGGCGACACGGTGGATTCGGCACCGCCAGCCACCATCACGTCGGCATCGCCGGCCTGGATCATCCGCGCCGACATGCCGATGGCATGAAGACCCGTCGTGCAGGCCGTCACGATGGCGATGTTCGGCCCCGTGAAGCCGTACTTTATGGACAGGTGCCCGGAGATCATGTTGATGATCGAGGCGGGCACGAAGAACGGAGAGATGCGTCGCGGTCCACGCGCCGTCATCTCGCCATGGGTCTCTTCGATCAGCGGCAGGCCGCCGATGCCGGAGCCGATGTTGCAGCCAATGCGAAATGCCTGCTCAGGACTCAGCGCATCGCCCGTGGGCAAGCCTGCGTCCTGAACGGCCTGAATGCCTGCAGCCAGGCCGAGATGGATGAAGCGGTCCATATGACGCGCTTCCTTCTCGGTGATGTACTGCGTGATGTCGAAATCCCGGACCTGGCCGGCGAAGCGGCAGGACAGATTGCTGGCATCAAAGCGCGTGACAGTCTCGATGCCCGACTTGCCCGCGAGCAAGTTCGTCCAGCTGTCGGCAACGGTGTTTCCGACCGGGGAGATGCAACCGAGGCCGGTCACGACAACGCGGCGTGAGCTCATGCCGGCAAACCTTTCAAGGAGGAAGGAGGTCGTGGGAAGAATCTGCCGGACGCCAGGTGGGCGCCGCAGACAGCTCTGGCAGACAGGGGCAGGCCAGCCGCCCTGCTGCGATCAGGCCTTCTGGTTCTTGGTGGCGTAGTCGATCGCGTTCTGCACCGTCGTGATCTTCTCCGCGTCTTCGTCGGGGATCTCGATGCCGAATTCGTCTTCCAGGGCCATCACGAGTTCGACCGTGTCCAGCGAGTCGGCGCCCAGGTCGGCCACGAAAGCCTTCTCGTTGGTCACTTGCGACTCTTCCACGCCGAGTTGCTCGGCGATGATTTTCTTGACACGTGCTTCGATATCGCTCATTTGGTTCCCTCTGAGGGTGGTAAAGAATCTGTGGATTTTAGCCGGGCCGCCGAGGGCATTTGGCCCAAGGCCCGGCGTGGCGAAAGTTGGCGGCGGCGCCCGATTACATGTACATGCCGCCGTTGACGTGCAGCTCCTGCCCCGTCACGTAGCCGGCCTCGGGGGAAGCCAGGTAGGCCACCGCATGGGCGATGTCCTCGGGCTTGCCCAGATGGCCCAGCGGAATGGAGGCCAGCAGCGCCTGGTGCTGCGCTTCGGGCAGGGCGGCGGTCATGTCCGTGGCAATGAAACCCGGGGCGATGCAGTTGACGGTGATGCCGCGGCTGCCCAGTTCGCGCGCCAGTGCACGCGTCATGCCGGCCACGCCGGCCTTGGCTGCCGCGTAGTTGGCCTGGCCCGGGTTGCCCGAGGCGCCCACCACGCTGGTGATGCTGATGATGCGACCGAAACGCTGCTTCATCATCGGGCGGATCACGGCCCGCGAGAGGCGGAACACGGCCTTGAGGTTGGTGTCGATGACCGCGTCCCAGTCTTCATCCTTCAGGCGCATGGCCAGCATGTCGCGCGTGATGCCGGCGTTGTTCACCAGCACCTGCAGGCCGCCGTGGGCCTTGGAGACTTCGTCCACCAGCGCCTCGACGGCGGCGCCGTCGGTGACGTTGAGCACGCGGCCTTCCCCGCCGTGGGCAGCCAGCGCCTGCGTGATCTTGGCAGCGCCGTCGGCCGTGGTGCCGGTGCCGATGACCTTGTAGCCGCGCTGGGCCAGGGCCAGCGCAATCGCCGCGCCGATGCCGCGCGTGGCGCCCGTGACCAGGGCCACCTGGCCTGCGATGTTCGTGTTGTCGCTCATGACTGTGCTCTTTGGGTTCAGGCCGCCAGCAGCTCGCGCGTCTGCGCCAGCGAAGCCGGGTCGAAGATGGCGCCGTTGCCCAGCTCGGGCGCGATGCGCTTGGCCATGCCGGCCAGCACCTTGCCCGGCCCGCATTCGATGATCGCGCCCACGCCCCGGGCCTGCAGGGCCTGCATGCTTTCGACCCAGCGCACAGGGCCCGCCGCCTGACGCACCAGCGCCTCGCGGATGCGCGCAGGGTCGGTCTCGGTCGCCACGTCGATGTTGTTGAGCACCGGGATCTGCGGCGCGGCCAGCTCCAGCGTGGCCAGGCGCGCGCGCAGCGCCTCGGCCGCCGGCTTCATCAGGCTCGAATGGAACGGTGCCGACACCGGCAGCAGCAGCGCACGCTTGGCGCCCTGCGCCTTGAGCACCTCGCAGGCCTTGTCCACGGCCGCCTTGCTGCCCGCGATCACGGTCTGCATCGGATCGTTGAAGTTCACGGCCTCGACCACCTCGGCGCTGCCGGCGCCAAAACTGGCCGTCACCTCGGCGCAGCCTGCCTTGACCTGATCGGCCGCCATGCCCAGCACGGCCGCCATGGCGCCGGTGCCCACGGGCACGGCTTCCTGCATGGCCTGGGCGCGGAAGCGCACCAGCGGCGCCGCCTGTGCCAGCGTCAGCACGCCCGAAGCGACCAGGGCCGAATACTCGCCCAGCGAATGGCCGGCCACGATGGCCGGCAGCGCGCCGCCTTCGGCACGCCAGGCACGCCAGGCGGCCACGGCGGCGACCAGCATCACGGGCTGCGTGTTGGTGGTCAGCGCCAGCGCTTCCTTGGGGCCTTCATGGATCAGCTTGGCCACGTCCTCGCCCAGCGCTTCGGAGGCCTCGGCCAGCGCCTCGCGCACGGCCGGATGGTCGCCCCAGGCATCGAGCATGCCGACGGCCTGCGAGCCCTGGCCGGGAAAGACAAAAGCAAAGGAAGTCATCGTGTGTGTGTCTCCTACAAGCAGGAAGAAGCCGATCGGCCGCGGCGGCGACGCGCCCCGCAGCCGCTGCCACTACAGCGTCAGCAGCACCGCGCCCCAGGTGAAGCCGCCGCCCACGCCCTCGAGCATGACAGTGTCACCCTTGTTCACGCGACCGCTGCGCACCGCCGCGTCCAGCGCCAGCGGAATGGAGGCGGCCGAGGTGTTGCCATGCTCGTCCACGGTCACGATCAGCTTGTCCAGCGGCAGCTTCAGCTTCTTGGCCGTGCCCTGCATGATGCGGATGTTGGCCTGGTGCGGGATCAGCCAGTCGATGTCGGCGTCGGTCTTGCCGGCCTTGGCCAGCGTGGCCCGCGCCGCGTCTTCGAGCACGCGCACGGCCAGCTTGAACACGGCCTGACCGTCCATCTTGAGCAGGGGGCTGCCCAGCACCTGCCCACCCGACACATGGCCAGGCGTGCACAGAATGCCCACGTGCGAGCCGTCCGCATGCAGGTCGCTGGCCAGGATGCCGGGCGTGTCGCTGGCTTCCAGCACCACGGCGCCGGCGCCATCGCCGAACAGCACGCAGGTGGTGCGGTCGTTGAAATCGAGGATGCGCGAGAAGACCTCTGCGCCCACCACCAGCGCGCATCTGGCGCCGCCGGTGCGGATCATGGCGTCGGCCACGGTCAGCGCATAGACGAAACCGCTGCACACGGCCTGCACGTCGAAGGCCGGGCAGCCGGCAATGCCCAGCTTGTTCTGCAGGATGGCGGCCGACGAAGGGAAGACCATGTCCGGCGTCGAGGTCGCGACGATGATCAGGTCCACCTCGCTGGCCCGGCGACCGGCGGCTTCCAGCGCCTGGCGGCAGGCCGGTAGCGCCAGATCGCTGCTGGTCACATCAGGCGCGGCGAAGTGGCGCGCGCGAATGCCCGTGCGTTCGACGATCCACTCATCGGAGGTCTCGATGCCGCGCTGCGCCAGTTCGCGGGCCAGATCGTCGTTGGTCACTCGGCGCTCGGGCAGATGGCTGCCGGTGCCGGTGATGCGGGAAAAGAGGGTCATCAGGGATGCGTGGCTGCCGCGGCTTCGGGAGCGGGCACTGGCGCCGAGCGCGCCAGCAGAGGCGCGGCTCGCGCGATGCGCTCTTGCACGCGGTCAAGCAGGTTGTTGCGGGCGGCATCATAAGCCCGATCCAGGGCATGGCCGAAAGCCCACTCGTCGGCCGAGCCGTGGCTCTTGAACACCAGGCCGCGCAGGCCCAACAGCGCGGCGCCGTTGTAGCGGCGGTGATCCAGCCGGCCCTTGAGCGCCTTGAGCACCGGGTAGGCCACCACGGCCGCCAGCTTGCTCAGCACCCCGCGCGAGAACTCCTGGCGCATGAAGTCCACGATCATGGACGCCACGCCTTCGGTCGCCTTGAGCGCGATGTTGCCGACGAAACCGTCGCACACCACGATCTCCGTGGTGCCCTTGAAGATGTCGTTGCCTTCCACGTTGCCGTGGAAGTTCAGTGCGCCCGCGCGCCCGGCTTCCTGCAGCAGCAGGCTGGCTTTCTTGATGGTTTCGCTGCCCTTGATGGCTTCTTCGCCCACATTGAGCAGGCCCACCGTGGGCGTTTCGTTGCCCGTGAGCGCAGACACCAGGGCCGAGCCCAGCACGGCGAACTGCAGCAGGTCTTCGGCGTCGCAATCCACGTTGGCGCCCAGGTCCAGCACCGTGGTGGCGCCGCCCTTGCCGTTGGGCAGTTGCGGGGCGATGGCCGGCCGGTCGATGCCTTCGAGGGTTTTGAGCAGATAGCGCGCGATGGCCATCAGCGCGCCGGTGTTGCCTGCAGAAATGGCGGCCTGCGCAGCGCCATCCTTGACCTGCTGGATGGCCACGCGCATCGAAGAATCCTTCTTCTTGCGCAAGGCGATCTCGACCGGATCGTCCATGCCCACCACTTCGCTCGCGGCCACCACAGTGGCGCGCGGATGCGAGAAGGCGGCCAGCGCCTCGAGCCTGCCCACCAGCACGAGGCGCGCGTCGGGGTGGCGCTCCAGGAAGGCGCGGCAGGCCGACAGCGTCACGCCCGGCCCGTGGTCACCACCCATGCAGTCCACCGCCAGCGTGATGCCAGCCGGCGTGGGCGCGGAATCTGAAGAAGAAAGGTCGAGACTCATCAAAACAAAGGCCCGCAGCTACAAAGGAGGTAGCTCGGGCCTCGGCCTTGAAAGGACTGGATCAGGCTTCAGCCTTGGTCTTCAGAACCTTGCGGCCACGGTAGAAACCGTTGGGGCTGATGTGGTGACGCAGATGCGTTTCGCCGGTGGTGGGTTCTACGGCGATGCCGGGCGTGCCCAGTGCGTTGTGCGAACGGTGCATGCCACGCTTGGAGGGCGACTTCTTGTTTTGCTGAACGGCCATGATCGGCTCCTGCTAATTCGGTAAAGAGTGAGTGGGTGCCGCGCGACCGCTCATCGATCCGGCCCCGCCCTGCCCACGAATGGACACGGCTTCGGCCGGCAGATCGGGGCTGGCCCCGCCTTTGGCACCGGACCTGCCCCTGTGAAGACCTTCCGGGCCTGCGCTGCAACGAGTGACTGCGCAATGCCTTTGCTGGAAGTCCTGCGAGCCGGCAGGCGCGCGCGAAGCCCACGATTATATGCCGAGTGGGGACGGGGGCGCCAGCCCCTGCTGACGCACGACCGGTCAGCCCGGTCCGCCGGGCTTTTTCTTGAGCTGCGCCAGCGCGGCAAAGGGATTGGGGCGCTCGGCCTGCGCGGCTTCGAAATCCTCATCCTGAACCGACATGGGCACTTCGGTCGGGCAATGCGCATGGCGCGGAGCCACCGGCATCTCCATCAGCAATTCGTCCTCGACCAGCTCACGCAGGTCGAAGCTCTTGCTGATCACCAGCACGTCCTCCTCGGCATCCTCGTCCTCCAGGGCCGCGGTTTCCTCGTCGGCCACGAAACGGAACCAGCGCTGCGCCTGCAGCTCCGCAGCCAGGGGCTGCAGGCAGCGCTGGCAGGTCAGCGGGAGGGTGGCCTCGGCCTGCACATGCAGCCAGGGCGTGGCCGCGCCGCCACTGTCGCTGCGCCACTCGCCCTGCGCGCGCCACTGCACGCCCGAAGGCAGGTCGCTGCTGGCGGCCTCGGCCTGCAGCCGCTCGAAGGCGCGCAGGGGCTCGCTGGCCTCCAGCAGCGCGCCCGCCTGCGCAAAGGCCGCCACATCCAGGCGGCTGGCATCGAAATCCTTTTTCATGGGGGCAGTCTACGCGCCAGCGGGCCCAGCCCGGCCCCGCATCGCAGGACAGCCACACGGCCCGCGCGCGTCACGGTGCGCGACGAAAATGCGCGCCATGCAAAGAACCGTGATCCTTGGCTCCACCTCGCGCTACCGCCGCGGCCTGATGGAGCGCCTGCAGATGCCCTTCGAAGTCCACGCACCCGAAGTCGATGAAAGCCCCCTGCCCGGCGAGGCGCCGGCCGCGCTGGCCGCGCGCCTGGCCCTGGCCAAGGCCCGCGCGGTGGCCCGGCGCTTTCCCGAGGCGGTGGTGATCGGTTCGGACCAGGTGGCCGACCTGGACGGCGAGGCCCTGGGCAAGCCCGGCGACCATGCGCGCGCGGTGGCTCAGTTGCAGCGCATGCGCGGGCGCACGCTGGTGTTCCAGACGGCGCTGGCGGTGGTCTGCGAAGCCAGCTGTTTCGTCCAGCAGGACCTGGCGCCCGTGCGCGTGGTGTTCCGCGAACTCAGCGATGCCGCCATCGAGCAGTACCTGCGCGCCGAGCAGCCCTACGACTGCGCCGGCAGCGCCAAGAGCGAAGGCCTGGGCATCGCGCTGCTCGACGCCATCGACAGCGACGACCCCACGGCGCTGGTGGGCCTGCCGCTGATCCGCACCTGCCGCATGCTGCGCGCGGCCGGCATCGCCCTGCTCTGAACGGGCACGATGGCCACGCTCTACCTCGTTCCCGCGCCGCTGGATTTCGGCTGCGAGACCCAGACCCCCATCGCCGACGTGTTGCCGCACGCCACGCTGGCCGCGGCCGCGGGGCTCACGCACTGGATCTGCGAAAACGCCAAGAGCGCGCGCGCCGTGCTCAAGCGCATCGACGTCGTGGTGCCGCTGGCCGCGCCGCTGCAGGCCCAGATCATTCAGGAACTGCCGCGCGCGGTGCACAAGAAAGGCGACCACGCGGGCAGTGCCGGCGCCGCGCCCTTCGATGCGCGCACGCTGCTGGCGCCGCTGGCGGCGGGGCAGGACATGGGCCTGATCAGCGAAGCCGGCATGCCCGCGGTGGCCGACCCCGGCAGCGCAGTGGTGCGGGCCGCGCACGCCATGGGCGCTGCGGTGGTGCCGCTGGTGGGGCCGGTCTCGCTGCTGCTGGCGCTGGCCGCCAGCGGCCTCAATGGCCAGAACTTCGCCTTCGTGGGCTATCTGCCGCAGGATGCGTCCGCGCGCCAGCAGCGCATCCGCGAGCTTGAAGCCCTGGCCCTGCGCACGGGACAGACCCAGTTGTTCATCGAAACGCCTTATCGCAACGCCGCCGTACATGACGCGCTGCTGGCCACCCTGCAGCCCGGCACCCGGCTGGCCGAAGCCGCCGGGCTGACCCTGGCGCAGGCCAGCATCCTCAGCGACAGCATCCAGGGCTGGCGCCGCCGGCCGGCGCCCACGCATCACCGGCTGCCCACGGTCTTTGCCATCGGTGCCTGACGCGATCGCCTTTTTTCGCGCCTGCATGCGCACTTCCTTTTCCCTTCTGACTTGAACACCTCCGCTTCCCTGCACACCGCGACCCGCTGGGCCGCACGCAACCAGTTCTTCTGCTCGGGCTTCATCTTTGCGACCTGGGGCGTCCACATCCCTACCGTCAAGGCGCACTACGGGCTGGACGAAGCCACGCTGGGCCTGGCCATGCTGGCGGCCGGCTTCGGCGCCCTGTTCGGCCTCACGCGCGCCAGCCGCTGGATCGCGCGCTTCGGCGCCGGCCCCTGCGCCCGCCTGAGCGGGGCGGTCTACGCCCTGCTGCTGGCGGGGCTGCTGGCCATGCCCGGCTACGCAGGCCTGCTGGCGCTGCTGGCGGTCTTCGGCGTGGTCACCAGCGTGTTCGACGTGGCCATCAACACCGAAGCCGCGCAGATCGAACTGCTGCAAGGCCAGCCGCTGATGAGCGGCATGCACGGGATGTTCAGCCTGGGCGGCATGGTGGGCGCCATGAGTGGCAGCGCCGCGCTGGCGGCCGGCCTCGGGGCCACCGCGCATCTGCTGGCGGTGGCGCTGCTGGTGGCCGCAGCCATCGGGGGCCTGGGCCACTGGATGCTGCCGGCGCGCCACACGCAGTCGGCGGCCACCCAGGAGGGCTTTCGCCTGCCCCGCGGCGCGCTGGTGGTGCTGGGCGTGCTGGCCGCGCTGGGGCTGATCGCCGAAGGCGCCATGTACGACTGGAGCGTGCTGTACCTGCAGCAGGAACTGGGCAGCCCGCAGGAGCAGGCGGCGCTGGCCTACGCCAGCTTCTCGGCCGCGATGGCGGCTGCGCGTTTCGGCGGCGATGCGCTGCGTGCGCGCTTCGACGCCGCGGTGCTGGTACGCGGCAGCGCGTTGCTCGCCGCCGCGGCCATGACGCTGGTGCTGCTGACCGATTCACCCTGGATCGCGCTGGCCGGCTGTGCCGGCGTGGGCATCGGCTTTGCCAACGTGGTGCCGGTGCTGTTCGCCGCCGCGGCGCGCGTGCCGGGCATCGAGCCGGCTCGCGGCATTGCGGCTGTTTCTGCTGCGGCCTACCTGGGCTTCATGGCCGGCCCGCCGCTGATCGGGCTGGTCGCGCGCGTCAGTTCGCTGACGCTGGCACTGGGCGTGGTGGTGCTGTTCGCGCTGGCACTGGCCGTCTCGGCCAGGCACGCGCGCGCCTGAACACCGCTCAGCGCACCGCGGGCGTGGACTGCAGCGCGCGCACCGTGGCCGCGCCCGCAGCCGCGCCGAAGCGCTTGGCCAGGCGCTCTGCCACGTTTTCGCGGCGCGTGTAGTCGATGATTTCCTCGGCCTTGAGCACGTCGCGGGCCACGAATTCAACGCTGCCCAGCTTGTCGGCCAGGCCCAGTTCCACGGCCTGCTGGCCGGTCCAGAACAAGCCGCTGAACAGGCCCGGCGTGTCGGCCTTCAGGCGATCGCCGCGGCCCTTTTTCACCACGTCGATGAACTGGGCGTGGATCTGGTCGAGCATCTGCTGCGCATGCGCGCGCTGGGCTTCGCTCACGGGGCTGAACGGGTCCAGGAAGCCCTTGTTCTCGCCCGAGGTCATCAGGCGGCGTTCCACCCCCAGCTTTTCCATGGTGCCGGTGAAGCCGAAGCCGTCCATCAGCACGCCGATGCTGCCCACCAGGCTGGCCTTGTCGACGAAGATCTCGTCGGCCGCCGCCGCGATGTAGTAGGCCGCCGAGGCGCAGCTTTCTTCCACCACCACATACACCGGCTTGTTGTGCTTGGCGCGCAGGCGCTTGATCTCGTCATGGATGATGCCGGCCTGCACGGGGCTGCCGCCGGGCGAGTTGATGAGCAGCACCACGCCCTTGGAGCCCGCGTCCTCGAAGGCGCTGCGCATGGCGGCCACGATGTGCTCGGCGCTGACATCCGAATCGCCGGCGATGGCGCCCTCGATCTCGACCACCGCCGTGTGCGGCGTGGTGTTCACCGTGGTGCTGGGCGCGCGCGAGAGACCCAGCCAGACCAGCGCCACGAAAAAGGCCAGCCAGGCCAGACGCACGAAGGTCTTCCAGCGGCGCGCGGCGCGTTGTTCCTTGATTGCGGCGAAGGCCAGCTTCTCGAGCGTGGCGCGCTCCCAGCCGGGCTTGGAGGTGGGGTCGTTGTTCACAGGGGATGCAGGTGCGGTGAAAGGCGCCGGCGCAGCCGGCGTGGGAAGCGGATCGGGGCCGAAGCCCGCGGGCTCGCGTCGGTCAGGGTCGCTCATGGGGGAATCGATGGCCGCCCGTGTGGCGGCTAGAACTGCAGGGGCTGCAGGTTCCAGGCAGTATGCCAGTGCACCACGCCGTCCTGCTCGCTCAGGGGGATCTTGACCAGGCCGCCTCGGCAGGGGCCGCCGGCGCACTCGCCGCTGTCGGGCCGGTAGGCCGCGCCATGGGTGGCGCACAGAAGCCACTGGCCGCTGTCGTCGAAGAAGCGGTTTTCCTGGTAGTCCATCTCCATCGCCACGTGGGTGCAGCGGTTCAGGTAGGCATGCGCGCGGCCCTCGAAGCGGATGGCGAAGGCGCGGCAGCTCTGTCCGCCGTAGACCACATCGAAGGGCACGGCGCGGCCGCCCTCGACCAGATCGCGCGAATGGCACAGGGCCACGGCGGGGCCCCTGTCCTCCTCAGGCATGGGCCGGGGTGGCGGGGGGCTGGGCAGCATGGCTTCCTGCTTCTCAGGCGTGGGCCTGCAGCCAGGCCGAAAGATCGGGCACCGAATGCGCCACGTGCAGGGGCGACAGCGGCGCGAAGCCTTCGGGCGTGTGGGCGCCGTAGCTCACCCCGACGCTGGCGCAACCGGCATTGAGGGCCAGCTGCAGGTCGTGCGTGGTGTCGCCGATCATCAGCGTGCGCTCGGCCGGCACCTGCAGCTCTTCCATCAACTCCAGCAGCATGCGCGGATGCGGCTTGCCGAAGGTCTCGTCGGCGGTGCGCGAGGCATCGAAGCGTTCGCGCAGGGCCACGGTGTCCAGCGCCAGGTCCAGCCCGCGGCGCGACTTGCCCGTGGCCACGGCCAGCTTGTGGCCGCGCGCACGCAAGGCGTCGAGCATGGGCAGCACGCCGTCGAAGAGCACCAGGTCGTCCTGATGGGCCAGGAAGTGGTAGCGGTAGCGCGCGCCCAGTTCGGGGTACCTGGCCGGTGGCACGTCGGGTGCGGCCTTGGCCAGGGCCTCGGCCAGGCCCAGGCCGATGACCCAGGCCGCGTCGTGGTCGGTGGGGCGGCGCCCGCCCACGTCGACCACGGCCGACTGGATGCAGCGCACGATCAGCGCCGTGGAGTCGTACAGCGTGCCATCCCAGTCGAAGGCAATCAGGTCAAAGCGGCGCGCGCGCGCCGCATCAGGCGGAAGGGTCATGGTCGGCAAGGGATTGCAGTGCGGCCGGCGGCAGCAGCGCCGCCAGCTCGGAAGGAAGATCGGCCTGCAGCGCCAGCGGCTGGCCCGTGGCCGGATGCGTCAAGCGCAGGCGCCAGGCATGCAGGAACATGCGCCTGACGCCCAGTTGCGTCAGCGCGCGGCGGCGCTCGAAGTCGCCGTATTTGTCATCGCCCACGATGGGGTGGCCGGCCGAAGACAGGTGCACGCGGATCTGGTGCGTGCGCCCGGTCTTGATGGTGACGGCCAGCAGGCTCATGGGCTGATCATCGCCGGCCAGCGTGACACGCGCGAGCACGCGCACCAAAGTCAGCGCGCGCAGGGCGTCGGGGTGGTCCTTGTCCACGACCTTGACGCGGCGCTCGCCCTCGGCCTGCCCGGGCTGGGGCGGCAGCAGGTAGCGCGCCAGCGGCGCGTCCAGCACCTTCAGGCGCGCGGGCCAGTCGCCCTCCACCAGCGCCAGGTAGGTCTTGCCGGTCTCGCGCGTGCGGAACTGGGCCTGCAGCGCCGTGAGCGCGCTGCGTTTCTTGGCCACCAGCAGCACGCCCGAGGTCTCGCGGTCCAGCCGGTGCACCAGTTCGAGGAAGCGGGCCGTGGGCCGCGCGGCGCGCAGCTGCTCGATCACGCCGAAGCTCAGGCCGCTGCCGCCATGCACCGCCACGCCGGCCGGCTTGTTGATGGCCAGCAGCGCTTCGTCTTCGTGCAGCAGATCGAAGCCGCGCGGCGGCGCCGCCGGTGCCGGTGCGGCGGCGCTCACGCGCACGGGCGGCAGGCGCAGCAGGTCGCCCGCGGCCACGCGCGTGTCGGCCTGCACGCGGCCCTTGTTCAGCCGCACCTCGCCCGAGCGGATGATCCGGTAGACATGGGTCTTGGGCACGCCCTTGAGCATGCGGAACAGGAAGTTGTCCAGTCGCTGACCGGCGGACTCCTCGTCCACGGTCAGGAATTGCACCTCACCGGACGAAGGTGTGCGACCTGCCGCCGATGCCTGCGGCTTCGCACCTATAATGTTTTTCACCAGCGCGCCTGTGTAAGTGCTTGATTTGAACGAGAAGTTTAGAGCACCCAACTAAGCCCTGGCAGGTCGATGCCGCCCCGGCAGTGCCACCCCAAGCCCCGCGCATCCGCGCCCGGCACCGGAAAGCACCCAAGGGTCTGGCCGACACAGACGAAACCCCGACACGGAATACCCCAAGCCGACCGGCGCCCCAATCGGTGCGCTGATCGGTGGATACAAGCGAGTGCCCCTGCTGTGCTGATGTGGCTGATTCAAATGTGCCTGCGCTGGCTGATGCCCGCGCCGCAGGGCATTGAAGCCACGACCGCCAGCGTCAAGACCGACCGCCCCGCCCCACGAGGGCCGGCCGCTTGGCCTCGACGCGGCATCGGCCTCGCCCCCATCCTCGCGCCACCCACCCCCTGGCCAGCGGGCTGAGCCCGACCGCAGGTGGGGCGGCTGACTGCCCCTCCTACGAACGCCTTGCGGAGTGCCACGGCCATTCCCCCGTCGTTTCGCTGCGTCGTCCGCGCATCGTGGGCCCCCATCGGGCCAGTACGAGACAACCAAAAGGACACGCACTCCCATGAAGCGGATGCTGATCAACGCCACGCAGGCCGAAGAACGCCGCCTGGCCATCGTCGACGGGCAAAAGCTCCTCGACTATGAAATCGAGATCGAAGGGCGCGAACAGCGCAAGGGCAACATCTACAAGGCCGTCGTCACGCGCGTCGAGCCTTCGCTGGAAGCCTGCTTCGTCAACTATGGCGAAGAACGCCACGGCTTCCTGCCGTTCAAGGAAATCTCCAAGCAGTACTTCGCCGAAGGCGTTTCCGCCAGCTCGGCCCGCATCCAGGATGCGATCAAGGAAGGCCAGGAAATCCTGGTGCAGGTGGAGAAGGAAGAACGTGGCAACAAGGGCGCAGCCCTGACCACCTTCATCAGCCTGGCCGGCCGCTATGTGGTGCTGATGCCCAACAACCCGCGCGGCGGCGGTGTGAGCCGGCGCATCGAGGGCGAGAAGCGCGCCGAGCTCAAGGAAGCGCTGGACCAGCTCGACTACCCCAAGGGCATGAGCATCATCGTGCGCACGGCAGGCATCGAGCGCTCGGCCAAGGAACTGCAGTGGGACCTGAGCTACCTGCTCAAGCTCTGGACCGCCATCGAAAGCGCCAGCAGCGGCAAGGGCGCCTTCCTGATCTACCAGGAATCCTCGCTCGTCATCCGCGCGATCCGCGACTACTTCGACGAGAAGATGGGTGATGTCCTGATCGACGAGGACAACATCTACGAGCAGGCCAAGCAGTTCATGCAGTACGTGATGCCTGAGCATGCAGCCAAGATCAAGCGCTACCGCGACGACGCGGCGCTGTTCAGCCGCTTCCAGATCGAGCATCAGATCGAATCGGCCTACGCCCGCACGGTGCAGCTGCCCAGCGGCGGCGCCATCGTGATCGACCACACCGAAGCGCTGGTGTCCATCGACGTCAACTCGGCGCGCGCCATCAAGGGCAGCGACATCGAGGAAACCGCCACCCGCACCAACCTGGAAGCCGCCGACGAAGTGGCGCGCCAGCTGCGCCTGCGCGACATCGGCGGCCTGGTGGTAATCGACTTCATCGACATGGATGAGTCGAAGAACCGCCGCGAGGTCGAAGAGCGCCTGAAGAACGCCCTCAAGCAGGACCGTGCGCGCCTGCAGTTCGGCTCCATCAGCAAGTTCGGCCTGCTCGAGATGAGCCGCCAGCGCCTCAAGCCCGCGCTCAGCGAAGGCGCGTCCATCCCCTGCCCGCGCTGCGGCGGCTCGGGCCACATCCGCGACACCGAATCGAGCGCGCTGCAGATCCTGCGCATCATTCAGGAAGAGTCCATGAAGGACAACACGGCCGCCGTGCACACGCAGGTGCCGGTGGAAGTGGCCTCCTTCCTGCTCAACGAGAAGCGCACCGAGATCGCCAAGATCGAGATCAAGCAGCGCGTGAGCGTGCTGATGGTGCCCAACAAGACGCTGGAGACGCCCAACTACCGCCTGGAGCGCCTCAAGCACGACGACCCGCGCCTGGACCAGCTGCGCGCCAGCTACACCATGGCCGAGGACTTCGACGAGCAGGAAGGCATCACGCGCCGCTCGCAGGAGCCCACCAACCGCCAGACGCCCGTGATCAAGGGCCTGGTGGTGCCCGATTCGCCGCCGCCGCAGCCCGAGCCTCGCGCCCCCAGGGCCGAAGCCGCGCCGGCCCCGGCCGTCGCCCCCGCGCCCGTGGCGGCGCCCGCACCCGCGCCCGCGCAGGGCGGCATCCTGGGCTGGATCAAGAGCCTGTTCGGCGGCAGCAGCAGCAACGCGCCGGCGCCCGTGGCTGCGCCCGCCCCTGCGGCAGCACCGGCGGCCGACGAAGCCCGCGCACCGCGCCGTGAAGGACGTGGTGGTCGTGGCCGTGGCGGTGAACGCCGTGATGGCGAGCGCGGTGAACGCGGCGAGCGTCGTGATGGTGAACGCGCTGAGCGTGGCGGTGAACGCCGTGATGAGCGTCGTGTCGAAGGCAGCGAACGCGGTGAACGTGGCGAGCGCCGTGACGGCGAACGCGGTGAGCGCCGCGGCCGTGGCAATGGCGAAGGCCGCCGCGAAGGTGGACGTGGTGAAGGTGATCGCGACCCGAATCGCGCACCACGCGAAGCGGGCGAACGCCGCCCGCGTGGCGAACGCCGTGAAAACCTTGAAGCCCTGCCGGCCGGCGAAGCACTGCAGGACGACAACAACAGCAGCAGCAGCAACGGCTTCAACGCCGAAGCGCGCGAGGGCCATGGCGAAGCTCGTGAGGGCCGTGAAGGTTCACGCTCGCGCCGTGGTTCGGGCGAACGTCGCCAGGACGACGAAGGCCGTGCGCCGCGTGAAGAACGTGGTGAGCGCGGCGAACGCGGTGAAGGCCGCGCCCGCCCCCTGGCCGCCGATGCCGAAGGCAACCTGAACGACGGTGCGGCTGAACCTCAGGAGTTCAATGGCGCCGAAGCAGCCGGCACCCGTGGCGACGAAGAGCCGCGCCGCGGCCGTTCGCGTGACCGCTATGGCCGTGACCGGCGCGAGCGCGGTGAGCGCGGCCCGCGTGAAGGTCGCGAAGGCCGTGAAGACCGCGATGCGCGCGGCGATGAGCAGGAAGGCGCTGCTGCCGCACTGGCGGTGGCCGACTCCATGGCGGCCCAGCCGCCGGTGAGCGTGCAGGCCGCCGCCGCCCAGGTTGCCGAGCCGCAGGACAGCCCGAGCGCCGTGGCCAGCGAGGCCCCGGCCCGTGTGGAGCCGGCACCGGTGGCGCCCGTGGGTGCGGCCGAGCCGGTGGTGACGCAGGCAACTGCAGCCCCGGTGGCTGCATCGGCGCCCGCCGCCACGCGCAGCGGACTGCCCCGCGTGCAGGCCTTCGAACTGCCCGTGCAGGACCTCAATGCCATCGCCGAAAGCGCGCAGCTGGAATGGGTGAACTCGAACGCCGAGCGCGTGGCGCAGGTGCGCGCCGCCATCGCGGCCGAGCCCGCACCGGTGCATGTGCCGCGCCAGCGCCCGCCGCTGATCGTGATCGACGAAGGCGCGCTCGAACTGGTGGAAACGCGCCAGGACCTGGGCCGCATGGAGCTGCCCAACGTGCGCAGCGACGAGGCTCCCGCCGCGCGGGTCTGAGCACCGCCGCGCCGCCATCTGGCGGCGCCGGCCGGATGGCACAACGCCCCGATGCCAGGACCGGCATCGGGGCGTTGTTCTTTGCGCGCTCCACGGATCGGGGCTCAGCCCCGTCGCAGCCACCCCCACCACACGCAGCCCAGCGCGGGAACGCCCAGGCACACCCAGGCCAGCCAGTCACCCACGCCTGCATCGCTGAACAGGGCCGTGCTCAGGCCCACCAGCGTCAGCAGGCCCAGCAGCAGCGGCCAGCCCCACAGGCGCCAGAAGGCGCTGCGCGCGGCTTGATGCGGGCGCGCGGCCTCCCGCTTGCGGATTTCAACGCCGCTCATGCACTGCGGCCCTCAAGGGCATCACCCTCACGCATCTGGGCTTCGCGGCGTGCGGCCAATGGTGGCGACAGCCCCACGCCAGGCACCGGCGCGGCAGGGGCAGGCGGGCGCCGGTGCTCATTCACCGGATTGCCCTTCTTGAGCCACAGATAAAGCCCACTGCCCAGCACCACGATGGTGGCGATGTCCAGCACCGCCCAGAGGATCTGCATGGGCATGCCGCCGTAGTCGCCGAAGTGCAGCGGCTGCGACACCAGCAGCGCCGTCAGGTACCAGGGCAGCTTGGGCGCGGCCGTCACCTCGGCCGTCCGGGCATCCACCAGCACGGGCTGCAGCAGGCGCGAGGTCAGTGGCGTGTTGCCCTTGAGGAAGAAGGTGTGGTGGTGCGGGCTGGAAAAGGCCGTGCCCGGAAAGGCGATGAACGAAAGCCGGTTGCCGGGCGCCTGCTGGTGCGCGACCTGCAGCGACTGCTGCAGCGATGCGCGCTCGGCCACGGGCACCGTGGGCTGGTCCTTGTAGGGCGCCAGCAGGGTGCTGAGCTGGTCGTACTGCCAGTACTTGATGAGCAGGTCGGCCCAGGTGTTGATCATGCCGGTGGCGCCGACCACGAAAAACCACACCAGGGTGACGATGCCCAGCAGGTTGTGCAGGTCCAGCCACTTCAGGCGCGGGCGTCGGTCGCGCCGCACGGTGGCGAAGTCGAGCTTGCGCATGAAGGGGCTGTAGAGCACCACGCCGCTGACGATGGCCACCAGCAGCAGCAGGCCCATCAGCCCCAGGAAGAGCTTGCCCGGCAGGCCTGCGAACAGGTCCACATGCAGCTTGAACATCACCCACATGAAGCCCTCGTCGAAGCGCGGCGTGGGCAGCGCCTGGGCGGTGCGCGCGTCCACCGCCACCGAGCGGAAGTCGTCGGTGGGCGCGGGTGTGGGCGTGAGCGTCACGAACCAGAGGTTCTCGTCGTCCTCGCTCAGCGATGCGAACTGCACCACGCGCTCGGGGTGCTTCGCCCGCGCCACGTCGAGGATGCGGTCCAGGCTCTGGTGCGGGATGCCGGGCGCCATCTTCGGCGCTTCCACTTCGGTGCCCAGCAGGTGCCCGATCTCGTGGTGGAAGATCAGCGGCAGGCCCGTCAGGCACAGCAGCAGCATGAAGACGGTGCAGACCAGGCTGCTCCATTTGTGGACCCAGGTCCAGGTCTTGATGGCGTGGGTGGTCAGGGCCATGGCCGGAATCTCACGAAAGGGTGTCGCTCAGAATTTGTAGGTTGCACTGGCCACCACGTTGCGGCGGGCGCCCCACCAGCAGTCGCCACGGGCCAGGCAGGTGCTGAAGTACACCTTGTCGGTGGCGTTGTTGACGTTCAGGGCCAGGCGCCACTGGTCGGACTCGTAGGCCAGCATCAGGTCGAGCAG
Organism: Xenophilus arseniciresistens; assembly: GCF_028023875.1. GTDB lineage: Bacteria > Pseudomonadota > Gammaproteobacteria > Burkholderiales > Burkholderiaceae_C > Xenophilus > Xenophilus arseniciresistens. The sequence goes on from NZ_JAQIPB010000003.1 coordinate 130,362, forward strand.
GGCCACCGAGGGTACACGCGGGCCCGCCGCGGCGCCGATGCCGTCGCGGAATGCGCTCATGTAGCGCACCCCGGCGCCGGCCGAGAAGCCCGGCATGCCCGCGACGGCGAAGCGGTACTTGCCCCACACCGCAGCCTGACTGCCGGGCATGCCGCCGAGCTTGGCGTCGGCATCGATGTAGTTGTAGTGGGCGATCAGGTCGAAGTCGCGCGCCAGCGTGGTCTTGAGCTCGAGTTCCAGGCCCTTGTTCTTGGTCATGTCGAGCTGGCGGCCGTAGTTCGGATTGGTGCTGTCCGAGACCACGCGGTTCTTTTCTTCGAGCGAGTACACCGAGGCGGTGAAGCTGGTGGCCGAGCCGGCCGGCTGGTACTTCACGCCCGCTTCCCACTGCTCGCCGCGCAGCGGCTTGAACAGGCGGCCGCCGGCATCGGTGCCGGCCAGCGGCGTGAAGGATTCGGTGTAGCTCAGGTACGGCGACCAGCCCGAAGGCAGCATGTACATCGCGCCCAGGCGCCGCGTCGTGGCCGTGGTCGTCTCGGAGGCGCCGCCCGCCGTGCCGGCCGTGCTGCGGTCATGGCGCAGGCCGGCCACAAAGGCCCAGTTGCCCCACTTCATCTGGTCCTGCACGTAGACGCCGGCGTTGCGCTGCGTGGTGCGGGGCTGGTCGCTCAGCTCGAGCACCGGCACATGGCCGAAGCCATAAAGCGGCGCATAGGCGTCGATGACGCTGGCCACCGAGCCCTGGCGCTTGTCCTGGCGCTGGCGCGAGTATTCCGCGCCCAGCAGCAGCGTGTGGCGCACGGGGCCGGTGTCCAGGGTGCCCTGCACGTGGTTGTCGATGCTGCCGATGCGCGTCCAGGTCAGGGCCTTGTCGTTGTAGCGGCCGAGCAGGCGCTGGCCCGCGGGGTCTGCGCCCCAGCCGCCCGTGATGGAGAAGAAATCGCCCCAGTGGTAGTGCGAGTCGTTGAACGTGTGCGCCATGCGCGCGTTCTGGCGGAAGGTCCACCGGTCGTTGAAGCGGTGCTCGAAGAGCCAGCCGAAGGTCTTGCGGTCAGTGTCGTAGCCGTCGCCGGGCTCGCCGATGAAGCGGCTGCTGGGCAGCGGGCCATTGACGTTCGGCAGGATCGTGCCCTGCCAGGGGAAGAACTGCGCGGTGCTGCCGGTGCGGTCCTCCTGCCACAGCCCCTGCAGCGTCAGCGAGGTGGCCGCGCTGGGCTGCCACGTGAGCGAGGGCATGATCAGCGAGCGATCGTCCGGCACATGGTCCACCTGCGTGTCGGCCTTGCGGTGCAGTGCCACCAGGCGGTACGACCAGGTGCCGTCGGCCGTCAGCGGGCCGGTCAGGTCGGCCTGGATCTGCTTGCGCCCCCAGGAGCCGAACTGCACGCCCACCTCGCGCGCGGCCACCGGCTGCGGACGCTTGCTGACCATGTTGAGCACACCGGCGGCGGTGCCGGCGCCGAACAGCATGCCGGCCGGGCCGCGCAGCACTTCGAGCCGCTCCAGCGTGTACGGGTCGGGACGCGCGGTCGCGGTGTACCAGCCGGAGGAATACATCTGCAGCCCGTCGAGGTACATCGAGGGTTCGCTGCCGCGCACCATGAAGCTGTCGGCACGCGAATCCAGGCCGTAGCCATCGGAGCGCACGCCGGCCGCATAGGTCAACGCATCCTGCAGGGTGGTTGCGCCCTGGTCCGTGATCTGGTCGCGCGTGACCACCGTCACCGACTGCGGCGTCTCGGCCAGCGGCGTGTCGGTCTTGGTGGCGGTCGCGGCGTTGCGCGCGCGGTAGCCGATCACGGGCGAGGTGGCGGTTTCGCGCTCGGCCTCGGCGCCCACGCGGATCACCGGAAGGGTGTTCTCCGGCGGCACGGCAGGCTCGGCGGTCTGCGCGGCGACGGGTGTTGCGGCAGCGCTCAACGCGGCGGCCATGGCAAGGCAGCGGTATCGCAAAGGCATCGGGTGCGTGACAGGCATGGATGGGCGAGCTTTGATTGAATATGAACGAAAACCGTTCTCATTATCAAATATCTCGCCCGTGCCGGCGAGTGGCGCGTGGCCGGTTGTTGGCGCCACGCGCCAGGCGCGGCACCGCGCCGCGCCTGCCCTACCCCAGCATCAGCCAGTGGTTGTCCACCCGCAGTCCGCCGATGGCGGGATGGTCGCCCGGCAGGGGCAGCCGCGCCGCCGCATCGCGCCCGCCGGCCCACAGCAGGGCGCCCTTGCGGTCGGCGGCCAGGGGGCAGGCCTCGGCCAAGGGCGCGAATCCCTCCCATTGGCCATCGGCCCGCCACAGCGCCACGCCGTCGGCGCGCGGGCAACTGACGGCGAAGCGGCCGCCCGCGAAGGCGATGTCGCCGCCGTAGCCGTTCAGGGTGTGGGCAGCGCCGTGGGCCGTGAGCTGCCGGCCGTCGAAGCGGGCCAGCAGGGGTGCGGCGCGCCGGGCCGCCGCATCCTCGTGCTCGGCCTGCAGCGCGATGCCCAGCACGCGCGCGCCCTGCGCGTCGGCGCCCCAGGCGATGTGGCGCAGGCTCAGGCGCGAGTCGGCCAGCCGCCATTGGCCCAGCAGCTGGCCGCTTCGCGTGTCCAGCCGCACCAGCGACGCGTCCATGCGGTGCAGCTCGACCTTGAGCCGCCCGGTCTCGGGCAAGGTGGGGATGCCGCCGTTGGCCACCAACAGCGAGCCATCGGCATCGAGCAGCAGCTCGTGCGGGTCCGCGCCATGGGTGCGCCATTCGCCCACCTTTTCCAGGCTGGCCGCGTCGCGCACGCCGATCAGGCCTTCGGCCGTCTCCAGGTCGGTTTCGGTGGTGTAGAGCTGCTTGCCGTCGGCACTGGCGATCACATGGCCATTGAAGGCGCGGCCACCGTCCATCCAGCTCCAGGCCAGGGCCTTGCCGTCGCTCATGCGCAGGCGCAGCAGCCAGTCGCCGGGCCGGCGTGCAACGGCCAGCAGCGTGCCGCCGGGCTCGGCCCACACGCCATGGGCGCGCGTGGGCACGCTCAGCGCGCAGGCGCGCGCCAGCGGGCCCGCAGGTTTTTGCTGCTGCAGCACGCCGACCTGGTAACCCCCGGCTTCGGATTCCCAGGCCGCGGCAAAGCGCAGCGGCTCACTGCCATCGGCTTGCGCAAGCACCGGCCGCGCGGCCGCGGCCAGGCCCAGCGCCGCCACCTGCGCCAGCCAGCGACGGCGACTGCTGCTCGCCACCATGGCGCCGGGCTCAGTCACCATCGCCATCCGAGAAACCGATGGTCACATCGAGCACGGGGGCGATCTCGGCCTCGATGAGCTTCTTGACCGCACCCAGCGCCTCCACGGCCGGTGCCAGCGTGGCCGGCTGATCGGGCCGCGCGGCACCCATGGCCTTGTCGGCCTGCGCCAGCGCGCCTTGCAGTCGCGTGGCCAGTTCGCCCTTGCCGCGCGCCTGCAGCGCCGCAGCCACCGGATCGCCCAGGCTGCGCTGGGCCTCCCAGTTGGCGGCCCAGGTGGCACCGGTGTGGCCGCTGGCGGCGCGCGTGAAGGCCGGGGCCTTTTTCTGGCTGCTGCTTTCGGCGGCCTTCAAAGGCTTGTCGATCTGCGTCCAGCGCAGGCGTTCCACGCCGCCCAGCCACTGGTTGACCAGCTCCTGCATGCCCAGGAAGGTGGCGCGCTTTTCCTGCGCCCAGTCGGTGCGCGCCTGCGTGGCAAAGCCTTCGGCGATCACGCCGGCCTCGCGCGCCAGCTCGCGCGCCACCTGCTGCGTGTAGCGGCAGGCCGGGCTCTGCGGTGCGGGCTTGCCGCTCCACAGCAGCCATTCCAGCGCCGGGATGCCCTTGGCCGGGGTGCCGATGCGCTCCATCGCCTCGGGGCCGCTGGGCGCGCTCTGGATCGCGCGCTCGATGGTGGCAGGGCGCGTGGGGTTGAAGTCCAGCGCCGTGAGCGCGCGCCGCTTGACCAGCGGCCCCACGGCCACGCCGGCCAGGCGGTCCCATGCGGCCGTGGTGCTGCGCCATTGCGCCTGCGCCGCCGCCAGGCCGGTGGCGCCCTGCGCGGCGGGGCCGTCGCACAACGCATCCACGGCGCTCGCCAGCCGCGTGGCCTGCTGGGCAAAGGCGGCTGAGCGCGGCACGAACTGCTGCCCATAGGCCTGCTGCAGCAGCGCCACGGTGTCGGGCTGCGGCACCGGGGGCTCGGAAGGCTGCGCGCCGGCGGGCCCGGCCAGCAACACGGCAGCGCTCAGCACCAGGCCGCGCACGAAATCAGAAGTGGGCAGCATCGAAGGCGCCTCCTCTTGTTCACAGGGAATTGATGAAGCGCACCAGGGCATCGCGCTCGCTGGCCGACATGCGCTGCACGGCCTCGCGGCTTTCGCGCGCCTCGCCGTCATGCCAGAGGATGGCCTCGAGCACGCCGCGCGCGCGGCCGTCATGCAGCAGGCGCTGGTGGCCGTTCACGTCCTCGATCAGGCCGATGCCCCACAGCGGCGGCGTGCGCCACTGGCGGCCGCCGGCCTCGAAGTCGGGGCGGCCATCGGCCAGGCCCTCGCCCATGTCGTGCAGCAGCAAGTCGGTGTAGGGGTGGATGCGCTGGCCCAGCAAGGCCTTGCTGGTCACGCGCTCGGTCAGCGGCGGGAACAGCGCCTGCGCCGTGGTGTACGAGGGCCGGTGGCAGGCCGCGCATTGGGCCTGGGCAAAGAGCTTCTGGCCCTGCAGCACCTGCGCGCCCTGCGCATCGCGGCGCGCGGGCGGCGCCAGGGTGGATTGGTAGAAGGTGACCTGCGACAGCGTCTGGTCGTCGATCTCCACGCCCTGCCCTGCATGGCCCGCAGGCGCGGCCAGGCAGTCCTTCTGCCGCGCCGAGCAGTTCTGCTGCGGGAACAGGCGCGAGGTGATGCCGATGTCGCCCTGGAAGGCCGCCGCCGTCTGGTGCTCGATGGTGGCCACATTGGCCTTCCAGCCGAAGCGGCCGATCATCATCTGCTGCGAGGGCTGGTCCCACACGCGGTTCACGCGGCCCTTCACGGGCCCGGGCGTGGCCGCCTGCACCTGGGCGTTGCGCAGGATCTCCTCTTCGGGGATCAGCTCCAGCAGCCCCATGCCGATGACCTGCGGCGCGATGCGCGGGCTGATCATCAGGCCCGGCGCCGTGCGGCCGTAGTTGAGCTTGCCCAGCTTGTAGGCGGGCTTTTGCAGCTCGTAGGGCGTGCCATCGGCGAAGCTGCCGCGCACGGTGCTGTGGCGGATCTCGATCACGCCTTCGGGCTGCACGCCGCGCACGGCGAAGTTCTGGAACTGGTCGCCATAGACCGGATCGGCCTTGGGGCCGCCATGCGCACCCGCGCCGGGAACCGAGAGGCGCAGCAGCAAAGCCACGGGCGGGTCCGACAAGCCCTTGCTGAAATCCGGCGGCGCGCCACGCCCGTCCTGCACATGGCAGCCGCCGCAGGAACGCGCGATGAAATGCGGCCCCAGTCCGTCGCGCGCCTGGGTGGAGGCCGGCGCCTGCACCCAGTTGCGGCGGAAGAAGGAATTGCCGATCACGAAGCGCGTGCGCTCGGCGTCGCTGAGGTTGGCGGCCGGAAAGGAAAAAGCGTTGCGCCCCGTGGCATGCACGGTGGTGGCGCCGCCGACCAGGCTGTCGTCGGCTTCGGCGGTGGCGAGCGCCTGTGGCATGGCGGCCAGCAGCACCACCGCGATGGCTGCGGCCCCCATGGTGCAGGCCTTGGCTGCGCGGTCCATAGAGAAAAGGAGAAAAAAGACAGGAGGGCGGGCTCTTATTCGGGATTGACCAAGGTCAGGCGCGTGATGCCGATGGCGCCCGCGGCCTCCACCAGGTCCTTGCTCTGCTGCGTGAGGCTGTCGATGGTCTTTTGCACGCGCTGGCGGCCCGGCGCATCGGCGCCGCCGGTGATCTCGCGGTCGAACGGTGCCTGGATGGCCTCGGCCGCCGCCACCGACGCGGCGATCTGCGCGGTGGTGCGTTCGGCCAGTGCACCGTTCTTCGCGGCCACCAGCTCACGCAGCGACGGGCCCTGCAGGGTGCTGCCGTCGCGCCGCACGTAGCGGCCGGTCCAGACGTTCTGGATGCCCTTGGCGTTGGTCACGGCATCGCGGTGCGTGTTGTCGGAAAAGCAGGAATGCTCGTCTTCCTGGTCCTGGCTGGCCAGCGCCACCTCCAGCCGCTCGCCGGCCAGCTCGCCGCGCGAGAGCGACCCCAGGCCCACGAAGATGCGACGCAGCGATTCGGTGCCGCCACGCTCGAAGCGGGCGCGGTAGTTGCCCTTGTGCGCGGGCGCCCAGGCCTTGGTCAGCGAACGCAGGTCGTCGACCAGCAGCTCGGTGGTGACCAGCAGGTACTGGCGCCTCCGGTCGGCATTGGGCTTCTTGCCATCCACGAAGTCTTCGAAACTGCGGTTGCCCGGCCCGGTCTCGCTCAAGTCCTGGCCCCAGAGCATGAACTCGATGGCGTGCCAGCCGGTCGCGATGTTCTCTTCGCCGTCGCGCTCGTTGAGCGCCGCCAGGTTCTTTTTGGTGATGGCCACCTTGCGGTCGTTGACCAGGCCTGCCGTTTCGCTGCCCACCACGGAGTCCACATAGGACTCGTCCATGGGCCAGGCATTGATGCGCCCTTCGGGGCCGTTGTCGTCGTCGATGGGGCCGCCGTAGAAGCGGAAGGCCTCCGTCTGGCCATAGGACTCGCGCGCCGCCAGCCAGGCCTTGCGCGCGGCTTCCAGGCCGGCCTGCGAAGGCGCGGCCGCAAAAGCCTTGACGGCGCCTTGCAGTTCCAGCGCGCCGGCCAGCGTGTCGTCATAGCCGGCCTGCACCAGCACCGCGTAGTGCTGCACCACGCGGGCCGGCGTCGCGGCCGCAGGCACGGTCTGGGCCTGTGCCGGCGCCGCCAGCAGCGCAAACGGCGCAGCCACGCCAAAGGAAAGTGCTGCGCAGGCAGCGGCCAGGGCCAGTTTTTTCATGGGGGAGGGATGGTGGCGTCGAGGCAGGAAGCCGGCCCGCGCATGCCTTTGACCGCAGTCAGGGCCGCTGCCAGGGCTGGTGCTGGGCTCACATTCTAGTTGCGAGTCATTCTCAGCATTTGCATTCCGGCGATCGGCCCTTGCGGCACACTCGGGCATGCCTGCGCCGCCCCCCGAGACGCCACTCCCGCCCGAAGCCATCGCGCGCGAGCACATCACCGGCCTGGTGCTGGCCGGCGGCGAGGGGCGCCGCATGGGCGGCGTGGACAAGGGCCTCCAGCTGCACCGCGGCCGGCCTCTGGCGCTGCATGCGCTCAGGCGGCTGCAGCCGCAGGTGGGGCCGGCCCTGCTCAGCGCCAACCGGCACCTGGCGGCCTACGAGGCGATGGGCGTGCCGGTCTGGCCCGATGTGATCGACGGCCATGCGGGCCCGCTCGCGGGTCTGCTGACGGGGCTGACGCACGCGCGCACGGCCTGGCTGGTCACCGTGCCTTGCGACACGCCGAACTTCCCGCAGGACCTGGTGCCGCGACTGGCCGCGGCAGCCCTGCAGCAGGGCGCCGACATCGCCATGGCCGCCACGCGCGAAGGCGCGCAGCCCGTGTTCTGCCTGCTGCGCACTGGCTTGATCGGCAGCCTGCGGGCCTTCCTGCAATCCGGCGAGCGCAAATTCGGCGCCTGGACTGCCAGGCATGCCTGCGTGCAGGTGCTCTTTGACGACGCGCAGGCCTTCTTCAATGCCAACACGACCGAAGAGCTGGCGCAGTTGCAGCAGCAACCGCCGCCCGCCGCCGTCGGGTGAGCAGGCACTTAGACTATCCGCCCCGCTCCCGCTCCCCACCCCACACCGCAGGCTCCGTCATGCGCATCGCCACCTGGAACGTCAACTCCCTCACCGCCCGCCTGCAGCATGTGCTGGACTGGCTGATCGCCAACCCGGTGGACGTGCTGTGCCTGCAGGAGCTGAAGATGAGCGACGACAAGTTCCCGCTCGAGGTGCTGCAGTCGGCCGGCTACCACGCCGCCGTGTTCGGCCAGAAAACCTATAACGGCGTGGCCATCCTGAGCCTGGCGCCGGTGCGCGACGTGCTGCGCAACATCACGGGGTTTGAAGACGCGCATTCGCGCGTGATCGCCGCGACGCTGGACACGCCCGCGGGCGAGCTGCGCGTGATCAACGGCTACTTCGTCAACGGCCAGGAGCCCGGCAGCGAAAAGTTCGCCTACAAGATGCGCTGGCTGGACAGCCTCAGGCAGATGGTGCGCGACGAACTGGCCGCGCACGAGCGGCTGGTTCTGCTGGGCGACTTCAACATCACGCCCGAAGACCGCGACAGCTACGACCCCGAGGGCCTGCGCGAGACCATCCACCACACGACCGAGGAACGCCAGCATTTCCAGGCCCTGATCGACCTGGGCCTGGTCGACGGCTTTCGCCTGTTCGAGCAGCCCGAGAAGAGCTTCTCGTGGTGGGACTACCGCATGCTGGGCTACCAGAAGAACCGCGGCCTGCGCATCGACCACATCCTGCTGAGCCAGGCCCTGGTGCCAGCGGCGCGCGGCTGCATCATCGACCGCGTGCCGCGCAAATGGGAAAAGCCCAGCGACCACGCGCCTGTGGTGGTCGATCTGGCACTCTGAGGCAAAGGGAGGTCATCATGGCTGCGCCTACATTCGGACTGCATGACAACCAGCGTGCTGGCGCCGACATGCGAAAGGCGCGCCGGCTCGCTTCGCTCTTGTGCGCGGTGAGCCTGAGCCTGGCGGGCTGCTCGCTGCTGCCCAAGGCCGATGACGCGGCCAGCACGCCTGACGGCACGCCCGCGCAGGCCGACGGCAAGCCCGGTGACGGCGCAGCGCCGCACGATGTGCCCACCGTGCGGCTGATCACCGCGCAAACGCCCACGGTGCGCGCCTGGCGCAAACAGGGCGCCCAGCACATCTACAAGCGCTACGCGAGCAAGATCTACAAGGGCAAGATCCCGCCGCTGGTCTATGCCGTGGTGGTGGTTGAGACCGACCTGGATGCCGCAGGCCGCGTGGTGCAGGTCAGCTTCAGCCGCACGCCCGGCCATGCGCCCGAAGTGCCGCCGCAGATCGCCGAGATGATCAAGGCGGCGTCGCCCTTCCCTGCGCCGGGTCGCCTGGGTGCCCACACCTATGTGGACACCTGGCTGTGGGACAAGAGCGGCAAGTTCCAGCTGGACACGCTCACGCAGGGCCAGCGCAGCCGCTAGGAACAGCTTCTACGCGTCGTCCAGGCCCAGCTCCGAAATCTTGCGCGTGATGGTGTTGCGGCCGATGCCCAGCTTCTGCGCGGCCTCGATGCGGCGCCCGCGCGTGAAGCCCAGGGCCGTGCGGATCAGTTGCGACTCGACGCGCTGCGTGAGCACGTCCCAGACGTCGTGCCGGCCCGCCATCAAAAGCGCCTGGGCTTCGGCCTGCAGGCCCTGCTCCCAGGCCGCGGCCGCTGCGGGCACGGCCGCGCCCTCGGTCGCCGGGGCCAGGCCCGCGGGCATGGGCGCCCCCTCGGCCGGCGAGGCTTCGTCGGCCAGCGGCGCCGCCACCGCGGCTGCGCCGGGCTGAACCAGGGGCGGTGCTGCCACCGGCGCCACGGCCGCCAGCGCAGCGGCTGGTGTGCTCTCTGCATCCAGCACTTCGGGCGGCAGGTCCTTGGCCTCGATGAGCTGGGCCGGCGCCATCACCGTGAGCCAGTGGCAGATGTTCTCGAGCTGCCGCACGTTGCCCGGGAAGTTGAAGCCCGCCAGCCGCGCCAGCGCCGATTCGGAAATGCGCTTGGGTTCCACGCCCAGTTGCTTGGCGCTTTGCTGCAGGAAGTGGCGGGCCAGCGAAGGCACGTCCTCCTTGCGCTCGCGCAGGGCCGGCAGGCGCAGCCGGATCACGTTCAGGCGGTGGAAGAGGTCCTCGCGGAAGCCCCCCTGCTTGACGCGCTGCTCCAGGTCCTGGTGGGTCGCGGCGATCACGCGCACGTTGGCCTTGACGGCGTTGTGGCCGCCCACGCGGTAGAAGTGCCCGTCCGACAGCACGCGCAGCAGGCGCGTCTGCAGGTCGAAGGGCATGTCGCCGATTTCATCGAGAAAGAGCGTGCCGCCCTCGGCCTGCTCGAAGCGGCCGCGGCGCATGGTCTGCGCGCCCGTGAAGGCGCCGCGCTCATGGCCGAAAAGCTCGGACTCCAGCAGGTCCTTCGGGATCGCCGCCGTGTTGATGGCCACGAAGGGCCCGTTGGCGCGCGGCGAGTGCTTGTGCAGCGCACGCGCCACCAGTTCCTTGCCCGAGCCGGATTCGCCCGTGATCAGCACCGTCACGTTGCTCTGCGAGAGCCGGCCGATGGCGCGGAACACGTCCTGCATCGCGGGGGCCTGGCCCAGCATTTCCGGCGCGGCCTGCATGCGCTCTTCCGACACCTCCTCGCGCTGGCTCTCGTCCACCGCGCGGCGGATCAGCTCCACGGCACGCGGCAGGTCGAAGGGCTTGGGCAGGTATTCGAAGGCGCCGCCCTGGAAGGCCGACACGGCACTGTCCAGGTCCGAGAAGGCGGTCATGATGATGACCGGCAGGCCCGGATGCTTGGCCTTGATTTTGTCCAGCAGGTCCAGGCCCGAGCCGCCGGGCATCCGGATGTCGCTCACCAGGACCTGCGGGCCCTGCATCTCGTCGTCATTGGCTGCTTCCAGCGCAGCCAGGACTTCGCGCGTGTTGGTGAAGCTGCGCGTGGGCAGGTCTTCGCGCAGCAGCGCTTTCTCGAGCACGAAGCGTATCGATTGGTCGTCATCTACTATCCAGATCGGCTTCATGCGGGTCCTTGAGTTCCTTGTGCTAGGGCAGCGGCAACGTGATCTTGAAATTGGTCCGGCCTGGCTCGCTGTCGCACTCGATCACCCCATGGTGCTGCTGCACGAAAGTCTGCGCCAGCGTGAGCCCCAGCCCCGTACCGCCCTCCCGTCCCGACACCAGCGGGTAGAAGAGTCGGTCCTGGATGGCCTCGGGCACGCCCGGTCCGTTGTCGATGACATGCAATTCCAATGCCAGTCGCCACCATTGCTTGTTCAGGATGACGTGGCGGACCACCCGCGTGCGGAAGATGATCTTCGCATCGCCCTCAAGGCGGCGCTCGGCCAGCGCCAGCGCCGCGTTGTGCGCGATGTTGAGCGTGGCCTGGATCAGCTGCTCGCGGTCTCCGCGGAACTCGGGGATCGAGGGGTCGAAATCGCGCTCGATCTCCAGTCCGTTCGGGAACTCGGCCATCAGCACGGCCCGCACGCGTTCGCAGACTTCGTGGATGTTCACGTCGCCCACCACATGCGGGCGCCGGTGCGGCGCCAGCAGGCGATCGACCAGCGTCTGCAGGCGGTCGGCCTCGTGGATGATGACCTGCGTGTACTCGATCAGGTCGCGTGACTCGACCTCCATCTGCAACAGCTGCGCCGCGCCGCGAATGCCGCCCAGCGGGTTCTTGATCTCATGGGCCAGGTTGCGGATCAGTTCCTTGTTGGCCTGCGCCTGATCCAGCAGGCGCTCCTCGCGGTCCTGGCGGGCCTGCTGCTCCTGCGGCGTCATCTCGAGCACCAGCTCGCCGCGCGTGTCGGTCTGGGCCAGCGTCACCTGCACGGGCAGCGGCTCGGTGCTGCTGCTGCGCCGCAGGAAGGCTTCATAGCGCAAGGTGGCGAAGTCGTTGGCGCGCGCGCCCTGGATCGCATTCAGCAGCACCGAGGCATCGACGAAGCAGCTTGAGAAGGCCGCACCGGCCAGCGTGCGGCGCGAATGGCCCAGCGCATCCTCGAGTGCCGAATTCGCGAAGATCAGCGTCCCGTCCTCGCGGATGATGGCGATCAGCGTGGCCAGAAGGTCGAAGGACTGGAAGCGCCGCGCCGCCGCCACCAGCCCCTTGCCAAAGGCCATCAGCGTTGCGGCAGACGAGAGATCTCGCGCTGCAGGCCGGCAATGTCGCTTTCGTTGCGGGCGATCTGCGCTTTCATGTCAGCCACCCGGTCCAGGTACTTCTGGTAGTTCTTGGCCTCGCCGCCCTGCTTCTCGGGCTCGCCGTTGTTGTACTCGCGCTGCAGCTCGGCCTGGCGCGCCTGCGCCTTCTGCAGTTCGGCCTCCAGCACGGCACGCGCGTCGGAATCGCGCTGGCGCTGCTCGGCGCTTTCCACGCGCGGACTGCCTGCGGGTGCGCGGGCCGCGCCGCTGCCGCCGGAGGCACTCGCCGAGGCGGCGGACCGCGCAGCGGCACTGGCGCCCTGGACCACGGTCACGTTGCCGCCTTCCATGAGCTTGCAATTGCGGCGCTGGGCATCGGCCGCGTTGTTGGTGTATTCGTTGCCGCAGCGCCAGACACGCTCCTGTGCCTGGGCCGGCATGCCCGCCAGCATCGACGCCGAAACTGCAGCCGCGAGCGCCGAGAAAGTAAGGATCTTCATGGTCCTGGCCTATGGAGAAGGAAAAGCATTTTCTTGCACTTCGACGACCCGTCGGTGAACGCGGTTCCCGGAAAAAAGCAAAAGGACGGCGCAAGCCGTCCTTTTTTGTGGGAGCCGGCTTCGCAGGCGATGCCGGTCCGCCCGCCTTACAGCGAGTAGTACATGTCGAATTCGACCGGGTGCGGAGCCATGCGGAAGCGCGTGACTTCCTGCATCTTCAGGTCGATGTAGGCATCGATGAAGGCATCGGTGAACACGCCGCCCTTGGTCAGGAACGAGCGGCCCTTGTCCAGGTATTCCAGCGCCTGGTCGAGGCTGTGGCAGACGGTGGGCACCAGCGCGTCTTCTTCCGGCGGCAGGTGGTACAGGTCCTTCGTGGCGGCTTCGCCCGGGTGGATCTTGTTCTCGATGCCGTCCAGGCCGGCCATCAGCAGGGCCGAGAAGCACAGGTAGGGGTTGGCCAGCGGATCGGGGAAGCGCGCTTCGATGCGGCGGGCCTTGGGGTTGGCCACGAAGGGGATGCGGATCGAGGCCGAGCGGTTCTTGGCCGAGTAGGCCAGCTTCACCGGGGCTTCGAAGCCGGGGACCAGGCGCTTGTAGCTGTTGGTGCCGGGGTTGGTGATGGCGTTCAGGGCACGGGCGTGCTTGATGATGCCGCCGATGTAGTACAGGGCGGTATCGCTCAGGCCGGCGTAGCCATCGCCGGCGAACAGGTTCTTGCCGTCCTTCCAGATCGACTGGTGCACGTGCATGCCCGAGCCGTTGTCGCCCTGCAGGGGCTTGGGCATGAAGGTGGCCGTCTTGCCGTAGGCGTGGCAGACGTTCCAGATCACGTACTTGAGCTTCTGGGTCCAGTCGGCGCGCTCGACCAGCGTGCTGAACTTGGTACCGATTTCGTTCTGGCCGGCGCCCGCCACTTCGTGGTGGAACACTTCGACCGGGATGCCCAGCGATTCGAGCACCAGCGAGATTTCGGCGCGGATGTCCTGGCTGCTGTCGACCGGGGGCACGGGGAAGTAGCCGCCCTTGACGGTGGGACGGTGGCCGCTGTTGCCGCTTTCGTACTTCTTGCCGGTGTTCCAGGGAGCTTCATCGACGTCGATCTTGACGAAGCTGCCCGACATGTCGGCTTGCCAGCGCACGTCGTCGAAGATGAAGAATTCGGGTTCGGGACCGAAGAAGGCGGTATCGCCCAAGCCCGAGGACTTCAGGTAGGCCTCAGCCTTCTTGGCGATGGAGCGGGGATCGCGGTCGTAGGGCTTGCCATCGGCCGGCTCCAGCACGTCGCAGGTCAGGTTCAGCGTGGTCTCTTCAAAGAAGGGATCGATCACGGCCGTGTTCGGATCGGGCATCAGCAGCATGTCCGAAGCCTCGATGCCCTTCCAGCCAGCGATGGACGAACCGTCGAAAGCGTGGCCCGACTGGAACTTGTCTTCGTCGAAGTGCGAGACCGGCACCGTGACGTGCTGCTCCTTGCCACGGGTGTCGGTGAATCGGAAGTCGACGAACTTGACCTCGTTTTCCTTGACGAGTTTCAGCACATCGGCGACGGTCTTGGCCATCAGGATCTCCTGGTTTGGATGGGTGGTTTAAGCAGTTTGCGCGGGAGGGAATGCAGTTTCTGTGCCATCGGCGCCCGCCGCTCCCGCTGCAGGCTGTGCAGGGTACACGATGCGCGCGACCCGGATAAGCTCACCAAAAGCGTGCGCCACCCGTCATCGCACCAATTCAGGGCCAGTGGATGCACCGAATTCGTGCAGTCCTGTTTTGAGCTGCATGTAGGCGGCCTCCAGGCGTGAAGGCTCGCCCTTGACGCCCAGCTCGATGTGGCGCCCGTATTCTGGGTGGTCCACGCTGGGCAGGCTGAACACCTTGACGCCCGGATGGGCCCGCTCCACCGCCTCCATCAGGGGCGTGAGGCTGGCCTCCATTGCACCGAAAACGATCACGGAGCGCTCCTGCGTGACCACCGGCCGCAGTTGATCGGCATAGACCTTGTCCAGCACCCATTCGGCCATGGGCCAGGCCATGACCGGGAAGCCTGGCAGGAAATGGACATGGCCCAGGCTGAAGCCCGGGATCTTGTTGTACGGGTTCGGGATCAGCGTCGCGCCCTCGGGGAACACGCCCATGTTGAGCCGGTGCTGGTTGTCGGCGCGCTCAGGCTCGTAGGGCCGGCCTTCCTCGCGCGCCACGTCCTGCATGCGCTCGCGGATCAGGCGTGCCGCCTCGGGGTGCAGGGCCAGCGGCCGGCCCAGGGCAGCGGCGGCGCACTGGCGCGTGTGGTCATCAGGCGTGGCACCGATGCCGCCGGTGGAAAAGACCACATCGCCGCCCTCGAAGGCGCGCCGCAAGGTGGCGGTGATGCGTACCGGGTCGTCGCCCACGTATTCGGCCCAGGCCAGGGGCAGGCCGCGCGCGGCCAGCAGTTCGATGAAGCGGGGCAGGTGCTTGTCGGCACGCTTGCCCGAGAGGATTTCGTCGCCGACGATGATGAGGCCGAAGTTCATGGGGCAGCAGGCGGGATGGGTGCGTTGGAATCGCCGGACGGCAGCGCGGCTGCGGGGGGCGGCGGCTCGCCATTGAGGCTGAGCGCCACGCGCGCGGCGCGCAGCTGGGCCAGCGCATCCAGCGCATAGTGGGCGAACCACAGCGCCGAGAAGGCGAAGACCACGGTGTAGATCCAGATGGCCAGCGGCACCAGCACGAAGAAGGCGGCCGCGAACAGCAGGCCCGAGGCCCAGACGATGCTGGGCGCCGCCCCGAGGTAGCCGCACAGCACGCCGATGGCCAGCAGTTGCAGCCGGTGCTCGCGCATCAGCGTCTGGCGCTCCTCGGCGCTCGCATGCTCGGCCAGCGCGTCGAAGGCCATGACCTTGAAGGTGAGCCAGCCCCAGATCAGCGGCGGCAGCACCAGCACCAGCGGCGGGATCAGCCACAGCGGCATGGACACCAGCAGCGCCAGCACGGCCAGCGCCGTGAGCCCCAGCGAGCGCGCCACGCTGAACACGAAGCTGGCGCCCTTCTTGAGTTCCAGGCTCGTGAAACGGCGCGAGGCCACCAGGCGGGTCAGGGCCGGGGCCATGAAGGCCGCCACCACCACCAGCGACGCCAGCACCACCAGGGGCGTGAGCGCCAGCACCACCACCAGCGGCGCCAGCATGTCGCGCACGTCGGCCGAGAACAGGCCCTGCAGCCAGGCCCAGAAGCCGGCCAGCAGCGGCCAGCCGTTGAGCGCCTCGTGCGTCCAGGCCACGGCCGGTTCCCAGTAGAAGTAGCCCAGCCCCAGGCCCAGCGCCACCATCAGCGCCAGCGGCAGCAGCGACAACAGGATCACGCGCGGCATCAGGCAATAGGCCGCCGCGCGCCAGAAGGAATCGAGGAAGAGTTTCATGGCTGGGCGAGCATAGCCGGCCCGTGCGCAGCCCCGCCGGCCAAAGGCTCTTCAGCCGCGGCCCGCCAGGCGGCACAGGCCCAGCCACTGCTGGGCCCAGAAGCCGCGGCCGTAGTCGCGCAAACGGCCGTGCGCATCGGGCTCCACCTGGTCACGGATGCCGGTGTCGGGGTAGCGGCTGCTGAAGTCGGCACTGCGAAAAAGCATGTCCCACCACGGCAGAAGCACGCCGAAGTTGCAGCCGCCCAGGGCACGGGTGGTGGATGGCGGCTGCGCCGTCAAAGGCTCGGGCCGCTCATGCCCGATGCCGATGGCATGGTGCGTGCGGTGGAAGGCCGGGCTGATCCACAGCCGCTCGCCCCAGCGGCCGAAGGACAGGCGCAGGTTGGCGTGCTGCAGGCTTTCGGACAGTTGCGTGAAGGCGACCACGGCGATGAACTGGCCCGGCGCAACACCGATCAGCTGCGCCACCACGACGATGATCGCGTCGTGCAGCAGGTCGTCCAGCAGGTGGTTGCGGTTGTCGCTCCACATGGTCATCTGCCGCTGCGAATGATGCAGCGCATGCAGGCTCCACCACCACTGCCAGCGGTGCTGGCCGCGGTGGATCAGGTACTCCACGAAGTCCAGCACCACCAGGTAGATCAGCAGCGAGACCCACGCGATGTCGGTGACGCCGGGCCAAAGCTGGTCTAGGTGAAGCGTGCCCCAGCCCGCGCCGCGCAGCGCGCCCAGCACGTCGTCGAAGAGCGGATCGACCCCGAAGAACAGGACCAGCCTGAACAGGCCCAGCCGGTGGATCAGCGTGTAGAGGATGTCGGTGCGGATGGCCTGGCGGTCATGCACCGGCTCCACCGGCCGCCAGCGCTG
Source organism: Xenophilus arseniciresistens (assembly GCF_028023875.1). Taxonomy (GTDB): domain Bacteria; phylum Pseudomonadota; class Gammaproteobacteria; order Burkholderiales; family Burkholderiaceae_C; genus Xenophilus; species Xenophilus arseniciresistens. Next base: position 147,017 of record NZ_JAQIPB010000003.1, read on the forward strand.
CAGCGGCGCAAAGACGGCGAGCATCACCGCGATCTGCAGGAGCCCGACCAGCAGCCAGCCCGTGGCGTCGAAGGCGTCCTCCGTCCAGCCGCCCAGGCCGGCGGCGTACACCAGCGGCTGCACCACGGCCTCGAACAGGGTCTGCTGCAGCCAGCCGAAGGCGTCTGCCAGGTGGTCAAGCATGGACAAATTCAGGGATGCGCGGCGATCCAGGCGCGGTAGTCCGGATGCTCGCGCAGCGTGCGAAAGCAAAAGCCCTGGGCCTTCAGGCCCACGAGCAGCGGCTCCAGAACGGCGGGCGCCCACGGGTCCTTGCGCGACCAGATGCCCAGGTGGGCCAGCAGGATGTCGCCGGGCTGGATCTTCTCCAGCGCCTGCGCCAGCAGCTTGTCGTTGGGGTACTTCTCGCTGGGCAGCTCGTCGCCGAGGAAGCCCGCGGGCGACCAGCCCACATGGCGGTAGCCACAGGCCTGGGCCGCCTGCTCCAGCTTCGGCGAGGTCTTGCCGCCCGGCGCGCGCCACAACGGCAGCGGCTTGACGCCCGTGATGTGGGCCAGCCGGTCGCTGGCCTGCTGGATGCTCTCGCAGTACTGCGCCGCGCTCCAGGTGAAGGTGCGGCCCGCAAAGGCGCCTGCCGAGGGGCGGATGCGAAAGCGCGGCTCCACCGTGCGCTCGTCGCCCATCCAGTAGGCATGGCTGTGCGTGTGCGAGGCGAAGGCATGGCCTTCGGCCGCCCTCGCCTTCCACCACGGCGCCCAGTGGTTGTCCAGGCTGTCGCCGTCGGTCAGCGTCTTCTCGGCGGCGCCGAAGAAGGTCACGCGGACCTGCTGGCGCTTGAGCACGTCGGCCACCAGCGGGGCCACGCCCATGTGGCCGGTGTCGAAGGTCAGGTACAGCGGCTTATCGCAGCTGGCGGGCGCTGCGGGAATGGGCTGTGCCGCCGCAACCCCGGCCACCAGGGCCAGCCCGGCCAGCGCAAGGCGTTCAGCGCCTGGCATGGTCCAGCGTCCAGACGCCGTGCGGCGAACGGCCCACGGGCACGCTGCGGCTGAGCTTGCCACTGGCCAGATCGATCACGCTGAGTTTGCGCGCCCAGCGCGAGGTCACATACAACGTCTTGCCATCGGCCGACACGTCCATGCAGTCCGGCCCGCCAGGCACGGCGTAGGTGGCGCTGACCTTGAGGCTGGCCAGGTCGATGCGGCTGATGGTGTTGGCCACGCGGTTGCTCACGAAGACGGACTTGCCGTCGCCCGCCGAGCGGAAGGCGTGCGCGCCCTTTCCGGTGACGATGCGGCTGGTCTCGCGCGGCGTGGGGCCGGAGACGTCGAAGACCTGCACGGCGTCGCTGCCCGTCAGGCCCACGAGCAGGGTCTTGTCGCCCGGCAGGCCGAACACGTCGGCCGGCATCGCGCCCGTGGCCACGCGCCAGCGGATGCGCTGCGTGGCCAGGTCGACGGCGATCAGCTCGTCGCTGTCCTGCATGCTCACGTAGGCGACGGTGCTGCGGCTGTCGATCCAGATGTGGCTGGGCGTCTTGCCGGTGGGGATGCGCTGGGCCAGCTGCAGGTCCTTGCCGTTCCAGCGGTACACATCCACGTGGTTGAGCCGGTTCGCCGCCGTGACGAACCACTTCATGTCGGGCGAGAAGCGCAGGTGATAGGGGTCGATGATGTCGTACACCGTGCGCTGCAGCGCGCCCGTGCGCGGGTCGAAAAAGCTCAGCGAATCACCGGCCGAATTGGCCACGATCACCGATTTCTCGTCGGGCGTGAGGTACAGGTGATGGGGCTCCTTGCCCACGGCCACGCGCTGGCGCTCGCTCCAGCTCAGCGGGTCGATGAGGCTCACGGTGGCGTCCAGCGAATTGAGCACGAAGATCGGCGGCGCGGCCCCCGCCCCGGCCGGCTGCGCCAGCGCAGGCAGCGCGCTCAGGCCCGTCAGCAGGGCACAACAGGCCGTGAGGGCAAGACGGAATGACCGCAGCAGGCGGGCACGGACAGGGGCAAAAACGGAGGGCAAGGTGCGCATTCCTCAACAGCGGTGCGCAGCATAACGGCCCAGTGTGCGTTCCGGCTGACCAGGCGCAGCGGCTGACGCCTGCGCCCCACACATGTCTTCAGCGAGGCCGCTGGCGCAGCGCCTCCACCTCGTCGGGCGTCAGCCAGCGCCACTGGCCCGGGGCCAGGTCCTCGGGCAGCACCAGATCGCCGACGCGCGAGCGATGCAGGCCCTCCACGCGGTTGCCCACGGCGGCCACCATGCGCTTGACCTGGTGGTACTTGCCTTCGGTGATCGTCAGGCGCAGATGCAGCTCAGCCACGCGCTCGGCGGCCGCGGCGCGCACGGGCGCCGGATCGTCGTCCAGCACCACGCCCGCGCAGAGCTTGCGGATCTGCTCGTCGCTCACCGGGTGCTTGGCCTGCACTTCGTAGACCTTGGGCACATGGTGCTTGGGAGACGCCATGCGATGGATGAACTGCCCGTCGTCGGACAGCAGCAGCAGGCCCGTGGTGTCCTGGTCGAGCCGGCCGATGGTCTGTACGCCCGACAGCGCCGTGCGCGCCGGGCGCTGGCGCAGCGGCGCAGGCAGCAGCGTGTAGATGCTGGGCCAGGCCGAGGGCTTGTGCGAACACTCGGTGCCCGCGGGTTTGTTCAGCAGCACATAGGCCAGCGCGTGGTAGCGCCAGGCCTGGCCCTGCACCTCGAAGGGCAGGTCTTCCACCGCTTCCACCTGCTGGGTGGCATCGCGAACCGGCACGCCGTCCACCTTCACCCACCCCTGCTGGACCAGCCCCGCGCACACGCGGCGCGTGCCAAACCCCTGGCTGTAGAGCAACTCCTGCAACTGCATCAATGACGACGACATCGACTTCCTGGTTCCTTCTTTTCTTCTTCAAGCAATGAGCAATCCTTTTCGGCGCAGCTGGCGCAGCGCGGGCTGCAATTGCTCCTGCGCCAGCACCTCCTGCAGGGCTGCGTCGGTCACGGCCTGATCGTCCTTCATGAAGCGCAGGCGCCCGGCGCGCACTTCGGCCAGCACATGCGCGCTCAACTGCTGCGCGTCATGGGCGCCGTCGAGCAGCGGCAGCAGCGTGCGTTCGAGCGCCGTGAGCGCCACCAGCTCATGCCACTGGTTGCAGACCGAGGCCTCGGCCCCGTCGGCCAGGTCCAGGCCGGGCGCCTGGCGCACCAGGTGCGAAACCAGCGGCGCGGACGACACGTCCGGCGCCACCAGCAAGGGCTGGCAGCGCACGCGCACCGCGCCCAGGATCAGCAGCTCCTCGAGCATGGCCATCACCGGATCGTGAACGCTGGCCTGCGGCTCGCCCACGCGCGCCGACACGGCGGCCACCAGGGTGTCCACATCCACGGTGGCCGGATAGCGCTGCTCCAGTTCCATCGCCACCGCCTTGTGCACCGGCAGGCGCAGCGTCAGCGAATGGTTGCGCAGGCCGACGCAGGGCTGCTCCTGCGCGTCCAGCGTGATGGGCGAGCCGTCCGGTGCCGCAAACATGCCCGCGTAGTGCAGCGCGCGCAGCCGCGTGCGCTCCAGCCGGTAGCGGATCTGCGGCTGGCGCGCCTGGTGCACCAGCAGGCTCTGGCGGAAGGTGCGGTTGACGAGGAAGTCCAGGTACTGCTCTAGCATGACCTGGCTGCCGCCGCATTCGCGCAGCAGCGGCTCGCGCACCTTCTCGCCGTAGTTCTGCACGAACATGGTGGAAGGCTCGGCATCGCAGAGGTAGGCCAGTTCGTGCTCGCCCGCACGCGCGACGAACTCCTTGAAATAACAGGGCGCGTTGCACGGCTCCAGGAACTCGTGCAGCAGGTACGAATTGCTGGCGCTGCGCACGATGGGCATGGCCTCGTCCAGCGTCTTCTTGAGCACGCTGTCGGGCCTGGCCGACTGCTCCAGAAACTCCAGCATGCCCCGCGCATACGCGAGCTTTTCCTCGGGCGTGTCGCGCGGGCCGCCGCGCAGCATCATGGCATCGCGCACGATCTCGCGCGCCTTCCAGCCCGGGTAGACGTTGTAGCTCACGTAGGCCACGCCCTCGGGCGCCAGGTTCTGCCGGCACACGCGCAGGATCGCGGCCTGCACCTCGGGCGGCACCCAGCTGTAGACACCATGGCACAGGATGTAGTCGAACTGGCCCAGCGAGGCGTCGATGTCGGTGATGCTCAGCGTGCGCAACTGCGCATTGGGCACATGCACGCGCGCCAGCAGCGCCTGGCCATCCTGGATCTGCAGCGCCGACAGGTCCACGCCCAGCATCTGCGCCTGCGGATGGCGCGCAGCCATGGGGACGAGATTGCCGCCGGAAGCGCAGCCCAGCTCCAGCACGCGGGCGCGCGCAGGCACTGCGGCCTCCAGCGCGAACAGCGCGGCCAGCACCTCCAGATGCTCGATGTCCGTCTGGGGAAAGGGGTGCGAGACATAGGGCACCGCGTCGTAGTACCTGCCGATCTGTTCGGACTCGCTGGAAGGCATCGCTGACATGGTTCTCCTCTCGGGACGGGGCGCCAGAGACGACCTGGCGGCGGGCGCTCGCGCATTGGAGCACAGGGCTAAGCACGCACAAGGGCGCGCCTGGCCGGCCATCCACCGGCTCGCGGGTGGGCGTCATTCAAGGGCCATTGATGGACGAGCGGGCATGGCCCATGGCAGCAGCCAAAGAAAAAGCCCCTGCAGATGACTGCAAGGGCTTGGATCTGGCGGAGTGGACGGGACTCGAACCCGCGACCCCCGGCGTGACAGGCCGGTATTCTAACCAACTGAACTACCACTCCGCGGTGGTGCTGCTTTCGCGCCTGCATGCCGAGCGATGCAAGCGCCAAGTGCCACAGAACTTGGCGACCCTACGGGGATTCGAACCCCGGTACTCACCGTGAAAGGGTGATGTCCTAGGCCTCTAGACGATAGGGTCAGGCCTTTGGAATGCGCGTCACGATCAACGCAGCATTCCGGCAATAAAAAGCCCTTTCGGATTTCTCCAAAAGGGCTCCTGTTTGGCGGAGTGGACGGGACTCGAACCCGCGACCCCCGGCGTGACAGGCCGGTATTCTAACCAACTGAACTACCACTCCTGGTAGGTAGCTTCGGCGCCTTTCGGCAACCCAAGCGCTACTGACTTGGCGACCCTACGGGGATTCGAACCCCGGTACTCACCGTGAAAGGGTGATGTCCTAGGCCTCTAGACGATAGGGTCAAAACCTAAGAACCGCGTCGCGATCAACGCTTTCTTCTCGACAACGATTGGATGAATGGTGGAGGTAAACGGGATCGAACCGATGACCTCTTGCATGCCATGCAAGCGCTCTCCCAGCTGAGCTATACCCCCACGAAATCTTTTCAGATTCTGCTTTTCGTCTGCTTCCGCCGGGCTTTCGCTTCGGCTTTGTTTTCGAAAAGCTTCGTTGCTGTCGAGCCTCGCAGTATATAGCGATTTTCAGTGCTCACGCAATCTTTTCAAGATTTTTTCTCGGTCGAACAGCGCGAGCACGGCATCGACTGACGGCGTCTGCGGCGTGCCCATCACGAGCACGCGCACAGGCATGGCCAGCTGCGGCATCTTGAGGCCGTGAGCGGCGAGCGTTTCCTTGATCGCAGCTGCGATGGCGGCCTTGTCCCAGGACACCTGCGCAAGCTTGTCGGCCAGCGTGGCAATCGCAGGCTGGATGGCCTCGGTCAGGTGCTGCACGCGGTCCTCGTCCTTGATCTGCACATCGGCGTAGAAGGGTCGCACCCACTGCGCAAGGGCCACGGTGGTGTCGCAGCGGTCCTTGAACAGCGCGCACAGGGCCGGCAGGCGCTCGTCGGCGGCGATGCCTTCCTTGGCCAGTTGCGCGGCCACCAGCGGTGCCAGCGCCTCATCAGCCATGGCCTTGATGTGCTGGGCATTGACCCAGCGCAACTTGGCCTCGTCGAACTGCGCCGCGCTGCGGCCCAGGTGGTCGAGGTCGAACCATTGCAGGAACTGCTCGCGGCTGAAGATCTCGTCGTCGCCGTGGCTCCAGCCCAGGCGCGCCAGGTAGTTGACCATGGCGTCAGGCAGATAGCCCTCGTCGCGGTACTGCGTGACGGGCTTGGCACCGTTGCGCTTGCTCATCTTCTCGCCTTGCTCGTTGAGCACGGTGGGCAGGTGGGCGTACACGGGCGGCTCCTTGCCCAGGGCCTTGAAGATGTTGATCTGGCGCGGCGTGTTGTTGACGTGGTCGTCACCGCGGATCACATGCGTGATCGCCATGTCGATGTCGTCCACCACCACGCAGAAGTTGTAGGTGGGCGTGCCGTCGGGGCGCGCGATCACCAGGTCGTCGAGCTCGTCGTTGCTGATCTCGATGCGGCCCTTGACCTTGTCGTCCCAGGCCACCACGCCGCCTTGCGGGTTCCTGAAGCGCAGCACGGGCTGCACGCCTTCGGGCACGGGCGGCAGCACCTTGCCCGGCTCGGGCCGCCAGGTGCCGTCATAGCGCGGCTTTTCCTTGTTGGCCATCTGGCGCTCGCGCAGGGCGTCGAGCTCGGCCACGCTCATGTAGCAGGGGTAGACCTGGCCGGCCGCCTGCAGCTCGGCCAGCACCGCCTTGTAGCGGTCCATGCGCTGCATTTGGTAGAACGGGCCCTCGTCATGGTTCAGGCCCAGCCAGGCCATGCCTTCGATGATCACGTCCACGGCCGCCTGCGTGGAGCGCTCGAGATCGGTGTCTTCGATGCGCAGGATGAAGTCGCCGCCCGTGGCCCGGGCGAAGGCCCAGGGGTACAGGGCCGAGCGGATGTTGCCCAGATGGATGAAGCCGGTGGGCGAAGGGGCGAAGCGGGTTCGGGTCTTGCTCATTGTTCTTTTACGGAGTTCAGGCAGGCAGGGTGTGCAGGCCGCGCAGCAGGTCGTCCTGGATGTCCTCGATGTGCTCCAGGCCCACCGCCAGGCGGATCACGCCCTGGCAGATGCCGGCGGCCTGGCGCTGCTCTTCCGTGAGGCGGCCATGCGAGGTGGTGGCCGGGTGGCTGATGATGGTCTTGGTGTCGCCGAGGTTGGTGGCGATGGACAGCACGCGGCAGCTGTTGATCACGTGGAAGGCCTTGGCGCGCGCTGCCTCGGGCGTGTCGCCGGCCAACTCGAAGCTCAGCACGCCGCCACCCAGGCCGCTTTGCTGGCGCATGGCCAGCTCATGCTGCGGATGTGAGGGCAGGCCCGGGTAGTACACGCGCGCCACTTCGCTCTGCGCTTCCAGCCAGCGGCCGATGGCCAGCGCGTTCTCGCACTGCGCCTTCACACGCACGCCCAGCGTTTCCATGCCCTTGAGGACCACCCAGGCATTGAAAGGCGACAGCACCATGCCGGCCGTGCGCACCACGGGCGCGAACTTCTCGGTGATCAGTTGGCGGCTGCCGCACAGCGCACCGGCCATCACGCGGCCCTGGCCGTCCAGGTACTTGGTGCCCGAGTGCATGACGATGTCTGCACCCAGTTGCGTGGGCTTTTGCAGGATGGGCGTGGCGAAGGCGTTGTCCACCGCCAGCAGCGCGCCGGCCGCGTGGGCGATCTCGGCCAGCGCCGCGATGTCGCACACCTCGGTCAGCGGATTGGTGGGCGTCTCGGCGAACAACAGGCGGGTGTTGGGACGCACGGCCGCGCGCCACTCGTCTACATCGGTCTGCGAAACGAAGTCGGTCTGCACGCCGAACTTGCCGAACTCCTTGGCGAACAGGCTCAAGGTGGAGCCGAACATGGAGCGCGACAGGATCACATGGTCGCCGGCCTTGAGCAGGCCCATGATCATCATGAGGATGGCGCCCATGCCGCTGGCCGCGGCGATGGCGGCTTCGGTACCCTCCAGCGCCGCCAGCCGCTGCTCGAAGCTGGTGACGGTGGGATTGGAGGTGCGCGCATAGGTGTAGCCCTCGCCCGAGGCGAAGCGCGCGGCCGAGGTGGCCGCGTCGGGCTGCACGAAGCCGGTCGTCAGGTAAAGGGCCTCGGAGTTCTCGCCGTACTGGCTGCGCTCGATGGCCGTGCGCACCGCCAGCGTCTCGGGCCGCAGGCCTTCGGGCAGGGACTTGTCTGTCATGGCCATCCTTGCTGCAGAAAAAGAAGTCGGATCAGCTGGCGTTGGGCAGCACCAGGCGCGAGGAATCCTCTTCGGTTTCCTCGATGCGCGGGCGGTTGCCGTTCATGCGCTGGATGGCCTCGGTGTCGATGTCGCCCGTGACATACACGCCGTCGAAGCACGAGGCCTCGAAGCCCGCCAGCGGCACGCTGCCGCCCTGTGCGGGCGCGGCCTTGCGCACGGCGCGCTTCATTGCGTCGACGTCCTGGTAGATCAGCGCATCGCAGCCGATCAGCTGGCGGATCTCTTCGATGCTGCGGCCATGCGCCACCAGTTCGTCCTTGGTCGGCATGTCGATGCCGTAGACGTTGGGGAAGCGCACCGGCGGCGCCGCGCTGGCCATGTAGACCTTGCGCGCACCCGCGTCGCGGGCCATCTGCACGATCTCGCGGCTGGTGGTGCCGCGCACGATGGAGTCGTCGACCAGCAGCACGTTGCGGCCCTTGAACTCGCTGGCGATCACGTTGAGCTTCTGGCGCACCGACTTCTTGCGCACGCCCTGCCCCGGCATGATGAAGGTGCGGCCCACGTAGCGGTTCTTCACGAAGCCTTCGCGGTACGGAATGCCCAGCAGGTGCGCCAGCTGCGTGGCGCTCGGGCGGCTCGACTCGGGAATCGGCACGATCACGTCGATCTCGTTGGGCGGCACGGTGGAGATCACGCGCTGCGCCAGCGTCTCGCCCAGGTTCAGGCGCGCCTGGTAGACCGAGATGCCGTCGATGGTCGAATCGGGGCGGGCCAGGTAGACGAACTCGAAGATGCACGGGTCCAGCACGGGATCGGCCGCGCACTGGCGTGCGTGCAGCTGGCCCTGCAGGTCGATGAACACGGCTTCACCGGGCGCCACGTCGCGCTCGAAGGTGAAGCCCGAGCCCTCCAGCGCCACCGACTCGCTGGCCGCCATCCAGGCGCCATCGGCCGAGCGGCCCAGGCACAGCGGGCGGATGCCGTAGGGATCGCGGAACACCAGCAGGCCATGGCCGGCGATCAGCGACACCACGGCATAGGAGCCGCGCAGGCGCCGATGCACGGCCGTCGCGGCCTTGAAGATTTCTTCCAGTTGCAGCGGCGCGCCCTGCGTGGCGCGGGCCAGTTCATGCGCCAGCACGTTGAGCAGCACCTCGGAGTCGCTCTCGGTGTTGGTGTGGCGGTGATCGGTGGAGAACAGCTCGGCGCGCAGCGCGTGCGCGTTGGTCAGGTTGCCGTTGTGCACCAGCGTGATGCCGAAGGGCGCATTGACGTAGAAGGGCTGGGCCTCTTCCTCGCTGTCGGCGTTGCCGGCCGTCGGGTAGCGCACCTGGCCCAGGCCGATGTTGCCGGGCAGCGCGCGCATGTTTCGCGTGCGGAACACGTCGCGCACCATGCCCTTGGCCTTGTGCATGAAGAACTTGCGCTCGAGCATCGTGACGATGCCGGCCGCGTCCTGTCCGCGGTGCTGCAGCAGCAGCATCGCGTCATACAGCAATTGATTGACCGGCGCGTTGCTGACGACGCCAACGATTCCACACATGGGGAGTTCCTCTTGAACTGGGACGGTACTAACGCAGGGACTGGCTAGGGCAGGTAGCTTGCCAGTTTTTGCGGCAACGCGGGCTTGATGCCCTGCAAAGCCGCATCGATCCAGGGTGCGCTCATCGACTGCTGCCACCAGGCTTCCTGCCCCAGGGCCAGCAGATGCACCACGACCGCAAAGGCCAGCAGCGCGACCAGCGCGCGGGCGGCGCCGAACAGGCCGCCCAGCGTGCGGTCCACGGGGCGCAGGCCCGCAGCGCTGACCAGCTTGCGCACCAGCGCAGCCACCAGGCCACCCGCAAAGGCGATGACGATGAACAGCAGGATGAAGGCTGCGGCATAGCGCCAGGACGCATCGGGCTCGCCGACGGGCAGCCATTGCGCCACGTCGGCCGCGAACCACTGGGCGCCCACGAAGGCCGCTATCCAGCCCAGCAGCACCAGCACTTCATAGAAAAACCCGCGCCACAGGCCGATCACCATCGAGGCTGCGATCAGCACCAGGGCGATCCAGTCGAAGAAGGCCACGGCCGCGCAGGATCAGAGTGACAGGACGGCCGCCGGCAGGGCCAGGCCCTTGATGCGTTCGGCCGCGCGCTCGGCTTCGGCGCGCGAGCCGAAGGGCCCCACGCGCACGCGCGTGCGGTCCCCATCGGCCGTCTTGGCCACCTGGGTATAGGTCTTCAGGCCCGCGCGCTCGAGCTTGCTGCGCGTCTCGCGCGCCTTGTCCGCATCGGCAAAGGCGCCCACCTGGACGATGAAGCGGCCGGCGCTTTCGGCGGCAGCGGTTGCCGCAGCAGAAGCCGCTGCAGCCCGGCCTTCCAGCAGCGCACGGGCACGGGCTCCGTCGTCGCGGGAAGCTGGTGCAGGCGCAGGCGCAGGCGCTGGTGCCGGGGCGGGCGCGGGAGCCGGAGGTGCTGGTGGTGGGGGTGGCGGCGGCGCGAGGGTGGGCGCAGGGGCCGGCGCAGGCTCGGGCGCTGGCGGCGGCGCAGGAGGTGCAGGCGGCGCGGGGCGCGGGGCCGGCGCTTCGCTTCGCACCTCGCTGCCGTCCGCGCGCTCGGTGATCATGCCGCCCGTGCTGGGCGCCTGGGCCACGCGGCTGTCGCCGTTGCCCTCGCGCGGCAGCGCCAGCGGTGGCGTGCGCTGGCGGTCCGGGATCTCGATCGGAATGTCCACGGCCACGGGCCGGGGTTGCGTGTCGAACAGCAGCGGAAAGCCCACCACGCCCATCAACACGAGCACCGCTGCGCCCAACAGCCGGTGGCGTGCGCGGCGACGCAGGGTTTCGACTGTTTCCGCCGGGGCCGTTGCAGCCGCGGCAGCCGCGCCGCGTCCGTCGCCCGCCTGGGAGCCCTTGCTGCGGAACTTGAAGAACGCCATGAAGGTGATGTCTGAGCGGATCGCGAAGGCTGAAAGCAAGCAGATCGGGTTGCCGCCGACTCAGCCGCCCACGGGGGTGTTCGGAAGATGCGGGGCCTGCAAGCGAGGCGTGCCATTGCGCAGAACGCCGCCCACGGTGAAGAAGGAACCAAAGACCACGATTCTATCAGTGGGGTTCGCAGCAGCCACGGCGGCCTGCAGCGCCGCCTCAGGGTCGGCGAAGGTGGCGGCACTCACGTCGGTGCGCTTGTTCTGGGCCTGCCAGGCGGCCTGCACATCGACAGCCGCTGCGGCGCGTGGCGTGGGCAGGTCGGTGAAGTACCAGTGCTCGACCAGCGGGCCCATGCGCGCGAGGATGGGCGCCAATTCCTTGTCTGCCATCACGCCGAAAACGGCGTGGGTGCGCGGGTAGAAGCCCATGGCGTCCAGGTTCTCGGCCAGCGCCGCCACCGAATGCGGGTTGTGCGCGACGTCCAGCACCAGCACCGGCTGGCCCGGCACGATCTGGAAGCGCCCGGGCAGCTCCACCGTGGCCAGGCCGTTGCGCACGGCCTGCGCGGTCACGGGCAGCACGGGGCGCAGGGCCTCCAGCGCCGCCAGCACGCCTGCCGCGTTGACCAGCTGGTTGGCCCCGCGCAGCGCCGGGTAGGCCAGGCCGGCATAGCGGCGCCCGCGCCCCTGCCAGTTCCATTGCTGCTTGTCGCCGCCGGCATGGAAGTCGCGGCCCGGCAGCCAGAGGTCGGCGCCCAGCCGCTCGGCCGTGGCCTGCAGGCTCGCCGGCGGCATGGGGTCGCTCACGATGGCGGGCTTGCCCGCGCGCATGATGCCGGCCTTCTCGGCGCCGATGGCCTCGCGGTCGTGGCCCAGCCAGTCCATGTGGTCCAGGTCGATGCTGGTGATCACGGCGCAGTCGGTGTCGATGATGTTCACGGCGTCCAGGCGCCCGCCCAGGCCGACTTCGAGCACCGCCACGTCCAGCCGCGCCGCGGCCATGCAGGCCAGGATGGCCAGCGTGGTGAATTCGAAGTAGGTCAGCGGGATCTCGGCGCGCGCCTGTTCCACGGCCTCGAAATGCGGCAGCAGCACCTCGGCACGCACGGCCTCGCCCTGCAGCCGCAGGCGCTCTTCGAAGTGCACCAGGTGCGGCGAGGTGAACACGCCCGTGCGGTAGCCGGCATGGCCCAGGATGGCCTCCAGCATGGCGCAGGTCGAGCCCTTGCCGTTGGTGCCCGCCACGGTGAAGACGGGGCAATCGAAGCGCAGCCCCATGCGCTGGGCCACGGCCTGGCAGCGTGCCAGACCGAGCTCGATGGATTGGGGATGCGTTTGCTCGACGTAGGCGAGCCAGTCAGCCAGGGTTTTCATGGAGCCGGGCATTGTCGCGCAGCGCGCGCTCGCGCATGATCGCGCCCCATGATCAAGCTCTACGGCATTCCGAACTGCGACACCGTCAAACGCGCGCGCACCTGGCTGGACACCCAGCAACTGGGCTACCAGTTCCACGATTTCAAGAAGCAGGGCGTGCCCGAAGCCGCGCTGGACCACTGGCTGGCCGGCCCCGGCTGGGAAGCGCTGGTCAACCGCCGCGGCACCACCTGGCGCCAGCTGGAGGCCGCCGAGCGCGAGGGCGTGGTCGATGCGGCTTCGGCCCGTGCGGCGCTGATCGCGCATCCGAGCCTGATCAAGCGGCCCGTGGTCGAGTGGCAGGACGGCGCCATCACCGTGGGCTTTGACGAGCAGGCCTGGCGCAACCGGGCCGCAGCAGGCTGAATGCATGGGCCGGTTGAACTCCGGCCCCATCGCGGCGTCCAATGGGCTCGGGCCGTCCGAAGCGCCGGCCGCAAGGAGAGTTTCACCATGACACATGGCATCCTGACCGGCCGCGCTCTGGGCGCGGCAACCCTGGGCACCGCCCTGCTGCTGGGCGCCTCCGGCGTGCTGGCGCAAGGCGGCACGGCGCAGGCCCGTGTGCTGTCCAGCACCCCGCTGACCGAACAGGGCCAGGTGAGCGGCTATTCGGTCGAGTACGAATACGACGGCCAACGCTACACCACGCGCACACAGCAGCCGCCCGGCGCCACCCTGCCGGTGCAGGTCACCTCGATGGGCGTGAGCACCTACCCGGTGGCGCCGCAGGCCACACCATCGGCCCGGCCGCTGGATGAGCAGCCCGGCGTCTACGGCACCGCACCTGCCCCGGGCGCACCGGCCTGGGCCCATGTGCAGCCGCAGCCCGGCGTGGTGCTGTCGGCGGGCGAGGCGCCGCAAGCGGCCTACCCGGCTCCGGCGGTGAGCTACTACCCTGCGCCGCCACCGGTGGTCTACGGTGCCCCGGTCTACGGTACCCCGGTCTACGCCTACCCGCAGGCCCAGCCCTGGGTCTACCCGCCGGTGAACCTGTCTTTCAACCTGGGCTATTCGCGCGGCTGGGGCGGCCATGGCTACCGCGGCCGACATGGCTACTACGGGCGTGGCTGGCGCTGAGGCTCTGCCTAGAATCCGCCCTCCTCTGAACCCCTTCGCTTCATTCTCGCCATGACCACCCTCACCCTGGACAACGTCAGCGTCTCCACCAAGGCCAATGTGTATTTCGATGGCAAGTGCGTCTCGCACAGCCTGGTGCTGGCCGATGGCCGCAAATGCAGCGTGGGCGTGATCATGCCCGGCACCCTGAGCTTCGGCACGGCCGCGGCCGAGATCATGGAATGCAGCAGCGGCGCCTGCGAATACCGCCTGGCCGGCACCGAGGAATGGGTGCGTTCGGCCGCGGGCGAGCAGTTCAGCGTGCCCGCCAACTCCAAGTTCGACATCCGCGTGACGGGTGAGCCCTACTCGTACATCTGCCACTACGCGTAAGGCGTCCTCAAGCGGCGCCCGCACAAGGGCGCCACACATGAAAAAACCGGCTCGATGCCGGTTTTGTTTTTTGGGATGCGGCGTTGCCGCTCAGTCGCCGCCACCGCCGCCGCAACCACCCCCGCCGCAGCCGCCGCCATCACTGCCGCTGCTGCTGTCGCTGCCGCCGTGGCTGCTGCCATGCCCGTCCGAAGACGACGAAGGCCCATCGCTGCCGCCCAGGCCCTGCGCATCGCCAGGGCCGCTGGCGCCGTCGGAGAAGTGGCTGCCGCAATGCGAGTTGGACTGCGCAGCGCGTTCGATGCTGCCGCAATCGGCCTGGTACATGAAGCCGCCCGCCACGGCGAACTTGGCATCGAGCGCGAACAGCAGCGGCAGGCGCGAAGGCTTGCGCGGATCGATGCTTTCCTCCTTGCAGGCCCAGTACCAGCTGCGGCGCAGGCCGTCGTTGCGCCGCGCGTCGCGGCCCAGTACCTCGGCCGGCGTGTGGTGCAGCATGCCGCCGAAGGCCGCCTCGCACCAGCGCTGGTAGCCCTGGGTGTGCAGGATGTACTGGTGCCAGGCCTCGTCCACCACCCTGGAGGGCATGGCCACGAAGCGGCGCCCGCTGCGCAGGTGGGCCATGAAGAACTGGCGCAGGCCGCGCAGCACCAGCTCGGCGTCGCGCGTGGAGAGCTGCGGATAGGTCTCGCGCAGCTTGCCGATCAGAAAGGGCGGCAGGCTCGCTTCGCGGATGAACAGGCGCCGCAGGCTGGCCTCCCAGGCGCGCAGTGCGGCATGCAGGGCCACGCCGGCCAGCAGCAGCGGCACCGCGGCCCAGAACGAATCCCGGCCCACGATCAGCGCGGCCACCAGCAACAGTGGCCACAGCAGCCGCTGCGCGCCCACCACGGCGGCAATGCGGCGCCTGAAGTTCAGTTCGGGCCAGTGCAGGCCCTGGACCTTGAGCCGGCTCAAACCACCACCGGCTCGGGCTCCAGCCGGATGCCGAAGCGCTCGTACACGCTGGTCTGGATGGCCTTGGCCAGGGTCATCACCTCGCCGCCCGTGGCCGGGTGCGCGGCGCCGCCGCGATTGACCAGCACCAGCGCCTGCCGTTCATACACGCCCGCATTGCCCATGCTCTTGCCCTTCCAGCCGCAGGCATCGATGAGCCAGCCGGCCGCCAGCTTGATGCTGCCGTCGGGCAGCGGGTAGTGAACCACCTTCGGGTCGCGCGCGATGATGTCGGCGCACTGCTCGGGCGTGACGGTGGGGTTCTTGAAGAAGCTGCCGGCATTGCCCAGCACGCGCCAGTCGGGCAGCTTGGCCTGGCGGATGGCGCAGACCCAGTCGAAGATCTGGCGCGGCGAAGGGTCGCGCACGCCGGCCTCCTCCATCTTGCGCTCCAGGTCCAGGTAGCCCAGCACCGGCTTCCAGGGCCTGGGCAGCCGCAGGCGCACCCGGGTGATGAGCGCGCGACCGGCCAGCCCGAAATCGTTAGTGCCGCGGCCCACGTGCTTGAACACCGAGTCGCGGTAGCCGAAGGCGCATTGCGCGGCATCGAGCGTGAAGGCCTGGCCCGTGACGAGGTCGATGCCGTCCAGCGATTCGAAGCGGTCCTGCAGCTCGACGCCGTAGGCGCCGATGTTCTGCACCGGCGCACCGCCCACGGTGCCGGGGATCAGCGCCATGTTCTCCAGGCCCGGCCAGCCCTGGTCCATGAGCCAGGCCACGGTGTCATGCCACAGCTCGCCGGCGCCCACCTCCACGATCCAGGCGCGCGGCGTCTCCTCGACCAGCCGGCGCCCCATGATCTCCACCTTCAGCACCAGTGGCTTGATGTCGCCGGTGATCACCACGTTGCTGCCGCCACCGAGCACGAATTTGGGCACGTCGCGCCAGCGCGCGTCGGCCAGCAGCGCCCGCACATCGGCCTCGCTGCGCACGCGCAGCAGATGCTGCGCACGGGCCACGATGCCAAAGCTGTTGTGCGCTTGCAGGGGGACGTTGGGCTCCACGATCATGGGAGAATTCTCGCATCCGTCCCGTCCCATTCGTCAGCGGCGGGCGCATTGCAGGAGAGACCCATGCCTTCATTCGACACCGTCTGCGAACCCGACCTGGTCGAGGTGCGCAACGCCGTCGACAACACCGCCAAGGAAATCGGCACGCGCTTCGATTTCAAGGGCACCGCGGCCGCCATCGAGCTCAAGGACAAGGAGATCACGCTGATCGGCGATGCCGAGTTCCAGCTGGTGCAGGTCGAGGACATCCTTCGCAACAAAATGACCAAGCGCAGCGTGGACGTGCGCTTCCTCGACAAGGGCGACATCACCAAGATCGGCGGCGACAAGGTCAAGCAGGTGATCAAGGTCAAGAACGGCATCGAGTCCGAAACCGCCAAGAAGATCCAGCGCCTGATCAAGGACAGCAAGCTCAAGGTGCAGGCCGCCATCCAGGGCGACGCCGTGCGCGTGACCGGCGCCAAGCGCGACGACCTGCAGGCCGCGATGGCGCTGATCCGGAAGGACGTGGCGGATCTGCCCCTGTCCTTCAACAATTTCAGAGACTGAGCCCGACCCATGCGCCGCGCGCTTCTTGCCTGGGTGCTCCTCGGCCTGCTGGCCGGGCCGGGGGTGGCGCAAGCCCAGTCCGTGATGCTCACGGGCAGCATCGGCAATCGCGCGATTCTGATCATCGACGGCGCTGCGCCGCGCACCTTGGCGCCGGGCCAGACGGTGCAGGGCGTCAGGCTGATCGGCATGCAGGGCGACGAGGCCGTGATCGAGGCCGGCGGGCGGCGCAGTACGCTGCGCATGGACTCGGTGGTGAGCGTGGGCGGCTCGGGTGGCGGCGGCGCCAATGGCAGCCGCATCGTGCTCACGGCCGACAGCCGCGGCCACTTCCTCACCCAGGGCAGCATCAACGGCCGCTCGGTCAACTTCATGCTCGACACCGGCGCCACCAGCATCGCCATGTCGGCCGCCGACGCGCAGCGCATCGGCCTGGATGCCAGCAAGGGCCAGCCGGTGCAGATGCGCACGGCCAATGGCATCACCCAGGGTTATCGCGTGCGGCTGAATTCGGTGCGCGTGGGTGATGTCGAGGTGTTCGACGTCGAAGGCATCGTGTCGCCCCAGCCCATGCCTTTTGTGCTGCTGGGCAACAGCTTCATCAACCGCTTCTCGATGCGGCGCGACGCCGAGCAGATGGTGCTCGAGCGGCGCTTCTGAGGCGCCCTCAAAGCCATTGCCTGCTGCTCAAGCCTGGGCAGCGGTCACCACGATCTCGATCTTCCAGGCCGCATTGGCCAGCGCCGCCTGCACGGTGGCGCGCGGCGGCGTGTGGCCGGCGGGGATCCACGCGTCCCACACCTCGTTCATCCCCGCGATGTCCCGGATGTCGGTCAGGAAGATCTGGGCCATCAGGATGCGGCTCTTGTCGCTGCCCGCTTCGGCCAGCAGGCGCTCCACCATGGCCAGCACCTGGGCGGTCTGGCCACGGATGTCCTGCGTGGGGTCGTCAGGCACCTGGCCCGCAAGGTAGACGGTGCCGTTGTGCACGGCACTCTCGGACAGGCGCGGGCCCACATGGAAACGGGTGATCTGAGGCATGGGAAAAAGCTCCTTGGCTTGGTGGATGCGCCCGCATGCGGCGGCGCGTCAGTCCTTCTTTTTCTTGGCGCCCAACTTGGACTCCTGACCCGCCATCAGGCGGCGGATGTTCTCGCGGTGGCGCCACACCAGCAGCGCACTCATCGCCAGCACCGACACCATCACCAGCCGCAGGAAGGGCCAGGCGATCTGCGCACCCAGCAGGTAGTAGGCCGGTGCAAAGAAGGCGGCCACCAGCGAGGCCAGCGAGGAATAGCGGAAGAAGAAGGCAATGATCAGCCAGGTGGTGCCGGTGGCCAGGCCCAGCAGCCAGTCGATGCCCACCAGCGCGCCCGCGGCCGTGGCCACGCCCTTGCCGCCCTGGAAGCCGAAGAACACGGGGTAGAGATGCCCGAGGAAGGCCGCCAGGCCGGCCAGCGCCGCCACGCCCGGCCCCAGGCCCCAGCGCGCGCCATAGTGGTCGATCAGGAACACGGGCAGCCAGCCCTTGAGCGCGTCCAGCAGCAAGGTGGCCAGCGCCGCGCCCTTGCGGCCCGAACGCAGCACGTTGGTGGCGCCGGGGTTGCCGCTGCCATAGTTGCGTGGGTCGTCCATGCCCAGCGCGCGGCTGACGATGACGGCAAAGGACAGCGAGCCCAGCAGGTAGCTGGCCACGACGGCGATCAGGGCGTAAAGATGGGCACTCAAGACAGACTCCGGCGCGCCCTGGACGGGCCCGTGTGCAAGAAGGGCGTCATTCTGCCAGCGCGCACTGCACGGGCCGGGCGCCCAGCAGCTGCACGCACAGTTGCGGGTCAATGCCCACCAGGTAGCCGCGCCGCCCACCGTTGATGAGGATGCGGGGCAGATCGAGGATGGTCGATTCGATGAACACCGGCATCTCGCGCCGCGTGCCAAAAGGCGAGGTGCCGCCCACCTGGTAGCCCGAATGGCGCTGCGCCACCTCAGGCTTGCAGGGCTCCACCGATTTGGCGCCGATCTGCCGCGCAAGGTTCTTGGTCGACACCGTGCGGTTGCCGTGCATCAGCACGATCAGCGGCTTGGCGTCCTGGTCCTGCATCACCAGCGTCTTGACGACGGCGAAGGGGTCATGCCCCAGCACAGCCGCGCTGTGCTGCGCACCGCCGTGCTCCAGGTACTCGTAGGGATGCTCGCTAAACACCGCCTTCGCCGCGCGCAGCACGGCGGTGGCGGGCGTCTCGCTCACATGCGCTTTGTCTTTCTTGGCCATAGCGGCGGCATTCTGCCGCGCGCGGGCCGCGTGCTCACGCCGCCGGGTCGCGCAGCTCCCACCGGATCCTGTCGATCCCCGCCAGCAGCTCGGGCGAGAGCGTGGTGCCCCAGGCGTCGAGGTCTTCGTCCAGTTGCGCGACGGAGGTCACGCCGATGATGGTGCTGGCCACCTGCCACTTGGTGTAGCAGAAGGCCAGCGCCAGCTGGGCGGGCGTGAGGCCGTGCTCGCGCGCGAGCTTGTTGTAGCGGCGCGCGGCCGTGAGCGCGTCCTCGCGGCCCCAGCGCTGCTTGCGCACCGATTCATAGCTGGCGATGCGCGCACCCCTGGGTGCGTCGGGGCCGGTGGTGCCGCCCAGGTCGTACTTGCCCGTGAGCAGGCCAAAGGCCAGCGGCGAATAGGCCAGCAGCGACACATCGAGGCGGTGCATGGTCTCGTCCAGGCCGTTTTCCAGCGCGCGGCTGATCAGGCAGTAGACGTTCTGCACGGTGGCCACGCGCGGCAGGTCGTGCTGCTCGGCCAGGCGCACGAACTCGTGCACGCCATAGGGCGTCTCGTTTGAAAGACCGATGTAGCGCACCTTGCCGGCCTTCACCAGGCCGCCCAGCGCCTCGAGCTGCTCGTGGATCGAGGTCTGGCTGCGCTCCTGCTTCGGGTCGTAGTAGATGTTGCCGAAGGCCGGCACGTGGCGCTCGGGCCAGTGGATCTGGTAGAGGTCGATCACATCGGTCTGCAGGCGCTTGAGGCTGGCCTCGCAGGAAGCCACGATGTCGGCCGCCGTCATGCCCGCGCCTTCGCGCACCCAGGGCATGCCGCGCGAGGGGCCGGCCACCTTGGTGGCCAGGGTCAGCTTCTGGCGCGCGCCCGGGTTCCTGGCGAACCAGTTGCCGATGATGGTTTCGGTGGCACCAAAGGTTTCCTGGCGCGCGGGCACGGCGTACATCTCGGCCGTGTCGATGAAGTCCACGCCGCGCTCTTGGGAACGGCTGAGGATGGCGTGCGCGGTCGGCTCGTCGACCTGCTCGCCGAAGGTCATGGTGCCCAGGCAGATGGGGGTGACGCGCAGCTCGCTGCGCCCGAGGGTGACTTGAGGCAAATTCATGGCGGCGATGCTATCGCCGCCCGCGCGCGGCTGCTGGCGCGGTGTCTTGTGCAGGACGGGCCGCGCGGCCCGGGCTTTCTATGATCCACGCGCCATCCCCAACGGCCATTCCCCAAAGCGCCCTGCCCCATGTACCAGCCACGCCGCCTGTCCCGCTCCGAATCCGTCCCCGTGCGCACGCTGGACTACCACGTGCGGCTGTGGGGCCAGCCCTCGCCCGGGCGCGCGCCGCTGGTGCTGCTGCATGGCTGGATGGACGTGAGCGCCTCCTGGCAGTTCGTGATCGACGCGATGGCCGAAGAACGTTTCGTCATCGCGCCCGACTGGCGCGGCTTCGGCCTGACGGCGGGTGCCCCCGGCGATGGCCGGGTCGACAACTACTGGCTGCCCGACTACCTGGCCGACCTGGACTGGCTGCTGGACCACTACACGGGCGAGCAGCCCGTCGACCTGGTGGGCCACAGCATGGGCGGCAACGTGGCCATGCACTACGGCGGCGTGCGGCCGCAGCGCGTGCGCCGGCTGGTCAACCTGGAGGGCTTCGGCATGCCGGCCTTCCGGCCGGACGAGGCGCCCGGGCGCTACGCGCGCTGGATCGACGAGCTCAAGCGCCTGCACAAGGGCGAGATGAGCCTGTCGAGCTACCCGGGGCCCGAGGGCGTGGCGCGCCGGCTGATGAAGACCAACCCGCGCCTGGACGAGCACAAGGCGCAGTGGCTGGCCCGCCAGTGGGCCCGCGAGGGCCAGGACGCGCAGGGCCAGCCGCGCTGGGAGATCCTGGGCGATCCGGCGCACAAGATCGTGAACGCGCACCTGTTCCGGGTCGACGAGATGCTCGCGCTGTACGCCGCCATCACCGCGCCCGTGCTGGCCGTGGAAGCCAGCGACGACAGCCTGGGCGGCTGGTGGGGCAAGCGCTACGGCCTGGACGAATACCACCAGCGGCTGAAGTCGGTGCGCGAAGTCCGCATCGCGCAGGTGCCGGAGGCCGGCCACATGCTGCACCACGACCAGCCCGCGCGCGTGGCCACGCTGATCGAAGCGTTTTTGCAGGCCGACTGAAGCGCTGCGCAAGGGCCGGGCGCAGCAAGCGCTCACCCTGGCAGGTTTGCGGCGCGGTGGGCCGGCACGCGGCGGCCCGAGTCGGGCATCTCTCTGACAGTCACAAATTGTGAACTGAGGCAGAGTGCGGCGGTTTTGCCCACGTTCCTCTGCCACCATGCCCCAAGCGCCCAGCGCCACTGCCATCGCCCCCCAGGACTTCCGCCGCCTGCTGGCGCGCAACGTCAAGCTGCCGCTGCTGCTGGGCCTGGCCGGCGCACTGGTGTTCGTGGGCCTGATCTTCTATCTGCTGTCGGTGATCAGCTGGGTCGAGCACACCGACCGCGTCACCCGCGATTCGATCGAGGCGCAGCGTGAGCAGGCCGAGATGCAGTCGGCCGTGCGCGGCTTCCTGCTCACCGGCGATGACAGCTTCCTGCAACCCTTCGACGCTTCCGAACGCCGGGCCCAGGCGCTGCTGGCCGAGCTGCCGGCCCGCGTGGCCGACAACCCGCCCCAGGTCAGCCGCGCCACGGCGCTGATCGAGCTGCAAAAGCGCTGGTCCGAGTACGCACGCGACGTGATCGAGCGCCGCCGCGCCGGCGAGGCGCTCGAAACCGTGCTGCAGACCGGCCGCGGCAAGCAGCTGGCCGATGAGATCCGCACCGTCTCCGGCACCTTCCTGCAGGCCGAACAGGCCTTGCGCGAAACGCGCAACGCCCAGGCCAACCGCACGGCGCTGATCGTGGTGATTGGCTACCTGGTGGTCTGCCTGTCCATCAGCGCCGTGCTGGCCCTGTGGGGCCGCCGCCAGCTGCTGGGCCTGTCGCAGGCCTACGACCAGACGCTGTCCGAACACCTGGCCCAGTCCGACCTGCTGCGCGAGCAGGCCTGGCTGCGCGGCGCGCAGACCGAGCTGGCCAGCCAGACCGTGGGCCAGCTCTCTGCGCACGACCTGGGCGAGCGCGTGCTGCGCTTCTTTGCAACGCATGCGGGCAGCGTGATCGGCGCGGCCTACGTCAGCGAGGCCCAGGGCACGCTGCGGCGCGTGGCCACCTATGGCTACTCGCGCGAGGCCGAGGCCCTGCCCCACTTCGTGCAGCCCGGCGAGGGGCTGGTGGGCCAGGCCGCGGCGCAGGGCAGGCTGCTGCAGCTCTCACCCGTGCCCGAAGGCTATGTGCGCGTCAACTCCGGCCTGGGCGAGGCCAGCCCGCACACCTTGCTGCTGCTGCCCATCGCGCATGAAGGCGAAGTCAATGGTGTGATCGAGCTGGGCCTGCTGGCCGAGCCGGGCCCGCAGGTGCTGGCGCTCCTTCACAGCGTGGCCGAAGACGCCGGCAGTTCCATGGCCGCCGCGCGTTATCGCGAACGGCTGCAGAACGTGCTGGCCCAGACGCAGCAGCTCAACGAGGAGCTGCAGGTGCAGCAGGAGGAGCTGCGCACCGCCAACGAGGAACTGGAAGAGCAGTCGCGCGCGCTGAAGGAATCGCAGGTCCACCTGGAAAACCAGCAGGCCGAGCTGGAGCAGACCAACAGCCAGCTGGCCGAGCGCACCGAGCAGCTGGACCAGCGCAACCTGCTGCTGCGCCGCGCGCAGCAGGACCTGGAGCAGCGCGCCGACGACCTGCAGCGCGCCAGCCGCTACAAGTCGGAATTCCTGGCCAACATGTCGCACGAGCTGCGCACGCCGCTCAACAGCTCGCTGATCCTGTCCAAGCTGCTGGCCGACAACCCGCAGGGCAACTTGAGCCAGGAGCAGGTCAAGTTCGCGCAGTCCATCTATTCCTCGGGCAACGACCTGCTGGTGCTGATCAACGACGTGCTGGACATCGCCAAGGTCGAAGCCGGCCGGCTCGACGTGCATGCCGAGCATGTGCCGGTGCCGCGGCTGCTCGAGAGCCTGCGTGCCACGTTCGCGCCACTGGCGCAGCAGAAGTCGCTGGCGCTGAGCATCGAGGTGGCGCCCGACGCGCCGGCGCAGTTGGTCTCGGACCGCCAGCGCCTGGAGCAGATCCTCAAGAACCTGATGTCCAACGCCATCAAGTTCACCGACCACGGCCGCGTGGCGCTGTCGGTGGCGCGCGAAGGCGACGGGCTGCGCTTCGACGTCAGCGACTCGGGCATCGGCATCGCGCCCGACCAGCAGCAGCTGATCTTCGAGGCCTTCCACCAGGCCGACGGCACCACCAGCCGCAAGTACGGCGGCACCGGGCTGGGGCTGTCGATCTCGCGCGACCTGGCCGCGCTGCTGGGCGGCACGCTGCAGGTGCGCAGCACGCCGGGCCAGGGCAGCACCTTCACGCTCACGCTGCCGCACGATCTGGCCCAGCCGCTGCCCGAGGCGCTGCGCGCGCAGCCGCCGGGCCTGCGCGCCAGTGCGGCGCTGGCGCCCCCGGCGCAGCACGCGCCGGCCGTGGCCGCGCCCGTGGCCAGTGCGCCGGCCGCCGCCGCGCCGCAGCCCACCTTCGACGACGACCGCGACCAGCCCGCGGGCGAGCGGCGGCGTGTGCTGGTGATCGAGGACGAGCCGCAGTTCGCGCGCATCCTGTACGACCTGGCGCACGAATACGGCTGGCACTGCACGGTGGCCCACGGCGCACACGAAGGCTTCGCGCTGGCCCGGCAACTGCAGCCCCAGGCCATCCTGCTGGACATGCGGCTGCCCGACAGCCCGGGCCTGTCGGTGCTGCAGCAGCTCAAGGACGATGCGCACACGCGCCACATCCCCGTGCACGTGGTCTCGGCCCAGGACCAGGCCGAAGCCGCGCTGCACCTGGGTGCCGTGGGCTATGCGCTCAAGCCCACCACGCGCGAACAGCTGCAGGCCGTGTTCACGCGCCTGGACGCCAAGCTCTCGCAGACCGTCAAGCAGGTGCTGCTGGTGGAAGACGACGACCTGCAGCGCGACAGCGTGGTGCAGCTGATCGCGGACGAGGACGTGCGGATCACGGCCGTGGCCACCGGCGAAGAGGCGCTGGCGCTGCTGCGCGAGCGCGTGTTCGACTGCATGATCACCGACCTGCGCCTGCCCGACATGCAGGGCGGCGAGCTGCTGCAGCGCATGTCGGGCGAAGAGATCTGCTCCTTCCCGCCCGTCATCGTCTACACCGGCCGCAACCTCACGCGCGAGGAAGAGGCCGAGCTGATGCGCTACTCGCGCTCCATCATCATCAAGGGCGCGCGCTCGCCCGAGCGGCTGCTGGACGAGGTGACGCTGTTCCTGCACAAGGTGGAGGCGCAGCTGTCGAGCGAACGCCAGAGCATGCTGCGCAGCGCGCGCGGGCGCGACCGGGTCTTCGAGGGCCGGCGCATCCTGCTGGTGGATGACGACGTGCGCAACATCTTCGCGCTCACCAGCGCGCTGGAGCAGCGCGGCGCCATGATCGAAGTGGCGCGCAACGGCCGCGAGGCGCTGGACAAACTCGATGCCGTGCCCGACATCGACCTGGTGCTGATGGACGTGATGATGCCGGAGATGGACGGCCTGGAGGCCACGCGCCGGCTGCGCCAGGACAGGCGCTTCACCAAGCTGCCCGTCATCACCGTCACGGCCAAGGCCATGAAGGACGACCAGGAGCAGTGCCTGGCCGCCGGCGCCAGCGACTACCTGGCCAAGCCCATCGACCTGGACCGCCTGTTCTCGCTGCTGCGCGTGTGGATGCCGCACATGGAGCGCCTGTGAACGACGCCCCGCAACAGGACGGAGCGGCCGCGCCGGGCCCGCGCGCGCAACCCGCAGCGCCGCCACCCAGCGCCGGCGACATCGAGCTGCGCCTGCTGATGGAAGCCATCTACCTGCGCTACAACCACGACTTCCGCGACTACACGGGCGCCTCGCAGAAGCGCCGCGTGGCGCATGCGCTCACGCAGATGGGCTTTCGCAGCATCTCGGCGCTGCAGGAGCAGGTGCTGCGCGAGCCGGACGTGTTCGCGCGGCTGCTGCAGTACCTGACGGTGCCGGTCAGCGAGATGTTCCGCGACCCCTCCTACTTCCTGGCGCTGCGCGAGCACGTGCTGCCGGTGCTGCAGACCTACCCCTCGATCAAGGTCTGGGTGGCCGGCTGCAGCACGGGCGAGGAGGTGTATTCGCTGGCCATCCTGCTGCGCGAGGAAGGTCTGCTGGAGCGGGCCCTGATCTATGCCACCGACATCAACCCCGAGTCGCTGGAAAAGGCACGCCAGGGCATCTTCTCGGCCGAGGCGGTGCGCCAGTACACCACCAACTACCAGCGCGCGGGCGGACGCCGCGCCTTCTCCGACTACTACACGGCCGCCTATGGCTCGGCCCGCTTCGACCCCTCGCTGCGCGCCAACGTGATCTTTGCCGACCACAGCCTGGCCACCGACAGCGTGTTCGCCGAAACGCACCTGGTCTCCTGCCGCAACGTGCTGATCTACTTCAACCGAAGGCTGCAGGACCGGGCCCTGGGCCTGTTCCTCGACTCGCTGTGCCACCGCGGCTTCCTGGGGCTGGGCTCCAAGGAGAGCATCGACTTCTCGGCCCATGGCGAGAACTTCGACGTGGTCGCGCGCGCCGACCGCATCTTCCGCAAGCGCCAATGAACGGGGTGCCTGCTCCCGCGCCGCTGCCAGCGGTCGACCTGGTCGCCATCGGCGCCTCGGCCGGCGGCATCGACGCGCTGATGCGCCTGTTCCACGACCTGCCGCAGCCCTGGCGGCTGCCGCTGGTGGCGGTGCTGCACCTGCCCGAGGGGCGCGACAGCCGGCTGGCCGAGATATTCGGTCGCCGCCTGGGCCTGCCGGTGCGCGAAGCGCAGGACAAGGCGCCCGTCGCGCCCGGCACCCTGCACTTCGCGCCGCCGGGCTACCACCTGTTCATTGAGCGCGAGCGCGTCTTCTCGCTCAGCTGCGAGCCGCCTGTGCTCTACTCGCGCCCCTCCATCGACCTGCTGATGGAAACCGCGGCCGATGCCTACGGCCCCCGACTGGCCGGCCTGCTGCTGACCGGCGCCAATGAAGACGGCGCGCGCGGTCTTGCGGCCATCGGCGCGGCGGGCGGCCTCACGGCCGTGCAGCGGCCCGACGACGCCGCCGTGCCGCAGATGCCCCAGGCCGCCCTCGACCTGCTGCGCCCGCGCGGCCCCGACCATGTGCTGCCCCTGCCCCGACTTCGCCAACTGCTGATGCAACTGGACTCCCTGCATGCCCCATAAGATCGAAAGCAAGTTGCTGCTGGTCGACGACCTCCACGAGAACCTGGTGGCGCTCGACGCGCTGGTGCGCGGCCCTCAGCGCACGGTCTTCCAGGCCGCCTCGGGCGAGGCTGCGCTGGCCATGATGCTGGAGCATGAGTTCGCGCTGGCGCTGGTGGACGTGCAGATGCCGGGCATGAACGGCTTCGAGCTGGCCGAGCTGATGCGCGGCACCGAGCGCACGCGCCAGATCCCCATCATCTTCGTCAGCGCCGCCGGCCGCGAGCTGAACTACGCCTTCAAGGGCTACGAAAGCGGCGCGGTGGACTTTCTGCAGAAGCCGCTGGACCCCCACGTGGTGCGCAGCAAGGTCAGCATCTTCGTGGAGCTGTACGCCAACCGGCGCGCGCTGATGCGCGAGGTGGAGCACCAGAGCGCGCTGGTGCACGAACTGGAAGCGGCCCGCCAGGAACTGGAGCGGGCGGTGCGCATGCGCGACGACTTCATGTCCATGGTCTCGCATGAGCTGCGCACGCCGCTGAACACCCTGCTGCTGGAAAGCCAGTTGCGCAAGCTGCACCTGGCGCGCGGCCACAGCGCCAGCTTCACGCCCCAGAAACTCCTGGAGATGGCCGAGCGCGACCAGCGGCAGATCCAGAGCATGGTGCGGCTGATCGACGACATGCTGGACGTCACGCGCCTTCGCAACGGCCGGCTGTCGATGAAGCCGCAGCCCTGCGACCTGGCGGTGCTGGCCGGCCGCGTGGTGGACACCCTGCGCCAGCAGGCCGAATCCGCAGGCGTGGCACTGAGCCTGGACGCGCCCGCGCCGGTGCACGGCGTGTGGGACGAGTTCCGGCTCGAGCAGGTGCTGACCAACCTGCTGACCAACGCGCTGCGCTATGGCGGCGGCGAACCCGTGCATGTGCAGGTGGACAGCATCGACGGCTTGGCCCGCATGCAGGTGCGCGACCGCGGCCAGGGCATCGCGCCCGAGGACCAGGCGCGCATCTTCGGCCAGTTCGAGCGCGCCCATGGCGACCGCAGCCCGGTGGCAGGGCTGGGCCTGGGCCTGTTCATCACGCGCGAGATCGTGCAGGCCCACGGCGGCCGCATCGAGGTGCAAAGCCAGCTCGGCGAAGGCTCGACCTTCACGGTGACGCTGCCGCGCGAAGCCCCGCCGCGCTGAGTGCTTCGGCGCGGCGCGGGGTGTACGATGGCGCCCGGCCGCAGCCCGCTGCGGCCAAAGGGAGGATGGCCAAAGCGGTCATCAGGAGAAAAAGCGCGGAGGCACGACGCATGAACTCGCAGCAAATCATCCAGGACCATGACCGCTGGCGCAAAGGCGCGGGCGGCGCGCCCGCCGGCCTGGTGGGCCAGGCCGACAGCCACGCCTACACCGGCCTGGACCTGAACGAGGCCCGGTTCGAAGGCAGCAGCTTTTCGGGCAGCACCTTTTCGGCCACCACCTTCGGGCAGGCCACCTGGAGCGGCTGCCACTTCACCGGCTGCACTTTCACGGGCTGCGACTTCCGCGCCATCGCCATCCAGGGCTGCACCTTCACCGAGTGCAACTTCGCCACCAGCATCTTCGACGAGGGCAGCTTCAACACCACGCAGTTCCTGCGCTGCCGCTGGGACGAACTGAGCTTCCACCACAGCCGCTGGGAACAGGTGCTGGTGCTCGACTGCACCGGCACCATCGTCAGGGGCGACACCCTGACCGGCGAGCATGTGGACTTCACCGGCAGCTACTTCGAGCACCTCGCGTTCAACAACGTCCGGATCAACAACTGAGGCAGGGCGGCGCCCCGCCTTGCGCCGCTGCACTCGCGCGCGGCGGATCATTCCCCTGACGCTGGGGGCCTGACGGCCCGCATGAGAAAATCCGCGCTTTTCCCCGCGCAGGGGAAGCCGCCTGCCGCGGGCCCGCCCTTGCGGCCCGCCCACCCCACCCACCGGAATACAGAGCATCACATGGACGCAGAACGCATCAACCAGATCGGCACCCTCCTGGAAGACCTGAGCACTCGCACGGTCGACCTCCGGAGGTATCTTTGACTACGATGCCAAAGCCGAACGCCTGAGAACCGTCAACGCCGGCCTTGAAGACCCGGCGGTCTGGAACGACCCCAAGAAGGCCCAGGAGCTGGGCAAGGAAAAGAAGGCCCTGGACGGCGTGGTGCTGGCCCTGGACCGCCTGACGGCCGAGCTGGCCGACAACACCGAGCTCTACGAGATGAGCAAGGAAGAAGGCGACGAGGCCGGCCTGCAGGCCATTGCCGACGACGCGGCCGAGCTGCAGAAGGAAATCGAGGCGCTCGAGTTCCGCCGCATGTTCAACAACCCGGCCGATCCGCTGAACTGCTTCATGGACATCCAGGCCGGCGCCGGCGGCACCGAGGCGCAGGACTGGGCCAGCATGCTGATGCGCCAGTACCTGAAGTACGCCGAGCGCAAGGGCTTCAAGACCACGGTCGAAGACGAGTCGCCCGGCGACACCGCCGGCATCAAGGGCGCCACGATCAAGATCGAGGGCGAGTATGCCTACGGCCTGCTGCGCACCGAAACCGGTGTGCACCGCCTGGTGCGCAAGTCGCCCTTCGATTCGTCCGGCGGGCGCCACACCAGCTTCGCCTCGATCTTCATCTACCCCGAGATCGACGACTCGATCGAGATCGAGATCAACCCGGCGGACGTACGCACCGACACCTACCGCGCCAGCGGCGCCGGCGGCCAGCACATCAACAAGACCGACTCGGCCGTGCGCCTGACGCACATCCCGACCGGCATCGTGGTGCAGTGCCAGGACGGCCGCAGCCAGCACAGCAACCGGGACGTGGCCTGGAAGCGCCTGCGCTCGCGCCTGTACGACCATGAGATGCGCAAGCGCCAGGAAGAGCAGCAGAAGCTGGAAGACTCCAAGACCGACGTGGGCTGGGGCCACCAGATCCGCAGCTACGTGCTGGACAAC
This sequence comes from Xenophilus arseniciresistens, assembly GCF_028023875.1. GTDB lineage: Bacteria > Pseudomonadota > Gammaproteobacteria > Burkholderiales > Burkholderiaceae_C > Xenophilus > Xenophilus arseniciresistens. The sequence continues at coordinate 175,968 of NZ_JAQIPB010000003.1, forward strand.
AGCCGCATCAAGGACCTGCGCACCAACGTCGAGATCTCGGCCACGCAGAAGGTGCTGGACGGCGACCTCGACGCCTTCATCGAAGCCTCGCTGAAGCAGGGCGTCTGAGGCGCAGCGCGCCGCGAAGCCCTCGCCCTGAACGAAACCTGCGGCCGGCACCCCCGGGTGCCCGGCCCTCTTCAACCGAATTGCCTGGAGACCGCCTGATGCTGCTCTCTCGTGACGCCCAGGGCCAGCCTGTGGCCATCCGCCGTGAGGACTACACCGCGCCCGCGTGGTGGATCGACACGGTGGACCTCACCTTCGACCTGGAGCCGGCCAAGACACGCGTGCTCAACAAGATGCAGGTGCGCCGCAACCCCGAGGTGCCGGCCGAGCCGCTGCGGCTGCACGGCGACGAACTGAATCTGGCGCGCGTGCTGGTCAACGGCCAGGGCGCGTCCTTCCGCATGGAAGGCAGCGAACTGGTGCTCGACGGGCTGCCCGACGCGTTCGCGCTGGAGATCTTCACCACCTGCTGCCCGGCCAAGAACACCAAGCTCATGGGCCTGTTCGTGAGCCAGGACACCTTCTTCACGCAATGCGAGGCCGAGGGCTTCCGCCGCATCACCTACTTCCTGGACCGGCCCGACGTGATGGCCAGCTACAGCGTGCTGCTGCGGGCCGACAAGGCGCAATACCCGGTGCTGCTGTCCAACGGCAACCTGGTGGAAGAAGGCGATCTGCCCGAGGGCCGCCATTTCACGCGCTGGGTCGACCCGTTCAAGAAGCCCAGCTACCTCTTTGCCCTGGTGGCGGGCAAGCTGGTTTCGCGCAGCCAGCGCATCAAGGCCCGCAACGGCCGCGAGCACCTGCTGCAGGTGTACGTACGCGCGGGCGATCTGGACAAGACCGAGCACGCCATGCGCTCGCTGGTGAACTCCATCGTCTGGGACGAGCTGCGCTTCGGCCTGCCGCTGGATCTGGACCGCTTCATGATCGTCGCCACCAGCGACTTCAACATGGGCGCGATGGAGAACAAGGGCCTGAACATCTTCAACACGAAGTACGTGCTGGCCAGCCAGGCGACGGCCACCGATGCCGACTTCGCCAACATCGAAAGCGTGGTCGGCCACGAGTACTTCCACAACTGGACCGGCGACCGCGTGACCTGCCGCGACTGGTTCCAGCTCTCGCTCAAGGAAGGGCTGACGGTCTTTCGCGACCAAGAATTCAGCATGGACCTGTGCGCCGAACCCTCGGCGCGGGCGGTCAAGCGCATCGAGGACGTGCGCGTGCTGCGCAGCGCCCAGTTCCCCGAGGACGCGGGCCCCATGGCCCACCCCGTGCGCCCCGACAGCTACATCGAGATCAGCAACTTCTACACCGTCACCATCTACGAAAAGGGTGCCGAGGTGGTGCGCATGATGCAGACGCTGGTGGGGCGCGCCGGCTTCACGCGCGGCATGCAGCTGTACTTCGACCGCCATGACGGCCAGGCCGTGACCTGCGACGACTTCGCGCAGGCCATCGCCGATGCGAACCCCGATTCGGAACTTGCACGCCTGCTGCCCCAGTTCAAGCGCTGGTACAGCCAGGCCGGCACGCCGCGCCTGGCCGCCACCGGCCAGTGGGACGCGCAGGCCGGCCGCTACACGCTGCAGCTGACGCAAAGCTGCCCGCCCACGCCGGGCCAGGAGCACAAGCAGCCCTTCGTCATTCCCGTCAACATCGGCCTGGTGGCCGCCGATGGCCGCGCCCTCGCGCTACAGCTCGAAGGCGAGCCTGCGCCGCAGGGCGAATCGCGCACGCTGGTGCTTTCGCAAGCCAGCGAACAGTTCGTGTTCACGGGCCTGAGCGCCGAGCCCGTGCCCTCGATCCTGCGCGGCTTCAGCGCCCCGGTGATCCTGGAATTCGACTTCAGCGACGCCCAGCTGCTCACGCTGCTCGCCCACGACGGCGACCCCTTCAACCGCTGGGAAGCGGCCCAGCGCCTGGGCCTGCGTGCCGCGCTGGCGGCCATCCGCGATCCGCAGCATGCCGCGGGCACGCCCGTGCTGTCTGCGCAGTTCCTCGACGCCATGCGCGAGGTGCTGCGCCATCCGCAGCTGGACGCCGCCTTCAAGGAACTGGTGCTGACGCTGCCCACCGAGGGCTACATCGCCGAGCAGCTCGACGTGGTGGACCCGCAGCGCGTGCACGCCGTGCGCGAAGCCATGCGCCTGCAGCTGGCCACGGCCCTGGCGGCCGACTGGCAATGGGCTTTCGAAGAGAACAGCGACACCGGTGCCTACAGCCCCGACCCGGCCTCGGCCGGCCGCCGCGCGCTGGCCGGCCTGGCGCTCACGCAGCTGTGCCTGGCCGCGCGCGAAAGCGGCGATCCGGTCTGGCCCGGCAAGACGCTGCAGCGCTTCAAGAATGCCGGCAACATGACCGACCGCGTCAATGCCCTGTCGGCGCTGGTCGTGGCGGGCCACCCGCTGGCGCAGCAGGCGCTGGCGCGCTTCCACGCGCTGTTCAAGGACGAAGCCCTGGTCATCGACAAGTGGTTCGCGCTGCAGGCCGGCGCGCCCGACCGCGGCGGCGACGTGCTGCCGCTGGTCAGGCAGCTCATGAAGCACCCGGACTTCTCCATCAAGAACCCGAACCGGGCGCGCAGCGTGATCTTCAGCTACTGCAGCGCCAACCCCGGCGCCTTCCACCGCCCCGACGCCGCTGGCTACGTGTGGTGGAGCGAGCGCGTGATCGAGCTGGACGCCATCAACCCGCAGGTGGCCGCCCGTCTGGCGCGCGCCATGGACCGCTGGAGCAAGCTGGCCGAGCCCTACCGCACGGCCGCACGCGAAGCCATCGCCCGCGTGGCCGCCAAGCCCGAGCTCAGCAAGGACACGCTGGAAGTCGTGACCCGAGCCCTGGCATCGAACTGATCCTCAAGTGAGAGAGAACGCTTTATGACCTCGAAGATTTCACTGACCCGCTACCTCGTCGAACAGCAGCGCGTCGACGGCAAGATCCCGGCCCAGCTGCGCCTGCTGCTCGAGGTGGTGGCCCGCGCCTGCAAGAGCATCAGCCAGGCCGTGAACAAGGGCGCCCTGGGCGGCGTGCTGGGCACGGCCGGCAGCGAGAACGTGCAGGGCGAAGTGCAGAAGAAGCTGGACATCATCTCCAACGAAGTGCTGATCGAGGCCAACGAATGGGGCGGCCACCTGGCAGCCATGGCCAGCGAGGAAATGGACACCATCCACCTGGTGCCCAGCCGCTACCCGCAGGGCGAGTACCTGCTGATGTTCGACCCGCTGGACGGCTCCAGCAACATCGACGTCAACGTCAGCATCGGCACCATCTTCAGCGTGATGAAGAAGCCCGACGACCATCCGGGCGTCTCCGAAGCCGACTTCCTGCAGCCCGGCAGCCAGCAGGTGGCCGCCGGCTATTGCGTGTACGGCCCGCAGACCACGCTGGTGCTCACCGTGGGCGACGGCGTGGCCATGTTCACGCTGGACCGCGAGCAGGGCAGCTTCGTGCTCACGCAGGAGAACGTGCAGATCCCGGCCGACACCAAGGAATTCGCGATCAACATGAGCAACATGCGCCACTGGGACGCCCCCGTGAAGCGCTACATCGACGAATGCCTGGCCGGCAAGGAAGGCCCGCGCGGCAAGGACTTCAACATGCGCTGGATCGCCTCCATGGTGGCCGACGTGCACCGCATCCTCACCCGCGGCGGCGTGTTCATGTACCCCTGGGACAAGCGCGAGCCCGAGAAGGCCGGCAAGCTGCGCCTGATGTACGAAGCCAACCCCATGGCTTGGCTGGTCGAGCAGGCCGGCGGCGCCGCCACCAACGGGCGCCAGCGCATCCTGGACTTGCAGCCCACCAAGCTGCACGAGCGCGTGGCCGTGTTCCTGGGCTCCAAAAATGAAGTGGATCGCGTGACCAGCTACCACGCCGCCGAAAAAACCTAAAAACTGGCGCTATAATCTGAGGCTTCGCCGGTGTAGCTCAGTCGGTAGAGCAGCTCATTCGTAATGAGAAGGTCGGGTGTTCGATTCATCTCTCCGGCACCAAACAAAAAAGCCCGCTGTCTTCGGACAGCGGGCTTTTTTCTTGTCAGCCGGCACGCTGGCATGGCTGTCAGCGGCGGGCCAGACTTGCGGGATTCGCGCGCGCGCGGGCGGCAGAATCCCTGCATGCCTCCCGACACCGCCTCTTCCCCCGCTGCCACGCTGACCGTCCCGCGTTCGCTGCGCCCTGCGGGCGCAATGCCAGGGCAGGTACCGCCGCAACGACAAGGCAGCGAAGCCGTCAGCCGCTTCGGCGCGGCCGCCTACCTGCTGGACCGGCTGGACACCCGCCCCATCGAACAGCGCCAGCCGCAGCGGCCCTGGTGGCGTCTGTGGTGAGGGGTGAGCACGGTTGGCGCCCCGCCCCCATGTGCCGGCGCTGAAGCGACGACGGACGCGGCTGCGCCCTCGCCTTTTCAGCTCTGGATTCGTGCGCGATCAGGCAGAGGCAGCAGCAGCAGGCCCGTGCAGCCTTCACTGTTGTCCGTGACCAGCGGCGCCTTCGCGCAGCCCACCTGTAGCACCACATTGCGACGCGGTCGGGCGCCAGTGTTCATGCCGCCGCCGTGCCTCACCTTGGGATGGATCAGCACCAGGTCGCCAGGCCTGCACGCCAGTGTGCGCACGCCTTCCGTTGGCGGTACCGCACTGCCACGGACGTCCTCCTGGCGCTTGGCCTCGCGCGCCGCCTCGTCGGTCACCCGATGCGAACCTGGGACGAAAGCCGTTGCGCCCGTCTCTTCGTCCATGCCGTCCAGGCACAGCATCAGGCGCATGAAATCCGACCCTTGCGTGCAGATGTAGGTATTCGGAAAGTCGCGGTGCCAGCCGATGGACCGGCCAAATCGCGGATGCTTGAACGTCACGTTCATGAAGTGCGCCACCACGGCGTCGCGGCCCAAGGCCTGCCGCGAGGCCTGTACCAGCGGCGGCCAGCTCAGCAGGCGAAGGAAGATGGGGTCGAAGGTCTCGGGTTCGCCGATGATGAAGAGCGCATCGCCCACCTCTTCGGCCGCGATGCCGCCGCGCCCCCTCGCACTCAGGTCGCGCTCGAAGACCAGCCGTGCGCGCTCATAGTCCTGCAGGCTGGCCACCCGGCCCTGCAACTGGTCGACGGCTTCCCGCATGGCCGCAAGCCAGCCGGCGGGCACGAAATCGGCCAGCAGCGCATAGCCCTGCGACTCGTAATGCGCCAGCCAGTCGGCGGCCGCGGCCGGCGCATCCTTCAATGCGCCTGGTCCCAATTGGGCCCGACGCCGATCTCGGCCAGCAGAGGCACTTTCAGTTCCGCCACGCCGGCCATCAGGCGCGGGATTTCCGTGCGCACCCATTCGACCTCGGCCTCGGGCACCTCGAACACCAGTTCGTCGTGCACCTGCATGATCATCTTCGTGCCGCGCCGCTCGGCGTCGAGCACGGCCTGCACCTTGTTCATGCTGAGCTTGATCAGGTCGGCGGCCGTGCCCTGCATGGGCGCGTTGATGGCCGCGCGCTCGGCGCCGCCGCGGCGCGGGCCGTTGGGCGAATTGATCTCGGGCAGGTACAGGCGCCGGCCGAAGACGGTTTCGACATAGCCCTTTTCCTTGGCGCTGGCCCGCGTTTCGTCCATGTAGGCCTTCACGCCCGGGTAGCGCGCGAAGTAGCGGTCGATGTAGCTCTTGGCAGCCGTGTTGTCGATGCCCAGGTTGCGCGCCAGGCCGAAGCTGCTCATGCCGTAGATGAGGCCGAAGTTGATGACCTTGGCGTAGCGGCGCTGTTCGCTGCTGACCTGTTCCGGCGGCACGCCGAAGACCTCGCCGGCCGTGGCACGGTGCACGTCCAGGCCCTCGGTGAAGGCGCGCAGCAGCGATTCGTCGCCGCTGATGTGGGCCATGATGCGCAGCTCGATCTGCGAGTAGTCGGCGCTGGCGATCACATGGCCGGCCGGCGCCACGAAGGCCTCGCGCACGCGCCGGCCTTCGGGCGTGCGGATGGGGATGTTCTGCAGGTTCGGGTCGTTGCTCGACAGCCGCCCGGTCACTGCCACCGCCTGGGCATAGTGGGTGTGCACGCGGCCGGTGCGCGGCAGCGCCATCTGCGCCAGCTTGTCGGTGTAGGTGCCCTTGAGCTTGGACAGCCCGCGGTGCTCCAGGATCTTGGCCGGCAGCGGATAGTCCTCGGCCAGTTTCTCCAGCACCTCCTCGTCGGTGCTGGGCGCGCCCTTGGCGGTCTTCTTGATGACGGGCAGACCGAGCTTCTCGAAGAAGATCTCGCCGATCTGCTTGGGGCTGCCCAGGTTGAAGGGCTGGCCCGCGATGTCGTAGGCCTCCTGCTCCAGCGCCAGGATGCGCTGGCCCAGCTCATGGCTTTGCGCCGCCAGCGTGGGCGCGTCGATCAGCACGCCGTGGCGCTCGATGCGGTAGAGCGATTCGCTGCTCTGCATCTCCAGTTCGTAGATGAAGCGCAGCCGGTCGTCGGCCTGCAGGCGCGGCCACAGCACGCGGTGCACGTCCAGCGTCTGGTCGCTGTCTTCGCAGGAGTATTCGGCCGCCTTCTCGATGGCGACCTGGCTGAACGGAATCTGGTGCGCGCCCTTGCCGCACAGGTCTTCGTAGTCGATGCCGCTGCGCCCCAGGTGGCGCTCGGCCAGGCTGGCAAGGCCGTGGGGCTTGTGCACTTCCAGCACATAGCTCTGCAGCATCGTGTCGTGCGCGTAGCCCTGCACCTCGATGCCGTGGTTGGCGAACACATGGCGGTCGTACTTGATGTGCTGGCCCAGTTTCTTCCTGCGCTCATCCTCTAGCCAGGGTTTGAGGCGCGCCAGCACCTCGTCGCGCGGCAGCTGCTCGGCCACGCCGGGATAGTTGTGCATCAGCGGGATGTAGGCCGCCTCGCCGGGCTTGACGCTGAAGCTGATGCCCACGATCTCCGCGCGCATCTCGTCCAAAGACGTAGTTTCGGTGTCGATGGCGGCCAGCTCGGCGGCCTGCAGCCGCGCCAGCCAGTCGTCGAACTGGGCCCAGCTCAGGATGGTGTCGTAGGCCAGGTTGCTCGCGCGCGCAGCAGCCTGCTCGGCCATCGACTCGAACATGTCGGGCGTGGCGCCCGCCCCTTCGGACTGGGCCAGCTCGATCTGTTCGGGCGGCACGGCGTGGGCCTGCAGCGTCTTGACCAGGCTCTTGAAGCCATGCAGCTCGTAGAAGGCCTTCAGGGCTTCGGGGTCCTGCTCGCGCGGCGCCAGTGCGTCCAGCGCAGGCAGGCCCTCGAGATGCCCGTCCAGCGCGCAGTCGGTGCGGATGGTGACCAGACGCCGGCCCTGCGGCAACCAGTCCAGCGCCTTGCGCAGGTTCTCGCCCGCGGCGCCCTTGACCTCGGCCGCCTGCGCGATCAGCGCATCGAGCGAGCCATACTGAAGCAGCCACTTGGCAGCGGTCTTGGGGCCCACCTTGTCCACGCCGGGCACGTTGTCCACGCTGTCGCCCACCAGCGTCTGGTAGTCGACCATCAGGCTCGGCGGCACGCCGAACTCGGCCGTCACACCGGCCACGTCGCGGCGCTTGCCGCTCATGGTGTCGATGATGGTGATGTGCTCGTCCACCAGCTGGCTCAGGTCCTTGTCGCCGCTGGAGACGATGACCTCCACGCCCTGCTGCGCACCCACCCGCGCCAGGGTGCCGATCACGTCGTCGGCCTCCACGTCGGGCACGCACAGCACCGGCCAGCCCAGCAGCTGCACCACTTCGTGGATGGGCTTGATCTGCGCGCGCAGGTCATCGGGCATCGGCGAGCGGTTGGCCTTGTACTCGGGGTACCAGTCGTCGCGGAAGGTCTTGCCAGGCGCGTCGAAGATGCAGGCCACATAGTCGGCACGCACCTCGCGGCGCAGGGCCTGCATCATGTTGATCATGCCGCGGATGGCGCCCGTGGCATGGCTGCTGGGGTCGCCAGGCACCGCCCGCAGGTCGGGCATGGCATGGAAGGCGCGGTACAGATAGCTCGAGCCATCCACGAGCAGCAGCGTTTTCTTGTCGGTCATCGCGGCATTTTGCCGCCTCGCCAGAAGGCCGGGCGTGCAGCGCCGCGCAGGCCGGCCACGCCCGCCCAAAGGCCCGTCGGCGGGCAGGCACGCTGCGTGCCCGCCGACAGCGACGCACGGGCGCAGACCTACAATCGCCCCATCATGCGCCCGACCTCCTCGACCCTTCCCGCGCCCCTGCGCACCGGCCTGCTGGCACTGGCCCTGGTGGTGCTGCCGCCAGCCCTGGCACAGGCCCAGACCGCCGCAGCCCCGGCGCCAGCAGCCACGGCTGCGCCCGTGGACCGCTCGGCCGAGCCGCTGGATGGCCGGCGCAACCAGAAGATCGAGCACATTACCGTGGAAGACACCGGCGCGCGCGTGGACGAGATGCGCTACGGCGGCGTCACGCAAAGCATCACCGTGCAGCCCAAGAGCGCCATGCCCGCCTACCAGGTGCAGCCCACCGACGAGCGCCGCGCGCGCCAGGGCGATGGCAACGGCGGATCGCGCGTGTGGAACGTGATGAAGTTCTGACGTCGTGGCAGTTTTCACGGAAGTGGGCTTCGCGGAAGCCGACGCGCTGGTGCAGCGCCTGGGCCTGGGTGCGCTGCAGTCGCTGCGCGGCATCGAAGGCGGCATCGAGAACACCAACTACTTCGCCACCACGGACCAGGGCGACTACGTGCTCACGCTCTTCGAGCGCCTGAGCTTCGCGCAACTGCCCTATTACCTGGAGCTGATGCGCCACCTGGCCGAGCGCGGCCTGCCCGTGCCGGCCCCGGTGGCCGACCCGGCCGCGCTGCCCGGCGCCGCCGCGCATCCGCTGGAGCAGAGCGCCAGCGCGCCCTGCCCGCTGCTGCACACGGTGGCCGGCAAGCCCGCCGCCGTGGTGCAGAAACTCAGCGGCCGCAGCGAACTGGCTCCCACGGCCGCCCATTGCACGGCGCTGGGCACCCTGCTGGCGCGCATGCACCTGGCCGGGCGCGACTTCCCGCGCATCCAGCCCAACCTGCGCGGCCTGCCCTGGTGGAACGAGACCGTGCCCGTGGTGCTGCCCTATCTGGACGCCCACCAGGCCGCGCTGCTGGCGGGTGAGCTGGCCTACCAGAACCACCTGGCCGAATCCGCCGCCTATCAGGCGCTGCCTCGCGGCCCCGTGCATGCAGACCTGTTCCGCGACAACGCCATGTTCGAGCCGCCGCGCTCCGAAGGCGAGGCGCCGCAGCTCACGGGCGTGTTCGACTTCTACTTCGCAGGCACCGACACCTGGCTCTTCGACCTGGCCGTGTGCCTGAACGACTGGGCCATCGACCTGCCCACCGGCGAGCCCGATGCCGCGCGCACCGATGCGCTGCTTGGCGCCTACGAAGCCGTGCGCCCGCTGGGCGCCGCCGAACGTGCGCTGCTGCCCGGCCTGCTGCGCGCTGCGGCGCTGCGCTTCTGGATCTCGCGCCTGTGGGACTTCCACCTGCCGCGCGAAGCCAGCATGCTCAAGGCCCATGACCCGGCGCACTTCGAGCGCGTGCTGCGCCACCGCGCCAGCATGCCCGCGCCCCGTATCGCGCCTGCGGCCCCGCTCGTAGCTGCCGAGCCCGCGGCCACCGCATGAAGCTGCTGGTCGTTGCCCCGGGCACCGGCGCGCGCTGGGTTCGCGAAGGCCTGCTGGCCTTTCGCCGCGCGCCCATGGCCTTCTTCTCGCTGTTCATGATCTTCATGGCCGCGATGGCGCTGGTGGCGGCCCTTCCGCTGGTGGGCGTGCCGCTGGCCGTGGCCTTGGGGCCGGCCAGCACCCTGGCCATCATGGTGGCCAGCGAAACCGTGGCCCAGCCCGGTGCAGCGATCCCGCTGCTGCGCCCCGGCCAGCCCACGCCGCCGCTGTCGGCGCGCGTGTTCATGGCTGCGCTGGGCGCCGTGCGCGAGAAGGCGCGCTCCCTGGCCATCATGGGCGCCCTGTACGCGGTGGCCGTGCTGCTGATCGGCGCGCTGGCCTCGCTGCTGGTGGGCGACCCCATGGCCGATGCCATCAACAGTGACGGCACCTTCAAGGCCGACGTCGTGCGCAGCGGCGCCTTCCAGGGCGCGATGGTGCTGCGCATGCTGATCTACGTGCCCGTGGCGCTGGCCTTCTGGCATGCGCCAGCCCTGCTGCACTGGCACGGCGTGCCGCCCGTCAAGGCGCTGTTCTTCAGCTTCGTGACCTGCGTGCGCAACATCGGCGCCATGCTGGTCTTCATCCTGTGCTGGACCGGCGTGGCCCTGCTGGTGAGCCTGGTGCTGGCCATGGTGGGCTCGCTGCTGGCCTCGGTGGCCGGCCCGCTGGGCGCGGGCGTGATGGTGGGCGGCACCTTCCTGCTGTCGGCCATGTTCTTCGCCTCGGCCTGGTTCAGCTTTCGCGACTGCTTCCAGGCCGATTGAGCCCGCGCGCGGCCTGCCCGCCGGCCTTGCGGCGCACGGGCACCGACCGCGCCAGGCGCCGATCTCCGACACGCTGCCCTCAGGCCCGGGACGAGGGTGTGTCTGTCACACAAAACAGACATGGAGAACAGCATGCGCATCTACAAAGTCCGCATCATCGATTCGGCCGGTCGGCTGCACCGTTTCATCAAGGCCGCCAGCAGCGCCCGCGCGGTGGAATCGCTTTACTGGGCCCGCTTTGGCGTGGTTCGCCTGATGAGCGTGGTGGGCGTGGGCAAGGACGACCCGCTGCCCGCGGGCGCCGGCTTCAGACCGGCGTCAGCTTGGCCACGCTCAGGGCCAGCCACTTGACGCCGTGGCGGCCGAACTTGACCTGCGCCCGCGCGTCGTCGCCGGTGCCTTCCAGCGCCAGCACGGCCCCTTCGCCAAACTTGTTGTGAAAGACCTGCATGCCCACGCGCAAGCCATGCGAGGGTTCTGATTTGCGCGGCACGGGCGCGCTGGGCGCTGCGGCCTGGCCGCCGCCGCTCCAGCCGGGATTGCGGCCACCGTAGCCGCCGCTGTAGCCGCTGCTGGCGCCGTAGCCTGCTCCTGCACGCGCCGCACCGCCCGGCGCAAACTGGCCGAAGCCCGACTGCTTGGGCGTGAGCCACTTCAGCGCCTCTTCGGGCAGTTCGTCGAAGAAACGGCTGCGCAGGTGGTAGCGCGTCTGGCCATGAAGCATGCGCGTTTGCGAGAAGCTCATGTACAGCCGGCGGCGCGCGCGTGTGATGGCCACATACATCAGGCGCCGTTCCTCCTCAAGGCTTTCCACGTCGCTCATGGAGTTCTCGTGCGGGAACAGTCCTTCTTCCAGGCCCGTGATAAACACCGCGTCGAACTCGAGCCCCTTGGCCGCATGCACGGTCATCAACTGCACGGCGTCCTGCCCGGCCTGGGCCTGGTTGTCGCCGGCCTCAAGGGCCGCATGGGTCAAAAAGGCCGCGAGCGGGCTCAAGGTTTCGCCGGTCTCTGCATCCGGCGCCAGCGGCTCGTCCAGCACCGCACGCGAGGGGTCGATGCCCTGGCTCGCCAGTGACTGGCGCAGCTCGTCCACGGGCAGCGCCACGGCATCGCGGCCAAAGCCTTCCTGCGTGACGAAGCTCTCGGCCGCGTTCACCAGTTCGGCCAGGTTTTCCAGACGGTCTGCGCCTTCGCGGTCGGCCTTGTAGTGCTCCTCCAGGCCGCTGGTGTCCAGCACCAGCTCGATGATTTCCTTGAGCGACAGGCCCTGCGTCTGCTCGCGCAGCACATCGATCCTGGCTGCGAAGGCCGACAGGTTGGCGCCGGCCTTGCCGGGCAGGCCGGCAATGGCGCCGTAGAGCGAGATGCCACGCGCGCGTGCGGCGTCCTGCAACTGCTCGATGCTGCGCGCCCCGATGCCGCGCGGCGGGAAGTTCACCACGCGCAGGAAGCTGGTGTCGTCGTCCTTGTTCTCGAGCAGGCGCAGGTAGGCCAGTGCGTGCTTGATCTCGGCGCGCTCGAAAAAGCGCAGGCCGCCATACACGCGGTAGGGCACGCCGGCATTGAACAGCGCGGTTTCGATCACGCGGCTTTGCGCATTGCTGCGGTAGAGCACGGCCACTTCCTTGCGCTCGAAATCCTCGCGCACGAGGTGGCGGATCTCTTCCACCATCCACTGCGCTTCGGCGAAATCGCTGGTGGCCTCGTTCACGCGCACGGGCTCGCCGGGGCCTTGATCGGTGCGCAGGTTCTTGCCCAGCCGCTTCTTGTTGTGGCTGATCAGCGCGTTGGCCGAGTCGAGGATGTTGCTGTAGCTGCGGTAGTTCTGCTCCAGCTTGATCTGGCGCTGCACGTCGTACTCGCGCACAAAGTCCTGCATGTTGCCCACACGCGCGCCGCGGAAGGCATAGATGCTCTGGTCATCGTCGCCCACGGCCAGCACGCTGCTGTGCGGCGCGGGCGTGAAGCGGCCCTGCGCATCGGTCTGGCCCGAGAGCATCTTGATCCAGGCGTACTGCAGGCGGTTGGTGTCCTGGAACTCGTCGATCAGGATGTGGCGAAAGCGCCGCTGGTAGTGCTCGCGCACCGCATCGTTGTCACGCAGCAGCTCGTAGCTGCGCAGCATCAGCTCACCAAAATCGACCACACCTTCGCGCTGGCACTGCTCTTCATAAAGCTGGTAGAGCTCGATCTTCTTGCGGTCGTCTTCGCTGCGCGCTTCCACGTCGCCCGGCCGCAGGCCGTCTTCTTTCGCGCCGGCGATGAACCACTGGGTCTGCTTGGCCGGAAAGCGCTCGTCATCGACGTTGAACTGCTTCATCAGCCGCTTGATGGCCGAGAGCTGGTCCTGCGTGTCCAGGATCTGGAAGCTCTGCGGCAGGCCCGCCAGCTTCCAGTGCGCGCGCAGGAAGCGGTTGCACAAGCCATGGAAGGTGCCGATCCACATGCCGCGCACATTCACCGGCAGCATGGCCGACAGGCGGGTCATCATCTCCTTGGCCGCCTTGTTGGTGAAGGTCACGGCCAGCACGCCGCCTGGCGAGACCTGCCCCGTGGACAGCAGCCAGGCGATGCGCGTGGTGAGCACGCGCGTCTTGCCCGAGCCGGCACCGGCCAGGATCAGCGCATGGCCCTGGGGCAGCGTGACGGCGGCCAGCTGCTCGCCATTGAGACTGCTCAGCAACGGGGAAGGCTGCAGGGTGGCTGCGGTGCCATCGGCTGTGAACGGCTCTCCGAAAAGCGGCAGAGAAGAAGCCGGCGGCGCGGCATCGGAACCCGAAGAAGACATGGCCTGATTGTAGGAAGGCCCTTGCGCCGGGCCCGTGCGGCCCGCGCATGACCCGGCGCGGCCATGGCATGGTTCAGCCCAACGGCGGCATCACGCAATCCGCATAGGGTCTATGCACTTGCGCAGATGAGGGGCGCGCAGGCGGCGGCCTAGAATCAACCACCGGGCCCAAGATTTCTTGCGCCCGGTTTTTTTGTGCCCGCACATTCCACAGATGTGCCGCGCGCACCAAAAAAGCCGGCCAAGCCAAGCGCTCATTCGTTCGTCAACAACGACCTTCCTTCAAGGAGAGCCTGGTCATGGAAATCTTCGACTACGACAACGTCCTGCTGCTGCCGCGCAAGTGCCGCGTGGAGAGCCGCTCCGAATGCGATGCCGGCGTGGAGCTGGGCGGCCGGCGCTTTCGCCTGCCCGTGGTGCCTGCCAACATGAAGACGGTGGTGGACGAGTCCATTTGCCTGTGGCTGGCGCAGAACGGCTACTTCTATGTGATGCACCGCTTCGACCTGGACAACGTGGCCTTCGTCGAGCGCATGCACAAGGCCGGCGTGTTCGCATCCATTTCGCTGGGCGTGAAGCAGCCCGATTACGACACCGTGGACCGCCTGCTGGCCAAGGGCCTGAGCCCCGAGTACGTGACCATCGACATCGCGCACGGCCACGCCGACAGCGTGAAGAACATGATCGGCTACCTGAAGGAAAAGCTGCCCAAGTCTTTTGTGATTGCGGGCAACGTGGCCACGCCCGAGGCCGTGATCGACCTGGAGAACTGGGGCGCCGATGCCACCAAGGTGGGCGTGGGCCCGGGCAAGGTCTGCATCACCAAGCTCAAGACCGGCTTCGGCACGGGCGGCTGGCAGCTGTCGGCGCTCAAGTGGTGCGCGCGCGTGGCCACCAAGCCCATCATTGCCGACGGCGGCATCCGCAGCCATGGCGACATCGCCAAGAGCATCCGCTTCGGTGCCAGCATGGTGATGATCGGCTCGCTGTTCGCGGGTCACGAGGAATCGCCGGGCAAAACCGTGGAAGTGGAAGGCCAGCTCTTCAAGGAGTACTACGGCTCGGCCAGCGACTTCAACAAGGGCGAGTACAAGCACGTCGAAGGCAAGCGCATCCTCGAGCCCGTCAAGGGCAAGCTGGCCGACACACTGGTGGAGATGGAGCAGGACGTGCAGTCTTCCATCAGCTATGCAGGTGGCAGGAAGCTCATGGACATCCGCAAGGTCAACTACGTGATCCTGGGCGGCGACAACGCAGGCGAACACCTGCTGATGTGAGACAGCACCCACGCCGCGTTGAGCGCGTGTTGACGATTTGACGCAGTGATTTGCGCCGAGCCAAAAATATGCGCTATACTTGCGGTCTTGCCTGATGACGCCGACCTTCAAGGAAAGCCGAACAGACAAGGGCTCTTAGCTCAGTTGGTAGAGCAGCGGACTCTTAATCCGTAGGTCGAGTGTTCGAGTCACTCAGGGCCCACCAAAATACCCGAACACGAAAAAGCACTTGGCGCAGAAATGCCCAAGTGCTTTTTTGTTGGCTCTGCGGCAAGTGACGCGACGCCCTCCTCCTCTGCCTGCTTCAGTCGCCCGCCGGGACAAGCAAAAAGCGCTGCAGGTCATCCCACTGCTCGCCTGCGATCCTGACGTGTCCGCCCGGGTAGACATGCAGGCGCTTGTCCGGCGTGCCCAGCGCGTCAAACAGCGCGAGCTGCCCCTGCCGGCTGAACAGCTCGTCATCCCATTTCTGCTGGAACAGCACCGCGCAGCGCAGCGCGGCCGCATCGGCCAGCAGCCGTTCAGAGTTGGGATAGCAGGCGCCCCACATGCCCAGCACGGCACGGTCAATGGCAGTGCCGCGCGCCAGCAGCGGCAGGCCGTAGGCGGTGCCCATCGACACGCCCAGCCAGCGCAGCGCGGCCGTGGGCCAGACGGCCTGCACCTCCTGCAGCACGGCCTGCCATCGGTCCACATGCTGGGCCACATGCGTCGCGTCCTCGCGCCACAGGGCCAGAAAGCGATCGCGCGTGGCGGCGGGCTCCATCGGCGTGGCTGCGCGCGCGCCATGCACCGGGCCGTCGAGGGCGAGCACGCGGCAGCCCAGGCGCGTGAAGGCCGTGGCCGCATCCAGCACGTCCGGCCCGTCCTTGGCGCTGCTGCCCCCGTGCTGCATGCACACCACGGGCACGGCCTCGTCCAGCGCCAGGCCTTCGGGCTCGTAGACGATGCCCGAAGGCAGGCCGCCTTCATGCTGCGGGCTGAAGATGCGGCGGCGGATGCCGTCTTGCGTGTGCGGGTCTTGCGTCCAGTGGAGCATGGGATGGCCGGTGTGCTGGGTCGGCCCCACGGTAGCGGCTAGCGCGCGGCGCCGCCATCAAGCGCGCGCAATGGGCGGATTGCCTGCGCTTGACGCGGCGCAGGGGCGCGGATGTCGAAGCCCAGCGTGGCGGCGCCCGGCACGATCTCTCGGACCTGCTCGCGCAGCCAGCGATGCAGGGCCAGCCGATGCGTGCGCTCGTGCCACACCATGACCGTGGTGGCCGAGGGCACGGCCACGGGCACGGGCGACACCTGCAGCGGCAGCAGCGTGGCGAAGTGCCTGCATATCCATTCGGGTAGCGTGGCGACATGCTGCGAGCCCGCCACGATGTACGGGATCAGCATCACCGAAGAGACCCGGACCAGCCGCCTGCGCTCGTGCCCGGCAGCCGCCAGCGCGGCGCCCAGCGTCTGCTCGAGCGTGGAGCGCGGCGAAAAGGGCGAGCCGAACACCACATGGCTGCGCGCGAGGTACTCGCTCAGCGTCAACGTGCCCCTGACGGTGCCGCGCGCGTGAATGCAGGCCAGCGGCTGCTCCAGCAGCGGGTGGCTGCGCAGGTCCGGTGCCAGATCGGGAAAGTGCCCGATCGCGACATCGCATTCGCCTTCGGCCAGCCATTCGCGCAGGTGCGCAGGGTCGGGCGCACGCACGTTGAGCACCAGCGCCGGCGCCTGCGTGGCCACGGCCTGTGCGAGTGCCGGCATGTAGGCCAGGCCCATGGATTCGGCCAATGCGAGCGTCACGGTGCCGCTGGCCGAAGCCAGGTCCAGCGGCCCTTCGTGCGTGAAGATGTCGTCCATCAGCTCGATGCCGGTGCGCACCTTGCGCGCCAGGGCCTGCGCGCGCTCGGTCAGCAAAAAGCCGTTGCCGCTGCGCACCAGCAGCGGATCGCCCGTGAGTTCGCGCAGGCGGGCCAGCGCATTGCTCACGCCCGGCTGGCTCATGCCCAGCCGCTCCGCGGCGCGCGTGACGGAGCGTTCGGTCAGCAGCGCGTCCAGACAGATCAACAGATTGATATTGCTGCGCTTCATCGTGAGGGCGCATCAAGAAGACCGAATGGCCGCATTGCGCGCGCCTGATTGTGGGTGCGCCACCGCGATGCTCGAATCGGGACATCCTCCAATCCGTGTGCCCCATGACGATCCAGACCACCCTCCCCCGACGTGACGACATGCTGGCCTGCGTGGCCCGCTTCGGCGATTTGCAGCGCTGCGAAACCGGCCTGCCGGACATGCAACTGCCCGAATGCCGCCGCGCCTTCCTCAACGTGCTGGGCTTCGACCAGCCCAAGGGCGAAGGCCAGTTCTCGCCCTTCGGCGACCGGGCCAAGGCCCGGGTGTCCCACCTGCAGGCCGGCTTCGGCGTGTCCTTCATCGCGGCGGCGCCGGGCAAGGGCGTGCTGATGCACACCCACGACACCGTGGAGAGCTTCATGGTGATCAAGGGCCGCTGGAAGCTCGAATGGCAGGGCGATGGCGGCGACGAGCATCTGATCCTCGATCCGCTGGACTTCATCGCCTTTCCGCTGGGCGTGCAGCGCCGCTTCGAATGCGTGCAGGCCGCGCCCGGCGAGGCCGAGGGCCTGCTGCTGGGCATGATCGGCGGCAATGCACCCGCAGCGGAGATCGCGCCCGAGGGCGTGGCACGCCTCATCGAAGCGGGCATCTTCACGCCGGAGCGGGCCGGGGCCTAGACCCGCCGCACAAGAAGACGAGCAAGCAAAGAACAACAAGCAACGGAGACCCACGTGAAGACTGCATGCTTGGCCGCGATGACTGCGGCAACGCTGCTGCAGGGCGCGACGCCCGCGGGTGCGCAGACGGCGTCATGGCCCTCGCGCATGGTGCGCATCGTCGTTCCGGCGGCCGCAGGAACAGGCCCCGACATCATGGCCCGCATGTATGGCGAGCACCTCTCGCGCAGCCTGGGTCAGCCCTTCGTCGTCGAGAACCGCCCGGGTGCTTCCGGG
Organism: Xenophilus arseniciresistens; assembly: GCF_028023875.1. Taxonomy (GTDB): domain Bacteria; phylum Pseudomonadota; class Gammaproteobacteria; order Burkholderiales; family Burkholderiaceae_C; genus Xenophilus; species Xenophilus arseniciresistens. The sequence goes on from NZ_JAQIPB010000003.1 coordinate 193,502, forward strand.
AACATCGGCGCCGAATCGGTCGCGCGGGCCACGGACGGGCACACGCTGCTGTATGCCTATAACCAGATTCCGACCATGAACCCGCACCTGTTCGGAAAGCTGTCCTACGACATGCGCAAGGACATGGCGCCGGTGAGCATCACGCTGACCACCGGCTACGTGCTGCTCGCCAACAACCAGTTTCCGCCCAACACGCTGGCCGAAGCGATCGGCCACGCGCGCGGGCAGCCCGGCAAGGTGGCCTACGCCAGCTACGGCCCGGGCACGGCTTCGCACCTGGCCTTCGAGATCATCCAGGACCAGACGCGCACGCAGTTCCTGCACGTGCCCTACAAGCAAGGCCAGGTCACGGACGTGATCGCAGGACAGGTGGCCATGGTTTTCGAGCCCTTTCCGTCCGCACTGCCCTTCGCGGCCAGCCGGAAGGTCAAGGCCCTGGCAGTGACCACGCCCAAGCGCCTGGACGCGCTGCCAGATGTGCCCACGCTGGCCGAAGCGGTGCCTGGCTTCGATCTGCTGGGCTGGCAGGGCGTCTGGGCCTCGTCGAGCGTGCCGCCCGAAGGCGTGGCCCGCCTGCAGGCCGAGGTCGCGCGCATCACGCGGCTGCTCGACATGCAAAAACGCATCCGCGACCTCGCTTCCGAGCCCGTGGGCGGCACGTCCCAGGAGATGACCCGGGCCATCGACGCCGAATACGCACGCTGGGGTGCGGTCATCAAGGCCAAGAACATCCGGCTGGACTGAACCTGCGCAGGCCCGGTGGCGCGCGGCCCGCGCTCAGCCGCCCTTGTTGCGCATCCAGTCCGCGGTCTGGAAGAAGGAGGCGTTGAGCCGGTGGCGCAGCGGCTCGGGCACGTCGGTCTCGATCATGGCCTGCTCCATGCACGCCAGCCACTGGTCGCGCTCGGCGATGCCGATGGCAAAGGGCATGTGGCGCGCGCGCAGCCGCGGGTGGCCGAAGCGCTCGACGTAGTGGTCGGGCCCGCCCAGCCAGCCACACAGGAACCAGAACAGACGCTGGCGCGCGTTGTCCAGGCTGGTGCCGTGGGCAGCGCGCAGCGCGGCGTAGGCCGGCTCCAGGTCCATCAGGTCATAGAAGCGCTCGACCAGCGCATGGACCCTGGCCTCGCCCCCTATCCATTCGAAGGGGGTGTCAAAGGGCGGCTTTTCCTGAATCTGCATCCGGCGATTGTCGGCGCTCCATCCATCCATCAATCAATCAGCGGCCTGCCGCAAGGTGGCCACCACCGGGCGGCGCAGCACTTCGCGCAGGCCCCACCAGCCGGCCATCAGCGCCAGCACGGCGCCGGCCAGCGCACCGCCCACGGGCACCCAGAAGGAGCCCGTCCAGGTGAACTGGAACACGTAGCGCGCCAGGCCCCAGCCAATGACCGAAGCCACCAGGCTGGCCAGCAGCCCGGCCAGCAGGCCCACGCCCGCCAGCTCCGCACGCTGCACCTGGCGCAGCAGCGCAGCGCGCGCGCCCACCGCGCGCATCACGGCGAACTCCTTGGCCCGCTCCTCGCGCGTGGCCGTGACGGCCGCGAACAGCACCACCAGGCCCGCCGCAAGCGTGAAGCCGAAGAGGAACTCCACCGCGCGGATCACCTGGTCCAGCACGCGCTGCACTTGCGCGATGGTGGCGCTCATATCCACGTTGGTGATGTTCGGGAACTGGCGCACCAGGCCGTTGTCGAAGCCGGCCTTTTCAGGCGCGCGGAAGGCGCCGAGATAGGTGACGGGCACCTCGGGCGGCATCTGCGCCAACGGGAACATGACAAAGAAGTTGGCATGCAGCGAGCCCCAGTCCACCTCGCGCGTGGAGGTGATGCGCGCCTCGCTCTGCATGCCGCCGATGTCGAAGCGCAGCGTATCGCCAAGCTTCAGGCCCAGCTCGGTCATCAGGCCGTCTTCCACGCTCACCACGCCGGCCTCGCCGGTGTTCCAGCTACCGCTGAGCATCTTGTTGTGCGGCGGCGCCTCGGCCGCGTTGCTCAGGTTGAACTCGCGGTCCACCAGGCGCTTGGCGCGCTCCTCGGTGTAGTCGTCGGGCGAGACCGGCTTGTCGTTGATGGCCACCAGCCGGCCGCGGAACATGGGGTACCAGTCGAACTGGCGCACGCCCGCGTCGCGCAGCGCCTGCTGGAAGGCCTGCTCCTGGTCGGGCATGACGTTGAGCACGAAGCGGTTGGGCGCATCGGGCGGCGTGGCCTGGCGCCAGCTGGACACCAGGTCGGTGCGCAGCAGCACCAGCAGCACCAGCGCCAGCAGGCCCACGGCCAGGCTGCTGACCTGCACCACGGCATAGACGGGCCGGGCCGAGATCTGGCGCGTGGCCAGCACCAGCCAGCGCGGCGCGGTGCTTTCATTGACCGCGCGGCGCAGCAGCTTGACCGCCACCCAGGCCAGCGCGGCAAAGAGCAGCACGGCGCCGGCAAAGCCGCCGACGGCGATCAGACCCAAGGTGAGGTCGCTGCTGGCGGCCAGCAGCAGGGCCGCAAAGCCCAGCACGCCCACGCCCAACACGGCGGCCGAAGCCGGCTTGAGCCCGCCCACGTCGCGGCGGATCACGCGCAGCGGCGGCACCTTGGCCAGTTGCAGCACGGGCGGCAGGCCGAAGGCCAGCAGCAAGGTCAGGCCCATGCCGATGCCAAAGGCCGCCGGCCAGAGCGAGGGCGCAGGCAGTGAGCTCTGCACCAGCCCGGCCAGCAGCAGCACGAACACATGGTGAACGCCCCAGCCGATGGCCACGCCCAGCGCGCTGGCCACCAGCCCGACCACCACGAACTCCAGCGCATAGGCGGTGGCGATGCGCCGCTGGCTCTGGCCCAGCACGCGCAGCATGGCGCAATCATCCAGGTGGCTGGCGGCAAAGCCGCGCGCAGCCAGCGCCACGGCCACGGCCGACAGCAGGGCCGCCAGCAGCGCCACCAGGTTCAGGAATTTCTCGGCCCGGCCCAGGGTCTGCTGCATCTCGGGCCGGCCGCTTTCCAAAGACTCCAGGCGCGCGCCGCGCAACTGGCCCGCGTCCAGCGCGGCCTGCATCTGGTCGCTGAAGCGCTTGACGGCAGCGGCATCCTCGCTGGCCACCGCCAGCCGGTAGCGGATGCGGCTGGCCGGCTGGACCAGTGCGGTGCGCGGCACGTCGGCCGCATTGACCATCACGCGCGGCGCGAAGCTCATGAAGCCGCTGCCGCGGTCGGGTTCGATCACGATCACGCGCGCGATGGTGAGCGCGGCATCGCCCAGCAGCAGCGCATCGCCCACCTTCAGGCCCAGCGCGTCGAGCAGCGGCGCATCGGCCCAGACCTGGCCCGGCTGGGGAATCTCGCGCACGGCGCGGCTGGCACCGCCCACCTCGTCGGCCAGCTGCAGGCTGCCACGCAGCGGGTAGCCCGCGTCCACGGCCTTGAAGGCCACCAGACGGCTGTCGCCGCCACGCTCGTCGGGTGCGCGCGCCATGGTGGGAAAGTCATAGCTCAGCGTGGCCTGCAGGCCTTGCGCGCGGGCGCGCTCGATGATCTCCGGCGGCGGCGGGTTGTCGGTGCGCAGCACCGCGTCGCCGCCCAGCAGCTGGCGCGCATCGCGCTGCAGGCCGCTCTTGAGCCGGTCGGCAAAAAAGCCGACCGCCGTGAGCGCGGCCACGGCCAGCAGCACGGCAACGACGATCAGGCGCAGCTCGCCGGCGCGCAGGTCGCGCCAGAGCATGCGCCCACCCAGGCGGAGCGAAGCAGTCATGGGGCGCGACGATAGCCCACAAGGACGCTGCAGGACGCCGTCATGATGGCGCAGCTAGCAAGGCGTAGGGATTTCTATGCAGCGCGACGGGGCACCAGGGACTGCTCGGCGTAGTGCAAGGTCTTGGCATCGAACATGGCGCGGTCGGCCTGCAGCAGCGCGCCTTCGACTTCGCTGGCCTGGTGGGCGCACGCAATCCCGATCGACAGGCTCAGCGGCTGGCCCGGGTAGAACTGGTTGCTGACCTCGATCAGCGATTCGATGCGGGCGTGGACTTCCTGCGCCATGCGCTCGTCCGCACCGGGCAGCAGGGCGATGAATTCGTCGCCGCCCACGCGCGCCACGCACCAGGGCTGGCCCGCGGTGGCGTTGGTCAGCACCTCGCCGGCCCGCCGCAGCAGGTCGTCGCCGGCCGCATGGCCTTCGCTGTCGTTGATGCGCTTGAGGCCGTTGAGGTCCATGACGATCACGGCCAGCGGCCAGGGCCCCTTGCGCGAGATGCGGTTGAGCTCGTCCACGTAGAAGGCCCGGTTGCGCAGGCGCGTGAGCGAGTCGTGCTTGCCCAGGTATTCCAGGTAGGCCTCGGCCTTCTTGCGCGCCGTGATGTCGACCAGCGACAGCAGCACCAGGTCCCAGTTCTCCAGGTGCTCGGGCATCACGGAGAACTGCATGTGGATGTTGATCAGCGACCCGTTGAGGCTGTAGTTGATGACCTCGCGGACCTGCTCGGTCTTGCCGTTCCACAGGTCGATCAGCTGCTCGGCAAAGGTGTCGTGCATCTCGTCCCTGAAGACCTGGCTCAGGTTGGCCAGCAGCTCCTTCTGGCTTTCGGCGCCGAACATCTGCAGCGTCTGCTGGTTCACCTCCAGCACGCGGATCTCCTGCATGCAGCGCTCCACGAACTCGGGATGCACGCTCAGAAAGACGCGGAAGTCCTGGATGCCCTGGTTGCGTGCCTCGTCGAGCAGGCTCTTGACGCCGCTGAAGTCCTCCACCCAGAGCGAAACGGGCGAGTAGTGGAAGAGGTTGCGCGCATGGCGCTCGCTGGCGGCCAGCTGCGCCCGCGCCACCACGGTTTCGGTCACGTCCTCCAGCGAGATCAGCACGCGGTCCCAGAGGTCTTCGTGGCCCTGCAGCACCCGCACATGGATCTGAGCCTCGATGCGGCGGCCGTCGAGCGCGTAGTTTACGGTCTGGTTCGAATAGTCGAGCCGGCCCTCCCACAGCGCCTGCATCTCGGGCAGCATGCGCGTGAGCATGTCGCCCCGAAACACGTCGTGCAGGTTCTGCTCCAACTGCTGCTGGTTCTGGGCCCCGAAAAGCTTGAGCGTCTGCCGATTGACCTTGATCAGGCGGATGCTGGCCGCGCACTGCTGCACGTGCGCCAGGTCAGCCTGCAGGTGGGCCTTCAGGTCGATGACGCCCTGCGCGCGCCAGCCCTCGAACAGGCGCTTGAGGGCACTGAAATCCTCGAGCCACAGAGAAATGGGGGCTCGGTCGAACATCTGTTCGAAGTCGGTTTCGCTGGAAAGGCTCATCTTGGACAAGATTGTGTCTCCAGCAAGGCAATTCGTACACCTTGTGTAACACTTTTATCTGCCCGATGCATGCGGCGGGCGCCCGCCGGTCTCAACCGGCCGTGTAGCGCACCGCGCGCGGCGGCCGGCACAGACCCCAGAGCGCGATGCCGCACAGCCGCGCCATCTGCACGCCCATGGCAGTGGGCGCTGACACCGTGGCCAGCGCCGGCACGCCCAGCTGCGTGCATTTGCGCACCAGCTCGTGGCTGCCGCGGCTGGTCATCACCACGAAGCCCGGCTGACCCAGGCGGCCGGTGCGGGCCAGCCGGCCCAGCAGCTTGTCCAGCGCGTTGTGGCGGCCCACGTCTTCCAGCACGTCGCTGAGGGCACCGTCCAGGCCGGCCCAGCCGGCCGCATGCAGCGCGCCGGCGCGCGCGTTGAGCGCCTGCTGCGCGCGCAGGCCTTCGATGGCCTGCAGCACCACGGGCAGGTCGATCTGCGCGGCCCAGGGATGGGCGGGCACGCGCGGCGGCGACAGGTCCAGCGCGGCGAAGCTCTCGACGCCGCAAACGCCGCAGCCGGTGCGCCCGGCCAGGCTGCGGCGCCGGCCCTTGAGGCGCTCGAAGGCGCGGGTGGATATCTCGATCTGCACCTCGATGCCGGGCATGCCCTCGGGCAGGCCGGCATCAGCGGCGGCCAGCGCCGTAGCCTCGATGCCGCGGCAGTCGGTGGCCGAATCCAGGATGCCTTCGCTGAGCGCGAAGCCCAGCGCGAAGTCCTCCACGCCCTGCGGCGTGGCCATCATCACGGCATGCGAGAGGCCGTTGAACACCAGCGCCACCGGCACTTCGGCCGCCAGCGTGTCCTCGCGCAGCTGGCCCTGCGGCGGCAGGCCGGGTTCGCCAAAGACCTGCACGCCCAGTTGGGCCAGGGGCGGAATGTCGAACTCGGCGGCGGAGGAATGAATGGGTTCGGAAGACATGGCGTGCAGGCGCCCAGGCGGCGCATGGGCCCGATTCTGGCCGCTGCGGCCGATCAGTGCAGCGGCCCGGCCGGCGGCAGGCGCAGGGCCTGCGCGCGCCCGGCCTCGGTCAGGTGCGCGACCCAGCGCCCCTCGAGCTGCTCGACGCGCACCCAGCCGGGCCCGCGCACGCCGCCGAGCACGGCATCGCTCATCAGCGTCAGCTCGCGCATCAGCGCGCTGGCGCCCAGGCTCAGGCGCTTGACCAGGCGCGGCAACGAGACGCCGCGCACGCCGTCGCCCTCCTCGGCCAGCGCGCGCAACAGCGCGGCGGGCAGGTCGGCCAGCGGCTGCGCCTCGTCGGTCATGGCTCAGGCGGCGGTGGTGGCGGCCTCGCTGGCCACGGCGCCGTCTGCGAGCTCGCCGCGGTGCGGCACCAGCAGCACCGGAATCGCCTTCGACGTGGGCGTGCCCGCGGCAATGGCCGTGGCCGAGAGCGGCACCAGCGGATTGGTCTCGGGGTAGTAGGCCGCGAGGTTGCCGCGCGGGATGTCGTAGGCCACGAGCTTGAACTTGTCGGCGCGCCGTACCGTGCCCCCCACGCCCGGCACTGCGTGTCCGGGCGGCCCGGCGCTCGGCTCGGGCCCGTCATCCCACACCGTCATCAAATCCACCCAGTCGCCATCCTTCATCCCCAGCGCACGGATGTCCTCGGGATGAATGAAGACCACGCGGCGCTGGCCGAAGACGCCGCGGTAGCGGTCGTCCATGCCGTAGACGGTGGTGTTGTACTGGTCGTGCGAGCGCGTGGTGAAGAGCGTGAACACGATCGCGTCGCGCTGCTTGCCCTGCATGCGGCGGCGCGCGCGGTGCGTGGGCGTGTCGCGCGGCACGGGGTGCGCAAAAAAGGTCGCCTTGCCCGTGGGCGTCGCCCACACGCGCTCGCTGGCCGTGTTGCGCAGGCGAAAGCCCCCGGGCTGGGCCACGCGGGTGTTGAAGTCCTTGAAGTCGTCGAAGACCGCTTCGATCTTGTCGCGGATGCGCGCGTAGTCCTCGATCAGCCAGAGCCAGGGCGTGCGGCTGCGCCCGGCGAGGGTGGCGTCGGCCAGCCGCGCCACGATGGCGGGCTCGGACAGCAGGTGCTCCGACGCGGGCGGGTTGATGCCCGAGGAGATGTGCACCATGCTCATCGAGTCCTCCACCGTCACGCCCTGCGGCCCGCCGAACTGCATGTCGATCTCGGTGCGGCCCAGGCAGGGCAGGATCAGCGCCTGCCTGCCGTGCACCACATGGCTGCGGTTGAGCTTGGTGGTCACGTGCACCGTCAAGTCGCACTGGCGCAGCGCGCGCCAGGTGGCGTGGGTGTCGGGCGTGGCCGCCGCGAAGTTGCCGCCCAGCGCAAAGAAGACCTTGCCCTTGCCGTCCAGCATGGCCTGGATGGCTTCCACCGTGTCATAGCCATGCGCGCGCGGCGGCTCGAAGCCGAAGACCTGGCCCAGGCGGTCCAGCAGGGCCGCGGGCGGCTTCTCCCAGATGCCCATGGTGCGGTCGCCCTGCACGTTGCTGTGGCCGCGCACGGGGCAGAAGCCCGCGCCGGGCCGGCCCACGTTGCCGCGCATCAGCAAGAGGTTGCCCATCATCTGGATGGTGGCCACCGAATGCATGTGCTGCGTGATGCCCATGCCCCAGCAGAAGATCGCGCTCCTGGCGCCGATGTACACGTCGGCCGCGGCGCGGATCTGTTCCTGCGTCAGGCCCGACTCCTCCACGATCACATCCCAAGGCTCCGCACGGATGTCGTCGGCCACTGCGTCAAAGCCCACCGTGTGCTGCGCGATGAACTCGGCGTCGAGCACGGATTCGCCCGCCTCCTGGCGCTCCAGCAGGTGCTTGGCCATGCCCTTGACGACGGCGAGGTCGCCGCCCACGCGCAGCTGGAAGTAGTGCGAGCTGATGGGCGTGGAGCCCAGGGTCGCCATCTCCATCTTGCTCTGCGGATCCTGGAAGCGCTCCAGCCCGCGCTCGCGCAGCGGGTTGAAGCTGACGATGCGGGCGCCGCGCCTGGAGGCATCGCGCAGCTCGGCCAGCATGCGCGGGTGGTTGGTGCCCGGGTTCTGGCCGAAGATGAAGATCGCGTCGGCCGCCTCGAAGTCCTGCAGCGTCACCGTGCCCTTGCCCACGCCGATCTGCGGGCGCATGCCGCTGCCGCTGGGCTCGTGGCACATGTTCGAGCAATCGGGAAAGTTGTTGGTGCCGTATTCGCGCACGAACAGCTGGTAGAGGAAGGCCGCCTCGTTGCTGGCCCGGCCCGAGGTGTAGAAGATGGCCTGGTTCGGATCGGGCAGTCCGTTCAGGTGCCTGGCGATGAGCGCAAAGGCCGAGTCCCAGTGGATGGGCAGGTACTTGTCGCTCTCGGCGTCATAGACCATCGGATGTGTCAGCCGCCCCTGGTCTTCGAGCCAGAAGTCGCTTTGCTGCAGCAGTTCGGTGACCGTGTACTTGGCGAACAGCTCGGGGCCGGCGCGGCGCGCGGTGGCCTCGGCAGCCACGGCCTTGGCGCCGTTCTCGCAGAACTCGAAGGTGGAATGGTGGTTGCGGTCGGGCCAGGCGCAGCCCGGGCAGTCGAAGCCGTCGGGCTGGTTGGCCGAGAGCAGCGTCTTGGCACCCTTGATCGGGATGTCCTGGCGCAGCAGCGCGTTCTTCACGCTGTTGAGCGCGCCCCAGCCACCGGCGGGGCCCTTGTAGAACTCGATCTTCTGTTCGTTCATCGTGGTCTCCCTGCACGGCCCGGCGCCGTGGCCGGGCACTCTCTTCAATCGGTCAGTGGAAGAACTTCGCCGCGCTGACCAAGGTCTTGTAGATGCCCCAGGCCAGCGGCACGCCCACGGCCACCCAGGCCAGCGCGACCACCACCGGGCTCACGCGGTCCTCGCGGCCGCTGCCGGTGCCCACTTCGGCCGCGGCGGCCTTGTCATGGGCCAGCTTCTTTTCGTGCGCCAGTTCGGCATCGGTCATGAAGTGCTTGTCGGCCACGGGGCGGATCAGCAGGTTGGCGATGAAGCCGATGGCCAGCATGCCCACCAGGATGTACATGGTCTGGTTGTAGACCTGTTCGCGCGCGATGCCCAGCCCCAGCTGGTATTCACGCATGTAGTTCACCACCACCGGCCCCAGGATGCCGGCCGTGGCCCAGGCGGTGAGCAGGCGGCCATGGATGGCGCCCACCATCTGCGTGCCGAACAGGTCGGCCAGGTAGGCCGGCACGGTGGCGAAGCCGCCGCCGTACATCGACAGGATCAGGCAGAAGGCGCCCACGAACAGCAGCTTGCTGCCCATGCCGGCCGAGCTGGGAATGCTGAAGTACAGCAGGCCGCCGAGCACGAAGAAGATCGTGTAGGTCAGCTTGCGGCCGAACTTGTCGGAGGCCGTGGCCCAGAAGAAACGGCCGCCGATGTTGAACAGCGACAGCAGCGCCGTGAAACCGCCGGCCACGGCCGCGATCGCGGCCAGCTGGCCCTTGTCCAGTTCAGAGAACCTGGCCGGCACGTTGATCAGCGCGCCGCCAAACACTTCCTGCAGCATGGGCGAGGCCATGCCGATCACGCCGATGCCGGCCGACACGTTCATGCACAGCACGGTCCACACGAGCCAGAACTGCGGGATGCCCCAGACCTTCTTCACGTGCACATGGCGTTGGGTGACCATGGCGTTGGCAGCCTGCGCGGCGGGCGGCGTCCAGCCTTCGGGCTTCCAGCCGCTGGGCGGCACGCGGTAGCCCAGGGCGCCGCCCATCATGAACACGAAGTACACCAGCGCCATCACCACGAAGGTCTGCATCACGCCCACGTCGGTGGGGGTGGCGAAGTGCTTCATCAGCTCCACGGCCAGCGGCGAGCCGATCATCGCGCCGCCGCCAAAGCCCATGATGGCCATGCCCGTGGCCATGCCGCGACGGTCCGGGAACCACTTGATCAAGGTGGAGACGGGCGAGATGTAGCCCAGCCCCAGCCCGATGCCGCCGATCACCCCCGAGCCCAGCAGCATCAGCCAGAACTGGTGCAGGTGGATGCCCAGCGCCGACAGCAGCATGCCGCCGCACCAGCACAGCGCGCTGATCACGCCGACCTTGCGCGGGCCCACGCGTTCGAGCCAGCCGCCCCAGATGGCGGCCGAGCAGCCCAGGAACACGAAGAACAGCGTGTACATCCAGCCCAGGGTGGAGACGCGCCAGTCGCAGCCCGTGGCGAACATCTCGGCGAAGAAGCTCACGTCGGCGCCGCAGGTGAGCGCCCCCGTGCCGGCCGTGCCCAGCATCTTCGACAGCGGCAACCAGAACACCGAGAAGCCGTAGGCCATGCCGATGCACAGGTGGATGGCCAGCGCGGCCGGCGGCACCAGCCAGCGGTTGAAGCCGGGGCCCGCGATGGTGCGCTCCTTCTCCAGCCAGCCCGGCGCTTGGGCAATGCCCGGGTTCAAAAGGGCCTCGCCGCCCGCGGTGCCGGATGCTGCTCCTGACATGTCGCTCCTCAGTGTGTTGTCTTCAACCAGTACCCCTTTTCAGGGCGGGCGGAGTCTAGGAGCGATGCCCGGGCAGCTCAAATTGAATCAGCACATGCGGCGATTCAATCCTTGAATGAAAGGGCCGTGCAGGGCACTGCGCGGCCATGCCCATCAGGCCATGCTCACCGGCGTGGGCAGCCTGCGCAACGAAGCCAGCCAGCCCTCGTCCTGCAGCAGCGCGATGGCGGCCTCCAGCGCGCGCGACACGCGCTCGCCGCGGTAGCTCATGAAGCCCAGCGGCGTCTGCAGCCGGGGCTCCACCAGCGGCCTGGCCTCATAGCTGCCGCCCTGCAGCAGCGCCAGCGTCACATCGGGCAGCACGCCGCCCAGCGCCCCTTCCTGCAGCGCCGCGGCCAGTGTGTAGATGGAGTTGGTGTCCATGGCCGGGCGCACCATGCCTCCGGCTTCTCGGATGGCGCTGTCGACGATGGCGCGGTTGTGCATGTCGGACGTCAGCAGGCACAGCGGCTGCGCCGCGGCTTCGGCCCAGCCCATGGGCGGGCCTTCGCGCACGCCCTCCTTCGCGCGCCTGGCTGCAGGGGGCAGGCGGCGCACGAAGTAGTAGTGCTCGATGAACTGCGGCCACACCATCAGGCTGACTTCGCGCACCTGCGTGCGCTCGATGTAGCCCAGCGCCATGTCCACGGCCATGCTGTCCAGCGCGGTCTCGATCTCCTGCGAGCTGAGCGACACCACGGTGGGCGTGATGGCCGGGTGCAGGCGCTGCAGCTCGACGGCGAAGCGCGTGAGGATGGGCATGGCCGTGGGCACGGCCGCCAGCCGCAGCCCGCCGCTGGGCCGGTCGGCCTCGCTGCGCAGGCGCTGGCGCAGCAGTTCCTGCTCGTGCAGCATGCGCTGGGCCGTGGCCAGCACGGCTTCGCCTTCGGCCGTGAGGCCCGCAAAGGTGCGCCCGCGCTTGACGATCAGCACCCCGAACTCGCGCTCCAGTGCGCGCAGGGCGTTGGACAGCGCCGGCTGCGTGATGTGGCTGGCCAGCGCGGCGCGGCCGAAGTGGCGATGTTCATTGAGCGCCACCAGGTAGCGCATGGAAGCCAGCAGGTTCATGGCGGGCGCAATGTAGCCCAGAACGGTGCGGGCCCTGCTGACAGCCCGCAGGCGCAAAGGCGCTTTCCGGTCAGCGTATGGCCTTGGCGCGCGCCGCGCCCTGGCGGGCCGCCGCGCTCGCGGGCTTGTTTGCGTCGGCACGCAGGGCCGCGCAGTCGGCATCCTTGCCCGGGCCGGGCTCCAGCGTCGCGGCCAGGGCCAGCAGCGGGTTGATGCTGGCGCCGGCCACCACGGCTGCGGCGCGTGCAATCAGCGGCGCAGCTTCCACGCCGGGGCGCGGATCGCCCAGCGTGCCCTTGACCGTCAGCGGCGTGCGCACCGACAGGATGCTCGGGCTCTTGGGTTCGGGACGGATCACCAAGTCCAGCTGCTCGCTGGCCAGGTTGATGCTGCCCTCGGCCTGGAAGATGGCGTTGCTGGTGTCCAGCACCAGCGTGCGGCTGTTCATCAGGCCCTTCTGGATGTCGAAGGCCAGCGCGGCGCAACGCAGCTGCACATCGCGGTCGCCGCGGGCCAGGAACTTGATCACGTCGCCCCCCACCAGCGTGGCGAACACCGGCAGCAGGTTGCCGAACTGGCCGCTGCCCATGAGCAGCGCCACATCGCCCGAAGAGGCGCCCAGCCAGGTCGCCACCGATTCGCCGCGGCCCGCGATGTTCAGGCGCCCGTCCAGCCGGCCCACGCTGTTGCCGCTGCTCTCCAGCGCCGGCAGCAGGCGCGCCAGCTGCAGGCCCCGCATGTCCAGCGATGCGCGGATGTCGGCGGGCCGGCTCGAGCCATCGATGCGGATGCTGCCCTTGAAGCTGCCGCCGGCCACGCCCAGGTCCAGCGGGTCCAGGCTCAGCACCGCGTCCTTGAGCTTCACGTGCACGGAGCCGCGCTCCAGCGGCACCTCGCGCACGTTGCGGATGCGCTGTGCCGTGTAGCGCACGTCGGCGTCCATGGCGCGCAGCCGCTCGAAGTCCAGCGGTGCGGTGGGCAGCACCTTGCCGTCGGTGCGCCGGCGCTGCGCCTGCTCCTGCGTCACCGGCGGCGGAATGTCCTCGAGCTTCACCGCCCTGGCCGAGCGCGCGCTGGGCTGCAGGCCGATCAGCGGCCCCAGGTCGTCCATGTCCATCAGCTTGGATTGCAGCTCGCCGCTCAGGCGGGGCCGCGTGCCGCCCTGTTCGAAGGCCAGGTCGCCCGCGATGTCCGACAGGCCCAGCCGTCCCTTGAGCGCCGCGGCATCCCAGCGCTGGCCGTTCTTGCGCAACTGGCCCTGCACCGCATAGGGCGGCGTTTCGGGCAGTGCCACGCCCAGCAGCTTGTACAGGTCGCCCAGCGTGCGCCCGCGCAGATCGAACGTGGCCTCGATGCCATCGAGCGTGGACAGCGAGCCCACCCGACCCTCCGCATTCAGCCGCGTGGCGCCGGCGCGTGCGCGGATCTCCAGCGGGAAGGGCGGCGCGCCCACGGCGTCGATCTGCAGCACATGGCCGGTGCGGCCCTTCGCCTGCAGCGGCTGGCCCTGGTAGCGGCCCTTCATCTCGAAGTGCAGCGGCATGGCGCCGCGCGCACTGTCGAAATCGAAACCGGCCTGGATGTCCACGCCATAGGGCGGCGCGAGGAAGTCCAGCGCGCCCCGGTCCACCTGCAGCAGGCCGATCCGGGGCACCGTGCCCGAGCCGCCCTCGCCCGAATCGGACTTGCCCAGCGCCCAGGTGCGCCGGCCGTCGGCTTCCATCTGCAGGCCCAGCTCGGGCGCCGCCAGCGCGATGCGCGGCAGGTCCACCTGGCCCGTCAGCAGGGGCCACAGCCGCACGTCGATCTCGGCCCGCTCGGCACGCACCAGGTGCGGGCTGCGCGCCCAGCCCGGGTTGGCAAAGGTCAGGCCATCGAGCATCACCGTCGCCTGGCGCCAGCCGGGCTTCACATCGAGCCGACGCGTGATCTCAAAAGCGCGGCCGGTCTTCTCGCTCACATAGCGGTTCACGGGGCCGCGCAGCAGATCCCACGGAAAGAAAAGCACCAGCAGCACCAGCGCCAGCATCAGGCCCAGCAGCAGCCACAGGGCGCGGCGAAGCCAGCGCCAGGTGGTGGAGGATCCAGGAGATGCTGCGAAGGTCGGCATGGTTCAAAGGGCTGCAGCAGGGCGCGCGGATGCGGGCGTGCAGGCTGCAAGACCGGAGTCTAAAGACTAGGGCCTGCGTCCATTCCCACCCGGTCGGCGGCCCACGCGCAGACCTGTGCGCGACGGCCTACGCGTGGCAAATTTTTTGAAGGCTCAACCGCCGCGCCCCTCGCCCGCGCTGCTGGGCGCGCGGGCCAGCTTGTCGTTTTCGGCGATGAGGAAGGCCAGTTGCTCCATGAAACGGGCTCGCGCCTCGTCGGGCAGCGGCTCCAGCATGCGCTGCTGGGCGCGCAGCACGGCGGGTTCGGCTTCCTGGACGAGGGCCTGGCCCTCGGGCGTGACGTGGAGCAGGCGCACGCGGCGGTCGGTGGGGCTGCCGCTGCGCACCATCAGGCCGCGGGCCTCCAGCCGGTCGATCACGCTGCCGATGGTGGAGGCATCAAAGCCGATCAGCCGCGCCAGGGTGCGCTGGTCCACGCCGGGCTGGCGCAGCACGGCCGACAGCGCAGCGTATTGCACCGGCGTCACGCTCCAGGGCTGGGCCTCTTCCATGAACACGGCCACGGCGATCTGCTGCAACCGGCGGATGTAGTAGCCGGGAAAGTTCTCGAGTTCGGCGGGGCGGAAGTCCATGGGGATTGACGGCGGCTGGGTCTGCGCGCGCGGGCTGGGCGCACTGCCTGCGGGTGGGCGGGATCATAGGGGCTGGCCTGAATGGGCTTCTCCCCTCTTTTGGAAAGCGGCCGGGTGAGGGGCTGCGCCACAGGCGCACACCCACGGGCAAACCCCAATGTCTGCGTTTCCAATCAAGGCCGTACACTTTTCATCAGTATACTTATTATGTGTATGCAGATGACATGCCGATGCGAACGCGAGCCGCCTTCCCCTGGCGCCGCCTTCGCGTCATGCTGCGTCTGCATCGATATGCCTGCGGGGTGCGGTCTGCAACAGCCGCGGCCTGCGCCCCGCCCCCAGCCCTGAAAGAGGACTTGTCTCATGAGCGTGATTGACATCCCCCCCTCCCCCGTGCGCCTCGCGGCCGTGGCCGCGCCCGGCCAGCCCGAGCCCACGCCTGCGCTGGAGCAGCTTTACCGCGGCTTCGAGCAGGAGTTGCTGGTGCCGCTGTGGACGCAGATCGGCGACCTGATGCCGCGCGAGCCGCGCAGCAAGGCCAGCGCGCATCTGTGGCGCTGGGACCGCCTGCTGGCCCTGGCCGATGAGGCCGGCCGCATCGTGCCCGTGGGCCGCGGCGGCGAGCGCCGCGCCATCGCGCTGGCCAACCCCTCGCTGGGCGGGCGGCCCTTTGCCACGCCCACGCTGTGGGCCGCCATCCAGTACCTGATGCCCGGCGAGGATGCGCCCGAGCACCGCCACAGCCAGCATGCCTTCCGCTTCGTGGTCGAGGGCGAAGGCGTGTGGACGGTGGTCAACGGCGATTCGGTGCGCATGTCGCGCGGCGACTTCCTGCCCCAGGGCGGCTGGAACTGGCATGCCCACCACAACGCCGCCAGCCAGCCCATGGCCTGGATCGACGGGCTGGACATCCCTTTCTCGTACTACACCGAGTCGCAGTTCTTCGAGTTCGGCCGCGAATCGCTGCCGCCGGCCGAGCGCATCTCGCCCGAGTTCTCGCGCTCGGAGCGGCTGTGGGCCCACCCGGGCCTGCGCCCGGTTTCGCAATTGCAGGACCAGCCCACCACGCCGCTGCTGGCCTACCGCTGGGTCGACACCGACCGCGCCCTGGCCGAGCAGCTCGCGCTGGAGGCCGAGGGCGTGCCGGCCACGCTGAGCCCGGGCCATGCGGCCGTGCGCTTTTGCAACCCCACCAACGGCCGAGACGTGCTGCCCACCCTGCGCTGCGAGATGCACCGCATTCGCCAGGGCGCGAGCACGCTGGCGCGCCAGGAGGTGGGCTCCGCCGTGTTCCAGGTCTTCGAGGGCCGCGGCCGCGTGACGGTGGGCGAGCGCAGCTGGGACGTGGCGCGCGGCGATCTGTTCGTCGTGCCCTCGTGGATGCGCTTCGAGGCGCATTGCGACAAGAACGCGGCCTCGCTGGACCTGTTCCGCTTCAGCGATTCGCCCATCTTCGAATCGCTGCACGCGCACCGCACCCTCGTTCAGCCGCGCTGAGCCCTTCTCTGTCTTTCTTCACCTTGCTCACACCATGACCCAAGCTGCTTCCTACCTCTGGACCCCCGCCCCCGTCTATTCGCTGCCCGTGCGCGGCAGCGCGCAGCGCCTGCCGATCCAGCGCCTGTTCTTCGTGGGCCGCAACTACCACGCGCATGCCGTCGAAATGGGCCGCCCCGTCGACAAGAGCGTGGAGCGCCCCTTCTACTTCACCAAGGCGCCATCGACGCTGACCGACTCGGGCGCCACCGTGGCCTATCCGCCCGAAACCAAGAACTACCACTTCGAGATGGAGCTGGTGGTGGCCATCGGCAAGGCGGGCTTTCGCATCGCGGCCGAGCAGGCGCATGAATACATCTACGGCTATGCCTGCGGCCTGGACATGACGCGCCGCGACCTGCAGCTGGTGGCGCGCGACAAGGGGCGCCCCTGGGACCTGGGCAAGGATGTGGAGCAGTCCTCGGTGGCCTCCGAGGTGGTGCCCATGCCCGGCAAAGTGATCGAGTCGGGGCTGATCGAGCTGTCGGTCAATGGCGAGGTCAAGCAGAAGTCAGACGTCGACAAGCTGATCTGGAACATCCGCGAGATCATTGCCGACCTGTCGCTCTTCTATCACCTGCAGCCCGGCGACCTGATCTACACCGGCACCCCCGAAGGCGTGGGCGCCGTGCTGCCGGGCGACCGCATCACCGGCCGCGTGGAAGGCGTGGGCGAGATCGCGCTGACCGTCGGCCAGCCCGAATAAACGCTCACCCAGCCCTCAGGTGTTCTTGCTGATCGTGATGGTGGGGAACCTGGCCGAGAAGTCCTTGGCCTTGTTCGCGATCGTCACGGCCACCTGGCGCGCGATGTCCTTGTACAGCGCCGCCACCTCGCCTTCGGGTTCGGCCACCACCGTGGGCCGGCCGCTGTCGGCCTGCTCGCGGATGGCCATGGCCAGCGGCAGCGCGCCCAGGTAGGGCATGCCGTATTCGGCCGCCATCTTCTTGCCGCCCTCGGCGCCGAAGATGTGTTCGGCGTGGCCGCAGTTCGTGCACACGTGCACGGCCATGTTCTCGACGATGCCCAGGATGGGCACGCCCACCTTCTCGAACATCTTGATGCCCTTGCGCGCGTCCAGCAGCGCGATGTCCTGCGGCGTGGTCACGATCACGGCGCCGGTCACGGGCACGCGCTGGCTCAGCGTGAGCTGGATGTCGCCGGTGCCCGGGGGCATGTCCACCACCAGGTAGTCCAACTCCTTCCAGTGGGTCTGGCGCAGCATCTGCTCCAGCGCCTGCGTGGCCATGGGGCCGCGCCAGATCATGGCCTGGTCGGCATCGACCAGAAAGCCGATGGACATCACCTGCAGCCCGTGCGCCGCGATGGGCTCCATGGTCTTGCCGTCGGTGCTTTCGGGCTTGCCGCTGGCACCCAGCATCAGGGTCTGGCTGGGGCCGTAGATGTCGGCATCGAGCAGGCCCACGCGCGCGCCTTCGGCGGCCAGGGCCAGGGCCAGGTTGGCGGCCGTGGTGCTCTTGCCCACGCCGCCCTTGCCCGAAGCCACGGCAATGATGTTCTTGACCGCCGGCAGCAGCTGCACGCCGCGCTGCACGGCATGGCTGACCACGTCGGTGCGGATCTCCACAGACACGTTCTGCACGCCCGGCACGGCGCGGGCGGCGGCGATCAGGCTCTTGCGCAGGGCCGCATGCTGGCTCTGCGCGGGGTAGCCCAGCACCAGCTCGAAAGCCACGTCGGCACCGTCGACCTGCACGTTGCGCACGGCCTTGGCGGCCACGAAGGATTGCCGGGTGTTCGGGTCTTCGACGCCCTTGAGCGCGTCGAGCAGGGCCTCGGGGGTCACTGTCATGGAAAAAATGCTCCTCAATGCCGGGGAGTCTACGGCGTGCCCCCACCCGGCCCGGCGGGCAGGGACATTGGCCGCCCGGCACGGCCCCGCAATGCACAAGGCGCCCGCGAGGGGCGCCTGGTGCGTGTTCATCAGCCAGCACGCGGGCTCGTCACCCGCGCCGCGCTCACTGCGCCGTGGCCGGCTGCTGGTAGCTCTTGGTGCTGTACAGCTCCACGGGCAGCCGGCCAATGCCCGGCAGGCCCGAGCCTGCGTTGAGCGTCAGGCCCTGCACCCATTCGAGGAACACGTCGGCGTCGAGCACGCCGATGTCCAGGCGGCGCGCGGCCGGCACGCTGGCCAGCGTGGCGTAGCCGTCGCCACCGGTGGCGTTGAAGCTCAGCACGAACAGCTTGTAGCTGCGGGTCTCGCTCAGCGGCAGCCATTGGCCGCTGGCCTGGTCGCGCACCTCGAAGTTGGTGGCGCGCTGGCCCTTGGCCGCGTTGGCATTCACGTCGAAGCGCAGGCCGCCCGTGTACGGGTAGGGGCCGGTGCTGCCGCCGCTTTTGAACACGCCCTCCAGGCCGTCCTCGATCATGCCCTTGACTTCAGCGCCCGTGACTTCCAGGCGGAACAGCATGTTGCCGAAGGGCAGCACTTCGATCAGCTTGGCCGCCGTGACGGGGCCCGGCAACAGCGGCACGCGCGCGCCACCACCGCTTTGCAGCGAGATGTCGGCGCCGCCGTACTTGCGCTGGCCGATGTCCAGGAAGGCCTGGGCCGCGATCTGCTGGATGTCGCCGCCGCGCAGGGACACGCTGCCCAGCGTGTTGCAGCTGGCGCTGGAGCGCGAGTAGTCGACCGTGCCCACCCCGCCCGGCACGCGGCGCGAGCAGATCTCTTCGGTGGCCGTGGCGACCACGGTCTTGTTGAAGACCTCGATCTTGGCCTTGAACGGCGCCAGCACGGCAGTGGCGCTGGCGTCGGGCGTGGTCACGCGCAGGAAGCCGCTGGCGGCCACGTCGGCCATCAGCGCGGTGCGCTGGGCATCGGTGGGCGGGGCGCCGGCGACGGCGAAGTTGTCGCCGATCAGCACGTGCGGCGTGCCGGCGCAGGCCTGCACGTCGCCGTTGGCGTCGAAGCTGACCTTCAGCTCGCCCACGACCTGGCTGTATTCCCAGGCCTGCACCACGCACACGCGCTTGCCGTCCTTGTCCTGGATCACGGTGGGGTAGGCGCCCGCGGGCGAGCCCACGCCGTAGCGGCTCATCGAGGCCGGGCCCACCAGCGTGTGCGAGTCGCCGCCCACCACCACGTCCACGCCCGACAGGCCCTTGGCCACGGTCTGGTCGTAGCCATAGCCGATGTGGCTCTGCACGATGATCTTATTCACGCCCTGGGCCCGCAGCGCGTCGATCTCGCGCTGCGCGGCCACGGTCTCGTCCTCGAAGGTGGTGTCGGGGTCGGGGCTCGAGGACGCCTTGGTCTTGGCCGCGATGGTCAGGCCCACGATGCCGATCTTCTGGCCGCCGCGCTCCAGCACGATCGAAGGCTTGACGTAGCCGGGTGCCGTGTTGGGGTTCAGGGCCGAGTTGGCGCCGAACTTCACGTTGGCGCTGATCACCGGGGTGCTGCACGCGGTCGTGCGCAGGCGCTCCAGGAAGCCCTTGAGGCCGCTGTCGCCCTTGTCGAACTCATGGTTGCCCAGCGTGAAGGCGTCGAAGCAGACGGTGTTCATCATCGCTGCGTCGGCCTCGCCGTCGGCGCCGGCGCGGTTGAAGTACAGCGTGCCGGTCAGCGCGTCGCCGGCATGCAGCTTCAGCACGTTGGGCTTGCCCTGGGCCAGCTCCTGGATGGCGGCCGTCACGCGCGGGAAGCCGGCGGCGTCCACGGTCACGTCGGTGGTCGCATCGCCGCTGCCGGTCTTGAGCTTGAGCGTGCGGCTCTTGCCGTCGAGGTTGGAGTGGTGGTCGTTGATGTGCAGGATCGTGAGCTCCAGGGGCTCGGCCGGCGCGGGGGCCGGCGCAGGCGCCGGCGCGGGTGCGGGCGCAGGCGCGGGGGCCGGCGGCAACACGGGCAGCACGAAGTCATTGCCGCCACCGCCGCAAGCCACCACCAGCGCGCTTGCAGCCACCATCGATCCGACCCTCAGGCCTTGTTTCAGACGCACACCCTTCTCCTTCAATTGCAGAAAAGGGCATCCTCCCGGCCTTGCATGTCGGTCTCATGAAAGCCTGGGCGGCGCGGGGTCACAATCGCAGCCCGATGACCGACGCCCCCGCCTCCAGTGCCGCCGCTGCAGCCGCCGCGCACACCGGCCTGCTGCTGACCGGCGGCGGCGCCCGCGCGGCCTACCAGGTGGGCGTGCTGCAGGCCATCGCGCAGCTGCGGCGCGAAGCCGGCCAGGCGCATGCGGGCAACCCCTTCTCGGTCATCACCGGCACCTCGGCCGGCGCCATCAACGCGGCCGCACTGGCCTGCGGCGCCCATGACTTCGACCGCGCCGTGCGCCGCATCGCGGGCGTGTGGCGGCAGTTCAAGCCACAGCAGGTGTACCGCACCGACGCACTCTCGAGCCTGGACGTGACGGGCCGCTGGCGCATGGCCTGGGGCCTGGCGCAGTTGCTGGTGCGCTGGCGACGCCAGCAGCCGCGCGCGCTGCTCGACAACACGCCGCTGGCCCGGCTGCTGGAACGCCTGGTGCCGCTGCAGCGCCTGCCCGCGCTGCTTCAGGCCGGCCACCTGCGCGCGCTGGCCGTCACGGCCTCCAGCTACAGCTCGGGCGAGCACTTCACCTTCTACCAGTGCCGCGCCGACGAGGCACCGATGCCGCCCTGGGTGCGCTCGCAGCGCCAGGCCGTGCCCGGCCCGCTCACGCATGCGCACCTGCTGGCCTCGGCCGCCATTCCCTTCGTCTTTCCGGCCACGGCGATCGAGCACGCGGGCCACACCGAATATTTCGGCGACGGCTCCATGCGCCAGACCGCGCCCATCGCGCCGGCCATCCACCTGGGCGCCGAACGCGTGCTGGTGGTGGGCGCGGGCCGCCTGCACGAGCCGCGCGAGGCGCCCGGCCCCAACACGCTCAGCGGCTACCCCAGCCTGGCGCAGATCGCGGGCCATGCGATGTCCAGCATCTTCCTGGACGCGCTGGCCGTGGACGTGGAGCGGCTGCAGCGCATCAACCAGACCCTGGCGCTGATCCCGCCGGCCGCGCGCATGCACACGCGCCTGCGGCCCATCGAGCTGCTGGTGATCACGCCCACGGAGCGCATCGACGCGCTGGCCGCGCGCCATGTGCAGGCCCTGCCCGGCGTGGTGCGCCGGCTGTTTCGGGGCAGCCCCGGCACCAACGGCGACGCCGCCACCCAGGCCGTCAAGGCATCGGCCCTGGCCAGCTACCTGCTCTTCGATGCCGGCTTCACGCGCGAGCTGATGGCGCTGGGCCGCGCCGACACGCGGGCGCAGGCCGAGTCGGTGCGGCGCTTCTTCGGCTGGCCGAGCGCGCCGCAGCCCTGAGCGCGGCTGTTCATGCGGCGCGGGCCTTGTTCGCCTCCAGCATGGCCGCCATCTTCTGGTGGATCAGCTGGATCGCCTTGAGCGGCCGCACCATGACCTTGAACTCGGTGATCCGGCCGGCCTCGTTCCAGCTGATCATGTCGATGCCGTTGACGTGGATGCCTTCGATCTGCACCTCGAATTCGAGGATCGCGTGGTCCGCGCCCACGGTCTCCCGCACGTAGCGGAAGCTGTCGTTGAAGAAGACCTTGAAGGCTGCGTAGAGGTACTGCGCCGTGATGGCCTTGCCCACCTGCGGCGTGTGGACCACGGGCGAGTGGAAGACCACCTCATCGGCCAGCAGGGCGTTCAGGCCCTGCATGCTGCGCTCGGCCACCAGCGCATGCCAGGCTTGCAGAACGGCGGGGGTGTTCAGGGTCGTGTTCATGGCTGTCTCTGTTTCTTGGAGGCCGCACGGTAGCGCGAGCGCATCGCGCGTCCAGCGCCGCCAGTCCGCTGCGCGACTGTGACCCTTCTCACGACCCTGCCCGCAGCCCCCGGTGCGCACCCCGCGCGGCTGCGCGTGCGAGCCTCTTTGTTACAGACCCGCCGTGTAGACTGCGCGGTTTTTCCGAACCGGGCCCATGGTGTCTCAAAGCACGGCAATCACCGGCTCGACGCTGGTGCGCCTGCTCGCCCGGCTCACGCAGGTCGACGCCGCTCAATCCCCTCAGGTCTTCACGGAACAGCTCGGTCAATGGATCGGCTGGGCCGAGGCCATCCCGCTGTCGGCGGCGCTGTCGGCGGCCGGCCGGCCCCAGAGCGTCGAAGACGGCGTGTGGCTGCCCGACGCGGCACACGCGCAGCGGGTGCTGGACCAGCTGCAGCGCGAGATCGACGACGAAGCGAAGCCGCCGGTGCGGCGCACGCGCATGCCCACGCTGCGCGGCGTGCCGCTGCCCCCGCCGGTGCCCGACTTCGGCAGCTGGCGCCGCCGCTACCAGACGCGCCAGCAGGCTTTCGACAATGCCGTGGCGCCGCTGCGCGCGCAGTTGCGCCAGGCCCTGGCTGCGCAGTCGGCCGAAGGCGCCAGGCTGGCCGCCGTGGACCAGGTGATGGAGCGCGTGCTGGCGCTGCAGGAGCGGCAGTGGCTGGCCGGCGTGCCGGCGCTGCTGGAGCAGCACTACGAGCGCCTGCGCCAGGCGGCCGAGGCCACGCCCGAGCCCGCGAACCCGCAGGACCCGGGCGACGAGCCGCCCTGGCTGCGGCGCTTCGTGCAGGACCTGCAGCATCTGCTGCGGGCCGAACTTGAATTCAGATGGCAGGCCATCGCCGCGCTGCTCGCAGCCTTGAGCGAGACCCGGGCCCACCCCAACAACAAAGAAACGCAATGAGCCGACTTCCACACCTTGTCATCTTCATCGCAGGCCTGCTGGCCGTCGGCTGGGTGGGCGCGGGCTACCTGGGCCAGCACCTGCTGGCGCTGGCCATGACCCTGCTCATCGCGGCCTTCTACATCCTGGGCGCCTGGGAACTGTGGCGCTGGCGCGGCTACACGGCCGGCCTGCGCCAGGCCCTGGCCGCGCTCACTGCGCCGCCCGCCGCGCTGGACGACTGGCTGCAGCAGTTGCCCCCCGCCCTGCGCAGCGCCGTGCGCCGCCGCGTCGAAGGCGAGCGCGCCGGCCTGCCCGGCCCCACGCTCACGCCCTATCTTGTGGGCCTGCTGGTGCTGCTGGGCATGCTGGGCACCTTCATGGGCATGGTGGTCACCCTGCAGGGCACCGGCAGCGCGCTGGCCACGGCCACCGACCTGGGCACCATCCGCCAGTCGCTGTCCGCGCCCGTGCTGGGCCTGGGCCTGGCCTTCGGCACCTCGGTGGCCGGCGTGGCGGCATCGGCCATGCTGGGACTGATGTCGGCCCTGGCGCGGCGCGAGCGCGCGCAGGTGGTGCAGCAGCTGGACGCGCAGGCTGCCAGCTTCCTGCGCGGCTTCTCGCCCGCGCGCCAGCACGAATCGACTCTGGCCCTGCTGCAGCAGCAGGCCGGCGCCATGCCCGCGCTGGTCGAGCAGGTGCAGACGTTGATGCAGACCCTGGCCAGGCAGCAGGAGCTGCTCAACGAGCGCCTGGGCCAGAACCAGTCGCGCTTCCATGAAGAGGCCCAGAGCGCCTACCGCGCGCTGGCCAGCTCGGTGGACCAGTCGCTGCAGAAAAGCCTGGACCACAGCGCCCGTGTGGCGGCCGAATCCCTGCAGCCCGTGGTGCAGGCCACGCTGGCCGGGCTGGCCGAACAGGGTGGCCAGCTGCAGCAGGCCATGGCCCAGCGCCTGCACGAGCAGCTTGCGGGCCTGAGCGAGCGCCTGGAGGCCACCAGCGGCGCCGTGGCGCAGAACTGGCAAAGCGCGCTGGCCGAGCACCAGCGCAGCAGCGAGGCGCTGTCCCTGTCCCTGCAGCAGACCCACGCGCAGGCGGCCCGCGAACAGGCCGAGCGCCAGGCCGCGCTGATCGAACAGCTGCAGGCGCGGCTGGACGCCAGCAGCGCGCAGCACAGCGCGCAGTGGCACGAGGCGCTTGCCCATCAGCAGCGCAACGGCGAAGCCCAGAGCGGCCAGACCCAGGCCGCGCTGGAAGCCGCCGCAGCGCGCTTCGACGCCGTGGCGCAGCAGTTCGGCCAGCAGGCCGGCCAGCTCTTCGAAGGCGTGGATGCGCGGCTGCAGGGCAGCGTGGCCGCCGTGGCCCAACAGTGGGAACAGGCCCTGGCCCAGCATGCGCACAGCAGCCAGGCCATGGGCGAGCGCACGCAGGCCGCGCTGGAAGCCGCCAGCACGCGCTTCGATGCGCTGACCCAGCGCTTCGAGCAGGACAGCGCCGCGCTGGTCAACGGTGTGGGCACGCGCCTGGAAGGCGCCGTGGCGCAGGTGGTGGGCCAGTGGGAGCAGGCCCTGGCCCAGCAGGGCGAAGCCAGCACCCGCCTGGCCGAGCAGACGCGCAGCGCGCTGCAGGCCGCCGGCGAAGGCTTTGGCCAGCAGGGCGAGCAACTGCTGCAGCGCCTGCAGGCCGCGCAGACCGAGGCACAGGCTTCGTCCGCCGCCCAGGAAGCACAGCGCCTGGCCGCCTGGCACGAATCGCTGGCCGCCCTGCGCGACGGCCTGCAGCAGCAATGGACGCAGCTGGCCGAAGCCAATGCCGCGCGCCAGCAGCAGCTGTGCGACACGCTGGCCGGCACCGTGCGCGAGATCACGACGCAGCATGAAGCGCATGCGCGCGGCACGCTGGAGCAGATCGGCCAGCTGACGGAGGCCGCGGCGGAGGCGCCGCGCGCCGCCGCCGACGTGGTGGCGCAGCTGCGCCAGAAGCTCTCGGAAAGCATGGTGCGCGACAACGACATGCTGAGCGAGCGCGCGCGCATCCTCGAGACGCTCTCGACCCTGCTGGACGCCGTGAACCACGCCAGCACCGAGCAGCGCGGCGCCATCGACGCGCTGGTCAGCACCTCGGCCCAGCTCATGGAACGCGTGGGCGCGCGCTTCGGTGAACAGGTGGATGCGCAGGCCGGCCATCTGCACCAGGCCGCCGCCCAGCTGCAGACCGGCACCGCCGAAATCGCCAGCCTGGGCGAAGCCTTCGGCGGCGCGCTGGCCCACTTCGGCCAGGGCCACGAAAAGCTGATCGGCCAGCTCGCGCGCATCGAAGAGGCGCTGGACGCCTCGCTCGCGCGCAGCGATGAACAGCTCGCCTACTACGTGGCCCAGGCACGCGAGGTGATCGACCTCAGCGTGATGTCGCAAAAGCAGATCATCGAAGACCTGCAGCAGATCGCTTCGCGCCAGGCGCGTGCGGGCCAAGCCGGCGCATGACGCACGAAGAAGACTTTGAGGCGGACGGCGCGGGCGCGGGCTCGAACGCGCCCGTGTGGGCCGTCTTCGGCGACCTCATGGCCGGGCTGCTCGGCGCCTTCGTGCTGCTGCTGGTCTATGCGCTGGGGCTGCAGGCCGACCTGGCCACCAAGCTCGAAACCGAGGTGCAGCAGCGCCAGCAGGAAACCCAGCGCCGCCAGGCGCTGGAACAGGTGCTGGCCGGCCCGCTGGCCAGCGGCCGCGTCACGCTGGTTCATGGCCGCATCGGCATCAGCGGCAACGTGCTCTTCGCCTTCAACTCGGCCGAGCTGCAACCCGAGGGGCGGCAGTTGCTCAAGAGCCTGTCGGCGCCGCTGGCGCGCTACCTGGCCGAGCGGCGCGAGATCCTCATGGTCAGTGGCTTCACCGACGACCGGCCGATGCGCGAGGACGCGCGTCGCTTCGCCGACAACTGGGAGCTGTCGGCCCAGCGTGCGCTGACGGTGACGCGCGCGCTGATCGACGAAGGCCTGCCGGCCGAGGACGTGTTCGCGGCCGCCTTCGGCTCGCAGCAGGCCGTGGCCTCCAATGCCGATGCCGAGGGCCGCGCGCGCAACCGCCGCGTCGAAATGGCGCCCATGCCGCGCCCTGCCCAGGGCGATGCACCCGCGGCGCCCGTGCCGACGGCCAGGCCGGCCGCTGGCACGAACGCCACGCGCTGAGGCGCCGCCCCGCACCCCGACCATGACCGCCGAAGAACGCCCGCTATCGATGCCCGACGCGCCCGCCGAGGACGCGGCCCTGGCCGGCCTGCTGGGCCGATGGGACGCGCTGCCCGGCGCGCAGCCGCGCTTTGACGTGCTGTACGTGCAGGCCCTGGCGCGCCAGGCCCGCCAGCACCAGGGCCGCGTGCGCGCGCAACTGCACGCGCGGCTGGAGACGCTGATTGCCGCACGCGAAGCCAGACTGCCAGCCGCCGCAGAGGTGCCTCCCACGCCTCCCACGCGCCGCAGGCCCGCCGCAGCCGAGCCCGCCGCCGTGCGCCCCAGGGCCGCGCGCACGCCGCTGGCCGGCCTGGTTGCACAGCTGGATGAACTGAGCCGCCCCAGCGCGCTGCCCCCCAGCGCCGACCGCCCGTCGGCCACCGACGAAGCCCTGGCCAGCCTGGGCGGTCCGCCCGACCTCAAGGCCATGGGCTACTTCCGCAGCACCTGGAGCCGCCTGAGCGCCGAGCGCCGCCTCACGCAATCACTCGCGCGCGTGCCCGACCAGGCCGGCCCGCTCAACGCGCAGCATCTGGTGCACCAGACGCTGGCGGCCATGCGCGCGCTCTCGCCCGGCTACCTGAACCACTTCCTGGACTATGCGGACACGCTGATGTGGCTGGAACGCGCGCAGGCGCCCCGGCCCGAAGGCGCCACCCCCGCGCGCGGCGCCACCGGCAAGGCGGCCAAAGGGGGCGGCGGCAAGGCCGCAGCCAGGAAGATGATCACGCGGCGCAGCCGGCCGCGCTGAGCAGGCCTTTTCGTGCGCGGCTGCAGGCAGCTGCGACCCCGGGCGCCCTTATCCAGCCCGGCCGCCAAATCGGCCCGCAGGCCGCATGGGCACTGGCGCATTTGCTTATCCGCATAAAGCGCGAACTAAAAGATCGTTTGTTTTCATAAGGGGCCTCCCTAAAGTGCGGGGCCTCGGGCCTTTGCGCGCGTCGTTGCTGTTGCATTCCTTCGGTTGCCTCAGGGCACGGCGCACGCAGCCCCCGGCCCACGACCTCTTTCGCTGCCCTCCATGTCCCTCGACCTCGCACACATCAACGCCACGCTGGGCCGCAACGCTTGCGGCCTGGTGGACTGGGCCCTCGGCCTGGGCCAGGACGCCATCGTCACGACCAACTTCCGTCCCTTCGAAGCCGTGATCCTGCACATGGTCACGCAGGTGCGGCCCGACGTGCCCGTGGTCTGGATGGACAACGGCTACAACACCGAGGCCACCTACCGCTTCGCCGACGAGGTGAGCCAACAGCTGAAGCTGAACCTGCGGATCTACCTGCCGCGCCGCTCGCGCGCGCACCGCGAGGCCGTCGAAGGCCCCACGCCCGCACTGGACGACCCGCGCCACGCGGCCTTCACCGAAGAGGTGAAGCTCGAGCCCTTCGCCCGCGCCCTGCGCGAGACCGCACCCAAGGTCTGGTTCACGGCCCTGCGCGCCACCGACACGGCCGTGCGTGCGCAGATGGAGCCGGTGAGCCTCAACCCCGACGGCCTGATCAAGGTCGCGCCGCTGCTGCACTGGAGCTCTAAGGAGCTGTACGAGTACTGCGAGAAGCACGGCCTGCCCAACAACTTCGACTACGTGGACCCGACCAAGGGCGAAGACAACCGCGAGTGCGGCCTGCACCTGGCCCACTGAGCAGGGCCCGCCTGCACCTTCCACGATCCGAACGAGCCCCGACGATGAACGCCCGTACCGACGCCGAACTGCTTCTCTCGCACCCCCAGGTGCATGTGTCCAACGCCCACCTCGACGCGCTGGAGGAAGAGACCATCTTCATCCTGCGCGAGGTGGCCGCCGCCTTCGAGCGCCCGGCCCTGCTGTTCTCGGGCGGCAAGGATTCGCTGGTGCTGCTGCGCTGCGCCGAAAAGGCTTTCGGCGTGGGCCGCCTGCCCTACCCGCTGCTGATGATCGACACGGGCCACAACTTCCCCGAGGTGACCCAGTTCCGTGACCAGCGCGCCCAGGAGCTGGGTGCCGAGCTGATCGTGCGCAGCGTCGAGGACTCCATGGCCCGCGGCACCGTTCGCCTGGCGCACCCGGGCGAATCGCGCAACGTGCACCAGTCGGTCACGCTGCTGGAGGCGATCGAGGAATTCCGCTTCGACGCGCTGATCGGCGGCGCCCGCCGCGACGAGGAAAAGGCGCGCGCCAAGGAGCGCATCTTTTCGCACCGCGACGCCTTCGGCCAGTGGCAGCCCAAGGACCAGCGCCCCGAGCTGTGGACGCTGTTCAACACGCGCCTGGCCCCGGGCGAGCACTTCCGCGTGTTCCCGATCAGCAACTGGACCGAGCTGGACGTGTGGCAGTACATCGCCCGCGAGCCCGTGGCGCTGCCCAGCCTCTACTACACGCACAAGCGCGAGGTGGTGGAACGCAAGGGCCTGCTGGTGCCCGTGACCGAACTGACCCCCGCGCGCGAGGGCGAAACCGTGCAGCAGCGCGACGTGCGCTTTCGCACCGTGGGCGACATCACCTGCACCTGCCCGGTCGAGAGCCTGGCCGCCAATGCGCAGGACGTGGTGGTCGAGACCCTGGCCACCGATGTGAGCGAACGCGGCGCGACGCGCATGGACGACAAGACGTCTGACGCTTCGATGGAGAAGCGAAAGAAGGACGGCTATTTCTGAGCGTCCCTCCAAAGCAAACACACACAAGCCCATCATGACGACCCTTGCCACCCCTCACACGCAAGACACCACCGCCGACACCGGCACCGCGCTGCGCTTCATCACCTGCGGCTCGGTGGACGACGGCAAGAGCACGCTGATCGGGCGCCTGCTGGTGGACAGCCGGGCCGTGCTGGCCGACCAGCTCGCGGGCGTGCAGCGCAATGGCGAGACCGACCTCGCGCTTTTGACCGACGGCCTGTCGGCCGAGCGCGAGCAGGGCATCACCATCGACGTGGCCTACCGCTACTTCTCCACCGCCACGCGCAAGTTCATCATCGGCGACGCGCCGGGCCATGAGCAGTACACGCGCAACATGGTCACGGCCGCCTCGAGCGCCGACGCGGCCGTGGTGCTGGTCGATGCGACCAAGCTGCCCTGGGCCGCCGAAGTGGGCGACGGCGAAGTGGTGGCAAGCACGCTGCTGCCGCAGACGCGCCGGCACCTGCTGCTGGCCCACCTGCTGCGCGTGCCCTCGCTGGTGGTGGCCGTCAACAAGCTGGATGCGATCGACGACGCCGCGCTGGCCTTCGAGCGCATCGGCGCGGCGCTGGGCGACTTCGCGGCCGCCGCGGGCATCACGCTCAAGGCCGTGGTGCCGGTTTCAGCCCTCAAGGGCTGGAACGTGACCACGCGCCAC
Source organism: Xenophilus arseniciresistens (assembly GCF_028023875.1). Lineage (GTDB taxonomy): Bacteria > Pseudomonadota > Gammaproteobacteria > Burkholderiales > Burkholderiaceae_C > Xenophilus > Xenophilus arseniciresistens. The sequence continues at coordinate 222,827 of NZ_JAQIPB010000003.1, forward strand.
CAGGACGGCAAGGGCCAAGACACCGGCTGGGCCGGCTATGAAGGCCCGGCCCTGCTGGAGCTGCTGGAGCAGTTGCCCGTGACCCAGCCCGATGCCGGCCAACCTTTCGCCTTCCCCGTGCAATGGGTCGAGAAGTTTTCGGGCTCCGCCGACACCTCGCAAGGCCGCCGCATCTTCTGGGGCCGCGTGGCCAGCGGCCGCGTGGCGCCGGGCCAGCGCATCGCGATCCTGCCGGGCAACCAGCAGGCCACGGTGGCGCGCGTGCTCACGCACACCCGCGCCGAAGCGGCCGTGGGCGCCGGCCACAGCGCCGGCATCGTGCTGGACCGCGAGGTGGACGTCTCGCGCGGCGACTGGCTGCTGGCCACCGAAGGCTTCGAGCCGCAGCGCGAGCTGCACGCCACCGTGGCCTGGCTGGACGACGAGCCCCTGGTGCCCGGGCGCCTGTACTGGGCGCTGCACGGCCACCGCTGGGTCAAGGCCAAGGTGGCACGCATCGTGTACCGGCTGAACATCCATACCCTCGAAACCGAGGACGCGCAGCAGCTGGAAGCCAACACCATCGGCGAGGTGGTGCTGGCCCTGCAGCAGCCGCTGGCCGTGCTGCCCTTTGCACAGGCACGCAGCCTGGGCTCGCTGATCCTGGTCGACAGCGCGAGCCACAAGACCGCGGCGGCAGTGCTGGTTCGCTCCGCAGCGACTCATTGAGCAAACACTTAACTACAATGGCGGGTTTTCCCGAGCCACATACAAGGGGCGCCCTGCCCGCATGGCCCCGGCCCTGCGCCAGCGCCTTCTTTGAATCAGCGACACCACCATGACTCACGTCGTCTCCGAGAGCTGCATCCGCTGCAAGTACACCGATTGCGTTGACGTGTGCCCGGTGGACTGCTTCCGCGAAGGCCCCAACTTCCTGGTCATCGATCCGGACGAGTGCATCGACTGCGCCGTGTGCATCCCCGAATGCCCGGCCGGCGCCATCTATGCCGAGGAAGACCTGCCGGCCGACCAGCTGGACTTCATCGCGCTCAATGCCGAACTGGCCCAGGCCGACGGCTGGAAGAGCATCACCAAGCGCAAGGCGCCCCTGCCCGATGCCGATGAGTGGAAGGACAAGACGGGCAAGCTGTCCGAGCTGATCCGCTGAGCGCGCTTTTCTCGCACGCACCCCCGCCAGGCCGATGAGCGGCGCCCCGGCCCCCCTCCAGACCAGCGCCCTCATCATCGGGGCCGGCCCCGTGGGCCTGTTCCAGGCCTTCCAGTTGGGCCTGCTCGAGATCGACTGCCACATCGTCGACGCGCTGCCCCATGCGGGCGGCCAGTGCGTCGAGCTGTACGGCCACAAGCCCATCTACGACATTCCCGGCACGCCGGCCACCACGGGCCGCGCGCTGGCGCAGGCGCTGCTGCAGCAGATCGCGCCCTTCAAGGTGCCGATGCACCTGGGCAGCCAGATCGAGACGCTGGCGCGCGAACCCGACGGCCGCTGGCGCGCAGCCACCGCGGCGGGCCAGCAGTTCATCGCGCGCACCGTGTTCATTGCCGCCGGCGTGGGCGCCTTCGTGCCCAAGAAGCTGGGCGTGAGCGGCGCCGAGGCCTTCGAAGGCAGCACCCTCTTCTATCACCCCGGTGAGCTGAGCCGCTTTGCGGGCCAGCGCGTGGTGGTGCATGGCGGCGAGGAAGCCGCCGTTGAAACCGCCCTGGCGCTGGTGGGCCAGGCCCGCGAGCTGTGGCTGCTGCACCGGCGCGACGCCTTCCGCGGCGACGAAGCCACCGTGGGCCGGCTGCGCGCGCAGATCGAGGCCGGCGCGATCCGCCTGGTGGTGGGCCAGCCCGGCGCCTTCGATGGCAGGCAACTGGTGATTGCCACGCCCGAAGGCCAGACCGTGGTGCTGCCGCTGGAAGCATTGATCGTGTGCCAGGGCATCTCGCCGCGCCTGGGGCCCATTGCCGACTGGGGCCTGGCGCTGGAGCGCAAGCAGATCCCCGTGGACACCGAGCGCTTCCAGACCACCGAAGCGGGCCTGTTCGCCGTGGGCGACATCAACACCTACCCGGGCAAGCGCAAGCTGATCGTCTGCGGCTTCCATGAAGCCACGCTGGCCGCCTGGGCCGCGGCCGAGATCGTGTTCGACGGCAAGGTGCCGCCGCTGCAATACACCACCACCAGCACGCGGCTGCACACGCTGCTGGGCGTGGCCACGTCCGCAGCACACCCCGACTGAAAACGCAGGCCCCGCACGGCGCGCGACAGGCATGGCCTTTGGTCGTGGATGAGAACTCCTATCATCCACAGGACACCACTTCGGCCCCAGCCATGCACGCCACCTCTTTTCTGCGCCGCCGCACCTTCACGCTTCTTGCGCCCCTTGCGGCGGCCCTGGCCTTGAACGCGCCAATGGCGCATGCGCAGGCGGCCGAAGCCTTTCCCAGCCGCACCGTCACCTTGATCGTCAACGGCGGCGCCGGCAGCCTGCCCGACAGCTTTGCGCGGCCCCTGGCCGACAAGCTGCGCGCGGCGCTGGGCCAGAGCGTGGTGATCGACAACCGGCCCGGCGCGGGCGGCATGGTGGCCATGCAGCAGCTCAAGGCCCAGCCGGCCGATGGCCACACGCTGGCGCTGATCACCAACGCCCATGCAGTGTGGAACCCGCATGTGTTCAGCAAGCTCAGCTACGACCCCGAAGCCGACCTGCTGCCCGTCGCGCCCATCGCCATCATTCCGATGGCGCTGGCCGTCAACCCCAAGCTGGGTGTGAGCACGCTCGAAGAACTGGTGGCACTGGCCAGGAAGCAGCCCGGGCGGCTGAACTACGCCTCTTCGTCCAACGGCAGCCCGCCGCATGTGCTGTTCGAGCTGTTCAAGCAGCAGGCCGGCATCGCCGTGACCCACGTGCCCTTCAAGACCGGCACCGACGCGCTCACGGCCACCGTCGCGGGCGACACGCAGATCTACCTGGCCGGCACTTCGCTGGTCGAGCCCATGGTCAAGGACGGCCGCCTCAAGGCGCTGGCCGTGAGCCCGGCCGTCAGGAGCCCCGCCTTCGCCGGCCTGCCCACCTTCGAGAGCAAGGGCTACAAGGGTTTCGAGGGCGCCGTGTGGCTGGGCGTGGTGGCCCGCCCCGGCGTGAGCGAAGCCGTGCTGCAGCGCCTGAACCGCGAGATCGGCGCCGCGCTGGCCGACCCGGCCCTGGCCTCGGCCTTCGAAGGCCATGGCTCGCTGCCCTACCATGCAAGCCCGGCCGCCTTCGCCAGGCGCATCGCCGACGACCGCGCCCTCTGGACACCCCTTCTGCAAAGCGTCGGCGTCAAGGCCGACTGACTTCTTCGCATCCCCAACCTCCCCCATGAAACTCATCGACGACATCAGCACCCAGGCCGCCTTCCTGCAATCCGTGCGGCGCGACATCCACGCCCATCCCGAGCTGGCTTTCGAGGAGACACGCACCTCGGACCTGGTGGCCCGGCTGCTGACGGAATGGGGCATCCCCGTGCATCGCGGCCTGGGCAAGACCGGCGTGGTGGGCACCATCGTGGGCACGGGCCAGCAAAGCGGCGCGCGCGCCATCGGCCTGCGCGCCGACATGGACGCGCTGCCCATGAGCGAGCACAACAGCTTCGAACATGCGAGCCGGCATGCGGGCAAGATGCACGCCTGCGGCCATGACGGCCACACCACCATGCTGCTGGGCGCCGCCCAGTACCTGGCCAGGAACCGCGACTTCGACGGCACCGTGCACCTGATCTTCCAGCCGGCCGAAGAGCACGGCGGCGGCGCGCGCGAGATGATGCGCGAGGGCCTGTTCGAGAAGTTCCCCTGCGAAGCCGTCTTCGGCATGCACAACATGCCCGGCATTGCGGTGGGCAGCGTGGCCGCCTCGCCCGGGCCGGTACTGGCCTCGAACAACGAGTTCAAGGCCGTGATCCGCGGCAAGGGCGGCCATGCAGCCATGCCGCAACTGGGCGTGGACCCGATCCCCGTGGCGCTGCAGATGATCCAGGCCTTCCAGACCATCATCACGCGCAACAAGAAGCCGCTGGAGACGGCCGTGATCTCCGTCACCATGATCCACGCGGGCAGCGTGCCCAACGTCATCCCCGACGAATGCGTGGTGCAGGGCAGCGTGCGCGCATACACGGCCGAAACGCTTGATCTGATCGAGCGCCGCATGGGCGAGATCGCCACCCACACGGCCGCCGTCTTCGGCGCCGAATGCGAGTTCCACTTCCAGCGCAACTACCCCTCGACCGTGAACCACGCGGCCGAGACCGCCTTCGTGCGCGAGGTGCTGGCCCAGATGCTGCCGCCCGAGCAGGTCATCACCCAGGTGCCCATCATGGCGGCCGAGGACTTCGCCTTCATGCTCGAGCAGGTGCCCGGCTGCTATGCCTTCATCGGCAACGGCGACGGCGACCACCGCCTGCCGGGCCACGGCGCCGGCCCCTGCGTGGTGCACAACCCCAGCTACGACTTCAACGACGAGATCCTGCCGCTGGGCGCGAGCTTCTTCGTGAACCTGGTGCAGCGCTGGTTCGCGCAGCCGCGCGCTGCCGCCTGAGACCCGCGCCACCACGGGCGCCTGCTCTTGGCGGCCACCCGGCCTTGCTCTACAGTGAAGGCGCACGCGCCTCACAGCGCCCCTGCGGGCGCCCCATCCCAAGGCCCACGCGTGCGGACCTTGGCGATGATGAAGGAGAGCAGCCATGAAACTGGCCTTCAGATGGGATGTCGTCTATGACATCGTCTTCGTCTACAGCTGGGCCGTCGCACTCGGCCTGCTGCTGGGCGCGGTGCGCGGCTGGGCCATCGGCCTGGCGGTGATGGCCGTGGTGGCCGCGCTGATCTACGCCGTGGAGCGCGGCGCCCGGTCTGCCGCGCGCAAATCGCAGCAGACCCAGGTGCCGCCGCGGCGCTTTCCGGCAGGGACTGACTGAGCCCTGCGCGCCGGCCTGAGACGGAACTCGAAGGCAGGTGACTGCCGTCTGAATCCACATTGGACGGTTGTTGAATCCAAATTGGACGCTTCCTCAATCCAAATTGGACGCTCGCTTCAAAGCGGCGCAGCCCGGTACACCAGCACCTTCAACGCCCGCTCGGGCGAACGATCCTCAAACGCGGCCGGGTTGGCCACGCGCTCGACGAATTCAAGCTCGGGCGCCAGCTCCTGCATCTGGGTCTGCAGGAAGTCGGTGCCCAGTTCGGGGGCGTTCAGGCACAGCAGCGCATGGCCGCCGGGGGCCAGCAGTTCGGGCAGGCGGCGCATGAGGCGCGCGTAGTCCTTGGTGGCGACGAAGCTGCCCTTCTGGAAGCTGGGCGGGTCCACGATCACCAGGCCATAGGGGCCGAAGCGCGTGACCTTGCCCCAGGTCTTGAACAGGTCATGCGCGAGAAAGCGCGCGCCCTCGCCCACGCCATTGAGCCGGTGGTTCTGCTGGCCGATGGCGATGGCGCCCGCGCTCATGTCGAGGTTGATCACCTGCGTGGCGCCGGCCTGCAGCGCCACCACCGAAAAGGCGCAGGTGTAGGCGAAGAGGTTGAGCACCTTCAGCCGCGGGTGCTGCGCCACATGCTGGCGCACCCAGCGCCGGCCCTCGGCCATGTCCAGGAACAGGCCGTGGTTCTGGCCCTTGAGCACGTGCACGCGAAAGCGCGCGCCGTCTTCCGTCACCTCGTGCGGCTCGGGCACGGCACCGGCCATCAGGCGCGTTTCGCTGCGGCCTTCGTGGCGGCACTGGTAGACCCAGTTGAGCGGCTCGCCCGTGGCCAGTTGATCCCAGCGCGCCTGCAGGGCCTGGCCGATCTGCGCCAGTGCGTCTTCGGACAGCGGCTGGAAACTGGTCAGCACGAACACGGGCGCAAAGGCATCGAGCGCCAGATGCTCGCAGCCCGGATGCAGGCCGCCGCGGCCGTGAAAGAGCCGCTGGGCCTGGGTGGGCCGCTGCAGCGCGGCGATGGCATTCAGAAGGGCTTGCATCAGATCAAGGACAAAGAGAACGAGGAGGCTCGGACTCGCCCCTCCCCGCCGCGCGCGCGTATGAGGCGCGTATGAGTTCAGCCGCTCAGATCTGCGCCAGCAGTTGCTGTGCCGTCAGCGGCACCCCGCAGGTCGCGGCCACCCACTGCACCGCCATCATGTGCTTCTCGCGCGAGAAGTCGGCCAAGGCGTCGGCCACGAAGAAGGGCTCGATGTCGCGCTGGAAGGCCTCCACGGCCGTGGCCATGCAGCCGATGTGGGCGTACACGCCGCAGACCACCAGCTGGTCGCGCCCGCGCACGCGCATCAGGGTTTCGAGGTTGCTGCGCTGGAAGGCGCTGTAGCGGTGCTTCGTCAGCACGAAGTCGCTGGCCTCGGGCGCCAGCGGCGGGGTGATGCTTTCATGCTCGGCCATCGCGCGCATGCCCGGGCCCCACAGGTCGGCCTGCAGGCCGCGGTCGCGGCGGTCCTGGTTGCCGTGCTGGGCCGTGTAGAACACCGGCATGCCGGCCGCGCGCGCGGCGGCAATCAGGCGCGCGATGTTCTCGATGACGGCTGGCAGCGGCTGCGGCGCATCGCCATAGGCGGCCAGGAAGTAGGCCTGCATGTCATGCACCAGCAGCGCCGCGCGTTTGCTGTCAAAACGCCAGGGGCCGCGCGGCGCGGGCAGTTCATCGGCATGCGGGAGGGCGTATTCGGGGATGCGGGGCAGGCTGCGGGCGGGTTCGGTCATCGCGTGGAAGAAAACATCAAAGATCGGAAGGGAGCGCGGCCAGGTCCAGCTCCAGCGCGTTCAGCATCGCGTTGAACTTGGCGCGCGTCTCGGCGCCCTCCAGGGCCGGCACCGAATCGGCCACGATGCCGGCGCCCGCGAACAGGCGCGCCTCATGGCCCTGCACGCGCGCGCAGCGCAGCGCCACATGCCAGTCGCCGTCGCCGGTCGCGTCGCACCAGCCCACGGCGCCGGCATAGAAGCCGCGCGGCACGCTTTCAAGCTCGGCGATGGCCTGGGCCGCCAGCGCGCGCGGCGTGCCGCACACGGCGGGCGTGGGGTGCAGCAGCGCGGCCAGTGCGGCGCTCGATGTGGCGCCCAGGCCTTCGGGCGAGCTGTCCTTCAACTCGCCCTCGATGCGCGTGCCCAGGTGCCACATGGTGGCCGTGGCATGCAGCGAAGGCGCATCGGGCACGCGCAGCTGGCGGCACAGCGGTGCCAGCAGGTCGGCGATGGCCTGCACCACATAGCGGTGCTCCTGCTGGTCCTTGGCCGAGCCGCGCAGCGCATCGGCCAGGGCCTGGCTCTGCACGGCGTCGCCCACGCGCGCGGCCGAGCCGGCCAGCGGCTCGCTGACGATGCGCGCCCCGCGGCGCGAAAGCAGCAGTTCGGGCGTGGCGCCCACCAGCCAGGCCGGCGCCTCGCCCGCAGGCACGGGCAGCGGCACCACATAGCGCATCACGCCCGGGTCGCCGGCCAGGCGCTGGAGCAGCCGCCATGGATTGACCGGCTGCGCGGCGTGCGCGCGCAGCGTGCGCGCCAGCACCACCTTGTGCAGCGCATCGGGGCCGCGCAGCCGTTGCACGGCCTGCGCCACCGCCTCTTCATAGCGCGTGCGGCTGGGCTGCGGCGTGATGGCCCATGGCGCGGGCGCATCGCCCCGCGCGGCCATGCGCTGCAGCCAGGCTTGCGCAGGCGCGGCGTCGACCAGCCGCTGCGGCGCCATCAGATGGGCCGCCTGCGCGCGGTCGAAAGGCAATGCACCGGCCAGCAGGCCGGCTTCCACGGCCAGCGGCGAGGCGAAGTGCCTGGCCACGGCCGCGCCCAGTTCCGGCAGGGCCGGCGACAGCACGGCGGCCACGCCTTCGCACAGGCGGCTGCCTTCATGCGACTGCAGCAGCAGGTGCGCGCGGCCGTCGTCGTGCGTGGCGGAAGCGGCCAGCGTGTTCGTCATGCTCGGGTCCCGGGTCAGCGCGCCCATGGTTCAGGCCCGCAGGGTGGCGCCGCCGTCCACGTACAGGTCGCTCATCGCGATGTGGCCCGCCTGCTCCGACAGCAGGAACATCACGGCGTTGGCGATGTCTTCGGGCGTGGCCAGCTTGCGCAGCGGAATGCCGGCCTTGTAGAGCTCGGGCAGGCCCGCGATCACGCGCTCGGCGCCGCGTTCGTCGGCCCACATGCCGGTCTGCATGGGGGTGAGCGTGGAGCCCGGCGCCACGATGTTGCAGCGGATGCCGTGCGGCGCCAGTTCCAGCCCCAGGCAGCGCGTGAACATGGTGGCGGCGGCCTTCGAGGCGGCATAGGCAGCCATCGCATGGCGCGGCACGCCGGCCGCGTTGGAGCCCACGGTGACGATGGCGCCCTGCCCGCGCGGCTGCATCACCTGGGCCAGCGCACGGCCCACGTGGAACACGCCGTCGCAGTTCACGGCGAAGACGCGACGCCATTCGGCATCGCTGGTGTCGGCCACCAAGCTGCCCGACAGCACGCCCGCCACGTTCACGCCCAGCGCGATGGGGCCGACCTCGGCCTCGGTCTGCTGCACCAGGCGGGTGACGGCCTCGCCATCGCTCACGTCCAGCGCGCGCGCCAGCAAACGGCCGCTCGCACCTGCCGGGGCCGCGTAGATAGGCGCCGCCACATCGGTGGCCACCACCGTGCAGCCGGCCTGCAGCAGCTGGCGCACCAGCGCCTGGCCGATGCCGCCGGCAGCGCCGGTCACGAAGGCGATGCGTCCGTCGAATCCTGTGAGTTGCATGTTCGTTCCTCTCCTTGTCACTGCGGCGCGGCGCCTTCGGCCATGCGCGCGATCAGCATCGGTGCGATCAATTCGGTGGCCGCTGCGCTGGTCATCTGCGAATGCAGCAGCGGCACTTCCAGGCGCTGCACGTCGTCGGCATAGGCGGCCCAGCCGGCGGCCTGCAGCTGCGGCTTGCCGGCGTGGTCGCGCGCGGCGCGCACGTGCGTGAGCGTGCCGGCCATGCGCCGGTGGTGGTGCTCGCGGATCAGGCGGTTGGTGTCGGTCACCACGCGCACCACGCCTTCGAGCGCGGCCGCAGGCAGGTTGCCCAGCGCGCTGTCGCCCTCGCGCAGGAAGGCGACGAGCTTTTCGCGCGTGTCCAGTTCGGGATGGCCTTCGGGGTCGTAGCCCGCGATGGCCAGCAGCGCGCGCAGCGCCTGCTGCGGCGTGGGTTCGGGCTCGGCGCGCCACACATCGGCGGGGTAGGCGTCGAGCAGCGCCACCAGCCCCACGTCTCGGCCCTGCTGCTGCAGCGCCACGGCCATGGCCTGCGCCAGGATGCCGCCCACCGACCAGCCCATCAGGTGGATGGGCCCCGCGGGCTGCAGCTGCACCACGCGCTGCGCGTATTGCTGCGCCAGCGCGTCAATGCTCGCGGGCAGCGGCGCCTCGGGCGCGAGGGCGGGCGACTGCAGGCCCCACACGCTGCGCGAAACCGCACCGCGCGTGTCTTCCAGCAACTGCGGATTGGCGATCACGCGCGCCAGATGCCGGTAGCCCCAGGCGATGCCGCCGGCGGGGTGGATGACGAACAGCGGCGCCTGCTTCGGATCCCCGGAGGCCAGCTGGATCAGCGGCTTGAGCCCGCTGTCGAAGCTGACTTGGCCGCTGTCGATGGCCGCGGCCAGCGCGGCCACGGTGGGCGATTCGAACAGCGCGCCCAGGCCCGGGTCGCGGCGCCACTGCTCCTGCACGCGCAGCAGCAGTTGCACGGCCGAGAGCGAATCGCCGCCCAGGCCGAAGAAGTCGGCATCGCCGCCCAGCGGCAGGTCGGCCGGCAGCGCCAGCAGCTCGCGGAAGATGCCGGCCACGGCTTCTTCGGTGGCGGTGGCCAGCGGCACCCGCGGCGCACTGCCGCCGTCCGCAGCCAGGGCCGGCGCGGGCAGCGCGCGGCGGTCGAGCTTGCCGTTGGACGTGACGGGCCAGTCGGCCAGGGCCACGAAGGCGGCCGGCACCATGTAGTCGGGCACGCGCGCGGCCACGTGGGCGCGCAGCGCATGCAGGTCGCAGCCCTCCTGCGCCAGGCGGGGCTGCACATAGGCCACCAGGCGGCGCTCGCCCGCGCGGTCTTCGCGCACGATCACCTCGGCGCGCAACACGGCGGGAAAGGAGGCCATGGCCGCGTCGATCTCGCCCAGCTCGATGCGCAGGCCGCGGATCTTGACCTGATGGTCGCTGCGGCCCAGGAAGACCACGGCGCCGTCCTCCTCGCGCCAGCGCGCGAGGTCGCCGGTCTTGTAGATGCGCTCGCCGGGCCGGTGCGGGTCGCTCAGGAAGCGCTCGGCCGTGAGGTCGTCGCGGCCCAGGTAGCCGCGCGCCAGCTGCACGCCGCCCAGGTACAGGTCGCCCGCCACGCCGGGCGGCTGGGCGCGCATGCGCGCGTCCAGCACGTAAAGCCGCGTGTTCCAGACCGGAAAGCCGATGGGCACGGGCAGGCTCAGGTCGCGTGGATGGGCGTTCCAGTAGCTCACGTCCACGGCCGCCTCGGTGGGGCCGTAGAGGTTGTGCAGCTCGGCCGAAAGCGTGGCGTGGAAGCGATCGCGCAGCGGCGCGGGCAGCTCTTCGCCGCTGCAGAACACGCGCTGCATGCGGATGCCGCGCGAGGCCGGATCGGCCAGGAAGGCTGCAAGCATCGAGGGCACGAAGTGGCAGGTGCCGATGCGCTGCTCGCGCAGGATGCGCGCCAGCCAGGCCGGGTCGCGGTGCGCCTCGGGCGGCGCGATGACCAGCGTGCAGCCGGTGATCAGCGGCAGGAAGAACTCCCACACCGACACGTCGAAGGTGGCGGGCGTCTTCTGCAGGATGCGCTCGTCGGGGCCAAAGCCGTAGTGCTCGCGCATCCACTCCAGGCGGTTGACGATGGCGCGGTGCTCCACGAGCACGCCCTTGGGCTCGCCCGTGGAGCCCGAGGTGTAGATGACGTAGGCCGCGTGCTGCGGCTGCACCTCGGGCAGCAGCTGCGCAGAAGGCTGCACGGCCCACTGCGCGGGCGCCAAGGTGGGCAGGCCCGCGGGCAGGCGCGCGGCGTCTTCGGGCTGCACCAGCGCCAGCAGCGGCTGCGCCAGTTGCACCACGCGCGCCAGCCGCTCGCTCGGGTGCGTCAGGTCCAGCGGCAGGTAGGCGCCGCCTGCGCGCTGCACGGCCACCAGCGCGATCAGCAGCTCCAGCGAACGCGGCAGCGCCACGGCCACGCGCGTGTCGGCCGCCACGCCCTGGGCGCGCAGCTGCTGCGCCAGCGCCTGCGTGCGCGCGTCCAGCTCGGCATAGCTGAGCGTGGCGCCCTCGAACTCGAGCGCGATGGCCTGCGGCCGCGCGCGCATCTGCGCCAGCATCAGCGCGACCAGCGTGGTCTCGGGCACCGCGTGCTCGGTGGCGTTGAGCGCGAACACATGGCGCTGCGCTTCGGCCGGGCTGGCCAGCGGCGCGTCGTCCACGGTGGCGGCGTCCAGCGCGGCTTCGATGAAGGCTTCCAGGCGCGTCAGGTGCGATTCGACCGCGGCCTCGCTGTACAGGCCCGGGTTGGCCTCGATCTCCAGCATCAGCGACTGCACGCCGTCGCCGCGAAAGCCGATGGTGATGTCGTCGATGGGGCCCGTGCCCAGGATCTGCAGCACGCAATGCAGGCCCGGCAGGCGCAGCGGCTTGTAGAAGGGCTGCACGTTGATCAGTGCCCCATGCAGGCGGCGCTGCCCGCCCAGCAGGCCCAGGTCGCGGCGCAGCTGTTCGCTGCGGTAGCGCCCGCGCCGGCGCGCCTGGATCTGCGCCCTGGCCAGTTGGGCGATGAACTCGCCCAGCGGCTGGCCCGGCGCAGCGGCCACGCGCAGCGGCAGCACGTTCATCACCGTGGCCGTGGCGCGCGCGCTGGCGCTGCCCAGGCGGCCCATGGAGGGCACGCCCACCACGGCCTCGGGCGCGCCGGCCATGCGCTGGCAGTACAGGGCCGTCAGCGCCGTGAGCACGTCGGGCCACATCTGGCCCTGGGCCTTGGCAAAGCCCAGCACGCGCGCGCGCCAGTCGTCGCTCAGATGCAGGCTGCGGCGGTGGCAGAAATGCGCGCTGCCCGCGCGCCCTGCCGCCATGCCCGCCACTTCGGGCATGGGTGTGAGGGCCTCGCGCCACCAGGCGGCCTCTTCGCTGCGGCGCGTGCTGCTGCGGTAGGCCGCGTCTTCGTCGATCACGCCCTGCAGCGGCGCCAGCGGCGGCGGCACGGCGGCTTGCGCGCCGGGCTCCACGGCCTGCGCATAAAGCTGCGCCACGCGCTCGCCCCACAGCGCCATGCCGTAGCCGTCATTGCTCAGGTGGTGCGCGCGCTGGTACCAGCAGAAGGACTGCGGGCCCAGCACATACAGGCGCTGCAGCGCGAGCCCGTCGCGCAGGGGGTCGATGGCCGTGCCCATGTCCTGCTGCATCGCGGCCTCGGCCGCGGCGCGCGGGTCGGCCAGTGCGCGCAGGTCCACCACGTCCAGCCGCGGCGTGCGCGAGGGATCGATCCACTGCATGGGCTCGGTGCCCTGCAGGCGGAACGCAAGCGACAGCGACTGGCATTCGGCCGCCGCCTGGTCGGCCACCGCGGTGAAGGCGGCCACGTCCAGCGGGCCGTCCATCCACAGCGCGTGCGCGGTGTTGAAGCTGGGATTGGCCGGCGCCAGCTGCTGGGCGTACCACAGGCCCGCCTGGGCCTCCGTCAGCGGCCACGTCACGGCATCACTGCTCATGCTGCAAAGCGCCCCACCTTCACAGGCTCTGGCGAGCGCAGAGCACCTTCCACCAGCCTTCCAGCGTGGTGTGCTCGGCCAGGTCCGAGAAATCGATCTTCAGGCCGGCTTCGTTCCAGCCCATGATCAGGTTGAGCATGCGCATGGAGTCCAGGCCCACGTCCATGAGGTTGTCGTCCAGGGCGATGTCCTCGGGCGCCTCGCCCACCATGCGGGCCACGTCGGCGCGCAGCTTTTCCAGGGTCAGGACGGGGGCGGAGGAAGTCGGATCGGTCATGGCTAAAGGGCAGTCAGCAAAGGGCGCGGCTCACACAGCAGCAGGCGCGCCCCGGAAAAAGAAACAACGGCAGGAAGAATCAGCCCTGCGCGGGCTGCGCCTTGAGGAAGTCTTCGCGCAGGCGCGCGCGCAATTCCTTGCGGCTGGTCTTGCCCACGGCGGTGGTCTCGAAGGCGTCGACAAAAACGATCTGGTCGGGGATCTTGTAGGCGGCCACACCGCGCTCGCGCATCCAGGCCTTGAGCGCGGGGCCGCGCGGCCTGGCCTCGCCAGCGCGCGGGATGACGAACGCGCAGATGCGCTCGCCCAGGTACTCGTCGGGGATCGACACCACCGCCACGTCGAAGACCTGCGGGTTGGCCAGCAGGTGGTCTTCCACCTCTTCGGCCGAGATCTTCTCGCCCGCGCGGTTGATGTGGTCGTGCGCGCGGCCCTGCACGTTCAGGTAGCCCTCGGGCGTGCGCAGCACCACGTCGCCGGTGCGGTAGAAGCCGTCGTCGGTGAAGCTGCGGGCGTTGGCCGCGTCGTCGTTGTGATAGCCGCGGATGGTGTACGGCCCGCGCGTGAGCAGATAACCGGGCTGGCCCTCGGGCACGCTGCGGCCCTGGTCGTCCACGATCAGCACCTCGTCGTCGGGGCTGATCGGGCGGCCCTGGGTGTTCAGCACGATCTCGTCGGCATCATCCAGGCGCGTGTAGTTGACCAGCCCCTCGGCCATGCCGAAGACCTGCTGCAGCCTGCATTTGAGCCCCGCCACCACGCGGCGCGCGGCTTCGGTCGTGAGCTTGGCGCCGCCCACCTGCAGCACGCGCAGGCTGGAAAGGTCGTGCTTCGTGGACTCGGCCGCCTGCGCCCACAGCAGCGCCAGCGGCGGCACCAGGCCCAGGTCGGTCACGCGCTCGCGCTCGATCAGCGCAAAGGTGGTCTCGGGCGAGGGCGAAGGCGACAGCACCACGGTGGCGCCCGCGTAGAAGGCGCCCATCGCGCCGGGCGAGCTCATCGGGAAGTTGTGCGCGGCCGGCAGCGCGACCATGTAGACGCTGTCTTCGCCGATGCCGCAGATCTCGTTGCTGGCCCTGAAGCTGTAGATGTAGTCGTCGTGCGTGCGCGGGATCAGCTTCGACAGCCCCGTGCTGCCGCCCGAGATCTGCAGGAAGGCGACGGACTGCGGGTCGGGGTCTTCGGTGGGCAGCAGCGCGGGGTTGGGCGCGAAGGCGTCGAAGTCTGCGAACTCGCCCGCGTCGCCGCCCACGATCACGGCCTGGCGCAGGTGCGGCAGCTCGCCGGCCTCGGCCTGGGCCTGGAGTTCTCGCGCGAGCAGGCGGTAGTCGTAGTTCTCGTAGCTGCGCAGCGCCACATAGGCCGCGGCCTGCGATTTGCGCATGAAGTGGCCGATCTCGGTGATGCGGTGCGCGGGCAGCGCATACACGGGCACCAGCCCGGCGCGGAACAGGCCGAAGACCACGCTGTAGAAGGCCGGCACGTTGCCCAGCTGCACCACCACGCGGTCGCCGGGCACCAAGCCCAGGGCCAGAAAGCCCGCGGCGGCGGTCTCGGCACGCTCCCACAGCTGGGCATAGCTCCAGCGCTGCTCGCCCCCCACCACGGCGGTGCGGCTGCCCAGGCGCTGCGCGCGTTCGCGCAAGAAGGCCGGGAAGGTCTCGCCGCGCCAGTAACCGGCTTCACGGTAGCGGCGCACCAGCGCGTCGGGCCAGGTCTGGCGCAGGGGAATCAGGGCTTCGGGCATGGGAAACGGAGAGCAGGGCGACTCGAGAACAGCCGCCGATTCTCCCTCAGTTATCAAGAATGATTCTTATCGCGATCGTAAAGCCACGCTGGCCGCCAGGGCGAGCAGCGCCAGCCCCACCAGCGCATAGGGCGCGCCGGGCGCCAGCCGGTAGACCAGGGTGCCGATCAGCGGCCCCAGCACCATGCCCAGTCCCTGCGCGGCCGACAGGTTGCCCGCGGCGGCGCCCTGCTCGTGCGCCTGCACGGCGTTGGCGGCCATGGCCTGGAAGGTGGGGAAGATGAAGCCCATGCCGAAGGCGGCCACGCCATAGGCCGTGAACAGCAGCGCCTGGCTGTGCACCCAGAACACGCTCAGAAAGCTCAGGCCCGAGATCAGCGCCCCCATCCACACCCAGCGCAGCGGCGGCACGCGCTTGAGGCGCATCACCAGTTGCTGCGACACGATCAGTGCGCAGCCCACGGCCGTCAGCGCCAGCCCCGCCACGCGCGCGCCCTCCTCGGCGCGCAGGCCGAAGCGGTCGATGGCGAAGAAGCCCACCGACACCTGTGCCACCGCCACCGAGGCCATGGCGATGAAGGCCGTCAGCAGCGGCAGGCGCAGCCGCGCGTCGCCCAGGCCCAGCCCGGCCTTGCCGCCCGGGCCGCCCGCCGGCGCGGCCACCGGCGGGTGGGCCGGCAGGCGCAGCGCCACCAGCACGAAGGCCAGCGCCGGCAGCGCCGCGGCCACGTACAGCGCCAGCCCCAGGTCGCGCGAGGCCAGCCAGCCCGCGGCCGCAGGCCCGGCCACCATGCCCACCGCATTGGCCGAGCCCAGCTTGGCCATCACCGAGCCACGCGCGGCCGGCACCGTGTGGTCGGCGATCACGGCCGCCGCCGTGGGCGGCACCGCCGCATAGAAGGCGCCGACCAGCGAACGCGCCACCACCAGCGTCAGCACCGCGGCCACGCCGCCGATGGCGCCGCGCAGCGCCAGGTCCACGCCCAGCGCCATCGCCAGGTAGGTCAGCGAGAACACGCCCAGCCCGGCCAGCAGCACGGGCTTGCGGCCCACGCGGTCGCTGGTGCGGCCCCACCAGCGCGCCAGCAGCATCCAGCAGATGCCGCCGGCCGTGACCGACAGGCCCGCCACCCATTCGGGCAGGCCCAGGCGGCGCACGGCCGGGCCCACCACCGCCACGAAGGCCATCATGGCCATCGTGCCCAGCAGCGCAGCCAGCAGCAGCGGGTACAGGCGAAGGGCAGGCGCAGGCGCGCCCGAGGAAAGGGGGGAAGTGGGCAAGGCAGAGGACATGGCAGGCACCGCAAGGGCCGCTGCCTTCCAGCGCAGGCCGGGGCAACGGCAGCGCCCGGTGCCGGCAGAAGCTGGCGCGCGCTGGCGGGATGCCCCTGCAGCCGGGGCGTCCCCGCGCGGCACGGGACGCGAGAGACGGGAAAAAGGGAGGGCAGTGTAGCCAGCGGGGGCGCTTCATGCCGATGCCCGGGGCCCGGCCGTCCTACAGCCGTGCCCGCAGCAGGCCGACTCTGCGCGCGCGCTGCGCTTCCTATGGTGACCCCGTCAGCCCCGCCGAAGCCTTGGTTGAGATCCGAGAAGGAAGGTGGAACAGGCAGACGCTTTCTCTCAAGAACCACTGTTCATCCCAGACTCAAGGAGCACACCATGACCGTTTCGAAGATCAAGCTGTCCCTCGTCACCGCCGCCCTGGTCGCCGCTGGCGCCGTGGTGGCCCAAGGCACGCCGCCGAACCCCAACGTGGCCAATCCCGCCCTGGGCGCCGGCCAGCAGACGCAGCAAGGCACCTCGATGGGCACCACCGGTGTGCCCACCCCCGCACCCGACACGATGCAGCAGGCACCCAGCACGGCCCCCAGCAATGCCGTGACGCCCGCCACTCCCTCGGCCCCGCCCTCGACCAGCATGGACGCTCCGATGCGCCCGGCCCGCGCCGACCGCAACTGAGCCACTGGCTGCGGAGTCCGCATCGTGAGCCTTCGCACCTTTGCCCGCACACGCGCCTGGGTCGCTGCCGCCCTCACGGGGGTGGCGGGCCTGGGCGCGGCGGTGGCGGTCTTCGGGCCCGGGGACTCGCCGGCCGCCCCCATTGCGATGGCACCGTCGGTGGCAGCCAGCGCGGTGCCCCGGCCCGAGCCGGCCGTGGTGCAATCGGCGCCCGCGGCGGTGGAAGTCGTGGCCGCAGTGAGGCCCGCCGCGCGCGCCCCCGCACAGCCACCGGCAGCGCTCAGCACCTCCGCTGCGGCGCTGTGGTCACGCATCACCGCCACTGGCGACCAGGGCGAGCAGCCCTTCGTCATCCTCGACAAGCAGAGCGCGCAGATCTTCGTCTTTGATGCGCAAGGCGCGCTGCAGGGCCGCACGCCGGTGCTGCTGGGCCTGGCCCGGGGCGACGACTCGGTGCCCGGCATCGGCCAGAAGGCCATTGCGCAGATTCGGCCCGACGAACGGACCACGCCCGCGGGCCGCTTCAAGGCCGAGCCCGGGTTGAACCACGAGCACGAGGACATCGTGTGGATCGACTACGACGCCGCCGTGTCCATGCACCGGCTGCGCCCCACCGCCGTGCCTGCCGAACGCCGCCCGCAGCGGCTGGCCAGCGCGCAGGTCGAGGACAACCGGATTTCCTACGGCTGCGTGAACGTGCCCCCTGCGTTCTACGACGCCCACATCGCGCCCGGCCTGGGCCGCGAAGGCGGCACCATCTACGTGCTGCCCGAAACGCGCAGCCTGGCGCAGCAGTTCCCGCAGCTCTTCGAGGGCACGGCGCTGGCCGCGATCTGACGATCTGCTGAAACTCAGGCCCGCACGCGCACCTCGGCCGGGCCCTGCACCATGCGGCCGATCACGGCCGCCTGGGCGAAGCCGCCGTCTGCGAAGGTCTTGAGCACGTTCGCAGCGGCTTCTGGTGCGCAGGCCACCAGCAGCCCGCCCGAGGTCTGCGGGTCGGTCAGCAGCGCGCGCAGCGGCGCCGCGCCTTCTGCATCGGCACCCTCCCAGCGCACCTGCGCACCATACGACGCCCAGTTGCGGCCCGAGGCACCCGTCACGATGCCGCGCGCCGCCAGCGCCTGCACGCCGGGCAGCCAGGGCAGCGCCGCCGCGTCGATCTGCGCCGTAAGCCCCGCGCCGCGCGCCAGCTCCAGCGTGTGTCCCAGCAGGCCGAAGCCGGTCACGTCGGTCATCGCATGCACCTGCGGCAGCATTGCCAGCGCGGTGCCGGGGCGATTGAGCTGCGTGGTGGCGGCGATCATGGCCGCGTAGCCCGCCGCATCCAGCACCTCTTTCTTGAGCGCGGCCGACAGGATGCCCACGCCCAGCGGCTTGCCCAGCACGAGCACGTCGTTCGCGCACGCGGTGGCGTTGCGCTTGAGCTGCGCGATCTCCACGATGCCGATGCCCACCAGCCCGTAGATGGGCTCCACCGAATCGATGGAATGGCCGCCGGCCAGCGGAATGCCGGCCTCGCGGCAGACCGATTCGCCGCCTTCGAGGATCTTCGCGATGGTGGCGTGCGGCAGCACGTTGATGGGCATGCCCACGATGGCCAGCGCCATCAGCGGCTGCGCGCCCATGGCATAGAGGTCCGACAGCGCATTGGTGGCCGCGATGCGGCCGAAGTCATGCGGGTCGTCGACGATGGGCATGAAGAAGTCCGTCGTCGCCACGATGGCCTGGCGCTCGTTGATGCGGTAGACGGCCGCATCGTCGGCGGTCTCGCTGCCCACCAGCAGGTCGGCAAAGGGCATGGGCGGCAGGCTGCTTTGCGCCAGCAGCGAAGACAGCACGCCCGGCGCGATCTTGCAGCCGCAGCCGCCGCCGTGCGAGAGGGATGTGAGGCGCGGGGGCGTGGCGGCTTGAGAAGTCATCGGGCGCTTTTGCAGGAAGTGGGGCACCAAGTTTCGCCCATGCCATCCGCACTTGTCCCCATCACGCGCCGGGCACAGGTGCAAGAATGAACGCCGCTCGCGCGTGTCGCGCAACCTTCATGGAGTGCCATTCATGCAACGCCGCCAATTCATGCACCTGTCCAGCACCGCCGCCGTGGCCGGTGCCGCCACGGCCCTGGGCCTGCCGATGCAGGCATCCGCCGCCACCGCCACGCGCGCGCATCCGGCCGGCGAAGGCTGGCGCGTTTATGAGATCACCACCACCATCGACCTGAGCGAGCGCACGGCCCAGGGCCGCGTGTGGGTGC
Source organism: Xenophilus arseniciresistens (assembly GCF_028023875.1). Taxonomy (GTDB): domain Bacteria; phylum Pseudomonadota; class Gammaproteobacteria; order Burkholderiales; family Burkholderiaceae_C; genus Xenophilus; species Xenophilus arseniciresistens. Next base: position 241,763 of record NZ_JAQIPB010000003.1, read on the forward strand.
CGCTGCCGGCGCAGCAGTTGCTTGGCAGCGACGGCAGCCCCTACCAGCAGCTGCTGGGCACGCGCCATGAAGCGCCCGGCGCGCAGCAGGCGCGCGTGGTGCGCGGCCCGGCCGGCGCCCAGATGCTGCAGGTTCAATGGACCGACCCGCAGGCGCCGCAGCAGCTCAAGCTGGTCAACGAGGTGGCATTGCGCGACCGCGCCACCGACCTGGGCGAAGCCGGCCGCGGCCGCACAGCCAGCGATGCCGCGCTCAGGCCCTGGCTGCAGCCCAGCACGCTCAAGCCGCTCGACGGCGTGGTGGGCCAGACCGCGCGCAAGATCACCCACGAAGCCGGCGCGCACACCGACATCGAGAAAGCCCGGGCCATCTACGACTGGATCGTGGCCAACTGCCATCGCAACGGCAGCGTGCGCGGCTGCGGCACCGGCGACGCCGCCTACGTGCTGACCAGCGGCAACCTGGGCGGCAAGTGCGCCGACCTCAACGGCCTGTTCGTGGCCCTGGCGCGGGCCAGCGGCGTGCCCGCGCGCGACATCTACGGCGTGCGCGTGGACGACTCGGCCCGCGGCTACAAGAGCCTGGGCAAGAGCGGCGACATCAGCCGCGCGCAGCACTGCCGCGCCGAGTTCTATGCGCAGGGCCACGGCTGGGTGCCGGTGGATCCGGCCGACGTGCGCAAGGTCATGCTCGAAGAGGAAAAGGGCGGCCTGCCGCGCGCCGACGCGCGCGTGCGCGCAGCCAACGCCCTGCTCTTCGGCGCCTGGGAATCGAACTGGGTCGGCTACAACAGCGCCGAAGACCTGCGCCTGCCCGGCAGCCGCCAGACCGCGCCGCTGGGCTTCTTCATGTACCCCCATGGCGAAACGGCGCAGGGCCGCCTCGACAGCCTGGATCCGGCCAGCTTCCGCTACAGCATCCAGTCCCGGCGCGCCTGATGCACGCTGCGGCCGGCGCCTGGCCCCGGCGCCGCCTGCTGCTGCAGGCCGCAGGGGCCTGCCTGTGGGTGCCCGGTGCGGCGGGCGCGGCCGGCGCCGATGAAGACACCCGCCTCGATCCGTGGCCCTGGCGCCCGCCCGGCCAGCCCGTGCTGCACGCCCGCACGCTGGAAGGCCAGCCGCGCACGCTGGCCGACTTTGCAGGCCGGCCGCTGATCGTCAACCTCTGGGCCAGCTGGTGTGCGCCCTGCCTGGACGAGATGCCCGCCCTCGATGCCCTGGCCCGCGAACTGGCGCCGCAGGGCTGGGCCTTCATCGCGCTGAACCACGGCGAAATGCCCGAGCGGGTGCGTCGCTTTGCGCAGGAGCTGGGGCTCGCGGGCCCGGTGCTGCTCGACCGCGAGCAGGCCACCTTGCCGGCCTGGGGCGGCCGCTCGCTGCCCGCCACCTTCATCTTCGATGCGCAGGGCCGCCCGCGCCGGCGGGCCCAGGGCGCGCGCGACTGGCGATCGCCCGCGCTGCGCAGCGCGCTGCTGGCGCTGGGCTGAACGCCGGCACGCCTTTCCCCCGCCCCTCCGGGCGAGGCACGCACGGGCCTGCCGAGCCGGCGCGCAGAGGGCCCGGCGACACCGCCCCGTAAAATTTAACAACCTGTTTCAAGCACTCCCGTTCCATGCCTCCCGCAGCTTTTCTGAAGACCAGCCATGACCCCTGGTTCGTGGCCGCCTCGCTGCTGGTCGCGGCCTTTGCCGCCTATGTGGCGCTGGACCTGGCCCGGCGCGTGCGGCGCGACGGGCAGCCCAACCCGCTGTGGTGGTTCGGCGGCTCGCTGGCCATGGGCACGGGCGTGTGGTCCATGCACTTCGTGGGCATGCTGGGTTTCGACGCCGAGGGCCTGGTGCTGGGCTACCGCTGGCTGCCCACCCTGTTCAGCTGGCTCGCGGCGGTGGTGGCCGCGGCGGTGGCGCTGGGCATCGCCTCGCGCGCGCGCCGGCTGGACCTGCGGCTGCTGCTGCTGGGCAGCACCAGCATGGCGGCGGCCATCTGCACCATGCACTACCTGGGCATGCATGCCATCGAGCTGGCGCCGCCCATCGTCTGGAGCATGCCCATGGTGCTGGCCTCCATCGGCGTGGCCTGGGTGGCTTCGGCCGCGGCGCTGGGGCTGTTCTTCGGCCTGCGCGAGCAGCGCGGGCGCAGGCGCTACGCGCTGCAGGTGGGTTCGGCCGTGCTCATGGCAGGCGCCATCGGCGGCATGCACTACACGGGCATGGCCGCGGCGCAGTTGCCCGTCGGCACGGTGTGCCTGAGCGCCAACAGCCTCGCGGGCGCGCCGCTGGCGCTGATGGTGACGGTGGCCACCGTGTTCATCCTGGGCGGCGTCATGCTGCTGCTGATGCTCGACGCCATGGCCTACAACCGCGAATCCCAGCTCACCGAGTCGCTGCACCAGGCCAACCACGACCTGCGCCGGGCCAACGACCGGCTGCAGCGCAAGGCCTTTGAAGACCCGCTGACCGGCCTGCCCAACCGCGCCCTCTTCGACGACCGGCTTCAGCATGCCGTCACGCGCGTGGCGCGCACGCTGCGCAACCAGAACCAGGCCGTCAGCGCCAAGTCGCGCGAGCGCGTGGCCGTGCTCTTCTTCGACCTGGACGGCTTCAAGCCCATCAACGATTCCTTCGGCCACGAAGTGGGCGACAAGGTGCTGCGCTCGGTGGCGCTGCGCCTGCAGCAGTCGGTGCGCGAAAGCGACACGCTGGCCCGCCTGGGCGGCGACGAGTTCGTGGTGATGGTGGAAGCCGCCGACGCGCAGGCCGTGGCCATGGGCGTGGCGCAGCGGCTGATCGACAGCCTGCGCCGGCCGCTGATCGTCGACGGCAAGGAAATGAGCCTGTCCTGCTCCATCGGCATGGCCGTGTTCCCCGACCATGACGATGCCGGCCAGCGCCTGCTGGCCTGCGCCGACGCCGCGATGTACACCGCCAAGCGCGCGGGCGGCGGCACCTGCGTGGTGTACGACCAGAGCATGGCCGGCGACTCCACCGAGCAGCTGGCGCTGCGCGAGGCCCTGCGCCACGCGCTCGACCATGGCGAGCTGCAGCTGCACTACCAGCCCAAGATCACGGCCCAGAGCGGCGAGGTCCATGGCTTCGAGGCGCTGCTGCGCTGGCACCACCCGGAGCGCGGCCTGATCAGCCCTTCCACCTTCGTGCCGCTGGCCGAGCGCTTCGGCCTCATCGGCAGCATCGGCGCCTGGGTGATCGAGGAAGCCTGCGCGCAGCTCGCGCGCTGGCACGCCGACGGGTTGCACTGCCGCGTGGCGATCAACCTGTCGCCCTACCAGCTGCGCAACCCCAACCTGGCCGGGCAGATCCGCGACGCGCTGCTGCGCCATGGCATCGAGCCCTCGCAACTGGTGTGCGAGATCACCGAAAGCGCGCTCATCGAGACCATGAACACCGAAGGCGCGACCCTGGCGGAGCTGGCCGCGCTGGGCGTGCGCCTGGCCATCGACGACTTCGGCACCGGCTATTCGAGCCTGGCCCACCTCAAGCACATCCCCGCGGGGCAGCTCAAGATCGACCGCAGCTTCGTCAGCGGCCTGGCCTCGGACGCGGACGCCCGCGCCATGGTCGACGCCATCGTGCGCCTGGCCCATGCGCTGCGCATGGAAGTGGTGGCCGAAGGCGTGGAGACCAGCGACCAGCAGCGCCTGCTGGCCGAGCTGGGCTGCGACGTGCTGCAGGGCTTCGTGTTCGCCAGGCCCATGCCCGCCGCCGAAGTGGCCCAATGGCTGCAGGCCAAGGGCAGCGAGCCCGCGTCGGCCCCGGCGCTTGCGCCAGCTTCCTCGCCCACGGCCTGATACGGTTTCGCCTTCAAACGCATAGCTTCGTTGGGGTGCCTTGCCGTGCGTCAGCACTGTCTGCGGCACCCCGCCTCGCTCTGCGCTTGAATGCAAAACCGTATGAGCGGCGGGCGCTGCGCATTCGCGGCCGGCCACAATGCTGGCCGGCCCCGCCCTCACGCCTTCAGAGCAAAGACCACCAGCCATGCACGACATCATCTGCCCGCATTGCGGCACCGCGTTCACCATCGACGAAGCCGGCTACGCGGACATCCAGAAGCAGGTGCGCGACAAGGAGTTCGACCGCCAGTTGCACGAGCGCCTGGAGGTGGCCGAGCGCGAGAAGAAGAGCGCGCTGGAGCTGGCGCGCAGCCAGATGGCCAGCGACGCCCAGGCCGCCGCCGCGGCCAAGGACGCGCAGATCCAGGCGCTGAAGGCCCAGCTCCAGGGCGAGGACATGACCCGCCAGCTGGCCGTGGCGCAGGCGCGCAGCGAGCTGGAGCGCGAGCGCGACGCGCTCAAGGCCCAGCTGGCCAGCGCGCAGATGCAGCAGAAGCTGGCCGTCACCGAAGCCGTGGGCCGCGTGGAAAAGGAACGCGACACGCTGCAGGCCGACCTGCAGCGCGCGGCGCTGGAAAAGGCGCTGGCTGAAAAGTCGCTGCGCGACAAGTACGAAACGCAGCTCAAGGACCGCGACGACGCCATCGAGCGGCTGCGCGACATGAAGGCGCGCCTGTCCACCAAGATGGTGGGCGAGACGCTGGAGCAGCACTGCGAGACCGAGTTCAACCGCATCCGCGCCACCGCCTTCCCGCGGGCCTACTTCGAGAAGGACAACGACGCGCGCAGCGGCAGCAAGGGCGACTTCATCTTCCGCGACAGCGACGAGGCCGGCACCGAGATCGTCTCGATCATGTTCGAGATGAAGAACGAAGCCGACCAGACCGCCACCCGCAAGCGCAACGAGGACTTCTTCAAGGAGCTGGACAAGGACCGCACCGAAAAAGGCTGCGAATACGCGATCCTGGTTTCGCTGCTGGAGCCCGAGAACGAGCTGTACAACGGCGGCATCGTCGACGTGTCTTACCGCTACCCCAAGATGTACGTGGTGCGGCCGCAGTTCTTCATCCCCATGATCACGCTGCTGCGCAACGCGGCGATGGGCGCGCTGCAATACAAAAATGAGTTGGCGCTGGTGAAGGCGCAGCACATAGATATCACCCACTTCGAATCGCAGCTGGACGGCTTCAAGACCGCCTTTGCGAAGAACTACGAGCTGGCCTCGCGCCGCTTTGCCACGGCCATCGAAGAAATCGACAAGTCCATCGACCACCTGCAAAAAACCAAGGACGCGCTGCTGGGCGCCGACCGCAACCTGCGCCTGGCCAACGACAAGGCGCAGGACGTGACGCTCAAGAAGCTCACGCGCGGCAACCCCACCATGGCGGCCAAGTTCGCGGAGCTGCGCAGCAGCGCGCCGGGCCGGCCCCGGCGCGAGCCCGGTGCCCCGCCCGACGCAGGCGGCACGCCTGAGCTGCCCGGCATGGACTGACGCGGTGCCACGCCCGCGCCCGTCGATCAGGTCTGCGGCTGCGTGCCCATGGTGACCGCCGGCACGCCATTGCGCACCGTGGCCACCAGGCTGCGCGCCATCAGCGGCGCCGTGGGGGCCTGGCCGCCCACCAGCGGGTTGACCTGGCGGAACTCGCAGCGCAGCGCGGCTTCGGTCAGCGTGACCAGCGCATAGCCCTGCACGTCGGTCTGCGACAGCGCCAGCCAGGGGTTGCTGCGCAGGCCGGCCAGTTGCTGCGCCACCGGCAGCAGCTGGCCCACGAAGGCGGCATCGGTCTGCAGCGCGCCCAGCACTGCCGTGTGGGTGGCGTCCAGCTGCGCTTCGGGCACGCCCGCGCGCGCCAGGGCGCCCCGCAGCGGCACGCGGATCTGCTCCACCAGGTCTTGGGCCGTGGGGCTGGGCATGCCCAGCGTGTAGTCGAGCAGGTTCACGTTCACGCGCACGTCGCCGATGCCCGGCACGGGCAGCGTGAGCGGGTAGTACACCAGCGTGGACAGGCCCTCGGCCAGCCCGTCGGCGGCCGACGAGAGGTAGTTGAAGAACGAATCCGAGCTGACGCCCGCGGTCACCAGATCGACCATCACCGGCGTGCCGCCGCCTTCGGCGTCGAAGTCGTCATGCACCGCACCCGCGAAGAAGGCGTGGATGTCGCCCGTGAGCGCCACCACGTTGCGCACGCCGCGGTCGCGCAGGTGGGCCAGCAGCTCGCGGCGCTCGGCGCCGTAGCCGTCCCACTGGTCGCAGTTGATGAGGAACTTCGTGAAGTACGGCGCCAGCGCATCGGCCAGGCCCGCCGCAATCACGAATGGCGAAGCCGCCTTGTTGGCGATCACGTCGCCCTTGACGTAGCCGAAGGCGATGACCTGCGCGCCCGCCGTGGCCTGGGCCGCGGCGCCGCCTTGCTGTTGTTGTTGCGCCTGCGCCGCCTGCATGGCGGCCTGGGCCAGCCCGGCCTGCGTGGCCGTGAGCCCGGCCAGCACGCCGGCCTGCACGCCCCCGGTCTTGATGGCCGTGGCGCCGAGGAAGGCCACCTGCTGGCTGGCGCCCGCCACCACGGCGGCCACCACGCCCGCGGCCAGCGGCACGTCGCCCGCGGTGTTGGCGGCCGTCTGCCCGATCTGCGTGGCCAGCGTGGCGATGGACTGCAGCGCCACCAGCGTGCCGATGGCCTGCGTGCCATCCAGCCCCATGCGCAGCAGCGAGACCTCGTTGCCCCACAGCTTCCAGGTCGCGTCGGAGGCGGCCATGGTGTTCTTCCACCAGCTGCGCTGCGCGGTGCCCAGCATCGACACGTTGGCCAGCGCATCACCCGTGGGCTGCGCGGCGCGGGTGGCGGCGATCTTCTGCGCTTCCAGCGCGCTGATCAGCGGCTGCGGCACCATGTAGCGCGCGCCGATGGAACCCAGCGCCGCGCCCGAGGCAGGGTTGGGCATGGCTTCGGGCACGACGTGGTCGCTGCGGTACAGGCGCTCGTCGGTCATCACCAGATGCGCCAGGCGGCCAAAGCGCAGGTCGCGGTAGATCTGCACGCTGTCGATGCCCGTGGTCTCGGCGTCGAAGGCGATGTCGGCCAGCATGAACTCGAACCACGCCTGGTTGGCGCTGCGGCGGCGCGCGCGCTGGCGGTTGTTGTCGCCGCCGCCCGTGCTGGCGTTGAAGCTGCCGTTGCTGTACGTTTCCGCGTCCTGCCAGGCGTCGTCGCTGAACTCGTGGTCGTCCCACACGGCCACGAAGGCGAAGCGCTCGTGCACGGCCTGCAGGCGCGCGTCACTGCGGTAGTGCTTGTAGAGGTAGCGGTAGTCGGCCAAGGTGGTGGCGTAGCGGCCGCTGCCTTCGGCACCCTCTTTGCTTGCGCCGTCGGGCAGCGCGAGCAGGCCGTGGCGCGTTTCCACCGCGCCGGTCTGGAAGGCCTCGCCCACCGTCTCGTAGATGTAGTCGCCCAGGTGGACGACGAAGTCCAGCTCCTGCGTGGCCAGGTCGCTGAACGCGCCCCAGTGGTTGATGCTCCAGTCCTGGCACGACAGGAAGGCGAACTTGAGCTGCGGCACGGCCGCATCGGCCGCCGCTGCGGTGCGAAAGCGCCCCACGCGCGAGCGCACGTCGCCCGCGATGAACTGGTAGTAGTAGGTGCGGCCGGCTTCCAGGCCCGTGACGCGGTGGCGCACCGTGTGGTCCCACTGCGCCTGTACCGGCACGGCCACATCCAGCACCAGCGTGCCCGCCAGCGCCGCGCTGCCGCCCAGCGCGGGCGCGTTGTCGGCGGCCGTCACCTGCAGGCGGATCGAGAAATCGGCCGTCAGGCTGGCAACGGTGTCCACGTCATGCGCATCGGCCGGCACCGCGCGCGTCCACAGCAGGATCGAGCCGGCCTTGGGGTCACCACTCGCGACGCTCTGCGGAAATTTCCAGTTCGAGCCCGTAGCCGGCGGCACGGAGGGATCGCCACCGCCGTTGTTGTTGTCACCCGGGTCCGAGCCGCCCGGGGTGGGGACGATGGGCAAGAACGGCGGGCTGCCGCCCCCGCCACCGCAGGCCGTGAGCACGGCCGAAGTCGTGATGAACCCGCCCCATCGCAGGAAATGTCTTCTGTCCACGCTGTCTGCTCCAGTTGCAGGAGAAAAAAGAAAGGGCCGCGGGCATCCATCCAGGAAGGCCGGCGGCCCAGCGGGCGCAGCGTAGGCAGGGGGCGTGGCACGGGCATGACATGGCACTGCGCCGGCCCAAGGCGCGGCGGTCACATCACCGCCGCCGCCGCATCACGCAAGTGCCCGCTCACCTATCAAAAACCATTGGACACAGATGTGTAACTGCACCTTACATTGAAGGCCGCAGCAAGAAGAGGAGAAAGACGGATGGGTTGGGGACTACTGCGAAGAAAAGGGGCGGCCGAGGCGGCCGCCCCTGCTGGCAAGGAGCGCGCGCCGAAGGTGGGGCCCACCCTGTTGGCCCGCGCCGCCACCGCCGTGCCGGCACGGGCGGCTGCGCCCCCCGTGGCCGTGCCCGCGCCACCGGTGCCCGAGACGCACTGGAACGCCAAGGTGTTCGACCACATCGAGTGGCGCCGCTTCGAGGCTGTGTGCGAAGCCCTCTTTGCCCAAAGCGGCATGCGCGCCGAAACCCAGTCACACGGCGCAGACGGCGGCGTCGATATCTGGCTGTGGAGCCAATACAGCGACAAGCCCGTGATCGTGCAGTGCAAGCACTGGAAAAAGCGCGTGGTGGGGGTGAAGGAGCTGCGCGAGTTTTATGGGGTGCTGAAGTCGCATGACCTGACATATGGGACGTTTGCGACGAGTTCGACCTTTTCGCAGGACGCGCTTGAATTTGCGAGGGCCAACCGGATCAATGCGCAGGATCGTGGGGGGCTACTCAGGCTCATCGCTGGGCGCACAAACGAGCAACAAACTGCTCTTCTGCAAACGGCATATGCCGACGAGTACTGGAAGCCCACTTACGTGAACTGCGGGATCAAGATGATCGAGCGACAAAAAAAGGAAGACCTATCTTGGTTGTGGGGATGCCCGAACTTTGGGAGAACACGTTGCCGCAGCATGATGAAGGCAACTCAATGACTGGTGGTCAACCGCTCGAGAGCGACGAAGGCAACCGCCGCCTCACAGAATTGGACTCTTATGCAAATCCGAGGTGTCATCAATGCCTCAAGGCACCGCCCACGTTATGCGCATTGCCCGGCACCATACACGCTCACCGCCGGACCCAATCGCGACCGTAGTCGGTGCTGACCACGATAGACGAAAACTCAACTGGAGCGAATATGGAATATCTTAGTGAAATCGTTTCATTTCTTGCCGGCGCTTTCGCGGGCGGCATTGCTACGAAAATTTTCATTGATCGGTCAAATCACAATTCCACAGTCCAAAAATCAAACGTGGCCGGAGGAAACATTGTTGGTAGAGACTCGACAAGCAAATAAGTAAAACAATGTTCCCGCAAACTAGGCAAGAAGGAAACGTTGCGGGCGGACACATTGCGGGTCGTGATGTAAATATCACCACCCACACCGCTCCCCACAACTATATTGACCAACTCTATGAATCATTAAAGCATGAGGTTAACAATTCAACACCGCAAGAGTTCATTGAGCAATTGCAACACTTCATGGCCTCGCCCCCATCTCAACTCTCGAGGAGCCTTGCCGATAAGTTGAGCGACACCAATCGGCAAGATATTGTTGAAACCGCTGAATTAGCTAAGGAGCGAGCAGCAAAGAAGATCATGAGGTTCCAGACTTCTTCGGCTGCTCAAGAGATTTTTGCTCACATCTTGGGCGAGCTACATACAAAATACGTGCAGCACGTTAGGCCCTTGATTGAAGCCGAGGCCACTCGCCTCGAGATCGATGCAGCTTTTGAAGAAAAGGTCGTGGCCCCGGTTGCTCAAAGTATGAGGCCAAGCACTCTCGGACTATCCGCAGATGTTGTGCACGCCTTTCTATTTTTTTTGGCAGGAAGCTGTCACGTTCGCTGGGACTAGTATGCTTATCTACCATCCTGCATACGACGCTTACCATTGTCTTGTCCGATTTTGCGCCATATTAAAGTCGGTTTCAAAACTGGAGTACGAGCGACTGAGAATTTTGGACTACTGCCTTTGCTTCCCTAGCATTGTGGGCAGCTTTAGGCTTCCTAAAAATGCAACAAAGCTGCGTGCCGAGAGTCAATCTTTGAGCAACCCATATCGCACACCAATCGGACTAAAAAAAGTTTTCGAGGATATTCAAAAAATCCAAGATCCTGCATTGGCCTGCTTGAAGACAATTAATGTTATACGCATCGATGCAAATAATTTTTTGACATTAGCTGCGGCTAACATTCCCAGCGAAATAAACGCGCGTTGCGTTCAAATTAGAGAAGAGGAAAAGTTCTTCTTTGAACAATGCCTACCTTCTTTCCTTTCAATTCATTTAAATGGTGAAGATGGATTGAAGGATAGATCAGGATTGATGGAGTACCGCTACGATGCTGCTTGAGCCGACATTACGTGTAAGCGCGATGCGCATTCATCGCGACCGAAATATAGTTTACGAAGCCAATTTCCATAGCGGAGTGAATATTGTTCGGGGGCAAAACTCCACAGGAAAATCTACGATCTTGGATTTTATTTTCTACGGCCTTGGCGGAGAAGATGTGCCGTGGAAGAATGAAGCGCTACTGTGCGATCACGTCACCCTCGAGGTTTTCCTTAACGGCATACCCATATCTCTTCGACGTCAAGTCAATGATTCGATCAGAAATCCCATGTCTATATTCTGGGGGCCTCTAAATGAAGCTTTTAAGTCCAGTGTATCTGATTGGGAAACCTATCCTTATCAAAGATCTACCTCAAAAGAGAGCTTCTCACAGGTTCTATTTCGATCACTTGGCCTTCCTGAGCTTCGTGGAGAAGGAGCAGCCAATATCACGATGCATCAACTTTTGCGCTTGATGTACTCAGATCAGCGGACACCACACGATGAAATTTTCAGAGCAGAGGCATTCGAATCAGATTTAAATCGAGAAACAATCGGCAACTATTTGTGTGGAGTGTATAGCGCCGACCTCTATGAAGCTCAAATTGAGTTAAAACAAGTTGAATCTGATCTCACTAGAGCCGTTTCCGATCTTAGAAACATCTTTGCCGTACTTGGAAAATCAGGCCAAGGTGGTGCAACAACACTTGAATTTCTACAAGCCGAAGCAGCAGCGGTGAATGAAGAAATGGCAGTAAATGAGAGCCACCTACAAGAACTTAGAAAATCAAATACGGTTGATCAGAAGGCGCCGGCTGCTCAGCGGCTAGCCAAACTTCGGAAAGAACTAAACGATGCACAACAGAATTTTTCAAAGGCGCAATCTAGACTTGCTGAGTTAGAGCTTGAGGACAAGGACTCCGAATTATTTTTAAGAGAAATAGATCGACGACTTGTTGCTTTGGATGACTCGCAGAAAGCACGCTCCTATCTGGGCTCGCTTCGTTTTCAGTTCTGCCCTTGCTGTTTGAGCGCTACCTCTACCCCAAGCGATGGCAAGTCATGCCATCTGTGCAGAAATGATCTTTCTGAGGCACCAGGTGATGCGCAAATATTGCGAATGAAGAACGAACTAGAAATACAGAAACGTGAATCCACTGCGCTAATGAAATCCAGAGTCAACGCAATCAATGAGAATCGACAAAATTTAGAGTCGTTCAAGATAAATCTTAAGAATCTCGAACGGGAGTTTTTCAAGTCCGGGCAGACTTGGAGCACTCCTCACGAAATTGAGATCGAGACTACTTCACGCAAGCTAGGTGAACTCAGTCAACGGTTGAAGCAAATTTCTGAGTACTTAAAGCTTGCCAATGTTCTCAACGAATTGCAGCAAAAGAGAGGATCGCTCGAGCACAAGCGCTCTACGCTACAAGAGAAAATTGAATTGCTGCTTTCTGAAAATGAAGATGTTAAAAAGAATGCAAAGCATGCAATCGCTGAGGAATTGCTGTACTTGCTGAAGAATGAACTGCCTCGCCAAGATGAGTTCATTTCGGCAACTGCTGTTGATTGGAGTTTTGGAAAGAATCGTGTTGCAGTCAACGGAGCCACGCAGTTTTCCGAAAGCTCCATGGTGATTTTGAGACATTCTTTCCACGTCGCTCTGTTAATAGCAAGTGCGAAAGAAAAGTTCTTCAGATTTCCTCGATTCCTTATGATCGACGGCATTGAAGATGGCGGACAAGAGCAACAAAGAGCGTTCAAATTTCAGAAACTAATTGTTGACCGTTGCGAGTCGCTCGAAAATGAATACCAGATTATTTACGCGACCTCTGAAATAGAACCGTCTTTGAACACAGACGATTACACCGTAGGGAAATCATCTACTACAGACGACAAAACGCTGTCCATCATTTGATGATCTATTCTTTGAATAAATCAAATTTAAGCTAGCGGGAGAGGCGGAAAGCAGCCGGAGTCGAACCGACCAGGAAGCGGCTGGCGCCCCCTACCGGGTTTGAAGCCCGGGCGCACCACCGGGTGCGTTTGCCTTCCTTGGGCAGCAGGCGCTTGAGTAGGGTTTGAGCCCCGGCCTGTGCGATGCGTGTGTGGCGGGGCTTGCGGGCCGGCCACAACTGTCAAAAAGTCTGGGGGATTCTAGGGTTGGGTTGTTGGGAGCTGGGGGGAGAGCCCTCACCCCTGCCCTCTCCCAGGGGGAGAGGGAGGAAGACCGGGGAAGGGAGGAAGACCGTCAGGGGCGCAGGCGGAAGCTGGCGTCTTTGAAGGTGCCGCTGATGACGCAGGCCATGCCGCTGCCGGCGGGGGTGGCGTCGAAGCGGTAGCTGCCGCTGGCGATGGCCACGCCGCCGTTACTGCCGCCGCCGCCTTCGTCTTCGTCGTCGCGCGCCACCACGCGCACTTCGGTGATCTGCAGTTCGCCTTCGCCGCCCTTCCACATCACGCCGTTGTCGCCAAAGACGGTGGCCATGCCGGTGCGCAGTTCCGGGCCGGGCGCAGCGGCGGCCGCGGCGCCGGCGCCCAGTTCGGCGCGGCGCAGGGCGCTGGGGTCGGCGCTTTCTTCGGCACGCTTGAACAAATCATTGGCGCGCAGCGGAAAGCGGCCCACCAGCTTCGGCGCGCCGTCGGCCTGCAGCAGGCCGGGTTCGCCCTGCAGGTTGAACTGCACGTTCAGTTCGTCGATGGGCTGGTCGGGCTGGGTGGGTGCCTGGCGCGGGATGCTCAGGGCGATGGTCAGTTCGCGCTGGCCGGGCAACTGGCCGGTGTAGAGCGCGTCCCAGTAGTCGGATTTCTGTTCCCAGCTCACGGCGCGGCCGCACAGGTCGGCGTGGAACTGCGAGGTGGGCGGGCGCGGGCTGCAGGCGCCCAGCAGCAACACGGCCGCGCCCAGCAATGCCGCAGACCAGGAAGCGGCTGGGAAGGAAGAAGAGGAAGAGACTGAAGTCGAAAAAGTGGAAGGGCAGGCTCGTCGGGCCGTGCATGGCTGCATCAGAAGGTGACTCCTTGGTTCATGATGAAGAAGGGGCTGCGGGGGTGCCGGCAGCATTGGCGGTGGAAGCATCGCCAGAGCCGGTGACGGGGCCTTCGGCACTCCAGTGCGTGTGAGGGCGCACGAGGTGGGCGTCGCCCACGCGGCGGGTGTAGCCCACGCGGTCGAAGAATTCGAGGATCTGGATCGCGCGCTTGCGGCCCAGTTCGGTGGCGTCGCGGAACAGGCGCGCCTCCACGGCGCCCGGCGGCAGGGCGCCGCGGCGCGCAGGCATGCGGGTGGCGGCTTGCTGGTCGACGTGTGCCTGCGCCGCCAGCCGGGCCACGGCGGCGGCCAGTTGGGCGATGCGCTCTGCGGGGTAGAACAGGTCTTTGACCACCTGGTAGAGCTGGCCGGTGCGCGCCAGCTTGCGCAGCAGTTCGCGCACGGCGTCTTCGCGCGTGGCGCTGGCCTTGGCCAGGTCGCGCACCCATGGCGGGTCGTTGCCGCCTTCGGCCAGCAGGGGCAGCAGGCGGTCGGCCAGCGCGCGTTCGGCCTCGTTCAGGCTGACGCTGTGGCCGGGCAGATGCAGCCAGTGGCCGGTGCGCGCAATGGCACCCTCTTCCACCAGTTGCGCCAGCCAGGCGGCCCAGCCGGGCAGGCCGGCCTGGGCGCTCAGGCGCGATGAAGAAGAAGCTGATGACGAACCTGGCGCCCACTGCAGCGCGGCCGCGCTCGAGGGAAAGGCCATGCGCTGCAGCCGCGCGCTGTTGAGGCCGGGCTCGTCGGGCGCGCGCGCATGGTGGCGCTCCAGCGCGCCCAGCACGCGCTCGCGCACCTGGGCCCATGCGGCCGGCGAAAGCCAGAGCAGATCGGCGCTGCCGCCGATGTCTGCGGTGGATGCAGTACCGCCGACGATGCCAGGCTGGCCCAGCGCAAACACGGGCACTTCAGCACCGGCCCAGTCGGGCGCGGGCAGGCGCCCCAGCAGCCGCGCCAAGCCGCTGCGCGTGAGGCCCGCGGGCGCCGCATCGAGCAGCGCGCGCAGGGCGTCGTCATCGGTGCGGCCGTGCTCGCCCGCGTTCACCACCAGCGCATCCATGGCGGCCAGCCACTGCATGCGCTCGGCGCTGCGGCGGCGGCGCTCGGGCGCCTGCGCATCGAGCACCACGCCACCGCCCACGGTGCGCGTGCCCTGGGCGTTGCGCAAAATGAGCCGGTCGCCGGGCACCACGAACATGGGCACACCGGCATCCAGCACCAGTTGCACCCACGCTTCGGTGCCGGGCGCCATGCTGTCGCCCTGCAGCGTCACGGCATGGGCCTGGCGGTGCGCGGCGCCCAGGTGCACGTGCAGCGGCGTCCAGGCCGTGAGCGCGGGGGCGTCTGGCAGCAGGCGCAGGCGGATGTCGATGCGCGTGGCGCTCTGCAGCACGCGCGCGTCGGCGATCCAGTCGCCGCGCGCGATGGCCTCTTTGCTCAGGCCCGTGAGGTTGAGCGCCACGCGCTGGCCCGCGCTGCCCTGCTCGGCCGCGCGGTTTTGCGCATGCAGGCTGCGCACGCGCACGGTCTGGCCGCTGGCCGAATGGGTCAAAGCCTCGCCCACGCGCACCTGGCCGCCAAAGACGGTGCCGGTGACGACGGTGCCATGGCCGGCCAGGGTGAACACGCGGTCCACGGCCAGGCGGAACAGCCCATCGCGGCGGCGTGCGTGTTGCTGGCGGGCCAGGGCGAAGAGGTGGTTGCGCAGGGCTTGCACGCCTTGCTGCGAAGCGTCATCGGCGTGCTGCCCCTCTCCCAGCCTCTCCCCAGGGGGGAGAGGAGCAAAGCCGGGGGCGATGGCGGTTTCGAAGATGGGCGCGCCCGCCAGCGGCGTGCCGACCAGCAGCGCGGCCACTTCGGCCTTCACGGCGGCGATGCGCGCGGCGTCGGCGCGGTCGCACTTGGTGAGCACCAAGGTGCCCTGGCGGATGCCGAAGAGCAGCGCAATGGCCAGGTGCTCGCGCGTCTGCGGCATCACGCCGTCGTCGGCGGCCACCACCAGCAGCGCGTGGTCGATGCCCGAGGCACCGGCGGCCATGGTGTGGACGAACTTCTCGTGGCCCGGCACGTCGATGATGCCCAGCACCTGCTGCGCCGCGTCGGCGTCATCGCCTGCGGCGGGCGCGCCCGGTTGCGGCGGCACGGGCATGTAGGCATAGCCCAATTCGATGGAGATGCCGCGCGCCTTTTCTTCCTTGAGCCGGTCGGTGTCCACGCCCGAGAGCGCGCGCACCAGCGTGGTCTTGCCGTGGTCGATGTGGCCGGCGGTGCCGAGGATCATGCGGGGCGGGCCTGCAGCGCGCGTTGCAGCGCGGGCAGCTGCGCTTCAAAAACGACCTGCTCCGCGGCCTCCAGGCAGCGCAGATCCAGCCACAGCGCCTGCTCGGCCACACGGCCGATCACGGGGCGCGGCAGGCCGCGCAAGGCTTCTTCGAGCCGCGCGAGCTGGCGGCCCGATTGGCGCGCGCCGGCCGGGCGCAGCCGCAGGCCGGCGCTGGGCAGCACGTCCACCGGCAGGGCGCCGCTGCCGATCTGGCTGCTCATGCCGGCCACTTCCACGGTGTATGCGTCGCCCACGGCAGTCTGCAGCGGCGCCAGCAGCGCCTGGGCCTGCTGCCGCATGGCCGCCTGCGGGCGTGTGAACAGGCGCAGCGTGGTCAATCGCGCGGCCAGGTGCTCGGGCTGCAGGTACAGGCGCAGCACCGGTTCCAGCGCGGCCAGGGTGAGCTTGCCCACGCGCAGCGCGCGCTTGAGCGGGTTCTTCTTGATGGTGGCGATGAGTTCCTTGCGGCCGACGATGAGGCCGGCCTGCGGGCCGCCCAGCAGCTTGTCGCCGCTGAAGCTGACCACGTCGGCGCCCGCGTTGACGATGTCGCGCACGGTGGGCTCGCGCGGCAGGCCCCATTGCGCCATGTCCACCAGGGTGCCGCTGCCCAGGTCCACGGCCAGCGGCAGGCTGCGCGCATGGGCGATGGCGGCCACCTCGGATTCGCTCACGCTCTTGGTGAAGCCGCTCACGGCGTAGTTGCTGGTGTGCACCTTCATCAGCAGCGCCGTGTGCTCGCCGATGGCCTGGGCGTAGTCCTTGGTGTGGGTGCGGTTGGTGGTGCCCACCTCGACCAGCCGCGCGCCCGCGCGGGCCATGATGTCGGGGATGCGGAAGGCGCCGCCGATCTCCACCAGCTCCCCCCGCGAGACGATGACTTCGCGCCCCTGCCCCAGCGTGTTGAGCATCAGCAGCACGGCGGCGGCGTTGTTGTTGACCACGGTGGCGGCTTGCGCGCCGGTCAGCTCGCACAGCAGGTCTTCGACCAGGCCGTCGCGGTCGCCACGGCCGCCGCTGGCCAGGTCGAATTCGAGGTTGGCCGGCGCGGTGAGCGCGCGCATGACGGACTGCACGGCTTCGTCGGGCAGCAGCGCGCGGCCCAGGTTGGTGTGCAGCACGGTGCCCGTAAGGTTAAACACGCTGCGCAGGCGCGGCGCAAAGCGGGCCTGCAGGCGCTGTTCGCAGGCCGCATGCAGGGCGCTGTCTTCGATGGCCGCAGCGCCAAGCGTGCCGGCCAGGGCCTGGGGGCGCAGCGCGTCGAACTCGCCGCGCAAGGCATCTGCCAATGCGCTGTGGCCGTACTGCGCGGCCAGGGCGCGCATGGCGTCGGTGGCCAGCGCGCGGTCCACCGAAGGCAGGCGCAGCGGCACTGAATCGCTCATACCGCCAGCGGCTTTTCAATCACCAGCAGCGGATTGCCGCTGGCGCGCGAGAACTCGGTCTCACCCATCAGCAGATCGAGCGTGAGGCTGGCCAGGTCATCGGCCAGGGGCTCGGCGTAGGGGTCCTTTTCCTGGCTCACGATCTTGCGGTAGGTGTGGCATTCGGTGCAGGTCTCGGCCTGCACCACTTCGCCGATCTTGCCCTGCGCGTCTTCGGCGCCCTGGTAGCGCACGCCGCGGGTCGATTCGCAGTGGCTGCACTTGACGCGCACCATGTGCCATTCGGTGGCGCACAGGCCGCAGTGCAGGTAGCGATGACCGGCGATGTTGCCGCCGATGCGCACCACGCTGGCCACGGGCGCGCTGCCGCACACGGGGCAGATGGTGGCGGGCTCGGTGTAGGGCGCCTGGTGCGCGCCCACGGCCGCGGCGCGCTGCACAAACACGACCTGCAGCGCGGCCATGAGCAGCGGGGCGGTGGCGATGTCTTCGCGCGCCACGTTCTCGGCCAGCACCTGGCGGGCCAGCGAATTGAGCGCGGTATCGTCGCGCGCGGCCAGTTGGGCCATCACGGGCGCCAGCGGCGCGGGCACGGCGGCATCGGCGCCCAGCAGGGCCAGCAACTCGCGCAGCGTCTGCTGCCAGCCTTCAGGCAGCGGCTCTGAAGCCGGCAGCAGCGGCATGCCGCTGGCGCCTGCGCGCTGCACCGCTTCTTCACTGGGTGCGTCCGCAGCCGGTGCCTTCAGGGCGAGCTGGTGCTGGGCCTGCACCACGCGCGCCGCAAAGCGCAGGTAGTCGGCGATGGGGCTGTCCTGGGCCAGTTGCGCCAGGCGCGCGGCACGTTCCTGGAACAGCGTGGCTGGCTGGGGCAGGCGCACGCGCGGGAAGCTCACGCGGTCTAGGGCTTCGATGTCACCGGGCTGGAGGATGCGTTGCACGGGTCGGCCTGAATGAAGAAGGAAAACAGGAAGAGGAAGGCAGGAAGCAAAGCGCCGGGCGAACCCGGCGCTTGCGCCTCAGTCTATGCCAGCGCTTTCGCAGGCGGCTCGCGCGCGCCTGCTGCGCTTGCTGCTCATGCCGGCGGTGCCTGCGTGTCGCGGCTGACGTCCCTGCCGCCGCGGCGCTCACGCGCAAGTTGCTCTTCACGCGCCACCACCTCGCTGTACCAGGCTGCGTGGTGCTTGCGCGCCCAGGCGTAGCTCACGGTGCCGCGCGTCATGGCCTGCACGGCGCCCTTGATCCACAGCGCGGCATAGATGTGCACGATGATCGAGCAGATGATCACGAAGCCGAAGAAGGCATGCAGCAGCGAGGCGATGCGGATCACGCCGATGGGGAACAGGTGGCTGAAGTAGGCGCGCCACATGACCAGCCCGGTGAGCAGCAGCCCCAGCATGGAGAGCACCAGCACCCAGAACAGCAGCTTCTGGCCCGCGTTGTAGCGGCCCACGGGCGGCAGGCGTTCTTCGCGGTTGTTCACCACGTCGCCCATCTGCTTCATCCATTGGCGGTCGCGCGGCTCAAGGATGTTGTGGCGCCAGAAGCGGATGACCAGGAACATGAAGGACAGGAACATCACGATCCCGATGAAGGGATGCAGGATGCGCGTCCAGGGGCCGCCGCCGAAAAGGTGGGTGAGCCAGAACATCGAGGGATGGAACAGCGCCAGCCCCGACAGCGCCAGCAGCACGAAGGTGATGGCGGTCACCCAGTGGTGGCTGCGCTCGTTGGGGGTGTAGCGCTCGATCACGGGCCGCTCGTGCGCGACGGAAAAGTCCTTCGCGGTGGGGCGTTCAGGCTTGCTGCTCATGGCGCACCTCCGGGCGATGGTCGGCACTGGGCGGCACGCCGGCGGCCTCGCGGCGCGCCAGGGCCTGGGCGTCGGCATCGGCTTCCTCTTCGCCGGTGGTTTCGTTGGGGCCCACGCGCGTGTAGTGGAAGAAGCCGGCAATCGCCGTGAGCGCGATGCCCGCCAGCGCCAGCGGCTTGGCCATGCCCTTCCACACGGCCACCATGGAGCTGATCTTCGGCTCCTTGGGCAGGCCCGAGTACAGCGCCGGCTTGTCGGCATGGTGCAGCACGTACATGACGTGCGTGCCGCCCACGCCGGCCGGGTCGTACAGGCCCGCGTTCTGGAAGCCGCGCTCCTTCAGGTCGGCGATGCGGTCGGCGGCCTGGTCCTTCATCGCCTTCTTGGTGCCGAACATGATGGCGCCGGTGGGGCAGGTGGTGACGCAGGCGGGCTCGCGGCCCACGGCCACGCGGTCGGAACACAGCGTGCACTTGTAGGCCTTCTTGTCCTTCTGCGAGATGCGCGGCACGTCGAAGGGGCAGCCGGTCACGCAGTAGCCGCAGCCGATGCAGTGCTCCTCGTGGAAGTCCACGATGCCGTTGCTGTACTGCACGATGGCGCCCGGCGAAGGGCAGGCCTTGAGGCAGCCCGGGTCTTCACAGTGCATGCAGCCGTCCTTGCGGATCAGCCATTCAAGGTTGCCCGATTCCTCGTTCTCGTATTCGGTGAACTTCATCACCGTCCACGCGTTCTCGGTCAGGTCCGCCGGGTTGTCGTACACGCCCACCGTGTGGCCGGGCTCCTGGCGCAGGTCGTTCCACTCCATGCAGGCGGTCTGGCAGGCCTTGCAGCCGATGCACTTGGACACGTCGATGAGCTTGGCCACCTCGCCCGAGTGGGGCTCTCGCGCCTGCGGCGAGGGCGTGGTGGTGGCGGAACGGCGCTTGATATCGAGGGATTGCAAAGACATCGTGCGCCCCTTTAAAGCTTCTCGACTTTCACTAGGAAAGTCTTGAATTCGGGGGTGTTGGTGTTGCCATCCCCCACGAACGGCGTCAGTGTGTTGGCCAGGAAGCCGGGCTTGGTCAGCCCCTTGAAGCCCCAGTGGATCGGGATGCCCACGTGGTGCACGTTTTTGCCTTCGATGCTCATCGCCTTGATGCGCTTGGTCACCACCGCCACGGCCTTGATGAAGCCGCGCTTGGAGCTGACCTTCACGCGGTCGCCGGCCACGATGCCCAGCTCCTTGGCCAGGCCCTCGCCGATCTCGACGAACTGCTCGGGCTGCGTGATGGCGTTGACCAGCGAGTGCTTGGTCCAGTAGTGGAAGTGCTCGGTCAGGCGGTAGGTGGTGCCTACGTGCGGGAACTCCGCGGCCTTGCCGAAGGTGGGCCAGATGTCCTTGAACACGCGGGCCGCCGGCGAATGGGTGGCCTTGGCGTTCTTGGGATACACCGGGTTGAAGCCCAGCGGCGTGTCGAAGGGCTCGTAGTGCGTGGGGAAAGGCCCTTCGTTGAGCCCCTTGCGCGCGAAGAAGCGGGCCACGCCCTCGGGGTTCATGATGAAGGGGCCGTTGCCGGTTTCGGGCGCGATGGCGGCGCCCGTGTCGGGCACGTCGGCGCCCGTCCAGGCGCGGCCGTTCCACTCGACCAGCTTGCGGTGCGGGTTGAAGGCCTTGCCCTTCAGGTCTGCCGAGGCGCGGTTGTAGAGCACGCGCCGGTTGGCCGGCCAGGCCCAGGCCCAGTTCAGCGTGTTGCCGATGCCCGTGGGGTCGGCGTTGTCGCGCCGGCCCATCTGGTTGCCGGCCTGCGTCCAGGCGCCGGCATAGATCCAGCAGCCCGAGGCCGTGCTGCCGTCGTCGCGCAGCTCGCCAAAGCCCGAAACCTGCTGGCCCGCGGGGCGCAGCACCTTGGTCGCATCGTTGGGGTCGAGCAGGTCCGTCAGCGCCTTGCCGTTGTACTCCTTGGCCAGCTCCTCGGAGCTGGGGTGCGCGGGGTGCGCGTACTTCCAGTCCAGGTTGAGGATGGGGTCGGGGAAGGCTCCACCGTCCTTCTGGTACAGGGCCTTCAGGCGCAGGTGCAGCTGCGACATGATGGCCACGTCGGTCCTGGCCTCGCCCGGGGGCTCGGCCGCCTTCCAGTGCCACTGCAGCACGCGCGAGGAGCTGACCACGGCGCCTTCCTCCTCCGCGAAGCAGGTGGTGGGCAGGCGGAACACCTCGGTCTTCACCGAGGCCGTGTCGATGTCGTTGAACTCGCCGAAGTTCTTCCAGAACTCCGAGGTCTCGGTGGCCAGCGGGTCCATGATGACCAGGAACTTGAGCTTGGCCAGGCCGTCGCGCACGCGGGTGCTGTTGGACAGCGCCGCGACGGGGTTGAAGCCCTGCGCGATGTAGCCGTTGACCTTGCCCTCGTTCATGAGCTGGGCGTACTGCAGCATGTCGTACTGCTTGTCCAGCTTGGGCAGGTAGTCGTAGGCCCAGTTGTTCTCGGCCGTGGCCGCAGCGCCGAACCAGGACTTCATGAGGCTGACGTGGAACTTGGGGTAGTTCTGCCAGTAGCTCATCTGGTTGGCGCGCAGCGGCTTTTGCGTGCGCGAGGCGATGTAGCCGGCGTAGTCCTGCTCGGTCTCATTGGGCAGGGTGAGGTAGCCCGGCAGGCTGGCCGACAGCAGGCCCAGGTCGGTCAGGCCCTGGATGTTGGAGTGGCCGCGCAGCGCGTTCATGCCGCCGCCGGCCACGCCGATGTTGCCGCACAGCAGTTGCACCATGGCGGCGCAGCGCAGGATCTGCGAGCCGATGGAGTGCTGCGTCCAGCCCAGCGCGTACATGATGGTCGCGGCCCGGCCCGGCACGGCCGTGGACGCGAACTTCTCGCACACATGCAGGAATTTGGCCTTGGGTGTGCCGCAGGCGCTTTCGACCTTCTCGGGCGTGTAGGAGGCGTAGTGCTGCTTGAGCAACTGGTAGACGCAGCGCGGGTGCTGCAGCGTCGGGTCGGTCTTCACATAGCCGTCTTCACCGAGTTCGTAGTCCCAGCTCTTCTTGTCGTAGCTGCGCTTTTCCTCGTTGTAGCCCGAGAAGATGCCGTCGACGAACTGGTAGTCGTCGCGGACGATGAAGCTGAAGTCGGTGTAGTTGTGGACGTACTCGTGGTGG
The DNA here is from genome assembly GCF_028023875.1 of Xenophilus arseniciresistens. Lineage (GTDB taxonomy): Bacteria > Pseudomonadota > Gammaproteobacteria > Burkholderiales > Burkholderiaceae_C > Xenophilus > Xenophilus arseniciresistens. The sequence goes on from NZ_JAQIPB010000003.1 coordinate 263,776, forward strand.
ATCTTGTCGTTGCTCAGCAGGTAATTGATGATCCCGCCGAGGAAGACGATGTCCGAGCCCGAGCGGATGGGCGCGTAGAAGTCCGCCACCGAGGCCGAGCGGTTGAAGCGCGGGTCCACCACCATGAAGTGCGCCTTGTTGTGCGCCTTGGCTTCGGTGACCCACTTGAAGCCGCAGGGGTGGGCTTCGGCGGCATTGCCGCCCATGATCAAGATAACGTCCGCGTTCCTGATGTCGACCCAATGGTTCGTCATCGCTCCACGGCCAAACGTCGGGGCAAGACCTGCCACCGTCGGGCCATGTCAGACACGGGCCTGGTTGTCGAATGCGAGCAGGCCCCAGGAACGGGCGACCTTGTGGGTGATGTAGCCGGCTTCGTTGCTGGAGGCCGAGGCGGCCAGCATGCCGGTGGTGAGCCAGCGGTTGACCTTGAGCCCTTCCGGCGTGGCGGCCTGGAAGTTGGCGTCGCGGTCTGCCTTGAGCAGTTTGGCGATGCGGTCGAGCGCTTCGTCCCAGGACATGCGCTGCCACTCGCTGGAGCCGGGCGCGCGGTATTCGGGGTACAGCAGGCGGTTGGGGCTGTTGATGAAGTCCAGCAGGCCCGCGCCCTTGGGGCACAAGGTGCCGCGGTTGACGGGGTGGTCCGGATCACCCTCGATGTGGATCACCGACGACTTGGCGTTCTTGCCGCCCGTGCCCAGCGAATACATGAGGATGCCGCAGCCGACCGAACAGTAGGTGCAGGTCTGCCGCGTGACCGTGGCCGAAGCCAGCTTGAACTGACGCACTTCCGCGAGGACGGTGGCGGGCGAGAAGCCCATCAACGCCAGGCTCGAGCCTGCCAGCGTGGAGCCAGTCACTTTCATGAACTGGCGACGTGAGAGTTGCATCGTGGGTCCCTCTTGATGGGGTGGTCCGGTCATTCTAGGAACCGGTCCCGCCAAGAGAGCATCGGGTCCCCCCTTAGTCAGAGGGCTTTGCTGCGGTATTGCCGCGGCGGGCGCGGCGCCGTCCTACGGGGCCTCGGCGCGGCGGTCGGGTGTGGAGCCGCTGCGCACCACGTACTGCTGCTCGTTGAGCACGGCCGTGAACACCATGTCGCTGTTGGGCGCCTGCACCCAGCGCCATTCCCATTCGGTCTCGCGCTTGAGCGCATAGGGCGTGACCTTGGCCGGCCTGCCCAGCAGCTTGCGCAGCTCCTCCATCGGCATGCCCGGCTGCACGCGCGCGAAGTAGGCCGGCGCCAGCACCTGGCGCAGCGCGGCCATCTTGCCGTCGGCGCCGATGGTGATCATGTAGTTCTTCTGGCCCGCGGGCTGGCGGTTGTATTCGAAGACGCGGCCCGGCGGGCCCTCGGGGCCGGCGTCCCAGATCGCCTCGGGCTCGCCGAAGCGGGCGCGCACGTCCGCCTCGGTCGAGACACCCTCTTCCAGTTCGCGGATGCGCTGCGGGTCGCAGGCCACCAGGCCCGCAAGCGCTGCGCTGATGGCGGCCCACAGTGTCATTCGACGGCTCAATCCCTGAATTGCTTTTTTCATCGCTGCTGTCGCGGTCGCTAAAATCCGCGCCTCACGAAAGAGTCTATGCCCTTCTTCGCCCGCCCCCACTACACCTCCGACGCGACCCAGTTCATCGAACAGATGCGCCAGCAAAAGCCCACGCTGGAGGCCGAACAGCGCGCCGGCCGCGCCCTGCTGTGGGACAAGCAGATCGACCGCCAGGCGCAGACCGAGATGGCCGCCGGCGAAGTCGCCCAGCAGCCCTACGTCTACCAGACCCACGGCTGAGCGCCGCGGCCGCCTGCACGCGCGCACGCGGCCCGGCCCTTTGGTTCCTGATTCTCTTGCCCAGGCCTTCATGAGCAGCACCCAGGCGTCCGGCTCCCACAGGGAAGACCCGGACGAGGCACCCGTGCTGCCCGCCATGCCCGAGGTCGTCGACCAGGTGGCGCTGGCGCGGCTTTACGGCGAGCCCCTGTTCGCGCTGCCCAACGACCTCTACATCCCACCCGACGCGCTGGAGGTGTTCCTGGAGGCCTTCGAGGGGCCGCTGGATCTGCTGCTGTACCTGATCCGCAAGCAGAACTTCAACATCCTCGACATTCCGATGGCCGGGCTCACGCGGCAGTACCTGGCCTATGTGGACGAGATCCGCACGCGCAACCTGGAGCTGGCGGCCGAGTACCTGCTGATGGCCGCGATGCTGATCGAGATCAAGTCGCGCATGCTGCTGCCGCCCAAGAAGACGGCCGAGGGCGAAGAGGCCGAAGACCCGCGTGCCGAGCTGGTGCGCCGCCTGCTGGAATACGAACAGGCCAAGCTGCAGGCCGCCGCCATCAGCGCCCTGCCCACCTATGGGCGCGACTTCTGGAAGGCCCAGGTCTACATCGAGCAGTCGCTGCAGCCGCGCTTCCCGGAAGTGAGTCTGGCCGACCTGCAGGGCGCCTGGGCCGACATCCTCAAGCGGGCCAAGCTGGTGCAGCACCACAAGATCTCGCGCGAAGAGCTGTCGGTGCGCGAGCACATGAGCTACCTGCTGCGCATGCTGCAGGGCCGCCGCTTCGTGGAGTTCGAGGCGCTGTTCGATCCTTCGCGCGGCGTGCCGGTGCTGGTCGTGACCTTCATCGCGATGCTGGAGCTGGCCAAGGAAACGCTGGTCGAGATCACGCAGGCCGAAGCCTTTGCGCCGATCTACGTGCGCCTGGCCTACTCCCCAGCCTGAGCCTTCAGCCCAATTCGGCGCCGGGCTCGCGCTCCATCAGCAATCGCACGGCATCGGCCGGCGCCAGGCGTCCATCGAGCACGGCCACCACGCCTTCGGCGATGGGCATGTCCACCCCCAGGTGGCGCGCGCGCTGCACCACCGTGCGGGCGCAATAGACGCCTTCGGCTACGTGGCCCAGCGATTCCACGGCCTGGGCCAGCGTGCGGCCCTCGGCCAGCAGCAGGCCGACGCGGCGGTTGCGTGACAGGTCGCCCGTCGCCGTGAGCACCAGGTCGCCCAGGCCCGACAGCCCCATGAAGGTTTCGGGCCGCGCGCCCAGGGCCAGGCCGAAGCGCGTCATCTCGGCCAGGCCGCGCGTGATGAGTGCGGCGCGCGCATTCAGGCCCAGCTGCAGGCCGTCGGCCAGGCCGGTGGCGATGGCCAGCACATTCTTGACGGCACCGCCCACTTCCACGCCGACGATGTCTTCATTGGCATAGACGCGCAACGAGGGGCCATGGAAGGCCTGCACCAGCAGCGCGCGCAGCGCGGCGTCGGGGCTGGCGGCCACCAGCGCCGTGGGCTGGCCGCGCGCAACCTCCTGGGCAAAGCTGGGGCCGCTGAGCACGCCGCAGCGCAACTGCGGCGCCACCTGGGCCTGCACTTCATGGGCCAGCAGGCCTTGTGCGCCCTCGGCATGGGCCGGCTCCACGCCCTTGCAGAGCCAGGCCAGGGGCGCGGCCGGCGAAGGCAGGGCCTGCAAGGCCTGCAGGGTGGAACGCAGGGCCGACATGGGGGCGCCGAGGATCAGCAGGTCGGCGTCGGCCACCGCATCGGCCACGGCACCCGAGACGACGTGCAGCGCTGGCGGCAGCGCGATGCCACGCAGGTAGCGCGTGTTCTCGCGCGCCTGGGCCATCGCGGCGGCCTGCGCCGGGTCGCGCGCCCACAGCCGCACTTCATGGGCTGCGCCGCCGGCGGCGGCCGCCATGGCCATCGCGGTGCCCCAGGCACCGGCTCCCAGAACGCAGATGCGCATCAGACTTTCAGTGCCTGCAAAGACGGCAACGGGCGGCGCATGGGCCGGAAGCTGGAGCCTCCTGGCACATGGTCACCGCCCGTGGCAGTCGGGTGGATGGTTACTGGGCGTTGGCCGGGGTCTGGCCAGCGGCCTGGGCCTGCTGCTGCTCGTACATGGCCTGGAAGTTGATTTCCGCCAGGTGCACGGGCGGGAAGCCGGCGCGCTGCACCACGTCGGCCACGTTGCCGCGCAGGTAGGGGTAGACGATCTGCGGGCAGGCGATGCCCACGATCGGGCCCATCTGGTCTTCGGGCAGGTTGCGGATCTCGAAGATGCCGGCCTGCTTGGCTTCGACCAGGAACACGGTGCGGTCTTCGATCTTGGTCTGCACGGTGGCCGACACGACGATCTCGAAGATGCCTTCCGCGACGTTCTGGGCTTCCACGCCGAGCTGGATGTCGACGGTGGGCTGGGTCTGCTCCAGCAGGATGGCCGGCGAGTTGGGCTGCTCCAGGGACAGGTCCTTCAGGTAGACGCGCTGAATCTGGAACACGGGGTCTGCGGCTTGTTGGTCGGCCATGGTTTTCTTTCAGGTCAGAACAGGGCCTGCAGCCGGGAAGCGACCGAAAAGGCGCTCGCCCAGGCAGGCGGACGGAAACAGGAACTGGACATTATGGCCCCGGCCGTTGACAGCTCCGGCCAGGGCGCCGCGCGCCGCCTCAGGCGCCGCTGAGCAGGGGCACCAGGCCGCCGCGGCCGTCCAGGGCGATCAGGTCGTCGCAGCCGCCCACGTGGGTGTCGCCGATGAAGATCTGCGGCACGGTACGGCGCTGGGTGATTTCCATCATCTGCGCGCGGGCCTGCGGGTCGGTGTCGATGCGGATCTCCTCGATCTGATCCACGCCCTTGGCCTTGAGGATCTGCTTGGCGCGGATGCAGTAGGGGCACACGGCGGTGGTGTACATCTTGACGGCTTGCATGCTCGGTCTCCGAAAGAAGAAGTGGCGATCCGGGGCAGATGGGGGCGGTTTACGCCTTTTCCACCGGCAGATTCGCGTCGGCCCAGCCGCGCATGCCGCCGGCGATCACCTGCGCGTTCTCGTAGCCCAGCTTCTTGGCCGCCGCAACGGCGCCGCGTGCCCGCGTGCCGCTGCCGCAGATCAGCAGCACCGGCACCGTCTTGTTCTTGACCACCGAGGCCAGCTTCGATTCCAGGTCGGCCAGCGGAACGCTGCGCGCGCCCACGGCATGGCCGGCGGCGTATTCCTCGGCATCGCGCACATCCACCAGCACGGCCTTTTCGCGGTTGATCAACTGAACGGCACCCTGTGCCGTGAGCGTGCCCTGCCCCGCCCCGCGCAGCGCCGGAAAGGCCAGCATACCGCCCGAGCTCAAGGCGATCAGGATCAGGACCCAGTTGTCGAGGATGAATTTCACGTGCGAATCCGGTGGCGAAAACCGGCGATTCTAAAATGCGCCCTTTATCCAAAGACACGCAAAGGCCTCCATGCATAAGTTGGTGCTGATCCGCCATGGTGAATCGACCTGGAACCTCGAAAACCGCTTCACGGGCTGGACCGACGTGGACCTGACCCCGACCGGGGTGGAGCAGGCCAAGCAGGCCGGCCGGCTGCTCAAGGCCGAGGGCTATGACTTCGACGTGGCCTACACCAGCGTGCTCAAGCGCGCCACGCGCACGCTGTGGCACACACTGGACGAGCTGGACCGCACCTGGCTGCCGGTGGTGCACAGCTGGCGCCTGAACGAGCGCCACTACGGCGCGCTGCAAGGCCTGAACAAAGCCGACATGGCCAAGCAGTACGGCGACGAGCAGGTGCTGGTCTGGCGCCGCAGCTACGACACGCCGCCGCCAGCCCTGGAGGCCACCGACCCGCGCAGCGAACGCAGCGACGTGCGCTATGCCAAGCTGACGCCCGAGCAGATCCCGCTGACCGAATGCCTGAAGGACACGGTGACGCGCGTGCTGCCCTTCTGGAACGAGTCGATGGCCCCGGCCATCCGCGCCGGCCGCCGCATCGTGGTGGCGGCGCACGGCAATTCGATTCGCGCGCTGGTCAAATACCTGGACGGCATCTCCGACAGCGACATCGTGGGCCTGAACATCCCCAACGGCATTCCGCTGGTGTACGAGCTGGACGACGACCTCAAGCCGCTGCGCCACTACTACCTGGGCGATGCGGAAGCGGCGGCCAAGGCCGCTGCGGCCGTGGCCTCGCAAGGCAAGGCCTGAGCGAACGCGCCGGGCCAAGAGGACAAAAAGCCGCCGAGTCCGCCAGGAAACGGAACCCGGAGCCTTTTGCCGGTTCCAAGCGACGTATATTGCGCAGATTGGGTGCACATTGGGTGCGCACAGCGCTCCCCGGAAGGATTTCCATGGGTCAGAAACTCAAGATCACAGGCTGGGTGGCCGCCGGTGCCTTCGCTGGCGCGCTGACCACCGTCTCGCTCCAGACAGTGGCACGCGGCGCCACGGCCCCGCTGCCGCTCGAGGAGCTGCAGCAACTGGCCGCCGTGTTCGGCATGGTCAAGAGCGACTATGTGGAAGCGGTGGACGAGAAGAAGCTGATCACCGATGCCATCAGCGGCATGGTGGCCGGACTGGACCCGCACTCGCAGTACTTCGACAAGAAGGCCTTCAAGGAATTCCGCGAAGGAACCTCGGGCCGCTTCGTCGGCGTGGGGATCGAGATCTCGCAGGAAGACGGCCTGGTCAAGGTGGTGTCGCCCATCGAGGGCTCGCCGGCCTTCCGCGCCGGCCTCAAGCCGGGCGACCTGATCACCAAGATCGACGACACGGCCGTCAAGGGCCTGTCGCTCAACGACGCCGTCAAGCGCATGCGCGGCGAGGCCGGCACCAAGGTGCTGCTGACCATCTTCCGCAAGGACGAGAGCCGGACCTTCCCCGTCACGATCACGCGCGAGGAAATCCGCACGCAGTCGGTGCGCGGCAAGGTGATCGAGCCGGGTTATGCCTGGGTGCGCCTGTCGCAGTTCCAGGAGCGCACGGTCAGCGACTTCGTCAAGAAGATCGAGGAAATCTACAAGGAAGAGCCCAACCTCAAGGGCCTGGTGCTGGACCTGCGCAACGACCCGGGCGGCCTGCTGGACGCTGCCGTGGCCGTGTCGGCCGCCTTCCTGCCCAGCAACGTCACGGTGGTCAGCACCGATGGCCAGCTGGCCGAGAGCAAGCAGGTGTACAAGGCCACGCCGGCCGACTACCAGCGCCGCTCGGGCAGCGACCCGCTGCGCGGCCTGCCCGCGGCGCTCAAGACGGTGCCGCTGGTGGTGCTGGTCAACGAAGGCTCGGCCTCGGCCAGCGAGATCGTGGCCGGCGCGCTGCAGGACCACAAGCGCGCCACACTCATGGGCAGCCAGACCTTCGGCAAGGGCTCGGTGCAGACCGTCCGTCCGCTGGGCCCCGACACGGGCCTGAAGATCACCACGGCGCGCTACTACACGCCCAGCGGCATCTCGATCCAGGCGCGCGGCATCGTGCCCAACGTGCTGATCGACGAGACCGCCGAGGGCAGCCCCTATGCCGCGCTGCGCATGCGCGAGGCCGATCTGGAGAAGCACCTGTCCAGCGGACAGGGCCCCGAGGTGAAGGACCCCGAGCGCGAGAAGGCGCGCGACGAGGCCCGCAAGCGCCTTGAAGAAGAAGCCAAGAAGCCGCCGCAGGACCGCAAGGTGCCCGAATTCGGCTCCGAGAAGGACTTCCCCCTGGTTCAGGCGCTCAACCAGCTCAAGGGCCAGCCGGTGCTGGCCAGCAAGACGCAGGTGATCGTCGAGAACAAGCAGGAAAAGGAAGGCAGCAACAAGGAAAACTAAAGGCCCGCTGCGGCGACAGGCCCTCACCGCCCATCGGCCTGCCCTGCGCAGGCCGATGTCGCTTTGGGCCGCAACCGCCGCCGCGCGCCAGGGGGCACCACGCCATGGACGATCACGACCTGCTGCGCTATTCGCGCCACATCCTGCTCGAGGAGTTCGGCATCGACGGCCAGGCCCGCGTCAGTGCCGGCCACGCGCTGATCATTGGCGCCGGCGGCCTGGGCTCGCCAGCCGCGCTGTACCTGGCCGCGGCCGGCGTGGGCCGCATCACGCTGATGGACGACGACGCGGTGGACCTGACCAATCTGCAGCGCCAGATCGCCCATGCCGACGCGCGCGTGGGCCAGCCCAAGGTGGAATCTGCCGCCCAGGCCATGCGGGCCATCAACCCGCGGATCACGGTGCAGGCGCTGCAGGCACGGGCCGACGAGGCGCTGCTGGACGAATGGGTGGCGCAGGCGGATGTGGTGCTGGACTGCAGCGACAACTTCCTGACCCGCCAGGCCGTCAACGCCGCCTGCGTAACCCATGGCAAGCCGCTGGTGGCCGGTGCCGCGATCCGCTTCGACGGCCAGCTGGGCGTGTACGACCTGCGCGACCCGCAGGCGCCCTGCTATGCCTGCCTGTTCCCGCGCGAGGCCCAGTTCGAGGAAACCCGTTGCGCGGTGATGGGTGTCTTCGCCCCGGTGGTGGGCACCATGGGCACGCTGCAGGCCCATGAGGCGCTGAAGCTGCTGGCGGGCATCGATGGCGGCCTCAGCGGGCGCCTGCTGATGTTCGACGGCCGCCAGAGCCGCTTCGACACGGTGCGGGTGGCGCGCGACGCGCACTGCAGCGTGTGCGGCCATCGCCCGGCGCCCACGGCCGCAGTCGGCGGCTGAGCAGCGCCGAAGAATCCCTTCAAAAAGGACTCAATGGGGAACCGGCGTCGCCTCCGGCGGGCCTGCGGGCGCAGCCACTTCGGTGGCCGCTCGCACCCAGCCCAGGCCGGCCAGTGCAGGATCGCCCTGCATCACGGCAATCGCGGCCAGCAGCACCAGCACGGCTGCGATCAGGTATTGCGCCAACCCCTTCTTCATGTTGTTCCTCGGTTTGGACTTGCGTTGTGCGGGCGGCGCGTACTGTTTCATGCAGAAACACCTGTCACGCCTGCCCATGCCACACGCTGAACTTAACCGCAGTCAGCGCCCGCACACGTCATCAAGCACACCTGAGTGAGGTGCGCATTTGCCTACGCCATTGGTTCCTGCGGGCCGCCCGCGCCCCTGCAGCACCCGCCGCAGGTCGTAGGCACCCACCTACAGAAAGAGGCCCCAGGGGCTTGCACCCGCGGGCCGGGGGCCGAACATACGATCGCTTGCATCTGCAAAGAATGCAGGCCAGACCGGTGACCATCCGTGGGCCCGGTCGGAGCGAAGGGAGCAAGCAACATGGTGATCGCGGTGGAGCAGGCGCGCCTCAATACATACCTTGTCGAAGACAACCGGACCATCCGCGAGAACCTCGTCGGCACGCTCGAAGAACTCGCGGCCATCCACGTGGTGGGCTTTGCGGAAGGTGAGGATGAGGCGCGCGGGTGGCTGGACCAGCACGGCGGCGACTGGCATCTGGCCATCATCGACCTGTTCCTGAAACAGGGCAGCGGCCTGGGCGTGCTGCAGGCCTGCACGCGGCGCGGTCCGCATCAGAAAGTGGTGGTGCTGACGAACTACGCCACCCCGGACATCCGCAAGCGCTGCCTGGAGCTGGGCGCCGACGCGGTGTTCGACAAATCCAACGAGATCGACGGCCTGGTGGACTACTGCCTGGCCCATGCCGCACCCCCGACCATGGACACGCCCCGCTCGGGCGCCGAACCCGCCGCGCCCGCCTGATGAGCCGCAGCAGCGGCCGTGCAGCTCAGTCGATCAGCTTGTTCTTCAGCGCGTAGTAGGTGAGGTCGCTGTTGGAAGACAGGTTCATCTTCTCCATCAGCCGTGTGCGATAGGTGCTCACCGTCTTGACCGAGAGTGACAAGGTTTGCGCAATCTCCCCCGCCGTCTCTCCGCGTGCGAGCTTCAGGAAGACCTGGAACTCCCGCTCCGACAACTGTTCGTGCGGCGCGGCGTTGTCCTTGCGGTCCAACTGGCGGGCCAGCAGCTCGGCCACGGCCGGCGTGATGTGGCGGCGCCCCAGCGCAATGGTGCGGATCGCGTTGACGATCTCGATGGGCTCGCAGTCCTTGTTGAGGTAGCCGCTGGCGCCCTGGCGCAGCAGGCTCATCGCGTAGTGCTCTTCCGGATAGGCGCTGAGGATCAGGATGCCGACATCCGGCGCCTTGGCGCGGATCATCGCCAGCGCATCGATGCCGCTTTGGCCGGGCATGGACAGGTCCATCACCAGCACATCCAGCTCCGTGGTGCGCACCAGCTCGATGGCCTCACGGCCCGTGCTGGCCTCCCCGGCCACGCGCAGGTCCACATGTTCCGAAAAGAATTGGCGCAGACCGCCGCGCACGATGGCGTGGTCATCCACAATGCCGACTCTGATCATGGGTACTCCCCCTTTGTTGCCCCGTGCCGGCCAGCCAGGCTGCCCGACGACTCACAGGAACCGCTTGACTGCTCCCTGCCACCTTGCCGCCCCGTGCCGCGCCGCATCGCGCGATGCGGTGCGCGCGGCCAGAGGCTCAGAATTGCACGCCGACCATTATTCATGAAAGCAGTGCAATGCTGAGACGCTGGCTCGCTTCCAAACTGGCATGGAGCCTGGTGCTGGGCCTGCTGGCCGCGGGCACCTTGCTGACCATCAATGAAACCGGCTACCGCCAGTCGAGCCGCGCGCTGGCCGAGATCAGCCGCGCCCAGCAGGCGCGCTTCGCCGTGACCATGCTGCAACAGAACGTGCTGGACGCCGAGACCGGCCAGCGCGGCTACATGCTCACCAGCGAGGCGATCTACCGCGAGCCCTACGACAACGCGATCAAGCAGATCGATCTGCACCTGGCGCGCCTGCGCGAGCTTTCCGCAGGCCGCCCCCTGGAGCAGCAGGGCCTGGCCAATTTGTCCAACCACCTGTCGCGCAAGCTGGCGGAAATGGACATGAGCCTGCGCCTGGTGAGTTCGGGCAACGAGGACGCCTCGCGCTTCGTGCTGACCACCGACGTGGGCCGCGAGGAGATGGTGCGCATCCGCGAGGAAAGCGCCAAGCTGGTGAAGCTGAGCAACGACTCGCTGAGCCAGGCACAGCAGCAGATCGCACGCTCGATGCTGCTCTCGCGCGTGGGCATCGCGCTGGTGGTGGCCGCGGGCCTGCTGGCCTTCTTCCTGTACCTGCGCCAGGGCGAGGCCCTGCGCTCGGCCAACGAGCGCCAGCAGCAGGCCCTGCAGCGTGAACGCAACCTGCTGGAGCAGGAGGTGCGCGAGCGCACGGCCTCGCTGGCCGAGCTGGCCACCCACCTGCAGGACGTGCGCGAGACCGAGCGCGGCTTCCTGGCGCGCGAGCTGCACGACGAACTGGGTGCGCTGCTCACGGCCGCCAAGCTGGACGTGGCGCGCCTGAAGTCCCGCCTGGCCGATGCACCCGATGCCGTGCAGCGCCTGCAGCACCTGACCGAGCTGCTGAACTCCGGCATCGCGCTCAAGCGCCGCATCATCGAGGACCTGCGCCCCTCCTCGCTGAGCAACCTGGGCCTGGTCGCCTCGCTCGAGATCCTGGGCCGCGAGTTCAGCGACCGCTCTGGCGTGCGCGTGGACATGGTGCTGGAGAACGTGAACCTCGACGAAAGCCGGCAGCTCAGCATCTACCGGATGGTCCAGGAAAGCCTCACCAACATCGGCAAGTACGCCCAGGCCAGCGAGGCCGCGGTGGTGCTGAAGAACTACGACAACCACGTCACGGTGGAGGTCAGCGACAACGGCAAAGGCTTCGACACCCAGTTCGTGCGGCCGTCCACCCATGGGCTGGCCGGCATGCGCCACCGCGTGGAGGCTGCCGGCGGCAAGCTGCTGATCCAGTCTTCCGAGGGGACGGGCACGCGGCTGCAGGCCATGCTGCCGGCGCACGCGCCGGGCTCCGCGCGCGCACCGGGCGCGAGTTGAATCTCGGCGGGCGCGCGGGCGGCTTTCCTACGGCCGTGCATCGACGCTGCTGACACCTGCGCGCCCCAGCGCCGCCTACATTGAATTTCACCGTCCCCCAGGGGATCCACAACAAGGGAAGCCGGCCTGAGCGGCGCCCCAGGAGAAATTCACATGCTGTACTACACCGTCGTGTTTCTGGTCATTGCCCTGGTGGCTGCGCTGCTGGGCTTCGGCGGTCTGGCGGCCGGTGCGGCCAGCATCGCCAAGCTGCTGTTCGTGATCTTCGCGATCCTGACCATCGCCAGCTTCATCGGCAGCCTCATGCGCCGCAACTCCTGAACCACGGCGGGTGCGCCGATCAACACGCATGCGCGTGCAGCTTTGCCACCCATTCACCTTGAGCCCTGCGCTAGAGTAGGGCCCTGCAAATCTCTGAGTCTTGAGCAATAAAGGAAGGTATCCATGAACTCGACCGCCAAATCTCCTTCGCAACTGGCCGACGAAGTGCGTAGCACCGCACAGGACGCCGTGGAGAGCACCCGAGCCTACGCCCAGAACGCCGTGGACGCCGCGGGCCAGAAGGTGCGCAACCTGCGGCATGACGTGGAACCGGCGGTCGAGCAGATCGCCTCGCGTGTCCAGCAGGCCGTGCAGCGCGGCCTGGAGGCCGCATCCAAGAGCGGCGTGCGTGCGCAGGAGCGTTTCACCGACGCGGCCCAGGTGACCACCCGCTACATCTCCGACCAGCCCGTGCGCTCGGTGCTGATCGCCGCAGCCGCTGGCGCGGCCATCACCGCGCTGCTGGTGCTGGCCACCCGCCGCCGCGACGACTACTGATCCGTCGCCCCTTGCAGACCCCCCTTCGATCTGCAAGCCCGCGCGCCATGCCCCGTGCCACCGCCTGGCACGGCATGGCGCGTTTTGTCGCCATGCGCTGGTGGCAGCGGCATCCCTTGCAGGCGGTCGTCATCGCCGGCGAGCCCGCGCTGCGCGACTACGCGGCGCGCCACCCCTGGCGCCTGGTGGCGGGCGCGGCAGCAGTGGGTTCGCTGCTCGTGCTCGGCCGCGCCTGGCGGCTGGGCCCGCGCGGCTGGTGGTGGCGCACGGCCATCGGACACGGCGTGGCAGCGGGCTTGCTGCTTTCATCGCGCAAGCGGCGCTGAGCGACCGGGGCCGTCCGCCTTTCATACGGTTTTGCATTCAAGCGCAGAGCGAGGCGGGGTGCCGACGACAGTGCTGACGCACGGCGAGGCACCCCAACGAAGCTATGCGTTTGAAGGCGAAACCGTATCAGGCGCTGACGATCCACCCTTCGAGCACATCCATGTGCGCCGGCAGCCCATAGCCTGACGCACCCGCGGGGCGTGGCTGGGCCTGTGCCCAGGCCGCCTGCATCAGGCACAGCACGGCATCGAGCGAATCGCCGCTGGCGTCCGCCAGCAGCAGGGCGTGCTGCGCGGGCTGCAGCTCCAGATGCAGTTTCAGGCGCAGACTGCCCGTTGCCTGCAGGCGTGCGAGGAGGTCCTCGCGCGCAAGCTGGCGGGCCTCGTTCTGGCGTGCAGGGTCGTCGGCCTTGTAGCTGCGCCGGCCGATCAGCTCGCGCGCCAGCAGGCCCGGATAGGCCTCCAGCGCCACGCGTGCCGACCCGCGCAGCCCGCCCAGGCCCGGGAAGCTCGCGCCGACATCGAGCAGGCGCGGAACGCCCGCGTGCATCATCCAGGCCACAGGCGGGTTCACCCACTTCATCGACGGGCTGGCGCCGGCCGGCCCGTCGGTGGCGCGGTGCGCGAACTTGGCCCCTACAGGCCGGGCGTCGCAAAAAGCCTTGAAACGCTCGCGCAGCACGCGGCGCTCCAGGGCCGCATAACGCCGCATGCCCGCCTCCCAGTCGGCCGGCCATTGCCAGGCCTGCCACAGCGCGCGCGGCAGTCCGAAAGGAAAGTCGAAGCCGCCCAGCCAGGCCGGCTGTGCAGCCAGCCACTGCTGCCAGGCATCGAGCGTGGCGAAGCTCAGCAGCTGATGCAGCCGCACGGCGTCGCCCACGCGCTCGCCCACGGCCAGCGTCACGGGCTTGCGCCGCGTGGGGGCCGAGCTGAAATCACAGCCCAGCAGCAGCAGCACAGGCGCCGTTGCCGCGCCCTGCCCGCTCACGGCGGCGCCGCTCAGGTGCGGCCGGCGATGGCCGCAGTGGCCATCAGCTCTTCCAGCAGCGCCAGCGAGACCTTGCCGGAGACGGCATGCGGGTCGAGCACCGGCTTTTCGGAGTACTTGAGCAGCGTCGAGGCGTTGAGCTTGCCCAGGTTGACCTGGCCCATGGTCCAGCTGCCGAAGCGGCGCTCCAGGATCTCCTCGTAGTGCAGCAGCACCACGTCCTGGTGGCGCTCGTCGCGCAGGATGTGGCCGTAGAGCTCATTGACGGCGCGCCGGCCGCCTTCGATGGCCTGCAGGAACACACCGCCGCCGTAGCACAGGATGCCCGTGACGCCGTTGGCGGTGTTGTGGTTGCGGGATTGCGCGAGGATCGCTTCGATGGTCTTCGCGCTGGCGTCGGTGGCGCGGCTGGCGTAGAGCAGGCGGACAAGCATGGGGCGGTCTCCGGGCGTGATGCGCAGCCGCTCAGCCGTTGCGGCGCGGCAGCAGGGACAGGAATTCGCGGCGCAGGTTCGGGTCTTTGAGGAACACGCCGCGCATGACCGAATTGATCATCTTGCTGTCGGTTTCCTTCACGCCGCGCCACTGCATGCAGAAGTGTTCGGCCTCCATGACCAGGGCCAGGCCGTCGGGCTGGGTCTTTTCCTGGATCAGGTCGGCCAGCTGCACCACGGCCTCTTCCTGGATCTGCGGACGGCCCATCACCCACTCGGCCAGCCGCGCGTACTTGGACAGGCCGATCACGTTGGTGTGTTCGTTGGGCATCACGCCGATCCACAGCTTGCCCATGATGGGGCAGAAGTGGTGCGAGCAGGCGCTGCGCACGGTGATCGGACCCACGATCATCAGCTCGTTCAGCCGTTCGGCGTTGGGGAACTCAGTGAGGCTGGGGGCCTGCACGTAGCGGCCCCTGAAGACCTCGTTGACGTACATCTTGGCGACGCGGCGCGCCGTGTTGCCCGTGTTGTGGTCGTTCTCGAGGTCGATCACCAGGCTGTCGAGCACGCCGCGCATCTTGACTTCCACCTCGTCGAGCAGCGCTTCGAGCTCGCCCGGGTTCATGAAGTCGGCGATGTTGTCGTTGGCGTTGAAGCGCTGGCGCGCGGCCTTGAGCCGCTCGCGGATCTTCTGCGACACGGGCACGCCCTCGTCGTCTTCCTTCACGGAAGCGACGGGCAGCGGTCGGTCATCGGCATTCTTGAGCATGGCGGGAATCGTAACAGTGGTGTTCAGGAAGCGCGGGTCGCGCGCAGGGCTGGGCGAAGCAGGCCGAAGGCACTCAGTCGAGCGCGAACTCGGCCACCAGCGGCAGGTGGTCCGACATGCGGCCCCAGATGCGCCCGCGCGGCACATGCAGCGAGACCGGGTGCAGATGCCGGGCATAGACGAAGTCCAGCTGCGTCAGCGGCAGGCGCGAGGGATAGGTGAAGTTGCGGCCGCCAACCATGTCCTTCAGGCCCATGGCATTCATGGCCGCACGCATGCGGGCGCCCCAGTCGTTGAAGTCGCCGGCCACCACCACGGGCTCGTCCTTGGGCACCTCGCGCTCGATGAAGGCACCCAGCTGCGCCACCTGGCGCACGCGGCTGCCCTTGATCAGGCCCAGGTGCACCACGATGGCATGCACGGGCTGGCCGGCGATGGTGAGCTCCACGTGCAGCAGGCCGCGCTGCTCGAAGCGGTGGTCGGACATGTCTTCATGGCGGTGCCGCACCACCGGCCAGCGCGAGAGCAGCGCATTGCCATGCTCGCCATGGCGTGTGAAGGCGTTGGTTTCGTAGACCGCCGTATAGCCTTCGGGGCAGAGGAAATCGGCCTGCGCCTGCTCGGGCCAGCGCGCGAAGCGGCGCTCGCCCTGGCGGTTCATCTTGCGCACTTCCTGCAGGCAGATGAGGTCGGCGTCCAGCTGCTCGACGGCAAGGCCCAGGTTGTGGATCTCCAGCCGCCGCGCGGGCCCAAGGCCCTGCACACCCTTGTGGATGTTGTAGGTGGCCACGCGCAGGGTGTCCAGCGGCGCAAGGCCGGACTCCGAGGGCTCGCTGCGGGGCAGGATCACCGAGGACGTGGAAGCGTCGCGCAGGCTCATCGCGCAAATTGTGGCAGCAACAGAATGGCTTCGGCGTTGGACGGGCTAAAGCAGGCGGCGGCGGCTTCGCGCCAGGGCAGCCAGCGCCAGTGCGTGTGCTCGCGCGGCGCCAGCCGGGGCGTGAGCGCCGCGGGCAGGCACAGGCTGAACAGGTGTTCGGTGTTGTGGGTCACGCCGGGCGCGTAGCGGGCGCGCCAGCGCGGGTAGATCTCGTAGACGTTCTCCAGGCCCCAGTCGGTGAGCCTGCCCTCCACACCGCAGCGCCAGCCCGTTTCTTCCTCGACCTCGCGCCTTGCCGTTTCGGCGAAGGGCTCGTCGGGGCTGTCCTTGCTGCCGGTCACGGACTGCCAGAACTCGGCCTCGGTGTCCGCGCGGCGGATCAGCAGCACCTCGAGCGCCGGCGTGTGGATGACCACCAGCACTGATTCCGGAATCTTGTGCGGCATGGCTTGCGGCGGCGGCAAGGCTTCAGGCCCTGCCCTGCGCCCCGGGTAGGCGCGCGCGTGGCGTGCCGGGCTGCAGGCACCGGGCGGCGAAAGTCACCGGCCCGGCGTGCATGGCCTTATTGCGCAGCGGGCTGCGCGTTGCGCAGGCGGATATGCAGCTCGCGCAGCTGCTTTTCGTCCACCGGCGAAGGCGCCTGCGTGAGCAGGTCCTGGGCGCGCTGGGTCTTGGGGAAGGCGATCACGTCGCGGATCGAATCGGCGCCGGTCATCAGCGTGATCAACCGGTCCAGGCCGAAGGCCAGGCCGCCATGCGGGGGCGCGCCGTACTGCAGCGCGTCCAGCAGGTAGCCGAACTTGGCCTGCGCGGCCTCGGGGGTGATCTTGAGCGCATCGAAGGCCTTCTGCTGCACGTCGGCGCGGTGGATACGCACCGAGCCGCCACCCAGCTCCCAGCCGTTGAGCACCATGTCGTAGGCCTTGGCCAGGCAGGCACCGGGGTCGGTGTCCATCAGGTCCTCATGGCCGTCCTTGGGCGCCGTGAACGGGTGGTGCACGGCATTCCAGCGCTGCTCGTCCTCGTCGAACTCGAACATCGGGAAGTCCACCACCCACAGCGGTGCCCAGCGGTTCTCGAACAGCCCGCTCTTCTTGCCGAAGTCGCTGTGGCCCACCTTCAGGCGCAGCGCGCCGATGGCGTCGTTCACGATCTTGAGCTTGTCGGCGCCGAAGAACAGCAGGTCGCCGTCCTGCGCGCCGGTGCGCTTGAGGATCTCGGCGATGGCTTCGTCATGCAGGTTCTTGACGATGGGCGACTGCAGGCCATCGCGGCCCTTGGTCACTTCGTTGACCTTGATCCAGGCCAGGCCCTTGGCGCCGTAGATCTTCACGAACTCGGTGTAGCCGTCGATCTCGCCGCGGCTCATCTCGGCGCCGCCGGGCACGCGCAGCGCCACCACGCGGCCGCCCTCGGCGTTGGCCGGGCCCGAGAAGACCTTGAAGTCCACCGTCTTCATGACTTCGGTCAGCTCGGTGAATTCGAGCTTCACGCGCAGGTCGGGCTTGTCCGAGCCAAAGCGGAAAGCCGCTTCCTGGTAGCTCATGATCGGGAACTCGCCCAGGTCCACGTTCAACTGGGTCTTGAAGACTTCGGTCACCATGCGCTGGAACAGCGCGCGGATCTCCTCTTCGCCCAGGAAGGAGGTTTCGCAGTCGATCTGCGTGAACTCCGGCTGGCGGTCGGCGCGCAGGTCTTCGTCGCGGAAGCACTTGGTGATCTGGTAGTAGCGGTCGTAGCCGGCCACCATCAGCATCTGCTTGTACAGCTGGGGCGATTGCGGCAGCGCGAAGAACTGGCCGTCATGCACGCGGCTGGGCACCAGGTAGTCGCGCGCGCCTTCGGGCGTGCTCTTGCCCAGCATGGGCGTCTCGATATCCACGAAGCCCTGGGCGTCGAGGAAGTTGCGCACCTGCATCGCCACCTTGTAGCGCAGCATCAGGTTCTTCTGCATGTACGGGCGGCGCAGGTCCAGCACGCGGTGCGTCAGGCGCGTGGTTTCGCTGAGGTTGTCGTCGTCCAGCAGGAAGGGCGGCGTGACCGACGGGTTCAGGACGATCAGCTCCTGGGCGAAAACTTCGATCTTCCCGCTGCCGATCTTCTCGTTGACGGTCTCGGCCGTGCGGGCCTTCACCACGCCCTTGACCTGGATGCAGAACTCGTTGCGCAGGTCTTCTGCGCGCTTGAACTGATCGTTCAGCAGGTCGGGGTCGCACACGACCTGGACGATGCCCTCGCGGTCGCGCAGGTCGACGAAGATCAGCTTGCCATGGTCACGGCGGCGATTGACCCAGCCGCACAGGCTGACGGTTTGGCCCAGTTGGGCTTCGGTCACGAGACCGCAATAGTGAGAGCGCATGGCCATGTGAGATTCCTGTGGCGCCCGAGGGCGCCCTGCTGCTGATTTAGGGGGAGATCGCGTCGCGCGCGGGCAGGCTGGCAGGGCCGCCCGGCACCACCACGCCCATCGAGACGATGTACTTGAGTGCGGCGTCCACACTCATCTGAAGCTCGATGCACTCGCTGCGGCGGAGCATCACGAAATAGCCGCCCGTCGGGTTGGGCGTGGTGGGCACGTACACGCCCACGAAGGCGTCTTCGCCCAGGTGCTGGGCTACCTCGCCCGCGGGCGAACCGGTGACGAAGGCGATGGTCCACATGCCCGGCTGCGGCCACTGCACCAGCACCGCGGTGCGAAAGGCGTTGCCGCTTTCGGAGAACACCGTGTCCGAGACCTGCTTGACGCTGGTGTAGATGGAGCGCACCACCGGGATGCGGCGCACCAGGGCATCGCCCCAGCCCAGCAGGCGCTTGCCCACGAAATTGCTGGCGATGGCGCCCACCGTGAGCAGGATGGCCAGCGTGAGCAGCACGCCCATGCCGCGGATGCGGCCCGAGCCCGCGAACTGGCCCTCGGCCATGAGCCAGTCCTGCCAGTGCTGCGGCAGCAGCCACAGCGTCTGGTCCAGCAGGCCGATGACCCAGTTGAGCACGCCCGCCGTGACGGCCAGCGGCACGATGACCAGCAGGCCCGACAGCAGCCAGCGACGCAAGGCGTTCATGGTGCGCGAGAGTCCTCAGGCGGAGGTGGAGGGTGCGGCGGCCGGCGCAGCGGGCGCCGGGGCGGGCGCTGGCGCGCTGGCGGCCGGCGCTGGCGCAGCAGCAGCAGGGCTGGCCGCGGCGTCAGCCGGCTTCTTGTCGCCACCGCCCGCGCCGGCCTTGTTGGCGCCGCCGTCGCGGAAGTCGGTCACGTACCAGCCCGAGCCCTTGAGCTGGAAACCGGCGGCCGTGAGCTGCTTGCTGAACTGTTCGGCACCGCAGGCCGGGCACACGGTCAGCGGGGCGTCGGACATTTTCTGCAGCACATCCTTGGCATGGCCACAGGCGCTGCACTTGTAGGCGTAGATGGGCATCGGACTCGGGTGTGGTTGGTGCGGGCGCGTCGCGAAGGCACCGCTTCGCGCCCGACAGACATGAAAAAAGAGGGCTGGCGAGAAGGCGCAAGCCGCTCGCAAAGCCCTCGATTATAGGCAGCCGACCGCCTCTGGAGGCGGCCCTGGCAAGGCTCAGGCCGTGCCCACGGGCGCCGGCCGGTGGGGCGTGCGCGTGTTGCGCACCGCCTGCGGCAGCAGCGAACCCAGCACCATGCCGGCCATGGCCGCCAGCACGCCGGCGAGCTGGGCCGGGAAGACCTCGCCCCAGCTCATGGCATGGCCCGAAATCCAGACGCCGATGCCCAGCACCACCGCACAGATCGCGCCCTGCGTGCTGGCCCGGTTCCAGTACAGGCCGAAGACCAGCGGCACGAAGGCGCCCACCAGCGGCACCTGGTAGGCACCCGACACCAGTTCATAGATCGGCGTGCCTTCCATCTGGATGGAATAGGCCAGCACGCAGGCCGCGAAGACCAGCACGCTGATGCGCATGGCCAGCAGGTTCTCGCGGTCGCTGCCGTGGGGGCGGAACTGGCGCCAGATGTTCTCGGTGAAGGTGACGCTGGGCGCCAGCAGCGTGGCCGAGGCGCAGGACTTGATGGCCGACAGCAGCGCGCCGAAGAACAGCACCTGCATCACGAAGGGCATCTTCTCCATCACCAGTGTGGGCAGCACCTTCTGCGGATCGTCGCCCAGCAGCTCCGTGGCACGCTCGGGCATGATCAGCAGCGCGCTGACCACCAGGAACATGGGCACGAAGGCGAACAGGATGTAGGCGCTGCCGCCGATGATGGTGCCGCGCGTGGCGGCCTTGATGCTGTTGGCCGACATCACGCGCTGGAACACGTCCTGCTGCGGGATGGAGCCCAGCATCATCGTGATGGCGGCGGCGAAGAAGAAGACGATCTGATGCCAGGTGGGCTCGGGCCAGAAGCGGAACAGGTCGCGGCTGGTGGCCAGGTCGATCACCTGCCCCGCCCCGCCAGCCATGTTGCCTGCGAACACCGCCAGGATCAGCAGCCCCACCACGAGGATGATCATCTGCAGGAAGTCGGTGACGGCCACCGACCACATGCCGCCGAACAGCGTGTAGGCCAGGATGGACACCACGCCGATGGTCATGCCCCAGGGAATGGAGATGGCGCCGCCCGAGAGCAGGTTGAACACCAGGCCCAGCGCCGTGACCTGCGCCGACACCCAGCCCAGGTAGCTCAGCATGATGATCAGCGAGCAGGCCACCTCGATGCCGCGGCCATAGCGCTCGCGGTAGTAGTCGCTGATGGTGAGCAGCGTCATGCGGTAGAGCTTGCCCGCGAAGAACAGGCCCACCAGGATCAGGCACATGCCGGCACCGAACGGGTCCTCGACCACGTTGTGCAGGCCGCCCTCGATGAACTTGGCCGGCACCCCCAGCACGATCTCCGACCCGAACCAGGTCGCGAAGGTGGTGGTGATGATCATGTACATGGGCAGATGGCGCCCGGCGATCGCGAAGTCGGTGGTGTTCTTCACGCGACGCGCGGCGATCAGCCCGATGACGATGGTGATCAGCAGATAGACGATGACCAGGGTCAACAGCACGGTGGTTTCTCCTCGATGGACGGTGGTTTTTCTTGTCTCAGAACAGGCGGACGCGGACCAGCGCCTGCATGACCAGCAATCCCAATACAAAACCCATGCCAGCCCAGATAATGGCCTGCAGCAGGCGGTTGGTGCGCTTCTGGGCGGCCAGCAGCTCCAGCAGCTCCTGGCGATGGTCCTGCGGGCGCTGGGCCAGCGCGTCATGCAGCAGGCGCGGCAGCGCCGGCAGCAGCTTGGCGTAGCGCGGGGACTCGGCGCGCAGCTGCTCGAAGAGCTTGCGCGGGCCCACCTGGTCGGCCATCCACTTTTCGAGGAAGGGCTTGGCCGTGTGCCACAGGTCCAGGTCCGGGTCGATCTGGCGGCCCAGGCCCTCGATGTTCAGCAGCGTCTTTTGCAGCAGCACCAGTTGCGGCTGGATTTCCACATGGAAGCGGCGCGAGGTCTGGAACAGGCGCATCAGCACCATGCCCAGCGACAGCTCCTTGAGCGGTCGGTCGAAGTAGGGTTCGCACACGGTGCGGATCGCGCCCTCGAGCTCGTCCACGCGGGTGTTGGGCGGCACCCAGCCGCTTTCCAGGTGCAGCTCGGCCACGCGCTTGTAGTCGCGGCGGAAGAAGGCCGCGAAGTTCTGCGCCAGGTATTCCTTGTCCGACTCGGTCAGCGTGCCCACGATGCCGAAGTCCAGCGAGATGTATCGCCCGAAGGTCTCGGGCGCCACGCTGACCTGGATGTTGCCCGGGTGCATGTCGCCGTGGAAGAAGCCGTCGCGAAAGACCTGCGTGAAGAAGATGGTCACGCCGTCGCGCGCCAGCTTCGGGATGTCCACGCCCGCGGCCCGCAACCGGTCCAGCTGCGCGATGGGAACGCCCTTCATGCGCTCCATCACGATCACCTCCTCGTGGCACAGGTCCCAGAACATCTCCGGGATCATGACCAGCTGAAGGCTTTCCATGTTGCGGCGCAGCTGGGCCGCATTGGCGGCCTCGCGCACCAGGTCCAGCTCGTCGTGCAGGTACTTGTCGAACTCGGCCACCACCTCGCGCGGCTTCAGGCGCTTGCCGTCGGCCGACAGGCGTTCGACCCAGCCGGCCATCAGGCGCATCAGGCCCAGGTCCTTCTCGATCACCGCACGCATGCCCGGGCGCAGCACCTTCACGGCCACTTCGCGCACCTCGCCCTTGGGGCTGCGCAAGGTGGCGAAGTGCACCTGGGCAATCGAGGCGCTGGCCACCGGCTTGGTGTCGAACTGCTCGAAGATCTGCGCCACCGGGCGGCGGAAGGCGCGCTCGATGGTGGCGACGGCCACCGCCGAATCGAAGGGCGGCACCTGGTCCTGCAGCAGGGCCAGCTCGTCGGCAATGTCGGGCGGCAACAGGTCACGGCGCGTGGACAGCACCTGGCCGAACTTCACGAAGATCGGGCCCAGGCGCTCGAGCGCCTCGCGCAGGCGCTGGCCGCGCGGCGCGTCCAGCCGTCGGCCCATCGAGATGATGCGCGCCGCGGCCTGCAGCCAGGGGCGCTCGAAGCTGTTGAGAACCAGCTCGTCCAGGCCGTAGCGCAGCGCGACCCAGACGATGAAGGCGCCGCGCGCGACGCGCGTCATTCGGTCTGGCTCGCAGGCTTGGAGGGGCTGCGCGCCGCCTTGTCGATGAACTGGCGCAGGGCGCCGCCGACCTTGCGCGCGGCATTGCCGATGGCATGGGCCGGCGCATCGCCGATCACGCGCGCCAGATCGTCCTCCACATCCCAGCGCACATGGTCGACCAGCCAGTTGACCTCGGCGGCCAGTTGCACGTCGCCTTCGATCTGCACCGCGGGCTTGTCGCCCCGCAGCGTGGCGCCTGCCAGCGCGAAGGGGGAGCTTTCGGTGACCGTCAGGGTCAGATCGGGCGTGGCGCCTTCGGCCGCCAGGTCCAGCAGGCCAGCCGGCGTGGCCTGCAGCCGCATGTTGAAGCCGCGCCACTGGAACAGCACCACGCGGCCCTTCTGGCGCACCAGGCGCTCCTGCGCTTCGGGCTCCTGCTGCAGCACATGGTTGAGGAACAGCACCACCCGGTGCTGCACCTCGTGCACGGCCCACGCAGGGGGCTGCAGATGCTGGCCGACGCGGCCCAGGAGGTCTTCCAGAAATGCGAATGGGGACGATGGTGCTGCCATGTCCCCATTATCCGGCTTGGTGTTGCCGTCCCCGGACAGGAACCCCAAAAAGTCGCGGCCCGGCGGGCCGCGCCGCGCAGCGCCTTATTGCAGGGCCTGCACGCCCGCCACCAGCCAGCCGCCACCGTTGAGCGGCTTGCTCATGTTCCACACTTCGCGGAACGGGCTGGGGCCGGCCGAGTCGTCCTCGCGGATCATGCCCGAGAACTCCACGCTGGCCAGGTAGGCATCGGGCAGTTCCTCGATGCCCAGCAGTTGGGCATCGAGCATGACCACTTCGGTCTTGTTCGGCTGGCCGCCCGAAGCCGCTTCGCGCTCGGCCAGCTGGGCCTGCAGTTCGCTGACCATGCCGTCGGTCATCATGGTGCGCAGCGCGCTGATGTCGGAGCGGTCCCAGGCGTCCTGCAGGGTCACGAAGTTGCGCTTCGCGGCCTTGAGGAAGCCCTCGGTGTCGAAGCCTGCGGGCACACCCCAGCCCTGCGCGCCGCTCAGGGCCGAGCCGATGGACACGCCGGCGCCACCCAGCGCCGAGTGCGCGCCACCCGTGCCGCCACCTGCTGCAGCCGAGCCATCGAACTGCGTGAGCTGCGGCGAGCGCTCGAAGGGGCGCGCCGAGGCGTCATTGCCCACGTTGTTGGGGCTGTACTGCTTGGGCATGCGGCCCGCGCCTGCACCCTGGAAGGCCAGGCCGCCATTGCCGGCCTGCGTCTGGCGCGAGCGGGCGCTGAAGTAGCGCCAGGCCGCGAAGCCCGCCAGGGCCACCAGCAGGATCAGCAGCATGTTGGCGAAGCCGGCGCCCAGGCCCAGCGCATTGGCCAGCCAGGCCAGGCCCAGGCCGGCTGCGATGCCGCCCAGGATGCCGGCCCAGGGGCGCTTGGGCGCGGCGGCTGCGGCCGGCGTGCCGGGGCGCGCCGCGCTGCTGCCGGTCGCGTTCTGCGTGGCACCTGCGTTGGTGGGCGCGGTCGGCGGGGTGGCCTCGCGCTGCGTCACGTTGCTGGACTGGCGGCCAATGGACTTGCCACCTCCCATGCGGCGCGCGTCGGCGTCCAGTGCCGTGAGGCCGACGGCGGCGCACACGAGCACCACGGCCCAGAAATTCCTTTTCATCGTCATGTCTCCTCTGGCGTATGAATCTGCAGTGATCCGGTCAGTGCGGCACGCCCGTGGGCGAATGCCTCAGCACTTGATTCCAACATGAAGGGCGACCACGCCCCCGGTCATGTTGTGATAGTCCACGTGGCCGAAACCGCCCTCTTTCATGAGGGACTTGAGGCCCTCCTGGTCGGGGTGCATCCGGATCGATTCGGCCAGGTAGCGATAGCTGTCGGCATCGCCCGCCACGGCCTGGCCCAGGCGCGGCAGGACCTTGAAGGAGTACCAGTCGTAGGCCTTGCGCAGCGGCTTGGCCACTTGCGAGAACTCCAGCACCAGGAGCTTGCCGCGCGGTTTGAGCACGCGGTTCATTTCCTTGATCGCCGCGTCCTTGTGCGTCATGTTGCGCAGGCCGAAGGCGACGGTGACGACGTCGAAATGGCCGTCCGGGAAAGGCAGCTTCTCGGCGTCGCACACCAGGGTGGGCAGCACCACGCCGGCATCGAGCAGCCGGTCGCGGCCCGTGCTGAGCATGGCGTGGTTGATGTCGGTGTGCACCACCTGGCCGGTGGCGCCGACCTTCTTCGAGAAGGCCAGGGCCAGATCGCCCGTGCCGCCCGCGATGTCGAGCACCTTCGAGCCTTCGCGCACATTGGCCACCATCACGGTGTAGGCCTTCCAGGCGCGATGCAGCCCGCCCGACATGAGGTCGTTCATGAGGTCGTAGCGCGACGCGACCGAATCGAACACGCCGCGCACGCGGCGCGCCTTGTCCTGCTCGTCGACGGTCTCGAATCCGAAATGGGTGCTGCTCATGATGTAGGAGGAATGTTAGGGCTGAACCCCGCTTCGCAAGCGCATATCCGCCTTGTGTCAAGGCTTTTGTAAAGCGCCGGAAGGGGGTTGAACGAGCCGGGGAAGAAGGGAATGCGTCAGTGCGAATGACCGCAGCTGCCACCACCGCCAGCCGCGCGTCTGGCGGGCATGGGGGCGTCACGGTCCACGCCGGCCTCGGCCAGGCGGCGCTCGTAATCGGCCCACAGCTGGGCCTGGCGCGCGCCGAGCTGGTAGAGCAGATCCCAGGAATAGATGCCGCTCTCGTGCCCGTCGCTGAACAGCGGCTGCACGGCGTAGTTGCCCACGGGCTGCAGGTCGACGATCTGCACCTCGCGCTTGCCGGTCTGCAGCACTTCCTGGCCCGGGCCATGGCCCTGCACTTCGGCCGAGGGCGAGCAGATGCGCATCAGCTCAAAAGGAATGCGGAACACCGCGCCATCGGAAAAGCCGACTTCGAGCACGCGCGAGGCGCTGTGGACGGTGATGGATTGCGGCGTCGGGGCGCCGGCTTGCAGACCTGCCATCAGGAAGGGTTCTCGAGCATTTGAAGGGCCTCGATCATCGCCGCTTCGGCTGCGGGCAGTGCGGCGGCCACGCGCGCCTCCAGCGCGGCGTCGCGCGCACGCTGCGCAGCGGCCCATACCGGGGACGGAAAGTGGCTGTCTTGCTCGAAGCGCGCGATCACATGCCAGTGCAGGTGCGCCACCATGTTGCCCAGCGCCGCGAGGTTGATCTTGCGCGGTGCCAGCGTGTTGCGCAGCGCGAGTTCGACGGCCATCACAGCCTCCATGCAACGCACGCGTTCGGCCGGCGCCAGCTCAGAGAACTCGGCCACATGCGATTGCCAGACCACGCGGTAGAAGGCGGGGAAGCCCGCCTCGTCGGCATGGATGACGCGAAAGGCCCGGCCCTGATAGACCAGCCGGCCGCCGAGGGTGTCGCACAAAGGGCAGGTCACACCAGCACCCGTTCAATGCCGCCCTGGTTGGCCGCTTCCACATACTGCGGCATCCAGTCCTCACCGAGGATCTGGCGCGCCATCTCGACCACGATGTAGTCGGCTTCGAGCAGGCCGTTGTTCAGGTCATTGCCGTAGCGGGAGAGGCCCTGCAGGCAGCTGGGGCAGCTGGTGAGGATCTTGAGGTTCTGCTCGGCCGGCAGGCCCGCCTTGGCGCGCAGCGCGGCTTCGCCCTTCTTGAGTTCCTCTTCCTTGCGGAAGCGGATCTGCGTCGAGATGTCGGGCCGGCTCACGCCCAGCGTGCCCGATTCGCCGCAGCAGCGATCACTCTTGAGCACCTGCTCGCCCACCAGCGACTTCACGGTCTTCATCGGGTCCTGCAGCTTCATGGGCGTGTGGCAGGGGTCGTGGTACAGGTAGGCCGAGGCGTTGGCCTCCAGCTTCACGCCCTTCTCCAGCAGGTACTCGTGGATGTCGATGATGCGGCAGCCCGGGAAGATCTTGTCGAACTGGTAGCCCTGCAGCTGGTCGTAGCAGGTGCCGCAGCTGACCACCACGGTCTTGATGTCCAGGTAGTTCAGCGTGTTGGCCACGCGGTGGAAGAGCACCCGGTTGTCGGTGATCATCTTCTCGGCCTTGTCGAACTGGCCCGAGCCGCGCTGCGGATAGCCGCAGCACAGGTAGCCCGGCGGCAGCACGGTCTGCACGCCCGCGTGCCAGAGCATGGCCTGCGTGGCCAGCCCGACCTGGCTGAACAGCCGCTCCGAGCCGCAGCCGGGGAAGTAGAAGACCGCCTCGGTCTCGGCCGTGGTCGCCTTCGGGTTGCGGATGATCGGCACGTAGTCCGCATCCTCGATGTCCAGCAGCGCGCGCGCCGTCTTCTTGGGCAGGCCGCCGGGCATCTTCTTGTTGACGAAGTGGATCACCTCTTCCTTCAGCGGCGCGCGCCCCAGGGTGGCCGGCGGATGCGCGGTCTGCTTCTTGGCCGCGGGGCGCAGCAGGTCGTGCGCCAGGCGCTGCGCCTTGAAACCGACCTCGACCATGCCGGTGCGCATGGCCTTGATGGTGGTCGGGTTGGTGGCGTTGAGGAACATCATCGCGGCCGCGTTGCCGGGCCGGAAGCTCTTCTGCCCCATCTTGCGAAGCAGGTTGCGCATGTTCATCGACACATCGCCGAAGTCGATCTTCACCGGGCAGGGCGTGAGGCACTTGTGGCACACGGTGCAGTGGTCGGCCACGTCCTCGAACTCCTCCCAGTGCTTGAGCGACACGCCGCGGCGCGTCTGCTCCTCGTACAGGAAGGCCTCCACCAGCAGCGAGGTGGCCAGGATCTTGTTGCGCGGGCTGTAGAGCAGGTTGGCGCGCGGCACATGCGTGGCGCACACCGGCTTGCACTTGCCGCAGCGCAAACAATCCTTGACCGAATCGGCGATGGCGCCGATGTCGCTCTGCTGCATGATCAGCGACTCGTGCCCCATCAGCCCGAAGCTGGGCGTATAGGCGCTGGTCAGGTCGGCGAACAGCGGGTGCGAACCGTCGCGCAGCAGCTTGCCGCGGTTGAAGCGGCCTTCGGGGTCCACCTGCTGCTTGTAGCGCGCGAAGGGCGCCAGTTCCTCGTCCGACAGGAACTCCAGCTTGGTGATGCCGATGCCGTGTTCGCCCGAGATCACGCCGTCGAGGCTGCGCGCCAGCTTCATGATGCGCTCCACCGCTTCGTGGGCGGTCTGCAGCATCTCGTAGTTGTCGCTGTTGACGGGGATGTTGGTGTGGACGTTGCCGTCGCCCGCGTGCATGTGCAGGGCCACCCACACGCGGCCCTTGAGCACGCGCTGGTGGATGGCGTTGCATTCGGCCAGGATCGGCTCGAACTCGGCGCCCGAGAAGATCTTGGCCAGCGGCGCCTTCAGCTCGGTGCGCCAGCTCGCGCGCAAGGAATGGTCCTGCAGCTGCGGGAACAGCGCCTGCACGTCGCCCAGCCAGCTCATCCAGCGCGAACGCACTTCGCGCACCAGCGCGATGGCCTGCTGCACGCGGCCTTCGAGCAGCTCTGCCGTGGGGATCTCGTGCGCGTCGTCGGTCTTGCCCAGCGGCAGGTTGCCCCGCGCGAGGAAGGCTTCCAGTTCATTGGCCAGCGCGATCTTGTTGCGCAGGCTCAGCTCGATGTTGATGCGCTCGATGCCATCGGTGTATTCGGCCATGCGCGGCAGCGGGATCACCACGTCTTCGTTGATCTTGAAGGCGTTGGTGTGGCGGCTGATGGCGGCCGTGCGCTTGCGGTCCAGCCAGAACTTCTTGCGCGCCTCGGGGCTGATGGCGATGAAGCCCTCGCCCGAGCGCGAATTGGCGATGCGCACCACTTCGCTGGTCACGCGCGCCACCGCGTCGGCGTCGTCGCCCGCAATGTCGCCGAACAGCACCATCTTGGGCAGGCCGCCATGCTTCTTGCTCTTGGTGGCGTAGCCCACGGCCTTGAGGTAGCGGTCGTCCAGGTGCTCCAGGCCGGCCAGCAGCACGCCCGAACGCTTCTGTTCCGCGAACATGAAGTCCTTGATCTCGACGATCGAGGGCACGGCGTCCTTCGCGTTGCCGAAGAATTCGAGGCAGACGGTGCGCGTGTGCGCCGGCATGCGGTGCACCACCCAGCGGCAGCTGGTGATCAGGCCGTCGCAGCCTTCCTTCTGGATGCCCGGCAGGCCCGAGAGGAACTTGTCCGTCACGTCCTTGCCCAGGCCTTCCTTGCGGAAGGTCTTGCCGGCGATTTCCAGGCGCTCGGTGCGCAGCGGCGTCTTGCCGTCGGCGGCGAAGTACTGCAGCTCGAACACGGCGCTTTCGGCGTCGTGGATCTTGCCCAGGTTGTGGCCCACGCGCGTGACTTCCAGCCACTGCGCCTGCGGCGTCACCATGCGCCACGAAGCGAGGTTGTCCAGCGCCGTGCCCCAGAGCACGGCCTTCTTGCCACCCGCGTTCATGGCCACGTTGCCGCCCACGCAGGAGGCCTCGGCCGAGGTCGGGTCGACCGCGAACACGAATCCCGCGCGCTCGGCGGCGTCGGCCACGCGCTGCGTGACCACGCCGGCCTCGGTCCAGATCGTGGGGACCTGCTGGCCTTCCAGGCCCGGCAGCTCGCGCATCTCCACCTCGGTCATGGCCTCGAGCTTTTCGGTGTTGATGACCACGCTCTTCCAGGTCAACGGGATGGCGCCGCCCGTGTAGCCGGTGCCGCCGCCGCGCGGGATGATGGTCAGGCCCAGCTCGATGCAGCCGGCCACCAGGCGCGCCATCTCGGCCTCGGTGTCGGGGCACAGCACGACGAAGGGGTACTCCACGCGCCAGTCGGTCGCGTCGGTCACGTGGGCCACGCGCGAGAGGCCGTCGAACTTGATGTTGTCCTTGGCCGTGAGCCGGCCCAGCACCTTGCGCGCCTGGCGGCGCAGCGCAGCCACCTCGTCGAAGGAGCGGTCGAAGGCGGCAACGGCACGCTGCGCAAGCTCGCTGAGTTCGCCCACCAGCGCATCGCGCTGCGGATCGTCCTGCGGCGTGCGGCGTTTCTGCACCTCGGCCAGGCGGTGGCCCAGCGCCTCGACCAGCTGCGCGCGGCGGCGCGGGTTGTCCAGCAGGTCGTCGATCAGGTAGGGGTTGCGCTGCACCACCCAGATGTCGCCCAGCACCTCGTACAGCATGCGGGCGGAGCGGCCGGTGCGGCGCTCGTCGCGCAGGCTCTGCAGCAGGGACCAGCCACGCTCGCCCAGCAGGCGGATGACGATTTCCCGGTCCGAGAAGCTGGTGTAGTTGTACGGAATCTCGCGCAGTCGCGCGGGCTCGGCCGTGTGCGTGAGCAGGGCCGTCAATGTGGTCGGGGCATTCATCGTGGGGCACCGCGGCAGGGCACCACGCGCCCTCAACCGGGGCCGGAATTTTATTCGCGCGACGGCTGGGCTGCCGCCGCGGGGCTTTGAGGCTTAGAAAAGCACGCGCGTGCGGATCGTGCCGGGCACCTGGCCCACCTTCTCCAGCGCCAGTTGCGAGGAGGCAGCATCCACGTCCACCACCACGTAGCCCACGTCGCCATGGGTCTGCAGGAACTGGCCCAGGATGTTGATCTGGTTGTCTGCAAACACTTGGTTGATGGCCGACAGCACGCCCGGCACGTTGCGGTGGATGTGCAGCAGGCGATGGCGCCCCGGGTGGGCTGGCAACGCCACTTCGGGGAAGTTCACGCTGCTGATGGTGGTGCCGTTGTCGCTGTACTTGACCAGCTTCTCGGCCACTTCCGTGCCGATGTTGGCCTGCGCCTCCATCGTGGAGCCGCCGATGTGCGGCGTCAGGATCACGTTGTCCAGCCCGCGCAGCGGCGACTGGAACTCCTCGTTGTTGCTGCCGGGCTCGACCGGGAACACGTCGATGGCCGCGCCCCAGAGCTTGCCCGACTTCACGGCCTGCGCCAGCGCATCGATGTCGACCACCGTGCCGCGCGCCGCATTGATGAGGATGCCGCCTTGCTTCATGGCCGCGAATTCGGGGGCGCCAATCATCCACTTGGTGGATTCGCTCTCGGGCACGTGCAGGCTCACGATGTCGCTTTGGGCCAGCAGCTCATGCAGCGCCGGCACCTGGCGCGCGTTGCCGATCGGCAGCTTGGTGACCACGTCATAGAAAGCCACCTGCATGCCCAGGCTTTCGGCCAGCACCGACAGCTGGGTGCCGATGGAGCCGTAGCCCACGATGCCCAGCGTCTTGCCGCGGATCTCGTGCGAATTGGCCGCCGACTTCATCCAGCCGCCCCGATGCACCAGCGCGTTCTTGGCCGGGATGCCACGCAACAGCAAAATGGCCTCGGCCAGCACCAGCTCGGCCACCGAACGGGTGTTGGAGTACGGCGCGTTGAAGATCGCCACGCCGCGCTCGCGGGCCGCGTTCAGATCGACCTGGTTGGTGCCGATGCAAAAGCACCCGGCGGCCACCAGCTTGGGCGCTGCGGCCAGCACGTCGGCCGTGAGCTTGCTCTGCGAGCGAATGCCCAGGAAATGCACGTCGGCCAGCTTGGCCTTGAACTCCTCGCCCTGCAGCGCGCGCGGCAGCGTCTCGATCTGGGAATAGCCGGCAGCGCGGATCAGTGCTTCGGCGGACGGGTGAATGTTCTCCAGCAACAGGAACTTGATCTTGCTTTTGTCGAGAGAGGTCTTGTTCACCAGCGTACCTTCGAAGGCCAGGGAGAGGTTCTTGTCGGCGCATGCCGCGCACGCCAGGGCCCGGATGACGGCAGGCGCATGCGGGCAAATGGGGGCAAATGCGAATGGAAATTGATCCTAGCATGGCGCATAGGACACGATGGCAGTGCGGGCATGCACGGAGGTGCCGCCCCCATGATCGACAGCGAAGGGTTTCCCCGCTTGGAAACGATTACAACGGCGTGAGACAACGACGCGGTTTTGTCACAAACGAAACCTAGCATTCGCGCTTTTGTTTTTTAGCCGAGGAGTTCCCCATGCGCACCCCCCTGCTCGCCCTGGCCACCGCCATGGCCGCCACGATCGCCATTCCGGCCCAGGCCCAGACCGAAATCCAGTGGTGGCATTCGATGACCGCCGTGAACAACGAGTGGGTCAACGACCTCGCCCGCCAGTTCAACGAAAGCCAGAAGGAATACAAGGTGGTGCCCACCTTCAAGGGCAACTACACCGAAGGCATGACCGCCGCGATTGCGGCCTTCCGCGCCGGCAACGCGCCGCACATCCTGCAGGTTTTCGAAGTGGGCACGGCCACCATGATGGCCAGCAAGGGCGCCACCGTGCCCGTGGCCAAGGTGATGACCGATGCCGGCAAGGCCTTCGATCCGTCCAGCTACATCCCCGCCGTGGCCGGCTACTACACGGCGCCCAACGGCCAGATGCTGAGCTTCCCCTTCAACAGCTCGACCACCATCTTCTACATCAACAAGGACGCCTTCGCCAAGGCCGGCCTGAATGCCGACAAGGCCCCCGCCACCTGGCCCGAAGTCTTCGAAGCCGCCAAGAAGCTCAAGGCCAGCGGCCACAGCTGCCCGATGACGCTGGCCTGGCAGGGCTGGACCCAGCTCGAGAGCTTCTCGACCTGGCACAACGTGGAGTTCGCGACCGAGCAGAACGGCCTGTCGAAGGACGGCTACAAGGCGCGCATGAAGATCAACTCGCCGCTGCACGTCAAGCACATCGAGAACCTGGCGGCGGCGGCCAAGGCCGGTGAGTTCGTCTACAAGGGCCGCGGCTCGGACGCGCAGGCTTCGTTCACCTCGGGTGAATGCGCCATGATCCAGACCTCTTCGGGCTTCTACGGCGACGTGGCCAAGAACGCGAAGTTCAAGTACGGCCTGGCCGCCCTGCCCTACTACCCCGACGTGAAGGGTGCGCCGCAGAACACCGTGATCGGCGGCGCCTCGCTGTGGGTCATGGCCGGCAAGAAGCCCGCCGAGTACAAGGGCGTGGCCGAGTTCTTCAACTTCCTGTCGCAGACCAAGGTGCAGGCCGCCAGCCACCAGCGCACGGGCTACCTGCCCATCACGCTGGCCGCCTACGACCTGACCGACAAGTCGGGCTTCTACCAGAAGAACCCCGGCACCGACGTGGCCGTGACGCAGATGATCCGCAAGACCACCGACAAGTCGCGCGGCATCCGCCTGGGCAACTACGTGCAGATCCGCACCATCGAGGACGAGGAACTCGAGCAGGTGTGGGCCGGCAAGAAGGCCCCCAAGGACGCGCTGGACGCCATCGTCTCGCGTGGCAACGAACTGCTGGCGCGCTTTGAGGCAGCCAACGGCGGCAAGAAGTAAGGCCGCGGTGGCAGCGCGCAGCATGCGCGCTGCACATCGTGGACGGGGTGCGCGCATCGCAGACAATGCGCCACCCCTGGGCGGCGCTTCGGCGCCGCCTTCCGTTTGTTGACAAGCCGCCGGCTCGCAAGCGCTGATTCGAAGACATGGAAAAACGCGTCCTCTTCCGTTCCAAATGGCTGCCCTGGGCCTTGCTGCTGCCGCAGCTGCTCATCATCAGCATCTTCTTCTTCCTGCCCGCGGGCCAGGCGCTGTTGCAGTCGCTGCAGCAGGAAGACGCCTTCGGCATGAGCCGCGAGTGGGTGGGCCTGGAGAACTTCCAGCGCATCTTCAACGACGCCGGCTACCTCGCCTCCTTCCAGACCACCGCGCTGTTCTCGGTGCTGGTGGCCGTCAGCGGCATCTGCCTGGCACTGGCCCTGGCCATCTTTGCCGACCGCATCGTGCGCGGCGCCATGCTCTACAAGACGCTGCTGATCCTGCCCTACGCCGTGGCACCGGCCATCGCCGGCGTGCTGTGGGTGTTCATCTTCTCGCCCTCCATCGGCATCGCGACCTGGTACCTGGCCAAGTGGGGCTACACCTGGAACCACCTGATGAACGAGGACCAGGCCATGACCATGATCGTCATCGCGTCGGTGTGGAAGCAGATCTCCTACAACTTCCTGTTCTTCCTGGCGGGCCTGCAATCCATTCCAAAGTCGCTGATCGAGGCCGCCTCCATCGACGGCGCCGGCCCCTGGCGCCGGTTCTGGAGCATCCAGCTGCCGCTGCTGTCGCCCACCACCTTCTTCCTGCTGGTGATCAACGTGGTCTACGCCTTCTTCGACACCTTCGGCATCATCGACGCGATGACCGCCGGCGGCCCGGGCCAGTCCACCTCCATCCTGGTCTACAAGGTCTACCAGGACGGCTTCAAGGCCCTGGACCTGGGCGGCTCGGCCGCGCAATCCGTGGTGCTGATGATGATCGTCATTGCCCTCACGGTGGTGCAGTTCCGCTACGTCGAGAAGAAGGTTCAATACTGATGTTCGCCGCCGCCTTCAACCCTTCGCGCGGAGCGCAAGCATGATCGACCGCCGCCCCTGGCTCACCGTTTTGTCGCACGCCGTGATGATCCTCGGCGTGCTGATCGTGGCCTTCCCGGTCTATCTGGCCTTCGTGGCTTCCACGCACCAGCCCGACGCCATCGTGCAGGCGCCCATGCCGCTGCTGCCGGGCGACAACTTCTGGAACACCTACAGCGCCGCGCTCTTCGGTGGCAGCAAGGAAGGCTTCAACACCTCCGTGGCGCGCATGATGTGGATCAGCTTCGTCACGGCCATGGTCATCAGCGTGGGCAAGATCGCCATCTCGCTGCTGTCGGCCTTCGCCATCGTCTACTTCCGCTTCCCGTTCAAGATGCTGTGCTTCTGGGCCATCTTCGTGACGCTGATGCTGCCGGTGGAAGTGCGCATCCTGCCGACCTACAAGGTGGTGGCCGACCTGGGCCTGCTCAACAGCTATGCCGGCCTGACCCTGCCGCTGATCGCCTCGGCCACGGCCACCTTCCTGTTCCGCCAGTTCTTCCTGACGGTGCCCGACGAGCTGGTGGAGGCCGCACGCGTGGACGGCGCCGGTCCCATGCGCTTCTTCAAGGACGTGCTGGTGCCGCTGTCGCGCACCTCGATCGCGGCGCTGTTCGTGATCCAGTTCATCTACGGCTGGAACCAGTACCTGTGGCCGCTGTTGATGACCACTTCGGAAGACATGTACCCCGTGGTGATCGGCATCAAGCGCATGCTGGCCGGCGGCGAGGCCGCCAACGACTGGAACATCATCATGGCCACGGCCCTGCTGGCCATGCTGCCGCCCGCGCTGGTGGTCATGCTCATGCAGAAGTGGTTCGTCAAGGGCCTGGTCGACACAGAGAAGTAAACGGGCACAAGGCGTCGCACTCCCCCCGCACAACAAGACATTCCTCATGGCAGCTCTTTCCTTCCGCAACGTCATCAAGCGCTATGGCAAAGGCCCGAAGGCCAACCAGGTGATCCACGGCGTGAGCGCCGAGGTCAAGGACGGCGAGTTCGTCGTCATCGTGGGCCCCTCGGGCTGCGGCAAGTCCACGCTGCTGCGCATGGTCGCGGGCCTGGAGGAGATCAGCGCCGGCGAGATCGCGATCGGCGCGCGCGTGGTCAATGACCTGGAGCCCGCCCAGCGCGACATCGCGATGGTGTTCCAGAACTACGCGCTGTATCCGCACATGTCGAACTTCGACAACATGGCCTACGGCCTGAAGATCGCGAAGGTGCCCAAGGAAGAGATCCGCGCGCGCGTGGACAAGGCCGCCAAGATTCTGGAGCTGGGCCACCTGCTCGAGCGCAAGCCGCGCGAACTGTCGGGCGGCCAGCGCCAGCGCGTGGCCATGGGCCGCGCCATCGTGCGCCAGCCGCAGGTCTTCCTCTTCGACGAGCCGCTGTCGAACCTGGACGCCAAGCTGCGCGCGCAGACCCGCCTGGAGATCCAGAAGCTGCATCGCGAGCTGGGCATCACCTCGCTGTTCGTCACGCACGACCAGGTCGAGGCCATGACGCTCGCGCAGCGCATCATCGTGATGAACGCCGGCGTGATGGACCAGTTCGGCACGCCCGAAGAGGTCTACAACCGCCCGGCCACCACCTTCGTGGCCAGCTTCATCGGCTCGCCGCCCATGAACCTGCTGCGCAACGCGCCGGGCGTGCGGCCCGGCCAGATCCTGGGCATCCGGCCCGAGCACCTCACGCTGGACGACTCGGGCTGGAGCGTGAACGTCGAGCAGGTGGAACTGCTGGGCGCCGAGCGGCTGATCTACGGCCGCGTCGGCGACGAGCAGATCATCATGCGCGCCGACGAATCGCAGGGCGCGCCCGCCGTGGGCGCCACCGTGCGCATGGCGGCCCGGCCGGATCGCCTGCACTGGTTCGATGCCGGCTCCGGCAAGCGCGTGGAATGACGAAAGCATGGCCGTGAAACCCTGGCCCTACCCGCGCTGGATCGCGCACCGCGGCGCCGGCCGGCTGGCGCCCGAGAACACCCTGCCCGCCTTCCGTCTGGGCGCCGAACACGGCTACCGCATGTTCGAATGCGACGCCAAGCTCAGCAGCGACGGCGTGGTCTTCCTGATGCACGACGCCACGCTGGAGCGCACCACCAGCGGCCGCGGCGTCGGCGGCGCGCAGCCCTGGCAGGCGCTCTCGCAGCTCGATGCGGGCGCCTGGCATTCGCGCCGCTGGGCCGGCGAGCCGCTGCCCACGCTGGCCGCGCTGGCGCGCTGGTGCCTGGCCAACGGCCATCTGCTCAACATCGAGATCAAGCCCACGCCGGGCACCGAGCACGAGACCGGCGCCGCCGTCGCACGCGAAGCCGCGCAGCTGTGGGCCGATGCGAGCGTGCCGCCGCTGCTGTCGTCCTTCAAGCCCGAGGCGCTGGCCGCCGCGCGCAGCGCTGCGCCGCAACTGCCGCGCGCCCTGCTGCTGGACAGCCTGCGCGAAGGCTGGCTCGAAGAGGCGCTGCGGCTGGACTGCGTGGCCATCGTCTGCAACCACGCGCTGTGGGACGCCGCCACGGTGGCCCGCGCGCGCCAGGCCGGCCTGCGCCAGCTCAGCTACACGGTCAATGACGACTGGGCCGCCCAGCGCCTGATCGCGCTGGAAACCGACGGCATCATCACGGACCGCGTGGACCTGTTCAGCCCGGCCGGCTGACGCGACCCGGCGCAGGCCGCATCGCGCGCCGTCCTCCTGCACCGGACGCGTCCGCGGCCTGCCTATGATTGCCCGGATGCGCTCCTTCCGCATTGCCCTGGCGGCCCTGCTGGGCCTGTGGCTGTTCGTCAGCCTGCCGCCCTCATCCTTCGCCCAGACCGCCGCCGTGGCGCTGCCGGCCGGCGCCGCCCCGCGTCCGACCGAGCCCGAGGTGGACCTGGGCGGGCTGCGCCAGTCGCTGGAGAAACTGCCGGCCTCCGCAGACACCAGCGACGACGCGCGCGCCCTGCTGGCGGCGCTGGCCGACATCGGCCTGCAGGCCCAGAGCTTCATCGCAGCGCGCACCACGCATCTCAATGACCTCAATGCGCGCCTGGGCGAGCTGGGCGAGGCCCCGGCCGCGGGCGGCACCGAAGACGCCGACATCACGCGCCAGCGCGCGACGCTGGTGCGCGAGCGCAACGGCGTCGACGCCGACATCCGGCTCGCGCGGCTGCTGCTGGTGGACACCCAGCAGCGCGCCACCGACATCCGCGGCCAGCAGCGCGCGCTGTTCGAGGCCCGGCTGACCGAGCGCGCGCCCTCGCCGCTGGGCCGCACCTTCTGGAACGACCTGCGGCTGGCCTGGTCGGCCGACCTGGCGCGCCTGCAGCCGCTGCGCACCGAGCTGGCCCAGG
Source organism: Xenophilus arseniciresistens (assembly GCF_028023875.1). Lineage (GTDB taxonomy): Bacteria > Pseudomonadota > Gammaproteobacteria > Burkholderiales > Burkholderiaceae_C > Xenophilus > Xenophilus arseniciresistens. The sequence continues at coordinate 300,913 of NZ_JAQIPB010000003.1, forward strand.
CCTGGGCGCTGGCCGGCCAGCCCGACAACCGGGCTGCGCTGCTGTGGGCGCTGGCGCTGGCCGGCCTGCTGATCACCGCCGGCAACCTGCTGGCCGAGCGCGCGCTGGTGGTGCTGGCCCAGCGCCTGCTGCCGGGCGGCCGGCTGCGGCGCTCGCTGCTGATCGTGGCCATCGTCACGGCCAACCTGTTCATCGTCGCGCTGGGGCTGTGGGGGCTGCTGCAGCAGCTCGAGTCGCGAGAGATCCTCGGCCCGCTGAGCCAGAAGCTGCTGCGCACGGCCGACGAATCGCTGCTGTTCATGGCCTTTGTGGCCAGCCTGGGGCGCGCGCTGCTGGCCAACAACCGGCCCTCCTGGCGGCTGCCGCCGATTCCGGACGCGCTGGCGCTGCGGCTGGCGCCCTTTCCCTGGCTCACGGCCCTGATCGGCGCCGTGGTGTGGCTGCCATCGCAGGTCAACGCGCTGGTGGACGCGAGCTTCGCCGCCATCCTCACCACCCATGCCTTCACCGCCGTGGCGCTGGTGCTGCTGATCGTGGCCATGCTGCTGTGCCTGCGCCAGCCCCGGGCGCCCGCGGCGCCGGCGGCAGCCAGCGCCGAAGGCGGCGCGCCGGCCCCGGCATCACCGGCCGTGGCCGAACGGCCGCTGTGGATTGCCTTGCTGATCGGGGGCGTCTCGCTGGCCCTGGTGGTCATCCTTGCGCTGGTGGCCTCGGGCTACGTGGCGCTGGCCAGCCTGGCGGCGGGGCAGCTCACCTGGACCGGCCTGGTCGCAGCGGCCTTCTACGTGCTGTTCAAGGCCGCCGACGATCTGTTCATGGCCCTGGTGTCGGCGCGCAGCAGCCTGGGCCAGCGGCTGCAGGCCAGCTTCGGCTTTGCGCCGGCCACCCTGGACCAGGCCGCCGTCGTGCTCTCGGCCCTGGCGCGCGTGGCCCTGTTCTTCTACATGGTCATCGCGCTGGTCGCACCGCTGGGCACGGGGCCGGGCGAAGTCTTCGAGCGCGCGGGCAAGTTCGGCACCGGCCTGACCATCGGCGAATTCCAGATCGTTCCGGCGGCGCTGTTCACGGCCATCGGCGTGGTGGTCGCCGGCTTCATCGCGCTGCGCGTGTTCAAGCGCTGGCTGCGCGAAAGCTACCTGCCCACCACCGCGCTCGAATCGGGCATGCAGACCTCCATCAGCACCCTGCTGGGCTATGTGGGGGCCGTGCTGGTGGTGGCGCTGGCGCTGTCGGCGCTGGGCATCGGCATCAACCGCATCGCCTGGATCGCCAGCGCGCTGTCGGTGGGCATCGGCTTCGGACTGCAGGCCATCGTGCAGAACTTCATCTCGGGCCTGATCCTGCTGGCCGAGCGGCCCGTGAAGGTGGGGGACTGGGTGGTGCTGGGCACCACCGAGGGCGACGTCAAGCGCATCAATGTGCGCGCCACCGAGATCCAGCTGGGCGACCGCTCCACGCTGATCGTGCCCAACTCGGAGTTCATCACCAAGTCCGTGCGCAACATGACGCTGGCCAACGCCGAGGGCCGGGTGCTGATCCGCCTGCCCATGCCGCTGAACACCGACGCCCACCGCGTGCGCGAACTGATGCTGGCCGCCTGCGCCGAGCACCCGGGCGTGCTCCAGTCGCCCGCGCCCTCGCTGTCGCTGGAGGGCGTCGAGAACGGCATGCTGATCTTCCAGGCCATCGCCTACGTCAGCAGCCCGCGCGTGGCCGGCGGGGTGAGAAGCGATCTGCTGTTCACCATGCTGGACCAGTTCCGCAAGGAAGGCATCGCCATGGCCAGCCCCACGCTGGTGATGGACACGCGGCCGGCGCAGCCGCAGCCCGGGTGACGGGCGGCCGCCCCTCTCCTGGTCAGCGCTTCCAGCCGCGCAGCAGCAGCCACTGCACGGTGGCACAGACGACGACCAGCGCCGCATAGCTGCCCATGCGGCCGTCGCGGCCCAGCAGGATCAGGCCCAGCAACAGCACCAGCGCACCGGCTGCGCTGAGCACGACCCACTGCTTCCACCAGGCCATCTGGCCCGGCGTGCGCCGGATCAGCCAGCGCGCGGCCGCGCTCAGCCCCAGCGCCACGAAGAGGGCCGGCGCGACGAAATTGAGCAGGTGGTTGATCAGGTCAAGAAAGGACATGGCGCAGCGTCTGTCGCGCTCGAGAAAAGGGGCAGCAGAAACGGCAGCAGCGCCGCGTGCAGGGACGAATCGCCCACCCCCGGCCCGCAGATGGCGGCGAATTTTATAATCCGGCCCCATGGCAGTCTGGGCCCTTGGCTTGAACCACACGACCGCGCCGCTCGATCTGCGCGGTCGTTTTGCGTTCGCCCTCGACCAGCTCGCCCCCACCCTGCAAAGCCTGCGCAGCAGCATGGGCCGCAGCGACGGCCATCCGGAGGTGGAGGCCGCCATCCTCTCGACCTGCAACCGCACCGAGATCTACTGCGCCGCCGCGCAGCCGGCCCTGGAGCACACGGTGGGCTGGCTGGCCGAAAGCGGCGGCGTCTCGCCCGCGCTGCTGCGCGCCCACACCTACGCGCTGGCCGACGACCAGGCCGCGCGGCACGCCTTCCGCGTGGCCAGCGGGCTCGATTCGATGGTGCTGGGCGAGGCCCAGATCCTGGGCCAGATGAAGGACGCCGTGCGCGCGGCCGAGACCGCCGGCGCCCTGGGCAGCACGCTGAACCAGCTGTTCCAGCGCTCCTTCGCCGTGGCCAAGGAAGTGCGCAGCGCCACCGAGATCGGCGCCCATTCCATCAGCATGGCCGCCGCGGCCGTGCGCCTGGCCAGCCAGCTGTTCGAGAAGCTGCAGGAAACGCGCGTGCTCTTCGTGGGCGCGGGCGAGATGATCGACCTCGCGGCCACGCACTTCGCGGCCCGGCAGCCGGCGCGCATCGCCATTGCCAACCGCTCGCTGGACCGCGGCGAGAAGCTGGCGGCGCGCTTTGGCGCCGAGGTGATGCGCCTGGCCGACCTGCCTGCGCGGCTGCACGAGTTCGACATCGTCGTCAGCTGCACGGCCAGCACGCTGCCGCTGATCGGCCTGGGTGCGGTGGAGCGCGCGCTCAAGGCACGCAAGCACCGGCCCATGTTCATGGTCGACCTGGCCGTGCCGCGCGACATCGAGCCCGAGGTCAAGCAGCTCGAGGACGTGTACCTCTACACCGTGGACGACCTGGCCCATGTGGTGCGCCAGGGCGAGGCCAGCCGCCAGGCCGCCGTGGCCGAGGCCGAGACCATCATCGACGCGGGCGTGCAGAGCTTCATGCACTGGCTGGACCAGCGCAGCCCCACGGGCGGCATCGTGCCGCTGATCCAGCAGTTGCAGGCCCAGACCGACGTCTGGCGCCAGGCCGAGCTGGCCCGCGCGCGCAAGCTGCTGGCGCGCGGCGACGACGTGGAAGCCGTGATGGAGGCGCTGTCGCGCGGCCTCACGCAGAAGATGCTGCACGGCGCGTTGGCCGAACTGCACGCGGGTGACGCGCAATCGCGCGAGCAGACCGCGCAGACGGTGTCGCGCCTGTTCCTGCGCAAGGAGCGTTAGCGGCGCTGCCGCCCGCGCGTGCCGCCGCCGCGGTGCGCACCCCTCGCGCCTGCTGCCGGGCGCGCCTCTGGTTTTCTCCCCGCGCCTGCCTTGAAAGACTTCCTCCGCCACCAACTCGAACGCCACGCCGAACGCCTCAAGGAGCTGGACTTCCTGCTCTCGCGCGAGGACATCATGGCCGACATGGCGCAGTACCGCGCCATTGCCAGGGAACATGCCGAGGTGACGGCCGTGGCCGGACGCTGGGCGCGCTATCAGCAACGCGAAGCGGACCTGATGGGCGCGCGCGACATGCTCTCAGACCCCGACATGGCCGAAATGGCGCAGGAGGAAATCGCCAGCGCGCAGGCCGAGCTGCTGCAGCTCGAAGACGAAGTGCAGCGCCTGCTGCTGCCCAAGGACCCCGACGACGCGCGCAACGCTTTCATGGAAATCCGCGCCGGCACGGGTGGCGATGAATCGGCGCTGTTCGCGGGCGACCTCACGCGCATGTACACGCGCCACGCGGCCAACGCGGGCTGGCGCGTGGAGGTGATGAGCGCGAGCGAGAACGAGATCGGCGGCTACAAGGAAATCGTGCTGCGCATCGAGGGCCCCGACGTGTACCGCGCGCTGCGCTTCGAATCGGGCGGCCACCGCGTGCAGCGCGTGCCGGCCACCGAAACGCAGGGCCGCATCCACACCAGCGCCTGCACCGTGGCCGTGATGCCCGAGCCCGACGAGACCCAGGCCATCACGCTGAACCCCGCCGATCTGCGCATCGACACCTTCCGCGCCAGCGGCGCGGGCGGCCAGCACATCAACAAGACCGACTCGGCCGTGCGCGTGGTGCACCTGCCCACCGGCATCGTGGCCGAATGCCAGGACGGACGCAGCCAGCACGCCAACAAGGCCAAGGCGCTGCAGGTGCTGCAGGCCCGGCTGCAGGAGAAGGAGCGCAGCGAGCGCGCCGCCAAGGAAGCGGCGATGCGCAAGGGCCTGATCGGCAGCGGCGACCGCAGCGACCGCATCCGCACCTACAACTTCCCGCAGGGCCGGCTCACCGACCACCGCATCAACCTCACGCTCTACAAGCTGCTGGCCATCATGGAAGGCGATCTGGGCGAGGTGCTGGCCGCGCTGCGCGCCGCGCGCGAGGCCGAACTGCTGGCCGAGCTGGAAAACGCTGCATGAGCCCGGCCACGGAACCGACGCTGGCGCAGGCGCTGGCCGGCGCCGGTGCACTGGGCCTGGACCGGCTGGACGCACAGATGCTGCTGCTGCATGCGCTGGGCCGCGCCCCGCACGACCGCGCCTGGCTGCTGGCGCACGACACCGACGCCCTGCCCGCCGCCGCGGCCGAGGCCTATCGCGCCCTGTGTACCCGGCGTGCGGGCGGCGAGCCACTGGCCTACCTGGTGGGGCACAAGGAGTTCCACGGCCTGAACCTGCAGGTCGACGCACGCGTGCTGGTGCCCCGGCCGGACACCGAAACGCTGGTGGAATGGGCACTGGCCGTGCTGGCAGGGCAGGCTGCGCCGCAGGTGCTCGACCTGGGCACCGGCAGCGGCGCCATCGCGCTGGCCCTGCAGCAGGCGCGCCCCGACGCCACCGTGGATGCCGTGGACGCCAGCGCCGATGCGCTGGCCGTGGCCCGCGCCAATGCGCAGCGCCTGGGCCTGCCGGTGCGCTTCAGGCAGGCCCATTGGCTCGCGGGGGCGCCCGCCGCGCACTACCAGGCCATCGTGAGCAACCCGCCCTACATCGCCGAAGGCGACGCCCATCTGGCCGCATTGCGGCATGAGCCCGCGCAGGCCCTGGCCAGCGGCGCTGACGGGCTGGACGACCTGCGGCACCTGGTGCAGCACGCACCCGGCCACCTGGCGCCCGGCGGCTGGCTGCTGCTGGAACATGGCTGGGACCAGGCCGAGGCCGTACGCGCCCTGCTGCACGACCGCGGCTTCGTCGATGTGCAGTCAAAGGCGGACCTGGCGGGCATCGCCCGTTGCAGCGGCGGCCGCTGGATGGCACCCTCGGCCGCATGAACCCGCCTGCTCCGACCACCCCGACCCCGCCGTCCACTCCCTCCGTGCAGCTGGCCTTCGGCGCCGAAGCGCTGCAACTGCGCTGGCTGGATGCGCAAGGGGCCGCGCAACTGCGCGCGCTGCCCATCGGGGTGGACGCGCTGCGGCAGGCGCACCGCTTCACCCGTCCGCCGCGCGCGCTGGCGCTGGAGGGCGCCATCGAGTCCATCGAAGACGCGGTGATGCCGCTGGCGCCCCAATGCCGGCCGGCGCGCTCCTGCTGCTGGACGCGCAGGGTGCGCCTGCAGGCCTGCAGGCGGCGCTGGTCGGGCCTGCCTTCGACCTCGCGGCCGTGGAGGCCGCCTTCAGCCGCCTGTCGGACCTGGCCCTGGGCCGCCCGGCAGCCCAGGCCGGCGTGCCCGATACACCGGAATTCGCCATCGGCCTGCTGATCGTGCGCGAAGCCATGCACCACCTCTTCCTGCACCATGGCCGCTGGCAGGAAGACGCGGCCGGAGACAGTGCGGATGACCCGAGAAGGCCCGCGTCGGGCCAGACTGTGTCATCAGTGAAATAATTACGCCCCAACTTCTTCCCCCCGCCAACATGAGCGAAGGAACCACCATGAGCGACGTCCAGCAACGCATAGCCGAACTCGTCCAGAGCAATGAAATCCTGCTGTTCATGAAGGGCAGCGCCAGCTTCCCCATGTGCGGCTTCTCGGGCCGTGCCATCCAGATCCTCAAGGCCTGCGGCGTGGACCCGAAGACCGTCAAGACCGTGAACGTGCTGGACGACGCCGAGATCCGCCAGGGCATCAAGGAATTCAGCAACTGGCCCACCATCCCGCAGCTCTACGTCAAGGGCGAGTTCATCGGCGGCTCGGACATCATGATGGAGATGTACGAGTCGGGCGAGCTGCAGCAGGTGCTGACCCAGACCGCCTGAGCGACCCAGAGCGCAAGCCTGGTCGCACGCAAGGGCAGCCCAGGCGGAGCTGCCCTTTTTTGCGCCCGCGTGATGAGCCTTGAAGGCCCCGGCCCAGCGCTATGCTCGGCCGGTGTGCATCCGACGGGCCCTGCACACCCGCCATGACGCTGACCCAAAGCCTTCTCCTCATCGCCGCCCTGATCGCCGCCAGCGCCTTCTTCTCGCTGGCCGAGATTTCGCTGGCCGCCGCGCGGCGCCTGCGCCTGCGCCAGCTGGCCGACGACGGCGATACGCGCGCGCAGAAGGTGATGCAGATCCAGGAGCAGCCAGGCCACTACTTCACCGTGGTGCAGATCGGCCTCAATGCCATCGCCATCCTGGGCGGCGTGGTGGGCGAAGGCGCGCTGACCCCCTACTTCGCGCTGCTCTTCGAGGTCTGGGTGGCACCGGCACTGGCGCAGCAGCTGGCCTTTGGCGCGTCGTTCATCTGCATCGTGGCCGTGTTCCTGGTCTTCGCCGATCTCTTCCCCAAGCGCCTGGGCATGAACAACCCCGAGCAGCTGGCGATGCGGCTGGTGGGGCCGATGCAGCTGTGCATCACGGTGCTCAAACCGCTGGTGTGGCTGTTCATGCGCAGCACCGACGGCCTGTTCAGGCTGCTGGGCCTGCCCATGCAGCGCGAGGACACCATCACCTCGGCCGACATCCTGGCCATGACCGAGGCCGGCGCCCAGGCCGGCGTGCTGGCCGCGCGCGAGCAGCAGGTGATCGCCAATGTGTTCGAGCTGGACACGCGCCTGGTCAGCAGCGTGATGACCAGCCGCGACCGCATCGCCTGGCTGCACAAGGACGACCCGGAGTCGGTGCTGCGCGCGCGCATCGTGGCAGCGCCCTACTCGGCCTACCCGGTGTGCGAAGGCGACATCGACCATGTGCTGGGCTACGTGGATGCCAAGGACATGTTCCACCGCGTGCTCTCGGGCCAGCCACTTCAGTTCGACAAGGGCCTGCCGCTGCACAAGGCGCTGGTCATCCCCGACCGGCTGACCTTGACCGAGGTGCTCGAGCAGTTCCGCCTGGCCGGCGAGGACTTCGCCATCGTGGTGAACGAATACAGCCTGGTGGTGGGAGTGATCACGCTCAACGACGTGATGAGCACCGTGATGGGCGACCTGGTCCAGACCGTGGACGAGGAGCCGCAGATCATGCGGCGCGACGAGAACTCCTGGCTGGTCGATGGCGTGACGCCCATCGGCGACGTGCAGCGCGCGCTGGACATCGACGAGCTGCCGCACGCCGACGAGTACGAGACGCTGGCCGGCTTCCTGATGGTGATGCTGCGCCGCGTGCCGCGCCGCACCGACAGCGTGAGCTGGGGCGGCTTCACTTTCGAAGTGATGGACGTGGACAGCCACCGCATCGACCAGGTGATGGTCACGCGCGGCGGCCCCGCCGCAGCGCCGGGCACGCCGGCCAGGCCCGCCTGATCGGTGGCCGCGCTCAGCCGGCGATGCCGGTCGGTGCGCGGTCGTCGAAGCGGTAGTTGCGCTGGTTGGCGAAGACCGCGTTCGGATAGGGCGCGCGCCCGCGGCTGCCGTTGTAGCGGCCCAGGGCCAGGAACAGATCGCCGCGCTCGCGGTCCAGGTAGTGGCGCAGGATCTGGCAGCCGAAGCGAAGGTTGGGCTGCATCTTGAACAGCGTGCTGGGGTCGCCGTCCCCGATGACGCGGGTCCAGAAGGGCATCACCTGCATCAGCCCGCGCGCGCCCGCGCTGGAAACGGCGAACTTGCGGAAGTTGCTTTCGACCTGTATCAGGCCCAGCACCAGGCTCACGTCCAGCCCGGCGCGGCGCGATTCGTACCAGATGGTCTGCAGCAGCTCCAGCCGCTCGCGCCGGTCCGGGACCTTGCGGTGGATGCGATCGCCCATCGCGCCCAGCCAGCGCAGGTAGCGCAGCCGCGATTCAGTGTCGTCGAATTCGGGAACCGGGGGCGCCGCGTTGCGGATGGCGGCCGACAGCGCACTGCGCACTGCATCGGCCATCGGCTCCTCCAGCTGCGCGCCCGCCAGGGCCTGCGAGGGCCAGGCGCCTGCCAGCGACAGTGCAGCGCCTCCGAAGAGGCAGCGCCGTCGCGTCAGCGCATTCATGCCACCGCGGAGGCCGCAGGCGCGGCCTGCGACAGCTTTGCCTGCAGAAAGCTGAAGGCTTCGGCCGCGGGCACCTTGGTGGCGGCCGCGTCGCGGCGATGCTGGTACTCCAGCACACCGTCCTTCAGGCCCTTGTCGCCGATGGTCAGGCGGTGCGGCACGCCGATCAGCTCCCAGTCGGCAAACATGGCGCCGGGGCGCTCGTTGCGGTCGTCCAGGATCACGTCCACGCCCGCAGCCAGCAGTTGCGCGTACAGGCGCTCGGCCTCGGCCTTCACGGCCTCGCTGCGGTCCATGCCGATGGGGCACAGCACCACGGTGAAAGGCGCGATGGCGTCGGGCCAGATGATGCCGCGCTCGTCATGGTTCTGTTCGATGGCCGCTGCCGGCAGGCGCGTGATGCCGATGCCGTAGCAGCCCATCTCGAGGAAGCGCGGCTTGCCGTCTTCCTCAAGGAAGGTGGCGTTCATGGCCTTGCTGTACTTGGTGCCCAGATAGAACACATGGCCCACTTCGATGCCGCGCTCGATGGCCAGCACGCCCTTGCCGTCGGGCGAGGGGTCGCCCGCCACCACGTTGCGCAGGTCGGCCACCAGTTCGGGCTCGGGCAGATCGCGGCCCCAGTTGACGCCGGTGATGTGGAAGTCGGGCTCGTTGGCCCCGCAGATCCAGTCGGCCATCACGGCCACTTCGCGGTCGGCCACCAGCTTCACGGGCTTCTTCAGGTTCAGCGGGCCGAGGTAGCCGGGCTTGCAGCCGAAGTGTTCCTCGATCTCGGCCAGCGTCGCGAAGCGATAGCCGCCTTCGAGGCCCGGCAGCTTGCCGACCTTGACTTCGTTCATGTCGTGGTCGCCGCGCAGCAGCAGCAGCCAGACCTGGGCGCCCTTGATGTTGCCCGCCTCGTCGAGCAGGTCGGTGGCCAGCACCAGCGACTTGACGGTGGTGGCCAGCGGCACGCCCAGCAGCTCGGCGACGTCGGCGCAGGTGGCCTTGCCGGGGGTAGGCGTCTTCGTCAGCGCAGCGGCGGCCGCGGGGCGCGCGCCGGCCGGTGCCAGCGCCTCGGCCTTTTCCATGTTGGCCGCATAGTCGCTGTCGGGGCAGTAGACGATGGCGTCCTCGCCCGTGGCTGCGATCACCTGGAACTCTTCGCTCAGGTCGCCGCCGATGGCGCCGCTATCGGCTGCCACGGCGCGGTAGCGCAGGCCGAAGCGGTCGAAGGCGGCGCGGTAGGCCTGGGCCATCACCTGGTAGCTCGCCTTGGCGCTGGCCATGTCGCGGTCGAAGCTGTAGGCGTCCTTCATGATGAACTCACGGCCGCGCATCAGGCCGAAGCGCGGACGCCGCTCGTCGCGGAACTTGGTCTGGATCTGATAGAAGTTCTTGGGCAGTTGCTTGTAGCTGCGGATCTCCTGGCGCGCGATGTCCGTCACCACCTCTTCGCTGGTGGGCTGCACCACGAAGTCGCGCTCATGCCGGTCTTTGATGCGCAGCAGCTCCGGGCCCATCTTGTCGAAGCGGCCGGTTTCCTGCCAGAGCTCGGCCGGCTGCACCACCGGCATCGTGAGTTCGATGGCGCCGGCGCGGTTCATCTCCTCGCGCACGATGGCTTCCACCTTGCGGATCACGCGCAGGCCCATGGGCATGTACGTATAGATGCCTGCGCCCAGCTTCTTGACCATGCCGGCGCGGGTCATCAGCCGGTGGCTGGCCACTTCGGCGTCGGCCGGGGCTTCCTTGAGGGTGGAGACGAGGAATCTGGAGGCTTTCATGAAGGGGGCGGCGGGGTCGCGAACTCAAAGACAAAGGGCCGTTTTTCACACGGCCCTTGGGCGGGTTGACCTGCATGCACCGGCCTGGGCGCATCTATGCATAATCGAACCAGTTCAAAAATTGGGGTTTGATTATGCTTGACCGGGACGGCTTCAGGCCGAACGTCGGCATCATCCTGCTCAACCAGAGAAACCAGGTTTTTTGGGGCAAGCGCATCCGCACCCATTCCTGGCAGTTTCCGCAAGGCGGGATCGACCGGGGCGAGACCCCCGAGCAGGCGATGTTCCGTGAGCTGCACGAAGAGGTGGGCTTGCGCCCCGAGCATGTGCGCATCGTGGCTCGCACGCGCGACTGGCTGCGCTACGAGGTGCCAGACCGCTTCATCCGCCGCGACGCGCGCGGCCACTACAAGGGCCAGAAGCAGATCTGGTATCTGCTGCAACTCATGGGGCACGACTGGGATCTGAACCTGCGTGCCACCGACCATCCCGAGTTCGATGCCTGGCGCTGGAACGACTACTGGGTGCCGCTGGATGTGGTGGTGGAGTTCAAGCGCGGCGTGTACGAAATGGCGCTGACCGAGCTGGCGCGCTTCCTGCCGCGCCACGACATGCGCAACCGCTTTCTGCGCGGCGGCTCGCGCCATCGGGATGCTGAACGCACGCCGATGGAACCCCAGGCCGAACCTTCCTTCGAACTTCCCCCGGGTGCCAGCTTTGACCCGGACCCCAGCGCGGCGGCTTCGCCGCTGTCTCCGAATGCCGCAAATTTCACGTCCGACCCCAAGAATCAGCGATTTCCTGCGCGCTAGCGCCCTGGCCTGCCTGGCCCTGTTCGCCTCGCAGGCTGTGCAGGCCCAGCCCCAGGAAGAGGCACGCATCCGCCACGAGCGCGATGGCGGCCTGGACCACAGCCGCTTCGAGCCCAAGGAGTGGAAGGAAGAAGAGGCACCTCCGCCGCCGGCCTTCGACATCCGCCGCCTGGTGCCGCTGGAGATGCCGCACTACATGACGCTGCGCTTCGGCGTGGACCCGCAGACCATGAGCGTGACGGGCGACGGCGTGGTGCGCTATGTGGTGATTGCCTATCGTGAAGGCGGCAGCACGGTGAACGCCTTCTATGAGGGCGTGCGCTGCGCGACCGAGGAGTACAAGACCTACGCACGCTACAGCGGCAACCAGTGGGACGAGGTGAAGAAACCCGAGTGGAAGCGCATCGACGACCGCAACTCCATCTACACCTATCAGCTGGCCAAGCAGAGCCTGTGCGCGGGCGGACGCGCGCCGCGCAGCACCGTGGGCGAGATGATCCGCGAACTCAAGCAGCCGGAGATTCTGCGCTACTGAGCCTGCGCGGGCTGCCCATCGGCCAGCCTGAACGCCGGCCCGGTGGGCGCAGGCGGGCGAATCAGCCCGTCAGCACCATGTTGTCGCGGTGGACCATCTCCGGCTCCGCGACATAGCCCAGCAAGGCCTCGATGTCGGCCGACGCACGGCGGCACAACAGGCGCGCCTCGCTGCTCGCATAGTTGGCCAGGCCGCGCGCCAGCTCCAGGCCGGCCTCATCGCGCACGGCGATCACGTCGCCACGCGAGAACTCGCCCTCCACCGCCGTCATGCCGATGGGCAGCAGGCTCTTGCCCTCGCCGCGCAGCTTGGACGCTGCACCTGCGTCCACGCGCACGGCACCACGCAGTTGAAGGTGGTCGGCCATCCAGCGCTTGCGCGCATGGTGCTTGGCCGTCTGCGCCACCAGCAGCGTGCCGATGGATTCGCCGCGCGTCAGGCGCAGCAGCACGTCGGGCTCGCGGCCCCAGGCGATCACGGTTGAGGCGCCCGAGCCCGCCGCCCGCTTGGCCGCGAGGATCTTCGTGAGCATGCCGCCGCGGCCGATGCTGGAGCCCGCACCGCCGGCCATGGCCTCGAGCGCGGCATCACCCGCACGCCCCTCATGCACGAACTGGGCGTCGGGATTGCTGCGCGGATCGGCCGTGTACAGGCCCTTCTGGTCGGTCAGGATCACCAGGGCATCGGCCTCCACCAGATTCGCCACCAGGGCGCCCAGCGTGTCGTTGTCGCCGAACTTGATCTCATCGTTGACCACGGTGTCGTTCTCGTTGATCACCGGAACCACGCCCAGCGACAGCAGCGTGAGCAGGGTCGAGCGCGCATTGAGATAGCGCTCGCGGTCGGCCAGGTCGGCATGCGTGAGCAGCACCTGCGCGCTGCCCATGCCCTGGCTGCGCAGCTGGCTTTCATACATCTGGGCCAGGCCCATCTGACCCACGGCCGCCGCCGCCTGCAGCTCATGGATCTCGCGCGGGCGACGCGACCAGCCCAGGCGCTTCATGCCTTCGGCCACGGCACCGCTGGACACCATGACCACTTCACGCCCCTCGCCCACCAGCGCGGCCAGTTGGCGGCACCATTCGCTGATGGCACGCTCGTCCAGGCCGCGGCCCTCGTTGGTCACCAGGCTGGAGCCCACCTTGACGACGATGCGTCGGGCGTCACGCAGCACGGGAGAAGCGGCAATCTGGTTCATGGTGCAAGAAAGTGGACCGAAGGGGCACGAATGCGGCGCAGGCAGACCTGCGCTGCAGCCGCCATCAAAGAGGATCGGTGAAGCGCGGGTCCTGCTCCGCGGGCGGCTGCGCAGCGACCTGCTCGGCCTTCACGTGCTGATAGACCGCCTGCACGAGCGGCTCGCAACCTTCGCGCGTGAGCGCGGAAATCTGGAACACCGGCCCCTTGAAACGCAGGCGCTTGACGAAGTCAGCCACCCGCGCCTCGCGCTCTTCGGCCGGGATCATGTCCAGCTTGTTGAGCACCAGCCAGCGCGGCTTCTTGTAAAGCCCTTCGTCGTATTTCTTGAGCTCGGCGACGATGGCCTTGGCCTGCGCCACCGGGTCCACGCCCTCATCGAAAGGCGCCAGGTCCACCACATGCAGCAGCAAACGCGTGCGCTGCAGGTGGCGCAGGAACAGATGGCCCAGGCCCGCCCCCTCCGATGCGCCTTCGATCAGGCCCGGCAGGTCGGCAACGACGAAGCTCTGCTCCGGCCCGACGCGCACCACCCCGAGGTTGGGATGCAGCGTGGTGAAGGGATAGTCGGCAATGCGCGGGCGCGCATTGGAAACGGCGCTGATCAGCGTGGATTTGCCCGCATTGGGCATGCCCAGCAGCCCCACATCGGCCAGCACCTTCAGCTCGAGCTTGAGGCTGCGGCGCTCGCCGGGCCAGCCGGGCGTCTTCTGCCGCGGCGCGCGGTTGATCGACGACTTGAAACGCAGGTTGCCAAAGCCACCGTCGCCACCCTTGGCGATGGTGATGGTCTCTCCGGGCGTCAGCAGCTCGAACAGCACCTCGCCGGTCTCGGCGTCGCTGATCACGGTGCCCACGGGCATGCGCAGGGTCACGTCCTGCCCGGCAGCGCCGAACATGTCGGAGCCCATGCCGTGCTGGCCCCGCTTGGCCTCATGGCGACGCGAGAAACGGAAGTCCACCAGCGTGTTGAGGTTCACGTCGGCCACGGCGAGCACGTGGCCGCCGCGCCCGCCGTCCCCGCCATCGGGACCGCCGAACTCCTTGAACTTCTCATGGCGAAACGACACGCAGCCGTTGCCGCCATCGCCGGCGGCGATATCGATGAAGGCTTCGTCGACGAACTTCATGGGAAACCCAGTTTACAAATGCGGCAGGCCTTGCAGCCGGCCTGAAAGCAGAAAAGCCCCGACCAGCGGGGCTTCGCGTGCATCCGAGCGCGAGAGGCTCAGACGGGCGTCACGCTGACGGTGTGCTTGTTCAGCGCACCCTTGGAGCCGAAGGAGATCCGGCCATCGACCAGCGCGAACAGCGTGTGGTCCTTGCCGACGCCGACATTCGTGCCAGCGTGCATGCGCGTGCCGCGTTGACGGACGATGATGGAGCCTGCGCTCACCACCTGGCCGCCGAAGGCCTTCACGCCGAGCATCTTGGGCTTGGAATCGCGCCCGTTTCGCGTTGAGCCGCCGCCTTTTTTCTGTGCCATGGTGTCTTGCTCCAGTTAGCCGGCAATCGCACCGATCTGCAGCTCCGTGAACTGCTGGCGATGGCCTTGACGTTTCTGATAGTGCTTGCGACGACGCAGCTTGAAGATGCGAACCTTGTCGTGCTTGCCATGCGCCACGACGGTTGCCGTGACGGTTGCGCCGGACACCAGGGGCGTACCAACCTTGATTTCAGCGCCGTTGCCGACAGCCAGAACCTGGTCGATCACGATTTCCTGGCCCACGTCCGCAGCAATCTGTTCTACTTTGATTTTTTCGCCGGAAGCAACGCGATACTGCTTGCCACCGGTTTTTATGACCGCGTACATATAAACCCTTCGGATCTTGCGAAGTTAGTCCCCGCGGCGGATTCCGCGAAGCCTGCAATGATAGCACGGCGCCTCAGCCCTGTACAGAACCACGGGGCACGCAAAGCCTTGGCCGACGGGCGCTCCCTATAATTCCCGGCGTTCCGCCTCTACCCGCGCCCAGGCGCGCCGCGCCCCTTGTCTGCCCCCCAAGCCCCCGCCAACCCCACCGCCACCGTGATGCAACTTGTTGCCAAAGACATGGCAGAAGTCGACAAGGTGATCGCCGCCCGACTGTCCACCGGGGTCCCACTGGTCAGCGAGGTGTCTCGCTACATCATCGCCGCCGGCGGCAAACGACTGCGGCCCGTGCTGCTTCTGATGATGAGCGGCGCCCTTGGTTACACCGGGGACCAGCGATTCAACCTGGCGGCCGTGGTCGAGTTCATCCATACAGCCACCCTGCTGCATGACGACGTGGTGGACGAGTCCACCCTGCGCCGCGGGCGGCCGACCGCCAACCAGTCCTTCGGCAACGCCGCCAGTGTGCTGGTGGGCGATTTCCTGTATTCGCGCGCCTTCCAGATGATGCTGGATGCCCGGAACATGCGGATCATGGAAATCCTGGCCGAGGCCACCAACGTGATCGCCGAGGGCGAAGTGCTGCAGCTCATGAACATGGGCGACGCTTCGCTGGACCAGGCCGCCTACCTGCAGGTCATCCGGTCCAAGACAGCCAAGCTCTTTGAGGCAAGCACGCGGCTGGCGGCCGTGCTGGCCGGGGTCTCGGCCGCGCAGGAAGAAGCCTGCGCCACCTACGGCCAGGCGCTGGGCACGGCCTTCCAGGTCATCGATGACCTGCTGGACTATGAAGGCGACGCGACCGAAACCGGCAAGAACGTGGGCGACGACCTGCGCGAAGGCAAGACCACCCTGCCGCTGATCCTGGCCATGCAGAGTGCCCCAGCCGCAGACGCGGCGCTGATCCGGGAAGCCATCCAGCAAGGCGACGTGCAACAGTTGCCGCAGATCATGGCCATCGTGCGCCACAGTGGCGCGCTCCAGGCCACGCGCGATGCCGCTGCAGCAGAGGCCCAGCGTGCAATTCAGGCACTCGATGCGTTGCCGCGCAACCAGCACGCAGAAGGTTTGCTACAATTAGCGGCTCAGCTGCTTGAGCGCAGAGCCTGATGGACCCCGCAGGGTAGGACGGCCAGAAGAGTCAGACTGAAATCGGGGTGTAGCTTAGCCTGGTAGAGCGCTACGTTCGGGACGTAGAGGCCGGAGGTTCGAATCCTCTCACCCCGACCATTTTCCTGGCAGGTCACGCGCGCTGACCACAATGCCAACAGCTTCGCAATTTGTTGCGGACGCGTCATTTACTTCACCCCCTTCATCGGCGATGATCGTGAATCACTTTTCACGTCTAGTTACAAGCGCCGAATGGCTGCCGCCGATCCCATTTCCAAAGATTCAACTGCCGTCGCCCTGCCTGGCTTGGCGCGTGCACTGATTTCTGCCGGAAAGCTGCAGGCGAAGGCTGCGGAAGACATCTACCAGAAGTCGCGCAGTTCGCGTACGAGTTTCATTGCGGAACTCACTGGCTCGGGAGCCGTTTCGGCAGCCGACCTGGCGCACACGCTGTCCACGGCCTTCGGCGCTCCCCTGCTGGACATCGACGCCATCGATGTCCATCGGCTGCCCAAGGATCTTCTGGACGCCAAGCTGTGCCTGGCCTACCGGATCGTCGTGCTGGGCAAGCGCAGCAACCGGCTGATCGTTGCCACGGCAGACCCCACCGACCAGCAGGCCATCGACAAGATCAAGTTCACGGCCCAGATGGGCGTGGACTGGGTGATCGCCGAATACGACAAGCTGCTGCGCCTGGTGGAAGCCACCAGCACCAGCACCACCGATGCGATCGACAGCATGGTGGGCTCCGACTTCGAATTCGACGAGCTGGCCTCGAGCGAGAGCGTCGAAGAGAGCGAGCAGGCGGTCGCCGAAGTGGAAGACGCACCCGTGGTGCGCTTTCTGCACAAGATGTTGATCGACGCCTTCAACATGAAGGCATCCGACATCCACTTCGAGCCCTACGAGCACAACTACCGCGTCCGCTTCCGGGTCGATGGCGAGCTGCGCGAGATCGCCGCGCCGCCCACCGCCATCAAGGAAAAGCTCGCCTCCCGCATCAAGGTCATCTCCAGGCTCGACATCTCCGAGAAGCGCGTGCCGCAGGACGGCCGCATGAAGCTCAAGATCGGACCCGACCGCGTGATCGACTTCCGCGTCAGCACGCTGCCCACGCTCTTTGGCGAGAAGATCGTGATCCGGATCCTGGACCCGAGCAGCGCCAAGCTGGGCATCGACGCGCTGGGCTACGACGCAGACGAGAAGGAGCGGCTGATGGCGGCCATCGGCCGGCCCTACGGCATGATCCTGGTCACCGGGCCGACCGGCTCGGGCAAGACGGTGTCGCTCTACACCTGCCTCAATCTGCTGAACAAGAGCGGCGTCAACATCGCCACCGCCGAAGACCCCTCTGAAATCAACCTGCCTGGCGTGAACCAGGTCAACGTCAACGAGCGCGCCGGCCTGACATTTGCAGCCGCCCTGCGCGCCTTTCTCCGGCAGGATCCCGACATCATCATGGTGGGGGAAATCCGCGACCTCGAAACCGCCGACATCTCCATCAAGGCCGCCCAGACGGGCCACCTGGTGCTGTCCACGCTGCACACCAACGACGCGCCGACCACGCTGACCCGGATGCGCAACATGGGCATCGCGCCCTTCAACATCGCTTCCAGCGTCATCCTGATCACGGCCCAGCGCCTGGCCCGGCGCCTGTGTGCGCAGTGCAAGGCGCCCGCCGAGATTCCGCGGCAGGCGCTGCTGGACGCCGGCTACAAGCCAGAGCAGCTCGATGGCAGCTGGAAGCCCTACCGGCCCGTGGGCTGTGCGGCCTGCAATGCCGGCTACAAGGGACGCGTCGGCATCTACCAGGTCATGCCCATCAGCGAAGAGATCCAGAAGATCATTCTTCGCGACGGCAGCGCCCTGGACATTGCGGCGCAATCGCAAAAGGAAGGCGTTCGATCGCTTCGGCAATCCGGGCTGCAGAAGGTCATGCAAGGCGTGACCTCGCTCGAAGAAGTGCTGGGCGTGACCAACGAATAATCGCGCAGCAGAAAACAAGGGATCGCCATGGCCACCGCCGCACGCAGC
This sequence comes from Xenophilus arseniciresistens, assembly GCF_028023875.1. Taxonomy (GTDB): domain Bacteria; phylum Pseudomonadota; class Gammaproteobacteria; order Burkholderiales; family Burkholderiaceae_C; genus Xenophilus; species Xenophilus arseniciresistens. The sequence continues at coordinate 318,865 of NZ_JAQIPB010000003.1, forward strand.
AGCCCCCGCAGCAGCACCAGCACGAGCAGCAGCAACAACAGCAAAGAGACCATCTACGACTGGGAAGGGCGCGACCGCAACGGCAAGACCGTGCGCGGCGAGATGCGCGCCTCGGGCGAGAACCAGATCCAGGCCAGCCTGCGGCGCCAGGGCATCCTGGTCACCAAGATCAAGAAGCGCCGCATGCGCTCGGGCAAGGCCATCAAGCCCAAGGACATCGCGATCTTCACGCGCCAGTTGGCCACCATGATGAAGGCCGGCGTGCCGCTGCTTCAGGCCTTCGACATCGTGGGCCGCGGCAATGCCAACCCCAACGTCGCGCGCCTGCTCAACGACATCCGCTCCGATGTGGAGACCGGCACTTCGCTGTCCTCGGCCTTCCGCAAGTACCCCAAGTACTTTGACAGCCTGTACTGCAACCTGATCGAAGCCGGCGAGGCCGCCGGTATCCTGGAAGACCTGCTGGACCGGCTGGCCACCTACATGGAAAAGACGGAGGCCATCAAGTCCAAGATCAAGTCGGCGCTGATGTATCCGACCTCGGTGGTGGTGGTGGCCTTCGTGGTGGTGGCCATCATCATGATCTTCGTGATCCCGGCCTTCAAGGAAGTGTTCACGTCCTTTGGTGCCGACCTGCCCGCTCCCACGCTGTTCGTGATGGCCATGAGCGAATTCTTCGTCTCCTATTGGTGGCTGATCTTCGGCGGCATTGGCGGCGGCTTCTATTTCTTCATGCAGGCCTGGAAGCGCAACGAGAAGGTCCAGCGCACCATGGACCGGCTGCTGCTGCGCGTGCCCATCTTCGGCGACCTGATCAACAAGTCCTGCATCGCACGCTGGACGCGCACGCTGTCCACCATGTTCGCAGCTGGCGTTCCGCTGGTGGAGGCGCTGGACTCCGTGGGCGGCGCCTCGGGCAATTCGGTGTACGCGGATGCCACCGCCAAGGTGCAGCAGGAAGTGTCCACCGGCACCAGCCTGACCACGGCCATGACCAACGTGCAGATCTTCCCGTCCATGGTGCTGCAGATGACGGCCATCGGCGAGGAGTCCGGCTCGATCGACCACATGCTGGGCAAGGCGGCCGACTTCTATGAACAGGAAGTCGACGACATGGTCGCGGGTCTTTCCAGCCTGATGGAGCCCATCATCATCGTGTTCCTGGGCACGATCATCGGCGGCATCGTGGTGTCCATGTACCTGCCCATCTTTAAGCTGGGCCAGGTCGTTTGATGCAGGCGCAGTGGCTCGACGCCGCCTTGGGCGGCGTGTTCGGCCTGCTGGTCGGCAGTTTCCTCAACGTGGTGATCCATCGCGTGCCGCTGATGCTCTATCGCGAGTGGCTGCGCGATGCCGTGGGCAATCTGGCGCCGATCCCCGACGTGCCCAGTCTCTGGCGCCTGGTGATGGGACCTTCTGCCCAGGCGCCGCACGCCCTGGAAAGCAGCGCGGCCGAGGCCCTGGCCGCAGTCGACAAGCTCGGTCCTCTGAACCTCGCCCAGCCGCGCTCGCGCTGCGGCCATTGCGACGCGCCCATCCGCTGGTGGCAGAACGTTCCGCTGCTGAGCTTCGCGCTGCTGCGGGGGCGCTGCAGCGCATGCGGCGGCGCCATCGGCTGGCGCTATCCCCTGGTGGAGCTGGCCTGCGGCCTGCTGTTCGGCCTGTGTGCCTGGCGCTGGGGGCTGAGCCCGCAGGCCGCGCTGTGGGCCACCTTCTGCGCCTTGCTGATCTGCCAGTTCGCCATCGACCTTGACACGCAGTTGCTGCCCGATTCGCTCAACTACCCCCTGCTGTGGCTGGGCCTGGCCGGTGCGGCGCTGGGCTGGACCGGCGTGACGCCGGCCTCTGCCATCTGGGGCGCGGTGGCCGGTTACCTGAGCCTGTGGAGCGTCTACCACCTCTACCGCCTGGCCACGGGCAAGGAAGGCATGGGCTATGGCGACTTCAAATTGCTGGCCGCGCTGGGCGCCTGGTTCGGTGCCGAATTCCTGCTCGCGATCATCCTGGCCTCGTCGCTGGTCGGCGCCATCCTCGGTGGCGCGCTGCTGCTGACGGGGCGCCTGGCGCACAAGGACATCCACATCTCCTTCGGCCCCTTCCTGGCCGGCGCAGGCCTGCTGTGCCTGATCTTGGGGCCATCGGCCCTGCAGGCCTGGGCGCCCTTCGCCTTCCCGCTGGGCACCCTGCGCATTTCCTGAGGATGGCGCAGCCCGTACGCATCGGCCTCACCGGAGGCATCGGCAGCGGCAAGAGCACCGTGGCCGCGCTGTGGGTGCAGCGCGGCGCCACCCTGGTCGACACCGACGCCATCGCCCGCAGCCTCACGCTGCCGGGCGGGGCAGCCATCGGGCCTCTGGCCCAGGTCTTCGGGCCCGCCATCATCGATGCCACCGGCGCCATGGACCGCCAGCGCATGCGCGAGAGGGTCTTCGCCGACGCCGGGGCCAAGCAGCAGCTCGAGCAGATCCTTCATCCCCTGATCGGCCAAGCCTGCGACGAGCAGGCCCTGCGGGCCACGGGCCCGGCCGTGCTCTTCGATGTACCGCTGCTGGTGGAGTCGGGTCGCTGGCGCAGCCGGGTCGACCGGGTGCTGGTGGTCGATGCCGACACGCCCACGCAGATCGAGCGCGTGATCGCGCGCTCAGGCTGGCCGCGCGAAACCGTCGAGCAGGTCATTGCGCAGCAGGCCCCGCGCGCCCTGCGGCGGTCTGCGGCAGATGCCGTGCTGCACAACCAGGGCAAGTCGCTGGCGACCCTCGACGAGGAAGTGGCGCTCTTGTGGGCGCGCTGGGTCGCCGCGCGATAATCGCCGGCTCACCCGCACGTGCCGCCTCTTCTGGCGGCCAGAGACTCCCCATCACCGCGTGTGTGCCACGCGCCCCGTCTCACTCACGATGCTGTTCAATTCATACGCGTTCATCTTCGCCTTCTTCCCGATCGTTCTGCTCGGCTTCTTCCTGATCGGATGGCGCAACACGCGGGCAGCAGCGGGCTTCCTGGGACTGGCCTCCCTGTTCTTCTACGGCTACTGGAGCCTGGAGGCGCTGCCGCTGCTGCTGGCCTCCATCTGCTGGAACTACTGGTTCGGGCTGCAGCTCACGCCCCAGGAAGGGCGCAGCGACAAGGGGCGCAAGCGCATGCTGATCGCTGCCCTGGTGCTCAACCTGAGTGTGCTGGGCGTCTTCAAGTACGCGGACTTCTTCATCAACAGCGTCAACTTCGGTCTCAGCTCGGCCCACATCGAGCCGCTGCCGCTGCTGCACTGGATCCTGCCGATCGGCATTTCCTTCTACACCTTCACGCAGATCGCCTTCCTGGTGGACTGCTGGCAAGGCAAGGTGCGCGAGCGCAGCTTCGTGCACTACGTGCTCTTCGTCACCTACTTCCCGCACCTGATCGCCGGCCCGGTGCTGCATCACGCGCAGATGATGCCGCAGTTCGCCAACCCGGCCACCTACCGCGTCAACCCGGACAAGGTGGCGCTGGGCCTGGCCATCTTCAGCTTCGGCCTGGCCAAGAAGCTGCTGATCGCCGACAAGATGGGCGAGTACGCCGACATGTTCTTCAACGGCGTGGCCGGCGGCACCATTCCCACGGTGGTCAGTTCCTGGTTCGGCGTGCTCGCGTACACGCTGCAGATCTACTTCGACTTCTCGGGCTACTCGGACATGGCCGTGGGCCTGTCGCTGTGCTTTGGCATCTGGCTGCCGCTGAACTTCAACTCGCCCTACAAGTCCACCAGCATCATCGACTTCTGGCGCCGCTGGCACATCTCGCTGTCCACCTTCCTGCGCGACTACCTCTACATCCCTCTGGGCGGCAACCGCAAGGGCGAAGCGCGGCGCTACATCAACCTGTTTTTGACCATGCTGCTGGGCGGCCTGTGGCATGGCGCGGCCTGGACCTTCGTGGTCTGGGGCGCGCTGCATGGCTTCTACCTGACCATCAATCACCTGTGGAACCAGTTCGTGCGCAAGGGCGCCAAGCCCAGCCGCTGGACGGTGCCGCTGCGCTGGGCCATCACCTTCCTGTGCGTGATGGTCGCCTGGGTGGTCTTCCGCGCCGACAGCATGACCACGGCCGTGCACATCTACAAGGGCATGCTGGGGCTCAATGGCGCGTCGCTGTCGGCCTTCGCGGAGTTCTCCATTCCCTACCGCAAGCCCGAGTTCTTTCAGACGCTGCTGCTGGGCATGGTCATCTGCCTGGCGTTGCCGCCCACCATCTCGCTGCAGCGCTGGGTGCCTTCGGTGCCCCGTCTGGCCGCGCGTCCGCAGCTGAGCGCCGCAGCCACCATCGGCATGGCGGCCTTCACGGTGGTGCTGATGGGGCTGTCGATCTCGAAGCTGGGCACCTACAGCCCCTTCCTGTACTTCCAGTTCTGATGCGTCCCGCCAAGCTCTGGCTCAGCATCTTCTGCGCGGGCGCCGTGGTCATCACGGCGCTGCTGCTGGTCACGCTCTTCACGCCCGTGCCCACGGGCGCGCTCACGCGCATCGCGCAGATCTCCGAGCATCAGTTCCAGGGCCGCCAGCGCGAGCCCGACATCCCCTACGCGCGGATTCAGCAGTCGTCCATCGAGCAGGCCGACATCCTGATCGTGGGTGACAGCTTCAGCAACTACTTCGCCTGGCAGAGCGAACTGGTGGCCGCAGGCTACCACGTGTCGACCACGCACTGGGACTTCGTCGGCCCGGTGTGCCAGGATTTCGGCGACTGGCTCAAGACCAGGGGCTTCCAGGGCCGTCTGGTGCTGCTGCAGAGCATCGAGTACCTGATGCCCGAGCGCCTGGAGGCCATGCGCGGCTGCGCCTCCATGGGCACGCGTGCGATGAAGCTGTCGCCGCCGCCCCCCGTCAGCCCCTCGCCGCCGCCGCCCGTGCCGCGGTTCAACACCAATGCGCGGCTGCTCAACGGCGTGATCACCTGGCAGAACACACGGCGCATCGAACGGTCTCCCGGGATCGTGAACTTCGACGCCGAGCGCTTTGGCGCCTCGGTCTTCGCCAGCCCGCTGGAAGATGGCTGCGCGCAGTTCAGCCACCGCCTGTGCGAGAAGAACCTGTTCCTGCTGATGGATCGCACCAACCCCGAGCTGCAGCCGGCCGATGCCGAGTTCATGCACCGCTTCATGCAGCAGACCGCGCCCGTGACGCTGCGCTGGATGATGATCCCGAACAAGACCACCGTGTACCTGGACCGGGCGCGCGCTGCGGCCTACGCCCAGCGCGCCCGGGAACTGGCCGTTGGCCCCGACCTGTTCACGCTGGCGCAACAGGGCCGGCGCGAGATGAAGGACCTGTACTGGCCCAACGACAACCATTGGTCCATGCAGGGCCAGCTGTACTTTGGCCGCCACATGCTCGACTATGTGCGCAGCACCATCGGCGCCCCGCGATGACGCCGCTCAAGACATGAAGAACGCCGCCACTCTCTGGCTCAAGACCTTTTGCGTGGGCTTTGCGCTCATCTCTGCACTGCTGGTCTGGACGCTGTTCACGCCCGCCCCCTATGGCGACCTCACGCGCATCGGTCGCCTGTCGGAAACCCAGTTCGGCTGGACCCACACGCCACCCACCGTCGATGCAGCGCTGCTGCATTCCGCGCCGCTGGACCAGGCCGACGTGCTGGTGCTGGGCGACAGCTTCTCGATGACCTTGTACTGGCAGGCCGACCTGGTGCGTGCGGGCTACAAGGTCGCTACCACCTATTGGGGCGAGATCGGCTACATGTGCGGCGACTTCAACGAATGGCTGCGCGCCCAGGGCTTCAAGGGCAAGCTGGTCATCGCCCAGAGCATCGAGCGCGCCTTCGACGAACGCGTGCAGCGCAGCGAGGCCTGCGCCCACATCGATGAGGGCCGCAAGCTCAAGATCCGTCCCGACCCCTTCCTGGGCCCGCTGACGCAAAAGCCGTCGGGCGGCCTGAACTGGAGCGCCAAGCTCACCACCGGCCTGATCACCTGGCGCAACACGCGCCGCACACTCAACGAGCCCGGCGACACCCAGCATGGCGACGAAACGCTGGTGCGCGTGGTGCCCGATGGCTGCAAGCAGTTCACCCACGCGCTGTGCAACAAGCTGCCCATCTTCAAGGAAGACATCGACCACGGGCCGCTCACGCAGCAGACCTTCGAGCGCATGCAGCGCATCACGGCGACCCAGGCGCCGCTGCAGATCCTGTGGATGGTGATCCCCAACAAGACCACGGTCTACCTGGACCGCGAGCACTCGGCGGCCTTCGTGCAGCGCCTGCGCGCGCACCCCGAACTGGGGCCCAACCTGTTCGACTTCGCCGAAGCCGCAAGGCACGAGGTCAAGGACTTCTACTTCCCCAACGACACGCACATGTCCATGTTCGGCCAGCGGGCCATGGGCGCCCTGATGCTGCAGGAAGTGCGCAAGCACCTGCCACCGCCTACGTCCGCAACTGGCTCTTGACGCTATGATGAAGCGCAAGGCCTTTTCTGCAAGCAAGTGACGTGATCCTCTACGAATATCCCTTCAACGAGCGCATCCGGACCTACCTGCGGCTGGAACATCTGCTCCAGCGCCTGGGCGAGCTGATCACCAGCGATTCGGCCCTCTCCCACCACTACGCGCTGGTGACCCTGTTCGAGATCATGGACGTGGCCGCACGCGCGGACCTCAAGGCCGATGTGCTGCGCGACCTGGACAAGCACAAGGCCACGCTGGTCAGCTATCGCGGCAATCCTGCGATCCAGGAAGCCGCGCTGGAACAGATCATCGCGCGGCTGGAGAAGGCCTTCGCCAGCCTCAATGCCATGACGGGCAAGGCCGGCCTGGCGCTGACGGACAACGAATGGCTCATGGCCATCCGCAGCCGCGCCGGCATTCCGGCCGGCACCTGCGGCTTCGACCTGCCGGCCTACTACGCCTGGCAGCACCACCCGGTGCAGCGGCGCCGCCAGGACCTGGAGCGCTGGGTGGGCACGCTCGCCCCGCTGGCCGAAGGCGTGGTGCTGCTGCTGCAACTGCTGCGCGACACCGACGTGCCCTACCGCGTGGTGGCGCCCAACGGCCAGTTCCAGCAGACGCTGCCGCAGGGCCGCAGCTTCCAGTTGCTGCGCCTGCGCATCGACCCCAAGAGCGGCCTGGTGCCCGAGATCAGCGGCAACCGGCTGATGGTGTCGGTGCGGCTGATGCGCGAAGACGCCGAAGGCCGGCTGCAGCCCAGCCACGAGGACGCGGCCTTCGAACTCACGCTGTGCGCATGAAGCCGGGCAAGAAGGCCTCTGCCGAGCGGACGGTGCCCTGCCCCAGCTGCGGGCAGCCCAGCGTCTATGCGCCGAGCAATCCCTTCCGGCCCTTTTGCAGCGCGCGCTGCAAGGGCATGGACCTGGGCGCCTGGGCCAGCGAGGAATTCCGGGTGCCGGCCGAAGCACCGCCTGAAGACGAACCCTTCGGCGATCCCAAGCTCAGGCCGCTGCAGTAATTGCCTGCAGCGCCGGCGCTCATCAGGCCGTCGTCCGCGCCTGGGCGGCGCTCGGGTCCAGGCCCCGCTCCTGCGCCATCCACTGCAGCACCGGCACCGCGCCCGGCAACACGGGCGCCACATCCAGCGGCAGCTGCTGCCAGCGCATGGCCTGGCCTTCGCGCATTTCGAATTCGCCCTGCCAGTCGAAGACCTTGCACCAGTGCAGGCGCACCAGCGCATGCGGGTAGTCGTGCTCGGTCACGCGCCAGACCTGGGCCGCCGCGATGGTGATGCCCAGCTCTTCGTGCAGCTCACGGCGCAGCGCCTGCTCGACCGACTCGCCGGCTTCGATCTTGCCGCCCGGGAACTCCCAAAAGCCTGCATAGGGCTTGCCTTCGGGCCGCGTGCTCAGCAACAGCCGGCCTTGCGCATCGATGAGGATGCCGACGGCCACCTCCGTGTGCTTGCGGTCTGTGGGGGTGGTGCTGCTGCTCATGCCGCGGCACCCCGCCCGGCGTAATCGCGGGCGAACTGGTAGGCCACGCGGCCGCTGCGCGAGCCGCGCTCCAGCGCCCACACCAGGGCCTCGGGCCGCGCGGCCTCGATGGCCTTCTCGTCCATGCCGAAGGAAGCCAGCCACTGGCCCACGATCGTCAGGTACTCGTCCTGGCTGAAAGGATAGAAGCTCACCCACAGGCCAAAGCGCTCCGACAGCGAGATCTTCTCTTCGATCACTTCGCCCGGATGCACCTCGCCGTCCTCGGTGTGCGTGTACGTGAGGTTGTCCTTCATGTACTCGGGCAGCAGGTGGCGTCGGTTGCTGGTGGCGTAGATCAGCACGTTGGGCGTGGAGGCTGCCACCGAGCCGTCGAGGATGGACTTGAGCGCCTTGTAGCCGGGCTCGCCTTCGTCGAAGCTCAGGTCGTCGCTGAAGATGATGAACTTCTCGGGCCGGCCCGCGACCACTTCCACGATGTCCGGCAGATCCGTGAGATCGGCCTTGTCCACCTCGATCAGGCGCAGGCCCTGGTCGGCAAAGGCATGCAGGCAGGCGCGCACCAGCGAGGATTTGCCCGTGCCGCGCGCGCCCGTGAGCAGCACGTTGTTGGCGGGCTTGCCTTCAATGAACTGGCGCGTGTTGCGCTCGATCTTTTCCTTCTGGACCTCGATTTCCTTGAGCGAGTCCAGCGACATCTGCGCCACATGGCGCACGGGCTCCAGGGTGCCGTGCCCCGAGCTGCGGCGGCGGTAGCGCCAGGCGATGGAGGCGCTCCAGTCGGCCGGCGCCGCCAGCGGCTGCGGCAGCACGGATTCAATGCGTTGGATCAGCGCCTCGGCGCGCTCGATGAGTCGTTCGAACTTGTCGTTCATCTTCTCGATGCTTCATGTCTCTGGGCGCAGGCCGCCCTCTTGCGGCAGCGCACACGGGACCCGCCGGGCCGCACGGGCCGCGGATCAGGATCGGTAGTCGGCGTTGATGCTGACGTAGTCGTGGCTCAGGTCGCAGGTCCAGACCGTGTCCACGGCCTCGCCGCGGCCCAGGCCCACGCGGATCGTGATCTCGCTTTGCTTCATCACGCGCTGGCCGTCTTCCTCGCGGTACTCGGCACGGCGGCCGCCACGCGTGACCACGTGCACGTCGTCCAGGTACAGCTCGATCTTCGTCTGGTCCAGGTCGGTGATGCCCGCATAGCCCACGGCCGCCAGGATGCGGCCCAGGTTCGGGTCGCTGGCGAAGAAGGCCGTCTTGACCAGCGGCGAATGCGCGATGGCATAGGCCGCGAGCCGGCATTCCTCGGCCGTCTTGCCGCCCTCGACGCGGATGGTGATGAACTTGGTGGCACCCTCGCCGTCGCGCACGATGGCCTGGGCCAGCTTCTGCGCCACTTCGAGCAGGCCGGCCTTGAGCGCGCGACCATCGGGCGTGTCCCAGGATTCGACGACCGGGTGCGCAGCCTTCTGCGTTGCGATCACGACGAAGGAGTCGTTGGTCGAAGTGTCGCCGTCGATGGTCACGCGGTTGAAGGAGCCGTCGGCGAGGTCCTTGGCCAGCTGCTGCATCAGCGCCGGCGCGATCTTCGCGTCGGTGGCCAGGTAGCCCAGCATGGTCGCCATGTTGGGGCGGATCATGCCTGCCCCCTTGCTGATGCCGGTGATGGCCACGGGCACGCCCGACAGCGTGACCTGCGTGCTGAAGGCCTTGGGCACGGTGTCCGTGGTCATGATGCCTTCGGCAGCGCGGGCCCAGTTCTCGGGCTTGGCGTCGGCCAGCGCCGCGGGCAGGCCCGCGATGATGCGCTCGCTGGGCAGCGGCTCCATGATCACGCCCGTGGAAAAGGGCAGGATCTGCTCGGGCGCCACGTCCAGGTGCTGGGCCAGCGCCACGCAGGTGGCCTGCGCGCGCGCCAGGCCGTCGTCGCCCGTGCCGGCATTGGCATTGCCGGTGTTGACCAGGATCGCGCGGATGTCATGGCCGGCCGCCAGGTGCTGGCGGCAGATCTGCACCGGCGCCGCGCAGAAGCGGTTCTGCGTGAACACGCCGGCCACCGCAGCGCCTTCGTCCAGCAGCACCACGGTGAGGTCCTTGCGGTTGGCCTTGCGCACGCCCGCCTCGGCCACGCCGATGCGCAGGCCGGCCACGGGCCGCAGGCTGGAGGGGTCGGAGGCGGTGAAGTTGACGGGCATGGCGGTGCTGCGAGATGAGAAAGAGAAAGGAAGGCGCTGCAGCTCAGCTGAGCTTGCCGTGGCAGTGCTTGTACTTCTTGCCGCTGCCGCAGGGGCAGGGGTCGTTGCGGCTCACATGCGCGAAGGCGGCTGCCCCGGCCGACAGGCCCGAAGCCTGCGCACGGCGCGCGCTTTCCTCGTCCAGCCGCACTTCGGCCTCGCCGGTCTCGGTGGGTGCGGTGTAGGTGATGTTGGCGATGTTCTCGCCGCGGCTTTCCATGTCGCCGGCGGCCTGCTCCAGCTGCTCGCCGGACTGCACGCGCACGTTCATGAGCTGGCGCGTGACTTCGTTCTTGACCGAGTCCAGCAGCTGACCGAAAAGCTCGAAAGCCTCGCGCTTGTACTCCTGCTTGGGCTGCTTTTGCGCGTAGCCGCGCAGGTGGATGCCCTGGCGCAGGTAGTCCAGCGCGGCCAGGTGCTCACGCCAGTGCGAATCCAGGCTCTGCAGCAGCACCATGCGCTCGAACTGCGTGAAGTGCTCGGCGCCCACCAGGTTGACCTTGGCGGCGTAGATCTCGTTGGCCGCAGCCACCACCTTCTCCACGATGTCCTCGTCGGACATCGCGGTGGCGGCCTCGACCTGCTGCACCAGCGGCAGCTCGATGCCCCAGTCGGTGGACAGCACCTTCTCCAGACCCGGCAGGTCCCACTGCTCTTCCACCGATTCGGCGGGCACGTACTGGCGCACCAGGTCGGTGAAGCAGCCTTCGCGCAGGCCCGTGATCTGCGCCTGCAGCTCGGCTGCGTCGAGGATGTCGTTGCGCTGCTGGTAGATCACCTTGCGCTGGTCGTTGGCGACGTCGTCGTACTCCAGCAGCTGCTTGCGCACGTCGAAGTTGCGCGCTTCCACCTTGCGCTGCGCGCTTTCGATGCTGCGCGTGACGATGCCGGCCTCGATCGCCTCGCCCTCGGGCATCTTCAGGCGGTCCATGATGGCGCGCACGCGGTCACCCGCGAAGATGCGCATCAGCGGATCGTCCAGGCTCAGGTAGAAGCGCGAGGAGCCCGGGTCGCCCTGGCGGCCCGAACGGCCGCGCAGCTGGTTGTCGATGCGGCGCGACTCATGGCGCTCGGTGGCGATGATGCGCAGGCCGCCCAGCGAGGTCACAAGCTCGTGGTCCTTCTGCCAGTTGGCGCGCAGCTGCGCAAGGCGGTCCTCGTCCGCGGCGCCTTCGGCCTCGGCCGCCTCGATCATCTTCTCGAGGTTGCCGCCCAGCACGATGTCGGTGCCGCGGCCGGCCATGTTGGTCGCGATGGTGATCATCTTGGGCCGGCCGGCCTGCGCCACGATGTCCGCCTCGCGCGCATGCTGCTTGGCGTTGAGCACCTGGTGCGGCAGCCCGGCCTGGGTCAGCAGGCCGTCGATGATCTCGGAGTTCTCGATCGACGAGGTGCCCACCAGCACGGGCTGGCCGCGCTCGTGGCACTCGCGGATGTCCTCGATGGCCGCGTTGTACTTTTCCTGGGTGGTCTTGTAGACGCGGTCCAGCTGGTCTTCGCGCCGGTTCGGCCGGTTCGGCGGGATCAGCACGGTCTCCAGGCCGTAGATGGACTGGAACTCGAAGGCCTCGGTGTCGGCCGTGCCGGTCATGCCAGCCAGCTTGTTGTAGAGGCGGAAGTAGTTCTGGAAGGTGATCGAGGCCAGCGTCTGGTTCTCGGCCTGGATCTGCACGCCTTCCTTGGCTTCGACGGCCTGGTGCAGGCCGTCGCTCCAGCGGCGGCCGCTCATCAGGCGGCCCGTGAACTCGTCCACGATCACCACCTCGCCGTTCTGCACCACGTAGTGCTGGTCGCGGTGGTAGAGGTGACGCGCGCGCAGTCCCGCGTTCAGGTGGTGCATCAGCGTGATGTTGGCCGGGTCGTACAGCGACGCGCCGTCGGGCAGCAGCTTGAACTCCGAGAGCAGGCGCTCGGCCTTCTCGTGGCCGTCTTCGGTCAGGTAGACCTGGTGCGTCTTCTCGTCCACGGTGAAGTCGCCGGGCTTGGTCACGCCCTCGCCCGTGCGCGGATCGGCCTCGCCTTCCTGGCGCGAAAGCAGCGGCACCACCTTGTTGATGGCCAGGTACAGGTCGGTGTGGTCTTCGGCCTGGCCGCTGATGATCAGCGGCGTACGCGCCTCGTCGATCAGGATCGAGTCCACCTCGTCGACGATGGCGAAGTTCAGGCCCCGCTGCACACGGTCAGCGGTCTCGTAGACCATGTTGTCGCGCAGGTAGTCGAAGCCGTATTCGTTGTTGGTGCCGTAGGTGATGTCGCTGCCGTAGGCCTGCTGCTTTTCCTCGCGCGGCATGTTGGGCAGGTTGATGCCCACCGACAGCCCCAGGAAGTTGTACAGGCGGCCCATCCACGTCGCGTCGCGGTTGGCCAGGTAGTCGTTCACCGTGACCACGTGCACCCCCTGCCCCGACAGCGCATTGAGGTACACGGGCAGCGTGCCGGTCAGCGTCTTGCCTTCGCCGGTGCGCATTTCGGCGATCTTGCCGTAGTGCAGGGCCATGCCGCCGAGCATCTGCACGTCGAAGTGGCGCATCTTCATCACGCGCTTGGAGGCTTCGCGCACCACGGCAAAGGCTTCGGGCAGCAGTTGGTCCAGGGTCTCGCCGGCAGCCAGCCGGCTGCGGAATTCCTGGGTCTTGGCGCGCAGGGCCTCGTCGTCCAGCTTCTCGAGCTGCGGCTCCAGCGAATTGATGCGCTCGACGGTCTTGCGGTACTGCTTGAGAAGTCGGTCGTTGCGGCTGCCGAACAGGCGCGTCAGGAAGGTGGTGGCCATGAATTGGAGTTCGCGCAGGCCCGGCCCGCGTCATGTCGGACAGGCAGGCAGACCGGTCGAAAAGCCTAAGATAGGGTGGATGAGATGGGCCCGCACGGTGCCGAATGCAAGAGCGTCCGGACCGTTTGGGCGCCAGCCCCGCCAGCGGAAGCTGGCAAATGGGGCATTTTAGACATCTAAGTTTTCAGGTCAGACACCCCATGACGCGCCGCTCCCAGGCCTTCACCCTGCTGCAGGCCAGCGAGGAATCCCCCACGCTGGCAGGGCTGATGGCGCGTGCGCGCGAGGCCCAGGCCCGGCTGCAGGCCATCGCCCCGCTGCTGCCGCCGGGGCTGCGCGCCGCAGTGACGGCCGGGCCGGTGGAAAACGGCGAGTGGTGCCTGCTGGTCGAGGGCAATGCCGTGGCCGCCAAGCTGCGCCAGATGGTGCCCATGCTGCTGGCGCGGCTGCGCGTGCAGGGGTGGGAAACCAAAGGCATCCGCATCAAGCTCCGGTCGCAGCAGCGTTGAACGCTCAGAGCGTCAGCACCGTGCAACCCGTGGTCTTGCGCGCTTCCAGGTCGCGGTGGGCCTGCTGCACGTCGGCCAGCGCGTAGCGCTGGGCGATCGGGATCTTCACCGCGCCGCTGCCGACCACATCAAACAGGTCGTCGGCCATGGCCTGGGTGCTTTCGCGCGTGGCGATGTGGGTGAACAGCGTGGGCCGGGTGAGGTAGTACGAGCCCTTGGCCAGCAGCGCCGTGTTGAAGGGTGGCACCGGGCCGGAGCCGTTGCCGAAGCTGGCCAGGAGACCGAAGGGACGCAGGCTGGCCAGCGACCCCTCGAAGGTGTCCTTGCCCACCGAGTCGTAGACCACCTTCACGCCCTTGCCGCCTGTGATCTCCTTCACGCGCGCGGCGAAATCCTCGGTGCTGTAGTTGATGGCGTGCGCGGCGCCGTGCTCAAGCGCGAGCTGGCACTTGGCGTCCGAGCCTGCGGTGCCGATCAGCTGCAGGCCCAGCGCCCTGGCCCACTGGCAGGCGATCAGGCCCACGCCGCCGGCCGCCGCGTGGAAGAGCACGAAGTCGCCCGGCTGCAGCCCCTCGGCCGGCAGCGTCTTCTTCAGCAGGTATTGCGCGGTGAGGCCCTTGAGCATCATGGCCGCGCCGGTCTCGAAGGAGATCGTGTCGGGCAGCTTGCACACGCAGGTGGCCGGCATCACGCGCAGCTCGCAGTACGCGCCAGGCGGCTGGCTGGCATAGGCGGCGCGATCGCCCACCTTCAGGTGCGTCACGCCCTCGCCCACGGCCTCCACCACGCCGGCCGCTTCCATGCCCAGCTGCAGCGGCATGGCCAGGGCGTACAGGCCGCTGCGCTGATAGGTGTCGATGAAGTTCAGGCCCACCGCATGGTGGCGGATGCGGATCTGGCCCGGGCCGGGCTCGCCCACTTCGACCTCGACGATCTTCAGTTCCTCGGGGCCGCCGGGGCGGTCGATGCGGATGGCGCGGCTGGTGTGGCTCATGGCAAATGCGTCCTCGATTGGAAGGGCGCCATCCTGCCACGAATGCCCCCGCGGGCGCAGGCGCGGGGGCTTGGCACTACAGTGCCGGCCATGACAGCCCTCGCGCGGCCAGCAGGCCTCGACTTACGCACTGCCCTCCTGCTCACCGTCCCGCCTGCGCTGTGGGCCGGCAATGCGGTGGTGGGGCGCCTGCTGCGCGAGATGGCTTCGCCGATGACGCTGAACTTCGTGCGCTGGCTGCTGGCGCTGCTGCTGCTGGCGCCGCTGGCCCTGGCGGTGCTGCGCAGAGGCAGCCCGCTTTGGCCGCACTGGCGCCGCTATGCCTGGCTGGGCCTGCTGGGCATCGGCTGCTACAACGCGCTGCAGTACCTGGCGCTGCAGACCTCCACACCCATGAACGTGACGCTGGTGGGCGCCAGCATGCCGCTGTGGATGATGGGCACCGGCGCGCTGTTCTTCGGCCAGCGCATCACACGGCAGGCGCTGGCGGGCGCCCTGCTGTCGATGGCAGGCGTGGCCGTGGTGCTGAGCCGCGGCCAGTGGCAGGTGCTGGCCGATCTGCACCTGCTGCCCGGCGATCTCTACATGATGCTGGCCACCATCGCCTGGGCCTTCTACAGCTGGCTGCTCACGCGCACGCACGAGCCCGCTTCGGTGCGCCGCGACTGGGCCGCCTTCCTGATGGCGCAACTGGTGTTCGGCACGGCCTGGTCGGCCCTGTTCTCGGCCGGCGAATGGCTGCTGACGCCCGCGCGCTTCGTCTGGAGCTGGCCGCTCGCTGCGGCGCTGGCCTTCATCGTGCTCGGCCCGGCGCTGCTGGCCTTTCGCTGCTGGGGCGAAGGCGTGCAGCGCGCAGGGCCGAACAACGCCGCCTTCTTCCTCAACCTCACGCCGCTGTTCGCGGCGCTGCTCTCAGCCCTGTTCCTGGGAGAAGCGCCGCAGCCCTATCACGCGCTGGCCTTTGCGCTGATCGTGGGCGGCATCGTGGTGTCGTCGCGGCGCTGAGCGCGTCCGCCCCGCCGCGGCGCAGCGGCGCTCAATAGGTGCCCGGATAGGCCCCGCCGTCGGCCAGCACGTTCTGCCCCGTCATGTAGCCGGCATGCACGCTGCACAGGAAGGCGCAGATCGCGCCGAACTCCTCGGCCGTGCCGAAGCGGCGCGCGGGGATGGTCTTTCTGCGCGCATCCTGGATGGCGTCCACGCTCTGGCCGGTCTTCTTGGACGCGCCCACCGCGGTGTTGCGCAGCCGGTCGGTGTCGAAAGCGCCGGGCAGCAGGTTGTTGAGCGTGACGCCCTGTGCCGCCAGGCCGCTGCGGGCCAGGCCGGCCACGAAGCCGGTCAGGCCGCTGCGCGCGCCGTTGGACAGGCCCAGGATGTCGATGGGCGCCTTCACCGCGCTGCTGGTGATGTTGACGATGCGGCCGAAGCCGCGCGCCGCCATGCCGTCCACCGTGGCCTTGATCAGTTCGATGGGCGTGAGCATGTTGGCGTCCACGGCCTTGATCCAGGCTTCGCGGTCCCACTCGCGGAAGTCGCCGGGCGGCGGGCCGCCCGCGTTGGTGACCACGATGTCGTAGTCCTTGTGAACGGCGAAGACGGCCGCGCGGCCTTCCTCGGTGGTGATGTCGGCGGCCACGGCCTTCACGAAGGCCTCGCCGCTGCGGGCGGCCTCCAGCTTCGCGGCCGCGTCCTGCAGCGCTTCGGCGCCGCGCGCGACGATGACCACGTTCACGCCTTCCTTGACCAGCGCCAACGCGCTGCCGTAGCCCAGCCCCTTGCTGGCGCCGCACACCAGTGCGGTCCTGCCTGCGATACCCAGATCCATCGATTTGCTCCTGTATGGGAAAGTGAAAAGAACGCGCGGCTCAGCCTGCGCCGCGGCGTGTGAAGACATAGATGCCGGCCAGCACCAGCGCCGTGCCGGCCGCCGTCCAGAGTGTGAAGGGCTCGCCCAGCAGCACCACGCCCATGAGGATGGTGGACAGCGGGCCGATCATGCCGGTCTGGGCCGTGGCCGCGGCGCCGATGCGCTCGACGGCCATCATCACAAGCAGCACCGGCACGGCCGTGCACAGCGTGGCGTTGAGCACCGACAGCCAGATCACCTCGGGCGCGAGGGCAAAGGCCGCGTCCAGCGGGTTGAGCAGCAGGAACTGCGCGATGCACAGCACGCAGGCCACGCTGGTGGCCAGGCCCACCAGCCGCAGCGAACCCAGGCGGCGCACGAATTCGCCGCTCCACACCAGGTAGATGGCGTAGCTCACCGCGCTCAGGAAGACCAGCAGCGCGCCCCAGGCCGTGGCGCCGGCCGTGCCCACCTGCACCTCGTGGCCGAAGACCAGCAGCACCCCCGCATAGCTGATGGCCATGCCGGCCATCTGCCGCAGCGTGATGCGCTGGCGCCAGGCCAGCCAGCCGAAGAGCATCACCAGCGTGGGGTTGAGATAGAGGATCAGCCGCTCCAGGCTGGCCGTGATGTAGGCCAGCCCGGCGAAGTCCAGGAAGCTGGCGAGGTAGTAGCCCGAAAAGCCCAAACCCAGCACGCCCAGCCAGTCCCTGCGCGTGAGCGCCGGCTTGCCGCGCCCGGACCACCAGGCCATGGCCAGGAACAGCGGCAGCGCAAAGAGCATGCGCAGCATGATCAGCGTCACCGCATCGACCTGGTGGCGATAGGCCAGCTTGATGATGATGGCCTTGCCGCTGAAGGCAATGGCGCCGATGAAGGCGAAGGCCAGGCCGACGGCCGCGGATCGCGGCGGGCCGGACGAAGGGAAGCTGCCGGGGGTCTCGGCCGTCTGGGTCATCCCCCGATCATCGCGTGATCTTCAATACCCTGCTGCCAGGCCGTCACGGCGCGGGTCGCTGGCAGCCAGATAGCCCTCGACCGACGGCTCGCCCATGCGCCAGATGAACTGGCCGGCGCCGAAGTCCTGGTAGGAATCGTTGATCACCTCGAGCTTGTGGCCGCGCTCGCGCAGGCCCTGCACCGTGGCGGGGTCCATCGTGGCCTCGACGTTGAGCTCCAGGCCCGCATTGAAGCGCCAGCGCGGCGCGTCGCAGGCGGCCTGCGGGTTGTGGCCGTGGTCGAGCATGCGCACCAGGGTCTGCATGTGGCCCTGCGGCTGCATGTTGCCGCCCATCACGCCGAAGCTCATCACCGGTTGGCCGTCCTTCGTCAGGAAGGCCGGGATGATGGTGTGGAAGGGGCGCTTACCCGGCGCCACGATGTTGGGGCTGCCGGCCTTCAGGCTGAAGCCGTGGCCGCGGTTCTGCAGGCTGATGCCGAAGGAAGGCTCCACGCAGCCCGAGCCGAAGCCCATGTAGTTGCTCTGGATGAAGCTCACCATCATGCCGCTCTCGTCGGCCGCGGTGAGGTAGATGGTGCCGCCCTTGACGGGGTTGCCGGCCTGGAAGTCTTGTGCCCTGTTGCGCTCGATCAGGCGCGCGCGCGAGGCCAGGTAGGCGTCGTCCAGCATCTGCTCGGTCGTCACTTCCATCGTGCCGCGCTCCGACACATGGCGGTAGACGTCGGCGAAGGCCAGCTTCATGGCCTCGATCTGCAGGTGCTGCGATTCGGCCGAATCGGCCGGCAGCGCGGCGATGTCGAACTTCTCGAGGATGCCCAGCGCGATCAGCGCGGCGATGCCCTGGCCGTTGGGCGGGATCTCGTGCAGCGTGTGGCCGCGGTAGTCGCGCGAGATGGGCGTGACCCACTCGGGCTGGTAGGCGGCCATGTCGGCCACGGTGAGCGCGCCGCCGTGTTCCTTCGAGAAGCTGGCGATGGCCTGCGCGATCTCGCCCGTGTAGTAGGCCTCGCCCCTGGTGCGGGCGATGGCCTTGAGCGCGCGCGCGGCGGCAGCGAAGCGGAACAGCTCGCCCACCGCGGGTGCGCGGCCCCAGGGCAGGAAGACCTCGGCAAAGCCGGGCTGCGACTGCAGCAGCGGCGTGGCCGCAAGCCACTTGCCCTGCACCACCGGCGGCACCAGGTAGCCGCGTTCGGCGATGTCAATGGCCGGCGCCATCAGGTCGGCGAAGGGCAGCTTGCCGAAGCGATCGCTGAGCGCGACCCAGCCGCGCACCGCGCCGGGCACGGTGACCGAGTCGATGCCGCGCATCGGCGGGGCCACGGCATCGGGGCCGTACTTGGCGCGGAAATACTCGGGCGTCCAGGCCCGGGGCGCGGGGCCCGAGGCATTGAGGCCGTGCAGCTGCTGGCCGTCCCACAGGATGCAGAAGGCATCGCTGCCCAGACCGTTGCTCACGGGTTCGACCAGCGTCATCACGGCGGCGGTGGCCACCGCGGCGTCGACCGCGTTGCCCCCCTGCTGCAGGATGCGCAGGCCGGCCTGCGCGGCCAGCGGGTGCGAGGTCGACACCACGTTGCGCGCGAAGACCGGGATGCGGGTGGAAGGATAGGGATTGCTGAAATCGAAGTTCATGGCGGTCATGGCGTGGAGGGTGGGAAGGACGCGGAGCCGGCCTCGTTCATTCGTTGGCGATCTTGCGCTCGACCACGATCTTCTTCCATTTGGCAGCGTCGGCCGCCACCATCTTCGCGAACTGCTCGGGCGTGCCTGCCGCAGCCGGGGCGATGCCCAGCCGTGCCAGCTTGTCCTTGAGCTCGGGGTCGGCCAGCGCTTCGTTGGCAGCCTTGTTCACGCGCGCCACCAGCTCGGCCGGCAGGCCCTTCGGCCCGTAGAAGCCGAACCAGGTGTTGGACTCGTAGCCCGGCAGCGTGTCGGCGATGGGCGGCAGCTCGGGCGCCAGCGGGCTGCGCGTGAGGCTGGTCACGCCCAGGGCGCGCAGCCGGCCCTCGCGCACATGCGGCATGCCGGTGGGCAGCGAGTCGAACAGCACGTCCACCTTGCCGGTGATCAGGTCCGGAACGGCGAGCGCCGTGCCCTTGTACGGAATGTGCGTGACGAACAGGCCCGCCTGCGCCTTGAACAGCTCGGCCGTGAGCTGCACGATGGTGCCGTTGCCGCTGGAGGCGTAGTTCAGCCTGCCGGGGTTCTTCTTCGCATGCTCGATCCATTCACGCACCGTCTTCGCGGGCGAATCGACCGGCACCAGCATGATGCTGGGCGCATCGCCCACGTGGGCGATGGGCGTGAAGTCGCGCACCGTGTCGTAGGGCAGCCGGGGCGTGATGGCCGGGCCGATCGAATGGGTGCTGGTGGTGGCCAGCAGCAGCGTGTAGCCGTCGGGTGCGGCCTTGGCCGCGATGTCGGAACCGATGGCGCCGCCGGCGCCGGGCTTGTTGTCGATCACCAGCGTGGTACCCAGCCGCTCGCCCATCTTCTGGCCCAGGGTGCGCGCGAACAGGTCGGTGGCGCCAGCCGCCGGGAAAGGCACGACCAGCCGGATCGGCTTGGCCGGGTAGCCCTGTGCGAGGGCGGCGCCCGGCGCCGTCAGGCACAGGGCGATGGACATGGCCGCGAGGCCCTGGAGGAACAGGTGGCGTTGCATGGTGCGGATTCCCTGGCGCGGATGGCAGGCACCGATGCTACGCACCGCAGCCGCATCAAACCAGATAATCCCGCTTATTCAACTATGACGTGAATTCATGGCACGCCTTGCCACCGAAACCCTGTCGCTGCAGCAGTTGCGAGCCCTTGCCGCGGTGGCAGGCACCGGCAGCTTCACGCTGGCGGCCGAGAGCCTGCAGCTGACCCAGCCAGCCATCAGCCACCTCATCAAGCGCATGGAGGAGGACCTGGGCCAGCCCCTGGTGGTGCGCGGGCGCCGCATCCGCATGACCGACGCGGGGCAGATGATGGTCGACACCGCGGTGCGCGCGCTGCGGCTGATCGATGAATCGGTGAACGCCTGCCGCTCGCAGGCGCAGCTTCGCGAGGGCCGGGTGGTGCTGGCCGTGGGGCACCTGACGGCGGGCGCGCTGATGCCGCCCCTGCTGGGCCGCTTCGCGCGCCAGTACCCGCGGCTGGCCACCACGCTGCTCGACAGCACGGCCGAGCAGATGATCTCGCGCATCCTCTCGCAGGAGGCCGATCTGGGCTTCGGCTCCGACATCGGCCAGACCCATTCGGAGCTGGCGACCGAGCCCCTGTTCACCGAGCGCATGGCACTGTTCGTGCGCGCCGACCACCCGCTGGCCACACGCAGCAGCATCGAGGCGCGGCTGCTGGAAGGCCTGCCCTTCATCCACGTGAACCCCGACGCCAACGTCTGGCGCGCGGTGAGCCGCCAGCTCTCGAGCGTGGCCAACGTGTACCCGCAGGTGGCGCACCACGTGTCGATGCTCTCCACCGCCTTCGGCCTGATCCAGGCCGGCGCCGGCGTGGCGCTGCTGCCGCGCTATGTGGAAGTGCTGATGCCGCCGGACCTGCGCGCGCTGGCCGTGACGCGGCCGGTGCTCGAATACCCCGTGATGGCCGTGCGCCTGGCCAAGCATCCGCTGAGCCCGGCCGCCATGGCCTTCCTGGCGCTCGCGCGCCAGCAGCTGAAGCCGCGCCCGGCCTTGCGCTGAAGCGCCCGGCCTTCAGCCCGCGAACTGGCTGCGCAGTGCGCCGTACAGCGCCTGGAAGCGCGCATGCCTTGCGCGATGCAGGCCTGCCCGGGTGTCTCGGGCCTCGAAGCGCTGGCGCACGCGCGGCGGCGCGCAGACCGCGGCCTCGTCGCCGCCATCGGCCAGCCAGGCCAGGCGCGCGGCGCCCAGCGCACCGCCGGCCTCGCCGCCCTCGGCCAGGGTCAGCGGCACTTCGAGGATGTCGGCCAGCAGTTGCGCCCACCAGGCGCTGCGCGCGCCGCCGCCCACCAGGGCCAGCGCGTCGGCGGGCCGCGCCAGCGTGTCCAGCCCGTCGCGCAGCCCCAGGCTCACGCCTTCGACCACCGCATAGGCGATGTGCGCTGCGCCATGCGCCTGCGTGAGGCCGAAGAGCACGCCCTGCGCCTGCGGGTCGTTGTGCGGCGAGCGCTCGCCCGACAGGTAGGGCAGGAACAGCGGTGCCCGCTCCCGCTGGGCAGCGTCCAGCGTGGCGGCCTGGCCCAGCAGCGCGGCCTCGTCGCCAAAGCCCAGGGTCTGCGCGGCCCAGCGCACGGCGCTGGCGGCAGAGAGCATCACCGACATCTGGTGCCAGCGCCCCGGCAGCGCGTGGCAGAAGGCATGCACGGCCTGCTGCGGCCGGGGCTCGAAGCGCGCGCCGGCAATGAAGATCACGCCCGAAGTGCCCAGCGACACGAAGCCCTGGCCCGGCTGCACCACACCCATGCCCACGGCGCTGGCTGCGTTGTCGCCGCCACCACCGGCGATGGCCACGGGCCGGCCATGCGCCGTGCCCACGCCCCATCGCTGCGCCAGCGCGGGCCTGAGCCAGGCCGACACGGCGCTGCCTTCCACCAGCCGCGGCATGTGCGCGCGCGTGAGGCCGGTGGCAGCCAGCATCGCGTCCGACCAGTCGCGGCGCGCCACGTCCAGCCAAAGCGTGCCGGCCGCGTCGGACATCTCGCTGACGGCCTCGCCGCTCAGCAGCAGGCGCAGCCAGTCCTTGGGCAGCAGCACGCGCGCCGTGCGTGCGAAGAGCGCAGGCTCGTGCGCCTTGACCCACAGCAGCTTGGGCGCCGTGAAGCCGGGCATGGCCAGGTTGCCGGTGATCTGCGCCAGCGACGGCATCGCCTGCGTGAGCTGCGCGCATTGCGCCGCGCTGCGGCCGTCGTTCCAGAGGATGGCCGGGCGCAGGACTTCGTCGGCCGCGTCGAGCAGCACCGCGCCGTGCATCTGGCCCGACAGGCCCAGGGCGCGCACCTGCGCCAGCGCCAGGGCGTGCTGCGCGCGCATCTGCGCCATCACCGCCTCGAGCGCCTGGGCCCATTGCGCGGGTGCCTGCTCGGCCCACAGCGGCTGCGGCCGGCTCAGCGTCAGGCGGGCACCGGCGGTGCCGACGATGCGGTGGTCATCGGCCAGCAGCAGCGCCTTCAGCTCGGAGGTGCCAAGGTCCAGTCCCAGGTACATGTGGCGGCGTCCTGTGTGCCAGCGGTTTCAGCCAGGACGGCGGTTGCGCTGGGCCTCGTTGTCGGAAAGCGCAATGTAGCGGCCCGGGCGGCGCCAGTGCAGACCTTCAGGTGCGTGCCGCGCAGGCTCCTCGCTGCACCATGAAAAATTGCCCCCACGCTCCCCCGCTGCGCGAGGTCCGCTGCCCCCCGAGGGGGCTTTTTCATCTTGGGGCGGCCCGGCGATGAAAAATTGCCCCCACGCTCCCCGCTTCGCGAGGTCCGCTGCCCCCCGAGGGGGCGTTTTCATCTTGGGGCGGCCCGGCGATGAACCAGAAAAAAGGCCGCCCGTGGGCGGCCTGCGAACCGGGCGTGGCTTCAGGCCACGGGCGGCGCACCGTACTGGTTGGCCTCGGCCTGGCTGGGCTGCACCATGAAGTAGATCAGCACCAGGCCCACCAGCGGAATGATGCCGATGAGCAGCAGCCAGCCGGTCTTGCCGATGTCATGCAGGCGGCGCACGCCGGCAGAGATCATGGGCACCAGGAACACCAGCACCACCAGGAAGTACACGTACTGGTGGATGAAGCTGCCCACCAGGGCCAGGACGAAGTAGGCCAGCACGAACCACCAGTATTCGGAGCGCGTGGCGCGACCCGAGAAATCGGCGAACTTGGCGAAGCAGGTTTTGACGGCCGTCATGAAATCCATGTGAACAACTCCTCTCTTGTGGATGTATGCCCTCGGGGAAATCCCGCACCGCATCATATCGACGAGGCGGTGCGGGCGTATGACGGCGAAGGCCCTAGGCCTTGTGGCCGAGGCGCTGCACCAGCGCGGCCGTGGAAGGGTCCAGCCCGGCCACGTCGCCCGAGGCCAGCCGCGGCTCGATGTCCCTGGCCAGCACCTTGCCCAGTTCCACACCCCACTGGTCGAAGCTGTTGATGCCCCAGATCGCGCCGCTGGTGAACACGCGGTGTTCGTACATCGCGATGAAGGCGCCCAGCGTCTCGGGCGTCAGCCGATCCAGTACGAAGAAGGTGCTCGGGCGGTTGCCTGGGAAGTTCTTGTGCCCGCCTTCGTCGGCCTTGCCCACCATCAGGGCCTGAGCCTGCGCAATCGCGTTGGCCAGCAGCTTGGGCTGGTGGCCGTCCAGGGTGTGCTCGGCCTCGCGCACGGCGATGAATTCCAGCGGCACCACATCGCTGCCCTGGTGCAGCATCTGGAAATAGGCATGCTGGCCATTGGTGCCCGGCTCGCCCCACAGCACGGGCGAGGTGTCCACCGCCAGCGGCCGGCCCGCGCGGTCCACGCGCTTGCCGTTGCTTTCCATCTCCAGCTGCTGCAGGTAGGCTGGCAGCCGGGACAGTTGCGCGTGGTAAGGGGCGATGCTGCGGCTGCCGAAGCCCTTGAAGTTGCGGTACCAGACATCGAGCAGGCCGAGCTGCACGGGCAGGTTGCGCGCCAGCGGCTCGGTGCGGAAATGCTCGTCCATCGCGTGCGCACCGGCCAGGAAGGCGCGAAAGCCTTCGGCCCCGATGGCCAGCGCGATGGGCAGGCCGATGGCCGACCACATGGAGTAGCGCCCGCCCACCCAGTCCCAGAAGCCGAAGGTGGTGTCGATGCCGAAATCGCGCGCGGCCGCCACGTTGGTGGTCAGCGCCGCGAAATGGCCGGCCACGTCGGTGCCGCCCGATTGCTGGTACCAGCGCCGCGCCGAATGGGCGTTGGCCATGGTCTCGGCCGTGGTGAAAGTCTTGGACGCGATCAGGAACAGCGTGTGCTCGGGCGCGAGGCCCTTGAGCACGGCGTCCAGCTCGTGCCCGTCGACGTTGGAGACGAAATGGAAATGCTTGCCCGGCGCCACGTGGGCGGCCAGCGCCTTCACGGCCATCTGCGGCCCCAGGTCGGAGCCGCCGATGCCGATGTTGACCACGTCGGTGATCGTGTGGTCGGCGCGCACGCGCTCGGCATAGGCCAGCATGGCCTGCAGCGTGGCCTGCACGTCGGCGGCTTCCGGCCGGGCCGAGGCGCCCGCACCGTTGGCCGGCGCGCGCAGCAGCCAGTGCATGACGGCGCGGTCTTCGGTGTTGTTGATGGCCTCGCCGGCGAACAGGGCGTCGCGCTGTGCCTCGAACTCGCAGTCGCGGGCCAGCGCCAGCAGCAGCGCCTGCGTGCGCGCGTCGATCAGGTTCTTCGACAGATCGGCGAAGACATGGGGCGCCTGCAGGCTCAGCGTCTGGGCGCGGGCCGGGTCGTCCGCAAAGGCCTGGCGCAGGTCGAAGTCCTCGCCCACAAGTGCCTCATGTTCCTGCAGGGCCGCCCAGGCCGCCGTTGCATCGCAGCGAATCACTTTCCTTGTCATGACTGCCCTCCCTGGCATTCGTGTATTTCAGATGGATTGCATGAGCTTCTCTAGTTTCACGGCGTCAGCGGCGAAGGCGCGGATGCCTTCGGCCAGCTTCTCGGTGGCCATGGCGTCTTCGTTGTGCGCATAGCGGAAGGCCGCTTCGTTCAGCTCCACCTTGGGCAGGTCCAGCGCGCGGGCGGCCTGCGCGTCCAGCGCATGGGCCAGCGGCGCGTCGCTGGCAGCCAGTTCGGCCAGCAGGTCGGGGCTGATGGTCAGCAGGTCGCAGCCGGCCAGCGCGGCGATCTGGCCCGTGTTGCGGAAGCTCGCACCCATCACCTCGGTGGCAATGCCATGGCGCTTGTAGTAGTTGAAGATCTGGCGCACCGACTTCACGCCCGGGTCATTGGCGCCGGCGTTGGCCGCCTCGTCCCAGGCCGCGCCGGCCGACTTCTTGTACCAGTCGTAGATGCGGCCCACGAAGGGCGAGATCAGTTGCACGCCGGCGGCACCGCAGGCCACGGCCTGGGCGAAGGAGAACAGCAGCGTGAGGTTGGTGTGCACGCCCTGGGCCTCGAGCTGGCGCGCGGCCTCGATGCCTTCCCAGGTGGAGGCGATCTTGATCAGCAGGCGCTTCTCGACATCGATGCCCTCGGCGCGGTACAGCGCCACGATGCGCTCGGCCCGCGCCACGGTGGCGGCGGTATCGAAGCTCAGGCGGGCGTCGACTTCGGTGGAGACGCGGCCCGGCACCACCGACAGGATCTCGCAGCCGAAGCGCACCAGCAGCCGGTCGATGATCTCGTCCATCGGCTTGCCCTTGTGCCGGACCAGCGCCTCGTCCAGCAGCGGCCGGTACTCGGGCTTCTGCACCGCCTTGAGGATCAGCGACGGATTGGTCGTCGCATCCTGCGGCTTGAACTGGGCGAGCTGGCGGAAATCACCGGTGTCTGCGACCACGGTGGTCCATTGGCGGAGGGCGTCGAGTTGGTTCATGGGGCCATTATCCAGCCCGCCGATGACACCCCGGCGCCCCTGCGCCAGCCCCGCGGCGGCAAGCGCGCTGCACGGGCAGGGGCGCAGGCCCGCCGCGCACGGCCGGGCGCGCCGCCGGCTGACACGCGAGGGACGCGGGTGCGCCTAAGCTGCCCGCGACTGGCCTTTTTCATCTGCCGCAGCGCCCCGGTCACCCGCCTGGCCGCTGGGCGCCTTCTTCGATTCCCGGCCCTGCCCGCCCGCGCGGCACGGCCGGCCCCCGGCTTCTGGAGATTCCCCGCATGTCCCAAGCTCCGTCCACACCTCCGACCCGTTTCGACGACGACGCCACCGGCCGCCGCATCGGCACGTTGGCCCTGGCCTTCTGCGTGGGCAGCGCCGCCGCCTTGTGGGCCCTGCACAGCAGCAAGGCGCACGCGCGTCCCGCCGGCCCGGCCGACGGCGCACCCTTGATGCGTGCGCCGCTGCAGGTGGTGGCGCCGATCGACCTCAAGCGTTACGCCGGCCTGTGGCACGAGCAGGCGCGGCTGCCCAACCGCTTCCAGAAATCGTGCGCCGGCCATGTGAGCGCCGAATACACGCCGCTGCCCAACGGCCGCATCGAGGTGCGCAATCGCTGCGTGCAGGAGGACGGCCGCATCGAGGAAGCCGTGGGCGAAGCGCGCGTGGTGCCGGTGCCCGGGCTGCCGGGCGCAGGCCGGCTGGAAGTGCGCTTTGCGCCGGCATGGCTGGGCTGGCTGCCCCTGGTGTGGGGCGACTACTGGGTGCTGAAGCTGGACCGCGAATACCAGGTGGCGCTGGTCGGCACGCCCGACCGCCAGTACCTGTGGGTGCTGTCGCGCGTGCCGCATCTGAGCGAAGGCGCGCTGCAGGCGGAGCTGGAGTACGCACGCACGCTGGGCTTCGACGTGGACAAGGTGGTGCGCAGCGCGCCGGTGCCCACCAGCGGCAACTGACGCGTCTTCATTCAGATCAGGCGCATTCGGCCAGGTGCCGCCAGACCTGCGGCGCCAGCGCCGCGGGCGCGGTGCAATGGATGGCGCGCCAGCCCAGCACGCGTGCCATCTGCACATTGGCCGCGGTGTCGTCGATGAACAGCGTGCGCTCGGGCTCGAGCTGGTACTGCCAGGCCAGCAGCTGGTAGATCTCTTCATCGGGCTTGATGCGCTTGACATCGCCCGAGAAAAGCCCTCCGTCGAAGCACTCGAAGAAGGACAGCCGCCGCAGCAGCGCCTGGGCATAGGGCTGCGGCATGTTCGAGAGGTAGAACAGGCGCAGCGCGGGCCGCTGGGCCCGATGGGCATGCAGCTCGCGCAGCAGTGCCTCGGTCTGCGCGATGGGCTCGAAGCGCTCGCCCAGCGGCACCAGCAGCTCGGCCAGTTGCTGCTCGGGCAGCGCCAGGCGCTGCGCGCTGCGGCTGACCACGTCGTCGAGGCTGCGCAGCCCGGCATCGAAGCTGAGCCAGTCCTCGTGCTGGAACAGGGCCCGCGCCAGCTGCGCCGCGGCGGTTTCGTCGGCCAGCCGGTCCGCAAAATGCGCATGCACCAGCCGAACCGGCTCCCAGCCGATCAGCACCGCTCCCAGATCGAACACCACATTCATGACCCGGGATTTTGCCGCGTTACGCCAGGGTGCCCCGGCGCGGGGCTGCCGGAAAGCCCGCGACTGCCGTTAAAGTGACCGGCGGCGGCGGGGCGGTCCCGCGCGGCCCGACCTTCCAGAAAGCCTACGCCTCATGAGTTTTGATCTCGTTCTGTTCGGTGGCACCGGTGACCTCGCCTGGCGCAAGCTGATGCCGGCCCTGTTCCAGGCCTTTCGCCATGGCAGCCTGCCCGAGGGCGGACGCATCATCGGCGTGGCCCGCGACGACCTGACCGATGACCAGTACCGCGAGCTGATCGGTTCGCGCTTCAATGCCGTCGAAGGCGCCAAGCGGCCCTCGCCCGAGGAGTTCAAGCGCTTTGCGGCCCTGCTGCACTACCTGCCCATGGACCTGTCGCAGCCGCAGGACTACCAGCGGCTGGCCCAGATGCTGAAGCAGCGCGATGCCGACAGCCTGGTGATGTACCTGGCGACGGCGCCTTCGCTGTTCACCCAGACGGTGCAGCAGATCGCGGCGGCCGGCCTGAACGGCCCCAAGACACGCCTGGTGCTGGAAAAGCCGCTGGGCCACAACCTGGCCTCCAACCGCGCCATCAACCATGCCGTGGCCGAGGTGCTGGAAGAGCGCCAGATCTTCCGCATCGACCACTACCTGGGCAAGCCCTCGGTACAGAACCTCTTTGCCATGCGCTTCGGCAACGCGCTCTTCGAGCCGCTGTGGCGGCGCGAATACATCGCCAGCATCGAGATCACCATCGCCGAGGAAGTGGGCGTGGAAAAGCGCGGCGGCTTCTACGACCAGACCGGCGCCATGCGCGACATGGTGCAGAACCACGCGCTGCAGCTGCTGTGCGCCGTGGCCATGGAGCCGCCCATCAACGCGCATGCCGACGCGCTGCGCGACGAAAAGCTCAAGGTGCTGCGCGCCCTGAAGCCATGGACGCCCGAGACGCTGGGCCTGCACGCGGTGCGCGGCCAGTACGTGGCCGGCACGGCCTACGGCGAGCGCGTGGCCGGCTATCTGGATGAGCCCGGCATCGACCCTGCCAGCCGCACCGAAACCTTCGTCGCCCTGCGCGCCGAGATCGCGAACTGGCGCTGGGCCGGCGTGCCCTTCTACATCCGCACCGGCAAGCGCCTGGCCTCGCGCGATGCGCGCATCGAGGTGAACTTCCGCCCCACGCCGCATGCGATCTTCCGCGCGCCGGCGGGCTTTGCGAACAAGCTCGTGATCAACCTGCAGCCCAAGGACGGGCTGGAGCTGCACCTGGTGGCGCAATCGCAGAGCCAGCGCGTGAGCACCCAGGGCGGCGTGCGCGCCGGCATGGCGCCCCTGGCGCCGGTGCAGCTGAACCTGGACTTCGACCAGCGTTTCGGCAGCGAGCGCGTGGGCGCCTACGAGCGCCTGCTGCTGGACGTGATCGAAGGCCGGCTCAACCTCTTCGTGCGCAGCGACGAACAGGAGGAGGCCTGGCGCTGGGTCGAGCCGCTGCTGGAAAGCTGGCAGACCGACAACGGCCCGCGGCCCTATGCAGCCGGCACCTGGGGGCCGAGCGCGTCGAGCGCCATGATCGCGCGCGACGGCAACGCCTGGAGCGAGGAGCATTAAGCCGCCTGCTGCTGCCGCGGCGCCCGTGGTGCGGGGCTAGATCCGGCCCTCCTCCACCGCGTGGCAGGCCACGCGCGCAGCGCCCGTGTTCAGCAGCGCCGGCCGCTCGGCCGAGCAGCGCGCGTTGGCATGCGGGCAACGCGGATGAAAGGCGCAGCCCGTGGGCGGGTTCAGCGGATTGGGCACCTCGCCCTGCACCGGCGTGCGCGCGCGGCCCGTTGCATGCATCTGCGGGATCGCGTCGAGCAGCATGCGCGTGTAGGGGTGGCGCGGCCGCGCGAACAGCTCGGCCTTGTCGGCCAGCTCCACCAGCCGGCCCAGGTACATCACGCCCACCTGGTCGCTCACATGGCGCACCACCGCGAGGTTGTGCGAGATGAACAGGTAGGTCAGACCGCGCTCGCGCTGCAGGTCCTTCATGATGTTGAGCACCTGCGCCTGCACGCTCACGTCCAGCGCGGAAGTGGGTTCGTCGCACACCAGGAACTCCGGCGCCGTGGCCAGCGCGCGCGCGATGGAGATGCGCTGGCGCTGCCCGCCCGAGAACTGGTGCGGGTACTTGACCATGTCCAGCGGCGACAGGCCCACCGATTGCAGCAGCTCGCCCACGCGGGCCTTGATGGCGTCCTTGCCGCTCAAGATGCCATGCTCGTGCAAGGGCTCGGCAATGATGTCTTCCACGATCCAGCGCGGGTTCAGGCTCGCATACGGGTCCTGGAAGATCATCTGGATGCGCTTGCGCAGCTTGCGCCCGTCGCTGGTCTTGAAGGCAGCGTGCGCGTCCTGGCCGTCGAAGTGCATGCCGCCGCGCGTGGGCTCGTACAGCCCCACCAGCAGCCGCGCCACGGTGCTCTTGCCGCAGCCCGATTCGCCCACCAGCGCCAGCGTCTTGCCGCGCTCGATCTCGAAGCTCACGCCGTCGACGGCATGCAGCAGCGTGCGCGGCTTGCGCTCGAGCACGCGGTTGAGCCAGGGCGCGGAAACGTCGAAGGTCTTGGCCAGGTCGTGGGCCACCACCAGGGGCTTGGCGGCGCCCGCCACGGAAGGCTGCGGGCCTTTGGCCATCACTGCTGCGCTCATCGTGCGATCTCTCCTGCCGCTGGGGCGCTGCTGGGCGGCAGGGCCGCATCGGGGGTGGCACGCTCGCCCTGGGCCAGTTGCCGCTCGTGCGCCTGCACCAAGGCCGCATGGCCGCGGTGCGGGTCGGTCGCGTCATGCAGCCAGCAGGCTGCGCGCGTCACGCCCGCGTAGATGAGTTCGGGCCGCTCGTGCAGGCAGCGGTCGAACACGCGCGGGCAGCGCGGGTTGTAGGCGCAGCCCTTGGGAATGGCGTTCAGGCGCGGCATCGCGCCGTCGATCTGGTTCAGGCGCTCGCGGTCGCTGTCCATTTCGGGAATGGAGGCCATCAGGCCACCCGTGTAGGGGTGCGCGGGCTGGTGGATGACCTCGTGCACGGGCCCGATCTCGGCCACGCGGCCAGCGTACATGACGGCCACACGGTCGCAGGTCTCGGCGATCACGCCCATGTCGTGCGTGATCAGCATCACCGCCGCGCCACGCTCGCGGCACAGCTTCTTGAGCAACTGGATGATCTGCGCCTGGATCGACACATCGAGCGCCGTGGTCGGCTCGTCGGCCACGATCAGCTTGGGCTCGGCCGCCAGGGCCAGCGCGATCACCACGCGCTGGCGCATGCCGCCCGAGAACTGGTGCGGGTAGTGGTCGATGCGCTGCTCGGCGGCGGGAATGCCGGTGTCCTTGAGCAGGTCGATGGCGCGCTGGCGCGCTTCGGCTTCGCTCACGGGCAGGTGCGTGCGGATGGTCTCGACGAGCTGCCGGCCCACCGTGTACAGCGGGTTCAGCGAGGTGAGCGGATCCTGGAAGATCGCGCCGATCTTGCGCCCGCGGATGTGGCGCATCTTGTCGTAGGGCAGGTTGTCGATGCGCTGCCCCTCGAGCAGGATCTGGCCGCTGGCCACGCGCCCCGGCGGCTCCAGCAGGCCGATGATGGCCGCGCCGGTGAGCGACTTGCCCGCGCCCGACTCGCCCACCACGCCCAGGATCTCGCCCGGCGCAATCTCGAAGGAAATGTCGTCCAGCGCGCGCAAGGTGCCGCGGCGGTTCGGGAACTCGACGACCAGGTTCTTGACTTGAAGAAGGCTCATGCTTGCGGCTCCCTCTTCAGCGCAGGCGGGGGTTGAGCGCATCACGCAGCCAGTCGCCCAGCAGGTTCACGCTCAGCGCGATCAGCACCAGCATCACGCCCGGGAAGACGGTGATCCACCATTCGCCGGAGAACAGGTAGTCGTTGCCAACGCGGATCAGCGTGCCCAGCGAAGGCGACGTGGGCGGCACGCCCACGCCCAGGAAGGACAGCGTGGCTTCGGTGATGATGGCCGTGGCCACCTGGATGGTGGCCAGCACCAGCACCGGGCCGGTGACGTTGGGCAGCACATGGCGCAGCATGATGCGCATGGGCGACACGCCCGTCACGCGCGCGGCCTGCACGTACTCCTTGTTGCGCTCCACCATGGTGGAGCCGCGCACCGTGCGCGCGTACTGCACCCAGCCCGTGAGCGAGATCGAGATGATCAGCACGCCGAAGGCCAGCGATTCATGCGCGTTGGGAAAGAGCGCGCGGCCCACGCCGGCGATCAGCAGCGCCACCAGGATGGGCGGGAAGGACAGCATCACGTCGCACACGCGCATGAGAAAAGCATCGAGCCAGCCGCCGACGAAGCCGGCCAGCAGCCCCAGCAGCACGCCCACGAAGACCGACAGCAGCACCGACACCACGCCCACCACCAGCGAGATGCGCGCGCCATAGATCAGCGCCGAGAAGATGTCGCGCCCCTGGTCGTCGGTGCCGAAGATGTACTTGGATGTGCCGCCTTCCGACCACATGGGCGGCAGCCGCGCATCGCCCAGTTCCAGCGACGCGAGGTCGAAGGGGTTGTGCGGCGCCACCCAGTTGGCGAACACCGAGCAGAAGATGCACACAAACGCGATGAGCGCCGCCGTGATGGCCACGGGCGAGGTGCGAAAGCTGTAGCCGACATCGCTGTCGAGCCAGCGGGCGATTGTTTTGTTCATCGTGGGGGAGACCGGGCGTCTGGCGTTTGGTGTTCGGCGAGGGGCACCCGTCGTGCCTCCCCGCCCAACGCTCAACGCATGACGCTCAACTGTTTCAAGGTGCGCGCGAGCGCGGCATGTCAGAGGCCTGTGGACCAGGCGGCCCCTTCATGCGCCCTACTTCACGCTCATCCACTTGAAGGTCATGAAGTTGTCGGCGCGCTGCGTCAACTCGACCTTCTTGGCCACGCCCCAGGCCAGCGACTGCTGGTGCAGCGGCAGGTGGCCCACGTCGTCGGCATGCAGCTGGAAGGCTTCCTTGATCATGGCCGTGCGCTTAGCCATGTCGCCTTCGGACTGCACCTTCACCGTGAGTTCGTCCACCTTGGGGTTGCTGTAGGAGCCGAGGTTGAACTGGCCGTCGCCGGTCTTGTCGTCCGGGCTGCGCATCAGCGCATTGAGCGCGTTGTGCGAGTCGTAGGTCGAAGGCGTCCAGCCCAGCAGGTAGAAGCTGGTGTCGCGGCGCAGGATCTTCGGGAAGTAGGTGCCCTTGGTCTCGGCCTGCAGGTTGATCTTGACCCCCACGCGCGCCAGGTTGGCCGCCACGGCCTGGCAGACCTGCGCGTCGTTGACGTAGCGGTCGTTGGGGCAGTTCATCGTGACCTCGAAGCCCTGCGGGTAGCCGGCCTCGGCCAGCAGCTTCTTCGAAGCCTCGGGGTCGAAGGGCAGGCGCTTGTCCTGCGCCTGGGTCCAGCCGTTGATGCCGGGGCCCACCATCAGGCCCGTGGGCTTGGAGGCGCCGCGCATCACCGTCTTCTGGATCGCGTTGATGTCGATGGCCTGGTAGAAGGCCTGGCGCACGCGCTTGTCCTTGAAGGGGTTCTTGCCCTTGACGCTGGAGTACAGCAGCTCGTCGCGCTTCTGGTCCATGCCCAGGAAGATGGTGCGCATTTCGGGGCCGACGATCGCGCGCGTGCTGGCGTTGCCGTTGACGCGCGGAATGTCCTGCACCGGGATGGGCTCCATCACGTCGACCTGGCCCGAGATCAGCGCCGCCACGCGCGTGGCGGGGTTGGCGATGGGCTGGAACACCACCTCCTGCACGTTGCCTTCGATCTTGCCCCAGTAGGTGCCGCTGCGCACGAACACCGTGCGCACATCGGGCTGGCGCTCGCGCACGCGGTACGGGCCGGTGCCGTTGGCCTTGAAGGAGGCCGCGTTCTCAATCCCCTTGCGGCGGTCCACCGGGCGCTCGGCCTTGTTGTCCTCGCTCCACTTCTTGCTCATGATGAACATGTCGGCAAGCACTTCGGGCAGGATCGGGAACGGCCCCTTGGTCTCGATGTCCACCGTGTGGCTGTCGACCTTGCGCACTTCCTTGATGTCGTTGACCTTGGCCTTCACGTCGGAGCCGTCGCCGGCCGCGCGGGCAAAGCTGAAGATGACGTCATCGGCGGTGAAGGGCGTGCCGTCATGGAACTGCACGTTCTTGCGCAACTCGAAGCGCCACACCGAAGGCGAGGTCTGTTTCCAGCTCGTGGCCAGGCCCGGCGCCAGGCTCAGGTCCTTGTTGCGGTCCGTGAGGCCTTCGTACACGTTCGACGCGATGCTCAGCTGCAGCGACTCGTTGAGCGAATGCGGATCGAGCGACAGCGCGTCGCCCTGGTTCGCGATGCGAAGCGTCTGCGCCTGCGCGCCCACGCCGGCCACGGCCAGCACCGAAAGGACGGCCGTTGCAGCCAGGGTACGGTTCAGTTTCATGACAAGAGACTCCTCGGGTTGCGAAGCGTGCAATGACGCGGATCAACTCGCCGCGGTGGCGGCGTGCTCGTGCGCCGTGCCGGGGGTACCAGCAAGCGGCATGCCCTGCTCGACGAGGCTGGCATGCAGCGCCGCCCCCAATGGCAGGATTTCGTCATTGAAGTCGTAGCGCGGGTTGTGCAGGTAGGCCCCCTCGCGCACGTCCTGTCCGATGCGCAGGTAGGCGCCGGCCTTGCGCTGCAGCATGAAGGAGAAGTCTTCCGCGCCCATGCTGGGCTCCAGGTGGCGGTCCACGTTGCCCGCCCCCACCAGCGATTCGGCCACGTCGGCCGCGAACATGGCCTCGGGCGCGGTGTTGATGGTCGCGGGGTAGATGCGTTCGTACTTGACGCTGGCCGTGGCGCCGAAGGCCGCCGCCACCGACGCGCACAGCTCCTTGAGCCGCTGCTCGATCTGGTTCTGCACCCGCAGGTTGAAGGTGCGCACGGTGCCCACCAGCCGTGCCGAGCCGGGGATCACGCTGAACGCGTCCACGTCGCCGGCCTGCATGGCGCACAGGCTGACCACGGCCGCGTCGATGGGCCGCACGTTGCGCGAGACGATGCTCTGCGCCGCCGTGATGATGTGTGCGGCCACCAGCACCGGGTCCACGGTCTGGTAGGCATGGGCGCCATGGCCACCGCGACCGGTGATGTCGATGCTGATGCGGTCGGCCGCCGCCATCATGGCGCCGCGGTTGATGCCCACCGTGCCCACGGGCATGGCGGGCCAGTTGTGCACGGCATAGACGGCGTCGACGGGGAAGCGCTCGAACAGGCCGTCCTCGATCATCACGCGCGCGCCTGCATGGCCCTCCTCGCCGGGCTGGAAGATCAGCACTGCAGTGCCGTCGAAGTTGCGTGTCTCGGCCAGGTAGCGGGCGGCGCCCACCAGCATGGCCGTGTGGCCGTCGTGGCCGCAGCCGTGCATCAGCCCCGACTTGGCCGAGCACCAGCCGAAGTCGTTCTGCTCCTGCATCGGCAGCGCGTCCATGTCGGCGCGCAGGCCCAGCATGCGCCCGCTGCCCTGCTTGCGGCCGCGGATGACGCCCACCACGCCGGTCCGGCCAATGCCTTCGTGGATCTCGTCCACGCCGCAGGCGCGCAGGGCCTCGCGCACGCGGGCGGCGGTGTAGACCTCTTCGAAACCCAGCTCCGGGTGCGCATGCAGGTCGCGGCGAAAGGCCGTGAGCTCCGGATGCATGCGCGCGATCTGCGCAAACACGCGCCCCTGCGCCCGCAGGCGCACGCCCGGCTCCTGCGCAAGCTCCGGCGCAGACATCATCCCCATGTCAGTGCCCCCCTGCCTTGCTCACGCGCAGCCGCGGATCGACCGCGAAGTACAGCAGGTCGACCACCAGGTTGATGACCACGAAGATCAGCGCGATCAGGCACAGGTAGGCCGCCATCACCGGGATGTCGGCGAAGGTCACGGCCTGGATGAACAGCAGGCCCATGCCCGGCCACTGGAACACGGTCTCGGTGATGATGGCAAAGGCGATCAGGCCGCCGAGCTGCAGGCCGGTGATGGTCATCACCGGCACCAGCGTGTTCTTGAGCGCATGGCCGAAATGGATCGCGCGGTTGGAAAGGCCCCGCGCACGCGCAAACTTGATGTAGTCGGTGCGCAGCACTTCCAGCATCTCGGCGCGCACCAGCCGCATGATCAGCGTGAGCTGGAAGATGGCCAGCGTCACAGCGGGCAGCACAATGTGGTGCCAGCCCTTGGGGCTCAGCAGACCGGTGCTCCACCAGCCAAGCCGCGTGACCTCGCCGCGGCCGAAGCTGGGAAACCAGCCCAGGTGTACGGCGAAGACGAGGATCAGCAGGATGCCGATCAGGAAGGTGGGCAGCGACACCCCCAGCAGCGACAGCGTCATGAAGACCTGGCTCATGAAGCTGCCGCGGCGCAGGGCGGCGTACACGCCCATCGGAATGCCCACCACCAACGCCAGCAGAGCCGCCACCAGGGCCAGCTCCAGCGTGGCCGGAAAGCGCTCGGCAATCAGCGTGGAGACCTTGGCACCCTGACGCAGGCTCAGGCCGAACTCACCCTGCGCGGCATTGAACAGGAAGTGCCAGAACTGCACGAAAAAGGGCTTGTCCAGCCCCAGCGCGGCACGCAGCTCGGCGATCTGCGCGGGGGTTGCGTCCTGGCCCAGCAGGAAGGTCACCGGGTCGCCCACGTACTGGAACAGCAGGAAGGCAATGAAGGCCACCGCAACCATGACGATCACGGCCTGAATCAGGCGGCGCAGGATGAAGGCAATCATTCAATGACAGTGATTTCGCGGCATGCTAGCAGAGCAATAGGCGTGCCCAGGCCCACTGGAGACCGGGGTTTGCACCTAAAAGGGGCGGCCAAAAGGCAGGGCTGTCGCAGGGCTCTTCCGCCGGGTTGCAACGCGCCCGTGGCGCGAGGTCGCGGGCATCAAAAAAGGGCTCCGAAGAGCCCTTGGCGCGCGCGGTTCGGGGGCGCTCAGTTCACCTTGATGAGGCGCCAGTCCAGGCGGTTGTCTGCGCGGTGCACCACCTCGATGTTCTTCTTCATCGCCCACGGGATCACCTGGTTGTACAGCGGCAGGTAGGCCACGTCCTCATGCGACAGCACCAGGGCCTTTTCGATGAGCTCGTTGCGGCTCTTGAGGTCGGTCTCGACCTTCACGCGCTCGACCAGTGCGTCCATCTGCGGATTGGAATAGCGGCCCACGTTGTAGTTGCCGTCACCACCCGCGCCCACCGAGCGCACCAGCGACTGCAGGCTGTAGAGCGCGTCGAAGGTGGGCACGCCCCAGCCCAGCATGTAGATGCTGGCCTCGTAGCGCTGGATCATCGGGAAGTAGGTCACCAGCGGCAGCGTGCGCAGCTTGGCCTTGATGCCCACGCGCGCCCACATGGCCGTGATGGCCTGGCAGACCGCCTCGTCGTTGATGTAGCGATTGTTGGGGCAGGCGAAGTCCACCTCGAAGCCCTGCGGATAGCCCGCATCGGCCAGCAGCTTCTGCGCGGCGCTCACGTCGTAGGGCCAGCGCGCATCCGCCTTCTTGGTCCAGCCGTTGACCTGCGGCGAAATCAGCGTGCCCGTGGCTTCGCCCAGCCCGCGCATGGTCACGCGCTGGATGGCATTGATGTCGATGGCCTGGTAGAGCGCCTTGCGCACACGCACGTCCTTGAGCGGGTTCTTGCCCTTCACGCTTGAACCCACCAGCTCGTCACGGAACTGGTCCATGCCCAGGAAGATCGTGCGGTTCTCGGCGCCGTCGAGCACCTTGATGTTGGCGTTGCTGCGCAGCCGGCCCAGGTCCTGCGGGCTGGGATCGAGCACGAAGTCGGTCTCGCCCGACAGCAGGGCCGCCAGCCGCGTGGCCTGCGACTTGATCGGCGTGTAGACGATCTCCGTCACGTTGGTCGGGTTCTTGCCCCAGTAGTGAGGGTTGGCCACCATCACCAGACGCTGGTCGGGCAGCCATTCCTTGACCATGTACGGGCCCGAGCCCATCGCATTGCGGTGAGCGAAGGTTTCGTCCTGCGTCTTGATGTCCTTGGGCTCGAGCGACTTGTTCTTCTCGGCCCAGGCGCGGCTCATGATGCGCAGCTCGGTCAGCTGGTTCAGCAGCGTGGGCGTGGGGGCCTTGAGCAGGATGTCGACCGTGTTGTCATTGACCTTCACGACTTTGTCGATGCCTTGCGCGAACACCGCATGGTTGGAGGTCTTGGCCATGGAGCGCGTGATCGAATACACCACGTCGTCGGCAGTCAGCGACGAGCCATCGCTGAACTTCACGCCCTGGCGCAGCGTGAAGCGCATCTGTGTCGGCGAGACCTGCTGCCACGCCGTGGCCAGTTGCGGCTCGGGCTTGAAGGTCTTGCTGTTGTAGTAGACGAGCGCGTCGTAAATCGCGGCATGCACCCCATTGCCCAGCGCATTGTTCTGCGAATGGATGTCCAGCGTCGGGATGTCGCTGGCACTGGACCACTTGAAGGTCTTGGCATGCAGCGCCGGCACGGCCAGAAGAACGGCGGCAGCCACGGCAGACAGATACGCAGACTTGAACTTCACAAGGCTTCTCCTCGGTAATGGGATGTGGGTCGCGGCACGCTGCCGCAGACCGTCAATGTTGGGCAGAAATGCCGCCCGCAACGCGGGGAGTTTCCCGGGTGCGCGGTCATGGCACGCAAACTCTGCGCCAGTCCCTGGCATCTGGGCCGGGCCATGAAAAAAGCCACCCGACTTGCGTCGGGTGGCTTTGGCTCTTGCCGATTCAGAAGCTGGTCAAGCCAGCCTCAGATCAGAAGGAGTGGCGAATGCCCAGGTCGTAGCCGATCGAGGTCTTGGCCTGGTACACGCCCGTGCCGAACGTGTTGCTGACTTCGGTGACCCACGGAGCCGTGATGTTGCCCGAACCAGCCGAGTAAGCAGCGCCGTTCTTGTTCTTGATGTAAGCCACGGTGGCGTACAGAGCGGTGCGCTTGCTCAGGTTGTGCACGTAGCCCAGAGCCAGCTGGTCAGCCTTGGGGTTTTGCTGGTAGAAGAACGGATCAGCCAGGTAAGCCAGCGGATCGACGTCAACCTTGGTCTTCACGTGGCCATACGACGCACGGATCAGGCCAGCACCCACGGGGGCGGTGATACCGATCAGGTAGCCGTTCAGCTTGGTGGAGGGGTTGTAGGCCGGAGCGTTGATCAGGCCGTTGTACTCGGTCTTGCCCTTCAGGTTGGCGTACTGACCGAACAGCTTCACAACACCAAAGTCGTAGCTTGCGCCGACGTTGAAGTTCTTGGCGGTCTGGTCGGTGCCGGCGTTCCACGACGAAGCGTTGATTTGCTCGCCGTAAGCCACTGCAACATCCAGAGGACCGTTGGCGTAGCCGAAGCGGCCACCCCAGTAACGGCCACCACGGCTGTTGTTGTTCAGCGAACCTTGCAGGTCGTTGTCGTACTTGGTCTGCTCGTGGAACGAGTACTGCACCTGGCCGTAGAAGCCGCCCAGGTTCTTGGGCAGGAAGTAGCCAACGGTGTTGGAAGCGCGAACGTTGGACGTTTCGATGCCGCCTGCAGCGCGCTGGATCAGGGCCGTGCCTGCGCCGTTGGTGCCGAACGGATCGAAGTTCGTGAAGTTCCAGAACGTCGGCTTGTAGTCGCGACCCAGACGCAGTTCACCGAAGTTACCCGACAGGCTCACGGTGGAACGACGCGAGAAGGTGCTCACACCGGTGGCGCCGTCGTCGTTGGTGATGGGGGCTTCCAGCCAGAAGCTGGCAGCCAGACCGCCACCCAGGTCTTCCACGCCGCGGAAACCCAGACGGCTGCTGTTGTAAGCAGAGTTGTTCAGACCCGTCTTGCTGGACTTCACCGAGCCAGGCAGACCGTAGTACGCCAGGGGACTTGCCAGCAGCGTGAAGGGATCGGTCACCAGCTCGCTCTTGTTGCTGACGCTGCTGATCGAAGCATCAACGATACCGAACAGAGTCACCGACGACTGAGCCGAGGCGACGCCGGCAACCGCCAGGGCAGCCAGAGCAACTAGGGATTTTTTCATTGCAAGTTTCTCCAAGGTTAAACATGGGGCGCCGGTACGAAGGGTCTTGCCGTGCTGGCGCTGTTGCGCAACCCACCGGTCCCCGGGCCAACCTCCTTTTGGGAAGTTGGTGCTATTCCACCAGAGGCGTCCCGGCAGGGCAAAGCAAATCCGCCCAAACGGCGGGCCGGCCCAAGGTTTCGTTGTGGATGTGCAACATCCCAATGGCCGGACTCTTTGGCTGACTCGCGGCCAGGGAAGACCCGGATGCGCTCAAATGCGCCCATGACCCACGCCATGGACTCTTTGCTCGAAGCCGCCGACTCGGCGCTGCGCGCCCTTTTCGCCAAACCGCATGCCGTCCGCCCCGTGCCGCAGGCCCCAGGCCCGAAAGAAGAGCTCAGCCCTGCGGAGAAGCGCCATGCTGCGGCGCTCATGCGCGTGAACCATGTGGGGGAAATTTGCGCCCAGGCGCTCTACACCGCCCAGGCGGCCACCACGCGGGACGCCAAGCTTCGAGCAGAGCTGCTCCACGCAGCGAGCGAGGAAACCGATCACTTGGCCTGGACCGCGCAACGTCTGGAAGCACTGGGCGACCGCCCCTCTTTGCTCAACCCCCTCTGGTATGCAGGGGCCTTCGGCCTCGGGCTGGTGGCCGGAAGGATGGGAGATCCGTTCAGTCTCGGATTCGTTGCCGAGACGGAGCGTCAGGTGGAAGCCCATCTCGACGGACATCTTCAGCGCCTGCCGGCAAAGGATGGCGCCTCGCGCGCCATCGTGGCTCAAATGAAAGAAGACGAGGCGCGCCACGCCCGCTGGGCCATGGACGAAGGCGCGGTGGAGCTGCCCCCGCCAGCGCGGGCGCTCATGCGAGCGGCCGCCCGTGTCATGACCACCGTCGCCCACCACATCTGAGCAAATCGCCCGCCAGGCCCGCGCTCAAAGCTCGATCTGCTCGAAACTGGTGGTGATCTGCGCCGTTTTGCCCAGCATGATCGTGGCCGAGCAATAAGTGTCGTGGCTCAGCGCAATCGCCCGCTCGATGGCAGCGGGCGGGATGCCGCGACCCGCGACCGTGAAATGCAGGTGAATCTTGGTGAACACCTTGGGGTCTTTTTCTGCCCGCTCGCTGCTCAGCTTGACACTGCAGCGCTCGACCTGATGCCGGCCACGCTTGAGGATCATGACCACGTCGTAGGCGGTGCAGCCACCGGCGCCGGCCAGAACCATCTCCATGGGACGCGGCGCCAGGTTCTGGCCTCCGTTTTCGGGTCTGGCTGCATCAGGGGCGCCATCCATGGCGACGAGATGGCCACTTCCGGTCTCCGCCACGAAGCCCATCGCAGAACGAGTGCCGGCCTGACCGGTCCAGCTGACGGTGCATTCCATTTGATGAAAAACTTGAAAAATTGGTAAGGACGCCGAGGGTGCTCCCCCGGCGGAAGACTCACGACCGCATTGTTGCGAAAAAGTCACCCGGCTTGTTGCGTCGCAACAATAAGGGCATATACTCTAGTCCATCGCACACAAACTGTTG
The DNA here is from genome assembly GCF_028023875.1 of Xenophilus arseniciresistens. Taxonomy (GTDB): domain Bacteria; phylum Pseudomonadota; class Gammaproteobacteria; order Burkholderiales; family Burkholderiaceae_C; genus Xenophilus; species Xenophilus arseniciresistens. The sequence continues at coordinate 359,730 of NZ_JAQIPB010000003.1, forward strand.
TGTGCACCGGTTGTCTCCTCCACCCTCCCAATTGGTGGATTTAGCCCCGAGTCGCAAGACTCGGGGCTTTTTTCTTGGCGGGTGCTGGCCGACAAGGCGCGTTGCGGGGTCGGAAAGGGCAGCTGTTTTCCCCGCCCCGGGGCAGCTGCTCTGGCTGCCCTGGCGGTTGCCGGCGTCGCCTCGGCTCAGTCGTCGGTGACTCTGTTCGGCGTGGTTGACGCGTCGATTACCAGCGTGTCGAACAAGAGCAACCTGTACTTTGCCAACTCGGCAGATGCGCTCAACCCGCTGGCTCTGTACCTCCCGGGCTCCCTCAAGTCCAGCCGCACGGGCATGAACAACTCTGGCAACAGCACCAGCCAATTGGGTTTCCGCGGCGTGGAAGATCTGGGTGGCGGTCTGGCCGCCAGCTTCTGGCTGGAAGCGCCCATCACCAACGACGACGGCAAGACCGGTGTGAGCTCCTTCTCGCGTCGTTCCACCGTGAGCCTGTCGGGCAACTTCGGTGAGCTGCGTCTGGGCCATGACTACAAGCCCTCCTTCTGGAATCACACCGTGTTCGCAGCAACGAGCACCAATGGCGTGGGCACCTCGGTGCTGCACAAAGCCATGATCGCCGAAGAAGGCGGTGGTTACGTGCGCCAAAGCAACTCCGTAGGCTACTTCCTGCCGAAGAACCTGGGTGGCTTCTATGGCCAAGTGCAGTACGGCTTCCATGAGCAAGTCAAGTACGACAACGACCTCCAAGGCTCCCTGAACAACAACAGCCGTGGTGGCCGTTACTGGGGTGGCCGCTTCGGATACGCCAATGGCCCCCTGGATATCACAGTGAGCTATGGCCAGCAAAACAACGCCTCAAACTGGGCTAAAGGCTCCGACGATGTGTCCAAGCACGCCAGCCTTGGTGCCTCGTACGATCTGGGTGTGGTCAAGCTCTTCGGTCTGATTGCGCAGAACAAGAACAAGGTTGAATACGCGAACGACAACGGCGCCTTCAACCCCTCCTAGAAACTGAAGGGCTATGAGTTCGGCGTGACTGCTCCTGTCGGCGCTGGTGTGATCCGCGCCTCGTACGGCCGCGTGAAGTTGAGTCAAAGTGTCAACCCGCAAGATGCATGGGACGCCATCCGTACGGGCAACTTCTTCTACCAACCACCGGCCTCCCCCAAGGCTGACCAACTGGCTCTGGGCTATGTACACAACTTGTCCAAGCGCACTGCGCTGTACGCAACCGTTGCGTACCTGAAGAACAATAATGGCTACGGCCTTACGCTGGACTCCAACGTTCCCTATGTGACCGCTTACGAAAGCACTCTGGTGGACATCGGTGGTGTCTATCGCCCGAAGAGCTCGCTGGGCTACGACCTGGGCATTCGCCACTCGTTCTGATCGCGATCTGCTTCTCATCGATCTTCTATGATCGACCAAGGAGCCTTTAAAGGCACGGCGCATGGCGCCGTGCCTTTTTCATTTTTAGCTGCTTTGGCAATGGACAGCCGCCAAAGGAGCCGTGGCTTGTGGTTCTCGGCAAGACGCCTACCCTCTGCTGCCACGCCCGCTACCGACAACAGTGTCAGCAAGCGGGCACAAGTGACTTCAGACCGACCTTCCCCTGCGGCTCTGAAGCATCTGCACATTCATCTCGCCGCTCAGCGGCGACGCATAGAAGCGCTCAATCATGTTGACGCTGGTCCGAGCATTGCGCGCCAGCGTCAACATGTCTATGCCCTGTCCGTAGAGACGTCGCAGCGTGATAGCCGTGTGGCGAAGGCAATAGAGGGTGCGCGTCTGGCCTTGAGGCCCCTTATCCAGGCCTTCGCGTGCCAGGACCCATTGAAAGAAGAAGCCGAGCATCGCCAACGCATGCTCGCGATTGGCGATGTGGGGAAGGAAGAGGTAGTCATCGGGTTGGGCGAGTCCCTGCTGGCGCCGATACGCAAACAACTGCTCATACACATGAACGGCAGGTCTCAGACTCACCATGGGTTGCGAATGCCGCTTCGTTTCCGGCAATCGCAGTCGCAAGTAAAGATTCTTTCCGCGCACGATTTCCACGTGCTTGTGCTGCACAAACTTGATGTCGCTGGGACGCACAAAAGTGTTGACCATCCAGCGGATGAGCCAGGGCAGCTCAGCAGGCATGTGAAGCAGGTCACGTGCGATCCAGAAGCGCTCTCCGGCTGCCATCGAAAGAAGCTGCGGATGCGGCTTGTCGCGAAGGGACCTTGCCGCGAACACGAGCTGCCGGTACTCGCGCACGGTGAAGCTTCCGCGAGGCTGGCTGCGGATCTTGATCTTTGGGAAGCGAGGCATTTCGTCGATGACGCCTTGCAGAACCCCGTGCATCACTACCTTCCGGAAAAGCACCAGGTACTGGGCGATGGTCGTGCTTGTGAAGCCTTTTCGACCCAGGTGATCAATAAGCTCTTGTGCGTGGGTAGCTCGCAATTCAATTGCTGGCAATCCACCAAACAAGGGAAGGATGTGACCCTGCATTCGGTTCTGCATGACCTGCCAACTTCCGCGAGCGATTTCACCGCGTTCCACACGGGCGGCTTCAGCTGCCAGGAGTTGTTGAGCCAAGTTTCTGACAAAAACGGTTGACAGTTTTTGCCGGTCTGTTTCTTGGTTGGCAGTCGATACTGCCGACGGGGAGTGCCTGCGTCTGACATCCGGGTCGTTTGCCGCTGCCAGCCAGTTTGTGGGCAAGTTCATGACAAGTGTGTCCATATGCCCAGACGCATGCAATCCCGATGCCTTCTATCATCGTTGGGTGCCAATGATGAATCCCCCCTCCCAAACTCTTGTGCCGCAGGATGCCGCGGGGCTGTCCCCGACGGATTACCTGCGGAAAATTCTGAACGCGCGTGTCTATGACGTGGCGATTGAATCGCCATTGGAGTTCGCGCGCGTATTGAGTGCCCGATTAAACAATCGAATACTGCTCAAGCGCGAGGATCAGCAACCCGTTTTCAGCTTCAAGTTGCGCGGCGCCTACAACAAGATGGCCCATTTGAGTGCCGAGCAACTGGCAAAAGGGGTGATCTGCGCTTCGGCCGGCAACCATGCGCAAGGCGTGGCACTGGGCGCTCGCAAGCTGGGTACGAGGGCAGTGATCGTGATGCCCGTGACCACGCCGCAACTAAAGATCGACGCGGTTCGCGGCCTGGGCGGCGAGGTCCATCTGCACGGCGACAGCTATTCCGACGCGTACCAATACGCGCTCCAGTTGCAGCAGACCGAAGGGTTAACCTTTGTTCATCCTTTTGACGATCCGGACGTGATCGCGGGCCAGGGCACCATCGCCATGGAAATCCTGCGCCAGCACCAAGGGCCGCTGGATGCCGTGTTCGTGGCCATCGGCGGGGGCGGGTTGATCGCGGGCGTGGCCAACTACATCAAGGCCGTGCGTCCGGGCATCCGGGTGATTGGCGTGCAGACCGACGACTCCGACGCGATGCTGCAGTCGGTGCGTGCCAAGGAGCGCGTGACGCTGCCGGACGTGGGCCTGTTCGCCGACGGCACCGCCGTCAAGCTGGTGGGCGAGGAAACCTTCCGGGTGGCCAGCCACCTGGTGGACGACTACATCAGCGTCAACACCGACGCCGTCTGCGCCGCGATCAAGGACATCTTCATCGACACGCGCAGCATCGTCGAACCGTCGGGCGCGCTGGCCGTGGCCGCGATGAAGCAGTACGTGGAAAAGCACGGCACACAGGGCGAGACCTACGCCGCAGTGCTGTGCGGGGCCAACATGAATTTCGACCGGCTCCGCTTCGTGGCCGAGCGCGCCGAAGTGGGCGAGGAGCGCGAAGCGCTCTTTGCGATCACGATCCCCGAAGAACGCGGCAGCTTCCGGCGTTTTTGCGAAGTGGTGGGCCAGCTTCCGGGCACTTCGCGCAACGTGACGGAATTCAACTACCGCATCAGCGATGCCAACAAGGCGCACGTCTTCGTGGGCCTGACGACCATCGCGCGGGGCGAATCAGCCACCCTCGCCGACACCTTCCGCCAACAGGGATTCGGCGCGGTCGACCTCACGCATGACGAGCTGGCCAAGGAGCATGTGCGCTACATGGTGGGTGGCCGCAGCGCGCTGGCGCACGACGAGCGCCTGCTGCGCTTCACCTTCCCGGAACGGCCGGGCGCGCTGCTCAAGTTCCTGAGCCTGATGCAGCCCAACTGGAACATCAGCCTGTTCCATTACCGCAACCAGGGCGCGGACTACGGCCGCACGCTGGTGGGCCTGCAGGTGCCGGCTTCCGACGATGCAGCCTTCACGGCCTTTCTGGAGGAACTGGGCTACCCCTGGATCGAGGAAACGAACAACCCCGCCTACCAGCTGTTCCTGCAGCAGGGCTGAGTCACGCGGCGCACGCAGGCCACTGGCCGTGGCACTGCGGGCGCCTCGTTCTTCTTCTCGTTTTCAGTCGTTGGAAAGCACGGCCGCGCCGCGTGGCGGCGCGTTGCGGGCCTGCGCCAGCGCAGGCAGCTCCAGCACGATGGGCGCGGCGGGGCTGCCCGCAACGCCGATGCGCGCGCTGCGGCCTTCTACGGCCTGCAGCACATAGCCGTCGCCCAGCGCCGCCCCGGCGCGGAAAGGGCGTGCCGGCTTGCCATCAACGGCCAGCAAAGCGGCGCCACTACCCCGATCGTCGGCCACCACGCCCAACAGCCGGAAGCGGCTGGCAGGGTCCACCTGCGGCCGGCTCGCGGGTGCGGCGGCACCGGGCGCACCCAGCAGGCTGGCCACGGCGGCGGCATCCGTCTGCAGCGGGGCGGCGGCGGCCACAGGCGGCAAGGAAGCCTCGGCCGGCGCTGCCAGCCGCAGCCCCCAGAACACCACGCTGCCCGCGGCAGCGGCCCACAGCAAGGCGGTGCAAGCGGCGCTGGGCCAGGGTGCAGGAGCATTCAGGACTGACATGGCCGGGCATTATCATGCAGCGCACTTCGTTCGATGCCTTGTGACTGCCGCCCTGCGCGCATGCCGCACCTGCGGCAGCAAGCCCAGGCCACTTCCCCGCCTCACGCCCTCTTCTTCCATGCCTGCTTTGCCCCCCGCCAGCCAGTCCCGCCGCCAGCGCGGCTTCACGCTGATCGAGTTGATGGTCGTGCTTGTGATCATCGGCGTGCTCGCTGCGCTGATCGTGCCCAATGTGATTGGCCGCGCCGACGATGCACGCGTCACTGCCGCCCGCACCGACGTCAACAACCTGATGAACGCGCTCAAGATGTACCGCCTGGACAACCAGCGCTACCCGAGCGCCGAACAGGGCCTGGGGGCCCTGGTGGCACGGCCCAGCACCGGCCCGGCCCCGCTCAACTGGAAGCCCTACATCGACAAGCTGCCCAACGACCCCTGGGGCCGGCCGTACCAGTATCTGAACCCAGGCCTGCAGGGCGAGATCGATGTCTTCTCCCTGGGCGCCGATGGCCAGCCCGGTGGCGAGGGCGGCAATGCCGACATCGGCAGCTGGCAGTAAGGGCGGCGGCTCCCGGCCTGCGAAGCGCCGGCTTCGCGTCACCGGCTTCACTGTGATCGAGCTGCTGGTGGTGGTGGCGATCATTGCCTTCTCCACCGCTGGCGTGGCCTTTGCCCTGCGCGACAGCGCGCAGGCGCCGCTGGAACGCGAAGCCCAACGCCTGGCAGCACTGCTCGAGTCGGCCCGCGCCCAATCACGCGCCAACGGCTATGCGGTGCGCTGGTACCCCACGCCGCAGGGCTTTGCCTTCGACGGCCTGCCTGCCGGCGCCCTGCCCACCCACTGGACCCTGGCTGCCGTGCAGGCCCAGCCGCTGGATGCGCGCGGCCTGCCAGTGCCGGCCCTGCAGCTGGGCCCGGATCCGATCGTGGGCGCCCAACAACTGCTGCTGAGCACCGACGACCCCGCGATGGGGCGCGTGCGCCTGTCCACCGACGGCCTGCGGCCCTTCACGGCGCAGGCGCAGCCATGATGACCACGCCCCGGTCCTGCGGCTTCACGCTGATCGAGGTGATGGTCGCGCTGGCCATCACGGCCATCGCATTGGCGGCCGGCGTGCAGGCCAGCAACGCGCTCACGCGCAACGCGCAGCGCCAGTCCGACGTGCTGCTGGCCCGCTTGTGCGCCGAGAACGCGCTGGTGCAGGCCCGGCTGGCGCCGCAGATGCCGCCCGTGGGCGACAGCACGCAGGTGTGCGAGCAGGCGAACACGCGCTTCGACCTCACGGTCTCGACACTGCAGACCCTGAACCCGAATTTCCGCCGCGTGGATGTTCAGGTGCGCGATGCAGCCCAGTGGCCCGTGCTGCGGCTGTCCACCGTGGTCGGGCGCTACTGAAAGCGTTGCCTGCCGATGCCCTTCCTCCGCCCCAGGCACCGCCGCCGCAGCAACAACAACAGCCGCGGCTTCACGCTGATCGAACTGCTGGTTGCGCTTTCGGCCATGGCGCTGCTGGCGCTGATGAGCTGGCGCGGCGTGGACGCGCTGGCGCGCACGCAATCGGCCCATCAGGCCCGCGACGATTCGGTGCTGGTGCTGCAGACGGTGCTGGCCCAGTGGCGAGCCGACCTCGACGCCGCAGCCTCGCCCGACGGCAGCACCGCGCCGCTGGCCTGGGACGGACGCACCTTCCGGCTGACGCGGCGCATCCAGACCGGCGGCGGCCCCGCATTGCAGGTCGTCGCCTGGACGCTGCGCAGCGACAGCACGGGCCCTCGCTGGTGGCGCTGGCAGTCCGTGCCGCTGCGCACGCTGTCGGAATGGAACCAGGCCTGGAGCCTTGGCGCGCAGAGCCTGCAGGACGGCGTGCCGCCCGATGCGTCGGCCACACCGCTGCTGCCGCTGACGGCCTGGTCGGTGGCCTACTACGCCAACGGTGTCTGGAGCAGCAACGCGCCTGCGTCCACAGGCTCGGCCGCCGTGGGCGCCGATGGCGTGCGGCTGGTGCTGGACCTGCCGGCCTCCACCGGGCTGGCGGGCACGATCACGCAGGACTGGCTGCGGCCCACGCATGGCGTCGCACGCTCGGGATGAGCCGCGCATGAGCCCCCTGCGCACCACGCGCCCACGCGGCCAGCACCAGCGCGGCGCCGCCCTGCTGGTGGCGCTGCTGACCGTGACGCTGGTCGCCACCTTTGCGGCCGCGGCGCTGTGGCAGCAATGGCGCGCCACCGAAGTGGAAGCCGCCGAGCGTTCGCGCCTGCAATCGGCCTGGGTGCTGGTGGGCGCGCTCGACTGGTCGCGCCTGATCCTGCGCGAGGACGCGCTGGCCGACGCACGCATCAAGGCCGGCGCCTCGGGCTCCGGCGCCGGAGAAAGCACCAAGGGCCCGGCCGACCATCTGGGTGAGCCCTGGGCCATTCCGCTGGCCGACGTGCAGTTGCGCGACTTCCTGAGTGCCGACCAGAACGTGGCGGCCGAGCAGCTGGAGGGCCTGCCTGAAGCATTTCTCTCGGGCAGCATCGTGGACGCGCAGTCCAAGCTGAACGTGCGCAACCTGGTGGCCAACGGCCAGCCCTCCGCGCAGGCCGTGGCCGCGTTCCAGAAGCTGTTCCAGCTGCTGGGCCTGCCGGCCGATCAGGTGATGACGCTGGTGCAGGGCCTGCTGCGGGTCTGGCCCGCCGCGCCGCCCAAGACCGACGGCCAGGGCGGCGAGCCGCCGGCAACGGCCACCGCAGCAGCGCCCGACGCCAATGCGCCCCTGCCCCCCAGCCGCGTGCAGGACCTGGTCTGGCTGGGCCTGCCGCAGAGCACCGTCGAAGCCATCAGGCCCTATGTGACGGTGCTGCCGGTTGCCACCACCGTCAACATCAACACCGCCAGCGTCGAGGTGCTGACCGCGAGCGCCGACAAGCTGGACATGGCCACCGCGCAGCGGCTGGTGGCGCATCGCCAACGCGAGTACTTCGACACGCTGCAGATGGCCAATGCGCTGCTGCCCAGCGGCAGCGCGCAGCTCTCCAGCGCCATGCACAACGTCAGCACGCAGTACTTCGAGGTGCAGGGCCGGCTGCGGCTGGACCGGCTCTGGGTGCAGGAGCAGTCGCTGCTGCATCGCAACGCCAACAACCTGCAGGTGCTGTGGCGCGATCGCGGCGCGGGCACCGACGCCCCGCCGCCCTGACAGCGCGCCCGGCAGGCTCCCGCATGGGGCCCGCATTGGCCCCATCCCAGCCTCGCACCCCGAGAAACGCACACCGCTCAAGGCGCCAACATTCCAGAATGAATTTCTGATGTGGAATTTTTTTCCATATCAACCTATGATTCCAGAAACGCCCGCTTGACCGGCGCAGAAGGAGACATCGGTGACATTCACCCCACCCCCAGCGACTCTTGCGTCCTCCCTGGCCCGGCCAGCTGGACAGAGCACGTCGCAGCCCCCCCTGGTGCCGACGCGGCCGACAAGGCCACGCCCGGGCGGCCCTTTGCGCTGAGCACTGGCGCCCGGCTGCGCACCCGCGTGGCTGCCGGATAAGCCCTTCCTCCCTTTTTTCCGTCTTGCGCACGGCCTCGCGCGCAAGGGCTGGCTGCGCGCGTCGCATCGAGCCTGGCCTTCTTTCATTCCACCACCCTAGAGGAGACAACCCGATGGCCCAGGCCACTTCATTGACATTCAAGCTGGCGGCCGTGGCCGCTGTGGCCATGGCGCTGGGCGCCTGTGGCGGGGGCGGAGGGGGCGGCACGTCGGCAGAGGCCCTGGCCCTGATCGCCGCCGCCCAGCAGCAACAGCAGCAGCCTCCGACGACCACGCCGCCGACCACGACGCCTCCGGACGACCCGGCGCCGGAACCGGAACCCACGCCCGAGGACGAGCCCTTCTTCGACGCCTACTACAACGTCTGCCGCGGCACCAGCGCCAAGTGCTACAACGACTGGGGCGCCTTTGCCTCCACGCCCAACCGCGTGCTGATCTATTCGCGCACCGCCGGTCCGCGCCATGCCAACCTGGGCACGCCCATGGCCGCCGGCCTGAACCCCACGATGAACGCCGACAACGTGATGCAGGCCGGCCTCAAGCGCATGCTCGAAGCCGAAGGCATCACCGTGGACTGGACCGAGGACGTCACGGTGCTGTCGGGCCGCATCAACAACTACAAGACGGTCATCTTCGCCAGCTCCAACCGCGACACGCTGTGGAACGACGCCTCGCCCACCAGCAAGGACGCGGCACGCACCTCGCTGCGCAACTACATGCGCCGCGGCGGCGGCTTCGTGGGCCTGCACAACGCCTTCGGCGCCGAATACAACTGGCCCTACTACGAAGGCCTGCTGGGCAACGCCAACTTCTACAACCACGGCCCCAACCGCGCGGGCGATGTCGAAGTCATGGCCGCCGACGACCCGTCGATGGCCGGCCTGCCCGAGCGCTTCACCTTCCAGGACGAGTGGTACAACCTGGAGCCCTTCCCCACGCAGGTGAAGTTCCTGATGAAGGTGGACACCTCCACCCTCAAGCCGCTGACCTCGGCGCCGCACCCGGGCCATGAAGGCTTCCACCCCGTGGCCTGGTGCCAGTACTACGACGGCGGCCGCGCCTGGCTCACCACGCTGGGCCACAACGCGAACTCCTTCACCGAGACCAGCACCGGTCCCGGCGCGGAGTTCTTCCAGAAGATGGTCGTGCAAGGCGTCAAGTCCACCATGGGCCTGACGGACTTCTGCACCAGCGCCACCGCCGCGCCGGCCGCGCCCGCCGCGCCAGCCACCCCGGCTGCACCCGCCGCGTCCTGATCGCAGACCGCCCAGCACCGCGGGCCCTGGCGGCCCGCGGCCCCTGCATTCATCGCTCCAACATCATGAAACTTCGCACCCTCGCATGGGCGCTGCTGTCCAGCGGCGCCATTGCCACCCCCCTGCTGCTGACCGCCTGCGGCGGCTCCGGCGGTGGCGGTGGCGGCTTTCCGCTGCCTTCGGCCCCCGCACCGGCGCCTGCGCCCAATCCGCCCGCTCCGCCGCCGCCTCCGGCGCCCGGCCCCAGCACACCGGCTGCCGACCTTTCGGACTGCTGCACCGCCGGCGACAAGGACTTCCCCAAGGTGGGCGGCAACCTGGGCAACCAGAACTACACCAGCCTGGGCCAGATCGACAAGAGCCGCGTCGGCCAGCTCGGCGGCGCCTGGGTCAACAAGATCGAGGGCGGCACCGTCACCGGCAACAGCCAGAGCACCACGGTGGTGGTGGACGGCGTGATCTATATCGAGTCCGCCCAGGGCAACCTGATCGCGGTGGACGGCAAGACCGGCGTGACCAAGTGGAAGTGGACCACGCCCTACGGCAACATCACGCGCCGGGGCGTGGCCGTAGCCAAGGACCTGGGTCTGGTCTACACGGTCGCCTCGGGCAACCGCCTGATCGCGCTGGACAAGGACAGCGGCAAGCTCAAGTGGGTCAAGCAGTACCCCAGCACCACCACCGACGCCGACTACCTGGGCGCGGTGCAGAAGGTGGCCCTGGTCTACCACGACAAGCGCCTGTACATCGGCACCAACGACGGCAACCGCGGCGCGGCCTTCTCGGCCGATGCCGCCACCGGCAAGGTGCTCACGGTGTTCTGGGGCGTGCCCCGCGCGGGCGAGCGCGGCTACGACACCTGGGGCGGCGCGCCCGAGTCGGACCGCACCGGCGCCACGCCCTGGATCCATCCGGCCGTGGACCCGGAGCTGGGCCTGGTCTACTGGACCTTCGGCAACGTGCGCGGCGGCTCGTCGCAGAACGGCTCCACGCGGCCCGGCCTGAACCTGTTCGCCAACTCCATCGTCGCGCTGGACCTCAAGACCGGCGAGTACAAGTGGCACTTCCAGTCGGTGCACCACGACATCTGGGACATGGACAACGTGATGTCCCCGGTGCTGGCCGACGTGAAGATCAACGGCGCCGACCGCAAGGTGGTGATCTACGGCAGCAAGTCCGGCATGTACTACATCCTCGACCGCAAGGACGGCAGCGCGCCGCTGGGCATCGACGAAGTGGCCGTCAAGCAGGACGCCCGCCAGGCCACCTGGCCCACGCAGCCCTTCCCGCGCCAGGGCGCCTGGACCGAGACCTGCGTGGAATCGCAGCCACTGGGCACGGCCGTGCCCGGCAGCCCGAACCGCGCGGTGCCCAACTACGTGGCCGGCTGCCTGTACGACCCGCACTGGGACGTCCCCGTGCTGTCGATCCCCGGCCACGGCGGCGGCGCCAACTGGAACCACCAGTCCTTCAGCAAGCGCACGGGCCTGGTCTACACCGGCATGGGCTATGTGGCGGCCGCGCACTCGCTCACCGAAAGCAGCAACGGCCTGCGCCCGCCGGGCGAGTACATGACCGGCGCCGTGGTGGCGGTGGACCCCGGCACCAACCTGGTGAAGTGGAAGAAGCCCATGCCCTACTCGCTGGCGCACGGCAACGGCATCCTCACCACCGCGTCGGACCTGCTGTTCATCGGCCAGCCCGACGGCCACCTGATCGCGATGGACGCGCAGGATGGCGCCGAGCTGTGGCGCTTCCAGACCGGCTCCGGCATCAGTGCCAGCCCCGTGGCCTACGAGATCGACGGCGAGCAATACATCGCCGTCTATGCGGGCGGCACCAGCATCCCCTATGGCAACTCCGCGCCGCGCGGTGACTCGCTGTGGGCCTTCAAGGTGGGCGGCACGGTGCCGCAGGCCGCCACGCCGGGCGGGCCGGACGTGCGCCGGCCGGTGTCGGGCTCGGCCGTCGAAGGCGCGGCACTGCCCACGCCCAACACGGTCTACCTGGCGCGCGTGCAGACCAGCAGCAACGCACCGGGCACGGCCGAATCGACGGCCGTGAACGCCATGACGCCGACCTGGATGCGCGTGCCGGTCAACACCACCGTGACCTTCACCAACCCGGCCGACAACGCCAACACGCACTGCGCCACGCAGTTCTTCGAAGGCAAGTTCGACTTCCGGCTGGCACCGGGCCAATCGGCGCAGTACAAGTTCGACCAGCCGGGCGAGTACTTCTACAACGACTGCCACAGCCCGCGGCCGACGGGCAAGGTGGTGGTGTACTGAGCGTGCTGCGGCGCCCGGCAAAGGCGCCGGCCCTCAACGCACGCGGGCCCGTCGCACCAGCGGCGGGCCCGCTTTGCTTTTTTTGTGCGAAGAAGAAGGCTCGCCTTCGCCGTGGGTAAGCGCCAGGAAGGCGCTGGTAGCGGGCATGGGAACATCCGACAGCAGGACTTCGGCCCCCGCCCATGCACATCACTCTTCGCCAACTGCGCTATTTCGTCCACATCGCACGCAATCGCAGCTTCTCGCGCGCGGCCCAGCAGTTGGGCATCGCGCAGCCGGCCCTGAGCCAGAACATCGCAGCGCTGGAAGAGAGCCTGGGCGCCAGGCTCTTCGAGCGGCACGCCAAGGGCGTGGACCTCTCGCCCGAAGGCCAGCGCCTCTACGAAAGGGCCGTGCAGCTGATCGGCCATGTGGATGCGCTTCGCCACGACATCCACGGCCATGACGCCCTGCCCACGGGGCCGGTCCGGCTGATCATGGCGGGCTCGGTCGCTGCGGTGCTCATCGCCCCCTTGCTGCGCGAGATCACGCTCCGCTACCCGGGCATCCGGCTCGCCGTGAGCGACAGCATGTCCTTTGAGGCCCGGCTGCAGGTGGAAGCCGGCCATGCCGATCTGGCCCTGATGCCGAACGCATCCGAAATGCAGGGCATGGATGCGATGCCGGTGTTCGAGGAGCACTTCATGGTCTATGGCGCGCCGCAGACCATGCAGCGCGAGCCGCCAAGCATCGACTTTGCACGTCTGGCTCGCTGGCCGCTGGCTGCCCCGGACCGTGCCCACGATCTGCGCAAACTCATCGAGCGCGCCGCGCTGGCCATCGATCAGCCGCTGGACGTGCGCCATGAACTCAACAGCCCTGCGATGCTGGTCTCGGTGGTCAGAGAGGGGCTGGCCTACGCCGTGCTGCCTCCGAGCAGTTGCGCAGAGGCTGTTGCGGCAGGCGTCATCGTGGGCCGCCCGATCGCCGACGCCAGCCTCAGCCGGGTGCAGGCCATCGTCTGGCCGCAGGCACGTCCCCTTTCAGCCGCCGCAGCAGCAGTGCGAGACCTGCTGGCCGAGGTGGCCAGCCAGCAGTTGCGAGCAGGCCTGCTCTACGGACGGGCCATCACGCCGGCCCATGCCGTGCGTCCATAAGAAAAACTGAAGGCACGCCAGCTCAAGACGGTATTGGATTCGGGCGCAAGCCTTGTCCACACTCCAGCGCAAGGGGCCTCGCCCCTGCAACTGGAGACAAGACATGGCAGCAAGGAACGTCGTGGTCATCATGTCCGATGAGCACGACCCACGGATCATGGGGTGCTCGGGACATCCCTTCATCAAGACCCCGCACCTGGACGCGCTGGCCGCGCGCGGCGTGCGCTTCACCAGCTCCTACACGCCCAGCCCCATCTGCGTGCCCGCGCGCGCCGCCTTCGCCACGGGCCTGCGGGTCCACCAGATCAGGCTGTGGGACAACGCCATGCCCTACACCGGTGCGCAGCGCGGCTGGGGCCATGTGCTGCAGGAGCATGGCGTGCGCGTGGAAAGTATCGGCAAGCTGCACTACCGAAGCGTGGAAGACCCGGCGGGCTTCGACCAGGAACACCTGCCCATGCATGTGATCGGCGGCCACGGCATGGTCTGGGCTTCGATCCGTGACCCCTTCAAGCCGCGCGTGGACGGCCCACGCATGCTCGGGGAGCGCATCGGCCCCGGGGAATCCTCGTACACCCAGTACGACAGAGCCGTCACGGCACGCGCCGTCCAGTGGCTCAAGGACGTGGCCTCGGGCCCGCGCGAGCAGGGCTTCGTGCTCTACATCGGCCTGGTGGCCCCGCACTTTCCCTTCGTCGTGCCCAGCAAGTTCTTCGATCTCTACCCGCTGCACACGCTGCCCGAGCCCAAGCTGCATCCCAGCCAGGGGTACCAGCGCCATCCATGGGTGCAAGAGTACGAGGACTTCATGGCGTCGGAAGCGCGCTTTGCCGACGCGCAGGAAAGGCTGCGCGCCTTTGCCGCCTACTACGGCCTGTGCAGCTGGCTCGACCACAACGTGGGGCAGATCGTGCAGGCCCTGGACGAGGCAGGCCTGAGCGACAGCACGCAACTGATCTACACCTCGGACCACGGCGACAACCTCGGCGCGCGCGGTGTGTGGGGCAAGTCCACCCTCTATGAGGAAAGCGTGAAGGTGCCCATGCTGATGGCGGGCCCCGGCATCACGCCCGCCGTGTGCGAAACGCCGGTGGATCTGCTGGACCTGTTTCCCACCATCCTGCAGGGCGTGGGCATCGACCCCGCACCCGAAATGCAGGCGCGGCCCGGCCGCGCGCTGCAGACGCTGGCCCGCTGCGCGCCGGAACCGGAGCGGCCAATCCTGAGCGAATACCACGCCGCGGGCAGCAACAGCGCCGGCTTCATGCTGCGCAAGGGTCGCTGGAAGTACCACCACTACGTGGGCTTCAGGCCCGAGCTTTTCGATCTGCAGGAAGACCCGGAAGAACTCGATGACCTGGCCGCCAGCCCCGCGCATGCGCAGGTGCTGGAGGACATGCACCGCGCGCTGCTGGCCATCTGCGACCCACAGGTGGTTGACCGCGAGGCCAAGGCGGACCAGGCCGCGCTCATCGCGCTCCACGGAGGCATCGAGGCGGCTCACCAGCTCGGCTCCTCCACCTCCACGCCGGTGGCGGTACCGCTGGAGGACAGCCACTGATGGACCCGCAAGAAGACCCTGAAATCGAAGCCCGCTTCCTGAGCGACTGGAGCGGCTTGAGCGTGGGGCGGCCACGCGAAGTTCACCGCCCTCGCAGCACCGAAGAAGTCGCTGCCCTGGTGCGCCGCTGCCACGAAGAAGGTCTTTGCATCACCGTGCAGGGCGGCATGACCGGGGTGGCGGGCGGCGCCGTGCCCGCGCAAGGTGACGTGGTCATCAACCTGGAGCGCATGAATGCGATCGAGGAGATCGATGCGCTCGAAGGCGTGATGCAGGTGCAGGCCGGCGCGACGCTGCAGCAGGTGCAGGAAGCGGCCGAGGCCGCCGGCTGGATGTTCGCGGTGGACCTGGGCGCACGCGGCAGTTGCCAGGTCGGCGGCAATGCGGCGACCAATGCCGGCGGCATCCGTGTGATCCGCTACGGCACCATGCGCGATTCGGTGCTGGGCGTGGAGGCCGTACTGGCCAACGGGCAGGTCGTGTCGTCGCTCACACGCCTGGTCAAGAACAGCACGGGCCTGGAGCCGCGCTTCCTGTTCATCGGCACCGAAGGCACGCTGGGCATCATCACGCGGCTCACGCTGCGCCTGCATCCACCGATGGGGCAGGCCGCGGTGGCCTGGGTCGCGGCCTCCAGATTCGAGGCCCTGCCCGTGTTGCTGCGCCAGCTCAAGAAGAAGCTGGGCAGCGGACTGTGCGCCTTCGAGTTCATGTCCGGCCAATACGTGCGAACCGCCTGCGAATTGACCGGCGCCACCGTGCCGGTGCAGACCGAGGGCGCCTGGCACGTGCTGATCGAGGCCGCCGGGGCTGCGGGCCAGTGCCTGGACGAGCCGTTGCAGGAGGCTCTGATGCATGCCCTCGAAGGCGGCGACATCGATGACTGCGCCATGGCCGCCAGCCAGGCGCATCGCGAGTCCTTCTGGCGCATCCGCGAGGCGATTCCGGAAGTGCTCACGCACCTCAAGCCGCCAGCCACGCTGGACATCGGTCTGCCCTGGGCCCGCACGGCCGAGTACGTGCAGAAGGTGGCTGCCGAGCTTCAGGCCCGGTTGCCGCAAGCCCAGCATCTCTTCCTGGGCCACCTGGGCGACAACAACCTGCACCTGATCAGCGGCCCGCTGGACGAGGCCGGTGTGCATGCCGTGGACGAGATCGCCTATGGCGCCCTGCGCGGCTGCGGCGGGACCGTGAGCGCCGAGCACGGCGTGGGTCGACTCAAGAAGGACTACCTGGCCGTCAGCCGCACACCTGAAGAGATCGCATTGATGCGGACCTTGAAACAGGCGCTGGACCCAGCCGGCATCCTCAATCCCGGGCGGATCATCGACTGACCCGCGCGCGCACGACAACGATCCCACGGAGACACACCATGAAACGCAGAGCAATGCTGAGGCTCATCGGCGCGGGCACGGCCTCGGCCGGCTGGCTGGCCCTGCCGGCGCATTCGACATCCAAGTACCCGAGCGGTCCCATCCGCATGGTCGTGCCCTATGCGGCCGGCGGCGGCATCGATGCCGTGGCCCGGATGCTGGCCCAGGGCATGGCCGATGTCCTGCATCAACCCGTGGTGGTGGACAACCGCGGCGGCGCGGGCGGCATGCTGGGGGCCGAAATCGTGGCCCGGGCTGCGCCCGACGGCTACACCGTGCTGCTGGCGGGCAACCCCGAGCTCACCATCACGCCGCAGCTGCAAAAGGCAAGCTACAGCGCGGCCACCGACTTCAAGCCCGTGGTGCTGGTCTCACAGTCGCCCAATGTGCTGGTGGCCAGGCCTTCACTGGGAGGCAAGGACCTGCGTGAAGCCCTGCAGGCCGCGCGCCAGCAGCCCGGCGGCATCTCGGTGGGCACGCCCGGCAATGGCTCGCCACAGCATCTCGCCGTGGAGCAGCTGCGCGCTCAGACGGGCCTGGACATCGTGCATGTGCCTTACAAGGGCGCCGGCCCGGCGACGGTGGCCGCGCTCGGTGGTGAGGTGAGCTTTGCGCTGGTGGGGGCGCCCCCAGTGCTGCCGCACATCGGCAGCGGCAAGCTCGTGGGCTACGCGGTCACGCAGCCCGAGCGTTCACCGCTGGCGCCGCAGGTCCCCACTCTGGCCGAGGCGCTGGACCTGAAGCAGAAGGACGACTTCGTGTCCTGGTACGGCCTGCTCACCCCGGCCCAGGTACCGGCCGAAGCGGTGCAAGCTTTGGCTCGCGCTGCCTTCGCCGTGCTTCAGCGCAGCGACACGCGCGCGCGGCTGGCGGCGCTGGGCACCGATCTGGTGGCCATGCCGGCTGCGTCTTTTGCGCAGCGCATGCAGCAGGAAACACGGCGCTACGGCGAAGTGATTCAGCGGCTGGGCATCAACAAGGCCAGTTGATGCGTGCCCCGCCGTGACGGCCTCGGCCGGGCTCAGAACCGGTAGGCCGCGCTCACGCCGGCCGACCACTGCCGCCCGGGTGCCGGCTCGAAGAAGCGGGCATTGCCTTCGTTGACGATGACCGAGCCCGCGTAGTTGCGATCAAACAGGTTGTCCACCCGCGCGAAGGCCTCGAGCTGCCAGGGGCCGTAGCTTTGCTGCCAGCCCAGCCAGGCGCCGGTGACGGCATAGCCCGGCGCGCTGACGCTGTTGCGGTCGTTGGCCATGATGCGGCCCTGCGCACGCAGGTCGACGCCGGCCCGCCAGCCCTGCGGCGGCGCCCAGCCCAAAGAGGCGTACAGCGACTGCCGGGCCACGCCGGGCAGGCGCGCGCCGGCCAGCACGCGGTTGGCGTCGTTGCAGGGCAGCGGCGTGCAGAAGCCGTCCACGTAGCGCGCGTCCAGCCAGGTGTAGGCCAGTTGCGTGCGCCAGTGGGTGGCGCTCTGGTGCTGCCAGCCGATCTCCGCGCCCTGGCGTTTGGTGCGGCCCGCGTTCTGGAAGCTGCTGCGCCCGCCCACGCTGCTGTGGGTCACGATCTCGTCCTTCGTGCGGGTGTGAAAGAGCGCCGCCGTCAGCAGGCCGCCGGCCAGCCGCGCCTTGGCGCCCAGCTCCACATTGCTGCTGAGCGCGGGGCGCAGGCCCAGGTTCAGCCCGCCCAGGCCGTCGGTGCGGTAGGAGATCTCGTTGAGCGTGGGCGTCTCGAAGCCGCGACCGGCCGACAGGTAGAAAGAGAGGTCTCGGCCGGGCTGCCAGCGCAGCGCTGCCACGGGCAGCACGCGCGAATGGATGGCCTGGCCGCTGTCGTTGCCGTTGGCCAGGTAGTGGTCCTCGGATTCGAAGCGCACGCGGCTGCGGCGCGCACCCACTTCCAGGCTCCAGGCTTCGGCGAGCTGCCAGTCGGCCTGCACATAGGGGTCGAGGTTGCTGACCGTGTTGCGCTCGTCGCGGCGCAGCCGGCCCTGCACGCCCAGCAGCGGCGCGGCCGGCGTGCCGAGGTAGTTCTCGTAGCCGGTGCGCGTCTCGCGCATGCCGTCCCAGGCCAGGCCCGCAGCCAGCGACAGCGGCCGGCCCAGCAGGTTTTGCTGCGTGGTCCAGCGAAGGTCGATGCCGCTGTAGCGCCGCGCCAGGTCAATCACGCCGCCGGCATGGCGCGGGTTCTGCTGCGCGCCGGGCGGGATGGACTGGAACTGCGTGGTCTGCCGTTCGCCGCCATACAGCAGCACGCGCAGTTGATGGTCGCGCGCCAGGGTCTGCTCGTAGACCAGGCCGGCCTGCCGCTGCGACACCGTCTTGCGCGTGTTGTACTGCTGCGCCAGTGGTGCCGCGCGCGGCGTGCTGCGCCATTGCGCCTCGGTCAGGCCCAGCGGGTCCTGCGCCGAGATGCGCACGTCGTTGTAGACCAGCGTGAGCCTCGCGCCGTTGTCCAGCGCCAGGCCCAGGCGGGCGTTGGCCAGGTCGCGCGTGGCGGCGCTGTGGTCGCGCCAGCCTTCGGTGGCGAAGCGGCTGATGCTGACGCGGTAGTCCATCTGCGCCGCGCCATTTTTGCCGTCGCCCTCCCCCAGCGCCTGTGCGCCGCTGAGCTCCAGCGCCTGGCGCCAGCTGCCGTTGCTGCCGCCGCCCGTGGTCGAGCGCAGCAGCGGGCGGCCTTCACCGGGTGCGGTGAAGGCCTGCAGCACGCCGCCGGAAGAGTTGCCGTAGAGGGCCGAAAAGGGGCCGCGCATCACTTCCACGCGCTCGAGCGAGCCGATCTCGATGTTCGAGGTCTGGCCCTGGCCGTCGGGCAAGGTGGCGGGAATGCCGTCCACGTACAGGCGCAGGCCGCGCACGCCGAAGGTGGAACGCGCGCCAAAGCCGCGCACCGACAGCTGCAGGTCCTGCGCGAGGTTGCGGCGGTCCTGCACCTGCAGGCCGGGCACGGCCCCCAGGCCTTCGCTGAGCTGGGCCTGCAGGCGCTGCGCGCGCAGGTCCTCGCCTTCCACGCGGTCCACCGAGCCGGCCAGCTCGAAGGCCGGCCGCGCACCGGCGGGCGTGCTGACCGTGATGGCGGGCAGGGTCTGCGGCGCATCGGCCGATGCGCCCTGCGCCCAGGCGGCGGGGGCCGGCAGCAGCGGAAGGCCCAGCGCCAGAAGGATGTATGGTTTGTCCATGTCAGTGGCGCCCGGCCGCCCGAAGGCACTGAGGCACCCCCCCGGGGGGCAGCGGACCTCGCGAAGCGGGGAAGCGTGGGGGTCGTTTCATTTCAGCGCACGCGGCTCTTCAGAGGTTCACCAACCAGGCTGGTGCGGCCGGCCTCGTGCGCCCAGAGGCGCTCGTTGCCCTGCCCGTCTTCGGCCACGAAGAGGATGCGCCTGCCCAGGGCCGAGAAGCCCAGCGGCATCGCGTGGCCCGCGCCCGCAACCAGGTCGGCCACGCGGCGCGTGCCCTTGTCGCTGCCGTCGGTGGTCCAGGCCTCCACGCCGTGCGTGCCGTCGCCGGCCGCGAACCAGAGCGCGCTGCCCATCGCGGCCAGCCGCGCGGGCGCGGCGCTGGCCTCGCCCTTGAAGATGTCGCGCACCTGCCGCGTGCCCTCGGCCGTGCCATCGCTGCGCCACAGCTCGGCGCCATGGCGGCCGTCGGTGGCGGCGAAGTAGAGGCTTTCTTCCACCACCGTGAGCGGGCCCGAGACCGAGCCGGCCGCGCCTTCGCGGATGTCCTTGACCAGCCGCGTGCCGGCCTCGCTGCCGTCGCTGCGCCACAGCTCCAGCCCGTGCGCGCCGTCGTCGGCCGCGAAATAGAGATGACCACCCATGGCCGCCATCATCGCAGGCGAGGAGGAGCCCTCGCCGGCCCGGATGTCGCGGATCAGGCGCGTGCCGGCGGCCGTGCCGTCGCTGCGCCACAGCTCCACGCCGTGGCTGGCATCGCGGGCGGCGAAGTACAGCACCGGGCCGATCGCGCGCATCTGCCCCACATCGGCATCTTCGCGGCCGGGCCTGATGTCCATCACCTGCCGCGTGCCGGCGCGCGTGCCGTCGCTCACCCACAGCTCATGGCCGTGCTCGGGCGTGGTGGCGGTGAAGAAGAGCTGGCGTCCGGCCGAGACGAGCTGGCGCGGCAGCGCCTTGGGCCCCAGGTCGCTCACGCGTTCGGGCACGTCGCCGTTGCCGCGCAGGCGCCAGATCTGCCGGCCCGCGCGGCCGTCGTCGGCCACGAAGTACAGCGCGCCGGCATGCACCGTCAGCTCGGCCGGCATCGCGCCTTCGGCGCCGGCTCGCAGATCGGCCACCTGCCCGGTGCCGTCGGCCGTGCCGTCGGTGCGCCACAGCTCAAGGCCATGCACGCCGTCGGTGGCCGTGAAGTAGGCATGCCGCCCATGCACCGTCAGGCCCGCTGGGTAGGCGCTGCGCGGGCCGGGGTGGATGTCCTTGAGCAGCCGCGTGCTGGCCGTGGTGCCTTCGGTGGTCCACAGCTCCTGGCCGCTTTGCGCGTGGAAGGCCGCGAACACCATGCGCGGGCCCAGCAGCGTGAGGTGGGCGGGGGCCACGAAGGCGCCGGGCCGGCCCTGTTCCGCCGGGCGCGGGGCATCGTCGTCGGCGGCCATGGCCGGCTGCGCGCCGACCAGCGCCAGCAGCAACAGTGCTGCGGCGCCATGCTTCAGAAAATGGTGCATGAAAGCGAAGCTCCTCGCGTCAGCCGTGGAACCAGCGGGCCGGCACGGTGACCAGCTGCGGGAACAGCACCATCAGGAACATGATGGCGAACTGCGCGGCCATGAAGGGCAGCACGCCGCGCGTGACCTCGTCCATGCGCATCTTGCCCACGCCGGCCACCACGTTGAGCACCACGCCCACCGGCGGTGTGATCAGGCCGATGGAGTTGTTGATGATGAACATCACGCCGAAGTAGACCGGGTCGATGCCCGCGGCCTTGACCACCGGCATCAGCACCGGCGTCAGGATCAGGATGGTGGGCGTCATGTCCATGGCCGTGCCCACCGCCATCACCAGCAGCATGATCGCGATCATCAAGAGGATCTTGTTGCCCAGGAAGGGCTCGAGCATGCCCACCACCTTGCCGGGCAGGTCGGCCACGGTGATCAGCCAGGCGCTGACCATGGCCGCGGCGATCAGGAACATCACCACGGCGCTGGTCTTGGCAGCGCTCACGAACACGGCATACAGCTCCTTGAAGCTCAGCTCGCGGTAGATGCAGGCGGCCACGAAGAAGGCGTAGACGGCCGCCACCACGGCTGCCTCGGTGGGCGTGAACACGCCCATGCGCAGGCCCACGAGGATGATCACCGGCAGCATCAGCGCCCAGCCGGCCTCGCGCGCGGCGGCCCAGATCTCCTGCCGGCTCTTGCGCGGGGGCGGCTCGATCTTCTCGCGCCGCACCAGCCAGGCCCAGGTGATCCACAGCGCGCCGCCGATCAGCAGGCCCGGCACGATGGCGGCCATGAATAGCTTGGAGATGGAGACGTTGGCCGCCACGCCGAAGATCACCAACCCGATGCTAGGCGGGATCACGGGGCCGATGATGCCGGTGGCGGCAATCAGGCCGCCCGAGCGGGCCCTGTCATGGCCCGCGCGCACCATCATGGGCAGCAGCAGCGCCGTGAGCGCGGCTGCGTCGGCCACGGCCGACCCCGACAGCGCCGACAGCAGGCAGCCGGCCATGATGGTCACGTAGCCCAGGCCGCCGCGCACATGGCCCACCAGCGCCAGCGCCAGATCGACGATGCGCTTGGACAGGCCGCCGGCGTTCATGATCTCGCCGGCAAGCATGAAGAAAGGCACGGCCAGCAGCGGGAAGCTGTCGGCCCCGCCGATGAGGTTCTGCGTCAGGATCTGCGCGTCGAACAGGTCCAGTTGCCACATCAGGGCCACGCCGCTGGCCAGCAGCGCGAAGGAGATGGGCATGCCGATGGCCATGGCCAGCAGCAGGGAGCCCAGGAAGATGGCGATGGTCATGGCTGGCGCTCCTCGGTGCGGGCGGGCGTGGGGGACGGTGCGGCAGCGCCCTGCGGGCCCAGCACCTGGGCCAGCGCGCCTGCCTCCTCGGATTCCTGGATGGCAACCAGCTCGTCTTCGGCCATGCGGCCGCTCAGCAGCCGCCACAGGTCCAGCAGCAGGATCAGCCCGGCCGCCACGGCGAACACGATGCCGGAGGTGTAGACGATGGCCATGGAGGCGCCCGTGACCGGCGCCTGCACGTCCCAGTTGATGCGCGTCTGCGCCACGCTGCCCTGGAACAGCAGCCACAGCATGTACAGCATCAGCAGGTAGCTGATGGCCAGGCACCCCTTCTTGCCCCAGGCCGGCAGGCGCGACACCAGCATGTCCACGCCCAGGTGCGCGCGCTCGCGCAGCGCCACGATGGCGCCCAGGAAGGTGATCCAGATGAACAGCCAGCGCGAGACTTCCTCGGACACCGTGATGCCCGAATTGAAGCCGTAGCGCAGCACCACGTTGCCAAACACCAGCACCACCATCACGGCCAGCATCAGCGCGATCAGCGCCTCCACCGCCCGGCAGGCGCCATCGATCCATCGGTTCATCTCGTCTGTCTCCACCTCATGCGACGGCTCCCTGCCGTTCGATTGCATTGCGCTTGAAAACGGGCCGGCACCCCCATGGAGTGCCAGCCCGCGCCTGTGTCGCGCCTGTTCGCGCCTAGGGCTGGCGGCTGTCGTTGACCAGTTGCACCAGCGCCCGCAGCGCAGCCAGATAGGACTGCGGCCCCAGCCCCTGCACCGTGCCGCGCACGGCCGGCGAGATGATGGAATGTGCACGCCAGGGCTCGCGGGCCGCGATGTTGGACATGTGCACCTCGATCACCGGGAAGGGCATGGCCTTGATCGCATCATGCAGCGGCACGCCGTGCTGCGTCAGTCCCGCAGGGTTCACCAGCGCGCCCTGGGCCTGGTCGATGTGCTCATGCAGGAAGTCAATCAGCGCGCCTTCGTGGTTGGACTGCAGCGTGGCGATGCTCACGTCCAGCTCGCCGGCCAGCGCCTCGAGGCGGGCGTTGATTTCGGCCAGCGTCGTGGTGCCGTAGATGTGGGGCTCGCGGCGCCCGAACAGGTTCAGGTTCGGGCCGTGGAGGACGAGGATTTTCATGGTCTCAATGCGGTGTGACAGGGGAGATGGCATCGGGCACTGCACCTTCGCAGCCATTGGCGAAGGTGCCGCCCATCGCCTTATTGCTTGCGGATGCGGGCCAGCTCGTCGTTGTAGAGCTTGACCACCGCCGGGTCGTACTGGGCCGAGAACTTCTCCAGCGCGGGCTGGGCGATCTGGCGCATGCGGGCCTGCTCGGCGGGGCTCACCTCGTTGAACTGCGCGCCCTTGGCCTGCAGGTCGCCCACGGCCTTCTGCGCCGCGGCGCGGCTGACCTGGCGCTGGTAGGCGCGCGACTCGTCGGCAGCCTCCTGCATCCACTTCTGCTCCACGGGCGTGAGCTGGTCCCAGAACTTCTTGCTCACCAGCAGGATGTTCGCGGCGTACACGTGGTTGGTGGCGCTGACGTACTTCTGCACTTCGTAGAACTTGTTCGACAGGATCACCGCGAAGGGGTTTTCCTGGCCGTCCACGGCCTTGGATTCGAGCGCGCCGTACAGCTCGGCGAAGGGCATGGGCACGGGGTTGGCCTTGAAGGCGCGGAAGGTGTCGAGGAACACCGGGTTCGGGATCACGCGGATCTTCAAACCCGCCAGGTCCTCGGCCTTGGTGATCGGCTGGCGGCTGTTGGTGACGTTGCGAAAGCCCAGGTCCCAGTAGCCCAGGGCCACCAGGCCCTTTTCAGGCAGCTTGGAGATCAGCGTCTTGCCCAGCGGGCCGTCCAGCAGCGCGTCGGCCTGCGCGAAGCTGTTGACGGCGAAGGGGAAGTCGATCAGGCCGAATTCCTTGACGATGCCCGCCAGCGAGGTGGTGGCCGGCGAATACATCTGCTGCACGCCGCCCTGCAGCGCCGACTGCTGCTGCTGTTCGTTGCCCAACTGGTTCGAGGGGAACTCCTGCACCTTCATCTTGCCGCCGCTCTTGTTCGAGAGGATCTCGGCAAAGCGCTTGACGCCGAAGCTCACCGGGTGGTCGGGGTTGTTCAGGTGACCGAAGCGGATCGTGCGCTCCTGCTGGGCCAGCGCGGGAACGGCGATGGCCAGGCAGAGGCCGGCCGCGGTGAGTGCGCGAAGGATGTTCAAGGCTTGTCTCCTTTGAAGGGTGGGATGGACGGCAGGCAGCCGACTTGGCAATCTTATCCATATTGGAAGTAATTTCCAAATTGAAATTTGATTCCTCCATTTGATACAGTCGCACCCGCGGCTGGCGCTTCGCCGGCCCGACCCGAACACGAGGTGTGCATATGAGCGCAGTGATGGAGCGCAGCTTCAAGGTGCTGGAGGAACTGGCGCAGCATCCGCAGGGACGCCCCCTGTCCACCCTGGCGGCCGAGCTGGACATCCCGCTGTCGGCCACGCACCGGCTGCTCACCGAGCTGATCCGCTGCGGCTATGTGCGCCAGGACGCGCGCGACGGCCACTACTTCCTGACCATCAAGCTGGTCTCGCTGGGGCTGAGCTACCTGAGCAACTCGGGGGTGGTCGATATCTCCCAGCCGCTGCTGGACCAGCTGGCCGCCGCCTCCGGCGAGCTGGTGCGCCTGGGCGTGGTGGACGACGAGGAACTGATCTTCGTGGCCAAGGCGCAGGGCGCCACGCACGGCCTGCGCTACGACCCGGACATGGGCCTGTCGGTGGCGCTGTCGTGCAGCGCGGCCGGCCATGCCTGGCTGTCCACCCTGCCCGAAGACGACGCGCTGGCGCTGGTGGCCAAGAAGGGCCTGGGCAAGCCCGAGCAGTTCGGCCCCCGCGCGCCCACCACCATCCAGGGCGTGATGGACTATGTGAAGGCGGCGCGCGAACGCGGCTTCAGCATGATCAACGAGGTCTTCGCACCGGGCATGACGGCCATGGCGGCCCCGGTGGTCAACGCCCAGGGCACGGCCATCGGCGTCATCACCATTGCCGGCCCGGCCGTGCGCCTGACCGAGGAGCGCATGCGCGCGCTGGGCCCGGTGCTGTGCCAGACCGCGGCCGACGTGGCCCAGGCCAGCGGGGCCTCCGCCCTGTTTAAGCGGCGCGCCTGAACGCCCCGGCGGGCCGCAGAAATGACAGATCGGAAACGACGCGTCTGCATTTGCCCACGGCCCCAACGTGACATGACAGTCCAGGGTTGGCCTGCAGACCAGCTGTCACATCTCTGTCGCACAATTGCCGCGGCCCGGCGCTGGCCGTCACAAAAAGTGACGCGGGCGGCTCGCCACGGCACAGCCGGTCGCCTTTCCTGCCTTCCTTATGTCTCTGATCCTTGTACAGCCGCCACCGCCTGCCTCGCCGCCGGGTGAGGAGCATCTGTGGGCACGCTGTGACGCCGCCCGCACGCAGGTGACCGGCCAGGGCCGCGCGGCACCGGCGCTGCTGCCCGGCCCCGGTGAGCTGACCCTGGTCATTCCCGCGGCCGCGCTGTCCTGGCACACCGTGACGCTGCCGCGCGGCACCCTCAATGCCGGAGCGCGCCTGCGCAGCGTGCTGGCCGGCCTGCTGGAAGAGCGGCTGCTGGACGACCCCGAGCAACTGCATTTCGCCCTGGAACCGCGCGCCCGCGAAGGCGAGCCCGTCTGGGTCGCCACCTGTGACCAGGCCTGGCTGCGCGAGGCCATCCAGACGCTGGAGGCCGCCGGCCGCCGCGTGGGCCGGCTGCTGCCCGAGCTCACGCCCCGCGCGAGCGACGCGCCACCGGCCTTCTATGTCACGGGCCTGCCCGAAGACGCGCGCATCACATGCTGCGACGCCAGCGGCGTGGTGACGCTGCCGCTGGCCGAGCATGGCCTGGCCCTGCTGCAGCCCCCGCTGCCCGAAGGCGCCACCCTCAGCGCCGAGCCGGCCGTGGCGCAGGCCACCGAACAGTTGCTGGGCACCGCCGTGCCGCTGCAGACCACCGGCGAGCGCTGGCTGCAAAGCCTGGCCTCGGACTGGGACCTGGCCCAGTTCGCGCTGGCCCGCACCGGCCGCGCGCGCGCGGGCAAGACCCTGGCCGGCTGGGGCCACACGCTGTGGCGCGCGCCGCGCTGGCGTGCCGCACGCTGGGGCGCCGCGGCGCTGGTCGTGGCCCAGCTCATCGGCGTGAACGCCTGGGCCTGGAAGGAGCGCCAGGCGCTTCAGGCCAAACGCGACGCCATCACCCAGACCCTGCGCACCACCTTCCCCAAGGTGCAGCTCGTGATCGACGCGCCGCTGCAGATGCGGCGCGAAGTGCAGGCCCTGCAGCAGGCCACGGGCGGCCTGACGCCGGCCGACCTGGAACCCATGCTCTCGGCCCTGTCGGCCAGCCTGCCGGCCGGCCGCGTGCCCACGGCCATCGACTACAGCGGCGGCCAGCTGCGGCTGCGCGGGCTGGGCCTGTCGGTGTCGGAGCTGTCGGCCCTGGCCTCG
Organism: Xenophilus arseniciresistens; assembly: GCF_028023875.1. Classification (GTDB taxonomy): domain Bacteria; phylum Pseudomonadota; class Gammaproteobacteria; order Burkholderiales; family Burkholderiaceae_C; genus Xenophilus; species Xenophilus arseniciresistens. The sequence continues at coordinate 386,301 of NZ_JAQIPB010000003.1, forward strand.
CCCCTGGCCGCGCGCGGCTACAACGCACGCGGCGAAGGCGACCTGCTGCTCGTGCAGGCCACGGAGACCCGCGCACCATGAGTTTTGCCAACATGGCTGCCGCGCGCCTGCGCGGCTGGTGGAGCGGCCTCACGCCGCAGGAACGGCGGCTGGTGGGCATCGCCGCCGCCGTGGTGGGCCTGGCCCTGCTGTGGTGGGTGGCCCTGGCGCCCGCGCTGCGCACGCTGGCCACCGCCCCGCAGGAACATGCCCGGCTCGACGCGCAGCTGCAGCAGATGCGCGCGCTGCAGACCCAGGCCCGCGCCCTTCAATCGCAACCGCGCGCCGAGCGCCAGGACGCCATCCGTGCGCTGGAAGCCAGCCTGCAGGGCGGCCTGGGCGGACAGGCCCAGATGCAGGCCCAGGCCGGCGACGCGGTGGGCGTGGCCCTGCGCCAGGTGCCGGCCGATGCGCTGGCCGGCTGGCTGGCCCAGGCCCGCGCCAACGCGCGCGCCGTGCCGCGCGAGCTGCGCCTGACCCGCAGCACCCAGCCTGCGCCCGTGCAGGCCGCGCCTGCCGTGCCCGCGGCACCGCCCGGCCCACCCAACCGGTCGCGCACGCTGCCCCGCACGCCCGAGGCGGCCGGCGCAGCGCCGGCCTCCGCCGCGGCAGCCGCGGCAGCCGCCCCGCCCGCGCCCATCGTCAGCGGCCCGCCCCAGATCCGCTGGGAAGGCACGCTGGTGCTGGCCCTGCCCGCCCCATGACGATCATGCGTGCGCGCCCTGCCGTCTCGATGGACCGGCTCAGCCGCCTGGGCCGCCGCGCGCCTGACGCAGCCGGCGCCGGCGGCCGCACGCCCTGGCGCTGGGCCATTGCCGGCGCCGTGCTGGGCGCCGCGCTGGCCACCGCCGTGTGGGCGCCTGCGCGCTGGCTGGCGGCCGGGCTTCATGCCGCATCGGGCGGCAAGGTGCAGCTGGTCAATCCGCGCGGCACCTTCTGGCAGGGCAGCGCCGGGCTGGTGCTGGCCAGCGGCACCCAGGGCGGCGAAGCCGTGGCCCTGCCGGGGCGCGTGGGCTGGCAGCTGCGGGCGCGCTGGCTGGGCCTGTCGGGCCGTCTCGATCTGCCCTGCTGCGCGCAGGCGCCCGTGGGCTTTGCGCTGCGGCGCGCCGGCGCCGGCATGCAGCTGGCCTGGCAGGACGCGGCCACGCGCTGGCCCGCCACCCTGCTCACCGGCCTGGGCGCGCCCTGGAACACGCTCAAGCCCGAAGGCACGCTCACGCTGCACACGCGCGGCCTGGTGCTGGGCTTCGAACCCGAACGCCTGGCCATCACGGGCCAGGCCACGCTGGACGCGACCGACATGTCGTCCAGCCTGTCCACCCTGCGCCCCATGGGCAGCTACCGGCTGGACCTGGCCGGCGGCCAGGCGCCCAGCCTGCTGCTGACCACCCGGGAAGGCGCGCTGCAGCTGGCCGGCAGCGGCCTGTGGAGCGGCCGGGCCATGCGCTTCAGCGGCGAAGCCACCGCCGCGGCGGGCAGCGAAGACGCGCTGTCCAATCTTCTGAACATCATCGGGCGCCGCGAGGGTGCCCGTTCGATCATCAACCTGAGTTGAATCCGTCATGAAATTCATGCGTTCGCGCAACGCCATCGCCGCGGCCCTGGTCGCGCCCCTGCTGCTGATGACGGCCCCGGCCGGCCTGGCCCAGGCCGCGCGCGGAGAACCTGTGACGCTGAACTTCGCCAATGCCGACATCGAGGCCGTGGCCCGCACCATGGCCGTGATCACCGGCCGCGACGTGGTGGTGGACCCGCGCGTCAAGGGCACCATGAACCTGGCGACCGAGCGGCCCGTCAGCCCCACCACGGCCTTCGAGCAGTTCAGCGCCGCGCTGCGCCTGCAGGGCTTTGCGGTGGTGGTTTCCGAAGGCCTGTACAAGGTGGTGCCCGAGGCCGAGGCCAAGCTGCAGACCGGCACCGTGGCCACCTCCATCGGCGGCCCGTCCACCCTGGCGGGCAACCAGATCGTCACGCAGGTGTTCAAGCTGCACCATGAGTCGGCCGCCAACGTGCTGCCCGTGCTGCGCCCGCTGATCGCCCCCAACAACAGCATCAACGTGAGCCCCGGCAACAACGCGCTGGTGATCACCGACTACGCCGACAACCTGCGGCGCCTGGCGCGCATCGTGGCTTCGCTCGATGTGCCCAACGCCTCGGATGTGGAAGTGATCCCGCTGCGCCACTCCATCGCCGCCGACCTGGTGCCGCTGGTGCAGCGCCTGATGGACGGCGGCAGCGCCACGGTGGGCCTGCCCACGGCCGCGGGCGCGCCGGCCGCGCCGGGGGGCGATGCGTCCTTCCGCACCTCGCTGCTGGCCGATTCGCGCAGCAACGCCATCATCGTGCGCGCGGCCAACCCGGCCCGCCTGGCGCTGGTGCGCTCGCTGGTGCAAAAGCTGGACCGCGCGCCACTGGAAAACGGCAACGGCGCGGCCGGCAACATCTACGTGGTCTACCTCAAGAACGCCGATGCGGTGCGCCTGGCCACCACGCTGCGCGCGGCCATCGCCGCGGGCAACGTGAATACGCTGGGCCAGCCGGGCGCAGCCGGCAGCGGCGCCGTGCCCCAGCCCTCCACGGCCGTCATCAACCAGGCCACCAGCGCCGCCAGCAGCGCCGCGGGCCAGTCGGGCATGAGCTCGGCCGCCACGGCGCCGGTGGACAACGCCAACCAGCCTTCCGTGGGCGGCCAGATCCAGGCCGACCCCTCCACCAACTCGCTGATCATCACGGCGCCCGAGCCGCAGTACCGCCAGCTGCGCGCCGTGATCGACCGGCTGGACAGCCGCCGCGCGCAGGTGCTGATCGAAAGCCTGATCGTGGAAGTCAATGCCGACAAGGCCGCCGAATTCGGCGTGCAGTGGCAAAGCGCGCTGGGCAAGGAAGCGGCCATCGGCACCAACTCCAGCCTCGGCGGCCAGGCCAACATCCTCGACCTGGCGCTGGGCATCGCCGCAGCAGCGGCCACCGGCAGCCCCTCGGCCATCACCAAGCCCTCCACGGGCCTGAACATCGGCATCGGCCGGCGCACCGGCGGCGGCTACGCGCTGGGCTTCATCGCGCGCTTCCTCTCGGCCAACGGCGAGGGCAACGTGCTCTCGACCCCCAACCTGCTGACCCTGGACAACGAGGAAGCCAAGATCGTGGTGGGCCAGAACGTGCCTTTCGTGACCGGCCAGTTCACCAACACCGGCGCGGGCACGGCCCAGGTCAACCCCTTCCAGACCATCGAGCGCAAGGACGTGGGCCTCACGCTGCGTGTGCGCCCGCAGATCAGCGAGACCGGGACCGTGAAGATGACGGTGTTCCAGGAGGTCTCGGCCGTGCTGCCCGGCACCGAGGCCGCAAGCAACGGCCCCACCACCACCAAGCGCTCCATCGAATCGAGCGTGCTGGTGGAAGACGGCAGCATCATCGTGCTGGGCGGCCTGCTGACCGACGAATATTCCAGCGGCCAGGAAAAGGTGCCCGGCCTGGGCGACGTGCCCGTGGTCGGCAACCTGTTCAAGAGCGAGACCCGCAGCCGCCGCAAGAACAACCTGATGGTCTTCCTGCGGCCCACCATCGTGCGCGATTCGCTTTCGGGCGACGCCATCACGGCCGACCGCTACGACATGCTGCGCGCGCTGCAGCAAAGCAGCCAGCCGGCCAGCAGCGCGGCGCTCAACGCCGTCAACGCGGCGCCCCTGCTGCCTGCCTTGCCCGACACCCGCACGCCCGATCCGTCGCGCCGCATCGAAGGCACGCGCCTGATCCCCCCGCCGCTGCCGCCGGCCCAGCCCGTGCGCAGCGCCCCGCCCAGCGACTGGGACCCCATGCGCGGCGCGCCCGCCGCCACGGACGACCCCTCGACCCAGCGACGCCTGCCCTGATGTCCGGCGCCCGTCACCCCCTGCCCTACGCCTTCGCGCGCAGCCAGCAACTGCTGCTGGAGCGCGACGACCAGGACGGCGGCTACACGCTGTGGATGCCCGTGGGCGCGGCCCGCCAGTCGGCCAGCGCGCTCGGCGAGGTGATGCGCAAGTACAACCTGGGGCCGGGCAGCCTGCGCATGCAGAGCCTGCCGGCCGACCAGCTGGCGCAGCGCATCAGCGCCGCCTACGCGCAGGGCGAGTCGAACGCCGCCGCCGTGGTCAGCGAAGTGCAGAGCGACGCCGACCTCACGCGCATGATGCAGGAGCTGCCCGCGGTGGAAGACCTGCTGGAGTCGGCCGGCGACGCGCCCATCATCCGCATGCTCAACGCGCTGCTGACGCAGGCCGCGCGCGACGGCGCCAGCGACATCCACATCGAGCCCTACGAGCGCACCTCGTCCGTGCGCTTTCGCGTCGATGGCACCTTGCGCGAAGTGGTGCAGCCCAACCGCGCGCTGCATGCGGCACTGATCTCGCGCCTGAAGATCATGGCCGACCTGGACATCGCCGAAAAACGCCTGCCGCAGGATGGCCGCATCTCGCTGCGCATCGGCACGCGCGCGGTGGACGTGCGCGTGTCCACCCTGCCCAGCGCGCATGGCGAACGCGCCGTGCTGCGCCTGCTGGACAAGTCAGAAACCCGCCTGACCCTGCCGGCCGTGGGCATGACGGGCGACACGCTCAAGCGCTTTCGCAGCCTCATCACGCAGCCGCACGGCATCATCCTGGTCACCGGCCCCACGGGCTCGGGCAAGAGCACCACGCTGTACGCCGCGCTGGGCGAGATGGACGCCAGCAGCAGCAACATCATGACGGTGGAAGACCCCATCGAATACGAGCTGCACGGCGTGGGCCAGACCCAGGTCAACGCCAAGATCGAGCTGACCTTCGCCAAGGCCCTGCGCGCCATCCTGCGCCAGGACCCGGACGTGATCATGATCGGCGAGATCCGCGACTACGAGACCGCGCAGATCGCCATCCAGGCTTCGCTCACGGGCCACCTGGTGCTGGCCACCTTGCACACCAACGACTCGGTCAGCGCCGTGACGCGCCTGACCGACATGGGCGTGGAGCCCTTCCTGCTTTCGAGCTCGCTGCTGGGCGTGCTGGCCCAGCGCCTGGTGCGCAAGCTGTGCCCCGTGTGCGCCAAACCCGGCGAGCACGGCACCGAGCCCGTGGGCTGCGAAGCCTGCGGCCACACCGGCTACCAGGGCCGCACCGGCGTGTTCGAAATGCTGGTGGCCGACGACGCGGTGCGCGCGCTGGTGCACAACCGCGCCGCCGAAAGCGAGCTGCTCGCGGCCGGCCAAAAGGGCGGCCTGCGCAGCATGCGCGAAGACGGCGAACGGCTGGTGGCCGCGGGCATCACCTCGCAGGCCGAGCTGCTGCGCGTGACCCGGGACTAGCGTCGGTTTCTTCTGCATGCCCGCCTATTCCTTCGAAGCCCTCGACGCCGAAGGCCGCGCCCGCAAGGGCGTGCTGGAAGCCGACACCGCGCGCGCCGCGCGCGGCCTGCTGCGCGCGCAGGCGCTGATCCCGCTCACGGTGCAACCCGTGGGCGGCGAAGCCGCTGCCAACGCCGGCAGCAGCACCCGCCGCGGCCTGTTCAAGCGGCGCCTGTTCAGTGCCACCGAACTGGCCGTGTGGACGCGCCAGCTCGCGGGCCTGGTCAGCGCCGGGCTGCCGCTGGAGCGCGCGCTCACGGCGCTGACTGAAGAATCGGAACGCGAGGACCAGCGCCAGCTCGTGGCCGCGCTGCGCGCCGAGGTCAACGGCGGCGCCACCTTCGCGCGCGCGCTCAGCCAGCATCCGCGCGAGTTCTCGGCCATCTACACGGCCGTGATCGGCGCCGGCGAACAGAGCGGCAACCTGGGCTTGGTGCTCGAGCGCCTGGCCGACGACCTGGAAGAGCGCCAGGCGCTGCAGCAAAAACTGATCGGCGCCACCTTGTACCCGGCCATCGTCACGCTGATCGCCATCGTGATCGTGATCTTCCTGGTCAGCTACGTGGTGCCACAGGTGGCCAACGTGTTCGCGGGCACCAAGCGCGAGCTGCCCATGCTCACGGTGATCATGCTCAACATCAGCGCGCTGGTGCGCAACCATGGCCTGCTGATCCTGGGCGGCCTGGTGGCCGTGGGCCTGGGCCTGCGCACACTGCTGGCCGGCGAGGCCTTCCGCCAGAAGTTCGATGCCGCCTGGCTGCGCCTGCCGCTGGTGGGCCGGCTGGCCCGCGGCTACAACGCCGCGCGCTTTGCCAGCACCCTGGCCATGCTGGCCGCGGCCGGCGTGCCCATCCTGCGCGCACTGCAGGCCGCGGCCGAAACCCTGAGCAACCGCGCCATGCGCGCCGACGCGCTCGACGCGCTGGTGCTGGTGCGCGAAGGCGCGCCACTGGCTTCGGCGCTGGCGCAGAAAAAACGCTTCCCGGGCCTGGTCGCGATGTTCGCGCGCCTGGGCGAACAGACCGGTGAGCTGCCGTCGATGCTGCAACGCGCCGCGCGCCAGCTCGGCGCCGAAGTGCAGCGCCGCGCGATCCACCTCGCGACCATCCTGGAGCCGCTGCTGATCGTGGCCATGGGCGGCATCGTGATGATGATCGTGCTGGCCGTGCTGTTGCCGATCATTCAGCTCAATCAGTTTGTGAAGTAGGCGGCCTCGCCTCCGGCAGCACCAGTTCATAGGCGCTGGCGCGCCCGCCGCCCGGCGCCTTCTGCAGCACACCCAAAGCCAGCAACTGCGTGATGTCGCGCAGCGCCGTGTCGGCCGAGCACTTGGCAATGGCCGCCCACTTGCTGCTGGTGAGCTTGCCGTCGAAGCCGTCGAGCACGCGGTCGAGCAGCTTGATCTGCCGCTCGTTGAAGGGCGCACTGGCCCAGCGCTGCCAGAAGTGCGCCTTGCCCAGCACCGCGCCCAGCGCGGTGTTTGCACTGTCCAGCGCGCGGCCCAGCGCAGCCAGGAACCACAGCAGCCATGGCGTCATATCGAGCGAGTCGCCTTTTTGCGTGCGCGCCAGGATGTCGTAGTACGCGCTGCGCTCGCGCTGGATCTGCGCCGAGAGGCTGTAGAAGCGCTGCCCGGCCCCGTCGGCGCGGGCCAGGAACAGATCGCCCACCGCGCGCGCGATGCGGCCATTGCCGTCGTCGAAAGGGTGCATGGTGACGAACCACAGATGCGCCAGCCCGGCCTTGACCAGTGCGGGCAGTTGCTCGTCATGCGCGTTGGCCCATCGCAGAAAGCGCGCCATTTCGGCCGCCAGCGCATGGGCCGGCGGCGCCTCGAAATGCACCTTGCGCCGATGCACCGGCCCCGAGACCACCTGCATCGGCCCCGTGGCGTCATCGCGCCAGCGGCCCACGGCGATGGGTGACAGGCCCGAATAGCCGGTCGGGAACAGCGCGGCATGCCAGTCGAAAAGACGCTGGGCCGTGAGCGCCGCATCGCTGTGCGCGGTCGCGTCCAGCACCATCTCGACCACGCCGTCCACATGCCGGTCGCTGGGCGCCAGCGCGCCGATGTCCAGCCCCAGCCGCCGCGCGATGGACGAGCGCACCGAGGCCGGGTTCAGCAGTTCGCCCTCGATCTCGCTGGTCTTGAGCACGTCGTCGGTCAGCGCGGCCAGGCTGGCCCGGTCGCGCAATTCCATCCCCACATCGGCCAGCCGGCCCAGCAGCAGGCCCTGCGCACGGCTCACATCCGCCAGCGGCTGGGCCAGCGCGGCGAGCTCGAAGCGCCATTGGGGCCAGTCGTCCAGCTGCCAGATGTAGAGGCTTTCACCGCTTTGCATGCGGAGATTAGAAGACGCCTGCGGTGAATAGGCAAGTTATTTACCGCATCTCATGCGGCGAATAATGAATGCATCCCGGCATGGCAAGTTGGGGATCTGGACGCGAGCCGGCCGCCATGGGCACGAGCAAGGCTGCACGGCGAGATGACAATGCGCGCTGGCCCTTGCAACCGCCCTGCCCATGCCCGTCACCCTCGACGACAAGCTCGTGGTCGCGATTTCCTCGCGCGCCCTGTTCAACCTGGAAGAGGAAAACCTGCTCTTCGAGGCCGGCGACCCCGACGCCTACATGCGGCTGCAGCTCGAGCGGCTGGACGTGCCGGCCGCGCCGGGCATCGCCTATTCACTGGTGCGCAAGCTGCTGCGCTTCAACGACGACGGGCAACAGCGCGTGGAGGTGGTGATCCTCTCGCGCAACGACCCGGCCTCGGGCATGCGCATCTTCAATTCAGGCGCGGCGGCCGAGCTGCGCATCCAGCGCGGCGTGTTCACGCAGGGGCGCTCGCCCTTTCGCTACCTCACGCCGCTCAATGCCGACCTGTTCCTCTCGGCCAATGCCGATGACGTGCGCGAGGCGCTGACGGCCGGCTTCGCGGCCGCGCACGTGAACGTGGAAGCCGCCCTGGCCAGCCAGTTGCACCCCGACGAGGTGCGCATTGCCTTCGACGGCGACGCCGTGCTCTTTTCGGACGAGGCCGAGCGCATCTTCCAGTCGCAGGGGCTGGAGGCCTTTCAAGCGCACGAGGCCGACAAGGCCGCGGTGCCGCTGGCCGCCGGCCCGCTGGCGCCCTTTCTGTTGGCGCTGCATCGGCTGCAGCGCGCCTCGGCCACGGGCATGCGCATCCGCACCGCGCTGGTCACGGCGCGCGGCGCACCCGCACACCGCCGCGCCATCCAGACGCTGATGAGCTGGAACATCCGCGTGGACGAAGCGATGTTCCTCGCGGGCCTGGACAAGGGCGGCTTCCTGCGCGAGTTCGAGCCCGATTTCTTCTTCGACGACCAGATGGGCCATGTGGCCTCGGCCGCGCGCCATGTGCCGGCCGGGCATGTGGCCAGCGGCGTGAGCAACGAGGCGCTGCAGCGCATCGCAGCGCCTGCGCCGCGCGACTGAGGGGCGGTAGCCTGCGGCCTGAAGCCGGCGCCGCGCGCTGCTTCAGCCCGGCTTAAGCCCGGGGGCAGCGGCCGGCGCTAGCATGCGTGACGAGGCCGGTGCGCCGCACCGGCCTTCCCACGACAGCAAAAGAAAAGGCCCGCCCCATGCCCCAGGACAAGCCATCGCTGTGGACCACCGTGCGCCGCATCGGCGCGCTGGCTGCTCCCTACTTCAACTCCGAGCAGAAATGGCGCGCGCGCGGTCTGCTGCTGGCCATCGTGCTGCTCAACCTCGGGGCGGTCTACATGCTGGTGCAGATCAACGAGTGGTACCGCGTGTTCTACGACGCGCTGCAGGAGAAGAACCAGCCGGTGTTCTGGCAGCAGATCGTCAAGTTCTGCTGGCTGGCGCTGATCTACATCGTGATCGCGGTCTACAAGTTCTACCTCACGCAGATCCTGCAGCTGCGCTGGCGCGTGTGGATGACCGACCACTACCTCTCGCGCTGGCTGGCCCACAAGGCCTTCTACCGCATGGAGCTGGCCCGCTTCACCGACGCGAGCGAGGGCGTGGCCGACAACCCCGACCAGCGCATCCAGGAAGACCTCAACCTGTTCACCACCTACAGCGTGACGCTGTCCATGGGCCTGCTCAATGCGCTGGTCACCTTGCTGAGCTTCGTGGGCATTTTGTGGACGCTCAGTGGCTCGCTCTCGGTGCCGCTGCCGCAGGCGCTGGGCGGCGGCAGCCTGGAGATCGTGGGCTACATGGTCTGGGCCGCGGTGCTGTACTGCGCGGTGGGCAGCGCCATCGCGCACTGGATCGGCAAGCCGCAGGTGCAGCTGAATTTCCAGCAGCAGATGCTGGAAGCCAACTTCCGCCACCACATGGTGCGCGTGCGTGAATACAGCGAGGCCATCGCACTGGACGGCGGCGAGCGCGTGGAACGCCAGCAGCTCGATCTGCGCTTTGCCGACGTGATGGGCAACTACTTCAACCTGATCCGCAACCAGAAGCAGCTGACCTGGTTCAGCAGCTTCTTCGCGCAGGCCGCGATCATCTTCCCGCTGATCGTGGCGGCACCGCGCTTTTTCAGCGGCGCCATCCAGCTGGGCCAGCTGATGCAGATCAACTCGGCCTTCGGGCGCGTGCAGGACTCGCTGTCGTGGCTGGTCGACAACTACATGACGCTGGCCGTGTGGAAGGCCACCACCGACCGCCTGACGGGCTTCGAGCACGCCGTGGTCGCCCATTCGCGGCCCAATCCGGCCCTGGCACGCGAAGCCGGCGACGCCGGCATTGCCGCCCAGTCACTGCACATCGGTCTGCCCGATGGCCGCACGCTGGTGGACCAGGGCGCGCTGCAGGTGCGCCCCGGCGACACGGTGCTCGTGCATGGCCCTTCGGGCAGCGGCAAGTCCAGCCTGTTCCGCACCTTGGCGGGCATCTGGCCGCATGCGCGCGGCCAGGTGCAGATGCCCGCGCAGACCATGTTCATCCCGCAGCGCCCCTACTTCCCCGACGGCAAGCTGCGCGACGCGCTGGCCTACCCCGACAGCGCGAAGAACTACAGCGACGAACAACTGCGCCAGGCCCTGAGCGACGCGCTGCTGCCGCAGCTGGCCGACCAGCTCGACCGCGAGGACGCCTGGGGCCACAAGCTGTCGGGCGGCGAGCAGCAGCGGCTGTCGATTGCACGCGTGCTGCTCAAGAAGCCGGCCTGGGTGCTGGCCGACGAGGCCACCAGCGCGCTGGACGAAGACGCCGAAGCCACGCTGTACGAACGGCTGGTGGCGCAGGTCAGGCAGGCGGGCGGCGCCATCGTCTCCATCGCGCACCGCTCCACGCTGCAGGCCCATCACCGGCAGCGCTGGCGTCTGCAACCCACGGGCGACGACAGGCCCCAGGCCGCGCGCTTCCGGATCGAAGCGCATGAACTGAACACGGCCCCGGGAGGCGCCACCCCATGAGCATTGCCAACACCCCCGAGCCGCCCTACTACGCGGTCATCTTCACGTCGCTGCGCACCGAGGGCGACCACGGCTATGGCGCCATGGCCGAACGCATGGTTGCGCTTGCGGCGCAGCAGAGCGGCTACCTGGGCGTCGAATCGGCGCGCGACGGCCTGGGCATCACCGTGAGCTACTGGCGCGACCTGGAATCCATCCGCGCCTGGAAGGCCCAAAGCGAACATCTGGTCGCGCAGCAGCTCGGTCGCAGCGACTGGTATGCCGACTACCGCATACGCATCGCACGCGTGGAGCGCGACTACGGCCTGTTTTCGGCGTAGGCGGCCCAGCCGTTCGCGCGCAGCTCGCAGGCCGGGCACTGGCCGCAGCCGAAGCCCCAGGCGTGCCGTTGGGTGCGGTCGCCCGTGTAGCAGGTGTGCGTGTGCGCCACGATCAGATCGACCAGCGCGCGGCCGCCGAGCTGCTCGGCCAGCGCCCAGGTGGCGGCCTTGTCGATCCACATCAGCGGCGTTTCCACCCGCAGGCGCCGCTCCAGCCCCAGCGACAGGGCCAGCTGCATGGCTTTCATGGTGTCGTCGCGGCAGTCGGGGTAGCCCGAGTAATCGGTCTCGCACACGCCCGTGACCAGCACCTGCAGTCCGCGCCGGTAGGCCAGCGCACCGGCCAGCGTGAGGAAGAGCAGGTTGCGCCCGGGCACGAAGGTGTTGGGCAGGCCGTCAGCCTGCATCTGGAAGGCCATGTCCTCGGTCAGCGACGATCCGCCGATCTGCGCCAGCACGTCGAGATTAAGCAGATGGTCTTCACCCAGCCTGGGCGCCCATTGCGGAAACTGCGCGCGCAATTGCGCCAGCACCGACAGCCGCGCCTGCAATTCCACGCGGTGGCGCTGGCCGTAGTCGAAGCCCAAAGTCTCCACGCGTTCATAGCGCGACAGAGCGTAAGCGAGGCATGTGGTGGAGTCCTGGCCCCCTGAAAAAAGAACGAGCGCGGTGCTGTGCATGCGCGGATTGTGACGGCCGGAAGCCCCTTTTTTGGGCTACCCGGACCCCTGTCCCGACGTCAGCCGAATTTCTGCAGCAACTGCACCAATGGCCCGGCGCCCGATCCCCTGAGATATTGAGACGGTCTGTTCGACTCGCGGGCTGAGCCTTTGCACGAGCATGGCAGGGCCTGTGTTTTTTTCTCAGGGAGATGAAAAATGATGCACAGGTTCCTCCAGCTCCTGCTGGCTGCTGCGCTGCTGGCGCACGCTTCTGCCGGACGGTCTGCCGACGTGGTGGTCGGACAGGTCACCCCGCTCACCGGCCCCGAGGCACGCCAGGGCATGGCCTACGCGGCCGGCCTCAAACTGGCGCTCGAAGCCGCCAACCGCGGCACCCACAACCCGGCGCGGCACACCTTCAAGCTGGTGGCGGTGGATGACCGCGGCGCCCCTGAAGAATCGCTGCAGCAGACCAGCAGGCTCATCGCGCAGAGCCGCCCGCTGGTGCTCACGGGCCACGTGGGAGGCCCTTCGCTCTCGGCACTGCTCAAGTCGGGCCTGCTGGACAGGAACGAACTGCTGATGGTGGGCTACCGATCCGCGCAGATCCTGCCCAGCAGTCAGCGCCTGTTCGCCATCAAGGCCGGCATGCCCGAAGAACTGGGCAAGCTCATGACGCACATCCACACGGTGGGATGGAAGCGCGTGGTGCTGCTCTACGAGAACGAGGGCGGCGCAGAGGGCCTGCTGGCGGCGGCGGACGCCGCGGCCCAGCAGGCCCAGGTGACGCTGGTCGATCGACTGGAGATCGACAAGGGCTCGCTCGATGCCAAGGTGGACCGCGTCCTGCGCGCCAAGCCGCAGGCGCTGGTGGTGGCGGCGGGAGGCTTCGTGGCCGGGGCCTTCATCGAACGCCTGCGGCTGGCCGGCGCCCAGACGCCGATCTTCACGTTGTCCAACGCCGACATGGAGCAGCTGGCGGTGCGGCTGGGCGACGACCACCTGCGCGGGCTGGTGATTTCGCAGGTCATGCCCAACCCCTACAAGGTCACCACCGCGATCAGCAAGGAGTTCAATGACCTGGCGCGCGCCCACGACGTGGCCACGCCCCGCAGCTTCACGATGATGGAAGGCTATGTGGCGGGCCGGGTCATCGTCGAAGCCATCCAGCGCCAGGGCACCAGGCCGACGCGCGAGGGCATGACTGCCGCGCTGGAGTCCATCCACGGCCTCGATCTGGGCGGCTACATGATCGGCTTCTCGGGCGCGTCCCGCGCGGGCTCGACCTATGTGGACCTGTCCATCGTCAACGCGATGGGCAAGGTGCAGCAGTAGCCCGGCGCGCGGGGGTGCCGCGCCTTGGAACGTGTTCCTAGAGCGTCAGGCTCTGCTCCACTTCGGCCGTCTTTCGGCGTGCCAGCGCGAGGTTGGAGCGGCTCTTGTCCAGCACCAGGTAAATGAACAGCCCTTCCTGCCGGACCATGGGGCGGATGATGTGGTACTGCTTGCCCAGGGTGATGAGGATGTCCTCGATGGCGTCGTCCAGGCCCAGCGCGCGCATGGTCTTCATCTTGGCCCGCACCACCTCGGTGTTGCCCGCTGCGGCCACTTCCAGGTCCACGCCCGAGCCGATGTGGCCCAGGACCATGCCGCTGCCCGAATCGACCAGCGCCGCACCCATGGCACCGTCGGTGGTCATGAGCTCTTCCATGGATTGCTTGACGTTGGCCATGTGCCGTTCCTCTTCTTCGCTGCGTTCGTGGTCGGTGCCAGGGGTCGGGCGCGTGCCGCCGCGGACCCGGCGAGATCGTCAACGCATTCTTACAGGAAGCGCTCCAGCAGGCGCCGCGACTGGCGATCCAGTGCCTGCCGGCTGGGCACGCGCAGCTGCAGCCCATGCGCGCCGGTGATCAGCAGCGCCCCGCCCTCCAGGCGGCGGATGTCCTCCTCGGCCTTGAGCACGAAGCGCGTGTCGCCCCGGTCGGTGCGCACGTCCCAGGTGCTGGGCACGCCGAAGGTGGAGACGCTGCGCAGCTGCAGCAGGATGGGCGCGAAGTCGCGGGTGGCCAGCGCCTGGGTGATGAGCGCACGCGCTTCGGGCGCCACGGCCTGCAGGTCGGCGATCCAGTGACGCTCGCGGCCGTCCGGGCCGACGAGCGAAATGCCGGCATCGGGCGCGCTCAGCGCGAAGGCACGCACGGGCGTCACGGCTTCATGGCGGCCGTCGGGCAGCAGCAGTTGCAGCACGCCGCGGGCATCGCTGCGCAGTTGCAGGGCGGCGCTGCCGTCGGCGGCAGCAGAAGAAGCAGCAGATAGGGTTTCGTTCATGTCAGTGGCGCCCGGCCGCCCGAAGGCACTGAGGCACCCCCTCGGGGGGCAGCGGACCTCGCGAAGCGGGGGAGCGTGGGGGCAGTTTCATCTCAAGCCTCTCCGGCCGGGTGGGCTGCATGGCTGGCCTGCGTGGCCGCTGTGGCCACGGCCGCGCGCTCGCGGGCCGCGCCTTCGCTGACTTCGGCCTCGTCGCTGTCGGCCTGGCGCTGCTGGGCCTGATAGAGCCGCCAGTAGGCGCCTTCGCGCGCCATCAGCTCGTCGTGCGGGCCCACTTCCACGATCTCGCCGCGGTCCATCACCACCAGCCGGTCGGCCTTGCGCAAGGTAGACAGGCGGTGCGCGATGGCGATGGTGGTGCGGCCGCGCACCAGGTTGTCCAGCGCCTTCTGGATTTCCTTCTCGGTTTCGGTGTCCACGGCCGAGGTGGCTTCGTCGAGGATCAGGATGCGCGGGTCGATCAGCAGCGCGCGCGCGATGCTGATGCGCTGGCGCTCGCCGCCCGACAGGCCCTGGCCGCGCTCGCCCACCAGCGAGTCGTAGCCGTGCGGCAGGCGCAGGATGAAGTCGTGCGCATGGGCCGCGCGCGCGGCGGCCACGATCTCCTCGCGCGTGGCCTCGGGCTTGCCGTAGGCGATGTTCTGCGCGATGGTGCCGAAGAACAGGAAGGGCTCCTGCAGCACCAGACCCACATGGCGCCGGTAGTCGGCCACGGCGTAGCGGCGGATGTCGGTGCCATCGACCAGGATGGCGCCCTCGCTCACGTCGTGGAAGCGGCAGATCAGGTTGACCAGCGTGCTCTTGCCCGAGCCCGAATGGCCGACCAGCCCGATCATCTCGCCGGGCTGGATGTTGAGCTGCAGGTCGCGGATGACCACGCGCGAGCCATAGCGAAAGCCCAGCTCGCGCAGCTCGATGCCGCCGGCCAGCGTGCCCTCGATGCGCACCGGGTTGGCGGGCTCGGGCACGTTGCTCACGTGGTCGAGGATGTCGAAGATGCGCTTGGCGCCGGCCGCCGCCTTCTGCGTGACCGAGACGATGCGGCTCATGGAATCGAGCCGCGTGTAGAAGCGCCCGATGTAGGCGATGAAGGCCGTGAGCACCCCCACCGTGATGCTGCCGCGCGCCACCTGCCAGATGCCGAAGGCCCACACCACCAGCAGGCCGATCTCGGTCAGCAGCGACACGCTGGGCGTGAACAGGCTCCAGGTGCGATTGAGCCGGTCGTTGACCTGCAGGTTGTAGACGTTGGCCTGGCGGAAGCGCTCGGCTTCGCGCTTTTCCTGGGCGAAGGCCTTGACCACGCGGATGCCGGGGATGGTGTCGGCCAGCACGTTGGTCACCTCGCCCCAGACGCGGTCGATCTTCTCGAAGCCCGTGCGCAGCCGGTCGCGCACCACATGGATCATCCAGGCGATGAAGGGCAGCGGCACCAGCGTAACCACGGCCAGCAGCGGGTTGATGGACACCAGGATGGCGGCCGTCATCACGATCATCAGCACGTCGGTGGCGAAGTCCAGCGCGTGCAGCGACAGGAAGACGTTGATGCGGTCGGTCTCGGAGCCGATGCGCGCCATCAGGTCGCCCGTGCGCTTGCCGCCGAAGTAGTCCAGCGGCAGGGTCAGCAGGTGTTCGTAGGTGGTGGTGCGCAGGTCGGCGCCCATGCGCTCGCTCACCAGCGCCAGCAGGTAGGTGCGGGCCCAGCCCAGGCCCCAGCCCACCAGCGCGGCCGCCAGCAGCCCGCCCAGGTACAGCACCACCAGCATCGGGTCGATGGCCTGGCCGTTCTGGAACGGGATCAGGATGTCGTCCATCAGCGGGATCGTCAGGTACGGCGGCACCAAGGTGGCGGCCGTGGACAGCACCGTGAGCAGGAAGCCCCAGATCAGCTGCTTGCGGTACGGCCGCGCAAAGCGGCCCAGCCGCAGCAGCACCCAGGTCGAGGGCGGGCTCTGCAACTCGGTGTCCACGCCCGGCTCGGCCTCGGCTTCGTCGGGCGGCGCCACGGGCCGGCCGGCCAGGGCATCGGCCTGTTGGGCCAGCCGGCGCTGCAGGCGCAGCATGGGGCCCTGGTGGGCCAGGGTGTAGTGCCAGCCGGCCAGCCGACGCTCGCCGTCCATCAGCTCGGCCGTGCCCACGCCGGCCTGGTCGTGCAGCAGCAGCGCGAGGCTTGCCGTGAGCGCCCACTCCTGCGCGCCAGCGGCGCCAGCGGCCAGCAGGCGCTGGTCGCTCAGCAGCAAGGTGCCGCTGGCAAAGTGCAGGCTGGCATCAAGGTCAACCGGCGCCAAGGCCAGAACGTTCTCCGACTCCAGAAGCCGGCCTTCGAAGCCGGCATGAAGGGCCGATTCACCCTCCGGGGCACCGACTGAATCGTGTAGTTGCATTCTTTTCTTCGTTCATGTCATCGATCACCACGGGCCCGGGACAAGGCCTGATCGACGCGCCGGTCGGGCGCTGCGTATTCTCGAGGACCCACAGGGTCCGCCGGCGCCAGGCCTGAAACCAGGCACAGCGCCGTCCGCGCAATCCCCCTACGAACGTTTACATGCCCCGTTTCGACGACATCCGCCTGATGCGCTCGCGCTACCTGCGCGGCCCCAACATCTGGACCTACCGCCCCGTCCTCGAGGTCTGGCTGGACCTCGGTGCCCTGGAAGACTACCCCTCCAACCTGGTTCCGGGTTTTCCTGAACGCCTGACGCGGCTGCTGCCCGCGCTCATCGAGCACCACTGCGGCGTGGGCGAGCGCGGCGGCTTCATCCAGCGGCTGGAGGAAGGCACCTGGGCCGGCCATGTGCTCGAGCACGTGGTGATCGAGCTGCTGAACCTGGCGGGCATGCCCACGGGCTTCGGCCAGACGCGCAGCACCTCGCAGCACGGGCAGTACCGCATGGTCTTCCGGGCGCGCGACGAACAGGTGGCCCGCACCGCGCTGGCCGAGGGCCACCGCCTGCTGATGGCCACGCTCAACGGCGACCCCTGCGACGCCGCCGACGTGCAGCGCGCCGTCGACGCCATCAAGGCCAAGGTTGACGACTGCTACCTGGGCCCGAGCACGGCCGCCATCGTCAACGCGGCTGTCGACCGCGGCATCCCGGCCATCCGCCTGAACGAAGGCAACCTGGTGCAGCTGGGCTACGGCGCGCGCCAGCAGCGCATCTGGACCGCCGAATGCGACTACACCAGCGCGATCGGCGAATCCATCGCCAGCGACAAGGAGCTGACCAAGTCGCTGCTGGCCAGCTGCGGCGTGCCGGTGCCCGAGGGCCAGGTGGTGGCCAGCGCGCAAGAGGCCTGGGAAGCGGCCGAGGACATCGGCCTGCCCGTGGCCGTGAAGCCTTCGGACGCGAACCACGGCCGCGGCGTCTCGCTTGATTTGCGCACGCGCGAGGAGGTCCTGGCCGCCTTCGCCGTGGCCGAGCCCGAGGGCAGCGACGTGATGGTCGAGCGCTTCGTGCCGGGCCAGGAACACCGGCTGCTGGTGATCGGCGGCGAGGTGGTGGCGGCCGCGCGCGGCGAGATCATCTGCGTGACCGGCGACGGCACGAGCAGCGTGCGCCAGCTGATCGACAGCCAGCTCAACAGCGACCCGCGCCGCGGCGCGCAGGAAGAGTACCCGCTGGACATCATCCTGCCCGACACCGACGCCAAGCTCCAGTTGGAGCTGGCGCGCCAGCACCTGACGGCCGACAGCGTGCCCGCGCTGGACCAGAGCGTGGTGATCCAGCGCAACGGCAACCTGAGCGTGGACTGCACGGACCAGGTCCACCCCGAAGTGGCGCATGCCGCCACGCTGGCCGCGCGCATCGTGGGCCTGGACATCGCGGGCATCGACATGGTGTGCGAGGACATCGCCAGGCCGCTGGCCGCGCAGCGCGGCGCCATCGTCGAAGTCAATGCGGGCCCCGGCCTGCTGATGCACCTCAAGCCGGCCGTGGGTGCGCCGCGCCCCGTGGGCCGCGCCATCTGCGACCACCTCTTCCCCGAGGACGATGCCGACCTGCCGGGCCGCATCCCGATCGTGGGCGTGGCCGGCACACAGGACACCGCCGCGCTGGCGCGCCTGGTGGCCTGGCTGGTGGGCCTGTCGGGCAAGCCCACGGGCCTGGCCTGCCGCGAGGGGCTGTTCCTGGACCGCCGGCGCGTGGACGCGCGCGACAGCGCGAACTGGGAAGCCGGACGCCGCCTGCTGGTGAACCGGCAGATGGAAGCCGTGGTGATCGAGAACGGCGCCCAGACCATCCTGGCCGACGGCCTGCCCTACGACCGCTGCGACGTGGGCATCGTGACCGACCTGGGCGGCGCCGAGGCGCTGGCGCACTACGACATCCAGGAAAGCGACCAGATGGTCAAGGTGCTGCGCACGCAGGTGGACGTGGTGCTGCCGCACGGCACGGCCGTGCTCAATGCGGCCGATGCGCGCGTGGCCGACATGGCGCCGCTGTGCGACGGCGACGTGGTGCTGTACGCCAGCGACGTGAACGCCGCGCCCCTGGCGGCCCACCTGAACGCGGGCGGCAAGGCCGTGCTGGTGCGCCAGGACCGCGTGGTGCTGGCCACCGGCACCAGCGAAGTCTTCTTGCCCGGCATGGGCAGCCTCGCGGTCTGGCGCCAGCGCCATGCCAGCGTGAGCGTGGACAGCCTGCTGGCCGCCGTGGCCGCCGCCTGGGCATTGGGCATCGCGCTCAACCTGATCGGCGCCGGCGTCGAGGTCTTCGACGCCGCGCCCTCCGCCTCCTCCCCCTCTTTTGCCCTGCCGGTCTGAGAACAAGGCACGCACCATGGACATCATCCGCACCCGCGCGCTGCGCGGACCCAACCTGTGGAGCCGGCACACGGCCATCGAAACGGTCCTGTCCTGCAAGGGCAACGAGAACGTGATCGGGCAGCTGCCCGGCTTCGAGACCCGGCTGCGCGCGCTCTTCCCCTTCATCGGCGAACTGCACCCCACGGTGCTGGGCCAGCCGCTGGCGCTGGCGCATGTGCTGGAAAACGCCGCCATCGCGCTGCAGGTGCAGGCCGGCTGCCCGGTCGTGTTCGGCCACACCACGGCCACGCTGGAAGAAGGCGTGTACCAGGTGGTGGTGCAGTACACCGAGGAGGCCGTGGGCCGGCTGGCCGTGCAGCGCGCGGCCGAGCTGATCGCCGCCGCGCTGGCCCCTGAAGGCAGCGCGGCCACCTTCGACGCCGCCGCCGTGGTGGCCGAGCTGCGCGAGCTGGACGAGGACGAGCGCCTGGGCCCGAGCACCGGTGCCATCGTCGAGGCCGCCGTGGCGCGCGGCATTCCCTACCGCCGCCTCACGCGCGGCAGCCTGGTGCAGTTCGGCTGGGGCGCCAGGCAGCGCCGCATCCAGGCCGCCGAGGTGGACAGCACCAGCGGCGTGGCCGAATCCATCGCCCAGGACAAGGAGCTGACCAAGCAGCTGCTCAACGCCGCCGGCGTGCCGGTGCCGCTGGGCCGCCCGGTCAAGGACCTGGAAGACGGCTGGGCCGCCGCGCAGGAGATCGGCCTGCCCGTGGTCACCAAGCCGCAGGACGGCAACCAGGGCAAGGGCGTGACGGTCAACATCGGCTCGCGCGAGCAGTTCGATGCGGCCTATGCCTCCGCCGCCAAGTACGGCGAGGTGATGGTCGAGAAGTTCCTGCCGGGCTTCGACTTCCGCCTGCTGGTGGTGGGCGACAGGCTGGTGGCCGCCGCGCGGCGAGACCCGCCGCAGGTGATCGGCGACGGCGAGCGCACGGTGCGTGCGCTGGTCGACGAGGTCAACCTGGACCCGCGCCGCGGCGAGGGCCATGCGACCTCGCTGACCAAGATCCGGCTCGACGCCATCGCCATCGGCCGGCTCGAATCCCAAGGCCTCACGCCCGACAGCGTGCCCGCGCTGGGCCAGCGCGTGGTGCTGCGCAACAACGCCAACCTCTCCACCGGCGGCACGGCCACCGACGTGACCGACACCGTGCACCCCGACATCGCGGCCCGCGCCGTGGACGCCGCGCAGATGGTGGGCCTGCACATCTGCGGCGTGGACATGGTCTGCGAGAACGTGATCCGCCCGCTGGAAGAGCAGCACGGCGGCATCGTCGAAGTGAACGCCGCGCCCGGCCTGCGCATGCACATCAGCCCCTCCTTCGGCCGCGGCCGGCCGGTGGGCGAGGCCGTGATGGACCAGCTCTTCCCCCCGGGCGACCAGGGCCGCATCCCCGTGGTGGCCGTCACCGGCACCAACGGCAAGACCACCACCGCGCGCCTGATCAACCACCTGCTGGCCGCCAGCGGGCTGGTCACGGGCATGACCAACACCGACGGCGTTTACGTGGACGGCCGCCAGACCGACAGCGGCGACTGCAGCGGCCCCAAGAGCGCGCGCAACGTGCTGCTGCACCCCGACGTGGAAGCGGCGGTGTTCGAGGTGGCGCGCGGCGGCATCCTGCGCGAAGGCCTGGGCTTTGACATGTGCAGCGTGGCCGTGGTGACCAACATCGGCGCCGGCGACCACCTGGGGCTGAACTACATCCACTCGGTGGAAGACCTGTCGGTGCTCAAGCGCGTGATCGTGCGCAACGTCTCGCCCGAGGGCTATGCCGTGCTCAACGCCGCGGACCCGCATGTGGCGGCCATGGCCAGCGTGGTCACGAGCGGCCCGGCACACGTCATCTACTTTGCCGCCGACCGCCAGTGCCCCGTGATGGCCACGCACCGCGCGCAGGGCCACCGCACGGTGTACGTGGACCGCGGCGAGGTGATCGCCGCCGAAGGTGCCTGGCGCGAGCGCGTGCCGCTGTCGGGCGTGCCCATCACGCGCGGCGGCACCCTGCCCTTCCAGGTCGAGAACGTGATGGCCGCCGTGGCCGCGGCCTGGGCCGTGGGCCTGGACTGGGACACCATCCGCAGCGGCCTGGCCAGCTTCAAGAACGACGCCGCGGGCGTGCCCGGGCGCTTCAACATGATGCGCTTTCGCGGCGCCACGGTGATCGCCGACTACGGCCACAACACCGACGCGATGAAGGCCCTGGTGGCGGCCGTGGACACCCTGCCGGCCAAGCGCCGCTCGGTGGTCATCAGTGGCGCGGGCGACCGGCGCGATTGCGACATCCGCGACCAGACGGCCATCCTCGGCGCCGCCTTCGACGACGTGATCCTCTACCAGGACGCCGCCCAGCGCGGCCGCGCCGACGGCGAAGTGATCGCGCTGCTGCGCCAGGGCCTGGAGGGCGCCCAGCGCACGGCCGTGGTCGACGAGATCCGCGGCGAGTTCGTGGCCATCGATTCGGCGCTGGACCGCCTGCAGCCCGGCGACCTGACCCTGATCCTGGTCGACCAGGTGGACGAAGCGCTGGCCCATCTGGCACGCCGCATCGAGGCGGGCTGAAGCGCCGCGGCGCGGGAACCGGGGGCCGTGGGCGCGTCGGAAAGCGCTCACAGCCTGTAGGCTCCCGCACCTCGACGGTCGGGGCAGCACTCCCACACCGGCCCCTCGGGCGGCCCCGGACACTGAAGGTTGCCAAACATCGGGCAAGCGGCGCCCGTCTGCGTGATGGAGCGTGATGGACCGCCGCAACCCGCAAGGAGTCTGTGCATGCATTCCAGAAAACTGCCGTCCCCTCCCGCCACCTCGCTGACCTTTTTGGCACGCGCCGGCCTGCTGGCGCTTGCGCTGGGCAGTGGCGCCGCCGCCATGGCCCAGGCGCCTTCCACCGCGCATTGCGATGGCGTGCAACAGGACCGCGCGGCCTGCCTGCGCGAGGCGGGCGCGGCACGCCAGGAGGCCCAGCGCGGCGGGCTCAGCACGCCCGCGGGCGCCACGGTCGATGCCAATGCACTGGCGCGCTGCCAGGCCCAGCCTGCCGCGGATCGTGCCGCCTGCGAGGCCCGCGTGCGCGGCACCGGCGCCACCAGCACCGAAGGCAGCGTGATGGGCGGCGGCGTGATCCGCGAAACCGTCACCCCCCTGCCGGCCACGCAGCCGGGCGCGCCGCGCTGAGCCTGGCGCTGAGCCCGGGTTTCCCGGCGCTGGCCGCCATTGCAGCGGCGCCAGCACCCGCCCGCCAGGGCGCGCGGTACACCGCGGTACGCCACCGTCCTGGCCTTTCGCCCCGGATCGATGTCCTGACGCTGCATCCACTCAAGGAGAAAGCATGTTGAAGAACAAGAACACCCCTTCCTTCCTGCGCCTGACCCTGGGCCTGGGCGTCGCGGGCCTGATGGCCGTGCCGGCGCTGGCGCAAAGCACCGCGGCTGCCGGCAGCCAGCGCACCTACCAGGAAGAGCGCGCAATGTGCGCCCACCTGCCGCAGGACCCGGCCGCCTGCGCGCGTGAGGCCGGCGCTGCGCGCCAGGCGGCGCGCCAGGGCCAGCTCACCAGCGCGCCCGACTACACCGCCAATGCGCTGGCGCGCTGCGCCGTGCATCCGCCGGTCGAACGCACGGCCTGCGAGGCGCGCGTCACCGGCGCGGGCCAGAGCAGCGTGCAGGGCAGCGTGATGGGCGGTGGCCTCATCCGCGAAGCCGTGACCACGGTCGTGATGCCGGCACCCGCGGCCGCGCCGCAGGGCGCCATGCCCGCGCCCGTGCCCATGCCGCGGCCCGTGGAGGCTGTGCCGCGCCCCATGCCGCGCTGATGCGGCGGGCGCCATGCGCGCGCCGCCTTCGGCAACAAGCCGCACGGCCCTTGCAGGCCGCGCGGCTTTTTTGCGCCGGAAGTTGCGGCGGGGGGTCCGCCGCGGCCTAAAGTGCTGTCGCGCATCAGCCCATCAGCGCATCGGCCCTTGCCCCCATTGATCCGCCTGCGAAGCCCATGAACTCCGTCGCCCCGCCCACCGAAAGCCGCCTGCCCACCGACGCACTGGGCAACCCCGGCACCGTCACCGATGCACTCAGCCGGCGCCTGGTCGACGATTTCGTGCTCGGCTTCATCGCCTGCGAAGCCCGCGCCGCCAACCTGGCCGTGCAGGCGCATGCGGACGAGCACCCCTATGTGCAGGCCTGCCACGCGGCGCTGCAGATGTTTGCGGAAAGCGCCTCGGCCGCGGCCAGCGCCCGCCCCCACATCGCCCGCGCCGCGGCGCAGGCGCACCTGGCCCATCCGCGCGAGCAGCGCTTCATCGCCGCCGTCGCGGCCTGGGTGAACGGCGACCTGCGCACCGCCATCGGCCTGCATGAGGCGCAGGCGCGCGAGTACCCGCGCGACCTGGCCTCGCTCAAGCTGGGCCAGTACCACTGCTTCAACCTGGGCGATTGCGCCGGCATGCTGCGCCTGGCGTTGGCCGCCGCGCCCCACGCCGCCGACGTGCCGCAGATGCACGGCATGCTGGCCTTCGGCTACGAGCAGTGCCACCTGATGCGCCAGGCCGAAGCCAGCGCGCGCCAGGCCATCGCCATGCAGCGCAAGGAGCCCTGGGCGCACCACGCGCTGGCCCATGTGATGCTGACCGAAGGCCGGCTGCGCGAGGGCCTCGCCTTCATGCAGGACGTGAGCGAAACCTGGACGGACCTGAACTCCTTCATGCTCACACACAACTGGTGGCACCTGGCGCTGTTCCTGATCGACCTGGGCCGGGCCGACGAGGCGCTGGCCGTGCACGACACGCACTGCTGGGGCGTGGTCAGGGACTATTCGCAGGACCAGATCGGCGCCGTGTCGCTGCTGGCGCGGCTGGAGCTGGCGGGCGTGGACGTGGGCGCGCGCTGGCAGGCGCTGGCGCCCTGGCTGGCGCCGCGCACGCAGGACCATGTGCTGCCCTTCCTCGACCTGCAGTACCTCTACGGCCTGGCCCGCGCCGGACGGCCCGAGGCCGACACGCTGCTCGCGCACATCGAGGCCCATGCCCCGCGTGCGCCAGAGGCCACGCGCGCCGCCTGGCAGCGCGTGTGCGTGCCCGCCGCCCACGGCCTGCTGGCCCATGCGCGCGGCCGGCACGCGCAGGCCGCGCAGGCGCTGGGCCAGGCGCTGCCGCGCATGATCGAGATCGGCGGCAGCCATGCCCAGCGCGACCTGTTCGGCCAGGTCTGGCTCGACGCACTCGTGCGCAGCGCCAGCCCCTGGGCCCTGGCCACGGCGCAGGACCTGCTGCAGCAGCAGGCCAACGGCCAGCCCGAATCGCTGCGCCTGCGCGCGCAACTGCGCACCGTGTATGCCGCGCTGGGCCTGCCGACGGCCCTCGCAACGGCGGCATCCGGCCCAGCCTGATTGCTGCCAGCGCGCGCAGGCGACTGCGCCCGCGCGAGCGCGTGGCGATACTGCCCCGATGAGCGCCCTGCATTCCGAAGCCACCGCCCACGCCGACTACCGCCGCCGCCAGTTCCACCTGGGCAGCCCCGCGCAGCCGGGCACCATGGCGGCCCTGGCTTTCGGCCCCGAATCGCGGCCGGTCGATCTGGTCTTTGCGCATGCCAACGGCTTCAACGCCATGACCTACCGCCGGCTGCTGGCACCGCTGGGCGCGGCCGGCTGGCATGTGCTGGCCATCGACCAGCGCGGCCATGGCCGCTCGCAGTTGGCGGCCGACCCCGACCCGGTCCCCCACAGCTGGCTGCGCTACCGCGACGACCTGCTGGCGCTGTTCGAGCAGCTGGGCGGTGCGCCGCGTGTGCTGGCCGGCCATTCGATGGGCGGCACGGCCAGCCTGCTGGCCAGCGCCAGCCTGCGCGAGCGCGGCGCGCGCGTGCCGTCGCTGGTTCTTTTCGACCCCGTGCTGATGCCCGCCGGCGCCGACGAACAGGGCGACCTGGACTGGACCGCGCCCGAGCACTCACCGCTGGTGCGCGGGGCGCTGCGCCGCAACGACCGTTTCGACAGCCCCGAAGCCGCGCTGGCCAGTTACCGCGGACGTGGCGCCTTCAAGACCTGGCCCGAGGCCGTGATCGCCGACTACCTGGAAGACGGCCTGCTGCCGCAGCCCGACGGCAGCTGGCGCCTGAGCTGCGCCCCGGCCTGGGAAGCTGCCAACTTCATCCGCGCCCACCGAAGCGGCCTGCCCGCAGCCATGGCGGCCCAGGCCGGCCCTTTGCGGGTGCTGCGGGCCGAGATCGAGACCACCGCCCCCTGGACGCACTGGCCCGCGCAGGCCCGCGTGCAGACGGTGCAGGGCAGCACGCATTTCCTGCCGATGGAGTTTGCCGAGCAGGCCCGCGCCGCGCTGCAGCAGGCGCTGGCTGGCGACGACTGAAAGGCAAGAGCCGGCGCAGACCGCAGCGCCTGCGCCGCGCGCTTCTACACTGCCGGGCTTTTCACGCCGCCCCCGCCTGCCAGACATGCAACGCCGCCCCCTGCTTCATGCCCTTGCCCTCGGCCCCGCCCTGGCCCTGCTGGCCGCCTGCGGGCGCAAGTCCAAGGCCGCCGCGCTGCCGGCCGGCGCCGCGGTGCTGGCCCTGGGCGACAGCCTCACGGCCGGCTACGGCGCCGCGCCGGGCCAGGGCTGGCCTGAGCAGCTGGCCGGCCTCACGGGCTGGCAGGTGGTCAATGAAGGCGTGAATGGCGACACCTCCGAAGGCGCGCTGCAACGCCTGGCCCCGCTGCTGCAGGCGCAGCGCTTCGACGCGATCCTGATCGGCATCGGCGGCAACGACATGCTGCGCGGCGTGGACGCTGCCCAGACCGAGCGCAACCTGCGCGCCATCGTCGATGCGGCGCGCGCCCAGAGCACGCATGTGGCGCTGCTGGCCACGCCGGCCCCCGATGCGCTGCGCGCCGCGGCCGGCCTGCTGGGCGACGCGCCCTTCTACGCGAGCGTGGCGCAGCAGACGCAGGCGCTGCTGCTGCCGGGCATCTACGCCAAGGTGCTGTCCGACCGCGCGCTGCGCTCGGACCCGATCCATGCCAATGCGGCCGGCTATGCGCGCATCGCGCAGGCGCTGGCCGAGGCACTGAAGGACGCGGGTTGGCGCTGACGCCGATCCAGGCCGCGATGGCGCAGCAGGCCGGCCCGGCCCTGCAGGAGGCGCGCGCGGCCTTTGCCCTGTGGCAGGCCCGCGCCGCGCAGGCCGGCGAGCAGCTGCGCCCACCGCCGCCGGAGCCCGAGGGCTGCTGCGGCCGCGGCTGCAACGGCTGCGTGTGGGAAGGTTTCTATGCCGCGGCGCAGTACTGGTGCGAGGAAGCGCAGCTGCGGCTGGACGCAGACGCCTAGCGCGCGTCCTTGGCTAGGTGCCGCCGCTGGTCGTAGGTGGGCTGCGGCGCCAGCCCCAGCAGGTGTGCCGTGTCGGCCCAGTCCAGGATCTGCAGCGCCTGCGGCTGCTGTGCATCGGCAATGCGGATGCGGTTGATGCCCGCATTGGGAATGTCGCTCTGGCGCGGGCCGTCCAGCCCCAGCGCGTGCGCGGTGCGCCACACCATGTCCAGGAAGCCGCCGTGGGTGACCACCAGCACCGTCCGGCCCGCGTGCTCGCGCGCGATGGACGAGAGCGCCGCCATGGCACGGGCGTGGAACTCGCGCGTGCTTTCGCCGCCGGGCATGCCGCGGTCGGCCTTGAACTGCAGCCACTCCTCCCACGCGCGCGGGTGGTGGGCCTGGATTTCCTCGGCCCGCATGCCTTCGACCACACCGAAGTTCTGCTCGCGCAGGGTCACCGTGGTCTGCACCGGCAGGCCCAGCTGCTGCGCGGCCGGCGCCGTGGTCTGCTGCGTGCGCATCAGGTCGCTACAGATGATGTGATGCACCTGCTCGCCCTTCATGCGCAGGCCCAGGCGGCGGGCCTGCTCGTGGCCCATGTCGTTCAGCGGCACGTCGATGTGGCCCTGGAAGCGCAGCTCGCGGTTCCAGTCGGTCTCGCCATGGCGGATGAGGATGAGGTCGGTGGGGGCGGAGGAAGAGGATGTGGTCATGGCTTGGGAAGGCATTGTGCCCATCGCTCATCGCACCCATGTGTCGCAGGCTTTTGCCCTCGGCTCCTGCGCCGAAGCGCCGGGCGCGCCCGGCATGCAGAATGCCGCGATGCCCCAACTCGTTCTTCTGCCCGGCCTTGCCTGCGACGCCCGCCTGTGGGAAGCGCAATGGCCGGTGCTTCCCGCCGCCCTGGACCCCGTCGTCAGCGATGCCAGCACCCGCTTCGACAGCATCGAGGAGATGGCCGCCGCCGTGCTGCGCGAGCACCCCGGCCCGCTGGTGCTGTGCGGCGCCTCGATGGGCGGCATGGTCGCCATGGAATGCATGCGCCAGGCGCCCGGGCGCATCGCGGGCGTGGCCCTGCTGGGCACCTCGGCCGCGCCTGAATCGCCGCAGACCCACCAGCTGCGCAGCCAGGCCATCGAGGTCTTCGCGCGCGGCCCGGCGGCGCTGCGGGAGCTGATCGAGCTCAACGTGATGTTCGCCTTCCACAGCGCGCAGTTGCCCGACCGCGCGCTGACCCGCCGCTATGTGGACCGCGTGGTCGAGGCCGGGGCCGAGCAGCTGATCCGCCAGAACCGCGCCGTGATGAAGCGCCCCGACGCGCGGGCGCACCTGGGCCGCTACAAGGGCCCGGTGCTGCTGGTGTGCGGCGAGGGCGATGCGCTCACCCCGCCCGAATCCATGCGCGAGATTGCCGCCCTGCTGCCGCAGGCGCAGCTGCACTGGCTGCACGACTGCGGCCACATGCTCACGATGGAAAAGCCCGCCGAACTGAACGCGCTGCTGGGCGACTGGCTGCGGCAGTTCGCTACATGAGGCCCGGCAGCCAGGTCACCAGCGGCGGCCACACATAGACCAGCCAGGCCAGGAACAGGATCAGGAACCAGTAGGGCATGGTGCCCACGAAGATCTCGTTCACGCGCACGCTGCTGTCGGGCACGGCCGCCTTCACCACCAGCACGCCGATGCCGAAGGGCGGCGTGAGCACGCCGGCCTCGATCACGAGGATGCCCACCAGCGCGAAGACGACCGGGTCGATGCCGGCCGACTGCGCCAGCGGCCAGAAGATGGGCACCGTCAGCAGCATGATGGAGATGCTGTCGATGATGCAGCCGAGCACGAACCACACCGCGCACATGAACAGCATCATGCCCACCGTGCCCAGGCCCATGCCCTGCAGCCAGTCCTGCACCATCTGCGGGATGCCGTTGAGCGCCAGCAGCTTGCTGTAGATCAGCGCCGTGAGGAGCACCAGCATGATGGGCGTGACGGTGCGGCCCGCGGACACGAAGGCGTCGAAGATGCCCCGCGCGCGCATGCCCTTGGCCAGCGCCAGCACCACGGCGCCGGCCAGGCCGACCGCGGAGCCCTCGGTCGGCGTGAAGTAGCCGAACCAGATGCCGCCCAGGGTCACGGCGATCAGCGCACCCACCCCCAGCGAACCACCGAGCTGCGCCCGCGTGAGCTGCGCCGCCTGCGAAGCCGCCGGCGGGTCCTCGGGCGCGGCCTTCGGAAACAGCTTGGCATACACCACGCAGTAGACCGCGTAGAGCACCGCCAGCAGCACGCCCGGCATCACGCCGGCCGCGAACAGCTTGCCCACCGACTGCTCGGTCAGGATCGCCCACACGATCATGAACAGCGAGGGCGGGATCAGCAGGCCCAGCACGCAGCTGCCCGCGATGCAGCCCGTGGCGAAGCTCTTGCTGTAACTGGCGCGCCGCATCTCGGGATAGGCCACGTGGCTGAAAGCGGCGGCCGCTGCCACGCCCACGCCGGTGACGGCCGCGAAGATGGCATTGCCGCCCACGGTGGCCACCGCCAGCCGGCCCGGCACGCCGCGCAGGAAGCGGTTGACCAGCGCGAACAGGTCGCCCGCCGCACCGCAGTAGGCGATGAGCATGCCCATCACGGTGAAACAGGGAATGACCACGAAGTTGTATTCCTTGATGCCGTGCAGCGCCGTCTGCTGCAGCAGATCGACGGTCGGCTGGACGCCGCCCAGCGCGGACACCAGCCCCACGGCACCGGCCATCGCGAACGCGAAGACCACGGGCACACCCAGCAGTACGAACAGCACCAGCGTCAGCAGGCCGCCCCACAATTGCCAATCCATGACTTCTCCTCCCTGTTGTCAGTCGTCGAGCGTCTCGGTGGCCGTCATGCGGCCGCGAAGGCCCTGCGCCACGAAGCCCAGGCACACCAGCGCCGCCACCGTCCACAGCACCATGCAGCCGAAGCGCAGCGGCCAGGCCGGCACGCGGAAGGCGTCGTTGCCGAAGAACTCCCCGCTGGCCAGGCCGTGCCAGGCCGGCTCCCAGGACGCCCCGGCGATGGCGATGAAGAACACCGCACCCAGCAGGTAGGCCAGCGCATTGAACTGGCTGCGCAGCGCGGGCGGCAGCCGGTCGAGCACGAAGCTCACGCGCAGCAGCTTCTGCTGCCGGATGGCATAGGGCGCCTGCAGGAAGGTCACCAGAACCAGCGCCGTGGCGGTGATCTCCGCCGTGCCCGCAAAGGGGCGGTTGAAGAGCAGCCGCCCCGCAACGTCGTAGCACACCAGTGCCGAGAGAAAGGCCACCACCACGGCGCCGGCCACATGCAGGCCCAGCAGGCCGCGTTCAGTCCACTTGTCCATCATCATCATCAGCGCCAGAGCCCCTGTGCGCTCACAACGGATAGTCGGCCGGGAACTTGTAGCCGGCCTCGCCCAGGAATCGGATGTAGGTCTTGAGCACCTCGGTGGCCGGCAGGCCCCTGGCGTCGAGCTCGCGCGCGGACTTGCCCGGCAGGTCGATCAGCAACTGGGCCCAGCGCTTGCGCTCGCCCTCCGGCAGGGTGTTGACGGTGATGCCGGCGGCCTTGAGCCTGGCCTCCACCTCCTGGTCGCGCTTCCTGCTGGTCTCGGCCACCCGGTCGGCCGTCTCGATCGCCACCTGGTCGATGATCTGCACCACCTCGGGCGGCAGCTTGGCGCGGGTGTCGGTGCTCATGAAGGCCACCAGGGTGCTCAGCGAACCGAAGCCGGACTTGTTCCAGAACTTGGCCACCTCCTGCAGCTTGAAGGCTTCCATGCCCGAGACGTAGAACAGGCTGCCTTCAGCCAGCTTGGTCTGCATGGCCTGGTAGTGCTCGCCGATGCCCAGGGTCACCGGCACCGCCTCGATGGGCAGGAACAGCGGCGCGTTGGTGCCCGCCATGGCCAGCCGCTTGCCCTTGAGCGCGGCCATCGTGTTCCAGTCGAAGGTGGTGGCCAGGCCATAGGCCTCGGAGGTCATGGCCGCGAGCACATGGCTCTTGTAGGGCTTCATGCTTTCCTGCAGCGCCGGCACCTCCTTCATCATGCGGTGGCTGATCTTCTGCTGCAGCACCGGGTCGGGCGAGGTGAAGGGCACGTAGGCGCTGTAGTTCAGCAGTGCGGCGCGCGACTGCTCGAAACCGATGGGCACCAGGCCGATGTCCAGCGTGCCCTTGTGCACCGCCTCGATGGTCGCGTCCACCTTGGCCACGCTGCCGCCCCAGGCCTTGATGAAGCGGATGTTGTGGCCGGTCTTTTCCTTGACGCGCTTGCTCACTTCGGGCGCGAAGTAGCTGTCGAACTGGCCCACGTAGGTCAGGCCCGTGGTGTGGCCCGAGCCCATGCGCAGGGTGTAGTTGTCGGCGTGGGCGCCCAAGGCGCACGCGAGCGAAACGGCTGCAGCCAGGGCCGCCTTGATCATCTTCTTGTTCATTGCTTGTCTCCGGTGGGGTTCTGGTGAAGGCCGCTGCCGCGGCCCTTGTGCGATCAGTAAAGGGTCGAGAGCAGCATCTCCTCGTATGCGGCGGGCGCCAGCAGATGCGGGTAGTGGCCGCCGCTGGGCAGGCGCAGATGCCGCGCGCCCGGGTACTGGCCGCGCAGGCGCGCGCGCACCTCGGGCGGGATCAGCGGGTCGTCGTCGCACTCGAGCACCGTGACGGCCTGCGCCGGCAGCGCCAGCGGCGGGCAGGCCTGCGCCCGCACCACGCCCAGGAAGCGCGCATGCAGGTTGGCGGGCGACTGGCGCTTTTCGAGCATCAGCAACTGCAGCTTCTGCAGCTCGCCGGGCGGCGCCGCGCGCACGCGCTCCAGCCATTGGGCATGCAGGGCCTCGGGCGCCACGGATTCCACCCAATCGGGCTTGAACAGCGGGTTGGCGGCCAGATCGCTGCCATCGACAAAACCGTTGCCGATGACCAGTGCGCGCACCAGCGCCGGATGGCGCAGCGCGAAGAACTGCGCCCAGTACGCGCCGAAGGACGAACCCACGACCACGCTGGGCGGCAGGCCCAGGAACTGGCACACCGCGGCCAGGCCGTCGGCCAGCTCATCGGCGCTGGCCAATGCGGGGTAGGTCACGGCGATGAGCCGCGTGCGTTCGCCCAAGGCGCCGAGCGTGCGCACGAACATGGCCGCATCGCCCACCGAGCCGGGCAGCAGCACGGCCACCGCGCCGGGGGCCGCTGTGTCCAGCCAGCGCCACTCATGGCCGTTGACGATCAGCGACTGCCAGGCGTAGCGCCGCTCCAGCTGGTTCAGCAGCTCCATCCTCAGTCCCTGACGTGGCCGGTGGTGCGCAGCTCGTCCATCGCCTCGGGCGAGAACTCGGCCTTGGGCGCGTTGCCGCCAATGACGAACATCAGGCGCTGCTTCTTGCCCGGCTCGTCGAAGCTGATGTTCTCGAAGCGCCGCTGCACGCCGGGCGGGAAGGA
Source organism: Xenophilus arseniciresistens (assembly GCF_028023875.1). GTDB lineage: Bacteria > Pseudomonadota > Gammaproteobacteria > Burkholderiales > Burkholderiaceae_C > Xenophilus > Xenophilus arseniciresistens. The sequence continues at coordinate 417,967 of NZ_JAQIPB010000003.1, forward strand.
GATGATGTCGCAGGGCCCCACGTCGAAGTACTCGACCTGGCCGTCCACTTCCCACGAGCATCGCCACAGGCCGCTGATGGGCATGAAGGTCTCGTTGGTGTCGTGGTTGTGCATCATCGGGCCCTTGCCGGGCAGTGCTTCGCAAAAGCCGATGTTGAAACCCTCGTTGATCTTGATGGCCGAGGTTTCGGCGGCGCTGGAGCCCACGGGCGAGACGGTGGCCACGTCACCCTTGGGCCGCTGGAAGCCCAGCGCGTTGAACAGCGTGCGTTCGGCGCTGGGGTAGGTGCTGTCAGGCAGGCCGCCATCGTGGCCCTGGAGTTCATGGAAGTAGGCCACGCGCTTGCGCATTTCCTCGCGCGTCACGCGCACGACTGGAAGGCTCATGAGATGTCTCCTGCATGTTGAAAATCGGGGTCGGCTGATTAGAAAAGCGCAGCCTGGCGAGGGCAATTTGCTGAGCCGATAGCCGCTATCGCGTGCGCGATGCACCCTTGCGCGCAGTGCCTGCTAAGTTCCGCGCACCTAGGTAGGAGACAGACGAGCACCATGCGCCTCAAAGACATAGACCTGAACCTGCTGGTGGCCTTCGACGCGCTGATGCGCGAGTGCCATGTGACGCGCGCGGCCTACCGGCTGGAGATCAGCCAGTCCTCGATGAGCCTGGCGCTGGCCAAGCTGCGCACGCTGTTCCAGGACCCGCTGCTCATCAAATCGGGCAGCGCGCTGCAGCCCACCGTGAAGGCGCGCAACCTGGCGCCGGCCGTGGAGCAGGTGCTCAACAGCATCGACCGGCTGGTGCACGAGGAGCAGCCCTTCGACCCCGCGCATGCGCAGGAGACGGTGTCGATGATCGTGATCGACTACATCGACTTCGTGGTCATGCCGCAGCTCGCGTCGGCCCTGCAGCAGGCCGCGCCCGATGTGCGCCTGAACATCGTGGGCCCCAACCCGCGCAGGCTGGGCGAGGTGATGACCAATGGCGAGATCGACCTCGCGCTGTCGTACTTCCCCTCCCCGCCCGACAGCGTGCGCACGCGGCCGCTGTTCAACGACCGGCTGGTGGGCGTGGCGCGCACCGGCCATCCGATGCTGCAGGGGCCGCTGACGCTGGAAGGCTTCTGCGCGCAGCGGCATGTGGCCGTGGAGCCCGCGGCCGGCGCCACGATGTACAACGCGCTGGTGGACGACGCCTTGCGCCGCCATGGGCGCGAGCGGCAGGTGGCGCTGTCCAAGCCCACCTTCCTGGGCGTGCCCTTCATCGTGGCGCAGAGCGACCTGATCGCGATGATGCCCGAGCGCGTGGCGCTGAAGTTCCGCGCGCTGGCGCCGGTGACGCTGTTCGAGCCGCCCTTCGAGCTGGAGCCGCTGACCATCAACCTGATGTGGCACGACCGCACGCACAACAACACCTTCCACCGGTGGCTGCGCGGCCTGATCACCCAGGTCTGCGGCGACATCGAGGCCCAGGCCGGCGTGGCCTGAACCCCTGGAGCGGCTACAGCGCCAGCACCAGCTTCTGGCCGCCGCAGGCGCGCGAGCAGCAGCTCATCATGCGCTGGCCGGCCTCGCGCTCGCTGCGCGTGAGCACCATGTCGCGGTGGTCTACCGGGCCTTGCAGCACGCGCACTTCGCACGAACCGCAAAGGCCCTCCTCGCAGTCGCTCTGCACGTCGATGTTGGCGGCGCGCAGCGCGGCCAGCAGGGTCTGGTCGGCGCGCACGGGCAAGGTCAAGCCTGAGTCCTTGAGTTCGACCTCGAAGGCCTGCTCCTTCGATGGATCGAGCGTGCCCAGCGTGGACTCGAAATGCTCCACGCGCAGCGTGTCTTCGGGCCAGTGCACGCAGGCCGCTTCCAGCGCCTGCAGCATGCGCAGCGGGCCGCAGGCATAGACCTGGGTGCCCTCCTGCGGCGTGGCCAGCAGCGTCTGCAGATCCAGGCGCGAGCCTTCCTCGCTGACGTGCAACTTCAGATGCTCGCCATGCAAGGCCTGCAGCGCATCGATGAAGGCCATGCCCTCGCGCTTGCGGCCGCAGTAGTGCAGCTCATAGGGCGTGCCCATCTCGCGCGCGCGCCGCGCCATGGCCATCACGGGCGTGATGCCGATGCCGCCGGCCACGAAGACCAGGCGCTGCGCGCCTTCGTCGAGCCGGAAGTGGTTGCGCGGGCCGCGAATGCGCAGGCGATCGCCAGGCTTCACATTCGCATGCACCCAGGCCGAGCCGCCGCGGCTGTCAGGGTCGTCCAGCACGGCGATCTCGAAGGCGCGCGCATCGGCCGGGTCGCCGCACAGCGAGTACTGGCGCGAGAGGCCGCTGTCACCGCATTCCACATCGATGTGCGAACCCGGCGCCCAGCGCGGCAGGCTGGTGCCGTCGGGCGCCACCAGGCGCAGGTGCAGCACGCCGTCGGCAGCGGGCGTGGCGGCCTCGACCCGCACGGGCCGCGAGATGGCGTGGCCCGAGGGCTCGCCAATGCGCACGGGCGAGCGTTCGCCCTCGCGCACCGCGGCATCACGACGCTCGGGGTTCTGTGCGGGGTCCCATTCGACCCACAGATGCTCGGGGCCGCGGAAGGAGGTGTTGGGCACGTAGCTGAAGCTTTGCGGCGCCAGCTTCATGTGCGGCAGGCGGCGCGTGAATTCCTCCAGGAAGACCTGCATCTCCATGCGCGCGAGGTTCTTGCCCATGCACTGGTGCGAGCCGTAGCCGAAGGTCAGGTGGTCGCTGGCGTTGTCGCGGCGGATGTCCAGCAGGTCGGCATCGGCGAAGTGGCCTTCGTCATGGTTGGCCGAGGAGGTGACGATCAGCAGCTTGCTGCCCGCGAGAATGGGCACGCCGCCCACTTCGCAATCGACCGTGGCCAGGCGCCGCCAGGCCGCCACCGAGCCGTTGTGGCGCAGGCACTCTTCCACCGCGTTGGGAATGAGCGAGGGGTCTTCGCAGATCTCGCGCCACACATGCGGGTGCTGCAGCAGCAGCTTGACGGCATTGGCCGTGGCGTTGGCCGTGGTCTCGTGCGCGGCCACGATGCCGGCCATCATCATCGAGTGCAGGTAGGAGTCGGTCACGACCTCCGGCATTTCCTTCTGCTTGCGGATGCCGTACTGCATCCAGCCGTCGGCCTCGGGGTTCTGGCGCATCTTCTCGAGCACCTTGCCGGCCAGTTGCCAGAAGTTGCCCACCGCATGGGCCACGGCCACCTGCTCTTCAGGCTTTGGGCGGCCCCAGGTGTTGACGGTGTGCGCGATGGAGTATTCGCGCAGCTTGTCCATGTCTTCCTCGGGCACGCCCAGGAAGTGCAGCGCCACCGTCAGCGGCACTTCCCACAGCATCTGGTCCACCAGGTCTGCGCGGCCGTCGTCGATGAAGCGGTCCACGTACTCGCGCGCCAGCCGGCGCACCAGCGGCTCGTGGTGCGCCAGGTGCTCGGGCGTGAAGGGGTCCATCAGCGCGCGGCGGCGCGGCATGTGGGCCGGTTCGTCTTCATTGACCAGCGTGCGGTTGAGCGCGAAGCCGTACTGCGCCAGCACGGCATTGGCCTCGGGGCCGGTGGGCGTGATCTTCTCCAGCGCGATGGAGGGGCTGAAGCTGATGTTGTCGCGGAAGATGGCCTTGATGTCGTCGAAGCGCGTGACCACCCAGTAGCCCAGTTGCGGGCTGTAGAACACGGGCTCCTGCTCGCGCGACCAGCGCACGTAATCGGGCGGGTTCTGCTGGTAGCCGTCGCTGAAGGGGTCGAAGTCGGCCGCGCGGTGGCTCACGGGGCAGCCAGTGGGCGCCTTGTGGGCCGACAGCGCGGCGTGGTCGATGGGGCAGCCCCTGCGCGCAGCGGCAGCGGGGGAAGGAGCGACGGGTTCAGGGGCAGCGGGGTTCATCGGGGGCTCCGGCGCGGGACAAACGGGAATCGGGAACGCAAAAGCAAAAAGCCCCGGATGCGCAGGCGCACCCGGGGCCGCAGAAGGGTCAGTCCAGCGTGATGTTCAGGTCCTTGATCAGCTTGTGCCAGCGCGTGGTTTCGCTCTGGATCAGCGCGGCGAACTCGGCCGAGCTGCTGCCCACGGGCTCCACGCCGAAGTCGATCAGCTTCTGCTTGACGCCGGGCTCGTTGATGGCCGCGACCACGCGCTTGTTCAGCGCGTCCACCGTGGCCTTGGGCGTGGCGGCGGGCACCACCATGCCCACCAGTGCGGCGGCTTCCACGTTCTTGTAGCCCAGCTCGGCGAAGGTGGGCACGTCGGGCAGTTGCGGCAGGCGCTTGGCGTTGGCCACGGCCAGCGGGCGCACCTTGCCACCCTTGATGAAGCCGGCGCCGGCGGCCATGTCCACCATCATCGCGGGGATCTGGTTGCCGGCCACATCGGCCAGGGCCGGGGCCGCACCGCGGTAGGGCGCGTGCGTCATCTTCAGGCCCGCTTCCACCTTCAGCAGCTCCATGGCCAGGTGGTGCGGGCTGCCGGCGCCGGCCGAGCCGTAGTTCAGGCCATCGGGGCTGGCCTTGATCTGGGCGATGAACTCCTTCGCGTCCTTGGCCGTGACGGCCGGGCCGACGACCAGGATCATCGGGAAGCGGCCCATCAGCGTGACGGGCGCCAGGTCCTTGCTCGGGCTGTAGGTCAGCGTCTTGTACAGCGCGCTGTTGAAGATCATGGTGCCGTTGTCGGCCGACAGCACGCTGTAGCCGTCGGCGGCCGAGCGCGCCACGTCCGATGCGCCGATGGCGGTGTTGCCGCCGGGCTTGTTCTCGACCAGCACGGGCTGGCCGGTCTGCGTGGACAGCGTCTGGCCGATGGTGCGGGCCAGGAAGTCGGAGCCGCCGCCGGCCGGATAGGGCACCACCCAGCGGATGGGCTTGGACGGATAGGCCTGCGCCTGGGCCAGCGAAGGGGCCAGCAGCGGCAGGGCCAGCAGGCAGCCGGCAACGAGTTTCTTCATTGGAAATGTCTCCTCGAGAGGGTCGTGGGGAATCACGTATTGCGTAATTCTATTTTTATATGCGTAAATCGCCGCTCAGGAGTTTCCCCGAGATGACACAGAACAAGAGCCCCTCCCCCGCAGACAAGGCCAGCGCCGGCACCCGCGCGCGGCGCCAGCGCGTGCAGTCGGCCGAAACCGGCATGGCCGTGCTCAAGGGCCTGGCCCGGCTGGGCGGGCGCGCCAGCCTCACGGCGCTGGCCGGCTCGCTGGGCGAAAGCCCGGCCAAGGTCCATCGCTACCTGGCCAGCCTGCAGGAAGAAGGGCTGGTCGCGCAGGACAGCGGCTCGCAGCAGTACCTGCTGGGCACCGAAGCCATCGGCATCGGCCTGGCCGCGCTGCGCCAGGCCGACCCCATCCGCGTGGCCGAGCCGGCGCTGGTGCATCTGCGCGAATCATTGGGCGTGACCAGCTTCCTGGCCGTGCTGGGCAACAAGGGCCCGACGGTGCTGCGCATCGAGGAGCCCGGCCTTCCGGTGACGGTGAACGTGCGGCCCGGCTCGGTGCTTTCGCTGCTGTGGTCGGCCAGCGGCCGCGCCTTCCTGGGCTTTGTCGACGAGCAGGCGCTGCGCGCGCTGGCCGAGCAGGAGCTTGAACAGGCCCCGGCCGAGCAGCGGCGCCAGTTGGCGGCCCGCCAGCCCATCGACCATCTGTGCCAGCAGGTGCGCGAAGCCGGCTGCGCCAGCGTGGTCGACACGCTGCTGCGCGGCATCAGCGCCGTGGCGGCGCCCGTGTACGACCACAGCGGCCGCGTGTGCGCCGTGATCACGGCGCTGGGCGCGACGGGCGGCTTCGATGCCTCGCCCCAGGGCCCCATCGCGCTGGCCGTGCGCGATCAGGCGGCCCGCGTCAGCCGCCTGCTGGGCCACGGGGCTGCAGGCCCAGCCGCCTGAGCCTGCAATGAAGGCTTGAATGCGATGCGCGGAAGGCGCATCCATGCCTCATTGTTTCCATCAACGAAACGCCCCGTTCCAAAGCGCGGCGATCCAGGGCCCATCTGCGCGCCCACAATTCATTTCATCGGGCCAGCGATTGAATGCAGACCCGACACGGACCCGGCAGGCGACATCCAACAACAAGGCGCCCACCCCGTCCGTTTCATTCAACCCTGTCCTTTGAACCGGAGTAGAACCATGAACAAGACCTCTCAAATCATCGCCGCCGCTGCCCTGTCCTTTGCCGCTCTTGGCGGTGCTGCCCATGCAGAAAGCTACCAGGGCGTGCAGGAGCCCGTCTCGGCCCTGAGCCGCGCCGAAGTGCAGCAACAGGCCGTGGCCGCTGCCCATGCCCCCAACCAGAACGTCTCGTCCAGCTCGGTCGTGCTGGGCGCCCTGACCAACGGCCGCGACCGCGCCGCCGTGCAGGCCGAAGCCATCGCCGCCGCCCGCAACAGCACGCAGAACCTGGACGCCAGCGCCTTCGTCGGCAGCCAGCTCCCTGCCGCCCTGTGATGGCACGTCGAGGCGGCCACGTCTTGAGCGTGGCCCGTCTCGACCGGTGGCAAACCCCGGTCTGTGAGAACAGGCCGGGGTTTGCCGCTTCAAGCTCTCAACGGCGCTGCCTGTTTGACTACAGGCGCGCCGCAACACCCGGATCAAGGTCCGGTTCTCCCGCGCGAAGCGCGGGAACTTCGGCTTTAGCACTCCCTCTAATCGAGTGCTAATATGCCCCACCACCAAGGAGAAACCCGAATGACAAGCCTGTCCGGTGCCCCTGCTGCCAACCAGTTGGCCGTGGCCAACCCGTGGGCCATGGTGCCCTCGCTTGGCAATCTGGATGCCTATATTTCCGCCGCCAACCGGCTGCCGCTGCTCACGCTTGAGGAAGAGCAGGGTTTTGCGCGCCGGCTGCGCGACAACAACGACCTGGAAGCCGCCGGGGCGCTGGTGCTGTCGCACCTGCGCCTGGTGATCTCCATCTCGCGCCAGTACCTGGGCTACGGCCTGCCGCACGGCGACCTGATCCAGGAAGGCAATGTCGGCCTGATGAAGGCCGTCAAGCGCTTCGATCCCGACCAGGGCGTGCGGCTGGTGAGCTATGCCATGCACTGGATCAAGGCCGAGATCCACGAGTACATCCTGAAGAACTGGCGCATGGTGAAGGTGGCCACCACCAAGGCGCAGCGCAAGCTGTTCTTCAACCTGCGCTCGATGAAGCAGGGCTTCAAGGCCGATGCCGCCGCGCAGGACGCCGACACGCACCGCGAGACCCTCAACAGCGAGGAGATCGACCTGGTCGCGCAGCACCTGAATGTGAAGCGCGAGGAAGTGATCGAGATGGAAACGCGGCTTTCGGGCGGCGACGTGATGCTGGACCCGGGCCCGGCCGATGACGGCGAAGAAAGCTTCGGCCCCATCGCCTACCTGGCCGACGCCACGCAGGAACCCACGGCGCAGCTCGAATCGCGCCAGCGCGACCGGCTGTCCACCGACGGCATCGCCACCGCGCTGCAAGCGCTGGACGAGCGCAGCCGCCGCATCGTGGAAGAGCGCTGGCTGAAGGTGAACGACGACGGCTCGGGCGGCATGACGCTGCATGAGTTGGCCGCGGTTTACGGCGTGTCGGCCGAGCGCATCCGCCAGATCGAGGTGGCAGCCATGAAGAAGATGAAGAAGGCGCTGGCTGAATACGCCTGAGGCTTCTGCATCCATCCAAAGACAAACCCGGCCTTGTGCCGGGTTTTCTTTTTGGCGCTCAGGCCAGGCTGTCTTCTTCTTCGTCGGCGCCGGCCGTCTTCTTGTTGAGCGTGCGCAGCGCGCGCTTGACGATGTAGCGCGTGGCCGGCGTCGGGCTTTGCGCCAGCCAGCGTTCGCCGATTTCGCGCACCCACAGGGGCTGGCTCTTGCTCGCATCGTTGAGCCAGTTGGCCACCGAGTTCTGCACGTAGCGGCTGCCGTCCGCGCGCAGCGGCTCCAGCAGCGGCAGCGCGCGCCAGGGCTCGGCCTGCAAGGCCTTGATGGGCGCGCACCAGACGCCGCGCGGGCGCGTGAGTTCGCTGGCAAAGCGGCGGATGTTCTCGTCGCCGTCGTGCACCCAGGGCTGCAGCAGCGCGAGCGCGCTGTCCAGCTCGGCAATCACACCGTCGCGCACGGCCATCCAGGCGAACTCGCGCACGCCGAAGTGCGCATCGGCCGCGAAGCGATGCACGCCCTGCAGGCGCCGGGCCAGCGACTGGCCGCCGAACTGCAGCCATTGCACGGCCCAGCTGCGCGCGATGTCGCTGGGGTGCGTGGCCAATTGGTGGGCCAGCGCGTCGCGCTGCGCGTGCTCGGCCGTCATGTCATACAGCGCCCGCGCAATGTGCGTGTGCCGCTGCATGGGCTTGAAGGCCGCCAGCATGGCCAGGGTGTCGGTCAGGCGCTCGTGCGCGGGGTCCAGCCCCAGTTGCTGCGCCACGGCGCGCGACAGCCGCGCCAGATCGAGCGCCAAAAATTCGTTGAGGTTGACGGTGGGCAGCAGGCCGTCGTTGAGGGCATCCAGCACCTCGGGCGGAATCAGCGCGATGCGAAAGGCGCCCTTGCGCGCGCGCAGCAGTTCCAGATCGGCCACCGCCCTCAGCCCTGCTTGAGCAGGGTCTGGATGTCGGCCGCCAATGCATCGACCGGCGTGCCGTAGCGCGCATACAGGCGCAGTCGGCCTTGCGGGTCGTAGAGGTAGCTGGCGGCCGAGTGGTCCATGGTGTAGCTCCCGGGCGTCTTGCCGTCCACCTTCTTGTAGTAGACCTTGAAGTCCTTGGCCGTGGCGGCAAGCTGCTCGGGCGTGGGGATCAGCGCCAGGAAGCTGGGGTCGAAGGCGGCCATGTAGTCCTTCATCACGGCAGCCGTGTCGCGCGCCGGATCGACGGTGATGTAGATCACCTGCAGCTTGTCGCCGTCGGCGCCCAGCTTGTCCTTGATCTGCTTCATCTCCAGCATCGTCGTGGGGCACACGTCCGGGCACTGCGCAAAGCCGAAGAACACGGCCACGACCTTGCCTTTGAAGTCCGCCAGCGTGCGCTCGCGGCCGTTCATGTCGGCCAGTTTGAAATCGCGCGCGTAGTCCGCGCCCGTGAGGTCGATGGCGTTGAAGCTGGGCTTGGACTCGCTGCAGGCGGCCAGGCCCAGCACCGCCAGCGCACCGGCACCGCCAGTCAACAGACGCAGGGCTTGTCTTTTGTTCATCATCGGATGTAGTGGTCCACCAGCAGCGCGGCAAACAGCACGCTCAGGTGCAGAAGCGAAAAACGGAAGGTCTTGCGCGCCAGCGCGTCGGAATAGTTGCGCCACAGCGCCACGCCGTAGGCGCAAAAGCCCATGCTCGCGGCAAAAGCCACTGCCAGGTAGAGCCAGCCGCTCATGCCGTAGATGAAGGGCAGCAGGCAGGCCGCAAAGAGGATCAGCGTGTACAGCAGGATCTGCAGCCGCGTGAACTCATTGCCGTGCGTGACGGGCAGCATGGGCAGGCCGGCCTTGCGGTAGTCCTCCACGCGGTACAGGGCCAGCGCCCAGAAGTGCGGCGGCGTCCACAGGAAGATGATCAGAAAGAGGATCAGCGCTTCGGGCCCCACCTCGCCGCGCATGGCGGCCCAGCCCAGCACCGGCGGCATGGCGCCCGAAGCGCCGCCGATCACGATGTTCTGCGGCGTCAGCGGCTTGAGCACGACGGTGTAGATGACCGCATAGCCCACGAAGGTGGCGAAGGTCAGCCACATGGTCAGCGGGTTGACGGTGAACCACAGAAGCGCCGAGCCCAGTGCGCACAGCGTGGTGGAAAACAGCAGCGTCTGCGCATCGCTGAGCTCGCCGCGCGCCGTGGGCCGCCAGGCCGTGCGTTTCATCTTCGCGTCGATGCCCTTCTCGACCAGGCAGTTGAAGGCCGCCGCCGCACCCGCCACCAGCCAGATGCCCACGCAGGCCAGCAGCAGCGTCAGCCATTGCTGGGCGGTGGGCAGCCCGGGAATGGCCAGCGCCATGCCGATCAGCGCGCAAAAGACGATCAGCTGCACCACACGCGGCTTGGTCAGCGCATAGAACTGCCGCCAAATACCGGGTATGGCGGGCATGGCCACCGAGGCAGGCTGTGCGCTGTGGGCTGGAGGCTCCGGCGGGCGCAGGCCCTCCGAAGAACGGCTGCTACTCATGAACGAACTCCCAAAGGCGGCGGCACCTTGTCGCCCGCGCGCCGCGCCTGCTCAAGCTGCCCTGCCTGCTGCGCTTGCGGCGCGCGGCGGCTTTCGCACAGCGCCCAGGTCAGCACCACGGCCATGGCGGCTGCGCCGCCCGTGTGCAGCACGGCGGCGGCCAGCGGCCAGCCCAGCAGCACGTTGCCCAAACCCGTGGCCAACTGGCCCAGCGCCAGCGCGCCCAGCCAGCGCGCCTGCAGGCGCAGGCGCGGCACCCGATTGAGCTGCACGAAGGCGGCGATCAGCACGGCGAAAACAACATAGGCGGCCAGCCGGTGCACATAGTGGATGGCCGTGAGGGCCGCGAACTCCACCGGTGCGCCGCTGCTGTCCACCCCCAGCTCGCGCCACAGCTCAAAAGCCTGCGAGAAATTCATCTGCGGCCACCAGCTGCCCTGGCAGGTGGGGAACTCGCTGCAGGCCAGCACGGCGTAGTTGGTGCTGACCCAGCCACCCAGCGCGATCTGCAGCACCAGCAGGCCCATGGCCGCCCACAGCAGCCAGCGCGCACCGCCGCCAATGGGCGTGGGCAGCCGCTGCTGCGCCGCCTGCTGGTAGCGCACGGCCTGGATGCACAGCAGCGCCAGCAGCAGCACGGCGCCCAGCAGGTGCAGCGTGACGATGGCCGGGTACAGCTTCCAGGTCACGGTGAGCGCACCGAAGGCGCCCTGCACACAGACCCACACCAGCGTGGCCAGCGGCCACCAGGTGCTCAGCACCCTCGCATCTGCGTTGTGTGGTGAATGCGCGCTGCTGCCGCGCCGCTGCGCGCGGCGAGCCCACCAGGTGGCCAGCGCCAGCACCAGGATCAAGGCGCCCACGCCCGTGGCCAGGTAGCGATGGACCATCTCGATCCAGGCCTTGGAATGCGTGACCGGGCCGGTGGGCTGGGCTGACTGGGCCATGGCGATTTCATGCCGCGCGCCCAAGGGGCTGGCGTTGCCATAGCAGCCGGGCCAATCGGGGCAGCCCAGGCCCGAATCGGTCAGGCGCGTGAAGGCGCCGAACAGCGTGAGGTCGAAAGTCAGGAAGAGCGTGAGCACCGTCAGCGCATGCAGCCGCCGCGCCGCGCCCGCACCGGCATTGCGGCGCCAGATCCACAGCACCGGGCCCAGCGCGATCAACGCGCCCACGCCCAGCAGCCAGGCCACGGGCGCGAGGTCGTAAAGAGGTTGTGCGTCGTTCATCGGCCCGCGTTGTCCCACGAGGAAGAAGCCCGCAGCAACCGGTCGATGTCGCGCTTGGCCTTGGCTGCGGTCTTGGCGTCCATGCGCGCGGGGTAGCGCATCATCCAGTTGCCCATGGGGTCGACCACGAACAGGTGCTCGGCCAGCGCATGGCCGGCCTCGGGCTGCAGCCACTGGGCCAGGGCCTGGCGCGGCACGCGCAGCACCGTGGCGCCGTGCAGGCCGTTGGCCAGGCGCTCGGGAATGGGCGCCTCGTCGGTCACCAGCCACACGCGGTCGATGCGATCCTTTTCGCGGCCGGCCATTTCGCGCAGCTGGCGCTGCAGGTACAGCTGCTGTTCGCACAGCGCATCGCAGGCAGCATCGGCCACCGCCACCAGCAGCCACTGGCCCTTGAGCGACTGCAGGTTCAGCACATCGCCCGCAGGCGTGCGCGCCAGCAGCGAGGGCGCGGGGCGCTGCGGTTCGATCAGCTGGCCGAAGACGCTGCGGCCTTCGGGCCGGATCACGTAGTAGGTGAAGTACGAAGCGATCACCGGGGCCGCACAGCACAGCAGCACGGCGATCATCTTCCAGCGGCCCACGCGCGTGCGGCGCTGCGCGTCCTGCGCGCCCATGGCCTCGCGCGGCGTGGGCAGGCTGTGAACGGTCAGGCCCAGGGGCTCGTCAGCCACGATGGCGGCGGCGGCGGGGGGCGATGAGTTGGAACCAGACATAGAGGACGGTGACGAGGGTCGCTAGACCGAACCACTGGAAGGCATAGCCATAGTGTTTCTCGATGCCGAGTGCCGGCTGGGGCCATTCGCGGTCCAGGCCTTCGGAGGCCGGGCCCACCTGCTGGAGCGAGAAGTCCTCGCGCAGCGGCAGCCCGGTTTCGACACGAAAAGCGTGCAGGTCCAGATTCTGCCGGATGCGCAATGCCTGCGGCCCTGCAGGGGCAGGCTCCGTGGCAGCGGGCGTGGCGGCCGCGGAAGGCGGCTCGGCGCCCTGCGCAGCGGCCGCGCCGGCACCGGCCGGCGCGCCCTCTTCCTTGCCCAGTTGCATCAGCTGGGCCGGCGGCGGCGCGATGCGGGCCGTGATCTCCACCAGGCCGGGCGGCGTTTCCACGGCGGGCAACTGGGTGCGGTCCATGAAGTTGCGCGGCACCCAGCCGCGCTGGACCATGTACGTGCGCTCCGTGCCTTCCAGCGCAATGGGCGTCAGCACATAAAAGCCGGGGCGGCCGTGCATCTGCCGGTTGTCGAGGTAGACGGTCTGCGTGGGCAGCCACAGGCCGCGCAGGGTCACGCGCCTGTGCATCTCGCTGCCGATGTTCTCGATCGACTGCAGGCCCGCCAGATCAATGGGCGGATGGGTCTGCTGCGCCTCGATGCGCGCGGCCAGCGCCTCCTTCTGCGCCGCGCGCGAGAGCTGCCAGCGCCCCAGCGACACGGTCAGTGCCACCATGGCCAATGTGACCAGCGTGACGATCCAGAAGCGCAGGCCCCGCGGCCGACGGGTCGGCTTGCCGCTCAGTTCGATCTCACGCATGGGAACAGTCAGGCCGACGCTTGCGGCCGATAATCAGAATCATGAAATACCTTGTCGCCCTGGCCTTCGTCGGCATCCTCGGGAGCCTGGGCTGGGCCTTGTTTCACATGCTGCGTGGCAGCAGCCAGAAAGGCCGCGGCAAGGGCGGCGGCATGGCGCGCGCATTGACGGTTCGGATCGGCCTTTCAGTGCTTTTGTTCCTCTGCATTCTCGCCGCCTGGAAGATGGGCTGGATCCAGCCGGGCGGATTGCCCCCGGGCCGCTAGCCGGCGCTGCAGGTCACCCGCTTCCACGCCCCATGAAAAAAGCGCCTTGCGGCGCTTTTTGTCTTTGGAGCGGCAGCCTTCGCTGCAGCACTCACATCCAGTAGACCAGGATGTACAGGCCCAGCCACACCACGTCCACGAAGTGCCAGTACCAGGCGGCACCTTCGAAGCCAAAGTGGCGCTCGGCCGTGAAGTGGCCGCGCTGCAGGCGCAGCGTGATGAACAGCAGCATCAGCATGCCCACGAACACATGCAGGCCGTGGAAGCCCGTGAGCATGTAGAAGGTGGAGCCGTAGGCGCCCGAGCTGAGCTTGAGGTTCAGGTCCGTGTAGAGGTGGAAGTATTCATAGCCCTGCACGCACAGGAAGATGACGCCCAGCACCACGGTGGCCCACATGAAGCGCACGCACTGCGCGCGATGGTCGGCCCGCAGCGCGTGGTGGGCGATGGTCAGCGTCACACCGGAAGTCAGCAGCAGCGCCGTGTTGATGGTGGGCAGCCAGAACGGGCCCACGGTCTGGAAGGGCTCCACGATGCCCGCGGGCGAGCCGGTCACGCCCGCCTGCACCGTGGGCCAGATGGCCTTGAAGTCGGGCCACAGCAGCGCGTTGTCCAGGCTGCCCAGGTTGGGCAGCGAATGGGTGCGGGCCCACCACAGCGCCGTGAAGAAGGCGCCGAAGAACATCACCTCCGAGAAGATGAACCAGCTCATGCTCCAGCGGAACGAGAGGTCGATCTTGTGGCCGTACTGGCCGCCTTCGCTTTCGCGGATGGCGTCGCCAAACCACTGGAACAGCACCACGAACCACCACAGCAGCCCGAAGGCCAGCGAATAAGCGCCCCAACCATGCCCGTTGACCCACTGCCCGGCGCCGAGGATCACGAAGAACAGGCCGATGGCCGCCATCAGCGGATGGCGCGATGGACCGGGCACGAAGTAGTAGGGCGTGGCACCGTGGGTGGTCGAACTCATGTCAGCTCCTGCTCTGTTCTCTTCTCTGGGTTGTTCTGAAATTCGTGCAATGCCTCAGCCGGCCACCGCCAGCTTGACCAGCACCAGCAGCACGCCGATGAACACCAGCACCGCGACGAAGCCGACGGCGATGATGTGCAGGGGCGACAGCCGCGCGATGTCCTTCTGATATTCACTGTTCTTGCGCACGCCGAAGAAGCCCCAGGCCACCGCCTTGACGGTGTGCCACAGCGAACCCGCGCGCCGGACGGGCGGCTGGTCGTCGTTCTTCTTGTGCATGGGCGCGCCGCTCATGAATGCGGCTCCTCGCGCGCAGGCACTGCCGCTGCGGCCGTGGGCGCAGCAGGCGTGCGGCCGCCCACCTCGAAGAAGGTGTACGACAGCGTGATGGTCTTCACATCCCTGGAGATGCGCGGATCGATCACGAAGGCCACGGGCCACTGCTTCTTCTCGCCGGCATCGAGCGTGTACTCGCTGAAGCAGAAGCACTCCAGCTTGTTGAAGTAGGCCGTGGCCTGGCGCGGTGCGTAGCTGGGCACGGCCTGCGCTGCCATGCGGCGGTTCTGCACGTTCTGGAACTCGTACATCACGGTGTTGAGCTCGCCCGGATGCACGACCATGGACCGCCGCTCGGGCTTGAAGTCCCAGGGGCCGCGCACGTTGGCGTCGAACTCGACCACGATGGAGCGCGTGCGGTCCACCTGCGTGTTGTCGGGCAGGCGCACCTGCGCGCCGCCGCGGGCGCCGCCTGGCACCTGCAGTTCGCTGCGCGAGAGTACGTTGATGCCCAGCGCCTCGCACACATGGCGATAGATCGGGATCAGCGCATAGCCGAACGCGAACATGCCGGCCGCCACGATGACCAGCTTGCCGACCATGCGGACGTTCTCGCGACGGAGGCGTTGAGCGATGCCCATGCGATCTGCGTTTCCGTTCAGCGGCCCAGCACGACCATGCGGACCATGAAGCCGATGAAAAAGAGCAAGGCAATGGACGCCAGCGTGAGGGCCATGCGTCGGTTCTTGCGCTTTTGCTCGGGCGTCATCATGCGGTGCTTGCCTTGGCCTCAGGCCACGATGCGGGTGGCCGTCGCGTCGAGCTTGGGCGGGGTTTCAAAGGTGTGGAAGGGTGCCGGCGAAGGCACTTCCCATTCCAGACCTTCGGCCGCTTCCCAGGGCTTCTGAGGCGCCGGCTCGCCCTTGCCGCGCATGGCCGGCAGCACGATGAACAGGAAGAAGTACACCTGCGCGAAGCCGAAGAAGAAGGCGCCCACGGTGGCGATCGCGTTGAAGTCGGCGAACTGCATGGGGTAGTCCGCATAGCGGCGCGGCATACCGGCCAGCCCCAGGAAGTGCATCGGGAAGAAGGTGACGTTGAAGGAGATCAGCGACCACCAGAAGTGCAGCTTGCCGCGCGCCTCGCTGTACATCACGCCCGTCCACTTGGGCAGCCAGTAGTACACGCCCGCGAACATGGCATAGAGCGAGCCGGCCACCAGCACGTAGTGGAAGTGCGCCACCACGTAATAGGTGTCCTGCAGCTGGATGTCGACCGGCGCCACGGCCAGGATCAGGCCCGTGAAGCCGCCCATGGTGAACACGAAGATGAAGCCCACGGCAAACAGCATGGGCGTCTCGAAGGTCATCGAGCCCTGCCACATGGTGGCGATCCAGTTGAAGATCTTCACGGCCGTGGGCACCGCGATCAGCATGGTCGCGTACATGAAGAAGAGCTGGCCCGTCACCGGCATGCCGGTGGTGAACATGTGGTGCGCCCACACGATGAAGGACAGGATGGCGATGGACGAGGTGGCGTACACCATCGAGGCGTAGCCGAAGAGCTTCTTGCGCGCGAAGGCCGGCACGATCTGGCTGATGATGCCGAAGGCCGGCAGGATCATGATGTAGACCTCGGGGTGGCCGAAGAACCAGAAGATGTGCTGGTACATCACCGGGTCGCCGCCGCCGGCGGGGTTGAAGAAGCTGGTGCCAAAGTGGCGGTCGGTCAGCGTCATGGTGATGGCGCCGGCCAGCACGGGCATCACGGCGATCAGCAGGTAGGCGGTGATCAGCCAGGTCCAGACGAACATGGGCATCTTCATCAGCGTCATGCCGGGGGCGCGCATGTTGAGGATCGTGACGATGATGTTGATCGAGCCCATGATCGAGGAAGCGCCCAGGATGTGCATCGCGAAGATGCCGGCGTCCATCGAGGGGCCCATCTGCAGCGTCAGCGGCGCGTACAGCGTCCAGCCCGCGGCGGGTGCGCCGCCAGGCATGAAGAACGAGCCCACGAGCATGATGGCCGCCGGAATCATCAGCCAGAAGCTGAAGTTGTTCATGCGCGCGAAGGCCATGTCGGAAGCGCCGATCTGCAGCGGGATCATCCAGTTCGCGAAGCCCACGAAGGCCGGCATGATCGCGCCGAACACCATGATCAGGCCGTGCATGGTGGTGAACTGGTTGAACAGCTCGGGGTTGACCAGTTGCAGCCCGGGCTGGAACAGCTCGGCGCGGATCAGCAGCGCCAGCAGGCCGCCCACCATCAGCATCGTGAAGCTGAACAGCAGGTACAGCGTGCCGATGTCCTTGTGGTTGGTGGCAAAGAGCCAGCGGCGCCAGCCGTGGGGATGATCATGATGCTCATCATGCGCATGCCCGTCGTGCGAGGCGTGGCCGTGAGGGTCGAGAACTGCGCTCATGGGACCGTCTTCCTTGTTATGGGGCGTAGGGCTTACTTGCCACGCTGGGCCAGCACCTCGGCTGGCTGCACGATCTGGCCGGTCTTGTTGGACCAACTGTTCTTGGTGTAGCTGGCCACGGCTGCGATGTCCGTGTCGCTCAACTGTGCCCACGCGGGCATGGCACCGTTGTTCTGGCCCTTGAGCAGGACCTGGATCTGCTTGTTGTGGTCTGCATCCAGCACCACGGCCGCGCCGTCCAGCGGCTTGATCGGGCCGGCGCCCTTGCCGTTGGCCTGGTGGCAGGCGGCGCAGTTGGCCGCGTAGACGCGTTCGCCGCGCGCCATGATCTCTGGCAGGGTCCAGACCTTGTTCGGATCGTCCAGCTTGGCCGCAGCTTCCTTGCGCTTGGTGTCCACCCAGGCCGTGTACTCAGCGGCCGTAACCACCTTCACATGGATGGGCATGTAGGCGTGTTCCTTGCCGCACAGCTCCTGGCACTGGCCGTAGAAATCACCCGTGCGTTCGGCGCGGAACCAGGTGTCGCGCACGAAGCCGGGAATCGCGTCCTGCTTGATGCCGAACTGCGGCACCGCAAAGGCGTGGATCACGTCGCTGGCCGTGGTGATGATGCGGATCTTCTGCTTCTCGGGTACCACCAGTGGGTTGTCCACCTTGAGCAGGTAGTCCACGGGCACGTCGCCCTTGGCGCCGGCGTCGGACATCGCGCGGTGCGAGCTGTCGAGCGTGGAGATGAAGGCCAGGCCTTCGCCCTCGCCGTTGATGTAGTCGTAGCCCCACTTCCACTGGTAGCCCGTGACCTTGATGGTCAGGTCGGCGTTGGTGGTGTCTTTCTGGGCGACCAGCAGCTTGGTGGCCGGCAGCGCCATGAGGATCACGATGATGAAGGGGATGATGGTCCAGATCACCTCGACCACCACCGATTCATGGAAGTTGGCGGCCTTGTGGCCCACCGACTTGCGGTGCTTCCAGATCGAATAGAACATGACCGAGAAGACGCCGACGAAGATGACCGTGCACAGGATCATCAGCGCCCAGTGCAGGAAATACTGCTCCTCGGCAATCTTTGTCACCCCCACCGGAAGGTTGAGTTGACGCACGGCCGGACCACCCGGCAGATCGCTGACGGCATGGGCCGCACCACCGATCGTCGTGCCAAGGGTCAGCATCAGGGATGCCGGCTTGCTCCAAATGCTCTTCATCGTGTTCACTTCTTCAAGGCTTCCAAACAATCCACCGGCACCATCATCGCCGGCCCGCCCGACGCCTCAGGCGCCGCGCAATGCCATGCGAATCTCCCTTGCCAGCGCAGCACGCAACTCAGGTCGCACATAGCGCCCCACCTGCACGCGATGACCCCGGTCCGACAGCTCGATCAACGAACGGTCGCTGCCCCGTGGCTCGATGCGGACCTGGTGTGGAAGGAACTCGGCCCGCTGCACATGGCCCGCGGTTTCGAGTTCGACAATCAGACGCCCTTCCTGCACCGCGATGCGCTCACCGTCGGTGGCATGGCGGGCATAGAGCAGAAATGCGACGCCCACCGCCAGCAGTTCCAGCCAGGCCAGCGGCAGTATCAGGTAGGCGCCCTGCAGCCAGAACGCGGTGCCGATCCCGAGCGAGACCGCACAGAGCGAGGCATAGAGCCAGCCCAACTGGCTCGGCGTGATGGAGCAGTTGCGCTTCAGGAACCAGTGCACGTTCTGGCCTGAAACGGTGGCGAAGCGAAACACAGGATTCGACACAGGCGAGTTCTGCAGATCGGGGGATGCGGCTCCGGACCGCGGGACGGGGTGTCCCGGGCGGCAGAGTCAGGGGACCATCCCCCGATGTTCGCGCATTACCCGATTTTAGCGTGGGCCTTTCGGTATCCGGCACAGGGCAGAACCCCAAGACGTCCACTGCGCGACGCAAGGCCGCCTTCGCTCAGGGTCGCCGGCCGCGCAACATGGCGCGCATGTCGCCCAGTGGCACCGCGCTTTCTGGGGCCAGTGCCACGCGCGCGGCCGGCCTGAAGGCATGGCCGTGCACGATCTCGAAGGTCAGGGCAATGCGCCCGTCATGGGGCTGGCGCAGACGCTCGAGCGCCTCGTGCAGGCGGCCCTGCCAGCCACGGCCACGCAGCCCGCCAAAGCGCCTTGGGTGCAGGTTGCGGCCCAGGCTGCGCAGTTCGGCCAGCGCGGCCTCGGGCGTGGACCAGGTCAGCACCACGCGCTCCATGTCCATCACCGGCTCGGCAAAGCCGGCATGCACCAGCATGTCGCCCCAGTCGTGCATGTCGGTGTAGTCATGGTCCGGCGGCGGCCAGTCCTGTTCGGCATACAGGGTGCGCAGCTCGATCAGTGTGTCCGGCCCGAGACAGGAGAACATCAGGAAGCCGTCCACGGCCACGCTGCGATGCCACTGGGTGATCAGCGCTTCGGGGTCGGCCGCCATGTGCAGCGCCATGTTGGCCCACAGCAGATCCACGCCGCCTTCGGGCACCTGCGCCAGCACGGGCACGGCGGCGCCGCTGCCCAGCCAGCGCTGCGGCTTCCACCAGGCACCGGCCACACCCGCAAAGGCACGCGCGGTGGCGGCTTGCAGGTCAGGTTCGGGCTCGATCAGCAGGCCTTGCGCCTTGGGGTAGCGCTGCGCCACGCGCGCGTGGGCTTCACGGCCCCCGCGCAGCGGCGACCAGTCGGCCCATTGGCGCGGCTGGGCCTTGATCCACTGCAGCCGCTCGTCCATGCGGCGCCCCACCTCCTCGTGCAGCCAGGGCGATGCATCGCCCGGCGACAGGCGCGCCCAGCGCTGGGCCGCAACGGCGTCGATGCTGGGGGGGCGGCGGTCAGGGGCGGTGGCCATGGGGGGGGGAAGCTGCGGGGCGTTGCGCCAGCGAAGCGGCCTGAACGCCATCGGCGCTGCGGCTGGACCCGCAGGCCATTGAGAGCGAAGGGCGGCCAGTATATTGGTGGCCTCATGTCCTTGCTGACCGCCGCCCATGGCCTCGCGCAGCGCGCCTGCGGCTGGCTGGGCGCCCTGCCCAGCCAGTGCGCCGTGTGCCGCGCCTGGCCGGCGCGCGCGCTGTGCGAAGCCTGCGTGACCCGCTTTGCGCAGCCCGCGCCGCGCTGCCGCACCTGCGCCCTGCGCGTGCCGCCGGGCGTCACGCAGTGCGGCGAATGCCTGCGCCACCCGCCGCCGCTTTCGCTGTGCCTGGCGGCCTGCGACTACGACTGGCCCTGGAACGACTGCATCGCGCGCTTCAAGTTCGAGGGCGAAGCCGGCTGGGCCGCGCCGCTGGCCCTGCTGATGCGCGGCATGCCCCTGGCCCGGCAGGCCCTGGACGAAGCCCAGCGCGTGTTGCCCATGCCGCTGTTTCGCGCCCGGCTGCAGGCGCGGGGTTTCAATCAGTCGCTGGCGCTGGCGCGGCAGCTGGCGCCTGATCGCTGCGATGCCGCCTTGCTGCTGCGGCTGCGCGACACGCCCGCGCAAAGTGGCCTCAGGCGCGCGCAGCGCCTGCACAACCTGCGCGGCGCCTTTGCGCTGGCGCCGCTGCGCGCGGCCGAGGTGCGCGGCCAGCGGCTGCTGCTGGTCGATGACGTGATGACCACCGGCGCCTCCCTGTTCAGTGCGGCACAGGTGCTGCGCGATGCAGGGGCCGCGCAGGTCACGGCCCTGGTGCTGGCGCGCACGGCCTGACGGCCGCCACGCGCCCCGAGGGACGCAGGCTCAGACGTTGAACAGGAAGTTCAGCACGTCGCCATCCTTGACGACGTAGTCCTTGCCTTCGGCGCGCATCTTGCCCGCGTCCTTGGCGCCCTGCTCGCCCTTGAGCGCGATGTAGTCGTCGAAGGCGATGGTCTGGGCGCGGATGAAGCCACGCTCGAAGTCACCGTGGATCACGCCCGCCGCCTTGGGCGCGGTGTCGCCGATGCGGATGGTCCAGGCGCGCACTTCCTTCACGCCGGCCGTGAAGTAGGTCTGCAGGCCCAGCAGGCTGAAGCCGGCGCGGATCAGGCGGTTCAGGCCCGGCTCGTCCTGGCCCAGTTCCTTGAGGAATTCCAGCCGGTCGGCGTCGTCCATCTCGGCCAGCTCGGCCTCGATCTTGGCGCAGATGGCCACCACGGGCGCGTTCTGGCCCGCGGCGTATTCCTTCAGGCGGTCGAGGAAGGGGTTGTTCTCAAAGCCGTCCTCGCTCACGTTGCCCACGAACATGGCGGGCTTGGCGGTGATCAGGCACAGCGGCTTGAGCAGCACCAGCTCCTGCTCGCTGAAGCTCAGCGTGCGCACCGGCTTGCCTTCGTTCAGCGCGGCCTGCACGCGCGTGAGCAGTGCCACCAGCGCGATGGCTTCCTTGTCGTTGCCGCTCTTGGCGGCCTTGGTCGAGCGCGCCAGGGTCTTGTCGACCGTGCCCAGGTCGGCCAGGCACAACTCGGTCTGGATCACCTCGATGTCGGCGATGGGGTCGACCTTGTTGGCCACGTGGATGACGTTCGGGTCCTCGAAGCAGCGCACCACGTTCACGATGGCGTCGGTCTCGCGGATGTGCGCCAGGAACTGGTTGCCCAGGCCCTCGCCCTTGGAGGCGCCGGCCACCAGGCCGGCGATGTCCACGAACTCCACGATGGCCGGCACGATGCGCTCGGGCTTGACCACCTCGGCCAGTTGCGCCAGCCGCGGATCGGGCACCTCCACCACGCCCACATTGGGCTCGATGGTGCAGAAGGGATAGTTCTCGGCCGCGATGCCGGCCTTGGTCAGCGCGTTGAACAGGGTGGATTTACCGACGTTGGGCAGGCCGACGATGCCGCATTTCAAGCTCATGGCGGAGCGCTTTCAGGGATTCAGGAAAGGGCGCGATTTTAGGCAGCCGGGCAGCCCGCCCTCTCGCGCCCTTCCCGAAGACCCCGCGCACCGTCGCGACGGCATCCGCCTCGGCATCAGGGAAAAGCCTAGCCCAAAGGGCCGCGCAAACGTTTGCGCAAACGTTTGCTTTCTCTATGATGAATCCGGCGGGCCGCCCCCGGCCACGTGCCAATCACATCCACGCCAAAACAAGGAGACATGCCATGACCCTCAGCCGCCGCACGTCGCAGGCCGCCGCCGCCCTCGTCGTCCTGGGCGCCTTCATCGGTGCGCCCGCACATGCCCAGGACAAGCCCAAGGTGGCGCTGGTGATGAAGTCGCTGGCCAACGAGTTCTTCGCCACCATGGAGAACGGCGCCAAGGCGCACCAGAAGGCCAGCGCGGGCAAGTACACGCTGGTGGCCAACGGCATCAAGAACGAGACCGACACCGCCGCGCAGATCAAGATGGTCGAGCAGATGGTGGCGCAGAAGGTCAACGCGCTGGTCATCGCACCGGCCGATTCCAAGGCGCTGGTGCCGGCCATCAAGGCGGCGATCGACAAGGGCATCCTCGTGGTCAACATCGACAACCGCTTCGACGCCGACGCGCTCAAGGAAAAGGGCATCCAGGTCCCCTTCGTCGGCCCCGACAACCGCGCCGGCGCCAAGCTGGTCGGCGACCACCTGGCCAAGAGCCTGAAGGCCGGCGACAAGGTCGGCATCATCGAAGGCGTCTCCACCACCTTCAATGCGCAGCAGCGCACCCAGGGCTATCAGGACGCGATGAAGGCCGCTGGCGCCAACGTGGTCGGCGTGCAGTCGGGCCAGTGGGAAATCGACAAGGGCAACACGGTGGCCGCCGGCATGATGCGCGAGCACCCCGACCTGAAGGCCCTGCTGGCCGGCAACGACAGCATGGCGCTGGGCGCGGTGGCGGCGGTGAAGGCTGCCGGCAAGACCGGCCAGGTGCAGGTGGTGGGCTACGACAACATCGGCGCCATCAAGCCCATGCTGGCCGACGGCCGCGTGCTGGCCACGGCCGACCAGTTCGCCGCCAGGCAGGCGGTGTTCGGCATCGAGACCGCGCTGAAGGCGCTGGCCGAGAAGAAAACGCAGGCGCAGATGCCGGCCGAGATCAAGACCGACGTCGTGCTGGTCACCAAGGATTCGAAGTAATCCCCAGCCGCCTTCCTTCATTCATTCAACGCTGTCACACGTCTTTTTTTCTTCCGCGCCCATGCCGGACAGCACCGCCGCCCTGCTCGCGCTGAACGACATCGGCAAGGACTACGCCGCGCCGGTGCTGGCCGGCGTGAGCCTGGCGCTGCAGCCCGGCGAAGTGCTGGCGCTCACGGGCGAGAACGGTGCCGGCAAGAGCACCCTGTCGAAGATCGTCTGCGGGCTGGTCGCGCCCACGCGCGGCACGATGCTGCTGCAGGGCCGGCCCTTCCAGCCAGTCTCGCGGCGCGATGCCGAATCGCACGGTGTGCGCATGGTCATGCAGGAGCTGGGCCTGGTGCCGACGCTGTCGGTGGCCGAGAACCTGCTGCTGGACCGCCTGCCGCAGCGCCTGGGCTGGCTGCGCCGCGGCGCGCTGCACGAGGCGGCGCGCGCGCAGCTGGCCAAGATCGGCCTGCAGGACATCGACCCGGCGCTGCCGGTGTCGCAGCTGGGCATTGGCCAGCAGCAGATGGTGGAG
Source organism: Xenophilus arseniciresistens (assembly GCF_028023875.1). Taxonomy (GTDB): domain Bacteria; phylum Pseudomonadota; class Gammaproteobacteria; order Burkholderiales; family Burkholderiaceae_C; genus Xenophilus; species Xenophilus arseniciresistens. The sequence continues at coordinate 441,286 of NZ_JAQIPB010000003.1, forward strand.
ATCGCGCGCAACCTGCTGGACGACACGCGGGTGCTGATCCTCGACGAGCCCACCGCCATGCTGACCCCGCGCGAGACGGCGCACCTGTTCGAACAGATCGCGCAGCTGAAGGCGCGCGGCGTGGGCATCGTCTACGTCTCGCACCGGCTGGAGGAATTGCAGCGCATCGCCGACCGCGTGGCGGTGCTGCGCGACGGGCGCCTGGTCGATGTGCGCGCCATGGCCGGCGTGCGCGAGTCCGAGCTGGTCGAGCGCATGGTGGGCCGCGCCGTGCACGAGCACGAAGGCCGGCCGCGCCGAAAGGCCGGCCCCTTGATGCTGAGCGCGCGCGGCCTGGGCCGGGCTCAGGCGGTGCGCGACGTCAACCTCGAACTGCATGCCGGCGAGGTGATGGGCATTGCCGGCCTGGTCGGCTCCGGGCGCACCGAGCTGGTCCGCCTGCTGTTCGGCGCCGACGCGGCCGACCGCGGCGAGATCGCGCTGCACTGGCCCGGCGCGCAGGCACCTGCGGGCGGGCGCTGGCGCTCGCCGATGCAGGCCATCCGCGCCGGCATCGGCCTGGTCACCGAAGACCGCAAGTCGCAGGGGCTGCTGATGCCGCAGTCGATCCGCGTCAACGCCACGCTGAGCGACCTGGGCGCGGTGGCGCGCGGCGGCTGGCTGCGTTTTGCGCACGAGCGCGGCATCGCGCAGCGGCTGGTGCAGAGCTTGCGCATCCGCTCGCGCAGCGAAGAACAGAGCGTGGCCACGCTCAGCGGCGGCAACCAGCAGAAGGTGGTGTTCGCGCGCTGGCTGCACCGCCAATCCGAGAAGATGCTCAAGGTGCTGCTGCTCGACGAACCCACGCGCGGCGTCGACGTCGGCGCGCGCGCCGACCTGTATGCCCAGCTCGACCGCATGGCCGAGGCCGGCCACGCGCTGCTGATGGTTTCCAGCGACCTGCGCGAGCTCATGGCGATGTGCGACCGCATCGGCGTGATGCACGCCGGCCGGCTGGTCGCCGTCTTCGAGCGCGGCGCCTGGAGCGAACAGAGCCTGCTGGCCGCCGCATTCGGCGACGCGCCGCAGACCTCGGGCGCGCCTGCGGGCGCCGCCCCCACCCTCACGCCTTTTGCCGCATGAACTCCCCCACCCTCGCCTCCAGACCCATGGCCGTCACTGGCTCGCTGCGCGGCCAGCTCGGCACCTACATCGGCCTGGCGGTGGTGCTGCTGGGCATGGTCGCGCTGTTCAGCACGCTGTCGGACTACTTCCTGACGGTCGAGACCTTCGTCACCATCGCCAACGAGATCCCCGCGCTGGCGGTGATGGCGGTGGGCATGACCTTCGTGCTGATCATCGCCGGCATCGACCTGTCGGTGGGCTCCGTGCTGGCGCTGAGCGCGGCCGTCAGCGCCGCGGCCATCCTGCAATGGAAGCTGGCGGTGCCGGTCGCCGCCGCGCTGGGGCTGATCACGGGTCTGCTGTGCGGCGCGGTCACCGGCGCGGTGTCGGTGGCCTGGCGGCTGCCCAGCTTCATCGTCTCGCTGGGCATGCTGGAGGCCGTGCGCGGCGGCGCCTATCTGGTGACTGACTCGCGCACGCAGTACGTGGGCGACGCCATCTCCGGCCTGGCCGCGCCCTGGGTCGGCGGCATTTCGGCGGCCTTCGTGCTGGCGGTGGCGCTGGTGCTCGTCGGGCACCTGGTGCTCACCCGCACCGTGTTCGGCCGCTGCGTGGTGGGCATCGGCACAAACGAAGAAGCCATGCGCCTGGCCGGCATCGACCCGCGCCCGATCCGCATCGCCGTCTTCGCCGCCACCGGCCTGCTGGCCGGCCTGGCGGGCCTGATGCAGTCGGCGCGCCTGGAGGCGGCCGACCCGAACGCCGGCGTGGGCATCGAGCTGCAGGTGATCGCCGCGGTGGTCATCGGCGGCACCAGCCTCATGGGCGGGCGCGGCTCGGTGATCAACACCTTCTTCGGCGTGCTCATCATCGCGGTGCTGGAAGCCGGCCTGGCGCAGGTGGGCGCCAGCGAGCCCAGCAAGCGGATCATCACCGGCGCCGTGATCGTCGCCGCCGTCATCATCGACACGGTGCGGCAGCGCCGCGCCGGCAACGCCTGAGGAACCCAAGGCATGGCCACCATCAAGGACGTCGCACTGCGCGCAGGCGTATCGGTCACCACGGTCTCGCACGTGGTCAACGACACGCGCACCGTCAGCGCCAAGGGCCGGGAGCAGGTGCAGCGCGCGATCCGCGAGCTGGGCTACGTGCCCAGCGCGGTGGCGCGCAGCCTGAAGAGCAACACCACGCGCACGCTGGGCATGCTCATCCCCAACAGCTCCAACCCCTACTTCGCCGAGATCGTGCGGGTGGTGGAAGACCGCTGCTTCGGCGCCGGCTACACGCTGGTGCTGTGCAACACCGACGACGAGCCGCGCCGCCAGGGCGTGTACCTGCAGGTGCTGTCGCAGCGGCGCATCGACGGCTTGATCGTGGTTTCCACCGGCGCCGATGCCGAGCTACCGGCCATGCTGGCCGGGCTGCGCATGCCCACCGTGCTGGTGGACCGCGAGATCGAGGACCCGGCCTGCGACCTGGTGGAAACGGCGCACATCCAGGGCGGCCTGATCGCCACGCGCCACCTGCTGTCGCTGGGCCACCGGCGCATCGCCTGCATCGGCGGGCCAGCCGCGCTGCTGCCCAGCGAGCAGCGCATCGAGGGCTGGCGCATGGCGCTGGCCGAGGCCGGGCATTCCGCCGAAAGCGCGCAGCTGCTGTGGCACGGCGGCTTCACGCCGCAGGGCGGCTACGAGGCGATGCACGCCCTCTTGCGCAGCGCGCAGCGGCCCTCGGCGGTGTTCGTCTGCAACGACCTGATGGCCATGGGCGCGCTGCGTGCGGCGCACGAGAGCGGGCTGCGCGTGCCCGACGAGCTGTCGATGGTGGGCTTCGACGACATCGAGCTCGCGGCCTATGCCAGCCCGCCGCTGACCACCGTGGCCCAGCCCAAGACGCGCATCGGCGCACTGGCGGTGGACATGCTGCTCGAGCGCATCGATGGCCGTCGCCAGGACGGGCGCAAGGTGCTGCTGCAGCCCGAGCTGCGCGTGCGCGGCTCGACCGCGCGCCACGCCGGCTTCCCCGGCCCCACCGCCCGCTGAGCAGCCACGACGTGAGCACCACCCCTGAATCCCGCCACGACGCGCCGCAGCTGGTCGTGCTCGGCAGCCTCAACATGGACCTGGCGCTGCGCGTGCCGCACGCCCCGGCGGCGGGTGAAACGCTGCGCGGCCATTCCATCGACTACCTGCCCGGCGGCAAGGGCGGCAACCAGGCGGTGGGCTGCGCGCGCCAGGGCGGCCGCGTGCGCATGCTTGGCTGCGTTGGCGCTGACGCGCACGGCACGGCGCTGCGCGAGGCGCTGGCGCGCGACGGCATCGACACCGCCGGCGTGCGCACCGATGCGGCCGCGCCCACCGGCATCGCGCTGGTGATGGTGGAGGACAGCGGGCAGAACCGCATCGTCTACATCCCCGGCGCGAATGCCGAGGTGCGCGTGGACGCGGCGGCGCTGGCGCCGGTGCTGCAGGACGCGGCCTTCCTGGTCACGCAGTTCGAGACACCGCTGGACCAGATCGACATCGCGCTGGACGCCGCCGCGCGCGCCGGCTGCAGGGTGCTGCTCAATCCCTCGCCGGTGCAGGCGCTGCCCGCGAACTTCTGGCCGCGCATCGACACGCTGGTGGTCAACGAGATCGAGGCCCAGACCCTCAGCGGCCTGCCGGTGGCCAGCCCCGCGCAAGCCGCCGCGGCCGCGCGCGCGCTGCGCGCGCTGGGCCCGCAGCGCGTGGTGGTCACGCTGGGCAGCGCCGGCGCGGTGGCGGCCGATGCCCAAGGCTGCCGCCATCACCCCGCACCGCGCGTGAAGGCCGTCGACACCACCGCGGCGGGCGACACCTTCCTCGGCGCACTGGCCGTCTCGCTGGGCCGCGGCGAGTCTTTCGATGCCGCCGTGCGGCTGGGCATCCGCGCCGCCGCGCTGTGCATCGCGCGGCCCGGCGCGCAGCCGTCGATCCCGCACCGCGACGAGGTGCTGGCCAGCCCCCTTCCCCACTCCTGGACGCTCCTGCCATGAAACGCACACCGCTCCTGCACGCCGAACTCTCCCAGGTCATCGCCGCCATGGGCCATGGCGACATGCTGATGATCGGCGATGCCGGCCTGCCGATCCCCGACGGCCCACGCCGCATCGACCTGGCCCTGACGCTCGGCGTGCCGCGGCTGCACGAGGTGCTGGATGCGGTGCTCAGCGAGCTCACGGTCGAGAGTGCGGTGGTGGCGCAGGAAGCGCTGGCCCCGGGCCAGACACGGCCGCAGTGGTACCCGGCCGCGCTCGATGTGGCGCCGCAGATCGTCCCGCACACCGAGTTCAAGCAGCGCGGCGCCAAGGCACGCGCCTTTGTACGCACCGGCGAATGCACGGCCTACGCCAACATCCTTCTGGTCGCCGGCGTCAGCTTCCCCATCTAGAGATTCAAAAGATCGCGGGGGGCGCAGGAAGCCGCTGGGTGCAAGGCGCCCGCGGGCGAACGCTCACTCGTCGAAACGGAAATTGGCCTTCACGGGCTGGCCGACCTTCAGCATGTGCTCCACGCCCTCGCGCACGATGCAGTTCATGCCGAAGGTGATGGCGCCGTCCAGGCGCGGATCGGCCCGGTAGCTACGCAGCGTGTCGCCCACCTCGGGGCTGCTGAGGGCCGTGGCGGGGTCGATGTCCGGCACGGGGCAGCGCGCGCAGGGCTTGACGGGCTGCAGCCGGGCTTCGCCCTCGCCGGTGGCCACATGCAGCATCTCCAGCCGGTCTTCGTCATGCGCTTCGATGCCCGCAAGCACGATGTTGGACCTGAAGCGCTCGATGCCCACCGGCCCATGGCCGGCGGCAACCAGGCGGGCATTCAGGTCGGCCAGGGAGCCTTCGCCGATCACCAGCAGCGCATAGCCGTCGGCGAACTGCACTTGCGCGTCCACGTCGCCCGTCCACTTGCGGCTGGACAGGCGTTTGTGCTCGGGGTCGAAGCGCACCAGGCGCAGCTTCTGCGGCCTGCCAGGCTCGGAAAGAAAGTCGCTGAACCACTGCGCCGCCACGTCGCCCATGTCGTAGGCGGCCACCTCGTCCTTCCACACCGTGGCGCGCACGGGCGCCTCCGCCCGGTCGTAGGCGATGTGCAGCGCCAGCATGCCCGGCGCGCGCAGCACCATCTCTGCATGCTTCATCTGCGGCTGGACCAGCGCCATGCGCGGCAACTGGCGCTGCGTGACGAATTCGCCCGCCTCGTCCACCACCATCCAGGCGCGGTCGAACTCCAGGCCGCTTTCGATCAGCAGCGACTCCTGCAGCGCCACGCCGGCGCAGGACTTGACGGGGTAGACGAACAGCTGCGAGATGGTGGCGCGCAGGTCGAATTCGGGGGCGATGTCGCTCATGAGGGGTGGCAGGCAGGAGGTACAACCAGCCCGCATTGTGGCGGGCCCTCAGGCAGGCCGCGCGCCAGCCCCACTCCTACAATGCCCGGCATGGCTCTTCCCCCCGAAGTCTGCATCCGCGGCGCTGGCATCGTCGGTCACGCTTTGGCACTGTTGCTGGCGCGAGAACGCGTGCGCGTGGCCCTGGTGGCGCCGCCGCGCGAAGGCCCCCGCCCCGAGGACGTCCGCGCCTACGCGCTCAATGCGCGCTCCCAGCGTCTGCTCGAATCGCTGCGCGCCTGGCCCGACGCCACCCATGCCACCGCCGTGCGCGAAATGCTGGTTCATGGCGACGACGGCGGGCGTGTGCATTTCGATGCGGGCCAGCAGGCCGTGGAAGCCCTGGCCTGGATCGTGGACGTGCCGGCGCTCGAAGCCCGCTTGGCCGAGGCCGTGCGCTACGCGCCTCAGGTGGAAGTGGTGCCCGCGCCCGTGAAAGCCGCGCTCACCGTGGTCTGCGAAGGCAAGGCCAGCAGCACGCGCGAGGCGCTGGGCGTGGCCTATGAGGTGACGCGCTATGCGCAGCAGGCCATCGCGGCCCGGCTGCAGGCCGAAGTGCCGCATGGCGGCGTGGCGCGCCAGTGGTTCAACAGCCAGGGCGAAGTGCTGGCCCTGCTGCCGCTGGGCGGCGAGCAGGGGCACGAGGTGGCCCTGGTCTGGTCGGTGGACCAGCTGCGCGCGCCTGAACTCATCGCGCAGGACGACACGCTCTTTTGCGAAGGCGTTCGCAGTGCCTGCGGCGATGCGCTGGGCGGCCTCAGGCTGAGCAGCCCGCGCGTGGCCTGGCCGCTGCAGCGTGCTACCGCGCAGCGCTGGGTGGGCCGCCTGCCGGCCGAGGAAGGCGGCGGCGCCTGGGCGCTGGCCGGCGATGCCGCCCACACCGTGCATCCGCTGGCCGGGCAGGGCCTGAACCTGGGCCTGGCCGACGCACAGGAGCTTGCCCGCGTGCTCAAGGAGCGCGACTACTGGCGCAGCGCCGGCGACGCCCGCCTGCTGCGCCGCTACGAACGCGCGCGCCGCGCCGACGTGCTGGCCATGGGGCTGGCCACCGACGGCCTGCAGCAATTGTTTGCCCACACCGCCCAGCCCCTGCCGCAATTGCGCAACTGGGGCATGCGCGGCTTCGACCAGCTTCCGCTGGTCAAGAACTGGGTTGCGCGCCAGGCCATGGGCCTGGCCTGAACCTCGCGCCCCTTCATTTCCTGACCGGCACCCGGGCCCGCCCGCGCCACGCACCAGACCCAACACCCATGAAACTGCACCCTGCCCTGCGCCGCTTCAGCGGCCTTGCCTGCGCCGCGCTGGCCCTGTCCTGCGCCCTGATGCTGCCCACCGCCCATGCCGGTGAGGCCGAGATCCGCAAGAATCTCGCGGCCTCCATTCCCCAGCTGGCCAACATCGACGAGGTGCGCCCCGCCCCCATGCCGGGCCTTTTTGAAGTGCGCGTGGGCTTCGACGTCTTCTACACCGACGAGGACGGCAGCTTCCTGCTGCAGGGCTCGCTGCTGGACGTGAAGAACCGCAAGAACCTGACCGAGGAACGGGTGGCCCAGCTCAGCGCGGTGAAGTTCGAGCAGCTTCCGCTGAAGGACGCCTTCAAGATCGTGCGCGGCAACGGCAAGCGCAAGCTGGCCGTCTTCGAAGACCCGAACTGCGGCTACTGCAAGATGTTCGAGAAGGACCTGCGCAACGTGAAGGACGTGACGGTCTACCTCTTCCTCTACCCCATCCTCGGCTCGGACTCGGTGGTCAAGTCGCGCGACATCTGGTGCGCCAAGGACAAGGCCGCGGCCTGGAACGGCTGGATGGTGGACGGCGTCAAGCCCGCCACCGCCGAATGCGACAGCGCCGCGCTGCAGCGCAACGTGGCCTTCGGCCGCAAGTACAACATCACCGGCACGCCCACCCTGATCTTTGCCGACGGCACCCGCGCCCCCGGCGCGCTGCCGGCCGCGCAGGTCGAGAAGATGCTCGCGGCGGCCGGCAACTGATGGCCGCCCGCCGTCATACGCCGGCCGACAGGGCCGTTCGCGCCGCCGCGCCCGCAGCCGGCATCCAGTACACGGTGCGCTGCGCCGATTTGCACGCGCATCTTTATTCGGTGACGCTGCGCATCGAGGCACCTGCGGCGAGCCAGCGCCTGAGCCTGCCGGCCTGGATACCCGGCAGCTACCTGCTGCGCGAATTCGCCAAGAACCTGCAGCAGCTGCGCGCCAGCCAGGGCCGGCGCAAGAGCGCCGTGCGGCAGTTGGACAAGGCCACCTGGGAGGTCGACTGCCAGGCCGGCCAGCCGCTGGAGCTGCACTACGAGGTCTGCGCCTTCGACCCTTCGGTGCGCACCGCCTGGCTGGATGCGCAGCGCGGCTTCTTCAATGGCACCAGCCTGTGCCTGCGCGTGCAAGGCCAGACCGAGCAGCCCTGCACGCTGCAGATCGAGGCACCCGCCGGCTCCGACACGGCCGAGCGCTGGCACTGCGCCACCGCCCTGCAGCCGCTGAAGGTGGACAAGCACGGCTTCGGCCTGTACCAGGCGGCCGACTACGACGAGATCGCCGACAGCCCCGTGGAGCTTGGCGCCTTCTGGAGCGCCGAGTTCGAAGTGCTGGGCGTGCCGCACCGCTTCGTGGTGGCCGGCGCCACCGCGGCCTTCGACGGCGACAAGCTGATCGCCGACACGCTGGCCATCTGCGAGACGCAGATGCGCTTCTGGCACGGCGCCAAGGCCGATGCGCACGCGCGCCACGCCGGCCAGCGCCCGCCGCACGACCGCTACGTGTTCATGCTCAATGCCGTGGGCGACGGCTACGGCGGGCTGGAGCATCGCCACAGCACGGCACTGATCTGCACCCGCGCCGACCTGCCGCAGCGCGGCGCGGCGCGGCAGGCCGAGGGGTACACCACCTTGCTGGGCCTGATCAGCCACGAGTACTTCCACACCTGGAACGTCAAGCGCCTGCGCCCGGCCGAACTGGCGCGCTATGACTACGCGCAGGAGAACTACACGCAGCTGCTGTGGTTCTTCGAGGGCTTCACCAGCTACTACGACGACCTGCTGCTGCGCCGCGCCGAGCGCATCACCGACGCCGATTACGTCAAGCTGCTGAACAAGACCGCCAACCAGGTGCTGCAGACCCCCGGGCGGCAGGTGCAGTCGGTGGCCCAGGCCAGCTTCGAGGCCTGGACCAAGTACTACCGCCCCGATGCGCAGACGCCCAACGGCACGGTGAGCTACTACACCAAGGGCGCGCTGGTGGCGCTGTGCCTGGACCTGACGCTGCGCTGCGAAGGCCCGGGCACGCTCGACGACGTGATGCGGCTTCTGTGGACGCGCAGCGGCGGCGGCCCCATCGACGAGGCAGCCATCGCGCAGGCGCTGGCCGACGTGGGCGGCCGCTCCTTCGCGCCCGAGCTGGCGCAATGGGTGCACGGCACGGCCGAGCTGCCGCTGCGCGAGCTGCTGCAGGCCCATGGCGTGGCCGCGCTCGACGAGCCCGCACAGCGCGCGCAGCGCCTGGGCCTGCGCGTGGACGAGGAAGGCGGCGGCATCCGCGTGAAGGTGGTGCTGCGCGGCAGCGCGGCCGAGAAGGCCGGCTTTGCGGCCGGCGACGAATGGCTGGGCATCGAGCTGCCGGCCTCCCGGGGCCGCGCGGCCGAGGGCTGGCAGCTGCGCAAGCTCGATGACCTGGCGCTGTACCTGGGCGAGGCCCGCAAGTTCACGGCCCTGGTGGCGCGCGACCGGCGCCTGCTGCGCCTGACGCTCGCCCTGCCGGCCGATCCGCACACCCTGCGGCTGGCGCCGCAGGACGCGCCCAAGCTGTCGGCCTGGCTGCTCAACCGCCGCTGATCAGCGCAGCGGCATCGTCCTGCACGGGCCGCAGCCACTGCACGGGCTGCGCCTGGCCGCCGATCAGCACGCAGGGCTTGCCTGTGCGGCGGCAATGGTCCTGCACGCGCCACCACGCGCCGTGGCTGACACAGCCGGTCTGGCAGATCACGAGGTCGGCCGCGCGCAGGCTCGCTTCGATGGCCGCTTCATCGGCCGTCTCCAGAATGTCCGCGCGCTGGTGCAGGTAGCGCCCGCCGGCGATCTCGACCAACTGCTGCGCCAGTTCCGAGGCCGCTTCGCCTTCGGCGATGCACAGCACCGCTTTTTCCTGCAGGCCGCCCTTGCCATCGGCGACGGCCGGTGCGGCCAGCCGCGTGCGGCCGCGGCCCACCTGCAGCAGGCCCAGCAGCCGACGCGACAGGCTGGGGCCGCGCTCGGCGCGCGCGCCCAGTTCCTCGCGCACCAGGGCCATGGCCGAATCCCGCAGCACCAGCGCCGCATGCAGGCGCATCACCTGGCCCTGCAGGGCCTCGATCTGGACCGCCTGTTCGCGCACGAGGCGCGTGCAGCGCTCCTGCGCCCGGGCATAGGCGCCCATCAACACGGCATGTTCTTCCATCGACGGCTCCATGGCTGCGGCATTCTAGATGCGAGCCATTCTCAACTCCATGGCGATGCACACACGGCCATGCTGGGTATAGTGAGTCGGCGGGAAAGCTCTTTTCCAGAATTCCTGCCCAAAGAAGTTTCTGGCGGCGCCCATGCACGCGGTGCCCCTGCCCCATCCCCTTTTTTCAACTTCCCCGGAGACAGCATGAGCTACGAGAACATCGAGGTGCGCACCGAAGCCGGCAAGGTCGGCATCGTGACGCTGAACCGCCCCAAGGCCCTGAACGCACTCAACAACGCGCTGATGGACGAACTGGGCGCCGCCCTGAAGGCCTTCGATGCCGACGACAGCATCGGCTGCATGATCGTCACGGGCAGCGAGCGTGCCTTCGCGGCCGGCGCAGACATCGGCGCCATGGCCAAGTACAGCTTCGTGGACGCCTACAAGGGCGACTACATCACCCGCAACTGGGAAATCATCCGCAGCGTCCGCAAGCCCGTGATCGCGGCCGTGAGCGGCTTTGCGCTGGGCGGCGGCTGCGAGCTGGCCATGATGTGCGACTTCATCATCGCGGCCGACAACGCCAAGTTCGGCCAGCCTGAAATCAAGCTGGGCGTGATCCCCGGGGCCGGCGGCACGCAGCGCCTGCCGCGCGCCGTGGGCAAGGCCAAGGCCATGGACATGGCGCTGACGGGCCGCATGATGGACGCGGCCGAAGCCGAGCGCGCCGGGCTGGTCAGCCGCGTGGTGCCCTTCGACAAGATGATGGACGAAGCGCTGGGCGCGGCGCTGCAGATCGCCGACTTCTCGCAGATCGCCGTGATGGCGGCCAAGGAATCGGTCAACCGCGCCTTCGAAAGCGGCCTGTCCGACGGCGTGATGTTCGAACGCCGGCTGTTCCACGCACTGTTCGCCACGGCCGACCAGAAGGAAGGCATGGACGCCTTCGTGAACAAGCGCAAGGCCGACTTCAAGCACCAGTGATGGGCTGAGCAACCGTCCTGGCACCAGGCCCACATCTGCAAAGGTGTGGGCCTTTTTTTGTTGCTGCTTGATCAGCGCGCGCGTTCGTGCGCCTGCGCCAGCCACGTGCGCAGGGCGCTCAGCGCTGCGGGCGGCGGCAGCGCGAAGGCCGGCGCAGCGCCTGCCGCATGCCAGCGCACGGCATTGCCGCCCAGCTCCAGGGTGCCCAGCACGCGCGCGCCCTGGCGCAGGGTGAGGCGGCCATCGACGGATGCAGGCAAGGCGGCATCGCGCGCCTCGGCCCGGGGCAGCGGAAGCACCTGCTCCAGCAGCGCCGTCAGTTCTGCCGCGCGCTCGCGCGGCACGGTGCCGCTGCGGCCTTGTGCGTCGGTGAATTGCAGCTCGGTCCATTGCTGCCACGAGGGGAATTCGGGGGCTGCGATGGGCGCCGGCGGCGGTGCCGCAGCGGCGGGCGCAGGCGCGCGCGCTTCGGCCTGTCGCGCATCGGCAGCAGTTGCACCGGCCTCCAGGGCATCGCGCTGCGATTCAATCGGTGCGCGCAGGCGTGCCTGCGGCGCAGCAGGTTCAGCGGGTGGCGGGGCGCGCTTGTGTTGCTCGCGTGAAGCCTCAGCATTTGGCGCTGCGGGCTGTGCAGGCGCGGGCTCAACCGCAGCGGGCCCGGGTGCAGAGGTTGCGGGCGCGGGCGCTGCCTGCGGCATCGGCGCAGGCGCAGCAGGCGCTGCCGGCGGCGCCATCTCGGCCTGCGGCGCCTCGCGGCTCAGGGCTGCACGGTCCCCATCAGGCTGTGCCTGTGGCACTGGCTCGCCCTGCCATATCAGGGTGATGAAGAAGGCCATGACCACGGTGGCCAGGGCGGCGCTCCAGGGTGCGGAGGCGCGCGGCAGCAACCGGTCCAGCCAGCGCAGCAGGAAGAACGAGGTGCCGCCTGCGACGGGCTTTGCTGCAGGCGCCTGCACCGCACGATGGGCGGCCTCCAGAATTGCGGCCCGCGTGGCTGCGCTCGGCTGCACCTGGGCATCGGGCGCATGGTCCAGCATGCGCTGCCAGCGCGCATCGGGCGCCAGGTCGTCGTGCGCGTTGGGTGCCTGGCTCATGCACGCGCCTCCAGCACCGACAGGTACTGCGCCATGCAGGGCCGCAGCTTCTGCAGCGCATAGCGCAGCCGGCTCTTGGCGGTCTCAAAGCCCAGGCCCAGCTGCTGAGCCAGCGCGTCCACGCTCAAGCCCTCTTCATGCTGAAGAAGAAAGGCGGCGCGCTGCTCGCTCGGCAGTTCATCCAGACACGCCAGCAGCCGGCGACCCGCCGCGCGCCAGAAGGCCAGCTCTTCGGCCGAGGGCTGGGCCGTGGCCTGGGCGGCCGCACGCAGCACGGGCACATCGGCCTCGTCTTCGCCCTCGTGCGCGTCCAGCGTCACTTCGCGGCCGCTCACGCGCAGCCGGTCCATGGCCAGGTTGTGGGCGATGGTGAAGGCCCAGGTGCGCCAGCTCGCGCCCTGCGGCGAGAAGGAGGCGCGGGCGGCCACGATGCGCAGCCAGCAGTCCTGGAACACCTCGTCGGCCTGCGCCGCCAGCCGCGCGCCCAGCAGCCGGCGCACGAAGCGCAGCATGGCCGCTTCATGCCGGGCATAGAGCAGGTCGAAGGCAGCCGCGTCCCCGCCGGCATAGGCCAGCATCAGCTGCTCGTCCGCCACTGCATGGCGGCCTGCTTCGACGGCGGGTGGAGATCGCATGGAGGCTGCATTGTCACCAGCCCTTGTACGGCCCGGGACGCGAAGAAGGGTTGCGCGATGCAGGCCGTGCAAGGCTGGCGTGAACATCCCGACGGCCAACTTCGCCAAAGATTTGCACGCCCCCGAAATCCCTGCATATAATGGCGGGCTCGGCGCTTTAGCTCAGTCGGTTAGAGCGATGGAATCATAATCCACAGGTCCGCGGTTCGAGTCCGTGAAGCGCCACCAAACAAGTCAAGGGGCTACGTGAAAACGTAGCCCCTTTTGTCTTGGGCCCTCTTGGGGCGCGCCGCGCAGCGGCACAGGTGTCAGCAAGCCGTGCTACTGTCGCGGCCCCGGCCCACCCAGCAGTCGCGCCCATGCCCACCGCCCATCTTTCCGTCTACTTCTTCATCCAGGTTGCGGTGATCATCACGGCGGCGCAACTGGTGGGCCGGCTGGGCCAGCGGTTCGGGCAGCCGCAGGTGGTGGGCGAGATGATTGCCGGCGTGCTGCTGGGGCCTTCGCTGTTCGGGCTGCTGCTGCCCGAGCTGCAGCGTGCGCTCTTCCCCAAGGAAACGCTGGGCATGCTGTACGTGGCGGCCCAGCTGGGCGTGGGCCTTTACATGTTCCTGGTGGGCACCGAGTTCCGGGCCGACCACTTCCGAAGCCGCGCGCGCAGCGCAGCCAGCGTCTCACTGGCCGGCATCCTGGTGCCCTTCGTGCTGGCCTTCCTGCTGGCGCCGCAGATTCTGCAGGTGCCCGGCCTGTTCGCGCAAAAGGTCAGGCCCTTCGAAGCTTCGCTGTTCCTCGGCGCGGCGATTGCGATCACGGCCTTTCCGATGCTGGCGCGCATCATCTCCGAGCGCGGCCTGGCCGGCACCTCGCTGGGCACGCTGGCGCTGACGGCCGGCGCCGTGGACGACGCCGTGGCCTGGTGCATCCTGGCGGTGGTGCTGGCCAGCTTCAGCGGATCCTGGAGCGGCGCCTACATGGCGGTGCTGGGCGGCGCGGCCTTCGCGCTGTTCATGGTCCTGGTCGGCAGCCGCCTGCTCAGGCGGCTGGGGCAACACGTGAACCCCGCGCAGCCGTTGAGCAGTTCCATGCTGGCCACCGTGCTGGTGCTGTTCGCGCTCAGTGCCTTCACCATGGACCTGGTGGGCATCCATGCGGTGTTCGGCGGCTTCATCCTGGGCGCCTGCCTGCCGCGCGGGCCGCTGACCGAGAAGCTGCGCGATCAGCTGCAGCCCTTCGTGGTGGTGTTCCTGCTGCCCATCTTCTTCACCTATTCGGGGCTGAACACGCGGCTTTCGGTGCTTTTCGATCCCGGCATCCTGCTGGCCGCCGTGGCCATCCTGCTGGCTTCGTTCTGCGGCAAGGGGCTGGCCTGCTGGGGCGCGGCACGTCTGACCGGCGAGAACCAGCGCGACGCGATGGCCATCGGCGCGCTGATGAACGCGCGCGGGCTGATGGAGCTGATCATCATCAACATCGGCCTGCAGGCCGGCGTGATCCTGCCGGGCCTGTTCTCGGTGCTGGTGCTGATGGCGGTGCTGACCACGCTGATGGCCACGCCGCTGTTCAATCTGGCCGTGCGCATGCGCGAGCGGGGCGCACTGGTTTCATCGGGTTAGAACCCGGCGCCGCAGGCAGTACTCAGGCGGCGGCGTGCGCGGCCGCCACGCGGCCCGCAGGCGCGCCAGCAGCCAGCTTCATGTGCTGTGCCCAGTCGAGGATCTCCAGCGTGCCGTCGGCATGCTCGGCCAGGGCGGTGAGGCTTTCGACCCAGTCGCCGTCGTTGCAGTAGAGGATGCCGTCGATGTCGCGCATCTCGGCATGGTGGATGTGGCCGCACACCACGCCCTGCACGCCGCGCTTGTGAGCCTCGCGCGCCACGGCCGATTCGAAGTCGCCCACGTAGCTCACAGCCCGCTTCACCTTGCCCTTGAGGTACTTGGAGAGCGACCAGTACGGCAGGCCCATGCGCGCACGCAGGCTGTTGAGGTGGCGGTTGAGCTTGAGGGTGAATTCGTAGAGCGAATCGCCCACGTAGGCCAGCCACTTGGCGCACTGGATCACGCCGTCGAACAGGTCGCCGTGCATGATCCACAGCTTGCGCCCGTCGGCGGTCTCGTGGATCCATTCCTCGGCCACGTCGATGCCGCCGAAGTTGTGATTGAGGTACTTGCGCGCGAACTCGTCGTGGTTGCCAGGAATGAAGATCACGCGCGTGCCCTTGCGGGCCTTGCGCAGCAACTTCTGGATCACGTCGTTGTGCGCCTGCGGCCAGTACCAGTGCCGCTTGAGCTGCCAGCCGTCGATGATGTCCCCGACCAGGAACAGCGTCTCGCACTCGGTGTTCTTCAGGAAGTCGAGCAGCGCCCGTGCCTGGCAGCCGGGCGTGCCCAGGTGCAGGTCCGAAATCCACAGCGTGCGAAAGCGCAGCGGTGGCGGGCCCGAAGCCGGCTCCTCGGGTTCGGAGGGCCGGTCGGCGGTGTCGCGCCATGCGCGGATGAAGGCATCGTCGCGTTGCATGGCCCGCAAGCTTCGGCCTGGCGCATGACCGCGTCATGTCGGCTTCGTGACCGGGGCATGACATGCCCGCGCCCGGGCCCGGAAATTCGCGGCCGTTCAGCCGCCGAACAGGTCGGCTTCGCCCTGGCGGCTCGCAGGCGGCGTGGCGCCCACATGGCGGTAGGCCGCCAGAGTGGCGATGCGCCCGCGCGGCGTGCGCTGCAGGTAGCCCTGCTGGATCAGGTAGGGCTCGATCACGTCCTCGATGGTGCCGGACTCCTCGCCGATGGCCGCGGCCACGTTGTCCAGGCCCACGGGGCCGCCGTCGAAGCGGTGGATCACGGCCTCGAGCAGCTTGCGGTCCATCAGGTCGAAGCCCTGCGGGTCCACATCGAGCATGGCCAGCGCGCGCTGCGCGATGCCCTGGGTGATGCGGCCATCGCCCTTGACGTCGGCATAGTCGCGCACGCGGCGCAGCAGGCGGTTGGCGATGCGCGGCGTGCCGCGGCTGCGGCGCGCGATCTCGAACGCGCCATCGGCGTCGATGGGCGCCTTCAGCAGACCGGCGCTGCGCGTGACGATGCGCGTGAGCTCCTCGGGCGAGTAGAACTCCAGCCGCGCCACGATGCCGAAGCGGTCGCGCAGCGGGTTGGTGAGCATGCCCGCGCGCGTGGTGGCTCCCACGAGCGTGAAGGGCTGCAGATCGAGTTTGATGCTGCGCGCGGCCGGGCCCTCGCCGATCATGATGTCGATCTGGTAGTCCTCCAGCGCGGGGTAGAGGATTTCCTCGACCACGGGCGAGAGGCGGTGGATCTCGTCGATGAACAGCACGTCGTGCGCTTCGAGGTTGGTCAGCAGCGCGGCCAGGTCCTTGGGCTTTTCGAGCACCGGCCCGCTGGTCTGGCGCAGGTTCACGCCCAGCTCGGCCGCCACGATGTGGCTCAGCGTGGTCTTGCCCAGCCCCGGCGGGCCGAAGAGCAGCACGTGGTCCAGCGGCTCGCCGCGCTTCTTGGCGGCGCCGATGAAGATCTCCAGCTGCTCGCGCGCCTTGGCCTGCCCCACGTACTCATCCAGCAGCTTGGGCCGCAGGGCGCGCTCGATGGCCTCCTCCTGCGGCGAGGCAGGCGCGGCGGACACCATGCGCGGGCGCGGTGCGGGGTCGAAGTCGTCGGTCTGGATGCTCATGGCGCTGTCTGGTCGCGGTGGTCCCTGTGGACGCTGTGAGTCTAGGGCCTGTGAACGCGCTTTCAGGGTGGCGCACGGGTAGCAAATGGCGGTACCCGGCGGGGCGCACTTTCATTCCGGTACAGATCGATGACAGAGCGATGAAGGGCGGCTGGCAGAATCGCCCGCCATCGTTGCCCACGCCCGCCCACACCCTCGCATGTCCATCTACGCCCTCAAACCCCGCTTCCAGGCCCTGCTGAGACCGGGCGTGCGGCGGCTGGCCGAAGCCGGCATCACGGCCAACCAGGTGACGGTGGCCGCCTGCGTGATTTCTGTGGCGCTGGGGCTGTGGCTGTTCTTTGCCGCGCCGGGCCGCTGGGCCTTTGCGCTGGTGCCGCTGTGGATGCTGCTGCGCATGGCCTTCAATGCGATCGACGGCATGCTGGCGCGCGAGCACGGCCAGCAAAGCCGGCTGGGCGCCTTCCTCAACGAGCTCACCGATGTGGTGTCCGACGCCGCGCTCTATGCGCCTTTTGCGCTGATCGAGCCGCTGGGCGCCTTCTGGGTGGGCGCGCTGATCGTAGGTGCCGGTTTGAGCGAATTCGCGGGCGCGCTGGGGCCCACCGTGGGCGCCAGCCGCCGCTACGACGGGCCGCTGGGCAAGAGCGACCGGGCCTTCGTGTTCGGCGCGCTGGGCCTGTACATCGCACTGGGCGGGCCGCTGCCGCCGGGCATCGCAGCCTGGCTCATGCCGCTGCTCACCGCGCTGGTGGCGTGGACCACCGTCAACCGCGTGCGCCGCGCACTGGCTGAAACCGGCGGCGCCTGAGCGCGTCCGCCACACAGATTGGATGTCATGACCGAACGCATCGCACAGGAACTGCATTTCGACACCCACGATGGCGTGTCGCTCTTCTACCGCCACTGGCCGGCCGTGCCCGCCGAAGGGGCCGGGCGCCGCGGCGCGGTGCTGCTGTTCCACCGCGGCCATGAGCATGGCGCGCGCATGGCGCATCTGGTCGACGAGCTTCAGCTCCCCGACTTCGACTTTTTCGCCTGGGACGCGCGGGGCCACGGCCAGTCGCCCGGCGAGCGCGGCCACAGCCCCAGCTTTGCCCATTCGGTGCGCGACGTGCAGACCTTCGTCGAACACATCAGAGCCCGCCATGGCGTGGCCGAGCAGGACATGCACGTCGTGGCGCAAAGCGTGGGCGCGGTGCTGATCAGCACCTGGGCCCACGACTACGCGCCCAAGGTGCGCGGCCTCACGCTGGCCTCGCCGGCCTTCAAGGTCAAGCTCTACGTGCCCTTCGCGCGGCCGGGCCTGGCGCTGATGCACAAGCTGCGCGGGCTGTTCTTCGTCAACAGCTATGTGAAGGCGAAGTTCCTCACGCACGACCCCGCGCGCATCGCCAGCTACGAGGCCGATCCGCTGATCTCGCGCCCCATCGCCGTCAACATCCTGCTCGATCTGTACGAGGCCGCCGAGCGCGTGGTGCAGGACGCCAACGCCATCGTGCTGCCCACGCAGCTGCTCATCTCCGGCGCGGACTGGGTGGTGCACCACAAGCCGCAGCACCAGTTCTTCCAGCGCCTGGGCAGCGCCGTGAAGGAGAAGATCGAGCTGCCCGGCTTCTTCCACGACACGCTGGGCGAAAAAGACCGCGCGGGCGCCGTGAGCTCGGTGCGCCGCTTCATCCTGCAGGGCTTCGACACGCCGGCCACGCCGGTGGACCTGCGCGCGGCCGACCAGCAGGGCGCGACGGCCGACGAGTCGCGCGCACTGGCGGCGCCGCTGCACCCGCTGTCACCGCGCGGCCTGTACTGGGGCGCCACGCGCGCGGGCCTGCGGCTGGGGGGTGCGCTCTCGCGCGGCGTGGCGCTGGGGCATGCCACCGGCTTCGATTCGGGCAGCACGCTCGACTACGTCTACCGCAACGAGGCCGCGGGCGCGCCGCTGATCGGCAAATCCATCGACCGCTCGTACCTCGATTCGATCGGCTGGCGCGGCATCCGCCAGCGCAAGCTGCATGTGGAAGAGCTGCTGCGCGAAGCCATGGAGCGCCTGGCCGCCGCGCACCGCGAAGTGCGCCTGATGGACATCGCCGCGGGCCATGGCCGCTACGTGCTCGATGCGGTGGCCGCCAGCCCGGTGAAGGCCCATTCCATCCTGCTGCGCGATTACAGCGACATCAACGTGCGCGACGGCCAGAAACTGATTGCCGAGCGCGAGCTGCAGGACCGCGCGCAGTTCGTGCAGGCCGACGCCTTCGACCGCATGAGCCTGGCAACCGTGATGCCGCGGCCCACCTTGGCCGTGGTCTCGGGCCTGTACGAGCTCTTCCCCGACAACGAAATGGTGCGGCGCTCGCTCGCAGGCGTGGGCGACGCGGTGGAAGACGGCGGCTATCTGGTCTACACGGGCCAGCCCTGGCACCCGCAGCTGGAGATGATCGCGCGCGCGCTCACCAGCCACCGGCAGGGCGCGGCCTGGGTGATGCGCCGGCGCACGCAGGCCGAGATGGACCAGCTCGTCGAGGAAGCGGGCTTTCGCAAGATCACCCAGCGCATCGATCGCTGGGGCATCTTCACCGTCTCTCTGGCACAACGCGTGGTTCGATGAGCGCCCGCGCGCAGCCGCCAGGCCGCCCCTGGAAACGCGCCGCCGCCTGGCTGGCCTGCCTGGGTCCGCTGTTCTACCTGAGCTATGGCCTGGCCAACTGGTGGGCCGGCACGCGCGCGCAGGTGCCTTCGGTGGTGTTCGGCTGGGAACATGGCATGCCCTTCTGGGCCTGGACCATCTTTCCCTACTGGTCCATCAATGCCTTCTACGCGCTGTCGCTGTTCCTCGGCCGCAGCCGGCACGAGGTGGACCGGCACGGCGCGCGCCTGCTCACGGCCCAGTTCATCGCGGTGAGCTGCTTCGTGCTGTGGCCCCTGCACTTCAGCTTCGGCCAGCCGGAGGTCAGCGGCGCACCGGCCTTCCTGTTCAACGCGCTGCGCGGCTTTGACCAGCCCTACAACCAGGCGCCCTCGCTGCACATCGCGCTGGCCGTGATTCTGTGGGACTGGTACCGCCGCCTCGTGCACGCGCGCTGGGCGCGGGCCGTGCTGCACGTGTGGGCGCTGCTGATCTGCGGCTCGGTGCTGACCACCTACCAGCACCACTTCATCGACATCCCCACCGGCGCGCTGCTGGGCCTGGTGTGCGTGTGGCTGTGGCCGCTGGAGCGCCGCGCGGCCCTGCCGCGCGCCTGGCGCATGGCCCGCGATGCGCAGCGCTGGAAGCTGGCCGCCTTCTACACAGCCGGCGCCGTGCTGTGCCTGGCGCTGGCGCTTTGGCTGCAGGGCGCCGCCCTGTGGCTGTGCTGGCCCGCGGCCTCGCTCGCGCTGGTGGCGCTCAACTACATCGGCTTCGGTGCCCGGGGCTTCGCGATGGACGCGCAGGGCCGCATGGGCTGGGCCGCACGCTGGCTCTACGCGCCCTACCGCGCGGGTGCGGCGCTGAACGCCTGGCTGTGGACGCGCCGCCTGCCGGCCAGCGTGGCCGTGGCGCCGGGCCTGCACCTGGGCCGCGTGCCCGATGCCGCCGAATGGGAAGCCGCCGGCCGCCCGCACCTGCTGGGCCTTTGCGCCGAACTGCAGCTGCCCGCCCCGGCCGCGGCCGCCGGTCGCGCGCGCAGCCTGCCCTTGCTGGACCTGGTGGTGCCCGCACCCGCGCGCCTGCGCCGCGCGGCCACGCTCATCGAGGCCCAGCGCCGCCGCGCCGGTCCCGAAGGCGCCGTGTGGGTGTGTTGTGCGCTGGGCTTCTCGCGCAGCGCCGCAGCGCTGATCGCCTTCCTGCTGACGGGCCAGGGACATTCGGCACAGGCCGCGCAGCAGCTGGTGCGCGCGGCGCGTCCGCAGATCGTGCTGCGCGAGCGCTGGATGCAGGCGCTGGGCACGCTAAGCTCGCGGGCCCAGGAGCCACCGCAACCATGACCGAACACGAGCGCACCCAGTGCGCAACCCTTGCCGCCCTGCTGCATGCCGGCGCCCTGGTGGGCCTGTGGGGCTTTGCGCTCAGCGCCATCTCTGCCGCCGTGCTGGCGCTGCTGATGCCCGACCTGAGCTTCACGGCCACCCTGAGCTTCGGCTGCGCCGCGCTGCTGGGCCTGCTGGAGCGCTATTTCGCCTTCCGCCTGCGCTTCGATGAAAAGCTGTTCGACGGGCTGGCCAGGGGCCATGTGGTGTCGCTGCTGTCCCTGGATGTGGCGCTGGAGCGCCTGGGCCTGCGCACCGCGCCGCGCGCCGAGCGCGGCCTGGAAGAGCGCATGCGCGCCACGCGCCAGTTGCTGCGCCGCCACGCGGTGGTGGTGGTCTGCCAAAGCCTGATGTTCGTGCTGGCCCTGATGACGGAAACCTTGAGATGACGGCACTCCCTGCCCCCGGATGCGGCCCAGCGCCGAAGCCTGAGCACCCCCAATGAAAGACGCCCTGAGTTCCGACACCCCGCCCGCGCGCGAGATCGCGCGGCGCCTGCTGGCCGCCGTCACGGGGCGGCTGATCATCGGCGCGGCCGGCCTGCTGACCGGCGTGCGCGCCGTGTGGGCCGGCAGCACGCCCAAGGCCGAGCAGACGCTGTACTTCGCCAACCACACCAGCCACGGCGACTTCGTGCTGCTGTGGGCCACATTGCCGGCCGACCTGCGCGCCGTCACGCGGCCCGTGGCCGGGCAGGACTACTGGATGGCCTCCAGAACCCGCCAGTTCATCGGCCAGGACGTCTTCAATGCGCTGATGATCAAGCGCGACGGCTCCGATGGCGGACCCAACCCGGTCGAGCAGATGACGACGGCCCTCAATGCCGGCGACTCGCTGATCATGTTCCCCGAAGGCACCCGCAACACGGGCGACGAGATCATGCTGCCGCTCAAGAGCGGGCTCTTCCACATCGCGCGCGCCTGCCCGCAGGTGCGCCTGGTGCCGGTGTGGATCGAGAACCTCAAGCGCGTGCTGCCCAAGGGCACGCTGGTGCCCATTCCGCTGGCCTGCTCGGTGCGCTATGGCGCGCCGCTGGTGCTGGCCGAAGGCGAGGACAAGGCCAGCTTCCTCGCTCGCGCACGCCAGGCCATGCTGGACCTGCGCCCCGAACATGACCGCGAAGACGCCGCACCCGCGCCGGAGGCCGCACCATGATGAGCGCGCAGACCCAGACCACCTTGATGCTCTTCGGCGGCGTGGCCGGCGTGCTGCTGCTGGCCTCGGCCATCGGTGCCCTGCTCAAGCGCCAGGTGGCGCATGGCGCGCCGCACGGCGTGATCGACAACCTCAACGCCCGCGTGAACGCCTGGTGGGTGATGGTGGCCGTGATCGGCCTGGCCTTTGCCTTCGGCAAGGGCGGCGTGATCCTGCTGTTCTACCTGATCTCCTTCTACGCGCTGCGCGAGTTCATCAGCCTGGCCTACACGCGGCGCGGCGACCACCACGCCATCGCGGCGGCCTTCTACATCGGCCTGCCGGTGCAGTACCTGCTGGTGTGGATCGAGTGGTACGGGCTGTACTCGATCTTCATCCCGGTCTACGCCTTCCTGGTGCTGCCCATCCTCTCGGCCGTGGGCGGCGACACCAAGCGCTTTCTGGAACGCACGGCCAAGGTGCAGTGGGGCCTGATGGTCTGCGTGTTCTGCATCAGCCATGTGCCCGCGCTGCTGACCCTGCAGATCCCGGGCTTCGAGGGCCGCAACCTGCTGCTGATCGCCTTTCTGGTGATCGTGGTGCAGGGCAGCGACGTGCTGCAGTACATCTGGGGCAAGCTCTTTGGCAAGCGCAAGGTCGCGCCCGAACTCTCGCCCTCCAAGACCTGGGAGGGCCTGATCGGCGGCGTGGCCAGCGCCACGCTGATGGGCGCCATGCTGGCCTGGGCCACGCCCTTCACCTTCTGGCAGGCGGCGCTGATGGCGCTGGCCATCTGCATGATGGGCTTCTTCGGCGGCCTGGTGATGTCGGCCATCAAGCGCGACCGCGGCGTCAAGGACTGGGGCACCATGATCGAGGGCCACGGCGGCATGCTCGACCGGCTCGATTCGGTGATCTTCGCTGCGCCGATCTACTTCCACGCGCTGCGCTTCTGGTGGGTGCCGTGAGGGCCAGGGCGGCCTTCGATCAGTCGGCCGCCGCAATCTCCCGCAGCAACCGGGCGTCCCGCACGGTGACCCGCTTGTAGGCCAGCTCGATCACCCCGGCTTCCACCAGCGCCCCCAGTTCCTTGTTGATGGTCTGCCGCGACAGCCCCAGCATCGCGGCCAAGTCGTGCTGCGACAGCCTCACCCGCAGGTCCAGCCCCGCATCCTGCTTCGCGCCGTAGATCGCGGCCAGGTTGAGCAGGGTGGCGGCGACGCGGCGGTGCACCGAGCCCAGCATCTGGTCCTGCAGGACCGACACGCTCAGGCGCTGGCGCTGCAGCCCGAGCCGCGCCACGTCGCGCCACAGCACGGGCTCGGCATCGAGCCCCGCGATCACGGCATCGCAGGGCAGGTGGATGATCACCGAGTCCTCGTGCGCGTGGTAGTCGTAGGCCAGCGGCACGTCTTCCAGCAGGCGCACCAGCGGCGCCACCTGGCCCGGGCCGAGCAGCGCGTTGACGTACTTGCGGCCCAGCGCGCTCAGGCTGCTGATCTCCAGGCAGCCCGAAACCACCACCAGCAGCTCGCGCCGATGGCGGTCATGCGACAGCACCTGGGTGCGGCGGTTGTAGCGCTCCAGCCGGGCCGACTTGAGCAGCGCGTTGCGGCGCTCGACCGGCCAGTGCCGGAACAGCTCGTTCAGGCACAGCGCGTGCGCCATCAATGCAGCGTCTTCGCCGGCCTGCGGTGAGGGTTTGCGAGGGGGCATGGTGTCGGCTGAGCGACTCCCCGCGGCGACTTGGACGAATGTGTCGGCGCCTTGACAGATTCGGGGAGCGCTCGTTTTTATCGTAAGCCGGGTATCGCAACAACCACAGAAAAGGCAGCGCGGCGCACCGCCCGCGACATGCCAGCCCGGAGACACAAGCCCATGAAGAAAAGCATCGCCGCGGCCTTCGCGCTCGCGGCCCCGTTTGCACAGGCCCAGAGCAGCGTGAGCCTGTCGGGCATGGTCGACCTGTATGTGGCCCATGCGCGCTCGGGCAAGACCTCGGTGAGCAAGCTGGACGAAGGCGGCGGCGGCGCCTCGCGCTTCGTGCTGCGCGGCCGCGAGGACCTGGGCGGCGGGCTGGAGGCGCGCTTCCTGCTGGAAGCCGGTTTCGCGCCCGACACCGGCCTGGGCACCCTGCCCGGCCCGGCGATCTCGTTCTCGCGCCAGTCCTTCGTCGGGCTGGCGGGGCGCTGGGGCCAGTTGGATGCGGGCCGCATGTACACGCCGATGTTCTACACGCTGTTCCGCGCCGATCCCTTCGGCATCAATTCGGTGTTCTCGCCGCTGAACCTGATCGCCGCCACCGACGCGCAGCCGGGGATGACGCCCTTCACCGCGCGCGCCAGCAACATGGTGCGCTACCGCACGCCGGCCAACAGCGAGTTCTTTGCCGACATCGCCTACGCGCCCGGCGAGGCGGCATCGCTGAGCCGCAGCAGCGGCAAGATGTACGGCGGCGCGATCGGCTGGGGGCGCAAGCCCTACTACATCGCCTACGCGTTCCAGAAGAACCGCGCGGGCTCGGCCGCCGCGCCGCAGGCCTCGCCGGCGGCCAGCACCTTCCATGCGCTCAGCGGCTCCTACGAGTTCAGCGCGCTGCGCCTGTACGCGAACTACGTCAGCACCGCGTCGAGCCTGGCCAGCGTGCCGCGCGCGCGGCTGGTCAGCCTGGGCGCGCAGTACCCCGTCACGCCAGCGTCGAACCTGATCGTCGAGGCCATGCAGCGCAAGGTGCATGGCAGCGAGCGCTCGCAGCTCGGATGGACGCTGGGCTACGACCACTTCCTGAGCAAGCGCACCGCGGTGTACGCACGCTGGCTGCGCCTGAACAACCGCCACGGCGCCTCGGCCTCGCTGGCCGGCGTGGCCGTCGCGCCCAACAGCGGCGACGACGTGCGCGTCATCGCCGCAGGCATCCGCCACAGCTTCTGAGCTTTCACCATGGAACCTTTCGACTTCCGCACCGACTCCCTCTCGGCCCTGTTCGCCCCGCGCTCGATCGCGGTCGTCGGCGCCTCGTCCAGCCCACAGAAGATCGGCGGCATCCCGATCGACTATGCGCGCCGCTTCGGCTTCGACGGCGCGCTGTACGCGGTCAACCCGAAGGCCGCGCAGGTGCAGGGGCTGGCCACGGCGCCCACGCTGCGCGCCATCGGCGAGCCGGTGGACCTGGCCATCCTCGCCGTGCCCGCGGCGCTGGTCGACGAAGCGCTGGACGACGCGATCGCGGCCGGCGTGAAGGGCGTGGTGCTGTTCTCCTCCGGCTTCGCGGAGATCGGCGCCGAAGGCGCCGCGGCGCAGGCACGGCTGGCGCAGCGCGCACGCGCCGGCGGCGTGCGGCTGGTGGGCCCGAACTGCCTGGGCCTGATGAACCTGCGCCGCAACGTGTACGCGACCTTCTCGCCGGCACCCGGCGCGGGCCTGGTGCAGCCCGGCCGCATCGGGTTGGTGAGCCAGTCCGGCGCCTTCGGTGCCTATGCCTACGCGATGGCGCGCGAGCGCGGCGTCGGCCTGTCGACCTGGGCCACCACCGGCAACGAGGCCGACGTGCAGCTGGCCGACTGCCTGGCCTGGCTGGCCGAGGACCCGGACACCGACGTGATCATGGCCTACATGGAAGGCTGCCGCGACGGCCCGCGCCTGCGCGCCGCGCTGGCACTGGCGCAGCAGCGCGCCAAGCCGGTGGTGATGGTGAAGATCGGCAGCACCGAGCTGGGCGCGCAGGCTGCGGCCTCGCACACCGCCGCGCTGGCGGGCGACGATGCCGTGTACGACGCGGTGTTCCGCCGCTACGGCGTGCTGCGCGCGCGCAGCCTGACGCAGTTCTTCGACCTGGCCCACAGCGCCGCGGTGGCGGGCCGCCCGCGCGACCGCGCGATCGGCCTCTTCACGCTGTCCGGCGGGGTCGGTGCGCTGATGGCCGACGACGCCGCGGCGCAGGGGCTGGACGTGCCGGCGCTCAGCGACGCGGCCCAGGCCACGCTGCGCGAATGGGTGCCCTTCGCCGCGCCGCGCAACCCGGTCGACATCACCGGGCAGGTGACCAACGACCTGAGCCTGATGGAACGCAGCGCACGCCTGATGCTGGAAGACCGCGGCTTCGGATCGTGGATGGGTTTCCTGGCCGCGGCCGGCGCGTCGGATGCGTTCTGGCCGGTGCTGCGCGATCTGGTCGCGTCGCTGCGCGCCGCCTATCCCGACACGCTGCTGGCGATCAGCACACTGCTCTCGCCCGCACGCCGCGCCGAGCTGGAGGCGATGCGCTGCCTGGTGTTCGCCGACCCTTCCGATGGCATCCGCACCATCGCCGCGCTGGCCGGATTGAGCGCACCCACCATCGATGCCCCTGCCGCACCGCACGGCGAGGCGATCCACCTTCCCGCGGGCGGCCTGAGCGAACCGCAGGCCCTGGCCCTGCTCGCCGAGGCCGGCGTGCCGGTGGTACCGCACCGCGTGGTGCACAGCGCCGAGGCAGCCGCCGATGCGGCCGAGACGCTGGGCGGCCCGGTGGCGGTGAAGATCGTCAGCGCCGACATCCCGCACAAGTCCGATGCCGGCGGCGTCGCGCTGAACCTGCAAGGCGCGGCGCAGGCGCGCGCTGCTTTCGAGCGCACCCGCGACAGCGCACGCGCCGCGCAGCCCGATGCGCGCATCGACGGCGCACTGGTGGCGCGCATGGCCAGCGGCGGCGTGGAATGCATCGCCGGCGTGCACCGCGATCCGGTGTTCGGCCCGGTGCTGATGGTCGGCCTGGGCGGCATCCACGTCGAAACGCTGCGCGACGTGGCCTTGCGCGTGCTGCCGGTCTCGCGCGACGACGCGCTGGCGATGGTGCGCGAGTTGCGCGGCTTCCCGATCCTGGCCGGCGCGCGCGGCCGTGCGCCGGCCGACCTGGAGGCCATCGCCGACGCGCTGTGCGCACTGGCCGGCTTCGCGCTGCGCGCCGGCGACACGCTGCAGAGCGTCGAGGTCAATCCGCTGATCGCGCGCTCGCGCGCCGAGGGCGGCTGCGTGGCGGTCGATGCGCTGATCGTCGGCCGCGAACCTTCAAACCTCTCTTGAAAGGCATGCCATGAAGAACTGGAGACCGCTCCTTGGCGCGGCATTCGCGCTCGCCGCCATCGGCGCGGGTGCGCAGACGGCCTACCCCACCAAGCCGGTTCGCATCGTCGTGCAATACCAGCCCGGCGGCTCGACCGACACGCTGGCGCGCATCCTGGCCGAGGGCCTGACCAAGCGCCTCGGGCAGCCGGTGGTGGTGGAGAACCGCAGCGGCGCCGGCGGCATCATCGGCACCGACTACGTGGCCAAGAGCCCGGCCGACGGCCACACGCTGCTGCTCACCGTGCCCGGCCCGGTGACGGCCAACCTGGCGCTCTACAAGAAGCTGTCCTACGACCCGCGCACCGAGCTGCGCATGGTGTCGGACATCGTCACGCCGCGCATGGTGCTGGCGGTCCACCCCTCGGTGCCGGCGAAGGACTTCAAGAGCCTGATCGAGGCCGTCCGCAAGGAGCCCGGCAAGTACGCGATGGGCTCCTGGGGCCCGGGCACGCAGCCGCACCAGATCCAGGTCTACATGGACAAGAGCTACGGCCTGAAGACGCTGCACGTGGCCTACAAGGGCGAGGGGCCGATGTCCATCGACCTGCTGGGCAACGTGATCCAGATGACGGTGGGCTCCACCACCACGCTCAAGCCCCACATCGCCGCCGGCAAGCTGCGCGCGCTGGCGGTGGCCGGCACGCGCCGCGTGCAGGTGCTGCCCGAGGTGCCGACCTTCGCCGAGCAGGGCTACAAGGAGCCGGTCTATGCCATCACCGGCTCGATCTCGCTGATGGCGCCGGCGAAGACGCCCGAGGCCGTCGTCGAACGCCTCGGGCGCGAGGTGGCGGCGGTGGTGCGCGAGCCCGAGGCGCGGCGGCGCATCAAGGAGCTCGGCTTCGAGCCGCAGGGCAACACGCCCGCCGAGGCCGCCGCGGCCTACCAGGCCTTCCTGCCGATCGCGCTGCAGCTCACCCGCGACACCGGCGTCACGCTGGACTGACGCCCTCCCCCCAACCGTTTTACCAAAGGCCTATCGCCATGAACAAGCCCGCCCCTTCGCTGCCGCAAGCCCGCCAGGCCCTGGCCCGCGCCGTCGGCCTCAGCGCCTTCGTCTACGGCTACCCGCTGACCGAGACCTACCGCACCTGCCGGCTGCAGACCGACCCGCAGGCCCAGCGCCGCGCCGGCGCCTCTGCCGGCTCGGACGTGCGCGCGCCGCTGAACACGCTGCACCACAGCCCGCGCCCCTCCACCCACGAGGACCGCGACGTGGTCACGCCGGCCAACGACCTGCTCTATTCGATGGCCTGGATCCACCTGGCCGACGGCCCGCGCCTGCTCACCGTGCCCTCGTCGGCCGCGCACCCGGGCCGCTACTTCGTGCTGGCGCTGTACGACGCCTACACAGAGAACTTCGAGAACCTGGGCCCGCGCAACTGCGCGCCCGAAGGCGAAACCGTTGTGCTGGTGGGCCCCGGCGGCAGCGTGCCCGAGGCGCTGCGCGGCCACCGCGTGGTGCAGTGCCCGACGAACCTGGTCTGGCTGATCGGCCGCATCCTGGTCGGCGACGAGAGCGACTGGCCGGCCGCACGCGCACTGCAGGCCGAGATCCGCCTTGCCCCCGCGCCCGGCACGCCCGAGGGCGCGCCGCCGCCGGCCATCGCGCAGTGGGCCGGCGAGCCGGTGGATGCGATGGCCGCCGCTTTCGAGAACGACGAGCCGGCCGCGCAGGTGGCGCCGCGCTTCTTCACCAACCTGTGCCATGCGCTCGCCGAGGCGCCCGGGCGCGTGGAAGACCGCGCGCTGGTGGCCTGGTTCGGCCAGGCCGGGCTGCTGCCGCTGGCCGACTTCCGGTGGGAGGCGCTGGACGAGCCGGTGCGCAACGGCCTGATCGAAGGCTTCTCGGAAGGCGTCGCGCTGGTCGCGGCGATGGGCCGCAACCGGCGGCCGAAGCCCTGGACCATGGCCGTCGCGACCGGCCGCTACGGCCATGAGTTCCTCGGCCGCGCACGCGTGGCCTACATGGGCCTGGGCGCGCTGGCCACCGACGAGGCGGTCTATGCCGCGGGCCATTTCGACATGCACCAGCAGCCGCTCGATGGCCAGCATCGCTACGCGCTGCGCTTCGCCGCCGACGACATGCCGCCGGTCGACGCCTTCTGGTCGGTCACGCTCTACGACGCCGACCGCTTTCTCTACCCGAACGCGCTGCAGCGCCACGCCCTCGGCGACCGCAGCGCGGGCCTGCAGCACGAGGCCGACGGCAGCCTGCAGATCGACATCGGCCATGCGCCGCCCGCACGCACGTCGAACTGGCTGCCCGCACCGGCCGGGCGCTTCTACCTGATCCTGCGCATGTATCACCCGCGCGAAGGGGTGCGGCAGTGGCGCATTCCCGAGCTGCAGGCGCTGGAGGGCTGAGCCATGGCCGCATTGAACGCATTGGCCGAGGAAGCGCTGGTCTATGCCTGGCCGCTCTACGAGATGTGCCGTATGCGCGCCGCCACCTCGCCGCGACGCACCGACAGCGGCGGCGACGCACCCGCGCCACAACGCTGGTGCAACGTCTTCACCCACGCGCGCCAGCTGCTGCGCGCCGGCAAGAGCCGGGTGGTCACGCCCAACAACGACACGCTCTACACCAACGCCTGGCTGGACCTGCGCGCCGGGCCGCTGGTGATCGACGTGCCCGACACCGCCGGGCGCTACTACGTGCTGGGGCTGCTGGACTTCTACACCAACCCCTTCGCGCACCTCGGCCAGCGCCTCACCGGCACCACGGCGCGCTCCTTTCTCATCACGCCGCCGGGCTGGCAGGGCGCGCTGCCGGCGCCCTTCGACGCGCCGGGCGCGCACATCGAGGCGCCGACGAAGTGGCTGTGGGTGATCGGCCGCATCCTGGTCGACGGGCCGTCGGACCTGCCCGCGGTGCATGCGCTGCAGGACGGCTTCATCGTGCGCCCGCTGGCCGACTGGCTGGTGCGCGAGCCGGTGCGCCCGCGCCTCTTCGATCCGGCCTGCGATCCATCGGCCCCGCTCAGCGCGGCGCACTTCGCCGGGCAGGTGAATGCGGCACTGCGCGACAACCCGCCGCCCGCGCACGAGGCGGCGCTGTTGGCGCGCTTCGCGGCGGTGGGCATCGGCCCCGAAGCGCCCGCGCCGAACGACGAACAGCAGGCCGCGCTGCAGCACGCCATCGACACCGTGCTGCCGCGCCTGCGCGCCGCCTCGCCGCGCACCGGCGGTGCGGGCTGGACCCAGCCGCCCCTGGTCAGCGGCAGCTTCGGCGACGACCACCTCGGCCGCGCGCAGGTGGCGCTCAAGTACATCGGCATGCTGGAAAGCCGCGAGGCGGTCTACCCGCTGGCCTGGCACGACGCGCAGGGCCGCGCGCTCGACGGCAGCGCGCGCTACCGCCTGCGCTTCGCCGCCGATGCGCTGCCGCCGGTGGATGCCTTCTGGTCGATCACGATGTACGACGCGCGCGACTACATGCTGGTCGACAACCCCATCGACCGCTACGCCATCGGCGACCGCACGCCCGGCCTGCAGCGCGATGCGGACGGCGGCCTCACGCTGCAGGTGCAGCATGCGCCGCCCGCCGACGAAGCCAACTGGCTGCCCGCGCCCGCGGGCGCCTTCTACCTCTGCCTGCGCGCCTACATGCCGCGCGAGGACATGCTCGACGGCCGCTATGCGCTGCCGCCGCTGCAGCGTGTGAACGACCCAGGAGACCGCGCATGAGCAATACCACCACCGACGACGACAAGCCCTTCCTCATCGTGGGCAGCGGCAGCGAGACCGTGGCGCCGGGCCTGCACATCCTGCGCGGCCAGGGCCAGTCCTTCGTGGCCGAGACCGACGCCGGCCTGGTCGTGATCGACGCCGGCCCGGGCGGCGCGGTGACGGCGGGCATGATCGAGGCGCTGCGCGAGCTCAGCGACGCGCCGGTGCACGCGCTGTGCTACAGCCACGGCCACGTCGGCTACAACGCCGGCGTGCCCGAGTGGCTGGCGCATGCGCGCGAACGCGGCGAGCCGGCGCCGCGCGTGATCGCGCACCGCAACGTGCCGCGCCGCTACGCGCGCTACCGCGAGACGCAGGCGCTGCAGCACCGCATGGCCGAGGTGCAGTTCAACCGCGCGCCCGGCTTCTTCGACAAGCGGCTGGCGATGCACGAGCCTGGCGAGACCTTCGACGAGCGCCTGGTCATCGGCAGCGGCGATCGGCGCATCGAGCTGTTCTGGGCGCCCTCCGAAACCGACGATGCCATCGCCCTGTGGAGCCCGGTGCAGCGCGTGCTGTACGGCGGCGCTGCGCTGCTCGACTCCATCCCCAACATCGGCACGCCGTTCCGCACCATGCGCGACACGGTGCGCTGGGCCGGCACGCTGGAGGCCATGGCGGCGCTGAACCCGCGCAAGGCGGTGCGCGAGTTCGGTCCGGTGATCGACGGCGAGGCCGCAGTGCAGCAGGTGCTGACGCACACCGCGCGCGCGCTGCGCTGGCTGCGCGCGGAGGTGGTACGGCTGATGAACGAGGGTCTGAACGAGCAGCAGGTGCTGGCGCGCATCCGCTTCCCCGAGGAACTCTTCGGCGTGGCATGGATGAAGCCCAGCTACGGCGACCCGGGCTACATCGTGCGCGACATCTACCGCTCCGAGAACGGCTGGTGGGACCGCAACCCGACCTCGCTGCACCCGGAAGCGCCCGAGGATGCGGCCGGCGCGGTGGCGGCGGCGATCAGCGACAAGGCCGGCGTGATCGCCAGCGCGCAGGCGCTGGCCGATGCCGGACGCTGGCAGCTGGCGCTGCATGTGATCGACCTGCTGGCCACCGCGCCCGGCGAGGCGCCGGAGATCGTGCAGGCACGTCGGCTCAAGGCCGCCTGGCTGCGCGAACGCGCTCGGCAGGTGGCGAGCTACGTGTCGCGCAACCTGTACCGGGTGAGCGCGGAGATGATCGAACAGGGCACGCAGGCGCGCTTCGGCATCCGCTGAAGCAACGCCAGGATTGCAAGGAGACACCGATGACGAAGAAAAGACTGCTGGCGACACTGCTGCTGGCGGGCACGTTCGCCGCCCACGCGCAGAACGCCGAGCGCTATCCCGAGCGCCCGGTGACGCTGATCGTTCCCACCGCGCCCGCTGGCGGCACCGACACCATTGCGCGGCTGTTCGCCGACGCGCTGGGCAAGGCGATGAAGCAGAGCTTCGTGGTCGACAACCGCCCTGGCGCCAACGGCATCCTCGGCACCGAAACGGCCGCGCGCGCAGCGCCCGACGGCTACAGGCTGCTGTTCACCTACGCGGCGACCATGGCGATCAACCCCAGCCTGTACAAGAAGCTGCCCTACGACCCGCTGAAGGACTTCGCCCCCATCGCCCAGATCGGCCGTGGCGGCAACCTGCTGATGGTGCGCAAGGACCTGCCGGTGAACACGGTAAAGGAGTTCGTCGCCTACGTGAAAGCGCGCCCCGACAATCTGAGCTACTGCTCGTGGGGCGCCGGCTCCGGCGGCCATCTGGCGATGGAAAGCCTGAAGAAGCAGGCCGGCCTGGTGATGACGCACGTGCCCTACAAGGGCACCGCGCCCTGCGTGCAGGACCTGCTGGGCAGCCAGGTGGACGCAGCCTTCGCCGACATCTCCTCCACGGTGGAGATCGCCCGCTCCGGCCGTGTGAAGGTGCTGGCCTACGGCGGCGCCGGCCGCATGCCGATGCTGCCCGACGTGCCGACGATGACCGAGGCCGGCTACCCCTTCAGCAACTACTCCTGGTACGGGCTCTTCGCGCCCGCGAAGACGCCGCCGGCCATCGTCAAGCGCCTCAACGAGGCAGTGAACCAGGCATTGAAGGACCCGGCCGTGGTGCAGCGCATGCGCGAGCTGAACTTCACCGACCTGCCGGTCGAGACGCCGGAACAGTTCGCGGCAACGATCCGGCAGGACCTCAACGACTGGGGGTCGCTGGTGAAGGCGGTCGGTCTGTCGCTGGATTAGGGCCTACTTGGCCAGGGCCTTGAGCGCGAGCTTGATGCCCTCGCTCACGCCCACGTCCTGGGGCAGCGTCTTCAGCGTGGCCGCGGCCTCGCGGTCGCTGTAGCCCAGCGCCAGCAGCGCCTGCAGGATGTCAGCCTGCACATCGCTGGCCGGCTGCGCCAGGCCTGCGGCCGGCGTGCCCAGCGCATCGCCCAGCTTGCCCTTGAGCTCCAGCAAGAGTCGCTCGGCCGTCTTCTTGCCGATGCCGGGAATCTTCACCAGCCGGCCGGGCTCCTGCAGCGAAATGGCCTGCGCCAGTTCATTGACGCTCATGCCCGACAGCAGCGCCAGCGCGGTGCGCGGCCCCACGCCCGAGATCTTGATCAGTTCGCGAAAGGCCGCGCGCTCGCCCGCCGAGCCAAAGCCATAGAGAATCTGCGCGTCCTCGCGCACCACGAAGTGGGTGAGCAGGGAGACCTTCTCGCCCGTGTTCGGCAGGTTGTAGAAGGTGCTCATGGGCACATCGACCTCGTAGCCGACACCATGGCAGTCGATCACGATTTGGGGCGGATTGCGCTCGGCGAGCGTGCCGGTGAGTTTGCCTATCATCGAAGCTTCTGGCCGCTTTCCGGCCCCCTAATAAGTCAGGACTGAGTGATTCTCCGCCACAGCTTCACCCCCCCCAGCAACACCCGCCTGGCCCATCTGTGCGGCCCCATGGATGCGAACCTGCGCCGCATCGAGGAAGCGCTGGGGGTGAAGATCGCGCACCGCCACGAGGTGTTCAAGGTCGATGGCCCCAAGGTCAAGGCCACGCGCGCGATGGAAACGCTCCAGGCGCTGTATGAGATGGCGCAGCGCCCCATCGACAGCGCCGTGGTGCAGCTCATGCTGGCCGGCGACGGCGCCATGGCCGAGGCCGCCGACGGCGCGGTGGTGCTGAACACCCGCCGCAACGACCTGCGCGCACGCACGCCCAACCAGAGCGTGTACCTGGACAACATCGCGAGCCACGACATCACCTTCGGCATCGGCCCCGCCGGCACGGGCAAGACCTACCTGGCCGTGGCCTGCGCGGTCGATGCGCTGGAGCGCAGCAGCGTGCAGCGCATCGTGCTCACGCGGCCGGCCGTTGAAGCCGGCGAGCGCCTGGGCTTCCTGCCCGGCGACCTGACGCAGAAGGTGGACCCGTACCTGCGTCCGCTGTACGACGCGCTCTACGACCTGATGGGTTTCGAGAAGGTCAACAAGGCCTTCGAGCGCAATGCGCTGGAGATCGCACCGCTGGCCTTCATGCGCGGGCGCACGCTCAACAACGCCTTCGTCATCCTCGACGAGGCGCAGAACACGACGCCCGAGCAGATGAAGATGTTCCTCACGCGCATCGGCTTCGGCAGCAAGTGCGTGGTGACGGGCGACGTGAGTCAGATCGACCTGCCCAAGACCCAGACCAGCGGCCTGATCGACGCCGAGCGCGTGCTGCGCCGTGTCCAGGGCCTGGCCTTCACGCACTTCAACAGCAGCGACGTGGTGCGCCACCCGCTGGTGGCGCGCATCGTCGACGCCTACGACAAGACCGGCAAGCGCGCCTGAACGACAGACAAGCCAGAAGAAAAAGCCCCGCATGCCCTTGCCCGAACTTTCACTGTCGCTGCAGTTCGCCCGCTTCGATGACGTGGCACGGCACCGCGCCGCGCTGCCGCGCCACCGCGTGGCGCGCTGCATCCGCCACGCGCTGGAGCTGCCGGCCGAGATCACGGTGCGCATCGTCGACGCCGAAGAAGGCCAGCAGCTCAACCGCGAGTTCCGCGGCAAGGACTACGCCACCAATGTGCTGACCTTCGACTATGCGCAGGCGCCGCTGGTGATGGCCGACCTGGTGCTGTGCGCGCCCGTGATCGCGCGTGAAGCCAGGGAAGCGCGCCGGAGCCTGGCCGACCATTACGCGCATCTGCTGGTGCACGGCACCCTGCACGCGCAGGGCTGGGACCACGAGACCGGCGACGAGGACGCCGAGGCCATGGAGGCGCGGGAGATCGAGATTCTGGCCGGCCTGGGCGTGCGAAACCCCTACCGCTGAGCCATGTTCGACATCGCCGTGCTGCTGGCTGCAGCCTTCGTCGCGGGTGCGCTCAATGCCGTGGCTGGCGGCGGCAGTTTTCTGACCCTGCCCGCGCTGGTGCTGACCGGCGTGCCGCCCGTCGTGGCCAACGCCACCGGCACGGTCGCCCTGCTGCCCGGCTACCTGGCGGGCGCGTGGGGCTTCAGGGAGGACTGGCAGCCGCCGCCCGGCCTGACGCTCAGGCGCCTGCTGCTGCTGTCGCTGGTGGGCGGCGCCGCGGGCGCCGTCCTGTTGCTGCTGACCTCCGACGCGGCCTTCCGCCGCATCGTGCCCTGGCTGCTGCTGGCCGCCACGGCCATGTTCGCGTTGGGGCCGCGGCTGCGCGCCTGGAGCGCGTCTGCCGCCGGCGGTGCCGCCGGCCATGCGGCGCCATCCGGCCTCAAGGCCACGCTGGGGGTGCTGGCGGTGGCGGGCTACGGCGGCTATTTCAACGGCGGGCTGGGCATCCTGCTGCTGGCCCTGTTCGGGCTGCTGGGGCAGACCCAGTTGCATGCCATGAACGGCATGAAGAACCTCGTGTCGGCCGTGCTCACAGCCATCGCCGTGCTGATCTACGCGGCCGGCGGGCTGGTGCTGTGGCCGCAGGCGCTGCTGATGATGGTGGCCGCCACCGCAGGCGGTTATGCGGGCGCCCGCGTCGCGCGCCGCATCCCCGCGCCCTGGCTGCGCGCGGGCATCGTGGCCACGGGGCTGGTGATGGCTGCGGTGTTCTTCTGGCGGCAGTAACAGGCGCGCGTCTCAACGCATGTCGATCGGGATCGTGACCGGTCCGTCGTTGAGCAGATGCACCTGCATGTCGGCGCCGAAGATGCCGGTCTGCACCGCGGGATGGGCCTGGCGTGCGCGCGCGACGAAGTCCTCGTAAAGCCGCCGCCCCAGGTCCGGCGGCGCCGCCGCCGTGAAGCTGGGCCGGTTGCCGCCTCTCACATCGGCTGCCAGCGTGAACTGGCTGACCAGCAGGAGGCCGCCGCCCACGTCCTGCACGCTGCGATTCATCTTGCCGGCCTCGTCGCTGAAGATGCGCAGCTTGAGGATCTTGGCCAGCAGCCGTTCCCCGACGGCCTCGCTGTCTTCGGGCTCGGCGCACACCAGCACCAGCAGGCCCTGCCCGATCTGCCCCATCACCTGGCCGCCGACTTCGACCCGTGCCTCGCGCACACGTTGCAACAATGCCTTCATTCGCTTCCTTTGAACCTCGTTTTGTGTGAAAGTCGCCCGCGCCAGCCCCGGCGGGCGCGATTATGAGCAGTCGCGCCTGCCAGCCTGCTTACCATTCGGTCCCCCGATTTCCCTGAAGGATGCGCATGCCCCAACCCAGCGTGAACACTCTGCGTCCGCTCGCCACCACGGCGCGGCGCTGCCTCGGCGCACTGGCCATGGGCGGCGCCTGCCTGGCTTGGCTGCTGGGCCCGCAACCTGCGGCAGCCCAGCCCAGCCAGGAGGCCACGCCTTCCGCCAGCGCCGATGTGGCGCATGCCGGCGTGCTGAAGTCGGTGCAGGGCGAGGTGCAGCTTCTGCGCGCTGGCGGCCAGACCAGGCTGGCACAGCCCGGTGACGTCGTGCATGTGGCAGACCGCCTGAGCACCGGTGCCAATGGGGGCGCCAGCCTGCGGCTGCGCGATGGCACGGTGCTGATCATGGGCGCCCAGTCCCAGCTGGATCTGAAGCAGTACCAGTTCGACACCACCACGCACGAGGGCAACATCTTCGTGTCGCTGCTGCGCGGTTCGCTGCGCATGGTCAGCGGCCTGATTGCCAAGAAGCAGCCCGAGGCCGTGCGCGTCGACACGCAGACCGCCACCATCGGCATTCGAGGCACGGACTTCATCGTCAGCGCCGATTCCCGACCATGAAGAAGACTAAAGCTCCGACCTCGGCCACGAAGATGCGTGCTCTGAACGTCTGCGGCATGGTGGCGCTGGGCGCACTGCTTGGCGCCTGCAGCACCCCGGCCACCCGCGTGGTGCTGCTGCCGCAGGAAGACGGCAGCCCTTCTGCGGTGGTGGTGCGCAGCGCCGGCGGCAACGAGGTGGTGACACTCTCCCAGCCCTACCAGCGCGCCACGCTGCCCGAAGGCTCGACCGCCGCGCCTGTGCTGGACCAGGCAGAGCCTGCGCAACTGCGTCAGGCGCATCCGGCCCTCTTCGAGCTGCTGCCCCCGGCCGCGCAGCTGTACACCCTGTACTTCGTCACGGGCGGCGCCACGCTGACCCAGGAATCGCAGCAGCAACTGCCCGAAGTGCTCGATTCCGCGACGGCGCGCCCGGGCGCCGACATCGTCGTCACGGGCCACACCGACACCCAGGGTAGCGGCCCCAACAACGACAGCCTGTCCTTGCGGCGCGCGCAGGAAGTGCGGCAGATGCTGGTGCAGCGGGGCTTTCCGGTGCAGCGGATCGAAGCGGCCGGCCGCGGAGAGCGGGACCTGATCGTGCCCACGGCCGATGAAGTGAACGAGCCGAGGAACCGAAGGGTGACCGTGGAAGTGCGCTGAGGCCGCACCGGCCCGCGCGGGCGCCGCGGCGCTACACCGTCAGGATCTCATCGCGCTGCAGCCACCGGATGTCCGGCTCCGGCACACCCCCTGGCTCGAAGACGAATTCATGGTTGGTGGCCAGCATGTCGATCTGGCTCATGATCTCTTCGGTCTCGGCGGGTTTGGTGTGGGTGATGTAGATCGGATAGTTGTGGTGCGGCGAGATCCGTGTCAGTTCGGAAGCCAGCGTCGCCGGCGAGAGATGCAGGCTGCGCTCGGCCAGCAGGCGCTCGCGGTCGCTGAAGGCCGTTTCGATCACGAGTGCGCCGACGTCCATTGCATTCACGCGGCGCCAGAAAGCCTCGTTGCGTTCGGTGTCGCCGCTGAAGACCCAGTGCAGCCCGCCCTCGGCCCGCCGGATGGCAAAGCCGCATGCCGGCACGGTGTGGACGGCCGGGAGCACTTCGACGACCTTGGGAATCTGCGCACCCAGCGCCAGGCGCTGGCCCTGGGCGAAGGGGTGAAAGCGCATGAAGGGCTCGGCCTCGCTGGGAATGCGCGTGAAATCGGGCCAGATGACGTTGTTGAAGATGTGGGCGCGCAGGGCCTCGATGGTTTCCGGCAGCGCATGCACGCGCAGGGGCGTGCTTCGCCGGCCCGCCACGGCGTCCAGCATCAGCGGCAGGTGGGCCACGTGGTCCATGTGCGAATGGGTGAGCACCACATCGTCGATGAGGCTCATCTCGTCGAGCGTGAGGTCGCCCAGGCCGGTGCCTGCATCGACCAGCAGGTCGCTGTCGACCAGGAAGGAGGTCGTTCGGCACTCCTTGGCAATCGCGCCGGAGCAGCCCAGCACCCGGACCTGCATCAAGATAGCCCTCCGTCGGACTGGATGGGATGATGGTGGCTGAGCGCCATTACTTGGCCTGGATGTGCTCGGTACCGTCCCACCCAGGCTCGGCCGGCTGGGCGAGCAACAAGGCTACGCGCTCCGCATAGAGCTGGTAAAGGACATTTTTCTCGTCGCGCTTGCGCAGCGACTGCAGCAGTTGCTGCGCAAGCAGCCATTGTCGTGTCAGGTAGGCGTGCCGCACCTGTTGCCATTGCGACAGCTCGGCAAGCAGCGCCTCGTCGGCCTGGCTTGCCAGACCGCGCGGCGCATGGATGAGCACGGCCTGCTGCTTGCCCTTGACGCGCACGCGGTCAAGCTCCTGCCACAGATAGGCGCTGGCGCTGCCGGCGGTCTCGGGGCCGACGACGATATCGACGCCATAGCGCTCGCCCAGCCCTTCCAGCCGCGAAGCCAGGTTGACGGCATCGCCGATCACGGTGTAGCTGCGCCGGAGCGTGGAGCCCATGTCGCCCACCATCATCAGCCCGGTGTTCAGCCCGATGCCCAGCTGCACGGGCGGCAGGCCCTGGCCCTGGTGGTCGCGGTTGATGCTGGCCACCTCTGCCACCAGCTGGCAGGCGGCGTCCACGGCCAGCGTCGCGTGCTCGGGCGTGTCGACCGGCGCGCCCCAGAACGCCATGACGCAGTCGCCCATGTATTTGTCCACCGTGCCGCGGTGCGCGGCAATGACCGTGGCCAGCCTGCTGAAGATGTCGTTGAGCAGCGGCTGCAACTGCTGCGGCGCCATGCCCTCCGACAGGCGCGTGAAGCCACGCATGTCGCAGAACATCACCGTGAGCTGCTTGCTTTCGGCACGCATGCTGTAGCGCTCGGGGTCCTGCAGCATCTGGCCCACCAGCTGCGGCGGCACATAGGAGCCGAACAGGCGCACCAGGCTGCGCCGCGTGCGGGCTTCCACGAAATAGTCCCAGGCCATGTTCGACGCCAGCGCCAGCGCCACCGCCAGCAGCATCGCCGCCAGGGGTATCACCATGCCCTCGCGCAGGTACAGCCACTGCGTGACGGCCACCACGGCTGCCGTGCCCAGCACCACCACCAGCAGCATGGTGGAAATCCTGAACACCGCCAGCCCGATGGCCAGCCCCCCCACCAGCACCACGACAGCCAGGGCCACGAAGGCGTCGGCATGCAGCGGAACATGCAGGAAGCGGCCATCCATCAGGGCCGACAGCACGCTGGCATGGACTTCCACCCCAGGCAGGGTGGCGT
The DNA here is from genome assembly GCF_028023875.1 of Xenophilus arseniciresistens. Taxonomy (GTDB): domain Bacteria; phylum Pseudomonadota; class Gammaproteobacteria; order Burkholderiales; family Burkholderiaceae_C; genus Xenophilus; species Xenophilus arseniciresistens. The sequence continues at coordinate 480,506 of NZ_JAQIPB010000003.1, forward strand.
TGACGGGCGTGACGCTCAGGTCATTGAGCCCCGCAGCACTGGTGCCGATCAGAACGGCCTTGCCCTGAAGTTCGCCAGGCGCCAGCCGCCCCTCGAGCACATCCGCGGCCGAGACATAGCGGTAGATGCCGCCCTGCGGCCCGCCGCTGTGGCGATAGGGCACCAGAATGCGCCCCATGGCATCGACGGGCACCACGCGCTGGCCCGCTGCGGACTGCAGAAGCAGGGACTGCAGCCGCGGCGGGTCACCGGCCCCGCCCGCGTCCACCGAGACCGCAAGCTGCGCGCCGAGCCAGCGCCTGTAGACGGCCAGGCTCAGGGCTTCGTAATAGCCGCCCTTATCGGCCTCTTCTGCGTTGGGAGGCGCATAGCGTCCCAGAAGCGGCACTTCGCGCACCATGCCGTCCGCCTGCGGGTCCAGCACCACATTCAGGAAGCCTGCGGGCGCCACCTTGGCCAGTTGCGGCAGGCTGGTGCCGTAATGGCTCCAGCGCGGTACGTGGTCTGCGGCGGCGGGCAGCAGCCCCGTCGGCAAGACGGCAGGCGGCAGCACCCCCGCGCTGCCACCCGCGGCGGCAGCCCCATCGCTCTGCGTGAAGTAGAAGCCCAGCACGGCCGGCTGGTCGCGCAGCGCCTGCGCGAACAGGCGCTCGGAGTCCGTCGTGGCGGCCAGCTGCTCGAGTTGCGCCATCACGGCGCTGTTGCCGGCCAGAGGCCCCTCACGCAAGGCCTGCAGCACGGCTTGGGCGGCGCTGCGCTCCCTTTCGACGAACATGATGTCGAAGCCCAGCACACCGGCCTGCTGCCGCACGGTCAGCTCGCGCGTCAGCGCAGCCAGCCGGTCGCGCGTCCATGGCCACTGGCCGTATTGCAGCAGGCTGGCGTCATCGATGTCCACGATGACGACGCGCGGGTCGGCCTGCTGGGACGCGGTCAGGCGCAGCCGCGCGTCATAGATGAATGCGTCCAGCGCCTGGATGACCGGAAGCTGCATCCAGCCGCCAAGGTGGGCCAGCACCAGAACCAGGGGCAGCAGGGACAGCACGATGCGCGGCCCCTGGCGCGGGCGCCACTTCATGGCGAGCACCGCCCCTTCAGCCTGGGCATCCGATCGGGTCGCCCGCCGGCATTCACGGCAAGCAGGCCTCGTCAGCCCTGCACGAATTGCATGCGCGTGCCGCCGAGCTCGAGCACATCGCCATCCTGCAGCGCGACCGCCGTGCTGCCGATCGCCTCGCCGTTGAGCAGGGTTCCGCCGTCGATGGGCGCCACCACATAGCCCTGCAGCCTGCGGGTGACCGCGGCCACCGCCACGCCGGGCTTTCCGATGGTGGTGACCACCTTGTGCAAGGCCACTTCCTGGCCGGCCCCGGCACCGGTGAGCATGCGGATCATGGCCGGACCGGAGCCCCCCAGAGGCACGGGCGCGGTGTTGCTGGAAGCGAGCGACAGGGACGGCGGCACCGCCATGGCAGGCGCAACACGTGCGGACATGGGCGTGGTACTGACCTCGTTGCTATTGAGGTAGCGGACCTTGTACTTGCCGATCTCGATGACGTCGCTGTGGGTCAGCAAGTGGCGCCGAACCGCGCGGCCACTCACATAGGTGCCGTTGGTGCTGTTCAGGTCCTCGAGATAGACATCGGCACCGATCATGTGGAACGCCGCGTGCTCGCCGCTCACGGCGAGGTTGTCGATCACGATGTCGTTGTAGGGCCTGCGGCCCAGGGTGGTCCGCTCCTTGACCAGCAGGACTTCCTTGAGGACGACCTCATCGATGGCAACCACCAGCTTCGGCATGGCCGAACTCCTCTGCGCGTCTTATTGGGAAAGCTTCGGGCTTCGCACTCCACGCTAAGCCGGGCCTGGGGCCGGCGCCTGGGCCGCCTGCGCGAGCAAGACCGAAATATTGTCTTTGCCGCCATTCTCGTTGGCCGCTGCAACCAAAAGTGTTGCCTTCTGAGCCAAAGACACTTTTTGTGACAAAATTGCCGCGATTGCAGAGTCTGTGACCATCTCGCTGAGCCCATCGGAGCACAGCAAGAAAAGATCGGCCGCTTCGACCCCATGCTCGTCGACGTCCAGATCGACCTCGCGCTCGATGCCCAGCGCGCGCGTCACCAGGTTGCGATAGGGGAACTGCTCGGCCTGTTCCTGCGTGATCTCACCCGAATCCAGTCGCTCCTGCAGCAGGGAATGGTCCCGGGTCAGCAGGGTCAGGGCGCCCTGCCGCCAGCGGTAGCAGCGGGAATCCCCGATGTGGCCCACCACGGCCCGGTCGGTGCCGAAAGCCGCCAGCACCAGCGTGGTTCCCATGCCGCGCAATTGTGGATTGGCCGCGCTGGCCTCATAGATGGCGGCATTGGTCTCATCCACGCATTTCTGCATGGCGCGGCGCATGCTGCGCAGGGGCAGCGGCGTGGCGGTGTGCGCCAGCCAGCGCCCGAAGCCCGCCTGCAGCAGGGCGATGGCCATCCCGCTGGCCACCTCCCCGCCGTTGTAGCCACCCATGCCATCGGCCAGAACGGCCAAACCCAGGCTGGGATCAAAGGCAATGGCGTCTTCGTTGTTGCCACGCACCCGCCCCGGGTCCGTCAGCGCCGCGAACTCCCAGCCGGGCGCGGACGCAGGCGCCAACGGCGCCAGACGGGAGGAGGAAGGCTGAACACTCATCAGGCCTCGATCATCGCAGCAGCCACGCCGGTTGTGGCGCGCGGCCATCAAAAATGTGTTTGAAAGTTTCCAGCACAGCGCTGCGCGTTTGACCTGAGCGCAGCATGGCGGGGCGGCCCGCGGCGCACGCGCGTGCGCTGCGGTGCATTCCAGGCCACCGGTTGGGAGCGCTTACTTGCCCAGAATCACCCGCGCAAACTTGCGCTTGCCCACTTGGACCACATAGGAGCCCGCCTCGAGCTTCAGGCCCTTGTCGCTGATGACCACCGAATCCACGCGCACGCCGCCGCCGTCGATCAGGCGGTTGCCCTCGGAGGTGGAAGGCGCCAGGCCGGCCTGCTTGAGCAGGTGGGCGATGCCCAGCGGCGCACCGCCCAGCTGGACTTCGGGGATCTGCTCCGGCACGCCGCCCCGGCTGCGATTGGCAAAATCCTGCTCGGCCGCATCAGCCGCCTGGGCGCTGTGGAAGCGCGTGGTGATCTCGCGCGCCAGCAGCACCTTGGCGTCCTTGGGATTGCGCCCGCCCGCCACCTCGGCCTTCAGGGACGCAATGTCTTCCAGCGAGCGGAAGCTCAGCAAGGTGAACCACTTCCACATCAGTTCGTCGGAGATGGACAGCACCTTGGCGAACATGCTGTTGGGCTCTTCCGAGATGCCGATGTAGTTGTTCTTGCTCTTGGACATCTTCTCCACGCCGTCCAGCCCCTCGAGCAGCGGCATGGTCAGGATGCACTGCGGCTCCTGCCCGTATTCCTGCTGCAGGTGGCGGCCCATCAGCAGGTTGAACTTCTGGTCGGTGCCGCCCAGCTCCAGATCGGCCTTCAGCGCCACCGAGTCATAGCCCTGCATGAGCGGATACAGGAACTCATGCACGGAAATCGACTGGCCGCCCTTGAACCGCTTGTCGAAGTCGTCGCGCTCCATCATGCGGGCGACGGTGTACTTGGCCGCCAGCTGGATCAGGCCGCGCGCGCCCAGTGCATCGCTCCATTCGCTGTTGTAGCGGATCTCGGTACGGGCCGGGTCCAGCACCAGGCTGGCCTGCTGGTAGTAGGTCTGGGCATTGGCCTCGATCTGCTCGCGCGTGAGCGGCGGGCGCGTGCTGTTGCGCCCCGAAGGGTCGCCGATGGTGGAGGTGAAGTCCCCGATCAGGAAGATGACCGTGTGGCCCAGGTCCTGGAGCTGGCGCATCTTGTTCAGCACCACCGTGTGGCCCAAATGGATGTCGGGCGCCGTGGGATCCAGGCCCAGCTTGATGCGCAGTGGCTGCCCGGTGGCTTCGGACCGCTGCAGCTTCTTGACCCATTCGTCCTGGGGCAGCAACTCCTCCACGCCGCGCAGCGAAATCGAAAGTGCCTGTCCTACATCAAGTGAGGACGCGCGACTAGTAACAAACGCAGAATTCATCAGATTTTTCGCGGTGGAAACAACGCTGCTGGCTATACTTCCGCAGCTTTTTGCGGGCGCGCCATTCTACGGGCGTCGCTCCCCTCGCCCCGGTTGCACGTCTGGCCCGCTTCTTGCGCCTGGCAATCGGTTGACGATACCGCGCAGGATTTCAGAGTTGTCCAAACTGATCAACGGCATTCTGGCCGCCGAGGAGCTTGTTGCCTCCCGAGTGGTCCGAACCTTCAAGAGTTATCCCCGGCAAATCGGTGCCGCCATTGCAGGCTTGCTGCTGTGCGCCGGCGGCGGCGCCTTCGCAGTCGCCACGCTGGACCAGAACGTGGCTGCACTGCCCGTGCAACAGGTCTTCGAGTCGGTGGCCCCGCTGTCGCTCGAATCGCAAAGCAGCGAACTCGACCGCTTCAGCTTCACGCTGTTCCGCACCGACGCCACCCGCGCCAGCGACACGGCCGAGGCCCTGCTGGGCCGCCTGGGCGCCAGCGATGCGGCCGCGGCCAGCTTCATCCGCGGCAATGCGGAGGCCCGCAATGCGCTGTTCAGCCGCGTGGGCCGCACGGTGTCTGCCGAGCTCAACCATGACCAGCGGCTGAACCGCCTGCTGGCGCGCTGGATTCCCGACGGCAACGGCGGCTTCAAGCGCCTGGTGGTGGAGCGCCAGGGCGAAGGCTTCGGCGTGCGCCACGAGGCCGAAACCCTGGTCGCCACCAGCCGGCTGTCCAGCGGCGTGATCCGCAGCACCCTCTTTGCCGCCACCGACGCCGCCGCCCTGCCCGACTCCGTCGCGAGCCAGCTGGCCGACATCTTTGCCGCCGACGTGGACTTCCGCCAGTTGCGCAAGGGTGATCGCTTTGCCGTGCTCTACGAGAGCTTCGAAGCCGACGGCCAATCGCTGCGCGCCGGCCGCGTGCTGGCGGCCGAGTTCGAAAGCAACGGCCGCACCTTCCAGGCCATGTGGTACCAGGAGCCCGGCCAGCAAAAGGGCAGCTACTACCGCCCCAGCGGCGAAAGCCTGCGCAAGGCTTACCTGGCCTCGCCCGTGGAATTCACCCGCGTGTCCAGCGGCTTTGCCATGCGCACGCACCCCATCCTGAACACCTGGCGCCAGCACAACGGCGTCGACTATGCGGCTCCCACCGGCACGCCCGTGCGCACCGTGGGCGATGGCGTGGTCGACTTCGCCGGTCGCCAGAACGGCTACGGCAACATCGTCGTGGTCACGCATCGCAACAAGCAGCAGACCGCCTACGCCCACCTGTCGCGCATCGACGTGCGCGAGGGCCAGAGCGTGAGCCAGGGCCAGACGCTGGGCGCCGTCGGCGCCACTGGCTGGGCCACCGGCCCGCACCTGCATTTCGAGTTCCGCATCGACGGCCAGCCGCACGATCCGACGGCCATCGCGCAGCAGAACGAAGGTGGCATGCCCATCACCGCAGCTGCGCGCCCGGCCTTCGACAAGCTGGCCCAGGCCAACCGCACCGAACTGGCGGCCGCCTTCTCTGTGGTGCAGGCCAACGCCAACTGAGGCCAGCAGCGCCTGCCCACCCACCCCAAAGCGCCGCCACTGCGGCGCTTTTTTTCATGAGGCTTTCGCATGCAGCAGGGCGCTCTGTACATCGGGCTCATGTCCGGCACCTCGATGGACGGCATCGATGCGGTGCTCGCGCGGATCCATGACCGGCAGGTGCAGGTCCAGGCCCATGCCTGCGCCGATTTCGACCCGGCCTTGCGGGCCGAGCTGCTGGCCCTGAACAGTGCCGGCGGCACGGACGAACTCCACCGCGCCGCACTGGCCGCCAACAGCCTGGCCCGCAGTTGCGGCGCGCTGGTGCGCAGGCTGCTTGCGCAGGAAGGCCTCGCTGCCGAACACATCACCGCCATCGGCGCCCACGGCCAGACCGTGCGGCACCAGCCCGGCATGCACGACGGAACGGGCTACACGCTGCAGCTCAACAATCCCGCGCTGCTGGCCGAAGAGACGGGCATCGACGTGGTGGCCGACTTCCGCAGCCGCGACGTGGCCGCGGGCGGCCAGGGCGCCCCGCTGGTGCCGGCCTTCCATGCAGCGCTGTTCAGCCGGCCGCACGAGGCCGTGGCCGTGCTCAACCTGGGCGGCATCGCCAACCTGAGCCTGCTGCCGCCCGGCGAGGACCACGGCACACCGGTTCGCGGCTTCGACTGCGGACCGGCCAATGCGCTGCTGGATCACTGGGCGCAGCGGCATCTGGGCCAGGCTTATGACGCGCAGGGCGCCTGGGCCGCCGGCGGCAAGGTCGACACCGAACTGCTCGCACTGTGCCTGCAGGAGCCCTACTTCGCCCTGCCGCTGCCCAAGAGCACGGGGCGCGACCTCTTCCACGCGCAATGGCTCGATGCGCGCCTCGCGCAGCTGCAGGTGGCGCCCGGGCCGCAGGACGTGCAGGCGACGCTGGCCGAGCTCACGGCCCGCAGCTGCGCCGAGGCCCTGCTGCGCCACGCGCCGCAAAGCCAGGCCCTGCTGGTGTGCGGCGGCGGCGCCCGCAATGCAGACCTGATGGATCGGTTGCGCCGCCTCCTGCCTGCCACGCCGCCCGAACCCACCGACGCCCACGGCCTGCCGGCCCAACAGGTGGAAGCCACGGCCTTCGCGTGGCTGGCGCATCTGTGCCTGTCGCGAGTCGCCGGCAACCTGCCGGCAGTGACGGGCGCGCGCGGCTTGCGCGTGCTGGGCGCCCTCCATCCGCGCTGAGCGCGCCGCACGGCTTTCAGCGCTGGCCCGAGACCTCGGGCCCTTCCAGCTCGGGCACGCGCGCCTGCGGCGGCAGATGCCAGAAGACCACCGCCGACACCATGGTGATGAGGCCCACGGTGGTGAAAGTGGCCTCGAAAGCCCGCTGCGCCGCGCCCGCGCCTGCCGCCGCGAAGGCGTCGCTGAAACCTGCCAGCACGGCGCCAGCCACCGCCACGCCCAGGCTCATGGCCAGCATCTGCACCATCGACAGCAGGCTGTTGCCGCTGCTGGCGCTGGCACCGTCCAGGTCCTTGAGCGTGATGGTGTTCATGGCCGTGAACTGCAGCGAATTGAAGGCGCCGAACACCGATAGCAGCAGCACATGCAGCCAGATCGGCGTCCCGGGCCCCGCCAGCGCAAAGCTGGCCATGAGCGCGCCGATGATCAGGGTGTTGACCACCAGCACGTTGCGATAGCCAAAGCGCAGGATCAGGGGCGTGGCGCCCCGCTTCATGGCCATGCCCGCCAAAGCAGTGGGCAGCATCATCAATCCCGCATGCAGCGGCGTGTAGCCCAGCGACACCTGCAGCGACACCGGGATCAGAAAAGGCATGGCCCCGCTGCCCAGCCGGCAGAACAGATTGCCTAAAAGGCCCACGCTCAGCGTGCGCACCCTGAACAGCAGCGGCGAAAACAGCGGCCGCTGCGCGCGTGCCGCATGCAGCCAATAGACCGTGAGCGCCGCCAGCCCGAACACCGCCAGCACGAAGCCGCCGCCGCGGCCCAGCCCCATCTGGGCACTGCCCTCCACCGCCAGCGAAATGGCCACCATGGCCGTGGCCAGCAGCGCATAGCCCGCCACATCGAAGCGCACCTGCTCGGGCGCCCGCACGTCCGGCATGTAGCGCAGGGTGGCCACCAGGCCTACGAGGCCGACGGGCAGGTTGATCAGGAAGATCCAGTGCCAGGACGCCGCCTGCACCAGCCAGCCGCCCAGCGTCGGGCCCAGCAGCGGTCCGATCAGCCCCGGCACGGCGACGAAGCTCATGGCCTGAAGAAACTCGCCGCGCGGCACCGTGCGCAACACGGCCAGGCGCCCCACAGGCAGCAGCAAGGCGCCCCCGATGCCCTGCACCACCCGCGCCGCCACCAGCGTGGGCAGCGTCGCCGCCAGCGCGCAGGCCAGCGAGCCCAGCGAGAAGACCGCGATGGCGCACATGAAAACCCGGCGCGTGCCAAAGCGGTCCGCCAGCCAGCCCGAGGCCGGAATCAGCATGGCCATGGTCAGCGAGTAGCCCACCACCACCGACTGCATGCGCAGCGGGCTTTCGCCCAGGCTGGCGGCCATCGCCGGCAATGCCGTGTTGATGATGGTCGCATCCAGCGCCTGCATGAAAAAGCCGATGGCGACGAGCCACAGCAACAGGCGGGAAGAAGGCGCGGCGGTGGTGGCGGGGGCAGAAGCTGGAGGCATGGACACCGATGGAGCAGCGCAGGCCCCATGAAAAAAGCCGCCCGTGGGCGGCTGACGTACGTGGGGTAGCGCCCCCGTCCCTCAGGTCGAGAAGCTCGAGCCGCAGCCGCAGGTCGTGGTCGCGTTCGGGTTCTTGATCACGAACTGGGCGCCCTGCAGGTCTTCCTTGTAGTCGATCTCGGCTCCGACGAGGTACTGGTAGCTCATCGCATCGATGAGCAGGGACACGCCATTCTTGGTCATGGTCGTGTCGTCCTCGTTGGTGATCTCGTCGAAGGTGAACCCGTACTGGAAGCCCGAGCAGCCGCCGCCCTGCACGAACACGCGCAGCTTCAGGTCGGGATTGCCTTCCTCGGCGATCAGGTCAGCCACCTTGGCGGCGGCACTGTCCGTGAAAACGATGGGTTCGGGCATGGCCTCGGTCGAGGCAACAGTTTCTTCGGCAACAGCACTCATGGCAGGTACTCCGTGGGGACCACATCGGCCAGAAAAGCCGTGCAGCCAAGGTGTGGAATGCTAACGCAGACAAAGAAAAACCGCCCGGAGGGCGGTTTTTCTGCAGCAAGGGCAGCCAAGCGTATGAGATTTGCGTCGCGAGCCGCCGCAGGGCAAGGCGCAAACCGGAACCGGACTCCAGTCCGGTGAGGATTTGCAACGCCGCCATGCGGTGGCGCAGTAGCAAAGCTCAGCGCTTGGAGAATTGCTTGCGACGGCGGGCAGAGTGCAGACCGACCTTCTTGCGTTCCACTTCGCGAGCGTCACGCGTGACGAAACCAGCCTGGCTCAGCACCGGCTTGAGGTTTGCGTCGTAGTCGATCAGGGCACGGGTGATGCCGTGGCGCGTGGCGCCGGCCTGGCCCGATTCGCCGCCGCCATGGACGTTGACCTGGATGTCGAAGGTTTCGACGTTGTCGGTCAGCACCAGGGGCTGCTTGGCGATCATGATCGAGGTTTGACGACCGAAGAACTCTTCGATGGCCTTGCCGTTCACCGTGATCTTGCCGGTACCCTTCTTGAGAAACACACGAGCGACGCTGGACTTGCGACGGCCGGTGCCATTGTTCCAATCACCAATCATCTCAAGACTCCTCAGATTTCCAGCGGCTTGGGCTGCTGGGCGGTGTGCGGGTGCTCCGCGCCGCCGTAGACCTTCAGCTTCTTGATCATGGCGTAGCCCAGAGGACCCTTGGGCAGCATGCCCTTGACGGCCTTCTCGAGCGCACGGCCAGGATGCTTGGCTTGCAGATCGCGGAAGTTGGTGGCGGTGATGCCGCCGGGGAAGCCCGAATGACGGTAGTACACCTTGTCGAGCGACTTGGTGCCGGTGACCTTGAGCTTGGAAGCGTTGACGATGACGATGAAATCGCCGGTGTCGACGTGAGGCGTGTAAATGGCCTTGTGCTTGCCGCGCAGTCGGTGGGCCACTTCGCTGGCGACCCGTCCGAGAACCTTATCGGTTGCGTCAATCACAAACCACTCGTGCACGACCTCAGCGGGCTTTGCGCTGAAAGTAGACATGAGTTTTCCTTGAGGGAAAGAGGTTTGCAAAGGGCCCTTTTCCACGGTCGGTCTTCCTCTGAAGGGAGCTCTTAGGTGGGAGGGAGTCGGTCTGGCGCGCGCTAGGGTTGCCCCCAAACGCCCCAAAACCGCAATCTTTGCCGCGGGACCCGAAAATCGCTGCAAAGCCCGCCATTATAGGCGGGCGCTGGAATCCGGCGCAATTCCCCAGTCCGCGCGGTTAGCATTGGCCCATCATGTTCAGCTACCGACACGCCTTCCACGCCGGCAACCATGCCGACGTGCTCAAACACACGGTGCTGATTGCGGCCCTGGAGCGCCTGCTTGAAAAGGAGGCTCCGCTGACGGTCGTGGACACCCATGCCGGCGCGGGGCTGTACCGGCTCGACGGCGACTATGCCGGCACCAGCGGCGAGGCCGCCCAGGGGGTGCTGCGCCTGCTGAACCCGAGCAACGACACCCAGCCGGCAGCAAAGAAACCGGCGGTGCCCGAAGAGCCCGCGCCCGCCCTGGCCCGCTATCTGGAGCTGGTGCGCAGCTTCAACCGCGCCGGCCAGGCCCGCGTCTACCCTGGCTCTCCGTTCATCACCCAGCACCTGCTGCGCGAGCAGGACAAGCTCAAGCTCTATGAGCTGCACCCCACCGACGCGCGCACGCTGGATGCCAACATCGCCCAGCTCGAGGCCGGCCGCCAGGTGGCCGTGCTGCGCGAAGACGGCTTTGGCAGCGCCACCAAGTTCCTGCCGCCGCCCTCGCGCCGCGCGCTGGTGCTGACCGACCCGAGCTACGAACTCAAGACCGATTACGCGCGCACCGCGGCCTTCGTGGCCGAAGCCCTCAAGCGCTTTGCCACCGGCGTGTACACGGTCTGGTATCCGATCATTCCGCGGCCCGAGGCGCACGAGCTGCCGCGCCGCCTGAAGACGCTGGCCACCAAGGCCGGCAAGCCCTGGCTGCATGCCACGCTGACGGTGAAGTCCAGCAAGATCGCCGCCACGCCCGACGGCCAGGGCAAGCGCCCCGGGCTGCCAGCCAGCGGCATGTTCCTGATCAACCCGCCCTTCACCCTGGCCGAACAGCTGCGCCCGGCACTGGCCCAGATGGCCGTGTGGCTGGCCCAGGACCGCAACGCCGGCTTCACGCTCGAACACGGCGGCTGAGCGCCGCGCCTCGTCGCGCGCAATCAGCGCCGAGCCCGCGGATTGCGCGGCGCGGCGGCGGGGCGCCGGGCGGGCGCCGCCGGCTTGCTCTGCGCCGGCCTCACGGGCTCGGCCCGGGGCGGCTCGACTTCGGCGCCGGCCACCGACGCGCCTGCGCAGCGGCCGCCCTGCGTGCCGATCAGCGTCAGGCTGACCTGCTTGATGCCCGTGTCGATCATGTCCAGCGCCTCGGCGGCCGCCTGGCTCAGGTCGATCACGCGGCCGGGCACGAAGGGGCCGCGGTCGTTCACGCGCACCAGCACTTCCTTGCCGTTGACGAGGCTGCGCACGCACACGCGCGTGTTGAAGGGCAGGGTCTTGTGGGCGGCGGTCATGCCGCGGATGTCGAAGCGCTCACCGCTGGCCGTGCGCCGCTGGTGGAACTGGATGCCGTAGTAGGAGGCGCCGCCGCGCTGGTACACCTCACCGGGCGGCTCGTCGCCGGGCACGCCGTCGTCGGGCTCGTCCTCGGTGCGGCCAATGGCCAGGTCGTAGCGCGCCTGCGGCACCAGGCTGCGCGGCGCATCGGCCGGCGTGCCGGGCTGGCGTGCAAGTGGGCGCAGGGGCGGGGCAGGCTCTGCCGGCGCCTGCGCATCGTCGGGCGGCGGCACGGCGGCACAGGCCGCAAGCAAGGCCAGGGCCGCCAGGGTGAGCGCCGGCCGCAGGCCCCGCAGCGGCGCGCCGAAGCGCCGCCACCGCGAGGACCCGACCTGCGCCCCCTTCATGCCGCCCAGCCCAGCCGCTGCAGCACGCCCAGCGTGGCCTGCGACTGGTTCATGGTGTAGAAATGCAGCGCCGGTGCGCCGCCGGCCTGCAGGCGCTCGCACAGCCCGGCCACCACATCGAGGCCGAAGGCCTTGATGGAGGCCGCATCGTCGCCAAAACCCTGCAGCCGCAGCCGGATCCAGCGCGGGATCTCGGCGCCGCAGGCGTCGGAAAAGCGCATCAGCTGCGTGGAACTGATGATGGGCATGATGCCCGGCACGATGGGCAGGTCGAGGCCCTTGGCGCGCGCATCGTCCACGAAGCGGAAGTAGGCCTCGGGGCTGAAGAAATACTGCGTGATGGCCGAATCGGCACCAGAGCGCACCTTGGCCGCGAAGGCCTGCAGGTCGGCGTCGGCCGAACGGGCCTGCGGATGCACTTCCGGATAGGCCGCCACTTCGATGTGGAAGTCGCTGCCAGTCTCGGCACGGATGAAGGCCACCAGATCGCTGGCGTACTGGAACTCGCCGCCGATGCCGTAGCCGCTGGGCAGATCGCCGCGCAGGGCCACCAGGCGCTTCACGCCCAGGGCCTTGAGCTCGGCCAACTGCGCACGCACGGTGTCGCGCGTGGCGCCGATGCACGAGAAATGGCTGGCCGCGTCCACGCCCTCGGCCAAGATCTCCTTCACGGCCCCAAAGGTGCCGGCTTGCGTGGAGCCGCCTGCGCCATAGGTGACCGAGCAGAACTCGGGCTTCATCGCATAGAGCTGCGCGCGCACCGCGCGCAGCTTGACCACGCCCTCGGGCGTCTTCGGCGGAAAGAATTCAAAGCTCAGTGGCAGGCGCATCGCCCCCTCCTTCGCTGCTGGTGCCCTGCCGGGCATGAATGAAGAACTCGCGGTTGCCGTCCCCGCCCGCGATGGGGCTGGGCAGCCAGTGTTGCACGCGCAGGCCGCAGGCCTGGGCTGCTTCGTGCAGCCGCGCCTGCACTTGTGCGTAAAGCTGCACGTCGCGCACGATGCCGCCCTTGCCGATCTGCGCCGGCTGCAACTCGAACTGCGGCTTGACCAGCATGAGCAGGTCGCCGCCTTCGCGCAGCAGCGGCGCCAGCGCGGGCAGCACCAGCGTGAGCGAGATGAAGGACAGGTCGCCCACGATCAGGTCGAAGCCCACCGGCGCCCGGCCCGCGAAGGGCGCGGCATCGCGCAGCTGCGCGGGCTCGAGCGCGCGCGCGTTGCACTTCTCGATGGCCGTGACCCGCGCGTCGCCGGCCAGCCGCGCATGCAGTTGGCCATGGCCGACGTCCACGCCCACCACATGGGCGGCGCCCTGCTGCAGCAGGCAGTCGGTGAAGCCGCCCGTGGACTGGCCCACGTCCAGGCACAGCCGGCCGGTCACCGGCACGGCCGTGGCCGCCAGCGCGCCTTCGAGCTTGAGCCCGCCACGCGAGACATAGCGCGCCTCGGCCGCATCGGCCAATTCAAGCTCGGCCCCTTCGGGCAGCTCCTCGCCGCTCTTGGCCACACTGCGCCAGGGTTGCGCCGCATGCGCGCGCCAGCGCAGCCCGCCCGCGATCAGGCGCGCTGCCTGGGAGCGCGAAGCGGCCAGGCCGCGTGCGACAAGAAGCTGATCGGCTCGCATCTGCTTGCTGGGCGCCCGCCGGCTTTCAAGCCAGGCGCAAGGCCCAAGCACCTCGTGCGCTCAATACCTGTACGTATCGGGCTTGTACGGGCCCTGCACCGGCACGCCGATGTAGGCGGCCTGCTCCTTCGTGAGCTTGGTCAGCTCGGCACCCAGCTTGGACAGCTGCAGGCGCGCGACCTTCTCGTCCAGGTGCTTGGGCAGCACGTAGACCTGGCCGACCTTGTACTCCTTGGGCTTGGTGAACAGCTCGATCTGGGCGATGGTCTGGTTCGCGAAGCTCGACGACATCACGTAGCTCGGGTGGCCCGTGCCGCAGCCCAGGTTCACCAGACGGCCCTTGGCCAGCAGGATGATGCGCTTGGCGGGTTTGCGACCCACCTTGGGGAAGATCACGTGGTCGACCTGCGGCTTGATCTCTTCCCACTGGCAGCTCTTCTCCAGCGAGGCGACGTCGATCTCGTTGTCGAAGTGGCCGATGTTGCAGACGATGGCCTGGTCCTTCATGGCCACCATGTGCTCGTAGCGGATCACATCGCGGTTGCCCGTGGTGGTCACGAAGATGTCGGCCTTGTCGGCGGCGTACTCCATGGTCACGACCCGGTAGCCTTCCATGGCGGCCTGCAGCGCGTTGATGGGGTCGATCTCGGTCACCCACACCTGGGCGCTGAGTGCGCGCAGCGCCTGGGCCGAGCCCTTGCCCACGTCGCCGTAGCCGCAGACCACGGCCACCTTGCCCGCGATCATCACGTCGGTGGCGCGCTTGATGCCGTCCACCAGCGACTCGCGGCAGCCATACAGGTTGTCGAACTTGCTCTTGGTGACCGAGTCGTTGACGTTGATGGCGCGCATCTGCAGCGTGCCGTTGGCCGACATCTCGTTGAGGCGGTGCACGCCCGTGGTGGTCTCCTCGGTCACGCCGATGATGTTCTTCAGGCGGCGGCTGTACCAGGTCGGGTCTTCCTTGAGCTTGGCCTTGATGGCGGCATGCAGGATCTTTTCTTCCTCGCTCTTGGCGCGGCCCAGGGCCTTGATGTCCTTCTCGGCCTTGGCACCCAGGTGCATCAGCAAGGTGGCGTCGCCGCCGTCGTCCAGGATCATGTTCGGGCCTTCGGTCTTGCTGCCCTTGGGGCCGAACTCGAAGATGCGATGCGTGTAGTCCCAGTAGTCCGTGAGGGTCTCGCCCTTGATCGCGAACACCGGCGTGCCGGCCGCGGCGATCGCGGCTGCGGCGTGGTCCTGGGTCGAGAAGATGTTGCACGAGGCCCAGCGCACCTGCGCGCCCAGTGCCTGCAGCGTTTCGATCAGCACCGCCGTCTGGATCGTCATGTGCAGCGAACCCGTGATGCGCGCGCCCTTGAGCGGCTGGCTCCTGGCGAACTCGTCGCGGATGGCCATCAGGCCGGGCATCTCGGTTTCGGCAATTGCGATCTCCTTGCGGCCCCAGGGCGCAAGTCCCAGGTCTGCGATGGCGCAATCGGCGTTGGTCAGTTGTTTGGAAGTGGCAGGCGCGTTCATCAATGCTCCATACGGCAGGTTGAAGACGACCACGTTCTGGGGAAAACTCACCGCACAGAGCCGTGGGCGAGCGTCGTTGCAGGAAGAAATCTGCTCCGAGCCTCGCACCCGCTGGGCCCGTGGGCCCGGGGCGCTGCAACGCTCCTCGGAGGAAGGGCGCGATTATAGGGAGGCAAGTTTTGGCACGGTTTCGACGAGCGCGCCGCTTCGGCCTACGCCGCACGGCCAGCCCTGGCGGCGCCCGGCCATCCGCCATTCGGCCAGGCCCGTCAATCGACATATCATGTCAAAAATCGATTGACATGATATGTCGGCGTCCGCATACTGCGATCACAGCAGCCTGCACTGCATCCATCGATCCACAGGAGGGTTCATGACCGCTTTGCTTCATCAACTGAGCAACCTGGACACGCTGACGTCGGCGCTGATGGGCGGCGTGGCCGTGCAGCTGCAGCCCATTGCCGGCGAGGTGCCGGTGATCCAGGTCTGCATCGAAGGGCGCGACGAGCTGCCCATCTTCGTCACCTGCTCGGACACGCAGTTCATCTGCCTGTGCTACCTGTGGACCGACGAGGACGTGCGGCCCGAGCGCCGCGCCGAGCTGCATGAAGCCCTGCTGGACCTGAACCCCTCGGTGCCGCTGTCTTCCTTCGGCCGCGTGGGCGGGCGCTATGTGCTGGGCGGCGCGCTCTCGCGCAGCGCTCGCGCCGAAGACGTGGCGCATGAAGTGGCCGTGCTCAGCGACAACGCGCTGGACGCCCTGGATGCGCTGGCCGAGTTCCTGCGCTGATGCCTTCCCCACGCTTCCTCACGAACACCACCGGAGCCGAACATGACCGTCATCAAGAAACTCGTCACCCTGCTGCGCGGCAGCGCGCGTGAACTGGGCCAGAGCGTGGTCGACGACAACGCCACGCGCATCTACGAGCAGGAGATCGTCGACGCCAAGGCCAGCATCAGCGAGGCCAAGACCGAGCTGACCGCCGTGATGGCCAAGGAGATGCAGACCGCGCGCGACATCGAACGCATCAAGGGCGAGATCCGCCGCCATGAAGACATGGCGCTGCAGGCGCTGGACAAGACCGAGGAAGGCCTGGCCCTGAAGGTGGCCGAGCGCGTGGCCGGCCTGGAGGCCGAGCTGCAGGCGCAGACGCAGGCCCATGCCGGCTTTGCGGTGCAGGTGCAGCGGCTGAAGAACCTGATCCGCAGCGCCGAGGCCCGCGTGCGCGAGCACGAGCGCGAGATCGGCATCGCCAAAACCACCGAGAGCGTGTACCGCGCCACGCAGAGCATCTCCGACAGCATCGGCAGCACGGGCTCCAGGCTCACGAGCGCGCGCGAGTCACTGGACCGCATCAAGAAGCGCCACGAGGACCTGGCCGACCGCATGGCCGCCGCCGAGGCGCTGGACAAGGAGTTCGGCCACAAGGCGCTCGAGCAGGAGCTGGCGGCCGCCGGCATCGGCGAGAACGACAAGGCGCGCGCCGAATCGGTGATGGCTCGCCTGCGCGCGCGCCAGGCCGCCGCGGCTGCGGCCAAGGACGGCGGCACGCCCGCGGCCTGAGGCCATCGTCCCCACACGCCCCAAGGACCTCGCGTCACACGCCCGTCACGCGCATGAGCAACAACAACAGCAGCAGCACGAGCAAGAGAAAGACGCCGGCGCGCTGGCAGGGCTCTGAGTCGGCCCTGCATGCGGTGCAGGTGGCTTTTGACGTGGAGATCGCGGTGATGGAGGCCATCCGCATCGCGGCCTTCCACGAGAACGTGTCCACCTCGCAGCAGATCCGCAGCGTGCTGGGCCTGCCCGTGGCGGCGCGGCCCAAGAGGCCGCGCCTGACGGTCACCTTGGACGAGTCCGACTACGCCCTGCTGGCCCAACGCTACGGCCTCGCGCCCGATGACCGATTGGGCATCAAGGAGGCGGCCACGCGCGAGCTGATCGCCTTCGTGCCTCCTCCCGCGCCGCCGCGCACATCGACGTCTCGAAAGCCCCGGAAAGGCTGACCCCCAACGCCGCCCGGCCCCAGGGAGCCGGCCCACCACAACCATTCGCCAACGCACAACAAACACAACACCATGCGCGAATTCCTCTCCGTCATCTTCGGCTTTCCGACCTTCCTCTACAGCCTCGCGCTGGTGGTCGTGCTGGTGTACTGGATCGCCGCCGTCATCGGCCTGGTCGACTTCGGCGAAAGCAGCATCGACCTGGACATCGCCGAGCACGCCGACGTGAGCGTGGACGACCTGGGCACCATCGCCGGCTACGTGGTGGCCTTCGGCCTGTCGGGCGTGCCCTTCTCCATCGTGGTCACGCTGCTGGTGGTGATCGGCTGGACGCTGAGCACGCTGGCCGGCATCTGGGTGCTGGCCTGGGTGCCCACGCTGCCCTTGCAGATCGTGGCCGGGCTCGTGGTGCTCGGCGCCTGCTTCGCGCTGTCCATCGTGATCGCCGCGCGCATCGTGCGGCCGCTGCGCGGCGCCTTCGTGACCGAGTACGCGCGCCACAACAGCGACCTGATCGGCCAGACCTGCACCATCACCACCGGCAGCGTGGACGAGAAGCAGGGCTATGCCCAGGTGGCGCAGCGCGGCGCCGGCCTCTTGATCCAGGTCTGGGCGCCCAGCCCCAACACGCTTGAGCGCGGCAGCCAGGCGCTGATCGTGGAATACGACGGCGCCGCGCGGCGCTACCTGGTCCAGCCGATGGACGCAGTGGCCTGAGCAGCACTCAGCACCACGGCGCCCGCCCCTTTTCCTTCTCCTCACAGAGCCTCAGCATGTCCTCTTCGATCATCACCTTCGTGGTCCTGGCCGTCATCGCGGTCATCGTGATCTTCGGCATCTTCGCGATGTTCTCCCGCTTCTATCACAAGGTGGAGCAGGGTCACGCACTGATCATCAACCCCTTCCGCGGGGACCCCAAGGTCACCTTCACGGGCGGGCTGGTGCTGCCCATCATCAACAAGGCCGAGCTGATGGACATCTCGATCAAGACCATCGAGATCGACCGCTCGGGCGACCAGGGCCTGATCTGCGCCGACAACATCCGCGCCGACATCAAGGTGAAGTTCTTCGTGCGCGTGAACCAGACCTCCGAAGACGTGCTGCACGTCGCGCAGTCCATCGGCTGCGACCGCGCCTCCAATCAGAGCACGCTGGAAGACCTGTTCTCGGCCAAGTTCTCCGAGGCGCTCAAGACCGTGGGCAAGGCCATGGACTTCGTGGACCTGTACGACGCGCGCGACGTCTTCCGCGACAAGATCATGAGCCAGATCGGCAACGACCTCTCGGGCTACGTGCTCGAAAGCTCGGCCATCGACTACCTGGAGCAGACGCCGCTGGCGCGCCTGGACTCCAACAACATCCTCGACGCGCAGGGCATCAAGAAGATCACCCAGCTCACGGCCGTGGAACACGTGACCACCAACGAGCTGCGCCGCAACGAGGAAATGCAGATCAAGAAGAAGAACGTCGAGACGCAGGAAGCCCTGCTGGAGCTGGAGCGCCAGCAGGCCGATGCCACCGCCCGCCAGGCGCGTGAAGTGGCCAGCGTGCGCGCGCGCGAAGAGGCCGAAACCGCCAAGATCCAGGCCGAGGAGCGCACGCGCTCCGAAATGGCCCGGCTGCAGGCCGAGCAGCAGATCGCGGTGCAGAACGAGAACGTGCTGCGCGAAAAGGAAGTGGCCGAGAACAACCGCAAGCGCGCGGTGGTGATCGAGCAGGAACGCGTGACCCGCGCCCAGGACCTGGAAGTGGTGGCGCGCGAGAAGGAAGTGACGCTGCAGCGCATCGAAAAAGACAAGGCCGTCGAGGTGCAGAAGAAGGCCATTGCCGACGTGATCCGCGAGCGCATCGTGGTCGAGCGCACGGTGGCCGAGCAGGAAGAGGCGATCAAGGAAGTGCGTGAAGTGGCCGAAGCCGACCGCACACGCAAGGCCGTGGTGATCGGCGCCGAGGCAGCGGCCGAAGAGAAGGTCATCCTGGAAGTGAAGGCCGCCGAAGCGCAGGAGCGCAAGGCGCGCCACAAGGCCGCCGAAGACCTGGTGCTGGCCGACGCGCGCCTGAAGGTGGCCGAGCGTGAAGCCGAAGCCAAGAAGCGCGAGGCCGAGGGCATCGAGGCGCTGTCGGCCGCGCCGGGCCTGGCCGACGCCAAGGTGCAGGTGGCCGGCGCCAGCGCCAAGCTGGCGACCATGGAAGCCGAGGCCACCGGCACCGAGAAGGTGGGCCGTGCCCAGGCGCAGGTCAAGGAAGTGCAGGCCCAGGCCGAAGCGGTGGGCATCCGCGCCCGCATGGAAGCCGAAGCCGCCGGCAAGGAAAAGATCGGCCAGGCCGACGCGCTGGTGCGCACGGTGGACGCCGAGGCGCTGGCCAAGCTGGGCGATGCCGAGGCGCACAACATCGACGTGAAGTTCAACGCCGAGGCGCGCGGCCTGAAGGAGAAGTTCGAGGCCATGAAGGCCATGAGCCCCGAAACGCGCGAGCACGAGGAATACCGCATGCGCCTGGAGCGCGCGCACCTCGAGACGCTCAAGCAGATCGACGCGCAGCAGGCCATCGCCAAGGAACAGGCCGAAGTGCTGGGCATCGCGCTCAAGAACGCCAAGATCGACATCGTGGGCGGCCAGGGCGACTACTTCGACAGCTTCGTCAAGGCGCTGTCAGTGGGCAAGGGCATCGATGCGGCCGTCAACAAGAGCGACACGCTGCAGATCGCCTTCAAGGAACAGCTGGCCGGCGAACGCGATGTGGTCAACGACCTCTCGCAGCTGCTGGGCGCAGCGGGCCAGTCGGCCGGCGCGCTGCAGAACCTCAGCGTGTCGGCGCTGGTGGGCAAGGTGATGCGCGAAGGCTCCGACAGCCAGAAGCAGGCGCTGCAGAACCTGGTGCAGAGCTTCAGAAAGTAAGGCCGCCCGCACGGCCCCGTGGCGCGTTGGCGCACGGGGCAATCCGAAGTCGCCCTCACGCTCGCCCAACCGCTCAGTCGAACCTGCATGTCCAGCCCTTCCGCCCCCTCCGCTGACGCGAAAGACAGCGCCGCCATCGACGCCAGCGTCGCCGAAAGCAGCAGCTACGAGCTGCTCAAGAAGCGCCTGGAAACGCAGGGCGACCAGTTGCTGGCCAAGGCGCAGGCGCTCAATGCGCAGCGCATCGCGCACTTCGGCCAGCGCGAACAGCAACTGCTGCTGCGCA
The DNA here is from genome assembly GCF_028023875.1 of Xenophilus arseniciresistens. Classification (GTDB taxonomy): domain Bacteria; phylum Pseudomonadota; class Gammaproteobacteria; order Burkholderiales; family Burkholderiaceae_C; genus Xenophilus; species Xenophilus arseniciresistens. The sequence continues at coordinate 500,543 of NZ_JAQIPB010000003.1, forward strand.
CCCGCGCGCGCACCGAGCACAACTGCGTGGCGCGCGACCTGGCCTGGATCGGCGGCAATCGCCTGCTCTTTGGCTACAACGTGTTCATGGGCCTCAAGCGCGAGACGCGCGTGCAGGACGTGTTCGCGATCTACGAGCTGGCCCACCATGCGGCCGACAGCGCGGGCAACCCCGAAAGCGACGAGCTGGTGCAGGTGCCGCTGGACGACAGCTTCCTGGCCGATCCGCGCTTCGTCTCGGACTTCAACGAGCTCTACACCTACTACAAGCAGGCCACGCTGCAGCTGCTGCGGCCCACGCCCGAGTTCCTGCTGGCGGCCTTCCAGATCGGCCAGACCGCCGGCGACATCCGCGTGTTCCGCTGGAAGCGCGAGAACGACGGCTCGCTGAAATACGTGGACAACCGCGGCGAGCGCGACCTGATGCCGCCGCCCAGCCACGATTTCACGTGGACGCCGCTCACGCGCGAGCACCACATCGGTGGCGCCCATCCGCACATCAACGTGCTGGACACGCTTTTTGTCGAGACCACGGGCGGCACGCTGACCATCAAGGTCGAGAACAACACAGAAACGGGCCTGGGCATCTACGAAGAACCCGTGGACGACGCCAACCAGGCGCTGGGCGATGCCGAGATCGCCTATGCGCGGCTGGGCCTGCTGATCCTGCTGCAGGTGCGGCCCTACCGCGAACAGCAAACGCGCTACCTGGTCTACAACCAGCGCACGCAGCAGGTGCTGCGCATCGACGCCATCGGCGCCTCGTGCATGCAGCTGCCCGAGGACCACGGCATCATCTTCCCCGGCGGCTACTACCTGCAGTCGGGCGAACACAAGCGCTTCGACCTGCCGCCCGAGCTGACCGAGCAACTGCGCTTCACGCGCATGCTGCGCTCGCCCAATGGCGAAGACGTGGCCTACGTCTTCTACGGCACGGTGCCGCCGCCCCAGGGCAGCCCGGCCACGCTGGACGCGGGCTGCTACGCCATCTTCACCTACAACCTGATCGAGAAGTCGCTGGCCGCGCCCATCCTGGCCGACGGCTACAGCCGCTTTCCCGATGGCCGCCTGCTGGTCTTCCAGGCCGCGCGCGGCGAAGCCACGCGCGTGCACCCGATGCAGCTGTGGCAGACGCCCTTTGCCGCCGAAGAGCATGCGAGCCGGCAGCCGGCTGGTGCTGGCTTTTTCGCGAGAGTAGGCAATGCCGACCTGGTGCGCGGCGTGTCCGACCTGCTGAGCATTGCGCGCGCCGTGCGCGAGCAGGTGCCCACGCGCACCGCTTATGAAGACCTGATCCGCCAGTGCCTGCGCGCGCGCGACGCCTACTTCTGGCTCGATGCCGGCGAGGCCCAGAACACCGCCGCCGACCTGCAGGCCATCGAGCAGACCGCGCAGGCCACGCTGGGCGAGTTCGAGAAGGTCGAAAGCATCCGCCAGGACACGGCGCGTGCACTGCAGAAAGCCGAAGGCCAGCAGCGCGAGCTGATGACCGACATCGCCAGCCAGATGTGGCGCAGCCCGCAGGACTTCGTGCGCGCACTGGAGCGGCTGCGCCAGCGCCAGGGCGAGCTGCACCTGCTGCGGGAGCTGCGCTATGCCGACCTGCCGCGCATCGACGCCATGGCCGCACAACTGGCCACCGAGCAGCAGCGCGTGGGCGAGCGCGCGATGCAGTTCCTGTCGGACGAAAAGGCTTTCGACGGGCAGCGCAAGGCGCTGGCCGCCGTGGCCGCGGCGCTGCCGCAGGCCGCCACCGCCACGCTGCTGGGCGAGCAGCTTTCCGCGCTGGATGCCGAAGCCGCTGGCCTCGATCTGCTCAGCGAGCAGTTGGGCAACCTGCCGGGCGGCGACGCCGTGCAGCGCACCGCCATCCTGGACCGCATCGCGCTGCTGTATGCCGACATCAACCGCCTGCGCGCCGATGCGCGCGCACGCCGGCGCAACCTGGGTGCGGCCGAGCAGCGCGCCGAGTTCGGCGCCCAGTTCAAGCTCTTCGGCCAGGCCGTCGAAAACGCGCTGGAGCTGTCGGACACGCCCGAGAAGTGCGACGAGGCGCTCACGCGCTTGCTGGCGCAGCTCGAAGACATCGAAGGCCGCTTTGCCGAGCAGGAGGAATTCCTCGCCGACATCGCGACCCAGCGCGAGAGCGTGTACGAAGCCCTGTCGGCGCGGCGCCAGACCCTGGTCGAAGGCCAGCAACGCCGTGCCAAGGCGCTGGGCGATGCGGCGGGCCGCGTGCTCGACGGCGTGCCGCGCCGCGTGGCCGGCTTCACCGAGCTGGCGCAGGTCCACAGCTACTTTGCCGCCGACCCCATGCTGGCCAAGCTGCGCGAGCAGATCGCCGAGCTGCGCAAGCTCGGCGCCAGCGTGGCGGCCGACGACATCGACACGCGGCTGAAGACCGCGCGCGACCAGGCCGTGCGCGCGGTGCGCGACCAGCGCGAGCTTTCAGCCGGCAGCGAAGGCGGCATCAAGCTGGGCACGCACAGCTTCACCGTCAACAAGCAGCCGCTGGACCTGACCCTGGTGGGCCATGGCGAGGGCCTGGCCTGGCAGATCACGGGCACCGACTACCTCGCGCCCGCGCAGGACGCGCGGCTGGACGCACTGCGCCCCTTCTGGCAGCAGGCGCTGGTCTCTGAAACGCCGCAGCTCGCGCGCGCGGAGTTCCTCGCGGCCGAGTGGCTGACTGCCCTGGAGCGCGGCGAGGCCCAGCCGGGCTGGCCCGAGCTGCTGGTGCTGCTGGCCGAACATGCCAAGGCCGCCAGCACGGCCACCGACGCGCCGCCGCCCGCGGCGCTGCTCGATTCACTGCGCCGCTTTGCCGCCAGCCGCTACCAGGAGGGCTACCAGCGCGGCATCCATGACGATGACGCGCTGGCCATCGTGCGCGTGCTCGCGCCCATCCAGGACGCCGCCGGCCTGCTGGTGTACGGCCCGGCCGAACGCGCGCTGGCCAAGCTCTACTGGCACCTGGGCCTGCGCGAGGAAAGCCGCCTGTCGCTGGCCCGCCGCGCGCGCAGTGCCCAACACATCGCCCAGCTCTTTGCCCAGACCGCCGCGCGCGACACGCTGGAGCATGAAGCCGCACAAGGCCTGCGCCACTTCCTCGACGCCCAGCGCGTGCTGCAGCAGGAATGGCTGCCCGCGCTGGCGCAGGCCCTGGGCGTGGCGCTGGAGGCGGACGACCGCCACGACCCGCAGCGCGATGCCCTGCTGCAGACCCTGGCCGAAGAGGCCGCGGCCTATCTGGTGCGCGAACTCGCGCAGACCGAAGGCGCGGCCGACCTCACGCCCACGGCCCCGCACTGGGTGATCAGCAGCGCCGGCGAAGACCTGGCGCAGGCGCTGCAGCGCGCGCTGGACCGCGGTGGCCTGCAAGCGGCCTGGCAGCGCGACCTGCAGGCCGCCGAGCCGCTGGAGCGCTGGCGCCTGGCGCGCGGCTGGCTGCAGGCCTTCGCCCAGGCAGAAGGCGCGCAGCAGGCCCACCAGGCCATGGCGTGGATCGACGACGCCGCCACCGCGCTGAGCTTCGGCGGCCCGCGCCGCCGCGTGAATGCCGCGCTGGACGCCACCGTCAGCGGCCTGCGCAGCGAACACCCGCGCATCCGCGAAGCCGCCCTGGCCTTCAACCTCAACGACTTCCGCCGCCGCGTGCGCCACCACCGCAGCCATGCGGCGCGCGGCTTTGCCCAGTTGCAGGCGCTGCGGCACGAGTTGCTGGTGCAGGAGAAAAAGCGACTGCACCTGGAGCAGTTCCAGGCCAAGCCGCTGGCCACCTTCGTGCGCAATCGCCTGATCGACGAGGTGTACCTGCCGCTGATCGGCAACAACCTGGCCAAGCAGCTGGGCGCCGCGGGCGACAGCGCGCGCACCGACCGCATGGGCATGCTGCTGCTCATCTCCCCGCCCGGCTACGGCAAGACCACGATCATGGAATACGTGGCCAACCGGCTGGGCCTGGTCTTCGTGCGCATCAACTGCCCCGCGCTGGGCCACAGCGTGACCAGCATCGACCCCGGCACCGCACCCAACAGCGCCGCGCGCCAGGAGCTGGAAAAGCTCAACCTGGGCTTGGCCATGGGCTCCAACGTGATGCTGTACCTGGACGACATCCAGCACACGCACCCCGAGTTCTTGCAGAAGTTCATTGCGCTGGCCGACGGCACGCGCCGCATCGAGGGCGTGTGGCAGGGCCAGCCGCGAACCTGGGACATGCGCGGCAAGCGCTTTGCCATCGTCATGGCGGGCAACCCGTACACCGAGTCGGGTGACGTGTTCCGCATTCCCGACATGCTGGCCAACCGGGCCGACATCTACAACCTGGGCGACGTGCTCTCGGGCCGCGAGGCCGTGTTCGCGCTGTCGTACATCGAGAACAGCCTGACCTCGCACCCCGTCACGCAGCCACTGGCCTCGCGCGAGCCCAAGGACGTGCACCTGCTGGTGCGCCTGGCCCAGGGCGAGCAGATCGACGCCGGCAGCTTTGCGCACCCGTACAGCGCGGTGGAGATCGACGAACTCAAGGGCCTGCTGCAGCGCCTGTTCAAGGTGCGCGACGTGCTGCTGAAGGTGAACCTGGCGTACATCGAATCGGCCGCGCAGGACGACCGCTATCGCGAGAAGCCGCCCTTCCGCCTGCAGGGCAGCTACCGCAACATGGCCCGCCTGGCACCGCAGGTCACGCCGCTGATGCGCGACGACGAGATCGACGCGCTGCTGCGCGACCACTACCGCGGCGAGGCGCAGACGCTGACCACCGGCGCCGAAGAGAACCTGCTGGCGCTGGCGCACCTGATCGGCCGCGCCACGCCCGAGGAGCAGGCGCGCTGGCAGCAGATCCGCGAGGACTTCGTGCGCCAGCGCAAGCTGGGCGGCAGCGAGGACGACCCCAGCCTGCGCGTGACCAACGGCCTGCTGGACATCGCGCGCAGCGTCGACGCGCTGGCGCCAGCGCGCGAGCCCCTGGCCGACCTGGGCGCGCTGGCCCGGCAGCTTCAGGCCGGCAACACCGAAGCCCAGCAGCAGATGCGCGCCAGCCTCGACGCCAGCGCCGCCGCGCTGCAGGCCCTGCGCCAGAGCACCGAAGCGCTCAACACCCACAGCGACTCGGCCCAGAACCAGCGCATGGTCGACGCGCTGCTGTCGCTCTCGGTCACCTACCGCCAGCTGATCATGCCGCTGGTCAAAGCCGTGGAAACACGCATGGGAATGGACAGCGCGCAGGCCGACGTGGCGCGCGTGGAGGGGGAGATGGAGGCGCTGGAGAGGGCGCAGAAGGGGCGGCGGCAAGAGAGGAAGTAGCGCCACGCCGCCTTGGCGCATTGAGGCCAACGTTCATCCATCCATGTGAACAGGGGAGCGCATGAGAACACCTGCAAGCCAAAGCCGTACGCAACAGCGCCGCACCGCATGCGTCCGAGGCTTGGCGGCCCTGTTGCTGGCCGTGACAGCCGGACCCACCCTGGCGCAATGGCTTGCCTCATCACCGCAGGAACAGGCCCTCGATGAAATCGCGTTCAGCGACATCCGACGATCTCTGGAGACAGGGCTGGACGACGTGCAGAGCCTTTTCGTCGCCTCGGGTGGCCGCGTGCTTTTCGAGTATCACCGTGATGGCCAGCCGGACGCGTTGCGCGACGTTCAGTCGGTGGCGAAAAGCGCGCTGTCCACGTTGGTGGGCATCGCGTTGACACGGGGACATCTCGCGTCCGTGGATCAGGCGGTGCTCGACCTGATGCCTGAATGGGAGACTGCCAACATGGACCCCCGTGCCAGGCAGATCACCGTCCGCCACCTGCTGACCATGACCGCCGGCTTCGACACCCGGGTCGCTCCGACCCCATCCGCCGATCCTTTGTCCAAGCGGCTCTGGGCGCGACCCCTGGCCCACACGCCCGGCAGTTCATTCGCATACGACAACGGGGCCGTACCGATCCTGGCGGCCGTGCTGGAACGGGCTGTAGACATGCCTCTGCCCCAGTACGCACGGGAACATCTGGTGGCACCACTGGGCATGCATGAGCCGGTCTATGGCCCCACCAGCGCACGCATGCGAACGCAGGACATGGCCAAGCTGGGCCAGTTGCATCTGCAGGAAGGTCGCTGGAATGGCGCACAGCTCGTTGCAGCCGACTACATCGGGTCGGCCACGACACCGAGGAATGCAGGCGGCCCGCCCGTGGGCCTGTCTTACGGCTACATGTGGTGGTCTGCGCCATCGCAGGCATCGCGGCCCACGTTTCTGGCCAGCGGCTTCGGCGGGCAGTTCATATGGGTGAATCCGGCCACTGAGTTGGTCGTCGCCGGCACGTCCACGGTGTCACCGCAATCCGCTGCCCGAGGACAACTGCTGCGGCTCATCCGCAACGAAGTCTTCGCCGCTGCCCAAAAGCGCCGGAAAGACGGCGGCTGATAGCTCACTTGGTGCAGCCGACCGCGTCGAGTACGTCACCCTCGCTTGCCGCTCTCTCAGCAGCCCTGCACTGGTTGTCGGTGAACTATCAGCAGTTGATCATGCCGCTGGTCAAGGCGCTGGCGAACGTGGCGGCAGGGAGCGATCGAAGCTGGCGTTTTCGTCCGGCGCTCGGGTTCACGAAGTGGCGGTAAGCGCCTGACCTGTGGCCTGACCGGCCGCGGCAGTGATGGCGCGCAGCTCTGCCAGCAGATCCGGCAACGCCGACTGGACAGTACGCCAAACAACTTCGGTATTGATCGTGAAGTAGCCATGCGCCACCTGGTTGCACATGTCGCGGATGCTGCGCCAGGCCACCTGTGGATGCTGGGCGAGGAAATCGGCATGCTTGACCATCAGCTTAGTCACAGCTTCGCCGAGGATCACAAAATTGAAGAGCACAGCCTTCTGTGTGATTTCGTCTGCCAAGAAAGCCGCGTAGTCCATGTCCGCGGTGTATTCCAGGCTGAGTTGCGCCGCTTCCTCCATGTGACGCAAGTAGTCGGGCAGGCGGGGATCAGAAGCCATACCGGCTGTGCTTCGGCAATGACCGCCGCGCGGAACTTGAGTGGCAAGCTCCCCGGGGTTCGAATGTCCACCGGCACGCCGAGCAAGTCTTCCAGCGCGCCCTGCAAACCACCAAGGTCGAACAAGGTGGTCTCGGGCAGAGGGTCCACCAACAGATCCAGGTCGCTGCCTTCAGCGTCGTTCCCGTGCAGCACCGATCCAAACACACGCGGGTTCGCCACCGGAAAGTCGCTGGCGATCCGGCGGATGTCTTGGCGCTTGCGCGCAAACTGGACGGACGGTTTCATGCGGCGTGGCCCTTGGGCTCATGCGTGGAAGGCCTGAACGTTCTATTGACCGGCCCTGCGTTTCCCAGCGTCAGCAAATCGGACGTGAGGGCCAGCCACCCGCGCCCTCACCCGAACTCCGCAAGAGTCCCACCCCACGGCCGCGCTTATATTCACTGCCCTTGCCGCCATGAACTCCGCCCCCGACCTGACCGACACCCTTCTCGCCACGCCCGCGGCTGCCCGGCGCGGGGGTACGCGCATGCGCGAGGGCCGCCAGCGCATCCTGGCCGACATCCAGGCGGCGGCGATCACCGAGTTCAGCCGCAACGGGCTCAAGGGGACGTCCACGCAGGCCATTGCCGACCGCGCCGGCCTGACCAAGCCGCAGCTGCACTACTACATCACGGGCAAGGAAGAGCTCTACAACGAGCTGCTGATGCGCGTGCTGCACGACTGGAAGGTGGTGTTCTCCTTCGAGGAGCACAGCGACGAACCGGCGCGCGTGCTGGGCGCCTACATCCGGCAAAAGCTGGACCATGCCTTCGACCACCCCGAGATGTCGCGCATCTTCACGCGCGAGGTGCTGGACGGCGGGCACAACCTCGAGCGCTTCTGGCCCGTGTCGCGCCAGTGGACGCAAAAGAAGATCGACGTGATCAATGGCTGGATCGCGCGCGGCCTGATGCGGCCGCTGGATGCCCAGCTGCTGCTGCAGCATATCTGGGCCATGACCCAGTACCACGCCGACTACGCGCTGCAGGTGCGCGCGATGGCAGGCCTGCCGCCCGATGCGCCGCTGGAGCGCGAGCCGGTCGTGCGCGAGCTCACGGCGTTCATCCTGGCTGGCTGCGGGATCAAGCGCTAGCAACCCCACCTCGCGGCTCCACGGGCCGCACGCACCACATCGGCGCACCCACGCCCATGCCAGGCCCGGCCAGCCCTGGCACATGACTTGCATGAAACCTGACCAGTTGCTCTGATTAACTGGTCAAGCCCCATGCGTGTGCTCGTTGTCTATTGCCACCCCGTCGAAACCAGCTATGCCGCCGCCTTGCACGAAGAGGTGCTGCAGGGGCTGCGCGCGGCGGGGCACGAGGTGGACGACTGCGACCTCTACGCCGAGGGCTTCAACCCCGTGATGTCGCGCGAGGAACGGCTGGGCTATCACGACGTGCCGGCCAACCAGCGGCCGCTTCAGGGCTACATCGATCGCCTGCACCGCGCCGAGGCCATCGTGTTCTGTTTTCCCACCTGGTGCTTCGGGCTGCCGGCCATGCTCAAGGGCTGGTTCGACCGGCTGCTGATGCCCGGCGTGGCCTTCGACATTTCCGACCCGGCCAAGGTCAGGCCCATGCTCACGCACATCCAGCGCATCAGCGCCGTGGTGACCTACGGGCGCCCGCGCTGGATGGCCTGGTACATGGGCGATCCGCCGCGCAAGATCATCACGCGCTACATGAAGCGGCTGACGGCCGCACAGGCGCGGGTGGACTACCACGCCCACTACCACATGAACGTGGCCACGCCCTCGCAACTGGCCCGCTTCAAGACCCGCGTGGGCCAGGCCATGGCCCGCCTGGCCTGAGCACAAACCGAGCCCCTCATGCACCGCACCCCCACGCATCTGCACGACGTCCGGCTGCCGCGCTGGCTGCTGCCCGCCGACTGGCCCCTGGTCCACGGCCTGCCCGCGCTGGCGCAGCTGGAGATGGCGCACGGCCGCATCACGGCGCTGACACCGGCCATGCCGCAGCCACAGCAGCAGCAGGCCACGCCGCAGGCCTGGCAGCTCCATGGCGCGCTGGCCCTGCCGGGCTTCGTCGATGCCCATGTGCACCTGGACAAGACCTTCACGCTGCCGCGCATCCCGCACATCGTGCCGGGGCTGCTGGGCGCCATCGAGGCCATGATGGCCGACCGCGAAGGCTGGACGCACGAAGACGTGCGCCAGCGCGCCGACCGCGCCCTGCAATGGGCCTGGGAAGCGGGCAGCACGCGGCTGCGCACCCATGTGGACTGGTGGGAGGCCGACCGCGTGCCCGTGGCCTGGCCCGTGCTGGGCGAGCTGGCCCAGGACTGGCGCGGCCGCATCCGGCTGGAGCGCGTGAGCCTGATGCGCCTGGCGTTTTATGAAGATGCGCAGCAGGCCGATGCGCTGGCCCGCCGCGTGGCCGCCAGCGGCCCTGATGCGCTGCTGGGCGGCTTCGTCCACACCTCGCACTGGAACGAGGCGGGGCTGCGCCAGTTGCTGCTGGCCGCCCAGCGCCACGGCCTGGACGTGGACCTGCATGTGGACGAGGAGCTGGAGCCTTCTGCCCATGGCCTGGCCACCATTGCGCGGCTGCTGGGCGAGATCGGCTTCGAAGGGCGCGTGGTCTGCGGCCATGTGTGCGCGCTGGCCGCGCAGGACGAGGCCACGGCGCTGCGCACGCTCGATGCGGTGGCGCGCGCGCCGATCACGCTGGTCTCTTTGCCCGCCACCAATTTGCTGCTGCAAGACGCCGTCACCGGCCGCACGCCGCGCCAGCGCGGCCTGACCCTGGTCAAGGAAGCGCGCGAGCGCGGCATTCCCCTTTTGCTGGCCAGCGACAACGTGCAGGACCCGTTCTGCCGACTGGGCAGCTACGACCCGGTCGATGCACTGGCCACGGGCGCCCTGGTGGGCCAGTTGCCCGAGCCTTTCGACACCTGGTCCGAAAGCCTGTGCCGCGCGGACTGGCTGGAGCGCGCACCTGCCGCCACCCAGGCGCCCTCGCTGATCGGCGCGCCCGCCGACCTGGTGCTGCTGTGCGACGCCGATGCGCATGGCTTTCCCTCGCGCGCCGCACGCCGCGTGGTGCTGCGCGAAGGCGCGCTGGCGCACGGCACGCCGCCGCCTGCCTGGCGGGGGCCGCAGGCCTGAGCCCGCCTTCTTCCGTCCCACCGTCTTCCCTCCTTCTTCCGACCCCGAGGCCCAAGTCATGCTCCACGGCTACATCCCGCCCCATCGCTTCCTGCCCTACCTGAGCTGGACCGAGATCGACCAGTTGCCCGACCGCGAGAACACCGTGATCGTGCTGCCCTGCGGCGCCATCGAGCAGCATGGCCCGCACCTGCCCTGTTCGGTGGACAGCGTGATCTCCTCGGGCGTGATGGGCGAGGCCCTGCGCCGCCTGCCGGCCGAGGTGCGCGCCTTTGCGCTGCCCACCATCACCTACGGCAAGTCCGAGGAGCATCTGCACTTCCCGGGCACCATGACGCTCACCGGCACCACCTTGCTGTCCACCGTGATCGAGATCGGTGAATCGGTGTACCGCAGCGGCTTTCGCAAGCTGCTGCTGGCCAACGGCCACGGCGGCCAGCCCCAGGTGCTGGAGATGGCCGCGCGCGAGCTGCGGCTGCGCCATGGCGACTTCGTGATCGTGCCGCACGGCGTCTCGCGCCTGCCCAGCGCGGCCAGCAAGCAGGTCAGCGAGCAGGAAAAGAAGCTGGCCATGCACGCCGGCCATTCCGAAACCGCGCTGATGCTGGCCCTGGCGCCCGAAACGGTGCGCATGGACCGCGCCGCCGCCAACTTCCCGCCGCCGTTCCCGATCAAGCTGCTCTCGCCCGACGGCCGCCCGGCCTGCGCCTGGACGGCGCGCGACTTCGGCCCTTCGGGCGTGATCGGCGACCCCACCTCGGCCACGCGCGAACAGGGCGAGGAGATCCTCGGCACCCTGGCCGACAGCTGGGTCCAGGCGCTGACCGAGCTGTACCAGCTGCGCTGGCTGGTACGCGAAGAAGCGACCTGGGAGCGTGGCAACCAGAGCGGCTTCATCCAGACCAGCGCGGCGCTCATGCCCGCCTGAGCGGCCCGCGACTTGCATTCCCCCCTCCCCTCATTCCCCACTGGAGAAACCCATGCGCTTTCGCTTCGCTCCCCTGCTCGCCACCGCTGCGCTGGCCGCCGCTTCCATCGGCACCCAGGCGCAGGAGAAGTTCACCTACATGACCAACTGGTACGCGCAGGCCGAGCACGGCGGCTTCTACCAGGCCGTGGCCACGGGCATCTACAAGAAATACGGGCTGGACGTGACCGTGAAGATGGGCGGCCCGCAGGTCAACATCCTGCAGATCATGGGTGCCGGCCAGGCCGACTGCATCATGGGCTCGAGCGACCTGCAGATGATGATCGCGCGCAACGGCGGCCTGCCTGTGGTCACCGTCGCCGCGGTGTTCCAGAAAGACCCGCAGGTGCTGATCGCGCATGAGGACGTGAAGAGCCTGGCCGACATGAAGGGCAAGACCATCCTCATCGCGCCCGCGGCCCAGCGCGGCTACTACGCGTGGCTCAAGGCCAAGTTCGGCTTCACCGACGCGCAGACCCGCCCCTACACCTTCAACATCCAGCCCTTCGTGGCCGACAAGAACGTGGTGCAGCAGGGCTACCTCACGTCCGAGCCCTTCGCCATCCAGAAGGCCGGCGTGAAGGCCAACACCTTCCTGCTGGCCGACAACGGCTACCCCTCCTACGCCACCACCATCTCCTGCATGGAAAAGACCGTGAAGGAGCGCAGCAAGGCCGTGGAGGCCTTCGTCAAGGGCACGGCCGAAGGCTGGAAGTCCTACCTCGCCGACCCGGCGCCGGCCAACGCGCTGATCAAGAAGGACAACCCCAACATGACCGACGAGCAGCTCGCGCACAGCGTGGCCAAGCTCAAGGAGATGGGCATCGTGGCCAGCGGCGACGCGCTGACCCAGGGCATCGGCACCATGACCGAAGCGCGCGTGAAGCAGAACCACGAATTCGCCGTCTCGGTCGGCCTCATCGAAGCCGGCAAGGTGGACCTGGCCCAGGCTTTCGACCTGCGCTTCGTCAAGGCCGCCAAGGTTCTGCCCTGAACGCAGGCACGGCCCCGGCCCTGCCCCACCCCGCGAAAGACACAGCCATGAGTGATCACGCCCCCGTGCCGGCCATCGAGGTGCTGTCGGCACAGAAGACCTACCCCAACGGAACGGTCGCACTGCAGCCGGTCGACCTCACGATCCAGGAGGGCGAGTTCGTCACCCTGCTCGGCCCTTCGGGCTGCGGCAAGAGCACGCTGCTCAAGATGGTGGCGGGCCTGCTGGAGCCCTCCGACGGGCGCCTGCTGCTGTGGCGCAAGCCGGTGGCGGCGGCGCTCGAAGGCGCGGTGCAGGCCGAGGCGAAGAAGATGGCCTTCGTCTTCCAGTCGCCCACGCTGATGCCCTGGGCCAGCGTGCAGGCCAACGTGCGCCTGCCGCTGGACCTGGCCAAGGTGCCGCGCGCCGAAGCCGACGCGCGCGTGGCCGAGGCGCTGGAACTGGTGGGCCTGTCGAAATTCGCCAAGGCGCTGCCGCGCGCGCTCTCGGGCGGCATGCAGATGCGCGTGTCCATCGCGCGCGGCCTGGTGGTGCAGCCCAACCTGCTGCTGATGGACGAGCCCTTCGGCGCGCTGGACGAGATCACGCGCCACAAGCTGGACGCCGACCTGCTCGAGCTCTGGCGCAAGAAGAAGCTCACCGTGGTCTTCGTCACCCACTCCATCCACGAGGCCGTGTTCCTGTCCAGCCGCGTGGTCATGATGGCCGCGCGCCCGGGCCGCATCGTCGAAGAGGTGCGCATCGATGCGCCCTACCCGCGCAGCGCGGAGTTCATGGTCTCCAGCGAATTCCAGCACTACGCCAAACACCTGCAACGCAGCCTGCTGGCAGCCAGCCAGCACAACGAAGAGGAGCATCCGGCATGAGCACGACCTGGAATGCCGCGGCTTCCACGCCGCCTCCCGCAGCCACCACATCCTCCCCGGCACTCGCCCCCGCCCCCACCAGGCCCGCGGCGCGCAGTGCGCCCGTGCGCGTCCCCCTGCTGCGCCAGCCGCGCGTGCAGCGCGTGCTGCTGCCCGTGCTGGTGGGGCTGGTGCTCATCGGCGCCTGGCAGGCGCTGGTGGTGGGCCTGGAACTGCCGCCCTACCTGGTGCCTTCGCCCGGCCTGATGATGCAGACGCTGCTCACCGACGCCGGCATGCTGGGCATGGCCCTGCTGGTGACGCTGAAGATCACCGTGCTGTCCTTCCTGGTGGCCACGGTGCTGGGCGTGCTGATCTCTTTCGTGTTCGTGCAGAGCCGGCTGATCGAAACGGCCCTGTTCCCCTACGCGGTGCTGCTGCAGGTCACGCCCATCGTGGCCATCGCGCCGCTGATCATCATCTGGGTCAAGGACCCGACGGCCTCGCTGGTGCTGTGCGCCACGCTGGTGGCGCTGTTCCCCATCATCAGCAACACCACCCTGGGCCTGCGCAGCGTCGACCCGGACCTGCAGGCCTACTTCAAGATGAACCGCGCCACGCGAGCGCAGACGCTGGTGCGGCTGCGCGTGCCCAGCGCACTGCCCTACTTCTTTGGCGGCCTGCGCATCTCCAGCGGCCTGGCGCTCATCGGCGCCGTGGTGGCGGAGTTCGTGGCCGGCACCGGCGGCGCTGCCACCGGCCTGGCCTACCAGATCCTGATGGCCGGCTACCAGCTCAACATCCCGCGCATGTTCGCGGCCCTGCTGCTGATCTCGCTCACCGGCGTGGCCCTGTTCGTGCTGATGGCCTGGGCCACGCGCGCAGCGCTGGGCTCCTGGCACGCCAGCGAGCTTTCGAATGACTGATGAGACCCTCACCGTGAACGCTCCCGCCTCCGCCATCGAACAACTGCAGCTGGGCCTGCCCGAGCTGGACTGGATCACCGACCCCAACCGCATCCAGCGGCTGTCGCAGGACTTCTCCTGGTTCAGCCCCGTGCTCACGCGCCAGCTCGAGGGCAAGGTGGCCGACGCCGTGGTGCGCCCGCGCACCGAAGAACAGATCCGCCAGGTGGTGGCGGCCTGCGCGCGGCTGAAGCTGCCGCTGACCCTGCGCGGCAGCGGCACCGGCAACTACGGCCAGACCACGCCGCTGGCCGGCGGCGTGGTGCTGGACATGACCAGCTTCAACGAACTGCTGTGGCTGCGCCCGGGCCTGGCGCGTGCGCAGGCCGGCATCCGCCTGAACGAGATCGAGAAAGCCGCGCAGGCTGAAGGGCAGGAGCTGCGCTGCATGCCCTCCACCTACCGCAGCGCCACGCTGGGCGGCCTGTTCGGCGGCGGCTTCGGCGGCGTGGGCTCCATCAACTACGGCCCCCTGGCCGCGCCCGGCAACGTGGTGGGCCTCAAGGCCATGACCATCGAGCCCGAGCCGCAGATCATCGAGCTGCGCGGAGCCGAGGCGATGCGCATGCACCACCTGTGGGGCACCAACGGCCTGGTGCTGGAACTGGAGATCGGCCTGGCGCCGGCCCAGCCCTGGCTGGAGACCCTGGCCGTCTTCGACGACTTCGACGCCGCGCTGGCCTTTGCCGACCAGCTGGCGCGCGCGCCCGGCCTGGACAAGCGCGAAGTGGCCTTCCTGGCCAGCCCCGTGCCCGACTACCTGACGCAGCTGGCCGAGTCCCTGCCCAAGGGCTGCCACGCCGTGCTCTCGCTGGTGGCCGAGGCCGGCGAAGAAGCGCTCGCCGAGCTGGTGTCTGCCCACGGCGGCAGGGTGAGCTACCGCCGCACCGCGGCCGAGGTGAGCAAGAGCCACAAGACGCTCATGGAGTACACCTGGAACCACACCACGCTGCATGCGCTGCGGGTGGACAAGAGCCTGACCTACCTGCAGACCACCTTCACGCCCGGCGAGTACGTCAGGCAGATCACCGAGCTGAGCCGGCGCTATGCGGGCGAGGTCTTCATGCACGCCGAGTTCCTGCGCAACATGGAAGGCCAGACCAACTGCAGCGCGCTGCAGATCGTGCGCTTCACCACCGAAGAGCGGCTGCAGCAGATCATCGACGAGCACCGTGCCTACGGCGTGCGCATCAACAACCCGCACACCTTCATCGTCGAGGACGGCAAGGCCGGCGGCGACCTGCCCGAAGACGTGCTGGCCATGAAGGCCCGCTTCGACCCCCTCGGCCTGCTCAACCCCGGCAAGCTGCGCGGCTGGCCCGTGGGCGCAGCATCATGAGCATGGGCAGCCCCATGGCCCGCTACGCCGCGGCGCAGCGTGTGGGCGATTTCGTCTTCATGAGCGGCGTGGTGGCCGTGGACCCCGCCACGCGCCAGGCCGTCTCTTCCTACGAGCAGTTGCCCGAAGCGGCCCGCACCGAACTGGGCCGCCTGGGCTTTTGCACCGGCCAGATGTCGGTCGACGTGTTCGAGGCGCCCATCGTGGCCCAGAGCTGGTTCGTGCTCGAGCGCATCCGCGCCCTGGCGGCCGAGCATGGGGGCAGCATGGCCGACGTGTTCAAGCTGGTGCAGTACTTCCGCCGCCTTCCCGACTACGCCCCCTTCAACCGCGTGCGCGGCCTGTTCTACCCCGACGCGCCGCCCGTCAGCACCGTGCTGGAAGTCAACCGCTTCCTGCCGGGGGACGAGGTGCTGATCGAGGTGGAAGCGACGATGTACCTGCCGCGCACGGCCAGCCGCTAGGAACGCGCCTCGCGGGTCGGGCGGCAGGCGCTGTCATCTTCGTGGATGACAGCGCCCCGCCGCACATGCTCCTACGCTCGGTCGCGGTTCGCACAGGCTCCCCAGAGCCGGAACCGATGCGAGGAGACATGACGATGACGACGACCACCATGCGCAACAGGAGCGGACGGCCACGCCCCGCTGCAGCCTGCGCCCCCACGCTGCTGGCGCTGGCCCTTTTGGCCGGATGCGGCGGCGGAGGCGGCAACCCCAACTACGCGCTGCTGGGCCTGCTGCGGCCCACCGAACCGGGCACGCCGGCCCCTGCGCCGGCGCCAGCTCCCAGCCCCGAGGCCCGCTGCGCCGACATGGTGGGCCAGCACGGCCTGGCGGGCACCACGCTCAAGACCCGCTACGTGGCCGCGGGCACGCGCCGGCCGGGCACGGCCACCACGGGCGACTTCCTGGGCGGCCACTGCGTGGTCACGGGCAGCATCGACCCGCGCACCGGCGTGGACGGCAAACCCTATGCCATCGGCTTCGAACTGAGCCTGCCCGACGACTGGAACGGCCGCTTCCTGTACCTGGGCGGCGGCGGCAACGACGGCACGCTGCGCGACACCTCGCTGTCGTCCAGCATCTCCATCGGCACGCCTTCCCCGCTGGGCCAGGGCTATGCGGTGGTCTCGACCAACGCGGGCCACGAAGGCACCAGCGCCAGCTTCGGCGCCGATCCGCAGGCGCGCATCGACCATGCCTACAACGCGCATGACAAGACCGCGCAGGCAGCCAAGGCGCTGATCACCTGGCGCTACGGCAAGGCGGCGCACCACGCCTACTTCTCGGGCTGCTCGGGCGGCGGGCGCCAGGGGATGATGTTCTCCCAGCGCTTCCCCGACTACTTCGACGGCATCACGGCCGGCGCGCCGGCCATGCGCGTGTCCAGCGGCGCCACCATCGCGGCGATGTGGAACAACCGCAAGTTCACCGACATCGCGCCCGTTGGCGGCGACGGCAAACCCGTGCTGTCGCAGGCCTTTTCCAACACCGACCTGAACCTGGTGGCCGATGCCGTGCTGGCCGCCTGCGATGCGGGCGACGGCGCCGTCGATGGCCTGGTGCAGAACACCCGGGCCTGCCGCTTCGACCCCGCGGTGCTGCAGTGCGCGGGCACCAAGAACGACAGCTGCATCAGCGCGGCCCAGGTCCACGCGCTCAAGGATGTGTTCGGCGGCCCGAAGGATTCGGCGGGCAAGGCCCTGTACGTGACGCAGCCCTGGGACCCGGGCATCCGTGATGCGGGCTGGCGCGCCTGGACGCTGGGCACCTCCACCACCGGCACGCCCAACTCGCGCTACAACGTGCTGATGGTCGATGCGCTGGTCAACGAGTTCTTCACGCCGCCCGACCCGGCCTTCAACCCGCTGGCCTTCAACTTCGACACCGACCCGGCGCGCATGCAGGCCTTCTCGGCCGTGTACGACACCTACCGCGACGACCAGCTCACGGCCTTCAAGGCGCGCGGCGGCAAGCTGATGTTCATCCACGGCATGGCCGACCCCATCTTCTCGGCCGACGAGGTGGTGGAGTACTACGAGCGCCTGGCGGCCAACCACGGCGGCATCGCGGCCACACAGGGCTTCGCGCGGACCTTCCTGGTGCCGGGCATGGCACACTGCTCGGGCGGCCCGGCCACCGACACCACCGACTCCCTGCAGGCCATGGTGGACTGGGTCGAAAAGGGCATCGCCCCCGACACCCTGGCCGCGCGCGCCAGCGCCACCAACGCCTACTTCCCCAACCGCACGCGCCCGCTGTGCCCCTACCCCAAGTTCGCGAAGTACAAGGGCTCGGGCAGCATCGAGGAGGCTGCGAGCTTCAGTTGCGAGGCGTCTTGAGGGGCGTGCAGGCCTGAGGGCGGCATTGCGGCCTGCGGCTTGATCAACCGCCGGCCGCAGCCTCCTGCACCAACAACGCATCCAGCTTGCGCGTCATCTTCTCCTCGACCGTCGGCGCCAGCGCCGCCATGAGGCCGCCCAAGCTCAGGTGCACGACGAAGCGCGTGGCGCCCACCTGCACGGTGCCTTCGGCGCCCATGCCGCCAAAGCGGATGCGGTCTTCCGGCTCCTGCCCATCCGCAGAGGTGGTGGCTGCTGCGGCGGCGGGTTCGTGCTCGAACTGCAGGCCCCAGCGTTCGCGGGCCTGGGCCATCCACTGCGTGGCCACGCCGCGCGCACGCGGCAGGCCCAGGTTGTGGGGGCGCTCAATGTGAATCTCGGACATTCTTCTTCAGGTCTTGGTGTTCATGATCGCTGCGTGCCGCCACGTCGCCGGGCGCGGCATCGTCACCGGGGGAAGGGGCGGCCGCCAGCGCCGCGCGGCGGGCCTGCGCGGTGGGCAGCGCGGCAATGCGCCGCACGGCGGCATGAAAGCGCGCCCAGTCGCGGCCCTGTTGCAGGAACAGGCGCTCGAAGGCCGGCACCAGGTCTTCATAGGCTGCCTGGGTGGCAAAGCTGGCGTTGTTGGCCGCGGCGACCCAACCGTCCCACGCGCCCTGGCGCGGGCCCGGCGGCCACTGGGCGCGCAGCGCGGCATAGCGCTCTCGGAAGGCGGCCATGGCGGCCTGCTTGTCCTGCTCCACGCGCGCCCAGTCCTTCGCCCTGGCGGCTTCGGAGCCATAGACTTTTTCCAGCGCGTCGCGCGTGGCGCGCATCAGCGCGCGCATTTGGCGTCGGCGCGCGTCGAATTCGGCGTACTCGGTGCGCGCGGCCTCGCCGGCCTGGGTGCGCAGCCATTGCGCACTGCCCAGCCGTTCCACCGCCGTGGCGTAGGACTCGTTGAAGCCCGTGTCGCCGGCCACGTACAGCACCTGGTGCGCCAGCTCATGGAACACCAGCCGCGCCAGTTCGCCTTCGGGATAGCGGATGAAGGTGGAGAGCAGCGGATCGCCGCCGGCCCAGTTGAGCCAGCCCAGGGTGGAATAGGCGGGCACGGGGTAGACGGCCGCCTCCAGCCCGGCTTCGCGCTGGGCCTGGGCCTCCTTTTGCGCGGCGGCGAGGTCGTAGTAGCCGCGGTAGCCCACGCACCCGGCGACGGGGAAGCACCAGGTCTTGAGCGTCAGCGCGTAGGGCGGCGTGGCCACCACGTTCCACACGGCGGCGGCGCGGCCCAGGTCGGCGTAGCCGGTGTAGCTGGCGTTGTCGGGCAGGGCCAGTTCTTGGCTGGCGAAGCGGCGGATGCGCTGGGCCAGCACCAGCCGCTCGCGCAGCGCGGATGGCGTGGCGTCGTCGGCCAGCCAGTCGGCCACGGGGCGCGATGCACGCATCAGACCCACATGGCCCTGCGCGGCCTGCCAGTAGTAGCCCAGCGTGCCGCAGCCGCTCAGCGACAAGGCCGCGCCCAGCGCCGCGAGTGCCAGCGCAGCCCGCCACAGCCCCGGCCGCCTGCGGCGCATGCCCTGGCTCATCCGCCCAGCGCTTCGACCTGCACCAGGCAGTCGTAGAAGGTGGGGCCGCGGCCGATGTCGGTCAGGCGCTGGCTCGTGAGTTCGTTGACGTTGGTGCCATCGCTGCCCAGCTTGCGCCACCAGATGCCCAGGCCGTTGACCACGCCGGGCCGCGCGCGGCGCGAGACCTCGGCGCGGCAGCGGTGCTCGCCGCGCGCGTTGAACACGCGCACCATGGCGCCGTCGGCAATGCCGCGCGCGGCGGCGTCCTCGGCATGGATCTCGATCAGCGGCTCGCCCTCGATGCTGCGCAGGCTCCTGACGTTGACGAAGCTGCTGTTGAGGAAGTTGCGCGCGGGCGGCGAGATCATGGCTAGCGGGTAGTCGCGGCTGCTGCCGGCCGGCTCGTAGTTGGGCAGGTGGTCGGGCAGGCCGTCGATGCCCTGCGCGGCCAGCCGGGCGCTAAAGAACTCGCACTTGCCCGAGGGCGTGGGGAAGCGCCCTTGCGCAAAGGGGGCCTCGGGCATGGGCAGGCTGGCAAAGCCGTCGTGCTCCAGCGCGGCCCAATCGATGGCGCCGGGCGCGAAGGCCTGGCGGCACAGCGCCTCGTCCTCGTCGGCGAAGCAGGGCTCGTCGAAGCCCATGCGCCGCGCCAGCTCGCGGAACACCCAGGCGTTGCTGCGCGCCTGGCCGCGCGGCGCCACGGCGGGGCGGTTCAGCAGCACGTCGGTGTGGCCATAGCTGGTGTGGATGTCCCAGTGCTCCAGCTGCATGCTGGCCGGCAGCAGGTAGTCGGCATGGTCGGCGGTGTCGGTCTGGAACTGCTCCAGCACCACGCAGAACAGGTCTTCGCGCGCGAAGCCGGCCGCCACCTTGGCCGATTCGGGCGCCACGGCCACGGGGTTGCTGTTGTAGACCACGATGGCCCGCACCGGCGGGCCGCCGGCCAGGGCCTGCGCATCGCCCGCGAGCGCATCGCCGATGCAGCTCATGTTGATGGTGCGCGGCTGGCGGCCGGCCAGCAGGTCGGGCCGCTGCAGCGCGGCGCGGTCAACCGGGAACTGGCCCGAGCTGCTGAGCAGCACGCCGCCGGCCCGATGGCGCCACGCGCCCACCAGCGCCGGCAGGCAGGCGATGGCGCGCGCGGCGTTGCCGCCGCCGCGCACGCGTTGCATGCCGTAGTTCAGGCGGATGGCCGCGGGCTTCGTGGTGCCATAGGCCTGGGCCAGATCGCGGATCTGCTGCACCGGCACGCCGCACACCTGCGCCGCGCGCTCGGGCGGCCATTGCAGGGCGCGCTCGCGCAGCGCCTCCCAGCCCAGCGTGTGCTGCGCGATGTAGTCGTGGTCCAGCCAGTCATGCACGATCAGCTCGTGCATCAGCGCCAGCGCCAGCGCGCCGTCGGTGCCGGGCAGCAGCGCGATGTGCGCGTCGCACTTGTCGGCCGTCTCGGTGCGGCGCGGGTCGATGCACACCAGGCGCGCGCCGGCGCGCCGCGCGGCCTGCGCATGGCGCCAGAAGTGCAGGTTGCTGGCGATGGAGTTGCTGCCCCAGATCAGGACCAGCTTCGCTTCGGCGAAGAACTCCATGCGCATGCCCACCTTGCCGCCCAGGGTGTAGGCCATGGCTTCGCCGCCCGCGGTGGCGCAGATGGTGCGGTCCAGCAGCGAGGCGCCCAGCCGGTGGAAGAAGCGCCGGTCCATCGACTCGCCCTGCACCAGGCCCATGGTGCCGGCGTAGCTGTACGGCAGGACGGCCTGCGGATCGTCCTGGGCCAGGGCGCGCAGGCGGCGGGCGATGTCGTCCAGCGCCTCGTCCCAGCTCACGGGCTCGAAGCGGCCCGAGCCCTTGGGGCCGCTGCGCCGCAGGGGCTGCACCAGGCGCTCGGGGTGGTCGTGGCGCTCGATGTAGCGCGAGACCTTGGTACACAGCACGCCGCCGGTGGGCGGGTGATCGGGGTTGCCCTGGAGCTTGACGGCGCGCCCGTCCTGCACCGTGGTCAGCAGCGCGCAGGTGTCGGGGCAGTCGTGCGGGCAGGCGCCGCGCACCAGGGTGGCATCGGGGGCGTGGGAAGTCATGGCTTTTGGGAGATGGCACGGCGGCGCAGTCGCCAGCGTGGAAGGCGCAGTCTAGGCCCTCTGGCCCCGTCACCGAAGGCCGGGGCGCGCTACAGCCCGTGCTCGCGCAGGAAGCGGTCGAGCTGGTGGCTGTTGGCCACGCCGAGCTTGGCAAAGGCGTGGGCCCGATGGGTCTCCACGGTGCGCTGTTCCATGGGCGCCAGCTCCCTGGCGATCTGCTTGTTCGGCTTGCCTTCGGCCGCCAGCAGCGCCACCTGCTTCTCGCGCGGGGTCAGCCGATCCCACAGCGCCTGGGCGGCCCGGCGGGCCTGGCTGCGGGCGGCCAGCTCGCCGGCATGCGCCAGGGCCGCGGCGATGGTGTCGAGCAGGCGCTCGTTGTTGCACGGCTTCTCGAGCCAGCCGAAGGCGCCTTTCTGCACCGCCTCGACGGCCGCGGGGATGTCGCCATGGCCGGACAGGAAGATCGCCACCAGCGGGCTGTCCTGGGCGCGCAGCGCATGGAACACCTCCAGCCCGCTCATGCCCGTCATGCGCAGGTCCAGCACGACGCAACCTGCGCGCTGCAGGTCGGCCTGCGCCAGGAAGTCCTCGCCCGAGGCGAAGGCCTGCACCGCGTAGCCGCGCGACAGCAGCAGCAGCCCCAGCGATGTGCGCACGGACTCGTCGTCGTCCACGATGCACAGGTGATTCACGACGGTGGCATTCATGAGGGCGTGATCTCGAGTTCGAGGGTGAAGGTCGTGCCGCCGCCTTCGCGCGCGGCAAAGAAGAGCTTGCCGCCATGGGCTTCGACGATGGTCCGGCAGATGTTCAGCCCCAGCCCCAGGCCCTCGGCCTTGGTGGTGAAGAAGGGGGCGAACACCTGCTCGGCCAGGGCGGCGTCGATGCCGCAGCCGCGGTCGGCCACGCGGATCTGCACGCGGCCCGCGCGCAGTTCGGCGTCGATGCTCACCACGCGCTGCGGCTGCGGCGTGGCCTGCATGGCCTGCAGGCCGTTCGAAAGCAGGTTCAGCAGCACCTGCTCCAGCAGCACGCGGTCGCCGCGCACCAGGGGCAGATCGGGCGGCAGTTGCACGGTGGCGCGCGCCTTGCGCTGGTGCAGCTCGCCCTGCAGCAGCGCCAGCGCGTTGGCCACGAGTGCGGGCACGGCGCAGTTCTCGATGCCCATGGTGCGGTGGCGCACGAAGCCGCGGATGCCGCGCACGATGTCGGCGCTGCGCTCGACCTCCGCCACGGCCTTGCCCAGGCTCTCGAGCAGCAGCGCCTGCCGCCCCTGCAGCGCGAAGGCCTGGGCGGCGCTGGCGTAGTTGCTCAGCGCCATCAGCGGCTGGTTCAGCTCATGCGCCAGCGTGGAGGCCATCTCGCCCAGGCTGGCCAGGCGCTGCGCGTGCTGCAGCTGTTCGTCGTGGCGGCGCAGGCGTTCCTCGGCGCGCTTCTGCTCGGTGATGTCGACGATCGAATTCATCCAGCCCGTGTGCCGGCCGGCCGCATCGATCAGCGGCGCGGTGTAGACCATGGCGATCAGCGCATGCCCGTCGCGATGGCGCATGGGCGATTCCAGGCCCACCCGCCCCGACTGCCCGCGGATGGTGGCCTCGTAGCGCTGCCACAGCAGCGTCATCTCGTCCGGATCCCAGAATGGGTAGGGCGGCAGCCGCCCGAGCAGCTCGCCGGCCTCGAAGCCCGTCATGGTGCAGAAGGCCGGGTTGACGTAGGTGATGCGGCCCTCAAGATCGCGCGCACCCATGCCCACGGGCAGCGAGTCCTCCATCGCCTTGCGCACGGCGTGGGCCTCGTCCAGCGCCTGGGTGCGCTCGCGCACGCGGATCTCCAGGTCGCGGCGGGCATTGCGCTGCTCTACGAAGCGGCGCTCGCGCAACTGCCAGTACAGGCCGCCCAGCAACAGCACCGTGGCCGCCAGCAGGCCGATGAGCCAGGCCTGCTCGCGCGCGAGCGCCACGTCGCCGTGGTCGGCCGTCACGGTCAGGCTCCAGCCCAGCTCGGCCAGCGGCCCCTCCATGGCCAGCAGCCGGCGCGACTTGCCGGCGACGCGGGCATCCACCAGATAGCGCGAGGGCACGGGCTCTGCCTCGGGCCTGCGCTGCCAGGGCAGACGCGCGAAGTGGGTGCGGTCGCCGTACTGCAGGTTCTGGCGGATGGTGCGCAGGTCCTCGGCGTCGAGCGCCCGGGTGGCGGCATAGAGCCAGGACGGCTCCGAACTGAGGAACACCACGCCCCGCGCGTCGGTCACGAAAACCGGGTCCCGCTCCGCGGCCCATGACTGCTGGAGCGCATCGAAGCTCACCTTCACCGCGACCACGCCGATGACGCTGCCGTCGGCGGGCGCCCGCACCGGCGACGCGATGAACAGCCCCGGCTCCCCGGTGGTCTGGCCCACGCCATAGAACAGGCCCTGCCTGCCGGCCGCGGCATCCAGGAAGTAGGGCCGGTTGGCATAGGACTCGTTGACGAAGCTCAGCGGCGAGTTCCAGTTGCTGGCCGCCAGCGTCAGGCCCTTCAGGTCGATCAGGTAGAGCGCCTCGGCGCCCGCGACCTGGTTGACTTCCTGCAGGTAGAGGTTCGCGCGGCGGATGGCCTCGCCGTCCTGCGCCCGGGCCAGGGCGGCCTGGATGAGCGGATGCAGGCCCACCGTGTGCGGCAGGTGCCGATGCTTGCCGGCCGCATCGCTCAGGCCCAGCGCGTGCAGCTCCACCGCGCGCCGCATCGCGCCCACCTTCTGGTGCTCCTCGCGATCGGCCGCCCACTGGCCGGCCAGCGCGATCAGCACCAGCGTGGCGGCCAGCACCACGGCCCAGACCACGAAGGAAAGCCGCCAGTCGTGCCGCTGCGCCGACGCGGGCGCCGGCACGGCGGGCGATGGATTCGGCATGTGGGCGGACATGGCGAGTTGAAGCAGTCCCCGGCGGGGTCTGGACCGGCCCGATGATAGGGCTGGCCGGCAGCAGCCTGCGGCGCTCAGCCGGCGCGCGCCGGCCGCGCCTCGGCGGGCGGTTCGGCGCCCTCGCGGCGGCCGCGCAGGAACTCGAGGGCCTCGGACTGCTTCTCTAACACATGCGCCGCCACGTCGCGGCTGGCCAGCGCGGCGCCCAGTTTGGCCCGCATGAAGGCGCTGGTGGTGTAGCGCCGGGCCGATTCGTAGAACCTGGACTCCAGGTCCTGCACCATCTCGAAGTAGGCGTCGCTCAGGGTCTCGTCCAGCCGGAAGCCGTCGTAGTTGGCCACCAGGTTGACCTTGCGGCCGATGCCGCTGCACAGGGCCTCGAACACGCGCCGGATGCTGTCGATGTCGGCCGGCTCGCGGATCGCCAGGCCCTCGTAGTTGGCGAACAGGATGTTGCGCTGCGGCTCGTAGCTCAGGCGATCGGACAGCTCCAGGTCGCCCAGCAGCGAGCGCAGCTGCATGGGCTTGGGCCGCAGCAGGCGCGCGTCCATGGGTTTGAGCTCGCCCATGATCGGCCGGAAGTCCATGAGGCGCAGGATGTCGCGCTCCACGTCGATGCCAGGCGCCACCTCGTCCAGCCGCAGCCCGCCGCCAGGCGCCAGCGAGAACACGCAGCGCTCGGTCACGTAGAGCACCGGCTGGCCGCGCCCGGCCGCATGCGCGCCGCTGAAGGTGATCTGCTCCACCTTGCTGACGAACTTGCGCTGGCGGCCTTCCTCGGTGATGCGCACCTTGCCGTCTTCCACGCTCACCTTCAGGCCGCCGGCCGTGAAGGTGCCCGCGAACACCAGCCGGCGCGCGTTCTGGCTGATGTTGATGAAGCCGCCGGCGCCGGCCAGGCGCGGGCCGAAGCGGCTGACGTTGACGTTGCCCTGCCCGTCCACCTCGGCCATGCCCAGGCAGGCCAGGTCCAGCCCGCCGCCGTCGTAGAAATCGAAAAGCTGGTTCTGGTGCAGCAGCGCCTGCGTGTTCACGGCCGCGCCAAAGTCCAGCCCGCCCTGCGGCATGCCGCCGATCACACCGGGTTCGGCCGTGAGCGTCAGGTGGTCGAGCACGCGTTCCTCGGCGGCCACCGCGGCCACCATCTCGGGCATGCCGATGCCCAGGTTGACCACGCCGCCCAGCGGCAGCTCGAAGGCGCAGCGCCGCGCGATCAGCTTGCGCTCGTCCAGCGGCGCGGCGGCGATGCGATCCACCGGCACCCGCACTTCCGACGAGAAGGCGGCGTTGTAGCTGGTGGCATAGGTCTGCTGGTGGGTCTGCGGCTCGGCCAGCACCACGCAATCGACCAGCACGCCGGGCACCACCACGCGGCGCGGGTCCAGCGATCCGGCCGCGGCGATGCGCTCGACCTGCACGATGACCAGCCCGTTGGCGTTGCGCGCGGCCATGGCGGCGGCCTGGGCGTCCAGCAGCAGGGCCTCGCGCTCCATGGTCACGTTGCCGGCCGGATCGGCCGTGGTGCCGCGGATCAGCGCCACGTCGATGCGCGGCGCCTTGTAGAACAGCCACTCCTCGTCGTCGATGGACTGCAGCTTCACCAGCGGCTCCACCGTGATGGCGTTGATCTGCCCGCCGCCCTGGCGCGGATCGACGAAGGTGCCCAGGCCCACCTTGGTGAGCGTGCCCGCGCGGCGCGCGGCAGCATCGCGGTAGAGGTTGGAGATGATGCCCAGGGGCAGGTTGTAGGCCTCGATCCTGCCCTCCAGCGCCAGGCGCGAGAGCTGGGGCACCAGCGCCCAGTGGCCGCCCACGGCGCGGTGCACCAGGCCCTCGTGCGCCAGCCGGTTCAACCCGCGCTGCGCGCCGTCGCCGGGGGCCGCGGCGAAGATCAGCCCGAGATCGCGCGGGGCGGCGGTTTCCAGGAAGCGCCGCTCCAGCGCCGCCAGCAGGGCCTCGGGCGTGCCGATGCCCACGAAGCCCGAGCAACTGACCATGTCGCCGTCGCGGATCAGGGCCACGGCTTCCGCGGCGGTGGTGATCTTGTCCCGGATCATGGCGTGGTGACTCCTTTTTTCTGTCTCGGCGCCTTCTGCGCGGCGCGCGGCGGCGGCGCTTCGGTTGGCGCCGCCCCTCCCGCGCCCTCGCCCATCAGGAAGCGCCGCACGAGCGCGATCTGGTGCGGGTCCATGAGCGCAGGCGCATGGCCGCAATCGCGCAGCTCCACCGCCTGCACGCGGCCGGCGGCCGCTGCCGCCCCCCGGCGCAGCATCTCCTGCACCGTGGCCGCCTCCAGCAGGTCGGAATGCTCGCCGCGCAGGATCAGCACCTCGCGGTCGATGGCATCCCACAAGGCCCACAGCACCACGTCGAACATGATGGGCACGGCGAAGCGGCGGCCAAAAGCCGGGTCGAAGTGGAAGCGCCAGCCGCCGCGCCCGTCGCTGCGCAGGCTGTGTTCGGCCAGGTGCTGCCACTGCGCGTCGCTCAGGCGGCCAAAGGGCGCATGCAGCTCGCGCAGGTGCGCCTGCCCCTCTTCGAGGCTGGCGAAGCGCCAGTCCTTCATCAGGTAGCTGCCGATGCGCCGCAGCGCCTGCGCCGACAGGCGCGCGCCGAAATCGTTGAGCACCAGCCGGCGCAGGGGGCTTGCGCGCTCGGCCGCCACCATCATGCCGATGTGGCCGCCCAGCGAGCTGCCCACCCAGTCCAGCTGCGGCACGTCCAGCCGCGCGATCAGCGCGGCCATCGATTCGACATAGGCCCGGTCGGTGTAGTCGGCGGGGCCGCCCAGCCAGTCGCTGCGCCCGCGGCCCGGCAGGTCGGGGGCGACCACGCGCAGGCCGTGCGCCGCCAGGTCGGCGGCCAGCACGTCGAAGTCGCGGCCGTTGCGCGAGATGCCGTGCACGCACACCACGGTCTGCTCGGCCTTCTCGGGCCCCCACTGCGCATAGGCCAGGCGGCGAAAGCCGTGGGGGCCCAGCACCTGGACCTCCTTGAGCGTGGGTTGCGGAGCGCGCTTCATGCAGGAACAGCCATCAGTCGCGCGCGCCCAGCCAGTCGACGATGCCCTTGCCCAGCACGCCCTGCGACTTGCCGCTGACGAACACGCCCACATGGCCGCCCGGCAGGCCCAGCTCGGTGTAGTCGCGCGTGCCCACCAGCGCGCCCAGTGCCCGCGTGGTCGGGGGCGGGATGATGTGGTCGTCCTTGGCATAGACGTTGAGCACCGGAGACGTGATGGCGCGCAGGTCCACGGTGCGTTCGCCGATGCGGAACTCGCCGCGCGCCAGCTCGTTGTTCTTGTAGAGGTTGATCAGCAGCTGCTTGGCCGCCTCGCCCGGGTGGTCGGGCCGGTCGGCCAGCCACTTCTCCATGCGCAGGAAGTTCAGCAGCTTGCCTTCGTCGTCGAAGGTGTCGAGCAGGCCCAGGTTGTACTTGGACAGGCTGGCGGCCGGCGTCATCTGCGAGAACGCATGGCTCATCAGCTCGCCCGGCAGGTTGCCGTTGGCTTCAATCAGCCGCTCGATGTCCTCGTCTTCCAGGCTGCGCGCCCAGAGGTTGATCAGGCCGTGGCCGGGCCGGCCCTCCGCCTGGTCCTGGTGGAAGTCCACCGGCGTGATCGTGAGGATCAGGTTGCGGATGCGCTGCGGGTGCAGCGCCGCGTAGCACAGCGAGAAATCACCGCCTTCGCAGATGCCCAGCAGGTTGATGGCCGGCAGGCCGTGCGCGGCGCAGATGTGCTCCACGCAGCCCGCCAGGTACACCTCCACGTAGTCCTCGAAGCTGAGCCAGCGGTCGCCGCGGCTGGGGCTGCCCCAGTCCACGGCGTACACGTCCACCCCCAGCGACAGCAGGTTGCGCAGCAGCGAGCGGTCTTCCTGCAGGTCGGTCATGGTGTAGCGCCCCACCTGCCCGTACGCCACCAGCACCGGGGTGCCGATGCGGCGCTTCGCCGTGGGCTTGTAGCGGTAGAGCGTGGTCTTGTCCTGCCGCAGCACCACTTCCTTGTCGGCCGTGGCGATCTTCACCTGCTCGTCCTTGATCCGCTGCAGCATCCGGTGGCCGCGCGCCAGCTTCAGGTTCAGCGCGTTCATCTCCTCGAGCACCTGCGCGGCGGGATGGAGGTTCTTGGGCATGGGCGGGCTCCTCAGGACGATGCAGCGCCGCGCGTGCGGCGCCGGGGCGCCGCCGGGGCGGTCTTGGCGGCAGCCTTGGCGGCTTTCTTTGCCGCCGGCTTTGCGGGGGCGGCGATGGCAGGCGCAGCGGCAGGCCCGGCCGCGCGGCGGGCCAGGCGCAGTTCGCGGCGCAGCTCGCTGACCTGCTTTTGCAGCTCGTCCACTTCGCTGCGCGAAGGCAGGTGCGCGAGCTTGCACCAGGCCTCGGCGATCTCGCGCTCCTTCAGTTGCAGCTCCGACACCGAGCGCAGCAACTGCCGCTGCGCCTGCAGGAACTCGGGGCTGCGGTAGGTCTCGATCAGCGTGCTGTTGACAGCGGCCAGCCACTGGTCGGTCAGGCCGCGCCAGCTATGCGGGCGCTCCTCTTCGGGCTGCGTGCGCAGCGCCGCGCAGAAGCGCTCGAAGGCCAGGCCCCAGGCCTTGTGAAGCACGGCCTGCAGTGCGGCGGCATCCTTGTCGCGCTGCAGGCCCTGGCGGTTGCACGCCAGCAGCTTGCGGTCCAGGTCCCAGAGCGTGGCGTAGCGCGGGCCTTCGAGCATGCGCTGCAAGGTGGCGTCGAGCATGCCGGCGCCCGGGGCCGCCGCGCGCTCGGGCATGAACATCTCGCGCAGCTTCGCGGCATCGGGCATCTCGCCCACGGGCAGGTCCCTGGCAAGCTCGCTCCACTTGGCCATCGAGGCCTGCCAGCTCTCGCTCATCTGCGCGAACTGCGCCTCCAGCGGGCCCTCGCCCTGCCCCGCCGCAGCGCCGGGCCAGCCCAGCAGCTTGCGCCAGGCCGCCTGCTGGTCGGCCAGCCACTGGGCGTCCCAGGGGGCAAAGGCCGCGGCCACGGGCTCGTCCTGCGCCGCGCCGGAAGCGGCCCTTCCCTTCGAGGTGCGCTCTGCGCTCATTGGATGACCTTCGCGCAGACGCGCTGCGGTGCGAGCGCCTTCGGGCGGCCGGGCGGCGCTCATGGGAACACCACCACCTGCCGGATCGCCTCGCCCGCATGCAGCCGGTCGAAACCCTCGTTGATCTCATCGAGCGTGAGGCGCCCGCTCATCAGCCGGTTCACGGGCATGCGCCCGCGCTGGTAGAGCGCCACGAAGCGCGGGATGTCGCGCGTGGGCACGCAGGTGCCGATGTAGCTGCCCTTGATGGTGCGCTCCTCACCCACCAGGTTGACGATGGGCAGGCCGAAGGCCGCGTTCGGCGGCGGCAGTCCGGCGGTGGTGGTGGTGCCGCCGCGGCGGGTGATGCGGTAGGCCGTCTCGAAGGCGCGCACCGAGCCGGCGAACTCGAACACATGGTCCAGCCCGCCACCGGTGGCTGCGCGCACCTTGTCCACGCATTCGGGGTCGGCGCCGTCGAAGGCCAGCGTCGCGCCCATGGCCAGCGCCTGCTCGCGCTTGGCGGGCGACAGGTCGATGGCGACGACCTCGCGCGCGCCGGCCGCCACGGCGCCGATCACGGCCGCCAGCCCGACGCCGCCCAGGCCCAGCACCGCCACGCTCTGGCCCGCGCGCACCTGCGCCGTGTTGACGACCGCACCCACGCCGGTGAGCACGGCACAGCCGAAGAGCGCGGCCTCGTCGAAGGGCAGCGCGGGGTCGAGCTTGACCAGCGAGCGGCGCGACACCACCGCATGCTCGGCAAAGGCCGAGCAGCCCAGGTGGTGGTTGACGACGCCACCGTCGCCGTCCGCCAGCCGCCGGGCGCCCGACAGCAGGGTGCCGGCGCCGTTGGCCGCCGCGCCGGGTTCGCACAGCGCGGGCCGCCCTTCGCTGCAGGGCATGCAGTGCCCGCAGCTGGGCACGAAGACCAGCGCGACGTGGTCGCCCACGGCCAGGTCATGGACCCCCTCGCCCAGCGCCATCACTTCGCCGGCGGCCTCATGGCCCAGGGCCATGGGCAGCGGGCGCGGGCGGTCGCCGTTGATCACCGAAAGGTCCGAATGGCACAGGCCGGCCGCGCGAATGCGCACCAGCACCTCGTCGCGGCCCGGCGGCGCCAGCTCGACCTCCTCGATGGACAGGGGCTTCGATTCGGCATAGGGGTGGGGAAGGCCGGCCTGGCGCAGCACCGCGACACGGGTTTTCATGGCATGGCTCCTACGAACATCTTTTCCGTCTGCATGTCGCGGAAGGTGAAGGGGATGCCGCCCACGCCCAGGCCCGACTCGCGCAGGCCGGCAAAGGGCATCCAGTCGACGCGAAAGGCGGTGTGGTCGTTGATCATCACGGTGGAGGCATCAAGGCGGGAATAGGCGCGCATGGCGGTGGCATGGTCGCGCGTGAAAACGGCGGCGTGGAAGGCCACGGGTAGCGCGTTGGCGCGTGCGATCGCCTCGTCCATGTCGTCATAGGCGTAGACGCACACGACCGGGCCGAAGACTTCCTGCGTCGACACCCTGGCCCCGGCCGGAGGCTCGAGCAGCACGGTCGGCGCGTAGCAGCCATGCGCCAGCGGCGTGCCGCCGCACAGCAGCCGGGCGCCGCCCTGAACCGCCTCTCGCACCCAGTCATCGACGCGCTCGACGTCGCGCTGGCGGATCAGCGGCCCGACCTCGGTGACCGCCAGCGTGGGGTCGCCCACCTTCATGGCACCGGCCAGGTCCGCGATGCGCCGCGCGAGTTCAGCCGCGACCGAGCGGTGGGCGAAGATGCGCTGCACCGACACGCACACCTGCCCTGCGTGATAGAAGGCGCCCTTGGCCAGCCGGGGAACGGCCGCGTCCAGGTCGGCGTCGGCGGCCACCACCACGGGCGCAACGCCGCCATGCTCCAGCGCACAGCGCACGCCCGGCGCCAGTTTGGAGCGCAGCATCCAGCCCACGCGGCCGCTGCCGATGAAGCTGAAGAAGCCGATCCGCGCATCGGCCACCAGCCGGGTGGCCAGCGCCGTGTCCTCGATGATCAGCGGCTGGCACCACTCGCGCGGCAGGCCGGCCTCGCGCAGGATCTCGACGAACTGCAGGCACGACAGCGGCGTCTCGGCCGCGGGCTTGACGATCACCGGGCAGCCGGCCGCCAGCGCCGGCCCCACCTGGTGCACGATCAGGTTCAGCGGATGGTTGAAGGCGCTCACCGCCAGCACCACGCCCACGGGTTCGCGCACGGTGAAGGCCACGCGGCCGGCCGAAGCGGCGTTGATGTTCATCGGCACGCCGTGCCAGACCTCGGAGCGCAGCAGCTCGGCGCAGTTCTGCACGCCGTCGATCGCGCGCGCCACCTCCACCTGCGAATCGAGCAGCGGCTTGCCGCCCTCGCGCGCGGCCTCCAGGGCCAGCTCGTCGGCGCGCTCCTCCATCAGGCGCACGGCCTTGCGCAGGATCTCGATGCGCCGCGTCGGCGACAGCCAGGCATCGCGGTTGCGGAACAGCGCCTGCGCCGTCGCCAGCGCCTGCTCCACCTGCTCCTCGCCTGCCGTGGGGAGTGTGGCCAGCAGCTCGCCGCCGTAGGGCGAGCGCACTTCCAGCAGCCTGTTCATCATCACAGCGGCGAGGTCAGCGCCTTCAGGCGGTTGGTGAGCTTCATGTTCTCGCCATAGTCCACCTGGCAGTCGATCACCACCACCGTGTCGTCGGCGATGGCCTGCTTGAGCGTGGGCAGCAGGTCTTCGGCACGCTGGACGCGGTAGCCCTTGGCGCCGAAGCTCTCGGCGTACTTCACGAAGTCCGGGTTGTTGAAGGAGATGTGGCTGGGCCGCCCGAAGTGGCGCAGCTGGTGCCAGGTGATCAGGCCGTACTCGGAGTCGTTCCAGATCAGGATCACGATGGCGGTCTTCATGCGAAGCGCGGTCTCGATCTCCTGCGAGTTCATCATGAAGCCGGCGTCGCCCGTCACGGCGACCACCGTGCGATCGGGATGCACCAGCTTGGCCGCGATCGCGCCGGGCACCGCGATGCCCATGGCCGCGAAGCCGTTGGAGATGATGCAGGTGTTGGGCCGCTCGGCCCGGTACATGCGGCTCATCCACATCTTGTGGGCGCCCACGTCGGAAATGGCGATGTCCTCCGGGCCCAGGGCCTCGCGCAGGTCCCACACGATCTTCTGCGGCTTGATGGGGAAGGCGTCGTCCGTCGAATGCTCGGCGCGGTCCTGCTCGATGGCCCGGCGCACCGCGCCGAAGGGTACCGCGGGCTGCGGCTTGGCCTTGAGCGCGATCGAGCGCAGCGAGTTGGAGATGTCGCCCAGCACGCCCACGGCGACGATGTAGCGTTCGTCGACCTCGGCCGCCAGGCCGTCGATGTGGATGATGGTCTTGTCGCCATTGGGGTTCCACATGTCGGGGTGGTACTCGACCATGTCGTAGCCCACGCAGATCACCACGTCGGCCTTCTCGAAGGCGAACCACGGCAGGTCGCGCGCCTTCAGGCCGATGGTGCCCAGCGACACCGGGTTGGTGAAGGGCACCACACCCTTGGCCATGAAGGTGTTGGCCACCGGGATGTGCAGCATCTCGGCAAAGGTGACCAGCGCGTTATCGGCACCCTGGCGGATGACGCCGTTGCCGGCCAGGATCACGGGCGCCTTGGCGGCGCTGATCAGCTCGGCGGCGCGCTCGAGCTTGGCGGCCGGCGCATGTGCCGTGTAGGCGGTCTGCACGCGGATGGGCTGCTTGCCGGCCGGCACCTCCATCTCGGCCACGTTCTCGGGGAAGTCGATGAAGGCGGCACCGGGCTTTTCGGCCTGCGCGACCTTGAAGGCCTTGCGCACCACCTCTGACACGATCTCGGGCGCAAGGATCTGGGTCGCGTACTTGGTGATCGGCTTGAACAGGCTGACCTGGTCGAGGATCTGGTGGCTTTCCTTGTGCAGCCGGGTGGTGGCGCCCTGGCCGGCGATGGCCACCACGGGCGCGCGGTCCATGTTGGCATCGGCCACGCCGGTGATCAGGTTGGTGGCGCCGGGGCCGAGCGTGGACATGCACACGCCCGCGCGGCCGGTCAGGCGGCCGTACACGTCGGCCATGAAGGCGGCGCCCTGCTCGTGGTGGCAGGTCACGAAGGTGATGGGGCTGTCCAGCAGCGCGTCCATCACGTCGATGTTTTCCTCGCCCGGAATGCCGAAGATGTATTCGACGCCTTCGTTTTCCAGGGCCTTGACAAAGAGTTGAGCGGCTTTCATGGGGTGACTCCCAGGTCTTTCTTGTTCAGCGTTCGTGCTGCAGGTATTGCGGCTGCTTGGGCAGGCGCAGGCTGACGATCAGGGCGATCACCATCATGGCGGTGACGTACCAGAAGAATGTGGTTTCGTAGCCGATGGCCTTCAGGCCCAGCGCCACGTATTCGGCGGTTCCGCCGAACAGCGCGTTGCCGATGGCGTAGGCCAAACCGACGCCGAGCGCACGCACCTCGGGCGGGAACATCTCGGCCTTGACGATGCCGCTGATGGAGGTGTAGAGGCTGATGATCGCCAGTGCCGCCGTGACCAGCATGAAGGCCGTCGTGGGGCTGCTCGCGTAGCGCAGCGCGGTGAGGATGGGCACGGTCGCCAGCACGGCCAGGCTGCTGAACAGCAGCATGTTGTTGCGCCGGCCGATGCGGTCGGACAGCGCGCCGAAGACCGGCTGCAGGCACATGAAGACGAACAGCGCGCCGGTCATCACGTAGCTGGCGGTCTTGATGGGCAGGCCCACCGTGTTCACCAGGTACTTCTGCATGTAGGTGGTGAAGGTGTAGAAGATCAGCGAGCCGCCGGCCGTATAGCCCAGCACGGCCAGGAAGGCGCCGCGGTGGTTGCGCCACAGCCCGGCGATGGTGCCGGCCCCTTCGCTGGAGCGGGACTCTTCGCTCTGCGTCTCATGCAGCGTGCGGCGCAGCAGCAGCGCGACGATGGCCGCCAGCGCGCCGATGACGAAGGGGATGCGCCAGCCCCAGGCCTTGAGCTCGTCGGTGCTCAGCAGGGATTCGAGGATCACCATGACCAGCACGGCCGTCAGCTGTCCGCCGATCAGCGTCACGTACTGGAAGGAGGAGTAGAAGCCGCGGCGCCCGCGCATGGCGATCTCGCTCATGTAGGTGGCGGTGGTGCCGTACTCGCCGCCCACCGACAGGCCCTGGAACATGCGGCACAGCAGCAGCAGGAAGGGCGCCCATGCGCCGATCTGCGCGTAGGTGGGCAGCGCGGCGATGACGAGCGAGCCGCCGCACATCATCAGCACCGAGATCAGCATCGAGGTCTTGCGGCCCACCCGGTCGGCGATGCGGCCGAACAGCCAGCCGCCGATCGGCCGCATGAGGAAGCCCGCGGCGAACACGGCCGCGGTGTTGAGCAGCTGCACCGTCGGGTCGGCCTTGGGGAAGAAGGCCGGCGCGAAGTACAGCGCCGCAAAGGCGTAGACGTAGAAGTCGAACCACTCCACCAGGTTGCCCGAAGAGGCCGCCATGATGGAGAAGATGCGGTGGCGTTTTTCCGCCGCGGTGTAGCCGTCCGAGTCTGATGTGGACACGGGCACGGCGGAAGCAGTGTTGACGGTTGTCATCGATGTCTCCTGTGTCTGAACGGGATCAGTGGGGCCACAGGTGCGGCGTCTCGCGCCGCGTACCGACATGGCCTGGCGGCAGTGTGTTCAGGCACACGCGCGCTGTCGTCCGTAGTCGTCGGGCGACGGCCTCTGTAGTTGCACGCAGGGGAAAACCCGTAGCTCCGGGCGGTTTGAACGGCGCGCAGCGGCGCGCGCCCGGGGTCTGTCAGCCGATGCCCAGCACCGTCAGGGCGTGGATCAGCAGCCCCACCAGCCCGCCCACCAGCGTGCCGTTGATGCGGATGAACTGCAGGTCGCGGCCGATGTTGCGCTCGACCTCGCGCACCAGGGCATCGGTGTCCCAGGCGGCCACGCGTTCCTCGATGTAGCGGCGCCCGTCTTCGCGCCAGCGCTCGATCAGCGCCGGGGCGGCGCCGAGGATCTGTTCGTTGAGCCAGTGGCGCATGGCTTCGTCGGCTTCCAGCCGCCGGCCCAGCCCGGCCGCCAGCAGGCTCACGCGCTGGCGGATCGCCGAGTCCTCGTTGGCCGCCAGGTCGGCATCGAGCCAGTCGCGCAGCTGGCCCCACAGGCCCTGCAGATAGCCGGCCAGGGCCGGATGGGCCAGCAGCTCGTCGCGCCAGCGCTCGCCGCGCGCGATGAACCCGGGGTCATGCTGCAGGCGCTCGATGAAGGTGGCCATGAAGCGGTCGAAGCGCAGGCGCAGCGGGTGCCCGGGCGAAGCGGCCGTCTCGCCCAGCGTGCGCGCCACAGCGGCCACGATCTTGCGCGTGGCCAGCCGCGCGGCCACCTGGTCCAGGCCCACGTAGCGCAGCGCCTTCACCTCGCGGGCGATGGCGTCGGTCAACTGCTCCTGCAGCGCCTCGTCGTCCAGCAGCTCGGCCAGTTGGCCCAGCACCTCGTCGAGCAGCGCCTGGTGCCGCCCCTGGGCCGTGAGCGCGCCCAGCAGCTGGCCGGCCAGCGGCGCCACGTCGATGTGCCGCAGCCCGGCGCCGGCCGCGCGCGCCACGAAGTCGCGCACGCGCGCATCGTCCAGCGCGCCCAGCGCCAGCCGCACCAGCGCCACGGCCTGCGCGCCCAGCTGCTGCGCATGCGCGCTCTGCATGAGCCAGTGCGCGATGCGGCCGGCCGCATCGAAGCTGCGCAGCTTGGCCAGCACCTGCGGCGTGGCCAGGAAGTTGTCGCAGATGAAGTCGGCCAGGTTGCGGCCCAGCCGCGCCTTGCGCGCGGGCAGGATGGCCGTGTGCGGGATGGGCAGGCCCAGCGGGTGGCGAAACAGCGCCACCACCGCGAACCAGTCGGCCATGGCGCCCACCATCGCGGCCTCGGCGCCCGCGGCCAGCCAGCCCCAGCCCGCATGCGGATGGGCGCGCCCGCCCCACACGGCCAGCGCATACAGCAGCGCCGCGCCCGCCAGCAGGGCCAGCGCCACGCGCTTCATGCGCGCCGCGGGGTCGGTGGGGCCGGGGCTTCTTTCAGGCAATTTCGCGCGCAGTGGCCAGGCCCTGCACGAAGGCTTCGCAGCGGGCCAGTTGCGCCAGGCTCACGTATTCGTCGGGCTGGTGGGCCTGGGTGATGCTGCCGGGGCCGCAGACCACGGTGGGAATGCCCGCGCCGCGGAACAGGCCCGCTTCGGTGCCGAAGGCCACCAGCGTGGTGCCCGCCTCGCCCGACAGGCGCTGCGCGAGCTGCGTGATGGCGTCGCCGGCCGAGCCCTGGAAGGCCGGCACCTCGCAGGTGTTCTCGAAGGAGAAGCCGGTGCCGGGCGCCACGGCCTGCATGCGCGGCTCCAGCATGCGCGCGTACTGTTCCACCTCGCGCTGCAGGGCCTGCGCATCGACGGTGGGCAGGTTGCGGAATTCATAGCGGAACTCGGCATCGCGCGGCACCACGTTGTCGGCGATGCCGCCGTGGAACTGGCCCACGCTGGCGGTGGAAAAGGGCACGTCGAAGCCGGGGTAGCGCGGCTCGTTCGCCTCGAAGCCCTCGGCCATGTCGCGCACCTTGCCGATCACGCGCGCCGCCATCTCGATGGCGTTGACCGACTGCGGCGTGAGCGAGGAATGCGCCTCCTTGCCGCGCACGCAGCAGCGCCAGCGGTACACGCCCTTGTGCGCGATGGCCGGCACCATCAGCGTGGGCTCGCCCACCACGCAGGCCACGGGCCGGATGCCGGCCTCCTTCATGTCGGCGATCAGCTCGCGCACGCCGAAGCAGCCCACCTCCTCGTCGTAGCTCAGCGCCAGGTGCAGCGCGAAGGGCGCGTCGCTTTCCAGGAAGTGCCTGGCCTGCGCCAGCGCGATGCCGATGAAGCCCTTCATGTCGGCGCAGCCGCGGCCGTAGAGGCTGGGGCCTTCGGGGCCGTCCTGCACCAGGGCCGACAGCGGGTCCACCGTCCAGGCCTGGCCGTCCCAGGGCACGGTGTCGGTGTGGCCCGAGAGGATCACCCCGGCCGGCCGGCCCTCGCCCAGCGTGGCGAAGAGGTTGGCCTTGGTGCGTCCGGCGTTGTAGGTGATGCGACTGCTCACACCCAGGCTGGCCAGGTGCTCGCGCGCAAAGTCGATCAGTTGCAGGTTGCTGTTCGCGCTGACGGTGTTCATGCGCACCAGGGACTGGGCGAAGGCCAGGCCCTGGTCAGAAAGCGTGGGGAGCGTGGGGGTGGGCATGGCAACCATTGTGGGGCAAGGCCCGCGCCCGCCCTGCCTGCACGGGATTGGCGAGCGCACGGTCTCAACCCTTGTGCGGGCATCGGTATTGCTTCGCCTGGCAGCGCCCTCCGGCCCGGCCTAGACTCCCGTTCATGAAACTGATCGACACCATCGTCACCCAGGCCGCCGGCATTGCCGCGGTGCGGCGTGACCTGCACGCCCATCCCGAACTCGGCTACGAGGAAGTGCGCACCGCCGACGTGGTGGCGGCGCAGCTCACGCAGTGGGGCATTCCCATCCATCGCGGGCTGGGCAAGACCGGCGTGGTGGGCATCCTCAAGAACGGCAGCAGCGCGCGCGCCGTGGGCCTGCGCGCCGACATGGACGCCCTGCCCATCCAGGAGATCAACACCTTCGCCCATGCCAGCCGGCATGCCGGCAAGATGCACGCCTGCGGCCATGACGGCCACACGGCCATGCTGCTGGCCGCGGCGCAGCATCTGGCGAAGCACCGCAACTTCGACGGCACGGTGTACCTGATCTTCCAGCCGGCCGAGGAAGGCGGCGGCGGCGCCGACGCGATGATCAAGGACGGCCTGTTCGAGCGCTTCCCGATGGACGCGGTCTACGGCATGCACAACTGGCCCGGCATGAAGGCCGGCCAGCTGGCCGTCAGCCCCGGGCCGGCCATGGCCTCGGGCAACAAGTTCTACGTGACGGTGCGCGGCAAGGGCGGCCATGCGGCGCTGCCGCACACGGGCATCGACCCGGTGCCCATCGCCTGCGAACTGGTGCAGGCCTGGCAGACCATCGTCACGCGCAAGATGAAGCCCACCGATTCGGCCGTGATCTCGGTGACCACCATCCACGCGGGCGACACCAACAACGTGATCCCCAACGACTGCGAGCTGACCGGCACGGTGCGCACCTTCTCGATGGAGGTGCTGGATTTGATCGAATCGCGCATGCGCCAGATCGCCGAACACATCTGCGCGGCGCATGACGCCGAGTGCGATTTCCGCTTCGAGCGCTACTACCCGCCCACCATCAACACGCCGGCCGAGGCCGACTTCGCGCGCGAGGTGATGGCCGAAGTGGTGGGCCCGCAGAACGTGCTCAAACAGGAGGCGGCCATGACCTCCGAGGACTTCGCCTTCATGCTCCTGGCGCGCCCCGGCGCCTATGCCTTCATCGGCAACGGCGACGGCACGCACCGCGACGCGCTGCATGGCGAAGGCCCCTGCACCCTGCACAACCCCAGCTACGACTTCAACGACGACCTGATCCCGCTGGGCGCCACCATCTGGGTACGTCTGGCCGAGCGCTTCCTGGCCGAAGCGCCGGAGCGCTTTGTGCAGGGACGGCCGGAGCGCTTCAAATGATCGGCGTGGCCGAGGCCTTCAGCGACAGCTACGCGCTGGCCCGGCAGAAGTTCCTGCGCGGCTGCCTGGCGGCGGGCCTGGCGGTGGACTCCCAGCCCCTGCCGCTGCCCGGCGCGCAGGGCGAGCCGCTGGCGCTGGACGCCGCATTCGACGGCCCCGCCGATGCGCAGCGGCTGCTCATCGTGAGCAGCGCCTGCCACGGCGTCGAAGGCCACTGCGGCAGCGGCGTGCAGGCCTTTGCGCTGCACGACGACGAATGGCGCGCCAAGGCCCGCGACGCGGGCGTGGCCGTGCTGTACCTGCATGCGCTGAACCCGCACGGCTTCTCGCACGGGCGGCGCGTGACGCAGGAGAACGTGGACCTGAACCGCAACTTCGTGGACTTCGGCCACGCCCTGCCGGCCAACAAGGCCTATGCGCAGCTGCATGCGCTGCTGCTGCCGGCGCAGTGGCCGCCCTCGCCCGCCGACGAGGCCGAGATGGCCGCCTGGATGGCCCGCCACGGCGTGCAGGCCTTCCAGGCCGCGGTCTCGGGCGGGCAGTACCAGTTCGCCGACGGACTGTTCTTCGGCGGCCAGGCCGCCACCTGGAGCAACCGCACCCTGCGCACGCTGCTGCGCCGCCATGCGCGCAAGGCTTCGCGCATCGCCTGGATCGACCTGCACACCGGCCTGGGGCCCAACGGCCATGGCGAGCGCATCTTTGCCGGCCACAACGACGGCGCCGAGCTGGCCCGTGCGCGCGCCTGGTGGGACGGCGGCGGCAGCACGCCCGTGACCTCCATGTACGACGGCAGCTCCACCTCGGCCGAGCTGCGCGGCCTGATCATCAACGCGGCCTATGACGAGTGCCCGCAGGCGCAGATCACCAGCATCGCGCTGGAGTACGGCACCGAGCCGCTGCTGGAAGTGCTGGCCGCGCTGCGCGGCGACCACTGGCTGCACCTGCATCCCGAGGCCGCGCCCGAGTTGGCCGCCACCATCCGCCAGCGCATGCGCCAGGCCTTCTACACCGACACCGACGCCTGGAAAGGCCAGGTCATCAGCCAGGCGCGGCAGGCCATGTTCCAGGCGGTGGACGGGCTGGTCCGATGAGCATGCTCTCGCTCACCCCGCTGTCCGGACGCAGCTACGACGTCGACGTGTGGGGCAGCGTGGCCGACCCGCTGGACCGCGTGCAGGCCGCGCAGGCCTACGCGCAGAGCCTGGAAGC
This sequence comes from Xenophilus arseniciresistens, assembly GCF_028023875.1. Lineage (GTDB taxonomy): Bacteria > Pseudomonadota > Gammaproteobacteria > Burkholderiales > Burkholderiaceae_C > Xenophilus > Xenophilus arseniciresistens. The sequence continues at coordinate 540,555 of NZ_JAQIPB010000003.1, forward strand.
GCAGCTGGGCGGGCCCGAGGCGCTGATGCGCTGCTTCCTGGCGGCGCAGTCCGAAGAGAAAGCGCAGCAAGGCGCAGACAAAAGCCCTGCCAGCAAGGATGCGCAGGCCTGGGTGCGGGCGCACCGCCATGCGGCGCATGTGGCCGAGCGATTCATGCAGGCCCAGCCGCCGCCGGCCTTCGTGCTGCAGCCCAAGCCCGGCCACGCCGCGGCCTGAGCGCGCGCAGGGCCTTGGCTTACGCGAGCCTTTGCTGCTCGCGCTGCTGCGCGATCACCAGCAGCCCGTCCATGATCAGGCTCTCGACCAGCTCGAAGCTGCCGATCATCGACGGCGCCATCTTCCAGCCCGCGCCGCCGGCCATGTAGCACACGGGCTCGGCGCCGCAATGCTGGCGCAGGTGCTGCACCATGCGCTCCACGGCGCCGGCGATGGCGTAGGTGCCGCCGCTGGTGAGCGCATCGCTGGTGTTGGTGGGAAAGATCTGCACCTCGCCCGTGGGCACGTGCAGGCCGGCCGTGCCCGATTCGAGCGCGCGCAGCATGATGCCGTGGCCCGGCAGGATCAGCCCGCCCAGGAAGCGGCCTTCGGCGTCGATCGCCTCCACCGTCACGGCCGTGCCCACCAGCACCACGATGATGGGCCGCGGCGCGGCGCCGGCCTGCGCGGCCAGCATGCGGTGGCGCGCGCCGATCATCGCCACGAAGCGGTCTGCGCCCAGGCGCGTGGGATGGTCGTAGCCGTTGACGATGCCGGCCTCGGCCACGCTGGAGACGGCCCAGCGCGGCGAGAAGTCGAAAGCCTCGGCGATCTGCTCCTCGGCCCGGCGCCGCACATGCTCGCCGGCCACCACGCAGCCCAGCATGGCCGTGGGCGTGACGGGCAGCTCGGCCCAGGGCCCTTCGGCCAGGCGGTCGATGTGGTCCAGGAACTCGGCGCCATGCGCCAGCAGCGGCGCACCGGGTTCGCCGCGCGCATAGAGCGACCATTTCAGGCGGGTATTGCCAATGTCGATGGCCAGGAGGGCGCGATCAGGGCTTTGCTGCTGCATGCGCGCGATTATTCACCCTGGCCCGGGCCGGGCCAGCCGGGGGCTGTCGCCTGCGCGGGAGGACTTGTTCACGGCTTCTCAGCAATCCATCTGCTGCGCCGCCTGCTTGAAGGCCGCCACGAAGTCGGCGGCCACGCCATCGCGCGGTGCGCCGCGGCGCGTGACGGCGAACAGGTCCAGGTGCACGGCCGGCTCCACCAGCATCGAGACGCTGAGCCCGTGGCGCAGGCACTCCTCCAGCACGAACGAAGGCACCACGCCATGGCCCAGGCCCGCCTCCACCATGGCGATCAGGGTGCCTAAAAAGTTCATCGCCGTGCGGTTCTCGTTGCGGGCCCGGCCGCGCGGCAGGTGCGCTTCCACCAGCGCCTGGATGGGGTTGCCGGGCGGCAGGCACACCAGCGGCAGGCCGGCCAGGCTGCGCCAGGGGCGGCTGAGGGCCAGGCCCGGGGGCGCCGTGCCCGGTGGGCTGATGCACATCAGCCTGAAGCGGCGCACCGAATCGCGCACCAGCCCCACCGCGGGCTTGACGAAGAAGCCCAGGCCGATGTCGGCCTCGCCGGCCAACAGGTTCTGCCGCACCAGGCCCACGTCGCCGTCGGCCACATGCACGCGCACGTGCGGATGGGTGTGGCCGAACTGGCGGATCACGCGCGGCAGCAGGCTGGTGGCCACGATGGGCGTGGCCGCCACGTTCAGGCGCGAGCGGATCGCGGCTTCGGAGCCGCGCACGGCTTCATCGAGGTCGCGCAGCTGCTCGACCACGCGCTCGGCGAAGGGCACCAGGCGCCGGCCCGCATCGGTCAGGGTCAGCGAGCGCGTGGTGCGCTCGAACAGGCGCGCGCCCACCTGCTGCTCCAGCTCCTTGACCAGCATGCTCACGCCCGACGGCGACAGATGCACGCGCTCGGCCGCGCGGGCAAAGCTCTGGTGGCGGCAGATCTCGAGGAAGGCCAGCAGTTGCCGGCTGCTGACATTGATCAATTTCGCTGATGAATTCACCAAAATGTTCCGTTTGATTCAACGCAGGGAAGCGGTTGAAATTCTCCGTCAAGGATGTCCGGGTCCGCATGCCCGCCGCGCACGCCTCGCGCAGGACATCCGCCACCGCCAAGGAGACACCATGAACCGCCTTCCGACTTCCATCGGCGCGAGCGCCGCGGCCGCCGTTTCCCGCCGCCAGGCGCTGCTTGCCGGCGCGGCGGCGCTGACGCTGGGCCCCGCCGGCCTGGCCCGCGCCGCAGACAGCCAGGCCCCGGTGCGCCTGCTGGTGCCCTTCACGCCGGGCACGGGCATCGACCTGATCGCGCGCCTGGCAGGCCCGGCCCTGTCGCAGCGCCTGAAGCGCCCCTTCTTCGTGGACAACAAGCCCGGCGCCTCGGGCAACATCGGCACGCAGGAAGTGGTGCGCGCCACGCCCGACGGCAGCACCCTGCTGGTGACCGTGAACACGGTGGTGATGAACGCGGCCCTGTACCCCAAGCTGGGCTTCGATCCGGTCAAGGACCTCGCACCCATCAGCCTCACGAGCTGGGGCCAGCTGCTGCTGGTGGCCACCCCGCGCGTGAAGTTCGATTCGCTCACCGGCCTGATGGACTTCGCGAAGAAGAACCCCGGCGTGCTGAACTACGGCTCGCCGGGCGCGGGCACGCCGCACCACCTGGCCATGGAGCTGCTCAAGAGCCGCGGCAAGGTCTCGCTCACGCACATCAGCTACCGCGGCACTGCGCCGGCCGTCACCGACCTGCTGGGCGGCCAGATCGACGTGATGTTCCTGCCCATCCACGTGGCCCTGCAGCACATCAAGGCCGGCAAGCTCAAGGCGCTGGCGATCAGCTCCGACAAGCCCTCGCCGCTGCTGCCCGAGGTGCCGCCGCTGAACACGCTGAAGATCGGCGACCTGAACGTGGACATGTGGTACGGCATCTTCGCGCCCGCCGGCACGCCCGAGTCCTTCATCCAGCGCGTGAACGAGGAGCTGCGCCTGATCCTGCGCGAACCCGAGGTGGCCAAGGCCTTCGAGGCGCAGGGCATGACGCCCGCCCACAGCACGCCGCAGGAGTTCCAGCGCCTGGTGCAGGCCGACGCGCGGCGCTGGGGCGAGCTGATCCGCACGCAGGGCATCACCGCCGAATAAGCCTTCCTCATGACATCCCCTGAAGACACACGCACCGTGACCCCCTCCTCCCAACAGCCCGGTACCTCGACCCACGATGCCGAAGTGATCATCGTCGGCGGCGGCCCCGTCGGCATGGGCCTGGCCATCGAGCTGGGCCAGCGCAACATCCGCTGCATCGTGGTCGAGCGCTACGAGCAGCCGCAACCCATCCCCAAGGGTCAGAACCTGACCCAGCGCACGATGGAGCACTTCCATGCCTGGCAGGCCGAAAAGGAGCTGCGCGCCGCGCGCACCATCCCGCCCGAATACGGCATCGGCGGCCTGACGGCGCACGGCACGCTGCTGGGCCCCTATTCCTACGACTGGCTGCAGCGCGACCTGGTCAAGCCCTACTACTACACGGCCAACGAGCGCCTGCCCCAGTACGCGACCGAAGCCGTGCTGCGCGCACGCGCGGCGCAGCTGCCCTCGGTGCAGCTGCTGACGGGTCATGACGCGGTGGAAGTGGCACAGGACGAGCAGGGCGTCTCGGTGCAGGTGGCGCCGCGCGGCGAGGCCGGCGGGCAAGCCCCCCGCGTGCTGCGCGCGGCCTACGCCGTGGGCTGCGACGGCGCGCGCTCACGGGTGCGCGAGCAGTCGGGCATCACGCAGACGCGCACCGACCACGACCGCCTGATGGTGCTGCTGGTGTTCCGCTCCACCGGGCTGCACGAGCTGCTGGCGCGCTTTCCGGGCAAGAGCTACTACAACGTGCTGCAGAGCGAACTCAAGGGCTACTGGAAGTTCTTCGGCCGCGTGGACCTGGGCAGCACCTGGTTCTTCCACGCGCCGGTGCCGCCCGGCACCACGGCTGAGAACTTCGACTTCAAGGCCTACGTGCAGGAAGCCGTGGGCGCGCCCTTCGACGTGGACTTCGAGCACATCGGCTTCTGGGACCTGCGCTTCATGCTGGCCGACCGCTACCGCCAGGGCCGCGTGTTCGTGGCCGGCGACGCCGCGCACAGCCACCCGCCCTATGGCGGCTACGGCGTGAACTCGGGCCTGGAAGATGCGCGCAACCTGGGCTGGAAGCTGGCCGCCGCGCTGCAGGGCTGGGGCGGCGAGGCGCTGCTCGATTCCTACGACGCCGAGCGCCGGCCGGTGTTCCGCTCCACCATCGACGACTTCATCGCCAAGTCCATCGAAACCGACCGCCAGTTCCTCGAAAGCCACGACCCGGCGCGCGACCGCGAGGCCTTCGAGGCCGCCTGGCATGCGCGCGCGCATGGCGCCGTGGGCGAGGTGCATGCCTTCGAGCCGCACTACGAAGGCTCGCCCGTGGTGGGGCAGGAAGAAGGCCAGGCTGCGGCCGTGTGCAGCGCCAAAGGCTCGCACCGCTTTGATGCGCGCGCCGGCCATCACCTGGCGCCCGCGCTGCTGCCCGATGGGCGCAATGTGTTCGAGGCTTTCGGTGCGGGCTACACGCTGCTGGCGATGGGCGCCGATCCGGCTTCGGTGCAGCGCTTTGCGGCCGCGGCGCAGCAGGCCGGGCTGCCGCTGACCGTGGTCCAGACCCAAGCCCAGGGCGAAGCCGCGCGCTACGAAGCCCCGCTGGTGCTGGTGCGCCCCGATGCCTTCGTGGCCTGGGTGGGCCATTCGGTGGAAGTGGACGAAGGCACGGTGCAGGCGGTGCTGCAGCGCGTGCAGGGACGCTGAGCCCGCGCGAACACGTCAAGGCTCAACGGCCGCCTGCGGGCGGCCGTTTTTTCTTGTCGCTTTTTCGGCGCAGCGTCAGTTCTGCTTCCAGGGCAGGCCGCGCAGGCGCCAGCCGCCGCGCTGGCCGCGATGCCCTTGCGCGTCGGCATCGCCCTCGAAGCCTTCGAGGATGTTGTAGGCCTGCACGCCCAGCTCGGTGGCGCGGCGCGCGGCGGCGATGGAGCGCACGCCGCTGCGGCACAGCAGCATCACCTTGCCGCCCGGCGGCACGGCCGCGCGCAGGCCCTCGTCAAAGCCCGGGTTGATCGCCATCCCTGGCCATTGCTTCCAGGCCAGCGGCACGGCGCCGGGCACGAAGCCCACCCACTCGCGCTCGGCGTCGGTGCGCACGTCAACCAGCACGGCCTGCCCGCCGGCCAGCCACTGGCCGGCCAGTTCGGGGCTGATGTCGCCCGCGTAGCCTTCGGCCGCCTGGGGCGCCGTCAGCGCCTTTCGCTCCTCACCCATGGGAAATGCCTTTCATGAAACTGACTGCGCTGAAGTATTGCAGTGCATCAAGTGCCCTGCGCTGCACGGGATTTTTCACCATCGGGTGAAAACCCTCTTGGTCTGATCGGGCATCGCGTCAACAGTCAGGCCCGCTGGAAGCCTTTGATTTCCGGTTCTAACGAATGGAGACAAAACTGATGACAGACAGCAAGACGACGACCCGCCGCCGCAGCCTGCTCAAGGGCGCGGCCGTGGCCGCAGGTGCCCTTTCGGCGCCGATGGTCAGTCAGGCACAGACCACCACCTGGCGTTTCCAGAGCACCTGGCCGGCCAAGGACATCTTCCACGAGTTCGCGCAGGACTACGCCAAGAAGGTCAACGACATGGCCGGCAACCGGCTCAAGATCGAGGTGCTGCCCGCAGGCGCGGTGGTGCCGGCCTTTCAGCTGCTCGATGCGGTGGCCAAGGGCACGCTCGACGGCGGCCATGGCGTGATCGCCTACTGGTACGGCAAGAACCAGGCGGTGGCGCTGTGGGGCTCGGGCCCGGCCTTCGGCATGGACGCCAACATGGTGCTGGCCTGGCACAACTACGGCGGCGGCAAGGAGCTGCTGGACGAGATCTACAAGAGCCTGAACATGGATGTGGTGTCCAAGCTCTACGGCCCCATGCCCACGCAGCCGCTGGGCTGGTTCAAGAAGCCAGTTGCCAAGGTGGAAGACCTCAAGGGCCTGAAGTTCCGTACCGTGGGCCTGGCGGTGGACGTGTTCACCGAGATGGGCGTGGCCGTGAACCCGCTGCCCGGCGGCGAGATCGTGCCGGCGCTGGACCGCGGCCTGCTCGATGCGGCCGAGTTCAACAACGCTTCGAGCGACCGCGTGCTGGGCTTTCCCGACGTGGCCAAGAACTGCATGCTGCAGAGCTTTCACCAGTGCAGCGAGCAGTTCGAGGTGCTGTTCAACAAGACCAAGTACGACGCGCTGCCGGCCGAGCTCAAGTCCATCATCGACTACGCGACCCAGGCCGCCAGCGCCGACATGAGCTGGAAGGCCGCGGACCGCTATGCCAAGGACTATGCCGAGATGCAGTCCAAGCAGGGCGTGAAGTTCTACAAGACGCCCGACGCCATCCTGCGCGCGCAGTTGGCGGCCTGGGACAAGGTGACCACGAAGAAGGCGGGCGAGAACCCGATGTTCAAGAAGGTGATGGATTCGATGCGCGCCTTCGCGCAGCGCAGCGGCCGCTGGAAGAACGACACCGACATCGACTTCAAGATGGCCTGGAACCACTACTTCTCTCAGAAAAAGAGCTGATGCGTCTGGCCACGAACGGGCGGCGTGCTGCCGCCCGTTTTGTGCGTGTCCTTGTCTTCCCTTTCTCCTTCCCTCCGTCGCGCGCGCTGCGCGACTGACCGGATCGCCACATGCAGAAACTCTTGCTCGGGGTCGACGCCATCTCGACCTTCATCGGAAAAGTCGCGGCCTGGGCCGTGGTCGGCCTCACGGTGCTCATCAGCTGGGAGGTGTTTTCGCGCTACGCGCTGAACAACCCGCATGCCTGGGTGCTGGACGCGCAGATCATGCTCTACGGCACGCTGTTCATGCTGGCCGGGGCCTACACGCTGGCCAAGAACGGCCATGTGCGCGGCGACGTGCTCTACGGCTTCTTCAGCCCGCGCGCGCAGGCCGGCGTGGACTTCACGCTCTACCTGCTGTTCTTTTTGCCGGGCGTGGTCGCCATGACCTGGGCCGGCTGGACCTACGCACAGGAGTCGCTGGCCATCCGCGAGCAGACCTTCTCGGCCACCCCGCTGCCGCTGTACCCCTTCAAGTTCGTGATCCCGCTGGCGGGCGCCGTGCTGCTGCTGCAGGGCCTGGCCGAGATCGCGCGCTGCGTGATCTGCCTCAAAACCGGCGCCTGGCCGCTGCGCGGCGACGACGTGCAGGAGGTGGACGTGGACAAGCTCAAGGAGATGGTCCACGTCAAGGACAGCGACATCGAGGCGCTGGACCGCGAACTGGCCCGCCAGCAGGCAGGCGCCGCGCCGCAAGGGAGGGCCTGAGCCATGCGCAAGGAACTCTGGTTCGGCTTTTCCATCATGGGCCTGGTGGTCCTGGCCGCCATCTGGCTGCTGCTGGGGGTGGAGACCATCACCAACGGCCACCTGGGCCTGCTGATGCTGTCGCTGGTGGTCATCGCGATCATGCTTGGCTTTCCCACGGCCTTCACGCTGATGGGCATGGGCATGATCTTCACCTGGCTGGCCTATGACCGGAACATCCAGCACACGCTGGACCTGATGGTGCAGGCGGCCTACAAGAGCATGGCCAACGACGTGCTGATCGCGGTGCCGCTGTTCGTGTTCATGGGCTACCTGGTCGAGCGCGCCAACCTGATCGAGCGCCTGTTCAAGAGCATGCACCTGGCCATGGCGCGGGTGCCGGGCTCGCTGGCCGTGGCCACGCTGGTCACCTGCACCATCTTCGCCACGGCCACCGGCATCGTGGGCGCGGTGGTCACGCTGATGGGCCTGCTGGCGCTGCCGGCCATGCTGCGCGCGGGCTACGCGACGCCCATGGCGGCCGGCGCCATCACCGCGGGCGGCTGCCTGGGCATCCTGATCCCGCCTTCGGTGCTGCTGATCCTGTATGGCGCCACGGCCGGCGTGTCGGTGGTGCAGCTCTATGCGGGCGCCTTCTTCCCCGGGCTGATGCTGGCCGGCCTGTACGTGGGCTACGTGATCCTCATGGCCAAGCTCAAGCCGCACTGGGCGCCGCCGCTGGCCGCGGCCGACCGCGAAGTGGTGCTGCCCGCGCTGACCCAGGCCCTGCCGGCCGACAACGCGCAATATGCGCCGCGCCGGCTGCTCGACGCGCTCAAGGGCCGGCGCAACGCCGACGTGCCCACCGGCTACGTGCTGCGCCAGCTGGCCCTGGTGCTGCTGCCGGGTCTGATCTTCGCGCTGCTGGCCATCGGGAGCTGGCGCGCCGTGACCACGGTGGAGGCCGCGGCCGAATCCGGCCTGCAGCCCATCGGCTTCTCGGACAGCGGTGCGGCCAGCGGCAGCTCGGGCACCGGGCTGCAGGAGCCGCCTTCGAGCGGCACCGGGCTGCAGGAGCCCCCCGCGGAAGGCACCGGACTGCAGGAGCCGCCAGTCGAAGGCTCGGGCCTGCACGAACCTCCGGGCGCATCCTCGGCCCTGCAGGAGCCCCCTGGCGCCGCGGCGCCAGGCGCCTCTTCAGCCCCGCCAGCCGCCTCCGCCGAGGCCCCGGCGAGCGCCACCACCCAGCCGGCTGGCGACGGCGCCGCGCGGACCCAGCCCGCGCCCACCTGGTGGTGGGTCTGCTTCGCGCTGCTGGGCGCGGTCACGGCGCTGTTCTATCTGTTCCTGAGCTTCGCCCGGCTCGAGATCTTCAAGATGCTGCTGGGCTCCTTCTTCCCGCTGGTCGTGCTGATCCTGGCGGTGCTGGGCTCCATCGTCTTCGGCCTGGCCACGCCCACCGAAGCGGCGGCCATGGGCGCGCTGGGCGGCTTCGTGCTGGCGGCGGCCTACCGGCGCCTGACCCTGTCGGTGGTCAAGGAATCGGTCTACCTCACGGCCAAGACCGCGGCCATGGTGTGCTGGCTCTTCGTGGGCTCGGCCATCTTCTCGGCCGCCTTCGCGCTGCTGGGCGGGCAGGAGCTGATCGAGAAGTGGGTGCTGTCGATGAACCTGACGGCCTTCCAGTTCATGGTGCTGTCGCAGGTCGTGATCTTCCTGCTCGGCTGGCCGCTGGAATGGACCGAGATCATCGTGATCTTCATGCCCATCTTCATCCCGCTGCTGGACCACTTCGGCGTGGACCCGCTGTTCTTCGGGCTGCTGGTGGCGCTGAACCTGCAGACCGCCTTCCTCTCCCCGCCGGTGGCCATGTCGGCCTTCTACCTCAAGGGCGTGGCCCCGCCCCATGTCACGCTCAACCAGATCTTCGCGGGCATGCTTCCCTTCATGGGCATCCAGATCCTGGCCATCGTGCTGCTGTACACCTGGCCGCAGATCGGGCTGTGGCTGCCGCAGCTGCTCTACAAGTGAGGGCCGCGCGCACGCTCACGCGGCCGTGAGCGTGCGCAGCAGCAGTTGCCCCAGTTCCGCGCGCCGCGCCAGGCTCAGGCGCGACTTGCTGGAGGCGATGGAGACGGCCGCGAAGGCGCTGCCCTGGTGCGGGATCACGGCGCCCACGCCGGCCACGTTGGAGGTCACGGTGTCGGCCATCTCGCAGTAGCCCAGCCGGCGGGTCTTGGCCACGTTGCGGGCCATGGCCTCGCGCCCCAGCCCCGCCGCCTGGAAGGCCGGCGCATGGCGCAGGTAGATGCGCTCGATCTCCTCGTCCGAGACCGTCGCCAGCATGGCCATGCCGCCCACGCCGATGCCGATGGGCCGGATGTCGCCCACGTTGGTGCTGAAGATGCGCGAGGGCGCCCTGCCGTCCAGCCGCAGCAGGCAGACCGTGTAGTCGCCCTGGCGCGCCAGCAGGAACACCGTGTCTTCGGAGATGCGCGCCAGCCGCTGCACGATGGCCTGGTAGTTGGCCACCAGCGGCGCGCGCTTGAGCGACGCGAAGCCCAGACGCATGGCCTCCAGCCCCAGCCGGTAGCGGCGCGTGCGCTCGTCGCGCTCGGCGAAGTGCTCCTCGGCCAGCACGGCCATCATGCGGTGGGCCGTGGAGCGCTCCAGCCCGGCCATCGCCACCACGTCGCTCACGCCCAGCCCGGTCTCGTGGTGCTCGGCCAGCAGGCGCAAAACGGCCAGCGAACGGCGCAGGCTCTGCGCCCCCGGGGTTTCCTGTAGTTTGCTCACCATATGGGATTTGTGACGCTTTCCGCTCGGCAAGCATAGTCGCAGCAGACACCATGCGCGGCATCGAGAACGCCCTTGAAACCTTGCCTGGAACGCATGATGCAAGCCCAACAACAGATAGAGATCGAGCAGCTGGGTGCGGTGCGCCGCATCTGGCTCAACCGGCCCGATCGCCGCAATGCCCAGAGCCAGCAGATGCTGGACCAGCTGGACGCAGCCTTTGCCGAGGCCCGGGACGACGCCAACACCCGCGTGGTGGTGCTGGCCGGGCGCGGCCCGCACTTCTCGGCCGGGCACGACCTGAAGCAGGCCCAGGCCGAGCGCGCCGAGTTCACGGTGGAGCAGCGCTGGGCCTATGAAAGCCGGCACTACTACGACTACTGCCTGCGCATCTGGGACTTTCCCAAGCCCACCATCTGCCAGGTGCAGGGCGCCTGCGTGGCCGCGGGCTTCATGCTGGCCAACATGTGCGACCTGCTGGTGGCCGCCGAAGACGCGCAGTTCAGCGACCCGGTGACCCACACCATGGGCGCGGCCGCCACCGAGGTGCTGATCCACCCCTGGGTGCTGGGCCTGCGCGATGCCAAGGAGCTGCTGTTCACGGGCGAGCGCTTCGACGCCCGGCGCGCCCGGGAGATCGGCATGGTCAACCGCGTGGTGCCCACCGAACGGCTGGACGAGGAGACGCTGGCACTGGCCCAGCGCATTGCCCAGGCGCCGCCTTTTGCGCTGCAGATCCTCAAGAAGTCGCTCAATCGTTCGGTGGACGTGCGCGGCATGCGCGAGGCCCTGTCGGCGCACTTCGACCTGCACCAGCTCAGCCATGTGAGCGAGGAGTACCGGCAGACCAAGGAAGCCGGCCTGGCTTCGGCGATCCAGAAAGGAGCCGCGCGTGGCGCATCGTCTTGACCCCCTGCTGGCCCCGCGCTCCATCGCGCTGGTGGGCGCGAGCAATCAGGCCGGCCGCATCGGCGGCATGCCGCTGGACCTGCTGCGCCACTTCGAGTTCGCGGGCGCGGTCTACCCCGTCAACCCCAAGTACGAAGAGGTGTTCGGCTGGCGCTGCTACGCCGACATCGAGTCGCTGCCCGAGGCGCCCGACCTGGCCGTGCTGGCCATTGGCGCCGAAGAGGTCACGCCCATGCTCGAGCGCTGCCACGCCAGGGGCATCCGCGCGGCCATCGTCTATGCGGCCGGCTTTGCCGAAGCGGGCGCGGCCGGCGCTGCGCTGCAGGCGCGCCTGGAAGCCTTTGCCGCGCAAAGCGGCATGGTGATCGCCGGCCCCAACTGCATGGGCTTCGCCAACCTCAACATCCGCGCCTTCACGGCCTTTGCGGCCATCTTCAAGACCGTGGCGCCGCAGCAGGAACCCGGGCGCGTGAGCATCGTCACGCAAAGCGGCAACGTCTGCTCGGCCCTGTTCGGCCTCACGCGCCAGCAGGGCGTGCCGGTGAGCCACTTCATCAACACCGGCAACGAGGCCGTGGTCGACTTCTCGCAGTACCTGGCCTTTCTGGCGCAGGACAGCGGCACCGACTGCGTGCTGGGCTATGTGGAAGAGCTGCGCAACGGCCCGCTGTTCATCGACACCGCGCTGCGCCTGGCCGCCGCGCGCAAGCCGCTGGTGCTGTACAAGGCCGGCGAAACCGAGCGCGGCGCCGCGGCCGTGCAGTCCCACACCTCGGCGCTGGCCGGCGACATGGCGCTGTACCGCGCGGGCTTCTCCCAGCTCAACGTGATCCAGGCGCAGGATTTCTCGCAGATGGCCGACCTGGCCATGCTCAGCGGCTTCAGGCAACGCCAGGGCGGGCTGCGCGCGGCGGTCATCACCATGTCGGGCGCGCTGGGCGCCATCCTGGCCGACAAGCTGATCGGCGCCGGCATGGACCTGCCCGTGCTGCCCGAGGCACTGCAACAGCTGCTGCGCGACGGCATTCCCGACTACGGCATGGTCAGCAACCCCGTGGACGTGACCGGCAACATCGTCAACAACCCGGACTTCGTGCGCACCGTGTTCGAAGCCCTGGCCACCACCGATGCGGTGGACGTGGTGGTGGTCAACGCGCCCGGCTACCTGCTGGACCGCATGGCCGACGCGCTGGCCGACGTGTGCGCGCGGCACCCGCGGCTGTTCGTGGCCATCGACACCGGCGCCGCACAGTCGCGCCAGAAGCTGGCCGCGGCCGGCGTGCCGGTGTTCGGCGATCTCGGCCGGGCCGTGCAGGCGCTGGCGCCCTGGTGCCGCTGGCTCGCGCAGGCGCCGGCCACCGCGCGCTGGGCCGCGCTGCGCGAAGCTTCCGGTGCCGTGGGCGGCCAGGCGCTGCCCGCGTCGCTGAACGAACACCAGACCAAGCAACTGCTGGCCCGCCACGGCGTGGCGCCCGTGCCGGAGCAGGTGGCCGCCGATGCCGACGGCGCCGTGGCCGCGGCGCAGGCGCTGGGCTGGCCCGTGGTGCTCAAGATCCTGAGCGCCGACATCGCGCACAAAACCGAGGTGGGCGGCGTGCGGCTGAACATCGCCGACGCGCCCGCGCTGCGCGAAGCCTGCGCCGCCATGCGCGAGCAGGTGGCGAAGAAGGCGCCGCAGGCCCGCATCGAGGGCTTCCTGGTGCAGCCCATGGCGCGCGGCGGCGTGGCCGAGCTGATCGCCGGCATCACGCACGACCCGGTCTTCGGCCCCGCGCTGACAGTGGGCCTGGGCGGCGTGCTGACCGAGTTGTACCGCGACGCCAGCCACCGCCTGCTGCCGGTCGATGACGCGCTGGTGCAGCAGATGCTGGGCGAACTCAAGGCCTGGCCGCTGCTCGATGGCTTCAGGGGCCGGCCGCTGGGCGATGTGCAGGCCGCCTGCGCCAGCATCGCCGGCCTCTCGCGTGCCGCGCTGGCGCTGGGCCCGCAGGCCGCCCAGATCGAGATCAACCCGCTGCTGGTGCAGCCGCGCGGCGAAGGTGCGGTGGCGCTCGACGCGCTGATCGTGCCGGCTGCTGCCGCCACCAGCGCCTGACCTTTTTCGCCAACTGACAACGACGGAGACATGCCATGAAGACGACCCCCACCTCCCGCATCGGCCGGCCCTCGCTGGGCCGGCGCCTGGCCTGCGCGCTGGCAGCTGCGGCCACGCTGGCCTTCCCGCTCGCGGGCCTGGCGCAGGAAGCGGCCTATCCGAGCAAGCCCATCCGCATGGTGCTGCCCTTCCCGCCCGGCGGCGTGACCGACCTGCTGGCCCGCGCGCTGGGCGAGAAGCTGAGCCAGCGCCTGGGCCAGCCCGTGATCGTGGACAACAAGGCCGGTGCGGGCACGGTGCTGGCGTCCGACCTGGTGGCGCGCGCGCCGGCCGATGGCTACACGGTGCTGCTGGCCGCGTCCTCGCTGGGCACGGCGCCGCTGCTGTACGACAAGGTCTCCTACGACGCCGTCAAGAGCTTCGCGCCCATCACGCTGGTGGCCTCGGTGGTGCACGTGCTGGTGGTGAACCCGCAGCAGCCCTTCAGGAACGTGGCCGAGCTGGTGGCCTATGCCAAGGCCAACCCGGGCAAGCTGAACTATTCGTCCACCGGCACCGGCACCTCCACCCACCTGGAGGGCGAGCTGTTCAAGAGCATGGCCCAGACCTTCATGGTCCACATTCCGTACAAGGGCAGCGGCCCGGCCCTCACCGACCTGGTGGCCGGCCAGGTGCAGGTGATGTTCGACGCCTGGGGCTCCTCGGGCCCCTTCGTGAAGTCGGGCAAGCTGCGCGCGCTGGCCGTGACCACCGCCAGGCGCTCGCAGTCGGTGCCCGAGCTGCCCACCGTGGCCGAATCGGGCGTGCCGGGCTTCGACGCCATGCCCTGGCTGGGGCTGGTGGCACCGGCCGGCACGCCGCAGCCGGTCGTGGACCGCCTGCACCGCGAGGTGGTCGAGATCCTCAAGGAGCCCGAGATGCGCGAACGCTTCAAGGGCTGGGGCCTGGACATCGTGGGCAACACGCCCACCGAATTCGCCAGCTTCATCCGCCGCGACATCGACCAGTGGGCCAAGGTCATCCAGGGCGCAAAGATCAAGGCCGACTGACGCACGCCGATGCAGACTGCACTGAACGAAGAACAGCAGCTGATCCAGGCCAGTGCCCTGGACTGGCTGCGCGAACGCTACGACCTGCGCCAGCGCGAGGCCGGCCTGCACCGCGATGGCGGCAACGCCCAGGCCTGGCAGGCCTTCGCCGACATGGGCTGGCTGGGCCTGCCGCTGCCGCAGGACTGCGGCGGCCTCGAAGCCGGGCTGCTCGAATGCGGCCTGCTCGCGCAGGCGCTGGGCCGCCACCTCGTGGTCGAACCCTGGCTGGGCTGCGTGATGCAGGCCGCCCGGCTGCTGGCCCGGGCCGGCGATGCCGCGCAGCACGCGCGCTGGCTGCCCGGCGTGGTCGACGGCAGCCACCGGCTGGCGCTGGCGCACCGCGAGCGTGGCGAACAGCGGCAGACCCGCCTGCTGGCCGATGGCGACGGCGGCTGGCGCCTGCACGGCGCCAAGCTGGCCGTGGCGGGCGCGGCCGGGGCCGTGCGCTGGATCGTCCCGGCGGTGGATGCGCAGGGCGCCACGCGCCTGTGCCTGGTCGATCCGCAGGCGAGCGGCGTGCATTGCGACGCCTATGACAGCACCGACGGCGGCCGCGCGGCCGACCTGCGCTTCGAAGGCGTGGCCGTGGCCGCGGCCGACCTGCTGGATGCGGCCGAGGCCGGTGCCACGCTGCAGCGCAGCCTGGCCGAAGCGCAGCTCATGGCCCTCTGGCAGGGCACCGGCACCATGCAGGCCGCGCTGGCGCAGACCGTGGCCCACGTGCAGCAGCGCCGCCAGTTCGGCCAGCCGCTCGCGCAGTTCCAGTCGGTGCAGCATCGGCTGGCCGAAATGGCCGTGCAGTGCGCCGAAGCCCAGGCGGCCTGCGAACTGGCCACGCTGCGGCTGGCGGCCGACGGCGGCAGCGCCGACGCCGCCTGGTGCGCAGCGCACATGGCCGGCAGCAAGGTGCTGCGCGCTGCGCGCGAGGTGGCGCAGGGCACGGTGCAACTGCACGGCGCCATGGGCGTGTGCGAGGAGCTGGCCATCGCGCCGGGCTTCAGAACCCTGCTGGCCCTGGAGGCCGAGCTGGGCGGCACCGCCGCGCAGGGCACGGCGCTGGGCCGCCTGCTGCTGGCCGACGGCGGCTTCGCCACCAGCGCCACCCTGGGCCACCCCGAAGAGACACTGGCATGAACCTGGACCTTGACGCGCGCGACCGCGCCTTCCGCGCCGAAGTGCGCGCCTTTCTGGCCGAGCAGTTGAGCGACGAGATGCGCGCCGGCCAGCGCGCCACCACCGGCCTGTACCCCGAGCCCGAAGTCAGCGGCCCGTGGCAGCAGGCGCTGCAACAGCGCGGCTGGCTGGTGCCGCTGTGGCCCAGGGAATGGGGCGGCACCGGCTGGACGGCGCTGCAGCGCTTCATCTTCGAAACCGAATGCGCGCTGGCCGGCGCGCCGCTGGTGCACCCCATGGGCACGCGGCTGGTCGGCCCGGTGCTGCTGCGCTACGGCACGCCGGCGCAGAAGGACTTCTACCTGCCGCGCATCCTCTCGGGCCAGGACTACTGGTGCCAGGGCTTCTCGGAGCCCAACGCGGGCTCCGACCTGGCCTCGCTGCAACTGCGGGCACGCGCCGATGGCGATGACTACGTGCTCGACGGCACCAAGATCTGGACCACGCACGCGCACCATGCCAACCGCATGTTCGCGCTGGTGCGCACGCGCAGCGAAGGCAAACCGCAGGCCGGCATCAGCTTCCTGCTGGTCGACATGAAGCTGCCCGGCATCACGGTGCGGCCCATCGCCACCATCGGTGGCGACCACGACCTCAACGAAGTGCACTTCGACGGCGTGCGCGTGCCGCAGTCCGAGCGCGTGGGCGAGGAGAACGCAGGCTGGGAATGCGCCAAGTACCTGCTGGAGTTCGAACGCGGCGCCGGCATCTTCAGCCCGCGCCTGCGCGCGCAGCTCAAGCGCGTGGCCGCTGCGCTGCCGCCTGAACCGGGCGATGCGCTGGTGCAGCGCCTGGGCGAAGTGGCGGCCGACGTGGACGCCTTCGAATGGCTGGAGCTGCGCACCTTCGGCGCCCTGGCGCCGGGCGAGCGGCCGGGGCCCATGGCTTCGGTGCTCAAGCTGCGCGCGAGCCGGCTCAAGCAGCTGATCGGCGAACTGGGCGTGCAGGCGCTGGGGCCGCGCGCGCTGCGCTGGCGCAGCGCCCCGGGCGACGACGATCTGGCCGCGCTGCTGGTGCCCGAGTACTGCAACAGCCGCGCCACCACCATCTTCGGCGGCGCCTCGGAGATCCAGCTGGGGCTGATCGCCAGGCAGCTGATGCAAGGCAGCGCCTGAGGGCCATGCCGCGCAGCCGCTCAGGCGGCGCGCGCATCCGCACTACAGTGGGCGCTGTTCCCACTGCAAGGCGGATGCGCACCCATGGCTTCATACGACTTCGACCTCTTCGTCATCGGCGGCGGCAGCGGCGGCGTGCGTGCGGCGCGCATGGCGGGCCAGGCCGGTGCGCGCGTGGCGCTGGCCGAATGCGCCGAGCTGGGCGGCACCTGCGTGAACGTGGGCTGCGTGCCCAAGAAGCTCTACAGCTATGCCGCCGGCTATGCGGCCTCCTTCGAGGAAGCCCCAGGCTACGGCTGGACGCTGCCCGAGGCGCCACGCTTCGACTGGGACACGCTCAAGCGCCAGCGCGCGCAGGAGATCCGGCGCCTGAACGGCGTTTACCGGAAGCTGCTGGACGGCGCCGGCGTGAAGACGCTGCAGGGCTGGGCGCAACTGGAAGACGGCCACACGGTGCGCGTGGGCCAGCGCAACTACAGCGCGCGGCACATCCTGGTCGCGACCGGCGGCATGCCCCACGCGCCCGACCTGCCGGGCCGCGAACTGGCCGTGGTGTCCGATGCGATGTTCGACCTGCCGCAGTTCCCCCGGCGCCTGCTGGTGATGGGCGGCGGCTACATCGGCTGCGAATTCGCGTCCGTCTTCCGCGCGCTGGGGGCCGAGGTCACGCTGGTCAACCGCGGCGCGCACATCCTCAATGGCTTCGACGACGACGTGCGCGAGGCGCTGGCGCGCGAGATGGGCCGCCACGGCATAGACCTGCGCATGACGGCCCAGGTCGAAACGCTGCGGCGCGAAGGCGACCACATCGTCGCCATGCTCTCGCGCGGCCAGCAGATTGAAGCCGACACCGTGCTGCTGGCCACCGGCCGGCGCCCCAACACGGCCGGCATGGGGCTGGAGGCTGCCGGCGTGAAGCTGGACGAACGTGGCGCCGTGGTGGTCGATGCGCGCTACCGCAGCAGCGTGGACTCGGTGCTGGCCATCGGCGACGTGAGCAGCCGCCTGGCGCTCACGCCCGTGGCGCTGGCCGAAGCCATGGTGGTGGTGGACCAGCTCTTCGGCCAGGGCAGGCGCCGCATGCGCTACGACAACGTGCCCACGGCCGTGTTCACGCACCCCAACGTGGGCGTTTGCGGCCTGACGGAAGCGGCCGCGCGCGCGAAGTTCGGCGAGCAGGGCGTGCGCATCTTCGCCACCGATTTCAAGGCGCTGCGCCACACCCTGTCGGGCCGCGAGGAGCGCACCTTCATGAAGCTGGTGGTCGACGCAAAAAGCGACCGCGTGGTGGGCCTGCACATGGTGGGCGCCGAGGCCGGCGAGATCGTGCAGGGCTTTGCCGTGGCCATGAACGCCGGTGCCACCAAGGCCCAGTTCGACAGCACCATCGGCATCCACCCGACCACGGCCGAAGAGTTCGTGACGATGCGCGAGCCGATGGCGGGCTGAGTGCCACGGCGCAGCGGCACAATGCCGCCATGCCTCATATGCCGCCCTTCGTCGCCCCGCTGCGTTTCACCGACCCCGCCGCCGCGCTGGCGCAGGTACGCAATATCTACGACAGCGGCATCCAGCACCTGCGCAACTGCATGCAGCGCTTCGTGGCCGGCGAAGACCTGCCGGGCCGCGTGCGCGCCTGCTACCCCTTCGTGCGGGTCCACACCCACACCAGCACGCGCCATGCCACGCCGGTCACGGCGGGCCTGAGCTACGGCTTCGTGGCCGGGCCGGGCCGCTACGAAACCACGCTCACGCGGCCGGACCTGTTCGCGCGCTACTACGAGCAGCAGTTCCGCCTGCTGCTGGCCAACCACCCGGTGGAGCTGGAGGTGGGCACCAGCACGCAGCCCATCCCCATTCACTTCTCCTTCGGCGAGAACGACCATGTGGAAGGCACCATGAACGCCGCCCGGCGCGCGCTGATGCGCGAGGTCTTCGACCTGCCGGACCTGGGCGCGATGGACGACGGCATCGCCAACGGCACGCACCGCACCCCGCCGGGCGAGGCCGAGCCGCTGGCCCTGTTCACGGGCGCGCGGGTCGACTACTCGCTGCAGCGCCTGCGCCACTACACCGGCACCCTGCCCTTCTGGTACCAGAACTTCGTGCTGTTCACGAACTACCAGTTCTACATCGACGAGTTCGTGCGCCTGGGCCACGAGGCCATGGCCGACGAGCACAGCGAATACATCGCCTTCGTGGAACCCGGCAACGTCATCACGCGCCGGCGTGGCCTGCGCAGCGAGGATGCGGGCGATTTCGACGCGATGCTGCACGGCCTGCAGGGCACGCCGCCGGGCCGGCTGCCGCAGATGCCGGCCTACCACCTGGTGCGCGCCGACCGCAGCGGCATCAGCATGGTCAACATCGGCGTGGGCCCGGCCAATGCCAAGACCATCACCGACCACATCGCCGTGCTGCGCCCGCATGCCTGGATGATGCTGGGCCACTGCGCGGGCCTGCGCAACACGCAGCAGCTGGGCGACTACGTGCTGGCCCACGCCTACGTGCGCGAGGACCATGTGCTGGACGAGGAACTGCCGCTGTGGGTGCCGATCCCGGCGCTGTCGGAGATTCAGCTCGCGCTGGAGGAAGCGGTGGCCGATGTGACGCAGTGCAAGGGCGCCGAACTCAAGTCGATCATGCGCACCGGCACCGTGGCCAGCACCGACAACCGCAACTGGGAGCTGCTGCCCGACAACGAGCCGCAGCGCCGCTTCAGCCAGAGCCGGGCCGTCGCGCTGGACATGGAAAGCGCCACCATCGCGGCCAATGGTTTCAGGTTCCGCGTGCCCTACGGCACCTTGCTGTGCGTCTCCGACAAGCCGCTGCATGGCGAGATCAAGCTGCCCGGCATGGCCAACCACTTCTACCGCGAGCGCGTGGAACAGCACCTGCGCATCGGCATGAAGGCCGTCGAACTGCTGCGCGGCCAGAACGCGAGCCGGCTGCACAGCCGCAAGCTGCGCAGCTTCGCCGAGGTGGCCTTCCAGTAGTGCCGTCGCGCCGCCGGCGGCGCCCGATGCGCTGCACGAGCGCCATTCGGTGATGCAGTGAACGCTTTCCCTCTGAAGAAGCGGCTTTTGCGGCGTGATGCGTCACACATCCTCCACTACACTGGGCGTGGCCGCGCTGCCCCCGGCAACTGCATCTGGCAGCGCGGCATCATCATCAAAGCAAAGAGGTAAGTCTCAGTGAACCGTCAAGAACTCGTTGAAAAGATCGCCACCGCCCACACGCTCTCCAAGGCCGAAGCCGGCCGCGTGCTGGACACCGTGACCGAAGCCATCGTGAGCGCCGTGAAGAAGGGCGACGCCGTCCAGCTCGTGGGCTTCGGCAGCTTCAAGCAAGTGGCCCGCGCCGCACGCACCGGCTTCAACCCCCAGGCTGGCGAGAAGATCAAGATCGCCGCCCAGAAGGTGCCCAAGTTCGTGCCGGGCGCTGCCTTCAAGGACGCCGTGGACCCCAAGGCCGCCAAGCGCCGCGCCGAGAAGGCCGCCGCCAAGAAGACCACGGTCACCAAGAAGGCCGCCGTGAAGGCCAAGAAGAAGTAATTGCGCTTCTTCATCGTTCGCAGCCGCGAGCGATTTCCAAAGGCCCCGAAAGGGGCCTTTTTCGTTGGCGCGCGCCCCAGGCCTTAGGCCGCACCCGCAGCCAGGATGCGCCGGATCACACTGGCCTGCGTGGCCTCGTCGTCATCGAAGCCGCCGTGCGTGGCGCTCTGGGTGTCGCGGCTTTGCGCCGCATGCAGCGCCACGTTGGCGCGTTCGGCCAGCCCGGGCGGCAGGTACTTCTGCATGCCCAGGATCGGCGTGCGCTGCCCGCCTTCGAAGGACTCCGAGACCAGGTACAGCAGCGAGCGGCCATAGCCCAGGATCGGCCGGCAGGTGCTGTCGGCGCTTTCGAGCGGGTCGGACAGATGCCACTGGTTGTACTGCCGCACCGCGCCGCTTTGGATGTGCGGCAGCAGCTTCTGTTCGAACAACTCCACCGTGGCGGCCGGCGCCATCAGGTTCACGCTGTGGAACTTCCACTTCAGGCCGGCCAGCAGATCGACCAGATGGCAATGCACGATGCCACCGGCCGAATGGCCGATCAGGTGGATGCGGTCGCGCCCCGGCTTGAAGGCCTCTGACTTCATCGCGCTGTCGTACAGCACGCGCCCACCGCCGTTGCGGGCGCCCGAAATCAAGCGCCCGTTCTCCTTCATCTCGCCCCAGATGGCAGTGCCCGGCCGCGCCAGCGTGCGCTCCAGCCGCGTGTTCCACCAGTTCTGCAGGCCGCCGCGCGTGCGCGTGTCCTCGCCATCGAACAGGTCTTTGACGATGTTGCCCAAGGTGGCCAGCAGCCCCGTTTCCCACATGAAGAAGATCGGGAAGATGTGGCGCTCGTACAGCGCGGGAATCCAGCGCGCGGCGGTCCTGGCGGCATCGGCTTCGCTGGTCAGGCCGCCATGCGCGTAGATGGCGATGTCCACCGGCGCGTCGGGCGCCAGCTTCCACTGCTCGCGCGCCCGCGCCAGGTAGATGCCCACCAGCGCCTGCACGTCGCCCTCGCTGGTGCGGAAGTCGCCCGAATCGGACAGGCGCCCGTTGTTCTCCATGTTGACGATGTAGGGCGCCAGCTCGTGGTTGCGCAGCCGCTCCTCGGTCGCCAGCTCCACCTTGCCCGCGCGCGGCATGCGCAGCGACGCGCTTTCCGCGACCTTGAGGTGCTGCGAGGTGGCCACGCCCATCTGCACCACCCAGCAGTCCATGGCGTTGGCGCCCCAGTCCTCGTAGCGCAGCAGCGCGCGGCCCTCGCTGCCCCACTCGCGGCCCCAGGAGTTCTGGATGATGAAGCCCTCGTGCGTGTAGCCCAGGATGACGAAGGCATGGCCGCCATCGCCCGGCGCCAGCTCGCGCTGCGGAATGGCCCACAGCGTGCGCGTGCCCGCGCCACCGGCCGCGGGCTGGAGGCCGAAGCCTTCGCTCCAGCCGCCGTGGCACATCGCGCTGGCATACAGCACCCCCACGTCGGCCAGCGCCACGTGCATGTCGGCCAGGGCGCGCGGGTCGATCCGGTAGTAGGCGCCCAGCGGGCGGCGCATCGCGTCGGGCCACCAGTCGTCGCGCGGGTCTTCGGGCACCTCTTTGGGCATGGGCTCGCGCGGCCACAGCGCGCGGCGGCAGACGCCGTGCTTGTGCCAGCCCTTGAGCGCACCGCGCAGGCTGGAGCCCGTGTCCTGCGTGGCGCCCGGAAACTCGTCATAGCGCCGCGCCATGGAATAGATCATGAAGGGCGAGACGGGCTCCGCCGTGCCGCCCTCGGCGCCCAGCAGCCAGTGCACCACGGTGGCCAGCGCGAAGCCCGTACAGGCGCTGCTGTTGCCCTGCTGCAGCACGGGCAGCGCGCGCTGCGGCAGCAGTTGCCCGCCGGGGCGCGTGCGCACCGGTGGCGCATAGGCGCGGTCACGGAAGTCGATGGGATCGGCCTTCACCACCGTGCGCGGGCCGGGCGCCTTTTTCTGGCCGGTGGCGCTCGCGGGTGCGGGCTTGCGCCTGGGTGCAGCCTTCTTCCCGGATGTCTTTGCCCCTGTGCGGGTGCCTGCCCTTGTCGTTGTGCTTGCCATCATCCCCTCCTCCTTTTGAGGCGCATTGTTCGCGTCCGCGCCGCCGCCAGCCATCGGCCGGAAGCGCTGGCCAATGGGCCAGCCCGGGCGTGTTCCCCTGCCACTGGTGCTGGCACAGAATCCGCTTGTGCCCAGCCACTCACTTGCAAGGTCCCGCCCATGAAAACACTGCGATCCCTGGCCCTGACTTCGCTCACCTTCTTGCTGGCGCTGCAGGCACCCGCCCACGCGCAGGCGCGCTATCCCGATCGCCCGGTCAAGGTCATCGTGGCACTGCCGGCCGGCGGCAGCGTGGACATGGTGGCGCGGCTGCTGGGGCAGAAGATGGCGGACCAGCTGGGCCAGCCCTTCGTCGTCGACAACCGGGCCGGCGCCTCGGGCCAGATCGGCGTGCCGGTGGTGGCGCGCGCCGCGCCCGACGGCTACACGCTGATGGTGTCGCCGGCCTCGTTCCTCACCACCAACAAGAGCATCTTCAAGACCCTGCCCTACGACCCGGAAGCCGACTTCGCGCCCGTGGCCAAGCTGGTGAACCAGGCGATGGTGCTGGTGGTGCGCGACAAGTCCAGGTACGGCACGGTGGCCAATGTGCTGGCCGCGGCCAAGGCTGCGCCGGGCAAGCTGACTTACGCCTCTTCGGGTGACGGCAGCCCGCAGCACCTGGCGGGCCTGATGTTCGAGAACCGCGCGGGCGTGCGCATGCTGCATGTGCCCTACAAGGGCGGCGCACCGGCAATCACCGACCTCATGGCCGGCACGGTGGACATGGTGTTCGCGCCCATCCCCGAAGCGCTGCCGCACATCAAGGCCGGCAAGCTGCACCCGGTGGGCGTGCTCGGCGAACAGCGCTCGGCCATCCTGCCCGAGGTGCCGACGATGAAGGAAAGCGGCATCGAGCGGCTGGTGCTCTCGGCCTGGATCGGCCTGCTGGCGCCGGCGCGCACGCCGCAGCCCGTGCTCGATCAGTTGCAGCAGGCGGCCCGCGCGGCCCTGCAGGGCGAAGCCCGTGCGCGGCTGATCGAGTCAGGCATGGAGCCCGCACTGGACGACCCCACGCCGCTGAAGCAGACCATCTCGCAGGAGATCCGCATCCACGCGGAGCTGGTGAAGGCGGCCGGCCTGGTGCCGCAGTAGCGGCAGCCGCGGGCTCGCGGCGGATCGGGCTCAGGCCTCGAATGCGTCCGTGTCAAAGGCTTGCGCAAAGGCTGCGCAAAAGCCCGGCGCGCCCACCACGCTGAAGGTGAAGCTGCGCCGGCCTGCGAGGGTGTCGTCGGTCTCCAGGTGCGCGTCCCATTCGCCGCCCTCTTCGACCGGCCCGCGCGCACTGCCGAAGTGGCGCTGCGCCCAGGCCAGCACGGCATCGATCTCGGCCTGCACCGCGGCCGCGCGCGCCAGGGGCACGTCGGCCATGGCCTCGAACAGGCCGATGCCGTCGTCGCCCTCGCTGGCTTCGAAGAGCAGGTAGTCCAGCCTCATGCCTTGCCGCCCTTGGGTTGGGCGGCAGCGGCAGCAGTTGCAGCAGCAGCGGCGCGCAGCTTGTCCTTCTTGCTGGGCCGCTTGCCCTTGATGCCGCCACCCGGCGCGGGGGCGTCGGCGGGCGCGGCCTGCACGGGCTCGAAGCCGGCGATCCGCTCACGCGGCACGCGCAGGCCCTGGCGCTTCTCGATCAGGCGGAAATGGCCTTCGGCCGCGGCGCTCACGAAGCTCAGCGCCACACCGGCGCTGCCGGCGCGGCCCGTGCGGCCGATGCGGTGCACATGGTCGGTGGCCGATCGCGCGAGGTCGTGGTTGACCACCACCGGCAGTTGCGCGATGTCGATGCCGCGGGCCGCCAGGTCGGTGGCCACCAGCACCTGCAGGCGGCCGGCCTTGAAGTCGGCCAGCACCTGCGTGCGCTTGCCCTGGCCCAGCACGCCGTGCAGCGGCTCGGCCGCCAGGCCGGCCTTGCGCAGCTTGTCGGCCACGGTTTCGCAGGCATGCTTGGTGGCCACGAAGACCAGCACCTGGCGCCAGCCTTCCTGCGCGATCAGGTGGCGCAGCAGGCCGGTGCGGCGGCCTTCGTCCACCTCGATCGCGCGCTGGCGGATCAGCGGCAGCTCGGCCGTGGGCGCCTGGCCTTGGACGGCCACGGGGTCCTTGAGCAGCGCATCGGCCAGCTGCGCCGTGCGCGGCGCGAAGGTGGCCGAGAACAGCAGGTTCTGGCGCTGCGCGGGCAGCGCATCGAGGATCTGGTCCAGCTCGTCGGCAAAGCCCAGGTCCAGCAGCCGGTCGGCCTCGTCGAGCACGAGCAGCGCGCATTCCTGCAAGCGCAGGGCGTTGTGATCGGCCAGGTCGAGCACGCGACCCGGCGTGCCCACCACGATGTCGGCGCCGCCGCGCAGCGCCATCAGCTGCGGGTTGATGGACACGCCGCCGATGGCGCGCACCACCTTGGGCCGTTCGGGCAAGTGCACGGCCAATTGGGCGATGTGTTCGGCCACCTGCGTGGCCAGCTCGCGCGTGGGCACCAGCACCAGGCTGTGCAGCGCGCGCCGCGAGCGGTGGCGCGGCCCCTCGTGCCAGCGCTGCAGCAGCGGCAGCGCGAAGGCGGCCGTCTTGCCCGAGCCCGTCTGCGCCATGCCGCGCAGGTCGCGCCCCTGCAGGGCCACGGGAATGGCCGCGGCCTGGATGGGGGTGGGCGCGGTGTAGCCCAGGTCGGCGGCGGCGCGCTGCAGTTCGGGGCGCAGGCCCAGGGCCGCGTAGTCGGAAGATGAAGACGACGACAAGAGGTGTTCAGCCAAAGGGAAAGCCGCGATTGTCGGGCTTGGAACGCTGGCGCTGCCGCGCGCCTTTTCCTATGCTTGGGCGGCATGAAACACCTCCCGCTGAAACGCCTGCGTTCCCGTACGGCCTGTTGTTGTGCGCTCGCGCTGCTCTTCACGCTCGCGGGTGCGCCTGCAGCGGCCACGCCGCCCGTGCCCTTCATCGATGCCCATGTGCACCTGAACGACCCGCAGATGCAGCTGGCGCTGATGGACCGCTTCGGCGTGGAGCGGGCCGTGGTGTTCTGGGGCGGGCGCAGCAGCAATGAATCGGTGGCGCAGGCTGCGCGCGATCATCCCGACCGCTTCATCGCCTTCGCATCCATCTCGCCCGAACGCCGCAGCTACCAGCCGGCCTGGCGCGGCAACGGCGACGCGAACGCGCTGCTGGCCGAGCTGGACGCCCTGCTGGCCAGCGGCCAGTACCGCGGCATCGGCGAGATCAACGCCGTGCATTTCGAATCGGCCGGCTTTGCCGAAACCGACTATGCGCTGGCCTCGCCCATGATGGACGGCATCATGGCGCTGGCAAGGCGGCACCGCGTGCCGGTGATGCTGCATGTGGAGTCCACGCGCATGGCAGAGCTTTCGGCGCTGCTGGAGCGCTTTGCGGACGTGCCGGTGATCTGGGCCCATGGCGGCTACACGCCGCTGATCCTGGCGCGCCGCATGCTGGCCCAGCATCCGCAGCTCTACTACGAGCTCAGTGCCCGCACCTGGCCGCGCCATCCGCGTTCGCCCGAATTCACGCTGCTGCGCGACGGCCGGCAGCTGTGGCCCGAATGGCTCAAGCTGATCGAGGCCATGCCCGAGCGCTTCCTGGTCGGCACCGACGCCAGCCACCGCGACCCGGTCAGCGAGCAGATGAAG
Organism: Xenophilus arseniciresistens; assembly: GCF_028023875.1. Lineage (GTDB taxonomy): Bacteria > Pseudomonadota > Gammaproteobacteria > Burkholderiales > Burkholderiaceae_C > Xenophilus > Xenophilus arseniciresistens. The sequence continues at coordinate 566,409 of NZ_JAQIPB010000003.1, forward strand.
TTCGCCAGCGTGCAGAACTTCTTGTCGCAGCTCAGCCCCGCCGCGCAGGCCCGCGTGGGCCGCGACAACCTGCTGCGCCTGCTGGGCCTGGACAGCGGCCTTCGCTGACGCGCCCGCGCCGCACGCCTTTGCCACAATGCGGCGTGCGCAACGATCCCCTTCACGCCACCGACCCCGGCCCGGCCGCCCCCGCGGCCACGGCGCCGCTGCTGCAGGTGCGCCATCTGCACAAGCGCTATGGCGCCAGCACGGTGGTCGATGACCTGAGCTTCGAGATCGCGCCGGGCGAGTGCCTGGGCGTGATCGGGCCCAACGGCGCGGGCAAGACCACCACCATCCGCATGTGCCTGGGCCTCACCGCCCCCGACAGCGGCGAGATCAGCGCGCTGGGCGGGCTGCGCATGCCGCAGGACGCGCGCGCCATCAAGGCGCAGCTGGGCGTGGTGGCGCAGTACGACGCGCTGGACCCGGACTTCAGCTGCGCCGAGAACCTGGTGGTCTATGCGCGCTACTTCGGCTTCTCGCGCCGCGCCTTTGCGCCGCGCGTGGCGCCGCTGCTGGACTTTGCGGCGCTGGCCCACAAGGCCGATGCCCGGCCGGGCGAGCTCTCGGGCGGCATGCGCCGGCGCCTGTCGCTGGCACGCGCGCTGGTCAACGACCCGAGGCTGCTGATCCTCGACGAGCCCACCACGGGCCTGGACCCGCAGGCCCGCCACCTGATGTGGGAGCGGCTGCAGACGCTGCTGCAGCAGGGCAAGTCCATCCTGCTGACCACGCACTTCATGGACGAGGCGGAGCGCCTGTGCTCGCGCCTGCTGGTGATCGACCATGGCCGCAAGATCGCCGAAGGCAAGCCGCGCGAGCTGATCGCCCGCCACCTCGAACCCGAGGTGGTCGAGGTCTTCGGCCAGGCCGGCAGCGGCACGGGCGCCGACGCGCAGGCGCTGGCCGCTTCGGCCGCGGCGCAGCTGGCTTCACGCGTGGAAGTCAGCGGCGAAACGGTCTTCTTCTACACCCACCAGGCGCGCGCCCTGCTTGATGCGCTGGAGGCCGCGCACGGCGGCCAGGGCCTGCGCACCTTCCACCGCCCCGCCAACCTCGAGGACCTGTTCCTCAAGCTCACGGGCCGCCAGATCCGCGAAGGCGGTTGAGAAGCCATGGAAGACACCGCAGCGCCCCACCACGCGCAAGACCCCTCGATCTGGCAGCCGCCGCAGATCACGGCGCGCTGGTGGCCCGTGTTCTTGCGCAACCTGCTGGTGTGGCGCAAGCTGGCCCTGCCCAGCCTGATCGGCAACATCGCCGAGCCGCTGATCTGGCTGGTGGCTTTTGGCTACGGCATGGGCGCGCTGGTGGGCACCGTGCAGGTGGGCGACACGGCCGTGCCCTACATCCTCTTTCTGGCCAGCGGTTCCATCTGCATGAGCGCGATGAACGCCGCGAGCTTCGAGGCGCTGTATTCGGCCTTCTCGCGCATGCATGTGCAAAAGACCTGGGACGGCATCATGAACGCGCCCGTGGGCCTGGACGACGTGGTCTTCGCCGAGATGCTGTGGGCCGCCTTCAAATCGATCTTCACCGTCTCGGCCATCCTGCTGGTGATGCTGGCGCTGGGCATCAGCCACAGCCCCAAGCTCATCGCCGCCTGGTTCGTACTGGCCGGCTGCGGGGTCGTGTTTTCGAGCATCGCGCTGATCTTCAACGCGCTGGCCAAAAGCTACGACTTCTTCACCTACTACTTCACGCTGTTCATGACGCCCATGATGTTCCTCTCGGGCGTGTTCTTCCCGCTCGACCAACTGCCGCCGCTGGTACGCGCGGCCGCCGACTGGCTGCCGCTGACCAACGCCGTGGCCCTGGTGCGCCCGCTGTTCATGGACCAGTGGCCCGCCGCCCCGCTGCGCCCGGCGCTGGTGCTCGCAGCCTATGCGCTGCTGGCCTTCTGGCTGGCGCTGGGGCTCACGCGCAGGCGCTTTAGGGGTTGAGCGGCGCGGGCGCGTCGCAAGACGGCCCGCTCGGCTGAACGCGGCACAAGAACTGCCACGCCTGGCTGCAAGCCTAGGGGCTCCCGACCGGTGCGTAGTCGATGGTGTGCAGCAGCCAGGAAGTGCCGCTCCTGGAGAACTTCAGCATCTGACCGCGGTATTGCCCGGATGCCGCCACCCAAAGTGACTGAGTCGATGCCAATGGGGAGCTCAGGCCTCCTCTGTCCGATGAGATCTGGAGAGTGAACTTGCAGGCATCGAAGAGTCCCTGCGGCGTCTGCACGGCTTCGCGGCCGTGGTAGGTCAGCACGAAGTAGCCCTGGTGCGTCAGGCCCGGGATGGTGACGCCCGCAGGCATCGCAAAAGGCTTTCCGTCGATGCCCAGATAGGAGTCCGTTCGCACCACCTGTCGCTTGACGGTTGTGCCCGGCTGCATGGCGACGGGAAAGGAAATCGGAGGTTCGAAAGCCCTCATCGTGCCACCCCCGACCTCGACGGGGGCGGCGTTGCTTGACTCGACCTTCGAGATCGACTCAAGCTTTTCGCCATACAGGACGATCTGCCCATCGACCAGATCCTTGTACTCCTTGTGCGTGGAGGTGCTCGTCATCGTGTACGTCACCGACCCCAGGGTCATGGTCGATTGCTTGGTGTCGCTTCCCACATTGAACGCCACAGGGCTCGCGCTCATGAAGTTCTCGCGTGCCAGCGTTGTGCTCTCCCGCCGAAACGCGCTGCCCGTGTTGGCCGCGGCGCCTTCGGGCAACGCACGGAACGCCAGCTTTGTGCCGGCCCGGAAGTCCGCCTCGTTGACGCAAGGCGCCGAACTCTGGTCGCCGGACGGTGCGGGTGCGGGTGCGGGTGCGGGTGCGGGTGCGGGTGCGGGCGCCGGCGCCGGTGCCGCTGGCAAAAAGGGCAAACCTCCCCCGCCGCCGCCCCCACCACCACCGCATGCAGTCAGCCCTGCCGCCGCGACCACCGCGAGCCATGCGCCAGCGCGGCGGCCCGATTTCATGCTGTTCCTCTGTGCTTTCACAGTCACTTCCTCCCTTTGTTGATTGAACGGGGAAGGATAGGTGGGGCAGTGCTCAGGCGGCGCAGAGCCATTCGCCGCGATGCACCACCGTCCGCCAAAAAATGCTGCAAAGCCGCACAAATAGATACGTGCCTGCGCAACGCCCCTGGGTGCCCGCTGCGGGTGCTGCCTGCTGAGCACCGCTGACCAGAGGCTTCCTTTTGGTGCCTCCAAACGCTTGTGGATTTCGTTGCAAACCAAAGCACACAAAACCCTGTAAAGAAAACTTTTTATGGAATTGTGAACTGCTGACCAATTGTCATCAAATGCAAACGAAGTTGGATTTGGTTCAAGAACAACCGCTTGCACAAGGGCAGCCATCATGGAACTCCAGGTCGGTCAGATCCTCAATCCGCGCTACGGCATGAGCATGGTGGCGCTGTCCTTCGTGATGGCCTGCGCAGGCTCCTTCGTGGCGTTGCTGTGCGCCCGGCGCATGTTCCGCACCACGGGGCAGCTGGACTGGCCCATGGCCGTGGGCGCGGCCGTGGCGCTGGGCGGCATCGGCATCTGGTCCATGCACTTCATCGGCATGGTGGCGTACAGCCTGCCCGTGCGCGTGTCGTACGACATCGGGCTCACGCTGGTGTCGCTGGTGGCTGCGGTGCTGATCTCGGGGCTGGCGCTGTACCTGGCCGGGCGCGGCCGCAACCGCTTCAACCGCCAGGGCTGGGCCGCGGGCAGCCTGCTGGCCGGCCTGGGCGTGTGCGTGATGCACTACATGGGCATGTTTGCCATGAACATGCGTGCCACCATGGAGTTCGACACGGGACGCGTGGCCATGTCGGTGCTCATTGCCGTGACGGCGGCGGCCGCGGCGCTGTGGCTGGCCTTCCATCTGCGCAAGACCCTGCACCAGGCCGTGGCGGCCCTGGTGATGGGCCTGGCCGTGTGCAGCATGCACTACGTGGGCATGAGCGCCGCCACCATGGTCTGCACCGCTGCCGCGCCGGCCAACAGCTTCACCATCGGCGGCAGTTCCCTGGGGCTGATGGTCTTCGGCCTGGCCGGCGCCGTGCTGCTGGGCATCGGCTACCTGATGGCCGAGCGCAGCATCGCCCATGCGCGCGAAGGCACGCAGGACTCGCTGTTCGGCCGGCTGACGGCGGGGCCGACGCAGCGGCGCTGAGCCCGGAACCGACCGGCCCGCAGCGCCGGTTTACTCCGCCCGCGCCGGCCGCACGCGCGAGGCGGCTTCCTTGGCGCGCTGGCGTGCGGTGTCCACGTCGTCGGCGTGCACCAGGGCCACGCCCATGCGGCGCTTGACGAAGCTCTCGGGCTTGCCGAACAGGCGCAGGTCGCTGCCGGGCACGGCCAGGGCGTGTTGCACGCCGTCGAAGACGATGCCGTTGGCGTCCACGCCGCCATAGATCACGGCGCTGGCGCCCGGGCTCTTGAGCGTGGTGTCCACCGGCAGGCCCAGGATGGCACGCGCATGCAGCTCGAATTCGCTCTGCCACTGCGTGGCCAAGGTGACCAGGCCGGTGTCGTGCGGACGCGGGCTCACTTCGCTGAACCACACCTGCTCGCCCTTGACGAACAGCTCCACGCCGAACAGGCCCTGGCCGCCCAGGTCGCTGGTGACGCGGCGCGCGATCTCCTGCGCTTTTTCCAGCGCCACGGGGTGCATGGGGTGCGGCTGCCAGCTTTCCACATAGTCGCCGGCCACCTGCACATGGCCCACGGGTGCGCAGAAATGCGTGTGGACGCCGCCGTCCTCGCCCCGGGCGCGCACGGTCAGCAGCGTGATCTCGTAGTCGAAGTCGATAAAACCCTCGACGATCACGCGGCCGTGGCTCACGCGGCCACCGGCCATGGCGTAGTCCCAGGCTTTCTTCACGTCGTCGGGGCCGTCGATCTTGCTCTGGCCCTTGCCGGAGCTGCTCATCACGGGCTTGACGATGCACGGATAGCCGATGCCTGCATCGATGGCGGCCTGCAGTTCTTGAAGCGAATCACAGAACTTGTAGGGGCTGGTGGGCAGGCCCAGGGTCTCGGCCGCCAGGCGGCGGATGCCTTCGCGGTCCATGGTCAGGCGCGCCGCGCGCGCGGTGGGAATCACGCGCACCACGCCGGCCGCCTCCAGCTCTTCGAGCATGGGCGTGGCGATGGCCTCGATCTCGGGCACCACCAGGTCGGGCTTTAGCGTTTCGATCAAGGCCTTGAGCTGCGCCGGATCGCTCATGGTGATGGTGTGCGCATGGTGCGCCACCTGCTGGCCGGGCGCGTTCTCATAGCGGTCCACGGCGATGGTTTCCACGCCCAGGCGCTGCAGCGCGATCAGCACTTCCTTGCCGAGCTCGCCCGAGCCGAGCAGCATCACGCGGGTGGCGGAGGGGGACAGGGGCGTTCCGAGGCGGGTCATGGTGCGGCAGCGTGGATGCGGAAGTTGAACGAAAGCCCGCAATGGTAGCCAGTCGGGTCTTCAGATCCTCTTCACGGTCTCGCCTGCGGCCTGCCGCGCCACGGCCTGCGCCACCTGCGCGAAGTTCAACACCATCTGCGACACCGGCCCGCGCCGGTGCGCCACCGCCAGGCCCACCCGCACCGAGCACTGGCGCAGCGGGCGATAGACCACGCCCTGCAAGCTGAGTTGGCGCGCCGAAGCTGGCAGCAGCGCCACACCCATCTCGGCCGACACCAGCGACAACACCAGCGCGATCTGCGGCGCGGTGGGGCCGCGCAGGGGCTCGAAGCCGGCCTCGCGGCAGGCCGCCAGCATGCTGTCGTGCAGGCTGAGGCCCACCTCGCGCGCCGTGAGGATGAAGGCATCGCCGCGCAGCGTGCGCAGCGACAGCGCGCTGCGGCTGGCCGGCGCGCGCGCGGCCGCATGGGTGGCGGGCAGCGCGGCCACCAGCGGCTCGGCCAGCAGGCGCTGAACCAGCAGCTCGGGCGGGTCCGACTCGGAGGGCCGCAGCAGGGCCACGTCGAGCTGCTGCGCCTGCAGCGCTGCGCTCAGGCGCACCGAATTGCCCTCGGTCACGCGCAGGTCCACGGCCGGAAAGCGTTGGCGGAAGGCGCGGATGCTGGCCGGCACCAGCGGGTTCAGCGCCACCGATCCGGTGAAGCCCAAGGTCAGTTGCCCGCTTTCGCCGCGGGCCGCGCGCTGCGCCCGCAGCACCGCGTCGGCGGCCTGCCCGGGCATGGGCCCGACGGCTTCCAGGAAGGCCTGGCCGGCTTCGGTCAGCGCCGCGCCATGGGGCAGCCGCCTGAACAGCGCTGCGCCCACTTCGGCTTCCAGGTCGCGGATCTGCAGGCTCAGCGGCGGCTGGCCAATGCCCAGCCGCGCCGCCGCGCGCGTGAAGTTGCCCTCTTCTGCGACGGCCAGAAAGTAGCGGATGTGGCGCAGTTCCATCGGTATTTGCGAAACAGATCAGATCGGTTGCGGACATATATTAGACAGATGCCGATGCAATGCCTACAGTGCGGGCTCGGTCCGAAGAACGTCATGCTCAGCACGCCCTCCGCGGCCGCCGGCTCTGCCGGCAGCGCCGCCGCCACCTCCCCCGCGCCCCCTTCGCCCGCCGACGCCGGCATCCGCCCCGGCACGCCCGAATCGCGGCGCGCGGGCCTGGCCATGTTCCTGGTGGGCTTTGCCAGCTTCTCGATGATCTATTGCGTGCAGCCGCTGCTGCCGGCCTTCTCCGCCAGCTTCGGCATCGGCCCGGCCGCCAGTTCGCTGGCGCTGTCGCTGACCACGGGCTTCCTGGCGGTGGCTATCGTGCTGGCCGGCGCCTTCTCGCAGGCGCTGGGGCGCCGCGGCGTGATGGCGGCCTCGATGCTGCTGGCGGCGCTGCTGAACCTGGCGGCGGCCGTGCTGCCGAGCTGGCATGGCCTGCTGGTGGTGCGCGCGCTCGAAGGCCTGGTGCTGGGCGGCGTGCCGGCCGTGGCCATGGCCTGGCTGGCCGAAGAGATCCACCCCGCGCACCTGGGCCGCAGCATGGGCCTGTATGTGGCGGGCACGGCTTTCGGTGGCATGGCCGGGCGCGTGGGCATGGGGCTGATGACGGAGTTCACCTCATGGCGCATGGCCATGGGCCTGCTGGGCGTGCTCTGCCTGCTGTGCGCCATCGCATTCCTCAGGCTGCTGCCGCCGTCGCGCCACTTCACGCCCCGGCCGGGGCTGGATCTGCGCTACCACCTGCAGACCTGGGGCGCGCACCTGCGCAACCGCGGACTGCTGCGCCTGTACGCCATGGGCTTCCTGTGCATGAGCGTGTTCGTGGCGCTGTTCAACTACGCGACCTTCATGCTGTCGGCGCCGCCGCACGCGCTGAGCCAGACGCTGGTCAGCCTGATCTTCCTGAGCTATGCGCTGGGCATGGTGTCTTCGTCGATGGCCGGGCGCCTGGCCGACCGGCTGGGCCGCAGGCCGTTGCTGGCGGCGGGCTTCGCCATGATGCTGTGCGGCGTTCTGCTCACGCTGGCCGGTTCGCTGTGGCTGGTCATCGCGGGCATCGCGGTGGTGACCACGGGTTTTTTCATCGCCCATGCGGTGGCCAGCAGCGCGGTGGGGCCGCAGGCCGGCGCGGCCAAGGGCCATGCGGCCTCGCTGTACCTGCTGTTCTACTACCTGGGCTCCAGCGTCACCGGCTCGGTGGGCGGCTGGTTCTGGCAGCACGGCGGCTGGCCCGCCGTGGTGGCGCTGACGGCCGGGCTGTGCCTGACGGCGCTGGCCATGATCCTTTTCCTCAAGCCCCTGCCGCCCGCGCGCGCCGCCGCATGAGCGCGATGGGCGGCCATGTGGCTTTCGAGACCTTGCGCCCGGCGCCCTGAGGCGCGTCACCCACGCGCCAAACGCAGCACCTTTTTATAAAACTGCCATCGATCCGACACGCCGAAGTCATCTGCGATTCCTAGATTGCGCGGTTTCGTCAAGAAAGAGGAAGCCCTCGATGCACAACAAGCACCGGATCGCGCTGGCGATCGCCACCGTCCTTGCCCTGAGCGCCTGTGGCGGCGGCGGCAACAACAGCAACAGCGATGCGCTGGCCCTGCTGGCCCTCGCCAATGCCAACCGCCCGCCTGCAAGCAACCCCGAAGCGCCGACACCCACCGACCCGGGTACGCCGCCCACCGAGCCTGCGACGCCCGAGCCTGAGCCCGAGCCGCAACCGGAGCCCGAGCCCGAGGCCAAGGTGCTGCTGGAGGAAAGCTTCGAAGGCCTCACGGCGCTGCCAGCGGGCTGGCGCCTGAAGTCCAACAACGTGGGCACAGTGGCCGTGCAGGACGGCAGCCTCTTCATCGACGGCCGCGCCCATTCCACCAACATGACGGCCGTGCTGCTGCCGCAGAGCCTGGAAGCGCTGTCGAACTACCGCATCGACGTGGTGTTCACCTTCGGCGCGGCCAACAACAACGCGCGCTGGGGCAGCGTGATGTACCGCACCTCGAGCGACTCGGCCACGCCGGTCAACGAGCCCTACTACCAGTTCGCCATCCGCCAGAACGCCACCGCCAGCAACGGCACCGAGTTCGCGCTGCGCAAGAACGGCGGCTGGAACGTGCAGGGCACGCACGCCTACGGCGAAGCCATCGACGCCGAGAAGACCTACACCGCCACGGTGATGGTGCACGGCAACCGCGTGCGCCAGTACCTCAACGGCCGCCTCACGCATGACATGAGCCTGGACGAGGCCATGAGCAAGGGCGGCATCGGCCTGCAGACGGCCGGCCTGGTGATGCGCGTGGACAGCGTCAAGGTCACCGAGCAGCTCAAGGCCCTGCCCGAGATCACCAAGCTGGTGGCCGTGCAGGACAGCGGCACCCAGGCCGCCATGGCGCCCACGCTGGTGCTGTCGGCCGGCGCCAACCAGGACCTGGCGGCCAGCGGCGCAAGCAACCTGCTCTACGGCATTGATTCGAGCCTGAACCTGCGCAGCGAAGCCGGCGAAAGCCTGGGCACGCTGACCCAGTACTTCGCGCAGGCCGAACGCCGCACCATCCCCGTGCTGCGCATCGCCGACAGCGCCACCGTCGACGCGCTGGTGCAGTTCACGCAGGAGAACGACAGCCTGGGCGACGTGACCCTGCTGTCGGACAACGTGGAGCTGCTGGCCAAGGCCCGCGCGCAGCTGCCGGCCGTGCGCACGGCGGTGGACTTTTCGGCTTCGGGCTTCCTCGGCAACACGCGCCAGGACATCCTGCAGGTGGTCAGCGCCACCAACCGCGCCAAGGCCAAGATCGCCGTGCTGCCGGCCGGCATGGTCAACCGCGCCACGGTCTCGCATCTGCAGCGGCTGCTGATCACCACCTGGGCCCGCTCCGGCGCCAGCACGGCCACGCAAGCGGCCGAAGTGCTGCTCACCGGCATCAACGGCGTGGTGCCGGCCAATGCGGCCAGCTCGGCCGTGTTTGCGAAGGTGCTGCGCGCGCTGCCGGCCAACACGCTGCTGCGCAAGCCGCTGGTCACGGGCCATCGCGGCATGCCCTCGCAGGTGGATGAGAACACGCTCGAAGGCGCGCGCGCGGCCGTGGCCGCGGGCGCCGACGCGGTGGAGAACGACATCTACATGACCACTGACGGCCACCTGGTGATCATGCATGACGCCACCGTCAACCGCACCACCAACGGCACCGGCAACATCGAGAGCATGACGCTGGCGCAGGTGCAGGCCCTGCGCACCAAGGGCCAGGGCTACGCGGTGCCCACGCTCAAGCAGTTCTTCGAGGAGTTCCGCGGCCGCTCCACGGTCCACTTCGTGGAGATCAAGAGCGGCAACGCGGGCATCGTGCCGCTGCTGCAGAAGGAGCTGGCCGAGCTGGACGTGCGCGACCAGATGGTGACCATCTCCTTCGACGGCAACCAGATCAAGCGCATGGGCAGCACGCTGCCGGAGATCACCAACGGCTATCTCAACAGCTTCGCCGGTGGCAGCGACCCGCTGCTGGACCTGCGCACCATCCTCAACGCCACGCAGCAGAACTCCAGCACCTTCAACCCGAGCTACACGGGCCTGAGCGCAGCGGCGATGGAAGCCGGCAAGCACCGCGGCATCACCTTCTGGCCCTGGACGCTGAACAACGAGAGCGAGTTCTACCGCTTCTACAGCTACGGCACCCACGGCCTGACCACCGACTACGCCTGGTGGGCGCGCGACTTCCCCGTCGCGCTCAGCGCAGCCGCCACGGGCACGGCCACGGTGGGCCAGCCCCTGAGCCTGCCCGTCACGCTGAGCACGCAGGTGGGCCAGACGCTGAGCCCGACGAACACCGGCCTGGCGGCCGTGATCGACGGCAATGCCACCCACAGCACGGCGCCCGACGGCACGGTGACCTTCACCTCCGCCGGCACGGCCACGGTGCTGCCGGGCTATCGCCACCGCATGGGCGACGGCACCTACAGCTACGTGATCGTGGGCAAGCCCATGACGCTCACGGTGTCGGCCACGCCCGCGCCCTGATATCGCCACGCAGCGTTGAATGACACGCGGCCCGGCTGCCTTGAGCAAAGGCAGCCGGGCCGCTGTGTTTTGAACTGCCCTTTTTTCAGTAGCCGCGTTCGGGGTCAACCACGCCGGCCACAGCCTCGCCACGCTGCAGCGCGCGGATCTTGTTGCTGATCTGCGCGATGGATTCGCTGCGCAAGGTGCGCGCCGAGGCATGCGGCGTGACGCTGATCTTCGGGTGGTGCCAGAAGGGATGCCCGGCGGGCAGCGGCTCCTGCTGGAACACGTCCAGCGTGGCGCCGGCCAACTGGCCGCTGTCCAGCAGAGGGATCAGGTCTTCCTCCACCAGATGGCCGCCGCGCGCGATGTGGATCAGGTAGCCGCCGCGCTTGAGCGCGCCCAAGGTGGTCCTGTTGAGGATGCCGCGCGTGGCCTCGGTCAGCGGCAGCAGGTTGACCAGCACGCGCGTATTGACCAGAAAGTCGCCCAGCCGCGCCTCGCCCGCGAAGCAGCGCACGCCGTCCATCTCCTTGCGCGAGCGGCTCCATCCCAGCACCGGAAAGTCGAACTGCTGCACGGCGCGGGCCACGCGCTGCCCCAGCACGCCCAGGCCCATGATGCCCACCGGAAAGTCGGCGCGCGCCTGCGGCTTGCGATAGACCCAGCGGCCCTCGCGCGCCTCGGCCTCGTACACGTCGAACTCGCGGAAGTGCCGGATCAGCGCATGGCACACGTATTCGGCCATCTGCACCGACATGCCCGCATCGTCCAGCCGCACCACCTGCAGCGAGGGCGGCAAGCGCAGCTTCATGATCGCGTCCACGCCGGCACCGATGTTGAACAGCGTCCTGAGCTGCGGCTGTTCGTCGACCAGCTGCTGCGGCGGCGCCCACACCACCGCATGGTCGGCCTGCGGCGCACCGGCCGACCAGACGAAGACCTCGGCCTCGGGCAGGGCGGCCTGCAGGCCCTGGACCCAGGGTTCGGCTTTGGTGTCGGTCAGGCAGACGGCAATGCGCACAGCGGGGCTCCTTCAAGCAGATTCACGAACAACAACAACAACAAAGAAAAGGGATGCGCGGAATTGTCAGCCCTGCCGCGCCTTCTTGCGGCGCCACATCACACGCAGGCCCCACAGCGGCAGCAGCAGCACGGGCAGCCAGGGCAGGGCCGCGGCCACGAAGCTGATCACCGCCGCCGCGCTTTCCGCCAGGGTCTCACCCGCCTGCGCCCAGGCCCGCGCGATGGGGTTGTCGCCGCCCCCGCTCACCATGCGCTGCTCGGCGCGGAACTCGATGTCGATCTGCTGCATGCGCGTGCGCGACTGCAAGGCTTTGAGCTGCGCGGCATGGCTGTCCAGCTCGGACTGGGTCTGCGTGAGCGTGCGCTGGATCTCCAGCACGTCCTTGAGCGCGCGCTGCCCGTCCGCACGCGCCAGCAGCGCCCGCAGGCTGTCGCGGAACTCGGTGCGGTTGCGGATGTGCGCCTGCACGTCGATCACCTGCGCCGTGAGGTCTTCGCTGCTGCTGTCTTGCTGCACGACAAGGCCGCCGCCCTGCAGCGCGCCCAGCAGCTTGTCCACGTCTTCGGGCGCCACGCGCAGCGACAGGCTCGCGCCAGCCGGCTGGCGCGGCGTCTGCTGCCGCAGCGAGGCCTGCAGCAGTTCGCAGCGCAGCGCAGCGCATTGCGCGCGCACTTTCTCCCACAGCGCGGGCAGTTGCTCGCCCGGGCTTTCGACGGTGAGCATCTGCCGCACCGCGATGTGGCGCTGGGCCTCGGGGCTGTCCTGCACCCCGGCAGCGGACTGCGCGGCGCCGCCGGCCCCATCGGCCGCGGCCATGCGCGCCATCGGTGCCGGCGCGGGCATGGCCTCGGCCACCACCTGCTCCTTCAGCGCCATGTCGGCCTCGGGCGCCTGCGCGGCGCGGTCGCAGCCAGTCAAGACCAGCGCCAGGGCCAGCGCGGTCAGCGGCACAGCACGGGCGCGGGCTGCAATGGAAAGACGAGGGATGGTCATGCGCAGAACTCCTTGATGGCTCGAATTTACGGGAAGGGTCTGGCTGATACGGGGCTCGCAGCGAAATGGGGTTGGGCAACCGGGAAATCGCTTCTAGCATGGCGCAATCGCCATTGCCCGCCTTGCCGACATGCCAGACAAGCCGCAGACCATCGCCGCCTACATTGCCGCCGCGCCCGCCGAAGGCCAACCCTTGCTGCGCGAGTTGCACGCCTTGCTGCGAAAGGCCGCACCCGACGCGCAGGAAGCCATCAAATGGGGCCAGCCTTTTTTCATCGAGCCGCGCTTCGTGTATGCCTTCTCGGCCCACAAGGGCCATGCCAGCTTCGCTCCGCCAGCGGCCGCGATGCGCGAGTTTGCGGAAGAACTCCAGTCATGGCCCACCACCAAGGGCACCCTCCGCCTGCCCTACGACCAGCCCCTGCCCGAGGCACTGCTCATGCGCATCGCCAAACGCTGCGTGGCGCTGGTGAGTGAACGCAAGGACGACGCGTTCTGGCCGGGGGAGGATGTGCCGGGGGGTGGTGCGAAGAAGTGAAGCGGGGGCAAGGAGCCAACTGCGCAAGCGCTTGCCGCTGGCGTCGTTGAAGGGCACGCCCGCTTCATGCACCTTCAGGCTCGGCACGCTATGCCGCCGCGCACTTGCGCACGGTATCGAATGTGCGCGTGGTGATGGTCTTGCCGAAGGTGCGCTCCAGCAGCGCCATGAACACGGGGCCTTTCTGGTTCGGAACGTAGGAAACAAGAACCTCGAGCCCGCGCATCTCATGGATGCACGCACCTTCCAGTTCGATGGGCAGTTTGGGCACGGATTCCAATGCCGCAGGCAGGAAGGTCACCACCGGCTTGGCCGCAGCTGAAAGCCCGAACGCCTTGAACGGATCGGCCTCGACCAGGGCCTGCAGATGCCTGGAAGATCGCACGATGGTGCCGAATGCCTTGCCGAGGTGGGCCTGCATCGCAGCCTCTGCCTTGCGCGCCAGCAGCGGCTCTTTGGAGGCCCTGCAGGAGAAGGCCACATTGCCGCTGGACAGCAGCGTGCGCACATCCTCGAAACCCGCCGACTCAAAGCACTTTTTGAGCTCGGGCATCTTGGCGTTCATGGGGCTGACACCGCGCAGGAAGGCTACGTAGCGGGGCATGGGCTTGAGTGCGCCAAAACAGCCTCAGCCGGTCACTGCGCCGCCGCCAGACGCAGCAGCTCCGCCCCTTCCGTCACCTGATCGCCCGGCGCATAGAGCAGTTCCTGCACGGTGCCGTCGGCTGGTGCGGCGATGGTGTGCTCCATCTTCATGGCTTCCATCACGGCCAGGGGCTGGCCCTTGGTGACGCTGTCGCCGGCCTTGACGGCGAAAGACACGACCTTGCCGGGCATCGGCGCCGTGAGGCGCCCGCCTTCGGCCTGCGTGTCGCCGGCATGGGCCAGACGGTCCACGGGCGTGATGCGCGTGGCGCCTTGCGGCGCGAAGACATGGGCCTGCTCCTGCAGCAGGTACACGTTCAGCGCGTGTCGACCGCCGTTGAACGCGAGTTCGATGCGGCCGTCCGGGAACTGGCCGACGGCCAGCGGGCCGGCAACGGCCGCGTCGCCCTCGCCCACCGTCAGGTGCAGGCCGCCATCGCCCTCATAGCGCAGCAGCGCGTTGACCGGCTCGCCATGGAACTCGAAGGCAAAAGGCCGGCTGTAGGTGCCCAGCGCGCGCCAGCCGTCGCGGCGCGCAAAGCCGGTGGCCGGGCCGCTGCGCTGGCTCTGCGGCCATTCGCCCAGGATCTGCTGCGTGACGGCCGCGGCCACGGCCAGCGGCAGGCCCAGCGGCTCGCGGTCGAAAAGCACGGCGCGTTCGCGCTCGATCAGGGCGGTGTCCAGCCGGGCCTGCGCGAAGGACTCGGTGGCCAGCACGCCGCGCAGGAACTGCACGTTGGTCTGCACGCCCACGATGTGCACCTCGGCCAGCGCGGCATCGAGCCGGGCCAGGGCCTCGGCGCGCGTGGCGCCGTGCACGATGAGCTTGGCGATCATCGAGTCGTAGAAGGGCGAGATTTCGCCGCCCTGGCGCACGCCGTCGTCCACGCGCACCGGGCTGCGTTCGAAGGCCGAGTGCTGCGCGGGCTTGCGATAGACCTGCAGGGTGCCGGTGGCGGGCAGGAAATTGTTGTCGGGGTTCTCGGCGCAGATGCGCGCCTCGATGGCGTGGCCGTGGATCTGCAACTGCTCCTGCGCGAGCGGCAGCGGCTCGCCGGCCGCCACGCGCAGCTGCCACTCCACCAGGTCCAGGCCGGTGATGGCTTCGGTCACGGGGTGTTCCACCTGCAGCCGCGTGTTCATTTCCATGAAATAAAACTTCATGGCTTCCGGTTGGTCATAGCCCCCGGTCTGCTCGACGATGAATTCCACCGTGCCCGCGCCCACGTAGTTCACGGCGCGCGCGGCGTTCACGGCGGCTTCGCCCATCTGCCGGCGCATGGCTTCGGGCATGCCGGGCGCAGGAGCCTCCTCCAGCACCTTCTGGTGGCGCCGCTGCACCGAACAGTCGCGCTCGAAGAGGTAGACGTAGTTGCCGTGCGTGTCGCCAAACACCTGGATCTCGATGTGGCGCGGGCGCTGCACGTACTTCTCGATCAGCACGGCGTCGCTGCCGAAGCTGTTGATGGCCTCGCGCTGGCAGCTGGCCAGCGCGGCGGCGAAGTCCTCGCTCTTTTCGACGATGCGCATGCCCTTGCCGCCGCCGCCCGCGCTGGCCTTGATGAGCGCGGGGTAGCCGATGCGGTCGGCCTCGCGCTGCAGCAACTGCGCGCCCTGCTCGGCACCGTGGTAGCCCGGCACCAGCGGCACGCCGGCCTTTTCCATCAGGCGCTTGGACTCGGCCTTCAGGCCCATGGCCAGGATCGCTTCGGCCGGCGGGCCGATGAAGACCAGGCCCGCTTCGGCGCAGGCCTTGGCGAAGTCCTCGTTCTCGCTCAGGAAGCCGTAGCCGGGGTGGACGGCCTGGGCGCCCGTGGCCTTGGCGGCCGCGATGATCTTTTCCCAGCGCAGGTAGCTGTCCTTGGGCGCGCTGCCGCCCAGGTGCACCGACTCATCGCAGGCGCGCACATGGTTGGCATGGGCGTCGGCGTCGGAATACACGGCCACGGTGCGAATGGCCAGGCGGCGCGCCGTGGCGGCCACACGGCAGGCAATCTCGCCTCGGTTGGCGATCAGGATCTTCTTGAACATATCGGTCTCCTTCGATTCAGGCAGGTGGCGCCACCGGCGTGGCCCCTCCAAAAAAAGCACGCAGCTTGCGCAGCACCCCGCGCAGGAACTTCCACAGCACGATCAGCAGCAGCACCGACACCAGCAGCATCAACAGCAGCGCCGCGCCGAAAGCCATGGGGTGCTGGGTGGCCAGCCACAGCAGGCCCACGACCAGCCCGTCTTCGAACAGCGAGGCCAGCCAGTTGGAAAAAGGCTCTGGCGAGGTGTTGATGACCGCGCGCGTGGTGGCCTTGGTGGCAAAGGCGGTGGCCGCCAGCGAGCCGCCCAGCAGGCCGGCCACCAGCCCCCACAGCGCGCTGTCGCCGCCGAAGACGCCGGCCGCCAGCAGGGCGCCGCCGGGAATGCGGATCACGCTGTGGATCGAGTCCCACAGGCTGTCGAACCAGGGCACCTTGTCGGCGAAGAACTCCACCACCAGCATGAAGCCGCTGACGGCCAGCACCACCGGGTGCTGCAGCAGCTGCAGGCCGCCGGGCAGCACGATCCAGTCGGCCGCACCCATGGCGCCGACCAGGAAGACCACCGCGTACAGCCGCAGCCCGCTGGCCCAGCCCAGCGCGCCGGCCAGCGCCAGCAGCGCGGGCAGGTCCATGCCCGACAGCGCCCGGCTGGCCTGCTGGCCAGCCGCGCTTGCGGCGTCGGCCAGCGCGGGGTCGGCGTGCAGGCCCAGGCGATGCAGCCACTGGATGAGGGCGTCGATCATGGTCGGCGATGCGGCGTGTGGGCTTGCCCGGCTCAGCGGCGGCTCATGCGCCTGGCTTGATCCAGCCCGGCTTGCGCTTGCCGAGGAAGGCCCTCAGGCCCTCGCGGCCTTCGTCGCTCGCGCGCAGCGCCGCGATGCGAACCACGGTCTCGTGGTTCAACTCCTCGGTGATGGGCTGGCCCACCATGTCGCGCCACAAGCGCTTGGCCTGGCCCACGGCGTTGGGCGCGGCCAGCAGCAGGCTGGCGACCACTTCGTCCACCTTGGCGTCCAGCGCATCGGCGCTCACCACCTCGTGCACGAAGCCGATGCGGTGCGCGTCGGCCGCGCCAAAACGCTCGGCCGTGAGGAAGTAGCGCTGCGCCGCGCGCGGCCCCATGGCGCGCAGCACGTAGGGGCTGATGGTGGCGGGGATCAGGCCGATCTTGACTTCGCTGAGGCAGAAATGGGCCGTGTCCACGGTGATGGCCACGTCGCACACCGACACCAGCCCCATGCCGCCCGCGTACACATCGCCCTGGATGCGCGCGATGACCGGCAGGCGGCTTTGCTCCAGCGTGCGCAGCATGCGCGGCAGGCCCGCGGCGTCCAGCAGGTTCTGTTCGTAGGTGTACTCGGCCGCCTGCTTCATCCAGTTGAGGTTGGCGCCGGCGCAGAAGGCCGGGCCGCGCCCACCCAGCACCACGGCGCGCACCTCGGGTGCGGCCTCGGCCAGCGCGAAGGCTTCGCCCAGCTCGCGGATGAACACGTCGTCGATGGCGTTGCGCATCTCGGGCCGGTTGAGCCAGATGCGAGCCACGGGGCCGTCGATGGCCAGCTCGAGGGTGGTGAAGTCGGTCATGGAGTGACTCTCCCTTGGATTTGCAAAAACCTGACCCAGTCCAGCTCGGGGGCCTGCAGCCCGAGCGCGGTGAGCGCGGCCGTGAGCTGGCCCCGGTGGTGGGTGGCGTGGTTGAACACATGGCCCAGGGTGGGCGTGAAGGGCAGGCGCATGGACTCGCCGTTGGCGCGCGTGTAGTGCAGCTCACCGCCCAGTTGCGCGGCGCTGAGCGTCGCGGCCCAGGGCTGCCAGCGCTGCACGGCCGCGAGCAGGGCCGCGACCAGCGGCGCGCGCGCCGCATGCGGCTGGGCGTCGAGCGCGGTGCGCGGCGACTCGCCCAGCGCAAAGCGCGACCACCAGATCTCGTCGGTCACCAGCAGGTGGCTCACGGTGCCGTGGACCGAGCCGAAGAACAGGCCGCAGTCACCGAACCACTGCGCGTCGTCCAGCAGCGCCAGGTGCTCGATCAGCAGGCGCTGCGTGGCCCACGCGTGGTAGCGCGCGAGTTC
This sequence comes from Xenophilus arseniciresistens, assembly GCF_028023875.1. Lineage (GTDB taxonomy): Bacteria > Pseudomonadota > Gammaproteobacteria > Burkholderiales > Burkholderiaceae_C > Xenophilus > Xenophilus arseniciresistens. The sequence goes on from NZ_JAQIPB010000003.1 coordinate 584,162, forward strand.
GGCGAAGTAGTCGGGCAGGGTCATGAGCTGCTGATTGCGCTAGTGCATCCATGTCTGTAGGCCTTCAATGCCATCAAAGTCACGGTCGCCCTGCAACAGCGGGCAGCCAGTTTCGAGGCACCAGGCGGCAACCATCAGGTCGATGGAGCTGCGGATGGTGATACCGCGCCGGCGCTGGCTGCGGTAAAGCTCAGCGGCGCGCAGGGCGACGGCCTTGCCGCCCGCGGGCAACACGGGCAGGCCACCCAGTGCCTTACGCGCAGCCATCCATTCGGCATCGCGCACAAAGCCGCGCAGAACCTCCATCAGCACGAGATCGAGGAGGATGACTTCGTCATCTCTTCGCAGCGCCCCGCGCAAGCGCTCCACCGCAGGCGTCAGTTGGCCCCGGAAATGGTCGATCCAGACACTGGAGTCGGCGGTCATCATGCGGCGGCCTTCCGGCGGGGCTTCTTGTGTGCGTCGCCACGATGGGTTGCGATGCGCGGCTTGGCCTTGGACACCTTGCGCTCGGCCACGGGCGCGTCCGGGATCGACTCGTCTGCCGGGATCGTCCTCCAGTCCACGCTGTCGTCGCCCGCCCATTGAAGCTTGCCCCCCAAGGCCAGAAGGTCCTGGTGCGCCTTGCGCCGTGCCAGCAGGCGAAGCCCTTCCTCCACCGCCTCCTTCTTGGTGGCAAAGCCGCCTGCCTTCATGGCCGCGGCCATGAGCTTGTCATCGATCACGATGTTGGTGCGCATGGAAATTTCGTGTGTATGAAACTCTTAAATCATACACATCATCACATGCGAAACACCCCGAACTTCGGCTCCGGAATGGGCGCATGCCGCGCCACCGCCAGGCCCAGCGCCAGCACGCGGCGCGTGTCGGCCGGGTCGATGATGCCGTCGTCCCACAGCCGCGCGGTGGCGTAGTAGGGGTGGCCCTGGTCTTCGTACTGCTGGCGGATGGGCGCCTTGAAGGCCTCTTCCTCGGCGGCGCTCCACTGGCCGCCCTTGCCCTCGATGCCGTCGCGCTTGACGGTGGCCAGCACGCTGGCGGCCTGCTCGCCGCCCATCACGCTGATGCGCGCGTTGGGCCACATCCACAGGAAGCGCGGCGAGTAGGCGCGGCCGCACATGCCGTAGTTGCCCGCGCCGAAGCTGCCGCCGATGATGACCGTGAACTTGGGCACATTGGCCGTGGCCACGGCCGTCACCATCTTGGCGCCGTGGCGGGCAATGCCTTCGTTCTCGTACTTGCGGCCCACCATGAAGCCGGTGATGTTCTGCAAGAACACCAGCGGGATCTTGCGTTGGCCGCACAGCTCGATGAAGTGCGCGCCCTTCTGGGCCGATTCGGAAAACAGGATGCCGTTGTTGGCCACGATGCCCACGGGCATGCCCTCGATCTCGGCGAAGCCGCACACCAGCGTGGCGCCATAGCGGGCCTTGAATTCGTGGAACTCGCTGCCATCGACGATGCGCGCGATGATCTCGCGCACGTCGAAGGGCTTGCGCGTGTCGGTGGGGATCACGCCATAGAGCTCCTCGGCCGCAAAGAGCGGGGCGCGCGGCGCATTCACCGCAGGGGCCTGCGCCTGCGCGCTGCGGGCATTGAGATGGGCCACCGCCTGGCGGGCCAGCGCCAGCGCGTGCAGGTCGTTCTGCGCCAGGTGGTCGGCCACGCCCGACAGCCGCGTGTGCACGTCGCCGCCGCCCAGGTCTTCGGCCGTCACCACTTCGCCCGTGGCCGCCTTCACCAGCGGCGGGCCGCCCAGGAAGATGGTGCCCTGGTTCTTCACGATGATGGACTCGTCGCTCATGGCCGGCACGTAGGCGCCGCCGGCCGTGCACGAGCCCATGACCACCGCGATCTGCGCGATGCCCTGGGCGCTCATGTTGGCCTGGTTGTAGAAGATGCGGCCGAAGTGCTCGCGGTCGGGGAAGACCTCGTCCTGGTTGGGCAGGTTGGCGCCGCCCGAATCGACCAGGTAGATGCAGGGCAGGCGGTTCTGCTGTGCGATCTCCTGCGCGCGCAGGTGCTTCTTGACCGTCATCGGGTAGTAGGTGCCGCCCTTGACCGTGGCGTCGTTGCAGACGATGAGGCAGTCCACCCCATTCACCCGCCCGATGCCCGCGATGATGCCCGCGCCCGGCGCGGCGCCGTCGTACATGCCGTGCGCAGCCAGGGGCGAGAGTTCGAGGAAGGGGGTGCCCGCATCGAGCAGCTGGTTCACGCGCTCGCGCGGCAGCAGCTTGCCGCGCGCGGTGTGCTTGGCCCGCGCCGCCTCGCCGCCGCCCTGGGCCACGCGCTCGAACTGGGTTTGCAGGTCATCGACCAGCGCGCGCATGGCGCTGGCATTGGCCTGGAAGTCGGCCGATCGCGAATTGAGTTGGGTGGCCAAAGCCGTCATGGCATCGCTTTCCTGTTCAAAAAATTCTTCGAGGGGGCGTCGGCAGCGGTGCGGCCGTGCGGCTCATGCCGTGCGCTCGGCCACCAGGCCCAGCTCAACCGACATCTGTTCGCGGATGCGGTACTTCTGGATCTTGCCGGTCACCGTCATCGGGAACTCGGTGACGAAGCGGATGTACTTCGGCACCTTGTAGTGCGCGATCTGGCCCTTGCAGAACTCGCGGATCTCTTCTTCGGTGAGCTGCTGGCCCGGCTTGGCGATGACCCAGGCGCACAGCTCCTCGCCGTACTTCCGGTCGGGCAGGCCCACCACCTGCACGTCCTGCACCTTGGGGTGGCGGTAGAGGAACTCCTCGATCTCGCGCGGGTAGATGTTCTCGCCGCCGCGGATCACCATGTCCTTGATGCGGCCGACGATGTTGACGTAGCCCTCGGCGTCCATGGTGGCCAGGTCGCCGGTGTGCATCCAGCCCTCGGCGTCGATGGCCTCGCGGGTCTTGGCTTCGTCGCCCCAGTAGCCATGCATCACCGAATAGCCGCGCGTGCACAGCTCGCCGCGCTCGCCCCGCGGCACGGTGGCGCCGCTTTCGGGATCGACGACCTTCACCTCCAGGTGCGGCTGCACCGTGCCCACGGTGGACACGCGGCGCTCCAGCGGCGTGTCGGTGCTGCTCTGGCAGCTCACGGGGCTGGTTTCGGTCATGCCGTAGGCGATGGTGATCTCGCCCAGGTGCATCTGGCTGACCACGCGCTTCATCACCTCGATGGGGCAGGCCGTGCCGGCCATGATGCCGGTGCGCAGGCTGGAGAGGTCGAACTCGGCGAAGCGCGGGTGGTCCAGCTCTGCGATGAACATGGTGGGCACGCCATGCAGGCCCGTGCAGCGCTCGGCCTGCACGGCCTCCAGCGTGAGCAGCGGATCGAAGCCGTCGTTCGGATACACGATGGCGCTGCCATGCGTGAGGCAGGCCAGGTTGCCCAGCACCATGCCGAAGCAGTGGTACATGGGCACCGGGATGCACAGCTTGTCCTGCGGCCCCAGCTTCATGCATTCGCCGATGAAGAAGCCGTTGTTCAGGATGTTGCGGTGCGTCAGCGTCGCGCCCTTGGGAAAGCCCGTGGTGCCGCTGGTGAACTGGATGTTGATGGGGTCGGTGGCCTTCAGGCCCTGCTGCACCTGGGCCACGCGCGCGTCATTCGCGTTGCCGCTGGCCAGCAGTTGAGACAGGCGCGCCAGCGGAATGTCGAAGCCGGCCTCGTCCGCGTCTTCGGCGCGGTCGATCCACCAGACGTTCTTCAGCTGCGGCAGCCTGGCCGCGCCCAGTTCGCGCAGCATCGCCAGGTACTCGCTGGTCTTGAAGCGCGGCATGGTCACCAGCGCCTTGCAGCCCACCTTGTTCAGCGCGTACTCCACCTCGGCCGTGCGGTAGGCCGGGTTGATGTTGACCAGGATCAGCCCGGCCTTGGCCGTGGCGATCTGCATCAGCACCCAGGCCAGGTTGTTGTGCGACCAGATGCCGACGCGGTCGCCCGGCACCAGCCCCGTGGCCAGCAGCGCGCTGGCCAGTTGCGTGGCCTCGGCCTGCAGCGCGCGGTAGCTGCGGCGCACGCCTTCATGGCGGCTGACCAGGGCCAGCGCGTCGGGCTGCTTCGCGACCATGGCGTCGAAGAAATCGCCGATGGTTTCTTCGATCAGCGCGGGCTCGGTGGCGCCGCGGGCGTAGCTGTCGGTCATGTCTTGTCTCCTGATCTTGCCCCCTCTCCCTCTGGGAGAAAAAATCAAGCCGTCTCGTTGAACAGCTCGCGCCCGATCAGCATGCGGCGAATCTCGCTGGTGCCCGCGCCGATTTCGTACAGCTTGGCGTCGCGCCACAGACGCTCCACCGGGAATTCCTTGGTGTAGCCCACGCCGCCCAGCGTCTGGATCGCCTCGCCGGCCATCCAGGTGGCCTTCTCGGCGGAGTACAGGATGGCGCCGGCCGCATCCTTGCGGAAAGTGCGCGCGTGGTCGTTGCGGTCGCAGGCCTTGCCCACGGCGTACACGTAGGCGCGGGTAGCCTGCCAGGTGCTGTACATGTCGGCGATCTTGCCCTGCATGAGCTGGAACTCGCCGATGCTCTGGCCGAACTGCTTGCGCTCGTGCACGTACGGAATCACCGCATCCATGCAGGCGGCCATGATGCCCAGCGGGCCGCCGGAAAGCACCGCGCGCTCGTAGTCCAGCCCGCTCATCAGCACCTTGGCGCCCTGGCCTTCGCCGCCCAGGATGTTCTCTTCGGGCACTTCGCAGTTGTCGAAGAACAGCGGGAAGGTGTTGGAGCCGCGCATGCCCAGCTTGTCGAGCTTGGTGCCGGCCGAGAAGCCCTTGAAGCCCTTCTCGACGATGAAGGCCGTCATGCCGCGCGCGCCCATTTCCGGCTCGGTCTTGGCGTAGATGACCAGCGTGTCGGCATCGCCGCCGTTGGTGATCCACATCTTGGAGCCATTGAGCACGTAGCAGCCGTCCTTCTTCTCGGCCTTGAGCTTCATGCTCACCACGTCGGAGCCGGCGTTGGGCTCGCTCATGGCCAGCGCGCCCACGTGCTCGCCGCTCACCAGCTTGGGCAGGTACTTCTTCTTCTGCGCCTCGGTGCCGTTGCGGTGGATCTGGTTGACGCACAGGTTGGAGTGGGCGCCGTAGGACAGGCCCACCGATGCAGAGGCACGCGAGACCTCTTCCATGGCCACGATGTGCGCCAGGTAGCCCAGCTCGGTGCCGCCGTATTCCTCTTTCACCGTCATGCCGTGCAGGCCCAGGCTGCCCAGCTTGGCCCACAGGTCGTGCGGGAAGAGGTTGTCGCGGTCGATCTCGGCCGCGCGCGGCGCAATCTCGTGGGCGCAGAAATCGGCCACGGCATCGCGCAGCGAATCGATGGTCTCGCCCAGGTCGAAATTGAGGCCGGGCAGGGTGTGGTGGGCCATGGGTTCTTGTCTCCGCAGGGGTTGGGGTCGCGCCTGTTGGCGAGCCGTCAGGGCCGGCCAGGACCCGCAGCTTACGCCCGCCCTGCCCGCATTTGGCGCCACAATGGTTGCAAATCACGCCACATCCAAGCTCCGGCCATGCCTGCTTCCACACTTGCCAGACCCCCGCGCGCAGCCACGCCCATGGCCTTCGTGCAAGCGATCGTGAAGGGCTATGCGCGCTACGGGGTGGACCCGGGCGGCGCCCTGCGTGCGGCACAGATCACGCCGCGCGAGCTGTGGCGAGCCGGCGCGCGCGTGACGGCGGCGCAGTTCGAGGCCTTGAACGCCCACGCCATGCAGGAGCTGGACGACGAGGCCCTTGGATGGTTCGGCCGCCGCCTGCCCTGGGGCAGCTACGGCATGCTGTGCCGCGCCTCCATCACCGCGCCCAACCTGGGCGTGGCGCTCAAGCGCTGGTGCCGCCACCACCGGCTGCTGGTGGACGACATCGCGCTCTCGCTGGAAGTGCACCAGGGCCAGGCCACGGTCGCCATCGAGGAGATGCGCGCGCTGGGCGCCTTCAGGGAGTTCTGCCTGGTTTCCAGCCTGCGCTTTTTGCACGGCTTTGCCAGCTGGGCCATGGATTCACGGCTGTGGCTGCGCGAGGCGGCCTTTCCGTTCGCGCCGCCGCCGCATGCCGATGCCTATGGCCTGATGTTCCCGGGGCAGTTGCGCTTTGACGCGCCGCGCGCGAGCTTCAGCTTCGACGAGCGCTACCTGGCCCTGCCCCTGCTGCGCGACGAGGCCGCGCTGCGCCAGATGCTGCGCCGCGCGCTGCCGCTGACGGTGCTGCAGTACCGGCGCGACCGCCTGCTGGGCCAGCGCGTGCGCGAGCTGCTGCGCACCCAGGGCGCCGAACTGACCAACGCCGAGGCCATGGCGCAGGCGCTGCACATGTCCAGCCGCACGCTGCATCGCCAGTTGCAGGCCGAGGGGCTGCAGCTGCAGCAGCTCAAGGACGAGGTGCGCCGCGACCATGCGCTGGACCTGCTGCGGCGCAGCCAGCGCTCGCTGCAGCAGATCGCGCTGGCGGTGGGCTTTCGCAATGAGAAGAGCTTTTCGCGCGCCTTCAGGCAGTGGACCGGCATGGCGCCGGGGGCCTGGCGGGCGGGTTCCGAGCAAGCGCTTGCCCCCTCGCCCTCCGGGAGAGGGTTGGGGTGATGGCACGCACCACATTTGCGACGAAGCAGGTTCACAAGCCCAGCGCAGCCCCTCACCCAAGCTCTCCCCAGAGGAAAGAGGAGCAAGACCTTCAGAAGTTGCCCCGCGTGCTGTCACGCCGCCGTCACGGCGCATCGGCATGTTTCGCGCTTCATCGACACCCTTGCATCCTCCATGACACACATCGCCTTGCGTTCCTGCCTCGCCCTTGCCGCCGCACTCGCCTGCGCCGGCGCCGCTGCGCAGACCGCCTACCCCGCCACCCTGGCCGGCCATGCGCTGCTGCCGGCGCAAAGCTTCGTCGCCGCCCCCAAGGACGCGCCGGCCGACCTGCAGATGAGCGGCAAGTTCACCACCGGCAAGCGCGTGGAAGCCGCCGGCAGCATCGAGGGCCTGTCGGGCGGGCGCGGCACCGGCGTGTCGCTGCCCTTCAAGGGCCAGCCGCTGCAGGGCCACTCGGGCATCAAGACCATGGCCGACGGCAGCTTCTGGGTGCTGACCGACAACGGCGCCGGCGCCAAGGCCAACTCGCCCGACTTCATGCTCTACCTGAACCACTACAAGGTGGACTTCAAGAGCGGCAAGATGCAGCGCCTGGCCACCGTGTTCCTGCACGACCCCGACAAGAAGGTGCCCTTTCGCATCGTCCACGAGGGCACGAAGCAGCGTTATCTGACCGGCTCGGACTTCGACCTCGAGAGCTTCCAGTTCGCGGGCGGCGCGCTGTGGATCGGCGAGGAATTCGGGCCCTACCTGATCAAGGCCGACCTCAAGGGCAAGGTGCTGGCCGTGTTCGAGACGCAGGTGGACGGCAAGGCCGTGCGCTCGCCCGACCACCCGGCCGTGACGACGCCCGGCGCGCCGGGCGGCGCGGTGGACTTCCAGGTCAAGCGCTCCAAGGGCTTCGAGGGCATGGCCGCCTCCAAGGACGGCAGCAAGCTCTATGCGCTGCTCGAAGGCCCGGTGTGGAATGCCGAAGCCAGGGACTATGAGAAGGTCGAGGGCAAGGAAGCGCTGCGCGTGCTGGAGTTCGACGTGGCCAGCGAGAAATGGACCGGCCGCCACTGGAAGTACGTGCTCGAGGCCAATGGCCACGCGATCGGCGACTTCAACATGATCGACGGCACCACGGGCCTGATCATCGAACGCGACAACGGCGAAGGCACGAGCGACAAGGCCTGCCCCGAAGGCAGCAAGCGCAGCGACTGCTTCCACGACATCGCGAAGTTCAAGCGCATCTACAAGGTGGAACTGAGCGACGCCAACGTGGGCGCGGCCGTGCGCAAGATCGGCTACATCGACCTGCTGAACATTGCCGACCCGGACAAGCTCGCGCGCAAGCCGCTGAACGACGGCGTGCTGAAGTTCCCCTTCTTCACCATCGAGAACGTCGACGTGGTGGACGCCACGCACATCGTGGTGGGCAACGACAACAACCTGCCCTTCTCCAGCAGCCGCGAGCCCAACAAGGCCGACGACAACGAACTGGTGCTGCTGGAAGTCGGCGCCTTCCTGCAGGCCCGTTAAAGCCGCCCGGCACGCGGCACGCTTCTTGCCCCTCGCACCCGGCGCAACAGCGCAAGGGACGGTCTCGCTCGCTCGCTCGAGTGAGCGGGTCCAGTCCGGTGTGACAAATTAGGACTAAAAAGGGGAGCAGTTACATGAAGCGACAAGTTTTGTCAGGCTGGCGGAGCGGGCCTGCGCGCCGTTGCCGGTCCGCCCTGGTGGGTGGTTTGATCATGCTGCTGAGCGCCTGCGGGGGTGGGGGCGGCGGGGGCTTCGGCGGCAGCGAGGGCAGCCCGGGTCTTGGCGGAGGCGGTGCAGGCGACCGGGAGGGCCAGAACGCCACGCCAATCCTGACAGCAACCTCCTATGTGGCAAGCGAGCAGAGCGACGCCGAGCGCTTCGACGCCTGCACCCATGATCCTGCCGTGGCCGTGGGCACGGGTGACACCGGCCGCCTGGCCGCGGGGCTGTCGGTGCATGCCGTGGAAGCCAACCAGGGCGTGGGCATCGCGCTGGCCAGCAAGGGCAACCTGCTGACCGACGCCGCGGCCCGGCCGGCGCCGCTGATCACGGACCGCCCGCTGAAGCTGCGTGCGCAATGGAAGCTCAAGGCCGGGTTTGCGCCGCGCGACATCGAAGGGCGGCTGGTCATCCGCAACGGCACCAGCGAATACGTGTTCCGGCAGACGCGCCGGGTCGAAGGCACGAGCAACTGGACGGCCAACTTCTTCTCATGGACCGTGCCGCGCTGCCTGGTCAGGGCCGAAACCGCGTGGGCCATCGGCTTCTACGACCTCACGACCAGCGGCCAGGCAGGCACGGGCCGGCTGCCTGCGACGGGCGTGACGCCGCTGGCGCCATGGTCCGACAAGATGGAGCTGAACGTCGTCTTCGTGCCCATCAACGCCACGCGCGGCGTGGGAGGCCAGACTTGTGTTTCCTACCTGGGCCAGGAAGCCTCGCACAACACCGACTTCAGCAACACCCAGATCCAGCAGGACCTCAAGGCCTACCTGATGTCCATCCTGCCGGTGCAGAACGTCAACATGGTCATGAAGCCCCCCATGGACGTCAGTTGGGGCGACGCCTGTGATAGCGACTGGCCGACCTTCACCGCCCTGCGCACCCTGCGCGCGCAGGAGGCCAAGGGCGACAACTGGTACTACCAGGGCCTGGTGCCCTTCGATCCGGGCTGGAGCGGCTATGCCGCGCTGGCGGACGACAGCCGCCAGGCCGACCGCACCAGTTGGGCCGAAGCCTGGGACTACCTGCCCATCCTGTCGGCGCATGAGCTGATCCACAACAACGGCCTGAGCCACCGCGACGGCAACATCACGGCCTGGGGCTGGGGGCCCTATGACGGCCCGTACCCGTGGGCGGGTCGTCCGTCCCTGGGCACGCTGAAGGATCCTGCGTCCTACCGCGACATCATGAATGCGGGCGCCAGCGGGACGATGTGGATCGACGTGGGGGCCTACAAGAGCGTGGCCCAGCGCGTGCGCACCCTGAGCAGTTGGTAAGCCGGGCGCTTCCTGCCCTTGCGGCCCGGCGCAACAGCGCAAGGTGGCCTTGCTGGCACGCCAAAGCGTCGGGGCGAAGCGATGTGAAAGATCACGACTAAAAAAGGGACAAACTCATATGAAGACACAGGCTTTGTCAGGCAGGCGGAGCGGGGCTGCGCGCCGTTGCCGATCGGCCCTGGTGGGTGGCTTGATCATGCTGGTGACCGCCTGCGGGGGCGGCGGTGGGGGTGGAGGCGGCGGCATCGCCCTGGGCCCCGTGGGCGGCGGCCCCGGTGGCGACAGCGCCCCGGCTCCCGCACAGACCGCCAGCGGCGGCAATGCCCCTGCCCCGACCACGCCCGGGACGCCAGCGGGCCCCGCGCAGGGCGACGCCCAGCGCTTTGAAGCCTGCACCCACGACCCGGCCGTGGCGGTGGGCAAAGGCGACGAAGGCACGCTGGCCTCGGGGCTGTCGGTGCTGGCGGTGGAAGGCAACCAGGGCGTGGGCATCACACTGGCCAGCAATGGCGCCGTGCTGACCGACGCCGCGGCCCGGCCGGCGCCGCTGATCACCGACCGGCCCCTGATGCTGCGCGCGCAATGGAAAAGCAGCGCCGAGTACGTGCCGCGCGACATCGAAGGGCGGCTGGTCATCCGCAACGGCAGCAGCGAATACGTGTTCCGGCAGACGCGCCGGGTCGAAGGCACGAGCAACTGGACGGCCAACTTCTTCTCATGGACCGTGCCGCGCTGCCTGGTCAGGGCCGAAACCGCCTGGGCCATCGGCTTCTACGACCTCACGACCAGCGGCCAGGCGGGCACGGGTCGGCTGCCTGCGACGGGCGTGACGCCGCTGGCCCCCTGGTCCGACAAGATGGAGCTGAACGTGGTCTTCGTGCCCATCAACGCCACGCGCGGCGTGGGAGGCCAGACTTGTGCGTCCTACCTGGGCCACGAGGCCTCGCACAACACCGACTTCGGCGACGCCCAGGTGCAGCAGGACCTGAAGGCCTACCTGATGTCCATGCTGCCGGTGCAGAACGTGAACATGGTCATGCACGCGCCTGTGGCTGCAAGCTGGGGCGATGCCTGCAACGACGACTCGGCCACCTTCACCGCCTTGCGCACCCTGCGCGCGCAGGAGGCCAAGGGCGACAACTGGTACTACCAGGGCCTGGTGCCCTTCGATCCGGGCTGGAGCGGCTATGCCCTGCGGGCGGACGACAGCCGCGACGCCGACCGCACCAGTTGGGTCGAGGCCTGGGACTACCTGCCCATCCTGTCCACGCACGAGCTGATCCACAACAACGGCCTGGGCCACCGCGACGGCAACATCACGGCCTGGGGCTGGGGCCCCTACGACGGCCCCTACCCGTGGGAAGGCCGTCCGTCCCTGGGCACGCTCAAGGATCCGCAGACCTACCGCGACATCATGAACACGTCCGCGGGCGGAGAGATGTGGATCGACGTGGAGGCCTACAACAGCGTGGCCCAGCGCGTGCGCACCCTGAGCAGTTGGTAGGCCGCACGGCCCGCGCCGCAATCGAAAAAGAAAGCTCCGGCGCCGCGCGGCGCCGGAGCTTTTTTTCTTGCGCTGACGGGTGCGCTGGCTGTCAGTCCAGCTTCAGGCCCACGTCCTGCGCGGCCTTGGGCAGCACGGCCAGCTCGCGCTGCAGCACTTGGGCAAAAGCCTCGGGCGTGTTGCCGCTGGCCGGCGCCACGCCGCCCAGGTCCAGCAGGCGCTGGCGGAAGGCCGGCTCGGCCGTGATCTTGGCGATCTTCTCGCCCAGCAGCTTGACCACGGGCGCGGGCGTCTTGGCCGGCGCCACCACGCCGAACCACACATCGAAGTCCACGCCGCCGGGCACGCCCTGCTCGGTCAGCGTGGGGATGGCGGGCCACAGCTCCGAGCGGCCCTGGCGCAGCTGGCCGATGGCCTTGAGCTTGCCCGACTGGATGAAGCTGCGCACGTCGCCCGTGCCCAGCAGGCCCCAGGCCACTTCATTGGCCATCAGCGCCTGCACCAGCGGCGCGCCGCCCTTGTAGGGCACATGGGTGAAGTTGCCGTTGGCGTGGCTGTTGACCGATTCCGAGGCCAGGTGCGAGAGCCCGCCCGCGCCGGCCGAGCCATAGGCCATGCCGCCCTTGCCGGCCTTCTTGCCGGCCTCCAGCAGTTCCTTGACGTTCTTGTAGGGCGACTTCTCGGGCACCACCAGCAGCAGCGGCGCCAGCGACACGCGCGAGATCGGCACGAAGTCTGTCGCCTGGAAGCCGGCCTTGCTGTAGATCACGGGGTTGATGGAGAGCATGCCCGTGAGCGTCATGGCCAGCGAATAGCCGTCGGGCCCGCCCTGCAGCACGTTGGTCATGGCGATGTTGCCGCCGGCGCCGGGCCGGTTCTCCACGATGACCGGCTGGCCCAGCTCTTCCTGCAGCCGGGGCTGCAGCGTGCGCGCGGCCACGTCGGTGGCGCCGCCGGCCGGGTAGGGCACGACGAGGCGGATCGGCTTGCTGGGGTAGCTGCCCTGCGCCAGTGCCGCCGCGCCCAGGCCAAGGGACAGAGCGCCCGTCATGACGATGCGGCCGATGAGAGAGAGGGTTCGCACGGTGTGGTCTCCGGTTGTTCTAGATGGGAAAGGTGAATCTCAATGCGCCCTGGCGGTTTCGTAGTGCGCCTGGCGCTCTTCCAGCGCATGCCAGCCGATCAGTTCCTTGAAGGCGGCCATGGTCGTCTGTTCGAAGGGCAGGTCCGCGAAGTCGCCCGAGCGGCGGCGCGCCAGTTCGGCCAGGTTGGCCTGCACTGCATGCACGGTCGTGAGCAGGCCCGCGATGGGGTAGGAGGCGAAGGCCGCCACGCTTTCGATCTGCGCGCGCGTGAGCGCCGTCATCCAGGTGCCGGCCATCAGCTGCAGCGACAGGCGCTTGCCGCAAGCCTCGCGCAGCTGCACCAGTTGCGCATGGCTGTTGAAGGTGCGCGAGATCGGCTGGATCAGGTCGGCGCCCGCCTCGGCATAGCGCGCGGCGCGCTCCAGCGCCTCGCCCGGGTCCATGGCGTCGGTGCGCGCGACGATCAGCAGGTCGGGGTCGGTGCGCGCATCCAGCGCGGCCTGGATGCGCGCGACGGCGTCAGCCACCGACACCAGCGTGGACGTGGTGGTGGCGGCCGGGCAGCGCTTGGGGCTGATCTGGTCCTCGATCTGCAGCGCCGCGGCGCCGGCCTTTTCGAATTCACGCACGGTGCGGCCCATGTTCAGCACGCTGCCGTAGCCGGTGTCCGCATCCACGAAGATGGGCTTGCGCACGACGTTGGCCATGCGGTTGACGGTGGCCACGTTCTCGCTGAGCGTGTACAGCTCCATGTCCGGCTGGCCCAGCAGCGCGGCCGAGATGCCGAAGCCGGTGCTGAAGATGCCGTCGAAGGGCGACTGGTCCACCAGCAGGGCCGACAGCGCGTCCTGCGCGCCGCCGAACCAGAGGGTGGAACCGTCGTTGATGCGCTGGCGCAGCGCCTGGCGGGATGAAGTCATGGCAAGTCTCCGAAGAAGGGATGAGGCGCCGCGCCGGCAGGGCGCGGCGCGGCCAGGGTCGGGGTTGAGGCAGGCAGCAGGCTCAGGCTGCCTTGGCCTGGTCCTGCGCCCGGGTCTGCGCCATGCGACGCTTGAGGTAGGGAATGAGGCCGCCGGCTTCGAGCATGCCGCGCTCCGAAGGCGCGAAGGGCTGCAGCGCCAGCGTCTTGCCCGTGCGCAGGTTCTTCACCTCGCTGCGCGCCCAGTCCACCGTCAGTTCGTCGCCGCGCGCCACGGCCGCGCGGATGCCCGGGCAGGTCACGAGCGGAAAGCCCATGCTCATCTCGCCGCGGAAGAAGCCCGGCGAGAAGGACTCGGCGATCACCGCCGAAATGCCCAGGTGCCGCATGGCGCGCATGGCCGGGTAGTGCGGGTGGCCGTAGCCGAAGTTCTCGCCGCCCACCAGCAGATCGCCCTTGCTCACGGTGGAGGCAAAGTCGCTCACATAGTCCGACATGGCCAGCGCGGCCAGTTCCTTCACGTCGGTGATCTTGATGTTGCGCACACCGACGATCAGGTCGATGTCGTAGTCGTCTTCCTCGAAGACCCAGGCCACGCGGCCACGCAGGTTCTGCAGGTTCGGCGGGCTCATGCGCCGGCTCCTTCGGCCGCGGCAGCCTGCGCGAGAAGGTAGGGCCGCGGATCGGCGATGCGCCCTTCGAGCGCAGATGCCGCCACCACCGCCGCATTGCAGATGTAGATCTCCGAATCCACGCTGCCCATCCGGCCGGGCGTGTTCAGCGTGCCGGTGGAGACCGCGCGCTGGCCGTCGCTCATGGTGGCGATGCGGCCGAAGCAGTAGTCGCAACTGGGCGAGCTGATGAAGGCGCCCGCCTCTACCAGCGTCTCGATCAGCCCTTCGCGCGCGGCCGCCGCCATGATGGCCCTGGAAGTGGGCACCACATGCAGCTGGAAGCCCGGCTGGATGCGCCGCCCGCGCAGCACATCGGCCGCGATGCGCAGGTCTTCCAGCCGGCCGCTGGCGCAGGAGCCCAGGTAGCCGGTGTGCACTTCCACATGGGTGTAGTCCTTGAGGTCGCGCGTGTTGGCCGGGCTGGGCGGCACCACCACGATGGGCTCCAGATCGGAGATGTCGATCTTCACCACGCGTTCGTACACGGCATCGGCATCGGGGTAGACCGGCTCCAGCGCCACCTTGGCGCGGCCCTTCACGTAGTCCAGCGTCTTGGCGTCGGGCGCGATCAGCATGGTGGTGGCGCCCAGGAACATCGCCTGGCCGCACAGCACCTGCCGGCCTTCGATGCTCATCGCGTCGATCACCGGGCCGCAAAGCTCCACCACCTTGAAGCGGCAGGAGGCCGGGCCCATCACGCGCACCATGTGGTGGAACACGTCGCGCGCCATCACGCCGGGCTGCAGCGTGCCCGTGAGTTCGACCTTGATGGTGGCCGGCACGGTCAGGGTGAGGGTCTCGGTGGCGAAGGCTTCCACCACGCCCTTGCGCGCGCCGAAGGCGAAGGTGCCAAAAGCGCCCAACTGGCTCACATGGCCATCGAAGTGCACGGCGAAGGCGCCCGGCGTGGCGTAGCCCATCTCGGCCGAGACCTGGTGGCCGATGCCCTCGCGCTCGACCACCGGCACGCCCTGCTCCCTGCCCCAGGCGCGGGTGATCTTGTGCAGCTCTTCTTCCTTGGGCGCGGTGGCCGGCACCATGTGGTCGATGAAGAGCACGAAGCGCTCGGGGCTGGAGACCTTCTCGACGCCGAAGTCCTCGCGCGTTTCCTTGAAGAACACGTCGGTGTAGCCGGGAAAGTCATAGCTGATCACGAAGTCCGGGCGGGCCGTGATCTCGTCACCGGGCGACACGCGGGCCAGGCCCGAAGCGCGCGCCAGGATCTTTTCAGTCATCGTCTGGGGCATCTGCAAATCCGTTCCATCAACTTCCACCATGTGGTTGTTGATAAATCCTCATGCAGCCAATTACATTGGAGCCAGAGACAGGATCGCTCAGGAACAACCCGAGTTACTGCCACACTGTGGAAACTAAACGCAAAGCCCGCGCCGCCGCCAAGGCCGCCCCAACCCCGACCGAAACCGCCGCCCGCACCGGCACCCAGAGCATCGAAAGAGTGGTGGGCATGCTGCGCGTGGTGGCCTCGCGCGGGCGCCGCGGCATGCGCATTGCCGATGTGGTGAGCGTCAGCGGCCTGCCCATGTCCACCTGCTTTCGCATGCTGCAGCGGCTGGAGCTGGAGGGGCTGGTGGTGCGCGATGCCATGACGCGCAAGTACCACCTGGGCCCGCTGCTGTACGAGCTGGGCCTGCTGGCGCAGCCGCGCTACCGCTTGGCCGAGTTGTGCGAACAGGCCATGCACACCATCGCCGAACAGACGCAGGACACGGTCTACCTCAGCGAGCGGCGCGGCGCCGAATCCATCTGCACCAGCCGCGCGCTGGGCGACTATCCGATCCAGGCGCTAACGCTGGACGTGGGCATCCGCCGCCCCATGGGCGTGGGCGCGGGCGGCCTGGCCATCCTGGCCGGTCTGCCCGAATCAGAGGCGGCGCAGATCGTGGCCGCCAACAGCACGCGCTATGCGCGCTTCGGCGCCTTCGAGCCCGAATTCCTGCATGCTGCCCTGGCCCAGGCCCGCACGCAGGGCTACGCCTTTCTGGACAACGCGGCCACCCCCGGCACGGGCGCCGTGGGCGTGGCCTTTCCGCCCGACAACCCCATTGCCGCGATCAGCGTGGCGGCCATCTCCAGCCGCCTGGGGCCGGAGCGCAGGGCCGAAGTCGCGCGCATCCTTCAGCAGCAGGTGCGCGGCATCTGCGCACTGCTGCAGGCGCAGGGCGCAGGCACGCCCGCCCCTGCAGCAGTGCGCAAACGCTAGAAGGCGTTCGAGATCGGTCTTGCCCTACGCGGGGCGGTGCAGTTGCGCGTCCAGCGCGCGCGTGCCCGCCGCCAGCGCGGCTTCGTAGCTGTCACAGCCTTCTTCGGCCCGACGCGCCACCCGCACCGGCGCGCCGCGCGCGTCCGTCTGCATCAAAACCCACAGGAAGACACCGGGCTGGGGCTCTTCCACGGAAAGTTGAAGAGGTTCGTGGTTCATCATTTCATGCTGCGCGCGGCCCCGCCCCCCTCGTGTCAGCCGATGTCGCATGAATGCCCAGGTATTACCCTGACTGCTGCTCCACCCCCTGGCCCGCAGCCAGGCGCCGGTCGTGCCACAGCACCGCGGCAGCCAGCAACACCAGCGCGGCGCCCAGCGCACAGCAGGCCGGCCAGCCGCCCTGCCGCCAGGCCGCCGCACCCAGGGCCGAACCGGCCGACGCCCCGAGGAAGTAGGTGCTCATGTAGACGGCGTTGATGCGCGAGCGCGCCTGCGGCGCCAGCGCATAGATCACGCTCTGGTTGCTGATGTGCACGCCGGGCAGGCCCATGTCGACCAGCAGGAAGCCCAGCACGAACCAGCCCAGATGCTGGCCACCGAGCGCCAGCGCGCCCCAGCCCAGCAAGAGCAGCAGCACCGACACCGCCGTGGTGACATTGCCCCAGCCGCGGTCGGCCAGCCGTCCGGCCAGGCTGGCCACCAGCGCTCCCGCCACGCCCACCAGCCCGATCAGGCCGATGGCCTTGTCGTCGAGCCCGTGCGCCGGCCCGCCCAGCAGCAGGGCCATGGTCGAGAACAGCACGCTGACCGAGCCGAAGCTCAGCGCCCCCAGCAATGCACGGCTGCGCAGCCGCGGGTGCTGGCGCGCCAGCCGGCCCAGCGACCACAGGGCCTGGCCATAGCGCACGGGCTGCGGGTTGCGCGAGCGCGGCAGCACGAAGAACAGGGCTGCGGCCAGCAGCAGCATGGCCAGCGCCGACACCCGGTAGACCAGGCTCCAGCCGCCCACGCTCGACAACAGCCCCGCCACGCTGCGCGCCGCCAGGATGCCCGTGAGCAACCCGCTCATCAGCAACCCGACCGCGCGGCCGCTGCGCGCGGGGTCGGACAGCGTGGCGGCCATGGGCACCAGGATCTGCGCCGCCACCGAGAACAGGCCCGTGATGGCCGTGCCCGCCACCAGCATCGCAAAGCCCTGCGCCCAGCCACTGAGCATCAGGCCCACGGCTGCCAGCCCCATCAGGCTCACGGCCAGGCGGCGGCGCTCCAGCAGATCGCCCAGCGGCACCAGCAGCACCAGCCCCAGCGCATAGGCCAGCTGTGCCAGCGTGACGGTGGATGCGGCGGCCGCGTCCGTCACGCCCAGGCCCTGTGCGATGGAGTGCAGCAGCGGCTGGTTGAAGTAGTTGCTGCCGGCGCACAAGCCCGCGGCCACGGCCATCAGCAGCAATGCGCCATCGCTCAGAAAACCCGCGCCCACGCGGCCATCGGCCGCCGCCGTCATGCGCGCGCCGCTCACGACAGGCGCGCCGCGAAGCCGCCGGCCGGCGACGGCGCCAGCGGCACCGCGGCCATGGCGTCGATCTCGAACAGCATGCCGTCCAGCGCCAGCCGCGGCACCGGGATCAGCGTGCAGGCCGGCGTGGGCAAGGCGCCCCACAGCGCCTTCAGCGCACCCGAGACGCTGGCCAGGCGCGCCTGGCTGTGGTCCACGACCAGCAGCGTGAGCTTGAGCACATGCTCGGGCCCGGCCCCCGCCGCCGCCAGTGCGAGCTGCAGGTTCCAGAGGGCCTGCGCCACCTGCGCATCGAAATCATCGGGCAGCCGGCCGCCAGCGTCTTCGCCGCCCTGCCCGGCCACATGCACCAGCCGCAGCGCGCCTTCGGCCATCGCCACGTGCGAGTAGCCATTGGGCGCGGGGTCATACAGGCCTGGCGGGTTGATGAAGCGGTGCATGGGGACGGGGGTGGACATGGTCTGTGGCTGTGCCTGCGCATCGCCGCGCCATGCACGGGCACGCGGCCCCTGGGGTCTGGCCTGCGGGCGAAAGGGAAGGCGGGGGAAGTACATGGCGCCAAGTATCAAACCTCAACCATAATTGAGGTCAAGCACCTGTTTCGCTTTTTCTTCTTCGCCCGCGTTCACGCCCTCTGCGCCCATGTCCATCGACCACCGCATGCCCGCCCGCTTCGACGCGCCGGCCGAACTCAGCGTGGGCCAGTTGGCCGCGCGCAGCGGCGTGGCGGTGTCGGCCCTGCATTTCTACGAGGCGCGCGGGCTGATCCATTCGGTGCGCAGCGCGGGCAACCAGCGGCGCTACCCGCGCGCCATGCTGCGCCGCGTGGCCGTGATCAAGGTGGCCCAGCGCGTGGGCGTGCCGCTGGCCGCCATCGGACAGGCACTGCAGGCCCTGCCCGAAGGCCGCACGCCCACGGCGGCGGACTGGCGGCGCCTGTCGGCCCGCTGGCGCGCGGAACTCGACGCGCGCATCCACGCGCTCACCCAACTGCGCGACCAGCTCGACGGCTGCATCGGCTGCGGCTGCCTGTCGATCAAGGCCTGCCCGCTGCGCAATGCGCAGGATGCGCTCGCACAAACGGGCCCTGGGCCGCATTTCGAATAGCACCCCCCAAGCGGCTTCGCTGCGCCGACCGGGCTGGGTGCAGGTCGCCGATCAGGCCGGCTGGATCGGGACGTACAGCTCCCCGCCCGCAGCCTTGAACTCGGCCGACTTGGCCTGCATGCCCGCGGCGGCGAACTCGCGCACGTCCTGCGTGATCTTCATCGAGCAGAACTTGGGGCCACACATGGAGCAGAAATGCGCCTCCTTGCTCGAGTCCTTGGGCAGGGTCTCGTCATGGAAATCGCGCGCCGTCTCCGGGTCCAGCGCGAGGTTGAACTGGTCGTTCCAGCGGAACTCGAAGCGGGCCTTGCTGATGGCGTCGTCGCGCACGCGTGCGCCCGGGTGGCCCTTGGCGACGTCGGCCGCATGGGCCGCGATCTTGTACGCGATGATCCCCTGCTTCACGTCCTCGCGGTCGGGCAGGCCCAGGTGCTCCTTGGGCGTCACGTAGCACAGCATGGCGGTGCCCATCCAGCCAATCATGGCCGCGCCGATGGCCGAGGCGATGTGGTCGTAGCCGGGCGCGATGTCGATGGTCAGCGGCCCCAGCGTGTAGAACGGCGCCTCGTGGCAGTGCTTCAACTGCTCGTGCATGTTGGCCTGGATCATGTGCATGGGCACATGGCCCGGCCCTTCGATCATGGTCTGCACGTCGTGCTTCCAGGCGATGCGCGTGAGCTCGCCCAAGGTGCGCAGCTCGGCGAACTGGGCTTCGTCGTTGGCATCGGCGCCGCTGCCGGGGCGCAGGCCGTCGCCCAGCGAGAAGCTCACGTCGTAGGCCTTCATGATCTCGCAGATCTCTTCGAAGTGCGTGTAGAGGAAGCTTTCCTGGTGGTGCGCGATGCACCACTTGGCCATGATGGAGCCGCCGCGGCTGACGATGCCCGTGCGCCGGTTGGCCGTGAGGTGGATGAAGGGCAGCCGCACGCCGGCATGGATGGTGAAGTAGTCCACGCCCTGCTCGGCCTGCTCGATCAGCGTGTCGCGGTAGATGGCCCAGCTCAGGTCCTCGGCCACGCCGCCCACCTTCTCGAGTGCCTGGTAGATGGGCACGGTGCCGATGGGAACCGGTGAATTGCGCACGATCCAGTCGCGCGTGGTGTGGATGTTGCGGCCCGTGCTCAGATCCATCACGTTGTCGGCGCCCCAGCGGATGGCCCACACCAGCTTTTCCACCTCCTCCTCGATGCTCGAGGTGACGGCCGAGTTGCCGATGTTGGCGTTGATCTTCACGAGGAAGTTGCGCCCGATGGCCATGGGCTCCACCTCGGGGTGGTTGATGTTGGCCGGGATGATGGCGCGCCCGCGCGCCACTTCGTCGCGCACGAACTCTGGTGTGATCGGGCCGGAAGGCAGGGCCGCGCCCAGGCCATTGCCGCGCAGCCGCTGCTCGCGCTGCGCGTCGGCCAGGTACTCGGCCATCCATTCGCGCCGGCCGTTTTCACGCAGCGCCACGTATTCCATCTCGGGCGTGACGATGCCGCGGCGCGCGTAGTGCATCTGCGTGACATTGGCGCCGGCCCTGGCGCGGCGCGGCAGGCGCTGCAGGCCCGCGGCCTCGGCGCGCAGCGCGGCGATGCGCGCAGCCGACAGGTCCTCGTGCTTCACGCCGTCGTCCAGCGCCTGGTGCAGGCGGCCCGCATAGGGCTCGGTGTCGGCGCGCGCGGCGATCCACGGCGTGCGCACCCCGGGCAGGCCGCAGCGCACGTCGATGGCCACGGCCGGATCGGTGTAGGGGCCCGAGGTGTCGTACAGGTGAACGCGCTCGCCGTTGGAGAGCAGCACTTCGCGCAGCGGCACGCGCACATCCGGCCGCGAGCCCTCGATGTAGGTCTTTGTGGAAGCGGGGAAGGGTTCGCGCGTGCGCGCCAGCAGCGCGGCGAAATCGGGGCTGGCGTGGACGGCTTTGTCAGGGGCATTCATGCGGGCAATCTCCTTGAAGGTGGATGGATTGCTCCGCGTCGTGCCCGTGGGTGAACCCGGACGCACCCCATCCACACAAAAAAGGCGGAGGGACGCACGCCGGCCCACAGGCACTGCAGCTCTTCTTACGCTGGTACTAACCAGATCAAGTTCGCGGTTCCGGCGGTCAGGTCCGCCGTCTCAGCACGCCATTACGTGCACCCCGGAGCGAGGCGGATTCTAGGGAATGCGCTCCGCCCTTCAAGCCCCCGCGCCCATCGCTGCACATGA
This sequence comes from Xenophilus arseniciresistens, assembly GCF_028023875.1. GTDB lineage: Bacteria > Pseudomonadota > Gammaproteobacteria > Burkholderiales > Burkholderiaceae_C > Xenophilus > Xenophilus arseniciresistens. Next base: position 604,965 of record NZ_JAQIPB010000003.1, read on the forward strand.
GCCCTGGCGCGCACGCCACTTGCATGCGCACAATGTCACGACGCCACGCCCACCATGCGCTACCGCCACACCCACGCCCACAGCACCTGGCAGTTCGACGACCTTCGCACGCTGATGGCCAAGGCCACGCCCGCGCGATCGGGCGACGTGCTGGCCGGCGTGGCCGCCGCCAGCGCGGTGGAGCGCATGGCCGCGCGCATGGCGCTGGCCGACGTGCCGCTGCGCCAGTTCCTGAACGAGGCGCTGGTGCCCTACGAAGAGGACGAGGTCACGCGCCTGGTCATCGACACGCACGATGCAGCCGCCTTCGCGCCCATTGCGCACCTCACGGTGGGCGACTGGCGCGACTGGCTTCTTTCGGAGACCGCCGACACGGCCATGCTGGCGCGCATCGCGCCCGGCGTGACGCCCGAGATGGCCGCCGCCGTGAGCAAGCTGATGCGCAACCAGGACCTGATCCTCGTGGCGCGCAAGTGCCAGGTGCTCACGCGCTTTCGCAACACGCTGGGCCTGCCGGGCCACCTGGCCGTGCGGCTGCAGCCCAACCACCCCACCGACGACCTGCGCGGCATCGCGGCCTCCATGGTCGATGGCCTGCTCTATGGCGCGGGCGACGCGGTGATCGGCATCAACCCCGCCACCGACAGCCTTCCCGCGCTCACGCGGCTGGTGCACATGCAGGATGAACTGATCGCGCGGCTGGGCATTCCCACGCAATCCTGCGTGCTGACCCATGTGACGAACACGCTGCAGATGATCGGGCAGGGCGCGCCGGTGGACCTGGTGTTCCAGTCGGTGGCCGGCACCGAAAAAGCCAACACCAGCTTCGGCATCAGCCTGGCGCTGCTGCGCGAGGCGCACGAGGCGGCGCTGTCCCTCAGGCGCGGCACGCTGGGCGACAACGTGATGTACTTCGAGACCGGCCAGGGCAGCGCGCTGTCGGCCGGCGCGCACCACGGCCTGGACCAGCAGACCTGCGAGGCACGCGCCTATGCGGTGGCGCGCGCCTTTCGCCCGCTGCTGACCAACACCGTGGTGGGCTTCATCGGCCCCGAGTACTTGTACGACGGCAAGCAGATCATCCGCGCGGGCCTGGAAGACCACTTCTGCGGCAAGCTGATGGGCCTGCCGCTGGGCTGCGACGTCTGCTACACCAACCATGCCGAAGCCGATTCGGACGACATGGACACGCTGATGACCCTGCTGGCCACGGCGGGCCTGACCTTCATGATGGGTGTGCCCGGCGCCGACGACATCATGCTCAACTACCAGAGCACCTCCTTTCACGACGCGCTGTACCTGCGCGAGCTGCTGGGACTGCGCCGCGCGCCCGAGTTCGAGGCCTGGCTCGCGCGCATGCAGCTGAGCGACGCGCAGGGCCGCATCGCGCCCGTGACGGCGCAGCACCCCGCGCTGGCCCGCATGCGGCAACTGGGCCTGGGCGGGCCCGCATCCGCACCATGATCCACGCCGACCCCTGGGACGACCTGCGCGCCTACACCGCCGCCCGGCTGGCCCTGGGCCGCGCGGGCGCCAGCCTGCCCACGACCGAGCTGCTGCGCTTTGGCTTTGCCCATGCGCAGGCGCGCGATGCGGTGCATCTGCCGCTGGAGGCGCGGGCGCTGGCCGATGCGCTTGCGGCCGATGGCTTGCCAACGTTGCAGGTCCACAGCGCCGCGCCCGACCGCGCGGCCTACCTGCTGCGCCCCGACCTGGGCCGGCGCCTGGACGACGCGAGCGTGCAGCGCCTGCGCGATGCCGCCGGGCCCGACCCGGTGGCGGGCTGCGACCTGCTGCTGGTGGCCGGTGATGGCCTGTCGTCGCTGGCCGTGGCGCGCCATGCGCAGCCGCTGATCGCGGCCATCCGCGCGAGCCGGCCGGCCGACTGGACGCTGGGGCCGGTGGTCATCGCGCAGCAGGCCCGCGTGGCGCTGGCCGACGAGGTGGGCGCCCTGCTGGGCGCGCGGCTGGTGGCCATGCTGATCGGCGAGCGGCCCGGCCTGAGTTCACCCGACAGCCTGGGCCTGTACCTGACCTGGAAGCCCGCCGTGGGCTGCCACGATGCGCAGCGCAACTGCATCTCCAACATCCGCGCCGACGGCCTGCGGCCCGAAGCCGCGGCCGCCCGCTTCTGGTGGCTGGCGCAGGAGGCGCGCCGCCTGCAGCTCACGGGCGTGGGCCTGAAAGACCGCAGCGAAGGCGAACTTTTGACGGCCGCCGCGCCGCCGCCCTCGGCGCTGCCGGGCCAGGCGTGATCAGGGCCGCCAGGCAGCCAGCACCGCGGGTAGCTGTGCCATGTCGCTGAACAGGTGCTGCACGCCGATCTCACGCATGGCCTGGGCGCTGCTGTGACCGGGGCCGCCCGGGCAGTAGCCAAAAACGGTGGCGCCCGCGCGCAGGCCGGCCATCGCGCCGGTCACCGAATCCTCCACCACGGCGCAGCGCTGTGCGTCCACACCCAGCGCCAGCGCCGCGGCCAGGTACACGTCGGGCCAGGGCTTGCTGCGCGGCGTTTCATGGCCGCTGAAGACGCGGCCTTCGAACAGCGCGCTCAGGCCCACCTTGGCCAGTTGCAGCTCGACCTTGTGCCGGTCTGCCCCCGAGGCGCAGGCGATGCGCCCGCCCGTGGCCGCGTGCACCGCGCGCACGCCCTCCACGGCGCCAGGCACGGCCAGCAGGTCGCGCTCCAGCGCTTCGTTGCGGCGGGCCCAGAAGCTTTTCAGCCATTCGGGCGTGATCCTGAAGCCGGTGCGGGCCTCGATCAGCGCCGCTTCGTCCTTCACCGCCTTGCCCACGAAGATGGCCATGCACTCCTCATGGCTCAACTGCCAGCCCAGCTCGCCCAGCATCTGCACCAGCACGCCGTGGGTGATGGGTTCGGAATCGACGAGCACGCCGTCGCAGTCGAAAAGGATGGCGTCGAAGGGAAGGTCAGTCATCGAAAAGGAAAAAGCAGTGAGCAGCGAAGAAGCGCGAAGGCCCGCATCATCGGCCATCGCGCGCGCGGCTGCCGCCGGCCGCGCGCAAGACCTCACACGGCCGATGCGCGCGGGCCCAGCGGCCGGGCCTGGATCGCACGCAGTTCCTCGGCCGCCAGCGCCATGAAGCGCTGGCCCAGCGTGGACAGCGGCCGGTGGATGTTGCTCACGCGCAGGATCGGAAAGCGCGGTGCCCTGGGCAAGGCCACCAGGGCCAGCCCTTCGGGGCGGAAGGCGCGCGCGGAAAGGTCGTCGACGAAGGCCACGCCCGCCCCGTGGGCCGCCATGGCGCAGGCCGCATAGCCCGAGCGCACTTCCACGCCGCGGCGCCGATGGATGTTGCGCTCACTGAGCCAGCCGTCGATCACGCGGCTTTGCGGCGCCTCGGGGCTGTAGAGCACCAGCCGCTCGCGCAACGCCGCGGAAAGGTCGAAGCGCCTGGCTGCCAGCAGCGCATGGCCGGGCGGCAGCGCGCACCACAGGCGCCACTGGCCGAATTCGCGCACGTCCAGAACCGGATGGTCCAGCGGCGCGCTGGAGATGGCCAGGTCGGCCTCCTCGGCCACCAGCAGCTTCACGATCTCGCGCGTGGGCAGGGCCTCGAAGGCGATCTGCGCATTCGGGAACTGCTGCATCACGCGCGCGATGGTGCGTGGCACCAGTTCCAGCGCCGTGTTGGCGCTGGCCAGCACGCGCAAGGTGGCATGCGCGCCAAAGCGCAGGTTGGCCGCCACGTCCTGCACGTGGCGCACGCCGCGGTAGACCTTCTCGACCTCGGCTTCCAGCGTGTAGGCCTCGGGCGTGGCCACCAGGCGGCCGCTGCTGCGCACGAACAGCGACACGCCCAGCTGCAGTTCCAGATGCCGGATCAGCCGGCTCACGCCCGGCTGCGACACGTGCAGCAGCCTGGCCGCATGGGTGATGGAGCCCGTGCTCATCACGGCGCGGAAGACTTCGATCTGCCTCAGGTTCACGGGAAACGCACTCCACAGGGCATGGCCAGAACACATTCTCTCCTGATGCAGACGAGACATAACACGGAGGCATGCCCTTGCGACGCCTTGGTATTGGCGCGGCCAGCGACCGGCTCCTAGCATTCCTGCATTCGTCCCGCCCCGAGGACGAGTTCCGACGGAGACACACACATGCACGCAACTTCACGGCGCCGCTGGCTCATCCGGTCCGCCGCCCTGGCCCTGCTGACGGCGAGCCTGCCCATTGCCGGCGCGCACGCGGCCGAAGCCTTCCCCACCAAGCCCATCACCATGGTCGTCGGCTTTGCGGCCGGCGGCTCGGCCGACATCCTGGCCCGCCTGCTGGGCGAAAGCATGGGCAAGACGCTGGGCCAGCCCATCGTGATCGACAACCGCCCCGGCGCAGGCGGCACCATCGCCAACAGCTTCGTGGCCGGAGCACCGGCCGACGGCCACACGCTGCTGTTCGTCACCAGCGGCTTCCCGGGCGCGGCGGCGCTGTACCCCAGGCTCAAGTACGACAACCAGAAGAGCTTCGCGCCCGTGGCGCTTGTGGGGCAGTCGCCGGTGGTCGTGGTGGTGCCGGCCAGCTCGCCCGTCAGGGACTTCAAGTCGCTGCTGGAAGCCGCACGCAAGGCTCCGGGCAAGATCAACTATTCGGCCGGTGGTGGCGGCGCCACCACCACCGCGCTGGCAGCGGAGTTCCTCAAGAACGACGCCAAGGTGGACATGCAGATGATCCCGTACAAGGGCTCGGGGCCTGCGCTCACTGCGCTGCTCTCGGGCGAGGTCGATGCGGGCTTCGACATTCCCTCCAGCGCCCTGCCCTACATCCAGGCCGGCAAGCTGCGCGCACTGGCCGTGACCACGGCGCAGCGCGCCCCGGTGCTGCCCGAGGTGCCCACCGTGGCCGAGCTGGCCGTGCCCCGGTTCGAGGTGACGGGCTGGTTCGGCGTGCTGGCGCCCGCAGGCACGCCCCCGGCGGTGGTGCAGCGCCTGCACAAGGAGGTGAATGCCGCGCTCCGGCAAAGCGCGGTGGCTGAGCGCCTGAAGTCGCTGGGCGTGGAGCCCGGCAAGGCCAGCAGCGCCGACTTCGCCCAACTGATCGGCACGGAGACCCAACGCTACGGCGAGGCCATCCGGCGCCTGGGCCTGACGCCCGACTGAAGAAACCCGCACGAGGACCGCCTTGCCCATGAATTCCTGCGAACTGCAAGCCGACCTGGTCGTGATCGGCGGCGGTCTCGGCGGCATTGCCGCCGCCCTGGCCGCCTTGCGCCTGGGAGCGCGCGTGATCCTGGCCGAGGAACTGGACTGGCTGGGTGGCCAGCTCACGGCCCAGGGCGTGCCGCCCGACGAACATCCGTGGATCGAGCATCTGAGCGGCTCGCACAGCTACGCGGAACTGCGCCGTGGCATCCGCCAGTACTACCGCGACTGCTTCCCGCTGACGGCGCAGGCGCGGCTGAACCTGCGGCTGAACCCCGGCCAGGGCAACGTGAGCAGCCTGTGCCACGAGCCCTGGGTGGCAGTGAAGGTCATCGACCAGATGCTGGCCCCGCACGAGGCCGCGGGCCAGCTCACGGTGCTGCGCGAGCACCGCCTGCAGTCGGTGGAAACGGACGGAGACCAGGTGCAGGCCATGCACGTGCTGGACCTGCGAGAGAACCGCCTGTGCGTACTGCAGGCGCCGATGTTCATCGACGCCACCGAGACCGGCGACGTGCTGGAGCGTGCCGGCGTGGAGCATGTGTTCGGCGCCGAATCGCAGGCACAGACGCAGGAGCCGCGCGCGCTGGCTGAAGCCGACCCCTTCGACCAGCAGGCCGTGACCTGGTGCCTGGCGGCCGACTACCTGCCCGGCGAAGACCACACCATCGAGCGCCCGCGCGACTACGAGCGCCTGCGCACGCTACAGCTGGACTGCTGGCCCGGCCCGCAGCTGAGCTGGACGCTGAGCGACTTCGTGACGCACGCGCCGCGCGAGCGGCCGCTCTTCGTGGGCCCGACCGAGGCCGAAACGCTCTACGACCTGTGGCACGCCCGACGCATCGCCTGGCGCCAGAACTTCCAGCCCGGCAGCTACGCCAGCGACATCACCTTGGCCAACTGGCCGCAGATGGATTACTGGGAGCGGCCCCTCATCGGCGTGGGCCCGCAGGAACAGCAGGCCGCACTGCAGGGCGCGCGCGACATCAGCCTGGCCTTCTTCTACTGGATGCAGACCGAGGCGCCACGCCACGACGGCGGCTGGGGCTACCCGGGTCTGCGCCTGCGCGGCGACGTGCTGGGCACCGCGGACGGGCTGGCCAAGCAGGTCTACTACCGCGAGGGGCGGCGCATCCAGGCCGAGTTCACGGTGTGCGAGCAGCACATCGGCGTGCAGGCGCGCGCGGGCTTCGACGCGGCCGAGCACTTCGACGACAGCGTGGGCATCGGCGCCTACCGCATCGACCTGCACCCGAGCACGCGCGGGCGCAACACGGTGGACATCGATGCCTACCCCTTCCAGATCCCGCTGGGCGCGCTGCTGCCCGTGCGCGTGCGCAACCTGCTGCCGGCCTGCAAGAACATCGGCAGCACGCGCATCACCAACGGCGCCTACCGCGAACATGCCACCGAATGGAGCATCGGCGAAGCCGCGGGCTTTCTGGCAGCCTTTGCGCTGCAGCGCCAGCAGCCGCCGCGCGCGGTGCGTGCCTCGGCCGAACTGCTGGCGGACTTCCAGCGGCTGCTGCGCAGCCAGGGCGTGCTGCTCGAGTGGCCGCGCTTCGGCGCGCTCACGCCCACGCGGCGCGTGGGCTACCAGTTCGACGCCGGCAAGGCCGGCCGATGAGCAGCGGACGCGCCCGCACGCTTCAGAACAGCTCGCCGTCCACGTAGTACCAGCGCCCATCGTCCTCGCGCACGAAGCGGCTGCGTTCGTGGAGGCGGTGCGCGCGGCCCGAGGCGTCGCGCGAGCGCGCCACAAACTCCACCTGCGCATGGGTGGCGTCTTGCACGCTGTGTTGGCGCACCTCCAGGCCCAGCCACTTCGCGCCTGCGTCAAAGCTCAGCTCGGCCGGCCGATGGCTGGCCGCCCAGGTGGCCAGCAGGTAGTCGGCGCGTTCGCGCACGAAGGCCGTGTAGCGCGATCGCATAAGCGATTCGGCGTCGGGGGCCGGGCTGTGCGCGAAGTCCTCAACGTAGCGGCCACAGCACTGCGCATAGGCCAATGGCTTGCGGCGCGCGTCGGTGCGCCCGCAGGGGCAGGGGCCGGCAGCGGGTTCAGCCATGCTTGTCGGAAAAGCCGGGGGAAGGCACATCCGCCTGCATCACACGCTCGGCGATCCAGGCCTTGAACTGGCTTTCGGCCTGCTGGCGAAAGGCGTTGCGCGCCGCATTGCAGGCACCGTGCGCCAGCCGGCGGTGCGACTGCTTGCGCACGCTGCCCAAAGTGGCGTCGTTCAGGTGCTCGATGGTGGCCGATTCGGGTCGGCCCGCGGGCTCGTCGAAGTCCATCGGCAGCGCGCACCAGTGGCACAGCGGGCCGAAGGTGGCGCGAAGCGCCTTGACGCTCATCGTCGAACCCTCATGCCAGCGCCCGCGTGATCAGCAGCTTCTGGATGTCCGAGGTGCCTTCGTAGATCTGGCACACGCGCACGTCGCGATAAATGCGCTCCAGCGGGAAGTCGTTCACGTAGCCATAGCCACCCAGGGTCTGGATGGCGGCGCTGCACACGCGCTCGGCCATCTCGCTGGCAAAGAGCTTGGCCATGGCCGCTTCCTTCAGGCAGGGCCGGCCCGCGTCGCGCAGCGCGGCGGCATGCCAGATCAGCTGGCGCGCAGCCTCGATCTGCGTGGCGCAGTCGGCCAGCCTGAAGCCCACGGCCTGCTGGTCGAAGATGGGGCCGCCGAAGGCCGTGCGCTCCTTGGCGTAGTTCACCGCGAACTCGAAGGCGCTGCGGGCCATGCCCACGCTTTGCGCCGCGATGCCGATGCGCCCGCCCTCGAGCGCGCCGAGCGCGATCTTGTAGCCCTCGCCTTCCGCACCGATGAGGTTCTCGGCCGGGATGCGGCAATCGTCGAACTGGATCAGCGCGGTGTCGCTGGAATGCTGACCCAGCTTGTCTTCCAGCCGTGCCACGACGTAGCCCGGCGCATCGGTGGGCACGAGAAAGGCGCTCATGCCCTTCTTGCCCGCGGCCTTGTCGGTCATCGCGATGACGATGGCCACCTGGCCGTTCTTGCCGCTGGTGATGAACTGCTTGGTGCCGTTGATGACGTAGCCGTCTGCATCCTTCGCCGCCGTGGTGCGCAGGCTGGACGCATCGCTGCCGGCCTGCGGCTCGGTCAGGCAGAAGGCGCCGAGCATCCGGCCCTGCGCCAGCGGCTGCAGCCACTGCTTTTTCTGCTGCGCGTTGCCATAGCGCATGAGGATGGCGTTGACCGGGCAGTTGGTCACGCTGATGGCAGTGCTGGTGCCGCCATCGCCGGCCGCGATCTCTTCGAGCACCAGCGCCAGCGTGAGGTAGTCCAGGCCCGCGCCGCCGTCTTCCTCCGGCACGCAGATGCCGTAGGCGCCCAGCGCGGCCAGGCCTTCGTGCGCGGCTTTGGGAAAGTGGTGCTCGCGGTCCCATTGCGCGGCATGGGGCCACAGCTCGGCCTGGGCAAATTCGCGCACGGCGTCGCGGATGGCTTCCTGGTCAGGGGTCAGCAGCATGGTTGTCTTGTCTCCGGGGATGTTCCGTGCGGGCGCTTTTTTTCTCTCGTCTTCAGTTGCCGGCGCGCGCCTCTGCGGCCAGTTGGGCGCGGTAGCGCGCCATCGTTTCGCTGTCGCTTTCGCCCACGAAACCGGCGCCGATCTGGTCGCCGATCATGCGGCCCATCGACGGCAGAGCATCGCGCGGGCCCCAGGTGGCCGGCTGCCACAGCTGCGAGCGCATGAAGGCCTTGGCGCAGTGCAGGTAGGCCTCCTGCACCGCGATCTCGATCACGAGCTTGGGCCGCTGCCGCTCCTGCGCGAACAGGCCCGTGAACTCATCTTCCTCGCGCAGGCGGGCCGCGCCGTTCACGCGCAGCGTTTCGTCCACGCCCGGGATCATGAAGATCAGCGCAGCGCGCGGATCGTCGATGAGGTTGTGCAGGGTGTCGAGCCGGTTGTTGCCGCCCGAATCGGGCAGCAGCAAGGTCTGCGCATCGCGCACCTTGACGAAGCCCGGCGTGCCACCGCGCGGCGAAGCATCGAGCAGCGCGCCACCTGCGCCCGCACTGGCCAGCACGCAAAAAGGCGCCAGCGCGATGAAGCGCTGCGCATGCACGTCCAGCTGCGCCATCTGCTTGCGCAGCGCGCGTTCGCCGGGCTGCGCGTACAGGGCGCGCAGTTGCTCGCGGGTGGTGATGGCCATGGTGCGCGCTCCGGTGCCTCGGGGCCTCAGCGGCCCTGGGCCAGCTCCATCACCAGCTTGGCCGACATGTACAGCCGGCGCGGGATGGCGCTGATGTCCACGTACTCGGCCTTGTCGCTGTGGTAGCCGAAGCCCGGCAGGCCCAGGCTTTCGATCACGGGCTTGCCCGACAGCGCGGCATAGGCCGCGTCGGTGCCGCCGCCCGTGCGCTCGACCACGCCCACTTCGCCGCCCGCTTCCTTGTAGATGGCCACGGCCTTGTCCACCAGCGCCTTGCCGGCCGGGCCGGCATCGAAGGCCGGACGGCCGCGCGTGACGACCAGCTTCACTTCTGAATCGGGCAGCTTCTTTTTCTGCGCGCGCTCTTCCAGCAGCTTCACGGCGGCGTCGAAGTCCTCGTTGCGCGCATAGCGCATGTCGGCGTTGAGCGTGGCGCTGTCGGGGATGATGTTGCTCACGGCCCCCGCCTTGGCGATGGTCCAGTTGAAGCGCAGGTTGCGCGCCTTGTCGTCGATGTCCTGCGTGCGCAGCACGAGGTCCGACGCCTCCACCAGCGCGTTCACGCCCAGCTCGGGCGCGGCGCCCGCATGCGAGGCCTTGCCCTTGATGTTGGCCTGCACGTAGGCGATGCCCGAGGTGCCCAGCGAGAAGCCTTCCTTGCCCGCGCTGGTGGGCTCGTACGACAGCACGTAGTCCACCTTGGCGGCCTCGGCCTGGATCAGCTCGCGCGAGCCGAAGGAGCCTTTTTCCTCGTCGGTGTTGAACAGCACGGTGAGCGTGCCGTAGTCCTCGAAGCCGCGCTCCTGCAGCAGTTGCAGCGTGTGCAGGATCACGGCATTGCCGCCCTTGTCGTCGGCGATGCCGGGGCCGTAGGCCTTGTCGCCCTCCACGCGGAAGGGCGACTTGGCCAGCGTGCCCTTGAGGTAGACGGTGTCCATGTGCGAGATCAGCAGCAGGTTCTTGCCGCCGCGGCCCTTGCGCGTGCCCACGATGTTGTCGCCCACCACCATGCCGGCGGCCTTGCTGCGCGTGACGGCAAAGCCCAGGGCCTTGAGCTTGTCCTCGAAGTACTGGCCGGCTGCAGCCATGCCTTCGGCATCGCCGGTGCCGGTCTCGATGTTGACCAGTTGCTCCAGCGTCTTCACGACGGCGGGCTGCGCGGCGGTGGCGGCCTTGAGCAGCGCCTCGTCGCGCTGGGCAAAGGCCGGCGTCAGGAAGGCCGTGGCCAGCAGGCCGGCCAGCAGGGGGCGGGAAAAGGTGGGGTTGCGCATGGATGACTCTCTGGCAGATTCAAGGGAAGAAGACGAAGGCCCGGCTTGCGCCAGGGCCGCGTTCGTCAGAGCAGTTCGATGGCCACGGCCGTGCCTTCGCCGCCGCCGATGCACAGCGTGGCGACGCCGCGCTTGCCGCCGCGTTGCTGCAGGGCGTGGATCAGCGTGACCATGATGCGCGCGCCGCTGGCACCGATGGGATGGCCCAGCGCGCAGGCGCCGCCGTGCACGTTGACGATGTCGTGCGAGACGCCCAGTTCCTTCATCAGCGCCATGGGCACCACGGCAAAGGCTTCGTTGACCTCCCACAGGTCCACGTCCTTCGCGCTCCAGCCGGTTTTGGCAAAGAGCTTCTGCACGGCGCCGACGGGCGCGGTGGAGAACCACTCGGGCTGCTGTGCATGCGTGGCATGGGCCACGATGCGCGCGATGGGCCTGGCGCCGATCTTCTGCGCATGCGAGGCGGTGCTCATCACCAGCGCGGCGGCGCCGTCGTTGATGGACGAGCTGGAGGCGGCGGTGATGGTGCCGCCGTCCTTCTTGAAGGCCGGCTTGAGCGCGGGAATCTTGTCGAGCTTGACCTTGCCCGGGCCTTCGTCGATGGCGATCACGGTCTCGCCCGCGCGGCCCTTGACGGTGACGGGCGCGATCTCGGCCTTGAACAGGCCGTCCTTGGTCGCATGCTGCGCGCGCTGCACGCTGGCGATGGCGAAGGCGTCCTGCTGCTCGCGCGTGAAGCTGTACTTGGCGGCGCAGTCCTCGCCGAAGGTGCCCATGCTGCGGCCGGGCTGGTAGGCGTCTTCCAGGCCGTCGAGCATCATGTGGTCGAAGATGCGGTCATGGCCCATGCGGTAGCCGCCGCGGCCCTTGAGCATGAGGTAGGGCGCGTTGGTCATGCTTTCCATGCCGCCGGCCACCATCACTTCGTGCGTGCCGGCCAGCAGCATGTCGTGCGCCAGCATCGCGGCCTTCATGGCCGAGCCGCACATCTTGCTGAGCGTGACGGCGCCCGCGCTGTCGGGCAGGCCGCCCTTGTAGGCCGCCTGGCGCGCCGGCGCCTGGCCCTGGCCGGCCATCAGGCAGTTGCCGAACAGCACTTCGCCCACGGCCTCGGGCGCGATGCCCGCGCGCTCGACCGCGGCCTGGATCGCCACGCCGCCGAGGTCGTGCGCCGCCAGCGATGCGAAATCGCCCTGGAAGCTGCCCATGGGGGTGCGCGCGGCACCGAGGATGACGATGGATTCGCTCATGTGTGTCTCCGGTTGAGGTAATGTCGGGTGCGGGGGCCTTTTTCGGCCGGGTTCAGGCCGGCTCGTTGCCCAGCTGGCGGTTGCGGCGCGGCTCGATGGTCAGGACTTCGCCGCCAGCCGGCTTGCTCCACTTGTGGCGGATGCGCTGCACCGCCGCCTTGTAGATGCCGTCCAGGGCCTTGTCGCCGTTGACCGTGATGCCCAGGTCCTGCAGCAGGCCGTCGTGCACGCCGAAGGCCCAGCCGTGGATGTTGACCTTCTGGCCGCGCGCCCAGGCATCGACCATCACGGTGCTCACGGCCACGTTGATCACCTGCTCGGCCACGTTGAGTTCGACCAGCGCGTCGATCCGCACCTCGGCGGGCAGCGCGTCGAGCATGGACTGGTGGCGGTCGCGCACGTTCTTGATGTTGCGGATCCAGTTATCGGCCAGGCCCACGCGCACGTTGTCCAGCGCCGCCTTCACGCCGCCGCAGCCATAGTGGCCCACCACCATGATGTCTTCCACCTTGAGCACGTCCACCGCGAACTGGATCGCCGACAGCGCGTTCAGGTCCGACGACACCACGATGTTGGCCACGTTGCGGTGCACGAAGACCTCGCCCGGATCCAGCCCCGTGATCTGGTTGGCCGGCACGCGGCTGTCCGAGCAGCCGATCCACATGTACTTGGGAGTCTGCTGCTTGACCAGGCTGGTGAAGAAGCCGGGGCGGTCGCGCTCCATCTGGGCTGCCCATTCGCGGTTGTGGGCAAAGAGGTCTTCAATGGATGTGGTCATGGACGTCCTGTGGAAAAAAATGATCAGCTCGCCGGCCGCGCAGCGCTGCCCTCGCCCCGCTGCGCACGGGTGGCCCCCGATTTGGCAGGCCCGCGCCGGCGCACCCGTGCCAGCACGGCCCGGGCCTGGTCCTCATGCGATCTCACTTCGCTGAGGTTGGCCTGCAGGTCGGCCAGCTGGGCTTCGAGCTGGGCGCGGTGGCTGCCCAGCACACGCAGGAATTCTTCCAGCTGCGGCGCGGTGTCGCGCGGGCTTTCGTAGATGTCGAGGATGGATTTGGCCTCGGTCAGGCTCAGGCCCAGGCGTTTGGCGCGCAGGGTCAGCGCCAGCCGCGTGCGGTCGCGCGCGCTGTAGATGCGCTGCACGCCCGAGCGCTGCGGCGCGATCAGCCCCAGGTCCTCGTAGAAGCGGATGGCCCGCGTCGTGAGGTCGAACTCGCGCGCAAGTTCGCTGATGGTGAAGGTCTGGCTGGACATTCGCTGCGTTTGCCTCGTCGTGCCTTTCAGTGCCTGGGGTGCGTGCCGCCCGTGCCTTCTGGCCGCAGGGCCCCGCACAGGCGACAGCGCCGCCCGGCGCGGCTCCCTACAATGAAGGCCCGCTTATGACGTTTACGTAAACGTCAACATCCCGGATCATAGATGAATCTGCTCGAACGCGAACTGCACTATCCGCTGGGCGACCGGCTGCCCGGCGTGGGCGAGACCATCGAGGTGGCGCCCGGCGTGCGCTGGATCCGCATGGCCCTGCCCTTCGCGCTGGACCACATCAACCTGTGGCTGCTGCGCGACCGCATCGACGGGCGCGAAGGCTGGACCGTGGTGGACTGCTGCATCTCGCGCGACGAATCCCGGGCGCAGTGGGAGCGCATTTTCGCCACCCAGCTGCAGGGCCTGCCCATCCTGCGCGTGATCGTCACGCACATGCACCCCGACCACATCGGCCTGGCGGACTGGATCTGCACGAAATGGGACGCGCCGATGTGGATCAGCGCGACGGACTACCACGTGGCGCGCGTGCTGGTGCAGGCCGGTGATTCGCTGGCCGGCGGCGCGGCGGCGGCCGGGTTCTTTGCCGCCCACGGCCTGCCCGAAGGCGAGATGCTCAGCACCATCCGCCAGCGCACCAGCTACTTCAACACCCTGGTGCCCTCGGTGCCCGAGCGCTTCGTGCGCATGATGGACGGCGACACAGTGCGCATCGGCGGGCGCAGCTGGCGCTGCATCAGCGGCTACGGCCATGCGCCCGAGCACATCTCGCTGTTCTGCGACGACCTGGGCTGGACGCTGGGCGAGCGCAGCGGCCACAGCGTGCTGCTGGGCGGCGACATGATGCTGCCGCGCATCTCCACCAACGTGAGCGTGCACGCGGGCGAGCCCGAGGCCAATTCGCTGCAGCTCTTCCTCGACAGCATTCAGAAGTTCCTGTCGCTGCCCGAAGACACGCTGGGCCTGCCCGCGCACGGCAAGCCCTTCCTGGGCATCCACCGCCGCGTGGGCCAGCTGCAGGAGCACCACCAGGAGCGGCTGGCCGAGCTGCTGGCCGCCTGCGCCGGACGGCCGATGAGCGCGGCCGACGGCCTGCCCATCCTCTTCAAGCGCGCGCTGGACGTGCACCAGATGACCTTTGCCATGGGCGAGACCGTGGCGCACCTGCACTACCTCTGGTATGCCGGGCAGGTGCAGCGCCAGCGCGACGCCCAGGGCGTGTGGCGCTTCAGCGCCCAAGCCTCGCGGGCATGACGCAGGCCACGCTGGCCGCCTTGCGCGCCGGCGAGCTGCGCGGCGCCACGCAGCTCAAGCTGGCCTGCGACCTGCAGGCCTTCCCGCCCGAGATCTTCACGCTGGCCGACAGCCTGGAGGTGCTGGACCTCTCGGGCAACGCCCTGCACGCGCTGCCTGAAGACCTGCACCGGCTGCGCCGCCTGCGCGTGCTCTTCGCCTCGGGCAATGCCTTCACCGAACTGCCGCGCGCGCTGGGCTGCTGCGACAACCTGGAGATGGTGGGCTTCAAGGGCAGCCGCATCGCCGAAGTGCCGGCGGCCTCGCTGCCGCCGCGCCTGCGCTGGCTGATCCTGACCGACAACGCCATCGAGACCCTGCCCGAGGCGCTGGGCGAATGCCCGCGGCTGCAGAAGCTGATGCTGGCGGGCAACCGGCTGCGCGCCCTGCCCGATGCGCTGGCGCGCTGCACCGCGCTGGAGCTGGTGCGGCTGGCCGCCAACCGTTTCGAGGCACTGCCGCCCTGGCTGCTGCAACTGCCGCACCTGGCATGGCTGGCGATGGCGGGCAACCCGCTCACGGCGGCGCGCGAAGCACAGGTGCGCGACGACGGCAGCGCCGTGCCGGCCATCGCCTGGACGCAGCTGCAGGTGGGCGAGCTGCTCGGCGAAGGCGCCTCGGGCTTCATCCATGCCGCGCAATGGCGGCGCGACGATGGCGTGAGCGAAGCCGTCGCGCTCAAGCTCTTCAAGGGCGGCCTCACCAGCGACGGCCGGCCCGAAAGCGAGATGGCGGCCAGCCTGGTGGCCGGCACGCATGCGGCGCTGATCGGGCTCAAGGGGCGCCTGGTCGGGCATCCCGAAGGCCGCGAGGGCCTGGTGCTGACGCGCGTGGACGCGCAATGGCGCAACCTTGCCGGCCCGCCCAGTTTTGCGAGCTGCACGCGCGATGTGTACGCGCCCGGCACCGCCTTCGACGCCGCCACCGTGCAGCGCCTGGCCAGCGATGTGGCCGCCGCCATGGCGCATCTGCATGCCAGGGGCCTGGTGCATGGCGACCTGTACGCACACAACGTGCTGTGGCGCGCGGCGGTGGAGGATGGCGATGGCGCAGCAGCACCGGCCCGCGCGCTGCTGGGTGACTTCGGCGCCGCGGCCTGCGCGCCGGCGCAGCTGCAGCCCGCGCTGCAGGCCCTGGACGTGCTGGCCTTCGGCCGCCTGCTGGGCGAGTTGCTGGCGCATTGCACCCAGGCCGATGCGCTGCCCGCGCTGGCGGCCCTGCGCGAGGACTGCCTGCGGCCCGACCCCGCCGCGCGCCCGCGCTTCGAGGCCATCGCGCGGCGTTGCGATGGCTGAAGCCGGCGCTCAGGCCGGCATTGGCGCCAACTGGTAAAGCCAGGTCTCGCTGAGCGTGCGCCGGCCTTCGCGCAGGTACAGGCGCAGGTCCACGGCCTCGGTCTGCCCCTCGGCGGGGATGTAGTCGAACTGAGCCCGCCAGTGGCCGGCCACGCCGTTGGGCACGGGCTCGGCGAACACATCGCCAAAGCGGCCGCTGGCGGCGCTGAGCACGGGCTCGGGCTTCACGCCGAAAGGCAGCCTGGCCAGCTCGCCGCCGCTGAACTCCACCATGAACTTGTGCACCCCCTGCGGCCGCGGCGTGCCGGGCTGGCCACCGCGGCCCACGCGCGTGGCGCCGCAGCGCGCCAGCAGCGGCACAAAGGGCTCGTCGTCCACCCAGTGCAGGCGATAGCGCAGGCCCAGCTGCTGGCCCCTGCGTGCCGGCGCGGCCGGCACCCAGCAGGCCACGATGTTGTCGTGGATCTCGTCATCGGTCGGAATCTCGATCAGCTGCACCGAGCCTTCGCCCCAGTCGCCCACGGGCTCCACCCACAGGCTGGGCCGGCGCTCGTAGTGAACGCCGTCCTGGTAGTGGTTGAAGTCGCGGTCGCGCTGCATCAGCCCAAAGCCCTTGGGGCTGCGGTCGTTGAACTGCGAGGCGCGCGTGGCCGCGGGGTTGTTCAGCGGGCGCCACAGGCGCTCGCCCCCGCCGGTCCACAGCGCCAGCCCGTCGGAGTCATGCACCTCGGGCCGCCAGTCGGCGCCGCGCGCGCCCTGCGTTTCCGAGTACCAGTACATCGAGGTCAGCGGTGCCAGGCCCAGCCGCGCCACGTCGCGCCGCAGGAACAGCCGCTGCTCCACATCCATGGTCACGGCCTTGTCGCGCTGCATGTGGAAGCGGAAGGCGCCCGTGACGCTGGGCCCGTCGAGCAATGCGTACACCGTCACGCGGCGGCTGCCCTCGGCCGGCGGCTCGAACCAGAAGTGCGTGAACAGCGGGAACTCCTCCTCGCGCCCGGGCACGGCCACGTCGATGGCGATGCCGCGCGCCGACAGGCCGTACTGGTTCAGCGCGCCAATGGCGCGGAAGTACGAGGCGCCCAGGAAGGCCACCCAGTCGTGCGTGCGCCAGTCCAGCGCGTCGGCGGCGCCGCTGCCCTGGCGGCTTTCCTGAAAGCGAAAGCCCGCGAAGCCGGCGCCGTCGGGCAGCTCGCGCGCGGGGCTGTCGGGCGGCATCTGGAAGTAGTCGGCGTCGTAGAGCAGCTCGCGCGCGTGCCATTGCTTCTGCTGTTGCTGCAGCACATGCATGTGAACCGGCGTGGGGAAGAAGCGGCCCAGGTGGAAGAAGGTCAGCGCAAAGGCGCCCGGCCCGTCGCGAAACAGCGCGTACTCGCTCTTGAAGCGCAGGCGCCCGTGCTGGTCGTAGTCGATGCGCTCGATCACCGCTGCCGGCAGTGTGGCTTCGCGCTTGTGCGGCTGCCCCGCCAGTTGCTGGGCGCGCTGGACCAGTCCGTCCCACGAGAAGGCCTGGGCCGGTCCCATGCGCATCGCGCCAGCGGCCGTGGGCGTGCTGGCGCGCGCCCCCGCACTGGCGGCCAGCGCCGCCAGCGCCGTCCAGGCACCGTGGTTGAGCAGGGTGCGTCGGCGAAGCTGCTGCTGGCTCATCCGATCAAAACTCCTTTGGGTGAAGGAAGCTACCGCGCACTGCAGCACTCCGGTGTCGGACACCGCCCGCCGCGCCGGCCAGCGCATGGCACCTTGGCGACCGGCGCGTGCGCCAGCGCGTCTTAAGCTGCCGCGGCATCGGGCCTGCGCCCTCGCTTGTTCCTTCAGGAGACTTTGCCAGCCATGAACATCAACAGCCTTTTCTCGCTCCAGGGCCGCAGCGCGCTCATCACGGGCGGCTCGCGCGGCATCGGCCGCATGATCGCCGAGGGCTACCTCGCGGCGGGCGCCCGCGTCTACATCTCGGCGCGCAAGGCCGAGGCCTGCGACCAGACCGCCAAGGAACTTTCGGCGCTGGGCCACTGCGTGTCGCTGCCGGCCGACGTGTCCACGCGCGAGGGCATCGAGGCCCTGGTGGCGGCCTATTCGAAGCACGAGGACAGGCTGGACATCCTCGTGAACAACGCTGGCGCCGCCTGGGGCGCGCCGTATGACGAGTTCCCCGAAAGCGGCTGGGACAAGGTGGTCAACCTCAACATGAAGACGCCGTTCTTCCTCACCCAGGCGCTCACGCCGCTGCTGCGCAAGGCGGCGGGCGGCGATCACCTGGCCAAAGTGATCAACATCGCGTCCATCGACGGCATCTCGGTCAACATGTGGGACACGTACTCGTACAGCGCCAGCAAGGCCGGCGTGATCCACCTGACCAAGCGCATGGCCATGCACCTGATCAAGGAGCGCATCGTGGTCAGCGCCATCGCGCCCGGCCCCTTCGCCTCGGAGATGAACAAGGAAGCGCGCGACCACGCCGACGAAGTGGCGCAATACACGCCCGCCGGCCGCATCGGCAAGCCCGAAGACATGGCCGGCGCGGCGATCTACCTCGCGTCGAACGCGGGGGATTTCGTGGTGGGCTCGACCGTCATCGTCGATGGCGGCGTGACGTATACGCGCTAGTCACCAACGCGGCACGCCCTCGTCCTTGAGCTCCTGGCGCAGCGCCGACCAGGCGGGCACGACGGTCTCGACCGTTTCCCAGAAGCGCGGGCTGTGGTCCATCACGCGCAGGTGGGCCAGTTCGTGGACCACCACGTAGTCGATCACGGGCAGGCGGAAGTGGATCAGCCGCCAGTTCAGGCGAATGGCGCCGTCGACGCTGGCGCTGCCCCAGCGCGTGGCGGCATTGGTCAGCGACAGCTTGCTCCAGCGCACGCCCAATTGCGGCGCGTAATGCGTCAGCCGCTCCACGAAGAGCTGCCTGGCCTGACGCATCAGCCAGGCCTGGGCGGCATCGCGGATCTGCGTGTCGGCCGCGCTCAGCGGCAGGGCCAGATGCAGCGTGCGCTGGCCTTCGGGGCCGAGCAGCAATTCCCCACCCGCCGTGGCGAAAGCATGGGTCGGGTCCAGCTTCAAGGCCAGCGGCGTGCCCAGATAAGGCAGGCTGGCGCCATCGCGCCATTCGATGCGGCCGGCCTCCTGGCGCGCCTCGCGCTGGCGGGTTTCGGCCAGCTTGCGCAGGATCCAGGCCGATTTCTCCTGCAGTGCGGCGTCCACGTCGCGCAGCGCCACCCAGCGCGGCGCGCGCACCGTGAGGCCTTCGGGGCCGACCGAAAAGCCGATGGTGCGGCGCTGGCCGCGCACGAACTCGTAGCCCACCACGGCCGCGCCCAGCCGCACCTCGCGGTTGCCGCGCGGGTGCGTGAAGCGCGCGGGCGCCATGGCATCGGCCAGCGGCACGGCCGGCGCGACGGGGCCTTCAGGGGCCTTGCGCGCCGGTGGCTTGGGCGCGGGTGCCGCTGGCGTGTCGAACAGGTCCAGCGCCAGCTGCACCAGGCCCATCAGCGGCTTGCCCGACGCGCGGGCGCGGGCCGAAGAAGAAGCAGCAGCGCTCACGCGTAGGCCTCGGGGTCCAGGCGGCGCATCTCGCCTTCGATCCAGGCCTCCACCTCGGCCATCAGCTCGTCGGGCTTGCGCCCCACGCTGGGGATGGCCGGGCCGATGGACACGTCGACCACGCCGGGCCGCTTGACGAAAGCCTTGCGCGGCCAGCATTTGGCCGAGGTGACGGCGATGGGGATCACCGGCGCGCCGGTCTCGATGGCCAGGCGCGCGCCGCCGGTCTTGTACACGCCCTGGGCGCCGCGCGGCGTGCGCGTGCCTTCGGGGAACATGATGATCCACACGCCCTGCGCCAGCAGCCGCTTGCCCTGCAGCACCACCTTGTTGAAGGCCTGGGCGCGCTGGCTGCGGTCGATGTGGATCATGTCCAGCCGGCCCATGGCCCAGCCGAAGAAGGGCACGTACAGCAGCTCCTTCTTGAACACGTAGGCCAGCGGATGCGGCATCAGCGTGGGCATCAGGAAGGTTTCGTAGGTGGACTGGTGCTTGACCAGAAGCACCGCGCCGGCGCGCTTGTCCTGCGGCAGGTTTTCCATGCCCGTGACGCGCGTGCGCACGCCGCACAGCACGCGCGCGCCCTCGATGGCCCAGCGCAGCCAGCGCACGGCCATCCACCACAGCGGCTCGCCGCGGCGCCAGATCGAAGCCACCAGCATCACCAGGGCCCAGGGAATGACGGTCAGCAGCATCCAGATCAGATGCAGCACGGAACGCACGAATGCCATCGCAGTCTTGTCGTTGTTGTTGTCGTCGTGTGTCTGTCCTTGCTGTGGGAGCGACCCGGGCGCGCGCGGCCCCGCCCTCACACGGCCAGCTTCAGCGTGCCCTGGGCCTCGCGCGCCAGCAGGTGCTGCGCGAAGGCCGCCAGGTCGTCGTGCACCTGGGTGCCGGCCGGGTATTCGGGCGGCAGCGGATCGACGCCGCGGCAGGCCTCGCCCATGCCGGTCAGCAGCAGGTGCGGCTCGCAGCCAGCGGCGGCGCCGGCCTGCAGGTCGCGCAGCGAATCGCCCACGGTGGGCACGCCGGCCAGGTCCACGCCGTAGCGCTCGCCGATCTGGTGGAACAGGCCGGGCCGGGGCTTGCGGCAGTCGCAGCCCTCGTCGGGGCTGTGCGGGCAGTAGAAGATGGCGTCAATGCGCCCGCCCACGGCGGCCAGCATCTTGTGCATCTTGGCGTGCATGGCGTTGAGCGAGGCCATGTCGAACAGCCCGCGCCCCAGGCCCGACTGGTTGGAGGCGATCACCACATGCCAGCCCGCATGGTTGAGCCGCGCAATGGCCTCCAGGGCGCCGGGCATGGGCGTCCACTCCGTCTCGCTCTTGACGAAGTCGTCGCGGTGCACGTTGATGCTGCCGTTGCGGTCGAGGATGACCAGCTTGAGCGGGGAATGGGGCATGGCGGCTCGCCTCCTGGGCTTCAGACTAGGCCAGCCGCTCCAGCAGCGCCACGCGGTTCATCGCGTGGTGCAGCGAGGCCAGCAGGCCCAGGCGGTTCAGGCGCAGGTCGGCTTCTTCGGCGTTGACCATCACGCCGTCGAAGAAGGCGTCCACCGGCGCGCGCAGCTGGGCCAGGCTCTGCAGCGAGGCGGTGTAGTCGCCAGCCTGGAACTGGGCCTCGGAGCGCGGCACCACGGCCTGCACGGCTTCGTACAGCGCGACTTCGGCGCTCTCGCGCAGCAAGGCGGGGTTCACATGCGCATCGGCCTCGGGCGACTTCTTGAGGATGTTGCCGATGCGCTTGTTGGCCGCGGCCAGCGCGGGCGCCTCGGGCAGTTGCGCGAAGGCGCGCACGGCCGCCAGGCGCCTGGGCACTTCGGCCAGGCGCTCGGGGCGGTTGCCCAGCACGGCGTCCACCTCCTGCGCGCTGGCCCCCTGCTCACGCAGGTTGCCGGCCAGGCGGTCGTAGATGAATTCCAGCAACTGGGCCTGCGCATCGGCCTGCGTGAGCAGCGGGCCCAGGGCCTGGGCGGCGATGCCCACCAACGCGCTCAGGTCCAGCGGCAAATCACGTTCGATCAGCATGCGCACCACGCCCAGCGCATGGCGGCGCAGTGCAAACGGGTCGCGGTCGCCCGTGGGCAGGTTGCCGATGCCGAACATGCCCACCAGCGTTTCCAGCTTGTCGGCCAGCGCCACGGCCAGGCCCACCGGGCCGCGCGGCAGCTCGTCGCCTGCAAAGCGCGGCTTGTAGTGGTCTTCGATGGCGTCGGCCACGGCTTCGTCCAGGCCATCGTTGCGCGCGTAGTAGCGGCCCATGATGCCCTGCAGCTCGGGGAACTCGCCCACCATGTCGGTCACGAGGTCGGTCTTGGCCAGTTGTGCGGCCTGGTCGGCCTGCGCCACCAGCGCGGCGTCGCCCAGCTGGGCAGCAATGGCCTGGGCGATGGCGCGCACGCGTTCCACGCGCTCGCCCTGCGTGCCCAGCTTGTTGTGATAGACCACCTTGCCCAGGCCCTCGACGCGCGAGGCCAGGGTCTTCTTGCGGTCCTGGTCGAAGAAGAACTTGGCGTCGGCCAGGCGCGGGCGCACCACGCGCTCGTTGCCGCCGGTCACGGCGCTGGCGTCTTCGGGGCGGATGTTGCTCACCACCAGGAAGCGGTTCGTCAGCCTGCCCTGCGCATCCAGCAGCGGGAAGTACTTCTGGTTGGCCTTCATCGTGAGGATGAGGCACTCCTGCGGCACTTCGAGGAATTCCTTCTCGAACTCGCACACCAGCACGTTGGGGCGCTCGACCAGGGCCGTCACTTCGTCGAGCAGGGCGTCGTCCTGGATCGGCTCCACGCCACCGCCCACGGCCACGGCGGCCGCGGCCAGTTGGCGCGCGATCTCGTTGCGGCGGGCCTCGAAGCCCGCGATCACGGCGCCCTCTTCCTGCAGCTGCAGCGCGTAGCTGTCGGCACCCTGCAGCACCACCGGGTCCACGGCGGCCTCGAAGCGATGGCCGTGCGTCTCGCGGCCCGATTGCAGGCCCAGCGCCTGCACGCTGACCACTTCGGAACCATGCAGCGCCACCAGGCCGTGCGCGGGGCGCACGAAGCTCACGCTGGTCCAGCCCGGCAGCTCGCAGCCGCTTTCGAGCTGGTAGCTCATGACCTTGGGAATGGGCAGCCTGGCAATGGCCTCGGCCAGCGCCTTCTGCAGGCCTTCGGCCAAGGTGGCGCCGGGCAGCACGCTTTCATGGAACAGGGCTTCGGCCTTGCCGTCCATCGCGCGCTTGAGCTGCGCGAGGGCCGACTCGGCCAGCCCGAGCGCGGCCAGCTTCTTGCGCAGGGCCGGCGTGGCGTTGCCGGCCGCGTCCAGGCCCACGCTCACGGGCATGAGCTTTTGCGAGACGGGCTTGTCGGCCGCGCGGGCGGCAACATGAGTGATGTGCGCGGCCAGCCGGCGCGGCGAGGCGTAGGGCACGAGCAGCGAGGCGCCATCGGCCAGCCCCTGGGCGCGCAGCTGGGCCAGCAGCACATCGCCAAAGGCCTGGCCCAGCTTGCGCAGGGCCTTGGGCGGGAGTTCTTCGACGAAGAGTTCGACGAGCAGGTTGGGGTTCGTCATCTCAGGCCGCCACTTTCACTTCTTTGCTGTTGTCTTTCTTGGGGATCTGCGCAACCCATTCGCGCGGCGCCATCGGGAAGCCCAGGCGCTCGCGGCTGTCGTAATAGCTCTGCGCCACGGCGCGCGCGAGGTTGCGGATGCGGCCGATGTAGGCCGCGCGTTCGGTCACGCTGATGGCGCCGCGCGCATCCAGCAGGTTGAAGCTGTGCGCGGCCTTGAGCACCTGCTCGTAGGCCGGCAGCGCCAACTGCTGCTCCATCAGGTGCTTGGCCTGCTTCTCGTGCGCATTGAAGGCCGTGAACAGGAAATCCGCGTCCGAGTGCTCGAAGTTGTAGGTCGACTGCTCGATCTCGTTCTGCTTGTAGACGTCGCCATAGCTCAGGCCTTCGGTCCACTGGAGGTTGTAGACGTTGTCCACGCCCTGCAGGTACATGGCCAGGCGCTCCAGGCCGTAGGTGATCTCGCCCGTGGCGGGCCTGCAGTCGATGCCGCCCACCTGCTGGAAGTAGGTGAACTGGGTCACTTCCATGCCGTTGAGCCAGACCTCCCAGCCCAGGCCCCAGGCGCCCAGCGTGGGGTTCTCCCAGTCGTCTTCCACAAAGCGGATGTCGTTCTTCTTGAGATCGAAGCCCAGCGCTTCGAGGCTGCCCAGGTACAGCTCCAGGATGTTGGCCGGCGCGGGCTTGAGCACCACCTGGTACTGGTAGTAGTGCTGCAGGCGGTTGGGGTTCTCGCCGTAGCGGCCGTCCTTGGGGCGGCGGCTGGGCTGCACATAGGCGGCCTTCCACGGCTCGGGACCGATGGCACGCAGGAAGGTGGCGGTGTGCGAAGTGCCGGCCCCCACTTCCATGTCGTAGGGTTGCAGCAGCGCACAGCCCTGGGCGTCCCAGTAGGCCTGCAGTTTGAGGATGATCTGTTGGAAGGTCAGCATGGATGGGCTGGGGCTCAGGGGTCGCGCCCCCGGGGCGCCGCAGCCGCGCACGCACACAACAAGAGCAGGCGGCGCAGCGGGGGCAAGGGCGGAGAACTGCACATTTTAGAAGGCGGGCGGGCGGCCCGCGCCCACCGCATCAGGGGCAAATGGCCGACACGCAGACCCGTGCCGTCCCCCACCGGGCCGCCGCGGGCCCTGCGGCAGACTCGAAGGGCCTTTTTTGCACGCCCTGATCGCCGCCCGATTCATGTCCGCTCCCGTCCTCGCCAACCCCGCCCCGCTCTTCGTGGTCTTCAACCCCAAATCAGGACGTGGCACCTGGCCGGACACGCAAGAGGCGCTGCGGTCGGCCTGCCGCCAGGCCGGCCGGCCGCTGCATCTGCTGCCACTGCCGCGCCACCAGCCGCTGGAGCCCGTGATCGCACGGGCGGTGCAGGGCGCGCTGGGCGAAGGCGGCATCGTGGTGGCCGCGGGCGGTGACGGCACCATCAACGCGGTGGCGCACCAGGCCGTGGCCCGGGGTTGCGCCTTCGGCGTGCTGCCGCAGGGCACCTTCAACTATTTCAGCCGCGCCCATGGCCTGTCGGCCAGCCCGCAGGAAGCCGTGGCCCATCTGCTGCAGGGCCGGCCCGAGCCGGTGCAGGTGGGCCTGGTCAACGAGCGCACCTTTCTGGTCAACGCCAGCATGGGTTTCTACGCGCGGCTGCTGCAGGACCGGGAGAGCTACAAGGCCCGCTACGGCCGCAGCCGCGGCGTGGCCCTGCTGGCGGCCCTGTTCACGCTGATGCGCGGCTTTCGCACCTGGGAGCTGCAGGCGCGCTGGGCCGGCCGCACCGAAACCCTGCGCACGCCCACCCTGTTCGTGGGCAACAACCCGCTGCAGTTCGAGCAGGTGGGCGTGGAACAGGGCGAAGCGGTGGAACAGGGCGAGCTGGCGGCCATCGCGCTCGAACCCCTGAGCCGCGCCGCGATGCTGGGCCTGCTGGTGCAGGCCGGCCTGGGCCGGCTGGACAAGGCCAGCGAAGTGCGCAGCCTTTCCTTCCGGGAGCTGGAGGTGGCGGCCACGCAGGCGCCGCGCGGCCAGCGCGTGCGCGTGGCCACCGATGGTGAACTGCGCTGGATGCAGATGCCGCTGCGCTTCAGGGTCTCGCCCAAGCCGCTCTGGCTGGTCAAGCCCGCATCGCTGGAGCGCGAGAGGGGATGATGGCCCCCACGCTCCCCCGCTTCGCGTGGTCCGCTGCCCCCCGAGGGGGCTTTTCATCTTGGGGCGGCCCGGCGATGAAAAATGGCCCCCACGCTCCCCCGCTTCGCGTGGTCCGCTGCCCCCCGAGGGGGCTTTTCATCTTGGGGCGGCCCGGCGATGAAAAGAGCTGACGCATGAGCGTTCTCATCCAGATCTCGGACACCCACTTCGGCACCGAGCAGCCTGCCGTGGTGGAAGCGCTGGTGCACTGGGTGCGCGCGCAGGCGCCCGATGTGCTGCTGCTGACGGGCGACATCACCCAACGCGCCACGCGGGCGCAGTTTGCGGCGGCGCGCGCCTTCCTGGACCGGCTGCAGGTGCCCCACACGCTGGTGATCCCCGGCAACCACGACATTCCGCTGTATGCGCTGGGCGCGCGGCTGTTCACGCCTTACGGCCGCTTCGAGGAAGCCTTCGGCACGCAGCGCGAGCCCGTGCTCGACCGCGCCGACTGCCTGGTGCAGGCCCTGAACACCACGCGCTGGTGGCGCCATGAGGACGGTGAACTTTCGGCCGGGCAGATCGAAACCGTGGCCCGGCGCCTGCAGGCCGCCAGGCCGGGCCAGCTGCGCGTGGTGGCCGTGCACCAGCCGCTGGTGGTGACCAGGCCCGAGGACCGCAGCAACCTGCTGCACGGCCATGCCCGCGCGCGCGAACGCTGGGCCCAGGCTGGCGTGGACCTGGTGCTGGGCGGCCACATCCATCTGCCCTTTGCAGCGCCGCTTGGCGCGCGCGGCACGGCCTGGGCGGTGCAGGCCGGCACGGCCGTGTCCTCGCGCGTGCGCGCGGGCGCGCCCAATTCCGTGAACCTGATCCGCGGCCCGCTCGCAGATGCCGAGCACCCGCGCCACTGCCTGCTGGAGCGCTGGGACTTCACGCCCGGCAGCGCCGGCTTCGTGGCGGCCGAGGTGCGCAAGCTGCCGCTGCAGGTGCATGCCTGAGCGATAGGCGGCCACGGCGCGCGCGCAGGCAGAAGCGATGGCTCACAACACTGTTGGGTTTCTTTACACCGCCGCGCCGTGAATTCCTGTCCACTGGGATCTCGTTGATGCACAAGCGCCCCGGCCGGCGCACCCGCCTCGGAGATCCGCATGCCTTTTTCCCCCCGCCGCCGCCATGTGTGCCTGCTGGCCCTCTCGGGCGTGGCGCTGGCCGGCACGGGCTGCGCGCTGTCTCCTGCGCTGCCCGCGCCGCGCGACGAGGCGGCGCGGCTGGCCTGGATCGACCGCCTGA
The DNA here is from genome assembly GCF_028023875.1 of Xenophilus arseniciresistens. Lineage (GTDB taxonomy): Bacteria > Pseudomonadota > Gammaproteobacteria > Burkholderiales > Burkholderiaceae_C > Xenophilus > Xenophilus arseniciresistens. The sequence continues at coordinate 631,177 of NZ_JAQIPB010000003.1, forward strand.
GCTGGGGCCTGAGCCCGGGCACCGTGGCCGAGGTGGACCGCGAGGGCCTCTCGCGCTGGGTAGGCCGGCAGTTGCGGCCCCACGCGCGGCCCGCGCCGCTGCCTGAGGCGGCGCAGCGCCAGATCGACGCCCTGCGCATCAGCCAGGAGCCGCGCCAGCAGCTGGCCATGGCGCTGGACAGCCAGGCCCGGGCCATCGCCGGGCTGGGCGCCGACGAAGAAGCCAAGCGCGCGGCGCGGCTGGCCCACGCGCAGGCCATGAACCAGGTCGTGCGCGAGACGCAGCAGCGCTTCGTGCTGCGCGCGCTCTACGCGCCCGACCAGTTGCACGAGCTGATGAGCTGGTTCTGGAGCAACCATTTCCACGTCAGCATCCGCAAGGGCCCCGTGCGCCCGCTGGTTGCGGATTTCGAGGACCAGGCCATCCGCCCCCACGCGCTGGGGCGCTTCAGGGACCTGCTGGGCGCCGTGGTGCGGCACCCGGCCATGCTGCTGTACCTGGACAACCAGCAGAACGCCGCGGGCCGCCTGAACGAGAACCTGGCGCGCGAGCTGCTGGAACTGCACACCCTGGGCGTGGACGGCGGCTACAGCCAGGCCGACGTGCAGGAGATGGCGCGCGTGCTCACGGGCCTGGGCGTGAACCTGCGCGCGCCGGGCGAGGCGCCTGTGCCGAAGCTGCCCCCGGCGCTGGCCGGCCAGTACCTGCGCGAGGGCGTGTTCGAATTCAACCCCGCGCGCCACGACGCCAAGCCCAAGACCCTGCTGGGCCAGCCGCTGCAGGCCGCCAGCGGCCTGGCCGAGGTGGACGAGGCGCTGGACCGCCTGGCCCGCGCGCCGGCCACGGCCCGCCACATCGTGCGCAAGCTGGCCCGCTACTTCGTGGCCGACGAGCCCTCGCCCGCGCTGCTGGCGCGGCTGCAGGAGCGCTTTGCGCGCAGCGACGGCGAGATCGCGGCCGTGATGCGCACGCTGCTCGAATCCCCCGAATTCAGCGCATCGCTGGGCCACAAGTTCCGCGACCCGCTGCAATACACCCTCGGCGGCGTGCGCCTGGCCTATGGCGAGCGCGTGCTGCAGGACAGCGCCCCGCTGCTGGGCTGGCTCAACCGGCTGGGCCAGGCGCCCTATGGCCACGAGACGCCCGACGGCTACCCGCTCGACCAGCAGGCCTGGGCCAGCGCCAGCCAGATGAACACCCGCTTCGAGATCGCCCGCGCGCTGGGCGGCAGCGGCGCCGTGCTGTTCCGCAGCGAAGCGCGCGCGCCGCTGGAAAAGCCGCCCTTCCCGGCCCTGGCCGAATCACCGCTGGTGCAACGCCTGCAGCCCACGCTGGCGCCCGCCACGCGCCAGACCCTGGCCCAGGCCGGCAACCCGCAGGACTGGAACACCTACCTGCTGTCGGCGCCCGAGCGCATGTACCGCTGAACCGGAGGCTGCCATGACCTTCTCGCCCTCACTGCTCTCCCGCCGCCGCCTGCTGCAGGGCCTGGCCGCCGCGCCGCTGGCGGGCGCGGCCGGCCGCGTGCTGGCCACGCCGGCCGGCCAGGACGCGCGGCTGCTGCTGGTGTTCCTGCGCGGCGCCTACGACTGCTGCAACTTCCTGGTGCCCACGGCCAGCGACTTCTACTACCAGAGCCGCCCCTCCATCGCCATCGCGCGGCCGGGCCAGGCCGGCGGCGCGCTGGCGCTGGACGCGCAATGGGGCCTGCACCCCGTTCTGGCCGACAGCCTGATGCCGCTGTGGCAGCGCGGGCAGGCCAGCTTCATCCCCTTTGCGGGCACCGAAGACCTCAGCCGCAGCCATTTCGAGACGCAGGACGGCATCGAACTGGGCCAGCCCCTGCAGGGCCGGCGCGACTACGGCTCGGGCTTCCTGAACCGCCTGGCCGGCGTGCTGGGCGCCGGGCCCGTGCAGGAAGTGGCGCCCATCGCCTTCACCGACCAGCTGCCGCTGGCCCTGCGCGGCCAGACCCGCGTGGGCAACATGGGCCTGGCCGCCAACGGCCGGCAGGCGCTGGGCCCGCGCCAGAGCGAGGCCATCGCCGCCATGTACCAGGGCGGCGCGCTGCAGGCCCCGGTGGCCGAAGGCTTTGCGCTGCGCGACGAGGTGCAGCGCAGCCTGCAGGCCGAAATGCAGGCCGCCAGCCGCGATGCGATGAGCGCCAAGGGCTTCGAGCTGGTGGCGCGGCGCATGGCGCGGCTGATGCGCGATCGCTACGACCTGGGCTTCGTGGACGTGGGTGGCTGGGACACCCACGTCGACCAGGGCGGCAGCACCGGCGTGCTGGCCAACCGGCTCAACGACCTGGGCCGCGGCCTGGCCGCCTTTTCCGAGGAAATGGGCGAGGCGGCCTGGCGCGACACGGTGGTGGTGGTCATCAGCGAATTCGGCCGCACCTTCCGCGAGAACGGCAACAAGGGCACCGACCATGGCCACGGCACCGTGTACTGGGTGCTGGGCGGCGGCCTCTCGGCCCAGGCCGGCGGGCGCATCGTGGGCGAGCAGCAGGCGCTGACGGCCGGCACGCTGTTCCAGAACCGCGACTGGCCCGTGCTCAACGAATACCGGGCGGTGCTGGGCGGCCTGTTCCAGCGCCTTTATGGCCTGTCGCCGGCGCAGGTGGCGCAGGTCTTCCCGGGCGGGGCGGCGGCGCGCGACCTGCGGCTGATCTGAGCCCCGTGGCAACGGCTCACTTGCCGTAGTCCTTGACCACGCGCCAGCGCCCCTCCTGGATCTGCGCCACGCGCGTGAGATTGCTGCCCAGCCGCTGGCTGGGGCCGAAGCGCATCTCGGGGTTGCCGAACATGTCGGGCGGCAGCACCAGGCTGTCCATCACCTGCACGAAGCGGTCCACGCTCAGCTGCGGCCCGGCCTTGCCCGCCACCACGGCAAAGGCGTCGGCAATCGCGTAGCCGTAGGCAGAGAACACGCCCGGGTCCTCGTTGAAGCGGGTCTTGTACTTGTTGGCCCAGAAGCGGATGGCCGGCGAGGCGTCGTCCAGGTAGGGGTGCTGCACCACCATGCCGGCGTAAAAGCCATCCATGGGCTTGCCGCCGAGCTTGTGGATCAGGTCGGTGTAGCTCGCGCCCGAGCCCAGGAAGGTGGGGTTGAAGTCGCTCTTGCGCGCCTCGCCGATGGCGCCGATGGTTTCGCGGATGATCGTGCCCAGCACCACGAAGTCGCAGCCCGCGGCCTTGAGCCGTGCCACCTGCGAACTGAAATCGGTGGCGCCGCGCTTGTAGCTGGTCTTTTCCGCGTAGGCCATGCCCAGCTTCTTCAGGCCGTCCTCGCCGCCGCGCATCACCTCCAGGCCGTACTCGTCGTCCTGGTAGAGGGTGCAGACCTTCCTGGCGCCCTTTTCCTTCACCAGCGCCTCGGTCGCCACGCGCACCTGCTCGTAGTAGGGCGTGACGAAGGCGAACTTGAGCCGGTGGAAGGGTTCGTACATCTCGCGCGCGGCCGTCATGGGGTAGAAGTTCATGACACTCTTGCTGAACTGCACCGGCATGGCCGCCATGTTCTGCGCCGTGCCGATGTGGCCCACCATGGCGAAGATGCGCTCCTGGTTGACCAGCTTCTGCGCCGCCAGCACGGCCTTCTTGGGGTCGTAGCCCGAATCCTCCACCACCAGCCGCACCTTGCGGCCATGGATGCCGCCCTGCTCGTTGATCTCTTCGATGCGCAGCTGCAGCCCGGCGCGGATCTGCTTGCCGAAGGAAGCCACGGGCCCCGAGAGGTCCTGGATGGTGCCCAGGACGATCTCGTCCTTGCTCACCCCCTGGGTGGGCGTGGCGCCCTGCGCGTGGGGCGCGCCGGCGCCCAGGGCGGCACCAAGAAGAAGGGCAAGTCGCACAAAGAACAAAGGCATGGATGGCTCCTGCAAGGATGCGCGGCCGCTGCGCCCCCCATGGGCGCAGCGCGCGCGAAAACGCGTTCTTAGCCCGGCCCCAGCGCAGCCAGCCGCCGCGCATGCCAGGCCGGCGTGCCGAACTGCTGCGCGATGAGCGTGGCGCGGCGAAAGAAATGGCCCACCGCCAGTTCCTCGGTCATACCCATGCCGCCATGCAGCTGCACCGCCCCCTGGCCCACGCTGCGGCAGGCATGCGCCACCGCCAGATGGCCCGAGGAGGCCGCACGCGCCAGTTGCGCGGGCGTGTGCAGCGGCGCCTGCGCCAGCGCACCGACCCAGTCGCGGGCCTGCGTGAGCGCCAGTTGCATGTCGGCCAGCCGGTGCTGCACGGCCTGGAAGCTGGCAATGGGCGCGCCGAACTGCCGGCGCTGGCGCACGTGGTCGAGCGTGTCGCCCATCAGCCGCGTGAGCACGCCGATGGCCTCGGCGCACACGGCCAGGGTGGCTTCGTCAAGCGCCTGCGTGATGGCCTCGGCCGTGGCCGTGCCGGGCGGGCCCAGCAGATCGTCCGGTGTGCAGGGCAGTGCCTCGAAGCACAGCTCCGCCGCCATGGCACCGTCGCGCAGCGGCAGCACGCGCCGCTGCAGGCCCGGCGCATCGGCGGGCAGGCACAGCAGGGCCGGGCCGTCGGGCGTCTGCGCACTGACGAGCAGGTGCGTGGCGTCGTGGGCGCCGCGCACCGCGCTCTTGTGCCCGCTCAGTTGCCACGCGGCCCCGCTGCTGCCGGCGCCGGGCCGCAGCTGCGTGCCGGCCAGGCTGCGGCCGTCGGGCTGATCGGGTTCGGCATGGGCCAAGGCGATGCGCACCTGCCCGGCCACCGCGGCCTGCAGCAGCGCGCCGGCGCGCGCCGAAGGCAGGCGCTGCAGCAGGGCCGGCACCAGCACGGCGCGGCCCAGGTAGGGCTCCCCGGCCAGGGCCGTGCCCAGCACGCGCATCAGCGCCATGTGGGTGGCCAGGCCGCCGCCCAGGCCGCCCTCGTCCTCGGGCCGGGCCGCAATCAGCAGGCCCAGTTGCGATTCCAGGCCCAACCACCAGGCGGGCGTGGCCGCGCCTTCGGCCGGCTGCCGGGTGCGCGGCACCGGCGCATGCACGCGCAGGTAGCGCGCCAGGCTGTCGCACAGCATGCCCAGGTCGGGCGGCAGCGGCTCGTCGGCCGATGCAGCCTCGGGCGCGGGCTGGGCCAGCAGCTGCGCGGCCACGATGTTGCGCTGGATCTCGTTGGTGCCCGCATAAATGGAGGCCGCCCGGTCGTTGAGGTAGGCCGACATGGCGAAGACCGCGGCCTCGGCCACCGGCAGCGGGGTGTGGTCGCCATCGCCCAGCGGCAGCGCCAGCGCGGCCTGCGGCCCGGCCACTTCGAGCTGCAGTTCGGTCAGGCGCTGGCGCAGTTCGGAGCCCGCGATCTTGCCCAGCGAAGGCGCCGCGCCGGGCGGCTCGCCGCGGGCCTGGGCGCGCAGGGCACGGCGCTCGCTGGCCTCCAGCGCGTCGATGGCCGCATCGAGCTCGGCCATGGCCTGCGCGAGCCGCGGCGCGTCCTGCGGCACCAGCCGTTGCTGCGCGGCGTGGGCGCGCAGCCGCGCCAGCCGGCGCCGCAGCAGCGGCGACCAGGCCGCGCCGCGCTCGTGCTGCAGCAGGTACTTGGCCACGCTCCAGCCCTGGTTTTCTTCGCCGATGCGCCCGGCCACCGGCACCCGCACGCCGTCGAAGAAGACCTGGTTGAGCTCGTGATCGCCCGACATGCTCGGGATGGGCCGCACCGTGATGCCGGGCGTGGCCATGTCGAAGCAAAGAAAGCTGATGCCCTGCTGCGGCTTGGCCGCCTGGCCCGTGCGCACCAGGCAGAACATGCGGTTGGCATGGTGCGCGTGCGTGGTCCAGATCTTGGTGCCGTCGATCACGTAGTGCGCGTCCTCGCCTTCGCCCTGACGCACCGCGCGGCACTGCAGCGCCGCCAGGTCCGAGCCGGCCTGGGGCTCCGAGTAGCCCTGGCACCAGTAGTCCTCGCCGCTGCGGATGCCCGGCAGCCAGGCCTGCTGCTGCGCTGGCGTGCCGAAGGCCATGATCACCGGCGCCACCATGTGCGTGCCCATGGGCGCGCGCGGCGGCGCGTCGGCCGCGGCGAGTTCGCGCGCGAACAGGTACTGCTGCATGGGCGACCAGCCGGTGCCGCCATGCTCGCGCGGCCAGTGGGGCACGCTCCAGCCCCGCGCCGCGAGGATGCGGTGCCAGGCCTGGCCTTCGGCGAAGTCGCTGAAGATGCCCGAGCAGCGGCGGCCGGCCTCGCGCAGCTCGGGCGTGAGGGCCTGCGCCAGAAAGGCGCGCACCTCGTCGCGAAAGGCCCGCTCGTCCTCGGTCAGGGTCCAGTCCATGGCACCGATGCTCCTGTGTGCACAGCGCGCGCCGCGCGCCGCATGCCACCCGCGGCACGCGGGCGCAGCCAGTGTGGGCGCGGGCCGGGGCGGGCGCATCGTCGGAACGGACGAACCCGCCGGCGCCATCCGTGAAGGGCATCCATAATCGCGCGCCATGTCCCACCTGGCCCCCGTTCACGCCCTGCTGTTCGCGCTGGGCACGGCCGCGCTGGCCTGGGTCTCGCGCGGCGCCTTGCGCCAGCCGCGCTCGCACGGCTTCGCGCGCTTCTTCGGCTTCGTGGCCATCCTGGCGCTGCTGCTGCTGAACTACCCGCACTGGGAGCGCGACATGTTCTCGCCCCGCCAGTGCCTGTCGTGGGCGCTGCTGGCCACCTCCATCGTGCTGGTGAGCCTGGCGCTGCGCGAGATGCGCGCCCGCGGCCGGCACGACGAGGCCCGCAGCGACCCGGCGCTGTTCGGCTTCGAGAAGACGGCCACGCTGGTGACCGGCGGCATCTTCCGCTGGATCCGCCACCCGATGTACGCCTCGCTCATGGCGCTGGCCTGGGGCATCTTCCTCAAGCAGCCCGGCCTGCCGGCGGCGCTGCTGGTGGCCATCGCCACGCTGGCGCTGCTGCTGACGGCCTGGCGCGACGAGGCCGAGTGCCTGCAGTACTTCGGCGCGCCCTATGCGGCCTACATGCAGCGCAGCTGGCGCTTCGTGCCGGGCCTCTATTGAGTTGGGCGCGCGCGGCGCATGAATGAAAAAGAGGCCGCTTGTTGCGGCCTCTTTTCTTTCAGGGCGTGCGCCCGGCGCGCGCCGTCAACCCTGCCAGCGCTTGAGCACCAGGCTGGCGTTGGTGCCGCCGAAGCCGAAGCTGTTGGACAGCGCCGTCTGGATGGGCGCATCGCGGGATTCGCGCAGCACCGGCAGGCCTTCGGCCGCGGGGTCCAGGTTCTCGATGTGGGCCGAGCCGGCCATGAAGCCGGCTTGCAGCATGTACAGGCAGTAGATCGCCTCCTGCACGCCCGTGGCGCCCTGCGAGTGGCCCGTGAGCGACTTGGTGGACGAGAAGGGCGGCACCGCGTCGCCGAACACTTCGCGCAGCGCGCGCAGCTCGGGCAGGTCGCCCACGGGCGTGGAGGTGCCGTGCGTGTTCACGTAGTCGATGGTCGGATTGCCAGCCGAGGCGATGGCCTGGCGCATGCAGGCGATGGCGCCGTCGCCCGAAGGGGCCACCATGTCTTCGCCGTCCGAGGACAGGCCGAAGCCCACCAGCTCGGCCAGGATGGTGGCGCCGCGCGCCTGCGCGTGTTCGAGGCTCTCGAGCACCAGGGCACCGCCGCCGCCCGCGATGACGAAGCCGTCGCGGTTCGCGTCGTAGGGGCGCGAGGCGCTCGCGGGCGTCTCGTTGTAGGCACTGGACATGGCGCCCATGCCATCGAAGAGCATGGCCAGGCCCCAGCTCAGCTCTTCACCGCCGCCCGCGAACATCACGTCCTGCAAGCCGAAGGCGATCTGCTGCGCGGCCACGCCGATGCAATGCGCCGAGGTGCTGCAGGCCGAGGTGATGGAGAAGTTGATGCCCTTGACGGCGAAGGCGGTCGACAGGTTGGCCGAGACGGTGGAGCCCATGCAGCGCGTGACCTGGTAGGGCCCGACGCGGCGGATGCCCTTGCTGCGCAGCGTGTCGGCGGCCTCGATCTGGTTGGCGGGCGAGGCGCCGCCGGAGCCCATGATCAGGCCCGTGTGCGGGTGCGAGACCTGCTCGGGCGCGAGGCCCGCCTGCGCGATCGCGTTCTTGAGCGAGATGTAGGCATAGCCCGCCGCATCGCCCATGAAGCGGCGCAGCTTGCGGTCGATGAGCGCGTCCAGGTCGATGTCGGGCACGCCGGCCACCTGGCTGCGCAGGCCCATCTCCTTGAACTCGGGCATCGCGCGGATGCCCGAGCGGCCCTGGCGCAGCGATTCGGTGACGCTGGCCTGGTCATTGCCGATGCACGAGACGATGCCCGCGCCCGTGATGACGACACGCTTCATGCCGGACTCCCTGCCTGCACCGCGCGTTCGAACAGGCCCACGCGCAGGTCGCTGGCCACGTAGATTTCCTTGCCATCGGCCAGCAGGCGTGCGTCGCCGATGGCCATGATCAGCTTGCGCTTGATCACGCGCTTGATGTCGATCTCGTAGGTCACGAGCTTCACGTCGGGGCCGACTTCGCCGGTGAACTTGACCTCGCCCGCGCCCAGCGCGCGGCCACGGCCGGGCAGGCGCAGCCAGGTCAGGTAGAAGCCGATCAGCTGCCACATGGCGTCCAGGCCCAGGCAGCCGGGCATCACGGGGTCGCCGCGGAAGTGGCATTCGAAGAACCACAGGTCCGGCCGCACGTCGAGTTCGGCGCGGATGGTGCCCAGGCCGTGCGGCCCGTCGTCGCTGGCGATGTGCGTGATGCGGTCGAACATCAGCATCGGCGGCAGCGGCAGGCGGCCGCTTTCAGGCGTGAACAGCCGTCCTTCGCCCGAGGCGATCAGTTGGTCATAGGAGAAAGATTCGGCCATTTTTCAGTTTCGCTCCATGGGCCTGCGTGCTTGCGGCATCCGCATGGGATGCGGCCCTTCATCTCGTACATAGCCCGGCATTATCAATGCCCCGCCAGGCCCGGTCGCCATGGAAGGCCTTGCAGTGCGTGCGCCTGCGCCAACAATGACCTGCGTCAAGCCCGCCGGAAGGGCTGTGCAATGCGCCTGGGAAGGCTGATGCCGCAAGCCCTAAGCCCGGTTCTTTGGCCAGGCGGCGAACGGTCTACGCCTCCGCCATCGGCCCTGCGCCCCGACCGGACGGCCATCGGGCCGGCGGCCGGCGCAGGCGCGCGCGTCGGCCTTCAGCCCAGCGCTTTGGAAAGACGACCGCGCAGGTGTCCAAACCTAGCATTCGTGCCACGGTGCACAGCCCTTGCAGGCTTCACGCATCGCGGCCCCGGCATGCCTTGCGGACCTGCAAGCCGGTGGTCTTCCTTCTCGGTCCGTGGTCAGTTCTTCAGGGAGGCAAAAAATGCCAACACTCTCCAACCCCAACCTGCGCATCACCTTGATCTCCGGCACATCCAAAGCCAAGGTCGACGCCACGGTGCGCGTCAACTTCGACGCCTTCGAGGAAGCCCTCATCAAGCAGCTCGGCCTCAAGTTCCGGCTGGGCTGCCGCATCTGGGGCGAAGACAGCGGCCTCACCGGCGCCGACGATTCGTTGTTCTCGATCGCGTCCCAGACCGTCACGGCCGATGGCAACTTCGCCTTCAGCCGCACGGTGGACCGCGACTCGCTGGACGAGGACTGGGTCGGCAACGACGAGATCTATGCGCGCTTCAGCTGCCAGTCGACCACGCCCAGCTTCCCGCTGGCGGCATCGGTGCGCAGCGCGGCCGTCACCGGCGATTTCTGATGGGCGCTGACGGCCCGGCGGATCAGATCGGGCCGTCGTCGCGCTGGCGCCGGCGCGCCAGCGCGAGCACCCCTGCAAGCGAAAGCACCCACAACGGCCACAACCCCAGCCGCGACACCCACCAGGCATAGGGCGTGATGCCCGTGCGGCCTTCGACTTCGGCTTCGAGCACGCCGCGCGTGTGGCGCGGCAATTCGTGGGTGACGACGCCGCGGTGGTCGATCGCCACGGTGGCGCCGGTGTTGGTGGCGCGCAGCATGGGCCGCTGGAACTCCAGCGCGCGCATGCGCGAGATGCCCAGATGCTGGTCGATGGCCACGGTGTTGCCGAACCAGGCGATGTTGCTCACGTTCAGCAGCAGCGTGGGCGCGCGCGCCGCGTCGCGAAAGCTCGCGCCGATCTCGTCGCCGAACAGATCCTCGTAGCAGATGTTGGGCGCAATGCGCTGGCCCAGCCATTCGAAGCCGGGCTGGCCCAGCCCGCCGCGCTGGAAATCGCCCAGCGGGATGTTCATGAGTTCGATGAACCAGCGAAAGCCCGGCGGCACGAACTCGCCAAAGGGCACCAGGTGGTGCTTGTCGTAGCGGTAGGGCTGCGCCTGGCCGGGCGCAAAAGCCAGCACCGTGTTGCTGTAGGCGCGTGGGCGGTCGGCAAAGGGCAGCCCGACCAGCGCGGCCTGGCCGCCCTGGCTGTAGCGCTGCGCGATGGCCTCCAGGTAGCCCGGCGGCAACTGGCGCGGCAGCAGCGGCACGGCCGTTTCCGGCGTGACCACCAGGGGCGCGGTGGCGTCGCGCAGTTGCTCGCCGTACCAGCGCAGCGCCGTGGCGACGCCCGTGCCGGGGATGAACTTCTCGTCCTGCGGGATGTTGCCCTGCAGCAGCGCCACGCGCAGCGTGCCGGCCGAACCCTGGGCGCCTTCGCGCTGGAGCCAGGCCTTGCCGGCCAGCGGCAGCAGCGCCAGACACAGCACGGTGACTGCCGCAGGCGCCAAGTGCTGGCGCCACAGCCCACGGCCGCGCCGCGGTGCCAGGGCGCAGACGGCCGCCAACCAGGCCGACACCGCGCCCACGCCATACACGCCCAGCCAGGGCGCGTAGCCCGCGAGCGGGCCATCCAGATGCGCATAGCCGCCGGCGCCCCAGGGAAAGCCCGTGAACCAGCTGCCGCGCACCAGCTCGGCCAGCGTCCACAGAAGGGCAAACAGGAGCGCAGCGCGCAGCGGCTGGTCGGGCGCACGCCGCACGAACAGCGCAGCCGCCACGGCGTAGTACAGAGACAGCGCACCAGCCAGGGCCAGCACCGCCAGCGCGGCCAGCGGCGCGGCCAGGCCGCCGTAGGTGTTCATCGAAATGAAAAGCCACCAGAAGGTGCCGCAAAGCCAGGCAGTGGCAAAGAACCAGCCGTGCAGGCCCGCACGCATCCAGCCCGCCCCCTGCGCGCGCAGGCCGTCGAGCAGGGCCACCAGGGCGGCCAGCGACAGCCATTGCAGCCAGGGCTGGGGCTGCCCGTCCCAGGGTGAGGCGATGGATGCGGCCTGCGCCAGGCCGGCCAGCACGAAGGCCAGTGCGCGCAGCAACGCGGACGCGCGCGGGAAGCTCAAGCAGCCGGCTCTTCGCCGCGCGCGGGCGACACCTTGAACCAGCGCACGGCCCCGCCCTTGGTGTGCAGCACCAGGAAGTCGAAGCCGCCCACCACATGGCGTTCGCCGCGCTTGGGCACATGGCCCATTTCATGGGCGATGAGGCCGCCGATGGTGTCGAAGTCCTCGCTGAGCTGCTCGGCGTCGAAGGTGATGCCGAAGGCTTCGCCCACGCGCTCGATGGGCGTGTCGCCGCTCACACGGTAGGTGTGGTCGGCCAGGCCGAAGATGTCGCCCTCGTCCTCGGCGATGTCGAACTCGTCCTCGATCTCGCCCACGATCTGCTCGAGCACGTCCTCGATCGTGATCAGGCCCGCCACGCGGCCGAACTCGTCGATGACGATGGCCAGGTGGTTCCGGTTGCCGCGGAACTCGCGCAGCAGGTCGTTGAGGCCCTTGCTCTCGGGCACGAAGGTGGCGGGACGCAGCAGCGCGCGGATGTTGAGCCCCGGCGAGCGCTGCAGCTTCAGCAGGTCCTTGGCCAGCAGGATGCCGATGATGTTTTCCTTGTCGTTCTCGTAGACGGGAAAACGGGAATGGGCCGTGTCGATGACGAGGTGCAGCAGGTCCTCATAGGCCGCATCGATGTTGACCAGGTCCATGCGTGGCGCCGCCACCATCACGTCGCCGGCCGTCATGTCGGCCATGCGCAGCACGCCTTCGAGCATCACGCGCGAATCCGCGCCGATGATGTCGTTGTCTTCGGCCTCGGCCAGGGTTTCGATGAGTTCGTCGCGCGAATCGGGGCCGGGGTTGATGAACTCGGCCAACTTCTGGAAAAAGCTGCGCTTGTCGTCGCGCACACCGTGCGCGCGCTCAGGATGAGGGTCTGCCACTGCGGGAGGGCGGTAGTTGAGGAGGCCCAAGGATAGCGGATGCGCGCGTCACCCTGGAAACGCCGGGATGCCGGCCCTGCGGCGGCGGGCCGGAAGACGCCGCTCAGCGCCCCGACTGCTGACGCGCGCTCTGCACGCCGCTGCGCACGTCCTGCACCCCGGCCAGGAAGGACCAGAACTGCTTGGCGCGGGCCTTGAACTGGTAGTCCACCTCGGCATAGTGGTCCAGCGCGATCTCGTTCATGCGGCTGTCGAAGGTGGCTTTGGGCAGCACCAGATGGGCCTCGGACTCCGAGCCGCTGCGCTCCACCGTCGCGCCGGCCTTGCGTGCGATGCGCAGCATCGCGGTGTTTTCGCTCAGCGCATGGATGAACAGCATGCCCACGCCTTCGTTGCGTGCCGTGACCACTGCGCGCTCGAACAGGCGCGCGCCATAGCCGCGGCCGCGCGCGTGCGCGGCCACGGACACACCGAACTCGGCGCAGTCGCTGTGCTGGCCGGCTGGCGCGAAGGCCAGATGCGCGATGGCGATCAGGTCCAGCCGGCGGTTGTGGATGCCGAACAGCTCGTCACGCTCGAAATCCAGGCCGTCGACATAGCGGCCCACCTGCTCGTCCGACGCGGCATAGCCGAAGCGCAGATAGCGGTCGCGAGGCGACAGCTCCAGCAGGTGCTTGAGGATGCGGCCCCGCTCGCGCGGACCGATGGAGCGGATCGGCAGCAGGGCCGGCGCCACATAGGCCGGGGCCGCCTCACGACCACCGGCCGCCGACGACTGGGCCTCAACCACGGCCGGCCGCAGGAAGGCCCCGGCCCCCAGGGCTGCTTTGAAAAGGGTCTTCACGGATTGCATGGGTGTCATTTTAGGGTTTTCCCTAGTTCTGATCAGCCAATGGATCAAGTCCCGTGTCACCGAGAGGACTTTTGTCTACGTGCGTGGCGCATTCTCCGCACGGCGGGCCTGCCAGCAGAGCCAGCGTCTGCCGCCGCACCGCCGGATCGAAGGCCAGTTCGACATGCCCTCGCCCGTGCGCATGGCAGTTCGTGGCGCCCGCCAGGCGCGCATTCGCGGCCGGAAACACGATGTTGTCGCACAGCGAGTACCAGCAGGTGAATCGCGCGCGACAGTCCGGCCCCAAGTGTTGCGCCTGCGCGCAGAGCGTTGGCTCGTCCAGGCGCATCCGCCGTGCCAGGCCCCACAGGTCGGCGCGGGCCAGCGCGGTGCCCGCGTGCGGTGTGCCCAGCGTGACGACCCTATGCGCCTGCGCGTCGGCCACGGTGGCCAGCCAGGCGCGCGCCACCAGCCCACCCATGCTGTGGCACACCAGCAGGGGCGCGAGGCCGGTGGCCCTGTGCACCTGACGCACGGCAGCGTCCAGCGCGGGCACATGGCGCTCCACGGGCCCCCAGGGCGGCGCCAGATCCAGCGCGATGAAGCAGCGATCGTCCTGCGTGAGTTCACGCAGCCACGGCGCCCAGAAGCCGCGGTTGCAGGCGAGTCCGTGAATCAGCACCACGCCGCGACGCCCAGGCCTTGGCTGCAATCGGTCGGGCCATGCCCTGGCGCGAAAGGGCTGGAGCCAGCCGAAGACCACCAGCGCGCCCCAGCAGGCTCGCCACCACGCCCTCAGCAGGGCCCAGCCGCCAGGGCGCTCGGCCTCTTTCCGTTTGCTCAGCGCAGCGAAGGCGAACTCCAGGCCCAGGGCCAGCCACAGCGTGAACCAGGGTGCCGCCGACGCAAGCCAGACGGCTGTGGAGCCGCGCTGCCAGGCCCAGAGGAGCCAGAAGCCGCTCCAGAGCAAGGCAGCAACCACCAGCCAACGCAGCGCACGAGCGGTCATAGGGCGTCCACTATCGCACGGGCGACTGCTTCAGCACGGGCCTAGGACAAGCCCCTGTGGGTTGCTGCAGGGCCGTCGCCACAATCGTGGCAAACAGGAGACTCCATGCATCCCAACGAGATTGCCACCTATCCCGAAGGCGTGGCGCGCGACATCGATCCCGGCCAGTTCCGCTCGCTTCGCCAGATGTTCGAGTCCGCCTTCGAGCGCCATGGCGACGCCCCCTTTTCGGTCTGCATGGAACGCTGGATGCGCTACAGCGACCTCGAGCGACGCTCGCGCGCACTCGGGGCCTGGCTGCAATCGCTGGGCCTGCAGCCGGACGCCCGCGTCGCCATCATGCTGCCCAACGTGCCGCAGTTCGCGGTGGCCATGGCGGGGGTGCTGCGCGGCGGCTACACCTGCGTCAACGTGAACCCGCTGTACACCGCGCGCGAACTCGAACATCAGCTCAACGACTCGGGCGCCACGGCGATCATCATCCTGGAAAACTTCTGCGGCACGCTGCAGCAGGTGCTGGCCCGCACCGGCGTGCAGCATGTGCTGATCACCGCGACGGGCGATGAGCTGGGCGGGGCGTACGGGACCTTCATCACGGCTGCCGTGCGCCATCTCGCCAAAATGGTTCCGGCCTACAAGCTTCCTCTGGACCCCGGCCGCACCGTGACCCGCTGGCCCGCTGCGATGGTGGCGGGCGCCCGCCAGACACTGGGGCCGGATCACAGCACGCTCGATTCCGTGGCCTTTCTTCAATACACCGGCGGCACCACGGGGCTCTCCAAGGGCTCCGTGCTGACTCACCGCAACATCATCGCCGCCACGCTGCAGGCCCAGGCGTGGTTCACCCCGGCGCTGCGCAAGGCCGGCGATCCGCGGCAGGTCAACAGCATTGCCGCCTTGCCGCTGTATCACATCTTCGCGCTGACGCTGTGCCTGCTGGCCATCCATCAAGGCTCCAGGCTCACGCTGATCCCCAACCCGCGGGACATCGGCAAGTTCATCGGCACGTTGAAGAAGCGCCCTTTCCACATGCTGCCGGCCGTGAACACCCTGTTCAATGGCTTGCTGAGCCATCCGCAATTCAAGACCGTCGACTTCTCCAGCCTGGTCGTGTCCCAGGCCGGCGGCATGGCCGCGTCCGAAGGCACGGCCAAGCGCTGGTTCGAGGCCACGGGCTGCCCCATGATCGAAGGCTGGGGAATGAGCGAAACCTGCGCCATCGGCACCAACAACCCGGTCAGCAACACCGCCTTCACCGGGACCATCGGTCTGCCGCTGCCGGGCATCGACATCGCCATCAAGGACGACGCCGGCAACACCCTGCCGCACGGCCAGGCCGGCGAACTCTGCATCAAGGGGCCGAACGTGATGCGCGCCTATTACAACCAGCCCGAAGAAACCGCCGCTGCGTTCACCGCGGACGGCTTCATGCGCACCGGAGACATCGCCATCATGAGCCCCGATGGCTCCTCACGCATCGTGGACCGCAAGAAGGACATGATCTTGGTCAGCGGCTTCAACGTTTTTCCCAATGAGCTGGAGAACGTCATTTCCCTGTGTCCCGGCGTCATCGAATGCGCCGCCGTGGGCGTTCCCGATGAAAAACAGGGTGAAGCCATCAAGGTCTTCGTGGTGCGCCGCGATGCCAGCCTCGATGAGGAAGCCGTCATGCGCTATTGCCATGAAAAGCTGACAGGCTACAAGCGCCCCAAGTACGTCGAATTTCGCGATACGCTGCCGAAAACCAATGTGGGCAAAATTCTGCGGCGCGAGCTTCGTAGTGGAGCATCGGCCAATCCCCATTAGCGCTTTGTCGGGCTGTTGTCACCGGGGCCATTGCGTGACAGTCGCTGCAGATACCCAAAGCAGGAGCCGCTGCAACAAATTTGCAGCAGTTCATCAGCGCAGCGAAAAGCAAAAAGCCCAGCTAATCTCTTAGCTGGGCTTTTTTATAACAGCCTGACGATGACCTACTTTCACACGGGAGTCCGCACTATCATCGGCGCTGAGTCGTTTCACTGTCCTGTTCGGGATGGGAAGGAGTGGGACCAACTCGCTATGGTCATCAGGCATAACTGTTTGCTTGGTCTGATGGTGTGTCAGGCCAAGCGTAATTCATAGAGTCTAATCAGCTTTTATTTATTGACTGCGTCACTTGGCATAACAGCCTTGATGTTTTTGGGCATCAAAGTTATAGGGTCAAGCCGCACGAGCAATTAGTATCGGTTAGCTTAACGCATTACTGCGCTTCCACACCCGACCTATCAACGTCCTGGTCTTGAACGACTCTTTAGGGGGCTCAAGGCCCCGGCAGATCTCATCTTGAAACGAGTTTCCCGCTTAGATGCTTTCAGCGGTTATCTCTTCCACACTTAGCTACTCGGCAATGCCACTGGCGTGACAACCGATACACCAGAGGTGTGTCCACTCCGGTCCTCTCGTACTAGGAGCAGGCTTCCTCAAATCTGCAGCGCCCACGGAAGATAGGGACCAAACTGTCTCACGACGTTTTAAACCCAGCTCACGTACCTCTTTAAATGGCGAACAGCCATACCCTTGGGACCGACTACAGCCCCAGGATGAGATGAGCCGACATCGAGGTGCCAAACACCGCCGTCGATATGAACTCTTGGGCGGTATCAGCCTGTTATCCCCAGAGTACCTTTTATCCGTTGAGCGATGGCCCTTCCATACAGAACCACCGGATCACTATGTCCTGCTTTCGCATCTGCTCGACTTGTCAGTCTCGCAGTTAAGCACGCTTATGCCATTGCACTATCGTCACGATGTCCGACCGTAACTAGCGTACCTTCGAACTCCTCCGTTACGCTTTGGGAGGAGACCGCCCCAGTCAAACTGCCTACCATGCACTGTCCCCAGCCCGGATAACGGGCCTAGGTTAGAACCTCAAACACACCAGGGTGGTATTTCAACGTTGGCTCCACCAGAGCTAGCGCCCTGGCTTCAAAGCCTCCCACCTATCCTACACAGATCTGTTCAAAGTCCAATACAAAGCTACAGTAAAGGTTCATGGGGTCTTTCCGTCTTTCCGCGGGGAGATTGCATCATCACAAACATTTCAACTTCGCTGAGTCTCAGGAGGAGACAGTGTGGCCATCGTTACGCCATTCGTGCAGGTCGGAACTTACCCGACAAGGAATTTCGCTACCTTAGGACCGTTATAGTTACGGCCGCCGTTTACTGGGACTTCAATCAAGAGCTTGCACCCCATCATTTAATCTTCCAGCACCGGGCAGGCGTCACACCCTATACGTCCACTTTCGTGTTTGCAGAGTGCTGTGTTTTTAATAAACAGTCGCAGCCACCGATTTTTTGCAACCCGTTCATGCTCCGTTGTTCACTTCACACTACTAGGGCACACCTTCTCCCGAAGTTACGGTGTCAATTTGCCGAGTTCCTTCTCCTGAGTTCTCTCAAGCGCCTTAGAATACTCATCTCGCGCACCAGTGTCGGTTTGCGGTACGGTCGTTGTTAGCTGAAGCTTAGTGGCTTTTCCTGGAACCTCGTTCAGTCACTTCATGAGCAAGCTCACTCGATCGATGGCCTCGGTATATGTGCGCCGGATTTGCCTAGCGCACGCCTACATCCATCTAAACCGACATATCCAACAGTCGGATGACCTATTAAGATCCGTCCCCACATCGCACTAACAATCGGTACAGGAATATTGACCTGTTTCCCATCAGCTACGCATCTCTGCCTCGCCTTAGGGGCCGACTCACTCTACGCCGATGAACGTTGCGTAGAAAACCTTGCGCTTACGGCGAGCGGGCTTTTCACCCGCTTTAACGCTACTCATGTCAGCATTCGCACTTCTGATACCTCCAGCAGCCTTTACAAGCCACCTTCACAGGCTTACAGAACGCTCTCCTACCACGTGCAATAAATTGCACATCCGCAGCTTCGGTAACTGGCTTAGCCCCGTTACATCTTCCGCGCAGGACGACTCGATCAGTGAGCTATTACGCTTTCTTTAAATGATGGCTGCTTCTAAGCCAACATCCTGACTGTTTTAGCCTTCCCACTTCGTTTCCCACTTAGCCAATTTTAGGGACCTTAGCTGGCGGTCTGGGTTGTTTCCCTCTTGAGTCCGGACGTTAGCACCCGGTGCTCTGTCTCCCAAGCTGTACTCTTCGGTATTCGGAGTTTGCCTTGGTTTGGTAAGTCGCCATGACCCCCTAGCCAAAACAGTGCTCTACCCCCGAAGGTAATACTTGAGGCACTACCTAAATAGTTTTCGGAGAGAACCAGCTATTTCCAGGTTTGTTTAGCCTTTCACCCCTATCCACAGCTCATCCGCTAGTTTTGCAACACTAGTCGGTTCGGACCTCCAGTACCTGTTACGGCACCTTCATCCTGGCCATGGATAGATCACCTGGTTTCGGGTCTACACCCAGCGACTGAACGCCCTATTCGGACTCGATTTCTCTACGGCTTCCCTATTCGGTTAACCTTGCCACTGAATGTAAGTCGCTGACCCATTATACAAAAGGTACGCCGTCACCCCGAAGGGCTCCGACTTTTTGTAAGCATGCGGTTTCAGGATCTATTTCACTCCCCTCCCGGGGTTCTTTTCGCCTTTCCCTCACGGTACTAGTTCACTATCGGTCGATGATGAGTATTTAGCCTTGGAGGATGGTCCCCCCATATTCAGACAGGATTACACGTGTCCCGCCCTACTTTTCGCTAGCTTAGTACCACACAGATCTTTTCGCATACGGGGCTATCACCCACTATGGCCGGCCTTTCCAGACCGCTTTGCTAAGTTCTGTGCTATCACTAGCAGGCTCTTCCGATTTCGCTCGCCACTACTTTCGG
The DNA here is from genome assembly GCF_028023875.1 of Xenophilus arseniciresistens. Taxonomy (GTDB): domain Bacteria; phylum Pseudomonadota; class Gammaproteobacteria; order Burkholderiales; family Burkholderiaceae_C; genus Xenophilus; species Xenophilus arseniciresistens. The sequence goes on from NZ_JAQIPB010000003.1 coordinate 650,035, forward strand.
AATCTCGGTTGATGTCTTTTCCTCGAGCTACTGAGATGTTTCAGTTCACCCGGTTCGCCTCGTGCACCTATGTATTCAGTGCACGATACCTTTCGGTGGGTTTCCCCATTCGGAAATCTCCGGATCAAAGCTTATTTGCCAGCTCCCCGAAGCTTATCGCAGGCTATCACGTCCTTCGTCGCCTATCATCGCCAAGGCATCCACCACATGCTCTTATTCACTTGACCCTATAACTTTGACGCCTCTCACGAGGGCTCCAAGTCAATCAAGGAATTGTCAGGTCTTTCACCTGACGCGTTATGCCGTCTTCAATTTGCTTTGCAGCAAGCTGAAGTTCATTTGACGCAATCAAAAAATGTTGTCGACGGCACGGTGAGCTAAAACCTTTACGAATTCGCTCTTTCCGTCGACAACGCTGATTCGACTCTATGAATTTTTAAAGAACAGCCGATTGATCAAACAATGTTGACCAACAACAAAACAGCCTCGTTTGCACAAGGCCGCTTTGGTGTTGATGACACTTCACTCAAGTGATGGTGGAGGATGACGGGATCGAACCGACGACCCCCTGCTTGCAAAGCAGGTGCTCTCCCAGCTGAGCTAATCCCCCAGGATCTCTCCACATATGTATTGGAAGTTTGGTGGGTCTAGTTGGGCTCGAACCAACGACCCCCGCCTTATCAAGACGGTGCTCTAACCAGCTGAGCTACAGACCCATGTCGATGACTCGACTTGTCTTCCAACAACCGATAAGTGTGGACGTTTGATTTGGATTGCGGTTTCCAGAAAGGAGGTGATCCAGCCGCACCTTCCGATACGGCTACCTTGTTACGACTTCACCCCAGTCACGAACCCTGCCGTGGTAATCGCCCTCCTTGCGGTTAGGCTAACTACTTCTGGCAGAACCCGCTCCCATGGTGTGACGGGCGGTGTGTACAAGACCCGGGAACGTATTCACCGTGACATTCTGATCCACGATTACTAGCGATTCCGACTTCACGCAGTCGAGTTGCAGACTGCGATCCGGACTACGACTGGCTTTATGGGATTAGCTCCCCCTCGCGGGTTGGCAACCCTTTGTACCAGCCATTGTATGACGTGTGTAGCCCCACCTATAAGGGCCATGAGGACTTGACGTCATCCCCACCTTCCTCCGGTTTGTCACCGGCAGTCTCATTAGAGTGCCCAACTGAATGTAGCAACTAATGACAAGGGTTGCGCTCGTTGCGGGACTTAACCCAACATCTCACGACACGAGCTGACGACAGCCATGCAGCACCTGTGTTACGGCTCTCTTTCGAGCACCAAGCCATCTCTGGCGAGTTCCGTACATGTCAAAGGTGGGTAAGGTTTTTCGCGTTGCATCGAATTAAACCACATCATCCACCGCTTGTGCGGGTCCCCGTCAATTCCTTTGAGTTTCAACCTTGCGGCCGTACTCCCCAGGCGGTCAACTTCACGCGTTAGCTTCGTTACTGAGAAAGCAAATTCCCAACAACCAGTTGACATCGTTTAGGGCGTGGACTACCAGGGTATCTAATCCTGTTTGCTCCCCACGCTTTCGTGCATGAGCGTCAGTGCAGGCCCAGGGGATTGCCTTCGCCATCGGTGTTCCTCCGCATATCTACGCATTTCACTGCTACACGCGGAATTCCATCCCCCTCTGCCGCACTCCAGCGATGCAGTCACAGATGCAGTTCCCAGGTTGAGCCCGGGGATTTCACAACTGTCTTACATCACCGCCTGCGCACGCTTTACGCCCAGTAATTCCGATTAACGCTCGCACCCTACGTATTACCGCGGCTGCTGGCACGTAGTTAGCCGGTGCTTATTCTTACGGTACCGTCATGAGCCCCAGGTATTAGCCAGAGCCTTTTCGTTCCGTACAAAAGCAGTTTACAACCCGAAGGCCTTCATCCTGCACGCGGCATTGCTGGATCAGGCTTGCGCCCATTGTCCAAAATTCCCCACTGCTGCCTCCCGTAGGAGTCTGGGCCGTGTCTCAGTCCCAGTGTGGCTGGTCGTCCTCTCAGACCAGCTACAGATCGTTGGCTTGGTGAGCCTTTACCCCACCAACTACCTAATCTGCCATCGGCCGCTCCATTCGCGCAAGGTCTTGCGATCCCCTGCTTTCATCCGTAGATCGTATGCGGTATTAATCCGGCTTTCGCCGAGCTATCCCCCACGATTGGGCACGTTCCGATGTATTACTCACCCGTTCGCCACTCGTCAGCATCCGAAGACCTGTTACCGTTCGACTTGCATGTGTAAGGCATGCCGCCAGCGTTCAATCTGAGCCAGGATCAAACTCTACAGTTCGATCTTGAAGTTTTTGCCTCTTTCGAGGCCACTCATAAAAACGGAATTGAAGTGAACTTCACTTCTATTCTCATGAGCGTTTAAGAAGCTTTGCAGCTTCAGTTCCGAAGAACTTGGCAATCTGCCCTCAAACGCCCACGCTTATCGGCTGTATATTTTTAATGATCAGCAGCTCTAGCTGCTTGACTCGCCGCGATCAGCGAAGCCTTCGATTATGACACGTTAAATTTTAACCTGTCAACTTTGAGGGTCTTTCGACCCTCTGCCAGCCCGCTTTGCACTCAAAGTGCTTGCTCGCCGGCGAAGCTTTCCAGTATACATCAGCAACATTCGCTGAGCAACTGGAACCGCTTTCTTTTTCTTCATTTCAGTTTAATGGAGAAAAAGAAAGCGCCCTGCTGACGCAGGGCGCGTTCTTCACATAACAGCCTGACGATGACCTACTTTCACACGGGAGTCCGCACTATCATCGGCGCTGAGTCGTTTCACTGTCCTGTTCGGGATGGGAAGGAGTGGGACCAACTCGCTATGGTCATCAGGCA
>NZ_JAQIPB010000004.1 GCF_028023875.1 Xenophilus arseniciresistens
GGCTGTATATTTTTAATGATCAGCAGCTCTAGCTGCTTGACTCGCCGCGATCAGCGAAGCCTTCGATTATGACACGTTAAATTTTAACCTGTCAACTTTGAGGGTCTTTCGACCCTCTGCTTTGCAACTTAAGTTGTTTTGCGCAACTTATTTAGCGAAGCCCTCGATTATGACATCGTTTTTTGAAGATCCGCAACTTATTTCGCAGCGCTTCTCAAACTTGCCTTGCGTCGTTTCCGAGTGCTTGGCGTCATCTGTCGAGCCGCTCAGTATATGCCAGCCGCGGTGCCGCGCAAGCACTTCCCCAAACTTTTTCAAGACGGTGGAGGCCTCCGCGTGCTGACCGGGCCGCGACGACTGGAAGCGTTTCACTGCCCATCAGGCGCATGAGGCGGCACAAGGGGATGGAAAGGTGCGCGCTGACCGCCGGCGTTTGCCGTTTGAGCGTTTGGGGCACTCGCAAGGCCTCTTGAGCCGCTCGACGAGCCGACTTTCGATAATCAGCCCATGGCATTGCTTACTCTTTTAGATGCCCAACTCGCTTTCGGACATGTGGCGTTGTTGGACCACGCGGACTTTTCCCTGCTGGCCGCGGAGCGCGTCGGGCTGATCGGGCGCAACGGCGCCGGCAAGTCTTCCTTGCTCAAGATTCTTGGGGGGCTGGAGTCGCCCGACGACGGCCAGCTTCAGCTGCAAACGGGGCTGCGCGTCGCCTATGTCGCGCAAGAGCCCCAACTGGCGTCCGAGTCCACCGTGTTTGATGCGGTGAGCGCGGGCCTGGCGCCCGTCATTGCGCTGCGCGCCCGTTATCTCGCCCATGACGCCAGCGAAGACCTGGACGCCCTTCAGACACAGATCGAGGCGCTGGGTGGCTGGACCTGGGAGCAGCGCGTCGATGAAACGCTCCAGCGCCTTCATCTGGCCAGCGACGCGCGCATCGGCACGCTGTCCGGCGGGATGCGCAAGCGGGTGGCGCTGGCGCAGGCCCTGGTGAGCACGCCCGACGTGCTGCTGCTGGACGAACCGACCAACCATCTGGACCTGGACTCGATCGAGTGGCTGGAACAGCTGCTGCTGGACTACAAGGGAAGCGTGGTGACCATCACCCATGACCGCGCCTTCCTGGACCGAATCGCCACCCGGATCGTCGAGCTGGACCGCGGGCAGCTGCGCTCCTATCCGGGCAATTTCGCGCAGTACCAGCTGCAGAAGGAAGAGCAACTGGCGCAGGAGGCCGTCATCAACGCCAAGGCCGACAAGCTGCTCGCGCAAGAAGAGGTCTGGATCCGCAAGGGCGTGGAGGCGCGGCGCACCCGCAGCCAGAGCCGGATCGTGCGGCTCGAGGGTTTGCGCGAGCGGCGGGTCAACCGGCGCGAGGCGCTGGGCCGCGTGTCGCTGGACCTTGCCTCGGGCGCACCGAGCGGCAAGATCGTGGCCGAGCTGCAGCACGTCTCCAAGCACTATGGCGAGCGCGCGGTGGTGCGCGACTTCAGCGCGACCCTGCTGCGCGGCGACAAGATCGGCCTCATCGGCCCCAACGGCGCCGGCAAGACCACCTTGCTCAAGCTGATCCTGGGCGAGCTGGCCGCCGACAGCGGGAAGGTGCGCCAGGGCGCGAACCTGCAGGTCGCCTATTTCGATCAGATGCGCGACGCTCTGCAACTGGACGCGACGTTGGAGGACTTCATCAGCCCGGGCAGCGAATGGATCGAAATCGGCCAGCAGCGCAAGCATGTGAAGAGCTACCTGTCGGACTTCCTCTTCTCGCCGGCGCGCGCGCATTCGCCGGTGCGCTCGCTCAGCGGTGGCGAGCGCAACCGGCTGCTGCTGGCGCGCCTGTTCGCGCGGCCAGCCAACGTGCTGGTGCTCGACGAGCCGACCAACGATCTGGACATCGACACATTGGAGCTGCTCGAGGAGCTGCTGCAGGACTACGACGGGACCGTGTTCCTCGTCAGCCACGACCGCACCTTTCTGGACAACGTGGTGACCAGCACCATCGCCTACGAGGGCGATGGGCGGTGGCGCGAATACGAGGGCGGCGTGCAGGACTGGCTGACCCAGTCCCGCCGTGCGCGCGAGATCGCTGCCGCCGCGGCCCCCAAGCCCGTCGCCGCAGCGCCCACGGCGCCGGCCGCACGCCCGGAGGCCGCAGCCGCCGCATCCGCTGCACCCGCGCGCCGCAAGCTCAGCTACAAGGAACAGCGCGAACTCGACGGGCTGCCGGCCCACATCGAGACCCTGGAGGCCGAGCAGCGCGAGATCGACAGCAGCCTGTCGGCCAACGGCGGCGCACTGTATGGCAGCGACCCCGGCCGGGCGGCCGCGCTGGCCACGCGCCATGCAGAAATCGAAGAGGCGCTGCTGACCGCGCTGGAACGCTGGGAAGCCCTCAGCAGCCCGTCCGCCTGAGCACCTGCCCCGGGCACGACGGCGCCGCACTCCATCGCGCCGGGCCGTCGTCCCACAGCATCCGCACGGCCGTTGCGGATATACCTGCGGCATCGCCACTTGCCTGCCGCCCATGCGCCTGCCGAGCCTTCGTTCCCACCGACTCTGGCCCCGCCTGCTGGTGGCCTGCGCCGCGGCACTGGCGATGACGGGCTGCGCAGGCCTGCCGCAGGATGTGCAACGCCCCGAATCGCATGCCGTCGAACCCGAAGGCACGGCGCTGCATGCGCTGGTGGCACAGCGGCGTGCGCAGGCCGGCGCGCGGGCGGCCTCCGGCTTTGCCTTGCTCGATGGTCCACAGGCCGCCTACGGCAGCCGGCTGGCGCTGGTCGAGGCAGCCCAGAAGACGCTGGACCTGCAGTACTACGCCATCCACGCCGATGCCAGCAACAGCCGCCTGCTGCGCAGCGTGGGCGAGGCCGCGGCCCGCGGCGTGCGGGTGCGCATCCTGCTGGACGACTTCCACACCACGGGCCGCAATGCCCAGGTGCTGCAGCTGGCCTACGTGCCCAATGTGCAGATGCGGCTGTTCAACCCGCTGCCGGGCTCGCGCGACAGCACGGTGCGGCGCGTGATCCAGTCGCTGGGCGATGTGCAGCGCATCCAGCAGCGCATGCACAACAAACTGTTCATCGCCGACAACGCGCTGGGCATCACCGGCGGACGCAACCTTGGCGATGCGTATTTCGGCTTGGGCGAATCGGGCAACTTTGTGGACCTGGACGTGCTGGCTGCCGGCCCCATCGTGCGCGAGATGTCGCGCAGCTTCGACAGCTACTGGAACAACGAGCGCGCCTACCCCGTGCAGTCGCTCGTCACGCCCAAGGAACTGGCCGAGATGCGCGAGCGCCAGCGCCGCGCACCGCAGGAGGCCGAAGGCGCCGAAGGCGCGCCCCGGCCACCCGATGGCGAACCCCGCCCGGGCCCCGGCCAGCCCGACCCCGCGCAGGAGGCGATCCGCCGCGCGCGCGCCTGGGACCACCAGCCCATGGACCTGCGCACCCAGCCCTTCGTGTGGGCGCCCTCGGCGCTGCAGGTGGACGCGCCGGCCAAGATCCCGGCCGATGCGCAGGCGGCGGCTTCGCCTGCCCCCGACGCGCCCGCACCCGCGCGCGGCCAGTTGCCCGAAGGCGAAACCGTGGTCGACGGCCTGCTGCGCCTGATCGCCGAGGCCCAGCAAGACCTCCTGATCATCTCGCCCTACTTCGTGCCCGGCGCCGACATGAAGAAGGCCTTCGCCGACGCCGTGCAGCGCGGCGTGCGCGTGCGCGTCCTCACGAACTCGCTGGCGTCCAATGACGCGCCCATCGCCCATGTGGGCTACGCGCGCCACCGGCGCGAACTGCTGGATGCGGGCGTGCAGCTGTATGAGATGCGCAGCGAACAGGCGGGCCTGGGCAGCGCGCTGGGCAGCTCGGCCGGCAGCGCCAGCGCCACCGGCCAGTCGCGCGCCATGCTGCATTCCAAGGTGCTGGTGCGCGACGGGCGGCTGCTGGTGATCGGCTCGATGAACCTGGACCTGCGCTCCCAACTGCAGAACACCGAGATCGCCTTGCTGATCCGCAGCCGCGAGCTCTCCGCCCAGGCCACCGAGCTAATCGAGCGCAGCCTGCGGGAAGGCTCGTGGCGCGTGGAGCGCGAAAAAGAAGGATCGGGCGGACTGGTGTGGCGCGCGCCCGCCGGCAGCGCTCTGGCCGACGCGCGCACCGAGCCCGACAGCAGCCTGGGCCTGCGCCTGCTGCTGCGCGTGATCGGCCCGTTGGCGCCCGACGAAATGCTCTGAGGCGCCGCAGGCCTTGCAGGCTCACTCGGGCTGGATGCCGGCCGCCTTCACGATGCGGCCCCACTTCTGCGACTCGGCCGCCTGGAAGCGACCCAGTTCTTCGGGGCTGGTGGTGAACACCTCGGTGCCGCTGGGCTCGTAGAACGCGGTCCTGGCCGCGCTGCTGCGTGCCGCGTTCACCAGCAACTCGTTCAGGCGCTTGACCACGGCCGGCGGCGTGCCGGCCGGCGCATAGGCGGCGAACCAGAAGCCCATCTCGTAGCCCTTGACGCCGGCTTCGTCGATGGTGGGCACATCGGGCAGCAGCGGCGAGCGCGTGGCGCTGGACACGCCCAGCGCGCGCAGCTTGCCACCCTTGACCTGCGGCAGGCCGGTGGCCGAGTCGGTGATCATCATGTGGATCTGGCCGCCCAACAGGTCGGTCACGGCCAGCGTGTTGCTCTTGTAGGGCACATGCAGCAGTTGGATGTCGGCCATCTGCTGCAGCAGCTCGCCGGCCATGCGGCTGGACGAGCTGCCACTGCCGAAGCTGTACTTGCCCGGCTCTTTCTTGGCCAGCGCCAGGAACTCCGCCACCGACTTGGCCGGGAAGTTCGGCTGCACCACCATGATCTGCCCGCCCTTGCCCAGGCCGGCCACGGGCGCGAAGTCCTTCACCGGGTCATAGGGCAGCTTCTTGAACAGATGCTCGTTGGCCGCGTGCGTGGTGTTGGTGGTGATGAGCACCGTGTAGCCATCGGCGGGCGCCTTGGCCACCTGCTGCGAGGCGATGAAGCCGCTGGCCCCGGCCTTGTTGTCGATCACCACGGGCTGCCTGGCTTCGGCCGTCACCGCCGTGCCCAGCGCGCGGGCGATCTGGTCGGTCGCCGTGCCGGCGGCAAAGGGCACCACGAAGGTGATGGGCTTGGCCGGAAAGTTCTGCGGCTGGGCCAGCGACGAAGCGCCCGCCACCAGGGCGCAGGCGGCAACCAGCAGGGGTTTGATCATCTTTTTCGTGTTCACGCTTTTTTGTCTCCTTCGATTGAAATGGTCTGAATGGTCCGAGTGACTCTGGGTGGGATGGGAAATCAGGGGCCGGCCAGATGCGGCTGCAGCGCCGCGGGCACGCGCACCGGCATGTCCAGCAGCCAGAAGGACAGCGCCTTGCCGTGCGTGTCGAGGTTCAGCGCGTCATTCACGCCGCCGTCCAGCACTTCGTCGAGCACGAAGTTCAGCGCCTGCAGCCGCGGCAGCACGAAGCGCTGCACGCGCGAAGGCTGGCGATGCGCGAAATGCGCGGCCACGGCTTCGGGCGTCAGCGCCTCCAGCAGCAGCGGCCACAGCGCCGGGTGCCAGGCGATCACGCTGATGTTGGACCGGTTGCCCTTGTCGCCCGTGCGGCCATGGGCCAGGCGGTACAGCGGCACGGTGATCGTTTTTTGCCCAGTCATGCGCCCGTGCCCTCCACCATCTCGAAGCTCACCGGCACGGCCTCGCGCGGCAGCAGGCACGACAGCGTGTTCAGCCGCGGCGTGAGCGCCGTGCGCACGCCGCCGCCGCCCGCGGGGCCGCAGGTGTAGAGCGCCATCACCTCGCGCGGCAGGCGCTGGGCCTGGGTTCGCTCGGCATGGGCCGCGGCCACGCGCAGGCGCACGTCACGCGCGCCGCCATCGGCGGTGGCCGCCAGCGCGCGTCCGGCGTCGTCGGCCAGGATGCTCAGGGCGCCGATCAGGTCCACGCGCAGCGTCAGTTCGGGCAGGCGCGCGCGCAGCACCTCGGCCGCCAGCCGCGCGCGGCCCTCGGCGCGCGGGCCTGCATAGGAAATCTCACCCTCGGCCAGCCACCCGCCCTCGTGGCAGACGTTGACCTTGTAGTCTGCCGGCCGCGCGTGGCCGCGCACGCCGCGCAGGGCCACGCGGTCCGGGCCCAGCGCCAGCACCTCGGCTTCGGTGATGTCGGCCACCACGTCGGGCGTCAGGTAAGCCGCAGGGTCATGCACCTCGTACAGCAGTTGCTCCTTGACCGTGGCCACGCTCACCTGGCCACCCGTGCCCTGCGCCTTGCCGATCACGCAATGGCCTTCGGCGTCGATCTCGGCGATGGGGAAACCCACCTCGGCCAGGCCCTGCACGTCCTTGTAGCCCGGGTCTGCAAAGTAGCCGCCGCACACCTGGGCGCCGCATTCCAGCAGGTGGCCGGCCATGGTGGCGCGGCCCAGGCGCGGCCAGTCGTCGGCGGCCCAGCCATAGTGGGCCATGGCCGGCCCGACGGTGAGCGAGGGGTCGGCCACCCGCCCGCACACCACGATCTGCGCGCCCGCGCGCAGCGCCGCGGCAATGGGCTCGGCGCCGATGTAGGCATTGGCGCTGACCACCGAGCGGCCTTCCAGCGCGCGGCCCAGCCGCTCGCCCAGCATGGCGCGCTGCTGCGGGCTGGCCAGGTCGTCGCCCTCCACCACCGCCACGCGGGGCACCGCCAGGCCCAGTTCGCGGGCCATGCGCGCGATGTGGCGCGCCGCCGCGCGCGGATGGGCGGCGCCGAAGTTGCTGACGATGCGGATGCCGTGCTGCAGGCAGCGCGCCAGCACCGGCCGCAGCAGGTCGTCCAGCAAGGGCTCGTAGCCGGCTTCGGGGTCGGCGCGGCGGCGCAACTGGGCCAGCGCCAGCGTGCGCTCGGCCAGGGTCTCGAAGATCAGGAAGGCGGCCAGCCCTTCGCGTGCGTCGGCGGCCGCGAGCCGGGCCACCAGCGTGTCCACCACCGGGCCAGCGGCGTCGGCGCGGTCACCTGAAAAACCGGCGGCGCAGCCCACCAGCAATGTGGAAGTTGGGGAATCGACCATGTCTCTTCTTGTGCAAGTGCTGCACTCTAGGCGGCCTTGCATCATCCGTGAAATCGAAAGTACGGATGAATTCATCCAACTTCTGGATTAATCTGCGCCACATGCACACGCCCGACCTCTCCAGCCGCCAGCTGCGCGCCTTCCTGGCGCTGGTGGAGCTGCGCAATTTCACGCGGGCGGCCCAGGCCTGCCACCTCTCGCAGCCGGCCTTCAGCGCGCTGATCCGCACGCTCGAGGAGGCGCTGCAGGTCCGCCTGTTCGACCGCAACACCCGCAGCGTGCAGCTCACGCCCGAGGGCCTGCGCTTCGAGCCGGCCGCGCGCCAGTTGCTGCAGGACCTGACGCTGGCCCTGGGCGACTTGGCCGACCACGCGCAGCGGCGGCGCGGCCGCGTGCACCTGGCCGCCCTGCCCTCGCTGGCGGCCGGCTGGCTGCCGCAGATCTTTGCCGACTACCGCGCCCGCTGGCCCGGGGTGGAGCTGGTGCTCAGCGATGTGCTGTCGGACCCTTGCCTGGACCTGGTGCGCAACGGCCAGGCCGACTTTGCGCTGGCAGCCGGCGGCGCGCGGCCCGCCGACGCGGGCGAGTTGCGCGCACGGCCGCTGGTGGCCGACAGCTTCCACCTGGTGTGCCGCGCCGACCACCCGCTGGCGCGCGAGCCGCGGCTGACTCTGCGCAAGCTCGCGCCCTGGCCCTTCATCCACATGCGGCGCAACAGCAGCGTGCGCCAGACGCTGGAAGCCGCCCTGCACCCGCTGGCCATGAACACCGTGCTCGAAGTGGAGCAGCTGGCCACCGTCACCGGCATGGTGGAAGCGGGCCTGGGCATCAGCGTGGTGCCCACGCTCACGCTCTACCAGTTCAGCCGCGACAGCCTGGTCACGCGGGCGCTGCAGCTGCCGGCCAGTGCCAGCCGCCGCATCTACCTCGTGCAGCGGCGCGAGGGCAGCCTGTCGGCCGCCGCGCAGGCCCTGCACGACCAGATCATCGAGCGCTTCGCGGCCCTGCCATCCGCCTGAACGGCGGTCGACCCGCCGGGCCCGCAGCCCTGTGGGCCGGCCGGCGACAGGCGCACGGCGTGTCGGCCTGCGCCGGGCCCGCGCCCGCGGCCCGACCCTGTGCCATGTGCATGGCCCGCAAGCTCCACACCACCGCCGTCCCCTGTCCATCGCTCCCCCGCGTGCGCTGCGGCGCGTGAGCGCCTTGGCGCTGGGCCTGATGGGTCTGGCCTGGGCCGCGGGCAGCGCCGCGCAGGACGCGCCCTGGCGCGCGCCACTGCTCGAAGACCTGCGCCGCGTGGCGCGCATCGAGGCCGAGGCCCACGGCCTGGCGCTGGGCGTGCACGTGCGCGACCTGCAGTCCGGCGCCGCCGTCAACTGGGGTGGCAAGCGGCGCTGGTACCTGGCCTCGATGGTGAAGGTGCCCATCGCGATCGCGGTGCTGCAGGCCGTGGACGAGGGCCGCGTGACGCTGGACACGCCGCTGACCGTGCGCGCCGATGACTACGTGGACGGCGCCGGCCGCACCAACAGGACGCCCGTGGGCAAGGCGCTGAGCGTGCGCTTCCTGTTGGAGCAGATGATCATCCACAGCGACAACACGGCCAGCGACATGCTGATCGGCCTGGCGGGCCTGTCGGCCGTCAATGCGCTGGTGCAGCGCCAGGTGGGCGACGGCCTCGAGCCCATCACCACCTTGGGCGAGGTGCGGCGCCAGGTCTATGGCCGGCTGACGCCGCAGGCCGAACACCTGTCGGGTGCTTCGCTGCTGAGCATCCACCGCGAGCGCGGCGACGACGCGCGCCTGCAGCGCGTGGCGCAGATCACCGGCGTGCCCACCCCCCAATTTCGCCAGCGCTCGCTGGCCAAGGCCTGGCAGGACTATTACGCCGAGGGCCTGAACAGCGGCCGGCTCGACGCCTATGGTGACCTGCTGGCGCAGCTGAACCGCGGCGAGCTGCTGTCGGCGCGCAGCACGGCCCATCTGCGCGCACTGATGGAGCGCGTGGTGACCGGCCCGCGGCGCCTGCGCGCGGGCCTGCCGGCCGACGTGCGGCTGGCCCACAAGACCGGCACGCAGCGGGAGCGCACCTGCGACGGTGGCGTGGCGCGCCTGCCGGCCGCCGGGCGCGGCGCGGCGCCCGCGCGAGAAGTGCTCATCGTGGCCTGCGTGGCCGGCGCGGCGCCGCGCGCCCAGGCCGAACGCGCCATCGCCCAGTCCGCCGCGGCCGTCTGCCGCGCGGGCCTTCTTCATCACGGAGCCCCCCATGCGTCTGACTGCCTTTCCCCACCCCAAAGCGCCAGCGCGCGCGCCGCGCCGGCGCGCGATGCCGACGCTGCTGCTGCTTCTGGGCCTGCTGCTGGCGCTGCCGACGAAGAGTGAAGCCCAGGACGACGGACCCGACTGGCGCGCCAGGCTGCGCAGCCAGGTCGAGGCCCTGGACAGGCAGACACCCGGCGCGCTGGGCGTGTACGTCAAGCGCCTGGACAACGGCGAGAGCTACAGCCACGGCGCCGACCAGCGCTGGTACCTGGGATCGATGACCAAGATCCCCATCGCCATCGCGGTGCTGCAGCAAATCGATGCCGGCAGGCTCAGGCCCGACAGCGCGGTGGCGCTGCAGGACAGCGACCGCATCGACGTGGGCAAGCTGGTGTGGGAGAAGGCCGGCACGCGCCACACGGTGGCCGACCTGCTGCAGCGCATGCTGCGCGACAGCGACAACACCGCCGCCAACATGCTGATCCGCGCCGCGGGCGGCGAGACGCCGCTGAACAAGAGCGCGCAGGCGGCCATCGGCGAATCGCGCATGGGCGAGCTGACGGACTTCGCGCGCGTGCGGCGCGATGTGTACGCCGAGCTGCACCCGGCCGCGCGCCGGCTCTCCAATGCCCAGCTGGTGCAGGTGGCCGGCGCCCCCATCGGGCCGCAACGCGTGGCAGCACTGCAGCGGGCGCTGAAGGTGCAGGCCGGCGACATGCAGCTGCGCGACTTCGACGAAGCCTATGCGCGCTACTACCGGCATGGGAACAACAGCGCCACCCTGGAAGGCTACGGCGCGATGCTCGAGAAGCTGGCGCGCGGCGAACTGCTCAAGCCCGAGAGCCAGGCGCGCATGAATGAGGGGCTCAAGCTGGGCATCTACACCAACCACCGCCTGCAGGCCGGCCTGCCGCGCAGCGCCCGCTTCATCCACAAGACCGGCACCCAGCACCTGCGCGCCTGCCATGGCGGGGTGATCCACCCCGAAGACGGCGCGGCCCGCGGCATCGTGGTGGTGGCCTGCACGGCGGAGCTGGACGAGCAGAAGGCGGCCGGCCCGGTGCTGCAGCGCGTGGGACAGGCCGTGGCGCAGGCGCTGCTGGCGCCGCCCGAGCGCGCCACGGCACGCTGAGGGGGTCGGCTTCGGAAGGGAATTGCCCACAGGAGGCTTTTTCATCTTGGGGCGGCCCGGCGATGAAATATTGCCCCCACGCTCCCCCGCTTCGCGAGGTCCGCTGCCCCCCGAGGGGGCTTTTCATCTTGGGGCGGCCCGGCGATGAAAAAAGCGCGCCGCGCGCGCGTTGCATTGGAGAAAACTCTGTCCTGAATCGTTTCCAGTCAGGCTAGCCTCCTGCGCGCCACTTCCTTCCTATCTGCCCCTTCTTCGCCGAGGACTCCGATGACCACGATCCAGATCCTGTATGAGGACGACCACCAGCAACGCGCGCTGGCGCTGAGCACCGCCCTGGTGAACCAGGCGGCCGCCGACCCGGTGAGCGTGGCTCCCAAGGCCGTTCAGGGGCTGCGCACGCTGGTGTTCTGGGGCCATGGCGACAAGGACGCGCTGTGCCGGCTCAGCAGCCGCGAGGTGGTCAGGCTGATCGGCCAATGGCATGCCCTCAACCCGACGCTGGACGCGGTGGAGATCATCACCTGCAACGCCCGCCACTACGACGACGCCTGGCTGACCAAGACCGACGACAAGGGCAAGATCTCGAAGATCAAGCCCAAGACCCACCTGCACAGCTACCTGGCGCACGCGCTGTCGGGCAAGCGGATCAACAACTCCATGGCCAAACAGGTCAAGCGCGGCCTGAAGTACGGGCGCGACTCGAAGGTGCAGAAGATCCAGCTCAAGTCCATGCCCGAATCGCTCAACGGCAGCCACAACCAGTACTCCATCCTGTACTGGGACCAGTCCTCCTTCAGTTGGTGCTATGTCACGGGGCCCAGCACGGCCGAGATGTTCGAGATGGGCAACAACATCAAGCTGACCAAGTCCAACGGCTCGGACCCGAGCAAGAAGTGGGGCCCGGCGCGCAAGGGCAGCTTTCCCGAGAAGGTGGAGGCCGCCAAGCTGGAGTTTCCCAACGCCGATTTCGGCGACGTGAAGGCCGGCAAGCTGGCCGACCTGCGCAGCATGCTCGAAGTCGTTTACTGAAGGAAGCGGCGCGCGTTCAGCCCTTGTCGCGCACGGCGCTGAACACCTTCCAGAACGCGGCCTCCTGCGTGGTCGCGAAGTTGATGCGCATCAAGGTGGTGGGCTGGCGCCGCGCATGGAAGAGCGAGCCCGGCGCCAGCAGGTAGCCCTTGTCCAACATGCGCTGGGTCAGGGTGTCGGTGTCCACGCCCGTGTCCAGCCAGCCGAACAGGCCCGCGGGCTCGGCCGCCAGCGTGCAGCCATGGGCCAGCGCCAGCTTCACGGCGCGCGCACGGGCGCCGTCCAGCCGCACGCGCACGCGCTCCACATGGCGGCGCAACTGGCCCTGGTCGATGCACCAGGCCAGCGCGCGCTCCAGCAGCGCGGGCGTGGTCAGGGTGGCCAGCAGCTTGGTCTCCTGCAGCCGCTCCAGCAGCGGCGGCGCGGCACACATGAAGCCGATGCGCCAGTTGGGCGCCAGCACCTTGGCAAAGCCGCTGACGTAGATGGTGCGCTGCAGTCCGTCGAGCACCGACAGGCGCGTGGCATGCGCGCTCGCCAGGTGGCTGTAGGTGTCGTCCTCGACGATGTGGAAGTCGTGCTGCTGCGCCAGTTGCAGCACGCGGTACGCGCTGGCCGGGTTCAGGCTGTAGCCGGTGGGGTTGTGCAGCACGCTCACGCTCACGAAGAGCTTGGGCGCATGGGCCTCGCAGTAGCGCTGCATCACGGCCAGATCCGGCCCGTCGGCACGGCGCGGCACGGGCAGCACGCGCATGCCCAGCGCCTCCAGCCGCGCGAATTCCACGGCCCAGCCGGGCTCTTCCACCATCACCGGGTCGCCCGCGCGCAGGAGGGTGCGGCTCACGATGTCCAGCGCATGCGTGGCGCCCACGGTGGTCACGATCTGCTCGGGCCCCACTTCGAGCTGGATGCCCGCCAGCTTGTGCGCCAGGCTGCGGCGCAGGCCGGCGTCGCCGGCCGGATCGCCGTACTGCAGTGAAAACTCCTGCAGCGCCGCCGTGGTGGTCACGCGGCGCACCGCGGCCGGCATGAAGGTGCTCTGCAGCCAGTCGGGCGGCAGCACGCCCATGCCCGGCTGCGGCTTGTCGCTGCGGCGGTGGAACATGCCGCGGATCAGCGTGCTGGCGTCGGCCGGCTTGGCGGCCAGCACGGTGCTCACGGGCGCGGCCGCGGGCGCCACGCGCGGCGCTGGCGCGCCCCGTGCGGCAACGGCCTCGCGCCCGCGCAAGGCGGGCGGGGCCTCCTGGCGCACGAAGAAGCCGCGCTGGCGCCGGGCCTCCACCAGCCCCAGCGCCAGCAACTGGTCATAGGCCGCCACCACGGTGTGCGGGCTCACGCCCTGCTGGCGCGCGCATTCGCGCACCGAGGGCAGGCGCGCGCCCGGCGCCAGCAGCCGGTTGCGGATGCGGTCGGCAAAACGCTCGGCCAGTTGCTCGGTGAGCGTCTGGCTGGCGGTGCGGGTCAGGGGCGAGGCAAGTGACACAAGAAAGCCTTGAGGCGGGTGCTGTGCTGGCGTGACGACCAATACAGTTCATTTGCATTGTCTGCACAACTGTACTGGTCGTGTAATGGTTCCAAAGTTTAGAGTGCATGGCATGAACTGGCAAGAATTCACCGCGCTGCTGGTGCTGGCCACGGCGATGAGTTTTTCGCCCGGGCCCAACACCACGCTTTCAACGGCCCTGGCGGCCAACGGCGGCTTGCGTTCGGCCATGCGCTTCGTGGTGGCGGTGCCGGTGGGCTGGAGCCTGCTCTTGCTGCTCACGGCCGCCGGGCTGGGCGCGTTGATCCATGCCGCGCCCATCCTGCGCCTGGTGGTCAAGACGCTGGGCATCGGCTACTTGCTGTGGCTGGCCTTCAAACTCTCACACTCTGGCCAATTGAGCCGTGCCGATGCGCCGCTGCGCGTGGGCTTCTGGCAGGGCGTGGCCCTGCAGTTCGTGAACATCAAGGCCTGGCTGCTGGCGCTGACCCTGGTGGCCGGCTGGGTGGCGGGCCAGGCCCAGCCGCTGTTGCGCACCGCGGTGCTGCTGCTGGTGATGCTGTTCTTTGCCTTTAGCAGCAACTTCGCCTATGCGGCTGTGGGCGCGCTGCTGCGCGCCTGGCTGGCCCAGGGTCGGCGCCTCTTGTGGTTCAACCGCTTCATGGCCATGGTGCTGGTGTTGACGGCGGCCTGGATGGTGAAGGCATGAGCAGTACGGTGCACACGCAGGCCCCCGCCAACCAAGAAACGCTGGGCATGTGGCTGGGCGTGCTCGGCGTGGCCTTCTTCGCCATCACGCTGCCTATGACGCGCCTGGCCACGGGCACGGCCGACGCGCCGCAGCTTTCGCCCTGGTTCGTGACGCTGGGCCGCGCGGCGCTGGCCGGGCTGCTGTCGGCGGTCTTCTTGCTCGTGACGCGCTCGCCGCGGCCGCAGGCGCATCAATGGAAGCCGCTGGGCATGGCCGTGCTGGGCAACGTGATCGGCTATCCGCTGCTGCTGGCCTACGCGCTGCGCGTGGTCACGGCCAGCCATGCGGCGGTGATCACGGCGCTGCTGCCGCTGGTGTCGGCCATGGTCGCGGCCTGGGTGCTGCACCAGCGTGCGCGGCCGGGCTTCTGGATCTGTGCGGCCGTGGGCAGCGCGCTGGTGGTGCTGTTCTCGGTGCTGCGCGCCTCGCAGCACACGGGCGGCGGCTTCGGTTTCGAGTGGGCCGACCTGCTGCTGGTGGGCGCGGTGATCGCGGCCTCCTTCGGCTACATCTACGGCGCCCAGGTCACGCCGGCCCTGGGGGCCGAGCGCGTGATCTGCTGGGTCTGCGTGCTGGCGCTGCCGCTCACGCTGCCGGCCACGGTTCTGCTGTGGCCGCAGCAGCCGGTGGCCACCTCGGCCTGGGTGGGCTTTGTCTACGTGGGCGTGTTCTCCATGTGGATCGGCTTTTTCGCCTGGTACCGCGGCCTGGCCCTGGGCGGCGCGCTGCGCGTGAGCCAGACCCAGTTGCTGCAGCCCTTTTTGTCCATCCTGGCCGCGGTTCCACTCTTGGGCGAAGCGCTGGATGCGGTGACACTGGGCTTTGCCGCCGCCGTCGTGGTCACGGTGGTGATCAGCAAGAAACTCTCTCAATCGCCAGCGGCTCGCGCACCGCTGGCACGCTCCCCTTAGATCCCGTTGGAACGACACCCGCGCGCAACGCATTCGTGCACAAGGAAAGACAAGAAATGACCTGGAAACTGGCCGCCCGCGCCGAGAAGATGAACCCCTCGGCCATCCGCGAAATCCTCAAGGTGACCGAGCGCCCCGACGTCATCAGCCTGGCCGGTGGCCTGCCCTCGCCCAAGACCTTCCCGGTCAGCGCCTTTGCCGCCGCCTGCGCCGAAGTGCTGGCCACCGATGGCCAGGCCGCGCTGCAGTACGCCGCCAGCGAAGGCTACGCGCCGCTGCGCCAGGCCGTGGCCGACATGCTGCCCTGGGACGTGAACCCCGACCAGGTGCTGATCACCACCGGCTCGCAACAGGGGCTGGACCTGATCGCCAAGGTGCTGATCGACCCGGGCAGCAAGGTGCTGGTCGAAACGCCCACCTACCTGGGCGCGCTGCAGGCCTTCAGCCCCATGGAACCCAACGCCGTGAGCGTGGCCAGCGATGCCGAAGGCGTGCTGCCCGATGACCTGGCAGCCAAAGCCAGGGATGCGCGCTTCATCTACCTGCTGCCCAACTTCCAGAACCCCACGGGCCGCACCATGAGCGAGGCGCGCCGCGCCGCCGTCTCGGCCGCGGCCCAGGCCGCGGGCCTGCCGATCATCGAAGACAACCCCTATGGCGAGCTGTGGTTCGACGAAGCCCCGCCGCTGCCGCTCGCGGCCCGCAACCCCGAAGGCTGCATCTACCTGGGCTCGTTCTCGAAGGTGCTGGCGCCCGGCCTGCGGCTGGGCTTCCTGGTCGCGCCCAAGGCCATCTACCCCAAGCTGCTGCAGGCCAAGCAGGCGGTGGACCTGCACACGCCCATCTTCACCCAGCGCATGGTGGCCTCGGTGATGAAGGACGGCTTCCTGGACCAGCACGTGCCCAAGATCCGCGCGCTCTACAAGACGCAGCGCGACGCCATGGTCAGCGCACTGCAGCGCGAGATGAAGGGCCTGGATGTGGCCTTCAACGTGCCCAAGGGCGGCATGTTCCTGTGGCTGCGCATGCCCGAAGGCATCGACGCCACGGCCCTGCTGGCCCAGGCGGTGGAGCGCCGTGTGGCCTTCGTGCCCGGCTCGCCCTTCTATGCCGGCGAGCCCGACGCGCGCACGCTGCGCCTGTCCTTCGTGACGGCCAGCGAAGAGCAGATCGCCACCGCCATCGCCGCCCTGGCCGAGACCGTGCGCGAGGCCCTGGCCCGGCGCGCCGCCGAACAGGTGCAGCAGCAGCTGGCCGCCGCCTGAACGCCACGCCGCGCAGGCCGCGGCGCTTTTTCATCAAGCAGGAACACGCAAGATGATCAACATCTGGGGCCGCATCAGCTCGATCAATGTGCGCAAGGTGGTGTGGTGCGCGCAGGAGCTGGGCCTGGACTTCCAGCGCACCGAGGCCGGCGGCGCCTTCGGCGTGGTGCAGACGCCCGAGTACCTGGCGCTCAACCCCAATGCGCTGGTGCCCACGCTCAACGACGAAGGCTTCGTGCTTTGGGAGTCCAACGTCATCGTGCGCTACCTGTGCGCCAAGCACTGGACGCAGCAGCTCTACCCCGAGCGCCTGCCCGAACGCTTCGACGCCGAGCGCTGGATGGACTGGCAGCAGACCACGCTGAATCCGGCCAGCGGCGGCGCGTTCAGGCAGTTGATCCGCACGCCGGCCGCCGAGCGCGATGCGGGCGTGATCGAGCGCTCGGTGCGCGCCACCGAACCGCTGCTGGCCCTGCTGGACGCGCACCTGGCCGCGCACAGCCACATGGTCGGCGAGCACTTCACCATGGCCGACATCCCCATCGGCTGCGAAGTGCATCGCTGGTTCGGCCTGCCGGTGGCCGACTACCAGCGGCCCGCCTGGCCGCACCTGGAGCGCTGGTTCGCCAGCCTGCTGGCGCGCCCCGGCGCGCGCGGCGTGCTGGACCTCGCGCTCGAATAGCCGGATCGCCGGCCCCACGCCTTCGCTTCCTCCCTCGGCCCGGCGCTTGACTCCACGCCGGGCCCGGGCCACCCTTTTGCTGCCCAACCGCTGCCACTGACGCCATGACGCGCCCCCGCCCCTTCTGCCAAGTCGATGTCTTCACCCACAGCGCCGGTTTCGGCAACCCGCTGGCCGTCGTGCTCGACGGCGAAGGCCTGAGCGACGAGGCCATGCAGCGCTTCGCGCGCTGGACGAACCTGTCGGAAACCACCTTCGTTCTGCCGCCCACGGCCGCGGGGGCGGCACAGGGGGCCGACTACCGCGTGCGCATCTTCACGCCAGGCGGCGAGCTGCCCTTTGCCGGCCACCCCACGCTGGGCAGCGCCCATGCCTGGCTGGCATCCGGAGGCAAGCCCCGGCGCGCCGGCCTGCTGCTGCAGGAATGCGGCGTGGGCCTGGTGACGCTGCGGCAAATACAGCAGGAAGACGGCGCCCTGCGCCTGGCCTTTGCCGCGCCCGCCCTGCGGCGCAGCGCGCCCAGCCCCATGCAGCTGGCCAAGGTGGCGCAGGCGCTGGGGCTCAAGGCCGCGCAGATCGAGGCCGCGCAGCTGCTGGACAACGGCCCCATGTGGCTGGGCCTGCTGCTGAGCGATGCCGACACCGTGCTGTCGGTGCGTCCCGACCACGCCGCGCTCAAGGCGCTGGGCGTGAAGGTGGGGCTGGCGGGCCGGCCGGCGCAGGCGCCCGAGCCGCTGCTCATCGCGCGTGGCAACCGCGAGGCCCGCGCCTTCGCGCAGGCACAGCCGAAGCCGGCCGAGGCGGCCGCCGAAGCCGGGGTGGACCTCGAGGTGCGCGCCTTCGCCACCCCCATCGGCGTGGAGGAGGACCCTGTCACCGGCAGCCTCAACGCGAGCCTGGCGCAGTGGCTGATCGCCGACGGCCATCTGCCCGCGCAGTACGTGGCGGGCCAGGGCCAATGCCTGGGCCGCGAGGGCCGCGTGCACATCGCGCGCGATGCCGACGGGCTGGTGTGGGTGGGCGGCGACGTCGCGCCCTGCATCACGGGCAGCGTCCTGCTGTAGCGCGCCATGGCCGCCACGCTCGATCACCTGGTCATCGCCGCCCACACGCTGGAGGCCGGCGTGCGCTGGTGCGAGGCCACCCTGGGCCTCACGCCCGACGCCGGCGGCAGCCATCCGCAGATGGGCACGCACAACCGCCTGCTCAACATCTCTTCGCCGCCCGACTGGCCGCGGACCTACCTGGAGATCATCGCCATCGACCCCGCGGCCCGGCCGCCGCTGGCGCCGGGCCAGCGCCGCTGGTTCGACCTGGACGAGGCGGCGCTGCAAACCTCGCTGGCGCGCGACGGCGCGGCGCTGATCCACTTCGTCGCCCGCACGAATGATGCCGATGAGCTGGACGCCTGCACGCAGGCGCTGGCGGCGCTGAAGCCGCCCGTGGCGCGTGGCCCGGCCGTGGCCATGCACCGCGACACGCCCACCGGCCGCGTGCATTGGCAGATCACCTTGCGCGAAGACGGCCAGCGGCTGTGCCAGGGCGCGCTGCCCACGCTGATCGCGCGCGACGGGCCCGCCCACCCCTGCGACCGCCTGCCCGACCATGGCCTGCGCCTGCGCACGCTGCACGCCCGCCACCCCGAGGCGGCGACACTGGCGCCCGCGCTGCACGCGCTGGGCCTTCATGCCGTGACGGTGCAGGCCGGCCGGGCCGACCTGGTGGCCGAGCTGGACACGCCGCGCGGCCCGGTCACCCTTCATTCCTCTGGACGCTGAAACGCCATGCTGCCTGTCTCCGAGCTGCTGTTCTTCGCGCTGGCCGCGCTGGTGCTGGTGCTCACGCCCGGCCCCAACATGATCTATTGCGTCTCGCGCGCGCTGTGCCAGGGCCGCGCGGCGGGGCTGATCTCATTGGCCGGCGTGATGCTGGGCTTTGGCGTGCACCTGCTGGCGGCGGCGCTGGGCCTCACGGCGCTGCTGCTGGCCGTGCCCTTCGCCTTCGACGCCATCCGCCTGGCCGGCGCGGCCTATCTGCTGTGGCTGGCCTGGCAGGCGGTCAAGCCCGGCGGCGCTGCGCCATTCCAGGCGCGCAACCTGCCGCAGGACCCGCCGGCCAGGCTCTTCGCCATGGGCTTCATCACCAACGTGCTCAACCCCAAGGTGGCGATGTTCTACCTGTCCTTCTTCCCGCAGTTCCTGCATCCGGAACAAGGCTCGGTGCTGTTGCAGAGCCTGCAGCTGGGCGCAGTCCAGATCGGCGTGAGCGGCGCCGTCAATGCCGTGCTGATCTTCTGCGCGGGCGGGCTGACGGCTTTGCTGTCGCGCAGCGAAGGCTGGCTGCGCGCGCAGCGCTGGGTGATGGGCAGCGTGCTGGCGCTGCTGGCCCTGCGCATCGCCCTGCCCGAGCGCAGGTAGGCCGCCGCGCTCCTGTTTTTTTTCTTCTTCTTTTTTCGTTCTCCGTCCGTTCGCATGCAGTTCACCCCCGACGAAATCGCCGACGCGCAGCGCATCGTGTATGCCGCCATGCCGCCCACGCCGCAGTACGCCTGGCCCCAGCTGGCGCAGGTGCTGGGCGGCGAGCTGTGGCTCAAGCACGAGAACCACACGCCCGTGGGCGCCTTCAAGATCCGCGGCGGCCTGACCTACTTCGACACCTTGGTGCGCCAGCGCCCCGACGTGCGCCACGTGGTCAGCGCCACGCGCGGCAACCACGGCCAGTCGGTGGGCTTTGCGGCGCGCCGGCACGGGCTGGCCGCCACCATCGTCGTGCCGCATGGCAACTCGGCCGAGAAGAACGCCGCCATGCGCGCGCTCGGCGTGAACCTGGTCGAGCATGGCGACGACTTCCAGGCCGCCAGCGAGCACGCCGCCGAGCTGGCGCAGGCGCATCACGCGCATCGCATCCCATCCTTCCACCGCGAACTGGTGCGCGGCGTGGCCACGGCCTATGTGGAGTTCTTCGAAGCGTTGCGAGAAGCGCCGCCCGAGGTGCTGTATGTGCCCATCGGCCTGGGCTCGGGCTTTGCGGCGGCCGCGGCGGCGCGCGCCCATGTGGGCGCGAAGACGCGGCTGATCGGCGTGGTGTCGGCCCATGCCACGGCCTACCTCGATTCCTTCCAGGCAGGCCGGCCCGTGGACGCGCCGGTCTCCACCGTGCTGGCCGACGGCATGGCCTGCCGCACGCCGGTGCCCGAGGCCGTGGCCTTGATCGAGCGCGAGGCCGAGGACGTGGTGGCCGTGAGCGATGACGAAGTGGCCGCGGCCATGCGCCTGCTCTACGGCGCCACGCACAACGTGGCCGAAGGCGCGGGCGCCGCGGGCCTGGCCGCGGCCCTGCAACTGAGCGGCCGCTGGCGCGGGCGCCGCGTGGGCGTGGTGCTGACCGGCGGCAATGTGGATGCGCCGCTGTTCGCGCAGGTGCTTCAATCCCAGATCATCGACTGAGGCGCCCATGCCGCGTCGCGTCGCGCGGGTGACGCGCGGGCGGGTTCCGGTCGCTGGCGGGACAAGCGAGCGCGCGCCGCTGCGCAGAATGGGCGCATGGGAACCCTTTATCTTGTGCGCCACGGCCAGGCCTCCTTTGGCGCCGACGACTACGACAAGCTCAGCGCGCTGGGCCACCGGCAGGCCGTGCGGCTGGGCGAGTACTGGCGCGAGCGCGGCATGCGCTTCGACGCGGTGATCACGGGCACCTTGCGCCGCCATCGCGAGACCTGGGAAGGCATCGCCCAGGGCCTGGGGCTCACCGAGCAGGATGTGCTGCCCTGGCCGGGCCTGAACGAGTACGACGCCGAGGCGGTGGTCGCCAGCATCCACCCGGCCAAGCTGGGCAAGCCCGACACGCCCGAGCTGTACCGCCAGCACTTCCGGCTGCTGCGCGACGGCCTCACGGCCTGGATGCAGGGCCGCGCGGCGCCCGCGGGCATGCCCAGCTATGTGGACTTCCTGGCCGGCGTGACCACGGCGCTGGACCATGTGCGCGAGCGCCACCATGGCGTGAAGGTGCTGGTGGTGAGCAGCGGCGGACCGATTTCGACGGCCGTGGGCCATGTGCTGGGCACCAGCCCCGAGACCACCATCGAGCTGAACCTGCGCATCCGCAACAGCTCGGTCACCGAGTTCGTCTTCACGCCCAAGCGCCACACGCTGCTGACCTACAACACGCTGCCGCACCTGGACGGCCCCGCCTACGAGGACTGGGTCACGTATTCCTAAGCCGCCGTTTCCTGCGCCACCCAGCGCAGGTAGTCGGCGGATCCTGCGGTGATGGGCAGTTGCACGATCTCGGGCGTTTCGTAGCTGTGGCGCTCGCGGATCAGCGCCTCCAGCGCGGCGTAGCGCCCGGTGCGGGTTTTGATGCACAGCTGCCATTCGGGCTCGTTGCGCACCTCGCCCTGCCAGCGGTAGAGGCTGCGCACGCGCTGGATCTGCACGCAGGCGGCCAGGCGCGCCTCGACGATGGCGCTGGCCAGCTGGTCGGCCTCGTCTTCGGTGCCGGCGGTGGTCAGGACGATGCAGGCGGTGTCGGTGCTCATGGCGCGGCTCCTTCTTGCAAAAGATTCAACCTTGCCACACGCCGTAGCCGCAGGCGCGCAGGTGAATGCCCAATTCGACTTCCATGATCTGCGCCTCCTTGTAGGCCATGGGGTTGTAGCGCTCATAGAGCTGCGGCAGCAGGCGCAGGCCATAGAGCTGCACGAAGCGGTTGGCCTGGATGCCCGCCTTGTGCTTGTCGAAGCGCAGGTCCGGGTCCAGCCCCGTCATGCCCACGTACACGAAAGGCATGCCCAGGCGCCAGCCGGGGTTGGCGCGCCGAAAGCGCGCGCTGTTCCACACGCGGTCGTCGAGCTGGACCACATAGACATGGTGGTGCGGCCTGGCCATGGCGTCGTCCGTCGAAGTGCTTCAGCACAGGGGCGCCATCAGGCCATCGGCCCCTGCGGCATCTGGTCGAAGTCGTCCATCACTTGCCGCAGCAGGGCCGCGGCGGCCGGCGGCAGCAGCCGGCCATGGCGCGAGACCAGATGCACGCGCCCCTGCGAGAGCAAGGCGTTTTGCATCGGCCTGGCCACCACGGGCCGGCCCGCGGGCTCCAGCGGCAGCGCCGTGCGCGTGCACAGCGCATAGCCCAGCCCCGCCACCACGAAGTGCGCCACGGCGTCGAAGGACGAAGTGGTCAGCGAGATGTTCAGCCGCAGGCCTTCGCTGACCTCGGCCGCCTCGATGTGCTGGCGCACGCCGAAGCTGCGGTGCAGGGCTGCGCCCGGGTAGGGCAGCAGGTCCGCCAGGCGCAGCGGGCGCGCGAGCTGCGCCAGCGGATGGGTGTCGAGCATCAGCGCCTCGATCGGCTGCAGATTGGATGCATGCGAGCGCAGGCGTTCGTCCCGCCGCGGCTGGAACAGCAGGCCGATGTGGGCGCGCTCGTCCACCACGCGCTGGGCGATCTCCTCGCTGCTGCCCACGTCCAGGTCCACCGTGATGCCCGGATGCGCGGCCATGAAGCGGCGCACGCTGTGCCGCATCAGCCAGTCCACAAAACCTTCGCCCGCAACGATGTCCACATGGCCGCGCTCGAGCTTGTGGATGCCTTCGAGCTGCGCCAGCAGTTGCTGCTTCTGGCTGTGCTGGCGGCGCAGGTAGCCGGCCAGCAGCTGGCCCGCATCGGTGGGCACCACGCCGCGCCCGCGGCGCTCCAGCAGGCGCGCGCCGCAGTCTTCCTCCAGCAGTGCCACGGCGCGGCTGACGGCCGAGGCGTCCATGCCCAGCACCTCGGCCGCACCGCGCACCGAGCCGCTGTCGATCACCTGCATGAAATAGCGCGCGCGGCGCGTGTCGAGCTTGTCGTCCATGGCGGGCCCCTGGCCAGGGGCAGATGTCCGTTGCATTCAATGCAACACAAAACGGGATTGTGCGTCATTGATGCACGACCAGCCTTGCCGGAGACTGCGCCCCAATCCAAATCCAACAGCTCCCCAGCGAGACACGACCATGCCCAGCGCCAGCCTTTCAGCCCCGCCCCATGCGCCCGCCGCCCACACGGCGGCCCACAGGCTTCGCCTGGTCGCGGTGGTCATCGCCGTGGTGATCGTGGCCGAATGGATCGGCTCGGCGCAGTTCGCGCTCGGCCCGGGCAAGGTGGTGCTGCTGCCCATGCTGTGGGCGCTGCTGATCGCCGCGGCCCTGGGCATGGCGCAGCGCCGGTTGCCGGCCGCGCTGCGCATCGATACGCCGCTGCAGGCCTACGCGGGCGGCCTGCTCAATGCGGTGCTGCTGCTTTTTGTGGTGAAGCTCGGGCTCACCGTGGGTGCCTTCCTGCCGCAGGTCAGGCAGGCGGGCTGGGCCCTGTTCTTCCAGGAGTTCGGCCACGCCTTCGGCACCCTGGCGCTGGGGCTGCCGCTGGCGCTGCTGCTGGGCATCAAGCGCGAAGCGGTGGGCGCGACCTTCTCGGTGGGCCGCGAGGGCAACCTCGTGATCATCGGCCAGAAGTACGGCATGGATTCGCCCGAAGGCCGCGGCGTGCTGGCCGAGTACATCACCGGCACCGTGCTGGGCGCCCTGTTCATCACCTTGCTGGCCGGCTTCATCACCAGCCTGAACATCTTCGATCCGCGCTCGCTGGCCATGGGGGCCGGCGTGGGCTCGGGCAGCATGATGGCCGCAGCCATGGGCGCGATTGCCGCGCAGCAGCCGGCCGCGCTGGTGCCGCAGCTGACGGCCATCGCGGCGGCGGCCAACCTCATCACCATGGTGCTGGGCTTTTACTTCACGCTCTTCCTGTCGCTGCCGGCCTGCGCCTGGCTGTACGAGCGGCTGGAGCCGGTGCTGGGCCGCTTTTCCAGGCCGCGCGGCGGCCAGGAAACGCGCGGCGCCGCCGGCATGGGCGGGGTGGACATCCAGGGCCTGCCGCTGGTCGATACCGTGCTGGCCTGGGCGCTGATGGCCGTGACGGTGACGATTGGCAACCGCATGGCCTACCAGGTGCCGATGCTCGAGTCGCTGATCGGCCTGGCGCTGGTGATCGCCATCGTGGCGGTGGTCGATGCACTCAAGCGCGCCGTGCCGCGGCTGCCGCTGGTGCTGGCGCTGTCGGTGGTGGCCACCGTGGTGGGCGTGCCGGGGCTGCTGCCCTTCTCCGACGCGGTGGTGGCCCACACGGCCAAGCTCAACTTCATGGCCTTCACCACGCCGGTGCTGGCGCTGGCCGGCTTCTCGGTGGCCAAGGACCTGCCCATCTTCCGCCAACTCGGCTGGCGCATCGTGCTGGTGTCGCTCACCGCCACGGCCGGCACCTTCCTGGGCGCCACGCTGGTGGCCGAGTTCTTCCACTGATCCCCCTCAGAACGATTCCACCGGACCCGCACGATGTACCGCGACCCCGAGATTTCCGACGACATCCGAGCGCAGATGCAGGCCTGGCGCCGCGACATCCACGCCAACCCCGAAACCGCCTTTGAAGAGCACCGCACCGCCAACGTGGTGGCGCAGGCGCTGCAACTGATGGGCCTGAACGTGCACCGCGGCCTGGCCGTGACCGGCGTGGTGGCGACGCTGAAGAACGGCGAGGGCCCGAGCATCGCCCTGCGCGCCGACCTGGACGCGCTGAACATGCAGGAGCTGGGCAGTGCGCCCCATGCCTCCCGCTGCGCGGGCAAGATGCACGCCTGCGGCCATGACGGCCACACGGCCATGCTGCTGGGCGCGGCTGCGCATCTGGCGCGGCACAAACCGTTCAAGGGCACGGTTCACTTCGTGTTCCAGCCCGGTGAAGAGAACGAGGGCGGCGGCCGCGTGATGGTGGAGGAAGGGCTGTTCGAGCAGTTCCCGGCCGACGCGGTGTACGGCATGCACAACTTCCCGCAGCTGCCGCGCGGCCACTTCGCCATCCGCAGCGGCACCATGACGGCCTTCCTCGACACCTTCGAGATCACGATCACCGGCAAGGGCTGCCACGGCGCCATGCCCGAGACCGGCATCGACGCGGTGATGGTGTCGGCGCAACTGGTGAACGCGCTGCAGACCATCGTGAGCCGCCGCACCGGCGCCACCGAATCGGCCGTGGTCAGCGTCACGCAGATCCATGGCGGCGACACCTGGAACGTGATCCCCGAGCAGGTGATGCTGCGCGGCACCGTGCGCACGCTGGACGCGGCCGTGCAGGCGCGCACCAGAGCCGCGATGCAGCAGATCTGCGATGGCGTGGCGCAGACGCACGGCGCCGCCGTGGCACTGGACTACCGCCATGGCTACCCCGGCGTGGTGAACACCGCCACCGAGACCGCCGCTGCGGTGGCCGCCGCGGCCAGCCTGGTCGGCGATGCGCAGGTGCACACGAACATCGCGCCGGCCATGGGCTCGGAAGACTTCGCCTTCATGCTGCAGAAGCGCCCGGGCGCCTACATCGGCATCGGCGCGGGCGAAGGGGCCAACGACCCGCCGGTGCACAACCCGTATTACGACTTCAACGACAACATCCTGCCGCTGGGTGCGGCCTACTGGGTGGCGCTGGTCAGGCAGCAGCTGCCTGTCGCATGATGGGGCGGTGATCCGCCCCTGAAAGGCTCGCGCATGCTTTCCGCCTTCGACATCTTCAAGATCGGCATCGGTCCCTCCAGCTCGCACACCGTGGGCCCGATGCGCGCGGCGCTGATGTTCGCGCGCAAGCTGCAGGAGGCGCAGGGCCTGCTGCCGCAGGTGGCGCGCGTGCAAGCCGAGCTCTTCGGCTCGCTGGGCGCCACGGGCCGCGGCCATGCCACCGACCAGGGCGTGCTGCTGGGCCTGATGGGCGAAGCGCCCGACACCGTGCAGCCCGAAAGCGTGGCGCCGCGCCTGGCCGCGGTGCGCCGCGAACGCCGCCTGCCGCTGCTGGGCACGCATGCGATCGACTTCGAGGCCGCGCGCGACATCGCCTTCCTGGGCGAACGTTCAATGCCCGAGCACCCCAACGCGCTGCGCCTGGCGGCCTTCGACGCTGCGGGCGCGCTGCTGCACGAGGCCCACTACTTCTCGGTCGGCGGCGGCTTCGTGGTCGAAGGCGGGGCGCAGGCGCCAGCAGGCCACGCGCACCAGGTCACGCTGCCGCACCCCTTTTCCACGGGCGATTCGCTGATCGCGCAGGCCGTGGCGGCCCGCAGCTCCATTGCGCAACTGGTGCTGGCCAACGAATGCGCGTGGCGCCCCGAAGCCGAGGTGCGCGCGGGCCTGCTGCGCATCTGGCAGGTGATGCAGGATTGCGTGCAACGCGGCTTCGGCATCGGCAACCACGAAGCGGGCCTGCCGCTGCCCGGCACCTTGCACATGCGCCGCCGCGCGCCCGAGCTGTACCGCAGCCTGTCGCAGGCCGGCGCCGGCAACGACCCGCTCGCGGCCATGGACTGGGTCAACGCCTTCGCCATGGCCGTGAACGAGGAGAACGCGGCCGGCGGGCGCGTGGTGACGGCGCCCACCAACGGCGCGGCCGGCGTGGTGCCGGCCGTGCTGCACTACTACGTGAAGTTCGTGCCCGGCGCGGATGAGGCCGGCGTGATCGACTTCCTGCTCACGGCCGCAGCCATCGGCATGCTCTACAAGACCAATGCCTCCATCTCGGGCGCCGAAGTGGGTTGCCAGGGCGAAGTGGGCGTGGCCTGCTCGATGGCTGCCGGCGCGCTGGCCGCCGTGCAGGGCGGCACGCCGCAGCAGGTGGAGAACGCGGCCGAGATCGGCATGGAGCACAACCTGGGCCTGACCTGCGACCCGGTGGGCGGGCTGGTGCAGATCCCCTGCGTGGAGCGCAACGCGATGGGGGCCGTGAAAGCCATCAATGCCGCGCGCATGGCATTGCGCGGCGACGGCAGCCACTACGTGTCGCTGGACACGGTGATCCGCACCATGAAGCAGACCGGCGAGGACATGAAGTCCACCTACAAGGAGACCTCGCTGGGCGGGCTCGCGGTGAACGTGGTGGAGTGCTGAAAGGCGCGGCCGCGCCTGTTCTTCAGAAGTCGCCGGCCACGATGGCCATCGTGCCGTTGAACTTCGCCACCCGCACCTGCTCGCTGCCGCGCTGGCCGAAGACTTCGGCCTCCACCACATGGAAGTTGCGGCCGGCCTTGAGCACTTCGGCCACGCACAGCAGCCGCCCCTGGCCGGGGCGCAGCAGGTTGAGCTTGAACTCGGCCGTGACCACGGTCTGGCCAGGCGCGCACAGGGTCTGGGCGGCGGCGCCGGCCGTGTGATCGGCCAGGGTGCTGATCACGCCCGCATGGGCCACGCCGCCATGCTGCAGATGGCGCGCGGCCAGCGGCAGCGCGGTTTCGCACCAGCCCTGGCCGGCGTCGACCAGCTGCAGGCCGATGTCGGCCACGAAAGGCGCGCCTTCGAAGATGCGCGCGACCCGCGCGCGCAACGCGGGGTCGGGGCGTCGCGTCGCGGCGCCCGCGGGTTCGCTCACGCCCTCAGCCCTTCTTCTTGATCAGGCCCCACAGGATCAGCAGCACGATGGCGCCCAGCACCGAGGCGATGAAGCCGGCCGGCTCGCCCACGGTGTAGAGGTTCAGAGCCTGCCCCACGTAGGTGGCCGCCAGCGAGCCGAGCACGCCGATGATGGTGGTGACGATGAAGCCGGCCGAGTCGTCGCCCGGCTTGATGGCACGCGCCACGAGGCCCACGATGAAGCCGATGAGGATGGTCCAGATGATTCCCATGGAGCTGACTTCCTGTTGTCGCGAAAGGTCGATGGATTGCTGATGCGCAGACCGCCTCAGCGCTTGGCCGGACCATCATAGCGAGGCGGGTCGGCTGCCAGCGTGTCAAGCGGCAGCCGCGAGACTTCGGCCAGCAGTTGCGCCAGCGCGCGCGCGGCGGCGTCGATCAGGGCCTGGCCCTGGGCGGCGGTGGCGGCGGCCGCGTTGCCGGCCGCGCCTTCGGGGTGGTAGTCCTGCATGGCCCAGCCGAGCTTGGCGCTGCGGCCGTTGCCAAGGATGGGGTAGTCGCGCGCACGCTGCTCGGAGCTGGACCGGAAGTCGCGTGCCAGGCCCTGGCGCACCAGTTGCGGCGCCAGCGCCAGCATCATGGCCGTCTCGGATTCGCCCGCATGCACGTCGAAGCGGTCCAGCGTCAACGCGCGGCCCTGCGCGTCGTTCAGCGGCAGGTTGAACCAGCTCACGCTGTAGACCAGCAGGTCGTGCGCCTCGCGCAGCTCGCGGGCCACGATGTCCATCGCCCCTACATGGCCGCCATGCGCATTGAAGAGCACGAGCTTGCGCAGGCCGGCGCGGGCCACGCCGGCACCGATCTCCTTCCACATGCGGATCAGCGTTTCGGCCGACAGCGTCAGCGTGCCGGCAAAGCGCGCATGCTCGGGGCTCAGGCCGATGGTCTGCGTGGGCAGGAACAGCGCAGGCAGATCGGGCGCCAGCAGAGGCACGGTGGCGCGCACCAAGCCATCGGCCAGGAAGCTGTCTACGCCCAGCGGCAGGTGCGGACCATGCTGCTCGGTGGCGCCCAGCGGCAGCACGGCCACGGCGCGCGCAGCGTCCAGGGCCTCGAAATCGCGGGTGTTGAGGTCGGCCCAGAAGCGGGGCCAGGCGGGGCGCGGCGCGGCGGTCATGGGCACGATCTTAGAACCAGCGCCCCCCGCTCACTCGCCCATTGCGGCCACGCCGCTCAGCGCGTGGGCGCCTGGGGCCGCAGCTCGGGGCGGTCGCTCATGCGCTCGGCGCGCGCCAGGGCCGCTTCGAGCACGGCGATGTCGGAAGGGCTGCCCTTGAGCCGGCGGGCCTCGGCCTGCAGCAGTTGCCGGCCCTGGTCGCCGGCCAGCGCCAGCAGTTGGGCGTGCAGTTCGCGGCGGCGGCGCACCAGCGCCACCATCTGCGTCTCGCGCACCTTGGCGCCGCCCGGACCGCGCTTTCTGGCCCGCCGCATCACCACCCACACCACCAGCAGCACGAGGACCAGGCCCAATGCCAGCCAGGAGTAATCAAAACTATCCATGCAGACCTCCCAACCTGATGCTGGGGCATCAAATTAGGCATTAAGTTAACACCCTTTCCATCGTCGTCAACTCGCACGTCAGGAATGGGGGAGCTTTCGCTCAAAAAATCTCGCCGCTCGTCCGGCCAGGGGCACCGCCGATCTGCCCGGATGAATTCTGTGCAGTGTGCCACGCTGCAGGCCCTGCACTGTCAGACACCCCTGCATTCGGCCTACGGCCTCAGGCGCGTATGCGGCGTCAGGCCCGGCCGAGCCTTCACCCTCTAAGATTCCCCGCATGACCCAGGATCTGTTCCGCAGCGATGCCTACCTGCGCCAGTGCGAAGCGCAGGTGCTGGCCGTGGGCGATGAAGGCGTGGTGCTCGACCGCACCGTGTTCTACCCCTTGGGCGGCGGGCAGGCCGGCGACGCGGGGCTTTTGCAACTGGCCGACGGCCGCAGCCTGGCCATTGCCGACACGCGCAAGGCCAGGGACGCCGAAGGCCGGCCCACGGCCGACATCGTGCATGTGCCCGCGCCCGGGCAGGAGGCGCTGCTGGCCGCGCTGCAACCGGGCCAGCGCGTGACGGCGCAGCTGGACTGGGAGCGGCGGCACCGGCTGATGCGCTTTCACACGGCCACGCACCTGCTGTGCCACCTGGTGCCTCAGCCGGTCAATGGCTGCTCGATCACGCCCGAGCACGCGCGGCTGGACTTCCACATGACCGAGCCGCTGGACAAGGACGCGCTGACCGCGGGCCTGGCGCGCCTGGTTGCCCAGGCCCATCCGCTCACCGTGGGCGCCGTCACCGATGCCGAACTGGACGCCAATCCCGCGCTGGTCAAGAGCATGAGCGTTCAGCCGCCGCGCGGCAGCGGCAGCGTGCGCACCATCCGCATCGGTGCTGGCGATGTGCTGATCGATCTGCAGCCCTGCGGCGGCACGCATGTGGCGAACACGGCCGAGATCGGCGCGCTGCAGGTGCTCAAGATCGAGAAGAAGAGTGCGAGCAGCCGCCGTGTGGTGCTGGGCTGGGCATGAACCGCAGGCACGCGCGGAACTTCGGCCCAGGCCCGCGGCTCGGACTGGCGCCATGAACGCGCGCCCCTTGCCGACCCTGCCCCGCCTGTTGCTGCTGCCCCTCGCGTGGGCCGCGCTGACGGCGATCGCCACGCCGACCGCCCAGGCCCAGCAGCCAAGCCTGCCGGCGGGCGGCGGTGGCAGCAGCAGCCTGAGCACCCCCTATGTGCAGGCCGAGCTGCTGGCCCAGGCACCGCAGGGCCTGAGCCCCGGCGCCACCGTCTGGCTGGGCCTGAAGATCACGCACCAGCCCGAATGGCACACCTACTGGAAGAACGCGGGCGATTCGGGCCTGCCCACCGAGCTTCGCTGGACCCTGCCGCCCGGCCTGGTCGCGGGCGAGGTGGACTGGCCCACGCCGAGCAAATTCCCCATCGGCCAGTTGGCCAACTACGGCTACGAGAACACGGTGCTGCTGCCCGTGCCGGTGCAGGTGACCCCCGAGTTCCGCCCTCCCGTGGCGCTGGTGGGCGCGGCGACGGTGCCCATCGAGCTGCACGCCTCCTGGCTGGTGTGCCGCAAGGAATGCATTCCCGAGGAAGGGCGCTTCTCGCTCAAGCTGCCGGCCCAGGGCTCCACCGCCGCACACGGCGCGGAGTTCGAAGCCGCACTGGCCGCGCGCCCGAAGGCGCTGGCCTCGGGCGCCACCGTCACGGCGCAAGCCACGCACCTGGGCGTGCGCGCCGAGGGCCTGCCCGCCGCCGCGCATGGCAAGACGCTGGGCTTCTACCCCGAAACCGGTGAAGTGATCCGCAACGGCGCCGTCGCCGGCAAGGACTGGACGCAGCGCTGGGACGGCGGTGTCTGGACGGCCTCGCTGCCGCTGAGTGCGCAGCGCAGCGCCAGCCCGAGCATGATGCCCATCGTGCTGGCGCTCGAAGGCGAGGACCGGCGCGCCGCCGCGCGGGCCGGCCAGAGCGTGGCCTGGCGCCTGGAAGCGCCGGTGCAGGGCAGCTGGAGCGCCGTGGCCGCGCCGGCCGCCGTGT
Organism: Xenophilus arseniciresistens; assembly: GCF_028023875.1. Classification (GTDB taxonomy): domain Bacteria; phylum Pseudomonadota; class Gammaproteobacteria; order Burkholderiales; family Burkholderiaceae_C; genus Xenophilus; species Xenophilus arseniciresistens. Next base: position 30,586 of record NZ_JAQIPB010000004.1, read on the forward strand.
CGCCCGCGCTGCAGGCGGCGCTGGAGGCGAACAAGGCCGCCGCGGGCGCGGCCCCGCCCGCCAGTCCGGCGCCCGCCCCCGGCCTGCTGGCCGCGCTGATCGGCGCGCTCTTGGGCGGGCTGCTGCTCAACCTCATGCCCTGCGTGTTCCCGGTACTGGCCGTCAAGGTGCTGGGCTTCACGCGCCAGGCCGGCCATGCGGGCGCGCATCGCCGCGCCGCGCTGGCCTACACGGCGGGCGTGCTGCTGTCCTTCCTGGCCCTGGGCTGCCTGATGCTGGCGCTGCGCGCGGCCGGCGCGCAGCTGGGCTGGGGCTTCCAGCTGCAATCGCCGGCCATGGTGGCAGCTCTGGCAGTGCTGTTCACCCTGCTGGGCCTGAACCTGGCAGGCCTGTTCGAGGTCGGCATGCTGGCGCCCTCGGCGCTGAGCCAGCGCCAGCTCAGGCACCCGGTGGCCAACGACTTCCTCTCGGGCGTGCTGGCCGTGCTGGTGGCGTCGCCCTGCACCGCGCCTTTCATGGGCGCCTCGCTGGGGCTGGCGATCAGCCTGCCGGCCGTGCAGGCGCTGCTGCTCTTTGGCGCACTGGGCCTGGGGCTGGCCCTGCCCTACCTGCTGGCCGGCTTCGTGCCTGCCGTGGCGCGGCTGCTGCCGCGGCCCGGCTCGTGGATGGACACGCTGCGCCGGCTGCTGGCCTTCCCCATGTTCGCCACGGTGGCCTGGCTGATCTGGGTGCTGGGGCAGCAAAGCGGCATCGACGGCGCCGCCGCGCTGCTGATGCTGCTGGTGGCCGGCAGCGCCGTGGTGTGGGCGCTGAGCTTGCGCGGGCGCGCCCGCCTGGCGCTGGGCGGCGCGCTGGCGGCCATGCTGGCGGGCCTGGTGCTGCTGCTGGGCCCGGCCGTGCTGCGCGAGGCGCCCGCCGGCAGTGCCGCCGCCGCCTCGCAGTCCATGGCCGGCGACGCGCGCTGGCAGCCCTGGTCCGAGGCCCGCGTGGCGGCCCTGCAGGCCGAAGGACGGCCGGTGTTCGTGGACTTCACGGCCGCCTGGTGCGTGACCTGCCAGGTCAACAAGCATGGCGCGCTGTCGGACGCACAGGTGCTGGCGGACTTCGATGCCGCCAGGGTCCAGCTGCTGCGCGCCGACTGGACGCGCCGCGACCCGGCCATCACCGCCGCGCTCGCGGCGCTGGGCCGCAGCGGCGTGCCGGTCTATGTGCTGCTGGCGCCGGGCCAGCCGCCGCAGGTGTTCAGCGAGCTGCTGTCGGCCCGCGAATTGCGTGCGGCGCTGGCGCGCATTTCCTAGCGCCGCGCGCCTTTTCCCCAGTCGCCGTGCGGTGGCCACGCCTTGTCACATGCACATGAGGAATTGCGCCTAATCTCTGGTTTTTATTGAACTAAGTACCCGTGCGTTTTGACCCCGAGTTCGACGAAGGAGTTGTGAAGACCATGTCCGCCGCACCGACGAACACCGCCACCCAGCGTTCCTTGCGCGCCGCGCGCCAGGCCCGCGCCGCCCTGAGCCGCGCTTCGCGCCGGGCCGTGATGGCTGCCGCGATGGCGCTGGGCGCCTCGCTGCTGATGGCCCAGGCCCAGGCCGCGCCCGCCGTGGGCCAGAAGGCACCCGATTTCGTGGCCGTGGACACCAGCGGCCAGCGCCACAAGCTGTCCGACTTCGCGGGCAAGTACGTGGTGCTGGAATGGACCAACCCGGGCTGCCCCTTCGTGCGCAAGCACTACGGCAGCGGCAACATGCCAGCGACCCAGAAGACCGCCACCGACAAGGGCGTGGTCTGGCTGGCCGTCAACTCCACCGAGCGCGCCGCCAGCGACTACCTGGCACCCGACAAGCTGGCCGCCTGGATGAAGGAGCACAAGGCCGCCGCCACCGCCGTGCTGATGGACGAGGACGGCATGATCGGCCAGGCCTACGGGGCCCGCACCACGCCGCACCTGTTCATCATCGACCCGCAGGGCACGCTGGTGTATGCGGGCGGCATCGACAGCATCCCCTCGGCCCGCGCCAGCGACATTGCGCAAGCCACCAACTACGTGAACCAGGCCCTGGGCGAGGCCTTCGGCGGCAAGACGATCTCGGCCGCCAACACCAAGCCGTACGGCTGCACCATCAAGTACAAGGCGTGAGGCCTGGCGTTGCGCGGCGCGAGGCTGTTCTCGCCGAACGCTCAACGACAATGGCCCCATGCCATTCGCCCCGCTCCAGAACGACAGCTTCCTGCGCGCCTGCCGCCGCCAGGCCACCGACCACACCCCCGTCTGGCTGATGCGCCAGGCCGGGCGCTATCTGCCCGAGTACCTGGCCACGCGCGCCAGGGCCGGCAGCTTCATGGGCCTGGCAACGAACGTGGACCTGGCGACCGAGGTCACGCTGCAGCCGCTGGAGCGTTTTCCGCTGGACGCCGCGATCCTGTTCTCGGACATCCTCACCGTGCCCGACGCGATGGGGCTGGGGCTGTCCTTCGAGGCCGGAGAAGGCCCGCGCTTTGCGCATCCGGTGCAGGACGAGGCTGCCGTGGCCGCGCTGCGGGTGCCCGATCTGGACCGGCTGCGCTATGTGTTCGATGCCGTCGCCAGCATCCGCCGTGCGCTGAACGGCCGGGTGCCGCTGATCGGCTTTTCGGGCAGCCCCTGGACGCTGGCCTGCTACATGGTCGAGGGCGCGGGCTCCAGGGACTACCAGCTCATCAAGTCCATGCTCTATGGCCGGCCCGAGCTGATGCACCGCGTGCTGGCCGTCAATGCCGACGCCGTGGCCGCCTACCTGAACGCGCAGATCGACGCCGGCGCGCAGGCCGTGATGATTTTTGACAGCTGGGGCGGCGTGCTGGCCGACGGCGCCTTCCAGGCCTTCAGCCTGGCCTACACGGCGCGCGTGCTGGCGCAGCTCAAGCGCACGGGCGCCGACGGGCAGGACGTGCCGCGCATCGTCTTCACCAAGGGCGGCGGCCTGTGGCTGAGCGAGATGGGCGCGCTGGATTGCGAGGTGCTGGGCCTGGACTGGACGGTGAACCTGGGCGCCGCGCGCGCCCTGGTGGGCGAGGGGCCGCAGGGCAAGGCGCTGCAGGGCAACATCGACCCCAACGTGCTGTTCGCGCCGCCCGCCGCCATCGAAGCCGAAGTGGCCAGGGTGCTGGACAGCTTCGGTGCGCCGCATCAGGAGCGCGCCAGCACCGGCCCCACGCACATCTTCAACCTGGGCCATGGCATCAGCCAGCACACGCCGCCCGAGCATGTCGCGGCGCTGGTGGCCGCAGTGCACGCTCACTCTCGCAGGCTGCGCAGCTGAGGGCCGCGGAAAAAACGTTGTCCCATGTATTGACAAAGTGGCTTGTCAAGCTTTTTCGACGTGAAGAACGACTGACTTATGCACAAAACATGTGCTGCGATGCGGAAAATCACCGAAGCGGCATGGAGCTCGGGCCGTCGATGGCTTGATCATCCAAGTCATTGATTTTCAAGGATTTTGTTTTTTGCTTTTTTGACGGGCAAAGCGCTGGAAGCCTTGATACATGCGGCCTCGGCCCGTTTCGAGCCCTTCTATCAACAAAGTTATCCACAGATTCTTTGAGTGAAGCGCAAAGCTTCGCCAAATCAACGACTTAGCGTCTTTTGCTCCATCTGCTGTCAGACTTTGCCGCGCCCTGCATGCCGCCCCTGATCTGTGCCTGCGCCCCGAGGTGCTTTCCGTGAACACCGAAGAAGCCTGGGTGCTCGACGTGGCGGTGCAGACGCCCGCCCACGCGGGGCTGGGTGATCTGCTGAGCTATGCCCACACCGCCGACCTGCCCGCCGGCACCCTGGTGCGCGTGCCGCTGGGCCGGCGCGAGGTGCTGGGCGTGGTGTGGGGCAGCCGGGCGGCCGAGGGCGGCCAGGCGCTGCTGGATGGCAGCCTGGCCGATGCCGACGGGGTGCTGCTGCGGCCGGTGAGCGCTGCGCTGGACGCCCTGCCGCCGCTGGACGCGCACTGGCGCGCGCTGGTCGCCTTTGCGGCGCGCTACTACCAGCGCGGCCTGGGCGAGCTGGCGCTGGCCGCGCTGCCACCCCAACTGCGCGAGCTGGACAGCACGCAGCTGGCGCGGCGGCTCAAGCGGCGCGACAGGAAGGCCCAGCTGGCAGCGGCGAGCGAGGATGGCGCCGCCCGCGCACCGGCCTGTGAAGCGGCGCTGGCGCCGAGCCCCGAACAGAGCGCCGTGCTGGCCGCGCTCGAAGCCGAACGGACCCAGGGCCAGGCGCCGCGCCCCGCCCTGCTCTTCGGCAGCACCGGCAGCGGCAAGACCGAGGTCTATCTGCAGGCCGTGGCCCGCTGCCTGGCGGCCGACCCCGCGGCGCAGGCCCTGGTCATGGTGCCCGAGATCAACCTCACGCCCCAGCTCGAAGCGCGCTTCAGGACCCGCTTCGCCGCCCTGGGCGAAGGCGCCGTGGTGGCGCTGCACAGCGGCATGACCAACCCGCAGCGCCTGCAAAGCTGGCTGGCCGCGCTCACGGGCCAGGCGCGCATCGTGCTGGGCACGCGCATGGCGGTGTTCGCGCCGCTGCCGGGGCTGCGGCTGATCGTGGTCGACGAGGAACACGACCCCAGCTACAAGCAGCAGGAAGGCGCGCGCTACTCGGCGCGCGACCTGGCCATCTGGCGCGGCCAGCGCCAGGGCGCGCAGGTGCTCCTGGGCTCGGCCACGCCCTCGCTCGAAAGCTGGCACCACAGCCGCCCGGCCGAAGGCGAGGCACCGGCGGGCCGCTACCTGCGGCTGCATATGCCCAGCCGCATCGGCGCGGGCGAGCTGCCGCGCGTGCGGCTGGTGGACATGCAGCAGCAGCCGCCCAAGACGCTGATTTCGGCCGGCCTGCTGGAGGCCATGACCCAGCGCATCGCGCGCGGCGAGCAATGCATGGTCTTCCTCAACCGGCGCGGCTATGCGCCGGTGCTGGCCTGCACCGACTGCGACTGGAAAAGCGAATGCCCGCACTGCAGCGCCTTTCGCGTCTTTCACAAGATCGACCGCACGCTGCGCTGCCACCACTGCGGCTTCACCGAGCGCGTGCCGCGCGCCTGCCCCACCTGCGGCAACCCCGACATCGCGCCCGTGGGCCGAGGCACCGAGCGGCTCGAGGAACAGCTCGCCGCGCTGTTCGCCGACATTCGCCGCCCCGATGGCGGCGCGGTGCGCATCGCGCGCATCGACGCCGACAGCACGCGCCATGAAGGCGCGCTGGAAGCGCAACTGGCCCAGGTGCACAGCGGCGAGGTGGACGTGCTGGTGGGCACGCAGATGATCGCCAAGGGCCACGACTTCCGGCGCATCACGCTGGTGGCGGCCGTGAACCCCGACAGCGCGCTGTTTTCCAGCGACTTCCGCGCGCCCGAGCGCCTGTTTGGCCTGCTGATGCAATCGGCCGGCCGCGCGGGCCGCGACAGTGCCTGGCTGGCGGCCCAGGGCAGCCGGGCCGAGATGTGGATCCAGAGCTTCCACCCGCAGCACCCGCTGTTCGAGGCGCTGCGCGGGCACGACTACCCGCGCTTTGCCGCGCAGCAGCTCAAGGAGCGCGAGGCCGCCGCCATGCCGCCCTTCGCCTTCCAGGCGCTGGTGCGGGCCGACGCGCGCACGCAGGAAGCGGCGCAGGCCTTCCTGAACGCCGCGGGCGACGCCGCCGAGGGCTTGCCCGGCGCCGACGAAGTGATGCGCTACCCGGCCGTGCCGCTGGCCGTGCAGCGCGTGGCCAATGTGGAGCGCGCGCAGATGCTGCTGGAAAGCGGCTCGCGCGCCGCCCTGCAGCGCCTGCTGGCGGCCTGGCAGCCCGTGCTGCAGGAGCTGCGCCGCGGGCCCGCGGGCCAGGGGCTCATCCGCTGGCTGGTCGACGTGGACCCGCAGAGCATCTGAGAAAAAAACTTCAGCCGACCCAGCCCGCCACCAGCGGGAAGCTGAAGAAAGTCGCCACCGTGGTCCAGAGGATGATGCGTGCGATGCGGCCGTTGTCGGCGCCGAAGCGTTCGGCCAGCAGCGACACATTGCTGGCGCTGGGCAGCGCGGCCGCCAGAACCAGCACGGCCCAGGCCCCGGGCGGCAGCGGAAGGCCGGCGCGCATGGCGGCCCAGCCCAGCCCGGCCACCAGCAGCGGGTGCACCAGCAGCTTCACCGCCACCACCGGCAGCACGCCGCGCAGCGCCGCGCGGCGGCTGGGGCGCTGCGGCGCGGCGCGCGCCAGCAGGGTGGAGCGCGCCAGCACCGCGCCGATGGTGAACAGCGCCGCGGGCGAGGCGGCGTCGCCCAGCATGCCGATGGTGCGATCCAGCGGCCCCCAGAGCTTCCACTGCATCGCGGAAGCCAGTGCACCCAGCAGGATGGACCAGCCCAGCGGGTTCATCGCCGCACCCTGCAGCGCCTTGCGCGCCGCCAGCCACACGGCACGGCCGCCCGTGGCGCCATGGCGCTCGTCCAGCCTTGAAAGCGCCAGGCACAGCGACGAAGTGAGCACCATGTCGATCAACATGGTCAGGATCACCGGCGCCGCAGCCGACGCGCCCAGCAGCGCCACCAGCAGCGGCACCCCCATGAAGCCCGTGTTCGGAAAGGCCGCAACGAGCGCGCCGAAGGCCGTGTCATTCCAGTTGGGCGGCTGCGGCCCGCGCCGCGTGAGCCAGACCGCGATGCCCACGGCACCCAGCGCCGCCAGGCACCACACCAGCACCGCCGTGCCGTCCAGCAACTGCGCGATGGGCGTGTTGGCGCCGAAGCGAAACAGCATGCAAGGCAGCGCGAAGTACAGCAGGAACAGGTTCAGCCCCGGAATGGCTTCCAGCGGCAGCAGCCGGAGGCGGGCGGCGGCGTAGCCGGCCGCGATGAGGGCGAAGAAAGGAAAAGTGACAAAGAAGATGGCCAGCACGGGCGATCCGGACAGGCGGCCAGGCCGCAGGACGACAGGACGCGCGAAGGCGCCGGGGCGTGAATCTTAGGCGAGCGCACAGGCACAGTTCTTCACAGCATTCACAACCAGCAGTGGCGTGAAAGGGCCATCAGCGGGCCCCGTATGATTACGCGCTTTGCCGGGCCCGCAGGCCCGGGCGCCCCGGCGTCGCCCCCTCTCCCCACCCCTTCTTCTTGCGCACTCCCTCATGTCCGCCGGCCTGAACCTTGCCCAGCAGGAAGCCGTGAACTACCTGCATGGCCCCTGCCTCGTGCTCGCGGGTGCGGGCTCGGGCAAGACGCGCGTGATCACGCACAAGATCGCGCGGCTGATCCAGGCCGGGCTGGAGCCCAAGCGCATCGCGGCGATCACCTTTACCAACAAGGCCGCGGCCGAAATGCGCGAGCGCGCCAAGGGGCTGATCGGGCGCGACGCGCGCCATGTGGTGGTGTGCACCTTCCACGCCTTGGGCGTGCGCATGATGCGCGAGGACGGCGCGGTGCTGGGCCTCAAGCCGCAGTTCAGCATCCTCGATGCCGACGACGTGACCAAGATCCTCAAGGACGCGGGCGGCACCACCGACGCGGCCACGGCGCGCAGCTGGCAGTGGACCATCAGCAAGTGGAAGAACATGGGCCTGAACGCCGCCGAGGCCGAAGCCCAGGCCGTGGACGACAACGAGCGCATCATCGCGCGCATCATGGCCCGCTACGAGGAGCGGCTGGTGGCCTACCAGAGCGTGGACTTCGACGACCTGATCGGCATGCCGCTGGCCCTGCTGCACAAGCACCCGCAGGTGCGCGAGAAGTGGCAGAAGGCGCTGGGCCACATCCTGGTGGACGAATACCAGGACACCAACGCCACGCAGTACGAGGTGCTCAAGGCCCTGGCTGGCGAGCGCGGCAGCTTCACGGCCGTGGGCGATGACGACCAGTCCATCTACGGCTGGCGCGGCGCCACGCTGGACAACCTCAAGAAGCTGCCCATCGACTACCCGCAGCTCAAGGTCATCAAGCTGGAGCAGAACTACCGCTCCACCAGCGCCATCCTGCGCGCGGCCAACAACGTGATCGGGCCCAACCCCAAGCTCTTTCCCAAGACGCTGTTCAGCGAACTGGGCGAAGGCGAACCGGTGCGCGTGGTCGATTGCGACAACGAGCAGCACGAGGCCGAGCGCGCCGTGGCGCGCCTGCTGAGCCTGCGCGAGAACTCGCCCCACAAGGAGTGGCGCGACTTCGCCATCCTCTACCGCGCCAACCACCAGGCGCGCGTGTTCGAGCAGGCGCTGCGCAAGGCCAGCATTCCCTACAAGGTCTCGGGCGGTCAGAGCTTCTTCGACCGCGCCGAGATCAAGGACCTGTGCGGCTGGTTCCGCCTGTGGGTCAACAACGACGACGACCCGGCCTTTTTGCGTGCCGTGACCACGCCCAAGCGCGGCATCGGCCACACCACGCTGCAGCAGTTGGGCGTGTTCGCCAGCCAGTACAAGCTCAGCCTGTTCGAGGCCCTGTTCTCCAGCTCGCTGCCCAGTGCCGTGGGCAAGCGCGGCATCGAAGGGCTGCACGAGTTCGGCCGCTACATCAACGACCTGGAATACCGCGCGCGCCACACCAAGGGTGCGCAGGACGCGCGCGCCTTCCTCGACAGCTGGCTCAAGGAAATCGAGTACGAGCAGCACCTGTACGACGGCGAGGAAAGCGAAACCGCCGCGGCCACGCGCTGGGGCCATGTGATGGAGTTCTGCGACTGGATGGCCCAGCGCTGCGGCGGGCAGGTCGACGATGCGAGCGGCGCCAACGCCATCACCGAAGAACCCAAGAGCCTGCTCGAAGTGGCGCAGACCATCTCGCTGCTTTCCACCATCAGCGAGCGCGGCGAGAAGGAGCAGAACGTGCTCACGCTCTCGACGCTGCATGCGTCCAAGGGCCTGGAATGGCCGCATGTGCTGATGGTGGGCGTGAACGAAGGCATGCTGCCCTTCAAGCTGGACGACGACGAAGGCCGGCAGGAAAAAGTGCAGGAGAACACGCTCGAGCGCCTGCAGGAAGAGCGCCGGCTGATGTACGTGGGCATCACGCGCGCGCAGCGCAGCCTGGCCGTGAGCTGGGTCAAGCGCCGCAAGAAGGGCCGCGAGATGGTGCGCGCACTGCCCAGCCGCTTCATCGCCGAGATGGCGCTGGCGCAGAACACGGCCAAGGAAGACCCGCGCGAGAAGCTCAAGGCGCTGCGTGCCGAATTCGCGCGCAAGGCGCAGGAAAGCGCGGCCCTGGCCGCCAAGACCGCATGAAGACCGTCGCCGCCCGCAGCGGCCTGCTGGCCGCCGCCCTGGTGCTGGCCGGCTGCGCCGCGCCCACCGATCCGAACTGCCCGCCTGCGGGTGCGCGCCTGCCGCCCGGTGCGCTCTTTGGCGCCTGGGAGGCCCGCATCGGCGAAGGCAATGCCCCGCGCCTGCGCGTGGACCTGCAGCCGCATCCCGACTATGCCGGCGTGCGCGGGCAGGTGCTGCGCGGCGCCGCCGCCCCGGCCCAGCTGGCCGGCGACATCAATGACGAGGGCGTTCTGCTGCTCGATGAATCCGCCGACGGCCGCAGCATCAGCGCGGTCTGGGAAGGCGAACTGCTCGCGCGCAGCTGCGGGCGCGTCTTTCGCGGCCACTGGCGCCGCGCGGGCGAAGACCAGGGTCAGCCCTTCGAGCTGACCCGCATTGGCACCACACCATGAACCTGTTTGCTCCCTCCACGCTGCTGGCGCTGGCCGCGGCCATGGGCACCAGCCCGGCCGCCCTGGCCCAGACGCCCCCCACCGGCCCGGCCCCGGGCCTGCCGCCCAGCCCGCTGGCCGATGCCCAACTGACCTGGCAGCAATGCACCCGCCTGGGCGGCGACGACGCCGGCCGCCTGGCCTGCTTCGACCGCTGGGCCCAGCAACAGACGCTGCCCGCGGCCGCCGTGCCCGCCGCGCCGCCTGCCCTGGCCAGCGCCCAGCCCTCCAACGCCACGCCGGCCACCGTGCCCGTCGATGCCGCCCTGCCCGCCACGCGCGTGGTCACGGTGGACGACGAGCGCTGCCGCGATCGCCAATACTCCACGCTCTCGCGCTTCTGGGAGCTGGAGGAAGGCACCGACTGCGGCACCTTCACCTTCCGTGGCTACCGGCCGCTGTTCGTGGGCATCTCGGTGGCCAGCGACAAGCCCGACACCCCGACCTCGCCGTCCGAAGGCCACACGGCCGAGGCACAGCCCTACCAGGCGCACGAAATGCGCGTGGGGCTGTCGGTGCGCACCAAGCTGGCCCAGGGCCTGCTCACCGGCGGCGACCCGGTGCGCAAGGATTCGCTGTGGTTCGCCTATTCGCAGCAATCGACCTGGCAGGTCTTCAACGGCGACATCTCGCGCCCCTTCCGCACCACCGACCACGAGCCCGAGCTGATGTACGTGTACCCCACCGACATCCGGCTGCCCGGCGGCTGGCGCTGGCGCTATGCGGGGCTGGGCATCGTGCACCAGTCCAACGGCCAGAGCCTGCCGCTGTCGCGCAGCTGGAACCGCGTGTTCCTGATGGGTGGCGTGGAGCTGGACAGCCGCTTCACCATCACGGGCCGCGTGTGGAAGCGCATCAACGAGAGCGCGACCGATGACGACAACCCCGACATCACGCGCTACCTGGGCCACAGCGAACTCACCGGCAGCTGGAACGTGAACCCGGCCAACACCCTGTCGCTGACGCTGCGCGGCCTGCTGGGCGGCAGCGGCCGCGGCGGCGCGCGCCTGGAATGGACGCGCGCCATCGGCGACCCGGCCAAGAGCAACCTGCGCTGGCACGCGCAGCTCTACCACGGCTACGGCGACACCTTGGTCGACTACAACCGCAAGCGCACGGTGCTGAGCCTGGGGGTGAGCCTGGTGGACTTCTGAAACCGCGCTGCCGGCGCGGCGGAGCACCGGGCGGCGGCCTGCCGGACAAGCGCCAGCGACGAACCTGCAAGGGCTGCACCAGCAGCCAAATCACAGGTTCGCAACGCGTCGTGCTCCCAATGCAAAAAGCCCCTGATCTTTTTCAAGATCAAGGGCTTCGCATGTTTGGTGGCTGGGTCGGAATGGCAAAAACCCCGGCAGGCCCCTATCCATGCGCCTTCCGAAAAGTTACAAATTTTTCAGGGTACGGGTTGGGGTACGGACCTGGAAAACAACGAAATGATCCTTGGTTCAATTCCAAAATCGCCGTGCACGGGCCATTTCAAACAGCCAGCCATAGCTTTGACGCCGACGAGCGGACGATGCCTGCAGTGATTGTGCCCGACTTGCGCTTTACCCCGGAATAACTGCGCGTGTCTTGGGAGGACGCCCACCCTTAGCCCCGTTGCGACGCGCCGCTTCCGCCTTGTGGGGAGAGCGGACTCGACCACGCGCTGCAGCCACCGTCCGTCTGGCAATGTCGATCGGGATCAGGCGCGCCACCAAGCCGGGAATGCCGACCGAGGCCGCCTCGTCGCCCTCGCCGAACACTAGGCCATCCCCCCCAGGAGTCACATAGGGCTGCGCGAGGGCTGCGCGTGAAACTCCCTTCAAGGCGGGCACGCCCTTCGGGTCGATACGCAGCACCAACCCGTTGCTGTACACCAACTCCAGCATGCGGGCCACATAGCGCGCAGATACGGCGTGAGGCTGTTCCAGCGCCTCGCGACCACGCGCCAGCGCCTGTTCGTAGTCGTCGCGAGAAATCCTGGTCGCCATATTCACACCTCCTTCAGCAATTCCATCGTCGTCGATAAACCCCATTCCATAGCCTGGCAGGTAAACGCCACTACGCTTGACGACGACACCGTCGCCCGCTGCGCCACTCGGCAACAGTGCCACGCCCTTCGATCCACGCCGCTTGACGGACACGTTGTCAAGACAAGCCGTCTGCTGCAACCGCCACCAAGCCGCCCGACACGCCAGGCGGTTTCGATGCACCTGACCCGGCCAGCTTGTTGAGCAGCCCCAGCAGCGGTGCATTGCGCTTGGGTTTGACGTCCCACAGCGACACGGCATCCGTCACCATCGAACTCGAAGCGAGCAGTCCAGCCATCCGCCCGGCAGACCGCCGTGACGTGCGGTGGACAGTGGTCCAACGGCCAGATGCGCAGTTCAACATTGCCACTCGTCCAGAGCATAAAAACCCATCATCTTAGGTTTATTGTAGCCCTTCTGCCGCTCTGGCACCCCATCTCTGACAACTCATCAGGGTGGGCAACTGGTACTATCCTCCAGTTCGAGAACTCTGACACATTTTGTAGCGCAATGACTCTCACCACCGCAGGCGATCGAACACCTGTTCACTTCTCAGGGCACGAGACATTTCCCCTGCGACAGATGTGGCTCAAGAAGGTGTTTCAGGAGTCCTTAGGAGGTGGATTGATTCGTAAATCCACCTTCTCCGACGAGGACGCTATTGCCAACTTCGGCGTTGGCAAGAACATGGTCGCCTCGATTCGACATTGGGCCTTGGCCTGCGGTGTCATGTACGAGGCTGATGGGGACTTCCGTGTCGGCAGCCTTGCCAGCGAAATCCTTCGTGACGGTGGATTCGACCCATACGCCGAAAGCCCTTCGACCGCATGGCTAGCCCATTGGCAACTCGCCGGTCGGTGCTTCCGATCCACAACATGGTATTGGCTGTTTAACCATGTCACGGCGCCCGATTTCACGCGCAAGGAGCTAGAAGAGCCGCTCGCTCGCTACGCCCGAGAACTTGACCCGAAGCATCGCCTGTCTGCCTCAACGATTTCGCGCGATCTAGAGACGTGCTTGCGCAGTTACGCGCCACGCGCGGCGGGGGGATCTCCCGAAGACTTCGCCGAGCCGTTGTTGGGCGAGTTGGGCCTGTTGCAAGAGGTCCATAAAGGTCAATATGCCTTCCGCCGCGGCCCCAAGGCCTCACTGCACGATGGCATTTTCTCCTACGCACTCGTCGATTTTTGGAACCGCACGGCTGCTGGTCAAAGTTCGCTAGCCTTCGAGGCTGTCGCGTATGCGGACGGCTCGCCGGGCCGCGTCTTCAAGCTCGACGAAGAGTCGGTTGCCCAACGGCTGATCGCACTTTCGGACTCCACTGGACGCAAACTTGAATGGACAGATTCTGCGGGATTGCGGCAGGTCCATCGCAAGCACCTGACGAAGGACGACATCAAGAACATGATCAGGCGCGCCTATGACTGACAAGAAGCAACTAGCCCTGTCGGACATCGTCCAGATTTCGCGCCAATATCAACGCTCTATCCGCGTCGACACTGACATCGGCCGTGCAGATGCCCTGTCTGGCTATATCTGCCACGGTACCGCAGCTTCCCTGGTCGATGGCATGTGCAAACAGCTGGCGGCCACTAACCAACGCTCCTTTACCTGGACAGGCCCCTTCGGTGGAGGCAAGAGCTCTCTGGCCGTGGCATTGGCGAGCGCGCTCCATCCCGACAAGGGACTCCGAATCAAGGCGCGCGAGGCTTTACGCCTGGACTCCATGCCCGCGTTCGACAAGGCCTTCCCCGTCCGCAAGGGTTGGCTGCTCGTCCCGGCGGTGGGCCGACGCGGAAGTATCGTTGCGGAGTTGCATGCGTCGCTTCGCCGCGCGCAAGGAAAAACCGTCGACGGCCGAAGCAAACCCAACGCCCAAACGCTGATCGCAGAGCTTCTTGATGAAGCCAAGAGCCGACCACATGATGGTGTGTTGGTCATCATCGACGAGATGGGCAAGTTCTTGGAAGCCTCTGCCCTCGGCTCGGGGGATGACGTCTACTTCTTCCAGGAGCTCGCCGAAGCCGCTGCCCGCTCCGAAGGTCGCCTGGTAGTCATCGGCGTGCTGCATCAATCCTTCGCGCAGTATTCGGCGCGCTTGGGTATCGATACCCGGGACGACTGGGCCAAGGTTCAAGGCCGCTACGTCGACCTGCCCTTCGTGGCCGCGAGCGACGAGGTCGTCGAGCTCATCGGGCGCGCGATCGAAGCCAAAATGCGGCCCGATTGGATGGCCGAGGCTTCGGTCGCCATCGCCGAGGCGATCCGCTCGCGCCGCCCCGCCGTGGGTAATGACTTCGCCAAGGCCTTGGAGGCCTGCTGGCCGCTGCACCCGGCCATGGCCGCGCTGCTGGGCCCGATCTCCAAGAGGCAGTTCGGGCAAAACGAGCGCAGTACCTTCGGCTTCCTGTCGTCGGTGGAACCGCATGGTTTCCGCTCCTACCTGAACTCGACGCTCAAGGACGAGGCGAGCTGGTATCGCCCGAGCGATTACTGGGACTACCTGCGCTCGAACTTGGAGCCTGCGATCCTGGCCTCCTCTGACGGCCATCGCTGGTCGCAGGCAGTCGAAGCGGTCGAGCGGGCCGAAGTCAAGACGGGCGATGCCTTGCTCGTGTCAATGATCAAGAACATCGCGGTCATCGACCTCTTCCGCAACGGGTCCGGTCTGGCGGCTGATTCGGCGGTGATCGCCTCGCTCTTCTACCCGCGGCCGGCCATCGAGCTCGACGGCGCCCTCAGAAAGCTCTCCGAACTCAAGGTCTCCCTCTTCAAGAGCTACACCGGAGCTTGGTCGGTGTTCGAGGGCAGCGACTTCGACATCGACGCGGCCATCGCCCAAGCCTTGGCGGTCTCTCCCGGCATCGACTACGCGCGGCTCGCGCAGCTCATGGGCCTGCATCCCGTGGTGGCCAAGCGGCACTATCACGAGACGGGCTCAATGCGCTGGATGGAGCTCTCGCTTTGCAGCATCGAACAGGCCGAGAAGATCGCCGCGAACTTCCAACCCAAGAAGGGCGAGTTCGGCGCCTTCATCCTCGCGCTGCCGAGCAAAGGCATGAAGCCCAGGGACGCGCGGAAACGCGCGCAGGCCTGCGCCAAGCTTCGCCCCTGGCCGGTGATGATCGGCATCCCTGAGAACCACGCCCGCATCGCTGAGCTCTCCGCTGAGCTGGTGGCCTTGGAGCAAGTCAAGGATCGCCACGAGCTTGCAGGCGACGCCGTGGCGCGCCGCGAGGTGTATGCCCGCTTGGCGGCCACCCGCGCCGACCTGGAAGACCAACTGCAAGCCGCCGTGTCGCTGGCGAAGTGGCACGACGGATCCGATCAAGTCGTGGAGCCTGGCTCGAAGCTCTCGCCCGTTGCTTCGAGCTTGGCGGAAGAACTATTCACCGACTCGCCCCCAGTGTGGAGCGAGCTGGTCAACCGCGACAGCGTGTCGAGCAACAGCGTGAAGGCCCGCCGCGATCTGCTGCACGCGATGGTCAATGCTGAAGGTCAGGAGGCCCTAGGCTTCGAGGGTTTCCCGGCAGAGCGCGGCCTCTACGAGACGCTCCTGAAAAGCACGGGGCTTCATCGCCAAGACGCATCTGGCGCCTGGCGTTGCATGCCGCCCGACAACCAGTTCGCAGAGGGCTTCAAGAATCTGTGGGATGAGACGCGCGCCCTGTTCTCGGACGCCGACGCTCGCGTGGGCGCGCACGAGATCTATGCGTTGTGGAGCGCCCCTCCTTTCGGCATGAAGCTGGGCATCCAACCGGTGATCCTCACAGCCTTCCTGCTCGCCCACAAGGCCAACATCGCCGTCTATAAGGACGGGATGTTCGTGCCCAGGCTCACCGACTTCGACATCGACGAATGCCTGCAAGACCCTGACCGCTTCTCGCTGCGCTGGGTGGCCATTGACGAAGACAAGAACCGAATCCTCGAAGGCATCTCGAAGCTCCTTGCCGAGATCGGCGAGAACGCTGGAGCGGCCGACCCGCTTGAAGCCGCCCGCGGCATGGTGGCCATGGTCTTCAACCTGCCGGAATGGGCCCGGCGGACCTCGCGGCTGGGCCAGACGGCCAAGGACATGCGCGACATGCTCTTGAAGGCCAGCGACCCGCACAAGGTCTTGTTCGTCGACCTAGCGTCTCTTCTGGGCGCGGCCGACGGCAAGGCCTACGTGAAGGCGCTGCGCGCGCCGCTGCAAGAGCTCGCCGGCGCCTACGGCAAGATGCTCTCGGAAGTCGAAGCCAAGATGCTCTCCGCGCTCGACGCGGGCCGCGACGACCTCGAAGCCCTGCGCGAGCGGGCGAAGTCGGTCTCCGGCATTTCGGGCGATTTCCAAATGGATGGCTTCGCCACGCGCCTGGCCAACTACGACGGATCGCGCTCCTCTCTTGAAGGCATCCTGGCGCTAGCGGCCGAGAGGCCGCCTCGCGACTGGGTGGACCGCCATATCGACGCCGCCGTGTTGGAGCTCTCCAAGTTCGCACGGCGCTTCCGCGAGTCGGAGGCTTTTGCTGCCGTGCAGGGCCGCAAGGCGCACAGCGAAGCCATCGCAGTTGTTATCGGCGCGGGCGCGGACACCAAGACGATCTCGCGTTCGTTCTCGATCTCGGATCGGCATCGCAAGACCGTGGAGGCTAAGGCCGACGAGCTCGCCTCGATGCTCGAGGGGCAAGGCTTGGGGACCGACGTATTGCTGGCGATCCTGGCCAAGGCCGGGATAAAGTTGGCGTCCATCGACAAGGAGCCGGCCAATGGCTGAGCGGCATGTTCTGGGGATCTCCGGCGGAAAGGACAGCGCGGCGCTGGCCGTCTACATGGCCGCCAAGCACCCTGAGCTCGACATCGACTACTTCTACACCGACACCGGCGAAGAGCTTCCCGAGGTTTACGAGTTCTTGGCCAAGCTCGAAGGCAAGCTGCACAAGCCGATCTTGCGGTTGAACCCCAACCGAGACTTCAAGTTTTGGCTGCGCCAATACAACCATTTCCTGCCCAATCCCAATTCGCGCTGGTGCACCCGGAAGTTGAAGCTTGCCCCGTTCGAGGAGTGGGTTCGGCCCATGCTGGCAGCTGGCGACAAGGTCACTTCCTATGTGGCCATCCGCGCCGATGAAGACTATCGCGAGGGCTATGCGGCCAAGGCCGAGAATCTCTTCGTGAAGCTACCCTTCCGCGAGGCCGGCATCGACAAGGCCGGCGTCATCGACATCTTGGAGAACTCCGGCGTCGGATACCCCAAGTACTACGAGTGGCGTTCGCGCAGCGGCTGCACCTTCTGCTTCTTCCAGCAGAAGATCGAGTGGGTGCGCCTGCGCGAGAAACACCCAGACGCCTACGAGGCTGCCAAGGCCCTGGAGAAGGACGCGCTAGAGCACGGCTCACCCTTCACTTGGTCCAAGGGCGAGTCTCTCTCGGACCTGGAGCAGCCAGAACGCATCGCGGAGATCCAAGCTGAATACGACATCCGCCGCGCGCGCATGCTCAAGAGCATTCCCATCAATCCGCTGCGGCCTGTGAAGGCCTGCCCGGACGACATCGACGACATCTATGGAGTCGATGAAGGCAACGGTTCCTGTGCTGTCTGCCACAAATAGGCTTGGGACTCGGGCCACCGAGCAAAGCTGTCGGGCCATTGAGCCCTATCAGACCGTCGCTAACGCTTGGATGAACTCGGTCGCCTCCGCATAGTCGTCGTCTTTGCTTATCGGAATGATGTTGACATTGAAGTCCTTGCGCCAACGTCCTCGCTCAACTGCACCCATGTCCTCTTCGGCCATTAGGGCGTAGTGCTGGGGTCCCGACGTCGGCAAGAAGACTTCGGAGATGTATGAGAGCAGCAATTGCAGCTCTGGATCTGCCATGGATGTTCCGATAAACACTATGGAATACATCGTGAACATTGTTGCCAGCATCGCTTGATATGCTCGTTGCCTATAAAGCAGCTCGCGGTAGTCAGCATCGGTCATAACAATGCCATTACCAATTTTTGTAGCATCGCCGTGTGCCTTCAGGATGAAGAACTCGCGATTGCTGAGAGCACTTTGCGTTGCCCCCACGTCCCGAAATGTGCAAATGCTGACGTCCGGGTCCACCACCTGATACGCCCTCTCAACCAGTGCGTCGTAGTTTGTTGTGATGACAAACTGCAGGTTTGAGAGCTTTACGAAACCATGATGAAGAGCAGTGGGCTTCGGCTTCGGCGTCACAAAGGTTGATTTAATGAAGTCATCGAAATGCCGACCGAGTACTTCTTTGAGAGCTGATGCAACCATCAAATTCTTGCTCGAATTCGCAATTAGCGATTCATATTCCTTGGCTTCGGCTTCGCCGATCAGCTTCTCCGCGCTCGCTCGCTCAAGCATGGCCTTCAGCATCCCCGACCACATGGGCAAGCCGGCCGGCTTTGATGCCCCTGCGCCAACGTATACGCCACACACGCCCTTCTTGTATGCATCTTTAAGAGATTGCGGGATGCGGGCTGGATCAAGAGCCATGATGATGCTCCTTAAGCGCTGAGAAATTGGTCGATTGCATTCGATCGTACAAGGACGTTGCCTTTAGTTCCGCCCTGAAGCTTGAAGGCCACCAAATAGTTGTAGAGGTGCTTGCTAAGCCTTTTGCTCACTTCCGAACTTACAAGCGCCTCCTCAGGCGCGTGAGTAAATTTCCGTCGTAACGCGTCAAACACCTGAAATCTTGAGGCCGTTACTTGCACATCGAGCTTGACCTTTAGTCGCAACTGCTGAATCACCCACCATGCCAAGTCCACTACTATCCATTTGTGTCGAATAGAAAACCCCAGCAATGCATTCAACGCGTCCAAGAACGCGAAGGCTGCCTCGACCTCTTTGCTAATCTTCATCAGCGCGTTGTTGTGGCTTGCATCGAATTCTTGATAGAGATGTTTTAGGTTGGGAGCCTTGATATCAAGCTCCGTGCCGTGCGCGCCCAACGCAAAGACGTGCGCAACGTAGTCTTGGCGACGGTAGCGAGGCTGCGGAATGCGGCTGTTAGTAAAAAAGCTGTGCGAGAGCGCGATCGCTTCAACCAAATTTCTCACCGGGCCTAGCATCGCGTTCCGCAGCTCCGCCGGATTCAGCGGCACGCCTTGTTGAAGACGTGAGAAGAGCCGAGAAATTTCGAGCTGATCGGATTCCACTATTTTCGCGACAGTGATCTCGAACTCATCGAAGGCATCGCGCAGCCGTTTGGGCAAGGCACTGTATGTTTTGCCGTTGACGTCCTCTTGCCCAATGGGTTCAAGCTTCTCGGCGTTTTTCAACGGCAGCTCGTTATCTCGGAATAACCATATCGCACGAAGACGCTGCTGTCCGTCTACGGCATCGTACGCATACGCTCCGTTCTGATCTCTTACCCGGAGATACACCTTCGGGATGTCTAATGACCGTAGCATGGAGTCAATCAGAAGGACCTGTCGAGGGGCCGTCCACGCTGGCCCGCGCTGCCAAGCAGGCGAGATCTGAATCTTCTCTTTCTCGCTGACAAAGTCCGAGACCGTCCAGATCTCTTGTTCTACTTTCATTCCCAATCTCCATTGTTGGCCTAGTTGAGGTCGCTACGAATAGCCTGAACCGCGAGTTCCATGTCGGAATCCGACAAATACGGAGCTTGCGCGAACACTAGGCCCTGCTCGCCATTGAGCTTCGCAGCCAGATGTCCCCGGCCCAGCAACAGCTCGGCCCCCGGTCGATCGAGCGCGATCTTGGAGGTCGCCTCGCTGGACACCTTCAAGATCAGGCGGTTGCCCAGATTCTCGCGAAGCTGCATCGGCATCACATCCTTATCGGGTCGCTGAGCCGCGAAGATCAGGTGAATGCCGGCCGCACGGGCCTTCACACCCAGCCGCTGCACGGCTGCTCCCACCGCCCCCTTGTAGGCGTCGTCGAGCATCCAGTCAGCGAACTCGTCATGGACCAGGAAGACCATGGGCAGGCGCTCTTCGGCTGAGACCTTAGCGTTGTAGGTCGGCAGATCGCGCGCGCGGGCCTTCGCGAACGCGCGGTAGCGGTCCTCCATTTCCTGCACCAGCGCTTCGAGCACTTCACCGGCCTTCTCCTTGGTGGTGACGATCTCGTCGCGCATGTGCGGCAAGTCCGCCAGCGGCGCGTAATCGACACCCATCTTGGGGTCGATCAAGATGAGCTGCGCCAGGTCTTTGGAGTTCGTCGCAGCGATGTCCAAAATCAAAGCCTGGATCAGCACCGACTTGCCGCTGCCGGTCGCACCGGCCACCAGCGAATGCGGCTCGTGGGACGAGAGCCCGCCGAACTCCGCGCCGAGGTTCAGATACAGCAGCGCGCCGTTGATCTCTTGGAGGCCCAAGAGGAAGGACGTGTTGATGCCGGCGACGTTGCGGTTGAGCTCGCGGCGCGACCAGAGCTCCCAGAGCGACACGGCCTGGCGCTTGGAGCCGGCGACCGTCACCACGATCTCGCCCGGCTTGGGCTGGACCGTCACGAGGTTGATCGCGTGCGTGGTCAAAAGCTGCGTGCGCTTGTTTTCAATGTCCTCGACGCGCAGCCGGTCGGAACCCGCCAAGCGCACCAGGCAGCCGTTAGGCGTCAGCCGCGTCCCAAGGATCGCCGCCTGCAGCCCGTAGCTGTTGAGCGCGGCCTTGAGCTTCTTGGTGACATCCTGGGCCCACTCTTCGCGGGCGGCATCCGATTGCACACCGCCGGCGAACTTAACAGCGACGAGCTCGGAGAGTGCGACGCCTAGGTTTGCGGACGGGACAAGCGCGGGCGCCAGTCCGTGGGCCGCAGCTGCCGCCGTAGCGTCGACTTGGGCCGGGCTTTGCGCAGGAGCTGCCGGCTCTTGCGCCGGGCTGCTGGCCGCAGCCTCCGCAACCGCCGCAGCGAGCTCCGGAGCAGCTTCAATGACCGCATGGGCAACGCCGCTGGCGAGTTGGCCCATGGCCGCGAGCCAGGGCACCCGAGGGGCGGGCTTCTTGAAGCCGTGCCCGCCCCAGGGCTGATGGGCACCCAGCCCAGCGCGAGCGTCGAGCCCGCCCGAGCCCTTTGCATAGGCCTCGGCGAGCTTTCGAAGGTCTGGACGGTCGAAGACCTCCTGCCAGGCCTTCACCCCATCGGACTCCTCCAGGAGTTCCTGGTCGGAAGCCGAGGATGAGCCAGCGTCCGAGGTGTGGACGTAGACATGCGAGTAACCGCGGAGCGAAATCTCCACGTCGCCCTCGCGAAGCTTCGCGCGAGCCCGCTTCATCAGGCCCGTCATCCCTGGCGGGATGTCCGCGTCGATGAGCATGTCGGCCAGGCGGGCGAGCCACACGTCCCGGTCGAGACGGCCAGGATCGCCAAAGAGCGCCTCGCGGAACATGCCCAGCGTGGCCAGGAGCTGGTCCTTGGAGTCGCGGCGCGCCTTAGCGAGGCCGTCGGCAGCGACGTATTTCGATTCGACGATTGAAATGACCACGCGCACGCCCTCCTCGCGCTCCTCGACATTGAGGGCGAGGATGTCGGCGATGCGGCTCTCAGGCTGCGAGAGCCAGCTCGCGTAGTCATCGAGCAGGAAGTAGGCGGTCACGATCTGGCCCCCGCCCGCGGCGGCCCTGAACTCTTCGGCGAGCAAATAGCGGCTGAGCACCAGGCCGATCATTTCGCCCGCGGAGACGCCGCGCTTGGCCGCCCGCAGCACGATGTCGCCGGAGACCGAGAGCGCATCGCGCTTGGCCTTGTCGGCGGCGGCTTGGACCTCGGAGGCGTCGAGCTGCAAGCTCAGCTCGGCCAGGCGCCGACGCACCAGAACGCCGAGAAGGCGCAGCTCGGAGGTCGAGCTCACGATCATGTTGCGGCCGTTGGTGGAGCCGCGGCGGTAGCGGACGACCGTGATGTCGTTGTGCTGGAGCTGGCGTTTGTCGAGCAGCTCGTCGTAGGTTGCGACCCATTCGGCCAGATCGTGGGCGTCCTTGATCATCCCGGCCAGGGCGGGGCTTTGCAGCGAGATGCGCCGGGCCGGCAGGTAGCGCTCGCCAGGCAACGCGTCGAGCTGGCGGCATACGGCGGCCACGGCGGACACGTAGGCCCAGCCGGAGGCAGTCTGCCAGGGGCAGGCCAGGAACGTCGTGGATTTGAGCTCGTTTTCGCCCGACACACTGCGGTAGGACCAGCGCGAGGGGGCGTGCTCGAGGTTCGGCCGGTCGTTGGTCCAAGGCACCGAGAGCCATTCGGACTGGGCAGCGCGCGAGACCACGTCATGCAGGAAGGCCACGTCGAAGGCCTTGAATCCCTGGGCGCTCTCACCAGGAGTCGCAGAGATCGGCGTGACCGAGATGCGCAGCTTCGAGATGAAGTTGTCGCTGGTCTCGCTGACCACGGGCAGATCTGGGTCGTCACCGGCCTTGTTGACTAGCTCACCGTAGACGCTGCGAAGTTTCGCAGGGTCCGAGTGGCGCACAGACACACTGCATTGCAGATTCCCGTCTTCGTGGATCGAAGAGAGCTCGCGCACCGTCGCCAGTGGCAGTTCGGCCGCGTCGGCGTTGTAGAGCACCACACTGAGGTTGGAAGCCTCATGGGGCTGCAAACCGACATAGCGCTCTAGGAGCTCGCGCGCCTGCTTGGCGGCAGCGGCCGGATCCACGTCGGTCATGGCGTCCTCCGCGCCGCGCGTGGGCGACTCCAAGAGGCTGTATCCGTTGACCGTGCTGCTCTCCGAGACCAGAGTCGGCGCGCCGGCCCGGTTGAGCACGGCGATCTCCGGATAGAACGGGTGGGCGATCTCGTCGGAGAGCTCGCGCATGAAGATCTCGCGGTCGCCGTAAAGGATGCTGCCGCTCGACAGCAGATGGGTGGCGAAGCCCGCCACGCGGCGGGACTTCACCGCCAGCGCCTTCATGCGCTCGGGGTGCCACGGCGGGATGATTAACGCGGGGTTGTCGCCGGCCACGCGGGCCGTGCCGACCGACAGGATCTCCGAGACCAAGCGCGAGCGACAAACGTCGCCGCGCGCCTGCGACATCAGGGTCGACATCAACGCGCCGAAGGACTCGGCCTGGCGCATGACGGCCTCACCGTGCAGCCCGATCGAGACGAAGTCCTCCATCGCCTTGATGTAGTCCTCCTCGAACTTGTCCCAGGACGCCTTGACCTCGTCGCGCTGCGACGGGGTCAGGTAGCCGCCCTCCGCCAGATCCTTGATCCGGGACTTGATGTCGGCCCGCAAGCTGCGCAGCTTGTTGGCGGGGGGCACAAGCGAGCCAGCGTCGGTGGAGTAGGTGGCCTCCAAGGTGCCGGTGTCGAGCAGGGAGACGTTCTGCACCCCGCCCTTCTTGCTCACCAGGCGGCGCGGGACCTCGGTGCAGCCGACCGCACCCTTCTCCAACAGGCGGCGCATATCGGCAACCATCGACAGGCCGATGGAGGTGGGCTTGTAGCTCCATAGAAGCTGGGTCTTGGCGAGCACCGTCTCCTTGTCCTTGGATACCTGGACCAGGGCCACGTCGAACTTGATCTGCAGGGCGATGCGAGAGAGCGACGAATTCGGCCGGACCTTGTTCTTTTTGTCGTTGCGAAGCTCCTTCTCCTTGGCGAAGAAGGCCTCGTAGTCGAACAGCGGGTCCGGCAGGCTCGCATTGCCGAGGCGCTCCACCTTCCATTCGGCCTTAGAGCCCATGAGCTCCTTCAAACCGCGATACATCGCCGAGAAGTAGCTACCGGCGTCGTAGTTGAAGCGCTCGCGCCACTCCTTGCGGCCCTTGGCCACGGTGAAGCGCAGGATCCGATCGCCATCGGCGTCGCGCAGTCCCGCATGCAGGCTGTTGACCACGCGGGCGAAGCCGTCGAAGAAGTCATTGCACTCGATGGGTTTGCCATAGAGGGCCTTCTCCCAACGGGCGCAGAGCTTGGCATCTTGCTCGAGCAGCCGGCGGTGCTTGACGAAGAATTCCTCGTCGTCCTCGGTGAAGTCGGAGCGGCGCTCGCGCGACTTCAAATCCTCCAAGAGCTTGCGGCCCTCGATGTCAAGCGAATTCTCCTGGTCGCAGTCGTGATCGAAGAAGCGAACCGTCGCATCGGCCAACCCGAGTTGCTTCTCCTTCGGCTTGTCGAAGGCCAGGTAGACACCATCGCGCTCCCACTCGAACTGGGCGAGCGCTGATGCTGCCTCCTGGTCGCCCGCCGGAGCGGCGGCGAAGGCGTCAAGAGCCAGGCGAGCGCTTTCATCGATTTCCGCCGCATTGGCCTCGATCCGCTCGGCGAGCTCCTCGGGGTCGAGCGGTTGACCGTTCTGACGTTGCTTCTTGAGCAGCGGTGCACGCTGGGTGAAAAGCTTTGCGAAATCCTTCTGCCAGGGCTTACGCAAGGAGCCGAAGCTCTTGGCGTTCGAGAAATGCGAGCTGTCGCGAGGCAGACCGGCGCGCGGCATGGCAAAGCCGACCGCATTGCGAATGGCAAGCCCGCGGGTGGACATGGCCTCGACGATCTCGGAGCAAAACTCGCCGAGTTGGACAAGCGAGAGCTCGGAGGAAGTCAGGAGACCGCCCAGTGCCGCTTGAAATACCAAGCGGTCATCCGGCACGGGCGAGATCCCTCCCGCGAGCAACGCGGCCTCGACCCACGGTTCGGGGTCGGCGCGCATCTCCTTGGCGCCGATCGCCATGACGTGGCCCAGCGTGTCGGCCAAGTTGTGCTCGTTGCCGTTGGCGGTGAGGATCGCCGCCTTGGCAGTCGTCGCGTTGTTGCGGACGTAGCCGGCGTTGTGCGATATCAAGATCTCGGGGGGCAAGCCTTGGCCGTCGACCAATGCCTCGGGGATCATGAGATCCACGAGGGCGAACAGGTCCGGATTGGCAAGGATCGCGCGCGCCACGGCTGCGATTTGGCTGGACGAGAGCTTGTCGAGCCGGAACAGCGCAGCAGAATCTCCGGGCTGGCCAGGGTTGGAAATGCGCTTGGCGAGGATGTTCGCTCCGACGCGCCCAATGATGCGGTCGGTCAGCATGCAGCCTCTCCCTTGAACGCGAACGGGTTTTCAACGAACGAGCAGGAGTCGGAGAGCCTGCGGACCAGGCCCAACCCCACAAGCCGGGCTTCGAGGTTGTCCCGGTTTTCGCTAAGCTCCTCTTGGTCGACAAGCTTCGCGTCGACCAGGCGAACGCCTTCGGCGTCGCCGAGGATCAAGCCATAACGCTTCTTGGCCTCCCCTAAAAATTCGTCGAACTGCATACGATCGTCGACGATGGCCACCACGATCGACTTCAACAACCGATCATTG
Source organism: Xenophilus arseniciresistens (assembly GCF_028023875.1). GTDB lineage: Bacteria > Pseudomonadota > Gammaproteobacteria > Burkholderiales > Burkholderiaceae_C > Xenophilus > Xenophilus arseniciresistens. Next base: position 55,516 of record NZ_JAQIPB010000004.1, read on the forward strand.
GGGGCATAGCGGGTGCGCCGCGAGAGTCGGCGGGAGCTGAGCCCAATCGCCCTTGACCAGGAGGCGTGGATTTTGCCAACGTGCTGCTCGTGGCGCGCGAGGGCAAGCTCGGCGAGCTTACCCACCAAGGCGTCAGGGCTCTCGCCCGAATAGTCCTCCTCGTCATCGCCATCAACCGAGGGCCACTGGAAACGTTCGCGCATCAGTTTCACGCGCTCAGCGTCGGGGAAGTCGCCAGAAGCGGCCTTGGCCCAGCCTGCGTCCATGCGGATCGACTCGACATGTGCACGCACCGCCTTGGAGGGCAAGCCTTGGTTGAGCTGATAGCTGTCCCCGGAGAGCGCTCGGACCTTCGTGCGTTCCTTGGAGACAATCTCGCAGACGATCTCGACCGGATCATCGTTGCCGGCCACGCGCTTCGCTCGCTCGAGGAAGTAGAGCAGCATGTTGAGACCCGAAATGGCGATCAGATGCTCCAGCGCGTCGTAGATCGGCATGTCCGTGGCCAGGATCGCTAGCCAGTCTTCGCAGATCTGATCGAAACGCGGGTTGGTCGCCTCGGGCAGATAGCCCGACTGTCGGAAGTCGTCAGCCCGTTGGGGCACACCCTGCATCGCGCGGGCGAGGCGGTTCATTGCGGCCTCACGGTCGAACAACCGCTTGGCCAACAAGTCGCCCAATTCGGCACCGCGCTTGGCCCGCGTGAGCATCATGTAGAGCAGCTCGCCGGTGCGTGCAAAGAAGCGCCGATCGTTGCTCATTTTTCCCTTGGAGTCGATCTCCAAGTCCTCGTAGAGAGCGTCAGGACCGAAGGGGAAGACGAACTTGGAGCTCCATCGTTTGTTGCTGCGCGACTCAAAGGAAGAAGAGCGCAGCAGCTCGACGGCCTTCGCGAAGTCGTCGAAGCTCGTAAACGAGTGGCGCAGGTAGGCCATGTCGCCGACACCGTCGCCGTTGCCCGTCGCGCCCTGGCTAAAGCGCTCGAACCACTGCCGCCACTTTTCCTCGTCGGGCTGCGCGCTCTCGGAGATGGACTCGACGTAGGGGTTGTTGAAGATCAGGCCGCGAAGGCGAATCTGACGCTGAGGCTGGAACTTGAAGGCCCCGCCCAACCCTTCATGAGGGCGCAGCGGCTTGTCAAGGTTAGAGCCCAGGGCACCGAGAAACTCGAGCACCGTCAAATGCGGAAGCTGCTCGTCGTAGAGGCGATGCCCCCAGATGTTCTCGTCGACGCAGAAATCGACGTTCTTGATCTCGGGCCGTTTGAAGATCTCGCTCATGCTAGGGCCCTTACGGTCACGGGGCGGGCAAAGCCGCGGCCTCCAGGCTCAATGTCGATGAAATTCAGCGTCAGCGCGGAGGCTTCCCCGCCGACCTCGTCATCGTCGCCGGCAAAGCCCACCTTGCGGACGATCTCGGCCTTCCGCAGGAGCTTCGCCTTGAAGGCCAGCAGGTCTTCGAGACATTCATTAGAGAAGCTCGCCGGCAGTGCGCCTTCGGCCACGCGAGCGAGGAACTCATGCCGGATAGGTGTGAGGTCGAACGCGACCGAATTGCCGGGCCCGGGCGAGAGCGACACGTCGAGCTGGGGGCGGCCGGTCTCCTCGTCGAGCTTGATGGCCATGCCAACGCCGCCTTGCCTGCGGGAGGGTGTCTCGTGATCGCAGAGCACGCTCACACGGCTCTGCGTGAAGCCGCCGGAGCTGGCGATGAAGATGCGATCGACATTCTCCAAGAGTAGGCCGGTCATGACTCGATTGAGGCCGCGGGCGATGCGCCCGCGCGTGCCATCGCTCACAGGCCTCTTCGCCTTCAGCGATTCGATGATGTCCAAATAGTCGCCCGCAAAGCGGAAGGCCGTCATCGACCAGCGTGGGTATCCGGGCTCGGCCTCGGGCAGCGCGAAATAGAGCCGGCGGCGCTGGTCTTCCAGCATCTCCATGAACTCGGCGGAGCCGCCTTCCAAGCGAGCTCCCTCATGACCTTCAAGGTAGGCATCTTGGGCCGAGCGGAATTCCGCCGTCGCGCCATAGATCGGGTCGACAGCCACTAGGCGCGCAAAATCGGCCTGCAGACGCGAATCGTCCTTGCCGTAGACCAGCAAGCCATCGGCCGCATTGGTCGTTTCTTCGCCTACGCTAAAGCTCGCCATGGCCTTGAAGACGGGGCGGCCGGACGCCCGACGCTTGGGTAAATTTGCTCCGAAGGCGTTAGCGTAGATGCTGGCTTTGCCGATGTGCCCGCCCTCTTGGATCTTGGGCACGTCTGCGCAAGTCATGAGGTTCTCTTTGGCCCCCTTGGCATCAGCGTAGCCAAGTACCATGTTGGAGCAGAGAGCCAGCAGGTCGCGCACTGGGAGGTGGAGTCCGTTGAGGCGGGCGATCTCGACGAGGTCGCCGAGACGACGCGCGAGCTGCCTTCCATCGGATTCGCCGAGCAGGCGGCGGCGATTCTCATCGATCGGGCAGACCTTCCCGTCGGCCTTCAAAGAACAATGCGCACAGTTTGCCCACTCAGGATGCCCGGCCACCGCCTGGGCGACTTCGTCGAGCGTCTTTCGACTGGTGGAACGGCTGAGGTCAAAGACGGCCAGGCGCTGAGGCGCAGGTCCGGCTTGCAGGAAGCACTCCTGCAAGGGCTTGCGAAGGGGATGCGTGCGATCCTGCCGCTTACCCAAGTCGCGCAGGCGATCGAGAAGCTGACCATGGTTGGCCGCCAGGATCACAACTTCCGAATCGTCGCCGCCTAGAACCGACTTCTCCAGTCGCTGTAGCGGCAGATCGCTCTCTTCACCATTGAATTCGGAAAGGTCTTTGATGAAGACTGCTAAGCGACCATCGGCCAGGCGCAGCTCCTTCACATTTCCCTTGCTCGCCCACTCTCTGGGATCACCACCAATGCGTGTCCACAAGGCTCGGCAGTGGTAGGTTTTGCCATCACCCGCAGTCCCTGCGATCAGTATCGAGCCTGGAGCTTTCGACTCAAAGTGATGAACCATCGCGTCCAGCAACGGTGTCGACAGGCTGATAGGCGCCACCTTCGCCCTCCCGAGCGCGTTCGCCACGTACTCATCAAACATCGTCAGGTTGTTCGGCGTAGGGCCATAGCTGCGCAGGAACTTGACCCATGCGCTGGCTGGTGGTGCCCCGAGCCCACCTTCGCCTTGAAACGGCGTACTCATCGCGTTGCTCCTCCGTCAAGCGGATTCTCCATGCCGACCTCGCGAGACGCAGAAGATCAGCAGTGCAGGGACAGCAATTGCCCCGGATGCTACAGAGAGTAACACCAACGGAATGTACGCTTGTGAAGGCGCGGGTGGGGCCCGATCGGATGGAAACCAGCCGACTCTAAACTGCGGAGGCGGCGCAGCGCGCCGTCACGACTAACGTGGCGCGCTTAGTCCTGCTCTGGCCAGCACGTTGATCCACCTCGGACCTACGTGATCGCGAAGAACGTCCTCAGATCTCCAACTTCGGACGATCGCGAAACCGGCGGCAGCCGCTGCCTCAAGGAATTCGCTGGGGGTGTACAGCGCAAAAAATCTACCGCTACGATCAAATTGCTCCCCCTCGCCCTCCTGTACAGATGCGAACAGGGCGCCGAGCGGTACAAGCGCTTTGTGGAGACGAGCGAGCGCGTCAACGAGCGTCATCTTGGGCAAGTGAAGTAGCGAAGCACAAGCCCAGATGCCATCGTAGGCAGCCGACTCGTCAAGTTCCTCAATTCGTTGTACGTCGCATGGAGCGGATGAATATTCGTGCGCCAGCCGCGCAAGCGATGGCGACGCATCAATCCCACGGCACCGATAGCCGCGCCGCACAAACTCGCGAAGATCTCTTCCCGATCCAGCCCCAGCGTCGAGAATCCGCCCCCCCGGCGGCACTAGGGCTAAAAATGAGTCGTACAGGGGCGACATGTCTGCCCCCACGGTGCGCTCAAAGTATTCGAGCGCATGCTTCTCATAGTAGTCGTCCGTCCCGCTGTGGCCTTGGGAATTCATACCCATTACGTCGTACCGGTCATGCGATGCGCGTCCTAACCCGCTTTTGCGCGCCAGGCATTCAACTCAGAAACCAAATTTTTGTACCCTTCATCTACAAGGCCCTGAATTTCCTTTGGAAACACGGCCGCTCCACCCACCGGCATCGCGCCGCTATCAACCTGCGCGCCCTTCCCTTCCCCCTGCGATTTCTTGGCATGCGCATGAAGCTGCTTGAACACTCGATAGTGAGCGAGGTAACGCCCAAAAACAGGCATCAGGTCTTGATGCTGATCCTCCCTTGCAAGCCCAGCTTTTCCTTCAATGACTTCGACAATGCGTCGACCGATTTCAACCAGTTCGTCGAAGTAGTCCTCAATGCCCTTTCCAGCTCCATAGACTCTCGACAAGTGCAGCACTGTGCGAAATCTTTCCCACTGGTCATTGCCAGTCGCGATTTCGAATACTTTGCCGTCAAAGTCATCGCTGGGGCCGCCCTGTACAAGTCGAAATTGATCTGGGGCTGCACTTATCAGAGCTTCGTTCATCAATCGATAGAGTGCATTGGATTGGCGCAACAGCGCGTGAAGCGGCCCATATAGCTCCGAGAGTTGCTTCAGGCGCCATTGCACAAAGCTATTTCCGATCTCAAGCTTCGCCCTCGCTTCGGCGAGCTGGCGCGCATGCTCCGCAGCTCTTTCCGCTTGCAGCGCTTGAGACTTCAATGAGCGGGACTGTGTCGACCAACTGACAAGGCTTCCAACCAATGTACCAAGCAAAGCGCTCCCAAAGGCAAGATAGGCTGGAACGTAGTCTGGCGGCTTGGACTTGATCGCCTCTATCGACGTAGCAATGGTCTTGAGGTTTGACAAGATCATCTGATCGTCCACCGTGCCAGCCACCGTTTGGCCAGGAGCCACAATGGCACTCGGCGCACGCATTGGAGGAGAAACAGCTGGGGGAGTCTGTGTCTCAGCAAATGCCCATAGGGAGCACATGGAAAGCAGCAGCGAGAGCAGCCATCGATTCAGCCTCATTCCATTTTTCCCTTTGTCCTTGGCCCGACCTTTATTCAGTTCTGTGCATCATGCCATCCACAACCTAGGCCACTAGCCTCAGAGCATAGCGGACGCGAGTTCCAGTGGGCTGCGTGTCGCTAGCACCTTGACGCCCGATCCAGCTGATCGAAACTGATGCATTCGCTATCGGATCTCTTTACCTCTCCGGAAAGCACGGTCCCGCGCCATAAACGCTTCCAGCATGTACGGGATGAGCTGCAGCGTATCGACGGTTTCACCATAGATCTGCGCATGCAGCGCAGCATAGCGATCGAGATCCGCCTTCGTGCTAGCTGGGCACGCGAAGGTCAACTTGACCACTTCCTGCCGAGGAAGCGGTCCCAGGCGAAGTTTCGAGGTTGAGCTCATTGGACATCTTGCCGCTGGAAGAACAAGGGCTGGTAGGGCCGCAGTACCAGGTCGCGGTTGACGATGACCCGCACCGGCAGCCCGGGGCGTTCGGTCAGTGTCGGCTGGATGTTCATGTTCCGCCGGGTCATCTCCTGCCCGATTTGGTTCACGCTGTCCTGCACGCTGTCGCGCCCGGCAATGGCGACACGGTTGCCGTCCTGGCGGTTCTCGGGCGCGGCCAGCTCGGCGCCGATACCCAGCAGCGTGGTCAGCGCCGCGCCTGCAAAGATGCGGTCCCAGTGCCAGTCCACGCCGTCTTCCAGGCCCGCGTAGCCCGCCGGGTCGGTGCCCACTAAGTTGTCCAGTTTGAACGACGAGGTGTCGGGCAGGATCACCCGGTTCCACACGACCTGCACCCGGCTCTGGCCGTAGCTCACCTGGCTGTTGTACTTGCCCAGGATGCGCGAGCTCTGCGGGATCAGCAGGTACCTGCCGGTCGCCGTGTCGTAGACCGGCTCCGTCACCATGGCGATCACGTCGCCGGGCAGATCGGACTTGATGCCCGTGACCAGCGCCGCGGGGATTACCGTGCCGGCCATCACCTGGTACGGCGAAGCCGGCAACTGCAGAGTGCCGGAATTGCGGGTCTGTGCAGACCCGGCATTGCCCAGAAACGCTTCCTTCTGCTCCTGGCGGTTCTGCACCGTCGTCGGATCGGTGGGCGGCGCGGCGGCGGGCGCAAGCGCCCCTGCCAGCGCATCGAAAGGCTGCGCGCTGCCTCCCTCGCCTGCTGGTGCCTGCGCCGGCTTCGCGCTGGCCGGACTGCCGCCCGTCGCACGGAAGAACACGCCGGAGCGTGCCGCGTCCTCGGCCGCCAGGCGCGCCGCATGCGCCGGATCGGCGCCGTGGGCGCGCGCCTCCACCGGCTGCTGCGACCTGACAATGGCCGGCCCCAGGTCGCCCGGCAGCGGCTCGCCCAGTTGCGGCACCGCGGGCGCCGCCAGCCGGGCCACCCCGGCGTAGTCCCTGGGCAGCCGGTCCAGGCTCTCGGCCTTGGCGATGCGATCGACGTTGTACAGCTCGGTCGCCGGATTGCGCTCGCGCCGGTGCGGCTGCAGCGACCACAGGGTCGCACCCAGCACCACGGCCGCCAGCGTGCCGGCGATCACGGCCAGCATGCGTCGGTTGAGCCGGACCACCGGGCGCGGCGAAGCGCGCAGCGCCATCGCCTCGGGATCGGCTTTGGGCTGAACGGCAGCCTCGCTCATGATCCGCTGCTCCCCACGCCGCTACCCGAAGCGCGCGGCACGCCATCGGTGCGCTCGATGCGCACGATCTCGCCCCTGGTTCCCTTGCCGCCACCCAGGCGCAGTTCGGCCGCACCGAACAGCCGGTCCACCACGTAGTACGGCGCCCGATAGCGGTAGTTCACGAGCTGCCCATCGCCCTGCGGGCCGATCACGAACAGCGGCGGCAACTCGCCCTGCGCGATGCCGCCGGGGAACTGGATGTAGACCTTCTGCCCGTCATCGAAGGCGCGCAGCGGCTTCCACGGCGGGCTGTCGCCGCTGATCGCGTAGCGGAAGCGGATGCTCTCCAGCGACAGGCCGGCGTCCACGGGCGCCGAGGCCTGCGCGTCCCGCGCCTGCTTCTGCAACGCCACCATGCGGTCTTTCGGGTAGTCCCAGGACACGGACGCCATCCATGCCTGCGGCGTCGAGGACAGCTCGACGAAGTAGGTGCGGCGGTTTGTTGTGATGACCATGTTGGTCTTCAGGCCCGTGCGAGTGGGCTTGACCATCACGTTGACACGCTGGGCCGGCCCCGTGCCGCTGGTGGTGTCGCCGACGATCCAGCGCACCGTGTCGCCGGCCGAGACCGTCACCAGTTCCTCGCCCTCCTGCAGCGCGATGACGGTGACGCGGCCGGGGCTCGTGTAGACCTGGTACAGCGCACCGTCGGTGAAGGGCCAGACCTGGATCGCATTGACGTAGCCTTCGCGCGAGGGTGCGATGCGCGCCTCGTCGTTGGCCTTGGACACGCGCAGCTTCTCGTCGGTGGGCTCGGGCGCCGGCGACGGCGCTTCTATGGCCGGCAGTGCCTTCATCTGCGCCGGCAGCGGCAAAGGCTTGGGAACTTCGACCACTTCGACCGGAACGGGCGTGTCGGGCAGGCGCTGCGCCTGCACGGGTTCGTCCAGCGTGATGGCCGGCGGCGGCGTGCCCTGCGTGGCGCAGCCGGCCAGGCCCGCAATGCACAGTGCCGGTAAAACGTAAAGGCGGAATGGTCGATTCATGGCTTCTTCGCTCCTTCGGTCGCATCGAGTTCACGGCTCCACGACAGACCGTTGACGTGGATGCCCAGGGGGTTCTTGCGCAATTTCTCCTCGGTGCGCGGCGGCTGCAGCACGATGGACAGCACGGCGGTCCAGCGCTCGGTGCCGGCCGGCGCGCCGTTCACGAAGGCGCGCTCCACCCAGCGCACTTGGAACGACGAATCGCTGGCGCGCACGACGCTGGTAACCTCCACGGCCACCGAGTTCAGGCCGATGCGCGAGAACGGGTCGTTGGTGCGCGCGTAGTCGTTGAGCGTGGCCGCGCCCCGGTCGGTCGCGTAGTCGTAGGCTTCGAGCCAGTTGCGCCGCACGACGATAGGGTCGATGGACAGCGAGCGCACGTCGGTGATGAAGCGCGCGAGGTGGTGGGCGATCTGCGCGTCATGGGGCCGGTACGGCGTGGCGGCCTCGCCGACCGCGCGCACCTGCCCTGCCTGGTCCACTTCGACGACGTAGGGCGTGACGATGGACTGCGCCGAGCGCCAGACAAGGCCGCCGGCCATCAACAGTGCCAGCGACAGGCATCCGAAGGCCATGAAGCGCCAGTTCTTCGCCTGCACGCGGGCCGAGCCGATGCGCTCGTCCCACACCTGCGCGGCAGCCTGGTAGGGAGTGACGGGCGCCGGCGTCTCGGAGAATCGCACCTGGGGTCGTTTGAATCGCATGAAGGGTTCTCCTTAGCTGTCGTCGCGCAGGCTGGGACTGGCCCCGCTGCCGCCGCTGTCGCCCGAACGCAGCGTGTGGGCTGCGACGGTCGCGCCATGCGCGAGGCGCTGGTGTCGCTGCAGCCGCTGCGCCCAGGCGGGCGGCGCGCTGGAAGTGGCCGCCCTGTCGGTGGATGCCGTTGCGGCTGCAGCCGGCGGCGCGGCGGCCTCGGCGACGAAGTTCGCTACGCGATCGCGCATGGCATTGGCGCCCGAGGCAACGCGGTCGCCGACCGCACCGGCGCCGGTGCGTGCGACGTTGGCCAGCCCCGCACCCGCGGCGCGCAAGCCGCTACCACCCGAGGCCGCGGCGCCGGCCGCATAGGCCGAGCGGGCGCTGCCAGCAAGCGAGCCGGCCGTACGGCCAGCAGCTGCCGCCCCGCCGACGACGCTGCGCGCAGCGCCGGGCGCCATGCGGGCGCCGGCCGCGACTGCCGCGCCTGCGCCCGCAACCGCAGCGCCACCAGCAATGGCCAGCCCTGCCCCGCCCACCACCGTCCCGGCCGCCGCGCCCGCACTGAGCTGAGGCGCGCCAGCTACCAGACCGGTCGCAATGCCGGGACCAAAAATGCCGAGCCCGAACAGCGCAATCGAGGCCAGCATGAGGGTCAGCGCATGGTCGATGCTCGGCTCGGGGCCGCTCGGCGCGGTGAACTCGCCGAACAGCCCGGTGCCGATGCCCACGATCACGGCCAGCACCAGCACCTTGATGCCGGACGACACCACATTGCCCAGCACGCGCTCGGCGAGGAAGCTGGTCTTGTTCCATAGTGCGAACGGCACGAGTACGAAGCCGGCCAGGGTCGTCAACTTGAACTCGATCAGGGTGACGAACAATTGCACCGCGAGCACGAAGAAGCTCACGATGACCACCAGCCACGCCAGGCCCAGCACCACGATCAGGTCGAGGTTGGCGAAGACTTCGGGGAAGCCTGTCAGGTCACCGATCTGCGTCATGATCGGCCGCGCAGCATCGATGCCGACCTGCGCAAGCCGGCCCGGCTGCAGCAGTTGCGCCTGCGTCAGCGCCGAGCCGGAAGCGGTCAGGCCCAGGCCCGCGAACGACCGGAAGACGATGCCGGCCAGCGTGTTGAAGTTGCCGATGATGTAGGCGAAGGCGCCCACGTAGAGCACCTTCTTGATCAGCTTGGCGATCACCTCGTCGCCGCCACCGCCGCCAGCGTTGCTCATGGCCCAGAACAGGCCGGCGAGCGTCATGTCGATCAGGACCAGCGTAGCGGTCAGGAATGCGACCTCGCCGCCCAACAGGCCGAAGCCCGAGTCGATGTAGCGCGAGAAGACATCGAGGAAGCGGTCGATGACGCCAACGTCGTTCACGGCTTCAGTCCTTGGGAGTGGACGACGCCGCTTCGGCCGCCGGCGGTGCGGGCGGCTTCACCGGATCGTTCGCATAGGGCGATTGGCCTCCAGCCATGAAGCGCCGCCGCGTGGCCTCGGCCACGGCGTTGCATTGCGCATCGCCGACCTTCGCGTGGTCCGCCTTGCAGGCCTCGCGCAGTGCCCGCAGCCGCTCGGGGTTGGCGACCAGTGATTCGACGCTTTCGATGGGCGGTGGCTTCTTCTCGCAGGCAGCCAGCGCCAGCGCGCACAGGATCAGGAAGAGGATTCGTCGCATGGCCTGCTCTCCTTCAGTTGCCATAGAAGTTGACGGCCGCCGGCGTGTACGGCGTGCCCTCGCCCTGGAAGCGCCGGCGCACCTCGCGCGCGCGCTCGTGCACCGCGACCTGGCGTGCCTGCTCCAGCGCCGCGGCGCGGTCCTGGGTGATCTGGAGCTGCTGCGCCTGGATCGCCTGGCGCGACTGCAGCGCGAGCAACTGGTTGGTGGCCTGCATCGCCTGCAAGGCGCCCGTGGCCGACTGGCTGCGGTTCACGAGGTCGGTCAACGCGCGTTCGTCGGCCGCGAAGTTCTGCACGGCCTGCGACTGCACCTTGGTCGCCGTGCGCAGCGCTTCGAGCGAGTTGCGCCAGCGCGTGCGCGCGTCGAGCGCCATCTGCGTGCCCGAGATCGCGGCGGTGTACGACTCCGGGTACAGGCGCCGGAAATCCGTCTCCATCTGCGAGACGGTGAAGGCCAGCCCCTGTGCCTGCTGGATGAGCTGGTTGGTCGCGTCCAGCGTCGCACGCAGGTCGCCCAGCACGCTGAACGGCAGGCTGGTCAGGTTGCGCGCCTGGTTCATCAGCATCTGCGCCTCGTTCTGGAGCTGGCGGATCTGGTTGTTGATCTGCTCCAGCGTGCGCGCGGCGGTCAACACGTTCTCCGCATAGTTCGAGGGGTCGAACACGATGTCGCCGATGCCGAACAGCGCATGGGCAGGCTGGGTGACGCCGAGTGCAAGCGCGCCGGCAACCGCCAGCGCGAGGACGCGGCCCTTGAAGGGGCGGGGTTTGAACGAAGCGATGCGGGTCATGGCGAGACTCCTTCAGGTGGTGGATCAATGAGGTCTGCGGCCCAGTCCAGGCCGCAGTGGCGCAGCCAGTGCGCCGCGAAGTGCTGTACACCGTGCGCCGCGAGCACGGCGTCGATGTCGCGCTGGTGCTCGGGGGTCGAGGCGCCGGCGAAGGCGAGCGCCACCGGGCCCAAGTCCAGGTCGAAGACCCGGTTCCCGAGCCGCGACTGGTAGTAGTAGTCCTGCTTGGGCTGCGCCTGCGCGACGATGCCGATCTGCCGCCCGTTCAGGCCAAAGCTCTCGTAGATCTTTCGGATCTGCGGCTCCGTGGCCTGCGGGTTGGGGAGAAACACCCGGCTCGCGCAGCTCTCCACGATGGCGGGCGCGATCGCCGAGCCCTCGATGTCGGCCAGGCTCTGCGTGGCGAAGACGACGCTGACATTCTTCTTGCGCAGGGTCTTGAGCCACTGGCGGATGCGCGCCGCGAACACCGGGTCGTCGAGGAACAGCCAGGCCTCGTCGAGGATCAGCAGCGTGGGCGCGCCGTCCAGCCGCTCCTCGAAGCGTGCGAACAGATAGCGCAGCACGGCCAGCGCCGCAGCTTTGCTGGCCATCAGCTCCTCCATCTCGAAGCCCTGGACGTCCGCGCTGCCCAGCCGGTCGTGGTCGGCATCCAGCAACCGGCCGTGCGCGCCGCCCAGCACGTAGGGCGCGAGCGCCTGGCGCAGCGCGTTGGACTGCAGTAGCACGGACAGGCCCGTGAGCGTGCGCTGCTCCACCGGCGCGCTGGCCAGGCTGCCGAGCGCCGACCAGACCGCCTCGCGCTCCTCCGGGCCGACCGCCACGCCCTCCTGGACCAGCCGCCCCTCGATCCACTCGGCCGCCCAGGTGCGGTAGCCCTCACGGTCGATGCGGGCGAGTGGCTGAAACGCGATGGCGTTTTCGCCCTTCATCCCATTCACGTCGTCGTCCGCGCGGCCCAGGTCGTAGTGCTCGCCGCCCAGGCCCAGGACGGTCGCGCGGATCGAGCGCCCCCAGTCGAACGCGAAGATGCGCGAGCCCGGGTAGCGGCGGAACTGCAGCGCCATCGTTGCGAGCAGCACCGACTTGCCCATGCCGATCGGGCCGACCACCAGCGTGTTGCCCACGTCGCCGATGTGCGTGACGAACCTGAACGGCGTCGCGCCGTCCGTGCGGGTCACGATCAGCGGCGGGCCGTCGAGGTGCGCATTGCGCTCCTGCCCGGCCCACACGGCGGACACCGGCATCATGTGCGCGAGCCCCAGCGTCGAGACGATGGGCTGGCGAACGTTGGCGTAGGCGTTCCCAGGAATCGAGGACAGCCAGGCTTCCACGGCATTCAGCGTCTCGGGGATGGTCACGAAGCCCCGGCCCTGGATTGCCCGCTCGGCCTGCCGCAGCTTTTCGTCGGCCGCAGTGGCATCGGCATCCATCACCACCACCGTTGCGGTGAGATAGCCAAAGGCCACCTGGTCGCTGCCCAGCGCCTGCAGCGCGGCGTCGGCATCCGCCGCCTTGTTGCTGGCGTCCGTGTCCACCAGCACGCTCTCCTGCTGGAAGATCGTCTCGCGCAGCAGCGCCACGATGTTTTTCCGCTTCGCGAACCACTGCCGGCGCAGGCGCGTCAGCTCCTTCTCCGCCTCGGCCTTGTCCATGCACAGGAAGCGCGTGGACCAGCGGTAGGCGAAGCCCAGGCGGTTCAGGTCGTCGAGGATGCCCGGCCAGGTGGAGGTCGGAAAGCCCCGCACGGTCAGCACCCGCAGGTGCTGGTCGCCCAGCATCGGCGCCAAACCGCCGGTCAAGGGAGCGTCGGCCAGCAGCGCATCGAGGTGCATGGGCACCTCGGGCACCGCGACGGGATGACGGCGGGTGGATACCGTGCCGTGCAGGTAGGCCAGCGTCCCGGCATCGTCCAGCCGGGTGATCTCGGGCATCACGCCATCGAGCAGGTCAAGCACCCGGTCGGTCTCGGCGATGAAGGCCGTCAGGCGCTCGTGCCAGTCCACGCCTTCGCTGGCCCGGTTCTCGTACAGCAGTCCCGCCGCACGGGCGCGGGACTCCTCAGGCGGCAGGTACTGCAAGGTCAGGTGGTAGCGGCTCTCGAAATGGCTGGCCGATTCCTCGAAGGCGGCGCGCCGCTCCTCCTCCACCAGCCAGGACAGCGGTTCGGGAAACTCCGAGCGCGGGTAGTCTGCCGCCGGCAGGCGCTCGGCCTCGATGAACAGGGCCCAGCCCGAGCCGAGCCGGCGCAGCGCGTTGTTCAGGCGCGCGGTGACGGAGACCAGCTCGCCCTGCGTCGCGCTGTCCAGGTCCGGACCCCGGAAGCGCGCCGTGCGCTGGAACGAGCCGTCCTTGTTCAGCACCACGCCGGGCGCGACCAGCCCGGCCCAGGGCAGCCAGTCGGCCAGCAGCGCGGGACGTTGGCGGTATTCGGCGAGGTTCAGCATCGCATCGTCCTCGCATCCGCTACACGTCGAGCAGTGCGCGCTGCTTGATGTGGCGCGCGAAGACTTGCATGAACTGCGGGTCCGCGCGCGCACCCCAGACCGCGAGCGAATGGCCGACCAGCCACAGCACCAGCCCGGGAATCCAGAGCTGCAGCCCGAGGCCGACGGCTGCGGCCAGCGTGCCGTTGGCGATCGCCACGGTACGCGGCGCGCCGCCGAGCAGGATGGGCTCGGTCAGCGAACGGTGAAGAGGAACCTCGAAGCCGGGAGCGTCCTGCGCATTCATGCCAGCACCGCCCCGCCCGAGAACGAGAAGAACGACAGGAAGAAGCTCGATGCGGCGAACGCGATCGACAGTCCGAAGACGATCTGTACCAGCTTGCGGAACCCGCCCGAGGTATCGCCGAAGGCGAGCGTCAGGCCCGTGGCGATGATGATGATCACCGCCACGATGCGCGCCACCGGCCCCTGGATGGATTCGAGGATGGATTCCAGTGGTGCCTCCCAGGGCATGCTGGAACCGGCGGCATGCGCGGGCAACGCGACCGCGAGCAGCAATGCCACCATCAGCAGCACCTGCAGCGCCAGGCGCACGCGCGCGGCGCGTGCATGCGGATCTACGGAAATGAACCAAGTCGTCATGGCGTTTCTCCTGGAACGGAAGGGGATGAAGGAAGGGATGGCAGCGGGGTGGACGCCAGTTCGTGGTCGAGCCGGTAGCTGCTCCCGTCGAGGCCGGTGACACGCGCGATGGCCTCGACGCGCCGTGTGCGTCCCCGCCCGGCGATGAAGACGATGACGTTGACGGTCTCGGCGATGAGCGCGCGCGGCACGTTCATCGACACCTCCTGCACGAGCTGTTCGAGCCGCGTCAGTGCACCGACGGGCGAGCCCGCATGCACGGTGGCGATGCCGCCCGGGTGGCCCGTCCCCCAGGCCTTGAGCAGGTCCAGCGCCTCGGGGCCGCGCACCTCGCCGACGACGATGCGGTCCGGCCGCAGGCGCAGCGTGGAGCGCACCAGTTCCGTCATGCTGACGACGCCGGGCCGCGTGCGCAGCGGCACGTGGTCGTGTGCCGTGCACTGCAGTTCCACCGTATCTTCGAGCACGATCACGCGGTCGCCGGTGGCGGCCACCTCGTCGAGCAGCGCGTTGGCGAGCGTGGTTTTGCCGGTGCTGGTGCCGCCGGCGATCAAGATGTTCTGGCGATCACGCACGGCCGTGCGCAGGAACGCAGCCTGGTCGGCCGTCAGGATGCCGTCGACCACGTAGTCCTCCAGGCGGATCAGCGCGACGGCGCGTTTGCGCAGCGCGAAGACCGGACCCGGCGTCACGGGCGGCAGCGCGCCCTCGAAGCGCTCGCCAGTCTCGGGCAACTCGGCGGTCAGCAACGGCTTGCCCGCATGCACTTCGGCGCGCACGTGCGCGGCGATCAAGCGGATGATGCGTTCGCCGTCCGCAGGCGACAGAGTGACGCCCATCGGCGCGCGGCCGGTGCCCAGCCGGTCCAGCCACAGTGAGCCATCGGGATTGAGCAGCACTTCGACCACGTCCGGATCGGCCAGGGCCTGCGCGATCTCAGGCCCCATCGCCGTGCGCAGCATCCGGATGCGACGATCCAGCGCCAGCGAGGCTGGGGCCGCGGGCTTGGGCAGCGGCTCGGTCATGGCGCAGCCTCCGTTTTGCTGTCGGCCGGGGTCGCCGGCCGATGGTCTCCCGTGGAAGCATCGAGCCCGAAGAACTGCCGCTCCTCCGGTTGGATCTCCTCGTACACGTCCTTGACCAGGCTGCGCCCGCGCAGCAGGTGGCGGCCGAGCTGTTCGATGAACTGCTCGAAGCGGGCGCGTCCCTGGGCACGCGCTGCCTCCTGGTGCGCCTCGGGCACCGGCGTGCTGACGGTCAGGAAGTAGCGCACGTACAGCGCCACGGTCTCGATCAGGATGTTCTGGTCGCGTTCGACCTTGTCGAGCTGGCGTGAGAGGCGGTCCAGGCGCTTGGCGATCGCGGCCTCGCGCTGATCGCCGCTGTCGGGCGACAGGAACGAGGACAGCGCGGCAGCAATGATCGAGGACTTGGACAATCCCTTCATCGCGGCCAGCTCATCGAGCCGGCGCGCGTGGTCCCGCTCGAGGAAGATGTTCAGGCGAGCGCGGCTCATAGCGCGATCCCATCGTCAGGGTCGAGCGCGGCCAGGCGCGCGGTGCGCTGCAGGCGCGGATCGAGCTGCGTCGGCAGGGGCAGCGGCGCGTCGTCGTCATCGAGCAGGCCGAGGTCGTCGGTGACGGGTTCGGGCTGCGGCACATAGCTCACCTCGCCCAGCTCGGGCTGCTGCTGCCGGCCGCCGTCATCCACGGAGTCGACCTGGCCGGCAATCGCCATGTCGAGGATGGGTGCGGCCAGCGGCGCCAGCCCGCTCCAGGCGTCCTCCCGCGCCGGTGGCGCATCGCCGTAGCGACCGCCCGTGGCGAGCACCGGGGCCTTCTTCACGCGCTGCGTGAAGTTGCGGTCGAGGTAGTAGCGGATCTTGCGCGCACGGATCGGCGGATGGCCCGAGACCATCACCACGGCATCGTCGGGCGGAAGCTGCATCACCTCGCCGGGCGTGAGCAGCGGGCGCGCGGTCTCCTGACGCGACACCATCAGGTGCCCGAGCCAGGGCGCGAGCCGGTGCCCGGCGTAGTTGCGCTGCGCGCGCAGCTCGGTGGCGGTGCCCAGCGCGTCGGAAATGCGCTTGGCCGTGCGTTCGTCGTTGGTCGCGAACGCAATGCGCACGTGGCAGTTGTCCAGGATCGAATGGTTCTGGCCATACGCCTTGTCGATCTGGTTGAGGGACTGGGCGATCAGGAAGGCGCGCAGGCCATAGCCGGCCATGAAGGCCAGTGCTGACTCGAAGAAGTCCAGGCGCCCGAGCGCCGGGAATTCGTCGAGCATCAGCAGTAGTTGGTGCCTGCGCGCGATGCCATCCGACCCATCGAGCGATTCCGTGAGACGCCGGCCGACCTGGTTGAGGATCAGGCGGATCAGCGGCTTGGTGCGGCTGATGTCCGAGGGCGGCACGACCAGGTACAGCGATACTGGATGCTCCGTCGAGATCAGGTCCGCGATGCGCCAGTCACAACGCGACGTCACCTCCGCCACGGTCGGGTCACGGTACAGGCCGAGGAAGCTCATGGCCGTGGACAGCACGCCGGAGCGCTCGTTGTCGCTCTTGTTCAGCACCTCGCGCGCGGCCGACGCGACGACGGGATGGGGTGCCCCACCTCGCTCATTTGCCAGGTGCTTCGTCGTCATCATCCGGTGCAGGGTCACCTCGAATGGGCACGCGGGATCGGACAGGAAGTTGGCGACGCCGCGCAGCGTCTTGTCCTCGCCGGCGTACAGCACGTGCAGGATGGCGCCGACCAGCAGCGCGTGGCTGGTCTTCTCCCAATGGTTGCGCCGCTCCAGCGCGCCCTCGGGATCGACCAGGATGTCCGCGATGTTCTGCACGTCGCGCACCTCGTGCGTGCCGCGGCGGACTTCCAACAGCGGGTTGTAGGCGGCCGACCTCGGATCGGTGGGGTTGAACAGCAGGCAGTGCGAGTAGCGGGCGCGCCAGCCCGCCGTGAGCGTCCAGTTCTCGCCCTTGATGTCGTGGATCACGGCCGAGCCCGGCCAGGACAGCAGCGTCGGGACCACCAGGCCCACGCCCTTGCCCGAGCGCGTCGGCGCGAAGGCCATCACGTGTTCGGGGCCGGCGTGCCGCAGGTAGCGCTCATCCTTGCGGCCGAGGAAGACGCCGGCCGGTTCCTGCAGGCCGGCCTTGCGGATGTCGTCGTCCTCGGCCCAACGCGCGGAGCCGTAGGTGGTGACGCGGCGCGCCACACGCGAGCGCCAGATCGCCATGCCGATTGCCACACCCGTGGCGAGCAGGCCGCTGGCCGCTGCGATGGCGCCGCCGCGCAGGAAGATGCTGGGCGCGTAGGCGTCGTACCAGTACCACCACTCGAACAGCTTCCAGGGCGCGTAGACCGGCAGGCCTGCCACCTCGGACCAGGCCGGCCCCAACTGCTGCTGATAGCCCAACGCATGGGCGGTCCACTGGGTGGCACCCCACACCCCGCCCAGGGTCACGCCGATCACGGCCGCGATCTGGCCGAGCAGGATGCCCGTCTGGACGCTCGACGTCCCGCCTTCGCCAATCCCGGATCGAACTGCCATGTCCATTCCCTTCGGCGCCAGATCGCGCCATGCGCATGTGCGCCCCATGGCGCGCATCGCACGAGTCTGGAATCGACGGGCCGCGCGGTACACCCACGAGGGCGTAGCTCAGCGAAGGCTGGCGGGTATGTCGCGAGAAAACGCGGTTGGCTGGCTGGATTCCAGAACGCCGGGACCTAAATTGCCCCAGCTTTTCAGATCAGGAGCATCCTTGGCCAGGCGCTTGGCGTCCAAGACCGATGAGGCGGCGGCCGGCGCTCATCCGCCGGCCACGGTAACTTTCATGACAAAGTGCTGACGTGAGCAAGGAACCGCTTCAGCGGCTCGGCGATGCCGAAGCGCTGGTGCTTGTGCAGCACGAACGTGGTGATGTGCTCTTCCTCTGCCAGCGGCACCGCGAGCACGTCGTCGCGCTGCAGCGCCCATGTATGCCCGGCATCCGCCAAACCCACACCGGCACCAGCTGCGATGCGAGTGACGTAGCCCGACAGCGTGCTGGCTGCACCCGCAAGCGTGGCCTGCTCGATGTGCTTGTGCATGATTAATCGCATCTGCGCAAGAAGACCGGGAAGGCGCTCCTCATTGCAGGACAGCAGCGGAAAAGCAAGCAGTTCCGGCAGGGGTACCGTGAAACGCTCCGCAAGTTCGTGACCGCGCGGCAGCAGTGCCATGACGCGGTAACGCCATGCGGGCGTCTGAGCGATAGCCTCATCATCAGACACCCCAAACGAGAAACCCACATCAACTTCCTCGTTCCTGAGCGCATTGGCCAGTTCGCGAGCCCGCATCTCCTCGATCTCCAGCGGTACCTCAGGGGCAATCAAGCGCCAGCGGTTGAAGCATTCGGACAGTCTGGGCTGCGCGATGCCATCGGCCACGCCGACGCGCATTGGTGCCTGGTACAGGGCATGGGTGTGACGCACCGTTCGCTTGACGCGCTCCAACTGAACCAGGAGCTTGCGGCATTCCGTCAGCAGCTTCAGCCCAGCCGGCGTGAGCTTCAGCCCGCGCGGGAGACGAACAAACAACGGGACGCCAAGGTCCTCTTCAAGATCCCTGACGGCCCGCGACAACGGGCTCTGTTCGATGTGAATGCGCTCGGAAGCACGCCGAAAGTTCAACTCTTCCGCGACAGCGGCGAAATAGCGTAGGTGCCTTAGCTCGATCATTCCGCATCGAGACCCGAATGGTGGCCGCGAAATCTGGATTGCTCCGGCAATTGCAGACTTGCGGTTGGGAGATGGCCTCTAGTACAGGACCTTCCCGTCCGCTGAAATGATTGCCAAGTCTGCGTAAGTGCCCGACCGCCTGTCCTTTGAAAGGTCGACGGTGTAGCCGCCAATGTCGATACGCTTCAGGCGATCCAAGGCGGCACGCAGTGACTCTCCGGTGCAAGGTTGAGCACAGCTACGCAATCCCTCCAGAATGACACGGCCAACGATATAGCCCTCGAAGCTAGCGTTGTTCGGCTGTGAGGCGGGGTCGGCGGCTTTCAACGCGGCGCGGTAGTCCACCGCCAGCTTTAGCACCGGCGCCTCGGGATTGGGTATGACTTGCGACGCTCCCACGCCGCGCCGCACGCTCTCGGGGTTGTCGGAGGCGAAGCCACGCAGATCGAAGTCGGAGATGCCCACCACCAACTGGCTCCCGCCCGCAGCGCGGTAAGCCTTGGCGAAGGCGGCGCTGCCCGCGCCGCTGGCTACCATCAGCACGGTGGTCGGGCTCAGCTGCCGCATCTCTTGCACGGCCTTGTCCACGTCGGACAACGAGCGGTCATAGCCCGCCTCGCCCTTCAAGCGGATGCCGGCGCGCTGCGCCGCAGCCTTGAACACAGCCAATCCGCTTTCGCCAAAGGCATCGCGTTGATACAGCACGCCCACGTTGCGGTAGCCCACGCTCGCCAGGCTGGTGGCCAGCTTGCCCAGTTCATCCTCAAAGGCCGCCCGGCTATGAAAGATGTAAGGCTGGCCCGCCAGCCGCACGGCGGGCGAGCCGGTACGGGTGGTGAACAGCGGCGTCTTCGCCTGGTTGGGGATGTCGGCACACAGCACCTCCACATTGCTGGCGGTGGACATGATGATCAGCGCCGCGGGCTTGTCTTTGTCCACGGCGGCGCGCGCCAGCTCCAAGCTCAAGGAGGGTTCGAACTTGTCGTCATGCACCACTTGCCGCACCTGCGGGCCACCCTTGCGGCCGGCTTCAGCGAAGGCGGCCGCTGTGCCTAGTACCACCAGGCGGCCGACAGTGGCGACAGGTGTGTCGCTCAGCGGCGCGATCTGACTGACGACGATCTCGGGCGACTGAGCTTGCGCTGCCATGCAAAGCCCGAGCACCAGCACAAAGGGAACACATCTTTGCAAGAACATGGAAGCACCTCACTCTGCTCAGGCGGCGCGCTGCCGCCCCGACAACTACCCTGGGATCAGACGTGCCCGTACTTCGCCAGTGCCTGCGCTAGCGATAAGCCCTTGGACAGCTCCGAACGGATGGACACTTCCACTGAGGTCAGGCGTTCGGCCTCTGCCAGCACCTTCTCCACCACGGCCGCGGGAATGGCGATAGCGCCGTCCTCGTCGGCCAAGACGAAGTCGCCCGGCTCCACCTTCACGTGGCGCGCTGTGGCGCCGCGCAGCATCACGGGCACTTGGCATGCGTTCACCTTCCAGCGGCCGATAGACTGCACTGGCGTGCGGTAGCGCGCGAACACGGGGAACTGCTGCTTGGCGATCCAGCGCAGGTCGCGCACTCCGCCGTCCACCAGCGCGCCCGCGCAACCGCGCTCCTTCATGCCGATCGCGATGAGCTCGCCGAAGTAGCAAATGCCTTCGCCGTCACCGCTCCACACCGAAATCTCGCCTGGCGAGAGGCCTTGACAGGCCTTCATTTTGTCGGCGTCGCCGCCCAGCGGAAAAGGCGTCATCTGCCCGCGGATGGTGTAAGCCCAGCCGGCCATGCGGGCGCCCTCAGCGGATTGCGGCGCGAATTCGGGGGCCAGCCCCTGGTCGGGCAGGCCCAGCGTGTCCAGCACATCGGCCACGTTAGAGCTATCCACCGCCAAGAAGCGCTGGCGGATGGCTTCACGGTATGTCTGTTCCTGTTGCATCATTCAGTGTTTCCTTGTTTTCCTATTCGATGGCGAACATGCCATCAACTTCCACCGGCACGCCGCGCGGCAGGGCGTGTGTGCCCACTGCCGTGCGCGCGTGCTTCCCGCGCTCGCCCAGTGCCAGCACGAAAAGGTCCGACGCGCCGTTCATCACCATGGCCTGCTGTGTGAAGTCGGCCGTGCATCGCACGAAGCCGCCGATACGCAGCGCGCGCACGCGCTCGAAGCGGCCTTCGCAGGCCACACCCACCTGTGCCAACACGTTCAGTGCGCACAGGCGCGCTGCAGCCTGGGCAGACTCGATGTCCACGTCGGTGCCGACCACCCCCAGGTACTGCGGCTCGCCATCCTGTACCGGCGTCTGGCCGGCCACGAAAAGCAGGCTGCCCAGACGGGTGAACGGCACGTAGTTAGCCGCGGGCAAGGTAGGCCTGGGCAGGGCCAAACCAGCAGCCTTCAGGCGCTGGATGACGTCGTCGTTGTTCATGTATGTTCTCCTGATGATTCAGACGCTGGGAATGAGGCCGCCATCCACACGCAGCACGGATCCGTTGATGTAGGAAGCGCGCTCGCTCGCGAGAAAGGCAACGGCGTCGGCATATTCCGCAGGGCGGCCGTAGCGGCCTGCTGGGATGCTCCCCGTACTTTCTTCTTCCACGGCCTGCACGCTGCGGCCCTCGCGCCGAGCCTTGGCCTCGTCAAGCGCGCGGATGCGGTCGGTGGCCACGCGGCCGGGTAGCACCACGTTAGCCGTGATGCCCTGGCGCGCAACCTCGCGCGCCAGAGTCTTGGACCAGCCCACCAGCGACAGCCGTAGCGCGTTGGACAAGCCGAGGTTGGGGATGGGCGCGACAACGCCGGACGAGGCGCTAGTGACGATACGGCCCCACCCGCGCTCGCGCATGCCGGGCAGCACTGCGTCGGTAGTCGCGATCACCGAAAGCACCATCGCGTCGAAATGCTTGCGCCACAGCGCAGCGCTCTGGCCCGCGGCCGGCGTGGGCGGTGGGCCGCCGGTGTTATTGATGAGGATGTCGATGCCGCCTAGAGCTTCCTGCACCTTGTGCACATACGCGGGTGCACCAGCGACGTCGCCCAAGTCCCAAAGCAGCGCAAACGCGCGTCCACCGGCCGCTTGCACTGCCTCTTTCGAGGCTGCGAGTGCTTCGCCGTCCACGTCCGCCAAAGCCACCTGGGCGCCTTCCTGCGCCAATGCGATTGCGATCGCGCGGCCCAAGCCGCCGCCCGCGCTGAGCACCAGCGCCGTTTTTTGAGAGATGCCGTAGTCCATGGGGTGTCCTTAAGTGGAGGTTCCTGCCAGATGCACGGCGTCGGCCACGACAGCCAGGAAGCGGTCAGCCTCGGCTTCGGTCGTGTAGGCATGCGGCGCCACGCGGTTTACGGACGTGAGGCCCCGCGCTTCGAAGTCCATGCGCGCGTAATCTAGGCCGACGGTAGCTGTGACGATGCCGGCATGCGCTAATTGCGCTTTTAGCTGCGCAGGCTCGGTGCCCGCGGCAGCATAGGTGAGGAAAGAGGGCTCAGCCGCCACGTCTTCGAACACCGTCACGCCGGGGACGGCCCGCAGGCCTGCCTCGATCTGCCGCAGGCGCAATGCGATGGCTTGGCGGATATTCGTGACACCCAGCCGCTGCGCGGTGTCAATGGCGGCGCCCAACCCGAGCCGGCCTGCGAGCGAGTAGTCGTAGGTCTCGAAGCGCCGGGCGTCTTCCAAGGTGCGGTAGGCCGCAGGTTGGGTCCAGGCAGAGCCGGTGGGGTCCAGCAACGGCGGATCGCCCAACAGGCACAGTGAGCGTTCGGACAATGCCATCATGCCCTCGCCCTTGGGACCGCGCAGCCACTTGCGGCCGGGGCACACCAGGAGGTCGGCGCCGGTCGTCTCTAGGGTGACGGGCCGCTGGCCTATGGCCTGCGTGCCATCGACGAAGTAAAGGCAATGCTCCGGGCGGGGCAATGCGCCCAGCGCCTGCACCGGCTGCACGGCCCCGCAACCACTGGACACCACCGGCACACACAGCGCAAACGTGCGTTCGTCGATCATCGTCGCAGCGCGCGCCACATCGATCAGGCCGGTGTCCGGGTCGATGGGGAGCACTTCTACCGACACGCCCAGCGCCTGCTGCAGCCGCAGTACGTTCAGTACGTTACTCACCCACTCGCTGCGCGCGATCAGGATGCGCGCGCTGGGCGGGATGGGGCGGCTGAGCATGGCCATGCCCCACAATCGACCCGCGCCGGGGCCGAAGGCGATTTGATATTCCTCGCAGCCCAGCAAGCCGGCTGCGGCGGTCCGCACCGCGTCCAGCCGCTCCTGCGCCTCGGCCGCCGCCCAATGCGGGCCCACGGCGGCCTCGCGCTTGACCTGCGCCAGTACCGTGTCCGTAACCGCACGCGGCGGCAACCCGGCGCCAGCTGCATTGAGGTGAATCACTTCGCGCACGCCCGGCGTCTCGTCGCGCATGCGGGTGGTGAAGTCGCTCTCTACTTCGTTCATCATCGGGGCCGTTCAATGTGTGAGGATGCGCGAGAGGAAATCACGCGCACGTTCGCTTTCGGGGTGGGAGAAGAAATCCTGCGCACTGGCGGTCTCCACGATGGCGCCGGCGTCCATGAACACCACGCGGTGCGCTACGCGGCGGGCAAAGCCCATTTCGTGGGTGACGCACAGCATGGTCATGCCCTGGCGGGCCAGGTCGGTCATCACGTCCAAAACCTCGTTGATCATCTCGGGGTCGAGCGCGGAGGTGGGCTCGTCGAACAGCATGGCCACCGGGTCCATGGCCAAGCTGCGCGCGATGGCTACGCGCTGCTGCTGGCCGCCTGAGAGCTGGCCTGGGTACTTGCCTTCGTGCGCGGCCAGGCCTACGCGCTGTAGTAGCGCGCGCGAGCGCTCGGTGGCCTCGTTCTTGGAGCGGCCCAGCACCTTTATCTGCGCTAGGTTCAGGTTGTCCAGCACGCGCAGGTGCGGGTACAGCTCGAAGTTCTGGAAAACCATACCGATGCGCTGGCGGATCTGCCGTAGCAGCCCCGTACTTCCGTTAAGTTTCATGCCATCCACGCTGACATGGCCCTGCTGGAAGGCTTCGAGCCCGTTCACGCACTTAATGAGCGTGCTCTTGCCCGAGCCCGAGGGGCCACAGATCACGATTACCTCGCCTTTTTCCACGGAAAGCGAGCAGTCTTTCAGCACCTGGAAGGCGCCATACCACTTCGAGATATTGCTGATTTCGATCATTTCGGTTCATTCACGCCGGGTTGAAGCGTCGACGCAATAGTTCGACCGCGCCTGCGGCGGCGAGGCACAGGACGAGGTAGACAAGCGCGACGAAGGTGTACAGCTCTACGAGCCGCCCGTCGCGCGTTGCCACGGTTGAGGCGGCCGTCAGCAGATCCATGAGGCCCACGACGTACACAAGCGAGGTGTCCTGGAACAGCGCGATGCCTTGCGTCAGCAGCACAGGCACCATCTTGCGCAGCGCCTGCGGCAGCACCACCAGGCGCATGGCCTGCGTGTAGCCCATACCCATGGCCATCGCGGCCTGCAATTGCCCGCGCAAGACGCTCTGAATGCCGGCGCGGATGATCTCGCTGAAGTACGCCCCCTCGAATACCACAAAAGCCACTAGCGCGGAGTTGAAGGCGCCGATCTGCCGGCCGGTAAGCAGCGGCAGCAAGAAGTAGATCCAGAAAATCACCATGATGAGCGGGACCGCTCGGATGCCGTTGACGTAAGCCGCTGCGAACAGCGACAGCGCGCGGCTGGGCGCAAAGCGCATCACGGCCAGTACGGTGCCCCACAGCATGCCCAGCACGCCGGCCAGTGCCGTCAGTTTGAAGGTAGTAGCCATGCCTTCCAACAGGAAGGGCGTGGCGCGCACGATCGCGTTGAAGTCGTACTCCATCTCAAGCTTTCCCTGCCAGCATGCCGGGGATGTGCACGGCGCGTTCGAGCCGACTCGACAGGCTGATTGCCGCGAGCGAGATCGCGAAGTAGATCAGCGTCGCGGCGGTAAAGGCCTCGATGCCGCGAAAGGTGTAGGCCTCGATCTGCCGGCTTTGGCCCGTGAGCTCCAACATCCCTATGGTTAGCGCCAAACTGGAGTTCTTCACCGTGTTCAGCAGCTCTGAGGTGAAGGGCGGCATGGCGTAGCGCAGCGCCACGGGCACGAGCAGATGTCGGTAGATCTGCGGCCGGGTGAAACCCTGCGAAAGCCCGGCGCGTTCCATGCCCTGACCTGCCGCGTTGATGGCGGCGCGCGTCTGTTCCGCGATGCGCGCGCTCATAAACAGACCCAGGCCGACGGCGGTGGTCCAGTACTCGGGGTACGGCAGTTCGCGCTTCAGCCAAGTCCCCACTGCATCAGGCAGCACCTCGGGCACCACGTAGTACCAGAGGAAGAGCTGCACCAGCAGCGGCACGCTGCGGAAGACCTGTACGTACGCATTACCCAAGCTGCGCGCTGCGGCCGATGGCAGGGTGCGCAGCACGCCCGCCGCAATGCCCATGGTCAGCGCCAGCGCATAAGCCAGCAGCGAGATCAGAACCGTCCAGCGCAGGCCCGTGGCCAGCCATCCGAGGTAGGGATCGCGCAGCAGCACGCTCCAGTCCCATTGGTATCCCATGTCAGTCGGGGATGGATTGAGACTGGTACAGGTTCAGCAGCTCCGGCGTGGGCTTTACGCCCGTGGGGCCGAAGTGCTTGGCCAGTAGCTTCTGCGCTTCGCCGGATTCGAAGGCCTTGGCCAACGCACGATTCACCAGCAGGCGGAAGTCGGCGTCGCCGCGCTGCATCATGATGCCGTAGGGATCAGTGGTGAGCAGCCGCCCCACCACCGCCAAGTCGGCGGGCTTGCGTGCCCTGGTCGCCGCGAAGACCGCCATGGGCGTTCCGTCGCCGGCCAGCGCGTCGATGCGGCCCGTCTCCAGCGAGAGGAAGCCTTCGGCATAGTCCTTGATGTAGTTGAACTTGAGGTTCAGCCCCTTGTCCTGCGACAGCTTCTGCAGCGCCCGCTCGTTGGTGGAGGCCTGCAGCACGCCCACCGTCTTGCCCTTCAAGTCCTCGGCCTGCTGGATGCGTTCCTTCTTCTGCACGGCCAGTTGCGTGCCAGTCACCCAGAAGGGCATGGAGAAGTCCACCTGCTCCATGCGGCCCAGAGTAATAGTGGTGGTGCCGCACTCCATGTCCACCGCGCCGCTGGTCACCTGCGGAATGCGGTTGGCCGTGGTGATTGGCACGAAGTTCACCTTGAGATCCTTGCCGAGCTTCTTCTTCACCTCTTCCACAATCTTCATGCACAGGTCCACGGTGTAGCCCACCACCTGCTTGTTCTCGTCGTAGTAGGAAAAGGGAACGGAGGAATCGCGGTGACCCACGTTGATCTGGCCGCGCTCATCGATGCGCTTGAGGATCGCTTGCGCCTGCGCCGCGGTGGTGGTGGCGACCAGCAGCGCCAGCATCGCTACGGAGCGATAGAGAAGGGAAGAGGATGTCATTTATGTCTCCTTGTTGAAGCTTGTGAAGCCGTGTGCGGTCAGCCGCTGCAGCAGTTCGGCGTGCTGGCCGTCCGAGAGCGCCGTTAAGGGCGGGCGCACGCGGCGCCAGCCTTCGTCGGCGCGAAAGCCCGCCACCGCCGACTTCATCGCCGCGATGAGGGGATAAGACGCGAAGATTTCGCGCGTAGCGTTGAGCTCGCGCTGCAGTTCGTCGGCGCCGCCGTCGCGCCAGTGCCGCGCGAGATGCACGATGCGCGCCGGGTTGACGTTGGCGGTGGCCGTGATGCAGCCGGGACCGCCCGCGCGCAGGGCGGCGAGCAGCACGGTCTCGGTGCCTGCGAAGACACCGAATCCGCCGGGACCGAACTCGCGGATCATGCTTTCGGTGGAAGCCCAGTCGCCACCCGTGTCCTTCATGCCGGCTATGGCGTGCGGATAGGCCTTGAGCAGCCGCCGCACCAGTGCAGCCGTGATGGGCACGCCCGAGACGGCGGGAATGTGATAAAGGTAGATGCGCAACCGCGCATCGCCCACCCGCTCAACCAGCTCCGCGTAGAAGCGAAACAGCCCGTCTTCGCTGGGGTTGTTGTAATAGAAAGGCGGCAGTACCAGCACGCCCGCGCTGCCGGCCTGCGTGGCGGCGTTGCTCAGCGCCACTGCGTCGCTCAGGCTGCAACTGCCAGTAGCCGGTAGCATGCGCTGCGTAGGGAGACCGGCGCGGATCAGCGCGTCGAGCAGCTCGCATTTCTCCGGCACCGAGAGGGAGTTGCCTTCGGAGTTGGTGCCGAAGACCGCTAAGCCCACGTCGTGCCGTAGCAGCCAGCGGCAGTGTTGGACGAAGCGTTCGCTGTCTGGCGACAGGTCGGCGGTGAATGGGGTGAGGACCGGGGAGAATACTGCGGGAGCGACCATGCATACATGCTAGGAAGCTCTCGGCTTACAGGCATTGCGTGTCTAGCCGCTGTTGATGCGAAATCCGCAACAGGATTAGACGCCAAGGCTGTGCGCGGCTCAAACGGATGCGGGATACTCCTAAGCACCTCTTCGTTTTGCGAAAGCCGCAACATGTGTGATCTGCAGACTTTCAAGGATTTCCTCGTCTTGGCTCGGCTCAAGAGCTTCTCGCGCGCCGCGCAGCATTGCCATGTGACTACCTCCGGCCTGAGCCGCCGTATCCAGAACCTCGAGCAGTGGCTTGGGGCGCCGGTGTTCGAGCGGGCGAAATCGCCGCTGGAGCTGACGCAAGCGGGCGAGCAATTGCATCAGGTCGCGCTGCAGGCGGTGAGCGTGCTGGATGCGGTGCGCTCCTCAGTGCGAAAGCAAGGCGAAGCGCACGCGGAGCAGATCAGCTTCGGCGCGCCGCACATCATGACCACGGCTTTCTTCCCCACTTGGCTGCCGCGGCTACACGGCCACTTCGGCCAGGCGCGCTTCACCGTCAATTCGGCGCTGCTGCCGGATTGCCTACAGTTGCTGGAAAGCGGCGAGGTGGATTTCGTCATCACCTTCGACGACGCGCCCGGCGGCATCCGCGAGCAACTGGAGATTGACCCTGGCTGGGTCGGGTTCGAGTATCTGGAGATCGGCAGCGAGCGGCTCGTGCCGGTGAGCGCGCCGGGCATCCGCGGAGAGGCGCGTTGCCGTTTGGACAGGCCCGACCGGTCGTTGCCTTACCTCGGCTACAGCCCCGAGTGCTCGCTGGGCTGGGCGATGGCGCGCGCGCTGGCTGCGATGGACGGGCTGCCACCATTGAACATGGACCATGGCAGTTCACTGGCCGACGGCTTGCGCTCGATGGCGAGGATCGGCATGGGCATCGCTTGGCTGCCAGAAAGCCTAGTGCGTGAGGATATCGCCGCGCGAACGCTCATCGCATGCGGCGGGCCAGAGCACACCGTATTGTTGCGGGTGCTGCTGCTGCGCAAGCCGCTGAAGCTGGGGGCGCGGGCGGAGGCGCTATGGAAAAGACTCCAAGACGAACCTGCGGCTGACCCTTTTGGCAGCACTGCACCAGCGCCGGCAGTCAGGTTTATCAAACGTGCTGCTTGAGGTCGTCGACCTCGGTGTAGCTCACTGAGACCCACATTGGCGTGTTGGCGCCGACCGAAACTGAGCCGGTGGGGGTGCGGCAGAAAACTTGGACGGGTTATGTGGCGAGCCCGAGGCTGCGCCGGTACTCGATGGGGCTGCGGGCTCCCAACGAGATCTTGATCCGGTCCGCGTTGTACCAAAGGATGTAGGCGTTCAGCGCCGTGATGAATTCCTCGATGGTGGTGGACAGCCAGTTGCGCGCGTAGAACAGCTCGATCTTCAGGCGGCCGAAGAAGCCTTCACACGCAGCGTTGTCCGGCGAGCATGCCTTGCGAGACATCGAGCGCGCAAGCCTTGCATCGGCGATCCGAGACAGCCATCCAGGCCATCGGTAGTGGGCACCGCGATCGGAGTGCACGATCGGCCGCTCGTTGCTGGCGGTGACGGTCTCAATGGCCGCGTCCAGCATCGTGTTGACGAGCTCGGCGTCCGGGCGCGTTCCGATCGTCCAGCTGACGACCATGCCATCGAAGCAGTCGATCATGGGCGACAGGTACACCTTTCCAGCTGGGATCTGGAACTCGGTGAGGTCGGTGAGCCACTTCTCGTTTGGCGCAGCTGCGCTGAAGTCGCGCTGCAGGAGGTTGTCCGGCGCGGGGCTGATCTCGCCCATGTAGGAGCCGTATCGTCGGCGTTTGGGCGTGGTGGCAACCAAGCATTCCTGCTTCATCAGCCGCTGCACGACCTTCTCCGAGATGTTCACGCTTTGCCTGGTCAACGATGCCTGCATCCGACGGTAGCCATAGCAGCGGTAGTTGCGCTCGAAGATGTCGGCCATCACGCGACGTACGTCGACGTACTTGTCGGCGACATCGAGCCGCGCCCGATGGTAGAAGTAGGAACTGCGGGGCAGGCCCGCTTCGCGCAGCAACTCATCCAGTCCGTAGGTCGGTCTCAGGGCATCAACCAACTGCGTCTTCTCCCGATTCGTCAGGAGCTGCCGGTTGATGCCCAGGTCTTTTTTTAGGAGTTCGTTCGCCTTCTTCAGCAGGTCTTGCTCAAGGCGCAGGCGTCGGACTTCTTGCCGCAGTGCCGCGGCTTGTTGTTCCAGCTCGGCCAACTCAGGGCTTGGCTGAAGATCTTGCTTGCGCTTCATGGATGCAGGTGCGTCGTGGCCGAGCAGCTGATTCTTCCAGGTGTACAGCGATGGCCGAGACACGCCCAGCTCCTGGGCCACCGCCTGCGCACTGCCTTCCCTCATGCACAGCTCGATGACCGCGGACTGCTTCATCGCTGGTGTCAGTGTCTGCGACCGACCAACAACGCGCTTGCGGGTCTGCGGATGCAGCTCCTGGACCCAGAACGGAAGCAGCGTCCGTGATGGATAGCCCAATGCCTTGATCGTCGCCGCGAAACTGCGGCCGTGTTCCAGGTAGTGGGCGACCGCGACTTCCTTCTGGGCCTGCGAATACCTCGGCGCGCGCGTGTATCCGGCGGCCAACCCAAGGCCTTGCTCGTACTCCTGATGCCAGTGCTTGAGCGTGTTCTTGGTTGGAAAGCCAAGCTGTCGGATCGTCATTCCGACCCGTTTGCCGAGCTTGATGTAAAGCTGGACGGCTCGAAGCCGATCCTCGTATGAAAACATGAACTACCCCTCCTGGTAGTCCAAGTTTTCCGCCGCACCCCCGGTGGCTCAGTTTTACTTCGGCGCCGCCACACGTGAGCTTCTCTCAAGAGATTTCTTTGGAAAGTTCCGTAAACACGCGGTACAGCGCCGGCTGCTGCTCAAAGCCGATGCCGGGTGCGCTTGGCAGGCTTGCCTGTCCGTCGCAGATCGTGACTTCATTGCTGAAGCCGGCAATCGCACCAAACAGTCCAGGATAGGATTCGGCGCTTCCAAGTCCGAGTCCTGCCGCCACATGCAGCGACATCATGTTTCCGCCGTGAGGGATGATGTTCGCGCGCGGCACGCCATGGCTGGTCGCTGTTTCAACGATGCGCGCAAACTCGCCGATGCCGTAGGCTAGAGGCGGGTCAGGCTGCAGCACCACTTGGCCGTCAAACATGCCATAGCGCAGGAAGTTGTCCACCTCCTCTCGACTAAACAGATTCTCTCCACCGGCTACGACGCCGCCGCTGGCCTCTCTCACGAGGCGATAAGTCTCAAAATCGCCCGGGTCGCACGGCTCTTCCAGCCAGCGGAGTCGATAGGACTCGATGGCTCGGGTAAAGGCCAGCGCGTCGCTCCGATTGAACGCGCAGCTCGCGTCAAGCGCAAGCCGGTTGCCGGCACCGACCTTTCTTAGTACCGCCTCTATGCGGCGAAGCTCATCGCCCAGCGAAAGACCACCGGCCTTGATCTTCACATGCGTGTAGCCGGCGTCGAGATAGGCTTGAACCTCGTCAACGACGCGAGACAGGTCGTCTACCGGCTGGTAGAAGCCGCCTCCGACGTAACACGGAATCGTCGTGGCCGACGCGCAATCCGGCATACCGAAGCGTTGCGCCAGTACCTGAAACAAGGGGCGCCCCTGCAGCTTACCGACGATGTCCCACAAGGCCACTTCGATGGTGCCCACGGCCATAGACCGCTCGGCATGCGCGCCGAGCTTCTCGTTGGCAAGCATCAGCCTCACTGCGCACTGGGGGTCGATGTGACCAGTGACAGGATCATTTAGGTCGTCCGGTATTGCCGCGAGAAGCCGCGGGATGAACCGGTCGCGCATCGGCCCTCCGCAGGCATAGCGGCCGAGCGAGTTAAAAGCGTAGCCCACAACGCGGTGACCATCGCGAAACTGGTCGGTGCTCACCGCAACAACTGTTGCCGTCATCTGGCTGAAGTCCACGCGCGCATTGCGCAGAGGTGAACCAATGGCGATCGTGCGCTCTGCAATATTGAGGATTTTCATGACTTCGTCCTCAATCAGCGGTGGCGCCGGTGCTCTTGACGATTGGCCCCCATTTGTTGTGTTCGCTGCGGATGAAGGCGCTAAATTGTTCCGGCGTCCCGTGCACTGGCGGACTGCCCAGGCTGGCGATCTGCTTCTGCACGTCGGGGTCATCCAGCACTTGCCGAAATTCATGATTGATCCTGTCGACGATAGGCCGCGGTGTGGCGGCAGGGGCCATCAGGCCGTACCATGCGAGCGACTCGTAACCTGCCACGCCGGCCTCTTCGAGCGTGGGCACATCAGGCAGCAGGGCTGCGCGCTTCTTTGCCGTAACCGCCAGCGGGCGCAGTCTCCCTGTAGCGATGTTCGGCATGGTAGCCACCATGCTGTCGATGGCGAAGTCGATCTGACCGCCCATCAGGTCTGTTGCCATCGGCGCGCCGCCCTTGTAGGGAACGTGCACAGCCTGAAAGCCAGCCAGCGATTCGAGCAGCACGGCCGACAGATGCTGGGGCGTGCCGCTTCCCGATGAGCCATAAGAGTATTTTCCTGGATTGGCCTTGAGCACCTTCAAGAACTCTTCGGCCGTCCGCGCCGGGTTTGAAGCGTTGACTTGAAGCACCAGCGGTACCGCGGCTATCTGCACGACAGGGACGAGATCTTTGAGGGGGTCGTACCCCAGCTTGCGGTAGAGCCAGGGACTGATAGCAACCGGCCCACTCGCTGACAACAGCAAGGTGTATCCGTCTGGCTTGGCCCGGACCACATATTCCGTGCCGATGTTGCCGCCAGCGCCGACGCGCGCTTCGACGATGACTGGCTGGCCGAGACGCTGCTGCAGCCTTGGGCCAATGATCCGCGCGAGCATATCGGACGGGCCGCCTACTGGATATTGGATTACAAGGGTGACAGGCTTGGCCGGATAACCTTGAGCGTACGCCACGGCGCACAACAACGGGGCCGCAAAGCACATCACTCGAAAAAATGCGCGCACAAAATTGAAATGAGATGACATTGGAACTCCTGTAGCGGCTGGGACCGGCAGCCTGTCTTGATCAGGGCGCGCCGAAAATTCGATGCTAGACAGAGCTTGCGAACGGCATGTTGCGGGTAAGGCAACGGCTTGCAAGAACCAGCAACGCCACCCCCTGCGCAGCCGGTTTCAGTAGCTTTTTGCTTTAGGGTTAATACCAAGCGCGGACTGGCGTTGCGGAAATGGCAAGCGGAGTTTGCGGGCGAATATGTGCTCGACGTACTTTGCCGTCTAGGCAGGCCAATCTGCCTGGTCCCTCTTCGACCGCAACAAGACCGCGCTGGAGGTCACCGATGCTGGCCACCGATTACACGTAGTGGCCACGGAAGTCGTCTACGCCTTGGAAGCGCTGCGCAAGTCCGTCCGAGAAGACCGCAGCATCGAGCAATAGCGCATTCGCTTCGCCGCACCGCACATCATGTCTGCGGTGTTCTTCCCTGACTGGATTCCACGGCTTCACGAGGACTTCAAGGATGCGAAGTTCAGCGTGGACTCGGACAACCTGCCGGAATGCCTTGTGCTGCTTGACGAAGGCAAAGTGGACTATGTGGTTGCGCTTCTCGATGAGCGCAACGCGGTTGCTTCGCGTCTGGGCCTGTCGCCCGAAGTGCGCGACTATCTGTCCCTGCAACTCGGCGATGAGCGTCTAATCGCAGTCAGTGCCCCGAACGCCGCTGGCCAGCCGTTATTCGACTTGGGCAAGAGCGCAGACCAGCCCATATCTTTCCTGGGATACGCCGACGAATGCCATCTGGAGTGGTCATTGCAGGCCGTCCTGCAGTCCAGTGGACTGGACTTTCAACGCAACCACAGTGCAAGCCTGACAGAGGGCTACGCTTCATGGCAATCTCAAAACTGGGCATCGCTTGGCTGCCGCAGACATTGGTAAGTGAAGATATCGCTGCAAGGCGGCTAGTCAGGGCCGGCAACTCCGCGTTTGATGTCCCCCTGCATCTGACGCTGTTGCGCCGGCCAGCGCCGCTGGCAGCCGAGGCGCAGCGGCTATGGGACCATCTCGAAAGCCTCACGTGCTAACGCCATGACCAGGAACAACTGGACCCGGCTCCGATAGAGTAGCGGCAACGACCTTCTTCAATGCCAGTACATCGATCCGCAGGACAACGACCTGCGGCCCGTACGCGGTCCGCTGCCTCCGGTTCCCTGGGGAAGTGCGAGATCTACTCGCAGGCCGTTGGGCGGATAGTCAATCTATCGAAGCGCCTGACTCCTGGACGACAATCTTCCAGCGTGGCAGTTCTCGGTCGATCAATGCCGAGAAATCGCGAGGCTCCAGAAAGTATGGTTTTGCGCCCTGAGCTTGCAAGCTGGAAAGCACTACGGGATCCGCCAATGCACTCTTGACCGCGGCGCTCAGCGTAGCGATTACCGGTGCAGGAGTCTCGGCCGGTGCGAAGAGCCCATACCAAGGCGTTTCCCCGAAGCCGGGGAGGATCTCTCCGATTGTCGGCGTGCCAGGAAGTGCCTCGAGGCGCTCTTTATTGGCAATGGCCAGCACCTTCAGCTTCCCAGCCTGGACCTGGGCGATTGAGGATGCCAATCCTTGGAAGGCAACCGATACTTGACCACTCATGACATCAGTCGCCGCGGCGGCTGCGCCACGATATGGGATGTGCTGAAGCCTGACTCTCGCGGCTCGGTTGAACATCTCGCCCAGCAGATGATTCAAGGTTCCATTGCCGGCAGAGGCGAACGTGATCTGTCCTGGTTTGGCGTTGGCCAATTTGATAAGTTGATCTACGTTGTTCGCAGGAAAAGTCGGGGCCGCCACCAAAACAACACCAGCTGTGGCCGCAGGAGCCACTGGCACGAAATCTCTCTCTGGAGAGAATCCAGCGTTCTTGTAGAGGTATGGATTGATAAGGAAGGAACTGTTGATGTTGAACAGTAATGTGTATCCGTCGGGCTTTGCCTTGGCCACAGCAACGGTACCAATGTTCCCGCCTGCACCGGGTCGGTTATCGACCACCACTGGCTGGCCGAGCTGATCCGCCATTTGACGCGAAATGATGCGAATGATGACATCGCTGGCCCCTCCAGCTGCTTGTGGCACGACGATGGTAATGGGGCGCATGGGATAGTCTGCGGGTAGTGCAACACCGCTCACAAGACCGAGGCCGATGGCGAATGCGATGAAGCCGAGCTTCGTTTTTTTCATCGTGGATTTCCTTGAAGGCTATGGATGGCGAACCGGCTATACGGGTACGCCTAGGTGGAAGAGACAGTCGCCGATCTCGCACGGCGCCATGGATCGCTCGCAGATGACGATTCCATCGATTTGGAACCGTGCAGCTTGCGGTGGACGCAGCGGCTCCTCAGGGAAGTAGGTCCAACCCGCGAGGTCCCCAGCCTTGACCTTGGTGCCGAGCGCCACTTGGGATTCAAATAGCCCCGTCGCATCTGCATATACATAGGCCGACGGCGGGACGCGTACGAACTGAACCGGACCGGCAGGAGCGAAGCATTCCCCGCGAAGGACACCGAGGTATGACAACGTCCGTCGAACCCCTTCTTCGCATAACTGGCGCAGTCCAGGGTCGGCGTAGCCTTTCCCCCCAAACTCGGTGCCGATTCGGATGGCACCCGCCTGTACCGCAGCGTCGTGGCTGCTGCCAGTTCCTCCTCGCCCCTCATGGAGAATTCCATAGGGTGCACCGAACACTTGCATCAGATCCTTGCTCTTCTCCAGCAACTCGGGAGCATCGCCCGCCAATGAAACGGTGGAGGGCAAGTAGTTCAGTGATGTTCCCCCACTGTGCAAGTCCAGCACGACATCGGCACGAGCCACAAGTTCGGTTGTGATGAAGTGGGCGATCACGCTAGTGATTGACCCCTGTGCATCGCCGGGGAACGTCCTGTTGAGATTGCCGCCATCTAGAGGGGATACCCGCAGCCCTTCCTTCGCCGCAGGGAAATTCGCCATCGGAAGGATGATGATCTGCCCTTGAACAGATGTTGGATCGATCGACTGGATCAGACGCGAGGCGGCGATCCTGCCTTCGTACTCGTCTCCGTGGGTTCCCGCCATGACCAGAACGGTGCGCCCCATGCCATTACGAATGCTGACGATGGGGATTGGCAGCCAACCATAGGCAGATCTATGCACTGAGTGCGGGAGGCGCGCATACCCGACATGCTTCCCATCCACGTCAAGGGGAATGTCAATTTTTACTCTGCTGTTGGACATGTGTTCAGAAGCTATTCAGTCACGAAGGATTGCTTGCGTCCCGCAGTGTCTTGCTCCCACGTCCATTGGGCAAAATCAAATAGACTGATCCGATTCAAAAAAAGAATCGCCAGAAGACAATGGAACTCCCATCCCAGATCGTTTATCGACGTCTACTGACCAAGCTCAGCTTCAAGCACATCCAGTCTGTGGTGCTGACAGCCCAGTTCGGAAGCACGCACAAGGCAGCGGAGTTGTCTGGACTCAACCAGCCCAGCATCGCCAAGTTCCTCAATGCAGTAGAAGAACTCGTCGGCGAAGCGCTGTTCGAACGGCATGCGCGAGGTATGCGGATCACGCCGGCAGGAAGCGCAATGCTGCCTCTATTTAGCGGCATGCTCAGGCTTCTGGAGAACGGATCTCAGGCGTTGCACGCCGTACAGTCGGGTTCGACTGGAGCGCTCCAAGTGGCAGCATTGCCCGCCGCTTGCCGAGCGGGCGTTATGCGGGGCATCGCTGCTTTCATGCTCAAGCACCCCCAGTTCAAGCTACATATGGAAGAAGCAGGCTTGTCCCAGTTGAGGAAGTTCCTTGAGACAGGTGCTTGCGATGTCATCCTGATGAGACCGCCACCCTCCCTGCCGGACGGCTACCGTTTCGATCCCATTCTTCAAGACCATTCAGTCGTTCTTGCTCGGCGAGGGCACAGGCTGGAAGGTAGGAAAGGGCTAACCCTCGAGACCCTGGCGCGCGAGCACTGGCTGGTGCCTCCGCCAGGCATCACCAGCCGGATGATTTTCGATTCCTGGTTCGCCACAGTTCCTAACTACCCTGCAGTTGTGAACATTGCCACCGATTCTTTCTCGGCGCTGAGCGCCTTTGTCGCCGAGAGCGATGCCCTCCTCGTCGTACCGTTCAACTTTGCGGAGCCGGCCCTTTCCTCCGGCCGAATCGTCGCGCTAAACGTCCAGCGTCGAGAAGAATTACCTCCCCTCGGAATTGTTTGGCATCCCGAATCGGCCAGCGTCGCCACCGCAACCTTTTCCCGCTGGATGAAATCGGACGTCTGGAAGCATTGAGGTGTTCGACCTTGCTCAAGACTTCACAATGGGGTCCATGTGCGGTGTCTCGCTGACTTCGTGAACCGCCCCGGGGTAGTTCAATCAACTTCTGCACGGAAAGATGCTTTTTTCGCTGCAGTTGCAATGCGCTGATGAGCCGTGCACACGCGCCGACACGCTCGCGCAAAGTTAACACAAGGTTCGCGCGAGAACCGCGCGCCGTCCAAGGCGGTCCGCCAGCCCTGTTCGATGAGGAAGCCCACACGCGATTGCATGGTGTCGCGAATGCGTGCGCCGAAGTTGTAGTGCGAGATCGTTGGGATCTCTCGCAAGGCGCATTGCTGCGGTACCGGGCACGATGTCGTCAGATGGACATGCTTCGCTGCCGGCCCAAGTTCCATGTCACTGACGAACCAAGCACCACGACGCCGACCTGCTGGCCCAGCCGCTGCTCGATCACCGGCCGCCAGGGCACCAGGCTAAAGCTCATTCCGTCGTCGAGCATGGCGAAGCGACCGCTGGCGAGTTGTACGGACTGACGGTAGACACCGCTGGCTTGCTGGCCATCCTGTAACGGGCGATAAGGCTTGCCGGTCTGTTCCTGAAAGATGCGGCCCACGCTTGCCAACTCGCGGTCACGCAGGGTTGAGAGCAGGTTGCGTGCAAGAACGATGCGCTGGCCCCGCCGTTCGGCCAAGCCCTGCTCGCACAGGAACTCCACGCGTCGGTCCATGGCCTCACGTGCTTGCGACCCGAAACCCTGCGGCGCCAGCGCACGGCCACTGTCCACCAGTTGCCGGTCCAGCCAGGTCGTACCCATCGCGCGCACCTGCTGCTCGATGGGCAAGTGAGAGCGCTGCTCAATCACCGGGCCAGCCGCTCCTCGTGCATCGTGCTGCTGCGCCTTGGCCAGCAGATCCCCGGGAATCTTCCAGACCCCATCACGCAGGCGCTCCACCGCACCGCTGCGGCGCAGGGCTTCCAGGCGGCGCACGTGGACACCGACCGTGCCTCGTGGATCGCGGACACCAGCCTGCACGAGCTGGGCCAGATGGCCGGCCGTGTTGTATATGCCATCCCTCGTCGCCTCCAGAATATTGCGGTCCACCGCCTTCCCCTGCTGCGGCGGCCGGGCCTCCACAATGGCACCCATGCGCAGATCGCCGAGATCGGTGCCGGCCGGTAGCTTGAGGTAGTGCGCACGGCCGTCGATCCCATCGACCACCAGGTAGCCTCGGTCGTTGAGTTCATCGGCCAGGCCCTTGCCGGCGATGCGGCCGATGATGGGTGCGGCGTCGGCACGATCTGCGTCGTGCAGCACCAGTTCGCGCTGCTGCCCCTTCAGCGCCCGGCGCATGGTGTCCAGTGTGTCCTGCCGCTCGCCCAGGGCCGTTAGCGTGGCGGCCAGGCCCGGCTGGAGCTTCCAGCGGTGGGCCTCCACCCGAGAGGCCAGTCCCATGTTTTCGAGCCGCTGCAGCCGTGCGCGCAGGATGTTCTGGCGCTGCCGGTCCTGTGGATTGCCGGACAGGTCGATGTCGTCCGCGCCGACCTGGCGGATCAACGTGCGATCCAGGCTGGTCAGGCGCTGCTGGTCCACCTCGCGCAGCAGGCTCTGGCGCATCTCGGCCTCGGTACGCGGTCCCAGCCATTCGGTGGCGATCTCACTGGCGCGCTGGCGCATGCCGTGGGCCATGTAGTCCGGGGCGATGACCAGGTGCTCGCCGCTGGCGGTGCGCCCGTTCAGGACGATGTGGGTGTGCGGGTTGTCCGTGTCCCAGTGGTCCACGGCCACCCAGTCCAGCCGGGTCTCCAGATCGATCTCCATGCGGCGCATCAACTGGCGCGTGAAGCCCTTGAGGTCTTCCATCTCCAACCCGTCCTCGGCCGAGACGATGAAGCGGAACTGGTGACGGTCGGCCTTGCCGCGTTCCTGGAAGCTCTTCAGGTCCGCCGCATCGGTCTCAGCCCCGTAGGCCTTGCCTTTATGCCCATCGCGCGTGACGCCATCGCGCTCGATGTAGCGCAGGTGGACGGACACCGAGTTGGGGCTGGCGCGCTGCAGCACCACGAAGCGGCTCTTGATGATCACGCGCCGGGCGTTCGCGCCCAGCCGCTGGCCCGCCAGCGTGGCCGGCACGCGGCCCCGGCCGAAGGTGTTGGCGGGGCGCCAGGCATTCCTTCCGGAACCCTTGGCGCCAGCCTTGGACACCTCCTTCAACACCCGCGAAACGAAGCGCTGCGGCCGTGGCCCGGCGCGCGACTTCGGCGGCGAGGGCCGGAGGCGGAAACGGTCATCGTCACCCGAAGCCACGGCGAAGCCTCCAGCGCAGCGTGGCGCAGTCCAGGGCGAACGGCACGCGGCAAAGGCCGCACGGATGCGGTTTCCGGTGTCCGCGGGGCACGCCGGGCACCCCTCGCGGTGCCGCCGCGAGCCCACGTGCAGACTGGCTTGCAAGGGCTCGGCGTGCCGGCCCCTTTATCTGGCCCTCCGTCTTTGCCGATCGCTGGTGCGACCGGCCCCGACGGTCGGGCGGCGATCGTCTGCACGGACGAGGCGCGCCAGCCGCAGGCGGCGCAGCGAGGCGCGTGCGCTCCGGCTGCACGTGGATCGGCAGCGCCGATGCACGGCGGGCGGCAGTCATCGCGCGCTCCAAGTCCACATCGGCTGCGCGCGGCCGAGCACGGCCGCCGCGTCGATGGGACCGAAGTACCGGCTGTCGAACGACGCCGGGTTCGTCGCACTGAGCAGGAACAACTCGCCGGTGCGCAGCGCACGGCAGTGCGACCACACGGGCAGGCCACGGCCCAGGCCGTCGGCCTCGCGCGCGAGCGCCACCGGCACGTCATCGACGTAGACGGTGCGCTGCGCGAGGCACACGCGCTGCGGCGCGATCGCGCCGATGCGCTTGAGCAGCGGAACGCGTTCGGGCAGGTAGCCGCGCTGCGCAGCGAGGGCGGCGGCCCCGGCCGGCAGGCGGGCCAGCACGATGTCACCGACATGCAGCGCATCGGTCGACGCCGGCTGCGGATCGATGCGATACCAGCCGCGCGGCACGCTGTCGCTCGGGTTGTAGGCCCAGCGCACCGCAGGCGCGTGCAGCGCGGGCCCGGCGAGCGCAGCGAGGCCGAGGGTCGCCACCAGCGCGAGCAGGATACGATGCGCGAGCCGGTTCATCGCAGTAGCTCCCCGCGCAGCCAGGCCGCGTGCCGCTCGGCGCCGTAAGCCGGCAGCGGCTGGCGGGCGGCGAGGCGGTTGCCGAGCGTGCGCCAGTACGCGGGCGCGGCATCGGCCGGGTCGATGGCGAGCGCCTCGATGGCGTCGATCCGTTGCAACACAGCCTGCACCGCGGCTTCGCCTTCGGCGCGCAGCAGAATGCACGCGCCGGGTCGGATGCCGGCGATGCGCTCCATGCGCTCGCCCGACGTGCAGGCCTGCAGCACCATGAGCTGCCAGCGCGTCGTGCCGTAGTCGTTGGACTCCCAGCGTACACGGCTGAAGACCGCGCCTGGCGCGAAAGTCGCGCAGCGCCGCCAGCGGTCCAGGCGCAGTTCGCGCAGCGGCCGGCCGAAGCGCAGGTAGAGGTTGATGCGGCGCTCGAGGTAGGCGAGCGAGACGCGCGTCAGCGGCGTTTCGTGCGACGAACGCGACACGTCCGAAAGCACGTCGAGGCGTGCGATCGCCCGCAGGCCATTAGCCGCGGAAAGGTTCGACGGCGATGCATTCACGGCCGCTGCTCCGGAAACTCGCGCTCCAGCAGCGCGCGCAGCATGTCGGCCACCGTGATGCCGCGCGTGAACGCGGCCACCTTGATGCGCCCGCGCAGCGCCGGCGTCACGTCCAGCGTCAGCCGCGCGGTGTAGACCTCGGCGCGCGCGAGCGCCGCCAGGTCGTTGCCGTCGCCGGCGCGCACCCAGGCCTCGGCCTGCGGATTGGCCGGCGGCCGCGCTCCGATAGACACGCGCTTACCGTTCTTCATGCCGGGCCTCGCAACACCTCGGCGGCGAGCGCCGCGATCTCGCGCGCGGCAAGGCCGTCCTCGTCCAGTTCGCGCACCAGCCGGCCGGCGGCCACGCTGTCGGCGAAGGCGATGCGCTGGCGCACCTCTGCCGACAGCGCCGGCAGCGGCTGGTCGGCCAGCGCGCCCCGCGCCTCACGTCCGATCACGGTCGTGCTGACGCGCCGGTTGATGACGAAGGCCGCGCGCAGCGCAGGCCTGAAGACCTGCGCCTCGCGCACCAACGAGACCATCTCGGCACTGGCCCACACGTCGTAGGGGCTGGGCTGCACCGGGATCAGCACGAGGTCGGCGGCGAGCAGCGCGGAGCGCGCGAGCGCCGCGATGCGCGGCGGCCCGTCGATGACGACGTGATCGGCGCGGCGCGCGAACTCCGGCGCTTCCTGGTGCAGCGTCTCGCACGCCAGGCCGACGGCACCGAACAGGCGCGGCAGGCCACTCCGGCTGCGCCGCTGTGTCCAGTCCAATGCCGAGCCCTGCGGGTCCGCATCGAGCAGCAGGACGTTCCTGCCCAGCAAGGCCAGTTCGCCGGCCAGGTGCGTGGCGAGCGTGGTCTTGCCGACGCCGCCTTTCTGGTTCAGGAGCGCGATGATCATGGCGCGCTCCTGGTAGACCGGTTTTCGGTATTGGGCCTTGCGGGCCTCGCGCCATTCCTCGCGCTAGGCGTGCCGCCTGCGTGCCGTGCGCCGCCGGGGCTTTTCCACAGCGCGCGGCGCTCTCCTATCGTTAGGTTTTTATTAAATACGTTAGATACGTTAGGGATCGCGCAAGCCATTGTGGTGCAAGGATTTTTCGGCCATCCGCACGCCTGATAGCACGAGTCCGCTGCGCCTGATAGCACGAGCGGGCGCACGCCTGATAGCACGAGCCCGTTCACCGGCTGTCCACAGGCCATGCACTTTCGTTGAAGCTGCCGCCAGCGCGCAGCGGTGCCGCAGACGGCACGGGGCGAAACGCCAGCACCTCCGGCCCATGGCGCGAGCGCACGATGGCGAGCGCGTAGCCCGGCAGCGGCTGGCGCGCAACGATGCGCCGCAGGTCGCAGGCGAAGTCCGCAAAGCGGGCCAGGCTGCCGGACTTGCGGTGCAGGTGCGCGAACTCGAAGCGCCAGCCCTCCGGCTGCCAGCCGGCGTGCTTGCGCACCAGGCGGTACAGCCAGCGCTCGATGCCGCCGGTGAGGCGGAAGTAGTCGGCGTCGATGGTCAGCACCAGGCTGTCCTCCATCACGCCCGCATAGAACCAGTCGGGCAGGATCAATTCGACGCCCAGCGGCCGGCCCTGTCCGTCCGCGCGCTCCTTCCACTCGTTGATCCAGGAAAAGCGGTGCAGCCGCCGCGCATTGGGCTGGCGGATCGAGGTCGCCACGCTGGTGGACTGCAGGCGGTCGAGCGCAGCCTTGAGCCGCTGGTAGTCGCGCAGCGAGGTGCCCCGCCCCACAAAGCGCAGTATCTCGTGCGGCGTCGCGGCCATCAGCCGCGAGCTGCGCAGGCCCGCGTCGCGGGCCTCGACGATCTGGCTGGCGGCCCAGATCAGGATGTCGGCGTCCCAGATCGTCGCGAGGCCGTGCTCGGCCGTGCCTTCCACGCGCACCGTCACCGGTCCGGCGCGGAAGTCGATCGGCACGGTGCGCCGGCTCTTGGCCAGCGAGAAGAACGGGTAGGCCATCAGGTCCTGCACGTCGCGCGCGGGCATCTCGCCCGGGATGGCATGGAACAGTTCGAGCTGCTCGCGCTGCGGGTCGCGCGGGGCGGGCATCGGCGGCGGTGTCCATGGCGGTCAACGCCGGCCGGCGCGGCGCGCGCCGCGCAGCTCGACGTACTCAGGGTCGCAGGTGGCCTCGAAGCTGCGCTCATCCGCCCAGGCCTTGAGGTCGGACCGGGCGTACATCACGCGCCGCCCGAACTTGCGAAACCGCGGACCGCCGCCGATTACGCGGTGCTTCTCCAGCGTGCGCGGCGACAGCCGCAGAAAGGCGGCGGCCTCGTCGTTGGTCAGGTAGTCTGGCTGCGCCGTGGCCGCGGCGCTGTTCTGCGCAGGCTCGGGCGTCGATGAGGGTGCGGCCTGCGGCCGCAGCGAAGCAGGTCTCATGGAATGGGCCTCCGTCGGTGCTGGTCGCCGACGGGCGAAGCGCCGCCGACTGGAGGCAGTCTCAGGAAAGCCCGGCGTCCTGGGGACGGACGTTCGAGCGTCAGCCGGAACGTCCGTCCCTGGAGGTTTCCATCTGCAGTAGGCGCCGGTAGCCACCGTCCACGAGCGCTTGCCCACGGCGCGCGAGCCGGCGCACCTGGGCGCGCAATTCGCCCAGGTCGTGCCAGCGCTCGGCCACCGCGGCCGCGCCGAAGAGCGCCTGGGCGATCTCGCGATGCGTGGCGCCGACGGCCATGCCGTCGAGCGTCTGCAGGCTGCGCATGTGCATCAGCGCGATGCGGTCGGGCCGCTGATGTGCGTGCGCGTGGGCGTGGATGCCCGGCCGGGCGGCGTCGCGGCCGTAGTAGCCGTCCAGGCGCTCCATGGTGGCGGTGGCGGCACGCCAGCGCTCGCGCAGCCGTGCGCCGGCCGCCAGGCCGTGCGCATAGGGCATGCCATGCTCGAGTGCGGGAGACAGCGCCGCGCGCAGCGTGCCCTCCGGGCGGTAGGCCGTCAGCAGCAGGCGGTGCCCGTCGTGGGCGAGCTGCTTGCGCCCTGGCATGCGCCACACGCCGAAGACGGGCGCATCGGACGCCGCGGCCCCGTCCGGATGGAGCTGCGGCAGGCCGTCGGGGTCGGGCAGCCAGGCCGGCTGTGCCTGGCGCGCATCGCGCGCCGGGTCTTCAAGCAGGCGCAGGCCCCAGCGTGCGGCGTGGCCGGCTTCATCCTCGCTGCCGCGCGCGTGAAGGGCGTAGACCGCACAGTAACGCGGATTGCGTCGCAGGTACTCCCAGGCCAGCGCCGGCGCATCCAGCGTCAGGGCGTAGAGATACGCCGCAGGCGGATGCCAGTCGTTCGCACGTGCGCCCATGTCGAACCCTCCTTGCTCGAAGGTGGCGTCACGGGCAGCAGTCCGGTCAGTGCGGTAGCGTGCTTGTCTCGGTGTGGGGTGTCTGAATGGGTGGCAGGCGATGCCGCGTGCGGCTGCCCATGCGCCGCTGCGTCCATCATACGGACCCGGGAGCGTTCAGCGGCGGGCCGGCCGTCGACCGAGGTCCGCCAGCGTCAGTCGTTGATCGAGCCGTCCGCCTCGGCGCGGCGAACGTACTCGGCCAGCGAGCGCTGCGGCGTCCAGTGCGAATCGCGCAGCACCGACAGATTGCGCGGGCCGCGGATGTTCTGCAGGTCCGACAGGCGCACGTGATCGAGGCGCGGCGCGCCCATGCCGAGGTCGCACAGGCCGTAGGCTGTGTCTCCATCGGCCGGATCGAGTTGCACCAGCAGCCAGGTGGCGTGGGCGTCGGGCGTGAACAACTT
Source organism: Xenophilus arseniciresistens (assembly GCF_028023875.1). Lineage (GTDB taxonomy): Bacteria > Pseudomonadota > Gammaproteobacteria > Burkholderiales > Burkholderiaceae_C > Xenophilus > Xenophilus arseniciresistens. The sequence continues at coordinate 99,300 of NZ_JAQIPB010000004.1, forward strand.
GACCACCGGCCAGGGATCGGCCAGCGCGCCGATGGCAGCCGCCTTGCCGTTGTCGAGCAGTTGCCGCCGCTGCTCCTCGGTGACGAGCGCCGTCACCGACACCCTCGCCGGGTGGAGCCACCGCCCCGAGTCGGTGCAGAAACTGGCGGCCGTGTGCTGGTGGCGGCTACCGGAAAGAATTCTTTGGGGGAGATCATGTGCAGAACCCAGGGATCAGCATAAAGCGGGCCTGCGTGCGCGCAAGCGGGCTAACCCGGAAAAATGAATCCTATAGATTGTAGCCCTATAGATGTCCATGCGATGTCATCTTGGACTTGTCCCAAGTCCAATTGATGACTGCGAAGAACTCATTTCCCGCTGCCCTGCGTACCCTCCGAAAATCCCGCGGCCTGAGCCAGGAAGCATTTTCGGAGGTATCGAGCCGCACGTACATGAGTTCTCTCGAACGGGGCCTGAAGAACCCAACGCTCAGCAAGGTCGACGAGCTGTGCGAGGTGATGCAGGTGCATCCGCTGACGCTGCTGGCCTTGACCTATGGGCTCGACGCCAAGGGCGCGGACAAGCTGCTCGCCCGCGTGCAGCGCGAGCTGGCCGAGCTGCAGGAAGTCCCGGCAGAGTGAGCGTGGCAAGCGGGCGCCGCCGGCAGCGCCCTGCTCGCCTGCTACGTCACAATGCACCCGGCCAGGCGCGCGTCGCGCGCATAGGCGCTCAGCCGCTTCTCGGCCCGGAAGTACACGTCGCGCTCGACCGGCAACCCAAGGGGCCCACGCAAGTCCGCCACTTCGGCCAGGCTTACCCAGCCCATCTCGGGACAGCCCAGGCCGAGGTCGCATAGCCCGAAGGCATGGTCCGGTTCGTCGGGATCGACTTGCGTCAGCAGCCAGGTCGCGCCGGCATCGGGCGTGAACAGCTTGACCACCGGGGCGGGGTCGAAACCCCGCTCTTCGAGCGATTGCCGGCCGTTGGCCAGCAACGCGGTGCGTTGGTCGTCGGTGATGAGTGCGGTCATGGTCTTCTCCTTGGAAGGAATGCCGGGCGGGATTGCCCGGGACCGCGGAGAAGCACGGCGCAGCGCAGCCGTCACAGGTTCGACAGACGGCCGCAGGCCGCCAGCGTGCGCAGCACGCGCAGACCTTGACGGCGAGACCGGCGTGCTACGGTGGGTCCACCAGCAAGCCAGCCCTGTCGCCACTCCTGCCTTGGCTCGCGCTGCGCGCGAGCGCGTCAGCGATGGAAGCCCGAAGGGGCGAGACGCCCGCAGCGCAGCGAGGACGGCTCGATGCGCAGCACGACAGCGCGCCCCGGCCACGCCGGGGGACGCCCGGATTCACATATCGGTGCAGAAGCCCGAACCCTCGAAGCCACCTCCGTTGCAAGACACGAAGGCTCGAATCCGCTTTCTCACGAAGCCGTGCAAGCACGATGCCGCACTGGCGAATTCACGCGCATGCGGGGAGCCTCGAAAGAACGAAAGCGGCTTTCCTTGCAGCAGCAAAGCCACGAAGCCGCTTTTACGGAAAGCCGCAGACACACCAGGCCCTCGAGTCGCGCATCACGGCCCGGGTCACCGCGCCAGGCTGATGTGCTGGCAAACGTGCCAGCGCCCCGCCGGGAGGCGGGGCGCTGGGGGTAGGTGGCGTTCAGTCGCCCTTGCTGCGCGACCAGATCAGGTTGTGCGTGCCGTCCTCGGCCTCGACCAGGCGGGCGTAGATGGTCGCCGGGAACGACGGGTCATCGAGCGTCACCGACAGGTAGGGCCGGTCCGCCTTGCTGATCTTCTTCCACGCCGCGCCGATCTCGAAGTTGCCGGCGACGATGCGGTAGTCGGGAGCGTTCTCGCTCTCCTTCTCGTTGGGGACCAGCTTGACCTTGACGTTGAGCGTCAGGGTGCGCACGGTGCCCGTGAAGCCGTTGTTCTGCGCGGTGAAGGTGCCGATGTTGGCCATGATGAAACTCCTTGCGGTTGGTTGACTGGTCGCGCCCATCGCGGCCTTGTCGGTGATCCGGTAGGGCGAGGCACGGGCGGGCTGCACCCCTGAGCACAGCGAAGGGGCCGCAACAGCGTGGAGGACCGGGAGTGCCCGAAGAAATCTGTCTCGCGAGGAAGCCGCACCGCGGCGGGGAAATTTGTTCGGGCCGGACGGTTGCTGCCATGAAGCCCGAGGCGTCAGCCGGTGCATCGCCAGGATTCACGACAAGCCAAGGCCGCCCTGGGCGGGACTGCCACCGCAAGGGGTCATGGCCGATGCACCGCCCCGCGAACACCGCCGGCACCATGCGCACCCCAACCGCCGCCACGGTCAGTCCCCAACGCGAGCGGGCCGCTCCCGCACACATCGTTGCCGGCAGCTTCAGCGCGGCGTGGAAGGACACGGCGAACCGGCCCGGGGTGAATGCCCGGACTCGGCGTCATCGAAGGCTGCTGCTGGTGTCGGGACCGGACGCGCAACCTGATCTGGACGGGCGGCCCACGGCGGGGCGGCACACTCCGGCGCGCGCCGCCCGGCATGGCTCAGGGCGCCGGTTCCCGCAGCGCGGCAATCTTGGCCGTGATGCGCGACTCGATGGTCTGCCGCGAGGTCGCCACCAGCGTAACGACGGCCTCGCAGACGACTTCGTGCGCATCATGCGCACGCACGCGGAAGGTGATGCTGCGGTCGCTCAGTCGCTCGACCCATCCGCGCAGCCGCAGTGGCGAGCCTGGCGGGATCGGCCCCAGGTGGTCGATACGGATGGAGCGCCCGACGACGACTTCCACCTCGGCGTCCGTGAGCCGCTGCACCTCGCGGATGCACACCGACTCGATGACCGCGACCAGATAGCCGGTCGCCAGGCACTCGATCAACTGCTCCGCGTAGTCGCGGCCGTGCGGCAGCCGCGAGAAAAGAGACCGGGCGGTCTGGTCGGCCGGGACGACGTAGGACTCCTCGAAGAAGACCGAGCTGACTGCTTCATGGTTCATGGGTGCGTGGTGGCGAGAGGACGATTGCCTCCGATCCACCGATGCTCCCGTGCAGTGGCCGGGCCGCAAACCCGCTGCGGCGTGCACTGGCGCGCTGCGGCGGGCTTGCGGCCCGGCTGGATGTGAAAACGCGCGCGGCACACCTGCCGCGCGCGTCGCGCTGACTTCGCAAAGCCCCGGCCGGCGAGGCCGGCCAGGGCTTGCCGCGTCAAGCGGCTTCGGCCACCTCCTGCGCCTCGTCGGCGTTATTGTCAGCGGGCACCGCCGCATCCTCCTGTGCTTCGGCCTGCGCTGCGACGGTTTCCGTCACGGCTTCCGGCGCGCGGAACATCGCGGGCAGCCAATCGCTGCCTGCGGCCAGCCGCTCGGCCTCGGCCGCGATCTGCGCCTTCTTGAGCTTGCCGAGCCGGTGCACTTCGCCCGGCGCGAACACCTGCACCGCTTCCAGCGCCTTGGCCTTGGACACGTGCTCGAAGTAGCCCGCAGCGGTCGGGGTCCACCACTGCCCCATGTCCAGGCCCACGGCCTGCGCCAGCAGCGCGGCGGGCCGCTCGCCTTCGCGCGACGTGATCGCGCTGACCGTGAAACCCACGCACAGCGCCAGCAGCGACAGCAGTTCGGACTGCGGCATCGCCAGCAGCTCGGCGAACAGCGCTTCCGAATCCTCGGGCAGCCGCTGCGCCCACGCCTCGCGCACTTGGCGCATGCCCGTGGCGGCCGGGGCTTCGGCCACGTCCGGCGCGTGCTGCTCCAGCCGGTCCTGCGCATCGGCGCTGAGGTGCAGCGGCGAGCCCCGGTAGCCCTCCAGCACGATGCGCTGCGCGAGCCGGTGCACCACTGCCACCAACGCGACATGCGGATGGCGGGCGACTTCGGCCTGCAAGGCGGCAGTGCGGTGCGCCGACAGGCGGCGTGCCAGCTTCTCGGAGATGGTCAGCGCGGGCGGCTCGTCCTCGGCGTGCTCGGGCTTGTCGGTCCCGTCCGCCTCGCCTGTCTCATCGGCCTCGGTGCCGCACTGCTGCGCGCGCAGCGCCTTGGCGTCTTCCTCGCGCACCAGCCCGCGATGTACCACCGGCGCGCCCTCGGCATCAAGCGACACCACGGCCCCGGCCATCGGCACCACGCCCACCGGGTAGACCAGCAGCTTGCGCTCGATGGCGTCCAGGTCGTTGTCGATCGCGTCCATCGCATCCTGCAGGGCCTGCGCCTCGTCGTCGCCGATGGCTTCGTTCTCGTCGTCCAGGCGCTCCTGCAGCTTGGCCTGCTCGGCTTCCAGTCTGGCGATGCGCTTGGCCTCGGCCTTGCCCGGCTCGTGCCGCGTGGCGCGCACGCGCTGGAAGCGGTGCAGGTCGGCATAGGTCGCACGGGGCGCCACGTCCACCCAGCCCCAGCCCTCGGCCCGGATCTCGCCGGCCATTGCCGCAAGCCTGTCGCGGGCCAGCGTGTCCAGCAGCGCGGCATCGGCCAGGAACACGCCGCTGTGCTCATTGGCGAACAGGTCGCGGCGCGTGCTGCCGCCCGCCTGCTCGTAGGCGTCCAACCCGACGAACCGGGCCACCGGGTCGCGGCCCGCGTCGATTTCCTCCTGCGTCAGGTGATCGCGCAGCGCATCCGGGCTGCGCTGCCACTGCGGCGAGTCGTAGAACGCGGCCTCCTGCGCCGCGTGGTCATCGGTGATGGCAAGGGCCATCAACTGCTCGAGCGTCACGGCGTCGGCCCGGTAGTCGGCCAGCAGCCGGGGCGAGACATTGGCGAGCTTGAGCCGGCGCTGCACCACGAGTGGCGTCACGCCGAAGTCGGCTGCAATGTCCTCGACGGCGCGTCCCTCGGCCACCAGCGAGGCGAAGGCCTCGAACTGGTCCGCCGGGTGCATGGCCTCGCGCTGCACGTTCTCGGTCAGGCTCACCGTGCGCGCGGCCGCATCAGGCACCACGAGGCACGGCACTTCGTGGTCCTTGGCGAGCTTGCGACGCTTGACCAGCAGCTTGAGGGCCGCGAGGCGGCGCCGGCCCGCCACCACCTCGTGGTGCTCGCCATCGGGCGAGAGCACCACGGTGAGGTTTTGCAACAGGCCCACGCGCGCGATGCTCGCGGCCAGTTCGGGGATCGACGTGCCGCCGTTTTTGCGCACGTTGCGCGAGGACGGGCGCAGCCGCGACAGCGGGATCAGCAGCAGGTCCTGGCCCGCGCCGATGGCAGCCACGGTCTGCACGGCGGCAGCGATGGCGGTGGTTTCGTGAAGGGTTGCGGTATTCATGGTGAAACTCCTATCGAATGAAGAAACGGAAAAGCCAACGGGGGAAGAAATGGAGGGGCCGTGTTGGCGTGAAGGCCCCTGCGCGAGGGGTTCAGGCCTTGAGGCGCTGCATTTCGTCGGCAAGCAGCCACAGCGCGCGGTTCAGGCGCAGGTTCTGGTCGATGCCCTGCGCCGGCCGGGTGTGCTGGCGGCGGCCGTTGGCCGCGCGCGCGGGCAGGCCGCCCCGGGTCAGGTTCTCCTGCGTGCGGTTGAACACGCTCCACAGGTCAGGGCGGTTGTCGTCCAGGCGGCGCGGGGCCAGCAGCTGCGCCTCGGTGATGGGCGCGGGCCTGTCGGGGTCGTCGTACTTGAGGGTCAGCGCGGCACGCGCGAACACCTCGGCCTCCCGGTCGTCCAGGGTGATGGACCGCATCGCATCGCGCGAGGCCTGCGCCTGCCCGAAGCCGTGCAGCACCTCGTAAGCGCCCTCGATGACGGCGTTGGCCACGTCGCCCTTGTGCGGCACGCGCACGTCCGCCACCGTGTCGCCGCAGACGAGCCCGTTCGTGCAGACGAACCGCAGCATCCCGGCCAGCATCTGGTAGCTGCTGGTGCCGTCGTGCGAGTTCAGCAGGATGATTTCGTTGGCCTCGCGGCCGTTGATCTGGCTGGCGTGGCGCAGCCGCAGCATGTGCTTGGTGAAGTCGCGCCGCCCTTCCTGGCGCACGCGGGTCTGGCAAACCATGAAGGCCTCGAAGCCCTCGGCGCGCAGCTTGTGCAGCACCGTCGCGGTGGGGATGTAGCTGTAGCGGTGCGAGCGGCTGTCGTGCGGGGCCTGCGCGAAGATGGACGGGGCCACTGTCCTGATCTGGTCGTCCGACAACGGATGTTCGGAGCGCAGCACCGGCGAATGCGGTGCGAAGCGGGAAGCGAGTTGCATGGTCTTTCTCCAATGGAAGTTGGCTGTTGAACAACCCCCACCGGATTCCTAGATTCGGAGCCCTCTTCGGACTCCCCGGTGGGGTCGGCGCGAAGACCCAGTGCGGCCTCGTTGCCACCGTCTTTCCTGAGTTCATCGCCCGCGACGGAAGGGAGACCGCGGCCGGTGGCCGTCAAGGAAGAAGCGCCGGGTGCTGGGGCGGCCCGCAGCGAAGCGAGGACACGGCCCGGCGCGCCTTGACGGCCACCGGTCGCGGGCTACAGTCGCGGACAAAGTGATGGGCTCAGGAAAGACGGCGAGCGCGGCAACGGTCGCTATCGGCGCCGGCACCCCGCAAGCGAAGCGCGCAGCGCCGCCAGGCGCGAAGGCCGATCAGGCGCAGCCTGTTCGGCGGTCTTGCAGGGGCGCCAAGCGCAGCGCGGCGGGGATGGGCCGCACGGCCGATCCCCTGGAGGCAAGCGCAGCGCGCAGCGCCGCAGGCGCGAAGGTGACCGATGGCGTGCAGTCGAATGGACGTCGCGGCAAAGGCGGCGCGCCGCGCCGCCTGATCACCCGATGACTCAGGTCGCCAACACGCGCTCTACGATGACGAGCGTGAACAACGAGACCCCACACCAAAGGAGCACCGATGGAAGAAAAGCTCGTCCGTGAGTTCTTCGAGCGATACCAGGACTTCTTTCGACAAGGGCTGAAGGACGAAGCGGACATGGAGCAAGTCGCCTCGTCCTATGCCACCGCGTTCATCGCGGCCTCGCCCGCGGGCGTCAACGTCGGCCAGAACGACGAACAACTGAAGCAGGTCATGCGGCAGGGGTTCGAGCGGTATCGCCAGATCGGCACAAAGGACATGGCCCTGCGTGGCGTGCGCATCAACCCCATCGACGAACACCATTGCCTTGCGCACGTCGCCTGGACGGCGACCTATGACCGGGGCACGGCCCCGGATGTATGCATCGACTTCGACGTCCACTATTTGATGCAGCAGCTCGACGACGAGCCAAAGATCTTTGGCTGGGTGTCGGGCGATGAGCAAGCACTACTCAGGCAGCAGGGCATCCTCTGACTCCAGCGAAGCGCGCAACGCCGCCAGGCGCGAAGGCCGATCGGGCGCAGCCTGTTCGGCGGTCTTGAAGGGGTGCCAAGCACAGCGCGGCGGGGATAGGCCGCATGGCCGACCCCCTGGAGGCAAGCGCAGCAAAGAAAAAGCGCCGTGCCCGCGACAAGCGGGCACGGCGCGCGAGGCCTCCGTGAGCGATCAGTCCGCCGTCGGCGACACCATCGCCTGCAGTTGCTCGATGACGCCCGGCTCGACGAAGACGCAGGCCTGGCTGGCCTCGATCGGCACGTTGAACAGCTGGGTGAACACGTGGCGCTTGACGTGCGCCAGCCGACCCGTGCGATAGGCCTGCTCGGGCCTCAGGCGACCACCCGGCGAGCCGCTGCGCTGCGGGTCGCACTCGACCAGCGCGACGAAGCCCTCATCGGCCAGCTTCTGGTGTTCTGCGCACAGGCCCCAGCCGGTCACCGTGTGGCGCTCCATGCTCGCGCGCAGGCGCCTGTCCAGCAGCAGGTTGCCAGTGTCGAAAGCCACGCCGCAGACCAGGCAGACGTGTTGCTCCATCGAAACATGCGATTTGTCGTTCATGACGATCTCCGGTTGCTCGGGCGGAATTGCCCGGAACCGTCGCCAGCACGGCGCAGCGCAAGCAGTCAGGGGTCGCAGACGGCCGAAGGCCGCAAGCGCCATCGGCGCGCAGCCCTTGACGGCGAGCACGCCGTGGTACGGTGAAGGGGACAGCAAGACCGTCCACAGCCCCTCCAACGAAGGCGCGGACGGACAGCGCAGCGCGCAGACCCCGTGCTCCGCAGGGGGCCGGAGGCGTCGGGGATCAGCCCTATGGTCGCGATTGGCACGAAGCGCAGGACGCAGCCCGTGAGCCCGACGGCGGAACGCAGGCATATCTCATGGCGTGACAGTGATACGACATCGGCCGGGCACGCCCTATTACGCCCGACGACGCTGCAGCGGGTTTGCCACTCTTGCGAGAAGGAGCAGTCTTGCAGCATCAGGAACGCTCACGAAGGTGCAACCCATGCCGCATGTCCAGGACACCACGACAGCCTTGCCCGAGCCCGAACCGGCCTTCTACCGCCTGGCCGACGTCGTCCGCATCACGGCCCTGAGCCGGTCCAGCATCTACCGGCGCATCGCTGCCGGCGAGTTCCCTCCGCAGGTGTCGCTCGGCGGACGAGCGACTGGCTGGCGCCGGGAAGCCCTGAAGGCATGGATCAGTGACCCGTCGGGGTTTCGCCCACTGACCACCTGCGAAGTGCAGCGCACCTCGTCAGGCGCCCATGTCCGCCATGTCTCCTTAGCTTCAGGCCAGCCCGCAGCCCATGCGAGGACGAAGTAACACCCGCACCACGTGACTTGGCTCACCCTTCACAGAATACAAATCAAAAACTGTAAAACATATTTACTGCTTATAATGCGTAAATTTCAAATACAGTCTGGGGTTTGTATGCCTGGATTCACGGTGCGCACGGCAGATCAGCTGCCCGCCCTGCTGCAAGCTTTCCGCAAAGAGACCGGGCTCACACAGAGCGACGTGGCCTTGCGCTTGGGCGTGACCCAGCAGACCTATTCGGCGCTGGAGCGCAACGCCGAGAACATCGGCGCGGCGCGGTTGCTGAAGCTATTGGGCATTCTCGGCGTCGAGATGGTGCTCGACAAGCCGGTCCCCGACGCCGCGCCCGCATCAGGCAAGCCCTCCACCGACAAGCCAAGCTGGTGAGCCATGGGACGCCGCTCGCACAAGCGCTCCCTGGGTCTCTGGATGAACGGCGCCGTCGTCGGCACCTGGAGCCTGGCCCCGAACGCACCGGACACGCTGCAATACGACCCCGCGTGGACTCAATCGGAACAAGGGCGCGCGCTGTCTTTGTCCCTGCCCTTCACCCCGGGCAACGCGCCTCACCGCGGCGACAAGGTCCGCGCCTACTTCGAGAACCTGCTGCCCGACAGCAAGGACATCCGTGAACGGATCGCCCGCCGCTACCGCACGGGCTCCACCGACGCCTTCGACCTGTTGGCCGAGATCGGCCGCGACTGCGTGGGCGCGCTGGAAATCCTGCCCCATGGCCAAGCATCGACAGGACTCGCCCCCCTGCAAGCCGAGCCCCTGAGCGAAGCGCAGGTCGCCGAAGTCTTGCGTGGCACCACGACCCCGAACACCCTGGGCATGACGGCCACCAACGACGATTTCCGGATCTCCATTGCGGGCGCGCAGGAAAAGACCGCGCTGCTCCATCACGACGGGCAGTGGTGCCTGCCCCGGGGGAGCACGCCCACCACGCACATCCTCAAGTTGCCCCTGGGGCTGATCGGCGGAATGAAGATCGACATGCGCAACTCCGTCGAGAACGAGTGGCTGTGCGCGCTGATCCTGCGGGAGTTCGGCCTGCCCGTGGCGGCCTGCATGCCCATGCAGTTCGAGGACATGAAGGCGCTGGTGGTCGAGCGCTTCGACCGGGCCTGGTGGGATAGTCCTGCAAGCGACCGCCGTCTCGTTCGCCTTCCGCAGGAAGACCTGTGCCAAGCCACCGGCACTCCTTCGGAAGCGAAGTACGAAGCCGATGGCGGTCCGGGCATGGATCGCATCCTGGACGTGCTGGAGGGTTCGATGGCGCGGGAGCAGGATCGCCGTACCTTCTTCCAAGCTCAAGTGCTGTTTTGGATGCTGTGCGCCACGGACGGCCACGCCAAGAACTTCAGCCTGTTCTTGCGGCCGGGCGGGCGGTACCAGCTCACGCCGCTTTACGACGTGCTGTCGGCCTATCCGGTGCATGGCGAGGGACCGGGGAAGATTTCACCGTTCAAGGCCAAGATGGCCATGGCCGTGCGTTCCAAAAACGCACACTGGAAGATGCGGGACATCTTGCGCCGGCACTGGCTCGCCTTGGGCACTCGCCACGGCATCATGACCGAGGACGGTCGAGAGGTTCAGTTCATCCTGGATGACCTGATTGCACGAACGCCCGGGGTGGTGGCTGCGGTGCGGGCAAAGTTGCCGGCAGACTTCCCCGAGCAGGTAGCCGACGGCATCCTGGATGGCTTGCGGGATGCCGCGAACAAGCTCGCAGGCCAGGACTGAACCCCAGCGAAGTGCGGCTCAGTCAACGATGCTTCCCAGCAGCGAACCACCCCAAATTGGCACGCTGGCTTGCATCTGCGTGCGCAGGCTTTGATGACCTGGCAGTAAATTGCGCACATGACTTCTTGGGAATTTTGTGCAATGCATAGCTTCAGTGTCGAGGCCCCTGCCATCCCAATAGTCTTTGACTCGGAAGCATGCGTCGAAGTGCACACCGGCGCCTTGCTCACCTCGGATGAGGCTACGGTCATGCAGCTTCGCTTCGACGTAAAGCGCTTAATTAAGGAAGACCGAGCGAAGTACCTGTGTCCGGAGTGTTTTGTCCCGGTTTCCTTGGTGTCACGTAAAGAATCACGGCGCTTTTTCTTCCGGCACTTGGTGGAAGACGGCCGCTGTAGCGCCGTCACTCGTGGGGAACTCTCTCAATCCGATATCAACGCACGCAAGTACAACGGCGCAAAGGAAAGCTTTCTCCATCGCGAGATGAAGCAGTGGCTTGCAGACTCCCTTCGGGCGAGTGGACTGTTCACGGACATCGCGCAGGAGGCCCGATGGACAGGGCCTATCACAGGGGCATGGCGCAAGCCCGATGTCAGCGCAATGTATGGAGAACTAAAGATCGCCTTCGAGGTCCAGCTCTCCACCACGTTCCTGGATGTCATCGCCGAGCGATGGTCCTTCTATCAGAAAGAGGGAGGCCTCGTCATTTGGGTATTTGCACGCTTTGACGATGAGCGCCGCCGGCTAACGCAGGACGACCTGTTCTTCCTCAACAACCAGAACGCGTTCGTCGTTTCCAAGGGCACAAGAGACGCGTCAGTTGCTGCCAATGACTTTCTCATGGACTGCACGTGGGCCGAGCCTGCGCTGCCACATATCGCGCCAACCTTAGGCCACGCGCGTATTTCTTTCTCTCAGTTAACGCTCGACACCGAGCGTCAGCAGGCCTACTACTTTGACCATCAAGGACTGAAGACCCAACTCCAAGCGGACTTGGCGGAAGAGCGTCGGAACTGGCCAGCCTATTTTGAGGAATGGTGGCTGGAATTGGCCAGCCGAAAGTCTTCACAGGAGGAACAAGAAGACGACGTTTGGCGGTTCCCTGAAAGCTCGCCCATTCATTGGAACGATTGGGGGATGCTGCAAGAAACTTGTCTAGCCGCATATGGGAGAGAGCAATCGCGGCACTTGCCGGTGGCCATGCTGAATGTCTTCTACTCGGCCAAGCACGGCAAGCCCATCGGCATCCGACGGCGGCACTTCATCGAGGTCGCGCACTACGTGGTCGAGTCGTACCCAAGATATCTTCGCTGGTTCCGCCGAGCACTCGAGGTCTTCGAACGCGGCCCGCTCCTCGCAGAGCAGGACCAAAGCGGGAAATGGGCAATCAAAGTCAAGCGCTACAAGCAGGCGATGAAGAACAGGGACACTCGTTACGACGTTGACGAGACGCATAGGCAGCTTTTCGAGTGGCTGTTCCCAGAACTCGCCCCGTTGCCCCGACAGACCGGCGAGTGACGAGTTTGAGCACGCATTGCTGTAAGAACCAGTCTGAAGGCTATGGGGAGTGCTGGTCAGCCATGTCATAGGCCAAGGACGCTACGACCGCTTCGCAAAATCCCGAGCCGGCCGGCCTTCTATTGCCTCAACGACGTGATCCGCTCACGGCCCTGAGTCACTCCAGCATCTACCGGCGCGTCACCGGCGAGTTCCACTCAGACGTCGCTCGGCGGACTAGCGAAGGGTGGCGCCGGGAAGCCCTGCAAGCGTGGATTGGCGATCCCTCGGGCTTCCGTCCGCTGACGAACTGCGAAGTTCAGCAGAGCGCATCGGGCGCCCGGGTGAGACGCGTCGCAGCCCCCTGACCTCACGCCATTCAGAGCAGTCGGTCAGGCAGCGCCCTGGGCTGCCGCCCGCAGCATCGCTGGCGCCAACCCGGCACGCAGCCCCGTAATGACGTCTGCCAATGGCCTCGGGTCCATATCGTTCTTCCGAAGGAACGTCTGCCACAGCGCCTGGCGCGACGGATCGTTCGCGAACTGGTCGCTCAATCCCACGGGAGGCGAGCGCGGCACCATTGTTGCCCGCCGCGCGAAGGTCGCGGCAATGGCCTTTGCCAGCATGTCCGCGTCCAGGGTCTCACGGCTCAGCAGCACCGACAGATCCAGATAGTCCTTGAGTCGGGTGTTGGTCATGCCCAAGATGGCAATCGCATGCAGCTTCTCTGCAACGACGGTGTACACCGGATAGGTGCGCAGGTGCGGTGCCGGCAGGTCGGCGATCAACACCGGGTAGACCGCATCCACCGGGCCGGGCGTGACCGCGTCACCGAAGCCGACATCGATCTGTGTCTTGCACCGAGCCTTGGCAATGTCCGCAGCGATCAGGACGCGTGCCCCGGCATAGCCGGCATCTTTGCGGATCTCCTCCGCCTTGACCGACGCCGGATCGAAACGGATGCCATCGTCCACCGCCATGCCGGCGATGTCGCGGAAGACCTCCGTCACCGACGCCAGGTCGCTCGCGCCGAACCCGAGCAGGTCGGCATCGCGCGTCGCCCGGTGCGGCATGTCGTACCAGAGTGTGAAGAGCAAGGCGCCCTTGAGCAGAAAGCGATCGGCATGCGCGGACTGCCCGAGCCGGTACAGCATGCGCTCCAGCGCGAAGCGCACCAGCACCTGGTTGAAGTCCACGCCCTGCGCCTTGGCGATGTTCAGCAGACGTGCTCGCACTGAGGCCGCAAGATCCTTGTTCATCCGATGGCCTCCAGATACGGGCGCATCACGTTGGCGACGCGACAGATCTCGGCGTAGTGCCAGAGCTCGTCTGCCGTGGCCTTCTTCTGCGTCCAGGCATCCCTCAGCGCCTCCAGGGCCACATCCAGCCCGATCTTGTGGCGATGCTTGAAACAGTCGGCCACGGTCTTGGCCACGCCGTAGACGCGCAGCGGGACCTGGTCGCGCACCACCACCTCGACGCCGGCCGTGTAGGCCTCGCCCGAAAACTGAATCATCCTGACGGGGGGATAGTCGAGCCGCGGCACATGGCTGCCGCGCGGCATGGCAATCCATACCTGGCGCGGCAGTTGCGTGGTCAGTTCGTGGAACTGCAGCGCCGTGAGCAGACAGAACACGGCCCGAGGAACCCGGGCAGCGACGGTTGCCAGGCTCTCGTGTTCGGACCCCGGGGACTCGGGCAGGCGATACAGGCCACGTCCGACCCGCTCCAGTTGGCCCGCGGCAGTCATGCGCGAGAGGACCACCCGAGGTGCCTCAACGGCATCCAGGTCGCTGGAGCGCAGCACCCCCTTTCGGGCAAGCAGGTCGAGAACGCGCTGAGCGTGGCTGTCGGGCAGCATGACCCGAGTATGTTCCATTTTGTCGTCGAATTCAAATATCTAACGAGATTACGGAACATTCCAACGACAAGCCGTGGAGACGGGCCTCGTGCAGCGCGATGACCGCTCGCAAGCTCAGGACGTCACCGCAGAATCTTGTCCATCGTCTTGCCTTTGGCAAGTTCGTCGATCAGCTTGTCCAGGTACCGGATTTTCTGCATCAGCGGGTCCGGCACGTCCTCCACGCGAACGCCGCACACGACGCCCTTGATGAGCGACACATTCGGATGGATGGCGGGCGCCTCGGCGAAGAAGGTTGCAAAGTCGCTGTGCTGGCCGATGTGCCACTCCAGCCCCGCCTGGTCATAGCCCGTCAGCCAGCGGATGATCCGGTCCACCTCGTCCTTGCTGCGGTTCTTGCGTTGCGCTTTCTGAACGTACATCGGGTACACCTTGGAGAACGCCATGGTGAAAATTCGATGCTCGGCCATCACCATTCCTCAAGCCGCGTGCGCCAGTGTGGTTGGGGTGAGCGGCTGCACCGCGAGCCGCAGACCCATCGCCTTGAGGATGGCGGTCAGGCTGCTCAGGGCAGGATTGCCCTTTGGCGACAACGTGCGGTAAAGCTGCGTCGGGTTCAGGTGCGCCTGCCCGGCAATCACCTGCACGCCGCCCACGGCCTGCGCGAGCTGACGCAGCACAATCATCAGCTCGGCCTGGTCTCCGTCGGCCAGGATGCTGTTGATGACTTCGAGCGCGAGCGCCGGCTCGCTGCGGTACAGCTCGGCCATCGCGTCGTCATGGGGTCTGCTTCTCATCGTCCGATTTCCGTCGCCCGCCGTCAGGTACTGTTCGATTCGGTAGGAATTCATCCTCGTTTATAAACGAAGAAAATTCAAGTCACCGAAACAAGCGTTGCCGATGTCCACATCGTCTCCACCTTGGCGGCGCCGTACTGAGTTGAAATGTCCCTGCGAAATCAGGCAGGATGGGCCTGCTTGGTTCTGGGTTGGGTAAAGCGCAGCACGCTGTCCGCCTCATCCTGCAGAGGCATCTTCCCCGCCTCTAGGTCATCCAGGAAATCGGCCCACTGCTGCACCATCGTCTTGCGCTGGACCAGGAAGACCGCGCGGTCGTAGCTGCCGCCCAGTTCCTCGTCCGACACGTGCGCCAGGTGGCGCTCGATGACGTCCGGGTCCCAGCCCAGGTACTCCCGGATCATGGTCCGCGCGGTGGCGCGGAAGCCGTGGCCGGTGATCTGCTCCTTCGTGTCGTAGCCCATCGTGCGCAAGGCCGCGTTGATGGTGTTGTCGCTGATGTAGCGACTCTTCTCCGAACGGCGCGACATGCTGCGGAAGATCGGCCCCACCGGGCCCGTCAGCGGATGCAAGTCCCGAAGGATTTCCATCGCCTGCCGCGGCAGCGGCACCAGATGCGCCGGCGTGCGGCTGTCGCGCTTCTGCCATTCGCGCAGCTTCATCTTCTCGGGCGGGCAACGCCACAGCTCATCATCGAGATGGATGTCCTCCCATTCGGCAAGGCGCAACTGGCCAGGGCGCTGGAAGATCATCGGTGCCAGCCGTAGCGCGCAGCGCGTGATGAAGGCACCGTTGTAGTCGCGGATGTCACGCAGCAACTGCCCGAGTTGCGCGGGATCGGTGATGGCGGCGTAGTGCCGGCTGCGTGGCGCCGGCAGGCCGCCGGTGTTCTTATTGACGAAGTTCCTGGCCGGCTCCAGGGCACCAACGTCCACCGCGTACTGGTACACGTGCTGCACCGCCTCGCGGACGCGCTGCGCAGTCTCCAAGTTGCCGCGGTCCTTGATGCGGTGCAGGCATCGCACGATTTCGGTCGGGGCAATTTTCTCGATGGGCCGGTCACCAACCCAGGGGAAGGCGTGGATCTCCAGGTGCCGGATGACCTTGTCGGCATAACCGCTCGACCATTGCCTGTCCTTCCTGGCGCTAGCGACCCAGGCGCGCGCCAGCAGTGCGAAGGTGTTCAGCGCCGCAACACGCTCCTGCTCTTCGCGCTGCCGACGCACTTCCTTGAGGTCCTGTCCGCTCGCGCGCACGCTGCTGGCCTCGTAGGCCTTGGCGCGCGCCTGCGCCAGCGTCACGGCGGGGTATGGCCCGAGCCCGAGCTTGATGGTCTTTCCGTCCTTGTCGTAGCGGTAGATCCATGCCTTCCCATTGCTGCGCACGCGCAGGAACAGGTTGTCGCCATCGTTGAGGAAGAACTCCTTCGGCCCCGGCTTGGTCGCCTTGATTTGCGTCTCGCTCAGCAGTCCCATCTCGTACCCCGTACCCCCGAGGGGCGTTTTTCATGGGATCACTCTAGGGGACGGTGCGGGGTACGGGCAAATCGGGGATGTAACGGAACAAGTTGGGACGTTGTGAGCGAGATTTCGGAGCTAAGTCCTTGTCGCACAAACAAAAACGCCTAGTCGGGAGGGACTAGGCGTAGAAGGGATGGTGGCCTGGGACGGAATCGAACCATCGACACGCGGATTTTCAATCCGCTGCTCTACCAACTGAGCTACCGGGCCTTTTGGCTTTCTCCTCTGAGTTCTGCGTCAGCATCATCAGCGGAGCCTCGCATTATATGGCGTTTTTGCGGCCGCGCGAGAGGTCCACGCCCAATTGTTTGAGTTTTCTGTAGAGGTGGGTGCGCTCCAGGCCCGTCTTCTCGGCCACGCGGGTCATGGAGCCGTTCTCCATCGCGAGGTGGTATTCGAAGTAGGCCTTCTCGAAACCATCGCGCGCCTCGCGCAGCGGTCGGTCCAGGTCGAAGCTCTGCTGCGATTGCGGGCCCACCTCCTGAACAGCCGTGACGGGCGGCAGCGCCGCAAGCAGGCTGGCACTGCCGCTGGTGACCACGGGCGTGAAGCTCTGGGTGGGTGGCACCACGGCGGCCGCGGCACGGCGCGCGTCTTCACGCGCCAGGCCCTGCTCCACCGACTTCAGCAGCTTCTGCAGCGTGATGGGTTTTTCAAGGAACGCGAAGGCGCCGATACGCGTGGCCTCCACGGCCGTGTCGATGGTGGCGTGGCCGCTCATCATGATCACGGGCATGCCCAGCAGGTTGGCGGCCGACCACTCCTTGAGCAGCGTCACGCCGTCGGTGTCGGGCATCCAGATGTCGAGCAGCACCAGATCGGGTCGGGCGCGCTGGCGGGCGGCGCGTGCTTCCGAGGCGTTCTCCGCCAGCTCGACGTTGTGGCCTTCGTCGTTGAGGATTTCGAAGAGCAGGTCACGAATGCCCAACTCGTCGTCGACCACGAGGATGTTTGCCATGAATGAAGTTAGTTCCTTGCTGTGCGTCTGCCTGTGCGCGTCACCGGCAGGGGTTCGCGCCCACTCAGCTCGCCGGGGTTGTGCCGCCGTCCGGGCCCGCAGGGCCGGCGCGGCGATCCCCTGTCGCGGCAAATGATAGCGAGACTTGCGCGCCGGCCACATGCCCGTCACCCATGCGGTTGTTCAGTTCCACACGGGCGCCATGCTCGTCCGCAATTTTCTTGACCACGGCCAGTCCCAGGCCGGTGCCTTTGCTCTTGGTTGTGACGTAAGGCTCGAAAGCCCGCTTGAGAATGGGGTCCGCGAAGCCCGGGCCGCTGTCCTGCACGATCAGCCGCACGCGCTGGCCCGAGTCGGACATGCGGGTGCGAATGAGCACGGGCGGCAGATTCGGGGCCTGCGCCATGCCCTCGGTGGCGTCCTGCGCGTTTTGCAACAGGTTGTGAATCACCTGCCGCAGCTGCTGCGCATCGCCCAGGATGGGTGGGCAGCGCGGGTCCAGTTCGGCCTGCACGGGGACCTTGGCGTTCTCGCTGCCATAGAGCTGCAGCACGTCGCTGACCAGGGCGTTGAGGTCCACGGGCTTGAGTTCGGCGGCGGGCAGGCGCGCGTAGTCGCGGAATTCATTGACCAGCCGCTTCATCGCGTCGACCTGATCGACGATGGTGCGCACCGACTTGCTGAGCACGGCCTCTTCAGGAGAGTCCAGCTTGCCTGCGAGCTTCATGGCCAGGCGCTCGGCCGAGAGCTGGATGGGCGTGAGCGGATTCTTGATCTCGTGCGCCAGCCGGCGCGCCACCTCGCCCCAGGCCTGCGCGCGCTGGGCCGAGACGATTTCGGAGATGTCGTCCAGCACCAGCAGCCGAAGGGCGCCGGGCAGGCGGGCGCCGCGCGCCACGATGCTCACCGCGTCGTGGGCCACACCGCCGCCGCGGGCGTGCAGTTCGAAGGCGTGCTGCCAATGGTCCAGGCCATGCTGGGCAGCGTCGGACTCGAAGTCTTCGAAGCGCTGCTGCACCGCCAGCGCAAACTCGGCCAGGCCCGGCACTTCGGCCAGCGGCTTGCCCTCGAAGGCGGCCACGGGCGCGCGCAGCACGCGCGTGGCGCCGGGGTTGGTCGACATGATCGCGCCGCCCGAATCGAGCACCATCACGCCTGCCGTGAGGTTGTCCTGGATGGTCTGCAGGTTGGCGCGCGCAGCGTCCAGTTCGCGCAGGCTGCGCTCCACTGCCATGCGTGCATCGGCCAGCTGCTGCGTCATGTCGGCGAAGGATCGCGTGAGGCCGCCCAGCTCGTCGCGCCCCTGAAAGACGGGCGTGGGCCGCAGGTCGCCTGCGGCCACCTGGCGCACCCCTTCGGCCAGCACCAGCAGCGGGCGCGCGAGCTGGTTGCCGAACAGCACCGCCAGCAGCACCGCCCCGAACACGGCCAGGAACAGGCACAGCGTCAGGGTGCCGATGTACATGCGCCTCAGGCCTTCGCGCGCCACGGCGCGCTCCTGGTATTCGCGGTTGGCCTCCTGCACGGCCAGCGCATTGCTGACCACGGCCGAAGGCAGCGGCTGGCTGATCTGCAGATAGCGCGGCTCGCTGCCCACCAGTTCGAAACCCGGGCGCGGCACCTGGGCCAGCGCCTTGATGCTGGGCATCACCGACGGGCCGCCGGGCGTGGCGGCCTCATCGAGCCCTTCGACGAAGGCCAGCGCGCGGTCCACGCGCACCTGCCGCAACTGCTGCAGGCCGGGCCGGTCGGGCGTGAGCTCGAAGCGCGAGGAACCGGCCATGGCGATGAGCTGCCCATTGGAGCTCCAGAGCACGGCGTTGCTCGCGCCCAGCTGCGCGCGCAGCCGATCCAGCGCCAGCGCGGCGCCGGCATCGGGCACCTGCGACATCTGGATGCCCGCCACGCGCGCCTTGTTGGCCAGGTCGTCGGTCAGTGAATCGAGCGTGGCGCGCCCCAGGTTCAGGCCCGCATCCAGCGCGCCTTCCACCTTCACGTCGAACCAGCTTTCGATGGAGCGCGAGACGAACTGGTAGGACACCGTGTAGACCAGGATGCCCGGCACCACGCCCACCAGCGCGAAGATGGCCGCCAGCTTGACCAGCAGCCGGCTGCCGAACTTGCCCTGGCGCAGCCGGCGCCACAGCCGCAGCGCCATCCAGCCGATGACCAGCATCAGCAGACCGGCCACGACCATGTTGAGGGTGAACAGCCGCGCGTAGTTGCGTTCGTAGAGCGCGCGGTTGTTGGTGGCCTGGGCCAGCATGAAGATCAGCACCAGGCCGATGCCGGCCATGGTGGCAATGCCCACGCCCACACCCCAGCGCACGCCTCGCGAACGACGCGGGGCGAGCGCGCTGCTCAAGGCTGGACCTCCACCTGCAGCCGCGCCGACTGCTCCACGGCCAGGTCCCAGCCCGACTGCCCCATCAGCCCGATCTGGAAGGGCCGCGGCAGTTGCGAGGTGTCGAGCCGGAAGCGGAACACGACGGGCTGCTCGCGCTCCTCGCCGATCTCGCGCGCATCGCCCAGGCGCAGGCGGCCGATGCGGCCCACGGCGTCCAGCGCCTGCTGCAGGGTGTCGAAGTTCTGGTTCAGCGTGACGCCGGCCACGGCGCTGGAGATGGGCACGGGCGAGACGCTGAGCCGCCAGCGCCGCGTGAGCGGCTGGTAGGCCAGCCGCATGTGCCGCGTGCCGTGCGCCACGCGCTGGTTCAGCCAGTACCAGCGTTCGCGGATGATTTCGGCCTCGGCCACGAAGTGCAGCGCGATGCCCTTGTCGAGCACGTCCTGCACCGCCTCGGGCAAGGCCAGGCGCAGCACCGCGCTGAGGTAGAGCTCGTCGCCCGTGCGCTCCAGCCGCATCTGGGCCAGCACGGCATCCTGCGCCTGCGCGCCCTGCGCGGGCAGCAGCAAAGCCGCGCCCAGACCCAGGCCCATGCTCAGAAGGCGCCGGCGCTGCAAATCCATGCCTTCAGGCGGGTGGCTTTTGCAGCAGGGCGTAGAAGAAGCCGTCGTGCTCACCCAATGCATTGTCCGGGAGGCCGCGCGCGCCACCGCCGCCCTGGGGCAGCAAATGGCCGGGCGAAGGCAGCAGGCGGGCCCTGCTGTTGCGCGCAAGAAACGCTTCGATCTGCTGCTCGCCCTCTTCACGGAACACCGAACAGGTGCAGTACAGCAGGCGCCCACCAGGCCGCACCGTGGGCCACAGGGCCTCCAGCAGCATCGACTGCTGCACGGCCAGTTGCTGCACATCGCTTTCGCGGCGCAGCCAGCGCACGTCGGGATGGCGGCGCACGATGCCCGACGCCGTGCAGGGCGCATCCAGCAGCACGCCGTCGAAGAAGCGGCCGTCCCACCAGTCCTGCGTGCGCGCGGCGTCGGCCACCTTCACCTGCGCGCTCAGGCCCAGGCGGCCCAGCGTGTCGTCGATGCGGCGCGCGCGCTGCGCATCGACCTCCAGGGCCAGCACTTCGGCCGGGCCCTGCACGCGCTCGAGCAGATGGGCCGTCTTGCCGCCGGGTGCGGCGCAGGCATCGAGCAGGCGCAGCGGCGCGCCGGGCTGCGCGCTCTGCAGGCCTTCGAGCAGCAGCGGTGCGGCCAGTTGCGCCGCCGCATCCTGCACCGAGAATTCGCCCGCATCGAAGCCCGGCAGGCGCTGCACCGGCCGGGCCTGCGCCAGTTGCAGACCCGATTCAGCCACGCGCCGCGCCGCGATGCCCTGTGCGGCCAGCGCGGGCAGGTAGGCGTCCACACGCGTGCGCCGCGCGTTGATGCGCAGCGTCAGCGGCGCGGCGCCGTTGTCGGCTTCGAGCACGCGCTGCCAGGCCCGGGGGTGGTCCTTTCGCACGCGCTCGATCCACCAGCGCGGGTGGTTCCACAGGGCCACGGGCTCATGGGCGGTGGCGGCCAGCAGCTCTTCGCGCTCGCGCAGAAAACGGCGCAGGCAGGCATTGATGAAACTGGCCTGCGCGCGCGTGCCGGGCTGGCGCTTGGCGGCCTCCACCGTCTGGTCGACCAGGGTGAAGGGCTCATAGGGCGACAGCGCCGGGTCCCAGCCCAGGGCCAGGGCAGCGCACAGCAGGGCATCGGCGGCGGGCGGCGGCGTGCGCGCGGCCAGTCGGCGGCGCAGCGCCTCGCCACGGCCCCACCAGCGCAGCGCCTGAAAGACCAGGGCCTGCACGCCAGGGCGCAGGCCGGCATCGACACGCTCCAGTGCGGCCGTGGCAGAGCTGCCGCCGCGCACGGCCGCCAGCACGCCGGCGGCCTGCTGCAACTGCTGCCACAACGGGGGGGCCAGGGGAGATGAAGGCGAATGAACGCCCGGGACGGAAGCTTCGGACAAGATGTGGGAATGTTAAGCGCTGCGTGCTGCGCCGCCGCATATGGGCGCACGCCCTTCAGGGACTGGCGAAGGCCGACGGCGCGTCAGTACAGCGGCGCGGCAGCGCGCCAGCGAAAGACCCAGGCCAGCAGGGCGGCCGGGAACTGCGAGATGGCCGCGTTGTATTGCGCCACGGCGTTGTTGAACTGGGCGCGCTTGATCTCGATGAGCGCCGTGGGTTCGGGCCAGCCCAGCGGCACGACCTCGTCGCTGCTCGAACGCCCGCCCGCCGGCAGCAAGGGCGCGGGCCTGGACAAGGTGCCGTCGGCCGCGAAGGCGATGACCGATTCGGGATGCAGCCGCTCCCACGCGCCCAGCATCACATGCAAGGCGGTGCGCAGCGCGGCCATGGCCTCGGGCTCGAGGGGCCGGGCGCGGGTGGCATCCAGCATGGCCAGCAACTGGGCGTTGGCGGCCTGCATGGAACCCAGCTCGGCGCGGGTCCATGCGCCTTGCGGCGGCGGCGCGTCGCCCGGCTCGGCCTTCAGCTGCCCGGCCAGCGCCTGCTGCTGGAGCGCCACCTGGCCCTGCACATAGTCGATCTGGCGCATCACCAGCGCGTCGAGCGCGCCATAGGCCTGCACGGCGGCCGAGCGCAGCCGCACCAGCCGGTTGTGGGCCCCCACGAACCAGAACAGCAGCACGGCCGCCAGGCCCCACATCAGCAGCGATTCGATCCACGCCTTCATTTCCCTGCCCTCCTCGGTCAATGGCACACCCAACGTCTTCTTGTTCGCCTGTTCCTCGCGCCCGCCTGCACCCGGCGTGCATGTGGCAACGCCCTCCTCCGGTGACCCGGAAGGAGGGCGTTGAAAGGCCGTTCATGCACGGCTTTGCTCAGGCGGCGTCAGCATGACGCCGGGCGCCTTTCACTCGGCGTCCGCACCTTCGCTGGTGACGGTCGCAGCGGCTTCCGGATCGGCGGAGGCTGCCAGCTCGGCGGCTTCCGCGTCGGCGATCGCGCGGCGCTCGGCCTCGTCCATCGCGTCCTTGGCCTTGCGTGCCTGGTGGTAGGCCAGGCCCGTGCCGGCGGGGATCAGACGACCCACGATCACGTTTTCCTTCAGGCCGCGCAGCTCGTCGCGCTTGCCCATGATGGCGGCTTCGGTCAGCACGCGCGTGGTTTCCTGGAAGGAAGCCGCGGAGATGAACGAATCCGTGGACAGCGAGGCCTTGGTGATGCCCAGCAGCAGGTTGGTGTACGTGGCGGGGATCTTGTCCTCCGAGCGCAGGCGGTCGTTGGTGTCGAGCATTTCCGAACGCTCGACCTGCTCGCCCTGGATGTAGCCCGAATCGCCGGCGTTCTCGACCACGACGCGGCGCAGCATCTGGCGAACGATCACCTCGATGTGCTTGTCGTTGATCTTCACGCCCTGCAGACGGTACACGTCCTGGACTTCGTCCACGATGTAGCGCGCGAGTTCTTCCGAACCCAGCAGGCGCAGGATGTCCTGCGGATCGGCCGGGCCGTCGACCACGGATTCGCCCTTGTTCACCACCTGGCCTTCGTGCACCAGGATGTTCTTTTCCTTGGGCACGAGCTCTTCCCAGACCTTGCCTTCGGGGTCGGTGATCTGCAGGCGGATCTTGCCCTTGGTCTCCTTGCCGAAGGACACCGTGCCGGTCATTTCTGCCAGCAGGCCCTTGTCCTTGGGCGAACGCGCCTCGAACAGTTCGGCCACGCGCGGCAGACCGCCGGTGATGTCGCGGGTCTTCTGGCCTTCCATCGGGATGCGGGCCAGCACTTCGCCGGGGCCCACGTCCTGACCGTCACGCACCTGGATCAGCGCGCCAACCTGGAAGCCGATGGTCACCGAGTGGTCGGTGCCGGGGATCTTGACTTCCTTGCCCTCGGCGTCGAGCAGCTTGACCTGCGGACGCACGACCTTGGCTGCACCACGACGCTTGGGATCGATCACCACCAGCGTGGACAGACCGGTCACTTCGTCGACCTGCTTGGCCACCGTGACGCCTTCCTCGACGTTCTCGAAGCGCACCTGACCGGCGAACTCCGTGATGATCGGGCGGGTCAGCGGATCCCAGTTGGCCAGCACGTGGCCGGCCTTGATCTGCTGGTCGGCCTTCACCGTCAGCGTGGCGCCGTACGGCACCTTGTGGCGCTCGCGCTCGCGGCCGTGTTCGTCCTGGATCACGATCTCGCCCGAACGCGCGATCACGACCAGCTCGCCCTTGCTGTTGGTCACGTAGCGCATCGTGGCGTTGAAGCCGATCACGCCGTTGGACTTGGCTTCCACGCTGGAGGCCACAGCCGCGCGCGAAGCCGCACCACCGATGTGGAAGGTACGCATGGTCAGCTGCGTGCCGGGTTCGCCGATGGACTGTGCAGCGATCACGCCCACGGCCTCACCCACGTTCACCAGACCGCCGCGGCCCAGGTCGCGGCCATAGCACTTGGCGCACAGACCGAAGCGCGTGCCGCAGGTCAGGGCCGTGCGCACCTTCACTTCGTCCACGCCGGCCGTTTCCAGCACTTCGATGGCGTCTTCGTCCAGCATCGCGCCGGCCTCGAGCACCACGGAGCGGTTCTCGGGGTGCAGCACGTCCTCGGCCGCGGTACGGCCCAGGATGCGGTCGCGCAGCGATTCGATGACTTCACCGCCTTCGACGATGGCGCGCATGTGCGTGCCGTCAGCCGTGCCGCAATCGTTCTCGGTCACCACCAGATCCTGCGTCACGTCCACCAGACGGCGGGTCAGGTAACCCGAGTTCGCCGTCTTCAGTGCCGTGTCGGCCAGGCCCTTGCGGGCACCGTGGGTGGAGATGAAGTACTCCAGCACGTTCAGGCCTTCGCGGAAGTTGGCCGTGATGGGCGTCTCGATGATCGAGCCGTCGGGCTTGGCCATCAGGCCGCGCATGCCGGCCACCTGGCGGATCTGCGCCGCGGAGCCGCGGGCGCCCGAATCGGCCATCATGTAGATGGAGTTGAAGGACTCCTGGTCCACTTCCTTGCCGTTGCGGTCGATGACCTTCTGCTTGGACAGCTGGGCCATCATCACCTTGGAGACGGCGTCACCCGCACGGCCCCAGATGTCCACGACCTTGTTGTAGCGCTCGCCCGAGGTCACCAGACCCGAGACGTACTGCTGCTCGATCTCCTTCACTTCGCGCGAAGCGTCGTCGATGATCTTCTGCTTCTCCGGCGGCACCAGCATGTCGTCGATGGCGATGGAGATACCGGCCTTGGTGGCCAGGCGGAAGCCGTTTTGCAGCAGCTTGTCGGCGAAGACCACGGTCTCCTTCAGGCCGCACTTGCGGAAGGAGGCGTTGATCAGCTTGCTGATCTCCTTCTTCTTCAGGGCCTTGTTCATGTTGGAGAAGGCCAGCCCCTTGGGCAGGATCTCCGACAGCAGGGCACGACCGACGGTGGTGTCCACCAGCGAGGTCGAGGGCTCCCACTCGTTGCTGTCCTTGTTCTTGTTCCACTCGGTGATGCGAACCGCCACCTTGGAGGTCAGCTCGACCACGCCCGCGTCGAGCGCGCGCTGCACTTCACCCAGGTCGGAGAACACCAGGCCTTCACCCTTGCCGTTGATGCGGTCGCGGGTGGTGTAGTACAGGCCCAGCACCACGTCCTGCGAAGGCACGATGGAGGGCTCGCCGGAGGCCGGGAACAGCACGTTGTTGGAGGCCAGCATCAGCGTGCGGGCTTCCATCTGCGCTTCCACCGACAGCGGCACGTGGACAGCCATCTGGTCGCCGTCGAAGTCGGCGTTGAAGGCCGCGCAAACCAGCGGGTGCAGCTGGATGGCCTTGCCTTCGATCAGGATCGGCTCGAAGGCCTGGATGCCCAGACGGTGCAGCGTGGGCGCGCGGTTCAGCAGAACCGGGTGCTCCTTGATCACCTCTTCCAGGATGTCCCAGACCACGGGCGTGCCCGATTCCACTTCCTTCTTCGCCGCCTTGATGGTGGTGGCGATGCCCATGGCTTCCAGGCGCGAGAAGATGAAAGGCTTGAACAGCTCCAGGGCCATCAGCTTGGGCAGGCCGCACTGGTGCAGCTTGAGCGTCGGGCCCACGGTGATCACGGAACGGCCCGAGTAGTCGACGCGCTTGCCCAGCAGGTTCTGGCGGAAGCGGCCGCTCTTGCCCTTGATCATGTCGGCCAGCGATTTCAGGGCGCGCTTGTTCGCGCCCGTCATGGCCTTGCCACGGCGGCCGTTGTCCAGCAGCGAATCGACGGCTTCCTGCAGCATCCGCTTTTCGTTGCGCGCGATGATTTCCGGAGCCTTCAGCTCCAGCAGGCGGCGCAGACGCGAGTTGCGGTTGATGACGCGGCGGTACAGGTCGTTCAGGTCGGAGGTGGCGAAGCGGCCGCCGTCCAGCGGCACCAGCGGACGCAGGTCCGGCGGCAGCACGGGCAGCACGTTCAGCACCATCCACTCGGGCTTGATGCCCGACTTGCGGAAGGCTTCCAGCACCTTCAGGCGCTTGGAGTTCTTCTTGACCTTGACTTCGGAGCCGGTCAGGTCGCCGCGCAGGCGCTCGATCTCGGTGTCGAGCTCGATGCTTTCCAGCAGGTCCTTGATGCCCTCGGCGCCCATCTTGGCGATGAACTCGTCACCGTATTCGGTGCGCTTCGCGTCGTAGTCGTCCTCGGTCATGATGCTGAACTTCTTCAGCGGGGTCATGCCGGGGTCGGTCACCACGTAGGCTTCGAAATACAGCACGCGCTCGATGTCGCGCAGCGTCATGTCGAGCACCAGGCCCAGACGCGACGGCAGCGACTTCAGGAACCAGATGTGGGCGCAGGGCGCGGCCAGGTCGATGTGGCCCATGCGCTCGCGGCGCACCTTGGTCTGCGT
The DNA here is from genome assembly GCF_028023875.1 of Xenophilus arseniciresistens. Classification (GTDB taxonomy): domain Bacteria; phylum Pseudomonadota; class Gammaproteobacteria; order Burkholderiales; family Burkholderiaceae_C; genus Xenophilus; species Xenophilus arseniciresistens. The sequence goes on from NZ_JAQIPB010000004.1 coordinate 125,432, forward strand.
GACTTCAACGCCGCACTTCTCGCAGATCACACCGCGGTGCTTCAGGCGCTTGTACTTGCCGCACAGGCACTCGTAGTCCTTGATGGGGCCGAAGATCTTGGCGCAGAACAGGCCATCGCGCTCGGGCTTGAAAGTCCGGTAGTTGATGGTCTCGGGCTTCTTCACCTCGCCGAAAGACCACGAGCGGATCTTCTCGGGCGAAGCCATGCCGATCTTGATGGCATCGAAATGCTCATCAGGCGTGAATTGCTTGAACAGGTCGAGTAGCGACTTCATAAGACTCTTTCCTCTTCTTCCTGATTACGAACGCTCGAGCTCGATGTCGAGACCCAGCGAACGGATTTCCTTGACCAGCACGTTGAACGACTCCGGCATGCCGGCTTCGATGGCGTGTTCGCCCTTGACGATGTTTTCGTACACCTTGGTGCGGCCCTGCACGTCGTCGGACTTGACGGTGAGCATTTCCTGCAGCACGTAGGAAGCGCCATAGGCTTCCAGCGCCCACACTTCCATTTCCCCGAAACGCTGACCGCCGAACTGCGCCTTGCCGCCCAGCGGCTGCTGCGTGACCAGCGAGTACGGGCCGGTGGAGCGGGCGTGCATCTTGTCGTCCACCAGGTGATGCAGCTTCAGGAAGTGCATGTAGCCCACAGTGGTCGGGCGGTCGAAGGGCTCACCCGTGCGGCCGTCGATCAGGTACGCCTGCGTGCGCGTCTCGGTCAGGCCCTTGGCCTTGGCGATCTCGTCCGGGAAGGCCAGCTTCAGCATCGCGCGGATTTCCTCTTCCGAGGCACCGTCGAACACCGGCGTGGCGAAGGGCACACCGCTTTGCAGGTTGTGCGCCATCTCCAGTACTTCGGTGTCGGTCAGCTGTTCCAGCTTTTCCTTGCGGCCCGTGCTGTTGTAGAACTGGTCCAGGAACTGGCGCAGCTCAGCCACCTTGGCTTCCTGCTGCAGCAGGTCGCCGATGCGCTGGCCGATGCCCTTGCCGGCCCAGCCCAGGTGCACTTCCAGCACCTGGCCCACGTTCATCCGCGAGGGCACGCCCAGCGGGTTCAAGCAGATGTCGCACGGCGTGCCGTCGGCCATGTGGGGCATGTCCTCGACCGGAACGATCTTGGACACCACACCCTTGTTGCCGTGACGGCCGGCCATCTTGTCGCCAGGCTGCAGGCGGCGCTTGACGGCCAGGTAGACCTTGACCATCTTGAGCACGCCCGCGGGCAGCTCGTCGCCCTGCGTGAGCTTCTTGCGCTTTTCTTCGAAAGCCAGGTCGAAGCTGTGGCGCTGCTGCTCGATCGAATTCTTGATCGATTCGAGCTGGGCGGCGACTTCGTCTTCGGCCGGACGGATGTCGAACCAGTGGAACTTCTCCACCGACGACAGGTAGGCCTTGTCGATCTTGCTGCCCTTGGCCAGCTTGTTCGGGCCGCCGTTGGCGGTCTTGCCGGTCAGCAGCTTCTCGATGCGGTCGAAGGCGTCGGCCTCGACGATGCGCAGCTGGTCGTTCAGGTCCAGGCGGAAGCGCTTGAGTTCATCGTCGATGATCTGCTGGGCGCGCTTGTCGCGCTGAATGCCTTCGCGCGTGAAGACCTGCACGTCGATGACGGTGCCCGAAGAGCCCTGGTCCACGCGCAGCGAGGTGTCCTTCACGTCGGAAGCCTTCTCGCCGAAGATGGCGCGCAGCAGCTTCTCTTCAGGCGTCAGCGTGGTCTCACCCTTGGGCGTGACCTTGCCCACCAGCGTGTCGCCGGGTTGCACTTCGGCGCCCACGTAGATGATGCCGGACTCATCCAGGCGGTTGAGCTGCTGCTCGGCCAGGTTCGGGATGTCGCGCGTGATTTCTTCGGCGCCCAGCTTCGTGTCGCGGGCCATCACCACCAGCTCCTCGATGTGGATCGAGGTGTAGCGGTCGTCGGCCACCACGCGTTCGGAGATCAGGATCGAGTCTTCGAAGTTGTAGCCGTTCCAGGGCATGAAGCCGATCAGCATGTTCTGGCCGATGGCGATCTCGCCCAGGTCGGTCGAGGCGCCGTCGGCGATCACGTCGCCCTTAGCGATCTTGTCGCCGCGCTTGACGATCGGACGCTGGTGGATGTTGGTGTTCTGGTTGGAACGCTGGTACTTGATGAGGTTGTAGATGTCCACACCCACTTCGCCGGCCTGCGCTTCCGCATCGTTCACGCGCACCACCACGCGGGTGGCATCCACGTAGTCCACCACACCGCCACGGGTGGCGGTGACGACGGTGCCCGAGTCCACGGCGGCCACGCGCTCGATGCCGGTGCCCACGAAAGGCTTTTCCGGACGCAGCACGGGCACGGCCTGACGCGACATGTTGGCGCCCATCAGTGCGCGGTTCGCATCGTCGTGCTCCAGGAAGGGCACCAGCGAGGCGGCCACCGACACGATCTGCGCGGGCGACACGTCCATGTACTGGATGCGTTCGGCGCTGACCAGGATGGATTCGCCGGCTTCACGGGCCGACACCAGGTCGCCCGTGAGCTTGCCGTCCTTGTCGAGCTGCGCGTTGGCCTGGGCGATGACGTACTTGCCTTCCTCGATGGCCGACAGGTAGTCGATCTCGCTCGTCACCTTGCCGTCGACCACGCGACGGTACGGCGTTTCGATGAAGCCGTACTCGTTGAGGCGGGCGTACAGGGCCAGCGAGTTGATCAGGCCGATGTTCGGGCCTTCAGGCGTTTCGATCGGGCAGACGCGGCCATAGTGCGTGACGTGCACGTCGCGCACTTCGAAGCCGGCACGCTCGCGCGTCAGACCGCCCGGGCCCAGGGCCGAGACGCGGCGCTTGTGCGTGATTTCGGCCAGCGGGTTGGTCTGGTCCATGAACTGCGACAGCTGCGAGGCGCCGAAGAATTCCTTCAGGGCGGCCGAGATCGGCTTGCTGTTGATCAGGTCATGCGGCATCAGCGGCTCTTGCTCGGCCTGGCCCAGACGTTCCTTGACGGCCTTCTCGATGCGGGCCAGACCGGTGCGGTACTGGTTCTCGGCCAGCTCGCCCACGCAACGCACGCGGCGGTTGCCCAGGTGGTCGATGTCGTCGACTTCGCCGCGGCCGTTGCGCAGATCCACCAGGATCTTCACCACCGACAGGATGTCTTCGTTGCTCAGCACCATCGGGCCGGTCGCTTCGTCGCGGCCGATCTTGGCGTTGAACTTCATGCGGCCCACGCGCGAGAGGTCGTAGGTGTCCGGGTTGTAGAACAGGCGCTGGAACAGGGCCTGCACCGCGTCTTCCGTCGGCGGCTCGCCGGGGCGCATCATGCGGTAGATGGCGACGCGCGCAGCGAACTCGTCGGCGGTTTCGTCGATGCGCAGGGTCTGGCTGATGTAGGCGCCCTGGTCGAGTTCGTTCGTGTAGATGGCCTGGACGTCCTGCACGCCCGAGGTGCGCAGCTTCTTGAGCAGCGCTTCGGTCAGCTCGTCGTTGGCCTTGGCCAGCACCTCGCCCGTGTCGGGGTCGATGATGTTGCGGGCCAGCACGCGGCCGATCAGGAAGTCTTCAGGCACGCTCACATGCGTGGTGCCCGACTGCTCGAGTTCGCGCGTGTGGCGCGCAGTGATGCGCTTGTCCTTGGCGACCACCACCTTGCCCGACTTGTCGGTGATGTCGAAACGCGCGACTTCGCCGCGCAGGCGCTCGGAGACGAACTCCATCTGCGCGCCGCTGTCCATCAGGCGGAAGTTGTCGTTGACGAAGAAGTTCGCCAGGATCGATTCCGGGTTCAGGCCGATGGCCTTGAGCAGGATCGTGACCGGCATCTTGCGGCGACGGTCGACGCGGAAGTACAGGATGTCCTTCGGGTCGAATTCGAAGTCCAGCCAGGAGCCGCGGTAGGGGATCACGCGGGCCGAGAACAACAGCTTGCCCGAGCTGTGCGTCTTGCCCTTGTCGTGCTCGAAGAACACGCCCGGCGAACGGTGCAGCTGCGAGACGATCACGCGCTCCGTGCCGTTGACGATGAAGGAGCCCTTGTCGGTCATCAGGGGCACTTCGCCCATGTAGACCTCTTGCTCCTTGACTTCCTTGACCACCTTGGACTGCGAGGTCGACGACTCGCGGTCATAGATGATCAATTGCACCTTGGCGCGCACGGCCGAGGCAAAGGTCAGGCCGCGGGTCTGGCATTCGCGCACGTCGAAGGCCGGCTTCGACAGGTTGTACTCCAGGAACTTCATCTCCACGTAGCCGTTGTGGGAGACGATGGGGAAGGCGGCGTTGAAGGCGGCCTGCAGGCCTTCGTCAGCGCGTTTTTGCGGTGCCACGTTGGCCTGCAGGAAGGCGGTGTACGCGTCCTTCTGCATCTGCAGCAGATAGGGAATTTCGACGACGCTGTCGCGGTTGCCGAAGCTTTTGCGGATGCGCTTGCGTTCGGTGTAACTGTAGGTCGATGCTTGGGCCATGAGAGCTCCGGGGCTTGAGATCATCAGCGACTAGGGTCAGCAACGCGGTCAGCGTTCCTGCTTGGCGGCTGGCCACTACCAGCCGATGGCGGACGGCGATGCATTGCACATCGCCCGAACCAAGGGGTCTTCTGCAGTCGGGGTCAGAAGACACTCAAAAGCCGTCTCGGATCTTGTTTTCCGTCGACCTGCGGTCTGCGGGAAAGCCGGCATCCGAGCCGGTTTTTGGGTGCGCTCTGAAAGCGGCAAAGGCTGGAAGGCCCTTGCGGGCACTTCCAGCCTTGGAAGGAGGCTGAATTACTTCAGTTCCACCTTGGCGCCAGCTTCTTCCAGCTTCTTCTTGGCGGCTTCGGCGTCTGCCTTCGGCAGGCCTTCCTTGACGGCCTTGGGAGCGGCTTCCACCAGGTCCTTGGCTTCCTTCAGGCCCAGGCCGGTGATTTCGCGCACGGCCTTGATGACCGACACCTTGTTCGCGCCGGCATCGGCCAGCACGACGTTGAACTCGGTCTTTTCTTCAGCGGCCGGGGCAGCAGCGCCGCCGCCAGCAGCGGGAGCAGCCATGGCGGCTGCGCTCACGCCGAACTTCTCTTCGATGGCCTTGACCAGGTCGTTGAGTTCGAGGACGGTCATGCTGTCCAGCGCCGTCAGGAATGCGTCTTTATCGAATGCCATTTTGATTTCCTAAAACTGTTGGGTTGTGTGCCGCTTGATCGCTCGATCAGGCTGCGGCGGCTTCGGCTGCGGGCTCTTCTGCCACAGCGCCTTCGCCCTTCTTGGCCGCCAGCGCGCCCAGCACCACGGCCGTGCGCGAGATCGGGGACATCAGCAGGCCACACAGTTGGGCCAGCAGGACTTCCTTGGAAGGGATGTTCGCCAGTTGCTTCACGCCGTCGGCATCCAGGGCCTTGCCACCGAAAGCGCCACCGCGAATCACCAACTTGTCGTTGGTCTTCGCGAAGTCGGCCACCACCTTGGCGGCGGCCACAGCGTCTTCGGAGAAGCCATAGATGAGCGGGCCGGTCATCTGGTCGCCGACGACTTCGAATGCGCTGCCAGCCACCGCACGGCGGGCCAGGGTGTTCTTCAGAACACTCAGGCTCACGCCTTGGGCGCGGGCGTTGTTGCGCAGACGGGTCATGTCAGCCACCGTGATGCCACGGTATTCCGCCATCACGAGCGTTTGAGCTTTAGCGGCGAGGTCGGTCACTTCTGCGATGACCGCTTCTTTCTCACTGCGATTCAGACTCAAGGTCTACTCCTTATCAATGCTGCCCGGCCCGAAAAGGCACAGGCAGCGCCTTCATGCAGCGACCAACTGTTTCGGAACTCGCATTCCTTGCAGCGGGATCGCCATCTGCGCTGGCCGGCATCCGTGCCCCTTGCGGGAGGATGCCGATTAAGGATGGCGAACCATCCACCAGCGGTCTTGGATGGCCCGATGCGGCTTGCGCTGCACCGACCCACCACATTCGCCCGCCAGCGCCCTTCTCAGAACACTGGCGAGCCAATCACTTCAGCCTCAGGCCTGCGAGATGGTCTGCGTGTCCACGCGGACACCCACACCCATCGTCGAGGACACGGCCACCTTGCGCAGGTACACGCCCTTGCTCGAGGCCGGCTTGGCCTTGTTCAGCGCGTCGATCAGCGCAGCCAGGTTGCCTTGCAGCTTCTCGGCTTCGAACGAACGACGGCCGATGGTGCCGTGGATGATGCCGGCCTTGTCGACACGGAACTGCACCTGACCAGCCTTGGCGTTCTTCACGGCCTGGGCCACGTCGGGCGTCACGGTGCCAACCTTGGGGTTGGGCATCAGGCCACGCGGGCCCAGGATCTGGCCCAGCGTACCGACCACGCGCATTGCGTCGGGGGCAGCGATCACCACGTCGAAGGGCATGTCACCAGCCTTCACCATGGCAGCCAGATCGTCCATGCCGACGATGTCGGCGCCAGCGGCCTTGGCTTCCTCAGCCTTGGCACCCTGGGCGAACACAGCCACGCGCTTGGTCTTGCCGGTGCCGTTGGGCAGCACCACGGCGCCACGCACCACTTGGTCCGACTTCTTGGCGTCCACACCCAGCTGCACAGCCACGTCGATGGACTCATCGAACTTGGCGGTGGCGGCTTCCTTGACGATGGACAGGGCCTCGCTCAGGGGATACAGCTTGGTCGAATCAACCTTGCCTTCCAGTGCCTTGGCTTTTTTGGTCAGCTTGGCCATCTCACACACCCTCCACGTTCACGCCCATCGAGCGGGCCGAGCCGGCGATGGTGCGCACGGCAGCATCCAGATCCGCGGCCGTGAGGTCGGGCATCTTGGTCTTTGCGATCTCTTCGAGCTGAGCGCGCGAGATCTTGCCCACCTTGTCGGTGTGCGGACGGGCCGAGCCCTTGTCCAGCTTGATGGCTTTCTTGATCAGCGTCGTCGCCGGAGGCGTCTTGATGATGAAAGTGAAGCTCTTGTCCGCGAAGGCGGTGATCACCACCGGCAGCGGCAGACCGGGCTCGACGCCCTGGGTCTGGGCGTTGAACGCCTTGCAGAACTCCATGATGTTCAGGCCGCGCTGACCCAGCGCGGGACCGATCGGTGGCGAGGGGTTTGCCTTGCCAGCCGGCACTTGCAGCTTGATGAAGCCGACGATCTTCTTCGCCATGCTTTTCTCCTTGCGGGTGTTAACGCTGCGGCATCAAGCCACAGCTCCCCGGGGTTGACGACTCAAAGATACAAGGCACTGCCGAGTCGGGAAGCGGCGCCTCAAAGCGTGACGGCCACAGGCCGACACACGAAAAAGAATCAGGTTTTCTCGACCTCGGCGAAGGCCAGCTCCACCGGGGTTGCACGACCGAAGATCATGACCGACACGCGGACCTTGCTCTTCTCGTAGTTGACTTCCTCGACCGCGCCGTTGAAGTCGGTGAACGGGCCTTCCTTGACGCGCACGATCTCGCCAACCATGAACTCCACCTTGTGGCGGGGCTTCTCGGTGCCTTGCTGCATCTGGTTGACGATGTCCTCGACTTCCTTCTGGGAAATCGGAGCCGGGCGGTTCTTGGCGCCGCCCACAAAGCCCGTGACCTTGCTCGTGTGCTTGACCAGGTGCCAGCTCTCGTCGTCCATCACCATCTCGACCAGCACGTAGCCGGGGAAGAGGCGGCGCTCGGTGGTGCGCTTCTGGCCGTTCTTGACGTCCACCACTTCTTCGCTGGGCACGAGGATGCGACCGAACTTGGATTGCATGCCGGCGCGGTTGATGCGCTCGGTGATGTTGCGTTCCACAGCCTTTTCCATGCCCGAGTAGGCATGGACCACATACCAGCGCAGATCCGGATTGGCTGCAGGCTCCAGCGCCGACGCGGCGGTGTCCACGGTGTCGTTCATCACTTTCTCCAGCCCAGCAGGATGTCGTAGAACACCCACTCGATTGTCTTGTCCGTCACCCAGAGGAAGATGGCCATCACCACCACGAAGGCGAAGACGTAGGCCGTCATCTGCAGCGACTCCTTGCGCGTCGGCCAGACCACCTTCTTGACTTCACGCCAGGCGTCACGACCGAAGCCCCAGAGCCGACGGCCGCCCTCGGACACGGCGAACACACCCACGGCAGCCGCCAGCCCGATGATCAGCACCCCCCACTGGACGAGCGCGCCCCGGGAGCCCAACGCATAAAAGGCCGCAATCGCTGCGACCGCCAGCACAATGGCGCCTGCCAGCTTGGCCTTGTCCGCGCCGGTGCTGACCGTTTCGACTTGAGATGTAGCCATCGTCGGCTGTATTCCTGCGGCCGCTTGGCCTGGGTTCTGGCGCCCGATCCAGACGCCGAAGCCCGCCGGATCAGGGCGGGCTTGGGTTTCGATGCTTTTCCACCTTGGAGGTGGCAGGGGCAGTAGGAATCGAACCTACAACCTTCGGTTTTGGAGACCGACGCTCTGCCAATTGAGCTATACCCCTACGGCTTCATCGATCCACGCAGCGAAGCGCACCCGCGCTTCGCCACGCCTTCAAGCCTTATTCGAGGACCTTGGCCACCACGCCGGCGCCCACGGTGCGACCGCCTTCGCGGATGGCGAAGCGCAGGCCTTCTTCCATGGCAATCGGGGCGATCAGCTTGACGGTGATCGACAC
>NZ_JAQIPB010000005.1 GCF_028023875.1 Xenophilus arseniciresistens
CGTTCTGTACTCAGAGACGGGCTCGATCACCCCAGCGCTTACCAAACTGCACGGGCCGGTCTGGCCGCCTCAACGGCGTTCAGACTCTACCGCGCTGGTCAGGTTTAAAGATACAAGCGCCCACCATGACGCGCGTGCTCTACGTGCTGGACCTGATGGGCGTGGCCGTGTTCGCCATCAGCGGTGTGCTGGCGGCGGCGCAGGCCGGCATGGACTGGCTGGGCGCGCTGGTGCTGGCCTCGGTCACGGCCATCGGCGGCGGCACCATGCGCGACCTGCTGCTCGGCCGCCACCCCATCTTCTGGGTGCGCGACGCGCGCTACCCCTGGGTGATCCTGGCCACGGCGGTGGCCACCATCGTCTACGTGCACCACCTGCCGTCGCCCGGCTTGGCGCTGCTGGTGGCCGATGCGCTGGGGCTGGCCCTGTTCGCCATCACCGGCGCCCAGGTGGCTGAAACCGTTCGCCATTCGCCGCTGATCACCGTGATGGTGGGCACCATGACCGGCGCGGGCGGCGGCGTGATCCGCGACCTGCTTTCGGGCCAGGTGCCGCTGCTGCTGCGCGGCGGCTTCTACGCCTCGGCCGCCATCGGCGGCATTGCGCTGTACCTGCTGGTGCAGGTGGCCGGGCTGCCGCGGCGCCATGCCTTCTTCCTGGGGCTGGCGGCGGTCTTCGGCCTGCGCATGGCCGCGATTGCCTGGGACTGGCACCTGCCGGCCCTGACCCCGCCCCGTTCCCAATGGAGCCATCCCTGATGCTGTCGAACATCCATCTGCCAGCCGCGGGCTGGACCCTGCTGCTGCTCATCGCCAGCAACGTGTTCATGACCTTCGCCTGGTACGGCCACCTGCGCAGCCATGCCAGCTCGCCCTGGTACGTGGCGGCGCTGGTGAGCTGGGGCATCGCGCTGTTCGAGTACCTGCTGCAGGTGCCGGCCAACCGCATCGGCTTCACCCAGGCCGGCCTGAGCGTGGGGCAGCTCAAGATCATGCAGGAGGTGATCACGCTGTGCGTGTTCGTGCCCTTCGCCATGGTCTTTCTCAAGCAGCCTTTCCGCCTGGACTACGTCTGGGCGGCGCTGTGCCTGGTGGGCGCGGTGTACTTCGTCTTCAGGGCCGGATAGGGCCGCACAGCCCTTCACGGCGGCAGGCCCGCGCGAGAAATTACACTCCACCACCACACGGGTGTGTCACACCCTTGTCGTGAAACTCGTGTAAGGAACCGCCATGTTTGGCAAGCTGCTGCCCCGTGAGGGCAATTTTTTCGAGATGTTCAACCAGCATGCCGAGCGCATCGTCGAGGCGGCGCGCGCCTTCGAGCAGCTGGTGGCCAACTACAACGACCTGCATCTGCGCGAGCAGTACAACCGCGATGTCGACAACGCCGAGCGTGCCGCCGATCGCGTGACGCATGACGTGAACCGGCTGATCCACAAGACCTTCATCACCCCCATCGACCGCGAGCAGATCCACAAGCTCATCAACACGATGGACGACGTGGCCGACCTGATCCAGGACTGCGCCGAGACGATGGCGCTTTACGACGTGCGCCACATGACCGAGGAGATCAGCCGCCTGACCACGCTCAGCGTCAAGGGCTGCGAGCGCCTGAAGGACGCGGTGCGCCACCTCAACAAGATCGCCGAGCCGGCCGTGGCCGAAGCCACGCTCAAGACCTGCGAGGAGATCGATCGCATCGAGTCCGACGCCGACCGCGTGATGCGCAGTGCGATGAGCAAGCTGTTTCGCGAAGAGCCGGACGTGCGCGAGGTCATCAAGCTCAAGGCCATCTACGAACTGCTCGAAACCGTCACCGACAAGTGCGAGGACGTGGCGAATGTGATCGAGGGCATCGTCCTCGAGAACTCCTGACCCGGGGGCTTCACCGATGCAAACGGTGCAGGTCGCCCAGGTGGCGCTATGGGTGGTGGTGATGCTGGTCGCGCTCGCCATCATTTTCGACTTCATGAACGGCTTCCACGATGCGGCGAACTCCATCGCCACCGTGGTGTCCACCGGCGTGCTGCGGCCCGGGCATGCCGTGCTTTTCGCGGCCTTCTTCAACTTCGTCGCCATCTTCATCTTCCACCTGAGCGTGGCCGCCACCGTGGGCAAGGGCATCGCGCAGCCGGGCGTGGTCGACACGCACGTGGTCTTCGGCGCGCTGGTGGGGGCCATCAGCTGGAACCTGGTGACCTGGTACTACGGCATTCCCAGCAGTTCCTCGCATGCGCTGATCGGCGGCATCGTGGGTGCCGTGATCGCCAAGACCGGTGGCAGCGGCCTGGTGGCCTCGGGCATCCTCAAGACCGTGGCCTTCATCTTCGTGTCGCCGGTGCTGGGCTTCCTGCTGGGCTCGCTCATGCTGGTGTTGGTGGCATGGGTCTGCCGGCGCGCCACGCCTTCGCGCGTGGACTCGTGGTTCCGGCGGCTGCAGCTGGTTTCAGCCGGGGCCTACAGCCTGGGCCACGGCGGCAACGACGCGCAGAAGACCATCGGCATCATCTGGATGCTGCTGATCGCCACCGGCTATTCCGCGGCCGGTGACGCGGCGCCGCCCACCTGGGTGGTGATCAGCTGCTACGTGGCGATTGCGGCCGGCACCATGTTCGGCGGCTGGCGCATCGTCAAGACCATGGGCCAGAAGATCACCAAGCTCAAGCCCGTGGGCGGTTTCTGTGCCGAGACGGGCGGCGCAATGACGCTGTTCATCGCCACTCTGCTGGGCATTCCGGTGTCCACCACGCACACCATCACCGGCGCCATCGTCGGCGTGGGCGCGTCGCAGCGCATGAGCGCCGTGCGCTGGGGCGTGGCCGGCAACATCGTGTGGGCCTGGATTTTCACCATCCCGGCCGCGGCCTTCATGGCGGCGATCGGCTACTGGGTGAGCATGCAGCTGTTCTGAAAGTGCGACGGCCCCCGCGCGCCCTCAGGGCTGCAGCGGGGCGCTGCGACGCACCAGGTGCTGCGGCCCCAGCTCGGCGCAGGCCGCAACGCCCAGCATCGCGAGGTTTCGGTCGATTTCGCTTTGCAGCAGATCGATGGCGTGTGCCACGCCGGCCTGGCCGGCCACGGCCGCGGCGTAGTTGAACGGGCGGCCCACCAGCACCATGCGCGCGCCCAGGGCCAGGGCCTTGAGCACGTCCGAGCCGCGCCTGAAGCCGCTGTCGATGAGCACCGGGTAGCCGGGCTTCAGGGCACCCACCACCGCCTCGAGCACGCGCATCGGTGATGCGGCGCCGTCCAGTTGGCGACCGCCGTGGTTGGACAGCACGATGGCGTCGGCGCCGATGCGCTGGGCCTGCAGGGCGTCTTCGACGCTCAGGATGCCCTTGATCACCAGCGGCCCCTGCCAGCGTCTGCGGATGGCCTGGATGTGCTGCCAGCTCAGATGGTCGCGGGCCGAGAAGTCGCGCAGCACCGTGGACGACACGATGGGGGCGCCGCGCGTGGCGAAGGAGTTCTCGAAGTGGGGCATGCCGTGGCGCAGCAGGGTGCGCGCCAGGGTGCCGGCCACCCAGCGCGGGCGCAGCAGGCCATCCCACGCCAGGCGCAGGCTGGGGCGCAGCGGCGTCGAAAAGCCGTTGCGCACGTTGTTCTCGCGGTTGGCCGAGACGGGAATGTCCACGGTCACGACCAGCACGCCGAAGCCCGCCTGCGCGACGCGATCGACGAGCGCATCGATGCGCTGCTGGTCGCCCGGGATGTAGGCCTGGAACCAGGTGCCGGGGCTCTCGCGCGCCACCTCTTCCATCGGAATCAGCGAGGTGCCGCTCATGACGGAGACGATGTCCGCCGCCTGCGCGGCCCGGGCCAGCACCAAGTCGCCGCGGTAGGTCGAAAGGGCGTTGATGCCCATCGGCGCGATGCCGAAGGGGCTGGCATAGCGGCGCCCGAACAGCTCCACCGCCTGCGAGCGCTGCGAGACGTCGCGCAGCACGCGGGGCACGAAGCCGTAGTCATCGAAGACCTGACGGTTGTCGCGCAGCGAGCAGGTGTCTTCTGCGGCGCCGGCGATGTAGCCAAAGATGGGGCGCGGCAGGCGCTGGCGTGCCGCGGCCTCGAAGTCGTGCAGCGAGAGCATGCGGCGCAGGCGGGCGGTCGGTCGGGGTGATGCGGGAGATGCCATGGTTCGGGGTGCTCGCAAGGTGGGACTGACGTGACTGTAGGGATGCGCTCGTTTGCTATAAAGCGAATAAATTGAATTGGTTTTGTTCTAGAAAATCGAAATGGCAGCGCCTTCGGTCAAGCAGCTCGAAGCCTTCTGGTGGGCGGCCTCCTGCGCCAATTTCGCCACTGCCGCACAGCGGGTCCATCTGTCGGTTTCGTCGCTGTCCAAGCGCATTTCCGAGCTGGAAGTCGCGCTCGGGCGCCAGCTGTTCGACCGCAGCGGCCATCGCGCCGTGCTCACCGAAGACGGCGAACGGCTCCTGCCGGCGGCGCTGGAGGTCATCAACGCGATGGCGGCGCTTCACCGGGCGCTGGATTCAGGGCCGGCGCTGGCCGGGCGCTGCCGCTTCGGCGTGGGCGACCTGTCGGCGCTGACCTGGCTGCCGGCCTTCGTGGTGGCCATGCAGCAGGCCCATCCGCGCCTGCTGCTGGAGCCCTCGGTTGACGTGGGGGGTGTGCTCGAGCGCCGGCTTGCCGATGGCGAGCTGGACTTCGCCGTGATCGCGGGGCGCTCGTCGCGCAGCGAACTGATGTCGCAACCCGTGGGCACGGCGCGCTTCGGCTGGGCTGCATCGCCCGCGCTGGCCGGAGCCGGGCGGGTGGACCTGCCTGCGCTGCTGCAGCGCTGTCCGCTGGTCACGCTGCCGCAGACCGCCGGCACCGCGCGCCTGCTCGACGACTGGCTGTCGGCCCATCGCGCCACGGCGCCGCAGCGCATCGCGGCAAACAGCTGGGGTGCCGTGGCGGGCATGTTGCGGCTGGGGGCGGGCGTGGGCATCCTGCCGCTGGACTGGATCAAGGCCCTGCAGCTTCGCCAACTGGCACCGGGCCAGCCGCTGGCGCCGCTGCACTACACGCTGCAGTGGCGGCGCGGCGATGCGCGTTTGCTGCTCGCAAGCATGCAGGCGATGGTGCCTGCGCATGTGGATTTCTCGGTGGCGCCGGCGCTGGCTGCGGCCGCGCCGGCCTGACGCGCGCTACTGCGAAATCTGCCGGCCGGCCTCGATCTGGTGTTCGAAGTAGCGCTGGAAGCTGAAGGCGATGCTGGCCATCAGCACCGTCGCACCGAAGAAGAGGGCAGCCACGACGGCCGCGATGGTGAACCAGCTGGTGCGGCCCGGCGCGGCCTCCGGCGCGAGGCCGGGGTTGTGGCGAGCGTTCCACTTCTCCGGCGTCATGAGCCCGTAGACGATGGTCATCAGCGCGCAGGCGGCGATGGTGAAGCCGAGGCAGGGGATCAGGACCCAGCTCCATGGATCGTCCAGCCCATGGAGCCGGACGCGTTCGATGCCATACAGGCCCAGCGCCGTGGGGATGGGCAGCAGCCAGCCCAGCAGGTCGCCCATGCCATGCAGGTAGAAGCGATGCAGCCCCAGCGGGCCGCCCAGGAAGGCCAGCCATGCGGCCCAGGTCTTGCGCTTGGGGCGGGGGGCGTTCATCGGGGCGCGCTGCTGCTGCCTTCGCCCAGGACCTTGTCCATGAGCACCACGTCCAGCCAGCGGTCGAACTTCCAGCCCACGTTGCGCAGCACGCCCACTTCGGCAAAGCCCTGCCGGCGGTGCACGCCGACCGAGCCCGCGTTGTTCGAATCGCCGATCACCGCGATCAGCTTGCGCACACCCGCCGCTTCGGCGGCCTCGCACAGGGCCTGCAGCAGCTGCGTGCCCACGCCGCGGCCGCGCGCCGCGTCGGCCAGGTAGATGGAGTCTTCGGCCGAATAGCGGTAGGCAGGCCGGGGCTTGAACCAGTTGCAGTAGGCAAAACCCAACAGCTGGCCGGCTTCGTCTTCGGCCACCAGATAGGGCAGGCCCTTGGCCAGCACATCGGCGCGTCGGGCAGCCATTTCGGCCTCTGTCGGCGGGGTGGTTTCGAAGGTGCCGGTGCCATTCAGGACGTGGTGGGCATAGATGGCGGCAATGGCGGCGACGTCCTCGTCGCGGCTGGGGCGGATGCGCAGGCTCATGAAGAATCGGGAAGGCAGGCTATAATCGCGGGCTTTTCGGCGTGTCGCTGGCCGGGTGGCCATGTCGCGTGTCTCAACGCTGAAAGAAAAACGGGGCGTCTTGCGGGTTCAACTTGAACGAAGAACTGCAGGCGCCTTTACCACCCAAGGATAAATCATGGTCGTTATTCGACTCTCCCGTGGCGGCGCCAAGGCCCGTCCTTTCTTCAACATCGTCGTGGCCGACAAGCGCGTGCGCCGTGACGGCAGCTTCATCGAGCGCGTGGGTTTCTACAACCCCACCGCCCGTGGCGGCGAAGAAAGCATCCGCATCGCCCAGGACCGCGTGGCCTACTGGAAGAGCGTGGGCGCCCAGCTCTCGCCCACCGTCGAGCGCATCATCAAGCAAGCCGCTGCTGCTGCCCCCAAGGCCGCTGCCTGATCGGTCTGCCTGAACGCATCGCGATGCTGCCTGCACTCGAAGCCGCCGAATTGCCGGCGGACGCCATCGAGGTGGGGCGCATCGCGGATGCATGGGGGATCAAGGGCTGGTTCAAGGTCTTCCCCCACAGCGCCCAACCCGAGGCGCTTTTTTCTTCCCGGCGCTGGTTCCTGATGCCGCCTGGCGGCGCCGCCCAAGTCTTTCGCCTGCCGGTGCGCGAGGCACGCGAACATGCCGATTGCGTGGTCGCCTCTTCGCCTGACGTGCCGGACCGCACCGCCGCCGAAGCGCTCAAGGGCGCGCGCGTGTTCGTGCCGCGCAGCAGCTTCCCCACCCCCGGCGATGACGAGTACTACTGGGTCGATCTGATCGGCCTGGAGGTGCACAACCGCGAAGGCGTGGTGCTGGGCACGGTGCGCGAACTGCTGGCCACGGGGCCGCAGACCACGCTGGTGCTGGAGGCCGAGCCGGCCGCAGGCGAGACCAAGCCGGTCGAACGCATGGTGCCCTTTGTCTCCGCATTCGTCGACAAGGTGGACCTGCAGGCCAAGCTGATCACGGTCGACTGGCAGCCGGACTATTGAGCCGGCGCCCATCGGCTGTCCTGTCGATGAAGCCTTGGCAATGCCGTCCGTGTTCTCTGGGGCGTTCTCTTGCGTTTTGACGTCCTGACCCTTTTCCCCGAACTGTTCGCGCCCTTTGTGCAAAGTGGCGTGACCCGCCGCGCCTATGGCTCGGGCCAGGTTCAGTTGCACCTGTGGAACCCGCGCGACCACGCGCCGGGCAACTATCGGCGCGTGGACGACCGGCCTTTTGGTGGCGGCCCCGGCATGGTCATGATGGCCCAGCCGCTGTCCGACTGCCTGGATGCGGCGCTGGCCGCGCGCGGTGGGGCGGCGCCGGTGGTGCTGTTCTCGCCGGCCGGTGAACCGCTGCGCCACGCCAATGTGGAGCACTGGGCGCAGGGCGAGGGCGCTGTGCTGCTGTGCGGCCGCTACGAAGGCATCGACCAGCGCTTCATCGATGCGCGCGTGACCCATCAGATCAGCCTGGGTGATTTCGTGCTCTCGGGCGGCGAGATCGCGGCCATGGCACTCATCGACGCCGTGACGCGGCTGCAGCCGGGCGTGCTGGGCGATGAAGGCAGCCATGTGCAGGACAGCTTCAACCCGGCCCTCGACGGCCTGCTGGACTGCCCCCACTACACGCGGCCCGAGCTTTGGGCCGGGCAGCCGGTGCCGGCGCCGCTGCTGTCGGGCCACCATGTGCAGATCGAGCGCTGGCGCCGCGACCAGCGGCTGCGCATCACGGCCGAGCGCCGGCCCGAGCTGATCGAAGCAGCGCGCGCGGCCGGCCGGCTCGACCGCGATGATGAAAAGCTCTTGGCGAGTCTGAAGCCCGCGCTATAATGGCGGGCTTTTCCCGATCCTCTGTCCGGCCGCGGCCTTGATCGAGGGGCATTGCTGCCAGCGATGCCTGTCTCGATGCCAGCAATGCTTCAAAGCACGCAGGCGCCGCCTTCTGTGTAGCGCGGACACGATCCATTTCAGGTCATCATGAATCTCATCCAGACTCTCGAGCAGGAAGAAATTGCCCGCCTGGGCAAGACCATTCCCGAATTCGCTCCCGGCGACACCGTGATCGTCAGCGTGAACGTCGTCGAAGGCAACCGCAAGCGCGTGCAGGCCTACGAAGGCGTGGTGATCGCCAAGCGCAACCGCGGCCTCAACAGCGCCTTCACGGTGCGCAAGATCTCCAGCGGCGAAGGCGTGGAACGTACCTTCCAGAGCTACAGCCCGCTGATCGCCAAGATCGAAGTCAAGCGCCGCGGTGATGTGCGTCGCGCCAAGCTGTACTACCTGCGCGAGCGCAGCGGCCGTTCGGCTCGCATCAAGGAAAAGCTGCCGGGCAAGTCGGCTGCGAACAACAGCAGCAACGCAGCAGCGTAATCGGATGGCCGGCACTGCACCTCGCAGAGCGCCGGTTCTTCGTTGCTCCATGCAAGACCGCCTTCGGGCGGTTTTGCCTTTTGGGCCCTTCGCCCGGTCTTGTTTTCGCGAACCCTTCTTTCTCCATCCCGAGCCCTGACGTGTCCTCTGCCTCCGATTCCCACGCACCGCCCGGTGTGATCAATGTCGTGCCCCCGCTGCTGGCCGACTTCGATCCGCGCAGCGTGCCTGTGGATCGCGTGGACCACGATCTGCCGGCCGTGCCTGCGGATCGCCTGAGCGTGGCGGCCTTGCGCCAGCGCTTTGCCCACCCGCCGGTGTGGGAGCCGGAACTGCGCCGCGAGCCGCGCCTGACGGACCGGCTGCCGGCCCAGGCGGCGGTGCTGGTGCCCATCGTGCTGCATGCGCGTCCCACGGTGCTTCTGACGGAGCGGGCCAGCCGCATGTCCACGCATTCGGGGCAGGTTGCGTTCCCGGGCGGCCGGGTCGACCCGGAGGATGCCAACCTTGCTGCCGCAGCGCTGCGCGAGGCCTGGGAAGAGGTCGGGCTTTCGGCCCATGGCATCGAAGTGCTGGGGCACCTGCCCACCTACACCACGGTCACGGCATTCGTGGTCACGCCCGTGGTGGCGCTGGTGCAGCCGGGCTTTTTGCTGCGGCCCAACCCGGCCGAGGTGGCGGACGTCTTTGAAGTGCCGCTGGACTTCCTGATGAACCCGGCCCATCACAGGCGCCATCAGGTCGACCACGACGGGCCGCGCGCGCGGCACTGGTTCTCCATGCCCTACCAGGATGGGTCGGTCGAGCGCTATGTGTGGGGCGCCACGGCCGGCATGTTGCGCAATCTGTACCGTTTCCTGATCGCCTGAACGTGGCCGCCGCGGCAGCCGGCCAAGTGGTCACAGGCTGCCCCTATGATTCGGCCATGAGCTTCTTTGCCATCCTGTGCGCACTGCTGATCGAGCAGCTGCGGCCGTTGGCCTATCACAACCCCGTCTATGGCGCGGTGCTGGGCTGGACGCGCTGGACCAGCCGCAATTTCGACGCCGGCAAGTCGCACCATGGCTGGGTGGCCTGGATGCTGGCCGTGGGCCTGCCCAGCCTGATCGCACTGGGGGTGCACTGGCTGCTGCTGCACTTCCTGGGCCTGCCCTTTGCGATGCTGTGGAGCATCGCGGTGCTCTACACCACGCTGGGCTTTCGGCAGTTCAGCCATCACTTCACCGGCATCCGCGATGCGCTGGACCTGGGCGACGAGGCGCTGGCGCGTTCGCTGCTGGCGCGCTGGCAGCGCGTGGATGCGGCCGACCTGCCGCGCAGCGCCATCGTGCGCCATGTGATCGAGTACTCGGTGATCGCTGCCCACCGGCATGTGTTCGGCGTGCTGGCCTGGTTTTCCATCCTCGCGGCCTTTGGCCTGGGGCCGGCGGGTGCGGTGTTCTATCGCATGAGCGAATTCGTGGCCCGCTACTGGGCGCAGAAGAACCATGCCTCGGCCCAACCGGCCAGCCAGTGGGTGCGCGACGTGGCCGACCGCGCCTGGGCCGCCATCGACTGGCTGCCCGCGCGCATCACGGCCTTAGGCTTTGCCGTGGTGGGCAGCTTCGAGGAGGCCATCGACTGCTGGCGCAACGATGCCCGGCGCTTTCCCGACCCGAATGATGGCGTGATCCTGGCGGCCACCTCGGGCGCGCTGAACGTGCGCCTGGGCGGCGGCCAGTTGGCACCCATGACCGCCCCGCGCGAGATCTCGCCCCAGCCCCATCGCACCAACACGCCCAGTGCGCTCATCGGCCTGGAAAGCGGCAGCACGCCCGGCCGCGAGCCCGTGCTGGCCCACCTGCGCAGCGTGGTGGGCCTGGTGTGGCGCTCGGTCGTGATGTGGATGGTGCTGCTGGCGCTGCTGACCCTGGCGCGGCTGCTGGGCTGAGCCTCTTTCGCGGGCTCAGTACCTGGGCTGGCTCAGCTCTTCAAACAACTCACCATAGATGCGATGCCGCTGCGGGCTGATGGCTTCGGGCGCATCGCCGCTGGCCACATGGGCCAGCACGGCGCAGCCGGGTTCGTGCAGGTGCGTGCAGTTGTAGAACTTGCACTCTCCCGCCTGGGCGGCCAGGTCGGGCATCAGGCTGGCCAGTTGCATGGGCTCGATGTGGTGCAGCCCGAATTCCTGGAAGCCCGGCGAGTCGATCAGTGCGGTCTGGCGCGCCTCATCCACCCAGTACCAGGTGGTGGTGGTGGTGGTGTGGCGGCCTGAGTTGAGCGCCTGAGAAATTTCGCCCGTGAGCGCGCTCGCGCCGGGCACCAGGCCGTTGATCAGCGTGCTCTTGCCCGCGCCAGAAGGGCCGAGCACGAGGGTGCTGCGGCCCTGCAGCAAGGGCATGAGCAGGTCGCGGTCGGCCTGCAGCCGCTCGGTCAGGGCCAGCGGCAGCACGGTGTAGCCCATGCGGCGGTAGGGCGCGAGCTTCTGCCAGGCGCGCGCGAAGGCGGGCGCGAGGTCTTCCTTGTTCAAGCCGATCAGCGGCCGGATGCCTGCGGCCTCGGCGGCGATCAGGGCCCGCGTGAGCTGCTGTTCGGAGAACTCGGGCTCGGCGGCGATCAGCAGCAGGATCTGGTCGAGGTTGGCGGCAAAGGACTTGGTGCGGATCTCGTCCTGGCGGTAGAAGAGGTTGCGCCGCTCCTGCACGCGCTCGATGGTGCCTTCGTCCTGGCTGGCCAGCCACAGCACGCGGTCGCCGACCACGGCCTGGCTCTTCTTGCCGCGCGGATGGCAGATGCGCCGGCTGCCGTCGGCGGACTCCACCACGCAGTGCCGGCCGTGGCTGCCCACCACCAGGCCTTCCTGCTGATCGGCGGCCGCGGCCGAAGGCCGGGCGGCAGGGCGGGCGCGACCTGCCATGCCTCAGGGCGCCTGCGGCTTGAGCAGCGCGTCGATCTGCTGCGCGCAGTCGAAGTCGCTTCTGGAGATGCCGCCCGCGTCGTGTGTGTTCAGGCGCACGACGCAGCGGTTGTAGTGCACGGACAGATCGGGGTGATGGTCTTCGCGGTGCGCGATCAGGGCCAGCGCGTTGACGAAGGCGATGGTCTCGAAGTAGTTGGCGAAGTGGAAGCTCTTCTCGATGGCCACCTGCGCGCCGTCGCCACTGAGGGTCCAGCCTTCCAGGCGGGACAGCGCCGTGACGATCTCGCTCGGCCCCATGGCCTTGCGTGCGGGCAACTGCTTCCAGTTCTTGATGGTGAGCTGGCTGGTGCTCATGGCTTCTCCGGCAAAGACGAGGGCGCTCAGGCTCAGGCGGGCTGCACCGCGGCGTGCTGCCGCATGCGCGCAAGCCGCTCCGAGGCGGGAGGGTGTGAATAGTAGAAGCGCACGTAGACAGGATCGGGCGTAAGCGTCGAGGCGTTGTCTTCGTAGAGCTTGAGCAGCGCACTGGCCAGGTCCTGGCCGCGGGTCTGTGCCACGGCATAGGCATCGGCCTCGAACTCATCGCGGCGCGAGCCCTGCGCCAGCAGCGGCGAGAGGAAGAAGGTGAAGACCGGCATCGCGAGCATGAACAGCATCAGCGCAAGGGCTTCGTTACCACTGCTCAGGCTTGGCTGTACCCCCAGGCCGGTGTAGAACCAGCTCTGGCCCGAGAGCCAACCCAGCAGCGCCAGGCCGGCCAGGCTCAGGGCGAAGCTCAGCGCCAGTCGCTTGACGATGTGCCGGTGCTTGAAGTGGCCCAGCTCATGGGCCAGCACGGCCTCGACTTCGCCGGTGCTGAGCTGGCGCAGCAGCGTGTCGAAGAAGACCACGCGCTTGTTGCGGCCAAAGCCCGTGAAATAGGCGTTGGCATGCGCGCTGCGGCGGCTGCCGTCCATCACGAACAGACCCTTGGCGGCAAAGCCGCAGCGCTGCATGAGCGCGGTGACATGCGCTTCCAGCGTCTTGTCCTGCAAGGGCTCGAAGCGGTTGAACAGCGGCGCGATCCAGGCCGGATAGATGAACTGCACCAGCAGCAGCCAGCCCACCAGGGTGAACCAGGCCCACAGCCACCACAGGCTGCCGGCCTGCGCCATCAGCCACAGGATGGCCGCCGCCAGGGGCAGGCCCAGCGCCGCGCCCAGCGCCATGCTCTTGAGCGCATCGGTCAGCCACAGCCGCGGGCTCATCTTGTTGAAGCCGAAGCGCTGCTCCAGGCGGAAGGTCTGCCACAGCGAAAAGGGCAGCTCCAGAAGGCTGGCGATGAGCGCGAAGGCGGCCAGCAGCGCGAGTTGCTGCAGCAGGCCGGGGCCCATGGCCTGCAGCAGAAGCCGATTGACCATGTCCAGCCCGCCCAGCAGCGTCCAGCCCAGCAGCAGCGCCGCGCCCCAGCTCATCTCCAGCAGGCTGAAGCGGGCCTTGGCCAGCGTGTAGTCGGCCGCCTTCTGATGGGCCGCCAGCGTGATGGTCTGCGCGAAGGCCTCGGGCACGGCATGGCGGTGGCGGGCCACATGCCGGACCTGGCGCGACAGCAGCCAGAAACGCAGGCCGAGTCCGGCCAGCAGGGCAGCGACGAAAAGGACGGAGAAGAGCAACGAGGCAGGCATGGGCAGGGCGCTGGGGTGCGGCAGTGTAGTGCTCAGCTGGAGCCGGACACGGCCTTCGCAAGAGAGCAGCCCTGCGGGGGCGAGGCCTGATCGACACGCCGGCTCATGGACAATCGCGGCCATGTCTTCTTCTCCTGCACCGACCGCTGCCGCCCCGACTTCCTCCGAACTGCGCAAGAGCGACCAGAACCTGGTCTGGCTCGACTGCGAGATGAGCGGACTCGACCCCGAGAAGGAGCGCCTGCTCGAAATCGCGGTGGTCGTCACATCGCCCGACCTGGCCACGCGCGTGGAAGGCCCGGTGCTGGTGATCCACCAGAGCGATGCCGTCCTGGACGCCATGGATGCCTGGAACAAGGGCACGCACGGTCGCAGCGGCCTGATCGACAAGGTCAAGGCATCCACCGTCGACGAGGCCGAGGCCGAGCAGCAACTGCTGGACTTCCTGGGTCGCTACGTGCCCAAGAACGGCTCGCCCATGTGCGGCAATACCATCGGCCAGGACCGGCGCTTCCTGGTCAAGTACATGCCCAAGCTGGAGGCCTGGTTCCACTACCGCAACCTCGATGTGAGCACGCTCAAGGAACTGGCCAAGCGCTGGAAGCCCGCGGCCTACAGCAGCTTCAAGAAGCAGCAGGCGCACACGGCGCTGGCCGACGTGCATGAGTCCATCGAGGAACTGGTGCACTACCGCAAGACATTTCTGCGCCTGGAAGACTGAAGGCGCAGCTCGCGGCAGCGTCGCTCACTCGCGACGCTGTGCGCGGCGATCCACGCCCGGGCTGGTAAAAACCCGAAGAAGCTGCCATAATCGCGGGCTTGCCTGAAGCAAGGCCATTTTTTTGTGGGCCGGCTTTAGCAATATCCCGCATCTCCCTTCTGCACATAGGCTGGGTCTTCGTGGCGCCAAAACAAGCGCCCGTCGACAAGAGGAAAGCCACGGCAGCACCAGCTGCCGACGTCGTTGGATGGTTGATGTTTTTCTGACCTCCAACGCAGGCGCCCGCCTCGGGCGCCCCGCGTGTGAACACGAGCATTTCATGACCGAATCTCTGCAAGAGCTGCAGGGCGCTGTCGCGCCTGCGCAAGAATTTGAAGCCGCCGCTTCGCAAGCCTTTGACCAGCCCGCGCCATCCGAGCCCGCTGAGCAAACCCCCGCTGAACCCAACGCCTTCGCCGAACTGGGCCTGGCGCCCGAACTCGTGGCTGCCGTGACCGACCTGGGCTACACCGCGCCCACGGCCGTGCAGCAAAAGGCCATTCCGATGGCCATGGGCGGTGCCGAAGGCGCCGCAGACCGCTTCGTGGACCTGATGGTCTCGAGCCAGACCGGGAGCGGCAAGACCGCAGCCTTCCTGCTGCCCGTGCTGCACACGCTGATCCGCCAGCAGCAGGAGGCCTACGAAGCCGCCCAGGCCGAATACACCCGCCTGGCCGCTGAAGCGGCCGAGCGTGGCGAGCCCGCGCCCAAGCGTCCGCGCCGCCAGGACCCGACCAACCCGCGTCACTTCAAGCCCGCCGTGCCCGGCGCACTGGTGCTGTGCCCCACGCGCGAGCTGGCCCAGCAGGTGGCGCACGACGCCATCGACCTGGTGCGCCACGTGCGCGGCCTGCGTGTGGCCAACGTGGTGGGCGGCATGCCCTACCAGCTGCAGATCGCGCGCCTGCAGAACGCCAACCTGGTGGTGGCCACGCCCGGCCGCCTGCTGGACCTGCAGCGTTCGATGCAGATCAAGCTCGACCAGGTGCAGTTCCTGGTGGTCGATGAAGCCGACCGCATGCTGGACCTGGGCTTCTCGGACGACCTGGCCGAGATCAACCAGCTGACCATCGAGCGCAAGCAGACCATGATGTTCAGCGCGACCTTCGCGCCGCGCATCCAGCAACTGGCCGCCCGCGTGATGCGCGAGCCGCAGCGCGTGCAGATCGACAGCCCGCAGCAGAAGCACGCCAACATCAAGCAGATCCTGCACTGGGCCGACCACTTCGACCACAAGCGTGCGCTGCTGGACCACTGGCTGCGCGACAGCTCGATCCAGCAGGCCGTGGTGTTTGCCAGCACGCAGATCGAATGCGACGGCCTGGCCAATGACCTGCAGCAGGCCGGCTTCTCGGCCGTGGCCCTGCACGGCGCCCTGAGCCAGGGCCTGCGCAACCGCCGCCTGATGGCGCTGCGCAATGGCCAGGTGCAGATCCTGGTGGCCACCGACGTGGCCGCGCGCGGCATCGACGTGCCCAGCATCAGCCACGTCTTCAACTTCGGCTTGCCGATGAAGGCCGAGGACTACACGCACCGAATCGGCCGCACGGGCCGTGCCGGCCGCGACGGCATCGCCGTGACCTTTGCCGAGTTCCGCGACCAGCGCAAGATCTTCGACATCGAAGCCTTCACCAAGCAGGTGTTCAAGCCCGAGGTGGTCGCCGGCATGGAGCCCACGCGCCGTGCGCCCATGGCCCCGCAAGCACGCGGCGGCCAGGGTGGCAACCGTGGCGGTGGCCGCGGTCGCGAAGGCGGCTTTGGCGGCGGCGCTCGCCGTGGCGGCCCTGTGGGTGGCCATGGCGGCCGCGCCGCGGGCTGGGGCGAGCAGGGCGGTGCAGGCCGGCGCGAAGGCGGCGGCTTCGACCGTGACCGCCGCGAAGGCTTTGCGGGTCGGCGCGAGGGTTTTGCGTCGCAGGATCCGCGTGGCCGCATGGACGCACCGTGGGCCGGCCGCGACGACCGCGCACCGCGCGGCGGCGAGCGTACCGAGCGTGGCGCAGGCTGGGGCGAGCAGCGCGAATCGCGCGGCGGCTTCGGCGGCGGCCACAAGCCGCATGGCGCCAACAAGGGTGCAGCCGGCCATGCAGGCCGCGCCCCGGCCGGCCGCGTGTTCGTGCCGCGCAACCGCTGATCCAGCAGCGCAAGGGCGGCTTCGTTCCGCCCTGCTGCAAGCCAGACAAGAAAAGGCCCGCCGTGCAGATGCCCGGCGGGCCTTTTTGGGTTTTGGGAGGCGCGAGGGCGTGAGCCGCGCGCCCGGTTTCAGTGCTTGCTGCCCGGTGCGCCGCCGCTGTCGCGCTGGCGCTGCTCGTCGAGCTTTTGCGCCGTCAGGCGTGCCGAGAGTTCGAGCTTGCGCAGGTCCTGCCGCGTGAGCTCGGCGTTGCCGGCCTCACTGAAGCAGCACAGCGTGCCGTAGATGCGGCCGTCGTTCAGGACGATGGGCGTGCTCAGGTGCGCGCCCACACGAAAGGGCGTAGCCGGCAGTTCCGCAAAGCCGGGCAGGGCCGGCACGTCGTGCACCAGCGAGGGCAGGCGGCCGTCGATCACGCGCTGGCAGAAACTCTGTTCCAGCGGGTCGCCCTGGCCTTCTTCGATGTAGTGCTTGTCGGGGCGCGATTCGACGCGCCGGAACACGCGCTCGCCGTCCACGAATTCGGAGATGAAGATCACGTCCATCTTCAGGTGCTGGCGCAGCAGGCGCAGCACTTCCGTGACATGGCGATCGACCAGCGCATCCCCGCCATCGGCCGTGGCCACCATCAGTTCGGTGATCTGAACCTCCAGGGCGTCGGGCGTGTAGCCCAGGTCATACAGTTGCATGGCTTCGGACCGCGGGCGCGGGATCGTCAAATGGCACGAAGGGGCATTGTGGCAGCTATAGACTGGCCCGACCTCCACTGCCCCAAGGAAATCCGGCCATGCTTGATGATGATCTGAAACGCGATTTCGACTCCCTGCGGCCGGGCCGCAGCACTGAAGCCGGCGCGTCGCGCCGCACGGCGCTCAAGGCGACATTGGGCGTGGGCTACGCCGCAGCCACCCTGCCCGTGATGGCGCAGAACGTGATCCAGACGCCCGCCGACGGCCTGACGGCCGGCCCGATCCAGTTCACCGTCAACGGCTTCCAGGTGCCGGCGTATCGCGCAGCGCCGGCTGGCAAGACCGGGCTGCCCGTGGTGCTGGTGATCCAGGAAATCTTCGGCGTGCACGAGTACATCGCGGACACCTGCCGCCGCTTCGCCAAGGCCGGCTACCTGGCCATCGCGCCCGAGCTCTACGCGCGCCAGGGCGACCCCAAGGGCTACACCGAAATCCCCAAGCTGCAGGCCGAACTGGTTTCCAAGGTGCCCGACGCGCAGGTGCTGGCTGATCTGGACGGTGCGCTGGCCTGGGCGGCCGCCAATGGTGGCAACGTGGCCAAGGCCGGCATCACGGGCTTTTGCTGGGGCGGCCGCATCACCTGGCTCTATGCGGCCACGGGAAAGGTCAAGGCCGGCGTGGCCTGGTACGGGCGGCTGGTGGGGCAGGCCAGCGAACTCACGCCAAGGCACCCGGTCGATGTTGCGGCCGAGCTGAAAGCCCCTGTGCTGGGCCTGTACGGCGGCAAGGACCAGGGCATCCCCCTTGACACTGTTGATAAGATGAAATCATCTTTGGCGAACGGCAGTGCCGCCGCCAAGGCATCCCGGTTCGTCATCTACCCAGAGGCGGGCCATGCGTTCCATGCGGACTACCGGCCCAGCTACCAGAAGGCGGCGGCGGACGACGGTTGGCAGCAGGCGCTGGCCTGGTTCAAGGAACACGGGGTGGCCTGAGCGCGCGCAGCCCGTCTGCCGCTGTGCCGAGCCGCCCCGTGGGCGGCTTTTTCATTGTTTGGTTGGCATGGCGGCGGCACGGCGCGTGACGCTGCACGGTGGGCACTATGGATCTGTTGGTCATTCTGGCCGCGACGCTGGTCGCGGGCGTGGGGAGTGTGTGGGTGGCGGGCATGCTGCTGCGCCTGGGCGTGCGGGGCAGCCCCGGCGACGACCATGGGCCCCAGCATCTGCTGAGCCTGGCGGCCGGCGCGCTGCTGGCCACGGCCTTCATGCACCTGCTGCCCGAGGCCTTCCACAGCGCCGTGGAGCCGGCCGTGCTGTTCGGCGTGCTGCTGTTCGGGCTGGTCCTGTTCTTCCTGCTCGACAAGGCCGAGCTGTGGCACCACGGCCACGAGCACGGCGAGGCCGGTGCGGCCCCTGACGCGCACGAGGCGCACGAGGCGCACGAGGCGCACGCGCACACCCATGCGCATCGGCACGCGCACGGCCATTCGCATGGGCCGCGCGGCGGCGGCTGGACCCTGCTGACCGGCGACAGCGTGCACTGCTTCGGCGATGGCGTGCTGATCGCGTCGGCTTTCGTGGCCGACTGGCGGCTGGGCCTGCTGTCGGCGCTGGCCGTGCTGGCGCACGAGGTGCCGCACCACGTGGGTGACCTGGTGGTGCTGCGCCAGAGCTCGTCCGACGCGCGCGCGGCCTTGCTCAAGGTGTCGCTGGCCGGTACCGTGACGGCGCTGGGCGGCCTGGCGGGCTGGTGGCTGGTCGATCAACTGCCCCAGTGGCTGCCCTACCTGCTGGTGCTGGCCAGCAGCAGCTTTGTCTATGTGGCGCTGGCCGACCTGATCCCGCAGCTGCAGCGCCACCTCAGTGCGCGCCAGACGGTGTCGCAGGTGGCCTGGCTGGTGGCCGGCATCCTGCTGGTCACGCTGGTGAGCCGGCTCGCGCACAGCGCAGCCGGGCATTCGCATGAGCCGCACGGGCCTGGCCATTCGCACAGCCATCCAGAGGCGCAAGCCGGGCACTCGCATGGCCCCGAAGAAGCGGGGCACGGCCATTCGCATGAAGAAGCCCCGCCGGCCGCGCCGACCGTGGCTCCCGCGGCAACCGAGGCTGCGCCAGCGACTGCCGCGCCTGCACCGGCACCCGTACCCGCCGACTCGCACACCGGCCACAGCCACGAGCACGGCGGCAAGGGCGCGCACAGGCATTGATGAGGCCATGGCCTCGTTCTGAGGCATTTGTCGGCCCTGTCCCACACCCACAGCGGCTGGCAACCGAGACAGGCTAGGGCGCGCCGCGCCCAGCATGGGCCTCCTCGATTCAGGCATGAGAAGGACGGATCCCATGGCCCGCACAGCCCAGCTTTCCCCCAAGGCCGACACCCCGCAGGAGGACGTCGCGGACCCGGTCTCCGAGCCGTCGCTCGACGACGACGCACCGGATGAGGCCGCAGATGCTCCCATCGAGGCGCAACTGGAAGACGAAACCGGGCTGGACCTCAGCGAGGCCCGGCCGCTGGAAACCGATCACCTGAGCGAGGATGAGGAAAGCGAACGCGTAATCCAGCCGCCGGACTGACGCGGCCCGGCTTCAGCCGGACGGTGCCAGCGTCGGGCGCCGGAAGCATTGCAGCGAATGGTCCTGCACCATGCCCGTGGCCTGCATCCACGCATGCACGATGGTGGGGCCGACGAACTTGAAGCCGCGCTGCTTGAGCGCCTTCGAAATCTTTTCGGACAGGGGCGTGGACGCCGCGATCGTCAGGCCGTCGCCATGCAGCACGCGGCCTTCGGTGAAGGACCAGCAGTAGTCGGCAAAGTCCTCGCCGCGCGCGCCCATCTCGTTGTAGATGCGCGCGCCACCGATGGTGGCTTCGATCTTGGCGCGGGCGCGGATGATGCCCGGGTCGGCCATCAGCCGTGCCACGTCCTCGGGCCCGAAGGCGGCCACGCGCACGGGGTCGAAGCCCGCAAAGGCGCTGCGCAGCGCCTCGCGCTTCCTGAGCACCGTGATCCAGGCCAGGCCTGCCTGGAAGCTCTCGAGCATCAGCATTTCCCAGAGCATGCGGCCATCGCGCTGCGGCACACCCCATTCCTGGTCGTGGTAGGCCTGCATCTGGGCGTCGCTGCCAGCCCAGGCGCAGCGCACGCACGGCTGGCTGATGCTGTGGTGGCTGCTCATTTGTCGCTGTACTTGGTCACGCTGTCGGCAGCCATGCTGTAGCCACTGGTGCCCATCATCGAATCATTGCGCTGGGTCTGCAATCGGCCGCTGATCCACACCGTGTCCATGGCGCGGAACTTCGCAGGGGTGCGCGGCTTCACGTGCAGGATCTGGTTGGCCGGCGGCGGCGGCGTGTGGATGCAGGCGCCGAAATAGGGCACCAGCAGGAATTCGGTCATGCCGTTCTTGTCTTCTTCCAGCGGCACCACAAAGCCCGGCAGGCGCACCACCTGGCCGTTGAGCGCGGGGTTGGTGGGCGCGTTGTTCAGGGCTTCCTGCAGCTTCATGAGCAGCTCGGCCGCGCGCGGGTCGGCATCGTCCAGCGAAGCCAGGTCCAGGCCCTTGAGGTCTTTCATCGGGTCCCAGTCCTTGGGCACCAGCTCTTCCCAGGTGATCTGCCGCACGCCACTGGCCGGCCGCGCCGGGCTGCCCTTGCCGCCCAGCGGGTTGCTGGCCGTGGTGTCGGCCGGCGCGGGGCCGGCTGCCTGGGCCGCGTGGCCCATCAGCAGAAAGGGGAGCAGTGCGAGGGCAGTGGCAAGGCGATGGAGCTTGTTCATGGGGAACCTCGGGAAAGTCAAAAGGAGCAGGGCGTCCTGGGGGCGTCTCAAGTGCGCGGCGACAGCCCGTCCGCCAGCGAAAGGCGATAGGCCCGGATGCCCGGCAGCAGGCTGGCCAGCCAGCCGGCCAGCAGCACGGCGCCGGCCAGCGTCCATTCCTGCGCGGTGGGGGCCGAGAGCGACAGCGTCAGCCCGTGCTGGGCCTGCAGCCAGGGGCCCAGCAGTGCGATGCCTGCTGCCGCCAGGGCCGCGCCCAGCAGCACGCCCAGGGCCGTGACCAGCGCGCCTTCCAGCGCCAG
Source organism: Xenophilus arseniciresistens (assembly GCF_028023875.1). Classification (GTDB taxonomy): domain Bacteria; phylum Pseudomonadota; class Gammaproteobacteria; order Burkholderiales; family Burkholderiaceae_C; genus Xenophilus; species Xenophilus arseniciresistens. Next base: position 20,729 of record NZ_JAQIPB010000005.1, read on the forward strand.
CAGCGCCAGCACATGCCAGGGGCCGGCGCCCACGGCGCGCAGCACGGCCAGCTCGCGGCGGCGTTCGTTCAGGCCCGCCAGCACGGTCGAAACCAGCCCGGCCAGGCTGACCACGCCCACCAGCGCCGACATGGCCAGGAGGGCCTTCTCGCCGGCCCCGATCACCTGCCACAACTCGTCCAGCGCCACGCCGGGCAGGATGCCCATCAGCGGCTCCGCGCCATAGCCGGCGATCCAGCGCTGCACCGAAAACACGGCTGCGCGGCTTTGCAGGCCCACGAGCGCGGCCGTCACCGTCTTGGGCTGCAGGTCGAACTTGCGCACCTGATCGGCCGGGACCCTGAACCCCGGCAGCGGCGCGCCGCCCACCCAGTCGAGGTGGATGGCTTCCATCGCCTGCAGGCTGATGTGGACCGTGCGGTCCACCGGCGTGCCCGTGCGCGCCAGGATGCCCACGACGGTGAAGGGCTTGTCGGCATGCTCGTTGGCCAGGGCGCCGCCGACCGTGCCCGCGCCATGGGCCAGCGTGACGGACTGGCCGACCGTGTAGCCCAGCTGCTGAGCGACGTCGGCACCGAGCACGGCATCGAAGAGCTGCTCGAAGGGCCGGCCCTGCTGCAGCGCCAGCGACTGTCTGGCGCCATAGCGGAAGTGGGTGAAGTAGTCAGTCGTGGTGGCCAGCACCGGAAAGCCGCGATGCGAGTCGCCCAGCGAAATGGGCACCACCCAGGCCACGCGCGGCTGGGCCTGGAGCGCCTGCACGCTCTCCCAGCGCATGTTGTTGGTGGCACTGCCGATGCGGAACACCGAATACAGCAGCAGCTGCGTGCTGCCGGTGCGCGCCCCCACGATCAGGTCGGTGCCCGAGACCGCGGCCGTGAAGTTGGCGCGCAACTCGGTGCGCAGGCGCTCCGTGCCCAGCAGCAGCAAGGTGGCCAGCGCGATTGAAAAGGCGGTGAGCGCGAGCGTGAAGCGCCGGTTCCAGGCGCTGCGCCAGGCGATGGACCACAGCGCGCTCATGGCAGCGCTTCCTGCGCTGCCGCGTTGATACCCGGCAGGCTCACCTGACGCGCGAAGCGTTCGGCGATGCGCCGGTCATGACTGACGAAGACCAGCGCGCTGCCATGGGCGCTGCAGGCCTGCAGCAGCACGTCCAGAAAGGCGTTGCGGTGCTCCTCGTCCAGCGCCGAGGTGGGCTCGTCGGCGATGACCAGTTCGGGCCGGCCCACCAGGGCGCGGGCTGCGGCCACGCGCTGCTGCTGCCCCACCGACAGCTGCAGCGCCGGGCGCGACCACAGCGCGCTGCCCAGGCCCATGCGGCCCAACAATTCTTCGGCCTGCGCGCGCGAGCCCTGCGCGCGGCGCGTGGCGGAAAGGCGCAGCGGCAGCAGCACGTTGTCCATCACGCTCAGATAGGGCAGCAGGTTGAACTGCTGGAAGATGTAGCCCACATGGGCCACGCGCCAGGCATCGCGCGCGCTGCCGCGCAGGGCGGCCCAGTCCTGGCCACGCAGGCGCACCTGGCCCTGCGGCGCCACCAGCACGCCCGCCAGCAGCGACAGCAGCGTGCTCTTGCCGCTGCCGCTGGGGCCGTGCAGGAACACGGCCTCGCCCGGCGCGATGGCGAAATGCGCGATGTCCAGGCAGGGGGTGGGCGCACCGGGCCAGCCGAAGCGCAGGGCGCGCACCTCCAGCAGCGGTTCGGCGGCGCTGCGGCTCACGTTCAACGCGGCCAGCTCAGGCGGCTGGCGGGGCGCTTGAGACTGCGCTTGTGCTGGCCCTCGGAGGTGACGATCTCGGCATCGACCTGGCGCATGCGCGTGAAGGCCTGGAACAGGTCGAGGTCGATGTGCTTGACCTGATCGGCCGAGGTGCAGTTGAAGGCGACGCTGGCCAGCAGCTCGGCGTGTTCGTCCTTGCCGGCGTCCTTCGCGGCGGGCGCATTGGCAGCGGCTGCAGGCACAAGGCCCAGCACCGGGGATTCGAGGGTCACCGGCCCCAGCTTGCAGTTGCCTGCAGGGTCGATCTTGAACAGGTGGTCGGCTGCGCGCAGGCGCGCCAGCGCCTGGTCGACGGTGTTCTTCTCCACGTCGTTGCGCGGCGCGCGCTCGAAACCGACCAGGTTGTCCAGCGGCGTGCGCATCTCCACGATGATGGCCGGGCCTTCGATGGCCACGCCCAGCTCCACCTGGCCATGCACGTGCGCGTGCTGCTGGCCGCGCGCCTGCGCCAGGCTGCCACCGGCACCGGCCAATGCCAGCGCCAGCACGCCCAGTCGCAGGCAGGAAAGGGGCATGCGTTGCTTTTTCTGCTGCTGCTGATTGCTCATCCGTTGGTGTCCACTGCAGTTGTCAGGCCTGCGCGCCGGTGCGCACGGGAAGGCCTGCGGTGTTGCTCCATTCGCTCCAGCTGCCGGCATAGAGCGCCGAGTCTCCGAGCCCGGCGATGCGCATGGCCAGCAGGTTGGGCACGGCGCTCACGCCGCTGCCGCACTGGTGCACCACGGTGGCTGCATCGCGCCCGCCCAGCAGGGCCTCGAACTCGCTGCGCAACTGCGCGGCAGGCTTGAAGCGGCCGTCTGGCCCCAGGTTCTCGGAGAAGGGGCGGTTCAGCGCCCCGGGGATGTGACCTGCGATCGGGTCCAGAGGTTCCACCTCGCCACGGTAACGGGCTGCAGCGCGCGCGTCGATCAGTGTCTGGCCCGGGTCGTCTAGGCGCGCGGCCACGCGCGCCGTGTCCACCAGCTGCAGGCGCGCCGGCTGGAGCACGAAGTTGCTCTGGAAATGGGCCGGCTCCTCGCCCTGGGCCACGGGCTGGCCCGCGGCCTGCCAGGCCTGCAGGCCGCCATCGAGCACGGCCACCGCGCCATGACCGGCCCACTGCAGCATCCACCACAGCCGGCCGCAGTAATTGGCGCCATTGCGGTCGTAGACCACGGCCTGCATGTCGTTGGCAAAACCCACACTCGACAGCCAGGTGGCGAAGCTCTCGCGGCTGGGCAGCGGATGACGCCCGCCCGAGGCCGGCTGGCCCGCTTCCTGCGCGACCACCACCTGGCCCGTGCCACCGGGCCGGCCATGCCTGGCGCTGAGGTCGGCGTCCAGGCTGGCATAGACGGCACCGGGGATGTGGGCCTCCAGGTAGGCCGCGCGGCCCGCTTCGGGCTTCATCAGATCGAAGCTGCAGTCGAAGACCATCAGCCGCGCCTTCTCGTCCAGCAGGGCCTGCAACTGGGCGGTGGTGATCAGGGTGTCGTACATGGCAGAAGCAGATGCGAAAGGACTGGTCATTCTGACGCGGATGCACGTCGGGCGTGAAGGCCCGCCACCCGTTCAGCGCTCTTCGGCCGGCGGGGCCTTGGGCACGGTACGCTGGCGCAGGATGGTGGCCGTGATGCCGCTGCCCACGATCAGCGCCATGCCGATCCAGCCCAGCTTGTCGATGTGGTCATTGAACAGCAGCACGCTGAACAGCGCCGCGAACACGATGCCGCTGTAGTGCAGATTGGCCACCAGCAGCGTGCCCGCGGGTGTGCGCGCGCTGCCATAGGCGCGCGTCATGGCCAGCTGGCCCAGCGAGGCCAGCACGCCGATGGGCAGCAGCCACACGGCGTGGGTCCAGTTCCAGCTCGAGATGCCGGCAAAGCCCATGCCCGCCAGCCCGAACACCGTGGAACCTACCGCAAAGTAGAAGACCACGCGCGCTTCGGGTTCGCCCAGGCGCGAGAGCACCACCACCTGCATGTACGCAAAGGCCGCCACCAGGCCCGAGAGCAGGCCCATCACGCTGGCGAAGCCCTGGTCCTGCGCCACGGAAGGGCGCAGCATCAACAGCACCCCGCCGAAGGCCACCAGCACGGTGAACACCAGCGCACCCTGCAGCGGCGGACGCGACACGTTGCCCGGCCCGCCCACCGCGCGCTGGCGCGGCACCCAGGCCAGCAGCGCGCCGGCCACGAGGAAGACGGCGATCCACACGCTGCTCATGTAGTTGAGCGTCATGGCCGTGGCCAGCGGGATGTGGCCGATGGCGTAGAACCAGGCGCCCAGCGAGGCCGTGCCCACCAGGCTGCGCCAGGCATGGGCGCCCGGGTAGCGCGTGGCCAGCGACACGCCCTGGGCGCGCGCCACGGCCGCCAGGAAGATCACGCTGATCACGCCGCGCCAGAACACCAGCTCGAAGCTGTTGAAGCCCGCCGATGCGAACTTCACGCAGACCCCCATCAGGCTGAAGAACAAGGCCGAGGCCACCATCCAGAGGGCTTGCATATCGAGGGTTCACCCCCCAGGCCGCTTCGCGGCTCCCCCCTCTGCTTCGCGAGGGGGGCGCACCCAGAGGCCTGGCAAAGCCAGTTCCTCGGGTGCCCTGGGGGCTTCGCTGCGCTTGCCGGCTGGGAGCAGCCGTGGGCGCGCAGCGGGGGGTTGATGGGGAATGGATTGGAGCGCTTGGCTCGTGTCAGCGGCGGGCCAGCTTGGCCAGGGCGTCGGGCTGCGCCATGAGGCGGCGACGATACCACTCGTGGAAGTGCTGCATGCCGTCTTCCATGGGGCTCTGGTAGGGGCCGACTTCGTTGTCGCCGCGCTCGTACAGCGCGCGGCGGCCGGCGTCCATGCGTTCGCCGATCTCGTCGTCCTCGATGCAGGTCTCCATGTAGGCCGCCTGCTGGGCTTCGACGAACTCGCGCTCGAAGGCCACGATTTCCTCGGGGTAGTAGAACTCGACCATGTTCAAGGTCTTGTTCGGGCCCTTCGGGTGCAGGGTGGAGACGGTGAGCACATGCGGGTACCACTCCACCATGATGTGCGGGTAGTAGGTCAGCCAGATCGCACCGTACTCGGGCGGGCGGCCGCCGCGGTACTTGAGCAACTCCTCGTGCCAGCGCTGGTAGACCGGGCTGCCTGCGCGGCCCAGGCGGTTGGCCACGCCCACCGTCTGCACCGAATATTCGGGCTTGAACTCCCAGCGCAGGTCGTCGCAGGTCACGAAGTTGCCCAGGCCCGGGTGGAAGGGGCCGACGTGGTAGTCCTCCAGATAGACCTCGATGAAGGTCTTCCAGTTGTAGTTGCACTCGTGCAGCTCCACGCGGTCGAGCTGGTAGCCGGTGAAATCCAACGCCGCGCGCGGGCCCATGTGGGCCAGGTCGGCCTCGATGTCGCGGCCGTTGTCCTCGAAGAGCAGGCCGTTCCATTCGCGCAGGCCCCAGGTGTGCAGGTTCAGGCAGGGGTCCTGCGCGAAATGGGGCGCGCCCAGCAGCGTGCCGGTGGGCGAGGGGCCGGCGGCGTTGTAGGTCCAGCGGTGCAGCGGGCAGATGATGTGGCCGCCGGTCTGGCGGTCCAGCTCACCGCGGCCGCGCAGGATCACGGCCTGCCGATGGCGGCAGACGTTGGACACCAGCTCGATGCCGCGCGGCGTGTGGACCAGCGCGCGGCCTTCCTTTTCCTGGGGCAAGGCGTAGTAATTGCCGGCCTCCGGCACGGCAAGGCGGTGGCCCACGTAACGCGGGCCCTGGGCAAAAAATGCCTGCATTTCGAGCGCGTGCAGCGACTCGTCGAAATAGGCTGAAACCGGAAGTTGGCTCGAAGCCTGCTGCAGTTGAAGACTTAAATCAGACATGGGTGACCTGACCAAGCTCCCCACAGGGAGGGATTGACTGGAAGATGAGCCAGAGCCCCGCCTCTTTCCTGCGACTGAGCCGGCCTGCGAGGAGCAGGGTGCGACGTCTCCGCGGAAAAAGTTGCGCCGACTCGATCCTGTGAAGGAGGCCGGCGCGGGGATGAAGCAGGATTGTACCCCGGTTTTATCCCTTCGAGGGCGCGGAATTGCAGGGCGCTGCAGGGGGCTGCAGGGGGTTTGGGCAGGCGCTCCTAGAATGTCACGTTTCCCTTGACCTTCCCCTGCATGCCCAAGGCTCCCGTCTCCCCAGCGCCCGCGATGTCCGACCCGCCCCTGCCGACCAGCTACGAGGCAGGTGTTCAGGAGCTGGACCAACTGGTGGCGGCCCTGGAAAGCGGACAGCTGCCGCTGGACCAGTTGCTCGTCAGCTACCAGCGCGGCGCGGCCCTGCTGGCCTTCTGCCGTGAACGCCTGCAGGCCGTCGAGGACCAGATCCAGGTGCTGGACGCCGGCGTGCTCAAGCCGTGGCAGGGCGCGTGATGACCGCGGTGCAGCCCTGGTCTGCGGCCGAGCTCGCCGCCTGGTCGAACCCGCGCCTGGCCGAGGTCGAAGCGGCGCTCTCGCGCTGGGTGGGCGTGCAGGCGCCCGCAGGGCTTGGGGAGGCGATGCGCTATTCGGTGCTCGATGGCGGCAAGCGGCTGCGGCCTTTGCTGGTGCTGGCCGCCAGCGAAGCCGTGCAGCCCCTGGCCGACGCCGGTGCGCGTGCCGGCCAGACCGAAGCGGCCCTGCGCGCGGCCTGCGCGGTCGAGCTGATCCATGCCTATTCCCTGGTGCACGACGATCTGCCCTGCATGGACAACGACGTGCTGCGGCGGGGCAAGCCCACGGCCCATGTGCAGTTCGGCGAGGCCGAGGCACTGCTGGCCGGCGATGCGCTGCAGGCCCTGGCTTTCGAGCTGCTGGTGCCCGATGCGACCAACATCCCGGCCGCCGTGCAGGCCCGTCTGGCGCGCCTGCTGGCACAGGCCGCGGGCAGCCAGGGCATGGCCGGCGGCCAGGCCATCGACCTCAAGAGCGTGGGCCTGCGACTGGACGAGGCGCAACTGCAGCAGATGCACCGCCTCAAGACCGGCGCGCTGCTGCAAGGCAGCGTGCAGATGGGCGCGGCCTGTGCGGGTGAACTGCCCCAGGCGGCCGTGGCGGCGCTGAGCGACTATGGCGCGGCCTTGGGCCTGGCCTTCCAGGTGGTGGACGACATCCTCGATGTGGTCGCCGATTCGCAGACCCTGGGCAAGACCGTGGGCAAGGACGCCGCGGCCGACAAGCCCACCTATGTGTCGCTGCTGGGGCTGGACGGCGCGCGGGCCCGGGCCCGCGCGCTGCTCGACCAGGCGCTGCAGGCGCTGGCGCGCTCCGAACTGCCCGACACCCACGCATTGCGAGCCCTGGCCCACATGGTCGTGGACCGCGACAGATAAGAACGCTGAAATGAAACAGCCCCCACGCTTCCCCGCTTCGCGCGGTCCGCTGCCCCCCGAGGGGGTGCGTCAGTGCCTTCGGGCGGCCGGGCGTCACTGACATGGTCCCACTGCTTCCTACGATCAACGACCCGGCGGACCTGCGCAAGCTGGACCGCCCGCAGCTCAAGCAACTGGCAGACGAGGTGCGCGCCTGCGTGCTCGACAACGTCTCCCGCACGGGCGGCCATCTGAGCTCGAACCTGGGCACCGTGGAACTCACGGTGGCCCTGCACTATGTCTTCAACACACCCGAAGACCGCATCGTGTGGGACGTGGGTCACCAGACCTACCCGCACAAGATCCTCACGGGCCGGCGCGAGCGCATGCCCACGCTGCGCCAGCTCGGGGGCATCTCGGGCTTCCCGCAACGCACCGAAAGCGCCTACGACACCTTCGGCACCGCGCATTCGTCCACCAGCATTTCGGCCGCGCTGGGCATGGCCCTGGCCGCGCAGCAGAAGGGCGAGGAGCGCCATGCCATCGCCGTCATCGGCGACGGCGCGATGACCGCCGGCATGGCCTTCGAAGCCCTGAACAACGCCGGCGTGCACGACGATGCGCGGCTGTTGGTCGTGCTCAACGACAACGACATGTCGATCAGCCCGCCAGTGGGTGCGCTCAACCGCTACCTGGCGCAGCTCATGAGCGGGCAGTTCTATGCCGCGGCCAAGCATGTGGGCAAGAGCGTGCTCAAGGCCGCGCCGCCGCTGTTCGAGCTGGCCAAGCGCTTCGAACAGCAGGCCAAGGGCATGGTGGTGCCGGCCACGCTGTTCGAGAAGTTCGGCTTCAACTACATCGGCCCCATCGACGGGCACGACCTCGAATCGCTCATTCCCACGCTCGAGAACATCAAGCAGCTCAAGGGCCCGCAGTTCCTGCACGTGGTGACCAAGAAGGGGCAGGGCTACAAGCTGGCCGAGGCCGACCCGGTGGCCTATCACGGCCCGGGCAAGTTCGACCCCAGCGTGGGGCTGGTCAAGCCGGCCACGGCGCCCAAGCGCAGCTTCACCCAGGTCTTCGGCCAGTGGCTGTGCGACATGGCGGCGCAGGACGGGCGGCTGGTGGGCGTGACGCCGGCCATGCGCGAAGGCTCGGGCATGGTGGAGTTCCACCAGCGCTTCCCGGACCGCTACCACGACGTGGGCATCGCCGAACAGCATGCCGTGACTTTCGCGGCCGGCCTGGCCTGCGAGGGCCTCAAGCCCGTGGTGGCCATCTATTCCACCTTCCTGCAGCGGGCCTACGACCAACTGATCCACGACGTGGCGATCCAGAACCTGCCCGTGGTCTTCGCGCTCGATCGCGCGGGCCTGGTGGGTGCCGACGGCGCCACGCATGCGGGAGCCTACGACATCGCCTACCTGCGCTGCATTCCCAACATGGCGCTGGCCTGCCCGGCCGACGAGGCCGAATGCCGCCAGTTGCTGACCACGGCCTACGAGCAGAACCATCCCGTGGCCGTGCGCTACCCGCGCGGCGCGGGCGTGGGCACCGAGCCCGCGCTCACGCTGCAAGGCCTGCCCTACGGCAAGGGCGAGCTGCGCCGCCAGGGTCGGCGCATCGCGATCCTGGCTTTCGGCACCCTGCTGTACCCCGCGCTGCAGGCGGCCGAAGGGCTGGACGCCACGGTGGTCAACATGCGCTGGGCCAAGCCGCTGGATCTGGCGCTGCTGCTGGAGGTGGCGCAGTCGCATGACTGCATCGTGACCGTGGAAGAGGGCGCCGTGATGGGCGGCGCCGGCAGCGCGGTGGCCGAGGCCCTGCAGCAGGCCCAGCTGCTGCGACCGGTGTTGCAGCTGGGTCTGCCCGACCGCTTCATCGAGCACGGCGATCCGGCCAAGCTGCTGGCGGCGGCGGGCCTCGATGCACAGGGCATCGCGCAATCCATCACGCAGCGTTTCGGCGCGGCATGAGCAAAAACCGGATGCGCAGGGTAAACCCGCAAGAGTACGTGTAAGCACGTTTTTACAATGCCACCGCGCCATCTTTTCAGGGAGGCGTGGTAACGCGGCCAGGCGCCGCGTTTTTTTTGTTTTGAATTGGAGTCCCACTCAATGGATCGTCGTTCCGTCATCAAGAATGCAGGGTTGGCTGGTGTGCTGGCTGCAGGTGTGGCGCCGGCTGTGCATGCCCAAGCGGCCGTGCGCTGGCGTCTGGCCTCGAGCTTCCCCCGCTCGCTCGACACCATCTTCGGCAGTGCGGAAGTGCTCTCCAAGACCGTCAAGGCGCTGTCGGGTGGCAAGTTCGAAATCTCCGTCCACCCCGCCGGCGAACTGATGCCCGCCTTTGGCGTGGTCGATGCGCTGCAGGGCGACAACATCGAGATGGCCCAGTCGGCCGCCTACTACTTCACCGGCAAGGACCCTGTCTTCGCCTTCAGCTGCGCCGTGCCCTTCGGCCTGACCGCGCGCCAGAACACCTCCTGGAAGGAATACGGCGGCGGCCGCAAGCTGCTGGACGATTTCTTCGCCAAGTACAACTTCCGCACCGCCAGCGCCGGCAACACCGGCACGCAGATGGGCGGCTGGTACCGCAAGGAAATCAAGACCGTTGACGACCTCAAGGGCCTGAAGATGCGCATGGGCGGCGGCGTGTTCGGCGAAGCCATGCAGAAGCTGGGCGTGGTGCCCCAGAACATGCCTGCCGGCGACGTCTACCAGGCGCTGGAAAAGGGCACGCTGGACGCTTCCGAATTCGTCGGCCCGCACGACGATGCCAAGCTGGGCTTCAACAAGGTGGCGCCCTTCTACTACTACCCCGGCTGGTGGGAAGGCGGCGCCGACCTGGAGTTCTTCATCAACGTGAAGAAGTTCAACGCGCTGTCGGACGAGAACAAGGCCATCCTGAACGCAGCCATGGCCGTGGCGGCCACCGACATGACCGCCAAGTACGACGCCTACAACCCGATCGCGCTGAAGAAGCTGGTGGCCGAGAAGACGCAGCTCAAGCCCTTCCCCAAGGCCGTCATGGACGCTGGCTTCAAGGCTTCGATGGAAGTCTTCGCCGAGCACGAGGCCAAGTCGGCCGACTTCAAGAAGATCCACCAGAGCATGCGCGCCTTCCAGCGCGACCAGGTGCTGTGGAATCGCTTCTCGGAGTTCCCGTACAACCAGTACGTCAACGGCGTCAAGCTCTGATGGCCTGAGGCCGCGCCCCTTGCGCCACTGCAGGGGCCAGGCTTCTCGCATCCCCACCAAGAAAGCCGCGCAGTGCGCGGCTTTCTTGCGTCTGAGGGGGCTCAGAGCAGCAGCAGGGCCAGCGCGGCCATCGCCGTGGGCAGCAGCGCGCCGGCCAGCAGGCCCAGGGCGCTCACGGTCTCGTCGGCGAAGCCATGCTTGAGCAGCGCCACGCCGGCCGGGTTGGGCGCGTTGGCGATCACGGTGAGGCCGCCGCCGGCCACTGCGCCGGCCATCAGCATGTATTTGGCCTGATCGCTCATGCCCGTGATCAGCGAGCCCAGGTAGGTGAGCGCCGCGTTGTCGGTGATGGCCGTCAGCCCCAGGGCGCCGAAGAACAGCGCCAGCGGGCTCAGGCTTTCGACGATGGGCTGCAGCCACCATTGCTGCATGCCGCCCAGCACCACCAGGCCGGCCAGGAAGAAGCCCACGAGCAGCGCCTCCTTGAGGATGAGCGGGCTCTGATGGCGCTCGTAGGCCTGGGTGAAGCCCAGGAACATCAGGAACAGGCCTAGGAAGATCACGGGATGGTGGGCGAAGAGCACCACGCCGCCCAGCAGCAGCGCATGCACGAGCACCACCGGCGTCGGCACACGCGCATCGGCGGGCTCATGATCGCGCGGCACGGGCGCTGCGCGCAGATGGGGCCGCAGCACATAGGTGGCGAGGGTGGCGTTGACCAGTACGGCCAGCGCCGCCTTCCAGCCGAAGTTCAACAGCATGAAGGCGCTGTCCCAGCCCCAGGTGGCGGCCACCATCAGCACCGGCGGCGCGGCATAGGCCGTGAGCGTGCCGCCGATGGAGACGTTGACGAAGAGCACGCCCAGCGCCAGGTACTTGGGCGCCTCGGGGATGTTCCTGCGGAAAATCTGCGGCGCCAGCAGCAGTGCGGCGATGGTCATGGCGGCCGGCTCCGTGATCAGCGAGCCCATCAGCGGCACGGCGGCCAGCCCCAGCCAGGCAGTGGCCAGCGGCGTGGCCACCGGCAGCCGCGCCGCCAGGGCGTTCACGGCGGCGATCACGGTGCGCAGCACCGGCCGCGAGGCGGCCATCACCATCACCACCACCACGAACAGCGGCTCGGTGTAGTTGCGGGATTCGGCATAGGCGAGGGCCTCGCCACCGCCGGCCACCAGCGCCATCACCACGACCAGCACGATGGCCCAGAAGCCGAAGACGACCTCGACTTCACCGAGCAGGTGGAACACGCCCGCATGGCGGGGAAAGCGATGGGAGAGGCGCTCGAACTGCTTGGCCGTGAAGGTGTGCAGCAAGGCGAGGGCGAAAAGGAGGGCGGAGATCCAGTGCAGGGTGTCAGGGTTCATTCGTGCGGACAGCGGGAAACCGCGAGGCGGCCCGACCATTCGCTGTACCTGCCATGCCCGAGGCGGCACAACACCCGCTGGCGATTTTACCGGCCGCAGCGCTCTGGCAGGCCCATGCGCCGCGGGGCCAAAAGGAAAAGGCCCGTGCCGGAGCACGGGCCTTTTCAGTGGGGCGCAGCCCTGCAAAGCAGGGCAGGCCTCAGTTCTTGGGCGCCGTCTTCATCGAATCCTGCAAGGCCTTGAGCGGATCGTCGGCGGTGGCTTCGGGCGCCGCGGCGCCGCTGTCCGGCTGCGGCTGGGCCTCGGGTGCTGCTGGTGCGCCGGGCGCCTGCGGCTCATCGGAGCCATAGCCACCATCGGTGCCGTAGCCGCCGCTCTGGCCTTCGCCCGGCTGCAGGCTTTCCAGCATCTGCTCGCCCACGGCCTTGAGGTCGTAGGTCTGCGCCTTGTCCAGGCTGCCCGTGACCAGGTTCGGGAAGGCGATCATCATGCCGACCATGAAGAGCTGGATGAACAGGAAGGGGATCGCGCCCTTGTAGATCTGCATGGTGGTGACGGGGTCCATCACCTTCTTGGTCACGCGGTCCACATAGGGCTTGTCCGGTGCCACCGAGCGCAGGAAGAACAGCGCGAAGCCGAAGGGCGGATGCATGAACGAGGTCTGCATGTTCATCGCCAGCAGCACGCCGAACCAGATCAGGTCGATCCCCAGCTTGTCGGCCACCGGCGCCAGCAGCGGCACCACGATGAAGGACAGCTCGAAGTAGTCCAGGAAGAAGGCCAGGAAGAAGACCATCACGTTGACCACGATCAGGAAGCCGACCTGGCCGCCCGGCAGGCTGGACAGCAGGTGCTCCACCCAGATCGGGCCGTCGGCGGCCTGGAACACCAGGCCGAAGATGGTGGCGCCGATCAGGATGAACATCACGAAGCTGCCCAGCTTGGTGGTGGCGGCCAGCGCCTGCTTGAGCAGGTTCATGTCCAGCCGCTTGCGGGCCCAGGCCATGACCAGCGCGCCGATGGCGCCCATCGCGCCGCCTTCGGTGGGCGTTGCGATGCCCAGGAAGATGGTGCCCAGCACCAGGAAGATCAGCAGCAGCGGCGGGATCAGCACGAAGGTCACGCGCTCGGCCAGGCGAGAGAGCAGGCCCAGCTTGGCGTACTTGTTGATCAGCGCGATCAGCAGCGCCACGAAGGTGCCGCCGCACATGGCGACCACGACCTTCTCGTCGGTGGCCACCGAGGTGATCTCCTTGCCCAGCCACCAGGAGTGCACCTCGGGCATGTGCCGGGCCAGGAAGACCGACACCAGGAAGGAGATGACCATCAGCACCAGCAGCGACTGGTAGCCGCCACTGCCGTTGGGCTCGCGGTAGATGCGCGCTTCGGGCGGCAGGGCCGGCACGCTGGCCGGCTTGAAGATGGCCAGTGCCGCGATGTAGGCCACATAGCAGCCCACCAGCATGAAGGCCGGCACGAAGGCGCCCTTGTACATGTCACCCACGCTGCGGCCGAGCTGGTCGGCCATGATGATCAGAACCAGCGAAGGCGGGATGATCTGCGCGAGCGTGCCCGAGGCCGCGATCACGCCGCTGGTGAACTTCCGGTCATAGCCGTAGCGCAGCATGATGGGCAGCGAGATCAGGCCCATCGAGATCACCGAGGCGGCCACCACGCCCGTGGTGGCGGCCAGCAGCGCGCCCACGAAGACCACGGCCAGGGCCAGCCCGCCACGCATGGGGCCGAAGACCTGGCCCACGGTGTCGAGCAGGTCCTCGGCCATGCCGCTGCGCTCCAGGATCAGGCCCATCAGCGTGAAGAAGGGCACGGCCAGCAGCGTGTCGTTGGCCATGATGCCGATCAGGCGCTGCGGCAGCCAGGCCAGCACCGAGGAGGGGAACACGCCCAGCTCGATGCCGATGATGCCGAAGGTCAGGCCGCAGGCGCCCAGGCTGAAGGCCACCGGGAAGCCCAGCAGCAGGAAGACGATGAGCCCCGCGAACATGATCGGGGCGAAATTGGCAGTAATGAACTCCATGACGATGCGTCCTTCGCGTCAGCGCTGCGGGGCCGGGCTCACGCCGGCGCGTTCTTCGGCAGCGGCGCGTTCGCGCAGCACCTCGGCCAGTTCTTCCTCGGCCGTCTTCTCGCCGGCCTTGACCGTCGGGTCCGGGCCGTCGCCCGTGAGGAAGGCCAGGCGCTTGATCAGCTCCGACCAGCCCTGCAGCATCAGCAGCGTGAAGCCGATGGGCAAGGCCAGCCACACGGGCCAGCGGATCAGGCCGCCGGGGTTGCCCGACATCTCGCCCGAGGCGTACTTCTGCATCAGCATGGGCACGCAGTAGTACAGCACCAGCAGGCACACCGGCGTCAGGAAGAGCGCGAAGCCCACGATGTCTATCCAGATCTGCGCCTTCTTGGGCAGGCGGCTGTTGATCACATCGATGCGCACATGCTCGCGGTTGAGCAGCGTGAAGCCCGCCGCCACCAGGAAGGACCAGGCGAACAGGTACCACTGCACTTCAAGGAACGCATTGGAGCTGGTGTTGAAGATGTAGCGGACCAGCGCATTGAGCGCGCTGATGGCCGTGGAGGCCATGATCAGCCAGATCACGACCTTGCCGACCTGGACGTTCAACCAATCGATGCTGCGCGCAAGCTTCAGCAAACCCTGCATGTCTACTCCTCCTTTGGTGTGGATGCCATCCCATGCTGGGCGCCGCCGATAGGCAATGCGCGACACATGAGCCAGATACGACTGCACCCGGCGCGCCGGCTTTGTGAGTCGACGGGTCGGGTGCAAGAAGCGGCGCATTGTAAGCAGTGGTTGCGGACGCTCCATGGGGGCATCCCGGGTGGTGTGCCGCGGCGGGCCGTGCACCCCGGCAAGGGGTCAATAATGGCCCATGCCCCTGTTCGAGCCGATGGCCACCCGCATCGATTCACCGGCCATGCGCGAAGCCGGCGCGCCGCTTCTTTCGCTGGCGCTGATGGACGCGCGCAACCACACGCTGCGCCTTCTGTCCTGGCTGGACCACGCGTTGGCGGCCGATGGCCCGCGGCGCATGGCCGAGCTGCCCCCCGAATTGCCGCCCCCGCATTGGCTTGCGGGCCACATCGGCTGGCTGGCCGAGGCCTGGATCGCCCGCAACACGCAGCGTGCGCTGGGCGCGGCCTGCCCGGCGCGGCCCACGCGCCTGGCTTCGCTGGACGCGGGCGCCGATGCGGCCTGGGACCCGCAATGCTGTCCGAGCGCGCAGCGTGCCGGCGCCGATGTGCCCGCGCTGGAGCAGGCGCGCGCCTACCTGCTCGACACGCTGGAAGGCACGCTGGAGCTGCTCGAACGTGCCGAGCCCGACGACGCCGGCCTGTACTTCTACCGCATGGCGCTGTTCTACGAGGACTGGTGCGGCGAGCAACTGCAGGTGATCGGCCAGACGCTGGGATTGGCCCCCGACCTTCCCGAGCCGACGGCGCGCGTGGCGCGCGAGCCGCTGTGGCTGCCGGCCACGACGTGGACCGTGGGCTGGGGCGCCCGCGCGGGCTTTCACTGGGCGCAGGAAGGCGGCGCGCTCGAGTTGGCGGTGCCCGAATTCGAGATCGACGCGCAGGCCGTCAGCTGGCAGCAGTACGCGGAATTCGTGGCCGATGGCGGCTATGACCAGGCCTCGCTCTGGCACCCCGAAGGCTGGGCCTGGGTGCAGGCGCAGGACCGCCGCGCGCCGCGCCATGTGGCGCAGATCGGCGCCCATGCGGGCGCCGACGCCACCGTGCTGGCGCAGCGCGGCGGGCGGCTGGTGCGCCTGCCGGGCGGCCAGCCGGCACAGCACCTGAGCTGGTGGGAGGCCGATGCCTGGGCCCGCTGGGCAGGCCGGCGCCTGCCCACCGAGGCCGAATGGGAGGTGGCTGCGAGCACCGCTGCGCGGCGCGGCTTCATCTGGGGCGAGGTGCAGGAATGGGTGGCGAACCGCCTGCAGCCCTGGCCCGGCTTCGCGCCCGATCCGTGGAGCGCCGGCACGGCCCTGGACCCGCAGCCGGCCTGGGGCCGCGCGCGCGTGCTGCGCGGTGCCAGCAGCGCCACCCACGCCCGCGCGCGCAGCGTGCGGGCGCGCCTGTTTGCCGACCCTGGCACCGACACCGGCTTCACGGGCTTTCGCACCTGCGCCATCTAGGGCCTGATGCGCGCGGCCTTCAGCGCGTCGCCGAAATCGCCCGCGCCGGACTGAGCATGTCGCGGATGCGATGCGCGATCTCGTCGACGCGGAAAGGCTTGCTGATCATCTCCATGCCGGGGCCCAGGAACTGCGCACGGTGGGTGGCGTATTCGGAATAGCCGGTCATGAACAGCACGCGCAGCTCGGGCCGGTGCAGCCGCGCGATCTCGGCCAGCTGGCGCCCGTTCACGCCGGGCAGGCCCACGTCGCTGACCAGCAGGTCGATGCGGGTGTCCGAGCGCAGGATGGGCAGCGCCGCCCGGCCGTCGGCGGCCTGCAGCGTGGCATAGCCCATCTCGTGCAGCAGCTCCAGCACCAGCAGCCGCACGCCGGGGTCGTCTTCCACCACCAGCACCACCTCGCCCTGGCCCTGCGGCAGGGCGCTGGGCTGGGCCGGCGTGGCCGGCGCGACGGGCAGGGCATCGGCCTCGGGGGCGTGCGGCAGCAGCAGCGTGACGGTGGTGCCCTGGCCCGGCGCGCTGTCGATGCGCGCATGGCCGCCGGCCTGCTGCGCAAAGCCGTAGATCATCGACAGGCCCAGCCCCGTGCCCTGGCCCAGCGGCTTGGTGGTGAAGAAGGGGTCGAAGGCCTGGGCCAGCACGTCGGCCGGCATGCCGGTGCCGGTGTCGCGCACGGCGATGGCCAGGTAGGGGCCGGGCCGCAGCCCGTCGATGTGGCGGACCTCGGCCTCGCCCAACTGGACGTTGCTGGTGGACAGGTGCAGCTCGCCGCCATGGGGCATGGCGTCGCGGGCGTTGATGGCCAGGTTCAGGATCGCGCTTTCGAGCTGGCTCTCGTCGCCGAAGGCGGCGCGCGCATCCTCGGCCAGATGCAGCTGCAGCCGGATCTGCTCGCCGAGCGTGCGCGTCATCAGCTCCTCCATCGAGCCGATCAGGGCATTGACGTCCACGGCCCGCAGATCCAGCGACTGGCGGCGCGAGAAGGCCAGCAGCCGCTGCACCAGCGAGGCTGCGCGCGAGGCCGACTGGGTGGCGCTGTCCATGAAGCGCTGCAGGTCGTCGACCTGGCCCTTGGCCACGCGGCGGCGCATCACTTCCAGCGCACCGGTGATGCCCTGCAGCATGTTGTTGAAGTCATGCGCGATGCCACCGGTGAGCTGGCCGATGGCCTCCATCTTCTGGCTGTGGCGCAGCCGCTGCTCGGACTCGCGCGCCGCCGTCACGTCACGCCCTACGGCGTGGATGAAGCCTTCATGCGGCACGGCCGACCAGGAAAGGGTACGCTGGCTGCCGTCCTTGTGCAGCCAGCGGTTCTCGAAGCGCGTAAGCACCTGGCCTTCGGCCATGCGGTCCAGCTGCACGGCCGAGAACTGGCGGTCTTCCGGTGCCACCAGCTCCAGGATCGGCCGGCCCACCATCTCGTCCTCGCTCCAGCCCAGCAGCGCATGCCATGCGGGGTTGACGGCCTCCACGCGGCCGTCCAGGCGCGTGATCACCATGACGTCGGTGGCCAGGCGCCAGAGCCGGTCGCGTTCGCGCGTGCGCTGCTCCACACGCTGCTCCAGCGTGGCGTTGAGCGCTTCGAGGGCGCGGCGCGACGCGTGGCGCTCGGTCACGTCCTGCACCACGCCGCGCATCAGCACCGGGCGGCCCTGTTCGTCGCGCACGATCTCGGCCCGGCGCGCCACCCAGCGCCGGGCGCCGTCATTGGCGCGCAGGATGGGGAACTCCACCACCAGTGGCGCGTCGCCGCTCAGGCGCTCCACGTGGGTGGACATCTCGTCGCCCGGGTCCAGCGGGTCGTGCGGCGCGCGCAGCGCCTCGATCTGCGAGGAGGGGATGACGGCCTGCTCCGGCAGCCCGAACAGGCGGCAAAAGCCCGGGGAGGCATAGACGCAGTCGCGCTGGATGTCGAGCTGGAAGACGTTCACGCCGCCGGCTTCCTGGGCCATGCGGCCCTGCTCGTGCAGCTCGCGCAGGTGCACTTCGCTGGCCGCCAGTGCCTGCGCCGCGCGCACGCGGTCGGTGGTCTCGCTGACCACGCACAGCACGCCCGCCACGCGGGCGTCCGCTTCGCGGATGGGCGAGTAGGAAATGTCGAAGAAGACCTGCTCCAGATGGCCGTGGCGGTTGATCTGGAAGGGCCGGTCGCGCGCGGCCACGGTTTCTCCCCGGGCCAGCACGCGGTGCAGCAGCGAATGAAGGTCGTCCCACAGCTCGCCCCAGTGCTCCACGGCGGGGCGGCCCATGGCCGCCGGATGCTTGGCGCCGATGGTGGGGGCGTAGGCATCGTTGTAGAAGGCCACGAACTGCGGCCCCCAGAACAGCACGATCTGGGCCTGCGAGGGCAGGATCAGGTCGATGGCGCCGCGCAGCGCGGCCGGCCAGTCGGCCTGCGGGCCCAAAGGCGTGTCCCCGGCGCCCAGGGCCCGGATGCGGGCAGCGGCGTCTCCTGCAACAAAGGGCCAGGCTTGAAAAGACGACGCAAGGGACATGGATGGCGGGGCGTTTTGGGCGCGATTATGAGAAGCCCCCGGGCACCTCCTTGTCAGCCGGAAGCGCGACTGGCCCTGGGGTGCAGGCCCCATGCAGGCTCTCCTGGCGTGCGTTCTCAGCCCACGACCCGGCCTGCGTCCAGCTCCACCACCGCCTGGGCCAGGGCCTGCACGTCCTGCGGGTCGTGCGTGACGATCAGCACGGGCACCGGCACGCGCGAGAGCATCTGGGCCAGCTCGGCCCGCAGCCGCGTGCGCAGCGCGGTGTCCAGTGCCGACAGCGGCTCGTCCAGCAGCAGCAACCGGGGCTGGGCCGCCAGCGCGCGCGCCAGGGCCACGCGCTGGCGCTGGCCGCCCGAAAGGCTGCGCGGCATGGCGTCGCGCAGCGCCTCGATGTCGAAGCGCTGCAGCAGCGAGTCGATCTGCGCCCGGGCCTCGGGCTCGCGCGCGCCGAAGCGCAGGTTCTGCAGCACGCTCATGTGCGGGAACAGCGCGTAGTCCTGGAACACATAGCCGATGCGGCGCAGCCGTGCCGGCAGGTTCACCCCGGCCTGGCTGTCCATCAGGCTGCGGCCCTGCACGCGCACGTGGCCCCGCGCTTCGGGCAGCAGCCCCGCCACCGCCTGCAGCAGGGTCGATTTGCCCGAACCCGATGCGCCCAGCAGCGCCGTGCGCATGGCGCGGCTCTCGAAGGCCGCGTCCAGCGCGAAGTGGCGCTCGCCGGCACGCAGCGTGGCGCGCACATGCAGTTCCAGCACCGGGGGGGCGAGCGGATCGGGCGGGTTCACGTCAGTGCCTGGCCTGCAGAAGACGGCTGGCGATGACCAGCAGCACGATGCACACGGCCGAAATGAGCAGCGTCAGCCGCAGGGCCAGCGGGTCGTCGCCGGCCTGCACGGCACTGTAGACGGCCACCGACAGCGTCTGCGTGCGCCCCGGCAGGTTGCCCGCGATCATCAGGGTGGCGCCGAACTCGCCCATCGCACGCGCAAAAGTCAGGGCCAGCCCGGCGCCGATGCCGCGCAGCGCCAGCGGCAGGCTGATGCGAAAAAAAACCTCCCACTCGCGCGCGCCCAGCGTGCGCGCGGCCTGGGCCAGGCGGATGTCCGTGTCTTCAAAGGCCGCGCGCGCGGCCTTGTAGATCAGCGGCAGCGCGACCACGGCCGAGGCCAGCACCGCGCCCTGCCAGGTGAACAGCAGCGTGATGCCGAAGCTGCTTTCGAGCCAGCGGCCCAGCGGCCCCTGGCGGCCCACCAGCACGATCAGGTAATAGCCCACCACCGTGGGCGGCAGCACCATGGGCAGCAGCAGCGCGGCGTCGAGCACCGCATGGCCCGCAAAGCGCCGCCGTGCCATCCACCAGCCCAGGCCAATACCCAGCATGCCCGCCAGCGCCGTGGCCAGCAGGGCCACCTTGAGCGTGAGCCACAGGGGAGACAGCATGTGCCGCCGGGATCAGGGCTGCGAGAAGCCGAAGCCCTGCAGGATCTTCTGCCCCTCGGCACTGCGCACGAAGGCGATGAAGGCCCGGGCCGTGGCTGCCTGCCGGCTGGCGGCCAGCTGCGCGATGGGGTAGCTCACGGGCGAGGGCGTGGGCACGGCGAAGGCGACGCGCGTCTGTTCCTTGCGAACGATCGCGTCGGTGCGGTAGACGAAGCCCGCGTCGACCTCGTCGCGCGCCACGTAGTCCAGCACCTGGCGCACGCTTTCGCCGAAGATCCATTTGGGCTGCAGGGCCGTGGCCAGGCCGGCCTGCTCGACCACGCCCATGGTGTAGCGCCCCACGGGCACCGAGGCCGGCGTGCCCGCGGCGATGCGCCTGTAGGCCGGAGCCTCCAGGTCCTTCAGCCGGACGGGCACCTGGGTGCGCGCGGCCGGCACGATCAGCACCAGCTCGTTGCGCACGAAGTCGGCGCGCGAGCCCTCGGCGATCAGCCCCGCGGCCACGGCCTTGTCCATGGTCGGCTGGTCGGCCGAGGCGAACACGTCCACCGGCGCACCCTGCTGCATCTGCGCCAGCAGCGCGCCCGAAGCCGCAAAGTTGAAAGTCACCTTGCGGCCGGGGTGGGCCTGCTCGAAGGCCTTGCCCACGCTCTGGAAGGCATTGGTCAGGCTGGCGGCCGCAGAGACGATGATCTCCTGCGCCCACAGCGAGGAAGAACCCAGACCGAGCAGGGCGGCAAGGCCGAGCTGGCGCAACCAGGGACGTGCAGACATCAGGCAGAGCTCCTATCGCTATTCATTTGTGGAATAGCGAAATGGTAGCAGCCCGCGCGTGCCGGCGGGCTGCGGGCCGATCGCACAATGCCGCCCATGCAGCAACGCAGATCGTCCAACCCACCCCGCGGGCCGGAACGTCCGGCGCTGGCCCAGGCCCTGGGCCACAGCGCGGCCGACCGGCGCATCCTCATCCTGCGCGGCATTGCGGCCACGGGCAGCATCTCGCAGGCCGCCCGCGAAGCCGGCGTGAGCTACAAGGCCGCGTGGCAGGCCGTGGCCACGCTGACCAACCTGGCCGGCGTGCCGCTGGTGGAGCGCGTGGTGGGCGGTGCGGGCGGCGGCGGCGCGCGGCTCACGGCACAGGGCCAGGCGCTGCTGCAGATGGCCCAGGCCTACGACGGCGCGCGGCGTGCCGTGGCGCAGCCGGGTGCGGCAGGCAGTGCGGCTGCCGGGCTGCGCGTGCGCACCAGCATGCGCAACCAGTTGCCCGGCACGGTGCTGGCCGTGGCGCGGCAGGGCCGCCAGGCGCTGGTGCAGATCGCGCTGGGCGAGGGCGGTGCGGCCGATGATGCGCTCGCGTGCCTGCAGGCCAGCATCACGCAGGAAAGCGCCGAACTGCTGGGGCTGGCGCCGGGCCTGCCGCTGATCGCGATGTGCAAGGCCACGGCCGTGCGCATGGGCGCCGCGGCGGATGCGCCGCCGGCCGAAGGC
This sequence comes from Xenophilus arseniciresistens, assembly GCF_028023875.1. Lineage (GTDB taxonomy): Bacteria > Pseudomonadota > Gammaproteobacteria > Burkholderiales > Burkholderiaceae_C > Xenophilus > Xenophilus arseniciresistens. The sequence continues at coordinate 41,963 of NZ_JAQIPB010000005.1, forward strand.
GCCGGCATCAACCGGCTGGGCGGTGTGGTGGCCGAGGTGTTCAAGGCCGCGCGCTCACCCGGCGCGTGGGCCGATGCGCAGGGCGATGAACTGACGCTCACGCTGGCCGGCAGCGGCCTTGCGCTGGTGGGCTTTGCCGCTCCCGGCGTGGCGCTGCGCCGCAGGCAGCGCGCGTGGGCCGAGCTTGATGCGTCGGCCGTGGTGCTGGCCCTGCCGGGCTGAGCGCTTTCTATCCGCCCAACTGCGCCAGCGGCGCGCGCACGTCGTCGGCCGAGCCCGGGCGCACCACGCGCGCCACTTCCTGGCCGTCGCGCAGGAAGATCAGCGTGGGCCAGAGCTTGACGCGGAAGCTGCGGCCCAGCGGGCGGCCGCTGCCGTCTTCCACCTTGAGGTGCTTCAGGCCGGCCGGCGCATCGGCCAGCGCCTCGGTGATGGCAGGTTGCGCGGCCTTGCAGATGCCGCACCAGTTGGCGCCGAATTCCAGCACCGCGAGGCCGGGCTGCGCGTCCACCTCGGCGCGCGTGGGTTGTTCGGTGGCGTAGGGAGTGCTCATGGGGCCATTGTGGGCCGCGGCAGGGCCGGCCGGCTGTAGTCGATGGCCTTGCCTCAGCGGCGCGGCCGCGCCGCGCCCAGTTGCCGGTACACGGTGGCCCGGCTCACGCCCAGTGCGCGCGCGGCTTCCGCCACGTTGCCATGCGCATCGCGCACGGCCTGCTCGATCAGCCGGCCCTGCAGCTCGCGCAGGCGCGGCGGGGCCGGCTGCGCGGCCGGCATGCGCAGGCGCCCGTGCTCGGGCCGCCAGGCCCGCGCCTGCAGCCGCAGGCCCGACCACAGCGGCAGCTCCACCGGTTGCGGATGGCGCGCCGCGGCATCGAACAGCAGGCCCACGGGCACCGCCAGCAGCTCGCTGGCGTGGCTGCCGGCGCCCGCGCGCAGCGGCAGCAGCTGCCGCGCCGTGGCATTGGCGCCCAGCACCTGGCCGTCGGCATCGAGGGCCAGCAGGCCATCGCGGCTGGGCGGGCCGCTCTCGTCGTCGGCCCAGGGCGGCCCCAGGCCGCCGGGCCAGTTGATCTGCAGCCACAAGGCCGCGGGCAGGCTGCGCAGCAGGCCCTGGCCGATGGCGCCGGCCGCCTGCTGGGCCAGGTGCTGCAGTTCGGGGCGTTCGGCCACGTCCACGCCGGTCAGGTCCAGCATGCCTGCGCAGCGGCCGTCGGCATCGAAGATGGGCGCGCCCGCGCAGGTGTAGAGGCTGGTGTCGTCGAAGAAATGCTCGGCCCGGTGCAGCCATACGGTGCGGTGCTCGGCCAGTGCCAGGCCGATGGCCGTGGTGCCCACCGCGGCTTCGGACAGGTCGACGCCGACGCGCGCGATGTCCAGCGCGGCGCGTGGCGCGTCGGCGGCCAGCGCGGCGGTGGCGATCACCACGCCCTGCGCGTCGGTGAGCATGGCGAAGTAGCGCGTGCCGGCGATGGCGCGCGCCAGTTGGGCCAGCACCGGTTCGGAGGCCTCGCGCAGCGGGCGCTGGCGCTCGGCCGCGGCGCGCTGGCGCGGCTGGGGAACGGGGTCGAAGACGATGCGCTGGCCAGGCCGACGGCCCTGTTCCAGGCAGCGCTGCCAGGAACGCGTGATGGCGCTGTCGATGCCGGCGGGCGCATGCTGGCCGGGGCGCGCGGGCTCGCCGGCCAGCCAGTGGCGGCGCGCGAGCGCGATCGCATCGGCGCGCTCGCGCACCAGGGCCTGCGCCTGCGGGCGCGGCTGGAGGAAGGCCATGCGCTTGTCTCCGGCTGATCGTCGTCGTTGTCGTGGGCGCCTGGGCTCGGGCCGAGCAGCCCGGCGCGGCGGGGCTGTTCCATTTTGAGAATTTCGGGCGGCCGCCGCAACGATCCGCGGGTTTTGCCTAGGCTGGCCGGCCAGGGCGCTGCCGACCATGCCATGGCCGCACGCCTGCGGCGCGCCCCGTGTGTACAGGGCGCGCGGGCAGGGCCACAGCCATCTCATCGCACGGAGACAGCCAACATGCAGGTATCCCTCACCGTCAACGGGCGCGAAGTCACGATCGACGCGCCGCCCCACACCCTCCTAGTCCAGGCCATCCGAGAGCATCTTCGGCTCACGGGCACGCACGTGGGCTGCGACACGGCCCAGTGCGGGGCCTGCACCGTGCACCTGAACGGCCGCGCGATCAAGTCCTGCAACGTGCTGCTGGCCCAGGTGGCCGGCGCGCAGGTCACGACCATCGAGGGCCTGGCCCAGGCCGACGGCACCTTGCACCCGATGCAGGCGGCCTTCAAGGAGTGCCATGGCCTGCAATGCGGCTTCTGCACGCCGGGCATGGTGATGAGCGCGATCGACCTGTGCCGGCAGCACCCCGGCGCCAGCGAGGAGGAGGTGCGCTCGCTGCTGGACGGCAACCTGTGCCGCTGCACGGGCTACCAGAACATCGTCAAGGCCGTCCGCACGGGCGGGCAGGCGATGGCGAACCAGCCGGCTTCGGCCTGAAAGGAGCACGACCATGGGTGCCACCGATTTCGCCAAGCTGCCGCACATCGGCGAAGCCATCCGCCGCAAGGAGGATGTGCGCTTCCTGACCGGCGCGGGCAACTACACCGACGACGTGCTGCTGCCGAACCAGGCGCATGCCTTCTTCCTGCGCTCACCGCATGCGCATGCGGCCATCAGGTCCATCGACATCTCGGCCGCCGAGAAGATGCCCGGCGTGGTCGGCATCTTCAGCGGCAAGGACATCGACGGCAAGATGGGGGGCTTGCCCTGCGGCTGGCTCATCAACAACCCCGACGGCTCGCCGATGAAGGAGCCGCCGCACCCGATCCTGGCCATCGGCAAGGTGCGCTACGTGGGCGACCATGTGGCGATGGTGGTGGCCGAGACCGCCGAGCAGGCGCGCAATGCCGGCGAGGCCATCGTGGTCGACTACGAGGTGCTGCCCGCCGTGGTCAGCGTGGCCGACGCCGCGAAGAAGGCCGGCGGCGTTCCGCTGCACGAGGCCGCGCCCGACAACCAGTGCTACAAGTGGACGCTGGGCGACAAGGCCGCGGTCGATGCGGCCTTTGCCAGCGCGGCGCATGTGACGAAGCTGGACCTCGTCAACAACCGCCTGATCCCCAACCCCATCGAACCGCGCGTGGCGGTGGCCGGCTACAACCGGGCCGGCGACGAGTACACGCTCTACGTCGCCAACCAGAACCCGCATGTGGAGCGGCTGCTGATGACGGCCTTCGTGCTGGGCCTGCCCGAGCACAAGGTGCGCGTGATCGCGCCCGACGTGGGCGGCGGCTTCGGCTCCAAGATCTACCTCTACGCCGAAGACGTGGCGCTGACCTGGGGCTCCAAGCAGCTCAACCGCAACATCAAGTGGACCTCCGACCGCTCCGAAGCCTTTCTGAGTGACGCCCACGGCCGCGACCATGTGAGCCATGCCGAGATGGCGATGGACAAGGACGGCAAGTTCCTGGCCATGCGCGTGCACACCGACGCCAACCTCGGCGCCTATTTGTCGACCTTCTCGACGGCCATTCCCACCATCCTCTACGCCACCTTGCTGGCCGGGCAATACACCACGCCGCAGATCTACGTGGAGGTCGATGCCTGGTTCACCAACACCGCGCCGGTCGATGCCTACCGGGGCGCGGGCCGGCCCGAGGCCACTTACCTGCTGGAGCGGCTGGTCACGCGCTGCGGCTGGGAGCTGGGGCTGGACCAGGCCGAGATCCGCCGCCGCAACTTCATCCGCGAGTGGCCGTACCAGACGCCCGTGGCGCTGCAGTACGACATCGGCGACTACGAAGCCTGCCTGACGCGCGCGCAGGAACTGGCCGAAGTCGGCGGCTTCGACGCCCGCCGCGCCCAGAGCGAGAAGCAGGGCAAGCTGCGCGGCATCGGCTACTCCAGCTACATCGAGGCCTGCGGGCTCGCGCCCTCGAACATCGCGGGCGCGCTCGGTGCGCGCGCGGGCCTGTTCGAGGCGGGCGAGGTGCGCGTGCACCCCACCGGCAGCGTCACGGTCTTCACCGGCTCGCACAGCCACGGCCAGGGCCATGAGACCACCTTCGCGCAGGTGGTGGCGGCGCGCCTGGGCATCCCGGTGGAGAACGTCGACGTGGTGCATGGCGACACGGGCCGCATCCCCTTCGGCATGGGCACCTACGGCTCGCGCTCCATCAGCGTGGGCGGCGCGGCCATCATGCGCGCGCTCGACAAGATCGAGGCCAAGGCCAAGAAGATCGCGGCGCATCTGATGGAGGCCAGCGATGCCGACATCGATTTCGTGAACGGCGAGTTCAGCGTCAAGGGCACCGACAAGAAGATCCCCTTCGGCCAGGTGGCGCTCACGGCCTACGTGCCGCACAACTACCCGCTCGACAAGCTGGAGCCGGGCCTGAACGAAACCGCCTTCTACGATCCGACCAACTTCACCTACCCCTCGGGCACCTACATCTGCGAGGTCGAGATCGACAAGGGCACGGGCGAGGTGAAGATCGACCGCTTCACCGCGGTGGACGACTTCGGCACCATCATCAACCCGATGATCGTGGAAGGGCAGGTGCACGGCGGCATCGTGCAGGGCATCGGCCAGGCGCTGATGGAGAACTGCGTCTACGACAACGAGACCGGGCAGTTGCTGACCGGCAGCTTCATGGACTACGCCATGCCGCGCGCCGGAGACTTCCCGAACTTCAAGCTCGACACGATCTGCACGCCCTGCACCCACAACCCGCTGGGCACCAAGGGCTGCGGCGAGGCCGGCGCCATCGGCTCGCCGCCGGCCGTGATCAACGCGGTGCTCGACGCGCTGCGGCCGCTGGGCGTGGCCGACTTCGACATGCCCGCATCGCCGGCCCGCGTGTGGGAGGCCATGAAGAAGGGCGGCACGAGCGCCACGCAGCAGCCGCAGACCCCCTCCCTGGCCGCCAGCACGCAGGGCCGCCCCGCCGTCTGACCGGAAGGAGAACCACGCCATGTACGCATTCACCTTCGAACGCCCCGCGAGCCTCGACGACGCGCTCAAGCGCGTGGCCGCCGGTGCCAAGCCGCTGGCTGGCGGGCAGACCCTGCTGGCCTCGATGAAGCTGCGCCTGTCGGCGCCCGAGCAGCTCGCCGACCTGGGCGGCTGCCAGGAGCTGACCGGCATCCGCAAGGAGGGCGACGCCCTGCGCATCGGCGCCATGGCCCGGCATGCCGAAGTGGCGGCCAGCGCCGACGTGAAGGCAGCCTTCCCGGCGCTGGCCGACCTGGCTTCGCGCATCGGCGACCGGCAGGTGCGTGCCATGGGCACGCTGGGCGGCTCGGTGGCCAACAACGACCCCGCGGCCTGCTACCCCAGCGCGGTGCTGGCCTCGGGCGCCACGGTGATCACCAATGGGCGCGAGATCGCGGCCGACGACTTCTTCCAGGGCCTGTTCAGCACGGCGCTGGAAGAGGGTGAACTGATCACGGCCATCCGTTTCCCGCTGCCGAAGAAGGCGGCCTACGAGAAGCTGCGGCAGAAAGCCTCGCACTTCCCGCTGGTGGGAGTCTTCGTCGCGCAGTTCGACAGCGGCGTGCGCGTGGCCATCACCGGGGCCGGCAACGGCGTGTTCCGCCATGCGGGGCTGGAGGCGGCGCTGTCCGGCAGCTTCACGCCCGAGGCCGCGGCCGGCGTCGCCATCGACGACAGCGACCTGAACAGCGACCTGCACGCCACGGCCGCCTACCGGGCCAACCTGATCTCGGTGCTGGCGCAACGCGCGGTGGCCAGGGCGCTGGCCTGAGTGTTGATGGCTGACACCGCCACGCCAGCCAGCCAGCCGCCATTCGCTTCCATCGATGCGCTGGTGCAGGCGCTGGCGGCCGTCGGCTACCTGGCCGACCGGCGGCTGGCGACCGCCGTGTTTCTCGCGCTTCGGCTGCAGCGGCCGCTGCTGCTCGAAGGCGAGCCCGGCGTGGGCAAGACCGAACTGGCCAAGGCCCTGGCAGCCGCCCTGCAGCGCGAGCTGCTGCGGCTGCAGTGCTACGACGGGCTGGAGCAGCGCGAAGCCTTGTACGAGTGGAACTACGCCGCGCAACTGCTGCACATGCGTGCGGCCGAGGCCACTGGACTGGCGAATGACGTCGAAGCCGAGGTCTACCAGCCGCGCTACCTGATCCGCCGCCCGCTGCTGCAGGCACTGCAGGCGCCGGCCCCGGGCGCCGTGCTGCTGATCGACGAAGTGGACCGGGCCGACGAGCCCTTCGAGGCCTTCCTGCTCGAATACCTTGGCGAGTACCAGGTCAGCATCCCGGAGCTGGGCACGGTGCGCGCGGCGGTGCCGCCCGTCACCCTGCTGACCAGCAACCGCACGCGCGAGCTCAACGACGCCGTCAAGCGCCGCTGTCTCTACCACTGGCTCGACTACCCCGAGCGCGACCGCGAGCTGGCCATCGTGCGCACGCGCGTGCCCGAGGCCGGCGAGCGACTGTCGCAGCAGGTGGCCGACTTCGTACAGCGCCTGCGCAGCCAGCCCTTTGCCGATGCCTTCCAGCGCGCGCCCGGCATCGCCGAAAGCGTGGAATGGGCGCGCGCGCTGGTCGCGATGGACACCGTGGAACTGGACCCCGAAGTGGTGGTCGACACGGCCGGCATCCTCTTCAAGCAGCGCGACGACGTGGCGGCCCTCAATACCCGGCTCGCGGCCCAGCTGCTCTTGCCTGCGGACGCCTGAAAGCCATGGCGCGCGTGCAGCAACTCGGCGATGCGCGCCGCGGCAAGCTGGCCGGCAACCTCGTGGGCTTTGGCCGTGCGCTGCGCCGCGCGGGCGTGCGGCTCGATGCCTCGCGCATGGCGCTGGCGGCCCAGGCCGCCGAGCTGGTCGGCGTGCAGGACCGGCGCGACCTGGCCGCGGCCATGGAGGCCGTGATGGTCAGCCGCGAGCAGGACCGCGGCGTCTTTCGCGAACTCTTCGATGCCTGGTTCCGCGATCCCGAACTCGCCAACAAGATGCTCGCGCAGATGCTGCCCACCGCAGAGGGCCGTGCCGAGCCGCCGAAGCAGCGCCCGCGCGTGCGCGAGGCACTCGCTGCGCCCAAGCCACCGCGCGCTGCGCCGCAGAACGAGCACGAGGTCGACTTCGACGCCGCCATGACGGCCGGCGAGCGGCAGCGCCTGCAGCATGCCGATTTCAACGCGCTGGGCGCGGCCGAGTACCGGCTGGTGGAGCGCCTCGCGCGCGACGTGCCCCTGCCCGTGCCCACCGTGCCGGGACGCCGGCTGCGCGCGGCCGCGCATGGCGGCGCCCACGCGCGCATGCACTGGCCCGGCGTGTGGCACGAAGCCGCGCGCACGGGCGGCGAGATGCTGCGGCTGCCGCGGCTGCTGCGCCGCGAACAGCCCTTGCCGCTGCTGGTGCTGGTCGACGTGTCGGGTTCCATGGAGCGCTATGCACGCCTGCTGCTGGCCTTCGTGCATGCGGCCACGCGTGGCCTGCGCGGGCGCGGCGGGCGGCGCGACGTGTTCGCCTTCGGCACCGGGCTGACGGACCTGACGCCGGCCTTCCGCGCCGCCGACACCGACCAGATGCTGCTTGCGGCCGGCCAGGCCATCGAGGACTTTGCCGGCGGCACGCGGCTGGGCGATGCGCTCGCGCAGCTGCGGCACCGGCACGCGCGTCGGCTGGTGGGCCGGCGCACGCTGGTGCTGCTGGTCAGCGACGGGCTTGACACCGGCGAGCCCGAGGCGCTGCGCAGCGAACTGCAATGGCTGCGCCGCCACAGCCGCCGGCTGCTGTGGCTCAACCCGCTGCTGCGCTTCGAGGGCTATGCGCCCATCGCGCGCGGCGCGGCCGTGCTGCACCGCGAGGCCGACGCCATGCTGGCCGTGCACAACCTGCAGGCGCTCGAAGAACTGGCACAACTCATCGCCGCGCTGCTGCGGCGCGGCTGAACCCACATACCGTCATCCGACCTTCCACGAGGAGCACACACATGGACATGCAAGGCAAGCGCCAGCTCGGCGTCACCCAGCAACAGGCCTGGGAGGCACTCAACGACCCCGACACCCTCAAGAGTTGCCTGCCCGGCTGCGACCGCTTCGAGGCCACGGGCGAGGGCCAGTACGCCGTGACGATGGCCGTGAAGGTGGGGCCGGTGTCGGCCAAGTTCAACGGCCAGGTCTCGCTCAGCGACATGGAGCCGCCCGCCAGCTACCGCCTCGCCTTCGAAGGGCAGGGCGGCGTGGCCGGCTTCGGCAAGGGCGCCTCGTCGGTCTCGCTCGCGCCCAACGATGCGGGCTGCGAGCTGGCCTACACCGTGCAGGCACAGGTGGGCGGCAAGATCGCGCAGTTGGGGCAGCGCCTGATCGACGGTGCGGCCAAGTCCATGGCCGACGATTTCTTCAAGCGCTTCGAGGCCGAGATGCAGCGCCGCCACGGGCCACCGGCCGATGCAGACGCGGCCGAGGCAACGGACGCCCAGAACAAGCCCGGCCGCATGGCAGGCCTCATGCAGAAGATGGGTTTGGGCCGCAAGGACAAGGCCGACGAAGAAGCCGACTGACAATCGCGCCCACGATGGAAAACCTCGATGTGATGGTGTTGCGCCACCTGCGCGACTGGCGGCAGGCCGGCCGCCGCGCGCTGCTGGCCACGGTGGTGCGCACCTGGGGCTCTTCGCCCCGGCCCATCGGTTCGATCATGGCCCTGGCCGAGGACGGCGCGGTGGTGGGCTCGGTCTCGGGCGGCTGCATCGAAGACGACCTGATCGCGCGCCACAGCCTGCTGGGCGCCCAGCAGATGCCGCAGGGCGCGCCGCGGCTGGTGCGCTATGGCGTGACGGCCGACGAGGCGCACCGCTTCGGCCTGCCTTGCGGCGGCACGCTGGAACTGTTGCTGGAGTTCGACCCCGAGCCGCAGGCCCTGGCCGCGCTGGTGGCGCAACTGGAGGCCGGCCGGCTGGTGCAGCGCGTGGTGGCGCTGGCTGACGGGCAGGTGCGGCTGCAGAGCGCCGATGCGCCGGCCGCGCTGCACATCGACGCACAGCAACTGGTCAACACCTTCGGGCCCGAATACCGAATGCTGCTGATCGGCGCGGGCCAGCTGGCCGAGTACCTGGCCACGATGGCGAGCTTCTCGGGCTTTGCCGTCACGCTGTGCGATCCGCGCGCCGAATACCGCGGCAGCTGGCAGGTGAGCGGCGTGCGCGTGCTGACCGACATGCCCGACGACGCCGTGCGGGCCTTCGCACCCGACAGCCGAAGCTGCGTGGTGGCGCTCACGCACGACCCCAAGCTCGACGACCTGGCGCTGCTGGAGGCGCTGGAGACCGCGGCCTTCTATGTGGGCGCCATCGGCTCGCGCCGCAACGCGCAGGCGCGGCATGCGCGCATGCGGGAGCACTTCGACCAGACCGAAGCCTCGCTGGCGCGGCTGCGCGGCCCCATCGGCATCTACATCGGCAGCAAGACGCCGCCCGAGATCGCGGTGAGCGTGATGGCCGAGATCCTGGCCGTCAAGAACGCGGTGCCGCTGCCGCGCGAAACCGAGGTGGCCACGGCCAAGGGCCTGCTGGCCGTGCCGGCGAGCCACGAAGTCGCCAGCGCCTGAGCCCGCCGTCTGCGCCCGGCTGCCGGGCGCAGGCAGGCTCAGGTCTTGATGCCGCGCATCATGATCACGCCGCCGAGCCGGCTGGTGTCGCTGCGCATGCGCCGGGCCAGGGTTTCGGCATCGCCGGCGCGGGCCTGCCAGCCGGCCTTGAGCAGGTCCTGGCTCACGGGGCCGGTGCGCAGCACCTGCGACAGCGCGGCGTTGAGCTTCTGCACGGCGGCCGGCGGCATCGTGGCGGGCGCGGCCAGCGCGGTCCAGATCTCCAGGTCCGATCCGCGCACCTCGGCCTCGCGCAAGGTGGGCCAGTCGCCGGTCAGCGGGCCGCGCTCGGGGGAGGTGATGCCCACCATCTTGAGCTTGCCCGACTGGATGTGGGGCAGCGCCAGGCCCGGTGGCAGCAGCGCCATCTGCACCTCGCCGGCCAGCATGGCTTCGATGACCTTGGGGTTGCCGGAAAAGGGCCGGTGCTCGGCGCGGATGCTGGTGCGCATCTTCAGCAGCTCCATGCCCAGGTGGCCCACCGTGCCGTTGCCGGGGGTGCCGTACTTCGCGTCGGCGCCGCGGTTGCGGGCCCACAGCAGCAGCTCGGCCGGGTTGTTGCCCGCGGCCTGTTCCGAGACGGCGAGCACCAGCGGGGCCGTGCCGATCAGGCCCACGGGCGCAAAGTCCTTCTCGGGGTCGAAGCCCAGCTTCGGGTCCAGCAGGCGGGCGATGGTGAGGTTGCCGTTGATCAGCGCGCCCAGCGTGTGGTCGTCGCGGGCCTGGGCCACTTCGGCCGCAGCGGTGTTGCCGCTGGCGCCGGGCTTGTTTTCCACCACCACGCTCTGGCCCAGCAGCTGGCTCAGCGGCCGCGCGATGGCGCGGGCCGCGAGGTCGGGCGAGGCGCCGGCCGGAAAGCCCACCAGCACCCGCACGGGCTTGGCAGGCCAGTTGCCCGAAAGCGGCGCAGCGGCGGCGGGGCGCACCGCGCGTTCCTGCGCGGCAGCGGGCCAGCCCAGCAGGGCGGCCGCACCCGCGGCGCATGTCCCCAGCACCCGACGTCTTGTTGTTGGCATAAATGTCAGAAAAGTGTCAAAACGAAACATCAAACATTAACGAATGTTTCGTCATCTGACCATCTAGGCCATAGGTATTCCAGCGGCCTGCCGGGCTATTCGGGCGCCCGGCCGGTCCCGGGCGAGCGCGAGCCCAGGCCGTTCAGCTCGGCAGGCTGGACTTGGACTGGGGCAGGCCGGAAGGCGGCGGCACCTTCGGGTTGCCGTGCTGGCGTTCGCGGAACAGCGCCGCGCGCATCAGGAAGATGGTGGTCACCGGCGCCGTGAGCGCGACGAAGAAGGTGATCAGGATCGCGTGCAGGAAGAGGTGGAAGCCCTGCACCGAAAAGTAGATCACCGTGGCGGCCGTGATGGCCCACACGCCCAGCGTGGCGCCCAGCGTGGGCGCATGGATGCGCCTGAAGAAGGTGGGCAGGCGCACCAGGCCGAAGGAGCCCAGGGCTGCGACGGCGGCGCCCAGGATGACCAATGCGGCCACAAGCGTTTCAGCCCACCAAGGGAGCGGCGCCGCGCTCATTCAATCACCTCCCCGCGCAGGATGAACTTGGCCAGCGCCGTGGAGCCCACGAAGCCGAAGAGCGCGATCAGCATCGCGGCCTCGAAGTAGACGCTGCTGGTGTAGAGGATGCCCAGCACCAGCATGGTGAGCATGCCGTTGATGTAGAGGCAGTCCAGGCCCATCACGCGGTCCTGCGCCGAAGGGCCCACCAGCAGGCGGAACAGCGCGCACAGCATCGCCACGGCCAGCAGGAAGAGGGCGGCCCGCAGGGCCCACAGCAGGATCGGGGTCATGGCGCTCCTTCGAAGATTTGCATCAGGGGCCGCTCGTAGCGGGTCTTGATCATCTCGATCATGCCCTGCTCGTCCTTGAGCTCGAACACGTGCAGCAGCAGTACCGAGCGGTCCATGCTGAGTTCGGCCCAGGCGGTGCCGGGCGTCAGGCACACGATCATGGCCAGCCCGGCCAGGGCGTTGGGGTCGCGCGTGTCCAGCGGCACACGCAGGAAGGCCGAATGGATGTCGGCATTGCGCTTGAAGAGCAGCTCCTTGCCCACCAGCCAGGCCGAACGCACCATGTCGCGCAGCACGACCAGCGCCAGCCGAACCAGCACGTGGGGCCGGCGCATCACCACGGCCGCGGGCCGCAGGCTGCGCGTGAGGATCGGCACCACCAGCGCCACCAGCAGGGCCGACAGCAAGGTGGCCGGGTGCAGCGACTGGTGCAGCAGGATCCAGACGACGAAAAGCGTGGCCGACAGCGTGAGCGAAGGCAGCAGGCGGGAGATCATGGCGCGGCCTCCTTGAGCGTGGGCCCGGGGATCTGCCGCGCGCCCATCACGGCGTCGCGGTACAGGGCCGGGTGCGACAGCGCGTCGGCCGTCGCGCGTACATGCTGCATCACGGGCTCGGCCAGCGCCGTGAGCCCGACGCAGCAGCTCAGCAGCACGGCGATGGGCAGCACCTCCAGCGCCGGCAGCGAGGGCAGGGCGCCATGGGGCTGGGTCCAGAAGTAGCGGATGCCGGCCCGCGCCAGCGCCACCAGCGTCAGGAAGCCCGAGACCAGCACCAGCGCGAAGAACAGCCAGCTGCTGCGGTCCATGGCCCCTTCGAACAGGCCCATCAGCATGGAAAGCTTGCCCACGAAGCCCGCGAGCGGCGGCAGCCCCGTGATCAGCAGCGTGCAGGCCACGAAGCTCAGGCCGAGAAAGGCCACGCCGGCAGGAATGGCTCGGCCGTACAGCGCCTGCTGGTCGTCGTCGAGGTTCACGTCTTCCTGGACCTTCAGGTCTTCGCTCAGGAAGGGCGCGCGGCCCGCCAGCTCGTGGGGCGCGATGCTCATGCCCGCGTTGCGCCAGCGCTCGATCACGTCCACGAGCAGGAAGAAGGCGGCCGCGGCCAGCGAGGAATTGAGCAGATAGAAAAGCGCGCCCGACCACACGGCCGGCTGCCCCATGCCCACGGCCGTGAGCAGCGTGCCGGCCGAGATCAGCACGCTGTAGCTGGCCAGCTGGGCCAGCTTCTGCGTGCCCACGATGCCCAGCGCCGCCACGGCCAGCGTGGCCATGCCCAGCCCCAGCAGCACGCTCTGGCCGAACTGCGCCGAGGCGCCGGCGTCATGCGGGAACAGCATCGACCAGGTGCGCAGCAAGGTGTACAGGCCCAGCTTGGTCAGCAGCGCGAACACGGCACCGACCGGCGGCACCGCCGCGCTGTAGCCCGGCACCAGCCAGAAGTTCAGCGGCCAGGCGCCGGCCTTGGCGAAGAAGGCGGTGGCCAGGATGGCCGCGCCTGCATGCACCAGGCCGCGGTCTTCGGGCGCCAACTGCGAGATGCGCAGGCCCATATCGGCCATGTTGAGCGTGCCCGTGGCGCCGTAGAGCAGGGCTGCGCCGATCAGGAACAGCGACGAGGCCGCGAGGTTGATGGCGATGTAGTGCAGCCCGGCCGAGACGCGGTTGCGGCCCGAGCCATGCAGCAGCAGGCCGTAGGAGGAGGCCAGCATCACCTCGAAGAACACGAAGAGGTTGAACAGGTCGCCCGTCAGGAAGGCGCCGTTCAGGCCCATGAGCTGCAACTGCAGCAGCGGGTGGAAATGCACGCCGGCGCGGTCCCAGCGCGAGGTGGAATAGATGGACGCGGCAAAGGCCACCACGCCGGTCAGCGCCACCATCATGGCCGACAGCCGGTCGGCCACCAGCACGATGCCGAAGGGCGCCTGCCAGTTGCCGGCCAGGTACACGCCGATGGAGCCGGCGCCCGTGCCCGTGGCGGACGCGTTGACCCAGCGCAGCAGCGCCAGGGCCACCACCAGCCCGACCAGGCCCGAGACCACCGACAGCGCGGACTTGATGCGCCGGTGCCGCTCCTGCAGCAGCAGCATCAGCGCGGCCGTCAGCATGGGCACGAGGATGGGCGCCGCCACCAGGTGCGGCATCGCGAAGTCGAGCAGCCGGTCCAGCAGCTGGATCATGGCGGTCATTCTTCCTGCTCCTCGCCGTCCACGTGGTCGGTGTCGTTCAGGCCGCGCGAGGCCAGCATCACGACCAGGAACAGGGCCGTCATGGCGAAGCCGATCACGATCGCCGTGAGCACCAGGGCCTGCGGCATCGGGTCGGCCGTGTTGGCCAGCGTGGCAGTGAAGCCGGGCACCAGCACCGGCTCACTGTCGACCTTGAGCCGGCCCATGCTGAAGATGAACAGGTTCACCGCATAGGAGATCAGCGTCAGGCCCATGATGACCTGGAAGGTCCGCGGGCGCAGCAGCAGGTACACGCCCGAGGACGTCAGCACGCCGATGGCAAGGGCTAGCACGATCTCCATCAGTGGTGGTCTTTCTGCATCACATCGTTGTAGGTCACGGTCGCCTCATGGGCCGCGGCGCGGTCGGCCAGGCGCTGCACGGCGGCGTCCACGTTGCGCTCCACTTCCTTCTCGGCCTGCTCTTCCACCCAGCGGTGGCTGCGGATCGACTGGTGGGCCAGCGCCGTGAGGATCAGCATGGTGGCGCCCAGCACCAGCGCGAACACGCCGATGTCGAAGAACAGCGCGCTGGGCACATGCAGCTCGCCCAGCACCGGCAGCGTCAGGTGCGCCGTGTGCGAGGTCAGGAAGGGAAAGCCCAGCACGATGGCGCCGCCGCCCGTGGCCAGGGCCATCATCAGGCCCACGGCGATCCAGCGGCGCGGGTAGATGCGCAGGTGCTCCTCCACCCATTCGGCGCCCGAGACGATGAACTGCAGCATCAGCGCCACCGACATCACCAGCCCGGCCACGAAGCCGCCGCCGGGCGCGTTGTGGCCGCGCATGAAGAAGTAGACCGACACCAGCACCGCCAGCGGCAGCAGCAGGCGCACCAGCACGGCCGGCACCATCAGGTAGCCGACGGCCGTGTCCTTGGCGCGGCGCGGGTTCAGCAGGTCGCTGCCGTCATGCAGCTGCGCGCGCTGCTGCGGCGGCAGGGCCATCGATTCTTCGGCCGGGCGGAAGCGCCGCAGCAGCGCATAGACCGTCAGGGCCACGATGCCCAGCACCGTGATCTCGCCGAAGGTGTCGAAGCCGCGGAAGTCCACCAGCATCACGTTGACCACGTTGGTGCCGCCGCCCTCGGTGAGGGCGCGCTCCAGGAAGAAGGGCGAAATGCTCTGGTCCTGCGGCCGCGTCATCATCAGCCAGGCCAGCGCGGCCATGCCGGCGCCCGCGAGGATGGCGACGCTCAGGTCGCGCCCGCGCCGGCTCCAGGCGCGCACACGGCCGAAGGCGCCGTCGTACACGGGCCTGACCTCCGACTTGCGCATCGGCAGCCAGCGCAGGCCCAGCAGGATCAGCAGCGTGGTCACCACTTCCACCACGAGCTGGGTCAGCGCCAGGTCGGGGGCCGAGAACCACATGTAGGTCAGGCAGCTCACCAGGCCGGCCACCGAGGCGCCGGTCAGCGCCGCGAGCCGGTGGAACTTGGCCTGCCAGGCGGCAAAGATGGCGGCGGTGCAGCCGATCACCCAGGTCATGGCGAACATGGGCGAGAAGGGCAGCGGTTCGCGCACCCCGGCACTGGCCGGCACGAAGTACAGCGAGGCCGCTGCGCCCAGCAGCGCCACCAGCACCAGCAGCAGCAATTGCGGCTGCAGCCGGCGCGTGCCCAGCACCCGGCGGCTGCGGCGACCCAGCTCGGACAGCTGGGCCAGCGCATGCTCGAACAGGCGCTGGGCGTCGATGCGGTGCAGGAGCGGCGTGCGCACCAGCCCGCCCGCCTCGCGTCGGCGGCGCTGCAGCAGGTAGATGGCGCCGCCGCCCACCAGCGCCACGAAGCTCATCGCCAGCGGCAGGTTGAAGCCGTGCCAGACAGCCAGGCTGTAGGGCGGCAGCACGCCGCCGACCACGGGCGCGGCCGAGGCGGCCAGGAAGCTGCCCACCGACCAGGCCGGCAGCACGCCCACCACCAGGCAGGCCAGCACCAGCAGCTCGACCGGTACGCGCATCCAGTGCGGGGGCTCGTGCGGCGGCCGGGGCACCTGGTCGCCACAGGGCGGGCCAAAGAACACGTCGAAGACGAAACGCGCCGAATAGGCGACGCTGAAGGCGCCCGCCACCGTGGCCAGCACGGGCAGGGCGAATTCGAGCCAGGGCGCGGCTTCCAGGAAGACCGTCTCGGCGAAGAACATCTCCTTGGACAGGAAGCCGTTGAGCAGCGGCACGCCGGCCATCGACGCGCTGGCGATGATGGCCAGGGTGCTGGTGATGGGCATGGCCTTCATCAGGCCCGAGAGGCGGTGGATGTCGCGCGTGCCGGTCTCGTGGTCGATGATGCCCGCGGCCATGAACAGCGAGGCCTTAAAGGTCGCGTGGTTCATGATGTGGAAGACCGCCGCCACCGCGGCCAGCGGGCTGTTCATGCCCAGCAGCAGCGTGATCAGGCCCAGGTGCGAGATGGTGGAATAGGCCAGCAGCGCCTTGAGGTCGCGCTGGAACATGGCGATGTAGCCGCCCACCAGCAAGGTGGCGGCGCCCGCGCCGCCCACCAGCCAGAACCAGGCTTCGGTGCCCGAGAGCGCGGGCCACAGCCGCGCCATCAGGAACACGCCCAGCTTCACCATCGTGGCCGAGTGCAGGTAGGCCGACACCGGCGTGGGCGCGGCCATGGCCCGCGGCAGCCAGAAATGGAAGGGGAACTGCGCGCTCTTGGTGAAGGCGCCCAGCAGCACCAGCACCAGCGCCACCGGGTAGAGGGCGTGGGCGCGGATCAGATCGCCCGAGGCCAGCACCACGTCCAGCTCGTAGCTGCCCACGATGCGGCCGATGATCAGCACCCCGCCCAGCAGCGCGAGCCCGCCTGCGCCCGTCACGGTGAGCGCCATGCGCGCTCCGCGCCGCGCGTCGCGCCGGTGGTGCCAGTAGCCGATGAGCAGGAAGGAAAACAGGCTGGTGAGTTCCCAGAACATCACCATCTGGATCAGGTTGCCCGACAGCACCACGCCCACCATCGAGCCCATGAAGGCCAGGAAGAAGGCGAAGAAGCGCGGCACCGGGTCGGAGGCCGACATGTAGTAGCGCGCGTACAGCACCACCAGCGCGCCGATGCCCAGCACCAGCATGCAGAACAGCCAGGCGAAGCCGTCCAGTCGGAAGGAGAGATTCAGGCCCAGCGCAGGCAGCCAGCCGATCTCCTGGCGCAGCACGTTGCCGTCGGCCAGCTGCGGGAACATCCAGGCCACGCTGGCTGCACATCCCACTGCCACCAGCCCCGCCAACGTCGACTCGCTGTTGCGGGCATTCGACGGCAGCAGGGCCGCCAGCGCGCTGGCGAGGAAGGGGAGGGCAACGAGCAGGACCAGGGGCATTGCGATGAATTCTATCGAACGACCCTGCGCGCATCATTGAAAAGGGCTTGCGGGAACGGGGCTTGCTTGCGCCTCTTTTTCCGATGTCTGCAAGGGCGCGGCGCGCCTGTTTTTCCTCAGGCCATGAGCAGCTTCTCAGCGCGCGCCCAGGCCCTGCGCCGTCAGCAGCCCCAGCCAGGTCAGCACGAGCGAGCCCGCCAGATGCAGCCCCGCCTGCGCCAGGGCCAGGGCCACGCGCCCCTGCATCAGGTGCGCGACCACCTCGGCCGAAAAGGTCGAGAAGGTGGTCAGCCCTCCCAGGAAACCGGTGACCAGCGCCAGCCGCCAGACCGGATCGAGCTGCGGCATCGCCTGGAAGATGCCCAGCGCGAGCCCGACCAGGTAGCCACCCAGCAGGTTGGCCGCCAGCGTGCCCAGCGGCACGGCGCCATGCCCGTTGAGCCACAGCGCCAGCACCCAGCGCAGCAGCGCGCCCAGGCCGGCGCCGATGAACACGGCAAAGGCCGCTAGCATGGAAAGATGGTTGTTGATCATCGTCAGGCCGGCACTGTAGCCGCGCCGCATGCCGGCGCCCTGGGCGTGGTCATGCTCGACACGCGCTTTCCCAGGCCGCTGGGCGACATCGGCCATCCGCACAGCTTCGGCTGTGTCACGCAGCAACTGCGCGTGCCAGGCGCCTGGCCGCGCGAGGTGGTGGGCTCGCCCGAAGCCTTGCGCGCGATGGCGCCGGCCTTCCTGGATGCCGTGCAGACCCTGGAGCGGCAGGGCGCCTGCGCCGTGACCACCAGCTGCGGTTTTCTGGTGCTGCTGCAGGACCTGCTGCAGGCCGCCGTGAAGGTGCCGGTGCGCAGCTCCAGCCTGTTGCAGCTGCCGGCCTTGCTCCGGCAGGAACCGCAGGTCGGCGTGCTGACCATCAGCGCGCAGGCGTTGACACCAGCGCACCTGCTGGCTGCGGGCGTGCCGGCGGCGCGTCTGGACGATGTGCGGGTGCAGGGCGTGGATCCGGCCAGCCACTTCGTGCAGGCCATTCTGGGCAATGCGCCTGCGCTGGAGCTGGCACGTGCACAAGCCGAGGTGGTGGCCGCAGCTCGAGCGCTGCAAGAGCGCGAGCCACGGCTGCAAACCCTGGTGCTGGAATGCACCAACCTGCCGCCCTACGCGGCGGCCCTGGCCGCGGCCACCGGCTGGCGCTGCCTTTCGCTGCTGGACGATGCGGTGCTGCGCGCAGCCATCATCAACTCATCATCTGCTGCGGCAGCCAGGTGACCAGGCCCGGGAACAGGTAGATCAGCAGCACGGCCAGGCACATCAGCGCGAACATGGGTGCGGCGACCTTGGCGATCCAGGGCAGTTCGCGGCCCGTCATGCCCTGCAGCACGAACAGGTTGAAGCCCACGGGCGGCGTGATCTGCGCCATCTCGACCACCAGCACGATGAAGATGCCGAACCAGATCGGGTCGATGCCGGCCTTCTGCACGGTGGGCATCAGCACGCCCATGGTCAGCACCACCATGGAAATGCCGTCGAGGAAGCAGCCCAGGATGATGAAGAAGATCGCGAGCACCGCGATCAGTTGCCCCTGCGTCAGTCCCAGCGTGGCGATCCATTCGGCCAGATGGCGCGGCAGGCCGATGTAGCCCATGGACAGCGTGAGGAAGGCCGCGCCGGCGAGGATCAGCGCGATCATGCAGTACAGCCGGGTGGCGCCCAGCAGCGCGTCGCGGAAGGTGGCCCACGACAGCGAGCCCTGCGCGGCCGAGATGATCAGCGAGCCCACCACGCCCAGCGCCGCAGCCTCGGTGGCGGTGGCGATGCCCGCGTAGATGGAGCCCAGCACGGCCACGATCAGCAGCACCACCGGGATCAGGCTGCGCGAGGCCGCGAGCTTCTGCACGAAGGTGGTTTTGGCGTCGGCCGCGGGCACGAGCTGCGGGTTGCGCAGCGCCCACAGCGCGATGTAGCCCGAGAACAGCAGCCCCAGCACCAGCCCCGGCACCACGCCCGCGATGAACAGCCGCGCGATCGAGACCTCGGCCGCCACGCCATAGACGATCATGATGATGGACGGCGGAATCAGCAGGCCCAGTGTGCTGGCCCCGGCCAGCGTGCCCACGACCATGTGATCGGGGTAGCCGCGGCGCTTGAGTTCGGGCAGCGTCATCTTGCCGATGGTGGCGCAGGTGGCTGCACTGGAGCCCGACACCGCCGCGAAGATGGTGCAGCCGACCACGTTGGTGTGCAGCAGCCGCCCGGGCAGGGCCTGCATCCATGGCGACAGGCCCTTGAACATGTCCTGCGAGAGCCGCGTGCGGAACAGGATTTCGCCCATCCACACGAACAGCGGCAGCGCCGTGAGCGTCCAGCTCGAGGCCGAGCCCCAGATGGTCACGGCCATGGCATCGCCCGCCGGACGCGCCGAGAACAGCTGCATGCCGATCCAGGCCACGCCCGAGAGCGTCAGGCCGATCCAGACGCCGCTGCCCAGGATCAGGAACAGCGACAGCACCAGCAGGGCGGTGACGGCGAGCTCATTCATTGCGCAGCGCCTCCCCGCTGGCCGCCTGCACGCGCCGGCCGCGCAGCTCCAGCACCAGCTCGTCGAGGAAGGCGATCGCGAAGATCACCGTGCCCACGGCCATGGCCAGTTGTGGGATCCACAGCGGCGTGGCGTCGTTGGAGGTGGAGATGTCGTGGAAGGCATGCGACTGCCAGACCAAGCGGCAGCTGTAGAAGGCGAACAGCAGCGCCAGCAGCGCGGCCATGGCCAGCGACCAGACTTCGAGCCCCTTGCGCGCGCCGCCGCGCAGCGCGTTGATGAGCAGGGTCACGCGGATGTGTTCGCCGCGCTTGAGCGTGTGCGCCAGCGCCAGGAAGCCGGCCGCGGCCATCAGGTAGCCGGCATAGGCATCGATGCCCGCGATGTTGAAGTGGAACTGCCGCCCGAGGATGGACAGCAGCACGGCGATGAGCAGCGCCACCATGAACAGCGCCGCCAGCCAGGCGGCGCCGTCATAGAGCGCATCGAGCAGTCGGCGCACCGGCACTTACTTGCGGTAGGCGTCGATCAGGGCCTTGCCGTCGGCGCCGGCCTTGTCCAGCCACTCCTTGAGCATGGTGTCGCCCACCTTGGCCATGTCGGCCTTGAGCTGGGCCGGCGGCGGCAGGATGTTCATGCCGTTGGCCTTGAGCTTTTCCTGCGTGTCGGTGTTTTCCTTCTTCGAGGCGGCCCAGCCTCGGGTCTCGGCATCGGCTGCGGCCTTGAGCACGGCGGTCTTGGTCGGCGCGTCCAGCGCATCGAGCGCCGCCTTGTTGACGATGACGGCGTTCTTGGGCAGCCAGGCCTGCGTGTCGTACCAGTACTTGATGTGCTCGTAGGTCTTGGTGTCGAAGCCCGTGGAGCCCGAGGACATGTACGACTCGACCACGCCCGTGGCCATGGCCTGCGAGAGCTCGGCGGCCTGCACCGTGACCGGCTGCGCGCCCACCAGCTCGGCGATGCGCGCGGTGGCCGGGCTGTAGGCGCGCCACTTCACGCCCTTGAGGTCGGCGGCGGCCTGGATCGGCTTTTTCACATAGATGCCCTGCGGCGGCCAGGGCACCGTGTAGAGCAGGGCCATGCCCTGCTCGCCCAGCTTCTTGTCCAGAAGCGGCTTCTGGGCCTGGTACAGCTTCCAGGCGGCGTCGTAGCTGTCGGCCAGGAAGGGCAGGCCGTCGGCGCCGAAGACCTGCCACTCGTTCTGGAAGTTCACCAGAAGGATTTCGCCCGCCTGGGCCTGCCCGCCCTGCACGGCGCGCTTGATCTCTGGCGCCTTGAACAGCGAGGCATTGGCATGCACGGTGATCTTGAGCTTGCCGCCCGTGGCCTTGTCCACGTCGGTGGCGAACTGCGTGAGGTTGGCCGTGTGGTAGTTGCTGGCCGGATAGGCCGAGGGAAGGTCCCACTTGGTCTGGGCCAGGGTCGAGCCCGCGAAGGCCAGTGCAGACAGGGCAAGAACGGTTTGGGTGCGCATGCAATCTCCGGTAGGGAAGTCATCACGAAGCGAAGGAAGCATACGGAGCAAATATCGCGCCACCACTCGGGGGCAACCCTGTCGCGTGCTTGTTGCGCGCGGCTGTTGCGTTAGCGAGGGGCTGCGGGCACGCTGGACGGATAGGGCCTGCCATTGACGGTCAGACCGGCGCCCGACAGCTTGTGCGCCGCCTTTTCCTTCACGCCCTTGACCCGGGCCATGAAGTCGTACCAATCCTTGAACTCGCCTTGCTTGCGCGCGTCGAGGATGCGCTGGGACAGCGCGGGCCCGACACCCGGCAGGCCATCGAACTCGGCGGCTGTGCCCTTGTTCGCGTCCACGGCCGCCAGTGCCAGGCTGGCACTCATGGCCCACAGGCCGAAGGCGATGACTCTGCTGGTTCGCATGGTGATGACTCCCTGATTGCGTGGATGGGCCGGCGCGGCCGCAGATCGCGATCAAAGCGGCGCAAGGCCGGCGGGTCAAGCGAAGCCGGCCGGGCCGCCGTGACGCAGTGCGCATCGCGGCGCACAAACGACAACGGCCACCGCCAAGGGTGGCCGTTGCATGCCGAGGCGGCGCGCTTCAGGCGCCCGCGGCAAGCCGTGCTTACTGGATCGTCAGCGAGACGGTCTTGTTGACCGGTGCAAGCTTGGCCAGCTTGAGCACGAGCACGCCATTTTCCAGACGCGCTTCGCTGGCGGCTGCATCGATCTCCTGGGGCAGCTCGTAGGCCGCCTTGTACTGGCGGGCCGCGTCGGCCAGCGTTTCGATGCGGACCACGGCACCTTCGATGCCGATGTTCAGCTGTTCGCGGGCGATGCCGGGCACGTCCAGGCTCAGGGTCCAGCCCTTGTCGTCTTCCTGGACGTCCAGGCTGCGGCGGGCGCCGACGAAAGCCTCGTTGACGAAGCGCTCGAAGTTGCGGTCAAAGCTGCGGGGAGCAACGAAAGCGCGGCTGCGCAGAGCAGGTGCGAAGAACATGATCAATCTCCTTGAAAGCCGAAATGGACGAAGGGGACAGGCAATGTGCGTCCCGTACACTGCGCGGCCCTTGTTGTCACGCGGTGCCGCTTGGGGACCATCTAGGCCCCCTCGCCAGCCTTTTCAAGAGCATGTCCCTTCCTCTTTTTTCGCGTCGTCAGGTCTTGAAATCCGGCGCTGCGGCGCTAGGCGCGGCCACGATCACGCGTGTGCAGGCCCAATCGCCCGCGCCCATCCGGCTGGCGCTGGTCGAGAGCTTGAGCGGGCCCTTCGCCAACACCGGTGAGGCCGTCTACCGCAACCTGCTGTGGGCCGTGGAGCGCGTCAATGCGCGCGGTGGCATCGCGCTGCCCGGCGGCGCCCGGCCCCTGCAACTGGACCGCTACGACAGCAAGGGCCAGAACGACGAGGCCCTGTCGGCGATGCGCGCGGCGCTCGACGGCGGCGCCCTGGCCGTGCTGCAGGGCAACTCCTCGGCCACGGCCGCGGCCCTGCTCGACGGCCTGGCCAAGCACAACGAGCGCAACCCCTCGCGCCAGGCGCTGTTCCTCAACTATTCGGCGGTGGATCCGGTGCTCACCAACGAGCGCTGCAGCTTCTGGCACTTCCGCTTCGATGCCCATGCCGACATGCGCGTGACGGCGCTTATGGACGTGCTCAAGGACGACCGCGGCGTGCAGGCGGCCTACCTGATCGGGCAGGACTACAGCTTCGGCCAGGCCGTGCTGCGCGAATCCAGGCGTCAACTCGGGCAGCTGCGGCCCGATGTGCGCATCGTGGGCGAGGAGCTGCACCCGATGGGCCGCGTCAAGGACTTCGCGCCCTACGCGGTCAAGATCAAGGCCAGCGGCGCGCAGGCCGTGATCACGGGCAACTGGGGCAACGACCTCACGCTGCTCGTGAAGGCTGCGCGCGAAGTCGGCTTCGAGGGCAAGTTCTACACCTTCTACGGCAACGCGCTGGGCGCGCCGGCGGCGCTGGGCGATGCCGGCGTGGGCAAGGTGATCGCGGTGGCCGACTGGCTGCCCAACGTGCCCACCGCGGAGTCGGCGGCCTTCTACCGGGCCTTCCGCACGCGCTTTCCCAATCCGGCCGACGACTATGTGCACATGCGCATGCAGCTGCTGGTCGAGGCGCTGGCGCAGTCCGTGGCGCAGGCGCGCAGCACCGAGGTGGCCGCCGTGGCCTGGCAGATGGAAAAGGCCAAGGTCAGCCTGGCCGGACGCAGCGGCCACATGCGCGCCGCGGACCACCAGTTCCAGCAACCGCTGGTCGTGGGGGTGATGGACCGGCAGGGCAGCCCGGGCGTGGACTTCGACGTGGAAGGCTCGGGCTACGGCTTTCGCGTGATCAAGGACATCGCGCCTGCGCAGGCGCAGATGCCGCACAGCTGCCGCATGGAGCGGCCCGCCTGAGAACGCGGGTTGACGGCCGCGGCGCTATGCTCGCCGGCTTCGTCTGCCTTTTCTGATTTGTCGCCCATCATGCGCACTGCCGTCCAGAACCTCGAAGCCTCCAAGATCCGCGAGGTGGCCAATGCCGGCCTGGGACGCGACAACGTGCTGGCCTTCTGGTTCGGTGAAGGCGACGAAGTGACGCCCGAAAGCGTGCGACGGGCGGCCATCGAATCCATCGAGCGCGGCGAGACCTTCTACGCCCACAACCTGGGCCTGCCCGAGCTGCGCGAGGCCATCGCGGCCTATGCCAGCGCGCTGCATGGGCCCGTCCACGCCTCGCGCATCGCGGTCACGTCGGGCGGCGTGAGCGCCCTGATGCTGGCCGTGCAGGCGCTGGTGGACGCGGGCGACGAGGTGGTCGCGGTCACGCCGGTCTGGCCCAACCTCACGGCCCAGCCCGCCATCCTGGGCGCGCAGGTGCGCTGCGTGCCGCTGCAGCCGCAGGACGGCGCCTGGCAGCTCGATCTGCAGGCGCTGCTGAACGCCATCACGCCGACCACGCGCCTGCTGATCGTCAACGCGCCCAACAACCCCACGGGCTGGACCCTGACGCGCGCGCAGCAGGAGGCCATCCTGGCGCATTGCCGACGCACCGGCACCTGGATCCTCGCCGACGAGGTCTACGAGCGGCTCTACTACGAGGACTCGGCCACGGGTTGCGCGCCCAGTTTCCTGGACATTGCCGCGCCCGAGGACCGCCTGGTGGTGGCGCACAGCTTTTCCAAGAGCTTCCTGATGACCGGCTGGCGCCTGGGCTGGCTGGTGATGCCGCCCGCGCTGGTCGATGCCATGGGCAAGCTCATCGAGTTCAACACCTCCTGCACCAGCGTGTTCACGCAACGCGCCGGGCTGGCGGCCCTGGCGCAGGCCGAAGAGATCACGCCGCGGGTGGTGGCGCACCTGCGCCGCTGCCGGGACACGCTGTTGCCGCTGCTGGCTGCGGTGCCGGGCGTGCAGGTGCAAAGCCCGCCCGGCGGCATGTATGCCTTCTTCAGGCTGGCGGGTTTCGACGATTCGCTGCAGGTGGCCAAGCGCCTGGTGGCCGAGGCCGGGCTGGGCCTGGCGCCCGGCAACGCCTTCGCGCCCGAGGCCCAGGGCTGGCTGCGCTGGTGCTTTGCCTCGCGCGAGCCGGCGCGGCTGGAGGAGGGTGTGCGGCGCCTGCGGGCCTGGCTGGTGGCGCAGGGCAGGGGCTGAGCGGGCCCCGTCAGGGCAGCTTGCCCGCTCGCGCTATAATCCCCCGGTTTTGCATTTCGCAAAGCGCACGGCGCGTGCAGTTCCAGCGCACGCCGCAAGTCAAACATAGCGGAACAGGAAATCTCATCATGATCGCCTCTCAAGTCAAGGCAGACATCGTCAAGGACAACGCGCGCGCCGCCAACGACACCGGCAGCCCGGAAGTCCAGGTCGCCATCCTGACGGCTCGCATCAACGAACTCACCCCCCACTTCAAGACGCACGCCAAGGACCACCATGGCCGTCGCGGTCTGCTGCGCATGGTGAGCCGTCGTCGCAAGCTGCTGGACTACCTGAAGTCCAAGGATGCCGACCGGTACACCGCCCTGATCGCCAAGCTGGGTCTGCGCAAGTAAGCGCCAGTCTTTGCGAGAACGCCTGAGTTAGCGCGCTAGCTCAGGCGTTTTTTACTTCGGAGCCGCAAAACAGAGCGAAGCTGTGTCATTCCAGGGGCTGTCGAGCCCGCCCGGCGCCCGGCGCCGGCGCGACATCCGCTGGAATGGCATCGTGTTCTGTCAGGCGCTCCGCCTTCTGCGGGCATGACCCGCGCTCACTACACAGGAGCCCTTCAATGAGCCTCTTCAACAAAGTCACCAAGACCTTCCAGTGGGGCGACAAGACCGTCGTCATGGAAACGGGCGAGATCGCCCGCCAGGCCACCGGCGCCGTGCTGGTCGATATCGAAGGCACCGTGGTGCTGGCCACCGTGGTTGCCTCCAAGTCCGCCAAGCCCGGCCAGGACTTCTTCCCGCTGACGGTCGACTACATCGAGAAGACCTACGCCGCCGGCAAGATCCCGGGCAGCTTCTTCAAGCGTGAAGCCAAGCCCAGCGAGCTCGAGACGCTGACCAGCCGCCTGATCGACCGCCCGATCCGCCCGCTGTTCCCCGAAGGCTTCCTCAACGAAGTGCACGTGGTGATCCACACCGTGTCGCTGAACCCCGAAGTCGATGCCGACATCGCGGCCATGATCGCCGTCAGCGCGGCCCTGTCCGTGTCGGGCATCCCCTTCAACGGCCCCATCGGTGCCGCCCGCGTGGGCTACATCAATGGCGAGTACGTGCTCAACCCCGGCCAGACCGCGCGCAAGAACTCGCAGATGGACCTGGTGGTGGCCGGCACCGAAGCCGCTGTGTTGATGGTGGAGTCCGAAGCGCTGCAGCTGTCGGAAGAAATCATGCTGGGCGCCGTGGTCTTCGGCCACGAGCAGGGCAAGGTGGCCATCGAGGCCATCCATGAACTGACCCGCGACGCTGGCAAGCCGCTGTGGATCGAGAACGGCACCTGGGCTCCCGAAGCCAAGGACGAGCCCTTCATCGCCAAGATCAAGGGCCTGGCCGAAGAAAAGCTGCGCGCCGTCTACCAGATCCGCAGCAAGCAGGCCCGCACCCAGGCCCTGCGCGAAGCCAACGCCAGCGTGTTCGAAGCCCTGAAGGCCGAAGGCGCTGAATTCGATGCCGGCAAGGTCAGCGACCTGCTGTTCGCGATCGAAGCCGACATCGTGCGCAGCCAGATCCTGCAGGGCGAGCCGCGCATCGACGGCCGCGACACGCGCACCGTGCGTCCCATCGAGATCCGCAACAGCGTGCTGCCGCGCACCCACGGCTCGGCCCTGTTCACGCGCGGCGAGACCCAGGCGCTGGTCGTGACCACGCTGGGCACCGAACGTGACGCCCAGCGCATCGACGCGCTGGCCGGCGAGTTCGAAGACCGCTTCCTGTTCCACTACAACATGCCTCCCTTCGCCACCGGCGAAGTGGGCCGCATGGGCTCCACCAAGCGCCGCGAAGTGGGCCATGGCCGTCTGGCCAAGCGCGCCCTGGTGGCGGTGCTGCCGGGCAAGGAAGAGTTCCCCTACACGGTGCGTGTGGTGTCCGAGATCACCGAATCCAACGGCTCCTCGTCGATGGCCTCGGTGTGCGGTGGCTGCCTGTCGATGATGGACGCTGGCGTGCCCCTGAAGGCACATGTGGCGGGCATCGCCATGGGCCTGATCAAGGACGGCAACAAGTTCGCCGTGCTGACCGACATCCTGGGCGACGAAGATCATCTGGGCGACATGGACTTCAAGGTGGCCGGCACGACCAACGGCATCACCGCCCTGCAGATGGACATCAAGATCCAGGGCATCACCAAGGAGATCATGCAGGTCGCCCTGAGCCAGGCCAAGGAAGCGCGCATGCACATCCTGGGCAAGATGCAGGACGCGATGGGCGAGGCCAAGACCGAGGTGTCGCAGTTCGCGCCGCGCCTGACCACGCTCAAGATCAACCCCGAAAAGATCCGCGACGTGATCGGCAAGGGCGGCGCGGTGATCCGCGGCATGCAGGAAGAGTTCGGCACGCAGATCAACATCGACGAAGACGGCACCATCACCATCGCGTCGACCGATCCGGCTGCCGCGGAAGCCACCAAGCAGCGCATCGAGCAGATCACGGCGGAAGTCGAGATCGGCAAGGTGTACGAAGGCCCGGTCACCAAGATCCTGGACTTCGGCGCGCTGATCAACCTGCTGCCCGGCAAGGACGGCCTGCTGCACATCAGCCAGATCGCGCATGAGCGCGTCGAGAAGGTCACCGACTACCTGTCGGAAGGCCAGATCGTGAAGGTCAAGGTGCTGGAGACCGACGACAAGGGTCGCGTCAAGCTGTCGATGAAGGCCCTGGCCGAGCGTCCGGCCGGCATGCCCGAGTACGGCGACCGCCCTCCGCGTGAAGACCGCGAGGGTCGCGAAGGCCGTGGCGAGCGCCGCGACCGTGGCGACCGCGGCGACCGCCCGCCCCGTGAAGACCGTCAGCCGCGCGGCGAGCGTGGTGAACGTGGCGAGCGTCCTTCGGTGGACGCCGAGCAGCAGCAACAGCAGCAGGCGCCGCAGCAGGGCGAGCCGCAGCAAGGCTGATCGGCGTCTTGCCTGCGTCGCCAGCCGACGGCGCAGGTGCCCGATCTCTCACCTTCCTGGACCACCGCATGAAAGCCATCGAGATTTCTGCCTACGGCGCGCCCGACGTGCTGCGCCTGACCGAACGTGACGATCCCGTCGCGGGCCCGGGCGAGCTGTTGATCCGCGTGGCCGCCAGCGGCGTCAACCGGCCGGACGTGCTGCAGCGCATGGGGCACTACCCCGTGCCGCCCGGCGCCTCGGACCTGCCGGGCCTGGAGGTGGCGGGCGAGGTGGTGGCGGGCGACGCGAAGGCGCTGGCCGACGCGGGCCTGCAGATTGGCCAGCACGTGTGCGCGCTGGTGGCCGGCGGCGGCTATGCGCAGCTTTGCGTGGCGCCGGTGGCGCAATGCCTGCCGGTGCCGGCCGGCTTGGACGATGTCGCGGCTGCCTGTCTGCCCGAGACTTTCTTCACCGTGTGGAGCAACGTGTTCGAGCGCGGGCGCCTGCAGGCTGGTGAGACCCTGCTCGTGCAGGGCGGCACCAGCGGCATCGGCGTCACGGCGATCCAGTTGGCCAAGGCGCTGGGCGCCAGGGTCATTGCCACGGCGGGCAGCGACGAGAAGTGCGCGGCCTGTGTGCAACTGGGCGCCGACCATGCGATCAACTACCGCACGAAGGACTTCTCGGCCGAGGTCAAGGCCCTGACCGATGGCCGCGGCGCCGACGTGATCCTGGACATGGTGGCGGGCGACTATGTGGCCCGCGAGATCGACTGCCTGGCCGACGATGGCCGGCTGGTCATCATTGCCGTGCAGGGGGGTGTGAAGAGCGAATTCAATGCGGGGCAGGTGCTGCGCAGGCGCCTGACGATCACGGGCTCCACCCTTCGGCCGCGTCCCGTGGCTTTCAAGGGAGCCATTGCCGCGGCCTTGCGCGACAAGGTCTGGCCGCTGATCGAGGCAGGCCGCGTGAAGCCCGTGATCCACAGCCGCTTTGCCGCCGAGCAGGCGGTGCAGGCCCATGAACTCATGGAATCGAACCAGCACATCGGCAAGATCGTGCTGACCTGGTGACTTTCTCCTGACGATGAATCAAGTGAAGAAGAAGCTCATTGCGGGCAACTGGAAGATGAATGGCAGTCTGGCTGCCAACGAGGCGCTGGTGCAGGCCCTGCGTGCGGAAATCGGTGCGCCGGGCTGCGACGTCGCTGTGTGCGTGCCCGCGCCCTATCTGGCGCAGGTGCAGGCCCTGGTGACGGGTTGCCCCATCGCGCTGGGTGCGCAGGACCTCTCGGCCCATGCACAGGGTGCCTACACGGGCGAGCAGTCCGCGGGCATGCTCAAGGACTTCGGTGTGCGCTATGCCATCGTGGGCCATTCCGAGCGCCGTCAGTACCACGGCGAAAGCGACGAAGCCGTGGCCGCCAAGACGGGCGCGGCGCTGGCTGCCGGCATCACTCCCATCGTGTGCGTGGGTGAAACGCTGGCGCAGCGCGAAGCCGGGCAGACCGAGGAAGTGGTGCGCCGTCAGTTGGCTGCGGTGATCCATAGCAACGGCCACTGCATCAGCGAAATCGTGGTGGCCTACGAACCCGTCTGGGCCATCGGCACGGGCAAGACGGCCTCGCCGGAGCAGGCGCAGGCCGTGCATGCCGTGCTGCGGGCGCAACTGGCGCATGCCTCGGCCGAGGCAGCCGCGCGCGTGCGCATCCTCTATGGCGGCAGCATGAACGCGGGCAATGCGCAGGCATTGCTGGCGCAGCCCGACATCGACGGTGGCCTCATCGGCGGCGCAGCGCTGAAGGCGCCTGATTTCCTGCAGATCATTTCCGCGGCGCGTTGAGCCCTTTTGGGTTGCGCGCACGCACTTGGAGTCTCGAATGAACGTGATGTTGAATATCTTGTTGGCCGTGCAGATCATCGCGGCCGTGGTGATGGTGGGCCTGATCCTGCTGCAGCATGGCAAGGGCGCCGACATGGGTGCGGCCTTTGGCAGCGGCAGCGCCGGCAGCCTCTTTGGCTCCAGCGGCAGCGCCAACTTCCTGTCCCGCACCACGGCGGTGCTGGCCACGGTGTTCTTTGCCAGCACGCTGGCGCTGGCCTATTTCGGCAATGCGCGCCCGACTGGCGGCGGCAGCCTGCTGGAGCGCGCGCCGGTCACGGCCCCGGCTGCGCCTGCAGCGCCGGCCAATTCCGCTTCGCAAATTCCCTCGGGCGGCGCTGAGCCGGCTCCGGCAGCACCTGCTGCACCGGCCACCAACCCGGCACAGATTCCTGCCAAGTGAACGAAGGTGCACTTTCTCTTCGCGCTGGCTGAAGAGAGGCACTTTTCAGGGTAAACTCTAAAGCTGTCCGGAAAGCCAAACGCCCTGGCAAAACCAGGGTTCCTCATGCCATCCGGGCAGCAGAAACCGCCGTCGTGGTGAAATTGGTAGACACGCTATCTTGAGGGGGTAGTGGCGAAAGCTGTGCGAGTTCGAGTCTCGCCGACGGCACCAGATCCAGCTGGCAGGGGTTCCGCAATGGAACATGTTCCTGTCAGCGATCAGCGGTGATGCGAACCTCCCCCGATGAACCTCGATTCCTACCTTCCCGTCCTGTTGTTCATTCTGGTCGGTATCGCTGTAGGCATCGCGCCTCAGGTTCTCGGCTATGTGCTCGGGCCCAATCGGCCTGACGCCGCAAAGAACTCCCCCTACGAGTGTGGCTTCGAAGCATTCGAGAACGCGCGCATGCAGTTCGACGTGCGCTATTACCTCGTCGCCATTCTCTTCATTCTGTTCGACCTCGAAATCGCATTCCTCTTTCCGTGGGCCGTGGCCTTCAAGGAAGTGGGTCCGCTGGGTTTCTGGGCCGCTGTGGTGTTTCTCGCGATCCTGGTCGTGGGCTTTGCCTACGAATGGAAAAAGGGTGCGCTCGACTGGGAATGAGTCGGTGCTCGTCGCGATAAAGAGGCTCGGTCATGGCAATTGAAGGTGTATTCAAGGAAGGTTTCATCACCACGTCTTATGACGCAGTGGTGAATTGGGCAAAGACTGGCTCGCTGTGGCCCATGACCTTTGGTCTGGCCTGCTGCGCAGTCGAAATGATGCACGCGGCCGCTGCGCGCTACGACATCGGCCGCTTCGGCGCCGAGGTGTTTCGCGCCAGCCCCCGCCAGTCCGATCTGATGATCGTGGCCGGCACGCTGTGCAACAAGATGGCGCCTGCGCTGCGCAAGGTCTACGACCAGATGGCCGAGCCGCGCTGGGTGCTGTCGATGGGCTCGTGCGCCAACGGCGGCGGCTACTACCACTACAGCTATTCCGTGGTGCGCGGCTGCGACCGCATCGTGCCGGTCGACGTCTACGTGCCGGGCTGCCCGCCCACGGCCGAGGCGCTGATCTACGGGATCATCCAGCTGCAGCAGAAGGTGCGCCGCACCAACACCATTGCACGCGCCTGAGGTTTTCATGACTGCATTTGCAATTGATCCTCAGGTTCTGAAGGCCAACATCGAAGCTGCCCTGGGCGACAAGCTCAAGCGCATCTCGCTCGAGCTGGGCGAGGTGACGGTGGTGGTGGACGCGCGCCACTACCACGAGGCGATGAAGACGCTGCGCGATGCGCCACAGTGCAAGTTCGAACAGCTCATCGACCTGTGCGGGCTGGACTATTCGGCCTGGCGCGACGAGGCCTGGGAAGGCCCGCGCTTTTGCGCCGTCTCTCACCTGTTGTCGGTGAGCCTGAACCAGCGCGTGCGCGTGAAGGTGTTCTGCCCCGACGACGACCTGCCGGTCCTGGCCTCGGTCAATGACCTCTGGGCATCGGCCAACTGGTTCGAGCGCGAAGCCTTCGACCTCTACGGCATCGTCTTCGACGGCCACCCCGACCTGCGCCGCATCCTGACCGACTACGGCTTCATCGGCCATCCCTTCCGCAAGGACTTCCCGCTGTCGGGCCATGTGGAGATGCGCTACGACGCCGAATTGCAGCGCGTGGTCTACCAGCCTGTGAGCATCGAGCCGCGCGAAGTCACGCCGCGCATCATTCGCGAAGACAACTACGGAGGCCTGCACTGAAGGCCCACGCGTCAGTGATCGAACATGGCTGAAATCAAGAACTACACGCTGAACTTTGGTCCCCAGCACCCGGCCGCGCACGGTGTGCTGCGCCTGGTGCTCGAGCTCGATGGCGAAGTGGTGCAACGTGCCGACCCCCACATCGGCCTGCTGCATCGCGCCACTGAAAAACTGGCCGAGCACAAGACCTTCATCCAGTCGCTGCCCTACATGGACCGCCTGGACTACGTCTCGATGATGTGCAACGAGCACGCCTACTGCCTGGCCGTCGAGAAGCTGCTGGGCATCGAGGTGCCCATCCGCGCCCAGTACATCCGCGTGATGTTCTCGGAAATCACGCGCATGCTGAACCACCTGATGTGGCTCGGCTCGCACGGCAACGACTGCGGCAGCTCCACGATTCTGATCTACGCTTTCCGCGAGCGCGAAGACCTGTTCGACGCCTACGAAGCCGTGTCGGGCGCGCGCATGCACGCGGCCTATTTCCGTCCGGGCGGCGTGTACCGCGACCTGCCGGACACCATGCCGCAGTACAAGCACAGCAAGATCAAGAACGCCAAGGCCCTCGCTCGCATGAACGAGAACCGCCAGGGCTCGCTGCTGGACTTCCTCGAAGACTTCACGACGCGCTTCGACACTTACCTCGGCGAGTACCACACGCTGCTGACCGACAACCGCATCTGGAAGCAGCGCACCGTGGGCATTGGCGTGATGGACGCCGACCGCGCGCTGAACCTGGGCCTGACGGGGCCGATGCTGCGCGGATCGGGTGTGGCATGGGACCTGCGCAAGCAGCAGCCCTACGACGTGTACGACCAGATGGAGTTCGACATCCCGGTGGGCAAGACCGGCGATTGCTACGACCGCTATCTGGTGCGCATGGAAGAGCTGAACCAGTCCAACCGCATCATCAAGCAGTGCGTGAAGTGGCTCAAGGCCAACCCCGGCCCCGTGATCACCGACAACCACAAGGTGGCGCCGCCCGCCCGTGAGGCCATGAAGGCCAACATGGAAGAGTTGATCCACCACTTCAAGCTCTTCACCGAAGGCTTCCGCGTGCCCGAAGGCGAGGCCTATGCCGCCGTGGAACACCCCAAGGGCGAGTTCGGCATCTACATGGTGAGCGACGGCGCGAACAAGCCCTATCGCCTGAAGATCCGTCCGCCAGGTTTCGTGCACCTGGCTGCCCTGGACGAGATGGCGCGCGGCCACATGCTGGCCGACACCGTGGCCATCATCGGCACGCTGGACATCGTTTTCGGAGAGATCGACCGATGAGCGGATCCCTCAACACACCGCCCGTCACCCCCGCCGCACTGCCCGAAGCCGTGCTGTCGCGCTTTGCGCGCGAGGTGGCAAAGTACCCCGACAACGACACCGGCCGCCAGTCGGCCGTGATGGCCTGCCTGGCCATCGTGCAGCAGGTCTATGGTTATGTGAGCGACGAGAACGAAGCTGCCATCGCCATGTACCTGCACATGCCGCAGATCGCCGTGCGCGAAGTCACGACCTTCTACAACATGTACAACCAGCGGCCGGTGGGCAAGTTCAAGCTCAACGTCTGCACCAATCTGCCCTGCCAGTTGCGCGATGGCTACCAGGCTCTGCATCACCTGGAAAAGAAGCTCGGCATCCAGATGGGCGAGACCACGCCCGACGGCCTGTTCACGCTGCAGCAAAGCGAATGCCTGGGCGCCTGCGCGGATTCGCCGGTGATGCTGGTCAATGACCGCTCCATGTGCAGTTTCATGAGCAACGAGAAGCTGGATCAGCTCATCGAAGGCCTGCGCGCGAGCGTGCCGGCAGGGGAGGGGCAGCCGTGATGACGCCCGATCAAGTCCTCGCGCAGTTTGCCGCCACGGGCGTGCAGACCTGCTTCCACGACCGCCACATCGGCGCGCAGATCTATGCGGGCCTCGATGGCAACAACTGGTCCATCGCCGACTACCAGGCGCGCGGCGGCTATGAAGCCCTGCGCAAGATCCTGACCGAAGGCCTGACGCCCGATCAGGTGATCGCCGAGGTCAAGGCCTCCGGCCTGCGTGGTCGCGGCGGCGCAGGTTTTCCCACGGGCCTGAAGTGGAGCTTCATGCCCCGCCAGTTCCCGGGTCAGAAATACCTGGTCTGCAACTCGGACGAAGGCGAGCCCGGCACCTGCAAGGACCGCGACATCCTCATGTACAACCCGCACATCGTCATCGAAGGGATGGCGATCGCGGCGTATGCCATGGGCATCTCGGTGGGCTACAACTACATCCACGGCGAGATCTTCCAGGTCTACGAGCGCTTCGAAGCCGCACTGGAAGAGGCGCGCGCCGCGGGCTTCCTGGGCGACAACATCCTGGGCAGCGCCTTCAGCTTCCAGTTGCATGCGCACCATGGTTTCGGCGCCTACATCTGCGGCGAGGAAACCGCGCTGCTCGAATCGCTGGAAGGCAAGAAGGGCCAGCCGCGCTTCAAGCCGCCGTTCCCGGCCAGCTTCGGCCTGTACGGCAAGCCCACCACGATCAACAACACCGAGACCTTCGCGGCGGTGCCCTGGATCATCCGCAACGGCGGCCAGGCCTACCTCGAGTGCGGCAAGCCCAACAACGGCGGCACCAAGATCTTCTCGGTCTCGGGCGACGTGAACAAGCCCGGCAACTACGAAGTGCCGATGGGCACGCCCTTCGCCAAGCTGCTGGAGCTGGCGGGTGGCGTGCGCACGGGCCGCAAGCTCAAGGCCGTCATTCCCGGCGGTTCGTCGGCGCCGGTGCTGCCCGCCGACATCATGATGGCGTGCACGATGGACTACGACTCCATCTCCAAGGCCGGCTCCATGCTGGGCTCGGGCGCCGTCATCGTGATGGATGACAGCCGCTCGATGGTCGAATCGCTCAAGCGGCTGTCGTACTTCTACATGCACGAGTCCTGCGGCCAGTGCACGCCCTGCCGCGAAGGCACGGGCTGGCTGTGGCGCCTGGTGGATCGCATCGACCACGGCCAGGGCCGCCCGGCCGACATCGACCTGCTGGACAACGTGGGCCTGAACATCATGGGCCGCACCATCTGCGCGCTCGGCGATGCCGCCGCGATGCCGGTGCGGGCCATGATCAAGCACTTCCGCCCCGAGTTCGAGGCCCTGATTGCAGGCGGCCAGGCCGCCCAGGCCAACGACGCCACCGAGGCCAAGGCCTCCTGAGCCGCGCGAGAGAGGCGAGAGACCACCCATGATCGAAATCGAACTCGACGGCAAGAAAGTCGAAGTCGCCGAAGGCAGCATGGTCATGCATGCGGCCGACAAGGCAGGCACCTACATCCCGCATTTCTGCTACCACAAGAAGCTCAGCATCGCGGCCAACTGCCGCATGTGCCTGGTGGACGTGGAAAAGGCGCCCAAGCCGATGCCAGCCTGCGCCACGCCCGTGACGCAGGGCATGATCGTGCGCACCAAGTCCGACAAGGCCATCAAGGCCCAGCAGTCGGTCATGGAATTCCTGCTGATCAACCACCCGCTGGACTGCCCCATCTGTGACCAGGGCGGCGAATGCCAGCTGCAGGATCTGGCCGTGGGCTACGGCGGTTCCTCCTCGCGCTACGAGGAAGAAAAGCGCGTGGTGTTCCACAAGGACGTGGGCCCGCTGATCTCCATGGAGGAGATGAGCCGCTGCATCCACTGCACCCGCTGCGTGCGCTTCGGCCAGGAAGTGGCCGGCATCATGGAACTGGGCATGATTCACCGCGGTGAACATTCCGAGATCACCACGGTGGTGGGCGACACGGTGGACTCCGAGCTGTCGGGCAACATGATCGACATCTGCCCGGTGGGCGCGTTGACCAGCAAGCCCTTCCGCTACAGCGCCCGCACCTGGGAGCTGAGCCGCCGCAAATCGGTCAGCCCGCATGATTCCACCGGCGCGAACCTGATCGTGCAGGTCAAGAACAGCCGCGTGATGCGCGTGGTGCCGCTGGAAAACGACGCCGTCAACGAATGCTGGATCGCCGACCGCGACCGCTTCTCCTACGAAGCGCTCAACGGCGAAGAGCGCCTGACGCAGCCCATGCTCAAGCAGGGCGGCCAATGGCAGACCGTGGACTGGCAGACCGCGCTGGAATACGTGGCCAACGGCCTCAAGCAGATCAAGACCGACCATGGCGCTTCGGCCATCGGCGCGCTGGTCAGCCCGCACAGCACGCTCGAAGAGCTGTCTCTGGCCGGCGCGCTGGTGCGCGGCCTGGGCAGCGACAACATCGACCACCGCCTGCGCCATGCAGAGTTCCGCGCCGCGGGCGGCGTGCGCTGGCTGGGCACTTCCGTGGCTTCGCTGTCGGAGCTGCAGCGCGTGCTGGTCGTGGGCAGCAACCTGCGCAAGGAACACCCGCTGTTCGCGCAGCGCATCCGCCAGGCGGCCCGCAAGGGTGCCAAGGTGCATGCGATCGCCTCGTGTGCGCAACTGAGCGATGCCAGCGCATGGGCCATGACCCTGGGCACCACGCTCAAGGCCGAAGCTGGTGACTGGTTCCAGGCCCTGGCCGATGTGGCCGCAGCCGTGGCTGCCGAGACGGGCGCCAATGCGCCCGCTGCAGGCCAGGCGCATGACGCCGCACGCGCCGTCGCGCAGTCGCTGCTTTCGGGTGAGAACAAGGCTGTGCTGCTGGGCAACGCCGCTGCGCACCATGCCGATGCCGAACGCCTGCTGGCCCTGGCCAACTGGATCGCGCAGGCCACCGGTGCCAGCGTGGGCTACCTCAGCGAAGCCGCCAACACCGTGGGCGCGCAATGGGTCGGCGCCTGGCCGCAGGCCGGTGGCCTGAACGCCGGCCAGATGCTGGCTGGCGGCCTGAAGGCTGCCATCCTGCTGAACAACGAACCGGCTTTCGACAGCGCCGCAGGTCTGCGCGCCGCTCAGGCCCTGGGCCAGGCCCAGATGGTCGTGACCTTGAGCCCCTTCAAGAGCAACCTGGAATTCAGCGACGTGCTGCTGCCCATCGCCCCGTTCACCGAGACCTCGGGCAGCTTTGCCAACGCCGAAGGCCGCATCCAGAGCTTCCACGCCGTGGTCAAGCCGCTGGGCGAAACGCGTCCGGGCTGGAAGGTGCTGCGCGTGCTGGGCAACCTGCTGGGTCTGCAGGGCTTCGACTTCGAAACCTCGCAGGACGTGCTGGCCAAGCTGCAGGCCGGCGTGGGCGCAGACGGCGTGGCGGCCATTCCCGCCGAACGCCTGAGCAATCGCGCGGCCGAGGGCCTGGACCTGTCGGCACCGGCCGCTGCCGCCGCCGAGCCGGTCACGGCCGCCATCTATGAACTCGATGGCCTGGTGCGCCGTGCGCCTTCGCTGCAACTGACGGCCGATGGCCGCAAGGGCAACGCCGTGGCTGCTCACAGCCATGCAGACCTGCGCGCCGAGGAGGTGACGGCATGATCGACGCGCTGTATACCTTCGGCCAGGGCGCCGTGAGCGCCAGCTGGTGGAGCTCGGTGGTCTGGCCCGTGCTGTGGGCCCTGGTCAAGATCATCGCCGTGCTGCTGCCCGTGCTGGGCGCGGTGGCCTACGCCACGCTGTGGGAGCGCAAGTTCCTCGGCTGGATCCAGGTGCGCCACGGCCCCAACCGCGTGGGCCCCTTCGGCCTGCTGCAGCCCATCGCCGACGCGGTGAAGCTGCTGACCAAGGAGCTGATCAACCCGACGGCAGCCGCGGGTGGCCTGTTCCGCCTGGGCCCGGTCATGGCCATCATGCCGGCGCTTGCAGCCTGGGTGGCCATTCCATTCGGCCCCGAGGCGATCATCGCCAACGTCAACGCCGGTCTTCTGCTGATCATGGCCATCACCTCCATCGAGGTGTACGGCGTGATCATCGCGGGCTGGGCCTCGAACTCGAAGTACGCCTTCCTGGGCGCGCTGCGCGCATCGGCCCAGATGGTGAGCTATGAAATCGCCATGGGCTTCTGCTTCGTGGTCGTGATCATGGTGTCGGGCAGCCTGCAGCTGGGCGAGATCGTCGCCTCGCAGGGCAAGGGCACCTTCGCCGACATGGGCCTGTCCATCCTGTCGTGGAACTGGCTGCCGCTGCTGCCCATCTTCATCGTCTACCTGATCTCGGGCGTGGCCGAAACCAACCGCCACCCCTTCGACGTGGTGGAAGGCGAAGCTGAAATCGTGGCCGGTCACATGGTCGAGTACTCGGGCATGGGCTTCGCGATCTTCTTCCTGGCCGAATACGCCAGCATGTGGCTTGTGTCCATCCTGGCCGTGCTGATGTTCCTGGGCGGCTGGCTCTCGCCGGTGGGCTTCCTGGACTTCATCCCGGGCTGGATCTGGCTGGGCATCAAGACCTTCTTCGTGCTGTCGCTGTTCATCTGGATCCGCGGCACCTTCCCGCGCTTCCGTTACGACCAGATCATGCGTCTGGGCTGGAAGATCTTCATTCCGGTCACCCTGGTGTGGCTGCTGCTGGTCGGGGGCTGGATGCAGACGCCCTGGAACATCTGGCATTGAGCTCAGGACCCACGATGACAACCGCTGTCGCTTCCTCCTTCTCGGTGAAGGATTTCCTCAAGAGCTTCATGCTCGTGGAGCTGTTCAAGGGCATGGCCCTGACCGGCCGCTATGCGCTGCGCCGCAAGGTCACGGTGCAGTTCCCCGAAGAGAAGACCCCGCTGTCGCCGCGCTTTCGCGGCCTGCACGCCCTGCGCCGCTACGAGAACGGCGAAGAGCGATGCATCGCCTGCAAGCTGTGCGAAGCCGTGTGCCCGGCCGTGGCCATCACCATCGAATCGACGGTGCGT
The DNA here is from genome assembly GCF_028023875.1 of Xenophilus arseniciresistens. Lineage (GTDB taxonomy): Bacteria > Pseudomonadota > Gammaproteobacteria > Burkholderiales > Burkholderiaceae_C > Xenophilus > Xenophilus arseniciresistens. Next base: position 80,315 of record NZ_JAQIPB010000005.1, read on the forward strand.
GACGACGGCTCGCGCCGCACCTCGCGCTACGACATCGACCTCACAAAGTGCATCTTCTGCGGCTTCTGCGAAGAAAGCTGCCCGGTCGATTCCATCGTCGAAACGCACATCCTCGAGTACCACGGCGAAAAGCGCGGTGATCTGTACTTCACCAAGGACATGCTGCTGGCGGTGGGTGATCGCTACGAAAAAGAGATCGCGGCCAACAAGGCGGCCGACGCCAAGTACCGCTGAGACCCGGCGCCCTCAAAGATCAATTCCATGGACGTCAAGACCGGCTTCTTCTATCTGTTCTCGGTGGTGCTGCTGTTTGCAGCCTTCCGGGTGGTGACCGCGCGCAACCCCGTGCACGCGGTGCTTTACCTGATGCTTGCGTTCTCGCAGGCATCGGCCGTGTGGCTGCTGCTGCGCGCCGAATTCCTGGCCATCGTGCTGGTGCTGGTGTACCTGGGCGCGGTGATGGTGCTGTTCCTGTTCGTGGTGATGATGCTGGACCTGAACATGGACAGCCTGCGCGCGGGCTTCTGGAAGCACTTCCCGCTGGCCGCGCTGATCGGCGTGGTGATCGCGCTGGAAATGGCCTGGGTGTTGATGGGCGGCTTCGGCTCGGCAGGCCAGGCAGCGGCCGACGCGGCCGTGCAGGCCGCCATCGCTCAAGGTGGCAACACCAAGGCGCTGGGCCTGCTGCTGTACTCGGAATACGTGTACCCGGTGCAGGTGGCAGCCGTGATCCTGGTGGTGGGCATGATCGCCGCCATCGCGCTGACGCTGCGCCGCCGCAAGGACACCAAGACCATCGACGTGAAGGATCAGGTGCGGGTGCGTGCATCCGAGCGCCTGGCCGTGGTCAAGCTGGCCGCCACCCAGCCGCCGGCCCCCGTGGCCGCCGCGCAAGAAGGCACGACTGAGGAGAAGAAGGCATGACGCTCACCCTGGGGCATTACCTGTCGCTGGGCGCGATGCTGTTCGCGCTGGCCGTGGTCGGCATCTTCGTCAACCGCAAGAACCTGATCGTGCTGCTCATGTGCGTGGAGCTCATGCTGCTGGCCGTGAACATGAACTTCGTGGCCTTCTCGCACTACCTGGGCGACATGCACGGGCAGATCTTCGTGTTCTTCATCCTGACGGTCGCCGCTGCTGAATCGGCCATCGGCCTTGCGCTGCTGGTGCTGTTGTTCCGCAACCGCTCGACCATCAACGTGGACGAACTGGACGCGCTGAAAGGCTAACACGATGAATTTCCGTGCACTGCGCTGCGTTGGCGCGCCGCTCCTTCGGGCAGCGACCCGCGGCACCAGAGCCTGCACGGTCCGGACAACAGCATGAGCACAACTCTTTCCGCAAGCACGCTGCTGGCGGTGCCGCTGGCACCGCTGGTCGGCTCGGCCCTGGCCGGCATCCTGGGCACGAAATTCGGCGGCAACCGCCTTGGCCGCGCCGCCTCGCACTCGCTCACCATCCTGGGCGTGCTGGTCGCCTTCATCATCTCGGCCCTGACGCTCAAGAGCGTGGCCCTGGATGGCGCTCGCTTCAACGAGACCCTCTACGAATGGATGGTCATCGGCGGCCTGAAGATGGAAGTCGGCTTCATGGTCGACGGGCTCACCGCCATGATGATGTGCGTCGTGACCTTCGTGTCGCTGATGGTGCACATCTACACCATCGGCTACATGGAAGAGGACGAGGGCTACAACCGCTTCTTCGCCTACATCTCGCTGTTCACCTTCTCGATGTTGATGCTCGTCATGAGCAACAACCTGCTGCAGCTGTTCTTCGGCTGGGAAGCGGTGGGTCTGGTGTCCTATCTGCTGATCGGCTTCTGGTACAACAAGCCCACGGCCATCTTCGCCAACATGAAGGCCTTCCTGGTCAACCGCGTGGGTGACTTCGGCTTCATCCTGGGCATCGGCCTGATCGCGGCCTACGCAGGCACGCTCAACTACACCGAGACCTTCGCCAAGGCCAACGAGCTGGGCGCCATGGGCTTCCCGGGCACCGACTGGATGCTGATCACCGTCATCTGCATCTGCCTGTTCATCGGCGCCATGGGTAAGAGCGCGCAGTTCCCGCTGCACGTGTGGCTGCCTGATTCGATGGAAGGCCCGACCCCCATCTCGGCACTGATCCACGCCGCCACCATGGTGACGGCCGGCATCTTCATGGTCGCGCGCATGTCGCCGCTGTTCGAGCTGTCGGACACGGCCCTGAACTTCATCCTCGTGATCGGCGCCATCACGGCCCTGTTCATGGGCTTCCTGGGCATCATCCAGAACGACATCAAGCGCGTGGTCGCCTATTCCACGCTGTCGCAGCTGGGCTACATGACCGTGGCGCTGGGCGCTTCCGCCTACTCGGTGGCCGTGTTCCACCTGATGACCCACGCCTTCTTCAAGGCGCTGCTGTTCCTGGGCGCCGGCTCGGTGATCATGGGCCTGCACCACAACCAGGACATCCGCTGGATGGGCGGCGTGCGCAAGTACATGCCCATCACCTGGATCACCTTCCTGCTGGCGTCGCTGGCGCTGATCGGCACGCCGCTGTTCTCGGGCTTCTACTCGAAGGACGCGATCATCGAGGCGGTGCACGCCAGCAACCTGCCGGCCGCAGGCTTCGCTTCCTTCGCCGTGCTGGCGGGCGTGTTCGTCACGGCCTTCTATTCGTTCCGCCTGTACTTCCTGGTCTTCCATGGCAAGGAACGCTACGACCAGAACCCGGACGCGCACCATGATGACCATCATGCGGACGCGCACGGCCACGACGACCATGGCCACCACGGCCACGGCGACCACAAGCCGCACGAATCGCCCTGGGTCGTGACCGTGCCGCTGGTGCTGCTGGTGGTGCCCTCGGTGCTGATCGGCTTCTTCACGATGATGCCGATGCTCTTCGGCGACTTCTTCAAGGACGCGATCTTCATCGACGCCGCGAAGCACCCGGCCATGGCCGAACTCAAGGAAATGATCCACGGCCCGGTGGCCATGGCGCTGCACGCGCTGCACACGGCGCCGCTGTACCTGGCGCTGGCCGGCGTGGTGGTGGCCTGGTACATGTACATGGTCAACCCGGCGCTGCCGGCCGCCATCAAGCGCGCCTGCATGTCCATCTTCAACCTGCTCGAGAACAAGTACTACCTCGACTGGATCAACGAGAACATCGTGGCCCGTGGCGCGCGCGCGCTGGGCACCGGTCTGTGGAAGGGCGGCGACCAGGCCATCATCGATGGCGCCGTGGTCAACGGCTCCTGGAAGCTGGTCGGCCGCATCTCTTCGGTGGTGCGCTGGCTGCAGTCGGGCTTCATCTATCACTACGCGCTGGCGATGCTGCTGGGCATCTTCCTGCTGATGACGTACTTCGTCTGGTTCAAACGCTGAGAGCAGCCGCGCTGGAGCACAACAAAAATGGGTTTGCTGAGCCTTGCCATCTGGTTGCCGATCACGATCGGTGCCTTGCTGCTGTTTTTTGGTCGTGAAGGCCAGGCCCGCGCCGTGCGCTGGGCCGCGCTGATCGGCGCCATCGCCAGCTTCATCGCGACCATCCCCGTGTACACGCGCTTCGCGCTGGGCACGGCCAAGATGCAGTTCGTCGAGAAGAGCGTCTGGATCGAACGCTTCAACGTCCACTACCACCTGGGTGTAGACGGGCTGTCGATGTGGTTCGTGCTGCTGACTTCCTTCATCACGGTGATCGTCGTGATCGCCGCCTGGGAAGTGATCACCGAGCGCGTGAACCAGTACATGGGCGCCTTCCTGATCCTGTCGGGCCTGATGATCGGCGTGTTCTCCGCGCTCGACGGCATCCTGTTCTACGTCTTCTTCGAAGCCACGCTGATCCCGATGTACCTGATCATCGGCATCTGGGGCGGCCCGAACAAGATCTACGCAGCCTTCAAGTTCTTCCTGTACACGCTTCTGGGTTCGCTGCTGATGCTGGTGGCCCTGATCTACCTGTACCACGCCTCCAATGGCAGCTTCGACATCCTGACCTGGCACAAGCTGCCGCTGGCCGCCACCCCGCAGACGCTGCTGTTCTTCGCCTTCTTCGCGGCCTTTGCCGTGAAGGTGCCGATGTTTCCGGTCCACACCTGGCTGCCCGACGTGCACGTGGAAGCGCCGACCGGCGGCTCCGCCGTGCTGGCCGCGATCATGCTCAAGCTGGGCGCCTATGGCTTCCTGCGCTTTTCCATGCCCATCGCGCCCGACGCTTCCCGCGAGTGGGCCTGGCTGATGATCGGCCTGTCGCTGATCGCCGTGGTGTACGTGGGCCTGGTGGCGCTGGTGCAGCAGGACATGAAGAAGCTGGTGGCCTATTCGTCCGTCGCGCACATGGGCTTCGTGACCCTGGGCTTCTTCATCTTCAACGACCTCGGCGTGGCCGGCGGCATCGTGCAGATGATCGCGCACGGCTTCGTCTCGGGCGCCATGTTCCTGTGCATCGGCGTGCTCTACGACCGCGTGCATTCGCGCCAGATCGCCGATTACGGCGGCGTGGTCAACACCATGCCGAAGTTCGCCGCCTTCGCGCTGCTGTTCGCCATGGCCAACTGCGGCCTGCCGGCCACTGCGGGCTTCGTGGGCGAGTGGATGGTGATCCTGGGCGCCGTGAAGGCGAACTTCTGGGTCGGCCTCCTGGCAGCCTCGGCGCTGATCTTCGGCGCGGCCTACACGCTGTGGATGTACAAGCGCGTGTACCTGGGCCCGGTGGGCAACAAGCATGTGGAAGAGCTCACCGACATCAACGGCCGCGAATTCCTGATGCTGGCGCTGCTGGCCATCGCGGTGCTCTACATGGGCCTGTTCCCCAAGCCCTTCACCGATGTGATGGACAGTTCCGTGGCCGAGCTGCTGCGTCACGTGGCCGTGTCCAAGCTGCCTTGATGCGCGCCCACAAGCTCTGAGAGAACGAGAAGATGATTGACAAACTCAGCTGGGTCGCGATCTACCCCGAGATCGTGCTGCTCGTGATGGCCTGCGTCATCACGCTGGTCGACCTGTCGGACCACAGCCCGCGCCGCACCCGCACGCACGTGCTGACCATGCTCACCTTGGCCGGCGTGGCGCTGCTCACGGGCATGCAGGCCGCGGGCGGCCACAAGATCGAGGGCTTTGGCGGCCTGGTGGTCAGCGACCCGATGGGCAACTGGCTCAAGTGCTTCGCCACCATCGCGCTGATGGTCACGCTGGTCTATGGCCGCCCCTATGCGGGCGACCGCGGCATGCTGCGCGGCGGCGAACTGTTCACGCTGGGCATGTTCTCGCTGCTGGGCATGTTCGTGATGATCTCGGGCGGCCACTTCCTGATGATCTACCTGGGCCTGGAGCTGCTGACGCTGTCGGGCTACGCCATGGTGGCGCTGCGCCGCGACAACGCGGTGGCCAGCGAAGCCGCCATGAAGTACTTCGTGCTCGGCGCGATGGCCAGCGGCTTCCTGCTGTACGGCATGTCGATGATGTACGGCGCCACGGGTTCGCTGGACATCGACGAAGTCTTCCGCGCCGTGGCCTCAGGCCAGGTGCAGCACCAGGTGCTGGTCTTCGGCCTGGTCTTCATCGTCGCCGGCCTGGCCTTCAAGCTGGGCGCCGCGCCGTTCCACATGTGGGTGCCCGACGTCTACCACGGCGCGCCTTCGGCCGTGACGCTGATGATCGGCGGCGCGCCCAAGCTGGCGGCCTTCGCGATCGTGATCCGCCTGCTGGTGGAAGGGCTGATGCCGCTGGCCTTCGACTGGCAGCAGATGCTGGCCGTGCTGGCCGTGATGTCGCTGCTGGTGGGCAACCTGGCGGCCATCGCGCAAAGCAACCTCAAGCGCATGCTGGCCTACTCGACCATCGCGCAGATGGGCTTCGTGCTGCTGGCCTTCGTGGCCGGCGTGGTCAACGGCAACAGCCTCAATGCGCAGTTCGCGTACAGCGCCGCCATGTTCTACGTGGTGACCTACGTGCTCACCACGCTGGCCAGCTTCGGCATCATCCTGCTGCTGGCCCGCGAAGGCTTCGAGAGCGAGGAGATCGCCGACCTGTCCGGCCTGAACCAGCGCAGCCCGCTGTACGCCGGCGTGATGGCCGTGACCATGTTCTCGCTGGCCGGCCTGCCGCCGCTGGTGGGCTTTCACGCCAAGCTGTCGGTGCTGCAGGCCCTGGTGGCCTCGGGCCAGGCGGTGCATATCGCTCTGGCCGTGTTCGCGGTGGTCATGTCGCTGATCGGCGCTTTCTACTACCTGCGCGTGATCAAGGTCATGTACTTCGACAAGCCGCTGACGGCCACCACGGTCTCCGCACCGGTCGACGTGCGTGCCGTGCTCACGGTCAACGGCGCGCTGATCCTGATCCTGGGCATCCTGCCCGGCGGCCTGATGGCGCTGTGCGCACAGGCCATCGTCTCGACGCTGGGACGCTGATCCCCGCGGCCGCGCGCAGGCATGGGTGCAGATCTGTCGCAGGCGGCGTCGGTCTGGCTGGTGCTGGCGCTGCTGACGGCGGCCGCGAACCTGCCTTTCCTGAACGAGCGCCTGCTGGGCCTGGTGGCGCTGCCGCAGGGCAGGGCCAAGTCGCTGGCCTGGCGCGTGGCCGAACTGGCCCTGCTGTACGGCCTGGCCCTGGGCGCGGGCTGGCTCATCGAAAGGCGCATCGGCCGGATCGCGCCGCAGGGCTGGGAGTTCTACGCCGTCACCGCCTCCTTCTTCCTGGTGCTGGCCTTCCCGGGCTTCACCTGGCGCTATCTGGTCAAGCACCGGGAGCGCCGCACGGCCAGCGCTGACCGTCGTTGAAGAGGCCGCCAGCAAGCACGCCGATGCGGCGCGCCCGAACTTGTTTTCCATCATGAGCGAACAGCATCTGAAAGAGCAGGCGCAGCAGTCCGAACTGCTGTTCGAGGGCAAATTCCTGCATGCCCGCTGCGACACGGTGGCGCTGCCCGACGGCTCGGTGGCCACACGCGAATACGTGATCCATCCCGGTGCCGTGGTGGTGGTGCCGCTGCTGGACGACGGGCGCGTGGTGCTGGAGCGCCAGTACCGCTACCCCGTGGGTCAGGTGATGGTCGAGTTCCCCGCGGGCAAGCTCGATGCCGGCGAAGACCCGCTGGTCTGCGGCCAGCGCGAGCTGATCGAGGAAACGGGTTATCGCGCACGCGAATGGGCCTACGCCGGGCGCATGCACCTGGCCGTGGCCTATTCGACCGAGGTGATCCACATCTACTTCGCGCGCGGCCTGCAGGCCGGCGAGCGCAAGCTCGATGCGGGCGAGTTCCTCGACGTGTTCAGCGCCACGCCTGCGCAGCTGCTGGACTGGTGCCGCGACGGCACCGTGACCGATGCCAAGACGCTCAGCTGCGCGCTGTTCCTGCAGAACGTGCTGTCGGGCGCATGGCCTTTGCCCTGGCAGGGTGCGGGGGCGGCAGCGGCCATCCCATAATCGCGGCCATGAAGGTTCTCAATCTTCGTTGCACGCACGGCCACGCCTTCGAAGGCTGGTTCGGCTCTGAAGACGACTTCGAGTCGCAGCGCCAGCGCGCGCTGGTCGAATGTCCGCTGTGCGGCGACAAGGACATCGTCAAGGGCCTGAGCGCACCGCGCCTGAACCTGGGTGCCGGCCGCGACAAGGCGCAGAAGGCGCCTGCGGCCGCAGCGCCGGTGGCCGCCCATGCCGCGCCGCACAGCCCGGCCGGCCGCTGGATGCAGGCCATGCGCGAAGTGCTGGCGCGCACCGAAGACGTGGGCGAGCGCTTTGCCGAAGAGGCGCGCCGCATGCACTACGGCGAAACGGCCGAGCGCGGCATCCGCGGCCAGGCCACCCCCGAGCAGGCCGAGGCGCTGCTTGACGAGGGCATCGCCGTGATGCCGCTGGTGCTGCCCGACGCGCTCAAGGAGCCGCTGCAGTAGCGTCAGCGCGCTGAACACCAAAGACAAGGCCCGCGCGATGCGGGCCTTGTGCTTTTGGAGCGGGGAGGGGCGCGGCTCAGTGCGTGAACTGCAAGGCAGCCAGACGTGCGTAGACACCGCCTTGCGCCAGCAGCTGCGCGTGGCTGCCTTGCTCGACGATGCCGCCGTGGTCCAGCACGATGATGCGGTCGGCCTTCTGCACCGTGGCCAGGCGGTGCGCGATGACCAGCGTGGTGCGGCCATGCATGGCCGATTCCAGCGCCGCCTGCACCAGGCGCTCGCTTTCGGCGTCCAGTGCGCTGGTGGCTTCATCCAGCAGCAGCAGCGGCGCATTCTTGAGCATGGCGCGCGCGATGGCGATGCGCTGGCGCTGTCCGCCCGACAGCCGCACCCCGCGCTCGCCCAGGAAGGTGGCATAGCCTTCGGGCAGCGCCTCGATGAAGCCGGCCGCATGCGCGGCGCGTGCGGCGGTATGCACCTCCTCGTCGCTGGCCTCGGGGCGGCCGTAGCGGATGTTTTCCAGCGCGCTGGCCGAGAAGATCACCGCATCCTGCGGCACCAGCCCGATGCGCTCGCGCAGGGCCTGCAGCGGCCATTGGTCCAGTGACAGGCCGTCGAGTTCGATGCGCCCCTGCTGCGGGTCGTAGTAGCGCAGCAGCAGCTGGAACACCGTGGTCTTGCCGGCGCCGCTGGAGCCCACCAGCGCCACCGTCTCGCCGGCGGCCACCTGCAGGTCGAAGTCGCGCAGGGCCGGCGTGTCGGGCCGCGAGGGGTAGTGAAAGCGCAGGCCCTCGATGCGCAGCGTGCTGCCGCCCGCGGGCCGCGGGGCGGTGCGCGGCTGGGCGGGCGAGACGATGTCGGCGCGCGCATGCAGCAGCTCCATCAGCCGTTCGGTGGCGCCCGCGGCGCGCAGCAGGTCGCCGTACACCTCGCCCAGCACGGCCAGCGCGCTGGCCAGGATGATCACGTACACCACCGTCTGGCCCAGGTGGCCCGGCGTGATGCTGCCGCGCATCACGGCCTGCGTGCCTTCGTACAGGCCCCACAGCAGCGCGGCCGAGGTGGCGATGATGATGAAGGCCACCAGCACCGAGCGCGCCTTGGTGCGCCGGATCGCAGTGCCAAAGGCTTCCTGCGTGGAGGCCTTGAAGCGCGCCGATTCGCGCGCCTCGCCGCTGTAGCTCTGCACCACGGGGATGGCGTTGAGCACTTCGGCCGCGATGGCGCTGGCATCGGCCACGCGGTCCTGGCTGGCGCGCGAGAGGCGCCGCACGCGGCGGCCGAACCACATGCTGGGCAGCACCACCAGCACCAGCACCACGAACACGCGCAGCATCACGTCGGGGTTGGTCCAGATCAGCACGCACAGCGCGCCCAGCCCCATCACCGCATTGCGCAGGCCCATGCTCAGCGAGGAGCCCACCACGGTCTGCACCAGCGTGGTGTCGGAAGTCAGGCGCGAGAGCACCTCGCCGGTCTGCGTGGTTTCAAAAAAGGCCGGGCTCTGGCGCAGCACGCGGCTGTAGACGGCATTGCGCAGGTCGGCCGTCACCCGTTCGCCGAGCCAGCTCACGGTGAAAAAGCGCGCAGCCGAAAAAAAGCCCAGCGCCACCGCCACCCCGAAGAGCGCGAAGAAATGCTCGCGCAGTGCCAGCGCCTGCTGCCCCCGGTCAGCCGGCAGCAGGCCGCCATCGATGAGGTTGCGCAGGGCCAGAGGGAACACCAGCGTGGTGACGGCAGCCATCACCAAAAAGAGGGCAGCCAGGGCGATCTGAATGCGGTAGGGCGCGAGGAAGGGGGCCAGGCCCGAAAGCGAGCGAGGCGAGCCCTTGGCGGTCGTGGGGGCGGACATGGCGGCGGATTCTAGGAGGCGCCTGCCACCCGACCCGGGCGCGCACCCGGTTCAGCTGTCGCCACAGTATCAGCCTTGACAATTACTGCCCAGGCAATAATATCCCGTGCCCATGACTGCCAAACTTCCGCCGTCTTCCCCCGGGTCTTCGCCGCACCCCCCCGAGGCGCCCGACGCGCCCTGCGCGGCCTTCTACCACCCCGAGAACTACGCCGCCGACATGAGTGTGGGCTACATGATGCGCCGCATCGTCACGGCCATCGGCCAGTCGGTGGAAGCCGAACTGGTCGAGCCCGGCGGGCCCACCTACCCGCAGTGGATCCCGCTGCACAAGCTGCACACGCACTTGAATGCCAGCGCCACGGTGGCCGAGCTGGCCCGCGTGTGCGAGCTGGACACGGGCGCGATGACGCGCCTGCTCGACCGGCTCGAAGCCAAGGGGCTGGTGCGCCGCGTGCGCTCGGTGGCCGACCGGCGCGTGGTCAACATCGAGCTGACCGAGGAGGGCGCGGCCCACGCCGAGCGCGTGCCGCATGTGCTGTGCCGCGTGCAGAACGACTACCTCAGCGGCTTCAGCGAGGCCGAATGGCGCCAGCTCAAGTCCTACCTCAAACGCATGCTCGACAACTCGCAGAAGGCGCCGGCCGCTGCTGCGCCAACCCCCAGGCAATCATGACTTCGCTGATGCTCCAGCGCCCCGCGCGGGGCGCCTCTTCCCATTCCCGAGCAGCCGGCGCGCTGCTCGTGCTGGCCGCCGCGCTGGCGGCCGCCGGCTGCGCCGGCACCGGCACCGGCACCCTGGCGCCGCGGGCCCAGCTGATCACGCCGGCCCAGGCCGGGCTGCCGGCTGCCGATGCGCCGCAGCAGGCCGACGACGCCGTGAACGCGAACTGGTGGCAGGCCTTTGGCGACGCCCAGCTCGACCGCCTGGTCGATCAGGCGCTGCAGGGCAGTCCCAACCTCAGGGTGGCGCAGGCGCGGCTGGCCAAGGCGCAGTCCGCCGTGGGCCTGGCGCGCGCGAGCGAGCTGCCGCAGCTCAAGGGCGACGCGCAGTTCAACCGCTCGCTGTACTCCGAGAACTACATCTACCCCTCGCCACTGGGCGGCTCGATCCAGAACACCGGCCTGCTGCAGCTGGGCGGCGGCTGGGAGCTGGACTTCTTCGGCAAGAACCACGACGCGCTGGAAGCCGCGCTGGGCAACGCCCATGCCGCCCAGGCCGAAGCCGAAGCCGCGCGCGTGCTGCTGGCCGCCAACGTGGCGCGCAGCTACGTGCTGTGGGCGCGCCTTGCGGCGCAGCGCGAGGTGGCCCAGCGCAGCCTGGCGCAGCGCGAAGAAACGCTGCGGCTGGTGCGTGATCGGGTTTCGGCCGGGCTGGACACGCGGCTGGAGCTGCGCCAGAGCGAAGGTGGCCTGCCCGAGGCACGCCAGCAGATCGAGGCGCTGGACGAGCAGATCGCCATCGCGCGCCATGCGCTGGACGCGCTGGCGGCGCAGCCGGGCATCACGGGCTCGCTGCAGGCGCCTGCACTTTCGGCCCTGCGCCCCGTGCCGCTGCAGTCCGTGCTGCCGGCGCAGCTGCTGGGTCGCCGCGCCGACATCGCCGCCGCGCGCTGGCGCGCCGAGGCCGCCACGCACGAGGTGGACTACGCGCGCAAGCAGTTCTATCCCAACGTGAACCTGAGCGCCTTCGTCAACGTGCAGTCGCTGGGCCTGGACCAGTTGCTCAAGTCAGGCAGCCGGCAGTGGGGCGTGGGCCCGGCCATCAGCCTGCCGATCTTCGAAGGAGGCCGCTTGCGGGCCAACCTGCAGGGCAAGGCGGCCGACCGCAATGCGGCCATCGAAAGCTACAACGCCGCCGTGCTCGACGCCGTGCGCGATGCAGCCGACCAGCTCAGCAGCCTGCAGTCCATCGCGCGCCAGCAGGCCCAGCAGCGCGAGGCGCAGGCCGCGGCCGAAGGCGCCTGGCAGATCGCCACCCAGCGCTATGGCGCGGGCCTGGGCAACTACCTGCAGGTGCTGGCGGCCGAGACTGCCGTGCTGGCCCAGCGCCGCCAGGCTGTGGACCTGAGTGCGCGTGCGCTGGAGACCCAGGTGGCGCTGGCGCGCGCGCTGGGCGGCGGCTGGCAGCCGGGCGCAAGCGAGTCGCCGCAGGCGCTGGCCGGGCCCTGATTTCTCTTTCACCACGAGTTCAAGAAAAGCTTCCAAAAAAAGGCCTCGCTTCGGGGCCGAATCCAACATGAGCGAAGAAAACAACATCTCGTCTTCCCCGGCACCGGCCGGCACGCCGGCCAAGGCCGGAAACAACGGCAAGCGCCGCCGCGCGCTGCTGTCGCTGACGGCCGTGGTCGTGCTGGCCGGTGCGGCCTGGACGGCCTATGAAGTGCTGGTGGCCAGCAACTACGAAGGCACCGACAACGCCTATGTGCAGGGCAACGTCATCCAGATCACGCCGCAGATCGCGGGCACGGTGATGAGCATCGGCGCCGACGACACCGACTTCGTCAAGGCCGGCCAGCCGCTGGTGCAGCTGGACCCGTCTGACGCCAGGGTGGCGCTGGAACAGGCCGAGGCCGCGCTGGCGCAGGCCGTGCGCCAGGCGCGCACGCTCTATGCCAACAACGGTTCGCTGGCCGCGCAGGTGCAGTTGCGCCAGGCCGACGTGAGCCGCGCGCAAAGCGAGCTGGCCCGCGCGCAGGACGACCTGCGGCGCCGCCAGTCGCTCAGCGGCAACGGCGCCGTGTCCAGGGAAGAACTCAACCATTCCGAAACCACCGTGGCCAACGCGCGCAGCGCGCTGGTGGCGGCGCAGGCCGGCGTGACCGCCGCGCGCGAAAGCCTGGCCAGCAACCGGTCGCTGACCGACGGCACGCGCGTGGAGGAACACCCCAGCGTGCTGGCCGCCGCTGCCAAGGTGCGCGAGGCCTGGCTGGCCACGCAGCGCGTGGCCATGCCCGCGCCAGTCGATGGCTACGTGGCCAAGCGCACCGTGCAGCTGGGCCAGCGCGTGAACCCGGGCGCGCCGCTGATGTCGGTGGTGCCGCTGGGCCAGGTGTGGGTGGATGCGAACTTCAAGGAAGTGCAACTGCGCAAGATCCGCATCGGCCAGAGCGTGAAGCTCACGGCCGACCTGTACGGCAAGAAGGTGGAATACGACGGCCGCGTGGAAGGCCTGGGCATCGGCACGGGCGCGGCCTTCGCGCTGCTGCCGGCGCAGAACGCCACGGGCAACTGGATCAAGGTGGTGCAGCGCGTGCCCGTGCGCATCGCGCTCAACGCCGAGCAGGTCAAGGCCCATCCGCTGCGCGTGGGCCTGTCGATGGATGCCGAGGTCGACGTGCGCGAGCAGGGCGGCCAACTGCTGGCCGATGCGCCGCGGCGCGAACCCGTGGCCCAGACGCAGGTCTACAGCGCGCTGGACCAGGGCGCGGACGCGCAGGTGCGCCGCATCATCGAAGCCAACCTGGGCCGCGGCCAGGCGCCGCAGCCCGCGCGGGGCGAGGGCGGGGCGCCCGCACCCCAGAGCCCGGGCGCGCACCTCGCATTGAGCCGCCACGCCGGCTGACCGGGTTTCGCGCAGGCTGCTCTTCCGATGTCTTCCAACACCACCGCCTACGTCCCGCCGCCGCCGCTCGAAGGCGCCGCGCGGGTGTGGGGCACGCTGGCCCTGTCGGCGGCCACCTTCATGAACGTGCTGGACTCGTCCATCGCGAACGTGTCGCTGCCCGCCATCTCGGGTGACCTGGGCGTCAGCTCCACGCAGGGCACCTGGGTCATCACCAGCTTCGGCGTGGCCAATGCCATCGCCGTGCCGCTCACGGGCTTTCTCACGCAGCGCATCGGCCAGGTGCGCCTGTTCATGGCCAGCGTGATCCTGTTCGTCATCAGCTCCTGGCTGTGCGGCCTGGCGCCCAACATGACCATGCTGATCGCCTTCCGCGCGCTGCAGGGCTTCGTGGCCGGGCCGATGATCCCGCTGTCGCAGACCCTGCTGCTGTCCAGCTATCCGCGCGCCAAGGCGGGTCTGGCCATGGCCATGTGGTCCATGACCACGCTGATCGCGCCCGTGATGGGGCCGCTTCTGGGCGGCTGGATCACCGACAACATTTCCTGGCCCTGGATCTTCTACATCAACATCCCGGTGGGCTTGCTCGCGGCCGGCCTCACGCTGCTGATCTACCGCAAGCGCGAGAGCCCCACGCACAAGGTGCCCATCGACGCCATCGGCCTGGCCCTGCTGGTGCTGTGGGTGGGGGCGCTGCAGCTCATGCTCGACAAGGGCAAGGAGCTGGACTGGTTCCATTCGCCCGAGATCGTGATCATGGCGGTGGTGGCCGTGGTGGGCTTCGCCTTCTTCCTGGTGTGGGAGCTGACCGAGAAGCATCCGGTGGTGGACCTGTCGCTGTTCAAGCGGCGCAACTTCTGGTCGGGCGCGCTGGCCACGGCGGTGGGCTATGGCCTGTTCTTCGGCAACGTGGTGATCCTGCCGCTGTGGCTGCAGCAGTACATGGGCTACACGGCCACGCAGGCCGGCATGGTGCTGGCGCCGGTGGGCGTGATGGCCATCCTGCTCTCGCCCATCGTGGGCCTGACGGTGGGCAAGGTCGATCCGCGGCGCTATGCCACGGCCTCCTTCCTGATCTTCGCGCTGATCCTGTGGATGCGTTCGCGCTTCAACACGCAGACCGACTTCGCCACCATCATGGTCCCCACCGTGATCCAGGGCATCGCGATGGCCTTCTTCTTCATCCCGCTGGTGACGATCACGCTGTCTGGCCTGACGCCCGACCGCATCCCCGCGGCCTCGGGCCTGTCGAACTTCGCACGCATCACGGCCGGTGCGATGGGCACCTCCATCGCCACCACGCTGTGGGAGAACCGCGCCGCGCTGCACCATGCGCAACTGGCCGAAGCGGTGAACACCGGCAGCACGGCGACCAACGCGGCCATCAGCACGCTGGGCGGCGCAGGTTTCAGTTCCGAACAGGTGCTGGCGCAGATCAACAGGCTGGTCGACCAGCAGGCCTTCATGCTCGCGACTTCGGAACTGTTCTATGCGTCGGCCCTGATGTTCCTGCTGCTGGTGCCCGTGATCTGGCTGTCACGGCCCGCGCGCGGCGGTGCCGGCGCCGACGCGGCGGCCGGGGCGCACTGAAGCCGCGCCGCCTTGGCTGAGCGCCGCCGCCTGCTAGGTTGCGGCGCCGTCCAGCGCCTTGAGCACGTCGTAGCACGCGCCCATGGTGTGGTAGTCGGTCTTGCCGGCGGGGCTCTTCTCGTCGCTGATCTTGAGGTTGTGCGGCGTGAGGATGCGGTACCAGGCGCCATGCCGATGGTCCACGAAGTGTTCCCAGGCATAGGCCCAGATGCGGTCGTACCAGTCCCAGTAGCCGTCCTCGCCGGTGCGCAGCGCGAGCAGCGCGGCGGCGGCGAAGCTCTCGGCCTGCACCCAGAAGTACTTGTCGCCGTCATACACCGCGCCGTCAGGCGCGAAGCCGTAGACCAGGCCGCCGTGGTCGGCGTCCCAGCCGCGGGCCATGGCCGTGTCGAAGAAGTGGCGCGCGCGCGGCACGATCCAGTCGGGCGCGCGGCCCTCGGCGGCCAGCAGGCGTTCCAGTTGCAGCAGCAGCTTGGCCCATTCGGTCAGGTGGCCGGTCTGGAAGCCCCAGGGCTTGAAGATGTCGCTGCGATTGCCGCGGTTGAATTCCCAGTCCACCGACCAGTCCGTGCGGTAGTGCTCCCACACCAGCCCGTCGGCCAGCGCAGCCTGCCGGCCCGTCACGGCCTGGGCGAGGGCGAGCGCGCGCTCGAGGTAGCGGCCGTGCCCCGTGGCCTCGAAAGCCGCCATCATCGCCTCGCAGGCGTGCATGTTGGCGTTCTGGCCGCGATAGGGCCCCACGCGCCAGCCGGGCGTGGCCTCGTCCGCGTAGAGCTGATGCTGCGGCTCCCAGAAATGCTGCTCCATCAGCGCCCAGGTGCGCTCCAGGCCCTCGCAGGCGTCGTGCACGCCGGCCATCAACGCGTGCGCCTGTGCCAGCAGCACGAAGGCCAGGCCGTAGCAGTGCTGCGTGTCGTCCAGCACGCTCGCGCGGCCTTCGTGCCAGTCGAGCAGCCATGCGTGGCCGCCGCCGGGCAGCGCATGCGCGCGCTCCAGGAAAGCCAGGCCGTGGCGCACCGCGTCGAGGTCGGCCGGCTGGCCGAAGCGGCGGTAGGCGTTCGCGTGGTTGAACACGAAGCGCGTGCTGCTGACCAGGTGGCGCGTGCGCGGGTCGTAGACCGTGCCGTCGTCCCTGAAGAAATGGAAGAAGCCGCCGGAGGGGTCGATGTTCCGCGGCGCGTAGAAGGCCAGCGTGTGCCGGATGTGGTCGAGCAGGAAATCGGGCGAGCGGAAGTCGGGCATAGAGAACAGAAGAAGGTGTTGTCGGCCCCACGCCAAGGTCTGAGAAGAGCGCGCAGCCGCCATTGTCATCGTGACGACACTTGATGAGCGGCATGACCCGTTCGCTCGCGCAGGTTGCACTGCAGCATAGGCATTTGCCCCAGTACGCAAGCAGGAACCGCCCACAAACAATCAGTTCACATTCCATCGTGGCGCGCTGCATGAAACTACCCCCCACGCTCCCCCGCTTCGCGAGGTCCGCTGCCCCCCGAGGGGGTGCCTCAGTGCCTTCGGGCGGCCGGGCGCCACTGAAATGAAACTACCCCCACGCTCCCCCGCTTCGCGAGGTCCGCTGCCCCCCGAGGGGGTGCCTCAGTGCCTTCGGGCGGCCGGGTGCCACTGAGATGCACTGCATGACCGACTTCACTTTTCCGCACCCGGGCGACTTCGCGAGATGAGCGACGTCATCCTCGAAACCCGCCAGCTCACCAAGGAATTCAAGGGCTTCACGGCCGTGAGCAAGGTGGACCTGAAGGTGCAGCGCGGCTCCATCCACGCGCTCATCGGCCCCAACGGCGCCGGCAAGACCACCTGCTTCAACCTGCTGACCAAGTTCCTGGAGCCCACCTCGGGCAGCATCGTCTTCAACGGCGTGGACATCACCGGCGAGCGCCCGGCCCAGATCGCGCGGCGCGGCATCATCCGCTCCTTCCAGATCTCGGCCGTGTTCCCGCACCTGAGCGTGCTGGAGAACGTGCGCCTGGGCCTGCAGCGCGCGCTGGGCACCAGCTACCACTTCTGGAAGGGCGAGAAATCGCTGGCGCCGCTGCATGGCCGCGCCATGGAGCTGCTGGCCGAAGTGGGCCTGGCCGAGCTGGCTCACGAGCAGACCGTGAACCTGCCCTACGGCCGCAAGCGCGCGCTGGAGATCGCCACCACCCTGGCGATGGAGCCCGAGCTGATGCTGCTCGATGAGCCCACCCAGGGCATGGGCCACGAGGACGTGCACCGCGTGGCGCAGCTGATCAAGCGCGTGTCGGCCGGGCGCACCATCCTGATGGTGGAGCACAACATGAGCGTGGTCTCCACCATCGCCGACACCATCACCGTGCTGCAGCGCGGCGCCGTGCTGGCCGAAGGGCCGTACGGCGAAGTCTCGAAGAACCCGCAGGTGATGGAGGCCTACATGGGCACCACCGAAGGCCAGTTGCAAGGGGCACATTGATGACGACCCCCACGCTCCTCACTTCGTGTAGTTCGCTGCCCCCCGAGGGGGCGCGTGCCTCCCTTGGGGCGGCCCGGCGGGAGGCACCATGACGACCCCCGCCCTCGAAATCAAGGACCTTCACGCCTGGTACGGCGAATCGCATGTGCTGCATGGCGTGGACATGGTGGTGCAGCCCGGCGAGGTGGTGACGCTGCTGGGGCGCAACGGCGCCGGGCGCACGAGCACGCTGCGCGCCATCATGGGGCTGACGGGTTCGCGCAAGGGCTGCATCAAGGTGCATGGGCACGAGACCGTCGGGCTGCCCACGCACCGCATCGCGCACTTCGGCATCGGCTACTGCCCGGAAGAGCGGGGCATCTTCGCCAGCCTTTCTGCCGAGGAGAACCTGATGCTGCCGCCGGCCCTCAAGGGCAGCGATGGCGGCATGAGCGTCGATGAAATCTACGCCATGTTCCCCAACCTGGCCGAGCGGCGCCACAGCCAGGGCACGCGGCTGTCCGGGGGTGAGCAGCAGATGCTGGCGGTGGCACGCATCCTGCGCACGGGTGCGCGGCTGCTGCTGCTCGATGAGATTTCGGAGGGGCTGGCGCCGGTGATCGTGCAGGCGCTGGCGCGCATGATCACCATGCTGCGGGCCAAGGGCTACACGGTGGTGATGGTGGAGCAGAACTTCCGCTTTGCCGCGCCGCTGGCCGACCGCTTCTATGTGATGGAGCACGGACGCATCGTGGAGCGCTTCGGCGCCCACGAGCTGCAAGACAAAGCCGAAGTGCTCAACGAGCTGCTCGGCGTCTAGCCGGCCTTTCTCTCCAGTTCCTTCCTGCTCTTTCTCGCTCGCCCAAAACATTAGGAGAAAACGTGATGACGAAGAAGCAATTCACCGGGATCGCCCTGGCCGTGACGGCGCTGATGGCCGCTGGCGCCGCCCAGGCGCAGGAGCGCGTCAAGATCGGCTTCGTGACCGACATGTCCAGCCTCTATTCGGACGTGGAGGGCAAGAACGGCGCGATGGCGATCCAGATGGCCATCGACGACTTCGGCGGCAAGGTGCTGGGCCAGCCCATCGAACTGCTGACGGCCGACCATCAGAACAAGGCCGACATCGCCGCCTCCAAGGCCCGCGAGTGGATCGACACGGCCGGCGTGACCATGATCTTCGGCGGCACCAACTCCGGCACGGCCCTGGCCACGGCCAAGGTGGCGCAGGAGAAAAAGCGCGTGTACTTCAACAACGGCGCCGCCACCTCGGCGCTGACCAATGACCAGTGCAGCCCCTACACCGTGCACTACGCCTACGACACCGTGGCCCTGGCCAAGGGCACGGGCGCAACGGTGGTGGACCAGGGCGGCAAGAGCTGGTTCTTCCTGACGGCCGACTATGCCTTCGGCCACGCCCTTGAAGCCGACACCAGCAAGGTGGTCAAGGACAAGGGCGGCACGGTGGTCGGCGCGGTGCGCGCGCCGCTCAATGCCAGCGACTTCTCCTCCTTCCTGCTGCAGGCGCAGAACTCCAAGGCGCAGATCCTGGGCCTGGCCAACGCGGGCGGCGACACCATCAACTCGATCAAGGCGGCGCGCGAGTTCGGCATCGGCAAGAGCATGAAGGTGGCCGGCCTGCTGGTCTTCCTGAGCGACGTGCACAGCCTGGGCCTGCGCAACACCGAAGGCCTGCTGCACACCACCAGCTGGTACTGGGACCTGAACGCAGACACGCGCAAATGGGCGCAGCGCTTCTTCGAGAAGGCCAAGCGCATGCCCACCGACGTGCAGGCGGCCGACTATTCGGCCACGATGACCTATCTCAAGGCCGTGGAAGCCGCCAAGACCACCGACGCCGACAAGGTGATGGCGCAGCTCAAGAAGAACCCGATCAACGACTTCTACGGCAAGGGCATGATCCGCGCCGACGGCCGCTTCGTGCATGACATGTACCTGGTCGAAGTCAAGAAGGCCTCCGAATCCAAGCAGCCCTGGGACTACCTGAAGGTGGTCAAGACGCTGCCGGGCGAGCAGGTCTTCACGACCAAGGCCGAGACCAAGTGCGCACTGTGGAAGTGATGCGTCGCTGAAGCCCCGGGCCTGCGTTGCCGCAGGCCTTTTTTTCACGGATTCCCAAGCAAAGAGACATCATGAGCATTCGCCTGCACTTCAGCTTCACCGCCCTGGCCGCGGCCGCGCTCCTGGCCACCGGCGCCGCGCAGGCGCAGGACAAGGTCCGCATCGGCTTCGTCACCGACATGTCCAGCCTTTATTCCGACGTGGACGGCAAGGGTGGCGCCACGGCCATCCAGATGGCCATCGACGACTTCGGCGGCAAGGTCAACGGCATGCCCATCGAGCTGCTGACGGCCGACCATCAGAACAAGGCCGACATTGCCGCCTCCAAGGCGCGCGAATGGATCGACACCCAGAACCTCACCATGCTGGTGGGCGGCACGAACTCGGGCACTGCGCTGGCCATGAACAAGGTGGCGCAGGAAAAGAAGCGCGTGTTCATCGCCATCGGCGCGGGCACCTCGCAGCTGACCAACGAGCAGTGCAGCCCCTACACCGTGCACTACGCCTACGACACCGTGGCCCTGGCCAAGGGCACGGGCGGCGCCGTGGTGGACCAGGGCGGCAAGGACTGGTACTTCCTGACGGCCGACTATGCCTTCGGCCAATCGCTGCAGGACGATACGGCCAAGGTGGTGACGGCCAAGGGCGGCAAGGTGCTGGGCAGCGTCAAGCACCCGCTCAACGCCAGCGACTTCTCCTCCTTCCTGCTGCAGGCGCAGAACTCCAAGGCGCAGATCCTGGGCCTGGCCAATGCAGGCGGCGACACCATCAACACCATCAAGGCGGCGCGCGAGTTCGGCATCACCAAGAGCATGAAGATGGCAGGCCTGCTGGTCTTCGTGACCGACGTGCACAGCCTGGGCCTGAAGAACACCGAAGGCCTGCTGCTGACCACCAGCTGGGACTGGAACCTGGACGAGGAATCGCGCAAGTTCGGCAAGCGCTTCTTCGACAAGACCAAGCGCATGCCCACCGACATCCAGGCCGCCGACTACTCGGCCACGATGCAGTACCTGAAGGCGGTGCAGGCGATCAAGAGCACCGACGCCGACAAGGTGATGGCGCATCTCAAGAGCACGCCGCTGAAGGACTTCTACGCCCAGGGTGTGGTGCGCCCCGACGGCCGCTACGTGCACGACATGTACCTGATGCAGGTCAAGAGCCCGGCCGAGTCCAAGCAGGCCTGGGACTACTACAAGGTCGTGACCAAGCTGCCGGGCGACGCCGTCTACACCACCAAGGCTGAAAGCCGCTGCAGCCTCTGGAAGTGAACTGAACGCGGCCCGCCCCCGCCGCATCTTTCCCCGCGACCCGACTGCACGCCGCACCCATGAACATATCGCTCCCTGCCTTGCTGAGCCAGTT
This sequence comes from Xenophilus arseniciresistens, assembly GCF_028023875.1. Taxonomy (GTDB): domain Bacteria; phylum Pseudomonadota; class Gammaproteobacteria; order Burkholderiales; family Burkholderiaceae_C; genus Xenophilus; species Xenophilus arseniciresistens. Next base: position 101,070 of record NZ_JAQIPB010000005.1, read on the forward strand.
GCTGCTCGGCCTGGTCAACGGCTCCTTCTACGCCATCCTGAGCCTCGGGCTGGCCGTGATCTTCGGGCTGCTCAACGTCATCAACTTCGCGCATGGTGCGCTGTTCATGTTGGGCGCCGTGCTCACCTGGATGGCGATGAACTACCTGGGCGTGAACTACTGGGTCATGCTCATCGCCGCGCCGATCGTCATCGGCGTCTTCGGCATCCTGATCGAGCGGCTTCTGCTGCGCTGGATCTACAAGCTCGACCACCTCTACGGCCTGCTGCTCACGCTGGGGCTCACGCTGCTGATCGAGGGCGTGTTCCGCTCCGTGTATGGCGTTTCGGGCCTGGCCTATGACACGCCCGACGCGCTGACGGGCGCCACCGACCTGGGCTTCATGATGCTGCCCAACTACCGCGCCTGGGTGGTGGTGGCTTCGCTGATCGTGTGCTTTGCCACCTGGTATGTGATCGAGAAGACGCCGCTGGGGGCGCTGCTGCGCGCCGGCACCGAGAACCCGCGCCTGGTCGAGGCCTTCGGCATCAACGTGCCGCTGATGATCACGCTGACCTACGGTTTCGGCGTGGCACTGGCGGCTTTTGCCGGCGTGCTGGCCGCGCCCGTGTACCAGGTCTCGCCGCTGATGGGTCAGAACCTCATCATCGTGGTGTTCGCGGTGGTGGTGATCGGGGGCATGGGCTCGATCATGGGCTCCATCCTCACCGGCCTGGGCCTGGGCGTGATCGAGGGGCTGACCAAGGTCTTCTACCCCGAAGCCTCGTCCACTGTCGTGTTCGTGATCATGGTCATCGTGCTGCTGATCCGCCCCGCCGGCCTGTTCGGCAAGGAAAAGTGAGAGGCCGGCCATCATGACCCTCAAGAAAATCTCGCTGCCGCTGTACCTGCTGCTTCTGCTGGGCCTGGTGCTGGCGCCGTTCTTCGGCGCCTACCCGATCTTCGTGATGAAGCTGCTGTGCTTCGCGCTCTTTGCCTGCGCCTTCAACCTGCTGCTGGGCTACACGGGCTTCCTGTCCTTCGGGCACGCGGCCTTCCTTGGCGGCTCGGCCTACGTGGCGGGCCATGCGATCAAGGTGCTGGGCCTCACGCCCGAGCTGGGCCTGCTGGCCGGCACCGCCACCGGCGCGCTGCTGGGCTGGGTCTTCGGCCTGCTGGCCATCCGGCGCCAGGGCATCTACTTCGCCATGATCACGCTGGCGCTGGCGCAGATGGTCTTCTTCATCGCGCTGCAGGCCAAGTTCACGGGCGGCGAAGACGGGCTGCAGGGCGTGCCGCGCGGCAAGCTCTTTGGCGTGGTCGATCTGCGCAACGAGCTGACCATGTACTACGTGACGCTGCTGATCTGCGTGGCCGCGTTCCTGCTGATCGTGCGCACCATCCATTCGCCCTTCGGCCAGGTGCTCAGGGGCATCAAGGAGAACGAGGCGCGCGCCCTCTCGCTGGGTTACGACACGGGCCGCTTCAAGCTGCTGGTGTTCGTGATCTCGGCCGCGCTCTCGGGCCTGGCCGGTTCGCTCAAGACCCTGGTGCTGGGCTTTGCCACGCTCAGCGACGTGCACTGGACGGCCTCGGGCCAGGTGGTGCTGATGACGCTGGTGGGCGGGCTGGGCACGCTGTCGGGCCCGCTGGTGGGTGCGGCCGTGGTTGTGCTGCTGGAAAACAAGATCGGCGAACTGGGCAACCTGCTGGCGCAGCTGACCACGGTGGAGTGGTTCAACACGCTGGGCGAATCGGTCACTATGGTCACGGGCCTGATCTTCGTGATCTGCGTGCTGGCCTTCCGTCGCGGCATCATGGGCGAGGTCATCGCCTTCATCGAACGGCGGCGCGGCAAGTAGCTGCGCCTGCAGCGCCCAGCAAGAAGGCCCGCGCTGCGGGCCTTTGTGCTTCACGAGCCGGTCTCTGAACGTCTAGGGCCTGTTCACGCTATTTCAGGGGATCGCGTTGTGCCGGGAAGGGGCTGGATGCAAGGCGCCCGCGCGCAGCAAGGCTGGAGCCTTGCAAGCGCGGGCA
>NZ_JAQIPB010000006.1 GCF_028023875.1 Xenophilus arseniciresistens
GGCGTTGCGCTCCTTGTGCGTGCACATGCACGCACGGCGTCGCGCGCCTTGATGGGCGGGCTGGGATGAGCTTCGCGACCCCTGAAATAGCGTGAACAGGCCCTAGTAGCGCGCTGCCGGGCGCGCGCGCAGCTCCAGGGCTGGCACCGTCACGCCCTGGGCCGCGCTGCCATCGGCCTTCCAGACCCGCGTGCCGGTGGGGAAGTCTTCCTTGCGCGTCATGGCGTCGGCCTGCGCGGCCAGCACCTTGGGGGCGTCGGCGGCCTCGGGATTCCACGCGAACACGCGCGCATCGCCGTACCAGACCACCGGCGTGGCGGCGTCGATGCGGCGGTCGGGGCACAGCGTCACCTCATGCTTGAGCAGCACGCGCAGCGCGCCCACCGGCACGGCGCGCACGCCGGGCGTGCTGCGCTCGGGCGAATGGCCCGTACACACGCGCGCCGAACGCTCCAGCGTGCTTTCATAAGTCTGCCGGTCGCTCTGCGCGTGGGCGCTGGTGACGAACGCGGCGGCGCACAGGGCCATGACCGTGAGGGGCCGAAGGCGGCGGGGGCGATGCGGCATGACTCATTCCTCCTTGGAACTGCTGCTTGTGATGGAGCCGGCAGTATCGGCAGCCCGCTGCGCCCACCCCGTCAGCCAAAGTCGCCTGCGGGGCCCGCGCTTGTGACCGGATGAAAGCGTGTTCAGAGCCGCAAGGGATCGGCGTAGCCCGTCATCTCCAGGTAGCCGCGCCCCACGGCCTGGCCGCGCGCGTCGCGCAGCTCGCTCAGGCCTTCCCAGTAGATGGCGCCGGTGGAGCTGCGGCTGTCCAGCTCCTGGTCGTCCAGCAGGCTCAGCACCTCGAACACGCCCGCGGGCGTGTGTACGCGCCACTGCACCGGATAGCGTGCGCCCGAGCGCGGGCTGTGCCAGTGGCGCTGCGCCTCGAAGCGCACCTGCGCGGCCTCGAAGCTGCGCGCACCCTGGCCCGCGGCGCGCCACGAACCGCCGGCCCACAGCGCACTGCCGTCACGGCGGCGCAGCCTGAAGGCCGTGAGCGCGCTGCCGTCGTGCAGGTTCATGCCGATCCAGTCCCAGCCCACGGCTTCGGGGTGCATCAGCGCTTCGCTCCACTCATGGTCCAGCCAGGCGGTGCCCTGCACGGGCAGGGCGCGTCCGTCGCCCAGCGCCACGCTGCCCGAGACGGCCAACTGCGGTTCGCTGTAGTAGTAGCTGGCCTGCGCGGCCTCGGGGCCCTTGCGCGACAGCCCGGCCTGGCCCTGCAGCAGCAGGGGCTGCGTGGGCGCGAAGCGCAACTGCAGCGCAAAGCCTTCGGCCGGCAGGCTGGCCTGGTAATGGCCGCTGGCGGCGTCGCGCTGCAGGCGCCAGTCGCGCAGGCGCAGGTCGGTGTCCTGCTCGCCGGCCTCGGCAATGCCGAAGCCGGCACGCGCGATGCGCTGGTCGTGCAGCAGGCGGCCGCCCTGCAGGTCGGTGAGCGCGGCATGGGCAAAGACCAGTTGCCTGGCCGCGAAGGCCGAGCGCAGCGCCTGCGCGGCCTCCACGCGCGAGCGGAAGAAGGTGAGCTGGAAGCCGAAGCGCCGCGCGCCGGCCCAGGCTTCGCCGGTCACGTACCACCATTCGGTGCGCAGCTCGGGATGGCTGCCGAAGTCGCGCGGGAAGCTCAGCGGTCTTGCTGGCAAGGCCCAGGATCGGGCAGGGGCCAGGCCCGCCAGCACCCAGGCGGGCAGCGCAGCGCCGCCGAGCATGGCACTGCGGCGGCTCAGCATGGCAGCGTCCTGCGCAGCGCAGGGCGCCGCGCCTGTGCGGGGAAGGAGGAACTCGGCGACATGCCGCATTCTGTGCGCGGGCACGATGTCGCGGGGCGCGCACCGTCTTTGTACTGACATTTGCAACGGCAATCATGGCGCCCATGAGGGCGGATGATCAGGATCAGATCAGGTGGGAGGCGCGTCAAGGCGCCGGCCACGGTGCGCTGGCGTCGTCGGGGCATCCTCGCCGACGAACGCTGCTGCGCGGCGCGGCGCTGGCCTGCGCGGCGCCGCCGCTGCTGCTGGGCTTTCAGGGCGTGTCGGCACAGACGCGCGCGGGCAGCGCACCGGCGCCGCGCGTGACGCAGCTGCTGGACATGAGCCCGAGCCAGCAGGAGCTCTCGCGCGACTATTCCACCGGCCTGCGCCTGGCCTTCGCGCAGTTGAAGGAAGCGCAACCGCAACTGCCGCAACTGACGACCGTCGAGACCGACGGCTCGCCCGGTGCCGTGGCAGAAGCCCTGCGCGCGGTGGCGCAGGACGGCTCGCAGCTCGCGCTGCTGGGCACGGTGGGCGAGACGACGGCCCTGCACGCGATGGACCAGATCCAGCGGCAGGACCTGCGCCTGGCGCACATCGGCCCCTGGCTCTTCGACACCCGCCACGACGCCGACACCCGCCTGCTGACCTTCCTGGCCTCGCGCGAACAGCAGTTGCGCTACGCCATGCAGAGCCTGGCGGCGGCGGGCGTGGGCGAGCTTGCGCTGGTCTACCCCGACGCGCGCATGGCCCAGGACATGGCGGGCGCCACGCAGGCCCTGGTCACGGGCATGGCGATGAAGATGCGGGTCATCGCGCCGGCGTACGGCCAGGGGTTGCAGGCCTTCGCGTCGCGGCTGCCGGCCGCCACGCCCTTTCATCTGGTGTTCATGGGCACCAGCGTGGAGCTGGCCGAGTTCGTGCGCGGGCTGGGCGCGCACGGCATGCAGCGCATCGTGGTCTGCCTCACGGGCGTGGACCCCAACACCTTTACGCAACTGGTGCCCGACAACCGCGTGCCGGTGGTCTTCACCCAGGGCGTGCCCAACCCGCGCACGGGCCGCGTGCCGCTGGTGCTCAGCTACCGGCAGGCGCTGGCGCGCTACTTCGACGAGGCGCCGTCGCCCGTCAGCCTGGCCGGCTATGTGGTGGGCCGCTACGCCGCGCAGATGTTCGCGCGGCTGGGCAGCACGCCCACGCGCGCGCAGGTGCTGACCGAAGTGCAGCAGCGCCGCGCCGTGGGCATCGACGAATGGCCGCTGGCCTTCGACAAGAGCGGCCGCGGCAGTGCCTACGTCGCGCAGATGCTGCTGAACACCCGCGGCAAGTTCGTGGGCAGTTGAGCACGCCGGGCGCGCGCCCGGCCTCAGCCGTGCTGCAGCAGTAGCCGCAGTTGTTCCTGCGCCGTGGTGCAGTCGCCGAAGTTCTCTTGCACCCACTGCGCGTCGTGGTAGGTGGGCAGGTAGCGCTCGCCTGAATCGCATAGCAGCGAGAGGATGGAGCCCTGCTGGCCGCGCTCGCGCATTTCATGCGCCAGCACCAGCATGCCCACGAAGTTGGTGCCCGTGGAGGGCCCCACCTTGCGCCCCAGCAGGCCCGACAGCGTGTGCATGGCCGAGACCGAGGCCACGTCGGGCACTTCGATCATGCGGTCCACCACGGAACGCACGAAGCTCGGTTCCACGCGCGGGCGGCCGATGCCTTCGATGCGCGAGCCCGTGCCGGTCAGGCGCTCGTCGCCGCTGGCGTGGTAGCGGCTGAAGACCGAGCCCTCGGGATCGGCCACGGCCAGCTGCGTGGCGTGGCCCTTGTAGCGCGTGTAGCGGCCGATGGTGGCGCTGGTGCCGCCCGTGCCCGCGCCCACGACGACCCAGGCCGGCACCGGATGCCGCTCGCGCGCCATCTGCGCGAACATGCTGTCGGCGATGTTGTTGTTGCCGCGCCAGTCGGTGGCGCGCTCGGCGTTGGTGAACTGGTCCATGTAGTGGCCGCCCAGGCGCGTGGCCAGCGCCGCCGCCTCGTCGTACATCTGCTCGGCCCGGTCCACGAAATGGCTGCGCCCGCCGTAGAAGGCGATCTGCGCCACCTTCTCGGGCGAGGTGCTGCGCGGCATCACGGCCACGAAGGGCAGGCCCAGCAGGCGCGCGAAATAGGCCTCGCTCACGGCCGTGGAGCCGCTGGAGGCTTCGACGATGGTGGTGCCCGCACGGATCTGGCCGTTGACCAGCGCATACAGGAACAGCGAGCGCGCGAGCCGGTGCTTGAGGCTACCCGAGGGGTGCGTGGATTCGTCCTTGAGGTACAGGTCGATGCCGGCGGAACTGAAGATGGGCAGCTCCAGCGGGATCAGGTGCGTGTCGGCGCTGCGCTGGTAGTCGGCCTCGATGCGGCGCAGGGCGTTGGCAAGCCAGGAGGAAGTGGACATGAAATGTAGGCAGGGCGCCGCGAGGCGGCGCGCGAAAAAAAGGCGAGGGAGAGGGTGAGCGTCGGGCGGCGGCTCGTGCACGAGCGACAGTCGTGGCCCGCCAGCCAGGCCTCCGGGAAGGGCTGCATTGTCCGCGCTCGGGAAGGCCCCGAGTGTGCCAGCCCAGGGGGCGCGTTCCGATCGGGCCCCCGGGGGCCTACCAATCCTCCTTCACCGCCAGCACCGCGTCGCGCCCCGCTGCCGCGCGGCCGGCCAGCCAGGCCGTGAGCGTGCCGGCCAGCACCACGGCCGCGCACAGCAGCGCCAGGCGCAGCGCGGGCAGGCGCAGGTCCATGGTCCAGTGAAAGCTCTGCGGGTTGACCACATGCACCAGCACGGCCGAGACGGCCAGGCCCAGCCCCAGGCCGGCCAGCGCGCCGATGGCCGTCCAGGCTGCGCCTTCGCCGGCCACCACGGCCAGCACCTGCGCGCGCGTGAGGCCCAGATGCGCGAGCAGGCCGAATTCCTTGCGCCGCGCCAGCACCTGCGCGCTGAAGCTGGCGGCCACGCCGAACAGGCCGATGGCAATGGCCACGCCCTGCAGCCAGTAGGTGACGGCGAAGCTGCGGTCGAAGATGCGCAGCGAGTTGGCGCGCAGCTGCGCCACCGAAGAGAAGCTGAGCAGGGCGCCGCTGTGCGCCTGCGCGAGTTCACGTGCGGCCTGCTGCACCTGCGCTTCCTGGGCGCCGGGCGCCAGCCACAGCGCGATGTCGCTGATGCGCGTGTCGCCCGTGAGGCGCCGGTAGTCGTCGCCGTCGAGCGCAATCGCGCCGAATTGGCGCACGTAGTCGCGCCACACGCCGGCTACGAAGAATGTGGTTCCCCCTGCGGACGCCGCGAACGCACCCGCCAGTGGCGCAAAGTCGCGCCCCGGCTGCGCGCCATGCAGCGCGACCATGGCCTCGCTCACGTAGATGCCGATGTGGCCCGGCGGCACCGGCAGCGCGGCGCCCACCAGCGGCAGCGATTGCGCGGCATCGCCGCGGGCTATGGGCCGCGCCACCAGCGCCACGGCCGGCTGCGCCGGGTCGAGCAGCAGGCTGCGCGTGCGCGTGCCGCTGGCGCGCGCCACGCCGGGCAGGCGCGCCATCTGCTGCACCAGCGCGGCGTCGAAGGGCGCGCGCTCGCCGGTGCTGTTGTTGCCGCCGCCGCTGTCCTCGCGCAGGTACAGGTCGGCCGGCAGCACCACGTCGAGCCAGCGCGTGACCGAATCCCTGAAGCTGGCCACCATCACGGTGAGCGCCACCGACAGGGCCAGGCTGGCGACCACGCCGCTCACGGCCACGGCCGCCGTGCCGCGCATGCGGCGCGCGCGCTCCACGGCCAGCAGTGGCAGCGGGCTGTGCGCGAACAGCGGCGCCAGCCGGTCGTAGGCCAGGGCGATCAGCGCGGGCAGCGCCGCGATGCCGCCCACCAGCAGCAGCCCCACCGACAGGTACGCCGCCAGCGGAATGCCGGCCACCACGGGCGCCTGCGTGAGCAGCGCGCCCAGCGCCATCAGCGCCAGGCCGATCCACGGGCCCTGGCCGCGGCCCTGCGTGGCGCTCAGGCCCTTGAGCGTCTGGGCTTCGGGCAGGCGCTGCGCGGCCCGCGCGGGCCACCAGCCGCCCACGGCCGCGGCCGCCAGGCCCAGCGCGCCATAGAGCAGGGCGGCCGGCGTGCTCCAGCGCAGGCTGGGCGCCACGCCGGCAAAGTAGCCGCCGCCCAGGTCGCCGCCCAAGAGGCGCAGCGCGGCCCACGCCAGCACCGTGCCCAGCGCCAGCCCGGCCGCGCTGCCCAGCGCGCCCAGTGCCAGCGATTCGGCCAGCACCAGTTGCAGGCGCGCGCGCGGCGCCAGGCCCAGCACGCCCAGCAGCGCGAACTGCTGCGCGCGCTTGGCCACGCTGAGCGCCAGCACCGAAAAGACCAGGAAGGCGCCCGTGAACAGGGCCACCAGCGCCAGCACCGTGAGGTTGACGCGGTAGGCGCGCGAAAGATTGCTCACGCGCGCTGCGCTGTCTGCGGGCTGCACCAGCCGCCATTGCGCGGACCATTGCGGCAGGGCCTGCAGCGCGGCCGTGAGCGCGCGCGCGTCGGCGCCCGGTGCCAGCCGGATGTCGATGCGCGACAGTTCGCCGCCGCGGCCCAGCAGGTCCTGCATGGCGCCGATGTCCATCACGGCCAGGGGCTCGCCGCCCGCGGCCACGCTGCCGGCCACCTGGAGTGCCTGCGCGTTGCCGTCGATCTGCAAAGGCGCGCGCGGATCTGTTTGCAGCGCCAGCGCCTGCCGCGCGGCGGCGTTGAGGAACAGCCGGCCCGGCGAGACGAGGGCCAGGCGCTCGCCGAGCGCGGTGTCGGCAACGGGTGCCAGCGCCGGCGCCATCGCGCCCACCACCAGCGCGTCCACGCCCAGCAGGCGCACCGCCACGGGCGCGGCGTTGCCATGGCGCAGGCGCACGGCGGCTTCAAGCACGGGGCTGGCCAGACCCACCTGCGCCTGCGCAGCCACGGGGCCGTAGAGTGATTCGGGCAACGGCCCCTGCACCGTGCGCAGCTCCAGGTCGGGCTGGCCATTGACGGCGCGCACCGCGCCCTGGAACTCGTCGAGCGCCGAGGCGTTGATCAGGTGCACTGAAAAGGCCAGCGCCACGCCCAGCATCACGGCCAGCACGGCCGCGCCGCTGCGCCAGGGGTGATGGCGCAGCTCTTGCCACGAGAAGGTGCGAAGCAGTGCGAGCATGCGGGCATTGTGGCCGGCACGGTCGCGCAGATGCGCATGACGGCCTTGCGACACCGAAGGGTCGGCTGGCGGGCCGGCGTTGCGCACACGCATGCCATTCATGGGGCTGTCACGGCCGCTTTACAGACTGCTGCCCTTGCGACCCGCAGTACTCAGGAGCCCCAAGCCCATGAAGCATCCCGTCTTGCCCGCGTCGATGACGCGCCTTGTCATCGCCGCGGCCTGTGCCGCACTCGTGGCTGCCTGCGGCGGCGGTGATGGCGGCGGCAATTTCCTGCCGATCCTGCCGGCACCCGCGCCTTCGCCCGCGCCGGCGCCTTCGCCTGCACCCGCACCGGCCGCCCAAAGCGCCACGGCCGAGCTGGCGCTGCTGAGCACCACCGATCTGCACTACTACGCGCGCAGCTACAACTACTACAGCGACCGCGAGGACAAGACGGTGGGCCTGGAGCGCACCGCCACCCTGATCCGCCAGGCGCGCGAGGAGTTTCCCAACACGCTGCTGGTGGACAACGGCGACACGGTGCAGGGCACGGTGCTCGGCTCCTACGAAGCCCAGGTGGCCCCCATTCCGGCCACGCAGCAGTTGACCATGTACAAGGCCATGGCCACGCTGAACTACGACGCGGGCGTGCTGGGCAACCACGAGTTCAACTTCGGCCTGCCTTTCCTGAACCAGATCCTCGGCGGCGGCCTGGATGTGGAGGGCGTGGATCCGGCGGCCGGCATCAAGGCCAACGGCCCGGGCTTCCCGATGGTCACGGCCAACGTGACCAGTCTCAAGACCAACAAGCCGCTGGTCGACCCGTACGTGATCCTGGAGCGCGAACTGAAGGCCACGCAGGCCGACGGCCAGAGCGTCACGCGGCCGATCAAGATCGGCGTGGTGGGCATCACCACGCCCGGCATCCTGAACTGGGACAAGGACAAGCTCGAGGGCAAGATCAGCACGCAGGATGGCGTGGCTTCGGCCAGGAAGTACGTGGCCGAGGCGCGCAGCAACGGCGCCGACCTGGTCTTCGTGCTGCTGCACGGTGGCATGCAGGACGGCGAGCACTCCGACGGCATGGAGAACCCCGGCGCCCACATCGCCGAGCAGGTGGAGGGCATCGACGGCCTGATCATGGGGCACCAGCACGGCGTGTTCCCCGATCGCGGCACCAACCCGGTCTACAGCTTCGCCGGCACCGACAACGCCAAGGGCACCGTGCATGGCGTGCCGGCGGTGATGCCCAGCTCGTGGGGCAAGGCCATCGGCCTGATCAAGTACTCGCTCAAGTGGGACGGCGCCACGGCCAAGTGGAGCGTGGACGCGGACAAGACCGACGTGCAGGTGCGCAACATCCAGAACGGCAGCGAGTACGTGGCCTCGGATGCGCAGGTGGTCAATGCGGTGGAAGAGCTGCATCAGAAGACCCGCACGTACGTCACTTCGCCCATCGGCACCACGGACTTCCGCCTGAGCACGCTGTTCGCGGACATGGGCGACGTGACCGCGCTGCAGGTGGTCAACCAGGCACAGCAGGCGCATGTGGCCAACTACGTGCAGAACAACCTGCCGCAATACGCCGGCCTGCCCGTGCTGTCGGTGACCGCGCCGTTCAAGGCCGGCTATGGCAATGCAGGCGATTACACCGACGTGGCCGCCGGCACTATGACCGTGGCCAACGCGGCCGACCTGTACCTGTACGACAACAACACCATCCACGCCGTGAAGGTCAATGGCGCGCAGGTCAAGATGTGGCTGGAGAACGCGGCCAACCGCTTCAACCAGATCGATCCGGCCAAGACCGAAGACCAGTGGATCATCAACGACAGCAAGACCGGCGTGCAGCCCGGCTCGTCCTTCCCGGGCTACAACTTCGACGTCTTCACCACGCCGGACATCTCGTATGAGATCGACGTGACGCAGCCCAAATACAACGTCAACAACCCCAGCCTGGGCGGCGAGCGCATCAAGAACCTGCGCTACAAGGGCGCGCCGATGAGTGCCACGCAGGAGTTCATCATCGCCACCAACAACTACCGGGCCAACAGCAGCGCGCGCTTCATCCTGGGCACGGGCAAGAGCTTCGACATCATCTGGGCCGGCCCCGACGCGAACCGCGAAGTGGTGCTGAACTACGTGAAGACGCGGCAGAACCTGCAGCGCGTGAACGACGGCGCAGCCCGCAGCTGGCGCTTCACCACGGTGCCGACGGCCGGCAAGGTGCTGTTCAAGTCGGGCAAGGACGCGCTGGGCGTGGCCCAGGCCGCCGGCCTGAGCAACATCCGCGTGGACCGCGCGGACGATACCGGCGTCAACGGCGGCACGGGCAGCTACGCGGTCTACGCGATCGACCTCGGGAAGTAAACAGCCCCCAGGCCGCTTCGCTGCGCTTGCCGGCTCGCGCAGGCCCGCCCGCCCGCACAATAGGCCCATGTCGTCTTCCCTGATCGAATCCATCGAGCGTGCCACGGTCGCGGCCGTGCCGCCCGATACGCTGGATCAACTGCCGGGCTGGCTGCTGCCGCTGGACAGCGGGACCGTGGGCCGCGCCCACAGCGCCGTGCCGCTGACGCACGAGCCGCCCGCGCTGGCGCTGCTGCCGCAGATCGAGGCGCGCTATGCCGCGCAGGGCCTGGCGCCGGTGTTCAGGCTGCCGGTGGAAGGCACCGCCTTCGCCGAATTCGGTGCCGCACTGCGCGAGCGCGGCTACACGCCCACGCAGCCCACGCTGGTGATGCAGGGCGAAACCCGGCGCATGGCCGACAGCGGCGACGCCACCGGCGTGCAGGTGGACCTGCAACCGCAGGCCGACTGGTCGCGCGTCTACCTGGGCGAGGGTTTCGACGCGGTGGACGGCGCGCACCGCGTGCGCCTGCTGCAGCGCGCACAGGACGCCGTGTACGTGAGCCTGCGCGTGCCCGAGGGCGAGAGCGGCGCCGGCTGCGTGGCCGCCGTGGGCTGCGCCTGCTTTGCCGAAGGCTGGGCCGGCGTGCACGGCATGCGCACCCGCCCCATGTACCGCGGCCGCGGCTACGCGCGGCGCGTGCTGGCCGCCATGGGCCAGGCCGCGCTGGCGCGCGGCGTCACGCGCGCCTTCCTGCAGGTGGAGATCGAGAACCAGCTCGCCCGCGCGCTCTACGCACGCACGGGCTTCGAGCCGCTGTGGACCTACGTCTACTGGCGCCGGCCCCTGGGCCGCGCGGTGGATCGGCCCTGAAGGAGCCGCAGCGGCTGTGTCCGCGCGCGGCGCCGGCCGGCCAATATCCCCAGTTCCAGGGATAGGATGGACCGGCTGCCTTGGGCACACTGGCCCCAGGGGTGGCGCCGCCGCCACCGTCGGTCTGCTTTCGCCATCGCCGCGCTCTCGCTTCCTTCGATGAACCCTCCCTTGCCTCCCGATGAACGCCAGAGCCTGATCGGGGCCATGGGCCCGGCCCTGCCGGCCCCGGTGCTGATCGTGGAGGACGACGCGCTGATGCGCGAGCGCCTTCAGCGCATCCTGGGCCAGTTGGGCTACACCGACGACGCGCTGGTGTTCACAACCTCGCTGGCCCAGGCGCGGGCCCAGGCGGCGCAGCAGCCGCATGCGCTGGCGCTGGTGGACCTGGGCCTGCCCGACGGCAGCGGGGTGGAACTGATCGCCGAGTTGCGCGCCGACGACCCGGGCCTGGGCATCCTCGTGATCTCGGCCTGGAGCACCGAGGAGCGCATCCTCACGGCCCTGCGTGCCGGCGCCACGGGCTATGTGCTCAAGGAGCGCGACGACCTGGAGCTGGTGCTGGCCGTGCGCAGCGTGCTGCGCGGCGGCGCGCCCATCGACCCCTTCATCGCGCGCCGTATCCTCGACCTTTCCAAGGCGCCCGCCAGCAGCCCGGACCGGCTGGAGGAGGGGGCGCTGACGTCGCGCGAAAACGAGATCCTGCGCATGGTCGCGCAGGGCATGACCAACCGCGAAATCGCCGAAACCGTCTTTCTTTCGCGCCACACCGTCGAATGCCACATCAAGCACATCTACCGCAAGCTGGCGGTTTCCACGCGCACGCGCGCCGTGCACGAAGCGCGCACGCGTGGCTGGCTGGCCTGAGGTGGCTGTTCCTCCTTCTTCTCTTCCCATTCGCGCAGGCGCAGGCGCAGAGCCCCGGGCCTGAAGCGACGGGCTGCGCGCCGCGGATCGAAGGCGTCTGGGCCGCACGCGCCGCGCCGGCCAGCGGCATCGAAGCGCCCGCACCCGCCGAGGGCTGGGTGCCGGTGAGCCTGCCCGACCGCTGGCAATCGCGCTGGCCCGCCTTCGACGGCGTGGTCTGGTACCGCATCGACTGGCGGGCCGGTGGCTGCGACAGCAAAGCGCAGCCGCTGGGCGCATCGTTCAGCTACGTCAACATGGCCGGCGTGATCCGCCTCAACGATGGCCTGCTGTGGCGCGACCAGAACCTCGTGGAGCCGCTGAGCCGAAGCTGGAACATGCCGCGCGCCTTCGCGTTGCCGGCCGACGGGCTGCAGCCCGGGCTCAACCGCTTCTGGGTGCAGGTGGTGGGCGCGGCCGACCAGGGCTCGGGCCTGGGCACGGTGGTCGTCGCGCAGGCGAAGGAGGCCCTGGCCCTGGCGCAAAGCCAGCAGTTGTACCGGCGCGTGCTGCCCGGCGCCAACGTGCTGATCTCGGCCACGCTGGGCGTGTTCTTCTTCATGCTGTGGCTGCTGCGGCGCGGGGAGAAAGCCTATGGCTGGTATGCCTTCACGGCGCTGGCCTGGGTGATGGTGGGGCTGAACAACGTGCTGATCGAAACACCCTGGCCCTTCACCAGCCTGGGCAGTTGGCCGCGCTGGATCACGCTGTGGCTGGTGGCCTATGCGGGCGGCTTCTCGATGTTCCTGTGGCACTTTGGCGGCCTGCTGCGGCCCTGGCGCGTGCGTGCGCTGGCTGGCGCGTGCGCGCTGAGTGCCATCGCCATCCTGTGCCTGTCGGCACCGGCCATCGGCACGGCGACCTGGGTGGTGTTCGTGGCCTGCGTGCTGCTGATCCTTTCGGTGTGCGTGCAGTTCATCGTGCATGCATTGCTGCGCACGCGCGAGCTCGAACATCTGCTGCTGGCGGCCTGCTGCGCGGGCTTTCTGGCGCCGGCCGTGCACGACGCGTTGATGGTCGTGGGCGTGCTGGGCGAGGGCCCGCCCTGGACGCCGGTGACGGCCCTGATGATCACGCTGGGCATGTCGCTGGTGCTGGCCGGCCATTTCACGCGCACGCTGCGCCAGGTGGAGCGCTTCAATGGCGAGCTGGCTTCGCAGGTGCGTCTGGCGCGCGAGGGCCTGCGCCAGACGCTGGAGCGCGAACACGCGCTGGAGCTGGACAACGTGCGCCTGCACGAGCGGCTGCGCGTGGCCCACGAGCTGCACGACGGCCTGGGCAGTTCGCTGGTGCGCTCGGTGGCGCTGGTGGAGCGCTCGGGCTCGGATCTGCAGCGCCAGCATTACCTGTCGATGTTCAAGTCGCTGCGCGACGACCTGCGCCAGATCATCGACACGCATGGCAGCGCTGCGGCGGCCGTGCCCGATGAGCCCGCGCAGTGGCTGGCGCCGATCCGCCACCGCTTTGGCAGGCTGTTCGACGAAATGGGCGTGCGCTGCCAGTGGCAGGTGCCGCCGCACTGGCCCGCGCCCTTGTCGGCGCGGCAGGCGCTGGGGCTGACGCGCTTGCTGGAAGAGGCGCTGACCAACGTGGTCAAGCACAGCCGGGCGCGCCATCTGACGGTGCGCATGTCGCCGGCCGGTGCACCCGGCGGCCTGCAACTGGTGGTGGAGGACGACGGCGTGGGCTTCGACGTGCAGATCGCGCAGCAGCTGATCGGCGGGCTGGGCCTGGGCAGCATGCACGCGCGCATCGAGCGGCTGGGGGGCGGGATGCAGATCGTCTCTGGCGCCGGCGGCACGCGGCTGGTGGCCTGGCTGAGGGCGGCGGTGGGTGCGCCGGTGGTGGCTTAGGCGCGGTGTTTGATTGGCAGTAGCGGGCGGTCCGGCCAGGGCCCTACGCCATCAGGCGAGGGCGCTGCGCCAGCACGAACCATCATTCCTGTGCGCGGCTGCGCGCCCGCTCCAACCCTTGCTTGAGCACCTCCGGCACGCGCTCGTCAAAACCCAGCGCCACGCGGCGCACCTCAGGCGTGTCGGTGGGGGCATGGCCCACGCCCAGCGCAGCCGCACGCGGCGCTGCGATGGCGGTGACCGTGCCAGACAAATGCCCCAGCCCCGTGATCTCGCACGCCACCACGTCGCCTGCGTCGATGGAGCGCGAATGGCAGGGCGTGCCCATCAGGATCACGTCGCCGGGCACCAGGGTGATGTGGCGCGCGATGTCGGCGATCACGTAGTGCGGACCCCAGATCGTCTCCTCGCCGATGTGCGCCTCCTGCACCACCTGGCCATTGACGCGGGTGCGCAGGGTCTGCGCGAACAGGTCCACGCCGCGTACCAGGCCGGGGCCGATGGGCAGCAGCGTGTCGGCACCCTTGACGCGCAGCATGCTGCCCTGGTCGGTGTCGCGAAAGTCCTGCAGGCCCATGTCCAGCGCGGGGCAGAAGCCTTCGATGAAGTCCCAGGCCTCGTCGGGTGTCACGTTGCGGCAGGTGCGGCCGATGACCACGGCGTACTCGCCTTCGTAGTTGAGGTACTTGCAGTCCTCGGGCTTGAGGATCTGCCCGCCATGGCCGTTGAGCGAGGTGGGCGGCTTGGTGAAGTAGGTGGGCGTGTCGGTGGGCCTGTCCTTGTTGCGCGTCTCGATGCTGCGCGAGCGGTAGCTGATGTGCACCGCGATGATCTTGCTGGGCTGCACCGGCGGCAGATGGGGCAGGGTGGCCGGGTCCAGCACGCGGCCGTCGTCCAGCCGCAGATGGCCCGCCGGGCCGGCCTGCTCGCCGGGCTCGATGATCGTGCCCCAGAAGGCCGAGCCACCGATCAGCACGCGGCGGCGCTCCACGCGCGGGCCTTGCATCACGGCCGGAAGCGCCTGGATCGGGAATTCGAAGTTCATGCCTGGACCTTGCGGGTGGGCTCGACGGTGTCGAACCAGATGTGGACATTGCCCGTGCCGCGGGCGTTCTCGTAGTCGGAAAGCTGTTCGCCGCGGGCGCGGCAGCTGGCGCCGCCCAGCGCGCCCAGCATCTGCAGGTAATGCGCGCCGAAGGCCTCCCAGGGCTTCCTGCGGTAGTCCTCGTCCCAGCGCTCGAGGATCAGGTCGTGCCGGCCTTGCTTGAACAGCTCGATCGCCTGCTTGTCGCTCGCGATGTTTTCGGGCCGCGAGACATTGCTTTCGTGGAAGATGCGCGGGTGCATGGGCTTCCAGTCGATGCCGTTGAACCTGTGCGAGAGCGCGCCGGAAGCCAGCAGCAGCACGCGCAGCCCGCTGCGCCGGATGGCCTCGCCGATCACGGTGCCCGAGTCGAGGAACTGCGGCCATTCGCAGTTCTGGCAACTGCTCACCGTGACCACCGGCAACCCCGCGCCTTCCAGCCGCAGTTGCTTGACGAGGTTGATGGTGGGGTACTGCCGGCCCAGGTCGGGGTGGCTGATGGCGCGGTGGTAGCCGCGCATCTCGCGCGAGACGTCCTCGATGGCCACGGCCAGCGCGGGCAGACCGCGGTAGTCGTAGGGCACGCCGTGCAGGTACCAGGGCATCTCGTCTGAGAGATAGGTGCCGCTGTAGTGCGCACCGGCATCGACCAGGTGGTAGCCCGTGGTGAACCAGTGCGAATCGAAGATCATGACCACGTCGGGCTGCGCCGCTTCGATCTTCTGCCGAAGCCGCGCATAGCCCGCGATCAGGTCCGAGTCCTCACCCGCGCCCTGCAGGCGGCGGAACTCCTCGCACTGCATCAGCCCCGGGTGGTGCGACACCAGGGCCGCGCCGACGATCTTTCCCATCTTGCGTATCTCCGTTCAACGGTGAGAGAAGCTGGCCTTGAAGGGCTTCCTGGGCAGCACCACGTCCTTCACGTCGCAGAAGAACTCGAAGCTCCAGTCGCCGCCCTCGCGGCCCACGCCGCTGCGCTTGATGCCGCCGAAGGGCGCGGCCAGGTCGCGGATGCCGAAACTGTTGACCCAGATGAAGCCCGTGCGCACGCGCTCGGCCACGGCAGCGGCGTGTTCGGTTTCGCCGTAGCACACGCCGCCCAGGCCGTAGTCGGTGCCGTTGGCCAGGGCGATGGCCTCCTCGTCGCTGGAAAAGGTCTGCAGCGTGAGCACCGGGCCGAAAACCTCGTTCTGCACGATTTCGCTGTCCTGCTTCACATCGGTCAGCAGGGTGGGCTGGTAGTACTGCGCGCCGAAGGCATGCCGCGCGCCGCCCCACAGCAAGGTGGCGCCGTCGGCCACCGCGCGCTCCACAAAACCGGCCACGCGCTCGAGCTGGCGCGGGTGGATGATCGGCCCCACTTCGGTGCCGGCCTCGCGCGGGTCGCCCACATTGAGCTTTTGCACGTTCGCGCGCAGCGCGGCCGTAAAGGCATCGGCGATGCGTTCGTGAACCAGCAGGCGCGTGCCGGCCAGGCAGACCTGGCCCGCGTTGCGGTACATCAGCGCCGCGGTGGCGGCCGCGCCGTCGAGGTCTGCGTCTTCCAGCACGATGAAGGGGCTCTTGCCACCCAGCTCCAGGCTGCAGGGCACGAGGTTGGCGCCGGCCGCCTGCGCAATGCGCCGCGCCGTGGGCACCGAGCCCGTGAAGGACACGCGCGCGATGCGCGGATCGGCCACCAGCCTGGCGCCGGTGTTCGCGCCCGAGCCCTGCACCACGTTGAACACGCCCGGCGGCAGGCCGGCCGCATGGGCCGCATCGGCCAGCAGCGAGCAGGTCAGCGGCGCCCATTCCGGTGGCTTCAGGATGCAGGTGTTGCCCGCGGCCAGGGCCGGGCCCAGCTTCCAGGTCGACAGCATCAGCGGCGCGTTCCACGGGGTGATCACCACCACGATGCCGGCCGCGTCATGCCGCACGCGGTGCGTGGCCTGCTCGGTTTCGATGGGGCGGTTCTGCAAGTCCAGCGCATGCTGCGCGAACCAGCGGATGTTGAGCATGGCGCGGGGCACCACGCCATGCTGCATGCGCGAAAGCAGCACGCCCGCGTCGTTGCTCTCCAGCTGGCAGAACGCTTCGGCGCGCCTGCCGATCTCTTCGGCAAAGCGCTCCAGGTACGGCAGGCGCTCGGCGGCCGTCATTGCGCTCCAGGCCGGGAAGGCCTTCGCGGCAGCGGCGATGGCGGCTTCCACCTCGGCCTCGCCGCCTTCGCAGACTTCGCCCAGCAGGCGCTGGTCGATGGGGGAGTGCAGGGCAAAACGTTCGGCGCTGGGCACGCGCCGGCCGTCGATGTAGTGATCGGGCGAAACGGCGATGCCCGCGATGTCCAGTGCAGCAGTCATATCAAAAAAAGAGCCTCTTCAGACGAAGCGCAGTGAAATGGAACCCAGCGGCCCGTAGTCCGCATGGAAGACGTCGCCCGCCGCGCAGGGCACGGGCCGTGTGAAGGAGCCGCCCAGCACGATCTCGCCGGCCTCCAGGCCCTGGTCGAAGGCGGCCAGCTTCTTCGCCAGCCAGGCCACGCCGTTGCCCGGGTGGTTGAGCACGGCAGCACCCAGGCCCGATTCCTCCACCACGCCGTTCTTGAACAGCAGCGCACCGGCCCAGCGCCAGTCCACGGCGTCGGGGCGCATCGGGCGGCCGCCCATCACGATGGCGGCGTTGGCCGCGTTGTCCGCAATGGTGTCCAGCACCTTGCGCGGCGCCCGGGTCTCGCGGTCGAACTGCTCGATGCGCGCGTCGATCAGCTCCAGCGCGGGCACCACATAGTCGGTGGCGTTGAGCACGTCGATGAGCGTGACGTGCGCGCCCTTGAGCGGGCGCGCCAGCACGAAGGCGAACTCCACCTCCAGCCGCGGCACCAGAAAGCGCGCGGCGGGCAGCTCGCTGCCGGGCTCGATGACCATGTCGTCCAGCAGCGTGCCGTAGTCGGGCTCGGTGATCTGCGAGGCCAATTGCATGGCGCGCGAAGTCAGGCCGATCTTGTGGCCCACCACGCGGCGGCCTTGGGCACGCTTGATCTGCATCCAGGCGCGCTGGATCGCGTAGCTGTCCTCGATCTGCATGCCGGGGTGGCGGCGAGAGAACTGCGTGATGGGCTGGCGCGAAGCTTCGGATTCGTGCAGTTCCCGGGCGAGCGCCTGGTGGGTGGCGGCATCGAGCATGGCTGTGTCTCCAAGAGGCATCCAACAGGGGTTGGAAGGCCGCCAGTGTGGGTGCGCCATTGCCTGAGAACAAGCGATTGTTGATGGGCAGTTATCAACCCTGGATTGATAATTGCGCATGCCTTTGACCCGCTTCACCCTGCGCCAGCTCGAAGCCTGCAGCGCCGTGGCCGAACTGATGAGCTTTGCCGCCGCCGCCGACCGCCTGGGGCTGAGCGCCCAGGCCGTGAGCCAGCTCGTGGGCGAACTGGAGGCCGGTGTGGGCTTTCGCATCTTCGAGCGCACGACGCGCCGCGTGGCGCTGTCGAGCGCGGGGCGCGACTTCCTCGCGCCGGTGCAGACCGCGCTGCGCCAC
Source organism: Xenophilus arseniciresistens (assembly GCF_028023875.1). Lineage (GTDB taxonomy): Bacteria > Pseudomonadota > Gammaproteobacteria > Burkholderiales > Burkholderiaceae_C > Xenophilus > Xenophilus arseniciresistens. The sequence goes on from NZ_JAQIPB010000006.1 coordinate 17,542, forward strand.
GTGCGGGCCGCCGAAAGCGCCGCCGCCGACGTGCGCGACCGCGCGGCAGGGCGCGTGCGCGTGGGCGCGCCGCAGGTGATCGCGGCCACCGCCCTGCCGGCGGCCATGGGCGCCTATGCGCAGCAGCGGCCCAAGGTCATCGTGAACATCCACGACCTCGCCGTGGACGCGATGGTCGAGGCCGTGGCCTCGGGTGACGTGGACCTGGCCATCGGCCCGGACCGCGCGACCGGCGATGACGTGCGCTGCCAGCCGCTGTTCGACAGCCCATGGGTGCTGTGGTGCGCGCCCACGCATGCGCTGGCGCGGCGCCCGAAGGTGCGCTGGAAGGAACTGCAGGGCCATGCACTCGTCGCCGCGGGGCGGGACCACGAGCGCAGCGTGGCCATGATGCGCGTGAACGTGCCCGAGGGCGAGCGCATCGCGCCCGTGGCCGTGGTGGACCACCTTTCGACCGCGCTGGGCATCGCGGCGCAGGGCCAGGTGGCCACGCTGGCGCCAGCCTACGTGGCGCCGCTGGCGCGGCATTTCGGGCTGCAGATGCGGCCCGTGGTGCAGCCCGAGGCGATCCGCAGCGTGTGCCTGTATCAATCAGCCAGGCGCCCGCTGTCGCCATCGGCCGCTGGCTTTGCGGACTATCTCGTGCAGTGGATGCCCGGGTGGGAAGGCAACCTGGCTCGCGCCCCAGCCTGAGCGCGCGCCGCAGGAAATCCGGGCCCTTGGGGCTTTGTAGGCAATCACCGACTTTTCATACGCCGCCTGGCCGATACGAATTGAGACAGTCGTTGCTATCTTCGATGCATTCAAAAAGTCCGCCGTCCAAAGGCATTCGACTTCAAGCCTCGAAGCTCGCCGGCGTCCACTGTCCTCATCGGTCCGTTGCCATGCTCACCATCGAACAGAAAGCAAAAATTCTTGCCCAGGCAGGGCTGGGTGCGGGCCCCGCGGGCGATGAGTTCGGATCGGCAGCCGCCGACCGGGCCGGCTGGGAGCAACGCGTGAATGAAGCCTACGTGGCCTACAGCGCCGCGCGCGCGGCGCGCAGCCTGCGCGAGGCCGAGACGGCGCGCAACACCGAGATGCTGCGCCGCATGGCCTGGTCCAGCGCGGTGCTCTGAAGCGGGTCGCCGCCGCCGCTCAGATGGGCAGCGCGGTGGTGCTCTTGACCCGGTCCAGCACGAAGCTGGTCTTGCAGTCCTGCACGCTGGGGTGCTTGAGCAGCGTGTCCATCACGAAGCGCGAGTAGTGCGCCATGTCGGCCACCACCACGCGCAGCAGGTAGTCCATCTCGCCCGTCAGGGCGTGGCATTCCACCACTTCGGGCCAGCCCTGGATTGACGCGCGAAACGCGTCCATGGGGCTGCGCTTGTGCGAGTCGGTGTGCTTTTCCAGGCGCACATTGAGGTAGGCCGTGAGCGTGAGCCCCACGCGCTCGGGCCGCACCAGCGCCACATAGCTGCCGATCACACCCGCGTCCTCGAGCCGCTTGACGCGCCGCAGGGTGGCCGACGGAGACAGGCTCACTTCGCCCGCCAGTTCGTCGTACGTGGCGCGGCCATTGGCCTGCAGCGCGCGAAGCACGCGCAGATCGATGGCGTCGAGGGTGAGTTCAGTGCTCATGGCCAGGATTTTTGCAGGAAACCTGCTTGGCCAGCACTTGCCGTGCCGAAATTTGCAGGAATTGTGCGCCTGCAAAAGCCAACAATGCGTCCATTCCCCACCCCACTTCCTGCGAGACCGGAGACAGCAAATGGCCGACCTGTTTGACAACCCCATGGGCCTGTGCGGCTTTGAATTCGTCGAATTCGCATCGCCCACGCCCGGCGTGCTCGAGCCGGTGTTCGAGGCCCTGGGCTTCACGCTGGTGGCCAAGCACCGCTCCAAGAACGTGCTGCTGTACCGCCAGAACGGCATCAACTTCATCGTCAACAACGAGCCCAAGAGCGAAGCCGGCTACTTCGCGGCCGAGCATGGGGCCTCGGCCTGCGGCCTGGCTTTTCGCGTGAAGGATTCGCACAAGGCCTACAAGCGCGCGCTGGAGCTGGGTGCGCAGCCCATCGAGATCGCCACCGGCCCCATGGAGCTGCGCCTGCCGGCCATCAAGGGCATCGGCGGCGCGCCGCTGTACCTGATCGACCGCTTCGAGGAAGGCAAGTCGATCTACGACATCGACTTCGAGTGGATCGAGGGCGTGGACCGCAACCCCGCGGGCCACGGGCTGATGGAGATCGACCACCTGACGCACAACGTCTACCGGGGCCGCATGGGCTTCTGGGCCGGCTTCTACGAGAAGCTGTTCAACTTCCGCGAGATCCGCTACTTCGACATCAAGGGCGAATACACGGGCCTGACCTCCAAGGCCATGACCGCGCCCGACGGCAAGATCCGCATCCCGCTGAACGAAGAGAGCAAGCAGGGCGGCGGCCAGATCGAGGAGTTCCTGATGCAGTTCAACGGCGAAGGCATCCAGCACATCGCGCTGATCTGCGACGACCTGCCCGCCGCCGTGGACAAGCTGGCCATGGCCGGCGTGCCCACCGCCACCGCGCCCAACGACATCTACTACGAGATGCTCGACAAGCGCCTGCCGGGCCACGGCGAGAACGTGCCCGAGCTGCAGTCGCGCGGCATCCTGCTGGACGGCACCACCGAAGACGGCACGCCGCGCCTGCTGCTGCAGATCTTCTCCACGCCCATGCTGGGCCCGGTCTTCTTCGAATTCATCCAGCGCAAGGGCGACTACAGCCAGGGCTTTGGCGAGGGCAACTTCAAGGCGCTGTTCGAATCGCTCGAACGCGACCAGATCCGCCGCGGCGTGCTGGAAACGACGGAAGCCTGAGACGTTCTGCAGCCCTCGCCATGCTGAATCTCATGGAAGCGCCCGGCTCCGACACCGCCAAGGCCAAGCATGGCCTGGCCGGTGGTGCCACGCCGGAGCGCCCCGACTGGACCATCGACCAGAGCTGGGAGCAGTACACGGCGCAAGAGCATGGCGTGTGGAAGACGCTGTTCGAGCGCCAGACCAAGCTGTTGCCCGGGCGCGCCTGCGACGCCTTCGTCGATGGCATGCGCAAGCTGCCCATCGGCGCCGACGAGATCCCGGACTTCCGGCGCCTGTCTGAGGTGCTGATGAGGAAAACGGGCTGGCAGGTGGTGGCCGTGCCCGGCCTGGTGCCCGACGAGGTGTTCTTCGAGCACCTGGCCAACCGGCGCTTTCCTTCGGGTCAGTTCATCCGCAAGCCGCACGAGCTGGACTACCTGGAAGAGCCCGACGTGTTCCACGACGTGTTCGGCCACGTGCCCATGCTGATGAACCCGGCGATTGCCGACTACATCCAGGCCTACGGCCAGGGCGGGCTGCGGGCGAAGGAACTGGGCGTGCTCGACAAGCTGGCGCGCGTGTACTGGTACACCGTCGAATTTGGCCTGCTGCGCCAAAAGGACGGGCTGCGCATCTACGGCGCGGGCATCGCCTCGTCACGCACCGAGACCGTGTTCTCGCTGGACGATGCCTCGCCCAACCGCATCGGCTTCGAGCTCGAGCGGGTGATGCGCACGCACTACCGCATCGACGACTTCCAGGAAAGCTACTTCGTGATCGACGACCTGGATTCGTTGATGGAGCTGGCGAGCATCGACTTCGCGCCGCTGTATGCGCGCGTGCGCGACGGCGTGGAGTACCAGCCCGGCGACGTGCTGCCGACGGATTCGGTGATCACGCGCGGCACGGGCAGCTATCACGCGCAGCGGCGCGTGGCAAAAGCCGGGAGCTGAACGACAGAGGCTGCTGCTTCTTCGGCCAGAACACGAAAGGGCAGCCCATGCAGGCTGCCTTTTTTCTCAGCGCTTAGGGGGCTTGGCGCCAGGGGCATCGACGCCACCGGCAATCAGCTTCTCGTAGTTGCGGCGCAGGATCAGGCCGGCGTAATAGACATGCTCGCGCATCAGTTGCTCGGCACGCAAGGCGTCGCGTGCGATCACGGCTTCGATGATGCGGTGGTGGTCACCGTGCGAACGCAAGATGATGGGGTGGTCGTCCCACAGGATGATTCTGTCCGAGGCGAAGGGAATGTTCTGCGCCTGCTCCGCAAAGCGGTTCACCCAGGGGTTGCCCGAGGCTTGCAGCAGCGTGTCGTGGATCGTCACGTTCATCTGCTGGTAGGGCTCATGGTCCTCGGGCCGCAACTCGCCGCGCGACAGGATGCGGTCTCCATCGGCCAGCGCCTGCAGCAGCCGCTGCCGCTGCTCTTCGGTCAGGCCACGCGTGGCGGCATTGCGGCAGGCCAGGCCTTCGAGTACGGCGCGCACCTCATAGGCGGCCGCAATGGCCTCCATGTCAAAGGCGCGCACCAGATACCCGCGCTTGGGCTGGTGGTCCAGCAGCCCCTCGTTGGCCAGGGTGCCAAGGGCTGAGCGCACGGGCGTTCTGGACACGCCCAGCTTTTGCGCCAACGGAATTTCCTCCAGCCGCTCACCCGGTTGCAACTGGCCGTGAAGGATCCAGTTGCGCAGCGTTTCGGTGACGTCCTGGGCCAGCGTTCTCATCCCTTTTTGCTCCGCTTGAGGTTTGGTCAAGTATACATAGAGGCTCCGTTTTAGCCTTTGATTCGGGTTAATACCGAGATATCTACCTATTCATGTATACATAATCGCCGCCGTTGCGCATGTTGCGTGATTCAGATTTCAAGAAGGACAGAGCGTGGATATGGCACATGCCGCACTGGAAGCCGGCGGCGGCTGGTTGGGTTTGAAGGACTGTGTGTGCGTCGTCACGGGGGCAGGTGGCGGCATTGGCTCGGAAGTGGCCGTGCAACTGCTGGCAGCCGGCGCGCGCGTGGCGCTGCTGGACCGCGACAGCGCACGTCTGGTGCAGATTGCCGGCAGCCTGGATACATCGCCCGGGCGCGTGATGACGCTGGCCTGCGACGTGACCGACGCCGCCAGCATCGAAGCCGCGGCTCAACAGGTGAGCCAGGCCTGGGGCCCGGCGCAGCTGCTGGTGAACAACGCAGCCTCCCTCTATGCCGACGCGCTGATGGACATCTCCATCGACAAGTGGAACCAGCTGCTGCAGGTGAACCTCACGGGCTACTTGCTGTGCGCCCAGGTCTTTGGCCGCCAGATGATTGGCAACGGCGGCGGTGCGATGGTGCACATCGCCTCCATCTCGGCCAGCATCCCTCAGCCCTACAGCGGTGCCTACAGCGTCAGCAAGGCGGGCGTGAAGATGCTGTCGCAACTGCTGGCCGTGGAGCTGGGCGAGCACGGCGTGCGCAGCAACGTGGTGAGCCCCGCCATGATCCGTACGCCCATGAGCGAGGGCATCTACCAGAACCCGGCCGTGCGCGAGCGCCGTGAGCAGATCGTGCCGGCAGGCCGCATCAGCACCCCGCAGGACATCGCCGGCGCGGTGCTCTTCCTGGCCAGCGAGCGGGCCAGCTACATCAGCGGCCAGGAGTTCCTGGTCGATGGCGGCCTGACCCAGGCCTGGCTGAGCCTGATCCCCCGTCCCGGTTTCGAAAAAAGCGACTCGGCCGCACAGCCGGCGTCCTGAAAGCCCGTGTTCCCGTTCCCCCCGCACCCATAAACAGGAGACTTCCTTGAAACCCGTCAAGACCTTGCTCGTGGCCGCCGTGGCCGCGCTTTCAGCCCTCAGCGTTCAGGCGCAGACCGACCCTGGCCTGAGCGACAAGAGCATCAAGATCGGCATGTTCGGCCCGCTGTCGGGCAACTCGATGGCCTACGGCTTCGACGTGATGAACGCGGCCAAGATGTACTACGACAAGATCAACAAGGAAGGCGGCATCCACGGGCGCAAGATCGAACTGGTGGTCGAGGACGACCGCTGCAACGCCAACGACCTGCTGGCCGCCGTGAAGAAGCTGACGGAGCAGGACAAGGTCTTCGCGCTCAACGGCGGCTCCTGCTCGGCGGCAGTGGTGGGCGCGCGTGAGTACGTCGAACGCTCGCAGATCCCGCTGGTGATGCTCAACGCCTCGGGCGACGGCGCGCTGTATCCGCCCTCGAAGTACATCTACGGCGCCTTCTCTATCTCGCAGCGCGCGGTGGGCGGCTCGATGGTGCAGTTCGCGGCCGAACACCTCAAGGGCAAGAAGATCGGCTACATCAACCACGACGATGCCTATGGCGGCTGGAACCTGGAAGCGGCCGAGTTCCAGGCCAAGCAGCTGGGCGTGAACCTGCAGGTGCAATCGGTGGCACCCAACCTCACGGACGTGACGGCGCCGATCCTCAAAATCCGCGCCGCCAATCCCGACGTGCTGCTGATCACCACCTATGCGCGTCCCGTGAGCCTGCTGGTCAAGAAGGCGCAGGAGCTGGGCTGGACCAAGCCCATCGTCATTGCCGTCAACGGCACGGCCGATCTGAAGCAGCTGGTGGAAAACGTGGGCAACAAGGACGCGTTCAAGAACGTGTACCTGCAGGAAGTGATGGCCGACGTGGCCGGCGGCCCCAAGCTCAAGTGGGTGTACGACATGTACAAGAGCTACTACCCCGAGCTGGCCGCCAAGCCCGGCTATCCGCAGACCTACATGCCCTACGGCATCCCGTCGGCGATGACGGTGGTCAACGCGCTCAAGGCCGCAGGCCCGCAGCTCACGCGTGAGAAGTTCCTGACGGCGCTGTCGCAGACCAAGTTCGAATCGAACGTGATGGCCGGCCCGATCGAGCTGACGCCCACCGACCACGCAGGCCAGAAGTCGGCCATCTACCTGAAGTTCGACGGCACGAACATGGCGGCCGTGCCCGGCGCCTACCGCAGCCTCTGGACCTACCAGCCCAAGTAACCCACCCGGAGGAACGGGGCCGGTCCGCGAGCGCATCCTCTCGCGGGCCGGTCCCCGCAACGCTATGAGTCTCAGTGAAATCTGGCTGTTCCTGCAGCAGGGCCTTCTGTCCGGTCTGGTGACCGGCAGCGTCTATGCGCTGCTGGCCATCGCCATCGTCGCCATCTTCAAGACCACCGACGTGCCCAACTTCGCCCAGGGCGAGATCTTCATGATCGGCGGCTACGTGGCCTTGTCGCTGCTGCTGATCGCCGGCTGGTCGTATGCGCTGGTCATTCCCGTCACCGTGGTGGCGGTGGCCGTGGGTGCGGCGCTGTTCCAGCGCGTGGTGATGGAGCGCGTGACGCACTCCAAGGGCGTGGGCCCGCAACTGGTGATCGCCACGCTGGGGCTGGCCTACGCGCTCAAGGGCCTGGTGCGGCAGACCGGCCTGGGCGACACGCCGCGCTCGCTGCCGTCGCTGGTCTCCAACGAGCCCGTCCTCATCGGTGACGCCTTCCTCACCCGACTGGACGTGGCGATCTTCCTCGCTTCGCTGGTCGCGATGATCCTGATCTACCTGATGTTCAGCCACACGCGCATCGGCAAGGCCATGCGTGCGGTGGGCATGAACCCGCGCGCCGCGCAGATCGTGGGCATCCGGCTGTCGCGCATCCGAATGCTGGTGTGGGCCATGGCCGGCGTGATCTCCGCGCTTGCCGCGCTGCTGATCACCCCCAAGATCCTGATCACGCCGGACATTGCGCACATCGCGATCCTGGCCTACGCGGCGGCCATCGTCGGCGGCTTCACCAGTCTGCCCGGCGCCGTGCTGGGCGGTTTGATCATCGGCATCGTCGAGAACCTGGTGGGCCTGTTCATCTCGACCAACGCCATCGTCGTTGCTCCCTTCCTGGCCATCCTCGTGACGCTGATCGTGCGTCCGCAGGGCATCCTGGGCGGCAAGCCCCAAGTCAAGAAAGTATGAAAAACATGACCCGCGATCACTGGGCGCTGGCGGCCGCCGCGCTGGTGCTGCTCGTTCTTCCTTTCACTGTGTCGGGCTACGTCCTGTACGTCGTCAACCTGCTGATGGTCTTCGTCGTGCTGGCGCTGGGCATGCATGTGGTGATAGGGGAGACCGGCCAGTTCGCCCTCGCACATGCCGCGTTCTTCGGCATCGGCATCTACACCGCAGGTCTCATCAACACGGCCTGGCATCCGCCCTTCATCGTTTCCATCTTGGCCGGCGGCCTGCTGTCGGCCGTGCTGGGCTACCTGATCGGCTACCTCGCGCTGCGCATGCGCGACATCTATCTGGCGCTGGCGACTTTCGCCTTCGGCGAGGCCATGCAGTGGGTCTTCCTGAGCTGGGAGAAGGTCACTGGCGGCTCCAACGGCATGCGCATGGATCCGGCCGAACTGTTCGGCTACAAGCTGACGAACGATCTGCAGGCCTATCCCTTCGTCATCGTGCTGGCCGCGCTGATGCTGTGGCTCACCGTGGCGCTGGCGCGCTCGCAATACGGCTCGTCGCTGCGCGCCGTGCGCGAGAGCGACGTGGCCGCCATGGCCATGGGCATCAATGTCAAGGCCATGAAGCAAAGCGCCTTCGCCATCTCGGCGGCCTTCGCCGGCATCGCGGGCGGCATGTACACGCTGTTCACCTCCTTCATCCATCCGGAGAGCCTGGGCTTCCAGACCACCATCCTCGTGCTGACCATGGTGGTGGTGGGCGGCATGGGCTCGGTGCGCGGTGCCGTGGCTGGCGCCATCGCCTTCGGCCTGATCTCCGAACTGCTGCGCCAACTCATGTCGGTGCAGGAAATCATCTACGGCCTGATCCTCATGGGCTTCATGATGTTCAAGCCCAAGGGCCTGTTCGCCGACCGCAACCGCCGCGCAGCGCGCCCGGTCGAGCCCCAGGAGGCGCAGGCATGAGCGGCCATCGTCCCTTCCTGGAGGTTTCGGGCATCACGGTGCGCTTCGGCGGCCTGGTGGCCGTCAACAACCTGTCCTTCGAAGTGCAGCGCGGCTCGATCCACGCGCTCATCGGTCCCAACGGGGCCGGCAAGTCGACCACCTTCAACTGCATCTCGCGCTACTACCAGCCCACCGAGGGCCGCATCGTGGTCGATGGCGAGGACGTGACGCACCACGCGCCCACGCGCATGGCCGGCATGGGCATTGCGCGCACCTTCCAGAACCTGGAGCTGTTCGGTGAGCTGAGCGTCTACGAGAACGTGTTGCTGGGCTGCCATTCGCACAGCGCCAACACGCTGGGGCGCCTGCTGCGCCGACCCAGCGGCGAGATCCGCGACCTGGTGGACAGCCTGATCGAGCGCGTCGGCCTCATGCACGACCGCGACACTCGCGCCAAGGAACTGGACTTCGGGCACCAGAAGCTGCTGGAGATCGCGCGTGCGCTGGCGCTCAAGCCGAGGCTGCTGCTGCTGGACGAGCCCGCCGCCGGCCTGCGCAACCGCGACATCGAGAACCTCGACCGCCTGCTGACCGAGCTGTCCGAAAAAGACGGCATCACGGTGCTGCTGGTCGAGCACGTGATGCAGCTGGTGATGTCGATCTCCGACCGCATCACCGTCATGTCCTTCGGTCAGAAGATCGCCGAAGGCACGCCCAAGGAGATCAGCGAGAACCCGACGGTGATCGAAGCCTACCTCGGCAAGGGAGCCGCGCATGTCTGAGCAATCCACGAAACCGCTGCTGGAAGTGCGCGGCGTCAGCGCGTCGTATGGCGCGATCCAGGCCCTGTCGGGCGTGAGCCTGGCCGTGCCAGAGGGCGCCATCGTCGCGCTGCTGGGCAGCAACGGCGCAGGCAAGAGCAGCACGCTCAACGTCATCTCGCACCTGATCAACCCCACGGCTGGCGAAGTGCACTTCGCCGGCGAGGCGATCCATCGCCTGCCGTCGGACGAGATCGTGCGGCGCGGCCTGGTGCAGGTGCCCGAGGGCCGGGAAGTGTTCAAGGACATGAGCGTGCGCGAAAACCTGGAACTGGGTGCCTTCCTGCGCCGGGACCGGGCCGCAATGGCAGATGACCTGGACAAGGTTTTCACGCTGTTCCCGCGGCTCAAGGAGCGTGCCGAGCAGCGCGCCGCCACGCTGTCGGGCGGCGAGCAGCAGATGCTGGCGATCGGGCGCGCGCTGATGTCGCGGCCGCGTCTGATCATGTTCGACGAACCGTCGATGGGCCTGTCGCCGCTGCTGGTGGAGCAGATCTTCGAGGCCATCCAGCGCCTGAACCGCGAACAGGGCCTGACGATCCTGCTGGTGGAGCAGGACGTGCGCCTGGCCCTGACGGTGGCCAGCCACGCCTACATCCTGGAGAACGGCGAGATCTCGCTGCAGGGCGCGTCGGCGCAGCTCATGAACGACCCGGCCGTGCGCCGGGCCTACCTGGGCGTCTGACGCCCGGGCTTTCTCCCATTGATTGCAGGAGCATCGGAATGGATCTGTTGAAGGACAAGCTTGCGCTGGTCACTGGCGCGGGCGGCGGGCTGGGGTCGGCGATCTCGCTCGGCTTTGCGAAAGAGGGCGCACGTGTGATCGTGGCCGACGTGGACACCGCACGCGCGGACGCCACCGTGGCGAAGATCACCGCCGCCGGCGGACAGGCCTGGAGCGTGGCCGTGAACGTGTGTGACCGCGCCGCCGTGCAGGCCTGCGCGGCGGAGCTGGAAAGCCGCCTGGGCCCGATCGACATCCTGATCAACAACGCCGGCATCTCGGGCCGCGCGCGCATCGACGATCCCAACGCCACCGAGGTGTGGGACCGGCTGATCGACGTGAACCTGCAGGGCCTGTTCAACGTCACGCACGCCTTCGTGCCCGCATTGAAGAAGACGCAGGGCTGCATCGTGAACCTGTCGTCCATCGTGGCCTTCGTCAGCGGCATCTCTTCGGCCGGCTACATCGCGTCCAAAGGGGCGGTGCGTTCGTTCACGCAGGCGCTGGCGCGCGACCTGGCACCGGCCGGCGTGCGGGCCAATGCCGTGGCGCCGGGCCTGATGCTGACCGAGATGGTGGCGCCGCAGCTGGCCGTGCCCGGTGGCACGGACTGGTACATGAAGCGCGTGCCCATGGCGCGAGGCGGCGAGGTCGAGGAGATCGTGGGGCCGGTGGTCTTCCTGTGCTCGGCCATGGCCAGCTATGTGAATGGCGTGGTGCTGCCGGTCGACGGCGGCTTCCTCTCCGCCTGAAATGGGAGTCATCGGAAACATGGACAACAACAACAGCAGAAGCGGCAAACCGATCGCGATCGTCACCGGTGGTGCCGGCGGCATGGGCCTGGCCACGGTGGAGCGCCTGGCCCGCGAGGGCTACAGCGTCGTGATGGTGGATCGCGACGAAGCGATGGCCACGCGCGAAACCGAGCGGCTCCAATCAGCCGGCCTGGATGTGCAGTGCCGCGTGCTCGACCTGACCGACGAGGCCGCCGTGCGTGGCCTGGTGCAGTCGCTGCCGCCCGTCAGTGCGCTGGTCAACAACGCGGGCATCTTCGATGAGCGCAAGTTCATGGAAGTGGCCAACGCCGATTTCCGCCGTGCCTACGAGGTCAATCTCATCGCCGTGGCGACGCTGACGCAGGAGGTGGCCAAGACCATGCCCGAGGGTGGGCGGATCGTCAACATCGCCTCGCGCGCCTACCTGGGTGCCAAGAACCATCCGCACTACGTGGCTTCCAAGGCGGCCGTGGTCGGCTACACGCGCGCCAGCGCCATGGAGCTGGCGCACCGCGGCATTCTGGTGAACGCCATCGCGCCGGGCCTGATCGACACACCGATTCTGCGGGCGCTCACGCCCGAGCGCCTGGCTGCGCAACTGGCGCTGCAGCCCACGGGCAAGGCGGGCCGGCCGGAAGACATCGCGCAGGCCGTGGCCTTCCTCGTGTCGCCGCAAACCGGCTTCATCACGGGCCAGGTGCTGTTCGTGGATGGCGGCAAGTCACTGGGTGGGTCGGGCGCATGACACAGGAAAACTGGGACGCCGAGTACGACGTGGTCGTGATCGGCGCGGGCGCCGGCGGCATGGCCGCGGCGCTCACCGCGAAGATCGAAGGCCTGAGCGTGCTGCTGGTCGAGAAGACCGACCGCGTGGGCGGCTCTACGGCGGTGTCGGGCGGGGCCGTATGGGCACCGCTGAACGCGCAGTCCGAAAAGGTCGGGCACCCCGACAGCTTCGAGAAGGTGTGGACCTACATGCGCAACACGGTGGGCGATGCCGCCCCGGCCGCGCTGCAGGAAGCCTACCTGCGCGAGGGCGCGGGCATGGTCGACTACTTCGAGAAGCACACGGCCGTGCGCCTGGTGGCGCGCAGCTACTCGCCCGACTACTACCCCGACCGTGAAGGCGCTGCGATGGGTGGCCGCTCGCTGGACCCGGCGATGTTCGACGGCCGCGAGCTGGGCGCAAAGTTCAAGGAACTGCGCGACCCGCTGCCCGAGTTCATGGTGCTGGGCGGCATGATGATCACGATGACCGATGCCAGGCACCTGCTGGCGGTCACGAAGTCCTTCAAGTCCTGGCGCGAAGGCATGAAGCTGGTGCTGCGCTACTTCGGCGACCGGCTGCGCGGCTATCACCGCGGCACGCGCGTGGTGCTGGGCAATGCGCTGGCGGCACGCCTGTTCAAGAGCGTGCTGGACCACAGGATCGACTATTGGCTCGGCACGCCGCTGCAGAAGCTGGAGCGGGTCGATGGCGCCGTGACCGGCGTCGCCGTGACTCGCCAGGGGCGGACCCAGCGCGTGAAGGCGCGCCGCGGCGTGGTGGTGGCCACGGGGGGCTTTCCCTGGGGCGAGGCGCTGCGCAGCGAGCAGTACCCGCAGCCCAGCGGGCCGTGGTCGATGTCCCCGCAGGACAACCGCGGCGAAGGCATCACGCTGGCGCGCGAGGCCGGTGCGGTGCTGGGCCAGGGCCACACCAACCCCGCCTTCTGGGCGCCGGTGTCGGTGCTGCAGCGGCCCGACGGCAGCGTCACGCGCTACCCGCACCTGGTGTGGGACCGCGCCAAGCCCGGCCTGATGGCCGTCAACGGCGCCGCCCGGCGCTTCGTCAACGAATCGACCTCGTACCACGAGTTCGTGCGAGCCATGTACCACTCGCACCAGACGGTGCCGACGATGCCCGCCTACCTGATCTGCGACCACGACTTCATGGAAAAGTGGGGCATGGGCCTGGCGCTGCCCGGCGGTCGCCCGCGCGAGCACCTGGTCAAGGCCGGCTACCTCAGCAAGGCGCCGACGCTGCGCGCGCTGGGCCAGGCACTGGGCCTGGACGGTGCGGCGCTGGAGGCCACGGCCGCGCGCTTCAACACGCTGGCCGAGCAGGGCCGCGACGATGACTTCGGCAAGGGCAGCACTGCCTACAACCGCTACCTGGGCGATGCCGACCACCAACCCAATCCCTGCCTGGGGCCGCTGCGCAAGGCGCCGTTCTATGCGGTGAAGGTGGTGGCGGGTGACATCGGCACGGCCGTGGGCATTGCGTGCAATGCGCAGGCCCAGGCGCTGGACGACGCCGGCCGGCCGATCCGGGGGCTGTACATGGCCGGCAACGACATGCATTCGGTGATGGGCGGCGAGTATCCTGCGCCGGGCATCACACTCGGCCCCGCGCTGACCTTCGGCTGGATAGCCGGCCGCCATCTGGCGCAGCAGGCGGCTGCCCACGATCAATGAACGGACCACTGAATTGCCATGCAGATCTTTTTCTCTCCTTTTTCTCCCTATGTGCGCAAGTGCCTGGTGACGGCCCATGAGCTGGGCCTGAGCGATCGTGTGCAGCTGCTGCCCTCGAACGCCAACCCGGTCACGCGCGACCAGGACATCATCGCCAAGAACCCGCTGGGCAAGGTGCCGACCTTCATCACCGATGACGGCGTCGTGCTGTACGACAGCCGGGTGATCTGCGAATACCTGAACGAGATGGGCAACGGCTCGCTGCTGCCTTCCGGCGGTGCCGCCCGCTGGGACGCGCTGACCTTGCAGGCCCTGGCTGACGGCATCCTCGACGGCGCGCTGCTCGCCCGCTACGAAGATGTGGCGCGCCCTGAAGCGCTGCGCTGGCCCGAGTGGCGCGCGGCCCAGCTGGACAAGGCGCAGACCTCGCTGGCCCACCTGCAAGCCCATCCCGCGCTGCTTGCGCCCGGGCGGGTGGACATCGGGACACTCACCGTCGCTTGCGCGCTGTGGTATTTGGACCTGCGCTTTCCCGACTTCGGATGGCGCGAGCGCTTTGCAGCGGTGGCGGCCTGGTACGAGAGCTTCTCCCAGCGTCCCTCGCTGCAGGCAAGCTGGGCCTTGCCACCGGCTTGAGGGCAGCGCCCCATCGCCATGAAAAAGGCGACCTCGCGAGGTCGCCTTTTTTGTGGCTGCCTGGGCCCGATGCCGGGCCCGGGCGCGCAACTTCTCAGTGGCGCTCGTCCTTGATCTGCGGCAGCTCCGTGCCTTCGGGCTTGGCCAGCAGGCCGGTGGCCACATAGGTCGCCAGCTTGGCGCGCGTGTCGACGATGTCGAGGTTGCGCATGGTCAGCTGGCCGATGCGGTCGGCGGGGGAGAAGGGGGCGTCTTCGACCTTTTCCATCGACAGGCGCTCGGGCGCGTAGGTCAGGTTGGGCGAGTCGGTGTTGAGGATCGAGTAGTCGTTGCCGCGGCGCAGTTCCAGCGTCACTTCGCCGGTCACGGCGCGGGCCACCCAGCGCTGGGCGGTCTCGCGCAGCATGATGGCCTGCGGGTCGAACCAGCGGCCCTGGTAGAGCAGGCGGCCCAGCTTCAGGCCGTTGATGCGGTACTGCTCGATGGTGTCTTCGTTGTGGATGCCGGTGACCAGGCGCTCGTAGGCGATGTGCAGCAGCGCCATGCCGGGGGCTTCGTAGATGCCGCGGCTCTTGGCTTCGATGATGCGGTTCTCGATCTGGTCGCTCATGCCCAGTCCGTGGCGCCCGCCGATGCGGTTTGCTTCTTCCATCAGCGCCACCAGGTCGCTGAAGCTCTGGCCGTTCAGGGCGACGGGGCGGCCTTCCTCGAAGCGCACCGTGACTTCCTCGGCCTTGACCTCGACCTCGGGCTTCCAGAAGGCCACGCCCATGATCGGGTTGACGATGCGGATGCCGCTAGAGAGCTCCTCCAGGTCCTTGGCCTCGTGCGTGGCGCCGAGCATGTTGGAGTCGGTGCTGTAGGCTTTTTCCACGCTCATCTTGTAGTCGAAGCCGTTGGCGATCAGGAACTCGCTCATCTCTTTGCGCCCGCCCAGCTCGTCGATGAAGCTCTGGTCCAGCCAGGGCTTGTAGATCTTCAGCGAGGGGTTGGTCAGCAGGCCGTAGCGGTAGAAGCGCTCGATGTCGTTGCCCTTGAAGGTGCTGCCGTCGCCCCAGATGTTGACGTTGTCTTCGCGCATCGCGGCCACCAGCATGGTGCCCGTGACGGCACGGCCCAGCGGCGTGGTGTTGAAGTAGGTGACGCCACCGGTGGAGATGTGGAAGGCGTTGGCCTGCAGCGCCGCGATGCCCTCGGCCACCAGTTGCTGGCGGCAGTCGACCAGGCGCGCCTTCTCGGCACCGTAGGCCATGGCCTTGCGCGGGATCTCGTCGTAGTCGGGCTCGTCGGGCTGGCCCAGGTTGGCGGTGTAGGCGTAGGGCTGGGCGCCCTTTTTCTTCATCCACAGCAGGGCGGCGCTGGTGTCCAGGCCGCCGGAGAAGGCGATGCCGACCTTCTGGCCGGTGGGGAGGGATTGCAGGATGGTGCTCATGGTGCTCGGGAAAGTAGACGGCGCGTGCATCGCGGGCCGGCGCGCCGCGCCCCCGGATGCGAAACCCGAAATTGGACCATAGAAAAGGGCCGCATTCGGCATGCGGGGGCCTTGGGGTAGCCAGGCCTGGCGCGGAACGGGGTCTCAGAACCCCGGTTCGGGGTCGGGCTGCACCGCCGCAGCGGGCGCCACCAGCCCATGGGGCACCCGTTCGGCCAGCGCCTGCATCAGGGTGTGGGCTGCCACGGGCTTGAACAGCACGGGCAGGCCGCTGTCGTGCACGCGCTGCAGGCGCTGGGCGTCGGTTTCGCCGGTGATCATCAGCACCGGCAGCCCCAGGCCCGGTGCCAGGGCCTGCAGGCGCTGCGCAGCGGCCAGGCCGTCCTGGCCTTCGGCCAGCCGCCAGTCGCACAGCAGCACGTCGAAAGGCTGGCCTTGCGCCTGCGCATGGTCCAGTGCCGCGCGGGCCTGCGTCTCGTCGGTCACCAGCGTGACGGCGATGCCGAAGGCCTGCATCAGGGCCTGCATGGCCTCGCGCACCTCCAGCTCGTCGTCCAGCACCAGCACGCGGGTGGGCAGCGGGCCGGCCGGGGGCGGGCAGGCGGATTCGGTCTCGGGCGCCTGGCTGCGGGCCGCTGCGGCCGGCAGGCACAGGCGAAAGCGCGTGCCCCGCCCGGGCCGCGAATGCAGCTGCAGCGGGTGCGAGAGCAGCAGCGAAAGCCGCTTGACGATCGACAGGCCCACGCCCAGGCCGCGCGAGCGGTCGCGCCCCGGGTTGTCGACCTGGTAGAACTCGTTGAACACCAGCGCCGCGTGCTCCGGCGCGATGCCGATGCCCGTGTCGTACACCTCGACCCAGACCTGCGGCCCGCGCGCGCGGGCGCTCACCAGCACGCCGCCCTGCGGCGTGTACTTGATGGCGTTGTCGATCAGGTTGGCCAGCAGGCGGTACAGCAGCTGTTCGTCGCCGTGGACCCACAGCGCGCTGGGGCGCACGCGCAGCTGCAGGCCGCGTTTGCGCGCCTGCAGCTCGAACACCTCACCGAGCCGGCGCAGCAGTGGCTGCAGCGGGCGGGGCTGCGGCCGGGCATGCACCACGCCGGCGTCGAGTTGCGAGATGTCGAGCATGGCCTCGAGCGAGGCGTTCAGCGTGCCCACCGCGCCCATGAGCCGGCGCGCGATGGCGGCGCCAGGCTGGCTCTGCAGTTCCTGCTGCAGGGCCGTGCCGAACAGGCTGATGGCATGCAGGGGCTGGCGCAGGTCGTGGCTGGCCGCGGCCAGGAAGCGTGTCTTCTCGGCGCTGACGCGCTCGACGGCCTGCATCTGCTCGCGCAGCTGGTCGGCCAGGGCCTCCTTTTCGAAGCGACCGCTCAGGGCCTCGATCAGCAGCCGGTTCTGCAGCCGGGCGAAGTACAGCGAGGTGGCCAGGTAGATCAGCGCGCAACCCGCCAAAAAGATGTGCATCAGGTCGCCGTACCAGGCCAGGGCACTGGCCAGGCCCAGGCTCATGGGCACCGCAAAGCACAGCGTGGAAGGCCAATGCGCCGACATGGCCGCCATGCCGCCGGCGATCAGGCCCAGCATGACCAGCATCAGCAGCGTGGTCATGGGCAGGTCGGCCCCGCCCAGCAGCAACCAGGGCGCCAGGCCCCAGACGATGCTGTACATCAGCAGCTCGCGCGAATGCACGCGCGCCCAGTGCGCGCTTCGTCGGGCGGCCTGGGGGTCGCGGTGGTAGGCGCCCATCACGGGGTAGCGCAGCGTCTGCACCAGATGCGCCAGCAGCCACACGCCCACCAGCGGGTCGCCCAGGCGCCACCAGAACAGGGCGCCCAGCAGCCAGGCGACCAGCGTGTCGGCCAGCGTGGAGGCGCCGATGTTGGCATAGAGCATGGCCACCTGCTCGCGCAGCACGCGCGCGGCCATGGGCTCGGCGCCGGCGGGCGGCACGGGCTGGGCGGCTTCCATCCTTACTCTTCGCCGATGAACCCGCCGCTCTGGTGCGCCCACAGCCGGGCATAGAGGCCGCCCGTGGCCAGCAGTTCGCGGTGCGTGCCCTCTTCGACCACGCGGCCGCCTTCGAGCACGATCAACCGGTCCATCGCCGCGATGGTGGACAGCCGGTGCGCGATGGCGATCACGGTCTTGCCTTCCATCAGCGTGTCCAGGCTGGCCTGGATGGCGGCTTCCACCTCGGAATCGAGCGCGCTGGTGGCTTCGTCCAGCAGCAGGATGGGCGCGTTCTTGAGCATCACGCGCGCGATGGCGATGCGCTGGCGCTGGCCCCCGCTGAGCTTGACGCCGCGCTCGCCCACGTGGGCCGCCAGGCCCGTGCGGCCCTGCAGGTCGGTCAGGTGGTCGATGAAGCCCGAGGCCTCGGCCCGTTCGGCGGCGGCGCGGATCTGGGCCTCGGTGGCGTCGGGCCGGCCGTAGGCGATGTTGTCGGCCAGCGAGCGGTGCAGCAGGCTGGTGTCCTGCGTGACCATGCCGATGTGCGCGCGCAGCGAGTCCTGCGTGACATGGGCGATGTCCTGCCCATCGATCAGCACGCGGCCCGACTCGATGTCGTGAAAGCGCAGCAGCAAATTGACCAGCGTGCTCTTGCCCGCGCCCGAGCGGCCCACCAGGCCGATGCGCTCGCCGGGCCTGACCACGAGGTTCAGGTCTTCCACCACGGCCGGCTTGCCGGGCCCGTAGCGGAAGCTCACGTGCTCGAAGCGCACCTCGCCGCGGCTCACGGTGAGCGCGCGCGCATCGGGTGCGTCCACCACCGTGCGCGGCCGGCTCAGGGTGTTGATGCCGTCCTGCACCGTGCCCACCGACTCGAACAGGCTGGTCATCTCCCACATGATCCAGTGCGACATGCCCTGCAGCCGCAGCGCCATGGCCGTGGAGGCAGCCACCGCGCCCACGCCCACCTGGCCTTGCGACCACATCCACAGCGACATGCCCGCCATGCCCCCCACCAGCCCCATGGACAGGGTGTGGTTCACGATCTCGAAGGCGCTGACCAGCCGCATCTGGCTGTAGCCGGTGGCCATGAAGTCCTTCATGGCCGCACGCGCGAAATGCGCTTCGCGGTGGGTGTGCGAGAACAGCTTGACGGTGGCGATGTTGGTGTAGGCGTCGGTCACGCGGCCCACCATGGCCGAACGCGCATCGGCCTGGGCCTTGCCGATGCGGCCCAGCCGCGGCACGAACCACACCATGGCCGCCAGGTACAGCACCAGCCACACCACGAAGGGCCACACCAGCGCGCCCGCGAACACGCTGGCCAGCACCACGATGGTGGCCACGTAGATCACCATGGTCACCAGCACGTCGGCCATCACGAACAGGGTGTCGCGCACGGCCAGCGCGGTCTGCATCACCTTGGTCGTGATGCGGCCCGCGAACTCGTCCTGGTAGAAGGACATGCTCTGGCCCAGCATCAGCCGGTGGAAGTTCCAGCGCAGGCGCATGGGCAGGTTGATGGCCAGCACCTGGTGCTTGACGATGGTCTGCAGCGCCACCACCAGAACGCTGGCGGCCAGCGCGACCGCCAGCCAGGCGAGGGCGCCGCCACGCTCGGCCCACAGCTGGTCCGGCGCCACGCCGCCCAGCCAGTCCACCAGGCGGCCCAGCAGCGCGAACAGAAGAGCCTCGAAGGCTGACATCAGCGCCGTCAGCCCGGCCAGCCAGGCCACCTTGCCGCGCACGCCGTCGGTGCAGGCCCACAAGAAGGCGAAGAAGCCCTTGGGCGGCAGGACCGGCTCGGCCTCGGGGTAGGGGGAAAGTCGTTTTTCGAAAAAGCGGAACAGCAAACCAGGGGCTCCCGTGAAGCGGCCGACTGTAGCGAGCCACCGTGACCGCGTGGCGCGGCGCCGCCGTGACCGCATGTAGGAAGGGGTCAAGCCGGCGCCGGCGGCCGATCATTGGTGCGGTGCGTGGACCGGATTGTTGCAAGGCCAGGGCTCGCGGCGCCGCCCGCCGCCCCTACATTCCAGGGAACGGAGATTTGCGCCATGAGCACCACGACCCCACGCCTGCCCACCTACTTCATCTCGCACGGCGGCGGCCCCTGGCCCTGGATGAAGGACGAGATGGGCGACACCTACGCGAAGCTGGAAGCCGCGCTGGCCGACATGCCGCGCCAGATCGGCGTGCGCCCGCGGGCCATCCTCATGGTGTCGGCGCACTGGGAGCGCATGAACTTCACCGTGCAGGCCCATCCGCAGCCGCCCATGGTCTACGACTACGGCGGCTTTCCGCCCCACACCTACAGCGTGCGCTACGACGCGCCGGGCGACCCGGCGCTGGCCGCGCGCGTGCAGGGCCTGCTGGAGGCCGCGGGCCTGCCGGCCGGGCTGGACGCCGAACGCGGCTTCGACCACGGCATGTTCTCGCCCATGAAAGCCATCTACCCCGAGGCCGATGTGCCGGTGGTGCAGCTTTCGTTGAAGAAGGGGCTGGACCCGGCCGAGCACCTGGCGCTGGGCCGCGTGCTGGCACCGCTGCGGGGCGAAGGCGTGCTGATCATCGGCAGCGGCCTGAGCTATCACAACCTGCGGGCCTTCGGCCCCGTGGCCGCCGCGCCTTCGCGCGCCTTTGACGACTGGCTGCAGCAGGCCGTGGTGAACAGCGAACCGGCCGTGCGCACGCAGCAGCTGATCGCCTGGGAACAGGCCCCGGCCGCGCGCATCGCCCATCCGCGCGAAGAACACCTGCTGCCCTTGATGGTGGCCGTGGGCGCCGCCGAGGCCGAGCCCGGCCAGTGCGTCTACCACGAGAACGCCTTCATGGGCGGCCTGACGGTGTCCAGCTTCAGGATCGGCTGACCGGCGTGATGGCCTGCGCGCCGCCGAAATGCGCGGCCAGCAGGTCGAGCATGGCGCGCAGCACCGGCGACATCTGCCGGCGCGAGGCGAACACCGCGTGGATGCCCAGGCACAGCGGCTCGTGCTCGCCCAGCACGGCCTGCAGCGCGCCGCTGGCCAGGTGGGGTTGCGCCACATGAAGCGGCTGCATGCTGATGCCCACGCCCTCCAGGGCGGCGGCCAGCAGCACCTGTGATTCGTTGGCGCTCAGGTTGCCGCCCACCGCCACGCTGCTGCGGCCCAGGCGCGGATGGTCGAACTCCCAGAGGCTGCGGCCGAAGTAGGTGTAGGTCAGGCAGTTGTGCAGTGCCAGCTCGCTCACCTGCATGGGCGTGCCCCGCTGCGCCAGATAGGCCGGCGCGGCGCAGATCACCGAAGGGCAGTCGCCGAGCCGGCGTGCGATGAGGTTCGGGTCCAGCTCATTGGTGATGCGGATCGCCAGGTCGATGCGCTCCTCCACCAGGTTCACTGCGCGCGCATCGATGCGCAGGTCGATGGACGCCTGCGGGTGCTCCGCCAGGAAGCGCCGCACCAGCGGCGCCAGCAGGGTCTGCGCCGTCGACTGCGCGCAGGCCACGCGCAGCAGGCCCTGCACGGGGTCGGCGCCATCTTCGGCGGGGCCGATCGCCATTTCCTGCGCCACCTCCAGCAACTGGCGGCAGCGCGCCAGCGTCTGCTCGCCGGCGGGCGTCAGGCTCAGGCGCCGGGTCGTGCGGTGCAGCAGGCGCGCACCGGCCCAGTTCTCCATCTGCGACAGATAGCGCGTGACCATGGCGCGCGACATCTCCAGCGCCTGGGCGGCCGCGGCCATGCTGCCGCGCTCGGCGATCTGCACGAAGACCTGGGCGGCGGTCACACGGTCCATATTTGATCGATTGATGCAACAAAGAGCGCCATATTAGGGGCTATTTCGTTCAAGAAAGGAAACCTACGATGCCTGCATTGCTTGTCCGAACCCGTCTTCTGTCTCGATTCCAAGGAGTTATTCCATGAGCCACATCGTTGTCCTGGGCGTCACCGGCCGCGCCGGTTCCCGCATCGCCGCCGAGCTGCTGCAGCGCGGCCACACCGTCACCGGCATCGCACGCAAGGTCAGCCAGGTGCCGGCGCAGCCGGGCCTCACGCTGGTGGCGGCCGACGCCACGAATGCCCACACGCTGGCGCCGCTGCTCAAGGGCCACGACGCGGTGGTGAGCAGCACCCGCTTTGCCGACGGCATCACGGCGCCGACCCTGCTGGCCGCTGCCCGCGAGGCCGGCGTGCCGCGCGTGCTGGTGGTGGGCGGCGCGGGCAGCCTGGAAGTGGCGCCCGGCGTGGCGCTGATCGACACGCCCCAGTTCCCCGAGGCCTACAAGGCCGAAGCCGGCGCCGGCCGCGTCTTCCTCGAGGCGCTGCGCGGCGAGCGCGGCATCGACTGGACCTTCCTCTCGCCCGCGGCGCTGTTCGAGCCCGGCGAGCGCACGGGGCGCTTCCGCCTGGGCGGTGACCAGTTCATGGCCGACGCACAGGGCAACAGCCGCATCTCGATGGAGGACTACGCCATCGCGCTGGTCGACGAGATCGAGAAGCCGCGGCATTCGCGCCAGCGCTTCGCTGTGGCGTATTGAAGCGGGTGAGGCCGGATGGCGGGCGGGCCGACACTGAAACAAAGTGCACAGGCCCTAGACTTCACCGCGTTTCCATCCATAACGAAAAGGTCATCCCATGAAGTCACTGCTCGCACTGCTGGTCCTCGCATCCACCCTCACCGGTTGCGCGGTTCATGGCCCTTCGGGCGCCGTCATCATCGACCCGCCGGGCGGCCATGGCGGTGGTCAGGGCAAGTTCTGCCCGCCCGGCCAGGCCAAGAAGGGCAATTGCTGAGCGCTGCGCGCGCAGCCTGAGCCCCTCGCCCGCAGCCGAGGCGCGAGCGCGCGGGCTGCGGGCGGGCGCATGAGAACATGCTCCTCATGCGCCGGGCCTTCCTGATCACGAGCCTGCTGGCCGCCGGCCTGCTGCTGGCCGGCTGCGCCATCGTCGACCACGAGCAGCGGCGCTGGATCTTCATGCCCGGCGAGCGCAGCTGGGCGCCCGGCGTGGCGGCGGCCGTGGGCATGGAAGACGTCTGGATCGACTATGTCTCGCAGCACCCCGAGCAGCCCGGCGAGGCCGTGCGCCTGCACGGGCTGTGGCTGCCGCAGCCGGCGCCGGACGCGCCGGTGATCCTCTTTCTGCATGGCGTGCGCTGGGACGTGCGCGCCAGCGCGCCGCGCATGCGCCAGCTGCACCGGCTGGGCTTCTCGGTGCTGGGCATCGACTACCGCGGCTTTGGCCGCAGCAGCGCGGCCATGCCTTCCGAAACGCTGGTGGCCGAAGACGTGCGCGCAGCCTGGCAGTGGCTGGCGCAGGCGCACCCGCAGGCACGCCGCTTCCTGTTTGGCCATTCGCTGGGCGGCGCCGTGGCGGTGCGGCTGGCGGCCGAGGTGCCGGACGAAGCCGGCCTGATCGTTGAAGGCGGCTTCACGTCTGCGCTGGACGTGGTGCGCAGCACGCGCTGGGGTTGGCTGCCCATCGCGCCGCTGATGACGCAGCACTTCGATGCCGGATCGCGCGTGGCCGAAGTGGGCTCGCCGCTGCTGGTGGTGCATGCGGCCGGCGACACCATGATCGACCCCGCGCTGGGCCGCGCGCTGTACGAGCGCGCCTTGCCGCCCAAGCGCTTCGTGCTGATCGAAGGCGCCGTGCACGAGAACGCCGATGTGATGGGCGAGCCGGCCTACCGCGAAGCCCTGCGGGCCCTGTTCGGCTTCGGCGACTGAAGAAAGAAAAGAGCCAGGGCCGCCGGGCCGGGACTTGGTGAAAACCCAAAGATCGCTGTGGGCCAATTGACAGCTCCGCTGCCTAGGATGCTTCGGAACAAGCACTTCCGGAGACCTCGATGCCCCCAACCATTCCTTTCCTGACCCGGCGCCTGGCGCTGATCGGCGGCGCGCTCGCACTGGCCGGTTGCACCTCGCTGGGCGGCAGGCCCGCACCCGCCGACATCCACGTGATGACCTCGGGCGGCTTCACGGCGGCGTACAACGACCTGCGCCCCGGTTTCGAGAAGCAGTCCGGCCACTCCGTGAAAACCGCCTACGGCGCGTCGATGGGCAACGCGAGCGATTCCATCCCCAGCCGTCTCGGGCGCGGCGAGCCGGCTGACGTGGTGATCCTGGCACGGCCGGCGCTCGACGCCCTGGTCAAGGACGGCAAGGTCGTTGCCGGCAGCCAGGTCGATCTGGTGCGCTCGTCCATCGGCCTGGTGGTGCGCCAGGGCCAGCCCCGGCCCGACGTGAGCAGCGTCGAAGCGCTCAAGCGCACCTTGTTGGCCGCGCCCTCGGTGGCCTACTCGGCCAGCGCCAGCGGCACGTACTACGAGACCGAGCTGCTCAAGAAGCTGGGCATCGAAGCCGAAGTCAAGCCCAAGAGCCGGCGCATCCTGAGCGAGCGGGTGGGCACGGTGGTGGCGCGCGGCGACGCGGCGCTGGGCCTGCAGCAGATCAGCGAGCTGCTGCCCATCCCGGGCGTGGACTACATCGGCCCGCTGCCCGCCGAGGTGCAACGGGTGACGGTCTTCTCGGCCGGCATCACCACCTCGTCGAAGCAGCCCGCGGCGGCGCGCGAGCTGATCCGCTACCTGACCTCGCCCGGGGTCGCGCCGGCCATCGCGAAGACGGGGTTGGAGCCGATCACGGCGAAGTAGCCGATCTAAAGGCTCTGCGCCATGCGCAGCAGCGCCACCATGCCCGGGTCGTCCATGCCGATGGTCTTGTCGGCGAACATGCGCGCGCGGCCGATGCGGTTGGGCCGGTCGCGGAAGGCGTCGAGTGCGGCCTGGGCCGCGTCGCAGGCAATGGGGCGCAGGGCTGCGCCTTCCGGGGCTTCGGCCAGGGCCTGCCGCACGGCATGCAGGCTGTCCAGCACGGTCTTGTCGCCCAGGCTGGCGCCGCCGCGTGCAGCCAGCGTGTCGACGATCTCGCCCAGCAGCGCAGCCAGGTCGCTGCGCGCCAGCGCCTCGCTGCCGGCGCAGCGTTTGGCGGCGGTCATCAGCGCGACCGTGAGCAAGGTGCCGAAGCTCGAACCCGAAGCCTTGGCGCAGGCCTGTGCGCAGCGGCGCAGCATCGCGTCCAGCGGGGCGCCGGCCAGCTCGGGCAGGGCCTGTTCGACCAGGGTGGCGCATTTGTCCAGCGTGGCGCCCAGGTCGGCGTCGCCCAGGCGGCCGTCGAGTTCGTTGAGTTCGGGCGCGGCGCGGTGCACGCCCGCGCACCAGCGGGGCAGGGCGGCGGCGAAGCCGGCGGCGCTCAGGGCAGGGGAGGCCATCAGCGCACGCTCCAGAAGGGGCAGTCGGCCGGCGCGGCCAGCAACTGCGCCAGCTCGTCGTCCAGCTTCATCACGCTGATCGAGGCGCCGGCCATCTCCATCGAGGTGGCGTAGCGGCCCACGAGCGGGCGTGCGATGACGATGCCGAGATCATGAAGCACCTGGCGCACGCGGCGGTAGAGGATGTACAGCTCTTCCAGCGGCGTCGCGCCCAGGCTGTTGACCAGCAGTGCGATGCGGTCGCCGCGCGCGAGCTGCAGCTCGGGCAGCACCTGCTGCAGCATCTCGTCGGCCAGCGCGTCGGCGCTCCTGAGCGGGCCGCGCCAGATGCCGGGCTCGCCGTGGATGCCCATGCCGAACTCGATCTCGGTGTCGGCGATCTCGAAGGATGCCTTGCCCGATTCGGGCACCACGCAGGGCGTGAGCGCCACGCCGATGGAGCGCACGGCGTCGTTGGCCTTGCGCGCCAGCGCGGCCACTTCCTCGAGCGAGGCCCCTGCGGCGGCCCTGGCGCCGGCGGCCTTGTAGACGAAGACCAGGCCCGCCACGCCGCGGCGCTTCTCGCGCTGCTCGGCGGGCGCGCTGGCCACGTCGTCGGCCACGCGCACCGACGCGACCTGCAGGCCTTCCAGCGCCAGCATCTCGGCCGCCATGTCGAAGTTCATGCGGTCGCCGCCGTAGTTGCCGTACAGCTGCAGCACGCCCGCGCCGCCGTCGGCCGCGCGCGCGGCCGTCATGCAGTCGTCCATGCGCGGGCCCGCGAAGACGTTGCCCACGGCGCAGCTGTCGAGCAGGCCTTCGCCCACGTAGCCCAGGAACACCGGCAGGTGGCCCGAGCCGCCGCCGGTCACGATGCCCACCTTGCCGGGCACCGCGCCGCGGCTGCGCACGATGACGCGGCCATCGTCGCCCGTGCGTGCGAGTTCGGGGTGGCACAGCACCAGGCCGTCGAGCATCTGGTCGACGTAGGCCTGGGGGTCGTTGAGGATCTTCTTCACGGTGCGGGGTCCTGGCGCGGTGGGCAGTGCGGGGGCGTCATTCGGCCTTCAGCCGGCCGTCCTTGACGGCCTGCTGCGCCAGCGTCTGTTCGGCCTGCAGGATGCGGCCGAACTCGGAGGGCGCGCTGCCCTGGGCCACCGCGCCCATCTCGCGCATGGTGTTGACGTATTGCGGGTCCTTGGTGGCCTGCTGCAGCGCGGCCGAGAGCTTGTCCAGCACATCCTTTGGCGTGCCGGCCGCAGCCAGGATGCCCAGGTAGGTGGTGCCGTCGATGTCGCCCAGGCCCAGTTGCGAAACCGTGGGCACCTCGGGCAGCGCGGGATCGGGCGTGGGCCCCACCACGGCCAGCGCCTGCAGGGTGCCGGCCTTGATGTGCTGCATGGAACCGGTGATCTGGTCGAAGGCCACGTCCACCTGCCCGCCGATCAGGTCCACCAGCGCCGGGCCGGCGCCCTTGTAGCCCACCACCGTGAACTTGGCCTTGAGCAGGCTTTCCAGCTGCAGCAGCGCAAGCTGGTTCGGCGTGCCCGGGCCGGAGTGCGCCGCCGTGAGCTTGCCGTCGGCCGAGCGGGCGTAGGCGGCCAGCTCCTTGAGGTTCCTGAAGCGTGTCTCGTTCTTGCGGGCCAGCAGCACCATCGAGCTCTTGTTCACCAGCCCCAGCGGCGTGAAGTTCGACAGGGCGTAGGGCGTCTTGATCATCTCGGGCAGCACCGCCACCACGCCGCCGCCGGCCACCAGCAGGTTGTAGCCGTCGGCCGGCGCGCGGGCGACCAGGTTCGCGCCGATGGCGCCACCGCCGCCGCCCCGGTTGTCCACCACCACCGACTGGCCCAGCGCCTTGCCGAAGGCCACCGCGAAGGTGCGGGCCACCAGGTCGGTGTTGCCGCCGGGCGCGAAGGGCACGATCAGCGTGACCGGCTTGTTGGGGAAGCTGCCCTGCGCGAAGGCCCGCGGGCCTGCGGCCAGGCTGGCCGCGGCCAGCGCGCCGGCCTGCATCAGTTGGCGTCGTTGGATGTTCATGCGTGTCTCCGTTCTGTTTGAAAAGGCTGCGGGGGCGGTGCAGGCGCTCAGGCCTCGAAACGCAGCACGTCGTCCAGCGCCTTGCGGATGCGCTCGGTCTGCGCCGGGCTGGTGGCGGGCATGGGCGCGCGCGGCAGGCCCGCGGGGCAGCCCTGCAGCGTGATCGTGGTCTTCAGGTTGGCTGGCAGGTTGTCGCCCACCACGGCGTTCCAGAAGGCCAGCATCGAGCGGTGCATTTCCAGCGCCTTGACGTGGTCGCCGGCCTGCACCGCATTCCAAAGGGCCACACACACGCCGGGCAGGGCGGCCGGGGTGGCGGCAATGGTGCCGTGCGCGCCCAGCGCGAAGGACGAGTACAGCAGCGCGTCCACCGCCGAGAACACCTTGCAGCCCTCGGGCACGCCCAGCACCAGGTCGGCCATCAGCTTCAGGTCGCCCTGGCTCTGCTTGATGCCCTGCACGCCGGGCAGCTCCTTCATCAGACGGATCATCTGCGCCGGATTCAGGTAGTTCCAGGGCACGACGTTGTAGATGATGACCGGGATGTCCACGGCCTCGGTCAGCGCCTTGAAGTGGTTGAAGGTGGCCTCCTCATCGGGCTTGAAGAGGTAGTGCACCGGCGTGACCTGCAGCGCGGCGATGGGCAGGTGGGCGATGGAACGGGCGCGGGCGATGGCGTCGCGCGTGCTGTTGGAAATGATGCCGGCCACCACGGGCACCTGACCCGCCACCTCTTCGCAGGTGATCTCGAGCAGGCGCTTGAACTCCTCGGCCGTCAGCGTGTGGCCTTCGCCGCTGCTGCCGCCGGGGCACAGGCCATGCACGCCCTTGCCCAGGTTGAAGCGGATGACCTGGCGGAAGGCCGCTTCGTCGATGTCGCCGTCGGCGGTGAAGGGCGTGACGAGGGGCGGAATGACGCCAGTGAGTTCGAGGGCCATGGACAGGTGCTCCGGAAAAAAGAGAGGAGGGAATGGGTGGGAAAGAGCCGCGCAGCCCCGAAGGTGCCGTGCTGAGCTCGAACTATACGCTCACTGACATGTCAGATCGATGCTAGTACTATCCCTAGCCCGTGCTCAGGCGCTTGCCGCGCCCCCGCCACCGATACCATGTGCGCCATGACTTCCCCCGCCATCGCCCGAGCCGATGCCGACGCCGCCCCGGCCGCCGCCTCCGGGCCCGCGCCGGCCATGACCCAGCGCAACCTGGCCTTCCAGGGCTTTCGCCAGCAGATCATCGATGCGCGCATCCGCCCCGGCCAGTTCGTGTCGCAGCGCGAACTGATGCAACTGCTGGGCATGTCGCTGGCGGCGGTGCGCGAGATGGTGCCGCGCCTCGAAGCCGCCGGCCTGATCAAGGCCGTGCCCAAGCGCGGGCTGCAGGTGGCGACGGTGGACATGAAGCTGATCCGCAACGCCTGGCAGGTGCGGGCCATGGTCGAGCGCGAAGCCGTGCTGCGCTTTGCCGAAGTGGCCACGCCCGCCACGCTGCAACGGCTCATCGATGACCACGAGGCCATCCTGCAGCGGGCGCTGCAGCCGCAGCCCGACCCGGGCCTGGAGAAGGATGCGCAGGCGGTGGACTGGGGGCTGCACGACCTGATGGTGGACAGCATCGGCAACGAGATCCTGTCCGAGATCTACCGGGTCAACAGCCTGCACGTGCGGCTGATCCGCTACGACGCCGACTCCATGCGGCCCATGCAGGTGGTGCCCGCCATGCGTGAGCACCTCGAGTTCCTGCGCGCGCTGCAGGCCGGCGACCGGGCGGGTGCCCTGGCGCGGATGATGAGCCACATCGAGCAGTCCAAGCACCGCGTGCTGTCCGGCATGCTGCAGGGCGGGGCGCCGCTGGCCGCTTAGGCGTGTTCGTTCAGCGGAGTGAGCAGGCTGGACTGAGGCGCTGCGGTTGCTGAGCAGCCGGTGGCTGCTTCACAAAGAGGAAGGCCGGGCGATGCCCGGCCTTCGTATGCATGGCGCGCCTGGCGGGCGCGCTCAGTGCGCCGCCGCCGGTTCGGGCGCGGCGTCGTCCTTGTGGCGCCCGAAGAGCGAACGGACGATGAGGTAGAACAGCGGCACGAAGAAGATGGCCAGCACGGTGCCGGTGACCACGCCGCCGATCACGCCGGTGCCGATGGCATGCTGGCTGCCGGAGCCCGCGCCGGACGCGATGGTCAGCGGGATCACGCCGGCGCCGAAGGCCAGCGAGGTCATCAGGATCGGGCGCAGGCGCAGCTTGGCAGCCTGCAGCGTGGCGTCCCACAGCTTCAGCCCGCGGCGCTCGCCGTCGGCGGCGAATTCCACGATCAGGATCGCGTTTTTGGCCGCCAGGCCCATGGTCGTGAGCAGGCCCACCTGGAAGAAGATGTCGTTGTTCAGCCCTCGCAGGTTGGCCGCGACCAGCGCGCCCACGATGCCCAGCGGCACCACCAGCAGCACCGAGATCGGGATGGTCCAGCTTTCATACAGCGCGGCCAGCGCCAGGAAGACCACCAGCAGCGAAATCAGGTACAGCGCCAGGGCCTGGCCCGAGGCCAGCTTCTCCTGGTAGGACAGGCCCGTCCAGGCGCCGCGCACGGTGTCGGGCAGCTCGGCCACGTACTGCTCGATGCGCTGCAGCGCCTCGCCCGAGCTGAAGCCCGGCGCGGCCTCGCCCTGGATGTTGAAGGAGGGCATGCCGTTGTAGCGGTACAGGGCCGAGGGGCCGTAGGTCCAGTAGGTGTTGGCGATGGTGGAGAAGGGCGCCATCGCGCCGTCGCCGGTGCGCAGGCTCCACAGGCCGATGTCCTCGGGGTTCATGCGGTAGGGCGCATCGGCCTGCAGGTACACGCTCTTGACGCGTTCGCGGTCGATGAAGTCGCCGATGTAGACGCTGCCGATGGTGGAGCTGAGCAGGGTGTTGATCTGCGCCTGCGCGATGCCCAGCGCGCCGGCCTTGGCGCGGTCGATGTCCACCTGCAGCTGCGGCTGGTCTTCCAGGCCCGAGAAGCGCATCTGGCGCAGGTCCTGGTCGGCGCGGGCGCGGGCCAGCAGCTTGTCGCGCAGGGCGAGGAACTCGTCGCGCGGCAGGCTGGCGGTGTTCTGCAATTGCAGGTCGAAGCCGGCCGAGTTGCCCAGACCCGAGACGGCAGGCGGCACGATGACGGTGATCAGCCGCGCCACCGGGTCGTTGGCCAGCGCCCGGCGCGCCCGCTCGCGGATGGCGAACACGCTGTTGTCGGCGCCGGGCCGGTCGGCCCAGTCCTTGAGCTTGACGAAGGCCTGGCCCAGGTTCTGGCCCGAGCCGGCGCTGCTGAAGCCCGGCGAGGTGAACACGCCGTCGACGCTGGCCGCTTCCTGCTCGCGGAAATAGGTGCTGATGCGCTGCGCCACGGCGCGCGTCTGCTCCAGCGTCGCGCCTTCGGGCAGGCTGTAGTTGACGATGATGGAGCCCTGGTCCTCGTCGGGCAGGAAGCCCGTGGGCGTCTTCATGAACATCATGACCATGCCGCCGCAGATCAGGACGTAGATGCCCATGAACAGGGCGCGCCGCGGCAGGCGCTTGCGCAGGCTGCCGTCGTAGCGCTCCACCTGCCGGTCGAAGAAGCGGTTGAACCAGCCAAAGAAGCCCGTGGTCTTCTTCTCGTGCCCCGCGGCGTGCTGCTTGAGCAGCGTGGCGCACAGCGCGGGCGTGAGCACCAGCGCCACGATCACCGAGAGCACCATGGCCGAGACGACGGTGATGGAGAACTGGCGGTAGATGATGCCGGTGGCGCCGCCGAAGAAGGCCATGGGCAGGAACACGGCCGACAGCACCACGCCGATGCCGATCAGCGCGCCGGTGATTTCGCCCATGGACTTGCGCGTCGCCTCCTTGGGCGGGAGGTGCTCCTCTTCCATGATGCGCTCGACGTTCTCCACCACCACGATGGCGTCGTCCACCAGCAGGCCGATGGCCAGCACCATGCCGAACATGGTGAGCATGTTGATCGAATAGCCGAAGACCGACAGCACGCCGAAGGTGCCCAGCAGCACCACGGGCACGGCAATGGCCGGAATCAGCGTGGCGCGCCAGTTCTGCAGGAACAGGAACATCACCAGCACCACCAGCACGATGCCCTCGATCAGCGTCTTGACCACGTCGCCGATGGCCTGCTCCACGAAGGGCGTGCTGTCCACCGGGTAGAACACCTCCACGCCGGGCGGGAAGGCGCCGCGCATCTGCTCCACCTGGGTCTTCACGGCAGCGATGGATTCGAGCGCGTTGGCATCGGGCGCCAGCCGCACGGCGATGCCCGAGGCCGGATGGCCGTTGAAGTTGCCGCTGAAGGTGTAGTTGGCCGAACCCAGCTCCACGCGCGCCACGTCCTTGAGCTGCACCAGCGAGCCGTCGGGGTTGCTGCGCAGCAGGATGGCCTGGAATTCCTCGGCCGTGCGCAGGCGCGACTGCGCGTTGACCACCGCGTTGAGCTGCTGGCCCGGCGGCGCCGGCTGGTCGCCGATCTGGCCGGCCGCCAGCTGCACGTTCTGCGCCTGGATGGCGGCCTGCACGTCCGAAGGCGTGAGCGCGTAGCTGCGCAGCTTGAACGGGTCCAGCCAGATGCGCATGGCGTACTGGCCGCCGATGACCTGCACCTCGCCCACGCCGTTGACGCGGCTGATCACGTCCTGCAGATCGCTGACCAGGAAATCGGCCACGTCGCCCGGCGTCATGCGGCCGGTGGTGTCGTACAGCGTCACGAACAGGTCGGTGGCCACGCCGGCCTTGCGCACCGTCACGCCCTGTTCCTGCACTGCCGTGGGCAGCCGCCGCGTGGCCTGCTGCACGCGGTTCTGCACCTGCGTCTGCGCGGTGTCGGGGTCGGTGCCGGGCTGGAAGCTCACCAGGATCTGCACGCGGCCCGAGGAGTCGCTGCGCGCCGTCATGTAGAGGTAGCCGTCCAGGCCCGTGAGCTGCTGCTCGATCACCTGCGTGACGCTGTTCTCCAGCGTCTGCGCATTGGCGCCCGGGTAGTAGGCAAAGATGCTGACCGAAGGCGGCGCCACCGTCGGGTAGCGCGTGAGCGGCAGCAGGTGGATGGCCAGCGCGCCGGCCAGCATGATCGTGATGGCGATGACCCAGGCGAAGATGGGCCGGTCGATGAAGTAGCGGGAAATCATCGGCGGCGGATCAGGGCTTGCGGGCGGCTTCGGCGGCGGTGCCCGTGGCGGCGCTGCTGGTGGCCGTGGGCGTGCTTGCAGCGCTGCTGTGCGGCGGCGCGGCGGCGGCCGGCGGTTCTTCCACCGGCTTGACGGTGGCGCCGGGCTGCAGGTTCTGGCCGCCGGCCATCACCAGGCGCTCGCCGGGCTTGAGGCCTTCGCTCACCAGCCACTGGTTGCCCACGGCACGCGCCACCACCACGGGGCGGACCTCCAGCTTGTTCTGGGCATTGACCAGGCGCGCCTGCGGGGTGCCGCGGCGGTCGCGCGAGAGGGTGGCCTGGGGCACCACGATGCCGTCGGGCGTGCTGCCCTCGGTGACCACGGCGCGCACGTACATGCCCGGCAGCAGCAGGCCTTCGGGATTCGGGAACCTGGCGCGCAGCGTGACCGAGCCGCTGCTCGGGTCCACCGTCACCTCGGTCAGCTGGATGCGGCCCTCGTGGGCGTAGGTGCTGCCGTCTTCCAGGGTCAGCGACACGCGCTGGCCCGCCGCCTCGCGGCTGAGCTTGCCGGCCGCCAGCGCCTGGCGCAGGCGCAGTATTTCGGTGCTCGACTGCGAAATGTCGACATAGATCGGGTCGAGCTGAGAGATGGTCAGCAGCGGCGTGGCCTGGCCGGCGGCCACCAGCGCGCCCGGCGTCACGGCGCTGCGGCTGGTGTGGCCGGCGATGGGGGCCGTCACGCGCGTGTAGCGCAGGTTGATGCGCGCGGTCTCCAGCAGCGCCGACTGCACGCGCACCTGGGCCTGGGCCTGGCCGTAGGCGGCCTGGGCGTTGTCGTATTCCTGCTTGCTCACGCCGTTGTGGGCCAGCAGCGCCTTGTAGCGCTCGGCCAGCGCGCGCGTGGAATTGACCGTGGCCTGGGCGTTGGCCAGCGCACCTTCCTGCTGTGCCAGTGCAGCCTGGAAGGGGGCCGGATCGATTTCGTACAGCACCTGGCCGGCCTTGACCTGCGTGCCTTCGGTGAAGGGCTTCTGGCGGATGATGCCGCCCACCTGGGGCCGCACTTCGGCGGTCATGAAGGGGGCGGTGCGCCCCGGCAGCTCGGTACGCAGGGGCACGCTCTGCACCGCCAGCGTGCGCACGGTGACCTCGGGCACGGGCGGCGCGGCGGCGGGCTTGGGGGCTTCACGGCAGGCGCCCAGCAGGCCCACGGCACAGAACAGGGCCGCCAGGGCCGGATATCGAGTGACTGTCAAAGGTCGTCCTTGGAGGGCCGGGCCGCGGCATGGGGCATGGACAGCGGCCAGATCAAATTCAGCAATCCCGTCATCAGGCATGCACTGTGTGATGTACATCCTTGACGAGCCTGGGTGTTAGGCAAAAAGAGTGCCTTGTATGCACCGAAGTTTCTTCTAGCGTAAAGGGATTGTGTGAACGGCAAGCAAAGTTTTCCGAGCGTTTGAACAAGTTCAAGCGCACAGCAAAGGTCAAATACTGTATAAATAACCAGTCTTTGAGCTTTGCCATGTCTTCCTCTGCCTTGCATGCCGTGTCTGCCGTGGACCCTGCCGCCTTTCGCGAGCAGGGCATCTGGCGTGCGGATGAGCTGGACGGCAGCAGCGAGGCCGCCTGCAGCACCGGCCATGCGGCACTGGACGCCGAACTGCCCGGCGGCGGCTGGCCGCTGGGCGCGCTCACCGAACTGCTGCAGAGCGAGCCGACGCAGCCGCTGTGGCCCCTGTTGCTGCCGGCGCTGGCGCTCACCGTGGCGCAGCGCCCCAGCGCGCGGGTGGTGCTGGTGGCGCCGCCCCTGCCTCCTTTCGGCCCGGCCCTGGCGGCCGGCGGGTTGCCCTCGGCCGCGCTGTTGTGCGTGCAGGCCCAGGCGGCGGCCGAGCGCCTGTGGGCCAGCGAGCAGGCCCTGCGTTGTGCCGACGTGGGCGCGGTGCTGGTGTGGCTGCCGCAGTCGCGCGTGGCCGATCTGCGCCGGCTGCAGCTGGCTGCCGCACGCCAGGGCGGGCTGCTGTTCGCACTGCGGCCTTCCAGCCAGGCGCAGCAGGCATCGCCGGCCCGGCTGCGGCTGGCGATGGAGCTGCTGCCGGCGCCAGCGGATGCGCCGGCCCTGATGTCGCTGCAGCTGCTCAAGCGGCGCGGCCCGCCCGCCGTGCGGCCCGTGCAGGTGCCGGCGCAGCCGCTGCCGCTGCAAGCCCTGCTGGCCGCTGCGCACGCACGTCGGCAGGTGCTTGCGCCTTCAGGTGCGGCAGCGGCGCCTGTGGCGGGCGCGCGCGTGCTGTCGTGGCCGGGTGCGCGCGGGGCCGGGCCTTCATCTTCCACCGGCCATGCACTGGATCGCCCTTCACTGGTCGGCGCCTGAGGCCGCGGTCGGCACCCCGCCCGCCGTGGCCCGCGACGCCGAGCTGCCCGATGCCCAGGCCCTGGGCTGGTGGGCGCTGCAGTTCACGCCGCATGTGGCCTGGTGCGAAGAGGCCCTGATGCTGGAGGTGTCGGCCTGCGAGCGCCTGTGGGGCGGGCGGCAGGCGCTGATGCGCCAGATGGCCGCCGACGCGCCCGAAGGCCTGCGCCCGCGCCAGGCGCAGGGCGCCAGCAGCCTGGTGGCGCTGGCCCGGCTGCGCCTGTACTGCGAAGGCCAGCAGCCGCCTGCGCGCCTGCCCCATGCGCTGCCGCTGCGGACGCTGGACGCCGCCCGGCCGCACCTGAACGTGCTGGCCCGCCTGGGCTGCCAGACCTGGGGCGACGTGGCGGCGCTGCCGCGCGCGGGCGTGGTGCGGCGCTTTGGCGCCGAACTGCGCGAAGCGCTGGATGTGGCCTGGGGCCTGCGGCCCGATCGGCTGCCCTGGCTGAGCGTGCCCGAGACCTTCGACCAGAAGGCCGAGCTGCCGGCGTTGGCGACCTCGGGGCCCGAGCTGCTGTGGTCGGCCCAGCGCCTGATGAGCGCGCTGCGGCTGTGGCTGCAGGCCCGCCAGCGCGGCGTGCTGGCCTTCGAGCTGGAATGGACGCTGGACCTCAAGCGCCTGCAGGGCGTGGACCTGCCACGCACGCAGCATCTCTTGGTGCGCACCGCTGAACCCACGCAGGACATGGCCCATCTGCGCCGCCTGCTGGCCGAGCGCCTGGCGCTGGTGACGCTGCTGGCGCCCACGGGCTGGCTGCGCCTGCGTTCCATCGAGACGGCACCCTGGGGCGGCGCCGCACGCAGTCTGCTGCCGCCGCGCCACTTGCCGGCCAGGGACGGCAAGGCCCAGGAGGCCGGGCAGCCGGGGGCCGGCGAGCCCTTGCACCAGCTGGTCGAGAAACTCAGCGCCCGGCTGGGCCCGCAGGCGGTGCAGGTGCCCGTGCCGCAGGCCGATCACCGGCCCGAACGCATGCAGCGCTGGGCCCCGGCGGTGCACTCTGCCGGCCCCGGCACCCCCTGCGCCGCCCCCGAGGCCAGCACGCCCATCAGTGCCTTGCTGCCAACCTGGCTGCTGCCCGAGCCGCTGCCGCTAGACGTGCGCGACGGCAGGCCGCACTACCACGGCCAGCTCAAGACGCTGGTGGGGCCGCAACGCCTGGAAGGCGATGGCTGGTGGGAGCCGCGGGAAGAGGGGGCCGATGCCCAGGCACCGGGCGCGGCCGTGGCGCGCGACTACTACATCGCGCGCAGCCCGCAGGCCGGCCTGGTCTGGATCTACCGCGAGCGCACGACGCTGCACGGCGCCGGGCAGGTGCCGCGCTGGTTTCTGCAGGGCCTGTATGCCTGACCTGAGCGCCAAGGAAGAGGCGGCGCGCCACGGGCGTCGCAGCACGCTGCCGCAAGCGCTGCCGCCAGGCCCGCAGCGCCCGGGCCTGCCCGCCTACACCGAGCTGCATGCCATCACGAACTTCAGCTTCCAGCGTGGCGCCTCGCACCCGGAAGAGCTGGCGGTGCATGCCTGGTCCAGAGGCTATTGCGGGCTGGCCATCACCGACGAATGCTCGGTGGCAGGCGTGGTGCGCGCCATGGTGGGTTTGAAGGAATTCATCGAAGATCTGGATGAGCTGGAGCGCAAGGAGCCCGAACGCCCCAAACTGCCGCGCAACCCCGACTTCAGGCTGCTCTACGGCAGCGAGTTCCGCCTGGAGCGCTACACGCTCGTGGCCCTGGCGCGCGACCTGAAGAGCTGGGGCCAGTTGTGCGAGACGATCACCGCCGCGCGCACGCAGGACGAGGTGCAAAAGGGCCGGTACCAGCTCGAAGGCGGCCTGGCGGCGCTTGCGGCCTTGCGCGACTGCGAGTTGCTGTTCGTGCCGCACCGGCACAGCGGTGCGCCCATCGACATCGACACGCTGGTGGCCGACCTGCGCGCCGTGGCCGAACAGGTGGTGCCGCCCGCCGACCCGGCCCAGCCCGATGAGGAGGCTCCGCCCGGTCTGTGGCTGGCCGTGGAACTGCACCACGAGCTGGATGACGACCTCTGGCTGGCCGCCCTGCAGCAGGCCGGCGAGCGCAGCGGCGTGCCCTGCGTGGCCGCGGGCGGCGTGCGCATGCATGTGCGCTCGCGCAAGCCGCTGCTGGACGTGCTCACGGCCGTGGACCTGGGGCGCCCGGTGGCCGAATGCGGCCTGGCGCGCGCGGCCAATGCCGAGCGCCATCTGCGCTCGCGCATGCGGCTGGCGCGCACCTACCCGGCGCAGCTGCTGGCGCGCACGATGCAGGTGCGCGCGCGCTGCGGCTTCTCCCTGGAAGCGCTGCGCAAGCATTACCAGTACCCGCTGGAGCTGGTCGAGCCCAACGAAACGGCCGCGCAGACCCTGCGGCGCAAAACCTGGGCCGGCGCGCAGCAGCGCTACCCGGGCGGCGTACCCGAGTCCGTGCAGGTGCAGGTCCGGCGCGAACTCGACCTGATCATCGAGCTGGGCTACGAGATGTTCTTCCTGACGGTGGAAGACATCGTCGCCTTTGCCAGGGAAAAGAAGATCCTCTGCCAGGGCCGCGGCTCCTCGGCCAATTCCGCGGTCTGCTACTGCCTGGGCATCACGGCGCTCGCGCCCGATGACGCCAACCTGCTGTTCGAGCGCTTCCTCAGCCGCGAGCGCAAGGAGCCGCCCGACATCGACGTCGATTTCGAGCATCAGCGGCGCGAGGAGGTCATTCAATACATCTACGGCAAGTACGGCCGCGAGCGCGCGGCCATTGCGGCCGTGGTCATCGCCTGGCGCACGCGCAGTGCCATCCGCGACGTGGGCAAGGCCCTGGGCGTGGATGCGCGGCTGATCGACGCCTTCGCCAAGGACCACCACTGGTTCGATTCGCTCGGGCCTGGCCAGGAGGCGTCGGCGCAGAGCGTCATGACGGAAGGCGTGATCGCCAGCCTGCAGCAGGCCATGGACAAGTCCGGCGCGGTGGCGCCGCCGCACAAGCTGCACCTGTGGGTGGAGCTGGCGCGCACGCTGCGCGGCTTTCCGCGCCACCTGAGCCAGCATGTGGGCGGCTTCGTGCTCACCGAAGGCCGGCTCACCAGCCTGGTGCCGGTGGAGAACGCTTCCATGAAGGACCGTTCGGTGATCCAGTGGGACAAGGACGACCTCGAGGCCATGGGCATGCTCAAGGTCGACGTGCTGGCGCTGGGCATGCTCAGCGCCATCCGGCGCGCGCTGCGCTTCATGAACGACTGGCGCGGCACGCAGTGCGAAATGCACCAGTTGCCCAACGACGACGAAGCCACCTACGACATGATCTGCGCGGCCGACACCATCGGCGTGTTCCAGATCGAGAGCCGGGCCCAGATGTCCATGCTGCCGCGCCTGCGCCCGCGCTGCTACTACGACCTGGTGGTGGAGGTGGCCATCGTGCGGCCCGGTCCCATCCATGGCGGCATGGTGCATCCGTACCTCAAGCAGCGCGAGCGGCAGCGGCGTGGGGACCCGATCGTGCTGGCCAAGGAAGAACTCGACGATGCGCTGGGCCGCACCCTGGGCGTGCCCATCTTCCAGGAACAGGTGATGCAGATCGCGATGATCGCGGCCGGCTTCACGGCTGACGAGGCCGACCGCCTGCGCCGCGCCATGGCGGCCTGGAAGAAGAAAGGCGGCATCGACAGGTTTCACGACCAACTGGTCGAAGGCATGGTGGCGCGCGACTACGACCGCGCCTTCGCCGAAGCCATCTTCAAGCAGTGCGAAGGCTTCGGCGAATACGGCTTTCCCGAAAGCCACGCGGCCAGCTTTGCCTTGCTGGTCACGGTGAGTGCCTGGCTCAAGTGCCACGAGCCGGCCTGCTTCCTCGCGGCGCTGCTCGATTCGCAGCCCATGGGCTTCTACACGCCTTCGCAACTGGTGCAGGACGCGCGCCGCCATGGCGTGCAGGTGAGGCCCGTGGACGTGATGGCCAGCGAATGGGACAGCACGCTGGAGCCGCGCACACCGGGCTTCGAGTCACCCCAGCTCGAGCCCCGCCATGCCGCGCGTCAGGGCCGCCAGCAAGGGCGCGGCCAGCCGGCGGTGCGCCTGGGCCTGTCGCGCATCGAGGGCCTGAGCCAGGCTGGCGCCCAGCGCCTGATCGAGGCCCGCGCCCAGCAGCCTTTTTGCAGCGTCGAAGACCTGGCGCTGCGCGCGGCGCTGGACAGCCGCGACATGGCGGCGCTGGCCGGCGCCGAGGCCCTGCGCGCACTGGCCGGCCATCGGCGCCAGCAGGTGTGGGAGGCCACGGGCCCGCGCGTGGCTGGCACCGGCCGCCAGGCCCGGCCACGCGCCGGCGCGCCCGCGCCGCCGCCCGCCACGGCTTCGCTGCTGCGCGAGGTGCCCGTGCACGAGGCGCCGCTGCAACTGCCGCTTGCCAGCGAAGGCGAGGAGATCGTGGGCGACTATGCCGCCATGGGCTTCACCTTGCGCCGCCATCCGCTGGCGCTGCTGCGGCCCCGGCTGGCGCGGCTGCGGCTGCTGAGCGCGCGCGAGCTCGAAGCCGTGCCCCATGGCCGCACGGTGCGCGCCTGCGGCATCGTCACCGTGCGCCAGCGTCCGGGCACGGCCAAGGGCACCATCTTCGTCACGCTCGAGGACGAGACCGGCCCCGTGAACGTGATCGTCTGGCCGGGCGTGGTCGAGGCCTGGCGCGTGCCGCTGCTGCAGTCGCAGCTGCTGGCCGTGCAGGGGCAGTGGCAATGCGCGCAGAACGAGGAGGCCGGTGGCGGCCAGGTGCGGCACCTGATCGCCGCGCGATTCAAGGACCTGACCCCCTGGCTGGGCCAGTTGGCCAAGCGCCAGCGCAGCCGGGACTTTCATTGAGCGAGCCATGCGACGCGAACATCCCGACTCTTTTGCGAACACCGTGGTATGGCTGAAGCCGCCCCCTGAGATCGCGAACGCGCTGGTGGCGCATCGCAAGCATTGGTGGTGGCTCAGCCACAAGCACTTTCCCGCCGCGCACCGCCTGCACCTGAGCATGCACAACCTGGGACCGCTGGACGATGAAGAGATCGGGCAGGTCTCGCACATCCTGTCGGGCGTGCGTGTGAAGGCTTTCGATCTGGCGCTGACATGGTCGGGTGTGTGGACCAGCAAGGTCGCGGTTGCATGCCCGCAGGCCCACGAGGGCTTGACGCAACTGCATGCGGCGCTGGCCCGGCATCTGCACGGCAGGCTGACCCGGCAGAGCTGGTCGCCGCACGTCACGCTGGCCTGGAATGTGCCGTGGGCTGGTGCGGCCCGGCTGACGCCCCTGCACTGGCCCGTGCGCGAGTTCCTGCTCGTGCGTTCATGGCACGGCGAAGAGGCTCGCCATGAGGTGCTGAGCCGTTACCAGCTGGAACCATTGCGCCCGGGTGCCTGCCATGCCGGCCGACATACAGCCGCCGCCTGATCCGCTAGGCTGTTCATCAACCCAAGTCCTGTCGTCTTCCGCCCATGCTGCTCGAAACCCCCATCGGCCCGCCGCCACCCGCGCCCGACCTGCCGCCAGGCATTCCGCCTCCCACGCCGCCGTTCCCCGACCTGCCTCCCGAAGGCGATCCGCCACCGGGCGAGCCGCCGGTCTGGGAGCCCGGCCGCGAGCCGCCCGTGGCCGACCCGCCGCTGCACCGCGCGGGCGATCCGCTCGGGCGCACGCACGCACGGCGGCTGCGCGAACTGCACCGGTCGGCCGGCTGGCCCTGCGGCGATATTGTCGAAGTCGAGCTGCTGGCCGCGGGCCTGCTCACTCGCGAACGCACTGCCTCCGGCCATGAAACGCTGCGCCTGAGCGACGCGGGCATTGCCCATCTGGCCCAGGCCCACAGCGGCAACCGCGCGCGCCTGGGGGCGCATGAAGCGCTGGTCGAACAGGTGGCGCGGCAGATGACGCGCAACGGCCGGCTGGCCTGGCGCGGCCTTCGTCTGCGCGCGCGCCTGGCCGTGGCCGACGAGGGGAAAGAGGAGGGCGCCACCGCCGCGCGCTGGTGCATGGCCTGCCCCGACGTGTTCTCCATCCGCAACACCAGCGTGGAGGCCTACTGCCACCCCATCGTGCACGAGATCAAGGTCAGCCGCGCCGACCTGCTGGGCGACCTGCGCAAGGCCGACAAGCGGGCCGCCTACCTGGACCTGGGCGGCGAGTGCTGGTACGTGCTGGGGCAGGACGCGACGGGCCGCGCCATCGCTGCGCCCGAGGAGGTGTCCGAAGGCTGCGGCGTGCTGATGCAGGAGGGCGCGCGACTGGTGGTGGCGCGCGCGGCCGTGCACCGGCCCGTGGAAAGGCTGCCCTTCGCCGTCTGGATGGCGCTGGCCAAGGCCCAGCCCCTGGACGGCTTCGACGACGACGCGCAGGACAGCCTGATCGCCTGCCATTGAGCGATCGAGCGATCGAGCGCTTGAGCGAGGCCGCGCACATCGCCTTGGCGGGCGACGACCTGCGGCCTGCCTGATGGCCTACAGGCGCGCGCAACCCCTGCTTTTAGCGTGAGCCCATCGCATTCTTTCTTGTTGAACGCCGAAGGAGCCCACGATGTCCCAACTGCCTGCTTCCGTCCCCGAAGTCGACGAAGAACAGCTCGTCGAACAGGCCAACACCGAATCCGAAGTCCGGCTGGCCGAGCTGGACGACGAGGAAGATCCGCGCCCCGACCAGCCGCCCTTGAAGGCAGGAGTTCACACGCTGGAGCCCGGGCCTGCGGGCAAGTCCTGAGCCCCTGCGTGGGTCGGCCTCCACAGAATCTTGACCGTGCGTGCAAGCGCACTTCATGCGGGGTGGCTTCAATGCCGGGACGGCACAAGCCACACCGCCCACAGGAGGGACCCATCCATGACAACGATTGCCGACTTCCTCGTGATGCAACTGCTGGTGCTGCTGACGCTCTTCGCCATCTACTGGGTGCGCGAGCGCATGGCCGAAAAGCGCGCAGCCCTTCTGGATGCATCGGACAGCCATGCACCGCCCGCCCAGCCGCGCCTGCGCCAGGTTTCTGCCGTGGCCGCGGCCAGCGCCTGAAAAGACAGCGCCATTCCCACAGTAGAATCCGCGCCGCTGCGGGTGTAGTTCAATGGTAGAACGGCAGCTTCCCAAGCTTCATACGAGGGTTCGATTCCCTTCACCCGCTCCATCTGCTCCTGTGCTTTCATGCGCAAGCAGACCTTTGCAAAGGCGGCCAACCTGAGGGCCACCCCCGAATCGGACCGATGCGTCCACCCTTTGGCGCTTTGTTCTGAAGCCCCGACCTCTCCCTCTGCTCAATAGCCCAGTCGCGCGCCCGAGTCGCGTCGGTTGACTTCGTAGAACAGGCTGCGCAGCCAGCGGTTGGGCGCATCGTTGTGCATGCGCCGGTGCCAGAACTGCTGCACCTGCAGCTGCGGCGGCTTGAAGGGCAGCGCGATCTGCTGCAGCGGGATGTGCCGGCCCACCGCGGTCGCGATGTCCTGTGGCACGGTGGCCACCAGGTTCGTGCCCGGCAGCAGCGCAATCAGGCTCATGAAGTGCGAAAGCTCCAGCGTCACCTGCCGGTGCCAGCCCCTGGATTCCAGCCAGCTGTCCAGCAGATGCTCGCGGCCATCGGGGCGCACCAGCACATGCCGGGCGGCCAGGTACTGCTTGAGCGTCACGCGCCGGCCCGCCCATTCGTGGTCGGCGCTGGTGATGCATTCATAGCTGCTCGTGAACAGCGCCTGCTGAAAGTAGCCCGCCTTTTGCAGATCGGGAAAGTAGCCCACGGCGAGGTCCGCTTCTCCCTTTTCCAGCGCGTCTGCCGCCGCCGCCCGTGGCCGCGACACCGCGTGCAGATGCACACCGGGCGCCTCGTCCTGCAGACGCCGCAGCACGCCGGGCAGGAAGGCCACCTCGCCGATGTCCGGCGTGAGGATCGTGAAGCTGCGCCGGGCCTGGGCCGGATCGAACTGCGGGGGCAGCAGGATTTCCGACTGGATCGTCTGCACGACGCGGCGCACCACCGGCGCCAGTTGCTGCGCGCGCGGCGTGGGCTCCATGGTGGCGGCCGTGCGCACGAACAGCGCGTCGTCGAAGGTCTTTCGCAGCCGCGCGAGCGCGCCGCTGGTGGCTGACTGGCTCAGGCCGATCGCCTCGGCACTGCGGTTCACGCTGCGCGTGCGCATCAGCGTGTCGAACACCACCAGCAGATTCAGGTCGACGGATCGAATATCCATGAAGCCGATTTTATGAATCGGCCAGATCGTCTGTACAGCGCTGGGGCAGCTTCCTACGATCCGGGCCGGAGACACGAATTGCAGACCCTCAGACCTTCACCGTGCTGGGCGCTTGACGGGCCTGCCACCCAAGGAGATTGCTGGATGAGTTCCCCCTGGATCGAGGGATTGCGCAGCGTGGCGCTGCATGTGCCCGACCTGGCCAAGGCCGAAGATTTCTACACCCGCACCTGGCGGCTCGAGGTGGCCGCGCGCACCGAAGACGCGCTCTACCTGCGCGGCACCGGCACCGACGGCTACCTGCTGGCCCTGCACCAGGGCGGCGAGCAGCCGCAGATCCGGCAGGTCACCCTGCGGGCGCGCAGCCATGAAGCGCTGGCGCAGGTCCAGCAGCGGGCCCTTGCGGCGGGTGCCACGCTGATCGCGGCGCCCCACGCACTGACGCACGATCCGGCGGGCGGGACCGGCATGACGTTCAGGGATCCGCACGGCCGGGTGTTCCAGGTGGTGCATGGCGATGCCCGTCACGAGCCGGCCGCGCCCATGCCGGACCGGCCGATCCGGCTGACCCATGTGGTGCTCAACACCCATGCGGTCGACCAGACGCAAGCCTTTCTCGAACAGGCACTGGGC
The DNA here is from genome assembly GCF_028023875.1 of Xenophilus arseniciresistens. Taxonomy (GTDB): domain Bacteria; phylum Pseudomonadota; class Gammaproteobacteria; order Burkholderiales; family Burkholderiaceae_C; genus Xenophilus; species Xenophilus arseniciresistens. Next base: position 60,669 of record NZ_JAQIPB010000006.1, read on the forward strand.
TTTCGGCTTGCCGATCGCACGGCCATCATGGCTTTCATGAACTGCGACCGCGACCATCACACGATCGCGCTGGGCATTTCCGACAACGACGCGCTCAACCACATCGCCTTCCTGATGCCCGACTTCGAGTCGGTCATGCGCGGCGGCGGCCGCATGAAGGACGCCGGCTTCGCTATTCAGTGGGGGCCGGGGCGTCACGGGCCGGGCAACAACCTCTTCAACTACTTCATCGACCCCTTCGGCGTGGTGATCGAGTACACGGCCGAAGTCGAGCAGATCGACGACAGCTACGTCAGCCATGGGCCCGAGCACTGGAAGTGGCCCAGCGGCCGCGTCGACCAGTGGGGCATCTCCGCGCCCCCCGGGGCCACGCTCAAGGAGGCGCAGCGCCGCATCCTGTTCGCGCCTTCCTGAGCCCAGTTTTCCCTTTCTCTTTTTCCTTGCGATCCACCATGAAGTTCACCACCTATATGCGCAACGGCGCCCCCCGCCTGGCCGTGGTCGACGGCGACCGGCTCATCGACCTGAACGAGGCCGACGCGCGCATTCCAGCGGACCTGCGCCTGGCGCTGCAGGCCGGCGTCGACCTCGGCGCGGCAGCGCAAGCCGCGCTGGAGAGCGAGGCCGCGCGACAGCCGCTGGCTGGCGTGAAGCTGGCACCGCTGGTGCCCGAGCCGGGCAAGACCATCTGCCTGGGCCTGAACTACTTCGACCATGCCAAGGAGGGCGGGCGCGAGAAGCCGGACTACCCCTGGTTCTTCTTCCGGGGCGCCAGTTCGCTGATCGCCCATGGCGATGCCGGCGTGGTGCCGCGCGTGTCCTCGCGCTTCGACTACGAGGCCGAACTGGCCGTGGTGATCGGTCGCCGCGTGCCGCGCCATGTGACGCAGGCCGATGCGTTGCAGTACGTCTTCGGCTACAGCTGCTTCAACGACATGAGCGTGCGCGACTACCAGAAGCGCACGCCGCAATGGACCATCGGCAAGAACTTCGACGGGACCGGCGGCTTCGGGCCCGTGCTGGTGACGGCCGACGAACTGCCGCCCGGTGCGACGGGCCTGAGGATCCAGGGCCGGCTCAATGGCCAGCTCATGCAGGATGCCAACACCACCGACATGATCTTCAATGTGGCCGAGACCCTGGCCCTGCTGGCCGAGGTGCTCACCCTGGAGCCGGGCGACGTGGTCGTGATGGGCACGCCAGCCGGCGTGGGTCAGGCGCGCAACCCGCCGGTGTGGATGAAGGCCGGTGACAGCTACGAGGTGGAGATCGAGCGCATCGGCACCCTCGTCAACCCGATCGTGGCGGAAGCCGCATGAACGACGCCGCGCTGTACGACGTGGCCATCGTCGGCTATGGCCCGGCGGGGCAGGTGGCTGCCGGGCTGCTGGGCTTGCGCGGGCTCAGGGTCTACGTGTGCGAACGGCTGCCCGATGTGTACGAGATTCCGCGCGCCATCGCGCTGGATCACGAGATCATGCGCGTGTTCCAGCAGCTTGGCGTGGCCGAGGCGGTGCTGCCCTTCACCGAGGCTTTTTCCAACTCGGAGTACTACGGCGTCGATGGGCAACTGATCCGCCGCATGACCATGCTTGCGCCGCCCCATCCGCAGGGTTACACGCCTTCGCTGGTGTTCACGCAGCCGCCGGTGGAGCGCGCGTTGCGCGCCCGTGTGGCGCAGATGCCCAGCGTGGCGGTCGAACTCGGCGCCGAGATGACGCAGCTCGCGCAGGATGCGCAGGGCGTGACCCTCACGGTGCAGCGCGGGCAGCAGGCACGGCAGGTGCGGGCCCGCTACCTGATCGCCTGCGACGGCGGCTCCAGCGCGGTGCGCACGCAGATGGGCATGGCCCTGGAAGACCTGGACTTCGACGAACCCTGGCTGGTCGTGGACGTGCGCCTGAATGAACAGGGCCTGCGAAAGGTGCCGAAGGTGAGCGTGCAGTACTGCGAACCCGAGCGACCTTGCTCGCTGGTGCTGGGGCCGGGCAATCACCGCCGCTGGGAGATTTCGCTGCGGCCCGGGGAGGACCCGCGGCAGGTCGCGACTGCGCAGCAGACCTGGAAGCTGCTCGCGCGATGGATCAGCCCCGAGGACGGCACCCTGTGGCGCCAGGCCAGCTACCGATTCCACGCGCTGGTGGCCGCGCAATGGCGCAGCGGGCGGGTCTTCCTCGCCGGGGACGCGGCCCACATGCAGCCGCCCTTCCTGGGCCAGGGCATGTGCCAGGGCGTGCGGGACGCAGCAAACCTGAGCTGGAAGCTGGCGGAGGTGCTGACGGGGCGGGTGCGGGGCGACGCGGCGCAGCGGCTGCTCGACAGCTACGGCGAGGAACGCAAGGCCCATGTGCGCGAACTCACGAGCCGGATCAAGGGCGTGGGGGCGGTGATCTGCGAGCGCGACGTGCAGCGCGCACGGGCCCGCGATGCCGCGCTGCTCGCCCAGTGCGGGGGCCAGGTGCAGGACACGCCGCGCCAGGACATCCTGCCGGCGCTGACCGAGGGCCTGCTGTCGGCGCAGGCCAGCAGCGCGCGCGGCACGCTGTTTCCGCAACCCTGGCTGCGCACGGCCCAGGGCCATCAGCGCATGGACACCCTGTTCGGCAACGGCTGGCGCCTGGTGTGCCTGCACGCCAGCGCGGACAGTCTTGCGGCCGGGCAGTCGGCATGGGACGCCGTGCAGTGGGTGGACCTGGCGCGCATGCCCGAACGCGATGGGGTGGTGGCGGACTGGATGCAGCGCCACGCCTGCGTGGCGGCGCTGGTGCGGCCCGACAACTACGTGTTCGGCGTGGCCGCCCGGGCATCCGAGATCGCCGCATTGATCGACGAGGCAGCCAGCGCGCTGGGCCTGCGCCAGCACGCGCTGTCGATGTAGCGCTCGCACGGCGCGCCTGAACGCGCACACAGCCACAACAAAGGAGACAAGACATGAACCGAAGAGACTTCCACGCGCACCTGGCCTGGCTGGCCGCCCCTGTGATGGGGGCGGCGCTGCCGGCAGGGGCACAGGCCTGGCCCGCCAGGCCCGTCAAGCTCATCCTGTCCCAGCCGGCGGGATCGGGGCCGGACATCCTGGCCCGCTACGTGGCCGACCAGTTGGGCAGGCTCTGGCAGCAGCCGCTGGTCATCGACAACCGCCCCGGCGGCCAGAACGTGATCGGCGCGCAGGCCGCCGCGCGCGCGCCTGCCGACGGCTACACCTTCTACTACGCGACCACCGCGGCCATGGTGACGAACGTCTTCACCTTCAAGTCGCTGCCCTACGACCCCGTCAAGGACTTCGCACCGGTCAGGCTCATCGGTCGCAGCCCCTTCGTGCTGGCGGCCGCCAGTGGCCTGCCGGAGCGTGACCTGCAGGCCGTCCTGGCACGGGCCAAGGCCCGTCCTGGCTCGGTGGCCGTGGGCACAGAGGGGCCGAAGACCTTCTCCGGCATGCTGCTCGAAAGCCTGGCCGGCACGGCCGGCGTGCAGTTCAACCATGTGCCCTACAACAAGGCGCCCGATGCCCTGCAGGACCTGATCGGCGGCCGTGTGCAACTGGTCTGCCTGCCCGAGGCCGCAGTCTCCTCCTATCTGAAGGGCGGCCAGTTGAAAGCCCTGGCCGTCAGCACGGCACGGCGCCTGCCGCAGATGCCCGAGGTGCCCGCGCTGGCCGAGACCCTGCCGGGCTTCGAGTTCACGGGCTGGAACGGCCTGTTCGCGCCCGCGGGCACGCCGCCCGCGCTGATTGCCCAGGTCAACCGCGACCTTGAGCGCGTGCTTGCGCAGCCCGATGTGGCCGAGCGGCTGCTGACCCTGGGCACCTTGGCCGAAGCGCACATGACGGTGCCGCAGTTCGAGCAGTTCATGCGGGCCGAGCGCGAGCGCTGGGCCGGCATCGTCAAGACCATCGGCCTGCAGGCCGAGTAGCGGCACCACGACCACGACGGAGACCAGGACATGCAACGAAGAACACTGCTGCAGGGCGCGGGCTGCAGCGCGCTGGCCGCGGCCTTGAGCCCCGTGCTCGCCCAGGGCGACAAGACCGCCTTCATCTTCTCGGGCTTTCCCGCGGGCGGCATGGGCGACCAGGTGGCCCGCCCCCTGGCCGAGAAGCTGCGCGGGCGCTATGCCGCCAACGTGGTGGTCGACTACAAGGCCGGCGCGGGCGGGCGCATCGCCGTCGACCACGTGCGTCGCGCCGCCGCCGACGGGCTCACGATCCTGCAGATCCCGAGCTCGCCCATGACGCTGTACCCGAACACCTACCGCAAGCTGAGTTACGACACGCTGGCTGATTTCATTCCTGTCACCAGCACCGTGCAGTACGCCTTCGTGCTCACCGCAGGCCCGGGTGTGCCAGCCGAGGTCCGGACCTTGGCCGACTACGTGCGCTGGGTGCGCGACAGCCGCCAGGGCAGCAGCTATGGGGTGCCGGCCGCGGGCTCTGCGCTGCATTTCGTCGGCATGATGCTGGACCGTCAGATCGGCGGGCGGCTCACGGCGGTGCCCTACAAGGGCGGCGCGCCCTTGCTCAACGATGTGCTGGGTGGCCAGGTGCCGGTGAGCGTGAGCGTGCTGGGGGAGGTCATGCCCCACATCCGCAGCGGCAGGCTGCGCGGCCTGGCCGTGTCCAGCGCCCAGCGCCCGCCCTTTCTCCCTGAAGTGCCCACCTTTGTCGAGCAGGGCTACGCCGACATCGTGGTGCAGGAATGGCTGGGCTGGTTCCTGCCGGCCCGCACGCCACAGGATCGTGTGCAGCAATTGGGCAGGCTGGTGAGCGAGGGACTGCAGGATCCGGTTCTCGTCGAGGCGCTGGCACGCCAGGGATTGCAGCCCTTCCACCAGTCGCCGCAGGCATTCGCGCAGCTCGTGCGCGACGACCTGAACCGGTGGGCGCCCATCGTGAAGGCGTCGGGCTTCACGGCGGAGGACTGAAGTGGGCATCCAACTGACGGGCGCGCAGGCGCTGGTCCGCATCCTGGCCAACGAAGGGGTGGGGCATGTGTACGGGCTGGTGGGGGGCAAGCTCAGCCCGTTGCTGCATGCCATCGCGCAGCAGCCGGGCCTGCGCTTCATCGGCACGCGCCATGAAGCCGCGGGGCCCATGATGGCCGCGGCCACCTTCGCGGCCACGGGCCAGCTGGCGCTTGCGGTGGCTGAAATGGGGCCTGGCGGGCTGAACATGGTCTCGGGCCTGGGTGTGGCGTTCAACAACCAGCTGCCGCTGCTGGCTCTCACCACCAACCAGCACCGTGCGGCGGCCTATCCGCACAGCGGCATGTTCATGGACCTGGACACCGTGGCCGCCAGCCGGCCCGTGACCAAGTGGAACGCGGTGGTCCACGACGCGCGCCGCATGCCCGAGCTGGTGCGGCGCGCGCTGCGCGAGGCGCTGAGCGGCCGCCCGGGGCCGGTGCACCTGGACATCCCGCAGGACGTGCTGGCCCAGGTCTGCGAATTCCACGACGACGAGTTCACCCTGGCGCCGCAGCGCTATCGCGCGATCGGCCGCTCGCGCCCCGACGCGCAGGCCGTGCTGGCGGCGGCGGCCCTGCTGGGCCAGGCGCGCCGCCCATTGATCGTGGCCGGCGGGGGCGTGGTGGCCAGCGATGCCGGCGAGCAGGTCCGCCTGCTGGCCGGGCGCCTGCGTTGCCCCGTCGTCGCGACCCAGATGGCGCTGGGCGTGGTTCCCTCCGGCAGCGAGCATTTCATCGGCCATGGCGGGCTGATCGCGGGCGCCCCGATCCAGGAGGCCTTTGCGGCCGCCGATGTGATCCTCAGCGTGGGTTGCCGGTGGTCGTCGTGGATGTGGGACGCGCAGGGGCCCTATGCACGGCGCGGCCACCGCACCATCGCGGTCAACATCGACCCCTCGGCCCTGGGGCACCCCGTCATCCACGAAGTCGCCATGCAGGCCGATGCGAAGGCGGCGCTGACCGATCTGATCGCTGCGCTCGAAGGAGCGCAGGCCTTGCGGACCGAGCAGGACTGGCTGCCGCGATGCCAGGCGGCGCGGCGCCGCTACGAGTCACTCTTCGAGGTGCCCGAAGAGGGGGCTGGCGAGGCCATGCATCCTGCAGCGCTGGCGCGCGAGATCGCCCGTGCGCTGCCGGCGCAGGCCAGGGTCGTCTACGACGGCGGGCACACGAGCTTCTGGTCGAACGACCTGACGCCGGTGCAGGAGGTCCGCACGCGCTTTCATGAGCCCGGCATGAGCCACCTGGGATTTGGCTTGCCCTATGCCCTGGCCCTGAGCGCGACGCAGCCCGGCCGACCCGCGGTGCTGGTCACCGGCGACGGCTCGTTCGGCTTCACGCTCAACGAGCTGGACACGGCACGTCGCCATGGGCTGCCGGTGCTGACGATCATCCACAACAACGAAGCCTGGGGAATCATCCGGGCGGGCCAGAGGAACGCGCTGGACTTCGAACTGGGCACCGGCCTGCAGGGCACCGACTACGCCGCCATTGCCCGGGGCTTCGGCTGCCATGGCGAGCGGGTGGCGGTGCTGCATGAGGTGGGCCCCGCCATGCAGCGGGCGCTGGCCAGCGGCCTGCCGGCGGTGCTCGACTGCCGCACCCGCTTCGTGCCCCATCCGGCCATGCCCCTGTTCGGCAGCATGAACCGCTATGGCTTCGAGGCGCTGGGCCCGGCGCCTGCGGCCGCATCCTCGCACTAGTTCTTTCCAACCTGGACATCGATCATGACCATCCTGACCCTGACCCTGACCCTGGCCCAGGCCTCGACCATCATCGAGGCCGCGCTGGCCCAATCCCGATCCAGCGGATTCCGGCCCATGGCCATCGCCGTGCTCGACGCCGCAGGCCATCTCAAGGCCTTTGCCAGCGAGGACGGCGCCAGCATGTTCCGCTTCGACATCGCGCGCGGCAAGGCCTGGGGCGCGGTGGGCATGGGCGTCTCGAGCCGGGTGCTGGCCGAGCGCGCGAAGGACAACCCGAACTTCTTCGTGACGCTGGCCTCCACGGCGCAGGGCCGCTTCCTGCCGCAGACGGGCGCGGTCGTCGTCAAGGATGCGCAAGGGCATGTGATCGGCGCGGTCGGTGCCAGTGGGGGCACGGGCGACGAAGACGAGCTGATCTGCATCGCCGGCGTGCAGGCTGCGAGGCTTCAGCACGGCTGAGCGGCGCGCGGCGATCCACGGCGGGCGGCCCGGCCGCTCAGGCCTGGGCGCGCAGCGTCTTCGCCGCGGCCACCATGTTGCGCAGGGCCGGCAGCACTTCCTGCCATTGCCGTGTCTTGAGCCCGCAGTCGGGGTTGACCCACAGCCGCTGCGCGGGCACGCGTTCCGCGGCTTTCCTCATCAGCTGCACGATGTGCGCCTCGCTCGGGATGTTGGGCGAGTGGATGTCGTATACGCCCGGGCCGATCTCGTTGGGGTACTGGAAGTGCTCGAAGGCGTCCAGCAACTCCATGTCGGAGCGCGAGGTTTCGATGGTGATCACGTCCGCGTCCATGCCGGCGATGGACGCCATGATGTCGTTGAACTCCGAGTAGCACATGTGGGTGTGGATCTGCGTGCGGTCCTGCACGCCGTTGGCGCAGATGCGGAAGCACTCGACGGCCCACTCTAGGTAGGCTTTCCATTGCGCGCGCCGCAGCGGCAGGCCTTCGCGCAGCGCGGCCTCGTCGATCTGGATCACGCCCACGCCCGCCGCTTCGAGGTCCAGCGTCTCCTGGCGGATGGCCAGCGCCAGCTGCCTGCATGAGACCGCGCGGGGCTGGTCGTCGCGCACGAAGGACCAGTTCAGCAGCGTGACCGGACCCGTGAGCATTCCCTTTATGGGCCTGTCGGTCAGCGACTGCGCGTAGCGGATCCATTCCACCGTCATGGCCCGGGGCCGGCTGATGTCGCCAAAGAGGATGGGCGGCTTCACGCAGCGCGAGCCATAGGATTGCACCCAGCCGAACTCGGTGAAGGCGTAGCCGTCCAGCTGCTCGCCGAAGTACTCGACCATGTCGTTGCGCTCGGCCTCGCCGTGCACCAGCACGTCCAGGCCCAGCTGTTCCTGCTCGCGCACGCTGCGCTCGATCTCGGCGCGCATGGCACGCTGGTAGGCGCCGGCGTCTATCCGGCCGGCCTTGAATTCGCTGCGGGCCTGACGGATGCCCGCGGTCTGCGGGAAGGAGCCGATGGTGGTGGTGGGGAAGGGCGGCAGTCGCAGCCATGCGGCCTGCCTGGGCGCACGCTCGCCGTAGGGGCTCGCGCGCTGGCCCAGGGCCGCGTCGATCCGCGCCACCGCGGCCTTGACGGCCGGGTTGTGCACGCGCAGCGAGATGCGCCGGGCCGTGATGGCCGCGGCGTTGGCGGCCAGTTCGGCCTGCACCGCCTCGCGGCCCTCGCGCAGGGCGCGGCCCAGCAGGCGCAGCTCGTCGAGCTTCTGCAGCGCGAAGGCCAGCCAGGACTGCAGCTCGGCATCCAGCCGCTGTTCCTGGGCCAGGTCCACCGGCACATGCAGCAGCGAGCACGAAGGCGCGATCCATAGCCGCTGGCCCAGGCGCTGGGCCAGCGGTTCCACCCAGTCCAGCACGGCCGTGAGGTCGGTCTTCCAGATGTTGCGGCCGCTGATCACGCCCAGCGACAGTACCTTGTGCGCGGGCAGCAGGTTCAGCAGCGGCAGCACGCCTTCGCGGTCGTTGATGGCGTCGATGTGCAGGCCGGCCACCGGCAGGTTCGCGGCCAGCCATGCGTTTTCCTGCAGCTGGCCGAAGTAGGTGGCCAGCAGGATCTTCACCGGGGCCGTCTTGAGTTGGTGGTAGGCCTCGTTGAAGGCGTGCTGCCATGGCGCATCGAGCTCGGTCACGAGGAGGGGCTCGTCGATCTGCACCCATTGCACGCCGCGCGCGGCCAGCAGCTCCAGCAGCTGCGCATAGGCGGGCAGCAGATGCGCCAGCAGCGCCAGCCGGTCGCTGTGGTCCTTGGCCTTGCCGATGGCCAGGTAGGTGACGGGCCCCAGCAGCACGGGCTTGGCCTTCACGCCCTGCGCCAGCGCTTCGTCCAGCTGTGCCAGCAGGCGCGAGGCGTCCAGCGCAAAACGCGTGTCGGCCGTGAACTCCGGGACGATGTAGTGGTAGTTGGTGTCGAACCACTTGGTCATCTCGCCAGCCTTCACGCCCTCGGCCTGCGAAGGCGCCTGCGCGTGATCGTGGCCGTGGCCGTGGCCCGCGCCGCCACAGCAACTGGCCTGCGCCTGCCCGCCCTGGGCCGAGCGGCCGCGCGCCACGCGGAAGTAGTTGTCCAGCGCATCGCCCTGGAAGCCGCGCACGCGCTGCGGCAGGTTGCCCAGCAGGAAGCTGGTGTCCAGCACCTGGTCGTAGAAGGAGAAATCGCCCACGGGCACCAGGTCCAGCCCCGCCTGTTCCTGCCAGTGGCGCTGGCGCAGCCGGGCGCCCTCGGCCTGCAGTTCGTCGCGCGTGGACTCGCCCTTCCAGTAGGACTCCAGGGCGAACTTCAGTTCGCGCCGGGCGCCGATGCGGGGGAAGCCGAGGTTGTGGATGGTGGTCATGGCCGCTTTCTCTATCTCTCAGGATCGGGATTCAGGGAAGCGGCGGATCGTAGGCAGTGCGATCAATGAAGTAAAATGGTCTTATCTCACGTATCCATGAACGGTGTTCATATAAATGCTGGAGCGTATCCATCTGGCCGTCGTGCAGGAGGTCGAGAAGCAGGGCTCGCTGACGGCCGCGGCCGAAGTGCTGCACGTCACGCAGTCGGCGCTGAGCCACAGCATGAAGAAGCTGGAGCAGCAGCTGGGCACCGATGTGTGGTTGCGTGAAGGCCGCGGCCTGCGCCTGACGCAGGCCGGCCAGTACCTGCTGGCCGTGGCCAACCGCGTGCTGCCGCAGCTGGACCTGGCCGAGGAGCGGCTGCAGCAGTTTGCGCAGGGCGAGCGCGGGAGCCTGCGCATCGGCATGGAATGCCATCCCTGCTACCAGTGGCTGCTCAAGGTGGTCTCACCCTATCTGGCGGCATGGCCCGACGTGGATGTGGACGTGAAGCAGAAATTCCAGTTCGGCGGGATCGGCGCGCTGTTCGGCTACGAGATCGACCTGCTGGTCACGCCCGACCCGCTGTTCAAGCCGGGGCTGGTGTTCGAGCCGGTCTTCGACTACGAGCAGGTGCTGGTGGTGGCGGCCGGCCATCCGCTGGCAGGCGCCAGCCATGTCAAGGCCCAGCAGCTCACGAAGGAGGTGCTGATCACCTACCCGGTGGACATCGAGCGGCTGGACATCTACAACCAGTTCCTGCTGCCCGCGGGCGTGACGCCGCGGCGCCACAAGACCATCGAGACCACCGACATCATGCTGCAGATGGTGGCCAGCGGCCGGGGCGTGGCGGCCCTGCCGCGCTGGCTGGTGCTGGAGTACGCCGCCCGGATGGACGTGGTGCCCGTGCGCCTGGGCCCGCGCGGCATTCCCAAGAAGATCTACCTGGGTGCCCGCGAGGCCGACACGGCCATCGACTATGTGCGCGCCTTCGTGCAGCTGGCGCGCGCGGCGCCTTCGTCTCAGGTGTAGCGCTTTTCCAGCGCGTCCCACTCGTGCTTGCTCACGAGCCGCTGGCGTTCGGCGAAGGGCGTGACCAGGCCGCTGGATTCCTGCACTTCCTTTTCGTCGCGCAGCACCGTCAGCGCCTTCTGCATGCCGGCCACCGCGCCCTGCAGCGCGGCGTTGGCGTACAGCACCACGCCATAGCCCAGCTCGCCGAGCTGCTCGGCGTTGAAGATGGGTGTGCGGCCGCCGATCACCATGTTCATGAGCTGGGGCTTGCTCAGGCGCGTGGGCAGGGCGCGCACTTCCTCGGCCTGGGTCACGGCCTCGACGAAGAGGATGTCGGCACCGGCTTCGGCGAACTTCTGCGCGCGCTCCACCGCAGCCTCGAAGCCGTGGGTGGCCGCCGCGTCGGTGCGCGCCATGATCATCAGGTTGCTGTCGCGCCGCGCATCCACGGCCGCCTTGATCTTGCTCACCGCTTCTTCGGTGGCGATGACTTCCTTGCCCGAGAAATGGCCGCAGCGCTTGGGCGCGACCTGGTCCTCGAGCTGGATGCAGTCGGCGCCTGCGCGCTCGAGCGTGCGCACCGTGTGGTAGACGTTCAGCGCATTGCCGAAGCCGGTGTCGGCATCCACCAGCAGCGGCACGTCCACGGCGTCGCGGATGCGCGCCGTGTGGTCGGCGATCTCGGCCAGGCCCATGAAGCCCTGGTCGGGCATGCCGAACCACATGTTGGTGACACCGGCGCCGGTGACGTAGATGGCCTTGAAGCCCAGGTCGGCGATGACCTTGGCCGACAGCGCGTTGAAGGCGCCGGGCACGATCAGGCCGTTGCGCGCTTCGACCAGGGCCTTGAGTTGTTGGCGGGTAGACATGGTGTGGGTTGCTTGCTGGATGACTTCGGGATTCAGAAACTGCCGCCGGGCACGCGCACCACGCCTTCCATGAGGATGCGTGCGCTGCGGCTCATGACGGCCTTGGTGACGACCCACTGGCCGTCGACCTGCTTGGCCTGCGCGCCCACGCGCAGGGTGCCGGAAGGGTGGCCAAAGCGCACGGCATTGCGCTCGCCGCCGCCCGCGGCCAGGTTGACCAGCGTGCCAGGGATGGCCGCCGCGGTGGCGATGGCCACCGAGGCCGTGCCCATCATCGCGTGGTGCAGCTTGCCCATGGAAAGGGCGCGCACCAGCACGTCGATGTCGGCCGCGCGCACGGCCTTGCCGCTGGAGGCGGTGTAGTCCACCGGCGGTGCGACGAAGGCGATCTTGGGCGTGTGCTGGCGCTTGGCCGCTTCCTCGGGCGTGCGGATCAGCCCCATGCGCAGCGCACCGGCCACGCGCAGGGCCTCGAACTTGGCCAGCAGCGCGGGATCGCCGTTGATCGCGTCCTGCAGCTCGGTGCCGGTGTGGCCGATCTCGGCCGCGTTGACGAACACGGTGGGGATGCCCGAATTGATCATCGTGGCCTGCACGGTGCCCAGGCCCGGCACTTCAAGCGCATCGACCACGTTGCCGGTCGGGAACATGGCCCCGCCGTCCTCGCCTTCGTCGGCCGGGTCCATGAACTCGAGCACGATCTCGGCCGCGGGGAAGGTCACGCCGTCGAGCTCGAAGTCGCCGGTCTCCTGCACCTGGCCGTTGGCCACGGGCACGTGCGCCACGATGGTCTTGCCGATGTTGGCCTGCCAGATGCGTACCACGCACACGCCGTTGTCGGGCACGCGCGCCGCATCCACATAGCCCGCGTGGATGGCGAAGGCGCCCGCGGCCGTCGAGAGGTTGCCGCAGTTGCCCGACCAGTCCACGAAGGCCGAGTCGATGGCCACCTGGCCGTAGAGGTAGTCCACGTCATGGTCGGCTCGCGTGCTCTTGCCGATGATCACGCCCTTGCTGGTGCTGGAGCTGCCGTTGCCCATGCCGTCGATCTGCTTGCCGTAGGGGTCGGGGCTGCCGATCACGCGCATGAACAGGCGGTCGCGCGCCTCGCCGGGCGCCTGGCATGAAGGGGGCAGGTCTTCCTGCTTGAAGAACACGCCCTTGCTGGTGCCGCCGCGCATGTAGGTGGCGGGGATGCGCACCTGCGCGGGGAATTGCGAATCAGAAGGCATCGAAGAAGGCTCCTTGGGTTTCAGGCCGCGGCCGCCTGGCCGGCCAGGAAGTCCTGGGCGAAGCGCTGCAGCACGCCGCCGGCTTCATAGACCGAGACTTCCTCGGCTGTGTCGAGCCTGCAGGTCACGGGCACTTCCAGCGTCTGGCCGTCCTTGCGGTGGATCACCAGCAGCAGGTCGGCGCGTGGCTTCAGTTCGCCGCTCACGTCATAGGTCTCGGTGCCGTCCAGGCCCAGGGTGAGGCGGTTGACGCCGGGCTTGAACTCCAGCGGCAGCACGCCCATGCCGATCAGGTTGGTGCGGTGGATGCGCTCGAAGCCTTCGGCCACCACGGTTTCCACGCCGGCCAGTCGCACGCCCTTGGCGGCCCAGTCGCGGCTGGAACCCTGGCCGTAGTCGGCGCCGGCAATGATGATCAGCGGCTGGCGCCGGTTCAGGTAGGTCTCGATGGCTTCCCACATGCGCATCACGCGGCCCTCGGGCTCCACGCGGGCCAGCGAGCCCTTCTTCACCTGGCCATCGACCACGGCCATCTCGTTGACCAGCTGCGGGTTGGCGAAGGTGGCGCGCATGGCCGTGAGGTGGTCGCCGCGGTGGGTGGCGTAGGAGTTGAAGTCCTCCTCGGGCAGGCCCATCTTGTCCAGGTACTCGCCGGCCGCGCTGTTCATGAGGATGGCGTTGGACGGCGAGAGGTGGTCGGTCGTGATGTTGTCGGGCAGGATGGCCAGCGGACGCATGGCCTTGAGCGTGCGCGGGTAGGCCGCGAGCGCGCCCACGCCTTCCTCGTCCCAGTAGGGCGGACGGCGGATGTAGGTGGACATGGGACGCCAGTCGTACTGCGGGCTCACGCGATGGCCGTCGTCCACGCGGGCCGCGAACATGGGCTCGTACACGCGCCGGTACTGCTCGGGCTTGACGGCGCTGCGCACCACGGCGTCGATCTCTTCGTCGCTGGGCCAGATGTCCTTGAGGCGGATCTCCTTGCCGTCGACCACCGCCAGCACGTCCTGCTCGATGTCGAAGCGCACCGTGCCGGCCACGGCATAGGCCACCACCAGCGGCGGCGAGGCCAGGAAGGCTTGCTTGGCATAGGGGTGGATGCGGCCGTCGAAGTTGCGGTTGCCCGAGAGCACGGCCGTGGCGTAGAGGTCGCGCTCGATGATCTCCTGCTGGATCTTCGCATCGAGCGCGCCGCTCATGCCGTTGCAGGTGGTGCAGGCAAAGGCCACGATGCCGAAGCCCAGCTTCTCCAGCTCGGGCAGCAGGCCGGCTTCCTCCAGGTACAGCTCCACGGCCTTGGAGCCGGGCGCCAGCGAGGACTTGACCCAGGGCTTGCGCACCAGGCCCAGGCGGTTGGCGTTGCGCGCCAGCAGGCCCGCGGCGATCACGTTGCGCGGGTTGCTGGTGTTGGTGCAGCTGGTGATGGCGGCGATGATCACGGCGCCGTCGGGCATCAGGCCCTGCGCCTCCTGCGCGCGCGCGGCGGCCAGGTCGGTGGCGATGCCGCGCTCGGCCAGTGCCGAGGTGGGCAGCCGGCGATGCGGGTTGGACGGGCCGGCCATGTTGCGCACCACGCTCGACAGGTCGAAGCGCAGCACGCGCTCGTACTGCGCCTGTTGCAGGCTGTCGGCCCAGAAGCCGGCGGTCTTGGCATAGGTCTCGACCAGCTCGACCTGCGACTCCTCGCGGCCCGTCAGGCGCAGGTAGTCCAGGGTCTGCTCGTCGATGGAGAACATGGCGGCCGTGGCGCCGTATTCGGGGCACATGTTCGAGATGGTGGCGCGGTCGCCAATCGTGAGGCTGCGCGCGCCTTCGCCATAGAACTCCACGTAGGCGCCCACCACCTTCTCCTTGCGCAGGAACTCGGTCAGCGCCAGCACCACGTCGGTGGCCGTGATGCCGCTCTGGCGCCGGCCCGTGAGTTCCACACCCACGATCTCAGGCAGCCGCATCCAGGAGGCGCGGCCCAGCATCACGTTCTCGGCCTCCAGGCCGCCCACGCCCACGGCAATCACGCCCAGCGCGTCCACGTGGGGCGTGTGGCTGTCGGTGCCCACGCAGGTGTCGGGGAAGGCCAGCGCGCGCTCGCCAGCCTTGGCGGCGGGCTGCACGTAGACCACGGGCGACATCTTCTCCAGGTTGATCTGGTGCATGATGCCGTTGCCCGCCGGGATCACCTCCATGTTGGCAAAAGCCTTGCGGGTCCACTCGATGAAGTGGAAGCGGTCTTCGTTGCGGCGGTCCTCGATGGCGCGGTTCTTCGCAAAGGCGTCGGGGTCGAAGCCGCCGCACTCCACGGCCAGCGAATGGTCCACGATCAACTGCACCGGCACCACGGGGTTCACGGCAGCCGGGTCGCCGCCTTCCTTGGCGATGGCATCACGCAGGCCCGCCAGGTCCACCAGCGCGGTCTGGCCCAGGATGTCGTGGCAGACCACGCGCACCGGAAACCACGGAAAGTCCAGGTCGCGCCTGAACTCGATCAGCTGCGTGAGGAAGGCAGGAATGTCCTGCGGCTGCGCGCGGCGCACGATGTTCTCTGCATGCACGCGCGCGGTGTAGGGCAGGCGTGCCCAGGCGCCGGGGCGCACGGCCTCGACGGCCTCGCGGGCATCGAAGTAGTCCAGGGCCGTGCCGGGCAGGGCCTTGCGGTGTTGGGTGTTGTTCATGTGGGGCGAATCAAAAAGGGTGGACCTTGGCCCACCCGTGTTTTTCTTGGCTTTCTCGCGCGGCGCCCGTTTCAGCGGCGCTCGGCCAGCGGCACGAACTTCTGGTCTTCGGGACCGTTGTAGTTGGCCGAGGGACGGATGATCTTGCCGTCGATGCGCTGCTCGATCACGTGGGCCGACCAGCCCGAGGTGCGGGCGATCACGAACAGCGGCGTGAACATGTCGGTGGGCACGCCCATCATGTGGTAGCTCACGGCGCTGAACCAGTCCAGGTTGGGGAACATCTTCTTGACGTCCCACATCACCGATTCCAGGCGCTCGGCGATGTCGTACATCTTCATGTTGCTCTGCTCGGCGCTCAGCTCCTGGGCCACCTTCTTGATGACCACGTTGCGCGGATCGCTCACCGTGTAGACCGGGTGGCCGAAGCCGATCACCACTTCCTTCTTTTCCACGCGCTCGCGGATGTCGGCCTCGGCCTGGTCCGGGTTGTCGTAGCGCTTCTGGATCTCGAAGGCCACCTCGTTGGCGCCGCCATGCTTGGGGCCGCGCAGCGCGCCGATGGCGCCGCAGATGGCCGAGTACATGTCGGAGCCCGTGCCGGCCACCACGCGGCCGGTGAAGGTGGAGGCGTTGAACTCGTGCTCCGCGTACAGGATCAGCGAGGTGTGCATGGCGCGCACCCAGCTCTCGCGCGGCTTCTCGCCGTGCAGCAGGTGCAGGAAGTGGCCGCCGATGGAGTCGTCGTCGGTCTCGACCTCGATGCGCTTGCCGTTGTAGGCGAAGTGATACCAGTACAGCAGCATGGAGCCCAGGCTGGCCATGAGCTTGTCGGCGATGTCGCGCGCACCGGGGTGGTTGTGGTCGTCCTTCTCGGGCTTGACGCAGCCCAGCACCGAGACGGCGGTGCGCATCACGTCCATGGGGTGGCTGGAGGGCGGCAGTTGTTCCAGCGCGGCCTTCACGCCGGCCGGAATGCCGCGCAGGGCCTTGAGCTTGGTCTTGTAGCTGGCCAGTTCGGCCACCGTGGGCAGCTTGCCGTGCACGAGCAGGTGGGCGATCTCCTCGAACTCGCAGGTGGTCGCCACGTCCAGGATGTCGTAGCCGCGGTAGTGCAGATCGTTGCCGCTGCGGCCCACGGTGCACAGGGCGGTGTTGCCTGCCGCGGTGCCCGACAGGGCCACGGATTTCTTGGGCTTGAAGCCGCCGGCTGCCGGCGCGGTGTCAGTGGGATTGCTCATGGGTGTTCTCCTTGTCTTGTTGATCACGTTGGATGGTCGCGGGCCGGCCGTCGGCGTCGATGGCCACGAGTTCGAACTCGCCCTGGAGCACCTCCTGCGCCGGCTGCGCCACCGCGGCACTGGAGCCCAGCACGCGCACCGTCATCGAGGCCCGGCCGCTGCGCACCACCTGCGCGCGCAGGGTGAGCGTGTGGCCCACCGGCACGGGGCGCAGGAAGTCCACCGACTTCACGCCCGCCATCACGATGTCGCGCCGTGCATGCGCCCGCGCTGCCAGGTAGGCCGCCTTGGCCATCAGTTGCAGGCCCTGGCCTGCGAACAGGGTGCCGTGGTGGTTGGCAAGGGCCGGCAGAACCAGCTCTTCGAGGCTCACGACCGTCTGGGGTGTCTCCATGTTCGCAATCTACGCAGCGCTTGTCGCCTTGGCAAGGTGTGGCAGAGCGAATTCTTGCGAAGGCCGCTGTCGATCCTTGCGAATATTGCGAAAATACAGGCATCCGGGAGTCTCACATGAGCAAGCTTTTCATGGGCGTGCGGCTGCGCCGCCTGCGCGCCGAGCGCGGCCTGTCCCAGGTGGCGATGGCCCAGGCGCTGGGTCTGTCGGCCAGCTATCTGAACCAGCTCGAGCAGAACCAGCGGCCGCTGACGGTGGCGGTGCTGCTGAAGATCCAGCATGCGCTGGGCGTGGACGTGCAGGCCTTCTCGGCCGACGAAGAGGCCGGCCTGGTGGCCGGCATGCGCGAGGCGCTGGGCGACGCACCCGAGGCCATCACCTTGCCCGAGCTCAAGGAAGTGGCTTCGCAGATGCCGGCGCTGGCGCGCGCGCTCATCGCGCTGCACCGGCGCAATGCGGCCGCGGCCGAGCGCATGGAGGCCATGGCGCTGCGCATGGGCGACGAGCGCGCCGACCCGCCGGACCCGACCGACCCCCGTGCCGCACCGGCACTGCCTTTCGAGGTGGTGCGCGACTTCTTCTTCGCCTACCAGAACTACTTCGATCCGCTGGACCGCATGGCCGAATCGCTGGCGGCGCAGGCGCGTGGCCAGCGCGGCACTCTGGCCGAATGGCTGACCGACCGGCTCGAGCGCAAGCACGGCGTGCGCACGGTGCTCATGCCCGCGGGGGCCGACAAGCGCCGCTACGACGAATCGCGGCGCGTGCTGGCGCTGTCCTCGGGCCTGGAGCCGGGGCAGGCGGCCTTCCAGCTCGCCACCCAGGTCGGGCTGCTGGAGGCTGCGGATGCCATCGCCGAACTGGTGGACGTGCCCACCTTCGCGCATGACGAGGCTTCGCGCCGGCTCGCGCGGCTGGGCCTGGCCAACTACTTTGCGGGCGCGCTGCTGCTGCCGTACGGCGATTTCCTGCAGGCGGCCGACACGCTGCACCACGACATCGAACTGCTGCAGCAGCGCTTCGGCGTGGGCTTCGAGACCGTGTGCCACCGGCTGTCGACCCTGCAGCGGCCCGGGGCGGCCGGCATTCCCTTTTTCTTCGTGCGCGTGGACCGCGCCGGCAACATCTCCAAGCGCCAGTCGGCCACGCATTTCCACTTCAGCCGCACGGGCGGCACCTGCCCGCTGTGGAAGGTGTACGAGGCCTTCGGCCAGCCGCAGCGCATCCTGCGCCAGGTGGCGCGCATGCCCGATGGGCGCACCTACCTGTGGATCGCGCGCATGGTCAGCAGCGGGCCTTCGGGCTTCGGCCTGCCGCGCAAGACCTTCGCCATCGGGCTGGGCTGCGACGTGCGCCATGCCCAGCACCTGGTCTACGCCAAGGGCCTGGACATCCACGACACCGAAGCCGCCACACCCATCGGCATGGGCTGCAAGGTCTGCGAACGCGAGCGCTGCCCGCAGCGCGCCTTCCCCTACGTGGGGCGCGCGCTGGCCGTGGACGAGAACCTCAGCGAGTTCGCGCCCTACGGCGGCGCGGGCTGAACCTCAGTTCCTGGGGCCGCGCGGCAGATCGCCTTCGCGCAACTTGCGGCCGATCAGCACTTCGCCGGTATCGCGGTTCACGCGGCCCACCTGCTGGCCATTGGCCAGCCGCAGCGCGCCCTGCGCATCTTCGTTGGCCACGCCTTCGCCATCGGTGTAGCTGGCCGGCACGCTCAGGCGCAGGCCGGGCGCAAATTCATTCAAGGGATAGGTGCGGAAGGCGCGCCCCCACATCCAGCTTTTCTTGGGGTCGTACATGGTGCTTGAAGTATGCCAATGGGGCGTTGGTTGCGGGCTCAGGCAAACAGCCGCTGCGCATGCACGCCCAGCCCCTGGGCCACGCTGGCGTCGCGGTCGCCGTGCAGGGCCTGGGCCGTGGGGAAGGCGGCGGCAATGCGCTCGGTCAGCGGCTTGAAGCCGGTGGAGCCGCCGGTGAAGTAGACGACGTCGACCGCATCGGCGCCCAGGCCCGCCATCTGCACGGTTTCGCGCGCGGCCTGCACGATGCGTCCAAGGTCGGCGTCCAGTGCCTGCACGGCCTGGTGTTCGTCGAGGCCGCAGGCCAGGCCGGCTTCCAGCGCGCCCAGGTCGATGGCGGTGCTGCCGCCTTCGGCCACGGCGATCTTGGCGGCCTCGGCCTGGCCCAGCAGGGCGTGGCCCAACTGGTGCTCGACCACGCGCATCAGGCGCTGGTGCTGGGCCGGGTCGCCATAGAAATCGCGCATGCGCCGCAGCTCGGCCAGGCGCTGCGGCGCGTAGACGGTGTTGATCAGGTGCCAGGTGGCCAGGTCGAGGTAGACGCGGCTGGGTACCTCGCGCGGCGTACTGCCGGCGCGCGCCGGGCCCAGCCCGCGGTAGCCGCACAGGGGCAGGATGGCCGCAAGCTCCACGTGGCGGTCGAAGTCGGTGCCCGCGATGTGCACGCCGTGGCTGGCCAGGATGTCGTCCTTGCGCGCCAGGCGCTGGCGCCGCTGCGGGCCCACGCGCACGAGCGAGAAGTCCGAAGTGCCGCCGCCGATGTCGGCCACCAGCACCAGCTCTTCGCGCTGCACGCGCTGTTCGTGGTCCAGCGCCGCGGCGATGGGCTCGTACTGGAAGCTCAGCGCCGCAAAGCCCACCTCGCGGGCGGCGTCTTCCAGGGCCTGCTGGGCCTGCGCGTCGCGCACCGGGTCGCCGTCGACGAAGTACACGGGCCGGCCCAGCACGGCGCGCGCGATCGGCTGGCCGGCGCGGGCCTCGGCCTGGGCCTTCAAACGCTGCAGGTAGCCGGAGACCACGTCCAGGTAGCGCACCGAACGGCCTTCGCCCAC
This sequence comes from Xenophilus arseniciresistens, assembly GCF_028023875.1. Taxonomy (GTDB): domain Bacteria; phylum Pseudomonadota; class Gammaproteobacteria; order Burkholderiales; family Burkholderiaceae_C; genus Xenophilus; species Xenophilus arseniciresistens. The sequence goes on from NZ_JAQIPB010000006.1 coordinate 80,431, forward strand.
GTCGGTGCTCTGCTGCGCCAGGCTGGAGCCCAGGATGCTCTTCATCGAGCGCATCAGCCGTCCCTCGTGCCCCTGCACATAGGCGGCCAGGGCCTGGCGCCCGTACAGGCGCTGCGGGGCCTCGTGCGGCTGCAGCCCTTCGACCTGGTAGAAGACGGCGGTGGGCATGGTGCGGCGGCCGGGCTCGAGTTCGACCAACTGCATGCCCTGCGGCCCCGGGATGGCAATGGCGGAGTTGGAGGTGCCGAAGTCGATGGCGCAGAAGGCGGGGGAAGCGGGCATGGCGGCTGGCCCGCATGAGGCAGGCGCGCAGGGCAGGGGGCTGGCGGGAAGGGCGCGGATTCTAGGGGCTGATCCCAGGCGGGTGCGGGCTGCCGCGGGCATCCGCGCGACGCGCCCGGGCACCCCCTCAAACCTATAATCGAATGTTCAATCGCATCAAGCAGTTAGCAGGCGCAGCGCCTGCGGTGGTCCAGGGTCCTCCAGGGTCCGAAACCCAACGATGCCTGCTGATCCCGGCCTGATGCCTCACTTTAGCCACCCATCCATGAGCCAGCCCACATTCACGGTCGCGGACATCCGCAAGAGCTTCCTCGATTTCTTTGAATCCAAGGGCCACACGGTCGTGGCCTCGAGCCCGCTGGTGCCGGGCAACGACCCGACCCTGATGTTCACGAACTCGGGCATGGTGCAGTTCAAGGATGTGTTCCTGGGCACCGACAAGCGCCCCTATGTGCGCGCGGCTTCGGTGCAGGCCTGCCTGCGCGCCGGCGGCAAGCACAACGACCTGGAGAACGTGGGCTACACGGCACGCCACCACACCTTCTTCGAGATGCTGGGCAACTGGAGCTTCGGCGACTACTTCAAGCGCGAGTCGCTCAAGTGGGGCTGGGAGCTGCTGACGCAGGTCTACAAGCTGCCGCCCGAGCGCCTGCTGGCCACCGTCTACATCGACGACGACGAGGCCTACGACATCTGGCACAAGGAAATCGGCCTGCCGGCCGACCGCATCGTGCGCATCGGCGACAACAAGGGCGGCAAGTACAAGTCCGACAACTTCTGGATGATGGCCGACACCGGCCCCTGCGGCCCCTGCTCGGAGATCTTCTACGACCACGGCCCGCACATCCCCGGCGGCCCGCCGGGCAGCCCCGACGAAGACGGCGACCGCTTCATCGAGATCTGGAACCATGTGTTCATGCAGTTCGACATGCAGGAAGACGGCAGCCTCGTGAAGCTGCCCGCGCCCTGCGTGGACACCGGCATGGGCCTGGAGCGCCTGGCGGCCATCCTGCAGCACGTGCACAGCAACTACGAGATCGACATCTTCGATGCGCTGATCAAGGCTGCTGCGCGCGAAACGGGTTGCGAAGACCTGCACAACGCCTCGCTCAAGGTGATCGCCGACCACATCCGCGCGACGGCCTTCCTGGTCAGCGACGGCGTGATCCCGAGCAACGAAGGCCGCGGCTATGTGCAGCGGCGCATCATCCGCCGCGCCATCCGCCACGGCTACAAGCTGGGCCAGAAGAAGCCCTTCTTCCACAAGCTGGTCAATGACCTGGTGGCGCTGATGGGCGCGGCCTACCCGCGCCTGCAGGCGCAGGCGCAGCACATCACCGACACGCTGCGCGTGGAGGAAGAGCGCTTCTTCGAGACGCTGGCCAACGGCATGGAGATCTTGGAGCTTGAGTTTTACAGGATGGGTGGTCACCAGCCGTCCGAGGGGCAAGACGGAAGGTTAGTCGAGGGAAAGAAAACCGGGCGGGTCAGGTACGACCTGCTTTCTGGCGAGGTGGCCTTCAAGCTGCACGACACCTACGGCTTCCCGCTCGACCTGACGCAGGACGTGGCCCGCGAACGCGGGGTGACCGTGGACGAAGCCGGCTTCAAGGCCGCGATGGAAAAGCAGAAGGCCGCGGGCCGCGCGGCCGGCAAGTTCAAGATGGAACGCGCCGTCGAGTACAGCGGCGCCGCCAACGTCTTCACGGGCTACGAGCATCTGGAAGAGGCCGCGAAGGTCGTGGCCCTGTACCACGAGGGCGCGGCCGTGGCCGAGCTCAAGGAAGGCCAGGCCGGCATCGTGGTGCTCGACACCACGCCCTTCTATTCGGAAAGCGGCGGCCAGGTGGGCGACCAGGGCTTCATCACCGCAGAGGGCGTGGCCTTCGGCGTGGAAGACACGCTCAAGATCAAGGCCGACGTCTTCGGCCACCATGGCCAGCAGACCCAGGGCACGCTCAAGGTGGGCGATGCGGTGAAGGCCGCCGTGGACGGCGCGCGCCGTGCCGCCACGCAACGCAACCACTCGGTCACCCACCTGATGCACAAGGCGCTGCGCGAAGTGCTGGGCACGCACGTGCAGCAGAAGGGCTCGCTGGTCGATGCCGACAAGACGCGCTTCGACTTTGCGCACAACGCGGCCGTCACGCATGACCAGATCCTCGAGATCGAGCGTCTCGTGAACGCGGAGATCCTGGCCAACACGCCCACGCAGGCGCGTGTGATGGGCATGGAAGACGCGCAGAAGACCGGCGCGATGATGCTGTTCGGCGAGAAGTACGGCGAGACCGTGCGCGTGCTCGACATCGGCACCAGCCGCGAACTGTGCGGCGGCACGCACGTGCAGCGCACGGGCGACATCGGCCTGTTCAAGATCGTGAGCGAAGGCGGCGTGGCCGCGGGCGTGCGCCGCGTCGAAGGCATCACCGGCGCCAACGCGCTGGCCTATGTGCAGGGTCTGGAATCCACCGTGCACAGCGTGGCCGCCACGCTCAAGGCCCCCACGGCCGAAGTGCAGCCGCGGCTGACGCAGGTGCTGGAGCAGGTGCGCGCGCTTGAAAAGGAGATCACGCAGCTCAAGGGCAAGCTGGCCTCCAGCCAGGGCGACGAGCTGCTGAGCCAGGCCGTGGAGGTCAAGGGCATCAAGGTGCTGGCCGCGCGCCTGGAAGGCGCCGACGCAAAAACGCTGCGCGAGACCATGGACAAGCTCAAGGACAAGCTCAAGAGCGCGGCCATCGTGCTGGCGGCCGTGGACGGCGCCAAGGTGCAGATCGCCGCGGGCGTCACGGCCGACCACACGGCCAAGGTCAAGGCCGGCGAGCTGGTCAACTTCGTGGCCCAGCAGGTGGGTGGCAAGGGCGGCGGCAAGGCCGACATGGCCATGGCCGGCGGCACCGATGCCGCGGGCCTGCCCAAGGCGCTGGCTTCGGTGCAGGGCTGGGTGGCCGAAAGGGCCTGAGAACCTGGGCGGCCAGCTCATGCGCGCTACGTTCGTGCGTCACGGGCAGAGCACCGGCAACGCCGGCCTGCCCACGCCCGACCTGGTGGCCATGCCGCTGACGCCGCTGGGCGTGTCGCAGGCGCAGGAAGTGGCCAGCGGCTGGCGGCGCGAGCCCACGCACATCGTCAGTTCACCCTTCGTGCGCGCGCGGCAGACGGCGCAGCCCACCTGCCTGCGCTTTCCGGGTGTGCGCCTGGCGCTGTGGCCGATCCACGAGTTCACCTACCTGTGCCCGGCCAACTGGGCCAACACCACGCGGGCGCAGCGGCGGCCCTCGGTCGAGGCCTATTGGGCGCGCTGCGACCCGGCCTATCTGGACGGTGAGGGCGCCGAAAGCTTTTCCCAGGTGCTGCGCCGGGCCGAAGCCGCGCTCGCGCGGCTGGCGGCGCTGCCCGACGACGCCGAAGTCTTTCTCTTCAGCCACGGCCAGTTCATGCAGGCCGTGCGCCAGAGCGTGGGCCTGGCCGGGCAGAGCGATGCAGACAAGATGGCGCAGTTCTGGCCCTTCGACCAGCGCTCGCCAGTGCTGAACTGCCAGAAGCTGTCGCTGCAGCATGCCGGGGGCCTGTGGCGCCTGGTCGACGAAGACCCGAACGCGGGCCCCGAGCTGCCGCTGGCCATGGATGGCCGCGCCGCGCGCGCCGAACGCGCTGCGCCCGCAGGAGCGCGTGTTGGCAGGCGCTGATCAGATCGACACCCCCGGCGAACTGCTGGTGATGGGCGCCGGCGCCGTCGGCTGCTATGTGGGCGGCTGCCTGGCTGCTGCGGGCGTGCGTGTCACCTTCGTGGGCCGGCCGCGGGTGCTCGATGCCCTGGCGCAGCACGGCCTCACGCTCACCGACCGCGACGGGGGCCGGCTGCAGGTGCCGGCCGCCCAACTCAAGCTCGCCACCTCGGTGCCCGCGCAGGCCCGGCCCGCGCTGGTGCTGCTCACCGTCAAGAGCGGCGCCACGGCCAGCGCGGCGGCCGAGCTGGCCCAGGCGCTGCCCAGCGGCACGCCGGTGCTGTCGCTGCAGAACGGCATCGGCAATGCAGACCGGCTGCAGCAGGCCGCGCCCGCGCTGGCCGCCTTGCCGGGCATGGTGCCCTACAACGTCGCCGAACTGGGCCCCGGCGCCTACCACCGCGGCACGGCCGGCCGGCTGGCCAGCGTGGCGCATCCGGTGTTCCAGCCCTGGGCGCCGGTGTTCGAGGCGGCGGGCGTGCCCATCGACTTCTACGGCGAGCTGCAGAGCGTGCAATGGGGCAAGCTGCTGCTGAACCTCAACAACCCGGTCAATGCGCTGTCGGGCCTGCCGCTGCGCGATCAACTGCTGGACCGCGGTTATCGCCGCTGCTTCGCCGCGCTGATCGACGAGGCGCTGGGCGTGCTGCAGGCCGCGGGCATTGCACCGGCGCAGATGACGGCCGTGCCGCCACACCGCCTGCCCATGCTCTTGCGCCTGCCCGACTGGCTGTTCAGGCGCGTGGCGGCGCCCATGCTGCGCGTGGACGCCAAGGCCCGCTCCAGCATGGCCGATGACCTCGCGCTGGGCCGGCGCACGGAGGTCGATGCGCTCAGCGGCGAAGTCGTGCGGCTGGCCCGCACCCACGGCCTGAAGGCGCCGCGCAACGCGAAGATGGTCGCGCTGCTCGATGGCGGCTGGCCCACGCCGCCCGAGCGCCTCGATTCAGCGGCGCTGCAGCGCGCGCTCAAGCTTTAAGAAAGCGGCGTTCAGCGCCGCGCCACCAGCGCACTGAGTACGGCTTGCAAGGTGGCCACGGCCGCCTGGCGTTCATCGGCATCGGCCGCCATCTGCGCACGCACGATGGCGCCGTCGAAAGCCAGCGCGGCCGCATCGGCCAGCAGCGCGCGCAGCGCACCGGGGGGCAGCAGTTGTGCAATCACCTGCGTCATCTCGGCCTTGTGCGCGCGCGCAATGGCCACGGCCTCGGGCAGGGCCTGCGCGATCTCCACCGCACTGTTGATGAAGGCGCAGCCCCTGAAAGCCGGCTGCGTGACCCATTCCTCCAGCACCGGCGCCAGCAGCAGCAATCGGCCATTGCCGGGCTCCGGGGCTGCCGCGCCATGGCGCCCCAGCGCGTCGATGAACCAGGCCATCCAGTGGCGATGGCGCAGGTCCAGAAAGGCGCGCACCAGCGCGTCCTTGCTTGCGAAGTGCCGGTAGAAGGTGAGCTTGGCCACGCCCGACTCGGCAATGATCCGGTCCACCCCGGTGGCGCGGATGCCGTCGCGGTAGAACAGATCGTGCGCGCTGCGCAGGATGCGCTCGCGGGCCGTCTCTTCGGCCATGGGGGAGGAGGGGGCTGGCATGCCGGACATTGTAGACAGACCTGTCTACATGGGCTATCGTGCGCAGAAGTAGACAGCTCTGTCTACTCATTTCCATTCCTTGATCCTGGAGTCCAGCCATGCCCGATGCCTCGCCCGAAAGCCGCCCGCCCGTACCGCCCTTCACCCTGGCCAGTGCCACGCAAAAAGTGCGCGGCGCAGAAGATGCATGGAACTCGCGCGACCCGGACCGGGTCGCGCAGGTCTACACGCCAGACACGCGATGGCGCAACCGGACCGAGTTTCCGGTCGGCCGAGAGGCGGCGCGCGCCTTTCTGCAGCGCAAATGGACGCGCGAGCTGGACTACCGCCTGATCAAAGGACTGTGGGCCTTCGCCGGGCACCGCATTGCCGTGCGCTTTGCCTACGAGTGGCATGACGACTCGGGCCAGTGGTTTCGCAGCTACGGCAACGAGAACTGGGAGTTCAACCCCCAGGGCCTGATGCAGCGGCGCTTTGCCAGCATCAATGACCTGCCCATCGCCGCGGCCGACCGGCTCTTTCACTGGCCGCTGGGTCGCAGGCCCGACGAGCATCCAGGCCTGGAGGAGCTGGGGCTCTAAGAGCGCACCGCTCAGGCACGGGGGTTGCTTGCCAATGGTGCATGCACGCGCACGCCCATGCATCACCCCTCGGCGGCCCGCCCTTGGCCGATCTGGCGGCCGATTCGCCCTGGCATCGGCGACTGGGCCTGCTGCTCGAATCCACGGGCGAGGGCATCTTCGGCATCGACCTGGACGGTCACTGCGTGTTCATCAACCGCGCGGGCGCGCAGTTGCTGGGCCATGAGGCGGCCGATGTGCTCGGGCGCAACATGCATGAGCTCACGCACCATTCGCATGCCGACGGCGCCGCCTACGCAGACACCGACTGTCCCATCTTCAACGCGTTCCGCCGTGCCTTGCCCTGCCGCATCGACACCGAGGTGTTCTGGCGCCGCGACGGCACGGCCTTTCCGGTCGAGTATTCAAGCTACCCCATCGTCGATGGCGACGCGGTGCGCGGCGCGGTCATCACCTTCGTGGACATCACCGAGCGCAAGCGAGCGGCGCTGGCGCTGCAGCAGTCGCGCGAGGAACTGGAGCGGCGCGTGGCCGAGCGCACGGCCGAGCTGAGTGCGGCGCTGCGCCAGGTGCGGGACCTGTCTGCGTGGATGGATTCGGTGCGCGAGGACGAGCGCACCCGCATTGCGCGCGAAGTGCATGACGAGCTGGGCAGCCTGCTGGTGGCACTGAAGATGGACGTGAACTGGATCGGCAAGCGCCTGGGCGAGCAGGAACACCGTGCGCCCGAAGCCGCCCAGGCCATGCGCGAGCAGATGCGTGGCAAGTGCGGCAACATGAGCCAGCTCATCGAGCGTGCGGTGGACAACGTGGGCCGCATCATCACCGACCTGCGCCCGAGCATCCTGGACCACCAGGGCCTGTGGGCAGCGCTGGAATGGCAGGCCTGCGAGTTCGCCCAGGCCGCAGAGCTTGAGCTGCACTGGTCGTTGGCCGTCAACGAGGCGCTGGAACTGCCCGAGCCCGCCGCCATGGCGGTGTTTCGCATCTTCCAGGAAATGCTCAGCAACGTGGGCCGGCACGCACGCGCGTCGCGGGTGGACATCGCCATCGCTGTGGAAGCCGGGGTGCTGAGCCTGCGCGTGCAGGACGATGGCGTGGGCGCCGCCCAGCAGGCCTTCCAGGCGCCGGGCTCCTTTGGCGTGCGTGGCATGCGCGAGCGCGCGCTGCACCTTGGCGGCACCCTGGACGTGCGCAGCCAGCCAGGGCAGGGCGCCTGCGTGCAACTGCGCCTGCCGCTGCATGGCCTGCAGGAGCAATGAAATGCCGTCGATATTGCGGGTGCTGATTGGCGATGACCACCGCATCGTGCGCGAGGGCCTCAAGCAGGTGCTGGGCGATCTGGCCAACGGCGAGCCCGAGATCGTGGTGGTGGCCGAGGCGCAGACCGGCCCCGAGGTGCTGGCGCGGGTGGCCGAACACCAGGGGCCGCTGGGCCTGGACGTGGTGCTGCTGGACATCGCGCTGCCGGAGCGCGACGGTCTGGAGGTGTTGCGCGCGCTGCGCGAGAAGTGGCCCAGCCTGCCGGTGCTGATGATCTCGACCTACCCCGAGCGACAGTATGCGGTGCGCTGCATCCGCCTGGGCGCGGCCGGCTACCTGAACAAGAGCGCTGATGCCGATCAGATGGTGGCGGCTGTGCGCAAGGCGGCGGGTGGCGGCATGTACCTCACGCCTTCCACGGCCGAGGCGCTGGCCAGCGTGGTGGGCCGCGGCGGGCCGGCCACCGAAAGCCTCTCGCACCGCGAGCACCAGGTGTTCCGGCTGCTCACGATGGGGCACACCGTGAGCGAAATTGGTGCGGCGCTGAGCCTGGCGCCCAATACCGTCAGCACCTACCGCGCACGCATCCTGGAAAAGACCGGCACCAAGAACGATGTGGAGCTGGCGCTGTATGCCGAGCGCGAGGGCTTGCGGCGCTGAGACCTTGAAACGGTTCTGAGCCAGGGGCTGGCCCCACGGCGCGTGTAGTGCCAGCCCTACAAGGCTTCGACGAAGCGCGCACGAATCGCGCGGGCCAGGTGCATGGCGCCCATTCAGGCCCGCGCATTGCAAGAGCAGGACATTCGAATCCATCGAGGAGTGCTCATGTCCCGCCTGCCTTCCAACGCTTCGACCTCCGCCAGTGCCGCTGACCCCTACGACGCCGACCGGCCGCTGATGCTGCGCTGCGCCTGCGGGCAGGACCATGCGCCGCAGGCGCATGCCACGGCCGCCGCGGCTTCGCTGGAAGAGGCGTCGCGCGACTTCGTGGAGGCCACGCTGGTCAAGGCGCTGTTCCCGCAGGAGGCCGTGCGGCGCCGCTTTCTCAAGGCAGTGGGCGCCGGCACGGCACGCGCGGCCATCGCGTCGCTGCTGCCCGTGGCTTCGCTGCAGGCCATGGCGCAGGAGCGCGGCTCACTGGAGAAAAAGGACCTGAAGATCGGCTTCATCGCCATCACCTGTGCCACGCCGCTGATCATGGCCGACCCGTTGGGCTTCTACAAGAAGGAAGGCCTGAACGTGCAGCTGAACAAGACGGCGGGCTGGGCGCTGATCCGCGACAAGATGCTCAACAAGGAGCATGACGCGAGCCACTTCCTCTCGCCCATGCCGCTGGCCATCAGCATGGGGCTGGGCTCCACGCAGGTGCCCATGAACGTGGCCACCATCCAGAACACCAACGGTCAGGCCATCACGCTGCACGTCAGGCACAAGGACAAGCGCGACCCGAAGCAATGGAAGGGCATGAAGTTCGCGGTGCCCTTCGAGTACAGCATGCACAACTTCCTGCTGCGCTACTACCTGGCCGAGCATGGCGTGAACCCCGACACCGACGTGCAGATCCGCGTGACGCCACCGCCCGAGATGGTGGCCAACCTGCGCGCCGGCAACATCGACGGCTTCCTGGGCCCGGACCCCTTCAACCAGCGCGCGGTGTATGACGAGGTGGGCTTCATCCACATCCTGTCCAAGGAGATCTGGGATGGCCACCCCTGCTGCGCCTTCGGCATCAGCGAAGCCTTCATCCAGCAGAACCCGAACACCTTCGCGGCGCTGTACCGCGCGGTGATCACGGCCTCGTACATGGCCAGCATGCCCAAGGACCGCGAGCTGATCGCCAAGGTCATTTCGCCCACGCAGTACCTGAATCAGCCCGAAACGGTGGTGGCGCAGGTGCTCACGGGCAAGTTCGCCGACGGCCTGGGCGCGGTGAAGAACGTGCCCGACCGCGCCAACTTCGACCCCGTGCCCTGGCAGAGCATGGCCGTGTGGATGCTCACGCAGATGAAGCGCTGGGGCTATGTGAAGGGCGATGTGAACTACAGGCAGATCGCCGAGAAGGTGTTCATGCTGACCGACGCCAAGAAGCAGATGGCCGCGGCCGGCTGGCGCCCGCCCGAGGGGGCGTACCGCAAGTTCAAGGTGATGGGCAAGGAGTTCGACCCGGCCAGGCCCGAGGCGTACGCGAACAGCTTCGCGATCAGCAAGGCCGCGGGCTGAGGAGCGGCCATGCGCACACTGGGCAAGCTGGGAACGCGTGCGGCCGTGCTGTCCTTGCTGCTGCTGGCCCTGCTGCTGGGCATCTGGCAGCTGGCCACGCAGTCTTCGGGCGCGGCGGCCGATCTGGCGGGCATGACGCCCGAGCAGATCGAATACATGAAGCTCATGGGCAAGGACCCGGGCGCGAGCAAGAGCGAGGGCTTTCCCACGCCGCTGCAGGTGGGGCGCACCATGGCCGAGCAGCTGGCCAACCCCTTCTATGACAACGGCCCCAACGACAAGGGCATCGCGATCCAGCTGGGCTGGTCATTGCTGCGGGTGGCGCTGGGCTTTCTGATCGCCTGCGCCGTGGCCGTGCCGCTGGGGTTCGTGATCGGCATGTCGCCGCTGTTGCACCGCGCGCTGGACCCGTTCATCCAGGTGCTCAAGCCCATCTCGCCGCTGGCGTGGATGCCGTTGGCGCTCTACACGATCAAGGACTCCTCGGTCTCGGGCGTGTTCGTGATCTTCATCTGTTCGGTCTGGCCCATGCTCATCAACACGGCCTTCGGCGTGGCCTCCGTGCGGCGCGACTGGCTCAACGTGGCGGCCACGCTGGAAGTGCGGCCCATGCGCCGCGCGCTGCGCGTGATCCTGCCGGCGGCCGCGCCCACCATCCTCACGGGCATGCGCATCAGCATGGGCATCGCCTGGCTGGTGATCGTGGCGGCCGAGATGCTGGTGGGCGGCACGGGCATCGGCTACTTCCTGTGGAACGAGTGGAACAACCTCTCGCTCACGCACGTGATCTTTGCCATCCTGGTGATCGGCGTGGTGGGCATGCTGCTGGACCTGGCCTTTGCAGCCTTGCAGAAGAAGGTGACCTATGTGGAGTGAACGCAGCATGGATGCACGCGCCCCGTCTGCCGCCCCGGCCGTGACCGCCGACGATTTCCTGCGCGTCGAGGGCCTGGGCCGCGCCTTCAACGCGCAGCGGCCGGTGTTTGGCGGCGTCAGCTTCGGCGTGGCGCGCGGCGAGTTCGTCTGCATCATCGGCCACTCGGGTTGTGGCAAGACCACCATCCTCAACGTGCTCGCGGGTCTGGACCAGGCCAGCACCGGCCATGTGTTCATGGACGGGCGCGAAGTGGCCGGCCCCAGCCTGGAGCGCGGGGTGGTCTTCCAGGGCCATGCGCTCATGCCCTGGCTCAGCGTGCGGCGCAACATCGCCTTCGCCGTCGAATCGCGCTGGCCGGACTGGAGCCGCGCACAGGTGCAGGCCCAGGTGCAGAAGTACGTGGCCATGGTGGGCCTCTCGGCGGCCATCGACAAGAAGCCCTCCGAGCTTTCGGGCGGCATGAAGCAGCGCGTGGGCATTGCGCGCGCCTTCGCCATCGAGCCCAAGATGCTGCTGCTGGACGAGCCTTTCGGCGCGCTGGACGCCCTCACGCGCGGCACCATCCAGGACGAGCTGCTGGCCATCGTGCAGCGCACGCAGCAGACGGTTTTCATGATCACGCACGACGTGGACGAGGCCATCCTGCTGGCCGACCGCATCCTGCTCATGCGCAACGGCGTGGAACTGCCCGATGGCCGCTGGCGGCCGGGCGACATTGCCGAATCGATGCGCCTGGGCCTGCCGCGCAGCCGCACGCGCGCCACCTTGCACCACACGCCCGGTTACTACGAGGCGCGCAACCACATCGTGGATTTCCTGGTCTCGCGCGCGCACGCCGCCTGAGCCCGGCTGAGTTTCTTCAACACCCCTCTCTTCAAGCCATCGCACAGGAGTCAAGCACCATGAACCGCATCGAAGTGACCGAAAAGATCATCACCGCCAAGGTGTCCAAGGGCATCAGCTGGGCCAGCGTGGCCCGGCAGGTGGGCCTGTCCAAGGAGTGGGTCACGGCCGCATGCCTGGGCCAGATGACGCTGAACGAGAAGCAGGCGGCCATCGTGGGCGAGATCTTCGAACTCAACGCCGAGGAGCAGAAATGGCTCCAGGTGGTGCCCTACAAGGGCTCGCTGCCCACCACCGTGCCCACCGATCCACTGATCTACCGCTGGTACGAGATCGTCAACGTCTACGGCAGCACCATCAAGGAGCTGATCCACGAGGAGTTCGGCGACGGCATCATGAGCGCCATCGATTTTTCGATGGACATCCGGCGCGAAGCCGACCCCAAGGGCGACCGCGTGAACGTGGTGCTGTCGGGCAAGTTCCTGCCGTACAAGAGCTATTGACGCGGACCCCACGCGCAGGGGCAGCGCGGTCGAGAGGGGCCAGGTCACGCCGATGCCCGTGAGCGTGGGGTGGGGCGCATCGCCCCAGTGCTCCGTGGCCTTTCCGGGCGCCAGCAGCGGCAAGCCCTTTCCCTATGGCATGCAGCGCGCGGGCGAGCGCGTCGCCATTCAGGGGCGCCATGGCTTTGCGGTGGATGACGGCAATGCCTACCTCGCGGCCGGCGTGTTCATCGACTGGATCGTGGCGCTGATGGCGCAGCACGCGCCGCCGGGGCCGCCCGTGCGCTAAGAACGTGTTCAAGGTCTCCCAGGGGTCGCGCAGCCGCCTTGCCGGGTGGCCTGCAAGGCGCGCTGCGCCGCTCGCAGTGATCTGCGAGCAAGCAGCGCAACGCCGCAGGACGCCCGGCAAGGCGGCTGCCCTTCGGGTTGGAATGAAATCGGGCGATTTCTTCGGCCGTCCGCTTGCATGGACACCAGTCCATGCGGCGCGAACGGCCTGCGAACTCATCCCGATTGCATTCCAACGCGGCCCCTGCGAGACCTTGAACACGTTCTAAGGCCCAAAGCCGCCCGTGCGTGACATCGCCGGCCCGGCCCGGCGCTTCATCTGCCCCAAAAGCGGGGGCTCCCTGATCACAGATGCACTTCGGATGTGCGCCGCGGCGCGCGGGACGCCGCTTTGCGCCTGCGCAGCCACGCGATCCATCTATCAAACAGTGTTTCCGCTGCTGGCACGATTGATGCATAAACGTGCCATTAAATAACCGGCGTTTCTCAAATGAATCATCAACGACTGAAAAACTAGGGTTACTACTAATCTCGATGCCGCGGTGCTGCCTTACGCTTGCGCCGTTGTCTCATTAATTGATCCATGTTTCACTGGTAAGACAATCATGACAAACACGATGAAGGTCCGTATGAAGGTCCGTTTTTCCACTGTTTTGTGTGCGGGTGTGGCCGCGTTCGCGGCCGCAGGCGCTGGTGCGCAGGCCTGGCCGGCCAAGCCCATCACCATCGTGGTGGCCTACCCCGCGGGCGGCGACACCGATGCCATCGCGCGCGTGTTCGCTGAAAAGCTGGCCCCGCGCCTGGGCCAGCCCGTGGTGGTGGACAACCGGCCCGGCGCCAGCGGCGTGATCGGCAGCAGCTTCGTGGGCAAGGCCGCGCCCGATGGCTACACCCTGCTGATGGCGCCCAGCACCTTCACCATGGCGCAGCTGGTGCTCAAGACCAGCCCGGCCGCCGGCTATGACGTGCGCAGCTTCACGCCCATCATCCAGGCGGGCACGCAGCCGCTGTTCCTGGTCAGTGGCCCCGGCACGCAGGCCAAGACGCTCAACGAAGCCGTCGCTGCTTCCAAGGCCCAGGGTGGCCTGGCCTACGGCAGCCCGGGCAGCGGCTCGCCCATGCATGTGCTGGGCGAGATGTTCAACAAGGCTTCGGGTGCCCAGTTCCGCCACGTGCCGTACCGCGGCGTGGCGCCGGCCCTGACCGACGTGGCCGGCGGCCATGTGCCGCTGACCTGGATGACCTATGGCCCGGTCGAGCCCTACTTGGCCGACGGCAAGATGCGCCTGCTGGGCGTGGCCCAGGCCGAGCGCTCGCCGCTGGCGCCGCAGGTGCCCACGCTGGCCGAGCTGGGCGTCAAGGGCGTGGAAGTCAGCGCCTGGAACGGCCTGTACGGCCCCAAGGGCGTGCCGCCTGAAATCGTCAAGACGCTCAACACCCACCTCAACGAAATCATCCGCATGCCCGACGTGGCCGCCAAGATGAAGGTGCTGGGCGTGCTGCCGCTGGGCGGCAGCCCCGAGGTGCTGGCCAAGACCACCATCGCCGACCTGGAGCGCTTCACCCGTGTGGTGAAGGAGCTTGGCGTGCAGGCCGATTGATTTCTCTCTCTTTTTTTGAATCGAGCAAGAACCCCATGAACGCAGCCACCGGCGCCGTCGATCCCCAGAGCCTGCAAAAACTGCTCGCCGAAGTGCCCCGCGACATGCTCAAGGGCCGCCGCGTGCTGGTGACCGGCGCCGCGCGCGGCCTGGGCCTGGCCTTCGCGCACAGCATCGCCACGGCTGGCGGCCGGGTGGTGATCGCCGACGTGCTGGCCGACCTGGCACAGACCGAAGCGGCCGCGCTGCGTGCGCAGGGTTTCGACGTGCAGGCGCTGGCCGTGGACCTGTGCGAGCCCACCTCCATCGAAGCCTGCGCCGCGCAGGCCGTGCAGTTGCTGGGCGGCCTGGACGGGCTGGTCAACAACGCGGCCATCACCAATTCCGGCGGCAAGGACGCCCATGCGCTGGCCATCGACATGTGGGATCGCGTGATGGACGTGAACGTGCGCGGCACCTGGCTGATGAGCCGCGCCTGCCATGCCGCGCTGGCCGCCAGCGGCCGCGGCGCGGTGGTGAACCTCGCGTCCGACACCGCGCTGTGGGGCGCGCCCAACCTGCTGGCCTATGCCGCCAGCAAGGGCGCCGTGATCTCGCTGACCCGCTCGCTGTCGCGCGAATGGGGCGGCCAGGACATCACCGTGAACGCCGTCGCGCCGGGCCTGACGCTGGTCGAGGCCACCGAATACGTGCCCCAGGCGCGCCATGACAAATACCTCGAAGGCCGTTCGCTGCCGCGCGAGCAGCAGGCGGCCGACGTGTGTGGCGCCGTGCTCTTCGGCCTGTCGGGCCTGTCGCGCTTCGTCACGGGCCAGCTGCTGGCCGTGAATGGCGGCTTCGTCATGCACTGACCGACCCCGGATTTCCCTCCCCTCATCCCCAAGGAGTTCCCCCATGACCGACCTGTCGCAACAACAGCAGATGAGCGCCGACCAGCCCAGCTGGACCCGCCCCGAGGGCGCGAGCCTGGAGCAGTGGATGAACACGCGCATCGCACGCTACAGCACCCGCAAGTACGACTGGGACGCGCTGAAGTTCCAGGCCGACTTCGATCCCAAGTTCCGCCGCGCGCAGATGCGCTACGTGGGCACGGGCGGCACCGGCGTGACGGCAGACACCAACACCGTGCCTTCGGAGAACTTCACCTTCTCCACGATGGTGATCCCGGCCGGCCATGAAGGCCCGCCGCACATCCACACCGACGTGGAAGAAATCTTCTTCCTGATGCGCGGCAAGCTGAAGGTGGTGATCACCACGCCCGAAGGCGAGCGCTACGAGACCGTGATGACCGACCGCGACCTGATCTCGGTGCCGCCCGGCGTGTACCGCGAAGAGATCAACATCGGCGACGAAGACGCGCTGATGTGCGTGATGCTGGGCGCCAAGAAGCCCATCACCCCCACGTACCCCGAAGACCATCCGCTTGCCAAGATCAAGCGCGAGAAGAAGTAAGCCGCGCGTGAGCACCACCGTGACGGATTCGACCTTGCCTGAACTGCCTGCCGCCGAGATCGCGCGGCTGGATGCGCTGTTCCCCGCGCGCCGGGTGGCGGTGGGCGAGGGCGTGTGGGTCTCGGTGCGTGAATGCGGCAACGCTGCTGCCGACACGCTGCCGCTGGTCTGCCTGCATGGCATCGGCTCGGGCTCGGCCTCGTGGCTGGAAAGCGCGCAGCTGCTGGCGCCGCGCACGCGGCTGATCGC
This sequence comes from Xenophilus arseniciresistens, assembly GCF_028023875.1. GTDB lineage: Bacteria > Pseudomonadota > Gammaproteobacteria > Burkholderiales > Burkholderiaceae_C > Xenophilus > Xenophilus arseniciresistens. Next base: position 95,905 of record NZ_JAQIPB010000006.1, read on the forward strand.
CTGGGATGCGCCGGGCTATGGCGAATCGACGCCGCTGCCGCAGGCCCAGCCCACGGGCGCCGACTACGCGCAGCGTGTGCACGCGCTGCTCGACGCCCTGCAGATCACGCGCTGCGTGCTGGTGGGCCATTCGCTGGGCGCGCTGATGGCTGCGCCGGCTGCGCGCAGCGATGAACGTATCGCCGCGCTGGTGCTGATCAGCCCGGCCCAGGGCTATGGCGCCGAAGGCCGCGAAGCCGAGCGCGCGCGCGTGCATGCCGAGCGCATGGGTTCGCTGGCCGAACTGGGCATCGCCGGCATGGCGGCCAGGCGCTCGGGCCGGCTGGTGTCTGAGCATGCCTCGCCCGTGGCGCGGGCCTGGGTGCGCTGGAACATGGCACGCCTGCATGAGGGCGGCTATCGCCAGGCCATTGAACTGCTGTGCGGCGGCCGCCTGCTGGCCGACGTGGCCGCGCTGCCGCCCGGCCTGCCGCTGATGGTGGCCTGTGGCGAGCTGGACGTGGTGACCCCCCCGGCCGCCTGCGTCCAGGTGGCGCAGCAGCGCGGCGTGCCGCTCGTGCCCATCGCCCATGCGGGCCATGCCTCTTATGTGGAACAGCCGGCGGCCGTGGCGGCGCTGCTGACCGAAGTACTCAAGCGCGCGAGCGTCTGAGCCAGGCACGACAACAAGCCATGAAGGGAACACACACATGCAGGACATGAACCCAGCCGCCGAGGCGGTGGAAGCCAGCGAAGAGGGCGCCGACCGCTACAACGTGCCGGCGCTCGAGCGCGGCCTGCGCGTGCTGTGCGAGTTCAGCCGCGAGAACCGCACCCTCACGGCACCCGAGCTTGCGCGCCGCTTCAAGCTGCCGCGCTCCACGGTGTTCCGGCTGCTCAGCACGCTCGAGACCATGGGCTTCATCGAGCGCGACGAAGGCGGCCGTGAATACCGCCTGGGCCTGGCCGTGCTGCGCCTGGGCTTCGAATACCTGGCCTCGCTGCCGCTCAACGAACTGGGCCTGCCGCTGCTGCAGCGCCTGTCGGACGAGCTGCGCCTGCCCTGCAACCTGGTCGTGCGCGACGGCCGCTCCATCGTCTACGTGGCCAAGGTGGCGCCGCCTTCGCCCTTTGCCAGCGCGGTGAATGTGGGCACGCGGCTGCCGGCCCACGCCACGGTGCTGGGCCGCATCCTGCTGGAAGACCTGAGCCTGCCGCAGCTGCGCGCGCTCTACCCCGAAGACCATCTGGAGTCCTTCTCGGCCAGCACGCCCACCACCGTGAACCAGCTCTTCGACATGGTGCAGGCCGACCGCCAGCGCGGCTACGTGCTGGGCGAGGGCTTCTTCGAGACCAACATCTCCAGCGTGGCCGCGCCCGTGCGCGACCACAGCGGCGGCGTGGTCGCGGCGCTGGGCGTCACGGTCACCTCGGCCCATGTGGAGGACGGCCAGGTCGAAGCCCTGGTGCTGCGCGTGCGCGCCGCGGCCGATGAGCTGTCGGGCCTGTTGAACCATGCGCCCAGCGCCAGCGGGCGCAACGTGGTCCCGCTGCGCCGCTGAGCTGCGCGCCAAACACAGAACGCAGAACCAAAAAATGGAAGCTTTGCAATTCCTCGCCCCCGACGCACTGGCTGGCCGCACCGCCGTCGTGACGGGCGGCTCCTCGGGCATCGGCCTGGCCACCGTGCAGGTGCTGCTGTCGGCCGGCGCCGCCGTGGCCCTGTGCGGCCGCAATGCCGAGCGCCTGGATGGCGCCGTGAGCCAGTTGCGCGCGCAGTTCCCGCAGGCGAAGCTGTTCGCGCAAAGCTGCGACGTGCTGAATGCGGAATCGGTGAAGGCATTCGCCGCCGCCTCGCAGGCCGCGCTGGGCCCGGCCTCCATGCTGGTCAACAACGCGGGCCAGGGTCGCGTCTCCACCTTCGCCGACACCACCGACCAGGCCTGGATGGACGAGCTGCAACTCAAGTTCTTCTCCATCATCCATCCCACGCGCGCCTTTTTGCCGCAACTGGTGGCCGAGCGCCAGCGCCTGGGCGATGCGGCCATTGCCTGCGCCAACTCGCTGCTGGCCCGCCAGCCCGAGCCGCACATGGTCGCCACCTCGGCCGCGCGGGCCGGCATCCTGAACCTGGTGCGCTCGCTGGCCACCGAGTTCGCGCCGCAGGGCGTGCGCGTCAACGGCATCCTGATCGGCCTGGTCGAGTCGGGCCAGTGGCGCCGCCGCTTCGATGCGCGCGAAGACAAGTCGCAGGACTGGGCTGCATGGAGCGCCGACCTGGCCGTGAAGAAGCACATCCCGCTGGGCCGCCTGGGCCTGCCCGTGGAAGCGGCCCGCGCGCTCACCTTCCTCGTCTCGCCCTTCGCCTCCTACACCAGCGGCAGCCACATCGACATCTCGGGCGGCCATTCCAGAGGCATCTGACGCCTCTGACCGAACACCAGAACTCCTCAGGAACCCCATGACCTCCAAGCAGCAAGTGACCGTCGGCGCCGTTGTCGCCGCCTTCCTCGAACAGTGCGACGTGAAGGCCGCCTTCGGCGTGATCTCGATCCACAACATGCCGATCCTGGACGCCTTCGCGCAGCGCGGCAAGACGCGCTTCGTCATGGCGCGCGGCGAGGCCGGTGCCGGCAACATGGCCGATGCCTATGCCCGCTCCACCTCCAGCCTGGGCGTGGCCATCACCAGCACGGGCCCGGCCGCAGGCAACATCGCGGGCAGCCTGGTGGAAGCGCGCAATGCCGGGACGCCGCTGCTGCACATCACGGGCCAGATCGAGACCCAGTACCTCGACCAGAACCTGGCCTACATCCACGAGGCACCGGACCAGCTCAACATGCTGCTGGCCGTGTCGAAGGCGGCCTTCCGCGTGCGCACGGCCGAGACCTGCCTGTCCACGCTCAAGGCCGCCGTGCAGTGCGCGCTGACGGCGCCCACGGGCCCGGTCAGCGTCGAGATCCCGATCGACATCCAGCAGTCGGTGATCGACATGCCGGCCGACCTGTCGCCGCTGCCCGTCACCGTGGCGGCACCCACCGAGGCCGCGCTGGACGCACTGGCCGACAACATCGCCAAGGCCCGCCGCCCGCTGCTGTGGCTGGGCGGTGGCGCACGCCATGCGGGCGCGGCCGTGGCACGCCTGAAGGCGCTGGGCTTCGGCATCGTCAGCACCGTGCAGGGCCGCGGCATCGTGGCCGAGGACGACCCTGCCTCGCTGGGCGCCTACAACATCCAGAAGCCGGTGGAAGCCTTCTACCAGCGCTGCGACGCCATGCTGGCCGTGGGCACGCGCCTGCGCAGCAATGAAACGCTGAAGTACGAACTGAAGCTGCCGCGCCCGCTGTACCGCGTGGACGTGGACGCCGCCCAGTCGGGCCGCTGCTACGCCGACGACGGCTTCGTGTGCGGCGATTCGGCCCTGGTGCTGACCGGCCTGGCCGAGCGCCTGGAAAAGCGCGGCTACAAGGCCGATGCGGAACTGCTGGCCGACCTGCGCAAGACGCACGACGAAGTGACCGCCACGCTGCATGACGGCCTGGGGCCCTACACCGAGCTGGTGCAGGCGCTGCAGAAGGCCGCAGGCCGCCAGTTCAACTGGGTGCGCGACGTCACGCTGTCCAACAGCATCTGGGGCAACCGCGAGCTGCGCTTCTTCGAAGCCAATGCCGGCGTGCACGCCACGGGCGGCGGCATCGGCATGGGCATGCCCATGGCCATCGGCGCGGCCATCGGCGCGGCCGAAACGGGTTCGGGCCGCAAGACCATCGGCCTGGCCGGCGACGGGGGCTTCATCCTGAACCTGGGCGAACTCGCCACGCTGGTGCAGGAAGAATGCGACGCCGTGATCGTGCTGATGAACGACCAGCGCTATGGCGTGATCCGCAACATCCAGGACGCCTCCTACGGTGGCCGCCGCTGCTACGTGGACCTGCACACGCCCGACTACGAGCAGCTGTGCGCATCGATCAAGCTGCCGCACGCCCGCGTGCAGGACCTCAAGGCCCTGCCGGGCGTGCTGGATGCGGCGCTGGCGAAGAAGGGCCCCTTCCTGCTGGAGATCGACATGCAGGCCATCGGCGGCTTCAAGGCCCAGTTCGCCGGCCCGCCGGTGAACAAGATGGACCAGGTTCCCGCCACCCCCAAGAACGCCTGAGGACGTCAGCGCCATGAAGATCGCATTGATCGGCTGCGGTGCCATCGGCACCTCGCTGCTGGAACTGGTGAAGGACGACGCCGGCATCGAGATTGCCGCCATCGTGGTGCCGGCCTTTGCGGCCGACGCGGCACGGGAGACCGCCGCGCGCCTGGCGCCCAAGGCGCAGGTGGTGGAAGCCGTGCCGGCCGCCGGCATCGAGCTGGTGGTGGAGGCCGCAGGCCACGCCGCCATCGAGCAGCATGTGCTGCCGGCGCTGGAGCGCGGCCTGCCGGCCATCGTGGCCTCGGTGGGTGCGCTGTCGGCGCCCGGCCTGCCCGAGCAGCTGGAAGCTGCGGCCCGCAAGGGCGGCACGCAGGCCCAGCTGATCGCCGGTGCCATCGGCGCCATCGACGCACTGGCCGCGGCCCGCGTGGGCGGGCTCCAAAGCGTGCGCTACACCGGCCGCAAGCCGCCCCACGCCTGGACCGGCACGCCGGCCGAGGAAGGGCGCGACCTGGCGGCGCTGACGGCCGAGACCGTGATCTTCGAGGGCAGCGCCCGCGAAGCCGCGCGCCTGTTCCCCAAGAACGCCAACGTGGCGGCCACCGTGTCGCTGGCCGGGCTGGGCCTGGACCACACCAGCGTGCGCCTGATCGCCGACCCCGGCGTGAGCGAGAACGTGCACCAGGTGGAAGCCGAAGGTGCCTTCGGCCGCTTCGAGCTGACCATGCGCAACCAGGCGCTGGCCGCCAACCCCAAGACCTCGGCGCTGACCGTCTACAGCGCGGTGCGTGCGCTGCGCGGCCGCGTCGCCCCCCTGGTCATCTGACCGAACGAAGAAGAGAGCTCACGATGTCGAATCTCGAACTGCTCCCCATCAACGTGGCCGGGCAATGGCGCCTGGGCGGCGGCGATGTGTATGAAAGCCTGTACCCCGCCACGGGCGAGGTGATCGCGCGCCTGCGGGCCGCCAGCCTGGCCGACGTGGAAGAGGCCATCGCCGGCGCCGACAAGGCCTTCCGCACCAGCGGCTGGGCCCAGAAGCTGCCCCATGAGCGCGCCGCCGTGCTGTACCGCGTGGCCCAGCTGATCCGCGCCAATGCCGAAGAACTCGCGCAGAAGCAGCGCCTGGACAACGGCAAGCCCATCAGCGAAACGCGCGCCCTGGTGGCCAGCGCGGCCGGCACCTTCCAGTTCTTCGCCGCCGCCTGCGAAACGCTGGAAGAAGCCATCACGCCTTCGCGCGGCCCCTACGTGACCCTGAGCGTGCACGAGCCCATGGGCGTGGTCGCGGCCATCACGCCGTGGAACTCGCCCATCGCCAGCGAAGCCCAGAAGCTCGCGCCCGCGCTGGCCGCCGGCTGCGCCGTGGTCGTCAAGCCCGCCGAAGTCACGCCGCTGATGGCGCTGGAGCTGGCCCGCCTGTGCGAAGAGGCCGGTGTGCCCAAGGGCATCATCAGCGTGCTGCCGGGCAAGGGTTCGGTGATCGGCGACGCCATCACCAAGCACCCGCTGGTCAAGCGCGTGTCCTTCACGGGCGGCACCACCACGGGCAAGCACATCGCCCACATCGCGGCCGACAAGATGATGCCGGTCTCGCTGGAACTGGGCGGCAAGTCGCCCACCATGGTGCTGGAAGACGCTGATCTCGACCATGCGGTCAACGGCGTGCTCTACGGCATCTTCAGCAGCTCGGGTGAATCGTGCATCGCCGGTTCGCGCCTGTTCGTGGCGCGCAGCATCTACGACGAATTCGTGACCCGCGTGGCCGAAGGCGCCAAGAACCTGCGCGTGGGCGACCCGGCCAGCGAAAGCACCCAGATGGGCCCGCTGATCACGGCCAGGCACCGCGAAGGCATCGAGCGCTACGTGGACCTGGGCGTGTCCGAGGGCGGGCGCATCCGCACCGGCGGCGTGCGTCCGCAGGGCGAGGGCTATGACAAGGGCTACTTCTACACGCCCACCATCCTCGAAGGGCTGACGAACGAAGCCCGCATCACGCAGGAAGAGATCTTCGGCCCGGTGCTGGTGGCGATGCCTTTCGACACCGAAGAGGAGTTGATTGCCAAGGCCAACGACTCCATCTATGCGCTGGCCGCCGGCGTGTGGAGCCGCGACTTCAAGCGGGCCTGGAAGCTGGGCCGCGCCGTGCAGGCCGGCACCGTCTGGGTCAACACCTACAAGCAGTTCTCGGTGTCCACGCCCTTTGGCGGCTGGCGCGACTCGGGCCTGGGCCGCGAGAAGGGCCGCGAAGGCATCTTCCAGTACATGGAGCAAAAGAGCATGTACTGGGGCACCAACGAACAGCCGATCCCTTGGGCCAACGCGCTCTGAGACCGGCACAAGGCAAGGAGAAACCCATGAGCGTTCTCGGCATCGATCAAATCACCTACGGCACCGACGACCTGCTGCTGTCGCGCCGCTTCTTCCAGGACTGGGGTCTGACCCTGGCCAACGAGAGCGCCGACGAGCTGGTCTTCGAATGCCTCAACGGCTGCCGCGTGGTGGTGGCCCACATGGACAAGGCCGGCCTGCCGCCCGGCATCGAGGAAGGCCCGACGCTGCGCGAAGTGGTGTGGGGCGTGGAAAGCGAAGCCGACCTCACGGCCTACGCCGACGCGATCCGCAACGACCCCGGCTTCGTCGACGGCCTGGTGGACGGCGCGCGCCGCATCGGCTGCACCGACCCCAACGGCCTGGCCGTGCGGCTGCAGCTCACGCGCAAGCGGGAACTGACCGACCTCAGCTCGGCCGTGATGAACACCTGGACCAGCAAGACCCGCGTGAACCAGCCGGCGCCCATCTATGAGCGCGCCACGCCCATCGAGGTGGGCCACGTGGTCTTCTTCGTGGCCGACGTGCAGGCCGTGGAAGCCTTCTACGCCAGCCGCTTCGGCTTCGTCTCGTCGGACCGTTACCCGGGCCGCGGCGCCTTCATGCGCTGCGCACCCGAGGGCGGCCACCACGACCTGTTCCTGCTGCAGCTGCCCACGGGCAAGCGCGGCATCAACCATGTGGCCTTCACCGTGCGCGACATCCACGAGGTGTTCGGCGGCGGCCTGCATTTCTCGCGCTGCGGCTGGGAAACCCAGCTCGGCCCGGGTCGGCACCCGGTGTCTTCGGCCTATTTCTGGTACTTCAAGAACCCGGCCGGCGGCCTGATCGAGTACTACGCCGACGAGGACCAGCTGACCGGCGACTGGCAGCCGCGCGAGTTCGAGCCCGGCCCGACGGTGTTCGCCGAATGGGCCGTCGATGGCGGCCTGGACGGCCACACGCGGCGCCAGAGGGGCGTCGAAGCCGCCGGCAAGTTCCTGACCGAAAAGAAGTGAAGCACGAAGTCATGTTGCGCAAGACCTTTATCGCCCTGAGCCTGGGCATCGTCAGCCTGCCGCTGCTGGCGCAGGCGCCCGCGGGTGTCAACGCCGAAGCCTTCAAGCAGCTCTCGGATGACAAGTTCACCATCATCTCGCCCTTCCCGCCGGGCGGGCCAGTGGACACGCTGGCGCGCGTGATGGCCGATGGCCTTTCCAGGCGCTATGGGCAGCCCGCGGTGGTGGAGAACGTGCCCGGCGCGGCCGCCAAGATCGGCATGGACAAGGTCAAGCGTGCCAAGGCCGACGGCCACACGCTGCTGCTGATCCCGGCCGGCAACCTGACCATCAACCCGACCTTGATGCCCAACTTCACGTTCAACGTGGAGAAGGACTTCGAGGCCGTGACCATGCTGGCCAAGGCGCCCAACTTGCTGGTGGCGGCGCCCTCCAGCGGCATCAAGAGCGCCAAGGAGCTGGTCGCACTGGCCAAGGCCAAGCCGGGCACGCTCTCGTATGCCTCGCCGGGCATCGGCAGCGGCCTGCACCTGGCCGGCGAGCTGTTCAAGCAGCACACCGGCACCGACCTGCTGCACGTGGCCTACAAGGGCACGGGCCCGGCCATGAACGACGTGCTGGGCGGCACCGTGCCGCTGATGTTCACCAACCTGCCGGCCGCGCTGCCGCACCTGGCCTCCGGCAAGCTGGTGGCGCTGGGCATCACCGAAGCGCAGCGCACGAGCGTGGCGCCCAACATCCCCACCCTGGCGGAGCAGGGCATCAAGGGCGTGAACGTCACCTCGTGGTACGGCATGATGGCCCCGGCCGGCACGCCCGCGGTGGTGGTGCAGCAGCTGGCGCGCGATGCGGCCGAGTTCCTTTCGCAGCCCGATGTGAAGCAGCGCCTGGCGGCCCAGGGCATGACCCAGAACACGATGGCGCCCGCCGCCTTCGCCAAGTACATCAAGGACGAGACGGCCACCTGGGCCGGCGTCATCCAGGACCGCCAGATCAAGGCGGAATGAACAAGAGCCCCCGCACCCATTGACACCACAGGCATCCGCAGGAGATCCCCATGGCAGAACGAATCATGCAACTCGTCCAGGTGGTCGGCAGCCAGCTGCCCGCACCCAGCCAGGAACCCGACCGCTACCTGCAGCCCAAGCAGGCCCAGTACCGCGCGCCCACCAACTACGAAGACCTGCTGGGCGACGCCATCGAGCGCACCTTCGCCTCCGGCGTGCACGACCTGGCCGGCCTGGTCGAAAGCCTCAATCGCCAGGGCATGACCACGCGTGCCGGCGAGCGCTGGACCGAAGAGAACTACGGCCCCGAGATCGCCGCCCTGAGCCGCTGAACCGCACGCCTGAAGGAGAAACATCATGAGCAACCCACGAATCGACCCGGTGGACCAGCGCCTTGAAACCGGCCTGCAGGACCTCTGGTACGCGGTGTGCCCCTCGCACTTCATCAAGGAGCGCCCGGTGTCGCTGCAGCGCTTTGGCTACAAGCTGGCGCTGTGGCGCGACGCCCAGGGCCAGGTGCGCGCGCTGGAAGACCGCTGCCCGCACCGCGGCGCGCCGCTGTCGCAGGGCGTGACGCTGGGCGACCGCCTGTCCTGCCCGTACCACGGCGTGGAAGTGCGCCACGACGGCGTGGTCACCAGCGTGCCCGGCAGCCCGGGCTGCAAGCTCGAAGGCCAGAAGGCCACCCGCAGCTTCCATGTGCGCGAAGTGGCCGGCACCGTGTTCATCTACAACGCCAGCGAGGCGGTGGACGAACCCCCGCCGCTGGTGCTGCCCGAGGAGCTGACGCAGGACGATGCGTACTCGAACTTCCTGTGCTACACGGAATGGAAGTGCGACTACCGCTACGCACTGGACAACGTCATGGACCCCATGCACGGCACCTTCCTGCACAAGCAGTCGCATTCGATGGCCGAGGGCGACAACACCGCCAAGTTCGTGGTGCGCCCCACCGACACGGGCTTCGTGTTCGAGAAGGAAGGCCAGCGCAACGTCAACTTCGACTGGACCGAGTTCGGCGACACCGGCGCGCACTGGATGCGCCTGGAGATTCCGTACCCGAAGACCGGCGGCCCCGGCGGCAACTTCATCATCGTGGGCATGTGCACGCCGATCACGCCCAAGCTGTCGGCCGTGTTCTTCTGGCGCGTGCGCAAGCTGGAAGCCGGCTGGCAGCGCGACACCTGGCGCTTCCTGTACCGCAACCGCCTGGAGGCACGCCACTGGCACGTGCTGGAGCAGGACCGCGTGGTGCTCGAGCAGATGCCCGCCGATGCCAACCAGCACGAGAACCTCTACCAGCACGATCTGGGCATCGTGCGCCTGCGCCGCTACCTGCGCGGCCAGGCCCAGGCCCAGCTCGACAAGCAGGCGGAACCCGCAGCCGCCTGACACCTGCAGGCCGGGCGGCAGAATCGCCCGCGCCTTCCGGCACCGGCCTGACGGGGCCGGTGCCCGTTCCCTGATTCGCCCACGAGGTTCCTTCCATCATGTCCGCTTCCACGCTCAAGGCCCTGGTGCACACCATGCGCTACGAAGCCGATGGCATCGTCAGCGTCGAGTTCCGCCCGGCCAGCGCCGCCGTGGCGTTCCCGCCCTTTGCGGCCGGCTCGCACATCGACCTGCATCTGCCCAACGGCCTGGTGCGCAGCTATTCGCTGTGCAATCCCGACAGCGACCGCGGTCGCTACGTGGTGGGCGTGCTCAACGACAAGAAAAGCCGCGGCGGCTCGCGCTACGTGCACCAGCAGCTGCGCGTGGGGCAGGTGATCGACATCTCGGCGCCGCGCAACAACTTCGAGCTGCACGAGGACGCGCCCAAGTCGGTGCTGGTCTCGGGCGGCATCGGCGTGACGCCCATCTTCTGCATGCTGCAGCGCCTGGCGGCCCTGGGCCGCCCGGTGGAGGTGGTGTACTGCGCGCGCACCCGCAAGGAAGCGGCCTTCATCGAGGCCATCGAAGGCCTGGCCGACAAGGCCAGCATCACCTGGCACTTCGACGATGAGGCCGGCGGTCCGCCCGACCTGGCCAGCCTGCTGGCCGGCCGCGGGGCAGACAGCCACTACTACTGCTGCGGCCCCACGCCCATGCTGGACGCCTTCGAGAAGAACTGCGAGCAGCTGGGCTACGCCAACGCGCACATCGAACGCTTCGCCGCCGTGGTGGTGGAGTCGGCCAGCGACTCGCACGGTTTCGAGGTGGTGTGCGAGCAAAGCGGCAAGTCGGTGGAAGTGCCGGCAGGCAAGTCGGTGCTGGACGCGCTGATCGACGCCGGCCTGAACCCCGACCACAGCTGCAAGGAAGGCGTGTGCGGTGCCTGCGAAACCGCCGTGCTGGACTTCGACGGCGAGCTGGACCACCAGGACGGCATCCTCACCAAGATCGAGCGCCAGTCGGGCAAGACCATGATGATCTGCGTCTCGCGCTGCACCGGAAAGCGCCTGGTGCTGGACATCTGAACGCGACGTCGTCAGACCCTTTTTCCTCCTCTTTTTTCCTCACTGCGCCCTGGCCTGAGAACCCCGCCCGCTGCGGCGGGCCAGGCTGCCGCATTGCGCCCTTTCCCTTCTTGCTCATTTCCTCACCATGAACCGATTCGCTTCTTCCGCCACGGCCGCCGCCGTGCTGGCCCTGGGTGCCGCCGCTGCCCACGCCCAGTCCTCCGTCACCGTGTTCGGCACCGTGGACGTGGGCGTGAGCCATGTGCGCAGCGACACCGGTTCGCGCACCGGCCTGTCGCACAGCGGCGCCAACATCAGCCGCTTCGGCTTTCGCGGCGTGGAAGACCTGGGCGGCGGCATGAGCGCGAGCTTCTGGCTCGAGGCTGGTTTCTCGCCCGACACCGGCGAAGTCAATGCCGGCTTCAACCGCCGCGCCACCGTGAGCCTGAACGGCCGCTGGGGCGAGCTGCGCCTGGGCCGCGACGACTCGGCCACCTTTTTGAACACGCTGATCTTCGACCCCTTCCTGACCAACGGCGTGGGCGGCACCAACGCTTTTGTGATGAACGGCGCGCCCACCATCCAGATCAGCAACGCGGTGAGCTACTTCCTGCCGCCCAACCTGGGCGGCTTCTACGGCCAGGTGCAGCATGCCTTCAGCGAAAGGCTGAACACCGACCCCACGGTGGCCGGCGAGTACAACGGCGCGCGCTTCGGCTGGCGCCAGGGCGGCTTCCATGCCTCGGCTTCGGCGGCCAAGCTGCAGGGCCTGACGCAGGCGCAGGACCAGCGCTTTCGCAACGTGGGCCTGTCCTACGACTTCGGCGTGGCGCAGCCCATGCTGCTGTGGGCCAGCCACAAGCGCGGCGACCTGGAAGTGCGCGGCCTGCAGCTGGGTGTGAAGGTGCCCGTGGGCGCGGGCGAGATCCGCGCCTCGGTGGCCCGCTACGACACGCGCGGCAACAACAGCAATGCCGACTGGAACAAGGTCGCGCTGGGCTATGGCCACAACCTGTCGCGCCGCACCCAGCTTTACGCCACCGTCGCGCGCGTGAACAACGCCGAAGGGGCGCTCAAGGCCATCGGCGTGCAGGGCCTGGCAGCGCCCACCAATGTGCCGGGCGGCAAGTCCACCGGCTACGAAGTCGGCATGCGCCACTTCTTCTAATACGGCTTCGCCTTCAAGCGCATAGCTTCGTTGGGGTGCCTTGCCGTGCGTCAGCACTGTCTGCGGCACCCCGCCTCGCTCTGCGCTCGAATGCGAAACCGTATGAACCTGCGGCCGTGCGGCCGCCGGTGTGATGGACGAGTCTGGAAGGTGAAGGTATGAAGGACGCGCGCAGTCTGCGCTGGATGGGCGTGATCACGCTGTTCGTGATCGTGGCCATCTCCTATGTGGATCGGATCAACATCTCGATCCTGATCACGGACCCGGCGTTCCTGGCGCACATCGGCCTCACGCCCGATGACCGCACGCGCCAGGGCCTGCTGGCGACGGCCTTCATGGTGGGCTACGGCGTCTCGTCCTTCGTGCTCACGCCTTTTGCGGCCGCGTTGTTCGGCGTGCGCCGCAGCCTCATCGCGGGGCTGGTGCTGTGGGGCGTGGTCACTTTCCTGTCGCCCATGATGAGCAGCTACGGGCTGCTGCTGGCCTCGCGCATCCTGCTGGGCGTGTCCGAAGGGCCGCTTTTTTCATTGGCCGGCAGCTACATCAAGGCGCACTTCGAAAGCCGCGAGAACGGCAAGCCCAATTCGCTGGTCAACATGGGCACCGGCCTGGGGCTGGCCGTGGGCTACCCCTTCATCGGCTACCTCGTGGTGGGGCATGACTGGGAAACCTCCTTCCATGTGCTGGGCCTGATCAACATCGCTTTAGGCATTCCGCTGGTGCTGGCCTTCATCCGCATGCCCAGGGTGGACAGCGGCCTGCCCAAGCCCCGTTCGATGACTGAGGCCGTGGGGCAGGTGGGCCAGATCGTGCGCGGCGCGCTGCACACGCGGCACCTGCTGCTGGTCACGGTGATGACGGCGGCCTTTCTTTCCTACCTCTGGGGCAGCAGCAACTGGCTGCCGGCCTACCTCAAGGAATCGCGCGGTTTTTCGATGCGCGAGATGGGCTGGCTGGCCTCGCTGCCGCAGTACGCCAGCGTGCTGGCCGTCTTCGTGGGCGGCGTGATCATCGACCGCATCCAGCGCCGGCAGGTGCCGCTGATCTTCATCTTCGGCAGCCTGGGCGTGGCGCTGGGCGTGTGGCTGGCCATCCATGTGCAGGACCGCTACACGGCCGCCTACTGCCTGATCCTCGCCAACTTCTGCTGGGGCCTGATGAGCCCGGCCTTCCCCAGCACCGTGCAGCATTGCGCGCGGCCAGAGCACGTGGCCAGCGCCTACGGCGTGGTCAATGGCGCAGGCAGCCTGGTGGCCGGCTTCATGCCCGCCATCATGGGCGCCGTCATCGGCTGGACCTCGCAGTCCGCGGGCGGCGGCTTCCTGGCCGGCTTCGGCCTGCTCATCGGCACGCAGGTCGTCGTGATGGCCTGCGGCGCGCTGCTGTGGCTGCGCGAGCGGGCCGGGCCCGCCGACGAACACGCGCCGGCCCACGCGGCCTGACAGGCCTGCTGCTGCTGTTTTCCCGCTGTGACCGTTTTTCATTCACCACCACCATGGGCGCCATGCCCGCTGAACCAGGAGTTGCCATGAATCGCCTGACCCGACGCCGTGCCACCGCTGTGGCTGCCCTGATGCTGGGCGCCGGCCTGCTTGCCCACGGCGCCGCGCAGGCGCAGGCGGCCTGGCCCGCCAAGACCGTCACCATCGTCGTGGCCTACCCGGCCGGCGGCGACACCGACGCGATGGCCCGCATCTACGCCGAGAAGCTGGGCCAGCGCCTGGGCCAGGCCGTGGTGGTGGACAACCGCCCCGGTGCCACCGGCACCCTGGGCGCCGGCTATGTCTCCAAGTCGCCCGCCGACGGCTACACCCTGCTGTTCGCGCCCAGCACCTTCGCCATCGCGCCGCTGGTGCTCAAGGGTGGCGTGCCCATGGACGTGAACAAGGACTTCACGCCCATCACCCAGGTGGGCGCCTCGCCGCTGCTGCTGGTGGCCAGCACGCAGTCGGGCCTGAAAGACGTCAAGAGCCTGGTGGCCCAGGCCAAGGGCGGCAAGGAACTGGCCTATGGCAGCTCCGGCTCGGGCTCGCCCATGCACATCGTGGGCGAGATGTTCAACAAGGCCGCCGGCATCAAGATGACCCACGTGCCCTACAAGGGCATCGCCCCCGGCCTGGCCGATCTGCTGGGCGGCCACCTGCCCACCGTCTACGCCACGCCTGGCGCGGCAGCGGGCTACCTGGCCGACAGGAAGGTCGTGCCGCTGGCCGTCACGGGCCAGGGCCGCTCGCCCATCCTGCCTGAGGTGCCCTCGCTGGTGGAGCTGGGCTACAAGGATGTGGACGTCACGGCCTGGTGGGGCCTGTTCGGCCCCAGGGGCCTGCCGCAGGACGTGGCGAAAAAGATCGACGCCACCATGCGTGAAGTCATCAAGATGCCCGACGTGGTCGCCAAGCTGGGCACCATGGCCGTCACCCCCGAGATCGCCGACGGCGCCACCCTGGGCCGCACCGTGGCCAACGACCACGCGCGCTTCGGCAAGGTGATCAAGGAGTTTGGGATTCAGGCGGATTGAGGGACGTGGCCGGGCAGAGGCCATTCGTTCTTAGAACGTGCACCCGCCCTCATAGTCCGGCCTGCTGCACCAGCGTGGCTTGATCGGTGCCGTAGAACTCGGGCAGCAACTGCTCGGGTTGCGGGCTCTCGTACAGACGCATGAAGGTTTCGAGCCCCTTGAGTTCGATCAGGTGCTGCACGAAGCGCCGGCTGGCCCAGTAGTACTCGCGGCGAAGCTCGGCGTCAGTAGTCAGCCAGGCGGGCGATGGCGTGCTGCTGCCAAGCAGGGCGCTGATCTGCGGCGTGACCCGCCCGGGGGGCGGCACTCCGGCGCGGTTTGGGCCGACACCGGCGCCTGGAACCACCTGCAGCGCCAGGTAGTCGGCCAGGCCTTCGCGCAAGGTGTGGCTGTGATAGCGCCAGGTCAGGACGTGCGCCAGCTCATGCACGTAGGTGGCGTTCAGACCTCGCATCGCATCATGTGCCACGCGAGGCGCCAGGAACACCAGGGCGCGTGGATCGAGCGGATGTTCGTAGCCGCGCCAGACATGCGAAACGCGGGTCTGGGCCGACACCACCACCTGCACGCGCGGCCCCATGGTGGCAATGTCCAGCGTTCGGCCGGTGAGCACCTCCATCTGGTCGAGCGCCTTCTCCAAAAGCGGCAACAAGGCCGCATCGACCGTGACCTGGTCGGCCAGCAATGAGATTCGCGCACCCTGGGCCACCACGGCGGCGCGTTGCAGGATCTGCGCGTCCGGCGAAGCCTGGCGCTGGGCCTGCACTGCAGTGCAGGCGCACATGGCACACAGGGCCAAGACGACCCAACGACGTATCCGCGAAGACGGCATCCCAACATCCCCTGCCAAGCCGGTTTGTGCAACGCAGGATACGAGACAAGGCGCAAGCCGCCCTCGCGGATTTGCCAAGTTCTTGCCAGAAGTCCAATGCATGTCGGCCCCGCGCGGACGTCAGCGCTTCCTGCCGCGATTTTTCGACTAGCCTGTTCCTGCCACACGCCATCCTGGAGATGGCCTGACAACGAAAAGAACTGGCCTTGCGCCAGAACAGGGGAGGGTTCCAGATGAGCCGGATTTTGTTTGGCCATGCGTCTTCGCATGCGTGGCAGAGCGCCGCCGCAAGCTTGCCCGCGCCACGGGTCTCGACCAGCGCGCGCCGCATGCTGACACCCGTGAGCCGCAGGCGCGAAATGCTGCTGGCTCTTGCGCTGGCGCCGTGGTTGAAGGCGCTGGCGACGCCTGCGGAAACACCCCCGCAAGCGGGGGAGGGTGGGCTGCTCTATCGCGCCGTGCGCGGCGAATCGACGGTGTTCTTGTACGGCACCATTCATGTGGGCAGTGCGTCCTTCTATCCCCTGTCGCCCCGCGTGCTGCGGCCGTTGCGGCGCGCCGAGGTGCTGGTGGTGGAGGTCGATCTGCTCGCGCCCGATCTTGCGTCGGCCTTCAGGCAGCATGGGACGCTGCCAGCCGATGCACCGTCGCTGTCCATCGCCGAGGCTGATGCGCAGCGGATCGATCCGATGCTACGTGCTGCCCAGATTGACCCGGCGTTCGCACGCAGGTTCAAGCCAGAGGTGCTGGCCATGACGCTGGTAGGCCTGGCCGCTGCGCCGCTGGGCTTGAGTACGGCCTACGGCGTGGACTACTTCCTGCTCGGCTTTGCCCGCGCGGCTGGAATCCCGGTGGTCGAGCTCGAAGGCTTCGCCATGCAGATGACGATGAATGACACGCTTCCGGAAGCGCAGCGACAGGCCATGCTTTCAGAAGCCTTGGAAGATCTGGCCAGCGGGCACAGCACTCGCGTGGTGTCGCGCGTCGTGCGGGGCTGGCAGGAACACGACCTGAGCCTGCTGGATCCCGAGGCCGATCCAAGCCGGTCGCCCGAACTCCACAAGATCTTTGTCAAACAGATGGCCGAGCGCAACGAAGCCATGGCGCAGCGCATCGGCGCGTTGAGTGGAGGGCAGTATCAGCGCCTGTTTGTCGCCGTGGGCGCGCTGCATCTTGTGGGGCCGCAGGCGTTGCCAGCGCTTCTGGAGCGCCAGGGCTACCGCGTCGCGCGGCTGATGTAGCTCACCCGCGTTCAGTTGCGCGGCCATGCCCCGCGCAGCGCCGCCTGCCCCAGCAGCAGCCCCAGCACCGTGAACAGCAGCACCATCGGCGAGGCCGGTGAGGCGTAGAGCATGTGGGCCGAGGGGATGGAGGTGGCGTCCAGCCAGGCCAGCAGCGCGATGCGCGTGGCCACGGCGGTGAGGGCGGCGCTGGCCAGCAGCAGCATCCAGGGCAGGGCGTTGCGCCGATGGGGCCGCAGCAGCCATTGGCGCAGGGCCAGTGCCCAGCCCAGCAGCGCGGCCAGCGTGAGCGGCGGCCAGGCCCAGGCATAGGCCTTGGCCAGCAGCCGGGCCGCGGCCTGCTGGGCGCGCGTGCGCTGGCCTTCCAGCGTGCGCGCGTGCAGGCGCACGTCGGTGATGCGCAGCAGGCCCTGCGCGCTGCGCAGTTCGCCACCATTGGACAGGGGCAGCATGGCATCGCCCAGTGCCAGGCGGCAGTCGCTGGCGCTGCAGTCGGTGAGCAGGCGCAGCTGCTGCGTGCGCGGGTCCTCGCCGGGCTGCAGCTCCAGCCGCCATTGCGCAGCGGAGGGGCCTTCGATGCGCAGGGGCGGCACGGGCGCGCCCGTGGGTGACTCCCATCGCAGGGCCACGGCCACGTCCTGGATGGCCGGCAGCGTCAGGCGGCCCACCATCTGGCGGATGTATTCGAGGTCGTCGAGCCGGCCCAGGCTGGGGCGGGCGCCGATCTGGCCATCGCCCAGTTGCACCAGCGCGCGCGTGAGCCAGGCCGCGGCCTGCGCGGCGGCGCCCAGGCGCTGGGCGTCGAAGGCCGGTGCGAGGCCGCGGCGCGGCGCATCGCAGGCGAGCCTGCCGCTGTCGCAGGCGGCGTTGATTTCCGTGCTCAGCCGTTCGTAGAAAGCCATGGCGCGCGGTGCGCTTTCGTAGTGGCCCGCCAGCCAGACCGCATCGCGCAAGGCCCACATGAACCAGCCCGACAGCACCTCAGGGCAGTCGGCTGCGGCGATGTGCAACTGCGTGCAGCCCACATGGCGCCACAGCGCGCTGTTCTCGCCCTCGAAGGCCGGCTGCAGCTCGCGCGCTGCGGGGCTGGCGGCGTAGGCGCGCTGGCGGGCGTCGGCCGGGAACACCACATAGGGCCGGCGCTGGTCATGGCGGATGCGCGCCAGCGCCCCATAGGCGCGCTGGAAGCGGGCGTCCTGGAACTCGGTGGCCAGGAACACGCCGTAGCGCGCCTGGTTGACGGCCTTGACTCCGGCCACGCCCAGGCCCGCGACCAGGCCCGCGGCCAGCAAGGGCAGCAGCGCCTGGAACAGGCGCCGGCGCGGCGGTGCCAGCGCGGCATGGCGGCGGGCGGCCCGGCGCTGGCGGCGCAGGCCCGCCAGCAGCACGGCAGTGGCCATCAGCGCCAGCGAGGGCACGAGCCACAGGCCTTCCTCGCGCGTGCACCAGTAGAAAGCCAGCACGGCCCCGCCCAGCAGCGGCAGGGCCCCGCGACGCTGGCGCCGCGGCGGCACGAGCAGCGCGGCGGCCAGCGCCAGCACGGCCAGCGACTGCGTGAGGTACAGGCCCTCGCGGATGATGCGGGCCAGCTCCGGATGCCACAGCACCGGGTTGAAGGCCAGCGCCGCAAAGAGCGCAAACCCGGCCCCGGGCCGGCGCAGCCGCCGTGCCAGCGCATGGGCCAGCAGCGCGCACACCAGCAGGTAGATCGCCTGCTCGGCCAGCTTCAGCGGGATCGAGAGGGCGGCGCTGAGCGCGATGAACAGCGGATAGCCCATGCCCTTGGCCAGCGTCACGCGGTCAAAAGGCCCGAGCCACTGGCCCGCACCCAGCGAATAGGCCAGGCGCACGAAGAGCGCATCGTCGAAGCCGGCCGCCGCCACCGCATGCGTGGCAAAGCCCTGGCGCAGCCACAGGCTGGCACCGGCCACGAGCGCATAGGCCAGCGCCCAGCGCAGCCAGGGCGCGCGCCGGGCGGGCTGCGGGTGAGAGACGGGGGCGGTGTGCAGCAAGTCTGTGCTCATCGCCGCCGCATCAGGGCTGCGCCGCTGGCGCCACCGATGCCCCCGCGATGCCATGGCGTGCCAGGGCCTGGGCGACGAAGCCCTGGGCCTTCATCTCTTCGACGAAATGGGCGAGCGCCTGTGCTGCGGCTTCACCGCGGCCCGCGGGCAGGCCCATGGCCTGCTGGATCACCATGAAGCGCCCGGGCAGCAGGCGCAGGCCGGCATCCTCGTCGGCCCATTCCTGCAGCAACTGGCGGATGCCGGCCGCCACCTCGACCTGGCCGGCCACCAGGGCCTCGCGCACCGCATCGGCGTTGGCCATGCGCTCGATCTGCGCCTGCGCGATCTCGCGCGTGAGGAACAGGTCGTAGGCGCTGCCCAGGCCCACGGCGATGCGCGTGCCGCTGCGGTCCACGGCCGCGTTGTCCTGCAGGGGCGAATCGGCACGCACGAGGTAGCTGCCTTCGATCAGCACATAGGGCGCGGAAAAACTCAAGCCTTCGCTGCGGGCCGGATCGACCGCGAAGAAGCCCACGTCGGCGGCCTCGCCCTTCACGGCTTCGACCGACTTCATGGCTTTTTCGAAGGGGAGCAGCTCCAGTGGCAGGCCCAGGCGCTCGGCCAGCGCGCGGGCCAGGTCCACCGACACGCCACACAGCGCGCCCGCGGCGTCGCGGCCCGCAAGAATGGGATTGCCCAGGTTGATGGAGGCGCGCAGCACGCCCGTGGGCGCGAAGGCCTGGCGCAGTTCGGTGGCAGGCAGGGTCGTCATGGCGTGGACTCTTTGCAAGGCAATGAAAAGGGCGTGCGCGCACGGGCCTGGATCAACCCCAGCAGCCCGGGCGCGATGGGGCGAGGTTCTACCATGTCGGCCGGGCCCTTTTTCATCGCCGGGCCGCCCCAAGATGAAAAGCCCCCCTCGGGGGGCAGCGGACCACGCGAAGCGGGGGAGCGTGGGGGCCTTTTTTTCAGGGCCGCACGCCCAAACTTTTCACAACTCCAAAGGAGCCTGCCATGCAGGAACGCAGCAAAAACTCTTTGTCGGGCATTGCCCTGCTGGTGATCGTCGCCCTGGTGGTGCTGGCCGGGCTCTATGTGTTCCTGGTGCGCCGCGAGCCGCTGGGCCTGGCCGGCGGCGTGGCGGGCGCCGTGCTCTTTTTCGTCGTGGTCAAGGGGCTGTACACGCTGCAGCCCAACCAGGCCGCGGTGCTGGAGCTGTTCGGCAAGTACGTGGGCACCGTGAAGCAGACCGGCCTGCGCTGGAACAACCCCTTCTTCGGCCAGCGCAAGATCAGCCTGCGCGTGCGCAACTTCGAAAGCGGCGTGCTCAAGGTCAATGACCTGGAAGGCAGCCCGATCGAGATCGCGGCCGTGATCGTGTGGGAGGTGGTGGATGCCTCGGAGGCCGTCTACAACGTGGACGACTACGAGGACTTCGTGCACGTGCAGTCCGAGGCCGCGCTGCGCACCCTGGCCACCAGCTACCCCTACGACGGCACCGAGGAGGGTGTGATCTCGCTGCGCGGCCATGCGGCCGAGATCAGCGAACACCTGCAGACCGAGCTGGCCGAGCGCCTGGGCAATGCGGGCGTGCGCGTGCGCGAGGCGCGCATCAGCCACCTGGCCTACGCGCCCGAGGTGGCACAGGCCATGCTGCAGCGCCAGCAGGCCAATGCCGTGATCGCGGCGCGCACGCGCATCGTCGCGGGCGCCGTGGGCATGGTGGAAATGGCGCTGGCCGAACTGCAGAAGGGCGGCATGGTGCAGCTCAACGAGGAGCACAAGGCCCAGATGGTGAGCAACCTGCTGGTGGTGCTGTGCAGCGACCGCGGCTCGCAGCCGGTTGTGAATGCGGGCGGCTCGCTGAAAGGCTGACACGGTTTTGCCTTCAAACGCATAGCTTCGTTGGGGTGCCTCGCCGTGCGTCAGCACTGTCTTCGGCACCCCGCCTCGCTCTGCGCTTGAATGCAAAACCGTATGAGGCCGAACGCGTGCGGGCCTCAGCCCCGCGTCAGGTGCTGCTTCTGGGCGAACAGGTCCGCCGTCCAGTTGACGAAGGCGCGCACCTTGGCGCTGAGATGGCGGTTGGGCGGGTACACCACGTGCACGGGCAGCGCGTCCAGCGTCCAGTCGGGCATCAGCTGCACCAGCTCGCCGCTTTCCAGGTAGGGCTCGGCGATGAACTTCACCATCTGCGTCACGCCAAAGCCGCCCAGGGCGGCTTCGGTGTGGGCGTTGCTGTCGTTGACCGACAGGCGGTAGGGCTCGGAGATCTCGATGCGCTCGCCGTCCTTGCTGAAGTCCAGCGGGTACAGGCGGCGCGAGTTGCTCGAGAAGAAGTTCAGCACATGGTGGCGCCCGCGCTGCAGGTCATGCGGATGCAGCGGCGTGCCGTACTTCTGCAGGTAGCCGCGTGAGGCCACGGTGACGAAGGGCAGGGTGCCGATGCGCCGCGCCACCAGCGACTGGTCGGCGATGGTGCCGGCGCGGATCACCACGTCCACGTTGTCGCCGATCAGGTCCACGGGGCGGTCGCTCACGCCCAGGTCGAGCTGGATGTCGGGGTAGCTGGCGTAGAAGCTGTCCAGCGCCGGGATGATGACCAGCCGCGCCATCGAGGTGCCCACGTCCACGCGCAGCTTGCCCTTGGGGGAGGACTGCGCGTCGCTCATGCTGGCTTCCAGCTCGTCGAAGTCGTTGAGCAGGCGCGCCGCGCGCTCGAAGTAGGCGGCGCCGTCGGGCGTGACCGTCACGCGCCGCGTGGTGCGGTTCAGCAGCTTGGCGTGCACGCGCGATTCCAGCGCCTGGATCTGCTTGGTGACGGTGCCCTTGGGAATGCCGAGCGAATCGGCCGCGCGCGTGAAGCTGCCGGCCTCGACGACACGCACGAACACCCGCATGGTCTGGATTGGGTCCATGGTCAACGACTAAAGAAGGAGGGCAAACTGGTAAGGAGGTGATGCCAGCCAGACGTTGTGGCGCGCGCGCTTGTGACGCGCGGCGCCCCGGGCACGGATTCTGCAGCCATGCTGCGCTGCGATTGTTGTCTGCATGGAAACGCAGTAGCGGCAATGCCCCCCATTTCCGGGCGCGGTGCGGGCTTACATTTGCAGTCATCGATCTTCCGTATACCAACGCCATGACCGCCCGCAACGCAACGTCCCTTCTCGCACCCGGCCTGGCCGCGGGCGCCGACGTGCCCGAGGCCGAGCTGCAGATCCCGCTGCCCGGCGGCGACACCGTGACGGCCCGCCAGTACGGCCGGCGCGAAGCCGTGGCCGGCGGCCAGCCGCTGGTGCTGCATTTCCATGGGGGCACCTTCACCTGTGGCGACCTGGACAACGGCCGCAACGTGGGCCGGCTGCTGGCGCGCTCGGGCGCGGTGGCGGTTTCGCTGGCCTACCCGCTGGCGCCCGAGTACCCCTTCCCCAAGCCCATCGAGGTGGGCTACGAGGTGCTGGTGTGGCTGTACAAGCAGCGCGTCAAGCTGGCCGGCAAGGGGGCGCGCGTGTTCCTGGCCGGCGAAGAGGCCGGCGGCAACCTGGCTGCGGCCGTGGCCATGGTGGCGCGGGACCGCGACCATCCGCCGCTGGCCGGGCAGGTGCTGCTGTCGCCGATGCTGGACCCGTGCGCGGGCACGGCCTCGTTGCGGGCCGCCGGCTGCGACAGCACCGATGCCTGCAAATGGGCCACGGGCTGGCAGCAATACCTCAAGCGCCCCATGGACGCGCTGCACCCCTATGCGGTGCCGGGCAGCTCGCTGCGCCTGAGCGACCTGGCGCCCACGCTGGTGCTGGTGGGCCCGGACGATCCGATGCGCGACGAGGCGCTGGCCTATGCCGGCCGGCTGCGCGAAGCGGGCATCAACGTGTGCAGCCAGATCGTGAGCAGCGCCGCCAACTGGCCCGAGGCGCTTTACGAGCCCGGCGAGTCCGGCTGCCAGGGCTGTGAACTCAGCGTGATGCAGCATTTCCGCAGCTTCTTCGAGCCGCCCTCGCTGCAGGCGCAGCCCGGCGGCTGAAGCCGCAGGCCCTGACCTCCACCTGATCCGCTGATGCGGCGGTGCCTCGTGCATCGCCGCAGGCAGCGCCATGCCTGCAATCAGGCCTGGTGCGCCACGAAGAACGGCGCCGCGGCGCCGCGTTCTTCCCTTCCATTTTTTTCGTGATTCCCGCCGCCTGTTTTTCCGTGTGCATCTGCCCGCGGGGGAGCGGTGTTGCCCCTTGATCCATTGCTTGACCTTCAGGAGCCGCCATGTCGCACCTTCCGCCGTCTTCCTCTGATGACCACACTCCCGTGCAAGCCCAAAGCCGGCGCCGTTTCTGGCCGGCCGCCACCGCGCTGACGGCCGTGGCTGCCATCGCCGCGGGCGTGTTCAGCATTCCGGGCCTGCAGGCCCAGGCCAGCAACCCGCCCGCGCCCGCGCAGGCGCCGGCCACGCCGGTTTCGGTGGCCGTGGTGCAGGAAACCGCCATCAACGCCTGGGACGAGTTCTCGGGCCGGCTCGAGGCCGTGGAGCGCGTGGACATCCGCTCGCGCGTGGCCGGCGCCGTGCAGGCCGTGCACTTCCGCGAAGGGGCGCTGGTCAAGCAGGGCGACCTGCTGCTGACCATCGACCCCGCCCCCTACCGCGCCGAGGTGGAGCGTGCGCAGGCGCAGGTGGCTTCGGCCCAGGCTCGCGCCACCTACACCCGCAGCGAGCAGGCCCGCGCGCGGCGCCTGTATGACGAACAGGCCATCGCGCAGCGCGAGCTGGACGAGCGCCTGAACGCCGGCCTGGAGGCCGAGGCCAACCTGCGCGCCGCGCAGGCCGCGCTGCAGAGCGCGCAGCTGAACCTGTCTTACACGCAGGTGCGCGCGCCGGTGGCCGGGCGCATCGGCAAGCTCGAAGTGACCGTGGGCAACCTGGTGGCGGCCGGCCCGGCCGCGCCGGTGCTGACCACGCTGGTGTCGGTCAGCCCCATCTACGCCAGCTTCGACGCCGACGAGCAGGTGATCGGCCGCGCGCTGCAGGCCATGCCCGGCGGCGCCAGCGCGCGTTCGCTGATCGGCCAGATCCCGGTGCAGATGGGCACCGTGGCCACCGAAGGCACGCCCTTCGAAGGCAAGCTGCAGCTCATCGACAACCAGGTCGATGCCAAGAGCGGCACGGTGCGCGTGCGCGCCACCTTCGACAACAAGGACGGCGCGCTGATCCCGGGCCAGTTCGCGCGCATCCGCATGGGCCAGCCGCAGGACAGCCGCGCCCTGCTCGTGGCCGAACGCGCCGTGGGCACCGACCAGGACAAGAAGTTCGTCATGGTCGTGAACGCGCAGAACAAGGCCGAGTACCGCGAAGTGACGCTGGGCGCGCCCGTCAACGGGCTGCGGGTGGTCAGCAGCGGGCTCAAGGCCGGCGAGCGCGTGGTGGTCAACGGCCTGCAGCACCTGCGCCCCGGCGCGCAACTGGCGCCGCAGGACGTGCCCATGGACACCGCGGCCCAGGCCGCGGAAGCGCGCAGCACGCGCGTGGCCAGCAACAGCAGCAACTGATTTATCCGAACCGCGGCGCTCTTTCTTTTCGCGAAGCGCGCCGCTGAAAGTTCACCATGAACCTCTCCAAATTCTTCATCGACCGGCCCATCTTTGCCGGCGTGCTGTCGCTGCTGATCCTGATCGCAGGGCTGATCGCGCTGCGCGGGCTGCCGATCTCCGAGTACCCCGAGGTGGCGCCGCCGCAGATCGTGGTGCGCGCCCAGTACCCGGGCGCCAATCCGAAGGTGATCGCTGAAACCGTGGCCACGCCGCTGGAGGAGCAGATCAACGGCGTCGAAGGCATGCTCTACATGGGCAGCCAGGCCACCACCGACGGCGTGATGACGCTCACCGTGACTTTCCGCCTGGGCACCGACCCCGACAAGGCGCAGCAACTGGTGCAGAACCGCGTCTCGCAGGCCGAGCCGCGCCTGCCCGAGGAAGTGCGGCGCCTGGGCCTGACCACGGTCAAAAGCTCGCCCGACATCACGATGGTGGTGCACCTGGTCTCGCCCAACAATCGCTACGACATCGACTACCTGCGCAACTACGCGGTGCTCAACGTCAAGGACCGGCTGGCGCGCATCGAGGGCGTGGGCCAGGTGCAGATCTGGGGCGGCGGCGAATACGCGATGCGCGTCTGGCTCGACCCGCAGAAGGTCGCGCAGCGCGGCCTGTCGGCGGCCGACGTGGTGGCCGCCATCCGCGGCCAGAACGTGCAGGCCGCGGCTGGCGTGATCGGCGCCTCGCCGGGGCTGCAGGGCATCGACGTGCAGCTCTCGGTCAACGCGCAGGGGCGCCTTTCGACCGAGGAAGAGTTCGGCGAGATCATCGTCAAGAGTGGCAATGATGGCCAGGTGGTGCGCCTGCGCGACATCGCGCGCATCGAGCTGGGCGCGGCCGACTATTCGCTGCGTTCGCTGCTGGACAACGACCCGGCCGTGGGCCTCGGCGTGTTCCAGTCGCCGGGCTCCAACGCGCTGGACATCTCGGCCAACGTGCGCGCCACCATGGATGCGCTCAACGCCCACATGCCCGAGGGGCTGGAATACCGCATCGCCTACGACCCCACGCAGTTCGTGCGGGCCTCCATCGACTCGGTGATCGCCACGCTGCTCGAAGCCGTGCTGCTGGTGGTGCTGGTGGTGATCCTGTTCCTGCAGACCTGGCGCGCGTCCATCATCCCGCTGCTGGCCGTGCCGGTGTCGGTGGTGGGCACCTTCGCCGTGCTGCATGTGCTGGGCTTCTCCATCAACGCGCTGAGCCTGTTCGGCCTGGTGCTGGCCATCGGCATCGTGGTGGACGATGCCATCGTGGTGGTGGAGAACGTGGAGCGCAACATCGAGGCGGGCCTGTCGCCGCGCGAGGCCACCTACCGCGCCATGCGCGAGGTCTCGGGCCCCATCATCGCGATCGCGCTGGTGCTGGTGGCGGTGTTCGTGCCGCTGGCCTTCATCAGCGGGCTCACGGGCCAGTTCTACAAGCAGTTCGCCGTCACCATCGCCATCTCCACGGTGATCTCGGCCATCAACTCGCTGACCCTGTCGCCCGCGCTTGCGGCACTGCTGCTGCGCGGCCATGACGCGCCCAGGGATGCGCTCACGCGCGGCATGGACAAGGCCCTGGGCTGGCTGTTCCGCGGCTTCAACCGCTTCTTCCAGCGAGGCTCCGAAGCCTACGGCGGCGGCGTCAGGAGCGTGATCTCGCGCAAGACGCTGATGCTGGTGATCTACCTCGCGCTGGTGGGCGTGACCTTCGGCCTGTTCAAGGCCGTGCCCGGCGGCTTCGTGCCCACGCAGGACAAGCAGTACCTGATCGGCTTCGCCCAACTGCCCGACGGCGCCACGCTGGACCGCACCGACGACGTGATCCGCCGCATGGGCGAGATCATGAAGAGCAACCCCAACGTCGAAGGCACGCTGGCCTTCCCGGGGCTGTCGATCAACGGCTTCACCAACAGCTCCAACTCGGGGATCGTGTTCGCGATGCTCAAGCCTTTTGACCAGCGCAAGAACCCGGACCAGTCCGGCGGCGCGGTGGCGGGCCAGCTCAACCAGGCCTTCGCGGGCATCCAGGACGCCTTCATCGTCATGTTCCCGCCGCCGCCGGTGGCGGGCCTGGGCACCACGGGCGGCTTCAAGCTGCAGCTGGAAGACCGCGCCTCGGTGGGCTACGCGCAGATGGACGCGGCCGTGAAGGCCTTCATGGCCAAGGCCGTGCAGGCGCCCGAACTCACGGGCATGTTCACGAGCTGGCAGGTCAACGTGCCGCAGCTGTATGCCGACATCGACCGCACCAAGGCGCGCCAGCTCGGCGTGCCCGTGACCGACATCTTCGACACCATGCAGATCTACCTGGGCAGCCTGTATGCGAACGACTTCAACAAGTTCGGCCGCACCTACAGCGTGCGCGTGCAGGCCGATGCGCCGTACCGCGCGCGGGCCGAAGACATCGGCGCGCTCAAGGTGCGGTCCAGCTCGGGCGAGATGATCCCGCTGTCGGCCCTGCTGAAGGTCAACAGCAGCTTCGGCCCCGAGCGTGCCATGCGTTACAACGGCTACCTCACGGCCGACATCAACGGCGGCGCCGCGCCGGGCTATTCCTCGGGCCAGGCGCAGGAGGCCATCGCGCGCATCGCGGCGCAAACGCTGCCGCCGGGCGTGGACTTCGAATGGACCGACCTGACCTACCAGGAGATCCTGGCCGGCAACTCGGCCGTGATCGTGTTCCCGCTCGCGATCCTGCTGGTGTTCCTGGTGCTGGCCGCGCAATACGAGAGCCTGACCCTGCCGCTGTCGATCATCCTGATCGTGCCCATGGGCCTGCTGGCCGCGATGACGGGCGTGTGGCTCTCGGGCGGTGACAACAACGTCTTCACGCAGATCGGGCTGATCGTGCTGGTGGGGCTCAGTGCGAAGAACGCGATCCTGATCGTGGAGTTCGCGCGGGAGCTGGAATTCGCCGGCCGCACGCCCGTGCAGGCCGCCATCGAGGCCAGCCGCCTGCGCCTGCGTCCGATCCTGATGACCTCGCTGGCCTTCGTGATGGGCGTGCTGCCGCTGGTGCTGGCCACCGGCGCGGGTGCAGAGATGCGCACGGCCATGGGCGTGGCGGTGTTCGCCGGAATGATCGGCGTGACGGCCTTCGGCCTGTTCCTCACGCCCGTCTTCTATGTGGCGCTGCGCCGCCTGGCCGGCAACCGGCCGCTGCGCCAGCACGGCACGGTGCCGGCCGCGGGTGAGGACTTCGTGTCCGCCAGCCATCCGGCACCGGCTGCAAGCGGCGGCGGCCATGGCGCGGGCCTGCAGCCGGCCCCAGCGGCGCGGCTGGGCCACCACGAATGATGATCATGAATGACACGAAGCCAAGGAGAAGAACCATGCATGGCTCGATGAAGACCCCGGCAACCCTGCGGCGCCCGCTGCGCGCGGCCCTTGCGCCGCTGATGGCCGCCCTGGTGCTGGCCGGTTGCGCCAGCACGCCTTCGGGCCTGCCCAGCGTGGACGCGCCCGCCCAGTTCAAGGAAGCCCGGGCCGCGGCGCCAGCCGCTGCGCCCACGGAAGGCCAATGGACCCGCGCCACGCCGGCCGAGGCCCAGCCGCGCGGCCAATGGTGGCGCGCCTTCGGCGACCCCGTGCTGGACCAGTTGGTCGAGCGCGCCCTGCAGGTCGATGACGGCAACGCCAGCATCGCCCAGGCGGCGGCGCGCGTGCGGCAGGCGAGGGCGCTGGCCCGCCTGAGCGACGCCGACCGCTCATTCCAACTGGGCGCCGGCGCAGGTGCGTCGCGCCAGCAGGGGTTGGACCGCAACCAGAGCAACCGGCCTTCGACCCTGACCACCGCGGGCCTCAGTGCCTCGTACGAGCTGGACCTGTTCGGCCGCCTCTCGCGCGCCAGCGAGGCCGCGCGCCTGGACGCGCAGCAGCGCGAGGCCCTGCTGCAAAGCACCCGCCTCCTGGTGCAGGCCGAGGTGGCCCAGACCTACCTGGCATTGCGCGCGGCCGACGCCGAACGCGCCCTGGTGCGCGACAACGTGCAGGCCTATCGCGACACGCTGCGCCTCACGCAGCGCCGCCAGCAGGCCGGCGACGTGGCCGAGCTGGACGTGGCGCGCGTGCAGACCGAGGTCTCGGCCACCGAGTCCGACGCGCTGGCGCTGGACCGGCGCCGCGCCGAGCTCGAACACGCGCTGGCCGTGCTCACGGGCCAGGCCCCGGCCGCGCTGGCGATCGACGACCAGGCCTGGACCAGCGTGCTGCCCGGCATCCCGGCCGGCCTGCCGGCCACGGTGCTGCAGCGCCGGCCCGATGTGGCCGCCGCCCAGGCCGCCGTGCTGGCCGCGCAGGCGCGCGTGGGCGCGGCGCAGGCGGCTTACTTCCCCGACCTCACGCTCACGGCGGGCGGCGGCTATGCCTCGCCCGAGATCGGCGACCTGTTCAAGTGGTCGGCCCGCTCCTGGGGCATCGGCGCGCTGCTGTCGCTGCCCATCCTGGACGGCGGCCGGCGCGAGGCCGGCGTGCAGAACGCCTCGGGCCAGCTCGACGAAGCCCTGGCCGGCTACCGGGCCCAGGTGCTGGGTGCGTTCAAGGAAGTGGAAGACCAGCTCTCGGCGCTGCGGCTCCTGCAGGAGCAGGCCCAGGTGCAGGCCACGGCCGTCAGTTCGGCGCAGCGCGCCACGCAGCTGTCGGACACGCGCTACCGCAACGGCTACATCAGCCAGCTTGACCTGCTGGACGCGCGCCGCAGCGAGCTGCGCAACCGCCGCCAGGCCTTGCAGGTCAAGGCCGCGCAGTACCAGGCCACGGTGGCGCTGGTGCGCGCGCTGGGCGGCGGCTGGGATGCTTCGGCTCAGGCCTCGTAGCGCTTGCCCAGCGCCAGCAGTTCGGGCGTGCCGATCAGGCCGTTGAGCTGGTCGAAGTCCAGCATCTGACTGCGCAGGGCGGCGGTGGTGCCGTCGGCGGCCAGCGTGGCGAAGTAGCGCTGCAGCCCGGCCGCCGCCCAGCGTGCCGTGCCGCCCGGGAAGATCACGATCCGGAAGCCCAGCTCGCCCAGTTCGCTGGCACTGCTTACGGGCGTTTGGCCGCCTTCGATCATGTTGGCCAGCAGCGGCACGCGGCTGCCGAAGCGCTCGCACGCCTGCTGCATCTGCTCGCGCGAGCGCAAGGCCTCGATGAACAGCGCATCGACGCCGCAGGCCAGATAGGCCTCGGCGCGCTCGAAGGCCGCTTCCACGCCTTCGACGGCCACGGCATCGGTGCGCGCGAGGATCAAGGTGTCGCGCGAATGGCGCGCATCGAGCGCGGCGCGCAGCTTGCCCTGCATCTGCGCGCTGCTGACCAGGCTCTTGCCGGCCAGGTGGCCGCAGCGCTTGGGGAAGTCCTGGTCCTCGAGCTGGATCATGGCCGCGCCCGCGCGTTCGAAGTCGCGCACGGTGCGCTGCACGTTGAGCGCGTTGCCGTAGCCCGTGTCGGCATCCACGATCACGGGCAGGCGCACGCGGTCGGTGATGCGGGCCAGCACGTTGGCCGTTTCGCTGGCCGTGGTCAGGCCCACGTCGGAGCGGCCCAGCTGGGTGTAGGCCACGGCCCCGCCCGAGAGGTACAGCGCCTCGAAGCCGGCCTGCTCGGCCAGCAGCGCGGTGAGGGCGTCATACACGCCGGGCGCCAGCAGCGCGCGCGGTTGCGCCAGTCTCTGCTTCAGCGTCATGCCTTCGGTCTCGCTTCGCTTCATTGCGGCGTGGCTCCGGTCTGTTGCACCACCTTGCCCCAGCGGCTGATTTCGCTGTTCACGAAGCGTTCGAACTCGGCCCGGTCGCGGCTGGGCATGGGAAGAATGCCTTCATGCTTGAGCCGCGCCAGCAGCGCGGGCGAGCCCAGCACGTCGCGCACGGCGGCGCTGAGCGTGTCGGCCTGCCTGGCGTCCATGCCGGCAGGGCCGAAGAGGCCGTACCAGGAGCTGAAGTCGAAGCCAGGCAGCACTTCGCCGATGGCCTGCACATCGGGGAATTCGGCCACGCGCCTGGCGCTGGTCACGCCGATGGCCTTGACCTTGCCGCCCTTGACCAGTTGCTGCACGCTGGCCACGCCCGAGATGGCCAGCTGGATCTGGCCTGCGATCACGTCCTGCAGCGCCGGGCCGGTGCCCTTGTAGGGCACGCTGATGATGTCCACCCCGGCCTGCAGCTTGAGCACTTCGCCGGCCAGATGGTTGGCGCTGCCCAGGCCTGCGATGGCGATGTTGAGCTGGCCGGGCCTGGCCTTGGCCAGCGCGATCAGCTCGCGCACGTCCCTGGCCGGCAGTGCCGGGTTGGCCACCAGCAGCGCGGGGATGGTCGCCACGCCGGCGATGGGCGTGAAGTCCTTCTGCGTGTCGAAAGGCAGCTTGGTGTACAGCGTGGGGTTGATGGCGTGGCTGGTGTAGCTCAGCAGCAAGGTCGCGCCGTCGGGCGCGGCCTGGGCCACCATCTGCGCCGCGATGTTGCCGGCCGCGCCGGGCTTGTTGTCGACCACGTACTGGCGGCCGGTGCGGGTGCTGAGCTCCTGCGCCAGCGCGCGGGCCACGATGTCGGTGCCGCCGCCGGGCGTTGCGCCCACCAGCAGCCGCGTGACGGCGGGCTGGGCTCGCACGATGGCGGGGGCCTGCAGCGCGAGAAGGCCGGCGCCCAGGGCGCCGAGGGTCTGGCGTCTGTTGATCATGATGATGCTGTCTCCGTGGGTCTTGGGGTGGGCGCCAGCGCCGGAAAGCCATACAGCTGCTCCGGGTTGCGCACGAGGATGCGTTCACGCTGTGTGGCCTCGGGCACCCAGTCGAAAAAGCTGGCCAGCAGGCCGGCGTCGCTGGGCACGGCCTCATCGCCGAACAGGTTGGGATGCGGCCAGTTGCTGCCGAAGAGCACGCGCTCGGGCCGGGCCTGCACCAGCGCCTGGGCCAGCGCGCGCATGTCCTCGTGCGGTGCGGCCTGCGAGGAACGCCGGTACCAGCTGGAGATCTTGACCCAGCAGTCCTCGCGCCGCGTCAGCAGCCGCAGCAGCGCCTGGAAGCCCGGGCTGTCCACGCCTTCGCCGCCGCGCGTGCAGCCCAGGTGGTCGAAGACCAGCGGCGCGTCCACCTGCATCAGGCGCTGCTCAAGCTCGGCCAGCTCGCGCGCCTGCGCCACATGCACCTGCAGGTGCCAGCCGAAAGGCTTCAGGCGCTGCGCCATGCGCTCCAGGTGCTCGGTGCCGCCATAGCCCGCCACATGGGTGGACAGGCGCACGCCGCGCATGCCGCCTTCGTGCAGCGTTTCGAGTTCCTGGGCCGACACATCGGCCGCCAGCCCGGCCACGCCGCGCGCACGGTGCTGGCCCAGGGCGCGGATCACGTCGAGCGTGAGGCGGTTGTCATTGCCGTAGATGCTGGCGTTGACCTGCACCGTGCGCGCCAGGCCTACGGCCTCGCACATGCGCAGGTAGGCCGCAAGCGGCGCGGGTGCGGGTGTGTAGCTGCGCTGCGCCACCCAGGGGTAGCGCGCCTCGTCCTCGAACACGTGGCAGTGGCAGTCGGTGGCGCCGGCAGGCAAGGCCACGCGCGCCGGCTCCGGCGGCGACTGCGGCGGCAGGCACAGCGGCGCGGCTGCGGCTTCAGTCAATGCGCACCCCCGCGTCGCGCACCACCTGCGACCACTTCCGGCCTTCGTCGCGCATGTGGCGCGCAAAGTCTGCGGGGGGCAGGTTCACCAGCTCGGCCCCGATGCCGGCGAAGTCCTCGCGCACCTTGGGCGCGGCCATCGCCTGGGCCATGGCGGCCTGGATGCGCTCGGCCACCTCGGGCGCAACGCCCGTGGGCAGCGCGATGCCGGTGAGGGTGCTGGCCTCGAAGCCGGCCAGGCCGGACTCCGCCACCGTGGGCAGTTGCGGCAGCGCGGGGCTGCGCCCGGCACCCGTCACGCCCAGGGCCTTGAGCCTACCGCTCTTGATGAAGGGCAGCGAGGTGGGCACGTTGTCGAACATCAGGTCCACCTGGCCGCCCAGCACATCGGTCAGGGCCTGGCTGCTGCCGCGGTAGGGCACATGGGTGAACTGCACGCCGGCCATCTTCTGGAACAGCTCGCCCGCCAGGTGGTTGGAGGTGCCGTTGCCCGTGGAGGCCATGGTCAGCGGCGCGCCGCGCGACTTGGCCAGCGCGATCAGCTCCTTGACGTTGCTCACGGGCAGCTTGGGGTTGAGCACCAGCACCAGCGGCACCTGGGTGATGGCGCGCGAGGCTGCCAGGTCCTTGACCGGGTCGAACCCCAGCTTGGGGTAGAGCGCCGGCGCCGCCGCCAGCGAGCCCGTGGAGGCCAGCAGCAGTGTGTAGCCGTCGGGCGCGGCACGGGCCACCTGCTCGGCGCCCAGCATGCCGCCGGCACCGGGCTTGTTCTCGACGATCACGCTCTGGCCCAGCGCCTGCGACATGCCGGTGGAAATGGCGCGCGCCGTCAGGTCGATGTTGCCGCCGGCCGAGAAGGGCACCACGATGCGCACGGGGCGCTCGGGGTAGTCGGCCAGCGCCAGGGCGGGCGCGAGCAGGGCCAGCGCGAAGGCCGAGAGCGCGCGAAAGATCTTCTTGCTGCTTTTCTTCATGGGGATGTCTCCGTGGGGGCCACGGGTGCCTGGCCCGCGGCTTGTTCTTCATGCATGGGCGCGGCCTTCCGGGCGCCGCGTGCTGGCTCACAGGGCAGGGCCGTGCGGCCCTTCGTCATTCGGCTGCTGCGGGCTCGCGCACCACCAGCGGCCGCCAGGGGCGCCACTGCATGCCCAGCGCCTTCGCATGGCGCTCCTCGTAGGCCAGGAACTCCTGCGTGATGGCACTGCCGCGCACCCCGCCGCGCACGGCGCCGGCGCGCACGTCGCCGTAGTACTCCTCCCACTGCGGCGGCAGCGGCTGCGAGGAGGGCACGGCCAGCCACAGGCGCAGCAGGTGGCGCTTCTGGTCGGGCTCCTCGAAGTCCTCGAAGGGCGTGCGCGAGTGCAGGGTGACGTAGTTGTTCAGCAGTTGCAGGTCGCCCTGTTCCAGCTCCATCGAGTAGCACAGACGGTCGCTGGGCATCAGCTGGTCGAACAGGTCCAGCGCCTCTTTCTGCGCGGTGGACAGGCGCGGCACTTCGTCGAAGTCGCGCTGGGCCGCGTCGGTGTTCTTGCGGTTGCTGCGGGCGCAGAAGTGCTGCGGGTCGTCGCCGAAGATGGGGCAGCGGTAGAAGGGCGGCTGCACTGGGTCCTGCGTGCCCTGGTAGCTGTGGTACCAGTCCTGCTGCAGCACGGGGATCAGCTCCGGCCGCTGGCGCTGCACCTCGTCGCGCAGCGCGATGGAGCTGATCACCTTGCTGGTGCCGCCCGACTTGGCCGTGCGCCGGCACAGCAGGGCCACCACGTCGCAGGAGTCCTGGTGGAAGTCCAGCCCGGCATTGGTGTTGTAGCCGCGGCCACCCTTGACCTTGTAGCTGGCGCCGACGTCGCGCACGTCGTTGATGATTTCGCTGGCGCGGTTTTGCGTGCGGCCCACGCCCATGTGCAGGCCCATGCCCCAGTAGGCCAGGCGCGTGTCGGCCTCGCTCCAGCGATCAACCGGGAAGCCTTTGACCAGGCACATGCCCCAGCGGCCCTGCGTGGCGGCAATGGCGCGGTCGAGCACGGCGCGCGAAGCCGCCGGCAGCGGGAAGTCCTCCAGCGTCATGGCCAGCAGCGGCTTGCCGACGGTCCGGGCATGCGCCAGCGCGGCGTCGAAGCCTTCGACCTCCTGCGGCGTCATGCGCAGGATCCACGAGTCGTCCTGCGCCACATCGGCGGCCAGCCAGGCGCGGGGTTTGAATTCAGTGTTGCTCATGCTCAGTCTCCTTCAGTGCAGCGCCGCACCGCGTCAGTGGTCACGGGTCGCTGGAATCCACGGGTCGATGCAGGGCAGTCTAGGCCGGGCAAGGATCAGGAAAAAGCGATGAAAATTGAAGAACAACATCAAGGAAGTTGATGAAGATCGAAGCCTTCCAGACGCTGGAATCGGTGCTGCGCACCGGCAGCTTTGCCGGCGCCGCGGCAGAGATGAGCCTCACGCCCAGCGCCGTGAGCATGCAGATGAAGCAGCTGGAGCAGTACCTGGGCCAGCCGCTGTTCGAGCGCGCCGGGCCGCGCGTGAGCCCGCGCGTGGCCGCCTTCGACGTGGCCGCGGCGCTGCGCGGCGGGCTGCAGCAGCTGGAGTCGCTGCGGCGCAAACCTTCGGTGGCCATCCAGGGCGTGGTCAAGCTCGGCATCATCGAATCGCTGCTGCCTTCGCTGCTGCCCGACAGCCTGTCGGCGCTGCGCCAGCGGCACCCGCGGCTGAGCATCGAGCCCATGCGCGGGCGCAGCGCGGGGCTGATCAATGCCGTGAAGTCAGGCCAGCTCGATGCGGCCGTGGTGGCGCTGCCGGCCAAGGGCGGCAGCGAGCGGCTGCGCTGGTGGCCGCTGGCGCGGCGCGAGCTGGTGCTGATCGCGCCGCCCGATTCGACCGAGACCAGCCCCACCTTGCTGCTGCGCCGCCACGACTGGGTGCGCTACGACCGCAACACCGTCACCGGCGCGATGGCGGCGCGGCATGTGCTTTCGCTGGTGCCCAACAAGCGCAGCGCGCTGGAGCTGGATTCGGCCCCCGCCATCATCGCCAGCGTGCATCGGGGCCTGGGCGTGTCCATCATCCACCTGCTGGACGAGGCCTTCGCCGCCGCCTACCCCGTGCGCGAACTGCGCCTGGGCCGCAACGCGCCCATGCTGGAGCTGACCCTGGTGGCGCGCAAGAGCAGCGACGACGACCGCGCCCTGGCCGTGGTGCGCGAGCAGGTTGCGGCGCTGCTGCGCGCCACCGGCCGCGACGGTCGCAACGGCCGCCAGCCGCCTGCGTGAGGCTCCAGAAGCCCATCAAGGCGGGGTTGTGGAATTCATGTAAGTAAAGCGTCTACTGTGTTACGCTGATTTTCGTCAGCCCTCTGGCTTGCGGGGCTTGGAGAATGGCTCCCATGAGTGCAGCGGTACCTACCCTAGATCGACAGAGCGAATTGCGCGTGGCCTTGCCGGGCGTCGAGCAGTTGCTGCAGCGCCGCCGCGCTGGGGAAATCGGCGAAGACGTGATCGACGACCTGGTCAGCCTGTCCTGGATCGAATGGAACGGCGGCGCCCTGCGCCTGACCACCACGGGCCAGAACATCTGCAGGCAGCAGTTGCCCAAATAGCCGGCCCGGCGCCCGGGCATGGCGCAGCATCGGTGAGGTGTCCAGGCGGACACAATCCGGGCCATGCTGTGCAACCTTTCTAAAAAACAACTTCCATGAGCGCGCGCTGTGTGATGGTGCTGGGCACCACCAGCGGCGCGGGCAAGAGCTGGCTCACCACGGCCCTATGCCGCTGGTATGCGCGCCAGGGGCTCAGCGTGGCGCCCTTCAAGGCGCAGAACATGAGCAACAACGCGCGCGTGGTGGGCCCTGCTGCGGGCGCGGGCGCCGATGCCTTCGATGCCGGTGGCGAGATCGGCAGCGCCCAGTACTTCCAGGCCCTGGCCGCGCGCGCCGTGCCCGAGGTGCGCATGAACCCGCTGCTGCTCAAGCCCGAGCGCGACACCGCCAGCCAGGTGGTGCTGATGGGGCAGGTGCACGAGCCGCTCTCGCGCACGCCCTGGCGCCAGCGCAGCGCCACCGTGTGGCCGCACATCGCGCAGGCCTTCGACGAACTGGCGGCGCGGCATGAGGTGATCGTGCTCGAGGGCGCGGGCTCGCCGGCCGAGATCAACCTGCATGCCAGCGACATCGTGAACATGCGCATGGCACGCCATGCGCGTGCGCGCTGCCTGCTGGTGACCGACATCGACCGCGGCGGCGCCTTTGCGCACCTGTACGGCACCTGGGCCCTGCTGCCGCCCGAGGAGCGCGCGCTGCTGGCGGGCTTCGTGCTCAACAAGTTCCGCGGCGACGCCGCGCTGCTGGCCCCCGGCCCCGAGCAGTTGCAGGCCCTGACCGGCGTGCCCACCGTCGCCACCCTGCCCATGTGGTGGCAGCACGGCCTGCCTGAAGAAGACGGCCTGTTCGACGAGCGCGGCAGCGCGGGCGAGGGCAGGATCACGCGCACCGTGGCCGTGGTGGCCTGCCCGCGCCTCAGCAACCTCGACGAGTTCCAGCCGCTCAAGCGCGTGCCTGGCCTGGCCCTGCGCTGGGTGCGCACGCCGGCCGAACTGGCGGGCCTTGATCGTCGATGCGACTGGATCGTGCTGCCCGGCTCCAAGGCCACCAGCAGCGACCTGGCCTGGCTGCGCGCCCAGGGCCTGGATGCGGCCATCGCCGCCCATGCGGCGCAGGGCGGGGCGGTGCTGGGCATCTGCGGCGGGCTGCAGATGCTGGGCGAGGCGCTGATCGATCCGCACGGCATTGATGGCAACGCGCCCGGCCTGGGCCTGCTGCCGCTGGTCACCGTCTTCGAACGCGACAAGACCGTGCGCCTGCGGCGCACGCGCTTCGGTGCCGTGCAGGGCCCGTGGGCGGCACTGGCAGGCGCCGAGGTGGCGGGCTACGAGATCCACCACGGCCGCACGGCCGAAGGCGTGGCACCGCACCCGGCCCTGCTGGCGGCGGGCGAGCGCGCGCAAGCCGTGCTGCCCGAGGGCCTGGGCTGGCAGAACGCGCAGGGCAACGTGCTGGGCCTGTACCTGCATGGCCTGTTCGAAGACGCGCGCGTGCTGCAGGCCCTGTTCGGCGCCCAGGTTCCCACGCTGGAGCAGACCTTCGACGGCCTGGCCGATTACATTGGCAGCCATTTTTCGCCGGGTGTGCTGGCCCGACTCATCGAATGACCCTGCAAGCTGCGGACATCCCGCCCGTCCCCTCCATTGAAGACCCGGCCCTGCGCCAGCGCCTGCAGGCGCGCCTGGATGCCAAGACCAAGCCGCTGGGCGCGCTGGGCCGCCTGGAGCAACTGGCGCTGCAGATCGGGCAGGTGCTGGGCACCGAAGCGCCGCAATTGCACGCGCCGCAGATGCTGGTGTGCGCCGCCGACCACGGCCTGGCCGCGCGCGGCGTCTCCGCCTATCCGGCCGACGTGACCTGGCAGATGGTGCGCAACTTCCTGTCGGGCGGCGCCGCCGTCAGCGTGCTGGCACGCCAGCATGGCCTGGCGCTCACGGTGGTCGATTGCGGCGTGCTGCAACCCACGCCGCCGCAGCCCGGCCTGGTGCAGCGGCGCATCGCGGCCGGCACGGCCGACGCGCTGCAGGCCCCGGCCATGAGTGCGCAACAGTGCGCGCAGGCCATCGCCAATGGCCGCGAAGTGGTGCGCGGCCTGCCTGGCAACGCACTGCTGCTGGGCGAGATGGGCATCGGCAACAGCTCGTCGGCGGCGCTGCTGCTGGCTCGGCTTTCGGGGCAGGACATCGATGCCTGCACCGGCGCCGGCACGGGTCTGGACGCACAGGCCCTGGCCCGCAAGCGCGCCGTGCTGCGCGAGGTGCTGGCCGTGCATGCGCAGGCGCGCACGCCGCTGCAGGCGCTGGCGGCCTTCGGCGGCTTCGAGATCGCCACGCTGGTGGGTGCGGTGCTGCAGGCCGCGCAGGAGCGCCGCCTGGTCGTGCTCGATGGCTTCATCGCCAGCAGCGCGGTGCTGGTGGCGCATGCGCTGGCACCGCAGGTGGTGCAGCGCTGCGTGGCCGCGCACCAGTCGGCCGAACCAGGCCATGCGCTGCTGCTGCGCCTGCTGGGCCTGCAGCCGCTGCTGCAGATGGACCTGCGGCTGGGCGAGGGCTCGGGCGCGGCGCTGGCCTGGCCGCTGCTCGAATCCGCCTGCCGCATCCTGAGCGACATGGCCAGTTTCGAATCGGCCGGCGTTTCAGGCCCTGCATGACATGAAGCAGCCCCCACGCTTCCCCGCTTCGCGTGGTCCGCTGCCCCCCAAGGGGGTGCGTCAGTGCCTTCGGGCGGCCGGGCGTCACTGACATGAAGCGCGCGCTGCGCCACTACCTGCTTGCGCTGCAGTTCTTCACGCGCGTGCCCGTCACGGGCCGGCTGGCGGCCTGGGTGGGCTACAGCCCGCAGATGCTGCGCGCCAGCGCGGCGCACTTTCCGGGCGTGGGCGCTCTGGTGGGCCTGTGGGGCGCGGCCGTGTTCGGCCTGCTGCTGGCGGGCCTGCCCGGGCCCGCGGGCACATGGGCCGCGGCGCTGCTGAGCACCGCCGCCACGGCCTGGATGACGGGCGCCTTCCATGAAGACGGCCTGGCCGACACGGCAGACGGCCTGGGCGGCTCGGCCGACCGGGCGCGCGCGCTGGAGATCA
Organism: Xenophilus arseniciresistens; assembly: GCF_028023875.1. GTDB lineage: Bacteria > Pseudomonadota > Gammaproteobacteria > Burkholderiales > Burkholderiaceae_C > Xenophilus > Xenophilus arseniciresistens. Next base: position 134,375 of record NZ_JAQIPB010000006.1, read on the forward strand.
TGAAGGACTCGCGCATCGGCACCTATGGCGCGATGGCGCTGGTGCTGGCCCTGGGCACCAAGGTCGCATTGCTGGCGGCGCTGGCGCAGCAGGAAGGCGCGCGCGTGGCACTGGCCGCGCTGGTGGCGGCGCATGTGCTCTCGCGCTTCATGCCGCTGCTGCTGATCCGCCATCTGCCCCATGTGGGCGACACGGCGCAGAGCAAATCCAAGCCGCTGGCCGATGCCATGGGCAGCAGTGCCCTGCTGGCAGGCCTGCTGTGGGCCCTGCCGGCCCTGGCGCTGCTGGCCTGGGCGCAGGGGCCGCTGCGCATGGCCGCGGCGCTGCTGGCCGCGCTGCTGGCCACGGCCTGGATGGCGCGCCTGCTGTGGCGCCGGCTCCGGGGCTTCACGGGCGACGGCCTGGGCGCGGTGCAGCAGCTCAGCGAAATCGCCATCTACCTTGCGCTGGCCTGGCGCTTCACGGCGGGGGCTGCGGCATGAGGCTGTGGCTGCAGCGCCATGCGCGCGTGCTGTGCGAAGACGGCCTGTGCTATGGCCGCCTGGACGTGCAGGCCGATGCCGCGGCCACGCAGCAGGCCGCCGTTGCGCTGGCGCAGGCGCTGCCGCCCGGCGTGGCGCTGCGTGCCTCGCCCTTGCGCCGCTGCCAGGCGCTGGCTGAAGCCCTGCAGCAGTTGCGGCCTGACCTGGGCCCGGCCCGGGCCGACCCGCGCCTGGCCGAGATGCACTTCGGCGCCTGGGAAGGGCACCCGTGGTCAGCCATCGCGCGCGAGGACTTCGAGGCCTGGACCGCCGACTTCGCCGCCGCCCGCGCGGGTGCCGACGGCGAGAGCACCGACCAGTTCGTCCAGCGCGTGGCCGCCGCCTGGGACGACTGGCGCGCCACCGGCCAGGACGCCGCCTGGATCACCCATGCGGGCGTGATGCGCGCCGTGCAACTGATCGAGACCGGCCGGCGCACCGTGCCGACCGCGGCGGACTGGCCGGCAGAAGCCATTGCGTTCGGGCAGCTGTGGTGTGTGCCGCGGCAGCCCGCGTTCAAGCAGCCGGCGCCGGCGTCTTCGGCTTGAAATCGCAGTACGCAGCCACCGCGCATTCCCAGCACCTGGGTTTGCGTGCCACGCACACATAGCGCCCGTGCAGGATCAGCCAGTGGTGCGCGTGCAGCCGGTAGTCGGCGGGCACGCGCTTCTCGAGCTTCAGTTCCACTTCCAGCGGGGTCTTGCCGGGCGCCAGGCCGGTGCGGTTGCTCACGCGGAAGATGTGGGTGTCCACCGCCATCGTGGGCTCGCCGAAGGCCACGTTGAGCACCACATTGGCCGTCTTGCGGCCCACGCCGGGCAGGGCTTCGAGCGCTTCGCGCGTGCGTGGCACCTCGCCGCCATGCTGCGTCACCAGCATGCGACAGGCCTCGATCAGGTGCCTGGCCTTGCTGCGGTAAAGCCCGATGGTCTTGATGTAGCCCTCCAGGCCTTCCAGCCCGAGGTCGAGGATGGCCTGCGGCGTGTTGGCCACCGGAAAGAGCTTGCGCGTGGCCTTGTTCACGCCCACGTCGGTGGCCTGGGCCGACAGCAGCACCGCGGCCAGCAACTCGAAGGGGCTGCTGTATTCCAGCTCGGTTTCGGGTTCGGGGTTGGCCGCCTGCAAGGTGGCGAAGAAGGGGACGATGCTTTCTTTTTTCATGAGGGGCGATCAGGGCGCGCGCGGGCCGATGCCGGGTGCGCCGGCCGCGCATGCTAGCGCCCGCGGGGTACGATCACCCATGAGAAAAATATTCCCGCTGCAGATCGAAGGCCGGCACCCGGACCGTGTGATGGATGCCCTGCGCCATGAGATTCGCAAATACATCAAGCGCGAGCGCCGCCGCGAACTGCCTGCTGGCGCCGACTACTGGGATTTCGACTGCCGCTGCGGCAGCACGCGCGACGACGCGCAGCCTGTGCATCTGGCCTCGCTGCTGGCCTGCATCGATGCGGTGGCCGCCGCGCAGGGTCGCGAGGTCTATGTCGAAATCCTGGCCCGCCCCGCCAAGCGCACGGGCGCGGCCTCGAAGCACGAGGACGAAGACCAGAACGAGGTCTGAGCGTTCGCGAGAGGCAACCATGAAAAAACCCGCCGAAACCGGCGGGTTTTTTCTTCATGCGCTTCGCGTTTTGGGGCGTCGTCAGCGTTTCGGAATGGCCAGCTTGCCCAGCGCGAAGACCGAGTTGGGCGCCACCACATTGAGCGGGCGCGGCAGCGGCTTGTGCAGGGGCTTGGGCTTGGCCGCGGCGCGCACCGGGCCGCCCTTGGCGATCTGGTCGTTCACGAGGCTGCGCAGCGAAACGGAGCCCAGGAACTCCATGATCTGGCGGTTGGCCTGGGCCCACAGCTCGGAGGTGGAGCACTTCTGCGGATTGGCGGCGTCGTCGCGGGCGGCGAGCTCGTCGTCGTAGCCTTCCTCGATGGCGAGGATGATGTCGGCCACGGTGATGCTGTCGACGGGGCGAGCCAGCGAATAGCCGCCGCCCGGGCCGCGCGTCGCGCTGACCAGCTCGGCCCGGCGCAGCTTGCCGAACAGCAGTTCGAGATAAGACAGCGAGATGCCGTGCCGCGCGCTGAGCGACGAGAGGCTGACCGGTCCGTCCGCCTCGCGCAGGGCGACGTCGATCATCGCGGTGACGGCGGAACGGCCTTTGGTGGTCAAGCGCATCTCAAAAATTCTCCGGTTGGGTTTGTTGCCAGGAAGCGACAAATTGCCGCTGCTGGACCGTTGGGGAAGCAATATTTAGCAAAGTTCCCCAGAAGTTGACGGGGTTATCCCTAGGTTTTGGCCCGCAGGCACCCCGTTCAGTCTTGAAGCTGGGGCCTAAAGCCGTGCTTGCAAGCATGCACGGGCCATGCCCGGGGCTCTGTCGGCCGAGGCCGTCAAGTGCCTGCGCGCCAGCATTGGCGCACAAAAAAGCTGACGGCAGCCTGATCAGCGAGCTGCCAGACGCTCGCCCGCCTTCTCGCCCCACAGCTGCAGGCTGTCCAGAAGGTCCTTCTGGCTGAAGGAGCAGCTTTCCTCGCTGAACAGCGCGCTGGATTCCAGCCGGTCCAGCAGGTTCAGCAGCACTTCCGAAAAGCGCGGCGGCAACGCGGCCTGCAGCGCATGCGCCTGGCGCGCGGTGTCGCACAGCTGGCCGAGGGTGGCGGGCTGCTGGCGCACCTGGGCCAGGGCCTGGCCGATCTGCATCAGTTGCTGCCGGGGTTGGTCGGTTTCGGTCATGGGCGCACCTGTGGTGGCAGCGGCATGCCGCGCGTGGCCATCAGCGCGCGCAGGCGGTCCGGGTAGTCGGTGATGATGCCGTCCACGCCCAGGTCCATCACGCGCGCTAGGTCGGCCGGCTGGTTCACCGTCCAGGGCACCACCTGCAGGCCCAGTGCCTGCGCTTCGCGCACCTGTTCGCTGCTCAGGTCGGCGAAGGCGGGCGACCAGATGGCCGGCCCGCGGCCGTCGCTGGCGGCGGCCTGAACCAGGCGCGGGGTGGAGCCGCCGAAGTCTTCCACGCGCAGGCCGCGGGTCCAGCGTGGGTCGCGCAGGGTGCGCGGGCTGCTGAGCCAGGCGCGCGAGAGGCCGGGCGCCTGTTGCGTGGCCAGTGCCTGCGCGCGCCAGTCGAAGCTTTGCAGCGTCACGCGCGATTCCAGGCCCGCGCGCCGCACCTCGTCGAGGATGGCGCCCACCAGTGCTTCCACCGGTGCGGTGCTTTCTGGCAGCGTCGGGTCGGTCTTGGCCTCGATGTTGAAGCGCAGGCTGGCAGGGGCATGCGCCTGCGTGTATTCGAAAAGGGCGCGCAGCGTGGGGATGCGCTCGCCATGGCGCGGGGTCTGGCTGGCGAACTGCTGGCCGTACTTGCTGGCCGGATCGAGCCGGCCCACGTCATGGCGCTGCAGCTGCGCCAGGCTCAGGGTGTGCACCGCGGGCCCCGGGCCCTGCAGGTAGGCGCCGCTGGCATCGCGGGTGAGGGCGGGGTTGAGGGCCGGATCGTGCGTGACCACGGGCACGCCGTCGGCCGTGAGCCCGATGTCCAGCTCCAGCGTGCTCACGCCGACCTGAAGGGCGCGCTCGAAGGCGGCCAGCGTGTTCTCGGGGGCCAGCCCGCGTGCGCCGCGGTGGCCCTGCAGGTCGAAGGGGCGGGGGGCGGCCGGCGTCGTCTGGCCCTGGGCCAGGCCGGCGGCGCCGAGCGTGACGGGCAGGGCGGTGGCCCAGGCCAGCACGCTGCGTCGGCGAAGGAGGGGCTGCTTCATGCGCGCAGTGTCCGCGATCTGCGTGACGGCCGGTGCGCCGAAGTCGCCTGCCGGTCAGCCGTCGATCTCGAGGTTGTCGATGAGTCGCGTGTTGCCCAGTCGCGCGGCGGCCAGCACCACGAGGGCGTCGCCGCCGTGGGCGGCCTGCAGGTCGCTGCGCCGGCGGATGGCGATGTAGTCGGGCTTCCAGCCGCGCGCGCCCAGCTCGGCGGCGGCCCGCAGTTCGAGCGCGTCGAAGTCTTGCGCGCCGCGGCGCACCGCATCGGCCACCTTGCGCAGGGCGGCGTACAGCTCGGGGGCCTGGGCGCGCTCGCCGGGCGTCAGGTAGCCGTTGCGCGACGACAGCGCCAGGCCGTCGTCGGCCCGCGCCGTGGGCACGCCCACCACCTCGATGGGCAGCGCGAACTGCCGCACCATGTGGCGAATGATCATGAGCTGCTGGTAGTCCTTCATGCCGAAGACCGTCGCCTGCGGCTGCACGCAGGCAAAGAGCTTCATCACCACGGTGCACACGCCGGTGAAGAAGCCGGGGCGGAACTGCCCTTCGAGCGTGTTGGCCAGCCGCGCATCCGGGTGCAGCTTGAAGGTCTGCGGCTCGGGGTAGAGCGTGTTCTCGTCGGGCGCGAACAGCACGTCGCAGCCCACTGCGCGCAGTTGCTCGCAGTCCTGTTCCCAGGTGCGCGGGTAGGTGTCGAAGTCTTCGTGGGGCTGGAACTGCAGCCGGTTCACGAAGATGCTGGCGACGCTGACGTCGCCCAGCGTCCGGGCTTTTCGCAGCAGCGACAGGTGGCCTTCATGCAGGTTGCCCATGGTGGGCACGAAGGCGATGCGATTGCTGCGCGCGAGAAGTTGGCGCAGTTCGGGAAGGGTGCGGGCGATTTGCATAAAAGAAGAGGGCGATGGGGCAGCTTGGCTGCGGTGTGGCGCAGGGCCTGGCAGTCACCAGGCATGCAGGGTGTCGTCGGGGAAGCGGCCGGCCTTGACGGCCTGCACATAGGCGCGCAGCGCGCCTTCGATGCCCTGGGCCTGGGCCATGAAGTCCTGCACGAACTTCGGCGGCCGGCCCAGGTGGATGCCCAGCATGTCGTGCATCACCAGCACCTGTCCGGCGGTGCCGCTGCCCGCGCCGATGCCGATGGTGGCGCAGCGCGGGCGCTCGGCGCTGAGGGCGCGGGCCAGCGCGGCCGGCACCATCTCGAGCACCAGCAGCGCGGCGCCGGCCTCTTCCAGCGCCCGGGCGTCTTCGCGCAGCCGGGCGGCGGAACCGTCGTCGCGCCCCTGCACGCGGTAGCCGCCGAGCGCGTGGACGGTCTGCGGCGTGAAGCCCAGGTGCGCGCACACCGGGATGCCGCGCTCGGTCAAGAAGCGCACGGTGTCGACCGTCCAGCCGCCGCCTTCGAGCTTGACCATCTGCGCACCGGCCTGCATCAGCACGGTGGCGCTGCGCAGGGCCTGTTCGCGCGATTCCTGGTAGCTGCCAAAAGGCAGGTCGGCGATCAGCCAGGCGCTGCCCTGCACGCGGCGCAGCCCGCGCGCGACGCTGTCGGTGTGGTAGCGCATGGCCTCCAGCGATACGCCCACCGTGCTGCCATGGCCCTGGCAGACCATGCCCAGCGAGTCGCCCACGAGCAGGCAGTCCACGCCCGCCGCATCGGCCAGCGCGGCGAAGGTGGCGTCATAGGCCGTCAGCATGGCGATCTTCTCGCCGCGTGCGCGCATGTCGGCCATGCGTGCGAGCGTCACCGCCTTGCGCGGCGTGGGCGTGGTGGGCGGGCTGCTGCTCATGGGCGGGCTTTCTTCGGGAGCGCGTGCAAGGGGCCGGGGGCTGGTGGGAATGAGCAGGGTGGGCGCGGCCTGCTCGGCCTGGCCGGGGTGGTCGCTGCGGTGGTGGAGTCCGCGGCTTTCGAGGCGAGAGGCGGCCGATTCCACGATCAGCGCGGCCACCTGCACCAGGTTGCGCAGCTCGACCAGCGCGCGCGTGGGCCGCGCATGCGCATACAGGTCTTCGGCCTGCCGCTGCAGCTCGACGATCCGCAGCGCGGCCGTTTCCAGGCCTTCGCCGCTGCGCACGATGCCCACGTGTTCCCACATCAGGCGGCGCAGCGCGTCCAGTTGGCGCACGATGTCCTGCGCATCGGCCGCGCCGGCCGGTGCGTCTTGCCAGAGTTGGGCCTCATGGCCTTTGGCCGTCGGGGCGCTCTTGAGGATCTGGCAGGCGGCGGCCCGCGCGAAGACCAGGCATTCGATCAGCGAGTTGCTGGCCAGCCGGTTGGCGCCGTGCAGCCCGGTGCAGGCGGCCTCGCCGACGGCGTACAGGCCCGCCAGATCGGTGCGGCCCTGCAGGTCGGTGACCACGCCGCCGCAGGTGTAGTGCGCGGCCGGCACCACGGGAATGGGCTCGCGCGTGATGTCGATGCCGTGCCGGGCGCAGCGGGCCAGGATGTTGGGGAAGTGCTGCTTGATGAAGTCCGCGCTCTGGTGCGAGATGTCCAGCAGCACGAAGGGCAGGCCGTGGCGGGTCATCTCGTCGTGGATGGCGCGCGCCACCACGTCGCGCGGGGCCAGCTCGGCACGGGCGTCATGCGCGGGCATGAAGCGTTCGCCGCCCGCGCTGGCCGGCAGCTTGAGCAAGCCGCCTTCGCCGCGCACCGCTTCGCTGATCAGGAAGCTCTGCGCATCGGGGTGGGCCAGGGCCGTGGGGTGGAACTGGACGAATTCCATGTTCGACACCCGGCAGCCCGCGCGCCAGGCCGCCGCGATGCCGTCGCCGGTGGCCGTGGGCGGGTTGGTCGAGTGCAGGTAGACCCGGCCCGCACCGCCCGTGGCCAGCACCGTCGCCGCGGCGCTGAAGGCGCGCAGTTCGCCGCTGGCTTCGTCCAGCACGAGGGCGCCCCCGCAGCCGGGCCGGCCCGCGCCGGCGGCGGGGCCGCTCAGGAGGTCGACGAGCGTGTGGTGCTCGAAGAACTGGATGTTGGCCGAGCGCCGCGCCGCGTCGATCAAGGTGGCCTGCACGGCCGCGCCCGTGGCGTCGGCCGCATGCACGATGCGGCGCTGGCTGTGGCCGCCTTCGCGCGTCAGGTGCAGCTCGCCGGCCTCTTCGGAAAAAGGCACGCCCAGCGCGCGCAGCCAGGCGATGCAGGCCGGCGCGCCTTCGACCACCTTGCGCGTGGCCGGCAGGTCGCACAGGCCGGCGCCGGCCAGCAGGGTGTCGCTCACATGGGCGTCGAAGCTGTCCTCGTCGTCGAGGACGGCGGCCAGTCCGCCCTGGGCCCACTGGCTGGCGCCCTCGGCGACGGCGCCTTTCGTGAAGACGGCCACGCGATGCGTGGGCGCCAGGTGCAAAGCCGTGCTCAGGCCCGCCAGCCCGCTGCCGATCACCAGCACGTCGAAGCCGGCGGCGCGCATCAGACCGCTCCCAGGCTGGGCACGAAGCCGGCAGGCGCGCGGCCGGCCTTGAGCGCGGCCGTGAAGTCCAGCATGCGCGTGATCGGCAGCCGCGCGCGTTCGGCGATGGCGGGGGCGATGCGCACCTCGTTGGTACCGGTCTCCAGCACATGCACGATGCCTGCGAGGTCGTTCATCGCCATCCACGGGCAGTGCGCGCAGCTCTTGCAGGTGGCGCTGTCGCCAGCGGTGGGCGCCGCGATGAAGGTCTTGCCGGGATTGAGCGCACGCATCTTGTGCAGAAGGCCCGTGTCGGTGGCGACGATGAACTCGCGCGCATCCATGCGCTGGGCCGCGGCCAGCATCGCGGCCGTGGAGCCCACGGCATCGGCCAGCGCGATCACGTCGCGCGGCGACTCCGGATGCACCAGCACCTTGGCCCCGGGATGCTGCGCTTTCAGCAGCTCCAGCTCGAGGGCCTTGAACTCGTCGTGCACGATGCAGGCGCCGTCCCAGCTCAGCAGGTCGGCGCCGGTCTGGCTGCGGATGTAGTCGCCCAGGTGGCGATCGGGCGCCCAGAGGATCTTGTGGCCCTGCGCCGTGAGCGCGCGCACCACCTCGAGCGCGCAGCCGGAGGTCACCATCCAGTCGGCGCGCGCCTTCACGGCGGCGCTGGTGTTGGCATAGACCAGCACCGTGCGATCCGGATGCTGGTCGCAGAAGGCGGCAAATTCGTCGGCCGGGCAGCCCAGGTCCAGCGAGCAGGTGGCGTCCAGGTCGGGCATCAGCACGCGCTTGTCGGGCGACAGGATGCTGGCCGTCTCGCCCATGAAGCGCACGCCCGCCACCACCAGCGTGCGCGCCGGATGGTCACGGCCGAAGCGCGCCATCTCCAGCGAGTCGGCCACCAGGCCACCCGTTTCCTCGGCCAGGTCCTGCAGCTCGTCGCTCACGTAGTAGTGCGCCACCAGCACGGCCTGCTGCTCGACCAGCAACTGGCGGATGCGCGCCTTGAGCCGCTCGCGCTCCTCGCGCGAAGGCTGCGGCGGCACGCGTGCCCAGGCCTGGCCGGTGCTGCAGCTGCTGGCAGGCATTCCGGGTGCGGGCTGCGGGTAGTCGATGCTGATCTGGGCGCTCATCGTGCGGCACCTGCGGCGACGGTGAAGGGCACGCGAAGCGGTGCGAGGCGCAGCAGCGGGCTGCGTGAGGGGAGCGAGGGAAGGCGCAGAGTCATCGGTGGGCAAGGGATGCCCTGCCACTCGCATGTGCGCGGCTTGTTTGGCCTCCCGTCAAAAAAGTGGCCGCACTCTAGGGGCTCAGGCGGGTCCGCACAAGGACCGAAAAGTCATTTCCGTTATGCACCAATGCCCGAAACCGCTTTCTGTGCTTCAGAAACCGATTGCAGTGTGTGCATCACTGTCAAACGCCCCGCAATTCGCAGCGCCACCGTTTGGATTTGTTACGTTGTGGCGCGGGAGAAGCCGTGGTTTTCAGCGCAACTGCACCTTGAGCCCTTCGGCCAGCACCGTGATCTCGCCGATCTCATAGGTCTTGCGGCCCACGGTGAGCTCTTCGGGCTTGAAGGTGTGCAGGGCCTGGCCCTGCAGCGCCTCCTGCGCCACGGCCGCAGCCACGCGCTGCAGGCGTTCGGCATCGGCGCCCGTGACGCCGCTCAGCTGCAGCTGCTCGGCCCGCGGCTGCTCCAGCCGCACCGACAGGGTGGCGGCGTCATAGCGCAGCGCGCTGCTGAGCGTGGCCTGGCCCGGCAGCTCCGAAGGCTGCAGCAGCGGGCTGGCGATGCGCAGGGCCATCGACAGGCGCAGGCGGTTGGCCTGCGCGTCCAGGCCGAGCTGCGGGTCGCGCAGCACGACGGTGAACAGGCCGCCATAGCCGCGCTGCTGCGGGAACTGCTTGCCCAGCGCCTGTTCCAGCTCGGCGCGGCTGGCCGTGTATTCGCTGGTGAAGAAGTTGAAGCCGGCCCAGGCGCGCGGGCCGGCCAGCAGCGGAAGCGCGCTGCCCAGCAGCAAGATGGTGCGCAGCGCGCGCCTGCGGCCGGGCGCGGCATCAGGGCCCGGATCGACGCAGCAGGAAGGCGCCTCGGGGGGCAGCAGATGCAGTGGGTGGTGCGGTTGCCTCATGGGGTGCATGGTGCCAGACCTGCTGCCAGGCGCATGCGCGCCCAGGCCGGACACGCGTGTGGGACGCTTCGCGCATCAGTCGCGCAGAGAAGACAGGAACTGCTGCAGCTCGGGCGTCTTCGGGTTGCCAAAGACTTGGGCCGGCGGGCCCATCTCGTGCACCTTGCCCTGGTGCATGAAGATCACGCGGTCGCTGACCTTGCGCGCGAAGTTCATCTCGTGCGTGACCATCAGCAGCGTCATGCCTTCGTCGGCCAATCCTTCGACAACGCGCAGCACTTCGCCCACGAGCTCAGGGTCCAGCGCACTGGTGATCTCGTCGCACAGCAGCACGGCCGGCTCCATGGCCAGCGCCCGCGCGATGGCCACGCGCTGCTGCTGGCCGCCCGAAAGCTGGTCGGGCATGGCATCGAATTTCTCGGCCAGGCCCACGCGTGCCAGCAGCTGGCGCGCCTGCGAGGCCGCCTCCAGCCTGCTGCGCTTCCTGACCAGCGTGGGTGCCAGCATCACGTTGCGGCCCACCGACAGGTGCGGGAACAGGTTGAAGCTCTGGAAGATCATGCCCACGTGCTGGCGCAGCTCGCGCATGGCCATGGCGCTTTCATGCAGCAGCGGCTTGCCATCGACCGTGAGCGCGCCTTCCTGGAAGGTCTCCAGCCCATTGATGCAGCGAAGCAGCGTGCTCTTGCCCGAGCCGCTCTTGCCGATGATGGCGATCACCTCGCCGCGGCGCACGTCGAGGTCGATGCCCTTGAGCACCTCGTTCGTGCCATAGCTTTTACGCAGCGCGGTGATCCGGACGACGGGCGCGCCCGGGCCTGCGGCCGCGCGTGCTCCGCTTCGCCCCGGGGGCGCAATGGCTTCAGCGTCGGGCTGCATGCAGCTTCCTTTCAAGCATCTTGGCGTACAGGCTGATGGGGTAGCACAGCATGAAATAGATCAGCGCCACGCCCGCGAAGACGGTGAAGGGCGCGTAGGTCACGTTGGAGATCATGTTGCCGGCGCGGGTGAGTTCGACGAAGCCCACCACCGAGGCGAGCGCCGTGCCCTTGATCACCTGCACCAGGAAGCCCACCGTGGGCGGCACCGCGATGCGCAGCGCCTGCGGCAGGATCACATGGCGCATCTGCTCGCCAGAACTCAGGGCCAGGCTGCCCGAGGCTTCCCACTGGCCGCGCGGAATGGCCATCACGCAGCCGCGCCAGATCTCGGTGAGGAAGGCGCTGGTGTAGAGCGTCAGCGCCAGGCCCGCGGCCACCCACGCATGGGTCTGGATGCCCAGCAGCGCCAGACCGAAATAGGCCAGAAAGAGCTGCATCAGCAGCGGTGTGCCCTGGAACAGCTGCACATAGGCGCCCACCAGCCTTTCGGCCGCGGGCAGCCGGGCCACCCGTGCGATCAGCAGCGCCGCGCCCACCAGCCCGCCGCCCACGAAGGCGATCAGCGAGAGCAGCACCGTCCAGCGTGCGGCCAGCAGCAGGTTGCGCAGGATGTCCCACGTCGTGAACTCGACCATGCGCTACTTCCTGAAGATGAGCCGTGGCCCCAGCCGGTTCAGCAGCTCGCGCAGCCCGATGGCCAGCAGCAGGTAAACGGCCGTGACCAGGATGTAGGCCTCGAAGGTGCGGAAGCTGCGCGTGGCGATCACGTTGGCGGCATAGCTCAGTTCTTCGGTCGCGATCTGGCCGCACACGGCCGAGCCCAGCATCACGATCACGATCTGGCTCACCAGCGCCGGCCACACGCGCTGCAGCGCCGGCGGCAGCACCACATGCACGAAGACCTGCAGCCGGTTCAGCGCCAGGCTCTGCGCGGCCTCGATGTGGCCGCGCGGCGTGTTGTCGATGCCCGCGCGCACGATCTCGGTGGCGTAGGCGCCCAGGTTCAGCACCATCGCCAGCACGGAGGCGACTTCAGGGCTGAGCTTCACGCCTACCGAGGGCAGGCCGAAGAAGATGAAGAAGAGCTGGACGATGAAGGGCGTGTTGCGGATCAGCTCCACATAGCCGCCCGCGAGCCAGCGCAGCCAGGCCGGGCCATGGCTGCGGGCCCAGGCGCAGGCCACGCCCACCGCCATGCCCAGCACGATGGCCACGGCCGTGAGGGCCAGCGTCCAGCCCACGCCGCGCAGCAGAAAGGGCCATTGCGCCAGCAGCGTGCTGAAGTCGAGCTGTGCCATGCGGGCAGCGTGCGCGGCAGCCTGGCCTTACAGCGGCAGCTCGCCGGCCGGCCGCGAGAGCCAGCGCTGCGACATCCTGTCGAGCGTGCCGTCCTTCCGGGCCGCCAGGATGATCTCGTTGACCTTGTTGCGCAGCGCATCTTCGCCCTTGGCGATGCCGATGAAGCAGGGGCTGTCCTTGATCAGCAGCTTGTACTCGGCATTCAGGCGCGGGTTCTTCTGCGCCATCAGGCCGGCGTTCGAGACGCTGGTGGCCAGCGCCTGCGTCTGCCCGGCCACGAAGGCCGCGGTGGTGGCGGCCTGGTCTTCATAGCGCTTGAAGTTCATGGTGGCAGGGCCGACCTTCGCCAGCTCCTGCTCCTCCATCGCGCCCTTGGCCACGGCGATGGTCTTGCCGCCCAGGTCGGCGAAGCTCTTGATCTGCAGTTCCTTGCTCGCGTACACGCCCTGGAAGAAGGGGGCGTAGGCGTGCGAGAAATCGATCACCTTCAGCCGCTCCTCGTTCTTGCCCAGCGTGGAGATCACCAGGCTCACCTGGCGGGTCTGCAGGTAGGGAATGCGGTTGGCGCTGGTCACGGGCACCATCTCCAGCTTCACGCCCAGCCTGTCGGCGATCAGCTGGGCCATGGCGATGTCCAGGCCCTGGGGCTTGAGGTCGATGCCGACGAATCCGTAGGGTGGGTAGTCGGTGGGCACCGCGATCTTGATGAGCTTGACCTTCATCACCTCATCCAGCGCCGACTGGGCAAAAGCCAGCGGACTGGCCAGCAGGGCAGAGGCGGCAAGGGCGGTGCAGAGGTGGCGGCGGCGAAGCGACATGGTGGTGGGCATGCGTGGAAGGAAGTGGATCGGCGCCCGCAAGGAGGCGTTTGCAGGCAAGGGCGGGAAGCAATAGCTGTGCCTGTCGCCGGCTTGTCGCGCGCGTGGCAGTCAAGCCGCGCTGCGGTGCCGATGATCCGGGGGTTCATCCGCACGCCCCGCCGTGGTGCGCGTGCCCTCATCCTTGGAGACACCCTTGAAGACCCGCATCACCGAACTCTTTGGCATCGAGCACCCCATCATCCAGGGCGGCATGCACTACGTGGGCCTGGCCGAGCTGGCCGCGGCCGTCTCCAATGCGGGCGGCCTGGGCATCATCACGGGCCTGACGCAGAAGACGCCCGAGCTGCTGGCCAAGGAAATCGCGCGCTGCCGCGAGATGACCGACAAGCCCTTCGGCGTGAACCTCACCTTCCTGCCCACCGTGAGCTCGCCCGACTACCCGGGCTACATCCAGGCCATCATCGACGGCGGCGTGAAGGCGGTGGAGACGGCCGGCAACAACCCGCAGAAATGGATGCCGCTGCTCAAGGAGCATGGCATCAAGGTGATCCACAAGTGCACCTCGGTGCGCCACGCGCTCAAGGCCGAGGCCATCGGCTGCGACGCCGTGAGCGTGGACGGCTTCGAATGCGGCGGCCACCCGGGCGAGGACGACGTGCCCAACTTCATCCTGCTGCCGCGCGCGGCCGAAGAGCTGAAGATCCCCTTCGTGGCCTCGGGCGGCATGGCCGACGGCCGCAGCCTCGTGGCCGCACTGGCGCTGGGCGCCGAGGGCATGAACATGGGCACGCGCTTCATCGCGACGCAGGAAGCGCCCGTGCACGAGAAGGTCAAGCAGGCCATCGTGGCCGCCAGCGAGCTGGACACGCGCCTGGTGATGCGCCCGCTGCGCAACACCGAGCGCGTGCTCAACAACGCCGCAGTGGAGCGGCTGCTCGAAAAGGAAAAAACGCTGGGCGCCAACCTCAAGTTCGAGGACATCATCGAAGAGGTGGCGGGCGTGTACCCGCGCATCATGCAAAGCGGCGACATGGACGCCGGCGCCTGGAGCTGCGGCATGGTGGCCGGGCTGATCCACGACGTGCCCACCTGCAAGCAACTGATCGACGGCATCATGGCCCAGGCCGAGCAGCTCATCACGCAGCGGCTGGCGGGCTTTCAGCGCGGCTGATCAGCCGCGCGGCGGCCCGGCGGCGCCGGCATGGCGCCGCGCGGCAACGCGGCCGCGCAGGTGCTGCCCCAGCCGCCGCCAGCCGATCACCACGCCCGTCAAACTCAGCATCGCGCCGCCCAGGCTCAGGCCGATCAGCAGCACATCCCACAGCGGGCGCAGGCGCAACAGCGGCAGCCAGTCCCAGCTATGCAGCAGCGCGAACAGCACGCGGCTGGCGCGCCGGCCCCGGTCGCTGCGGCCCAGCACCGTGCCGGTGTGCGGGTCTAGGTGCACCCAGCTGCGGGCCGGGTCCTCGAAGACCAGGCGCAGCACCGGCAGGGGGCGCTCGCCGCCGCCGGTCATGGTGTGGGGGGCGCGCTCGTAGTAGTGGAAGTCATGGGCCTGCAGCTTTTCGATGCGCGCGAGCGGCGCGTCGAGCAGGCCCGCGCCGGCCTGGCGCAGCGCCGCTTCATCGACCGCCAGGGGCTGCGCGCTGCGGCCGTCGAGCACCAGGGGCCGTCCGGCAGGCCCTTGCGCCTGCACCGTCAGCGTGCCCAGCACCGGCACCCAGCGCAGCTCGCGCGTGGCCGGGCCTGCGCTGGCCAGCAGCGCCTGCGGCGAGGCGGCTTCGGCGCCCGGGTCCAGCGCCACGCCCTGCAGCGCGGCGCTGCGCAGCGGCGCGGCACCGGTGTCGAACACGCGCCAGGGGTTCATCGAGGCGAGCCCGCTCAGGATCCAGGTGAAGGTGATGGCCGCGAACAGCAGGCCGCTGATGTGATGCCACCGCATCATGCGGCCCGCGTAGGGCGTGCGCGCGCCGCTGCGATAGCGCCGGCTGCCGAAGCGCCAGCGCATCACGCCCACCACCGTGCCCGTGACGGCCACGGCAATGCCCACGATGGACAGCCAGTTGACGATGTCGGCCCATGCCGCATCGAAGGCATTGCCGCGGAACATGTAGAGCCAGTGCAGCCAGGCGCCCGCGTAGTTCCACACGCGCTCGTTGCGCGGGGCGTCGCGCACCACTTCGCCCGTGAGGCTGGAGACGTACAGCAGCGTGTGTTGCGCATCGTGAAGCTGCACGCGGTGCAGCGGCCGGTGCGCATCGAGCGCGCGCGAATGGGTGAAGGCGTCTTCCTGCACCGTGCCCAGGTGGCGGGGTGCGGCCTGCTGCGCCAGTGACTGGCCATAGGCCGCGGCGCTGGCCAGCGCCAGTGCGGTGTCCACCCCCTGCAGCCGCTGGCCCGTGCGCGCGTCGATCACCACCGTGGCGCCTGCCGCGCCGGCCTGCGGCTGCGCGAGGTACACCGGCTGGCCGCCGCGCGCCATGGCCAGCCGCAGCTCGCGCAGCGGGCCGTTCAG
Organism: Xenophilus arseniciresistens; assembly: GCF_028023875.1. Classification (GTDB taxonomy): domain Bacteria; phylum Pseudomonadota; class Gammaproteobacteria; order Burkholderiales; family Burkholderiaceae_C; genus Xenophilus; species Xenophilus arseniciresistens. Next base: position 149,681 of record NZ_JAQIPB010000006.1, read on the forward strand.
TTGCGCCGCGTCCAGCGCCTGGCGCGGCGTGAGCCAGCCCGAGCCCGTGCCCAGTGGCGGCAGGTGGTGCAGGCGCTCGGCGGCCGTGAGCTTGGGGTAGCCCACGTACATCATCACCACGCCCGAGACGAACCACAGCGCAAAGAAGGCACACACCCCGATGCCCAGCCAGCGGTGCGTGAGGAAGAGCCAGCGCCTGAGGTGCATGGGGCCTTCCTGCCGATCAGAAGTTCAGGCGCAGCGCCACGTCGGCCGTGCGCGGCGCGCCCAGGTAGGCCTGCGTGCCGCCCACGTTCAGCGCATACACGCGGTCGGTCGCGTTGCGCACGCGCGCCGTGAGTGTGGTGTGGCGGTTGAACTGGTAGCTCAGGCCCAGGTCCAGCAGGGTGTAGGCGCTCCAACGCTGCGTGTTGGCCGCATCGGCATACACCGCGCCCACGCGGCGGATGCCCGCGCTGGCCTGCAACTGTGGCGTGATCGCATACGAGCTCCAGACGTTGAGCACCGTGCGCGGCGTGTTGGTGGGCGTGCGCCCGGCCAGCGAGACGCCGCCCTGGCGGAAGTTCTCGTATTGCGCATCGACCCAGCTGGCGTTGGCTTGAAAAGCCCAGGCGGCCGTGGCCTGCAGGCCCACAGCCAACTCCACGCCGCGCGACGACTGTTCGCCCACCTGCACCGTGAGGCTGCTGTTGGCCGGGTCCTGGGTGGCGATGTTCTTGCGCACGATGCGGTAGGCCGCGGCGGTGGCCGTGCCCTTGCCCCGCCAGAAGTCCCACTTGCTGCCCAGCTCGATCTGGCGGCCCGTGCTCAGTTCGCTGTTGCCCTGCACCTGGGCGAAGGTGGCCGTGGTGAGGATGCCGGCCGGCGGGTCGGCCGCGGTGGCGTATTGCGCGTAGAGGTTGGCGCCGGGCGCGAAGTCCCACACCAGGCCCAGCCTGCCCGTGGTGGGGCGGTAGCTGCGCGCGTAGTGGGCCGGGTTGGCGGCGTTCACCTCGCGGCGGTTGTTCAGGTCCAGCGCGATGCGCTCGTGCCGCAATGCGGTGACCAGGGCCAGGCTGGGCGTGAGCTGCGTGCGGTTCTCGGCAAAGACGGCCGTGGTGCGCACGCGGTTCTCGCGGTCGGGCCGCAAGCCCGGGCGCATGCCCGGAATGCTGAAGAAGGCTTCGGTCGTGAACAGGTAGGGGTTGACCGTGCTCACGGTGCCCGGGAGGCTGTTCGGAAAGCGCGTCTGCCTGTTCAGGCTCAGGTCGATGCCGAAGGCCCAGTCGCTGCGGCGCCCCGCGATCTCGCTGCGCCAGGTGCCATCGAACCGGTTGCCCAGCAGCCGCTGGTCATGCCGCTGCAGCAGGCTGGCCGAGCGCGTGACGGCCGTGTTGCCGGCGTTGAAGCGGTAGCTCTCCACGTTGCGGTAGTCGCGCAGCGCGTCGTAGGAATAGGCGGTGTTGCGCAGGCTCAGGGCCTCGTTCACGCGCCATTCGGTGATGGAGCGCAGCCACTGCACGCGCTGCGCATACAGGCCGTCGGCGCTGTTGTAGTTCTTCTCGCGCGTGGCCGGGGCTATGCGCAGGCTGCCTTGCATCGGGTTGAGCAGCGGCGTGCCCCAGTAGGGCCGCTGCACCTCTTCCTTCTGGTATTCATAGGCCAGCGTGTGGGAGAGGCCGCCGCCCAGGTCCGACAGCAGCGACGTGGCCAGCTGCGTGGCTTCGGGCCGCGTGCCTTCGGTCCAGGCGCCGCCGCGGCGGTGGTTCACATCAATGCGCAGGTGGTGATCGCCGCTGCCGTTGCCATCGCCGGCGATGCGCCGGTTCAGCCCCACCGAGGCTTCGCGCAGCCGCTCGCTGCCCAGGCGCAGCTGCGCTTCGCTCGCGTTGCTGCGTGTGGCCAGCCTGGTGATGTAGTTGAGCGTGCCGCCCACGGCGCCGGCGCCGTTGAGAAAGCTCGAGGGCCCGCCGATGGCTTCCACGCGCTCGTAGATCCAGCTGTCCACGGGCCGCGCGGCGATGGAGTACTGCACGTGAATGCCGTTGAACAGCTGCGAGAGCGAGCCGCTGCCAAAGCCGCGGTACTGCACGCCCACGTTGCCGGGCGCGTCATGCGCGGTCACGCCGGCAATGGCCTGCAGCGCCTCCTGTGTGTTGCGCGCGCCGCTTGCCTCGATGGTGGCGCGCTCGACGATGCTGACGGAGGCCGGGTTCTCGCGCGGCGTCAGGCCCAGGCGGCTGCCGGTTTCGGCGGGCCGGTCCAGCGGCAGCCGGCCCGTGGACAGTTGCTCGGATGAATCGCTGACCTCGATGGTGGGCAGCGCGGCGGTCTGGGCCTGTGCGCCCATGGCCCCCAAGGCGGCCAGGCCCAGGCTCAGCGCGTGCGCCAGGGGCGAGGGTTTGAAGCAGAAGAAGCGCTGGTGCTCTTGCATGGCCGGCTCAGTGCTTGTGAGCCGCATCGTCTGCAGCCGCGCGCGGCTGCTGCACCCAGGCCTTGACGGTGGTCTCGCCCGCGCGCTCGAAGCGCAGCGTGAGGTCGAAACGCTCGCCCACCTTCAGCGGCTTCTTCAGTCCCACCAGCATCAGGTGCTGCGGCTGGCCGTGGCGCAGCTGCACCTCCTGGCCCGCGGGCAGCGCGATGGCCGGCACCTCGCGCATGCGCAGCACATCGCCATCGATCTGGCGCGTGTGCAGTTCCACGCGCTCGGCCACGGGCGTGCTGGCGCCGATCAGCCGGTCGGGCGCGCTGCCCTTGTTGCGAATGCCGCGCAGGTAGACGGCGCCGGTCTTCACGCCGGGCAGCGAAGGCGTGGCATAGGGATGGTCGATGGACAGCTCGCCCACGCGGAAGTCGTGGGCCTGGGCACTGCCGAAAAGGGCCAGGGTGCCCAGCAGGGCGGCGGCCGTCCAGCGGGCCGCACGGCAAGCGGAAGATGAAGTCATGGGAAGAGGGCAATTCCTTGAACACGCAGGCCTGATGCCCCTGGGCTTTGCGGCCTGAGGCATCAGTGCAAGAAGGGTCGGGCGACAGGTGCAGCGGCGCGCATGCAGGCGCTGCCCTGGCCCGAGCCGACATTCAGGCGTTCAACGGCGGCGCGCGCGCGAGCAGCGGCCGCCAGGCGCGCGCCGCGGGGCGTGCGATACGCGGGGTGCTTGCTGAAGGAGCGCATGCGCAGTCGGGCCGGTGGGTGGCTGTTTATTTCTGCTGCAGCACCCAGTCGGCCAGCTTCTTAGCGTCGGCCTCGCTCACGCCCGGGTTGGCGGGCATGGGCACGGCGCCCCAGGTGCCGCGGCTGCCCTGGCGGATCTTGGCCGCCAGCTTGGCCGATGCATCGGCTTGGGCCCCATAGCGCGTGGCGATGTCTTTGAAGGCCGGGCCCACGCGCTTCTTGTCGATGGTGTGGCAGGCCATGCAGGCCTTGGACTGGGCCAGCTTCTCGTCGGCCTGCGCCGCCAGGGGGGCCAGTGTGATCAGCGCGCCGGCCAGCAGGGGCAGGGCGGGCAGCAGAGGGGGCAGCAGTCTCATCGTGGTGTTCCTTCTCGCTCAATGCTTGTGCGCAGGGGCTGCGCCGTGCCCCGCATGGCCACCGGCCGCCTGCGCCGTGAGTGCGCGCACGGGCGCCTGCACCTGCACCGTTTCGCGCTTGCCATCGGGCGATTCGAAGGTCAGCGTCAACGGCACGGTCTGGCCTTCCTTCACCTGGGCCTTGAGGTTCATCAGCATCAGGTGGTGGCCGCCGGGCCGCAGCTCCACGGCCTTGCCCGCGGGCAGCTCGAGCACCGGCACATGGCGCATGCGCATCACGTCGCCCTGCATGGCCATCTCGTGCAGCTCGGCCACGGCGGTCAGGGGCGTGCTCACGCCCACCAGGCGCGTGGCCGTGGGCGATTGCAGCTGCATGAAGGCCCCCGTGGCCTGCTGCTGCGCGACGGTGGCGCGCACCCAGGGCTGCGTCACGCTGACCTGGGCCTGCGCCGCTGCGCCAAGGCCGAGCAGCGCGATGAAGGCAAGGGTGGGGCGGGTCTGGATGCGCATGACGGGATCTCCTGGATGCGGCTGAAAGGGTGCGGGGGGATGGGCGCCTGCGGCCCGGTGCGCTTCGCGCGCGTGGTTCACGCAGAGCGCACCTGCAGCCGCGCGCCCTTGTGTGCCTTTTGTGTGCCTGTGAGCCGGCGGTGCGCGGCGTGCTGGCGGGGCTGGGCATGGGGCGCTGCGCGGCGGCCCGCGCTGCGCGTATCAGGCCGAGGCGGGTGGCCCGCGCGGCGGCAGCGCGGCGCCGGCCAGCGCGGTCAGGCGGGCTTCTTCAAAGCGGTGCTGTGCCAGCGGCGCGGGCAGGGCGGCCGGCAGCTTCAGTGCCATGGGCGGGGAAGGCAGTGCTGTGGCCACGCAGGCGGGGCAGTCGAGTGCGTGGTGCGCGGCGGTGGACGCCTTGCCGGGCTCATCGTCCAGCAGCACCAGCTTGGCGCCGCTGCTGCCCGTGCTGCACACCAGTTGCAGGGCCTGCGGCTTGACCAGCGGCGAGGCCGCCGCCACGCCAAGCGACAGCACGAAACCCGCCAGTACCAGGCGGGCAAGCAGTGTCCAGGCGCGCAGCAATTGCATGGCCGAAGATTATGGCAGTGGCCCTGCGCACGCAGGCCGGGCACGGACAAGATGTCCACCCCTTCGCAGCCCGCGCGTCGCGCAGGTGACGCGAGCCGGACTTTCCCCATGGGGCCGCAGGCGCAGTGCACCGTACGCTGTGCGCCTCCTGCCGCCCATGGCGCCCGCCTTTCTGCATCGCATCCATGTCGACGACCGAACGCCCGCACTTTAAGTTCTGGCCCGCGCGCCAGCCGCACAACATCACGCCGCCGGCCACCTCGCTGTGGCACAACCTCCAGGTCAATGCGCAGCGCTATCCGGACAAGCCGGCGCTGATCTACTTCGGCCGCATCACTTCCTATGGCGAGCTGGCGGCGCAGGTCGATGCACTGGCCGGCGCGCTGCATGCGCTGGGCGTGCGGCGCGGCGACCGTGTGCTGCTGGACATGCAGAACACGCCCCAACTGGTGGTCGCGCATTTCGCCATCCTGCGCGCCAACGCGGTGGTGGTGCCGGTCAACCCGATGAACAAGGCCGAGGAGCTCAAGCACTACATCAGCGACTCCGACGCCCGGGTGGCCCTGACCACGGGCGACCTGGCCCCCGAGCTGGCCAAGGCCAGCGACGGCCTGCCCGAGGCGCAGCGACTGTCGCACCTGATCGTCACGCAGTTCACCGACGCCTTTGACGCCAGCGCCGCCGACACGCCCGCCATGGCCGCGGCCTGGCGCGACTGGCTGCTGCCGCAGCGCGAGCTGCCCGTGCTCGCGGGCGGCCAGGTCCACGCCTGGACCGCGCTGCTGGCCGCAGGCCACGCCGCGCCCGCGCACGAGGTGGCCGCGCAGGACATGGCCCTGCTGCCCTACACCAGCGGCACCACCGGCCTGCCCAAGGGCTGCATCCATCCGCATTCCACGCTGATGCACAACGCCGTGGCGGGCTCGCAATGGGGCTCGGCCACGCCCGAGACCGTGGTGCTGGCCGTGGTGCCCATGTTCCACATCACCGGCATCGTGAGCATGATGCACACGGCCATCTATGCCGGCGCCTCGCTGGTGCTGATGCCGCGCTGGGACCGCGACGTGGCCGGCCACCTGATCTCGAAGTGGAAGGTCACGAGCTGGACCAACATCCCCACCATGGTCATCGACCTGCTGGCGAGCCCCAACTTCAAGAGCTACGACCTGTCGAGCCTGCTGTACATCGGCGGCGGCGGCGCGGCCATGCCGCAGGCCGTGGCGCAGCGCCTGCTCGAGGAATTCGGCCTGGCCTTCCAGGAGGGCTACGGCCTGACCGAGACCGCGGCGCCCACGCACAGCAACCCGCCCCTGCACGCCAAGCAGCAATGCCTGGGCATGCCCTTCACGGGCGTGGACGCGCGCGTGGTCGACCCCGAGACGCTGAAGGAGCTGCCCATCGGCGAGCCGGGCGAGATCATCATGAGCGGCCCGCAGATATTCAGCGGCTACTGGAAGCGCCCCGACGCCACCGCGGCCGTGTTCGTGGAGATCGACGGCAAGCGCTTCTTCCGCTCCGGCGACATGGGCCGCATGGACGAGGAGGGCTTCTTCTTCATCACCGACCGGCTCAAGCGCATGATCAACGCCAGCGGCTTCAAGGTTTGGCCGGCCGAGGTGGAGCTGCTGATGTTCAAGCACCCGGCGATCCAGGAGGCCTGCATCATCTCGACCAAGGACGCCTACCGCGGCGAATCCGTCAAGGCCGTGGTGGTGCTGCGCCCCACGCACAAGAGCACCACGGCCGAGGAGATCATCGCCTGGTGCCGCGAGAACATGGCCGCCTACAAGGTGCCGCGCCAGGTGCAGTTCGTCGATGCCCTTCCCAAGAGCGGCAGCGGCAAGGTGATGTGGCGGCTGCTGCAGGAGGCCGAGGGCCAGGCCGCCTGAGAATTTCTCCGCGTTCGGGGGGTCGGCACGCGGCGCAATCCCTTACGCCGATGAGGTGCCCTGCGCCTACAGGCACCGGGGCCTTGCACTTCGAGACTGGAAGCATCCTCTCTGGAGAACGCGATGCCCATGCTCGACCACCTCTTCAAGCCCAATCCCAACGCCTACCTGAAGCGGGCCGAGGTGATGCTCACCGAAGCCAACATGGCGCGCATGGAGCACCAGGCCGCGGCCGAGCACCACGGCGCGCTGGCACAGATGTATGCCGAACGCGTGGCGCGGCTGGAACGCGAGCTTTATGGCTCGCGGCCCATGCCCTGGCATGACGAGGTGAAGCCGCCGGTGGAGCTGCCGCAGGATGCGGCGCCCTCTGAAAAGGTGCGGCATTACCCCTTCGGTTCCGAGCGGCGCGCAGAGCGCGGCTGATCCGGCGCTCAGCCCTGCGAAGGCGGCGGCGCGGCGTGCCCGCCCGCAGGCTGCGGTGCCTGCACGTCATGGACCACGCGCGCATGGCGCCTGAAGGTCCAGTAGGCGCTGGCCCAGTCCATCAGCACGATCATCCGGTTGCGAAAGCCGATCAGGAAGAAGATGTGCACGAACAGCCAGAACAGCCAGGCCGGCGATCCCGAAAAGCGCAAATGCCCGAAGGGCGTGGGCACATCGGCCACGGCTGAGTGCCGGCCGATGGTGGCCAGGTTGCCCCAGTCGCGGTAGCGGAAGGGCCGGGTGGGCAGGCCGGCGATGCGCAGCAGCACATTGCCGGCGGCGCAGCGGCCCATCTGCTTGGCACCGGGCGACACGCCGGGTACCGGCTGCGGCGGCTGCCCGGGCACATGGCTCACGGCTGCGGCCAGGTCGCCCACCACGCTGATGTCGGAATGGCCGGCCAGGCTCAGGTCGGGCTCCACCTTCACGCGGCCGGCGCGGTCGCACTCGGCGCCCGTGGCCTGCGCGAGCAGCCGGCCCAGCGGCGAGGCCGCCACACCGGCCGCCCAGGTGATGCAGCGGCTGTCGATGAACTGGCTGGTGGCCTGCGGCGTGCCGGCATCCAGCGTCACTTCCAGGCCCTTTTCGTCGATGCGCGTCACGCGGGTGTTCAGGCGCACGCGCACGCCCAGGGCCTCCAGTTGTTCGAGCGCGCGCTGGCTCAGGGCCTCCGGCATCGCCTGCAGCACGCGCGAGCCGCCTTCGACCAGCAGCACTTCTGCATCGGCGGGGCGGATGCGGCGGAACTCGCCGGTCAGCGTGTGGCGCGCGATCTCGGCCAGCGTGCCCGCCATCTCCACCCCCGTGGGGCCGGCACCGATCACCACGAAGCGCAGCAGCGCCTGGCGCCGCGCCGCGTCATGTTCGCGCTCGGCCGCCTCGAAGGCCAGCAGCACGCGGCGGCGGATCTCGAAGGCATCGGCCAGGGTCTTGAGGCCCGGCGCATGGGTGGCCCAGTCGTCGTTGCCGAAGTAGCTGTGCGTGGCGCCCGCCGCGACGATCAGGTGCTCGTAGGGCAGGCGTTCGCCGTCGGCCAGCTGCACCTGGCGCGCCGCGGCGTCGATGGCCGTGACCTCGCCCAGCAGGGTCGTCACGTTCGACTGCCGGCGGAACAGCGTGCGCGCCGGCGCCGCGATGGACGGCGCCGCCAGCCCGGCCGTGGCCACCTGGTAGAGCAGGGGCTGGAACAGGTGGTGGTTGGTTTTCTCGATCACCGTGACGTCCACGTTCTCGCCGGCCAGGGCGCGCGTGGCTTCCAGCCCGCCGAAGCCGCAGCCCACGATGAGCACGCGCGCACGGCCAGGGCGGGCGTCGGCGGTGGCAGCAGCAGCAGGGGAGTTGGAGGGTGGCGTCAGGGTTTGCATGGAGTTCATTATGGTGGCCGGGTGGGGCGGCCGGCCCCGCGGCAAGCCGCGGGCTGCGCCTTCGTCCTACGCCGCGCGGGCCCGGGGCTGCCTACAACCGCTGGGTGCAGCAAGCCTCGCCTTCCCTCTCCAGCCCTGATGCCAGCTCAGGGGCCAGCCCCGGTGCCCACGCGCAGGCGCTGCAAAGCCAATTTGAAGCGGTGCGTGCGCGCAGCCTCGCGCTGGCCGCGCCGCTGTCGGCCGAAGACCAGTGCATCCAGTCGATGCCCGATGCCAGCCCCACCAAGTGGCACCTGGCGCACACCACCTGGTTCTTCGAGGCGCTGCTGCTGGCGCCGCATGCCGGCGGCTACGCGCTCTTCGACCGCCACTGGCACTACCTGTTCAACTCCTACTACGAGGCCCTGGGCCCGCGCCACCCGCGCCCGCAGCGCGGCCTGCTGAGCCGCCCCACGCTCGAGGAGGTGCATGCCTGGCGCGCCCACGTGGATGCGGCCGTGTGCCGCTTGCTGGCCGATGCCGATGCGCAGGTGCTGGCCGCGATCAGCCCGGTGCTGACGCTGGGCCTGCACCATGAGCAGCAGCACCAGGAGCTGATGCTCACCGACATCCTGCACGCCTTTTCCTGCAACCCGCTGCTTCCGGCCTGTGCGCCCAGCGCCGAGCCCGCGCTGCGCGTGGCGGCCAGCGCGCCGGCTTTGGACTGGCTTGCCCATGCGGGCGGCCAGGTCGAGGTGGGCCACGCGGGGCAGGGCTTCGCCTTCGACAACGAAGGCCCGCGCCATGCGGTGCTGCTGCAGCCCTTTGCCATTGCGGACCGGCTCGTCAACTGCGCCGAGTACGCGCAGTTCATCGCCGATGGCGGCTACCAGCGCCCCGAGCTATGGCTGTCCGAAGGCTGGGCCGCGGTGCAGACGCAGGGCTGGCGGCATCCGGCCTACTGGCTGGCACCCGACGATCCGCGGCTGGCGCTGCATGGCATCGGCGGTGCCTCGGGCTGGCATGTGTTCGGGCTCGACGGACTGCGGCCGATGCGGCCCGAGCGGCCGGTGATGCAACTGAGCTTCTATGAAGCGGCCGCCTATGCCGAATGGGCCGGCGCGCGGCTGCCCACCGAATTCGAATGGGAGGCCGCCAGTGCCGACGCGCGCTTTTGCGAGCGTGACGACCAGGCCTGGCAATGGACCCGTTCGGCCTATGGGCCGTACCCCGGCTTCAGGCCGCTGCCCGGGCTGGCGGCCGAATACAACGGCAAGTTCATGGTGGGCCAGATGGTGCTGCGCGGCGGCAGCCTGGCCACGCCTGCGGGCCACAGCCGGCCCAGCTATCGCAATTTCTTTCCGCCGGCCGCACGCTGGCAGTTCAGCGGGCTGCGGCTCGCCAAGGATCTTTGATGTCCGCTCACCCCGCGCAGCAAGCAGCTTCTCTTTCGCGCTCCGCGCCGGCCTGGCGCCGGCAGGCCACGGCCCTGCATGGCGTGCCACCGCAGGCCGAGCCGCATCTTCACGAGGTGTCTTCCGCGCCCTCGGCCGAGCAGCTTGCGCGCCAGGCCTTTGCGCGTGACCTGGTGCAGGCGCTGGACGGGCAGCCCCGCCGCATCTCACCGAAGTACTTCTACGACGCGGCCGGGTCGCAGCTGTTCGACCGCATCTGCGAACTGCCCGAGTACTACCCCACGCGCACCGAGCTGGCGATCCTGAGCCAGCGCGCGGGCGAGATCGCGCGCCACATCGGCCCCGATGCCGAGATCGTCGAGTTCGGTGCCGGCTCGCTGCACAAGGTGCGGCTGCTGCTCGACGCGCTGCCGCGGGCCCATGGCTACGTGCCCATCGACATTTCGGGCGAGCACCTGGCCCAGGCCGCGCAGCGGCTGCGGGCCGAGCGGCCGGGGCTGGCCGTGCGTCCGGTGGTGGCCGACTATTCGCAGCCGATGCGCCTGCCCGAAGCCGCGCCGGGCGTGCGGCGCGTGGGCTTCTTTCCGGGTTCGACCCTGGGCAACTTCGACCCGGCCGAAGCGCAGGCCTTCCTGTCGCGCGCGGCCCAGCTGCTGCGCGGCGGCGGCCTGCTGCTGGGCGTGGACCTCGTGAAAGATCCGGCCGTGCTGCATGCGGCCTACAACGACAGCCAGCGCGTGACCGCGGCCTTCAACCGCAACCTGCTGCTGCGCGCCAACGCCGAGCTGGGCGCGGATTTCGACGTCGATGCCTTTGCCCATTCGGCCTTCTACAACGCGCCGCTGGCGCGCATCGAGATGCACCTGCAGAGCCTGCGCGCGCAGACCGTGCACATCGGCGGCGTGGGCTGGCGTTTTGAAGAAGGCGAAACCCTGCACACCGAGAACTCGCACAAGTTCAGCGTGGAAGGGCTGCGCGCCCTGGCGCTGCGTGCGGGCTTCGGCATCGGGCCCGTGTGGACCGACCCCGAGCGCCTGTTCAGCGTGCATTGGCTGCCCGCTGCACAATAGCCGCCCCGCAGCGGCCCACAGGCGGTTCGCGCGGCTGTCAAAGAGGTCCTGCATGAAAGCCATCTGGAAGGGCGTGACCATCGCCCAGAGTGACGACACGGTGCTCGTCGAAGGCAACCACTACTTTCCCGCGAGCGCGCTCAACCGCGATTACGTCAGCTTCAGCAACCACCGCACCACCTGCCCCTGGAAGGGCATGGCCAGCTATTACTCGCTGCTGGTCGATGGCGAACTGAATGCCGACGCCGTGTGGTACTACCCCGATCCGAAACCGGAAGCCGAAATGGTCCGCGACCGCGTGGCCTTCTGGAAGGGCGTGCAGGTCGTGGAAGGCTGAACGGCCATGGCCCACGAGACCTTCAACGCACCGTTCACGCCACCCGAGGAACTGGACGCCGCGCTCAGGCAGCAGGGCTATGCGGTGCTCAGCGCCAAGGGCACGACCGACTGGCTGCAGCGCCCGTTGGCCGAGCTGGATGTGCTGCGCGCCGACTGGGACAGCCTGCCGCCCGACGAGTACCTCAAGGACGGCGGCCGCTACCGCCAGCGCCGGCATGCCTGCTTCATCGCCGAAGGCGGCGCGCTGGTGCAGGCACCGCACCGCGCCCATTGGCAGCCCGTGGAATACAACGCGCTGCATGGCGGCATGCAGCGCTGGTTCGCGCCCATGCAGGAAGCCAGCGCAGCGCTGCCCGTATGGCGCGCGCTGCTGCTGCACCTGGCGCAGGCGGCCAGCGCGCTGCGCGGCGAGCAGCGCTGGTACATCGAGGCGCACCAGTTCCGCATCGACACCCAGGGCGGCATCGGCCGGCCCACGCCCGAAGGCGCGCACCGCGACGGCGTGGACCTCGTGGCCGTGGCGCTGGTGGGGCGCCACGGCATCAAGGGCGGCGAAACCCGCGTCTTCGAAGGCCGGCGCGGCGAACGCTTCACACTCGAGCAGCCCTGGTCGCTGATGCTGCTGGACGACGCGCGCGTGATCCATGAATCCACGCCCATCCAGCCGCTGGTCGAAGGCGAGAGCGGCTGGCGCGACACGCTGGTGCTGACCTGCCGCGCGGGCGCCTTCCAGTGCGACCCGCAGGGCTGAGCGCCGGCGCGGAACCGGGGCTGCCGGAGCGGCCTCGGGCGGGCGAGGGCCGTCCTACAGGTCCTGGCGAAAGCTCAGGGTACAGTGGGGGCGATTCAAGACCAGAGAGAGGTACGTCCATGTTCAACCACATCCTCGTCCCCGTCGACGGTTCCGAAACTTCGATGATTGCCGTGAGCAAGGCCAGCGGCCTGGCCCTGGCCTTCGGCAGTCGGATCACCCTGATCCACGTGATCGACAACTACCCCTTCATCGGCGTGGGCGCCGACTATGCGCTGGGCCAGAACGAGTACCTGGCCGCGGCCACCTCCAGCGCCAATGCGGCGCTGGCACGCGGCGTGGCGGCGCTGGCCGCCGAGGGCCTGCACAGCGACCAGCGCGTGATCGACGGCCACGTGGTGCATGAAGGCATCGTGGACACCGCCGTGGCCCTGAATGCCGACCTGATCGTGATGGGCTCGCATGGCCGCTCGGGCATCGAGAAACTGCTGCTGGGCAGCGTGACCCAGCGCGTGCTGCAGGAAGCGCCGATGCCGGTGCTGGTGGTCAAGGCGGAGCCCTGAAGGGCGCGGGGCTCTCCACACGCAAGGCCGCGCCCGTGACGGGGTGGCGAAACTGCAGCACGGTCGCATGCAGCATCAGCCGCGGGGCCATGGCCTGCACGCGCGCGTCGGCATAAAGCGCATCTCCCAGGATCGGATGGCCGATGAAGGCCAGATGCACGCGCAGCTGATGTGAGCGGCCGGTCTGCGGCTCCAGCAGCAGGTGGCTGCTCGGGCCCCGGCCGGCGCTGCCGGGCAACAGGGCCAGGGTGCGCCAGCGCGTGAGGCAGGGCTTGCCGGCGGCATCCACCTTCTGCAAGGGCCGGCGTGGCCAGTCGGCCATCAGCGGCGCATCGATGGTCTGCCAATGCGCCTGGTCGGCGCAGCCATCGACCACGGCCTCGTAGCGCTTCCAGATCTGCCGAGTGGCAAAGGCGTCGCCCAGCGCGCGCTGGGTGGGCAGGTCGCGTGCCATCAGCACCAGGCCGCTGGTGGCCATGTCCAGCCGATGCACGACCAGCGCTTCGGGCCAGCGGCGCTGCACGCGCGCGCTTAGGCAGTCCTGCTTGTCGGGGCCGCGGCCGGGCACGCACAGCAGGCCGGCAGGCTTGTCCAGCACCAGCAGATGGGCATCCTCGTGCAACAGGGTCAGGTCGTCGTTCTCGCTCACGGGCGCAGTGTAGAAAGCCGGGGCGCGGCTTCGCTATGCTTGCGGCCCCTGCTGCACGCCCGCGCGTGCGCAGCAGCCGCCATCCGCGTGGCCTGCCCGGGCCCGCCGCATTCCCCCTTCATGAACGCCACTGCCTCCCCCACCTACAGCTTTGCCGATCTGCGGCGCCAGCAGGCGTTCATGCGCCTGTGGGCCGCCCGCCTCACGGGCACGGCCGCGCAGCAGATGCTGATGGTGGCGGTGGGCTGGCACATGTATGAGCTGACGGGTTCGGCCTGGGACCTGGGCCTGGTCGGGCTCTACCAGTTCGCGCCCGCGCTGCTGCTGGCCCTTTATGCGGGCCATGTGGTGGACCGCCATCACCGCGGCCGCATCCTGGCAGCCTGCCTGGCGGTGCAGGGCCTGGTGGCGCTGGTGCTGCTGGCGGCCGTGATGTGGCCCGCCGGCGCAGCGGATTCGCGCGGGCTGCTGCTGGGCCTGTCACTGGTGCTGGGGGCGGTGCGCGCCTTCCAGATGCCGGCCCAGCAGTCGCTCACGCCGCTGCTGGTGCCGCCGGCCATGCTGCCGCGGGCCATGGCCTTCAGCTCGGCCGGGCAGCAGGCCGCGGTCATCGGCGGCCCCGCGCTGGGCGGCCTGCTTTTCGTGGCGGGCATGGGCGTGGTGTACGGCGCGAGCCTGCTGCTCTTCGCGCTGGCCTGCGTGCTGGCGCTGCTGCTGCGCTACGCGCATACCCCGCCTGCGCGCGAGAGCGTGACGGCCGCCACGCTGCTGGCCGGGGTGCGCTTCATCTGGCAGCGCAAGCCGGTGCTGGGCGCGGTGTCACTCGACCTTTTCGCCGTGCTGCTGGGCGGGGCGGTGGCGCTGCTGCCGATCTTCGCCAAGGACATCCTGCACACCGGCGCCTGGGGGCTGGGGCTGCTGCGCTCGGCGCCGGCGGCCGGCGCGCTGCTGATGTCGATCTGGCTCACGCGCACGCCCATCGAGCGCCGTGTGGGTCGCACCCTGCTGCTGGCCGTGGGCGTGTTCGGCCTGTGCATGGTGGTGTTCGGCCTGTCGACCAGCTTCTGGCTGTCGCTGGCGGCGCTGGCCGTCTCGGGCGCGGCGGACATGGTGAACGTGGTGATTCGCCAGACGCTGGTGCAGCTGGAGACGCCAGACGCCATGCGTGGTCGTGTGAGCGCCGTCAATGGCATCTTCATCGGCGCGAGCAACCAGCTGGGCGAATTCGAATCAGGCGCCACGGCCGCGCTGCTGGGCCCCGTGGGCTCGGTGGTGGCCGGCGGCATGGGCACGGTGGCCGTGGCCCTGGCCTGGTTCAGGCTCTTCCCGGCGCTCGCGCAGCGGGACCGGCTGTCGGCGCCGCCGGCACCGCGCTGAACGCGGCGCCCGTTCTCATTCAGCCGGCAGCCGCAGATCGGCGCTGCCCGGGCACACCCAGCGCAACTGCTCGCGCGTGCTGTCGATGCAGCCGCCTTCGGCATACACGCCGCGCGGATCCCGAAAACGCTGCATGCGCGCCAGGATGCGCGCCAGGGCCGCGGGGTCGGCGCGGGTGCGCGCCATGGCCTGCGCCACGCGCGCCTCGTCGATCCGGGCCTCGCCCTGGGCGTCGTGCCAGAGCCCGTCGCGCCAGTGGTGCACTTCCAGGCACTTGGTTTCGAAGTCGAAGGGGCGGTCCTTTTCCCAGAAGTTGCAGAAATGGCCGCCGCCCAGGTAGATCACCCAGGAGCCCTCGAAACCCGCGGCATCGGCCGAGGCCTCGTCGGGATTGCGGAACCACACCCGGTCGCCGGGCACGTAGTAGCGCGGGGGCAGCGGCGCGTCGAGGCTGCCGGTCTCGCGCAGGAAGACCTCGTGGAACTCGGCAGAGACGATGGCGCGCCGGCGCCACAGCGCCTGCAACTGGGCATAGAGCGGCGGATTGGCCTGCTGCAGCTCTTCGGCCAGGCCCAGCAGCAGCACGTATTCAGTGGCGCGGTAGCAACTGAAGGCGTAGCGCGCGCCGCTGACTTCGGGCTGGGTCGCCTGGCGCAGCGCGTCGATCAGCGACACGCCCTCGCGGATGTGAAAGCCGCGGCTGTCGTCGTGATGCCAGAACTCCCAGGGGCGCTCCACGGCCTCGGTGTCGAAGTCGAGCATGGTGCGGGCCGCCGCGCGCGCCACGTTGCGGCGCACGCGCAGGGCCGAGGCCAGCTCCTGCACGCTCGGGAAGTCCTGCCAGTGCGGCCCCAGCAGCAGGGCGGCGGCGGTCTCGGGCGCATCGCCGGCCTCGCGGCCCGGCTGCGGCGCCGGCAGGCCCAGGCGGCTGTGCAGCTCCAGCGTGTCGTGGCCCGGGGCCAGTGCCTGCTGCAGGGCCAGCGGCCAGAACGCCTGCACGCAGCCATCTTCGGGCGCCTGGCGCAACTGCAGCTGCGCCGTCAGCGCATGGCCCTGCAGGGCATCGGTCAGCACCTGCTGCAGCCGTGCCAGCGCCTCAGGGCCGGTTTCATGCACCGCGATGCCGCCGGGCGCCCAGGGGCCGGTGGCGGGCGCCGCGGGGCTGGGGGCGTGCGGCCCGTGCCGCCGCAAGCCGGAGGGCTCGCGATGGGCAAGGGCTCGGCCGAGGTGGGGGCTGGGGGCGTCCATGCCCATAGCATCCGCGTTTTTGGCAGCTTCGTCGATTGGGTGTTGTCAATCGTCAAACAACGCAAACGCCAGCGGCACCTCGAGCACCACATCGCTGCAGGCCTCGGCCACGCAGGGCAGCAGCCAGCCTTCGGCCTTCTCCTCGGCCGACAGACCGGGCCAGGGGATCAGGTGCCGCACCTCGCCCGCGCTGCGCTGGCACAGGCAGCTGCGGCAGGTGCCGTTGCGGCACGAGCTGGGCAACTCGATGCCGGCCTCCTCGGCGGCCCGCAGCAGGGGCTGGCCCGGCGCGGCCTTGAACGTGCGGCCCAGCGGCTGCACCCGCACGCTGTGGAACACGGGCGCGTCGGTGCCGGACCCGGGGTCAGACCCGCAGG
Source organism: Xenophilus arseniciresistens (assembly GCF_028023875.1). GTDB lineage: Bacteria > Pseudomonadota > Gammaproteobacteria > Burkholderiales > Burkholderiaceae_C > Xenophilus > Xenophilus arseniciresistens. The sequence continues at coordinate 165,772 of NZ_JAQIPB010000006.1, forward strand.
ACAGCGGCGGCGCTGCGGCGACAATGGGGCGCTCTTGCATTTGTGCATTGTCATTTCTCCTGCCTGCATCCCGAATGTCTCCCTACGAAGTTCTCCCCGCTGAACTGCGCGACGCCAAAGCCATCGCCGAACTCCACGCTGCCTCGCTGCGTGCGGCCTTCCAGGGCATCGTTCCCGAAGAACAACTGGACGCGCTGGCCCCGGCCACCCGCGAAGCCAAGTGGCGCCAGGCCATCGAGTTCGCCGAACCGCAGGTGCATGTGGCCGTGCAGGGCGACACCGTGGTCGGCTTCGTGGGCTTCGACCGCTCGCGCGACCCCAAGACCAAGCCCGCCGATGGCGAGATCTGGTCGCTGTACGTGCACCCCGACCACTGGGGCAAGGGCGTGGCCCTGCAACTGTGGGAAGCCGCCGAGGAAGGCCTGGAAGACGAGGGCTGCACCACGGTGTCGGCCTGGGTGCCGCTGCGCAACGACCGCGCGCTGCGCTTCTTCGAGCACCAGGCCGGCTTCAAGCGCGACATGAAGACCGCGCGCACCACCGCCTGGGGCGCCGTGCGCATCGAGGAAGTGCGCGCCAAGCGTTCGCTGGGCTGAGCCCAGCGCTTACATCACAGGCCCCTGCGTCGTCCGGGGCCGGGTCGGCCAGAAGGCCGACAGCGCGGTGCCATGCGCCGCCGCTACCATGCCCAGCTTCCTGATCACCCATCTCCGAGGAATCCATGGCTTCCAGCCTGCTGCTGCTGATCGATGACATCGCCACCGTGCTGGACGACGTGTCCGTGCTTACCAAGGTGGCGGCCAAGAAGACCGCCGGCGTGCTGGGCGACGACCTGGCGCTCAACGCGCAGCAGGTCACGGGCGTGAAGGCCGACCGCGAACTGCCCGTGGTGTTCGCGGTGGCCAAGGGCTCGGCGGTCAACAAGCTGATCCTGGTGCCGGCCGCGCTGGCCATCGCGAGCTTTCTGCCCTGGCTCATCACGCCGCTGCTGATGGTGGGCGGCGCCTTCCTGTGCTTCGAAGGCGTGGAAAAGCTGCTGCACAAGTTCCTGCACAAGGAAGAGGCCGCCGACGAGGCCGCGCGCCACACCCAGGCCGTGGCCGACCCGGCGGTGGACCTGGTGGCGCTGGAAAAAGAGAAGGTCAAGGGCGCGATCCGCACCGACTTCATCCTCTCGGCCGAAATCATCGTGATCTCGCTGGGCGCGGTGAGCGGCCAGCCCTTCGTCACCCAGCTGGGCGTGCTGGTGGCCATCTCCGTGGCCATGACCATTGGCGTCTATGGCCTGGTGGCCGGCATCGTGAAACTGGACGACGCGGGCCTGTACCTGAGCCGGCGCGAGGGCAGCGGCGCCCGCGCGCTGGGCCGCGCCATCCTGGGCTTCGCGCCCTGGCTCATGAAGGCGCTGTCGGTGCTCGGCACGGCGGCCATGTTCCTGGTGGGCGGCGGCATCCTGGTGCATGGCGTGCCGGCGGTGGGCCATGCGCTGGAAGACTGGGCCCACGTGGCTGGCGGCGTGGTCGGCCCGCTGGGCACCATGGCGGCCAACTTCGGGGTCGGGCTGGTGGCTGGCGCCATCGTGGTCGCGGTGGTCGAACTGTTCAAGCGTCTGCGCGGCGGCAAGAAGGGCGCGGCCGCCCACTGAGGGCCTTCAGACCCGGCTCGAATGCAGCCCCATGGGCGCCACGCACAACGTGCGTGGCGCCTTTTCCTTATTTGCGTGGCTTCTTGCGCACGAGCGCCACCACCATCAGCGCCACACCCAGCACGAGCGCGAACCAGCCCACGGTCTGGGCGCTGGCCAGCATCTCGCGCCAGCCGGCCGAACGCATCACATAAGGCCCCAGCAGCACGGCCACCCCGATCAGGGCGCAGGCCATGCCGCGCAACAGCATCTGGTCGTTCTTCATGGGGTTGGGGTCCTTCGGTATCCAGAAAAAGAAGAAGGCGCCTCGCGGGCGCCTCCACAGCTCGGTCGCGCAGCAGTCACTGTGCGGCCGGCCCGGCATCAGCCCTGGTGGGCGCGCTTGCCGGGGTTCTTCTTGCTGCGGGTGGCCGTGCCGCGCTCCAGGCTGCGCTTCTGGCCCACGCCCTGGCGTGCGACGGTGGCGCCCGGCAGGGGCTTGGTGGCTTTGCGGTCTGCTTCGGTGACGATCTTGTTGCCCATGGCGGGTTTCCTTTTTTGGAGGGGTGAAAAGAAAGCGAAACCCCGTATTGGGCCACATCTGGCGTGGCTTTTTCCCGTGCCCGTGTTTGGCGCGGTGATTTTTTTGCGCCGAGCGGCCGGGCAGGCGCCTGTTTTGCGCTCCAATCAAGCCCGGATGTGCGGCTTGTCGGCGCGCCTCCAAGCCGCTTCCATCCGATTCTTGCGCCCGCCGCGCTTTTGTCCCATGCCTGCTGTTCGTGCACGTCCTGCCGCCCGCCTGTATGCCCTGGCCCTGTGTGCTGTCCTTGGAGCCGCACCGGCTGCCGGCCAGGACGCGGCCAGGGCCTTCCCTGTTGAGGCCTCGCGCTTCCTCGAAACCGAATGGCCCGCCATGAACGCCGCCGTCGCCGCGCGCGACCGCAGCTATTTCGAAGGCGCCATGGCGCGCACCGTGGACCTGGCCGAGCGCTGGGGGTTCAAGTCGCGAGCCAATCCGGCGCTGGCGCCCTATGAGGCCTGCACGCTGGCGGTGTCCGACCTGGTGGCGGTGGGCCTGTGCCAGCTCACGCCGCAGGCCGACGGCTGCACGCCCATGCTGGCCAGCGGCTTCGAGCGCAACCGGCAGGCCTGCCGCGACGCGGCGCGCTGAGCGCAGCGGGTCCATCGCCTGAACGGCGGCACTCAGCGTTCGCCGAAGTTGTAGTTCAGCAGCAGCGTCAGGCGCGCCCGGCGCAGCGGGTTGGTGGCGCTGGCATCGCCCACGGGCTTGGCCACGGCCAGATCGAGGTGGTAGTGCCTGCCGTCGCTCAGCCGCGTGCCCAGGGCCACGGAGCGCAGGCGGCGCGGGGCGGGCCAGCCCTTTTTCAACGAGACCTGGGCCGCCTCCAGCAGCAGATAGGGCTCGACTTGCCTGAGCCATTCGCCGCCATCCACCTTGAACAGGCGATTGAGCTCCGCGCCCACGCCCCAGCCCGAGTCGCCGGCCGCATCGCCGGCCGAATAGCCCCGTCCGAAACGCTGGCCGCCAAAGGAAATTCGTTCGGACGCGGCCAGCGAGTGTGGGCTGTACTGCGCGCCCAGGCTCAGGGCCGAGCCCCACTGGTTCTCGAAACGGTCGCGCTGGCTCGCCTCCAGGCTCAGGCGCGTGAAGTCCAGCCGGGCGGGATTGACGCCCGCTGCGCCGCGAACGTTGCTGCGTTGCTGTGCCGTTGCACCCAGGCCGCGCAGGCCCTGCGCCAGCATCAGGTTGGCGCTGCGCGCACGCGAGGCATCGCCACCCTGGTAGCCCAGTTGGGCGAACACGGCGCGCACGCGCGTGTCGTCGTCCAGCCTGGTGCCGGTGAGCGGCACGCTGTAGGCGTCCAGGTTGTTGACGGCATAGAGCCCGCCGCTGAGCGTGAGGCTGCGCCGCGCGTCCAGCAGCAAGGGGTGGCTGGCCGAGAACTCGGCCCTGCGGTTGGTGTTGCGCCGCTCGATGCGCGCGCCGCGTTCCATGTTCTCGTCGGGGTAGCCGCGGTAGTGCGTGAAGCTGGCCTTGAGGGCCGTGCCGTCGGCGCCCACCAGTTGGCTGTAGCTGGTGGTGAGCAGGGCCTCCTGGCGCGGATGGCCCAGCAGGGTCGAGGCGCTGAGCTGCCCGCCGGCCGTCAGGGGGTCGTTGAGCACGCCGGTCAGCACGGCGCGCGGCCGAGGCTGGCGCAGGTCTGCGCCCAATGAAAGGTCATGCGGCTGGCGCTTGACGTGCAGCACCAGTGTGGTCGCGCCATCGGTGCTGGCGGGCAGGGCGGCCGTGGCCTTCACGTTCAGGCCGGGCAGGCGGGCCATGAGCTGGCTCACGCGCTCGAAGCTCGCCTGGCGCAAGGGCCTTTCGGCCTGCAGTGTGGCGGCCATGGCACGCAGGCGCTCTTCGCCGGGGCCGGCATCGCCTTCGATGCGCACGCTGGCGATGTAGCCTTCCACGGCCACCACGCGCACCACGCCGTCGGCGAAGCTTTGCTCGGGCAGGTAGACGAAGGCCAGCGGATGGCCGCGTGCGCTGTAAAGCGCGCTGGCCTGGCGTGCCGCCTGCACCAGGCGTTCCACCAGCACGGGCTGGCCCACCCACGGCGCGAACAGGGCGGCCACCTCGGCGAAGGGGATGGCGCTGACGCCTTCGATGTCGAAGCGCGTGGGCGTCACGCTTTCCCCCAGGCGCCCCGCTGCGCCGGCGGGCTGTTGCAACGCCACCTGGGGCCGCGGCACCGGGGGCTGTTGCTGCTGCGCAGGCAGGGGCAACTGGTCAAGCGGGTTGCCCGAGGACTGTGCCTGGGCGGCCGCCGCCAGCGCGCCTGCCAGCATCGCATTCAAGCCCGAGCGCAGCCAGTGCAGGCCGGCCTGGGCGGGCATCAGCGCTGCTGCGTCAGACCGGTGAGACCGCCCAGAAGACCGGTGCCACCGGTGCTGGTGCCGCCCGCGGTGCCGCCCAACACGTTGGTCAGCAGGCCGCCGGTGCTGCCGCCGCTGAGCAGATTGGTGGTGGTGCCGCCGGCCAGTGGTGCAGTCACCGGGCCGGTGAGCGGCGCCGCGACGTTCAGCACCGGCGTGACGATGGTGCTGACCACGGGCGTGACCGTGTTCAGGACCGGGGTGATCACGCCGCCGACGCCTCCGGCCGTGCCGGTCAGGCCGGCCGTTCCCCCGCCAAGGCTCAGACCGCCCGTCAAGCCGCCCAGGCCACCGGTCAGGCTGCCCAAGCCACCGCTGGTGTTGTTGCCCGGCGCGTTCACGAGGTCGCCGACATTGGCGACCGTCGTGCCCAGCGCAAGGCCCACACCGTTGCCCTGGCCACCGGGCAGGCTGCCGCCCGCATGGCTGATGGCGTGGCCGAGGCGGTCGGTCAGCCCGTCGACCGGCGGGCCCAGGCCGGTGGTGCGGCCCACCTGCTGGGTGAGGGTTTCGAGCCTGCCGTCCACGCTCACGATGGCTTCGCTGCTGCGGCTGGTGAGCTGGCGAACGGCGCCGTTGTCGAGCACGGCGCCCACCCGGTCACCGAGCTGGCCGACGCTGCCGCCGACCGTGTACACCAGCCCGCCCACGGGCTGGGTCGCGGTTGCCAGCGGCGTGCCCGCGCCGACGGTTGCCACCGTGCCACCCAGGCTGGAAACCGCCGCACCCACATGCCGGACCGTGGGCTGCGCACTGGCCAGCGTCGTGCCGACCGGATCGGAGGTCTGGCCCAACTGGCCCAGGCCATTGGCCACGCCCTTGCCCAGCTCGCTCACCGCCGCGCCGGTGGAGGCCACGACGCCGCTCGTGGCGCCGCCTTGCGACAGTCCGCCGATGAGCTGGCCCGCCTGATCCACCGTGTTGCCGGCGCCGCGGATCGTTCCGCCCAGGGCGCTGGTGGCCTGGGGTGTCTGGCCGGGAGCGGTGCCGCCGCCCGGGTTGGTGCCGCCACCGGGCGTACCGCCGCCGCCCACGATGGTGTCGCCGCCGCTGCCGCCGCCAGTGCCAGTGCCTGAACCACCGCCTGCGCCTGCACTTGCGCCCGCGCCAGAAGGCGTGGTGGTGCTGGTGCTGGTGCCGGCGAAGCCCAGGTTCGTCGAGCCCTTGGACGCGCAGGCGCCCAGCAGCGAGAGGGCGGCGACTGCCGCCACCGCGACCGCGAGGCGTTTGCAGCCTGGTTCCCGTCGATATGTGATGCTCATGACTACCCCCTGAGACCGTTCCTCGTGCGAAAAAGGAGGCGCGCGGTGCGCCGCCCGCTTGGGGCTCGGTGAAAAAGTTCTCGCCAGGCCCTGAGGCAGTGTGAGCGTGGTTAAAGCATGTTTCTCATTTGAAACAAGAAAATCAGCCTAAAAACAAAGCAATAAATCACGTAATTAATTTGTAAATTACTGCTTGTAGTGCTTAATGCCTATCAAGTTATGCTAATGAAACTTAAAGGTTCAACTCTGTCTGGAGCTTCGTCATGGCTGTGCGTCCTGCTATCGAAATAGAAACCGGCGCCGCGCCGCGCGCTACCGTGATGCTGATGCACGGCCTGGGGGCCGACGGCAACGATTTCGCGCCCATCGTGCCCGAGCTGGCACCGATGCTGGCAGCCGTGGGGCCGGTGCGCTTCGTCTTTCCGAACGCGCCCGAGCGTCCCGTGACCATCAACGGCGGCTACGTGATGCCCGCGTGGTACGACATCCTGGGCCCCGGCCGGCCCGAGGACGAAGCGGGCCTGCGCGCCTCCCAGTCAGAGATCGAGGCGCTGATCGCGCGCGAAAAGGCGCGCGGCGTGCCGGCCGGGCGCCTGGTGCTGGCGGGCTTCTCGCAAGGCTGCGCGATGGCGCTGCTCACGGGGCTGCGCCATGCCGAGCGGCTGGCGGGCATCGTGGGGCTGTCGGGCTACCTGCCGCTGGCGGCCAGCACAGCCGCGGAACGCCACCCGGCCAACGCTGCCACGCCCATCTTTCTGGCCCATGGCCGGCAGGACGAGATCGTGACCCTGGCACGGGCCACCGCATCGCGCGACGCCCTGCTGCAACTGGGCGCACCGGTGCAGTGGCGCGAATACGCGATGCCGCACAGCGTCTGCGCCGAGGAGATCGCCGATCTGGGGCGCTTTCTGGTGGAGGTGCTGGGCAGCGCCCAGGCTGGCTAGCGCGCGCCGAGAACGCCTGCCGGCGTGGGGGAAATGCCCAGGGGGCCTGAACAAGATCCAAGGCCGGAGCCACTCGAATGCTCCTGATTCAAGAGCGATGACCTGCGCAGCCATTGCGGCGCGGGGTCGCCAGCAGCCGGGCTGCGGTGGTGGTACCGTGCGGCCCCACACAAGAGCAAAGAGATCGGAATCATGAGCACACTGCAACAGCGGCTGGAGGCGCTGCCGGCGGCGCGCATGCTGGGCATGCGGCGCGGCATCGAACGGGAGAGCCTGCGTTCGCAGCCTGACGGCAAGCTGGCGCTGACGCCTCATCCCGCTGCCCTGGGCAGCGCGCTCACGCATTCGAACATCACCACCGATTTCAGCGAATCGCAGCTGGAGCTGATCACCGGCGCGCACACCGATGTGGACGCCTGCCTGGCCGAATTGCGCGAGGTCCACCAGTTCACCTACCGCGCACTGGCCGCGGCCGGCGACGAAAGCATGTGGCTGGCCAGCATGCCCTGCGGCCTGCCCTCCGACGAGACCATCCCGCTGGGGCGCTATGGCACCTCCAACGTGGGCCGCGCCAAGAGCGTCTACCGCATGGGGCTGTCGCACCGTTACGGCCGGCGCATGCAGACCATCTCGGGCGTGCACTACAACTGGTCGCTGCCGGGCGTGAGCAGCGAGGCCTATTTCGCGCTGATCCGCAACTTCCGTCGCCATGCCTTCCTGCCGCTGGTGCTGTTCGGCGCTTCGCCGGCCGTGTGCGCGAGCTTTGTCGAAGGGCGCCCGCACGAGCTGCAGCCCATCGGCGAGTACACCATGCACATGCCGCATGGCACCTCGCTGCGCATGGGCCGGCTGGGCTACCAGAGCGAGGCGCAGGCCTCGCTGGCCGTGAGCTACAACAGCCTGGACGGCTATGGCGCCTCGCTGGCCGATGCGCTCACGCGCCCGTATCCGGCGTACGAAAGCATCGGCATCCGCAACCTGGGCGGCGAGTACAACCAGTTGGCCACCACGTTGCTGCAGATCGAGAACGAGTTCTACGGCACCATCCGGCCCAAGCGTGTGATCTTTCCCGGCGAGCGTCCGCTGCATGCGCTGCGCGAGCGCGGCGTGGAATACGTGGAAGTGCGCCTGCTGGACCTAGACCCGTTCTCGGCGCTTGGCATCCAGGCCCAGACCATGCGCTGGCTGGACATCTTCCTGCTGCACTGCCTGCTGTCGGACAGCCCGCCCGATTCGCGCGAGGAGATCGCCGAGATCGGCCACAACCAGCACCTGACGGCTGCGCGCGGGCGCGAGCCCGGCCTGCACCTGCACCGCAACGGCCAGGCCGTGCCGCTGGTGGTGTGGGGCGCGCAGATCCTCGCCGAGTGCGAGCCCGTGGCCGCGGCGCTGGATGCAGCCCATGGCGGCGGCACGCTGTACCGCGAGGCGCTGGCCGCCGCGCAGGCTTCGCTGGCCGCGCCGCAGACCCTGCCGTCGGCCCGCGTGCTGGCGGCCATGGCCGACCGGCATGGCCACAGCTTCATCGACTTTGCACGCGAGCGTTCGCTGGCCGCGCGCACCGAACTGCTGAACCTGCCCTGGTCCGAGGACCAGCAGCGCACCTGGGAGCAGCGCAGCGTCGACTCGGTGGCCGAGCAGGCGCGCATCGAGGCGGCCGATACCCTGCCTTTCGAGCAGTACCGCGAGCAGTACGTGTCGCCGGGCCGTCTGGGGCTGCGCCCGTTGCGCGGCGAAGCATTGCTGGCGATCTGAGGCCCACCACTCGCCGCAAGGCAGGGCGCATGTCCACCACCGGACAGCGCAGGCGGCGCGGGCGTGGAACACTGGGCCTTTTGTGCATTTGCCCAGGAGACAAGAAGCCATGATCCATGTCGTCGCCACCGTGGAGCTGAACCCCGGCACCCGCGAAGCCTTCCTTGCCGAGTTCAACAAGCTGGTGCCCACGGTGCTGGCCGAAGTGGGTTGCGTGTCGTACACGCCCACGATTGATTTCGAGCCCGCCATTCCGGGCCAGACGGCCATGGGGCCGGACCGCGTGGTGGTGGTCGAGCAATGGCAGAGCATCGAGAACCTCGCGGCCCATGGCGCCGCGCCGCACATGAAGGCCTACCGTCAGGCCGTCAAGCCGTATGTGCGCGGCATGGAACTGCGTATCCTCCAGGCCGCCTGAGCAACCCACACACTCTCACGGAGCACAACCCAGCATGAGCATCGATTTCAAGGGCCGCGTGGCCATCGTCACTGGCGCGGGCGGCGGCCTGGGCCGCCAGCATGCACTGGCCCTGGCCGCGCGCGGCGCCAAGGTGCTCGTCAACGACCTGGGCGGCGCGGTGGACGGGCAGGGCGGCTCGGTCACGGCGGCGCAGCAGGTGGTCGACGAGATCCGCGCGGCCGGCGGCGAGGCCATTGCCAACGGCGCCTCGGTCACCGACTTCGCGGCCGTGCAGGCCATGGTGCAGCAGGCGGTGGACGCCTGGGGTCGCGTGGACGTGCTGGTCAACAACGCCGGCATCCTGCGCGACAAGAGCTTCGCCAAGATGGAGCTGGCCGACTTCAAGCTGGTGGTGGACGTGCACCTGATGGGCGCCGTCAACTGCACCAAGGCCGTCTGGGCGCTCATGAACGAGCAGAAGTACGGCCGCATCGTGATGACCACCTCGTCCTCGGGCCTGTACGGCAATTTCGGCCAGAGCAACTACGGCGCCGCCAAGCTGGCGCTGGTGGGGCTGATGCAGACCCTGAGCCTGGAAGGCGCGAAGAACAACATCCACGTGAACTGCCTGGCGCCCACGGCCGCCACGCGCATGACCGAGGGCCTGATGCCGGCCGAGGTGCTGGCCGCGCTCAAGCCCGAGGCGGTGGTGCCGGCCATGCTGGTGCTGGCCCACGAAAGCGCGCCCACGCGCACCATCCTGTGCGCGGGCGCGGGCACGTTTGAAGCGGCGCACATCACGCTCACGCAGGGCGTGCATCTGGGGCTGGCTGCCGACACGCCGGAGCAACTGGCGGCCCGGCTGGCGCAGGTGACCGACCGCAATGGCGAGCAGGTGCCGCAAAGCGGTGCCGCGCAGGGCACCAACGAAGTGACGCAGGCGATGGCGGCCCGCGGCTGAGGCTCCGGCCTGCGCCGGGCGGCCCGCGGTCAGGCGTGGCCGTCCAGGGACTGCAGGTCGGTGCGCTCGGCGCGGCGGCGGCGCGCCACGCGCACGGCCTCCACCCACAGGCCCAGGTTGAAGGGCTTGCCCGTGGCGCTGTTGCGCACTTCGACGATGCGCTCCAGCGGGAAGATGCGCGGGTCGTAAAGGCTGTTGCCCTTGGCCACGATGGCCTGGCGGTGCAGGTCCAGCTGCTCGACTTCGATCAGGCGATACACGGCCTTGCCATAGGCATCGCGGTAGCAGATCTGGATGGTGGGCTGCTCGTCCACGATCAGCGCCTGGCCGTCGGCGCGGCCCACCGTGCCCCAGTGGCTCTGGTTCTCATCGAGTTCACCATGCGTGCTGGGCATGTCCAGTGCCGCATGGCCCGAGCGTACGCGCGCGGCCAGGATGCGGCGCTTTTGCCGCAGCCGCTCGCGCGCGCTGCTGCCCAGCCAGTAGATCAAGGCCAGCAGTCCGATGCTGGCAACCGCAAGCAGCATCCATTGCTGCCATTGGGCAAAGTCGACGTTCCTCATCACTTCTCCCCCTCGGGCGGCGATTGCCTCCTTCGGTCCCTGAATTTTGCTGGTTTTAATCCGTAAGTTTTAATAATTCAAAACTTACGCGTCACATTCTGCGGAGGGCGTGGGGGAGCGTCAATCACCTGTTTGGGGAGGGGGCGAGCAGGAATGCCGGCTTTCAATCCTCGTGCTTGTCGTGTGTGCCCGCGGCGCCACGGCGCCAGTAGCCCGAGGCGCGGATCCACTGCGGATTGGCCTGGCAGTCGTTGACCAGGTGCGCGCGCAATGCCTTGGCGGCGGCCGACTCACAGCCGATCCAGGCATGGAAGGCGCCCGTGGGCAGCGGCGTGGCGCGCAGGGCCGCCAGCAGCGGGGGCTCCTGGCCGGCCACAGCAGCAGCACCGTCGCGGTGGACCCAGACCACCTGCACATCGGCCGCGGAAGGCAGCGGCACCTGGTCGGCCGCGCTGTCCACTTCGGCCAGCACCCGCACGCGCGCGCCGGCCGGCAGTTCAGCCAGGCGCCGCGCAATGGCGGGCAGGGCCGTGTCGTCGCCGATCAGCAGGTGCCAGTCGAAATCGGTGGGCACCAGGAAGGAGCCGCGCGGCCCGCCCACGCCCAGCAGGTCGCCGGGCCTGGCGGCGCGTGCCCATGCCGTGGCCGGCCCGGCCTCGTGCAGGGCGAAGTCCACCTGCAGCGTGCCGGCGACCGGGTCGTGGTGGTGCGGCGTGTAGTCGCGTGCCACGGGCCGCGGGCCTTCGGGCCAGATCGGGCCTTCGGGCCCGGCCGTGGGGAGTGTCAGCGCCCCGGTCTGCGGGTCGGGGAAGAAGAGCTTCATGTGGTCGTCGAAGCCCGGGCTCAGAAAGCCCTCCAGTTCGGGGCCGCCGAGCGTGATGCGGATCAGGTGCGGCGTGGGCTGCTCGGTGCGCAGCACCGACAGGCGCCTGAAGCGCAGGGCATGGCGCACGCGCTGGGCGCGGCGGTCAGGGGAGGCGGTTGCAGCAGCAGAAGAGTTCATGTGTGGTGTCAGATGCGTTCAATGTGTTGCGCGGCTTGGTCGAGCACGGCCGCGAAGGCGTGCGCCTGTTCATCGCTGAGGGGTTCGCGCGCGAGCCGCATGCGCATCGCGAGCTTGAGGTTCTCGATGGCCCGTGCCACCTGCGGCGGCCGGCCGGCGCGCAGGCCCGCGCCGTCCACCCCCGCGTGCATGCGGGCCATCAGTTCATCGGTGGTCTGTCGTTGTTCGGCCAGGAAGTCCAGCCCGGCTGCCGTGACGCTGTAGCGCTTGCGGCCGCCATGGTCGGGTGCGTCCACCGTGACCAGGCCCGTCTCTTCCAGCCAGGTCAGCGTGGGGTAGACCACGCCCGGGCTGGGGCTGTAGCGGCCGCCCAGCCGTTCTTCGATGGCCTTGATCAGTTCGTAGCCGTGACGGGGCAGGTCGGCGATCAGCTGCAGCAGCACCAGCTTGAGGCCGCCGCGCCCGAAGATGCGGTGGCCTCCGCCGTGCCGGCCGCCGGTGCCCGCGGCGGCCTGCGTGGGAGAGCTCGTGGAAGTCATGGAGGCGATTTATATCTGGAATAAAAAAGATATATCGAAATAAGGGGATTTGGCGGGTACGGGCGCGGCCGATGCCGATCGGCGTCACAAGCCGCCGCGCTGCCACGTCTTGAGAGGGAAGGCGGTCCAGGCCTTCCACTTTCCAACCCAAGAGGAGATTTCCATGGAACAACGTCTCAATGCCATGCAGCAAGGGCCCGAGCTCTTCAAGAAGCTCGGGGAGTTCAGCCAGTTGGCGAAGAAGGGCCCGATCGAGGCGGGGCTGCTCTACCTCATCGAGCTGCGTGCATCGCAGCTCAACGGCTGCGCCTTCTGCGCCGACATGCACATCAAGCAGGCCAAGATCCACGGCGAAGGCGAGTTGCGCCTGCACCATGTGGCGATCTGGCGCGAGTCGCCGCTGTTTGGCGCCCGCGAGCGCGCGGCCCTGGCCTGGACCGAGGTGCTCACGCAACTGTCGCCGCAGGGCGTGCCCGACGCCGACTACGCCGCCGCGCGCGAGCAGTTCTCCGAGCAGGAACTGGTGGTGCTGACGCACAACGTGATGGGCATCAACGCCTGGAACCGGCTGAACGTGGCCTTCCGCACCATCCCGGGCTCGCTCGACAAGGCCTTTGGCCTGGACAAGGCGCAGTTCGCCTGAACCCCAACAACCCCAGGAGAAGCTTCATGAAGATCGTCGTCATCGGCGGCACCGGGCTGATCGGCAGCAAGCTGGTCCGGCTGCTTGAACAACAGGGGCACGAGGCGCTGGCCGCGTCGCCTAACACGGGCGTCAACACGCTGACCGGCGAGGGCCTGGCGGCTGCGCTGGCCGGCGCGCAGGTGGTGGTGGACGTGGCCAACTCGCCGTCCTTCGAGGACCAGGCGGTGCTGGATTTCTTCCGCACCTCGGGCCGCAACCTGCTGGCCGCCGAGGCTGCCGCGGGCGTGTCGCACCACGTGGCCCTGTCGGTGGTCGGCACCGACCGGCTGCAGCAAAGCGGCTACTTCCGGGCCAAGCAGGCGCAAGAAGACCTGATCGAGGCCAGCGGCCTGCCCCACACCATCGTGCAGGCCACGCAGTTCCTGGAGTTCCTGGGCGGCATCGTGCAGTCTGCTGCGGCGGGTGGCGAGATCCGGCTGTCGCCGGCCTTCATCCAGCCCATCAGTTCGGACGATGTGGCGCAGGTGCTGGCGGAGGTGGCGCTGGCCGCGCCGCGCAACGGCCGCCTGGAGATCGCCGGGCCCGAGCGCTGGCGCCTGGCGCAGCTGGTGCAGCGCTACCTGGACCTGAAGCAGGACGCGCGCCGCGTGGTGACCGATCCGCAGGCGCTGTACTTTGGCGCGCCCCTGGACGACGCGACGCTGGTGCCCGCGGGCGCCGCCCGGCAGGGCAGCGTCACCTTCGCACAGTGGATGGGGCGTTGAGGGCGGCGGCAGCGCGCGCTCAGCGCTGCGGCATGTCCTTGGCCGAGTAGCCCAGGCTCACCGTGGCGTCTTCGGGGATGGGCGGCATGCCCGCATTCCAGGCCTCCCAGTCCGCGCGCATGCGCGCCAGCCGCTCGCCCTGCCGGCTGCCCAGGTTGGCGCGCTCGCGCTCGTCCTGCGCGAGGTTGAACAGGTAGTCGTGCCCGTCCACGCGCAGGTACTTCCAGTCGCCCTCGCGCAGCGCGCGCTGGCCGCGGTGCTTCATGCGCCAGTGCAGGGGCCGCTCGAAGGTGTGGCCGGCATCGCGCAGCACAGGCATGAGCGATTGGCCGTCCAGCGGGTACGCCGGGTGCGCCGCCACGCCGGCCGCGTCGAGCATCGTGGCCGACCAGTCCATGCTCATGCACAGCTGGCGGCTTTCGCAGCCCGGGGCGATCACGGCCGGCCAGTGGGCGATCCAGGGCACGCGGATGCCGCCCTCGCTCAGGTCCATCTTGCCGCCCACCAGCGGCCAGTTGTCTGAAAAACGCTCGCCGCCGTTGTCGCTGGTGAACACGATCAGCGTGTTGTCCAGCTGGCCGTTGCGGCGCAGGGCCTCGACGATCCAGCCGATGCCTTCGTCCATGTGATGGATCATGCGGCGGTAGGTGTCGATGTTGCCGCCGGCCAGATCGAAGAGGTTGTCCTTCACCGCGGGGGCGCGGGCGGCGTCGTCGCGCGTTTCCCAGGGCCAGTGCGGGGCGGTGTAGTGCAGGCTCAGGAAGAAGGGCGCGTCTTCGCGGGCCATGCGGTCCACAAGATCGACGGCGCGGCGCGACAGCAGGTCGGTGAGGTAGCCCTCGTCCTGGCGTTCCTGCTCGCCGAACCACAGGTCGTGCGTGCCGCGCGAGTCGCAGTGGCTGAAGTAGTCCACGCCGCCGGACAGCGGGCCGAAGAACTCCTCGTAGCCCGAGTGCAGCGGGCCGAAGGCGGGCGGATAGCCCAGGTGCCATTTGCCGATGAGGGCCGTGCGGTAGCCCGCGCCCTTGAGCAGCGAGGGCAGCGTCGGGTGCTGGGGCGGCAGGCCCAGCGTGCTGCTGCCGCGGCTGTCGCTGCGGATCGGCTCCTCGGCCGCGCCGCGCAGCCGGTACTGGTAGCGCGCGGTGATGAGGCCGAAGCGCGTGGGCGAGCACACGGGCGAGTTCGCATAGCCCTGCGTGAACTTCGCGCCCTGCGCGGCCAGGCGGTCCAGCACGGGCGAGACCGGGCCGAAGGAAGCCGCGCGCCCGCCATAGCAGCCCAGGTCGGCGTAGCCGAGGTCGTCGGCCACGATGAAGATGAAGTTGGGGCGTTGCCGGCTCACTGCTGCGTTCAAGGTTGGTAGCCCGAGGTCTTGACCACCGGCGCCCACTGCGCGCGGTAGGCCTTGAGCATGGCTTCGGTCTGGGCCCGCGTGCTCACCACCGGCACCAGCTTGTTGTCGGCAAAGCGGCGCTGCATCTCGGGCTCCTGCATCACGGCCTGGATGGCCTGGGCCAGCCGGTCGACCTTTTCGCGCGGCATGGCGGCGGGAGCGAAGAAGGCGTTCCAGCCCGTGCCCGTGAGGTCCAGCCCCGACTCCTTGAAGGTGGGCACGTCGGGCGCGAGGCTGGAGCGCTTGGCGCCCGACATGGCCAGGATGCGGAACTTGCCGGCCTGGTAGTGCGGCAGTTGCGCATCGAAGGTGTCGACGGCGATGGGCACCTGGCCGCCGATCAGGTCGGTGATGACCGTGGCCGAGCCCTTGTAGCCGATCACCTCGGCGCGCACCTTGGCGCTCTGGCCCAGCATCAGCGCGAAGAAGTGCGGCAGGCTGCCGGTGGCGGGCACGCCGATGTTCGACTGGTTGGGGTTGGCGCGCATCCAGTCCAGCAACTGCGTGAGGTTCTGCGCGGGCACGCCGGGCGCCACGGCCAGGCCGAAGTCGTAGTCGTTGACGTGGGACACGGCCTGGAAGTCGCGCTCGGGGTCGTAGCCGTTGTCCTTGAAGACCAGCGGCGCCACCACCATCACGGCCGGGTTGGCCACCATCAGCACGTTCTGGCCGGCCGGCGCGCCCTTGAGCTGCTGGGCCGCCAGGCGCCCGCCCGCGCCGGGCTTGTTGTCCACCACCACCGGCACGCCCAGGGTCTGCGCCAGCCGGTCGCCGACGAAGCGCGCCACCATGTCGGTGGTGCCGCCCGGCGCGTAGCCGACGACCAGGCGCAGCGGGCCGTCCAGCGGCTGGGCCTGCGCGTTGCCGGTCATGCCCATCGCCAGGCTGCCCAGCGCGGCTGCTGCAGCAGCTGCCTTGAGGGCCCAGCGGCGCGTGTGTGGATGTGTGCTCATGCCTGTCGCCTCCTTGTGTGTGCGGCGCCGATTCTGGAAGTCTCACAATCGATTGTTCAAATCAACTGTTGTGCGGACTAACCCCATGACGCTTCCCACCGCTGTGCCCGCCGACGGCGAGGGCGCCCGCCCGCTGGATGACCTGCTGCTGTACCGGCTGAGCCGCCTGCTGGACGTGGCCGGCAGCATGGTGATCCGGCTGTGCGAGGGGCGCTTCGGCATCACGCGGCGCGAATGGCGGCTGATCGCCACCCTGGCCAGCCGCGGGCCCATGAGCTCCTCGCAACTGGCCCAGCAGGCGCAGCTGGACCGCGCGCGCACCTCCAAGGCCGTGGGCTCGATGGTGGCCAAGCAACTGGTCTCGCGCACCCAGCCCGGCGGCGACCGGCGCCATGTGCTGCTGGGCCTCACGCCGGCCGGGCGCGCCGTGTACGACGCGCTGTACCCGCTGGCGGCGGCCATCAATGCCGAGCTGCTGTCCACACTGACCGAGGCCGACGCGCACACGCTCGACCAGGCGCTGGCCACCATGCAGCGCCGGGCCGAGCAGATGGTGGCGCGGGCCGAGCTGCCCAAGGCCGACCGCCGGCGCGGGCGCAGCTGAACGCCCCGTGCGTCAGGGCGCGGGGCTGCTCGGCGTGGCCGTGGGCGGGGCCTGCACCGGCGCGGCCGGCGCCATCGAGGGCGAGGGCTGGTCCGCGCCATCGGCCTCGATGCGCAGGCGCGGCAGGTGCTGCGGGTATTCGCGCTGCATGAAGTCGATCAGGCCTTCGCGCACCTTGCAGCGCAGGTCCCACGACAGGCCTGAATTGGCCGAGGTGCACAGCACGCGCAGCTGCATGGTGCGCTCGCTCGCGTCGGTCACCACCAGGTTGAAGAAGCGGCCATCCCATTCGGGCGCTGCCTTGACGATGCGCTCCACCTCGGCGCGCAGCGGCGCCAGCGGCGTGGCGTAGTCCACGTGCACGAACACCGAGCCCAGCAGCTGGGCGCTGGCGCGCGTCCAGTTCTGGAAGGGCTTTTCGATGAAGTGGTTCAGCGGAATGATCAGGCGCCGCTCGTCCCAGATGCGCAGCACCACGTAGGTGCCGGTGATCTCCTCCACACGGCCCCATTCGCCTTCGACGATCAGCACGTCATCGAGCCGGATCGGCTGCGTGATCGCGATCTGCAGCCCCGCGATGAGATTGCTGAACACCGGCTTGGCGGCCAGGCCGCCGACGATGCCGATCACGCCCGCCGAGGCCAGCAGGCTGGCCCCGACCTGCCGCGCGCCGGGGAAGGTCATCAGCATCATGGCCGTGCCGAGGATGCCGACGATGACCATCGCGGTGCGCGCCAGCACGCGCGTTTGCGTGTGGATGCGGCGGGCCTGCATGTTGTCGGCCACGTCCACCGAATGGCGCAGCAGCACGGCATCGGCAAAGCCGTTGATCAGGCGGATGGCCAGCCAGGTGAAGCAGAAGATCAGCGCCAGCGCATTGAGGTGGCGCAGCGCGGCCAGGCCGCGCAGCTCGTCGGGCGCGGCCTGCCAGACGCCCTGCAGCGCCAGCAGGGGCAGCAGGATGCGGGTGGCCGGCTGGGCGGCGCGCGCGAGCGCGTTCACGGTGAGCAGGGGCCGCGTGACGCGCAGCACCACCAGGGCGCCGAGGCGGTGCAGCAAAAGCGCCACTGCCACGGCAATGAGTGCGGCCACGGCGGTGTTGAACCAGGGATGGGAAGTCAGCGTGTCTAGGGTCATGCGCGAGCAGGTTCCGGGGGAGATGAGTGCAAAAAAACCGGGCGGGGCGCGAGGGCCCGCCGGCGTCACCCGCGGAGGGTCCGGCAGGAAATGTGCCGCGCACGGTACGTGCGCAGCCGGCCTGTCAGCGCGAGCTTGCGGACGGGAGTGTCTGATCGGCCGGAGGTTCCCCGGCCGATGCGCCGGGGTCGGCGGACGCGGCGTTGTCCTGCAAGGCCTGCATGGCCTGGCGCGCGTCGGCGCCCAGTTGCTGGGCCAGGCCCAGCGCCAGATCGAGCCGGCGCAGCAGCCAGGGGCTGATGTCGTTCTCGAAGGGGTCGGGCAGCGGCACGGGGCCGGGCAGCAGCGAAGGTGCGCTGCGCGAATCGGCCGAGCTTTCGGCGCCATCGACGGCCGGCGCGTCGCCGATGGCGGCCTCGATGCGCTGGGCCGCGCGCTGCAGCGGGCCCTCGACGCTGGACAGGGTGAGCCGGTCGCGCCGCTGCACCAGCATGGTCTTGACGGCGCTGAGCTGGGCCAGCAGCTGGTAGCTGTGGGCCTGCAGCCGCTGCAGCAGCGCCAGCGGCGGCTGCACCGCGCGCGGCTCCGACAACGCGCGCTGCGTGGCCTGCACCAGCGCCGACAGGCTGTCGAAGGCCTCGCGCCGGGCCAGTCGCCAGGCCAGTTCGGGCGCGTTGTCCAGCGCCTGCAACTGGCCCAGCGACAGCGCGTGTCGCGCATGGCGCGCCTGGGCCACCAGCGTGCGCTTGAGCAGCGCCGGCAACTGCTTGCGCTCCCACGAGGGCAGCACGTAGCAGAAGCCCCAGGCCAGCGCGGCGCCGATCAGCGTGTCGGCGATGCGCTCGCCCAAAGCGAAGGTGGGCGCCGCGCCCACGTTGAGCATGTGCGCCTGGCCCAGGCCCAGCACGGTGGCGGCAATGGCCGTCCACACGTATTTGCGTACCGCAAAGCCATGCGCCACCGACTGCGCCAGCGACATGATCAGCAGCATCTGCAGCGGCCCCGGATGGAGGGACAGCACGGCCACCGCCAGCACGCTGCCCAGCAGGGTGCCGGCCACGCGCTCGTTGCGGCGCTCCAGCGTCTGCGCCAGGCTGCCGCGCAGCACCACCACGATGGTCAGCAGGATCCAGTAGTCGTGCGAGCCCCAGGGCATCAGCACCGCGATGGCATAGCCGGTGCCCAGCGCCAGTGCGGCGCGCAGCGCGTGGCGCAGCGGCGGGGCGTCCCAGTGCCACAGCGCCAGGAAGGGCGCGGGCGACCAGTCGGTGGGGCTGACGAACATCTGCCAGTTGGCGCGCACGATGGCCAGGTCGGGGGCGCGTTCGCCGCGGGCCAGCTCGGCCAGGCGCCGCACTTCGTCGTTGAGGTGGCCGATGCGGCTGGCCAGCCCGCGCGCCAGCATGGCGGCCGAGGGGCCGTGCGGCGCGGCCTGCGCCTCGGTGCTGGCCTGGGCGGCATGGATGGCGGCCAGCTGCGGGCGCCGATCCACCACGGCGTCGGGGCGGCGCAGCAGCAGCAGGGCGTCGGCCGCCGCTTCCACATCGTCGGCCAGTGCCAGCAGCACCTCGCGCATGGCGGCCAGCGCGCCGGCATGGCGCGGGTGCTCGCGCAGGCTGTCCAGGTCCAGCTCGCTGGCCAGCAGGTGGTCGCGCATCTCCAGCGCGGTCATCAGCATGCCGGCCAGGCGCTGGCGCGAGGGCGTGCGCGGCGATTCGAGCACCAGGTCGCGCGTGGCCTGCAGCTGATCGGCCAGCGTGGCCTGCGCGGCCAGCATCTGGCTCAGCAGCGGCGCGGCCACTTCGCGCACATCGCTGGACTCATCGCGCGCCGTGAACTGGCGCGCCTCGCTGCGCATCAGCGCCGCGACCGAGAACAGCACCTCGGCCATGGCCAGTTGCCGGTAGCGGGCGTTGAGCAGCAGGTTGACCAGCGTGGCCCACAGCAGATAGAGCAGGGCGCCCAGCGCCACATGGCCGGTGCGCGCTAGGGCCTCGGCCAGGCTGTGCGGCGCTGGCGTGGCCATGGCAAAGACCATGGCCAGCATCACGGCAATCGCCACCGGGATGCCGCGCTTGCCCCAGGCCATGGCCAGGAAGGCCAGGAAGGTGGCCGGCACCAGCAGCAGGCCCAGGCGCCATGGCATGCCGTGCAGCATCTGCACCGCGAAGAACAGCGGCACGCCCAGCAGCGGTGCCGGCAGCATCTGGCGCAGCTTGCCGCGGCGCGGGGCCGCGCGGTCGGGCGGGCTGGAGAGGATCACGCCCGTGGCGGCGGCGGTGCCCGCCGCGGCGCCCAGCCACAGGTGCACGCCGCCCGAGATGAGCAGCAGCCCCAGGGCCACCATCAGCCCGTTGAGCACGTCGGCACTCAGGGCCACGCGCAGCGCGGCCCGGGTGCGTTGCACCGCGGCACCGGGCTGCAGGGCGATCACGGCTGCTTGTAGTCCGAGCCCGTGGGTTGCGCGCCTTCGGCGGCCGGGCGCTTGGCGCGCACCAGCTTGCGCTGCACGGGGGCCGCAGGCGCGACGGCCTCCTGTTGCTGGTGCTGGGCTGCGGCTTCGTCGTTCAGGCCGACGGTGGAGCGCGCGTACAGGTCGGCCTCGTTGCCTTCGGTACCTGCACCCGCAGTGCGGCGCGAGCCACCCACGGCGCGTGCGCGCTCGGTGGCGGCGAGCTTGTCGTCCACGCCCGCGAACTTGGAGTACTTGTGCAGGATCGGCACCAACTGGCCATAGATGCGCGGGCTGCCGGCCATGCATTCGCGCTGCTCCAGGTATTCGCCTTCGCCCGTGAAGTTGCCGATCAGGCCGCCGGCCTCGGTCACCAGCAGCGAGCCGGCGGCCACGTCCCAGATGTTCAGGCCGGTTTCGAAGAAGGCGTCGCAGTAGCCCGCGGCCACGTAGGCCAGGTCGAGTGCGGCGGCGCCGGGGCGGCGCAGGCCGGCGGCGCGCGGCATCAGGTCGGCCATGATGGCCAGGTACTGCTTGAAGTTGTCGCCCGCGCGGAAGGGGAAGCCCGTGGAGATCAGGCTCTGGTTGAGCATGGTGCGCTTGGACACGCGAATGCGCCGCTCGTTCAGGAAGGCGCCGCGGCCCTTGGAGGCCGTGAAGAGGTCGTTGCGCGTGGGGTCATACACCACGGCCTGCTCGATCTTGCCGCGGAAGGACAGCGCGATGGACACGCAGTAGACCGGGAAGCCGTGGATGAAGTTGGTGGTGCCGTCCAGCGGGTCGATGATCCAGACGTAGTCCGAATCGCGGGCCCCATGTTCGGTGCCCGATTCCTCGGCCAGGATGCCGTGGCCGGGGTAGGCGGTCAGCAGCGTCTCGATGATGGCCTGCTCGCTCGCGTGGTCCACCTCGGTCACAAAGTCGTTCACCTGCTTTTGCGAGATGCGCACCGCCTCCACGTCGAGGGCGGCGCGATTGATGATGGCGCCAGCGGCGCGTGCGGCCTTGATGGCCACGTTGAGCATGGGGTGCAGGTTGGACGACATGAATTGTGGGAAGAACGGGACGCGCAGGAGCAGCGCTGGGGACGGCGACCCGGCGATGCGGGCGGACAGGGGCGCGATTCTAACGGCGGACTGCAAAAAACCGTGACCGACAGAGCGGGGCCGCTCATCGGCTGGCTGCGCCTGCCCGTACAATATTGATAACAATTCGCATTGAGTTTTGCATGACCCTCCTCGCGCATAGCGTCGACCAGGCGCCGTGGCGCCGTTTTCTTGCGGGCGCCCTGCGGCATCTGCCGCTGGTTTCCAGAATCGTGGCTGCGCTGTTCGGCGGCTATGCGCTGGCGGCGCTGTTCAGCGTGGCGGCGCTGGCGCTGCCCATGGACAAGACCCAGGCCGTGTTCACCGGCATGCTGGGCAGCTTCATCGTCTACACGCTGGCCGTGATCTGGGTCTTTGCCGTGCGATCGGCCACCCGTGCCTGGGTGGGCCTGCTGGTGGCGGGACTGCCCATCGGACTGGCGGCGCTGTGGGTGCTCAAGGGGCAGGGGGCGGCGGCATGAGCGCAGCGAGCGTGAAGCCGGCACCCCAGGCCGGCGCGAAGAAGGCGCCCAAGGCCCCGGGCCTGCGCCAGACCATGTCGGACCTGCACATCTGGACCGGGCTGCTGATGGGCTGGTTCCTGTATGCGATGTTCCTCACCGGCACGGTGAGCTACTTCAAGGAAGAGCTTTCGCAGTGGATGCAGCCCGAGCTGGCGCATCAGGCCAAGGTGCCTGAGCTGGCGGGCGTGGCGCAGCGCGTGGTCGACACGCTGGCCGTGCAGGCGCCCGGGAGCCCGCAATGGAGCGTGGGCCTGCCCGACGAGCGCACCAACGTGGCCTCGGCCTTCTGGCGCAACCCCGGCGTGCAGGGGCGGCGCAGCTTCGAGAGCGCGCGTTTCGACCCGGCCACGGGCGAGAAGGTGGCGGCGCGCGAGACCGCCGGCGGCGACTTCTTCTACCGCTTCCACTTCCAGTTCCACTACATGCCGGTGCTCTGGGGTCGCTGGCTGGCGGGCATCGCGGCCATGTTCATGCTGGTGGCCATCGTCAGCGGCGTGATCACGCACAAGAAGATCTTCATCGACTTCTTCACCTTCCGCTGGGGCAAGGGCCAGCGCTCGTGGCTGGACGCGCACAACGCGCTGTCGGTGTTCGGGCTGCCCTTCCATCTGATGATCACCTACTCGGGGCTGATCACGCTGATGCTGATGTACATGCCCTGGGGCAACGACGCGGCCTTCAAGACGCCCGCCGAGCGGCGCGAGCTCACGTCGCAGATGAGCGCCTTCGTGCAGGCCGAAAAACCCAGCGGCCAGAAGGCGGCGCTGCTGCCCGTGGGGCCCTTCGTGCGCGAAGGCGAGGCGCGCTGGGGCGTGGGCAACGTCAGCCGCATCACGGTCAACAACCCGGGCGACGCCAATGCGCGCGTGGTCATCGCGCGCGGCGAGGAGGGCCGGGCTTCCTACAGCCCGCAATACCTGCTGTTCAACGGCACCACCGGCGCGCTGATCGAGGCCAAGGACAAGGTGGGCGGCGCGGCCGAAACCCGCGGCGTGCTGTACGCGCTGCACCTGGGCCGCTTTGCCGACGACGCCGTGCGCTGGATGTACTTCCTGGTCAGCCTGGCGGGCACGGCCATGGTGGGCACCGGGCTGGTGATGTGGACCGTCAAGCGGCGCGCCAAGCTGCCCGATCCGCAGAAGCCCTATTTCGGCTTCTGGCTGGTGGAGCGGCTGAACATTGCCGCCATCGCCGGCCTGTCGGTAGGCATGGCCGCCATGTTGTGGGCCAACCGCCTGCTGCCGCTGGAGTTGGCGCAGCGCCGCGAATGGGAGATCCACGCCATGTTCATCGCCTGGGGCGCCACCTTGCTTTGGGCCTTCGTGCGGCCTGCAAAGAAGGCCTGGATCGAGCTGCTGTGGGCCGGTGCGCTGGTGCTGGCGCTGCTGCCCGTGCTGAACATCTTCACCACCGACCGGCCGCTGTGGTCCAGCCTGATGGACGGCGACTGGGTCTTTGCCGGGCTGGAGCTCACGCTGCTGGCGCTGGCCGCGCTGCACGCGATGCTGGCCGTGCGCACGGCGCGGCACAAGCCCAAGGCCAGGCCGGTGCGAAAGGCCGCTGCGGCTTCTGCCGCTGCAGCCCCCAGGCCGGCCGCCCCGCCGACCGCGGAGGGCCGCCTGCCCGGCGTGGAGGCGCAACCCGCGCTGCGCGAGGCCGCACCATGATGGCCCTGCACCTGATCGCCGCCCTGATGTGCGTGCCGGGTTTCGCGGCGCTGGCGCTGGCCATGGAACGTCACCAGGAAGATGTCTTCGGCGCAGCGCTGGCCGCGGGCCGCACGCGTGCGCTGCGCGTCGCGGGCTGGGCCTTGCTGCTGCTGGCGCTGGTGCTGCTGGTGCGCACGCAGGGCTGGTCGCTGGGCCTGGTGTCCTTCTCCGGCCACACCAGCTTTGCGGCGGCGCTGAGCTTCCTGGGCCTGATCGCGATCGAGCGCTGGCGGCTGCGCGCCCAACCGCGCGGGGCCGCGCGCTGAGCCGCGCCGGCTTGCGTCCGGGCGGGGGCCGACCGCCGGCCCTTCCTCCTTCATCCCTTTTTTCCGTGCGCCGGGCTCCAGGGCCTGGCGCTTCTTCCCTTGTTGTCATGGAGAGGCAATCATGATCCTTCGTTCTTCCCTGCTGGCCGCTGCGGCCCTGAGCGCGCTGCTGGCCGGCTGCGCCACTGGCACTGCCAGCACCGGCGCGGCGCCCGCCGCAGCCACCGCTGCCGCCGTGCAGGCGCAGCGCCAGGCCCCGGCCCGCGGCATCTATGAACTGGCCTACAGCCCGCGCCAGAACGCCGTGTTCGTGGCGAGTTCGGGCGGCTTCGGTGCCGACGCCGCGCCGGCCAAGGTGCTGCGCCTGAATCCGCAGACCCTCGCGGTGGAACGCGAGATCGTGCTCGAGCGCAAGGCTTTCGGCGTGACGCTGGACGATGCGGGCGGCCGCCTGTACGTGGGCAACACGGTGGACCTGTCAGTCACCGTGGTCGACATCGTGAACAACCGCGTGGTGGGCGTGGTGCAGCTGGAGCCCAAGGTCAAGGGCAAGGACGGCAAGGAGCGCTATGCGCGCGACCTGCGCGAGCTGGCCGTCGACCCGGCCAGCAAGCGCCTGTTCCTGCAGGGCCATTCGGGCGAGGGCAGCGTGCTCTACGTCGTGAACACCGAGACCCTGAAGGTCGACAAGATCCTGCCGGGCCTGGGCAATGCCAAGGCTCCGGGCCTGGCCTTCGATGCCGCAGGCCAGCGCCTGTTCGTGACCAACCTGCTGGGCGAACTGATCACCATCAGCACGCGCACGCTGGAGATCACGCAGCGCATCAAAACCGACGCCGAGCAGCCGATGAACATCGCCTTCGATGCGGCCACCCAGCGCCTGTTCGTGACCGACCAGGGTGCGGAGATGATCCGCAACTACCAGGGCAAGAGCATCCCGGGCTTCAAGTCTTCGCACCCGGGCAACCGCGTGGCCGTGTTCGACGCCAACACGGGTCGCCAGCTTCACAGCATTCCCACCGGCGCAGGGCCCATGGGCGTGCTGCTGGACGCGCAGCGCAAGCGCCTGTACGTGACCAACCGCGATGCCGGCACGGTGAGCTTCTATGACAGCGCCAGCTACGCGCCGCTGGGCACCGTGAGCCTGCCCACGCACCCCAACAGCCTGTCGCTGGATGCGCAGCGCAATGTGCTGTACGTGTCGATCAAGAACGGCAAGAAGGACCCGAAGGACGCCGCCGAGAGCGTTGCACGCATCGTGTTTTAAGCGGGCCAACGCCGGCCGCCTTCGAGCGGCCGGGCAGGGTGACAATGCGCGGTTTCGCTTCCATTGCCCGCGCGCGCCGCATGAAAACCCGCTTCATCCTCATCCAGACCAGCCATGCCGGCAACGTGGGCGCAGCGGCGCGGGCCATGCGCACCATGGGTTTTGACGACCTGGTGCTGGTGGCACCGCGCTGGTCCAACGTGCTGCGGCGCGAGGAAACCATCCAGCGCGCCAGCGGCGCCCTGGACGTGCTGGAGAAGGCGCGCATCGTCGATACGCTGGACGAAGCCCTGGATGGCGTGACGCACCTGTGCGCCACGGCCATGGTGCCGCGCGACTTCGGCCCGCCCACGCGCGCGCCGCGCGCGCATTTCGAATCGCTGGTGGCGGCCGGCACGCCGCAGCATGTGGCGCTGCTCTTCGGCTCGGAGCGCTTCGGCATGCGCAACGAGGACGTCTATCGCTGCCATGTGGCGCTGTCCATTCCCACCGATCCGGCCTTCGGCTCGCTGAACCTGGGTGCCGCGATCCAGGTGCTGGCCTATGAATGGCGCATGGCGCTGGGCGGCTTCGAGGTGCGCGAGGCGGTTGCCGCCCCGCAGCCGGCCGATGCGGCAGCACTGGCCGGCATGTTGGCGCACTGGGAGCGCTCGCTGGTGGAGATCGGCTTCCTGGACCCGGCCGCGCCCAAGAAGCTGATGCCGCGGCTGACCCAGCTGTTCAACCGCGCGCAGCCCACGGCCGAGGAAATCCACATCCTGCGGGGCATCGCCAAAGCCATGGGCGAGGGGCGCGCGGGACCGCGCTGAAGCGATCAGCTGCGCCGTCAGCGTGCGCGGCGCGGAGCGGTGTCACGCCTTGAGGGCGCCCAGGGGCAGGGTGCAGCCCCAGCGCCAAGGCTCGCCTGTGCACGAGTGGCTGTCGCTTTCCAAGCTCCCGAATGTTGCAGTGCCGCGACAGATGTCGGCGCTTGTCGCTCTATGTCGCATTGTGTCTGCAGATGCGAATCGGTATCATTATTTCTACTAATTTTGCGCTGTCAAAGTTAGTGGGCCTGGTCCTGGATGTGGGCTTCTGCCGCCGCGGCAGGGCCTCCGGCCAGCGCAGGCGCCGCTTCGCGGCGCCTTTCAAAATTCCATCGATCACGGAGAAGAGATGTCCCATATCAAGAGCCGCAAGCATGCTGTCGCGGGTGCCGTTCCCCCCCTGACAGCCGCGGCGACGCTGGTGGCACTGGCCCTGCCTGCCATCGCGCAGCAGGCGCCCAGCCTGCCGCCAGTGCAGGTGCGCGATGCCGCAGCGGCCGACTTCAAGGCCGACGTCTCGGCCAACCCGAAGTTCACCGCGCCCCTGGTGGACACGCCCCAGACCATCACCGTGATCCGCAAGGAAGTGCTGCAGCAGCAGGGCGCCGTGTCGCTGGGTGAAGCCCTGCGCAACACCCCGGGCATCACCTTCACCATGGGCGAGAACGGCAACACGCAGTCGGGTGACTCGATCACCATGCGCGGCTTCGACACCCAGGGCAGCATCTACATCGACGGCGTGCGCGACCTGGGCGCGATCACGCGCGACACCTTCAACCTCGAGCAGGTGGAAGTTGTGAAGGGCGCATCGGGTGCGGACGTGGGCCGTGCCGCCGCCTCGGGCTACATCAACCTGGTGTCCAAGGTGCCGCAGGCCGATGACTTCTTCGCCGGCAGCGCGTCCTTCGGCTCGGCCGACCGGCATCGCCTGACGGCCGACCTGAATCGCAAGCTCAGCCTGGGCAGCGGCACCTCGGCCGTGCGCCTGAACCTGATGGAGCAGAACGGCGGCGTGCCGGGCCGCGACTGGGTCAAGAACAAGTCCTTTGGCATCGCACCTTCCATCGCACTGGGCCTGGGCACGCCCACCCGCATCTACCTGTCGCACCTGTACACCAAGCAGAACAACCGCCCCGACGGCGGCGTGCCGACCGTGGGCCTGCCGGGCTACTACTACTCGATCACACCCAGCGGCAACGCGGCCAACCGCGACCTGCAGGCACGCCAGAGCTTCGCCGGCCTGACGGCCGCGGCGCCGGATTCGTCGAACTTCTACGGTTCGATCCAGGACTTCGACAAGATCGAGGCCAACATGTTCACGGCGCGCGTCGAGCACGACATCGCGCCGGGCACCACCCTGCGCAACACCTTCCGCTATGGCAAGACGGAGCAGTTCCGCATGGTCACCAGCGTGATCGGCCCCACGTTCACGACGCCGGGCAACCCGTTCACCTACACCGTGGCGCGCAACCGCTCGGACGGCCAGAACCGCGCCAGCGACGGCGGCCAGGGCCGAGTCCAGACCAACGAGATCCTGACCAACCAGACCAACGTCTCGACCGAGTTCATGACCGGTGCCTTCAAGCACAACCTGAACGCCGGCCTGGAGCTGATCCGCGAGAAGCAGGACAAGCGGCACCTGATGTTCGCCACCGGCGGCACCGGCGCCAACAACGCCACCGTGCCGGCCGCCAGCCTGTACAACCCCGATCCCTTCTTCCTGCTGCAGAACTACGCACCGCAGGAAAACGGCTCCTACGACAAGGGCGAGACCACCACCATCGGCCTGTACGCCTTCGACACGCTCAAGATCAGCGAGGCCTTCCAGCTCACGGGTGGCCTGCGTGCAGACAGGTACCGCACCCGCTTCTCGAACCTGCGCATGCCCGTGGGCGCCGCAGGCACCACGGCCGCCACGCCGCTCACCACCGCGCGCGCGAAGGATTCCGACACGTTGTTCAGCTGGAAGCTGGGCGCGGTCTACAAGCCCGCGCCCAACGGCAGCGTGTACCTGTCCTACTCGGCTTCGCAGCGTCCGCCGGGGGGCGACGCGTTCACGCTGAGCACCAGCAACACCAGCGGCGACAACCCCATCTTCAACCCGCAGAAGTCGCGCAACATCGAGCTGGGCACCAAGTGGGACTTCATGGACAGCCGCCTGGCGCTGACCGGCGCCATCTTTGACACCGTGAACCGCAACGAGAACGTGACCGACTCGGTGACCGGTGTCTCGGAGCAGATCGGCAAGCGCCGCGTGCGCGGGCTGGAACTGGGCGTGGTGGGCCAGATCACCCCCGCATGGCAGGTCACGGCCGGTTATGCCTACCTGGATGCCAAGATCCTGCGCGGCACCACCGGCTCGGCTTCGGCCACCACCGACGGCCCGCTGCAATGGACGCCCAAGAACGCCTTCACGGCCTGGACCTCCTACCGCCTTCCCATGGGCCTGACCATCGGCGGCGGCGCGCGCTACCAGGACGGCGTGACCCGCTCCAGCGCCGCCAACCCGGCCACGGCCAACGGCATCTACAGCAGCCAAGACTACTGGGTGGTCGATGCCATGATCGGCTACGAGATCAACCGCAACGTCTCGCTGCAGTTCAACGCCTACAACCTGTTCGACAAGAAGTACATCGAGCGCTTCAACAACGGCGGCTCGCGCTACCAGCCCGGTGTGCCGCGCTCGTACATGCTCACTGCCAACGTCAAGTTCTGACGTGCGTTCTGCACGCGCCCGCCGATGCGGGTGCGTGCATGCGAGACTGCATGCCCCGGCCCGCGCGCCGGGGCATTTTTCTTGATGGAGACCCGCTTCGATGATGCTGCATGTTCCGCAGGTGCTGACGGCCGAGGAAGTGGCGCTGGTGCGCCAGCGGCTGGACGCCGAGCCCTGGGTCGACGGCCGGGCCACCGTGGGCGAGCAGGGCGCGCAGGTGAAGAACAACCGGCAGATCGACGAACTCTCACCAGTGGGGCGCGCGATCGGCGAGCAGATCCTGGCGCGGCTGATGAAGAACCCGCTGTTCTTTGCCGCCGCGCTGCCGCACCGCTTCGTGCCCCCGCTGTTCAACCGCTACGGCGCGGGCGAGACCTACGGCCTGCATGTGGACGGTGCGGTGCGCACCCTGCCGGGCACGCAACTGCAGTTGCGCACTGACCTCTCATGCACGCTCTTCCTGTGCGAACCCGAGGACTACGAGGGTGGCGAGCTCGAGGTGGTGGACACCTACGGCAGCCACGAGGCCAAGCTGCCGGCCGGCGACCTGCTGCTCTACCCCTCCAGCAGCCTGCACCGCGTGCATCCGGTCACGCGCGGTGAGCGCGTGTGTTCCTTCTTCTGGCTGCAGAGCCTGGTGCGCAGCGATGCGCAGCGGGCCCTGCTGTTCGAGATGGACCAGAGCATCCAGAAGCTGCGTGCCCGCCTGGGCGAAACCGAAGAAACGGTGGCGCTCACGGGCAACTACCACAACCTGCTGCGCATGTGGTCGGAGGTCTGAGGGGCGTTGCGGGCCCCGGCCTCAGCCGAGCCTGAAGCGCCCGCTGTAGCGGAACAGCTCGCCCCACCACGCGTGGCGGATCCGCATCTTCATCGTGAAGGCGCCGTCGTCACCGGGCACGGGCCGCTCTTCCACGTAGGCGCGGCCGAGCACGAGGTGCAGCGGCAGTGGCAGCTGCAGGCGGCCGATGCGCCACACATAGCCCGCGTCGCGAAACACCAGCGCGCCATCTTCGGCCGTCACGCGCAGGCGCAGGCCCAGCCCGAAGCGCACGTACTCGATCACCTCGTGCCGCGCCGCGTCGGCCACCTCCATGTGCGAGCGGAAATGGAACACTGGCCGGCCCGGGAAATGGAAGCGCCGGTCCCAGTACAGGCCCGCATCGGTGCTGCGGCAGCTGTAGTGAACGTCGATCGGCACCTCGCGCCCCTGATGGGGCACCAGCGCACCGAACACACGGCCCACCGGCATGAACAGCGCCGCCATGCGCGCATGCCACACCTCATCCATGTGGCCGCGCACGGTCATCTGGTCCTTCGTGAACGGGCGCAGGCTGTAGTGTTCGCGCACCACATGGCCCAGGCGCTGCCAGCCGGCATCGCCCAGCACGGTCTGGAATACGGGCCTGAAGTCTTCTCGGTGCGTCATCCTGCGATCTTCGCCTGCTCGGCGCGTGCCTTGTAGAAGCCCAGGATGTGTTCGGAGAAATCGCCGAGCAGGAACTGCCCCACCGGCTTGGCATACCAGTTGAAGCGCGTGCTGACGCGCCAGCCCACGTCGATGCGCAGCTCAGTGCCGCCGTTGCGCGGCGTCAGCGTGTAGGTGGTGTCGCGCAGGTCGAAGTAGTGGCCGCCGATCAGCACATGGTCGTCGAGCGCGCCGGGCGGAAAGGAGTCGGGCGCGAAGCGGTAGGTCCAGCGCAGGCGGTGCGGCGGCGACCATTCGGCCACCACTTCCTCGAAATGCACGTTCTTCTGCCAGTGCACCTCGCGCACGCGCACGCCCGGGCCTTCGCTGGGGCGTTCCTCGGTCACGCCGTGCACGGGCATGGGCACGCCGATGCGCCAGGCCCAGGCGCCGCCTATCTCGTCGGGCCGGATGTCGTGGGCGTTGTTGAGCTGATGCCAGACGGCCTCGGCGGGTGCGGCGATGAACACGCTGCGCGTGGTGGTCGTCATCAATTGCTCGGGGTTGGGCAGCAAGGGCTCCACGCCGCCCAGCGCCAGCGGCAGCAGCGCAAAGGAGTAGACCGCCTGCCGGGGCCAGTGCGTGACGCGGCAGATGATGCCCATCAGCAAGCCGCCCAGGCTGCCCATCAGCGCGAACAGCGGAATGATGACGATGGCGCAGATCAGCCCTTCGATGAAAACCAGCAAGGTGCCGGCCACGAAGAGGGCGGTCGCCACCCACGGTGCCCAGAGGTAGTAGCCGAAGCTGCGGCGCCGGGTGCGCTCGGCCGCATAGACGGTGACGGCGCCGCAGACGGCCGGGGCCAGGTAGATGAAGGCGCCCAGCATGGCCGAGAAGGGTGCGCCCGGCGCGCCCCAGAACATCAGGCGGATGACGAAGGCCACGCCCGCGCCCACCAGCAGCGGGCGCCAGGCCGCGAAAGGCAGCACGCTGCGCTTCTCGACAGGCGCTGCGGATGCAGCGGGCCGGGGCTGCAGCTCTTGATTCGTGCTCATCGTGCAGCGTCCTCGCCGCGCACGGCCGTGACCATGCCGTAGTCGAAGTCTCGCCAGAACATGCCCAGCGCCAGCGCGCAATAGCTGGCAATGATGTGCTTGCGGCGCCAGGCCGGCAGCCGGCCGCGGGCCTTCCACAGCTCGGCCAGCGCGAAGCGCGTGGCCAGGAAGGGCACATGCAGCGCACTGGGCGCGATGCGCCAGCGCAGCGACCGGAACTTCACCTGCGTGAAACCCTCGGCCTGCAGGGCTGCAAGCAGTTCGTCCCGCCGCGCCAGCGTGGGCACGGCCCAGCAGTCGGCCCACAGCCGGTGCAGCCAACCGGCGACGCGGCCCGGCCGTTCGCGCAGCAGAAAGCCGTCCAGCACCACCAGGCGCGCGCCGGGGCGCAGCAGGCGCGCCGCCTCGCGGCAGAAGGCGCGCTTGTCGGTGCCGGGGGCGTAGCAGGCGCTTTCCACGGCCCAGGCGCCATCGGCCTGGCCCGCCGGCAGGCCGGTGCGTGTGTAGTCGGCCTCCAGGTGCACCACGCGCTCGCTCACCCCGGCGGCCGCGTCGAGCTCGCGCGCAATCTGGTTTTGCACCGCCACGTTCGTGACGGTGACAGCGTGCAGCGCCGGCCAGCGCCGCAGCAGCGAACGCGCGGTGGCGCCGGCGCCGCAGCCCAGATCCAGCACGCAGGCGGCGTGGTCCGGCTGCAGCCCGAGGGCCTCGCCCACGGCCAGGTTCATCGCATCGAGCATGCCTTCGCGCCGCAGCGGGTTGAGGCCCGCGCGCCAGTAGCCGAAGTGCATGTTGTAGGCAGGGCTCCAGGCGCGGTAGTCGTGGGCGACCTCTGTGAAATAGGTCTGGGTGTCGCGCGGTGTGATGGCGTGTGCGGCTTGGGTGGGGGCGGCAGCGGAAGCACTTGGCAGCTGCAGAGGCAGGCGGGTCATCAGAAAGCTCCTGGTTCGATCATCGAAGGGGTCGTTGCGCTTACAGCCTCACGAGCCTTGCGGTCCGCTTCGTGGGGCCGCTCGCATGCGCCTTCGCGGCAGGCGGCGGTGCGCCGCACAGCCCGTTGCGCCGCGTGCTGGCTGGCACGCTCGAACAGCAACTCGATCAGATGGTCCGGCAGATGGTGGCGGTTGCGCGCCAGCAGTTGGTAGGCGCGGGCGGCGAGGCCGCGCACACCGGGCAGCGCCAGCAGCGAGCTCCGGCCCGTGAGGCCCACCGCGGCATAGGCTGCGCGCAGCGTGGGCACGCCCACGTACACCCGGCCCGCCGCGTCCACGGCGTGGATCGCGGCCATCATGGCCTCAAGCGGTGCAGGCCCACCACTGAAGTCCGCGGCCGAGCAATCAACAAAGCGCAAGCGGGCCGCGCCATCCCGCGCCTGCAGGTTGCGGATCTCGGCCGAGCACAGGCGGCAACTGCCGTCGTAGTACAGCGTCAACGGGTAGCGCGGAAGGGCCTGGGTTTGCATGTTGTTTCTTCCGATATTTCAGTTAAAACAGAAATAAAGAGGCAAAAAAAGAGCGAAGAATTCGCTCAGATCATGGGCAGGCGGGCATGCATGGCGTCGTCGCCTTCGTCGCCGGCCTTCTTTGCAGGTGCAGCAGTGCCATCGCCCCCGCGCACGAAGCGCTGCACGCTGGCGCCCAGGCTCAGCACCTTGTCGAGCGTGGCGGGCGACAGGCGCAGCATCTCGTCGGCCCAGCTGCCCAGCTTCTGCATCAGCTCCAGCGTGGCGCGGATGCGGTCCTGCGCATCGGGCGTCTCGCGCGCGAAGTCGGGGCTGGCGACGATCTCGTGCAGCATGCGCGTGGTGGGGTCGAACTCGCGCTCCTTGCGCTCGCGGATCACGGTGCGGAACAGTTCCCACACGTCCACGCTGGTCTCGAAGTAGTCGCGCCGGTCGCCCAGCACGTGGGTCACGCGCACCAGGTTCCAGGCCTGCAGCTCCTTGAGGCTGTTGCTCACGTTGGAGCGGGCGACGTTGAGGGTCTCCGACAGCGCCTCAGCATGCAGGGGCTTGCCATGCACGAAGAGCAGGGCATGGATCTGCGAGACGGTGCGGTTGACCCCCCACAGCGAGCCCATCTCGCCCCAGTGAAGCACGAACTTGCGTTGCAGATCGGTGAGTTCCATGCCGCGGAGTCTATGACTTTCGATATTTCTGTCAATAGAGAAATTCAAATCTTCAATACGGCATAAGGAGGCAGCGGCGGGTGCCGCGCAAGCCGCAGCCCGCCCCTGGGCAAGGCTCTGGAATAATTCGCCCGCATGAGCGGCAACACATTCGGCACCCTGTTCGCAGTCACCAACTTCGGTGAATCCCATGGCCCTGCGATCGGCTGCGTGATCGATGGCTGCCCGCCCGGCATGGCGCTGAGCGAGGCCGACATCCAGCCCGACCTGGACCGCCGCCGCCCCGGCACCAGCCGCCACGTGACCCAGCGCAACGAGCCCGATGCGGTGCAGATCCTCAGCGGCGTGTACGAGGGCAAGACCACGGGCACGCCCATTGCGCTCTTGATCCAGAACACCGACCAGCGCAGCAAGGACTACGGCAACATCGCGCAGCAGTTCCGGCCCGGCCATGCCGACTTCACCTACTGGAAGAAGTACGGCATCCGCGATCCGCGTGGCGGCGGGCGTTCCTCGGCCCGGCTCACGGCGCCCATGGTGGCCGCCGGTGCGGTGGCCAAGAAGTGGCTGTTCGAGCAGTACGGCACCCGCTTTCGCGGCTGCATGACGCAGATCGGCGATCTGGAGATTCCCTTCGGCGCCTGGGAGTACGTGAGCCAGAACCCCTTCTTCGCACCCATTTCCGACGTGGGCGCGCTGGAGTCGTACATGGACGCGCTGCGCAAGGCCGGCGACTCCTGCGGTGCGAAGCTGCGCGTCACGGCCACGGGCGTGCCCGTGGGCCTGGGCGAGCCGCTGTTCGACAAGCTCGACGCCGACATCGCCTACGCCATGATGGGCATCAATGCCGTGAAGGGCGTGGAGATCGGCGCCGGCTTCGCCAGCGTGGCGCAGCGCGGCACCACGCACGGCGACTCGATCTCGCCCGAGGGCTTCCTGACCAACAACGCGGGCGGCGTGCTCGGCGGCATCAGCACCGGGCAGGACCTGGAGGTGAGCATCGCCATCAAGCCCACCAGCTCCATCATCAGCCCGCGCCAGTCGGTGAACGTGAACAACGAGCCGGTCGAAGTGGTGACCAAGGGCCGCCACGACCCCTGCGTGGGCATCCGCGCCACGCCCATCGCCGAGGCCATGCTGGCACTGGTGGTGATGGAGCATGCGCTGCGCCAGCGCGCCCAGTGCGGCGACGTGGGCGAGGGCCTGCACCGCCAGCGCGCGGCGGCCGCAGCGGCCGCCGCCGGCAGCGCTGCGGCGCACGAGGGCCCGCAGTCCTCCTTCCTGTGAGCGCGCGCGGGTGAGCGCGCAGGCCCCGGGGCCAGCATCGGGCTCAGGCGGCAGCGGCAGTTCGCGCGCGTCCCGCACATCCCTGCTGGCCTTTGCCGCGCTGTCGGCCAGCTACTTCGCCCACATCGGTTTCTTCAACCCCTACCTGCCGCTGTGGCTGCAGAGCCTGGGGTTGCCGCTGATCACCATCAGTCTGCTCACTTCGGTGCAGTCGGTCACCCGCGTGTTCGCGCCCTATGCCTGGGGCGCGCTCAGCGACCACCTGGGCGACCGGGTGCTGCTGCTGCGCGTCAGCGCGGCCGTGGCGCTGGTGGCCTCGCTGGGCCTGCTGTGGAACGGCGGGCCGTGGTGGATCTTCCTGGTGTTGTTGGTGATGTTCATCCACACCGGCTCCATGATGTCGCTGACCGAGGCTGCACTGGCCCAACTGGTGGCCGGTGACTGGGGGCGCTATGGCCGCATCCGCATGTGCGGCTCGGCCGGGTTCCTGCTGACGGTGTTCGTGGCCGGCGCATGGTTCGAGCATTTCGGCATGGGCCATTTCCCGGCCTGGGCCACTGCCACCCTGGCGCTGGTGCTGCTGGCCACGCTGCGCCTGCCGGTGATGCGCGAGCCGCGCGGCACGCGCACCGAAGCGCGCCAGCCCGTGATGCCGGTGCTGCGCCAGCCGGCCGTGCGCTGGTTCTTCGCCTCGCTGTTCTTCCATGTCACGGCGCATTTCTCGGTCTACGGCTTCATCTCGCTGTACCTCGATTCGCTGGGCTACAGCAAGAGCAGCATCGGGCTGCTGTGGGCCGTGTCGGTGGTGGCCGAGGTGCTGTGGTTCTGGCTGCAGGGCCACGTGATCGGGCGCCTGCGCATGCCGCAGTGGCTGCTGCTGTGCGGCGCGGCCACGGTGCTGCGCCTGGGCATGACGGCCTGGATGGCGCACTGGATGTGGGCCGTGATCATTGCCCAGCTGCTGCATGCGCTGAGCTTCGCCGCGCACCACACCACCTGCGTGGCGCTGGTCTCGCGCCACTTCACGGGGCAGCTCAGAGGCCGTGGCCAGGCACTGTTCACCGTGATCGGCTATGGTTTCGGCGGTGTGATCGGCGTGCTGGCCGGTGGCGCCGCAGCGCAACGCTTCGGCTTCGTCACCATGTTCGGCGCCGCCACGGCGCTGGCGCTGATCGGCAGCCTGTGCGCCTGGCGCGTGACGCGGCTGGAGCGCGCAGCGATCACGCGCAGGCCCTGAGGCCGGCCTGCCTGTTTCATCCTCCCCGCCAACCGGAGATCAAAGGCATGAAGTATGTGAAGCTGGGCCGCACGGGCCTGACCGTTTCGCGCATCGCGCTGGGCATGATGACCTACGGCACGCCGCAGTGGCGCCCGTGGGTGCTGGAGGAAGAGGCGTCGCGCACTGTGGTGCGGCATGCGGTGGAGCAGGGCATCAATTTCTTCGACACGGCCGACATGTACTCGGCCGGCGAGTCCGAGGTGCTGACCGGCAAGTTCGTGCGCGAGTTCTGCCGCCGCGAGGAGGTGGTGATCGCCACCAAGGCCTACTACCCCGTGTCGCTGGCCTTCAAGGGCGGCAACAGTGCCGCCGCCAAACCCGACCGCGTGCCCAATGCCGACGGCCTCTCTCGCAAGCGGCTGTTCCATGCGGTGGACGAGTCCCTGCAGCGCCTGGGCACCGACTACATCGACCTGTGGCAGATCCACCGCCTGGACCACGACACGCCCATCGAGGAAACGATGGAAGCGCTGCACGACATCGTCAAGAGCGGCAAGGTGCGCTACATCGGCGCCAGCAGCATGTACGCCTGGCAGTTCGCCAAGGCGCAGCAGGTGGCCAGGGAGAACCGCTGGACGCGTTTCGTCTCCATGCAGAACCACTACAACCTGGCCTACCGCGAGGAAGAGCGCGAGATGATCCCGCTGTGCCACGACCAGGGCGTGGGTTTGATCCCGTGGAGCCCGCTGGCGCGCGGCTTTCTGGCCGGCAACCGCAAGGCCGACGATGCGACCGCCGGCCAGACCAGCCGTGCCCAGACCGATGACATCGCGCAGAAGTACTACTACGGTGACAGCGACTTCGCCATCGTGCAGGCGCTCACGGCCCTGGCCCAGGCGCGTGGCCTGAGCAATGCCACGCTGGCCTACGCCTGGCTGCTGCACAAGGGCATCACCGGCCCCATCGTGGGCGCCAGCAAGACCTGGCAGATCGACCAGGCCGTGGCGGCGCTGGACGTGGCGCTCACGCACGAGGAAATGGCGCAGCTGGAGGCGCCGTATCGCCCGCACCCGATCCTGGGTCATGTCTGAAGTGCCACACTGCACGGCTGAACATTGATTGAAGGAAGACCCGACCATGAGCACGCCCGCCAACGACAGCACCGCCCTGCGCATCGACTTCGTCTCCGATGTGTCCTGCCCCTGGTGCGCCGTGGGGCTGGCCTCGCTGCAGCAGGCCATGGCGCGCGTGGCGCCGCAGATCGAGGTCGAGCTGCATTTCCAGCCCTTCGAGCTGAACCCGCAGATGGGCCCGGAGGGCGAAGATTCCATCGAGCACCTGCAGCGCAAGTACGGCATCAGCGAAGAGCAGGTGCGGGCCAATGGCGAGGCCCTGCGCCAGCGCGGCGAGGCGGTGGGCTTTCCCTTCAACCTGGACGTGCGCAAGCGGGTGTGGAACACCTTCGATGCACACCGTCTGCTGCATTGGGCCGGCACCGTGGGCGGCGCCCAGCAGCTCGCGCTCAAGCAGGCGCTGCTGCGCGCCTATTTCATCGAAGGCCTGAGCCCTTCGGACCACGCGGTGCTGCTGCAGAAAGTGCAGGAGGCCGGCCTGGATGAGGCGCGTGCGCAGCAGATCCTGGCCAGCGACGAGTTCGCCGAGGACGTGCGCCAGGACGAGGCCATGTTCACGCAGGCGGGCATCCATTCGGTGCCGGCCGTCATCATCAACCGACAGCACCTGATCTCGGGCGGCCAGCCGCCCGAGGTCTTCGAGCGGGCGCTGCGCCAGATCGCGGGCGCGCAGCCGCCGGCGGTGATGAGCGCCTGACTGACGGACCGACTCAGCGCGCGACCGCCACCGGCTTGGCCGCGGCCGGCCGCGCGGTGCGGCGTGCGGCGGCGCGGGCCTCCATGCGCAGCACGCCCCAGGCCACGCCGTACAGGGCTGCAAACACGCTGCCCATCAGCAGCACGTCGCCCCACCAGGGCCGGGCCGGCGTCTCGCCGCCCCAGGCCACCATCACCAGCAGCACCACCACGAGGTGGGCGCAGAACACGGGCAGCGAGGCGCGGCCCAGGGTCTCGAGCACGCGCGGGCGCGGCAGCCTGCGCGCGAGCGCAGGGCCATAAACCACCGCCACCACCCCAATGGCCGCCAGGTCCAGCAGCCGCAGCGGGCCCAGCCGCCACTTGTCGAACAGCAGGTTCATGACCTGCCACTCGCCGAACGGCGCCTGCCCGCCGGGGCCCAGATGGCGCCACAGCAGCACCGCAGCGGCCAGCACCAGCGCTGCGCGCGCCAGACCGGGCGCGATGCGGTAGGGCTGCGCGTCGGGCGCCTGCCGACCCGCGCCCAGCGCCAGGCCCACCACCCACAGCAGTTGCCAGGCCAGGGTGTCGAAGGAGCCGGTTTCGCTGAAGGGCACGGGCACATGCAGCAGGCCGCGCAGCTGCTCGTAGAGCCAGGGCGTGAAGCCGAACTGCGCCAGCGCCCACAGCAGGGCGCTGAGCAGCAGCGGCCCGCGCCAGCCGCGCGCCAGGCCCCAGGCCATCACCCAGGGGCTGAGCAGCATGAACAGGATGTACAGCGGCAGGATGTCCAGCAGCGGCGGCTGGTACACCAGCAGCAGCGCGAAGACGAAGCTCTGGTGCGGGTGGGCCAGGTAGTAGCCCAGCAACTGGTGCACCGCAGGGTTGTCGACGCGCAGGCTCAGGGCCGTGATCACGGTGAACAGGAAGAGCAGGGTGGCGGCCTGGCACATGTAGACGGTGAGCGCCCGGCGCCAGAAGGCGCGCCGCATGGCGGGCCGGCCAGCCGTGTGGCCGATGCGCGCGTACACCAGGCCCGAGACGAAGGCCGACAGCAGCACGAAGCCCTCGGCCGCCGAGACGAAGCCGAAGGGCTGGCCCACCGGGTCGGTCAGCCGGCTGGGCACATGCGTCACGGTCATCAGCACCAGCATCAGGCCGCGAAGGGCGTCGATCTCCCACAGGCGGGAGGATCGAGGCGGGTCTTGCGCAGTGTTCATGAAGGCTGACTCTGCCTACCCGAGCTGTGGCAAGTTGTCGTCCAGGGCCTTGTTTACACCGCTGCACGGCCGGCCGATGCGCTGGGCACAATGGCCCGCGCGTGGTGCATGCCCAAGCGGCGTACGCACTGCTTTCGGGCGCCGCTGCGTGCGCCTTTCCACAAGCGACGAGGATGCCGTGATGACGAATGACCTGCGTGCCCTGCTGGGTACCCAACTGCCGCTGATCCAGGCGCCCATGGCGGGCGTGCAGGGCAGCCGGCTCGCCGTGGCCGTGACGCAGGCCGGCGCCCTGGGCTCGCTGCCCTGCGCCATGCTCGGTGCCGATGCGCTGCGTGCCGAGCTGAAGGCCCTGCAGGATGGCCTGCGCCCGCAGCAGCCGTGGAACCTGAACTTCTTCAGCCATGTGCCGCCTGCGCCCGATGCCGCGCGCGAAGCAGCCTGGCGCCAGGCGCTGGCGCCTTACTACGCCGAACATGGCATCGATGCAGCCGGCATTGCCGCGGGCCCGGGCCGCAACCCCTTCAGCGCCGAGATCGCCGACCTCGTCGAGCCCTTCCGCCCGCGGGTGATCAGCTTCCACTTCGGCCTGCCCGATGCCGCGCTGGTGCAGCGCGTCAAGGGCTGGGGCGCGCGCGTGCTGGCGTCGGCCACCACGGTGGAGGAGGGGCTGTGGCTGCAGGCGCACGGGGCCGATGCGGTCATTGCCCAGGGCCTGGAAGCGGGCGGCCACCGGGGCCATTTCCTGTCGCATGACCTGAGCCGGCAAATGGGTGTCTTTGCGCTGGTGCCGCAACTGGTGGCCGCGCTGCGCGTGCCCGTGATCGCGGCCGGCGGCATTGCCGACGCGCAGGGCGTGGCGGCAGCGATGGCGCTGGGCGCGGCAGGCGTGCAGGTGGGCACGGCTTTCCTTTTATGCGACGAGGCCAGCACCAGCGCCTTGCATCGCGCCGCGCTGCAAAGCGAGGCTGCGCGCCACACGGCGCTCACAACCCTGTTCACGGGCCGGCCGGCGCGCGGCATCGTCAACCGCGTGATGCGCGAGATGGGGCCTCTGAACCCGGTCGCGCCTGAATTCCCGCTGGCCACTGCGGCCATTGCGCCCCTGCGGGCCAAGGCCGAGGCGGCGGGCAGCACCGACTTCACTTCGCTGTGGGCGGGGCAGAACGCCTCGGGTTGCCGTGCGCAGCCGGCGGCGCAACTGGTGCGCGCGCTGGCGGCCGGCCTGCCGGCCTGAGCCCGAACCAGACAACACGCAGGAGACAACCACCATGAAGATCCGCTCGGTCAGCCCCTTCATCCTGCATGTGCCCGTCACGGGCTCGCAGATCGCCGACAGCACGCACAGCATCACGCACTGGGGTGTGGTGGGCGCGCGCATCGACACCGAAGACGGCCTCTCGGGCTACGGTTTCACGGGCACGCATGCGCATCTGCCCAGCGACCAGCTCATCACCCGCTGCATCGAGCGCTGCCACGCGCCGCTGCTGGTGGGCGAGGACGCCCAGGACGTGCGGCGCCTGTGGTGCAAGCTGGCGCGAAACCCGGCGCTGCAGTGGATCGGCCGGGCCGGCATCACGACCTTGTCGCTGGCCGCCATCGACGTGGCGCTGTGGGACCTGAAGGCCAAGGCGGCCGGCGTGCCGCTGTGGAAGCTGCTGGGCGGCCAGGTGCGCGAGAAGGTGCGGGCCTACAACACCGACATCGGCTGGCTCAGCATTGCCGACGACAAGCTGGTCGACGGCGCGCGCCGCGCGGTGGACCAGGGCTTCACGGGCATCAAGATCAAGGTCGGCTCCGCCGTGGAGCGCGACCTGCGGCGCCTGGCCGCCGTGCGCGCGGCCATCGGCCCCGAGGTGACGCTGGCCGTGGACGGCAACGGCAAGTGGTCGCTGGCCGAATGCCTGCGCTTTTGCCGCGGCGCCGAGCCGCATGACGTGTTCTGGTTCGAAGAGCCGCTGTGGCACGACGACGTCAAGGGCCACGCCCAGCTTGCACGCAGCACCCCCATCCCGGTGGCGCTGGGCGAGCAGCTCTACACGGCCGATGCCTTCAGCGAGTTCTTTGCGCAGCAGGCCATCCACTGGGTGCAGCCCGACTGCACGCGCATGGGCGGGCTCAGCGAAGTGATCCAGGTCTGCGAAGCCGCGCATGCCTTCCGCCTGCCCGTGGCGCCGCATGCGGGCGACATGAGCCAGGTGCACGTGCACCTGAGCTACGCGCATCCGGCCTGCGAGGTGCTGGAATACATCCCCTGGATCAAGGACTGCTTCACCGATCCGGCGCAGGTGGTGGACGGGCATTTCCGCCTGCCGCAGCTGCCCGGCGCGGGCACCACGCCCACGCGCGAGGCGTGGGAGCGCCATCGCCAGCCCACCGTTTGACGGTTTCGCCTTCAAACGCATAGCTTCGTTGGGGTGCCTTGCCGTGCGTCAGCACTGTCTGCGGCACCCCGCCTCGCTCTGCGCTTGAATGCAAAACCGTTTGAAAGACGCTTTCAGTTGCGCTTGGGGCTGACCGTGCGGCGCGCGCTGACGCTGCCCTGTGCGTCCACGCTTTCCAGGTGCACGTCGAAGCCCCACAGCCGCGCCACGTGCTTGAGCACTTCGGGCGTGTCCTCGTGCAGCGGCCGGTGGTCGCGCACCGTGTGGCGCAGCGTGAGGGAACGGTCGCCGCGCAGGTCCACGTTCCAGACCTGGATGTCGGGCTCGCGGCTGGCGATGTCGTACTGGCGCGAGAGCGATTCGCGCAGCAGGCGATAGCCGCTTTCGTCGTGGATGGCCGAGACCTCCAGCTCCGCTTCGCTTTCCTGGTCGCGGATCGCGAACAGCCGGAAGTCGCGCATCACCTTGGGGCTCAGGAACTGGCCCACGAAGCTCTCGTCCTTGAAGTTGCGCATGGCCCAGTCCAGCGTCTTGACCCAGTTGCTGCCAGCGATGTCGGGGAACCAGTGCCGGTCTTCATCGGTGGGCTTTTCGCAGATGCGGCGCAGGTCGGTGTACATGGCAAAACCCAGCGCATAGGGGTTGAGGCCGCTGTAGGCCCGGTGCCCCACGGGCGGCTGATACACCACCGCCGTGTGCGAGGCCAGCCACTCGACCATGAAGCCGTCGGCCAGCAGGCCCTGGTCATACAGGGAGTTGAGCAGCGTGTAGTGCCAGAAGGTGGCCCAGCCCTCGTTCATCACCTGCGTCTGGCGCTGCGGGTAGAAGTACTGGGCGATCTTGCGCACGATGCGCACCACCTCGCGTTGCCAGGGCTCGAGCAGGGCGGCGTTCTTCTCGATGAAATAGAGCAGGTTCTCCTGCGGCTCGGGCGGGAAGCGCCTTGTGTTGTCGGCCTCGGCGGCGGCGGCGCTGCCGCGCGGCACGGTACGCCAGAGGTCGTTGACCTGCTGCTGCAGGTGGCGCTCGCGCTCCTCGCGCAGGGCGATCTCCTGCGCCAGCGAGCGCTTCTGCGGCCGGCGGTAGCGGTCCACGCCGTGGTTCATCAGCGCGTGGCAGGAGTCCAGCAGCGCTTCCACCGCATCGATGCCGTGCTTTTCCTCGCACTCGGCGACGTAGTTCTTCGCGTAGACCAGGTAGTCGATGATCGAGGAGGCATCCGTCCACATCCGGAACAGGTAGTTGCCCTTG
The DNA here is from genome assembly GCF_028023875.1 of Xenophilus arseniciresistens. Classification (GTDB taxonomy): domain Bacteria; phylum Pseudomonadota; class Gammaproteobacteria; order Burkholderiales; family Burkholderiaceae_C; genus Xenophilus; species Xenophilus arseniciresistens. Next base: position 207,853 of record NZ_JAQIPB010000006.1, read on the forward strand.
AAGAAGCTGTTGTGGCCGTAGGCCGCATGCGCGATCACCAGGGCCTGCATCGCCATGGTGTTCTCCTCCATCAGGTAGGAGATGCAGGGGTCGGAGTTGATGACGATCTCGTAGGCCAGGCCCATGAAGCCGCGGCGGTAGTTCTTCTCGGTGGCGATGAACTGCTTGCCGTAGGACCAGTGGCGGTAGATCACGGGCATGCCCACGCTGGCGTAGGCGTCCATCATCTGTTCGGCCGTGATGATCTCCAGCTGGTTCGGGTAGGTGTCCAGGCCGAAGGCGCGCGCGGTGCGCGCGATCTCGCCGTGGTACTGCTCGATCAGCTCGAAGCTCCAGTCGGCCGGGCTGGGCAGGCGCTGGGGCACCCGCTCGAACACAGGGGGCTGCCGCTCAAGAACAGTGGTCATTGGGTACCTCCGCGCTGACGCGCTGCGGTGCAAGCGCCTTCGGGCGGCCGGGCGGCCGGGCGGCGCTCATGCCGCCACTCCTTCCTTCTTGAACAGCTCGCGGAACACCGGGTAGATGTCCTGCGCGCTGTTGACCTTGCGCATCGCGAAGTGCGGCTGCCCGGCTTCGAGCTGCGTGTATTCCTGCCACAGGTTCTGCTCGGTCTCGGCCACCTGCACGTAGGCGTAGTAGCGCACCAGCGGCAGGATGTCCTGGGCCAGCAGTTCGCGGCAGCGGCCGCTGTCCTGGTGCCAGTTGTCGCCGTCGCTGGCCTGGGCACCGTAGATGTTCCATTCGCCGCTGGGGTAGCGGGCGCGGATGATGTCGCGCATCAGCACCAGCGCACTCGAGACCACGGTGCCGCCAGTTTCGGTGGCGTGGAAGAACTCGTCCTCGCTGACTTCCTGGGCCTGCGTGTGGTGGCGGATGAAGACCAGCTCGATCTTTTCGTAGTGCCGCGTGAGGAACAGGTACAGCAGCATGAAGAAGCGCTTGGACATGTCCTTGCGCGTCTCGTCCATGGAGCCCGAGACGTCCATGAGGCAGAACATCACGGCCTTGGCGCTGGGCACCGGCGTCCTGACGCGGCTGCGATAGCGCAGGTCGATCGGGTCGATGTAGGGCACATGCCGCGCGTGCTTGCGCAGTTCCTCGATGGCGAGTTCGGTCTCGTGCCTCTGCTGGCGCAGCAGCGCGCTTTCGGCCTCGGGGTGGGCCTCCAGCGCGATGAGCCGCTGCACCAGCCGGCGCAGCTCCTTGCGGTCTTCGCCGCCGAGCGCGATGCGCCGGGCCAGCGCGCCGCGCATGGAGCGCACCACATGCAGGTTGTTGGGCGTGCCGTCGCTGGTGAAGCCGGCTCGGTGGCTCTTCCATTCCGGCACCTCGGCCAGCTGGGTGCGGACCAGGTGGGGCAGGGCCAGGTCCTCGAAGAAGACCTGCATGAACTCCTCGCGCGTGAGGCGGAAGACGAAGTCGTCCTCGCCCTCGCCGCTGTCGCTGGCCTCGCCGCTGCCCGAACCGCCGCCGCCCTGGCCCTGCGGCCGCTCGATGCGGTCGCCCTTGACGTACTCCTGGTTGCCCGGATGCACGTACTCGCGGTTGCCGCCCGGCGCATGGCCGAAGGTGGGCTCGGACACATCGCGGCGGGGCAGGGTGACGTCCTCGCCCTGTTCCAGCTCGCGGATGTTGCGCCCGCTCACGGCCTTGCGCACCGCATCGCGGATCTGGCCGCGGTAGCGGCGCAGAAAGCGCTCGCGGTTGCCCACCGACTTGTTCTTGCCGGACAGGCGGCGGTCGATGATCTGTTGAAGCAAGGCCATGTCAGCCTCCCGGTTGAAACACAGGCGCAGACCTCAGGAGCTCTTTCGCACGCGCAGGTACCACTCGCACAGCAGCCGCACCTGCTTGGCCGTGTAGCCCTTCTCGACCATGCGGGTCACGAAGTCCTCGTGCTTCTTCTGCTCGTCGGCGCTGCTCTTGGCGTTGAAGCTGATGACGGGCAGCAGCTCCTCGGTGTTCGAGAACATCTTCTTCTCGATCACGGCGCGCAGCTTCTCGTAGCTGGTCCACAGCGGGTTCTTGCCCGCGTTGCTGGCGCGCGCGCGCAGCACGAAGTTCACGATCTCGTTGCGGAAGTCCTTGGGATTGGCGATGCCTGCGGGCTTTTCGATCTTCTCGAGTTCGGCGTTGAGCGAGGCCCGGTCGAACACTTCGCCCGTGTCCACGTCGCGGTACTCCTGGTCCTGGATCCAGTAGTCGGCGTAGGTGACGTAGCGGTCGAAGATGTTCTGGCCGTACTCGGAGTAGCTCTCGAGGTAGGCGGTCTGGATCTCCTTGCCGATGAACTCGGCATAGCGCGGTGCCAGCAGCTCCTTGATGTAGCCCACGAACTTCTGCTCGGTCTCGGGCGGGAACTGCTCACGCGCGATCTGCTGCTCCAGCACGTACATCAGATGCACCGGGTTGGCCGCCACCTCGGAACTGTCGAAGTTGAAGACCTTGGAGATGATCTTGAAGGCAAAGCGCGTGGACACGCCGCTCATGCCTTCGTCGACGCCCGCGTAGTCGCGGTACTCCTGCAGCGACTTGGCCTTGGGGTCGGTGTCCTTGAGGCTTTCGCCGTCATAGACCTGCATCTTGCTGAACAGGTTGGAGTTCTCGGGCTCCTTCAGGCGCGTGAGCACCGAGAACTGCGCCATCATCTTCAGCGTGCCCGGTGCGCAGGGCGCGGCCGAGAGCGAGGAGTTGCGCACCAGCTTGTCGTAGATCTTGATCTCTTCGGACACGCGCAGGCAGTAGGGCACCTTGACGATGTAGATGCGGTCCAGGAAGGCCTCGTTGTTCTTGTTGTTGCGAAAAGCCTTCCACTCGCTTTCGTTGCTGTGGGCCAGCACGATGCCATCGAAGGGGATCGCGCCGAAGCCCTCGGTGCCCTTGAAGTTGCCTTCCTGCGTGGCCGTCAGCAGCGGATGCAGCACCTTGATCGGCGCCTTGAACATCTCGACGAATTCGAGCAGGCCCTGGTTGGCCAGGCACAGGCCGCCGGAGTAGCTGTACGCGTCCGGGTCGTCCTGGGCATAGGTCTCGAGCTTGCGGATGTCCACCTTGCCCACCAGCGAGGAGATGTCCTGGTTGTTCTCGTCGCCGGGTTCGGTCTTGGCCACGGCGATCTGGCGCAGCACTGAGGGGAAGCGCTTGACCACCTTGAACTGGCGGATGTCGCCGCCGTATTCCTCCAGCCGCTTCACGGCCCAGGGCGAGAGGATGCGCTGCAGGTAGCGGCGCGGGATGCCGTACTCCTTCTCGAGGATCTCGCCGTCCTCGGTGGGGTCGAACAGGCCCAGCGGCGATTCGTTGACCGGCGAGCCTTGCAGCGAATAGAAGGGCACCTGCTCCATCAGCTGCTTGAGCCGCTCGGCGATGGAGCTCTTGCCGCCGCCCACCGGCCCCAGCAGGTAGAGGATCTGCTTCTTCTCCTCCAGGCCCTGCGCCGCGTGGCGGAAGTAGGAGACCACCTGTTCGATGGCGTCCTCCATGCCGTAGAACTCCCGGAAGGCCGGGTAGATCTTGATGACCTTGTTGGCGAAGATGCGGGACAGCCGCGGGTCGTTGCGCGTGTCCAGCAGCTCGGGATCGCCGATGGCCTTGAGCATGCGCTCGGCCGCGGTGGCGTAGGCCGTGGCATCGCGTTTGCAGATGTCCAGGTAGTCCTGGAGGGAAAGAACCTCTTCGCGGGTGCGCTCGAAGCGAGCGGCGAAGTTGCTGATGACGTCCATAGGGCACCTCCATCGGGTCAACAAGGCTCTGCGCCGGGTTCAGGGCCCGGACAGCCACATTCGCCTCATTGATCGCCCATTTCGCCCTGGCTGGCCCATTTGGACGTGATCGCGCGGTGCAACTGTCCGTCCCCTGAATGAACCCCCCATTTGCAGATTGGTGGGCCCAGCATAAGACAAATAACGCGGCAAGGTCATTGGCCGTTGGCGCGATTTGCGAATTTACAAATCGAATTCCACAAAAAACGACCGGGCTGCGTCCTCTTTCGAACGAGCAAAAGCCATGCCGGCTGGCCGGTGCGGCGCCAAACTCGTGCGCAATGCGGTCATTTCGCCCGGGCGTATATCTACATCAGGCCCCTGCAAGTGCGCCCGGCGCAGTTTTCCCTCGGGGAGAGACGATTGAGGCTCTGGAGTTCCGACAATTTTCTGCCGGGGAAATTGGTGTTACCGAGTATTACCCGGCTAAAAGAAAAAGAATCCGGATAAAAAATAGGCGCTGTCCCAGCCTATCTCGAAAGCCTGCGGCGGCTGACAGCAAAGTAGGACGGGCCGCATGCCTGGTGGCCCAAATCGGCCAATTCGACGGGCCCGGGCTGCGATGCCCCGGCGCGGGGCGTCGCGCAATTCCAAAGCCGGAGCCTTCCATACTATTGCGAATAGCCGCCCTTTGCCGGCGGCGGCCCAAAGCCCTTTGCGCGGCTGTTTCATTCGACGAGTGCCGGCGCCCGCCGCCGGATCGGCGCAGGCAAAAAAAGACCGCCGGGCAGGGCGGTCCTGGGGGGCAGCGGTGGCTCAGGCGCTGGCGCGGGCCGGGGCCGGCCGCGCGCCGTGGGGTGCCATCAGCTGAAGAACTCCTTGGCCTTGTCCAGCCAGCCCTTGTCGTTGGGACTGTGCTTGTCGCCGCCCTTCTTGAGGGACTCGTCCAGTTCCTTGAGCAGCTTGCGCTGGTGCTCGGTGAGCTTGACGGGGGTTTCCACACGGATATGGCAGTACAGATCGCCCGGGTAGCTGGCGCGCACGCCCTTGATGCCCTTGCCGCGCAGGCGGAACTGCTTGCCGCTCTGGGTGCCGTCGGGGATGTCGATGGCGGCATGGCCGCCCAGCGTGGGCACTTCGATCTCGCCGCCCAGGGCTGCGGTGGTCATGCTCACGGGCACCACGCAGTGCAGGTCGTCGCCGTCGCGCTCGAAGACCTCGTGCTTCTTGAGCCGGATCTCGATGTACAGGTCGCCCGGAGGCCCGCCGTTGGTGCCCGGCTCGCCGTTGCCGGTGCTGCGGATGCGCATGCCGTCGTCGATGCCGGCCGGGATCTTCACTTCCAGCGTCTTGTTGTTCTTGATCTTGCCCTGGCCGTGGCAGGTGGTGCAGGGCTCGGGAATGATCTTGCCCGTGCCGCGGCACTGCGGGCAGGTCTGCTGCACGCTGAAGAAGCCCTGGCGCATCTGCACGGCGCCCTGGCCATGGCAGGTGGTGCAGGTGATGGGCTTGGTGCCGGGCTTGGCGCCGCTGCCGTGGCAGGTGCCGCAGTCGTCCCAGCTCGGGATGCGGATCTGCGCGTCCTTGCCTTCGGCCGCCTCTTCCAGCGTCACTTCCATCGCGTAGCTCAGGTCGTTGCCGCGGTAGACCTGCCGCCCGCCGCCGCCCCGGCGCCCGCCCTGGCCGAACACGTCGCCGAAGATGTCGCCGAAGGCCTCCGCAAAGCCGCCGAAGCCTTCCGCGCCCGGGCCGCCGCGCATGTTCGGGTCCACGCCTGCGTGGCCGTACTGGTCGTAGGCCGCGCGCTTCTGGCCGTCGGAAAGCATCTCGTAGGCTTCCTTGACCTCCTTGAACTTGGACTCGGCGTCCTTGGCCGCATCACCCTGGTTGCGGTCCGGGTGGTACTTCATGGCCAGCTTGCGGTAGGCCTTCTTGATTTCGTCGTCCGAAGCGTTCTTCGGCACGCCCAGGGTTTCGTAGTAGTCGCGTTTGGTTGCCATGGCGGGGTCCCTGCGGGAGTCAGCGGTCGGTCAGTGAAAAAGACGAAAGGCCGGAGCGCCCTTGAAGGTGCTCCAGCCTTTCACCGGAAGGCGGGCTCAGCCCTTCTTCACTTCCTTGACTTCCGCATCGACCACGTTGTCGTCGGCCGGGGCGGCGGCGGCCTGCTGCTCGCCACCCGGGGCGGCGCCCGCAGCGCCGGCAGCGGCCTGCGCGTCGGCGTACATCTTCTCGCCCAGCTTCTGGCTGGCCGTCATCAGCGCTTCGGTCTTGCTGTCGATGGCCGCCTTGTCGTCGGCCTTGAGCACGTCTTCCAGCTCCTTGGCGGCCGTCTCGATCTCGCTCTTTTCGGCTTCCGACAGCTTGTCGCCGTGCTCGCCCAGCGACTTGCGCACGCTGTGCAGCATCGCTTCACCCTGGTTGCGGGCCTGGGCCAGTTCGACCTTCTTTTTGTCCTCGGCGGCGTTGAGCTCGGCGTCCTTCACCATCTTCTGGATTTCCTCCTCGGAGATGCCCGAGTTGGCCTTGATGGTGATCTTGTTTTCCTTGCCCGTGGCCTTGTCCTTGGCGCCCACGTGCAGGATGCCGTTGGCGTCGATGTCGAAGCTCACCTCGATCTGCGGCGTGCCGCGCGGTGCCGGCGGAATGCCTTCGAGGTTGAATTCACCCAGCAGCTTGTTGCCCGCGGCGACTTCGCGCTCACCCTGGAACACCTTGATGGTCACGGCCGGCTGGTTGTCGTCGGCCGTCGAGAAGGTCTGCGCGAACTTCGTCGGGATCGTCGTGTTCTTCGTGATCATCTTGGTCATCACGCCACCCATGGTCTCGATGCCCAGCGACAGCGGCGTCACGTCCAGCAGCAGCACGTCCTTGCGGTCGCCTGACAGCACCTGGCCCTGCACGGCAGCGCCCACGGCCACGGCCTCGTCAGGGTTCACGTCCTTGCGCGGCTCCTTGCCGAAGAACTCCTTGACCTTCTCCTGCACCTTGGGCATGCGGGTCTGGCCGCCCACCAGGATCACGTCGCTGATCTCGCTGACGCTCACGCCGGCATCCTTGATGGCGGTGCGGCAGGGCGCGATGGTGCGCTCGATCAGGTCCTCGACCAGGCTTTCCAGCTTGGCGCGGGTCAGCTTGATGTTCAGGTGCTTGGGGCCCGATGCGTCTGCCGTGATGTAGGGCAGGTTCACGTCGGTGGCCGCGCTGTTGGACAGCTCGATCTTGGCCTTCTCGGCCGCTTCCTTCAGGCGTTGCAGCGCCAGCACGTCCTTGGACAGGTCCACGCCCTGTTCCTTCTTGAACTCGCTGATGATGTAGTCGATCACGCGCTGGTCGAAGTCCTCGCCGCCCAGGAAGGTGTCGCCGTTGGTCGACAGCACTTCGAACTGCTTCTCGCCGTCGACGTCGGCGATCTCGATGATCGACACGTCGAAGGTGCCGCCGCCCAGGTCGTAAACGGCGATCTTGCGGTCGGCCTTGTCCTGCTTGTCCAGGCCGAAGGCCAGGGCCGCGGCGGTGGGTTCGTTGATGATGCGCTTCACATCGAGGCCGGCGATGCGGCCTGCGTCCTTGGTGGCCTGGCGCTGGCTGTCGTTGAAGTAGGCCGGCACGGTGATGACGGCCTCGGTCACGGGCTCGCCCAGGTAGTCCTCGGCGGTCTTCTTCATCTTGCGCAGCACTTCGGCGCTGATCTGCGGCGGTGCCAGCTTCTTGCCGCGCACTTCCACCCAGGCGTCGCCGTTGTCGGCCTTGGAGATGGTGTAGGGCATCAGGTCGATGTCCTTCTGCACCTCTTTCTCTTCGAACTTGCGGCCGATCAGGCGCTTGACCGCGTACAGCGTGTTCTTGGGGTTGGTGACGGCCTGGCGCTTGGCCGATGCACCGACCAGCACCTCGCCGTCTTCCTGGTACGCAATGATGGAAGGCGTGGTGCGCGCGCCTTCCGAGTTCTCGATCACGCGGGTGTTGTTGCCCTCCATGATCGCCACGCACGAGTTGGTCGTGCCCAGGTCGATGCCGATGATCTTGCCCATGTTGAGTGACTCCTGAATCTGAAAAAAGTCTTGTGCTGAACGTGTGGATAAGTCCGACGGTTTCAAGGGATGCCGTGGGGACTTCCTGTGTATTTCCTGTGGCTCGCGCCTGGCCTCAGCGCGGCGCGCTCACGGTGACCAGCGCGGGGCGCAGCACGCGCTCGGCGATGGTGTAGCCCTTCTGCAGCACGCTCACGATGGTGTTGGGCTCCTGCTCGGCCGGCACCATGGAGATGGCCTGGTGCTGGTGCGGGTCGAACTTCTCGCCCGCGGCCGGGTTGATGGCCAGCACCTTGTTGCGCTCCAGCGCGCTTTGCAGCTGGCGCAGCGTGGCCTCGGAGCCTTCGCGCAACTGTTCCAGCGTGGCGCCTTCAATGGCCAGGCCGGCTTCGAAGCTGTCGAGCACGGGCAGCAGGCCTTCGGCAAAGGACTCGAGGGCGAACTTGCGGGCCTTGCTGACTTCCTCGTCGGCGCGGCGGCGCGCGTTCTGCACATCGGCCTGGGCGCGCAGGTACTGGTCGGCCAGCTCGGCGTTCTTGGCCTTGAGCGTCGCGAGTTCGGCCTCGAGGTTCTGGGCCACGGCCTGCTGGGCCTGCGATTCGGCCTCGTTCGCGGCCAGTGCGGCCTCCAGTTCTTCGGGGCTTGGTGCGCCGGACAGGGCGTCCGGGCCGTTCGGGGGATTCTGATTCTCCGACATGATCTGTGATGGCTGGGAATGAGTGCTGCGTCGCAGCTAGGGCCCGCAAAGCCCTTTTCAAGGCAGGGCGATCGGTTGTGGCGTAAGAAAATTCCAATCGACTCGCAGGGGTCGATCAACTGCGCCACATGCGCCGCATTTCGGGAGGAGGCCGGCGATCCGCTGGCGCGCGCATCGGCAGCGACGCGAAAGGCCGGCACAAAGGACGACCGCCGCTGCGGGCCGGCCGCGCGGCGGTCAGTGCGAGAGCCTGGACTTCAGTGCGTGTCGAGCAGCTCGACGTCGAACTTCAGCGTGGCGTTGGGCGGGATCACACCGCCGGCGCCGCGTGCGCCATAGCCCAGGACTGCGGGGATGATCAGCGTGCGCTGGCCGCCGACCTTCATGCCGGCCACGCCTTCGTCCCAGCCCTTGATCACATGGCCGGCGCCCAGCGGGAAGGCGAAGGGCTGGCCGCGGTCACGGCTGGAGTCGAACTTGGCCCCTTGCTGGCCGTCGTTGTAGAGCCAGCCCGTGTAGTGCACGTGCACATGGTGGCCGGCCTGGGCTTGCGCACCTTCGCCGACAACGGTGTCTTCGTATTGCAGGCCGGAGGGGGTGGTGGGCATTGTGGAAACTCCTTGAAGAGGGTCAGAAAAGGGGCGCGCAGCCAGGCTGCGTCGGGCGGGCAGTGTAACGAGGGCACTGCGGCAGCCCGCGTGCGCCGCGGCACCGCGCGCGCCGCAATCAGAGGGAGCCTTCGGGCCCGCCCGAACCATCCGCCGCGCCGGCGGCCGGCGCGGGCGCCGGGCGCGGCTGGCTTGCGTGCCAGCGCCCGGCAAAGGCCGGCAGGTCCGACAGGCGGCGGCTCAGGTCCAGCCCGCTGGGTGTGAGCACATAGCCGTCGCGGCTGCGCGTGAGCAGCCCGGCCGCGCGCAGTTCCTTGACGCGGGTGTTCAGCGTGTTGGGGGTCACGCCGCCCACGCTGTCCTGCAGCAGGCGGAAGGTCTGGGCATGGCCGTCGCGCAGGGCCCAGAGCACGCGCAGCGCATAGCGTGCTTCCAGCAGCGCAAGAAGGGCACTGATGGCGGTGTTGTCCTTGGTGCTCATGGGGGCCAGTCCTGACAAAGACGCGTGATGCAGTCTAGTCGTGAATCTGGGCCGGGCTGCGCGCCGGGCAGGGCGCAGGCGGGCGCCCTTCAGCGCGGCAGCTCGGCGTCGTAGGCCATGGCTTCGCCCAGGCGCACGGCGCGGCCCGGCGCCCAGTCGGGGTGGAAGGCCAGGGCGGGGCGCGGGAACAGCATCACCACGGTCGAGCCGAGCAGGAAGCGGCCCATTTCCTGGCCCTGGCGCAGCACGACGGGCGCTGCGGACGCGCCGTCATAGCGCCATTCGCGCAAGCGGCCCGGGCGTGGTGGATTGACCACGCCATGCCACACGGTGGCCATGCTGCCCACGATGGTGGCGCCCACCAGCACGAGCACGAAAGGCCCGCGCGCGGATTCGAAGACGCAGACCACGCGCTCGTTGCGCGCGAACAGCCCCGGCACGCCGCACGCGGTGACCGGGTTGACGGAGAACAGCTCGCCGGGCACGTAGATCATGCGCGTGAGCCTGCCGTCGCAGGGCATGTGGATGCGGTGGTAGTCGCGCGGGCTCAGGTAGAGCGTGGCGAAGCTGCCGTGCTGGAACTGGGCCGCAAGCTGCGCGTCGCCGCCCACCAGCGCCGTGGTGCTGTAGTGGTGGCCCTTGGCCTGGAAGATCTGGTCGCCGGCCTGGCCCGTGATGGGGCCGAACTGGCTGATGGCGCCGTCCACCGGGCACACCAGCGGCGCCTGCGCGATGGGCCGGGCACCCGGCTGCAGCGCGCGCGTGAAGAAATCGTTGAAGCTGGCGTAGCGCGTGATGTCGGGCTCGGCCGCCTCGGCCATGTTGACCTGGTACTTGTCGACGAAGCGCCGGATGATCCAGGTCGTGAGTCCGCCGCGCTCGCCGCGTGCCACCCAGCCGGCGAAGGCCGTGAGCGCTTGTTTGGGATAGAGGTACTGCGGCAGGACGGCGAGGCGATCGGACAAGTAGGGTGCTCCTGAGCGGAAGGCGATGAGCGGCCGATTCTAGGGATGCTCTTCACGAATCGAGCGGAAAGTGTGCGCTGCGGGTCGGGATGAGCTGCGAGGCGCAAAGCGCAGCAATAGCCATTGCTATTGCGAGCATTTGCAACGAAGCAGATCGCCCGAGTCCGCAGATGCACACGGCGCGAGGATTCATGAAGAGCGTCCCTGGGAGCCCCGGTGCTGCTCAGTCGGCCTTGATGCCGGCCGCCTTGATGACCTGCGCCCACTTGCTCACCTCGGCCTTCTGGTATTCGCCCAGCTCGGCCGGCGTCATGCTGGAGGGCACCATGCCGAAGCCCTTGAGGCGGGCCTGCACCTCCGGCGTGGCGACGATCTTCATGATCTCCGCGTGCAGGCGGTCCACCACGGGCTTGGGCGTGCCCGCAGGGGCAAACACGGCCTGCCACGAGCCCACGTCGAAGCCCTTCTGGCCCGCTTCGGCAATCGTGGGCACGTCGGGCAGCGACTCCACCCGCTTGGAGCTGCTGACGGCGATGGGGCGCAGCTTGCCCGACTGGATGTGCGGGCCCACGATCAGCGTGGTGTCGAACATCATGTCGACCTGCCCGCCCACCACGTCCTGCACGGCCGGGCCGCTGCCCTTGTAGGGCACGTGCGTGAACTTCACGCCCGACTGGTAGGCCAGCAGCTCCAGCGCCATGTGCGGCGAGGTGCCGTTGCCCGGCGAAGCCGAGGACAGGCCGCCGCTCTTGGCCTTGCTGGCGGCCAGCACGTCGTTGAGCGTCTTGTAGGGGCTGGACGCAGGCACCACCAGCACCAGCGGCCCGGAACCCAGCATGGCGACCGGCGTGAAGGACTTGACCGGGTCATAGTCCAGCTTCGAATACAGGCTCACGTTGATGGAGTGCGAGCTGATGGTGCCACCCAGAATGGTGTAGCCGTCGGCCGGTGCGCGGGCGACGAAGGTGGAGCCCACGCTGCCACCGGCGCCGGGTTTGTTGTCGATGACCACCGGCGTGCCCAGCGCCGCGCCCAGGGGCTGGGCGATCACGCGGGCCAGCGTGTCGGTGTTGCCGCCGGGCGGGAAGGGCACCACGTAGGTGACGGCCTTGCCCGTGGGCCAGTTGCCCTGGGCGAGGGCGCTGCCGGCGGGCAGCGCGGCGGCGGCCATGAACGTGCCGGCGACGACGGCGTGTTGGATGAGGGTTCGGCGTTGCATCAGGAGTCTCCAGAGTTATATCGGTGTGAGGAAAGGCGTGGGTCAGGGGGCGCAGCTCAGGTCACGGGCGCGGGGTTGAACAGCACCAGCGCGTTGTGCAGCTTCCACTGCTCGGCCCAGGTCTTCCTGCGGCCGCTGGCCACGTCCAGCATCAGGTGGAACATCTCCCAGCCCACGTCGGCGATGGTTTTCTCGCCCGTGGCGATGGTGCCGGCGTTGATGTCCATCAGGTCGTGCCAGCGCCGCGCCAGGTCGTCGCGCGTGGCCACCTTGATGACGGGCACCTGGGCCAGGCCGTAGGGCGTGCCGCGGCCGGTGGTGAACACGTGCAGGTTCATGCCGGCCGCCAGTTGCAGCGTGCCGCAGATGAAGTCGCTGGCCGGCGTGGCGGCGTAGATCAGCCCCTTCTGCCTGAGCTTCTCGCCGGGCGCGATCACGCCGCTGATCGGGCTGCTGCCGCTCTTGACGATGGAGCCCATGGCTTTCTCGACGATGTTCGACAGCCCGCCCTTCTTGTTGCCGGGCGTGGTGTTGGCGCTGCGGTCCACGCGGCCCTTGTCCAGGTAGGCGTCGTACCACGCCATCTCGCGGATCATGGCCTGTGCCACCTCGGGCGTGCTGGCGCGCGAGGTGAGCTGGTCGATGCCGTCGCGCACCTCGGTCACTTCGCTGAACATCACGGTGGCGCCCGCGCGCACCAGGAGGTCGGTGCAGAAGCCCACGGCCGGGTTGGCCGTCACGCCGCTGAAGGCATCGCTGCCGCCGCACTGCACGCCCACCACCAGTTCGCTGGCCGGCACGGTTTCGCGCCGGCGCGCGTTCAGGCGTTCCAGGTGTTCCTCGGCCTGGCGCATCACCGAGTCGATCATGGACATGAAGCCCACATGGGCCTCGTCCTGCAGGCACACCACGTCGAGCGTGGCCTCGGCCGTGTCGCCCACGTCGGCCACATTGCGCTCGTCGATCAACGGGATGGACCCCGGCGGCAGCAGCCGCTCGGGCTGCAGCTTCTCGCAGCCCAGGCTGACCACCATCACCTCGCCGCCGAAGTTCGGGTTCAGGCTGATGTTGCGCAGCGTGCGGATGGGAACGATGGCATCGGGCGCGTCGATGGCCACGCCGCAGCCGTAGCTGTGTTCCAGCGCCACCACGTCGTCCACGTTCGGGTACTTGGGCAGCAGCTCGGCCTTGATGCGCTGCACCGCGAAGTCGGTCACGCCGGCCACGCACTGCACGGTCTGGGTGATGGCCAGGATGTTGCGCGTGCCCACCGAGCCGTCGGGGTTGCGAAAGCCCTCGAAGGTGTAGCCCGTGAGCGGCGGCTGCGGCGGCGGCTTCACGGTGGCGATGGGCAGGCCCTCGAGTTCGCGCGCCTGCGGCATCTGCAGCAGACGCTCATGCACCCAGCTGCCGCGCGGCAGCGCCTTGAGCGCATAGCCGATGGTCACGTTGTAGCGCCGCACGGCCCCGCCTTCGGGGATGTCGACCAGCGCCACCTTGTGCGCCTGCGGCACCTTGTCGATCAGCGTCAGGCCGTCGGGGAACACGGTGCCGGCCGGCAGGCCGCCATCGTTGGCCACGATGGCCACGTTGTCGGCCTCGTGCATGGTGATGTAGAGCGGGGCGGTCATGGGGCGCCCGTGTCAGTAGCGAGGCTGCCGGCCCGTGAACGACGGGTCGTACTTCTGCATCTGGCCCAGGTCGTCGCGGTTGCGGATGCCGCAGCGCAGGTAGTTCTCGTGCAGGCGCGCCAGGGCTTCCCGGTCGAGGGTCACGCCCAGGCCTGGCGTGGTGGGCACGCGCAGGCTGCCCTGTTCGAAGCGGAGCCGCCCGCCTTCGACGATTTCCTCGTCCTGCCAGGGGTAGTGCGTGTCGCAGGCGTAGGTCAGCAGCGGCACGCTGGCACACAGGTGGGTCATGGCGACCAGGCTGATGCCCAGGTGCGAGTTGCTGTGCATCGACAGCCCCAGGTCGAAGGTGCGGCACAGCGTGGACAGGCGCTGCGTGGCGCGCAGGCCGCCCCAGTAGTGGTGGTCGCTCAGCACGATCTTCACGGGGCAACCCATGTCGGCGTTGCGGCGGAATTCGGCGAAATCGGTCACCACCATGTTGGTGGCCAGCGGCACGTCGCATTCGCGCGCGACGGCGGCCATGCCCTCCAGGCCCGGGGCCGGGTCTTCGTAGTACTCCAGCACGCCCTTGAGCTTCTGCACGATCTTCAGGCTGGTGGGCACGGTCCAGTTGCCGTTCGGGTCGATGCGCAGCGGCGTGCCCGGAAAGGCTTTGGCCAGCGCCAGGATGCCGTCGGCCTCCTGTTCGGGTTGCAGCGCGCCGGCCTTGAGCTTGATGCTCTGGAAGCCGTACTGGTCGATCATGCGCCGCGCCTGCGCCACCAGCTGGTCGGGCGTGAGCGCCTCGCCCCAGGCGTCGGGCGCGTAGGGCTGTTCGATGTGCTCGGCGTACTTGTAGAACAGGTAGGCGGAGAAGGGCACGCTCTCGCGCGCTGCGCCGCCCAGCAGATCGACCACGGGCGCGCCCGCCATCTGGCCCTGCAGGTCGAGCATGGCCACCTCGAAGGCGCTGATGACCTTGGCCACCGTCTTGGACACGTGGGTGCCGGGGGCCAGCGAGACCTGCTGGCCGAGGAACTCCGAGGCCGTCATCTTCGGCGGCGTGACCAGTGCCGCAACGCGCGTTTCCATCTCGTTGAGCGCCCAGGGCGACAGCCCCGTCAGCGCGGGGGCCGCCTTGGCCAGCGCCTCCAACATCGGCAGGTCGCCATAGCTTTCGTTGATGCCGACCAGGCCCGAGGCGGTCTCGATCTCGATGATGGAACGCAGCGCCCACGGCTCGTGGATGCCGGCGGCGTTGAGCAGCGGCGGGTCGCGAAAGGCGATGGGCGTGATGCGGACGTGGCGGATGTCGTGGGACGTGGACATGGCAGGCAGGCAGGCAGGCGGGCGGGCGGGCGAAACGGGAGGCGCGAAAAAGCGCCGCTACTTCAGCGGCGCATTGAGCAGCGTGGGCAGCCAGGTGGAGAACAGCGGCACGTAGGTCACCAGCATCAGGCACACGATCAGCGCGCCATAGAAGGGCAGGATCGAGCGCATCACCTCGCCCACCGACACGCCCCCGATCGCGCATCCGATGAACTGCGTGGTGCCCACGGGTGGCGTGTTCAGGCCCAGCGCGCAGTTGATGAGCATCACGATGCCGAACTGCACCGGGCTCATGCCGAACTCCATCGCGATGGGCAGGAAGATCGGCGTGCAGATCAGGATGGTGGCCGCCATGTCCAGGAAGGTGCCCAGCAGGAACAGCAGCACGTTGATCATCAGAAAGATCACCCAGGGGCTGCTGGAGACGCTGGTCATCAGCTCGCCGGTCTTCTGTGGCACCTCGTAGAGCGCCATGAAGTAGCCGAAGGCCGAGCTGATGCCGATCAGCAGCAGCACGATGCCGGTGGTCTTGCAGGCCTTGGCGCAGGCCTTGAGGAAGTCCTTCCACGAAAGCGAGCGGTAGACCAGCACCGTGACCAGCAGCGCCCACATCACGGCCGTGGCCGCCGATTCGGTGGCCGTGAACACGCCCGAGAGGATGCCCACCAGGATGATGACCACGATCATCAACCCCGGCAGCGCGCCGATGAAGGCGGCCAGTACCTCGCCCCAGCCGGGGAAGGCGCCGCGGATCGGGTAGCCGCGCTTGATCGCGACCCAGTAGGCCGCAGCCAGGTTGCAGGCCGTCAGCAGCAGCGCGGGAATCAGCCCGGCCAGGATGAGGCTCAGCACGCTGACCGAGGCGATGCCCGTGGTGGCCAGCGTGAAGATGATCAGGTTGTGCGAGGTGGGCATCAGCGCCCCGACCAGCGCCGCGTGCGTGGTCACGTTGACGGCGTAGTCGGCGTCGTAGCCTTCCTTCTTCATCAGCGGGATCATCACGGAGCCCATGGCCGACACGTCGGCCACCGGCGAGCCCGCCACGCCGCCGAACAGCGTGCAGCCCACCACGTTGCTCATGCCCAGGCCGCCGCGCACATGGCCCACCAGGCTGTTGGCAAAGCGCACGATGCGCTGCGCGATGCCGCCGTAGAGCATCAGCTCGCCCGCGAACACGAAGAAGGGAATGGCCAGGAAGGAAAAGATCTGCATGCCGCCGACCATCTTCTGGAACACCACCGCCACGGGCAGGCCGGCATAAAGCACCGTGGCCACCGAGGCCAGCCCGATGGAAAAAGCCACTGGCACACCCAGCACCAGAAGGGCCAGGAAGCTCAGGGAAAGGACCGCCAGTTCCACTGCAATGTCTCCGTCTCTTGTTTTGTCGTCTGTTGTTGTCGGGGGAGCGCGCTCAGTGCCAGGCGGGCTCGACGTCTTCGCCGCGCAGCAGCGCGACGATGTGCTCGATCGAGAACATCACGATCAGCGCGCCGGCCACCACCAGGGCCAGGTAGTCCATGCCCACGGGCACATGCATCATGGGCTTCATGTCGCTCCACTTGAGCACGGTCCATTGCCAGCCGCTGTGCACCATGACGGCGCCGAACAGGGCCACCAGCGCGTGGATCAGCACTTCCAGCTTCAGGCGCAGGCCTTCGGGCAGCAGCGAGACCAGCGATTCCAGCCCGATGTGGCCGGCGTCGCGCACGCCCACGGCCACGGCCAGCGCCGTGACGTAGAGCACCAGCTGCAGCGCCAGGCCTTCGGCCCAGGTGGGCGTGTCGTTGAAGATGTAGCGGCCCACCACCTGGTACTGCACGGCCAGGATGATGACGATCAGCATCACCACCGCCAGCACCAGGCTGGCCTTGGACAGCGCGGCACACAGGCGCGTGTAGCCATGGCGCGCCGCGGGCCGCGCGGCCTGCGGCGGCTCGAGGCCCGCTGCCAGCTCCTCGATGGGGTGGCTCACTTGTTGTCCTGGACGGCCTTGACCAGGCGCTTGAGGTCGGGCGTGGTGATGAACTTGTCATACACCGGCTGCATCACGGCCTTGAAGGAGGCCTTGTCCACGTCCTTGACGATGGTGGAGCCGGCCTTGACCACGATGTCCAGCGCCTTGGCCTCCTGCTCGTCCCACTTCTGGCGCTGGAACTTCACCGATTCCTTGGCCGCGGCGCGGAACATGTCCTGATCGGCCTTGGACATCTTGTCGAACACCGTCTTGGAGATCACCAGCACCTCGGGTGCCATCGAGTGCTCGGTGTGCGAATAGAACTTCACGGCCTCGTAGTGCTTGAAGCCTTCGTAGGAGGGGATGTTGTTCTCGGCCGCGTCGATCAGGCCGGTCTTGAGCGCGGTGTAGACCTCGCCTGCGGGCATGGGCGTGGCGTTGGCGCCCATGGCGCTGACCAGCGCCACCCACAGATCGGACTGCTGCACGCGGATCTTCAGGCCCTTGGTGTCGGCGACGGTCTTGACCGGCTTCTTGGCATAGATGGAGCGCGCGCCGCTGTCGTAGAAGGCCAGGCCCACCAGGCCTTCGTGCTCGCAGCCCTTGAGGATCTCGTCGCCGACCGGGCCGTCCAGCGTCTTGCGCATGTGGGCGATCGAATCGAAGAGGAAGGGCATGGTCGGCACCAGCGTCTTCGGGCAGATGGAGTTCAGCGCGCTGATGTTCACGCGGTTCATCTCCAGCGCGCCGATCTTGACCTGGTCCAGCGTCTCCTTCTCGGAGCCCAGCGCGCTCTTGTTGAAGACCTTGATCTTGTACTTGCCGCCGCTGCGCTGGTCGAGCAGCTGGCTCATGTGCTTGACGGCGGCCACCGTGGGGTAGTCGTCGCTGTTGTGCACGTCGGCGGAGCGGAAATCGCGCGCCTGTGCGCCCAGGCAGCAGGCGGCTGCGGCCAGGGCGATCCATGTTGTCTTGATGGTGTTCATGCTTGTCTTCCTCTTTCTCTCTGGGTGGTGTCGTGTGATGGGTTCTGGGAGTCCTGCGCAGCAGGCTCAGCCCGCGAAGGCGGGTTCGGGAATGCCCTGCGTGCCCGGCCGCAGCGCGAAGACGCCGCCGGCCAGCGGCTGGTCGCTCAGGTCGCCTGCGGGGCGGATGGAGGTGACGTACAGCGTGTCCAGCCGCGCACCGCCAAAGGCGCACATCGCAGGCTTCTTCACGGGGACGGGGAGCGAGCGGTCCAGCCGGCCGTCGGGCGTGAAGCGGTGCACCAGGCCCGCGTCGTTGCCGCAGATCCAGTAGCCGCCGTCCACGTCGATGGCCGCGCCGTCGGGGCGGCCCGGCAGCGCGGTCATGTCGACGAACAGGCGCCGGTTGTGGGGCGTGCCGCTGTCCGTGTCGTAGTCGAAGGCCCAGATGGCCTGCACGCTGGGGTGCGAGTCCGAGACGTACATGGTGCGGCCGTCCGGGCTGAAGGCCAGGCCGTTGGGCACGATGAAATCCGTCAGCTGCGGGGGCAGGGCGCCGTCACCGGCGCCAAAGCGGTACCAGGCGCCGGCGCGGATGCCGGCCGCCATGTCCAGGCACATGGTGCCGGCCCACAGGCGCCCTTCGCGATCACAGCGGCCATCGTTGAAGCGCATCGCCGGCGCGGCATGCGCCACGGCGGCCAGGCGGGTGGGCTGGGCCAGCCCGTCATCGCCCAGCGCCAGCGCGAACAGGCCGCTTTCCATGCCGGCAATCCAGCGACCGGGCGTGGCGGTGGCGGCCAGGCAGGCCGGCATCTCTTCACAACGCCAGTGGCGATGGCCCTGGGCGGGGGACCAGCGGTGCACCGCGCGGCCCGGAATATCGACCCAGTACAGCGCCTGTTCGCCGGCATGCCACACGGGGCTTTCGCCGGTGCCGTTGCGCACGTCGAGCACGAGTTCTGCCATCAGCGGCCCCTGTATCCGGTGCGCGCTCAGTCGCCGAAAGGGCCCTGGGCGGTGAAGGCGCCGCCCTGGTAGATCGCGTTCGGATCGTCGGCGGCCACGGGCGGCTGGGCTTCCACCTTGGCGCGGAAGGGCTCGGAGCTGTCCTGCGGCGCCCAGCCCAGGCCGGCGGCGGCATGGTTGTCCCACCAGACCTGCGCATTGGCCGAGGCGCCATAGACCACCGTGTGGCCCACGCCGGGCGTGAACAGCGCCTTCTCGATCAGCCGCGTGAGGTCGTCGTAGCTGAGCCAGGTGCTCATCATCCGGCGGTTGGCGGGCTCGGGGAAGGACGAGCCGATGCGGATGCTGACGGTCTCGATGCCCCAGCGGTCCCAGTAGAACTGGGCCATGTCCTCGCCGAAGGACTTGGACAGGCCGTAGTAGCCGTCGGGCCGGCGCAGCACATGGGCGTCCAGCGTTTCGGTCTGTTTGTAGAAACCGATCACATGGTTGGAGCTGGCGAAGACCACGCGCCGCACGCCCCGGCGCCGCGCCGCCTCATAGATGTGGAAGATGCCCTTGATGTTGGCCTCGAGGATTTCCTCGAAGGGCCGCTCCACCGACACGCCGCCCAGGTGCACGAGGGCGTCGCAGCCGGCCAGCAGCGCATCCACGGCCTTCTTGTCGGCCAGGTCGCAGGGCATCACTTCCTCGTGCGGGCCGTGGGCCTCGCCCAGCGCCGCGATGTCCGACACGCGCAGCACCTGCGCCAGTGGCCGAAGGCGTTCGCGCAGCACGCGGCCCAGGCCGCCGGCCGCGCCGGTCAGCAGCAGGCGGGGCAGGGGCCGTGTCGGCACCCGGGGCGTTCCAGCTTCGTTCGAGGCGCTCACCGTCAAAGTCTCCAGCTCTTGTCGTTGCACAAGCTGTACGTCATCGGTTGTCGTACAACATCTGCGGCGATTATGATGAGGCCATGTCTAGCGTGTCAACGGGGGTGCCCCCGCTTCCCGAGCCCACCGATGCGTGGCCCGGGGCGGCGCGTGCAGCAGCGGCGTCAGCGGCTGCGGCGGCGCCTTCCGGTCCGGCGCCCCGGCGCCGGGGGCGCAACCTGGCGCAGGGGCTGGTGGAAGACCTGGGCGACAAGATCCGCGGCCAGCAGCTGCGCCCGGGCGACAAGCTGCCCACCGAGTCGGCCATCATGCAGAACTACGGCGTCAGCCGCACCGTGGTGCGCGAGGCGCTGTCCAAGCTGCAGGCCGCCGGGCTGGTCGAGACCCACCACGGCATCGGCACCTTCGTGCTGCAGCCGCGCGGCGGCGGCATGGCCGGCATGTTCAGGCTGGAGGCGGCGGACATCGCCACCACGGTCGATGTGCTGGCGGTGCTGGAGCTGCGCATCAGCCTGGAGACCGAATCGGCCGGGCTGGCGGCGCTGCGCCGCACCGAGGAGCACCTGCTGGGCATGCGCGAGGCGCTGGACGAGTTCGAGCGCAATGTGCTGGCGGCCGGCGATACCGTGTCGCCGGACTTCCGCTTCCACCTGCAGATCGCGCAGGCCACCGGCAATCCCTACTTCGCGGACATCATGACGCATCTGGGGACCACGATCATCCCGCGCACCCGGGTCAACGCCATCCGCAACCACAACAAGGGCGGCGAGTATCTGAGCCGCGTGAACCGCGAGCACGAAGAGATCTTCGCGGCCATTGCCCGGCGCGACCCCGATTCGGCGCGCGCTGCCATGCGCATCCACCTGACCAACAGCCGCGAGCGCCTGCGCCTGGCGCAGGAGGCAGCGCAGCGGGAAGAGGGCGGGGCGGCAAGCGCACGCTGAGCCGCTGCGCGGGCCGGTTGTCAAGCCCGGCTCCGGGCCGATGCGGCGCATCGCCGCACATCAGAAAATTTGTGATCGCCTCTTGGCATCGGTCGTTCTTAGTTGTACGATGACTGACAATGAGTGATCGAGGCAGAGCGCTGCGGATCGCCCATCCCGCCCTTCCATTTCCTCCGGAGACAAAGACCATGAGCCTGAACCGACGCCAACTGCTGGGCACCGCCCTGGGCGCCGCCGCCATTGCCGCCCCCTGGTCGGTGCGCGGTGCCGATGCCTGGCCCAACAAGCCGATCCGCATCGTGGTGCCGTACCCGCCCGGCGGCTCCTCGGACATCATTGCGCGCTCGATCAGCCAGCCGCTGTCCGAGGCGCTCAAGCAGCCCGTGATCATCGACAACAAGCCCGGCGCCAACGGCAACCTCGGCGCGGACTTCGTGGCCAAGGCCGCGCCGGACGGCTACACGCTGCTGCTGTGCGACGTGGGCGCGCTGGCCATCAGCCCCTCCATCTACACCAAGCTGGCTTTCGATCCTTCCAAGGACCTGCGCGGCGTGACCATGCTGGCGTATTCGCCCCACCTGCTGGTGGTGCACCCCTCGGTCAAGGCCAGCAACCTCAAGGAGCTGGTGGCCCTGTCCAAAACCAGCGACCTGAACTTCGCCGTCACGGCCACCGGCAGCGCACCGCACCTGGCGGGCGTGGCGGTGGAGCGCGCCACGGGCGCCAAGTGGGTCTATGTGCCCTACAAGGGCGGCGTGCAGTCCATCCAGGACACCGTCGCCGGCCAGACCCAGGTGCTGATGAACGGCATGCTGGCCACGCTGCCGCATGTGCAAAGCGGCAAGCTCAAGCTGCTGGGCGTCTCCAAGGCCACGCGCATGCCGCTGGTGGGCTCGGTGCCTACCATTGCCGAGCAGGGCGTGCCCGGTTTCGAATCGGGCACCTGGCAGGGCGTGCGCGCCCCGCGCGGCACGCCCGACGCCATCGTCAATCGCCTCAACCGTGAGCTGATCTCCGTCATCCGTGCGGCCGACATCCGCTCGCGCCTGGCCGGGCAGGGCGCCGAGGTCGTGACCATGTCGCCGGCCGAGGAAGAGCAGTTCTTCAACAAGGAGCGCGCCCGCTGGGCGCAGCTGGTCAAGGACGCCAACCTGCGCATCGACTCCTGATCGCGAAGCGCCCGACCTTCCCCCATCTTTCAACGTCTTAAGGAATCCCCATGAGCTTCACCCCCCAGGAACTCAAATCGATCATGAGCTCCGGCCTGCTGTCCTTCCCCGTGACGGACTTCGATGCCGAAGGCAATTTCAACCGCGAGGGCTACATCAAGCGCCTGGAATGGCTGGGCCCCTACGGCGCCAGCGCGCTGTTCGCGGCGGGCGGCACCGGCGAGTTCTTCTCGCTCACGCCCGAGGAATATCCCGAAATCATCAAGACCGCCGTGGACGTGTGCCGCGGCACGGTGCCCATCATTGCCGGCGCCGGCGGCCCCACGCGCCAGACCATCGCCTATGCGCAGGCGGCCGAGAAGGCCGGCGCGCACGGCATCCTGCTGATGCCGCACTACCTGACCGAAGCCAGCCAGGAAGGCCTGTACAACCACGTCAAGGCCATCTGCGACAGCGTCGATTTCGGCGTGATCATCTACAACCGTGCCCAGGCCAAGTACAAGCCCGACACCCTGGCCCGCCTGGCCGACGCCTGCCCCAACCTGGTGGGCTTCAAGGACGGCGTGGGCGACATCGAGGCCATGGTCTCGGTGTTCCAGAAGATGGGCGACCGCTTCAGCTACCTGGGCGGCCTGCCCACGGCCGAGGTCTACGCCGCAGCCTACAAGGCGCTGGGCACGCCCGTGTACTCGTCGGCCGTCTTCAACTTCATTCCCAAGACGGCCATGAAGTTCTACGAAGCCGTGCGTGACGACGACCAGAAGACCCAGCACCAGCTGCTCAAGGACTTCTTCATGCCCTACCTGGACATCCGCAACAAGAAGCAGGGCTATGCCGTGAGCATCGTCAAGGCCGGTGCGCAGATCGTCGGCCACGGTGCCGGCCCGGTGCGCCCGCCGCTGTCGGACCTGTCGGCCGCGGAAAGCCAGGAACTGGCTGCGCTGATCGAAAAGCTGGGCCCGCAGTAAGTCTGCATGTCGTCGTCCCGCCCCCGTCTGCTGCAGTACGGCAAGCTGCCGCTGCCCCAGCTCGACAGCGAACTCGCGCAGCGCTATGACGTCAGCCTGCTGTCGGCCCAGAGCGACCCGGCGCGCTTCCTGGCCGAGCAGGGCGCGCAGTTCGAGCTGCTGGTCACCTCGGCGGCGATGGGCGTGCCGGCCCACGTGATCGACGCGCTGCCCAACCTGCGCTTCGTCAGCAGCTTTGGCGTCGGCTTCGACTCGCTGGACAAGGCCTCCCTCCTGCGCCGCGGCGCGCGCGTGGGCTACACGCCCGGCGTGCTGGACGACTGCGTGGCCGACATGGCCTTTGCCTTGCTGCTGGACGCTGCGCGCGGCCTGAGCGCGGCCGACCGCTTCGTGCGGCGCGGCGACTGGGCCACGCAGCGCTTCGGCATCCAGACGCGGGCCTCGGGCAAGCGACTGGGCATCTTCGGCATGGGCCGCATCGGCGGCGCGGTGGCCCGCCGGGCGGCCGGCTTCGACATGCAGGTGAGCTACCACAACCGCCGGCCGGTGGATGGCTCGCCCCATGCCTACCAGCCCAGCCTGCTGGCGCTGGCGCGTGCGTGCGATTTCCTGGTCGTCACGGCCGCGGGCGGGGAGGGCACGCGCCACCTCGTCAACGACGAGGTGCTGGACGCGCTGGGGCCGCAGGGCTTTCTCATCAATGTGGCGCGCGGCAGCGTGGTGGACGAAGCGGCGCTGGCGCGGGCGCTGCGCGACAGGCGCATCGCGGGCGCCGGCCTCGACGTGTTCGAGGACGAGCCGCACCCGCTGCCCGAACTGCTGACACTGGACAACGTGGTGCTGGCGCCGCATGTGGCCAGCGGCACGCACGAGACCCGCCGCGCCATGGCCGATCTGGTGCTGCGCAACCTCGAATCCTGTCTGGCCACCGGCCGGCCGGTGGCCGAAGTGCCCTGGTCCGCCGCGCAGTGACACTGACGCGCTGACGCCCGCTCGCCTTCTTCCTTTTGACGGACCCGATCATGTCCCACACCCCCACCATCACCGAGATCGAAGTCATCCCCGTGGCCGGCCGCGACGGCATGCTGATGAACCTCAGCGGCGCGCACGGCCCGTACTTCACGCGCAACGTGCTGCTGGTGCACGACAGCGCCGGCCGCACGGGCGTGGGCGAGGTGCCGGGCGGCGAGGGCATCCGCCAGGCGCTGGAAGACAGCCGGCCGCTGCTGGTGGGCCAGTCGGTGGGCACGCATCTGCAGCTGCTGCAGCGCGTGCAGCAGGCACTGGCCGGGCGCGACCCCGGCGGGCGCGGCCTGCAGACCTTCGACCTGCGCATCGGCGTGCATGCGGTCACGGCCATCGAATCGGCGCTGCTGGATCTGCTGGGCCAGCACCTGGGCGTGCCCGTGGCGGCGCTGCTGGGCGAAGGCCAGCAGCGCGAGCGCGTGGAGATGCTGGGCTACCTGTTCTTCATCGGCCCGAGCGAGAAGACCGGTCTGCCCTACATCAAGCCGGGCGAGGACACGACCGGCACCGACGACTGGGCGCAGGTGCGCCACATGACGGCGATGACGCCCGAGGCCATCGTGCGCCAGGCCGAAGCGGCGCATGCGCGCTATGGCTTCAACGACTTCAAGCTCAAGGGCGGCGTGCTGGCCGGCGACGAGGAGGTCGATGCCGTGGTGGCGCTGCACGAGCGCTTCCCGCAGGCGCGCGTCACGCTGGACCCGAACGGCGGCTGGCTGCTCAAGGACGCGATCCGCCTGGGCCAGCGCATGCGTGGCGTGGTGGCCTATGCCGAAGACCCCTGCGGGGCCGAAGGCGGCTTCTCGGGCCGCGAGGTGATGGCGGAGTTCCGCCGCGCCACGGGCCTGCCCACGGCCACCAACATGATCGCCACCGACTGGCGGCAGATGGTGCATGCGCTGTCGCTGCAGTCGGTGGACATTCCGCTGGCCGACCCGCATTTCTGGACCATGGCCGGCAGCGTGCGCGTGGGCCAGACCTGCCGCGACTGGGGCCTGACCTGGGGCTCGCACTCCAACAACCACTTCGACATCTCGCTGGCCATGTTCACGCACGTGGCCGCCGCCGTGCCGGGCAAGGTGACGGCCATCGACACGCACTGGATCTGGCAGGACGGCCAGTTCCTGACGAAGAACCCGTTCCAGATCAGGGACGGCTTCGTCGAGGTGCCCAAGACCCCGGGCCTGGGCGTGACGGTGGACCGCGAGGCCCTCAAGCGCGCCAACGCCCTGTATCTGGAGCATGGTCTGGGCGCGCGCGACGACGCCATCGCCATGCAGGCCCTGATCCCGGGCTGGAAGTTCGACAACAAGCGGCCCTGCATGGTGCGCTGACATCCCCGCGCGGCTGGCATCAAGAAAAAGATCAACAACAGAAGGAGACAAGAGCCATGACACACAAGACCCTCAACCGCCGCCGCTTGCTGCAGAACGCCGGCGCCACCGCGCTCGGCGCACTGGGCACCGCCGCGCTCGCGCAGCATTTCGACTTCAAGCCCAACCAGCGCTACCCCGACCCGGCGGTCTACATCCTCGATCCGAGCTTCGCGAAGTACCGCATCTACAGCAGCACCGTCGAACAGCTGGGCAGCGGCATGCGCTGGGCCGAGGGGCCGGCCTACTTCCCCGAAACGGGCACGCTGATCCTGTCGGACATCCCGAACAACCGGCTCATGAAGTACGAGGAGAAGAGCGGCAGGTTCTCGGTGCACAAGGAAGGCGTGAACTACGCCAACGGCAACACGCGCGACCGCCAGGGCCGGCTGATCAGCTGCGAGCACTCGGTCACGCGGCGCGTGGTGCGCACCGAAAAGAACGGCAGCCTCACCGTGCTGGCCGATCGCTTCGAGGGCAAGCGCCTGAACGCGCCCAACGACGTGGTCGTGAAGTCGGACGACAGCGTGTGGTTCACCGACCCGCTCTTCGGCATCAACGGCGAATGGGAAGGTGCGCGCGCCACGCCCGAGCAGGCCACGACCAACGTCTATCGCATCGGCAAGGACGGTGCGATCACGGCAGTGGTGACGGACCTGGTCAATCCCAACGGACTGGCCTTCTCGCCCGATGAGAAGCACCTGTATGTCGTCGAATGGAAGGGCACGCCCAACCGCAGCATGTGGCGCTTCGACGTCTCGGCCGATGGCGCCACGCTGTCGAACAAGACCAAGCTCATCGACGCGGGCGGCCCCGGCGCCTTCGACGGCTTTCGCGTGGACCGCGACGGCAACCTGTGGTGCGGCTGGGGCTTTTCGGGCGCCTTCGCGCCCGAGGCCACCGACATCGGTGGCGGCATGAAGGCGCACCTGCCGCTGGCCCGCTCCGACGAGATGGACGGCGTGAAGGTGTTCAACAAGGACGGCAAGCCCATCGGTTTCATCCGCCTGCCCGAGCGCTGCGCCAACCTGGAGTTCGGCGGCCCCAAGCGCAACCGGCTCTACATGGCCAGCAGCCACTCGCTCTATGCGCTGTATGTGGAAACGCATGGGGCCGTGTGAGCGCGCGGGCCTTCGATCACACGACTGCCAAAAACTTCGAGGACTTTCAGATGAGTGAATTCAAGAACCTGATCAACGGCGAATGGGTTGCCGGCCAGAGCTACAGCCCCAACCTCAACCCCAGCAACCTGGCCGACGTGCTGGGCCAGTACGCGCAGGGCGATGCGGCCCAGGTGGAGGCGGCGGTGGCCGCTGCCACCGCGGCCTTCCCGGCCTGGGCCACGGGCTCGGTGCAGGCGCGCAGCGACGCGCTGGACAAGATCGGCAGCGAGATCCTGGCGCGCAAGGAAGAGCTGGGCACCTTGCTGGCGCGCGAGGAAGGCAAGACCAAGGCCGAAGGCATTGGCGAGGCCACCCGCGCCGGCCAGATCTTCAAGTTCTTCGCCGGTGAATGCCTGCGCCTGGCGGGCGAGACGATCCCCTCCGTGCGCCCCGGCATCGGCGTGGAGATCACGCGCGAGCCCATCGGCGTGGTGGGCCTGATCACGCCCTGGAACTTCCCCATCGCCATTCCGGCCTGGAAGATCGCGCCGGCCCTGGCCTTTGGCAACTGCGTGGTGCTCAAGCCCGCCGACCTGGTCCCGGGCAGCGCCTGGGCGCTGGCGGAGATCATCAGCCGCTCGGGCATCCCCGCGGGCGTGTTCAACCTGGTGATGGGGCGCGGCAGCGTGATCGGCAATGCGCTGGTGCAGCACGCCGGCATCCACGCGATCAGCTTCACCGGCTCGGTTGGCGTGGGCCGCGCGCTGGCGCTCGAATGCGTCAAGAGCGGCAAGAAGGTGCAGCTGGAGATGGGCGGCAAGAACCCGCAGGTGGTGCTGGACGACGCCAACCTCGAGCAGGCCGTGGAACTGAGCGTGCAAAGCGCCTTCTATTCCACGGGCCAGCGCTGCACGGCTTCGAGCCGCCTGATCGTGACCGAAGGCATCTACCCGAAGTTCATCGAGGCGATGAAGGCGCGCATGGCCAAGATCAAGGTGGGCGACGCGCTGGCCCAGGGCACGGACATCGGCCCGGTCTCCAGCCAGAGCCAGCTGGACCAGGACCTGGAGTACGTGAAGATCGGCCAGGACGAAGGCGCGACGCTGGCCATGGGCGGCGAGCGCCTGAAGCTGGGCACCGAGGGCTACTACATGGCGCCGGCGCTGTTCAGCGACAGCGGCAAGGCCATGCGCATCAACCGCGAGGAAGTCTTCGGCCCGGTGGCCAGCGTGATCCGCGTGAAGGACTATGAAGAAGCGCTGGCCACGGCCAATGACACCGAGTTCGGCCTGTCGGCCGGCATTGCCACCACCAGCCTGAAGTACGCCACGCACTTCAAGCGCCACAGCCAGGCCGGCATGGTGATGGTGAACCTGCCCACGGCCGGTGTGGACTACCACGTGCCCTTCGGCGGCCGCAAGGGCAGCAGCTACGGCCCGCGCGAGCAGGGCCGCTATGCACAGGAGTTCTTCACCACGGTGAAGACGGCCTATACCCTGGCCTGAGGCTGAACAAGCACTGCCTGCGGGGCTCGATCAGAGGATGATCGGGCCCTTGTTGTTTGTATTGGAGCCGCCATGGCCGACAAGATCCTCGTTTTCTATGGTTCCTACCGGGCCGACCGCATGGGCATCCGGCTTGCGGACTTCATCGTCAAGGGGTTGCAAGCGCGCGGCGCCGAGCCCGAGCTGATCGATGCCAAGGCCGTCGATCTGCCCATGCTCGACCGCATGTACAAGGAATACCCCAAGGGCCAGGCGCCCGCCGCCATGGAGGCGCTGGCCGGCAAGATCCGCGCGGCCAACGCCTTTGTCTTCGTCACCGGCGAATACAACTGGGGCGTGCAGCCCGGTTTGAAGAACCTCACCGACCACTTTCTCGAGGAATGGTTCTGGCGGCCAGCCGCCATCGCCAGCTACTCGGCCGGCCGTTTCTCGGGCGTGCGCTCGGGCACGGCCTGGCATTCGATCCTCTCCGAGATGGGGATGGTGGTGGTTTCCAGCACCTTGGCGGTGGGGCCGATCTCGCAGACCTTGGATGCGCAGGGCCAGGCCACGGGCGATGCAGGTGCGAGCCTGACACGCGCCTTTGGCCGATGGGCTGACGACCTGGCCTGGTGGACAAATGCGGCGCGCGCGCAGCGGGCCGTGCAGGCGCCGCCTTACTGATCAGCCGAGGGGTGGCAAGGGGGACTGGTGAGCGTCGTCATAGCTCTGGAGGACACAGTGCTTCGCGACGGTTGCTCTCGTGGTAGGGAGCCACATAGTTGCTGTTGGCCGACAGCAGCTGTTCGCGGACGGGTCGTGGGCGACTGCTTCAGACTGGTTGGAGACGTTCGGCTTGTGAAGGCGAATGTCAGCGATGTCCGAATGCTTCCGACGGCAGTGCCCGCAAACGAATGGCTGGTCCCGGCGGCAGCGGCCCGTCGGCCCCCTTGGGGCTCGTGCGGAGTGTTATCGAGCTGATGACCCGATAGCGTAGAGATCAACGCCATAGATGCTTCCTGGAAGAGGCGCTGGCGAGAATCAGAGCTGGCAACTTTTCGGCGACTACAGGACCGCCTATCGGGCCTCTGGGCAGCAAAGACGCCATGGTCGCTCACCCCGTGAACGGCAGTTCGTGCACCATCTTGTCCAGCCGCTCTGCGAACAACCTGCGGCGCGGCTCATCGCCCTTGATGTCTTGCAAGGTCGCCGCGATGCCACGGGCAAACGCGTCTACCAGCCCGCGAATTGAAACTATGACGAGATGCTCGATGTCAGCCTTCTCGGCGATCTCAGGAAGGAACTCGTCGCCGTAGCCAATCTGGCGCTTGACCTTACCCTCTTTGTGAAGTTCAGCCTCGCTGCTGTAGGTATGCACCAGTGCGCACCGCGCGGCGTAGAGCTCGATGCCTGGCAGCGTTAGCGTCGGGTTTTTATCGGCGTCCCGAAACTGAAGGTACTTCTCTGCCCAGGCTACGAAGTCGGCCCGGGTCACCTTGTTCTTGCCATCTGGCATCGTTAGGTGCGACATGGCGTCGATGCCGCTGTACACGAGGATCAGCGTGGCCCTATACGACTTGCGGTCCCACGCGTCATTGACGTCCTTGACGATGCCGTTGAGGAGGACGTTGTAGAGAGAATCGTCGGCGGTCATATGGCCTCCAAGCGTCGCGTCAATCCTGGGGCTAGCGCCGGCTAGACTATCTGGCCGGTCAGGCATTCGACGCCGACGGCTTGTTGTCACGCCCCGCGTCGATGAGTACGATGTCCTCTCGGTCTTTCAGCTTCAACTCCCGCAGGATGCCGGTGACCTTCTCGAGCTCGCGGTCCGAGAAGTACATGATGACCTTGATGGACTTCTCGGTCTGGCTGGCCTTGGCGTAAACCTCTACCTGCTTCTCCAGGTTGCGCCGCAGGCTCGAGTTACTAGCCAGCTTGAACTCTACCAAGCTTGCGTTCTGCTTGCCCTTCGAGACCTTGTAGTCGACTGGGCCGCGCCCGTTGTTTACCTCTGCGTTCACGTCGAAGGCGGTTGCGTACCACGTCAGCCGAAACATCGTGTGTAGGTCGCTCTCGCGCTTCACCGGCTTGCCGTCCACGTAGAACACTCGGTAGCCGTCGTTGTCCTCGATGACGTGCTTCAGGTACTTCGCTCGTTGCAGCGCTTCCTCGTAGGAATCGCCGCGCTCGTAGAACTCCGTGCCGATCAGGTGCTTCAGCACCAGCTCCCGGATGTTCTCCACGAACTGTGCGTGCGTCTGCTGGACCTTCGCGGTACTGACAGCGTGCGCCTCCGCGGCGTGGTCCTCCTTCCACTTGATGTAGTAGTCGATGAGGTCCGTGAATTGCTCGATGGTACGCAGCGCCGCGGCCTTACGTTCCTCCTGCGTCGATCGCTCGCTGATTTGGCGAAGGAAGTGGTCGTTGACCTGAGCACGAAGCGCTTCGTCTGGGAGCGAGAGCCGCAGCTGAAAGAACTGGCTGACCATGTCTCCCTGATTAATCCACGCCTCGTCGCGGGTCAGCATCTCGCACGGCGTGAGGATGACGTAGTCGCCGGCGTGCCAAGGCAGCATGAAGTGCCCCGATTGCCAGCGTCGCGTCTCGTAGTTAAAGGCGACGCGCTCGATGTGCACACGCTTGAGTTGGCCGGGCTGCAGGTGCGCTGCCGCAAAGTCCTCGGTGTACTTCAGCAAGTAGCCCTTGATGAGATTCGTCGTGAAGTCGCTGAGGTGGTCGCGGCCTACACCGCCGCTCAACAGGCCTAGCTTTTCGAGGTGCGAGCTGCGGGTCAGAGTCTCGTCACCGAAGTTGCGAAACACCCGCTTGAAGTTGCGCGCGAGCGCCTCGGCGAAGTGCTTGCCCAGTCCGGTGCCGCTGTTTCCCTGCCGACTGAAGCCCAGCCAATTCTGCTTGACCTCACGAAAGAAGAGCCACTGAGAAATGGCGCCTTCGGTGAGCTCGTCGGCCTGGGCTCTGTCGCGCACGAAAACGAGATACTTGATGATGTCGTCGTGAAGCTCGCGGTACTCCGGACGCTCGCTGTCGAATAGCAGGAATGGGTCGACAAACAGCGGCAGGTCATTGACCAGCGCGATGTTGAAAGCGCCGTAGGTGTCCACAACCTCAGGCTCGACACCGAACACGTCGGAGAAGTAAATCATCCTGTCATGCCTCCTGTAGCCTCACTCGCGCGCGTCGAGCGTGCTGGTCTTGTGCATTAGTGACAGCACACATTGTTACGCATACGGGCGTCACCAGCGGCCTATAGCACTCGCGCAGTTGGTTGGTCCGAGCGACCGCTTAGTGACAGTCAGCGTGAGTTGGAGCAGCGGGGGCGACGGACCGCACCCGCTGCGAAGCGAACCTTCGCCTTGGCTCTGTGCGCCACCAATGTGCACGCAACTGCCATTCCTCACCGCCAAGCCCTGCTTGCCCAAAAGTTGCCTTGCCCTTGCTCAACCTCGCCAGCGCCGCATCAGCATCTCCAGCCCCTCGAACAGCAGTTCGCTCAACAAGGCCAGCGCAGCCGCAGGCACCGCACCCGCCATCAACAGCGCGCGGTCGTTGAGTGCCAGGCCCGTGACGATGCGCTCGCCAAAGCCACCCGCGCCGATGAAGGCCGCGATGGTTGCGGTGCCAATCGCGATGGTGGTGGCCGTGCGGATGCCCGCGATCAAGGTGGGCAGCGCCAGCGGCAGTTGCACCAGCCACAGGTTTTGCGCGCCGCTCAGGCCCAGCGCCTGGCCGGCCTGCTTCACGCCCGCAGGCACTTCGGCCAGGCCCGTGACTGCGTTGCGCATGATGGGCAGCAGCGAATAGAGCGTGAGCGCGATCAGCGCCGGCAGCGTGCCGATGGCGCCCAGCAGCGAGATGAGCACGGCCAGCAGCGCCAGCGAAGGCACGGTCTGCAGCAGCCCGGTGGCACCGAGCACGACGGCGCGCAGCCGCAGGTGCGTGAACACCGCAATCGCCAGCGGCAGGCCGATCAGCGTCGCCAGGCCGACCGACACGAAGACCAGCATCAGGTGCTGGCGTGCCAGGCGCGCGAGGTCCGGGCCCAGCAGCTTGGCCACGAAGCCCCTGGCTTCCTGCTTGTTTGAAGCGGTGGGCGTCTTGCCCGTAAGAAATTCACGCGCGATGGTGGCGAAGTCGGTGCCCTGCAGTTCGGCCCGCGCATTCATGCCGATCATCGCGCGCTCGTCGATGCGGCCTTCCAGTTGCTGCAGCGCGGCCCAGGCCTGCGGCAGGCGCTGCGGCACATCGAGCCGGTACAAAAGCATCGCGTCGTAGCGCGGGAAGTGGCCCAGGTCATCCTGCAGCACCACCAGGCCCAGGTGGTCGATCTTCGCGTCGGTGGTGTAGATGTCGATCACGTCCACCTGGCCGGCACCGATCGCCTCGTAGGCGATGCCGTGGTCCAGCCCCGTGGGCGATTGCTTGAGCCCGTAGCGCTGAGCCACGCCGCGCCAGCCGTCGGCGCGGCCGATGAATTCGTTGCTCAGGCCCAGCTTCAGTTCGGGGTGCCGGGCCAGGTCGCTCAGCGAGCGGATGCCCAATTGCTGCGCACGCTCGGCGCGCATGGCAAAAGCGTAGCCGTCGTTGAAGCCCAGCGGCACGGCCACGCCCAGGCCCAGCGGCTGCAGCCCGGCCTGCATGGCCTGCAGCGACAGGGGCTGGGGGCTCTTGAGGATTTCCAGCGCGATGGTGCCGGTGTATTCGACGTACAGGTCGATGCTGCCGCTTCTGAGGGCTTCGTACACGACGGCGGTGTTGCCCAGGCCCTGGCGAAGTTCGGGCCGTTGGCGCAGATGCGGCGCGGCGGTCTGCGCCAGCACTTCGGCCAGGATGTACGACTCTGTGAAACGCTTGGAGCCGATGCGCAGCGCCTGTTCGTCGCTTGCGCGCGCGCCGGGGCTGGCCAGCATCAGCAACAAGGCCATGAGGCCGATCAAGCCGATCAGGCAGCTCGGGGGGCGGGTCAGGCGTGGGCGCCGCATGCAGGCAGTGTAGGCGGCGCCCGCACGCCAGCAGAGATTGCGCGGCCGCTGGCACGGCGTCGGCCTACGGGCACGGGACTGGGCTGCGGGCATGCTGCAAGCCTATGCCCACGCCCGCACCGTCTTCCAGAAAAACGCCCCGCAAGACTGCCGACCAGGCCCCGACAAAGAAGGCGCGCCCCCGGACGCGCCCGCCGCACGCGCCCAGCATCGTGGGCATGCACCACGGAGCCCTGAAGCTGGAGATGCTGGAGATCGCGGGCTACAACCTGGAAGTGGCCGATGGCGAAGGCTTCATCGGCGACCGCGCCAGCCAGACCGCTTTTCGGGCGCTGCTCGACCAATGGCGGCGCCGCTACCGCAGCAAGGGCCTGGCCGATCCGCTGGGCAAGCGGCCTTCATCCGCATTGGGCAAGAAGGTGCTGGACCGGGCCATCGGCGCTGAGCGCGCTTCGCCCGCGGCCGACATCGTGCACGGCGTGATCGAGGAGTTCGCCGTCGAGCTGGCGCAGGTGATCCAGCGTTTCATGCGCCAGAAAAGCTGGAGCGGCGTGCAGCGCATCGTGATCGGTGGCGGCTTTCCTGAAAGCGATGTGGGCGAACGCGCCATCCTGCAGGCCGCGGCGCTGTGCGAGGCCGCGGAGCTGCCCGTGCATCTGGCACGGCTGAGCCACCACGTGGACGACGGCGGACTCATCGGCTGGGTGCATCTGGCGCCGGCAGGGCTGGCCGAGCACTACGACGCGCTGCTGGCCATCGACCTTGGCGGCACCAACGCGCGCTGCGGCATCGTGAGCTTCAGGCGCAACAAGGCCGCGGACTTCTCGCGCGCCCGCGTGGAACGACGTGTGAAGTGGCGCCACGCCGACGACGACCCCAGCCGGACGGGGCTGGTGCAGGGCCTGGCGACACTGCTGGAGGAGCAGATCGCCTGGGCCGCGAGGAAGAAGCTCAGGCTGGCGCCCTTCGTGGGCATTGCCTGCCCGGGCCTGATCCGCGCCGACGGCAGCATCGCGCGGGGCGCGCAGAACCTGCCCGGCAACTGGGCCGCCGACAGCTTCCATCTGCCCACGGCACTGCGCGAGGCGTTGCCCGTGATCGACGGGCATGCGACGCAGGTGCTGATGCACAACGATGCAGTGGTGCAGGGCCTGAGCGAAGTGCCGCGCATGCGCGACGTCAAGCGCTGGGCCGTGCTGACCATCGGCACGGGGCTGGGCAACGCCAGCTACGTCAACCGCCGCGTGGCACGCGAAGCGGCGGCGTGACGCCGGGGCAGGGCGCGCAGGGGCACTCCTAGAATGGCGCCCCCGAACGCTCGCGGCACCGGCCCCGCGGGCGCCTTGCCTGCCTCATCGTGTCCACATCCCACCCCCGTCTTCATGTGCTGATTCCCGCCGCGGGCGTGGGCTTGCGGGCCGGTGGCGCAGGGCCCAAGCAGTACCAGCTGCTCGATGGACAGCCCCTTGTGGCGCACACCCTGGCCGCCTTCGCGGCGGTGCGTGTGCCGCTGGCGAGCATCGCGCTCGTGGTGGCTTTGGACGATACGCATGTGGCGCAGGCCCTGCCGGGCTTTCCCGCACTGGCAAGCGCAGATGCGCCCGAGCAGTGCCTGCTGCGCGTGGGCGGCGCCACGCGCGCGGCCACGGTGCAGGCCGGCCTGCAGGCCCTGCAGGCGCGCGGCGCACAGCCGCAGGATTGGGTGCTGGTGCATGACGCCGCACGCTGCCTGGTCACACCGGCGCAGATCGAGGCCTTGATCGCGGCCTGCGAGGACGATGCCGTGGGTGGCCTGCTGGCGCTGCCCCTGCCCGACACCCTGAAGGCATCCGATGGCGAAGGCCGCGTCGCCGCCACGCTGTCGCGCGAAGGCAAGTGGCTGGCGCAGACGCCGCAGATGTTCAGGCTGGGCGTGCTGGACCAGGCCCTGGCGCAATGCGAGCGCAGGGGCGTGGGCGTGACCGACGAGGCCAGCGCCATCGAGGCGCAGGGCTTCAAGCCGCGGCTGGTGCCCGGCAGCGCCCAGAATTTCAAGATCACCTATCCCGACGACTTCGCCCTTGCGCAAGCGGTGCTGCAGGCCCGCTCGCGTGCCTCGTCCTGAGCCCTGAGTTTTTTTGAGCAGCGCACCATGTCTTCCTCCCCGTCGCCGTCTTCCTCCGCCGCTCCTTTTTCCATCCGCGTGGGGGAGGGCTGGGACGTTCACCAGCTGGCCGCCGGGCGCAAGCTGATCCTTGGCGGCATCGAGGTGCCGCACAGCATGGGTCTGCTGGGCCATTCCGATGCAGACGTGCTGCTGCATGCGATCACCGACGCCCTGCTGGGGGCTGCGGCGCTCGGCGACATCGGCCGGCATTTCCCTGACACCGACCCGCAGTTCCGCGGCGCCGATTCCATCGTGCTGCTGGCCGAGGCGGCACGGCGCGTGCGGGCCCAGGGCTGGCAGATCGGCAACGTGGACAGCACCGTCATCGCGCAGGCGCCCAAGCTCGCGCCACACATCCCGGCCATGTGCGCGCGCATCGCGCAGGCGCTGGCGCTGGAGTTGGGGCAGGTCAACGTGAAGGCCAAGACGGCCGAGAAGCTGGGGCCGGTGGGCGAGGGGCGGGCCATGGAGGCCCGCGCCATCGCGCTGCTGCATCGCTGAAAACAAAGCCTGATGCCCGGCCTGGCCGCGGGGGGCGGGCAGGGCAGGGCTCTGGTCAGCCCATGGCCTGCGAGCGGTCGCGGCCGTGGTGCGGCGGCTCGTCGTCCGGCGCCAGCCCCTGGGCATCCACCGCGGGCTCGGGCTGGATGTCGGGCGCGCGCTGCAGCCGGATGTGTGCCGCAAAACCCCGGCCCGGCGTGCTGGTGAGGGCGAAAGTGCCGCCCATGCGCTCCACGTTCTTGGCCACGATGGACAGACCCAGCCCTGCACCGGCGGCCGAGGTGCGGGCCACGTCACCGCGGAAGAAGGGCTTGGTCAGCTGCGACAGGGTGGCAGGGGGAACGCCGGGGCCATGGTCGCGGACCTTGATGAGCACCGCATCGCCCTGCGCATGCGCCTGGATGCTGAGCTCGGCCTGGTCAGTGCCCGGCGTGCGACCGTAGCGGCGCGCGTTCTCCAGCAGGTTAGAGATCACGCGGGTCAGCTCCACCTCGTCGGCCAGCACGGCCACCGAGTCGGGCATGTCTACCGTGATCGCCATGTCGTCGTGGTCCTGCACGGCATAGGTGCAGGCGTCCACCACTTCCAGCAGGCGGATGGGCCGCAGCTTCACGTGGTCGGGACGGGCGTAATCCAGGAACTTGTCGATGATCGCGTCCAGCTGCTGGATGTCGGCCGCCATGTGCGCCCGCGCGTCCTCGTCGGCCACGCTCATCTCGGTTTCCAGGCGCAGGCGTGCCAGCGGCGTGCGCAGGTCATGCGAGATGCCGGCCAGCATCACCGCGCGGTCCTGCTCGATCTTGGCCAACTGGTCGGCCATGCGGTTGAAGCCGATGTTCACGGCCCGGATCTCGTTGGTGCGCGCATGCTCGTCGAGCCGGTGCGCTTCGTACTCGCCTTCGCGCACCTGCGTGGTGGCGCGCGAGAGCTGCTTGAGCGGCCGGTTGATGAAGCGCGTGATGACGGCCGAGCCGGCCAGCGAGAGCAGGATGGCCGTGATCAGCCAGGTCAGCCAGGTGCGCCCGCCCACGCGCGAGAAGCGCGTCGGGTCCAGCAGCAGCCAGTAGTTGTCGCTGTCGATGGTGAAGCCGATCCACAGGCCCGCCTCGTCATTGACCTGGCTGGCGATGGTCGTGCCTTCGCCCAGGCGGTCGATCAGTTCCTCGGTCACGCGCTGGTCCAGCGTGCCGCTGGTGTAGGCGTCGAAGCGGTCGCCGGGCTCGCGCGGCAGGATGCGCACGCCTTCCTGGTCGGCCAGGGTCTTGATGAGCGACACCCGCGTGATGGCGTCCGAATACACCAGCGCCGCGCGCGTGAGGTTGACCAGCGAGGCAATCTGATGCGCCGTCTGCACGGCGCGGGGTTCGTCCTCGAAGGCGCGGAAGGTCTGCAGCCAGCCGTAGATGCACACCAGCAGCAGCAGGGCCAGCAGGAAGAAGGTTCGCCAGAACAGGCTGAAACCCACGCGCAGCCGCCCGCCGCGGCGCGAGCCGGCAAAGGATTCAAGCGGACTTGCCAGCGTGACGGAGCCGGCCTCCTCGAGCGGACTGGGCTGCGTCGCGTGGCGTGAAGCGGCGGCGTTCACTCGCTCAGGCCGTACCGTCCGGTACGAAAACATAGCCCACGCCCCAGACCGTCTGGATGTAGCGCGGCGCCGCGGCGTCTGATTCGATCAGCTTGCGCAGGCGCGAAACCTGCACGTCCAGGCTGCGGTCGAAGGGCTCGAATTCGCGCCCGCGTGCCAGCTGCGCGAGCTTCTCGCGGGACAGCGGCTGGCGCGGATGGCGCACCAGCGCCTTGAGCATCGCGAACTCGCCGGTGGTCAGCGACAGCTCCTCGCCGTCCTTCTTCAGCGTGCGCGAGCCCAGGTCGAATTCGAAGGGGCCGAAGCTCACCGTCTCGTTCTCGGTGGAGGGTGCGCCGGGGGCCTCCTGCGGCGGGCGGCGGCGCAGCACTGCATGCACGCGGGCCAGCAGTTCACGGGGGTTGAAGGGCTTTCCGAGGTAGTCGTCGGCGCCGACTTCCAGACCCACGATGCGGTCCACGTCCTCGCCCTTGGCGGTGAGCATGATGATGGGCGTGCGGTCGTTGGCGGCGCGCAGTCGGCGGCAGATCGACAGGCCGTCTTCGCCCGGCATCATGAGGTCGAGCACGATCAGGTCGACCGTGTCGCGCAGCAGGATGCGGTTGAGCGCCTTGCCGTCTTCGGCCACGATCACTTCGAAGCCTTCCTGGGTCAGGTAGCGGCGCAGCAGGTCGCGGATTCGTGCGTCGTCATCAACGATCACGATCTTGTCGGTACGGGCAGGTGTTTGTGTCATTGGCGGGCGAAGTGAGCGATGAATTTGTAACAGGCCGGATTCTGAGGCCGCCAGAACCCGATTCGCGGCAAATGCGCCTTTGTCTGACACTAAGTTACAGAACTTGCTCTCGCTCTCTCAAGGAAAAGCAGAACGACATGAAGCGGTGGCACAGTGCGGGCCGTGATGTCGAATCGTCGTGCTTCCCCCTCCCTGGTGCTGGCCATGTTGTTGGTCATGAGCGCCCTGACCGTGTCCGCTGGGGCGCAGGCCGCAGGCCAGCAAGGCGTGGCCTACAGGCAGGCGCCCACGCGCGAGCAGGTGCGCGAGGCCGTGATGGCCCACCGTGCCGCCGAGCACGAGCAGATCCAGCGCGACGAAGCGATGGCGGGGCGGCGGCTCACCGCGGCCGAGCGTTCTGAACTGCGCGCACAGCTGCGACACGAATGGGCGCAGCGAGCAGCCACCACGCCGGAGCCCGCGGCGCCCGCCACGGCGCACAAGAGCAGCTGGTCCTGGCGCGATATCCTGCCCTGGGGCCGCTCGTCGACGCCCTGAGGCGCGGTCTTCTTTCCAGAGCCGGAGTTCTCCGGCACACCGCCAGTTGTCATGGCCTGCAGGCTTCACCCATCACGGTGACGGCCTGGTCAACCCTTATCTTTTGAACGGAGAAACGCCTTGAATGCCTTGAAGCTCATCGTCGCAGGCGCAGCCCTTGCAATGGCCGGCTCGGCCCTTGCGCAGAACGTCATCACCGCTGCGCCCCAGAACGTGCTGCAGCTGTCTGCTCAAGGCACGGTGGAGGTGCAGCAAGACCTGCTGCAGATGACGCTGGTGGCCACGCGTGACGGGACGGAGGCTGCCACGGTCCAGTCGCAGCTGAAGGCGGCGCTGGACGCGGCGCTGCAGGAGGCCAAGAAGCAGGCCCAGGCTGGCCAGCTCGACGTGCGCACGGGCAATTTCAACCTGTCGCCGCGCTACACCCGCGAAGGCAAGATCAATGGCTGGCAAGGTCGCGCCGAGCTGGTGCTCGAGGGCCGCGACTTTGCGCGCATCACCCAGACCGCCGGCCGCATCACCCCGCTCAATGTCGAACACGTGGGCTTCGACTTGAGCCGGGAGCAGCGCCAGCGTTCGGCTTCCGAAGCGCAGAAGCTCGCGATCGACAGCTTCCGCCAGAAGGCGTCCGAACTGGCCCGGGGCTTTGGCTTTGCCGACTACGCCCTGCGCGAGGTCTCGGTCAACGACAGCCATGACGGCGGCGCCCGCCCGCCGCGGATGATGGCGGCGCAGGCCAAGTCCTTCTCGTCGGCCGACGCCCCGGTGCCCGTGGAAGCGGGCAAGGCCACGGTGGTGGTCACGGTGTCGGGGTCGGTGCAGCTGCGCTGAGCCGCTGAGCCCATGCACGGCGGCTGCCGTGCATGGCCTGACGAGGCGTTGCTTGCTATTTACTGCGCGGTCCAGCCGCCGTCCATGGCCCAGGCCACGCCGCGGACCTGGTCCGCGGCCGCCGAGCTCAGGAACACCGCCAGTGCGCCAAGCTGTTCGACGGTCGTGAACTGCAGCGAGGGCTGCTTTTCACCCAGCAGATCCTTGCTGGCCTGCGCCATGCTGATGCCTTCGCGGGCGGCGCGGTCATCGATCTGCTTTTGCACCAGCGGCGTCAGCACCCAGCCCGGGCAGATGGCATTGACCGTCACGCCCGTGGTCGCGGTTTCCAGCGCCACCGATTTGGTCAGGCCCACGATGCCATGCTTGGCAGCCACGTAGGCCGACTTCTGGGCCGATGCCACCAGGCCATGGGCCGAGGCGATGTTGATGATGCGGCCCCAGTTGGCCTCACGCATCGCCGGCAGCGCCAGGCGCGTGGTGTGGAAGGCGCTGGTCAGGTTGATGGCGATGATCGCGTCCCACTTCTCGACCGGGAAGTCCTCGACCTTGGCCACATGCTGGATGCCGGCGTTGTTGACCAGCACGTCCACGCGGCCAAAGGCTTCGGCGGCCGTCTGCATGAGGGCCTCGATCTGCTCCGGCTTGCTCATGTCCGCGCCGTGGTAGGCGGTCTTGACGCCCAGCGCCTCGATTTCGGCCTGCGCGGCCTTGGCGTCGCCAAAGCCGTTGAGCACGATGTTTGCGCCTTGCTGGGCCAACGCTTTCGCGATGCCCAGTCCGATGCCACTGGTCGAGCCCGTGACAAGCGCCGTTTTTCCTTTGAGCATGGTCACCTTACTCCGATGAATTAGGATGAGACACAACCATTATCAGCAGCCGCGAGCCCGTCTTTCATGACCGAACCCGTGCTTGATTTCGTCCACTGCCCAGATGCCCGCGGCGGCCATCGGATGGCTTTCTGGCAATGGGGCCCGGCGCAGGCGGCGCATGTGGTGCTGTGCGTGCACGGCCTCACGCGCCAGGGCCGCGACTTCGACGTGCTGGCCCGGCATCTGATTGCGCGCTCGAGCCAGCCGCTGCGGGTGATTTGCCCCGACGTGGTGGGACGTGGCCGCAGCGACTGGCTGGCCGATCCGATGGGCTACCAGGTGCCTCAGTACGCGAGCGACATGCTGGCCTTGCTCCATGCGCTGCATGCACGCCATCCCATTGCGCTGCTTGACCATGTGGGCACGAGCATGGGTGGGCTCATCGGCATGGCGCTGGCCGGGCATCGCGAGCTGCCCCTGCCGCAGCCCGTGCGAAGGCTGGTACTCAACGATGTGGGGCCGCAGATCGAAGCGTCTGCGCTGGCGCGCATCAGCGCCTATGTGGGCCAGGACATGGTCTTCGACAGCCTGGCTTCGGCCGCGGATGCCATGGCGGCCATCTCTACCGGCTTCGGTCCGCACACGCCGGAGCAATGGCTGGCGCTTAGCACACCGATGGTGGTGCCGGCCGCGGCACGCTCGGTCGATGGCCGGGCCCGGGTGGCCGGCGCGCCGGAAGCCGCACCTGCGCAAGGGCCCGTGCGGCTGCATTACGACCCGGCCATCGCGCAGCCCTTGCGGGCGATCACGCCTGAAGCGATGTCGCAGGCCGAGGCCGCGGTGTGGGCCTTGTATGAGGCCATCACCGCCCCCACCTTGCTGATCCGTGGCGCCGATTCCGATCTGCTGTCGCCGGCCACTGCGGCGGCCATGCGTGTGCGCGGGCCGCGGGCAAGCCTGATCGAATTCGAAGGCGTGGGTCATGCACCCACTTTCGTCACCCCTGAGCAGTGCGAGGCCGTGAGCGCCTTTCTGCTGATCTGAATACCAAGAAGTACAACAACCGGTGTCTGAAATCTCCGAACCCGCCTTTGCCGCCCATGCCCTGTCGGTGGCCACTGCCGCCGCGCCGGTCACCGACCGCATGCTGGAGAAGGCCCGGGCCTTTGCCGTGCCGCTGATCGCGGACGAAGTGCTGGACAGCGGCGAGAACACCCTGGCCCACGCCGATGCCGTGGCGGGCATCGTGGCTGCCATGGGCGGCTCCGAGGCCATGCAGGCAGCCAGCTACCTGGTCTACGCCTGCCATCACCTGAACCGGCCGCAGGAAGTCATCGCCAAGGCTTTTGGCCAGAACTTCGCGCTCCTGGCCGTGGAAACGACCAAGCTGATCCAGGTCCAGAAGCAGACGCGCCAGGCCCATTCGGGCGAAGGCGGGGGTGGGCAGACCGAAAGCGTGCGCCGCATGCTGCTGGCCTTCTCGCGCGACCTGCGCGTGGTGATGTTGCGCCTGGCCTCGCGCCTGCAGACGCTGCGCTATGCGGCGTCCGTGAGAAAGCCGGTGATCGAAAGCGTGGCCCGCGAGTCGCTGGAGGTGTTCGCGCCGCTGGCCAGCCGGCTGGGCATCTGGCAGGTCAAGTGGGAGCTGGAGGATCTGTCCTTCCGTTTCCTGGAGCCCGAGACCTACAAGCTGATCGCGCGCCTGCTCGACGAGAAGCGCATCGAGCGCGAGGAGTACGTGGCGCAGTTGCGCACGCAACTGGAATCGGAGCTGCAGACCCAGGGCATCCGCGCCACCGTGCAGGGGCGGCCCAAGAACATCTACAGCATCGTCAAGAAGATGCGCGGCAAGTCGCTGGACTTCGGCCAGGTCTTCGACATCCTGGCGCTGCGCGTGATCGTGCCTGATGTGAAGGACTGCTATGCGGTGCTGGCCTGGGTGCATTCGCACTTCCAGCCCATCGTCGAGGAGTTCGACGACTACATCGCCCGCCCCAAGGCTAACGGCTACCAGTCGCTGCACACCGTGGTGCGTGATGCGCAGAGCGGGCGGCCCGATCGGCCCATCGAGATCCAGATCCGCACCGAGGAGATGCACGACCATGCCGAACACGGCGTGGCCGCGCACTGGGCCTACAAGGAGGCCGGCCCGCGCGGCTACGCCGGCGTGTGGGCCGGCGGTGAATACGACGCCAAGATCGCCGTGCTGCGCCAGCTGCTGGCGTGGGAGCGCGATCTTTCGCACTCGCGCCAGGGGCAGGGCCTGTTCGAGGACCGCATCTACGTGCTGACGCCCGACGCCGCCATCGTCGAGTTGCCACAGGGCGCGACGGCGGTGGACTTTGCCTACACCGTGCATACGCAGCTCGGTCATCGATGCCGTGGCGCGCGCGTGGACGGCGCCATGCTGCCGCTGAACACGCCACTGCAGAACGGCCAAACCATCGAGATCATCGCGGCGAAGGAGGGCGGTCCTTCGCGGGACTGGCTCAACCAGGATCTGGGCTATCTGGCCAGCCATCGCGCACGCGCGAAGGTGCGGGCCTGGTTCAACGCGCAGGCCACGCACGAGACGGTGGCGCGCGGGCGTGAGGCGGTCGAAAAGCTGCTGCAGCGCGAAGGTCGCACCGCCGTGAAGCTGGATGATCTGGCCACGCAGCTGGGCTTTCGCTCGGCCGATCACCTGTTCGAAGTGGTGGGCAAGGACGAGTTTTCGCTGCGCAACATCGAAAACCTGCTGCGCCCGCAAGACGCGCCCAACCCGGCGCACGAAGCGCCTTTGATCCGCAAGCCGAGCAAGGATGCGTCCGGGCGCGGTGGGGTGCTGGTGGTGGGCGTTTCCTCGCTCATGACGCAATTGGCCAAGTGCTGCAGGCCGGCGCCGCCCGACGTGATCCGCGGTTTTGTCACGCGCGGCCACGGCGTGAGCATCCACCGCGCCGACTGCCGCAACTTCCGAACCATGGCGGCCCGCGAAGCCGAGCGCATCATCGATGTGGAATGGGGCCCTCAACGCGACAGCGGCGAAGCCGTGTATGCCGTGGAAGTGGCGGTGGAGGCTGCGGATCGCCAGGGCCTGCTGCGTGACATCTCCGAAGTGTTCGCGCGCGAGAAGATGAACGTCATTGGCGTGCAGACCCAGTCCGTGAAGGGCACGGCGTGGATGACCTTCACGGTGGAGATCGGGCACACGGGTCGCCTGGCGCAGGTGCTCGACACGGTCTCGGGCGTCACGGGTGTTCGCTCTGCGAGAAGGCGGTGAGAAAGCGTCAATTTCTCTGCTATCATTGCTGTCTCGAACAAATTCAGGCGCGTAGCTCAGCTGGTTAGAGCACCACCTTGACATGGTGGGGGTCGTTGGTTCGAGTCCAATCGCGCCTACCAACTAACCATTGGTAAAAAAGCCTTCCAGATCCTCGGTCTGGAAGGCTTTTTCTTTTGGCGGATGCGGCGATTTGCACGCCATGAAGCCGAACAGGGGA
This sequence comes from Xenophilus arseniciresistens, assembly GCF_028023875.1. Lineage (GTDB taxonomy): Bacteria > Pseudomonadota > Gammaproteobacteria > Burkholderiales > Burkholderiaceae_C > Xenophilus > Xenophilus arseniciresistens. The sequence continues at coordinate 250,948 of NZ_JAQIPB010000006.1, forward strand.
TGGGGCTGGCCTGGGCTCTGTGGTACGTTCAGTGCTGGTAACGACTTTTTTCAGGAACTGGCACCCATGGGTCCCGACGACGAGGAAATGCGTGCGAAGGCAGCGGCCGGATCCGTGCATGAGCGCTGGGTGTCCGCGCTTGCGCAGCAGGCCCCTCTGGAGTTCGCGCGCGTGGTGTACGGACTGGGCGATTGCGCGCATGGCCGGCTCGATACGACAGTGGCCTTGGCGGTACGGCAGGCACAGGAGCAGGGCTCGCAAGTCACCCGTGAGCGGGCCGAGCAGCGGGCCCGTGCCTACTTGCCAGTCTTGGGGCGTGCGCACTGTCCGCGCTGCTGGGTGTTGCACGGCGCCAAGAATCTGCTGCAGATGACGCCGGCCAGAGCGGGTCATGGCCTCGAGACTGCACGCTGCGCCCATTGCGACGCCGAGTACGTGAATGCGCCCTGAATGCTCAGGGTAAACCTTGGCGCAGTGCAGCAATGCGCCTTCCTAGAATGATTTTCGTGACTGACCCCGCGTGTCGAGGAGTGTTGTAGTGCAGAGCAAAAAGGCCGCTTCCAAATCGCCGATTCGCGTGATCAAGAAGTATCCGAACCGCCGGCTCTACGACACCGACGCCTCTGCGTACATCACCCTGGCAGAGGTGAAGCAGCTCGTGATGGAGGGCGCTGCCTTCGTGGTGCGCGACGCCAAAAGCGGGGACGACCTGACACGCAGCATCCTGCTGCAGATCATTCTGGAAGAAGAGGCGGGCGGTGCGCCCATGTTCACCGAACAGGCCCTGGCCGGCATCATCCGCTTCTACGGGCATGCCATGCAGAGCGTGATGGGGCCTTACCTGGAGAAGAACATCCAGGCCATGGCAGAACTCCAGAGACACATGGCACAAAGCGCTCAGCCGCTGACGCCCGAGATGTGGGCCCAGTTCCTGACGATGCAATCGCCCATGCTCCAGGGGGCTCTGGGCAGTTATGCCGAGCAGTCCAAAACCATGTTCACGCAACTGCAGGAACAGATGCAGAAGAACACCGAACAGGTGTTGGGTGCTTTCGGCATCAAACGTCCCTGAATCGCGGCTTGCCGTCCATGCCGTGCACCGGGGCGCGGCGGAACTGGGACAATCGCGGGATGAGCGATGTAGCCACTCCCGAACGAAGCCAGGTCGTCCCACGCGTGGGCTTCGTCAGTCTTGGATGCCCCAAGGCCTTGACCGATTCCGAACTGATCCTGACGCAACTGAGCGCCGAGGGTTATCAGACTTCAAAGACTTTCGAAGGTGCCGATCTCGTGATCGTCAACACCTGCGGCTTCATCGATGACGCCGTGCGTGAAAGCCTGGACACCATCGGCGAGGCACTGGCCGAGAACGGCCGTGTGATCGTGACGGGTTGCCTGGGCGCCAAGTCAGGTGAAGACGGCGGCAACCTGGTGCGTCAGATGCACCCCAGCGTGCTGGCCGTGACCGGCCCGCATGCCACGCAGGAAGTGATGGATGCGGTGCATGCCAACCTGCCCAAGCCGCACGACCCCTTTGTGGACCTCGTGCCTCCCATGGGCATCAAACTGACGCCCAAGCACTATGCCTACTTGAAGATCAGCGAAGGGTGCAACCATCGCTGCACCTTCTGCATCATTCCGTCCATGCGCGGCGACCTGGTGTCCCGGCCGGTGGGCGACGTGCTGAAAGAGGCCAGGGCGCTGTTCGAGGGTGGGGTGAAGGAGCTTCTGGTGATCAGCCAGGACACCTCGGCCTATGGCGTGGACGTGAAGTACCGCATGGGCTTCTGGGATGGCAAGCCGGTCAAGACGCGCATGCTGGAGCTGGTTCGCACCTTGGGCGAGATTGCGGAGCCCTATGGGGCTTGGGTGCGTCTGCATTACGTCTACCCCTATCCGAGCGTGGACGAAGTGATCCCGCTGATGGCCGAGGGGCGGGTGCTGCCGTACCTGGATGTGCCGCTTCAACACAGTCATCCGGATGTGCTGCGTCGCATGAAGCGCCCTGCGAGTGGAGAGAAGAACCTCGAGCGCATTCTGCGTTGGCGCGAGCAGTGCCCCGAACTGGTGATCCGCAGCACTTTCATTGCCGGGTTCCCGGGCGAAACGGAAGCCGAGTTCGAGCATCTGCTGGACTTCATCCGTGAGGCAGGCATCGATCGTGCAGGATGCTTTGCCTACAGTCCCGTGGAGGGTGCCACTGCGAATGCGTTGCCGGGCATGCTGCCCGAGGCCGAGCGCGAAGCGCGTCGCGCCCGCTTCATGCAGGTGGCCGAGGCGGTCTCGACGGAGCGGCTCAAGCGCCGCATCGGTGCGCAGATGCAGGTATTGGTGGATTCGGCGCCGGCGCTGGGCCGCAAGGGTGGGGTGGGGCGCAGCTATGCCGATGCGCCGGAGATCGACGGCGTGGTGCGCCTCCTGCCGCCCGAGAAGATCAGCAAGCAACTGCGCGTGGGCGAGTTCACGCGTGTGCGCATCGTGGGCACCGAAGGCCACGATCTGGTGGCCGTGCCGATCTGAGGCCAGGAAGATATGGAGCGCTGTGGCCGGGAGGAAGGCTGCAGCGTCATCCTCATGCTGGCGGTGCAGCAAGCCCCACAAATGCGCAGACAAGAAAAAAGCCACCGGAAACCGGTGGCTTTTTCTTTATGGTGCCCAGGAGAGGACTCGAACCTCCACGATGTTACTCGCTAGTACCTGAAACTAGTGCGTCTACCAATTCCGCCACCTGGGCATGAAAAAAAGAGCTTGGTCTTTTCTTCTGTGTTTCAGCAAGCCTTAGATCATAGCACAGGAAAAATTGTCATCAACAAATTTTCTTGCGTTCAGAGCAATGTGCCTTTGACCGGGCCCTGCTTGCGTTCGCACGCGTTCTGTTCTGAAGTTCTGCTTCTGGGCGGCGAATGCCGCGTCGAGGCGTTAAAAAAGCCACCGCACATGCCGGTAGCTTTCTGTCTTGTTTGGTGCCCAGGAGAGGACTCGAACCTCCACGATGTTACTCGCTAGTACCTGAAACTAGTGCGTCTACCAATTCCGCCACCTGGGCCTCACACAACTGATCGACCGCTTGGTTTTTCAGTTATGTTCTGTGTTTCAGAACAGAAGGTGATCATATCAAAAGTTTGGCTCCCTCCGGCTCCCTGCTGGAAGAATTTGAAGGGACGGTCCTTGGTCATCGCGACGGTCACGGCTTCGTGCAGCGCGATGACGGTGAGGCCGACGTCTACCTGCCTCCCAACGAGATGCGAGCCGTCCTGCACAAGGACCGCGTCAAGGCGCGCGTGGTGCGCCTGGATCGGCGCGGTCGCCCGGAGGGCCGCGTGGTTGAAATCGTGGAGCGCCCTGAGCAGCCGCTGATCGGCCGGCTGCTGCATGAAGGCGGCATCTGGCTGGTGGCGCCGGAAGACAAGCGCTACGGTCAGGACGTGCTCATTCCCAAGGGGGCGACCGGCACGGCTAAGACAGGTCAGGTGGTGGTCGTGCAACTGACCGAGCCGCCCGCCCTTTACGGCCAGCCCGTGGGCCGCGTGACGGAGGTGCTCGGGGAGATTGACGATCCCGGCATGGAGATCGAGATCGCCGTGCGCAAGTACGGTGTGCCCCACGAATTTTCCGAGGCTTGCCTGCTTGAGGCGAGGGCCCTGCCCGACAAGGTGCGTGCTGCCGACAAGCGCAACCGCGTGGACCTCACGGACGTGCCCCTGGTCACGATCGATGGCGAGGATGCGCGCGACTTCGACGACGCCGTCTACTGCGAGCCCATGAAGATCGGCCGCGGCCGATCCGCCAAGAACGGCTGGCGCCTGCTGGTGGCCATCGCCGACGTCAGCGCCTACGTGAAGACCGGTTCGCCCATCGACATCGATGCCTACGACCGGGCCACCAGCGTGTACTTCCCGCGACGCGTCATTCCCATGCTGCCCGAGAAGCTGTCGAACGGCCTGTGCTCGCTGAACCCGGAAGTGGAGCGTCTGTGCATGGTCTGCGACATGGTGATCAGCGCGGCGGGCGACATCGAGGCCTATCAGTTCTATCCCGCCGTGATGTGGAGCCATGCGCGCTTCACGTACACCGAAGTCGCGGCCATTCTGGCGAACACGCGCGGCCCCGAGGCCGCCCGACGCAAGGAGCGTGTGCAGGATCTGCTGAACCTGGCAGACGTGTACCGCGCACTGCTGGGTCAGCGCGCCCGCCGCGGCGCGGTGGATTTCGAGACCACCGAAACGCAGATCGTGTGCGATGACGCCGGCCGCATCGAGAAGATCGTGCCGCGGGTGCGGACCGAGGCACACCGCCTGATCGAGGAGGCCATGCTGGCGGCCAATGTCTGCAGTGCGGACTTCATCGCGCAGGGCAAGCATCCGGGGCTGTTCCGCGTGCACGAGGGCCCCACGCCCGAGAAGAAAGAGATCCTGCGCAATTACCTGCGTGCGATGGGTGTGGGCATGTCCATCAGCGACGAGCCGCATCCCTCCGAGTTCCAGGCCATCGCCGAGGCGACGAAGGAGCGCCCGGACGCGCAGCAGATCCACACCATGCTGCTGCGCTCCATGCAGCAAGCCATCTACACGCCGATCAACAGCGGCCACTTCGGTCTGGCCTACGAGGCCTACACACACTTCACGAGCCCGATCCGGCGCTATCCGGACCTGCTCGTGCACCGCGTGATCAAGGCCATCCTGGGCAAGACGCGCTACCAGTTGCCCTTGCTGCCCACGCCCGGCGAGGCCCACGCCAAGCTGGCCAAGCGCCTGGCGGCGCGCGTGAAAGCGCCGACCGCGCGGCTGGCCAAACCCGCGGGCGGCACGCCCAAGGACATCCAGGGCTGGGAAGCAGCGGGATTGCATTGCAGCGCCAACGAACGTCGCGCCGACGAGGCCAGCCGCGACGTGGAAGCCTGGCTCAAGTGCAAGTACATGCGCGAGCATCTGGGCGAGGAGTACGGCGGCCTTGTGACGGCGGTGACCACCTTTGGCATCTTCGTGACGCTGGACGCCATGTATGTGGAGGGGCTGGTCCACATCACCGAGCTGGGCGGGGAGTACTTCAAGTTCGACGAGGCGCGCCAGGAGTTGCGCGGCGAGCGCACCGGCATCCGCTATGCCATTGGCAGCCGTGTGCGGGTGCAGGTGAGCCGTGTCGACCTGGATGGTCGCAAGATCGATTTCCGTCTGGTGCGCGATGGAGAGGAACTGGCAGCGCGAGCGCTGCGGGACAAGGGTATTGCGCCGCCTTCGGGTGTGCCGCTGAAGGCGTCGGACAAGAAGCGCCAGTCGCGCAGCAAGGCGCGCGATGCCGATGCCAAGCGCGCGGTGTCGCCGGTGCAGGCGCTCAAGGCTGCGGTCAAGACCGCTGCGGGCAAGATGCGCAACAAGAAGAAGGGGCCGCGCGCCTGAATTGCGCCGCGCCCGTTCCACAAAAGAAATTCACCATGACAGACAACAAGAAGACTTCCCGCGTTGCGATCGTGACGGGCGCCGGCACCGGCATTGGCCGCGCGGCCGCGCTGGCACTGCTGGCCGATGGCTGGACAGTGGCCCTGGCCGGTCGCCGGCTCGAGCCGCTGGAGGCGGTGGCCGATGAGTCCGGCGCCGGCGCGCGCGTTTTCGTCGTGCCCACCGACGTGGCCCACCAGCCTTCGGTGGCTTCACTCTTTGCCGCTGTGGTTGAGCGCTGCGGCCGGGTCGATCTGCTGTTCAACAATGCGGGCGTCAGCAATCCCCCCGGACCCTTCGAGGACTGGACCGCCGACCAGTGGAAGGGCGTGGTCGACATCAACCTCAACGGCATGTTCTATTGCCTGCAGCAGGCCTTTCGCACGATGAAGGCGCAGTCGCCGCGCGGTGGGCGCATCATCAACAACGGCTCCATTTCAGCGACCACGCCGCGGCCCAACTCGGAGGCCTATACGGCCACCAAGCATGCCGTGGAAGGCCTGACCAAGACGGCTTCGCTGGATGGCCGCAAGTGGGACATCGCAGTGGGCCAGATCGACGTGGGCAACGCCATGACCGAACTGGCCGCGCGCATGGCCAAGGGCGTGCCGCAAGCCAACGGCGAGATTGCCGTGGAACCCATGATGGACGTGAAGATCGTCGGCCAGTCCGTGCTCTACATGGCCAACCTGCCGCTGGAGGCCAATGTGCTCTTCCACACGGTGATGGCAACCAAGATGCCTTTCGTGGGCCGCGGGTAAGGGCAGCCCCCCTCGAGCGAAGCGGCCCTCGGATTCAAGCGCGCGCCGGCCAGGCCCTGGCCAGTGCCGAGGCCGTCAGCGGCCGATGCGCAGGCCAGCGATCTGCCAGATCGCCATGCCGCCAGGCGGCGCGCCAGGCGGCGCTGCGCGGATCCAGTCCCTGCGCCAGCAGGGCGCCGATGAAGCCCGCAAGCACATCCCCGGTGCCGGCACTGGCCAGCCGGGCATTGCCGCTGGGGTTGATCAATGCGGGTGCGCCAGGACTGGCGATCACGCTGCCCGAGCCCTTGAGCAGCACCACGCTGTTCATGCGCTCGGCCAGCGTGCGGGCGGCGGCGAGGCGATCGGCCTGCACCTGCGCGGTGCTGCAGTTGAGCAGGCGCGCGGCTTCCAGCGGATGAGGCGTGAGCACGGCGGGCGAGGCGCGCTGGTGCAGCCGCTTCTGCAGCGCGTCCTGGCCAGCCAGGGCGTTGAGTGCATCGGCATCCAGCACCAGCGGACCCGCGTGGTCCAGCAGGGCGGGCAGCATCGCGGCCAGGGCCTCCCCGCCGCCGCAGCCGCAGACCAGCGCCTGGCCGTGTTGCGGCAGCGTGTGGTGCGGCCGGAACATCAATTCGGGCGCTGTGGCATCCCAGGCGGCTGCCGCGGGGTCAAGCAAGCCCACGAACACCCGGCCAGCACCCGCGTGCAGCGCTGCAGTGGCTGCGAGGATGGGCGCGCCCACCATGCCGGGGGCGCCGCCCAGCACAGCCACGTCGCCGTAGCTGCCTTTGTGCGTGGCGTGCAGGCGGGGTTGATCGGGGGCAAAGCCCGGAAGCCAGGCGTCGGCCGAGCCGGAAGCGTCGTCCACTGCGCAGCCCAGGTCGTCGAGCCACAGCGTGCCGCAGCGGTCGCGCCCGTCCGCCGTGAACTGCCCCGGCTTGAGGCTCAGCAGGCTCAGGCAATGGCGCGGCGCACGGCTGACCAGCACCGGGCCTGTGCCGACGCCGGTGTCTGCATCCAGGCCGGAGGGCAGGTCCACGCTGAGCAGGGGCGCGTCGGCCGCATGCATGCGCTGCAGCCAGTCGGCCAGATGGCCATCGGGTGGGCGACGGCTGCCCAGGCCCAGCAGGGCATCGATGGCCAGGTCCCAGTGAGAAGGCGCCTCTGGCGTGCAGCTCAGCCCGGCGGCGTGCAGGCGCGTCAGCGCAGCGCGTGCGTCGGAGGGCAGGGCGGTTGCATCGCCGCGCCAGCTCACGGTGGTGTGGAAGCCGCAGGCTTGCAACTGCACGGCAGCCTCGAAGCCATCGCCGCCGTTGTTGCCGGGGCCGCACGCCACCCAGATGTGCCGTGCATGCGGTGCCAGGGCCATGGCCAGGCGCGCGATGCCCAGGCCGGCACGCCGCATCAGGGTGTGCGGCGGCAGTGATGCGCTGGCCTGCGCTTCGATCCGGCGTGTGCCAGCCTTGCCCCACAGCGGGGCCCGGGTATGGGTGCTGATGCGTTGCATGCCGCATTGTGCGCGGCGGGGCTGGCGGCGCGCGCCAGCATGCATCCGTCAGTGCGAACCAAAGCGCTCCAGGCCGAGGCCTTCGAGGTCGATCTCGGAGGAGCGGCCGCCCACCATGTCGGCCAGCACGCGTGCGCTGCCGCACGACAGCGCCCAGCCGCTGGAGCCGTGGCCCAGGTTGAGCCACACGCCGGGCACGCCGCTGGAGCCGATGAGGGGCGGGCCATCGGGCAGCATGGGGCGCGCGCCTTTCCAGTGCTGCACGCCTGAGTCGAGCTGTGCGCCGCCGGGGAACCAGTCGTGCAGCACCTTGTACAGCGTCTGGATCGCGGCGGGGTGCTGGGTGCGTGCGTCGCCGCCAAGCTCGGCGCTGCCGGCGACCCGCACCCGCAGGCCCAGGCGTGAAATCGCGACCTTGTAGCGCTCGTCCATCACGGCGCTGCGCGGGGCGTAGAGTGGCTCGCGAATGCTGGCCGTGATCGAATAGCCGTACACGGGCATCACGGGCACGCGCACGCCAAGCGGCCGCAGCAGGGCCGGTGAATCCACGCCGGCGCAGATGACCACGGCGTCGTAGCGCGCGTCCTCGGAGCCTCCCGCCAGGCGCAGCGAGCGCGGCGCAGCGGCGCTCAGCGGCGCGATGTCGCAGTCGAAAAAGAACTGAACGCCCAGCGCCTCGGCTTCGCGCTTGAGCAGCAGGGCAAACTGGCGGCAGTTGCCCACCTCGTCTTCGGGCAGGTGGATGGCGCCCAGCAGGCGGGTGTGGCTGGACAGCGCCGGCTCCAGGCGCCGCGCCTCGTCGGCATCGATTTGCCTGAACACGGTGCCGGCCTGCCGCAGCACCTCCAGGCCGGCCTGGGCCATCTTCTGCTCCCGCCTGTCGCGCAGCAGAACCAGGTAGCCTTCGCTGCGTTCATAGACCAGTTCGCGCTGCGCCACGATCCCGTGCAGCCGCGACTTGCTGTAGAAGGCCAGGCGCTGCAGGCGGGTGCGATTGGCCAGGTAGTTCTCGAGCTTGCAGGCGCGGCGCCATTGGCGGACCCAGGCCAGATGCTCGGTGCCCAGCGGCCAGCGCAGCTTGATCGCGCCGTGGCTGGACAGCAGCGACTGCAGCACCTTGCGCTGCATGCCCGGTGCGGCCCAGGGAGTGACATAACCTGGCGCGACCACGCCGGCATTGGCGAAGCTGGAGGCCTCGGCGGCCGCGCTGCGGCGGTCGAACACCTGGACTTCGTGGCCGTCGCAGGCCAGCTCCCAGGCAGTGGTGACACCGACGATGCCGGCGCCCACGATGGCGATTTTCATGATGGGTGCAAAAGCAGCGCACAGACCGGCGGGGCCGGCGCCTTCGAAAAAGAGGGTGCGCCACGCGCACCGGATGGCAGGAGCATAGTCGAGGCGAGGGCTGCAGCAGGCCGACAAAGGGCGGGTGTGGCGATGGCCCGACGGCCGTGCCGTGCCGTGGTTGTCGGTCAGGTGACGAGCGGTTCGCGTCGAGCCGGATGCTATACTCCGCGGGTTTCCCCGAAACCAGTGTGCCGTCCCGGTGACGGTTCTGCAACTTGTGTTGCAAGTGCGCAGGCGCAAGGGTCGGGGGAATTCATCCGCGAACCAGTCCTTTCAAGGTGTTCGTTGCAGGCGTGCCGTCACACGGCCGCTGCAGCGGAGGCGGGCTGGCTTCAAGACCTAACCTTTGGAGAAATTCAATGTCGACCACCATGCGCGAAATGCTGGAAGCCGGTGTCCACTTCGGTCACCAAACCCGCTTCTGGAACCCCAAGATGGCCCCGTATATCTTCGGCCATCGCAACAAGATCCACATCATCAACCTGGAAAAGTCGCTGCCGCTGTTCCAGGAAGCGCAAAAGTACGCGAAGCAGCTGGCTGCCAACCGCGGCACCATCCTGTTCGTGGGCACCAAGCGCCAGGCGCGTGAACTGGTGGCCGACGAAGCGCGTCGCGCCGGCATGCCCTACGTCGAGACCCGTTGGCTCGGCGGCATGCTGACCAACTTCAAGACCGTCAAGACCTCCATCAAGCGTCTGAAGGACATGAAGGCGCAGCAGGAAGCCGGTCTGGACGGCCTGTCCAAGAAGGAGCAGCTGACCTTCACGCGCGAAATCGAGAAGCTCGAGAAGGACATCGGCGGCATCCAGGACATGGCTGCGCTGCCTGACGCCATCTTCGTGATCGACGTGGGCTTCCACAAGATCGCCGTGTCCGAAGCCAAGAAGCTGGGCATCCCGCTGATCGGCGTGGTGGACTCCAACCACTCGCCCGAAGGTATCGACTATGTCATCCCGGGCAACGATGATTCGTCCAAGGCCGTGGCGCTGTACGCCCGCGGCATCGCCGATGCGATCCTGGAAGGCCGTGCCAACGCCGTGAACGACGTGGTCAAGGCCGTGTCCGAAGGCGACGACGAGTTCGTGGAAGTCGAAGAGGGCGCATCGGCCTGATTGCGGCCGGGTGCACGCCTGAAGAAGGGGCTTCGTTGCCCCTTTTTTTTAACCAAATTCTGAAGACAGACGGAGTATTCATATGGCTGAAATCACCGCAAAGATGGTCGCCGAGCTGCGCGCCAAGACCGACGCTCCCATGATGGAGTGCAAGAAGGCCCTGACCGAGGCCGGCGGCGACATGGAAAAGGCTGAAGAGCTGCTGCGTGTGAAGCTGGGCAACAAGGCAGGCAAGGCTGCAACCCGCATCACGGCCGAAGGCGTGGTGGCCGCGTTCATCGAAGGCACCACGGGCGCCATCATCGAAGTCAACAGCGAAACCGACTTCGTGAGCAAGAACGACTCGTTCATCGCGCTGGCCCAGGCTGCTGCCGAACTGATCGCCAAGAACAACCCGGCTGACCTCGCTGCCCTGGGCGCGCTGCCCTACAGCCAGGACGGCTTCGGCCCCACGCTGGAAGACGTGCGCAAGGGCCTGATCGGCAAGATCGGCGAGAACATGAGCTTCCGCCGCTTCAAGCGTTTTGACGGCGGCGCCAAGCTCGCTTCGTACCTGCACGGCACGCGCATCGGCGTGCTGGTCGAGTTCGAAGGCGACGAAGTGGCCGCCAAGGACGTGGCCATGCACGTGGCCGCCATGAAGCCCGTGGCGCTGACCAGCGCTGACGTGCCGGCCGAACTGATCGAGAAGGAACGCGCCGTGGCCGCCGGCAAGGCCGAAGAAGACCGCAAGACCGCCGAAGCCGCCGGCAAGCCCGCGCAGCCCGCCGACATCGTGGCCAAGCGCATCGAAGGTGGCGTGCAGAAGTTCCTCAAGGAAGTCTCCCTGTTCAACCAGGCCTTCGTGAAGAACGACAAGCAGACCGTCGAGCAGATGCTCAAGGAAAAGGGCACGACGGTGAAGGCCTTCACGCTGTACGTGGTGGGCGAAGGCATCGAGAAGAAGGTGGACGACTTCGCTGCCGAAGTGGCTGCCCAGGTGGCCGCTGCCAAGTCCGCAGCCTGATCGAGCCCAAGGCGGGATGGTGCGGCGTGGCCGTGCCACCGCCTTTTTTCTTTCCCCAGATTTAAACTTCTCCTCCGTTCATTTACAGGACCGTGCCCATGACCGAACTCAAGCCTGCCCATCAACGCATCTTGCTGAAGTTGTCGGGCGAGGCCTTGATGGGTGACGACGCCTTCGGCATCAACCGTGCGACCATCGTGCGCATGGTGGAAGAGGTTGCCGAGGTCGTGAACCTGGGCGTTGAGGTGGCGGTGGTCATCGGTGGCGGCAACATCTTCCGCGGCGTCGCGGGAGGCTCCGTGGGCATGGACCGCGCAACCGCCGACTACATGGGCATGCTGGCGACGGTGATGAACTCGCTGGCGCTGGCCGACGCCATGAACAAGCAGGGGCTCACGGCGCGTGTGATGTCCGCCATCGCCATCGATCAGGTGGTGGAGCCCTATGTGCGACCGAAGGCGCTGCAGTACCTGGAAGAGGGCAAGGTCGTGATCTTCGCGGCCGGTACGGGCAACCCCTTCTTCACCACCGACACGGCCGCTGCGCTGCGTGGTGCCGAGATCGGTGCGCAGCTGGTGCTCAAGGCCACCAAGGTGGACGGGGTCTACAGCGCCGACCCGAACAAGGATCCCAGCGCGAAGCGCTACTCGGAGCTCAGCTTCGACCAGGCGATCGCGCAGAATCTCGGCATCATGGACGCCACGGCCTTTGCCCTGTGCCGCGACCAGAAGCTGCCGATCAAGGTGTTCTCGATTCTCAAGAGCGGTGCGCTCAAGCGCGTGGTGATGGGCGAGGACGAAGGTACGCTGGTGCACGTCTAGGAGTTCAAGAAAATGACCATTGCTGATATCCGCACCCAGGCCGAAGCCAAGATGAATCAGTCCATCACGGCTTTCCAGAACAACCTGTCGAAGATCCGCACGGGCCGCGCCAATCCGGCGCTGCTGGATTCGATCCATGTGGAGTACTACGGCTCGCAGGTGCCGCTTTCCCAGGTGGCCAACGTGGCCCTGATCGACGCGCGCACCATCAGCGTCCAGCCGTGGGAAAAGGGCATGGGCGCCAAGATCGAGAAGGCCATCCGCGAAAGCGACCTGGGCCTGAACCCCGCCAGCATGGGCGACCTGATCCGCGTGCCCATGCCGCCCATGAGCGAGGAGCGCCGCAAGGAAATGACCAAGCTTGCGCGCAACGAAGGCGAGAACGCCAAGATTGCCACGCGCAACCTGCGCCGCGACGCCAACGAAGCGGTCAAGAAGCTGGTCAAGGAGAAGCTGGCGTCCGAGGACGACCAGAAGCGCGCCGAAGCCGAAGTCCAGAAGATCACGGACCGTTTCATCGCCGAGATCGACAAGATGGTTGCCGCCAAAGAGGCGGAGATCATGGCTGTCTGAGGCCGCACGCTGTGAGTGGCTTGAGCCTGGGTCTGAAAAAGCGCGCGCAGACGCAGGCGCCGCCGGCCGCGGTGGTGCCGCAGCACGTCGCCATCGTCATGGATGGCAATGGCCGATGGGCCACACGCCGCCTGCTGCCGCGGGTGGCCGGGCACAAGCAGGGCGTGGATTCGTTGCGCCGCTGCGTGAAGGCCTGCGTGGACCGTGGGGTGGCGGCGCTGTCGGTGTTCGCCTTCTCGTCCGAAAACTGGAACCGGCCTGCCGATGAAGTGTCGGGCCTGATGGACCTGCTGGTGGGGGCCCTCGCGCGCGAAGTGCCGCGACTGGCGGCCGATGGCGTGCAGGTGCATTTCATCGGCGAGCGTTCGGGCCTGTCGGCGCGCATCGCCGAAGGCATTGCGCAGGCCGAGGCCGCCACGCGCAGCAACCAGCGGCTGGTGCTCAACATCTGCTTCAACTACGGCGGGCGCTGGGACATGGCCCAGGCCGCGGCCAAGGTCGTCGCGCAGGGGCTGCCGCTGACCGAGCTGAACCTCGACCGCGCGATGGCGCTGGCGCATGTACCAGATCCGGATCTGGTCATCCGCACCGGTGGCGAGCAGCGTTTGTCGAACTTTCTTCTTTGGCAAAGCGCGTACTCGGAGCTGTTCTTCAGCGACAAGCTGTGGCCCGAGTTCGACGAGGCGGCGCTCGATGAAGCGCTGGCGGCCTTCGCCCGCCGCGAACGGCGCTTCGGCCAGACCTCCGCGCAGCGCGCGGATGCGGCTGCACCGCTCGCAGAACCAGCGGCCCTGAATCCGGCTTCTGCGTAGGCAGTCAGCAGGCCCTTCATGCTCAAGCAACGCATCATCACCGCGCTACTGCTGCTGGCCGTGTTGCTGCCAGCGCTGTTCTATCCGTCGCCCCTGCCTTTCACGCTGGTGATGCTGGTGGTCATCAGCGCTGCGGGCTGGGAGTGGGGGCGGCTCAATGGCTGCAGCGCCGGCATGAGCGTCTTCCTGGGCGTGGAGGCCCTGGCGCTGTGCCTGCTGAGCTGGTGGCTGGGCCTGCCTGCGCGTGATCTGCCGCTGCTGTGGTTGCTGGCCGGCGCGGCCTGGGTGCTGGCTGCCGCCTGGCTGCTGCGCGCGGGCGTGTCCGGGTGGCCGCGCGTGCCGCGCGGTCTGCGGCTGGTCGGCGGGTTGCTCGCGCTGTGGGTGGCCTGGCTGGCTGCGGTGCAGGCGCGCATGCAGGGCATCAACTTCCTGCTTTCGATCCTGGTGCTGGTGTGGGTGGCCGATGTGTTCGCCTATTTCGCCGGCCGCGCCTTCGGGCTGCGCTTCACGCGCGGCAAGCTGGCGCCTGCGATCAGTCCCGGCAAGAGCTGGGAGGGGGTCTGGGGCGGCATGCTGGGCGTGCTGATCCTGGCCCTGGCCTGGGTCTGGGGCGACGCACATTGGCAGGCAACGGTGCCCAGCCTCTACACCGCACTGGCGGCACGCGGCTGGTGGCTGCTGCTGCTGGCTGCCGTGTTCCTGTGCACCATGAGCGTCGCTGGCGATCTGGTCGAATCCCTCATCAAGCGCAGCGCGGGCGCCAAGGACAGCAGCCAGCTGCTGCCGGGCCATGGCGGCGTGCTGGACCGCGTGGATGCGCTGCTGCCGGTGCTGCCAGTGGCGCTGATGCTTCATACGCTGAGTACGTGACAATTCCAATCCAACGCGTGACGGTGCTCGGTTCCACGGGCTCCATCGGCGTGAGCACGCTGGACGTGATCGCGCGCCACCCCGACCGTTTCGAAGTCTTCGCACTGTCCGCGGCCACCCGGGTCGACGAAATGCTGGCCCAGTGCCAGCGTTTCAGGCCGCGCTTTGCGGTGATGGCCAGCGATGCCCATGCGGCGCAACTGGCCGATGCGTTGCGCAGGCACGAGCTGGGCACGCAGGTGCTGCGCGGCGCAGATGCGCTCGAGCAGATCGCCGCGCACGAGCAGGTGGATGCCGTGATGGCCGCCATCGTCGGCGCGGCGGGGCTGGCGCCCTGCCTGGCTGCCGCGCGCGCCGGCAAGCGCCTGCTGCTGGCCAACAAGGAGGCGCTGGTCGTCGGTGGCGAGTTCTTCCTCTCGGCGGTGCGCGAGGGCGGCGCCACGCTGATCCCCATCGACAGCGAGCATTCAGCCATCTTCCAGTCGCTGCCCGAAGACCCGCGCACGTGGTCGCGGCGCATCGACAAGATCATCCTGACGGCCTCTGGTGGTCCCTTCCGCACGCGCGCACCCGGCACGCTGTGCGACGTGACGCCCGAGCAGGCCTGCGCGCACCCGAACTGGGTGATGGGGCGCAAGATCTCGGTCGATTCGGCCACGATGATGAACAAGGCGCTGGAGGTGATCGAGGCGCGCTTCCTGTTCGGCGTGACGCCCGATCAACTGGAGGTGGTGATCCATCCGCAAAGCGTGATCCATTCGATGGTGCAGTTCACCGACGGCTCGGTGATCGCCCAACTGGGCACTCCCGACATGCGAGTGCCCATCGCCTGCGGTCTGGCTTGGCCCGAACGCATCGAAAGCGGCGCGCAGCGGCTGGACTTCAGGCAGATGGCGGCCCTGGAGTTCGAGGCGCCGGACGATGAGCGCTTCCCGGGCCTGTCGCTCGCCTGGGACAGCCTGCGCGCGGCGCCTGGCACGCCGGCGGTGCTCAACGCAGCCAACGAGGTGGCGGTGGAGGCTTTCCTGGCGCGCCGCCTGGGTTTCGATCGCATTCACACCGTGAACCTGGAAACTCTGGCGCGGGTGCCGGCCTCCAATCCGGCATCTCTGGGCGACTTGCTGGCCCTGGACGAGGCGGCGCGCGCGTGCGCGCGCCAGGTCGTCAACCAGCACGCGCTCTGATCGCCCAATCTCTGGAGCTGCGGCCCTCATGCTCACCGTTGTTGCCTTCGTCATCGCCCTGGGCCTGCTGATCGCCGTGCATGAGTACGGGCACTACCGCGTGGCCGTGGCCTGTGGCGTGAAGGTGGAGTGCTTCGGTGTCTGCACGCTGCCGCTGGGCAGCCCGGACAGCGCGTCGCGCTTCGACCGTTTCCTCTGGTGGATCAGCAAACCCGTGCTGCGCTGGAAGCCGCGCCGCCAGCACCCGGGCCAGGACACCGAGTTCTCCATTGGCCTGTTCCCCTTTGGCGGCTACGTCTCCATGCTCAACGAGCAGGTGGCGCCGGTGGCGCCCGAAGAGCGGCACCGCGCCTTCAACACCAAGCCCCTGCGCCAGCGCGCGGCCATCGTGGCGGCAGGGCCGCTGATCAACCTGCTGCTGGCGGTGCTGCTGTACAGCGTCGTCAACTGGGTGGGCGTGCAGGAGCCCAGCCCCGTGCTGGGGCAGCCCGTGGCGGGTTCGCTGGCGGCCGAGGCGGGGCTCAAGGGGGGCGAACGCGTCACGCGCGCCGGCTTCGGCGGCGAGCTCAGCGAGGTCGCGTCCTTCGAGGACCTGCGTTGGCGCATGACCCGCGGCGTGATCGACGGCCGCGACCTGACGCTGGAAGTGACAGGGCCCGGCACGCAGGGCGCACAGACGCTGGCGCTGCCGCTGGGCCGCCTGGGCGCCTCCGAGGCCGACCCGCAGATGTTCCGCCGCATCGGCATCTGGGCCCCCTGGACCCGGCCCGAGATCGGCGAGGTGATGGCTGATGGCGCCGGTGCACGGGCCGGCCTGCGTGAGGGCGACCGGGTGCTGGCCATCGGCGAGACCCCCGCGGTGGACGGCCCGCAACTGCGCGAGCTGATCCGCGCCTCGGTCAATGGCAAGGAGCCGCGCACGCAGATCTGGCGCATCGAGCGCGACGGGCAGATCGTGAACCTGGAAGTGACGCCCGAGGCGCGCCAGGAGGGCGATGCCTGGGTGGGCCGCATCGCGGCCTACGTGGGAAGCGCGCCCGAGATGGTCACGGTGCGCCGTGGCGCGCTCGACGGGCTGTGGCACGGCGTGGTGCGCACCTGGGAGGTGTCGGTGCTGACGGTGCGCATGCTGGGCAAGATGCTGATCGGCGAGGCATCGCTCAAGAACATCAGCGGCCCGCTGACCATTGCAGATTACGCCGGCAAGTCGGCCAGCATGGGCCTGACGCAGTACCTCATCTTCCTGGCGCTCATCAGCGTGAGCCTGGGCGTGCTGAACCTGATGCCTTTGCCGGTCCTCGATGGGGGGCACCTGATGTATTATCTTTGGGAGGGCCTGACCGGCAAGGGCGTGTCCGACGCCTGGATGGATCGGCTGCAGCGCGGAGGCTTCGCGGTGCTGCTGATCATGATGTCGATTGCACTCTACAACGACGTGACTCGACTCCTTGGTTAACTCAATGCCGGCCCGCGCGCGCCGGCCCAATTCACACACATGAACCAACACTTCCGTCGCTTTCGCCTGCGTCGTGTGGCCGCGCTCGTGCTGGGCACACTGGCTGCCACCGCAGCCTGGGCCGTCGAGCCATTCACCGTTCGCGACATCCGCGTCGAGGGCCTGCAGCGTGTCGAACCCGGCACCATCTTCGCCTCCATGCCGATCCGCGTGGGCGAGACCTACACCGATGACCGCGGCTCGGCCGCCATCCGCGCGCTGTTCGACCTGGGCCTGTTCACCGACGTGCGGATCGACGTGAACGGCAACGTGCTGGTGGTGATCGTGGAAGAGCGTCCCACCATTGCGGCCGTGGAGTTCTCGGGCACCAAGGAGTTCGACAAGGACGCCCTGACCAAGGCGCTGCGCGACGTGGGCCTGGCCGATGGGCGCCCCTACGACAAGGCCCTGGCCGACCGCGCCGAGCAGGAGCTCAAGCGCCAGTACGTCTCGCGCGGCCTGTACAGCGCCGAAGTCGTGACCACGGTGACGCCGATCGAGCGCAACCGCGTCAACCTGACCTTCTCGGTGGTGGAGGGCGAGTCCGCCCGCATCCGCGACATCCGCATCGTCGGCGCCCAGGCCTTCAGCGAATCGACGCTGCTGGGCCTGTTCGACCAGGACACGGGCGGCTGGCTGTCCTGGTACACCAAGTCCAACCAGTACTCGCGCGCCAAGCTCAACGCCGACCTGGAGACGCTGCGTTCCTACTACTTGACGCGCGGCTACATGGAGTTCCGCGTCGAATCCTCGCAGGTCGCGATCTCGCCCGACCGCAAGGATCTGTCGGTCACGGTGAACATCCACGAAGGCCCCAAGTACGTCGTTTCGGGCGTGCGCCTGAACGGCAACTACCTGGGCCGCGAGGAAGAGTTCAAGTCCCTGGTCACCATCCAGCCGGGTGAGCCCTACAACGGCGACCAGGTCACGGCCACCACCAAGGCGTTCAGCGACTACTTCGCGAGCTTCGGCTACGCCTTCGCGCGCGTGCAGGCCCAGCCCGAGATCGACCGCCAGAACAACCGCGTGGCACTGGTGCTGCAGGCCGAGCCGGTGCGCCGCGTCTACGTGCGCCGCGTCAACGTGGCCGGCAACAACAAGACGCGCGATGAAGTGATCCGACGCGAGTTCCGCCAGTACGAGGCCTCCTGGTACGACGGCGACCGCATCAAGCTCTCGCGCGACCGCGTGGACCGGCTGGGCTACTTCACCGAAGTCAACGTCGACACCCAGGAAGTGGCGGGCACGCCCGACCAGGTGGACCTGGTGATCTCCGTGGTCGAAAAACCCACGGGCAGCCTGCAACTGGGTGCCGGCTTCTCGAGCGCCGAGAAGGTGTCCTTCAACTTCGGCATCACGCAGGAGAACGTGTTCGGTTCGGGCAACTACCTGGGCCTGAACATCAACACCAGCAAGTACAACCGCGCGCTGTCGCTCACGACGACCGATCCGTACTTCACGCAGGATGGCATCTCGCGCACGCTGAGCGTCTATCACACGACCTCGCGCCCGTACTCCGAACTGGACGGCAGCTACTCCATCGTCAACGAGGGGGGCTCGATCCGCTTTGGCGTGCCCTTCAGCGAGAAGGACACCGTGTTCTTCGGCGCCGGCCTGGAGCGCTTCAAGTTCAAGCCCGAGCAGTCGGACGGCCTGTGGCTGTTGTCGCAGCTCCAGCCGCAATACGCGGACTACTACCGCTACGCGTATCGTCAGATGGTGCCCAATGCCTATCTGCAGTACTTCGGCTGCTCCGAGCCCGACGTGGCCAACTTCACGACCGAATGCTCGCGCGACAGCGTGTGGGGTGTGCCGCTGACCATCGGCTGGGCCCGCGACAGCCGTGACAGCGCGCTGGTGCCCACCAGCGGCCGCGTGCAGCGCGCCAACCTGGAAGTGGGCGTGGGCGGCGACATGCGCTACCTCAAGACCAGCTACCAGTTCCAGCAGTACATCCCCATCAATAAGCAATACACCTTTGCGGTGAATGCGGAGCTGGGCTACGGCAAGCCATTCGGCGGCAAGGACTACCCGATCTTCAAGAACTTCTACGCCGGCGGCCTGGGCTCCGTGCGTGGCTTCGAGCAGAACTCCCTGGGCCCGCGCGACGCGCTGACCCAGTCGCCCCTGGGCGGCACCAAGAAGGCCATCTTCAACTTCGAGGTCAGCTCGCCCTTCCCGGGTGCCGGCAACGACCGCACGCTGCGCATGTTCACCTTCCTGGACGTGGGCAACGTTTTCGGCGACCGTCCGACCAGCGGCTTCCTCACGGTGTCCGACGAGCAGTGGAAGGCGGCCAAGAAGTGGCGCGCGTCGGCTGGCGTGGGCATCAGCTGGATCTCGCCGCTGGGCCCGCTGCGCCTGGCCTATGCCGTGCCGATCCGCCAGCAGAAGGAGGTTGTGGACCCGAGCAACCCGTTCATCCCGCTGATCCCGGGCGATAGAATTCAACGCATTCAATTCCAGATCGGAACCTCTTTCTGATGAAGTCTTTTTCTCAATGGATCGGTCCTGCCGTGCTGATGGGTGCGGTGCTCTCGGCACCGGCCTTCGCCCAGGATGCTTTCCGTTTCGGTGTGGTGAATCCCGATCGCGTGATGCGCGAGGCTCCCGTGGCCAAGGCCGCCCAGACGCGGCTGGAACAGGAGTTCCTCAAGCGCGAGCGTGACCTCAAGGACCAGGAAGCCACCCTCAAGACGGCATCCGAAAAGCTTGAACGCGAGGCGCCGACCCTGTCGGAGGCCCAGCGGACCACACGCCAGCGCCAGCTCGTGGACCAGGACCGCGACTTCCAGCGCAAGAGCCGCGAGTTCCAGGAAGACCTGAACCTGCGCCGCAGCGAAGAGCTGCAGAAGGTCTACGAAAGCGCGCAGCGTGCCATCAAGCAGGTGGCCGAGGCCGAGAAGTACGACGTCATCCTCCAGGATGCCGTTTACGTGAACCCCAAGCACGACATCACCGAGAAGGTGATCAAGGCTCTCAACGCCTCGACCGGCGGCAAGTGAGGCCTGGCACCCATGGCCCTGCGGCTGGGTGAAATCGTTGCGGCGCTCGGTGGCGAGCTGCACGGCGACGAAGGTCAGATCATCGAGCGCCTCGCGCCCCTGGCTGCTGCCGGGCCCGAGGCGCTTGCCTTTCTGAGCCACCCCAAATACATCAAGGAACTGGCTGCCAGTGGTGCGGCCTGCGTGATCGTGTCGCCCGCGATGCGTGAGGCGGCGGCGGCGCGCGGGGCCTTCATCGCCACGCCCGATCCCTACCTCTACTTTGCCCACCTGACCCAGCTGTGGCGCAGCCGCCATGCGCCGCCCGAAGGGCCGCGCATCCATCCCAGCGCGGTCATCGACCCTTCGGCGCAGATCGCCGACACCGCGCGCATCGGCGCCCTGTGTGTGGTGGAGCGAGGCGCGCGCATTGGCGAACACACGGTGCTCAAGTCCCGCGTGACGGTGAGCGAAGACTGCGTGATCGGCGCGCGCTGCCTGCTGCATCCGGGCGTGGTGATCGGGGCCGACGGCTTCGGCCTGGCGCCGCATGCCGGGGCCTGGGTCAAGATTGAGCAGCTGGGCGCCGTGCGCATCGGCGACGACGTAGAGATCGGCGCCAACACCTGCATCGACCGAGGGGCGCTGGACGACACGGTGATCGAGGATGGCGTGAAGCTGGACAACCTGATCCAGATCGGCCACAACGTGCATGTGGGCCGCAACACGGCCATGGCCGGCTGCGTGGGCGTGGCCGGCAGCGCCCGCATCGGCGCCGGATGCACGCTGGGCGGCGGCGCGATCGTGCTGGGCCACCTGGAGCTGGCCGATGGCGTGCATGTGTCGGCCGCCAGCGTGGTCACGCGCTCCATCCTCAAGCCCGGCCAGTACACTGGCATGTTTCCCATTGATGACAACGCAGCCTGGGAGAAGAATGCAGCGACGCTGCGTCATCTTCATGGCCTGCGTGAGCGTCTTCGCGCCCTCGAGAGGGCCACCCCCGCGCGCAGTCAGCCCAACACACCATGACGACAAACAACCAGATCGACATTCACGAGATCCTCAAGCTCCTGCCGCACCGCTATCCCTTCCTGCTGGTGGACCGCGTGGTGGACATGGAACTGGGCAAGCGCATCACCGCCGTCAAGAACGTCACCATCAACGAGCCCTTCTTCAACGGCCACTTCCCGCATCGACCGGTGATGCCTGGCGTGCTGATCCTCGAAGCGATGGCGCAGGCCGGCGCGCTGCTGTCCTTCAAGTCGGGCCACGTCACGCCCGGCGACGACTCTGTGTACTACTTCGCGGCCGTGGACGGCGCACGCTTCAAGCGCCCCGTGGAGCCCGGCGATCAGTTGATGATCGAGGTGGAGTTCGAGCGCTCCAAGGGCGGCATCTCCAAGTTCCGCGGCAAGGCCCGCGTGGGTGAAGAGCTGGCCTGCGAAGCCGAGCTGATGTGCGCCATGCGGCGCGTGGACCGTTGACGGGTGCAATGACGCAGATCCATGCGACGGCGGTGGTCGATGCGCGTGCGCAGCTCGATGCCGGGGTGGAAATTGGCCCCTATGCGGTCATCGGCCCGCACGTGCGCATCGGTGCAGGCACGCGCGTGGGCCCGCATTGCGTGATCGAGGGCCGCACCACTATCGGCCGGGACAATCGGATCTTCCAGTTCGCTTCGCTGGGCGCCATTCCGCAAGACAAGAAATACGCCGGCGAACCTACCGAACTGGTGATCGGCGACCGCAACACCATCCGCGAGTTCTGCACCTTCAACCTGGGCACGGCCCAGGATGCGGGTGTCACGCGCCTGGGCGATGACAACTGGATCATGGCCTATGTGCACATCGCGCACGACTGCCAGCTCGGCAACCAGATCACCATGGCGAACAACGCCACGCTGGCCGGCCATGTGGTGGTGGGCGACTGGGTCACGGTGGGCGGGCTCACGGGCGTGCTGCAGCGCATGCGCCTGGGGGATCACGCCATGATCGGCTTCGGCAGCCATGTGAACAAGGACGTGCCGCCCTTCATGGTGGTCGATGGCCATCCGCTGGCCGTGCGCGGCGTGAATCTGGTGGGCCTCAAGCGCCGCGGCTTTTCGGTCGGGCGTCAGGCGGCCGTGCGCGAGATGCACAAGCTGCTGTACCGCCAGGGCCGCACCCTGGACGAAGCGCGCGCGGCCATCGCCGCACTGGCGGCCGACGACGCCGAGGTGGCGGCCGACGTGGCCCTGATGGACCGCTTCCTGGGCAGCGCGGCCTACGGCATTGCACGATGAGCGGCGGGGTGGGGCGATGAGCGGGGCGGCGGCGATGCCTTCCAGGCCCGTGTTCAGCCTGGTGGCGGGCGAGCCTTCGGGCGACCTGCTGGCCGGACTGCTGATGGACGGGCTGCAGACGCGATGGCCCGAGGTCGCGAGCGTGGGCATCGGCGGCCCGCAGATGCTGGCCCGCGGTTTCCAGAGCTGGTGGCCCATGGACAAGCTGGCCGTGCGCGGCTACATCGAAGTGCTGCGCCACTATGCCGAGATCGCGAGCATCCGACGCCAGCTGAAGGCGCGCCTGCTGCGCGAATGGCCGCAGCTGTTCATCGGCGTGGACGCGCCTGACTTCAACCTGGACCTCGAAGCCGGCCTGCGCTCGCGCGGCATCCGCACCGTGCACTTCGTGTGTCCTTCGATCTGGGCCTGGCGCCCCGAGCGCATCGACAAGATCCGCGCCGCCGCCGACCATGTTCTGTGCATCTTTCCCTTCGAGCCGGCGCTGCTGGCCTCGCATGGCGTGCAGGCCAGCTACGTGGGGCATCCGCTGGCGCAGGTCATTCCCGCGCAGCCGGATGCAGCCGCCGCGCGACAGGCATTGGGCCTGCGCGAAGACGCGGCCGTGGTGGCCCTGCTGCCGGGCAGCCGGCGCTCCGAAATGCGCTACCTGGCCGCGCGCTTCTTCGAGGCGGCAGCGCTGATGCGACAGGCCCGGCCCGAGCTGCAGTTCATCTGCCCCGTGGTGCCCAGCCTGCTGCCCGAGATGACGCAACTGCTGCAGGCCAGCCCCATGGCGGGGCAGGTCACGCTGCTGCAGGGCCAGTCGCATGCGGCGCTGGCGGCCTGCGACGTGACGCTGATCGCCAGCGGCACGGCCACGCTGGAGGCTGCGCTGTTCAAGCGGCCCATGGTGATCGCGTACAACATGAACAGGATGTCCTGGCGCCTCATGCACCGCCAGCAGTTGCAGCCCTGGGTGGGCCTGCCCAACATCCTGTGCGAGGACTTCGTGGTGCCCGAGCTGCTGCAGGATGCCGCCACGCCCAAGGCGCTGGCCGAGGCCACGCTGGAATGGCTGCAGTCGCCGCAAAAGGTGCAGGCGCTGCAGGCGCGCTTTGGCCGGCTGCATGAGGAGTTGCGACGCGACACGCCCAGCCTCTGCGCCGAAGCCGTTGCCCAGGTGCTGGCCGCATGACGCGCGAGAAGACCACGACGCGGGTGCGCCGCCGCAAGCTCGCGGAGCCGGTGCAGACGCCGCTGAACTGGAGCGTGCCCGGCCTTCTGGCCGGCGTGGACGAGGCCGGTCGCGGCCCGCTGGCCGGCCCGGTGGTGGCGGCTGCCGTGATCCTCGACGAACGCCAGCCCATCGCCGGCCTGGCCGACTCCAAGGTGCTCACGTCCGCGCGGCGCGAACGGCTGCATGACGAAATCATGGCCAAGGCCTTGTGCTGCTCCGTGGCGCTGGCCACGGTGGAAGAGATCGACCGGCTCAACATCCTGCAGGCCACCCTGCTGGCCATGCGCCGCGCCGTGGAGGGGCTGCGCCTGAAGCCAGTGAAAGTGCTGGTGGACGGCAACCGCCTGCCCACGCTGGATGTGTTGGCCGAGGCCGTGGTCAAAGGTGATTCGCTGGTGAAGGCGATTTCGGCCGCGTCCATTCTGGCCAAGGTGCACCGCGACCGGCTCTGTGCGCAGCTGCACGAGGAGTTTCCGGTCTATGGCTTTGCAGGCCACAAGGGCTATGGCACGCGTGAACATCTGGAAGCGCTGCAGCGCCATGGTGCCTGCGTGCACCATCGGCGCTCTTTTGCGCCTGTGGCGCAGGCCGTTGTGCTCGGGCCCATCGAGCAGCCCGTGGCGGTTCAAGTCACCAGCATCTCAGCGAGCACCGAGCTGCACCTGCCCGAGGCCGCATCGTGAACACTGCTGACCGCGTCACGCCCATTCAGTCGCGCGACAACCCCTTGCTCAAGGAGCTGCGCCGGCTGGTGCAGGACCCGGGTGGCTATCGCCGTCAGGGTCGCGTGTGGATCGAAGGCGATCACCTGTGCCGCGCCGCGCTGCAGCGCGGCTGGCGTCCGGCCATGGCGCTGTTCAGTCAATCGGCCTGGCCCTCGCTGGGCCCGCAATGGGCTGGTGCCGCGCCGCGCATGCTGGTGGTGGACGACGCCCTCTGGCCCGCGCTGAGCACGCTTGAATCGCCCGCGCCCATGGGCTTTGTGCTGGAGCTGCCGCCTGCGGCCGCCTTGCAGCCCACCGCTGCGGCCGTGGTGCTGGACCGTTTGCAGGACGCCGGCAACGTGGGCTCGGTGCTGCGCAGCGCCGCGGCCTTCGGCTTCACGCAGGTGCTTGCGCTCAAGGGCACGGCAGCGTTGTGGGCGCCCAAGGTGCTGCGCGCAGGCATGGGCGCGCATTTCGGCCTGCACCTGGTGGAAGGGCTGAGCCCCGCGGACCTGAGCGCGCTGGGGCTGCCGATGCTGGCCACCAGCTCGCATGAAGGCGCGCTGCTGCACGACACGCGCCTGCCGTGGCCCTGCGCCTGGCTCATGGGCCATGAAGGGCAGGGCGTCTGCGCAGCGCTGGAGGCCATGGCCAGCCAGCGCATCCGCATCGCGCAGCCGGGCGGTGAAGAGTCGCTCAACGTGGCGGCGGCGGCAGCCATCTGCCTGCATGCCAGCGCCGCGCAGGCCATGGATGCGGCCGGCGCAGCGGCCCGTACGACCTCCTGAAAAAGGGCGGCTTTGGGCCGCCACGGGCCTCGCCCGTTTCTGGTGCGTTAATTGCCTCGCCCCTGGGGAAAACACGGGGTTCGCAGGCTATAATCAGCGGCTTTTCGCCTCGACCCACGCCCACTGCGCGCACAAGCCATTTCTTCGACGAAAGCCGCAACCTTCATGTCCGATGGCCACGGCCGGCCGGGCCTCTTGGGTTCGCTTTGGGCGTCATCCATCCAACGGAGAACCCAGTGCTTTCATCCCTCCAGGGATCCTTCCCGCCCGCCATCCTGGCGCTCGCAGACGGCACGGTCTTTCTCGGCAAGTCGATCGGTGCCACCGGCACCACGGTCGGTGAAGTGGTGTTCAACACCGCCATCACCGGCTACCAGGAAATCCTCACCGACCCCAGCTATTGCCAGCAGATCGTCACGCTGACGTATCCGCACATCGGCAACTACGGGGTGAACGACGAGGACATCGAAGCCGACAAGATCCACGCTGCCGGGCTGATCATCAAGGACCTGCCCCTCGTTGCATCCAACTTCCGCAAGAGCCGCACGCTCTCGCAGTACCTGGTGGACGGCAAGACCGTGGCCATCGCCGGCATCGACACCCGCAAGCTCACGCGCCTGCTGCGCGAAAAGGGTGCCCAGAACGGCGCGATTGTGGGGCTGGCACATGGCGAAGCCGTGACGCAGGCGCGCATCGACGCCGCCTTGGCCGCCGCGCGCAGCGCGCCGAACATGGCTGGCCTGGACCTGGCCCAGGTGGTTTCGGTGCAGCAGACCTACGAGTGGACCCAGACCGAGTGGAAGCTGGGCGCCGGCTACGGCGTGCAGATCACGCCGCGTCATCACGTGGTGGCCTACGACTACGGCGTCAAGAAGAACATCCTGCGCATGCTGGCGCAGCGCGGCGCGCGCATCACGGTGGTGCCGGCCAGGACGCCTGCGGCCGACGTGCTCAAGCTCAAGCCCGATGGCATCTTCCTGGCCAACGGCCCGGGTGACCCGCAACCTTGCGACTACGCCATCGCCGCGGCGCGCGAACTGATCGAGACCGGCATCCCCACCTTCGGCATCTGCCTGGGGCACCAGATCATGGCGCTGGCTTCCGGTGCCAAGACCTTCAAGATGAAGAACGGCCACCACGGCGCCAACCATCCGGTCAAGGACCTGGACGATGGCCGCGTGAGCATCACCAGCCAGAACCATGGCTTTGCGGTGGACGCGCAGTCGCTGCCTTCCAACCTGCGCGCCACGCACATCAGCCTGTTCGACAACACGCTGCAGGGCCTGGCCCGCACCGACAAGCCGGCCTTCTGCTTCCAGGGCCACCCCGAAGCCTCGCCCGGCCCGCACGACATCGGCTACCTGTTCGACCGCTTCGCGGCACTCATGGACCAACACAAGGCGGAGGCCGCGAATGCCTAAGCGCACAGACCTCAAGAGCATCCTCATCATCGGCGCCGGCCCCATCGTCATCGGCCAGGCCTGCGAATTCGACTACTCCGGCGTGCAGGCCTGCAAGGCGCTGCGCGAAGAAGGTTTCAAGGTCATCCTGATCAACAGCAACCCCGCGACGATCATGACCGACCCGGCCACGGCCGACGTCACCTACATCGAGCCCATCACCTGGCAGACGGTCGAGAAGATCATCGCCAAGGAGCGCCCCGACGCCATCCTGCCCACCATGGGCGGCCAGACCGCGCTGAACTGCGCGCTGGACCTGTGGCGCAACGGCGTGCTCGACAAGTACGAGGTCGAGCTGATCGGCGCCACGCCCGAGGCCATCGACAAGGCCGAGGACCGTCTGAAGTTCAAGGACGCGATGACCAAGATCGGTCTGGGCTCGGCGCGTTCGGGCATCGCCCACAGCATGGACGAGGCCTGGGCCGTGCAGAAGAACGTGGGCTTCCCGACGGTGATCCGCCCCAGCTTCACGCTGGGCGGCACGGGCGGCGGCATCGCCTACAACTCCGAAGAGTTCGAGACCATCTGCAAGCGCGGCCTCGAAGCCTCGCCCACCAACGAGCTGCTGATCGAAGAGTCGCTGCTGGGCTGGAAGGAGTACGAGATGGAAGTGGTCCGCGACAAGGCGGACAACTGCATCATCGTGTGCTCGATCGAGAACCTGGACCCGATGGGCGTGCACACCGGCGACTCGATCACCGTGGCGCCCGCGCAGACGCTGACCGACAAGGAATACCAGATCATGCGCAACGCCAGCCTGGCGGTGCTGCGCGAGATCGGCGTCGACACCGGCGGCTCCAACGTGCAGTTCTCGGTCAATCCGAAGGACGGCCGCATGATCGTCATCGAGATGAACCCGCGCGTGTCGCGTTCCTCGGCGCTGGCTTCCAAGGCCACGGGCTTTCCCATCGCCAAGGTCGCGGCCAAGCTGGCCGTGGGCTACACGCTCGACGAGCTGCGCAACGAGATCACGGGCGGCGCCACCCCCGCGAGCTTCGAGCCCAGCATCGACTACGTGGTCACCAAGATCCCGCGCTTCGCGTTCGAGAAGTTCCCCGCCGCCGATTCACGCCTGACCACGCAGATGAAGTCCGTGGGTGAGGTGATGGCCATGGGCCGCACCTTCCAGGAGTCGTTCCAGAAGGCGCTGCGCGGCCTGGAAGTGGGCGTGGACGGCATGAACGAGAAGACCCAGGACCGCGAAGTGCTCGAAAAGGAACTGGGCGAGCCCGGCCCCGAGCGCATCTGGTACGTGGGCGATGCCTTCGCGCAGGGCATGAGCGTGGATGAGGTTTTCGCGCTGACCAAGATCGATCCCTGGTTCCTGGTGCAGATCGAGGAGATCGTGAAGATCGAGCTCGAGCTGGAAACCAAGAGCCTGGAAGATATCGATGCCGACACGCTGCGCGTGCTCAAGCAGAAGGGCTTCTCGGACCGCCGCCTGGCCAAGCAGCTTCGGACCACCGACACCGCCGTGCGCAACAAGCGCCGCGAGCTGGGCGTGCGCCCGGTCTACAAGCGCGTGGACACCTGCGCGGCGGAGTTCCCGACCAACACGGCCTACATGTACTCGACCTACGAGGAAGAGTGCGAGGCCGAGCCCACCGACAAGAAGAAGATCATGGTGCTGGGCGGTGGCCCCAACCGCATCGGCCAGGGCATCGAGTTCGACTACTGCTGCGTGCATGCCGCGCTCGCCATGCGCGAGGACGGCTACGAGACCATCATGGTCAACTGCAACCCCGAGACGGTTTCCACCGACTACGACACCTCGGACCGCCTGTACTTCGAGCCGCTGACGCTAGAAGACGTGCTGGAGATCGTGGACAAGGAAAAGCCGGCCGGCGTGATCGTGCAGTACGGCGGCCAGACGCCGCTGAAGCTGGCGCTGGACCTGGAGGCCAACGGCGTGCCGATCATCGGCACCAGTCCCGACATGATTGACGCGGCGGAAGACCGCGAGCGCTTCCAGAAGCTGCTGCATGAGCTCAAGCTGCTGCAGCCGCCCAACGCCACGGCCCGCACCGAGGCCGAGGCGCTGGAGAAGGCCGCTGCGCTGGGCTACCCGCTGGTGGTGCGCCCCAGCTACGTGCTGGGCGGGCGTGCGATGGAAATCGTGCACGAGCAGCGCGACCTGGAGCGCTACATGCGCGAAGCCGTCAAGGTGAGCAACGACTCGCCCGTGCTGCTGGACCGCTTCCTCAATGACGCCGTGGAATGCGACGTGGACTGCCTGCGCGACGGCGAAGGCCAGGTGCTGATCGGCGGCGTGATGGAGCACATCGAGCAGGCCGGCGTGCACTCGGGCGACTCCGCCTGTTCGCTGCCGCCCTACAGCCTCAAGGCCGAAACCATCGCCGAGCTCAAGCGCCAGAGCGCCGCCATGGCCAAGGCGCTGAACGTGGTGGGCCTGATGAACGTGCAGTTCGCGATCCAGGAAAAGGACGGCCAGGACGTGATCTACGTGCTGGAAGTGAACCCGCGTGCCTCGCGCACCGTGCCTTACGTGAGCAAGGCCACCGGCGTGCAGCTGGCCAAGGTGGCCGCGCGCTGCATGGCCGGACAGTCGCTGGCCTCGCAGGGCATCACGAAGGAAGTCACGCCGCCTTACTACAGCGTCAAGGAAGCGGTCTTCCCCTTCGTCAAGTTCCCCGGCGTGGACACCATCCTCGGCCCCGAGATGAAGTCCACAGGAGAAGTGATGGGTGTGGGCAAGACCTTCGGCGAAGCTTTCGTCAAGAGCCAGCTCGGCGCGGGCACGCACCTGCCCAAGTCGGGCAAGGTGTTCATCTCGGTCAAGAACAACGACAAGGCGCGCGCGGTGGAGATCGCGCGCGGGCTGGTCAAGCTGGGCTTCGAGCTGATCGCCACCAAGGGGACGGCCGCGGCCATCAACGCGGCGGGCATCGCCTGCGCGACGGTCAACAAGGTCACCGAGGGCCGGCCGCACATCGTCGACATGCTCAAGAACAACGAGATCGCGCTGGTGATCAACACGGTCGAGGAGCGCCGCAACGCGATCGCCGATTCGCGCCAGATCCGCACCTCGGCCCTGCTGGCCCGCGTGACTACCTTCACCACCATCTTCGGTGCCGAAGCGGCGGTGGAAGGCATGCAGCACATGCATGCGCTGGACGTGATCTCGGTCCAGGAAATGCACGCCCAGCTGGCTGCCGCCTGAGCGCGCAGGCGCCCGGACAGCACGGCCTTGCCGCGCCTTCCGGGCGCGGCATAATCAGGGCCTTCCCATACCGCCAGGCGGCAACGCCCGGCGGTTTTGCTTTTGATGGCGGCCCCGCATGCAGTTGCAGCGGCGCCGCCTCCACAATGACGGAGAACCGAGCAATGGCCACGACCCTTCCCATCACCACGCGCGGCGCAGAAATGCTGCGCGAGGAACTGCACCGCCTCAAGACGGTGGAGCGTCCTTCGGTGATCAACGCGATCGCCGAAGCGCGCGCGCAGGGGGACCTGAGCGAGAACGCCGACTACGACGCAGCCAAGGACCGCCAGGGCTTCATCGAAGGCCGCATCCAGGAAATCGAAGGCAAGCTGTCGGTGGCCCAGATCATCAACCCGGCCGACGTGGATGCCGGCGGCAAGGTGGTCTTCGGCGCCACGGTGGAGCTGGAGGAAGAAGACAGCGGCGAAGGCGTGACCTACCAGATCGTGGGCGAGGACGAGGCCGATCTCAAGAAGGGCCTGATCAACGTGTCCAGCCCCATCGCGCGCGCGCTGATCGGCAAGGAAGAGGGCGACACCGCCGTGGTGCAGGCACCGGGCGGCGAGAAGCACTACGAGATCGTGGGTGTGAGCTACCGCTGAGTTCAAGCGGCATGAGACAGCGCATCGCCCTGATGAGTGCCGCCCTCTGGTGGGGCAGCCTCACGGCCATCGGCTTCGTGGTGGTGCCGCTTCTGTTCATGCACCTGGCCACGCCGGCCATGGCCGGCGCCATGGCGGCGCGCCTGTTCACGGCGCAGAGCTGGCTGTCGGTGGGTTGCGCGCTGCTGCTGTTGCTGGCCTTGACGAAGCGCCCCGAAGGGGAAGACGACCTTCCCGCACCGCCGCCGGCCGCCGTGATGCCCGTCATGGGCGGGCTGCTGCTGGCCTTGCTGATCGAATACGCGGTTGCGCCCCGCATCGTGGCGCGAGAGAGCCTCAAGCTGTGGCACAACCTGGGTACCGGCATGTACCTGCTGCAGTGGCTGTGTGCCGGCCTGGCCCTGTGGCGGCTGGCGCGCACCTTGCCGGCACGCTGAGGCACTGGGCTGTGGCTGCGCCGGCCGAAGGCG
This sequence comes from Xenophilus arseniciresistens, assembly GCF_028023875.1. Taxonomy (GTDB): domain Bacteria; phylum Pseudomonadota; class Gammaproteobacteria; order Burkholderiales; family Burkholderiaceae_C; genus Xenophilus; species Xenophilus arseniciresistens. The sequence continues at coordinate 281,584 of NZ_JAQIPB010000006.1, forward strand.
CGATTGGAGTGAGTGCGATGGAATCGCAGATTCTGAATCTGGAGGCCAGCGACTGGCACGGCGTAGCCAGCAACCCGGCCTGGACGGCGGCGCTGGAGGCCGGCAAGGTGCTGTACTTCCCGAAGCTGCGCTTTGCGCTGGAGGCCGGCGAAGAAGCGCTGCTGCGCCCCGAGGTGCGCGACCCCAAGAGCCGCAACATCAGCCTGGGCATCGACGACCGCCTCAAGGGCGCCGCCGGCGACGCGGCCACGCAGGAGGCCGTGGCGCGCATGGTCCGTCGCTTCCGTGCGCAGGCGCGGGCGCTGATCGATGGCCTGTTGCCCGATTACGCCCCCAAGCTGCGTGCCGCGCCCACGAGCTTTAGACCCATGCAGGTGGAGACGCGCACCCAGTCCTGGCGCGCGGACGACCGCCGGCTGCATGTGGACTCCTTTCCTTCACGCCCCAATTACGGCGAGCGCATCCTGCGCGTGTTCACCAACCTCAACCCGCAAGGGCAGCCGCGGGTCTGGCGCGTGGGTGAGCCCTTCGAGGACGTGGCCCGGCGCTTCCTGCCGCGCGCCACGCCCTATTCGGCCTGGAAGGCGAGGGCGCTGCAGGCGCTGCACGTCACCAAGTCGCTGCGCAGCGAATACGACCACCTGATGCTGCAGCTGCATGACGGCATGAAGAGCGACCTGGACTACCAGGCCCGGGCGCCGCAGGAAACGATGGCCTTCCCGGCCGGTTCCACCTGGGTGTGCTTTTCAGACCAGACCTCGCATGCCGTCATGTCGGGCCAGTACATGATGGAGCAGACGCTGTACCTGCCCCCCGGCCAGGAGTACGACCCGAAGGCCAGCCCACTGGCCATCCTGCAGAGGCTCACGGGCCGCCCGCTGGTCGGCGCGCGCTGAGCGGCTTTGGCTCGCCCGGCGCAGCGGGCCTCACTCCTTCCAGTGCTCGGCGATCCAGGTCGCCGGCTCGATGTGGGCAAAGCGCTTGTTGCGCCGGCCCACCAGGGCATCGGGCGGATTGCATTCGCCGTGGAAGATCACGATGCGCGCATCGTCCGGCACGAAGGGCGGCTTCCAGTAGTTGCTGGGCCAGCTCGGGATGCCGTGGTACTTGAAGCTGGGGCACCAGGCGCTGGGCCAGTAGCCCAGCTTGCGCTGGCGGTGCAGGAAGTCCGAGAGGAAGGCCTGCTCGTTGCGGAACTGCCTGGGCACCTCGTCCATGTGGGCCCGGAAGTGGGCCAGCACGTCGGCATGCGCGCCCAGCTCGAAGCGGTAGACCGAGGAATTGCCGGTCACGCGCTCGCCAAAACGCCAGAAGCGCGGGTAGTCGTGAATGATCAGGAACTGGCCGGGCAGGGTGAAGAATTCGTCGAGCGAGCCGACGATCACCACGTCCAGGTCCAGGAACAGCGCCGTGCCCCGCAGGCCATGGAGGTCGGCCTCGAAGGTGGTCAGCTTCTTCCAGGCCCGGTCGGGCTGGCCGGGCTTGAGTTCAAGGGCCAGCGGCGGGATCGGCAGGCACTGCACTTCGGCCCGGATGCCCTCGCTGCGATCGGTCAGGCAGACGAAATTGAAGTCGCCGCTCAGATGGCGGCGCACCATGGCATAGAGGCGGTTGACGTATTCGGGGCCATATTTGGTGCCCCATTTCATGCACAGGATGTGGCGCTGGCCGCTCATCGCAGATCAATCCGCCTGCCGCTTCTTGACGGACTTCTGCTTGGGCTTGGCGCGCTTGATGGTGCCGCCCGGCGTCAGGCGCTGGTTGCCCAGCACGCGCAGGATCTTCACCTCGGGGCGCTGGCCGCCCTTGCCGTACTTGAGCACCTTCACGTCCTTCGGGCCGGGCATGCGGTCCTCGTCGACGGCGCGTTCCTTGACGGGCTTGGGGCGCCACAGCACCAGCAGCTTGCCGATGTGCTGGATGGGGGCGGCGTCCAGCGTGTCGGCCAGCTCGGCCAGCATGGCGTCGCGCGCCAGGCGGTCGTCGGAAAACACGCGGATCTTGATCAGTCCATGGGCCTTGAGGGCGGCATCGGCCTCCTTCTTGACGGCCGGGGTGAGCCCATCGCCACCGATCATGACGATCGGATCGAGGTGGTGGGCGTCAGCGCGGTGCACTTTGCGCTGCGCGGGGGTGAGTTGAATGGCGGGCATGGCCCTATTATCGAGCCGCAATGAAGGTGAAAACAAAGAGCGCCAAGGTCAACAAGTCCTGGCTCAACGACCATGTGAACGATCCCTGGGTCAAGCAGGCCCAGAAGGACGGCTATCGCGCGCGCGCCGCGTACAAACTCAAGGAAATCGACGAGACGCTGAACCTGATCCGGCCCGGCCAGGTGGTGGTGGACCTGGGCTCCACACCCGGTGCCTGGAGCCAGTACGTGCGGCGCCGGCTGTCACCGCAGGGTGCTGCGGTGGGGGAGTTGGCCGGCGCCATCATCGCGCTGGACCTGCTGCCCATGGAGCCCATCGAGGGCGTGCAATTCATCCAGGGCGACTTCCGCGAACCCGAGGTGCTGGCGCAGCTGGAGGCGGCGGTGCAGGGTCGGGCGGTGGACGTGGTGGTATCCGACATGGCGCCCAACCTTTCGGGCATCGGCTCGGCCGACGCGGCGCGGGTGGTCCATCTGGTCGAACTGGCCGTGGAGTTTTCGCGAGCCCATCTCAAGCCCGAAGGTGCGCTGGTCGCCAAGGTCTTCCATGGCGGCGGCTATGACGAGCTGGTGCGCCTGTTCAAGGCCAATTTCCGCATCGTCAAGCCGCTCAAGCCCAAGTCCTCGCGCGACAAATCTGCCGAGAACTTCCTGGTCGGCATCGGCCTGCGCCCCGAAGCCTGAGGGAAATTGCAAGCAATGTGGCCTTGTGTGTCTTATGCCGGGTCTGCCCTCTGGGGCTCCGGGGTTGCCATAGGGCTTTGGGGCGGTTTCGCAGCTTGAAAAGCCTAGAATCCGGCCCAATTGACTGCGTAGTGGGCCTTTCTGTCATCCCCGCGTCACCGACTGGAGCATCGTTTGAACAATCAGTGGTTTTCCAAGGTCGCCGTCTGGCTCGTCATCGCGATGGTGTTGTTCACTGTGTTCAAGCAGTTCGACACCCGCGCGGGTGGCAGCGCCGGCACGGTGAGCTATTCGGAATTCATCGATCAGGTCCGCAACAACCAGATCAAGAGTGCCACCATCCCTGAGGGCCTGGCCGGCGGCGAAATCGTCGCGGTCACCAACGACGACCGCCGCATCCGCACCAACGCCACGGTGCTGGACCGGGGCCTGGTGGGCGACCTGATCGACCACAACGTCAAGTTCGACGTCAAGCCGCGCGAGGAAGGCTCGCTGCTCATGACCCTGCTCGTGAGCTGGGGCCCGATGCTGCTGCTGATCGGCGTGTGGATCTACTTCATGCGCCAGATGCAGGGCGGCGGCAAGGGCGGGGCGTTCAGCTTCGGCAAGTCCAAGGCCCGCATGCTGGACGAGAACAACAACACCGTCACTTTTGCCGACGTCGCCGGCTGCGACGAGGCCAAGGAAGAGGTCAAGGAAGTCGTCGACTTCCTGAAGGACCCGCAAAAGTTCCAGAAGCTCGGCGGCCGCATTCCGCGTGGCCTGCTGCTGGTTGGCCCCCCGGGCACCGGCAAGACGCTGCTGGCCAAGTCCATCGCCGGCGAGGCCAAGGTTCCCTTCTTCTCGATCTCGGGTTCGGACTTCGTTGAAATGTTCGTTGGCGTGGGCGCAGCCCGCGTGCGCGACATGTTCGAGAACGCCAAGAAGAATGCGCCCTGCATCATCTTCATCGACGAAATCGACGCCGTGGGCCGCCAGCGTGGCGCAGGCCTGGGTGGCGGCAACGACGAGCGCGAGCAGACGCTGAACCAGATGCTCGTGGAGATGGACGGTTTCGAAACCAACCTGGGCGTGATCGTGGTGGCTGCCACCAACCGCCCGGACATTCTGGACGCCGCGCTGCTGCGCCCGGGCCGTTTCGACCGCCAGGTCTACGTGACGCTGCCCGACATCCGTGGCCGCGAGCAGATCCTGAACGTGCACATGCGCAAGGTGCCGCTGGGCCAGGACGTGAACGCCAGCATCATCGCGCGCGGCACGCCCGGCATGTCGGGCGCCGATCTGGCCAACCTCTGCAACGAAGCCGCCCTGATGGCCGCCCGCCGCAATGCGCGCGTGGTGGAAATGCAGGACTTCGAGAAGGCCAAGGACAAGATCTTCATGGGCCCCGAGCGCAAGAGCATGGTCATGCCCGAGCACGAGCGCCGCAACACCGCCTACCACGAGGCCGGCCACGCCCTGATCGGCAAGCTGCTGCCCAAGTGCGACCCGGTGCACAAGGTCACCATCATCCCGCGCGGCCGTGCGCTGGGCGTGACCATGAGCCTGCCCGAGCAGGACCGCTACAGCTATGACCGCGAATACATGCTGAACCAGATCAGCATGCTCTTCGGTGGCCGCATCGCCGAAGAAGTGTTCATGAACCAGATGACCACGGGCGCGAGCAACGACTTCGAGCGTGCCACGAACCTGGCGCGCGACATGGTCATGAAGTACGGCATGAGCGAAGCCCTGGGGCCGATGGTCTATGCCGAAAACGAAGGCGAGGTCTTCCTGGGCCGCTCGGTGACCAAGACCACCAACATGAGCGAAACCACCATGCAGAAGGTGGACGCCGAGGTGCGCCGCATCATCGACGAGCAGTACGCGCTGGCGCGCCGCCTGATCGAGGAGAACAGCGACAAGATGCACGCCATGGCCAAGGCCCTGCTCGAATGGGAAACCATCGACACCGAGCAGCTGGACGACATCATGGCCGGCCGCGAACCGCGTCCGCCCAAGGACTTCACGCCGCGCACGCCCCCCTCCAACAACGGCGGCAGCAGCGGCGGCTCCGCGGCCGTCAAGCCTGCCGATCCGGCGCCATCAGCGGCCTGACCGGCCGCCTGGTTCAGGTGCAGGCTGCCTGGCAGCAGCGAAACGGGGCTCAGGCCCCGTTTTTCGTTGAAGTGCCGGGGTGGCGCATGCATCATCCATCGCAAACGTCTTGCCGCATTCCATGGCTTCGATGACCCCGGCCTCTTCCTTCTCCGCCTCCTGGCAGACCACGCGCTTTGCCATCGACCTGCGGCGCCCGCAGGTGATGGGCATCGTCAACGTCACGCCCGATTCCTTCTCGGACGGCGGCGCCCATGCCGGCACCGCCGCCGCGCTGCGCCATTGCGAGCAACTGATCCGCGACGGCGCCGACATTCTCGACATCGGTGGCGAATCGACGCGCCCCGGCAGCCCCGCGGTGCCGCTCGACGAGGAAAGCGCGCGCGTGCTGCCCGTGGTGCGCGAGGCGCTGCGCTTGGGCGTGCCGCTGTCCATCGATACCTACAAGCCTGCGCTGATGCAGGCCGTGCTGGACCTGGGCGCGGACGTCGTCAACGACATCTGGGCGCTGCGCCAGCCCGGCGCGCTCGAGGCGGTGGCCGCGCACCCGAACTGCGGCGTGTGCCTGATGCACATGCACCGCGACCCCCAGACCATGCAGGCGCTGCCGATGGCCGGCGACGGCGTGCCCCTGGTGCGCAGCTTCCTGTCCGAGGCGGTGCAGTGCCTGCGCGCGCGGGGCGTGGCGGCCGGGCGCATCGTGCTCGACCCAGGCATCGGCTTCGGCAAGACGGTGGAACAGAACTTCGCGCTGCTGGCGCGCCAGGGCGAGCTGTTGACGCTGGGCTATCCGCTGCTGGCCGGCTGGTCGCGCAAGTCGTCGCTGGGCGCCGTCACGGGCCTGCAGGTGCCGGCCGACCGCATGGTGGCCAGCACCGCCGCGGCCGTGCTGGCCGTCGAGCGCGGGGCGCGCATCGTGCGCGTGCATGACGTGCGCGAAACGGTGCAGGCGCTCTCCGTGTGGCGTGCCATGCAGGCCGAGCAGGGCGAAGGCGGCCGGCACCGGCCTCTTTGAACGGATTGGCTGGTTTCCCATCACGATGGGGAAAATGTGCCAAACAGGTCATAACAACAACGCGAGGAGCATTCATCCATGACGGCCAGACAGTACTTCGGCACCGACGGCATCCGCGGCACGGTCGGCAAGCCGCCCATCACGCCCGACTTCGTGCTGCGCCTTGCGCATGCGGTGGGCCGCGTGCTCAAGAAGACCGAGGCGCGGCCCACGGTGCTGATCGGCAAGGACACGCGGATCTCGGGCTACATGCTGGAGTCGGCGCTGGAGTCGGGCTTCAACTCGGCCGGCGTCAACGTGGTGCTGCTGGGGCCCTTGCCCACGCCGGGCGTGGCCTACCTGACACGCGCGCAGCGCGCCAGCCTGGGCGTGGTGATCAGCGCCAGCCACAACCCCTTCGCCGACAACGGCATCAAGTTCTTCAGCGCGCAAGGCACCAAGCTCAGCGACGAGTGGGAACTGGCCGTGGAAGCCGCTTTGGCCGAGCCGCCCGTGTGGGCCGATTCGGCCGCGCTGGGCCGCGCGCGCCGGCTCGACGATGCGGCGGGCCGCTACATCGAGTTCTGCAAGAGCACCTTCCCGGCCGATCTGAGCCTGCGCGGCCTGAAGCTGGTGGTGGACGCCGCCCATGGCGCGGCCTACCACGTGGCGCCCAACGTGTTCCACGAACTCGGTGCCGACGTGGTCAGCATCGGCGTGCAGCCCGACGGCCTGAACATCAACAAGGGCGTGGGCGCCACCCACCCCCAGGCGCTGATCGAGGCCGTCAAGGCCCGCGGCGCGGACTACGGCATTGCACTCGACGGCGACGCTGACCGGCTTCAACTGGTCGATGCGCAGGGGCGCCTCTACAACGGCGACGAACTGCTGTGGCTCATGGCCGCCGATCGCATGGCGCAAGGCCGCAAGCCCGAAGGTGTGGTGGGCACGCTGATGACCAACAAGGCCGTGGAAATGGCCTTCAAGGCCGCGGGCGTGGAGTTCGTGCGCGCCAAGGTCGGCGACCGCTACGTGCTCGAAGAACTGGGCAAGCGCGGCTGGCTGCTGGGCGGCGAGGGCTCGGGCCACCTGCTGGCGCTGGACCGTCACACCACCGGCGATGGGCTGGTCAGCGCGCTGCAGGTGCTGCAGGCCTGCGTGCGCAGCGGCCGCACCGTGGCTCAGCTGCTCGAGGGCGTAGAACTGTTCCCGCAGACCCTGATCAACGTGCGGCTCAAGGATGGTCAGGACTGGCAATCCAACTGCGCGCTGGCCGAGGAAAGCGAACGCGCCGAAATCGAACTGGGCGACAGCGGCCGCGTGCTCATCCGCGCCAGTGGCACCGAGCCGCTGCTGCGCGTGATGGTCGAGGCGCGCGATGCGCAGCAGGCCGAGGCCTGCGCTCGGCGCATTGCGGCCACGCTGGGGTAGCCGCCTTGGGCGAGCCGGTCGCGCCACGGGTGCTCGCGGTGCACGCCAGCGACGTGCACGGCTTTTCCAAGTTCGCCGAGCCGGCGATTCGCCTGCTCGAAGGCTGGGGCGTGGCGGGCGACACGCATGCCGGCCGCACTGTGCAGCATCGCTCGCGCGTCGCGCGCAACCCCGATGCGCCCAATCTGCGGCAGGTGCATCTGATGCACGCCGAACTCTTCGACGAACTGGTGCACGCCGGCTTCGCGGTGTTCCCTGGCGATCTGGGCGAGAACATTACGACGCGCGGCATCGACCTGCTGGCCCTGCCCGCGGGCACGCGGCTGCGTCTGGGCGCCGAGGCCGAGGTGGAGATCACCGGCCTGCGCAACCCCTGCGTCCAGATCGACCGCTTTCAGAAAGGCCTGATGGCGGCCACCCTGGCGCGCGATGCCGATGGCGGTCTGGTGCGCAAGGCCGGTGTCATGGCCGTCGTCACCCGCGGCGGCCTGGTGCAGGCCGGCGATGCCATCACCGTGCTCTTGCCCCTTCCTCCTCATCATGCCTTGGAGCCCGTGTGATCCAGTCCCTGCTTGCCGACTACCGCGACCCGCGCCATAGCCAAGCGCTGGTCGAGCTGCTCGATGCCTACGCGCGCGACCCTGCGGGCGGCGGCACGCCGCTGGCCGAGGCCGTGAAGGCGGGCCTGCCAGCGGCGCTGGCGGCGCGGCCGCAGGCCTTCAGCGTGCTGGCTTTCGACGGTGATCAGCCCGTGGGCTTGATCAACTGCATCGAGGGCTTTTCGACCTTCGCCTGCCAGCCGCTGGTGAATGTGCACGACGTGGTGGTGCTGCCCAGCCATCGCGGGCAGCGCGTGGCCCGGCGCATGTTCGAAGCGGTGGAAGCCGAAGCGCGCCGCCGCGGTGCCTGCAAGCTCACGCTCGAAGTGCTGTCGGGCAATGCGCCGGCGCTGCGCACCTATGAACGCGAAGGCTTTGCCGGCTACCAGCTGGACCCGGCTTTCGGCCAGGCGCTGTTCCTGCAGAAGAAGCTCTGAGAGGGTCCGGAGGCGATCTCAGCCGCTGATGTCCGCGCCGCGCTCGGCCAGCAGCCCGCGCAGCAGGCTGCGATGGCAGCGCGATTCGTCCTCGCAGTAGCAGCCCACCGACAGCGCCGTGTGGTGCGACAGCGCCGCCAGCAGATCGAGGCTGCGGCCGGGCTCGGCCTCGGCCATCTCGGCCTTGTAGCGGCGCACGAAGGCCGTCCAGTCGGCCGGCGCCTGCGAGGCCTGCGCCGCCTGGCCCAGCTTCATGGTCTCGGCCGAAGGCGCGAGATTCGGGTACCAGACGTCGTACCAGTTCTGGCGCGCAAATTCCGCCTTGGGCACGCCGCGCGGTGGCCGGCGCACGGTGCCGATGCGCAGGCCTTCGTCAGGGTGGCGCGCGCTGCCCAGTTGCACGATGCGGATGCTCATGGTCTGCCTCCTTGGATTCCCTGCAAGCTTCTGCGCTGCACTGTAGCGCGTGCGATAGGCCCCGACGAAGGCCGCGCGGATACTGACCGCAGGAGATCAACAAGCCATGACTGAACGCATCCAATCGATCCGCCACGACGATGGCGTGGTGGAGCTGCACCTCGCGCGCGAAGACAAGATGAACGCGCTGGACAGCGCAATGTTCGACGCGCTGATCCACCACGGCGAGCAGCTGCGCGAAGACCGCGGCGTGCGCGCCGTGGTGCTCACGGGCCGCGGCCGGGCCTTCTGCGCGGGGCTGGACATGGAGTCCTTCGCCAAGATGGGCGAGGGCGGCAACATGGACCTGCTGCCGCGCACCCACGGCCTGGCCAACAAGCCGCAGTACATCGCCACCGTGTGGCGCGATGTGCCGGTGCCCGTCATCGCCGCCGTGCATGGCGTGGCCTTCGGCGGTGGCCTGCAACTGGCGCTGGGGGCCGACCTGCGGCTGGTGACGGCCGACACGCGGCTGTCGGTGATGGAGATCAAGTGGGGCCTGGTGCCCGACATGGGCGGCCTGCCGCTGATGCGCCCGCTGGTGCGTGACGACGTGGCGCGCGAGCTGACCTACACCGGCCGCATCGTGCTGGGCGAGGAGGCCGTGGCCCTGGGACTGGCCACGCGCGTGGTGGCCGACCCGTTGGCGCAGGCGCAGCACATGGCGCACGAGATCGCCTCGCGCAGCCCCGATGCCATCCGCGCCGGCAAGCGCCTGATGAACGCCATGGCCGACAGCCGCGTGAACGATGCCCAACTGCTGCTGGCCGAATCGCAGGAACAGCAGAAGCTGATCGGCAGCCCCAACCAGACCGAAGCGGTGCTGGCCAACCTGCAAAAGCGCGCACCGCGTTTCGTCTGAACCCGGCCAAAGACCGGTGTCAAACGCGGGCCGCGCGCTGCGTTTAGAGTGCCGGCCCATGAATCGCCTGAGTCTTTATCTGAGTGAACACCTGGGGCTGGAGCTCTGGGTCGCATCCCTGCTGGTCATCGCGCTGGCCACCTTTCTCGTCAACTTCATCGCACAGGCACTGCTCAGCCGCGTCGAGCGCATTTCGGGCAAGACCCAGACCGTGTGGGACGACGCCCTGGTGCAGGCCGCGCGCAGCCCGCTGCGCGTGCTGGTCTGGGTGGTGGGGCTGGACTTCATGGCCTCCGTGCTGCAGCGGCAGGTGGACGCCGATTTCATCCAGGACGTGCGCCGCACGCGCGACGTGCTGGCCGTGATCTGCGTCTCGTGGTTCCTGCTGCGCTTTGCACGCCTGGTGGGGCACAACGTGGAGGCGCGGCGGCGCGGGCGCGGCGAGGAGGTGGACACCACCACCTTCGACGCGCTGGTCAAGCTGGCCTGCCTGGTCGTGGTGGTGGTGGCCGTCATCACGGTGGCGCAGACCCTGGGCTTCCAGATCAGCGGCCTGCTGGCGCTGGGCGGCGTGGGTGGCATCGCGGTGGGCTTCGCGGCCAAGGACCTGCTGGCCAACTTCTTCGGCGGCCTCACCATCTACCTGGACCGGCCCTTCAGCGTGGGCGACTGGATCCGCAGCCCCGACAAGGCCATCGAAGGCTCGGTCGAATACATCAGCTGGCGCCACACGCGCATCCGCGGCTTCAACAAGAACCCGATCTACGTGCCCAACTCGGTGTTCACCAACATCGTGGTCGAAAACCCCTCGCGCATGACGCACCGGCGCCTGCGCGAGACCATCGGCGTGCGCTTCAAGGATTTCGGCGTGGTCGAAGCCATCGTCCACGACATCCGCGCCATGCTGGCCGCGCACGAGGCCATCGACAACACCCAGACCACCATCGTCAACCTCAACGCCTTCGGCCCGAGTTCGCTGGAGGTCATGGTCTACGCCTTCACCACGACCACGGCCTGGGTGCCGTTCCAGCACATCAAGCAGGATGTGCTGCTGCGCATCGGCCGCATCGTGGCGGCGCATGGGGCCGAGATCGCCTTGCCCACGCAGACCGTGCGCGTGGATGCGCAGGACGAGACCCCCGCGCTGCTTAATCCGGCCTGAGCGGCGTCGCGCTCAGTCCTCCACGTACCAGCGGTCCTTGCCCAGCATGATGCGGTGGTGGCCCACGCCGGCGGGCATCATGGGGAAGCAGTTCTCCTGCGCGGCCACCTGCACGTCGAGGAAGAAGGGGCCGTCCCAGGCCAGGCATTCGGCCAGCGCGGCTTCCAGCTCGGCCGGCTCGCTCACGCGGCGCGCGCCCCAGCCGAAGGCCCGGGCCAGCGCCACGAAGTTGGGCAGCGCCGCGTTCCAGCTGTGCGAGAGGCGGTTGCCGTGGTTCAGCTCCTGCCACTGGCGCACCATGCCCATGTAGCCGTTGTTCGACAGGATCAGCTTGACCCTGGCCTCGTGCTGCACGGCGGTGGAAAGCTCCTGGATGTTCATCAGCACCGAGGCGTCGCCGCTGACGCAGCACACCAGCGCATCGGGGTGCGCCACCTGCGCGCCGATGGCCGCCGGCAGGCCGTAGCCCATGGTGCCGGCGCCGCCCGAGGTGAGCCAGTGCCGCGGCCGGTCGAAGCGCAGGTACTGGGCGGCCCACATCTGGTGCTGGCCCACGTCGGTGGACACGATGGCGTCGCGCCCGGCCAGCTGCGCCTGCAGCGCCGCCATCAGCTGCTGCGGCAGGATCTGCTGCGCATCGGGCGCGAAGTCCAGGCAGCGCGCGGCGCGCCAGCGCTCGATGCGCTGCCACCAGGGCGCCAGCCGTTCGGGCGCCAGCCCCTGCAGCTCGGGCAGGGCCAGCAGCGCCCGCAGCACGGCGCCGCAGTCGCCGACGATGGGCACGTCCACCTTCACGGTGCGGTGGATGGCGCTGGGGTCGATGTCGATGTGGATCTTGCGCGCATGGGGACAGAACTCGTCGAGCTTGCCGGTCACGCGGTCGTCAAAGCGCGCACCCACGTTGATGACCAAGTCGGCCTCGTGCATGGCCAGGTTGGCCTCCAGGGTGCCGTGCATGCCCAGCATGCCCACGAAGGCCGGGTCTGACGCGGGGAAGGCGCCCAGCCCCATCAGCGTGAGCGTGCAGGGCCCGCCCACCTGGCGCACCAGCTGCGCAAAAGCCTCGCAGGCGGCAGGGCCCGCGTTGACCAGGCCGCCGCCGCCGTAGAACACGGGGCGGCGCGCGGTCGAGATCAGGTCGGCCGCACGCTGCAGGCTGCCCGCGCGCGGCTGCGCCACGGCCACGTCCTGCGGCGCACGCTGGGGCCGTGCGGGTTCCGGGCTGTGCACGGGCGCCAGCTGCACGTCCTTGGGCACGTCCAGCAGCACCGGGCCGGGCCGCCCGCCGGCGGCGATGGCCAGCGCGCGGCGCGTGGCGTCGGCCACCTGGGCCGCGCTGCGCGGCTGGAAGTTCCACTTGGTGACGGGGCGCGACATGCCCAGCGCATCGCTTTCCTGGAACGCCTGCGTGCCGATCACGGCCGTGGCCACCTGGCCGCTGATGCACAGCACGGGCACCGAATCGCTCATGGCATCGAGCAGGCCGGTGATGGTGTTGCCCACGCCCGGGCCCGAGGTGACCAGCACCACGCCCACCTTGCCGGTGCTGCGCGCATAGCCCTCGGCCGCATGCACGGCGGCCTGCTCATGGCGCACGAGGATGTGGCGCAGGCGCGGCTCGCCATGCAGCGCGTCATACAGCGGCAGCGCGGCGCCGCCGGGATAGCCGAAGAGCGTGTCGACCCCGCATTCGACCAGCGTGTCCAGCAGCGCCTGGGCGCCGTTGCGCGGGGCGCTGGGCAAAGGCTGCGGGGCCAGCGGCTGGGCACTGGCGGGGGAAGAGGGCGCGACAAGGGAGTTCATGCCCTCAATTCTTCAGGCAGCGGCGCCGAATAGGCTTCCGAATGTTCGGAGGTGTTGGCCTATGATTCGAAAATCATTCGGAGATATGCATGGCGGGCGAGAAAATTTTCGACAAGACCGATCTGGCCATCCTGCGCATCCTTTTGCAGGACGCCCGGCGCACGCTGCAGGAGATCGGGGCCGAAGTGGGGCTCTCGCCCACCAGTTGCTGGAGCCGCATCAAGCGGCTGCAGGACGAGGGCGTGATCGAGCGCTACACCATCCAGGTCAATCCGCGCAGCCTGGGCTACCACGACACCGTGATCGTGCAGCTCACCCTGGAGAGCCACACCGAAGACACGCTCTACGCCTTCGGCCAGGTGCTGGCCACCATCCCGGAGATCCTGGAGGCCTACCTCGTCTCGGGCGACTACGACTACTACATCCGCATCGCGGTGCGCGACACGCGCGACTACGAGCGGCTGCTGCGCGAGAAGCTCTACAAGATCCCCGGCATCCGCCACAGCAAGTCGCACTTCGTGCTGCGCGTGCTCAAGGAGTCCAAGGTACCGGTGTGAGCGGGCTCAGCAGCCATGAAAGCGCGCCCACTCCTGCAGCGGCGCGCGTTCGCTTTGCAGGCCGTTGACGGGGTGCGCCGCATCGCGCCGGCCGATGGCCATGCCGCAGAAGATCATGCGGTCCCCGGGCCACTGCAGGAAGCCTGCGACGGTGCGCGGGTACAGCGCCCAGCATTCCTGCGCGCAGCTGTCCAGGCCGCGCTCGCGCAGCAGCAGCATCAGGGTCTGCAGGAACATGCCCAGGTCCGACCACTGCGGCGGGCCCATGCGCCGGTCCACCGAGCACATCAGCGCCAGGGGCGCGCCGAAGAAATCGAAGTTGTTGGCAAACCAGCGCAGCCGCGCCGCCTTGTCCTCGCGCGGGATGCGCAGCCGCGCATACAGCGCCTCGCCGATGCGGAAGCGCCGTGAGCGCCAGGGCTCGGGCAGGGCGGCCGGGTAGATCTCGTAGGCCGGCTCCTCGGGCTCGGCGCCGGGTGCCAGCCGTTCGCGCATGCGCTGGCGAAAGGCCGCCAGCGCCTCACCGGCCAGCACGTCGATGTGCCAGGGCTGCACATTGCCGCCCGAAGGCGCCCGCGCAGCCTGCACCAGCAGCTCGCGGATCAGCGAAGGCGGCACCGGCTCAGGAAGGAAGGCGCGCACCGACAGGCGCGAGCGCACGGCATCGAGGACGGAACTGGAAGGCGCGTTCATGGGCCCACTCTAAACCGGCTGCCGCAGCCCGACTGTGGCCTGCGCGACGCGCCAAAAAACAAGGCGCGCCCGTGGCGCGCCTTGCGGAGCAGGGCGGGTCGACGCGGTCGGCCCGCCTGCGCAGGGAGATCAGCTGTGGGCGCGGGCCTCGTCGCGCAGCAGCTTGATCTGGTCGTGGTTCTGCTGGGCGCCCTGGGCCTGGCGTTCCACCAGCGCGCGCACGTCGGCCGGCAGGTCTTCCTTCAGCGCCTTGCGGTAGCGGGCGAGGGCCGCGTCTTCACCACGCTCGGCCTCTTCCAGCATCGACACTTCGCTGTCGGCGCCCATGGCGCCCTTGACCTTGACCCAGCCGCGGTGCAGAGCGCCGCTGGCGGTGCCGCCGTCGGCCGGCGTGCCGCCCTGGGCACGCACCCACTGCGACAGTTCCTGGGCTGCCTGGGCACATTGCACCGAGCGGTCGGTGAAGAGCTGCTTCAGGCGCGTGCCTTCCACGCGCTCGGCCAGGGTGCGGAAGCCGTACTCGCCGTCGCGCGAGTTTTCGATCAGGTCGTTGAGAACGTCGATGACGTCGGAGCGCAGATCTGCCATGGGTAATCCTTTCGAAGATGGAGGGAACGAATGCAGTCGGCCATCCCGGGGTGCGCATTCGTCGCTGCGCGCCGTTCGAGTGGCTGACTTGCTGAACGCCATGCTGCGCAAGTCCCCGTGGCAGTGGCGTCGTCGCGCCGCGCACGGGCCTGTAGGCGCGCCCGCACGGCCGCTGCGGGCGTGCGTCGGGGCGCTGTCAGCCCCGCTCCTCGCCGGAATCGTCGATGCTGGCGCTCCAGCGCTCCCCCCAGCCGGGGGCCCCGCTGCGGCGCGCGGTGTCGAGTTGGCGCCGGTCGCGCTTGGTGGGGCGGCCCTGCTCGATGCTCAGTGCGGGTTCGCGCGCCAGGCGCCGCTGTTCGCGGGCCTGCACCTGCGCGGCCAGGCTTTCGGCCGTTTCCTCATAAAGCTGCTGGGCCACCGGCGCAGGGCCGCGCTGGGCGCTGAGGCCGCGCACATGCACCGTGCGGGTGACGGGGCCCTGGCGCAGGGCCACCGTGTCGCCCACCTTCACCTCGCGCGCGGGTTTGGCGACGTCGCCATTGACCTGCACGCGGTGCTTGCCGATCTCATCGGCCGCCAGCGAACGGGTCTTGTAGAAGCGGGCGGCCCACAGCCACTTGTCGATGCGCATTCGCTCCATGAAGGAAAAGACTTCTCCGATCGGGGTGCAGGGCCTTCCAGCTGGAGGCGCCCTCAGGGCTTTGCAAGGGGCACAAGCACCCGGGCATCCAGCCCCGGCATGGGGCCGGCCCCGGGGCGATTGTCCAACGCGATGCGCCCGCCCAGGGCCTGCACGATCTCGCGGCAGATCGCCAGCCCCAGGCCCGAGCCGCGCGTGCTGTCGCCCGCCGCGAAGGGCGCGAACAGTCGCTGGCGCAGTTCGGGGCCGATGCCCGGGCCCTGGTCGGAGATCAGCAGTTCGGCCTGGCCGGCCACCGCGCGCACGCGCACCGTGAGCGCGCCCCCCGCGGGGCTGTGCTTGATGGCGTTGTGCAGCAGGTTGCGCGTGAGCTCCTGCAGCATCCAGCGGTGAGCCTGCACGAAGGCCGGCTGCACGTCGAGCTCGAAATCCAGCGACTGGCCCGCGATCAGCGGCGAGACGTCCAGCGCCACCTGGCGCACGGCTTCGGCCAGGTCCAGCCGCTCCGATTCGGGCACCTGGCGCAACTGCTCGATCTTGGCCAGCGACAGCATCTGGTTGGCCAGCACGGTGGCGCGGTCCACGGTGCCGGCGATCTCGGCCAGGGCCTGCTCGGGCGGCATGTCGCCGCGGCGCGCGGACTGCACCTGCACCTTGAGCACGGCCAGCGGCGTGCGCAGCTGGTGCGCCGAATCGCGCACGAAGCGCTTCTGGTTGTCCAGCAGGCTTTGCAGCCGGCGCATCAGCGCCGTGAGCGCCTGCACCACGGGCTGCAGCTCGCGCGGCAGGTCTGGCGCGCGCACGGGCGAGAGATCGTCGGCGGCGCGCGACTCCAGCGTGCGGCCCAGCGCGCGCAGCGGCTGCGTGGCCCACTGCACTACGAAGACCACCGACGCGGCCACCACCGCCAGCAGCAGCAACTGGCGCCACAGCATGTCCAGCAGCAGGCGGCGCGCCAGCGTCTGGCGCAGCTCCAGGGTTTCGGCCACCTGCACCACGGCCATGCTGCGCCCGCGCTCGCTGGCCACGGGCTGCAGCAGCACGGCCACGCGCACGGGCAGGCCGCGGAAGACGTCGTCGTAGAAATCCACCAGCGCCGAATACGGTGGCCGGTCCGGGATGCGGCCGCGCCAGAAGGGCAGCTCGGCAAAGCCCGAGACCATCTCGCCGGCCTGGGTGGACACGCGGTAGTACATGCGGCTCTGGTTGTCGGCCTCGAAGGCCTCGAGCGCCGAGTAGGGCACCTTGGCCTGCAGCGAGGCGGTTTCGTCGTAGCCGTCCACGTCCAGCTGTTCGCCGATGGTCTTGGCCGAGGCCAGCAAGGTGCGGTCGTAGGCCGTGGTGGCCGCCTGCAGCGCCTGGCGGTAGATGCTGATGCTGTTGAGCACGATGAACAGCACCACCGGCACCAGCAGGCCCAGCAGCAGCCGAAAACGCAGGGAGGTGCGGCGCATCAGCCTTCGCGCAGCAAATAGCCCAGGCCGCGCAGGGTGACCAGCTGCACGCCCGTGTCCTGCAGCTTCTTGCGCAGGCGGTAGACCACCACCTCGATGGCTTCGTACTGCACATCGGCCTGGCCCGGGAAGACCAGCTCGAACAGCCTTTCCTTGCTCACCGCGTGGCCGGGCTTGGGCATCAGCGCGCGCAGCAGGGCCAGCTCGCGCGGCGTCAGCTCCAGCGGCTCGCCGCGCAGGTAGATCGCGCCTTCGGCATCGCCGTGCAGGGCGCCCACCTGCCACTGCATGGACTCGGTGGCGGGCAGGCCGGCCGCGCTCTGCGCGCGGCGGCGCAGGGCGCGCAGGCGCGCTTCCAGCTCGTCCAGGTCGAAGGGCTTGGGCAGGTAGTCGTCGGCGCCGGCATTCAGGCCCATGATGCGGTCGCCCACGGTGCCGCGCGCGGTGAGCAGCAGCACGGGCGTGCGCAGGCCCGCGGCGCGCGCCTGGGCCAGCACCTGCAGGCCGTCCAGGCCCGGCAGGCTCAGGTCCAGCGCCACCACTTCGGGCTCGTGCGCCTGCCACAGCGCCAGCGCGGCAGCGCCGTCACCGCACACGCGCACGTCGATCTGCCTGCGCCCCAGGCTGCGCTGCAGGGTCAGTTGCATGCCCGGGTCGTCTTCGATCAGCAGCAGCTTCATGTCGTTTCTAAGGCGATGGCGCGTGAGGGTTCTAGGGCCTGTTAACAGGCCCTAGTGTTAACCCCAGTCCGCTGGACAGCCAACTGACAGGCGGGGCGCGCATCATAGCCACGCGACAGGCGCCGAGTCAGGTGCTGGTCAGCCCCGGGCTCCGTGCCTTCACCCGTCCAACAAGGAGAGACATCATGCGTCGTGACACCTTCCTGAAATCGCTGGCCGCGCTGGCCGCCGCCGGTGCATTGCCCCTTTCGGCGCGCGCCGCAGCCAACGTGAAGATGCTGATCCCGGCCAATCCCGGCGGTGGCTGGGACATCACCGGCCGCGCCCTGGGCAAGGCGCTCACGGACGCCAAGCTGGCCGATTCGGTGAGCTACGACAACAAGGGCGGCGCCGCGGGCGCGCTGGGCCTGGCGCAGTTCGTCAACGGCTCCAAGGGCGACCCGAACGCGCTGATGGTGATGGGCGCCGTGATGCTGGGCGGCATCATCACCGGCAAGCCGCCCGTGAACCTCTCGCAGGCCACGCCCATCGCGCGCATCACCAGCGAATACAACGTGTTCGTGCTGCCGGCCAATTCGCCCTTCAAGACCATGGCCGACGTGGTCGCCCAGCTCAAGAAGGACCCGGGCAGCGTCAAGTGGGGCGGCGGCTCGCGCGGATCGACCGAACACATCGCCGCGGCCATGATCGCGCAGAAGGCAGGCGTGGACCCGGCCAAGATCAACTACGTCGCCTTCCGCGGGGGCGGTGAGGCCATCGCCGCCATCCTGGGCGGCAACGTCACGGTCGGCGGCAGCGGCATGAGCGAGTTCGCCCCCTACATCGCCGACGGCAAGATGAAGCCCATCGCCGTCACCTCGGCCCAGCGCCTGGAAGGCAGCAAGGTGCCCACGCTCAAGGAACAGGGCATCGATGTGGAGATCGGCAACTGGCGCGGCGTGTATGGCGCGCCCGGCATCAGCGCCGAGCAGCGCAAGGCCCTGACCGACATGGTGCTGGCCGCCGTCAAGAGCCCGTCGTGGGCCGAGGCGGTGAAGAAGAACGACTGGACGCCCGCGGTGCTCAGCGGCCCGGACTTCGACAAGTTCGTCGAGGCCGAGTTCGCCAATCTGCGCGATGTGATGACCAAGGCGGGGATGGTGCAGTAAGCAACCCCCAGGCCGCTTCGCGGCTCCCCCTTCTGGTTCCCGAAGGGGGCGCACCCAACGGTCCGGCAAAGCCGGTGCCGTGGGTGCCCTGAGGGCTTCGCTTCGCTTGCCGGCTTGGATGAATACAGGCGCGGCGCGTTCTGGGCCTATCTCCTGAGGAGTTCCAATGACAACAAATACATCGGGCACACCCGCAGGCGGGGCGGGTGGCAACTGGCCGCAGACGCTGGTGGGCGTGGGCGTGACGCTCACGGGCATCGGGCTGGGCATCGGCGCGCGCGGCATTTCGTCGGACGCAGGCTACGGCGGCGTGGGGCCCAACTTCATGCCCTGGCTGTGCGCCGTGGTGCTCACCATCTGCGGCCTGTGGATCACCTGGGAGGCACGCACGGGCGGCTTTCGCGAGATGGACCCCGACGCCGGCCCCGCCGAGCCGGCCAACTGGAGTGGGCTGGTCTGGGTGACGGCGGGCCTGCTGCTGAACGCGGCGCTGATCGTGCACCTGGGCTTCATCCTGAGTTGCGCGCTGTGCTACCTGCTGGCCGTGCAGGGGCTGCGCCGCTCGCAGGGGCAGGCGCTGGCCGGCGCCATCGGCACCTGGATCAAGGACCTGGTCACCGGCCTGGTCATCGCCGCGCCCGTGTTCTGGATGTTCACCCAGTTCCTGGCCATCAATCTGCCGGGCCTGACCCGCTCCGGCTGGCTCTGAGGGCGCAACTGCCATGGATATCTTCAACGCACTGCTGCAGGGCTTTGCCCAGGCCATCACCGTTTCCAACCTGATCTGGTGCCTGGTCGGCTGCGCCCTGGGCACGGCCGTGGGCGTGCTGCCCGGCATCGGCCCGGCCGTGGCCGTGGCCATGCTGCTGCCCATCACGGCCAAGGTGGACGTCACCGCCTCCATGATCTTCTTCGCCGGCATCTACTACGGCGCGATGTACGGCGGCTCCACCACTTCCATCCTGCTGAACACGCCGGGCGAGACCAGTTCCATGGTCACGGCGATGGAAGGCAACAAGATGGCCAAGAGCGGGCGCGCCGGCGCGGCGCTGGCCACGGCGGCCATCGGCTCCTTCTTCGCCGGCACCATCGCGACCGTGGTGGTGACGCTGTTCGCGCCCAGCGTGGCCGAGTTCGCCGTCAAGCTGGGCCCGCCCGAGTACTTCATGCTGATGGTGCTGGCCTTCACCACCGTGAGCGCGGTGCTGGGCAAGAGCACGCTGCGCGGCATGACGGCGCTGTTCATCGGCCTGGCCATCGGCTGCGTGGGCCTGGACCAGATCTCGGGCCAGGGCCGCTACATCGGCAACGTGCCGGAACTGATGGACGGCATCGACATCGTGCTGGTGGCCGTGGGCCTGTTCGCGGTGGCCGAGGTGCTGCATGCGGTGCTCTTCGAAGGGCGCGTGAAGGAAACGCAGAACCAGCTCAGCCGCGTCCACATGACGGCGCGCGACTGGAAGCGCTCCATCCCGGCCTGGCTGCGCGGCACGGCCATCGGCACGCCCTTTGGCTGCATCCCGGCCGGCGGCACCGAGATCCCGACCTTCCTGAGCTACGCCGCCGAGAAGAAGCTGGTCAAGGACCCGCAGGACAAGGCCGAGTTCGGCACCCAAGGCGCCATCGAAGGCGTGGCCGGGCCCGAAGCGGCCAACAATGCGACCGTGACGGCCGCGATGATCCCGCTGCTGACCTTGGGCATCCCGACCAGCAACACCACCGCCGTGCTGCTGGGCGCCTTCCAGAACTACGGCATCCAGCCCGGGCCGCAGCTGTTCACCACCTCGGCCGCGCTGGTGTGGGCGCTGATCGCCTCGCTGTACATCGGCAACGTGATGCTGCTGGTGCTGAACCTGCCCATGGTGGGCCTGTGGGTCAAGCTGCTCAAGATCCCCAAGCCGCAGCTCTATGCCGGCATCCTGATCTTCGCGACCGTGGGCGCCTACGGCATGCGCCAGAGCACCTTCGATTTGTACCTGCTGCTGGTGATCGGCCTGCTGGGCGTGGTGATGCGGCGCTTCGACTTTCCGACGGCGCCGGTGGTGGTGGGCATGATCCTCGGCCCGCTGGCCGAGGCGCAGCTTCGCAACGCGGTGTCCATCGGCGAAGGCAGCGCGATGGTGTTCCTGCAGCGGCCCATGTCGCTGGCGCTGATCGTGGTCGTGCTGGCCGTGCTGATCCTGCCGCGCCTGTTCAAGCACCTGTCGCAGCGCAAGCTGGCGCGGCTGGAGCAACTGGACGCCTGAGGCCTGAGCCTCTCCCCAACAACCCGGCTTCGGCCGGGTTTGTTTTTTTCTCAGTGGCGCCCGGCCGCCCGAAGGCACTGAGGCCCCCCCGGGGGGCAGCGGACCTCGCGAAGCGGGGGAGCGTGGGGGCTGTTTCATTTCAGGGGCGGGTGGCCACCCAGCCCTTGAAGCTGAAGGCGCTGTAGAACAGTTCGATGTTGGCAAAGCCCGCGCGGGCCATCAGCTCCACGTCTTGCGCGGGCGCGAGCACGGGCAGGTTCTTGCGCATGTTCGCGATGCTCTGCGCCGCATCGGCCGGTGGCCGGCATGAAGGATCGGCAAAGGCCGCGTTGCGGCGCAGCCAGCGTTCGGCCTCGGGGCCTTGCAGGTCAAAGCTGTGCTGCGCCACCACCAGCCGCGCGCCGCTGCACAGCCGCGCGTGCAGCGCCATCAGTGTTTCCAAGCGCTGCGCAGGCGGCAGAAAGTGCAGGGTCAGCAGGCAGCTCGCACCGTCAAAAGGCCCGGGCGGCGCGGTGTCGATCAGGCCTTCATGCCAGCGCACCCGCGCGGCCAGCGGGCCCAGTGTTTCGCGCGCCAGCTGCAGCATGGGCGCCGAGGGGTCCACGCCGTCGAAGCGCCAGCTGGGCTGAAGGTCTGCGAAGGCCTTGAGCTCCAGCCCGCCGCCCGCGCCCAGCACGAGAAGCCGCGCATCGTCGCCAGCGCCTTCGGCCAGCAGCACGCAGGCCATGCGGTGCAGGTCGTGCAGGCCCGGCACCAGCCGCTCGGTGCGCTGCGCATAGCCGGCCACCTGCGCGGGGTCGGTGAAGGGGGTTGTCATGCCCACAGCGTCTGCGGCCACAGCAGCGAGCGATGCACCTGCGCGCCGGCCATCGCGCCGCTGCCCACGGCCAGCGAGACCGAATGCGGCACGCGTGCCACATCGCCGCAGGCGAAGACGCCGCGCACGCTGGTCCTGGCTTCGGCATCGGTGCGGATCTGCAGGCCCATGGGCGTTTCCTCGAGCGCGCAACCCAGGCTCTGCGCCAGCGTGCCGGCCGGTGCGGTGCGGGTGGCCGTGAACAGGCCCGCGAAATGCAGCAGCCGGCCGTCGGCCAGGCACACATCGGCATGGCCTTCGATCTGGCGGATGGGCGTTTCCTCGATCTGCACGCCCCGGCCCTGCAGCGTCTCGCGCAGCGCCGGGTCCAGCTCGGTGACGCCGTTGGGCAGCAGGGTCACATCGCCCCAGTCGGTCAGCAGTTCGGCCTGGTGCGAGGAGAGCGGCCCGGCGCCGATGATGCCGATGCGGCCCCGGTCCAGCTCGTAGCCATGGCAGTAGGGGCAATGGAAGATGGCGCGGCCCCAGCGTTCGGCCAGGCCGGGCACTGCGGGCAACTGGTCGCTCACGCCCATGGCCAGCAGCAGCCGGCGCGCGCGGTGCACGGCGCCGTCCGCGGTGCGCACGATGAAGTCGTCGAGCTGCCCGCTGACGGCTTCCACGCGGCCGTCCTGCCAGCTCAGGGTGGGGTAGGCCTGCAACTGCGCGCGCGCCTGGGCCGCGATCTGCCCGGGCGGCACGCCGTCCTGGCCCAGGAAGCCGTGCGAATGGCTGGCGAAGCGGTTGCGGCGCTCGCCCGCGTCGATCACGCGCACCGAGCGGCGCGCGCGCAGCAGTTGCAGGGCAGCGGCCATGCCGGCGTAGCTGCCGCCGATGACGATGACATCATGGGGTGCGGGCATGGTGCTCATTTCCTTGCACGGCGCACCGCGGCATGGCGGCGCGCAAAGTCTTTGGCCAGATCGGCCAGCGTGATCTGAGAGAAGCGCTTCAGAAGCAGGGCTTCGGCCTCGGCAAAGCTCTCTTCGAGCGCGGCATTGACGGCCTGTTCGACCAGGCATTCGGGCGCTTCGTTGCGGATGCCCATCGCAAACATCGCGGGCTCGCCCAGCGCCTCATGCAATTGGCGCAGGGTGATGTTGCGCAGATCGGCCTGGATGCGCCAGCCCCCGGCATGGCCGCGGTCGGCACTGACGATGCCCGCATCACGCAGAAAACCCATGGTGCGCCGGACGACCACGGGGTTGGTGCCCAGGCATTGGGCCAGGGCGTCGGAAGTCATGGGTCCATCCTGCTCGGCCATGTGCAGCAGCGCATGGAGGACGGACGAGAGTCGGCTGTCGCGTTTCATGTAACTTATGATGTTGCATGAGTGGGCGACGGTCAACCCGGTGGTCTGAATGTCCCTGCAAGGCGCAGCGGCATGCGCCCCGGCATGGGCCTACTCGATGACCAGGCCCTTGAGCGCTGGATCGCCTGCGGGCGTCACGAACTTCATGCCCTTGAGCGTTTGCACCAGCAGCCTGGCCACCATGAGGTTGCGATGGCGCTTGCTGTCGGCCGGGATCACGTGCCAGGGCGCGTGCGCGGTGGAGGTGGCGGGGAGCAGCCTTTCGTAGGCGCGCTGGTAGTCGTCCCACTTCTTGCGCGCGTCGATGTCGCCCAGCGCGAACTTCCACTGCTTGCCGGGCTCGTCGATGCGGGCCTGCAGGCGCTCGCGCTGCTCGTCCTTGCTGATGTGCAGCATGCACTTGACGACCACCGTGCCCGTCTCGGTCAGCAGACGCTCGAAGTCGTTGATCTGCGCATAGCGGCGCGCGGTTTCGTCCTCGTCGATCCAGCCTTCGACCACGGGCACCAGCACGTCTTCATAGTGGCTGCGATTCCAGACCATGATCTCGCCCGTGCGCGGCACCACCGCATGGCAGCGCCAGAGGTAGTCGCGTGCGCGCTCGTCCTCGCTGGGCGCCTTGAAGGCCGACACGCGCACGCCCAGCGGCGAAGTGCGCGAGAAGACCCAGCGGATGGTGCCGTCCTTGCCGCTGGTGTCCATGCCCTGCAGCACCAGCAGCAGCTTGCGCCGGTTCTCGGCATGCAGCAGGTTCTGCAGTTCGTCCAGCTCCTGCGCCAGCGTGTCGAGCAGGGCGATCTGCTCGTCCTTGCTGCCTTCGGCAAAGGGCTTGGCGCCGGGGTCGATGCTGGACAGGCTGAAGGCGCGGTCGGGGTCGATGCGGTAGCGGCGGAGATTGGGCATGGTGGAGGCCGAGGTGACGGGGGTCTGGACATTCTCCGCGCACCGCCGCACGGGCCTTGGGCAGGCCTTGCGGTGCGCGCTCGGGTCGCGTTCAGCCGGGCGCCTGCGCTTCGCCTTCCTTGAGCCGGCGCCACAGCGTCGATCGGCTGATGCCCAGCCGGCGAGCCGCTTCGGCGCGGCTGCCGTTGCAGGCGGCCAGCGCGTCGGCGATGGCCTGCGCCGAGACGCCCGCGGAACCCGGCGCCGTGCCTGCGCCTTCGGCCGTGACGAACAGCTCGGGGCAGTCTGCGGCCAGGTCCTCGTAGCCGGCCGCGCTCAGCTGCTTGCGGTCTGCAAACACCACCGCCATGCGCTCGCAGACGTTCTCCAGCTCGCGCACGTTGCCGGGCCAGCGGTAGGCCTGCAGGCGTGCCGCGAGCGGCGCCAGCAGTTCCTGCGCCGGGATGCGGCAACCCAGCTCGCGCAGGCTGCGGGCCACGAAGGCGTGGGCGAGGGCCTGCACGTCGGCAGCGCGATCGCGCAGCGGCGGCAGCCGCAGCCGCAGGATGTTGAGGCGGTAGTAGAGGTCGGCACGGAAGCGCCGGCTCTGCACCAGTTCATCGAGCGGCTGGTTGGTGGCGGCAATGACGCGCACGTCCACCGGCACCGGCATCACGCCGCCCACGCGTACCACCTCGCGCTCCTGCAGCACGCGCAGCAGCCGTGTCTGCAGCAGCACCGGCATGTCGCCGATCTCGTCGAGAAAGAGCGTGCCGGTGTGCGCGGCCTCCAGCAGGCCGACCTTGCCGCCCTTGCGCGAACCCGAGAACGCGCCTTCCTCGTAGCCGAACAGCTCGCTTTCCAGCAGCGTCTCGGGCACGGCCGCGCAGTTGATGGCCAGGAAGGGGCGGTCGCTTCGGGCGCTCGCGTTGTGCACGGCCTGCGCGAACAGTTCCTTGCCGGTGCCGCTTTCGCCGGTGATGAGGATGGTCTTGCCCGAGGTCGCGAAGCGCCGGGCGCTGGCGCGTGCGCGCTCGAAGGCCACGCTGTCGCCCTGCAGCTGATCGAAGTGCCAGCGCGCGCTGGGATGCTGGCGGCTGCGGCGCTGCGTGCGCAGCGCGGTGTCGGCCTGCTCGATGGTGGTCGCGTCATACAGCGTGACCATGGCGCCCACCACTTCGCCGCGCTCGCGCATCAGGGTGCGGTTGACCAGCCATTCGCGCCGGTCGATCTGCGTGACGCGCTGGCGCTCCTCCGCGCGGCTGGCCAGCGTGTCGGTGAGCGAGAGCAGGGGATGCACCTCGTCCAGGCGCTGGCCCATCACGGTGGCACGCAACTGGCCCAGCACGCGTTCCATCGGCGTGTTCAGCGCGATCACCACGCCGTTCACATCGACGGCGAGCACCGCTTCCTGGAGGTTGTGCAGCACGCCGTTGAGCTGGTCGTAGCGCGCGGCGTCGCGCTGCGCGGCGCGGGCCAGTTCCACCGCGTCCTGGAAGCCCTGGCGCACCGAAGCCGGCGAATAGGCCAGGATGCCGCGCAGCCCGGCGGCTTCAGCCAGCTCGACCACGATGCTCGATCCGATGAAGACCCTGAAGCCCTGCGCGACCAGTTCGTCGAAGGCGATGCGTGCGTCCTGCAGCGTTCGGTAGGCGCGTTGCGCGATCTCGATGTCGAGCAGCGCACGGGCGGCGTCCAGTTCGGCGATGGTGTCGCCGTAAGTGATGATCGCCACGCGCCGGTCGAGCTGGCGCGCCGCGCGCAGGGCCACCAGGATGTCGTAGCCCGTGACCTTGATGGTCGCCACCGGCGCACCGAGCGCCGCCTTCAGCAGCGCGGCGTTGGAGCCGGCACTCACGAAGGCGTCCACGGCCTTGGCCTGCTCGCGTTCGCGCGCCTGGGCAACGGCGTCGTCAAAGGCGCGGTCCACGAACTCGATCTCTGCCACCGCCTCGAACTCGGCCGCGACCTCCATGGCCATGCGGCTCAGGTTGGCATAGCTGAGGAAGCACAGGCGGATTTTGCGAAGGGGAGGACTGGCCATCATTCTTGCGACGTTTCATCGCGTTTCATGAAACGGATCCGGCATTCTGACCAGGCAGGCGGTGGCACGCAAGTCATTGATTTGAAAGGGATGAATCCACCGTTCGGGCTTTGGCATGCCCCTTGCGATGAACGGGCACAGAGCCGCTGAACACCCCTTTTCATGAAACCTTTGCACGGCAAGCTGGTCCTCGACCTGACCCACATGCTCTCCGGTCCCTACGGCACCATGCTGCTGACCGACCTGGGCGCACGCACCATCAAGGTGGAGCCGCCCGGACGCGGTGAAGGCACGCGGGAGCTGCTGGCGCGGGACCCCGAGCATTCGCGCCAGGGCATGGGCGCGTACTTCCTCACCCTCAACCGCGGCAAGGAAAGCGTGTGCATCGACCTCAAGGCCGATGCCGGCCGGGCCGTGTTCCACGACCTGGTGAGGCAGGCCGACGTGGTGTTCGACAACTTCGCGGCCGGGGTGACCCGGCGGCTGGGCATCCACCACGAGGCGCTGGCGCAGATCAATCCGCGCATCGTGACCTGCTCGGTGACCGGCTTCGGTGAGACCGGGCCCGACATCCACCGCCCGGCCTTCGACCAGGTGGTGCAGGCCATGGGCGGCGGCATGAGCATCACGGGGCTGCAGGACGGCCCGCCGATCCGCGCCGGCATTCCCATCGGCGACCTCGGCGGCGGCCTGTTCGGCGCGCTCGGCGTGCTGGCCGCGCTGACGGCGCGCGAGAGCACCGGCCGCGGCCAGCATGTGGACGTGTCCATGCTCGACGCGCAGGTGTCGATGCTGAACTACATGGCCACGATGCACCTCATGTCGGGCCGGCTGCCCGAGCGCATCGGCAACAGCCACTTCGTGCACGTGCCCTACAACACCTACGCCACGCGCGACGGCCACATCATCGTCGCGTGCATTGGCGACGCCTTCTTCGAGCGGCTGCTGGACGTCATCGAGCACCCGGCGCTGCGCGAGCCGCAGTACAGGCACCAGCCGGCCCGGCTGGCCGACAAGGCGCGCATCGACGCGGTGCTGAACGAGCTTTTCGCGCAGGACACTTCGGCCCACTGGCTGGCCCGCCTGCGCGCGGCGCGCGTGCCCTGCGGGCCGGTCAACGACTTTGCCCAGGCGCTGGCCGATCCACAGGTGCTGGCCCGCCACATGGTGGTGGAAGTGCCGCTGGCCGATGGCAGCAGCGTGCGCATGCCCGGCAACCCCATCAAGCTGTCGGAAGCGACCGAGGAAGACGACACGCGTTTCACGGCGCCGCCCGCGATCGGCCAAAACACCGAGGAGGTGCTGCGCGAGCTGCTGGCCTACCCCGCGCCGCAGCTTGCCGCGCTGCGGGCGGCCGGAGTGATCGCATGACGCAGGGGCAGGGCGTGCTGCAGGCGACGGATGAGCGCATCGTCGTCACCGACGTGTCGCCGCGCGACGGGCTGCAGAGCCAACCGGTGCCGGTGTCCACGCCGGCCAAGCTCGAACTGATCCGCCTGCTGGCGGCCGCAGGCGTGCCCAGCATCGAGGCCACCAGCTTCGTTTCGCCCAAGGCGGTGCCGCAGATGGCCGACGCCGCCGCGGTGCTGGCCGGTCTTGCGCAGGCCGCGCCGGGGCTGCGCGCCTCGGTGCTGGCGCCGAACCTCAAGGGCCTGGACCGGGCGCTGGCGGCCGGCGCCCGCGAGGTCGCGGTGGTGCTCTCGGCCACCGAAACCATGAACCGGCGCAACATCAACATGGGCCTGGCCGACGCGACCGCCGTGTCTGAAGAAACCCTGCGTGCGGCGCGCGGGCACGGGCTCGCCACGCGCGCCTACGTCGCCGTGGCGGTGGAGTGCCCGTTCGAGGGGGCCGTCGCGCCCGGCGTGGTCGTTGAACTCGCCGAGCGCATGCTTGCGGCCGGCGCTGACGAGATCGTGCTGGCCGACACCATCGGTGCCGCCTCGCCCGGGCAGGTGCGCGCGCTGCTACGGGCCGCCGCGCCCAGCATTCCCGTGGCGCAGACGGGCGTCCATCTGCACGACACGCGCGGCTTCGGCGTGGCCAATGCGTGGGTCGCGCTCGAGGCCGGCATCCGCCGCTTCGACGCCAGTGCCGGCGGCATCGGCGGCTGCCCCTTTGCGCCCGGTGCCGCAGGCAATTTGGCGACGGAGGATCTGGTGCTGCTGGCGCAGCAGTCGGGCCTGGCCACCGGCATCTCGCTCGATGGGCTGGCTGCCGCGGTCGCATTTGCCGAACAGCAACTCGACCGGCCGCTCGGGGGCCGCAGCCTTGGATGGTGGCGCCGCCGCGCCCGGCCGGCACCGGGCTGATTTCTCTGTTTTTTTCCGCTCCATGCCCACAACGAAAACGAGGACGAGACAAGCATGCAACCTATCCAATCACGCCGAAGCTGGCTGGCCGTACTGGGCGCAGTCGCCATTGCCTGTGCGCTGCCCGCGCCTGCGGCCCGCGCACAGGCCACAGGGCAACCCACCTGGCAGCCCACCAAGCCCATCCGCCTGATCGTGCCCTTCACCCCCGGCGGCGTGACCGACACGAGCGGGCGCGTGGTCGCCGACTTCCTCGGCCGGCGCCTGGGCCAGCAGGTGCTGGTGGACAACAAGCCCGGCGCGTCCGGCAACATCGGCATGGCGCTGGCGAAGGATGCGCCGGCCGACGGCTACACGCTGGTGCTGGGCTTCGACGGCACCATGGTCATCAACCCCCATGTGTTCGCCAAGGTGCCCTTCGACACGCTCAAGGACTTCACGCCCATCGGCAAGATCGGCAACGCAACGCTGCTGCTGGTGGCCAACCCGGCCCTGCCGGTCAAGACTGCGGCCGAGCTGATCGAGTCCTCGAAGACCAGCGCCGGCGGCTATGCCTACGGCACATCGGGCACGGGCGGTACGCCGCACATCGCGGGCGAACTGCTGAAGATGAAGACCGGCGCGAAGCTCACGCATGTGCCGTACAAGGGCGGCGGCCAGGCGCTGACCGATGTGGTGGGTGGGCAGATTCCGCTGGTCTACACCGCCGTGGCGGGTGCCCATGGCTTCGTGAAGAACGGCAAGGTGCGCGCCATTGCGGTCTCCAGCGCCAGGCGCTCGTCGGCGCTGCCGGAGGTGCCGACCTTCGCCGAAGCGGGCGTGCCGGACTACGTGGTGGATTCGTGGGTCGCGCTGCTGGCGCCCGCCGGCCTGCCGCCCGAGGTGGCGGCGCGCCTGAACACCGAGCTCAATGCGGTGCTCAATGACCCCGAGGCGCGCGAGAAGCTGCGCACGCTGGGCATCGAAGCCACACCGGGCACGCCCGCGCAGCTGCGCGAGGACATGGCCGCCGACCTGTCGCGCTACGCTGCGGTGATCAAGGCGGCCGGCATCAAGATCGACTGAACAACCTTCACACTGAGCAGCACGATGACACAGCAAGACAAGGGCGCGCGCCTCGATCTCACGATGGTCGGCGACTGGGGCACGGCCAACTTCCACACCATCTGGGGCTGGGTTTCGGCGCACCTGCGCTGGCGCTCGGCACCGCTGTCGAAGTTCAACATCCGCACCGGCAGCGCCTACCGCGACAGCGTCGAGCTCGTGGGCATGGGCGAAGCCGACCTCTCGGTGACCACGCCCATCCACATCGGCGTGCGCTGGGCGCGCGAAGGGAAGCACTTCTATGCCAACCGCGCCTTCCCCAACCTGCGCACCCTGGGTCACCTGCCGCAGGACGACCGGCTCACGCTGGCGGTGCGCGCCGAGACGGGCATCCGCTCCTTCGCGGACATCCGCGAGAAAAAGCCCGCCCTGCACATCGCCATGCCCCCGCGCGACAACGATTGCCTTTGCAGCTACGTGATCGACCTGATCTTCCGGGCCCACGGCATCGATCCGATGGACATCGTGAAGTGGGGCGGCTCGTACTTCGAGCATGAGAACCCGCGCGCAACGCTGAAGGCCGCGCAGGCCGGCCACTGCAACGCGGTGTTCAACGAGGCCATCATGGTCTCGAACTGGAGCGAGCTGGTGGCGCAGTTTCCGATGAACTTCATCCCCATCGAGCCCGAGGCCATGCAGACCCTCACCGGCGAGTACGGCCTCAGGCCCGCCGTGATCGAGAAGGGGCGCCTGCGCAACGATCAGGACGTGCCCTGCCTGGACTGGTCGAACTGGGGCGTGCTGTGCCGCGACGACATGCCCGACGATGTCGCCTACCGCGTCACGGCCGTGATGGTGGAAGAGCGCGCCGAGTTCGAGGCGCGCTTTCGCCACATGCCGGTGCATCAGAGTCCGCTCACCTATCCCATCGACCCGAAGCGCATGCCGCACGACGTGGATGCGCCGCTGCATCCTGGCGCCGAGCGCTACTACCGCGAGCACGGCTACCTGTGACGCGACCCACCGAGGAGAGGCCCTTGACGAACGACGATCCCCACCGCTCGAACATGCGCCGCCGCACGCTGCTGGGCTCTGCGCTCGCGGCCACCCTCGCGCCGCTTGGCCACGCGCATGCGCAGGCCTATCCCACGCGCACGGTGAGCATCATCGTGCCCTTCGGCCCTGGCAATGCCTACGACATGATGGCGCGCTACCTGGGCGAGCGCCTGCGCGATGCGCTGGGCCAGCCCTTCATCGTCGAAGCGAAGCAGGGCGCGCTGGGCGGCGTTGCGGCCTCCTACGTTGCACGCGCGCAGCCTGATGGCTATACGCTGCTGTTCGGCGCCAACTCCACGCACGCGGCCAACGTCCACCTGTTCAAGAGCATTCCCTACGACCCGGTGGCCGACTTCGCGCCGATCACCACGCTGGCGACCATTCCCCAGGTGCTGGTGGTCTCGCCGACCTTGAACGTCAACAGCCTGCGCGAGCTGATGGCACTGGCCAGGCAGCAGCCCGGCAAGCTGAACTACGGCAGCTCCAGCGCCACCGGCCGCGTGGCCTCCGAGGCCTTCCGCCAGATGGCCGGCATCGACGCCGTCCACATCCCGTACAAGACCTCGGCGCAGGCCATCACCGACCTCGTGAGCGGCCAGTTGCATTTCCTGGTGACCGATGCGGGCCTGGGCGTGGCGCAGTGGCAGGGCGGCAAGGTGAAGGCGCTGGCCGTCACCTCGGCCCAGCGCGTGCCGGCCATCCCAGAGCTGCCGACCATGACCGAAGCCGGCCTGCCGGGCTACGAGTTCACCGCCTGGCTGGCGCTGTTCGCGCCGGCCAGAACGCCCCAGCCCGTGGTTGCCAGACTCGCGGAAACCGCAGACGGCATCGTGCGCAGCCCCGGCATGCAGGAGTACCTTGCCCGGATGTATGCGCTGCCGTTTCCGGGCACGCCGCAGTCGCTCAAGGCGCTGATCGACAAGGACTCCGCGCGCTGGGGGCAACTGATCAAGGCTGCGGGGATTGAGCCCGAGTAGGCGGCACAGCGGGCTCGCGACCTCAGGGCCGTTCCAGCCGATCCCCCGGGGGCGGCAGGCCCAGCACCGCGCGGCCATCCGGTGAAGGCACGAACTGCGGCCCGCTGGGCGGCATGGGCGCGCTGGGCGGACGCGGTGGCGCCATCACTTCGGCGCGCCCGTCGGCCGAGCGTTGGGGAGCCTGCAGAGGCGCGCCGCCGCTGGTGGCGCGGTCCAGCTGCTGGCCGGCGCCGCGCACACAGGCCTGGCGCTGCGGCGCGGGCAGGCCGGCGCGGTTGCAGCGCGCGATCTGCTGCTCGTAGCGCTGCTGCGCAGCCGTGCCGACCTGCGCCCGCGCCGTGGGCGTGGCCAGCACCGGCAGTAGCGCCAGGGCCGCCGTCGCCAGAAGTGGATGCAAGTGCTGGAAGCTCATGCCTTCAGCATGCGCCGGCGCGCACGCGGGCGTTGTGCGCCTTCGGCCGCAGCCGCGGTAGGCGCACGGCGCGCAGCTTCAACCTTCATGCCGGGGCGGCCGGGCCGCTGGGGGCAGGGCGGCGGTCTGGGCGGCTGGCGGCTGGCGGCGCAGGCGGCCGAACTGGCGCCTGAGCCAATGCTCGAAGTCGTCCACATAGGTGAACACCGCGGGCACCACCAGCAGGCTCAGCACCGTGGAGGTGATGAGGCCGCCGATCACGGCCGTGGCCATGGGCGAGCGGAAGCTCGCGTCGGCCGCGCCCCAGCCGATGGCGATGGGCAGCATGCCCGCGCCCATGGCCAGCGTGGTCATGATGATGGGGCGCGCGCGCTTGTGGCAGGCGTCCAGCAGCGCGTCCCAGCGGCTCAGGCCGTGGTCGCGCCGCGCCACGATGGCGTACTCCACAAGCAGGATCGAGTTCTTGGTCGCGATGCCCATGAGCATGATCAGCCCGATGAGCGAAGGCATGGAGAAGCTCTTGTTGGCGATCAGGAGGCCCACGAAGGCGCCGCCCAGCGACAGCGGCAGCGCGGCCAGGATGGTGGCCGGCTGCAGGAAGTCCTTGAACAGCAGCACCAGCACGATGTAGATGCACAGGATGCCCGTGAGCATGGCCAGGCCGAAGCCCGTGAACAGCTCGCCCATGGCCTCGGCGTCGCCGATGTCGATGATGCGCACGCTGGCCGGCAGCGCCTTGACCGAGGGCAGCTGGCGCACGGCTTCGGTCAGGTCGCTCAGGCCGCGCGAGCCCAGCTCGATCTCGAAGTTCATGTTGCGCGCGCGGTCGTAGCGGCTGATCACGGCCGGCCCGCCCGCCAGCTCGAAGCTGGCCACTTCGCCCAGGCGCACCGGGCCCCGGCTGCCCGGCACCGTCAGGCGTTCCAGCTGCGCCAGGTCTTCGCGCGCGTCGTCGGCCAGGCGCACCATGATCGGCACCTGGCGCTCGGCCAGGTTCAGCTTGGGCAGGTTGTTGTCGTAGTCGCCCATCGTGGCCACGCGCAGGGTGTCGGCAATGGCCGCGCTGGTCACGCCCAGGTCGGCGGCACGCGCGAAGTCGGGGCGCACCACGATCTCGGGCCGCACCAGGCTGGCCAGCGAGGTGACGTTGCCGATGCCCGGCAGCGTGCGCAGTTCGCGCTCCACGGCCGTGGCGGCCTGGCGCAGCGCGTGCGGGTCCTGGCTGGACAGGGCCAGCACGTACTTGTCGTTGGAGCCGCCCAGACCCACACCGAAGCGCGCGCCCGGCAGGTCCTGAAGGGCCTCGCGGATCTGGGCTTCGATCACCTGCTTCTTGGGCCGTTCGCCGCGCGGCGAGAGCTGCAGCGTGAGCGTGGCCTTGCGCGATTCCACGAAGTTGCCCGAGAACGGATCGGCCCCCGCGCTGCCCGCGCCGATGGCAGTGTAGATGTCGTGGATGTGGTCGATCTTGAGCAGGCGCTGGCGCACGCGCTCGGCCGCTTCCATGGTCTGCTGCAGCTTGGTGCCCGGCGGCAGCTCCACGCGCACCTGGGTCTGCACGTTGTCGTCGGGCGGGATGAAGCCCGAGGGCAGCAGCGGGATCATGGCCAGCGAGGCGAAGAAGAACACAGTGGCGCCCACCATGGTGAGCACCCGGTGGTGCAGGCAGGCCTTGACCCAGCGCATGTAGATGGCGAGCCAGCCCGGGTCCTTGTCGTCGTGCGTGACCAGCGGCTTGAGCATGTAGGCCGCCATCATGGGTGTGAGCAGCCGCGCCACCACCAGCGAGGCAAAGACCGCGAGCGAGGCGGTCCAGCCGAACTGCTTGAAGAACTTGCCGACCACGCCGCTCATGAAGGCCGTGGGCAGGAACACCGCGATCAGCGTGAAGGTGGTCGCGATCACGGCCAGGCCGATCTCGTCGGCCGCTTCCATCGCCGCCTGGTAGGGGCTCTTGCCCATGCGCAGGTGGCGCACGATGTTCTCCACCTCCACGATGGCATCGTCGACCAGGATGCCCACCACCAGCGACAGGGCCAGCAGCGTGATGATGTTGATCGAGAAGCCCAGCAGGTACATGCCGATGAAGGCCGGGATCACCGACAGCGGCAGCGCCACGGCCGAGACGATGGTGGCACGCCAGTCGCGCAGGAACAGCCACACCACCAGCACGGCGAGGAGGGCGCCCTCGTACAACAGCTTCATCGAGGCGTCGTATTCCTCGGCCGCGATCTTCACGAAGTCCAGCGTGCGCGTGAGCTGGATGTGCGGGAAGTCCTTCTGCAACTGGGCCAGGGCCTTCTCCACGCCCCCGCCCACTTCAACTTCGCTGGCGCCGCGGCTGCGGGCCACTTCGAAGCCCACCACCTGCTTGCCGTTGAGCAGCGCGGCGGCGCGCTGCTCGGCCACCGTGTCCTCGATGCTGGCCACGTCAGCCAGCGCAATGCGGCGCCCGTCGGCCAGCGGAATCTGCATGCGCCGCAGCTCGTCGGCCGAGGCCACGGTGGCGATGGTGCGCACCGGCTGCTCGGTGTGGCCCAGGTCGGTGCGCCCGCCCGCGCTTTCCTGCTGCACCTGGCGCAGCTGGCGCGACACATCGGCCGCCGTGGCGCCCAGTGCCTGGAGCCGGGCTGGGTCAAGGGCCACGCGGATCTCGCGCGCCGCGCCGCCCACGCGGTTGACCGCGCCCACGCCGGGCACGGCCATGAGCCGGCGTGCGATGGTGTCGTCCACGAACCAGGACAGGGCCTCGTCGTCCATCCGGTCTGAATGGATGGCGAAGGCCAGGATGGGCTGCGAAGCCAGGTCCAGCTTGGTGACGATGGGATCGCGCAGGTCGGCCGGCATGTCCGAGCGCACGCGGCTCACGGCCGAGCGCACGTCGTCGACGGCCTCCTGGATCGGCTTCTCGAGCACGAACTCGGCCGCGATGGTGGCCGAGCCGTCGGTCAGGGTGGTGGTGACGTGCTTGAGGCCCTGCAAGGTGGCGATGGCGTTCTCGACCTTGCGGGCCACGTCGTTTTCAAGCTGCGCGGGCGAGGCGCCGGGCAGCGCGGCGGTGACGATCACCACCGGCAGGTCCATGTCGGGGAAGTTCTGCACCTTCATCTGCTTGAAGGAGAACAGGCCCGCCAAGGTGAGCAGCACGAAGATCATCGCCGCCGGGATGGGGTTCTTGATCGACCAGGAAGAGAGGTTCATGGGCGGGCGCCTTCAGAACAAAAGAGACAACAGCGGCATGCGGCGGCGCACATTCAGCGGGCCGGGGTGGCGGCCGGTGCCGCAGGCGCGGGGGACGGGGCAGGCTGGCCGGGCTGGGCTGCGGCCTCGGCCACGCGCACCAGGTCGCCGTCGTTGAGAAAGCCTGCGCCTTCCACCACCACCTGCGAATCGGGTCCGAACTGCTCGCCCTTGACCTCGATGCGATCGCCGATGCGGCGCCCGGCCTGCACGCGCGTGAGCCGCACGCGCTGGTCGTCCTGCAGCACCATCACGGTGTTGAAGCCGTCGCGCGGCACCACCGCCACCTGCGGGACGGTGAGCGCCTCGCTCTGGCCAATCAGGAACTCGCCGCGCGCGAACATGCCCGCGCGCAGGGCGCCTTCGCTCTGCATCAGGCCCGGCAGATCGACGTAGACAAGCGCATTGCGCGTCTGCGGATCGACCGTGGGCGCGATGCTGCGCAGCTTGCCCTGAACCTGTCCGCCGCCGGGCGCGGTGACGGTGGCGGGCAGGCCCACGCTGAGTTGGCCCAGCTCGGCAGAACCCACTTCGGCGCGCCATTCCAGGCGGCCCTGGCGGATCAGCTTGAACAGCTCGGTGCCTGCGCCCACCACGCTGCCCACCGTGGCCGTGCGCGAGGAGATCACGCCGTCATCGGGCGCCAGCACCTGCGTGTTGCGTCCGCGCACCTGCTGGGCGGCCAGCACGGCCTCGGCAGCTTCCACGCGCGCCCTGGCCGTCTGCTCGGTGGTCTGGTACTGGTTGATCTGCTGCTGGCTCATGGCACCAGTCTGGGCCAGCGTGCGCGCGCGCGCGGCGTTGCCGGCGGCATCGGCGGCGCTGGCGCGGGCCTCGGCCAGCGAGGCGCGGGCCTGCGCCACGTCGGCATTGACCGTCTCGGGCGAGAACAGCGCGAGCACCTGGCCCTTCTTCACGCGGTCGCCCACGTTCACGCGCACCTCGGCCAGGCGCAGGCCGTTCGATTCGGAGCCCACGCTGGCTTCCTGCCAGGCCGCGACGTTGCCGTTGGCCGCCAGCGTGATGGGCAACTGCGCGGTCGTGGGCCGGGCCACGCGCACGGTCAGCGCAGGGCGTGCCGCATCGGCAGCCGGCGTGCCGCCCGCGCTCTGGGCCTTGTCGGCCGGTTCCGGGCCGCCGCGCCCCTTGAGGAAGGCCAGGGCGGCCAGCACGAGGACGGCCACGGCAAGGAGGATCAGGACGAGACGTTTCTTGGAAGTCATGGTGCGTGAAGAAAAGAGTCTCTGGCGGGCTTTCAGCGGCGGGGCGCCTGGGCTGGCTCGGTAGAAGGGGACGAGGAGGATGTGGGGGATGAGGGGGCTGCGGCGCCGGTCGACGCGACGGCCTGGCCTTCGCGCTGCCAACCGCCGCCCACGGCGCGGTACAGCAGCACCCAGGCTTCGGCGCGCTCGCGCTGCAGCGCCACGCGCGCAGTCTGGGCTGCGAAGAGCGTGCGGCGCGCGTCCTCCAGCTCGAACTGGCTGGCCAGCCCGCTGTCGTAGCGCGTCTGCGCGGCGCGCAATGCGGCGTCGTAGCCGGCTACGGCCGTGTCGGCGTCGGCCGCGCGGGCATCGGTGTCCTGCAGCTTGAGCAGGGCTTCCTCCACTTCGCGCACGGCCTGGCGCACCTTCGCGCGGTACTGGCTCGCGGCTTCGTCGTAGCGGGCCTGCGCAGCCTCGGCGTTGGCGCGGCGCGTGCCGCCATCGAAGATCGGCGCGGTGAGCGAGACCGGGCCCACGCTCCAGGTGTCCAGCGTCTGGCGGAACTCGCCGCTGCGAAGCTGCAGCCGGCCGATGTTGCCGCCCAGCGTCAGCCGCGGGTAGCGCTGCGCCTGGGCCGAGCCTACTTCGGCGCTGGCGGCGGCCACGGCCTGCTCGGCTGCGAACACGTCGGGGCGCTGGGCGAGCACGCGGGCCGGCACGCTGTCCACCGGGTGCAGGGCCGGCAGCGCCAGTTGCACGGGGGCGGCATCCAGCCTGCGGGCCAGCGCGCCGGCCTCCAGGCCCGTGAGCGCCACCAGGCTCTGGCGCAGCAGCGCGCACTGGGTGCGCTGCTGCGTCAGCCGCGCGCCCGCATCGGCGGCACCCGCGCGCGCCAGGGCCGCATCGGCAGGGGCCGTGAAGCCGGCATCGGCCGAAAGCTGCGTCAGGCGTGCGCTTTCGCGCCGCGAGGCGGCATCGCTTTCGGCCACCGCCAACTGGCGCGAGCAGGCGCGTTCGGCGAAGTAGCCATTGGCGGTTTCGGCCGCCACCGACACCCGCGCCTCATGCCATTGCGCCTGGCTGGCGTCGAGCCGCGCGCTGGCCGCATCGCGGCTGGCGCGCAGGCCGCCGAAGAGGTCGATTTCCCAGCCCGCCTGGAGGCCGGCCTGCAAGGTGGTGATGGCCGGCAGCGAGCTGCCGGCGCCCCCCGTGGCGCTGGTGCCCGTGCTGCCCACGCCGCCGCCCAGCCCGCCTGAGGCGCTCATGCTGTTGCCGCGGCTGGCCGTGAGCGAGCCGTCCAGGTTGGGCAGCAGCGCCGCGCCGGCCTGCACGCGGGCGGCGCGGGCTTCGCTCACGCGCGCGGCGGCGCTGGCGAGGTTGGGGCTGGCGGCCTGTGCTGCTTCGATCAGTTCGGTCAGCAGCGGATCGCCCGCGCCCTGCCACCACTGCGCCAGCGCGGCCTGCGAGCCCGCATGCGGCAGGGTGGCTGCCGCATCGGGCAGGGGTGTCTGCCAGGCCGGCGGCACGGGCGTGTCGATCTGCGCCGGCGGGCGCGTGAGGCCGCAGGCGCTCAGGGCCAGCGGCAGGGCGGCCAGCGCGTAACGGCGCCACAGGAAGAAGGCAGGGCGAGAAGTCATGGCGAAGAGGCGCGTCGGCGCGAAGGCTTCGGGGAGGCGGCAGGAGGGGTGCCAGGAGAGGCGAAGGCAGCAGCCTGGGCCGATGCGGCGCGGCGCTGCACCTCGTCGTCGAGCAGGGCGTGGGCATAGCGCACCAGGCGGTCGGCCCAGCGGTCGATCGCCGCTGCATCGTGAACCAGCGAAGGGCGGATCACGTCGATGAAATCGTGGGTCACGAACAGCTGCAGCGCCAGGCCCGTGATTGCGAAGGCCAGCCGGTGCACGTCGTCGTCGGGCGCCACGCCCAGATGTCGGCTCAGCACGTTCACCAGCACCCCGTGCGGGCCCTTGATGTCGCGCTCGACCTCCTTGGCCCATTGGCTGGTCGGTTCGAGCATCTCGCGCAGGTGCAGTCGGGTGCATTGGCGCATGATCTCGCCCTGCTTGAGCGGCTGCACGTAGGCCAACAGGAACAGGCGCAGGGCTTCCCTCGCGGGCAGGTCGGTGGCGTCCTGCAGGGCCGCCAGATCATTCGCATCGCCGCACAGCGGCTCGTTGAAGCAGGCTGCGTACAGGCCGGCCTTGTCGCCGAAGTAGTAGCTGATGGCCGCGATGTTCGCGCCGGCCGCCTGCGCGATCTCGCGCGTGGAAGTCTTGGCGAAACCCTTCTGGGCGAACAGCGACAGGGCGCACAGCAGCAGCCGCTGCCGGGCCTCGGCGCCGTCGCTGCGGGACGCGCGAAGCCCACGGCCGGCCGGTGCGCGAGGAGAGTCAGTCGTGCTCATGAGTGCCGCATTACAGCACGACATCAAACGATTGATTGATCTGTTACCTGGGTAGACAGATGGGCGCAAGCGCGCGCCACGGCCCGCCATCCGCCCCTGCGCCCCACCCATTGGCCGCTGGACAAGGAGGCCTTCCAAATCATGAACCACCCTTAGAAAAAGAACACCTTGTTCTTACTGTCAATCAATCGTTAATTACCAAATCACAAACCTTTACATATGTGATTTTTTTGGAGATTCAATGGCTTGAGTGATTTTTCAACCATGGCTTTCGCGCGCGACATTGACAAGAATTGTTGCGCGATAGGTGCTTTCCTGTGTTGGGCAAAAGTTCACGTAACTTTTCGGCAGTCTTCTCATGTAACGCTATGGACCACAAAAAAGGACGCTTCTGGTATTTGAGAATGACGGCACTTTGTATTTTTCAGCCGCAAGGGAGTGCCCTCCCGCAAGCGCCTATCGGTAACAACCCTTATCCCGTTGATCGGGATGTTCATGTCCCGCAATTCATTGGTTCAGGAGCCGCCGCCATGACCACAGCCCTTCGTAAAGCAGCAATTGTTGCCACATTGTTAATTGCCGGAATTTCCGGCACGGCCCAGGCGCAATTCGCCCCGCCTGCGGCCCAAAGCGCCGCCAAGAAGCAGGTCGAAGTCGTCCTGGTTCAATCAAAGGTCGTCAAAGACGCGCAGGGCCGCGAGCAACTGGTCGCCGCCGATACCGTCAAGCCGGGCGACATCCTTCAATACCAGGCGACTTACACAAACAAGACGGGTAAACCCGTGACTGGTTTGGTCGCCGAACTGCCAATTCCCGAAGGCCTGGAATACCTGCCCAAGACGGCGCAGCCCGGTCCGGACCGCGTCAAGGTTGCGGCTGCGGCGAAAGACGGGCAGTTCGCCGCCGAACCGCTGGCGCGGGTGGTCAATGGCAAGACCGAACCCGTTCCCTACAACGAATACCGCTCGCTGCGCTGGACGCTGGGTCAGCTGCAGGCGAACGCGGTGACCGTCGTCAGCGCGCGCGCCAAGGTCGAGGAGGTTGCGCCCGCGCAACCCGTGGCCGCTGCCGCGCCGGCTGCCAAGCCCGTGTCGCGCTAAGACCCAGCGCTGAACCGCCCGCCCGGCCACCTCCACTCCAACCATTCCCCGCACATGTCCGCCCCGCCGTTTGGTGGGCGGCTGGGGGAGCCTTTGTCCCCGTTTCTTGACCACCACCCCTAGGAGAAGACTGTGACCCCTAACCTGCCAGCCCGTCGCCGCGGCCTCGCGCCGCGCGCGTTCTGGGCGGGTGCCGCTGCGCTGACAGTGGGCTTCCTGCTCGGAAGCCCGCAGGCCTTCGCCGCGGCTCCACCCGCCAACACCATCATCGGCAACCAGGCCTCGGCCACCTACCTGGACCCGAATGGCGCAAGCCAGCTCGCCACCTCCAACCTGGTGCAGACCACGGTGCAGCAGGTGGGATCCTTCAACCTGGACACCTACACCAGCGTGACCACCAACGTGGTCAACACCAAGACCGGCGCGGTCGGCACCACCGTGTACGCGCCCCACGTGCTGACCAACACCGGCAACGGTCCGGACGCCTTCAACATCGTGGTGGATCCGGCCAACCCCGCCGCCAACCAGTTCTCGAAGGTTGAAGTCTTCGCCGACGCCAACGCCGACGGCGTGCCCGACAACACGACGCCGCTGTGCTCCGTGCCGAGCACGGGCGCGACCTGCGTCGTGCCGCCGCAAACCGTTGCTGGCAGCAACGGCACCTTCCCGTTCGTGGTGGCCTACACCATCCCGAGCAACGGTGCTGGCACCTTCCCTGCGCTGGCGACCATCACGGCATCGCCGGTGCCTTCGGCCATTCCGTATGCCAGCACCCAGGCTGCTGACCGTGACCAGGTGAACCTCACCAACGTCGC
This sequence comes from Xenophilus arseniciresistens, assembly GCF_028023875.1. Classification (GTDB taxonomy): domain Bacteria; phylum Pseudomonadota; class Gammaproteobacteria; order Burkholderiales; family Burkholderiaceae_C; genus Xenophilus; species Xenophilus arseniciresistens. The sequence goes on from NZ_JAQIPB010000006.1 coordinate 321,920, forward strand.
GGCCTTCAGTGCCACCAAGAGCATCGCGGCACCCGCGGTTGCGTCGTCCGTCGCTGGCGGCGCCTGGCCTGCCGCGTCGACGACCGGCCAGCGCTCGGCACCCAGCTGCGCACTGACGCCCACCGCAGCGGTTGCAGGTGCAGCAGGCTGTTCGTACACCACCTACACCCTGCGCTTCAACAACACGGGTGGCGCGGCCGGTACGTTCTACATGAGCGACGTGCTGCCCTCCGGCATGACCTATGTGCCGGGCTCCGCCGTGTGGAGCAGTGCTCCGGGCACCGCGCTGACCGACGCTTCGGGTGGCGACACCACTGGCATCGACTTCCAGGCGAGCGGCAACACGCTGTCCTTCGTGGTGGCTTCGCTGGCGCCCAACGTCACGCAGACCGTCAGCTTCATGGTGATGATCAACGACACGGCCACCGTGGGCACGTCGACGACGACCAACACGGCCAGCTACGTGCCGGTCACCGTGCCGCCGACCACGACCACCACCACGCCGCCGGACACCACGACCTATCCGCCTTCGCCGACCAACCCGTCGCCCTACACCGTCACCGGCAGCTTCGGCATCGTGGTGGGTTCGGCAACCGGTACGGCCACCGCTTCGGTGGACGGCACCGCCGGCACGCCTAACGGCACCGCCGCGGATACCAACACCCAGCCCAGCGCCGGCGCGGGCACGGTCGTGAAGTTCACGCAGACGGTGTTCAACATCGGCAACACGAGCGACATCGTGAACCTCGCAGCGGCCAGCGCGGCAACGCAAGGCTTCCCTGCAGGCACGACCTTCAAGTTCTTTGCTGCTGACGGCCTCACGCCGCTGATCGACAACAACAGCGACGGCATCGTCGACACTGGCCCGATCGCGGCTGGCGGCAACGTCAACGTCGTGCTGGCGGCCACGCTGCCTTCGCCGACGGTGGTGCCCACGGGTCCGTTCAACGCGATCGTCACCGGTACCTCCACGGGCGACAGCACCAAGGTCGACGCTGCCCAGGACGTGCTGACGGCCATGATCGGCGTGCTGGTTGACCTGACCAACACCGCGCCCGGCAACGGCATCGCTGGCAGCACGGCCAACGGCGACGTGGGCACGGGCCCGAGCCCGCAGCCGACGACGACCAACACCACGCCTGCAGGCACCGGTACGGTCTTCACGCTGTTCGTCAAGAACAACGACATCACGGCCAACACCTACAGCCTCGCGGCCAGCCAGACCAACAACTTCCCCGGCAGCCTGCCCGCAGGCTGGACGGTGAAGTTCTCGGCTGCCGGCACGGGTTGCGCAGGTGCCGCGATCACGACCGTGAACGTGGCCGCCAACGGAGGCCAGACGCCCGTCGACGCCTGCGTGACGCCGCCTGCTTCACAAGCGCCCATCACCGGCCAGTACATCTACTTCCGCGTGGTATCGACCATCAACACCTCCACGGGTGTGACGGCCATCGACACCAAGACCGATGCGGTGAACGTGACTGCGGCCAACACCTACGGCGCGACCCTCACGCCGAACAACAACGGCCAGGTCGCTCCCGGCGGCTCGGTGGTGTATGCCCACACGCTGACCAACACCGGCGCGCAGGTCTGTGCAGGCCCCTACACCTTCACGGCCACGCTGCCTGCGGGTGATGTCTCGGCCGGCTGGACCACGGCGCTGTACATCGACGTCAACGAAGACGGCCAGATCGACGCCGGCGACACGCTGGTGACCGGTCCCATTGCCGGCCCGCTGGCGGTGGGTGCCAAGCAGAAGCTGCTGGTCAAGGTGTTCGCACCGGGCGGCGCAACGGCAGGCACCGTCGACACGGCCACCGTGACGGTGACCTTCCCGGCAGGCGCCACCTCGTGCGGCACGCCCACGGCCACCGATGTGACCACGGTCATCACGGGCCAGCTGCGTCTGGTCAAGACGCAGATCCTGGACGTGGACTGCAACGCCGCTGAAGTCCCCACCTCGTCGGCTCCGCTGACGGCCAAGCCCGGCGAATGCCTGGTGTATCGCGTGGTGGCGACCAACGAAGGCGTGGCACCGGTGACCAACATCTCGATCAACGATGCGGTCCCTGCGTACACCACCTTGGCGTCTCCGCAGCCGAGCAACCAGTGCGTCTCCACCGGCGTGACCGGTACCGCGCTGGCCTACAGCTCGACCGGCACCACCGTGGCCTGCGGCAGCACGGCCAACACCGTGGCCCCCGGCGGCACGGCCACGCTGACTTTCTCGGTGAAGGTCAACCAGTGACGTTCCTCACGTCCTGAACCCAGCGCCGACGGGACCCTCAGGTTCCGTCGGCGCCGTGTTGGCTCCACAGCCAGCTTTCTTTCGTTTGCGCCTTCCTTCGGGAGGGTGCAGAGGAAAGCTCGTTCCGCGTTTTTCCCGCCTCCTGTCCCAGGGGGCATCCAAAGGTCCATCGGCATGTTGTTGATTTCCTGGCTCAGAGGCTTCGGCCTGCGATCGCGGCGGGCGCTTGCCTTCGCGTTCGCCATGGGTCTGGCGCATCTGCTGGCCATGCCGATGGCCGCCCATGCCGTGCCCGTGCCCGCGGGCACCGTCATCCGCAGCTTTGCCACCGCCACCTACAACCCCGGCGGAATCGCACAGACGGAAACCGTCAACTCCAACGAGGTGATCGCCACGGTTCTGCCCGTGGAGGCGCTGGTGCTGACACAGGACCAGACCGTGTCGCGCCCGCCCGGCAGCATCGTCACCCTGAGCCACCTGCTGGCAAACACCGGCAACGTGGCTTCCAGCTACACCATCAGCCTGCTCAACAACGCCGCGGGCTGCGCTGCCGACACGCTGGACCTCTCATCGCTGCGCGTGCTGCGCGACACCAACAACAACGGCGTGGCCGATCCGGCCGACCCGCCCGTCGTGCTGGATGCGGCAGGCGCGCTGACCTTGCAGCCGGGTGAAGCGGTCTCGCTGCTGGTGCAAGGCACGGTGCCCAATGTGCCCGCGGGCGCGGCCTGCGTGGGCCTGAGCGCCACCACCGCGCTGCAGAGGCTGTCGGACACCAATCGCGACACGATCAACGTGGGCACGGCCGCCGCGCTCACGCTGGTCAAATCGGCCAGCTACCCCAGCCCCGTGCTGCCGGGCCAGACGCGCATCGACTTCACGGTCACGGGCTCCAACATCGGCGCGCAGGATGCGCAGCCCAGCAACACCGTCGCGCCCACCGGCACGCCGCTGCTGGTGGACGGCGCTTCCACCGCGCTGGTGCTGGTGCGCGACCTGGTGCCGGCGGGCACGCAGTACATCCCCGGCACCTTGCAGAGCACGGCGGCCGGCGCCAGGCGGCTGTTCCGCCTTGCGGGGGACGCGCCCTTCAGCTACCGGACGAATGCCGACGACGCATCGGTGGTCGAAGTGGCCATTGGCATTCCCCAGTCGGTGGTGCGCAACGGCTCCATCGCGATGCAGTTCGCCGTGAAGGTCCTGGCCGATGCGGGTGGCGACATCCGCAACACCGCGCAGGGCTACTACAACGACGGCACGATGGCCGCCACCGTGCCTTCGAACACCGTGGTGATCCCGCTGAGCCAGGCGCGGCTGGGCGTGGCCAAGTCGGCTTCGGTGCCGCGGCCCAACCGCGGTGCCGACGGCCAGCCCGACGGCACCTCGAATGTGCGCTTCAAGGTGAGCCTGCGCAACTACGGCACTTCATGGCTTTACGGCGTGCAGGCCACCGACCTGATGGAAGGGGCCGATGCCACGCAGTTCGGCACCTACGTGGCGGCCGCAGTGCCGGCGGCCAACCAGTACACCATCGTGCCGGGGTCGCTGGCGCTGACGTCATCGGGGACGACGGGCGCAACGGCCCCGGCCGTTAACCCGGCCTTCAAGGGCACCGCCGACGCGCAGAACCTGCTGGCTCCGGGCGCGGTGCTCGCGCCGGGCGCGCAGATCGTGATCGAGTTCGACGCGCGCATCAATTTCACGGGCCGTGGCGTGCCGCTGCTCAACACGGCCAAGGCCACCGGCGCGCTTTCTGCGGGCGGCCCGACGGCGGCGACCGACGACTCGGTCAACGGCGACAACCCGGATCCGGACGGCGACGGCAACCCCGGCAACAACGCCTCGCCCACGCCCGTGAGCACGCAGCTGCCGGCCCTGACCCTGAGCAAGCAGGTGTCCGTGCCGCGCCGCATCGCGCCGGGCGTCTATGAGCTGGACTACACGCTGAAGGTCAGCAACACCGGGACGGTGCCGGCGCCCAATGTGCGCCTCATCGACAACCTGAACTGCACCTTCGAGATGGACAAGGCCGATGGGCAGGTCGCTTCGTGGGAGCTGGTTGGCGTGCCGACCATGGCCAACGGCGCGCTGGTCGCGGCCAAGGGCTTCACGGGTCGCGCCACCTGCGACCGGGCCAAGCTGCAAAGCGATGACCCCTACCAGGTGCCGACCGAGATTGTGCTGAGCCTGACCGACGGCAGCCGCGCGCTGGCCCCGGGCCAGAGCGAACTCGCGCGCTTCACGGTCCGCCTGACCGAAAAGCCCAGCGCCATCGGCAGCCGCGTCACGCTGACCAACAAGGCCTGGGCGGCCGCCTTCGAGCAGAACACCGTCAACGTCACGCCCAGCGCCCTGGTGGCCGCAGCGGCTGCGTCGACCCAGGTGCTGCTGATCGATCCGCAGGGCGTGGTCTACAACGCCGTGACCCGCCAGCCGGTGGCCGGCGCCGTGGTGACCTATGTGCGTCAGTCCTGCAGCAGTGGCGCCAGCGGCCCCATCACCGCGGCCGAGATCCACGGCAGCGACACCGGCCTCTACAGCTTCAACGCCAACGGCAGCGTGTCGATGGTCACCGGTGCCGACGGCGCCTACCAGTTCTACCTGCGCTCGCCGCCGGTCAGCGGCCTGTGCACCTACGGCCTGTCCGTCGTGCCGCCCGTGGGCAGCGGCTACGTGGCGCCTTCGCAGCTGATCCCGGTCACGGGCGGCAGCTTTTCCAGTTGCGGCGCCGTGGTGCCCAACGCGCTGGCGCCGAAGGACGGCGAGCCCACCACGCACCACTTCCAGGTGCGTGCCGGGGTCAACCCCGACGGCACGGCCTGCGAGGCCGTTCACAACCACATTCCGCTCGACCCGGGCAACGTGCTGGGGCTGGTGCTGCGCAAGGAAGGCAGCAAGCGGCAGGCCGAGTTCGGCGACTTCATCGACTACGCGCTGACCATCACCAACAAGACTGGCTTCCCGGTCACGGGCGTGAGCTTCAACGACTCGCTGCCGCCCGGCTTTGCCTACGTGGCCAACAGCGCGCGGCTCAATGGCCAGGTGGTGCCCAACCCGGCCGGCGGCGCCGGGCCGGGGCTGATCTTCAACTTCCCCTCGCTGGTCATCGCGCCCGACCAGTCGGCGATGGTGCGCTACCGCGCCCGCATCGGCGTGGGCGCCCCCACCGAAGGCGACGCCATCAACCGCGCCCGCGCCGTCTCCGGTCCCATGCAGTCCAACCTCGCGAGCTGGAAGGTGCGCGTGACCGGCGGCGTCTTCTCGGACGAAGCCTTTGCCTTCGGCAAGGTCTACATGGACTGCAAGCGCGACGGCCGGCAGGAAGGCACCGACGAGATCGGCGTGCCCGGCGTGCGGCTGTACCTGGAAAACGGCACCCACGTCATCACCGACGTCGAGGGCAAGTGGAGCCTGTATGGCCTCAAGCCCGTGACGCATGTGCTGCGCGTCGACCAGACCACGCTGCCCGCGGGCGCACGCCTGGCGCTGCTGGACAACCGCAACGCGGGCGCGCCCGAAAGCCGCTTCGTCGACCTGAAGAAGGGCGAGTTCCACAAGGCCAACTTCATCGTCGACAACTGCGACAACAAGGCCGTGCTCGACGAAGTGGCCGCGCGCCGCGCCGCGATTGCCGCCCAGCCCGACACCGAGGCCGAAGCCCAGGTGCGCCTGCGGCTGGACCCCGAGGGCCGGGTGCTGCCGGTGGGCGACCGCCGCGGCATGCCCGCATCGGGCCAGGCCCTGGCCAGCGGCAGCACGGGCATCGTGCAGACCACTTCGGCACCGCTGATCGCGCTGCCCGCTCCGTCCACCAACAGCAGCACCTTCGTCGGCGGCGTGGGCGGCACCATCGGCGGCACGCTCGGCACCCAGCCCAACGCCAGCATGCCGCTGAGCGCGACGCCCACGCCCATCCCCGCGGGCAGCCTGTTCAAGCCGCTGGGCGGCCTGCCGACGGCGGGCCAGTCCGCATCGGCCACGGCGGGTTCGGCCACCGGCGTGGGCGTGTTGCCCGTGCGGCCCATCGGCATGGGCGGCGCCATGCTGGAGCCGGGCGGCCAGCCCCTGCTGGCCCAGCCCGCGCCCGGCCCCGTGCCGCTCGAAAACCTGCTGCCCCAGATGGAGGGCAATGCGCTGGCCTTCATCGAGCTCAAGGACCGGGACACCGTGGCCGGCCAGTCCATCAACGTGCGCGTGAAGGGCAACGCCGACGGCGGCTTCAGGCTCAGCGTCAACGGCAGCGCGGTGGACGAGCGGCGCGTGGGCAAGAAGTCCCAGCTGCCGTCCAAGAAACTCCTGGCCTGGGAATACATCGGCGTGGTGCTCAAGCCCGGCGCCAACCAGCTCAAGCTCGAGGCGGTGGACCCCTTCGGCAACGTGCGCGGCACGGCGCAGGAGATCACCATCGTCGCGCCCGACAAGCTCTCGGCCGTCGAGATCGACCTGCCCGAAGCAGCCTATGCCGACCTGCGCACGCCCGTGCTCATCAAGGTGCGGCTGGTCGATGCAGCCGGCGTGCCCATCACGGCCCGCACCCAGCTCACGCTGGAAGCCGACCGCGGCCGCTGGCTGGACGAGGACCTGAACCCCGACGAGCCCGGCGCCCAGGTCTTCATGGAAGGCGGCGCCGCGCAATTCCGCCTGCTGCCGCCCGGCGAGCCCGGCGACGCGCGCATCCGCGTGTCTGCGGCCAACCTGGTCAAGGAAGTGCGGCTTGCGCTGCTGCCCGAACTGCGCCCGATGATCGGCGTGGGCATCGTCGAAGGCGTGCTCGACTTCACCAAGCGCGGCAAGCTGCCGCTGGGCGCCATGCCCGCGGGCGCGGCCTTCGAGGCGGAGCTTTCCGGCCTGAAGGACGACAAGCGCAACAGCCGCGCCAGCGGCCGCGCGGCCTTCTTCTTCAAGGGCACGATCAAGGGCGAGTACCTGCTGACGGCGGCCTACGATTCCGACAAGACGCAGAAGGACCGCCTGTTCCGCGACATCCGGCCCGACGAGTTCTATCCGATCTACGGCGACTCCTCGCTCAAGGGCTTTGACGCCCAGAGCACGCAGAAGCTGTATGTGCGCATCGACAAGAACCGCTCCTACCTGCTGTACGGCGACTTCACCACCACCAGCAGCACCGAAGTGCGCAGCCTGAGCCAGAGCAACCGTTCGCTCACGGGCCTCAAGCATGTCTACGAAAGCGACCGCGTGCGCGCGACCACCTACGCATCGCGCACCGCGCAGACGCAGCAGGTGGAGGAATTCCGCGCGCTGGGCACCTCGGGCCCCTACTACCTGAACAGCAGCAACGGCGAGTTCGTCGACAACAGCGAACAGATCGAGATCGTGGTGCGCGACCGCAACCAGCCCAACATCGTGCTCCAGCGCACGCCCGTTGCCCGCTTTGTGGACTACACGGTCGAGCCGCTGACGGGCCGCATCCTGTTCACGCACCCGATCTCCTCGGTCGATGCGAACCTCAACCCGCAGTCGATCCGCGTGACCTACGAAGTGGATTCGGGCGGGCCGAAGTTCACCGTCGCCGGCACCGACGTGCAGGTCAAGGTCACCGACGCGCTGCAGCTGGGCGTGGTGGCCAGCACCGACCGCAACCCGCAGAACCGGCGCGAACTGCGCGCCGTCACCGGCATCGCCCGCATCGGCGAGAACACGACCGTGGCGGCCGAAGTGGTCAAGACCCGCACCGACGAGAACGGCGACGGCCATGGCGCGCGCGTGGAAGCACGCTACCAGGACGAGAAGCTGGCCGTGGTCGCGCTGGCGGCCAAGACCAGCGAGGGATTCGACAACCCGGGCGCCAGCTTTGCGGGCGGCCATGCAGAGGCTTCGGCGCGCGCTGAATACCGCGTGGACCCGACTCTGGCGGTGCGCGCTGAAGTGCTCTACAGCAAGGACGCCATCGAGGAGAAAGCGCGCAAGGGCGCGACCCTGAGCGTGCAGAAGAAGCTGGGCGAGGGCACGGCCCTGGAAGCCGGCCTGCGCCACGGCCAGAGCAACAGCGGCTTCGGCTCGGGCTCGGGCTTCGACTACGGGCAGATCTCCAGCTACAACGGCCAGATGGGCAGCAGCATCGGCGCCAACAGCGTCACGGCGCTGGGCGCCGCCATCGCCGCCAACAATGCCGAGCTGGACACCCAGACCACCGTGCGCGCGCGGCTGTCCACGCAGGTGCCCGGCGTGCCCAACGCCCAGGTCTTCGTCGAAGGCGAGCAGGACGTCAAGGACAGCAGCCGGCGCGTGCTGGCCATTGGCGGCAACTACGCCGTGAGCGACAAGACGCGCGTGTACGGCCGCTATGAACTGATCTCTTCGCTGTACGGGCCCTACGACCTGAACGGCGCGCAGCGCAACAATGTGGGTATTCTCGGGATCGAGAGCAACTACATGGAGGGGGGGCGCGTGTACAACGAATACCGCATCTCCGACGCCGATGACGGCCGCGCCGTGCAGGCGGCCATCGGCGTGCGCAACACCTTCAAAGTGACGGAACACATCCGCGTGACCGGCGGCGTGGAGCATGCGCGCGACCTGAGCGGCTACAGCAACAGCGGCAACACGGGCACCGGCTATGCAGGCGGGCTGGGCGAATCCACGGCTGTGACCAGCGGCATCGAATACCTCACCGACCGGATCAAGGCCAGCGGCGTGTTCGAAGCCCGCCGCGGCGACGACGCCAACACGCGCCTGTTGAGCGCAGGCTTCGGCTACAAGATCGACCCGGCCTGGAGCCTGCTGGCGCGCAGCATCGTGAGCGACAGCGAAGGGCAGGGCATGAACGCGGGCAACGAACGCCACCTGCAGCGCCACCAGATCGGCGTGGCCTACCGCCCGGTGGACACCGACACCTGGAACGCGCTGGCGCGCTACGAGCGCCGCTCCGAAGAGGTGGTGGGTTCGGGCAACGCGGCCGGCGCGCTGAACGGCAGCCGCGTGTTCGGTTCCGACAACGGCGCCAGCCTGCCCGGCAAGAGCAGCGCAGACATCGTCTCGGCCCACCTGAACTACAACCCCGCGCGCGGGCGCGTGCTGAGCGCGCGCTATGCGGCCAAGGTCAGCCGCTACGACGACGGCATGCTGGACAGCAGCTACTGGGCGCACCTGCTGCATGCGCGCTACACGCAGGACATCAACGCCGACTGGGATTTCGGCGTGCAGGGCGGGGTGCTGCAGGGCAAGGGCGGCGGGCTGCAGAAGACCTTCGGCGTCGAGCTGGGCTATCAGGTCTACAAGAACATGTGGCTGTCGGCGGGCTACAACTTCGTCGGCCTGCATGACAAGGACCTCACGGCCAACGAATACACCAGCAAGGGCGCCTACCTGCGCCTGCGCTTCAAGTTCGACGAGACGAACCTGGGCTTTGCCTCGGCCGGCGGCCCGGCGCCCGCGCAGGCCGAAAAGGCTTCGTTCGCCCCGGCCCCCGAACTTGCGCCGCTGCCCGCGCGCACGGTGCTGCAGGCGCAGGCGCTGTTCGAGGCCGGCAAGTCCTTCATCAAGCCCGAGGCCCACGACACGCTGGACGCGCTGGCCGCCCGCATCAAGGCGACCGAGGCCGAGGTTGTGATCCACATCAGCCACGCACAGGCCACCGACGGCGCGCAGGACCCGCTCCAACTCAACGCGCAGCGCACCAACGCCGTTCGCAGCTACCTCATCAACCGCGGTGTCGACACCATGCGTCTGCGCACGAGCCTTCCGGAAGAAGCCAAGGCGGCCGAAGGCGAACACGGCCAACCGCGTGATGCCAACAGCCGCTGGGTGCTGATCGCGGCAAGCGAGCGGGCCGCAGCACCTTGAGCGAGGCCGTGTAATGCCAAGCAATCAGCATCAGCACGCAGCCCTTCGATCAAGCTTCAGCCACAGACCGCTGGCGCCGCGCGGTCCACGCGCAGGAAGCTTGTTTTCCACGCTTGCACGCGGCCTGGCGGCGGCGTGCGTCGGCTGGCTTTGCATCGGCACCGCGCCGGGCTGGGCCGCGCAGGTTGCCTGCACGCCGGATGCGGGCTTCAACACCTGCGTGCGCATCACCAACTCAGGTGCCAACCAGACATTCACGGTTCCTCCCAGCGTCACTTCGCTGAGGGTCAAGCTGTGGGGGGCCGGCGGCGGCGGCGCGGGGGCCAACAATGCGATTCTGCTGACGGGCCTTGGTGGCGGCGGCGGGTTTGCCCAGGGCACGCTGCCTGTCACGCCCGGGCAGAACCTGACTGTTGTGACCGGCTCGCCGGGCGTGAGCCGGGGCGGCGCGCAAACCTTTGGCGGTGGCGGCGCCGGTGGCGTGGCCACCCTTGACGACTGGGATGGGGGCAGCGGCGGTGGCCGTTCCGGCATCCATGACGCGCTCAGCAATGAGGAACTGATCACGGCGGGCGGTGGTGGCGGGTCGGCCGCTGCCACGGCATCCAATTCGACCACGGCCTCCGCCCAGAGCTTTGCCGGTGCCGGAGGACAGAACGCTGCTTTCAATACCGGCTGTGTCGCGGGCGTCGCGGCGACCGCGGGTGGCGCGGCAGCAGGTGGCACGGGCGGCACAGGCGGCAATCCAGGTGCGAACGGTGCTGCGCTCACGGGGGGCACGGGTGGGGGCAGTCTCGTTCTCAACGCCGGCGGCGGCGGCGGCGGTGGCGGTGGCCATTTCGGCGGCGGCGGCGGCCAGGGGCAGCTTCTTGCAGGCAACTGCACGAGTGGTGGGGCCAACAGCAGTATTGGCCAGGAAGGTGGTGGTGCCGGCGGCTCCAGCTTTCTCTCGGCAAGCATCACGGGCGGAAGCACCGTCGCGGGCAACCGGCAGGCCGTGGCCAGCGGCACCGACTCGCAATATGTGGCCGGCATCGGCGTGGGCGGCGCCAAGGCGGGCAACGGCGGCGCCGGCCTGGTGGTGATCCAGTTCAACCGCACGGCCACCCTGCAACTGGCCAAGAGCTGGGGCACCGGCAGTGCAAGCGGCAACACCGCGGCCATCGGTGCCAGCAGCGGCGGCACCAACGCCGGCAGCCCGAGCAATACCGCGGCCTTCAATGCCGTGGCTCCCAATGCCGCCAACAGCGGCACCGCGGTGGTGGTGTCGGTGGGGAACACCATCACGCTGCCGGCAGAAACGATGCCCACCGGCTCGCTGGCCGACTACAACACGGTGCTGGCCTGCACTGCCGACGGCGGCGCGACGGCGAATGCGCTGAGTGGCACCAACGGGCAGGTCGCGAATACGCTCGTGATCGGCGCGGGCGACGAGGGCAAGCTGATCGTGTGTACCTACACGAACACGCCCAAGCCCGTGCCAATCACCTTGCAGAAGGCATTGGGCACCACGGGTCGCATTGCGGCCAGCGACCAGTTCACGCTGTCGGCCAGCGGCGCGGGGGCGCCAGCGGCGATCAACACCACCGGCACGGGCATCGCCGTCACATCGGCGGCCTACAGCATCACGGCCACGCCGGGTACGGCCTACACGCTCAACGAAGCGATGGCGGCCGGCAGCGCTTCGACGCTGGCGCAGTACACCCAGGAGCTGAGCTGCACCAACAGCGGGCCGACGGACGTCATCGGCCTGACTTCGCTGCCGGCCACCGTCACGCCGGTGGCTGGCGACAACATCAGTTGCGTGGTCACGAACACGCCGCCGCCCATTGACCCAGGCCCGGGCGGCATTGATCTGAATTACCCGGTCTGCAACGGCGATCCCATCATCGCCGGCGGCGACTTCACCAACCCGGCCTGGGTCAAGAGCGGTTGGGGCAGCGTGACCGGGGGGCAGGTTGCATCCAGCAACGACTCGCTGGACGCGACCTTGAGCCAGATGCTGCAAGGTGTCTCGCCCGGCGCTACGGTGACCTTCACCTGGAGCTACCAGAACGCCTCTGGTGGCAACAACGGAAATGCCATACGGATAACGTTGAACTATGGCGGCATCAACTACTGGACGGGTGACAGCGCGGCCGACGGCGTGACCAACAGCCCGGCATCGACCGCCAGCAACGGCGCCACCTGCCTGAGCGGCTGCGCCGGCATGGGGCCGAACGTGGACCGGACGGTGCGCCTGCGCCTGCCCGTCGGCATTCCCATGAACGGCAACCTGGCGTTGAGGGCACGCACCATCGGCAACCTGACCGGCGGCTATGACGACCCCCGCATCAAGGGGCCGATCACGATGACCAACACGGGCATCTGCCTGGTCAAGAAGAGCGTGGGCGGCACGGGGGCCTTCAACTTCAGCACCACGGGCGTGGACACGACGATGGGCGGCGGGGGCACCACGGCCAGCATCACCACCTCTGCGGCGGACACGCTCTACTACTACGACGCAAGCAGCACGCGCGCCAACAACCAGCCGCTGCTCGTGCAGAACCCCGGGGCAAGTGCCAACGTCACCGTGACCGAAACGCCGGCACCGGGCTTCGTGTTGAGCGATGTCTCCTGCGTCGGCGTGACGCCGGTGCTCAATGCCGCCACGAACACGGTCACCATTGCCAGCGTGCCGCTGGACACGGTGGCGACCTGTACCTTCACCAACAGCACGTCGATCATCAACCTGACCAAGGCGTTGGGCGGTAGTCGGGTTGCCGCTGGAGACCAGTTCTCGGTGGCGGTGCGCACCGGCGGCGTGAGCGGCACGGTGGTCAGTTCCACCGCAACGGCCACCACCACCGGCAGCGGCGCCACGGTGAATGCCGGCACGGGCACCACGGGCGACTTCCTCGCCACGCCCGGTCAGAGCTTCACGCTCACGGAGGCAGGCGCCGCGGGGGCCAATCTTGCGAATTACGACGCGCGCCTGACCTGTACCGACTCGGCCGGGCTCACGCCGGCTGCGAGTCTGCCGACCAATGAAGCCTTCGACCCCGCGGCGGGCCGCGCGATCACGCCCGTGGCGGGTGCCAACCTGCGTTGCACGATCACCAACACGCCCAAGGCGCCGACGCTGAGTCTGCAGAAGGCGCTGGGTGGCACGGGGCGCATTGCGGCAGCGGATCAATTTGCCTTGTCCGGAACTGGCACGGGCGCGCCCGCAGCCAAGAACACGACCGGCACGGCGGCAGCGATCACTTCCACGCCGTACAGCTTCACCGCCACGGCCGGCACGGCTTACACGCTCAATGAAGCGATGGCCGCAGGCAGTGCTTCGACCCTGGCGCAGTACAGCCAGGTGGTCGCCTGTACCAACACGGGCCCCACCAACGTCAGTGGCCTGACCACGCTGCCCATCAATGTCACGCCTGTGGCCGGTGATGCGATCAGCTGTTTGATCACCAACAGCCCGAAAGCGCCTACGCTGAGCCTGCAGAAGGCGTTGGGCGGAAGCGGCCGTATTGCGGCGGCGGATCAATTCGCCTTGTCTGGCACTGGGACGGGAGCGCCCGCGGCGGTCAACACCACGGGTGCGGGAACCACCGTTAGCTCGGCGGCGTATTCCTTCACGGCCACCGCAGGCACCGCTTACACGCTTAACGAAGCGATGGCAGCGGGCAGCACCTCGACCTTGGCCCAGTACAGCCAGGTGGTGGCCTGTACCAACACGGGTCCCACCAACGTCAGCGGCCTGACCACGCTGCCGATCAATGTCACGCCGGTGGCGGGTGACGCGATCAGCTGTTTGATCACCAACAGCCCGAAGGCTCCGACGCTGAGCCTGCAGAAGGCTCTGGGTGGCACAGGGCGTATTGCAGCCGCAGACCAGTTCTCGCTGTCTGGCACGGGCACCGGGGCGCCTGCGGCGGTGAGCACCACAGGCACAGGCACGGCCGTCAGTTCTGCTGCATACAGCTTCACGGCGACTGCGGGCACGGCCTACACACTCAACGAAGCGATGGCCGCGGGCAGCGCTTCGACGCTTGCGCAGTACAGCCAGGTGGTGGCCTGTACCAACACGGGTCCGACCAATGTCAGTGGCCTGACCACGTTGCCCATCAACGTCACGCCGGTGGCTGGTGATGCGATCAGTTGCGTGATCACCAACAGTCCCAAGGCTCCGACGCTGAGCTTGCAGAAGGCGCTGGGCGGCACGGGGCGCATTGCTGCGGCAGACCAGTTCTCGTTGTCTGGCACCGGCACGGGCGCGCCAGCTGCAGTGACCACCACAGGCGCAGGCACGGCCATTAGCTCGGCCGCATACAGCTTCACAGCCACCGCAGGCACGGCCTATACGCTTGATGAAGCGATGGCTGCGGGCAGTGCTTCAACCCTGGCGCAATACAGCCAGTTGGTGGCCTGTACCAACACCGGCCCGACCAACGTCAGCGGCCTGACCACGTTGCCGGTCAGCGTCACGCCGGTCGCTGGCGATGCGATCAGCTGTTTGATCACCAACAGCCCGAAGGCGCCGACGCTGAGCCTGCAGAAGGCGCTGGGTGGCACGGGTCGTATTGCTGCGGCCGATCAGTTCTCGCTGTCTGGTACTGGAACTGGGGCGCCTGCGGCGATCAACACCACCGGCACGGGCACTGCCGTCACTTCAGCGGCTTACAGCTTTACCGTTACGGCTGGCACGGCCTACACGCTCAATGAAGCGATGGCCGCGGGCAGTGCTTCTACCCTGGCGCAGTACAGCCAGGTGGTGGCCTGTACCAATACCGGGCCGACCAACGTCAGCGGTCTGACCACGTTGCCCATCAACGTCACACCAGTGGCGGGCGATGCGATCAGCTGTTTGATCACCAACAGCCCGAAGGCGCCGACGTTGAGCCTGCAGAAGGCATTGGGTGGCACGGGGCGTATTGCTGCGGCTGACCAGTTCGCCTTGTCCGGCACTGGAACGGGCGCGCCAGTGGCCAAGAACACGACCGGTACGGCAGCGGCGATCACTTCCACGCCCTACAGCTTCACGGCGACTGCTGGCACGGCCTACACGCTCAACGAAGCGATGGCCGCGGGCAGTGCTTCTACCCTGGCGCAGTACAGCCAGGTGGTGGCCTGTACCAACACGGGTCCAACCAATGTCAGCGGCCTGACGACATTGCCCATCAACGTCACGCCGGTGGCGGGCGATGCGATCAGTTGCTTGATCACCAATAGTCCGAAAGCACCGACGCTGAGCTTGCAGAAGGCGCTGGGCGGCACGGGGCGCATTGCTGCGGCTGACCAGTTCTCGCTGTCCGGCACTGGAACCGGGGCGCCTGCGGCGGTGAGCACCACAGGCACAGGCACGACCGTCAGTTCTGCTGCATACAGCTTCACGGCGACTGCGGGCACGGCCTACACGCTCAATGAAGCGATGGCCGCGGGCAGTGCTTCGACCCTTGCGCAGTACAGCCAGGCAGTGGCCTGTACCAATACCGGCCCAACCAACGTCAGTGGCATCAGCACACTGCCCATCAGCGTCACGCCGGCCATGGGCGACGCGATCAGCTGCGTGATCACCAACACCCCCGTAGCGCCCAAGGTCAGCGGCCGCGTCTTCCTGGACAACGGCGTGGGCGGCGGCACGGCCAACGACGGCATCCTCAATGGTGGTGAAGCGCCCCAGGCGGGCATTTCGGTGCGCCTGACCAACTGCGCGGCCACCGTGTACGCCAGCGGCGTGACCGACGCGACGGGCAGCTACAGCCTGGGCGTGCCCAGCGGCACCGCAGCGGGGACGGCGATGTGCGTGGAGCAGGTCAACAGCCCGGCCACGCGGGTGTCGACCGGGGCCTCGGTGGGCAACACCGCGCTGCCTTCGGGCAGCGCCACGGCTGCGGCCGGCGGCAGCTATACCTACACGCGCACGGGCACGCCCGATCGCATCGCCTTCAGCTGGAATGGCACCGGCCACGCCAACCTGAATTTTGGCGACGTGGACAACAGCAGCTTTGCGGCCAGCGGCGCCAAGAACGGCTCGCCGGGCGCCACAGTGACCTACCCGCATACCTTCACGGCCGGCACTGGCGGGCAGGTGCGTTTCAGCATTGCCGGTGAAACCGCCACGCCGGCCATCAGCGGCTGGAGCGCAAAGATCTTTGCCGACCCCGGATGCACGGGCAGCCTGCAGCCCGGTGCCGCGCAGCTGTATCCGCCAACGGCCGCGGCCACGCCGGTCGCATTTGCGGGCCAGGTGTGCATCGTGGTGCAGCACTTCATTCCTGCTAACGCGCCGCCGGGCGCGAATGACAGGCTGACGGTGCAGGCCGACTTCGATTACCTCAACGCCAATCCCGCGCTCAGCGCCAGCTTCACGCTGGAGGACATCACCACGGTGTCGACCACGGCACTGGAGCTGAGAAAGGAAGTGCGCAACGTCACGCAGGGCGCGAGCTTCGGCGTGAACAACCAGGCCAAGTCGGGCGAGACGCTGGAGTACCGCATCACCTACACCAACAACGGCCCGGCGCCCATCAGCAGCATGACGGTCAACGACACCACGCCGGGCTACACCACCTTCGTGAGCGCCACGGCTGGCACCACGCCGGCCTCGCTCACCAATTGCGTCAAGAACACGCCGGCCAATGCCTTGCCGGCGGCCGGCGTGCCGTGCACCGATGCACAACCCGTGGGTGGCACCGGCCCGATCAGCTGGAAGTTCACTGGCTCCCTCGCGCCCGGCGGCACCGGCACCGTGCTGTTCCAGGTGAAGATCGATTGAACGGTGCGATCGTTTCCAGCGGCTGGCCATGCATGGCGGATGACGGCTGGATCAAGGGAGCCGCCATTTGCCCGCAGAAGGGCGCGGCGCCGAACACGAGTTCCGGCGCTCCATCCATGGCTATCCAGATGACTTCATCCATTGAACGCCCTGCTGCTGCAGGCGCACCGCAGCCCAAAGCCGCCAGCTGTGCACCACGTACCGGGGTGCTTGGGGCAGCGCGGCGCCTGCTTCTTCAGGGCTGCGTGGCAGGCCTTGCGTTGCTTTCGGCACAGGCGCTTGCGCAGACCTGCGCCGCGCCCGGCCCGCGCGTTGCAGACGCGACGCTCACCGTCTCGGGCGGAAGCTGCGACGCTTCGCGCCCCTGCACCTTCCTCAACAACAACGACGCTGCTGCGAACCCCAACGACGTCTTGGAAACCAACGCACGGATCATTTCGTCGACTGCGGCCAACCCCATCACGTTCACCTTCAGCAGCCCGCACACCGTCAAGACGGTGCGCGTGAACAACGCCTGGGGCGTGCGCGACATCCAGCCCTACCAGTGGTCCTTCCAGCTGCTTGATGCCAGCGGCGCCGTGCTGGCCACGACACCCGCCTATACCGACCCCAATCCCCAGACGCCATCCAGCGTCACGTCGCCCTCGAACGACACCAATCCGCCGCCCACGGTGGATTCATGCTTCGCGACGGCAGTGGCCAACGTGAAGACGGTCCGATGGATCGTGACCTCGTACTACGCGACCCGCATCTATCCCAATCAGTCGGGAAGCACGCCTTCGGCAGCGACTGGCAACCAACTGAACTACGCCGAGACGCGCGACATCGACTTCTTCGCCGCTCCCAGCGACCCGTCGATTCCGACCGTGCAACTGGCCAAGAGGAGCACGGGCGCAACGGGCACCTTCGGGTTCGCGATGACGAACCTGGGCAGCAGCACCGACAGCATCAGCACCACCAGCGACGGCGTTGCTGCCAACTCGGCCCTGACGGCCCTTGTCAGCAACACGGCGCAGCCCGTGACCGTGACGGAGACGGTGCCGGCCAACCATGCGCTCACGGGCGCGAGCTGCACCGACACCAACGCCGCGACCACGGGCAACCCCGCCAGCTTCGGAACGCTCGCAGGCGCCGTGCTGACGATCCCGGCCGCCAACCTCCGGCCCTTCGCCAAGATCGTCTGTACCTTCGAGAACCGGGCCACCCGCATCCGCTTCCAGAAGACGACGCTGCCGGCCGGGCAGAACCAGAACTTCACGGTGGCGGCCTTCAACGGCCTGCCGGCCACCACCATCAATGCGAGCAGCGGCGCCTCGGCCTATGCCGTGCCCACGTCGCTGGCGGCGGGCAACCTGACCGAGAACGCCGTGGCGGGCTGGCGCGGCATGGGCCTGTCCTGCGCGGCCGACACGGGCTTCAACGGCGAGACCACCGGCGCGGCGGTGCTGACCAACACCACGCCGGCCACTGCAGTCAACACCGCCTACACCACGGCGGTGCCAGCCGGCACCTTCAAGGCCGGCAACGACTACACCTGCACCTTCTCAAACGGCGCAGCCGTGGTGCGCCTGGCCAAGTCCACCTCGCCGGTCGCGGGCGTCAACCAGAGCTTCAGCAACAACATCGCCAGCAACGGCCTGCCGGCCAGCGGCATGAGCTTCAATGCGGCGACCGGCCCGAGCACCTATGTGGTGATCACCAACCCTGCAGCCGCCACGTCGCCGCGGGAGGCCGGCGTGCTGAACTGGCGCGGCACCGGCATGGTCTGCAGGCGTGACAGCGATGGCGTGGCCGTGCACACGGCCACGAACGTGGGCACGACGGGCGCCGCCTACACGCCCACGGCCATTCCGGCCAACACCTTCGTGCCGGGGACGAGCTACACCTGCACGCTGTCCAATGAGCGGCTGCTGCCGGTGCTGACGAAGGCGTTCTCGCCCTCCGCCATCGTGCAGGGCGGAACGGCGACCCTGACCTTCACCATCCAGAGCCTGGCCGGTGTGCCGCTGCAGGCGGGCCTGACTTTCACCGACACCCTGCCCGCAGGGCTGGTGCTGGCCCAGGCGCCAGCCTTGAATCAGTGCGGCGGCCTGGTGACGGGCGCGGCGGGAGGGTCAACCATCCTGCTGGCAGCCGGCTCGCTGCCGGCCGGCCCTTCCAGTTGCCAGATCACCGTGCAGGTCACCAGCGCGCCAGGGCAGGGCGCCGCCACCTGCCCGAGCGCCGCCACCACCAACGCGAGCGGCAACATCTCGGCGCTGCCGGTCAACCTGGTCAATGGCGTGACGGACCAGTGCCTGGGGATCTCCACCACCGCGCCGACCATCACGCTGCAGAAGGCGCTGGGCGGCACGGGGCGCATTTCGGGCGGTGACCAGTTTTCGCTGTCGGGCACCGGAACGGGGGCACCTGCTGCCGTCACGACCACAGGCACGGGCGCTGCGGTCAGCTCCGCGGCCTACACCATCACGGCCACACCCGGCACGGCCTATGCGCTGACGGAGGCGATGGCCGCAGGCAGTTCCTCGCTGCTGACGCAGTACAGCCAGGCCGTGAGTTGCACCAACACCGGGCCTACCAACGTCAGCAGCATCAACAGCCTGCCCATCAATGTCACCCCGCAGGTGGGTGATGCGGTCAGTTGCACGGTCACCAACACGCCCAAGCCAGCAACACTGAGCCTGCAGAAAGCGCTGGGCGGCTCCGGCCGCATCAGCGCCAGCGACCAGTTCACGCTGTCGGGCAGCGGCACGGGCGCGCCTGCGGCGCTGACCACCACGGGCAGCGGCACGGCCATCACCTCGGCGGCCTACAGCTTCAACGCGACGCCGGGCACGAGCTACTCGCTGAACGAGGCCATGGCCGCGGGCAGCGCCTCGGCGCTGGTGCAGTACGACAAGGCCGTCAGCTGCACGAACACAGGCCCGACGAACGTCAGCGGCCTGAGCACGCTGCCGATCAACGTGACGCCGGTGGCCGGCGATGCGATCAGCTGCACGATCACCAACACGCCCGCGACCATCATCGACCCCGGGCCGAACGGTGGGGACCCTGCAGCCCTGACCTGCAACGCGGATCCCGTCATCTCCGGGACCAATTTCACCGCTGCCGAATGGGTCAAGTCGAACTGGGATGCGGTCAGCAGCGGCGCGGTGACGATGAACGAGGACAGCGGCACGGCCACCTTGAGCCAGTCTGTTTCGGGTGTGACGCCGGGCGCGCTGCTTACTTTCAGCTGGCGCTTTCGCAACGGGATCATCAGCACGGGATCCGCCGGAAACGCGTCGAGGCTGAGCCTGTCCTATGGCGGCGTCACCTATTGGACCGTCAATACCAATGACGGAACGCTCAACCTGAATTCGGATGCCGCCACTGCATCCAATGGCGCTTCATGCGTCAGTGGTTGCGGTGCCCTGGCCGAGGCGACGGACCGCATGGTGCGCCTGCGCCTGCCCACGGGCATCCCCATCTCGGGCCTGCTGCGCTTCACCGCGCAGTCCTTTGGTGGAACCTCGGACGACATGACGGTGCGAACCGCCGTGTCCATCCTCAACACCGGCGTCTGCCTGGCCAAGACCAGCGCAGGGGGCACGGGCACCTTCAACTTCACCACCGGCACCAACGTGGACACCACGATGGGCGGTGGCGGCACCACGGCCAGCATCACCACGGCCGCGGTCAACACGCCCGTGCTCTATGACGCCAGCGCCACGCGCACCAATGCCCAGCCGCTGCTCATCAAGAGCCCGGGGGCAAGCGCCAACGTCACCATCACCGAAACACCCGCACCGGGCTTCGTGCT
The DNA here is from genome assembly GCF_028023875.1 of Xenophilus arseniciresistens. Taxonomy (GTDB): domain Bacteria; phylum Pseudomonadota; class Gammaproteobacteria; order Burkholderiales; family Burkholderiaceae_C; genus Xenophilus; species Xenophilus arseniciresistens. The sequence goes on from NZ_JAQIPB010000006.1 coordinate 342,530, forward strand.
CAACAGCGTGACCTGTTCCGACGGGCTCACACCCATGCTCAATGGCAACACGATCAGCATCGCCAGCGTGCCCAGGGACACGGTGGCCAGCTGCATCGTGACCAACAGCACCTCAACGATCAACTTCAGCAAGGCGCTGAGCGGCAGCCGTGCCGTTGCGGGCGACCAGTTCACGGTCGCGGTGCGCACGGGTGGCGTCAATGGCACGGTCGTCAATTCCACGGCTGCCTCCACGACCACCGGCAGCGGCGCCACGGTCAATGCCGGCACGGGCACCACGGGCGACGTGCGCACTACCCCCCGCACGGCCTACACCCTCACCGAGGCGGGCGCGGCAGGCGCCGTGCTGGGCAACTACAGCGGCAGGCTCACTTGTACCGATGCTGCGGGCGTCATGCCCGCTTCCAGCCTGCCGACCAACGAGGTCTTCGACCCTGTGGCCGGGCGCGTGATCATCCCGCTGTCGGGCGCCAACCTGCGCTGCGTGCTGACCAACACCTCGACCCTCGGGCCGAGCATCACGCTGCAAAAGGCCCTGGGCGGGGCAGGGCGCATCGCAGCGAACGACCAGTTCACCTTGTCGGCCACCGGCACAGGCGCGCCTGCGGCGGTGACCACTGCCGGCACGGGAACAGCCGTGACGTCCCCGGCCTACACCTTCACCGCCACCGCAGGCACGGCCTACACGCTCAACGAAGCGATGGCCGCAGGTAGCACCTCTGCGCTGGCCAACTACACGCAAAGCGTGACCTGCAGCAACACCGGCCCCACGGACGTGAGCGCGCTCACCACGCTGCCCATCAACGTCACGCCGGCCGCGAGCGATGCGATCAGTTGCGTGATCACCAACACGCCGGCCGTGCCCGCGGTCAGCGGCAAGGTGTTCCTGGACAACGGCACGGGCGGCGGCACGGCCAACGACGGCATCCTCAATGGCGGCGAGGCGCCCCAGGCGGGCATCGCGGTGCGCCTGACCAACTGCGCGGCCACCGTGTACGCCAGCGGCGTGACCGACGGCACGGGCAGCTACAGCCTGAGCGTGCCCAGCGGCACCGCAGCGGGCGCGGCCCTGTGCGTGGAGCAGGTCAACAGCCCGGCCACGCGCATCTCCACCGGGGCCTCGGTGGGCAACACCGCTCTGCCTTCGGGCAGCGCCACGGCTGCGGCCGGCGGCAGCTACACCTACACGCGCACGGGCACACCTGATCGCATCGCCTTCAGCTGGAACGGCACGGGCCACGCCAACCTGAACTTCGGCGACGTGGACAACAGCAGCTTCGCCACCAGCGGCGCCAAGACGGCCTTGCCCGGCAGCACCGTGACCTACCCCCACACCTTCACGGCCGGCACCGGGGGGCAGGTGCGCTTTGGCATCGCCAGCGAGACCGCCACCCCGGCCCTGGCAGGCTGGGCCGCGGAGATCTTCGCGGACCCGCTCTGCACGGGCAGCCTGCAGCCGGGCGCGCAGCAGCTGTACCCGCCGGGCACCGCTACCACGGCGGTGGCCTTCGCGGGCAAGGTCTGCGTGATCGTCAAGCAGTTCGTGCCGGCCAACGCGCCCATGGGGGCCAGCAACAAGCTCACGATCCGGGCCGACTTCGACTACCTCAATGCCAACCCGGCGCTGGGTGCCAGCTTCACGCTGGAGGACATCACCACGGTCTCGAGCACGGCGCTGGAGCTGAGGAAGGAAGTGCGCAACGTCACGCAGAGCGCGGCCTTCGGGGTGAACAACCAGGCCAAGTCGGGCGAGACGCTGGAGTACCGCATCACCTACACCAACAACGGCGATGCGCCCATCAGCGCCATGACCGTCAACGACACCACGCCGGGCTACACCACGTTTGTGAGTGCGACGCAGGGCACGACGCCAGCCAGCTTGACGGCCTGCCAGAAGACCACCCCGGCCAATGCGCCGCCGGCCGCGCCCGTGGCCTGCGCGGATGCGCAGCCGGCAGGCGGCACCGGGCCCATCGGCTGGAAGTTCACCGGCACCGTGGCGCCGGGGGGGACGGGCTTCGTGTTGTTCCAGGTGAAGGTGGACTGAGGGCCGGGGCCGCGCGCCCCCTGGCCCTTGGGGCGCGCGCTACGATCCGGCCCATGGCTATCGTTTCCCCGTCTGCCGCGCTGCCGCTCGATGCCAAGGGCATCCTCGGCCTGGCCGCGCGCTCGATGTTCCAGCTCTTTTCCAGCATCAGCCAGGGCATGTTCCTGATCGACCGCACGGGGCGCATCGTCTGGATCAACGAGGGCTACCGCCGCTTCCTGCCGGCACTGGGTTTCGAGCGGGTGGAGCAGTTCGTCGGCCACATGGTGGAGGACGTGATCCCCAACACGCAGATGCGCCGCGTGCTGGAAACGGGCGAGCCCGTGCTGGTGGACCTGCTGACCAACAAGGCCGGCACCTTCGCCGTGAGCCGCCTGCCGCTGCGCGAGGAAAGCGCGCAGGGCGACGGGCCGGTGATCGGCGCCATCGGCATCGTGCTGTTCGACCATGCGCAGACCGCGCTGCAGCCGCTGATGGCCAAGTTCGCGCTGCTGCAGCGCGACCTGGACGAGGCGCGGCGCGAGCTGGCCAGCCAGCGCGGCCGCGTGGCGCGCAGCGGTGAAGCGCCGCGCCAGGCCAAGCACAGCTTCGCCAGCTTCATTGGCGCCAGCGCGGCGGCGGTGGAGGTCAAGCGCCAGGCGCGTCGGGCCGCGCAGTCGAGCAGCCCGGTGCTGCTGCTGGGCGAGACGGGCACCGGCAAGGAGCTGCTCGCGCATGCCATCCATGGTGCCTCTGCCCGCTCGGCCGGGCCTTTTGTCAGCGTCAACATCGCGGCGGTGCCCGACACCTTGCTGGAGGCCGAGTTCTTCGGCTTCGCGCCTGGCGCCTTCACGGGCGCCGACCGGCGCGGGCGTGAGGGCAAGTTCAAGTTCGCCGATGGCGGCACGCTGTTTCTCGACGAGATCGGCGACATGCCGCTGACCCTGCAGGCCAAGCTGCTGCGCGCGCTGCAGGAAGGCGAGATCGAGCCGCTGGGCTCGAACCAGCTGGTGCGTTTTGATGCGCGCGTGATCGCCGCCACCTCGCGCGACCTGCCGGAGCTGGTGCGCCAGGGCCGCTTTCGCGAAGACCTGTATTACCGCCTGAACGTGCTGCCGATCCGCGTGCCGCCGCTGCGCGAGCGGCGCAGCGACATTCCGGCTTTGGTGGAGGCCTTCGGCGACGACATCGCACAGCGCAGCGGCGAAGCGCCACCGGAGCTGACGGCCGACGCACTGGCGCTGCTGGCCGCGCAGCACTGGCGCGGCAACACGCGCGAGCTGCGCAATGTGCTGGAGCAGATCGGCATGCGCAGCGACATGCAGCGCATCGACGGCGAAGAGATCAAGCGCGTGCTGGCCGAAACAGGGCTGGAGAAGATCGCCGCGCCCGAACCCGTGGCCGCCCTGGCCGGCGCGGCCGCTTCGGACGACGACGCCTTGCTGCTGCGGCCCCTGGCGGCACAGATCGCCGAGCTGGAAGCGCGTGCGATCGATGCCGCAATGGCTTCGACCGGTGGCAACAAGCTGGCGGCCTCGCGGCTGCTGGGCATCTCGCGGGCCACGCTGTACGACCGCATGGCCGACGGCGCGGGCGCGCTCAGGCGGTAGGCACGGTGCCGCCGTCGATCACGTACTCGGTGCCGGTGATGGCCTGCGCCCGTGACGACACCAGGAAGCCGACCAGGTCCGCCACCTCCTGCGGCCGGGCCGGCCGGCCGATCGGGATGCCGCCGAGCGAAGCCATCAGCGCCTGCCGGGCGGCCTCGGCATCCGTGCCGTTCTGACGCGCAATCGATTCGACCAGCCCGGTGGCCGCTTCGGTTTCCACCCAGCCCGGCGACACGCGCACCACCCGCACGCCGCGTGGCGATGTCTCTTTTGACAGGCTCTTGCTGTATGTCGACAGGGCGGCCTTGGCTGCGGCGTAGGCGGTGGTGGCGTCGGGCAGGGGCAGTTCGCGCTGGATGGAGGTGATATGCACCACCACGCCCGCGCCGCGCGCGAGCATGCCCGGCACCAGCGCGCGGTCCAGGCGCACGGCCGGCAGCAGGTTCTGGTCGAGCGCCCGCTGCCAGGCGCCATCGTCGAGCGCCTTGAAGCCGCCGCCGGGCGCGTTCGATCCGCCAACGACGTGTACGAGGATGTCGACCCCGCCCCACAGCGATTCGACGGCCTGGGCCACCGTGTCGCAGCCTTCTGTGGTGGAGAGGTCCGCCTGGACGAAAGAGACGCCGGCCGGGGTTTTGTGCCCGGCAGGAACGCCGCGGGCGGTGGACAGCACGCACGCGCCGGCCGTGGCCAGCTGCGCGACCACCGCCTGGCCGATGCCCTTGGTGCCGCCGGTCACCAGCGCGCGGCGGCCTTCGAGTTCGACCGGCAGGCGGATGTCCAGGGCAGCGATGCGCCCGTCCCGCAGCTCGAAGACCTGCATCAGGTCCACCGTGCCGCCCGGAAAAGTGCCGGTCAGGCGCGTCAGCACATGGCAGGCGGTGCCAGTCTGCGTGCTGCCCAGTGTCGACACGCTGAACTGGTAGCGCTTGCGTTCACCCTCCCGCCAGGCGCGGATGGCGTCCAGGCCCTGGGCGATGTGGCCGTTGTCGCGCACCCGGGCGTCGTCGGTGAAGCAGCCGGCGAACAGCGCGGCGTCGTTCAGGCGTTCCGACTCGAAGTAGCGGGCGACGGGGGAGGGAAGCGAATGGGTCATGGCTGTAGCGGCGGTGTGTTGGCTCAATTGCGAAGCGCCGATGCTCGGGATAGGCTCAGGCGATGACAAGCACGCACCTGGAAGTAAGTGCCCCTGAAAAGGCCAGGCGGCCGAGCTACACGCCGCTGTCGGCCGCCATCGATGTGGAGGCGACGCTGAGCCTGCTGGAAGGGCGCTGGAAGCTGGTCATCCTCTTTCACCTGTTCGACGGCCAGGTGCAGCGCTTTTCCGATCTGGAGAAGCGCATCGACGGCATCTCCCAGAAGATGCTGGCGCAGCAGCTGCGGCAACTGGAGGCGGACGGCATCGTGCAGCGCACCGTCCACCCGGAAGTGCCGCCGCGCGTGGACTACCGCATGACGGCCTGGGGCCAGGCGCTGTGCCCCGCGCTCGATGGCCTGCTGAAATGGCTCGAACAGCGCGCGACGATGGATCGGGAAAGCCCTGATCGCGATTCAGACAATTGACTGAAAAACAGACAATTCAATTGGATGAAACGCAGGCAGTGACAGGGCTGGATTGATGAAAAACGTATAAATATCAACGCATTTCAGTGCTGGCACGGACTGTGCAATATTCAGTCATTCGAACAAGGAGACACACTCATGATCCGTCGCCATCTCATGGCCGCTGCCGCCATCGCCACCTTCGGTGCCTCGGTGCCTGCGCTCGCGCAGTCCAACGAGATCCGCATTGCGCACGTCTACAGCAAGACCGGTCCGCTGGAGGCCTACGGCAAGCAGACGCAGGTGGGCCTGATGATGGGCCTGGAATACGCCACTGGCGGCACCATGACCGTCAACGGCAAGAAGATCGTCGTGATCGAGAAGGACGACCAGGGCAAGCCCGACCTGGGCAAGTCGCAGCTGGCCGCGGCCTATGCCGACGACAAGGCGGCGCTGGCCATCGGCCCCAGCTCTTCGGGCGTGGCGCTGGCCCTGCTGCCGGTGGCCGAGGAGTACAAGAAGATCCTGATCGTCGAGCCCGCCGTGGCCGACTCGATCACGGGCGACAAGTGGAACAAGTACATCTTCCGCACCGGCCGCAACTCGAGCCAGGATGCGATCAGCAATGCCGTGGCGCTGGACAAGGAAGGCACCAGCATCGCCACGCTGGCGCAGGACTACGCCTTCGGCCGCGATGGCGTGAAGGCCTTCAAGGACGCTGTGAAGAAGGCCAAGATCGTCCATGAGGAATACCTGCCGCAGAACACCACCGACTTCACGGCCGGCGCGCAGCGCCTGATCGACAAGCTCAAGGACCAGCCGGGCCGCAAGATCATCTGGATCGTGTGGGCGGGCGCGGGCAACCCCTTCAAGATCGCCGACCTGGACTTGAAGCGCTACAACATCGAGGTGGCCACGGGCGGCAACATCCTGCCCGCCATGGCCAGCTACAAGCAGTTCCCGGGCATGGAAGGCGCGACCTACTACTACTTCGGCATCCCGAAGAACCCGGTGAACGAGGCGCTGGTGTCTGCGCACTACAAGCAGTTCAAGAGCCCGCCGGACTTCTTCACGGCCGGTGGCTTCACGGCTGCGATGGCCGCGGTGACGGCGCTCAAGAAGACCGGTGGCGACGTCAACACCAACAAGCTCATCACGGCCATGGAAGGCATGAGCTTCGACACGCCCAAGGGCCAGATGACCTTCCGCAAGGAAGACCACCAGGCCATGCAGAGCATGTACCACTTCAAGATCAAGAACGATCCGGCCTTCGCTTGGGGCGTGCCCGAGCTGGTGCGCGAGATCAAGGCTTCCGAGATGGACATCCCGATCCGCAACAAGCGCTGAGATCGTCGCTTCGCGTGCCGTGGGCGCAGGCGCCATGGCACCCGCCCAGGGGGCAGCGCCCGCTGCCACCCCTTTAGCCCTCGCAGGAGAACCACCATGCAGAAGATCGCAGCGCCCTGCAGGCGCGCCGCCGGTGTGCTCGTTTCGGCCTGGATGCTGGCGGGCGCGGCCGGCGCGGCACTGGCCACGCCGCTGCCCGAGCTGCGGATCGACCCGGCGCAGATCAGCGTCTCGGGCATTTCCTCGGGCGGCTACATGGCGGTGCAGCTGCATGTGGCCTATTCGGCCACCTTCAAGAAGGGGGCGGGCGTCGTGGCGGCCGGGCCCTACAACTGCGCCGACGGCTCGGTGGTCTACGCCACGGGGCGCTGCATGGCGCATGACACGAGCATCCCCGTGAGCAGCCTGGTATCGACCACGCAGTCGTGGGCCACGAGCGGGCTGATCGACCCCGTCTCCAACCTTGCGGGCAGCCGCATCTACCTGTTCTCCGGCACCCTGGACAGCTCGGTCAAGACCGCGGTGGTGGACGACCTCAACAGCTACTACGGCGCCTTCGTGCCCGCCGCCAACATCCTCTACAAGAAGGATCTGGCGGCCGAGCACGCGATGGTGACCGACGACTACGGCAGCGCCTGCTCCGTCAAGGCCGAGCCCTACGTCAACGACTGCAATTTCGACCTGGCCGGCGCGCTGCTGCAGCAGATCCACGGCCCGCTCAATGCGCGCAACGCGGCGGCGCTGGGCGGCAGCTTCATCGAGTTCGACCAGCGCGGCTTCGTGGGCGGTCATGCGATGGCCCAGACCGGCTGGGCCTATGTGCCGGCCGCCTGCGCCAGCGGCAGCACCGAGTGCCGCCTGCATGTGGCCCTGCATGGCTGCAAGCAGAACACGGCCGACATGGGCGAGCAGTTCGTGCGCAACACGGGCTACAACCGCTGGGCCGACACCAACAACATCGTGGTGCTGTACCCGCAGACCGGCGTGACGGCCACCAACAGCTGCTGGGACTGGTGGGGCTACGACAGCGCCGACTATGCGAAGAAGTCCGGCCCCCAGATGGCGGCCGTGCATGCGATGGTCAAGCACTTGGCGGGCGGTTCAGCCACCGCCGCATTGGCCGCGCCGGGCAGCCTGAGCACCTCGAACGCCACGGCCAGCAGCATGAAGCTGAGCTGGTCGGCCGTGCCCGGCGCGGCCGGCTATGTGGTGTATCGCAATGGCGGGCGGCGCAACGCCACGCCGCTCACCAGCACCACCTACACCGACAGCGACCTCGTGGCCGGCAGCAGCTACAGCTGGAGCGTCAAGGCCGTGGACGCCAGCGGCGCGCGCGGCGCCGCATCGGCCACCGCCACGGCCAGCACCACGGGCATGACGCCGGTGTGCACCACCACCGACAACTACAGCCACACCCTGGCCGCGCGCGCCTACGCGCTCTATGGCTTCACCTATGCCTATGGCTCCAACCAGGCCATGGGACTGTGGAACATCTACATCACCACCACGCTGAAGAAGACCGCCAGCGGCTACTACCAGATCGGCACCTGCTACTGATTGATGACTCCCGGGGAGACACGGAAATTGCTTGAGACCCAGAACCTGACCATCCGCTTCGGCGGGCATGTGGCGGTGAATGCCGTGAGCTGCCGCTTTGCGCCCGGCACGCTCACGGCCATCGTAGGCCCCAACGGCGCGGGCAAGACCACCTACTTCAACCTGATCTCCGGCCAGCTCCGGGCCACGGCCGGCAAGGTGCTGCTCAACGGCCGCGAGCTTTCAGCATTGCCTGCATCCGCGCGCACGCGTGCCGGCCTGGGCCGCGCCTTCCAGCTCACCAACCTGTTCCCCAACCTCTCGGTGCTGGAGAACGTGCGCCTGGCCGTGCAGGCCGCGCATGAAGGGCCGCACCGGCGCGGCCTGAACCTGTGGAGCATCTGGAGCGACCACCGGCAACTGACCGAGCGTGCCGATGCCTTGCTGGCCCAGACCCACCTGAAGGCGCGCGAACACGACGTGGTGGCCAGCCTGCCGCACGGCGACCAGCGCAAGCTCGAAGTGGCGCTGCTGATGGCGCTGGAGCCCGAGGTCTTCATGTTCGACGAGCCCACGGCCGGCATGAACGCGGCCGAGGCGCCGGTGATCCTCGACCTGATCCGCAAACTCAAGCAGGACAAGTCAAAGACCATCCTGCTGGTGGAACACAAGATGGACGTGGTGCGCGAGCTGGCCGACCGCATCATCGTGCTGCACAACGGCACGCTGGTGGCCGATGGCGAGCCGGCCGAGGTGATCGCCTCGCCGGTGGTGCAAGAGGCTTACCTGGGCGTGGCGAAGGAGGCAGCATGAATCTGCTTGAACTCCAGGGCGTGCAGACGCACATCGGCGCCTATCACATCCTCCACGGCGTCGACCTGCAGGTGCCCAAGGGCGAGCTCACCATGCTGCTGGGGCGCAATGGCGCGGGCAAGTCCACCACCTTGCGCACCATCATGGGCCTGTGGCATGCGTCGCAGGGCAGCGTGCGCTTCGCGGGGCGCGACATCACCCAGCTCAGCACGCCGCAGATCGCGGGGCTGGGCATCGCCTACGTGCCCGAGACCATGGGCATCTTTGCCGACCTCACGGTCAAGGAAAACATGCTGCTGGCCGCGCGTGCCGCGCGCAACGCGCAGGACATGGACGACATGCGCCTGAAGTGGATTTTTCGGCTCTTCCCCGCGGTGGAGAAGTTCTGGAATCACCCGGCCGGCAAGCTCTCTGGCGGGCAAAAGCAGATGCTGGCCGTCTCGCGCGCCATCGTGGAGCCGCGCGAGCTGCTGATCATCGACGAGCCCAGCAAGGGCCTGGCGCCGGCCATCATCAACAACATGATCGACGCCTTTGGTGAGCTCAAGGCCGCTGGCGTCACGATCCTGCTGGTGGAGCAGAACATCCACTTCGCGCAACGCCTGGGCGACACCGTGGCCGTGATGGACAACGGCCGCGTGATGCATGCGGGTTCGATGGCCGAGTTCTCGGCCGATACGCAACTGCAGCAGCGCCTGCTGGGGCTGGCACTATGAATCTCCTGAAAACAGAACTCGACTGGAAGCCGCTGGCCCTGGTGCCCGTGCTCGCGCTGCTGGCGCTGCCGCTGGTGGGCTCGCCCAGCACCTGGCTCACGCTCACGGTGGCGGGGCTGGCCATGGGCATGATCGTGTTCATCATTGCCTCGGGCCTGACCCTGGTCTTCGGCCTGATGGACGTGCTGAACTTCGGCCACGGCGTGTTCATCGCGCTGGGCGCCTTCGTGGCCATGAGCGTGCTGGGCAGCATGGGCGACTGGACGCAGTCCCAATCGCTGCTGACCAACCTGCTGGCCGTGCTGCCGGCCATGCTGGTGGCCATGCTGGTGGCCGGCGCACTGGGCCTGGCTTTCGAGCGCTTCATCGTGCGGCCCGTGTACGGCCAGCACCTCAAGCAGATCCTGATCACCATGGGCGGCATGATCATCGGCGAGGAGCTGATCAAGGTGATCTGGGGCCCGGCGCAGATCCCGCTGCCGCTGCCCGAGGGCCTGCGCGGCTCCTGGATCATTCCGATGGTGGGCGATGCCGCGGTGGAGAAGTACCGCGTGCTGGCGGTGGTGGTGGGCGCGCTGGTCTTCGGCCTGCTGGCCTGGACCCTGGCGCGCACCAAGATCGGCCTGCTGATCCGCGCCGGCGTGCAGGACCGCGAGATGGTCGAGTCGCTGGGCTACCGCATCCGCGTGCTCTTCGTGGGCATCTTCGTGGCCGGCAGCGCGCTGGCCGGGCTGGGCGGCGTGATGTGGGGCCTGTACCAGCAGAGCGTGATCCCGCAGATGGGCGCGCAGGTCAACGTGCTGATCTTCATCGTGATCATCATCGGCGGCCTGGGCTCGACCACGGGCGCGCTGATCGGCGCGCTGCTGGTGGGGCTGATGGCCAACTACACGGGCTTCATCGCGCCCAAGGTGGCGCTGTTTTCCAACATCGCGCTGATGGTGGCCATCCTGCTGTGGCGGCCGCAGGGTGTGTACCCCGTGGCGGGAAGCCGCTGAGCGCAAAGGGAACACATCCATGATCCGACGTCTTCTTTCCAACGACCTGCCGCGCAGCCGCGTGCTGGCCGTGCTGTTGCTGGCGGTGCTGCTGGGCCTGGCCTTCGCGCCCTTCATCTTCCCGGGCGTCAAGGCGCTCAACGTGGCGGCCAAGATCCTGGTCTTCATCGTGCTGGTGGCCAGCTTCGACCTGCTGCTGGGCTATACGGGCATCGTGAGCTTCGCGCACACCATGTTCTTCGGCATCGGCGCCTACGGCATCGCGATCGCGGCCACGCGCATGGGCCCGGGCTGGGACGCGATCCTGGTCGGCCTGCTGTGCTCGCTGGTGGTGTCGATGCTGCTGGCGCTGGCCATCGGCCTGTTCTCGCTGCGCGTGCGGGCCATCTTCTTCGCGATGATCACGCTGGCCGTGGCCTCGGCCTTCCAGACCCTGGCCTCGCAGCTGTCGGAGTTCACGGGCGGCGAAGACGGCCTGACCTTCAAGCTGCCCGAGCTGATCTCGCCGAGCTTCGAGTTCAGCGAAGAACCCTTCTTCGGCGTCTCGCTCGATGGGCGCCTGCTGTGCTACTACCTGCTGTTCGTCGTGGCGGTGGTGCTGGTGCTGGCCTTGCTGCGCATCGTCAACTCGCCCTTTGGTCGCGTGCTGCAGGCCATCCGCGAAAACGAGTTCCGCGCCGAAGCCATCGGCTACCGCGTGGTGGTCTATCGCACCTTGTCGGCCGTGCTTTCGGCGCTCTTTGCCACGCTGGCCGGCGCCATGCTGGCCATCTGGCTGCGCTACAACGGGCCCGACACCTCGCTGTCCTTCGAGATCATGATCGACGTGCTGCTGATCGTGGTGATCGGCGGCATGGGCACCATCTATGGCGCGGCCATTGGCGCGGTGCTCTTCGTGGTGGCCCAGAGCTACCTGCAGGACCTTCTGCGCCTGGGCAACGAGGCCGTGAGCGGGCTGCCCTGGCTGGCCGCGCTGCTTTCGCCCGACCGTTGGCTGCTGTGGCTGGGCCTGCTGTTCGTGCTGTCGGTGTACTACTTCCCGACGGGCATCGTCGGCAAGCTGCGTGCGAGGGCCCTGCGATGAGCGCCGTGACACCGCTTTCCTGCTATGCGCAGCTGTGCGGGCGCGAGATCCACTGGATGGACTGGCAGCCCGCCAGCACGGCGCAGGCGCCCACGGTGATCGCCTGGCACGGCCTGGCGCGCACGGGCCGCGACATGGACGAGCTGGCCGGCCACCTCGTGGCGCACGGCTTTCGCGTGATCTGCCCCGACACCCTGGGTCGCGGTTTGAGCCAATGGAGCCCCGTGCCGGATGAGGAATACCAGCTGAGCTTTTATGCGCAACTGGCCGATGCGCTGTGCGAGCACCTGCAACTGGCGCGTGTGCACTGGGTGGGCACGTCGATGGGCGGCGCCATCGGCACCGTCTGCGCCTCGGGCCTGCAGGTGCCGCGCATGAAGGCGCGCATCCAGAGCCTTTTGCTCAATGACAACGCACCCGAGCTGGCCGCGCCCGCGCTGGAGCGCATCAAGGCCTATGCGGGCCAGCCGCCGGCCTTCGACACGGTGGGCGAGCTCGAAGCCTTCTTCCGCACGGTCTACCAGCCCTATGGCTGGCTCAGCGATGCGCAGTGGCGCCGCCTGACCGAAAGCTCCACGCGCCGCCTGGCCGACGGCCGCGTGACGCCGCACTACGACCCGGCCATGGTGCGCCAGTTCACGGCGCACGAGAACGACTACCTGATCTGGCCGCACTACGACGCCATCGAGGTGCCCGTGCTGCTGCTGCGTGGCGCCGATTCCGACCTGGTGCTGCCCTCGGCCGTGCAGGCCATGCGCACGCGCGGGCCGGGCGCGGCGGGGCGCCTGCAGATGATCGAGGTGCCCGGTTGCGGCCACGCGCCGGCCCTGAACGTACCGGCGCAGCTCGACGCGGTGCGGGCCTTCATCGAATCGGCGCAGGCCCTGGCATGAGCGCAGTGCCACGCGCCAGTGATGCCGTCGAGCACTGGTTCGACCCGCTTCTGGCCCGGCGCCTGGCCCAGGCCGGCATGGGCACGCTGGGCGCGCTGACCGAGCGCATCAACGAGGCCGGCACACGCTGGTGGTACCCCGTGCGCGGCATGGGCGTGACCCGGGCCGCGCGCGTGGTGCAGTGGCTGCAGGCGCAGCCCGGCGCGCTGGGGCTGGTGGCGGCCGTCGGCGCGCAGGGCACGGCGCCAAGGAATGAACACGCGGGGCAGGCCGCGCCGCAGCAGGCGCTGCCACGCGGCTCAGAGCCTGCGCACTGGGTCCGCCAGCTGTGCGCGCTGCAGCCAGTCGAACACTGAATCCACCGTCACGGTCTCGATGCGGTCCGAAAAGCGCTTGTCGTTCGGATGGTCGTCGAAGGCGATGTGGGCGCTGCCCACGCGGCCGCCCAGGCGCGTGAGCGGGCCCAGCCGCAGGGTGGTGGGCTCATAGCCCTTGAAGCGCAGCCAGGCCTGGGCCTGCTCGCGCGTGCGGATGGTGCCGCTCTCCATCGCGCCGGCCAGGGTTTCTGCAGCCCACTGGTTGGACTGCTGGTACTTCTGCCCCCACGCATAGCTGACCATGCTGTACGCGCGCTGGTGCAGCGCTTTCACGCGCACGCGGTCCTGCAGCACGGGCAGCAGGCGCTGCTGCACCTCGGGCCTGGGCACCATCCAGGCGGCTTCGTGGCGCCACAGGTCATCGAGGAAGAATTCGCCCAGGCCCTGCGCGTAGAGCTGGCCCACGGCCGTGCCGCAATGGTTGAGCTTGTGCACCACGCGCCACGGGCCTTCGGCCGTGCGCAAGGCCCAGCCCAGGTGCGAATAGCGCAGGCGGTACTTCGACAGGTCCTGGCCGGCGCGGGCCAGCACCACCACCTGGGCGCCGCTGCGCGCGTGTTCGGCGTCCAGCGCGCGGGCGGTGCGCTCGGCCAGCTGCATGCCGCGTTCGATCTGCGCGGCCGTGAGGGGCCGGCTTTCACAACTGCGCCCGGCCTGCGCGCCGCCTGCGGCCAGCAGGCACAGCGCGAGCACTGCGGCGGCGCGGCAGGTGGCCACGGGCCTGGCATTGCGCGTGGCCATGGCTCACAGCACCTCGTTGTGCAGCAGCGCGCGGCCCAGCGCGTTGGGGATGAACGCCAGCACCTCGCCGGCCGCCGAGAGGATCACGCCGCTGCCGATCACGCTACAGCTCACCAACGTGCCCACGCCATGGGCCGCGGCCGAAGCCGCGCGGCCCGAGACTTCCACGCTGACCTGCGCGCCATCGGAGGCCCGCTCGAGCAGGTAGACCGTGCCGCGCGCCGAGGCATCGACGGCGACCACGGTGAGCAGCGCGCCGCCCACCGACAGGGCCGCAGGCAGCACCACGGCGGCGCCGGCCACGGAGCCGGCCGTGGCAGATGCGGCAGTGGCCGAACCCACGACCGAGGCCACGGGCAACAGCGACAGGGCTGCGGAGGCTTCGCTCTGGGCGCGCGCCGGGCTGGCGGCGAAACCGCCCGCAAGCAGCGCGCCGGCCAGGCCCAGGTGCAGGGCCAGGCGCCTGAGCGCAGGCAAGGCCGGGATCATCGACAGTGCAGTCATGGTGCAGGCTCCTTTTCGATCAATGACGGGGTTCAGGCGGCATCGCGTTCGGCCTGGCCCAGCGAGACCGAGGCGGACAGGCGGGCTTCGGCCAGGTCGGCTTCGTGGCGGTCGCGCAGCATCTTGGCCAGCGTGAAGGCGGTGGTGATCAGGTAGAGCCAGCTCACGCCCAGAAAGGCCTTGTAGGTGACGTTGATCTGCATGCCCAGCAGGCCCCAGCCCGTCAGGCCCATGGCCACCGCAAAGCCACCCCAGACCACCAGCTTCCACATCGGCGTGTCGCCGGCGCTGCGGCGTGCCGACTGCTGGTCGCGCACGAACTTGGCCAGCACGAAGGCGGCCGAGAGGCAGAACACATAGCCCATGACCATGAAGACCTGCTCCAGTCGCTCGCCCGGCAGCCAGGCCAGGCCGGTGGCGCACAGGAAGACGGCGATCCCGAAGGACACCCACACCTGCAGTTGCCAGGCGCGCGTGTCGCGTTGGGGAAGGAGGGCGGTGGAGCGGGTCATGGATTCGGTGCCCGTTGGGCGGCTGTTGAACATGGGCGCGATGGTCCGGGCTGCAGCGCGCGGCGCAGGCGAATCAATGGCCCTGTGGACGAATCCGGGCCTTTGGGTACTGGATGGCGATACTTCAGCCGCCTTGCCCGAGGCGCATGCTCTACTCGGTGCATCCACCCGAGCCCGTCCACGCCTTCTCCTGCCATGTCTTCCCTGATCACCGCAGATGCACTGCGACAACTGGCCGCAGCAGCACCGTCCGCAGCGCAACCGGGCTGCAGCTGCCGCGCCTTGCAGGTGCCTGCGTAGGAGAGCGTGACCGACGCGCGCTGGCCCGCGTCAGTCGTGCGCATCGGCACCCTGCGCGCCGACCTCGAGGCCGAGCCCACCTTCGAGGAACACCACCCCGAAGGCACGCGCTACGACTCGCCCGATGCGCCCATCGCGGTGCAGTACTTCCCCTTCAACCGCGCCGATGTCTACCGCTGCAGCGACTGCGCGCGCGTGTTCCTGCGCTACACCGAATACGGCGGCTATTACATCGACCACCGCGTGCGGCAGGTCGATGCGGCGCGGGTGGTCTGAGAACGGCGCTCAGCCTTGCGCCGTGGTGGGCCAGCCGGCCAGGTGACGCACAGCCAGATCGGCCAGCGCGCTGATCCAGGCCGGGTCGTCGTTGAGCGCGGGGATGTAGTGGAAGGCCTTGCCGCCGCTGTGCAGGAAAGCCTCGCGGCCTTCCATGGCGATTTCCTCCAGCGTCTCCAGGCAGTCGGCCGGAAAGCCCGGGCACAGCACGTCCACGCGGCCCACGCCCGAGGCGCCGAGTTCGCGCAAGGTGGGCTCGGTGTAGGGCTCCAGCCAGCGCGCGCGGCCGAACCGTGACTGGAAGCTGCATTGCCAGAAGCCTTGGGGCAACTGCAGCTGATCGGCCAGCAACTGCGCGGTGCGCAGGCACTGCGCCTGGTAAGGATCGCCCAGCGCGATGTTGCGCGCGGGAATGCCATGAAAGCTCATCAGCAGCCGGTCGGGCCGGCCATGCTGCTGCCAGTGCCGGTGCACGCGGCCGGCCAGCGCGCCGATGTAGCCGGCGTCGTCGTGGTAGTCGTTGACGAAGCGCAGCTCCAGCTGTTTGCGCTGGCGCGCCTGCCAGGCGTTGACGGCGTCGGTCACGCTGGCCGTGGTGGTGGCCGAGTACTGGGGATAGGCCTGCAGCACCAGCACGCGCTTCACACCCTCGGCCTGCAGTGCATCGAGTTGGCGCTCCAGCGAAGGCTGTCCATAGCGCATGGCCTCCACCACACGCACGCGATGGCCGCGCTCGCCGAGCCAGCCGCGCAGCAAGGCGGCCTGCCTGCGCGTCCACACGGCCAGCGGCGAGCCTTCGGGCATCCAGATGCTGGCGTACTTGGCGGCCGACCGGGCCGGCCGCCGGCGCAGGATCACACCGTGCAGCAGCGGCAGCCACACGGCGCGCGGGATCTCCACCACGCGCGGATCGCTCAGGAACTGGGCCAGGTAGGGCCGCACGGCGGCGGCCGTGGGGGCCTCGGGCGAGCCGAGGTTGCACCACAGCACGGCGGTGTGCGGGGCAGGGGCGGGCAGGGGGGATGAAGAAGCGCCGGAGTTGCCTTCGGGCGCAATGACGGTGCGAGGCATGCGATATTCTGGGGCATGACTTCCGCCGATCCGGCCCGCGTCGCGCAACTTCTGGACGTGCGCCGCATCCAGGGCATCTCCCTGGACCTTGACGACACCCTGTGGCCGATCTGGCCCACCATCGAACGCGCCGAGGCCGTGCTGCACGGCTGGCTTCAGGCCCATGCGCCGCGCACGGCCGCGCTGGTGACCGACCCGCAGGTGCTGCGCGAGTTGCGCGAGGCCACGGCGCGCGAGCGCTCCGACCTCGCGCATGACCTGGCCGCGCTGCGGCGCGAATCCATCCGCGGTGCCTTGCAGCGCGCGGGCGACGATCCGGCGCTGGCCGAGCCGGCCTTCGAGGTCTTCTTTGCCGAGCGCCAGCGCGTGACGCTGTATGAAGACGCCTTGCCCGCGCTGCGCTGGCTCAGCGAGCGCTATCCGCTGGTGGCGGTTTCCAACGGCAATGCCGATCTGGAGCGCACGGGCGTGGCGCGCTGGTTTCGCATCGGCTTCAGCGCCAAGAGCTTCGGCAGCGGCAAGCCGCATGCGCCCATCTTCCGCGCGGCGGCGGCCTCCATCGGCCTGCTGCCGCGCGACATGCTGCACGTGGGCGACGATGCGGGCCTGGACGTGGCCGGCGCGCTCAATGCGGGCATGCAGGCCGCCTGGCTGGTGCGCGACCATCGGCCCTGGGGCGAAGGCCCGCGGCCCCAATTGATCGTGCCCAATCTGCAGGCCCTGTGCACGGCGCTGGACGGCAGCGCCTGAACACGCGCGGACATCACCTTTTCTCAAGCGGAGGTTCCCCCATGCAATCACGTAGGCATCATCTTCGGTCGGTCTTTTTGGGCGCGGCTGCGATGCTGGGCGCCTGGCCAGCCGCGCAGGCGCAGACCGGCACCAACCCCGTCAAGGCCATGCTGGGCCAGGCTTCCGACCATGCGCTGGACCAACTGGCGCGCCCCGGCGCCTTCTCGGCCGATGAAGCGATCCGCATCGCCCTGCCGGGCGCGGCCAAGCTGGGCAACCTGCTCGATCTGGCCAGCAAGGTCGGGTTGACGGGCGACATCAACGGCAGCCTCAACCGCGCGGCCGAGCAGGCCGCGGCGCAGGCCAAGCCCATCTTCCGCGCAGCCATCGACCGCGCCTCCTTCAGCGATGCGGTGGACATCGCGCGCGGCGGCGCCACCGGCGCCACCGACTACCTGAAGAAAAGCGCAGGCGCCTCGGTGCAGGCGCAGCTGCTGCCGCTGGTGCGCACGGCGCTGCAGCAGTCGGGCGTGCTGGCGCAGACGCAGCAGCTTTCCGCCCTGGGCTTCAACGAGACGCGCCTGAGCGAGTACGTGGCCGGCAAGACCAGCGACGGCATCTTCACCTATGTGGGCCGCGAGGAGACCAAGCTGCGCCAGGACCCGATCGGCGCGGGCAAGAGCCTGCTCAAGGGCATGCAGGGCCTGAAGTTCTAAGGACAACCCCGCACAGGTTTCCGGAAACACTCGGGAACCAATCCGCCATCGCTGAAACACACTGGGCGCGGGCCCTTCGCAGGAAGGGCGCCGCGCTTTTTTTTTTCTTCGTCCTGCTCAGAAAGGTTCTGTCCGAATGTCCATCGCCTTGCGTCGTCTGCCCGCCCTGTTTCTGGTTCTTGCCACCTTGTTTGCGCTGCCGGCGGCCTATGCCCAGCAGATGGTGGCTGCGGCGCGCGATGGCGTGATGCTCCGGGCCGCCGCCAGCCAGCGTGCCGAAGCGCGCTGGTCGATCGACAAGGGCTACCCCTTGCGCGTGCTCAGCCGCAAGGGGGCCTGGCTGCGGGTGAGCGATTTCGAAGGCGACCGGGCCTGGGTGCTGAGCTCGCGCACCAACCGGCAGGCGCACATGGTCTCCAAGGCCAGCGCACTGAATGTGCGCGCCACGCCGAACACGCGTGCGCGCGTGGTGGCCCGCGCCGGCTATGGCGACGTGCTGCGCACGATGGAGCGCCGCGGCGACTGGGTCAAGGTGCGCACCAAGGCCGGCCGCGTGGGCTGGGTGTCGCGCAAGCTGGTCTGGGGCTGGTGATCGGGCTCAGGGCCGCGCGGCTGCTTCGCCGCTGAGCACCGCGCCTTCCAGCGTGGCGGGGTAGGGCCCTTCGCAACAGTCGCCGCAGGCCCGCAGGCCGGGCGCGATGTCCATGGCGGGTCGCTGCAGCCCGGGCGTGCAGGCGAAGGTGGCGCGCTTCTCGACGATGGTCTGCAGCGGCTGCAGGTCCGTCCAGTTCAGTTGCACCTTGGCCTGGGCCAGCACGCGCGCCTGCAGCTCCTCGCGCGGCAGGGTGCTGGCACTGACCACGAAGGCGGCCAGGCCCGCGGGTCCGTCCAGCTGCGCGCGGTCGAACACGAACTGCGCGGGCGCGCGTTGCGCATCGCTGCGCAGGGCCAGCATGGGGCGGCCCTGCGGCAAGGGCGGCGCGCCTTTCACGTACACGGTGGCGATGGCCTCATGGTCGATGGCCTGCGCGCGGGCCAGCCAGTCGGCGGCTTCGGGCAGCGCCGCCTGCTGCACCAGGCGCGCGCTTTCCCACACCGGCGTGGCCAGCAGCACGCGGTCGAAGGGATCGCTATCGACCAGCCATCGCGCGCCATCGCGTGCGATGGACTGGACGCGGTGGCCCAGCCGTTGCTGCGCGCGGCGTGCAGCCAGCCAGTCGAGGGCGGCGTCGGGCAGCAGCGCGCCCAGGTCCACTCTGGGCAGCAGCAGATCGGCACCGCCGGCTTCGCCGAAGAGCGCATCGCGCAGCACGCGCAGAAACACCTGCGCGCTGGCGCGCGCGGGCGGCACGTTCAGGGCCGACACGCACAGGGGCTCGATCAGCTCGGTCATCACGCGCGGCGTGAGCGCCGCGCACAGCTGCGCCACGCTGAGCGTGGGCGCGCAGGCAAAGCCGCGCAGGCGCCATTGCAGCGAGGTGCGCAGCAGGCTGTAGCGGTCGGCCCAGGTCCAGCCGCGGGCGGCGCAGATGCCGGCCAGCAGGTCCAGCGGCGGGCGCAAGCCGGCAGGCACTTCGAGGCCGCCGCCATCGGCAAAGCGCAGCGCCAGCGGCAGGCGCCGCAGCGTGGCTTCGGGCGACACGCCCACCTCACGCATCAGCGCCAGCGTGGCGCGGTAGGCGCCGATGAGGATGTGCTGGCCGTTGTCCAGCACCGTGCCGTCATCGGCCAGCACGCGCCGCGCGCGGCCGCCCGGTGTGCGCGCGGCCTCGTAAAGGGTCACGGCCTGGCCGGCCTGCGTGGCCCGCACGGCTGCGGCCAGGCCGGCCCAGCCGGCGCCGATGACGGCGGTGCGAAGGGCTGCGGTGCTCACATCCGCCCGAGCGCCTGCACCTTCCACGCCAGCCACAGCTTGCGCAGCGGCGTGAGCGCGATGCGCTGGTGCAGCACCTGGAAGTTCTCGTGCTCGATCTCGCCCAGCAAGGTGCGGTAGATGCTGGCCATCATCAGGCCGGGTTTCTGTGCGCGGCGGTCGGCCGCGGGCAGCAGGGCCAGCGCCTCGTCGTACAGCGCCTGGGCCCGCTGGGCCTGAAAGCGCATCAGCGCCACGAAGCGGTCGGAATGCACGCGGCCCAGGATCTCGTGCGCCTTCACGTCGAACTGCTGCAGTTCATTGACGGGCAGATAGATGCGCCCGCGCATGGCGTCCTCGCCCACGTCGCGGATGATGTTGGTCAGCTGCAGCGCCAGGCCCAGCTTGTGGGCGTATTGCGTGGTCTGCGCGTCGGTCTGGCCGAAGATGCGCGCCGAGACTTCGCCCACCACGCCGGCCACCAGGTGGCAGTAGCGCTGCAGGCCGGCAAAGTCGAGGTAGCGCGTCTGCTGCAGGTCCATTTCGCAGCCTTCCACCACCTCCAGCAGCTGGCGCGCCTCGATGTCGAAGCGCGGCGCGTGCGGCATCAGGGCCTGCATCACGGGGTGGCGCGGCTGGCCCGCGAAGGCGCTGGCGATCTCGGTGCGCCACCATGCCAGCTTGGTCGCGGCCACGCCCGCATCGCTCACTTCGTCGACCACGTCGTCCACCTCGCGGCAGAAGGCGTAGAAGGCGGTGATGGCCGCGCGGCGTTCGGGCGGCAGGAACAGGAAGGCGTAATAGAAGCTGCTGCCGGAGGCGGCGGCCTTGTTCTGGACGTATTGCTCGGGGGTGCTCATCGGCGGGGCGCGGGTCTCATGGCGCGTGATTGTCGCGGGGTGGCGTGAAGGTGCTTCGGGCCGAGTCGGGCGCGCTACATCCTGAAGGCCCGCCAGAGCAGCCGCGGGGCGTCCCACTTCCTGACCGTGGGCCGGTGGCTGAAGCTGTCGAAGCCCCGGGCCTCGATCCGGTCGAGGATGAGCAGGCCGCCTTGAACGACCAGGCGCAGTTCATGGCCCATGCGGCCGGGCATGCGATGGACCAGCGGCGCGCCCTCGCGCATCAGCGCACGCGCGGCCTGCACCTGCTGCGCGACCAGGGCCAGCGCCGGTGCTGGCGGGCGCGCGGGCCCCAGCGGGGCGAAGGACTGGAAATCGCCGGGCCCGAGCCCGAAGGCCGCGCAATCGGCCAGCGGCAGGTAATGGCGCCCGCGTGGCAGATCGACCGACAGGTCCTGCCAGAAGTTGATGAGCTGCAGTGCGCTGCAGATCGCGTCGCTCTGCGCGAGCGAGCGCGCATCGCCGAGGCCGGCCAGATGCAGCAGCAGGCGCCCGACCGGATTGGCCGAGCGGCGGCAGTAGTCCAGCAGCTCGGCCATGTCGGCATAGCGGCGCGCGGCCTGCGTCCAGCGCACGTCCTGGCGGAAGGCGTCGAGCAGGTCGGCCAGCAGCGATTCGGGCAGGCTGAATTCGGCGATCGCGTGCCGCAGCGGCCCGAACACCTGCGGCCAGCGTGCCGAAGGGGCCTGGCCGCGCACCACGGCTGCGAGGTCCTCGCCATAAGCCTGCAGCAGGGCCAGGCGCTCGGGCGCCGCGGTATCACCTTCATCGGCGATGTCGTCGGCCGTGCGCGCGAAGGCATACAGCGCGGCGATGGGCGGGCGCAGCCGCGGTGGGCACAGCCACGACGCGACCGGGAAGTTCTCGTAGTGGTTCGGCGCGGCGGCCTGCCGGGGAACGGGGGAAGAGGATCGGGGCACGGCGGCGATTGTCAGGGCAGCGCCGGCGCGTCCCTGGCGGACAGCGGGTGAACGGAAACGAAGCTGTTTTGCGCGTTGACAGTCGAGGGATGCATCGCCTAAATTACTAACCATTCGGTCATTAACTTGACGGTGCCGATTTCGGCGCCGCTGTTCCAGGCCTGCGCGAGCGGGTGTTCTTCCCATGGCTTTGTTGTCTGAACTGCCTGCTCGCAGGGCGCACCCGGGTGTGCGCCTTTCTCCACTGCTGGCGCCCGCGCTGCTGGGGCTGGCCCTGGCGGGCTGTTCGCGGCCGCCGCCCGCGCCCGAACCCCTGCGCGCCGTGAAGGTGATGACCGTGGGCGTGCAGCCTTCGAACGGCGGCGCCGAGTTTTCAGCCGAGGTGCGCGCGCGCGTGGAAGCCCGCCTGGGCTTTAGGGTGGCGGGCAAGCTGGCGCAACGGCAGGCCGAACCGGGCCAGCACGTGAAGGCCGGCCAGGTGCTGGCGCAGCTGGATCCGCAGGACTACCAGCTCGCAGCCCAGGCCGCGCGCGCGCAGGCCGTGGCGGCGCAGACCCAGCGCGACCTGGCGGCGGCGGACCTGAAGCGCTACCGCGAACTGCGCGCGCAGAACTTCATCAGCAGCGCAGAGCTGGAGCGGCGCGAGGCCAGCGCGCGCTCGGCCCAGGCGCAGTTGGACCAGGCGCAGGCGCAGGTGGCCTCGCAAGGCAACCAGGCGAGCTACACCACGCTGGTGGCGCAGGCGCCGGGCGTGGTGACCGCCGTCGAGGCCGAAGTGGGGCAGGTGCTGGCGGCAGGCACGCCGGTGCTGCGCCTGGCGCTGGATGGCGCGCGGGACGTGGTCTTCTCGGTGCCCGAGGACCGCGCCGCGCAACTGCGCGTGGGCTCCCCCGTGCAGGTGCGCGGCTGGACAGCCGGCGAGGAGCAGGAAGGCAAGGTGCGCGAGGTGGCGGCCAGCGCCGACCCCGTGACGCGCACCTATCTGGTCAAGGTCGAGATCCCTGCCGCCACG
Organism: Xenophilus arseniciresistens; assembly: GCF_028023875.1. GTDB lineage: Bacteria > Pseudomonadota > Gammaproteobacteria > Burkholderiales > Burkholderiaceae_C > Xenophilus > Xenophilus arseniciresistens. Next base: position 365,007 of record NZ_JAQIPB010000006.1, read on the forward strand.
GCACCGCCGCTGGGCGCCACGGTCTATGCGCGGCCGCAGGCCCTGAGCGCCCAGGGCGCTCCCGTGATCAAGCTGCCCACCAGCGCCCTGCGCCAGGAAGGCGCCGGCAGCGCCGTGTGGGTGCTGGAGCCGGGCAGCATGAGCGTGCGTTCGCAGAGCGTGCAGGTGGCGGGCGTGGACGGCAACGAGGCCGTGATCGCGCAGGGCCTGAGCCCCGGGCAGCAGGTGGTGACGGCCGGCGTGCATGTGCTTGCGCCGGGGCAGAAGGTCAGCATCTACAACAGGCCGGCAGGCGAGGCGGCCGCGCAGGCCCCTGCGGCCGGGAGCCGCTGATGGCCGGCGGCAGCAGCGGGCAGGGCGGCGGCTTCAACCTGTCGAAATGGGCGCTGGACCACGGGCCGCTGACGCGCTACCTGATGGCCGTGCTGATGGTGCTGGGCATCGCGGCCTACTTCCAGCTCGGACAGGACGAGGACCCGCCCTTCACCTTCAGGGCCATGGTGGTGCGCACCTACTGGCCCGGCGCCACCGCGCAGCAGGTGGCCGAGCAGGTCACCGACAGGATCGAGCGCACGCTGCAGGAAGTGCCCTATGCGGACAAGATCCGCAGCTATTCCAAGCCCGGCGAGTCGCAGGTCATCTTCGAGATCAAGGACATCTCCAGGCCGGCCGAGGTGCCGCAGGTCTGGTACACGGTGCGCAAGAAGATCGGCGACATCCGTGCCACCCTGCCGCAGAACATCCAGGGCCCTTTCTTCAATGACGAGTTCGGCGATGTCTACGGCGTGATCTACGCGTTGCAGGGCGATGGCTACAGCTACGCCGAACTCAAGCACTTTGCCGACGACGTGCGCCAGCGGCTGCTGCGCGTCAAGGATGTGGCCAAGGTCGAGCAGTTCGGCGTGCAGGACGAAAAGATCTGGGTCGAGGTCTCGCACAAGCGCCTGGCGCAGATGGGGCTGGACTTCAACCAGGTGCTGCAGCAGTTGGGCGCGCAGAACGCGGTCGAAAGCGCGGGCACCATCCAGTCGCCGCAGGACGTGGTGCAGGTGCGCGTGGGCGGGCAGTTCAACGACGTGGAGCAACTGCGGGCCATGCCGATCCGCGGCAGCTCGGGCCTGCAGCTGAGGCTGGGCGACATCGCCGAGATCCGGCGCGGCTATGTGGACCCGCCGGGCGTGAAGGTGCGCTTCCAGGGCCAGGAGACCATCGCGCTGGGCATCTCGATGGCCAAGGGCGGCGACATCATCGGGCTGGGCAAGGCCCTGCGCGAGGCCACGGCGGCCATCGAGAAGACGCTGCCCGCCGGCCTGACGCTGGCCCAGGTGCAGGACCAGCCGGCCTCCGTTGCGGCCTCGGTCAACGAATTCGTCAAGGTGCTGATCGAGGCCGTGGTCATCGTGCTGGCCGTGAGCTTCGTCTCGCTGGGCCTGCACAAGGGCGGGCGCAACAAGCTTCTGGGCGGCTGGTACATCGACTACCGGCCCGGGCTGGTGGTGGGCATCACCATTCCGCTGGTGCTGGCCGTCACCTTCCTGGCCATGCACTATTTCGGCATCGGGCTGCACAAGGTGTCGCTGGGCTCGCTGATCATCGCGCTGGGCCTGCTGGTGGACGACGCCATCATTGCGGTGGAGATGATGGTGCGCAAGATGGAGGAGGGCTACGACAAGGTGCGGGCCGCCACCTTCGCCTACGACGTGACGGCCAAGCCCATGCTCACGGGCACCCTGATCACGGCCGCGGGCTTCCTGCCCATCGGCATCGCCAAGTCGGTGACGGGCGAATACACCTTCGCCATCTTCGCGGTGACGGTGATCGCGCTGGTGCTGTCGTGGATCGTCTCGGTGTACTTCGTGCCCTACCTGGGCACCTTGCTGCTCAAGGTCAAGCCGCACCCTGCACCGCCCGGGCTGACGGGCGAGACCGTCGATGCGCAGCCTTCCGGCGTCGAGGCTTCTTCGCCGCATGAGCTTTTCGATTCGCCCTTCTACAAGCGCTTTCGCCGCACGGTGGGCTGGTGCGTGGACCACCGCTGGCTCACCATTGCCGCCACGGTCGCGATCTTCGGCCTGGGTGTGCTGGGCATGACGCGCGTGCAGCAGCAGTTCTTCCCCGACTCCAGCCGGCCCGAGATCATGGTCGACCTGTGGTTCCCCGAAGGCACGTCGCAGCCGGCCAACGACGCGGTGGCCCGGCGGCTGGAACAACGCCTCATGGGCACCGAGGGCGTGGTGAGCGTGGCCAGCTGGATCGGCTCGGGCACGCCGCGCTTCTACCTGCCGCTGGACCAGGTCTTTCCGCAGAGCAATGTCTCGCAGTTCATCGTGCTGGCGCAGGACCTGCCCACGCGCGAGCGGCTGCGGCGCGAACTGCGCACGGTGCTGGCGCAGGAGTTCCCCGAGGCGCGCGGCCGGGTGAAGCTGCTGCCCAACGGCCCGCCGGTGCCCTATCCCGTGATGTTCCGCGTGGTGGGCGACGACCCGGCGCGGCTGCGCCAGCATGCAGACGAGGTCAAGGCCCTGGTGCGCCAGAACCCGGCCATGATCGGCACCAACGACAACTGGAACGAATCGGTCAAGGCCGTGCGGCTGGAGGTGGACCAGGCGAAGGCGCGCGCGCTGGGCCTGAGCAGCCAGGCCATCGCCCAGGCGTCGCGCACGCTGTTCACGGGCACCACCATCGGCCAGTACCGCGAGCAGGACAAGCTGATCGACATCGTGCTGCGCCAGTCGCCCGACGAGCGCGGCGAGATCTCGGACATCGCCAATGCCTATGTCACCACGGCCACCGGCCGCGCCATTCCGCTGACGCAGATCGCGCGCCCGGTCCTGGGCTGGGAGCCCGGCGTGATGTGGCGCTGGAACCGCAACTATGCGGTGACGGTGCAGGGCGACATCGCCGAAGGCCTGCAGGGCGCGACCGTGACGGCCCAGTTGCTGCCGGGGCTGCGCGAGCTCGAGGCGCGCTGGCATGCGGCTGGCGAAACCGGCTACCGCATCGAGGTGGCCGGCGCGGTGGAAGAAAGCAGCAAGGGTTCGTCCTCCATCGTGGCGGGTGTGCCCATCATGCTGTTCGTGGTCTTCACCTTGCTGATGCTGCAACTGCACAGCTTCAGCCGGGCGCTGCTGGTCTTCCTGACCGGGCCGCTGGGCATCGCGGGCGTGGCCGCAGCGCTGCTGCTGCTCAACCGGCCCTTCGGCTTCGTGGCGCTGCTCGGGGTGATCGCGCTCATGGGCATGATCCAGCGCAACTCCGTGATCCTGATCGACCAGATCGAGACCGACCGTGCGGCCGGCGTGCCGGCGCGCGACGCCATCATCGAATCCACGGTGCGGCGTCTGCGGCCCATCGTGCTCACGGCCGCGGCCGCGGTGCTGGCCATGATCCCGCTGTCGCGCAGCGTGTTCTGGGGCCCCATGGCCGTGGCCATCATGGGCGGGTTGATCGTCGCCACGGTGCTCACTCTGCTGGCGCTGCCGGCCATGTACGCGGCGGCCTTTGGCGTGTCCGGCGCATCGCAGGGGCCGGACAGGGCGCCGCGGCTGCGCTGGTTCAAGGAAAAGGGCGTTCGCGGTGAAGCCGCCAGCCGGTGAGCCCCGTTTTACGCACTAAAATGCGCGGTTGACCGATTTCGACGGGCGGTCCCCATCGGGCCGCCCGTTTTCGTTTCCATCGACGTTGCGCGGGTGGCGAAATTGGTAGACGCACCAGGTTTAGGTCCTGACGCCAGCAATGGTGTGGGGGTTCGAGTCCCCCCCCGCGCACCAGCGATCTTCATAAGGATTAGACACATGACCGTGAATGTTGAAACGCTCGAGAAGCTCGAACGCAAGATCACTCTGACGCTGCCCGTCGACACCATCAAGAACGAAGTCGACACGCGCCTCAAGCGCCTGGCCCGCACCGTCAAGATGGACGGCTTCCGTCCCGGCAAGGTGCCGATGACGGTGGTGGCCCAGCGCTACGGCTTCTCGGTGCAGTACGAAGTGGTGAACGACAAGGTCGGTGAGGCCTTCTCGCAGGCCGCCAACGAAGCCAAGCTGCGCGTGGCCGGTCAGCCCACGATCACCGAGAAGGACGGCGCACCTGAAGGCCAACTGGCCTTCGACGCGGTGTTCGAAGTCTTCCCCGAAGTCAAGGTCAAGGACCTGGCCGAGGCCGAGATCGAGCGCGCTTCTGCCGAGGTGAGCGACGAGGCCATCGACCGCACGCTGGACATCCTGCGCAAGCAGCGCCGCACCTTCGCGCAGCGCGCCCAGGATGCCGCCGCCGAAGACGGCGACCGCGTGACCGTGGACTTCGAAGGCAAGATCGATGGCGAACCCTTCGAAGGCGGCAAGGCTGCCGACTTCCAGTTCGTGGTCGGCGAAGGCCAGATGCTCAAGGAATTCGAAGACGCCGTGCGCGGCATGAAGGCAGGCGACAGCCGCACCTTCCCGCTGGCCTTCCCGGCCGACTACCACGGCAAGGACGTGGCCGGCAAGACGGCCGACTTCCTGGTCACCGTCAAGAAGATCGAAGCCTCGCACCTGCCCGAAGTGAACGAAGCCCTGGCCAAGTCGCTGGGCATCGCCGAAGGCACGGTGGAAGCCCTGCGCGCCGACATCCGCAAGAACCTCGAGCGCGAAGTCAAGTTCCGCCTGCTGGCGCGCAACAAGAACGCCGTGATGGATGCGCTGATCGCCAATGCCGAGCTGGACCTGCCCAAGTCCACCGTGCAGGCCGAGATCGACCGCATGGTCGAAGGCGCCCGTGCCGAGTTGAAGCAGCGCGGCATCAAGGACGCCGACAAGGCGCCGATCCCCGCCGACATCTTCCGCGAGCAGGCCGAGCGCCGCGTGCGCCTGGGCCTGGTGGTGGCCGAGGTGGTGCGCGCCAATGAACTGCAGGCCAAGCCCGAGCAGATCAAGTCGCACATCGAAGAGCTGGCTGCCAGCTACGAGAAGCCGGCCGACGTGGTGCGCTGGTATTACGGCGACAACCGCCGCCTGGCCGAAGTCGAAGCCGTGGTGATCGAGAACAACGTCACCGACTACGTGCTGGGCAAGGCCAAGGTCAGCGACAAGACCCTGTCCTTCGACGACCTGATGGCTCAGCAGGCCTGATCATCCAGCAGGCATAGCTGCCGTTCACGGTGGGGCTTGTGCCTGGTGGCACAGGCCCCATTTCGTTAGGACGTACAGTTCAGCTCACAGTAGCGGCTCTTCCGGAGAGAAACATGAGTGCACACGAAACCCAGGCCCTGGGCCTGATCCCGATGGTGATCGAGCAGTCGGGGCGCGGCGAACGCTCCTTCGACATCTATTCGCGCCTGCTCAAGGAGCGCGTGATCTTCCTGGTCGGCGAAGTGAACGACCAGACCGCCAACCTCGTGGTGGCGCAGCTGCTGTTCCTGGAAAGCGAAAACCCGGACAAGGACATCTCGCTGTACATCAACTCGCCGGGCGGCAGCGTGACGGCAGGTATGTCGATCTACGACACCATGCAGTTCATCAAGCCCGACGTGTCGACCATGTGCCTGGGTTTTGCAGCCAGCATGGGCGCCTTCCTGCTGGCCGCCGGCGCCAAGGGCAAGCGCTATTCGCTGCCCAACTCCAAGGTCATGATCCACCAGGTGCTGGGCGGTGCCCGCGGACAGGCGACCGACATCGAGATCCAGGCGCGCGACATCCTGCGCACCAAGGACCAGATGAACCGCATCCTGGCCGAACGCACGGGCCAGCCGCTGGAGAAGGTGCGCGCCGACACCGAACGCGACTACTACATGACGGCCGACGAAGCCAAGGAATACGGCATCGTCGACCAGGTGATCGCGCAGCGAAGCTGACGCCGGGCAGGTCGCAGGCCTTGCGGCCTATGGCCTCGGCCCGTCGGGTGACGGCGTTTTCCCGTGCGGAAAGCGCCGTTTTGCTTTAGTTATCATTGATTGATTCCCCTGTAGAGGCATTGTCCATGGCCGAGAAAAAAGGCTCTTCCAGCGAAAAGACGCTGTACTGCTCCTTCTGCGGCAAGAGCCAGCACGAGGTCAAGAAACTCATCGCGGGCCCGTCGGTCTTCATCTGCGACGAGTGCATCGACCTGTGCAACGAAATCGTGCGCGAAGAGATGCCGTCGGGCGAGGCCGAACGCGACGCGCGTGGCGACCTGCCCACGCCGCAGGAAATCAAGGCCAACCTCGACAACTACGTGATCGGGCAGGAAGCCGCCAAGCGCATGCTGGCCGTGGCCGTCTACAACCACTACAAGCGCCTGCGCCACAAGGAAAAGGGCGACAAGGCCAAGGACGACGTGGAGCTCAGCAAGAGCAACATCCTGCTGATCGGTCCCACGGGCTCGGGCAAGACGCTGCTGGCCCAGACGCTGGCGCGCCAGCTCGACGTGCCCTTCGTGATGGCCGACGCCACCACGCTGACTGAAGCCGGCTACGTCGGCGAGGACGTCGAGAACATCATCCAGAAGCTGCTGCAAAGCTGCAACTACGAGGTGGACAAGGCCCAGCGCGGCATCGTCTACATCGACGAGATCGACAAGATCTCGCGCAAGTCCGACAACCCCAGCATCACGCGCGACGTGTCGGGCGAGGGCGTGCAGCAGGCGCTGCTCAAACTCATCGAAGGCACGATGGCCAGCATTCCGCCGCAGGGCGGGCGCAAGCACCCGAACCAGGACTTCCTGCAGATCGACACGACCAATATCCTGTTCATCTGCGGCGGCGCCTTCGCCGGCCTGGAGAAGGTGGTGGAGGCCCGCACCGAGGCCTCCGGCATCGGCTTCGGCGCCAGCGTGCGCAGCAAGAAGCAGCGCAGCCTGACCGATGTGTTCCGCGAGGTCGAACCCGAGGATCTGATCAAGTTCGGGTTGATCCCTGAACTGGTGGGCCGCCTGCCCGTGGTCGCCTCGCTGGCCGAGCTCAGCGAGGACGCGCTGATCCAGATCCTGACCGAGCCCCGCAACGCGGTGGTCAAGCAGTTTGCGCGGCTGCTGCAGATGGAAGGGGTGGAGCTGGAAGTGCGGTCCGCTGCGCTGCGCGCCATCGCGCGCAAGGCGCTGGCGCGCAAGACCGGCGCCCGCGGCCTGCGCTCCATCCTCGAGCAGTCTCTGATCGACACCATGTTCGACCTGCCCAATGCCACGAACGTGGAAAAGGTCGTGGTGGACGAATCGACCATTGAAGAGAATCAGGCGCCTTTGCTGGTGTATCGCGAAGCGGCCAAGAAGGCCTGAGCGAGGCCCGCGCGGCGAGCCCCGATTTGACCCTGCTGCCTTCGCGTGCTGTGGGCACGCGTGTGGATGACGGACGGCGCGATGCCTTGAAAATCGCGCCGGGCCGCTCATCTGTGTAGCGTCTTTCCTGAAGGATTTTCATGTCCGGTCACAAGCCTTTGCCACCCGAACCCCTGGACCTGCCGCTGTTGCCCCTGCGCGACGTGGTGGTGTTCCCGCACATGGTGATTCCGCTGTTCGTCGGCCGCCCCAAGAGCATCAAGGCCCTGGAGCTGGCGATGGAAGCCGAGCGCCGCATCATGCTGGTGGCGCAGAAGGCCGCCGCCAAGGACGAGCCCGCCGTGGACGACATGTTCGAAGTCGGCTGCGTCTCCACGATCCTGCAGATGCTCAAGCTGCCCGACGGCACCGTGAAGGTGCTGGTGGAAGGCCAGCAGCGCGCCAGCGTACAGCACATCGAGGACGCCCAGACCCACTTCACCGCCACCGTGCTGCCGCTGGAGCAGGCCGCGGGCGTCGACCTGACCGAGGTCGAGGCGCTGCGCCGCGCCGTGATGCAGCAGTTCGACCAGTACGTCAAGCTCAACAAGAAGATCCCGCCCGAGATCCTCACGTCCATCTCCAGCATCGACGACCCCGGCCGGCTGGCCGACACCATCGCGGCGCATCTGCCGCTGAAGCTGGACAACAAGCAGGCCGTGCTGGACCTCTCCGAGGTGAAGGCGCGCCTGGAGAACCTGTTCGCGCAGCTCGAGCGCGAGGTCGACATCCTCAACGTCGACAAGAAGATCCGCGGCCGCGTGAAGCGCCAGATGGAGAAGAACCAGCGCGACTTCTACCTCAACGAGCAGGTCAAGGCGATCCAGAAGGAGCTGGGCGAAGGCGAAGAGGGCGCCGACATCGAGGAAATCGAGAAGAAGATCCTCGCGGCCAAGATGCCCAAGGACGCGCGCAAGAAGGCCGACAGCGAGCTCAAGAAGCTCAAGCTGATGTCGCCCATGTCAGCAGAGGCCACCGTGGTGCGCAACTACATCGACGTGCTGGTGGGGCTGCCCTGGGCCAAGAAGACCAAGATCAAACACGACCTGGCCAACGCCGAGGGGGTGCTCAACGAAGACCACTTCGGCCTTGAGAAGGTCAAGGACCGCATCCTCGAGTACCTCGCGGTGCAGCAGCGCGTGGACAAGGTCAAGGCACCGATCCTGTGCCTGGTCGGGCCGCCGGGCGTGGGCAAGACCTCGCTGGGCCAGTCCATCGCCAAGGCGACGGGGCGCAAGTACGTGCGCATGGCGCTGGGCGGCATGCGCGACGAGGCCGAGATCCGCGGTCACCGTCGCACCTACATCGGCGCGCTGCCGGGCAAGGTGCTGCAGAGCCTGAACAAGGTGGGCACGCGCAATCCGCTGTTCCTGCTCGATGAGATCGACAAGCTGGGCACGGATTTCCGCGGCGACCCGTCTTCGGCGCTGCTGGAGGTGCTGGATCCGGAGCAGAACCACACCTTCGCCGACCACTACGTCGAGGTCGACTTCGACCTTTCCGACGTGATGTTCGTGGCCACCTCGAACTCGATGAACATTCCGCCAGCGCTGCTGGACCGGATGGAAGTGATCCGCCTGTCGGGCTACACCGAGGACGAGAAGACCAGCATTGCGCTGAAGTACCTGCTGCCCAAGCAGATGGAGAACAACGGCGTCAAGAATGAGGAGCTGCACGTCAGTGAAGACGCGGTGCGCGACATCGTGCGCTACTACACGCGTGAGGCCGGCGTACGTTCGCTCGAGCGCGAGCTCTCCAAGATCTGCCGCAAGGTGGTCAAGGGCCTGCAGCTCAAGAAGCTGGAGCCCAAGGTCGAGGTCACGAGCGAGAACCTCAACGAATTCCTGGGCGTGCGCAAGTTCAGCTTCGGCCGTGCCGAGCAGCAGAACCAGGTGGGCCAGGTGGTCGGCCTGGCCTGGACGGAGGTGGGCGGCGATCTGCTGACCATCGAGGCGGCCACGGTGCCGGGCAAGGGCATCATCACGCGCACGGGCTCGCTGGGCGATGTGATGAAGGAATCGGTGGAAGCCGCCCGCACCGTGGTGCGCAGCCGCGCCCAGCGCCTGGGCATCAAGGACGAGCTCTTCGAGAAGCGCGACATCCACATCCACGTGCCCGATGGCGCCACGCCGAAAGACGGCCCCAGCGCCGGTGCCGCGATGACCACGGCCTTCGTGTCGGCGCTGACCGGCATCCCGGTGCGCAGCGACGTCGCCATGACCGGCGAGATCACGCTGCGCGGCGAGGTGACGGCCATCGGCGGCTTGAAGGAAAAGCTGCTGGCCGCGCTGCGCGGCGGCATCAAGACGGTGCTGATTCCGGAAGAGAACGCCAAGGACCTGCAGGAAATTCCCGAGAACGTGAAGAACGGGCTCGAGATCGTGCCGGTCAAATGGATCGACAAGGTGCTGGAAGTGGCCCTGGAGAAGATGCCCGTGCCCTTGACCGACGAGGAAGTGGCTGCTTCTCAGGCTGCCGCCGCCGAGCTCGCCAAGCAGCGCGCGGCAGCGCCGGTGCAGGGCGGCGATTCGGTCAAGCACTGACAACTTTTTTGCGCCCGGCTTGTCCGGGTGCAGGAAAGAGGTATATACTGCAGGGCTTCCGACAAACGGAAGAAACAAGCAGAAGTCAGGACTTGAATGGGTTTTGACAACTGAATGCGGGAATAGCTCAGTTGGTAGAGCGCAACCTTGCCAAGGTTGAGGTCGACGGTTCGAGACCGTTTTCCCGCTCCAATGTTTCTTTCGTGTCAGAGATGCGGGAATAGCTCAGTTGGTAGAGCGCAACCTTGCCAAGGTTGAGGTCGACGGTTCGAGACCGTTTTCCCGCTCCACTCTCTTTTGTCAGATACGCGGGAATAGCTCAGTTGGTAGAGCGCAACCTTGCCAAGGTTGAGGTCGACGGTTCGAGACCGTTTTCCCGCTCCAGTTTCGAGAAAGGGAAGCCCAGGCTTCCTTTTTTTTCAGGAGCTCGCAAGGCTTCTGACAGGGCGCGATAGCAAAGCGGTTATGCCCCGGATTGCAAATCCGGTTAGACCAGTTCGACTCTGGTTCGCGCCTCCAAAATTTTCGGACAGCCCCGTTCAACGGCGATCCCGGTGAACGGGGCTGTTCCGTTTTTGGGTTATCGTCGTTCGTCCCCAGGCGGCCCGGATGGTGAAATTGGTAGACACTGCGGACTTAAAATCCGCCGCTTTCCTGCGAAGGGGCATGCGGGTTCGAGCCCCGCTCCGGGCACCATCAACACGAGTACAAAAAAGGAGCTGCTCATGCCTCGCTACAACGCTCCATTCGAGATTCATGTGCACGGCGACGTGCCGTTGCGCTCCGATGTGACCTTTGCCCAGATCCAGGAGGCGCTCAAGCCCCTGTGGGTCTATGCCGGTGCCAAATCGCTGGCCGACGGCGCCTCCAGTTCCTACGAGGAAGAACCCGGCATCCGCTACGAGCAGAAGGAGCACGTGCTGCAGATCTGCTGGACGGTGTCGGGCGACGAAGATTTCCGCCAGGCGCTTGACGAAATGTGCATGGGCCTGAACGAGCTGGCCCACCAGGGCGCTGCGATCGAAGTCACCTTCTATGACACCGAGTTCGATGAGGAAGAAGGCGGCGATCCGCAGGAAGAGTCGCGCGACGACTTCGTGATGCTCTTCGTGGGCCCCAACCCGGCCGCCATCATGCAGGTGCAGCGCGATCTGCTGGTGGAGGACGTGGTCAACCTCATGGAGCGCCACTTCGACGGCGCCGAACTCGGCGGCGTGGTCTCCGAGATCGACAAGCTGTTCAGCGACCGCTTCGATGCGCTGGTCAACTCGCTGGAGATCGGCAAGCCGCCGCGCGGCAGCGGCGGTGGTGGCTCCGGCGGCCCGTCGGGCCATGGCGGTGGTCGCCGCCCGCGCCATCTGCACTGATCGGCCCGGCAAGGCCTGACACAAGCGCCTCCTTCGGGAGGCGTTCGTGTTTCCGGCGCCCGGGCGTCACGGCTGCACGGCAAGGCCTTGGTTATGCTCGCCCGCATCCCGCTTCTGGAGCCTTGTGTGTCCTCTTCTTCCCCGGCCGTGCTGCGGCCCGGCGTGCGCAAGCGCGAAGTGTTTGGCTGGGCCATGTACGACTTCGCCAACTCCGGCTACACCACCGTGGTCATCACGGCGGTCTTCGCGGCCTACTTCGTCGGCGGGGTGGCCCAGGGTGCACCCTGGGCCACCTTCGCCTGGACGCTGGCCCTGAGCATCTCCTACGCGCTGGTGATGCTCACCATGCCCGCCATCGGCGCCTGGGCCGATCGCCACGGGGCGAAGAAAAAGGTGCTGATGAGCACCACCGCGGCCTGCGTGGCGGGCACGGCGGCGCTGGCCCTGACGCCGCAGTTCCAGGGTTCGACGGCGGTGGCCCTGGCGATGCTGCTGGTGGTGCTGTCCAACACCTTCTATTCCTATGGCGAATCGCTCACCGGCGCCTTTTTGCCCGAGCTGGCCACGGCAGAAGGCATGGGCAAGGTCAGTGGCTGGGGCTGGGCCCTGGGCTACGTGGGCGGCATGCTCACCCTGGGCGTGTGCCTGGCCTATGTGTTGTGGGCGCAGGGCCGCGGCTTGCCGGCCGCGCATTTCGTGCCGGTCACCTTGCTCATCACGGCTGCGGTGTATGCGCTGGCCGCCTGCGTCACCTTCAGCCTGCTGCCGGAGCGCGCGCAGCCGCAGCAGCAGGCGGCTCCCAGTGCCTGGCGCCAGTTGCAGCAGACCTTTGGCCGCGCGCGGGCGCATCGCGACTTCATGTGGCTGCTGGCCTGCACCGTGTGCTACCAGGGCGGCGTGGCCGTGGCCATCACCCTGGCCGCCATCTATGCCGAACAGGTGATCGGCTTCGTGCCCAGCGAAACCATGGTGCTGATCTTCGTGCTCAACCTCGCGGCGGCGGGCGGCGCCTTCGCCTTCGGCTATCTGCAGGATGCGCTGGGCCACCGGCCCGCGCTGGCGGCGTCGCTGGTGGTGTGGGTGGCCGTGTGCGTGATCGCAGCAATGGTCACGACCAAGGGCGGCTTCTGGTGGGCCGCCGCGCTCGCGGGCCTGGCGATGGGCGCCAGCCAGTCGGCCGGGCGCGCCATGACGGGCGTGCTGGCACCGCCGGCGCAACTGGCCGAGTTCTTCGGGCTGTGGACCTTCGCGACGCGCCTGGCCAGCATCATCGGACCGCTGTCCTATGGCGCCATCACCTGGATGACCGGCGGCAACCAGCGCATCGCGATCCTCTGCACCACGGTACTGTTCATCGCCGGCATGCTGCTGTTGCTTCCCCTGAACATGGCCCGCGGGCGCCAGGCGGCCCTGGTCAACGCGGGGACTTGAGCGCGGCGGACTTGGCGGGCGCAGGGGTTGCGTAGCCCTGGCCGTCATGCCGCAGGCGCAGCGGCGTGTGGCGGCTCGGTCCGGTGTGTTCCAGGCACTGGCCATCGGGCTGCAGGCGCGCCCGGCTGGGGGTCAAGGTGCGCGCGATGACGAGGTCGGCCCAGCGCTGGCCCGGCTCGGCATCGACGCTCAGTTGCGAGCGCAGCCGCTCGAACTGGCCGTCGCATTGCAGGTCCCAGCGGCCGCTGTCGCGGTCCATCTCGGTTTCGGCCAGCACTTCCAGGATCTTTTTGCCCTGCGGCAGGTACAGGCGCAGGCTCTCGCTGGCAAAGGGCGCCGCCAGTTCGTCGCCGCGGTAGCGCGCCCGCAGGCCAAAGGCGCGCTGGCCGGTGGCCAGCAGAAAGCGTGAGGTGTCGATGCGCAACTCCTGCAGCGCCGCGCCGCTTTCGACCAGCGCGGCGCTCTGGTAGCTCTGCGCAATCACCGCGTCGCGCTCGGTGTTGCCGTTGTCGGGGCGCTGGATCAGCAGCACGGCCAGGTCCAGGCTGCGCTGACCCGTGGGCATGGCTGGCTCCTCCAGGGGCTGCAGCGGCAGCACGACGATGCTGCGTCCGGCAAAGGCCGGCCAGGCCTTGCAGGCGGCCAGACCATGGTCCAGCGAGCGGTTCGGGTACAGGCGCGCCTGCATGCGTTCGGCCAGGCCGCTTTCGCAGGCAGCCTGCGCGGCTGTGCTGCCCAGCAACAGGCATAGCAGCAGGGCAGGGCAGGCGAGCGCGCGCATCAGGCCCCTGCGGGCGCGGGGTTCGGGCGCGCGTCGACCTCGGCATGCAGCCAGCGCTGCGCCGCCTGATGCAGCAGGGCGGCGTCGCCGCTGCTGAGCAGTTGCAGCGAGCCCGGCGCGTCGCGCGTGCTCAGCAGATCGGCCGCGCGCAGCAGCCGCTGGGTCTGCTGCGCGACGGGAATGCCGGTGTCGATGAAGCGCAATGCCGCCGGCGCATGCGCCTGCAGCTGCGCGCGCACCAGCGGGTAATGGGTGCAGCCCAGCACCACGGTGTCGGCCTGCCCCGGGGCATCGCCCAGCGGGCCGGCCTGCTCCATGTAGCGAGCGCAGAGCTCGGCCACGCCGGCATCGTCAAAAGCCTCGATGGCGCGCACCAGCCCGTCGCAAGGCACCGCGCGCACCTGCACCTGGGCGCCGTAGGCCGCCTGCAGCGCTGCGTACTTGGCGCTGGCCAGCGTGCCGCGCGTGGCCAGCACGGCCACGCTGCCCGTGCGCGTGGCCGCCACGGCGGGCTTGAGGCCCGGCTCCAGCCCCACCAGCGGCAGCGCGGGGTATTCGGCCCGCAGAACGTGGATGGCGGCCGTGGTGGCCGTGTTGCAGGCCACCACGAGCGCCTTGATGCCGTGGCTGCGCACCAGCAGCTCGGTCACGGCGCGCGTGCGTTCGATCACATAGGCGTCGCCGCGCTCGCCATAAGGCGCATAGGCGGTGTCGGCGTAGTAGACGAAGTGCTCGTGCGGCATCAGCGCCCGCAGCGCCCGCAGCACGCTCAAGCCTCCCACACCGCTGTCGAACACGCCGATCGGCGAGCTGCCGTCGGGCGATGGGAGCAGGGGAGGCATGTGCATCGGAGCGGCGCGCGGGCGTGCGGTGGGACGATCAGGCCTCGGCCAGCGCGATGCCCTTGAACTCGCCGCTGGCGATGCGCTTGCTCCATTCGGCCGGGCCAGTGATGTGGGCGCTGGTGCCGCCCGCATCCACGGCCACGGTCACGGGCATGTCGACCACGTCGAACTCGTAGATGGCCTCCATGCCCAGGTCCTCGAAGCCCACCACCTTGGCAGTCTTGATGGCCTTGCTGACCAGGTAGGCGGCGCCGCCCACGGCCATCAGGTAGGCGCTCTTGTGCTTCTGGATGGCCTCGATGGCGACCGGGCCGCGCTCGGACTTGCCGATCATCGCGATCAGGCCGGTCTGGGCCAGCATCATGTCGGTGAACTTGTCCATGCGCGTGGCGGTGGTGGGGCCGGCCGGGCCCACGGCCTCGTCACGCACCGGGTCGACGGGGCCCACGTAGTAGATCACGCGGTTGGTGAAGTCCACGGGCAGCGGCTCGCCCTTGGCCAGCATGTCCTGGATGCGCTTGTGGGCGGCATCGCGGCCGGTCAGCATCTTGCCGTTGAGCAGCAGGGTGTCGCCCGGCTTCCAGCTCGCGACTTCTTCCTTGGTCAGCGTGTTGAGGTCGACCTTCTTGCTCTTGTTGTAGTCGGGCGCCCAGCCCACCTGGGGCCACAGGTCCAGCGAAGGCGGGTCCAGGTAGACCGGCCCCGAGCCGTCGAGCACGAAGTGCGCGTGGCGCGTGGCGGCGCAATTGGGGATCATGGCCACGGGCTTGCTGGCCGCGTGCGTGGGGTACATCTTGATCTTGACGTCCAGCACGGTGGTGAGGCCGCCCAGGCCCTGCGCGCCGATGCCCAGGGCATTGACCTTCTCATACAACTCCAGGCGCAGTTCCTCCACCTGGCTCAGCTTCTCGCCCTTGCCGGCCTTGGCCTGCAGTTCGTACATGTCCAGGTCGTCCATCAGCGACTCCTTGGCCATCAGCACCGCCTTCTCGGCCGTGCCGCCGATGCCGATGCCCAGCATGCCCGGCGGGCACCAGCCGGCGCCCATGGTGGGCACGGTTTTGAGCACCCAGTCGACGATGGAGTCGCTGGGGTTGAGCATCACCATCTTGCTCTTGTTCTCGCTGCCGCCGCCCTTGGCCGCGACCGTGATGTCCACGGTGTTGCCGGGCACCAGCTCGGTGAAGATCACGGCCGGCGTGTTGTCCTTGGTGTTCTTGCGCGCGAAGTGCGGGTCGGCCACGACGGAGGCGCGCAGCGTGTTGTCGGGGTGGTTGTAGCCGCGGCGCACGCCTTCGTTGATCGCGTCGTCCAGGCTGCCGGTGAAGCCTTCCCAGCGCACGTCCATGCCCACCTTGAGGAACACGTTGACGATGCCGGTGTCCTGGCAGATCGGGCGCTGGCCGGTCGCGCTCATCTTGCTGTTGGTGAGGATCTGCGCCATCGCGTCCTTGGCCGCCGGGCTTTGTTCGCGCGCATAGGCGCGAGCCAGGTGCGCGATGTAGTCCGTCGGGTGGTAGTAGCTGATGTACTGCAAGGCAGCGGCGATCGATTCGATCAGGTCGGCTTGGCGGATCGTGGTCATGGTGTCGTCGTGGGGATGGAACAAAGCCCGTCTGCTGCGGGTCTTCACCGATTATCTCCGCGGGGCCCGCAGGCCGTGCGCCGCCCCCGCCATGTCTGGCCGCGGGACGAGGTGAGAATTCCCCGCAGCTGCAGGAATCACCAGAAAGAAGGAAGGAGTCGCAGATGCAAGCAATGCCCAAGGGCACGATCCTGGTCACCGGCGGCAGCCGGGGCATCGGGGCACAGACGGTGCGGCTGGCTGCGCAGGCCGGCCATGCCGTGTGTTTCACCTACCAGTCGCGTGCCGAGACGGCGCAGTCACTGGTGCGCGAGCTGACGCAGGCCGGTGCCCGCGTCCATGCGGTGCAGGCCGAAGTACGCGATGGCGCCGGCGCGGCAGCGCTGCTGCAGCAAGTTCCTTCGGACTTTCCGCCGCTCGTGGGCCTGGTCAACAACGTGGGCATCACGGGGCCGCTGGGGCCTTTCGACAAGCTCAGCGAAGCGACCTTGCGCGATGTGTTCGAGGTGAATGTGGTGGGTGCCATGTTGCTGGCCCAGCAGGTGCTCCAGCGCTGGCAGGCCGCCCCTGCGCCCGGGCGCAGCATCGTGAACGTCTCTTCCATCGCGGCCACGCTGGGCGCACCGGGCGAATACGTGCACTACGCCGCCTCCAAGGCCGCGCTGGAGGCCTTCACCGTCGGTCTGGCGAAGGAGGTGGCGCCGCAGGGCGTGCGCGTGAACTGCGTCTCCCCCGGCACCACGCTGACCGAGATCCACGCCACGGCTGGCGAGCCCGGCCGGCCACAGCGCGTGGCCGCGCGCATCCCGATGGGCCGCGCGGGCGAGGCCGAGGAGATCGCGCAGGCCATCGTCTGGCTGCTGTCGCCACAGGCCTCCTATGCCACAGGCAGCGTGCTGAAGGTGGCGGGCGGTCTGTAGCCGCCCCTGTCCGTCTTCAGCCCTGCAGCGCTTCGAGCTGCTCTGAAAGCGCCAGCCAGCGCTCTTCCAGGCTCGCCACTTCGTCATCGATCTGCTTGAGCCGACGGCCCGCTTCTGCAATCTGCGCGGGAGGCAGCGGCTGCATCAGCTCGGCCTCGCGCGCTGATTTCTCCGTGCCCAAGGCGGCCAGGCGGGTATCGATCTGCGTCAGTTCCTTGCGCAGCGGGCGGCTCTGCTCGGCCAACTGCTGGCGGGCCTGGGCGTCGCGCTGGCGTTGGGCGCGTCCGCCATCGGCAGGCGGTGCCGGCGTGGGCGCGGGCGGCGCGAGCTCAGCGGCCACAGGGGCCGGGGCTGCTGCCGCGGCCGTCGCGGCGGCCTGGGTCTGCTGGCGGGCCAGCTCGCGCTGGCGCTTGGCTTCCTCCAGCAGGTAGCGCTGGTAGTCGTCCAGGTCGCCATCGAAGTCCTTGACCACGCCGCGGCCCACCAGCCAGAACTCGTCGCACACCGAACGCAGCAGCGCGCGGTCGTGGCTCACCAGCATCAGCGTGCCCTCGAACTCGTTGAGCGCCACGGCCAGCGCCTCGCGGGTGGCCAGGTCCAGGTGGTTGGTGGGCTCGTCCAGCAGCAGCAGGTTGGGGCGCTGCCACACCATCATGGCCAGCACCAGGCGCGCTTTCTCGCCGCCGCTCATGGTGCCCACGGGCTGCTTGACCATGTCGCCGCTGAAGTTGAAGCTGCCCAGGAAGCCGCGCAGGTCCTGCTCGGTGCTGCGGCCTGGCGCGTTGGGGCCCAGGTCGCGCGCCAGGCGCACCATGTGCTCCAGCGGGTTGCTTTCAGGGTGCAGCACGTCCAGCTCCTGCTGCGCGAAGTAGCCGATGTTCAGGCCTTTGCCTTCGGTCACGGTGCCGGCCAGCGCGCCCATCTCGCGCGCGATGGTCTTGACGAAGGTGGACTTGCCCTGGCCGTTGGCGCCCAGGATGCCGATGCGCTGGCCCGCCAGCACCGAGCGGTTCACGCCCGTGAGGATGACCTTGGGCGCAGCACCTTCCTGCACGTAGCCGAAGCTGGCCTCGCTCACGGAGAGCATGGGGTTGGGGATGTTGGCCGGCTCCTTGAACTCGAACTGGAAGTCGGCTTCGGCCAGCAGCGGCGCCACTTTTTCCATGCGCTCCAGCGCCTTGACGCGGCTTTGCGCCTGCTTGGCCTTGCTGGCCTTGGCCTTGAAGCGGTCGATGAACTTCTGCAGGTGGGCGATCTTCTCCTGCTGCTTCGCGAAGGCCTGCTGCTGCTGCTCCATCTGCAGCGCGCGCATCTCTTCGAACTTGCTGTAGTTGCCGCCGTAGCGCGTGAGCCTGGCATGCTCGATGTGCAAGGTCACGTCGGTCACCGCGTCGAGGAACTCGCGGTCGTGGCTGATCACGATCATGGTGCCGGCGTATTTCTGCAGCCAGCTTTCAAGCCACACCAGGGCGTCCAGGTCCAGGTGGTTGGTGGGCTCGTCCAGAAGCAGCAGGTCGCTCGGGCACATCAGCGCGCGCGCCAGTTGCAGCCGCATGCGCCAGCCGCCCGAGAAGCTGTCCACGGGGTTGTCCAGCTCATGCACCTGGAAGCCCAGGCCCAGGATCAGCGCCTGTGCGCGCGGCACGGCGTCGTGCTCGCCCGCGTCGTGCAGGTCGGTGTAGGCCTGGGCCAGGGCCATGCCGGCCTCGGCATCGTCCGGCTCGGCCAGGTGCGCGGCTTCGGCAGCCCGCAGCCGGCTGCGCGCTTCCACAAGGCGCGTGTCGCCCGTCACCACGAAATCGGTGGCCGACTCCTGGGTCTCGGGCATGTTCTGCGCCACCTGGGCCAGGCGCCATTGCCGGGGCATGGAAAAGTCGCCGCCGTCTTCATGCAGCGTGCCGTTGAACAGCGCGAACAGCGTGGACTTGCCGGCGCCGTTGCGGCCCACCAGGCCCACCTTCTCGCCGGGGTTGAGGGTGACCGTCGCGCCGTCCAGCAGCACTTTGGCGCTGCGGCGCAGGATGACGTTCTTGAGGATGATCATTTGGAAAAGGGAATGCAGGCTTCGCGCGGCTGGGTGCCGTGCGAATCAAAAGGGGTGTGCCGCCTTGGCCGTCGGGCTAGGGAAGCAGCGCTTCGCGCGTGAGCAGCAGCACCGCATCTTCGCCCGCGCTGGTGTCGAGCCAGATGGCTTCCAGCGTCGGGAAGGCGGCCTCGAAGTTCTCGCGCTCGTTGCCGATCTCCAGCACCAGCACGGCACGCTCGCTCATGCGGCTGGGTGCATCGCGCAGCAACTGGCGGATGAAATCCATGCCGTCGCTGCCGCCGTGCAGGTTGCCCGAGAGCGCCATTTCGGGCTCGGCCAGGTATTCGGCCGGCAGCGCGGCCATGCTCTGCGCATTGACGTACGGCGGGTTGCACACAATCAGGTCATACGGGCCGGGCAGGGCGGCCAGGCCGTCGGAGGTCTTGAGCGTCACGCGCGCATCGAGCTGGTGCCGCGTGATGTTGATGGCCGCCACTTCCAGGGCCTCGGGCGAAAGGTCGGCCGCATCCACCTGCACCTCGGGCCAGGCCATGGCGGCCAGCACGGCCAGGCTGCCGTTGCCGGTGCACAGGTCCAGCACACGGCGCGTGTGTTCGCCCAGCCAGTGGTCGATGCTGCCGTCGGCCAGCAGTTCGGCGATGAAGCTGCGCGGCACGATGGCGCGCTCGTCCACGTAGAAGGGCACGCCCTGCAGCCAGGCCTCGCGCGTGAGGTAGGCGGCGGGCTTGCGGCTGGCGATGCGCTCATCGATGAGCGCGCGCACCTGCGCCGTGCTGCCGGGCGAGACCTCGCGCGCGGCCGCACCGTCGAGGTCGTCCAGCGGCAGCCGCAGGCGCCACAGCACCAGCCAGGCGGCTTCGTCGAAAGCGTTGGCGGTGCCATGGCCAAAGGCCACGCCGGCCTCGCTCAGGCGTTGGGCGGACTCCTCCACCAGGTCGATCACGGTGGGCGCGCGGGCCGGCTCCTGCGCCATCACGCCGCCACCATGCGCAGCGCGCCGTCCAGCCTCTGGATCACGCGGCGGTAGGTGTTCTTCAGCGTCTCGATGGCCGCCACTTCCACATGCTCGTCGATCTTGTGGATGCTGGCGTTGACCGGGCCCAGCTCCACCACCTGCGCGCAGATCTTTGCGATGAAGCGCGCGTCGCTGGTGCCGCCGCTGGTGGACAGCTCGGTGGCGAAGCCGCACTCTTGCTCGATGGCCGATTGCACGGCCGCCACCAGCTCGCCCGGCGGCGTGAGGAAGGGCAGGCCGCCCACGGTCCACGTCAGCTCGTACTGCAGGCCATGGCGGTCCAGCACCTCGTGCACGCGCTGCTGCAGCGATTCGGGCGTGGACTCGGTCGAGAAGCGGAAGTTGAAGTCGACCACCGCGTTGCCGGGGATCACGTTGCTGGCGCCCGTGCCCGCATGGAAATTGCTGATCTGCCAGCTGGTGGGCTGGAAGAAGGCATTGCCAGCGTCCCAGCCGCCCGCGGCGTTGATGGCCACAAGCTCGGCCAGCGCGGGCGCGAACGCGTGCACCGGGTTGAGCGCCAGTTGCGGGTAGGCGATGTGGCCCTGCACGCCCTGCACCGTGAGCCTGCCACTCATGGTGCCGCGGCGGCCGTTCTTGATCATGTCGCCGCAGCGCGAGACCGAGGTCGGCTCGCCGACGATGCAGTAGTCCAGCTGCTCGCCGCGCGCGGCCAGCTGGTTGCACACCACCACCGTGCCATCGACGGCCGGGCCTTCCTCGTCGCTGGTCAGCAGCAGCGCCAGGCCCAGCGGCGTATCGGGCTGCGCGGCCAGGAACTCCTCGATGGCGACCACGAAGGCGGCCAGCGAGCTTTTCATGTCGCAGGCGCCACGGCCATAGAGCTTGCCGTCGCGGTGCGTGGGCGTGAAGGGCGGGCTGCTCCATTGATCGAGCGGGCCGGTGGGCACCACGTCGGTGTGGCCGGCAAAGACCAGGGTGCGCGTGGGGCCCGTGCCCACGGGGCGGCGCAGGGCCCAGAGGTTGCGCACGCGGAATTCCGCCGGGCCGCTTTCGATGGTTTCAAGCGCAAAGCCCTGGCGGGCCAGGCGTTCGCCCAGCAGCTGCTGGCAGCCGGCGTCCTGCGGTGTGACGGAAGGGCAGGCGATCAGGGCTTCGGCGAGTTGGAGGGTGGCGGACATGGGCGGAAGGTTCGGGAGTTCGGTTCGGGCGTGCCGCCATGTCCTGCCCCCGGCGCTGCCGGCGGGCGATGGCCAGGCCCTGCGAACGGGCCCGGCGCTGCGGGATCAGTGGTGCACGTCCAGCGTGATTTCGGTGAAGGAAGGGGACTCGGCCTGTTCCATCAGCGGACGATCGGTCTGCTGCGCGGGCGCTGCCACGTTGCGGTTCTGCAGGCGCCACAGCAGGTCGGTGGGCGAATCGGCATGGGCCAGGCCTTCGTCGCGCTCCACGGTGCCGTCCAGGATCATGGCCGCGATCGCTTCCTCGAAGGTCTGCGAGCCCTCGGCCATGGACTGGGCCATGGCCTCCTTGATGCCCGAGAAGTCGGACTTCTCGATCAGCTCGGCCACCAGCGCGGTGTTGAGCATGATCTCGACGGCGGGCTGGCGCGTGTTGTGCGGCGTGCGCAGCAGGCGCTGGGCCACCACGGCGCGCAGCGCGCCGGCCAGGTCGCCCAGCAGCGTGGGCCGCACCTCCACAGGGTAGAAGCTCAGGATGCGGTTGAGTGCGCGGTAGGCGTTGTTGGCGTGGAGCGTGGCCAGCACCAGGTGGCCCGACTGCGCATAAGCGATGGCGGCCGTCATGGTGTCGCGGTCGCGGATCTCGCCGATCTGGATCACGTCAGGCGCCTGGCGCAGGGCGTTCTTCAGCGCCACGCCCAGCGACTCGGTGTCGGTGCCGATCTCGCGCTGGTTGACCACCGAGCGCTTGCTGCGGAAGGTGAACTCGATCGGGTCCTCGATGGTCAGGATGTGGCCCGAGGCGCGCTGGTTGCGGTAGTCCAGCATCGAGGCCATGGTGGTGGTCTTGCCGGCGCCCGTGGAGCCCACCATCAGGATCAGCCCGCGCTTTTCCATGATCAGGGTCTTGAGGATCGGAGGCAGGTGCAACTGCTCGAAGTCCGGGATCTCGTGCTGCACGTAGCGCACCACGCCCGAATAGCTGCCGCGCTGGCGCATGGCGCTGACGCGAAAGCTGCCCACGCCCGGCAGCGGCACGGCGGTGTTGAGCTCGCCGGTGCGCAGCAGCTCCTCGACACGGTGGGCCGGCAGGATCTCGCGCAGCAGCTCCAGCGGCGCGTCGGGCGGCAGCAGCTGGGAGTTGACGGGCAGGCACTGCCCGTTGATGCGGATCTGCGCAGGCGCGCCCGGTGAGAGGTACACGTCCGAGGCCTTGCGTTCGGCCATCAGGCGAAGAATGCGCTCCATCGTTCCCATCGACATGTCCTCCTGGCTGCGTTGTTTCCTGCAAGCTTGGGGCGGGCCATCTGCGTGGCCGCGCCCCATGCGCGTCCTCAGTCCCGAAGCAGATCGTTCAGGCTGGTTTTCGAGCGGGTCTGCGCGTCCACCGTCTTGACGATCACGGCCGCGTAGGTGCTGTAGTCCTGGCCCGACTTGGTCTTCTTGGGCAGGTTGCCGCTGATCACCACCGAGCCCGAGGGCACGCGGCCATAGCTGATCTCGCCGGTGTCGCGGTTGAAGATGGGGGTGCTCTGGCCGATGTACACGCCCATGCCCAGCACCGAGTTCTCTTCGACGATCACGCCTTCGACCACTTCCGAGCGTGCGCCGATGAAGCAGTTGTCTTCGATGATGGTGGGGCCGGCCTGCAGCGGCTCCAGCACGCCGCCGATGCCCACGCCGCCCGACAGGTGCACGTTGGCGCCGATCTGCGCGCAGCTGCCCACGGTGGCCCAGGTGTCGACCATGGTGCCTTCGCCCACATAGGCGCCGATGTTCACGTAGCTGGGCATCAGGATCGCGCCCTTGGCCACGAAGCTGCCGCGGCGCGCCACGGCCGGCGGCACCACGCGCACGCCGGTGGCGCGCAGGGCGTCTTCGGACTGGCCCGAGAACTTGGTTTGGACCTTGTCGAAGAAGGACAGGTCGCCCGACTGCATGAGCGCGTTGTCCTTCAGGCGGAAGGACAGCAGCACCGCCTTCTTGATCCACTGGTGCACGGTCCACTGGCCCACGCCTTCGCGGGTGGCTACGCGCAGCTTGCCGGTGTCCAGCTCGGCGATCACGTGTTCGACGGCGTCCTGCACCTCCTTGGGCGCCGACTGGGGCGAAAGGCTGGCGCGGTTGTCCCACGCGTTGTCGATGAGCTGTTGCAGTTGCTGGGTCATGGTGTGCACTAACAAGGAATCAGAAGGAAAAAGCTGCGCGGCGCCTTTCAGGCAGCGACCGGGCGGCGGCAGAAATCGGCGATGCGTTGCGCGGCCTCCACGCATTCGGCGGTGTCGGCGACCAGCGCCATCCGAATGCGCCCCCGACCGGGGTTGTGGCCCTGCCACTCGCGGGCCAGGTAGCTGCCCGGCAGCACCGTGACATTGTATTGAGCGTAGAGCGCGCGGGCGAAGGCCGCGTCGTCGCCCTGCCAGGCGGCGGGCACGCCGGCCCAGAGGTAGAAGCTGGCATCGGGCAGGCGCACGTCCAGCACGGGCTCCAGCAGCGGCGTGACGGCCGCGAACTTGGCGCGGTACTGGGCGCGGTTGTCCACCACATGGGCCTCGTCGCCCCAGGCGGCGATGCTGGCGGCGGCCACGCTGCCGCTCATGGCGCTGCCGTGGTAGGTGCGGTAGAGCAGGAAGTTCCTGATGATGCCTGCGTCGCCGGCCACGAAGCCGCTGCGCAGGCCGGGCACGTTGCTGCGCTTGGACAGCGAGGTCAGCGCGATCAGCCGGCGGAAGTCCTGTCGGCCCAGTTGCGCCGCCGCTTCGAGGCCGCCCAGCGGCGGCTCGTCGCGGAAGTAGATCTCGCTGTAGCACTCGTCGGAGGCGATCACGAAGCCATGGCGGTCCGACAGCTCGAACAGCTTGCGCCACTCCTGAAGCGGCATCACGGCGCCCGTGGGGTTGCCCGGCGAACACACGTACACCAGCTGGGTGCGGGCCCAGACCTGCTCGGGCACGCTGTCCCAGTCCACCGCGAAATTGCGTGCCGGGTCGCTGGGTGCGTACCAGACTTCGGCGCCGGCCAGCAGGGCCGCGCCTTCGTAGATCTGATAGAAGGGATTGGGCGAGACCACCACGGGCGCAGGTGATTTCGTCCCATCCACCACCGTCTGCGCCAGCGCGAACAGCGCCTCGCGCGAACCGTTGACGGGCAGCACCTGTGTGGCTGCGTCCAGCGCCAGGCCATAGCGGCGCTGCAGCCAGCCGGTGAAGGACTGGCGCAGCTTCATGTCGCCGGCCGTGGCCGGGTAGCCGGCCAGGGCGTCCAGGCCGCCGATCAGCGCCTGCTTGATGAAGTCGGGCGTGGGGTGTTTGGGTTCGCCGATGCCCAGGCTGATGGGCGCGTAGGCGGCATCGGGCACGACGCCCGCGAAGAGCTGCCGCAGCCGCTCGAAAGGGTAGGGCTGCAGCTTGGCAAGCAGGGGATTCATGGCGGGCGATTATCGGGGTCTGAGCAGCCAGAAACCCGGTGCGCCCATGTGTGGCACGAAAGGTGCAGACTCGGCAGCTTTTCATCGCGCAAACACAGAGAGCAAGAATGACTTTGGCAATGAGCTGGGACGAATGGACCTCCCACGATGCAGTGGGCCTGGCCGAGCGCGTGCGCAAGGGCGAACTGAGCGCGGCCGAGCTGGCGCGCCAGGCCGCGGCCGGCGTGCAGAAGATCAACCCGGCCGTCAGCGCCGTGGTCGAGGTGTTCGAGGATGTGGTGGCCGACCCGCTCAAGGACGGCCTCAACCCGCAGGGGCCGCTGGCCGGCGTGCCCTTCTTCATGAAGGACCTGGGGCCCACGCTCAAGGGCCGGCTGCAGGAGCAGGGTTCGCTGTTCATGCGCGGCAACCGCGGCTCGCAGGACGCCTGGCTCACCCGGCAGATGCGCAAGGCCGGCCTGAACCTGATCGGCCGCACCACCACGCCGGAGTTCGGCGTCTGCAGCTCGGCCGAGAACCCCGCCGTGTACGTCACGCGCAACCCCTGGAACACCGACTACACCACCTGCGGCTCTTCCGCAGGAACGGCGGCGGCCGTGGCTGCGGGCGTGGTGCCGCTGTCGCACGCCACCGATGGCGGCGGCTCCATCCGCATCCCGGCCGGCTTCAACGGCAACATCGGCCTCAAGCCCTCGCGCGGCGTGCTGTCCATCGGCCCCAACCTGTCGGACATCACGGGCTATGTGTCCACCCAGGGCTGCCACAGCCGCACGGTGCGCGACACGGCGGCCTTCATCGACGCCTGCCGCGGCGGCGCGCCGGGCGAGTTCATGCCCTACTGGACGCCGGCCGAGCCTTATATGCAGCTGATCCAGCGCGACCCGGGCAAGCTGCGCATCGCGCTGTCGCATGAATGGGGCGACTATCGCGCCACGCCAGACATCGTGGCCGAGCTGGAGAAGGCCGGCCGCTTCCTCGAGGGCCTGGGCCACCAGGTCGAGTGGGCGCTGCCGCAGGCCGACCTGCGCGCCGCCTTCGCGGCCCAGACCACCTGCTACATCAGCAATTTCGCCCAGGTCATCAACGGCCTGCTGGCCAGCCGGGGGCTGGATCGCCCACCGGCCGACTTGTTCGAGCCCATCAACATCCGCATCTGGGAAGCGGGCAAGGACCTCTCATACACCGAGCGCCACCGGATGCAGGGCGTGTTCAACAGCACGGCCCGCGCCTTCGGCGAGTTCTTCGAAGACTGGGACATCATCCTCACGCCCATCACCGCCAAGCCCACGCCGCCCGTGGGCACCACCGAGTACCTGACGATCAGCGACAACCCCGACGTGCTCGACTGGTTCGACAACCTGTGGAAGTTCTTCTCGTACACGCCGCTGTCCAACCTGTGCGGCATTCCGGGTATCTCGCTGCCCATGGCCAGCCAGGACAACGGCCTGCCTTTTGGCATCCACGCCCAGGCGCGCCAGGCCAATGACGGCCTGCTGCTGCAGCTGGCCGCGCAGATCGAACGGGCCCTGGGCGGACGCTGGAACGACGGCCGCCGCCCGGGCGTGCACGTCGCGGCCTAAGCGAGGGCCAGGAAGAAGGCGCGGCGACGTGGGCGCCGCGCCGCCTCACTTCAGCTTTTTCACCAGCACCTGGCTGCGGCGGTCCCAGTTGTATTTCTTCTTGCGCGCCTCGGGCAGCCAGTCGGGGTTGACCTGCTGGAAGCCGCGCTTGATGAACCAGTGCATGGTGCGCGTGGTCAGCACGAAGATGCTGTCCAGGCCCAGCGCGCGGGCGCGCAGCTCGATGCGCCGCAGCAGCTTCTCGCCGTCGCCCTGGCCCTGGGACTGCGGCGAGACCGTGAGCGCGGCCATCTCCGCCGTGGCCGCCTCGGGGTAGGGGTAGAGCGCGGCACAGCCGAAGATCACGCCGTCGTGCTCCACCACGGTGTACTGTTGGATGTCGCGCTCGATCTCGGTGCGGCTGCGCTTGACCAGCGTGCCATCGCGCTCGAAAGGCTCGATCAGCTGCAGGATGCCGCCGATGTCGTCCACGTCGGCTTCGCGCACCGACTCCAGTTTCTCGTCCACCACCATGGTGCCGATGCCGTCGTGCACATAGATTTCCAGCAGCAGCGCGCCGTCGACGGCAAAGGGCAGGATGTGGCTGCGCTCCACGCCGCCTTCGCAGGCCTTGACGCAATGCTGCAGGTAGAAGGCCGTGTCGGACGGCCGCTGCGCCGGCTCCAGCGTGGCCAGCAGCTTCTTGGCGGCATCCAGCGGCAGCTCGGTGTCGATGGCGTTCTCGTCGTCCACGGGCCGGGTCGGGTCCAGGGCAATGCCGGGCACTTCGGTCAGGAAGATCAGCTTGTCGGCCTGAATGGACACGGCCACGCTGGTCGCCACTTCCTCCATGGTCAGGTTGAAGGCCTCGCCCGTGGGCGAGAAGCCGAAGGGCGACATCAGCACCATGCTGCCCGCGTCCAGTGATCGGCGGATGCCGGCCGCATCGACCTTGCGCACCAGACCCGAATGCTGGAAGTCCACGCCATCCACCACGCCCACCGGGCGCGCGGTGATGAAGTTGCCCGAGATCATGCGCACCGTGGAGCCCGCCATCGGCGTGTTGGGCAGGCCCTGGCTGAAGGCCGCCTCGATCTCGTAGCGCAACTGGCCGGCGGCCTCCTGCGCGCAATCGAGTGCCACTTCGTCCGTCACGCGGATGCCGTGCGAATAGCGCGGCTCATGGCCCTTGGCGCGAAGCTGCTCGTTCACCTGTGGCCGGAAGCCATGCACCAGCACGATCTTCACGCCCATGGACTGGATCAGCGCCAGGTCCTGCGCAATGGCCGGCAGCTTGCCCGCCGCGATGGCTTCCCCTGCCACCGCCACCACGAAGGTCTTGCCCCGGTGCATGTGGATGTAGGGCGCCACCGAACGGAACCAGGGCACGAAGGTGAAGTTGAAGACGGCGGACATGGGCGGGGCGGCGGATGGGGCGATGAGGGACAGCGGATTGTCCATGAAGCCATGGCGCTGGAGCGGCCATCCGCGCCCGGGCCCGTGCGTGGCGTGGGGCTCGTGGTGCATGAACGACGCGCTGTTCCGATAATCGCGGGCTTCTATGAATGTTCCCCCGTCCTCTTCGGCCGCTCCCGCCGCGGCGCCGCGCGCCCCCCTGGCCATCCACTTCCCCGAATCGCTGCCCGTCAGCGGCAAGCGCGACGACATCATGGCCGCCATCGCGGCGCATCAGGTGGTCATCGTCTGCGGCGAAACGGGATCGGGCAAGACCACGCAGTTGCCCAAGATCGCGCTGGCGCTGGGCCGCGGCAAGCTCAATGCGCAGCCCGGTCGGGGCCGGCTCATCGGCCACACGCAGCCGCGGCGCATCGCCGCCAGTTCGGTGGCCAAGCGCATTGCCGAGGAACTGAAGACGCCGCTGGGCGAGGTGGTGGGCTACAAGGTCCGCTTCCAGGACCGGCTCAGCCGCGATGCCTCGGTCAAGCTGATGACCGACGGCATCCTGCTGGCCGAGACGCAGACCGATCCCTTGCTCAAGGCCTACGACACGCTGATCATCGACGAGGCACACGAGCGCTCGCTGAACATCGACTTCCTGCTGGGCTACCTCAAGGAGATCCTGCCGCGGCGGCCCGACCTGAAGGTGATCGTCACCTCGGCCACCATCGATGCGGATCGCTTTGCCAAGCATTTCGAAAGCACCAAGGGGCTGGCGCCGATCATCTATGTGTCGGGCCGCACCTTCCCGGTCGAGATGCGCTACCGGCCCTTCGAGGAATCGAAGGAGTTCGATCTCAACGACGCGATTGCCGACGGCGTGGACGAGCTCTGGCAGGGCAACGCGGGCGGCGACATCCTGGTCTTCCTGCCCGGCGAGCGCGAGATCCGCGAGGCCGCGGACCACCTGCGCAAGCACCTGTCGCACCACCCGGTGATGCGCAGCGCCGAAGTGCTGCCGCTGTTCGCACGCCTGTCGCAGGCCGAGCAGGACCGCATCTTCGACGGCCACACGGGTCGGCGCATCGTGCTGGCCACCAATGTTGCCGAAACCTCGTTGACGGTGCCGGGCATCCGCTACGTGATCGATGCAGGCACGGCGCGCGTGAAGCGTTATGCCTTCCGCAGCAAGGTCGAGCAGCTGCTGGTCGAGCCCGTGAGCCAGGCCGCGGCCAACCAGCGCGCCGGGCGCTGCGGGCGCGTGGCCAACGGCATCTGCATCCGCCTGTACGACGAGAAGGACTTCAACAGCCGGCCGCGCTTCACCGATCCGGAGATCCTGCGCTCTTCGCTGGCCGGTGTGATCCTGCGGATGAAGTCGCTGCACCTGGGCGACGTGGCCGCTTTCCCTTTCCTCGAAGCACCCTCAGGCCGCGCGATTGCCGACGGCTACCAGCTGCTGCAGGAACTGGGTGCCATGGGCGAGGCCAACCAGCTCACGCCCATTGGCGCGGAGCTGGCCCGGCTGCCGCTGGACCCGCGCGTGGGCCGCATGATCCTGGAGGCGCGCAGCCGCGGCGCGCTGGAAGAGGTGCTGGTCATCGCCAGCGCCATGAGCGTGCAGGACGTGCGCGACCGGCCGCTGGAGGCGCAGCAGCAGGCCGACCAGGCGCATGCCAAGTTCGATGACGAGAAGAGCGAGTTCAGCGGCTACCTCACTTTGTGGAAGTGGATCAACGACGCCCGTGGCGGCGCGCCCGTGGCCCACAGCCGGCGCGAAATGCAGGCCGCCACGCAGGGCCCCAGGAAGGCCAGCGCCGCCGTGCTGCCCATCGCGCAGCGATTGCAGCAACAGGCGGTGCCGGCTGCGCCTGCAGCGGCCGCCCCCGCGCCCACCCACAAGCTCAGCAACCGCCAGTACGAACAGCTGCTGCGCCAGAACTTCGTCAACGTGCGCCGCGTGCGCGAATGGCGCGACATCCATTCGCAGCTGCTCACGGTGGTGAACGAGCACAAGTGGAAGCTCAATGCGGCGCCGGCCTCCTACGAGGCCATCCACAAGTCCATGCTGGCCGGCCTGCTGGGCAACATCGGATGGAAGCTGGACGAGGAGGGCGGCTCGTCCTCGGGCGAGTACCTGGGCGCGCGCGGCATCAAGTTCCACCGCCATCCGGGCGCGCACCTGCGCAAGCGGCCCGGGCGCTGGATCGTCTGTGCCGAACTGGTCGAGACCACGCGCCTGTTCGGCCGCGGCATCGCCAACATCGAGCCCCAATGGATCGAGGAAGTGGCGGGCCACCTGCTCAAGAAGCAGCTGCTGGACCCGCACTGGGAGAAGAAGGAGGCGCGCGTTGCGGCCTTCGAGCGCGCCACGCTCTATGGCCTGGTGGTCTACAGCGGCCGGCGCGTGGACTTTGCCAAGGCCGATGCAGCCGGCGCGCGCGAGATCTTCATCCGCGAAGCGCTGGTGGCCGGCGAGTGGGAGACGCAATTGCCCTTCCTGGCCGCCAACCGCAAGCTGGTGCGCGAGGTCGAAGGGCTGGAGCACAAGTCGCGCCGGCAGGACGTGCTGGTGGACGAGGCGCTGATCTACGCCTTCTATGACGCGCATGTGCCGCAGGACGTGGCCGACGGCCGCAGCTTCGAGCACTGGTGGCGCGAGGGCGCCAAGGCGCAGCCGCGACTGCTGTTCCTGAGCAAGGAAGAGCTGATGCGCCACCAGGCCGCGGGCATCACCACGCAGGCCTTCCCGCCCACGGTGAAGCTGGGTGGCGTGGATTGCGCGGCGGTGTACCTGCACCAGCCCGGCGACGCGCGCGATGGGCTGACGGTGACCGTGCCCCTGTTCGTGCTCAACCAGGTCAGCGAGGAGCGCTGCGAATGGCTGGTGCCGGGCATGCTCAAGGACAAGGTGCAGGCGCTGCTCAAGAGCCTGCCGCAGAAGCCGCGCGCGCGCTTCGTGCCGCTGGCCGAGTCGGCCGCCCGGCTGGCCGGCGAGCTGGGCGCGCGCGAAGCCTTCGGCAGCGGCTCGCTCACCGACGCGCTGCTCAAGCGCGTGCGTGACGAGACCAGCCTGGACGTGAAGCGTGCCGACTTCAAGCTCGATATGCTGCCGGCACACTTGTTCATGAACCTCGTGGTGGTCGATGAGCATGGCCGCCAGCTGGGCATGGGCCGCAACCTGGGCGCGCTCAAGGGCGAGCTGGGCGCCAAGGCCCGCGGCGCGTTCCAGGCCCTGGCCGGGCTGCGCGTGCGCGAGGCACCTGCGGCCAAGGCCCCGGCCGCCCCGGCACCCGCTCAGGCCGCGGCCAAAAAGTCTGCATCGGCGCCCCCCGCGCCGGCTGCGGCCCAGCGCTACACCGCCTGGACCTTCGGCGAGCTGCCCGAGCTCATGGAAGTGCGGCGTGGCGCGCAATCGCTGGTGGGCTTTCCGGCCCTGGTCGATGGCGGCGATGCCGTCACCATCGAAGTCTTCGACGAGCCCGAGGCCGCTTCGGCCAGGCACCGTGCAGGCCTGCGCCGGCTGGTGGCGCTGCAGATCAAGGACGCGCTGAAGTACCTCGAAAAGAACATTCCCGACCTGCAGAAGATGGCCGTGGCCTACATGCCGTTGGGCACGATGGAGGAACTGCGCGCGCAGATCATCGACCTGGCCGTGGACCGCGCCTTCCTGCAGGATCCCTTGCCCACCGATGCGGCCGGCTTTGCGCGGCGCGTGGAAGAAGGCCGCGGGCGCCTGACGCTGATCGCCAATGAAGTGGCCCGGCTGGCCTTGACCGTGCTGACCGAATACGCGCTGGCCGCACGCAAGATCAAGGACACCAAGAACGCACCCGAGGCCGTGAAGGACGCGCAGGAGCAGTTGCAGCGGCTCGTGCCCAAGCGCTTCATTGCCGAGGCGCCCTGGTCGCAGCTGCAGCACTTTGCGCGCTACCTCAAGGCCATCGTGCTGCGGCTGGACAAGCTGCGCGCCGACCCCGCGCGCGACGCTGCAAAGCTGGCCGAGCTGCGACCACAGGAGCAGCGCTACTGGCGCCTGGTGGCCGAGCGCAAGGGCGCGGTGGATGCGCGCATGCTCGAGTTCCGCTGGCTTCTGGAAGAACTGCGCGTGAGCTTCTTCGCGCAGGAACTTCGCACGCCACAGCCAGTCAGTCTCAAGCGGCTGGACAAGGCCTGGGCGCAGCTGCAAAGCTGAGTGCGCGCTGCTGCGTCCTGGCGCCGCATCAACCCGCGGAAAAAGGACACACAGACATGAAGAAGAAGCAGCTGAGGATCGGATGCGCACTGGCGGCGCTGGCCCTGGCGGCCTCTGCCGCCCTCGCGCAAGGCCATGGCGGCCACGCCAACCACCCGCCGGCCGGCGGTGCCAAGCCTTCGGCCAGCACCCAGGCCTATGAGGCCGCCGCGGCGCGCATGCACGAGGGCATGGGCATTTCGTACAGCGGCAACGCCGATGTGGACTTTGCGCGCGGGATGATTCCGCACCACCGCGGCGCCGTCGACATGGCCCGCATCCAGCTGCAGCACGGCAAGGACCCGGCCCTGCGCAAGCTGGCGCAGGAGGTCATTGCCGCGCAGGAAAAGGAGATCGCCTTCCTGGAGGACTGGCTGCGCCGGCACGCACCGCGCTGAGCGCGGACGCGCCTGCGCTCAGCCCTAGATTCGTCCCATCAGCAGCAGCACGATCACGATCACCACCACCAGGCCCAGGCCGCCGCTGGGCCCATAGCCCCAGTTGCGGCTGTAGCCCCAGCTGGGCAGCGCCCCGATCAGCAGCAGGATCAGCACGATCAGAAGAATGGTCGAGATCATCAGTTGGCTCCATCGATGTCAGTGAACGATGGCAGCCATGGTGCGCCGCGGCCGGGGTGCGGCTCGCGGGTGCAGGGCGCTGCGGGGCGTCAGGGCCGGGCGGGGCGCCGTGTCAGAGGCGGGCCAGCCGCTCCAGCGCGCTGAGCAGCGTTTGGTCTTTCTTGGCGAAGCAAAAACGCACCACGCGCTGGTCGAAGCCGTTGCCGTAGAAGGCCGACAGCGGGATCGCCGCCACGCCCACCTCGCGCGTGAGCCACTGGCAGAAGTCGGCTTCGTTCAGGTCGCTCACCGCCGAGATGTCCACGCACTGGAAGTAGGTGCCTTCGCTGCGCAGCAGCTTGAAGCGCGTCCTGGCCAGGCCCTGCGCGAACAGGTCGCGCTTGCGCTGATAGAAGGCGGGCAATTCCAGGTAGGGCGCGGGATTGGCCATGTAGCTGGCCAGCGCATGCTGCATGGGCGTGTTGACGGTGAACACGTTGAACTGGTGCACCTTGCGGAACTCGGCCATCAGCGCGGCCGGCGCCGCCACGTAGCCCACCTTCCAGCCGGTGACGTGGTAGGTCTTGCCGAAGCTGCTGACCAGGATGCTGCGCGCCGCCAGGCTCGGGAAGCGCGCGGCGCTCTGGTGCGCGGCGCCGTCGAAGACCATGTGCTCGTAGACCTCGTCGCTGATCACGAACACGTCGGTGGGCGCCAGCAGCGCCTCGAGCTGGCGCATCTCTTCGGCGGTCCACACGGTGGCGCTGGGATTGTGCGGCGTGTTGATGAGGATGGCGCGCGTGCGGCGGGTGAGCGCCGCTGCGATGCGGTCGAAGTCGGGCCTGAAGCTGCCGGGCACCAGCGGCACCCGCACCACCGTGCCGCCGGCCAGTTCGATGTTGGGCACGTAGCTGTCGTAGCAGGGCTCCAGCACGATCACCTCGTCGCCCGGCCGCACCAGCGCGAGGATGGCGGTGATGATGGCCTGCGTGGCGCCGGCCGTGACGGTGATCTCGGCGTTCGGGTCGTAGCTGCGGCCATACAGCGCCTCGATCTTGGACGCGATGGCGTTGCGCAGCGCCGCAATGCCGGGCATCGGCGGGTACTGGTTGTGGCCGGCCTGCATGGCGGCCGTCACGGCTTCGGTCAGCGCCGGGTCGCAGTGGAAGTCCGGAAATCCCTGGCCCAGGTTCACGGCGTTCTTCTCGGCCGCCAGGGCCGACATCACGGTGAAGATGGTGGTCCCCACGTTCGGCAGCCTGGTGCCGGGGTCGGGGGTGCGTGCCGCAAGAGAAAGGCTCATAGCTCGTAGTCGTTGGAATGGCCGGCCAGGGCCTTGGCGATCAGGTGGCGATCCAGCCGGTCGGAAAGAAGTTCGGCGAACTTGAAGACGAAGTTGCGCAGGTACGCGCTGCGCTTGAAGGCCACGCGCGCGATGTTCTGGCCGAAGACCTGGCCCATGGGTCGCACGACGAGGTCGCCGTTGCCGTCGTCGCGCACCGCCATCTCGGCCACGATGCCCACGCCCAGGCCCAGCCGCACATAGGTCTTGATCACGTCGGAGTCGATGGCCTCCAGCGCAATGCGTGGCGCGAGCTTCTTCTGCGCGAAGGCATGGTCGATGCGCGTGCGGCCCGTGAAGGAGGGGTGGTAGGTGATCAGCGGCTCGGTGGCCAGGTCCTCCAGCGTCACGCGCTCCTTGGCGGCCAGCGGATGTTCCTTGGGCAGCACCAGCACGTGCTGCCATTCGTAGCAGGGCAGGGTGACGAGGTCCGAATAGTTGTCGAGCGACTCGGTGGCGATGCCGATCTCGGCCACCTCGTCGAGCACCATGCGCGCCACCTGGTCGGGCGAGCCCTGGTGCAGGCTGACGTTGACCTTGGGGTAGGCCTCGCGCAGCCGCGCCACGGGCACGGGCAGCACGTAGCGCGCCTGGGTGTGGGTGGTGGCGATGGAAAGCGTGCCGCTGTCCTGCGCGCTGAACTGCTCGCCGATGCGCTTGAGGTTGCCCACCTCGCGCATGATCAGGTCGATGCTGGCGATGACGTGCTGGCCCGGCTCGGTGATGCGCTTGAGCCGCTTGCCGTGGCGCGCGAAGATCTCGATGCCCAGTTCCTCTTCCAGCTCGATGATCGCCTTGGAGACGCCCGGCTGGGAGGTGTGCAGCGCCTTGGCTGCCTCGGTGAGGTTGAGGTTGCGGCGTACCGCTTCCTGGACGAACTTGAACTGATGAAGATTCATAACTGATTCATCAAAAAATTGTGAATCATTATGTCATTCAAATCTAAGGCTGCTCTTCACCCGGGGGCGTGGAATCGTCCTGCAAGGCGATGCGCGTGAGCGTTTCCAGCAGCCATGCATGCTGGCCCACGGCGGGGCGCAGGCGCACCGGCACGTCGGGAAAACGGGCCTGCAGCTGGGCCACGCGGCGCGGCAGGTCTTCGCGCACATGGTGGCCCATGCCCAGGAACAGGGGAAGCACCTGCAGCGTGCGCGCGCCTTCGTCGGCCACCAGTTCGGCGGCGGCGGTCTGAAGGTCGGGCGTGGCCAGCTCCAGGTAGGCGCAGCGCACCGGACGTTCGGGTGCCAGCTCGCGGATGCGCCGCGCCACGGCCTCGACGGGCTCGCGCCACTGCGGGTCGCGCGAGCCATGGGCCAGCAACACGATGGCGTGGGTCATGGCCCGGCCCTCAGCGCCGCAGCACCAGCCAGCCGAACGCGCCCAGCGACAGCAGCGAATAGATGAGGCCGGGCGCAGCCGCCGTGATCCACGGCAGCCAGTTGCGCAGGTTGCCGATGTAGCCGAACACGTTGTTGAGCAGGAAGAAGCTGATGCCGATCATCACCCCGCCGAACACGTAGCCCGCGATGCCGCTCTGGCGGAAGTGCAGGTAGGCGAAGGGCAAGGCCAGCACCACCATCACCAGGCAGGACAGCGGGTAGAAGACCTTGCGCCAGAACTCGATCTCGTAGCGCTGCGCGTCCTGGCCGTTGGCCTCCAGGTGGCCGATGTACTCGAACAGGTCCAGCGTCTTCATGCGTTCGGGCCGCAGCAGCGCGACCGACACCATGTCCGCCGTCAGCGTGCTGTGCCAGGCGTAGTAGGGCAGCTCCGTGATGGTCACGTGCGCCGAGCCGTCGGGGTTGCGGGTCTGGAACTCCTGGCGGCGCGCATCCTTGAGCAGCCAGCCCTCCGGCCCGATGCCGGCGCTGGCCGCGTTGGTCTGCGACACCAGAAAGCCACGCTCGTCGAACTCGAAGATGCGCGGCTGCTTGATGCTGCCGTCCTGCTCGATGGACAGCATGTTGACGGCGAAGGTGCGCGTCTCGCGCGTCTCGCGCAGCCAGCCGCCCGTGAGGCCGGCCGACAGCAGGTAGCCCTGGTGCTGCGACTTGAGCAACTGGGCCGTGCGGCTGGCCCAGGGCGACACATAGTCGCCCACGGCCGCCGTGATGACCACGAAGGCCGAGCCCAGCACCAGCAGCATGCGCAAGGCCCGCCAGGGCCCCAGCCCGCTGGTGCGCAGGATGGTGAATTCCGAGCTGCGCGCGAGGTTCGAGAGCACGAAGATGGTGCCGATCAGCACCGCGATGGGCAGCAGCTCGTACAGGTGGCTAGGAATCTGCAGCAGCACATAGGCCAGCGCCTGCGGCATGCGGTAGGCGTCGGTCAGGCCCTTGCCCACGGCGTCCAGCTCGTCGACGAAGTCGAAGAAGAAGAACAGGCACAGAAAGCCCAGCGTCACGAAGGCGATGGAGCGCAGCACATCGCGGTAGATCAGGCGGCGGATGGTGCTCATGCCCATGGCGCGGGCCTCCCGGATTCGGCGTGGTGGCGCAGGCGGCTCATGCCGAAGCCCCGCGCAGGCGCGGCAGCAGGCGCCAGTTGTTGTGGCGCTGGCCCAGCCAGATCAGCGTGATGACGAACACGCCGCCGTGCAGCAGCAGCAGGAACAGGTCCATGCGCACGCGCCCGGAGCCCACCCAGTTCTGCCCCAGGTTCAGCAGGTTGTAGTACACGGCGAAGAAGAAGAGCGCAAAGATCAGGTTGGCGCTGCGGCCCACGCGCGGGTTCACGCCCGAGACCACCAACGCCAGCAGCACGAAATTGGCGCCGGCCAGCATCAGCCCCACGCGCCAGCCCAGCTCGCCCAGGTTCGGCGGCGTGGGGTTGCCGATCAGGCCCAGCGAAGGCGTGGCGCGCGGCGACGGGCCGTTGCTGCCGATGCCGCCGCCATCGCCGATGCGCGAGCCGTAGGTCTGGAACTCGCTGATCTTCAGGCCCGAGCGGTCGAAGGGGCTCTCGATGCGCTGGCCGTTGCGCAGCATCAGGTAGCGCACGCCCTGTTCGGTCTCCACCGTGCCCTGCTGGGCCGAGGTCACGATCTCCATGTTGCGCTCGAGCGAGGAGATGAACACGTTCGAGGCCTGGCTGGCGTCGGCGCTGTTCTTGTCGATGTAGAAGACGCGGTTGCGCCCCGACGATTCCTGGAACTGCCCGGGCGCCACGCGGTCGAGGTCGCCGCGCTGTTCGTACTGCGCGCGCATGCCCTGCGTCTGCGCGTTGGCCCAGGGCCAGCCCACCAGCGCCAGCGCGCCGATCAGCAGCAGCACCGGCCAGGCAAAGCTCAGCAGCGGACGCAGGAAATCGCCCAGCCCGCGGCCACTGGCGAACCAGATCACCATTTCGCTGTCGCGGTACATGCGCGAGAGCGTGCCCACGATGGAGATGAACAGGCTCAGGCTCAGGATGGTGGGCATGTAGCCCAGCAGCGTGTAGGCCATCACCAGGAACACTTCGGACGGGTTCACGCCACCGCGCGACGCCAGCCCCAGCGTACGGATCAGGATGATGGTCATGACGATGGTTGCCAGGACCACGAGCGTCGCGCCGAAGCTGCGCGAGAGCTCTTTGCGTAGAGAGGAATGGAATAACATCGTCGAGGGAAAAGCGAGATTATGGACTTTCAACTCAAGACCCTCAGCCTGGCGCAGGCCGCCGCCGAAAAGACCGATGCACTGGTGGTGCTGGTGCCGCGCGCAGAGCCGCTCGAGGGCAGCGACGCACTGAGCCGGATCCTGCATTCCGCCCGCGCGGCCAAGGACTTGGGCGAGCGCGCCGGCAAGCTGCTGGCGCTGTACAGGCCGGCCGGCGTGGCCGCACCGCGTGTGTGGGCCGTGCATGCCGGCGAAGGCTCGCCCGCTGACATCCGCGCCGCAACCCTTGCCGGTACACAGGCAGCGCTGGCCGCCCAGCCGCGCCGCGTGGCGCTGGTGCTGGCAGGCGCCGCCGACGCTGCCGCGCTGCATGCGGCCGTCGTCGCCAGCGCCGATGCGAGCTACGTCTACACCACCACCCGCAGCAAGGCCGAGCCGCGCGGCATCCGCCAGCTGACGCTGGGCGTGGCCGATGCCAAGGCGCTGCAGCCCGCCCTGGCCACGGCCGTGGCCACCGTGCGCGGCGTCGAATTCGCCAAGGAATGGGCCAACCGACCGGGCAACCATTGCACGCCGACGATGCTGGCCGATGCCGCGCAGTCGCTGGCCAAGGCCCCGCGCGTGCGTTGCGAAGTGCTGGGCCCCAAGGAAGTGGCTGCGCTCAAGATGGGCTCGTTCATGGCCGTGGCCCAGGGCTCGGCCGAGCCGCTGCGTTTCATCGTGCTGCGCTACCAGGGCGCGGCCAAGGACGTGGCGCCGCAGGTGCTGGTGGGCAAGGGCATCACCTTCGACACCGGCGGCGTCTCGCTCAAGCCCGCGGCCGAGATGGACGAGATGAAGTTCGACATGGGCGGCGCAGCCAGCGTGCTGGGCGTGTTCCGCGCGCTGGGCGAGCTTCAACCGGCCGTCAACGTGATCGGCCTGATCCCCGCCTGCGAGAACATGAACGACGGGCGTGCGCTCAAGCCCGGCGACGTGGTCACCAGCATGAACGGCCAGACCATCGAGGTGCTCAACACCGATGCCGAAGGCCGGCTGATCCTGTGCGACGCGCTGGAATACGCCAAGCGCTTCAAGCCCGCGGCGGTGGTCGACATCGCCACGCTCACGGGTGCCTGCGTGATCGCGCTGGGCGGCGTGCGCAGCGGCCTTTTCTCCGGCGACGATTCGCTCGCGCAGGCCCTGCAGGCGGCTGGCGAGCAGGCGCAGGACCGCTGCTGGCGCATGCCGCTGGACGACGAATACGGCGAAGGCCTGAAGACGCATTTCGCCGACGTGGCCAACGTGGCGGGCCGCGCGGGTGGCGCCATCACCGCGGCGAAGTTCCTGCAGCGCTTCACCGCCGACCTGCGATGGGCGCACCTGGACATCGCCGGCACGGCCTGGAAGAGCGGCGCGGCCAAGGGCGCCACGGGCCGGCCCGTGGGCCTGCTGCTGCAGTACCTGCTCTCGCAGCAGGACGCAGCCGCAGCGCGCCCCAAAAAAGCGCGCAGCGCGCAAGCCAGGTCCGCCGCCACGGCAGCCCCCGAAGGCAAGGGCGGCCGCGCCGGCCGTCGCGCGTGACGGGCATCGACGTCCACTTCAACGCCGGCGACAAGGTCGGCCATGCTTGTCGCCTGCTTCGCAAGGCCGTGATGGGCGCGGGCGCGAAGGTGGTGGTGGTGGCCGAGCCGCCGCTGCTGCAGACGCTGGACGAAGCGCTGTGGTCCTTCTCGCCCGGCGACTTCATCGCCCATTGCGATGCGTCGGCGGCGCCGGCCGTGCTCTCGCGCAGCCCCGTGGTGCTGCTGCAGCCGCAGCAGGCGGCTTCCGCCGCGCTGCCGCACCATGAGGTGATGGTCAACCTGGGCACGGCCACGCCGACGGGTTTCGAGCGTTTCGAACGCCTGATCGACGTGGTGGGCCTGGAACCGCAGGAGCGCGAAGCGGGCCGCGAGCGCTGGCGCCATTACCAGTCCCGCGGCTACACCATCACGCGCCATGACCTGGGCGCGGCCAGGAGCAGCGGATGAGCGGCGACGGGCCTTCCTCCTCGCGTCAGCCGCCTCGCTTCGTGCCCACGCTGACGGCCGTGGTCGACCTGCAGGAAGAGGGCGCGCCGGCGGCTGCGCCCGCTGCCGGACCGGCCCCACTCATGCCGGACCTGGCGGCCCTGCCTTCGCTGGACCTGCCGGCCGGCAGCGGTGCAGCAGCCCCGCCAGCCGCGCTCCCGCCGCCGGCCGCGCAGACGCTGCCGCCGACCCTGTTGCGGCAGGCCTCCGCGCCGTGGGAATCCGCGAACGTGCAGCAGCCCGTAGTGCGCGCGCCGGTGCCTTCGCCGGTCAATGCCCCACCGCCCGTGAAGCCGGCCTCGCTGCCCGTGCTCGAGACCGTGTTCGAGCCTGCTGCGCCCACGGCTCCCGTCGCGCCCCCGCCGCCGCAGGACGCAGCCCCGCCAACGGCAGCGCCCAGCTTCAAGGCCCTGCCGGTGCGTGAAGAGGCCGACGCCTTCCGGATCGAAGAAGAGCTGCTGCATCGCGTGCTGCAGCGCATGGACCTGTCGCTGGAAGAACGGCTCACCGATGCCGTGTCCCTGGCCGTGCAGCAGCAGCTGGATGCCATGATCCCCAGGCTGCGCCAGGAAGTCGAAGCCGTGCTGCGTCAACTGGTGGTCGAAGCGATGGCGCACGAACTCTCCGAGCCCCCGGGAAACCCTGGTGTCTGAGACGCGGTCTGAGGGGCAGTCGCGCACCATGCTTGGGCTAAACTGAATTTCAGGTCGGGACGGCGCGAGGGGCGCCAGTCCGGGACCTCCGGCCTGGAATTTGCTCCATGCGAAGGCCCCGGTCACGAAGACCGGTTCACTCAACTCTTGTTCTTCAAGTTTCTGGAGGTTTTCCATGCAATTGAAATGGACTGCGGTCGCATTGGCTGCTCTCTCGGTGGTGGCATGCGGCAAGAAGGAAGAAGCTGCGGCACCTGCAGCCGCGCCTGCGCCGACCGCCGCCGCGCCCGCGCCGGCCGCACCTCCTGCTGCCCAGACCCTCGTGGTCAAGATCGGCCACGTGGGGCCCGTCAGCGGCCCCATCGCCCACCTGGGCAAGGACAACGAGCTCGGCGCCAAGATGGCGATCGAGGACCTCAATGCCAAGGGCGTGAAGATCGGCGACAAGGTCGCCAAGTTCGAGCTGCTGGCAGAAGACGACGCCGGCGATCCGAAGCAGGGCACGGCCGTCGCCCAGAAGCTGGTCGACAGCAAGGTCAACGGCGTGGTCGGTCACCTGAACTCGGGCACCACCATCCCCGCCTCCAAGCTGTACAGCGATGCCGGCATCCCGCAGGTTTCGCCTTCGGCCACCAACCCCAAGTACACGCGCCAGGGTTTCAAGACCACCTTCCGCGTCGTGGCTGACGACACGCAGCTGGGCGGCACGCTGGGCCGCTACGCCGTGCAGACGCTCAACGGCAAGAAGATCGCCGTGATCGACGACCGCACGGCCTACGGCCAGGGCGTGGCCGAAGAGTTCTCCAAGGCAGCCAAGGAAGCCGGCGCGACCATCGTGGGCCACGAGTTCACGACCGACAAGTCGACCGACTTCAATGCCATCCTGACCAAGCTCAAGGGCCAGAGCCCCGACATCCTGTTCTTCGGCGGCATGGACGCCGTGGGCGGCCCGATGCTCAAGCAGGTCAAGCAGCTGGGCCTGAACGTGAAGTTCATGGGCGGCGACGGCCTGTGCACGGGCGAGCTGGCCAAGCTGGCCGGCGATGCCATCGGCGAAGAGATGGTGGTGTGCGCCGAAGCCGGCGGTGTGGACGGCGACTTCAAGGCGCCGCTGGACACCTGGAAGGCCAAGTTCAAGGAAAAGAACGGCGTCGACGTCCAGATCTACGCGCCTTACGTCTATGACGCGGTGCAGGTGCTGGCCGCTGCCATGGAAAAGGCCGGCTCGGCCGATCCCGAGAAGTACCTGCCCGAGGTGGGCAAGGTCAACCACAAGGGCCTGACCGGCCCCATCACCTTCGACGAGAAGGGTGACATCAAGGGCGGTGCGCTGACGCTGTACACCTACAAGGGTGGCCAACGCACGCAGCTGGCCGTGGTGCGCTGATTCCCGGCGACCGCTGCAAAATGGAAAGGGCCTTCGGGCCCTTTTCTTTTTTTCTTCTACCGCCGCGCACCCACGCACCGCACCGATGAACGACGCCGTCAACCCCTGTGCCACTGCCGCGGGCTGGGCCGTGTTTGCCACCGCCGTCGGGCATTGCGGCCTGGCCTGGGGCCCGCGCGGCTTGCGCTGCGTGCGCCTGCCCGAGGCCGACGGCAGCGCGCAGCGCCTGCGCTCAAGGTTTGCGCGCGAGTTTGCGAGCCTGCCTGAATGCGAGCCCGCCGCATGGCCGACCGCGGTGGCCAGCGCCGTCGAAGGCGTGCAGGCCCTGCTGGCGGGCGAGCCGCGCGATCTGCGCGAGATCGTGCTCGACCCCGGCGGCCTCAGCGACTTCCAGCTGCGCCTCTATACAACCGCACGCGCCATCGCACCCGGGCAGGTGCGCACCTATGGCGACATCGCCGAAGAGCTGGGCGACAAGACGCTGGCCCGCGCGGTGGGCCAGGCCTTGGGCGCCAACCCGTTTGCGCCCGTCGTGCCCTGCCACCGGGTGATGGGCGCGCGCGGCTGGCAGGGCGGCTTTTCGGCGCCGGGCGGCGTGGCGCTGAAGCTGCGCATGCTGGCCATCGAAGGCGCGCAGCCGGGCGGGCAGGCGCAGCTGTTCTGAATCAGCGCGGCGCAGCCTGGGCCAGAAGCACGGCATCGAGCTTGGCGCGGATGCGCCGGATCGCCACTTCATGGCGCAGGGTGTGGGCGCCCCGGCCATGGGTGCCGGCCTTCATCACCAGCCGCAACTGCTCGCGCTGCAGCCGCGTCTTCAGGCGCCGCGCGCGGCGGCCGTGCTGGCGCCCCAACTCGCGGCGCACGCGCCAGCGCTCCAGGGGTGATCCGAGGCGCCGCCACTCGTCGTCACGCAGCAGTTCGCGTTCGGGCACGAACCACGAGGCCAGGCTGTGCAGATGGGCACCGGTTTCGCGCGCCGCGGCACGCCACACCATGGCGGCCGCGGCCAGCACGGGCAGGCCCTTGGTGATCAGCAGCAGCGTCAACCCGAGCGGGCCTTCGCTGAAGCGGTCTTCGAGCCAGGGCGAGTTCCAGAAGAAGTGCATGAACCAGGCCAGCCCAAAGCACAGGCCGGCGACGGCCAGGCGCGTGGCCAGGCTGCGTTCGGTGTGGCGCAGGTACCAGGCCACGCCGTAGGCGGCCAGCGTGGTGTAGGCGGCGTGCGTCCACAGGCCGGCCAGCAGGCCGCGCGTGCCCAGGTTCAGCAGCACGGGCAGCCACTGGTTGTCCAGCGGGAAGGTGAGGGCGGCCCGCACGGTGTAGCTGAGGTTCTCCACCACCTGGAAGCCCAGCCCGGCCATGGCGCCGACCACCAGCACCGACAGCTCGGTCTGGAACTGGTTGCGCGCCACGAGCACGAGCAGCAGCACGCCCACCAGCTTGAGGAACTCCTCGGTGATGGGGCCGGCCAGCGCCGGTCCCCAGACGGCGGCGAACTCGGGCGAGATCAGCTTGGCCGTCAGGCTCTGGATGGCGCCGTTGGCCGGCAGCGCCAGATGCACCGCGCCCAGGCCGCCCCAGGCGAAGGCCAGCACATAGGCTTCGGTGGGCAGATGCTCGAGCAGATCGAGCGCGCGGAACAGCGCGACGAAGGCCAGGGTGTACAGGCTCCACACCACCAGGCCCAGGCCCGCCGCGATGGGCACCACCCTGAAGCCCGTGGCAAAGAGCGCCAGGGTGTAGAACAGCCCGTTGACCAGCCACAGCGCCAGCAGCCAGAAGGCGGCGCGGCGCGGCTGGAAGAAAGCGTCGGTGCCGATGGGCCATTCGGTCGGCCTGGCCGGCGCGCCCAGCGCATGGGCAGGCGCGTTCACGAGGAAGCCTCCAGGTCCATGGAGGCCAGCATGCGCCGCGCATCGTCCAGCGCTGCGGAGGCCGCCAGCGCATCGTCGTTGGGGCCGTAGAAATCCACCTGCACCAGCGACTGGCGGGCCGGATCCACCATCTGCCAGAAGCGTCCGCTGAGCTTGGGGCCGTAGTAGGCGAAGGTGATGCCCTGCAGCCCCCAGTCGGTGTAGAAGTCCGTCACCTGGCCTTCGATGCGCAGCCGCTCGCCGTACTCGATCATGCGCTGCTGGCGGTCCAGCGGCCCTTCGGGTCCGCCGATCCAGCGCGCGGTCCTGACCGAGAAGGTATGGCCGCTTTTGATCAGCACCAGCGATTGGCCTGCGCGTGAGCGCGCGACGTCGAGCCGCCACTCGGGCGCCGGCACGAAGCGGGCCTGACCCACCGAGAGCATCTGCTCGGCCGGCAGCGCGCGCATCGCGGGCGTTCGCCGGTCCCACAGCTGCAGGCCGCCCACATAGGCCGCGATGCTCGCCACGATGGCCAGGCTGGCCGGCCAGGTGCGGTAGGGAATGCGGC
This sequence comes from Xenophilus arseniciresistens, assembly GCF_028023875.1. Taxonomy (GTDB): domain Bacteria; phylum Pseudomonadota; class Gammaproteobacteria; order Burkholderiales; family Burkholderiaceae_C; genus Xenophilus; species Xenophilus arseniciresistens. The sequence continues at coordinate 408,577 of NZ_JAQIPB010000006.1, forward strand.
GGGTGGGTTCGAGCATGCGCGGATCGTGCCACAGCCGCTGTGACGGATGCCCTGTTGAGCCGGCGCAGATCCAGCCGGAGCGCGCCCGGGCCGCTCAACCCTCTTGGGAAGCGTTAACAAAATGCCTAAGATGGATCGCCGCCAAAGCCGCCATGCAATGGGCTTGCGGCGCACGACCACAACAACAACGACGGGCAGGCCTCGCCGCATGGGGCTTGCGCAGAACCAGGGAGCTGGCGATGCATGGAATCGACCTCGGAGGCGGACCTTGGGCTTGCTCGAGCGTGTACGGCTGACTGCGCTGAACAGCCTGCAGCTTCTGATGATGCTGGAGGTGATGCAGGCGTGGACGCGCGCCGACGCCGAGGACCTGTCCGAGGCTGCCCGGCAGGCCCATGCCGATCTCATCGAGCCCGACGACGATGAAGGCGCCGACCCTGCCGAGCGCGAACGCCAGCGCCAGCGCGCCCTGGCGCTGATCGAGCAGATACCGCGCAAGCTCGAGCGCCTGGCACAGCTGGCCCCCCTGCAATCCCAGGACGCGCAGGCCTCGGCGGCCGTGCAGGGCGGCCTGCGCCGGCTGGGCACCGCCAATGAAAGCGTGCTGCGCGTGCTGCAGGCGCTGGCACCCTCGGCCCGCCCAGCCGAAGCAGCGCCCGCGCAACCCGCCGAGCCCGAGAGCTGAGCCGGCGCGCGCCCTTGCCCGAGCAGCGGGCACGGTCAGCCGCAGCCGCCGCAGCGCGGGCGGCGGGCGCTGGCGACAATCCGGCCATGAGTTCTTCCCCGCGATTCCTGGGCCTGGCGCTGGTGCTGGGCCTTCTTTCGGCCATCGGCCCCTTTGCCATCGACATGTACCTGCCCGCGCTGCCGCTGATCGGGCGCGACCTGGGGGCCGACATGCAGACCGTGCAGTTGAGCCTGACGGTCTTTTTCGTGGCCATCGGCCTGGGCCAGCTGGTCTACGGGCCGGTGTCGGACATGCTGGGCCGCAAGCCTGCGCTGTACTTCGGCCTGGGCCTTTTTGCGCTGGCCAGCGTGGGCTGCGCGCTGGCCACCGACATCCATGTGCTGGTGGCGCTGCGCTTCATCCAGGGGCTGGGCGCGGCCGCGGGCATGGCGGTGCCGCGCGCCGTGGTGCGCGACCTGCACACCGGCGTGGATGCGGCCCGGCTGATGTCGCTGCTGATGCTGGTCTTCAGCGTCTCGCCCATCCTGGCGCCCCTGGCGGGCAGCGCCGTCATCGCCTGGACCGGCTGGCGGACCGTGTTCTGGGCCGTGGCCGTGGCGGCGCTGGCCGGCATGGCGCTGATGGCCAGTTCGCTGCAGGAAACCCGCGGCCCCGAGGCGCGCGTGCAAAGCAGCCTGGGTGCGGCCTGGCGCGCCTACGCGCACCTGCTGCGCGACCGGCACTACCTCGGCCTGGTGGCCATCGGCGGCTTCGGCATGGCGGGCTTCTTCACCTACCTGGCCAACTCCTCCTTCGTGATGATCGAGCACTATGGCCTGACGCCCACGCAGTACAGTCTGGCCTTTGCGCTCAATGCGGCGGCCTTCATCGGCGCGGCACAGCTCAACGGCCTGCTGGGCCGGCGCTTCGGCCTGGTGCCGCTGGTGCGCTTTTCGGCGCTGGCTTCGGCCCTGCTGGTGGCGGCGATGTGGCTGTTCTTCGCCGCGGGCGGCGATTCGCTGGCCGTGCTGATCGTGCTGTTTTTCTGCGCCAGTGCCTTCATGGGGCAGGTGGTGCCCACCACCGCGGTGCTGGCGCTCGAGGCGCATGGCGCCATCGCGGGCACCGCGTCGGCACTGATGGGCACACTGCAGATGCTCGGCGGCGCCGCGGCCATGGCGCTGATCGGCCTGGTGGCCAGCAGCCGGCCGCTGCCCATGGTCACGGGCATGGCCATCTGCGCGCTGCTGTCGCTGGCCACCGCCCTGGGCACGCTGGGCTGGCGCGGCCGCGCGGTCGCGGCCGCATGAGCGGCGCCCGGCCGTCCGAAGGCACCCCAGTGAGCGCCTCCCTGGCGGAGGTGCCCCAGCAAGGTCTGCCCGCTGCGCAGCGCTGGCGCGCCATGGGCGTGCTGGTGCTGGGCATCGCGCTGGCGGTGCTCGACGGCACCATCCTCAACCTGGCGCTGCCCGACATCGCGCGCAGCTTCTCGGCCTCGGCGCCGCATGCGATCTGGGTGGTCAACGCCTACCAGATCGCCACGCTGGTCATGCTGCTGCCGCTGGCCACGCTGGGCGATCTGATCGGCTACCGCCGCGTGTACCTGTGCGGCATGGCGCTGTTCGCACTGGCCTCGCTGGGCGCGATGGTGGCGCCCTCGCTGGAGCTGCTGATCGCCGCGCGTGCGCTGCAGGGCCTGGGCGCGGCCGGCGTGATGAGCGTGAACGCGGCGCTGGTGCGGCTGATCTTTGCGCCCGGGCAACTGGGTCGCGGCATGGCCATCAATTCGATGGTGGTGGCCACCGCATCGGTGGCCGGGCCCACGGTGGCGGCAGCCATCCTGTCGGTGGCGGACTGGCCCTGGCTTTTTGCGCTCAACCTGCCGCTGGGGCTGCTGGTGATGCTGCTGGGCCGGCGTGCCCTGCCGCCCAACGTGAGCCGCGCCGCGCCGGGCGCACGCATCGCGCCGCTGGACGTGCTGCTCAACGTGCTGATGTTCGCGCTGATCTTCCTGGGCGCCGACCGCCTGGCCGTGCGCGATGCAGGCGCCGCCGCGCTGCCGCTGGACGGGCTGGCGCTGCTGGCCGCGGGGCTGCTGGTGGGCGCGGTGCACGTGCAGCGCCAGCGCAGGCGCGTGGCGCCGCTGTTCCCGGTCGATCTGCTGCGCATCCCCGTGTTCGCGCTGTCCATGGGCGCTTCCGTCAGTGCCTTCTCGGCGCAGACGCTGGCCTATCTCTCGCTGCCCTTCCTGCTGCTGGACAGCTGGGGCCGCTCGCATCTGCAGGCGGGCCTGCTGATCACGGCCTGGCCGCTGGCCATCGTGGCCATGGGGCCGGTGGTGGCGCGGCTGATCGGTCGCGTGCCCGACGGGCTGATGGGTGGTGCCGGCATGGTGCTGATGGCCTTCGGCCTGTCGCTGCTGGCCCTGCTGCCCGACGGGGCGAGCGACCTGTCCATGGTCTGGCGCCTGGCGCTGTGCGGCGTGGGTTTTGCGCTGTTCCAGTCGCCCAACAACCACACGATCGTGCGTTCGGCGCCGCTGTCGCGCAGCGGCGCGGCCAGCGGCATGCAGGGCACGGCGCGGCTCACGGGCCAGACCTTGGGGGCGGTGCTGCTGGCGGGCATCTTCAGCCTCTGGCCGCCGCAGGCGGGGCAGGGGCCGCTGATCGCGCTGGGCCTGGCGGCCGTGTGCGCGCTCGCGGCGGGCGTGTTCAGCGTGCTGCGCGTTCGCTAACTGGCGCAGGCGAAGACCTCGTCGGGCTGCCCCGGCTGCCAGGGCGGCAGCTTGCGCATCGCGCGCTCGAACAGCGGGCTTTGCACCCACTGCTGCAGCCAGGCCTGCAGGCGCGGCCAGGGCTGCGCGCCGAACCAGGCTGCATCCACCTGCGCGGCCTGGCGCACGAAGGGCATCCATGCCACGTCGGCCAGGCGGGCCTGCGGCCCGAACAGGAAGGCTTGCGACTGCAGGCGCGCATCGAGGGCCGCGGCCTGCGCGGCGATCGCGTCGCGCGCAGCACCCGGCGCCCACTGCGGATGGCGCTCGGGGTACTTGTAGGCGTCCAGGGCCTGCTTGAAGGGGCCATCGCACTGCGCGATCAGGGCCTGCATCGCCTCGCCGTCGCCCACCAGCCAGCCCAGCGGGTCCTGGCGTGCGAGCGCCCATCGCATGATGTCAAGGCTCTGGTCGATCACCACCCCGTCGGCCAGCTGCAGCACCGGCACGGTGCCTTTGGGCGAAGCCGCCAGCAGCGCCGCGGGCTTGTCGCGCAGCACCACTTCGCGCAGCGTGCAGGCCTGGCCGCTGGCCAGCAACGCCAGCCGCGCCCGCATCGCATAGGGGCAGCGGCGAAAGGAATAGAGCACGGGCCGGCCGTTCAGACCAGGCGGCGAATCGCTTTCTTGCGCCATACGAAGCGGTAGTAGGCCGCCTGCAGCGCCAGCATGCAGCCGAAGAAGACCGGGTAGGCGATCCACACGCCGTCCAGCCCGATCCGGCGGCTCATGAACCAGGCCACCGGCACCTCGATCAGCACGATGCACAGCACCGAGATCAGCGTGGGCACCAGCACCGTGCCGCTGGCGCGCATGATGCCCGACAGGGCCGAGCCCATGCCGAAGATCACCAGGCTCCACAGCATGATGTGCAGCAGGCGCTGGGCGATCTCGATCACTGCAGGGTCGGTGATGAACAGGCTCATCAGCGGACGCGAGAACAGGTAGCCCAGCCCCACCAGGCTGCCCGTGAGCAGCAGGTTCATGCCCAGCGCCGTGCGCGTGATGGCACCCAGCCGCTGCACCTGGCCTGCGCCGATGGCCTGCGCACCGAGGATGGAGGCCGTGATGGCGATCGAGATGGCCGGGAACTGCACATAGGCCACCACCTGGTTCACCGCGCCGTAGGCGGCGGTGGCGGGTGCGCCGAAGTCGTTGACCATGGTCAGCAGCGCCAGCTCGGCGCCGGCCACCACGATCATCTGCACGCCCGTGGGCACACCCACGCGCAGCACGCTGCGCAGCAGGGCCGCATCGATGCGCAGGTGCGGCATGAGCCGCGCGTCGGGCGCGAGCGGGCTGCGCTTGTGGCGCAGGTGCCGGCCCATCCACAGCAGCGCGACGACGAAGGCGGCCACCGACCCCCAGGCCGCGCTGGCCACGCCCTGGGGCGGCAGGCCGAACCAGCCGCGGATCAGGGCCGGCGTGAGCAGCAGCCCCACGCCGGTGGAGATCAGCAGCGTGAACATCGGCGTCATGGTGTCGCCCACGCCGCGCAGCAGCGAGGTGGCCAGCAGGAACACGAACAGCCCCGGCATCGCCACCAGCATGATGCGCGCGTAGCGCGTGGCCTCGGGCAGGATGTCGGCCGGCGTGCCCAGCAGGCGCAGCAGCACGTCGGTGAACAGCCCGCCCAGCACCGCGATCAGCAGGCCGAAAAGCACTGTCACGCTCAGCGCGGTGCCGGCAATGGCACGGGCTTTGGCGGCATCCTGCGCACCCCAGGCCTGGCCGATCAGCACCGAGCTGCCCGCGCCCAGGCCGATCACGAAGGCGATGAAGAAGAACATCACCGGGAAGAAGCTGGAGACCGCGGCCATCGCGTTGACGCCCAGCATCTGGCCCACGAACACGTTGTTCAGCGTGCCCGACAGCGACTGCAGGATGTTGGCCAGCAGCATGGGCGCGAGGAAGAACAGGAAGGTCTGCCACAGCGGCCGCTGGCCGTGGCGCTCATGCGTTGTCGTGCCTTCGGCAGGCGGCGCGATGGCTTCGTTGGCGCGGCCTGGCACGGCCGCGGCCTTTGCAGCAGAAGAGGGCATGCGCGTGCTCAGGCCGACGGCGGCGTGCTCGCGTCCCAGCCCGGCTCGGCCAGCTGGCGCACGTACTGCGCCAGGTCGGCGGGCCAGTCGCTCACGTAGCTGTCGAAGCGCGCGCGCTCGCCGGCGAAGAGCGAGCGGGAGGCTTCCTCGAAGCCCGGCAGCTCGCTGCCCAGCAGGCTCATCACGCGGTAGGCGGCTTCGCGCGCGGCGCGCACACTGTCGCGCTCCGCATAGTTGCGCCGGGCCTCGTCGATGAGCCGGCGCAGCGCCACCGAAGCGCCGCCGGGCTGGCGGCTGAGCCAGTCCCAGTGGCGCGGCAGCAGCGTCACTTCGCGCGCTACCACGCCCAGCTTGGGCCGGCCCACGCCGCGCGCGGGTGCTTCGTCGGGCGCGTGCTCGGGCCCGCTGCCTTCGGGGCGCAGGTCCAGCTCGACGCGGGTGCCGCTGTCCTGCTCGAACACGACGGCGGTCGCGCCGTCCGCCTGCGCTCGCAGCACGGCCAGCACTTCGTCGCGCGTGCCGGTGGCAATGCGCCGATGGCCCGCGAAGGCGATCAGCACCGAAGGCGCAGGAGGCTCGGAGGGAGGGTCGGAAGAGGTGTCTGTAGACATGATTCAAATTCTACCCGGGCCAAATATTTTTAATCAATCCATCCGGGCAAAATAAGTAGCTGCTCACAAAAGACCAGCGCGCGCGTCAGCCGACGCCGCGGCTGCGGGCAGGGTGCTTGTTGCATCGCGCAAAATCCCGCGCACATGAAAGAAGTCAACGGACTGGTGGTGTGCGAAGGCTGCGATGCGGTCTACCGACGGCCCGCGCTGCGCCCGCGCGAGATCGCGCATTGCGCGCGCTGCGGCACCGAGCTGGCGCGCCACGCGGGCATGCAGCAGCGTCGACTGCTGCCGCTGGCGGTGGCCAGCCTGATCCTGTTCGCGATCGCCAACCTGTTCCCCATCGTCGAGATCGAGCTGCAGGGCCTGCACAGCCAGACCACGCTCGCCGGCGCCGTGCTCACGCTGGCGGGGGAGGGCATGTCGGAAGTGGCGCTGCTGGTGCTGGCCACCACCTTGCTGTTCCCGCTCGTGCAGCTGAGCGTGCTGTGCTATTTGCTGGTGCCGCTGGCGCGCGGCACGCGGCCGCCGGGCTTTGCGGCGCTGGTGGGCCTGCTGCAGGCGCTGCGCCCCTGGGGCATGGTCGAGGTGTTCCTGCTGGGCGTGCTGGTGGCGATCATCAAGCTCTCCGGCATGGCGACGGTGGTGGCCGGCGCTGCGCTGTGGGCTTTCGTGGGGCTCACGGTGCTGCTGACGGTGGTGGTGTCTTTCGACCCGCGCGGTTTCTGGGAGCTGGCTTTCGATGGCCCCACGCAGCAGGACGTGCGCGAGGCCGACGAGATGAAAGGCATGGCGTGAGGCGCAGCGCACGCCTGCAGGCGCGGCTGGACGCGCTGGCCGCCCAGGCCACGCCCTACACCGCGGTGGCGCCCGCGCAGGGCGAGGCGCTGACGGCCGGGCAGATGGGCCTGATCAGTTGCCACCGCTGCAACGCCGTGTGGCGCGATGCCCACGAGGGCGCGCGCTGCGGGCGCTGCGGCGCCACGCTGCACGCACGCAAGCCGCACAGCATCCAGCGCACCTGGGCCCTGCTGATCGCCGCCGTCATCATGTACCTGCCGGCCAATCTGCTGCCGGTGATGATCACCAAGAGCCTGTTCGGCACGCAGCAGGACACCATCCTCAGCGGCGTGATCTTCTTCTGGGTCAGCGGCTCCTACGGCCTGGCGGCGCTGATCTTCACCGCCAGCTTCCTGGTGCCGCTGTTCAAGCTGGCGGCACTGTTCGTGCTGGTGGCGATGGCCCAGAGCGGCAGCGACTGGCGCCAGCGCGAAAGGGCGCGGCTGTATCAGCTGCTGGAGTTCATCGGCCGCTGGTCCATGCTCGACGTCTTCGTCGTGGCACTGCTGGCCGGGCTGGTGCAGATCCAGGGCTTCGCCGTGGTGGAGGCCGGCGTGGGCATTGCCGCCTTTGGCGCGGTGGTGGTGCTGACCATGCTGGCCTCGCTGAGCTTCGATCCCCGGCTGAGCTGGGACCTGCCTTTGAGAGAATCCCCGCCGCCTTCACCGACTGCGAATGACTGAAGAAGAACAGCCTCAATCCCCTCCTGCAGCACCTCCCGCAATGGCCGAGCCGCGCGTGGTGCGGCGCCGCGACTGGGTGCCCTCGCTGATCTGGTTGATCCCCATCGTGGCCGCGCTGGTGGGCGTGACGCTGGTGGCCAGGATCCTCTGGAACCGTGGCCCCGAAGTCGTGCTGACCTTCAAGACCGCCGAAGGGCTGGAGGCGGGCAAGACCAGCGTGAAGTACAAGGACGTGCAGATCGGCACCGTGCAGAACATCCGCCTGGCGCGCGACCGCTCGCACGTGCGCGTGCGGGTCCAGCTCGACAAGGACGCGCGCGAGGGCTTCACCGCGAAAGACGCGCGCTACTGGGTGGTGCGCCCCCGGCTGGACACCTCCGGCATCTCGGGCCTGGGCACGCTGCTTTCGGGCGCCTACATCGGCGCCGACGCGGGCGTGGCGGCCGAGACCAGCGAGGAGTTCGAGGGGCTGGAGCTGCCACCCATCGTCACGCGCGATGCGCAGGGCAAGCAGTTCACGCTGCGCGCGCGCGACATCGGCTCGCTGGACATCGGCTCGCCCGTCTACTACCGCCGCATCAAGGTGGGGCAGATCTCCTCCTTCAACCTCGACGAGGACGGCAAGGGCGTGACCTTGCGTGCCTTCGTCAACGCCCCCTATGACCGATTCGTGGGCGTCAACACGCGCTTCTGGCACGCCAGCGGCCTGGACGTGCAGGTGGGCGCCAGCGGCGTGATGCTGCGCACCCAGTCGCTGGCCTCCATCCTGCTGGGCGGCATCGCCTTCCAGGCACCCGACGACCTCTCGGGCCCGCTGGCCGAGGCCGACACCAGCTTCGTCCTGGCCAAGGACGAGACCGCCGCCATGAAGGCGCCCGACGGCCCCTCGCAGACCCTGCTGATGTACTTCAACCAGTCGCTGCGCGGCCTCTCGCCGGGCGCGCCGGTGGACTTCCGCGGCGTGGTGATCGGCGAGGTCAAGTCCATCGGCGTGCAGTTCGACCGCGCCGAGCGCGAGTTCCGCATGCCGGTGCTGGTCACGGTCTACCCCGACCGGCTGCGCCGCGCCGACCTGAACAACACCGGCGAGCCGCTGCCCGAGTCGCGTTTCACGCAGGCCGAGCGGCTGCGCTTCCTGATCGAGCGCGGCCTGCGCGCGCAGCTGCGCACGGGCAACCTGCTCACGGGCCAGATCTACGTGGCGCTGGACTTCTTCCCCAAGGAAAAGCCCGTGAAGGTGGACACCGAGCAGACGCCCATCGAGCTGCCCACGGTGGCCAACAGCCTGGACGAGCTGCAGTCGCAGGTGCAGGAGATCGCCACCAAGATCAACCGCATTCCCTTCGAGGAACTGGCGGCCGACGTGCGGCGCTCGCTGGCCACGCTCAACAGCACCCTGACCAGCGCCGAAAGCACGGTGGCCGCGATCCGCAACGACGTGACGCCCGAGATCGCCGCCGCGCTGAAGGACGCGCGCAAGACCATCGACACCGCCGGCCGGACCCTGGCCGAGGACGCGCCGCTGCAGCAGGACCTGCGCCAGACGCTGCAGGAGCTTTCGCGCACGGCGGCCTCCGTGCGGGTGCTGACCGACTACCTCGAACGCCATCCCGAATCACTGCTGCGCGGCAAGCCCAAGGACCCTCGCCCATGAACGTTCTCTTTTCGCGCGCCCGCCTCGGGCTGGGCAGCGTGGCGGCCCTGGTGCTGCTGGCCGGCTGTGCCAGCGACCCTGACCGCTACTACACGCTGAGCGCGCCGCCACCTGCGGCAGGCCTGGCCGCACCGGCCCCCGCCCAGCCCGGCCTGGCCATCGAGATCGGCCCCGTGGCCGTGCCCGAGCGCCTGGCCCGGCCGCAGATGGTGCTGCGCCGCGGCGGCGCCGACGTGGCGCAGCTGCAGGTGCTGGAGCAGCACCGCTGGGCCTCCTCCTTCGAACAGGAATTGCGCGACGCACTGTCTGCCGCGGTGGCCCAGCGGCTGGGCGCGGCCGACGTGAGCCGCGCCGGCCGCGTGCAGGGCCAGACCGTGTGGCGCGCGAGCGTGCAGGTGCAGGCCTTCGATGCCGTGCCCGCCGAGCAGGTGAGTGCGCGGCTGCAATGGCGGCTGCGTCGGCCCGACGGCAGCGATGCAGGTGCCTGCGGCTGGAGCGGCAGCGAGCCGGTCGGCGCGCAGATGGAGGCCGTGGCCCAGGGCGCACAGCGGCTCACGGCCCGCGCGGCCGAGGCGCTGGCGCAGCAGATCGCGGCGCTGCAGGGCGGCGCGGCGCTGCGTTGCCAGCAGGGCTGATGAAGCCCGCCGCGCTTCAGCGCGCCAGCGGCGTCACGCGCCGCTGCCACGCCGGCGGCAGCTGATCGAACAGCGGCGTGGGCTCGCGCTGCAGCGGGTTCAGCCCCGCCGCGCCGCCCACGGCGGGCAGCGTGGGGCCCGGGTCCACATGGGCCAGTTGCTGCATCCACTGCACATTGAAGCCGCCGTCCGGCGCGGGCCTGGACGCGATCAGCGCCAGCATGCGCCGCGCTTCGCTGCTGCCGCGCTGCTCGGCCAGGCGGTAGAAGCGGATGGCCTCGGCAAAGTTCGCCGGCACGCCGTCGCCGCGGTGGTACTTGCGCGCCTGGGCCAGCGCGGCTTGCGCGGGGGCGCCCTCGGCGGGCGCGGCGGTGGAAGGCCCTCCCACGGCGCCGGCAGCCTGCCGGGCCTGCACGATGCCGAGGTTGGCGCCGGCCACCGCCGAGCGAGCCGCCGCACGGCGGAAATACTGCGCCGACTGCGCGAGCCGCTGCTCGGCAAAGGCCTCGATGCCCAGTTCGATGTTGGCCTGCAGATCGCCGGCTGCGGCCGCGCGCAGCAGGCCCTGGCGCTCGGGCGTGCGTGCAGGTGGCGCGGGCAGTGCGGGCTGGATCGACGCGGGGCCGCTTGCCGCGAGGGGGCTCTGGCGGGTGTCCAGCAGCCAGGCCAGGTAGTCCGCGCGTGCGGGGTGGGCCGGTCGCAGACGGGCCAGCGCGCGCTCGGCCGCGGCCAGGTCGGGCGGGCCCGCGCAGCCCTCCATCTCGCACCAGGCCAGGCCTGCGAAGGCCCAGGGTTCCAGCCCCAGCCGCGCCGCGCGCGCGAACCATTGCTGCGCCGAAGCCGTGTTGGCCGGCACACCCGCGCCATGCAGGTGGATCAGGCCCAGCTGCCAGGCCGCCTGCGCCGAGGCGGCCGTGCTGCCATAGGCCCCGCCTGCATAGGCCACGCGCATCAGGCGCTGCAGCTCGCGCTCCACGGCGCCCGCGCGGCCGTCGCCGGGCAGTTGCAGGGGCTCGGGCGCCGCAGCGGAGGGCGCGCGCAGCACGGGCCGGGCGTCGCGCGGGCGGCCTTCGATGCGCGGCGGCGCAGCCGGCTGCAGCTCGATGGTCGACGACGCGGGCGGGCTGGCCTCCAGCTCCGGCACGGCCGGGCCGGGCACCGGTGCATCGCCGGCCGCGCGGGCCGGCGCCCACGCAAGCAGCATCGATAGCGCGCTGCCGGCCCACAGGAGGCGGATGGAGATCGTGTGGCGCATGTGGCTCGTCCTCTCGCGCGGCGCCGGCCCGCGGCGCGCGCGGCAGTGCAGGTGCTGCGGCCCGGCGGCCTCAGGTCGAAGTGCCGGCTGCGCTGCCGGGGCGTGGGCGCGGGACCGACACCGGTGCTGGCTGCGGTGCGCGCGGCAGCACCCGCCATTCGAGCTTCTGCGAGGCGACGTTGTCCGCCCCCACGGCGGCGATGAAATGGTCGAGCACGGCCTGCAGCCCGGGCATGCGCTGGATGGGCCGCAGCGACGGGCCCTGCAGCTCCGCGGGCAGGCGCGGCAGCGGGTCCTGCGGCGTGGCCACGCACATGAGCGATTCGCGGCCCTGCGTGCCCGCTTCCAGCACGAAGGCGGGGTAGGGCACCATCCAGTCGGGCAGGCGGATCGCCTGGTTGGCCGAAACCAGGGTCGACGGGTTGGCCATGTTGGGCTGGATGCGCACCACATTGCCGTTGGAGTCATGCAAGTAGCAGAACAGGTGCGCGGCCCGCGACACGGTGGCCGAAGCGAAGATCTGCGTGCCGGCCTCGAAGGCCGTTCGGTCGCGCACCGGGTTCTCGATCTGCATGTCCAAGGTGAAGGACGCCATCTCCATTGCCAGGCCCGGGGCCACGGGCCAGCCGATGCGGGTGAGCGAACCATCCTCGCCCGTGGCCACGAAGTCGCGCATGGCCCGCTCGTAGGTCGGGAAGTCGATCACGCCGGTGACCACCATGCCGCGGTCGGTCTGGAAGCGCCCCACCGCGTCGCGCAGCATCGGGCTGCTGGAAGCCAGCGGCTGCGCCTGGTTGGGCAGGTAGCCCTGGCTGACCAGATAGCGTTCCACCAGTCGCACGTTCGAGACCCAGTTGCCCGCGTCGTACCACTGGCGCAGCTGGCGCTGGAATTCGGGGTGGGTGTTGTCCAGCGTCAGGCAGCGCCAGTAGGGCAGGCGGGTCCACTTGCCGGCCAGCTCGATCACGGCCAGTTCCACCAGCGTGCGCGTGGCCGCGCCCGCGCCCTGGGCCAGTTCGCGGCCCACGTTGAACTGCACGCCGTAGCTGCCGATCTTGCCGGCCAGGTCCAGCCCCTGGCCGGAGTTGCCGATGATCACCTCGTTGGCCGAGTCCAGCCCCGGGATGATGGTGCGCGTGCGAAAGTCGCCCAGGTGCAGCTCCAGCCCGATCACGGTGGCGCCGCGGCTGCGGCTGTAGCCGATCTCCACCCGCTCGCCCGAGATGCCCGCGCCGTGGCTGGCGTTGAGCACGTTCTGGTCCACGAAGGAGATCGCGCCCGACATGTACAGCGCCGGGCGCTGCAGCTGCATCTGGTTGTTGTTGAGCAGCAGGGTCGTGAGGTTCTGCACCGTGTCCTGGCGCGCGATGTCCACTTCGAAGTCCACGTAGCGGAAGGCATTGGACAGGCGCGACATCTGCGACAGCGCGGTGATCACCATGTCCTTGGTGGCCACGGGCACGCGGCCGGAGTAGTCCGGGATCTGCTTGCTGGTGATCAGCGTGGTCGGGATCTCGGCGTCGCGCATCATGCGGTCCATGCAGGCCAGCGAATCGCTGAAGCTGGACATCGAGCGCACGGGGCGCACGGCGGGCCGGTCGCTGATGCTGGCATAGGACTGGAGCCGGGCGTCCTCCTTGGGTGACAGCGGGGCGGCGCAGCCGGCCAGCAGCACGGCCAGGGCCATCAGGGGCCACACAAGGCTCAGGCCCAGGGCCCGGCCGGCCTGCGCGCAGGCATTGGTGCTTCTCATGCTTGTCTCCCTGCCGCGAGGCCGGCGTGTCAGCTCAATGGATGGATGAGGGCCAAGGCGCGCGCGGCGCGCGGGGGCTCAACGGCAGATGTTCACGAGGTCGCCGCGCAGCACGACCACCTGGTCGGCCGCGCCGCCCACGCCATAGCGGCCCGAGGGCCCCGCGCCGGCCGGCGCGCTGGTGCTGGCCAGGCTCTGGGTGCAGTTGCGCTCCAGCGCATTGCCGCTGGAGGTGCTGATCACGTCCTGCCCGCTGTGCAGGGTGCCGTCGGCGCCTTCGAGGGCGGCGAAGGCCTTGGCCTCGTAGCGGTTGACCTTGGCCTGGATGCGCGGGGGCATGGTGATGGCGCGGTCGATTTCCTTGGACCGTGCGGGTGCGGCGGTGGGCAGTTCCAGGTAGCTCACGCGGCCCTGCAGCACGATCGGGTCCGACCCCGGCGCGCCCTGCGACCACACCGCCTGTGCGGCGAACAGCGCCGCCGCGGCCGCCCAGATGTGCAAGAAGCTCCGAATCATGGCTGTACCCCTCGTTGTGCGGTCCGACTCCCCGCGCTGTCGTTGCGCGTTGCGCTTCGTCCTTGTTGTTCTGCTTCTCCTCCTGCCCGCGAGCCGGCGGCGGTTCGCTGCGCCACGGCCGGCTCGCGCTTCCCTCTTCAGGTCAGAGGCAGGCCTCGCAGGCGTTGTTGCTCGACAGGTTCTGCACGGCGCGGGCCTTGCCCTTGGCCATGTTCACGATGGCAGAGCCGGCGCTGGCCGAGACCGACTGGGTCAGGCTGGCATTCACGTGCACGGCGCCCATGTTGCTGGACAGGTTCTGGCCGGCCGTGGCGCCACTGCCGTCGGCCACGTTGATCACCAGCGCGTCGTTCAGCGAGGTGGTCTGCCGCGTGGCCGCACCGATCTTCACGCCATAGGTGTTGCTCGAGATGTTCTGCACGGCCTTGGCTTCGCCGCTGCCCCAGCCGCCTTCTGCGACGTTCTTGACCAGCGAGTCGCGTACCGTGGTGGTCTGGGTCAGGGATGCGCCCACGTAGATGCCGGCGCCTTCGCAGGTCGTGCAGACGGGGGTGGTGTGCGGGTTGCCGCCGCCACCGCCGGAGCGGTCGGCCGACTGAGCGAAGACGGAACCCGCTGCAAGCGCGGTAGCCAGGATCAGGATTGCCTTCATGATGAACTCTCCAAGAAAGAGGTTGGACTGACTCACGGATGTCCCGAGTCGGCCCTGCGCGTGCAGCCGGCCCGGTGCTTGACATTGCCGGCCCTTCCTCCCTCGCTGGAGCCCCAGGCTTGTGGCTTTGTCGGGTTCCAGTTTCAGCAGCGCTGCGGCAGCCGCCAATCGCTACAAGTGGATACGGCGGACGCACAGGCCGTCTGGCATGCGGGCCTGCGCAAAGGCTTCGGCAACCCCGGGCGCCATCTGCTGCATTGCTCTCGTAAGGGGAGCAAATAGCTCTCCTTTGAAAAAAGAAACTGAAAGCGTTAAACGAAACAAAACGCAAACTTTCGTGTGAATTTCTGAAAGAAATAGGCCGAAAAATAGTCTTTACGCATTACTAATTCACACTTAGCATGTCTTCGTTGCGCCTCGACTGTTGTGTGTGAACAAAAACTCATGAGGGCTGAAGCATGGAAGAGACAAATGTTTCCGCTGGTCCCTGGCCCACCCGGGGCGCGACCGTGCTGGCAGGCGAGGTGGGCTTCGGCTCCGTCATGTGGCCGGACTTCCTGCAGGGCCAGCCCGAGCAGCCGGTGCGCGTGCTGCTGGTCGATGACGACCCGCACATCCGGCGCGTGATCGCGCAGAACCTCACGGCGGACCTGCGCGTGAGCCTGCAGGCGCAGGCTTCGACGGTGCGCGAGGCCCGGCGCCTGATCTCGCGCCATGCCTTCGACGTGATGCTGGTGGACCTGGAGCTGCCCGACGGCACGGGCTTCCAGCTCATCGAGCAGATGAAGGCCGAGCACCCGAATGCCGAAGCGGTGGTGGTGTCTTCCTTCGAGGACGAAGCCCGCGCCATGCAGGCCTTCGAGATGGGCGCGACGGGCTACCTGGTCAAGAGCTCCTGGTTCGGCAGCTTCGCGCAGGCCGTGCTGCAGGTGGTCAACGGCGGCGCGGCCATCACGCCCAACCTGGCGCGGCGCCTGCTGCATCGCTTCGAGGGCCGGGTGCAGGCCCCGCCGGCGCGCGCGCTGCGCCAGGGCGAATCGGCGTCGCGCAGCTGCGAACGGCTGTCCGAGCGCGAGCGCGAGATCCTGCAGCTGGTGTCGGTGGGTTTCACCAGCCCCGAGATCGGGCAGCGCCTGCAGGTGAGCGTGCAGACCGTGAATACGCACATCAAGAACATCTATCGCAAGCTGCATGTGCGCACCCGCGCGCAGGCCGTCAGCCTGGCCCTGCAGCGGCACTGGATGATCTGAGGCCGCTGCGCCCAGGCGGGGACGCCCGATGCCCACGAGCGCTGCCGCCGTGGTGCTGGCGCTGGGAGCGCTGTTCGGCGTGGCCTGGATCAGCCGTGCGGCCCCGCGGCCTCAGGACTGGGCCTTCGGCGCCGCGATGCTGGCCTGGCTGCTGTGCCTGTGCAGCTCGCTGGTTCTGCAACACCTGCCCGGTCACGCGGCCGCTGCCGCGCTGGCGCGCCTGGGCTGCCAGTGGCTCCTGCTGGCGTCGGCCCTGTTGTTGCTGCTGCAGTGCCATTCGTCGTGGCCGCGCGGGCGCATCGGCATGCTGTGCTGGCTGGCCTTCGCACTGGCCGGCAGCGCCCTGGCGCTGGCGCCGGACGCACCCGCGCTGCACCGGCTGGCCGCCGCGGCCGGCCTTTGGCCGCTGCAGTTGTGGCTGGGGCTGAATGTGCTGGGGGCGCTCGTGGTGGCGCTGCTGCTGGTGCGCGAGCTGCGCAGGCGGCCTCAGGCCATGCGCTGGATGGCGCTGCTGATCACGATCTGCGGCCTGGGCATGCTGTTGAGCGACTGGGAAACCAGCCGTCAGCAACCATGGGCGGCGTCGGGCCAGCACTTCCTGTTTGCGCTGGCGCTGTTCGCGTACTGGCTGGCCTCGCGCTTTCGCATGCGCGAACCCGTGCCCAGCGGCTGGATGCACCGCGACGAGCTGGCGCAGGAGCTGCACGACGGCGTGGGCTCGCAACTGGTGAGCATCCTGTCCTCGCTCGATGCCAGCTCGCCCGCGCAGCGGCGCACCGCCCAGGCGCTGCAAAGCTGCCTGATCGAGCTGAAGCTGCTGGTCGATGGCATGGAGGCCGACTGCTCGCTGATGAGCCACCTGGCCAGCCTGCGCTACCGCATGGACCCGCTGCTGGCCGCGGCCCACATCCGCATGGAATGGCTGGTGACCAACGAAGACAGCCTGAGCCATGTACGCGGCGACGCGGCCAAGCATGTGCTGCGACTGACGCAGGAGGCGCTGGCCAACGTGATCAACCATTCGAAGGCCCGCACGGTGACGGTGCTGTGCCGCCACCGGCTCGAGATCGACAGCCTGCTGCTGTGCGTGGCCGACGACGGGCGCGGCATCCGCCCGGGCCGGCGCGGCTCGCTGGGCAAGGGGCTGCCGGGCATGCGGCGGCGCGCGCAGCTTCTGGGAGGGCGGCTGAGCATCGAGTCGGGCCCGCAGGGCGGTACGGTGATCCAGTTGCTGGTCCCGATGGCCCGGCTGCGCGCCGGCCCCGCGGCGCCAGACTGAAGCCGCTTGGCGGCAACCCGCCGGCCGGGCCGGGGCCCTATGGCAAACTTCCGCGCTTTTCCCCAGGGCAAGAGCGCCAGAAGATGCAGAAGATCATTCGCCAGATCGCCACCGAGCTGAAGGTGGGCGAGCACCAGGTTCAGGCCGCGACCGATTTGCTGGATGGAGGGGCCACGGTGCCCTTCATCGCGCGCTACCGCAAGGAGGCCACGGGCGGGCTGGACGACGCCCAGTTGCGCGAACTGGAAGTGCGGCTGGTCTACCTGCGCGAGCTGGAAGAGCGTCGCGGCGCGGTGCTCAAGGCCATCGACGAGCAGGGCAAGCTGACCGATCAGCTGCGCATCGCCATCGCCACCGCGCCCACCAAGCAGGAGCTGGAAGACATCTACCTGCCCTTCAAGCAGAAGCGCCGCACCAAGGGCCAGATCGCCCGCGAGTTCGGCATCGAGCCGCTGGCCGACAGGCTGCTGGCCGACCCCACGCTGGACCCGGCCGTGGAAGCGCAGGCCTTCCTCAAGCCCGCCACCACGCTGGACGATGGCAAGCCGGGCCCCGATTTCTCCACCGTGCCCGCCGTGCTCGACGGCGTGCGCGACATCCTCTCGGAGCGCTGGGCCGAAGACCCGGCGCTGGTGCAGTCGCTGCGCGAATGGCTGTGGGCGGAGGGGCTGCTCAAGTCCTCGCTGGTGGCGGGCAAGGACGAGAACAACGCCGACGTGGCCAAGTTCCGCGACTACTTCGACTATGACGAGCCGATCGGCCGCGTGCCCTCGCACCGCGCGCTGGCGGTGTTCCGCGGGCGGCAGCTCGAGATCCTGGATGCGAAGCTGGTGCTGCCCGTGGAGCCCGAGCCCGGCAAGCCCAGCGTGGCCGAAGGGCGCATCGCCCTGCACCTGGGCTGGAGCCACGCGGGCCGCAAGGCCGACGACCTGATCCGCAAGTGCATCGCCTGGACCTGGCGCGTGAAGCTGAGCCTGTCGAGCGAGCGCGACCTGTTCACCCGCCTGCGCGAAGACGCCGAGAAGGTGGCGATCAAGGTCTTTGCCGACAACCTGCGCGACCTGCTGCTGGCCGCGCCGGCCGGCCCGCGCGTGGTGATGGGGCTGGACCCGGGCATCCGCACCGGCGTGAAGGTGGCCGTGGTCGACGCCACCGGCAAGCTGGTGGACACCGCCACCGTCTTCCCGCACGAGCCGCGCAAGGACTGGGAAGGCTCGCTGCACACGCTGGGCAAGCTGTGTGCCAAGCATGGCGTGAATCTGATCGCGATCGGCAACGGCACCGCCAGCCGCGAGACCGACAAGCTCGCGGGCGACCTGATCAAGCTGCTGGCCAGGATGGCCGCCCAGGCCGGCGCGCCCGAGATGAAGGTCGAGAAGGTGGTGGTCAGCGAGGCTGGCGCCTCGGTCTATTCGGCCAGCGAATACGCGAGCCAGGAAATGCCCGACGTGGACGTGAGCCTGCGCGGTGCCGCCAGCATCGCGCGGCGGCTGCAGGACCCACTGGCCGAGCTGGTGAAGATCGACCCCAAGAGCATCGGCGTGGGCCAGTACCAGCACGACGTGAACCAGAGCGAGCTGGCGCGCACGCTGGGCGCGGTGGTCGAGGACTGCGTGAACTCGGTGGGCGTGGACCTGAACACCGCCAGCGTGCCGCTGCTGTCGCGCGTCTCGGGCCTCACGCCCAGCGTGGCCAAGGCCGTGGTGCGCTGGCGCGAGGCCAACGGCGCCTTCGGCACGCGCAAGCAGCTCATGGAGGTGAGCGGCTTCGGCCCCAAGGCCTTCGAGCAGAGCGCCGGCTTTTTGCGCATCCGCGGCGGTGCCGACCCGCTGGACATGACCGGCGTGCACCCCGAGACCTACCCGCTGGTCGAGAAGATCATCGAAAAGACCGGCAAGCCCGTGGCCGAGCTGATGGGCCGGGCCGAGATGCTCAAGACCTTGAAGCCCGAGCTGTTCGCCAACGAGAAGTTCGGCGTCATCACCGTCAAGGACATCCTGGGCGAGCTGGAAAAGCCCGGCCGCGACCCGCGCCCGGACTTCAAGGTCGCGCGTTTCAACGAGGGCGTGGAAGACATCACCGACCTCAAGGAGGGCATGGTCCTCGAGGGCACGGTGAGCAACGTGGCGCAGTTCGGCGCCTTCGTGGACCTGGGTGTCCACCAGGACGGGCTGGTCCATGTGAGCCAGCTGGCCAACAAGTTCGTCAACGACGCGCGCGAGATCGTCAAGACCGGCGACATCGTGAAGGTCAAGGTGATGGAGGTGGACGTGGCGCGCAAGCGCATCGGCCTGTCGATGCGCCTGGATGCGTCGCCTGCAAGGCGCGATGGCCCGCGCGAGAACCGCTTCGAAGGCGCCGGCCGCGGGCAGCACCAGGGCTCGCGCCGCGACAGCGCGCCGCAGCCCGGCGGACAGATGGCCAATGCCTTTGCCAAGCTGCAGGGATTGCGCCGGTAAAAGCCTCGAGAATCCTCTCAATACGAAAGCTGGAATCGGAAAATAGCGTTGTTTTCATTGAAAGTTCTTCGATAAAATCGAAGCAATAATCTTCTCAATGAAATGCCTGCTGCCACCGTTTCCGTGGATGCGTTGAGGCGCCAGCTGCGCCGCATGCCTGCTGCGTCTGCGGGCGACCTGGCCGCGGCCCTGGGCATCAGCGTGCCCACCGTGCACCGCCTGCTGGCCCGGCTGGAACCCGGTGAGGCGCTGAGCGCAGGCAAGGCCCGCCGCAGCCGCCACGCGCTGGGCCGGGCGCTGCGCGGCGGCCCCATGACCTTGCCCGTGCACCGCGTGGACATGCAGGGCCGCCTGCAAGCCGCGCCGCCGCTTTCGCTGGTGGCGCCTGCAGGCAGCCTGATGGACCTGGCCGGCAGCGACTGGCCTGCACCCGAGGAAGCGCGCGATGGCTGGTGGCCCGGGCTGCCGTACCCGCTGCACCAGATGCGCCCGCAGGGCTACATGGGCCGGCAGTTTGCGCGCGCCGAACACCTGCGGCTGCAGGTGCCGGCCGATGTGGCGCAGTGGAGCGATGACGACGCGCTGTTCGCAATCAGCCAGACCGGCAGCGACCTCAGCGGCGACTGGGTGGTGGGCGAGGCCGCCACCGCGCTGTGGCTGGCCGAACGCGCGCGCGGCACCGATCCGGTCGCGCCTGCAGACCAGCCCCTGCACTATGCGGCCCAGGCCGCGCAGGCGGTGGCCACCGGCGTCGCCGGCTCCAGCGCGGCCGGCGAATTCCCCAAGTTCACGGCGCGCCGCGAGCTGCAGGGCGCGGCCACGCCGCATGTGATCGTCAAGTTCTCGGGCGCCGAAGACTCGGCCACCGTGCGCCGCTGGGCCGATCTGCTGGTCTGCGAACACCTGGCGCTGAGCCAGGCCGCCAGCCTGACCGGGCTGCGTGCCGCGCCCAGCCGCGTGCTGCAGGCGCAGGGACGCACCTTCCTGGAGGTGGAGCGCTTCGACCGCCATGGCGAGGCGGGCCGCAGCCCGCTGGTGGCGCTGGACGTGCTCAATGCGGCCTTCGTGGGCAGCGCCTTCGGCGACTGGCCCACGCTCACGGGCCAGCTGGCGGCGCAGGGACGCATCGATGCGGCCGACCGGGCCGCCGTGCTGCGGCTGTGGTGGTTCGGTCGGCTCGTGGCCAACACCGACATGCACGCCGGCAACCTGGCCTTCGTGCCCGAAGCCGGGCATCTGCGGCTTGCACCCGCCTACGACATGCTCCCCATGCGCTTCGCCCCGCTGGCCGGCGGCGAGGTGCGCACGCCCGAGCCCGACTTCGCGCTGCCCTTGCCCGAGCAGCGCCCCGCCTGGCTGGAGGCCTGCGTGGCCGCGCTGGTGTTCTGGGAGCGCGCGGCCGGTGATTCGCGCATCAGCGAGGGCTTTCGCGAGGTCTGCCGGGCGCAACGACAGGCCTTGTTGCGGCTGCGGGATCTGGTCTAGCGACCTGCTGACGCCTCAGTGAGTTTGTGTACGGCATAATTCCGTACACAAGGAGCTTTGCCATGACCACCGCCACCGCCCGCCTGGATCTTCGCCTGGAAGCGCGCGACAAGGAGCGCATTGCCAAAGCCGCTGCATTGCGCGGCTTGCCGGTGTCGTCCTTCGTGCGCGATGCGGTGCTGCGCGAAGCGGACACCACCATCGCAGCCAACACGGTCGTCACCTTGTCGGCAGCCGAGTCGCGTCGCTTTCTGGATGCACTGGACGCGCCCTTCGTCCCCAATGCCCGCCTGAAGCAGGCGATGGATGCCGCCGCCCGCTTGACGAAGCGCTAAGGCATGGCATTGACCGTTGCCGTCCTTGATGGCCGCCAGCATGACCGTGAGGGCTTCACCTGCGGCGTCGCGGCGCTGGACGACTACCTGCGCACCCGCGCAGGGCAACACCAGCACGACGGGATTGCCACCACGCATGTGCTGATCGACGATGCGCAGCCCACCCGAATCCTGGGCTACTGCTCGCTGTCGGCGGCACAGCTGCATCTGCACGAATTGCGCGAGGAAGACCGCAAGCGGCTGCCGGCCTATCCGGTGCCGGCCATGCGCATGGGGCGATTGGCCATCTCCGTTGACGAGCAGGGCAGGGGCCACGGCCCGTTGCTGTTGGGCCATGCAGTCAATCTGGCCTTGTCCGTGCGGCAGACGATGGGCATTCGGGTGCTGATCGTCGACGCCAAGGACGCCCGGGTGGTGCAGTTCTACGAAGGCTTTGGCTTCAGAGCGGCGACCAGCGCGGCGCTGACGCTGTATCTGCCGCTGGGGAGCAGCAGGAAGTAAAGCGAAAGCGCGCGGGAAATTCCTAGCGCAGCAGCACCAGCCCCGCGGGCATGTCGTCGCCAAACACGCGCCGCGTGTCCTGCTCGTCCAGCGCTTGCACCTCTCTGAGCCCCGCGGCCCAGCTGGGCGCGGCGCGCGCGGCGTCGAGTTGATCGGCCAGTTGCAGGCGCATCGCTTGCGGCAGGTCGCGCGCGCGGTCGCCGGTGGCGCGTGCGATCTGCGCCACGGCGAAGGCCGCGGCCTCCTGCCGCGCCCAGTCGGGGTGTTCGGCGTCGATGTGCGCCAGCCAGGCCTGCGCGGTGGCAGCGGGCAGCACGTGGTGCGCACTGGCATAAAGCGGCTGGCGCGCGCCCAGCCTGCCCAGCGCCCACCACAGGTGCGCAGCGGGGCTGCGCTGCAGGCGCTGCAGCAGCCAGCCGCCGAACTGCGTCTTGTGCGCGGGCGCGATGCGCTCGAAGGCCGCGGCCATGCGCAGCAGCTCGTCCAGCGCCTGCATGGGCGGGCCTTCGGGCCTGGCGATGTCGGTGCCGCCTTCGGGCTGCAGGTAGTAGGCGATGACCTCGTAGACCATCTCCTGCGCCTGGCTGTCCAGTCCGCCGGCAATGCGGCGCCACAAGGTCCACCACTCAGACCATTGCTGGCTGTCGTGGCTGTGCGCGATGCCCGGGCCAAACAGTTCCCACATCTGCTGCATGCGCCAGTCGTCCAGCGCGTCGCCATAGCCTGGGCGCAGGGTGAAGCCCGCGAGGTTGAACCAGCTGCGCTCGTGCTGCAGCGAACGGCGGCGGCGGCGCGCGCCCTGCAGCAGGGCGTCGAAGAGCGCACGCAGCAGTGGTGCGTCCCACCGCGCGCGCTCGCCCAGCAGGCGCTCCAGCGTGCCGCGCAGCTGGCGCACCTCCTTCGCGTCCACGTCCTTCTTCCTGTCGCCGTAGACGCGGGCGATGGCCGCCAGCGCTTCGTCCAGCCGGGGGTGGGCGCGCGGCGCGGATCCGGCCGGCTGCGAGGGAGTTGCCGCGTCGCCGCGAAGCTGGAATTCGAGCTGCCAGCGCTGGCGCGCATCGGCCACCGCCACGCAATGCACCTGCAGCGTGCCGACTTCGGTGATCTGCGCTTCCAGCCGGACCTGCACTTGCGGCAATGGCGCCGGGGCGGCAGCGGCGCCGGCCGGTGGGTGGAGCACGGTGGCGATGGGCGGCAGCGGCAGCAAGGCGGCCTGCGGTGCCATCAGCTCGCCGGCCCGGTGCTTCAGGTCGACCGAGCTGGTGGCCAGCCTGAAGCGCACGGGCCGGCCCAGGCGCAGGCCAAAGCGCTGTGAATCCAGCCGCTGCACCTCGCCTTCGGGCGCGCCATGGGGCAGCAGGCACACGCCCTGGCCGTCGTCCAGCAGCAGGTAGTAGGCGCGCGCGGCGGCACTGCGGATGCGCGGTGCCTGGCCGGCGCGCGCCATCGCAAAGGCCACCGCGCCACGGGCCACGGCGGCATCGAGCTGCGGCGCATCGAGCAGGCGCATCGGTGTCGCGCCGGCCGGCTGCCAGCTGCGCAGGGTGGCCAGCAGGCGCTCGCGCAGCGCGGCGGCATGGAAGACGCCGCCATTGAGCAACACGGCGTCGGGCAGGGCGCCGCCCTGGTCCTGCAGGAAGGCGGCGATGTGGCGCGTGATGGCCGCATCGCTGGCATAGGGCAGGCCGAATTCGACCAGCGCAGCCCGCGCGCGCCGCGGCCTGGCATCGGCCGCCACCTGCGGGAAGAAGCCGTCGATCAGCAAGCCGTCCACGTCGGCCCGCGTGAGCGGGGCCGAGCGCGCGCCGCCGATCAGCCGGCTGCCGCCGCCTTGTAGCGTGACGGTGGTGTCCAGCGGTCCGTCGGCGGCCAGCAGCCGCTCCTTGGCGCTGCGGCAGCGCTGCGTGAGCTGGGCCAGCTGCACGGCGCTGAGCCGCGGCGCGCCGGCCTGGCCGCTGCCCGACAGGCGCGGTTCGATCCAGCGCGCCAGCGCCAGGTCCATGTTGTCGCCACCCAGCACCAGGTGCTCGCCCACGCCGGTGCGTGCCAGCTGCGGCTGGCCCTGGGCGTCGAGCGTGATGTCGATCAGGCTCAGGTCGGTGGTGCCGCCGCCCACGTCCACCACCAGCAGCCGGCGCGTGCCGGCCAGCGCCTGGGCCAGTTGCCCGCGCCGCGCATGCACCCAGTCGTAGAAGGCGGCCTGAGGTTCCTCCAGCAGATGGACCTGCGGCAGGCCGGCCAGCGCAGCCGCCTGCAGCGTGAGCTGGCGGGCGCCTTCGTCGAAAGAGGCCGGCACGGTGAGCACGATGGCCTGCTGCGCCAGCGGCGCGGCAGGGTGCGCATGGTCCCAGGCCTGGCGCAGATGGCGCAGGTAGCTCGCGCTGGCCTCCAGCGGCGAGACCTTGTCCACATCTTCGGGCGCGCCCCAGGGCAGGATGGGGGCCGTGCGGTCCACGGCCGGATGCGAGAGCCAGCTCTTGGCGCTGGCCACCAGCCGGCCCGGCGTCTGCTGGCCCAGCTCGCGCGCGAAGGCGCCCAGCACCGCGCGCTCGGGCGAAGGCCAGGGCAGGCCCAGGTCGGCGGCGGCCAGCGCGCTGGCCTGGGCATGAAAGCGCAGCGAGGGCAGGAGAGGGCGCGTGGCCACCTCGCCAGCGGCCACGCTTTGCGCGATGCCGAAGACCTGAATCGCGCCGCCCTCGACCGGCGCGAAGGCCAGCACGGTGTGGGTGGTGCCCAGGTCGATGCCGACGTGGAAGCGGGCCGTCATCCCCCGTGCCGAACGTCGAATTCCACCTTCCACTGCGCGCCGCCTGCGGCTTCGGCCAGCAGTTCCAGCGTGCCGATCTCGGTCACGCGGGCGCGCAGCTGCACCGGCACCACCTCGCCCACGGCGCGGCCGTCGGCCGGCAAGGTGGCTTCGATGCCGGCCAGCTCCTGCAGCTCCTCGGGGCCCCAGAAGTCCAGCAAGGTGCCGGGCTGGTCCTCGCGCCGCACCGACGAGCCGAAGAAGCGAAAGCCCACGGATTCGCCCACCACCAGGCCCAGTTGCTGCGGCGGCAGCGGCGCTTCGGTGCCTTCCTCCATGCCGAAGGGCGCCACGCACAGCGCCTGCACGGGCGGCTCCAGGCCGGGCACGGCCGGCATGCTCGATTCGATGCCCACGTAATAGGCCTGGGCCGTGCCACCGCGGATGCGGATGCCCTGGCCGCCGCGCGCCTGGCCGTAGTAGGCCGCGCCGCGCGCCACGGCGTGATCCATGTCGGCGCCCTGCAGCAGGCGCGCGGCCGGCGCGCCGTCGGCGGCCAGCCAGGCGTTGAGCGTGTCCAGCACGCGCGTGGCCAGCAGCTGCGACTTGAACACGCCGCCGTTGAAGAGCACGGCCGTGGGGTGCAGGAAGCGCGCGCCCTCGGCCGGTGCAAAGCCCGCCAGCTGCGCCGTGGCGCCCACCTGCCGGCCCAGCAGCGCGGCCAGGTGGCGCGTGACGGCGGCATCCTGCGCATAGGGCAGGCCGATCTGCGTGAGGCCCGCGCGCGGCCGGCTGACGGGCCGCGCATCGCTTGCCACGGCCGGGAAGAAGCCTTCGAGCAGGATGGCATCGAGCAGCTCGCGCCGAAGTTCGGTGCGGATGGCGCCGCCGATCAGTTTGGAGCCGCGGCTGGGCACGACCAGCGGCACGCCGGGCAACTGCGCGTCGCTCAGCAGCTGTTCCTTGGCCAGACGGCAGGCGTAGGTCAGCGCGCGCATCTGCCACGCATCCAGCGTCTTGCCTTCGGCGGCCAGCCCGCGCGCCACGCCGTGGGCCAGCGCCAGGTCCATGTTGTCGCCGCCCAGCAGGATGTGCTCGCCCACGGCCACGCGCGTGAGCTGCAGGTTGCCGGCATCCTCGGTCACGGCGATCAGCGAGAAGTCGCTGGTGCCGCCGCCCACGTCCACCACCAGGATCACGTCACCCACCTTGACCTGCTTGCGCCAGTCGCCCGCGCTGCCGGCGATCCAGCTGTAGAGCGCGGCCTGCGGTTCCTCCAGCAGCGTGATGCCCTGGTACCCCGCGGCCTGGGCCGCTTCGGCCGTCAGCTCGCGCGCGGCCGGATCGAAAGAGGCCGGGATGGTGACGGTGACGGCCTGCTGGTCGAAGGGCGCCTCGGGATGGCGCTGGTTCCAGGCCGCGCGCAGGTGCTGCAGGTAGCAGGTGCTGGCGGCCAGCGGCGACAGCCGGGTCACTTCGGGCGGCGCGTCGGCCGGCAGGATCGGCGCACGCCGGTCCACGCCCGCATGGCCCAGCCAGCTCTTGGCACTGGAGACCAGGCGGATCGGCGTGAGCGCGCCGTGGCTGCGCGCCAGCTCCCCGACGATGGGCGCCGGCTCGGCGCCGGGCGCCGCGGGCCAGGGCAGGGCCAGGTCGCCGGGCGCGAACTCGCTCGCATGCGGGAGGTACAGGAAGGAGGGCAGCAGGCCGAAGTCCTGCACCGCGCCGGGGCCGCTTTGCTGCGGGATGGGCAGCACCTGCGGGCCCGCGGCATCGCCGGCCTGCAAATCGACAAACGCCAGCGCGCTGTGCGTGGTGCCCAGGTCGATGCCGATGGCGTAGCGCGCGCCGTTCTGGCTGTTCAAAGCTCCACCTCCGCCGCGGCGATCACGCGCGCGTCATGGCCTTCGGTCAGCGCCGGCAGGCGCACGGCCGTGGCGCGCCAGCCCTTGTGCTGCAGCGTGCCCGTGAAGGGCGCCTGGCCCACGACGTTGCCGGTCAGGCGCACGGCCGAGGCGTCGAAGCCGGCCGGCAATGTCAGGCGGCTGCCTTCGCTTTCGGTGCGCACGGGTTCGAGGTCGAAGCTCTCCTGCAGCACCTTGCGTGCACCGCCATGCAGCATGCGCGCGGCGCCGCCCACCTCGGCGTCGGAATAGGCGGCGATGTCCTCCTGCAGGAAATCGACGAATCGGGCCTCGCGCTGCAGCGCGGCCAGCAGTTGCAGGGCGGCATCGACATTCGCGGTGGCGCGCACGGCGGCCGGTGCGGGTGCGGGCGGGGTCACGGGTGCAGGCGTGGCTGCAGGGGCCACGGCCTCAACGGGCGCCGCGCCATTGCGCAGCGCCTGCAGGCGGGCCGCCAGGCGGCCATCGCCCAGCACCGAAAAGGCCAGGCCCAGGCGGGCGAAGAAGGAAAGGGGTTGTGCGTCGGTCATCGTTGCAGTCCAGGGGGTCGCGCAGGGCGGCGACTGGCAGAAAAAGGCGGCCCGGCGGGCCGGGGCGCAGAACCGGCTATTGTCTTCGCTGCCGCGCGCGGGCGCCCTCGCATCGCCTTGCCGCGACCGGGGCAGTCGGGTGTCGCCCACTGCGCTGCAGGCGCCGTGCCGCTCTTGCACAATCGCGGCCCGCCATCCGCCAAGGCCTTGTCGCCCTTTCATGAAAGCCCTGCGTCTTTTTGCCGGCCCCGCCGCGCGCGAACACATTGCGCGCCAGGGCCTGGCGCCTGCCGATGTGCGCGTGATTCCGGGCGCGGCAGGCGGGCCCAAGGGGCTGATCCTGGGGCCGCTGGACCAGCACATCTTCGGCCACTGGCTGCCGCAGTCGAACCAGCCCATCGACCTGGTGGGCGCCTCCATCGGCGCCTGGCGGCTGGCCACGGCCTGCCTGGACGACGCGGCCGAGGCCTTCGCCCGCTTCTCGCACGATTACGTGCACCAGCGCTTCGACACCGCGCCGGGTGCGCCGCGCCTGACGGCCGCCGACGTGAGCGCGCGTTTCGGCGCCGACCTGCGCGGCTTCTTCGGCCCGCGCGCGGCCGAGGTGCTGCGCCATCCGCGCTTTCGGCTGCACGTGGTCACGGCGCGCGGGCGCCACATCCTGGGCCGCGAGGGCCGCGCACGCACGGTGGCCGGCTACCTGGGCGCCTTTGCCAGCAATTCGCTGAGCCGGCGCAGCCTGGGCGGCTGGCTTGAACGCTGCGTGTTCTCCACCGGCGGCGCGGCCTTGCCCTTCGACACGCTGGACTACCGCACGCGCCAGCTGCCCCTGGATGAAGGCAGCTTCCACCCGGCGCTGCAGGCGTCGTGCTCCATTCCCTTCGTGCTGCAGGCCGTGCACGACATCCCGGGCGCGCCGCCCGGCGCCTACTGGGACGGCGGCATCACCGACTACCACCTGCACCTGAAGTACCGCGCCACCGAGGGCATCGTGCTGTATCCGCATTTCCAGCGCGCCGTGGTGCCGGGCTGGCTGGACAAGGGCCTGCGCTGGCGCCATCGCGCCACGCCCTTCCTGGACCGCATGCTCGTGCTGGCGCCCAGCCCCGAATGGGTGGCCAGCCTGCCGCGCGCCAAGCTGCCCGACCGCAAGGACTTCACCGGCTACGGCGGTAACACCGACGCCCGCATCGCGGCCTGGGGCCAGGCCGTGCGCATGGCGCAGGCGCTGGCCGACGAATGGGCGCAGTGGCTGCACCGGCCCGATCCGGGACAGATCCACCCTTTGTAGTGCGGCGCTAGGTCGCTGTCCGCAGGCGTGGATACTCGCAGCGTCCTCATTTCCGTCCGCGCAAGGAAAGCTCCATGACCCCCATCCGCATCATCGGCATCGTCCTCATCGTGCTAGGCATCGCTGGCCTGGGCACGGGGGGCTTCAGCTTCACCAAGGAAACGCACCAGGCCAAGATCGGCCCGCTGGAGCTGTCGGTCAAGGAGCAGGAGAACGTGCTGATCCCGCAATGGGCCAGCATCGCCATCATCGTGGTGGGCGGCGCGCTGCTGGTTTTTGGCGGACGCAAGCGCTGAGCGGCTTCAGCCCAGCGCCAGCGGCACGGCCGGCGGCGCCAGTTCGGTGAACTGGCCGTTCCAGTAGGGGTAGTGCGGGTAGGGCGGCGTCACGGCGCTGGCGGCGTCGAGCGTCGCGACCTGCGCCGGCGTCAGGTTCCAGCCCACGGCGCCCAGGTTCTGCCGCAGCTGCGCTTCGTCGCGCGCGCCGATCAGCACGCTGGCCACGGTGGGGCGCTGCAGCAGCCAGTTGATGGCCACCTGCGGCACGGTCCGGCCGCTTTCCTCGGCCACCTGCAGCAGCGCATCGACCACGCGGTAGAGCCGTTCCTCGCCCACGGGCGGCGCGAAGCCGGCGGTTTCGTGCAGCCGGCTGCCTGCGGGCAGCGGAGCACCGCGGCGGATCTTGCCCGTCAGGCGCCCCCAGCCCAGCGGGCTCCACACCAGCGCGCCCACGCCCTGGTCCAGGCCCAGCGGCATCAGCTCCCATTCGTAGTCGCGGCCGATCAGCGAGTAGTAGGTCTGGTTGGCCACGAAGCGCTCGGTGCCCAGCCTGTCCGCGGCCGCGAGCGCCTTCATGAGCTGCCAGCCCGCGAAGTTGGACGCGCCGATGGCCCGCACCTTGCCCGCGCGCACCAGCTCGTCGAGCGTGCGCAGCATCTGCTCGACGGGCGTGTGTGCATCGAAGGCGTGCAGTTGCAGGATGTCGATGTGATCGGTCTTCAGGCGCCGCAGCGCGGCGTGCGTGGCCTCGGTCAGGTGGTGGCGCGACCAGCCCGCGTCGTTGGGCCCGTCGCCCGTGCGCAGCGTGACCTTGGTCGAGATGAGCGCCGCATGGCGCCGGCCTTCGAGTGCAGCGCCCAGAATTTCTTCCGAGGCCCCGGCCGAATACACGTCGGCCGTGTCGAAGAGATTGACACCCGCTTCCAGGCAGATGTCGATCAGGCGCCGCGCGCCCTGCACGTCGGTCTGGCCCCAGGCGCTGAACAGCGGGCCCTGGCCCCCGAAGGTGCCGGCACCGAAGCCGAGGGCGGGCACGCGCAGGCCGGAGCGGCCCAGCAGTCGTTGTTCCATGAAGTGACTCCTTTGTTGAGGAAATGAAGGGAAGCGCTCAGGCCGCGGCGCAGCTCGCTGGCGCGCGGCGCCGGTCCAGCGCATGGCTCCACAGCGCGATCAGCAAACCCGCGGCCGTGAGGCCGGCCGCCGCCAGGCCCAGGTTCTGCAGGCCGGGCAGGCCCGGGCTGCGCACGATCACCACGCCGCCGACCCATGCACCCAGCGCGTTGCCCAGGTTGAAAGCCGCGATGTTGAGACTGGACGCGAGGTTCTGCCCCGCGCCCGCGGCCTTTTCCAGCACCCGCACCTGCAGTGGCGCCACCGTGGCGAAGGCCACTACGCCCAGCAGGCCGATGAAGACGATGGCGACCACGGCCTGCGGCATGGCCCAGCGCGCCACGGCCAGCACGGCGGCCAGCGCGAGCAGGGTGCCGATCACCGCAGGCATCGGTGCCTTGTCGGCCAGCTTGCCGCCCAGCAGGTTGCCCACGGCCAGGCCGCCGCCAAAGAGCAGCAGCACCGGCGACACCGCGCCTTCCGACAGGCCCGTGACCTGGGTCAGCACCGGCTGCACGTAGGTGTAGAAGGCGAAGACGCCGGCAAAGCCCAGCACGGTCATGCCCAGGCCCAGCCAGACCTGCGGGCGGGCCAGCACGGCCAGTTCCTCGCGCAGCGGTGCGGGCTCGATGCGTGCGGCGTCGCGCGGCACGAAGCGCGCCAGCACGGCCAGCGCCACGATGCCGATCAGGGCCACGGCCCAGAAGGTGGAGCGCCAGCCCAGGTGCAGGCCCAGCCAGGCGCCGGCCGGCACGCCCAGCAGCGTGGCGGCCGTCAGGCCCGTGAACATGATGGCGATGGCCGAGGCGCGCTTTTCCGGCGGCACCAGGCCGGTGGCCACCACCGAGCCCACGCCGAAGAAGGTGCCGTGCGCGAGCGAGGTGATGACCCGCGCGGCCATCAGCGCCTCGTAGCTGGGCGCCAGCGCGCAGGCGATGTTGCCCAGCGTGAAGACGCCCATCAGGGCCAGCAGCACCGTCTTGCGCGGCAGCCGCCGCGTGGCGATGGTGAGTACCGGCGCGCCGATGGCCACGCCGATGGCGTAGCCCGAGATCAGCAGGCCCGCGGCCGCAATGGAGACATGGAGGTCCGCCGAAACTTGCAGCAGCAGGCCCATGATGACGAACTCGGTGGTGCCGATGCCAAAGGCGCCGGCGGTGAGGGCAAGAAGAGCGATGGGCATGATGGGATGAACTGTGAGGGTTATCCCTTGGCTCCACCAGCCGTCGCGCGGGAACTGGATTTGTGAATTCAATTCACTTGCGAACGAGCGGGCCCGGGCTCACAGATGACCGCATTCGCGGAAAAGCGTACAGTTCGTACAGAAATAAGGAGCCCGGCATGTCCCTTCGCACCGTTGGCCTGGAGCAAGGCCGCAACAACCTGCCCGAACTTGCTTCGCGTGCGAATGCGGGCGAGCCCAGCCTGCTCACGCGGCATGGAAAGCCCTATGCGGCCATCGTCTCGCCCACGCTGCTGGCCCAGGCTACGCGGCGCCCCTCCAATTTCTTGAGCCTGCGTGGCACGGGCACGGGGCTTTGGGGCTCGTCGCCCGCGCGCCATGTGGCCGATCTGCGCGACGAGTGGGAGGATGCTTGAGTCCCCGAAGAAAGCCTGGCGCGGCACCCAAGGCGGCCAGGCGCAAGGCAGGCGCCGCGCTGTGGGGCGGGCTGTGCGAAGGCGATCTTGTTGTCGTGGACAGCGCGCCGCTTATCTATCTGCTGGACGACCACCCCGAGTTCGCGCCGCGATTCGAGGGCTTGTTCGAGCTGCATCGCGACGGCAAGGTACAGATCGCCATCTCTGCCATTGCCGTGGCCGAGGTGCTGGCCGGGCCTTTCAAGCACGGCCAGGAGGTGCTGGCCATGCGCTACGAGGCCGAATTGGCCGGCTTCCACATCGAGCCCGTCACACAAGCCATCGCTGTTGCCGCCGCCCGCCTGCGCACGCTCGGTGGCCTGCGCCTGCCAGACGCGCTGCAGGCGGCCACGGCCCTTGAAGTGGGCGCCGCGGCGCTGGTGACGCATGACCGCGATGTCTCGCGACTGCAGGGGCTGCGCGTCATCACTGGGCCGCAATGACATGCGGGCGCGCAAAGCCCCGCTCGCCTCACCCCTTCATCGCCGCCTCGATCTTCGCGATGTCGATCTTCTGCATGGTCATCATGGCGTCGAAGACGCGCTTGGCGACGGCCGGGTCCTTGTGGGTGACGCCCGCCACCAGCGCGCGCGGCGTGATCTGCCACGAAACGCCCCAGCGGTCCTTGCACCAGCCGCAGTCGCTGGCCTTGCCCCCGTTGCCGATGATCGCGTTCCACAGCCGGTCGGTTTCGGCCTGGTCGTCGGTGGCGATCTGGAAGGAGAAAGCCTCGGTCTGCGGAAAGGTCGGCCCGCCGTTGAGGCCCACGCAGGGGATGCCCGCCACGGTGAAGTCCACCATCAGGGCCTGGCCCTTCTTGCCGTCCGGGTAGTCACCGGGCGCGTAATGCACGGTGCCCATGGTGCTGCCCGGAAGGGTGGCGGCGTAAAAGCGTGCGGCTTCTTCGGCATCGTTGTTGAACCACAGGCAGATCGTGTTCTTGGGGGAAGGCATTGCACAAGACTCCTGGAGGAAGGGGAGGAAAGAAGAGCGGGTGGCCTTCGGATGCTGATCGCATACCAAGCGCTGTCTGCCAGACAGCGCCGACGTTTGCATGGCGCGCCGTCTTCTTGTGCTGGCTAGGGCCTGTGAACGCTATTTCAGGGGATCGCGTTGTGCCGGGAAGGGGCTGGATGCAAGGCGCCCGCGCGCTAGCCAAGGCTGGTGCCTTGCAAGCGCGGGCAACGCCGCAGACGGCCCCT
>NZ_JAQIPB010000007.1 GCF_028023875.1 Xenophilus arseniciresistens
CCCAGGGGCTTTTGCATGGCCTCGGCCAGGTCGCGGGCCACGCGGTCGGTGGGGCCGCCGGCAGCAAAGGGCACCACGATGGTGATGGGCTTGCCGCCCGGGAAGTCCTGCGCGTGCGCGCCTGCGGCCGCAAGGGCCATCGCTGTGAAGGCGAACAGTTTCTTCATGCTGTCTCCGAAGAGGTTACAAAATGCTAAACGGCGCGATGCTACCGACGCCCGTGCGCTGCCGCTACCCGAAACTTCACCAATGCAGGGGCATCAGTGGCTTTTCGCCGGGAATTTTTGGGAGCCTGCGCCAGCGCAGGGCGACAGCGGCAGGGGTCCGAGGCAGCGAAGACAATGGTGGCATGTCTTTGCATTCAAGTGAATCGGGCGATGCGCAGGCGCGCGAGCGACTGACCGAGCTGGAGATCAAGGCGAGCTACGCCGAGGATCTGCTGGAGCAGCTCAACCTCATGGTCTATCGCCAGCAGCAGCAGATCGACGCGCTGCAGCGCCAGCTGCACGAGCTGCAGCAGCGCCAGTCGGCCGAGCCGGGCAGCGGCGCCGCGCGCAATCTGCGCGACGAACTGCCGCCGCATTACTGATAGCTGCGCGCGTCCTCGATCACCTTGCCATCGTTGGGCAGGCTGCCGGGCGCCAGCACCTCGATCTCGGCGCGCAGCTTGGTCACTTCGCGCACTGCATCGGCCAGCCGGGTGGCCAGGCCTTCGGGGGCTGCCTCGCATTCCACCTTCAGCGTCATGCGGTCCTCGCCGGTCTGGCCCAGCACGACCAGGCGGGCGCGCCGCACCTCGCCAAAGCGCCGCACCACTTCGGCCACCTGGGAGGGATGCACGAACATGCCGCGCACCTTGGTGGTCTGGTCGGCCCGGCCCATCCAGCCCTTGATGCGCACATTGCTGCGGCCCGTGGGGCAGGGGCCCGGCAGCACGGCCGACAGATCGCCGGTGCCGAAGCGGATCAGCGGGTAGTCGGGGTTGAGCGTGGTGACCACGATCTCGCCCACTTCGCCTTCGGGCACCGGGTCGCCGGTGCCTGGGCGCACGATCTCCAGCAGCACGCCTTCGTCCACCACCAGACCCTCGCGCGCAGCGGTCTCGTAGGCGATCAGCCCCAGGTCGGCCGTGGCATAGCACTGGGTGCCCTGCACGCCGCGCTCGGCCAGAAAGGCGTGCAGGCTGGGCGGGTAGGCCTCGCCCGACACCAGGGCCTTGCGCAGCGAGCCCAGGGTCTGGCCCTTCTCGGCTGCCTTCTCCAGCAGGATCTTCAAGAAGCTGGGCGTGCCCACGTAGCCGTCGGGCTTGAGGTGCGCGATGGCTTCGAGCTGCTGCTCCGTCTGGCCCGTGCCGCCGGCAAAGACGGTGCAGCCCAGCGCCTGGGCGCCGCTTTCCATGATCGAGCCCGCAGGCGTCATGTGGTAGCTGAAGCTGTTGTGCACCAGCTCGCCCGCGCGAAAGCCCGCCGCGAACAGCGCCCGCGCGGTGCGCCAGTAGTCGGTGCCGACGCCTTCGGGTTCGTAGATGGGGCCCGGGCTGGCGAAGATGCGGCGCATGCGCGCGCCGCGCGGGATGGCCGCGAAGCCGCCAAAGGCGTCTTCGTCACGCCGCGACTGCTGCAGCGCCAGCAACTCGGACTTGCGCGTCACGGGCAGCTTCGCGAGCGCCGCGCGGCTGCTCACATCGGCCGGCTTCACGCCATCGAGGATCTTTGCGAAGGCTGCAGAAGCCGTCTGTGCCTGCAGCAGCTGCTTGGGCAGTGCGGCCAGCAGGTCGCGTTCGCGCTCGGCCGGATCGCGCGTTTCCAGCGCATCGTAGAAATCAGTCATGCCAACCACCGCTTGCGGCGCTTGTAGCTCTTCACGTCGCGAAAGCTCTTGCGGCCTTCGCCGCCGGCGCCCAGGTAGAACTCCTTGACGTCCTCGTTCTCGCGCAGCGCGCTGGCCGCGCCGTCCATCACCACGCGCCCGCTCTCCAGGATGTAGCCGAAGTCGGCATAGCGCAGCGCCATGTTGGTGTTCTGCTCGGCCAGCAGGAAGGTGACGCCCTCGCGCGTGTTCAGGTCCTTCACGATCTCGAAGACCTCCTCGACGATCTGCGGCGCCAGGCCCATGGAGGGCTCGTCCAGCAGCACCATCTTTGGGTTGGCCATCAGAGCGCGGCCGATGGCGCACATCTGCTGCTCGCCGCCCGAGGTGTAGGCGGCCTGGCTGGTGCGGCGGGTCTTGAGCCGGGGAAAGTAGTTGTAGACCTTCTCCAGCGTCTGCTCCACGGCGGCCTTGCCGTCGCGGCGCGTGTAGGCGCCGGTCATGAGGTTTTCCTCGATGCTCAGGTGGGCGAAGCAGTGCCGCCCTTCCATCACCTGGATCACCCCCCGGTCTACCAGTTCGGCGGGCGTGAGGTTCTCGATGCGCTCGCCGCGCAGCGAGATCGAGCCCTTGGTCACGGCGCCGCGCTCGGCATGCAGCAGGTTGGACACCGCGCGCAGCGTGGTGGTCTTGCCGGCCCCGTTGGCGCCCAGCAGGGCCACGATGCTGCCCTCGTCCACGCGCAGCGAGACCCCCTTGAGGACCAGGATCACGTGGTTGTAGATGACCTCGATGCCGTTGACGTCGAGGAGTTCGCGGCGCGTGGCCGAAGGCAGTTCGGACATGGCTTTCTTACGAGCAGGAACGGGGCGTGATCTTCTTGTCGGCCGCGTACTTGGCCGCCAGCTCCTTGACCATCGGGTCGATCAGGGCCTTGTCGGCCTGGTACCAGTCGGAGGTGATGTTCCACTTGGCGCCGTCCCACTGGACGATGCGCGCCCAGTCCGTGCCCAGGTGGTTGCTGCACGAGGTCTTGACCGGGCGCATCACTTCGCCAAAGCCCAGGGCCTTGAGCTTGTCGGCCGTCAGGTCCAGGTTCTCCATGCCCCACTTGATCTGCTCGGCCGTCATGACCTTGCCCTTGCCGAACTTCTCCTGCGCGGCGCGGACGGCCTCCACCTGCAGCATCGAGATCATCATGCCGCGCGTGTGGGCGATCGAACCGATCGAGCCGGCACTGGACGCCGTGCCCTGGCCCTTGTCGTACACCAGCTTCTTCAGCTCGTCATGGACCTTGTCCTTGGCCGCGCTGTTGTGGATGGTGATGGCGTTGTAGCCCTTGGCGCCGGCGCCGATGTCCTTGACGTCATGGTCCGAGCCGGCCCACCAGATCGCGTAGATCTTCTCGCGCGGGTAGCCCGTGGCCTGGGCCTCGCGCACGGCGGCGGGCGTCATCACGCCGGCCGACCACAGCAGCACGTAGTCGGGGCGCTGCTGGCGGATCTGCAGCCAGGTGCTCTTCTGCTCCACGCCGGGCGGCGTGACCGGGAACAGCGACAGCTCGAAGCCTTCCTTGGCCGCGCGCTTTTGCAGCAGCAGGATGGGCTCCTTGCCATAGGGGGAGTCGTGGTAGACCAGCGCGATCTTCTTGCCCTTGAGGCTGCCCTTCTCCTTCTTCAGGATGTCCTGCACCATCACGTCGGCCGCGGTCCAGTAGGTGCCCAGCAGCGGGAAGTTCCATTCGAAGACCGTGCCGTCCACCGATTGCGACAGGCCATAGCCCGGCGTCACGACCAGCTTCTTGTCGACGAAGGCCTTGTCGGTCACGGCGAAGGTGATGCCGGTGGACTGGGTGTCGAAGCCGGCATCGCCCTTGCCCTTGAGGCGCTCGTAGCACTCCACGCCCTTGGCCGCGTCATAGGCGGTCTCGCATTCCTCGAAGGCCAGCTTCACGCCGTTGACGCCGCCGTCGCGCGCGTTGATCAGCTTGAGGTAGTCCTGCTTGCCGTCGGCCCATGGAATGCCCAGGGGCGCGAACTGGCCCGTCCGGTAGACCAGCAGCGGCACGAACTGCTCGGCCGCCTGGGCCTGGGCGCCGGGCGCCGCCAGCAGGGACAGGCTGGCCGCAGCCAGCGCAGCGAGGGATCTCAGCTTCATGGTTTGTCTCCTAGGAATGGGCACGTTGCGTGCATGGGTGAAGCGATGCGCAAAAAAAGCGCGCGTTCAATGCGGGAAGGGCCACAGGCGCAGCTTCTCGCGCGCCGTGAGCCACAGGCGCGCCAGGCCATGGGGCTCGACGATCAGGAAGAACACGATCAGCGCGCCGAAGATCATGTGCTCCAGGTGCGAGGCCGTGGCGGTGGAAAGCGGCAGTCCCAGCCAGTGCGGCACGTAGTTCAGCAGCAGCGGCAGCAGCACCATGAAGGCCGCGCCGAAGAAGGCGCCCGAGATGGACCCGAGCCCGCCGATGATCACCATGAACAGCAGCTGGAAGGAACGGTCGATGTTGAAGGCCGCGGGCTCCCAGGAGCCCAGGTGCACGAAGGCCCACAGCGCGCCGGCCACGCCCACGATGAAGGAGCTGACGGCAAAGGCCGAGAGCTTGGCGTACACGGGCCGGATGCCGATCACCGCGGCTGCCACGTCCATGTCGCGGATGGCCATCCACTGGCGGCCGATGGCGCCGCGCACCAGGTTCTTGGCCAGCAGCGCGGTCACGCACACCAGGCCCAGGCACATCAGGTACTTCTGCACCGGCGTGTCCACCGGCAGGCCGAAGAAGGACAGCGCCCCCACGCTCACCGAGCCCGATGGCGAATCGTTGGTGACCCACTTGACGCGGTTGGTGAACCAGTCCGTGAAGAACTGGGCCGCCAAGGTGGCCACGGCCAGGTACAGCCCGCGGATGCGCAGGCTTGGAATGCCGAAGAGCACGCCGAAGACCGTGGCCGCCAGGCCGCCGCCGATCAGCGCCAGCAGCAGCGGGATGCCTTCGATGCGCACCTGCAGGTTGTAGGCCGCGTAGGCGCCGATGGCCATGAAGGCGCCCGTGCCCAGCGAGATCTGGCCGCAGTAGCCCACCAGGATGTTCAGGCCCAGCGCGGCCAGCGACAGGATCAAGAACGGAATCAGGATGGCGCGAAAGAAATAGTCGCTGGCCAGCAGCGGCACCGCCACGAAGGCCAGCGCCAGCAGCAGGTAGATGGCTAAGCGGTCCTGCAGCACCGGAAAGATCTGCAGGTCGGCGCGGTAGGTTTTCTTGAACTGGCCGTTCTCGCGGTAAAGCATGGGTCGTTTCCTTCTTACACGCGATCAATGATCTTGTCGCCGAACAGGCCCTGGGGCCGCAGCAGCAGGAAGCCCAGCGCCAGCACGTAGGCGAACCAGTTCTCGATGCCGCCGCCCAGCATGGGGCCGATGTAGATCTCCGAGAGCTTCTCGCCCGCGCCGATGATCAGCCCGCCCACGATGGCGCCCGGCACCGAGGTGAGTCCGCCCAGGATCACCACCGGCAGCGCCTTGAGCGCCACCAGCGAGATCGAGAACTGCACGCCCAGCTTGGAGCCCCAGATGATCCCGGCCACCAGCGCGACGATGCCGCCGATGGTCCAGACGATGACCCAGATGCGCGACAGCGGGATGCCGATGGATTGCGCGGCCTGGTGGTCGTCGGCCACGGCGCGCAGCGCGCGGCCCGTGGGCGTCTTCTGGAAGAACAGCGTCAGGCAGATCACCAGCAGCGCCGAGACGGCCGCGGCGTACAGGTCTTCCTTGCTCAGCAGCAGGCCGCCTTCGAAAGTGCCTTCCAGCACCATCATCGGGTCCTTGGGCATGCCCACGTCGATCTTGTAGGTGGCGCTGCCGAACAGCAGCTGGCCCGCGCCGTCGATGAAGTAGGCGATGCCCAGCGTGGCCATGAGCAGCGCGATCGGCTCCTGGCCCACCAGCTGGCGCAGCGCCAGGCGCTCGATCAGCCAGGCCAGGCCGGCCATCAGCGCGATGGCCGCCACCAGCGCCAGCACATTGGCCAGCAGCAGGCTTTCAAAGCCCAGCCACTTGGGGAACCACTCGGAAAAACGCGCCATCGCCAGCGCCGCGAACAGCACCATCGCGCCCTGCGCGAAGTTGAAGACGCCCGAGGCCTTGAAGATCAGCACGAAGCCCAGCGCCACGAGTGCGTAGAGCATGCCGGCCATCAGGCCGCCGAACAGTGTTTCTAGGAAGAATCCCATGATGCGGCCTCAATGTGTGGTGCCTAGATATGCGCGGATCACGTCTTCGTTGCCGCGCACCTCCTCCGGCGTGCCATCGCCGATCTTCTTGCCGTAGTCCAGCACCACCACGCGGTCGGAGATGTCCATCACCACGCCCATGTCGTGCTCGATCAGCACGACCGTGGTGCCGAACTCGTCGTTCACGTCCAGGATGAAGCGGCACATGTCCTGCTTCTCTTCCACGTTCATGCCCGCCATGGGTTCGTCCAGCAGCAGCACCTGCGGCTCCATCGCCAGCGCGCGGCCCAGGTCCACGCGCTTTTGCAGGCCGTAGGGCAGGCGCCCCACGGGCGTCTTGCGCCAGGGCTGGATCTCCAGGAAGTCGATGATGCGTTCGACCTTCTCGCGGTGCGCGATCTCCTCGCGCTCGGCCGGCCCCCAGCGCAGGGCCTGCATGAAAAGGTTGCTCTTCATGCGCAGGTTGCGCCCGGTCATGATGTTGTCCAGCACGCTCATGCCCTTGAACAGGGCCAGGTTCTGGAAGGTGCGCGCCACGCCCATCTCGGCCACTTGGCGGGAGTTCATGTGGCGGAAGGTCTGGCCGCGGAAGGTGATGGCGCCTTCCTGCGGCGCGTACACGCCGTTGATGCAGTTGAGCATCGAGCTCTTGCCTGCGCCGTTGGGGCCGATGATGGCGCGCACCTCGTGCTCGCGCACGTCGAAGCTGATGTCGGTCAATGCCTTCACGCCGCCAAAGCGCAGCGAGATGTTCTTCACCTCCAGGATCACGTCGCCGATCTGGCGGCCCGTGGCGGGTGCCGTGGCCGGTGCTGCGGTGGGCAAGGGTAGATCGTTCATTTTCATCAGGCCGCCTTGCGCACGGGTTCGAAGGTGCGGGCATCCAGGATCTTCAAGGTCGCGCTCACGCTGCCGGTGCGCCCGTCCTCGAACTTGACCTGGGTCTCGATGTACTGCTGGTCGCGGCCCGCATAGAGCGCGTCGATCAGCACGGCGTACTTCTCGGCGATGAAGCCGCGGCGGACCTTGTTGGTGCGCGTGAGCTCGTTGTCGTCGGCATCCAGCTCCTTGTGCAGCACCAGGAAGCGGCTGACCTGGCTGCCCGCCAGCATGGCGTCCTGCGCCAGGTCGGCATTGACCTTCTGCACGCACTCGCGCATCAGCTCATACACCTCGGCCTTGCCCGCCAGATCGGTGTAGCCCGCATAGGGCAGGTTGCGCCGCTCGGCCCAGTTGCCGACGGCCTCGAAGTCGATGTTGAGCATCACGCAGACCGTGGCCCGGCCGTCGCCATAGGCCACGGCTTCCTTGATGTGCGGGAAGAACTTGAGCTTGTTCTCCACGTACTTGGGCGCGAACATGGCGCCGTCGTTGGCGCCGCCGGCCAGCCGGCCCACGTCCTTCACACGGTCGATGATCTTGAGCTGGCCGCTCGCATCCAGGAAGCCGGCGTCGCTGGTGTGGTACCAGCCGTCGGCCGTCAGCACCTCGTCGGTGGCCTTCTGGTTCTTGTAGTAGCCCTTGAGCAGGCCGGCCGAGCGCACCAGGATTTCGCCGTTGTCGGCCACCTTGATCTCCACGCCCTCAATGGGCACGCCCACCGTGTCGGCGCGCACGGCGTTGTCGGGCTGCAGGCAGACGAACACGGCGGTCTCGGTCGAGCCGTAGAGCTGCTTCAGGTTGATGCCGATGGCGCGGTAGAAGGTGAACAGGTCCGGCCCGATGGCCTCGCCCGCCGTGTAGGCCACGCGCACGCGCGAGAAGCCCAGCGTGTTGCGCAGCGGGCCATAGACCAGCAGATCGCCCAGGCCGTAGAGCAGCCGGTCCAGCAGGCCCAGGCGCTGGCCGTCCATCTTCGCGGGGCCCACGCGCCGCGCCACGTCCATGAAGCGGTGGAACATGCTGCGCTTGATGCGGCCCGCATCTTCCATGCGGATCATCACGCTGGTCAGCAGCCCTTCGAACACGCGCGGTGGCGCGAAGTAGTAGGTGGGGCCGATCTCCTTGAGGTCGATGCTGACGGTGGCGGCCGACTCGGGGCAGTTCACCACGTAGCCGCAGGCCAGCCACTGCGCGTAGCTGAAGATGTTCTGGCCGATCCAGGCCGGCGGCAGGTAGGCCAGCACGTCTTCGGCGGCCGTCAGTCGGTCGAAGTCGGCGCCGGCCTTGGCGCGGTTGAGCAGGCTGCGGTGCGTGTGCACCACACCTTTGGGATTGCCCGTGGTGCCCGAGGTGAAGAACATGGCGCCCACGTCATCGGGTCGGCCCTGCGCCACCTGCCGGGCAAAGAATTCGGGGTTCTGCGCGGCCAGTGCCTGGCCCCGCTGCAGCAGATCGCCCAGGCCTTGCAGGCCGGCTTCGCTGTAGTTGCGCAGGCCGCGCGGGTCGTCATACCAGATGTGCGTGAGCGCCGGGTACTGCGCGCGCACTTCGATCATCTTGTCCACCTGCTCCTGGTCTTCCACCACGCACATGCGCACTTCGGCATTGGACAGCGGGAAGACGAATTCGGCGGCCACGGCATCCTGGTAAAGCGGCACCGGGATGGCGCCCAGCGCCTGCGCGGCCAGCATGCAGGCATACAGCCGCGGCCGGTTGGCGCCGATCACGGCCAGGTGCTCGCCGCGCTGAAGGCCGGCCGCCTGCAGGCCGCAGGCCGCATGCGCCACCATCTGCGCCAGCTCGGCCCAGCTCAGCGTCTGCCAGATGCCGAACTCCTTCTCGCGCATGGCCGGTGCCGCCGGTCGCTCGGCCGCATGCTTCATCAGCAGTTGGGGAAAGGTGGTGTCCATCACGGTCCTCGGTTGACGCCCGTATGCGCAGCCGCAGCCTTGCAGAAGTGGGCGGATCGTAGGACCGGCTTTGACGCCGAGATGTCGGCTCAACGACAATTTAAGGGTGACCCCTTCCCCGGACTTTCCCCAGGCTGCTCGCGCCGTGGCGGTGGCGGACTCGCTGCACCAGCGCCGCCGCGCGCCCACCGCACGCGAGCTGGACGCCATTCCCTGGCTGGCCGCGCTCACGCCGGTCGAGCGCGAGCGCGTGCTGCCCGAGATCACGGCCGTCAATGCGCAGCCCGGTGACCACGTGTGCCGCGTCGGCCGGCCCGTGACCTACTGGTTCGGCGTGATCGAAGGCCTGCTCAAAATGAGCTCCGACACCGCCCAGGGCCAGACCATGACCTTCGCCGGCCTGCCCGCGGGCGGCTGGTTCGGCGAAGGCACGGCCCTCAAGCGCGAGCCCTACCGCTACAACATCCAGGCGCTGCGCAAGAGCGTGGTGGCCGGCATCTCGGTGGACAGCTTCCACTGGCTGCTGGACCACTCCATCGGCTTCAACCGCTTCATCATGAGCCAGCTCAACGAGCGGCTGGGCCAGTTCATCGCCGCGCGCGAGATCGACCGCCTGAACAACCCCGACGCGCGCGTGGCACGCAGCCTGGCCGCGCTGGTCAACCCCGTGCTCTTCCCGGGCGTGGGCGAGGTGCTGCGCATCACCCAGCAGGAGCTGGCCTACCTGGTGGGCCTGTCGCGCCAGCGCGTGAACGAGGCCCTGCGCCACCTGCAGGCCCAAGGTGTCATCCGCATCGAGTATGGTGGCCTGCGCGTGCTCGACCTCCCGGCGCTGCGCCAGGGCCAGTTCGGCGCCGTGCGCGGCGGCAGTTGAATCCACTCACGGCTCCTCCTCCCTCGTCGTCCCGCATGACCGCACCCGCAACGAAAAAGCTTCTGACCCTCAGCGTCAGCGCCGGCAACGGCCACGTACGCGCCGCCCAGGCCCTGGTCGCCACCGCCGAGCAGGACTGGCCCGGCTGCAGCGCCGTCCACATCGACGCCATGGCCCATGTGGCGGCGGGCTTTCGCAAGGTCTACACCGACTGGTACCTGCACCTGGTCAACCGCGCGCCGGAGCTGTGGTCCTACCTGCATGCCAAGACCGACAGCACGCCGCACAGCGCCACCGCGCAGCGGCTGCGGCGCGGCATCGAACGCCTGAGCGCCACGGCGCTGCTGCGCGAGCTGCGGCGCGAAAAGCCCGACGCCATCATCTGCACCCACTTCCTGCCGGCCGAGCTGCTGATGCGCGAGAAGAGCCGCGGCCGCATCGGCTGCCCCGTGTGGCTGCAGGTGACCGACTTCGACCTGCACAACATGTGGCTGGTGCCGGGCATGGACGGCTACTTCGCGGCCACCGAAGAAGTGGCCTTCCGGATGCGCGCGCGCGGCCTGCCCAGCGAGCGCATCCACGTCACAGGCATCCCCGTCATGCCGGCCTTCGCGCAGGGCAGTGCGCTGGTGCGCAACGAATGCGTGCAGGCCCTGGGGCTGGAGCCGGCGCGGCGCGTGCTGCTGCTGGCCTCGGGCGGCGCGGGCGTGGGCAACATGCCCGCGCTGGTGCGGCGCCTGCTGGCGCTGACCGAGCCCGACTTCCAGCTCATCGCCGTGGCCGGCCGCAACGCCCGGGCGCTGGTCGAGCTGGAGGCGCTGCAGCGCGAACACCCGCAGCGCCTGCGCGCCGTCGGCTTCACCCAGGAGATGCACAAGCTGATGGCCGCGGCCGACCTGGTGATGACCAAGCCCGGCGGCCTGACCATCTCCGAATGCCTGGCCGTCGGCCGGCCCATGCTGCTGAGCGACCCGATCCCGGGCCAGGAAGAGCACAACGCCGGCTACCTGCTCGAGGAAGGTGCGGCCTGGCTGGCCTGGGACGCCATCGGCCTGGGCTACAAGGTGGCGCGCCTGATGGCCGATGCGCCGCAGCTTGCCGCCATGGCCGCGCGAAGCCAGGCACTGGGTCGGCCGCGCGCCGCGCATGCGGTGCTCGAACATGTGCTGGGCTCTCCAGATGCCCCTGGCGCCTGACCCTCTCCTGTTTCCTGTTCTCTTCCCCTCTCAGTTCCATGCACAACCCCTGGCGCCGCGTCGTCATCTTCTACGCCTGGGCCATGCTCATGGCCTTCTTCTTCGCCAATGCAGAGATCCAGATCGAGGGCGGCGCCGGCTGGGCCACCTCGCTGCCCACCTGGCGCATCGAGAAGCACTGGCTGCTCGACATCTTCTGGGGCGGCCGCGCCATGACCGGCTACCACGCCTGGGTCTTCACCTTCATGTTGCTGGTCTTCTTCATGCCGCTGGCCTTCAACGCACGCTTTCGCTGGAGCGACATGGTGCTGGCGGTGGCGGGCGTGGCCGTGTTCTGGGTGACGGAGGACTTCCTCTGGTTCGTCATCAACCCGGCCTTCGGCCTGGCGCGCTTCACGCCCGAGATCGTGACCTGGCACCCGAACTGGCTGGGCGGCGTGCCGGTCGACTACTGGGGCGGCACGCTGGGCGCCCTGGCGCTGTCCTGGCTGCATGTGCGGCTGGCCCGGCGAGAGGCGCAGCCGGACTGAACACGCCGGGCGCGCCGCTGGCTCAGGCGCTTCCTGCCAACTCCGCCTGCAGGTCCTTCTTCGACAGCTTGCCCACCGCCGTCCTGGGCAGTTCCTCGCGCGCTTCCATGGCCTGCAGCATCTCGTGCTTGCCCAGGTAGTCGGCCAGGAAGGTCTTCAGCTCATCCAGCGTGGGCCGCGCCGCGCCCGGCTTGAACTTGATGAAGGCCTTGGGCGACTGGCCGCGGTAGGCGTCGGGGATGCCGATGACGATCACTTCCTCGACAGAGGGGTGCCTGTGGATCGCTTCCTCGATGTTGCGCGGGTAGACGTTGAAGCCGCCGCAGATCAGCATGTCCTTGGTGCGGTCGACGATGTAGACGAAGCCATCGGGCGTCATGTAGCCCACGTCGCCGGTGCGCAGGTAGCCGTCGGCGGTCATGGACTCGGCCGTGGCCTCGGGCCGATTCCAGTAGCCGGCCATCACGTTGGGGCCGCGGATGCACAGCTCGCCATGCTCGCCTTCGGGCAGGTCGTGCTGGTCCTTCAGGTCGATCACCTTCACGTCCACGCCCGGCACCGGAATGCCGCAGGAGCCGGGCCGGTAGTGGCTGAAGCCCGGCGAGGCCGTGGCCATGGTGCAGGTCTCGGTCATGCCCCAACCTTCCTGCAGCCGGCATTGCGCCATGCGCACGAAGGCCTGGTAGACCTCGGCCGCGATGGGCGCGCCGCCCGAGTTGCAGAACTTGAGCGAGGACAGGTCCAGCTTCCCGATGTCCGGATGTCCCGTGAAGGCCACGTACATGGTCGGCACGCCCAGGAAGACGGTGGTCTTGCGCTGCACGAACTCGCGCAGCGTCGCCTCCAGGTCGAAGCGCTGGTGCAGCGACAGCTCGGCGCCGATGGACAGGCCGAACAGCATGTTCACCACCAGCGCATAGATGTGGAACAGCGGCAGCACGGCCAGGAAGCGCTCTTCGCCTTCTTCCAGCGTGCCCGAGGCCACCAGCGTGTGCCAGACCTGCGAGACCGCCGCGCTCAGATTTGCATGGCTCAGCATCGCGCCCTTGGGCTGGCCCGTGGTGCCGCCGGTGTACTGCAGCACGGCGATGGCCGTCTGAATGTCGGACGGCACATGCGGCTGTGCCAGCGGCGCCGCGGCCAGCAGGGTGGAAAAGGGCACGCGCGCAGCGGCCTGCACGGGCGCGACCGAGGGCACGTCGGCGCTGAAATCATCGGCACGCGCCACCACCAGGGTCTGCAGCGTGCCCTCGCCCGCGATGGCTTCCATCTTGCTCAGCAGCTCGGGCGCGTCGAAGGTGATCATCAGCCGCGTCTGGCTGTCTTCGACCTTGTGGCGCAGGGTCTGGCCGGCGTCGAGCGGCGAGTAGTTCACCACCGTGCCGCCGGCCTGCAGCACGGCGAAGAAGGCCACGATGTA
This sequence comes from Xenophilus arseniciresistens, assembly GCF_028023875.1. Lineage (GTDB taxonomy): Bacteria > Pseudomonadota > Gammaproteobacteria > Burkholderiales > Burkholderiaceae_C > Xenophilus > Xenophilus arseniciresistens. The sequence continues at coordinate 12,854 of NZ_JAQIPB010000007.1, forward strand.
CTGCGGCACGTTGGGCAGGTACAGGCCCACGTGCACGCCGGGCTGCACGCCCAGTTCGCGCAGGCCGCCGGCCACGCGGCGCACGTGCTGCGCCAGCTCGGCGTAGCTGAGCACCAGGGCATCCTGGCGCAGGGCGGTGCGCTGCGGCCATTGCCGCACGGCGTCGGCCAGCAGGGCGGTGAGCGCCGTCAGTTTCAGCGGTGCGTTCCAGCTCATGCCTTCGGGGTAGCTTTTCAGCCAAGGGCGGGAGGTCATGGCTTCAGACTCCCGCGGGGCGCTTCATCTCGCACTGGTTGGGCACGGCCAGGGCCGACACCGGGGCCAGCGATTCGGCCACGAAGCCCTGGTTGGTGCCGTCGAAGCCCTTCTTCACCGTCTTGCCGTCCACCTTGTGGTTGGTGTAGACGTACTGCGGCGCCATGAACTGGTGGTCTTCCTTGCGCACCGTCACATCGCCCAGGATGGACTTGTACGAGATGCCTTCGAGCGCCGAGGCAATCTGCTTCGGATCGGTGGACCTGGCCTTGCGCACGCCCTGGGCCAGCAGCTCGGTGGCGGTGGACAGGCGCACCAGGTAGAAGGCTTCCTTGTACTTGGACTCGAAGGCGCTTTCGAGCTTGGCGGCCGTCGGGTTGTCGGCACCGGGGAACCATTCGCCGATCATGTTCAGCTTGACCGTGGGCGCGGCGTCCAGCGCGATCATGGTCGACTTGTTGGCACTGCTGTGCGTGAGGATGCGCAGCTTGTAGCCCGATTCGCCGGCGGCCTTGATCATCAGCGCCATGTCGTTGCCCCAGTTGCCCGAGACCACGGTGTCGGCGCCCGCGGCGCGCATCTTGGCGATGTAGGGCGCGAAGTCCTTCACCGTGCCGGTGGGGAAGAAGTCCTCGCCCACGAACTGGATGTCCGAGCGCGCCTGGCCCAGCAGGTTCTTGCCGAAGGCCGTCCACTGGCGGCCGAAGCTGTAGTCGGGGTTGAGGAAGTAGACTTTCTTGATGTCGGGCGTCTTCTTCACGAAGTCGGCATAGGCCTTCATGCGCATGGTCACCTGCGCGTCGGTCATGAAGTGCCAGAAGGAGCAGCTCTTGCCGACCAGGTCGGGGTCGATGCCGCCGAAGTTGAAGACCAGCACCGACTTGTCGGGGTTGCGCTCGTTGTTGCGGTTGGCGGCCGTGATCACCGCCGTGGCGGTGGCCGAACCGCCGCCCACGAACACCGCCTTCACGCCCGCGCCCACGGCCGCCTGCAGCGCGGCCTGGCTTTCCTGCGTCGAGAGCTTGTTGTCGAAGGCCAGCACTTCGAGCTTGATGCCGTCGATGCCGCCGGCCGCGTTGATGTTGTCGGCCGCGAAGCGCAGGTGGTTCTCGAAGATCTTGCCCACGTCGGCCATCGGCCCGCTCAGCGGATCGATCAGCGCGATCTTCAGGGTCTGTTGTTGTTGCTGTTGCGCGTGCGCGCCGAAGGCGCAGGCCATCGAGGCAAGGGAAAGGGCCACCAGCGTGGGCTTGAACATGAACGGGTCTCCTTGGGATGCTGTCCACCTCGAGCGGACCCGTGCAGTGTCGGAACAGGCCGCGCTGCGCTGCAGTCAGTTGGGTGACTGCGCAGGCGCGGCCTGGGTCGCTTGCGTGACTGACAGCGCGCACGGGGGGCGTGCGCGCAGGCTCAGCGCGTCAAAGCGCGTGCGTGTCGGCCAGGCGCATCACGCCCGCTGCAGCCAGGCCGCGCACCTCGTCGAAGCTCTGCGTGCGCAGCAGCTCGCCGTTCTCATACACGGTCTGCAATGCATCGTCGGCCGGCGCGCCTTCGGGGCCATCCAGGCGCGCGGTGCGCCAGCCGGCTTCGGCGCTGCCTGCCAGCGTGAGCCGGCCTCTCTTGGAGCGCTTGCGCGTGTCGCCCACCGGGTCCTTGAAGACCTCGCGCCATTCGTCGCCCACCTGCACGGCCGAGCACTTCATCGCCCATTGCATGGTGTCGCGGTTGCAGCGCTGCAGCAGGCCGCCGCCCATGCCGAAGGCGATGTTCTCGGCGGCAAAGCCTTCGGCGTGAAGCGTGGCCAGCACGGTGCGCAGGCTGTCCAGGTCAATGCCGTCGCCCTGGATGATGCGCACGGTGTTCAGCACCTTGAAGCCCCTGGCATTGGTCCGGGTGCCGAAGCGCTCGGCCAGGATCTGCGCCACCTTCAGCACCGTGGGCGCGGGCTCGCCCGAGTCGGGCCGCACCACCAGCGTGGCGCCGCTGCGCTGCACCTCGGCCTTGAGCTCGCGGCCCCACAGTTCGTCGCAGGCGCGGAAGATGTCGTAGCTGTCGCTGACCACGGCAAAGGTGGCACCGGGCCTGGCGAACTGCGCGAGCATGTTGCGGTACGCATCGGCTTCATGCGCGCGGCCCCAACTCGTGATGGTGCTGTGCTCCGCCGCCGGAATGGAGAAGCCCGCGATCTCGCAGTCGTACCAGCGGCGCGCGGCCATCAGCGCCATCAGCGTGTCGGTGCCCTGGAAGTTCACCAGGTGGGCCAGGCCGCCCAGCGCGGCCGATTCATTGCTCGACACGCCGCGTGCGCCGAAGTCGTGCAGCTTGAAGCCGATCTGGCCCTCGGGGTCGTCGCTGTTGGCCCGCAGGTAGCGCAGCAGCGTGGCCTTGGCCGCGGCCGAAACAGTGGCGACCGTGCTCGGATACCAGATGGCGCGCAGCAGTTCGGTTTCGATGTAGCTGGTGAGCCAGAAGAAGTCGGGGTCGGTGTTCTCCACCGTGGCCAGCACGTTGCGCACCGGCAGCACGCTGCCTTCGGGCACCGCGCGGATGCGCAGCGGCAGCCGGCCGCCATGGCGGTCGATCAGCAACTGCCAGCCCGCGCGGTTGAAGGGCAGGCCGTGCAGCGCCATCAGCGCCTGGGCTTCATCCACATCGGCCTGCGTCACGGGCCGGCTCAGGTATTCGCGCAGCCAGGCCTGCAGGCCGAAGAACACGCCGTGCCCGAAGGCACCGCCGCGCGACTCCACATAGCTGAAGACCGTGCGCGTGCCGGGCGGGTACTGCACCCAGTGCGAGACCTTGTAGGAGTCGCTGCGCAGAAGAAGATTGCGCCCCAGGGCGCCGTCGAGGTTCGAAGTCATGTGAAAGCTCCTTTCACGGTGGCGCCGTCATCCGGCGCCGTTGCAATGTGGACCAGGGTCGCGTGTCAGTTCTTCCCCAGTCCTCCCAAAAAGTGGTTGGCGATGAAATAGTGGTCTTCGTACACGCGCTCGCGCATGTCCAGGAACTCGGCCAGCGGCACCCAGCGCGTGGCGGCCGCGTCGTCATTCGCGCGCACGGGCGTCAGGCCGGTCCACTGGTTGTGGGCCAGCTCGAAGAAGAAGGCGTATGTGATGGTGCGCCCGCGCTGCGAGCGGTCGGGCGCGTCGAAGACCTGCTGGCCCTTCAGGCTGCCCTGCAGCACGGGCACGGGCACCTTCAACCGCGTTTCTTCCTTCAGCTCGCGGATCGCCGCATCGAGCAGCCGCTCCTGCTGCCCCACGAAGCCGCCCGGCAGCGCCCAGGTGCCCTTGCCGGGATGGAACTTGCGCTGCACCAGCAGGATGTGGCCGGCCTCGACCACCACCGCATCGACGGTGGTGAAGATGGGCGGGAACTCGCTGCCCGCATAGCGGTACCTGTCGCGGTAGTCGGCCAGGAAGGCGCGCTCCTCGACCAGCGCCGCGTAGTCGGCGGTCTGCGTGAACTGCGCGAGAAAGCCGGCCGTGCCCGCGGGCAGTGCGTCGGCCGGCAACTGGCCGCGCATCTCGGGGTGGAAGTAGAGCTGGCGCACGTCGGTGGCGTGAATGCTCTGCACGTTCTCGTGCGGCACAAACTCCCAGCGCGGGAACAGGCGCAGGTAGTAGCTGCTGGCGTCCTTCAGGTGGCCCACCAGCGCCACGCGCGCCTGCTCGGGCGCCACGCCGTCCTGCGCCACCAGCCGGTCCACGGCCGACTGGATGCCGGCGATCCACAACTGGTCGTTGTAGGGCGCGTCGCCCACGCCCACCACGCTCACGCGCATCTGCGCGTCGGCGTTCAGGCTGGCGCGCACCATGCGCTCGCGCTCATCGAAGGTGAAGGGGTTCTTGACGCTGCGCGGCTGGCCGTGCGAGCCCACCACCACGATCACGCGCTGCGCGGTGCGCAGGGCCTGCTCGATCAGCCGCTGGTGGCCGAAGTGCACAGGCTGGAAGCGGCCGATGACAACGGCGTGCGTGTGGGTGAACGATGAAGAAGAAGGCGAAGGCGAAGAAACGCGTGCCGCTGCGGCACGGTTGGCTGTGGCGTTCATTTCCGGGAATCCCCCAAGAAAAGCATCCTCCGTGGATGCCGTGCCGCCACCTTAGCAGCAAACGCGCGAGGCGTCCATGCCGCCGCGCGCCGGGCTCAAGGAACGGCTACAGGCGGATCAGCGCCTTCTCTCCCGTGGCCATCCTGCCGTAGCTGGCAATGGCCTCCAGCGTCAACGCTTCGGCCAGCGTGAGCTCCTTCGTGTAGTGGCTGGCGAAGGTGGTGGTCAGCTCGTCGGCCACGCGCTGCTTGAGTTGCTGCACGCGCTCGGGCCCCACCTTCTGCAGGAAGGGAAAGAGCAGCCAGCCGCCCACGCCCCAGCTCATGCCGAAGCCGCGCGCCAGCTCGATGGGGCCGCGGTCCAGGCTGCCGTAGACGTACACCTGCTTGTGGACGTCGCTGCCGTAGCGGCTGTAGCCCTGGCCGGGGCGGCGCGCGATGGCGGCTTCCATCGCCACCAGCAACTGGCCCGCGAGCTTGCCGCCGCCGATGGCGTCGAAGGCCAGCGTGGCACCCGTGGCGGCGATGGCTTCGGTCAGCTCGGCCTGGAAGTCGGGCGAGCTGCTGTCCACCACATGCGCGGCGCCCTGTTCGCGCAGCAGCGCGGCCTGCGCGCTCTGGCGCACGATGTTGACCAGGGGCACGCCGTCCTTCAGGCAGATGCGGTTGAGCATCTGGCCGAGGTTCGATGCGCCCACGGTGTGGACCAGCGCCGTGTGGCCTTCGCGGCGCATCGTGTCCACCATGCCCAGCGCCGTGAGCGGGTTGACGAAGCACGAGGCGCCCTGCGCGGCCGTCGCGCCTTCGGGCAGCGGCAGGCATTGCGCAGCGGGCACGGCGCGGAACTGTGCGTACATGGCGCCGCCCAGCGCGGCCACGCGGCGGCCCAGCAGGGCCTGCGCGGCCGGCGAGGCGCCGCCGGCGATCACGGTGCCCGCGCCCTCGTTGCCCACCGGCATCGATTCACCCACGCGCGCGGCCATGGCGGCCATCACGCCCGGCGACAGTGGCGCCGTGATCACCGGGCGCTCGGCCGTGCCCGAAGCCTGGGCCTGGCGCATGTCGGCGCCGCCGAAGAGCAGACCCAGGTCAGAGGGGTTGAGCGGCGCGGCCTCCATGCGAAGCACCACTTCGTCTTGTGTGGCGGGCACGGGCTGCGGCACCTCGGCCAGCGAAAGCTCCAGCGTGGCGTCGGGACGGATCAGGGAGCGTAGTTGCAGGGGCATGGCGGTTCCAGAAAAAAGCGGATGGCGGGGCGCGCCAGATCATAGGGAGGCCGCGAACGTACAGCGTCCTGCAAGCGACAGCCTGCGCCGCATCCGGCGGCCCTGGGCCTGGCATGGGTTTTCTGTAACCGGACAAAATTGTCCACTTGTGAGACAATGCAGCCATGTCCGAAGCTTCCCCAGACCGTTCCCTGCGCACCGACGCCCAGCTGCGCCGGCTGGCGCTGCTCGACGCCGCCGCGGCCGTTTTCTCGGAGCAGGGCGTCAATGCGCCGCTGGAGCTGGTGATCGAGCGCGCGGGCGTGGGGCGGGCCACGCTGTACCGCAACTTCCCCGACCGGGGAGCGCTGATGCAGGCGCTGATGGGGCGCAACCTCGACCGCATCGAGGAAGAGGCCCAGCGCCTGGCCGAGCGCGACGACGGCCTGTTCGAACTGCTGGCCTTCATGGCCCAGCGCATCGCCGATTCAGCGCCCATCACCGATTACTGGCGCGCCATCGACCGCGAGCACCCGCTGGTGCGCGAGGCCCAGGCGCGCCTGGGCCGCATGGTGCGGCCGCTGATCCAGCGGGCCGTTTCGGCCGGGCGCTGCCGGGCCGATTTCGTCGAATCCGATTTCGTGCTGGCCGTGGGCATGGTGGGCGCGCTGCTGCGCGGCCACACGCTGCAGCAGCGCCGCCGCATGGGCCGGCGCGCGCTTGAACTGCTGCTCGATGGCCTGCGCCTGCGTGAGGCACGGTCATGAGCATTACGGCTGCCAGCCCGCGCGTGCTCGCGCCCCTGCCTGACTGGGAGCCGCACGAAAAGCCCTTCCTGCCCGGCTCGCCGGCCGCGCTCTCGCATGCCTGGCCCGTGCGCATCGCCTATGCGCTGGTGGCCATCCTGGTCGGGCTCACGGGCGGGCTCGGCTCCTCGCTGATCACGGCCAACCTGCCCGTGATCCAGGGCCAGCTCGGGCTCACGCCGGCCGAGGGCGCGTGGCTGCCGGCCGCCTACGTGATGGTCAACGTCACGGCCAACCTGCTGGTCTTCAAGTTCAGGCAGCAGTTCGGCATGCGCCTGTTTGCCGAGCTGGCGCTGGGCCTCTACGCGGCGCTGGCGCTGCTGCACCTGGTGGTCGATGGCTATGCCATGGCCATCGCCGTGCGCGCGGCCAGCGGCTTCGTGGGCGCGGCGGCCAGCACCTTGGCCGTGCTCTACATGTTGCAGGCGCTGCCGCGCGTGCGCGTGGGTTCGGCCTTCGTCATCGGCATGGGCCTCACGCAGCTGGCCACGCCGCTGGCCTGGATGATCTCGCCCGCCCTGCTGGACCAGGCCGACTGGCGCGTGCTCTACGCCTTCGAAGGCGGCATGGCGCTGTGCGCCTTCGCGGCAGTGGTCTCGCTCAAGCTGCCCGTGGGCATCCGCATCCACGTGCTGGAGAAGGCCGACTTCCTGACCTTCGCGCTGGTGGCGCCGGGCGTGGCGCTGCTGGGCGCGGTGCTGGCGCAGGGCCTCAACGGCTGGTGGACCGACACCCCCTGGCTGGCCTGGGCGCTGGTGGGCGCCATCGTGCTGCTCGCACTGGGGGCCATGCACGAATACCGGCGCGAGAGGCCGTTGCTGCAGATCCGCTGGCTGCTCAACGGCAGCACGCTGGCCTTCGTCTTCGGCGCGTTGATGATGCGCTTTCTGCTGGCCGAGCAGAGCTACGGCGCCGTGGGCCTGCTGCGCACGCTGGGCATGGGCCCCGACCAGCTGCAGCCGCTGTTCGGCGTGATGCTGCTGGGCATGCTCTGCGGCATGGCCGTGAGCGCCTTCACCTTCGGGCCCAAGGCCGTGCCGCTGCAACTGCTGGCGTCGGTGGTGCTCATCGCCATCGTGGGCTTCATGGACCACCACTCCACCAGCCTGAGCCGCCCGCACGACTTCTACGCCAGCCAGTTCCTGCTGTCCTTCGCGGCGGCCATGTTCCTCGGCCCGCTGATGCTCTCGGGCGTGATGCAGGCGCTGCAGCACGGGGCCGATCACATGGTCAGCTTCATCGTGCTTTTTTCCGTCACGCAGGCGCTGGGCGGGCTGGCCGGCCCGTCGGTGCTGGGCACGCTGCAGGCGCAGCGGACCACGGTGCATGCGCAGGCCATCGCCGCCCACCTGGATCCGACCGATGCCGCGGTGGCGCAGCGCCTGGCGTTGCAGCAGCGGGTGTATGGCGCGCAGCTGGCCGACCCGGTGCAGCGCGCCGCGCAGGGCCAGGCCCAGCTGGGCCAGGTCGTGCGGCGCGAGGCGGCGGTGCGCGCCTTCAACGACGTGTTCACCTTGCTGGGCGGCCTGGCCATCGCCTACCTGGCCTGGATGCTGTGGCGCGCCGCGCGCATGCGGCGCGCCGCACGGCGGCAGGCCGCGGCCGCTCCTCCTTCTTCGTCTTCTTCATCCGCGGCTGTGCCGCCGCCGGCGCGTGCCGGCACCTGACTCTGGGCTTTCATCATGAACGACAGCACAACAACAGCAACAACAACAACAACGGCGGCAGCCACCCCAACCTCTTCCGGCCCGCTGCCCGATGGCGCGAGCGCGCCCGCGGCGCCTTCCGCCGCACCTGCGTCGCCGCCCAAGCTGGTCAAGGCCTCGCGCCGCACGCTGGTGCTGATGGCCGGCGTGGCGCTGGTGGGTGTGGCGCTGGTGCTCTGGGCCTGGCGTCTCGGGCCCTTCGCGACTTCGGTGGTCCACACCGACGACGCCTACGTGCGCGGCCAGGTCACGGTGCTGGCGCCGCAGGTCAGCGGCTATGTGGCCGAGGTGGCGGTCAAGGACTTCGCCAACGTCAAGGCCGGGGACGTGCTGCTGCGCATCGACGACCGCATCTACGCCGGCAAGGTGCAGCAAGCCCAGGCCCAGCTCGAAGCCGCACGCGCCCAACTGGCCAACGCCGAGCAGGCCCAGGCGCAGAACCGCGCCAACCTGCAGGCGCGCCAGGCCACGCAGGCTGCGGCCCGGGCCGAAGCCACGCGCGCGGCCGCCGATCTGCAGCGGGTCGAGGAGCTGGTGCAGCGCGGCTCGGTGTCGCAGCGCGAGCGCGACCAGGCCCGCGCCACGGCGCAACTGGCGCAGGCCAACGTGCAGAAGTCGCAGGCCGACATCGCCATCGGCCATGAACAGATCAAGGCCACGCAGGTCTCGCGTGCGGGGCTGCAGGCGCAGGTCAGCGCGGCCGAAGCCCAGTTGCAGTTGGCGCAGATCGACCTGGCCAACACCGTGGTGCGGGCGCCGCGCGACGGCCAGGTGGGCGAGGCTTCGGCCCGGCCGGGCCAGTACGTGACGGCCGGCTCGCAGCTGTTCTTCCTCGTGCCCGATCAACTGTGGGTGGTGGCCAACTTCAAGGAAACGCAGATGGCCCATGTGCAGCCCGGCCAGCGCGCGCGCTTCGCGGTGGACGCGCTCGAAGGGCAGGTGCTCACGGGCCATGTGGAGCGCATCGCGCCGGCCACGGGCTCGGAGTTCAGCGTGCTGCGCGCCGACAACGCCAGCGGCAACTTCACCAAGGTGGTCCAGCGCCTGCCCGTGCGCATCGCCATCGATCCCGGCCAAAGCGCCGCCGCGCGCCTGCGGCCCGGCATGTCGGTGATCGCGCATGTGGACACGGCGACCGATGCCGCGCCCACCCCGCATGCCGCGCTGGCCACCGGGGTGGCGGGAGCACGGCCATGAGGAGCCGCCGCGCACCGTTGTTCTTCGCCCCTGCGGCAGCCATGCTCGCGGCGACGCTGCTGGCCGGCTGCATGCCGGCCCAGCGCGCCGCACCGCCGGAGGCCGCCTTTGCCGCGCCCAGCCAGTGGCTGGCCCAGCCCGTGGATGCGCAGCACGGCGATGCGCTGCAGCCCCGGTGGTGGCAGCGCTTTGGCGATGCTGAACTGAACCAGGCCGTGGAGGCGGCGCTGGCACACAACAGCCAGATCGGCATGGCGGCGGCCCGCGTGGCGGCGGCGCAGGCACAGCTGGACCTGGCTTCGGCCGCCAGCGCGCCGGCCCTGTCGGCCGCGGTGGCCGGCAAGGGCGAACACACGCTCACGGCCGCGGGCATCACGACTTCGCGCGTGGCCCAGCCGCAACTGCAACTGAGCTGGGAGCCGGACCTGTGGGGGCGGCTGCGCGCCCAGACGCAGGCCGCGCAGGCCCAGGTGGCGGCCACGCAGGCCGAGCGCGACGGCGTGGCGCTGGCCGTGGCCGCGCAGACCACGCAGGCCTACATCGGCCTGCTGGCGCTCGATGCGCAACTGGTGCAAACGCGCGCCACCGCCGATTCGCGCGTGCAGGCCCTGCGCCTGGCGCAGGACAAGGCGCGCCTGGGCTATGCCTCGCAACTGCAACTGACGCAGGCCGAGGCCGAGTACGAAAGCGTGCAGCAGGCCCTGCCGCAACTGGAGCTGGCCGTGGCCCGCCAGCACAACGCGCTGCGCATCCTGACCGGCGAGCTGCCCAGCCTGCCGGCGCCCGATGCGGTGGCGCAGGGCGCGGCCCGCTTCGCGGCGCTGCAACTGCCCGCCGTGCCGGCCACCCTGCCTTCGCAGCTGCTGCGGCGCCGGCCCGACCTGGCCCAGGCCGAACAACTGCTGGCCGCCAGCGACGCCAGCCTGGCGGCGCGGCGCGCGGCCTTCATGCCGCAGGTCTCGCTGTCGGCCGGGCTCGGTGGCCTGTATGCCAACGCGCTGGGCTACGACCCGATCAAGGTCTGGAGCCTGGGCGGCAGCGTGCTCGCGCCGCTGTTCGACGGCGGCCGGCTGCAGGCCCAGTACGGCGCGGCCGCGGCGCAGCGCGACCAGGCCGCCTTTGCCTACCGCGGCGCGGCGCTGGCCGCCTTCGGCGAGGTGGAAAACGCGCTGCTGGGCGTGGACCGCCTGGCCCTGCAGGTGCAGCATGCGCAGCAGCGCCGCGCCATCCTCGCGCGATCGGTGGAGCATGCGCGCGACCGCTACGAAGCCGGCTACTCGCCCTACCTCGAGCAGCTCGACGCGCAGCGCAGCCTCTACCAGACCGAGATCGAGCTGATCCGCCTGCGCGAGACGCAGCTGGACAATTTGCTGGCGCTGTACAAGGCACTGGGCGGCGGCTGGAGGGCTTGAGGCCGCGCCCCGCGGGAGCTGCAGCGCCATGAAACAATGCGTCGCTTTCGCTGCTGCCCCCTGTAGACCATGCCCACGCCTGCCGAGCCGATCCGTCTGAACAAACGCATGGCCGAGCTGGGCCTGTGTTCGCGCCGCGAGGCCGACTTCTGGATCGAGCAGGGCTGGGTCAAGGTCAACGGCCAGGTGGCGGCCATGGGCGTGAAGGTCACGCCGGCCGACCGCGTGGAAGTGGACAGGCAGGCGCAGGGCCACCAGGCGCAGCAGGTCACCATCCTGCTGCACAAGCCCGTGGGCTACGTCAGCGGCCAGGCCGAGGACGGCCACGCGCCCGCCGTGTCGCTGATCAACCCGCGCACCCACTGGCGCGAAGACCCCAGCCACCAGCGTTTTTCACCCCCGCAACTGCGCGGCCTGGCGCCGGCCGGCCGGCTCGACATCGACTCCGTGGGCCTGCTGGTGCTCACGCAGGACGGCCGCGTGGCGCGCCAGCTGATCGGCGAGGACTCGGGCGTCGAAAAGGAATACCTGGTGCGCGTGAGCTGCATCCACGAAGGCGCCGAACGCACGGCCGACGTGCAGGCCGTGTTCCCGCGCGAGCAGCTGGCGCGGCTGCGCCACGGGCTCTCGCTGGACGGCCAGCGCCTGAAGCCCGCACGCGTGGACTGGCAGAACCCCGAGCAGCTGCGCTTCGTGCTCACCGAAGGCAAGAAGCGGCAGATCCGCCGCATGTGCGAGCAGGTGGGCCTGAAGGTGGTGGGCCTCAAGCGCATCCGCATCGGGCGCGTGATGCTGGGCAACCTGCCGCAGGGCCAGTGGCGCTACCTGGGGCCGCAGGAGCGCTTCTGACGGCCCGCGCGGCCCGTCGTCATCAATCCTCGCCGCCTGCCAGCAGCGCCTTGTAGATCAGCGCGCCGATGGCCGCGCCCACGATGGGCATGAGCCAGAAGAACCACAGCTGTTCGATGGCGATCGCCGGCCCGAACACGGCCACGCCGGTGCTGCGCGCCGGGTTGACCGAAGTGTTGGTCACAGGGATGGAGATCAGGTGGATCAAGGTCAGCGCCAGGCCGATGGCCAGGCCGCCGAAGCCGGCCGCCGCACGCCTGGCCGTCGCGCCCAGGATCACCAGCAGGAACACCGCGGTGAGCACCACCTCGGTCCAGATCGCGGCCGTCATGCCAAAGCCGCCCGGCGAATGGGCGCCGAAGCCATTGGTGGCAAAGCCGCCCACTTCCGCGCCGGGCTTGCCCGTGGCGATCTGGTAGAGCACGAAGCCCGCGAGCAGCGCGCCCACGGTCTGCGCGATCACGTAGCCCGGCAGCTCGGCCCAGCGGAAGCGCCCGCCCACGGCCAGGCCGACGGAGACGGCGGGGTTGAAGTGCCCGCCCGAGATCGGGCCGAAGGCATAGGCGCCCGTGAGCACCGTCAGGCCGAAGGCCAGCGACACGCCCAGCAGGCCGATGCCGACGTTGGGAAAGGCGGCGGCCAGCACGGCGCTGCCGCATCCGCCGAAGGTGAGCCAGAAGGTGCCGATGAGTTCGGCCGACCACTTCTGAAGGTTGCTGGGTTGCATGCGATCTTCTCCTCGTTGCGTTGGGAATGGACGCGCGGCCGGCGCCCGAGGGCGGGCAGCGCGCGGCGGAATGTAGGTGCGCAGCGTGTGGCCCCAGGCCTTAACCGGCTGCAACAGGCGCGCTCTGCGCGGCTTTGTTCACATTTGTCTGCGCTCTGGCCCGCGCGGCGCGCGGCCCGGCCGGCTCAAGGCGTGCTGGCCGTGAACACCAGCTGCCCGCTGTATTGCCCGGCCACCACCGGCACGGTGTTGGCGAAGCTGAAGGTCCATTGGGCGCTGCGCAGCGTCACCAGGCTGTTCACGGCGCCGCTGCCGCCGCCGGCCACGTTCACGGCCGCGCCGCTGCCGCTGTTGGGAATGGGTGGCGCGGGCAGTTGGGCGTCGCTGCTGCTCACCACGATCTGCGACATGGGAATGCTGTTGCTGCCGCTGGTCAGCGGCGTGCCCACGGTGGCGCGCAGGTTCACCTGGCCGCCATTGCTGCGCACTTCGACCGGCAGCACGTTGCCGCTTGCGGCCACCGAAAAGCCCGGCGCCGCGCCGCTCCAGTTCACGGCCCGGTTGCTGCCGTTGACCGGCGCGGTGGGCACGGCGGGGATCGAGGGCGTGAGCGCGAAGCTGACCTGGCTGATCGTGCCGCCCGGCGTGGGCCAGGCGCCGTCGCCGATGCGAAAGAAGATGAAGCGGTCGATGTGGATCGCGAAGTCGAGGTTGACCGAGGCGGTGCGGGGCAGGGCGCCCGCGCCCGAGGATGCACTGGCCGCCAGCGCGGCGGGCGCAGCCAGCAGGCATGCCACGCACGCGGCCCATGCCCGTGCCGGGGCGCGGGCTGGAACGCGGGGCGAGGCATGGGGCTGGCGCATCAGCGCAACTCCGTGTTGATCCTGAAGCTGCCCTGGTCCCAGTCGAGCAGGCCCTGGACCTTGACGGGGTAGCTCGGCTGCGGCGGCGGCGCCTGTTCGTCCTCGGCGCGCGGCACCAGCGCCAGCGTGCGCGTCTGGCCCGGCAGGATGGGCGTGCCTTCCACCACGAGGTTGAAGGCCTGGCCCTGGGCGTCGGTGGCCTCCAGCGCGCCTTCGAGCCGGCCATGCGCATCGCCTTCATTGCTCACGCGCACGCGCGGCGCGGGCTTGCCGCCGCTGCGCTGCATGCTCACCTCGTGCAGGGTCAGCCGGGGCTGCGCGCCGTTGAGCATCACATACACGGCCACGGCGATGCGGCCGCTCACGGGCAGGCTCAGGCTGGCGCCGCCGCTCTGGATGACCGTCTGCTGCGCGGGCTCCACGCCTTCCAGCGCGATCATGAAGCGGCATTCGCCGCGCGCCGCATCGGCGGGCGCATCGATCTGGAAGCGCAGCTTGCGGCTGCCGCGCGCCGGTACGCGCACGGTGCGCCGCTCCAGCGTGACCCAGGGGCGGCAACTGCCCGGCAGCAGCTCGTCGTGGTAGCTGATCTGCCCGTCGTCGCTGTAGCGCCAGTCCAGCGTGCGCACCGCGATCTCGGTGGCGTCGGCCCCCAGGTTGTGCAGCTCCAATGACTGGCCCACGCGGTCGGCGCTGCGGGCCGTCAGCTCGAAGCGCGAAGGCGACACCGCGATCTCGAAGGGCGCGCCCAGCGCCGCGGCGCTGCACAGGGCCAGCGCTGGCGGCAACAGCAGCGCGCGGTGGGCAAGACGGCGCAGGGCATTCATGGCATGGTCTCGATCTCGAAATAGGCCTCGAAGCTCAGCGCGGCGCCCGGGCCCATCTGCAGCGCACGCGGGTCGATGCGCAACTGCAGGTCGAAGCTCTCGTTCATCCAGCCCGTCCGCACGATGCCCTGCCACACGGGCACCCGGTCGCCCGGGCGCGCCGCGCCGCTGGCAAAAACGCCCAGGCTGCGCCACTGCACCTGCAGCCCGGCCGGCGCGCGCAGGCCCGCGATGGCCGGCGGCACCACGTAGAAGATGCGCGCGCGCCGGCCCACGTGGGGCGTGGTGGCCAGCCGGTAGTCGATGCGGCCCAGCGGCAGGGCCAGGGTGTGGGCATCGACGGGGCGGGCCTGCTGCAGGTCGACGCTCACATGCGCGCGCGGCGAGGTGCTGTCGTCCAGCCGCGCCACCTGTGCCCAGGCGGGCGCCAGCAGCAGCACCAGGCCCATGACCCAGAAGGCTCGTGGCAAAAAACGGCGGAGGCACAGCGCAGGCATGGCTATTCCATCGAGGCCGTGAAGCGCACGGTGCCGCGGTAGTTGCCCGCGGGGTAGACCACGTCGTTGACGTAGCTGAATTGCAGGCGCGTGGCCGAGAGGTTTCTCGACTGGTAGGTCCAGGAGGTGCCGAGGGTGCCGAACAGGCAGGGCAGGCCGTTGATCAGCAGGATGCAGACATTGGCATTCGCGTTGAAGGTGGCGATCTGCTGGCTGGTGCCGCCGGTGAAGGGCGCGCTCGTGCTCTGGATGTCGCCCGAGGCCGCGTTGCTGTTGTTGCTGGCCACCCATCGGATCTTGGTGAAGGGGATGACGGTGGTGCCGCAGGTGCTGCTCTGGCAGCTCAAGCCGGCCGAGGAATCCACGCTCAGGGTCACCGGGCGCGCCGTCGTGTTGTTGGCGACGGTGCGCGTTGGCGTCACCCAGACGTCGATCGCGGGCGTGCCGGCCACAGCCGTCGGCGTCAGCCCCACGTTGTTGCCCGCGACGTTGAAGTTCACGGTGTCGGTGCCGACGGCCGAGCCCACGCGCAGCGAGATCGCATTGGCGCTGCTGTTGTCTGCGACGGTGATGATGACCGCGCGCGCCGCAGGCGGATGCACCAGGCCCGGCAGCGCCGCCAGCAGCAGCACGGCCGCCTGGCGCCCGCGCCGGCCGCGCCGGCTGGGCGGCTGGGGCGGGGTGCGCAAAGCGCCGTCGCGCATGGCGCCGGTTCAGAGGCTGGTGGCCGTGTAGGTCACCGTGGCCGTGTACAGGCCCGAGCGCCAGCCGGCCGAGCCCGTGCCGTCGAGCGCATAGGTCCAGCTGCCCGTGGCCACCGTGCCGGCCGCGAAGTCGATGCCGGCCGTGCTGGCGGTGGCCAGCGCCGTGGGCGTGGGGTGGGCCAGGCCGGCGCCGGCCGTCACCGAGACGTTGCCCAGCGTGGGGCCGTTGGCCGCGAAGGCGGTGGCCGTGTAGGTCAGCCGGCCGCCGGCGGCGTTGTTGGTCCAGGCCGACACCGCCAGCGCCGCGGGGTTGGCGCTGGTGGTGGCGGTGGGCGCCGTGCCGCCCCAGTTGGCGGCCTGGTTGTTGCCGTTGACCGGCGCGGTGGGCGCCGTGGTCACGCTGAAGCTGGTGTTCCAGCTCAGGGTGTCGGTGGTGGCGCCCGAGCCCACGCGCAGCAGGATCATCTTGGGCACGGCCACGCTCAGGTTCACGCGCGCCTGTGCGGTGATGGTGCCGGTGCCTGCGCTGTCATAGCCGTACTGGCTCTCGGCCAGCGCTGCGCCGGCCGGCAGCAGCAGCAGCACGGCGGCCGCTGCCACCGCCCGCGCCATCAGGGCCGTGGAAGGCCGGGTTGTCTTTCTGATCATGTCGGGGACTCCTTCTGACTGGGTTGAACGGCAGCGCACGCAGGCGCTGATGCAAGGCGCCGGACCTGCGCACAGGGCGCCGGCCGGCTGTCTGCTGCAAGGTCAGTCCCTCACCTTGATCACGGGGATCTCGGCATGGGCCTGACCGCGCAGCGGAACATGGATGCTTACGCCGCTTTCCGTGGCCGCGCCCCAGGGCAGCGGCACGCTGTCGAGCGTGAGCGTGAGCTGATGGCGGCCGGTGCCCACCATCGGGAATTCGAAGCGGCCGTCGCGGTCGGTGGTGGTGCGGTAGCGGCCGTCGAGCAGCACCTCGACCTGGGCCGCGCCGCCTTCGCCCATCTGTGCCTCGCCGTCGCGGTTGGCGTCGAAGAACACGCGCCCGCTGACGCTGCCGCTGCCCGCCTCGGCCGAGGCGCCCAGCACCGGGAAGGCGCGGCCGGCCGAGCCTTCCCAGCGCAGGTAGACATGGGCCGTGCGCTCGTTGCCGCGATAGACCTGCGGGCCGTTGCCGAAGGCGCCCACCGGCAGATGGTTGGCCGTGCGCGCCTGGTTGAGGCTGGCGGCCAGGCCCATGCGCCAGCCGCGGCCGAGGTCCTTTTCCGCGCTCAGCGTGCCCGACAGCCCGCGGCTGGTGTACAGGCCGCCGCTGCGCGAGGTGTAGCGCAGGTTGGCGGCCACGTGCGCGCTGCTGTCGAGCCAGTAGCGCAGCTGCACGCCGGCCGTGGGGTAGCGCTGGTCGCCTCCGTTGCTGCGGTCCTGGGCGTAGCCCAGCGTGGTGGTGAGTTCGGGCCGCATGGTTTCGTAGCGGCCACGGATCCAGTCCTGCTCCCACTGCAGTTCCTGGCCGGTGGCGCTGCCGCCGCCCAGCACGATCTGCTCGTTGCGCCGCACCGTCAGGCTCAGGCGCGTGCGCGGCCAGTCGAAGAACTGCGTCTGGTAGAAGGCCTGGGCGTACAGGCTGTGCAGGTTGCCGGGCCGGGCGCCCGATGCGCCGGCCTCGTAGCGGCTTTGGTAGAGGCTCAGGCTGCCACCCACCGAGCTGCGCCTGTCGATCAGGTACTGGAAGTTGCCGCTCGCGCTGTGGCGCGTGTAGCCGGGCAGGCCGCTGCCTGTGCCTGCGCCCAGGCCCGTGGTCAGCCCCACGCCGGGCCACAGGAGCAGGCCCTGGCCGACCGCGTAGCGCTCGTGCTCCAGGCCGGCGCCCCAGCTCAGGCGGTTGCCTGAATGGTCCACGCGCCAGTAGGCGCCGCGCGTGCCGGTGTTCAGCGCATCGTCGCCAAAGTACAGGTTGGGCCGCGCCGTGTAGGCGCCCCATTCATGGCGCATGCGGCCCACGCGCGCGCTGGCCTCCAGGAACAGCCCGCGTGAGGGGCCGGCGGGCACGCCCGGCGTGAGCGTGCGCACCTGGCTGCCCACGGCGGTGAGGCGAAAGCGCCAGTCGCCACTCTGGCGCAGCTCGCCGCCGCGGCCGATGGCGGCGGCCCAGCTGTCGACGTCCTTGGTGCCGCTGCGGATGCGGTCGAAGCCGCGCAGCCAGGGGTCGGTGAACGCATCGCCCGGCCACCAATATTCCACCGCCGGGATGCCCTGCGCGCGGCCCAGCTGGCCGGCAAGGTACCAGGCGCCGCCGAGCTGCTGCGTGTAGCCGAGCCAGCCCAGCCTGCCCTGGCTTTTCTCGAAACCGGGGTAGGGGCCGCCGGCCAGATCGCCGCGCCGGCCCAGGCCGGCGCGCAGGTCGAAGTCGGGGCCGTACACGCGCGTGGACAGACCGCGCACCATGCTGCTGCCCAGCGTCAGGCGGTAGTTGCGGCTCAGGCCCTGGGTCAGTTCGCTGTAGGTGTCGCCCAGCGTCGTGTCGGCGAAGATGCCCGCGCTCAGCGGCAGTCCCAGGTTGCGCAGCGTGATGCGGCTGCCGCTGCGCTCGCGGGCGTAGCCCAGGGTGCCGAAGCCGCCGACATCGGCGTCGCCCCGCCGCATGCGGCCTTCGGCCTGCAGCAGGAACTCGCCGTGGTTCAGCGTCTGGCGGCGGTACTCGGCGCGCATGCCGGCTTCGGTGGCGCGGCGGCGGCCCCAGAGGCTGTCGGAGGATTCACCCATGCCAAGCCGGCTTTCCAGCAGCCAGCCGCGCAGGCCGTGGGCACCGGCGTCCTGCGCCGACTCGGGCTCGTCTTTGGCCAGCGCCTGCGCGTCGTCGGGCTGCATGAATCGGTCCTCATAGGCGCGCGGCGCCAGCTCGGCCTGGCGCCGCAGCCGCTCCTGCTCGGCCTGTTCGCGGTCCAGCGCCTGGAAAGCCATCATGGCCTCAGGCTCCGCGCCCCGCGCCAGCGCCGGCAGGGCCGCCAGCGCGAGCAGCGACCATGCCCGCCAGCCGGCCGGGCAGCAACGCGCCCGCGCCGAAGCGGTCGCTTCGGCGCACACGGGCAGTCTGGTGAGCCAGCGCACGTGACAGCATCCCCCTGATCTCCTGTTTGCGTGCAGTCTGCGACCGCGGCCAGGCTTGTCCAAGCACCCGTTGCGAGGTATGTCACAGATGCAGGAGGGGCGGCGTGCAGAATTTCACGCATCCAGGGGGTGTTGCATCCTGCCCGACCGACCCCATGTGGGCACAGGCCGGGCCTCGCCGCGAGGCACGCGCCCTAGAGTTTTTTTGGAGGGGCCTGCGCCCTGCAACCTTTGATGTACTTCCATGGCTGACAACGCAAAGACCCGACTTTCCTTCCAGGCCGAGGTGGCCCAGCTGCTGCACCTCGTCACCCACTCGCTGTACTCCAACAAGGAAATCTTCCTGCGCGAGTTGATCTCCAACGCCTCCGACGCCTGCGACAAGCTGCGCTTCGAGGCGCTGGACAAGCCGGCCCTGTATGAGGACGCGCCGAATCTCGAAGTGCGCGTGGCCTTCGACAAGGCGGCCCGCACGCTGACCATCACCGACAACGGCATCGGCATGAGCCAGCAGGAGGCCATCGACCACCTGGGCACCATCGCCAAAAGTGGTACCAAGGACTTCATGAGCCGCCTGACGGGCGACCAGAAAGCCAACGCTTCGGAGCAGGGCCAGCTCATCGGCCAGTTCGGCGTGGGCTTCTATTCGGGCTTCATCGTGGCCGACAGGATCACCGTCGAATCGCGCCGCGCGGGCCTCAAGCCCGAGGAAGGCGTGCGCTGGGCCAGCGGCGGGGCCGGCGATTTCGAGGTCGAGCCCCTCACGCGCGCGCAGCGCGGCACCAGCGTGATCCTGCACCTGCGCGAAGACGCCGACGAGTACCTCAACGCCTGGAAGCTCAAGCAGGTCATCAGCAAGTATTCCGACCACATCTCGCTGCCCATCCTGATGGAAAAGGAAGAGTGGAAGGAAGGCGAGAACGACCAGGGCGGCGAGATGGTGCCCACGGGCGAATGGGAGCCGGTGAACAAGGCCAGCGCCCTGTGGACGCGGCCCAAGAAGGACATCAGCGACGAGCAGTACGCCGAGTTCTACAAGAGCATCAGCCACGACTACGAGGCGCCGCTGGCCTGGAGCCACAACCGCGTCGAGGGCAGCACCGAATACACGCAGCTGCTCTACATCCCGGCCAAGGCGCCGCACGACCTGTGGAACCGCGAGCACAAGGCCGGCGTGAAGCTCTACGTCAAGCGCGTGTTCATCATGGACGAAGCCGAGGCCCTGCTGCCGGGCTACCTGCGCTTCGTCAAGGGCGTGATCGACTCGGCCGACCTGCCGCTGAACGTGAGCCGCGAGCTGCTGCAGGAAAGCCGCGACGTGAAGGCCATCCGCGAAGGCAGTACCAAGCGCGTGCTGAGCATGCTGGAAGACCTGGCCAGGAAGTCCGTCAAGGCCGCGCCCGAGAGCGCCGAAGGCAAGGTCGACATCGGCTCCGGCGAGTCGACGCCCGCCCCCGAGCCCACGAGCCAGGACGGCGTGACCGACGTGGTGGACAAGAAGGGCGAGCCTGCGGCCGAAGCCGCGGCGGCCCATGCCGAGGAAGCCGGCAAGTACGCCCGCTTCTATGCCGAGTTCGGCTCCGTGCTCAAGGAAGGCCTGGGCGAGGACTTCGGCAACCGCGAGCGCATCGCCAAGCTGCTGCGCTTTGCCTCCACCACCAGCGACACGGTCAACGTGAGCTTTGCCGACTACAAGGCGCGCATGAAGGAAGGCCAGCAGGCCATCTACTACATCACGGCCGACACCCTGGCGGCCGCCAGGAACAGCCCGCAGCTCGAGGTCTTCCGCAAGAAGGGCATCGAGGTGCTGCTGATGACCGACCGCGTGGACGAGTGGGCGCTGAACTACCTGCATGACTTCGACGGCACGCCGCTGCAGAGCGTGGCCAAGGGCGCGGTGGACCTGGGGCAGCTGCAGGACGAGGCCGAGAAGAAGGCCGCCGAGGAAGCGGCCGAGGGCTTCAAGCCCGTGCTGGACAAGCTCAAGGCCGCGCTCAAGGACAAGGCCGAGGACGTGCGTGTCACCACGCGCCTGGTCGATTCGCCGGCCTGCCTGGTGGTGCAGGACCACGGCATGAGCATGCAGCTGGCGCGCATGCTCAAGCAGGCCGGCCAGCAGGCCCCCGAGGTCAAGCCGGTGCTGGAAGTCAACGCCGAGCACCCGCTGGTCAAGAAGCTGGCCGGCGACACGGCCCACTTCGAGGACTTGGCCAACATCCTGTTCGACCAGGCCCTGCTGGCCGAAGGCGGGCTGCCTGAAGACCCGGCTGCCTATGTGCGCCGGGTGAACGCCCTGCTGGTCTGATCGATCGCGGGCTCAGCCGCCACGGGCGCCTTCGGGCGCCCGTGGCGCTTTGGGGCGGCAACACGTTCTTAAAGCACGAACGGCGCCGCCGGCTGATCGGCGTGTGGCTTGTGGCCGCTTGTGCGGGCCGCGCGCGCTGCGCGATGATGGGCGCCCACCGCCAGGAGCCTGCATGCCTTTTTCTTCATCCGACGCCGCCCGACCGCTTCCCCGCATGGGCCGCGCCCGGCCCGTGTGGGCGGCAGGCGGCCTGCTGGCGCTGGCGCTGCTGGGCGGCTGCGCCTCCGGCGTGGGCATCGGCATCGGCATTGCGCCCGGGCTGTCGCTGAACCTGGGCCTGAGCCGGTCGGGGCCTTCCATCGGCCTGGGCACGGGCTGGGGGCCGCTCGGGGCCGGCGTCAGCCTCAACAGCGCGGGCCAGGTGGTGGGTTCGGCCGGTGTGGGGGCGGGCGTCGGCGTGGGGGGCGTGGGGGTCGGTGTGGGCGTGGGCCAGTCGGCCGTGCTCTATGACCCGCGCGCCAACCCGGGGCCGCCTTCGGTGGCCCACCCGGCGGTCGAGCCCGGCGTGGTGGTGCAGCGCCCCGGCGCCCTCTGGCGCCCGCCGGCCGAGGCCGAAGCGCCCTGAACCTTCTTCAGGCGTACAGCGGTTCTTCGGCCATCGCCTCGCACTGGTCTTCCAGCATCTGGATCTGGCCCTTCCAGTAGTCGCTGCTGCCGAACCAGGGGAAGGTGATGGGGAAGATCGGGTCCTGCCAGCGGCGCGCCAGCCAGGCGCTGTAGTGCAGCAGGCGCAGCGTGCGCAGCGGCTCGATCAGCGCCAGTTCGCGGCGGTCGAACTCGCGCATCTGCTCATAGCCGTCCAGCAGGCCGCTGAGCTGGGCGGTGCGCTGGGCGCGATCACCCGACAGCAGCATCCACAGGTCCTGCACCGCGAAGCCGGTGCGCGCGTCGTCCAGGTCCACGAAGTGCGGGCCGCCGCCGGCGCGGTCGGTGGGGGTCCACAGGATGTTGCCGGGGTGGCAGTCGCCATGCAGCCGCAGCGTGCGCAGGCCGGCGCCGGCCGGCTCGGCCAGCGGCGTGTCGGCAATCATCGCGAGCGCGCGCTCGCACATGGCGGTCCATTCGGCCTGCACGTCCAGCGGCACCTTCTCATGCGCCAGCAGCCAGTCGCGCGAATCGGTGCCGAAGTGGCGCAGGTCCAGCGCGGGCCGCTGCACGAAGGGGCGCGCGGCGCCCACGGTGTGGATGCGCGCGAGGAAGCGGCCGATCCATTCCAGCACCTCGAAGTCGTCCAGCTCCGGCGCACGGCCGCCGCGCGAGGGGCTGACGCTGAAGGCGAAGCCGGCATGGTGGTGCAGGCTGCGGCCTTCCAGCAGCAGCGGCGCCACCATGGGCACTTCGGCCTGCGCCAGTTCGGCCGCGAAGTCGTGTTCCTCCTGGATCTGCGCGTCGCTCCAGCGGCCCGGCCGGTAGAACTTGACCACCACCTGGCTGCGGTCTTCCAGGCCCACCTGGTAGACGCGGTTCTCGTAGGAGTTCAGCGGCAGCAGCCGCCCGTCGCCGAAGAGGCCCACGCTGGCCAGCGCGTCCAGCACCGTGTCGGGCGTGAGCTTCTCGTAGGCATGGGACGTGGCGGGGGTGTCTGACATCGCGCCATTGTCGCGGCGCGCCGCAGCCGGGCCGATCAGCCGCCCATCGAGACCACGTGGCCCGCGCGCGGATCGCCCTGGCCCCGCTGCAACTGCTGCCACAGGGCCTGCGCGGCCTCGCCACCCGCGTGGCGCTGCACCTGCAGCCAGGGTGCGCCGGCCTGGGTGACGTGCGCGGCAAAGCCATGCCAGGCCGCGGCCAGGCGCTGGGCGAAGGCCTCGGCGCCCCATTCGCCGGTGCGCTTCTTGATCTGGGCCGGCGCGAAGAAGAAGGTGGCGCGCGGGCCGGGCAGGGCCCGGGCGGCGCCGGCTGCCGCACGCTCGTCGGCATGCGTGTTGCCGATCACCATGCTGTAGCGCAGTTCGGCAAAGCGGGTGTGGATGGCTTCGCGCAGCTCGCCATTGCCGGCGAAATCCACATACACGCAGGGCGTCTGCGTGCCCAGGCTCTGCAACTCGCGGTAGTCCAGCACGCGCGTGTAGCAGCCCAGGCTTTCGCAGAAGGCGCGGTTGGCGGCCGAGGTCAGGCCGATCACGTCCACGTTGCCGCGCCGGGCCAGCTGGAAGGCGGTGCCGTAGGCCGTCTTGCTGGAGGCGCTGGACAGCAGCACCGTGGCCCGTCCGCCCTCTGCCGCGCCGAAGAAGTCGTTGTCGGCCAGGAAGTCGTCGATGAGCCAGGAGGTGATGTACAGCGGGCGCAGCAGAACCTGCACGTCTTCGTTGTCGGGCCGGTACAGCGGATCGAGGGCGCAGCGCAGGTACTGGTTGTAGACGGCCGGCAGCTCGGCGCGGTGCGCGGCGCCATCGGCAAAGCGCTCGGGCGACAGGCGATCGGGCTGCAGCACGACCTGCGAGGCCATGGGAAAGAAGCCGTAGAGCCGTTCGCCCACCGCCACGCCCGGGTGCGTGGACTGCAGCACGCGGCCGAAGCCCCAGACCGGCACCAGGCCCCAGTCCTCCTCGCCCGTGGGGAAGAACTGCCAGTAGCCCATGGAATCGCCGAAGTTGGCGTAGGTCACGTTGTTGGCAGTGAGCGCGAAGTGGTCGATTCCCACGCGCACCTGGCCGTCGGCCAGCGGGGTGTCTTCGCGGCTGCGCAGGCGGGTGTCGGCAAGGGCGCTCCTGCGCACCAGGCATTCAAGCGTGGACATGGGGCAAGCTCCTGTGTGAGTTGCACCCACCCTATCGCATCGCCATGACCGCTGCCAGCACGGCGCGCCGTGCGCGCGTCGCCTGGGCGACGGCGCCGGGCGCGCGGCGCGTCAGTCAGCCGGGCGGCGACCCAGCAGCGTGGCGGCCAGGGCCAGCAGTGCAGGCAGCGCCTGCACGAAGAAGATCTTGGGCGCGGCCGTGAAGGCCCCGAAGACGCCCGCCACC
Source organism: Xenophilus arseniciresistens (assembly GCF_028023875.1). GTDB lineage: Bacteria > Pseudomonadota > Gammaproteobacteria > Burkholderiales > Burkholderiaceae_C > Xenophilus > Xenophilus arseniciresistens. Next base: position 36,379 of record NZ_JAQIPB010000007.1, read on the forward strand.
ACCACGCACAGCAGGAAGAACACCGTCACGTCCCTGCGGCGCGTGAGCACGCCCCACAGCAGGCCGGCCGCCAGGAAGCCGTTGTACAGCCCCTGGTTGGCGGCCAGCGCCACGGTGGCGTCGGCGAATTCCTGCGTGAGGTTGAAGGCCTTCATGCCCGCGGGCTTGTTCCACAGGAACATTTCCAGCACGAGGATGTAGACATGTTCCAGCGCCACGATCAGCGCCAGGCCGGGAGCCAGCCAACGGGTCATGGGACTGCCTGTTTGGAGCAAGGACAAAGGATTTGAACCCCCCGGCCGCGAAGCCGCCTGGGGGTTGCATCGATCTCAGGCGATGACCAGTTCCACGGGGATGTTGCCGCGCGTGGCGTTGGAATAGGGGCAGACCTGGTGGGCCGTGTCGACCAGCTTCTTCTTCGCGTCGGCGTCCAGGCCCGGCAGGTTGATGGTCAGCTTGACGGCAATGCCGTAGGCGGCGCCACCGTTCGTGGGGCCGAGGGACACGTTGGAGTCGATGGACACGTCTTCTGGCACCTTCACGCCCACCTTGGAAGCCACGGCCTTCATGGCGCCGATGAAGCAGGCGGCGTAGCCCACGGCGAACAGCTGCTCGGGGTTGGTGCCTGCCTTGCCGGAGCCGGGCGGGTTCAGCTTGACGTCCAGCGCGCTGTCGGAGGACTTGCCGGCGCCGCCGTCGCGCCCGCCGGTGGTGTGGGATTCGGCGGTGTACAGAACCTTGTCGAGTTGCGTGGTCATGGTCATTCCTTCGGAAGGTTGGAGGAGGAAAAGGGCTTCGGGGATCGAAGCGGAGAGAACTCGTTCATGGCTTCTCAGGCGGCCTTCACGCGTTCGCGCAGCGCCTGCAGCTGCCGCGTGAGCGCCACCAGCTCGTCGATGGAGCACTGGCTGGCCGCGAGCAGGCAGGCCGGCACGCGCGCGGCCCGGGGCTTGAGCCTGCGCCCGGCTGGTGTCAACATGATGTGCACGCGCCGCTCGTCGGCCACGTCGCGCACCCGACTCACGAGGCCGGCGGCTTCCAGCCGCTTGAGCAGGGGCGTGAGGGTGCCGGAATCCAGCGACAGCCGTTCGCCCAGCGTGGAGACCATCAGGCCGTTTTCCTCCCACAGCGCCAGCATCACCAGGTACTGCGGGTAGGTCAGGCCCAGCTTGTCGAGCTGAGGCTTGTAGAGCTTGGTCATGGCCAGCGACGCCGAATAGACGGCGAAGCAGAGCTGGTTGTCCAGCTTGAGCAGTTCGTCGGGCGATGGCTTCTTCGGCATGGGCTGGAATGTAGCTGGCAATTCAATTGTGTGCAATCGGATTGGCGTTGAAAACCCCGCTGGCCGCGGGGTGGAAGAGCCTGCCTGCTGCGGGCTGCGCGTTCAGCGCCCCGTGAAGCGCGGCGGCCGCTTCTCGATGAAGGCGCGCACGCCCTCTGCCGCGTCCTCGCTGTGGATCAGCTGCTGCTGCACGGGCTTGAAGTCCTCGATGGCGGCCAGCGGCCCCTGCTCGATGGCCTTGAGCACGTTCAGGCGCGTGGCGATCACCGCCAGCGGTGCCTGCTCGGCGATGCGCTGGGCGATGGCGAAGGCCGCGTCCAGCTGTTCGCCGGCCGGCACCACCTTCTGCACGAAGTTCAGGCGATAGGCCTCGGCGCTGTTGAACTCGTCGGCCGTCAGCAGATGCAGCATGGCGTTGCCCATGCCGGCGCGCTCGGCCATGCGCAAGGTGGCGCCGCCCGAAGCCATGATGTTGCGCGCCACCTCCAGCTGCGAGAAGCGGCAGTTGTCGGCCGCCACCGTGATGTCGGCCGCCAGCATCAGCTCGATGCCCACCGTGAAGCAGATGCCCTGCACGGCCGCTACCATGGGCTTGGTGCGGCGGCGGTAGCCGCTCTGGCCCATGTTGTGCGGCTCCACCAGCGTGCCGTCTGCCGGGATCGCCACGCCGCCTTTTTTTACGAACTCCGAGATCACGGGCAGATCGAGCCCGGCCGTGAAGTGGTCTCCAAAGGCGTGCAGCACGCCCACGCGCAGGGCCGGGTCGTCGTCCAGCCGGGTGTAGGCCTGCGCGAGCTGGTGGAACATGGCGGGCGTCCAGCCGTTGCGCTTGGCCGGGCGGTTGATGCCGATCAGCAGCACATGGCCGCGCACTTCGCAGCTGATGCAGCCTTCGGCCGGTGGGGTGGGGATGGCGATGTCCATGGGTGAAAAATCTCCTGGCGCGAACCATAGTGGATGGCCCGCCGCAGGCCAGTCGCCAACCGGACCAGAAAGCGCCTCAGGCGCGGCGCGTGCTGGGCGGCAGGCCCTGCCGGGCCTGCATCCAGCCCACCAGTTCCTCGTATGCCATCGGCGCCGCGATGTGGAAGCCCTGCCCCTCGTGGCAGCCCATGGCGCGCAGCAGCTGCAGCGTGCGCTCGTCCTCGATGCCCTCGGCCACGATCTGCAGGCCCATGCGGTGGCCCAGCTGCGCCACCAGCTCGGCGATGCGGGCACCGCCCGGGCGGTCCAGCTCGCGCACGAAGCTGCGGTCGATCTTGATGCGGTCCAGCGGCATGCGCTCGAGCGAGCTGAGCGAGGAATAGCCGGTGCCGAAGTCGTCGATGGCCACCGAGATGCCGTCGCCGCGCAGCGCATGCAGGGTCGAGTCCAGCAGTTCGGTGGGCAGCAGGGCCACCGATTCGGTGATCTCCAGCTCCAGCCGCCGGCCTTCGATGCCCGCGCGGGCGATGGCCGTGCGCACGATGTGGATGAAGGCCGGGTCACGCAGCTGCGCCACCGACACGTTCACCGCCATGCGGCCGGGCGCGCCCGGCGTGTCCATCAGCACGCGCATGGTGCTGCAGGCCTGCTGCAGCACCCACTGGCCCAGCGCCACGATCAGCCCCGAGTGTTCGGCCACGGGGATGAACTCGCCGGGCGCAACGACGCGGCCGTCCTCGCGCCGCCAGCGCAGCAGCGCCTCGAGGCCGGTGAGGGCGCCCGTGTGCAGGTCGATCTGCGGCTGATAGGCCAGGAAGAGCTGGTCCTTGTCCACCGCCACGCGCAGGTCCGACACCATGCGCGCGCGTTCGCGCGTCTCGGCGCCCATGGCCGCGCGGTACTGGACGGCCTGGCCGCGGTGCTCGCGCTTGGCACGCTGCAGGGCCATCGTGGCATCGGTCACCAGCTCGGCGCCGGTCTTGCTGACCAGCGAATGGCCGCGCACGTAGCCGCAGCTCAGCGACAGGCGGTGCTCCATGCCGTCGACGATCAGCGTGGGCTGCAGGCCCTGCAGCAGCACCTGTGGATGGATGCTGGTGCTGGGGCCGAACACGCCGTAGATGTCGGCGCCCACGCGCGCCAGCAGCACGCCTTCGGGCAGGTCGGCCTCCAGGCGGCGGGCGATGGCGTCCAGCAGCCGGTCGCCGAAGGGGTGGCCCATCACGTCGTTGGTGGCGCTGAAGTCGTCCACGTCCAGCAGCGCCAGCGTGTGGTCGCGCGTGCCCGTGCGCACGGCCGCGTCCACCTGTTCGACGAAGCGGGTGCGGTTGGGCAGCTGCAGCTGCGGGTCTTCGTAGGCCGAGCGGTGCAGCCGCGCCAGCCGGCGCTGCTGCTGCTGCACCAGCGCATCCAGCTGCTCGACGAGCAGCCGGCCGTCGCGCAGCTCGCAGGCCAGGCCGCTGCAGTCGCCGCCCATCGCGGCGCCCAGGCTGGCCAGCACACGCTGCGCGAAGGCCTGCAGGTCAGGGGCCTCGAGAAGAACTGCGGTGTCGCGTGCGATGCATTCGAGGATGCGGCACGGCGGGGTGGATGCCTGCGTCATGCGCGGAGCACGCGTGGCCTGGGCTCGGCCCTCGCCACCCGGTTGCGGCCCGCGCGCTTGGCGCTGTACAGGGCCTGGTCCGCCAGGCCATAGGCTTCGTCGAAGCTGCCGCCGCGCGGCAGCCAGCTCAGCCCCAGGCTGGCCGTCACGCGGCTGCCGTCGGGCAGCCCCACCTCGTTGGCCTCGATCGCGTGGCAGACCGCATGCGCGATGCGCAGGCTGGCTTCGGGGTCGCGTCCGGGCAGGGCGATGGTGAACTCCTCGCCGCCCACGCGGCCCAGGCTGGCGTTGGCGGGCATCACCTGGCGCAGGCAATCCACCACCTTCATCAGCACCCGGTCGCCCATGGGGTGGCCGAAGCTGTCGTTGACCCGCTTGAAGTGGTCGATGTCTAGCACGATCAGCGACAGCTCGTGCGTCTTGCACAGCCGGTTGACCAGGTCGATGATGGCCGCGCGGTTGAGCACGCCGGTCAGCGGGTCGTGCGTGGCGCGGTACTCCAGCTCGGCGGCCAGCTCCTGCAGCCGCTGGTTGATCTGCGTCATCTCGCGCTCGGCGCGGTCGCTGCGCTGCACCAGCCGGCGCGTTTCGCGCAGCAGGCGCTCGTAGCCGGCGATCAGCTCGCCCAGCGCCTCGCGGGCCGCGGTGCCGGCGCCAGCCTGCGCATGGGCTGCGCGGGCGTCTGCCAGCGTGCGGGCCTCTTGCGCGAAGAGATCGGGCGGTGTGCTGTCCATGGCGAGACTCAGGCCGAGCCCACGGGGCGGCAGCTGAAACCGATGGCCGGGAAGTCGTCGCTCAGCTCCTGGCCGAACTCGAGGATGGTGTCGTCCTCCTCGTCGTGGTACCAGCTCAGCGTGACGGTGTTGCCGGCCTCGGCCGCGCTGCTCAGGGCCTCGATCAGGTTGAACAGCATCTTGGTGCTGGAGCTGTTGAAGTAGGCCAGCGCGATGTGCACGGCGATGGTCGTGCCCGATTGCTGCGCGAGGTAGTCCTTCAGCGGCGCCAGGATCTGGCCGTAGAAGGCCGCGGCGTTCTCCGGGTAGGACTCGCCCGTGAGGCTCAGCGCGTGGGTGTCGAAGCGGAAGTCCACCTCCGGAGAGCTGGGCGTGGCGGCGATGTAGAGGTTTTGCATGCGTGTTCTCGGTTCGTGCGGGCCGTCTCGCTCAGATGGCGGCCTTCAGATAGAAGACCGGCGCGTCATCCATCGTTTCCGTGGCGTCGATGTCGAACTCCAGCGGCTCGCGGGCGTCGCGCGCCACCGTCAGCAGGCCCATGCCTGCGCCCTTGCTGCCTTCGGGCGTCTCCTCGCGCAGCGTGGCGCGGTAGGCCTTCTTGATCTCTTCCAGCGTCATGCTGCGCAGCTGGGTGAGCTTTTCGCGCAGCTCGTCGGCCACCTGCGCGTTCACCGGGTTGGCACACAGCAAAAGGAAGCTGCCGTCACGCTCGCGGCGGATGCAGACGGCGCCGTGGCGCAGCTCGCCGTCGTTCTGCGAGGGCGGCGTGAGCGCGTCGGCCGAGTAGTGGATGATGTTCTGGGCCATCTCCACGAAGCAGGAAAAGAGCTTGCGCCGCGTGGGCCCGGCCACTTCGGCCACCTCCAGCTGCAGCTTCACGGCCTCGGCCATGGCGGCCACGATGTGCTGCGAGAAGTAGCCCACGTAGTAGAAGATGACCTGGTGCTGGCGCGCCAGATTGAAGAAGGAGCCGTACTTGTCGGCGATGGATGTGGCGGACATGGCGCTGGGGCTTGGAAAGGCTCAGGTGCGGAAGCTGAAAAAGGTCAGGTCGTCGCGGCGGTGGTGTTCGCCCTGCCACTGGTGCAGGGCCTCGCGCAGCGCCTGGTTCAACTGCGCGGGCGGGCTGTGCTGCTGATCGAGCAGCAGCTGGCGCACGCGGCGCTTGCCGAAGGCGATGGCGCGGGGGCCGCCGATCTGGTCCACCAGCCCGTCGGTGGTGATGAACACGAGGCTGCCGGGCGGCAGCTGCAGCACCTGGTTGGTCCAGGTCTGGTCCAGCGGGCTGGCCACGTAGCCCACGCCCCGCCGCTCGCCCTCGAGCACCTCCACCGCGTCGGCGCCCGGCCGATGGATGAACAGCGACAGGCGCGCACCCGCGAAGACCAGGCGGCGCGCGGCGGGTTCGTACCAGAAGCAGGCGGCGTCCAGGCCGTCGTCGGAGCCCGCGTCATGGCCCTGTTCCGCCGACTGGCCCAGCATCTGCTTGATGCGCCGGTTCAGGCTGCCCAGCACGCAGGCCGGGTCGCGCGCACCGTGGCGTTCGATGACCTGGTTCAGGCTGCTCGAGGCGATCAGCGTCATGAAGGCGCCGGGCACGCCGTGGCCCGTGCAGTCGGCCACCGCGACGAAGCAGCCCTCGGGCTCGGCCACGCAGTGATAGAAGTCGCCGCCCACCACGTCGCGCGGCTCCCACACCAGGTCGGCGTCGGGGCAGGCGCTGAGCAGGGCCTCGCGCGAGGTGCGCAAGGTCGATTGCTGGATCACGCTGGCGTATTCGATGCTCTGCATCACCTGGCGGTTGCGCGTGGCCTGCAGGTCGGCCACGGCGCGCATCAGTTGCAGGCCGTTGCCGAAGCCCACGAACTCGCCCCCGCGCGTGACGATGAAGCCCTCGGACAGCGCCTTCTCGCCATGCGCCACGGCCTTGAAGGTGAGGGCTTCGATGTCCATGGCCGCATCCACCATCAGCGGCTCGCGGTCCATGAAGGCCACGCAGCTCTTCTTGCCGTACAGCTCCATGCGGTAGGGCCGGCTCATCTGCGAGAGGAAGGCGTTGCGGTTGAGCAGCCCCACGGGGCGGTTGCCCTCCAGCACCGGCAGGCTCACCAGGTCACGGTGCCGGGTGAACATTTCCAGCGCCAGCTCGTTGTTTTCCTGAGCCGTCATGCACGGCACCGGGTCACAAAGGTTGGCGGCGCTGGGCTGCTGGAAGCGAGGCCGGAATCCGCTCAGATATTCGCCAGAGTCGGCCATGGGTTCGGTGGAAGAGAGGCGGGAGTTGTAAATAAATGTTATTGATCGATCATGACGATCTGATGACGATGTTTTCCTTTGTGTTCACTTTGCTTTCACCATGACGCCCCGTCGCCTTGGGCCGCGGCCGCCTGCTTCTTCTTAGTAGGATGCTGGGCCCGCACTGCACGGCGCCCGCGATTTCTCCCCCACGCCTTTCATGTCCGTCACCTTCAGCACCATCAAACCCGGCCTGCGCCTGGCCGACCAGGTCGCCAGCGCGCTCGAGCAGGAGATCCGCGCCGGCCGCCTGGCCGAGGGCGAACGCCTGCCCACGGAGGTGGCGCTGGTGCAGCAGTTCGGCGTCAGCCGCACGGTGGTGCGCGAAGCCGTCTCGCGCCTGAAGTCCAGCGGGCTGGTCGATGCGCGCCAGGGCAGCGGCATGTATGTGCGCCGGCCGGGCTTCGAGCCCCTGCACTTCGACCCCATGTCGGCCGCCTCCAAGGAGGCCGTGCTGCAGATCGTGGAGGTGCGCCGGGCGCTGGAGGCCGAGGTGGCCGAGCTGGCCGCCCAGCGGCGCACCGAGGAAGACATGACGCGCATCCGCACCGCGCTGGCCGCCATAGACGCCGCGGTGGCTGGCGGGCGCGACGGCGTGGAAGAAGACGTGCAGTTCCACCGCGTCATCGCCGAGGCCGCACGCAACCCTTTTCTGATGCGCACGCTGGACTACCTGTCGCAATTCCTGCGCAGCGCCACGCGCGTCACGCGCGCCAACGAGGCGCGCCACGCGCCCTTTGCGGCCGACGTGCTGCGCGAGCACGAGGTGCTGGTGGCAGCCATCGCGGCCGGCGACCCGGTCGCGGCCCGCGGCGCCGCGGCCACCCACATGCGCAATGCGGCGCAGCGCATCCTGCAGGCCGATCCGGCCTTCTGGGCGCAGGAAGGGCATCGGCTCGCGCAGGACCTGGTCGGCGCCGAGCGTTGAGCGTCTGGCGGGAGAAAACGCCCGCCCTCAAAAATCACCCATCGGCGAATCGGTCATAATTTGTACGATGACCATATGACATGGCCAAATTGCGCCAAGGTCATTCACGCGCATCCGCGCGGCCCCTTTTCCGGAGACTTTTCCATGTCCACACCCGCCCTGCTGGGCATCGCGCTCGGCGGCATCGCCCTGCTCCTGCTGCTGATCATCCGTTTCCAGGTCCATGCCTTCATCGCCATGATGCTGGTGAGCGTGCTGGTGGCCATCGCGGCCGGCATGCCGGTGGCCGACATCATTCCCACCCTGATCTCGGGCATGGGCGGCACGCTCGGGTCGGTGGCCATCCTGGTGGCGCTGGGCGCGATGCTGGGGCGCGTGATCGAAGTCTCCGGCGGCGCGGGCAGCCTGGCCCACCGCTTCACGGCCTGGCTGGGGCCGCGCCGCGTGCCTGCGGCGCTGACGGCCGCCGCACTCGTGCTGTCCATCCCCGTCTTCTTCGACGTGGGCTTCATCATCCTGGTGCCCATCATCTACGGCTTCTGCAAGGCCGCGAAGGTGGACCCGGTCAAGTTCGGCCTGCCCGTGGCCGGCATCATGCTGGCCACCCACGTGGTGGTGCCGCCGCACCCGGGCATCGTGGGCGGGGCCGCCGTGCTCAACGCCGACGTGGGCTGGATCACCGTGATCGGCCTGGGCATCTGCGTGCTGCTGGCGCCCGTGGCCCAGTTCGTGGGCGGCTGGCTCAACCGCCGCCGCTACGACATGCTGCCCACCACGGCCGAGCAGTTCGCCAACTTCGACGCGGCCGCAGACGCGACCGACAAGCCGCGCGCGCCCAGCGTGGGCGTGGTGCTGACGCTGATCGTCGTGCCGCTGCTGCTGATCATGGTCGGCACCACGGGCGCCACGCTGCTGCCCAAGGGCGACGGCCTGCGCAACGTGCTGGGCTTCATCGGCTCGCCCATCTTCGCGCTGATGGTCGCCATCGGCCTGGCCTTCGTGCTCGTCGCGCGCCAGCAGGGCTGGAGCCGGCAGAAGACCAACGACGTGATGGAATCCGCCCTGCCGCCCGCGGCCACCGTGATCCTGGTGACCGGCGCCGGCGGCGTGTTCGCCAAGGTGCTGACGGCCACCGGCATCGGCGCGGCGCTGTCCGGCGCCATCACCGACGCCCACCTGCCGCTGCTGCTGGCGGGCTTCGTGATCTCGCTGGCGCTGCGCGCCGCGCAGGGTTCGGCCACAGTCGCCATCCTGACCACCTGCGGCCTGCTGCTGGGCGCCATCAACGCCGGCAACTACAGCGCCGTGCAGGTCGCGCTGCTGGCCGTGGCCATCGGCTTCGGCGGCCTGGGCCTGTCGCACGTGAACGATTCGGGCTTCTGGATCGTCACCCGCTACCTGGGCCTGTCGGTGGCCGACGGCCTGCGCAGCTGGACGGTGCTGACCACCGTGCTGGGCTTGTGCGGCTTCGCCCTCACGGCCATCCTCTGGAACCTGGTCGGCTGATCCGGCTCCACCTCCAACTCCCGCAAGGACAAGCAACATGACCAAATCCTCCGTCGGTATCGTGGGCCTGGGCGCCATGGGTGCAGGCATTGCCAGGACGCTGCGCAACAACGGCTTCGACGTGCATGTGTGCGACGTGCGCCATGAAGCCGCGCTGGCCTTCGCCGCCGACGGCGGCACCGCCTGGAAGACGCCTGCCGAAGTGGCGGCCGCCGCGCCGGTGGTGGTGTCGGTGGTGGTCAACGCGGCCCAGACCGAGTCGGTGCTCTTCGGCGACGGCGGCGCGGCCGCGGCGATGAAGGCCGGCAGCACCTTCGTGATGTGCTCGACCGTGGACCCGAACTGGTCCATCGCGCTCGAGGCCCGCCTGAACGCGGCCGGCATCCACTACGTCGATGCGCCCATCTCGGGCGGCGCGGCCAAGGCCGCTTCGGGCCAGATGACCATGATGACCTCGGCCAAGCCCGAGGCCTATGCCGCGGCCGACGCGGTGCTCAACGCCATGGCCGGCAAGGTCTACCGCCTGGGCGATGCGGCCGGCGCGGGCAGCAAGGTCAAGATCATCAACCAGCTGCTGGCCGGCGTGCACATTGCCGTGGCCGCAGAAGCCATGGCCCTGGGCCTGCGCGAAGGCGTGAAGGCCGACGCGCTGTACGAAGTCATCACGAACAGCGCCGGCAACAGCTGGATGTTCGAGAACCGCATGGCCCATGTGCTGGCGGGCGACTACACCCCGCTGTCGGCCGTGGACATCTTCGTCAAGGACCTGGGCCTGGTGCTGGACACAGCACGCGCCAGCAAATTCCCGCTGCCGCTGGCTGCCACCGCGCACCAGATGTTCATGCAGGCCTCCACCGCCGGCTTCGCGCGCGAGGACGACAGCGCCGTGATCAAGATCTTCCCGGGCATCACGCTGCCCGAAGCCAAGAGCAGGAAGGACTGAGCCATGAGCGCGACGAAGAAGATCCTGCTGGGCTGCATCGCCGACGACTTCACCGGCGCCACCGACCTGGCCAACAACCTCGTGCGCGCGGGCATGCGCGTGGTGCAGACCATCGGCGTGCCGGCTGAGCCGCTCGATGCGGACGCCGATGCCGTGGTGGTCGCGCTCAAGTCGCGCACCATCCCTGCGGCCGAGGCCGTGGCCCAGTCGCTGGACGCGCTGCGCTGGCTGCAGGCGCAGGGCGCGCAGCAGATCTACTTCAAGTACTGCTCCACCTTCGACAGCACGGCGCAAGGCAACATCGGCCCCGTGACCGACGCGCTGATGGCGGCGCTGAACACGTCCTTCACCATCGCCACGCCGGCCTTCCCGGACAACAAGCGCACGGTGTTCAAGGGCTACCTGTTCGCGGGCGACGTGCTGCTCAATGAAAGCGGCATGCAGAACCACCCGCTCACGCCCATGACCGATGCGAACCTGGTGCGCGTGCTGCAGGCCCAGACGAAGCAGCGCGTGGGCCTGATCGACCACGCCGTGGTCGCGCAGGGCGCCGACGCGGTGCGCGCGCGCATCGCCGCGCTGCAGGCCGAAGGCGTGGCCATCGCCATCGTCGACGCGGTCTCCAACGACGATCTGCTGCGCATGGGCCCGGCCCTGGCCGAGCTGCCGCTGCTCACGGCGGGCTCGGGCGTGGCGATCGCGCTGCCGGCCAACTTCGGCCTCGCACCTTCGTCGCAGGCGGCTTCGCTGCCGGCCGCGGGCGGGCTGCAGGCCATCGTCTCGGGCAGCTGCTCCACGGCCACCAACAGCCAGGTGCTGGCCTTCATCCAGGCCGGTCGCCCGGCGCTGGCCATCGACCCGCTGCGCATCGCTGCCGGCGTGGACGTGGCGGCCGAGGCCCTGGCCTGGGCGCAGCCGCTGCTCAAGGACGGCCCGGTGTTGATCTATTCCACGGCCGAGCCGCGCGACGTGCGGGCCATCCAGGGCCAGCTCGGCGTGGAGGAGGCCGGTGCCATGGTCGAGCGCACGCTGGCGCAGATCGCGCGCGGGCTGGTCGCGGCCGGCGTGCGCCAGCTGGTGGTGGCCGGTGGCGAAACCTCGGGTGCCTGCGTGCAGGCCCTGGGCATCGCGCAGATGCGCATCGGTGGCCAGATCGACCCGGGCGTGCCGTGGTGCCATGCGCTGCCCGACGCCGCGCTGGGCGCAGCCGAAGGCTTGCACATCACGCTCAAGTCCGGCAACTTCGGCACCCCTGACTTCTTCACCAAGGCCTTTGCCGCGCTGGCGGCCTGAGGCGATCACCGCCCTATGAGCACCGCCCTGACCGAAACCCAGGCGCGCGAAGACATCTGCCGCTTGGGCCGCAGCCTGTACAAGCGCGGCTACGTGCATGCCACGGCCGGCAACATCAGCGTGCGGCTGGCCGACGGCGGCCACCTGATCACGCCCACCGACGCCTGCCTGGGCACCCTGGACCCCGCCCGGCTGGCGCGGCTGGACGCGCAGGGCCAGCAGCGCTCGGGCGACCGGGCCAGCAAGACCATCGCGCTGCACCGGCGCATCTATGACGCCACCGCCGCGGCCGGCCACGCGGCCGGCTGCGTGATCCACACCCACAGCACGCACCTGGTGAGCTGCTCACTGCGCGCCGACAGTGCCGCTGACAACGCGCTGGCCGAAGACGCCGAACTGCTGCCGCCCATCACGCCGTATTTCGTGATGAAGGTGGGCCGCGTGCCGCACATCGCCTATCGCCGCCCTGGCGACCCCGCCGCCGCCGAGGCCGTGGCCCAGGCCATCGCGCGCCATGCGGCGCAGGGCCGGCGGCTGCAGGCCGTGATGCTGGCGCGGCTGGGGCCCAACGTCTGGCACGACACGCCGGACGCCGCCATGGCCGTGCTCGAAGAGCTGGAAGAAACCGCGCGCCTGCACTGGCTGCAGCCCGCGCTGCGGCCGCTCACGCAGGCGCAGATCGACGAGCTGCGCAGCGTCTTCGGCGCCAGCTGGTAAACCCATTTCCCAGAACCCGGAGATCCGCATGCCCCGCTTTGCCGCCAACCTGAGCATGCTCTACAACGAGCATGAGTTCCTCGACCGTTTCGCCGCCGCTGCCAAGGACGGCTTCACGGGTGTGGAATACCTCTTCCCCTATGCCTTCGCGGCCGAAGACATCGCCCAGCGCCTGAAGGCCCATGGCCTCACGCAGGCGCTGTTCAACGCCCCGCCCGGCGACTGGGACGCGGGCGAGCGCGGCATCGCCTGCCTGAGCGGGCGCGAAGCCGAATTCGCCGCGGGCATCACCAAAGCCCTGGCCTACGCCCAGGTGCTGCAATGCCCGCGCGTGCACGTGATGGCCGGCCTGCTGCCGGCCGGCGCCAGCCGCGACGATGTGCGCGCCACCTACGTGGCCAACCTGCGCCTGGCCGCGCGCCAGGCCGCCGCGCAGGGCGTGGACATCCTGATCGAGCCCATCAACACGCGCGACATGCCCGGCTACTTCCTGAACCTGCAGGGCCAGGCCCATGCGCTGGTGCAGGAGATCGGCGAGCCCAACGTCAAGGTGCAGTTCGACCTGTACCACGCCCAGATCATGGAAGGCGACCTGGCGATGAAGCTGCGCGAGTTCCTGCCCACGGGCCGCGTGGGCCATGTGCAGATTGCCGGCGTGCCGCAGCGCCACGAGCCCGACCTGGGCGAGCTGAACCACCCCTACCTGTTCGCCGAACTCGACGCGCTGGGCTACACGGGCTGGATCGGCTGCGAATACCGCCCGCGCCGCGGCGCCGTGCCCGGCGGCACCACCGAAGGCCTGGGCTGGGCCCGCGAATGGCTGCAGCCCAGGCAGATTGGCTGATACGGCTTCGCCTTCCTCACGAGAAAAAGCCCCGCCGGCCAGCGCCGCGGGGCTTTTTCTCTTGGTTCGAACGGGGTGATCAGTACTGGTACACGCCGCGGCCGGTCTTGCGGCCGAGTTGGCCAGCGGCCACCATTTCAGCCAGCAGCGGGCAGGGGCGGTACTTCGAATCGCCGAACTCCTCCAGGTAGACCTGCATCACGGCCAGGCACACGTCCAGGCCGATCATGTCGGCCAGGGCCAGCGGGCCGATGGGCTGGTTGCAGCCCAGCTTCATGCCGGCGTCGATGTCTTCGGGCGTGGCCAGGCCTTCGGCCAGCACGAAGAAGGCCTCGTTGATCATGGGCACCAGGATGCGGTTGACCACAAAGCCGGGCGCGTTCTTCACGGTGATGGGCGACTTGCCCAGCTTGACCGACAGCGCCTTGACCGCATCGTGCGTGGCGTCGCTGGTCAGGTAGCCGCGGATCAGCTCCACCAGCGCCATCATCGGCACCGGGTTGAAGAAGTGCATGCCGATGAAGCGGTCGGGGCGGCTGGTGGCGGCGGCCAGCTTGGTGATCGATATCGACGAGGTGTTCGACGCGATGATCACGTCGGGCGGCAGCAGCGCCTCCACCTGCTTGAGGATCTTGAGCTTGAGTTCGTGGTTCTCGGTGGCGGCCTCGATGACCAGCTGGGCACTCTTGAGGTCCTCGTAGTTCGTCGAGCCCTGGATCAGTGCCAGTGCGTCGGCCTTCTGGGCCTCGCTGAGCTTGTCCTTCTTGATCAGGCGGTCCAGGCTGCCCGAGATGGTGGCCAGGCCCTTGTCCACCGCGGCCTGGGCGATGTCGACCATCACCACGCGAATGCCCGAGGCGGCGCAGGCCTGCGCAATGCCGTTGCCCATGGTGCCTGCACCGATGATGCCGACGGTCTGGATGTCCATTGAAATGCTCCTGGAGAAAAAGTAAGGGAAAAACGCAATGGACGAATGCTAACGGCCCGCGCAGGGGCGGGCCGTCGCCAGGTCAACAGAAGGCCGGATCAGCGCGCGGGCCGGATGCGGTAGATCGCGTTGTTGCGGTCGGCAGAGACGTACACGCTGCCGTCCGCGCCCACGGCCACGCCGGTGGGTACGTAGGGCGGTGGCAGGCCCGGGCCGGCGGCCAGGCCGATGGGCAACTGCTCGGCCACGCTGCGGCGGCTGCCGTCGGCGGGGTTGATCTCCACCAGCCGCTGCGCGCCGGCCTCGGCCACGATGAAGCTGCCCCAGGGCGTCTGGGCCAGGCCCTCGGGCATCTGCAGGCCCTGCGCCACCACCTGCGGCGCGCCGCCCGTGGCCGGCACGCGCAGCAGGCGGCCTGCGGCCTCGGTCACATAGACGGCGCCATCGCTGCCCAGCACCATCTGCACCGGGCCCTGCAGGCCATCGGCCAGCAACTGGCGCTGCGCATGCTTGGGGCCGCTCAGGCGCGTGACGCTGCCGGTGCCGATCTCGGCCACGATCACGCTGCCGTCTTCCATGGGGATGGCGTCATAGGGCGCCTTCAGGCCGTGGATGACGGATGCGGTCTTGCGCGTGGCGCGGTCCACCAGCTGCACGGTGCCGGTGAACCAGGATGAGAGCGCGAACTGCGTCCTCGACAGTCCCACGGAGAAGGGGTACTCCAGTTCGGGCTCGCGCTGCATGCGGAAGATGTCGCTCACGGCGCCGCTGGACAGCTGCACTTCGCGGAAGCCGAACACGTCGGCCACCCAGAGCCTGTCGCCCTCGGTCTTCAGGCCCGCAGGCACGGCCACGGCCCCGCCCGTCAGCCGCTGCGACTGGCCCGTGGCCGGGTTGAAGGCATCGACGGCGTTGTTGGCCATGTTCGACACGTAGATCATGCCGTCGGGCGCGATGGCCAGGTTGTCCAGCGAGGGCGTGAAGCGCTTGGCCACGCTCTTGCGGCCCGTGGCCAGCTCCACGCGCACCAGCTCGCCCGTGCGCGTGTCCACCACCCACAGGTTGCCCTTGCCGTCCAGGTTGGCGGCGGCGGGGATCTGGAAGCCTTCGGCGATCACCTGCATGGCGCCATCGGCGGGGTTGATCTTGACCACCTGCCCCTTGAACCACAGCGGGCCGTAGAGCCAGCCATCGGGCCCGACCTCGAAGCCGTTGAAGCCGCCCATGTCCTTCTTGATCAGGCGCGGCGGCTTCTGGCCCGTGCGGTCGATCTCCCACAGCGCATCGCCCAGAAACACCTGCGAGGCATAGAGCCTGCCGGTGCGGCGGTCGAAGTCCACCGAATTGAGGCCCGGCAGGTCCCTGGCCAGCACCTGCAGGGGCGCGCCGTCGCGCTCTCGGTAGCGCAGCATGCCCATGAGGTAGTTGGTCCACGCGAGTTCGCCGCGCGGGCCCACGGCGATGTCGTCGGCCTGGCCTTCGGGCGCGCCGATGAACACGCGCGCCTGGCCGGTGCGCCGGTCCACCTCCCACATGCTGTTGCCCACCACCGAGCCGGCCAGCAGCCGGCCCGCGCCATCGACGGCCAGGCCATGCACACCCGCGAAGGCCGAAGGCTGGACCAGCAGTTCCGGTGCCGCCCAGGCCGCGGGCCGGTGGGCGGTTGGCGTGCTGCAGCCGGCCAGGCCGAGCACGAGGGCGGGGAGGGCGAGTGCCAGCGCGGCGGCGCGGCGGCGCAGGGGAAGGGGCATGCGGGTCTCCTGTTGTGTGTGTGAGATGCGCCGGTCGGACGCATCCTCTGGATGCCGGCCCTGAGTCTTCGCGCCCGCAGGAGCCGCCGCAGTCACGCATGGGACAAAGCTGCCATCAACCAGAAGGCCCGCGCGGCCCAGGCCCGTGAAAGCCCCGGCTGCGCCGAGCTGCCCGGCAACGCAAGATGGCGGCTTCGTCCACCTCCACCGCTGAACCCATGCTTCATCCCCAGGCACGAGCCCTGATCGACCTGATGGCAGAGCGCGGCGTGCCGCCCACGCACACCCTCACGCCTGCCGATGCGCGCGCCATCTACCGCGAGCGCCGCAGCTTCTCGCAACCCGCACCGGCCGAGGTGTCCGAAGTGCGCGAGCTGCGCACGAGCGGGCCGCATGGCGACATTCCGCTGCGCGCCTACCGGCCGCTGGGCGCGCCGGCCGAGGCGGTGCTGCCCGTGCTGGTGTACTACCACGGGGGCGGCTGGGTCATCGGCGACCTGGACACGCATGACGTGCTGTGCCGCGAGCTGTGCAACGCCAGCGGTTGCGCCGTGATCGCGGTGGACTACCGGCTGGGGCCGGAGCAGCGCTTTCCGGCCGCGGTGGACGACGTGCTGGCCGCCACGCGCTGGGTGCGGTCGCAGGCGCAGGCGCTGCGCATCGATCCGGCCCGCCTGGCCGTGGGCGGCGACAGCGCGGGCGGCAACCTGGCCGCCGTGGTGGCGCTGGCGGCGCGCGACGACGCGGACGGCCAGGGGCCGCTGCCCATCGCCTACCAGCTGCTCATCTACCCGGCCACCGACATGCGCCGCGGCCATGCCTCGCACAGCAGCAACGGCCAGGGCTACGTGCTGACGCAGGACACGGTGCGCTACTTCCACGACCACTACATCACCGATCCCGCGCACGACCTGGACTGGCGCGCCTCGCCGCTGCTGGCGGCCAGCCATGCGGGCCTGCCGCCTGCGCTGATCCTGACGGCGGGCTACGACCCGCTGCGCGACGAAGGGCTGGACTACGCACGCGCGCTCAGCGATGCCGGCGGCCGGGTCAGCCATGTGTGCTTTGAGCGGCAGATCCACGGCTTCATCACCATGGGCCGCGTGCTGGACGAGGCGAACACCGCCGTGGCCCTGTGCGCGGCCGAATTGCGGCGCGCGCTGGCCCCGTGAACGGCGCCGCCGCAGGTCTCGCCCAGCGCTAACCCCAATCGCCGCAGCCAGTTTTCGCAAGCGCGCGCGGCATGCGGCTGCCTACGCTGGCGCCGCAGCCGCGCACCATGCCGCAGCCCTAGGGAAAGCCCCTTGCGCCGCGCCCTTACGTTTGCGACGGGCGCTGACTACGATGCGCCCAACCCTGGCGCCGCGATGCGCCTTCGCAAGAAAAAAGAAAAGGGCGCGGCCAGCTGCGGTGGATGTTCAACAGCACGGAGACAAGGCAGCATGCAGACAGAGAGGGTGGCGCACGCCGACGCTGGCGCGCGCCTGATGTGGTTGACCAGCCAGCGCGTGTTCTACGCCGGCCTGCTGGGCTCGGTGGGGCTGCGCACATCGGGCGGCTGGGCCATCTACGTGTCGCCTTCGGGCCTGCCCAACCGCGTGCGGCTGGGCGGCGGCGCCTGGCAGGGCGGCGAGCTGATCGTGGTGCCGCCGCTGGTGCCGCACTGCATCGAAAGCCAAGAGCCGCTGATCCTGAACCTCGTGATCGAGGCCGAGCTGGTCGATCCGCAGGCCCTGCCGCCGCTGCTGCGCCAGTGCGGCGTGGTGGACGATCCGGACTTCGTGCGGCGCGTGCGCGCGGTGCATGCGCAGCTGCAGGCCGCGTCGGGCCGCAAGTGCTTCAACGGCTTCGACTTCGACCGCCTGGTCTTCGGCCAGCCGCTGCCCGAGCGCGTGCTCGATCCGCGCATCCGCGCCGTGGTCGATCGGGTCAACGCCAACCCGGCCGAAGCCGTGTCGGCCGAGCAATGCGCGGCAGCGGTGAACCTCTCCTTCTCGCGCTTTCTGCATCTGTTCAAGGCGCAGACGGGCGTGACCTTCCGCGCCTTCAGGGCCTGGAAGCGCGCGCGCAGCCTGCTGCGCTACGTGCGCGAAAGCTCCAGCCTCACCGACATCGCGCTGACGGCCGGCTACCCCGATTCCACGCATTTCAGCCATTCGATCCGGCAGTTCTACGGCCTGCGGCCCAGCGACATCGTCGCGGGCTCGCGGCGGCTGGCACTGCATCACGCCGGGCGCGTCGTGCTGTGAGGGCCGCCGTCATTTCCGTCGGTTCCGACGAGGCCGGATCGCACATGCCTTCCTAGACTGCCTCGCCATTCGTTCCCCGCCGGCCACCCGTGGTGCCGGCGGCCCGCATCGCCTCTCATCGCCGGGGTCCTGCTTGCAAATCCTTCAACTGCTGCTCTCAGGCATCGCGCAAGGCTGCATCTACGGCCTGATCGCGCTGGGCTTCGTGCTCATCTACAAGGCCACCGAAACCGTGAGCTTCGCGCAGGGCGACCTGATGATGCTCGGCGCTTTCGCGGCCTTTGCGGGCATGCAGCTCTTCGGCCTGCCCTTCTGGCTGGCGGCGGCGCTGGCGGTGGCGGCGCTGGTGGCCTTTGGCGTGCTGCTGGAACTGGTGGTGATCCGCCCCATCCTGGGCCAGCCGCAGTTCTCCATCGTCATGCTCACCATCGGCGTGGGTTATGTGGTGCGCGGCCTCATCACCATGGTGCCGGGCATCGGCACCGAAACGCACACGCTGGCCGTGCCCTACAAGGACGAGGTCTGGCGCGTCGGCGGCCTGGTGGTCAATGCGCCGCAGGCGGTGGTGATCGGCGCCACCGCAGCGCTGTGCCTGCTGCTGTACGGCATGTTCCGCTACAGCAAGCTGGGCATCGCGATGCAGGCCAGCTCGCAGAACCAGCTGGCGGCCTACTACATGGGCATTCCGGTCAAGCGGCTCAACGGCCTGGTGTGGGGCCTGGCGGCGGCCGTGGCCACGGTGGCCGGCATCCTGCTGGCGCCCATCACCTTCGTGCATGCCAACATGGGCTTCATCGGGCTCAAGGCCTTTCCGGCCGCGGTGGTGGGCGGCTTCGGCAGCCTGCCGGGGGCCATCGTGGGCGGGCTGGTCATCGGCGTGGTGGAGTCCTTCGCGGGCTTCTACCTGCCCGACGGCTTCAAGGACACAGCGCCCTACATCGTGGTGCTGCTCATGCTGATGATCAAGCCCAACGGCTTGTTCGGCGAGAAGCTGCGCAAGAAAGTCTGAAGAGAAGCACCCGAGCACAAGGCCACCCGATGCGTTTCATCTTCAAGACCTCCTACGCGCAAGACATCCAGCTGGCCAAGCATGGCGGGCACCGCTTCTGGTATGCGCTGCTCATGCTGGCGCTGCTGGCCGCGCCCTGGGTGGTGGACGAATACTGGCTCGCGCAGCTGACCTTCGTGCTCATCTATGCGGTGGTGGGGCTGGGGCTGATGCTGCTGGCCGGCTTCACGGGGCAGTTCTCCATCGGGCACGCGGCCTTCCTGGGCACGGGGGCCTACACGCAGGCCGTGCTGGTCAATCTGGGCGTGCCTTTCCCGCTGGCGCTGGTGGCGGCCGCGGCGCTGTCGGCCGCCGTGGGCGTGCTGGTGGCGCTGCCGGCGCTGCGCGTCAAGGGCATCTACCTGGGCATCGCGACCCTGGCCTTCGGCTTCATCGTCGAGGAAGTGTTCGCGCGCTGGGAGCGCATGACCGGCGGCAACGCGGGGCTGCATGTGCATGCGCCCACCCTGTTCGGCCACGACGTGGGCAGCGGCGCGGCTTTTTACTTCGTCTGCCTGGTGGTCGCGGTGCTGTGCACGCTGGGCATCCTGAACCTGCTGCGCGCGCCCACGGGCCGGGCCTTCGTGGCCATCCGCGATTCGGAGATCTCGGCCCAGAGCATGGGCATCCACCTGGCGCGCTACAAGACGCTGTCCTTCGCCATCTCGGCCGCGCTGGCGGGGTTGGGCGGGGCGCTGTACGCGCACAAGATCAGCTTCCTCTCGCCCGACCAGTTCAGCATCCTGCAGTCCATCGACCTGCTGCTGCTGGTGGTGATCGGCGGGCTGGGCTCGGTGCACGGGGCCTTCCTCGGCGCCATCTTCATCATCACCATGCCGCAGCTCATTTCGCTGTCCAAGGACTGGCTGCCCGACACCATCGGCCAGGCGCCCGGGCTGCAGGGCCTGGTGTACGGCCTGGTGCTGATCGCCTTCGTGCTCTTCGAGCCGCTGGGCCTGTACGGCCGCTGGCTCAAGATCCGCACCTGGCTGCAGCTCTTCCCCTTCTACCGCCGTGGCATGTTCAAGCGGCAGAAGTCCTTCACCAAATCGGATCGGCTGAAATGAGCGACGACGTCCTCCTGCAAGCCAGCGACCTGAGCGTGCGCTTCGGCGGCGTGCTGGCCGTCAACAAGGTCAGCTTCGACGTGCGGCGCGGCGAGGTGTTCACCCTGATCGGCCCCAACGGCGCGGGCAAGACCACGGTGTTCAACCTGATCAGCCGCATCTACCAGCCCACCACGGGCCAGATCACCTGGCACGGCGGTGCGCAGCCGCTGACGCTGACCGCGCAGCCCGCGCATGCGATCGCGGCGCTGGGCATCGCGCGCACTTTCCAGAACATCGAGCTGTTCGAGCACGCCACGGTGCTGCACAACCTGCTGGTGGGCCGCCACACGCACCGGCGCACGGGCTTCTTCAGCGAGCTGTTCTTCACGCCCGCCACGCGCCAGGCCGAGATGGCCGCGCGCGAGAAGGCCGAGCAGGTGATCGACCTGCTGGATCTGCAGCACCACCGCGATTCGATGGTGGCGGGCCTGCCCTACGGCGTGCGCAAGGTGGTGGAGCTGGCGCGCGCGCTGTGCACCGAGCCGAAGCTGCTGCTGCTGGACGAACCCTCGTCGGGCCTGAACGTGGAGGAGACGGCCGACATGGCCTTCTGGATCCAGGACATCCAGCACGAGCTGGGCATCTCGGTGCTGATGGTGGAGCATGACATGAGCCTGGTCTCCAAGGTCTCGGACCGCGTGCTGGCCATGAACCAGGGCGAGGTGCTGGCCATGGGCAGCGCGCGCGAGGTGCAGACCGATGCGCGCGTGATCGAGGCCTACCTGGGCACGGTGGAGGATGTGAGCAGCCTGCGGAGGGCCGCATGAACGACACGAACGCAGCCGGGAGCCAGCCATGAGCACCGAGATCCTGCAACTGCTCAACGTCGAGAGCGCCTACGGCCCGATCAAGGCCATCCGCGGCGTGAGCCTGAAGGTGCGCCAGGGCGAGATCGCCACCGTGCTGGGCAGCAACGGCGCGGGCAAGACCACCATCCTCAAGACCATCTCCGGCATCATCGATCCGCGCAAGGGCTCGGTGCATTTCAAGGGCACGGAAATCACGGCCAAGGACCCGGCCTTCATCGTCCAGCAGGGCCTGTCGCACGTGCCCGAGGGGCGCGAGGTGTTCCCGCTGCTGTCGGTCAGGGACAACCTGCTGATGGGCGCCTACACCCGGCGCGACCGCGATGGCGTGGCGCGCGACATGGAAGCCGTGTTCAGCTACTTCCCCATCCTGCGCGAGCGCGCTGCGCAGGACGCCGGGCTGCTCTCGGGCGGGCAGCAGCAGATGCTGGCCATCTCGCGCGCCATCATGGCCGCGCCGCAGCTGATCCTGCTGGACGAGCCTTCGCTGGGCCTGTCGCCCAAGCTCACCAAGGAGATCTTCGAGATCGTGGTGCGCATCAACCGCGAGCGCGGCACCACCATCCTCCTGGTGGAGCAGAACGCCAACATGGCGCTGAACGCGGCCGACCACGGCTATGTGCTGGAGAACGGCCGCATCGTGATGGAAGACAGCTGCGAACGCCTGCGCGAGAAGGACGACATCAAGGAGTTCTACCTGGGCATGAAGGACGACGGCGTACGCGGCGAGCGGCGCTGGAAGAAAAAGAAGACCTGGCGCTGAGGTCCAGGCCCAAGCCGCGCACCGACGCAACCCTAGGAGATGGCGCATGAACGCAGCCCAGTCCCCCGTGCTTGAAGCCGCCGGCAGCACCGGCAGCAGCAGCCCCAGTCACTCCAGCCGTACCCCCGAGGGCCTGTGGGACCTGGACCATCTGCGCCCCAACACCGCCATCGTGGTGCCTGGCGAGACACTGCCGGCCGTGTTCTGGAACGCCGCGGCGCAGCGCGGCGAGCGCGTGTGGATGCGCCAGAAGGAGCTGGGCATCTGGCGCAGCTGGAGCTGGGCGCAGACCGCCGAGGCCGTGCGCGAGATCGCCGCGGGCCTGCTGGCGCTGGGCTTTGCGCGCGGCGAATGCGCGTCCATCCTGTCGAACACGGTGGTCGAATGGGTGCTGTGCGACCTGGCCGTGCTCAGCTGCAGCGGCGTGGCCAACGGCATCTACCCCACCGACGCGGCCTCGCAGGTGCACTACCTGTGCGAAGACTCGCGCACCACCATCCTCTTCGTCGAAGACGAGGAACAGCTGGACAAGGCGCTGGAGGTGCGCGCGCAGCTGCCGCTCTTGCGCAAGGTGATCGTTTTCGACATGGAAGGGCTGCGCGCGCTGCGCGACCCCGACGTGATGAGCCTGGACGCATTGCGCGAGCTGGGCCGCGCGCAGATGCAGGCCCAGGCCGACGAACTGGCGCGCCGCATCGCCGCCACGCAGCCGCAGGACCTGGCCATCCTGGTCTACACCTCGGGCACCACCGGCAAGCCCAAGGGTGCCATGCACAGCCATGGCGGCCTGGTGTACGCCATGCGCGGCTACAACACGCTGATGGCGCAGAGCGAGCACGACGAGCGCATGTGCTTCCTGCCGCTGTGCCACATCGCCGAGCGCATGGGCGGCGAGTACTCGGCCATGTACACGGGCGCGGTGCTCAACTTCGTCGAGAACCCCGAGACCGTGCCCGAGAACGTGCGCGAGATCGCACCCACCGTGTTCACAGCCGTGCCGCGCGTGTGGGAGAAGTTCTACTCGGGCGTGATGATCGCGCTCAAGGAGGCCAGCGGCGTGCAGCAGGCGGCCTATGGCTGGGCCATCGGCGTGGGCCAGCAGATCGCCGATCGCGTGCTGGCGGGCCAGAGCGTCGATGCGGGGCTGCGCTTTCGCTTCCGCCTCGCGCGCTGGCTGGCGCTGGACAACGTGCGCAAGATGATCGGCATCCACCGCGCGCGCTTCCTGGTCACCGGTGCGGCGCCCATCTCGCCCGAGCTGGTGCGCTGGTACCTGGCGCTGGGCGTGCCCATGCTGGAGGTGTGGGGCATGACCGAGACGGCCGGCGCCGCCACGGCCATTCCGGCCGCGCGCATCAAGCCCGGCTCCATCGGCCCGGCCGCGGGCTTCAACGAAGTGCGGCTGGATCCGGCCACGGGCGAGATCCTGGTGCGCGGGCCCAACGTCTTCATGGGCTACCTGAACCTGCCCGAGAAGACGGCCGAAACCATCGACGCCGACGGCTGGCTGCACACGGGCGACGTGGGCCTGGTGGACGAGGACGGGTATTTCCGCATCACCGACCGCATGAAGGACATCATCATCACGGCCGGGGGCAAGAACATCACGCCCAGCGAGCTTGAAAACGAACTCAAGTTCAGCCCCTACGTGACCGACGCCGTGGTGATCGGCGACGCAAGGCCCTACCTGACGGTGATCATCATGATCGACCAGGAAAACGTCGAGAAGTACGCCCAGGACCATGACGTGCCCTTCAGCAACTACGCCAGCCTCACGCGGGCGCAGGAGGTGCAGGACCTGATCCAGGGCGAGATCGACCGCGTGAACGCCAAGTTCGCGCGCGTGGAGCAGATCAAGAAATTCTTCCTGCTCGACACGCAGCTGTCGGCCGAGGACGAAGAACTCACGCCCACCATGAAGCTCAAGCGCAAGCTGGTGCAGGCCAAGTACGCCGCGCAGATCAATGCCATGTATCAATCGTGATTCATCCAAGGAGACCCGCATGACTGGAAAGAGACTGATCGCACTGGCCACCATGGCCCTGGCCAGCCCCCTGCTCCTTGCCCAGCAAGGCGTGAGCAAGGACGAAATCCGCATCGGGACCATCCAGGACCTGTCGGGCCCGCTCGCGGGCTTCGGCAAGCAGTCGCGCAACGGCATGCAGCTGCGCGTGGACGAGATCAACGAGCAGGGCGGCATCAACGGCCGCAAGCTCAAGCTCTTTGTGGAAGATTCGGGCTACGACCCCAAGAAGGCCGTGCTGGCGGCGCAGAAGCTGGTGAACCAGGACAAGATCTTCATCATGGCCGGCCACATCGGCACCGCGCAGAACATGGCGGCCATGCCGGTGCAGTTCGCCAAGAACGTCATCAACTTCCTGCCCATCACGGCCGCGCGCGAGATGTACGAGCCGCACAACCGGCTCAAGTACTCCTTCGCCGCCACCTACTACGACCAGATCCGCCTGGCGCTGCCCACGCTCATCAAGGAAAAGGGCGCCAAGAAGGTCTGCACCATCTACCAGGACGACGAGTTCGGCCTCGAAGTGCAGCGCGGCGCCGAAGCCGCGCTCAAGACCGTGAACATGGAGCTGGCCGAGAAGACCAGCTTCAAGCGCGGCGCCACGGACTTCAGTTCGCAGGTGGCGCGCATGAAGGCCGCCAACTGCGACCTGGTGGTGCTGGGCACCATCATCCGCGAGACCATCGGCACCATCGGCGAAGCGCGCAAGACCGGCTTCAACCCCACCTTCCTGGGCTCCAGCGCGGCCTACACCGACCTGATCCACAAGCTGGGCGGCAAGGCCATGGACGGCATGTACGCCACCATGACCGTGCAGAACCCCTACACCGACGAGAGCAACGACAAGATCCGCTTCTGGGCCAACAAGTACAAGACCAAGTTCAACGAAGACCCGACCGTGTTCTCCGTGTACGGCTATTCGATCATCGACCACTTCGCCACCGTGGCGCAGAAGGCCGGCGCCAACCTGAGCACCGACAGCTTCATCAAGATCATGGATGCCAGCAGCTTCGAACCCGACATGTTCGGCTCGCCGAAGATGAGCTACACCGCCACCAAGCGCCTGGGCAACGACCAGTCGCGCCTGTCGCAGATCGTCGATGGCAAGTGGAAGGTGGTGTCGGGCTACATCGCTCCTTGAACGCGTGATGCCCGCGGGCCGCCATCGCGCGGCCCTGCACAGCGCCAGGCCGCCTTCGGGGCGGCCATTCTTTTTGGCGAGGCCTGGGGACATTGCGGGGACGCGCCCGTTCACCATCAGGCAAACTTCGCCCCGCTGCTGTTGCGGCGGCGCGCCCGGGCTTGTGCCTGCCGGCCGCCGCAGGTTTCGCGCTTCCCCATCCCCTGAGACAAGGTATCCGCAATGACTCTTTCCCGCCGCCGCCTGATGGCTGCCGTGCCTGCTGCCGCCGCCGTGGCCGGCCTGGCCGGCCTCTGTGCTGCCCCCGCTTTCGCCCAGGAGTGGCCCGCCAAGCCCGTGCGCCTGATCGTGCCCTTCCCGCCCGGCGGCGGCACCGACATCCTGTCGCGCCTGATCGCCACCCAGCTTTCCGAGGCCACCAAGTGGACCGTGGTGCCCGACAACCGCGCGGGCGCCGGCGGCACCATCGGCATCGCCGAGGCCGCGCGCGCCCAGCCCACGGGCTATGACCTCGTGATGGGCCAGAAGGACAACATGGTCGTGGCACCCTGGCTCTACAAGAAGCTGGCCTACGACCCCGTGAAGGACTTCGTGGCCGTGGCCCACGTGGCCTACACGCCCGTGGTGATCGTCACGCGCACCGAATCGAAGTTCAAGAGCCTCAAGGACGTGGTGGAGGCCGCCAAGGCCGCGCCCGACACCGTGACCTACGGCTCGCCCGGCAACGGCACCACCATCCATCTGGCCGGCGAGATCTTCAACAGCACCGCCGGCATCAAGATGCGCCACGTGCCCTACAAGGGCAGCAACCCGGCCATGATGGACGTGCTGGCCGGCAACGTGGACCTGATGGTGTCCTCGCTGCCCTCGGCCATCGGCCAGCTCAAGTCGGGCAAGCTGCGCGCCCTGGCCGTCACCTCGGCCAAGCGCAGCACCTCGCAGCCCGACATCCCCACCGTGGCCGAGCTGGGCTTCGGCAAGGACTTCGACGTCAGCACCTGGTACGGCATCTTCGCGCCCGCGGGCACGCCCGCGGCCGTGGTCAAGCGCATGAACGCCGAGGTCAACAAGCTGCTGGCGCGCGCCGAGGTGCAGGCCGCCATCCACGAGCAGGGCGCCGAGTACCAGGCCATGAGCACCGAAGCCTTCAGCACCCTGCTCAAGACCGACGTGCAGAAGTGGAAGGGCATCGTGCAGGCTTCGGGCGCCACCATCGAATAAAGGAAAACACCCCCCAGGCGGCTGCGCCGCTCCCCCCCCCTCTCTGGCGCCTTCGGCTTGGAGGGGGGCGCACCCAGAGGCCTGGCAAAGCCAGTTCCTCGGGTGCCCTGAGGGCTTCGCTGCGCTGGCCGGCTGGATGGCCGTCTCGTTGTTCAGGCCACGAAGCGCGAGAGCGCGGCCTGGAAGGCCAGGGGGTCCATGCCCAGGTGGCCCGCCGCGTAGCCGTCCATGACCAGCCGCAGGTTCGGGTAGTTGCGCGCGCGCAGACGCTGGCCGAAGCGTTGCACGGCTTCGGCATTGCTGGGCGCTTCGGTGCCGTAGGTCAGGAACAGCGTGGCCGGGATGCCGGCCTCGGCCCGCAGCTTGTAAACCTCTTCCTCCAGCGCGTCGAGCTGCGTGCCGTAGCTGCTGTGAAAGGCGCCGTCCGAAGACAGGAAGTGGCTGAAGGCCAGGCTGCCCGCGCGTGCCTGCAGCAGCATCGCGATCACCACAAAAGAGCCACCCAGCGACAGGCCGGAGAGCATGCGCGCGCCCGGGTCGGCGCGGTAGCGCGACTCGATCAGCGGCACCAGCTCCTTGAGCAGGAAGTCGTTGTACTGCTGCGCGCCCGGCAGGTCGTAGTCGGTGCCGCGGCGCGCCGTGTTGCCGATGCCCACCAGGATGGCCTGCTTGCGCGCGGCCGCGGTCAGCGACTGGAAGTTCGCGAAGCGCGTCTGGCCCTGCACGTACACGGCATCGGCGTCCGTGATGTAGATGGTGGGAAAACGCTGCTCGCCGCTGGCGTGGTCGGGCGGCAGATAGACGTTGATCGGGTAGCTGGCTCCATTGGCGCGGGCCGTGAGCCTGAAGTCCTCGTTGCGGCCCACGCCGGGGCTGGGCGCCGGCGCGGGTGCAGGCGAGGGTGACGGTGCGGGGGGAATGGGCAGCAGCGGCACGGCGCCGCCGCCCCCACCGCCGCCCCCGCCGCAGCCGGCCAGGGTGGTGAGCAAGGCGGCACCCGCGCCCAGCACATGCCTGCGAGGCAGCACCAGGGGGGCAGGGGGCGCATCAGGAGGAAGGCGATCCATGAAGACTCCAAGGCAAAGATGAAGTGCATCGCAGAGACCTTGCCGTCGCGGTGTTGCGGCATCCTCCTTTGTCCTCTGCATCCCGCGCGCATGATGCCAGACGCAGGGCCCGGCCTGCGCCTTCAGCGGCCGGTCTCGCGTGCGGGTCGGCGCAGGGGCTGCAGCAGCGGCTTGAGGCCGTTGTGGTCGATCTCGTGCATCAGCTGCAGCAGGCGCCCGATCTCGCCCTTGGGAAAGCCCTCGCGCGCAAACCAGGTGAGGTAGTTGCCCGGCAGGTCGGCGATCAGCGTGCCCTTGTACTTGCCAAAGGGCATGGGCAGCGTGACGAGGCGTTGGAGGTCTTCGGGAGCCATGTGGAGCGTGTGGAGCGCGCTTTGAATTCTGCATCAGCGGCATTCGCCGGTCGCAGCGCACGCATGTCTGTGGGCTGGATCGCCTGCGATGCCTTCGCGCGCTGGGCAGCGCTGCGTACGCCCGCTGGCGTATGGAAGCGGAGTCTCTGACATTTCATACTCCGGCTCCTGCTGCCAATCCAATGACTGGTTCCTGCTTCCCTTTGCGCCGCTCGGCGCTGTCGATGGCCAGCCTCATCGCACTCGTCGCGGCACCCCTTGCCGGCCTCGCGCAAGGCGCTGCCCACGCTCCGCATCCGATGCTCAAGCCCGTCGAGGTCAAGGGCGAAAGCCTGCGCGGCGGCGCGGCCTCGTACTCCACCACCACCCTCGAATCTGACGACATCCAGCAGCTTCATGTGAGCCAGCCGCAGGAGCTGTTCCGCCAGGTGCCCGGCATGAACGTGAACAACTATCAGCTCTCGGGCGTGGCGGACGCCATCGTGTTGCGCGGCTTCGGGGGCGGCGGCCACGGTGGCGACCTGGGCGTGGTGCTCGATGGCATCCCGCTCAATGAGGCGATGTCCCATGCCGACGGCTATGTGGACTTCAATGTCATCGTGCCGCTGGAGATCGAGCGCATGCGCGTGTTCCGCGGGCCGGTGTCGGCGCTGTACGGCAACTTCAACCGGGCCGGGCTGGTGGCCGTCGAAACACGAAAGCGCGGGCTGTACAAAGACCTGGACCTCAGCCAGGGCTCCCACGGCACGCAGGATGCGCAGGCCGCCTTCGGGCTGAGCCTGGGCGAGGGCGAGTCGCTGAACCTGGCGGCGCAGCACCACCGCACGGATGGCTTTCGCAGCCAGTCGCAGGCTGAGCGCACAACGCTGGCCGGGCGATGGACCAGGGCACTCACATCCGATCTGGACCTTGCTTTGTCGGCGCGCCTGCACGCCGCCCATGGCGACTCGCCCGGCCATCTGACGGCCGGTCAGTTCGCCATGGATCCTTACGGCCGGGACCTGCGCGCCATGAACGATGGCGCGCGCAAGCACTTCGGCACGGTGCGCGCGGATGTGAACCACAGCCTCGCGCCTGACCTGCGGCTGCTGAGCTTTGTCTATCACACGCAGCAGGATTTCACGCGCTACTTCTCGCGCCCGGTCGGTGGCAGCGCCTGGCGCCAGCGCGAGGAAAGCTATGAGCGCAAGGTCTTCGGTGCCGGCACCAGCCTCAACGGCAGCACCGCCACGCAATGGGCAGCGCTGAACTGGGTCGCAGGCATGGAGGCCTTTCGCGAAAGCACGCAGTACCAGTACCACGACGGCCTGTACCAGCGTGCGCGGCTCAATCGCGCCGTCAACGACCGCACGTCCAGGCTCAGCAGCCTGTCGGCGTTTGCCGAAGTCGAAGCGCCCATCCATCGCCTGTTCAAGCCCTCGCTGGGCCTGCGCTGGGACCGCTTCACGGGTGGGTGCGACCGCAATGGCCCTGAGACCGGAAGCGAGCCCTGCAGTGCCTTGGCGCGTGTCTCGCACACCAGCCCCAAGCTGGGCGTGCGCGCCGATGTGCTGCCCGCGCTGGAGTTGAGAGTCAGTTGGGCCGAGGGCTTCGCGCTGCCCAACAACTTCGCCAAATACGCGCTCGGTGCATCGCGGCTGGAGACCAATGTGTTCCAGCAGACCGAAGTGGGCGCGCTGTGGAAGCCGGTTCCCGGCGTGGTGGTGGACCTGGCTGCCTATCGCCTGCGCTCGTCTGATGAGATCCGGGCCGTGGCGCCGGGTGTGTACGAGAACTATGGCGCCACGCGCCGCACGGGTGTGGAGGCCAGCATGCTGTGGTCGGCGCGCAAAGACCTGGACCTTTCGCTGAGCTACGGCAGCGCGCATTCGCGTGTGATCGAGAACGGCAACGCGGCCCTGGTCGGCAAAAGCGTGGCCGGCGTGCCCCGCGACATGACGACCGCCACGGCGGCCTGGTCGCCCGTGCCTGCCTGGACCGGCACGCTGAGCTGGCGCCGCGTGGGCCGCTACGCCATCAATGCCGACAACAGCATCCACTACCCGGGTTATGCGACCGTGGACCTGGGCCTGCGCTACCGCTTCGCCGGCGCGCGTCCGCACCAGCTGTACGCCACGCTGTCCAACGTGGCCGACAAGGCCTATGCCACTTCGGTGTCCGTCATCGGCGGCGCGCAGGTCTTTGCGCCCGGCGCGCCCCGCGCCCTCAAAGTGGGCGCGCAATTCCAGTTCTGAAGGAGCCTTCATGCCCGCCCGCCTTTCGCATTCGGCGCTGGTCGCACTTGCGCTGAGTCTTGCCTTTGCCGCCCCGGCGACCCATGCCCACAACGTCTGGCTCACGCCCGAAGCCGATGGCAGCTACATCGTTCAGTTCGGTGGCCACAAGGGGCAACTGGAAGACTATCCCGCGCACAAGTTGACTTCAGTGACCGCGTACGACGCGCGCGCGCACCCGATGGCCGTGCAGACCCAGCCCACGCCGCAAGGCGTGAAGGTCAGGCCGCAAGGCCAGGCCGCCTTGCTGGTGGCGGCGTTCGACAACGGCTACTTCAGCAAGACCGACACGGGCCCCATGGTGAACAAGGACATGACGCAGAACCCGGGCGCGACCAGCGGCGTGCGGGCGCTGAAGTTCCACAAGTCGGTCATTCAGTGGGGCTACGTGGCCCGCATGGTCGTGGGCCAGCCCTTCGAGATCATCTCGGCGAGGGCGGACCACCCGCATGCGGGCTCGCCGATGCGCGTGAAGGTGCTCAAGGACGGCAAGCCGATCGAAGGCGTGCGCCTGTCCATCGGCGAGAACGGCCCACCGGTGCACACGGCCAGGGACGGCACCGCCACAGTGATCCCCGTGCAGGGGCGCAACCAGCTCATGGCCATCCTGCGCATGCCCGTGACCGGCGACCCGAAGACCACCAGCCTGAGCTACGAATACCTGTACGCCTTCGAGGCGCACGCGCACTAGGGCGAGTGGCTGCGTGGAGGCGACCTTGCTGTCGCTGCAGTGCCTTGGCGATCAGGGCCGCTCGCCGCGCGCCAGCCGTGCGGCGATGTCGTCGAGCACGGGCGTCAGCGCCGCCACCGAGTCGATCACGTAGTGCGCGCCGGCGCCCTGCAGCCTGGCCTGCGCGGCCGCGCGGCGCGTGGCCTGCTGGGCCGGTGCCAGTGCCAGCCAGTCGGCCAGCGGCAGGCCCATGGCGTTGCCGCTCACGGACACGCCCACGCTCCAGGTGCCGGCGTTGAGGCCTTCCTCGATGCCCACCTCGGTGTCGTCCACCTTGACCACGGTGTGCGGGTGGCAGATGCCCAGCTCGGCGAAGCAGCGCCACATCATCAGCGGCGTGGGCCGGCCGGTGGCCACGTCGCCTGCGCACACGAGGTTGTCGGGCCGGTAGCCGCCCTTGGCCGCGATGGCCGTCACCACTTCCATGATGGGCCGGTTGTAGCCCGTGGTGGAGCCGATCTTCAGGCCGCGTGCGCGCGCGTCGGCCACGGCTTCCAGCGCGCCGGGAATGAAGCCGGCGAAGTCCGGCACCACCGCGGCGTTGAGCGGCGTGAACACGTCGTAAAGGCGGTCCACGTCGGCATCGCTCAGGCGGCGGCCGTACTCCGCTTCCCATTGCGCATCGACTTCGGGCAGCGTGCCCAGGGCCTTGATGTGGTCCCACTTCGCCAGGCCCATGGGGCCGCGGGCCTGCTCGATGCTGACCCTGATGCCGAACTGTTCGAACAGGCGCACGAAGGCGCCCATGGGCGCGCAGGAGCCGAAGTCCAGGATGGTGCCGGCCCAGTCGAAGACGACGGCGCTCAACTGGTCGGGGGCGGAGGAAACGGCGGGCGGGGTCGGGAGTGTGTTGTTCATGATGTTCTGTGTGAAGGATCTGCGGGGCGGCTACCAGGCGGCGAACACGTCCTCGGCAATGCCGAAGGCGGTGCTGGCGCCCGTGCCGCTGGTGACCAGCACCACGCGCGTGGCGTCGTCGGGCGCGTCGATCAGGCAGTCGGTGCTGGCGGAGGAGGGATAGGTGCCGACCCAGCGCGCGGTGACGGTGGCTTCGCGCAGCCGCAGCGTCTCGCGCAGGTGGCGCAGGATCAGCGCATCCACGCGCTCGCTGGCGAAGGGCTCCAGCACCGGGCCGTAGTGGTGCGAGTCGCCCACGACCAGCGAACCGTCTGCGCTTTGCACCACGATCAGGTGGATGCCGTGTGCCAGCGACTCGCCTTCCTCGCTGCGCATCTGCGCCAGCAGCGGCGCGGCTTCGGGCAGCTTGCTGTAGCCGTGGTAGCGCACCAGGCTCAGGTCGGCCATCACCGAGCCGGGCAGCTTGAAGCCGGGCTCGGGCTGCACGCGCAGCATCTGCAGCTGGCACAGCTGCAGCGCGTGCGGCGCCAGCCGGTCGGCGAACAGGCCGTGCAGTTCGGTGTTGGTGCACACGGCCACGCGCTCGGCGTACAGCGTGGCGCGCGCGGTGCGCACGCGCGGCGTGGCCACTTCCAGCACGGCCTCGCCAAAGCGGAAGACCACGCCATGCGCCTGCGCCAGCCAGCGTGCCAGCAGGCCGATGGCGGTGCGCGACTCCACCCGCATCTCGTGCGGGCTGTAGAGCACGCTCTGGGCGCCGTCGAGCTGCAGGGCGGGCGCGCGGCGCGCGGCTTCCCCGGGTGCGAGCAGCTCGCAGCCCGCGCCCATCTCGGTGCGCATGAAAGCCTCGAGCACGTCGTGCGCCAGCGGCCGGAAGGCGCTGAGGTACAGGCCGTGGTGCACGGCCTCGATACCGGCCTGCGGCGCGACTTCGCCCCAGACCTCGCGGGCGCGCCGCGCGCGCCGCCAGGTGTCGCCGGCGCCCTGGCCGGTCACGGTGATGAAGCCGAAGTTGCGGATCGAGGCGCCGACGCAGGCCGCGTCGCGCTCGAGCACGCAGACCTTCAGGCCGCGCCTGGCCGCGGTGTAGGCGTGGGCCAGGCCGACGATGCCGGCGCCGACGACGATCAGGTCGAAGCGAGGGGAGCTGGGAGATGTCATGACAGGAGCGGATGAGAAGGGGTGCCGCGCGCAGGCGCGGCGGTGAAGACGCAGCGCCCGCCGATGAAGGTGGCGAGGACTTCGATGTCCTTGATGGCTTCGGGCGCGACGCAGCGCGGGTCGCTGCCCAGCACCACGAAGTCGGCCAGCTTGCCGGGCGTGATGGAGCCCTTGTGCGCCTCCTCGCAACTGGCGACCGCGCCGCCCAGCGTCATCACGCGGATCGCATCGTCCACGCCGATGCATTGCTCAAGGCCGTAGGGCGTGCCGTCGCTGCCGCGGCGGCGCACCATGTCCTGAATGCGCAGCAGCGGGTCGGCGGCGCTCACGGGCCAGTCGGAGTGGCCGGCCACCTGCACACCCATCTGCAGTGCCGTGCGGTGCGGGTGCATCATGGCCACGCGTTCGGGCCCGAAGGCCGCAACCTTGTCGCCGTGCTCGTGCATGTAGGAATGGAACACCAGCACCGTGCCGCTGTCGCGGGCGCGGCGCAGGATCGAATCGTTGGTGATGCTGGCGTGCTCGATGCGGTGGCGCGCCGGCGTGCCGCCGGCTTGCGCGGCGTTCTCGTAGGCCGTCAGCACCATGGCGATCTCGCGGTCGCCATTGGCGTGGATGGCGGCCTGGAAGCCCGCCTGCTGGATCGCCAGCACCAGCGCGTCCAGCTCGGCCTGCGTGCGCCTGGGCGGGATGCCGAAGTAGTTGCGGCGGCCGGGGTATTCGGCATGCACCCAGGCCGTCAGGCCCGAAAGCGAATGGCCGTGGAACACCTTGATGCCGCCGATGCGCAGCCGCTCGTCGCCCCAACCCTGTTCAGCCGCGATGCGCGCCGCGTCGCGCAGGTGGTGGTCGAAGAACATGGCGTACACGCGCACCGGGCTGCCGCGTTCGCGCAGCTCGCACAGCCTCTGGTGGTCGGCCGGCGTGATGCCGGCGATGCCGACGCTGGTGATGCCGCGCGCCGCAAAGGAGGCCAGCCGGCTGCTCAGCGCCTGCAGCATGTCCTCGCGCGAGGGCAGGGCCGGCGCCGGGTTGAGGTTGGCCCGCTGCGGGCCGCCACCGTGGCCGCCGGCGTGCCGCGAAGCCTCATGCAGGGCCAGGTGATGCGGCGACACCAGGGCCTGGGCATCCTCGCGCGCCACGCCGGTCGGCTCGCCCGCCTCGTCGCGGTCGAAGGCACCGCCCGCGGGGTCGGGCGTGTCGCGCGTGATGCCGGCATTGCGCAGCGCCAGCGTGTTGAAGCACGAGATGTGGAAGCTAGAGTGGTACAGCCGCACCGGGTGCCGGGTGGAGATGCGGTCCAGGTCGTGGCGCGTGGGGTGGCGGCCCAGTTTGCTGTCCTGGTAGCTGCGCCCGATCAGCCACTGGCCCGGCGCCACGCAGCGCGCACGCGCCTGCATGCGCCCGATCAGCGCCTCCATGTCCGGGGTCTCCGAAGGGCCGAGTTCGGGCACCTCGTGCGGCGAGCCGGCGTGGTAGAGCGGCAGCATGTGCAGGTGCGCGTCGATGAAGCCGGGCACCACGGTGCAGCCCTCCAGGCGCTGCTCTGGCACCTGCGGGCCGGCCTGGCGCAGCACCTCCTCGCGCGAGCCCACGGCCATGAAGCGGCCGCCCCGGACCCAGAACGACTGGGCCTGCGGCTGCCGGCCGTCCACGGTGAGAACCTGGGCCGCGCTGTATACGGCTTCTTCCTTGTTCATGCAGCGTCGGCGCCGATGAAGTTGCGCCCGCGCGCGCCGGTCAGCGCATGCGCCACCATCTGCTGCGCCTCGGCCTCGTCCACGCCGTAGTCGGCAAAGCGCGTGCGCACGCCCAGGCCCTCGATGAAGGTCGCCAGCCGGGCGGGCGCGGCCGCCCGCGGGCCCAGCGCCTGTTCCAGCACGGCATCGCGCCGCGCGTCGCGCCCCAGCGCGCGGCCCAGCACCAGCGGCAGCGGGAAGGCGCAGGCGATGCCGTGCGGCAGGCCGTGGCGCAAGGTCATCTCGTAGGAGATCGAATGGGCCAGCGCGGTGCGCGTGTTGGAAAAGGCCATGCCGGCCTTGAGCGCGGCCAGCGCCATGCGGCCGCGCAGCGCCACGTCGCCGGGCGCGTTCATCAGCGCCGGCAGCGTGACGAAGATCTCGTGCACCGCCGCCACGGCGAAGGTGTCGGAGACCGGGTTGGCGTTCACGTTCCAGATCGCTTCGAGCGCGTGCGACAGCGCATCGAGCCCGCTTTGCAGCGTGACCGCGGCCGGCAGCGACAGCATGAGTTCGGGGTCGATCAGCGCCACCGAGGGCCAGGTCTGCGGCAGGTGCAGCGAGTACTTCTTCTGCGCGGCCTGGTCCCAGATGGTGGCCCACGGCGTCACCTCGCTGCCCGTGCCTGCGGTAGTCGGGATCGCGACCAGCGCCCGGGTGTGCGCGGGCGTGAAGCCCCGGCCTTCGGCCAGGGCCTGCAGCAGCGGTTCGAAGCGGCCGTCCGCGGTGCCCACCATCAGCGCCTTGGCGGTGTCGATGGCGCTGCCGCCACCCAGCGCGATCAGCATGTCGACCTGCTGCGGCCCGCGCCAGAACGATTCGTAGAGCCCGCGCAGTTCGCGCACGTCCGGGTTGGGCCGCACGTCGTCGATCACCCGGACCAGGCTGTCGCCCAGCAACTGCTGCACGCGCCCGACCAGGCCCAGTGCGCCCGCTTCCGGGAAGGTGACGAGCGCACAGCGGCGCCCGCCCACCAGGGCCGGCAGCGAGGCCAGCGCGCCGGCGCCGAAGACGCTTCTGACGGGGTTGAAATAGTCGAGGGTCGTCATCATCAGTGGCGCGCGTGGTTCAGCACCAGGTCGAACACGTCGAAGTTGCGCAGGCGCCGCCCGCGCGCCAGGCCCTGCAGGGGCCGGTTGAACAGCAGCGGCACCTTCTGCTCGGAGATGCCGCCATGCGAGCGCAGCGGCACGTCCAGAGCCGAGAGGTCGTGGTCCGAGGCGCGCGTGCCCAGCACCGTGAGGTGGTCGCCGAGCACCACCAGGTCGCCGATGCGTTCGGCCGGCAGCTCGAAGCGCTCGGCGGCCTGCGCCCGCGTGAGCACCAGTTCCACGCCGGGTTGCCGCGCCAGCAGCCCGGCCATCGCGGCGACGGAGGCCGAGCCGGCATAGACCGTGGCGAAGGAGCCCAGCGCGGCGTGGTGGACCACGTAGGGGTCGGTGATGGGCAGGATCACGCGCGCGCAGTTTTGGCCCAGCGCATCGTCCAGCACCTGCTGCAGGTACACCACCTGCGGCGCCCCGGCCGCGTCGGTCTTGGCGCTCATGCCATGGTCGGCGGTGATGCCGATCACCGCGCCCAGCGCTTCCATGCGCGCGAGGTAGCGGTCCATCATGGCGTAGAAGGCATTGGCCTGCGCCGCATTGGGCGCATGCTTGTGCTGCACGTAGTCGGTGGTGGAGAGGTACATCAGGTCGGGGCGATGCGCCTGCAGCAGCGCTACGCCGGCCGCGAAGACGAACTCGCTGAGCTCTGCGCTGTAGACCGAGGGAAGGGGCCGCCCGACCAGTTCCAGCACCCCGTCGATGCCGCATTCCGCCACGCTGGCCTGATCGGCCTTCTCGGCCGAGAAGCAGATGCCGCGCAGGCCATGGCCCAGCAGCGTGCGCAGCTTGTCCTTGGCCGTGACGGCGGCGACGGCGGCCCCGGCCTGCGCGAAGGCCGCCAGCAGGGTGGGCGCGCGCAGGTAGGCCGGGTCGTTCATCATCACTTCACGGCCGCTTTGCGGGTCGAGGAAGTAGTTGCCGCAGATGCCATGCACCGAAGGCGGCACGCCCGTCACGATCGAAACGTTGTTGGGATTGGTGAAGCTGGGCACCACGCTGTCGCCGATCCAGGCGGTGCCGGGCTGCGAGAGCAGCCTGTCGAGCCAGGGGGTGACGCCGGCGCGGCGGGCCTGTACCAGGTACTCGGGCTCGCAGCCGTCCACGCAGACCACGACCACGGGCGCCCGGGGCCAGGCATAGCGCCGCCCATTGACCTCGACCATTCGTTCTGAAGGGGTCATTTCAGGATTTGTCTTTCTTCGGGAGGGTGCTGCGCACCCGGGGGGCTCAGATGAAGCGCTTGCGCACCTTGGCCGACACCAGGTCGATCAGCGAGACGGTGACCACGAGGATCAGCAGCACGGCGGCGGTCTGCCCGTACTGGAAGCTGCGGATGACCTCGTACAGCACCACGCCGATGCCGCCTGCGCCCACCATGCCGACGACCGAGGCCGAACGCACGTTGGATTCGAAGCGGTACAGCGTGAAGCTGAGCCACAGCGGCAGCACCTGCGGGATCACGCCATGGATCACTTCGACCAGCCGGTGCGCCCCGGTGGCGCGGATGCCTTCCACGGGCCGCGGATCGATGGCCTCCACCGATTCGGAAAAGAGCTTGGCCAGCGTGCCGGTGGTGTGGATGGCCAGGGCCAGCACGCCCGCGAACGGCCCCAGCCCCACGGCCACGATGAACAGCATCGCGAACACCATCTCGTTGATGGCGCGGCAGGCGTCCATGAGGCGGCGCATGGGCTGGTGCACCCAGGCCGGCGCCACGTTCGATGCGCACAGCAGGCCGGCCGGCACGGCCGCCACGACCGCCAGCAGCGTGCCCCAGATCGCGATGTGGATCGTGACCAGCATCTCCTTGCCGTAGATGCGCCAGTCCCTGAAGTCGGGCGGAAAGAAATCGCGGGCGAGGGTGCCGATGTTGCCGGAGTCGCGGATCAGGTCCAGCGGCCGGATCTCGGCGCCGCGCCATGCCCAGGCCAGAAGCCCGAGCACCGCGCCCCAGGCGACGTAGGTCAGCAGACCGGGGCGCTCGCTTTCGGCGCGCTGGCGCAGCCGCTCCAGCGAAGCCGCGCTGGGCGCGCGGTGGTCCAACGCGCTCGCGCTCACAGCTTCAGCGCCGCCAGCTTGGCGTCGATCTCGGCCAGTTGTTTGGCGCGGGTGGCTGCGTCCAGCGCGGCGTCATGCTCGACCTTGCTGCGCTCCTTGAACAGCTCCAGCTGGCGGATGGGCGTGAGCTGGTCGTTGCTGGACTCGCGGAAACCGCCGTAGTTGTAGATGTTCTTGAGGATGGTCTTTTCCTGCTCGTCGCTCTTGGCGTAGTTCAGCACGAACTGCTTGAGCTTGGCCTTGACGGCCGGGTCCAGGTCCTTGCGCCACACGAAGGGGTCACTGGGGATCAGCGGGCTTTCCCACAGCACCTTGATCTGGCTGGCCAGCTCGGGCTTGACCGCCTTGAGCTTGTCGATCTCTTCGGTGTTGTTGGTGGCCACATCGACCTGCTTGGCCAGCACGGCCTGGATGTTGGCGCCGTGGCTGGCGTTGCGCATGGTCTTGAAGGTGGTGCGGTAGTCGATCTTGTTCTTGGAGAACAGGTAGAAGGACGGCACCAGGAAGCCCGAGGTGGAGTTCGGATCGCCGATGCCGAAGTTCAGCGACTTGGCGTTGCGCTGCACGTCCTCCCAGGACTTCAGGGGGCTGTCCTGGCGCGTGATCAGAAGGCTCTTGTAGCCGAAGCTGCCGTCGGCAAACATCACCTGCGCGAAGACTTCGCCGTTGGCGCGGTCGACGGCCTCCATGGCGGCCTTGTTGCCGTACCACGCCACCTGGATCTTGTTGAAGCGCATGGCTTCGACCACGCCGGCATAGTCGGGGGCGTAGAAGGACTTGACCGTCAGGCCGGTCTTCTTCTCCATGTCCTTGAAGAAGGGCTCCCAGCGCTCGCGCTGGGTGGAGGCCGAGTCGGTGGCGATGATGCCGAAGTTGATCTCTTGCGCCTGGGCGGCGAAGGCCGCGGCGGCCGACAGCGCGGCGATGGCGAGGGTGCGGAGCTTGAACATGGGAGTTGCCTTGGGTTGGGGATGAGGGCGGGAAACGGTTGGGGCGGGAGTGGCGACGCTCAGGCGGCCAGCGCCAGGTGGCGCGAGTCGTTGACGGAGGCGTCGGTGCCGGGTTCATGCAGCAGATCGGCCGCGGCCGTGCCGTACAGGTGTTGCAGGAAGCCGGGTGTCAGGGCGGAGCTGGGGCCGTCGAAGACCAGCGCGCCGTCGCGCAGCGCGACCACGCGCTCGCAGTAGCGCTGCGCCAGGGCCACGTGGTGCAGGCTGACCACCAAGGTCATGCCGGCTTCGCGGTTGAGCGCGGCGAGCTGTTCCATGACGCGGTGCGTGGACTGCGGGTCCAGCGAGGCCACCGGCTCGTCGGCCAGCACCAGCTCGGCGCCCTGCAGCAGCACCCGCGCGATGGCGGCGCGCTGCTGCTGGCCGCCCGACAGCGTGGAAGCGCGCTGGAAGGCCTGCGGCGCCAGGCCGATCGCATCGAGCGCGTCGAGCGCACGGGCCTGGTCGGCCTCGGCGTAGCGGCCGCTCAGCGCGCGCCACAGGGGCGCCTCGGCCGCCAGCCCGGTCATCACGTTGTGCATCACGCTCAGGCGGCCGACCAAGTTGAACTGCTGGAAGATCACGCCGATGCGCCGGCGCAGGGCGCGGATCTCGGGACTGATGCGTCCCTTGGCCTGCAGCAGCTGGCCGAAGGCTTCGATCCGGCCGCCGTCGGCGTCGGTGCTTTCAAGGCCGCACAGGCAGCGGATCAGCGTGGATTTGCCGGAGCCGGAGGCGCCCAGCAGGGCCACGCGCTCGCCGCGGCGGACCTCCAGCGACACCTTGCGCAGCGCCTGGTGCTTGCCGAAGCTGCGACTGACGGCTTGCGCGCTCAGGACAGTGGGATTCATGGTGTTCGGGGGCGCAGCGCCGGGGCGGCGATGCGCTGGAAGAAGAAGGAATCCCGGCAGTATTTGGAGGCCGTTTGACAGTTCCGTGACGTTCAAAGCCCCCGAAACAATTCAGTCCATACAAGTTTCTGCAACAAACCATTGATTGAATCTATGGTTTGGGGCGGCCAGCCGGCCCGCCCAGCGAGACCGTCATGCGACTGACCCAACTGCGCTCCTTCCACGCCGTGGCCACCAGCGGCAGCTTCACGGCCGCCGCCAGGAGCCTGCACGTGAGCCAGCCCACCATCACCACCCAGGTCGGCCAGCTCGAAACCCTCTACGGGGTCGAACTCTTTCACCGCATGGGCCGCCGGGCCGTGCCGACGGAGATGGGGGAGCGGCTGCTGGGCCTGTCGCGCCAGATGTTCGACCTGGAGGCCGAGGCCGTGCAGTTGCTGCGCGAGTCGGGCGAGCTGCGCACGGGCCACCTGCGCGTGGCGGCAGTGGGGCCCTCGCACGTGACGCGCATGCTGGTGTCCTTCAACCAGTGCTACCCCGGCATCAAGGTGTCCGTCAGCACCGGGAATTCGCAGGAGGTGCTGGCGCGGCTGGCGAACTACAGCGCCGACGTGGGCGTGCTGGCGCAGGTGGCGCAGGACAGCCGCTTCGTCTCGGTGCCCTACAGCGAGCATGCCGTGGCCATCTCGTGCTCGGCGCAGCACCGCTTCGCCCAGCGGCGCAGCATCAGCATCAGGGAGCTGGAGGGCGAGCGGCTGATCCTGCGGGAGCAGGGCTCGACCACGCGCAAGGCCATCGAGACGGCCCTGCAGGCCGCCGGCGTCAGGCCCGAGGTGGTGATGGAGATCGCCAGCCGCGAGATCATCCGCGAGGCGGTGCTCCAGAACGTGGGCATCGCGGCCGTGTCGGAGGTGGAGTACGTGCCCGGCCCCGGCCTGCGCGCCGTGCGCCTGAACGACGCCACGGTGCGCACCTACGCCCATGTGGTCTGCCTGGCCGAGCGGCAGGAAGGCGCCCTGGTGCGCGCCTTCATCCGTTGCGCGCAGCAGGGGCGGCCGCAGGCGCCATGACGCTGCCGCGCGGCTCCTGCTGCCCGGGCGCACCTTCCAATGCCCCGCACCCACGCGCTGGATTGCCCACCCCCGCTATGCTGGCCGCACGCCTGCTTCACACACACAAGGAGTGCTTCCCATGGCTACTGTGCAAGAGAAGAAGCTTTCGCAGCGCGCGCGGCGTGCGGTGCTGCCTGTGCTGCTGCTGGCCGTGCTGGCGGGCACCGCCGCGCAGGCCCACCATGGCTGGTCGTGGGCCGATGGCGAGCAGATCACGCTCAACGGCACGCTGGAGGCCATTTCGATGGCGCCGCCGCATCCCACCCTGCGCGTGAAGGCGGCCGACGGGCGCAGTTGGCAGGTGGATCTGGGCAACCCCTCGCAGACGCAACGCTCGGGCTTCACGGGCGAGACGGCCAAGGTGGGCGACGCCATCGTGGTGCTGGGCAACCGCCACCAGGACCATGCCAGGCTGCACATGAAGGCCGTGCGCATCACGCTCGACGGCAAGCCCTACGACATGTACCCCGAGCGCATCCGCAACTGAGCGCGGCGCGCTGCAAAGCGGCTCGTGGAAGCCTGGCTGACACTGATCGGCGCCTGGCCCGGCGCGCGCTGGCTGCAGGGTTCGGGCACGGCCTACCTGTTCGTCAACACGGCCCACATCCTGGGCCTGGCGCTGCTGCTGGGCGCCATCGTTGCGCTGGACCTGCGCCTGGCCGGCTGGCTGCGGGGCGGCGCTGCGCTGGCCGTGCTGGCGCCCACGCTGTCGCGCACCGCGGCTGCGGGCCTGGGGCTGGCGCTGCTCACGGGGCTGTGGCTGTTCAGCGTGCGGCCGGTGGAGTACGTGCAGAACCCGGCCTTCCTGTGGAAGATGGGCCTGCTGCTGGCCGCGCTGCTCAACGTGGCCTGGCAGCATGCGGCGCCGGGCTGGCGCGGGGTGCTGGCGGGCGCGCGGCCCGCGGCCGGCGTGCGCTGGCGGGCCCGGCTGTCGCTGCTGCTGTGGCTTTCGGTGCTGCTCGCGGGGCGGTGGATCGGCTTTCTCTGAGCCTCCTCGTCCGGCCGATGCCGAACAGCCGATGGGGCTGCGTTCGTCTTGTGCCCAGAATGCAGGCCTGCACCAACGGCACGGCCATGCGCTTTGCACCCAACACCTCCTTCGGCATGAAGCTTGCGCTGTGGGCCTTCGCCCTCGTGGTGGGCGGGGGCTTCGCGCTCGTGCTCTTCGGCGGCGGCGGCTGGCTGCTGTACCTGGGCGGCGGCCAGGTGATCGAGGGGCTGCAGTCCCGCGGCTGGCCCTCGGCGCCAGCGCAGGTCGTGCATGCTGGCGTCGTGCAAAAGACCAGCGGGCGCACGCGCAACGCCAACGGCAAGGTCTATGCCGTGGAGCTGCGCTACACCTTCGAGCTGGCGGGGCAGCGCCATGCCGGCACGCGCCGCAGCCTGGACGACGAAGGCAAGCTGCTGGGCCAGGAACATGCAGAAGGGATCGTGCGGAGCTTCCCGGTGGGCAGCCGCGTCACGGCCCACTACGACCCGGACTCGCCCGCACGCTCGCTGCTGACGCCCGGGGTGCCCGTCACGGGTGTGCTGCTGATCCTGTTCGGCCTGGGCCTGTGGATCTGCGGCCTCTTGCCCTTGTGGTGGATGCGCCCGCGGCGCCGGGCGGCGCGGCGCTGAGGCTTTTTGGGCGGCGCTGCGCGCGGGCCGGTTGATAGGATCGCCCGGATGATCAACCGCCGCCACTGGCTGAGCGCCGCCGCACCGGGCCTGATGCTGCTGCAGCTGGCCAACACCCCTCGCGCCCTGGCCCAGAGCGGAGCAGATGCCGCCATGAATTCGACCCCCTTGCACCGGGCCGTGCAGGCCAATGACCTGGGCAGGCTGCGCCAGCTGCTGGCCGCCGGCGCGGCGGTGGACGCACGCGACGCGCAGGCCCGCACGCCGCTGCTGCTGGCCACGCATGCCAACCTGGTGCCGGCCGCGCGCCTGCTCATCGAGGCCGGTGCCGACGTCAACGCCAAGGACGCGATCCAGGACAGCCCCTACCTCTATGCCGGCGCGCGCGGGCACCTGGAGATCCTGAAGCTCACGCTGGCGCATGGCGCCGACCTGCGCAGCACCAACCGCTATGGCGGCACGGCGCTGATCCCGGCCTGCGAACGCGGCCATGTGGAAACCGTGCGCACCCTGATCGCGGCCGGCATGGACGTGGACCATGTGAACCGCCTGGGCTGGACCGGCCTGCTCGAGGCCATCGTGCTCAGCGATGGCGGGCCGCGCCATCAGCAGATCGTCAAGCTGCTGATCGAGGCCGGGGCCGATGTGAATCTGGCCGATCGCGAAGGCGTGACGCCGCTGCAGCATGCGCGCCAGCGCGGCCACAGCGAAACCGCGCGCCTGCTGGCCGCGGCCGGCGCCCGCTGAAAGAGAAAAGCGCGCCTGACCCTGCGCATGACCCTGCGCCTGGCGCGATTTGCAACGATCTTGGCAGACGCGGTGCGCCCGGATCGCGTAGCCTTGCAGAGCCCACATGCCCCAGATTCAGAGACGACACCCCATGGCTTCCTATCCCTCTCGCGTGAAGATCATCGACGTCGGCCCGCGCGATGGCCTGCAGAACGAAAAGCAGCCCGTGCCCGCGGCTGTGAAGGTGGAGCTGGTGCAGCGCCTGCAGGCGGCCGGCCTGAAGGAGATCGAGGTCACCAGCTTCGTGAGCCCGAAGTGGGTGCCGCAGATGGCCGACAACGCGCAGGTGCTGCACGGCATCGAGCGCCAGGCCGGCGTGCGCTATTCGGTGCTCACGCCCAACATGAAGGGGCTGGAAGCCGCGCTGGCCGCGCCGCGCGCCGAATGGCCCGACGAGATCGTGGTCTTCGGCGCCGCCAGCGAGGCCTTCAGCCAGAAGAACATCAACTGCTCCATCGCCGAAAGCATCGAGCGCTTCGCCCCCGTGGTGGAGGCCGCGCGCGCGCAGGGCATCGCCGTGCGCGGCGCCATGAGCTGCACCGTGGGCTGCCCCTATGAAGGCGAGATCGCGCCCGAGAAGGTGGGCTA
Organism: Xenophilus arseniciresistens; assembly: GCF_028023875.1. Classification (GTDB taxonomy): domain Bacteria; phylum Pseudomonadota; class Gammaproteobacteria; order Burkholderiales; family Burkholderiaceae_C; genus Xenophilus; species Xenophilus arseniciresistens. Next base: position 79,781 of record NZ_JAQIPB010000007.1, read on the forward strand.
CCTGGCCGGCCTGATGAAGGGCATCGGCGTGCAGCGCGTGGACGTGGCCGACACCATCGGCGTGGGCACGCCGCTGAAGGTGCAGCGCGCCATCGAGGCCACGCAGGCGCACTTCGACATCGCCGAGATCTCGGGCCACTTCCACGACACCTACGGCCAGGCGCTGTCGAACACGCTGGCCGCGCTGGGCATGGGCGTGTGGAACTTCCAGTCCTCGGTGGCCGGCCTGGGCGGCTGCCCCTACGCCAAGGGCGCCACGGGCAACGTGGCGACCGAAGACGTGGTGTACCTGCTGCAGGGCATGGGCATCGACACCGGCATCGACCTGGACGCGCTGATCGACGCCGGCGTCTACATCAGCCAGGCCCTGGGCCGCGAGCCGCATTCGCGCGTGTCCAAGGCCATCCGCATCAAGCGCGCGGGCTGAACGCGGGCCGCGAGGCCGTCCTGCGCGCGCGCCTTCGGCACCGCAGCCGGAGTTGATCATTTGATGAAGCGGCACTGCAGCAAATGATCAACTGAGCATCCGGGTCCACCCCAGGTTCTGGCCTTTCTGGCCCTGCGCCTTCTTTCAAATCAAGGACTTGGCTTCCTGGCATGCCTCTTGCCCCTCAAGCGGCGGGCGGCGCACTTGTCGTCCATTTCAGATGGATTGAGCAAGTGAAGGAACTCCCATGAGCAAGAAGATCAAGTGCGCGCTGATCGGGCCCGGCAACATCGGCACCGACCTGCTGGCCAAGCTGCAGCGCAGCCCGGTGCTGGAGCCGGTGTGGATGGTGGGCATCGACCCCGGGTCCGACGGCCTCAAGCGTGCGAAGGAGATGGGCCTGAAGACCACCGCCGACGGCGTGGACGGCCTGCTGCCGCATGTGCTGGCCGACGGCGTGCAGATCGCCTTCGACGCCACCAGCGCCTATGTGCATGCCGAAAACAGCGCCAGGCTCAACGCGCTGGGCGTGCTGATGATCGACCTCACGCCGGCGGCCATCGGGCCTTATTGCGTGCCGCCCGTGAACCTCGCGGCGCAGCTCGACGAGCACCCGATGAACGTGAACATGGTCACCTGCGGCGGGCAGGCCACCATCCCGATGGTGGCCGCGGTTTCTCAGGTGCAGCCCGTGGCCTATGGCGAGATCGTCGCCACCGTGTCCAGCCGCTCGGTGGGGCCGGGCACGCGCAAGAACATCGACGAGTTCACCCGCACCACCGCAGGTGCGGTGGAACGCGTGGGCGGCGCGGCCAGGGGCAAGGCCATCATCATCGTCAACCCGGCCGAGCCGCCGCTGATCATGCGCGACACGGTGCACTGCCTCACCGAAGACGAGCCCGACCAAGAGGCCATCACCGCCTCGGTCCACCGCATGATCGCCGAGGTGCGCAAGTACGTCCCCGGCTACCGGCTGGTCAACGGCCCGGTGTTCGACGGCAAGCGCGTGTCCATCTACCTCGAGGTCGAGGGCCTGGGCGACTACCTGCCCAAGTACGCCGGCAACCTCGACATCATGACCGCCGCCGCGGCCCGCACCGCCGAGCTGTTCGCCGAGGCGATGCTCGACGGCCGCTACCAACCCGAACCCGTCGCAGCCTGAGGAGAGCGCCATGAGCCTGCAAGGAAAGAAAGTCACGGTGCACGACATGACGCTGCGCGACGGCATGCACCCCAAGCGCCACCAGATGTCGCTGCAGCAGATGATCGACATCGCCACCGGCCTGGACGAAGCCGGCGTGCCGCTGATCGAGGTGACGCACGGCGATGGCCTGGGCGGCAGCTCGGTCAACTACGGCTTCCCCGCGCACAGCGACGAGGACTACCTCGGCACCGTGGTGCCGAAGATGAAGCAGGCCAAGGTCTCGGCGCTGCTGCTGCCGGGCATCGGCACCGTGGAGCATCTGCGCATGGCGCACGAGCTGGGCGTGCACACCATCCGCGTGGCCACGCACTGCACCGAGGCCGACGTGTCGGAGCAGCACATCACGATGGCGCGCAAGCTCGGCATGGACACCGTGGGCTTCCTCATGATGGCCCACATGGCCAGCCCCGAGACGCTGGTGCGCCAGGCGCTGCTGATGGAAAGCTACGGCGCCAACTGCCTGTACGTGACCGACTCGGCCGGCTACATGCTGCCGGAGGACGTGACGGCGCGCATCGGCGCCGTGCGCGCGGCGCTCAAGCCCGAGACCGAGCTGGGCTTCCACGGCCACCACAACCTCGCGATGGGCGTGGCCAACTCCATCGCCGCGGTGGCCGCAGGCGCCAACCGCATCGATGCGGCCGCCGCGGGCCTGGGCGCCGGCGCGGGCAACACGCCGATGGAAGTCTTCGTCGCGGTGTGCGATCGCATGGGCATCGTCACCGGCGTCGACGTGTTCAAGATCCAGGACGTGGCCGAAGACCGCGTGGTGCCGATCATGGACCACCCCATCCGCGTCGACCGCGATTCGCTCACGCTGGGCTATGCGGGCGTGTACTCCAGCTTCCTGCTCTTTGCCAAGCGCGCCGAGCAGAAGTACGGCGTGCCGGCGCGCGAGATCCTGGTCGAGCTGGGCCGGCGCGGCATGGTGGGCGGGCAGGAGGACATGATCGAGGACACAGCCATCACGCTGTCGCGCAGCCGCAAGGCCGCGCAGGCGATGACGGCGACGGCTTGACGCGCGGCGCCAGTGGCGCAGGGCGGCTTGCATAATCCGCCCATGCCTCTTGCCGCCTCCGACATCCTGCGTTTCTGGTTCGAGGAATGCACGCCCGCGCAGTGGTGGAAGGTGGACGCCGCCTTCGACGCGCAACTGCGCGCGCGCTTCCTGCCCGTGCTGCAGGCGGCCGCCCAGGCCGAGCTGCACGGCTGGCGCAGCACGCCCGAAGGCCGGCTGGCCGAGGTGATCGTGCTGGACCAGTTCTCGCGCAACATCTTCCGCGGCACGCCGCAGGCCTTTGCGCAGGACGCGATGGCCCTCGCGCTGGCGCAGGAGGCGGTGCAGCGCGAGGCGCATCTGGCGCTGAAGCCCGACGCTCGCGCCTTCCTGCTCATGCCCTTCATGCACAGCGAATCGCGCGCGATCCATGTGTGGGCGCAGCAGCTGTTCCGCGACTTCGCGCCGGCCGGCAACCACGAGTTCGAGCTCAAGCACAAGCTGATCGTGGACCGCTTCGGCCGCTACCCGCACCGCAATGCCATCCTCGGGCGCGCGTCCACGGACGAGGAAATCGAGTTCCTGAAGCAGCCGGGTTCCAGCTTCTGACGGTGCAGGCGCCGCTCAGCCCTTGGCCGCCAACGCCTCTTCGATCCGCGCCGCCGCGGCTTTGAGCGGCGCGACGAGCTTGAGCAGCGCGTCCTGCCCCTTCACGGCACGAAGCAGGAAGGTCAGGTTCATCGAGCCCAGCACGCCTGTGTGCGCGCGCAGCGGCACGGCCACCGCGCCGAACTTCGGCTCCACTCCCCATTCGCCGATGTTCACGCCGTAGCCTTGCGCGCGCGTCTGCCGCACCAGCGCAAGCACCTGCTTCGAATCGCGCGCCAGCGCGGCCTGCTCGTCGTCGCGGCTCCTGAGCATGTCCAGCAGCACGCTGCGCTCGTCATCGCATACATGCGCGAAGTAGGCGCGGCCGGCTGCCGTGGAGAGCATGGGCATGTGCCTGCCCGGCATGCCGGGGTGGAAGGACAGGCGGCTGTACAGGCGCGTGGAGGCGCGGACGACCATCTCCTCGCCTTCGGGCACGACGAGCGAACAGGGCCAGACCACTTCCCTGGACACTTCCCGCATGTCGGGCCAGGCGGCCTCGACGAGCGAGACCGTGTCCCTGAAGCCGTAGCTCAATTGCTGGACGCGGAAGGTGAGGCGGTAGTGGTTGGTGGCGGCGTCGTGCGAGAGGAAGCCCTCTTCGCGCAGGGTTTCCAGCAGCCGCTTGAGCGTGGTCCGGTGGATGCCGGTCTGCCGCCCCAGCTCCGAGATCGAGCCGGAGCCGCTGGGCAGCCGGTTGAGTGCCGACAGCAGGTCCAGCCCCTTGACCAGCGATTGGCAATGGCGATAACCGCCTTCGGAATTCGAACTCATGCCGCATGATGCGCCAGCGGGCCGGATGCGGCCAGTCTGGCGCGTCAGGCGTCGTGCGTGCTAGGTGCCCTGGCCCTCGCCGCGGCCCAGGAACTGCAGCACCATGCGGTTGAACTTGGACGCATGCTCCCACTGCGCCCAGTGGCCGCACTGGTTGAACACATGCAGCTGCGCGTTGGGGATGCCCCAGATCAGACGCAGGCCGATGTCCAGCGGCACGAACCGGTCGTCGCGGCCCCAGATCACCAGGGTCTCGCTGCGGATCTCCGAAAGGCGGTGGCCGTAGTCGGTGAACTGCTTCGGAAAGACCTGCAGGCTCTTGGTGAAGTTCTCGAGGTGGTCGCGGCGCGCGAGGATGTTGGCCAGGCGCTGCTGGTACAGCTCTTCGGTCAGGCTGCTGGCGTCATAGACGAACACGTTCATCATGCGCTTGAGGTTCTCGACCGTGGGCTCGCGGTAGAGCGCGCCGATGAGCTTGATTCCCTCGGTGAGCATCGGCACAAACTGGCTCGGGCCGCCCGTGCCGCCGCCCATCAGCACCAGCTTGCCGACGCGCTCGGGGTTGGCCAGCGCAAAGGCCACGGCGCTGTGCGCGCCCATCGAGTTGCCGAGGATGTCCACGCGCGCCACGCCCAGGCCGTCGAGCAGGCCCTTCAGGCAGCGCGCATTGAGGTCCGAGCGCGAGCCGGTGCTGATGATGGTGTCGCTCTTGCTCCAGCCGGGGCAGTCCAGCAGCAGCACGCGAAAGCCGGCTTCGGCCAGCGGCTCGATGTTGCGGTGGAAGTTGGCCCAGCCGCTGGCGCCGGGGCCGGAGCCGTGCAGCATGACGACGACCTGCTCGCCCTGGCCGACATCGTTGTAGTGCAGCTTCAGCGGCTGGCCGTTCTCGGTCACGGTGATGAAGCGGCTGGTGGATGCTTCGGAAATGGAGGTGCTCATGGGGTTCTCTGGTGGAAAGAGGGGGGCCGGCTCAGGCCGCGGCGGTTTCCTGCTGGCGGCTCAGCAGGTCCAGCGCCACGTCGACGATCATGTCTTCCTGGCCGCCGACCATGCGGCGCCGGCCCAGTTCGACCAGGATGTCCACGGTCTTGAGGCCGTACTTCGCGGCCGCGGCTTCGGAATGCCGCAGGAAGGAGCTGTAGACGCCCGCGTAGCCCAGCGCCAGGGTTTCGCGGTCCACGCGCACCGGGCGGTCCTGCAGCGGGCGCACGATGTCGTCGGCCGCGTCCATCAGCCGGTGCAGATCGGTGCCGTGGGCCCAGCCCAGGCGCTCGGCCGCTGCGACGAACACTTCCAGCGGCGCATTGCCCGCGCCGGCGCCCATGCCGGCCAGGCTGGCGTCGATGCGGTCGCAGCCTTCCTCGACCGCCACGATGGAGTTCGCCACGCCCAGGCTCAGGTTGTGGTGGGCATGCATGCCGGTCTGCGTCTCGGGACGCAGCAGGTCCTTGAACGCGCGAAAGCGATCGCGCACGTCCTGCATGCCCAACGCGCCGCCGGAATCCACCACGTAGCAGCAGGTCGCCCCGTAGCTTTCCATCAGCCGGGCCTGCTGCGCCAGGGCCTGCGGCGTGGTCATGTGGCTCATCATCAGGAAGCCCACGGCCTCCATGCCCAGGTGGCGGGCGTACTCGATGTGCTGCCTGGACACGTCGGCCTCGGTGCAGTGCGTGGCCACGCGCACCACGCGCACGCCGGCCTCGTAGGCTGCCTTCAAGTCATGCACGGTGCCGATGCCCGGCAGCAGCAGCGTGGCGATCTTTGAGTGCTTCACGACGCTGGCGACGGCGGCGATCCACTCCAGGTCGGTGTGTGCGCCGAAGCCGTAGTTGAAGCTCGAGCCCTGCAGGCCGTCGCCATGCGCGACTTCGATCGAATCGACCCGCGCCTCGTCCAGCGCGCGGGCGATCTGCCGGGCCTGCTCCAGGCTGTACTGGTGGCGCACGGCATGGCTGCCGTCGCGCAGGGTCACGTCGGAGATGTAGATTTTCCGGGGGGTCATCGGGCGGGTCTCCTTAAACGGCCACTGGCGTTGCGCGGGCGCCGGCGCGCATCACGGCTGCGATCTGCTCGGCCGTGCGCAGCGCGGCGCTGGTCATGATGTCGAGGTTGCCGGCATAGGCCGGCAGGTAGTGGGCCGCGCCCTCCACCTCCAGGAAGATCGAGGTCTTCAGGCCAGTGAGTGCGTCGCCCACGCCGGGGATCCGGATGGGGCGTTCGATGCGGTCGAACTGAACGGCCTGCTTGAGCCGGTAGCCTGGCACGTAAGCCTGCACGTCTGCCGCCATGCGCGCGACCGAGTCGGCGATGGCCGTTTCGTCGGCCGGCTCGCTGAGCGTGTAGACGGTGTCGCGCATGATCAGCGGCGGCTCGGCCGGGTTCATGATGATGATGGCCTTGCCCTTGGCGGCGCCGCCCACCACTTCGATGGCCTTGGAGGTGGTCTCGGTGAACTCGTCGATGTTGGCGCGCGTGCCGGGGCCGGCGCTCTTGCTGGCAATGCTGGCGATGATCTCGCCGTAGTGCACGCGGGCCACGCGTGAGACGGCCGCCACCATCGGAATGGTGGCCTGGCCGCCGCAGGTGACCATGTTGAGGTTCGACGCGTCGAGGTGCTGCGCACCGTTGACCACGGGGATGCAGTACGGGCCGATGGCCGCGGGCGTGAGGTCGATGACGCGGATGCCGGGCTTGGCCGCGCGCAGCAGCGCATCGTTCTTCGGATGGGCGCCGGCCGAGGTGGCGTCGAACACGAAGTCGATGTCTGCGAACTCGGGCATGCGCAGCAGGCCTTCCACGCCTTCGTGCGTGGTCGCCACGCCCATGCGGCCGGCGCGCGCCAGGCCGTCGGAGGCCGGGTCGATGCCGACCATGGCGCTGATGGAAAGGTTCTGGCCGTGGCGCAGGATCTTGATCATCAAGTCCGTGCCGATGTTGCCGCTGCCGATGATGGCGGCCTTGAGTTTGTTGTCTGCTTGGGTCATGGGGCTGGAGTGTGGGAAGGCTTCTCAGGCCGCGAAGCGGGCGCGCACGCTGCCGATGCCGCTGATGCTGGCTTCGAAGGCATCACCGGCCCGGGCCGGAACCATGGGGCCGAGCGCGCCGGTCATGACGAGGTCGCCTGCCCGCAGGGGCTCGCCCAGCGCGGCCATCTTGCGCGCCAGCCACACCGCGGCGTTGAGCGGGTGGCCCAGGCAGGCGGCGCCCGAACCCTCCGAGACCACCTCATCGCCGCGCTGCATGCGCATCGTGCACAGCTTCAGGTCCAGGCCCTGAAGCCGGATGGGCACCGCGCCGAGCACCACGGCGCCGCTGGAAGCGTTGTCGGCGACCGTGTCGACGAAGCGGATGTTCCAGTCGGCGATGCGGCTGCCGACGATCTCGATGGCCGGCAGCACGTAGGCGGTGGCGGCGATCACATCGACCAGCGTTGCGTCGGCATGGACGATGTCCCTGTCCAGCACCAGCGCGATCTCGGCTTCGACCTTGGGCTGCAGCACGGCCCGGGCCGGCACTGCTTCGTCGTCGCCGTAGACCATGTCGGCAAACAGCGTGCCGAAGTCGGGCTGGTCGACGCCCAACTGCTTCTGCACGGCCAGCGAGGTCAGGCCGATCTTGCGGCCGACGATTCGTTGGCCCTGCTGTTGCTGCGCGAAGCGCACGTTCGCGCGCTGCACGGCATAGGCCGCGTCGCCGTCGGGGATCTCCTCGCGCAGCGGGGCGATGGGGCTTCCGGTCGCTTGCGCCTGGCGCAGGCGCAGCGCCCAGGCTTCGATCTGTTCGGGAGTGCTGGGGGTGCCGCTGGGCATGTCAATTCCTTTCAACAAACAAGATGCCGTAGCCGGCGATGAACTCGGGGATGGCCTGGTAGTGGCGCAGGCGGCAGTGCGTGGCGCCGCTGGCGCCCAGCGCCGCGCGGGCGACCAGCCAGGTCTTGGATTCGTGCGCAGACAGCCCCGCGCGCGCATCGATTGAGGCTTCGGGCCACTGCAGCAGCGGCCCGAAGGCACCCGATTCCATGGCGTCCATCCACTGCCGGTCCCACTCGGGGTTCAGGGCCTTCATGCCGGAACTGCCGCTGGCCAGCGCCATGCCCGCCGCCATCACGCGCTGCGTCTTGACTTCGCGCTCGGCCGGCGTGGGCTCCTGCCGCACGGTGATGCGTTCGCGCACTGCTGGGTCCGGATGGCTCAGCGTGGGCACCGGCGGCTCGTGCGAAAGGCCGCCCGAGCCGATGAGCAGCGTGCGTTCGGGCAGGCCGTCGAGGAAGCGGCCGATCTCCAGGCCGAAGTCGCGGCAGCGGCCCAGGCGCGGAATGCCGGGCTGGGCCACGGCGTTCAGGAAGATGGGAATGAGCGGGGGCGTCTCGAGCGCGTCGCCCCACAGGAACTGCAGGGCTTGCGCGAAGCCGTGGTCCACGCGCATGCGCCGTGAGACGGCCATGTCGAAGTCCGCGTCCATCAGGTGTTCGGCCAGCGCGACGGCGGCATCGCCATCGACGTTCAGCGGGCCGGCCGGCGTCAGGTAGTCGCCCACGGCGGTTGCCGCGCTGCCGATGCACAGCGGCGGCATCAGCTCGTTGAAAAAGCCGTTGTAGTGGTCGGGGCCGACCAGCACCACGCGCTGCGGATCGAAGGCCTGCACCGCGGCGCGCGTGGCCGCGATGGCCTGCTCCAGTTCGCTCAGAACCTCGGGAGCCACCGGGTTGAGACCCAGCAGCGGCGTGTGGGACATGCCCAGAAATGCGCGGTGTGTTGGCACTTGTCGTCTCCTAGTGGACGAATTCTGGAAGCAAATCCGCGCCAGCAGGGTGCACATGGTGCACCTTGCGCGATGCCATCGTTGTTCCGGCCGGACGCGACTCTTAGCATTCGTGCCACTCAAGACGCATCGGATCGACAGGAGACCCCCACGCATGGAAACCCCAACTCCCACAAGCTTCGCCACGATGGTGGACGAGCAGGCCGCCGAGTTCCGCGTGCAGACCGCGGCCTACCGGGGGCCGACCGTTTTCGAGGCCGAGATGGACCGCATCTTCTACAAGAGCTGGGTCTATCTCTGCCACGAAAGCGAAGTCGAAAAGCCCGGCGATTTCAAGTCCACGCAGATCGGCACGCGACCAGTGATCGTGGCGCGCGACCGTGATGGCCAGATCCACGCTTCGCTCAACGCCTGCCCGCATCGCGGCGCCACCGTGTGCCGCGAGGAAAAGGGCAACACCCGCGCTTTTGTGTGCCCGTACCACGGCTGGTCTTTCCGGCCCTCGGGCGCGCTCATCGGCATTCCCGACGAGGCCCGCTATGCGGAAGGCTTCTGCAAGACCGACAAGAACCTGAAGGCCGTGCCGCGCGTCGCCAGCTACGGTGGCCTGGTGTTCGGCTCCTTCAACGCGGAGGTGGTCGACCTGGAGACCTGGCTGGGCGGGGTGAAAAAGCACATCGACATCTGGCTCAAGCGCGCGAGCGGCAGCCGCTATCGCGTGGCCACCTCCCACAAGTACGGCTACGACGGCAACTGGAAGTTCCAGACCGAGAACATCTACGACGGCTACCACCCCGGCTTCGTGCACGGCTCGGCCTTCCGGACCGTCAAGAAGTTCGAAGGCTCCTTCGTCAACCGCGAGCTCAACACCGCGGTGCGCCAGCAGGGCTTCACGCGCGGCTATCCCGAAGGCCACGGCACCCTGGAAGCCGGTGCGCCGCTGGAGTCCGGCGGCATCGACGCGCAGGTGCTGGCCGACTACGAAGGCCAGCTGCGCGAGCGCTATGGCGAGGAGGGCGCGGCCGAGGTGCTGACAAATCGGCAGTTCCTGGTGTTCCCGAACCTGGCGATCTTCGACTTCAACATCCGCGTCATCCAGCCCGTCAGCCATGACCGCACGGAAGTGATCTCGTACCCGGTGCTGATCGAGGACGCGCATGAGCAGATCAACTCCAACCACATGCTCGATGCGCAGACGCGCGTGGGCACGGCGGGCATCCTGTCGGCCGACGACATCGACGTGTTCGCGGGCGGGCAGAACGCGCTGAAGGCGGGCGGTTTCGACTGGATCACGCTCAGCCGCGGGCTGGCGAAGGAAGAGATCAAGGACGACGGCGAGCGCGTGGGCGTCTACAGCGACGAAACGCCTCAGCGCGCCTTCTGGCGGCGCTGGAAGGCCATGATGGGGGCAGCGGCGTGAAGCGGGAGCAAGGCATGCAAGAGACGATCCAATCCCTGGTTCAACGCGAGTGCAGGCTGCTGGACGAAGGCCGGCTCGACGACTGGCTGCAGCTGTATGCGCAGGACGCTACCTACTGGGTGCCCATCGACGAGAACGCCGATCCGCTCAAGGAGTCTTCGGTGATCTTCGACGACCATCTGCGGCTGGCCATGCGGGTCGAGCAGATCATGCGCCAGAAGCGCGTGTCGCAGACGCCCGGCTCGCAGTCGATGCGCATGGTCTCCAACCTCGAGGTGACGGACCTGGGAGACGGCCAGGCGCAAGCGCGCTATGCGATGGCGGTGTTCGAGGTGCGATCGGGCGACTGGCGCCAGCAGGGCCTGGGGCAGACGCGCATCTTTCCGGGCCACTGCACGATGAGGTTCCGGCAGCACGAGGGCGACTGGAAGATCACCAACAAAACCCTGGTGCTGCTCAACCGCAAGCAGCCCATCGTCGGCCTGTCCTTCATCCTGTAGCGACCGGCTCCGCTCTGCGGTGCGTCCGGCACGCCGGGGCGTCGCGCTCCCCCACGACACAAGCATTCAAAGAGACATGAATAAAAGCCTGACCCACACCCTGACGCTCGCCCTTGCCGCCACGCTCGCGATGGCGAGCGCGCAGGCGCAGCCCGACTTTCCCAACAAGGCCGTGAAGCTCGTCGTGCCCTTCGCGCCCGGCGGGTCCTCCGACAGCTCGGCGCGCATCCTGGCCGAGCAGCTTTCGGTGAAATGGAAGCAGCCCGTCATCATCGAGAACAAGCCCGGCGCCAACGGTTCGCTGGCGGCTTCGTTCGTGGCCAAGTCGCCCGCCAACGGCTACACGATCCTCTACACGCCCGTGTCCATCGGCACGATCAAGCTCTTCGTCAAGAGCCCCGGTTTCGACCCCCTGAAGGACCTGACGCCCGTGACGCAGGTGGCGCGCGGCGATTACGTGCTGAACGTGCAGAAGGACCTGCCGGTCAACACCATCGGCGAGTTCGCCGACTATGCGCGCAACAACGCCGGCAAGGTCTTCCACGGCTCCTTCGGCGGCGCCTCGCAGATGGCCTTCGAGCAGCTCGCGGGCATGCTGAAGTTCAAGGCGATCGACGTGCCCTATCGCGGCGAGGCGCCGGCCTTTGCGGCGCTGATCGGCGGCGAGACCCATGCCATGTTCTCGACCCTGACCACGGCACGGCCCTTCATCGAGGCCGGCCGCGTCAAGGCGCTGGGCCTGGCCTCCAAGTCGCGCTCCCCGCTCGCGCCCGACATCAAGTCGGCGGACGAAAGCGGCGCCAAGGGCTTCCATGTCGACTTCTGGTTCGGCCTCACGGTGCCTGCCGGCACGCCGCCGGAGGTGGTGCAGAAGCTCAATGCCGACGTGAACGAGGTGCTGGCGCGCGCAGAGGTCAAGGAGCGCTTCCTCGGCATGGGCCTGAGCGCCGCACCGACGAGCCCGCAGGAGTTCGGGAAGATCATCAAGTACGAGAGCGAACGCTGGGTCGACACGGCCCGGCGCATCGGTCTGCAGCCTCAATAAGGGGACGGTGCATGCTTGCCCTGTGCAAAGTCGAACGCGGCCCCAACGGCCTGGCGGTGCTGGAACGCGCACCGCGGGAGCCTGCGGAAGGTGAAATCCAGCTCAAGGTCCATGCGGCCGGCGTCTGCGGCACTGACATGTCGGTCTACCACGACGCGGGCGCCTTCGCCCGGCGCGTGAAGCTGCCCACCACGCTGGGCCACGAGATGAGCGGCACGGTGGTGCACGTCGGCCCCGGCGTGCATTCGGTGAAGGTGGGCGACCTGGTCAGCATCGACAGCCACATCCCCTGCTGGGAATGCCGCGCCTGCCGCACGGGCCGCGCCCATGTCTGCCCGAACACGCGCTACCCCGGCATCGACATCGACGGCGCCTTTGCGCAGTACCTCACCGTGCCAGCCGCCATCGCCTGGGTCAATCCGCCGGGCACCTCGGTGGTGGATGCGGCCCTGCTGGAGCCGCTGGGCATCGCGGTGCATGCCACGCTGGAAGGCTCGGGCGTGAGCGGACAGACCGTGGTGGTCAACGGCTGCGGGCCCATCGGCCTCATGAACGTCGCCGTCGCCCGCCACTTCGGCGCGCGGCGCGTCATCGTGGTGGAACCCAACGCGGCGCGGCGCGCCACGGCCGAGCGCATGGGCGCCGACGTGCTCATCGACCCCGTGGCGCAGCCCCCGGCGGGCGTGGTGCAGGCGCTGACCGGCGGCGCGGGCGCGGACGTGGTCTTCGAGTACACCGGCAGCGCGCAGGGCGTGCACAACTGCTTTGCCATGGTGGGCGCGCTGGGCGACGTGCGCTGGTGCGCCACGCCCTCGGCCCCGATGGAGTTCGACTTCGGTGCGTGGCGCAAGGGCCGCCCGACGATCTACAACATCCATGGCCGCCGCTTCTGGGACACCTGGGAGGTGGCGGCGCCGCTGGTCTACGACAAGCGCATCGACCTGGCGCCCATCGCGAGCCACCAGGTGCCCCTGGCCGAAGGCGCGCGCGCCTTCGAGCTGATCCTGAGCGGCGACGCAGTCAAGCCGGTGATCCTCTGTGACTGAGACGGTAGAAGAAAGCACCCTGCCGCTGCGCGTGCAGCGCATCGACGACGTCGCGCTGGGCGTCAAGGCCTTCGAGATGGCCCACGCGGACGGCCTGCCGCTGCCGCCCGCGCAGGCGGGCGCGCACATCGAACTCCAGTTGCCCGGCGGGCTGGCGCGCAGCTACTCGCTGCTCAACGCGCCGGGCGAGACGCAGCGCTACGTGATCGCCGTGCATCGCACGCCCGACAGCGCGGGCGGCTCGCGGCACATGCACGAGTCGCTGAACGTGGGCGATGCGCTCGTCGCGAGCGCGCCGCGCAACCACTTCGCGCTGGACGAGGCGGCCCGGCACACCTGCCTGATCGCCGGCGGCATCGGCATCACGCCGCTGCTGTCCATGGCTCACCGGATGAACGCCACGGGCCAATCCTGGGAACTGCATGTGTGCGCGCGAACGCCGGCGCATGCGGCCTTCGCTGACGAGGTGCGCGCGCTGGCGGCGGCAGGTGCCAACGCCTCCTGCCACTTCCACTTCGACCAGGTGCCGGGCGGGCAGCCGCTGGACATCGACGCGCTGGTCCGCAGCCAGCCCGATGACGTCCACTTCTACTGCTGCGGCCCCACGGGCATGCTCGCGGGCTTCGAAGCCGCCACCGCGCATTGCGCGCAGCGGCGCCATGTCGAGTACTTCGCGGCCAAGGCCGAGGCAGCCGTGGCCGGCGGCTTCTCGGTCGAGCTGGCGCGCAGCAGGCTGACGCTGGAAGTCCCGCCGGGCCGCTCCATCCTCGACGTGGTCCTGGACGCCGGGATCGCGGTGGCGACCTCCTGCCGCGAAGGCATCTGCGGAAGCTGCGAGACGCGCATCCTCGAAGGGGAGGCCGACCACCGCGACGCACTGCTCTCGCCCGAGGAGCAGGCGCTGAACCAGAGCATGATGATTTGCTGCTCGGGTGCCAGAAGCCGCAAGCTGGTGCTTGACCTGTAGCGCCGCAGGGTTGCGGGGCCTGCCCCCGGATGCGGCGGGCAGGGGACGGGGATACTCCGGCCTCCCTCTCTCGAGCGCTCCTGCAGGCACAAAAAAGAACATCAGGGATTGGCATGTCTGGCTGGCCTTCACGCTCTTGGTGGCGGGCGTGGGCATGGGCGCGAGCCTGTTCCTGGTCAAGCGCGCTGCGGCCTGAAGTGGGTAAAGTCGCGGTTCGCGCGCGGCGCCTGTGCAGCGCCAGCGCGCCTTCAACTTCATCACCTGCCTGATCTTTCCATGTGTGGAGCCGAACTCCAGGCGCTGCCCGAAGGCGTGCAGCGCGTCGCCCGTCATCTGCAGGATGCCGGCCATGCCCATGTCCCGCGCATGCTCGATGACGCCGCGCGCACTGCCCAGCAGGCGGCCGACGCGCTGGGCATCGCGCTCGGGCAGATCGCCAAGAGCATCATCTTCAAGCGCAAGTCTGACGGCGTGGCAGTGCTGGTCATCACCTCGGGCGACCGGCGCGTGGACGAGAAGAAGGTGGACGCGCTGGTGGGCAAGACCGGCCGCGCCGATGCCGAATTCGTGAAGGCCCGCACGGGCTTTTCCATCGGCGGCGTGTCGCCCGTCGCGCATCTGGAAAAGCCCGTGGTGCTGATCGACGCCGAGCTGTTCCGCTTCGACGAGATCTGGGCCGCGGCCGGCCATCCGCATGCCGTGTTCCGCCTGCGGCCGCAAGACCTGGCCGCGCTGACCGGCGGCGCACCGGTGGCCGATGTGGTGCAGGCCCCTGTGGCGGGCTGAGGGCGGGTGTGATGTCCCAGGGCTTGCCCGGCCACCATGACGATCCGCATGCGGTGCTGCGCGAACGCGCGCTGCAGGTGTGCGCACAGCCGCCGGCCGAGGACGCTCCCGTGCCTTCGCCCTGCGTATCGGTGTGCAGGCTCGACCCGGAGCGCATGGGCTGCGAAGGCTGCCTGCGCACGCTCGACGAGATCCGCGCCTGGCGCACGATGGACGACGCGCAGCGCCTGGCCGTGTGGCGCCTGATCGAGATGCGACTTTCAGCCCTGCAGGAGACACCCACGCCATGAAGCACATCGACTTCTACCTGGACTTCATCTCGCCCTACGCCTACCTGGCCTTCGAGCACCTGCCGCAGGCGCTCGAAGGGCTGAGCTACAGCGTGGACTACCGGCCCGTGCTGCTGGGCGCGGTGATCCGCCACCACGGCCAGTTGGGGCCCGCGGAGATTCCGGTCAAGCGCAGCTGGACCTACCGACATGTGATGTGGCTGGGGCACGCGCACGGCATTCCCATCGACATGCCGGCCACCCACCCCTACAACCCCTTGCCGCACCTGCGGCTGGCGCTGGCGGCCAGCGGTGCGGCCCACACCAGCCGGCTGTTGACCGAGACCCTGTTTCGCGAGGTCTGGCGCGGAGGCGCCGAGGCGGCCGACCCGGCACGGCTGGCGGCGCTGCAGGCCCGGCTGGCGCCCGCGCTCGCGCCCGACGACGCGGCCGTCAAGGCCCGGCTCAAGGCCAACACCGAAGAAGCGCTGGCGCGCGGCGTCTTCGGCGTGCCGGCCTTCGTGGTGGACGAACAGCTGTTCTGGGGCTTCGACAGCCTGCCCGCGCTGCGCGCCTATCTGCAGGGCGACCCGTGGTTCGCCGGCCCGCAGTGGCGCGATGCGGACCAGCGGCCTTCGGCACTGGCCCCCGCCGCGCCGCGCGCCTGAGCGGCGCACGGCGATTGGCGAGCGGCACCCCTCGATCGGTGCCTGCGCCTGTCGCGCGGCGCCACTCAGTGCTTTCCCGAGGAGGGGGCCTGGAAGGTGCGCATTCCTGCATGCTGAAAAAAAAGGCGCGGGTTAGTCTCTAAATCGTCAGGAACGGTTCAGTTTGGCGCAAGGAATCGGTCAGTCGGCCTCCCAAGAATGCGTGCAGGCCTGAGCGATGGGCCCGGGGATGTGCGTCACGGATCGCGCGGCATGCCGCGCGTGCATGCGTGAAGCGCACCCCAACCAGCAATTCAAGACATCGAGGAGACAAGCATGGCAGCCACACTGGATTCGAAGGGAGTGCCGCATCCCGCGCCACGACCCATGTCCGCCGAGGAGAAGAAAGTCATCTTCGCCTCGTCACTCGGCACGGTGTTCGAGTGGTACGACTTCTACCTGTACGGATCGCTGGCGGCCATCATCGCCAAGCAGTTCTTCAGCGGCCTGGATGCAGGCGCTGCCTTCATCTTCGCGCTGCTGGCCTTCGCGGCGGGCTTCCTGGTGCGGCCCTTCGGCGCCATCGTGTTCGGTCGCCTGGGCGACATGATCGGGCGCAAGTACACCTTCCTGGTCACCATCCTGATCATGGGCCTGTCGACCTTCATCGTCGGCCTGCTGCCCAGCTACGCCACCATCGGCGTGGCCGCGCCGGTGATCCTGATCGTGCTGCGCATGCTGCAGGGCCTGGCCCTGGGCGGTGAGTACGGCGGCGCCGCCACCTATGTGGCCGAGCACGCGCCGCACGGCAAGCGCGGGGCCTACACCTCGTGGATCCAGACCACCGCGACGCTGGGCCTGTTCCTGTCGCTGCTGGTGATCCTCGGCGTGCGCACCGCGCTGGGAGAGCAGGCCTTCGGCGACTGGGGCTGGCGCATTCCCTTCCTGGTCTCCATCCTGCTGCTGGGGATCTCGGTGTGGATCCGCCTGAGCCTGAATGAATCGCCGGCCTTCCAGAAGATGAAGTCCGAAGGCAAGACCTCCAAGGCGCCGCTGGCCGAATCCTTCGGCCAATGGAAGAACCTCAAGATCGTGATCCTGGCGCTGGTGGGCCTGACGGCCGGCCAGGCGGTGGTCTGGTACACGGGCCAGTTCTACGCGCTGTTCTTCCTCACGCAGCAGCTCAAGGTCGATGCCACCACGGCCAACCTGATGATCGCGGCCGCCTTGCTGCTGGGCACGCCCTTCTTCATCGTCTTCGGCTCGCTCTCCGACAAGATCGGCCGCAAGCCCATCATCATGGCCGGCTGCCTGCTGGCGGTGGTCACCTACTTCCCGGTTTTCAAGATGCTGACCGAGGCCGCCAACCCCGATCTGGCACGCGCCCAGGCCACGGCCGGCGTGACGGTCACGGCCGACCCGGCGACCTGCTCCTTCCAGGGCAATCCGGTGGCGCGCGAGATCGACTTCAAGAGCTCGTGCGACATCGCCAAGCGCTACCTCGTGCAGAACTCGGTGAGCTACGAGAACGTGGCTGGCCCGGCCGGCTCACCTGCGGTGGTGAAGATCGGCGAGAAGAGCGTCACGGCGCCCGTGGGCAACGTGGTCAACCTGAAGTTCGACGAAGCCTCGGCCAAGTCCATCGCCGCTTTCAAGAAGGAAGTGGCCGACGACCTGAAGCTGGCCGGCTACCCGGCCAAGGCCGACCCGGCCAAGATGAACAAGGTGATGATGATCGTCATCCTGTTCTGGCTGGTGCTGCTGGTGACCATGGTCTACGGCCCCATCGCGGCCATGCTGGTGGAGCTGTTCCCCACGCGCATCCGCTACACCTCGATGAGCCTGCCGTATCACATCGGCAATGGCTGGTTCGGCGGCCTGCTGCCCACCACCTCTTTCGCCATCGTGGCCTCCACCGGCAACATGTACAACGGCCTGTGGTACCCGATCGTCATCGCCGGCATCACGCTGGTGGTGGGCACGCTCTTCGTGCGTGAGACGAAGGACGTGGACATCTACGCCAATGATTGAGTAGCAACCCCCAGGCCGCTTCGCGGCTCCCCCTTCTGATTCCCGAAGGGGGCGCACCCGGAGGCCCGGCAGAGCCGGTTCCTCGGGTGCTCTGAGTGCTTCGCTGTGCTCGCCGGGGCGGGCTGGACGCCCACCCTGAATTTTTCAGCTCACCTCTCCATCTGAAGGACTAACCCATGTGGAAGATCGTCGTCGGCTTTGTCATCTTTGCCGCCATTTCCCTGTTCGTGATCATGAAGGCCGGCGACAAGATCGAGATGGGCGGCGAGCAGCACACGGGCGACATCCAGCACGCGCCCAGCACCACCACGCCGGCCAAGTAAGGCCCGCCCTGAACCGGTCCTGACCAAAAAAGAGAGGCCTCCAAGGAGGCCTCAAAAGTTGGAATAAGGGCGGTGCTCTATCAGGGAGGGAAAAGGCCCCGCCGTAGCGCACAAGGCGCCTTCCGGAAGCCCGAGGCTTGCACCTTGGGCTCGAGTTAATTCTAATTTCTTAGTTTTCCTGTGAATAGCCAAAAAGTCACAGAGCGTGGCGCGGGCAGTGGCGCACGGCGCATGATGTCTGATGGCCCGCTACCCTCAGCCTCTAGAACGCCGCCGTCTTCAACTCACCGTGCTGCACAAAAGCCGCCACATTGGCCAGCAGCAGATCGCCCATGGCGCGCCGGGTCTGCTGGGTGGCGCTGCCGATGTGGGGCAGCAGCACCACGTTGTCCAGTGCCATGAGCGCTTCGGGCACCTGCGGCTCGTGGGCGAAGACGTCGAGGGCGGCGCCGCCCAGTTGGCCTTGCTGCAGCGCCTGGACCAGCGCGGCTTCGTCCACCACCGAGCCGCGCGCGATGTTGACCAGGTAGCCCGCAGGGCCCAGCGCAGCCAGCACCTTGGCATCGACCAGTCCGCGCGTGGCTTCGCCGCCGGCGCAGGCCAGCACCAGAAAGTCGCACCACTGCGCCAGCGCTTCGAGCGAGGGCTCATGCGCGTGCGGCAGGCCGGCGACGGGCCGGCGCGTGTGGTAGCGGATCTCCATGTCGAAGCCCGCCAGGCGCCGCGCGATGGTCTGGCCGATGCGGCCCATGCCCAGCAGGCCCACGCGACGGCCGCTCACGCGCGTGCCCAGTGCGCCGGGGCCGCTGCGCGGCCAGTCGCCGCGGCGCACCAGGCGCTCGGCGCGGCCCATGCCGCGCGCCACGTCGATCATCAGGCCCACCGCAAGGTCGGCCACGCAGTCGTTGAGCACGTTGGGCGTGTTGCTGACGGCAATGCCGCGGCGCTGCGCGGCATCGAGGTCCAGCGTGTCCAGGCCCACGCCCAGGCTGCATACGGCACGCAGGGCGGGCAGCGCGGCCATCTGCGCATCGCTCACGCCTTCGGTGGCGGTGGTCACGAAGAGCGTGATCTGCGCAGCCTCCGGCGACGCGAGCAGGGCCTGCAGCTGGGCAGGCGTGGCGGCATCGAGGCTGCCGGGGTAGCTGTTCTGCAGCGCGGCCTTGAGCGGCGGCGGCACGGTGGGCGCGAGCAGCAGCAACAGGCGATGGGAGGGCTGGGCGTGGGTCATGCGTTCTTGGCTTGCAGGGCGGCGAAGGCTGCGAAGTCCACTTCGCGGAAGATGGCGTTGTGCTGGGCGCGCACCTGGTCGGCCTGCAGGCTGCGCGTACGGTAGGCCAGCCAGCGCGCGTCGGCTTCCAGCGCGGCGCGGCGTGCGTCGCGCTCGGCCAGGTCGCGGTAGCGCCAGGCATGCACCACCTGGTTCTGCTCGCCGATCTCGCTGGCCAGGTAGAGCACGGGTTCGCCCAGGTGGCTGACCTGGACGGCGCGGCCTTCCGCGGCATAGAGCGCAAGGAACTCGCGCATGGCACCCAGGCGCAGGGTGTAGGTTCGGACTTCGATGATCATTTTTTTGGTCTTTGATTTTTTCTGCTGCGCTCAACCCAGGTACCTGGGCAGCAGGAGCGTGATGGCCGGGAAGGCGATCAGCACCGCCAGGCGCAGCACGTCGGCCACCACGAAGGGCGCGATGCCGCGGTACATGGTGCGCAGCGGCACTTCGGGCAGCAGCTGCTTGAGCACGATGATGTTCATGCCCACGGGCGGCGTGATGAAGCTGATCTCGGTGACCACCACCACGATGATGCCGAACCAGATCAGGTCGAAGCCCAGGTGCTGCACCAGCGGGTAGAAGATGGGCACCGTCAGCAGCACCATCGACATGCTCTCGAGCAGGCAGCCCAGCACGATGTAGATGAAGCAGATGGCGACGATCACCAGCAGCGGGCTCAGGTTGAAGTGCGCCACCCATTCCTGCAGGTCGGTGGGCATGGTGGTGAAGTTGATGAAGTTGGCGAAGATCAGCGCGCCGATCAGCACCATGAACAGCGACCCCGTGGTGCGCGCCGATTCCAGCAGCACTTCCTTGAGCACGGCCCAGTTCAGCCGCCGGCGCAGCAGCGCGAACACGAAGGCGCCGCAGGCGCCGATGCCCGCCGCCTCGGTGGAGGTGAAGATGCCGCCGTAGATGCCGCCCATGACGATGCCGAAGAGCAGCAGCACGCCCCACACGTCGCGCAGGGCCTGTAGGCGCTGGCGCCAGTCCATGCGTGCGCCGGGCGGGCCGGCATCGGGCTGGCGCCAGATGGTCCAGCGCACGGCCAGCATGTAGAAGCCGATGGCCAGCAGGCCCGGCAGCACGCCGGCCGCAAACATCTTGCCGATGCTCTGCTCGGTCAGGATGCAGTACACCACCATCACCACCGAAGGCGGAATCAGGATGCCCAGGGTGCCGCCCGCCGCGATGGAAGCCGAGGCCAGCGCCGGGCTGTAGCCCAGGTTGCGCATCTCGGGATAGGCCACCTTGGACATGGTCGCCGCAGTGGCGAGGCTGGAGCCGCACACGGCGCCAAAGCCGCCGCAGGCCACCACGGTGGACATGGCCAGCCCGCCCTTGCGGTGGCCCAGAAAGGCGTAGGCCGCGCCGTAGAGTTCCTTGGACAGGCGCGCCTGGGTGATGAAGTTGCCCATCAGCACGAACAGCGGCACCACCGAGAGCATGTACTGGAAGCCGCTTTCGTAGACCACGGAGCCGGCCATGGAGTAGGCAGAATCCCAGTTGCGCAGATAGGCGGTGCCGGCCAGGCCCACCAGCGTCATGGCGAAGGCCACGGGCACCTGCAGCAGGATCAGCGCCAGCAGCACGGCAAAGCCGATCAGCGCCTCAAGCATGGGAAGCCTTTGCGCCGCGCAGGGTCTGCACGAAATGGCTGGCGTGCACCAGCGCGTTGAGGAACAGCATGGTGCTCATGAAGAAGACCACCGGCGCCAGCGGAATGCCGAGCATGGTGGTCTGGTCGTTGAATTCGGCCGCCGAGCGCGCCTGCTCCCAGGAGACGGCGCCCAGCAGCAGGCTGATGGCCGTGGCCGCCAGGTGGCTGAACAGCTGCTGCAGCCGCAGCGCGCGCGCGGGCAGTTGCGTGGCCAGCAGGTCCACCGCCACATGGCCATGCGCGCGCGTGGCCAGCACGATGCCGCTGAAGATCACGGCCACCATCAACACCTCGGTCAGCTCCACCGAGCCGCGCACGGGGAACTTGAAGACATAACGGCCCAGCACGTCCACCAAGGTGAGCAGGGCCAGGCCCGCCAGGCTCAGCTCGGCCACGCGGCGGATCAGCGCCTCGACAAGGACAAGAAGTTTTTGCATGCGGCAGTCCTTCCCGGTGGCCGCGCGCAGGCGCCACCGGGTGCTCGGTCAGATGAGTGAAGCTTCTTAGTTGCCCGCTTCGGCGCGCTTGAGTTCAGCGCGGAAGTCGGCCAGCACCTTGGGGCCGTCCAGTCCGGCCTTCTTGGCCGCATCCAGCCATTCCTGCTCGAACTTCGCGGTGCGCGCCTTCACGTCGGCAATCAGCTTGGGGCTGGCTTCGGTGAAGCTGACCTTGGCGGCCTTGAGCTTGGCCAGCGCGGCCTTGTCCTCGTCGCCCCAGGCCTTGCCGCCCATGCGCGCGATGTGCTCGCCCGAGAGCTTCATCAGTGTTTCGCGGTCACGCGGCTCCAGGCGCTCAAAAGCCTTTTCGTTCATCACGATGCCGTGCGAATCGGAATAGAGGCCGCCCGGGAAGGTGGTGGCGAACTTGATCACTTCGTCCAGCCGGAAGGAGGTGACCGACTCGGGCGGGAAGAACACGCCGTCCACCACGCCCGTGCTCAGCAGCTCATAGGACTCGGGCGCGGGCTTGACGATGGCATTGGCTTCCAGGGCGGTGGCCACGTCGGCCGACATGCCGCCGCCGATGCGCACCTTCAGGCCCTTGAAGTCCTCGATCTTCTCGACCTTGGTCTTGGTGGTGTACACGCCGCCCGGGCCGTGGCCGTACACGCCCAGCAGCTTCACGCCGCGGTGCTCGTTGGCCGCGCGCAGGTACTTGTCGTAGATGCGCCAGGTGGCCAGCGAGTTGGCTTCGGCCGAGTTGCCCGAGAAGGGCAGCGTGGGCAGCTTCATCAGGTCGAAGCGGCCCGGGTAGTAGGAATGCGAGACGAAGGCCAGGTCCACCGCGCCACGGCGCACGGCGTCCAGGTGGCCCACCGGGTTGGTCACGGCCTTGGGCAGGAAGTTGATCTTCACGCGGCCCTCGGTGGCTTTCTCCACCTCCTGGCCCCAGGGGATCATGAAGTTCTTCATGAGCACATGCGTGGGCGGGATCCAGCTGGAGTAGGCCAGCTCGACCGGCTTGTTCTGCTGCGCCGCCGCGGGCAGGGCGCAGAGCAGGCCGGTGGCTGCAACAACAAGACCGGCGAGAAGGGCATTCGTTTGAATTCGCATGGCAGGGTCTACAGGGCTAGGGTGGGGGAAAGGGGATGGGCTTCAGGCAGGCGCCATCGCGCGCTGCAGGAGCTGGTCCAGCGAGGTGTCGGGCACGAAGCCCAATGCGCGCGCGGTGGCGCTGTCGTGCGTGGGCCAGCGCGCGAACTGCGGGATCAGCGTGGGGTCGGGCGCGTAGCGGATGCGCTGCGCCACGCTGGTGCCGTGCAGGCGCATCAGGCCGGCCACCACTTCGGCCACGGTGGCGCGCAGCGAAGGCAGGGTCCAGGCGCGCGTGGCGGGCAGGGCGTGCGCATCAAGGCGTGCCGCGTGCAGCAGCGCGTCCACGCAGGCCGGCAGCGAGAGCAGCCACAGGGTGCCTTCGGCGTCCACGGGGCAGTCGTAGTCGCGGCCTTCGGCCAGTTCGCGGATCAGGTCGCTGGCGAAGGAGGAACGCGCGCCGTTGGGGCCGGCCGGCCGCGTCACGATGCTGGGCAGGCGCGGCGAGCGGCCGTCGATCCAGCCGCGGCGGCTGTAGTCGGCCAGCAGCACTTCCACGGCCAGCTTCTGCGCGCCGTAGCTCAGCGTGGGCACCAGCGGCGTGGCGTCGTCGATGTGCGCGGGCAGCGGCAGCCCATAGACGCCGATGGAGCTGGCCTGCACCAGGCGCGGCGCGCGGCCGCTGGCCTGGGCCTGGGCACGCAACGCCTCCAGCAGGTCCAAGGTGGCTTGCAGATTGACCGTGAGGCCCAGGCCGAATTCGCGCTCGGCCTGGCCGCTGGTGATGGCGGCCAGATGAAAGACCAGGTCGGGCGCGCCTTCGAGCGCCTGGGCTTGCACAGCGGCATCGGCGATGGAGCCCGTGACGAGTTTCAGGGCCGGGTGCGTGGGCAGGCGGGCCGGGTCCAGCGTCAGGTCCACCAGCGTGAGCCGGCTCAGTGCGATGGGCGAATCCGGGCCGCACAGCCGGCGCACCAGCGCCTGGCCCACGAAGCCGGCCGCACCGGTGATCAATACCTTCTTCGTCATGCAATCACTCCTTCGGCACGCAGCGGCGCGGCCCAGGCCAGGCCTTCGGCGGGCGTGCCGCGCGGGCGGTATTCGCAGCCCAGCCAACTGCCGTAGCCGGTGGCGGGCAGCTCGCGCACGGCCTGCAGCAGCCCGTCGCGTGAGAGGTCGGGCTCGTAGCGATCGGGCGCGCCGGCAATCTGCACATGGCCGATCCAGTCGCGCGCGGCGGCCAGCGTTGCACGCAGGTCCAGGCCTTCCCTGGCGCAGTGGTAGTAGTCGAACTGCAGCCGCAGATGCGGCGAGTCGAACTCGCGCAGGATGGCGATCACCTGCGCGGGCAGGTGGTACAGGTAGCCGGGCATGTCGGCGCGGTTGAGCGGCTCGAGGTTCAGCGTCAGGCCATCGACTTCGGCCGCGGCCAGGGCGTGCGTCAGGTTCTGCCGCAGGGTCTGCTGGCAGGCATCAGGCGCATGGCCTTCGCAAAAGCCCGCCATCACATGGATGCGGCGGCAGCCCGTGGCTTCGGCCACGGCGCGCGCCTGCGCGAAGCTGGCGCGGAACTCGGTCTGCGCGCCCGGAATGGCGGCCCAGCCCAGGCGGCCCGGGCTGTCCGGTCTGAAGGGTGTGTTGATCAGCACCAGCTGCAGACCGAGGCTGCGCAGCGCATGCGCGTAATGCGCGGGCGCATGCGCATAGGGCGCAAACATCTCGACGCCGGCAAAGCCGTCCGCCGCGGCGGCGGCCAGGCGCGCGTCGGGTGCCAGCGCGCCGTAGAGCCAGTCCAGGTTGGCGGCCAGTTGCAGCAGGGGCGCGTTCATCCCTGCCGCGCCTGCTGGAGGAAGGCCTCGCGCCGCTGCGGCGTCATCAGGCTCACCACGGCTGACAGCTCGGCCGGGCCCAGGCCCGCGGCCTCGGCCATGCGCAGCACCTGCTGCACGGTGCCCGTCAGCGGCATGGGGGCGCCGCTGCCCTGCGCCACGGCGGCCACGGTGTCGATGTCCTTGAGCATGGTGTGCAGCGCGCCGATGATCTGCGGCTGGGCCTGCGCCATGCGCGGCGCAAAGACCTGCAGCGGTTTGGAATCGGCCCAGCCGCCGGCCAGCGCGGGCGCCAGCCTGTCCACGGCGATGCCGTTGCGTTCGGCAAAGCCGATGGCTTCGGCCAGTGCCACCACGGCGCTGGCCACCAGCATCTGGTTGCACAGCTTGGTGGCCTGGCCCGCGCCGCTTTCGCCCATGTGCGTGATGTTGGTGCCATAGGCGCGCATGGCCGCGAAGGCCTGGCCCAGGTGGCGCTGCGCCCCGCCCACCATGATGGCCAGCGTGCCGGCTTCCACACCGCCCACGCCGCCCGAGACCGGCGCATCGAGCCAGTCCGCATTGCAGGTGCTGCGCAGGCGCGCGGCCAGCTCGCGCGTGCGCTGCGGGTGGATGCTGGAGTGGTCCGCGACCCAGCGCAGGCCCGGCGCGCCGGCCACGCCCTGCGGGCCGAAGACCACGGCCTCGGCCGCATCGGCATCGAACAGGCACATCAGCACACCGTCGGCGCCGGTGGCGGCCTCGGCCGGCGTGGCCGCGGCAATGGCGCCCAGCGCGCGCAGCGGTTCCACCTTGGCGGCCGATCGGTTCCACACGCGCACCGTGTGGCCCGCGGCCAGCAGGCGCCGCACCATGGGCGCGCCCATCAGGCCCAGACCGCAGAAGGCCAATGTCATGGGGCTCGCTTCGCTCATGCTGCGTCTTCTCCCACCGGGGGGTAGGGCCATTCGGCCAGGCCGGAATGCGTGACCGCGCCCAGGTGCGTGGGGCCGACCAGCTTGGCGAATTTCTCCAGCGCACCGGCCAGGCGTTCGCGCTGGAAGGGCTGCCATTGGCTGCGCCGCTGCGCCAGTTCGGCGTCGGGCACGTCCAGCGTGATCGTGCCGGCGGCCGCGTCGATGACGATGCGGTCGCCCTCGCGCACCAGCGCGATGGGGCCGCCTGCGGCTGCCTCGGGGCTGGCGTAGCCGATGCACATGCCGCGCGTGGCGCCCGAGAAGCGGCCGTCGGTCAGCAGCGCCACCTGTTCGCCGCGGCCCTGGCCGTAGATGGCGGCCGTGACGGCCAGCATCTCGCGCATGCCCGGGCCGCCGCGCGGGCCTTCGTTGCGGATCACCAGCACATCGCCGGCTTCGTAGGCCTGCGCGGCCACCACCCTGGCGCATTCCTCCTCGGTCTCGAACACGCGCGCGCGGCCGTCGAACTGCAGCGACTTGAGGCCCGCGATCTTGATCAGCGCGCCATCGGGGCAGAGGTTGCCCTTGAGCACCACCAGCCCGCCCGAGGCATGCAGGGGCGTGGCCGATTCGCGCACGATCTCGCCGTCTGCGCCGGGGAAGGCCGCCAGTTCCTCGGCCAGGGTGCGGCCGGTGACGGTCATGCAGTCGCCGTGCAGGTGGCCGCTCTTGAGCAGCGCGTTGAGCACCACGGGCACGCCGCCGATGCGGTTCAGGTCCTTGGCCAGGTACTTGCCGCCGGGCGAGAGGCTGGCGATCAGCGGCGTGCGCTTGAAGACCTCGGCCACGTCGTCGAAGGTGAAGGCGATGCCGGCCTCGTGCGCGATGGCCGGGATGTGCAGCGCGGCGTTGGTGGAGCCGCCCGTGGCCGCCACGGCCGCGCAGGCGTTTTCCAGGCTCTTGCGCGTGACCAGCTCGCGCGGCAGCGGGCCGCCTTCGCTGATGATCTGCATCACGCGCCTGCCGGCGCGGCGCGCCAGCGCCAGTCGCTCGCTGTAGACGGCCGGCAGTGTGGCCGTGCCCAGCAGCGACAGGCCCATGGCCTCGCCCACCATGGCCATGGTGTTGGCCGTGAACTGGCCGGGGCAGGCGCCCACGGTCATGGCGCAGGTGCGTTCGATCTGGTCCAGCTGCTGCAGGCTGATGGCGCCGGTCTGGTAGCGGCCCGTGCCTTCGATGGCCGTGAGCACGGTGCGCTCCTCGCCTTCGGGCGAATAGCCCGGCAGCATCGAGCCGCCGTACACGAAGATGGAGGGCACGTTCAGCCGCACCATCGCCATCATCATGCCGGGCAGCGTCTTGTCGCAGCCGCCGAAGGTGACCAGCCCGTCGTAGGCATGGCCGCGCACGGCCAGTTCCACGCTGTCGGCGATCAGCTCGCGCGAGAGCAGGCTCATGCGCATGCCGTCGTGGCCCATGGAGGTGCCGTCGGACACCGAGATCGTGGTCATCGCCACTGGCACGCCGCCGCCTTCGGCCACGCCCAGGCGCGCGCTGTCGGCCTGCGGCGAAAGCGACTTGGAGCAGGGCGTGTTGTCGCCGGCCGTGCTGATGATGCCGACCATCGACTTCTGCATGTCCTCGTCGCCCAGGCCCGTGGCGCGCAGGAAGGCGCGGTGCGCGGCGCGCGAGGGGCCGTCGGTGACGGCGCGGGAGCGGTGCTTGTGGAGCGACTTGTCTGAACTCATGTCTGGTCGTGGGTTGGGGGGCGTCATTCGATATTCAGCCTGTCAAAAATCCAGCTGATGTCTTCTTCGATGTGCCGGCGCGCGGCGGCAGCGTCGCCGGCCCGCAGCGCGGCGATGGTCTGTTCATGCAGATGGTCGGCCGGCTGCTCCTCCGTGTGCAGGAACTCGCGCGTCGCGCGCAGGTAGGCGCCCGACTGCAGCCACAGGCTTTCAATGGTGGCCATGAGCACGGGCGACTGCGCGGCCTGGTACAGCGTGAAGTGGAAGACCAGGTTCTTCTCCAGGCTCACGGGCACGCCTTCGCGTGTGCGCCGGGCCTCGGTGATCTCGCGCGCCAGCTGTTCCAGCTCGTCGAGCTGGGCCGCGCCGATGTGGGGCGCCGCCCATTCGATGGCCGTGCCTTCGATCAGCAGTCGGTTGCGGCGGATGTCCACCAGCTTCTCGCGCGTGATCAGCGGCACCCGCGTGGTGCCGTTGGGCAGCGGCTCCAGGCCCTGCTGTGCCACCAGGCGGCGCAGCGCTTCGCGCACGGGCATGGTGCTGGTGCCCAGCGCATCGGCCAGGTACTGGATGCCCAGCGGCTGGCCGGCGCGGTATTCGCCATGCATGAGCTTGTTGCGCAGCGCCTGGTAGACCGACTCGTTGACCGAGGAGCGGGTGATGGGCGTGAGCAGGCTCAGCGCGTCTGGCGCCTGCGCGTCGGGCTGCACGGAAATCATGTGGATCGTCGATCTGTGATGTTTGATCAAGTATTAGGGCGAGCGGGGACCGATGGAATCGGCGTTATCCCGCCCCGTGTCGCCGATGCATCGCGAAGGTGCGTCGGCGGCGGCTGTTGTGGGGCCTGCATGCAGGTTGCATGCCACGTCAATGCCGCGGGCGCCCGTCTGGCGCGCCGCCGCTGAACGAGCGGCCGGCTGCGCCGCTGGCTGGCGGCGCGCCCGCGTTCAGCGCTTGAAACGCCCCTCGCTGATGATCGACAGCTCGGCGAAGTCGATGCCCGTGTGGTCCTGCGGCGAGTAGCTGACTTCCAGCCCGCCGCCCAGGTCGAGGCCGCGGATGCTCTCCAGCGCGGCCTGCAGCTTGGCCCGCGTGGGCTTGGGACCGGCGCGCCGCAGGCCTTCGACCAGCACCTTGGCCGAGGCATAGCCTTCCAGCATCGCGGGGGAGAGCACCGAGTTCTGGGCACGCGCCAGCTTCGAGGCCTCGTTCACCATTGGGTGCGCCATCGCCCGCTCGCTGGGGAACACCTGCGCGACGATGACGCCCGCGCTGTCGGTGCCCAGGTGCTTGATGAAGCCGGCCGAGGCGTTGTTCGACAGCGTGAGCACCTGCGCGTCGGAGCCCGCCTTGCGCAGCGCCCGCACGCCGTCGGCCACCACGGCGGCCGAGCCCATCCACAGCACGGCCTGCACCTTGGCGCCGGTCAGCTTCGACACGATGGCCGCGTAGTCGGGCTTGTCGCGGTCGGCCGGCACCACCACGGTGGGCGACTTGCCGGCCTTGGTGAAGCCGATCATGGCGCCGGCCAGCCCGTCTTCGCCGAAGGAGTCGGCCGCATGCACCACGGCCACGCGCTCCAGGCCCACGGTGAACTGGTGCTGGATCGCCTTTTCCGCCTCGCGCTGGTAGGTCGAGCGCACGTTGAAGATGTTCTTGAGCACCGGCTTGTGCAGCACCATCGCACCGGTGGACGGGCCCACCAGCGCCACGCCGTGCCTGTCGAGCAGCGGCACGACCGCCTGCGTGTGGGGCGTGCCGCGCGTCATGAACAGCGCCAGCACCTTCTTCTCCTCGACCAGCACACGGGCGTTCTCGGTGCAGCGGGCCACGTCGAAGGCGTCGTCCATGCGCACCATCTCCACCTTCTCGCCGTGGATGCCGCCCTGGGCATTGACCTGGTCGATGACCAGGTTGGCGCCCACCACGGTTTCGTTCACGCTGGCCGACACAGAGCCCGTGAGGCCGGCGGTCTGGCCGATCAGCAGCTGCCCGTGGGCGGACAGCGCGGCGCCCAGCAGCAGGCCGGCGGCAAGAATGCGGAGGGTTGCGTGGTTCATTCGATGCTCCCTGGTTTATTGAGTCATTTTGTTGGACACGCGTATGTATCAAACCGTGACAAATTCGAGGTTATGGAAAGCCCTCTCCTGCGGCCGAACATGTGACGCATTGCACACTTGGCATGCCCCCGCTTCCTAGAATGCCTGCCCCCACCCGAGGCACGCATGACACAGGGCTCCATCCGGATTCGCGGCGCACGCCAGCACAACCTTCGCAACCTTGACCTTGACGTTCGCACGGGCGAACTGACCGTCGTGACCGGGCCCAGCGGCTCGGGCAAGTCCAGCCTGGTGTTCGACACGCTGTATGCCGAAGGGCAGCGCCGGTACGTCGAGACCTTCTCGGCCTATGCGCGCCAGTTCCTGGACCGCATGGACAAGCCGGCCGTGGACAAGGTGGAAGGCGTGCCGCCGGCCATCGCCATCGACCAGACCAACCCGGTGCGCAGCTCGCGCTCCACGGTGGGCACGATGACGGAGCTCAATGACCACCTGAAGCTGCTGTTTGCGCGCGCCGCCCAGCTGTTCGACCGGCAGACCGCGCTGCCGGTGCGCCATGACACGCCCGACACCATCTATGCCGAGCTGCAGCGCCGGGCGGCGGCCTCCGGCGACCCACGGCTGGTGGTCACATTTCCGGTCGAACTGCCCGGCAGCACCACCGAGGCCGAGATCGAACAATGGCTCAGCGCCAGCGGTTTCACGCGCGTGCAGGCGCAGCGCGAAGTGGCCACGCCCACGGGGCCGCGCAAAGTCCTCGATGTGGTGGCGGATCGCTTCCGCTTTTCGTCCTCCGAGCGCGCGCGTGTGGTCGAGGCCATCGAGGTCGCGCTCAAGCGTGGCACGGGGCGCGTGACGGTCTATGCGGTGCCCGCTGAAGAGGGCGCAGAAGCCGAGATGTGGAAGTTCTCGACCGGCCTGCACTGCCCCGAGAGCGACATCCGCTATGCGGACCCGATCCCCTCGATGTTCAGCTTCAACTCGGCCGTGGGCGCCTGCGAGGCCTGCCGCGGCTTCGGGCGCGTGATCGGGGTGGACTTCAACCTCGTGATCCCGAACGAGCGGCTGACCCTGCGCGCGGGCGCGATCAAGCCGATCCAGACGCCGGCGTGGAAGGAGATCCAGGACGATCTGATGCGCCATGCCGAAACGGCCGGCATCCCGCGCGACACACCCTGGGCCAAGCTCACTGAGGCGCAGAAGCAATGGGTGATCGAAGGCACGCCCAACTACAAGGAAGGCAACTGGAACAAGCAGTGGTACGGCATCCGCCGCTACTTCGCCTACCTGGAAAGCAAGGCCTACAAGATGCACATCCGCGTGCTCTTGTCCAAGTACCGCAGCTACACGCCGTGCCCCGCCTGCGGCGGCGCGCGCCTGAAGCTCGAAAGCCTGCTGTGGCGCCTGGGCAGCAAGGCCGATGCGGATGCGGTGATCGCGCCCGGGAAGCGCTTCATGCCGGTGGGCGTGCCCTGGTCGCGCGCGCAGCTCGAAGCCCTGCCGGGCCTGAGCCTGCACGACCTGATGCTGCTGCCCATCGAGCGGCTGCGTCAGTTGTTCGACCGTCTCTCCGCTCCCTCCCCTGCTGCCGACGCCGCGAGCCCCCATCCCCACCTTCCCCCAGAGGCGGAAGGGGCGAAGAGCGGCGAAGCCCAGGCGCTCAAGCTGCTCTTCGAGGAAATCACCACCCGCCTGCGCTACCTGCATGACGTGGGCATCGGCTACCTCACGCTGGACCGGCAGAGCCGCACCCTGTCGGGCGGCGAGGTGCAGCGCATCAACCTGACCACCGCCTTGGGCACCTCGCTGGTCAACACGCTGTTCGTGCTCGACGAGCCCAGCATCGGCCTGCACCCGCGCGACATGGACCGCATCACCGAAGCCATGCAGCGCCTGCGCGACGCCGGCAACACGCTGGTGGTGGTGGAGCACGACCCGGCCGTGATGGTGGCGGCCGACCGCGTGATCGACATGGGCCCGGGCCCCGGCGCACGCGGCGGCCAGATCGTGTTCGACGGCACAGTCGATGCGCTGCGCGGCGCCGCCACGCTCACGGGCGACTACCTGGGCGGGCGCAAGCAGATCGGCATGGGCTTCAAGCGGCCGGTGGGCGAGGGCACGCCGCGCCTGATCCTCGAAGGCGCGCGCGAGCACAACCTCAAGGACGTGAGCGTCGAGATCCCGCTGCAGCGGCTGGTGGCCGTCACCGGCGTCAGCGGCTCGGGCAAGTCCACGCTGATCCAGGACGTGCTGGCGCCGGCCCTGATGCGCCACTTCGGCAAGCCCACCGACAGCGCGGGCGCGCACGACCGCCTGCTGGGCGCCGATCACCTGAGCGACGTGGTCTATGTGGACCAGTCGCCCATCGGCAAGACCGCGCGCTCCAACCCGGCCAGCTATGTGGGCGCCTGGGACGCCGTGCGCGAGATTTTTGCCACCGCGCCGCTGGCCAGGCAGCGCGGCTACACGGCCGCCAAGTTCAGCTTCAACTCGGGCGATGGCCGCTGCCCCACCTGCGGCGGCTCGGGCTTCGAGCATGTGGAGATGCAGTTCCTGTCGGACGTGTACCTGCGCTGCCCCGACTGCGACGGCAAGCGCTACCGGCCCGAGATTCTGGAAGTCACCATCGAGCGCAAGGGCCGCGTGCTGAACGTGTCGGACGTGCTGGAGCTGACGGTGGCCGAGGCCGTCGAGGCCTTCGTGCACGACCGCGAGGTGCAGCGCGTGCTGCAGCCCATCGTGGACGTGGGGCTGGACTACGTGAAGCTGGGCCAGCCCGTGCCCACCTTGTCGGGCGGTGAGGCGCAGCGCCTGAAGCTCGCAGGCTTTCTGGCCGAAGCGGCCAATGGCGCGAGCAAATCGCGCCAGCCACTGGCCAGGAAGGGCCAGCTCTTCCTCTTCGACGAGCCCACCACGGGCCTGCACTTCGACGACATTGCGCGCCTGATGCGCGCGCTGCGCAAGCTGCTCGATGCCGGCCATTCGCTGGTGGTCATCGAACACAACCTCGACGTGATCCGCGCCAGCGACTGGGTGATCGACCTGGGTCCGGAGGGTGGCGAGGGCGGCGGCCAGATCGTGGCCGTGGGCACGCCCGAGCAGGTGCGCGCGATGAAGGGCACGCACACGGGTGCGGCGCTGGCCGCGTATGAATCCACGCTCGGCCCTGCGGCCCTGGCCGTGCGCGAGAAGGCGCCTCGGTATGAAGTGGCAGCCGCGCCTGGGCGCGACGCCATTGAGATCGTGAATGCGCGCGAGCACAACCTCAAGCACCTGTCGGTGAACATTCCGCGCGGCAAGTTCAGCGTGGTCACGGGCGTTAGCGGCTCGGGCAAGTCCACCCTGGCCTTCGACATCCTCTTCAACGAAGGCCAGCGCCGTTATCTCGAATCGCTCAACGCCTATGCGCGCAGCATCGTGCAACCCGCGGGCCGGCCCGAGGTCGATGCGGTGTACGGCATTCCGCCCACGGTGGCCATCGAGCAGCGGCTGTCGCGCGGCGGCCGCAAGTCCACGGTGGGCACCACCACCGAGGTCTGGCACTTCCTGCGCCTGCTGTACGTGAAGCTGGGGGTGCAGCACTGCACGCGCGACGGCGCGGCCGTGCAGCCGCAAACGCCCGACAGCATCGCGGCCCAGCTGTTGCGCCACTACAAGGGCCAGCACATCGGCCTGCTGGCGCCGCTGGTGGTCAACCGCAAGGGCGTCTACACCGAGCTGGCCGACTGGGCGCGCCCGCGCGGCTACACGCACCTGCGCGTCGACGGCGAGTTCCTGCCCACCACGGGCTTCCCGCGCATCGACCGCTTCAAGGAACACACGCTCGAGCTGCCCGTGGCCAGCCTCGATGTGACCCCTGCGAACGAAGCCGAGCTGCGCCAGGCGCTGGCCAGGGCGCTGGAACATGGCAAGGGCGTGGTGCACGTGCTGACCGACATCGGCGCGCTCAAGGGCGCGATGGAATCGGGCAGCTCCACCGCGGGCATCGGCCGCGTGCAGGTCTTTTCCACCCTGCGCGCCTGCCCGGTGTGCGCCACCTCCTATGCCGAACTGGACCCGCGCCTGTTCAGCTACAACAGCAAGCACGGCTGGTGCCCCGACTGCGTGGGCACCGGCGTGAAGCTGACCAAGGAGCAGCGCAAGGCGCTGGACGACTCCACCATGGCCGAGGACAACCGCGGCCGCGAGCAGACCTTTGCCGAGCCCGAGGTGGAAGACGTGGCCGACGTGGTCTGCCCCTGCTGCGATGGCACGCGATTGAATGCGACGGCGCGCGCGGTGCAGTTCGCGGGCGTGGGCATCGCCGAGATCGCGCGGCTGTCGGTGACCGACATCCGCCAGTGGGTCCAGGCCCTGGCCATGAGCGGGCGCGAGGCCGAGATTGCGCGCGACCTGATTCCCGAGATCAGGAGCCGCCTCGAGTTTCTTGAAGAAGTGGGCCTGGGCTACCTCACGCTGGACCGCGGCGCGCCCACGCTCTCGGGCGGCGAGGCGCAGCGCATCCGGCTGGCGGCGCAGCTGGGCAGCAACCTGCAGGGCGTGTGCTACGTGCTGGACGAGCCCACCATCGGCCTGCATGCGCGCGACAACCAGATCCTGCTCGATGCGCTGCACAAGCTGGGCGACAAGGGCAACACGCTGGTGGTGGTGGAGCATGACGAAGACACCATCCGCCGCGCCGACCATGTGATCGACATCGGCCCCAGTGCCGGCAAGCGCGGCGGCCGCGTGGTGGCGCAGGGCACGGTGGCGCAGCTGCAGCAGTCCGAAGAGTCGCTGACCGGCCGCTACCTGCGCGATGCGATCCGGCATCCGCTGCATCCGCGCCGCCCGGTGCTGCCCGATGCCGAGGAGGGCGCAGGCGCGGTGGACTGGCTGTCGGTGGCGGGCGCGAAGCTGCACAACCTGCAGGCCGTCAACGTCTCGGTGCCGCTCAACCGGCTGGTGGTGGTTACGGGTGTCAGCGGCTCGGGCAAGTCCACCCTGGCGCGCGATGTGCTGCTGGCCAATGTGCAGGCCATCGTGCAGCAGCGAACGACCAAGGCCGGCCGCGAGGCCGACGCCGCAGGCAAGCGCCCCGCCTGGGCCGGCTGCACGGGCGTGGCCGGCTACGAGGGCATCGACCGCGTGCTCGAGGTGGACCAGACGCCCATCGGCAAGACGCCGCGCAGCTGCCCGGCCACCTACATCGGCTTTTGGGACACCATCCGCAAGCTCTTTGCCGACACGCTGGAAGCCAAGGCCCGCGGCTATGCGCCGGGGCGCTTTTCCTTCAACACCGGTGAAGGCCGCTGCCCCACCTGCGAAGGCGCGGGCGTGCGCACCATCGAGATGAGCTTCCTGCCCGATGTGAAGGTGCCCTGCGAAAGCTGCCACGGCGCGCGCTTCAACCCCGAGACCCTGGCCGTCACCTGGCGCGGCAAGAGCATCGGCGACGTGCTGCAGATGGAGGTGGACGAGGCCGTCGAGTTCTTCGCCAGCATGCCGGTCATCAGCCACCCGCTGCAGCTGCTCAAGGACGTGGGCCTGGGCTACCTCACGCTGGGCCAGCCTTCACCCACCCTGAGTGGCGGCGAGGCACAGCGCATCAAGCTGGTGACCGAGCTGAGCAAGGTGCGCGACGACGTCACGCGCCGCGGCAACAAGGCGCCGCACACCCTCTACGTGCTGGACGAACCCACGGTGGGCCTGCACATGGCCGACGTCGAAAAGCTGATCCATGTGCTGCACCGCCTGGTCAACGGCGGCCACAGCGTGGTAGTGATCGAGCACGACCTGGACCTGATCGCCGAGGCCGACTGGATCGTGGACCTGGGCCCCGAAGGCGGCAAGAACGGCGGCCGCGTGGTGGCCAGCGCGCCGCCTGAAGAGGTGGTGCGGCTGGGTACGCACACGGGGGTGGCGCTGGGGCCGGTGCTGGCGCGGGGGGCTGCGTAAACAGCGCGGGAGCGGGGCCTCGCAAGCGCGCGAGAATCCGCCCCCAAATGATCGAGTCCTTCAAGAAAACCCTCTGGGCGACCGCAGACAAACTGCGCGCCAACATGGATGCGGCCGAGTACAAGCACCTCGTGCTCGGCCTCATCTTCGTCAAGTACATCTCCGACACCTTTGCCGCGCACCAGGCTGAACTGGTGAGACGCTTCACCGACGAGGCTGATGAGTACCACTTCGCGGACGCGACGCCCGAGGATCTGGACGCCGAACTGGAGGACCGCGACTACTACCGCGCCGCCAACGTCTTCTGGGTGCCCGAAGCCGCGCGCTGGGAAGCGTTGCGCGCCGCCGCCAAGCAGCCAGACATCGGCAAGCGCATCGACGACGCGCTCACGCTCATCGAGGCCGAGAACCCGAGACTCAAAAACATCCTCGACAAGCGCTACGCCCGCGCCCAGTTGCCCGACGGCAAGCTCGGCGAGCTGATCGACTTGGTTTCCACCATCGGCTTCGGCGTCGATGCCGCGCAGGCGCGCGATGTGCTCGGGCAGGTCTACGAATACTTCCTGGGCATGTTCGCCAACGCCGAAGGCAAGCGCGGCGGCCAGTTCTACACGCCGCGCAGCATCGTCAAGACGCTGGTCGCCGTGCTCGCGCCGCACCATGGCAAGGTGTACGACCCGTGCTGCGGCAGTGGCGGCATGTTTGTGCAGAGCGAGGAATTCATCGAGGCGCACGGAGGCAAGCGCGGCGACGTGTCCATCTACGGGCAAGAGGCCAACCCCACCACCTGGCGCCTGGCCGCGATGAACCTGGCCATCCGCGGCCTGGACTTCGACCTGGGCAAGGAGCCGGCCGACAGCTTCGTGCGCGACCAGCACAAGGACCTGCGCGCCGACTTCGTGTTGGCCAACCCGCCCTTCAACATCAGCGACTGGTGGCACGGCAGCCTGGAAGGCGACGCACGCTGGGTGTACGGAGACCCGCCTCAAGGCAACGCCAACTACGCCTGGCTGCAGCACATGCTGCACCACCTGAAACCCGGCACCGGCCGCGCCGGCATCGTGCTGGCCAACGGCAGCATGAGCAGCAGCCAGAACGGCGAGGCGCAGATTCGCGCAGCGATGGTGGAAGACGACGTGGTCGAAGTCATGGTCGCGCTGCCTGGCCAGTTGTTCTTCAACACGCAGATTCCGGCATGCCTGTGGTTCCTGACGAAGAAGAAAGCACCTGCGCGCAAGGGCGAAGTGCTGTTCATCGACGCCCGCAAACTCGCCACCATGATCAGCCGCGTGCAGGCCGAGCTAACCGACCCGGTAATCGACCACATCGCGAACACCGTCGCCGCCTGGCGTGGCGATGCATCAGCGCCCGCGTATGAAGACGTGGCCGGCTTTTGCCGCAGCGTGAAGCTGGCAGAGATTGCGCAGCACGGCCATGTGCTGACCCCCGGCCGCTACGTCGGCGCTGAAGAGGTCGAGGACGACGACGAAGCCTTCGCCGAGAAGATGCAGAAGCTCACCGAGACGCTGGGCGAGCAGATGGCGAAGGGCGCGGAACTGGATGCGCTGATCCGGAAGAAGCTGGGGGGGCTGGGGTATGAGTTTTGAGTGGATGTTCCCTACTGCGCAACTTGCTGAAGCCGCAACGTTCATAAATGGAGATCGCAGTTCGAACTACCCGAGCCAAGACGACTACATCCCGGGCGGGGTGCCCTTTATTAGTGCGGCTGACTTGAGGGACGGGCGACTGCAATTGGAGTCTGTGAGGCGGATCACGCCGGCGGCGTTTGCGCGCCTTCGCGCGGGCAAGATTGAACACAACGACATTCTTTTTTGCCTTCGCGGGTCGATTGGGAAGATGGCACTTGTCTATCCTGGCGAAAGCGGCGCTATCGCTTCGTCGCTGGTTGTGATTAGGGCGCGCCCAACGGTTGACCCGAGGTACCTCTACTTCTTCCTTTGCAGCGCTGCCGGACAACAGAGTGCAGTGAGCCTCAACAATGGGTCTGCTCAGCCAAACCTTTCGGTCGGTCAACTGCAACGCATTTCCCTTCCATTGCCGTCGCTACAAGTTCAGCGTGAAGTTGCAGCGCTACTCGGCTCCCTCGACGACCGCATCACCCTCCTGCGCGAAACCAACGCCACGCTCGAAGCCATCGCCCAGGCGCTGTTCAAGTCGTGGTTTGTCGATTTCGACCCCGTGCGCGCCAAGATGGAAGGCCGCGCCCCCGAAGGCATGGACGAGGCAACGGCGGCGCTGTTTCCGGATCGATTCGAGGAATCGGAGTTGGGGTTGGTGCCGAAGGGGTGGTCGGTTGGTACTCTGCAAGACTTGCTCGTACTGCAACGAGGTTTCGATCTCCCGAGTCATGATCGCGTGGCTGGCGCATTTCCGATCATTGCGGCAAGCGGCCCCAGTGGAACGCACAAGGTAGCGATGGCGAAGGGGCCTGGCGTCGTGACTGGCCGGTCAGGCGTGCTTGGGCGAGTCTTTATAGAACTTGGCGACTATTGGCCATTGAACACCACGCTATGGGTCAAGGAGTTCAAGGCAGCCAGCCCCTGCTATGCCTATGAGTTGCTGCGCGGCTTGGACTTCGGTTCTTTCAATGCCGGTTCGGCTGTTCCTACTCTCAACCGAAACCACCTCCATGGGCTGAATTACCTGATCCCATCCCGGCTGTGCGTGGACGCATACGAGGCAACTGCGATACGCGTGCATGAGCGCGTGAAGTCAAATGCTTTGCAATCCCAAACCCTCGCCACCCTCCGCGACACCCTGCTCCCGCGCCTGATCTCCGGACACTTGCGCCTGCCCGAAGCGATGGAGATGGTGGACGATGCTGCTCGCAACGTCACCTCGTAGTTGATATAGCCACGCGCCCGTCATGAACGCACGTCCCCGAACCATCCAGATATTTCTGCCCACCGGCGATCCGCGCGGCATTCAGGTCGCCGCCCTGACCACGAGCATCGTTCAGGTCATCGAAGTGCCGCGGCCGCTGCTGCCAGCGTTCATGCAGATGCCCGAGTCGCGACAGGTGGGCGTTTACTACCTGATCGGGGATGATGAGGAAAGGGACCGGCCGGCCGTGTACATCGGGCAGACCGGCACTTTGGGCAAGCGCCTGGGCGAGCACGATGTCGACCCCAAACGCAAGTTCTGGAACCGGGCCTTGGTGGCCATTTCGCTGACGCACAGCCTCACGCAAACCCATGCGATGTACCTGGAGTGGCGTAGCATTCAGCAGGCCAACGCCGCGCAGCGCTACACGGTGGAAAACGGCACGGCAGGCAGCAAGCCGCACACGCCGGCCTGGCTGGAAGCCGATTGCCAGGACATCTTCGACACCATTCGAACGCTGGTGTCGACCTTGGGTCAGCAATTTCTTGAACCGCTTCTCCCGCGCGCCGAGCCTCGCCTGGGCGATGCACCTGCGTTGCCCGGCGAACTGATTGGCGCTGCCGCAGCCGCTGAGGTGTTCCGTTGCAGCGGCCCGCAGGGCGCTGAGGCGACGGGCCAGTACACCGAAGAAGGCATGGTGGTGCTCAAGGGGTCGCGTGCCCGCCCGGAGATCGTGGCCAGCATGGTCAGCATGTCTGCGGGCAAGCACCGCCAGCGTCTGATCGATGCCGGGGACCTGGTGCTGGACAACGGCACCTATCTTTTCCAGCGCGATGTGCTGTTCCGCTCGCCCAGCGGCGCGTCGGACGTGGTGCTGGGTCGCAGCTCTAACGGCTGGCTGGAATGGCGCGATTCGGCGGGCCGCACCCTGGACGAGTTGAAGCGCAAGAAGGCAGAGGAGGCGGCAGGCAGCTCATGAAGTTCGAAGGCTTTTCCCCCGGCGTCTGGCGCCAGCAGTACCAGTACAAGAGCTTTGCGCCGGTGCTGGTCAACCAGCCCTGGGTATGGGAGGACCCGCGCATCAACACCTTGCTGGAGCAAGCCACGCGCGCGCTGGGAGAGTTGAACGCCTTTTCGCTGATCGTGCCTGATGTGGACCTGTTCATCGAGATGCACATCGCCAAGGAGGCGAACCAGTCCAGCCGAATTGAAGGCACGCAGACGGCGATGGACGAGGCAGTGATGAGCGAAGAGCTGATCGCGCCCGAGAAGCGCGATGACTGGCATGAAGTGCGCAACTACATCGACTCGATCAACACGGCCGTGGCGGAGCTGCAGAATCTACCGCTGTCCAATCGCTTGCTGCGCGACACGCATGCCATCCTGATGCGCGGTGTGCGCGGTGAACACAAGATGCCTGGCGAGTTCCGCACCTCGCAGAACTGGATTGGCGGCTCCGGTCTGAAGGATGCAGCCTTTGTCCCGCCTCATCCGTCCGAGGTGCCGGAGTTGATGAGCGATCTGGAGAAGTTCTGGCACAACGAGGCTGTCGAGGTGCCTGATCTGGTACGCATCGCGATCAGCCACTACCAGTTTGAGACCATCCATCCGTTCTGTGATGGCAACGGGCGGATCGGCCGCCTGCTGATCACGCTGTACCTCGTCAGCAAGGGGCTTCTGTACAAACCGGCGCTGTACCTGTCGGATTTCTTCGAGCGCAACCGGGCCAGTTACTACGATGCATTGATGGCAGTGCGCACGTCGGGCGACATGAACCATTGGGTGCGCTTCTTCCTGACCGGTGTGGCTGAAACGGCGACCAACGGCAGAAACACCTTCCAGAAGGTCTTGGGCCTTCGCACGGAGTCGGAGGCGCGGATGCACGAGCTGGGACGCCGCGGCAAGAAGGGGCTTGAACTGCTGCGGCTGTTGTATCGCCGCCCCGTTGTGACGGTGGCGGACGTCGTGGCCGCCCTGAGCATCAGCGCGCCTTCTGCCAATGCCTTGGTGGCTGAGTTTGTGCGCTTTGGCTTGTTGCGGGAGCAGACCGGCTATGCGCGCAACCGCGTGTTCGCCTTCGAATCTTACTTAAAGCTCTTTCTTGTTTAAGTTTTTTCAATGAAACTTAAACAAGAAATCTTCAATTAAAGGTTGCTTTCACCGATGGTGCCCAAGACTGCTCTTAAAAACATAGCTTCTGAGCCCGTCTTCATTGGGGCCCAGGCTTGCTTTCAAGAGGAGCCCTGGCGCGGTATGCTGGATGGAATGACAGTGGTGGGCGGGCAATGACCGAAGACCAGCTAGAACAGGAAGCTCTCGCGTGGTTGGTCGACGTTGGCTACACGTCCCGGCACGGCCCCGACATTGCGCATGACGGCGCGTCGCCGGAGCGGGCCAGCTATCGGCAGGTGGTGCTCGAAGGCCGCTTACGTGATGCCATCGAACGACTGAACCCAGGCGTGCCGGCCGCAGCGCGCAGTGACGCGCTCAAGCAGGTGCTGGAGCTTGGCACGCCGGTGCTCCTGGCGGCCAACCGGCAGTTCCACCGGATGCTGGTGGCGGGTGTGCCGGTGCAGTACCAGAAGGAGGGCGACACGCGCGGCGACTTTGTACGGCTGATCGATTGGGCGCAGGCGTCGAAGAACGAATGGTGGGCGGTCAACCAGTTCACCGTGCGCGGGCCGCACCACACGCGGCGTGCCGACATCGTTCTGTTCGTCAACGGCCTGCCGTTGGCGCTGCTGGAGATCAAGAACCCGGCTGACCTGAACGCCAACATCTGGAAAGCGTACGACCAATTGCAGACGTACAAGGCTCAGATCGCCGACGTCTTTCAATACAACGAGCTGCTGGTCATTTCTGACGGCACCGAGGCCCTCATGGGATCGCTTTCGGCAGATGCCGAGCGCTACATGGCCTGGCGCACCATCGACGGCGTCGCGCTCGACCCTTTGGGCAAGTTCAACGAGCTTCAGACCCTGGTGCGCGGCGTACTGGCACCTGCCTATCTGCTCGACTACCTGCGCTATTTCGTGTTGTTCGAGGATGATGGCGCGCTGGTCAAGAAGATCGCGGGCTACCACCAGTTTCACGCGGTGCGTGCGGCGATCGGTCAGGTGATCAGCGCATCGCGGCCCGGCGCGGCGAGCGGCGCGCAGGGCAAGGGCGGCGTGGTGTGGCACACGCAGGGCAGCGGCAAGAGCATCACCATGACTTGCTTTGCGGCGCGTGTGATGCAGGAGCCCGTCATGGCGAATCCGACCATCGTGGTGATCACCGACCGCAACGACCTCGACGGGCAGTTGTTTGGCGTGTTCAGTCTGGCGCAGGACCTCTTGCGAGAGCAGCCGGTGCAGGCGCGCACGCGGCAGGAACTGCGCGCGCTGCTGGCCAACCGGCCTTCGGGCGGCATTGTGTTTGCCACCATCCAGAAGTTCATGCCAGGCGAGGACGAAGACAGTTTTCCGATGCTGTCTGACCGGCAGAACATCGTGGTGATCGCGGATGAAGCGCACCGAACGCAATACGGGTTCGAGGCGAAGCTGAGGGTTCGCAAGGCGCCGAGCGCGGTGGTGCTCGCCACAGGCGATGGCGTGGTCACGCCACATTACGTTGCTTTTGATCCACCGGCTCATGGCGCGGGTGACGCAAGCACCGTCGCGCGCTACCAGGTCGGGTATGCGCAGCATCTGCGTGACGCGCTGCCGAACGCCACTTTCGTCGCCTTCACCGGCACGCCGGTGAGCAGCGAAGACCGCGACACGCGCGCGGTGTTTGGCGATTACATCCACATCTACGACATGCAGCAGGCGCGCGAAGACGGCGCCACGGTGGCCATCTTCTACGAGTCTCGCTTGGCCAAGCTGAGACTGAATGAGACCGATCTGGGCGTGCTTGACGCCGAAGTCGATGAGCTCGCCGAAGACGAGGAAGAAAGCGATCAAAGCCGGCTGAAAACCAAATGGGCTGCGCTCGAAAAGGTGGTGGGCGCTCAGCCACGCGTGGCCAGTGTGGCGGCCGACTTGGTTGCGCATCTCGAGGAGCGCAACAAGGCGCAGAGCGGCAAAGCCATGGTCGTCGCGATGAGCCGGGAGATCTGCGTGCACCTTTACGACGAGATCGTGCGGCTGCGCCCAGAGTGGCATCACATTGACCCCGAGAAGGGTGCGATCAAGATCGTGATGACCGGTTCGGCCAGCGACAAGGCGCTGCTGCGGCCGCACATTCACAACGGGCAAGTGAAAAAGCGGCTCGAAAAGCGCTTCAAGGATCCCGCTGACCCTCTTCGTCTGGTGATCGTGCGGGACATGTGGCTCACCGGCTTCGACGCGCCCTGCGTGCACACGCTTTACGTCGACAAGCCCATGAAGGGGCACAACCTCATGCAGGCAATTGCGCGCGTGAACCGCGTGTTTCGCGACAAGCAGGGCGGCCTGGTGGTGGACTACATCGGCATCGGCAACGAGTTGAAGGCCGCGATGAAGGAGTACACGGCGAGCCACGGCCGAGGCAGGCCGACGGTGGACGCGCATGAGGCGTACAGCTTGCTGGCCGAGAAAATCGACGTGCTGCGCGCGATGCTGCATGGCTATGACTACAGCGGCTTTCTGACGGGTGGCCACAAAACGCTGGCCGGTGCGGCCAACCATATCTTGGGTCTGCACAACGGCAAGGAGAAAGACGGCAAGAAGCGCTTTGCCGACGCCGCACTGGCCATGAGCAAGGCGTTCACGCTGTGCTGCACGCTGGACGAAGCGAAGGCGGTGCGCGAAGAGGTGGCTTTCTTCCAGGGCGTGAAGGTGATTCGGACGAAGAAGGAGATCACGGCGAAAAAGCGCACCGATGA
This sequence comes from Xenophilus arseniciresistens, assembly GCF_028023875.1. Classification (GTDB taxonomy): domain Bacteria; phylum Pseudomonadota; class Gammaproteobacteria; order Burkholderiales; family Burkholderiaceae_C; genus Xenophilus; species Xenophilus arseniciresistens. The sequence continues at coordinate 122,251 of NZ_JAQIPB010000007.1, forward strand.
GCAACGCGAGCTGGCGATCCGGCAGATCATTGGCTCGGCCGTCGTGTCCGAGAGCGTGGTCGACATCTTCAGCGCCGTGGGGCTCGACAAGCCCAATATCGGCCTGTTGGACGATGAGTTTCTGGCACAGGTGCAGACGCTGCCTGAACGCAATCTGGCGGTGGAGCTGCTGGAGCGCCTGCTCGAAGGAGAGATCAAGAGCCGCTTCGCGACCAACGTGGTGCAGGACCGCAAGTTCTCTGAGCTATTGGCCGATGTGATCAAGCGCTACCAGAACCGCTCGATCGAGACCGCGCAGGTCATGGAAGAACTGGTGGCGATGGCGAAGAAGTTTCGTGAGGCGGCGTCGCGTGGCGACTCATTGGGCCTGAGTGACGATGAGGTGCGCTTCTATGACGCACTGGTCAACAACGAGTCGGCTGTGCGCGAGCTGAGCGACGAGACACTCAAGATCATTGCGCATGAACTGACCGAAAGTCTGCGCCAGAACCTGAGCGTGGATTGGTCCAGGCGCGAGAGTGTGAGAGCCAAGCTGCGGTTGCTGGTCAAGCGAATCCTGCGCAAGTACAAGTACCCACCGGATCAACAGGACGTCGCGGTCGAGTTGGTTTTGAAGCAGGCCGAAGCATTGGCTGACGAGGTGTTTTGAACGGGGTGCGTGCGAGCACCGCACGCACGTGCGCCAGTCTTGTCACACGTCCGTCAAATTGCATGGCGACCATGCGCGGCGCGCCGGGTGACATTTTGTCACTTGGTCATGCCTGCACCGGTCGTGCCCTTGCGCGGGGCCGGACTCCCTTCTGATCCGCTTGCGGCGTCCTGCGCGCCCCTCCATCCATGCATCAACTTCGCGCCCTGCGTGCGGCTTTTTCTGGCCGCTGGACCTCTCATGCCCTGAGCGCCGTGGCGCTGGCCACGCTGGCGGCTTGCGGCGGTGGCGGCAACAACAACAGCATTCCCTTCATTCCGGCACCTGCCCCGGCGCCCGCCCCTGCGCCCGCCCCGGCACCGGCACCCGCTCCGGCCCCCGCGCCCGAACCCACGCCCACCACCATTTCGCTGAGCCTGCTGGGCCGCCACGAGACGGGCATCTTCGAGCAGAGCGCCGCCGAGATCCCGGCCTATGACCCCGAGAGCAAGCGCGCCTTCGTGGTCAATGCACAGAAGGGCATGCTCGACGTGATCGACCTGAGCAACCCGGCCGCGCCGCGCCATGTGGGCGAGATCCGCACGCAGGACCTGCGCGCCAGCGCCGAGGCCAACAGCGTGGCCGTGGCCAACGGCATCGTGGCCGTGGCCGTTCAGGACGCCGTGAAGACCAACCTGGGCTTCGTGGCGCTGTACCGCGCCTCCGACATGGGCCTGCTGGGCCAGGTCCCCGTGGGCGCGCTGCCCGATATGCTGACCTTCACGCCCGACGGCAAGACCCTGCTGGTGGCCAACGAAGCCGAGCCCAGCGACGACTATTCGATCGACCCCGAAGGCTCGATCAGCATCATCGACGTGACCGACCCCAAGGCGCCGACCGTGCGCACGGCCGACTTCAAGGCCTGGAACGGCAAGGAAGCCGAGCTGCGCGCCCAGGGCGTGCGCGTGTTCGGCCCCCGTGCCACGGCGGCGCAGGACTTCGAGCCCGAGTACATCACCGTCTCGGCCGACGGCAAGACCGCCTGGGCGGCGCTGCAGGAAAACAATGCGCTGGCGAAGATCGACATCGCCAGCGCCAAGGTCACGGCCATCACGCCGCTGGGTTTCAAGGACCACGGCCTGGCAGGCAATGGCCTGGACGTGACGGACACCGACGGCAAGGCCGAGATCAAGACCTGGGCCGGCCTGCGCGGCGTGTACATGCCCGACGCCATCGCCTCGTACAGCGCGGGCGGCAAGACCTACATCGTGTCGGCCAACGAGGGCGATTCGCGCGCCTGGGGCGAAGGCAATGACGCCTACTGGGCCGGCGACGCCAGCAAGGGCTTCGTCGAGGAGTTCCGCGTCAAGCACTTGGTGCACAACAGCGGCTTCGACCGCCGCCTGACCGAAGGCGACCTGCCGCCGCAACTGCGCGCGCTGGCCGCCGGCGCGGTGCTCAACCCCGACGTGTTCGGCTACTGCGGCGCGACCTGGGACCTGACGGCCGGCACGGCCTCGTCGGGTGCCTGCCGCGACGACAACAACCTGGGCCGCCTGACCGTGACCTGGACGCTGGGCTATCAGCAGAACGCCGACGGAACGCCCAAGCTCAAGCGCCTCAATGGCCGCGACGTGCTGGTCTACGACGCGCTCTATGCCTTTGGTGGCCGCTCCTTCTCGATCTGGGACGAAGAGGGCAAGCTGGTGTGGGACTCGGGTGACCAGCTGGAGAAGAAGCTGGCCGAACTGCTGCCCGACTTCTTCAACTCGGACCACGCCGAAACCGCGTTTGACAACCGCAGCGACAACAAGGGTCCCGAGCCCGAGGGCGTCGCGCTGGGCAGGATGGGCGACAAGACCTTCGCCTTCATCGGCCTGGAGCGCATCGGTGGCGTGATGGTCTACGACATCACCAACCCCGCCGCGCCGGTGTACGTCACCTACGTCAACAGCCGCGACTTCACCGTCACCGAGCCCGGCGCGAGCGCCGAGGCGCTGAAGAAGGCCGGCGACCTCGGCCCCGAAGGCCTGGCCTTCGTGCCGGCCGCCAAGTCGCCCAACGGCAAGCCGCTGCTGATCGTGGGCAATGAAGTCAGCGGCACCACGGCTGTCTACCAGATCGACGCAACGTACTGATCTCAGGCCGGGCCAAGGCTTCGGTGCCTTGGCCCGTCGCCTGCGCGACAGCGCGAATGCGGCGCCCCCAGTGCACGGCACTGCGGGCGTCGTTGTGCATGGGGACAGCCCCGATTGCCGGTCAAGGAGGCTGGCGGCCCAATGGCCCTTTACTCCACGATTCGGAAGCTGTTCATGATTCGTCGTTCCTTGCTGGGTGTGGCCGCGCTCTCGCTGGCTGCCACGATGGTGTCTCCGGTCCAGGCGCAGGCCTGGAGAACCTTCCCCGAAAAGCCCATCAAGCTGATCATTGCCTTCCCGGCAGGCGGGCCCACCGACATCACCATGCGCGCGCTGGCCGACAACGCCTCCAAGGTGCTGGGCCGGCCGGTGATCGTGGAGAACAAGCCCGGCGCCGGCGGCACCCTGCCGGCCCAGGCGCTGCAGGGCGCGCCGGCCGACGGCTACACCGTCGCGCAGATCCCGCTGGGTGTGTTCCGCCTGGGCTACACCACCAAGATCAACTGGGACCCGGTGCAGGACATCAGCTACGTGATCAACGTCACGGGCTACGCCTTCGGCATCGTGGTGCCCACCGACAGCCCGATCAAGAACTGGGCCGACTTCGTCGCCTATGCCAAGGACAACCCGGGCAAGCTCACCTACGGCTCCACGGGCACCTTGACCAGCCCGCACCTGACCACCGAGCTGGTGGCGCAGCAGGCCGGCATCACGCTGCAGCATGTGCCCTACAAGGGCAACGCCGACCTGATGCAGGCCATCATGGGCGGGCATGTGATGGCCGCGGCCGACAGCACGGGCTGGGCGCCTTTCGTCGAAGCCGGCAAGCTGCGCGTGCTCAACACCTGGGGCGCCAAGCGGCTGGGCAAGTTCCCCGATGCGCCCACGCTCAAGGAACTGGGCTACGACGTCGTGCAGAACTCGCCCTTCGGCATCGGCGCGCCCAAGGGCACGCCGCCCGAGGTGGTGCAGCGCCTGCACGATGCCTTCAAGAAGGCCATGGAAGACCCGAGCTACCTGCTGGCACTGGCCAAGTACGACATGCTGCCCGACTACAAGAGTTCGGCCGACTACACGCAGTTCGCCAAAGACACCGTCTCGCGCGAGAAGGTGCTGATCGAGAAGCTGGGGCTGGCCAAGGCCCCCTGAGAAGGTGCGCACGGCCGGGGCGAGTGCGCGCGGGGCCGCATCGCGGACAATGCCGCCTTCCCTCCCATCCTCCGGACCGGCTTGCCCCGCAGGCTGCGCAACAGTGGCAGAACGACCGACCGCGGGCACGCGCCGAGCCCTTTCCCAGAGCGCCCCGGCCGCTGCGGCCGCAGACCCGAGCGGCCCCACGCGCCGGCGCAGCGCGCGAGCGCGCGGCGAGCCCGGCCTGGAGTCGCGCATCCTCGAGGCGGCGCTGGAAGAGTTCGCCGAGCATGGCTTTGCCGGCGCGCGCATCGAGCGCATCAGCGCCGGCGCCGGCACGGTCGACCGCATGCTGTACTACTACTACGGCAACAAGGAGCGGCTGTACCAGGCGGTGCTCGAACAGGCCTACGCGCAGATGATCAGTGCGCAGCGCAGCTTCGTGACGCCCGAGGACCCGGTGGCCGCCATGCGCCAGCTGGTCGAGCATTCATGGGACCACTACGCCAGCCACCCGCACCTGGTGCGCCTGCTGATGAACGAGAACCTGCTGCGCGGGCGCCATGTGCAGCAGTCCGAGCAGGTGGGGCCCACGTCCTTCCCGCTCGTCGAGACCGTCAAGACGGTGCTTGAAGCCGGCCAGGCGCGCGGCGTGTTCCGCGCCGACGCGCAGGCCACGCAGGTGCTCATGACCATCATGTCGCTGGGCTTCTTCTACCTGTCGAACCAGCACACCTGCTCGAGCTGGATCGGCGTCGACCTGATGACCCGCACGCGCCGCAACGGCTGGCGCGCCCACATCTGCACGGTGGTGCTGGACTACCTGAGTGCGCCGGCGGAACCGGGGCCCATTGCGGCGGCAGCACCGGCCATTGTCAAGAAAACGGTGCGAAAGTCAGGGGCTTGAGCCTTGTCGCATAAAGAATTTCACTGTATTTTTCGATTTTCGAGAATAGCAGTGAAATGACCGCCATCATCGAGAACAGCGAGAGTCAGAAGCGGCAGTACGTCGATGCTGAAAGCGTCTTCGATGAACTGCGCCGGGTAAGACAGGCGGCGACCCAGACCCGCGGCGGCATGATCTGGCGTGAGATTTCCGGTGGCAGATACCTGATCCGCACCTCGCCCAAGGGGGCCCACAAATCGCTGGGTCCCGACAGCGCCGAGACCCGCAAGATCTTCGAGCAATTCACCGCGCGCAAGGGCGAGGTCGCGCAGCGCCTGTCCATCATCGAGAAGGCGGCCGAAGAGCAGCGGCGCCTGAACCGTGCCTTGCGTGTCGGGCGGGTTCCGAGCATCGTGGTCCGGGTTCTGAACGCGCTCGACGCAGCCGGTCTCTCGGCGCATTTCACCGTGGTTGGAACCCGTGCGCTGTACGCCTATGAGAGCGCCTGCGGTGTGCGCTTCATGCCCCAGGCCATGGCCACGCGCGACATCGACCTGCCCCTGGACACCCGCAAGCATCTGGCCTTCCTGTCACGGATGAAGGAGGCCGACGCATCTTTTCTCGGACTGCTCAGGAAGGTCGACAACACGTTTGTGCGTCTTGAAGAGCGCAAGGAAACAGCACGCAATGCCGAGGGTTTCGAAGTCGACGTGATTCGCCGCGTGGCCAGGGATGGCGACCCGCATCCCCTGCGCCTGAGCGATCAGGAAGACGACATCTGGGCCGTGCAGGCCACCACGGGGGCTCGCATCCTCGCCGCGCCCGCCTTTGACCAGATGGTGGTCGGCACCAATGGCGAGATGGCGATGATGCACACGATGCATCCGCTGCATTTCGTCGAGACCAAGCGCATGCTCGCGAGCCTGCCTGCGCGCGATCCGTTGAAGAGTTCGAAGGATCGACTGCAAGCTGACCTGGTGGAGGCACTCGTTCGCTCGCACATGCCGCAGTACGCGACCGAGCTGCCCGACCGGCGATGAGCGCCGATGCCGCCTGGCTCCACGCGCGCGGCCTGCAGATCAAGACAAGCGTTGCCCTCAACCAGGAGGGCGGCCAAGCGCCTCCCAACTCTCGCGCACAAAGCGCGCAATCGCCGCGTTCTGTTCGATCAGCGAGAAGCGCGCGTTGTGCGCGTAGTCGGGCAGGTTGATCATTTCGGTGGTGATCCAGCGCAGCGGTGAATCCGCATGCGTGTGGTGATGCGTGAGCACCTTGCGCACCACCTCGCGCGTCATGGCTGTGGCGCCGGCCTGCCAGGGGGAATGCCATTGGCCGGGCGCGGGCTCGGTGAAGGGGTAGAGGATGCCGCGGCCCGGCTGGCCTGCGCGATACGGGAAGATCGAATGCTCGGGCACGGCGGCCACGGCGTTCGTCGGGTCCTGCACCGACCAGATGTTGCGCGGCCCGTTGGGCGCCACGCTGCGCACCTGCAGCCAGCGCACGATGCCCATCTGGAGCCACTGGTCGACGAAGTTGCCGGGCGCGAAGGGGTCGAGCACCGCGCCCGCATCGCCGAGCAGGCCGCAGATGGCCAGCTCCTGCGCGTTGCCGATCTTGAAGATGGCATGGCTGTAGTCGAGCGTGAGCCAGAAGGGAATGCCGCGCTTGCGCACCGCCTCGGCCACGGGCGCGATGCGGCGCGGGTCTTCGCTCCACATGTTCACGTGGTATTCCAGCGCGGGCTCCACGCCATGAGCCAGCCCCAGGTCCCAGGCGCGCAGGTAGAAGTCGACCACCTGCGCGTTGCTGATCGGCCGGCCTTCGCTGTCGTGCCAGTACAGCATGATGTTGTGCGTCTTCGCGCCCACTTCGGCTGCGAGCTTGAGCTTCTGCGGCAGCAGCGCGTCGTCGCGCCCCAGCGCATAGAACCAGCTGGCCGTGCGCACGGGCAGCCCGGTTTCTGCCATGCAGCGCTGGTAGGCAGGCAGCTCGGCGGCGCCGGGAAGCCGGTCGAAATAGTCGAAGGCGCCGGCCTCGCGCACCAGGCGGAACTGCGCTTCGATGGGCGCTTCGGTCAGCGAGACCGGCTGCGAAAGGGAAGAGGCCTGCGCGCCGCGGCCATTGCAGCCAATGGGTGGCAAGCTGCGCGCGGCAGCGTGATATGCGCTCATGCCGGGTTGCGCAGCTTGCGGATCAGTGCCTCGTCGGGCTGCAGCTTGCTGCCGTCGATGTAGGTGCCCGCGGGCATCACGCCCTTGCCGTCCTTGCGCGCGGTGCGGCCCACGTAGATGCCCAGGGTGGACTGGTTGTCCTGCGGGCGGAACCGGGCCGGGCCGAAGGGCGTGCTGAACTCCAGGCCCTTGAAGGCTTCGATCATCTTCTCGGTGTCGGTGGAGCCAGCCTTCTGGATGCCCGCGGCCAGCGCCTTGACCGTCGCATAGCCCACCACCGAGTTCAGCCGCGGATAGTCGTTGTACTTCTTGCGGTAGGCCTCGATGAAGGCCTTGTGCTCCGGCGTGTGGATGCTGGCGTAGGGGTAGCCGGTCACGATCCAGCCTTCGGGCGCGTCGTCCTTGAGCGGGTCCAGGTACTCGGGCTCGCCGGTCAGCAGGCTCACCACCTCGCGGCCCTTGAACAGGCCGCGCGTGTTGCCTTCGCGCGCGAGCTTGGTCAGGTCGCTGCCGAACATCACGTTGAAGATCGCGTCGGGTTTGGCGTCGCCGATGGCCTGCACCACCGAGCCGGCGTCGATCTTGCCCAGCGGCGGCGCCTGCTCGGCGACGAATTCCACATCGGGCTGCAGCTTCCGGAGCCTTTCCTTGAAGGCCGCCACGGCCGCCTGGCCGTATTCGTAGTTGGGGTAGATCAGCGCCCAGCGCTTCTTCCCGAGCCTGGCCGCCTCTTCCACCACCGATGCCGACAGCGCGTAGGTGCCCGAGCGCAGCCGGTAGGTGTAGCGGTTGCCGCTGTCCCACACCACCTTGTCAGACAGCGGGCCCGAAGCCAGGAAGAAGGTCTTGCGCTGCTTGGCGAAGTCGGTCAGCGCCAGGCCCACATGCGACAGCGTCACGCCGGTCAGCACCTCCACCTTCTCGCGCGTGAGCAGCTCTTCGGCGATGCGCACGGCTTCGCCCGGGTTGGCGTTGTCGTCCCGGAAGATGGTCTCGAGCTTGCGTCCGCCCAGCACGCCGCCCGCGGCGTTGACCTCTTCCTGGGCCAGCAGCCAGCCCTGGCGGTAGGGAATGAGGTTCTGCGGCAGCGCCTTGTAGCTGTTGATCTCGCCGATCTTCAGGGGCTGCTGCGCCTGCGCAGGCACGGCGGCCCAGCCCAGGCATCCGGCCAGCAGCGCGGCAGCAGTGAAGCGAAATGGGGTCATGGCAAGCTCCTCGTCGTGGGGTGAGGTGGGGGTGTGAAGGGGGGCGCTTCAGTGCGCGTTGCCGGCGGCCATTTCGTCGACGATGCGGCGCATCTTGATCGACGAGGCATCCAGGCTCAGGTGGATGCGCTTCCAGTCGCGCGGCTTGTCCTCGTTGCGCTGGATGGCTTCGAGCACGGTCTTGTCTTCGTTGAAGGCCAGGCGCAGGTTGGCTCGCAGGCGCTCGTCCACGGCCGCGTCGGCCGGCGAGTTCTTCAGGCACAGCCAGTGCTGCACGCAGCTGCGCTGGTCCACCGGCGTGATGAAGTGGCAGGCGTACATCTGAATGCAGTCCTCGCGATTGCCCTCGGGCGCGCCCGTGCCCGTGCGGGCGGAGCCGAAGTCGATCACCGCGATGCTGGGCGCGTGGTAGTGGTAGTAGTGCCAGCGGTCCACGTTGGCGCCGCCGAAGTCCTTCAGGCCCTGGAAGACCGGAATCAGCGGGCCGTCGATGACCCAGCGCCAGGTCACGACCTTGTTGCCCTGGCGCTCGTGCATGACGCGCGTTTCCTCGCGGCCCGTGCTGGCCAGCGTGGTCTTGTGCACGTAGACCACGTGCGTGGGGTCGCACAGGTTGTCGGCCAGGTTCAGGTAGTTGGCCTGCACCGGCAGCGCATCGCCCTCGACCACGCTGTAGTCGGGGTCGTCGTAGGCGGGCAGATGAAAGACCTCGTTGCGATCGGCCTTGGCCGCATCGCCCATCCAGACCCAGACCATGCCCATGCTTTCGGCCGTGGGGTAGCTGCGCACGGCCGCGCCCGTGGGCGCGCGCGCCATGCCGGGGGCGGCCACGCACTGGCCTTCGCAGTCGAAGCGCAGGCCGTGGTAGCCGCATTCGACCGTGTCGTCCTTGAGCGTGCCCAGCGACAGCGGCGCCAGGCGGTGCGGGCACACGTCTTCGAGCGCGGCCACCTGGCCCTGCTGCGTGCGGTAGACCACCAGGTCCTGTTCCAGCACGCGGCGTTGGGCCAGGTTGCGGCCGATGTCGCGGGACCATGCCAGGGGGTACCAGGCATCGTAGGCATAGAGGGCTGTCATCGTGAGGGGCTCCTTCGGCGGCACAGGCCGCAGCACCGGTTCGGGCTCGATCTGCATCAAGCACATCCTGTGCCGGATGTTAGGTAAGTACTTTCTCCATTTTTATGGAGAAAACACTTACTTGTGGTGCATCGAAGGGGGCTGGCGCGGGTGGCCGACGCCGGCCTGGTGCATGGGCCGCCCGCGGCCGGGGCGGCCCGTTTTCACCGGCAGCGCGCTCAGGCCCGTCGGCCGATCAGCAGCAGGCCCAGCAGCGTGGCCCCTGCAAAGGCTGCCCCGGCGACGAAGGTGGCCTGGTAGCCCAGCCAGTCCCACAGCGCGCCAGCCAGCACGCTGGCCAGCAGCAGGGCCACGCCGGTCATCAGGTTGAACATGCCGAAGGCCGTGCCGCGCAGCGCGGCCGGTGCGCTGTCGGCGATGAGGGCGCCGAACACGCCCTGCGTGAAGCCCATGTGCAGCCCCCACAGCACCACGCCCACGCCGAGCCCGGCCCAGCCCGGCGCCCAGGCCAGCACCAGGTCGGCCATGATCAGCAGCACCAGCCCCGCCATCAGCATGGCGCGCCGCCCCAGCCGGTCCGACAGCAGGCCCGCCGGATAGGCCGAGAGCGAGAAGGCCAGCGCCATGAGCACCAGCACGCCGGGCGCCCACAGCGGCGGCAGGCCCAGGGCCTGCGCGCGCAGGATCAAAAAAGCTTCCGAAAAACGCGCCAGCGTGAAGACCACGGCCACGCCCACCACGGCCCAGTAGGGGCGCTGGAGCTGCGCGAGGGCCGCGCGGCTCAGTGGTGCGCGCACGGGCTTCACGTCGGCCGGGCGCTCGGGTTCGCGCACGCCCAGCACCAGCACGGCGATGGCCAGGAAGGCCGGGATCACCGCCACCCAGAACACCGTCTGGAAATTGCTGGCCGTCAGCCACATCAGCACGATGGCCAGCAGCGGGCCGAGGAAGGCGCCGAAGGTGTCCAGGGTCTGGCGCAGGCCGTAGGCGGCGCCGCGCAGCTCGGGCGGCGTCACGTCGGCCACCAGCGCGTCGCGCGGCGCGCCGCGGATGCCCTTGCCGATGCGGTCGATGAAGCGCGCGCCGATCAGCCATTCCAGGCCGGCGGCCATCGGGAACACGGGCTTGGTCAGCGCGCCCAGGCCGTAGCCCACCACGGCCAGCAGCTTGCGCTTGCCCAGCCTGTCGCTCAGCGCGCCGGAGAAGACCTTGGTGACGGAGGCCGTGGCCTCGGCGATGCCTTCGATCAGCCCCACGGCCAGCACCGAGGTGCCCAGCACGGCCACCATGTAGATGGGCAGCAGCGCGTGGATCATCTCGGAGGAGATGTCCATGAACATGGACACGAAGCCCAGCGCCCACACGGTGCGCGGCACGGCACGGGGGCCGGTGGCGGGCGCTGCCGCCTGCTGGCGGGCGTCAGCGGTTTTCATCGTTGGCCTCGAAGACCTGGCGGGCATAGGCATCCAGCACGGCTTCGCAGTCGCGCAGCCGGCGGGCGGCTTCCTCGGCGCGGGCGGCGCCGTAGAAGTCGAGCTTGTGGATCTTTTCGAACCAGCTCTGCAGCTTCTTGAGGTCGGTGTCCTCTTCCTCCAGCTCGGCATAGGTGAACTTCTTCTTGGCCACTTCCTTCGCGATCTCGGCCTCGAAGTCGGCACAGCGGCCGATGAACTCGCCGTACTGCTCGTCGCGGTCGGCCTTGAAGCGCTCCAGCACCTTGGCCTGCTGGCCAGCGTCCAGCGCCGCGGTTTCCAGGATCACGCAGTCGCCGCCCATTTCGCTGACGTCATTCGCCAGCATCTTGAGCCGGCGCATGTGGTCGTCGGTCTTGGGCAGCAGGCACACGCCGCTTTGCAGGTACACGGCGCCCATGCCCTTGAGCTTGCGCCACAGCGCGATGCGCCGCGTGGTGGGTTCGGCCGGGACTTTGTAGGTCATCAGCAGCCAGTTCAACGAATCCATTCCTGCCTTTCGGATGAAACCATGGTTGCATCAAGTTTAGGTGGGGTCGTTGGCTGCGAATGTGTCAGTCCGTCATGGAAGGTGGGCGCGCGAAAAAAAACCGGCCAGTGGCCGGTTCCTTGCGCGGGCGGCTTGTGCGCCCGCTTTCCTGTTCTTCTTTCTCTTTCAGATGCCGACCACCGACACCGCCTTGGTGTTCAGGTAGGCCTCCATGGCCTCGGGGCCGCCTTCGGTGCCGTAGCCCGAATCCTTGATGCCGCCGAAGGGCAGCTCGGCCGAAGGCGTGGCGGGCTGGTTGATCCACAGCATGCCGGCTTCCACCTTGCTCGAGAGCAACTGCACGTTCTTGAAGGACTTCGTGAACGCATAGGCGGCCAGGCCGTAGGGCAGGCGGTTGGCTTCGGCAATGGCTTCTTCCAGTCGGTCGAAGGCGCGGATGCCGGCGATGGGGCCGAAGGGTTCGTTGTTGAACAGGTCCGAGTCGGTGCCCAGGTTGCTGATGATGGTGGGCGCGAAGAAGTTGCCGGCTTCGCCCACTTGCGCGCCGCCGGTCAGGACTTCTGCGCCGCGCTGGCGCGCGTCTTCCACCACCTTGGCCATGGCCGTCACGCGGCGCGGGTTGGCCAGCGGGCCCAGCGTGGTGCCTTCGGCCAGCCCATCGCCGAGCTTGAGCGCCTGGGCGTGCTGCGTGAAGGCCTTGCTGAACTCGTTGACCAGGCTGCTGTGCACCAGGAAACGGGTGGGCGAGATGCAGACCTGGCCGGCGTTGCGGAACTTGGCCGCACCGGCAGCCTTCACGGCCAGCGCCACGTCGGCGTCCTCGGCCACGATCACGGGGGCGTGGCCGCCCAGTTCCATGGTCACGCGCTTCATGTGCTGGCCGGCCAGCGCGGCCAGCTGCTTGCCCACGGGCGTGGAGCCCGTGAAGGTGACCTTGCGGATCACCGGATGCGGGATCAGGTATTCGGAGATCTCGGCCGGATTGCCGAAGACCAGGCCCACCACGCCCGGCGGAATGCCCGCATCGACGAAGCAGCGCAGCAGGGCGGCCGGCGCAGCGGGCGTTTCTTCGGGCGCCTTGCACAGGAAGGAGCAGCCCGTGGCCAGCGCGGCGCCGATCTTGCGCACGATCTGGTTGACCGGGAAGTTCCAGGGCGTGAAGGCGGCCACCGGGCCCACGGGCTCCTTGATCACCAGTTGCTGCGCGGCCACGTTGCGGCCCGGCACGATGCGGCCGTACACGCGGCGGCCTTCGTCGGCGAACCATTCGATGATCTCGGCGCCGGCGTTGACTTCACCGCGGGCCTCGACCAGCGGCTTGCCCTGTTCCTGCGTCAGCAGGCGGGCGATGCTGTCGGCGCGCTCGCGCAGCAGGCCGGCGGCGCGGCGCATGACGGCCACGCGCTCATAGACCGACATGTCGCGCCAGACTTCGAAGCCCTTCTGCGCCGCGGCCAGCGCGCGGTCCAGGTCGGGGATGCCCGCATGGGCCACGGTGCCGATCACCTGGCCGGTGGCCGGGTTGCGCACGTCGATGGTCTTGCCGCTGGCGGCATCGACCCATTCATTGGCGATCAGCAGCTGGACGTTGGGGTAGGAGGCGGTCATATCGGTCGTGTCTTCCAGGAAGTGAGGCGGGACGTCGATAGCGGCGCGCGGCGCAAGAAGGAGGTGCAGGCGCCCGCGTGCCAGAGAAAGCCCTGCATCCTACCCACAAGCATGCGCGGCTGCAGCGTGCGCGCCGCACCCCCGCGCCGGGCGGGGTCAACGCGCGGCCAGGATGGCGCGGGCCACTTCGATGAAGCCGGCGCCGCGCTCGCCGGCCGTGACGTAGCGCGGCAGGTGCGACAGCTGCGGCACGAAGCGCGCGATGTTGGCCACGCCGATGCTGTGGGCAAAGGCCTGGAACATGAGCTGGTCGTTGGTGGAGTCGCCCACATAGGCCCAGCGGTCCATCTCGGCGTGCAGGTCGCGGCCCCACAGCTCGCGCACGATCCAGCTGGCGCCTTCGCGCTTGTTGTGCGCGCCGAACCAGCCGTTCACGTGGATGCTGCTCACCGTCGCATGCATGCCTGCGCCGCGCATCGCCTGCACCACCGTATCGATCTGCGCCTGCGACAGCTGCACGAACTCACTGTGGTCGATTGCGATGTCGCATTCGCGACCGGCCGAATCGGTGGCGCGGCGCGCGCCGGGAATGTCGCGCTCGATCTGCGCCAGCACCTGCTGCATGCGCGCGTGGTTGGCCGCGCGCGTGGCCGCGTCCTGCTGGTAGCGCCGGTCCAGCGAGCCATCGGCCTGCGGCACCAGCGCCATCGCGCCGTTCTCGGGCACGATCGCATCGACCGGCCAGGCGGCCGCGAAGGGCTCGCTCCAGCCCACGGGCCGGCCCGTGATCGGAATGACGTGCAGGCCCGCCGCCTTCAGCGCGCCCAGCGCCTGCACCACCGCGGGCGGCACGGCGCCTTCGGTGGTGAGGGTGTCGTCGATGTCGGTGAACAGGCCGATGAGGCCGCGCCGCTCATCGAGCGGCCAGTCATGCAGGGGGCGCACGCCGGCTCACCCCGCCGTCTGCAGCGCCAGCCCCGCATGCTCGCGCAGCGGGTGGAAGTGGATCTTCGGAAAGCGCTCCTGCGCCAGCCGCACGTCATACGGCGAGGTGCACAGGTAGGCCAGCGTGTCGGCCGCGTCGCGCGCCATGCGCAGCGGGTAGGCGTTCTCGAACTCGCGCAACTCGGCCGGCGTGTCGGCCGTGATCCAGCGCGCCGCGGTGTACTGGCAGCCTTCCAGGCGGATGTCGCAGTCGTACTCGGTGTTCAGGCGGTGCTGCACCACTTCGAACTGCAGCTGGCCCACGGCGCCCAGCAGCATGTTGCCGCCGGCCTCGGGCTTGAAGACCTGGATCGCGCCTTCCTCGCCCAGCTGCATCAGGCCCTGCTGCAGCTGCTTGGTGCGCAGCGGGTTCTTGAGCACCACGGTCATGAACATCTCGGGCGCGAAGAAGGGCAGGCCGGTGAACTGCAGGCTGGGGCCGTCGGTGATCGAGTCGCCCAGCTGCACGCCGCCGTGCGTGGTGAAGCCGATGATGTCGCCCGCATAGGCCTCTTCCACCGCCTCGCGGCGCTGGCTCATGAAGGTCACGACGCTGGTGGGCCGCAGCTCCTTGCCGGTGCGCTGCACCTTCATCTTCATGCCAGGCTGGTACTTGCCCGAGGCCACGCGCACGAAGGCGATGCGGTCGCGGTGGTTGCTGTCCATGTTGGCCTGCACCTTGAAGACCACGCCGGCGAAGTTCGCGTCGTCGGGCCTGACGGTGCGCTCCTCGCGGTTGCGGTTCACCTCGGCAAAGGCCAGGCGCGGGCCGGGCGGGGGCGACATGTCGACCACCGCGTCCAGCACTTCCATCACGCCGAAGTTGTTCACACCCGAGCCGAAGAACACGGGCGTGAGCTTGCCCGCGAGGAAGGCCGCATGGTCCCATTCGGCCGAGGCGCCCTGGGCCAGCTCCATGCTTTCCAGCGCATCGTCGAAGGCCTGGCCGAAGCGCGCGCGCAGCTTGTCCGCGTCGGCCAGCGGGATGGTCTCGAAGTCCTGCGGGCGCTTTTCGCTGCCGGCGGTGAACACCGTCATGCTCTGCGTCTGCAGGTTGATGATGCCGCCGAAGTTCTTGCCCTGGCCCACGGGCCAGGTGATGGGGCAGCAGGGCATGCCCAGCTCGCGCTCCACTTCGTCCATGATGTCCAGCGGGTCACGCACCTCGCGGTCCATCTTGTTGACGAAGGTGATGATGGGCGTGTCGCGCTGGCGGCAGACCTCGATCAGACGCCGCGTCTGCGATTCCACGCCGTTGGCCGCGTCGATCACCATCAGCGCCGAATCGACGGCCGTGAGCACGCGGTAGGTGTCTTCCGAGAAGTCCTTGTGGCCGGGCGTGTCGAGCAGGTTGATCACATGGTCGCGGTAGACCATCTGCATCACCGACGAGGCCACCGAGATCCCGCGCTGCTTCTCGATCTCCATCCAGTCCGAGGTGGCGTGGCGGCTGGCCTTGCGGCCCTTCACCGCGCCGGCGATCTGGATCGCGCCCGAGAACAGCAGCAGCTTTTCCGTCAACGTCGTCTTGCCGGCGTCGGGGTGGGAAATGATGGCGAAGGTGCGGCGGCGGCGGGTTTCGGCGGCGTAGGGGGATGACACGGCGGGGTTCCTGGCGGACGGGGCGCGCGAAAAAGCAAAGCCCGCGATTATCGGCGCCCCGTGCTTTTTCAGTCGAAGTGGTCGACCGTGTCCGGGTCCGGCACGTCACCGATGGCTTCGCGCGTGGCCTGGGCCTGGGTGTGCAGCCAGGCGCAGAAGTCGCGGATCTCGGGCCGCTGCGCGCTGCGCGGCGCCACGATCAGCCAGTAGGTCATGGGCGAATCCAGCCGGTGCTGCGGCAGCACTTCCACCAGGTCGCCGTTGGCCAGGCTTTCCGACACCAGCGTGCTGCGCGCCAGCACCACGCCCTGGCCTGTGAGCGCGGCCTGCGCCATCTGGTAGGCGTAGTTGAAGTACAGCCAGCGCCGGGGCTGGGCCTTGGGCAGGCCGTGGGTGTCGAACCAGCGGCGCCAGGTCAGCCACTGCAGGTGGCTGCGGTGCGCGTCGCCGGCCTCGATCAGCGTGAAACCCACCACGTCCTTGGGCTCGCGGATGGGCGGGCTGCTCTTGATCAGCCAGGGGCTGGCCACGGGCGTGAGGCTCTCGCCGAACAGCCGGAAGGCGCCCTGCGGCATGTTCTCGGGCGGGCCGTAGCGCAGCGCGATGTCGATGTCGGTCACCTCCAGGTCCACCGCCGTGTCGGTGGCGTCGATGCGTATGTCGATGTCGGGATGCTCGCGCTGGAAGGCCTCCAGCCGCGGGATCAGCCACATCGAGGCGAAGGAGGCGAAGGTGGTCAGCGACACGCTGCGCCGCCCTGCGCTCTGGCGGATCTGCCGCACTGCGCCGTCGATGCGCGGCAGCGACTGCTGCACCGCCAGCAGCAGCTGCGCGCCGGCCGTGGTCAGCTCCACCGCGCGCGTGTGGCGCAGGAACAGGGGCACGCCCACCTCGTCCTCCAGCGACTGGATCTGGCGGCTCACGGCCGACTGGGTGAGCGCCATTTCCTCGGCCGCGGCGCGGAAGTTCA
This sequence comes from Xenophilus arseniciresistens, assembly GCF_028023875.1. GTDB lineage: Bacteria > Pseudomonadota > Gammaproteobacteria > Burkholderiales > Burkholderiaceae_C > Xenophilus > Xenophilus arseniciresistens. Next base: position 138,613 of record NZ_JAQIPB010000007.1, read on the forward strand.
GGTGCCGGGCGACGGCCTCGAAGGCGCGCAAGTAGCCCGCGCCGACGGGGCGGCTGCGCAGATGGGTCTGGGAGTGCTGCATGGCGTGGACGCGGGGCGCCAGGGGCGCATTGATGCGTAAAGCGAATTATTGGCGCATTTGCTTTTCATTGGACCGCGCGGGCAGCGATCGCGATCATCTGACCCGTGCCGTGCGATATCCGTTCCTTGAGAAGCGCGGCCATTGATGACCAATCTGGAGTTCACCATGACCGCCCTCAACGCCTGCAGCACCGTTTCGGCCTCTTCCCTGGCACTGCCCGGCCGCGTGCCCGCGGTCCCCGCTGTGCCGCCCGCGGTGCGCAGCGGCGCCTGGCAGCTGCAGGCGGGGCAGGCCACCACCTTGCAGGCCCGCCACGCCCATGTGCTGCATGTGCGCCAGGGCCGGCTCTGGGTGACGATGGACGCCACCGCCACCTGGGGCAGCGAAGACCTGGTGCTGGGCCCGGGCGAGCGCCTGACGGTGCCCGCCGGCCAGCGGCTGGTGATGGAGCCCTGGGACGGCTTCGGCGCCACCTGGAGCTGGGACCGCGTCGCCTGAGGGGGTGTCGGCGCGCGCCTGACAGCGCTGTGAGCGCCGTCTGCAGCGCCGACGCGACCTGCGCCCACAACGCCAGCCCCGGGCCACCGGCAGCCTGGGGCCGCTGGCGGGGCGAGCATGGTTGTCATGTCTCGCCCCAATGACCGCCCCTCCCTGTCGCTGCTGGCCCAGAGTGTCGAGCCGCCCGCCCAGTGCGGCACCTGCCTGCTGCATGAGCTGCACGATGTCTTCCTGCCGGCCTCCGACGAGGAACGGCAGGCGATCGCCGCCTTTCGCTCCGGCACGCGCAACGTGCGCGCGGGCGGCCTGATCATCGAAGAGCGCGAGCGCAGCTCGCACCTGTACACGCTCTACAGCGGCTGGGCCTTCCGCTTCAAGACGCTCAGCGACGGCCGGCGCCAGATCCTGCACTTCCTGCTGCCGGGCGACCTGATGGGCCTGCAGGACGAATTCGCAGAAGGCCGCACGCATGGCGTGCAGGCGGCCACCGACGTGCGCCTGTGCGCCTTCCCGCGCGAGCGGCTGTGGAGCTTCTTCCACACGCAGCCCAAGATGGGCTACGCCATCACCTGGCTGGCCGCCCGGGAGGAAAAGATGCTGGACGACGCGCTGGTCAGCAACGGCCGCCGCGCCGCCAGCGAGCGCGTGGCCATGCTGCTGATGCACCTGTTCCGCCGGGCCGAGCATCTGGGCATGACCGAGGGCCAGCGCCTGGCCTTTCCGTTCAACCAGCAGCACATCGCCGATGCGCTGGGCCTGTCGCTGGTCCACACCAACAAGACCCTGCGCAAGCTCAGCCGCGCCGGTCTGCACCGGCTGGAAGGCGGCGTGCTGGAGATCCTGGACCCGCACGCGCTGGCGCAGCTGGGCGACTACTTCGAGCGGCCGATACGGCCGGTGCCGGTGCTTTGACCAGCCAACGGGCCGCTCAGCCGGGATCGGCGGCCACCGCGGGTGCTGCGCGCAGGGCCTGCACGTCGCGTGTGTAGTCCTGCAGCCGCTGCACGGCCCGCGCGCGCTGCTCGGGGCTGGTGCCGGCGTGCAGGGCCGCGAAGTCGGCGCACCCTTCGTTCCACAGCGCCTGCTGCTGCTCGCGCCAGGGGCCTGGGGGCGGCAGGGCCAGGCGGTCCAGGTAATCCGCCAGCGCGCGGCGCGCGGCGGCCTCGCTCACGGGGGCCGCTTGCCAGCCGCGCAGCAGCGCCAGCAGTTCGGCCTGCCGGCGGCGGCGCTCGGCGTCGAGCAGGGCCGCATCGAAGCGCGAACGCGCCAGCGCCGCGCGCAGCTGGCTGCGCTGGGCCTCGCTGAGCCGGCCGTAGAAATCCTCATAGCGCTTGCGCTGCTCGTCATAGCGGCGCGCCTGCTGCTGCGCGGGGCTGCGCGCCAGCCAGTCGCTGTGGAACTCCTCGTTGCTGCGGGCCTGGCGCTCGGCCAGGGCCTCGGTCTGGGCCGGCCCCAGCCGCAGGGCGATGCGGGCGGCCGGCGCCTCGGCCATGGCGCCGGCGGCGCGCAGCCGCGCACGCACGGCTTCGCCGAAGCGGCAGGCCTGCTCGGGCGTGATCTCGCCCGCGGCCAGCGTCTGGGCCTCCTCGAGCAGCGCGGCCAGGCGCGGCAGTTCCTCCTGGCGGTGCCGCGCCTGCCATTGCGCCAGCGCCTCGCGCACCTGCGGCGACTGGGTGCTGTCGAAGTCCAGATGGCGGTCCAGCCACCAGTAGGCCAGCGTGGGCAACTGCTCGTAACCCAGGCGCACCGTGCTGCAACTGGCCAGTACGGCCGCGACACACAGCACATTGATAATCCGCGCCAACCTGCGCGCCCCTGCGCGCCCCTGATGGGCCCGGCCGTTCGAGCGAGCGGTGGCCCGCGTTTTCAGATGAGGCATTTGCTGTGATTCCTGCCAGCCATTCCCCCGAAGCCATGCACGAAGCAGGCCCTGTCGACGTCGTCATCATGGCGGCCGGCAAGGGCACGCGCATGAAAAGTCGTCTGCCCAAGGTGCTGCACCGTCTGGCCGGCAAGCCGCTGCTGGCGCATGTGGTGGACACCGCGCGCCGCCTGGGCGCCCGGCGCGTGGTGCTCATCACCGGCCATGGCGCGCAGGAAGTGGAGTCTGCCGTGCGTGGCTGGGAGCCACAAGCCCAGGGCCTGGCCTTCGCGCGCCAGTCGCCGCAGCTGGGCACGGGGCACGCGGTGCAGCAGGCGCTGCCGCACCTGGGGAATGACGACGGCACTGCGGACGACGGCACCGTGCTGGTGCTCTCGGGCGACGTGCCGCTGATCGCCGAAGACACGCTGCGCGCGCTGCTGCAGGCCAGCGGCGGAGAGCGGCTGGCGCTGTTGACCGTGGAGCTGGACGACCCCACGGGCTATGGCCGCGTGGTCACGGCGCCTTCGGGCGGCGTGCGCGCCATCGTCGAACACAAGGACGCGAACGAGGCCCAGCGCGCGATCCGCGAGATCTACAGCGGCGTGATGGCCGCACCCGCCGCGCGGCTGCGCCACTGGCTGGGCCAGCTGCGCAACGACAACGCGCAGGGCGAGTACTACCTGACCGACGTGGTGCGCATGGCGGTGGACGAGGGCATGGCCGTGGTCGCGCAGCGCACCACCGACGAGCTGCAGGTGACCGGCGTGAACAGCCCCGTGCAGCTGGCCGCGCTGGAGCGCGCCTGGCAGCTGCGCGAGGCCCGGCGCCTGATGGATGCCGGCGTGCGCCTGGCCGACCCGGCGCGCTTCGACCTGCGCGGCGAGCTGCACTGCGGCCAGGACGTGGAGATCGACGTCAACTGCGTGTTCGAAGGCCAGGTGCAGCTGGGCGAGGGCGTGCGCATCGGCGCGCACTGCGTGATCGCCAATGCCCGCATCGAGGCCGGCGCGGTGATCCACCCCTTCACGCACATCGACGGCGGCAAGCCCGAAGGTGTGAAGGTGGGCCCGGGCGCGCTGGTGGGGCCGTATGCGCGCCTGCGCCCCGGCGCGCAGCTGGGCGCCGAAGTCCACATCGGCAACTTCGTCGAGGTCAAGAACAGCCGGCTGGCCGACGGCGCCAAGGCCAACCACCTGGCCTACCTGGGCGACGCGAACGTGGGCGAGCGCGTGAACTACGGCGCCGGCAGCATCACGGCCAACTACGACGGCGCCAACAAGCACCTCACCGTGATCGAGGCCGACGTGCACGTGGGCAGCAACTGCGTGCTGGTGGCGCCGGTCACCATCGGCGCGGGCGGCACCATCGGCGGGGGCTCCACCATCAGCAAGAACACCGAGCCCGGCGCGCTCACGGTGGCGCGCGCGCGGGCCGTGAGCTTTGCCAACTGGCAGCGACCCAAGAAGGCGCCCAAGGCCTGACGAGGCCGCGGCGAAGCGCTGCCGCGCCTACTTCAGGCGCGACAGCAGCACGATGCCGCTGAGCACCACCAGCCCGCCAGCCATCTGCAGCGGGCTGATCCACTGCCCCAGCACCAGCCAGCCGAACAGCAGGGTGGCCACGGGCTCCATGTTCATCACGGGTGCGTTGCGCGCCATGTCCAGCCGCGGCACCAGGATGAACAGCACGATGAACGCCGTGCAGTAAAGCGCCATCAGGCAGGCCAGGCCGGTCCAGCCCGTGGCGTCCTGCGGCCAGGCCAGGCCGCCGGGCACCAGCCCCGCCAGGCCCGCGAGCGCCATCGAGATGCAGACCGTGCCCATGGTGTAGAGGCTGCGCACGGCGCCCGGCAATGCGCGCAGGTGCTTGTCGGTGACCCAGATGCTCAGCGCAAAAGCCACTGCCGCGCCCAGCGCAAAGCCGATGCCTTCACCCCAGGCCGTGCCGTCGCCGGCGGCGCCCCGGGCTTCAGCCAGGCGCGCCGGCACGTCCAGGGCCAGCAGCAGGCCCACAAGGATGATGCCCATCACGCCCCAGGCCGCCCGCGTGGGCCGCGCGCCGCCGCTGGCCCAGGTCAGCAGCGCCAGCAGGATCGGAAAGCTGTTGGAGACCAGCAGCGCCAGCGCCACCGGGATGCGCGCCACGGCGGAGTACAGGCACAGGCTCTGCACGGCGATGAGCAGGCCCAGCACCAGTTGCCAGCGCCGCGCAGGCGGCGGCAGCCCGAGTGCATCGCGCCGCCAGGCCACCAGCAGCGCCAGCACGAGCAGGGTGAGTCCCGCCCGGCAGAGGATGGCCGTGAGCAGCCCGGTGCCGTTGTCGAAAGCCAGCCGCGCCGCCACATGGTTGGCCGCGAAGCCGCAGGCGACGGCGGCCAGCACGAGCATGGCGGTGGGGCGGGGCAGGGGGGTGGATGCGGTCATGGCGAAGCCGGCCGGGCCGGCGCTTCCTTCTTGTTCTGGCGTGCGGAGATGGGCGCTCGAAGGCGAGGCCGTATCAGTGCGCTTCGGTGCGCGGCAACGGTAGCAGCGTCTGGAACTTGGCGCGTTTGACGCTGAAGAAGGCCTTCACGTTGCGCACGTTGGCGTCGGCCGTGAACAGGCGCTGCACCAGTGCGTGGTAGGCCGGCATGTCGCGCACCGTCACCACCAGCATGAAGTCCGGCCCTGGCGAAACCCGGTAGCACTGCTGCACGGCCGCATCGGCGCAGGCGCGGTCCTCGAAGCCCTGCAGCGATTCGGCATCCTGGCGGTCGAGCACCACCTCGACCAGCGCCGTCAGCACTGCGCTGCCCAGCCGGTCGGCGGCGAGCAGCGCCACCTGGCGCTCGATCAGACCCAGTGCGCGCAGCCGCTGCACGCGGCGCAGGCAGGTGGGCGGCGACAGGTGGCAGTCGGCCGCCAGCTGCTGGTTGGTGCGCGAGGCGTCCTGCTGCAGGGCGTCGAGCAGGCGCAGGTCGATCTCGTCCAGTGATGAAAATTCCATAAATAGTTATTTGATGGAATAAAAATCCATCACAGGGGTTCGATGCAATTATTGGTCAAAGAGAAGCCAAATTCGGATACTTTTGTCATGCGGCTCGTCCTAGCATCCGCCCCATCGTTTTTTCCCCCAACCAGGAAACCACCATGTGCGGCATCGTCGGCGCCACTTCGCATCGGGACATCGTGCCCATCCTCGTCCAGGGCCTGTCGCGCCTGGAATACCGCGGCTATGACTCCTGCGGCGTCGCCGTGCAGGCCGAGGGGCTGCAGCGTGCGCGCACCACGGCCCGCGTGGCCGACCTGATGACCCAGGTCGAGCAGGACCGCGTCCAGGGCCTGACGGGCATCGCCCACACGCGCTGGGCCACCCACGGCGCGCCCGAGGTGCACAACGCCCACCCGCACTTCAGCCACGGCATTGGCCAGGCGCCCGACGTGGCCACCCGGCCCGCGCGCATCGGCCTGGTGCACAACGGCATCATCGAGAACCACGAGAGCCTGCGCGCCGCCCTGCAGGCCAAGGGCTATGTGTTCGCCAGCCAGACCGACACCGAGGTGATCGCGCACCTGATCGACAGCCTCTACGACGGTGACCTCTTCGAGGCCGTGCGCGCGGCCGTGGCGCAGCTGACGGGTGCCTACGCGATCGCCGTGATCTGCCGCGACGAGCCGCAGCGCGTGGTGGGTGCGCGTGCCGGCTCGCCGCTGGTGCTGGGCGTGGGCCAGGGCGAAGGCGGCGAGAACTTCCTGGCCAGCGATGCCATGGCGCTGGCCGGCGTGACCGACCAGATCGTGTACCTGGAAGAGGGCGACCTCGCCGACCTGCAGCCGGGCAAGTACTGGATCGCGGGCCGCGACGGCCGCCCCGTGCAGCGCAAGGTGCGCACGGTGCATGCCCACAGCGGCGCGGCCGAGCTGGGCCCGTACCGGCACTACATGCAAAAGGAAATCTTCGAGCAGCCGCGCGCCATCGGCGACACCCTCGAAGGCGTGCTGGGCGTGGCGCCCGAGCTGTTCGACGGCGCACCGCATGACGGCCAGAGCGGCGCCAGCGCACACCGCGTGTTCCAGGAAATCGACAAGGTGCTGATCCTGGCCTGCGGCACCAGCTACTACAGCGGCTGCGCGGCCAAGTACTGGCTCGAGAGCATCGCGAAGGTGCCCACGCAGGTGGAGATCGCCAGTGAATACCGTTATCGCGAATCGGTGCCCGACCCCAAAACGCTGGTGGTCACCATCACCCAGAGCGGCGAAACCGCCGACACCCTGGCCGCGCTTCGCCACGCGCAGAGCCTGGGCATGGAACACACGCTGACCATCTGCAACGTGGCCACCAGCGCCATGGTGCGCGAATGCAAGCTGGCCTACGTCACGCGGGCTGGCGTGGAGATCGGCGTGGCCTCGACCAAGGCCTTCACCACGCAGCTGGCCGGCCTGTTCCTGCTGACGCTGGCGCTGGCCCAGGCCAAGGGCCGGCTCAGCGAAGCCGAGGAGGACGAGTACCTGCACCAGATGCGCCACCTGCCCGTGGCCCTGCAGTCCGTGCTGGCGCTGGAGCCGCAGATCATCAGCTGGGCCGAGGATTTCGCGCGCAAGGAAAACGCGCTCTTCCTGGGCCGCGGCCTGCACTACCCCATCGCGATGGAAGGCGCACTCAAGCTCAAGGAAGTGACCTACATCCACGCCGAGGCCTATGCCGCCGGCGAGCTCAAGCACGGCCCGCTCGCGCTGGTCACCAGCGACATGCCCGTGGTCACCGTTGCGCCCAACGATGCGCTGCTCGAAAAGCTCAAGAGCAACCTGCAGGAAGTGCGCGCGCGCGGCGGCGTGCTCTACGTACTGGCCGATGCCGACACCCACATCGACAGCAGCGAAGGCCTGCACGTGATCCGCATGCCCGAGCACTACGGCCAGCTGTCGCCGCTGCTGCACGTCGTGCCGCTGCAGCTGCTGGCCTATCACACGGCCTGCGCGCGCGGCACCGACGTGGACAAGCCGCGCAACCTGGCCAAGAGCGTGACGGTGGAGTGAGAAGGGCGCGCGGTGCCGCCATGCTGCCAGCGCGGCAGCGGGCGGGCACTGCCTGGACTCAGCCCGCGCGCAGGCTGTCGATCAGCTCGATGTACTGCTGCTTGGCGGCCTCGGCCGACAGACCCTTGTTCTTGGTCCAGGCGTCCCACTTGGCGCGGGCCACGATGTCGCTGAAGCTGGGCTTCTTCTCAGCGTTGTCGCCGGCCGTGGCCTGCTTGAACAGGCCGTAGATCTTCAGCAGGGTGGGGTTGTCGGGCTTGGCCGGCAGTTGCAGGGCATGGGCCTGGGCGGCTTCGAAGCGGGCGTTCAGATCGTCGGACATGCTCAGAGCGTTGAAGAAGGAAAAAGAAGGCGTGATTGTGGGGCCGTGCCTGCGTGCGGCCTGTCAGCGCCCCGCCCGCCCCGGCTCAGTCCTGCAGGCTCTGCCGCGCGAGTTCCTGGTCCAGCCGGGTGCGCATGTCCAGCGGCTCGATGGCGGCAGCGGCTTCATAGAGCCGGGTGGCTTCGTCCAGCCGCTCCTGGCCGTGCAGTGCCAGCAAGGCCCGCGCGTATTCGATGCGGCCCATGATGGAGCGGGGGTTGAGCGTCAGGCCGCGCTCGAACAGGGCCTGCGCTGCGTCCGCATGCACGCCGTAGGTCATGCGCCCCACCAGCGCGCCGACCTTGTCGATCACTTCGGCGTGGAAGGTGCCCAGCGCGAAATGCGCGTCGGCATGGCCCGGCTGCACGGCCAGCAACTGCTCCAGCGTGGTCTTGATCTGGTTGCCCAGCCCCTTGGCGAGCGCGCGGGCCACGCTGACGGCCTGCGCATGGCGGCCCAGCGCGAAGGCCAGCCAGTAGAGCGCGCCGGGGTCCTCGGGCTGCGCCTGGAGCTGTTCCTGGGCCCGCGTGGCGACCTGGCGCAGCAGGGCCAGGCGCGTGGCATCGCGGGGCTCCACATAGCAGGCATAGGTGGCGGTGCTCTGGTTGAGCAGGGCCTGCCCGGCCGGGCCTTGCGCCTGCGCCAGTGCTGCGGCCTGGGCGAAGTCGCCGTTGTGGAAGGCGGCCCAGCCGGGCAGCAGTGCGGTGTCGGGCGGCGTGGTTTCGCTCGGGTGCAGCTCGGGCCAGAGGGCGCGCACCTGCTCGGGGCCGAAGCGCCGCGGCGGCGTGAGCGTGCTGCGCAGCCAGGCTTCGGGGCGCAGCCGTTGGGCTTCGCTGGGGGTCAGCAGCGGCAGCGCCGAGGCGGGGCTGGAGCGGGCCAGGGTGCTCATGGGGCGCTTTCCTCGGTCGGGCTGTAAGGGGGTTGGAGGGGCAAGGTCAATGAGACAGGGCTGCGGCGTCCAGCGCCACGGCGGCCCCGGGCTGCTGCTGCCAGTCGCCGCGTTCGGCCGGCACGTAGGGGGCCAGCAACTGCAGGATGTGGGCGGCGCCGCGGGCCAGGGTCAGTGGCGCATGTGCGGGCTCCAGGGCTTCTCGCGGATCGCTTGCATATTCATAGTTGAGCCAGAAGCTCAGCAGCACCACCATGTTGCGCGCCAGCATGCCGGCTTCTTCTTCGCCCAGCACCAGTTGGCCGCTGGCGGCCAGCCGGCGCAGCAGCACGCGCAGCGCGGCTTCCTGCGTGCGCAGCATGGTCTGCAGGCGGGCTTCGAAATGCCGGCTCTTGCTCAGCAGGTCGTTCAGGTCGCGGTACATGAATCGATAGCGCCAGACCAGCGCCATGAGCGCACGCACCAGCTCGGCCGCACCCTCCAGGTCGCCGGCCACATCGGCCCGGCCCAGCGCCTGCTGAAGCTCCGCTTCGCAGTCCTGCTGCAGGCGGTTGATCAGCGCGTCTTTGGCCGGGTAGTGGTAATAAAGGTTACCGGGGCTAATTCCCAGCTCCGCTGCAATGCGTGTGGTGGAGACGTTGGGCTCGCCAAAGCGATTGAACAGCTCCAGCGTGCTTTCGAGGATGCGTTGTGCCGTGCGTCTGGGCGCCTTCTTCGTCATGGGTCCCCCGTGTTGTCTCTTTGGGCCACTCTACCCCATCACTCCTGCGCCGACTTGCTGCGCTGCGGCATCCGCAAGGCCTTTGCCAGAGGACTTTGTTGCAAGCCGCGCGCTACATCTTGATGCGGCTCCTACAGGGGGCTTGCCGGCGCCCCATTCATAATCCGGTCGGGGCTCTTCCGGGGGAGGGCCACGGTTAATTCTTTAGTCAACAGGAAAACCATGATCCTGGTTACCGGCGGTGCCGGCTTCATCGGCGCGAACTTCGTGCTCGACTGGCTGGCCAATCACGACGAATCCGTCATCAATCTAGACAAGCTCACCTACGCGGGCAACCTGCAGACGCTGGCATCGGTGGCCGATGACCCGCGCCACATCTTCGTTCGTGGCGACATCGGCGACAGCGCCCTGGTCGACCGCCTGCTGGCCGAGCACCGCCCGCGCGCGGTGCTCAACTTTGCGGCCGAGTCGCATGTGGACCGCTCCATCCACGGGCCCGAGGATTTCGTGCAGACCAACGTGCTGGGCACCTTCCGCCTGCTGGAGAGTGTGCGCGGCTACTGGAGCAAGCTGCCAGAGGCCGACAAGAGCGCCTTCCGCTTCCTGCATGTCTCCACCGACGAGGTCTACGGCACCTTGTCGGCCAGCGACCCGGCCTTCACCGAGACCAACCGCTACGAGCCCAACAGCCCCTATTCGGCCAGCAAGGCCGCCAGCGACCATCTGGTGCGTGCCTGGCACCACACCTATGGCCTGCCGGTGCTGACCACCAACTGCTCGAACAACTACGGCCCCTATCACTTCCCCGAGAAGCTGATCCCGCTGATGATCGTCAACGCGCTGGCCGGCAAGCCGCTGCCGGTGTATGGCGACGGCATGCAGGTGCGCGACTGGCTGTACGTGCGCGACCATTGCAGCGCCATCCGGCGTGTGCTGGAGGCCGGCACCCTGGGCGAGACCTACAACGTGGGCGGCTGGAACGAGAAGCCCAACATCGAGATCGTCAAGACCGTGTGCGCGCTGCTCGACGAACTGCAGCCGCGCGCAGACGGCAAGCCCTACGCCGAGCAGATCAGCCATGTGACCGACCGCCCGGGCCACGACCGGCGCTATGCCATCGACGCGCGCAAGCTCGAGCGCGAGTTGGGCTGGAAGCCGGCCGAAACCTTCGACACCGGCATCCGCAAGACCGTGCAGTGGTACCTGGCCAATCAGGAATGGGTGGCCAACGTGCAAAGCGGCGGCTACCGTGACTGGGTGGCCAGGCAGTACGGTGACCGGGCAGGCGCGGGCGCATGAAGATCCTGTTGTTCGGCAAGGGCGGGCAGGTGGGCTGGGAGTTGCAGCGCAGCCTGGCGCCGCTGGGCGAGCTGGTGGCGCTGTCTTCCGGCAGCGCAGATCTGCACGCCGACTTCAGCCGCCCCGAGGCCCTGGCCGCCACCGTGGAAGCGGTGCGCCCCGACGTGATCGTCAATGCCGCGGCCCACACCGGGGTGGACAAGGCCGAGAGCGAACCCGAACTGGCCCGCGCCCTGAACGCCACGGCGCCCGGCGTGGTGGCCGCGGCCGCCCAGCGCGTGGGCGCGCTGATGGTCCATTACTCCACCGACTACGTATTCGACGGCAGCGGCGAGCGCCCCTGGCAGGAAAGCGACGCCACCGGCCCGCTGAGCGTGTACGGCCGCACCAAGCTCGAGGGCGAGCAACTGGTGGCCGAGCACTGCGCGCGGCACCTGATCTTTCGCACCAGCTGGGTCTATGCGGCCCGCGGCGGCAACTTCGCCAAGACCATGGTGCGCCTGGCCAAGGAGCGCGAGCGCCTGACGGTCATCGACGACCAGTTCGGCGCGCCCACTGGCGCAGAGCTGCTGGCCGATGTGACGGCACACGCCGTGCGCGACACGCTGCGCGACGCCTCCAAGGCGGGCCTGTACCACCTGGCCGCTGGCGGCGTGACGAGCTGGCACGGCTATGCGCAGTTCGTGCTCGAGCGCGCGCAGGCGGCCGGTGTGGCACTCAAGGCCGGCCCGCAGCAGGTGGATGCCGTGCCCACCTCGGCCTTCCCCACGCCGGCGCGGCGCCCCGCCAATTCGCGGTTGAACACCGACAAGCTCAGCCAGGCCTTTGGCCTGCAACTGCCACCGTGGCAGTCGGGCGTGGCCCGCATGCTGACCGAAACTTTTTGAGCCATCCGGCAAGTGGCGGCACACGCTGCCGTGAATGAACGCACAGAACAAGGAAGCCAACGATGACTCAGCGAAAAGGCATCATCCTGGCAGGCGGCTCCGGCACCCGCCTGCACCCAGCCACCTTGGCCATCAGCAAGCAGCTGCTGCCGGTCTACGACAAGCCGATGATCTACTACCCGCTGGGCACGCTGATGCTCGGCGGCATGCGTGACATCCTGATCATCAGCACGCCGCAGGACACCCCGCGCTTCCAGCAACTGCTGGGCGACGGCAGCCAGTGGGGCATCAACCTGCAGTACGCCGTGCAGCCCAGCCCCGACGGGCTGGCGCAGGCCTTCATCATTGGCGATGAATTCATCGGCAACGCACCCAGCGCGCTGGTGCTGGGCGACAACATCTTCTACGGCCATGACCTGGCCGCGCTGCTGGCGGGCGCCGACCAGCAAACCAGCGGCGCCACCGTCTTCGCCTACCACGTGCACGACCCCGAGCGCTATGGCGTGGTGGCCTTCGACGCCCAGGGCAAGGCCGTGAGCATCGAGGAAAAGCCCGCCAAGCCCAAGAGCAGCTACGCCGTCACCGGCCTGTACTTCTACGACAACCAGGTCGTGGACATCGCCAAGGCCGTCAAGCCCAGCGCGCGCGGCGAGCTGGAGATCACGGCCGTCAACGAGGCCTACCTGAACCAGGGCGCGCTCAATGTGCAGATCATGCAGCGCGGCTATGCCTGGCTGGACACGGGCACGCACGAGAGCCTGCTCGATGCCGGCCAGTTCATCGCCACGCTGGAAAACCGCCAGGGCCTGAAGATCGCCTGCCCCGAAGAGATCGCCTGGCGTGCGGGCTGGATCGACAGCGCGGCGCTCGAGAAGCTCGCGGACCCGCTGAAGAAGAACGGCTATGGCCAGTACCTGCTGCGCCTGCTGCGTGAGGAGTACCGCGGATGAAGATCACCCCGACCCAACTCGAGGGCGTGCTGATCCTGGAGCCGAAGGTCTTCGGCGACGATCGCGGCTTCTTCATGGAAAGCTTCAACCAGCGCGTGTTCGACGAGGCGGTGGGCCGCCACGTCGAGTTCGTGCAGGACAACCATTCGCGCTCGAGCAAGGGCGTGCTCCGGGGCCTGCACTACCAGGTGCAGCAGGCCCAGGGCAAGCTCGTGCGCGTCACCCGCGGCTCGGTCTTCGATGTGGCCGTGGACATCCGCAGGGGCTCGCCCACCTTCGGCCAGTGGGTGGGTGTGGAACTGAGCGAAGGCAACCACCGCCAGCTGTGGATCCCGGCCGGCTTCGCGCATGGCTTTGTGGTGACCAGCGACAGCGCGGACTTCCTCTACAAGGCGAGCGACTACTACGCGCCGGCCCATGAGCGCAGCATCGCCTGGAACGATCGGGATATCGGCATCGCATGGCCGGACCTGGGCGTGCCGCCGACGTTGTCGGGCAAGGATGCGGGTGCAGCCTCCCTGGCGACGGCCGAGCTGCCCGCCTGAAGCCGCGCGAGCACACCTGTTGCCACAAGGGGGTGCGTGCTGCGAAACACTCGATGAAAGAGAAAAGAAAAATGGAATTCACAGGCGAGCGCTACATGCCCACAGAAGATGGGGAGTTGCGCTACGAGCACATGCATCGCTACGTGTGGGCAGCCCAGTTCGTACAAGGCAAGGCCGTTCTGGACATCGCCAGCGGTGAGGGCTATGGCAGTGCCGTGCTTGCCGATTCGGCTGCCAGCGTCGTGGGTGTGGACATCTCCGAAACGGCCGTGGCGCATGCCAGGGCGGCCTATACGGCCAAGGGCAACCTGCGCTACCTTCAAGGCAGTGCCGACGCGATTCCGTGCGAGAGCGCCAGCTTCGACGTGGTCGTCTCCTTCGAAACCATCGAGCATCTGGCCACGCAGCAAGAGATGATCTCGGAGATCCGGCGCGTCCTCAAGCCCGAGGGCATGCTCATCATCTCGTCCCCCAACAAAAAGACCTATTCGGACGACCGGGCCTACTCGAACGAGTTCCACGTCAAGGAACTGTACTTCGATGAATTCGATGCACTGTTGAAGCAGCAGTTCAGGCGGGTTTCCTATCTGGGGCAGCGCTTCGTCACGCTGTCCACCTTGCTGCCTGCGTCTTCCTCGCAAGCGACTTACGAGGCGCTGGGGCTGCGCGATGGCCAGGCCCAGCCAGGCACCCCGGCAGGGCTGGAGCCGCTTTACTTCGTCGCGGTGTGCGACCAGGGCGAGGGGCCGGAGCTGCCCTTGACGCCCTCGGCCTTTTTCGACGCATCCTTCGACATCTACGCCCGCCAGCAGGCCGTGCTGCAATGGGCCTCGGGCGTCGACGACGAGCGGGCCGCCCACGCACAGAGGGCCGACCAGGCCCAGGCGCGGCGGGCCGACGAGGCCGCAGCGCATGCCCAGGCATTGGCCGAGCAACTGTCGGTCATCGAAGGGCTGAAGCTGCAGGCGGACAAGCTGCAACTGGAGAACGCGACACTGCGGGTGCAGGCCCAGGCGGCTGCCAACGAAGTGCAGGCCTTGCGCGCATCGAGTTCCTGGCGCGCGACTGCGCCGCTGCGTTTTGTGGCCGATCTGGTGGGTGGCCGAGGCACGCCGCGCATGCAGGACTTGAAGCTGCGGCTGCGGCGCGCTGCCTATCTGGCCTATGAGGCGGCACCGCTGCCCGTGGCCGCGAAGGACATGCTGGCTTCGAGCGCCTTTCGCGTCGGCGGGGCGCGCTTCTTTGCGGGCGCGCCGCGCTATGAGGCCTGGCAGCGCAAGCGGCGGATGCCGCAACTGCTGGCCAACGTGCGCTTCGAGCCGCAGGATCGCCCCCTGGTGTCGGTGATCATTCCCGCCTACGGCAACCTGGAGATGACCCTGGCCTGCGTCGCCTCCATCTACGAGCACCTGCCCGATGCGCCGATCGAGGTGATCGTGGTCGAGGATGCCTCGGGCGACAAGCAGATCATGAAGCTGGCGCAGGTCCCGGGCCTGATCTTTCACGTTCATCCGCAGAACCTGGGCTTCCTGCGCTCCTGCAATGCCGCGGCCAAGATGGCACGGGGTGAGTACATCTGCTTCCTGAACAACGACACGGAGGTGGAAGCTGGCTGGATCGACACCATGCTCGAGCTTTTCGAGCGTGATGCCCAGTGCGGCATGGTGGGCTCCAAGCTGCTCTACCCCGACGGTCGTTTGCAGGAGGCGGGCGGCGTGATGTGGAGCGATGGCAGCGCGTGGAATCTGGGGCGCCTGGATGACCCGGCGTCCAGCCGCTACAACTACGTCAAGGAAGTCGACTACTGCTCGGGCGCCTCGATTCTGATCAGGCGGGCCCTGTTCGATGAGCTGGGTGGATTCGACGAGTACTACCTGCCGGCCTACTGCGAGGACTCCGACCTCGCGTTCCGTGTCCGGGCCGGCGGCCTCAAGGTGCTCTATCAGCCCGCTTCTCAGGTGGTTCACCATGAGGGTTTGTCGCACGGCACGGACACCGGTTCGGGCGTAAAGGCCTATCAGGTCGCCAACCAGCAGAAATTTCTCGAGCGCTGGGGCGAGGTGTTGGCGCGCGAGCATTTCCCCAATGGCGCGCATGCCTTGCTGGCGCAGGATCGCGCCAACCTGCGCAAGACCATCCTCGTCATCGATCACTACATTCCGCAGCCCGACCGGGATGCCGGTTCGCGATCGATGGTGGCCTTCATCGACGTGTTGCTGTCCATGGGGCTGGCCGTCAAGTTCTGGCCGCACAACCTGCAGCCGGATCCCGTGTATGGCCCTCAGTTGCAGCAAAAGGGGGTCGAGGTTTTCTATGGGCCCCGCTACCACGACGGATTCGAGAGCTGGATTCGCGAGATGGGGCGTGATCTCGACTACGTGCTGTTGAGCCGGCCGGACGTGGCCGCGAACTTCCTGCCTGCGCTGTCTGCCCACAGCCCGGCCAAGCGGCTCTACTATGGCCACGATCTGCATCATGAGCGCGAGCTGGCGAGCGCGCGCCTGAGCGGCGATCCCGCGGCCGTGGAGGCTGCCGAGCGCACGCGCAACCTTGAGCTTGGTATCTGGCGGATGGTGAGTGCGGTGTATTACCCGTCGCCGGTCGAGACCGCCGTGGTGCAGGCGCAGCCCGGTGCCGGTGTTGCGCGCACCTTGCCGCCGTACTGTTTTGCGCCGCGGCAACCCGCGCCCCTGGCCGGTCGCCAACGGCGCACGCTTCTGTTTGTGGCCGGATTTGCGCATCGCCCCAATGTGGATGCGGCGCTGTGGTTCATGGCCAACGTGTTTGCCCTGCTGCAGGAGGCCGAGCCCGAGCTGAGGTTGATGCTGGTGGGCTCGAACCCATCGCCGGAAGTGAAGGCATTGGCTTCGCCGCAGGTCGAAGTCACGGGCTATGTGACCGATGCCGAACTTGAGGACATCTATGCCAGAGTCGGCCTGGCCGTGGTGCCGCTGCGCTTTGGTGCCGGCATCAAGGGCAAGGTGGTCGAGGCCATGCACCATGGCGTGCCCCTGGTCACCACGACAGTCGGCGTTCAGGGCCTGGACGGCACTGCAGAAGCGGCGCGGGTCACCGACGACCCGCAAACGATGGCGCAGGAGATCCTGGCGCTGATGCGGGACGACGCAGCCTGGCAGCGAGCGGCCCTGGCTGGGCCTGCCTATGTTGCGGCGCATTTCTCAGCGGCTGCGATGGAGGCGGTGCTGGCACACGATATTGATGCACGACCGTACAGCGACAGCTCTCGCTCGGCGGTCCGGGAGCTTTGAGATGAACACTGTGATTCCGCCCGCGTCGGTGATCGCCCGCGCCCGCGCGCCCCTGCGGCTGGGGCTGGGAGGAGGGGGCACCGACGTCTCTCCCTACTGCGACCAGTATGGTGGCGAGGTGCTGAACGTCACGATCGACAAGTACGCCCATGCCACCGTCAGCGCGGCGCCGGCCGGGAGCGTCCGGCTTCTTGCTGCGGACAGCGGACGCAGCTGGCAGGGCACGGCCGATGCGGTACTGGCGCGCCAGCCGGGCCTGGACCTGCATGTGGGCGTCTACAACCGGATCGTGCGGGACTTCATGGGCGGACAGCCTTTGAGCGTGGATGTCGTCACCCACTCCGAAGCGCCGCCGGGTTCAGGCCTGGGCTCCTCATCCACCATGGTGGTGGCACTCCTGCAGGCCTTCTGTGAGTACCTTTCCCTGCCCCTGGGCGAGTACGACATCGCCAGCTTGGCCCATGACATCGAGCGGGTGGACCTGGGGATGGCGGGTGGCAAGCAGGACCAGTACGCCGCCACCTTCGGTGGCATGAACTTCATGGAGTTCTACGCAGACCGCGTCATCGTCAATCCTCTGCGCATGAAGGCAGACATCAAGGCCGAGCTTGAGTCCTCGGTTGTCCTGTTCTACACCGGTGTGTCGCGCGAATCCGCCGCCATCATCGCCGAGCAGACGAGCCACATTCGCCGGGGCGACAGCGCGCCCCTGGAGGCCATGCATCGCGTCAAGGCGGAAGCTCGCGCGATGAAGGAGGCGGTGCTGACGGGAAATCTGGAGGCTTTTGCCCAGTCCATGCGCACGGGCTGGGAAGAGAAGAAGAAGCTCGCCAAGAGCATCAGCAACGCGGCCATCGACCAGGTGTATGAATCCGCGCTGGCCGCGGGAGCACTGGCAGGCAAGGTTTCGGGCGCAGGTGGCGGCGGGTTCATGATGTTCGTGACGGAGCTGTCGCGGCGTCCGGAAGTGATGCGCTGCCTGCAAGGCCTCAACGGGCAGGTGTTCACCTGCAACTTCACCGAACGAGGCGCACATTCGTGGAGGAAAAATTGAAAGCACTCATCGAACAACAGATCGACGCCACGCTGGCTTGCCTGCAAGACGTGCGTCAGAACGAGCGCCTGCTGGCGCAGGTGGCCGACGCAGTCGAGGTCATCGTGCGCTGCCTGCAGGCAGGCAACAAGGTGCTGCTGGCCGGCAACGGCGGAAGCGCTGCCGACGCGCAGCACATCGCGGGCGAGTTCGTCAGCCGCTTCATGTACGACCGCCCGGGCCTGCCGGCCTTCGCGCTCACCACCGACACCTCTGTCCTGACGGCTATCGGCAACGACTACGGCTTCGAGAAGGTCTTCGAGCGCCAGGTCCAGGCCGTGGGCATCAAGGGCGATGTGCTCTGGGTGTATTCCACCTCCGGCAAATCGGCGAACATCCTGCGCGCCATGCGGCAGGCCAAACAAAGCGGGCTGACCGTGATCGGATTCACAGGTGAGCGCGGCTGGGCAGAAGCCGATCTGTGCGACATTGAGATCGCCGTGCCTTCGCCCGAGACGCCGCGCATCCAGGAAGGCCACGGCATGCTGGGCCACATCATCTGCTGCTTGGTGGAAGCCCGGATCTTCCCGCGCAATCCATGATGCCGCCTGCCATCGTCTTGGCCGGCGGCTTTGGCACGCGCTTGCGCAGCGTGGTGTCCGACGTGCCAAAACCCTTGGCGCCGGTGGCCGGCAAGCCCTTTCTCTGGTGGCTGCTGCGTGGCCTTGAAGTGCAGGGCGTGCGCGAAGTGCATCTGTGCACCGGCTACATGGCGGAGAAGGTGGCGCAGGCCTTTGGCGAACGCTATGGCGCCATGCAATTGCACTACAGCGTGGAAACACAGCCTCTGGGCACCGGCGGCGCGGTCGTGCAGGCGCTCAGTGGCCTGGCCTCCGAGCGCTTCTTCGTGCTCAACGGCGACACCCTTGCCAATGTCGACCTGCGTGCCATGCAGGAGGCGGCGCAGCGCACGCCGCAAGCCGATGCCTGGCTGTGTGGGGCTCAGGTGGAGGATGCCGCGCGCTATGGCACGCTGCAACTGGATGCGCAGCAGCGCATCGTTGCCTTTGAGGCCAAAGGGCGTGAAGGGCCGGGCGTCATCAGCGCCGGCATCTATCTGATGCGCCGCCAGGCCCTGCTGGACGCGGGTCTGCCCGGGCAGTTCTCCATCGAGCAGGACTTCTTCGAAGCGCGCCTTTCGCAACTGCATCTGCAGGTGGCGGCCTTTGCCACGGACTTCATCGACATCGGCGTGCCCGAGGACTACACACTCGCGCAGACCAAGATTCCCGCACTGGCTGCCAGCGCATGAGGCCGGCCCTGTTCCTGGACCGCGACGGGGTGATCAACGTCGATCACGGCTATGTGCACACGCCTGAGAAGACGGAATTCGTGCCCGGCATCTTCGAGCTGGTGGCGACGGCCAACCGCCACGGCTGGCTGGTCGTGGTGGTCACCAATCAGGCGGGCATTGCGCGCGGCTACTACGACGAGGCGCAGTTTGGCCACTACATGGACTGGATGCGCCAGCAGTTCGAGCAGCGAGGGGCGCGCATCGATGCGGTGTACTTCTGCCCGCATCACCCGGAGCATGGCCAGGGCGCCTACCTGCAGCAGTGCGACTGCAGGAAGCCGGCGCCGGGAATGCTGCTGGAAGCGATCGAGTCCCACGACATCGACCGCGCTGCTTCGGTCATGGTCGGCGATACCCTGACCGACATGCAAGCCGCACGGGCGGCGGGGGTGGGCACGCTGTTGTGGTTGACCGAGGCGCCGGGCGGTGCGCAAGGTCTGCCGCTGACGGTCATTCGCGATCTGCGCGAGGTCATCCCGCGGATCCTGGCCTCTGCCTGAGCGGGCTGCAGGGCACTTCCCCTGCCGCTCCTTCCATCCTCGCTCCGACTCTGTTGATGAACGTATGAACGCGCGTGCTCCTGCTCGTGCCACAGCCGCCAGGCACCCGTTTCTGGCAAAGCGCGCACACTGGGCTGTACTGATCCTGGTCATCGCAGCATTTGCCGCGGGTGTAGCGTGGAACATCGGCCTGCCCGGTCTTTACATGGACGCGGTCAACCCCGATTACCTGGCCGTTCGCATGCTCAGCGAGAACCCCGGGCGCCTGCCCGCCTGGATGTTGCCGGGCAACATGCTGGCGGACCGCTGGCCCGTGCTGACCTCGCTCTATCACGGTTCCCTGCATGCGTGGACGCTGGCGCCCCTGGTCGCCCTGTTCGGGCCCAGCCTGGAGCTGTTGCGGGTTTCTCACGCGCTCTGGGGCGCGGGAATCCTGTTGCTGCTGTTCATCTGCCTGCGGCGCGGCGGCGCGGGCACGGCGCTGGCCATGGTCCTGGTGGGGCTGCTGGCGCTGGACCCTGCCTTCATCTTTGCCTTCAGATCGCAGCTCTACATCACGCTGGCGCCGATGGTCTTCGTGCTGTTGGCCCTGCTGTGCGCGGCGCGCGCGCAGGCCGCAGCATCGCTCGGGGCCCGCTTCGGCGCTGCCCTGCTCGCCGGCCTGTTCTGCGGCCTGGCGCTGTACGGCTACTTCATCTACGCCTTCTTCGTTCCTGGCGTCGTCGCCTGGTTGTGCTGGTGCCAGTTCGCCAGCCACCGGCACCCCGCCGTGCGTACCCTTCTCGTGCTGGCGCTCGGCTTCGGGGTGGGCCTGGCCCTGGGCGCGGCAGGCTATCTGCTGGGCTATGGCCTGATCTGGAATGAAGAAGGCGGAGTCGAGGGGCTGCTGGCCTATCTGCGCGGCCGCACCAGCGAGCTGAAGGCCTTCGAGGCCACGCCTTCGATGCCTGAGGTCCTCGCCACGTTCGCCGCCATGGTGCGGGCTGTTCTCAACGGGCAGTGGCAGGCCAGGCTGATGCTGGGCGGCGACGCGCCCTACGCCGCCCAGAACCTCAAGCTGGGCCTGATGGTGGGCGTGACAGGACTGGGCAGCGTCTGGCTGCTCTGGCGGCGCCAGGCCACGGCCTGGCTGGGCGCTGCCTGGCTGCTCATGCTGAGCTTTGCTGCAGGCGCCATGTACTTCGGCGACCGGCTGAGCGGCCACCACTTTTCGCCGGTCATTGTGCTGGCCTACCTCGCCACGGGGCTGGTGCTCTCGGCCGTGCTGCGCACCTTCCCTGCAGCGCGCCGGGCGCTGCTGATCCTGGCCTTGATCACGGCCGCCGTTTCAGTGTCGGGCCAGGCGGCGATCCAGCAGCGCCTCGTCGCCACCGGCGGCAAGGCCCTGTACTCCGACGCCGTCGATCGCTTTGCGCAGGAGGCGCAACACAAGCGCCCGAACGCCCTCCATGTCTTCCCCGATTGGGGCCTGTTCATGCCTTTCCAGTACCTGAGCGCCGGCAAGGTGGACCACGTTGTGGTGCTCGATGACAGGGTGCTGCGCGCGGTCTGTGCCAACCGCGAGGTGGTGCTGGTACTGATGGGGGCCGATGGCCTGCAGCGGATGCCGCAGCTCCTTGCGCCCCTGGGCCTGCGTGCGAAGGCCATCGAGACCTATGCGGACCGCGAGGGCCAGCGTGTCGTCACGGCGGGCGTGCTGGCGCCGGATGACGAGGCGCGCTGCGCGGCCCAGCGCGCGGCGCAGCAGGCTGCGCGACAGGCCAATGAGCAGGCGCGCGCCCTGGGCATTCACTGGGAGCCGGCGCAGGCGCATCGCTGCCGCCTGTCATCGGCTTCGCTGCGGTGGCGGCTTGAATCGCATGTATCGCCGTCAGCCAACGTACAGGTGCGCGCGCGGCAGCCGGGCGAGTCCGAGTTCAAGCTGTTCGCGGTCGGCGGGCCCACCGATTCCGCCATGATCCCGGATTGGGTGACCGAGGGCACGCAGTTTCAGTTTTCCGACTCGGTGTCGGCAAGGGTGCTGGCGACGATCACCCTGCTGTCGGACGCGCAGGGCTGCTGATCCCGGGCGCCCATAGGCGCCTTGCGAAGTGCGCCTGGCGTCTCATACGGTTTCGCCTTCAAACGCATAGCTTCGTTGGGGTGCCTCGCCGTGCGTCAGCACTGTCTTCGGCACCCCGCCTCGCTCTGCGCTTGAATGCAAAACCGTCTCAGGCGCTGACCGGGACCACGGGTGGCTCGGTGCTCACCAGCCGTCCATGCTCCAGCCGAATGAATCGGTTGCACTCCTTGAGCAGCAACTCCGGCGAATGCGATGCCAGCACCAGAATGCCCGACTTGGCCACGATGTCGCGCATG
This sequence comes from Xenophilus arseniciresistens, assembly GCF_028023875.1. Classification (GTDB taxonomy): domain Bacteria; phylum Pseudomonadota; class Gammaproteobacteria; order Burkholderiales; family Burkholderiaceae_C; genus Xenophilus; species Xenophilus arseniciresistens. Next base: position 160,238 of record NZ_JAQIPB010000007.1, read on the forward strand.
CGTGCTTCCGCCTTGGCGCTGAAGTCCGCATCGCCGACCGAAAGCCATTCGTCCATCAGCAGGATGTCGGCCGGCACGCTGGTGCAGATCGCAAACGCAAGCCGCATCACCATGCCGGTGGAATAGGTGCGCACCGGCATGTGGACGTAGTCGCCCAGCCCGCTGAATTCGCACACCTCGGGCGTGATGGCCTCGATCTGCTTGCGGTTCAGGCCCATGGTCAGGCCGCGCAGCATCACGTTCTCGACGCCGGTGGCGTCCTTTTCGATGCCCATGGACGGATCGATCAGGCTGGCCACCGTGCCGCTGCGCTGGTACTCGCCGGAGGTGGGGTCGTACACCCCCGCCAGCAGCCGCAGCAGCGTGGACTTGCCGGCGCCGTTGTGGCCCAGAATGCCCAGGCGGTCGCCCGCGCGCAGCTCGAGGTTGATGTCCGACAGGGCCTGCACGACCGTGACGCCGGTCTCCTTGCCGACCAGGCCGCCGGTCATCGACGAGGCGAGCGTCCTCTTGAAGGAGGTCGCGCTGGCGCCGTAGATGGGAAAGCCCAGGCTGACGTTCTTGAGAGAGATGGATGCCATGAGATGTCTGCCCGCTCAGAGCCAGAAGACCACGCGCCGGCGGTAGCGCTTGAACAGAAGGGACGCGAGCACCACGTTGGCCGCCGTCCAGCCCAGCATGCCCAGCCAGCTGTGCGCGTGGGCCACGCCGCCCATCAGCGGCGTGCGCAGCAGGTCCAGCATCTGCGCCAGCGGGTTCCAGAGCATGTAGCTGGCCCGGCCCGGCAGGCTTTCGGGCATCCAGAACACGGGTGTCAGGAACATCAGCATCTGCATGACGCTGGTGACGATCTGCGCGATGTCGCGAAAGCGCGTGCACAGGATGCCCAGCGCGATGCCCGCGCAATGGGCGTTGATGATCAGCAGCACGAAGGCCGGGATGACCAGCAGCGCCTGCCAGCCCAGCGAGATGCCCGTGTACCAGGCCACCGGCACGAAGATGATGATGTGGTGGCACCACTGCATGAAGGTGCGCGCCAGCGTGCGCCAGACGAAGAGGCTGATCGGGAAGTAGCCCTGCTTGAGGTACTGCGCCGCGTTGTTGAAGGCCTCGTTCGAGTCGATCACCGTGACCGAGAAGAAGGTCCAGAAGATGATGCCCAGCGCCAGATGGGGGAAGAACTTGCTCAGCTCGGTGCCGAAGAGCGAGGCGTACAGCGGCCCCATGCCGCCGATCATCGCGCCCATGCTCAGCGTGAGCCACAGCGGCCCGAGCGTGGAGCGCCGATAGCGCAGCACGATGTCGAACCAGGCCATGGTCCACCAGATGTCGATGCGGCGGGTGCCCTCCCACCAGTCCTTCCAAGCGTTGCGCTGCAGGTTGGATTGGATGGCTTGGGTCATGGGGCGGGGGCTGGGGCGAAACACGAAATTCTATCGCCCGGGTTTTTCACCCCATGTATCGGCCCGGGCGCACGGGCCGGGCCCCGCGCAGGCCCATGGATAATCCGTGCGCCCCGAGTCCCCTGAACGCCGCTTGCGGCTTCCCTCTCGCCTGCATGCCCGTTTCCCCCGCGACCCCCGCCCCGCTGGCGCACCCCGTCTACCGGCCCGACATCGACGGCCTGCGCGCGATTGCCGTCCTGGCCGTGGTGCTGTATCACGCATCGCCGCGCTGGCTGCAGGGCGGCTTCGCAGGGGTGGACATCTTCTTTGTCATCTCGGGCTACCTGATCTCCACCATCATCTTCGGCAGCCTGGCGGGCAAGGGCTTCGGCTACGGCGAGTTCTATGCGCGGCGCATCCGGCGGCTCTTTCCGTCGCTGCTGGCGGTGCTGGCCTGCACGCTGGCCTTCGGCTGGTTCGTGCTGCTGACCGACGAGTTCCGCCAGCTCGGCCGCCATGTGCTGGCCAGTGCGGCCTTCGTGCAGAACCTGGCGCTGTGGGCCGAGTCGGGCTACTTCGACACCGTGGCCGAGAGTAAGCCGCTGCTGCACCTGTGGTCGCTGGCGGTGGAAGAGCAGTTCTACATCGTCTGGCCCGTGCTGCTGGGCCTGGTGTGGTGGGCGCGTCGACGCATGCTGCCCTGGATGCTGGGCGCGGCGCTGCTGTCCTTCGCGCTGAGCCTGGTGCTGGTGTTCCGCGCGGCCGATGCCGCCTTCTACATGCCGCTGGCGCGCCTGTGGGAGCTGGCCGCGGGCGGCGTGCTGGCCTGGCTGGGCCTGCGCCGGCAGGCGCACCACACCACGCGCAGCGGCCAGTGGATGAGCGTGACGGGGCTGCTGCTGATCGTGGCGGGCCTGGCCTTCATCGACCGCCACAAGTACTTCCCGGGCTTCTGGGCGCTGCTGCCCGTGCTGGGCACCTGCCTGTGCATCGCGGCCGGGCCCAGCGCCTGGCTCAACCGGCATCTGCTGGGCGCGCGCCCCATGGTGTGGGTGGGGCTGATCAGCTACCCGCTGTACCTGTGGCACTGGCCGCTGCTGGCCTATGCGCGCGTGCTGGAAGAGGGCGTGGACCCGCCGCGCGCCGTGCGCTTCGGGGCCGTGGGCGTGTCGGTGCTGCTGGCCTGGCTGAGCTACCGCTTTCTTGAAAAGCCGCTGCGCCACCGCCGCGGCTGGCCCGTGGTGGCCGGCCTGGCCGGCGCCATGGGCGTGCTGGCACTGCTGGGCGCGCTGATCTGGGCCCAGAAGCTGCCCTCGCGCATCGACGACGCAGGCGTGCAGCGCCTGGTGGCGGCGGGCAGCGACTGGACCTTCCCCGACGGCATGCGCCCGCTGGAATTCAACGGCCAGGTCTTCCAGACCGTGGGCGAGGGCGCGCAGACGGTGCTGCTGATGGGCGACAGCCATGTGGAGCAGCAAGCACCACGCGCGACCGAACTGGCGCGCGTGCAGGGCGATCGGCTGAACCGGCTGGTGTTTGCCACGCGCGGCGCCTGCCCGCCCATCCCCAACCTGAACGAAGACCGCGACCCGGCCTGCGGCGAACGCATGAACGTCGCGCTGCGCTTTGCGCTCACGCCCGAGGTGAACACGGTGGTGGTGGGCGGCTGCTGGTCCTGTTACTTCGACATCGGCGATGTGGCCAACGTGCCCGGCGTCAATTCGTCGCCGGCCCCCGACCGCTACTACTACCTCGAGAACGGCCAGCGCCACTACCTGCGCGGCGGCGATGGCGTGCAGAAGTCGCTCGATGCGCTGGCCGTGCTGCTGCGCACCCTGAAGGCCGCGGGCAAGACGACCTACCTGCTGCTGAACATGCCGGTGGGCGACCCCTTCGCGCCGCGCACCCGCCTGGTGGGCGAGCGCTGGGGCCAGATGAGCGCGCAGCCGGTCTCCACCCACGCGCCGCTGCCGGCCTCGCAAGAGGCCCTGCATGCGCGCCTCGCGCGCATCGCGCAGGACAGTGGCGCGCAGATCATCGACCCGCTGCCTGCGCTGTGCACGCCCGAAGGTCAGTGCCTGCGCGCAGGCGCCGATGGCACGCCGATCTACAAGGACACCAGCCATCTGCGCGCCAGCTACGTGCGCGAGGCCGCCGTCTACATGGACGCCGTGCTGCTGAGCCCGCCGGCCGGCGCTACGGCTCCCAGATAAGAGAAAGAAAAAGACAAGCACCACCATGTCGGTCCTCCGCAAACTCCTGACCCATGGCCCCGGCCTCATCAAGCGACTGCCGCAGGCCTGGCGCGTCTACCGGCGTGCCGGCTGGCGCGGCGTGGACTGGGAGATGCGCCGCCGCACGCGGCCGCAGAACGACTACGGCCGCTGGGTGCAGACCTACGACATGCTGGATGACGCGGCCTGCCAGCGCATCCGGGCGCAGGTCGATGCGATGGTGGCGCCGCCGCGCATCTCGGTGCTCATGCCCTGCTACAACCCCGATCCGCGCTGGCTGCGCGCGGCCGTGGCCTCGGTGCAGGCGCAGCTCTATCCGCACTGGGAGCTGTGCATCGCCGACGACGCATCGCCCGATCCGGCCGTGCGCGAAGCCCTGCAGCAGATGGCGGCGGCCGATGCGCGCATCCGCCTGGTGCTGCGCGAGCGCAACGGCCATATCTCCGAGGCCTCCAACAGCGCGCTCGATGCCGTCACCGCGCCCTGGATCGCGCTGATGGACCATGACGACCTTCTGCCGGCCGATGCGCTGTTCGAGGTTGCGCGCTGCATCGAGGCCCATCCGCAGGCGCGGCTGATCTATTCAGACGAGGACAAGGTCGACGACGCGGGTGTGCGCTCCGACCCCTACTTCAAGCCCGACTGGAACCCCGACCTCTTTCGCTCGCACAACATGTTCAGCCACCTCGGGGTGTTGCACACGGGCCTGGTGCGCGAGGTGGGCGGCTTTCGCAAGGGCCTCGAAGGCTCGCAGGACTGGGACCTGGTGCTGCGCTGTGTCGAGCGCGTCGAGCCGGCGCAGATCGTGCACATCCCGCGCGTGCTCTATCACTGGCGCATCCACGCGCAAAGCACGGCCAGCTCGATGGATGCCAAGCCCTATGCCGTGGTCGCGGGTGAGCGTGCGTTGAACGAACACCTGGCGCGCACCGGCGTGCGTGGCCAGGCCGAGCACGTGGGCATCGGCTACCGCGTGCGCTATGCGCTGCCCGATGTGCCGCCCAAGGTCTCGATCATCATTCCCACGCGCAATGCGCAGGCGCTGGTGCGCCAGTGCATCCATTCCATCGAGCGCCGCAGCAGCTACCCCGACTGGGAGATCCTGCTGGTGGACAACGGCTCCGACGATCCGGCCGCCGTGGCCAGCTTCGCGCAGCTGGCGCAGAACAACCCGCGCATCCGCGTGCTGCGCGACGACCGGCCCTTCAACTACTCGGCACTCAACAACGCCGCCGCGGCCCAGGCTCAAGGCCAGGTGCTGGCATTGGTCAACAACGACATCGAGGTGCTCTCCAGCGACTGGCTCGAGGAGATGGTCAGCCTGGCGCTGCAGCCGGGCGTGGGCGCCGTGGGCGCGCGGCTGTGGTTCCCCAATCGGACGCTGCAGCATGCCGGCGTGCTGCTGGGGCCGGGCGGGCTGGCGGCCCATGCCAACAGGGGCCTGCCGCGCGGCCTCAACGGCTACGCGGGGCGTGCGGCGCTGCTGCAGGGCTTCTCGGCCGTCACGGCCGCCTGCCTGGTGGTGCGCAAGGCCCTCTACGACCAGGTGGGCGGCCTGGACGAGGACGTGTTCGCCGTGGCCTACAACGACGTGGATTTCTGCCTGCGCCTGCGCGAGGCCGGCTACCGCAACATCTGGACGCCCTACGCCGAGCTGATCCACCACGAATCGGCCACGCGTGGCACCGACGTGAAGGCGCAGCCCAGCGAGCGCTTCGAACGCGAGCGCACCGCCATGTTCGCGCGCTGGCAGAGCCTGATCGACCACGACCCGGCCTACAACCCCAATCTGCGGCTGGACGCCGAGGACATGGGCCTGGCCTGGCCGCCGCGGCGCCCGGCACCGTGACGCCGGCGAACCCGCAGGCCGCGCAGCCCACCGTGTCGGTGGCGCTGTGTACCCACAACGGCGCGCGCTACCTGGCCGAGCAGGTGCGCAGCATCTGCGCCCAGGCCGACTGCCTGCCCATGGAGATCGTGCTCTCGGACGATGCCTCGCGCGACGAGGGTGTGGCCGTGGTGCGCCAGACGCTGGCCGCCGCGGGCCTGGACGGGCGCATCGCGCTGACGGTGTTCGAGAACCGCCCTGCGCTGGGCGTGGTGCGCAACTTCGAGCAGGCCGTGCGCGCTTGCCGCGGCGAGCTGATCGCGCTGTGCGACCAGGACGACGTGTGGCACCCCGGCCGGCTGGCGCGCATGGCGGCCGAGTTTGCGGCCCGGCCCGACCTGCTGCTGCTGCATTCCGACGCCCGGCTGGTCGACGGCCAGCTGCAGCCGCTGGGCCAGAGCCTGTTCGAGGGGCTGGAGGCGCGGCGCGACGAAATCGAGGCCATCCAGCGCGGCGAGGCGCTGGCGGTGCTGATGCACCGCAACCTCGTGACCGGCGCCACCACCGTGTTCAGGCGGGCGCTGCTCGAAGTGGCGCTGCCCTTTCCGCGCGAATGGGTGCACGACGAATGGCTGGCCGCGCTGGCCGCCGCCACGGGCCGCGTGGACGTGATCGATGCCGCGCTGATCGACTACCGCCAGCACGGGGCCAACCAGATCGGCGCCCGCCGCATGACCCTGGCCGAGAAGGTGCGCAAGGCCCTCGCGCCGCGTGGCGACAAATATGCCCGACGCGTGGTGCGCATGCAGCTGCTGCAGCAGCGCCTGCAGGCGCTGGGCAATGCGGTGCCCGACGCGGCGCGCGCATTGGTCGCGGGCAAGCTGGTGCATCTGCGCTTTAGGGCCGGCTTGCCGGCCCCGCGCCTGCTGCGCGCCTGGCCCGTGCTGCGCCATGCCACGCAAGGCCACTACGCGCGCTACGACCGCGGCTGGCAGGCCATCGTGCAGGACCTGTTCGAGGGGTGAGCGCTCAGCGCTCGCGCCCCAGCAGCGCGCGGTAGCGCCAGAAGGCCGATGACAGCCACACGCGCGCCAGGCTGCCGATGTGCCAGCGCAGGTGTTTGGCGCTGCGGTGGCTGGCACGCTGCGCCTCGTGGCGCGCCTGCAGGTCTTCGGCGATGCGAATCTGCCAGCCGGCCAGGCGCAGGCGGGCACAGATGTCGAAGTCTTCGCCGTACATGAAGAAGCGCTCGTCGAAGCCGCCGATGGCGCCGTAGGCCTGGCTGCGGTAGAGCATGAACAGACCCGGGAGCCAGTCGGGCTTTGCAGGCGCGGCATGGCCGGGCTTGTTGCGCGTGAGGATCTCGCGCGGCGTGATCAGGCGCCGGTGCGCCTCGGGCCCGGCCTTGCCGGGCTCCAGGATGCGCGGGGCCAGCAGGCCGTCGCGCGGCTGCGCCTGGGCCAGCAGCGGCGTGAGCACGTCCGCATCGAAGCGCATGTCCGGGTTCAGCACCAGAAACCAGTCGCTCGCGCCGAGCGCGGCGTCCTGCGCGAAGGCGGCGTTGTGGTTGGCGCCAAAGCCCTTGGGCCGGGCGTTGTCCAGGCGCACCAGCGCGAAGGGCCAGTGGCGGCCGGCCAGCAGATCGGGCTCGGGGATGTTCAGCGTCAGCACCACACGCGCCAGCACGTCGGCGCAGTGCAGCGCCAGTTGCTCCAGCAGCGGCAGGATCAGCGCCAACTGCCCATGGCTCACGATGGAGACGGTGATAAGCGGGCGGGGTGCGGATGGAGCAGGCATGGTCTAATTTCGGTCGGGAATTCTAGGTGGCTGCCACGCACCGGCCCTGGCGCCCCGCCCTCCTCATGATCGCCCTCATCGTCATCAGCTTCCTTGCCTCGGCCATCGCCGTGCTGTACTTCATGCGGCGCGCGCGCCGGCATGCGCGCCGCTACGGCCTGGACATGCCGCAGCGCTTCCACGCCGGCCATGTGCCCCGCCTGGGCGGCGCCGGCATCCTGCTGGGGACGGGCATCGGCTGGCTTGCCGCCGGCATCACGGGCAACGACCCTTTCAACGTGCAGTGGCCGGTCACCAGCGCGCTCTTGCTGCTGGCCTGCATCCTGCCGGCCGTGCTCGGCGGCGTGTCCGAAGACGTGACGCAGAAGGTGCCCGTGCGCGTGCGCCTGGGCCTGACCACGGCCTCGGCGGTGCTGCTGTGCTGGCTGCTGGAGCTGGGCGTGGACCGGCTGGGCTACTACCCGGTGGACCGCTGGCTGCAGGCCACGCCGCTGGTGGCGGCCTTCATCGCCGTGCTGGCCCTCAGCGGCCTGCCCCATGCCTTCAACCTCATCGACGGCTACAACGGCCTGGCCGGCACGGTGGCTGTGCAGGTCTGCCTGGCCATCACCCATGTGGCGCTGCAACTGGGCGACCGCCAGCTCGCGGCCATGGTGGTCTGCCTGATGGGCGCCACCGTGGGCTTCCTGCTGTGGAACTACCCGCGCGGCAAGATCTTCGCGGGCGACGGCGGCGCCTACATCTGGGGCATGGTCATCGCGGTGGCCTGCGTGCAACTGGTGCAGCGGCACCCGCTGGTCTCGCCCTGGTTCCCGATGCTGCTGCTCATCTACCCGGTGTGCGAAACGCTGTTCTCCATCTACCGCAAGGCCGCCCGCGGACAGTCGCCCGGCACGGCCGATGCGCTGCACCTGCACCAGCTCATCTTCCGGCGCATCGTGCGCCCGGCCGTGGAAGACAGCGAGGCGCGGCAACTGCTGTCTCGCAACAACCGCACCTCGCCCTACCTGTGGATGTTCGCGGCCCTGTCCATCGTGCCGGCCGTGCTGTTCTGGAACCGCACGCTGATCCTGGCGCTGTTCTGCCTGCTCTTCGTGGTGACCTATGTGAGTGCGTACCTGATGATCGTGCGCTTCAAGGTGCCGCGCTGGGTCAGGGACTGAAATCAACCCCCAGGCCGAAGGACCGGAATCAACCCCCAGGCCGCTTCGCGGCTCCCCCTTCTGGTTCCCGAAGGGGGCGCACCCGGTGGCCGGGCGAAGCCCGTTCCACGGGTGCCCTGAAACAATCCAACCCGCTCATCCCCTCAACCACGAGCCTCGCATGACCGACCCCGTCCTGAACATCCCTCCGCGCGACAAGGCCGAGATCCTGGCCCAGGCGCTGCCCTACATCCGCAAGTTCCATGGCAAGACCATGGTCATCAAGTACGGCGGCAATGCGATGACCGACCCGGCCCTGCAGCAGGACTTCGCCGAAGACGTGGTGCTGCTCAAGCTGGTGGGCATCAACCCCGTGGTGGTGCATGGCGGGGGCCCGCAGATCGAGACCGCGCTCAAGCGCCTGGGCAAGACCGGCACCTTCATCCAGGGCATGCGCGTGACCGACGCCGAAACCATGGAAGTGGTGGAGTGGGTGCTGGCCGGCGAGGTGCAGCAGGACATCGTGGGCCTGATCAACCAGGCCGGCGGCAAGGCCGTGGGGCTGACGGGCCGCGACGGCGGGCTGATCCGCGCGCGCAAGCTGCGCATGATGGATCAGGCCGATCCGAGCAAGGAGCACGACGTCGGCCAGGTCGGCGACATCGACAGCATCGACCCCTCGGTGGTCAAGGCGCTGCAGGACGACCAGTTCATCCCCGTGGTCAGCCCCATCGGCTTCGGCGAGCAGAACGAGAGCTACAACATCAACGCCGACGTGGTGGCGGCCAAGCTGGCGACCGTGCTGCAGGCCGAGAAGCTGCTGATGCTGACCAACATCCCGGGCGTGCTCGACAAGGACAAGAACCTGCTGACCGAGCTGACGATGAAGGAGATCGACGCCCTGATCGCCGACGGCACCATCTCGGGCGGCATGATCCCCAAGATCGCCGGCGCCATCGACGCGGCCAAGAGCGGCGTCAACGCGGTCCACATCATCGATGGCCGCGTGCCGCACGCCATGCTGCTGGAAATCCTCAGCGACCAGGCCTACGGCACCATGATCCGGGCGCGCTGAGCCCCCTTGGGCGCGCGCGGGCCGGCGCTTCCGGCCCGCAGGCGGCCAGGGCAGCGAGCAGGGGAATGCGCCGCCATACCAAATTTCGTGAAATAGTTCACGAAATTCTGCATACCAGGGCGCTGAATTCAGGGGGTGTCGCGAATTTTGCAACGTTGGCGCCCACTCACCGTGCAGCCCGTGACAGAATCATTTTTTTACAAATGGTTAGCTCGATGTCTGCAGACGAGTCTGTCTCTACGACCCACGCAGCGCCGGAGACGGCGCCGCCCCCCGTGCGCAAGCGCCCCAAGCCCGGCGAACGTCGGGTGCAGATCCTGCAGGCGCTGGCCGCCATGCTGGAGCAGCCCGGCGCCGAGCGCGTGACCACGGCCGCACTGGCCGCGCGCCTGAGCGTCAGCGAGGCCGCGCTGTACCGCCACTTCGCCAGCAAGGCCCAGATGTTCGAGGGCCTGATCGACTTCATCGAGCAGAGCGTGTTCACCCTGGTCAACCAGATCACCGAACGCGAGCTGCAGGCCCATGAGAAGGCCGCCCAGGTGCTGCGCGTGCTGATCCAGTTCGCCGAAAAAAACCCCGGCATGACGCGCGTGATGGTGGGCGATGCGCTGGTGTACGAGAACGAGCGGCTGCAGCAGCGCATGAACCTGTTCTTCGACAAGCTCGAGGCCGCGCTCAAGCAGGTGCTGCGCGACGGGGCCGTGGCGCAGGGCAGCGAGGCCCCCACCGCAGACGCCCAGGCCCGCGCCGCGGCGCTGACGGCGCTGGCCATGGGCCAGCTGCAGCGCTTTGCCCGCTCGGGCTTCAGGCGCGCGCCCTCGGAGCACCTGGACGCGAGCCTGGCCCTGCTGCTCTGAAGCTGTTCAACCAACAAAAAAAGCCGCGCCACCTTCCAAGGGTGGCGCGGCTTTCTTTTTGGAGGCTCAAGCCAGGTCGAAGCGGTCCAGCTCCATCACCTTGGTCCAGGCGCGGCCGAAGTCCTCGATGAACCTGGGCTGCGCGTCGGCGCTGGCATAGACCTCGGCCAGTGCGCGCAGCACGGCGTTCGAGCCGAACACCAGGTCGGCGCGCGTGGCGCTGTACTTCAGCGCGCCGCCGTTGCGCTCGCGCCCCTCGTACACGCCGCTCTGGTCGGCCGCGGGCTTCCACACCGTGCCCATGTCCAGCAGGTTGACGAAGAAGTCGGTGCTCAGGCTGCCCGGCTTGTCCGTCAGCACGCCCAGCGGGCTGCCTCCGGTGTTGATGCCGATCACGCGCAGGCCGCCGACCAGCACCGTCAGCTCGGGCGCTGTCAGGGTCAGCAACTGGGCGCGGTCGATCAGCGCCACTTCGGCCGGGGTGCTGGCGTCGGTCGCGGCATGGTTGCGGAAGCCGTCGGCCGTGGGTTCCATCACTTCGAAGGAAGCCACGTCGGTCTGGGCCTGCGTGGCATCGGTGCGGCCGGGGTTGAAGGGCAGCTCCAGCCGGTGGCCGGCCGCCTGCGCGGCCTGCTCCACGCCCGCATTGCCCGCCAGCACGATCAGGTCGGCCAGCGAGATCTTCTTGCCGCCCTTGGCTTGTGCATTGAAGCGCGCCTGGATGGCCTTGAGCTGCGTCAGCACCCTGGCCAGCTGCGCCGGATCGTTGACGGCCCAGTCCTTCTGAGGTGCCAGGCGCACGCGCGCGCCGTTGGCGCCGCCGCGCTTGTCGCCGCCGCGGAAGGTGGAGGCCGAAGCCCAGGCGGTCGCCACCAGCTCGGCCGGCGTGAGGCCCGAGGCCAGCACCTGCGCCTTGAGCGCCGCCTGGTCATGCGGGTCGACCAGCGCGTGGTCCACCGCGGGCACCGGGTCCTGCCAGATCAGTTCTTCCTTCGGCACTTCGGGGCCCAGGTAGCGGGCGCGCGGGCCCATGTCGCGGTGGGTCAGCTTGAACCAGGCGCGCGCAAAGGCTTCGTTGAAGGCCTGCGGGTCATTGAGGAAGCGGCGCGAGATCTTCTCGAACTCGGGGTCGAAGCGCAGCGTCAGGTCGGTCACCAGCATGGTGGGCTTGCGCTTCCTGCCCGGCTCGAAGGGGTCTGGAATGATCTCGGGCGCATCCTTGGCTTCGAACTGGATCGCGCCGGCCGGGCTGCGCGTCTGCACCCATTCGTACTTGAACAGGTTCTCGAAGAAGTGGTTGCTCCACTGCGTGGGGGTCTGGCTCCAGACCACTTCCAGGCCCGAGGTGATGGCATGCGCGCCCACGCCGCTTTCGTGCGTGCTGTTCCAGCCCAGGCCCATGTCCTCGATCAGGCCGCCTTCGGGGTCCTGGCCCACATGCGTGGTGGCGCCTGCGCCGTGGGTCTTGCCCAGCGTGTGGCCGCCTGCGATGAGGGCCACGATCTCCTCGTCGTCCATGGCCATGTTGCCGAAGGTGGCGCGGATGGCGGGCGCGGCCGAGGCCGGGTCGCCGCTGGCGTTGGGGCCTTCGGGGTTGACGTAGATCAGGCCCATCTCGGTGGCCGACAGCGGGCTCTTGGCCAGCGATGCCGGTTCGCGGTGCGTCAGCCAGGCCGTCTCGCCGCCCCAGTTCACGTCGTGGTCGGGTTCCCACACGTCCTCGCGTCCGGCGCCGAAACCGAAGGTGCGAAAGCCGCTGTTCTCCAGCGCCACGTTGCCGGCCAGGATCATCAGGTCGGCCCACGAGATCTTCTGGCCGTACTTCTTCTTCACGGGCCACAACAGGCGCCGCGCCTTGTCCAGGCTCACGTTGTCGGGCCAGCTGTTGAGCGGCGCAAAGCGCTGCTGCCCGCGGCCGCCGCCGCCGCGCCCGTCGGCCATGCGGTAGGTGCCCGCGCTGTGCCAGGCCATGCGGATGAACAGGCCCGCGTAGCTGCCCCAGTCGGCGGGCCACCAGTCCTGCGAATCGCTGAGCACGGCCTTGAGGTCGGCCTTGAGCGCCGCGTAGTCCAGCTTCTTGAACTCGGCCCGGTAGTCGAACTTCTCGCCCAGCGGGTTGCTGCGCTCCGAATGCTGGTTCAGCAGATCCACGCGCAACTGCTGGGGCCACCAGTCACGGTTGCTGCGGCCGGCGCCGGCCGTGCGGTGGAAGGGGCATTGGGCTGCGGCCTGCGTGTCTTGGCTCATGGGGCATTTCTCCTTGGGCGCCTGTTGTCGGGGCCTTCGATTCTTGACGCAAAGGGTGACGCGGCGCATTGCCATTTCCGATGCCGGCCATAGCCAGGACCGGCCGTGATTCCTGACGGCACAATGCGGCTCATTTTTTCGACGGCTCATCCGTGTCGCCCGCGCCTTCATCGTCCATCACCGCCGAACTCGTGGCCGTGCTCGTCGCCGTCACGGGCGGGCAGGCGCGCGTGCTCACCACGCAGGAGGGCCGGGCCCTGCCCAGCGGGCCGCTGGAGCAGGCGCACCGCTCGCTGCAATCGGGCATGCGGGCCTGGATCGAGCGCAGCACGCAGCAGCCCATCGGCTACATCGAGCAGCTCTACACCTTCGCCGACCGCGACCGTGCGAGCGCCCAGGGCCGCGTGGTCTCGGTCAGCTACCTGGGCCTGACGCGCGAAGCCGCGGCGCTGGGCAGCGGCTGGCGCGACTGGTACCACTACTTCCCCTGGGAAGACCGCCGCGCAGGCGCCGCCGAAGCCGTGCTGGCGCCGCTGCTGCCGGCCCTGCTGGCCTGGCGCGACGCCGCGCCCGATGCGCCCCAGGCCCAGCGCCGCCGCATGCGCGTGGACACGGCCTTCGGCCTGCAGGGCGCGCCCTGGAACGAGGACTTCGTGCTGCAGCGCTACGAGCTGCTGTACGAAGCGGGCCTGGTGGCCGAAGCCGGCGGGCGCCACGGCGGCACCGGCGCGCCCATGGCGCTGGACCATCGCCGCATCCTGGCCACCGGCATCGCGCGGCTGCGCGCCAAGATCAAGTACCGGCCCGTGGTGTTCGAGCTCATGCCGCCGTCCTTCACCCTGCTGCAACTGCAGCAGACCGTGGAGGCGCTGGCCGGCCACGCGCTGCACAAGCAGAACTTCCGCCGCCTGGTCGAGCAGCAGGCGCTGGTGGAAGAGACCGGCGCGCAGACCCAGGGCGGCTCGGGCCGTCCGGCCATGCTGTTCCGCTTCCGCGACGACGTGCTGCTGGAGCGCGCGATCTCGGGCAGCAAGCTGCCGCTCTCGCGCTGACCGCACTGCCGACCCGGGTACCGGCCTCAGGCTGAACTTATGCTCGATTCAAGTATAAAAACTAGCCTTCTTGTAATACTCAAAATGAGCAATACGGAGGTGAACCCATGACCACGACCGTGCCACCGCTGCCCTTGTTGATGCTGGAGGCGCCGGTGCGCGCCGCGCTGCTGGAAGACCTGGGCCGGGCCGGCGACCTGACCAGCTTTGCCGTGGTGCCCGAGGCGGCGCGCAGCCGGCTCACGCTGGTGGCGCGCCAGGCCGGCGTGCTGGCCGGGCTGGACCTGGCCCGCCTGGCCTTCACTTTTTGCGATGCGGCCATCGACTTCCAGCCGCTGCTGGCCGACGGTGCGCGGCTGCAGCCGGGCAGCGCCATCGCGCACATCGAAGGCTCGGCCCGCGCGATCCTGATGGCCGAGCGCACGGCGCTGAACTTCCTCGGGCATCTCTCTGGCGTGGCCAGCGCCACCGCCTGCATTGCCGATGCGATTGCCCACACCCGCGCGCGCGTGACCTGCACGCGCAAGACCCTGCCGGGCCTGCGCGCGCTGCAGAAGTACGCGGTGCGCGTGGGCGGCGGCAGCAACCACCGCTTCGGGCTGGACGATGCGGTGCTGATCAAGGACAACCACATCGCCATCGCCGGCAGCCTGCGCACCGCCGTCGAACGCGCGCGCGCCGCCATGGGCCACATGGTGCAGATGGAGGTGGAGGTGGACACGCTGGCGCAGCTGCGCGAGGCGCTTGCGCTGCAGGTGCCCATCGTGCTGCTGGACAACATGGACCTGCCCACCTTGCGCGAGGCCGTGCGCCTGAACGAGGGCCGCGCGGTGCTCGAAGCCTCGGGCCGCGTGAGCGCCGAAACCGCGCCAGCCATTGCCGAGACCGGCGTGGACCAGATCGCCGTGGGCTGGATCACGCACAGCGCGGCCGTGCTCGACATCGGCCTGGATGCTTGAGATGAAACGACCCCCACGCTTCCCCGCTTCGCGAGGTCCGCTGCCCCCCGAGGGGTTGCCTCAGTGCCTTCGGGCGGCCGGGCGCCACTGAGATGAAGCAGTTGCGCAGCACAGCGGCACGCGCGCTGGTCGTCGGCGCCTGCGTTCTTGCCAGCATCACGCCGGTCCAGGCCACCGAGCCAGCACCGTTCCCCAACCGCCCCATCACCCTCGTCGTGACCTTCGCGCCGGGCGGCGGCACCGACCTGCTCGCGCGCAAGCTCGCGCCCGTGCTGCACCAGGCCCTGGGCCAGAGCGTGGTGGTGGAAAACCGGCCCGGCGCCAGCGGCAACATCGGCGCCAGCCATGTGGCCCGGGCGCAGGCCGACGGGCACACGCTGCTGATGGTCAACAGCTCCTTTGCGATCAACCCCGGCGTCTTCGGCCCGCTGGACTTCTCGCCCTCGCGCGACTTCACGCCCGTGTTCAACGTGGGCTTCGTGCCCTCCGTGCTGGTGGTGCCGCCGGGATCACCGCTGCGCCACATGGGCGATCTGCTGCAGGCCGCCAAGGCACCCGCGGCGCCCATGCTGTTCGCCTCCTGCGGCGCCGGCACGCCGCAGCACCTGGCCGGCGAGATGCTGCAGATGGCCGCGCCGCTGCGCATGGCGCAGGTGCCCTACAAGGGCTGCGGGCCGGCGCTGGCCGATGTGATGTCGGGGCAGGTCGGGCTGGGCATCGTCACCGCCAGCAGCGCGGCGCCGCTGCTGGCGACTGCGAAGCTGCGCGCGCTGGCCGTCACCTCGCCGCAGCGCACGGCGCAGTTGCCCGATGTGCCCACGGTGGCCGAGCAGGGCCTCCCCGGCTATGAGCTGGACCAGTGGCACGGCCTGCTGGCGCCGGCCGGCACGCCCGAGGCCGTGGTGCAGAAGCTCAACCAGGCATTGGCGCAGGGACTGGCCGATCCGGCGCTGCAGGCGCAACTGCGCGGCCTGGGCTACACGCTCACGCGGGGCGCGGACATGGCGCCGCAGGCTTTCGGCAGCCTGCTCGCGCGCGACCTGCGGCGCTTCGGCATGGTCACGGCCAAGCTTGGCCTGCGTGTGGAGCAGTAGGCCCTCAGCCGACGCTGCAACCCACCTTGCGGCCCGCTTCGACGATCTCGGCCCAGGTCTGGTCGTCCATCGTGATGCCCTGCTGCATGCGTGCGGCGCGCGCCGCGCGCTCGGGCTCGCCGGCGATCAGCACGCGCTCGTGGCCTTCGCCGGGCGGCCCCTGGCGCAGCCAGTCCACGAAGGCGCGCGCCTCCTGCTCGAACACCTGCTGCGTGCCCAGCCGGGCCGGGTCGATCAGCACCGTGAGCATGCCGTTGAGCACGGTGCGTGCCTGGTCGGCCTCGCGGTGCCAGGTGCCGCCGCCCGAGAGCGCGCCGCCCAGCAGCTCGCACGCCACGGCCATGCCATAGCCCTTGTGCTCGCCGAAGGTCATGAGTGCGCCGAACAGGCCGTTGCTCTGCGGCACCACCACAACGCCGGGGTCGGTGGTGGGGCGGCCGTGCTCGTCGATCAAGGTGCCGGGTGCCACGCGCTCGCCCTTGTTGTGGGCCACGCGCATCTTGCCCTGTGCCACGCGGCTGGTGGCGAAATCGAGCACGAAGGGTTCTTCGCCCGCCAGCGGCACGCCGATGCAGCAGGGGTTGGTGCCGAAGCGCCCGTCGCCGCCGCCAAAGGGCGCCACCACGGGGCGCGACAGCACGTTCACGAAGTGCAGCGAGACCAGCCCGGCCTGCACCGCCATCTCGGCGAAGTGGCCGATGCGGCCCAGGTGGTGGCTGTTGCCCACCGTCATGATGCAGTTGCCATGCTGCTTTGCCCGCGCGATGCCCATCTGCATGGCCTGCTCGCCCACCACCTGGCCGTAGCCACGCTGGCCGTCCAGGGCCAGCAGGGTGCCGATGTCCAGGGTCGCCGTGGCGCAGGTATTGGGCTTGAGGCCGCCTTCGAGCACGGCGTCCACATAGCGCGGCACCATGCCCACGCCATGCGAGTCATGGCCCGAGAGGTTGGCCAGCACCAGGTTCGCCGCGACGGTCTGCGCCTCGGCCGCGCTGCTGCCCGCAGCCGCGATGATCTGCGCGACCTGCGCGGTGAGTTGATTTGGAAGAATGGTCTTGCTCACATCACTGCTCCGACTTGCCACGGCACGAACTCGCTTTGGCCGTAGCCGTGCTTCTCGCTCTTGCTCTGCTGGCCCGAGGCCGTGGCCAGCACCAGATCGAAGATGCGCTGGCCCATCTCCTGGATGCTGGCGCGGCCGTCGACGATCTCGCCGCAGTTGATGTCCATGTCCTCCTCCTGCCGCTGCCACAGCGCGCTGTTGGTGGCCAGCTTCAGCGAAGGCGAGGGCGCGCAGCCATAGGCCGAACCGCGACCCGTGGTGAAGCAGATCATGTTGGCACCGCCGGCCACCTGGCCCGTGGCGCTCACGGGGTCGTAGCCGGGCGTGTCCATGTAGACGAAGCCATGCGCCGTGACGGGCTCGGCGTACTCGTACACGGCTTCCAGGTTGCTGGTGCCGCCCTTGGCCACTGCGCCCAGGGACTTTTCAAGAATGGTCGTGAGCCCCCCCGCCTTGTTGCCCGGCGAGGGGTTGTTGTTCATCTCGCCTTCGTTGAGCGCCGTGTAGCGCTCCCACCAGTGGATGCGCTCGACCAGCTTTTCGCCCACCTCGCGGCGCACGGCGCGGCGCGTGAGCAGGTGCTCGGCGCCATAGACCTCGGGAGTTTCGGAAAGGATGGCGGTGCCGCCATGGGCCACCAGCAGGTCCACCGCGGCGCCCAGCGCCGGGTTGGCGCTGATGCCCGAATAGCCATCGGAGCCGCCGCACTGCAGGCCGATGGTGATGTGCGCCGCGCTGCAGGGCTGGCGCTGCACGGCGTTGGCGCGCGGCAGCATGGCGTTGATCAGCGCAATGCCCTTTTCCACCGTCTTGCGCGTGCCACCGGTGTCCTGGATGTTGAAGGTCTGCAGGTTGTCGCCTTCCACCAGGTGCCCGGTGGCCAGCCAGGCGTTGATCTGGTTGGCCTCGCAGCCCAGGCCCACCACCAGCACGCCCGCGAAGTTCGCATGCGTGGCATAGCCCGTCAGCGTGCGCGCCAGGATCTGCATGCCCAGGCCCTGGGTGTCCATGCCGCAGCCCGTGCCGTGCGTGAGCGCGACCACACCGTCCACGTTGGGGAAGGCCGCGAGTGCGGCCGGGTTGGTCTGGCGCGAGAAATGGTCGGCGATCGCGCGTGCGGCCGTGGCCGAGCAGTTCACGCTGGTCAGCACGCCGATGTAGTTGCGCGTGGCCACGCGGCCATCGGCGCGCCGGATGCCCATGAAGCTGGCCTCGCGCCTGGGCGGCGCGGGCTTCACGTCGGCGCCGAAGGCGTAGTCGCGCGCAAAGTCGCCCTTGTCCGGCCCCATGTCCAGGTTGTGCGTGTGCACGTGCTCGCCCTGGGCGATGGGCCGACTCGCGAAGCCGATGATCTGGTTGTAGCGGCGCACCGGCGCGCCGGCCGCGATGTCGCGCGCCGCCACCTTGTGGCCGGCCGGCACCAGGCCGCGCACCGTGAAGTGCTCGACGCTGGCGCCGCCGACCAGTTGGCCGCGCGCGATCACCACGTCGTCGGCGGGGTGCAGGCGGATGAAGGGGGTCATCGTGGGCTCTCTCTCTCTCTTTTCTTCTAGAAGAACTGCCTGGGCAGCCACAGCACCAGCGAGGGCACATAGGTGATCACCGCCAGGCTCAGCAGCAGCGGCGCCAGCCAGGGCAGGATGGCCATGGTCGTGCGCTCGAAGGACAGGCCGGCCACGCGCGCCAGCACGAACAGCACCAGGCCCATGGGCGGATGCAGCAGGCCGATCATGAGGTTCAGCACCATGACCAGGCCGAAGTGCACGGGGTCGATGCCCAGCTGCAGCGCAATGGGCAGCAGGATGGGCACCAGGATCGTGATGGCGGCCGTGGGCTCCAGGAAGCAGCCCACGAAGAGCATCAGCAGGTTGGCCAGCAGCAGAAAGACCCATGCTTCCTGCGTGAAGCCCAGCACCCAGTTGGCGATGCCGGTGGTGACCCCGGTGGCCGTCAGCATCCAGCCGAAGATGGACGCGGCGGCCACGATGAACAGCACGGTGGAGGTGGTCTCGATGGTCTCGAGGCAGACCTTGAGGAACATCTTCCACTTGAGCGTGCGGTACCACACGAAGCCCAGGATCATGGCCCACACGCAGGCCGCGATGGCGCCCTCGGTGGGCGTGAACAGCCCCGTGCTCATGCCGCCGATCAGCAGCACGGGCGTCATGATGGGCAGCAGTGCCTCGAACTTGAAGATCCTGTCGAGCACGAACAGCGAGGCCAGGCCCACGAAGACGGCGGGCTGAGCGGGCACCTGCAGCTTGTCCACCACCAGCCACAGGCCCAGCGGCCAGCCCACCACCACGGCCAGCTCGCCCAGGGCCTTGGCCAGGCGCGAGCCGCTGAACTTCATGTCGCGGCCCCAGCCGTTCTTGTGCGCGAACCAGGCCACGGTGAGCATCATGAGGATGGTCATCAGAAGGCCCGGCATCAGCCCCGCGAGGAACAGCGCGCCGATGGACACATTGCCCATCATTCCGTAAATCACAAAAGGCAGGCTGGGCGGAATGATGGGCCCGAGCGTGGCCGAGGCCGCCGTCACGCCCACGGCGAATTCCGTGCTGTAGCCGTGTTCCTTCATGGCCTTGATCTCGATGGTGCCCAGGCCCGCCGCGTCGGCGATGGCCGTGCCGCTCATGCCCGCAAACACCACCGATCCGACGATGTTCACGTGCCCCAGGCCGCCCTTGAGCCAGCCCACCAGCGCCAGCGCGAAGTTGTAGATGCGCGTGGTGATGCCGGCGTTGTTCATCAGATTGCCGGCCAGGATGAAGAAGGGCACCGCCAGCAGCGGAAAGCTGTCGATGCCGCTGACCATGCGGTGCACCACCACGAAGGGCGGCAGGTTGCCCGAGAACAGGATGTAGACCAGCGAGGCGCCGGCCATCGCAATGGCCACCGGAATGCCGCCGGCCATGAAGAAGAGAAAGAGGATCTTGAGCATGCTTTTCTTTTTCTAGTTGTCTTCCATCGTGGATTCAGGCCGCTCCAGCACGCTGTAGCCGCGCCGCCAGTGGATGCGCGCGACCTGCAGCGAACGCCAGGCCATGGCGATGAAGCCCAGCAGGCACACGCCGTAGACGATGTTCATCGGGGCGTCGATGATGGTCATGCGCGTGTTGCCGCCGATCTTGAGCATCATCTGCACCGTCATCACGGCGCAGGCGATGAAGAAGGCGGTGCGCAGCACATCGACCGCGCGCGCGAGCCAGCGAGCCAGCGCGGCCGGCATGTGCCTGAAGAAGAAGTCGACCTGGATGTGGTTGTTCTTGCGCACGCCGATGGCCGCGCCCACGAAGACCACGCCGATGAGCATGTAGCGCGCCACTTCCTCGGTCCAGGCGGCCGAGTCGTTGAACACATAGCGGGTGACGAACTGGTAGAGCACCGTGGCGCCCAGAAGCCAGAACAGCAGCAGCGCGGCCCAGCCCTCGGCAATGGTGCCCGACAGGTCCACCTTTTCATCCTGGGCGTGGAAGTGCCCTTCATCGTCGATGATTTTTTGTTCCGACATGGGGATAGCTCCGCAAAGGGCAGACCCCCTCTCCCCACTGGGGAGAGGGCTGGGGTGAGAGGTAGCGCGCCTACTTGATCGCGGTGATCCGGTCGTAGTCCTGCTGGCGGTAGCCGTGTTCCGTGGGCTTGGTGTTCTTGAGCACCGCTTCACGGAAGGCGTTCTTGTCCACCGTGATCACGTTCAGGCCCTTCTTCTTGAACTCCTCGACCAGCCGCGTTTCGGAGGCGATGATTTCGCGCCCGGTCTTCTCGGCCGCTTCCTGCATCACCTCCGTGAAGATCTTCTTCTCGTCGGCGCTGAGCCGGTTCCACAGGTTGCCCGAGACCACCGTCAGCAGCGAATCCACGATGTGCCCGGTCAGCGAGATGTTCTTCTGCACTTCGAAGAACTTCTTGGCCTCGATGGTGGGCAGCGGGTTCTCCTGCGCGTCCACGGTGTTGTTCTGCAGCGCGAGGTAGACCTCGGCAAAGGCGATCGGCGTGGCGTTGGCGCCCAGCGAGCGCGGGAAGGCCAGGTAGGCCGGCGCATCGGGCACGCGGATCTTCAGGCCCTTCATGTCTTCGGGCTTGGCCACGGGCCGGGCGGCGCTGCTGGTCACATGGCGCGCGCCGTAGTAGCTCAGCGCCGTGATGTGGTTGCCGGTCTTGTCGTCGTAGCCCTTGGCCAGTTCCTTGAACACGTCGCTCTTCGCATAGGCCAGCTGGTGCTCGGCGTCGCGGAAGATGAAGGGGAAGTAGCTGATCGACAGCGGCGTGTAGCTGCGGCCCGCGAAGCTGGCGCCGGTCAGCACGATGTCCACTGTGCCCAGGGTCAGGCCCTGGTTGATGTCGGCCTCCTTGCCCAGGGTGGAAGCCGGGAACACCGTGATCTCGTACTTGCCATTGGTGCGTTTCTTGATCTCCTCGCCGGCCCACACGGAGTACTTGTGGAAGGGCTCGGAGGTCTCGTACACGTGGGCCCACTTGAGCTTGGTCTGGGCCTGCGCCAGGCCCAGGGTGCCGAAGGCGCCCGTGGCACCCACGGCAAAGGCGATGGCGGCGAGCGTGCGCCGGGTCAAGGGCTTGCGGAAGTTCGTCATGGCTCGGTTGTCTCCGTCGGTTTGTCTGTCTGTCCGTCTGTTGTGGATGCTGGCGGTCAGGTGTTTTGCTGCGCGCGCCGCCAGCTCGCGCTGAATCGCTGGTGGGATCGGTCCATGTGGGTGTGCATGGCGCTGCGCGCGCCGTCCGCGTCGCGCTCGGCGATGGCGTCGCGGATGGCCTCGTGCTCGGCGATGGCCTTGCGCCACGAGGCCACGGTTTCGAAGTAGCCGCCCAGGCGCGTGAAGATGGGGCGCCGGCGCGAGTCCCAGAAGCCCTGCACGGTGTCGAGCAGCACGCCGTTGTCGCAGGCCTGCGCAATGGCCAGGTGAAAGGCGCGGTCGCCCTCCAGCGGCATCACCTGGCGCGCCGCCATCTCGCCCATCTGCTCGATGGCGCGGCTCATGGCCTCCACATGCACGCGCTTGCGCTGCAGGGCCGCCAGGGCGGCGGTCTCGCCCTCGACCACGCGCCGCGCGCGGATCAGCTCCAGCGGCCCCCACTCGGGCTCCGCGGCCGGCGCAGGCGAGGGCACCGCTGCGCGCACAGTCTTGCGCTCGAGCACATACACGCCCGAGCCCGTGCGCACCTCCACCCAGCCCTCGACCTCCAGCGCGATCAGCGCCTCGCGCACCGAAGGGCGGCTCACGCCGAGCTGGCGCGCGAGGTCGCGCTCGGCCGGCAGGCGCGCACCCGGGGCGAACTCGCCCTGGCGAATGAGCGCGCGCAGCTGGTCGGCGATCTGCCGGTAGAGGCGCTGGGGTTCGACGGTCTGCAGGGGCACGGGAAAAGTCGCGGGGTTCGGGTTGTCCTGAGTGGCCAAGTGGTCAGGCCAATTTCAGAATACGTGGCATGAAACCGGTCTCAAATCCGGCCAAACCCGAATCGGGCGCGCCTTGCGCCCCTCAGCAGGAGACAAAGAAGCCATGCGATTGAAGGGAAAGACCGTGCTGGTCACGGCCGCGGGGCAGGGCATCGGGCGCGCCAGCGTCCTGGCCATGGCGGCCGAGGGTGCCGAGGTCTGGGCCACCGATGTGAACGAGGCCCTGCTGGCGCGCTATGCCGGCGTGGAGCGGGTGCGCACCCGGCGGCTCGACGTGCTGGACAAGGCCGACATCGCGCGCACGATGGCCGAGCTGCCGGCGCTGGACGTGCTGTTCAACTGCGCGGGCGTGGTGCACAACGGCACGGCGCTGCAGGCCAGCGACGAGGACCTGGACTTCGCCTTCCGGCTCAATGTGCGGGCGCAGATGTGGACCATCCAGGCCGCGCTGCCGCGCATGCTGGTCAACAGCAACGGCCAGGGCGGCCAGGGCCGCGGCAGCATCATCAACATGGCCAGCGTGTGCTCCAGCATGAAGGGCCTGCCCAACCGCTTCGTCTACGGCACCACCAAGGCCGCGGTGCTGGGCCTGACGAAAAGCGTGGCGGCCGACTACGTGGGCCAGGGCATCCGCTGCAATGCCGTGTGCCCCGGCACCGTGGACACGCCTTCGCTGGGCGAGCGCATCAACGCCAATACCGACCCCGAGGCCGCGCGCCGCGCCTTCATCGCGCGCCAGCCCATGGGCCGGCTGGCGCAGGCCGAAGAGATCGCGCCCGTGGTGGTGTTCCTGGCCAGCGACGAATCGGTGTTCGCCACCGGCCAGGCCTTCACCGTGGACGGCGGCATCACGATATGAACCAGCTCGACTTCCGCGGCCGCCATGCGGTGGTGACCGGCGGCGCCACGGGGCTGGGGCTGGGCATCGCGCAACGGCTGATCGCCTCGGGCGGCAGCGTGAGCCTGTGGGACCGCGACGAAGCCGCCGTACAGGCCGCCGCGCGGCAACTGGGCCCGGCGCATGCGCGCGCCGTGACGGTGGACGTGACCCAGGCCGAGGCCGTGCAGGCCGCGCTGGCACAGACGCTGGCGCATGCGCCGCGCGTGGACGCGCTGGTCAACAGCGCCGGCATCACGGGCCCCAACGTCCGGCTGTGGGACTACCCCGTCGACGCCTGGCGCGCCGTGATGGACGTGAACGTCAATGGCGTCTTCCTCTGCTGTCGCGCATTGAGCGCGCACATGCGCGAGCACGGCTACGGCCGCATCGTCAACATTGCCTCGGTGGCCGGCAAGGACGGCAACCCCAACGCCAGCGCCTACAGCGCCAGCAAGGCGGCCGTCATCGGCCTGACCAAGTCGCTGGGCAAGGAACTGGCCGACACCGGCATCCGCGTGAACTGCGTGACGCCGGCTGCCGTGAAGACCGCCATCTTCGAGCAGATGACGCCCGAGCACATCGCCTTCATGCTCTCGAAGATCCCCATGGGCCGCTTCGGTACAGTCGAAGAAGTGGCCGCGATGATCGGCTGGCTGTGTTCCGAGGACTGCTCCTTCTCGACCGGCGCGGTCTTCGACCTCTCCGGTGGCCGCTCCACCTACTGATCACCCCCCCGTCTGGATGGCGCATTGCGTGTGCCATCCCATCCGCTCACTGTGCAACCCAACCTGCAATAGGAAAACAACGACATGAAACTCGTCCGCTACGGCAAGCCCGGCAAGGAAAAGCCCGGCCTCATCGACGCCAACGGCCAGTTGCGCGACCTCTCCTCGGTGGTGCCCGACATCGGCCCGGAACAGCTGGGCGATGCGGCGCTGGCCAAGCTGCGCAAGCTCAAGACCGAGAAGCTGCCGCTGGTGCGCGGCAAGCCGCGCTACGGCAGCCCGGTGGCCAACGTGGGCAAGTTCATCGCCATCGGCCTGAACTACGCCGACCATGCGGCCGAATCGGGCATGCCCATTCCTTCGGAGCCCGTGGTCTTCACCAAGGCCAACAGCTGCATCCAGGGTCCCAACGACCCGGTGATGCTGCCCAAGGCTTCGGTCAAGACCGACTGGGAAGTGGAGCTGGGCGTGGTCATCGGCACGCGCGCGCGCCATGTGTCGCAGAAGGACGCGCTGAACTACGTGGCCGGTTTTTGCGTGGTCAATGACGTGAGCGAACGCGCCTGGCAGCTCGAGCACGGCCTGACCTGGGACAAGGGCAAAGGCTTCGACACCTTCGGCCCGCTCGGCCCCTGGCTGGTCACGCGCGACGAGATCGACAACGTGCAGAAGCTGGGCATGTGGCTGGACGTGAACGGCCAGCGCATGCAGACTGGCAACACCAAGACCATGATCTTCAACGTGGCCAAGCTCGTGAGCTACGTGAGCCAGCTCAACACGCTGATGCCCGGCGACGTGATCACCACCGGCACGCCCCCGGGCGTGGGCATGGGCATGAAGCCGCCCGTGTTCCTCAAGAAGGGCGACGTGATCACCCTGGGCATCGAGGGCCTGGGCGAGCAGCGCCAGGAAGTGGTGCCGTTCAAGCTCTGAGCCTGAGCCGAGACGGCTTGCAGGCAAGGGGCGCGCGGCGCCCCTTTTTCATCGCCGGGTCGCGCCTCAGGGCTTGCCAGGCTTTTGCTGCAGCATGCGCGCAAAGGCCTCTGCGGCGGGCGACAGGGCCAGTGCGCGCCGCTGGTAGATGAAGAACTCGCGCTGCAGCGCGGGGTTGCGCAGCGGCAGCAGGCGCACGCCGAAGTTCGTCTCGAAGGTGCGCGCGTAGTCCGGCACCATGGCCACGCCCGAGCCCTTGCCCACCATGGCCATGGCTGTGGTGAGGTACTCGACCTCGACCACGGTCTGCATGGACAGCGAGGCGTCCTGCTCATGCAGCCGCTGCTCCAGGTAGCGGCTGAAGTCGCTGCGGTACAGCACCCAGCGCTGGTCGCGCAGATCGCTCCAGCCCACGGTCTTGCGCGCTGCCAGCGGATGGTTGGCCGCGCAGGCCAGGCGCATGGGCACATGCATGAGGAAGCTGCGGCCGACGTCGTCGCCGGTGCTGCGCTCGGGGCCGATGCCCAGCTCGGCATCGCCCCGCCGGACGGTGCCCACGATGTCGTCGGCCTTGGCGTCGGTGATGTGCAGGCCGATGGTGGGATAGGCCTGCTCGAAGCGGGCCAGCACATCGGCCACCCAGGTGCAGGCCAGCAGCTGCGGCGCCACCACGCGCAGCACGCCGCTTCGCAGCGTGCGCAGGTCGGTGGCGCCCTGTTCGATCTGGCGCAGGTCCTCGAGCATGCGCCGCGCCAGCGGCAGCAGCTGATGGCCGGCCTCGGTCAGCGTCACGGCGTGGCGGGCGCGGTCGAACAGCTTCAGGCCCAGTTCGTCCTCGGCCTGCTGCACCAGCATGCTCACGGCCGATTGCGTCAGGTGAAGCTGGCGCGCCGCCAGCGTGAAGCTGCCCGTGCGCGCCACCATCGAGAACGCGCGGATCTGGCGTAGCGAGAGGTTCATGGCCGCACCATTGTGGCCGCAACTGCCTGCATGAATCAGGAAATCTGATTCCCGTATCAAATGAACTTTCTTGTCTGATGCCGGCGCCCTCGCAAGAATTCGCCCCATGCACATTGCAGTCATCGGGACGGGAATCGTCGGCACCTGCACCGCCGCCTGGCTTCAGCGCGACGGCCATCAGGTCACCTTCTTCGATCCGCAGGAGCCGGGCGAAGCCTGCTCCTTCGGCAACGCGGGCTCGCTTTCGCCCAGCGCCTGCCTGCCGGTGGGCATGCCGGGCATGTGGAAGCGCGTGCCGAACTGGCTGCTGGACCCGCTGGGGCCGCTGACGGTGCGCTGGCGCTACGCGCCGGTGGTGCTGCCCTGGCTGCTGCGCATGCTGCGCCACTCCTCGCGCGAAGAGGTCACGCGCATCGCCACCGCGCTGCGCAGCCTGCTGGCGCCGATCTTCGAGTGCTACGACCCGCTGCTGCAGGACGCGCAGGCCACGCAGCTGGTGCGGCGCTCGGGCTGCCTGTACGTGTATTCGTCGCGCGAGCGGGCCGACCAGTGGCGCTGGGGCATGCAGCTGCGCCGCTCGCTGGGCGTGGAGATGATCGACGTGCAGCAGGACGAACTCGAATCGCTGGAGCCGGACCTCAAGGGGCGCTTTCGCTTCGGCATCCTGGCGCCGCAGAACGGCTCCACGCTCGATCCCTGCGCGCTCGTGAAGGCCCTGCACGCCCATTGCATGGCGCGCGGCGCGGCCTTCGTGCGCCAGCGCGTCACCGGCTTCGAGCGCCAGGGGCGCTCGGTGCAGGCCGTGCGCCTGGCCGACGGCCAGGCCGTTCCCGTGGACGGCGTGGTGGTGGCGGCGGGCGCCTGGTCGGGCCGGCTCGCGGCGCAACTGGGCTCGCGCGTGCCGCTGGAAACGCAGCGCGGCTACCACGTCACCGTGCGCAGCTCCAACCTGCAGCTGCGCCACACGGTGATGGCGGTGGAGAACAACCTGATGGTCAACCCGATGTCCATGGGTCTGCGGCTGGCAGGCACGGTGGAGTTCGCGGGCCTGCAGGCGCCGCCGCGCTACGAGCGCGCGCAGGCGCTGCTGCGCCTGGGACAGCAGTTGTTCCCGCACCTGGACACCTCCGAGACCACCGAGTGGATGGGCCACCGCCCCTGCATGCCCGACAGCCTGCCCGTGATCGGCCCCACGCGCGATGCGCACAACGCCTGGCTGGCCTTCGGCCACGGCCACATGGGCATGTGCATGGGCGCAAGCACCGGCCGTGAAGTGGCCCACCTGGTGGCCGGCCGCAGCCCGCAGGTGGATCTGCGGCCCTTCCGGCCCAACCGCTTCTGAACCCATCGCACATCGCCATGAGCAGCCAGGATGTGGTGCTGATCTGCACCGAGGGTTTTTCAGACGTCATGACCCTGGCGCGCCAGCACCGCGCCGACCCCTACATGCTGCATGTGCCGGCCTCGCCCTGGCCGCAGCTGCTGCCCGCCGACTGGCGCATCGAGGCGAGCGGGCGCATGGACGCCAGCGGCACCGAGGTCCAGCCGCTGGCGCCCGAAGCCGTGCTGCAGGCGATGGCCGCGCTGCCGCGGCCGCCGCGCGCGGTGGCCATCAGCCTGCTGTTCGCGCATCGCAATCCGACGCACGAGCTGGCCCTGGCGCACGAGCTGCGCACGCGCTGGCCCGATCTGCCCGTGGTCTGCTCGCATGAGCACCCGGTGCCCGAGGGCGGTGAATACGAGCGCACGCGCGCCACGCTGGCGGCCGTGGGCCTGACGGCGCCTGCGCCGCAGCAGCAGCAGGCCGCCCCGGCCCTGGCGGGCGATGCGCTTCCTCTGCAGCTCGAAGCGCTGGCCAACCGCATGCAGCAGCGGCTGGTGCGCGAAGCCGTCTCCAGCGTGGTGCGCGAGGCCATGGACTGCGCCACCGCCATCTTCCTGCCCGACGGCCGCCTGGTGGCGCAGGCGCGCACGCTGCCGCTGCTGCTGGGCAGCCTGTCGCCGGCCGTCAAGGGGCTGCTGGCCGCCTTCGCCTGCGAAGACATGCGCGAAGGCGATGGCTATCTGCTCAACGACCCCTGGCACGGCGGCACCCACCTGCCCGACCTGACGCTGATGCGGCCGGTCTTCGTGGACGGCCGCGTGGTGGCGCTGGTGGCCTGCATGCTGCACCACCAGGACGTGGGCGGCATCGCACCGGGGTCGGTGCCCACGCACGCCACCTCGATCCAGCAGGAAGGGCTGCGCGTGCCGCCCATGCAGCTGTATGCGGGCGGGCAGGTGGACGCGGCGCTGCTGCGCCTGCTGTGCGCCAACAGCCGCATGCCCGACAACCTGAGCGGCGATCTGCACGCGCAATGGCTGGGCCTGAGCCAGGGCGCCGATGAACTGGCTGCGCTGTGGCGGGCCGAGCCCGCAATGGCGCAGCGCTGCGGGCAGGCGCTGCAGGCGGCGCAGGACGCAGCCCGCGCCGCCTTGCGCGCGGCGCCCGACGGCGACTACGTCTTCGAAGACGCACTCGATGGCGACGGCCTGAGCCCGCAGCCCGTGCGCGTGGCGGTGCGCATCCTCAAGCGGGGCGAACAAGCCATGCTGGACTTCACGGGCTGCGCCGACCAGACGCCCGGGCCGGTCAACGCATCGCGTGCAGCGGTGCAGGCGGCCGTGGCCTACTTTGCCCACATGCTCGCGCCGCAGGCACCGTGCAACGATGGCAGCACTGCGGTGCTGACCCTTCGCACGCGCCCGGGCAGCATCGTCGATCCGCTGCCGCCCGCGGCGGTGAACGCCCGCACCAACCTGGTCAAGCTGCTGGCCAACGCGCTGCTGGGCGCGTGGTCGCAGGCGCTGCCGGCGCAGATGCCGGCACCCAACGCGGCCGAGGTGGTGGTGCTCTCGCTGGGCGGCACGCGGCCCGACGGCAAGCCCTGGCTGCTGACCGAGATCATTGCTTCTGCAGCCGGCGGCGCGCCCTGGGGCGCGGGCGGCTCGGGCGTGTCCACCGATGTGGGCAACGCGCGCAATACGCCGGCCGAGGCGATCGAGGCCCAGGCCCCGCTGCGCGTGGAGCGCGTGGCCGTGCGCGCGGGCTCCGGCGGCAGCGGCACCCACCGCGGCGGCGACGGCGTGCTGCGCATCTACCGGCTGCTGCACGGCAGCGGCAGCATTTCCTACCGCGGCGAACGCCACCAGATCGCGCCGCAGGGCGCGGCCGGGGGCGCCCCGGGCGCCTGTGCGGCGGCGCGCATCTTGCGAGCCAGCGGCGAGGTCGAGCACCTGGGCGCCAAGGCGCGCGCGCACTGGCAGGCGGGCGACCGCCTGGTCATCGAGACCGCAGGCGGCGGTGGCTGGGGGTCGGCGCAAGCCCAGGCCTGAAGGCTGCGCGCGCCGGTCTTTTTTCTTCCTCTTCTTTGATGTCTCTTGGTTCCCTGGAGGGCCCTATGAAGTTCTCGATTTCCCGGCGCCGTTCGTTGCGCCAACTCGCGGCGGGGGCGCTGGCGGTGAAGGCCGGCGCGGCCCTGGTCCCGCTGGCGGCGCAGGCCCAGAGCCCCATCACGCGCATCGTCGTGCCCTTCCCGCCGGGCGGCAGCACTGATCTGCTGGGGCGCCGCCTCGCCGAGTACCTGGCCACGGCGCTGGGCCACCCGGTGATCGTGGAAAACCGCGCGGGCGCGGGCGGCACCGTGGGCGCGGACTACGTGGCCAAGGCCGCACCCGACGGCCACACGCTGCTGTTGGGCGTGACGGGCAGCAACGCCATCGCGCAGTCGCTGTATCCCAATCTGCCCTACCACGTGCTCAAGGACTTCGCGCCCGTCTCGATGGTGGTGAGCGCGCCGCTGGTGGTGAGCGTGCATCCTTCCGTCAAGGCGCAGACGCTGGCCGAGTTCGTCGCGCTGGCCAAGGCCAGGCCCGATGCGATCAGCTTTGGTTCGGCCGGCAACGGCACCTCCATGCACCTGACCGGCGAGATGTTCAAGATCGCCACCGGCGCGGGCATGGTGCATGTGCCCTACCGCGGCAACGGGGGCGTGATGTCCGACCTGATGGGCGGCCAGATCGAGGCCACCTTCGGCGACCTGCTGGTGCTGCAGCCGCACCTGGAAGCCGGGAAGATGCGGGCGCTGGCCGTGACCTCGCTGCAGCGCAACCCGTTGCTGCCCCACGTGCCCACGGTGGCTGAAAGCGGCTATCCGGGCTTCGAGGCCCTGTCGTGGCAGGGCGTGTTCGCGCCGGCCGGCACGCCCCCGGCCGTGGTCCAGAAGCTCAGTGCCGAGATCGCGCGTGGCCTGAAGTCGCCCGCCATCCAGGACTACTTCGC
The DNA here is from genome assembly GCF_028023875.1 of Xenophilus arseniciresistens. GTDB lineage: Bacteria > Pseudomonadota > Gammaproteobacteria > Burkholderiales > Burkholderiaceae_C > Xenophilus > Xenophilus arseniciresistens. The sequence goes on from NZ_JAQIPB010000007.1 coordinate 190,206, forward strand.
GCCACGCGGCTTCAAGGTCGAAGGCACGACGCCGCAGGCCTTCAAGGCCTTCGTGGAAGCCGAGACCGCCAAGTGGTCGCGCATCGTCAAGGCCTCCGGTGCGCAACCCGGCTGAGCCCGTGCCCGCGCAGATCGAGCGCCTCGGCCCGCCCGTGGCGCGCGGTGGGCAGGTGCAGCCCATCTCGCCGGCCGTGGCCTGGGACCGGCTGGTGTTCGTGTCGGGCCAGGTGCCCATGGCGCAGGGCCGGCCCTGCGCGAGCGACATCACAGGTCAGACCGAGGCCACGCTGGACATGATCGAGGCCATCCTGGCGCGCGCGGGCTGCACGCTGGCCGACGTGGTCAAGACCACGGTGTGGCTCACCGATGCGGCGGACTACCCGGCCTTCAACGCGGCCTATGCGCGGCGTTTCGCGCCCGAGGCGGCACCCGCGCGCTCCACCGTCATCGCGGGGCTCATCGCGCCGGTGAAGGTCGAGATCGAGGCGGTGGCGGTGCGGCCGGGCTGAGCCCGGCCCGGCGCCCTCAGCGCCCGCGGCTGGCCACCAGCTTCATGCCGGGCATCAGCTCGGCGGCCAGCTCGGGCCGTTCGAGCGCGTAGTCGAGGTTCATGCGGGCGATCTCCACATGTTCCTCGCCCAGCGCCTGGGCGCGGTAGCCCTGGCCCTTCTCGATGGCCTGCACCATCGCGTGGTGCGTGCGGTGCGCCTGCTGCATCCACTGCTGGCCTTCCACCATCGACGACTGCATCGGCAGCATGGCGCTGGGCGCGGCGAAGGGCTGGCTGTCCAGCATGTCCATGATGCGGCGCACGGCCGAGTTGCCGCAGCCTTCGACCACCAGGCGGTGGAAGCGGTCATTCATCTCCACATAGGCGGCGTAGTCGTCCAGCTCCATGGTGGGCTTGTTCACGGCCTGGTCGCCGGCGTCCAGGCAGTCGTGCAGGTCGCGCAGCAACTGGCGCGGCGCGCCGTCTTCGGCCAGCAGGCGCAGCGCCAGGCCTTCGATCACACCGCGCACGCGGATCGAGTCGGCGATCTCCTGCGAAGTGAAGCGCCGCATCTGGTAGCCGCCGGCGGGAGAGGGCTCGATCAGCCCTTCATGTTCCAGGCTGGCCAGCGCAAGGCGCACCGGCGTGCGCGAGGCGCCGAGCTTCTCCGCCAGCGGGATCTCGGCCAGCCGCTCGCCCGGGCCGAATTCACCCTTGAGGATCAGGTCGCGCAGTTGCACGAGCACGCGGGATTGTTGGGAGTCCATGGAGGCCTTGAATGCATGCAGAAATCGGGCCGGATTGTAGAAGTCGGCCGATCTGCACGCATCGATTCCGTCATGGCCCGATTTCTGCATGCAACTAGGGAAAACACATAGAACAAAGCGCCTCTGCACTGCTTTGATGCGCGCGGAAAGCGTCATTTATGTGCATTATTCCGAGTGTTTCAGTGCGGCATTTCACTGTTCCCAAGATGATGCCGCAGAGAATGAATTCCATTGCATGCAATTGCATTCATGAAACACGCTAGCCCTGGAGCCCTTCGATGATCAGCGCCGAACAGAACGACCTCATCACCCGCGTCGGACGCGGCACGCCCGCGGGCACGCTGCTGCGCAAGTACTGGCAGCCCGTGGCCCTGGCCGAAGAGCTGCGCGGCCCGCGGCCGCTCAAGCCCGTGCAGCTCATGGGCCAGCATTTCGTGCTCTTCCGCGACGAGACCGGCCGCCTGGGCCTGCTGGACCGCGACTGCCCGCACCGCGGCGCCGACCTGGCCTACGGCCGGCTGGAAAACGGCGGCCTGCGCTGCGCGTTCCACGGCTGGCTGTTCGACGCCAGCGGCCAGTGCAGGGAAACGCCGGCCGAGCCGGCCGGCAGCAAGCTGTGCACGCGCATCCGGCAGGGCGCCTATCCGGTGCTGGAAAAGAGCGGCATCGTGTTTGCATACATCGGCGAAGGCGAGCCGCCGGCCTTCCCCGACTTCGACTGCTTCGTCGCGCCCGAGAGCCACACCTTCGCCTTCAAGGGCCTGTGGGAGTGCAACTGGCTGCAGGCGCTGGAAGTGGGCATGGACCCGGCCCATGCCTCCTTCCTGCACCGCTTCTACGAAGACGAAGACACCTCCGAAAGCTACGGCAAGCAGTTCCGCGGCGCCTCGGCCGATTCGGACCTGGCCATCACCCAGGTGCTGCGCGAGTACGACCGGCCCGAGATCCGCGCGGAGGCCGCGCCCTACGGCATGCGCCTGACCACGCTGCGCACGCTTTCGCCCGAGCAGACCCACGTTCGCGTGACCAACGTGGTGTTCCCGCAGGCCTTCGTCATTCCGATGAGCACCGAGATGACCATCTCGCAGTGGCATGTGCCCGTCGACGACCACCACTGCTACTGGTACGCCATCTTCACCAGCTTCACCGGCCCAGTCGACAAGCAGCAGATGCGCGAGCAGCGCCTGAAGACCATCGACCTGCCCGACTACACCTCGCGCAAGAACAAGCGCAACGCATACGGCTACAGCGTGCAGGAGCAACTGACCCGCACCTACACCGGCATGGGCGAGGACATCAACGTGCACGACCAGTGGGCCTGCGAATCGATGGGCAGCATCCAGGACCGCACGCGGGAGCACCTGGGCACCACCGACAAGGGGATCATCATGTACCGCCGCCAGCTGGTGAAGGCCATCGAGGCGGCCCAGGCCGGCGAGCCCGTGCCCATGCAGCCCACGCCCGAGGAGGCCGGCGCGCTGACCGGCCCGCCCTCCATCGACGGCGTGGCCGCCGCCGACAAGGCCGACACCTACTGCATGGACGCCGACCGCGTGCGCCGCCAGGGCTCGGACTGGGCCCGCGAGCGGCTGGCCGCGGCCTGAGGGAGCGCACGGTGAGCACCTCTTTCGCCGAACGCTTCGGCCTCTGGAGCGCGCAACAGAAGGCCGAGGCCGCCGAGATCGTCGGGCGCATCGACGCCGGCGAGATCGACGTGCTGCGCTTCGCCTGGCCCGACCAGCACGGCGTGCTGCGCGGCAAGACGCTGGTGGCCGAGGCTGCGCGTGGCGCGCTGGCGCGCGGCATCAACCTCACGACCACCTTGCTGGCCAAGGACACCTCGCACCGCTCCGTCTTTCCGGTGTTCTCGGCCGGCGGCGGCTTTGCGCTCGAGGGGCTGCAGGGCGGGGCCGACTTCGTGGTCCTGCCCGATCCATCGACCTTCCGCATGCTGCCCTGGGCGCCGCGCACCGCCTGGGTGCTGTGCGACGCCTACATGAAGGACGGCCAGCCCTGCCCCTTCGCCACGCGTCGCATCCTGCAGCGTGCGCTGACGCAACTGGGCGCGCAGGGCCTGGAGTTCGTGGCCGGCCTGGAGGTGGAGTTCCACGTCTTCAAGCTCGACCAGGAGGCGATGGCGCTGGCCGACGCGGGCCAGCCCGGCACGCCGCCCTCGGTCTCGCTGCTCACGCATGGCCACCAGTACCTGACCGAGCTGCGCTATGACCGCGTGGACGGCCTGATGGAGCTGTTGCGGCGCGAGCTGCAGGCCCTGTCGATGCCGCTGCATTCGCTGGAGATCGAGTTCGGTCCGAGCCAGTTCGAGCTGGTCTTCGGCCCCACGGCGGGCCTGGCGCCTGCCGACACCATGATCCTGCTGCGCAGCGCGATCAAGCAGATCTGCCAGCGCCACGGCTACCACGCCACCTTCATGTGCCGCCCGCGCATCCCCAGCGTGATGTCCAGCGGGTGGCACCTGCACCAGTCGCTGCGCCATGCGGAAGGCGGCGACAACGCCTTCATGCCTGCGGCCGGCAGCGCCGACCCGCTGAGCCCGCTGGGCATGCAGTACCTGGCCGGCTTGCAGGCCCATGCCTGCGGCGCAGCTGCGCTGGCCAGCCCCACGCTCAACGGCTATCGCCGCTACCGTCCGTTCTCGCTCGCGCCCGACCGTGCGATCTGGGCCCAGGACAATCGCGGCGCCATGCTGCGCGTCCTGGGTGCGCCGGGCGACAGCGCCTCGCGCATCGAGAACCGCGTGGGCGAGCCCACGGCCAACCCTTATCTGTATCTGGCCTCGCAGATCTTCTCGGGGCTGCACGGCATCGCGCAGGGCATGGACCCGGGCCCCTCGGCCGACGCCCCCTATGAGACGCCGGCCCGGCAACTGCCGCGCTCGCTCGACGCCGCGCTCGATGCGCTGCAGGCCGATGCGGTGCTCGTCGAGGGCCTGGGCCAGGCCTTCGTGGACTACTACTGCCACATCAAGCGCGCCGAGATCGCGCGCTTCAACCTCGAGGTGACCGAATGGGAACACCGCGAGTACTTCGACATGTTCTGACCATGCCCACGATCCACTACATCCTCAAGGACGGCAGCACGCGCAGCGTCGAGGCCAAGCCCGGCGCCAGCGTGATGGAGACGGCCATCCACCACAACATCCGCGGCATCGATGCCGAATGCGGCGGCAGCTGTTCGTGCGCCACCTGCCATGTCTATGTGGCTGAAGCGTTCCTGCCGCGCCTGGACCCGCCCGACGAGATGGAGGACGAGCTGCTGGACGGCACGGCCAGCGCGCGCGAGCCCGGCAGCCGCCTGAGCTGCCAGATCACCGTCACGGCCGAACTGGACGGCCTGACGGTGCGCGTGCCGCCGACGCAGGTCTGATGGCGATGGCCGAAACACTGGTCATCGTCGGCGCCTCCTATGCGGGCGTGCAGCTCGCGGCCTCGGCGCGCGAACTGGGCTTCTCGGCCCCCATCGTGCTGCTGGGCGACGAAGTGCATGCGCCCTACCAGCGCCCGCCGCTGTCCAAGGGCCTGCTCAGCGGCAAGACCACCGCCGACCAGCTTGCGCTGCGCGGCCCCGATTTCTATGCCGAGCAAGGCATCGAACTGCGCCTGGGCGTGCGCGCCACCGCCATCGACGTGGCGGCGCAGCGCGTGCAACTGGCCGATGGCGGCACGCTGGACTACGGCTGGCTGGCGCTGGCCACGGGCGCGCGCTGCAGGCCATTGCCCGTGCCCGGCGCGCAGCTGCGCGGCGTGCATGCGCTGCGCACGCTGGACGATGCGCTGGCCGTGCAGGCGGCCGTCACGGCTTGCGGCCCCGGGCGCCGTGCGTGCGTCATCGGCGGCGGCTTCATCGGCCTGGAAGTGGCCGCCGCGCTCAAGGCCGCGGGGGCCGAGGTCACGGTCATCGAAGGCCAGCCGCGCCTGCTGGCGCGCAGCTTCCCGCCGGCCATGTCCGACTACGTGGCCGACGCACACAGGCAGCGCGGCCTCACCCTGGAGCTGGGCTGCGGCGTGCAGGCACTGCAGGGCGATGCCAGCGGCCAGGTGCAGGCGGTCCAGCTGGCCGACGGGCGCCTGCTGCCTTGCGACATGGTGGTGCTGGGCATCGGCGTGCTGCCCAACACCGAGCTGGCCGAGGCGGCCGGCATCGCCTGCGCGGGCGGCATCCTGGTCGACGGCCTGAGCCGCACCAGCGCGCCGCAGGTGCTGGCCATGGGCGACGTGGCCAACATGGCGCTGCCCGCCGTGGCGGCCCTGCCCGGCGGCCCCGAGCGAATGCGGCTCGAATCCATCCAGGCCGCCAACGACGGCGCGCGCGCCGCGGCTTCGCTGATCGCGGGCCGGCCGCAGCCGCTGTCGGCCGTGCCCTGGTTCTGGAGCGAGCAGCACGAGCTGAAGTTCCAGATGGCGGGCCTGCCCGCGCCGGGCGACCAGTGCGTGCTGCGCGGCGACATGGCCAGCGACCGCTTCACGCTGTTCTACCTGCGCGATGGCGCGGTGGCCGCCGCCCATTCGGTCAACCGGCCGGCCGAACACATGCTCGCGCGCAAGCTGATCGCCGGCCGCGCGCAGATCCCGCCCGAGGTGCTGGCCGATGCGGCCAGCGATCTCAAAGCCTTTTCAACCCTCCGGCCTGCGGGCTGACCCTTTCTCACGGAGTTCCACGATGAAGATGACCAAACGCTCCCTCCTCGCCACCGCCACGGCGGCGGCCCTGGCCTGCATCGCCGGCGCTGCGCAGGCCCAGGACGCGCTCAAGATCGGCCTGATCGGCACCTACTCCGGCCCCTATGCCGACTATGGCCGCCAGTTCGACGCGGGCGTGGCGCTGTACCTGAAGGAGCACGGCGGCAAGATCGCCGGACGCAGCGTGGAAATCGTCAAGAAGGACACTGCCGGCCCGAACCCCGATGCCTCCAAGCGCATCGCGCAGGAACTGATCGTGCGCGACAAGGTGCAGATCCTCACCGGCCTGGACTTCAGCCCCAACGCCTATGCCGTGGGCGCCGTGGCCACGCAGGCCAAGATCCCCACGGTGGTGATGAATGCCTCTTCGTCCGCCATCACCACCAGCTCGCCCTATGTGGCGCGGCTGTCCTTCACGGTGCAGCAGGTCTCGGACCCGATGGCCCGCTGGATGCTCAAGAACGGCACCAAGGAAGCCTATGTGGTGGTGGCCGACTATGCGTCGGGCACCGATTCGCTCACGGCCTTCAAGAAGGCCTTCGAGCAGGGTGGCGGCAAGGTGGTGGGCGAGCTGCGCACGCCCATGAACAACCCCGATTTCTCGGCCTACGTGCAGCGCATCAAGGACGCCAAGCCGCAATCGGTGTTCTTCTTCTTCCCCTCGGGCGTGATGCCCCCCGCCTTCCTCAAGGTGTGGAAGGAGCGCGGTATGGAAGAGGCCGGCATCAAGCTCTATGCCACCGGCGAAGCCACCGACGACAGCTACCTGGAGGCCACCGGCGACGTGGCGCTGGGGCTGGTCACCAGCCACCACTACTCCTATGGCCACCCGTCGGCCAAGAACCAGAAGTTCGTGAAGGACTTCGAGGCTCAGTTCGGCACCAGCATGCGGCCCAGCTACTTTGCCGTGACGGCCTATGACGCCATGGCCGCCATCGACCTGGCGCTCAAGAAGACCGGCGGCAACGTCAGCGGCGACAAGGTGATGGAGGCGCTCAAGGGCCTCGCGTTCGAAAGCCCGCGCGGCCCGATCGAGATCGACGCGGCCACGCGCGACATCGTGCAGACCGTCTACATCCGCAAGGTGGAAAAAGTGGGCGGCAAGCTGGTGAACGTGGAGTTCGACAAGTTCGACCGCGTGAAGGACCCGGCCAAGGAAGCCGCCGCCAAGTAAGGGCGCGCCGCAACGAGGCCGCGCGCGCACGCCGCGCGCCGGCCCGGCGGCCCCGCCTGCCCACCGCGCCGCACCGGCGCACCCCGCACGCGCGGCCACCGGCCGGCTTCTCGTGCGCGCAGCATTGGAATTCCCCATGGGTGTTGTCCTTTTTGATGGAGTGGCCTACGGCATGCTCCTGTTTCTCATGGCGGTGGGTCTGTCCATCACCATGGGGTTGATGAATTTCGTCAACCTCGCGCACGGCAGCTTCGCGGTGGTGGGCGGCTATGCGGCCGCCGTGCTCATGAACCAGCTGGGGCTGTCCTACTGGCTGGCGCTGGTGGCGGCCTTCGCGGCGGCCTCGCTGCTGGGTGCGGTGCTGGAGTTCGTCTTCTACCGGCGGCTGTACCGCGCGCACCCGCTGGACCAGGTGCTGCTGTCCATCGGCATGGTGTTCGTGTCCATCGCGGCGCTCACCTATTTCTTCGGGCCGTCGATGCTGCCTTTCAACCTGCCGCCCGCACTGCAGGGGCAGTTCTCGGTGGCGGGGCTGGAGCTGAGCCGCTACCGCGCCTTCCTGATCGTGGCTGGCGTGCTGGTGCTGGCGCTGCTGCTGCTGGCCATGGGCCGCACGCGCTATGGCGCGATGGTGCGCGCCGCGGTGGACAACCAGCGCGTGGCCGGTGGCACGGGCATCCACGTGCAGCGCCTGTTCTTCCTGACCTTCTCGCTGGGCTGCGGCCTCGCGGGCCTGGGCGGCGCACTGAGCCTGGGCATGCTGGGGCTGGAGCCTTCGTTCCCGCTCAAGTACCTCGTGTACTTCCTGATCGTGGTCTGCGTGGGCGGGGCCGGCACCATCACCGGGCCCTTCATCGCGGCGCTGCTGGTGGGCATCGTGGACGTGGCAGGCAAGTACTACCTGCCCGAGGCCGGCGCCTTCCTGATCTATGTGTTCATGATCGCCATGCTGCTGCTGCGGCCCAACGGCATCGTTCCCAAGAAGGGCATCGCCTGATGAAAGCCATCACCCTGAGCCCGGGCCAGCTGCGCGCGGCCGAAATCGCCTTCTGGCTGCTGCTGGCGTCGAGCTTCTTCCTCACGCCCGACCATCTCACGCTGCTCTCGCAGATCCTGATCTTCGGCCTCTTCGCCGTGGCGCTGGACATGGCGCTGGGCTACGCCGGCATCCTCACGGTGGGCCATGCGGCCTTCTTCGGGGCCGGCGCCTACACCGCCGGCCTGCTGGCCAGACACGGCTGGGGCGAGCCCTTCAGCGGCCTGCTGGCCGCGCTGGTGGTGGCGGGCCTGCTGGGCTATGCGCTGAGCTACCTGATCGTGCGCGGCGCCGACCTCACGCGGCTGATGATCACCATCGGCGTGTGCGTGCTGCTGTACGAACTGGCCAACCGGCTCTCGGGCATCACGGGCGGCACCGACGGCCTGCAGGGCATGCAGGTCTCGCCGGTGTTCGGCGTGTTCGAGTTCGACCTCTTCGGCAAGACGGCCTTTTGCTACGCGCTGGGTGTGGTGCTGCTGATGTTCCTGCTCGTGCGGCTGGTGCTGCGCTCGCCCTTCGGGCTGTCGCTGCGCGGCATTCACGACAACCGCAAGCGCATGCTGGCCATCGGCACGCCGGTGGAGTCGCGCCTGCGCATGGCCTACGGCTTTTCCGCCGCGGTGGCGGGCGTGGCTGGCGCGCTGATGGCGCAGACCACGCAGTTCGTGGGCATCGAATCCATCGGCTTCAACCGCTCGGCCGAGATCCTCATCATCCTGGTGCTGGGCGGCACGGGCCGGCTCTATGGCGGGCTCATCGGCGCCATCGTCTACATGGTGGTGCACGACTGGTTCGCCGACATGAACCCGCAGTACTGGATGTTCTGGCTGGGCATCTTCCTGATCGCAGCCGTGATGCTGGGCCGCGGCGGCATCATGGGCGCGCTGTCGCGCCGCTTTCGCGTGAAGGAGCAAACGCGATGAGCGCGCTGCAGACAACGGGCCTGGGGATCAGCTTCGGCGCCTTCCATGCCGTGGCCGATGTGAACCTGTCGCTGGAGCCGGGCGCCCGCCAGGCCCTGATCGGTCCCAACGGCGCGGGCAAGACCACGCTGATCAACCTGCTCACGGGCATCTACCGGCCCAGTGCCGGCAGCATCCGGATGAACGGACAGGACATCACGGCCTGGCCGGCCGACCGGCGCGCGCGCAGCGGGCTGGCGCGCACCTTCCAGATCAACACGCTGTTCCCGGGCCTCACGCCGCTGCTGTCGGTGGTGCTGGCCATCCATGAGCGCGAAGGGCAGGGCGCGACCTGGTGGCGCCCGTACATCAGAAGCACCGCGGCCTTCGACGAGGCCCATGCGCTGCTCAGGCGCCTGCGCCTGGACGCGCTGGCCAACGTGCCCGTGGCCGAGCTGGCCTACGGCAAGCAGCGGCTGCTGGAGATCGCGCTGGCCCTGGCCGCGCGCCCGCGCATCCTGCTGCTGGACGAGCCCGCCGCGGGCGTGCCCGAGGACGAGAGCGGCGAACTCTTCGACGTGATCGCCGAGCTGCCCGAGGACATCAGCGTGCTGTTCATCGAGCACGACATGAAGCTGGTGTTCCGCTTCGCGCGCCGCATCTCGGTGCTGGTGGCCGGCCGCATCCTGACCGAAGGCTCGCCGGCCGAGATCGGCCACGACCCGCGCGTGCGCGAGGTCTACCTCGGCAAGACCCACATCAGCCTGCAAAAGGAGCCGGCCCATGTCTGAGCTGCTGGCCTTCGAGGCCGTGACTGCCGGCTATGGCAATGCCGTGGTGCTGGACCGGCTGGGCTTTTCGATCCGCGCAGGCGAGAGCCTGGCCATCCTGGGGCGCAACGGCGTGGGCAAGACCACCACGCTCGAAACGCTGATGGGCAACACCCGCGTGAGCGGCGGCAGCATCCGCTGGCGCGGGCAGGACATCACGCGCGCCGCGGCCCACCAGCGCGCGCGCGCCGGCCTGGGCTGGGTGCCGCAGGAGCGCGAGGTCTTTCCCTCGCTCACCGTCGAAGAGAACCTCGGCGTGGTGGCGCGCCCGGGCGCCTGGAACCTTGCACGCGTGTACACGCTGTTCCCGCGGCTGCGCGAGCGGCGCGGCAACTACGGCAACCAGCTCTCGGGTGGGGAGCAGCAGATGCTGGCCATCGGCCGCGCGCTGATGACCAACCCGCAACTGCTGCTGCTGGACGAGCCCATGGAGGGCCTGGCGCCCATCATCGTGGAGGAGCTGGCCGACGCGATCCGCCGCCTGTGCGAGCAGGAAGGGCTGGCCTCCATCGTCGTCGAGCAGCACCCGGTGCTGGCGCTGGAGATGACGCACCAGGCCATCGTGCTCGAACGCGGCACCGTGGTGCATGCCGGGCCCAGCGCCGCGCTGGCCGCCGACTCTGCGCGCCTGGACGCGCTGCTGGGCGTGGGCATGCCCGCCTGACGACGGAATCCATCGGCCCGCACGGGCCACTTCAGGGCAGGACCACTCCACCAACAAGAGACCCAACCGACATGACTGCACCTTCACTCTCTCGCGCCGCGGGCGCGGTACTGGCTGCCCTGCTGGCCACGGGCTGCGCACACCAGACGGCCGGCACGCCGCCTGACGTGGCCTATGTCAACGGCAAGATCATCACGGCCGACAAGGCTTTCTCCATCGCGCAGGCCGTCGCCATCAAGGACGGCAGCTTCGTGGCCGTGGGCAGCAACGAGCGCATCCGGGCGCTCGTCGCGCCGCAGACCCGCGTGGTCGATCTGCAGGGCCGCACCGTCGTGCCGGGCCTGATGGACGCGCACACCCACATGGACGGGGCGGGCACGGTCGAAACCACCGCGCAGGTGATCAAGGCGCGCACGGTGGCCGAGGCGCAAACCATCATTGCCGACTTCATCCGCGCCAGGAACGTGCCGCGCGGGCAGTGGGTGCAGACCAGCCGCTGGCACCCGCCCTCGCAACTCAAGGAACAGCGCTACCTCACGCGCCAGGAGCTGGACGCCGTGGCGCCCGACCATCCGGTCTACGTGCAGACCGTGGGCCATTTCGCGATGGCCAACAGCAAGGCGCTGGCCGCGGCGGGCATCACGCGCAACACGCCGGACCCGGTGGGCGGCAGGATCCATCGCGACGCCAACGGCGAACCCAGCGGCGTGGTCGAATCCGCCGCGCTGCAGCTGGTCGAGAAGGTCATTCCGCCGCCCACCTTCGAGCAGCGCGTGGCGCAGAACATCGCGGGCCAGCGCGTCTACAACCGCTCGGGCATCACCAGCACCGTGGTGGCGGGGCTGAGCGAAGACCAGATCAAGGCCTACTACGAAGTCGCGCAGCGCGGCCAGTCCACGGTGCGCGCGGGCATGTTCTGGCGCTTTCCGGCCGACAGCGCCCAGGCCTTCGAAGCGCAGCTCAAGGCGGCGCCTTTCAAGGACGGCCAGGGCGACGACTGGGCGCGGCTGGCCGGCATCAAGCTGGTCTCGGACGGCGGCATGACGCTCAAGTCGGCCTACATCCGCGGCAGCTATGCCAATGAGCCCAGGAACCACGGCATGGTGGCGGTGGACCCCGACACCTACATGCAGCAGGTGCAGCTGGCCAACCGCAACGGCTGGCGCGTGCACACCCACGCGGTGGGCGATGCGGCCGTCGACCTCACGCTCAAGGCCTATGCCGCAGCCGATGCGCAGCGCTCCATCAAGGGCCGCCGCTTCAGCGTCGTGCACGGCAGCCTGGTGGCGCCGGACCAGATCGACACGGCGCGCGCGCTGGACGTGCGCATCGATGCCCAGAACGCCTTCATGTGGGACAAGGCCGGCACGGTGGAGCGCTACATGGGCCCGCTGCTGGCCAACCGCGCCGTGCCCACGCGCCGCCTGATCGACGTGCTGGGCATCGAGCGCACCTCGGCCGGCACCGACAACGAGGTCAACCTGCTCAACCCCTTCGTTGGCATGTACCTGATGGTCACGCGCAAGGACCCGCGCGGCGTGGTCTACGGCGCCGACCAGAAGATCTCGCGCGAGGAGGCGCTGCGCCTGTACACCAACGCCGGTCCCTACCTGACCTTCGAGGAAGAGCGCAAGGGCGCCATCGAGGCCGGCAAGCTGGCCGACATGGTCGTGCTCTCGGCCGACTACCTCAGCGTGCCCGAGGCGCAGATCAAGGACATCGTCACGCTTGAAACCATCGTGGGCGGCAGGTCGGTGTACCGCGCCGCGCCTTGAATTGGAAGCTGCGCTGATGGCGCACAGGGCCGGCCGTGGCGGCCGGTCCTTTTTCCTGTTTTTTTGGAAGCCGCATGCCGCACATCGTCATTGAACACACCACCAATCTGCCGCCGCTGCCCTGGGACGACATGCTGGCGGCCGTGACCAGCGAACTGGCGGGCAGCGCGCAGGTCGAGGACGAGGCCGACCTCAAGGCGCGCGTGCTGCACACCGATGCGTTCCGCGTGGGGCTGGCCGGACAGGGGCGTGCCTTCATCCACGTCACGGTGCGCATCCTCGCGGGCCGCAGCGCCGCGCAAAAGCGCGACTTCAGCGACCGCGTGACCCGGGGCATGCTGGCCCGCATGCCGCCGTTGCCCGCTGGCCTGGCCGCCCACCTGAGCGTGGAGGTGGTGGACATGGACCGAGAAAGCTACCGCAAGGTGCGGCTGGGCTGAGGCCGCGCGAACCGGCACCGGCCGCAGGCACCCACCCCTCAAAGACCCGCGCCCGCCGCGGGTCTTTGCCTTTTGCGCTTTGGAGGAACTCGCACAAAATAGAACGACCGTTCGTTTTATTTGCAGGCACCCCATGTCCGCACCGCTTGTCCCCGTGAAGTCCGCCCGCGTTGCGCCCAAGGGCCAGCAGACCAAGGCCGTCATCGTCGACGCGGCCCTGGCGCTGGCGGCGCAGATCGGGCTGGAAGGGCTGTCCATCGGCGCCGTGGCCGAGCTCACGAAGATGAGCAAGTCGGGCGTGTTCGCGCATTTCGGCTCGCGCGAGGAACTGCAGATCTCGGTGGTGCGCGAATACCACCATCGCTTCGAGCACGAGGTGTTCTTTCCCGCGCTGAAGGAGCCGCGCGGCCTGCCGCGCCTGCGCGCCATGTTCGGCAACTGGATGAAGCGCACCTCCACCGAGATCGATTCGGGCTGCATCTACATCAGCGGCGCGTCGGAGTTCGACGACCGGCCGGGCCCGGTGCGCGATGCCCTGGTGGAGTCGGTGAGCATCTGGCAGGCCGCGGTGCTGCGCGCCATCGAGCAGGCGCAGGCCGAAGGCCACCTGCGCGCCGACGAAGACGCGCGCCAGCTTGCTTTTGAGATCCACGGCCTGATCCTCGCCCTGCATTACGAAGCGCGCTTCCTGCGCGTGCCCGGCTCCATCGCCCGCGCCAACACGGGCTTTGCCAACATCCTCGCGCGTGCCGCCACCGCTGCCGCTGCTGCCGCGCCTGCGGCAACGGCCAGGGCTGGCGGCCGCCGCCTCAAGCCCGTGGGCTGAGGCGCCGACGGCCTGCCTGTCTTTGTTTTCGTTTTTCTTCTTCCAGTTCAACCGCTCATTCATCTTCCCAGGAGATCGCCGCATGCCCACCTACAACCCGCCGCTGCGCGACATGCAGTTCGTGCTGCACGAAGTCCTTCAGGTTTCCGAAGAACTCAAGGCCATGCCGGCCCATGCCGAGACGGATGCCGACACGCTCAACGCGGTGCTGGAAGAGGCCGGCAAGTTCGCGGCCGAAGTGACCTTCCCGCTCAACATCAGCGGCGACACCGAAGGCTGCGTGCTGGACAAGAAGACGCACGAAGTCACCACGCCGGCGGGTTTCAAGGACGCCTATGCCAAGTACGTCGAAGGCGGCTGGGCGGCGCTGTCCTGCGACCCGCAGTACGGCGGCCAGGGCCTGCCCTTCGTGGTGAACCAGTGCGTCTACGAGATGCTCAACAGCGCCAACCAGGCCTGGACCATGTACCCGGGCCTGTCGCACGGCGCCTATGAAGCCCTGGTGGCGCACGGCACCGACGCGCAGAAGAAGACCTACCTGCCCAAGCTGACCAGCGGCGAGTGGACCGGCACCATGTGCCTGACGGAGCCGCACTGCGGCACCGACCTGGGCCTGCTGCGCACCAAGGCCGAACCGCAGGCCGACGGCACGTACAAGCTCACGGGCAGCAAGATCTTCATCTCGGCCGGCGAGCATGACCTGACCGAGAACATCATCCACCTGGTGCTGGCCCGCCTGCCCGACGCGCCCAAGGGCAGCAAGGGCATCAGCCTGTTCGTGGTGCCCAAGTTCATGGTCAACGAAGACGGTTCGCTGGGCGCGCGCAACCCGATCTTCTGCACGGGCCTGGAGCACAAGATGGGCATCCACGGCAACGCGACGGCGCAGATCAGCCTGGACGGCGCCGTGGGCACGCTGGTGGGCGAGCCCAACAAGGGCCTGGCCGCCATGTTCGTGATGATGAACGCCGCGCGCCTGGGCGTGGGCAACCAGTCGCTGGGCCTGACGGAGGTGGCCTTCCAGAACGCGCTGGCCTATGCCAAGGACCGCATCCAGATGCGCTCGCTCTCGGGCCCGAAGGCCAAGGACAAGGACGCCGACCCGATCATCGTGCACCCCGACGTGCGCAAGATGCTGCTCACGGCCAAGGCCTATGCCGAGGGCGGACGCGCGCTGCAGATCTTCTGCACGCTGCTGCTGGACAAGGAACACAACCACCCCGACGAGAAGGTGCGCAAGGACTCTGGCGAGCTGGTTGCGCTGCTCACGCCCATCGTCAAGGCCTTCATCACCGACAACGGCCACATCAGCACCAACGCCTGCATGCAGGTCTTCGGCGGCCACGGCTTCATCAAGGAATGGGGCATGGAGCAGTTCGTGCGGGACAACCGCATCAACATGATCTACGAGGGCACCAACACCATCCAGTCGCTGGACCTGCTGGGCCGCAAGGTGCTGGGCAACAACGGCGCCTCGCTCAAGAAGTTCGGCAAGCTCGTCGCCAGGCTGGTGGAAGAAGAGGGCGTGAACGAGAAGATGGCCGAGTTCATCAACCCGATCGCGGGCCTGGGCGACCAGCTCACCAAGTTCACGACCGAGATCGGCTTCAAGGGCTTCCAGAACCCCGACGAGGTGGGCGCGGCCGCGGTGGACTACCTGCGCGTGGCGGGCCACTTCGTGTTCGGCTACCTGTTCGCACGCATGGCCCAGGTGGCGCTGCGCGAGATTGCCGCGGGCAACACCGATCCGTTCTACGTCGCCAAGCTGCAGACCGCGCGCTTCTACTTCGCCAAGCTGTTCCCGGAAACGGCTACCTTGATGCGCACGGCCCGCGCCGGCAGCAAGGTGCTGATGGACACGGACGCAGCGCTGGCCTGACCGCCTTCTTCCTTCTTGTTTTCCACCTACGGGAGACGCCCATGAAGTTCATTCCAGCTGCCATCCTGCTTGCTGCCTTGTCCGGCCCGGCCCTGGCTCAGATGACCCCCGTGGGCACCTGGCAGAGCATCGACGACAAGACCCATGAGGCCAAGTCGCAGATCCGCATCAGCGAATCGGGTGGCGTGCTCAGCGGCCGCATCGAAAAGCTGCTGCGCAAGGAAGCCAAACAGGACGCGGTGTGCGAGGAGTGCACCGACGACCGCAAGGGCCAGCCGCTGATCGGGCTGGAAATCATCCGCGGCGCCAAGAAGGCCGAAGGCAAGGACGTGTGGGAGGAGGGCAAGATCCTCGACCCCGAGAACGGCAAGAGCTACACGCTGCGCCTCACGCCCGTCGAGGGTGGCAAGAAGCTTGAAGTGCGCGGCTCTGTGCTGGGCATTGGACGCACGCAAACGTGGGTTCGCGTGCAGTGATGCCCACCCCCGTTTGGTTTTCTCACTGCGTGTAGAAAACCCATACCCCCTCAAGGGGGCAACACCAGTGGCCCGGCAAAGCCGGTTCCACGGTGTTCCCTGAACAAGTCAGAACCCCAACAAGTTCAACCATGTCCAGATTTCAAGTGAAAAAGGTCGCCGTGCTCGGCGCCGGCGTGATGGGCGCGCAGATCGCGGCCCACCTCGTCAATGTGCGGGTGCCCGTGGTGCTGTTCGACCTGGCCGCCAAGGAAGGCCCGAAGAACGGCATCGTCACCAAGGCCATCGACAACCTCAAGAAGCTCAAGCCCGCGCCGCTGGGCGTGGCCGAGGACGCCGAGCTGATCCAGGCCGCCAACTACGAGGAGCACCTGGCGCTTTTGGGCGAATGCGACCTCGTGATCGAGGCCATCGCCGAGCGCATGGACTGGAAGCTCGACCTGTACAGGAAGATCGCGCCGCATGTGGCCTCGCACGCCATCCTGGCGTCGAACACCTCGGGCCTGTCGATCACGAAGCTGGCCGAGGCGGTGCCCGAGAGCATCCGCCCGCGCTTTTGCGGCATTCATTTCTTCAACCCGCCGCGCTACATGACGCTGGTGGAGCTGATCCCCACGCCCACCACCGAGGCCCAGGTGCTCGACGAACTCGAGACCTTCGCCATCAGCGCGCTGGGCAAGGGCGTGGTGCGCGCCAAGGACACCCCCAACTTCATCGCCAACCGCATCGGCATCGCCGGCATGCTGGCCACGCTCAAGGAAGTGGAGAACTTCGGCCTGACCTTCGATGTGGTGGACGACCTGACCGGCAAGCGCCTGGGCCGCGCCAGCAGCGGCACCTTCCGCACCGCCGACGTGGTGGGCCTGGACACCCTGGCCCATGTGGTCAAGACGCTGCAGGACAACCTGGACGAGAAGCGCGACCCGTTCTACCCGAACTTCGCCACGCCGCCGGTGCTGGCCAAGCTGCTGGAACTGGGCCATCTGGGCCAGAAGACCAAGGCAGGCTTCTACAAGAAGGCCGGGCGCGACGTGCTGCGCTTCGACCTGCAAAGCGGCGAGTACGTGAGCGCTGGCGCCAAGGCCGACGAGGTCTATGGCCGCATGCTCAAGAAGCCGGCCGGCGAGCGCCTGAAGCTGCTGCGCAATGCCGAGGGCCCGCAAGGCCGGTTCCTCTGGGCCATCCTGCGCGATGGCTTTCACTACGCGGCCGTGCACCTGGCCGACATTGCCGAAAGCGCGCGCGACGTGGACCTGGCCATGCGCTGGGGCTTCGGCATGCAGCAAGGCCCCTTCGAGCTGTGGCAGGAAGCGGGCTGGCTGCAGGTGGCGCAGTGGATCCAGGAAGACATAGCGGCCGGCAAGGCGCTGTCGAAGGCGCCGCTGCCCGAGTGGGTCTTCAAGGGCCCGGTGGCCGAAGCCGGCGGCGTGCACACGCGCGAAGGCTCGTGGAGCGCGTCGGAACAACGCTTCGTGCCCGAGCGCCGCCTGCCCGTGCATGCACGCCAGCTCTTCCCCGAGCGCGTGCTGGGTGCCCAGGCGCCGCGCGCCGAGGAAGCCGGCACCACGATCAGCGACGAAGGCGACGTGCGCGTCTGGACGCTCGATGGCGAGGTGCTGATCGCCAGCATCCATTCGAAGATGAACGCCATCAGCCCCGACGTGGCCGAGGCGCTGGCCGAGGCCGTGGCCCTGGCCGAGCGCGAGTACCGGGGCCTGGTGATCTGGTCGAGCGACGACAAGTTCTCCGTCGGCGCCGACCTGCAGGCGATGCTGCCGGCCTTCGTGGTTGCGGGCATCGACGCGGTGGAAGGCGCCGAACAGGCCTTGCAGGACGTGATGCTGCGCATCCGCTATGCCAATGTGCCGGTGGTGGCCGCCGTGCGCGGCCTGGCGCTGGGCGGCGGCTGCGAGCTGGCCGTCTACAGCGCGCGCCGCGTGGCCGCCATGGAAAGCTACATCGGCCTGGTCGAAGTGGGCGTGGGCCTGGTGCCTGGCGCGGGCGGCCTGACCTACATCGCGCGCCGCGCGGCCGAGAACGCGGCCACATCCACCGGCAGCGACCTGCTGCCCTTCCTCACCGAAGGCTTCACTGCCGCCGCCATGGCCAAGGTGGGCACCAGCGCGCTGGAATCGCGCAAGCTGGGCTACCTGGTGGAAGGCGACATCGTCGTGCCCAACAAGGACGAGCTGCTCTATGTGGCCCTGCAGCAGGCCAGGGCCATGGCGGATGCCGGCTGGCGCCCGCCCATGAAGCGCAGCTTCCGCGTGGCCGGCCGAAGCGGCGCCGCCACCATCACCGGGCAACTGGTGAACATGCGCGACGGCGGCTTCATCAGCGCGCACGACTTCCACATCGCCAGCCTGATCGCCCATGTGGTGACTGGCGGCGACGTCGACCCCGGCACGCTGGTGACCGAGGAGTACCTGATGGCGCTGGAGCGCAAGGCCTTCTGTTCGCTGGTGGTTCACCCCAAGACGCAGGAGCGGATCATGGGGATGCTGTCCACGGGCAAGCCCCTGCGCAACTGAACGACGACAAGGACACGACCATGAGCAAACAAGTGCAAGACGCCTACATCGTCGCCGCCACCCGCACCCCCATCGGCAAGTCGCACCGCGGCTACTTCCGCAACACGCGGCCCGATGACCTGCTGGCCACCACCTTGCGCGCCGCGCTGGCGCAGGTGCCGCGGCTGGACCCGGCCACCATCGAGGACATCGTCTGCGGCTGCGCGATCCCCGAGGCGCAGCAGGGCCTGAACGTGGCGCGCATCGGTGCCGTGCTGGCGGGGCTGCCCACCAGCGTGGGCGGCATCACGGTCAACCGCTTCTGCGCCTCGGGCCTGTCGGCCGTGCAGATGGCGGCCGACCGCATCCGCGTCGGCGAGGCCGAGGTGATGATCGCCGCCGGCGTCGAGAGCATGAGCATGGTGCCGATGATGGGCAATGCGCCTTCGCTGTCGCCTTCCATCTTCGAACGCGATGGCGACGTGGGCATCGCCTACGGCATGGGCCTGACGGCCGAGAAGGTGGCGCAGCAGTGGAAGGTCAGCCGCGAGGCGCAGGACGCCTTCGCGCTGCAGTCGCACCAGCGCGCCATCGCGGCCCAGCAGGCCGGCGAGTTCGCCGACGAGATCACGCCCGTCGAGGTGACCGACCGCGGCTTCGATGCCGCGACCGGCGAGACCACGTCGAAGACCCGCACGGTGAGCCTGGACGAAGGCCCGCGCCCCGACACCAGCCTCGAAGGCCTGGCGAAGCTGCGCACCGTCTTCGCCGCGCGCGGCAGCGTCACGGCCGGCAACAGCTCGCAGACCTCCGACGGCGCGGGCGCGCTGATCCTGGCCAGCGAAGCGGCCTGCCAGAAGTACGACCTCCAGCCGCTGGCGCGCTTCGTGAGCTTTGCCAGCAAGGGCGTTCCGCCCGCCATCATGGGCATCGGCCCCATCGAGGCGATTCCGGCCGCGCTGCGCTACGCGGGCCTGAAGCACCATGATCTCGACTGGATCGAACTCAACGAAGCCTTCGCGGCACAGTCGCTGGCCGTGCTCAACACGCTCAAGCTGGACCCGGCCAAGGTCAACCCCATGGGCGGCGCCATCGCGCTGGGCCACCCGCTGGGCGCCACCGGCGCTATCCGATCGGCGACAGTGGTTCATGCCCTTCGCCGCAAGAATCTGAAGTACGGCATGGTCACGATGTGCGTGGGCATGGGCCAAGGCGCAGCCGGCATCTTCGAGCGCGTCTAGGGTCCCATCGAGCCCGGTCCGTGCCCCCATGGAGACTTCACACACATGACGCAAGAGGTGCACATCTTCGACCGGGCGCTGGCGCTGGAGCACAGCGACACGCAGTCCGGCCTGTTCGCCGGTGCCGCCAGCCAGGACTACTGGAACATGGTGGGGCCCTTCGGGGGCACCACCGCGGCGCTGGCGCTGCGCGCCGTGCTGCAGCACCCGGACCTGCTGGGCACGCCCATCGCGCTCACGGTCAACTACGCCAGCGCCATCGGGCCGGGGCCGCTGGAGGTGCTGGCCATTCCCGTGCGCACCAATCGCTCCACGCAGCACTGGCGCATGGAAGTGCGCCAGAGCGGCGAAGACGGCCGCATGCAGGTGAACACCACGGCCACGGCCGTGACGGCCGCGCGGCGCGAAACCTGGAGCGGGCACGATCTGCCCATGCCGCAGGTGCCGCCGCCCGCGCAGGTGGAGCGCTTCGACATGGGCCCCAAGGGCGTGGCCTGGTTCAACAAGTACGAGATGCGGCCCGTGCGCGGTGCCATTCCCGCCAGCTGGGACGGCGCCGAAGCGCCGAGCGAAAGCATGCTGTGGCTGCGTGACGCACAGCCGCGCGCGCTGGACTTCTGCTCGCTGGCGGCCATGAGCGACCTGTTCTACCCGCGCGTGTGGCTGCGCCGCGCCAAGCCCGTGCCAGCCGGCACGGTGTCCATCACCACCTACTTCCACGCCGATGCGGCGCAGCTGCAGGAGGCCGGCACCGGCTACCTGCTCGGACGCGCGCAGGGCCAGCAGTTCTTCAACGGCTTCTTCGACCAGGCCGCGCAGCTGTGGAGCGAAGCCGGGCGCCTGCTGGCCACCAGCAACCAGATCGTCTACTTCAAGGAATAGGGCGCAGCCTCATGAACACCACGGCGCCTCGCAAGGCCGCTTTGATCGTCGGCGCCGGTGACGCCACCGGCGGCGCCATCGCGCGTGCCTTTGCGCGCGAAGGCTATGCGGCGTGCGTCACGCGGCGCAGCGCAGACAAGCTGCAGCCGCTGGTCGCGCAGATCGAGGCCGAGGGCGGCGTGGCCCATGCCTTTGGCAGCGACGCGCGCAAGGAAGAGGAAGTGGCTGCGCTGATTGAGCAGATCGAAAGCACGGTGGGGCCCATCGAGGTGATGGTGTTCAACATCGGCGCCAACGTGCCCGAGAGCATCCTCACCGAAAGCGCGCGCAAGTATTTCAAGGTCTGGGAAATGGCCTGCTTCTCGGGCTTTCTCAACGGCCGCGAAGTGGCCCGGCGCATGGTGGCGCGCGAGATGCCGGCCAGCGGCCACCGCGGCACCCTCATCTTCACGGGCGCCACGGCCTCGCTGCGCGGCGGCGCGAACTTCGGCGCCTTCTCGGGCGCCAAGATGGCGCTGCGCGCGCTGGCCCAGAGCATGGCGCGCGAGCTGGGCCCGCAGGGCGTGCACGTGGCCCACACCATCATCGATGGCGCCATCGACACCGAGTTCATCCGCAGCAATTTCCCCGAGCGCTACGCGCTCAAGGCGCAGGACGGCATCCTCAACCCCGACCACATCGCGCACAGCTATGTGATGCTGCACCGCCAGCCGCGCGACGCCTGGACGCATGAGCTGGATCTGCGGCCCTGGATGGAAAAGTTCTGAGCCACCCACCGTGCGTGGCCTTTGCGGCAGGCCGGCATCCGGGTCGCGCCCTCACCCCAAGAACCAGGAGACACCATGACCCAGACCGTCGAATTCTTCTTTGATGTGGGCAGCTCTGCGGCCTACCTGGCCTGGACGCAGCTGCCCCGGCTGCGCGCGGAAACCGGCGCGCAGATCGTCTACAAGCCGATGCTGCTGGGGGCGGTGTTCCAGGCCATCGGCAATCGCTCGCCGGCCGAGGTCAAGGCCAAGGGCGCGTACATGCTCCAGGACTTCGACCGCCATGCGAAGCGCTATGGCGTGCCTTTTGCATTCAACCCGCATTTCCCGGTCAACACCATGGCCCTGATGCGCGGCGCCACGGCGCTGCTGCACAAGCAGCCCGAGCGCTTCGAAGCCTACTGCGACGCCGTGTTCCAGGCGATGTGGGTGGACGGCCTCAACATGGGCGACGTGGCCCAGGTGGGCGCGGTGCTGCACAAGGCCGGCTTCGACCCGCAGGCGATCCTGGCGATGACCGCCGAGCCCGAAGTCAAGGAGCAGCTCAAGGCCGTGACCACCGAGGCCATCGAGCGCGGGGTGTTTGGCGCGCCCACCTTCTTCGTCCGCGGCCAGATGTTCTGGGGCCAGGACCGGCTCGACTTCGTGCGCGAGACTCTCGCGTCTTCTTCCTCAACACTGACTTGATTGCCACCATGAGCAGCGACATCCTCGTCCACACCGAAGGCGGTGTGTGCACCCTGACCTTCAACCGTCTCGACAAGAAGAATTCCATCACCAGCGCCATGTACGCGGCCATGGCCGACGCGCTGGACGCCGCGCAGGCCGATGCGGCCGTGCGCGTGGTGCTGATCCAGGGCGATGCCACCATCTTCTCGGCCGGCAACGACATCGGCGACTTCTTGAACCAGCCGCCCTCGACGCAGGACTCGCCCGTGTTCCGCTTCCTGCGCAACATCGCCGCTTTTCCCAAGCCCATCGTGGCGGCCGTCTGCGGCCCGGCCGTGGGCATCGGCACCACGCTGCTGTTCCATTGCGACCTGGTCTACGCGGGCGACAACGCGGCCTTCTCCATGCCTTTCGTCAACCTGGGCCTGTGCCCCGAGGCGGCCTCGAGCCTGCTGGTGCCGCAGATGTTCGGCTACCACCGCGCCGCAGAAGCGCTGCTGCTGGGCGAGCCCTTCATGGCCGAAGCGGCACTGGAAGTGGGCCTGGTCAACCGCGTGGTGCCGCCCACCGAGGCCAACAGCATCGCCCAGCAGCAGGCGCGCAAGCTCGCGGCCAAGCCGCTGTCGGCGCTGATCGAAACCAAGCGCCTGATGAAGAAGGGCCAGGGCGCCGTGGTGCTGGAGCGCATGGCCGAGGAAGGTGCGAGCTTCGGCCGCATGCTGCGCGAACCCGCCGCGCGCGAAGCCTTCACGGCCTTCATGGAGAAGCGCAAGCCCGACTTCAGCAAGGTCTGAATGTCTGCGTCCCTGCAAGCTTCCGTGCTCGCCCCCACGGCCTCCGGGCCCGCCGCCGCCGCTGCCGTGGCCTTCGAGCCCGAATTCATCCTGCTGCTGCAGGAGATCATCGAGCAGCACGTGCCCTTCAACCGGGTGCTGGGCCTGCAGGCCACCGAGATCACGCCTGCGGCGGTGGCCGGGCGCATCACCATGCGGCCCGACCTGGTGGGCAGCGTGGCGCATCAGCGCCTGCATGGCGGTGTGATCAGCGCCGCGCTCGATTCGATGGCCGGCCTGGCGATCATGGCCGCCATTGCCGCGCGCCACATGGACGAGCCGCCCGCGCGGCGGCTGCAGCGCTTCACGCGCCTGGGCACCATCGACCTGCGCGTGGACTACCTGCGCCAGGGCGTGGGCACGGAGTTCCGCCTGGGCGCCCGCGTGCTGCGCCTGGGCTCGCGCGTGGCCAGCACCCAGATGGAATGCCTGGGCAGCGACGGCGAACTGATCGCGACGGGCGCGGCGGCCTACATCGTGTCCTGAACGGCGGCCGGGAGCCGCCCGCGCCCTACTCCACCCCCAGCAAGTCGTAGATGCGGCTCACGTGCTGCCCGAAGGCCGGGCTGGTCTTGAGGTGCAGCTTGCGCGGCGCGGGCAGGTCGATGGCGAAATGGTCGGCCATGCGGGCCGGGCCGGCCGTGAGCACGGCGCAGTGCGTGCCCAGGAACACGGCCTCCTGGATGCTGTGGGTCACGACGACGAAGGTCTTGCCCGTCTCTTCCCAGATGCGCAGCATCTCCAGGTTCATCTTCTCGCGCGTCAGGGCGTCGAGTGCGCCGAAGGGCTCGTCCATCAGCACCAGTTTGGGGTCGTGCACCAGTGCGCGCGCAATGGCCGCGCGCTGCTGCATGCCGCCCGAGAGTTCATAAGGCAGCTTGTCGGCAAAGCCCGAGAGGCCCACCATGTCCAGCAGCGCCAGCGCGCGCGCTCGCGCGGCCTTTTTGTCCAGCCCCAGGATGTCGGCCGGCAGCAGCACGTTGTCGAGGATGGTGCGCCACTTCAGCAGCAGCGGCTGCTGGAACACCATTCCCACGTCGCGACCGGGCTGGAAGGTGCTGCCGCCGCCGATCTCCAGCGTGCCGCCATCGTGGCCATGCAACCCGGCCAGGATCTTCAGCAAGGTGGACTTGCCGCAGCCCGAAGGCCCCACCAGCGACACCATGTCGCCCGCGTGGATGTCCATGGACACGTCCGAGACCGCGAGGAACTCCTCGTTCCTCTTGCGGTAGACCTTGCGCAGCTGGCGCATGCGGATCAGGGGTTCGCTCATGCTGTTGCTCATGTGCCTGTGGGGTCGGGCCGGCTCAGGCCAGCCAGCGGCCCAGGTTCTCGCGCACGAAGGCGTCGTCCGAAAGCTGCTCGCCGTGCGCGCGGTAGACGCGGTCGATCTCCTGCGCCTGGCCTGCGCCCAACCCTTCGGCCGGGTCCAGGCACCAGATGCCTTCGAGCAGGCCCTGGCGGCGCAGCACCTCATGGCAGCCCGCGATGCAGCCGTGGAAGTTGTTGCGCACGTCGAAGAAGGCCGAGTTGCAGTCGGTCACGCGCGCGTCCAGCGCCAGCAGCTCGGGCGGCAGCGCGCCGCCCTGCGTGGCGAGCGTGCGCTTGATCTGCGCCAGCTGCTCCACGGCCCGGGCCGTCCACACCGACCAGTGGCCCAGCAGGCCGCCGCGAAAGCGCACGTCCACCGGCTGGCCGTCGCGCATGGCGCGCAGGGGCAGGGCGAGGTCCAGCACGATGTGGTCGTCGTTGCCGGTGTAGAGGAACACGCGCTCCTCGGCCCGCGCCTCCACCACGCCGCGCACCACGTCCAGGGTGCGGTAGCGGTTGAAGGGCGCGACCTTGATGGCCAGCACGTTGGGAATGCTGGCAAAGCGACGCCAGAAATCGCTGGAGAGCACGGGCCCGCCCACGACGGCCTGCAGGTAGAAGCCCACCAGCGGGATTTCCTGCGCGACGGCTTCGCAGTGCGCGATGAGTTCGTCTTCCGGGGCGGATGCGAGCGCCGCCAGGCTCAGCAGGCCCGCGTGGTAGCCCAGGCCCACGGCGGTCTGCGCCTCGGCCCGCGCCTGCGCCGTGGGGCCGCACAGGCCCGCGACCATGGCCATGGGCCGCCCGGTCCAGGCGGCGCGGTCTTCGGCGGCGGCGCGCAGCACGGTCTCGTACAGGCCGCGCTCGCGGATCGCGAACTGCGTGGTGTGCACGCCCACGGCCAGGCCGCCCGCGCCAGCGTCCACGTAATAGCGCGTGAGCGCGCGCTGGCGGCGCCGGTCCAACTGGCGCTGCGCGTCCAGGGCCAGCGGGTGGGCGGGGATCACCGTGCCCTGCGCCAGCAGGTTCAGCACGTCGGCGGGAAGGTCGTCTCGGAGCAGGGCCATGGGAGTTCCTGGATGAGGGATGGGCGGCTTTGTCTTCAGCCGTATTCGGGGCCGGCGACGGCGTGGATGAAGCTGCTGTGGCCGCGCACGGGGCCGCCACCGCGGCGCATGCGCGCGAAGGGGCGCTGCTGGCTGAAGCCGGCCTGGGCCAGGCGCTCGCGCAGCGCAGCGCGCGCGTCCGGCACGTCGATGAAGAGCTGGCCGTCCAGCGCACCGCAGGCCTGTTCGAGCAGGCGCAGCGCCGCGGCATCGTCGCTCGCGATCAGCGGGCCGATGTGGTGCGCGACGCGGCCGCGCCGCACGATGGCAAAGCCCTGCGCATCGCGCAGCAGCTGGCTGCCTTCGCGCAGCGCCAGGTCTTGCAGCACCGCGGGGCGAGGCTGGCCCAGGGCCTGCGCATCCAGCGCGGCCAGGGCCTCGAGTGCGTCGCTGCTGGCACGGCCCTGCGGCAGCGGCGCGCCGGTGGCCGGCCTGGGCTCGCGCTGCCAGCGCGCGAGGCGCCACAGCGGCTCGAAGCCGTACTGCACATACAGCGCCTCGCCGGCGGGCGTGGCGTCCAGCCAGGCGCTGCGGCCCTGGCGTTCCAGGTCCTGCAGGCAGGCTTCGAACACGGTGCGGCCCAGGCCGCGGCCACGGCTGGCCGGATCGACCAGGATCATGCTGATCCACGCATCGTGCGCGCCCATGGGCAGCACGGCGCCGCTGGCGACGATGCGCTGCTGTGCGGCATCGCGCACCACATGGATGCGGCCTTCGCGCGCGAACAGGGCCCAGTCCTCATCGGTCTGGTTCCACTGGCTCTGCAGCACCAGCTCGCCCAGCATGGCGAGCGTGGCGGCGTCCAGGGCGGCCAGCGCTTCGGCGCGCGCGGCAGGCTCAGTACTTGCCATCCCGCTTCTCGAACTTGGTCGGCTTGCCGTACAGGCGCTGCTCGCGCGAGATCCAGTCGGCCACCCAGGCGATCTGCTGCGACAGCGGCACGCGCGGATAGCCGAACAGGCGCTCGGCCGCGCCGGTGTTCATCAGCCAGGCGGTGGGCGCTTCCTCGCCGGTGATCTGCACGCGCTTGCCGAAGCGGCGGCCGAACTCCTCGGCCAGCCAGCGGATGGAGGTGGTCTCGGGGCCGGTCACGTTCAGCGGCGAGGTGGGCACCGTGGCGGCCGCCAGGCAGCGCAGGGCCTGCGCGTTGGCATCGCCCTGCCAGATCACGTTCACGTGGCCCATGGTCACGTCCACGCTTTCGCCGCGCCACACCTTCTGTGCCACGTCGGCCAGCACGCCGTAGCGCAGGTCGATGGCGTAGCTCAGCCGGTACAGCCGGCCGGGCGTGCCGTGCTGCTGCGAGAAGTACTCGAACATGCGCTCGCGGCCCACGCAGGAGTTGGCGTATTCGCCGGGCGGATCGGGCGGCAGCGCTTCGCTGGCGCCCTGGCCGGTCACGGGCACGAAGGGGTACACGCAGGCGGTGGAGAAAGCCACGATGCGCGAGCGGCGGAAGGTCTGCGCCACCAGCGCAGGCACATGCACGTTCATGGCCCAGGTCAGCGGGTTGTTGCCTTCGCCGCCGAACTTTCGCCCGGCCATGAAGATCACGTTGGGGCACTGCGGCAGCTCGGCCAGTGCGGCGGCATCGAGCAGGTCGCAGGCGATGGTCTCGACGCCGTGGCCGGCCAGCATCTCGCGCACGCCGGCTTCGCTGAAGCGGGCGACGGCGATCACGCGGTGCTGCGGCGCCATGGCGTTGCGCGCCAGGCGGGCCAGGGTGGGGCCCATCTTGCCGCCTGCACCCAGGATCAGCAGGTCGCCGCTCACGCGGGCCAGGTCGTCGATCAGCGCCTGCGTGGGCAGGGCCAGGAAGTCTTCCAGCGCTTCCTCGCTGTCGAAGCGGTCGGGCCACGCGCTGTTGTCGAGCGTGCGGGGCAGGGCGGTGGGGGTTGTGCTCATTGGATGCGGGCGTCCTGGGTGATGAAACGGCGCTCCAGCAGCAGTACCAGCAGGTACAGCAGCACGCCGATGCCGGTGATCAGCAGCACGGCCATGAAGACCGCGGCCGTGTCGAGCGAGGCCTGCACCTGGATCATCAGGTAGCCCAGGCCCTTGTCGGAAGCGATGAATTCGCCGACCACCGCGCCGGCCACGGCCAGCACGGTGGCGACCTTCATGCCCGAGAACACATAGGGCAGCGAGCCCGGCAGCTGGATGTAGCGAAAGAGCTGCCAGCGCGAGCCCTTGAGCGCGTGCACGAGGTTGAGCAGGTCGGGCTCGGTCTCATTGAGGCCGCGGATGGTGGTCAGCAGGATCGGGAAGAAGCATAGGCTGAAGGTGATCAGGATGTTGGGCCCGATGCCATAGCTGAACCACACGATGATCAGCGGCCCCAGCGCCACCTTGGGGATCATGTTGAGCGTGACCAGCAGTGGAAAGAACAGCAGGCTGAGCCAGCGGCTGGTGACGAAGACCAGCGCGCCCAGGATGCCCAGCACCAGCCCCAGCGCATAGCCGCCGAACACCTCGAGCGCCGTGACAGCCGTGTTGGCCAGCCAGCGGTGGTTCTCGTTGGACAGCGTGGCCAGCACGGCCGAAGGCGCGGGCAGCACAAAAGGCTGGATGGCGAACAGGCGCACCACCGCTTCCCACAACAGCACGCAGCCGACGTGCACGGCCGCGATCACGGCCCAGCGGCGCCAGGGGCCGGGTTCGCCGGCACTGGCGCTGGCGGGCACCGGGTCGGTGTGGCGGGCCGCAGACGCCGGCGTCGTCGAGGGCGAGGTGCCCGGTACTGGCGCGTGGTCAGCCGGGGCGGTGGCAGGGGCCGTCATGGGCGCTTTCCTTCCTGGAAGCCGTGTTGCACGGAATCATAGAAGTCGCCCCAGTACTAGTCAACCAACTGGTTGATAAAAACTCGGCTTGGCTGCGCCGGTCCTTTGTCAGGGTCTCAGTGCATTGAGCGCGAACTCGATCACATGCCGCCGCCGCTGCACCAGCGCGCCCTTGGAGCCCAGCGACTTGCCGAAGATGGCCGACAGCGTGTGGTTGTTGGAGAAGAAGAAGTACGAGATGCCGGCGATGGAGATGTAGAGGTGGACGGCGTCCATGTCGCGCCGGAACACGCCCTGCGCCGCGCCGCGCTCCAGCGTGCGCTCCAGCATCTCGATGAAGGGCGAATGCATGCGCTTGAGCCGCTCGGAGGCCAGGATGTGCTGGCCCTGGTTGCGGTTCTCGTCGGCCAGCAGTGCGATGAATTCAGGGTGCTCGGCCAGGTAGTCGAAGGAGAAGCCGATGAGCTGGGTCATGGCGTCCACCGGCTCCAGCGCGCCCAGCGACAGTGCCTGTTCCTTCTCGCGGATCTGCGCATAGACCGATTCGAGCGCCACCAGGTACAGGCCCTGCTTGCTCTCGAAGTAGTGGTAGACGAGCTGCTTGTTCACGCCGGCCACGCGCGCGATCTCGTCCACCCGCGCGCCGGCGAAACCGCTGCGCGAGAACTCGTCCACGGCCGCCTGCACCAGGGCTTCGCGGGTGGCCGCGGCGTCGCGCCGGGCCGTTGCCTTCTTGGGCGCAGAAGCAGCTGCGGCCCGTGTGGGTGTGAGGGTGGCCATGGAACTCCTTGAATGCTTGTTCTGGATGGAAGCGATTGCTAGTCAACCAAACAGTTGGTAGCATGAATTTTAGTCCTGCGAATCAGCCTTCATTCTGGAGTGATCCCATGCGCCTTCCCGCGTCGAGCCGTCTTCTTCTTCCTCTCCTGTGTGCCGCTGGCCTGTCGATGGCCGCGGGGCTCGCGCAGGCGGCGGACACCGTCAACCTGATGCTGAACTGGACGCCGACGGCGGACCATTCGCCGCTGTATTTCGCCCGCGCCAAGGGTTGGTACAAGGAGGCGGGCATCGATCTGAACATCGAGGCGGGCAAGGGCTCGGCGCTGTCGGCCCAGCGCGTGGGCGTGGGCGGCGCGAACATCGGGATCGCCGACCTGCCCACGGCCATGCAGGCGGTGGGCAAGGGTGCCGATCTCAAGGCCGTGATGGTGATCTACGCCAACAGCCCGCAGGGCTTCTACTGGCTCAAGTCCTCGGGCATCCAGGGGCCCAAGGACTTCGCCGGCCGCAAGATCGGCAACCCGCCCGGCGACGCGGCGCGCCTGATGTGGCCCGCCTTTGCCAAGAAAAACGGCATCGATGCCGGCGGCGTGAACTTCGTGAACGTGAGCCCGCCGGCCAAGGTGGGGGCGCTCAAGAGCAAGTCGGTGGACATCATCAGCGACTTCTACAACGAGCACGACCTGAAGGTGCGCGAGTTCGGCGAGGACCTGGGCTTCGTCTCGTGGCGCAGCGTGGGCGTGAACGTGTACGGCAACTCGCTGGTGGTCAACGGCGCCTTCCTCAAGTCCAAGCCCGAGGTGGTGCGCAAGTTCATGGCCGTCACGCAGCGCGCGTATGGCGCCTGCGTGAAGGACTTCAACCCCTGCCTGGAGGCGCTGACGGCCTCGGTCAGCGGGCTCTCGCCCGACAACCAGCGCGACCAGTGGGAGCGCATCAAGCAGCTGATGCGCGACGAGACCACCACCAAGGTGGCGCTGGGCGCTTTCGACGCAGCGCGCGTGAAGGCCGACTACGAACTGGTGCGCGAGCTGATCGGCATCGAGAAGGCATTTGACCCGGCGGCGCTGACGACCAACGAGTACCTGGACAAGGGTGTGCGCATGGCGCCTTGAGTGCCATGCCGACCCGGACCGGGCCGGCCGCGCCCAGCGCGCGCTATTCCTGCGCCGGCAAGGCCCGTGGCCGGCCGTTGTCGTCGATGGCCACGTAGGTCAGGGTGGCCTCGGTGACCTTCACGTACTCGCCCTGCTGGCGGATGCGTTCGGCGAAGACCTCGACCTTCACGGTGATGGAGGTGCGCCCCACGCGCGTGACGGCAGCGTAGAAGGACAGGATGTCGCCCACCTTCACGGGCTGCTTGAAGATGAATTCGTTCACCGCCACCGTGGCCATGCGGCCCGCGGTGTAGCGCGCCGGCAGCACGGAGCCGGCCAGGTCCACCTGGGCCATCACCCAGCCGCCGAAGATGTCGCCGTTGCTGTTGGTGTCGGCCGGCATCGGGATCACCTTGAGCACCAGTTCCATGTCGGCGGGCAGGCTCTTGAGCGGCGCATGCGTGATGGTGGAAGTGGTCATCGGCACAATCTCGGAAAACAACAGGGCCGCGATTGTCATGCAGGCGACGCAGCCCCCCGCCATGTCACGCGCCTACGCCTCCTCGACCGCCGACGTCCCCGCTGCTGCCACCGGCCCTTCGGCCGGGCGTTCCGATGCAGCCACCCTGCGGCGGCTCTTTCCCTACCTGTGGCGCTACAAATGGCGGGTGCTGGCGGCGCTGGCTTTCATGGTGGGCGCCAAGCTGGCCAACGTGGGCGTGCCGGTGCTGCTCAAGCACCTGGTGGACGCGATGGACATCCGGCCCGGCGACGCCCAGGCGCTGCTGGCCGTGCCCGCGGCGCTGCTGCTGGGCTACGGCCTGCTGCGCTTTTCCACCTCGCTGTTCACCGAGCTGCGCGAACTGGTCTTTGCCAAGGCCACCGAGGGTGCCTCGCGCTCCATCGCGCTGGAGGTTTTCGGCCACCTGCACAGCCTGAGCCTGCGCTTTCACCTGGAGCGCCAGACCGGCGGCATGACGCGCGACATCGAGCGCGGCACGCAGGCCGTGCATTCGCTGATCTCGTACTCGCTCTACAGCATCGTGCCCACGCTGATCGAGCTGACGCTGGTGCTGGGCATCCTCGCGGTGCGCTTCGACGCCTTCTTCGCCGTCATCACGGCGGCGGCGCTGGTGCTGTACATCGCTTTCACCGTCTTCGTGACCGAATGGCGCACGCAGTTCCGCAAGGCCATGAACGAGCTGGGCGCGCGGGCGCAGAGCCGGGCCGTCGATTCGCTGCTGAACTACGAGACCGTCAAGTACTTCGGCAACGAGGGCTTCGAGGCCCGCCGCTACGACGAGCAGCTCGAACGCTACCGGCGCGCCGCCGTGAAGAGCCAGACCACGCTGTCGCTGCTCAACACGGGCCAGCAGCTGCTGATCGCCATCAGCCTGGTGGCGATGCTGTGGCGCGCCACGCAGGGCGTGGTCGACGGCCGCATGACGCTGGGCGACCTGGTGATGGTCAATGCCTTCATGATCCAGCTGTACATCCCGCTCAACTTCCTGGGTGTGCTGTACCGGGAGATCAAACAGAACCTGGTGGACCTGGAGAAGATGTTCACGCTGCTCTCGCGCGAGCGCGAGGTGGCCGACGCCCCCGGCGCGCAGCCGCTGCGCATCGGCGCAAACAGCAGCGTGCGCTTCGAGGACGTGCATTTCGCCTACGACGCCGCGCGGCCCATCCTGCGCGGGCTGAGCTTCGAGATCCCGGCCGGCCAGACGGTGGCGGTGGTGGGGCCTTCGGGCTCGGGCAAGTCCACGCTGGCGCGCCTGCTCTATCGCTTCTATGACGTGTCGCCAGAAGGCGGCGGCCACATCAGCATCGGCGGCCAGGACATCCGCAGCGTCACGCAGGCCAGCCTGCGCGCGGCCATCGGCATCGTGCCGCAGGACACCGTGCTGTTCAACGACAGCATTGGCTACAACATCGCCTACGGCCGCCCGGGCGCCACGCAGGATGAGATCGAGGCCGTGGCGCGTGCCGCGCGCATCCACGACTTCATCGCGGGCCTGCCGCAGGGCTACCAGACGCAGGTCGGCGAGCGCGGGCTCAAGCTCTCGGGCGGCGAGAAGCAGCGCGTGGCCATTGCGCGCACCTTGCTGAAGAACCCGCCGATCCTGATCTTCGATGAGGCCACTTCGGCGCTCGATT
Source organism: Xenophilus arseniciresistens (assembly GCF_028023875.1). Taxonomy (GTDB): domain Bacteria; phylum Pseudomonadota; class Gammaproteobacteria; order Burkholderiales; family Burkholderiaceae_C; genus Xenophilus; species Xenophilus arseniciresistens. The sequence continues at coordinate 222,301 of NZ_JAQIPB010000007.1, forward strand.
CGGCCAACGAGCGCGCCATCCAGGCCGAGCTGGAAAGCGCGGCCCAGGGCAAGACCACGCTGCTGATCGCGCACCGGCTGTCGACGGTGGTGCATGCGCAGCAGATCCTGGTGCTCGAGGCGGGCCAGGTGGTCGAGCGCGGCACCCATGCCCAGCTGCTGGCCGCGAACGGGCGCTACGCCCGGATGTGGGCCCTGCAACGCAGCGAGCCTTCCTCTTCATCGCCTGCGCCCGCACCGGCCCACCCCATGCCGGCCTGAAATCCGTCAGCGCCTTCCGCCTTTCACCGTTCGCCAGGAGCCCTCCCGTGTCCGACAAGATTCCGCTGCTCGTGATCAACACCCTGCTGCCGCAGCATCAGGCGCAGATCGGCGCGCTGTATGAGCTGCACCACGCGCCCGACGACAAGGATCGCGCGGCCGTCATCGCGGCCCATGGCGCGCGCATCCGCGCCGTGCTGACCATCGGCGTGACGGGCATCAGCGAAGCCGAAGTGGCGCAGTTGCCCAACCTGGAACTGGTCTGCTGCCTGGGCGCGGGCTTCGAGCGCCTGCCCATGGCGGCGCTGCGCGCGCGGGGCATCGTCACGGCCAACGGCGCGGGCACCAACGACGACAGCGTGGCCGACCATGCGCTGGGCCTGCTGATCGCCAGCGTGCGCGAGATGCGCAAGCTCGACCGCCTGTGCCGCGAAGGCGTGTGGCGCGACGCCATCGCGCAGCCGCGCAACGTCTCGGGCAAGAAGCTGGGCATCCTGGGGCTGGGCACCATCGGCCAGAAGATCGCCAGGCGCGCCCAGGCCTTCGACATGGAGATCGGCTATCACAACCGCAGCCCCAGGGCCGGCGTGCCGCACCGCTACTTCGATTCGGTGCTGGCACTGGCGCAGTGGTGCGACTTCCTGGTCTGCGCCGCGCCGGGCGGGCCGGCCACCCGGCACCTGATCGACGCGCAGGTGCTGCGGGCGCTAGGGCCGGATGGCTTCCTCGTGAACATCGGCCGCGGCAGCACGGTCGACACCGAAGCGCTGGCCCATGCGCTGCGCGAAGGCCTGATCGCCGGTGCCGGGATCGATGTGTATGAAAGCGAGCCGCAGCGCCCCGAATTGCTGATCGGCCTGGACAACCTGCTGCTCACGCCCCATGTGGCTGGCTGGTCGCCCGAGGCCACGCAGGCCAGCGTGGACCGCTTTCTGGCCAACGCCCAGGGCCACTTCGCCGGCCGCGGCGTGGTGTCGCCCATCTGAAAACCCCGTCAGGCCCGGCCCATAATCGCGCCCCATGGAAACCAAGTGGCTCGAAGATTTCGTGAGCCTGGCCGAGACCCGCAGCTTCAGCCGATCGGCGCAGCTGCGGCATGTGACACAGCCAGCCTTCTCCAGACGCATCCAGGCGCTGGAGGGCTGGGCCGGCACCGACCTGGTGGATCGCAGCTCCTACCCCACGCGGCTCACGCCCGCCGGGCAGACGCTCTACACCCAGGCGCTGGAAATGCTGCAGGCGCTGCAGAGCACGCGCGCCATGCTGCGCGGCCATTCGGCCGTGGCGCAGGACGTGATCGAGTTCGCCGTGCCGCACACGCTGGCCTTCACCTTCTTTCCTTCCTGGGTCACCTCGCTGCGCGAGCAGTTCGGCCCCATCAAGAGCCGGCTCATCGCGCTGAACGTGCACGACGCCGTGCTGCGCCTGGTCGAAGGCAGCTGTGACCTGCTGATCGCCTACCACCATCCCTCGCAGCCGCTGCCGCTGGACACCAACCGCTATGAGATGGTGAGCCTGGGCGCCGAAGAGGTCGCGCCCTGGGTGCGGCCCGAGGCCGACGGCTCGCCACGCTTTCTGCTGCCCGGCCAGCCCGGGCGCCCGCTGCCCTATCTGGGCTATGCCCCCGGTGCCTACCTGGGCCGGGTGGTCGACCAGCAGCTCAAGAACTCGGGCCGGCCCGTGCATCTGGACCGGGTCTATGAAACCGACATGGCCGAAGGCCTGCGCGTGATGGCGCTCGAGGGCCATGGCATCGCCTTCCTGCCCGAAAGCGCGGTGCGCCGCGACGTGCGGGCCGGGCGGCTGGTCAGCGCGCTGCCGCCGGAGCTGTCCAGCCTGGTGGCCACCATGGAAATCCGCGCCTACCGCGAGCGGCCCATGCCGCAGGCTGCGCGGCCGGGCGTGCGGCAGTCCACGGCGGTCGAGTCGCAGTCCAGGCGGGCCGCCGACGCACTGTGGGCCTTCCTGGCCCGGCCCGGCTGATCGCCGCCTGACCGAGGGTTGATGCCCTGCGGTCATGAGGGCCATGCATGCCAAGCTGCGCACACGGCATTGGCAAGCCGCCGGCCCTGCCCCTACAGTGCGGCCTGCCCGGCGAGCCTGTTTCGCGTATGGCACAGACTTTGGTGGTCCCGGGGGCCTGCGCTTGCATCGGCAAATCCCTTAGGCACAAAGGCTGCTAGATGGCTTGCAATTCATCGTCCGACAAAAGCCTGCGTCAAAATGAAGCGGGCCGTCGATGGCACAGGCACGCAAGGTGCGTCCTGCACCAAGGTGATGCGGGTATTCCCGTGACACAGTGTGTCTAGAATTTCGTTTTGTGTTCACCGTCATTCCCTAGGAGTTCTGAATGAAGAAACAAGCACTGGTTCTGGTTCTTGCGGCGCTGGCTGCGGGCGGCGCCTTCGCCCAGGCCAACGACACCCTGGCCAAGATCAAGGCCAGCGGCACCATCAGCCTGGGCGTGCGTGATTCGTCTGCGCTGTCGTTCACGCTGGGCAATGGCAAGTACGTGGGCTTCCACACGGAAATGGGTGAACGCATCATTGCCGACCTGTCCAAGGCGGCCGGCAAGGAACTGAAGATCACCTACACCCCCGTGACCTCGCAGAACCGCATTCCGCTGGTGCAGAACGGCACCGTGGATCTGGAGTGCGGCTCCACCACCAACAACGCCGCACGGCAGAAGGACGTGTCCTTCGCCATGACCACCTACGTGGAAGAAGTGCGCATCCTGACCAAGGCCAATTCGGGCATCAACGGCATTGCCGACCTCAAGGGCAAGACCGTGGCCACCACCACCGGCACGACCTCGGTCCAGACCCTGCGCCGCAACAAGCGCGCCGAAGGTGTGGACTTCAAGGAAATCATGGGCAAGGACCACGCCGACAGCTTCCTGCTGCTGGAATCGGGCCGCGCCGATGCCTTCGTGATGGACGGCTCCATCCTGGCTGCCAACGCATCCAAGTCGCGCAACCCCGCCGACTTCAAGATCGTGGGTGAAGTGCTGTCGGTGGAACCGATCGCCTGCATGGTGCGCAAGGACGACGCGGCCTTCAAGACCGCCGTGGACAACAGCATCAAGCGCCAGATCGCCGACGGCTCGCTGGCCAAGCTGTACGACAAGTGGTTCATCCAGCCGATCCCGCCGGCCAACACCAAGATCGGCCTGCCGATGTCGGAAGCCACCAAGGCAGCCTGGGCGAACCCGAACGACAAGCCCATGGAAGACTACAACAAGTGATTCACGTCACACTGATTCCGTGAAGAAACGCAAACACCCGCCATCAAGGCGGGTGTTTGTTTGGGGCTGCGTCAAGTAAGAGAGGTGCCGAATGGCAAATTGGGAATGGCAGGTGTTCTGCAAGGACACCATCGAGGGCGAAATCGTCCCTCGCTGCTTTGGCTCCGGCGGGAGCGTGACTTACCTGGACTGGATGATGTCCGCCTGGGGCTGGACGGTGTCCGTGGCCCTGTGCGCGCTGGTGCTGGCGCTGGTGGTGGGCTCCATCATCGGGGTGCTGCGCACGCTGCCTGACAGCCCCTGGCTGGTGCGGCTGGGCAATGCCTGGGTCGAGCTGTTCCGCAACATCCCGCTGCTGGTCCAGATCTTCCTCTGGTACTACGTGGTCCCGGCGCTGGTACCGCCCATGCGCGACTTCCCGCCCTTCATCCTGGTGGTGATCGCCCTGGGCCTGTTCACTTCGGCGCGCATCGCCGAGCAGGTGCGCGCGGGCATCCAGGCGCTGCCCAAGGGCCAGCGCTATGCGGGCATGGCGGTGGGCTTCACCACCTTCCAGACCTATCGCTTCGTCATCCTGCCGATGGCCTACCGGATCATCATTCCGCCGCTGACCAGCGAGTCGATGAACATCTTCAAGAACTCGTCGGTGGCCTTTGCAGTGTCCATTGCCGAGCTGACGCAGTTCTACCTGCAGGCCGGCGAGGAAACCTCGCGCCAGATGGAAATCTACATCGGCGTGGTGGCGCTGTACGTGATCTCCGCCATGGCCATCAACCGCATCATGGCCTTCGTCGAAAAGAAGGCGCGCGTGCCGGGCTTCGTGGCTGCAGGCGGCACGGGCGGAGGGCATTGATATGAACCCCCACGCTCATCACTTCGTGTATTCGCTGCCCCCCGAGGGGGCACAGGCCTCCCTTGGGGCGGCCCGGCGGGAGGCCTGATATGAATCTCGACTTCGGTTTCTACAACTGGGACGTCATCAGCAGCTACGTCCTCAAGGGCCTGTACTTCAGCGTCTTCCTGACCTTCGTGGCCACGCTGGGCGGTGTGTTCTTCGGCACCCTGCTGGCGCTGATGCGCCTGTCGGGCAAGAAGTGGCTGGACATGCCGGCGGCGATCTACGTCAACGGCATGCGCTCGGTGCCGCTGGTGATGGTGATCCTGGGCTTCTTCCTGCTCGTGCCCTTCATGATCGGCCGGCCCATCGGCGCCGAGAGTTCGGCCATCATCACCTTCATCGCCTTCGAGGCGGCCTACTTCTCCGAGATCATGCGCGCGGGCATCCAGTCCATCCCGCGCGGCCAGGTCTTCGCCGGGCAGGCCGTGGGCATGAGCTACAGCCAGAACATGAAGCTGGTGATCCTGCCGCAGGCCTTCCGCAACATGCTGCCGGTGCTGCTCACGCAGACCATCATCCTGTTCCAGGACACCTCGCTGGTCTACGCCATCGGTGCCTACGACCTGCTCAAGGGCTTCGAGACCGCGGGCAAGAACTTCGGCCGTCCGACCGAAAGCTACCTGCTGGCCGCCGTCGTCTACTTCGTGATCTGCTTCTCGCTGTCCTATGTGGTCAAGCGCATCCACAAGAAGATCGCCATCATCCGCTGAACCCCGACCCAGGAAGGATTAGTTCCATGTCTGAAAAAATGATCGAAATCAAGAACGTCTCCAAGTGGTACGGGCCCGTGCAGGTGCTCAACGACTGCTCGGTCAGTATCAACAAGGGCGACGTGGTGGTGGTGTGCGGCCCCTCGGGCTCGGGCAAGTCCACGCTGATCAAGACGGTGAACGCGCTGGAGCCGATCCAGAAGGGCGACATCATCGTCAACGGCATCAAGGTCAACGACCCCAAGACCAACCTGCCGCAGCTGCGCTCCAAGGTGGGCATGGTGTTCCAGCACTTCGAGCTGTTCCCGCACCTGTCGGTGACCGAGAACCTCACGCTGGCGCAGATCAAGGTGCTGGGCCGCAAGCCCGACGAGGCCAAGACGCGCGGCCTGAAGATGCTGGACCGCGTGGGCCTGATGGCGCACAAGGACAAGTTCCCGGGCCAGCTCTCGGGTGGCCAGCAGCAGCGCGTGGCCATTGCGCGCGCGCTGTCGATGGACCCGATCGTGATGCTCTTCGACGAACCCACTTCGGCGCTGGACCCCGAGATGGTCGGTGAAGTGCTGGACGTGATGGTCAGCCTGGCCAAGGAAGGCATGACCATGATGTGCGTGACCCACGAGATGGGCTTTGCGCGCAAGGTGGCCAGCCGCGTGATCTTCATCGACGTGGGCGGCCGCATCCTGGAAGACTGCACGAAGGAGGACTTCTTCGGCAACCCCGAGGCCCGCCAGCCGCGCACCAAGGACTTCCTCAACAAGATCCTCCAGCACTGAGCGCCACGGCGCCTCGGCAATGACAAAGCCCCGCATCGCGGGGCTTTGTCGTTTGTGCAGCGAAGGCCTTCGCCGGTCTTACTTCTTGCGTGCGGCAATGGCCTTCTCGGCCTTGTTCACCAGGTCATTGCCCACCGTGGGCTTCCACTTGTTGTAGACCGGGCGCGTGGCCTTGACGAAGGCTTCGCGTTCGGCCGGCGTGAGCTGGGTCACCGTCACGCCAAAGCCGGCGATTTCCTTGAGCAGCGGCTTGTCGGCCTCCACCAGCCCCTTGCGGGCCAGCGCCACTTCTTCCTTGCCGGCGTCGATGGCGGCCTGGCGCACGATGGCCTGGTCAGCCGGGGTCCAGGAGTTCCAGATCTCCTTGTTGACCACGAAGATCAGCGGGTCGGCCACGTAGCCCCAGGTCGTCACGTACTTCTGGCCCATGTTGTGCAGCTTGAGCACGGGGAACATGAACAGCGGGTTCTCCTGGCCGTCCACCGCGCCGCTGGCCAGCGCGGGCTGCGCGTCGGCCCAGCTCATCTGCGTGGGGTTGGCGCCCAGGGCCGTGAAGGTGTCGGCGAACAGCGGCGAGCCCACCACGCGCAGCTTCATGCCCTTCATGTCTTCGGGCGACTTGATCGGGCGCTTGGAGTTGCTGACCTCGCGGTAGCCGTTCTCGCCCCAGGCCAGCGGCACCACGCCGGCGCGGTCCAGCCGCGTGAAGATGTCCTTGCCCACCTCGCCCTGCGTCAGCGCGTCGATGGCGGCATGGTCGGGCATCAAAAAGGGCAGCGAGAACAGGTTCAGTTCCTTGATCTGCGGCGACCAGTTGATGGTCGAGCCCACCGCCATGTCGATCACGCCCTGGCGCAGCGCGCTGAATTCGCGCGTCTGGTCGCCCTGGATCAGCGAGACGCCCGGGTACAGCTTGATGTTGATGCGGCCCTGCGTGCGCTCCTTGACCATGTCGGCCCAGATCTTGCCGGCCATGCCCCAGGGCGTGGGCGGCCCCAGCACCAGCGAGAGCTTGTACTCGGCCTTGTAGTTGCTCTGGGCCAGCGCGCCGGCCGAGAAGGTGGCCAGCGCCGTGGCCACGGCCGCCAGGCCGAGCAGAGTGCGACGGAATTTCATGGGACAGGTCTCCTCTTTGGATAAATCAGTCAGTAGCCGAGCTTGTTCGGCAGCCACAGCGCCAGTTGGGGCCAGGCGATCACGGCCACCATGACCAGGGCCATGGCGAACAGCATCCAGCCCACCCAGCGCACGGTCTCTTCCATGCGCACCCCGGCGATGCGGCACGAGACCATCAGATTGACGGCCAGCGGCGGCGTGAACTGGCCCAGCGCCACCTTGAGCGTGAGGATCACGCCGAACCACACCGGGTCCCACTGGTAGTGCTGCATGATGGGCCACAGCAGTGGCACGAAGATCAGGAAGATGGACACGCCGTCCAGGAACATGCCCACGGTGATCAGCAGCAGGATCAGGAGCGCGAGCACGCCGTACTCGCCCAGGCCCGAGTTCACGATGGCCTTGGCCACCGGGTCGATCACGCCCAGCGTGGACAGCGAATAGGCAAAGATGCCGGCCAGCGACACCACCAGCAGGATCACGGCCGACAGCTCGCCGGCCTCGCGCAGGATGGGGAACAGGTCGCGCACGGTGATCGTGCGGTGCACCGCCATGCCTACGAACAGGCCGTAGAACACGGCGACCACGGCGGCCTCGGTGGGCGTGAACCAGCCCATGCGCATGCCGCCCAGGATCAGCACCGGCGCGGCCAGGCCCCAGATCGCCTCGCGCAGGCTCTTCCAGAAGGGCGGGCGGGGCAGGGCGGCTTCGAGTGCGCCCATGTTGTTGCTGCGCGCCATCCACACGGCCGGGATGATCAGCGCCAGCCCGGCCAGCACGCCCGGCACCATGCCGGCGGCGAACAGCGCCGGCACCGAGGCGCCCGGCACCAGCACCGAATAGACGATGAAGGCCACCGAGGGCGGGATCAGGATGTCGGTGGCAGCCGCGGCGCCCACCACGCTGGCCGAATAGGCCTTGGGGTAGCCGGCGCGCGACATGGCCGCGATCATCACGGCGCCCACGGCCGCCGCGTTGGCCGGGCCCGAGCCCGAGATGCCGCCCAGGAACATCGCCACCACGATGGCCACCAGCGGCAGCATGCCCGGTCCGCGGCCCACGATGGCGATCGCGAAGTTCACCAGCCGCAGCGCCACGCCCGAGCGGTCGAAGATCGAACCCACGAGCACGAACATCGGAATGGCCAGCAGCGGGTACTTGCCCAGGCCCGCATAGAAGTTCTGCGGCACGGCCAGCAGGCCGAACCATTGCGCGTCGGCATTGGCCAGCGCGATGCAGGCCGCACCGGCCAGGCCCAGCGCGGCGCCGATGGGCACGCCCAGCAGCATCAGCGCCAGAAAGCCGACGAAGAGCAGCGTCGCGATCATGCCTGCCCTTCTTCCTGCGCGAGGGGCGCACGGCTGCGGCGGATGAACAGCCCCACCGCGCGCAGCCCGATGCCCGTGCACACGATGGGCAGCCAGATCGAATACCACCACTGCGGCAGGCCCAGGCCGGGCGAGGTCTCCTCGAAGCGGTAGTCGTCCCACACCACGCGCAGGCTCAGGGCCGCGATCAGGAAGAACAGCGCCGCCACCATCAGCGCGCCCAGCTGGGCCAGGCGCTTGCGCCGCAGCGCCGAGCCGCGCTCGGTGAAGTACTCGATGCGGATGTGCCGGTCGCGCGCCACGGCCGCGCTGCCAGCCACCATGGCCAGCAGGATCATCAGAAAGACCGAGAACTCCTCGGTCCAGGCGAAGGACTGGTCGCTCAGGTAGCGCACCAGCACGTTGGCAAAGGTGATGCAGGCCAGCAGCGCCATGATGATGACGGTGGCCCAGTCCTCGATGGCCAGCGGCACCTTGGCGGGTTCGTCGGCGGCGGGCAGGTCTGGGGGCAAGGGGCTGGCGGCGTCCAGCTGGGCGCCGGACTCGGGTGGTGTGGTCATCGACAGGCGGGGAGGCAGAACGAACGGAAGCAGCGGACGGGAACGCGGGAGGCAGCAGAAGAAGACGCAAGGCGGCGCTGTCGTGGCCGGCCGCCGGGCGCGGGCTCTGCGCCGCGGCAGCAAACAGGGGCGCATGCTACGGGCGCAACGCCCCTTGCGCTCCTGGGGGCTTCACTGAGGCAGCGCTTTGCGCGACAGCCGCGGGCCTGCAGCAAAAGACATGGTGAAGGGCGGTTTCTCGCGCCGCACTGCCTTTACGATACTGTTCATGCATCCAGTATTCGGGGCCTGAAGCGATGGAGCTGCAGGCCAAACTCGCCATCCTGGCGGACGCCGCCAAATACGACGCCTCCTGCGCGTCCAGCGGCTCCAACGCGCGCCATTCGCTGGGCGGGCGCGGCATCGGCTCGACCGAGGGCATGGGCATCTGCCACAGCTATGCGCCCGACGGCCGCTGCATCTCGCTGCTCAAGATCCTGCTGACCAACCACTGCCAGTACGACTGCCTCTACTGCGTCAACCGCGCCAGCAGCAACGTGCCGCGCGCACGCTTTTCTGCCGACGAGGTGGTGCAGCTCACGCTCGATTTCTACCGCCGCAACTGCATCGAGGGCCTGTTTCTGTCCAGCGGCATCGTCAAGTCACCCGACTTCACGATGGAGCAGGTGGTGGAGGTGGCGCGCGCCCTGCGCGAAGACCATGACTTTTGCGGCTACATCCACCTCAAGACCATTCCCGATGCCAGCCCCGAGCTGATCGCGCGCGCGGGCCGCTATGCCGACCGGCTCAGCATCAACGTCGAGATGCCCACCACCGACGGTCTGCAGGCGCTGGCGCCCGAGAAGGACGAAAGCGCCATCCGCCGTTCGATGGCGCGGCTGCGGCTGCAGATCGACGATGCACGCGAGGAGCGCAAGCGCGTGGTGCCCATCCGCGCGCTGCCCGGCGCCACGCCTGTGGCCACCAAGCCGCCGCCCTTTGCGCCGGCTGGCCAGAGCACGCAGATGATCGTGGGCGCCGACGCCACCGACGACCGGCGCATCCTGGCCACCAGCGCCACGCTCTACGGCGCCTACCGGCTGCGCCGCGTGTACTACTCGGCCTTCAGCCCCATTCCCGATGCGGCGCGCGCGCTGCCGCTGGTGGCACCGCCGCTGATGCGCGAGCACCGCCTGTACCAGGCCGACTGGTTGATGCGCTTCTACGGCTTCGAGCACCAGGAAATCGTCTCGGCTTCCAACGGCCTGCTGCGGCTGGACGTGGACCCGAAGATGGCCTGGGCGCTGGCCCATGCCGAGCGCTTCCCGGTGGACCTCAACCGCGCGCCGCGCGAGATGCTGCTGCGCGTGCCGGGCCTGGGCGTGAAGGCCGTGGAGCGGCTGCTGCAGGCGCGCCGCGTGCGCCGCCTGCGGGCCGAAGACCTGCGCAGCCTGCATGTGCCCGCGCGCAAGGTGCTGCCCTTTGTGGTGGCCGACGGGCATCGGCCGGCCGCGGGCGATGCCGCGCGCGCCGCGCAGCAGTTGCGTGCGCCCGCGCCGCCCGTGCAGGCCTCCCTGTTCTGAGGGCCCAGCCATGCAGGTGCGCCTGGCAGACCCCATCGACCTGGACGGCTTCAGACGCCAGGCGCGCCAGCTGCTCGCGGCCGGCGTGCCGCCGCAGGAGGTGCAATGGTGTGAAGGGCCGGGCCAGAGCCTGTTCGACGATGACAGCGCGCCAATGCCCGCGCTGCGGCCTGCGGCCCCCGCGCCGCGCGTGCCGGCCGCCTTCGTCGAGCTGTGCCGCCGCCTCATCCTGCACCGCGACCCGCAGCGGCTCGATCTACTGTATCGGCTGCTGTGGCGCCTGGCGCACGAGCCCGCGCTGCGCCACGACCCGCTCGATGCCGACCTGCTGCAGGCCCAGCGCATGGCGCGCGCCGTGGCCCGCGACATCCACAAGATGCGTGCCTTCGTGCGCTTCACGCGCGTGGCCGAAGGCGAGGGTGGCGCAGAGCGGCATGTGGCCTGGTTCGAGCCCGAGCACCGCATCGTCGAAGCCAATGCGCCCTTCTTCATGCGCCGCTTTGCGCAGATGCGCTGGGCCATCCTCACGCCGCAGCGCTGCGTGGCCTGGGATGGCCATGCGCTGCGCATGGAGCCCGGCGCCGACGCCTCGGCCCGCCCGCCGCCCGATGCCGGCGAAGCCCTGTGGCTGACCTACTACGAGCACATCTTCAACCCCGCGCGGCTCAAGCTGGCCATGATGCGGCGCGAGATGCCCGTGCGCTACTGGAAGAACCTGCCCGAGGCCGCGCTGATCGCGCCGCTCTCGGCCGCTGCGCAGCAGCGCAGCCAGGCCATGATCGAGGCGCCCGCCACCGAGCCGCGGCGCATCCGCGCGCCGCAACCCATTCACCTGCTGCCGGCCGCCGGCAGCGCCCCCGCCAGCCTCGAAGAACTGCGCGCCGCCGCGCATGCCTGCCGTGCCTGCCCCATCGGCGCGCTGGCCACGCAGGCCGTGTGTGGCGAAGGGCCCCGGGCCGCGGCGCGCATGCTGGTGGGCGAGCAGCCGGGTGACCAGGAAGACCTGGCCGGTCGGCCCTTCGTCGGCCCCGCGGGCCAGTTGCTGGACCGCGCCATGGCCGAGCTGGGCTGGCCGCGTGAATCGGTCTACCTGGCCAATGCCGTCAGGCATTTCAAGTTCGAGCTGCGCGGCAAGCGCCGCATGCACAAGACGGCCGGGCAGCGTGAGGCCCTGGCCTGCGCGCCCTGGCTGGGCCACGAGATCGACCTGGTGCAGCCCCAGGCGCTGGTGGCCCTGGGCGCCACGGCCGCGCGCACGCTGCTGGGCCGGTCCGTCGCCGTTCAGGCCGAGCGGGGCCGCTGGCTGCACGAGCGCGCCGACGGCCGGGCCGTGCTGGTCACCTTGCACCCCTCGGCCCTGCTGCGCCTGCCCGAGGCCCACAGGCCAGCGGCCTACCGCCAGTGGCTGGCCGACCTCGCGCTGGCGCGCGCACCGGTGGCCTGAAGGGCTGTGGCTGCGTCGGGCCGATGGGAGAATCCCATGCCATGACCGACACACTCACGATCACCCGCCCCGACGATTGGCATCTGCATGTGCGCGATGGCGCGCCCCTGAAAGACGTGGTGCCCCATTCCGCGCGCCAGATGGGCCGCGCGCTGATCATGCCCAACCTGCGCCCGCCCGTGACCACGGCGCAGATGGCGGTCGACTACCGCGAGCGCATCCGGGCCGCCCTGCCTGAAGACGCGCGCTTCGAACCGGTGATGTCGCTCTACCTCACCGACAAGCTGCCGCCCGAGGAAATCGCACGCGCAGCGGCGGCCGGCGTGAAGGCCCTCAAGCTCTACCCGGCCGGCGCCACCACCAACAGCGATGCCGGCGTGACCGACATCCGCAAGACCTACGCCACGCTGGCCGCCATGCAGCAGCACGGCCTGCTGCTGCTGGTGCACGGCGAAGTGACCGACCCCGCGGTGGACCTGTTCGACCGCGAAGCCGTCTTCATCGACAAGGTGCTGATCCCGCTGCGCCGCGACTTTCCCGAACTCAAGATCGTGTTCGAGCACCTGACCACCAAGGAAGGTGCGCACTACGTGCGCGACGAGGGCGGCGACGTCACCGCCGCCACCATCACGGCCCACCACCTGCTCTACAACCGCAACGCCATCTTCACGGGCGGCATCCGTCCGCACTACTACTGCCTGCCCGTGCTCAAGCGCGAGACCCACCGCCTGGCGCTGGTGGAGGCCGCCACCAGCGGCAGCCGGCGCTTCTTCCTGGGCACCGACAGCGCGCCGCACCCCGCGCATCTGAAGGAACATGCGCTGGGCTGCGCCGGCTGCTACACCGCGCTCACCGCCATCGAGCTGTATGCCGAGGCCTTCGACAACGCGGGCGCGCTGGACAAGCTGGAAGGCTTTGCCAGCTTCCACGGCCCGGACTTCTACGGCCTGCCGCGCAACACCGACACGATCACGCTCAAGCGCGAAGCCTGGACCGTCCCCGAAACCGTGCCCTTCGGCGAGGCCACGCTCAAGCCGCTGCGCGGCGGCGAGGCGCTGGGGTGGAAGCTGCTGGGAGGCTGAGCCATGACCCGCGACACCGCCTTGTTCATCGACGCGGACAACGTGACCGCAGCCCTGGCCGATGAGGCGATGCGCCAGTTGCGCAAGGCGGGCGCGGCGGTGTCGATCAGACGGGCCTACGGCGGTGACGAAAAGCTGGGCGGCATGAAGGACATGCTTCGTCGCCACGCCTTCAAGGCTTTCATCAACCACGGCAAAGGCACCACGGACGTTGCGCTGGTCGTCGATGTGATGGATCTGCTGCATGCCGGGGCCCTGCCCGACGAGGTCACCATCGCATCGAGCGACGCAGACTTTGCGGCGCTGGCCGTGCGCCTGCGCGAAGCGGGCATCCGCACGGTCTGTTTTGCCCATCGGCAGAAATCGGACGAGCCCGCGCTCGGGCGCGTGTACGACGAAGTGGTGTACGACGACATGGTGCTGCCCGTGCCAGCGGGCGTGCCTGCTTCGGCAACCATGGCATCGGTGCCCGCGCCCGTCGCGCCGCCAGTTGCGGTGGCCAAGGTGCCCGCACCCGCACCAGCACCTGGCAGCACGGAAGACGTCGAACAGGTCCGGCGAATCCTCGCCGTCTTTCCAAAATGGCTGCCCAACACGGTTCGTCAGCTCAACCAGTTGGGCGCACCGCTGCGTGACGCCAAGATCAAGACGGGGAACAGGCCGCTGCACGAGCTGTTTCGCAAGAGCCCCAGTTTTTTCAAGGTGATGCCCGCCACAGGGCCAGCCAAGCAGGTCAAGCTGCTGCAAAGGCCGCCGGCCCATTGAACCTGGGCATTTCTGCTGATGATCTCTGGCGTGAACTGGGCCGAGCCTTGGCTGGCGCCGTATGCAGGCGCAGGCCGTTGCGCGCAAGCAGTGATCCCGCAGCTTGGCGTGGCCGGGGCGCTGAACACCCACGGCTGCGCAGGACCGCCCCGCTTTGTCGAACAGCAAGCCCTGCCGGCGAACGAGGCCTACGAATCCTTCATCGCCCGCACCGGCACCGTCCCCACGCGCGACAACTTCCATGATTTCTTCAACGGTCTGGTCTGGCTGGCCTTTCCGCAGGCCAAGCGGCGGCTCAACGACCTGCAGGCGGCCGAGATCGCGCGCTGCGGCGTCGGCCCCACGCGCGGGCCGGTGCGCGATGCGCTGACGCTGTTCGACGAGAACGGCGCCGTGCTGCAGGCGCCGTCCGCGCTGTGGGAGGCGCTGCGCGCGCGCGACTGGCTGCGGCTGTTCGTCGGCCAGCGCGCGCTGTGGCAGCAGGCCCGGCTGCTGGTCTTCGGCCATGCGCTGATGGAAAAGCTGCTGGCCGGCCGCAAGGACGCCACCGCCCACGTGCTGCTGGCGCCCGGAAGCGGCGCCTTTTCCATCGCGCCCGAAGACGGCGCCATCGCCGCCGCGCTGCAAGCCGGGCATTTGGCGCAAAAGCCCTTCACGCCGCTGCCCATCCTCGGCGTTCCGCTCTGGTGCGCAGGCAATGAAGACTTTTGCTTTTATGATGATCTGCGAGTCTTCAGACCGCGCCGGAACCCAGAAAAAACAACAAGAAAGGCGCCTGCGCACGACCGCCGTGCCGCTTGAAGCGGGCCCTGGGGCCCCCATCTGCACGGCAGCATTCCTCCCACGGAGAAATCCCCTTGAAACGCATCTTTCTGTTCGTCCTGACCAACGTGCTGGTGGTGGCGGTGCTGGGCATCGTCGCCAGCCTGCTGGGCGTCAACCGCTTCCTCACCCAAAACGGCCTCAACCTCGGCGCGCTGCTGGGCTTTGCGCTGATCATGGGCTTCGGCGGCTCGATCATCTCGCTGCTGATCTCCAAGCCCATGGCCAAGGCCAGTGCCGGTGTGCGCCTGATCAACGAGCCCCAGTCGCCTGACGAAGCCTGGATCGTCGCCACCGTGCGCAAGTTCGCCGACCAGGCCGGCATCGGCATGCCCGAGGTCGGCATCTTCGAGGGCGAGCCCAACGCCTTCGCCACCGGTGCCTTCAAGAACTCGGCGCTGGTCGCCGTTTCCACCGGCCTGCTGCAGAACATGACGCGCGAGGAAGTCGAGGCCGTGATCGGCCACGAGGTGGCGCACATCGCCAACGGCGACATGGTCACGATGACCTTGATCCAGGGCGTGATGAACACCTTCGTCGTGTTCGCCTCGCGCGTGATCGGCTATGCGGTCGACTCCTTCCTGCGCCGCGGCGACGACCGCGAAAGCAGCGGCCCGGGCATCGGCTACATGGTCACGACCATCGTGCTGGACATCGTGCTGGGCTTTGCCGCCGCCATCGTGGTGGCCTGGTTCTCGCGCCAGCGCGAGTTCCGTGCAGACGCCGGCGCCGCCCAGCTGATGGGCCGCAAGCAGCCCATGATCAACGCCCTGGCGCGCCTGGGCGGCCTGCCTGCCGGCGAACTGCCCAAGGCGGTGGAAGCCATGGGCATCACGGGCAAGCTGGGCAGCCTGTTCGCCACCCACCCGCCCATCGAACAGCGCATCGCGGCGCTGCAGAACGCGCAGCAGTGAGACGCTGAGGCATGGCGGCTCAGGCGCGGTGGCTTCTGATCGGGGCCATCGGGCCCTGGCTGCTGGCCGGCGCGCTGCAGGCGGCACCTCTCAGCGATGCCGATGTGGCTCAGGCCCAGGCGCTGCTGGGCTTCGATGTGGTCATGGACACGCTGATCGACGATGCGGTGCGCGAATTGCGCGACGAGATCCGCACCAGCACCGACCAGTTGTTTCCCGACTTTGTGCCGCCGGACAGCGCCCTCGGCAGTGCGGAGCGCGCGAGTCTGCACGAAGCCATGGGCCAATGTGTGGCCCGGCAGGTGCGGCCGGCGTTCGCGGCCTGGTCGGCCGAAGCCTTCCGGCACATGTTTGAGAGCCGCGAGAACCTGGCCGCCTGGGTTGATTTCTCTCATACCCCTGCCGGCGTGTGGCTGCTGGCGGACCTGCGCGCCCGGCTGCACGTTCCGCGCGGTGCGGCAATGGCGCCGCCGTCCGAGCGTCTGGCCGACCTGGGCGCCGAGGACCGGGCGGCCCTGCGCGCTTTTCTGGGCAGCCCTGCGGCCCAGGTGCTGCGCAGGAAGAAACAGGCACCTGCCGCGCTCTCCGATGCGACCCTCGATGCGTTGGCGCAGCAGGTCATCCACGAGTGCGTAGTGGCCGACGAGGTGCTGCAGCTGCTGGAACAGCTCAAGAAGGGCACGGCCGCCGGCAGCGGCCGTTGACGGCCCGCTGCCCACGCGTGCTCATCGCTTTTTCTTTTTGTGTCAGTCCGCTGCGGCCTGCCCGGCGGCCGCAGCGCGCTCGCTCCTGACGCGCTGCAGCGTGCGGGCCACCTCGGCGGGGTTCATGCCGTACATGTCCGCAAATTCCTTCTCGCTACTGCGGCCGCTGGCCTCGAAGGCGCGCAGCAGCGCTTCGCGCTTGGCGGCCTGTTCGGCCAGCAGGGCGAGGGCTTCGTCGAGCACGGCATTGTTGTTGGCGTCGCGCGAGCGCACCAGCACGGCATAGGCCTCGCGGTCCAGGCCTGAGGTTTCGACCGCGCGGGCCAGGCGCGCCACCAGTTGAGGGCGCAGGTCTTCTTCGGTGCGCTGCGAACGGCGGCGGTGCAGCTCGAGGATCGCGTGATGCACATGCTCGGGTGCGACCGCCTCGGCGACGTTGCCGTCGAGGTCGTGGCGCGGATGGCCCGCGGCCACGCTCTCGAGGTAGCGGGTGGAGCGCGCATGCAGGCCCATGGCCACCTTCAGTTCCTCGGCCTTGAACTCCTCGGGATGGCGGGCGATCAACTCTTCGAACACGCCGCGCTTGAGCGGCAGGAAGCGCGCGCCGAACAGGTTCGGGTACAGCTCGAACAGGCGCTCGAGCACGGGATGCACCTTGCGTTGCTGGCGCGCTGGCTGCTGCTGTGGCTGCGGGCCCTGTGCGGGCTGCGCCTTCCTGGAGCGGCGCTGCTTTTGCGGGCGCGGCCTGGCCTGCGCGGGCGCCGAGGGCGCGTCGGCAGCGGCTTCCGGCACCGTGGCTGCGTCACTGCTGTCGCCCCGCAGCGCCTGCAGTTGCTGCGCCATGTCGAGGCGCTCGCCCCTGGGGCGGTGCGACTTGTTGTTGTTCGGGTTGGCGGTGCTTGCTTCGGTCATTTTTGGAGATTCGGCCCGAGGCACGAGGCATCAAAAAAAGATTCAGTGGAATGCGCTCGCGCAGGCAGCGCGGCGGGCGAAATGGGGGCTGGGCGCATTGTCGTTTCTGTCGCCGCCATCAAAGCGCAGCGCCCGCACGCGCAAGCTGACGACCGATCAGCAGCCTGAAAGGCAGCAGCATCAGCACGCCCACGGCCAGCTTGACCAGCAGGTCGCCCAGCGCCCAGCTCAGCCACGGCCCGCCGGTGCCGGCGAAGCCGATGCTCCAGAACACGGCGCTGTCGAGCAGCGCGGCGGCCAGCGTGGCCACCAGCGGGGCGCGCCACCAGGCGCCAAGGCGCAGTCGGTCGAACACGCGGATGTCCAGCAGCTGCGAGGCGATGAAGGCCGCGCCCGAGGCGATGGCGATGCGCGCGGGCGCCAGCCACAGCGAAGCCGCGACCGCCACCGCAAACCCCACCCAGGCCACGCGCCGCGCCAGCGCGGGGCCGAAGCGGCGGTTGACCAGCTCGCTGACCAGGAAGGCCACCGGGTAGGTGAAGGCGCCCCAGGTCAGCCAGTCGCGCAGCGGGCCTTCAACGGCGTACTGCACCAGGATGTTGGAGGCCAGCACGACGGCCGCCATGGCGGCGATGGCCAGGGCGAACCAGGGCGCGGTCGGCCCGGCAAAGGGAAAGGGCGCACGCGAAGTCGGGTTCACTGAGGTACCTTCGCGCTGACGCGCTGCGGTGCGAGCGCCTTCGGGCGGCCGGGCGGCGCTCATGCCGTCACCTGCCGGGCTTGCTGCCCGGACGCCGCCAGCGCGCGTGCCACGGCTTCGGCCACCTTGATGCCGTCCACGCCGGCCGACAGGATGCCGCCCGCATAGCCCGCGCCTTCGCCGGCCGGGTACAGGCCGGCCAGGCCCGGGCACTGCAGCGTGTCGTTGTCGCGCGCGATGCGGATGGGCGAGGAGGTGCGCGTTTCCACGCCGGTCAGTACCGCATCGTGGCGGTCGAAGCCCGGGATCTTCTTGCCGAAGGCCGGGAAGGCCTCGCGCAGGGCTTCGATCGCATAGGCCGGCAGCGCGGCATGCAGGTCGCCCAGCAGCACGCCGGGCTTGTAGCTGGGCTGCACCTCGCCAAATTCCTTCGACGGCGTGCCCGCGACGAAATCGCCCACCAGCTGGCCGGGCGCGCAGTAGTCGCGGCCGCCGAGCACGAAGGCCTGCGATTCCAGGCGCCGCTGCAGCGCTATGCCCGCCAGCGGATGCGGCTTGCCCTGCACGCGCTCCAGCGCCTGCGGCGACAGGTCGAGGTTGCTGTAGTCGGTGGGGTAGTCCTCGGGCGTGATGCCGACCACGATGCCTGCGTTCGCGTTGCGCTCGGCGCGCGAATACTGGCTCATGCCGTTGGTCACCACGCGGTTCGGCTCGCTGGTGGCGGCCACCACGGTGCCGCCCGGGCACATGCAGAAGCTGTAGACCGAGCGGCCGTTGCTGGCGTGGTGCACCAGCCGGTATTCGGCCGCGCCCAGGGCCGGGTGGCCGGCATGGCGGCCCCAGCGCGCGCGGTCGATCAGGCCCTGCGGATGCTCGGCACGGAAGCCGATCGAAAAGGGCTTGGCCTCGATGGGCGCGCCGCGTTCCCACAGCATGGCAAAACTGTCGCGCGCGCTGTGGCCCAGCGCCATCACCACATGGTCGCAGCGCAGTTCATGGGTCTGGCCGCTGGCCTGGTCGCGCACCACCAGGCCGCGCACCCGGCCGGCCTCCACATGCACGTCGCTGACCTTCTGCTCGAAGCGGATCTCGCCGCCCAGCGATTCGATCTCGGCACGCATGTTCTCGATCATCTTCACCAGGCGGAAGGTGCCGATGTGCGGGTGCGCCTCCCACAGGATTTCCTCGGGCGCGCCGGCCTTCACGAACTCCTCGAGCACCTTGCGCCCCAGGAAGCGCGGGTCCTTGATCTGGCTGTAGAGCTTGCCGTCGGAGAAGGTGCCGGCGCCGCCTTCGCCGAACTGCACGTTCGATTCGGGGTGCAGCTCTTTTTTGCGCCACAGGCCCCAGGTGTCCTTGGTGCGTTCGCGCACGGTCTTGCCGCGCTCCAGCACGATGGGCTTGAAGCCCATCTGCGCCAGCAGCAGCGCCGCGAACAGGCCGCAGGGGCCGAAGCCGACGACCACGGGGCGCGAGCCCCCTTCGGCCGCCCGCACGGGCGCGCGATAGGCCATGTCGGGCGTGGGCTGCAGGTGCGGGTTCTTGGCGTTGGCCGCCAGCAGGGCCGCTTCCCGGGCCGGATCGGCCAGCGCCACATCGGCGATGTAGACGGCCAGCAACTGCGGCTTGCGCGCGTCGAAGCTGCGCTTGAAGACGGTGTGGCTGGCGACCTGTGCGGGCGCGAGGCCCAGGGTCTGCGCGATCAGCGCGGGCAGCGCCTCGGGCGCGTGGTCTAAGGGAAGCTTGAGTTCGGACAGGCGGATCATGGTGCGCGGGCCCGTGGTGATCGGGCATTCGGCGAGGCCGCCATTGTCCACGACCCGCCCGCGGCGGCCAAACGCACGGCGTTCAGCCCATCTGCCGCTGCGCCTTGACCCAGCGCTTGAACACCTCGGGGTCTTCCAGCATCCGCTGCTCGCGCTGCAACTCGCGCAGGGCGTTGTTGATCTTGGTGATCTCGTGCCGCAGCCGGTCGGCCAGCAGTTCGGGGCGCAGCTTGCCGTGCGGGTTCAGGCCGTGGCGGGCCTTGAAGTCGGCCTCCACGGTGCGCAGCTCCTGCTTGAGCTCGCGCAGTTGGCCGGCCAGCAGTTCGTTGTAGTGCACCAGCTTCGCGTCGGCCAGCCCCTGCAGGTGCGCGGCGTCGATCTGCGCGATCTCCAGTTGCAGCTGCAGCAGATCGAGCAGCCGGTTGGCCGCATAGGCCTCGTTCACGCGCTGCATCAGCGCGGTCTTGCGCTGGCGCTCCTTCTCGTCGGGCTCGCGGTCGGGGTGCAGGGCGCTGACCAGCTGGCGGTAGACGGCGCGCACCGACTGCGTGGCCTGCACCACCTCTTCCTTTTGCCGATGGGCCTGCTGTTCGCGCGTGGTGCCCTTGCGCTGGCGCTCGGCGCGGCGCTTCTCGCGCGCGGCCGCGGCCTTGGCGCGCGCAGCGTCCAGCTCGGCTTCCATGCGGTCCAGCAGGGCCTCGGTGTCGTCGTCAATGTTCTCCTCGGGCGCGGCCTCGTCGGCAGGCGCATAGCGTTCGTGCACGGCCGTCAGATGGCGGCGCCGCGCCGCATCGTCTTCGCCCGGCAGCAGGCTCTGGGCGATCTGCGCGATCAGCGCGTGCAGGGCCTGCGCATCGGTGCGGCCCAGCCGCATGCCGCCCGATGCGGCGTGGTCCAGAAAGTCCAGCAGCGCCACGTGCTGCGCGCGGTACTGCGCGTGCACGGGCAGGTAGTCCTGCAGGTAGCGCTGCTCGTAGCTGTCGATGGCGCCTTGCCATTGCGCGAGCAGCGCGCGCTGGGCCGCAATCTCCTCATGCAGGCGGGCGAAGCGCTGCTGCTCGGCGCTTGGGGGCGCGGCACCGTCGTCGGCCGGGTCCAGGTGCAGTCGGCGTGCGGGTGCGTCGGGCATGCGGCTTCTGGCTCCTCGCGAATCGGTGGCGGGGCTCAGGCGGCGCTCAGCGCCTGCCAGGCGCCAAAGAGCAGCGTGCCGCCGGCCAGGCACAGCAGCCCGCCCACCAGGGCCTTGAGCGTGCGCGGCTCGAACTCGTGCGGCAGCCAGCGATGAAAGCGCGAGACCAGGTAGACGGACGGGAAGGCCGCGGCCGTCAGCAGCGCAGCCTGCAGCGAAAACTGGCCCGTGGGCAGCACCACCGCCAGCCGCACCAGGCCGCCCAGCGCGAAGCTCAGCAGCAGCACGCGCCGGATGACGTCCGCCCCCAGCGGCTGGCGGTACATGTGGAACACCAGCGGCGGACCGCCACTGGAAAACAGCCCGCCCAGCAGGCCCGACAGCACGCCTACGAAGGTGAAGCTGGCGCGGCCCGAGAGCTGGGCGCGGGGGCGCGTCTGCAGCATGAACAGCAGCGCGCACACCAGGATGGCCAGGCCCAGCAGGCCGCGCAGCGCGTCCATGGCCGAGCCGCTGAGCCAGGCCAGCAGCATCAGCCCGCCCAGCACGCCGACCACGCTGCCGTTGAGGATGGGCCGCAGCAGGTGCCAGGGGTTGTGCGCCGGGTGCCCGCGCAGGTAGGCCCAGGCATTGACCAGCGACAGCACGCTGGCCGCATTGGCGGCATCGTTGATCGAGGCGACGTGCAGCACCGAGCACAGGCCCAGCAGGATCAGGCTGAAGGCGAAGCCGGTGAGGTTCTGGGCGTAGGTGGCAACGCCCGCGCAGGCGGCAAAGGCAAGGGCAGGCCCGGCCAGGGCCTGAAGTTGAAGCGACATGGGAGGCGGGCGAACGGGTTGGGCCGGCAGCGGTGGCCGGCGCCCGGGCGCGGGGGGCTCGAAAAGGGCCGTATTGTCGGGCAGCCATCGACAGGCCGCCCGACGCGCCGCTGCGGCGCAGCGTTCAGGCCGGCAGGAAGCCTTCGATCGACAGGTAGCGCTCGCCCGTGTCGTAGTTGAAGCCCAGCACCACGGCGTCGGCCGGCAGCTCGGGCAGCTTCTGCGCGATGGCCGCCAGCGTGGCGCCGGAGGACACGCCCACCAGCATGCCTTCCTCGCGCGCACAGCGGCGGGCCATCTCGCGCGCCGGTTCGGCATCGACCTGGATGATGCCGTCGAGCAGGCCGGTGTCGAGGATCTGCGGCACGAAGCCGGCGCCGATGCCCTGGATCGGGTGCGGAGCCGGGCTGCCGCCCGAGAGCACGGGCGAGGCCACGGGCTCCACGGCGTAGACCTTGAGCTTCGGCCACTTCTTCTTGAGCACCTGGGCGCAGCCCGTGATGTGGCCGCCCGTGCCCACGCCCGTGATCAGCACGTCCACGCCCTCGGGGAAGTCGGCCGCGATCTCCTCGGCCGTGGTGCGCACGTGCACGTCGACGTTGGCCGGGTTGTTGAACTGCTGCGGCATCCAGGCGCCCGGTGTGGCGGCCACCAGCTCCTCGGCGCGCGCGATGGCGCCCTTCATGCCCTTTTCCTTGGGCGTGAGGTCGAAGGTGGCGCCGTAGGCCAGCATCAGGCGGCGGCGCTCGATGGACATGGATTCGGGCATCACCAGCACCAGCTTGTAGCCCTTGACGGCCGCGGCCATGGCCAGGCCGATGCCGGTGTTGCCGCTGGTGGGCTCGATGATGGTGCCGCCGGGCTTGAGCGCGCCGGACTTCTCGGCGTCTTCGATCATGGCCAGGCCGATGCGGTCCTTGATGGAGCCGCCGGGGTTGCTGCGCTCGGACTTGATCCACACCTGTTGAGAGGCGCCCTTGAACAGGCGCTGGATGCGGATGTGCGGCGTGCGGCCGATGGTGTCGAGGATGGTGTTGGCTTTCATGCAGGTCTCCGGCAATGAAGGGAACGAGGTCGGGTCGGCGAACAGGGCATTGTGGCGATAATCGCGGCGTGAAGCACGCCAGGCCGTCGCTGGTGCAAGTCTCGAAAGAGCGCACTGGAGGAACGTCCGGACTGCACAGGGCAGCGCAGGAGCTAACGGCTCTCCACCGCGAGGTGAGGATCAGAGCAACAGAGACGAGTCCCGGGGGAGTGCCGCAAGGCAAACCACCGGGGGTGAAACGGGCAATCTCTGCGCGCAGCAATACCAAGTAGGTGGACGATGAGGCGGCCCGCTGAGTCCACGGGTAGGTAGCACCGAGCCGTGTGGGTGACCCACGGCCCAGATGAATGACGGTCACGCGCCTGTCTTCGCAAGAAGGCGGTCGTGCACAGAATCCGGCGTATCGGCGCGCTTCACACTTTTCTTGTTCCGGCAGCCGCCCACGCGCGCATGGCTGCCGCGCCCAACCCCCAAGCCCCGCGATCAGAACCTTTCCTGCGTGCGCAGGCAGCGCCAGTGGCCCGGCGCCAGGCCCGCCATCGACAGCCGGCCGATGCGCAGGCGCCGCAGCGCCAGGATGGGTGCCAGGCCCGCGCGCTGGCACAGGGCCGCGATCTGGCCCGGCTCGGGGCCATGCAGCACCACGCGCAGGCCTGTGAGTTCTTCGGTCTGGCGGCTGATGCTGGCGCGCGCGGGGCGCAGCCGCGCCAGCTGATCGGGCGCCACTGCGGCGCCAAGCTCGACGCTGAATTCATGCTCGACCAGCGGCGCGTCGTCCAGCAGGCGGCGGGCCACCCCCGGCACCTGGCTGAAGACCAGCAGCCCGCTTTCCTGCGGGCCCAGCGGCGCCACGCAGCGCTGGCCCATGAACAGGCCCGGCACGGCGGGGCGGCCGTGCAGGGCGTCGTGCGCGTCGCGCTGCAGCCGGGCCCAGAAGCCCGGCGCCTCCCAGTCCAGGCCGGCGGGCTTGTGCACCAGCAGCGTGGCCGGGGCCATGGCCTGGGGGCGCGCGCCCGGTGCCACGGCCACGTGCTGCTCAGGCCGCACGCGCTGCTGGGGCTGCGTGGCGGCTTCGCCGTCGACCGTGACCGCGCCCTGGGCCACCAGTTGCTCGGCTTCGCGGCGCGAGCAGTGCAGCTGCGCCGCCACGCGCTTGGCCAGCCTTTCGCCGGCCTCGGAGGATGGGTCTTCCTGCATGCGTTCCTAGAAAACCGGCGTTGCCGCGGGGTTCGCCCTCATGCGGCATTGGCCCGCTGGATCTCGGCCCGGCGCGCGGCCAGCTCGCGCAGCCGGTCCACGTGGGCCTGCAGCGAACGCAGCGCCACGGGCCACAGCGCGCGCGGCGTGTCGCTGTAGGCCACGCTCAGCCACTCTTCGGGCGTGCCGTGGGGGTTCTGGCGCAGCGCGGCCGCGACCTTGGCTTCGCGCTGCAGGCGATGGGCCTTGAGCCGCGCGATGGCATTGCGCGCGAAGCCCAGCACATGGCCATGCGCGGGCAGCACGTATTCCACCTGCAGTTCCTCGCAGGTGGCGTCCAGCGCGTCCAGCGAATCCAGGTAGGCGCTCATGTTGCCGTCGGGCGGATCGATCACCGTGGTGCTGCCGTTGAGGATGTGGTCGCCCGAAAAGAGCAGGCCGTCCTCTTCCAGGAACAGGCACAGGTGGTTGGCCGCATGGCCGGGCGTGTGCAGCACGCGCAGCGTGTGGCGCAGGCGCCGGTGCGGGCCTTCGGCCACCGGGTCGCCCTCGAGCACCAGCCGCTCGTGGTTCTCGAGCGAGCGGTCGGGCACGAAGCGCGCGTTGCTGCGCGCCGTGTGGGCCGAGGGCAGGCCCAGGATGGGCGGCTTCACGTTCTGGCACAGCGCCTGCAGCGGCTGCGCGCCCGGTGAATGGTCGGCGTGCGAATGGGTGCAGACGATGGCGCGGATGTTGCCGCCCGTGGCGCGCCACAGCCGGCCCACGTGGCCGAAGTCGTTGGGCCCCGGGTCGATGACGATGTAGCCGCTTTGCGCATCGCCCACGATGTAGCTGTTGGTGCCCGGCCCGGTCATGGCGCCGGCATTGGGCGCCGTGAGGCGGCGCACATTGCGCAGCAGCGGCACCGGCCGCAGCGACTGCCAGTCCAGGCTGTGCTGCAGCTGGCCGTCGGGGCAGGTCAGGGCCAGCTCGCCATAGGGCGCGTCGTGCTCCATGTAGCGCACCTCGCGCCCGTCCAGCCAGGCGCCGCGCGGGCAGCTCTGCCACAGCGGCTTTTCGCGCGCGCAGGCCTGCAGCACGGCGTCCACGCGGTCGAAGGCGGCCAGCCGCTGCAAGGTGCGCAGGGTCGAGAAGATCAGCGGAAAGCGCTCGTCCTCGTGCCAGGCCAGTGCGTCGGCCGGGCGCACCCAGGTGGGCTCGAACTGTTCGACCTCGTCGGCCTTGGGTTGCTGGCCTTCGGGCATGCGCGCCACCATGCACAGCACGTCGAAGCGCTTGGGCAGGTCGAGGTCGGTCAGCCAGTGGGCCATGGCCCAGATGCGGTCGGTGGACAGGCGCAGGCCGCGCGCGGCGCATTGCTGCGCGAAGGGCAGGGCGGGCAGCGGGTGGCGGTCGAGCGCGGCGACTTCCTGCGCGCTCACGGGCCGGCCGTCGGCATGCTCGGCCAGCAGCACGCCCAGTTCCTCGAAGGTCTCGCGCACGGCGGCCACGGCATGGGCCAGGTGATGGCGGCTCTGGGTGCGCCGGCGCAGCGCGATGGGGCGGGCCTGCACGTCGGCCTCTTCCACGCGTCCGCCGGGGAAGACGAAAGCGCCCGGCGCGAAGCGCGTCATGGCCGAGCGGCGGGTCATCAGCACTTCCATGCCCGCAGGGCTGTCGCGCAGCAGGATCAGCGTGGCGGCGGCCTGTGCCGTGGCGGGTTCGCGCGCGGCGTGGAGCTGTTGGGAAGGCCTGACCATGGCTCGGGATGATACGTAGCAGTGGGGTGAAATGCAGGAAGCGTGCGCAGTGCCCGTCGGCCGGCTCAGCGCGCCGCTTCGCAGCCCTGGCCGGCGCGCAGGGCCTGCGCGCGGCGCGGGGTGTCGGGGTGGGTGCTGAACCAGTCGGCGCCGCCTTCTTGCGTGTCGGGTGTCGTGGCGGCGCCCTCGGCCGGCTTCTGGGCGGCTTCTGGCGCGTGGTCGGGGCCGTCGATGCGCAGCAGCAGATCGGCCATGGGCGCGACCGGCAGTTGCGCGTGCCGCATCAGCGCCACGGCGAAGCAGTCGGCCTCGCGCTCGTGGTCGCGCCGGTAGGCCATGTGCGTCAGCACGGTGCTGGCCGTGGCCACCATGCTGGAGACATCGCCCAGCGCCAGCCCCAGGCCGACGTTGAGCACGCCCTGCTCGACCACCAGGCGCGTGCCATGGCGGTGCACCACATGCCCCATTTCGTGCGCGAGCACGCCGATCAGCGCGTCGTCGCCCAGCTTCGCGCGCTCGGCCGCGCGCACCAGCGCATCGGTCATCACGATCTGCCCGCCGGGCAGCGCGAAGGCATTGGGCGGCATGCCGCTGCGCAGCGCCAGCTTCATGGGCGGCGCGTAGTCGCCATAGCGGGAGAGCACGCCCGGCGCGGCCTGCGCGCGGGCCTGGCGCCATTGCGCGTCCAGCGCCTCGAAGCGCGCCTGCAGCACGGCCTGGCGCTCGGCCGGCAGGCGGCTGGGGCGCAAAAAACCGTCGTCGAGCTCGCGCATGGCCTGCTCGCTCACGGTCTGTTCCCAGCCCAGCGGCACGAAGCGCGCGAGCTGCGTGGCGGCCCAGGGCGTGCCCCAGCGGTAGAACAGCACCAGGCCCAGCACCGCCAGCAGCAGCACGGCCACGAAGACCTGCCAGCGCGTCTGCATGCGCTGGGCCAGGCCCGCGCGCGCGCCGGCGGCCTGCAGCGCGGCCTGCCAGGCGGCGCCGTCCTCGATCTCCAGGCTGCCGTGCGGGCCCAGGCCCACGACCAGCCGCGCCTGCGCGCGGCGCGCGCTCCAGGTTTCGGGCCAGTCCACGGCCTCGTGCGGCAGCAGCGGCGGGGCCGCAGCGCCGGCCTTGAGCGGATGCAACTGCAGCCCCGGGCCGCGCGGGCCGGGGTGCAGGCCCACCAACACGGGCTGCGCGCCGCTGTGGATGCCGTCAAACCAGCGCGCGCTCAGCAGGCCGCGCTGGTGGGGCTCGGGCGTCGGGGCGGGCGTCATGGCCATGGCGGGCAAGGAAGGCTCAGCCGACCAGGTCCAGGCCCAGCGCGTCGGCCACGGCATCGCCAAAGCCTTCCTTCTGCTGTGCCTCGAGCTGGCCCACCAGCTGGTCGAGCTCGCCCTTGATGTGCAGCGTCACCGACTCGGCCTTCATGCGGTATTCGGCCACGCGCGCGAAGGGGCGGTAGAAGCCGAAGGTGATCATGCCCAGGAGGATGTTCTTGATGCGCAGCCAGACGAAGGCCATGGGCTTGAGCTCGCTGCGAAAGCGCGCCACCTGGCCCAGGCCGATGTTGTTCCACATCAGCTGGAACATGCGCGCCTCGCGGTAGGCCAGGGCCGGCGAGCCCGCCAGGAACAGGCCGAAGAAGCCGACGAAGAAGGCCAGCATGAACAGCAGCACCATGCCCGCGCTGCGGCCCGAGCCGCCGCCCATGGCATTGAGAACGGCGCCCAGCCCGGCCAGCAGCACGATCAGCGACGTGAGCGCCGCGATGGCCAGCGCCGTGAGCAGGAACACGCCCACCGTGGCCAGCCAGACGCGCAGGAAGTCGTTGAACACGGGCTTCCAGCGGCCCACCTGGCCCCCGATGCGCGTGCGCGAGACAAGCAGGCGCTTGTAGTTGAACTCCAGGCGGATGAAGCACAGGAAGCTCAGGAAGAGCGCGGCCAGCGCCACGCCGGCCATGGGCCAGGTCGGGCGCGGCAGCGAGTCCAGATCGGGGGCTTCGCCGCTGCTGTCGCCGTCTTCAGCGGGCGAAGCATCGCCCTCTTCACTGCCCTCTTCGCCGGCCGCCCGCGTGGCGGCCTCGATGGCGGCCTGGATCTCGGCCAGCTCTTCCTCGGTCAGCTCGGGCTCCTCGCCCTCCTGCGCGGGCTCCGGCTCGGCGGAGGCGATGGGCGCTTCGGGCGAAGGGGCCTGCAGCGCTTCCTGGGCCTGGCTGGCGCGCTGCTCGGCCTGCGCCCTGTCGATCATCTGGCTCAGCGCCAGGCCCGCGGCCACCCACACGGCGGCGATGGCGAACACGGGCCAGCTCGCGGCATAGACCTCGCGCCAGCGCGCGCCGAAGTGCAGCCGCAGGCCGCGCCAGCGGGTGTGGAACAGGCGAAATCGCATGGCGCTGCCCCACAGCCAGGGCGCCAGCAGCACGGCGCCGAGCATGATGACGCCCACGACCCAGTCCTGCCCCAGGTTGCCCGCCACTTCCATCGCGATGTACAGCAGGGCGAAGAGCACGAAGCCCACCACCATGCTGCGGATGCCGGCCGTGAACTCCAGCGGCTGGCCCGCCACGTCGGTATGGCCATAGAAATAGCGCGCGGTGCGGCGCCGTGCCCAGGGCGTGTACAGGCCCAGGGTGATGATGGTCAGCAGCACATTGACGATCCAGACGCCGAAATAGACGCCGCCGTCGCCACTGAAGCCGATGCGGTGGGCTTCGATGGCCGGCGTGCCGGAGCTGCTGGCGGGCGTTTCGGGCGGTCGGGTGTCGCCCGCGCCTGCGGCGGACGGGTCGGGATCGTGCATTTGTGCCTCCTCCTAGAGAGCGGGCGCAGTGTATAGAAGCTGCATGGCGGCTCGTGTCGGTCGGCTTCCCGCCCGCGCCCGGCGCCCGCAGGCGCCATGCACCTACGGGCGCGGCGCGCCGATTCGGGGCACCATCGCCCACTTCGTCGTCGTTGTTGGGCCTGCCGGCGCACGGCCGCCCCTGTGACCATGCTCCTCCATTGCACTGTCTATCAGGACGGCCGCCAGGTCGCGCAACTGCAGCCCGAACACATCGGCGCCGCGCTGCAGGCCCGGGACGCGCAAGGCGCCGAACACGCCCATGGCAGCCGCTTCATCTGGGTCGCCCTGCACGACCCCACGCCCGAGGAGCTGGCGCCGCTGCAGGCCGCCTTCGGATTGCACCCGCTGGCGGTGGAAGACGCGCTGCAGGGGCGGCAGCGGCCCAAGCTGGAGGAATACGGCGAAGACCTTTTCGCCGTGCTGCATCTGCTGCACTTCGAGTCACCCGCATCGCCCGCCGCGCGCCACAAAAAAGCCGGCCCGCCGCCGCGCCTGCAGACCGGGCAGCTGGCCATCTTCGCGGGGCCGCGCTACGTGGTGTCGGTGCGCACGCACAGCGAACAGAGCCTGGCGCCGGTGCGCGAGCGCTGCGAGCGCGAGCCCGAGCTGCTGCGCCAGGGGCCGGGTTTCGTGCTCTATGCGCTCATGGACGAGGTGGTGGACCGCTACTTCCCGCTCACCGAACGCATCGAGGACGAGCTGGAGGAGATCGAAAAGCAGATCTTCACCCAGGGGGCCGGGCGCGAGATCGTGCAGCGCCTGTACGCGCTCAAGCGCCGGCTGCGCCTGTTGCGGCACGCGGTGGCGCCGCTGCTGGAAGCGGCCGCGCGGCTGCATGGCGGGCGCGTGCCGCCGCTGTGCGCGCAGGCGCAGCACTACTTTCGCGACGTGTTCGACCACCTCAGCCGCCTGGCCGCCGCCATCGACGGCACGCGCGACAGCCTCACGACCGCGATCCAGGTCAACCTGTCGCTGGTCACCATCGATGACAGCGACGTGACCAAGCGGCTGGCCGCCTGGGCCGCCATCTTCGGCGTGTGCACGGCCTTCGTGGGCGTGTGGGGCATGAACTTCGATGCGATGCCCGAGCTGCACTGGCGCTGGGGCTACCCGGCGGCGCTGGGGCTGATCGGCGCCGTGTGCGTGCTGCTGTATGTGCGCTTTCGCCGTGCGGGCTGGCTCTGATCCGGGCCGGCTTCAGGCGCATCGCGGGATAATCCCGCCATGCGAATCCGCTTCACCAAGATGCAGGGTGCGGGCAACGACTTCGTCGTGCTCGACGAGACCCGCGGCCTGCTGGGCCTGAGCCCCGGCCAGTACCGTTTTCTGGCCGACCGGCATTTCGGCGTCGGCGCGGACCAGATCCTCAGCGTGCGCACCGCCAGCGACCCGGGCGTGGATTTCCAGTACGTGATCCACAACGCCGATGGCGGCGAGGTGGAGCAGTGCGGCAACGGCGCGCGCTGCTTCATGCGCTTCGTGCGCGAGCAGGGCCTGACCGACAAGGACGTGGTGCGCGTGCAGACCCTGGCCGGCCTGATCGCGCCGCGCATGAACGCCGATGGCCGCGTGACGGTGGACATGGGCCCGCCCATCTTCGAGCCTGCGCGCGTGCCCTTTGACGACGCGGGCCTCGATGCGCAGCCCACCGGCGGCTGGCAGACCTGGCACCTGGCGCTGTCGACCGAGGCCGAAAGCCCCATCGTGCCGCTGGCCGTGCTCTCCATGGGCAATCCGCACGCGGTGCAGCTGGTGCCGGACGTGGACGGCGCGCCCGTCGCCACGCAGGGCCCGCTGATCGAAAGGCACCCGCGCTTTCCCCAGCGCGTGAACGCGGGCTTCATGCAGGTGCAAAGCCGCGGCCAGGTGAAGCTGCGCGTGTTCGAGCGCGGTGCCGGCGAAACGCTGGCCTGCGGCACCGGCGCCTGCGCGGCCGTGGTGGCGGGCATCCGCCTGGGCCTGCTCGACGCGCGCGTG
This sequence comes from Xenophilus arseniciresistens, assembly GCF_028023875.1. GTDB lineage: Bacteria > Pseudomonadota > Gammaproteobacteria > Burkholderiales > Burkholderiaceae_C > Xenophilus > Xenophilus arseniciresistens. The sequence continues at coordinate 252,598 of NZ_JAQIPB010000007.1, forward strand.
GATGTGCACACCCGCGGCGGTGTGCTGACCATCGAATGGGCTGGAGAACAGGGCGATTTGGGCGCGCCGGTGTTCATGACCGGCCCGGCCGTGACCGTCTTCTCGGGCGAGATCGATGTGCCCGATGAAGGCTGAACGCTCAGCGTTCAGCAAGAACATCCAACTCCTATCCGCCCAACGCTGAACGTCCCTCCTCATGATCACTGAAGACGACATCGCCAACTACCTGGCCATCACGCCGGACTTCTTCGAGCGCCATGCCCAGCTGCTGGCCCAGGTGCAGCTGACCAGCCCGCACGGCAACCGCGCCGTGAGCCTGCAGGAGCGCCAGGCCGAGATGCTGCGCGAGAAGATCAAGGCGCTGGAGCACCGCATCATGGACATGGTGCGCCACGGCACCGAGAACGTGATGACGGCCGACCGCCTGCAGCGCTGGACGCGCACCCTGCTCACCTGGCGCGACACGCGCCAGTTGCCCTGGGAGGTGCTGAGCGGCCTGCAACGGCAGTTCATGGTGCCGCAGACCGGCCTGAAGCTGTGGGACCTGGACGCGGCCTATGCCGAGGAAGGCTATGTCCAGAACGTCAGCGACGACGTCAAGGCGCTGGCCACCTCGCTCACCACGCCCTACTGCGGGCTCAACGCCGGCTTCGAGGCCGCTTCGTGGCTCAACGATCCGCAGCAGGCCGTCTCGCTGGCGCTGCTGCCGCTGCGCGCCGAGCCCGAGCAGCCGGCCTTCGGCCTGCTGGTGCTGGCCTCGCCCGACGCCCAGCGCTACCACGCCGAAATGGGCACCGACTTCCTGGAGCGCATCGGCCAGCTGGCCGGGGCAGCGCTGTCGCGCCTGCGCGCCTGATGCGCAAGCCGCCGGCCGTGCCGAGGAACGCAGCGCATGGCCGAGCATGACGCCGACGCGGACGAAGGCCTGGTCACGCGCTACCTCGAGCAGGCCCGTGTGCAGCGCCGCCTGGCGCCGCGCACGCTCGAGCTGTACGCCGAGCACCTGACGCTGCTGCGTGCCCGCGCGCAGGAGGCCCGGCTGCCGCTGCTGCGCGTGCAGACGGCCCACGTGCGGCGCTGGATGGCGCAGCTGCATGCGGCGGGCCGGCAGCCGCGCGGCATCGCGCTGGTGCTGTCGTGCTGGCGCAGCTTCTACCGCTGGCTGGGGCACGAGCGGCTGATCGCCGCCAACCCGGTGCAGGACGTGCAGGCGCCCAAGGCCGCCCGCCCGCTGCCCAAGGCCCTGGCGGTGGACGACGCCATGCAACTGGCCGACTTCAGCCGCCCCGATGCCGACCCCTGGACCGAAGCGCGCGACCGCGCCATCGTCGAACTGCTCTACGGCTGCGGCCTGCGCGTGAGCGAACTCACGGGCCTGGACCTGCGGCATTCCGCCGGCGCGCGCGGCTGGGTGGACATGGACAGCACCGAAGTCAGCGTGCTGGGCAAGGGCGGCAAGCGCCGCGCCGTGCCGCTGGGCCGGCAGGCCGTCCAGGCGCTGCAGGCCTGGCTGGCGCTGCGTGGGCAGGGCGCGGCTGGGCGCGGCGGCGACGACGGTGCCGCGGCGCTCTTCATCGGCACGCGCGGCGCACGCCTGACGCCGCAGGCCGTCTGGAAGCTGCTGCGCACGCGCGGCATCCAGGCCGGCCTGGCCGCACCCGTGCATCCGCACATGCTGCGCCATTCCTTTGCCAGCCACCTGCTGCAGTCCAGCAGCGACCTGCGCGCCGTGCAGGAACTGCTGGGCCACGCCAACATCGCCACCACCCAGGTCTACACGCGGCTGGATTTCCAGCACCTGGCCAAGGCCTACGACGCCGCGCATCCGCGCGCGCACCTGCGTTCCCCCGCGCACGCCGAGCCCGAAGTGCCGGCGGGCGATCCGAAGAAGAAGCCACCATGAAAGTCCTGCGCCTCAAGCCCGGCAAGGAGCGCTCGCTCCTGCGCCGCCATCCCTGGGTTTTCGATGCCGCCATCGCCAAGGGCGGCGGTGACGCCGGGGAAACCGTGCGCGTGGAGTCGCACGAGGGCCAGTTTCTGGCCTGGGCCGCGTTCAGCCCGGCTTCGCGCATCCGCGCGCGGGCCTGGAGCTTCGACTCGGGCCAGCGCATCGACGCGGCCTTCCTGGCCGGCCGCGTGCAGGCGGCGGTGCAGGCGCGCGCGCTGTTCGAGCTGCGCAGCGACAGCGTGCGGCTGGTGCACGGCGAGGCCGACGGCCTGCCCGGCCTGATCGTCGACCGCTATGGCGACACCCTGGTGGCGCAGTTCTCGTCGGCCGGTGTGGAGCGCTGGAAGAGCGTGCTGGCCGACGCGCTGCTGGCGGCCACCGGCTGCCAGCGGCTGTACGAGCGCTCCGACACCAGCAGCCGCGAGCGCGAGGGCCTGGCGCCGGCCACGGGCTGGCTGCGCGGCGAAGGCAGCACCGAGCTGCAGATCCAGGAACACGGCTGGCGCCTGAGCCTGGACGTGGCCAGCGGCCACAAGACCGGCTACTACCTCGATCAACGCGACAGCCGCGGCCGCATGGCGCAGCTGGCGGCGCACCGGCGCTTCGGGCGCGTGCTCAATTGCTACAGCTACACGGGCGGCTTCACGGTGGCCGCGGCCAGCGGGCTGGCGGCGGCCGGCGCGCTGGCGGGCGCCGAGCTGGTCTCGGTTGATTCATCGCTGCCGGCGCTGGAGCGCGCGCAGGCGCACCTGGCGCTCAACGGCTTCGGGCCCGAAAGCGGCGTGAAGGCCGAGTTTCTGGATGCCGACGTGAACGCCACCTTGCGCCGCTTCATCGCCCAGGGCCGGCAGTTCGACGCCATCGTGCTTGACCCGCCCAAGTTCGCGCCCACAGCGGCCCATGCCGAGCGGGCCGCGCGCGCCTACAAGGACATCAACCGCCTGGCCTTCAAGCTGCTGCCGCCCGGTGGCGTGCTGCTGACCTTCTCGTGCTCGGGCGGCATCTCGGCCGACCTGTTCCACAAGATCGTGGCCTCGGCCGGCATCGACGCGGGTGTGGACGGCTACATCAGCGAGCGCCTGGGCGCCGCCGCCGACCACCCGATGACCATCGAGTTTCCCGAAGGGGAGTACTTGAAGGGGCTGGTGGTGGTGCGCAAGTAAAAGAAAGAAAAACAAAAGGCCGCTGCGCCCGCCCTGGGCTCAGGGCTTTCGCAGGGCAGGGGACGCAGCTTCCTGACCTGCGGCCTACACTTTCGCCCCTTTCCTCCTCGAACCCCATCTCCGGAGCGCCCATGGCCCTGATCCCCGCCACCATCCTCACCGGCTTCCTCGGCTCCGGCAAGACCACCTTGCTCAAGCGCGTGCTGACCGAGGCGCACGGCCAGAAGATTGCCGTGGTCGAGAACGAATTCGGCGAAGAGAACATCGACTCCGACATCCTGGTGACCGAGTCCAAGGAGCAGATCGTGCAGATGAGCAACGGCTGCATCTGCTGCACCATCCGCGAGGACCTGCGCGAGACGCTGCAGACGCTGGCCGCCAGGAAGCGCAAGGGCGAGCTGGATTTCGACCGCGTGGTGATCGAGACCACCGGCCTGGCCGACCCCGGCCCCGTGGCCCAGACTTTCTTCATGGACGACGAGATCGCCGAAAGCTATCTGCTGGACTCCATCATCACGCTGGTGGACGCCAAGCACGCGCCGCAGCAACTGAACGACCGCCAGGAGGCGCGCCGCCAGGTGGGCTTTGCCGACCGCATCTTCGTGAGCAAGACCGACCTGGTGAGCGCCGAGGAGACCGAGGCGCTGATCCACCGACTCAAGCACATGAACCCGCGCGCGCCCATCGAGCGCGTGCATTTCGGCGAGGTGCCGCTGGAAGGCTTCTTCGACCTGCGCGGCTTCAACCTCAACGCCAAGCTGGACATTGACCCGGACTTCCTCAAGGAAGACGAGCACGGGCACGAGCACCACGATCATGACCATGACCACGCGCATGGCGAGCACTGCGACCACCCCTCGCACCAGCATGGCCATGCGCACGGGCACCACCATCATCACGACGACGACGTCAAGAGCTTCGTCTACAAGGCCGACCGGCCCTTCGACCCGGCGCGGCTGGAGGACTTCCTGGGCGCCATCGTCAACATCTACGGCCCGCGCATGCTGCGCTACAAGGGCGTGCTGCACATGCAGGGCACCGAGCGCAAGGTCATCTTCCAGGGCGTGCACCAGCTGATGGGCAGCGACCTGGGCCCGCAATGGGCCGAGGGCGAGGCCCGCCAGAGCCGCATGGTCTTCATCGGCATCGAGCTGCCCAAGGACATCCTCGTGCAGGGCCTGGAGCAGTGCCTGGTCTGAGAAGCTGAGCCCGGACCCATCCCGCGCGCCGCACGGATGATGCGGCGGATCGCAACCTCTATACAATCCGCGCGCCCGTGCCGGCCCCGGCCATCCGGCGGGCCCTTCGGGGGGCCTGCCGGAGCCGTCGGAACGCCGGTCATGCATGGGTGGCCCCGACCTTGGCAAGTGGGGGTATAACCCCTGTCCAGCTTCGGGTCGGTGTCCGGCTGCGGTGCCGAGGATGGCTAGAGCCAGCCTCGATCTGCAGACCGAGTCAGCATCCGTGAAAGCGCGAATCAGCCCGTCCAAGGAGCCAGCGATCGTGAAGAAGACCGTCCCCGCCAAATCGGCAGCCGCCACTGCAGCGCCGAGCAAGTCCGAGGCCACCGGCACGGACAAGACGCCGTTGGCGGCCGCGCCCGCTGCCGATGCCGTGCCGCCGCGCGCCCGCGCCTCTGCGCGTCTTGCGCAGCTGACCGTTCCCTCCATGCCCCAGGCGGTGGCCTCCACCGCCCCCAAGGCCAGTTTCACCCAGACCATGTCCACAGCCCTCGTTTCCCCTGCACCCGTGGCGATCAAGAAAGATCCCAAGCTTGCCAACAACTGGAAGACCAAGACCGCCGAGGAACTGACCGACGCCGAGGTTCTGGCCATGCCCGACGGCGAGTACATGAACGACAAGCAGATGGCGTTCTTCCGCCTCAAGCTGCTGGCGCTCAAGCAGGGCATCCTGGAAAACGCCGGCGAGACCACCGAGCACCTGCGTGAGGACACCGTGGTGGTGCCCGATCCGGCCGACCGCGCCACCATCGAGGAAGAGCATGCGCTGGAGCTGCGCACGCGCGACCGCGAGCGCAAGCTGCTCAAGAAGATCGAGCAATCCATCGGCCGCATCGACAACGGCGACTACGGCTACTGCGACGAGACCGGCGAACCCATCGGCGTGGGCCGCCTGCTGGCGCGCCCCACGGCCACGCTGTCGCTGGAAGCGCAGCAGCGCCGCGAGCTCAAGCAGAAGATGTTCGGGGACTGAAGCTGCCCCGACCTTAAGAAAAGCCGAAATGCCCAAGGAAGAAGGCGGTGGCCGATTGCTGTCCAAGGTGGCGAAGTTCGTTCGCAATCCGCTCAAGGATTGGTCCGAACTCGACACCGCCCAGCGGTCCGGCCAGCCTTCGCCCGTCGACAGCGATGGCTATAGCCGCGAAGCGCTCAAGGAACTGATCGAGCGCCGCCAGCGCAACGAGTTCGTGCGCCGGCGCGAGTTCGACATGCTGCGCAAGATGCGCCAGCGCGAAGCCGCCGGCGCCCGCGACGGCACCGGCGTGTCTTCCTCCTTCCACCTCAACACGGCCGGCAAGACCGATGGCCGCGCGCTCACGCTCAAGAAGATCGACGAGATCGAAGAGCAGATGTCGCAGCAGTGGTGGAAGGTGCGGCCCTCTGCGCCAGCCGACTCCGTGCCCGCTGAATCGCTGGCCGAGCAGCACGCGCGGGCCTATGCCGACACCGCGCCGGGCGAGGTGTCGTTCGAGGGCGCGGCGGACGAGTCGGCTTCCGCCGTGCTGCCGCCCTGGCGGCTGAAGTTCGAGAACCCGCTGCAGGAGGCCTCGCTGCGCTTTGCCGAAGGCCGCCCTGCGGACGCCGAGCGCCTGTTGCAGGGCGCCGTGGCGCCCGACGGCCCGCACGCGGACGACGACGACGGCTGGCGCGTGCTGCTGGACTTCTACCGCGCCATCGGCGACGCAGAGAAATTCGCCGCCGCCAGCATGCGCTACGCCCAGCGCTTTCGCCGCCCCGGGCCCGAATGGGTGTCGCTGCGCGCGCTGGTGCGCCACGAGGCAACGCCCGCGGCGGCCGAGGCGCGCATCGACTGGTACTGCCCGGCACAGCTTGGGCGTGAAGGCCTGCTGTCGCTGACGCAGGCCCTGCAGCGCGCGGGCCCCGTGTGGGGGCTGGACTGGCGGGCGCTGCAGCGCATCGAGCCCAACGCCGTGGCGCCGCTGGTCACGCTGCTGACGCACTGGGCCGATCTGCCCACGCAGCTGCGTTTTTCGGGTGCCGAGCGGCTGATCGCCGTGCTGGACCAGGCCACGCCCCTGAGCGTGCGCGAGACCGATCCCGCCTGGTGGCAGGCCGCCATGGCGCTGCGGCGCCTGATGCACCAGGCCGATGAATTCGAGCTGGTGGCGCTGAACTACTGCATCACCTACGAAACCCTGCCGCCGGCCTGGCAGGAGCCCGCCGGCCACTACGCCAGCGTCGAAGGCCCGGCTGGCGCGCGCGCCGGCGGCCTGGCGCTGTCTGCCGCCGCGGGCGAGGCGCCCGCGGACGCGGCCCGGGGTGCCGAGCTGTCGGGCGAGCTGGCCGGCGACGGCCTCGCGCTCTGGGAGCGGCTGGACGCCGAGCTGGCCGAGGCGGAAAGCGCCCAGGTGTCCTGTGCGGCGCTGCTGCGCCTGGACCTCGCGGCCACGGCCGGGCTGCTGGCCTGGCTGGAAACGCGCAACGCGCGCGGGCAGACGGTGGAACTGGTGGACGTGCACCGCCTGCTGGCCGTCTTCTTCGCCATGGTCGGCGTCTGCGACCTGGCGCGCGTGCTGCCCCGGCGCTGAACGCGGCTTCTGCGCAATCCGGCCCTTGCAGCGCGGGGCACCTGTCCCCACCTGCCTGCGATGGAACAATTTCACGGCACCACCATCGTCAGCGTGCGCCGCAAGACCCCCCAGGGCGACCAGGTCGCCATCGGCGGAGACGGCCAGGTCACGCTGGGCAACATCGTCATCAAGGGCACGGCGCGCAAGGTGCGCCGGCTCTACCACGGGCAGGTGCTGGCCGGCTTTGCCGGCGCCACGGCCGACGCCTTCACCCTCTTCGAGCGCTTCGAGGCCAAGCTGGAAAAGCACCAGGGCCAGTTGGCGCGCGCCGCCATCGAGCTGACCAAGGACTGGCGCACCGACCGCGTGCTGCGCAAGCTCGAGGCCATGCTGCTGGTGGCCGACAAGGAGGTCTCGCTCATCATCACCGGCAACGGCGATGTGCTGGAGCCCGAGGGCGGCGTGGCCGCCATCGGCTCGGGCGGCGCCTATGCCCAGTCGGCCGCCAAGGCGCTGATCGAGAACACCGAACTCTCGGCCGAAGAGGTGGCCCGCAAGTCGCTGCAGATCGCCGGCGAGCTGTGCATCTACACCAACCTGAATCACACCATCGAGACCCTGTGAGCCGCGCCATGTCCATGACTCCTCAAGAGATCGTCTCGGAACTCGACAACCACATCGTGGGCCAGCCCGAGGCCAAGCGCGCCGTGGCCATCGCGCTGCGCAACCGCTGGCGGCGCCAGCAGGTCGATGCCAAGCTGCGCGCCGAGATCACGCCCAAGAACATCCTCATGATCGGCCCCACGGGCGTGGGCAAGACCGAGATCGCGCGCCGCCTGGCCCGCCTGGCCGATGCGCCTTTCATCAAGGTGGAAGCCACCAAGTTCACCGAGGTGGGCTACGTGGGCAAGGACGTGGATTCCATCATCCGCGACCTGGCCGAGGTGGCCGTCAAGCAGACCCGCGAGGCCGAAGCCGCCAAGGTGCGCATGCGTGCCGAGGATGCCGCCGAGGACCGCATCCTGGACGCGCTGCTGCCCGGCGCACGCGACGCCGAGGGCCGCCCCGCCAGCGACAGCGGCAACGCCACGCGCCAGGCCTTTCGCAAGAAGCTGCGCGAAGGCCAGCTCGACGACAAGGAGATCGAGATCGACGTGGCCGAGCAGCGCGCGCCGCTGGAGATCATGGGCCCGGCCGGCATGGAGGAGATGACCGAGCAGCTCAAGGGCATGTTCAGCCAGCTGGGCGGCGGCAAGCGCAAGACGCGCAAGCTGCGCATTGCCGAGGCGCTGCGACTGCTGATCGATGAGGAGGCCGGCAAGCTGCTCAACGAGGAGGAAGTGCGGGCCCAGGCCATCGCCAGCGCCGAGCAGAACGGCATCGTCTTCATCGACGAGATCGACAAGGTGGCCACGCGTAGCGAGGCCCAGGGCTCCGACATCTCGCGCCAGGGCGTGCAGCGCGACCTGCTGCCGCTGGTGGAGGGTACGGCCGTGTCCACCAAGTACGGCGTGGTGCGCACCGATCACATCCTGTTCATCGCATCGGGCGCCTTCCACCTGAGCAAGCCCAGCGACCTGATCCCTGAGCTGCAGGGGCGCTTCCCGATCCGCGTGGAGCTGTCCTCGCTGTCGGTGGCCGACTTCGAGGCCATCCTCATGGCCACGCGCGCCTCGCTGGTCAAGCAGTACCAGGCGCTGCTGGCCACCGAGGGCGTGACGCTGGACTTCCAGCCCGAGGGCATCACGCGGCTGGCCCAGATCGCGCACGAGGTCAACGAGCGCACCGAGAACATCGGCGCGCGCCGCCTGTCCACGGTGCTGGAGCGGCTGCTCGACGAAGTCAGCTTCGATGCCGTGCGCCTGCAGGGGCAGACCGTGCACATCGACGCCGCCTTCGTGAACGAACGGCTGGCGGCACTAAGTCACGACGAGGACCTTTCGCGTTTCATCCTCTGAATGTGAGCGCCGGCCTACATGCCGGCTCAGGAAACACTTTCATTGCAGAAGTTAAGTGTTTGTTCCTAAACGGTTTTTGCGGCAGGGTTCTGTGGCAAAAACCGAGCTAAGTCCTTGATTCCATTACAAAAAATAGCGTGGCCACCGGGTTGCGACACCACCGTTTGCTGCTACAGTGCAAAAAAGTGCAGTTAAGTGGGAAAAGGTGCCAGAAAATCCTCAGCAGAGGGCTGGCCGTGTCCAAAACGGGGAACCACAGTCTTGTTTCAAGGCGCGTCATCGCTGAGTCTGGATGCCAAGGGGCGGCTGTCGGTGCCGACCCGGCATCGTGACGTCCTGCTCGCGACCGCCGGCGGCCAGCTCACGCTCACCCGCCACCCGCATGGCTGCCTGATGGTGTTCCCGCGCCCCGAGTGGGAAAAGTTCCGCGAGAAGATCGCCGCCCTGCCCATGAATGCCCAGTGGTACAAGCGCCTGTTCCTGGGCAGCGCCATGGATGTGGACATGGACGGCACCGGCCGCGTGCTGGTCTCGCCCGAGCTGCGCACGGCAGCCAACATCACGCGCGAAGTGCTGCTGCTGGGCATGGGCAGCCACTTCGAGCTGTGGGACAAGGCCACCCACGACGCCAAGGAGGCCGAAGCGCTGGCCGCCATGGATCCGCAGACGCTGCAGGACCTGGCCTTCTGAGGGCGTGACGATGAACGCCCCCCTGACCCACACCACCGTTCTGCTGGACGAGGCCGTCGACGCCTGGCTCGGCGATGCGCCCGCGGTCGGCTGCTTCGTGGACGCGACCTTCGGCCGCGGCGGCCACAGCCGCCTGGCGCTGAGCCGGTTGCCGGCCGGCGCGCAGCTGATTGCCTACGACAAGGACGCCGAGGCCATTGCCGCGGCGGCGCAGGTGGCCGATCCACGCTTTTCCATCCGTCATCAGGGCTTCGCCGCCCTTGGGGAGTTGCCGCCGGGCAGCGTCGCCGGCGTCCTGATGGACCTCGGCGTCAGCTCCCCCCAGATCGATGACCCCGCACGGGGTTTTTCTTTTCGTTTCGACGGCCCGCTGGACATGCGCATGGACACATCGCGCGGACAGAGCGTGGCCGACTGGCTGGCCTCAGCCGAAACCCAGCAGATTGCAGAGGTGATCCGTGACTATGGCGAAGAACGGTTTGCTGTTCAGGTTGCAAAGGCGATTGTTGCTCGCCGACAGGAACGGGGCGCAATTTCAACCACCGCCGAGCTGGCCGAGCTCGTGGCTGGTGCGGTCAAAACCCGCGAGCCGGGCCAGAACCCTGCAACGCGCACATTTCAGGCTCTTCGGATTTTCATCAACGCCGAGCTTGAAGAGCTGCAACAGGCGCTGAGCGCCAGCCTGTCGGTGCTGCAGCCGGGCGGCCGGCTGGCGGTGATCAGTTTCCATTCGCTCGAGGACCGCATCGTCAAGCAGTTCATCACCGAGCATTCGAAAGAGGTCTATGACCGCCGCGCGCCCTTCGCCGCGCCCAAGCCGATGAAGCTGCGCGCGCTGGGCCGCATCAAGCCCTCGGCGCAGGAAGTGGCGGCCAACCCGCGCGCGCGCAGCGCCATCCTGCGCGTGGCCGAACGCACCGAGGTGCAAGCGTGAGCGCAGCGCCGGGCCGCCCCAAGCAAGCTCGCGCCCCCTCGGGGGGCAGCGAGGACACGAAGTGCCGAGCGTGGGGGCAGACATGATCGCGCGCCTGAACCTCATCCTGCTGCTGCTGGTGATCGGCACGGCCATGTTCCTGGTGCACACGCAGTACCAGTCGCGCCAGCTCTACACGCAGCTGTACCGGGCGCAGGGCGAGGCGCGTCAGCTCGAGACCGAGTTCGAGCGCCTGCAGGTGGAAAAGCGGGCCCAGGCCACGCCCCTGCGCATCGAGAAGCTGGCCAAGGAGCAGATCAGGATGCGCACCACCACGCCGGCCATCACGCTGTATGTGCGTGGCGACGGCAGCGTGATCCCGGCCGTGGCACCGCTGTCGCCGGCCGAAGCGGCCCGGCAGGCCGCCATCGCCGCGCAGGCCGGCCGCGCACCCAGCGAACGCACGCCCGTGCCGCCGCTGCCCGCGCCTGCCGCCAACCGGAGCCCCCGATGAGCCGGCACAGCGTCCGCTACACCACCAGCCCGCTGCTGGCCAGCAAGACGCCGGTCTGGCGCAGCAAGTTCATCGTCGCCGCCGTGGCGCTGGGCTTCGTGGTGCTGGGCGTGCGCGCGGCCTACGTGCAGGTGATCGACAACGACTTCTACCAGCGCCAGGGCGTGGTGCGCTTCGAGCGCACGCTCACGCTGCCGGCCAATCGCGGCCGCATCCTGGACCGCAACGGGCTGATCCTGGCCTCCAGCGTGATCGCACCCAGCGTCTGGGCCATCCCGGAGGATGTGGAGCGCAACGACCCCGAGACGCGCACCAAGTTGCGCCAGGTGGCCAAGCTGCTGGGCATGAAGCCGCAGGAGCTGGACAAGAAGCTGGCCGACGAGGACAAGACCTTCGTCTGGATCCAGCGCCAGGTCGACGAGCCCATCGCCAAGCAGATCGCGGCGCTGGGCATCAAGGGCCTGCACCAGACACGCGAGTACAAGCGCCAGTATCCCGAGGGCGAGGCTGCCGCGCACGTGGTGGGCTTCACCAACGTGGAAGACCAGGGCCAGGAAGGCATCGAGCTGTCCTTCAACAAGGCGCTGGGCGGCCAGCCCGGCTCGCAGCGCGTCATCAAGGACCGGCTGGGCCGCGTGGTCGAGGGCGTGGGCGACGTGGTGCCGCCCGTGGATGGCAAGGACATCCAGCTGTCCATCGACTCCAAGGTCCAGTTCTTCGCCTACCAGAAGCTGCGCGATGCCGTGAGCCAGCACAAGGCCAAGGCCGGCAGCGTGGTGGTGCTGGACGCCGTGACCGGCGAGGTGCTGGCTCTGGCCAACTACCCGAGCTACGTGCCCGACAAGCGGCAGAACCTCACGGGCGAGATGCTGCGCAACCGCGCGCTCACCGACACCTTCGAGCCCGGCTCGACCATGAAGCCGATCACCGTGGCCATGGCGCTGGAGGCCGGGCGCATCAAGCCCAGCTCCGTGATCGACACCAGCCCGGGCCGCTTCCAGCTGGCCGGCTTCACCATCCGCGACACGCACAACTACGGCGCGCTCACGGTGGAAGGCGTGATCCAGAAGTCCAGCAACGTCGGCGCGATCAAGGTCGCGCAGAAGATGGCGCCGCAGGAGATGTGGGACACCTACACCGCGCTGGGCTACGGCCAGAAGCCGCAGGTGCAGTTCCCCGGCGCCGTGGCCGGCCGGCTGCGGCCCTGGAAGAGCTGGAAGCCCGTGGAGCAGGCCACCATGTCCTACGGCTACGGCCTGTCGGCTTCGCTGTTCCAGATGGCGCAGTCGTACACCTCCTTCGCGCATGACGGGCGCATCCTGCCCGTGACCATCCTCAAGAGCCCCGAGCCGGCCATGGGGCAGCGCGTGTTCTCGCCCCAGAACGCAGCCGCCGTGCGCAAGATGCTGCAGATGGCCGCCGGCCCCGGCGGCACCGGGCAGCGCGCGCAGACCGTGGGCTACTCGGTGGGCGGCAAGTCCGGCACCGCGCACAAGCAGGTGGGCAAGGGCTACGCCAGCAACAAGTACCGCTCCTGGTTCACCGGCATGGCGCCCATCGACAAGCCGCGCATCGTGGTGGCCGTGATGATCGACGAGCCCAGCGCCGGCCAGTACTTCGGCGGTACCGTGGCCGGCCCGGTGTTCGGCGAAGTGGTGCAGCAGACGCTGCGCATGATGAACGTGCCGCCCGATCTGGCCGTCAAGCCGCTGGTGGTGGCGCAGGACGTGGACGAGAGCTTCTGATGGCGGCCACCCACGCTCCCCTCGAACCCGTGCTCGACGTGCAGGCGGCCGTGCAGTGGCTGCGCGCGCGCGGCGCCCGCGCCCTGCGCGTGGACAGCCGCGCCGTGCAGCCCGGCGACGCCTTCATCGCCTGGCCCGGCGCTGCCACCGACGGCCGCGCCTACGTGGCGGCCGCGCTGGCGCAGGGCGCCGTGGCCTGCCTGGTGGAGGCTGAGGGCGTGGACGCCTTCGATTTCGGCAGCGGCGAAGGCACGCTCGCGGCGGTGGCCTGCTATGCGGGCCTCAAAGCCGCCACCGGCCCCATCGCGGCGGCCTGGTGCGACCAGCCCTCGCAGGCGCTCGATCTGCTGGCCGTGACCGGCACCAACGGCAAGACCTCCACCGCGTGGTGGCTGGCGCAGGCGCTCAACGCCGGCCAGGCCCGGCCGCGCTGCGCGCTGATCGGCACGCTGGGCGTGGGCGTGCCGCCCGCGCTGACCTACACCGGCCTGACCACGCCCGACCCCGTGACCTTGCAGCAGAGCCTGCGCGAGTTCGCCGACCAGGGCTTCGACGCCTGCGCCATCGAGGCCTCGTCCATCGGCATCGTGGAGCGCCGGCTGGACGGCACGCGCATCGGCGTGGCCGTCTTCACCAATTTCACGCAGGACCATCTGGACTACCACGCCAGCATGGACGCCTACTGGGAGGCCAAGGCCGAGCTGTTCCGCTGGCCCGGCCTGCGCGCGGCGGTGATCAACATCGACGACCTGCGCGGCGCGGCCCTGGTGCAGGCGCTGATCGACCGCGGCACGCGCGGGCTCGATCTGTGGACCACCTCCGCCCAGGGCCGGCCGGCGCGCCTGTGCGCCCAGGAGGTGGGCTACGGCAGCGGCGGCCTGCAGTTCACGGTGGTGGAGCAGGGCATGGCGCCCGTGCGCCTGGCCACGGGCCTGACCGGCGACTACAACGTGGCCAACCTGCTGGGCGTGATCGGCGCCCTGCGTGCGCGCGGCATGGCGCTGCGCGAGGCCGTGGCCGCCTGCGCCGATCTGGACAGCGTGCCCGGCCGCATGGAACGGGTGAGTGCACCCGGCCTGGCTGGCCCCTTGCCCATGGCGGTGGTGGACTATGCCCACACGCCCGACGCGCTGGACAAGGTGCTGACCGGCCTGCGCAGCGTGGCCGGCCAGCGCGGCGGCCGCCTGTGGTGCCTGTTTGGCTGTGGCGGCGACCGCGACCCGCTCAAGCGCCCTTTGATGGCTGCCGTGGCCGAGGCCAGGGCCGACGTGGTGGTGCTGACCAGCGACAACCCGCGCAGCGAATCGCCGTCCGCCATCCTGAGCCAGGTGCTGCGCGGCTTCGCCCGGCCCGACGCCGTGCAGGTGCAGCCCGAGCGTGCGCAGGCCATTGCCGATGCGCTGGCCCAGGCCGCGCCCCAGGACGTGGTGCTGATCGCCGGCAAGGGCCACGAGGCCTGGCAGGAGATCGCGGGCCAGCGCCTTCCTTTTTCCGACCGCGCGCATGCGCTCGCGGCGCTTGAAGCCCGGAGCGCCGCATGAGCGATACCCCGCTGTTCACCCTGGCCGAGGCCGCCGCCTGGCTGCCCGGCGCGCGCCTGATCGGCGACGGAGCAACGCCCATCGCGCGCGTGCACACCGACACGCGCACCCTCGCCGCCGGCGACCTGTTCGTGGCGCTCAAGGGCGAGCGCTTCGATGCCCACAGCTTCTTGCCCGAGGCCGGCGCCAAGGGGGCCGTGGCGGCCGTGGCGCAGGGCGGCCTCGAAGCCGCGGGCCTGCCGGGTCTGGAGGTGGACGACACGCTGGCGGCGCTGGGCGCCATCGGCCGCGGCTGGCGCCGGCGCTTCGAGCTGCCGCTGATCGCGGTGGCCGGCAGCAACGGCAAGACCACGGTCACGCAGATGATCGCCTCCATCCTGCGTGCCGCGGCGCCGGGTGCCAGCCTGGCCACGGCCGGCAACTTCAACAACGAGATCGGCGTGCCGCTGACCTTGTTGCGCCTGCGTGACGAACACCGGCTGGCAGTGGTGGAGCTGGGCATGAACCATGTGGGCGAAATCGCGCGCCTGACGGCCATTGCCGAGCCGACCGTGGCGCTGGTCAACAACGCGCAGCGCGAGCACCAGGAATTCATGGCCACGGTGGACGCGGTGGCGGCCGAGAACGGCGCCGTCTTCAGGGGCTTGCGCGAAGGCGGCACGGCCGTGTTCCCGCACGGCGATGCCTTCACCGGCCTGTGGGAAGACATGGCCCGTGCGCCGGGCCAGGGGGCCGCGAGCCGCTGCCTGCGCTTTGGCCTGCGCAGCGAGGCCGACGTGGCGCTGCTGCGGGCCGACTGGCGCAGCGATGCGCAGGGCGGCGCCTGGGACTTCGAGGCCCGCACGCCCATCGGCAAGGTGCAGGCGCGGCTGCACATCGCCGGGCGCCACAACATTCACAACGCGCTGGCGGCCGTGGCCTGCGCGCTGGCCGCGGGCGTGTCCTGCCAGGCCATCGGCGCGGGGCTCTCGGCCTTCGAGGCCGTCTCGGGCCGTTCGCGCAGCCTGCCGCTGCGCTGGCATGACGGCCTCGCGCGCACGCTGGTGGACGACTGCTACAACGCCAACCCGGATTCCGTGCGTGCGGCCATCGACGTGCTGGCCGAGCTGCCGGGCCCGCGCCTGCTGGTGCTGGGCGACATGGGCGAGGTGGGCGACCAGGGGCCGCAATTCCACGCCGAGATCGGCGCCTATGCGCGCGAGCGCGGCATCGAGGCCTTCTACGCGCTGGGCGAGGCCTGCGCGCATGCCGTGTCCGCCTTCGACGCGCCCGGCGCGCGCCATTTCAAGAACATCGAGACGCTCAACGCGGCCGTGCTCCAGGGCGTGGATGCGGCGCGCAGCGTGCTCGTCAAAGGCTCGCGCTTCATGGCGATGGAGCGCGTGCTGCGCGCCCTCGAAGCCGCCGGCCCTGCTGCAACCCAAGAGGAGGAGACCGGCCATGCTGATTGAAGCCGGCGCAACCACATGCTGATGCACCTGGCCCAATGGCTGCAGGCGCAGAACCCCGACTGGGGCTTCCTGCGCGTGTTCCAGTACCTCACCTTCCGCGCGCTGATGGCCGCGCTCACGGCGCTGCTCGTGGGCCTGGTCGCGGGGCCCTCGGTGATCCGGCGCCTCACGGCGCTCAAGATCGGCCAGCCCGTGCGCGGCTATGCGATGGAAACGCACCTGGTCAAGAGCGGCACGCCCACCATGGGCGGCGTGCTGATCCTGTTCGCCATCGGCCTGGCCACGGTGTTGTGGTTCGACACTTCCAACCGCTTCGTGTGGGTGGTGCTGTGGGTGACGCTGGGCTTCGGCGCCATCGGCTGGGTGGACGACTGGCGCAAGGTGGTCCGCAAGGATCCCGAAGGCATGCGTTCGCGCGAGAAGTACATGTGGCAGTCGCTGATCGGGCTGGTCGCGGCGGTGTACCTGCTGTTCGCCATGTCGCAAGGCTCCAGCGGCCGCGTGCTCGAGCTGTTCATGGCCTGGGTGCGCTCGGGCTTCGCGATGGACCTGCCGCCCCGGATCGAGCTGATCGTGCCCTTCTTCAAGGAGATCAGCTACCCGCTGGGCGGCATCGGCTTCGTGATCCTGACCTACCTGGTCATCGTGGGTGCGAGCAATGCCGTGAACCTGACCGATGGCCTGGACGGCCTGGCCATCATGCCGGTGGTGATGGTGGGCTCGGCCCTGGGCGTGTTCGCGTACGTCTCGGGCAGTTCCGTCTACAGCCGCTACCTGCTGTTCCCGCACATTCCGGGCTCGGGCGAGCTGCTGGTCTTCTGCTCGGCCATGGCCGGCGCGGGCCTGGCCTTCCTCTGGTTCAACACCCATCCGGCGCAGGTCTTCATGGGCGACGTGGGCGCGCTGGCGCTGGGCGGCGCGCTGGGCACCGTGGCCGTGATCGTGCGCCAGGAGATCGTGTTCTTCGTGATGGGCGGCATCTTCGTGGTCGAGGCCATTTCGGTGATGGCCCAGGTGGCCTACTTCAAGTACACCAAGCGCCGCTTCGGTGAAGGCCGCCGCATCCTCAAGATGGCGCCGCTGCACCACCACTTCGAGAAGAGCGGCTGGCGCGAGACCCAGGTGGTCGTGCGCTTCTGGATCATCACCATGCTGCTGTGCCTGGTGGGCCTGTCCACCCTGAAGCTGCGCTGAACGGAAAGCCGCCGCATGCATTCACTCCACCAGCTCCCCGTGCTGATCCTGGGCCTCGGTGCGTCCGGCCTGGCGATGGCGCGCTGGTGCGCGCGCCACGGCGCCGACGTGACGGTGGCCGACACGCGCGAAGCGCCGCCCCAGCTGGCCCAGCTGCAGGCCGAACTGCCCACCGTGCGCTTCGTCAGCGGTGCCTTCGACGCGTCGCTGATCGAGGGCAAGCCCATCCGCGCCGTGTACCGCTCGCCGGGCCTGTCGCCTGCGCAGATCGCGCCGGTGGTGGATGCAGCGCGCGCCATCGGCCTCGTGGTGGGTGGCGAGCTGGACCTGTTCGCGCAGGCGCTGCGCGACATCGATGCGCAGCGCCGCGAGGCTTATGAGGCGGCGTGGGCGCAGATCCAGGCCGAGCATGCGCAGGCGCAGGCCGTTGTGGTTCAAAACCCCGTGCTTGAAGAAAGCGCTGAGCCCGAGGCCCAGGCCGTCGAGGCAGCCATCGAGGCACCTGTTGAAGCGGAAGAAGCGGAACCCGCCGCTTCCCCGCCCGGCGTGGAAGAAGAAAGCGCCGCGCCCGTCGAGCAGCTCACCGACACCACGCCAGCGCCCGAGCCCGAGGCTGCAACCCCCGCTGCTGCGCCCGCCGCGCAAGCCTACGTGCCCCATGCCGCGCGCGAAGCGGCCGAGTTCGTCGCGCGCATCGCCGAACTCAGCGCCGCCGCGCCGCAGGCCGAGGAAGAGCAGGAGCCGCTGCCCGTGGCCGAGGCCGCGCCCGTGCTGCAGCGCCCCGCATTGCCCGAAGGCTACCGCCCGGCCGTGCTCGCCATCACGGGCACCAATGGCAAGACCACCGTCACCTCGCTCACGGGCCTGCTGATCGAGAGCGTGGGCAAGTCCGTGGCCGTGGCCGGCAACATCGGCCCGACCTTGCTGGACACGCTGGCCGGCCACCTGGACGCCGGCACCCTGCCCGAAGCCTGGGTGCTCGAACTGTCGAGCTTCCAGCTCGACGGCGTGCAGGGCTTCGAGCCCACGGCCGCGACGGTGCTCAACATCACGCAGGACCACCTGGACTGGCATGGCGACATGGCCAGCTATGCCGCGGCCAAGGCACGCATCTTTGGCCAGACCGGCCTGATGGTGCTCAACCGCGAAGACGCGGCGGTGATGGGCATGCTGCCGCCGCCTGTGAAGGTCAAGCTGCAAAAGCCGCAGATCCGCGCGCACATCACCTTTGGCGCCGACCTGCCCCAGCGCCCGGGCGACTTCGGCATCGAGCGCGTGAACGGCATGGCCTGGCTGGTGCGCGCGCACGAGGCCGATGAGACGCAAAAGCGCAAGCGCGGCGCCGTGCAAGAGGAAGACATTCATCTGCAGCGCCTGATGCCCGCCGACGCCCTGCGCATCCGCGGCCAGCACAACGCGCTCAACGCGCTCGCGGCGCTGGCTCTGGCTGCGTCGGCCGGCTGCGCGCTGGCGCCCATGCTCTACGGCCTGCGCGACTACCGCGGCGAGCCGCATCGCGTGGAGCCCATCGCGCTGATCGACGACGTGGAGTATTTCGACGACAGCAAGGGCACCAACGTGGGCGCGACCGTGGCCGCGCTCGCGGGCCTGGGTGTGGAGCGCAAGCTGGTCGTGATCCTCGGCGGCGACGGCAAGGGCCAGGACTTCACGCCGCTGGCCGAACCCGTGGCGCGCTACGTGCGCGCCGCCGTGCTGATCGGCCGCGATGCGCCGCAGATCGAAAGCGCGCTGGCCGACACCGGCGTGCCGCTGCTGCATGCCGCCGACATGGACGCCGCCGTGCGCGCCGCCGCGCGGCAGGCGCACACCGGCGATGCCGTGCTGCTTTCACCGGCCTGCGCCAGCTTCGACATGTTCCGTGGCTACGGCCACCGGGCCGAGGTCTTCATCGCCGCCGTGCAGGCCCTGGCGGACGACCCCGAACCGGCCGCAGAAGGAGAGAGCGCATGAGCCGCGCACAGGCAGCCGCAGCCACGGCCAACGAGAGCCCCGGCCGCTTCGGCGCCTGGTGGCAGCGCCTGCGCGGCCAGGCCGCCGACGCCATGCCCATGCACCTGCCCGTGCGTCTGGGTGGCGGCGACTTCACGCAGACCAAGGCTGCCCCGGTGCGCGTGCTGGGCTTCGACCAGGCACTGGTGTGGGTGGTGGTGGCGCTGCTGCTGTGGGGGCTGATCATGGTGTATTCGGCCTCCATCGCGCTGGGCGACAACCCGCGCTTCGCGCGCGCCAGCTACAGCGAAGGCTTCTTCGTGCTGCGCCACGGCGCCTACATCTTCCTGGCCTTCGTGACGGCGCTCATCGCCTTCCAGGTGCCCATGCGCACCTGGGAGCGCTGGGCGCCGTGGATCTTCGTCGTGGCCCTGCTGCTGCTGGTGCTGGTGCTGGTGCCGGGCGTGGGGCGCGTGGTCAACGGCGCGCGCCGCTGGCTGCCGCTGGGGGTGATGAACTTCCAGCCCTCGGAGCTGGCCAAGGTGGCGATGGTGCTCTACGCGGCCAGCTACATGGTGCGCAAGATGGACGTGAAGGAGCGCTTCTTCAAGGCCGTGGTGCCCATGGGCGTGGCCGTGGTGGTGATCGGCATGCTGCTGCTGGCCGAGCCCGACATGGGCGCCTTCCTGGTCATCGCCGTGATCGCCATGGGCATCCTGTTCCTGGGCGGCGTGAACGCGCGCATGTTCTTCCTGATCGCTGCGCTGATGGTGGCGGCCTTCATGGTCATGATCATGACCAGCGAATGGCGGCGCGAGCGCCTGTTCGCCTACCTGGACCCGTTCAGCGAGGCCCATGCGCTGGGCAAGGGCTACCAGCTCTCGCATGCGCTGATCGCCATCGGCCGCGGAGAGATCTTCGGCGTCGGCCTGGGCGCCAGCGTGGAGAAGTTGCACTGGCTGCCCGAGGCCCACACCGACTTCCTGCTGGCCGTGCTGGGCGAGGAGTTCGGCCTGGTGGGCCTGCTGATCATCATCAGCCTGTTCTTCTGGCTCACCCGCCGCATCATGCACATCGGCCGCCAGGCCATCGCGCTGGACCGCGTGTTCTCGGGCCTGGTGGCGCAGGGCGTGGGCGTGTGGATCGGCTTCCAGGCTTTCATCAACATGGGCGTGAACCTGGGCGCGCTGCCCACCAAGGGCCTGGGCCTGCCGCTGATGAGCTTCGGCGGCTCGGCCATCCTCATGAACCTCGTGGCGCTGGCCATCGTGCTGCGTGTGGACTATGAGAACCGCGTCCTCATGCGAGGGGGCCGCATATGAAAACGGCGCTGGTGATGGCTGGCGGCACCGGCGGCCACATCTTCCCGGGCCTGGCCGTGGCCGAGGAGCTGCGTGCGCGCGGCTGGCGCGTGCACTGGCTGGGCGCGCCCGGCAGCATGGAAGAGCGGCTGGTGCCGCCGCGGGGCTTCGCCTTCGAGCCGGTGCAGTTCGGCGGCCTGCGCGGCAAGGGCCTGGCCACCGTCGCGCTGCTGCCATGGAAGCTGTTGCGCGCCTTCTGGCAGGCGCTGGGCGTGGTGCGGCGCGTGAAGCCCGACGTGCTGGTGGGCCTGGGCGGCTACATCACCTTCCCGGGCGGCATGATGGGCGTGGCCACGGGCCGGCCGCTGGTGCTGCACGAACAGAACTCGGTGGCCGGCATGGCCAACAAGTGGCTGGCCAAGGTGGCCGACCGCGTGTTCACAGCCTTCCCGCATGTGCTGGAGAAGGCGCCGTCCGCGCAGTGGGTGGGCAACCCGCTGCGCGCCGAATTCCTGGCCCAGCCCGGCCCCGCCGAACGCTTTGAAGGCCGCAGCGGCCCGCTGCGCGTGCTGGTGGTGGGCGGCAGCCTGGGCGCGCGGGCGCTCAACAGCGTGGTGCCGCAGGCGCTGGCGCGCATCGCGCCCAGCGAGCGGCCCATCGTGCTGCATCAAAGCGGCGCCACGCAGATCGAGGAGCTGCGCGCGAACTACGCCGCGGCCGGCGTGCAGGCCGAGCTCACGCCCTTCATCGACAACGCGGCCGAGGCCTATGCCCAGGCCGATCTCATCGTGGCGCGCGCGGGCGCCAGCACCGTGACCGAGCTGGCCGCGGTGGGCGCCGCGGCGCTGTTCGTTCCCTTCCCCTCGGCCGTGGACGACCACCAGACCACCAACGCGCGCTTCCTCGTGGATGCGGGCGCCGGCTGGCTGGTGCAACAGACCGAACTGACTCCTGAACTGCTGTCCGACTTGATCCAGAAGACCGACCGCGCCGCGCTGCTGGAGCGCGCGCTCAAGGCCAAGAGCCTGCAAAAGACCGAGGCCACCACAGCGGTGGCCCTGGCCTGCGAACAACTCGTGCACCGGGGGGTGGATCCATGAAGCACGCCATTCGCCACATCCACTTCGTGGGCGTGGGCGGCTCGGGCATGAGCGGCATCGCCGAGGTGCTGCTGAACCTGGGCTACACCATCTCGGGCTCCGACCTGGCCGACAGCGCCACCTTGCGCCGCCTGGGCGCCCTGGGCATCCGCACCCACGTGGGCCATGCGGCGGCCCATATCGCCGGCGCCGACGCGGTGGTCACCTCCACGGCCGTGAAGGCCGACAACCCCGAGGTGCTGGCTGCGCGCGAGAAGCGCATCCCGGTGGTGCCGCGCGCGCTGATGCTGGCCGAGCTGATGCGGCTCAAGCAGGGCATCGCCATCGCCGGCACGCACGGCAAGACCACCACCACCAGCCTGGCCGCCAGCGTGCTCGCGGCTGCGGGGCTGGACCCGACCTTCGTCATCGGCGGGCGCCTGAACAGTGCCGGCGCCAACGCGCGCCTGGGGCAGGGCGAGCACATCGTGGTGGAGGCCGACGAGTCCGACGCCTCCTTCCTGAACCTGCTGCCCGTGATGGCGGTCGTCACCAACATCGACGCCGACCACATGGAGACCTATGGCCATGACTTCGGCAAGCTGCAGCGCACCTTCGTCGACTTCCTGCACCGCATGCCCTTCTACGGCGTGGCGATCCTGTGCGTGGACGACCCGGCCGTGCGCGAGATCGTGCCGCAGGTGACCTGCCCGGTGACCAGCTACGGCTTCGCCGAGGACGCGCAGGTGCGCGCCATCGACGTGCGGGCCGTGGGCGCGCAGATGCACTTCACGGTGCAGCGGCGCAACGGCGTGACCCTGCCCGATCTGCCCATCGTGCTGAACCTGCCGGGCGAGCACAACGTGCGCAACGCGCTGTCGGTGATCGCCATCGCGGTGGAGCTGGGCATTGCCGACGAGGCCGTGCAGCGCGGCCTGGCCGAGTTCAAGGGCGTGGGCCGGCGCTTCCAGCGCTATGGCGATGTCGCGGCCCCGGCCGGTGGCCAGTTCACCGTGATCGACGACTACGGCCACCACCCGGTGGAGATGGCCGCCACGCTGGCCGCCGCGCGCGGCGCCTTCCCGGGCCGGCGCCTGGTGCTGGCCTTCCAGCCGCACCGCTACACGCGCACCCGCGACTGCTTCGAGGATTTCGTCAAGGTCATCGGCCAGGCCGATTCCGTGCTGCTGGCCGAGGTCTATGCCGCGGGCGAGGCGCCCATCGTGGCCGCAGACGGCCGCTCGCTCGCGCGGGCGCTGCGCGTGGCGGGCAAGGTGGAGCCGGTGTTCGTCGACGACATCGGCGCGATGGCGCAGGCCGTGATCGACAACGCGCAGGCCGGTGATGTGGTGCTGTGCATGGGCGCGGGCTCCATCGGCGGCGTGCCCGCACAGATCGTCGAGCGCGCGGCGAGGAACCAACCATGACTGACGCTCGACCCTCCACGCTCAACACGCCAGCCGCTGCCCTGGGCAAGGTGGCCGTGCTCTTCGGCGGCCGTTCGGCCGAGCGCGAGATCTCCATCCTCTCGGGCACCGGCGTGCTCGCTGCGCTCAAGTCGCGCGGCGTGGACGCCCATGCCTTCGACCCGGCCGAGCGCGACCTGGCCGACCTCAAGCGCGAAGGCTTTGCGCGCTGCTTCATCGCACTGCACGGGCGCCATGGCGAAGACGGCACGGTGCAGGGTGCGCTGGAGCTGCTGGGCATTCCCTACACCGGCTCGGGCGTCATGGCTTCCAGCGTCGCGATGGACAAGGTGATGACCAAGCGCCTGTGGCTGGCCGAAGGGCTGTCCACGCCGCGCTATGTGCGCCTGGCGCCGGATCAGCAATCGCCAGAGCGCGTGCGCGCCGTGCCCGACGAGCTGGGCCTGCCGCTGATCGTGAAGCCGCCGCGCGAGGGTTCGTCCATCGGCGTGACCAAGGTGCAGGGCCTGGGAGACGTGGATCGCGACATGCAGGAGGCCGTGCGCCTGGCCGCCCGCTACGACGCCGACGTGCTGTGCGAAGAGTTCATCGAGGGCGAGGAAGTCACCTGCGCCGTGCTGGGCCAGGGCGCCGACGCGCAGGCACTGCCGGTGGTGCGCATCGCGGCGCCCGAAGGCGCCTACGACTACCAGAACAAGTACTTCACCGACGACGTGAAGTACCACTGTCCGGCCGGCCTGCCCGATGCGCTGGAGCAGGAGATCCGCACCCTGGCGCTGGCCGCGTATCGCAGCCTGGGCTGCCGCGGCTGGGGCCGCGCCGACGTGATGATCCGCGCCAGCGACCGCAAGCCCTTCCTGCTGGAGATGAACACTTCGCCCGGCATGACCGGCCATTCGCTGGTGCCCATGTCGGCACGGGCCGTGGGCATCGCCTACGAAGACCTGTGCGTGCGCGTGCTGGCGGCCGCTGCGTTGGACAGCGCCGCCCCCGACGCCTTCGTGAAGGAGCGCGGCTGAGCGTTTTCCCATGGCCACCGATGCACTCACCCCTCCGCTGGACGTCCGGCTCATGAACCTCACGGCGACTTTGTTGTTCGCGCTGTGCGGTCTCATGCTGCTGGCCGCGGCCGGATGGTGGGTGCTGCGCCAGCCCTTCTTCCCGCTGGCGGGGATCAAGGTGCAGGGCGACGTGACCCACAACAACGCGGCCACCCTGCGCGCCAACGTGGCCCCGCAGCTGGCCGGCAACTTCTTCACCGTCGATCTGCAGCGCGCCCGCGTGGCCTTTGAATCGGTGCCCTGGGTGCGCAAGGCCGTGGTGCACCGCGAGTTCCCGAACCGCCTGCGCGCCACGCTCACCGAGCACGTGCCCGTGGCCTTCTGGGGCGGCGAAGACCGCTCCACCCTGGTCAACAGCTTCGGCGAGGTCTTCGAGGCCAACACGGCCGAGGCCAGTGACGAGCTGCCGCGCCTGGTGGGGCCCGACGAGCAGAGCGGCCATGTGCTGGGCATGTTCCGCGAGCTGCAACCGCTGTTTGCCGCCGCCGAGCTGGAGATCCAGCAACTGGTGCTGTCGCAGCGCGGCAGCTGGCAGGCCACGCTGGACAGCGGAGCCGTGATCGAGCTGGGCCGCGGCAGCAGCGAGGAAGTGGCGGCGCGTGCCCAGCGCTTCCTGACCAGCGTGCGGCAGGTGGCCGGCCAATACAACCGCGGCGTGGATGCGGTGGAAAGCGCCGATCTGCGCCATGCCGACGCCTATGCCGTGCGGCTGCGCGGCGTGACCACGGTGGACAACAGCAGCGCCCAGCCCGCGCGTGCGGGCGTGGCGGTGCGCGCGCAGCCGGCAGGCAGCGGCGCCTCAGCGCGTCGGCCCTAAGACGAAATACGAGAGAAGAGCAGGCTCAATCAGGACATCAAGATGCCCAAAGACTACAAAGATCTGGTTGTCGGACTCGACATCGGCACCGCCAAGGTGATGGCGATGGTGGCCGAGGTGCTGCCCGGCGGCGAGCTCAAGCTCGCAGGCCTGGGCGTGGCGCCTTCCAACGGCCTCAAGCGCGGCGTGGTGGTGAACATCGACGCCACGGTGCAAAGCATCCAGCAGGCCCTGAAGGAGGCCGAGTTCATGGCCGACTGCAAGATCAGTCGCGTCTACACCGGCATCACGGGCAGCCACATCCGCGGCATCAACTCCAGCGGCATGGTGGCCGTCAAAGACAAGGAGGTCACCACGGCCGACGTGGCCCGCGTGGTGGAGACCGCGCGCGCCATCAACATCTCCAGCGACCAGCGCCTGCTGCTGGTGGAGCCGCAGGAGTTCGTGATCGACGGCCAGGACGTCAAGGAACCCATCGGCATGAGCGGCATGCGGCTGGAGGCCAAGGTGCACATCGTCACCGGTGCCCAGAGCGCGGCTGAGAACATCATCAAGTGCGTGCGCCGCTGCGGCCTGGAAGTGGACCAGTTGATGCTCAACCCGCTGGCTTCGAGCCAGGCGGTGCTGACCGAGGACGAGCGCGAGCTGGGCGTGGTGCTGGTGGACATCGGCGCCGGCACCACCGACGTGGCCATCTTCACCAACGGCGCGATCCGCCACACGGCCGTGATCCCCATCGCGGGCGACCTGATCACCAGCGACATCGCGATGGCCCTGCGCACGCCCACCAAGGATGCGGAGGACATCAAGGTCGAACACGGTTTTGCCAAGCAGCTACTGGCCGACCCCGAGACCCAGGTGGAAGTGCCGGGCCTGGGCGACCGCGGCCCGCGCATGCTCAGCAAGCAGGCGCTGGCCGGCGTGATCGAGCCGCGCGTGGAAGAGATCTTCCAGCTCGTGCAGCAGGTGGTGCGCGAGTCCGGCTACGAAGAGGTGCTGTCCTCGGGCGTGGTGCTCACGGGCGGCAGCTCGGTGATGCCGGGCATGCTGGAGCTGGGCGAGGACATCTTCCTCAAACCCGTGCGACGCGGCATTCCCAAGTATTCGAGCGCCCTGTCCGACATGGTGGCGCAGCCGCGTGCGGCGACAGTCATGGGCCTGCTCGAAGAGGCGCGCTTTGCCCGCATGCGCGGCTACAAGGTGGCCGCCAAGAGCGGCACCGTGAAGACCGCCTTCGGCCGCTTCAAGGACTTCATCGTGGGGAACTTCTGATGAGCCTCCTCACCCGCGCCAGCTTCCACACCGGCCCGCCGCGTCATTTCAACGAGCGATGGCGACGAACCGGTCCACCGCCTCACGCCCTGTCGCGTTCCTGCTTTCAAACATAAATCGTCAGTCTTCAATCCATACGGCAACTGCAAGCAATCCAGGAGTTCACGATGCCCATCGAAATGATCGAACCCAATGAAGAGTTCAACCAAGGCACGCAAATCAAGGTGATCGGCGTCGGCGGCGGCGGCGGCAATGCCGTGGCGCACATGATCGCCCGCAGCGTGCAAGGCGTGGAGTTCATCTGCGCCAACACCGACGCACAGGCACTGGTGCGCAACAACGCGCACAAGTCCATCCAGCTGGGCCAGACCGGCCGTGGCGCCGGCAGCAAGCCCCAGGTGGGCCGCGATGCCGCCGAGCTGGCGGTGGACGACATCCGCACCTCGATCGAAGGCGCGCACATGCTGTTCATCACGGCAGGCATGGGCGGCGGCACGGGCACGGGCGCTGCGCCCGTGATCGCGCGCGTGGCCAAGGAAATGGGCATCCTCACCGTCGGCGTGGTCACCAAGCCCTTCGACTGGGAAGGCGGCAAGCGCATGAACAACGCCGAGACCGGCCTGGCCGAGCTGGAGGCCAATGTCGATTCGCTGATCGTGATCCTCAACGAGAAGCTGCTCGACGTGCTGGGCGACGACGTGACGCAGGAGCAGGCCTTCGCCCATGCCAACGACGTGCTCAAGAACGCCGTGGGCGGCATCGCCGAAATCATCAACGAGTACGGCCACGTGAACGTCGACTTCGAAGACGTGCGCACCGTGATGGGCGAGCCCGGCAAGGCCATGATGGGCACGGCCTCGGCCAGCGGCCCGGACCGCGCGCGCATCGCATCGGAGCAGGCCGTGGCCTGCCCGCTGCTCGAAGGCATCGACCTGTCGGGCGCCAAGGGTGTGCTGGTGCTGGTCACGGCGTCGAAGGGCTCGCTCAAGCTGTCCGAATCGAAGCTGGCGATGAACACCATCCGCGCCTACGCCTCGCCCGACGCGCACGTGATCTACGGCGCCGCCTATGACGAGTCACTGGGCGACGAGATGCGCGTCACGGTGGTGGCCACCGGCCTGTCGCACCAGAACGCCCAACGCAGCGCGCCCGAGCTGCAGGTCATCCGCACCGGCACCGACAACATCGGCTTCCAGGTGCCCACCCTGGGCACGGGCGCCCAGCCCAGCTACGACAGCGTGGCCGTGCCCAGTGTGTGGCGCACCAACCGCACCATGGCCGCGGCCAAGGTGGATGCGCTGTCGTCGGGGGGGATGGACGATTTCGAGATCCCCGCATTCCTCCGCCGCCAAGCCGATTGATGCCTCATACGGCTACTGCGCGCCCCGATCTTGCGCCTGCGGTCCTCGCCGTACGAGAGTACGGCTGCGGTCCTCGACGCAACCTCGGGGCGCTCGCTACGCCGTCTGAGGCATCAATCTCGAGGGTGGGATCCGTCGGGTTGCATCTGCCTCCCCTTCCGGCTATCGCGGTCATAGGCTGAATGGCGGTACGGAAGGGCGGGTTGCAAAATTACAATGCCGCGGTGCTGCAACAACGAACTCTCAAGTCCATCTCCCGCGCCGTGGGCGTGGGGCTGCACAGCGGGCAGCGGGTGGAGCTGACGCTGCGGCCCGCACCGGCCGACACGGGCATCGTGTTCCGGCGCGTGGACCTGCCCGAGCCCGTGGACATCCCCATGCGCGCCGATTCGGTGACGGACACGCGGCTGGCTTCCACGGTGTCCAGGGGCGGCGCCAAGGTGCAGACCGTCGAACACATCATGTCGGCCTGCGCCGGGCTGGGCATCGACAACCTCTACATCGACATCACGGCCGACGAGGTGCCCATCCTCGACGGCTCGGCATCCTCTTTCGTCTTCCTGCTGCAAAGCGCGGGCATCGAGTTCCAGAAGGCGCCGCGGCGCTTCCTGAAGGTGCTGCGCCCGGTGGAAGTGCGCGAAGGCGAGGGCGACGACCTCAAGTGGGCGCGGCTGGAGCCCTACCACGGCTACAAGCTCAGCTTCGAGATCGACTTCGACCACCGCGTGGTCAGCGCCACGGGCCAGCGCTTCGAGTTTGACCTGGGCAGCGGCCAGTACAACCGCGACATCGCGCGGGCCCGCACCTTTGGCTTCACCAAGGAAGTTGAGTACATGCGCAGCAAGGGCCTGGCCCTGGGCGGCGGGCTGGACAACGCCATCGTGATGGACGACACCAAGGTGCTCAATGCCGGCGGGCTGCGCTACGACGACGAGTTCGTCAAGCACAAGATCCTCGACGCGATGGGCGACCTCTACATCGTGGGCCATCCGCTGCTGGCGGCCTACAGCGCCTTTCGCTCGGGCCACGCACTGAACAACAAGCTGCTGCGCGAGCTGCAGAGCCAGCCCGGCGCCTGCGAACTCGTGACCTTCGAGAGCGAGCGCGCCGCCCCGCGCGGCTTCAACGACATCGCGCGCGCCTGGTAGGCGGCCGCTGCGCGCACATCCCGGTTCTTTTCATGCTGCTGTTCCGCTGGGCCATCCTGATGCTGCTGCTGGTGGCCGGCGTCTGCTTCATCTTCTATGCCGCCACGGGCCGCCCGCACTACCGCCGCATCGGCTGGATCGTGCTCAAGTGGACCCTGCTGGCCGCGCTGGGCTTCTTTGCAGTG
This sequence comes from Xenophilus arseniciresistens, assembly GCF_028023875.1. GTDB lineage: Bacteria > Pseudomonadota > Gammaproteobacteria > Burkholderiales > Burkholderiaceae_C > Xenophilus > Xenophilus arseniciresistens. Next base: position 281,088 of record NZ_JAQIPB010000007.1, read on the forward strand.
CTGATTGCGGAGCGCGTGGCTTAGGGCGCGTTGCTGCTGCGGCCCAGTTGCAAAGACATGAACACGCTGTGCGCGTTCTCCTGGTAGCTGCCAAAGGGCCCGCAATAAGAAAAGCCAAAGCTTTGGTAGAGCCTTTGCGCCGGTAGAAAGTCCGGATGGGCGCCGGTCTCCAGGCTCAGCGTCTCATAACCGCGCTGCCGGGCCACCTCCACGATGTGCGCCAGCACCGCGCGCCCGGCCCCTCGGCCGCGCAAGGCCTTGGGCGTGCGCATGGACTTCACCTCGCCCTGCGTCGCGCTCAGTTCACGCAGCGCACCGCAGCCCAGCAAGGTTTCACCGTCCCACACCGTCCAGAAGCTGATCCCGGGCGCGCGCAGCTTCGTCACATCCAGCGCAAACACCTGCTCGGGCGGTGACAGCTCGAACATATTGGCCAGATGCTCGTTCAGCAGCGCGAGCACCTGGGGGTGGGTGAGGTCGTCGGGTTTGATTTGCATGAAGCAGGGCGGACCTTGGTGGGTGGAACGAGCAGCCGGCGCGCGAACCCAATAGGCGCGCTTCAGCGCGTGCGCCCACCCCGGTACTGCCCCGTGACCCTTCCGGCCAGCGTGGTGGCCTGGCCCAGCCGTGCGAGTGTGCGGCCCACCTGGGCATGGGTGATGGCCAGGCCCAGTGCGTCGGCGGCGTCGCTGCCGGGCGGGCCGGGCAGTTGCAGCAGGCGCTGCACCATGGCCTGCACCTGGGCCTTGGCGGCGCCGCCGTGGCCGGCCACGGCCTGCTTCATCTGCAGGGCCGTGTATTCGGCCACCGTCAGCTCGCGGCTGACCAGGGCCGCGATGCAGGCGCCGCGCGCCTGGCCCAGGCGCAGGGTGGACTGCGGGTTGACGTTGACGAACACGATCTCGACGGCCGCGCTGTCGGGCTGGTAGCGCGCCACCAGTTCGCAGATGCCGTCGAACAGCACCTTCAGCCGCGCGGGCAGCTCGTCGGTGCCCATGTGCCGCGTGCTGATCGTGCCACTGGCCACATAGTGCTGCTGCGAGCCATCGGTGTCGATCACGCCGAAGCCAGTGACCTGCAGGCCGGGGTCGATGCCGAGGATGCGCATGCGTCGCGCCTGTTCTTCAGGGCAGGGCCACGCCGCCCATGCGGGCCGCGATGGTGGCCGTGCGGCCGTTGAGGTAGGGCGAGCGCGGACGCTTTTCGTAGAACTTCGGGCTGGGCAGCATCACGGCCAGGCGCGCGGCTTCGTGCGCGCTGAGCCGGTCGGCGCTCTTGCGGAAGTAGTGCTGCGCGGCGGCTTCGGCGCCGAACACGCCTTCGCCCCATTCGACGTTGTTGAGGTAGATCTCGAGGATGCGCTGCTTGCTCAGCAGGGCCTCCAGCACCAGCGAAAGCATCAGTTCCTGGCCCTTGCGCAGCAGGGTGCGCTCGCCCGACAGCAGCAGGTTCTTGGCCAGTTGCTGCGTGATGGTGGAGCCGCCGCGCAGGCGCGGCTCGCGCGCGGTGCGGCCCTGGGCCTCGGCGCGCGCGGCGCGGGCTTCGGCCTTGGCGTTGCGCTCGCGCGCTCGCTCGATGGCCTCCCATTCCACGCCGCCATGCTCGCCGAAGCCGGCGTCCTCGCTGGCGATCACGGCGCGCTTGAGCTGGTCGCTGATCTGCGCATAGGGCACCCATTGCTGGCGCCAGCCGGCTTCGGCGCCATCGCGGCTGGCGATCTGCCACATCTCGGAGCGCTGGAAGGTGGTGGACTGCGGATCGATCAGCAGCATGGCCGCGATGCGCAGCACGAAGAAGAGCTGCAGTGCCACGCCGGCCAGCAGCAGGCAGCCGATCCAGCGCAGCAGCGGCCGGATCATGATGCGTTCTGGTTCTGCTGCTGCAGGTGGGCGCGCAGCTCCTGCAGCACCTGCGCGGCCGGCGGGCGCACGCCGCGCCACAGCGCGAAGGCCTCGGCCGCCTGCTCCACCAGCATGCCCAGCCCGTCGCGCGCCTGCGCGCCATGGGCCTGCGCCCAGGCCATGAAGCCGGCGGCGGCGGGGCCGTACATCATGTCGACGGCCAGTGCGCCGGGGCGCAGCACGCTGGCTGCCACCGGCACTTCGCCGCCGGCCAGGCTGGAAGCGGTGGCGTTGATGACCACGTCGTAGTCGCCCGGCACTTCGGCCAGTCCGCAGGCCTGCAGCGTCACGCCATGCGTGGCTGCCAGCGCGGCATGGCGCTGCACCAGCGCATGGGCCTTGTCGGCGCTGCGGTTGCACAGCACCAGCCGGCGCAGGCCCGCGCCCAGCAGCGGGCCCAGCACGCCGGCCGAGGCGCCGCCTGCGCCCACCAGCAGCAGATCGGCACCCGCGAGCGGCCGCCCGGCGTTGTGCAGGATGTCGTTGACCAGGCCCGCGCCGTCGGTGTTGTCGCCCAGGATGCGGCCGTCCGCCTCGAAGCGCAGCGTGTTGACGGCCTGCGCCAGCTCGGCGCGCGGCGTGCGTTCGGTGGCCAGCGCGGCGGCGTCGAACTTGAAGGGAACGGTGACGTTGCAGCCGCCTGCGCGGTCGCCAGCGGCATGCGCCTCGTCGCGAAAGGCCTGCACGCTGGCGGCAAAACCGTCCACCGGCGCCAGGCGGCGTGCGTAGTCCAGCGACTGGCCCGCGAGTGTGGCGAAGCGGGCGTGGATCCAGGGCGAGCGGCTGTGCTCGACGGGGTTGCCGATGACGCAGTAGCGATCCATGAATGCGAAAAGAAGAAGAAAAAAGCCGTGTGGGCGGTTCAGTTGGCGGGCGTGCCGCCCAGGCTGCTGTTGCTGACCTGCGTTTCGAGTGCACCTTCGCGCGTGAACTTGAAGCGCGAGGGCATGAGCAACTGGTCGGTCTGGCGGCGCATGGCGTCGGTGAAGCGGCCGAAGTTGCCGATGCTGGCCACGATGGCCTGGGCGCGCCGGTCCAGCTCGCGGTTGCCCGAGCTTTCGACGATCTCGGTGCCCAGCAGGCGGCCGTCGTGGTTGACGTGCACGATCATGGTCAGCTCGCCATAGAGCTTGCGGCCGCCCACTTCGGGAAAGCGCTCGGTGCCGCGCGCCTCGATGCGCCGGCGCAGCGTGTCCACGTACACGGCGTAGGCGGCCTCGCGCGTGGCCGGGCTCACGTAGCGGCGCTTGGGCCGGGCGTTCTCTTCGTTCACACGCCGCTCGATGGCGGCCAGCAGCTCCAGCAGCTGGCGCCGCTTTTCCTCCTGCGCCGCCTCGTCCGAAGGCTGGCTGGCCTGCCGCTGGTCGGGTCGCGGCAGCGCGGCCAGCTGATCGCGCACCTGCGCCAGCAGCATCATCTGCTGCTCCTGCAGCGCGTCGATGCGCCGCTGCGCCTCTTCGGCCGAGTCGCCCACGGTGGTGAAGACCGAAGGCGGCAGCGGGCTGGTGGCGATGCCCTTGGCCAGGTCACCGCCGCCGGCCAGCGAGGTCTGCGCCACGGCCTGCGCCTTCTCGGGCACTTCGCCGCGGCCCTTGGCATTGACCAGAATGACCTCCAGCGGCGATTCCTCGAACACGCGGTTGAAGGTCTCGGGGGCCGCGAAGCGCACGGCCAGCAAGGCCGCATGGGCCAGCACGGACAGCGCCAGGGCGATCTGCAGGGTGCTGAACTTGCGAGGCTTCATGGCGCTGGGCGCAAAGGGCGGGGTGGGTGGAGTGGGTGGGCCGTGATCAGGACGCGGTGCTGGCCACAGGGCTGTCGGCGTCGGCTTCGGACACGTCCACGGCGATGGCCAGCGGCCCGGCCGCGGCCATCTCGTCGTCGGCCTCGGTGTCGTCCAGGGTTTGCGGCGCGGAGTTCGGGTCGAGGTGATCGACCACCGTGGCGCTGACGGCCAGGCCGATCAGGTCGATGTCGCCCAGCCGCACGCGCACGCGGCTGCCGCGCGGCAGGCCCTGGGCGCCCAGCACGGGCAGCACCAGCGGCAGCGCGTCGGCACGCACCAGGGTGTCTCCGGCGCCGCCGTCCTTGATGAGGGCGGCGTCCAGCTCCTGGATGTTCTGCTGCTGCAGGTACTTGAGCGTCCAGAAGCGCTCCATGCCGCCCTGGTAGGCGTTGTAGCTGCTGTAGGCGGCGTCGAAGCCCGAGAGGATGGAGAACAGCTCCGAATCCTTGGGCTTGAAGGGCGCGGCCAGCGCGGCGGTGCGGCCATGGCGCGCGGCGGCAATGATCTGCCACTGGTTGACCAGGTCGGTGTAGCGGCGCAGCGGCGATGTGCTCCAGGCGTAGCTCTTCACGCCCAGGCCCGCATGCGGCAGCGACTTGGTGCCCATGCGCACCTTGATGCCGGGCGCCAGGCTGGCCTGGCTGCGGTACAGGCCGGGCACGCCCAGCTCGCCCAGCCAGGCGCCCCAGGTGCTGTTGGCCAGGATCATGGCCTCGGCCACGATCAGGTCCAGCGGCGCGCCGCGGCGGCGGGTGCTGATCTGCACCTGCTCGGCGCCGGTGGGCTCCTCGCCCGTCACGCCGAGCAGGCGGAAGTTGTAGTCGGGCCGGCTGAAGGTCTCGGGCTTGCCGCGCATGGCTTCGCGGCCGGCCTTGAGGTGGCGGGCCAGCCGGAACAGGAAGGACAGCGGCACGCGCAGCGCTTCCACCTCGGCGGGTGCGGGGCTGCCGTCGGGCCGGGTCAGCCAGGCTTCGTCGATCACGCTGTCGAGCTGGTCATGGCGCAGGTTCAGCGCGATGTTCACGCGCTCGAGCCGCGTTTCGGTGCCCAGCACGTCCAGCGTCTGCTCGTTGAAGCGCACGTACAGCGACAGCGCGGGCCGCTCGCCGCCATCGAGCAGCGTGTAGGTCTGCACCACGGCGTCGGGCAGCATCGTGATCTTGTGGCCCGGCATGTAGACCGTGGACATGCGCGCGCGCGCCACCTGGTCCAGGGGGCTGCCGGGCGCGATGGCCAGCGCTGGCGCCGCGATGTGGATGCCCACCGTCACGGTGCCGCTGCCGATGCCCTGCACCGACAGCGCGTCGTCGATCTCGGTGGTCTGCGAATCGTCGATGGAGAAGGCGTTGACGCCTTCGGCCAGCGGCAGGTCGTCGGCGATGGGGGGCGCCTCCAGCGCGCCGAAGCCCGTGCCCTTGGGGAAGTTCTCGAACAGGAAGCGCTTCCAGTGGAATTCGTAGGGCGAGTCGATGGCGCCCGCGCGTTCCAGCAGCTCCAGCGGTGCGCGCTGCGCGCTGCGCGAGGCCTCGACCACGGCCTTGTATTCGGGCGCGTTCTTGTCGGGCTTGAACAGGATCTTGTAGAGCTGCTCGCGAATGGCGGGCGGGCACTGGCCCTGCGCCAGCGCAGCCGCCCACTCGGTGATCTGCGCCTGCTGGGCCTTTTTCTTCTCGATGGCGGCCAGGGCCTGCTGCACGATCTCGGCCGGTGCCTTCTTGAACCGGCCCTTGCCGGCGCGACGGAAGTAATGCGGCGCCTCGAACAGCGCGAACAGCGATGCGGCCTGCTGCGCCAGCGTGGGCTTGTCGCTGAAGTAATCGGCGGCCAGGTCGGCGAAGCCGAATTCCTCGTCGGAGGCGAACTCCCAGGCCAGGTCCAGGTCCATGCCGGCGGCCAGCGCGCGGGCTTGCGCCATCAGCTCGGCCGGGGCGGGTTTCTCGAAACGCAGCAGGATATTGGCTGCCTTGACCTTGACGCGCTTGCCGCTGTCAAGCTCGACCTGGGCCGAGCTCTCGGCTTCGGACAACACGCGGCCCCCCAGGAATTTGCCGGCTTCATCGAACAGAACATACATCCGGCAATTGTCACATGCGTGCCTGGCGGCGCCCGGTGCCAGGCCGGGGACCAGGTCTCAGCGAAGGCCGATGAATTCCATCACCGCATCGAGGTGCGCGGCCTCGAAATCGGACAGCGCATGGTCGCTGCCCGGCACCACGCGCTGCGGGCTGCCGGGGTAGCGCGCGCTCATCTCGCGCCAGTCCAGCACCTCGTCGCCCTGCGCGATCACGGCCAGCACGCGCGCGGGGTCCGGCAAGGGCCCCACTTTCAACGCCCGCAGTTCGGCGATGAAGCCGGGCTGGAAGAAAAAGCGCTGCTGCGGGTCGTGCCAGGCCTGTTGCTCGCCGATGTGGCGCGCCAGGTCGCGGGCCGGATCGACCGCGGGGTTCAGCAGCACGGCGCGGCAGCCCAGCCGGGCCGCGAGGTGCGTGGCATAGAAGCCGCCCAGCGAGGAGCCGATCACGGCCATCCGCGCATGCGGCCAGCCGGCGATGCCGGCCAGCACGCCTGCCATGGCCTCGCGCGGGGAGGGCGGCAGCTGCGGGCACCACCAGTGCAGCTGTGGATGGTGCGCGGCCACCCACTGCGCCACCCGCTGCGCCTTGAAGGATTGCGGGGAGGAGCGGAAGCCGTGCAGGTAGAGAAGGTGGGTCGTGGGCATGGCGCGACTTTAGGCCTTCGCCGCAGGCTCGCCGAAAAAGAAGAACCCGCCGAAGCGGGTTCGCGAGGACGGCTGCCGCAGGCCGCTCAGTTGGCGGGCTTGTTCAGGCTCAGGTTGAGGAAGCCGTTGGCATTGGTGCCGCCCAGGCGGGCGACCGCCGTCAGGCCGCCGCCCAGCGGCAGCTGGATCACCGGCGAGATGTTCTCGGCGCCGTCGCGCTTGCGATAGCCCGGCAGCGGGGCGTTGTAGCGCAGCGTCTGCACGACGCTGGTGTTCGAGCCCGGCTGGCGCGTCACCACGCCGGTGCTGCTGTCGACCGAGAGGATGGTGTTGTAGTCCGCCGAAATATCGGTCTCGGCCTCGAAGAGGGTGTCGATGGTGAACTGCCAGTACGGGTTGACCTGGCCGACGACCGGCAGGCTGGAGCTGCGCTGGTTGGTGAAGAACTGGACGCTGCCGTTGTCCTTGTTGTAGGCGATCAGCGTGATCACCTCGCCGAACCTGAAGCCGTAGGCATGGGTGTTCGCCAACCCTCCCGTGCCTGAGAAGCCGCCGGCCGCGCTGTCGGCCACCAGGCCGGTGTTGGCCGGGATGTCGCCCGGCACGGTCAGCGGCGTGCAACCTTCGGCGATGCTGGCCGTGGTGGGGCATTCCAGCGCGCTTGCGATCACGCCGTTGTTGAAGCCGACGGCCCCGTAGTTCAGCGAGAAGTAGTCCTCGGTGCTCTCGCGCTCCCAGCCCAGGCGGTTGAACATGCCGTTCAGGGAGGCCGCCGTCACGCCGTCACTGCCGGTCTGCTCGGGGAACAGCAGCGTGACGACATAACCGAAGGAAGCCGGATCGCTCACCAGCCCCAGCCCGTTGGGGCCGATCACCACCTTGCTGCCTTCCAGCGTGAACTCGCAGGCGCTGCCATCCACCGGCACCAGCGTGACGCCTTCGCCACCGCTGCCGTCAGTGATTCGCGTGGTGCGCGTCGAACCGTCCGAGCCCAGCAGGCCGGCCTGGATCTGCACCAGCCCCGTCGTATCGTTCGCATCGTTCGACGAGAGGTAGCGGTAGGTGCCGCTGGTCAGGCTCGCGCAGGTCGCGGCCACGCCGGAGTCGACGGGTGCTGGCGCGGGTGCCGGTGCGGGCGCCGGGGCAGGGGCCGGCGCGGGCGCGGGTGCGGGTGCGGGCGCAGGAGCCGGCGGGGCGATCGGAAGGATCATGCCGCCGCCACCCCCGCCGCCGCCGCATGCGAACAGTGAGAGAACAAGTGCGGTCGTGGCCGACCACCGGAAGGAAGGATGGAGGTGAGGCATGTTCATTTGTGAAAAGTTGTGACTTGCGGCGCGAGTATTGAGGGCCGTCCGGAGCGCGGATATCCCCCGAAGAAGGGACAGCCTCCTCTTGCGAGGCGCCCTTTCCTTCCCTATGTGCTTGTCCCCTCGCGCCGGGCCCCGATACCGGCATCCGGCGTCCGGCCGCGCCGATAATCTGCGCCCCATGTCTGCCGTCTTCCAGCAACCCTCCCTGGCGCGCCGTGTGGCGCCCATCTTCCAGGGCTTCGACGGCCTGCTGCTGGCCGCCATCGCGCTGCTGGCGGCCACCGGCCTGTTCGCCATGTACTCGGCCGGTTTCGACAACGGCGAGCGCTTCGGCCACCACGCACGCAACATGCTGCTGGCCGGCGGCATCCTCTTCGTGGTGGCGCAGGTGCCGCCGCAGCGCATCATGAGCCTGGCCGTGCCGCTCTATGTGCTGGGGGTGGTGCTGCTGATCCTGGTGGAGCTGTTCGGCATCACCCGCAAGGGCGCCACACGCTGGATCAATCTGGGCATCGTGATCCAGCCGAGCGAACTCATGAAGATCGCCATGCCGCTGATGCTGGCCTGGTGGTTCCAGCACCGCGAGGGCCAGCTGCGCACGCTGGACTTCGTGGCGGCCACGCTGTTGCTGGCGCTGCCCGTGGGGTTGATCATGAAGCAGCCCGACCTGGGGACTTCGCTGCTGGTGCTGGCGGCGGGGCTGTCGGTGATCTTCTTTGCCGGCCTGTCGTGGAAGCTGGTGATCCCGCCGGTGGTGATCGGCGTCATCGCCATCGTGCTGATCGTGAGCTTCGAGCCCACCTTGTGCGCCGACGGGATGGATTGGCGCGTGCTGCACGAATACCAGCGCCAGCGCGTGTGCACCCTGTTGGACCCGACCAAGGACCCGCTGGGCAAGGGCTTCCACATCATCCAGGGCATGATCGCCATCGGCTCGGGCGGCCTGTCGGGCAAGGGCTTCATGCAGGGCACGCAGACCCACCTGGAGTTCATCCCCGAGCGCACCACCGACTTCATCTTCGCCGCCTATTCGGAAGAGTTCGGCCTCTTCGGCAATCTGTTCCTGATCGCGGGCTTCCTGTTCCTGATCTTCCGCGGCCTGGCCATCGCGATGGACGCGCCCACGCTCTTCTCGCGCCTGATGGCCGGGGCCGTGGCCATGATCTTCTTCACCTATGCCTTCGTGAACATGGGCATGGTCAGCGGCATCCTGCCCGTGGTGGGCGTGCCGCTGCCCTTCATCAGCTACGGCGGCACGGCCATGGTCACGCTGGGGCTGGCGCTGGGCGTGCTGATGTCCATCGCGCGGGCGCGCAAGCTGGCTGAAAAATAGGGCCGGCACGGGTGCTGACGACGGGTTGCCGCAAGGGGGACACCGGGTGCGGGGCCGGCGCGAGCCCCATGCGAACATGGCTGTCTCACAACAAGATGGAGACATGCGATGGCAACCCGCCCCTTTCTTTCGGGCCGCGCGCTGGCCTGCGCGCTGGGCAGCGCCGGCCTGCTGCTGAGTGCCTTGCCCGCCGCCATGGCACAGACCGCCGCCGCCCGGGCGCCGCTGTCGGCCATGGACAGTGATCCCGTCAAGCTGGGGCTGATGGTGGGCTCGCCGCCGCCGGCCGACAAGCAGATCACCTTCCAGAACGCGGGCCAGTTCCCCAACCTTCGCTGGTCCTTGCAGCACATGCGCGAACTGGTGCCCAGCCGCAACGTGTGGCGTGGCACGGGCGCTGCCACGGAGCTGCCGCGCAGCGAACGCGACTGGTCGGCTTTCGCCTTCGACGACGGCGCGGGCGCACGGCTGGGCATCGACGCCTACGCGCAGCGCAGCTACACCGACGCCATCGTGGTGCTGCACAAGGGCCGCGTGGTGCTGGAGCGCTACTGGAGCGGCATGACGCCCAACACCCTGCACAGCGTCTTTTCGGTCACCAAGTCGCTCACGGGCGTGCTGGCCTCGCAGCTGATCGCCGAAGGCAGGCTGGACCCGAATGCGCGGGTTTCGCAGTACCTGCCGGAGCTGGCCGGCACCGCCTGGGAAGACGCCACCGTGCAGCAGACGCTGGACATGACGGCGGGCGTGCGTTTTCGCGAGGACTATGCCGATCCCACTTCGGAGGTGATCCAGTACGCCATCGCCTCCGGCCTGGTGCCCATGCCGCCGACCTGGGCCGGCCCGCGCGACACGCTGAGCTTTCTGAAGACGCTCAAGAAAGAAGGCCAGCACGGCGCCGGCTTCGTCTACAAGACTGTCCATTCCGAAGTGGTGGGCTGGCTGGTGCACCGCGTGACGGGCAAGCCCTTCTCGCAGAACCTCAGCGAGCGCATCTGGTCGCGGATGGGGGCCGAGAACGATGCCTCGATCAACATCGACCGCCTGGGTTTCGAGTCCATGGGCTCGGGCTTCAACGCCACGGCGCGCGACTTGGCGCGCCTGGGCGAGCTGCTGCGCAACGACGGCGCCGTGGGCGGCCTGTTCAGCCGCCAGGCGCTGCTGGACAAGGCGGCGGTGGACGCCATCCGCACGGGCGGCGACCGAGAGAAGTTCAAGGCCGGCGGCCAGGCAGCGCGGCCGGGCTATTCCTATCGCAACCAGTGGTGGATCACGCACAACGCCGACGGCGCGTGGGAGGCCTCGGGCATCCATGGCCAGTACATCCACATCAACCCCGCGGCGCAGATGGTGATCGTGCGGCTGGGCTCCTCGCCCGTGGCCGCCAACGGCCCTGCGCACCCGCTGCACATGCGGGCCTTCCAGGCCCTGGCAGACACGCTGCGCTGAGGTTCGCGCGCACCCCTGGGGCGCGGGCGGGAAACACGCGGCCTTCGCGCGGGTGGATTGGGTGCGCGCAATAATCTGCCTCATGATTTCCCGCGAACCCACCCTCGAGCGCCTGGCCACGGCGCAGCAGCTTCTTCTGACGCCCTTCGGGCTCGACGAGACGCACCTGTCCAAGGCGCTGGCGGAGATCAAGGCCCACAAGGTCGATGACGCCGACCTGTACTTCCAGTACACGCGCAGCGAAGGCTGGAGCCTGGAAGAAGGCATCGTCAAGACCGGCAGCTTCAGCATCGACCAGGGCGTGGGCGTGCGCGCCGTCAGCGGCGAGAAAACCGCTTTCGCCTATTCCGACGACATCTCCGAAGCCTCGCTGCTCGACGCCGCGCGCACCGTGCGCACCATCGCATCGGCCGGCCGCAACGCGCGCACCCAGGTGCCGGCGCGCAAGGTGGCGGGCAGCCGCTCGCTCTATGGCGGTGTGGACCCGATCGCCTCGCTGGACAGCACGGCCAAGGTGCAACTGCTCGAGAAGGTGGAGCAGCTTGCGCGTGCGCGCGACCCCCGCGTGTCGCAGGTGATGGCCGGCCTGGCCAGCGAGTACGACGTGGTGCTGGTGGCGCGCGCCGACGGCACCCTGGCGGCCGACGTGCGGCCCCTGGTGCGCCTGTCGGTCACCGTGATCGCCGAGCAGAACGGCCGGCGCGAAGTGGGCTCGGGCGGCGGTGGCGGCCGCTTCGGCCTGGCCTATTTCACCGACGCGCAGATCAGCGAATACGTGGAGCAGGCCGTGAGCTCGGCCCTCACCAATCTCGACTCGCGTCCGGCCCCGGCCGGCGAGATGACCGTGGTGCTGGGCCCGGGCTGGCCCGGCATCCTGCTGCACGAAGCCATCGGCCACGGGCTCGAAGGCGACTTCAACCGCAAGGGCTCGAGCGCCTTCAGCGGCCGCATCGGCCAGCGCGTCGCAGCCAAGGGCGTCACGGTGCTGGACGACGGCACGCTGGCGGATCGCCGCGGCTCGCTCAATGTGGACGACGAGGGCAACGCCAGCCAGCGCAACGTGCTGATCGAGGACGGCATCCTCAAGGGCTACATCCAGGACGCGATGAACGCGCGCCTCATGAAGGTCAAGCCCACGGGCAACGGCCGCCGCGAAAGCTACGCCCATGTGCCCATGCCGCGCATGACCAACACCTACATGCTGGGTGGCGACAGGGATCCGCAGGAGATCGTGGCCAGCATCAAGAAGGGCCTGTACGCCACCAACTTCGGCGGCGGCCAGGTCGACATCACGAGCGGCAAGTTCGTGTTCTCGGCCAGCGAGGCCTACTGGGTGGAAAACGGCAAGATCCAGTACCCCGTCAAGGGCGCCACCATCGTGGGCAACGGCCCCGATGCGCTCACCCGCGTGAAGATGATCGGCAACGACATGGCGCTGGATTCGGGCGTGGGCACCTGCGGCAAGGAAGGCCAGAGCGTGCCCGTGGGCGTGGGCCAGCCCACCCTGCGCATCGATGGCCTGACCGTCGGCGGCACGGCATAAGTCCACATCGGCGCCCAAAAACAACAGTCGCCAAAACAACACAGCCTGCATGTGCCTGTGCTAGAGTCGCTCCCCATGTCCGCAGCTCGCGCTTTTTACTTTGCCTACTTTTGGTTCCCGGAATCCGGCGGACGAGTGGCGCGCGCATAAACAGCAGACAAGCCGAACCCCTCGAGAACCGCCGGTGCGAAAGCCCCGGCGGTTTTTTCTTGGCCGCACCTTTTTTCAGTACCCACCCTAGCGAGGAAGCATCATGAGCCCCAAGAGCAGCAGCACCGCCAGCGAGTCCTGGTATCCGTCGGTCGAAAAAACCAGCCAGACCGACGACAAACGCATCCAGGACATCACCGTGCTGCCTCCTCCAGAGCATCTGATCCGCTTCTTCCCCATCCGCGGGACGGCCATCGAAACACTGATCGCCGACACACGCCGCCGCATCCAGCAGATCATGGCCGGCAAGGACGACCGGCTGCTGGTGGTGATCGGCCCCTGCTCCATCCATGACCCGGCCGCGGCGCTCGAATACGCCAAGCGCCTGAAGGTGGTGCGCGACAAGTACGCCGATTCGCTGGAGATCGTGATGCGCGTGTACTTCGAGAAGCCGCGCACGACGGTGGGCTGGAAGGGCCTGATCAACGACCCCTACCTCGACGAGAGCTACCGCATCGACGAGGGCCTGCGCATCGCGCGGCAACTGCTCATCGACATCAACCGCCTGGGCCTGCCGGCCGGCAGCGAGTTCCTGGACGTGATCTCGCCGCAATACATCGGCGACCTGATCTCCTGGGGCGCGATCGGTGCGCGCACCACCGAGAGCCAGGTCCACCGCGAGCTGGCCTCGGGCATCAGCGCGCCCATTGGCTTCAAGAACGGCACCGACGGCAACATCCGCATCGCGACCGACGCCATTCAGGCGGCGGCGCGCGGCCACCACTTCCTTTCCGTGCACAAGAACGGCCAGGTCGCCATCGTCCACACCAAGGGCAACAAGGACTGCCACGTCATCCTGCGCGGCGGCAAGGCACCCAACTACGACGCGGCCAGCGTGCAGGCAGCCTGCCAGGAGCTGGAAGCGTGCAAGCTGCCCGCCACGCTGATGGTGGATTGCAGCCATGCCAACAGCAGCAAGCAGCACCAAAAGCAGATCGACGTGGCGCAGGACATCGCGAAGCAGATCGCGGGCGGCTCGCGCTGCGTGTTCGGCGTGATGGTGGAAAGCCACCTGCAGGCCGGCGCCCAGAAGTTCACGCCTGGCAAGGATGTCGTCGGCGCGCTCGAATACGGCAAGAGCATCACCGATGCCTGCCTGGGCTGGGACGACTCGGTGGCCGTGCTGGACACCCTGTCGCAGGCCGTGAAGGCACGACGGGGCTGAGCGGCCCCGCTGTGGCGACGGCGGCGCTTCAGGCTGCCGTCGCCAGCGCCTGCAGCAGCTTGCCGTGCACGCCGCCGAAGCCGCCGTTGCTCATGCACACCAGGTGGTCGCCGGGCATGGCGGCGGCGCGCACCTGGGCCACCAGCGTATCGATGTCACCGGCCGTCTGCGCGCGAGCGCCCAGCGGGGCCAGTGCGGCTGCGGCATCCCATTCCAGTCCGGCCGTGTGGCAGAAGGCCAGATCGGCATCTTCCAGGCTGTCGGGCAACAGGGCCGCCATGGTGCCCAGCTTCATGGTGTTGCTGCGCGGCTCGAAGATGGCCAGGATGCGCTCGCTCGTGCGGCCCTGGCGGTCGAGCTGGCGCCGCAGGCCCTGCAGGGTGGTGTGGATGGCCGTGGGGTGGTGGGCGAAGTCGTCGTAGACCGTGATGGGTTGGCCGGCCGTCTTCACCTGGCCACGCGTTTCCATGCGTCGGCGCACATTGCGGAAAGCGCTCAGCGCCTGCGCGGCTTGCGCAGGAGGGACGCCCACATGGTCGGCGGCGGCAATGGCCGCCAGCGCATTGCATTGGTTGTGGGCACCGCTGAGGGCCCAGTCCACACGACCGACGGCCTCGCCATTGCGCATCACCTCGAAATTGCCGTGATCGCCGTGTGCCTGCCAATGGCTGCCTTCGGCGCCGAAAAAGGCGACATCGGACCAGCATCCGCGTTCAAGAACACGTTGCAGGCTGGGTTCTGCGCCTTGCACCACCAGCCGGCCCTGGGCAGGCACGGTGCGCACCAGGTGATGGAATTGCTGTTCGATGGCTGCGAGATCATCAAAGATGTCTGCATGATCGAATTCCAGGTTGTTCAGGATGGCCGTGCGCGGGCGGTAGTGAACGAACTTGCTGCGCTTGTCGAAGAAAGCCGTGTCGTATTCGTCAGCCTCGATCACGAAAGGCGCGCGCCCGGCCAGCGCAGGTGCCGCGGCGCTGGCCGTAGCAGCGCCCAGGCGCGCCGACACGCCAAAGTCCAGCGGCACCCCGCCCACCAGGAAGCCCGGTTGCAGCCCGGCCTGCTCCAGGATCCAGGCCAGCATGGAGGTCGTGGTCGTTTTGCCGTGCGTGCCGGCCACCGCCAGCACATGCCGCCCCTGCAGCACATGCTCGGCCAGCCATTGGGGGCCGCTGGTATAGGCGGCGCCCGCATCAAGAATGGCTTCCATCAGGGGGAACTTGGGCGCGCCGTCGGGAAGGCGTGCGCGTGAGACCACGTTGCCTACCACGAACATGTCGGGCTTGAGGGCCAGCTGGTCGGCGCCATAGCCTTCGATCAATTCAATGCCCAGTGCGCGCAGCTGGTCGCTCATGGGCGGATAAACGCCGGCGTCGCAGCCGGTCACGCGGTGCCCGGCCTCGCGTGCCAGGGCGGCCAGCCCGCCCATGAAAGTGCCGCAAATGCCCAGGATGTGAATATGCATGGGGGCGAATTCTAGAGAGCGCAACACCCGGCCTGCCCGGCCGGGTGTCCGGGTGCATCGAAGGCTTTGACACGTGCGGGCTGCCTTGCGGGCGCACAATGCCGCCATGGAAAGCAGCAAGCGTGAGATTGCCGCCGCCGCCGCCCGCCTGGTGGTGGAGGAGGGGCTGGAGTACGGGCCGGCCAAGCGTCGGGCCGTGCGCGACCTGCGACTGCCCGCGCGCACGGCGCTGCCCGGCAACGACGAGATCGAAGCCGAGGTGCGCGACTACATTCAGATCTTCTGCGCCGATACGCAGCCAGCCGAATTGCGGGCGCTGCGTGAACTGGCTGTCGAATGGATGCAGCACATGGCCCAGTTCCGTCCGCACCTGGGGGGTGCCGTGTGGCATGGCACGGCCACCCGCCTGTCCGACATCTACATCCAACTGTTCTGTGATGACTCCAAATCCGCCGAGATTGCGCTCATCGACCATCACGTCGATTACGAGCCGCGCACCGTCAGCGGCTTTCATGGGGAATCGGTCGAGGCGCTCAGCGTGCATGCGCCGAGCCGGGCCCTGGGCACAGAGGTCGGGGTGCATCTGATGGTGTATGACCTCGATGACATGCGCGGCGCCCTGCGGCTCGATGCGCAGGGACGTGTGCCGCGCGGCGATCTCGCCGCCGTTCGCCGCCTGCTCGACGAAGTGGATGGCACGCCGGACGGAGCCGGCGCGTGAGTGCGGTGATGGCGCAGGGCTCGCAAAGGCGGCGATGGCTGTTTGCAGGGGTGGCCACTGCAGCCGCGGCGGCTGGCCTGGGGGGCGCATGGTGGCAGCAAGGTCGCCAGGGCGAGCCGGGTGCCTCCGGCGGCGAGAGGCTCGGGCCGGAGTTCTGGGCCCAGCGTTTCGACCGGCCCGAGGGCGGGGAACTGGCGCTGGCTTCGCTGCAGGGTCGGCCGCTGCTCATCAACTTCTGGGCCACCTGGTGTCCGCCCTGTGTGGAAGAGCTGCCCATGCTGGATCGCTTCTTTGTGGCGCAGGGTGAGCGCGGGGTGCAGGTGATCGGCCTCGCGGTGGATCAGCCCAGCGCCGTGCGCAAGTTCCTGGCGCGCGCGCCCGTGGCATTTGCCAACGGCATGGCCGGCATGCAGGGCACCGATCTGGCCAGGCAACTTGGCAATGCGGCTGGGGGACTGCCCTTCACACTGATGATTCATCGCTCCGGCCAGGTGCTGGCTCGTAAAATGGGCAAGCTCGAGGCGGCCGATCTGCAGGCTTGGGGGCGTGCGGAATTTCACGGCTAGAATCCGCGGCCCGTTGGCGATTGGTCCGAAGATGGATGTAATACGCCGACGTTTGGGCTAGTTAGGCCTAGTTGTTCGGCGAATGCCGGCGTTGGAGGACCATGGATCTGCGCAAACTGAAGACACTGATCGATTTGGTGTCTGAATCGAATATTTCCGAACTCGAGATCACCGAGGCCGAAGGCAAGGTGCGCATCGTCAAAGGCGGCGAAGCAGCGCCGGTGCAATACGTGCAGGCCATGCCCGCTGCGACGGTGGCGGCGCCCGCTGTTGCTGTGGCCGCCCCTGCGGCTGCTGCGCCCGCGGCGGCAGCCGCGCCCGCGCCCGCTGCCGAACCCACGGGCCATACGGTGAAGTCGCCCATGGTCGGCACCTTCTACCGTTCGGCCAGCCCCGGCGCGCCGGCCTTCGTGGAAGTGGGCAAGCAGGTCAAGGAAGGCGACACGCTTTGCATCATCGAGGCCATGAAGATCCTCAACGAGATCGAGGCCGACAAGTCCGGCACGGTCACCAAGATCCTGGGCGAGAACGGCCAGGCGGTTGAATACGGCCAGCCGCTGTTCATCATCGAGTAAGCCTTTGACGGGCTGCTTCACGCTGGCGTCCCTGGCAGTGCCCGCATCGTTGCGCGCACGTCCGGGCAAGGCCATGTTCAAGAAGATCCTGGACGCGAATTGCGGCGCTGCGCCACGGCGCCGGCGGCCGACGGCGGGCGCGTCGCACGGGCCCACGCGGCGGGCGGGCGATACAAGCCGCGGAGAAAACCATGTTTAAAAAGATCCTGGTCGCCAATCGCGGCGCGTGCGCCTTGGCGCAGACGGCCGGAGGCCGGCAAATTGCGCGTGGCCGCGCAGCGGGCGGGCGATTGAGCCGCGGAGGGCGTAATGTTTAAAAAGATTCTGGTCGCCAATCGCGGCGAAATCGCGCTGCGCATTCAGCGGGCCTGCGCCGAAATGGGCGTGAAGGCGGTGATGGTCTATTCCGAGGCCGACCGCGATGCCAAGTATGTGAAGCTGGCCGAAGAGGCCGTGTGCATCGGCCCCGCGCCTTCGGGCCAGAGCTACCTCAACATGCCGGCCATCATTTCGGCGGCCGAGGTGACCGACGCCGAAGCCATCCACCCGGGTTACGGCTTCCTGTCGGAAAACGCGAACTTCGCCGAGCGCGTGGAGCAAAGCGGCTTCCAGTTCATCGGCCCCACGCCAGAGTCGATCCGCATCATGGGCGACAAGGTTTCCGCCAAGCAGGCCATGATCAAGGCCGGCGTGCCTTGCGTGCCGGGCTCCGACGGCGAACTCTCCGATGATGCGGCGGCCAACAAGCGCATCGCGCGCGCCATCGGCTATCCCGTGATCATCAAGGCGGCCGGCGGTGGCGGCGGCCGCGGCATGCGGGTGGTGCACACCGAGGCTGCGCTGATCAACGCGATCCAGATGACCAAGGCCGAGGCGGCCGCGGCCTTCAACAATCCGGCCGTGTACATGGAGAAGTTCCTCCAGAACCCGCGCCACATCGAGATCCAGGTCCTGGCCGACAAGCACAAGAACGCCGTCTACCTGGGCGAGCGCGACTGCTCCATGCAGCGGCGCCACCAGAAGGTGATCGAGGAGTCGCCTGCACCGGGCATCCCGCGCAAGCTGATCGAGAAGATCGGCGACCGCTGTGCAGCGGCCTGCAAGAAGATCGGCTACCGCGGCGCGGGCACCTTCGAGTTCCTGTACGAGAACGGCGAGTTCTACTTCATCGAGATGAACACCCGCGTGCAGGTCGAGCATCCGGTGACCGAGCTGGTCACGGGCATCGACATCGTCAAGACGCAGATCATGGTGGCGGCCGGCGAAAGGCTGCCCTTCACCCAGCGCCAGATCCAGCTGCGTGGCCACGCCATCGAGTGCCGCATCAACGCCGAGGACCCGTACAAGTTCACGCCTTCGCCGGGGCGGATCAGCATGTGGCACCCGCCGGGCGGCCCGGGCGTGCGCGTGGATTCGCACATCTACACGAACTACTTCGTGCCGCCGAACTACGACTCGATGATCGGCAAGCTGATCGTCTACGGCGACACGCGCGAGCAGGCCATGGCCCGCATGCGCACCGCGCTCAACGAGACCGTGGTCGAAGGCATCCAGACCAACATCCCGCTGCATCGCGAATTGATGGTGGATGCCAAGTTCATGGATGGCGGCACCAACATCCACTACCTGGAAGAGTGGCTGGCCGCGCACAAGCGCTGAGTTGCTTTTCTTCTCGAAGCGCATCACGCGGGCCGCGGCGGCCCGTGCGCTTCACGCACCACCAACACACAATGGGGCTTCGGCCCCTTGGTCGCTTGTGCGGCCTTGCCAAAGCTCAAAGGATCAAAAGGCTGCCCTATGTTCGAGTTGCGTCTGATGGTTCCCGAGGACCGTGTCGAGCTGATGGGCGAGGCCCTTGAGGAGCTCGATGCGCTGAGCGTGTCGGTGGAAGATGCCGACGCCCACACCGATGCCGAGCAGGCGCTGTTCGGCGAGCCGGGCATGCCGCCGCCGCGCGAAGGCTGGCAGCGTTCGCGGCTGGTCGCGCTGTTCCAGGATGAAGCTGCTGCGCGCCATGCGGGGCAGGTGCTGGCGGCGCAGGACTTCTTCGAGGGCTGCGAGCTGCTGGGCGTGAACGTGCTGCCCGAGCAGGACTGGGTGCGCCTGACGCAGTCGCAGTTCTCGCCCGTGGAGATCACCTCCGATTTCTGGATCGTGCCGAGCTGGCATGAGCCCCCCGAGGCGGCGCGCCATGTGATCCGCCTGGACCCGGGCCTGGCCTTTGGCACCGGCACGCACCCCACCACGCGCATGTGCCTGCGCTGGATTGCCACGCGCGCTGAAGGTGAACTGGGGGCGCGCGTGCTCGACTATGGCTGCGGCTCGGGCATCCTGGCCATCGGCGCTGCCAAGTTTGGCGCTTCGGACATCGACGCCGTCGACATCGACCCGGCCGCCGTGCAGTCCACGCAGTTCAACGCCCAGGCCAACCATGTGCAGCTGAACGCGGCCCTGCCCGAAGGTGCGAAGGGCGCCTACGACACCGTGCTGGCCAACATCCTGGCCACGCCGCTGAAGGTGCTCGCCCCCTTGCTCTGCGCGCATGTGCGCGAAGGCGGGGCCCTGGTGCTGGCGGGCATTCTGGAGCGCCAGGCCGACGAGCTGAAGCAGGCCTATGCGCCCTGGCTGCAGCTGACAGTCAGCGACAGCGAGGACGGCTGGATTCTCATGACCGCACGCCGTTGAGGCCGGCGCGACCCGTGCAGGGCCGACCCTACAATTAGAGACACATGAGTCTCGTCACGCGATGCCCGGCCTGTGCCACCACTTTCAAGGTGGTGCGCGACCAGCTCCGTATTTCGGACGGTTGGGTGCGCTGCGGTCGTTGCAGCGAGGTGTTCGACGCCACCCAGGCGCTGCACGACACCGACTCGGGCCAGGCTGTGGATGCACAGGCCTTCGCGACGCCCAAGGCGCCTCCGCTCGAAGCTTCGCCGCCGCTGGCCGCCGAAGCGCCTGAGCAGAGGCAGCCGGATCCGGACAGCCTTCCGCAGCAGGACAAGGCACTTGCTGCGCCGGCCGATGCGGCTCCACGCCCAGCGCCGGCATCGGGCACGCCCTTTGTGCCTCAGGCCATGGCCTGGCCGGCGTCGGGCGTTCTGGACCTGCCGGTCTCTGCCGCGCCCGAAGTGCCTGATGCGTCTGATGTGCCCGGCGGGTCCCGTGCGCCCGGCGCACTCTTCTCGCTCAAGCAGCCTGCGCGCGAGTCCGCGCCAGCAGCCGAGCCGGCATGGCGTCGCATCCAGATCGCGCAGCCGCAGCAGTCCCAGCCGCCTGCGGCACCTGCGCCTGGAGGACTGCTGGCCGATGAGCCCTGGCCCATGCGCCATGCCTCGGCCTCGGCCTCGGCCGAGCCTGCGTCTGATGATGCGCAGGTGGCGGCATCGGCGATCGATGCGGCGGTGGATGCGCAGTTGCAGAAGGCCCTGCGCCAGGCGCGCATCCAGGCCCGGCGCAAAGAACGCAAACAGCAGGCGCTGAGCCGCCTGGATGCTGCTGCGGCCACGCCGGCTTTCGCAGCGGAGCGCCCGGCGCCGGCAGGCGTGCGCCAGACGGTTGCCCAAGCAACGGCAAAGGCTCCGGCGCCCGTCAGCAAGCCTCCGATGCGCAGCGTCGCGGCGGGGGCCGGAGGCCCGTCCGCCGACACCCTGCTCGATTCCACGCTCTATGGCGCGGAGTTCATGGAGTCCAGGCCCAGCGCGCTGGACGCGGTCGGCCGCGCGCGCGGCAAGCCCTGGGTCTGGGGCCTGCTGGCGCTGCTTGCGGTCGCCCTGCTGGTGCTGCAGTGGATGCGCCACGAACGCGATGGCCTCGCCGCCTCACAGCCCGCACTGCGCCCGGCCATCGAAGCCTTGTGCCGGTTCAGCGGCTGCACGCTCGCTGCGCCGCGCCGCATCGCCGCGGTGCGCATCGACGGCTCCTCCTTCACGCCCGCGCGCGAGGCCGGGCAGTTCGAGCTGCTGTTCACGCTGCGCAATGCCGACTCCGCCGTGGTGGCCATGCCGTCCATCGAGCTGTCGCTGCTCGACGGCAACGAGCGGGCCGTCATGCGCCGGGTCTTTCATCCCGCTGATTTCGGCGCGCCGGCGCAGCTGGCGCCGCGGGCCGAGCAGCGCGCCGAACTGCGTCTGCTGTTGCAGCCGCCGCCGGAGCAGCGCGTGTCTGCGGTGGTGGGCTACAGCATGCTGGCTTTCTATCCCTGACGGCCGGCACGCCCTCTGCCGACGAGGGCGTCTCCTTCATCTTCCCCTTCTTGCGAGTGCACTTTCCATGGCAGCAGTGATTTGTGGTTCCCTGGCCTTCGACACGATCATGACCTTTGACGGTCGGTTCGCGGACCAGATCCTTCCCGACCAGTTGCACATCCTCAATGTGTCCTTCCTGGTGCCCGGCCTGCGGCGCGACTTCGGCGGCTGCGCTGGCAACATCGCCTATGCCCTCAATGCCCTGGGCGGGCAGGCACTGCCCATGGCAACGGTGGGCACCGACGGCGCCGACTACGTCGCGCGGCTGCAGGCGCTGGGCATCGGCACCGACTTCGTGCGCGTGCTGGAAGACAGCTACACGGCCCAGTGCTACATCACGACGGACATGGCCAACAACCAGATCACGGCCTTCCATCCGGGTGCGATGCAGCAGGCGCACCTGACGCCCGTGGTGGCGCGCGAGGACATCCGGCTGGGCATCGTCGCGCCGGACGGCCGCGAAGCCATGGTTCAGCACGCGGCGCAGTTCAAGGCTGCCGGCATCCCTTTCGTCTTCGACCCCGGCCAGGGCCTGCCGATGTTCGACGGCGAGGAACTGCGCCGTTTCGTCGAACAGGCCGACTGGGTGGTGGTGAACGACTACGAGGCGCGCATGCTCAGCGATCGCACAGGCTGGAGCTTCGATGCGATCTCAGGCCATGTGCAGGGCCTGGTCGTGACCCTGGGTGAACAGGGCTGCGAACTGTGGATCGATGGCCGCAGGAGCGTGGTGCCTGCGTTCACGCCCGAGGCCGTGGTGGACCCCACGGGCTGCGGCGATGCCTGGCGCGGCGCGCTGCTCTATGGCCTGGAGCGTGGCTGGCCGCTGCAGCGCTGTGCCGAGCTTGGCAACCGGCTGGGCGCCCTCAAGGTGGCGCAGCGCGGGCCGCAGAACTACACGGTGGATCGCACGCAGTTCGACCTTTGATGCCCCCGGCGCTTGCGGCTTTGCATGTGCGGGCCGCGGCACACCGGATGTGAGCGGAAGCTGAAAGGGCGCAAAAAAAGCCCGGCACCGCAAGGCGCCGGGCTTGGACGGCCGGATGACCGTCAGGGCTTGGTGCTGGGGAAGGGCCAGGCCACCGGATTGATGGTGGTCTGAGGCGCAGGTGCAGCGGCGGCAGGCGCAGCGGCTTCCTTCTTGGCAGCAGCCTTCTTGGCAGGTGCAGCCTTCTTGGCGGCAGCCTTCTTCGCAGGCGCCTTCTTGGCAGCAGCCTTCTTCGCAGGCGCGGCCTTCTTGGCAGCAGCCTTCTTCGCAGGCGCAGCCTTCTTGGCAGCGGCCTTCTTCGCAGGCGCAGCCTTCTTGGCAGCGGCCTTCTTCGCCGGTGCGGCCTTCTTGGCAGCAGCCTTCTTCGCCGGTGCGGCCTTCTTGGCAGCGACCTTCTTCGCCGGCGCGGCCTTCTTGGCAGCGACCTTCTTCGCCGGTGCGGCCTTCTTGGCAGCGACCTTCTTCGCCGGTGCGGCCTTCTTGGCAGCAGCCTTCTTCGCCGGTGCAGCCTTCTTCGCCGGTGCGGCCTTCTTCGCCGGTGCAGCCTTCTTTGCAGCGACCTTCTTAGCGGCCGGCGCCTTCTTGGCCGGAGCCTTCTTTGCAGTTGCCATTTCTTTCTCCTTGATCAAGTTGACAAACAACTTATGAAAGCGCCTGGTGCTCAGCGTGCCGCACCAGACGATTCATGGCGCCGGAGCTAAGCCCCGGCGCCATGAACACGGAAACCCCAGCCGCTGCACTCTGAGGTGCATGTTGCGGCCGGGGCGATTCTTGAAAGCATTCGACTGCGGAATTCAATCCCAGGACAACGCCCCACCCGACTGGTACTCGATCACCCGGGTCTCGAAGAAATTGCGTTCCTTCTTCAGGTCGATCATCTCGCTCATCCAGGGGAAGGGGTTCTCTTCGTTGGGGAACAAGGCTTCCAGGCCGATCTGCGTGGCGCGGCGATTCGCGATGTAGCGCAGGTAGCCCTTGAACATGGAGGCATTCATGCCGAGCACGCCGCGCGGCATCGTGTCTTCGGCGTAGCGGTATTCGAGCTCGACGGCCTTGAGGAACAGCGCCTTGATCTCGGCCTTGAACTCGGCCGTCCACAGGTGCGGGTTCTCGAGCTTGAGCTGGTTGATCAGGTCGATGCCGAAGTTGCAGTGCATCGACTCGTCGCGCAGGATGTACTGGTACTGCTCCGCCGCGCCGGTCATCTTGTTCTGGCGGCCCAGCGCCAGGATCTGCGTGAAGCCGACGTAGAAGAACAGGCCTTCCATCAGGCAGGCGAAGACGATCAGGCTCTTGAGCAGCTTCTGGTCGTTCTCGGGCGTGCCGGTCTTGAAGTCCGGGTTCATGATCGCCTCGATGAAGGGGATCAGGAACTCGTCCTTGTCGCGGATCGACTGCACCTCGTTGTAGGCGTTGAAGATCTCGGATTCGTCCAGGCCCAGCGACTCGACGATGTACTGGTAGGCGTGCGTGTGGATCGCTTCTTCGAAAGCCTGGCGCAGCAGGAACTGGCGGCATTCGGGCGCCGTGATGTGGCGGTAGGTGCCCAGCACGATGTTGTTGGCGGCCAGCGAATCGGCCGTCACGAAGAAGCCGAGGTTGCGCTTGACGATGCGGCGCTCGTCCTCGGTCAGACCGTTCGGGTCTTTCCAGAGCGCGATGTCGCGGTTCATGTTCACTTCCTGCGGCATCCAGTGGTTGGCGCAGGTGGCGAGGTACTTTTCCCAGGCCCACTTGTACTTGAAGGGCACCAGCTGGTTGACGTCGGTCTGGCCGTTGATGATGCGCTTGTCGGCCGCGTTCACGCGGCGGGCGCTGGCGCCGGAGGCGTCAGACGATGCAGCAGAAGTCGGTGCAGCCATCGAGCCACCAGCAGGGGTCGATGCCACGGGGTTGGGCTGGCTCCGCGGTGCGGAGTGCTTGACTTCGTCGTCCCAGGTCAACATAGAAATTTCCAATGCTCAATTATCAGAGCAACGTTGCGTGTTTGAGAAGTTGCGCGCGCGCGCTGGCACGCAAATTTGTTGTGCGCAGGCATCGAGCGATCACGTCGACGCGGCACCGGGGCGATTGGGTGAGGGGCTGCGGACCGCAGCAAGCAGCTTCGTCGTGTTGTCGAAGCCCGGATGCGTTGCGGTCCGCGCCGATGCCTCATCGCATCACTGGCAGGCTTCGCAGCCCGGATCGTCGATGGCGCAGAACTTGATGTCGGTGGCCGGCGTGGCGTTCATCTGTGCCTGTGCGGCAGCCGCTGCAGCTTCGAGTGCGCTCGGGGCTGCGGCCTTCGCGGCAGGTGCCGGTGCGGCGGCCATCGGCGTGCTGCTGCCGGAGGAGACTGCGTTCAGGCGACCCGACTGCACCGTGGACTTCTCCGCGTGCGTGGCGCTGGTGGTGCGCAGGTAGTAGGTGGTCTTGAGGCCGCGCGTCCAGGCCAGCGTGTAGGTGTCGTGCAGCTTCTTGCCCGAGGCGCCGGCCATGTAGATGTTCAGCGACTGGGCCTGGTCGATCCACTTCTGGCGGCGGGCGGCAGCCTCGACCAGCCATTGCGGCTCGACTTCGAAGGCCGTGGCGTACAGGGCCTTGATGTCCTGCGGCACGCGGTCGATGGGTCGCAGCGAGCCGTCGAAGTGCTTGAGGTCCATGACCATCACGTCGTCCCACAGGCCCAGGCGCTTGAGGTCGCGCACCAGGTAGTGGTTGATGACGGTGAACTCGCCCGACAGGTTCGACTTGACCGACAGGTTGCCGAAGCAGGGTTCGATCGAGGCGTCGACGCCGATGATGTTGGAGATGGTCGCCGTGGGGGCGATGGCCACGCAGTTGGAGTTGCGCATGCCGTCGGCCTTGATCTTGGCGCGCAGGCTGTCCCAGTCCAGCGAGCTGGAGCGGTCCACTTCCACATAGCCGCCGCGGGCCTTTTCCAGCAGGTCCAGCGAATCGATGGGCAGGATGCCGCGGTCCCACAGCGAACCCTTGTAGGTCGCGTAGCGGCCGCGCTCGCGGGCCAGCTCGGTCGAGGCCCAGTAGGCGTGGTAGCAGATGGCTTCCATCGAGCGGTCGGCGAATTCGACGGCCTGTTCGCTGCCGTAGGGAATGCGCAGTTCGTACAGCGCGTCCTGGAAGCCCATCAGGCCCAGGCCCACGGGGCGGTGGCGCAGGTTGGAGTCACGCGCCTTCTTCACGGCGTAGTAGTTGATGTCGATCACGTTGTCGAGCATCCGCATCGCGGTGGAGATGGTCTTCTTGAGCTTCTCCTGGTCGACGGCGCCGTCCTTCAGGTGCTGCAGCAGGTTCACCGAGCCCAGGTTGCAGACGGCAGTTTCGGTGTCGCTGGTGTTCAGCGTGATCTCGGTGCACAGGTTGGACGAGTGCACCACGCCCACATGCTGCTGCGGCGAGCGCACGTTGCAGGCGTCCTTGAAGGTGATCCAGGGATGGCCGGTCTCGAACAGCATCGAGAGCATCTTGCGCCACAGGTCGGTGGCCGGCAGCGTCTTGCTGGGCTTGATCTCGCCGCGGGCGGCCTTCTCTTCATAGGCCACGTAGGCACGCTCGAAGTCGGCGCCGAACAGGTCGTGCAGGTCGGGCACGGAGGAGGGCGAGAACAGCGTCCAGTTGCCCTTTTCCATCACGCGGCGCATGAACAGGTCGGGGATCCAGTTCGCCGTGTTCATGTCGTGCGTGCGGCGGCGGTCGTCGCCGGTGTTCTTGCGCAGTTCCAGGAATTCCTCGATGTCCAGGTGCCAGGTCTCGAGGTAGGTGCAGACCGCGCCCTTGCGCTTGCCGCCCTGGTTCACGGCCACGGCCGTGTCGTTGACCACCTTCAGGAAGGGCACGACGCCCTGCGATTCGCCGTTGGTGCCCTTGATGTGCGAGCCCAGGGCGCGCACGCGGGTCCAGTCGTTGCCCAGGCCACCCGCAAACTTCGACAGCAACGCGTTCTCCTTGATCGACTCGTAGATGCCGTCCAGGTCGTCGGGCACGGTGGTCAGGTAGCAGCTGGACAGCTGCGAGCGCAGCGTGCCGCTGTTGAACAGCGTGGGCGTGCTGGACATGAAATCGAAGCTCGACAGCACCTCGTAGAACTCGATGGCGCGGGCTTCGCGGTCGATCTCGTTCAGGGCCAGGCCCATGGCCACGCGCATGAAGAAGGCCTGCGGCAGCTCGATGCGGGTCTTGCGCACGTGCAGGAAGTAGCGGTCGTACAGGGTCTGCAGGCCCAGGTAGTCGAACTTCAGGTCGCGGTCGGCCTTCAGCGCCGCGCCCAGGCGGGCCAGGTCGTACTGCAGCAGCTTTTCGTCGAGCAGTTCGTTCTCCACGCCCTTCTTGATGAATTGCGGGAAGTAGTCGGCATAGGCGCTGCCCATCTCGGCCTGCGTCACTTCGCGACCAAGCACTTCCTTCAGGATCGTGTGCAGCAGCAGGCGGGCGGTGGCGTAGGTGTAGTCAGGGTCCTTCTCGATCAGCGTGCGGGCGGCCAGGATGGAGGCCTTGTAGACCTCGTCCAGCGGCACGCCGTCGTACAGGTTGCGCATGGTTTCGGCCACGATGGGCTCGGCCCGCACATGCTCGCCCAGGTTCGCACAGGCCGATTGCAGCAGCGCGTGCAGCGCGGCCGAATCCAGCGGCACGCGCTCGCCGCGGTCCAGCACATGCAGCGCAGGCTGCGCGGCGGGCGCGACTTCCTGCTCGCCCTGGCGCAGGCGCTCCTGCGTGCGGCGCTCGCGGTACAGCACATAGGCGCGCGCCACTTCATGGTGGCCGCCGCGCATCAGGCCCAGTTCCACATGGTCCTGCACGTCTTCGATGTGGAAGGTGCCGCCGCCCGGACGCGAGCGCACCAGCGCGCGCACCACCGCGTCGGTCAGGCCTTCCACGGTCTCGCGCACGCTGGCCGAGGCCGCGCCCTGGGTGCCATGCACGGCCAGGAAGGCCTTCATCAGCGCCACGGCGATCTTGTTCGGCTCGAAGGGCACCACGGCGCCGTTGCGCCGGATGATCTGGTAGTGGGCAAGGGCGGCCAGACCCGCGCCTCCGGCCACATCGCGGCTGGCGGGGGTCTGCGCAGGCTTGAGGCGGGGGGTGGAGGGCGTGTTCAGAGCTTCTTGCATTCGTATTCCTCTTGGTGGCGGTAATTCTGGTCCGGCAGCAGCGGCAAAAGCGGGTGCGTGTCGTGACGGCTGCACACTATATCTAGTGGTGGAGCCCCTCACAACCCACTGGATGTAGCGTTAACCAGCGCCTGCAGGGTCGGGGAAGCGCCGAAGTGTGATGAACGCCCGCCGCCAGGCCGCTTCAGCGTTGGGAGTGCCGCCTTCAAGCCAGCAGACATGCGGCCTGGCGCAGCATTTGCGCTGCCAGCCCGCATGGTTGCTGCGCCTGCGAGGCGCCTTTGCGTGCATGGGCCGGATGCACCAGGGCCAAAGAAAAAAATCAGGGCGGGGTTGGTACCGCCGTTTCGCCAGCCTAGCGCTGCAAGCTGGCGGGCGGAAAGCGGCTCTCGGGCCATCGCAGCTGTAGGCGCAGGCGCCGCCAGTCGAAGCCGGGACCCGGGTCCTGCTTGCGGCCCGGCGCGATGTGCTCGTGGCCCGCCACATGGGCGATGGGATGGTTGCGCGCCAGCGCAGGCATCAGCCGCGCCAGAGCCTCGTATTGGGCATCGTCGAAAAGCTCGCCTTCCAGGCCTTCCAGCTCGATGCCGATGGAGTCGTCGTTGCAGTTGCTGCGCCCGCGCCAGGCCGAGGCGCCGGCATGCCAGGCCCGCGCCTCGGTGCTCACGAACTGCCACACGCTGCCGTCGCGCCGCACATAGAAATGGGCCGAGACCTCGATGCCGCGGATCTGCTGGAAGTAGGGGTGGGCGTCCCAGTCCAGACTGTTGGTGAACAGCGCCTGCACCTCCTGGCCGCCGTACTGGCCGGGTGGCAGGCTGATGGAATGCAGAACGATCAGGTCGATCTGCGCACCGGCCGGCCGCGGGCCGAAGTTGGGCGAGCGCAGCTGCCGGGCGGGCTGCCACCAGCCCTGGTCCCACTCGGGCCGGGCGGGTGGGGGGCTGCCCGGCTCAGCCGTCTTCGTCATTCGGGCTCGCAATGCCCAGGCGTGCGATGCGGTAGCGCATCTGCCTCAGGCTCAGGCCCAGGCGGGCGGCGGCGGCCGTGCGGTTGAAGCCCGTGGCGCGCAGCGTCTGGACCAGGATCTCGCGCTCCTTCTGATCCAGGTAGTGCTGCAGGTCGGGCGGAATCGCGGGCTCGGCGTCGCCACCTTCGGTCGGGGTGCGGTCGCCGGCAGGCGCTGGTGCGGGTACGGTGGCGGCGTCCCATTCGATGGCGGGCACCGGGGCTTCCTCGGCTTCGCTGGCCAGGGGTTCCAGATCGTCCAGCGGGTCCAGGTTCAGCTCGTCGCCTTCGCTCAAAGCCATCGCGCGATGCAGCAGGTTCTCGAGTTCGCGCACGTTGCCGTGCAGCGGATGCGAAGCCAGCACCTGCAGCGAGCGCGCCGAGAGCACGGGCACCGGCTGGCCGCTGTCTTGTGCGATGCGCGCCAGCAGCGCCTGGCACAGCGCGAACAGGTCTTCGCGCCGCTCGCGCAGCGGCGGCAGCACCAGCTCGATCACGTTGAGCCGGTAGAACAGGTCCTGTCGGAAGCGCCCGGCCTGCACTTCGGCCTGCAGGTCCTTGTGGGTGGCGCTGACGATGCGCACGTCCACCGCGTCTTCCTGCGTGGAGCCGATGGGTCGCACATGGCGTTCCTGGATGGCGCGCAGCAGCTTGGACTGCATGGCCAGCGGCAGGTCGCCGATCTCGTCCAGAAAGAGCGTGCCGCCGCGCGCGGCCTGGAAGTAGCCGTCGCGGTCCTGCGAGGAGCCGGTGTAGGAGCCCTTGAGCGCGCCGAAGAATTCGGCTTCCAGCAGGCTTTCGGGGATGGCGCTGCAGTTCACGGCCACGAAGGGCCCTTCGCTGCGCTGGCTGCAGGCGTGCACGGCCCGCGCCACCAGCTCCTTGCCGGTGCCCGATTCGCCATGCACCAGCACCGGCGCCATGCTGCGCGCCACCTTGACGATGCGCGCCTTGACCTGGCGCATGGGCGCCGAATCGCCCACCAGCCGCACCAGCGCGGCGGGCCAGGGGTCTTCCGGGGCTGCGGCGGGCGCAGTTGCACTGACAGCGGCTGAAGGCGCGGCGGACCGGGGCTCGGCGACTGCCGTCGGCAGCGCGATGGGCGCGCGGGCGCGCAGTTGAACGGCGGAGGCCACCACCGCCCTGAACTGCTTCAGATCGACGGGCTTGGCCAGGTAATCAAAAGCGCCCGCCTTGAGCGCATCCACCGCGTTCTCGGCCGAGCCATAGGCCGTGATGACCACGCAGCGTTCCGCGCGCTGGCTCTTGTGCAGGCGTTGCAGCAGCGACAGGCCCAGGCCGTCGGGCAGGCGCATGTCGGTGATGACGGCGTCGAACTCGGTGGCTTCGAGCTGTTCCCAGGCCTCGGCCAGGGTGCCGGCCGCATCGACGCGATAGCCTTCGCGCAGCAGCGTGAGCTCGTAGAGCGTGCGCAGATCGGGTTCGTCGTCGACCACCAGGATGCGGGCCGGCTGGGTGCTGGAGGGGGACGGGGTGCTGCTGCTCACGGGGCGCTATTGTGGCAAAGGGGCCGCCAGGGGCGCGAAGTGGATCGAGAACAGGTTGCCCTCGGCGCCGTCCTGGCTCAGCGGACGGCGCGCGTAGCCGATCTGGGCACCATGGCGCTCGCACAGTTCGCGGCAGATGAACAGGCCCAGGCCGCTGGAGCGGCTTTCGGACGAGAAGAAGGGCTCGAACAGATGGCGCTGCACGGCCGGGTCCAGCGGCGCGCCGTCGCTCCACACGTGCAGACGCGCGCGCTGGTCGCTGCCCACCCGCGTGACCACCTGGATCGAACGCTCCTGCGCACTGGCGTAGCGGGCCGCGTTGTCCAGCAGGTTCACCAGGATGCGGCGCAGGTGCTCAGGGTCGAAGTCCACCGTCTGGTGCGCGCCCAGCGACAGGGCCACGCTGGTGCGCGCGTTGTGGCCGACCCATTCCTCGGTCATGTGGCGCACCGCGGCGTCCAGGTCGAGGCTGGGGCCCGCATGCGGCCGCTGCTCGCCCTGCTGGCGCGCGCGCGCCATGTCCAGCACGTCGTCGACGATGCGGGCCAGCCGCTGGGCATTGCTGCGCACCATGTCGTTCAGGCGCCGGTTGCCTTCTTCATGCAGGTCTTCGCCCAGCAGGGCGCTGGCCTGGGTGATGGCGGCCAGCGGGTTGCGGATCTCGTGCGCCACCGCGGCCGACATGCGGCCCATCGCCGCCAGCTTCTCGGTGCGGATGCGGGCCTCCAGCTCGCGCAGGTCGTGCAGGAACATCACGCACAGGCCCATGCCGCCGGCAGCCTGCGCCGGCGTGAGCCGGGTGAGCACGCGCACCTCGCGCGCAGCGCCCTGGCTCTGGGCCACGGGCACTTCCTCGGACTGGCTGCGTTCCTGCGCGAAGGTCTGCGCGGCCAGCGTGGCCAGCGGCCGCCAGGCCGGAAAGCTGTCCAGTGCCATCGGCAATGCGGCATGGGCCAGGCCATGCCCGAGGATGGCGGCCGCGGCCGGGTTGGCCGCATGGATGCGCCCGTCCACGTCGATCACCAGCACGCCTTCGCTCAGCGTCTCGATCACCAGCTCGTTGACCTGGGCCTGCATCTGCGCCGTGCCCCGGCTGCGCTCGGCCAGGCTTTCCTCGCGCGCGAGGCGGCGCGCCAGTTGGTGTGCGAGCAGCGCGACGATGAACAGGCCGGTGCCCGAGAGCGCGGCCTGCAGCAGGCGGTTGCTGGGGTCCGCGCCCGTGTCCCACTGCACGCGCAGCGCATCGCCCAGCAGCAGCACAGCCACCGATGCCGCCGTGGCCAGCCCCACGGGCAAGGTGCCCACGACGGCGCCCATGAGCACCGGCAGTGCGAACAGCGGCGTGTAGTTGATGCTGCCGGACTGCAGCACGTGCAGCAGGGCCACCGTGCCCAGGTCCACGCCCATGCTCAGCAGCCAGTTCAGCCCCAGCCGCCGGATCGGCGGATCGGGCCGCAGGAACTGGCGCCCGGCCAGCGCCACCACCAGGTAGCCGCTGGACAGGGTCAGCGCCCAGACATTGAGCGGCTGCCCCAGGCTGAAGGCGACCACCTGCAGCGTCAGCAGCACCAGGCCCACCATCAGCCTGGCCGTCATGAAGGCGCGCCACAGGCGCGTCAGCGCCGTGCTGTGTGCCAGCGGCGGCGGCTCCAGCACGCCCCAATCGGTGGCGGCGGCACCAGACATCGGCACGGCGATTCAGCCTTCGGCCTGGCCCAGATGCTGCCGGCTGCAGTAGCTGCCGCGCTGGCCGGGCACGGCCTCGTTGGCCGGCAGGTGCATGCCGCAATGGGCGCAACGCGTCATGGCCTCGGGCTTGGCCAGGCTTTGCGGCCGGGCCTTGGGTGGCGGCGGCGTGCGCATGCGTTCGCGGCGGTTGCTGCGCCAGACATGGAAGGCGACCAGCAGCACGGCCAGCACCAGCAGATATTTCATGCGCCGCCCCGGTTCAGGATGACTTCGATCACAAAGCGCGAGCCCACATAGGCCAGCAGCAGCAGGCCGGCGCCCACATAAAGAACCCGCTTGGCCGTGCGCCCGCGCCAGCCGAAGCGGGCCCGGCCGATCAGCAGCACCGCGAAGCTGACCCAGGCCAGCACCGAGAACACCGTCTTGTGGTCCCACTTCCAGCCGCGCACGGAAGGCCCGTAGAGCTGCTCGCTGAAGAGCAGGCCGGCCAGCAGCGTGGCCGACAGCAGCACGAAGCCGGCCGTGACGAAGCGGAAGGTCAGCCGCTCCAGCGTCAGCAGCGGCACGCCCGCCGCTTCGGTGGACGGCTCCACGGCCAGGCGAATCTGGCGTTCGGCGCGCGTGAGCAGCCAGGCATGCACCACGGCCGCCGCGAAAAGACCATAGGACGCGATGCCCAGCGCCAGGTGCATGGGCAGCCAGGGCGAGGCCGTGTGGGGCAGCGGCGCGCCCGGAAAGATCAGGGCCAGCAGCACGGCCGCCGCACCCAGCACCGCCAGCGCGCGGCGCACCGTCAGGCGCGGATAAAGCCGGCTTTCGACCGCATAGACGGTCAGCACCAGCCAGGCGGTGACCGACAGGGCCGGCGCGAAGCCGAACTTCACGGGAGCCGCCGCGAGTGCCCAGCACAGCGTGGCGCCGTGCAGCAGCCAGGCCAGGGCCAGCAGCAGCTGTGTGTTCTGGCGGCCCATGCGGTCGGCGCCAGCCGCCGTTGCACCATAAAGCGCGGCGGTGGCGAGCCCCAGGGCCAGGCCGATCGGGGAGGGGCTCGCTAAAATCATCGGGCGAGTTTAGGACAAGCCCGGATGCGATCCGGCCTGTCCCATCATCCCGGCAGCACCCGCCTGCCGACCGCTGCGGCCGCTGCCGCGGCCCCCTCTCCAGTCCCACGGAATCCCCGAATGGCCACCGCCCTCACCGACAAGTTCTCCCGCATCGTCAAGACGATGAGCGGCCAGGCCCGCATCACCGACGCCAATGTGCAGGACATGATGCGCGAGGTGCGCATGGCGCTGCTCGAAGCCGACGTGGCGCTGCCCGTGGTGCGCGACTTCGTCAACCGCGTCAAGGACAAGGCGATGGGCGAAGAGGTGCTGGGCTCGCTCAAGCCGGGCCAGGCGCTGGTGGGCATCGTCAACCGCGAACTGGCCGCCACCATGGGCGAGGGCGTGGCCGACATCAACCTCGCGGCCCAGCCGCCGGCCGTGATCCTGATGGCCGGCCTGCAGGGCGCGGGCAAGACCACCACCACGGCCAAGCTGGCCAAGCACCTGATCGAAAAGCGCAAGAAGAAGGTGCTCACGGTCTCGGGCGACGTCTACCGCCCCGCGGCCATCGAGCAGCTCAAGACGGTGACCAAGCAGGCCGGTGCCGAGTGGTTCCCGAGCACGCCCGATCAGAAGCCGCTGGACATCGCCGCCGCTGCGCTGGACTACGCCAAGAAGCACCACTTCGACGTGCTGCTGGTCGATACGGCCGGCCGCCTGGCCATCGACGAGCTGCTGATGAACGAGATCAAGGGCCTGCATGCGGCCCTCAAGCCGGTCGAAACGCTGTTCGTGGTCGATGCCATGCAGGGCCAGGACGCGGTGAACACCGCCAAGGCCTTCAGGGAAGCGCTGCCGCTGACCGGCATCGTGCTGACCAAGATGGACGGCGACTCGCGCGGTGGCGCGGCGCTGTCGGTGCGCCAGATCACCGGCGTGCCCATCAAGTTCGCGGGCGTGTCCGAGAAGATCGACGGCCTGGAGCGCTTCGACGCCGAGCGCCATGCGGGCCGCATCCTGGGCATGGGCGACATCGTGGCGCTGGTCGAGCAGGTCTCGGCCGGTGTGGACGTGGAGGCGGCCAAGAAGCTGGCCGGCAAGGTCAAGAGCGGCCACTTCGACCTCGAGGACTTCCTGGCCCAGCTGCAGCAGATGAAGCAGATGGGCGGGCTGTCGAGCCTGATGGACAAGCTGCCCGCGCAACTGGCGGGCAAGGCCACCGACGCCGACCTGACGCGCGCCGAGCGCGACGTGCGCCGCAAGGAAGGCATCATCCACAGCATGACGCCGCTGGAGCGCCGCAAGCCCGAGCTGATCAAGGCCAACCGCAAGAAGCGCATCGCCGCCGGCGCGGGCGTGCAGGTTCAGGAAGTGAACCGCCTGCTCAACGAGTTCGAGCAGATGCAGGGCATGATGAAGAAGATGAAGGGCGGCGGCCTCATGAAGATGATGAAGCGCCTGGGCGGCATGAAGGGCATGCCACCGGGCATGGGCGGCATGGGCGGCGGAAAGCTCCCGTTCTGAGCCGCCGCGGGCCGCGGCAGGCGGGCCTTCAGGCCCGCTTGCGCATGCGCCGCAGCTCGTCCACGATCAGGCAGATCGCGCCCAGCGTGATGGCGCTGTCGGCCAGGTTGAAGGCCGGGAAGTGGTTGCCGGCCCAGTGGAAGTCCAGGAAGTCCACCACGTAGCCGTGCATCATGCGGTCGATCACGTTGCCCACCGCGCCACCCAGGATGCAGGCCAGCGCGAAGGAGAACAGCCGCTGGCCCGGGTGCGAGCGCAGCATCCAGATGATCAGCACGGCCGCGCCCACGCCGATCACGGTGAAGAACCAGCGCTGCCAGCCCGAGGCGCCGGCCAGGAACGAGAAGGCAGCGCCCGGGTTGTGGGCCCGCACGATGTTGAAGAAGCCCGTGATCGGCGTGTAGTCGCCCAGCCGGTAGTGGCCCAGGATCAGGGTCTTGGTCCACTGGTCGGCAATGAAGATCACGAGCGCCAGGGCCAGCCAGGGCCAGATGCCGAAGCGGCCGTGCGCGGGGGCGCCGGGCATGGTGGCGGGCGTGGGGCCGGCGCTCATCAGGCGTGGCTCCGTGCCTCGCCGGCACCATAGAGGTTGCTGACACAGCGGCCGCACAGCGTGGGATGGGCGGCGTCCTGGCCCACGTCGGCGCGCCAGTGCCAGCAGCGCTCGCACTTGGTGTCCTGGCTGGCCAGCACCTCGACGGCCAGCGCGTCGCCGGCCGCCAGTTCCACGATCGAGGCGATGAAGACGAACTTCAGGTCATCGCCCAGCGAGGCCAGCAGGGCGTGGTCCTCCGGCGCCGCCGTGATGCGCAGGTTGGCCTGCAGCGAAGAGCCCAGGATGCCCTCGGCCCGCACGGCCTCGATCTGCTTGTTGGCCAGGTCGCGGATCGCGCAGATGCGCGCCCACTTGGCCAGCAGCGCGTCGTTGCCGGCTTCCAGCGTGCTGTAGGTTTCCATGAAGATGGAGTCCGAGGTGCCCACCAGCTTCCAGGCCTCTTCGGCCGTGAAGCTCAGGAAGGGCGCCATCCAGCGCAGCATGGCCTGGGTGATGTGCCACAGGGCGGTCTGCGCGCTGCGGCGCGCGCGCGAGCCCGGCGCCGTGGTGTAGAGCCGGTCCTTGAGCACGTCCAGGTAGAAGGCGCCCAGGTCCTCGGAGCAATACACCTGCAGTTTGGCCACCACGGGGTGGAACTCGTAGACCTTGTAGTGCGCCAGGATCTCGGCCTGGAACTGCGCCGCGCGTGCCAGCGCATAGCGGTCGATCTCGAACAGCTCCTCGAGGGGCAGCGCATCGGTGTCCACGTCGAAGTCGCTGGTGTTGGCCAGCAGGAAGCGCAGCGTGTTGCGGATGCGGCGGTAGGCATCGACCACGCGCGCGAGGATCTTGTCGTCGCCCGCGATGTCGCCCGAGTAGTCGCTGGCCGCCACCCACAGGCGCAGGATCTCGGCGCCCAGCTTCTTGCTGACTTCGTCGGGCTCGATGCCGTTGCCCAGCGACTTGCTCATCTTGCGGCCCTGGCTGTCCACGGTGAAGCCGTGGGTCAGCAGGCCACGATAGGGCGCGCGGCCTTCCAGCGCGCTGGCCAGCAGCAGGGACGAATGGAACCAGCCGCGGTGCTGGTCATGGCCTTCGAGGTACAGGTCGGCCTCGGGGCCGCTGTCGTGGTGCACGTCGGGGTGGGTGCCGCGCAGCACATGGAAGAAGGTGGAGCCGGAGTCGAACCACACCTCGAGGATGTCGGTGCTCTTGGTGTAGTGCGGCGCGTCGGCGGCGCCCAGGATTTCTTCGGGCGTCACGCGGCTCCAGGCCTCGACGCCGCCCTGCTCGACGATGGCTGCCGCCTGGTCCAGGATCTCCATCGTGCGCGGATGCAGCTCGCCCGAATCCTTGTGCAGGAAAAACGGGATCGGCACGCCCCAGCTGCGCTGGCGCGAGATGCACCAGTCGGGCCGGTTGGCGATCATGTCGTGCAGGCGCGCCTTGCCGTTCTCGGGGTAGAAGTTGGTGTGCTCGATGGCGGCCAGCGCGATCTGGCGCAGCGTCTGCGCGGGCTTTTCGCCGGGCTTGGTGAACACGCCTTCGCCTTCGTCCATGCGAACGAACCACTGCGCGGCGGCGCGGTAGATCACTGGCGTCTTGTGGCGCCAGCAATGCGGGTAGCTGTGCGTGATGCCTTCGGTGCCCAGCAGGCGGCCGGCCTCGCGCAGCGCCTCGATGATGTGCGGCACGGCCTTCCAGATGTGCTGGCCGCCGAACAGGGGGAAGTCGGCCGCGTAGGTGCCGTTGCCCTGAACCGGGTTCAGGATGTCGTCGTAGCGCACGCCGTTGGCCACGCAGGAGTTGAAGTCGTCCACGCCGTAGGCGGGCGAGGAGTGCACGATGCCGGTGCCGTCGCTGGCCGTGGCGTAGTCGGCCACGTACACGGGCGACAGGCGCGCAAAGCCGGCGTCCACGTCGTACAGCGGATGCTCGAACTCCAGCCCGGCCAGCGCCTTGCCTTCGGCCAGCGCGAGGATCTTGCCGTCCAGCGCCCAGCGGTTCATGCACGACTCCACCAGCGCGTCGGCCACGATCAGCAGGCCGCGCTCGGTGTCCACCAGCGCGTAATTCAGATCGGGGTTGAGGTTCAGGGCCTGGTTGGCCGGGATGGTCCAGGCGGTGGTGGTCCAGATCACGGCGAAGGCGTCCTTGGCCAGCGACTCCAGGCCAAAGGCCGCGGCCAGCTTGGCCGGGTCATGGGTCTTGAAGGCCACGTCCAGGGTCTGGCTCTTCTTGTCGGCGTACTCGATCTCGAACTCGGCCAGCGACGAGCCGCAGTCGAAGCACCAGTACACGGGCTTGAGGCCGCGGTAGACGAAGCCGCGCTCGATGACCTTCTTGAAGGCGCGGATCTCGCCGGCCTCGTTGGCGAAGTTCATCGTCTTGTAGGGGTTGTCCCATTCGCCCAGCACGCCCAGGCGCTTGAAGCCGGCCATCTGCAGCGCGATCTGCTCGGTGGCGAAGGCGCGGCTCTTGGCCTGCATGTCGTCGCGGCTGAGGTTGCGGCCGTGCTTCTTCTCGATCGCGTTCTCGATCGGCAGGCCATGGCAGTCCCAGCCGGGCACGTACATGGCGTCGAAGCCCTCGAGCTGGCGCGCCTTGGTGATCATGTCCTTGAGCACCTTGTTGACCGCATGGCCCATGTGCAGGGCGCCGTTGGCATAGGGCGGGCCGTCGTGCAGGATGAACTTGGGCGCGCCGGCGCGCGCGACGCGCAGGCGCTTGTACAGGCCTTCGTCCTCCCACTGCCTGACCCAGCCCGGCTCGCGCTTGGGCAGGTCGCCGCGCATGGGGAAGGGCGTGTCGGGCAGGTTCAGCGTGGCACGGTAGTCGGGGGCGGAGGTGGAGGCAGCGTCAGACATGGCGAAGGCGAAAAAGCGCTTGGACGGGCTCGGCCCCTGGGGCAGATGGGGCGGGTGGGGACGTCAGGCAGGCGGGCGGGCCGGCCTGCTCGGCGAAATTCGGGGCGTCTGCCCCGAGCCTGTCGAAAAAGGGGGCGGCCGCACGCAGGAAGGGCGCGGGCTAAATTCGGTCGCGCGTGGTCTGGCGACGCGTCTGGGCGTGGCTGTCGGCCGCCCCCGACGCGAAGAAGGCGCGCGCATCGTCACGGTCCCGGGCGATGCCGGCCGTGAGCGCTTCCAGGCTGGTGTAGCGCAGTTCCTCGTGCAGTTTGTGCAGCAGTTCCACGCGCACGAGTTTACCGTAGGCCCCCTCGGCCCCGAGTTCGGCGGGCCAATCCAGGCAGTGGGTTTCCAGCAGCACGCGGCCGCCGTTGACGTCGTTGGCGTCCAGCGAAGGCCGCACGCCCAGGTTGGCCACCCCCGGCAGCCAATGCCCGGCCAGACCGTGCACGCGCACCGCAAAGATGCCGCTGGCCGCGGGTTTCCAGTGCGAAAAGCGCAGGTTCAGCGTGCGAAAGCCGTCGTCGCGGCCCGGCTCTGAGGCACCCAGCGCGCGGCCCAGCTTGCGGCCATGCACCACATGCCCGGAGATCGCATAGGGCCTCCCGAGCAGGGCCTGGGCATCGTCCATGCGGCCCTCGGCCAGCGCTTCGCGCACGGCGGTGCTGGACACGCGCAGCCCTCTGACTTCATATGCGTTCATGCGTGCCACATCGAAGCCTTGCGCCTGGCCCGCGGCGTCGAGCATCGCGTAGTCGCCTGCGCGCTTGGCGCCGAAGCGGAAGTCGTCGCCCACCAGCACATAGCGCGCGCCCAGCCCCTGCACCAGCACCTGGTCGATGAACTGCTGGGGCGATTGGCCCGCCAGCCGGGCGTCAAAAGGCAGCACCACGACCTGGTCCACGCCGCAGGCTTGCAGTTCGCTGAGCTTGTCGCGCAAGGTGGCGATGCGCGCGGGTGCGAGTTCGGGCCGGCGCAGCACACCTGCGAAGTAGTCGCGCGGATGGGGCTCGAAGGTCATCACGCAGCTGGGCAGGCCGCGGTGCTTGGCCTCGGTCTGCAGCAGGGCCAGCATGGCCTGGTGTCCGCGGTGCACGCCGTCGAAATTGCCGATGGTGAGCGCACAGGCCGGCGCCACACCCGGGTGCCTAAAACCGCGGAAGATCTGCATGGAAGGATTCTGCTTTCGATAGCGGCCCAGGGCGTGGCTGCAGGCCATGGGCGCCAAGTTGTCATCGAGCCGGGTTATATTGTGGCGCGTTCGTGGCATTCATTCGCGTCCATCTTCCGGTCGGGCGCCTCGGTGGCCCGCACAGGGTTTGCAGCACGAGGCCGTCTGGCGTTCTCTTCGAGAGGAGGCTTGTGTGGTGAAGGTATTGAAGCTGTCGGCCCAGGGCCTGCCGCAGTCGTGGATCTCGCTGGAACAGGCGGTGACCCACTATGCGGCGGACGAGGTGCGCTGGGAAGCCGGCGGCCAGGTCGCGCTTTTTCGCGGCGGCCACAACGCGCTCACGGGCGAGCAGTCGCAGATCGCCGTGGCCAGCATCATCGGCACCAAGGGCGTGCCGCGCATCAGCCCGTTTTCGATGCGGCCGGGCCTCACCAACAGCAAGCTCTTCGCGCGCGACCGCAACATCTGCGCCTATTGCGGCGGCCATTTCCATGAGGACGAGCTCACGCGCGAGCACATCGTGCCCTTCGCGCAAAGGGGCGTGGACCATTGGATGAACGTGGTCACGGCCTGCCGGCCCTGCAACCACCGCAAGAGCAGCCGCACGCCCGAGCAGGCCGGCATGCCCCTGCTGTACACGCCCTACGTGCCCAGCCTGTGGGAAGACTTCATCCTGCGCAACCGCCGCATCCTGGCCGATCAGATGGAGTTCCTGATGGCGCACCTGCCGCGCAATTCGCGCCTGCACGACAGCTGAGAAGGTGTGAACGAACCCCACATGTCCGCTCATCCCGCCCAGAGGCGCGCCCTCATCGTTGCAAATGCTCGCCATAGCCCGAGCTATGGCTGCGCTTTGCGCCTCGATGGCGCACCTCTGGACGGTCTGCTCGGCCACGCGGGATTCATTCACACCTTCTGAGCGCTCGGCGCGCAATGGAAATGACAAAGGGCGCCGCGGCGCCCTTTGTGTTGATGGGTCCAATGCTCAATAGCTCAGCTCAAGCACGGCCACATGGCCCTGCGCCGCCGGCCAGCTCTGGCCCGCGATGCGTTCGCCGTTGAACTCGCCCACCACGCTGCGCGCAGCATCGCCTGGCAGCCTGAGCCTGGCACTGGCCACTCCCGCGCCGCGCGGCGGCACGCCGGGCAGCTGGGCCTGCCCGTCCAGGCGCATGGTGTCGCGCTGGGCGTCGAAGTAGCCGCGCGGGCGCGTGAAGATCACGATGGCTTTTGCGTCGCGGTCGGCGGCGGCGATGCGCTCGGGCCGCAGATTGACGATGCGGCTCGAACGCGGGAAGGGGCTGCGGTAGATGTGCGTGGTCGCATAGCCCGGCGCCGTGATCTCGAATTCGTAGGTTTGCCGCGGGTCGGCGGCAAAAGGCCCCCAGCGTCCGTCGGTGCCCACCGTCTTGCGCCACACGGCGGCACCGGTGCGGGCGCCCGTGGCCGGGTCCGTCGCGTAGACCGCGAGCTGCGCGCCGGTCAGGGCCAGGTTGTTGCTGAAGGCGCCGCTGGCCGGGTCGGTGCTGACCAGGCCCAGGCCCGTGAGGCGGCCGTCGAGCACGATGCTGGCTTCGGCCGTGATTGCGGTGCTGCGCGGTGCGGAGCCGGTGAGGAACTCCCAGGTCGCGGCGAAGGCCGCTGGCGAGAAGGAGGTTTCGCGGTGGTCCACGCGCGGCAGCACCCCATTGCGCGCGCCGCGCAGCGCCGGGCCGTCGAAGCCGATGCCGGTGGGCGTGCCCGGCCGGCCGATCCACACGCCGTCGGGCTGCGCGTACTTGTCGTTGTTGTCCGAGCGCAGGGTGAGCCACTGCACGCCCGGCGTGACCTCGTCGCCATTGGGGCCCTTGGGCGCATTGAGCTGCGTGAGGAAGGCGGAGCGGGCCGAGAACTCGTTCTGCTCCTGGTGGCCGGCCACGTTCCAGATGCCGTGCGCCGGGTTGCCGCCCAGCACCGCATGGCTGACCTTGGCCGCGCCGCCGCCGTTCTGGATGTAGTTGCGGATGGCATTGCCGCCACGCGAGTTGCCGATCAGCACCAGCTTCGCGGCGCCGGTTTCGCGCAGCACGGCGTCCACCCGCTCGGCCAGGAAGGCCATCGAGTCGGCCGTCGAACTGCGGCCCGGCTGGGCCTGGGTGTCGTCGTCACGCGCCAGCGGCAGCGGCTGGTCGAAGGCGAACAGGCGCTCGCGCGGCCAGCCGTTGGATTCGAAGCGCCAGATCGTGGTCTGCCACAGCGCGGCCGAATCGCCGTTGCCGTGCACGAAGACGATGGGCGGGAGATCGGCGCCAGGGGTGGCGGGCATGGTCGAGCAGGCGGCAAGGGTGAGCAGGGCAGGCGCGCCAAGCAGCAGGGTGCGGCGTTGGGTCATTGGTCGGCGGTCTCCTTGCCCCGCTTTATAAAGAAAAAACCCGCCAGTGCGGCACTGGCGGGTGGCTGGCTGGGCGCGGGCTGCCGGTCAGGCGAAGACGCCCGCCGTTTCTTCCATGCGCGCCGACACCTCGCCCAACTGGTGCAGCGTGTCGCCGTAGGCCATTTCCATCTGCGTGAGCTTGCGGAAGTAGTGGCTGCCCACGTACTCGTCGGTCACGCCGATGCCGCCGTGC
Organism: Xenophilus arseniciresistens; assembly: GCF_028023875.1. Lineage (GTDB taxonomy): Bacteria > Pseudomonadota > Gammaproteobacteria > Burkholderiales > Burkholderiaceae_C > Xenophilus > Xenophilus arseniciresistens. The sequence goes on from NZ_JAQIPB010000007.1 coordinate 322,167, forward strand.
ATCTGCACCGATTGCTGGCCCACGAAGCGCAGCGACACGCCCAGCTGGTACTTGGCGCGCGCCATGGCCTGGCGGCGCTCGGCCGCGGGCGCGTTGAGCTTGAGGCTGGCGTAATAGCTCATCGAGCGCGCCAGCTCCAGCTGCATCTTCATGTCGGCCACGCGATGGCGCAGTGCCTGGAAGCTGCCGATCAGCACGCCGAACTGCTTGCGCGTGTTGAGGTATTCCACCGTCAGCGCCAACGTCTTTTCCATCACGCCCACGCCTTCGGCGCAGGTGGCGGCGATGCCGATGTCCACCGCATGCTCGAGCACGGCCAGGCCGTCGGCGGCCAGCAGGGTGGCGGCTGCCTTGTCGAACACCACTTCGGCGGCGCGGCTGCCGTCCTGCGTGCCGTAGCCACGTGCGGCCACGCCGTCCTCGGCGCGCGCGACGAGGAAGAGGGCGATCCTGCCGTCGAGCTGCGCGGGCACGATGAAGGCATCGGCCTGGTCGCCGGCGGGCGCCAGGCTCTTGGTGCCGCTGACGGTGTAGGCATCGCCGGCCTTGGCGGCGGTGGCGGCGCACACATCCAGGCGATAGCGCGCCTTCTTCTCTTGATGGGCCAGCACCACCAGCGCCTCGCCGCTGGCGATGCCGGGCAGCCAGCGTTCCTTGGTGGCAGCGTCGGCATGGCCGGCCAGCACCGCGCCGGCAATCAGCGACTGCGCCAGCGGCTCCAGCACGATGCCGCGGCCCAGCTCTTCCATCACCACCATGCCTTCGATGGGGCTCATGCCCAGGCCGCCATCGGCCTCGGGGATGTACAGGCCGCCCAGGCCCAGTTCGGCCAGGCCGCTCCAGGCCTCGCGCGAGAAGCCGCCTTCGGCTTCGATCTTCTGGCGGCGCTCGAAGTCGTAGCTTTTTTCGACCCACTTGGCGACGGCGTCGCGCAGTTGCTGCTGGTCGTCGGAGAAATTGAAGTCCATTTCTGTTCCTTTCAGCCCAGCACGGTTTGAGCCACGATGTTTCTCTGCACTTCGTTCGAACCGCCGTAGATCGTGGTCTTGCGGTAGTTGAAGAAGGTGGAGGCCAGCGGCGCCAGCGCCGGGTTGCCGCCGGGGAAGTCGCCCTGCCAGCCCGCATGCATGGCCTCGCGGATCAGCGGCAGCGAGTAGGCGCCGCCGGCCAGCATCATCAGTTCGGTGTAGCGCTGCTGGATCTCGCTGCCCTTGATCTTGAGCAGGCCGGCGATGTCCAGCGGGTTCTTGCCCGACTTCTCGGCCGACAGCACGCGCAGCACCAGCATCTCGAGCGCCACCACGTCCACTTCCAGCTTGGCGATCTCGTCGCGAAAGCGCACGTCGTCGTACACGCCTTCGGCCTTGGCGATGCGCTTGAGCCGCTCCAGCTCGCGCTTGCTGCGGTTCACGTCGGCGATGTTGGTGCGCTCGTGCGAGAGCAGGTGCTTGGCGTAGGTCCAGCCCTTGTTCTCTTCGCCGATCAGGTTCTCGGCCGGCACCTCGACGTTGTCGAAGAACACGTCGTTGACTTCAAAGGAACCGTCCAGCAGCTTGATCGGGCGCACGGTCACGCCGGGCGTCTTCATGTCCAGCACGATGAAGCTGATGCCGGTCTGGGGTTTGCCTTCGCTGCTGGTGCGCACGAGGTTGAACATCCAGTCGCCGTACTGACCCAGCGTGGTCCAGGTCTTCTGGCCGTTGAGGATGTACTTGTCGCCCTTGCGCTCGGCCCGCGTGCGCAGCGAGGCCAGGTCGGAGCCCGAGCCCGGTTCGCTGTAGCCCTGGCTCCACCAGACTTCGCCGCTGGCGATGCCCGGCAGCAGGCGCTGCTGCTGCTCCTTGTTGCCGTAGGCCATGATCACCGGTGCCACCATCACGGGGCCGAAGGGGATGATGCGCGGCGCGCCGGCCAGGGCGCATTCCTCTTCGAACAGGTGCTTTTGCACGGCCGTCCAGCCCGGGCCGCCGAATTCCTTGGGCCAGCCGTAGCCCAGCCAACCCTTCTTGCCCAGGATCTTGGCCCAGCCCTGCATGTCTTCGCGGCTGAGCTCCAGGGCGTTGAGCACCTTGTGCGAAATGTCCTTGGGCAGGTTCTGCGCCACCCAGGCGCGGATCTCTTCGCGGAACTGCTGTTCCTCGGGGGTAAATGCCAAATCCATGGGAAGTGTCTCCAGAGAAGCAGGATTTTTAGCACGGTCGTTCGCATGTCTCAGTCCGCCCGGCGACACGACGATAATTCCGCCCCCGGTGCCGGGCCCGTCGCGCGTGGATTGCATGCGACGCGCGGTCGGCCGCCAGACGCCATCCAGACTCACATGCGCAACATCGTCATCCTCATCTCCGGCAGCGGCTCCAACATGGCAGCGCTGGTGAACGCCGCCAAGGCCGAGCGCTGGGCCGAGCGGCTCGATGCCCGCGTGGCGGCCGTCATCAGCAACCGCGCGGATGCAGCGGGCCTGGAATGGGCGCGGGCGCAGGGCCTGGCCACGGCCTTGGTCCCGCATGGCGAGCATCCCAGCCGCGAAGCCTTCGATGCCGCGCTGATGCAGGCCATCGACATGCATGCGCCTTCGCTGGTGCTGCTGGCCGGCTTCATGCGCATCCTGACGCCTGGCTTTGTGGGGCACTACGCGGGCCGGCTGCTCAACATCCATCCCTCGCTGCTGCCGGCCTTCGCGGGCCTGCACACGCACCGGCGCGCCCTCGAGGCCGGCTGCCGCGTGGCCGGCGCCACCGTGCACGAGGTGACGCCGGAGCTGGACCACGGCCCCATCCTCGCGCAGGCCGCGGTGCCGGTGCTGGCCGGCGACACGCCCGAGGCCCTGGCCGCCCGGGTGCTGTCGCAGGAACACCGCATCTATCCCCAGGCGGTGGCCCAGTGGCTGAAAGTCACGCACCCGTCATCGAAGACCGCGTGCGTTTGATTGACAATTGGTTACGTCTGCTGCGTTCGCAGCGGGCGTAGCCGATCCCGTCAGCCGCCTCTTTGTTCAATCGCCCACGCGCTCGAAGCGCGGCCGCCACTGGCCATCCACGCACACCTGTTCATTGAACATGGCAGCGGGCCGGACCCACAGGCCGGCCGCGCCGTACAGCGCGCGGTACAGCGTCAGGGCCTCCAGCGTTTCGCTGTGCCGCACGGTGTCCAGCACCTGGTATTCGCCGCCCTTGTAGTGGCGGTAGCGGCCGGGCGCGGTGCGAACCAGGGGCGGCAGGTCAGTGTCGGTGGGCGGGCTTTGGCTCATGGTGCTTTTCGAGTTGAAGGCGTGCGTGTTCTTTCGATGCGCGCGTGTTGCGGGTTCCAAGGATGGACAGAGCGGATTTTGTGCACCTGGTGCATCTGAGTGAGCAGGCCAGTGCCGAAAACAGCCAAGCCTACCGGCGTGGCGTGGCCGCCTTTGCGGCGCTCGGCTATGCCTGGGTGCTGGGCTGCCTTTTGCTGGCGCTGGCGGGGCTTGGCTGGGTCTTCGGCCTGTGGAGCGACGAGCCCGTGCGCTGGCATGCGGTGCGGGTGATGGTGCTGCTGTCTTCGCTGGGCCTGGCGTGGGCGACGCTGCGCAGCCTGTGGCTGCAGCAGGAGCCGCCCGAGGGCGTTGCCCTCACGCCCGAGCAGGCGCCGGCGCTGTTCGAGGCGCTGGCGCGCATCCGCGAAAAAATCCAGGGCCCGCCCATCCATCAGGTCTACCTGGACGACGCCTTCAATGCCAGCATCCGCCAGTGGCCGCGCTTTGGCCTGCTGGGCGGGGCGGTCAACACGCTGACCATCGGCCTGCCGCTGCTGATGGCGCTGGAGCGGCGGCGCCTGCTGTCGGTGCTGGCGCACGAGTACGGCCACCTGCGCGGCGACCATGGCCGGCTCAACGCCTGGGTCTATCGCACGCGGCTGGCCTGGCTGCGCATGGACGCCCACATGCAGCGCCAGGACGGCGCGATGGCGCAGCTCTCGCAGGCCTTCCTGCACTGGTACTTCCCGCGCTTCGCGGCGCGCACCTTCGCGCTCGCCCGGCAGGACGAATACGAGGCCGACCGCGTGTCGGCAAAACTGCTGGGGCCGCGCGTGGCGGCCTCGGCGCTCAGCGAGATCGCCATCAAGGCCCAGTGGCTGGACGCGCAACTCATGCCCGCGCACTGGGCCCGGGCAGCCGACCGGGCCCAGCCGCTGGGCCCCTTTGCCGCGCTGCAGACGCAGCTGTGCAGCGCGCCGCCGGAAGATGTGGCGCGCGCCGCCCTGCGTGCCGCGCTGCGGGGCACCAGCGACGTGAGCGACACCCATCCGGGCCTGCGCGACCGGCTCGAGGCCTGGGAAGTCAGCCCGCGCCTGCCGCGCTGGCCCGAGAAGGGTTCGCTGCACATGCTGGCCGATGCCGCGCACTGGGTGCGGCATTTCGATGCGCAGTGGTGCCGCGCGCAAGGGGCCGACTGGCGCCAGCACCATGCCTGGCTGGAGCGTGTGCGCGAGCGGGCGGCCCTGCTGGCCGCGCGTGCCGACAGGCTCACGGCCGACGAATGCGTGGAATGGGCCGATCTTGAACTGCGCCGCAACCCGCAGGCCGTGGTGCGCAGCCGCTACGAGCGCGCTCTGGAACTGGCGCCCGAACACGCCGGTGCATTGCGCGGGCTGCTGCGTGGCGAGTGCGGGCGCGCGGACCGTCTGGCCCTGCTGGATCGCCTGCATGCCACGGGCGCAGCGCAGCACTACCGGGCCGCGAGCGAAGCCGTCGCGTTGCTGGAAGACCCGGCTCAGGGCGAGCATGACGCGCAGGCCCTGCAACGCTGGCGCGAGCGGCTGCGCGCGGCGCGAGAAGGCGAACAGCGGGCCTGGGAAGAGTTGGCCGAGCCGCCGTACTTCGAGCGCACCGGCTCGCCCACGCTCGACGAATTCGTGCTCAGCGAGCTGCGCATCGCCCTGGCGCGCTGCCGGCCCGTCACGCGCGCCTGGCTGCTCAAGCGCGAGCTGCGGGCCATGCCCTGGCGCGCGGCGCACATCCTTTTCGTGCAGGTGCATGGCCTGGACGACGAACAACGCCACGGCCTGTGCCGCGCGCTGGAGCAGCAGCTTGACGTGCCGGGTGCGCTGCTGGTGCTGGCCGCGGGCCAGGACGTGCCGCGCGACGAAGTGGAGCAGCACGTGCGCGCGCCGGTCTGGACCCGCACGCGGCTGCAGGGCTGAACCGCGGCAGGGGCGGGCGCAATGGGACAATCGCGCCCCTATGCATCCCAAAGCCCTGCTCGACGCCTGCGCCACCCTGGTGGCCCGGGTGCTCAAGTTCGATCATCCTGCCGACGCCATCGTTTCGCGCTTCTTCCGTGAAAACCGCCAGTTGGGCCCGCGTGAGCGCGCCACCCTGGCCGAAACTGCCTACGGCGTGCTCCGAAAGAAGCTGCTGTACGAACACCTGGCCCGCTCCGGCAGCGGCCCGCGCGAGCGGCGCCTGGCCATCCTGGGCTTTCATGGCCCGCGCGACTTCCTCAAAAGCGCGCTCAACGAACAGGAGCGCCGCTGGCTCGACGCCTGCGATGGCGTGAAGCCCGAAGAACTGATGGCGCCCCATCGCCACAACCTGCCCGAGTGGCTGGCCGGGCCGCTGCAGCAGCAACTGGGCGCAGACTTCCTGCCGCTGGCTGAGTCGCTCATGCAGCCCGCGCCGCTGGACTTGCGCGTGAATGCGCTGTCGGCCAAGCGCGACGAGGTGCGCGCGGCGCTCAAGAAAGAGGGCGTCCAGGCGCAGCCCACGCCCCATTCGCCCTGGGGCCTGCGGGCCGAGGGCAAGCCTTCCGTCAATCGCCTGGCGCTGTTCACCAACGGCGCCATCGAGGTGCAGGACGAGGGCTCGCAATTGCTGGCGTTGCTGCTGGACGCCAAACGCGGCGAGATGGTGGTGGATTTTTGCGCCGGCGCTGGCGGCAAGACGCTGGCGGTGGGCGCGGCCATGCGCAACACCGGCCGGCTCTACGCCTTCGACACCTCCGCCCATCGGCTCGACGCCCTCAAGCCGCGGCTGGCGCGCAGCGGGCTTTCCAACGTGCATCCGGCCGCCATCGCGCACGAGCGCGACGAGCGCGTCAAGCGCCTGGCGGGCAAGATCGACCGCGTGCTGGTCGATGCGCCCTGTTCCGGCCTGGGCACGCTGCGCCGCAACCCCGACCTCAAGTGGCGCCAGACGCCCGAGGCCGTGCAGGAGCTGGTGCAAAAGCAGGGCGCGATCCTGCAAAGCGCCGCCCGCCTGGTCAAGCCCGGCGGGCGCCTGATCTACGCCACCTGCAGCGTGCTGCCCGAAGAAAACGAGGCCATCGCCGAGGCTTTCGGCGCCGCCCATGCCGACTTCAGGCCGCAGCGCGCGGCCGACCTGCTGGACGGCCTCAAGGTGGCGGACGCGCAGGCGCTTTGCGCGGGGGGCGAGGACGGGCGTCTTTACCTGCGCCTGTGGCCTCATCGCCACGGCACCGACGGCTTCTTCGCGGCCGTCTGGACGCGGGCCTGAGCGCTGCCGGCGCGCCGCGCGCCAAAGCGTGTGAAAGCGCAAAAAAAAGGCGCTGGCAATGCCCCTTCACAGGGTGATCCCGGCTGCTTGAAAAACGGGCAGCGCCTCTAAAATTGTGGGATTCGTCTGACATGCCGCCGCTTGCCCGGCGCTGGAGTAATTCACCTTGATGCTTGCTGATTCTGTCGTTCTGAGCGCGGCCCTCGACTGGCTCGGCCACGGCCTGTGGAATCTGTCGTGGTGGCAGGTTGTGCTGTATGTGCTCGCAACCACGCACATCACCATCCTGGCCGTCACCATCTTCCTGCATCGCACCCAGGCGCACCGCTCCATGGAGCTGGGGGCAGTGCCCTCTCACTTCTTCCGCTTCTGGCTGTGGATCGGCACCGGCATGGTCACCAAGGAGTGGGTGGCCATCCACCGCAAGCACCACGCCAAGTGCGAGACCGAGGACGACCCGCACAGCCCCCAGACGCGCGGCATCGACACCGTGATGTGGCGCGGCGCCGAGCTGTATCGCGCCGAGGCCAAGAACGCCGAGACGATGAAGAAGTTCGGCCACGGCACGCCCGACGACTGGATGGAGCGCAACGTCTACAGCCGCTTTGGCTGGCAGGGCGTGGGCCTGATGCTGATCCTGAACCTGGCGCTGTTCGGCGGCCTGGGCCTGACGGTGTGGGCCGTGCAGATGCTGTGGATTCCCTTCTGGGCCGCGGGCGTGGTCAACGGCCTGGGTCATTTCTGGGGCTATCGCAACTTCGAGGCGCAGGATGCCAGCACCAACCTTTCGCCCTGGGGCGTGATCATCGGCGGCGAAGAACTGCACAACAACCACCACACCTACCCCACCTCGGCCAAGTTCTCGGTCAAGAAGTACGAGTTCGACATCGGCTGGGGCTGGATCCGCGCCATGGAGGCGATCGGCTGGGCCAAGGTCAAGAAAGTGCCGCCCCGGCTGCAGATGGGTGCCGTGCGCCCCGTGGCCGACGAAAAGACGCTGGAAGCCGTGATCGCCAACCGCTACGAGGTGATGGCCGGCTATGCGCGCGAGATGCGCCGCGCCTGCAAGGGCGAGATCGCGCTGATCAAGGCCAGGGGTGGCGACCTGTCGGTGCTGCGCGCGGCCAAGCGCTGGCTGCATCGGGACGACGACAAGGTGCCGGCTTCGGCACGCACGCACCTGGTGCAGGCGCGCCAGGCGCATCCGGTGCTGGACAAAATGGTCGTGATGCGCGAGGAGTTGCGCCAGATGTGGCTCAACACCTCCCAGTCGCGCGAGCAACTGGTGGCCGAGCTGGCCGCCTGGTGCCACCGGGCCGAAGCCAGCGGCATTGCCGCGCTGCGCGATTTCTCGATCCGCCTGCGCGCGGCCCAGGCATAGCAACCCCAGGCGGTTTCGCCGCTCCCCCTTCTGAGGGCCTCGCTGCGCTCGCCCGCTGAGCAATAGCCGGCCAAGAAAAAACCCGCTGGATCGCAGCGGGTTTTTTCTTTGGGAAAGGGCTGAATTACTTCAGCTTGATTTCCTTGTATTCGACGTGCTTGCGCGCCTTCGGGTCGAACTTCATGATCGACATCTTCTCGGGCATCGTCTTCTTGTTCTTGCTGGTCGTGTAGAAATGGCCGGTACCCGCGGTGGATTCCAGCTTGATCTTCTCGCGTCCGCCTTTGCTCGTAGCCATGGTGCTGCGCTCCTTTACTTAGCCGTTCAGGCCTGGCCGCGTGCGCGCATGTCTGCGAGCACGGCGTCGATGCCGTTCTTGTCGATCAGGCGCAGAGCAGCGCTGGACACGCGCAGGCGCACCCAGCGGTTTTCGCTTTCGACCCAGAAACGGCGGTGTTGCAGGTTCGGCAGGAACCGGCGCTTGGTTTTGTTGTTGGCGTGGGAGACGTTGTTCCCGACCATCGGGCCCTTGCCCGTGACTTCACATACGCGTGCCATGTGGACACTCTTTCATGAACAGCCGGCACCGCGCGAAAAAGACCGCTTCCGCACAGGAAGCAGGCCCGGATCCGGGGTGTGTTTCGGCTTGACCTCGCCAGATGCGGGTGGCGGTAACCCGTTTGCCGGCCCTGCAGCCACTTGGCCTCCAACTTGAGGCGCGCAGCAACGCGAATTCGGCAAAGCCGGCGATTCTAGCCCGGCAAACGCCGGGCTGGCAAGCCAGGGGCTTCGGCGGGAAGGCCAGAAGCGCAGGCCGCAGGGGCCTGCGCCCCGCTCAGTGGCCTTCCTGCTCCAGGAAGCGCTGGGCGTCCAGCGCAGCCATGCAGCCCGTGCCGGCGCTGGTGATGGCCTGGCGGTAGACATGGTCCTGCACATCACCGGCCGCAAACACGCCCGGCACACTCGTCATGGTCGCAAAGCCCTGCAGGCCCGAGCGCGTGACGATGTAGTTGTCCTTCATCTCCAACTGGCCCTGGAAGATGTCGGTGTTGGGGTGGTGGCCGATCGCGATGAAGCAGCCCTTGAGTTCCACGTCCTGCTTCTCGCCGGTCTGGGTGTTGCGCAGGCGGATGCCGGTCACGCCGGTGTTGTCGCCCAGCACCTCGTCCAGCTCGTTGTGCAGCTTGAGTTCGATCTTGCCCTCGGCGACCTTCTCGTTGACCTTGTCGATCAGGATGGGTTCGGCGCGGAACTTGTCGCGCCGATGCACCAGCGTCACCTTGTGCGCGATGTTCGACAGGTACAGCGCCTCCTCGACCGCGGTGTTGCCGCCGCCGATCACGCAGACGTCCTGCTCGCGGTAGAAAAAGCCGTCGCAGGTGGCGCAGGCGGACACGCCGCGGCCCATGAAAGCCTCCTCGGACGGCAGGCCCAGGTATTTGGCCGAGGCGCCGGTGGCGATGATCAGCGCATCGCAGGTGTAGGTGCCGCTGTCGCCAGTCAGGGTAAAAGGCCGTTGGCTGAAATCGACGTTATTGATATGGTCGAACACGATCTGGGTCTTGAAACGCTCGGCGTGTTCCAGAAAACGCTGCATGAGTTCGGGGCCCTGCACGCCATGAACATCGGCCGGCCAATTGTCAACTTCCGTGGTGGTCATCAATTGGCCGCCCTGGGCCATGCCGGTAATGAGCAGCGGTTGCAGATTGGCGCGAGCGGCATAGACGGCGGCTGTGTAACCGGCGGGGCCTGAACCCAGAATAAGAACTTTGGCGTGTTGGATGTTTGTCATGGTGATTACAGGGAGCCTGGATGTTTGGCCAATCGCGTGTACATTGTCACGATCAGATACGCCCACAATTGGGTTGCTTCAAGAGGTGTTTCTTCCAATGCCTCAATGGGCGAGATTGCTTTAATTCATTGTTATTCACAATTTGATCGGCCGTGAGGATCTGTGCATGTCCATGTTGTCCAATCTTGAACTGTTGAGGCGCGTGCCGCTGTTTGCTGCGCTCACGCCGTCACAGTCCGCCAGCATCGCCGATGCCATCGTCAAGAAGCGCTTCAAGCGCGCCGAAGTCGTGGTGGAGCAAGGCAAGAAGTCCGATGCGCTGTACATCATTCTCACGGGCCGGGCCCGCGTGATGAGTGCGGACAATCGCGGCAGGGAAGTGATTCTCGCGTCCCTGCAGCCCGGCGACTACATCGGCGAAATGAGCCTCATCGACGATGAGCCTCATTCGGCCACCGTGCGCACCGAAGTCCAGACTGATGTATTGATGCTGGGCCGCGAAGGCTTCATGCGCTGCCTGCCCGAGAACTCCTCCATGGCCTACAACATCATGCTGGGCCTGGTGCAGCGCCTGCGCCATGCCGACCGCAAGATCGAGTCGCTGGCGCTGATGGACGTGTACGGCCGCGTCGCGCGCTCGCTGCTGGAATTTGCCGTGAACGACGGGGCGGGCAACCTCAAGGTGCGCGAGAAGATCTCGCGCCAGGATCTGGCCAAGATGGTCGGCGCCTCGCGCGAGATGGTTAGCCGTGTGATGAAGGACCTGGAAGAGCGCGGCTTCGTCCAGACGCAGGATGACGGCTCCATGCTCATCAAGGACCGCTTGATGAGCATGGCCTGACGCCCTCAAGGGCCGCGGGCAGCGCTGCCCCGTGCGTGGGCCGGCTGCCCTTCACACAGGCGCAGGCGTGCAGCGTGGCGTTCTCGTTGTAGGCTCGGGGGTGGCGCTCGGCTTGCCGTGCCGCCCTGGATGCCCATGACCTACTCCTTGAACACCCTTCATTCCGCAGATGCCGTTGCGCCGGCACGCCAGCGCGCATTGCGCTTCGCGCATGAAATCTCCCTGATCGTCGGCTTCGTGGCCCTGCTGTTCTGGCTGCTGGCCATGCTGAGCTACACGCCTTCGGACGCGGCCTGGTCCACTTCCGGCACAGGCGGCGCCGTGAAGAACTGGGGCGGGCGCCTGGGCGCCTGGATGGCCGATGCCAGCTATTACCTGGCAGGCTACTCCGTGTGGTGGTGCCTGGCCGCCAGTGTGCGTGCCTGGCTGTCGTCGCTGGCGCGCTGGCTGCGCGGTGGCGAATCGGTGAACCCGGCCACGGCCGAGGCGCCTGCGCGCGGGCGCTTCAACCGCAGCCGCCTGGCCTTCTGGGCCGGCCTGTTGCTGCTGCTGGCTGCCAGCGCGGTGCTGGAGTGGTCGCGCCTGTATCGCCTCGAATTCCGTCTGCCCGGCCATGGCGGTGGCGTGCTGGGCTACCTGGTGGGGCCGCTGTGCGTGAAGTGGCTGGGCTTCACGGGCTCTGCGCTGGTCGCGATCGCGGGCGGCGTCGTGGGCTCGGCGCTGGTCTTCCGCTTCTCGTGGAGCCAGGTGGCCGAGCGTGTGGGCGAGCGTCTGTACGGGCTGTTCGAAATGCGCCGTGAGAAGCGCGAGCGCGCGCAGGACATCGCCTTGGGCAAGAAGGCGCGCCGCGAACGTGACGAGGAATCTTCCGTCGAGCGCGACTTCTCCGACATTGACGACCTGCCCGCCGGCGCCACGCCGACGTTGGACCCGCGCCAGCCCCAACTGGAGCCCGAGCTTCTGCCGCAGCCCGTGCCCAAGCGCCGCGACAAGGCGCCGCCCGTGCAGATCGAGCCCGCGTTGGCCGAGGTACCGCGCAGCGACCGCGTGGTCAAGGAGCGGCAAAAGCCGCTGTTCAAGGAGCTGCCCGACAGCAAGCTGCCGCAGGTCGACCTGCTCGATGCCGCACCGGGCCGTCAGGAAACGGTCTCGTCGGACACGCTGGAGATGACCAGCCGCCTGATCGAGAAGAAGCTCAAGGACTTCGGCGTGGAAGTGCGCGTGGTCGTGGCTTCGCCGGGCCCCGTGATCACGCGCTACGAGATCGAGCCTGCCACGGGCGTGAAGGGCTCGCAGATCGTGAACCTGGCCAAGGACCTCGCGCGCTCGCTGTCGCTGGTCTCCATCCGCGTGATCGAAACCATCCCCGGCAAGAACTACATGGCACTGGAGCTGCCCAATGCCAAGCGCCAGTCGATCCGCCTGTCGGAGATCCTGGGCTCGCAGGTCTACCACGAGGCCAAGTCCATGCTGACCATGGGCCTGGGCAAGGACATCGTGGGCAATCCTGTCGTGGCCGATCTGGCCAAGATGCCGCACGTGCTGGTGGCCGGCACCACGGGCTCGGGCAAATCGGTCGGCATCAACGCCATGATCCTGTCGCTGCTCTACAAGGCAGAGGCCAGCGACGTGCGCCTGCTGATGATCGACCCCAAGATGCTGGAAATGTCGGTCTACGAAGGCATCCCGCACCTGCTGGCGCCCGTGGTCACCGACATGCGGCAGGCCGCCCACGGCCTGAACTGGTGCGTGGCCGAGATGGAGCGCCGCTACAAGCTCATGAGCAAGCTGGGCGTGCGCAACCTTGCGGGCTACAACACCAAGATCGACGAGGCCCGCGCGCGCGAGGAGTTCATCTACAACCCCTTCAGCCTCACGCCCGACGACCCCGAGCCGCTCAAGCGCGAGCCCCACATCGTGGTCGTCATCGACGAGCTGGCCGACCTGATGATGGTGGTGGGCAAGAAGATCGAGGAGCTGATCGCACGCCTGGCGCAGAAGGCGCGCGCGGCCGGCATCCACCTGATCCTGGCCACGCAGCGGCCCAGCGTGGACGTGATCACGGGCCTGATCAAGGCCAACATCCCCACGCGCATCGCCTTCCAGGTCAGCAGCAAGATCGACAGCCGAACCATCCTCGACCAGATGGGCGCGGAGGCACTGCTGGGCATGGGCGACATGCTCTACATGGCCAGCGGCACCGGCCTGCCGGTGCGCGTGCACGGCGCCTTCGTCAGCGACGACGAGGTGCATCGCGTGGTGGCCTACCTCAAGAGCCAGGGCGAGCCCGACTACATCGAAGGCGTGCTCGAAGGCGGTACCGTGGACGGCGAAGACCTGTCGCTGCCCGGCGGCGAGGGCGGCGAAAAGGACCCGATGTACGACATGGCCGTCGAAGTGGTGCTCAAGAACCGCAAGGCCAGCATCTCGCTCGTGCAGCGGCACCTGAAGATCGGCTACAACCGCGCCGCGCGGCTGGTGGAGGACATGGAAAACGCCGGCCTGGTCAGTGCCATGACCGCCGACGGCAAGCGCGACATCCTCGTGCCCGCGCGCAGCGAATAAGAGGAAGGACACCGGCGCCGCGTGGGCCGCAACGGCTGTCGGACGCAAGCGCATGTTGCAAAGCGCCCCGCCTGATGGCCATCGTGCGTCACCGCTGTGACGATTGCTTGCCAGCGTTTGCCGCCGCGATACGCCGGCTGCGCAAACTTGACGCGGGAAGCAGGTCTGATCCATTCATCGCCTTGCTCACGCAAGAAAGACAGGAAGAAAACCATGAACCGATCCTCTCGCCTGCTTGCTGCTGCCCTGGTGCTGGGCACGGCCTCCTGGGCCGCCAGCGCGGCCGGCATGGCCAGCCTTGAAGCCTTTGTGAAGAACGCCAAATCGGGCCGCGCGCAGTTCACGCAGACCGTGACGCCGCCCGCGCGCGACGGCCAGCCCGCCCGCGCCAAGACCTCCAGCGGCAACTTCGAGTTCCAGCGGCCGGGGCGCTTCCGCTTCGACTACAACAAGCCCTTCGCGCAGACCATCGTCGCCGACGGCACCACGCTGTCGCTGTACGACGCAGACCTCAACCAGGTGACGACCCGCGCACAGGCCCAGGCGCTGGGCTCCACGCCCGCGGCCATCATTGCGTCGGCGGCCGACCTGCGCGCGCTGCAGGCCGACTTCAGCTTGCAGGAGCAGCCTGCGCGCGACGGCCTCGAATGGGTCAAGGCCACGCCCAAGTCGCGCGACACCCAGCTGCAGAGCGTGCAGATCGGCTTCCAGGGCGAGTCGCTGGCGGCGCTCGAAATCCTTGATGCCTTTGGCCAGCGTTCGGTCCTGCGTTTTTCCGACGTGCAGCTCAACCCGACGCTGCCCGCTTCAGCCTTCCAGTTCAAGGCGCCGGCGGGGGCTGACGTGATCCGGCAGTAACTGGCTCCCGCCGCCGGCACTTCGATCAGCGGTTTCGATCAGACGGCGAGGGCGGCGATTCCGCCGGCCCGCCTTGCTCCTGCTGTGACCGGGCCTGTTGTGAAGCAAGGATCTCCTGCGCCACCCGCTTGAACGCCGCCGGCCAGCCATCCGGTTCCGGGCGCTCGAAGGAGTAGCTGAGCGTTGCCTTCGGGAAGCTGGCCTCGAGGAAGGACATGTCGCTTGCTGAAGGCTGCCACTCCGAATAGATCCGAGTCACGTCAATGGGTGCCGTGTTCTCCCGCGCACTCAGCGATGCCCAGGCGCGTTGCACGCAGGAGTCGTCCTCGGCCCGACCCGCCGCGGGGAAGGTCATCAAGCCTTCCGGGCGGCGTACTTCGAAGACAACGACGTTGGTGGATGGGTCTGTGTTCATAGGCTTCCTCGAGCCAGAGATTCATGAGTTCTGAGCACTCGGTGCACAGGCAGGCGCGCAATCGCCCGCGACGGTACTTCCGTTGCGATCATGCCCCCGGCGGACACGGCGCGCAGCCACTTTGGATGTTGTTCGGTCGGCCGTGCTTTCCAGGGGGAATATTCCTAACATGACTTCGCGGACTGACCTGAATTGCTGCTCAATGAACGGGATGCGGCAAGATCAACGCCCAAGCTGGGCCAAGAAGGCGATCAACTCGGCATTGACCTGCGAAGGGCATTCTTGCTGAACCCAGTGGCCGCATTTGGGAAGGAGCGTTGTCTTTCGAAGACCTGGCACCGTGGTGCCGAGTGCCTCGACGTTCCCACGGGTTGCAACAAGCACTGGATCAAGTTCGCCTGCCACGAACAGCGCGGGGTGCGTGATTCGCGCTCCTTCGAACGGTTTCATGAGCTCCCAGTTGCGATCGAGGTTGCGGTACCAATTGAGTGGCCCGGTAAAACCGGTGCGTTCGAAGTTCTCAACGTAATACTGCAGATCGCGATCCGGCAGCCAACTCTGATGGTCGCCTGGCCGCACCAGCGTTTCCATCAGCTTGGCCCTGGAGCCTCGAGGGACCAGCCTTTGGCGCGCGGAGGCGGCGTCCCCGGATGCATGGAAGTAGAAAGTCTTGAGAAAGCGCGGTACGTCGGATTCGATTTCGGCCTCGGCGACGCCTTGCTCCTGGAAGTAGACGATGTAGTTGAAGTTCCCTCCGACAGCGCGGCGTATCCCCACGACGGGCGGTGTGTCGCGACGCTGGTTGTACGGAACGCTTGTATCTTTAAACCTGACCAGCGCGGTAGAGTCTGAACGCCGTTGAGGCGGCCAGACCGGCCCGTGCAGTTTGGTAAGCGCTGGGGTGATCGAGCCCGTCTCTGAGTACAGAACG
>NZ_JAQIPB010000008.1 GCF_028023875.1 Xenophilus arseniciresistens
AGGGAAGCTCATCGCAGCCCGCCCCTCGGCGTTGCGCTCCTTGTGCGTGCACATGCACGCACGGCGTCGCGCGCCTTGATGGGCGGGCTGGGATGAGCTTCGCGACCCCTGAAATAGCGTTAACAGGCCCTAAACTGCCCGCGCCATGCCACGCCTCGACATCAACCGCTCCGGTGAAATGGAAGCCTTCGTGCAGGTGGTGGACCGCGGTGGCTTCTCGGCCGCGGCGCGCGCGCTGGGCCTGACGCCCTCGGCCATCAGCAAGCTCATCGGCCGGCTCGAGGCGCGCCTGGCCACGCAACTGGTGCATCGCTCCACCCGCAAGCTGCTGCTCACGCCCGAGGGCCAGACCTTCTACGAGCGCAGCGTGCGCGTGCTGGCCGACCTGGACGAGGCCGAGCGCTGCGCCGCCGCCGGGGCGCTGCCGCGCGGGCGCGTGTCGTTGAACGCCAGCGTGAGCTTCGGCCACATCGTGCTGCTGCCGCTGCTGCCTGCCTTCCTGGCCGCGCATCCGCATGTGACGCTGGACATCAGCCTGACCGACCGCGTGGTCGACCTGATGGACGAGCGCGCCGACATCGCGATCCGCTGGGGCCAGCTGCCGCCTTCAGACCTGGTGGCGCGCCTGCTGGGCCACACGCGCCAGGCCATCGTGGGTTCGCCCGAGTACCTGCAAAAGCACGGCACGCCGACCACGCGCGAGGAACTGGAGCGTCACAACCGCCTGGGCAGCAACTACCGCCGCCGCGCGCCCGACTGGCCGCTGCGCATCGAGGGCAAGGCCGTGGACATGCCCATCATCGGCAACGTGCGCGCCTCCGATGGCGACACGCTGCGGCACCTGGCGCTGCAGGGCGTGGGCCTGGCGCGGCTGTCGATCTATCACATCCATGCCGACCTGCAGGCCGGCCGGCTGGTGCCGGTGATGGAAGCCTTCAACCCCGAGGACATCGAGCCCATCCATGCGGTGTACCTAGGCAAGCCGGGCCGGCTGCCGGCGCGCATCCGGGCGGTGCTGGACTTTCTGGTGGCGCACGTCGTGCTGCCGCCGACGCACGGCCAGTCCTAGTCAACGTCTCCGCCTTCTGCGTCCGAGGGGCCGGCGATCCAGTCCTGGTCCAGCCGCTGCATGTTCTCGAGGATCTTCAGCAGGTAGTGCAGGGTGTGGGTGACGTCGTTGACCGAGAAGTCGCCCAGGATGTCCTCGTAGTAGGCCGCGATCTTGGGCCGGGCCAGCTCATGCCACACATGCCGCCCCGAGGCCGTCATGCTCACCAGGCGTGAACGGCGGTCGCGTCCATCGGGCATCACGGCCAGGTGCCCGTCGCGCTCCATCCGGCTGATCAGCCCGGACAGGTTCTGGCGGCTGACCATCAGGTAGCGCGCCAGATCACCCACGCTCATGCCGTCGCGCGCCTTCTCGCGCGAGAGCGCGCCCAGCACCGCCCACTGCTGGGTGGTCAGGCCTTCCGCCTCCACGGCGCGGGAGCCTGTTTTATGCAACATGTTTGCGCATTGATAGAGTCTAAAGAACAGCCTGTTGGCCAGTTCAAGTCGCGCTGAATTGCTCTCTTTATTAGGGTCAACCATGAGATTTGCCTGCTTTCTTGCGCTTGCCCGGTGGCGATGCGATGCCTAGAATTTACGTCAACATATTGACTCAATCGAGTTCCCGATCGACACCCCAGGGTCAGCCCTGACAAGCCAAGGAGATGAGATGAAGCGATTCCAACACAAGACCGTCGCGGTCACGGGCGGCGGCGGCGGCATCGGTGGCGCCACCTGCCTGCGCCTGGGCGCCGAGGGCGCGCGCGTGGCGGTGCTCGACCTGAACCTGGATGCGGCCGAGAAGGTCGCTTCGCAGATCCGCGAAGCCGGCGGTGAGGCGCTGGCGCTGCGCGTGGACATCACCGACCGCGCCAGCGTTGATGCCGGCGTGGCGGCCATCAAGGCGCAATGGGGCCCGGTGGAGGTGCTCGTCAACAACGCGGGCTGGGACGTCTTCAAGCCCTTCGTGAAGACGGTGCCCGCGGAGTGGGAGCGGCTGATCGCCATCAACCTGACCGGCGCGCTGCACATGCTGCACGCCGTGCTGCCCGACATGGCCGAGCGCCGCTACGGCCGCATCGTGAACATCGCCTCCGACGCGGCGCGCGGCGGCTCGTCGGGCGAAGCCGTGTACTCGGCCTGCAAGGGCGGGCTGGTGGCGCTGTCCAAGACGCTGGCGCGCGAGCATGCGCGCCAGGGCATCACCGTGAACGTGGTCTGCCCCGGCCCGACCGACACCGCCTTGCTGGCCGGCGTGGCCGAGGGCGCGCGCGACCCGGCCAAGCTGCTCGAAGCCTTCCGCAGCGCCATCCCGCTGGGCCGCCTGGGCCAGCCCGACGACCTGGCCAGCGCCATCGCCTTCTTTGGCAGCGACGACGCCAGCTTCGTGACCGGCCAGGTGGTCTCGGTCTCGGGCGGGCTGACCATGCATGGCTGAACCGGCATCCATCCACCTTCCTACACCCAAGGAGACGAGCATGACTTTCGAAGACATCCTGTACGAAGTGCGCAACGGCGTGGCCTGGATCACGATCAACCGACCCGAGAAGATGAACGCCTTCCGCGGCACCACCTGCGACGAGATCATCAAGGCGCTGAACAAGGCGGGCTATGACCGCGAAGTGGGCTGCATCGTGCTGGCCGGGGCGGGCGAGCGCGCCTTCTGCACGGGCGGCGACCAGTCGGCGCATGACGGCAACTACGACGGCCGCGGCACCATCGGCCTGCCGATGGAGGAGCTGCACACCGCCATCCGCGACGTGCCCAAGCCCGTGATCGCGCGCGTGCAGGGCTTCGCCATCGGCGGCGGCAACGTGCTGTGCACCATCTGCGACCTGACCATCTGCTCGGACAAGGCGGTGTTCGGCCAGGTCGGCCCCAAGATGGGCTCGGTCGATCCGGGCTACGGCACGGCCTTCCTGGCCCGCGTGGTGGGCGAGAAGAAGGCGCGCGAGATCTGGTACCTGAACAAGCGCTACTCGGGCCAGGAGGCCGTGGCCATGGGCCTGGCCAACATCTGCGTGCCGGCCGAAGAGCTGGACGCCACCGTGCAGGAATGGGCCGAGACCATCTGCGAGCGCAGCCCGACGGCGATTGCCATCGCCAAGCGCAGCTTCAACATGGACACGGCGCACCAGGCCGGCATCGCGGGCATGGGCATGTACGCGCTCAAGCTGTACTACGACACCGAGGAATCGCGCGAGGGCGTGGCCGCGCTCAAGGACAAGCGCAAGCCCGAGTTCCGCAAGTACGCCAAGTGAGCAGGGCGCCGCGATGAACCCGAACCCCTACGTCGACGAAGACCTGCAGGCGCTGGCCGAAACGGCCCGGCGCTTTGCCCAGGAGCGCGTGGCGCCCGGCTTCCTGGAGCGGGACAAGACGCGCGAATTCGACCGCGCGCTGCTGCGCGAGATGGGCGAGCTGGGCTTCATCTGCCCCGAGCTGCCCGAGCAGTTCGGCGGCCTGGGCATGGGCTGCCTGGCCGCGGGCGTGATCCACGAGGAAATCGCGCGCGCCGACCTGAGCTTCTCCTACCTGAACCTGCTGGCTTCGCTCAACGGCCAGATCCTCTCGCGCTACGGCGACCCGGCGGTCGTCGGCCCGTGGCTGCAAAAGCTCACGCGCGGCGAGGCGATCTGCGCCATCGCGCTGACCGAGCCGCGCGGCGGCTCCGACGCGGCCAACCTGCGCCTGCGCATCGAGCGCGATGGCGACTTCTACGTCATCAACGGCGAGAAGACCTCCATCTCCGCGGCCGACCAGGCCGACATCACGGTGGTGTTCGGCCGCACCGGCAAGCCCGAAGACGGCGCGCACGGCGTGACGGCCCTGCTGGTGCCCATGGACAGCCCGGGCCTGAGCACCAACCGCTTCGACTGCCACGGCCAGCGCGCCATCGGCCGCGGCTCGATCTTCTTCGAGAACGTGCGCGTGCCCGTCAGCCACCGGCTGGGCGATGAGAACAAGGGCTTCGTGCAGGTCATGCATGGCTTCGACTTCTCGCGCTCGCTGATCGGCCTGCAGTGCCTGGCGGTGGCCCGCGTGGCGCTGGAGGAGACCTGGGAATACATCACCCAGCGCCAGGCCTTCGGACAGCCGCTGTCGGCCTTCCAGGGCGTGACGCACCCGCTGGCCCAGTACGACACCGAGGTCGAGGGCGCGCGCCTGCTGTGCCTGCAGGGCCTGTGGCTCAAGGACCGCGGCCTGCCGCACACCGCCGAAGCCGGCATGGCCAAGTGGTGGGGCCCGAAGCTGGCCTACGACGTGATCCACCAGTGCCTTCTTTGCTACGGCCACGGTGGCTATGACCGCGGCCTGATGGAGCAGCGCCTGCGCGACGTGCTGGGCTTCCAGATCGGCGACGGCACGGCACAGATCATGAAAACCATCATCGCGCGCACGCGCGCCGGCCGGAAGTTCGTGCCGGCCTGAAGCGAAGCGGCCGGCCCCTCGGCAGGCGAGGCCGGCCCCTCGGCCTCACCCCGGAAAAAAGGAGACAACACCATGGATTTCGACGCAGTTCTGCTGCCGCCGCGCCGTGCGCGCATGCTCGCCCAGGGCCTGTGGCACGAGCGCACCATCAATGACGACCTGCAGGCCTGCCTGCAAGCCTGCCCCGACAAGCTGGCGCTGACCGCTGTGCGAGTGGAGGCGGGCGACACGCGCGCCTTCACCTACCGCGAACTGGCGCGCATGGCCGACCGGGTGGCCGTGGGCCTGTCGCGCCTGGGCGTGGGCCGCAACGACGTGGTGGCCTGCCAGCTGCCCAACTGGTGGCAGTTCACGGTGACCTACCTGGCCTGCTCGCGCATCGGCGCGGTGATGAGCCCGCTGATGCACATCTTCCGCGAGCGCGAGCTGTCCTTCATGCTCAAGCACGGCCAGGCCAAAGTCATGATCGTGCCCAAGTCCTTCCGCGGCTTCGATTTCGAGGCCATGCTGGCCGGGCTCAAGCCCAGCCTGCCCGACCTGCAGCGCGTGGTGGTGGTGGACGGGCAGGGGCCCGACAGCTTCGAGGCACTGCTCAGCGGCCCGGCCTGGGAGCAGGAGCCCGACGCGCAGCAGGTGCTCACCGGCAGCCGCCCAGGCCCCGACGACGTGACCCAGCTGATCTACACCTCGGGCACCACGGGCGAGCCCAAGGGCGTCATGCATTCGGCCAACACGGTCATGGCCAACATCATTCCCTACGCCCAGCGGCTGCAGCTGGACGCCGAGGACGTGGTGCTGATGGCCTCGCCCATGGCGCATCAGACCGGCTTCATGTACGGCCTGATGATGCCCATCATGCTCAAGGCCAGCGCGGTGCTGCAGGACATCTGGGCGCCGCACAAGGCCATCGAGCTGATCCGCGCGCACCAGGTGTCGTTCACGATGGCCTCCACACCTTTCCTGACCGACCTGGCCAAGACGGTGGCCGAAAGCGGGCAGGGCGTGCCCACGCTGCGCACCTTCCTGTGCGCAGGGGCGCCCATCCCTGGCGCGCTGGTGGAACAGGCGCGCGCGGCGCTGGGCGCCAAGATCGTCTCGGCCTGGGGCATGACCGAGAACGGCGCCGTCACGCTGACGAAGCTGGACGATGAGGACGAGCGCTCCTTCAGCACCGACGGCTGCCCGCTGCCGGGCGTGGAACTCAAGGTGGTGGACGCCGACGACCGCAGCCTGCCGCCCGGGCAGCCGGGCCGGCTGTTGCTGCGCGCCTGCTCCAACTTCGGCGGCTACCTGCAGCGGCCCCATCTCAACGGCACCGATGCCGAGGACTGGTTCGACACCGGCGACCTGGCGCGCATCGACGAGCGCGGCTACGTCCGTATCACGGGCCGCAGCAAGGACGTGATCATCCGCGGCGGCGAAAACATCCCGGTGGTCGAGATCGAGTCGCTGCTGTACCGCCATCCGGCCATCGCCATGGCGGCCATCGTGGCCTACCCCGACGAGCGCCTGGGCGAGCGCGCCTGCGCCGTGGTGGTCCCCAGGCCGGGCCAGCAGATCGAGCTGGCGCAGATCCAGGCCTTCCTCAAGTCGCAGAAGGTGGCGATCCAGTACGTGCCCGAACGCCTGATCGTTCGCGAAACGCTGCCGTCCACCCCCTCGGGAAAGATCCAGAAGTTCAAGCTGCGCGAGATGCTGCGCGACGGCCTGGCCTGAAAGCGCGACCTGCGCATTTGTTTGGTGATCGACATACACAACGACGGAGACAAGCATGAACCTTTCCCTCATCCGCAAGCCGGTTCGCCGGATGGCCCTGGCGCTTGGGCTGCTGGGCCTTGGCGGCCTGGCGCAGGCCCAGGCGCCGCAGGCCGCGAACTGGCCCGCCAAGCCCATCCGCATCGTCGTGGGCTTCGCGCCGGGCGGCAGCACCGACGTGATGGCGCGCATCCTGGCGCAGTCGCTGGGCGAATCGCTGGGGCAGCCGGTGGTGATCGACAACAAGCCCGGCGCCAGCGGCAACATCGCGGCCGGCGAAGTCGTGCGCGCGGCGCCTGATGGCTACTCCTTCCTGATCGCGCCCACCTCGGTCGAGACGGCCAACCCCTCGCTGTTCAAGTCCAACATCCTGCCCTCGCGCGACCTCACGCCCGTGGGCGGCGTGGGCAAGACGCAGATGTACTTGGTGGCCAAGCCGCAGATGGCGGCCAAGGATGCGCGCGAGCTGGTGGCCCTGGCCAAGGCGCGGCCGGGCTCGATGTCCTACGCGTCGGCAGGCGCGGGCACGCCACCGCACCTGGCCTGCGAGCTGTTCAAGCTGGCCACCGGCACTGCCATCACCCACGTGCCCTACCGGGGCGCCGCGCCCGCGCTGCAGGACGTGATGGCCGGCCAGGCCGATTTCGTCTGCGATCCGGGCATCGCCTTTCCGCACATCCGCACCGGCAAGGTCAAGCTGCTGGGGGTGGTGAGCGCGCAGCGCTCGCCCTTCTTCCCCGACGTGCCCACGGTGGCCGAACAGGGCTTCGCGGGCGCCGACCTGGACATCTGGTTTGGCATGTGGGCGCCCAACGGCACCCCGCCCGAAACCATCGCGCGCATGAACCGCGAGCTGGCCAAAGCCCTGGCCGCCCCGACCACGCGAAGCCGCTATGCAGACCTTGGCGCCGAGCCGGCGCCCATGGCCACGGCGGAGTTCAAGAAGCTGCTTGGCAGCGAGTCGGCCCTGCTGACGCGGCTGATCAAGGAACAGAACATCTCGGTAGATTGACGCCGCGCGAAGGCCCAGCCCTCATGGACTATCGGAACATCCTCGTGCGCACCGAGGCCCGCGTGGGCCTGGTCACGCTCAACCGGCCGCGCCAGCTCAATGCCCTGAACGACGCCCTGATGGACGAGCTGGGCGCGGCACTGCTGGGCTTCGATGCCGACCCGGCCATCGGCGCCATCGTCATCACCGGTGGCGACAAGGCCTTCGCGGCAGGCGCCGACATCGAAGCCATGGCCGACTGGGACTGCATGCAGGTCCAGGAGCGCCAGTTCATCACCCGCAACTGGGAGACGCTGCGCCAGGTCCGCAAGCCCGTGCTGGCGGCCGTGGCGGGCTACGCCATGGGCGGCGGCTGCGAGCTGGCCCTGGGCTGCGACATCGTCATCGCCGCGGAGTCGGCGCAGTTCGCGCTGCCCGAGATCAAGCTGGCCATGCTGCCCGGCGCGGGCGGAACCCAGCGGCTGCCGCGCGCCATCGGCAAGGCCAAGGCCATGGACATGTGCCTGTCGGCCCGTGCGCTCACGGCGCAGGAGGCCGACCGCTACGGCCTGGTCTCGCGCGTGGTGCCCGACGAACAACTGCTCGATGCTGCGCTGGCCCTGGCCACGCGCATCGCCGGCTTCTCGCTGCCGGCGCTGATGGCGATCAAGGAATGCGTGAACCGCGCCGACCAGGGTGCGCTGGACGAGGGCATCCTGTTCGAGCGCCGCGCGCTGTACGCACGTTTTGCCAGCGCCGATGCACACGAGGGCATGCACGCCTTCCTGGGCAAGCGCGCGCCCAACTTCCTGCATCGCTGACCCACGGAGCTACCCGCATGGCGCTTGACACCGAATCCTTTGACATCCTGCTGGCCACGGTGCAGCGCTTCGTGCGCGAGCAGCTGATGCCGGCCGAGAACCACCTCGAGGAACACGACGAGGTGCCCGCCGAGCTGATCGAGCGCATGAAGCAGATGGGCCTGTTCGGCCTGACCATCCCCGAGGAATACGGCGGCATCGGCCTGTCGGTCAGCCAGGAGGTGCTGGTCAACCACGAGCTTGGCCAGACCGCGCCGGCCTTCCGCTCGGTGTTCGGCACCAACATCGGCATCGGCTCGCAGGGCATCCTGATGGACGGCACCGCCGAGCAGAAGCGCGAGTACCTGCCGCAGGTGGCCAGCGGCGAGCTGATCATGTCCTTCGCGCTGACCGAGCCCGACGCGGGCACCGATGCCTCCTCGCTCAAGACCCGGGCCGAGCCGGACGGCGACCACTACGTGCTCAACGGCACCAAGCGCTTCATCACCAATGCACCGCGTGCCGGCGCCTTCACCTTGATGGCGCGCACGGGCGGCGCGGGCGCGGCCGGGGTCTCGGCCTTCATCGTGCCCGCGGATGCGCCCGGCATCCAGCTGGGCCGCAACGACCGGAAGATGGGCCAGCGCGGCACCAAGACCTGCGATGTCGTGCTCGAAAACGTCCGCGTGCCGGCCGCGAACATCATTGGCGGCGTGCCCGGCCAGGGCTTCAAGACGGCGATGAAGGTACTCGACCGCGGGCGGCTCAACATCTCTGCCGTGGCCTGCGGCATGGCCCGGCGCGTGCTGGACGATTCGGCACGCTACGCCCGCGAGCGCCGGCAGTTCGGCAAGCCCATCGGCGAGTTCCAGCTCGTGCAGGCCATGCTGGCCGACAGCCAGGCCGAGCTGCTGGCCGGCTGGGCGCTGGTGCGCGAGGTGGCGGCGGCCTTCGACCTCAAGGCCCCGGAGCTGTCCGACCCGGACGTGTCGATGCGCGTGTCCTGCGCCAAGCTCTTTTGCACCGAGATGCTCGGCCGCGTGGCCGACCGGGGCGTGCAGGTGCATGGCGGCGCCGGCTACATCAATGAATACCCGGTCGAGCGCTTCTACCGCGACGCCCGGCTGCTGCGCCTGTACGAAGGCACGACGCAGGTGCAGCAGCTCATCATCGGGCGCGAGCTGCAGCGTGCGGCATGAATGAATAGATGAAGCAAGGAGTGATGCCATGAAGGTTCTGGTCCCCGTCAAGCGGGTTGTGGATTACAACGTGAAGGTCCGCGTGAAGTCGGACGGCACAGGCGTGGACATCGCCAACGTCAAGATGAGCATGAACCCCTTCGACGAGATTGCCGTGGAAGAGGCCGTGCGCCTGAAGGAAAAGGGCGTGGTCACGGAAGTGATCGCCGTCTCCTGCGGTGACGCCAAGTGCCAGGAAACGCTGCGCACGGCCATGGCCATTGGCGCCGACCGCGGCATCCTGGTCGAAACCACCGAAGAGCTGCAGCCCCTGGCCGTGGCCAAGCTGCTCAAGGCCCTGGTCGACAAGGAACAGCCCGGCCTGGTGATCCTGGGCAAGCAGGCCATCGACGACGACGCCAACCAGACCGGCCAGATGCTGGCGGCCCTGACGGACCTGCCCCAAGCCACCTTCGCAAGCAAGGTGGAAGTGGCCGGCGACAAGGTCAACGTCACGCGCGAAGTCGACGGCGGCCTGGAAACCCTGAGCCTGTCGACCCCCGCCGTCATCACCACCGACCTGCGCCTGAACGAGCCGCGTTATGTGACGCTGCCCAACATCATGAAGGCCAAGAAAAAGCAGCTCGATACCGTCAAGCCCGAGGAGCTGGGTGTGGATGTCACGCCGCGCCTGAAGACCCTCAAGGTGGTCGAGCCTGCCAAGCGCGGTGCAGGCGTGAAGGTGCCCGACGTCGCCGCCCTGGTGGACAAGCTCAAGAACGAAGCCAAGGTCATCTGAGGCCGAAGGAAGGAACACAGACATGACCGCACTCGTCATTGCAGAACACGACAACCAGTCGATCAAGCCCGCCACCCTGAACACCGTCACGGCCGCAGCGGCAGCCGGTGGCGATGTCCACATCCTCGTGGCCGGCCAGAACGCGGCTGAAGCCGCCAAGGCCGCCGCGCAGATCGCCGGCGTGGCCAAGGTCATCCATGCCGAAGGCGCCAGCCTGGCCGACGGCCTGGCCGAGAACGTGGCCGCGCAAGTGCTGGCCATCGCCGGCGACTACAGCCACATCCTGTTCCCGGCCACCGCCAGCGGCAAGAACGTGGCCCCGCGCGTGGCCGCCAGGCTCGATGTGGCGCAGATCAGCGACATCACCAAAGTCGTGGCCGCCGACACCTTCGAGCGCCCCATCTACGCCGGCAACGCCATTGCCACCGTGCAAAGCGCAGACGCCAAGAAGGTCATCACCGTGCGCACCACGGGTTTTGACGCCGCAGCCGCCACCGGTGGCAGCGCCGCGGTGGAAACCAGGGACGCCGTGGCCGACAGCGGCAAGAGCGCCTTCGTGGGCCGCGAAGTGAGCAAGAGCGACCGCCCCGAGCTGACGGCCGCCAAGATCATCGTCTCGGGTGGCCGCGCACTGGGCTCCAGCGAGAAGTTCAATGAAGTGATGACCCCGCTGGCCGACAAGCTGGGCGCGGCCATCGGCGCCAGCCGCGCGGCCGTGGATGCGGGCTACGCCCCCAACGACCTGCAGGTGGGCCAGACGGGCAAGATCGTCGCGCCGCAGCTGTACATCGCGGCGGGCATCTCGGGCGCCATCCAGCATCTGGCCGGCATGAAAGACTCCAAGGTGATCGTGGCGATCAACAAGGATCCGGAAGCACCGATCTTCAGCGTGGCCGACTACGGCCTGGAGGCGGACCTGTTCACGGCCGTGCCGGAGCTGGTCAAGGGCCTGTGAGGGCCTCCGCGCCCCGATCGCTTCCACCCATTTGCTTGCCGCCATGCCCCTGGACGCCTACATCTGCGACGCCATCCGCACCCCCTTCGGCCGCTACGGCGGTGCCCTGAGCAGCGTGCGCACCGACGACCTGGGCGCGCTGCCCATCCGCGCGCTGATGACGCGCAACCCCGGCGTGGACTGGCAGGCCGTGGACGACGTGCTCTACGGCTGCGCCAACCAGGCCGGCGAAGACAACCGCAACGTCGCGCGCATGTCGGCGCTGCTGGCCGGTCTGCCCATCGAGGTGCCCGGCGCCACCATCAACCGCCTGTGCGGCTCGGGCCTGGATGCCGTTGGCTCAGCCGCGCGCGCCATCCGCGCGGGCGAGGCGCAGCTCATGATCGCCGGCGGCGTCGAAAGCATGAGCCGCGCCCCCTTCGTCATGCCCAAGGCCGAAACGGCCTTCGCCCGCGCCAACGCGGTGTACGACACCACCATCGGCTGGCGCTTCGTCAACCGGCTCATGAAGGCCCAGTACGGCGTGGACTCCATGCCCGAGACGGCCGAGAACGTGGCCACCGAGCACGGCATCGCGCGCCAGGCGCAGGACCGCATGGCCCTGGCCAGCCAGCAGCGCGCGGTGGCGGCGTAAAAGCGCGGCTTCTTCGATGCCGAGATCGTGCCCGTGCAGATCCCGCAAAAGAAGGGCGATCCGCTGGTCGTAGACAAGGACGAGCACCCGCGCGACACCAGCCTCGAAGCGCTGGCCAAGCTCAAGGGCGTGGTGCGCGAGGGCGGCAGCGTCACGGCGGGCAACGCCAGCGGCGTGAACGACGGCGCCTGCGCGCTGCTGATTGCCGGCGAGGCGGCGGCCACCCGGCATGGCCTCAGGCCCCGCGCGCGCATCGTGGGCATGGCCACGGCGGGCGTGGCGCCGCGCGTGATGGGCATCGGCCCGGCGCCGGCCACGCAGAAGGTGCTGGCGCAAACGGGGCTGCGGCTGGACCAGATCGACGTGATCGAACTCAACGAGGCCTTTGCGGCGCAGGGCCTGGCCGTGCTGCGCCTGCTGGGCCTGGCCGATGACGATGCGCGCGTGAACATCAACGGCGGCGCGATCGCGCTGGGCCACCCGCTGGGCGCCAGCGGCGCGCGCCTGGCCACCACGGCGGTGAACCAGTTGCACAGCGGCGGCGGCCGCTATGCGCTGTGCACCATGTGCATCGGGGTGGGGCAGGGCATTGCGGTGGTGCTGGAGAAAGTCTGAGCGGCCAGGCCGCTCACATCGATGCCGCCAGCATCTCCCTGTAGTCCTCGCGCGTAGCCAGCCGCGGGTTGGTCTTGTGGCAGTGGTCGGCCATGGCGCCGTCGATGATCTTGTCGAACAGGTCTTCGGTCACGCCCACTTCGGCCAGGCCCCGAGGCAGGCCCAGGCGGGCGTTCATGTCGCGGATCGCCTCGCCAATGTCGCCGGGCTGGTCCAGGTGCATGGCGCGGGCCATGCGCTGCAGGCGCAGCTCGCGCTGCACCGATTCGGCGCCGGCATTGAAGCGGATCACGGCGGGCAGGAAGAGGGCGTTGAGGGTGCCGTGGTGCAGGCGCGGGTCCACGCCGCCCAGGCTGTGGCTCAGGCTATGGACGCAGCCCAGGCCCTTCTGGAAGGCCATGGCGCCCTGCATGCTGGCACTCATGAGGTTCAGGCGCGCATCGCGGTCGCTGCCGTTTTGGGTGGCGCGCTCGATGTGCGCCCAGGCGCGCTCCAGGCCGTCCAGCGCGATGCCGTCGGCCGGCGGGTTGAAGGCCGGGGCCATGAAGGTTTCCATGCAGTGCGCGATGGCGTCCATGCCCGTGGCGGCCGTCAGCCTGGGCGGCAGGCCCAGCGTGAGTTCGGGGTCGCAGATCGCGGCCTTGGGCATCAAAAACCAGCTATGGAAGCCCAGCTTGCGATGGTCGTCCACGATCACGATGGCGCCGCGCGCCACTTCGCTGCCCGTGCCGCTGGTGGTGGGCACCGCGATCAGCGGCGCCACCTTGTCGGTGATCTTCGGCGAGCCGCCTTCGATGGTGGCGTAGGTCTTGAGCGGCCCTTCGTGCGTGGCCGCGATGGCC
Organism: Xenophilus arseniciresistens; assembly: GCF_028023875.1. Classification (GTDB taxonomy): domain Bacteria; phylum Pseudomonadota; class Gammaproteobacteria; order Burkholderiales; family Burkholderiaceae_C; genus Xenophilus; species Xenophilus arseniciresistens. The sequence continues at coordinate 13,049 of NZ_JAQIPB010000008.1, forward strand.
ACGCCCTTGGCGCAGTCGATGGCCGAACCGCCGCCCACGGCGATCAGGCCGTCGCACTGGCCGCTGCGGTACAGCTCGACGGCGGCGCGCACGGCGGCTTCGGTCGGGTTGGAGGGCGTCTGGTCGAAGACCGTGACCGGCAGCGTACCCAGCGCATCGAGCGCCTTCTGCAGGATGCCCACGGCGCGCACGCCCGCGTCGGTGACCACCAGCGGGCGCGTGATGCCGATGCGGGCGCATTCGCTTTCCAACAGGCGCACCGCGCCGAAGTCGAACTGGATCTGGGTAAGGTAGTTGATCAGGGCCATGGAAGTGAGGCGAATTGGGGCGAAGTGAGGCGCTTTGGCGCGGCAGGCAGCGCAGACGACCCCGTGACGGCGGTAGCCGGCGCACTGCACTAGGATGCAAGGCGCTCAATCTAACAAAGCCTGCTTGCCCATGTACCGCTTCAAAACCCTTGGCGCTGTCGCCGCTGCAACACTGGTGACAGGCAAGGGGGTCGAAAGCCCCGGAGGCCGGCCATGAAGATCGCACCGCCGCCCCGGCCCGCGCTGACGCCGCGCATGGCTGGCGTGATCGAACGCATGGCGCGCGCCGGCCATCCGCCGCTGCACCAGCTCACGCCCGAGCAGGCCAAGGCCGCCTACGAAAAAGGCGCGGCCGTGCTCGAAGTGCCCAAGCCCGAACTGGCGCGCGCGCAGGACATCCGTATCCCCGCGCGCGACGGCACGGCGCTGCCTGCGCGCCTTTACGCGCCTTCGAACGACGTGCTGCCCGTGCTGCTGTACCTGCATGGCGGCGGCTTCACCGTGGGCAGCGTGGCCACGCACGACATCCTGTGCCGCGTGCTGGCACGCGATGCGGGCATCGCCGTGGTTTCGCTGGATTACCGGCTCGCGCCGGCGCACCGCTTTCCCACGGCCGTACACGACGCGTGGGACGCGCTGCAGCACCTGGCCGGCCCGGGCGCCAGCGCCCTGGGCCTGGACGGCACGCGCCTGGCCGTGGGCGGCGACAGCGCGGGCGGCACGCTGGCGGCGGTGTGCGCCATCCTCGCGCGCGACGCGGCGCTGAAGCTGGCCCTGCAACTGCTGATCTACCCCGGCACCACGGCGCGGCAGGACACCGATTCGCACCGCCGCTTTGCCAACGGCCCCGTGCTGACCGACGCGCTGGTGACATGGTTCTTCGCCCAGTACATCGACGATGCGCAGCGCGACGACTGGCGCTTTGCGCCGCTCAATGCCGAGGACGTGGACGGCGTGGCGCCGGCCTGGGTCGGGCTGGCCGAATGCGATCCGCTGGTCGATGAGGGACTGCAGTACGCCGACAAGCTGCGCGCGGCCGGCGTGCCGGTCGATCTGGAGCTGTACCGCGGCGTGGTGCACGAGTTCGTCAAGATGGGCCGTGCCGTGCCCGAAGCCCTGCAGGCCCATGCGCACATGGCCGCGGCCCTGCGCGCGGCCCTGAACGCCTGAGCAATCAAGACAAGAGCACTCCCATGAGCGACAACAAAGAGACAAGCACCGTGCCCGCGCGCGAGGACTTCCGCTTCTTCCACCGCCTGCGCGTGCGCTGGGCCGAGGTGGACATGCAGAAGATCGTCTTCAACGCGCACTACCTGATGTACTTCGACACCGCCATCGCCGACTACTGGCGCGCGCTGGCCCTGCCCTATGAAGAGGCCATGCTGCACCTGGAAGGCGACCTGTACGTGCGCAAGGCCACGGTGGACTACCGCGCCTCCGGCCGGGTGGACGATGTGCTGGACGTGGCCATGAAGTGCCGGCGCATCGGCAACTCGTCGCTGGTCTTCGACGGCGCGCTGTTTCGCCGCGATCAGTACCTGGTGGGCTGCGAGCTGGTGTACGTGTTTGCCGATCCGGCCACGCAGACCTCGCGCCCCGTGCCCGCGCCGCTGCGCGAGATCCTGCTCGGCTACGAAGCCGGCGAAGCCATGACGCGCGTCGAAACCGGCGACTGGGACACGCTGGGCGCCGAGGCCGGCGGCCTGCGCCGCCTGGTCTTCATCGACGAGCAGGGCATCCCCGAAGACATGGAATGGGACCTGGATGACGCGCGCAGCACCCATGCCGTGGTGCGCAACCGGCTGGGCCAGGTGGTGGGCGCGGCGCGCCTGCTGCCGGCCGATGCGCAGGGCGTGGCCCACGTCGGCCGCGTGGCCGTGCACCGCGTGCTGCGCGGCGGCGGCCATGGCGAGGCGCTGATGGCCGAGCTGGAATCGGTGGCCCGCGCGCGCGGCGACCGCGCCATCGCCCTCAACGCCCAGCGCAGCGCCGAGCGCTTCTACCTGCGCCAGGGCTACGCCGTCAGCGGCGAGCCTTTCGAGGAAGTGGGCATCCCGCACATCGAGATGCGCAAGGCCCTCTGATCCGAAGCTCAGCGGCGCGGCGGCGGGTCGGGCACATAGCCCATTTCGGAGGGCGAAGCCGGGAAGGGCTGCGGCGCCTGCGGGCGCGAAGGGCGGGGCGCGGGGATCACGCCACGCGCGATCAGGTTTTCGCGGCTGTCGTAGCGCACGCGGATCAGCTCGTCGGGCCGGCTCTGGGCGCGCGTGAACTGCGTGCGGCTCACCGGCGCATGCTCGCGCGCGCCGTGGCCGGTGCCCAGTTGCGGCGCCGGGCCGGCCGGGGCGCGCGAACGTTCGGCCTGGCGGGCCGTCGAGGCTGCGGGTGCTTCGGCCCGGGCCGCATCGGCGGCCCATGGCGCGCGGGCCTCTTCGCTGCGCGAGGCCACGGCCGGCGGAGGCAGCGGCGCTCTTTCACGAAACAGCGCGAGCCCGATCACACCCAGGTGCTCGGGCCGGCCGGTGCGGGTGGCGTAGGCATCGCCCGGCGCGGTGAACTCGAAGGCCGCGATCTGGTCATCGCTCTTGCGCCAGCCGGCCACATCCGCGCGCTCGCCGCCGTCCAGCACGTAGCCGCCCTGGTCCACGGAAGCCCGCTGCCCCGTCAGCACATTGAGGCCGTCCACCGACATCACGGCCAACAGGCGTTCGCCCTGCAGGTTGTGCACGCGCAGCGCATAGCGGGCGCCGGGCCGGCCGGCCACCCAGTATTCGCCTTCATGAAAGTGAAGGGGCAGCTCGCGCCCGCTGTCGCGGTCCAGCACGCTCAGTTGCATGAGCCGGCCTGTGCGTGTGCGGATGGGCGGGGGCATCAGGCTGCGCGCCGGGGCCGGCGCTGCCAGCCAGGGGGCCAGGGTGGCCAGCGCAGCGCTGGCGGCGAAGTGTCTGCGCTTCATGGTCCGCATCCTTTTTCTGACGAAGTGGTGATGCGGCTTCTACGGCGCAGCGCGGCCGGCGGGGTCAAGGCGAGCGCAAAAAAGCCGGCGCGGGGCCGGCTCTGCGATGGGAGCGGAGGCCTTGCCCGACTCAGATGTCTTCGCGCAGCGCGTAGGGCAGGGGCTGCACCTGCAGCTGCGGCCCGCTCACGCTGCCCGCATGCAGCGCGCCGGCCTGCAGCGCCGCGATCTGCATCGACACCAGCGCGGCCCACGGGCCCTGGCCGCTGGCGGCGCTCTGCACCACGGTGCCCACGGGCTGCTCGGCGTCGCTGGCGGCGAACACTTCCTGGCCCGGCTGCAGCGGCGCGTCGGCGCTCACCAGGTAGGCGCGGCGCTTGAGCGTGCCGCGGAACTGGCTGCGCGCCACGATTTCCTGGCCCGGATAGCAGCCCTTCTTGAAATTCACGCCGTCCACGGATTCGTAGTTCAGCATTTGCGGCACGAAGGCATCGACCACCGGCGCGCTCAATGTGGCCACGCCGCTGCGCACCTCCTGCCAGGCCCAGCCGGCCTCGGGCAGGGCGTCGCCGACGGGGGGCGGACTGGCCGCGGGCGCCAGCCACAGCGCGCGGGGCTGGCCGTCGGCCGGGTACAGGCTGATGCCGAAGGCCTCGCCCACGGACTGGCAGCGCCAGGGTTCGGCCTGCGCGTCGAGCCCGTTGGCCGCCAGCGCGGCGCCGGCCAGGCCATGCACGTGCCAGTCGGCCGAGACGTCGCTGAGCTTGAGCTTGGCCCGCAGCACGAACATGGACAGGCGCTTGAGCGTGGCGGCCAGGATGTCCTGGCTGCACAGCAGCAGCACGCGCTCGGGCGTGGGCCGGATGCCGATGAAGCTGGCGATCATGCGGCCCTTGGCCGTGCACAGGGCCGCCAGACGGGCCTGCTCGGGCTTCATGAGCACGAAATCCTGGGTCAGTTGGCCGTGCAGGAAGGCGGCGGCCTCGGGCCCTTCGGCCTGGATCACGCCCAGGTGGGCAAGTGCGGGTGTCACACCCTGAAAGACGGGGTCGGTCATCGCTGAATTATCATGGCCGGCTCCCGGCCCTGCCGTGGGGCGGGGCATGTCCGGCGCGGGCCATGGCGCTGCGTTTAGCATGCGGCGGCCAGGGGCCTGGCCCTGCCGCACCCCCGCGAATCCATCCACGTGCGTCGCTTCTTCCTCACTCTCTTTCTGCTGGCTTCGCTGCTGGTGCTGGGCACCGGCACCGCAGCCCTGTGGTGGCTGCACCAGCCGCTCAAGCTGCCCTCGGCCGCGGTCGATCTGCCGGTGGAGCCCGGCACCACGCCGCGCGGCGTGGCCCAACTGGTGCGCCAGGCCGGGGTCGATGTCGATCCCCGCCTTCTTTACTGGTGGTTCCGTTTTTCGGGCCAGGACCGGCAGATCCGCGCCGGCAGCTACGAGCTGGAGCGGGGCGTGACCCCGCGCACCCTGCTGGCCGTGCTGGTGCGCGGCGAGGAAGCCACGCGCAGCGTGGTGCTGGTCGAAGGCTGGAACATCCGCCAGGTGCGCGCCGCCCTGGCCAAGGCCGACATGCTGCGCCCCGACAGCGTGGGCATGGATGACGCGCAACTCATGCGGGCCGTGGGCCGCCCTGGCTTGCACCCGGAAGGCCGCTTCTTCCCCGACACCTACACCTATTCCAAGGGTTCCAGCGACATCGCCGTGCTGCAGCGCGCCATGCGTGCCATGGACCGCAAGCTGGAGGCCGCCTGGGCTGCGCGGGCCAGTGATCTGCCGCTCAAGACGGCCGATGAGGCGCTTATTCTGGCCAGCATTGTCGAAAAGGAGACAGGCAAGTCGGCCGACCGCGCGGAAATCGCCGGCGTGTTCACCAACCGCCTGCGTGCCGGCATGCTGCTGCAGACCGACCCGAGCGTGATCTACGGCCTGGGCGAGGCCTTCGACGGCAACCTGCGCAAGCGCGACCTGCAGACCGACACCCCCTGGAACACCTACACCCGCGCCGGCCTGCCGCCCACGCCCATCGCCATGCCCGGGCAGGCGGCGCTGCTGGCGGCGGTGCAGCCGGCGCGCACGCGCTCGCTCTATTTCGTCTCGCGCGGCGACGGCACCAGCCATTTCAGCGAAGACCTCGATGGCCACAACCGGGCCGTGAACAAATACATCCGGGGCAGGTAGCGAAATGGGCACAGGTCTTTTCATCACGCTCGAAGGCATCGACGGCGCCGGCAAGTCCAGCCACCTGGAATCGCTGGAGGCCTGGCTGCGCGGCACGGGGCGCACCGTGGTGCGCACGCGCGAGCCCGGCGGCACGCCGTTGGCCGAGACGCTGCGCGAGCTGGTGCTGCAAAAGCCCATGGACGCGCTGACCGAGTCGCTGCTGGTCTTTGCGGCCCGGCGCGACCATGTGACGCAGGTGATCGCCCCGGCCCTGGCGCGCGGCGAGATCGTGCTGTGCGACCGCTTCACCGACGCCACCTTCGCCTACCAGGGCGGCGGCCGCGGCTTCGATCTGGAGGTGCTGCAGACGCTGGAGCGCTGGGTGCAGGCGCAGAGTCAAGAAGCCACGCTGCTGCAGCCCGATCTGAGCTTCTGGTTCGACCTGCCGCCCGAGGTGGCCGCGCAGCGCCTGGCCGCCGCCCGCGTGCCGGACCGCTTCGAATCCCAGAGTGCCGAGTTCTTCCGCCGCGTGGCCGAAGGCTATGCCGCGCGCGCGCGCGGCGATGCGGCGCGCTTCGAGCGCATCGACGCCAACCAGCCGCGCGATCAGGTCTGGGTGCAGGTCGAGTCGGCCTTGCGGCGCCGGGGGATCGGCGCATGAGGAGCGCCACGTGAGCGGCGAAGCCGACACGCTGGCCCCCTGGCTGGTCCGCGCGCGCACGGCGCTGCTGCGCCAGCGCGGCCATGCCTGGCTGTTGCAGGGCGCTTCGGGCCTGGGCCAGTACGAGCTGGGCCTGTCGCTGGCAGCAGCCTGGCTGTGCGAGCGGCGTGATGCCGGCCAGCCGGAGCAGGGCGCCTGCGGCCAGTGCCCGAGCTGCCACGCCATTGCCGTGCGCACCCATGCCGACCTGTGCGTGCTGATGCCCGAGGTGGCCATGCACGAGCTGGGCTGGCCGCTCGATGAAAAGGCACAGGCCGAGATCGAGGACAAGAAGCGCAAGCCCAGCCGCGAGATCCGCGTGGAAGCCATGCGCGACGCGGTGGGTTTTGCCCAGCGCACCAGCGCCCGCGGCCGCGGCAAGGTGGTGCTGGTGTATCCGGCCGAGCGCATGAACGCCATCTCGGCCAATGCGCTGCTCAAGACGCTGGAGGAGCCCGCGGGCGACATGCGCTTCGTGCTGGCCAGCGAATCGGCCTGGCAGTTGCTGCCCACCATCCGCAGCCGCTGCCTGGCCTACACCTTGCCCTGGCCCGAGGCCGACGAGGCGCGCGACTGGCTCATCGCGCAGGGCATGGCGCCGGCTGACGCGCCTGCCATGCTGCGCGCCGCGGGCGGGCGCCCCGAAATGGCGCTGCGCCTGTCGCGCGGCGGCCCTTCGCCCAAGGCCTGGGCGCTGCTGCCCAGGGCCGTGGCGCGCGGCGAGGTGGCTGCGCTGGCCGAGCTTTCGCCGCCAGCGGCCATCGACGTGCTGCTCAAGCTCTGCCACGACCTGCTGGCTGTGCGCTCTGGCGCAGCCACGCGCTTTTTCGAGGCCCAGGACTTGCCGCCCGCGCCGTCCTATCGCATCCTGGGCCGCTGGTCGCGCTCGCTGATGCAATCGGCCCGCACCGCGGAACACCCGTTCAACGCGGGCCTCATGCTGGAGGCGCTGGTCAGCGACGCCCAAAGCGCCCTAAACTCTGCCGCTCGCCGCCCATGAACCAGCCAGCCACTCCCGTCGCCAACACCGCTCCCGCAGCGCCGCACCGGCCCAGCGTGATCCAGTTGGCCATCAAGGAAAAAGGCGCGCTCTATGCCGCCTACATTCCGCTGTTCGCCGATGGCGGGGTGTTCATCCCCACCACGCGCGAATACCGGCTGGGCGATGACGTCTACGTGCTGCTGACGCTGCCCGAAGACCCTCAGCGCTACCCGGTGGCTGGCAAGGTGGCCTGGATCACGCCCGCACGCGCGGCCGGCAACCGCTCGCCGGGCGTGGGCATCCGCTTTCCCGCAGACCAGAAGTCGCGCCAGCTCAAGGCCCGCATCGAGGACGTGCTGGGCACGTCGCTGGGCGCGGACCGCCCCACGCAAACCATCTGAGGCCCGGCCTCGCGGCCCTGCCCGAGCGCGGCTGCCGCCGCGCATTCCCACTGGCACGCTGCGCCACACCGCGCGCCGCCGCTCTTTCCCATTGCCCACCATGTTCACCGACTCCCACTGCCACCTGAGCATGCCCGAGCTCATGCAGGAGCTGCCCCGCATCCGTGCCGCCATGCAGGAGGCGAGGGTGGATCGCGCCCTGTGCATCTGCACCGTGCTCGAGGAGTTCGAAGCTGTGCACGCGCTGGCGAGCCAGTACGACAACTTCTGGGCCAGTGTGGGCGTGCATCCCGACAACGAGGACGTGCGCGAACCCACTGTGCAGGAACTGGTCAGCCTGTCGGCCCGGTCCAAGGTTCTGGCCATTGGCGAGACCGGGCTGGACTACTACCAGATGGAGGAGCGCAAGGGCGGCCGCAGCATCGCCGACATGGAATGGCAGCGCGAGCGCTTCCGCGTCCATATCCGGGCGGCGCAACAGGTCCACAAGCCGTTGGTGATCCACACGCGTGAGGCCTCGCACGACACCATCGCCATCCTCAAGGAAGAGGGCGAGCAGGGCGGGGCAGGGGCGGCTGGCGGCGTGTTCCACTGCTTCACCGAGACGGCCGAAGTGGCACGCGCGGCGCTGGACCTGGGCTTCTACATCTCCTTCTCGGGCATCCTGACCTTCAAGAAGGCGCAGGAGCTGCGCGAGGTGGCGCGCTTCGTCCCGCTGGACCGGCTGTTGATCGAAACGGACAGCCCCTACCTGGCACCCGTGCCTTATCGCGGCAAGGTCAACAATCCGTCCTACGTGCCTTTCGTCGCGGCCCAGATCGCCGAACTGCGCGGCATGAGCGCCGACGCGGTGGGCGAGCTGACCAGCCGAAACTTCGACAACCTTTTTCTTTCGAGGACCGCATGAGCCTGAAGCCCGCATCCCTCCTGGCGGCCGCACTTGTCGCGGTGTCCTGCGCAACGACGGCTGGCCCGCGCGAGGACTTCTTTCGCGCCGTCGCGGCCGACAACCCCTATGCCGTGCGCAGCCAGATCGAGCGGGGCATGGACCCCAACACGCTGGACGACAAGAAGCAGACGGCCCTGGTCATCGCGCTGCGCGAAGGCTCGCCCAAGGTGGCGCGGGCGCTGATCGAGATCAAGAAGACCGACGTGAACGCCACCAACGGCAGCGATGAATCCCCGCTGATGATGGCCGCGCTGCGGGGCCAGCAGGAGTTCGTGGACCTGCTGCTCAAGCGCGACGCCGCCGTCAACAAGACCGGCTGGGCGCCGCTGCACTATGCGGCCACTGCCGGTCAGGTCGGCATCATGAAGCAACTGCTGGATCAGCACGCCTTCATCGACGCCCAGTCGCCCAACGGCACCACGCCGCTGATGATGGCCGCCATGTACGGCAGCGCCGATGCCGTGAAGCTGCTGCTGGCCGAAGGCGCGGACATCATGATGAAGAACGAGCAAGGCCTGAGCGCGCTGGACTTCGCCCGGCGCGCCAATCGCACCGATGCCATGGAGCTGCTCAGCGCCGCCGCCACGCGTGCACCCCAAAGGCCCGGCACGGGCAAGTGGTGAGGGTCTGGCCGCCATGCGGCTTTCTTCAATCTCATTGATTTGACATAACACACATTGGATATTTTTAAGCATCAAGGCGAGGGCAACCTAAACCGCCGCCTTCAGCCCCAAGAAGACTCTTTTCCAAGCACCCCAGGGCACGTGCCGCTTCTCTGCGAAAATGCGCACCCTATGTTCACCGGCATCATCACCGGCGTGGGGCGCATCGCCGCCGTCCACGACCTCGGCAGTTCCGCAGCCCACGGCAAGCGGCTGCACATCCAAGCGCCTGCGGGCTATCTCGACGACGTCGGCCTCGGCGACAGCATTGCGCTCAACGGCGCCTGCATGACCGTGACGTCCTTCGAGCCGGCCTCGGGCGTGTTCACCATCGACATCTCGGCCGAATCGCTGGACAAGACCGCGGGCCTGGACGCCGTGGACCAAAGCGTGAACCTGGAAAAGGCACTGCGCGCGCACGACCGCCTGGGCGGCCACATCGTCTCCGGGCATGTGGACGGCATTGGCACGGTCAGCCATTTCGAGCCGCTGGGCGAAAGCTGGGAGCTGCGCATCCAGGCGCCGGCCGCACTGGCGCGCTTTCTGGCCTACAAGGGCTCCATCACCGTCAATGGCGTCAGCCTGACGGTCAATCGCGTGCTCGACCTGCCCGCCGCAGGCGGCAGCGAGATCAGCATCAACCTGATTCCCCACACGGTGCAGAACACGGCCCTGGGCCAGTTGCGCGCCGGCAGTTCCGTCAACCTGGAAATCGACACCGTGGCGCGCTACGTGGAGCGCATGCTCCAGGCCGGCGTGCTGCCCGGCGCCGGCTCCTCTGCCCTTCACCCATGAACGCTTCCGTCACTCCCCTGCCCACGGCCGCCGCGCCGCAGGGCGTTGCCCCCATTTCGTCGGTCGAGGAAATCGTGGCCGACCTGCGCGCCGGCCGCATGGTGATCCTCGTGGACGAGGAGGACCGTGAGAACGAAGGCGACATCGTGATCGCGGCCGACCACATCACGCCGCAGGCCATCAACTTCATGGCGCGCCATGCGCGCGGGCTGATCTGCCTGACGCTCTCGCGCGACATGTGCGAGCGGCTGAACCTTCCGCCGATGGTCACGCGCAATGGCGCGAAGCATTCCACGGCTTTCACCGTGTCCATCGAGGCGGCCGAAGGCGTGACCACCGGCATTTCGGCCGCCGACCGTGCCCGCACGGTGCAGGCGGCCGTGGCGCCCGGCGCGAAGGCCAGCGACCTGGTGCAGCCAGGCCACATCTTCCCGCTGCAGGCCGTGGACGGCGGTGTGTTGATGCGCGCCGGCCATACCGAGGCCGGCTGCGACCTGGCCGCGATGGCCGGCTGCTCGAGCGCTTCGGTCATCTGCGAAGTGATGAACGAAGACGGCACGATGGCGCGCCTGCCCGACCTGCAGGTTTTCGCCGCCGAGCATGACCTGAAGATCGGCACCATTGCCGCGCTGATCGAATACCGCAGCCGCACCGAGACGCTGATCGAGGAAGTCGGCGCGCGCGAGATCCGCACGGCGCATGGGCCCTTCATGCTGCGCGCCTTCAAGGACACGCCCAGCGGCGACGTGCACCTGACGCTGGTGCGCGGCCAGTGGGATGCCGATGACGTGGTGCCCGTGCGCGTGCATGAGCCGCTGTCGGTGCTGGACGTGCTCGAGCTCGAGCGCCCCATGCACTCGTGGAGCCTCGATGCGGCGCTGGCCCATATCGCGGCCGAAGGCAAGGGCGTGGCCGTGCTGCTCAACTGCGGCGAAAGCGCCGCAGAACTGCTGGCCCAGTTCGAAGGCACCGCCCGCCCCGCGCAGGCCCCCGAGCGCGGCCGCATGGACCTGCGCAGCTACGGCGTGGGCGCCCAGCTGCTGCGGGCCAGCGGCGTGAGCAAGATGAAGCTGCTGGGCAAGCCCCGGCGCATGCCCAGCATGGCTGCAGGCTACGGCCTGGAAATCCTGGGCTACGTCACCAAGGACTGATCAAGAGAAATGTTTGAAGCCAACAAGGGAACAGCCGCAGCGCTGGATGGGCGCGGCCTGCGCATCGGCATCGTGCAGGCGCGTTTCAATGAAGACATCACCAACGCGCTGGCCCAGGCCTGCCTGTCCGAACTGGGCACGCTGGGCGTCTCGGCCGGGCACATCCACCATGTGCATGTGCCCGGGGCGCTCGAGGTGCCCGTGGCGCTGCAGGCCCTGGCGGCCAGTGGGCGTTTCGATGCCCTGGTCGCGCTGGGCTGCATCATCCGCGGCGAGACCTATCACTTCGAGCTGGTGGCCAATGAGTCCGGCGCCGGCGTCAGCCGCGTGTCGCTGGATCACCAGTTGCCCATCGCCAATGCGATCCTGACGACCGAGAACCTGGAGCAGGCCGTGGCCCGCCAGAGCGAGAAGGGCCGTGACGCGGCCCAGGTTGCGGTTGAAATGGCCCAACTGCTGGCCCAGACGAAAGCCGCCCGATGAACGCCCAGGCCCCCTCCTCCCCTCCCTCGGACAAGCGCGCCCCGGCCTTCAAGGCCGCGCGCAAGTCTGCCGCCCGTTCGGGCCGTTCGCGGGCGCGCGAGTTCGCGCTGCAGGCGCTCTACCAGCACCTGGTGGGCCGCAACGAAGCCGAGGCCATCGACACCTTCACCCGCGACCTCACCGGCTTTCACAAGGCCGACTCGGCGCACTACGACGCGCTGCTGCACGGCGCCATCGCCGAGCAGGCAGACCTGGACGCGCTCATCAAGCCGCTGCTGGACCGGCCCATGGGCGAGATCTCGCCCATCGAGCACGCCGTGATGTGGATCGGCGCCTATGAGTTCCTGCATTGCCCCGACGTGCCCTGGCGCGTGGTGCTCAACGAGTGCATCGAGCTGGCCAAGGACTTCGGCGGCACCGACGGCCACAAGTACGTCAATGGCGTGCTCAATGGCCTGGCGCCCAAGCTGCGTTCGCTCGAAGTCGAAGCCGACCGCGCGGCCGGCCGCCTGCGTTGAGCACCCGGGCCGCCGTGAGCTCCACCGCCGCATCGCCGCGCATCGCCCGCCGCGCCGAACGCATCGAGCCCTTCTATGTCATGGAAGTGGCCAAGGCCGCGAGCGCTTTGGCGCGCGAGGTCGCCCAGGGCGACTCGCCCATGGTCTTCCTGAACATCGGCGAGCCGGACTTCACGGCCCCGCCGCTGGTGCAGGAGGCCGCGGCCCGCGCCGTGCGCGCGGGCGCCACGCAGTACACGCAGGCCACCGGCCTGCCGCAGCTGCGCGAACGCATCAGCCGCTGGTACAGCCAGCGCTTCGGCATCGACGTGCCGGCGCGGCGCATCGTGGTCACGGCCGGCGCGTCGGCTGCGCTGCAGCTGGCCTGCCTCACGCTGATCGAGTCCGGCGACGACGTGCTGATGCCCGACCCCAGCTACCCCTGCAACCGGCATTTCGTCAGCGCCGCCGAAGGGCGCGCGGTGATGATCCCGACCACGGCGCAGGAGCGCTTCCAGCTCAGCGCCGCGAAGGTGCAGGCCGCCTGGACCGAGCGCACGCGCGGCGTGCTGCTCGCCTCGCCCTCCAACCCCACGGGCACCTCCATGGCGCCCGATGAGCTGCGGCGCATCCACGAGGTGGTGCGCGCGCGCGGCGGGCTGACGCTGATCGACGAGATCTACCTGGGCCTTTCCTACGACGAGGCCTATGCACAGAGCGCGCTGGCCATCGACGACCAGATCATCAGCGTCAACAGCTTCAGCAAGTACTTCAACATGACCGGCTGGCGGCTGGGCTGGCTGGTGGTGCCCGATGCGCTGGTGCCGGTGGTCGAGCGCGTGGCGCAGAACCTGTTCATCTGCGCCAGCACGGTGGCGCAGTACGCGGCCCTGGCCTGCTTCGAGCCCGAGAGCATTGCCGAATACGAACGCCGCCGCGGCGAGTTCCGCGCGCGGCGCGACTGGTTCATTCCACAGTTGCAGAGCCTGGGCCTTGATGTGCCCGTGGTGCCCGATGGCGCCTTCTACGCCTGGGCCGACTGCAGCGCCGTCGCGCGCCGCTGGGGCATCGAGGGCGCCGACGCCAGTTGGGACTTCGCCTTCGAACTGATGAAGCGCGCCCACATCGCCGTCACGCCGGGCCGCGACTTCGGCCGCGACCAGACCGGCCGCTTCGTCCGCTTTTCCACCGCCAGCGCCATGCCTCAGCTGCAGGAGGCGGTGACCCGCCTGAAAGCCGCCCTGGGATGAACGCAGACTGCGCCATGCGCCAGGCCGCACCCCAGGCCGAAGGCCAGCCCTTCGAGCTGCAGCTGCGCGTGTACTGGGAAGACACCGATGCCGGCGGCATCGTCTTCTATGCCAACTACCTGAAGTACATGGAGCGCGCGCGCACCGAATGGCTGCGCGCCCTGGGCGTGCACCAGCGCGAGCTGCGTGAACAGACCGGCGGCATGTTCGTTGTGAGCGAAGCGCAGCTCAAGTACCACCGCCCCGCGCGCCTGGACGACGTGTTGTGCATCACCACACAACTGCAACATCTTGGCACCGCGTCGATCGTGATGCTGCAGGCGGCCTACCGGCTGGACCCGGCGGCCGAAGCCGGCCGCCAGCTGCTGTGCGAAGGGACGATCCGCATCGGCTGGGTCGATGCCCAGCGCATGCGCCCGACGCGCATCCCCGACACCGTCACGGGAACCCTCAAGGCCGTGCCAGGCTCCATCACCGTGGCGAACGGCCCGGGCCTTGCAAGCGGCCTGTCCGCATTCCCGCGCGAACCCCTTTCCTAGCATTGCCCATCCGACGCCGGCCAGGGCGATGCCAAGCCCGGGTCAGCGCCAGAGGCAGTCCGGCCGTTGTCTGACCTGAACACCATGAACCAAGACCTCTCGATCACCACCCTCCTCCTCCACGCCAGCCTGCCGGTGCAGCTGGTGGTCCTGCTGCTGGTCACGGTCTCGATCGCCAGCTGGGCCGCCATCGTGCGCAAGTACTTCGCGCTCAAGCGCATGCGCGCACTCAACGACGAGTTCGAGCGCGATTTCTGGTCTGGCACCAGCCTCAACGAGCTTTTTGCCTCGGCCGCGCAGAACGCCAAGAACGGCGGGCCCATGGAGCGCATCTTCGCCTCGGGCATGCGCGAGTACCAGAAGCTGCGCGAACGCCGCGTGAGCGATGCCGGCACCTTGCTGGACGGCGCCCGCCGCGCCATGCGGGCCAGCTTCCAGCGCGAGCTGGACGCGGGCGAATCGAATCTGTCCTTCCTCGCCACCGTGGGCTCGGTCAGCCCCTATGTGGGCCTGTTCGGCACCGTGTGGGGGATCATGCATGCCTTCACGGGCCTGGCTGCGCTGGAGCAGGTCACGCTCTCCACCGTGGCGCCCGGCATCGCCGAAGCCCTTGTGGCCACCGCCATCGGCCTGTTCGCGGCCATCCCGGCCGTGGTGGGCTACAACCGCTTCGCGCGCGAAATCGACCGCATCGCCATTTCGCTGGAGACCTTCATCGAGGAGTTCTCCAACATCCTGCAGCGCAACCTGTCGGCCGGCCAGAACGCCACGCCCAACCCCGCCGCCTCGGGCCACTGAGCCGGCTGCTGCGCACGGAGAAACAACGCCCATGCCTGCCGTTTCCAGCCGCGGCCGCGGCCGCCGCACGATCAACGAGATCAACATGGTCCCGTTCATCGACGTGATGCTGGTGCTGCTGATCATCTTCATGGTCACGGCACCGCTGATCACGCCCAGCGTCATCAATCTGCCCACGGTGGACCGCGCCAGCAAGCGCGAGGACAAGCCGCTCGAGGTCATCATCAAGAGCGACACCGTGGTGCAGTTCAAGCGAGACCCCAGCGTGGGCTCCTCATCGGGCCTGGACATCCCCATGGCCCAGATCGGCCAGGCCGTGAAGACCGCGCAGGACGGCGACGCCCAGCGGCCGGTGGTCATCAGCGCCGACAAGAGCGTGAAGTACGAAACCGTGGTGGCGGCCATGAACCAGCTCAAGCGCGCGGGCATCGAGCGCGTGGGCCTGTCGGTGACGGCCACGGGCAGCCAGCAGCGCTGATGGGAAAGAGTTGCACCGCATGAGCCTGGCTGCCGACCGCCCCGAGTTCTCTCCGCCGCCCCAGCGGGGCACGCTGCGCGCCGTGGGCATTGCCCTGCTCGCGCATGCGCTGCTCATCGGCGCCCTGACCTGGGGCGTGCGCTGGAAGCGCGAAAGCGGCGACGACGACGCCATCGAGGCCGAGCTGTGGACCGCCACCGTGCAGCGCGCCGCGCAGTCCACGGCCGTGGCGCCGCCGCCGCCTCCGCCCCCCGCGCCGCCGGCTCCCGCGCCCGAACCCCCTCCCCCGCCGCCGCCACCCGCGGTGCGCCCGCCGCCGCCGGCTCCGCCCGCGCCCGATCCGGACATCGCGCTGGAGCGTGAACGCCGTCTGCGCGAGCAGCAGGCCCAACGCGAGCGCGAACAGCAACAGGAGCGCCAGCGCCAGCAGGCCGAGGAACGCCGCCGCGAAGAACAGCAGCAGCAGCGCGAGAAGGAACGCCAGGCCGAAGCCCGCAAGCGCGAGCAGGAAGAAAAGCGGCGCGAGGAAGAACAGCGCAAGCAGGCCGAAGAGAAGAAGCGCGAGGCCGCTGAAAAACAGGCTGCGCAGAAGGCTGCGGCCGAGAAGCTGGCCGCCCAGAAGGCCGCCGCCGAAAAGGCAGCGGCCGCAGCCGAGAAGGCCCGCCAGGACCAGCTGGCCCGCCTGCGCGGCATGGCCGGCGGCACGGCTGAGCAGAACTCCGGCCCGCGCTCCGGCCAGGGTCAGGGCCAGGGCGGCCCCTCGTCGAGCTACGGCGCGCGCATTGCCGCGGCCGTGCGGCCGAACATCACCTTCGATCCGTCGACGGTGGCCGGCAACCCCACGGCCGAGTTCCTCGTCAATCTGGCGCCGGACGGCACCATCGTGGGCGTCAAGCTCAACAAGTCCAGCGGCAACCCGAGCTGGGACCGCGCCGCCGAAGGCGGCCTGCGCAAGACCGACAAGCTGCCGCGCGACATCGACGGGCGCATCATCACGCCGCTGATCGTGGAGCTGCGGCCCAAGCCTTGAGGCCGGGGCCGGGGCCGGGGCCTGCAGGCCGCCGGCCCTGCTCGCGCAGGCGGCGGCGTCAGTGGCGCGGCGCCGTCTTCACTCGTAGACCACGGTGGCGTTGCCGGCCTCGGCCTGCGCCGTCCAGCTGGCCAGCGCCGCATCGGTGGGGAAGAAGCGCGCGGCCTCGCCCAGTTGCAGCTCGACCTGCGCGCCCGCGCGCTGCAAGGCCAGCCGCACGGGCAAGCCCTGGCTGAGCAGGCCATGCTCGGTCTGCTCCTCGCGCGGCTTGAACTCGCGCACCAGGCGCGCGATGTCGGGCAGCTTGCCGTTGACGGCCACGCGCAGGTACTTGCCGAAGCGGCAGCGCGCATCGGCCAGGGCCGACACCTGCTGCGCCACGAAGCGCGGCTCGAAGCCGCCGCGGCCCGGCTGCAGGCGGCCGCTGATGATCACGAGTTCGTCCTCGCGCAGGGCATCGCGCGCGGCGGTGTAGACGGCCTCGTCGGCCACCACCTCGATGGTGGCGCTCTTGTCGTCGAGCACGAACAGCGCCAGCCGGCCGCGCTGGCCGTTGATCATGCGCAGGCCGCTGACGATGCCGGCGATGGTCTGCTGCTCGCGGCTGTCGATCAGCTCGTCGATCTGGCGCTTGGCGAACAGCCGCACCTCGCGCGCCACCTCGTCGAACAGGTGGCCCGAGAGGTAGAAGCCGATGGCGGTCTTCTCGTGCGTCAGGCGCTCCTTGACGCCCCAGGGCATGACTTCCACCAGCGCCGGCTCCTCGGCGCTGGAGCCGTGCGCATCGTCGCCGAACATGTCGAACAGCCCGCCCTGGTTGGCATTGGCCTCCTGCGCGGCGGCGTAGTCGAAGGCCCGGTCCAGCGAAGCCACCAGCGCGGCGCGGTCGGGGTTGAGGCTGTCGAAGGCGCCGGCCTTGATCAGCGCCTCCACCGTCCGCTTGTTGATGCGCTGGCGGTCCACGCGGGCGCAGAAATCGAACAGGCTCTTGAAGGGCCCGCCCTCCTCGCGTGCGCGCACGATGGCCTCGATGGCCAACTGCCCCGTGCCCTTGACGGCGCCCAGGCCGTAGCGGATCACGGTGTCGCTCACGGGCTGGAAGCGGTGATGGCCGCGGTTGACGTCCGGCATCTCGAAGCTCATGCCGAAGTTCTTGGTCGCGTCCTCGTACAGCACCTTGAGCTTGTCGGTGTTGTCCATTTCCACCGTCATGTTGGCGCAGTAGAACTCGGCCGTGTAGTGGACCTTGAGCCAGCCCGTGTGGTAGGCCAGCAGCGAATACGCGGCGGCGTGCGACTTGTTGAAGCCGTAGCCCGCGAACTTCTCCATCAAGTCGAAGATCTCGTCGGCCTTGGCTTCGGGAATGCCATGCGTGGCCAGCGCACCGGCGCGGAACTTCACGCGGTGCTCGGCCATCTCCTCGGCCTTCTTCTTGCCCATCGCGCGGCGCAGCAGGTCGGCGCCGCCCAGCGAGTAGCCGCCCAGGATCTGCGCGGTCTGCATCACCTGCTCCTGGTAGACCATGATCCCGTAGGTCTCGGAGAGCATCTCGGCCACGGCCGGGTGCGGGTACTCCACCTCCTCGCGGCCGTGCTTGCGCGCCACGAAGCTGGGGATCAGGTCCATCGGGCCCGGCCGGTACAGCGCGTTCAGCGCGATCAGGTCTTCCAGCCGCGTGGGCTTGGCGTCGCGCAGCATGCCCTGCATGCCGCGCGATTCAAACTGGAACACGGCTTCGGTCTTGCCCTCGGCAAAGAGCCTGTAGGTGGGCTTGTCGTCCAGCGCGATGTTCTCGAAGGCGAAGTTCTCCTGGCCCTTGTGGCGCTGCATGATGAACTCGCGCGCGATCTCCAGGATCGTGAGGGTGGCCAGGCCCAGGAAGTCGAACTTCACGAGGCCGATGGCCTCCACGTCGTCCTTGTCGTACTGGCTCACGGCCGATTCGCTGCCCGGCTGCTGGTACAGCGGGCAGAAGTCCGTCAGCTTGCCCGGCGCGATCAGCACGCCGCCGGCATGCATGCCGATGTTGCGCGTCATGCCTTCGAGCTTCTGCGCCATCTCGACCAGGGACTTGACTTCTTCCTCCTGCTCGATGCGCTGGGCCAGCAGCGGCTCGGCCGCGATGGCGTACTTCTCCTTGTCGTCGTCCGACAGGTCGGCCGGCGGGTACTGCAAGGTCACGGGCTTGCCCGGCTTGTTCGGGATCAGCTTGCTGATGCCGTCGCAAAAGCCGTAGCTCATGTCCATCACGCGGCCCACGTCGCGGATGGCCGCGCGCGCGGCCATGGTGCCGAAGGTGGCGATCTGGCTCACGGCGTTGCGGCCGTACTTGTCCTTCACATAGTCGATGACGCGGTCGCGGTTGCCCTGGCAGAAGTCGATGTCGAAGTCGGGCATCGACACGCGCTCGGGGTTCAGGAAGCGCTCGAACAGCAGGTTGTATTCCAGCGGATCCAGGTCGGTGATCTTCAGCGCATAGGCCACCAGCGAGCCCGCGCCCGAGCCCCGGCCCGGGCCCACGGGGCAGCCGTTGGCCTTGGCCCAGCGGATGAAGTCCCCCACGATCAGGAAGTAGCCAGGGAAGCCCATCTTGAGGATGGTGCCGATCTCGAACTCGAGCCGTTCCACGTAGCGCGGGCGCTGCGCATCCCGCTTGGCCGGGTCGGGGAACAGGTGCGCCAGCCGCTCCTCCAGCCCTTCGAAGGAGAGCACGCGGAAGTACTTGTCGATGGGCATGGGCACGCCGTCTTCCAGCGGCGTCGGGAAGTTGGGCAACTGGGGCTTGCCCAGCACCAGCGACAGGTTGCAGCGCCGCGCGATCTCCACCGTGTTTTCCAGCGCACTGGGCACGTCGGCAAAGAGCGTGGCCATCTGCTCGGCGCTCTTGAAATACTGCTCGCGCGTGAAGCGGCGCACGCGGCGCTGGTTGCCCAGGATCTCGCCTTCGGAGATGCACACGCGCGCCTCGTGCGCGTCGAACTCCTCGGCTTCCAGGAACTGGATGGGCTGCGTGGCCACCACGGGCAGCTTCAGCCGCGCGGCCAGCTGCACGGCGGCGCGTACGTGGGCCTCGTCATCGGGGCGGCCCGCGCGCTGCAGCTCGATGTAGAAGCGATGGGTGAAGATGCCGGCCAGGCGCAGCGCCACCTCGCGCGCTCGCTCGGCGTTCTCGGCGACCAGCGGCGGGCCCAGCGGCCCGGCCTGTGCGCCCGACAGCGCGATCAGACCGCCGTTGAGTTCCTCCAGCCATTCCCAGCGCGCCTGCGGCTGGGTCTGGCCGCGCGGCACGTTCTGCGTCCACCCCCGCGCGAGCAGCTCGGACAGGTTGAGGTAGCCCTCGATGCTCTGCACCAGCAGGATGATGCGGCTGGGCGGCGCGTCGGCGTCCATGCCCTCGAGCAGCAGTTCGCAACCCAGCACGGGCTTGACGCCCTTGCCGCGCGCCTGCTTGTAGAACTTGATGGCGCCGAAGAGGTTGTTGAGATCGGTGACGGCCAGCGCAGGCTGGCCATCCTTGGCCGCGGCCTTGACGACTTCGTCGATGCGGGTGGTGCCGTCGACGACGGAAAACTCGGTGTGCAGGCGCAGGTGGACAAACATCCGGGGGATTGTAGAAAGCCGCGTGGTCGAGGCTGGCCGACGCGCGCAACCTCACGCAGAATGAGCCGCACAAGTCAGGGAGAAAAGAAATGGCCGATATCGACGCCAGTGGCATGGTTGCGCACCCAAACGTGCTGCCCATGCGCTTCACCTACATCGAGCGAGGCGCGCTCGCGAAGATTGAGGGGATCATCGTTCACCAGACGGATTCCTTCGATGAGAAAAGCGTGTTTGCCAGTTACCGGGGCCCGAATGCTGCCGGCGCTCACTTCCTCATTGGCAAGAACGGAACGATCTGGCAGACCGCTTCGCTGCATCAGCGCACCCACCATGTGGGCAAACTCAAACCGAGATGCCTGGCACAGATGTCTTGCGCACCCGCGGAACTCAAGACTCTTCGAAAGGCTTCAGCCGAAGTCAGCAACCGAATTGAAATGACGAAATCCGTGCCCCAGCGCTATCCATCGAATAGCGACAGCGTCGGCATTGAAATTGTGGGCAAGGCCAGCCTGCCGCCCAACAAGCCCATACCGCCCGGGCTTTCAGGCGACGAGCGCCTTCGCTTTCAGGGCAACCATGCGGTCTATGAAGCAGTCACCCCAGCCCAGCAAGTGTCACTTCAATGGCTGATCGACTTCCTGCGGCAAAACCTGCATGTCCCGGCGACTGAAGTTCATAGGCACCCCGACGTGAGCCGCAAAAACCCCACTGAAGCGAGCTCTGCTCAATGGAAATGAAACATCACGCCGCCTTGCTCTTGTCACTGCTGGCCCTTAGCTCGCAAGCGCTTGCCGCTGGCGAAGAGGACGATGACGCCTACTATTTGCGGCGGCTGACACCACCGCCCATTACCAGCATCAAGGTAACCCACCCGATACGCCGGGACGAGACAGCCCTGTATGACGAAACGTGCGAAGACTTCAAGATCACCGCACGCGATGCACGGCGCTTTTTCAGACATGCCCAAGCAGTAAGCCGACGGGACTACAACGTGTACTACCCGGAATCAGGGTGCTATGGAAAAGGTGCGACGACCTATACCAACGGCATGCGCACCGAGTGGCATATCGAATCTAACGGCCGTGGCATCGTCGTGCCCACCAATGGCAAGAACAAAGGCGTTGCCTACTACCTCTACTGCGGAGCGGAATGCGAGACCTTGGGCAGAACCGAGGGTAAGTGATCGCGCCAGCGCGCGGCCCGCCCTTTGAGGCGGCGCCTCCGCCACAACCCACGGCGCTTTTTACAATCGCGCCCGTGAACGACGTGCTCAATATTTCCGCCTACCTTTTCGTGCCCCTGACCGATCGGGAGCAACTGCGCCCGCGCCTGTTCGAGGCCGCGCAGGCGCGCGGCCTGCAGGGCACGGTGCTGCTGGCCGAGGAAGGCATCAACCTCTTCCTGGCCGGCGCGGCCGAGGGTGTGCGCGGCTTCGTGGCCGAGCTGCGCAGCGACCCGCGTTTTGCCGCGCTGGAGCCCAAGGAAAGCTGGTCGGCCCATCAGCCCTTCAGGCGCCTGCTGGTCAAGCTCAAGCGCGAGATCATCCGCATGAACCACCCGGCCATCCGCCCGGCCGCGGGGCGTGCGCCGGCCGTGGACGCAGCCACGCTCAAGCGCTGGCTGGACCAGGGCCATGACGATGCCGGCAAGAGCGTGGTGATGCTGGATACGCGCAATGCCTTCGAGGTGGACTACGGCACCTTCGACAACGCCATCGACTGGCGCATCGGCAAGTTCACTGAATTTCCGCAGGCCGTGCGCGAGCACCGGGCCGAACTCGAAGGCAAGACCGTGGTGAGCTTTTGCACCGGCGGCATCCGCTGCGAGAAGGCCGCCATCTACATGCACGACCTGGGGCTGACCAACGTGCTGCAGCTCGAAGGCGGCATCCTCAAGTACTTCGAGGAAGTGGGCGGCGCGCACTATCAGGGCGATTGCTTCGTCTTCGACGGGCGCGAGGCCCTGGCGCCCGACCTGAGCGCGCGCTCGGCGCATGCCAGCGCGCGGGCCACCGAAGACCCGGACCTGCTGCTCAAGCAGGGCTGAAGAAGCGCCCTGCCCTGCGCCAGCGGCCCTCAGGTGTCTGAAGCGCCGCCGGGCGTCACGGCGCTGGTGTGGCGCTGCGTCTTGAAGGGATGATCGGGCAGCGGGATGAACTCGGTCTCGCCGGGCACATGGCCCATGCGCTGGGCCTCCCAGTCCTCGCCGGCCTGCAGGATGCGCTCGCGGCGGCTGGAGACGAAGTTCCAGCTCATGAAGCGCGGGCCATCCAGCGGCGCACCGCCCACGACCACCAGACGCCGCGCACCATCGGCGCGGATGCGCACCGGCGCGCGCTCGCCATCGGGCAGCACGGCCATGGTGTGCTCAGCCAGCGGCGCATCGTCCACCCACAGCGGTCCATCGACCGCGTAGAGCGCCATCTCGGGCGCCAGCGCCGGCAGCTCGAAGCTCGCGCCCGCAGGCAGGCTCACGTCCAGGTACAGCGTGGGCATCAGCGTGGGCACGGGCGAGCGCAGGCCAAAGGCCTCGCCGACCAGCACGCGCACGGGCACGCCCTCTACTTGGAGCGCGGGGATGTCGGCCGCCGCGGTGTGCGAGAAGCTGGGCTCGACCTCTTCGTATTGCTGCGGCAGCGCACACCACAGCTGCAGGCCGTGGTTGACGTAGGTTTTGGTCTTGAGCGCCTCGGGCTTGCGCTCCGAATGCACGATGCCCTTGCCGGCCGTCATCCAGTTGATGGCCCCGGGGCGGATCTCCTGCTCGGTGCCCAGGCTGTCGCGGTGCATCATCGCGCCCTCGAAGAGGTAGGTGACCGTGGCCAGGCCGATGTGCGGATGCGGGCGCACGTCATGCTGGTCGCCGGGCTTTTCGGTCGAAGGGCCGAAGTGGTCGAAGAACACGAAGGGCCCGACCGAGCGGCGCTGGGCGGCCGGCAGCACGCGGCGGACCTCGAAGCCGCCGCCCAGGTCCTTGACATGGGGCGACAGCATCATCGACGGGGTGGCACTCATGGGGTTCTCTCCGTGTTCGTGAGGGAAAAGGGGCCCGCATGGGGCCCCGCTGGATGCGCGCCTGCTCAGGCCAGCAGTTGCAGCGCGCCGCGCAGGCGCTCGCCGAAGGCGCGCGCGGTTTCCAGGTCGCCGGCCGGCATCTCGCCCGGGCTGGCGTCGGCCGGCGAGGTGGTCATGAGGCCGCCGAAGCCACCCACGTAGTTCAGCGAATCGCGCGTGGACGCCTTCTTGTTGCTCGGCGTGATGCCCAGGCCCGCCCAGAGGCCGCCATGTTGCATCGCCAGCTGCCAGAAATAGGCGATGGAGGCGAACTTGTCGCCGTTCATGGTCGCGCTGTTGGTGAAGCCCGCGAAGAGCTTGTTCTTCCAGCCTTCCACGAACCAGACCTTGGACGAGGCGTCGGCGAATTTCTTGAACTGCCAGCTCGGCGCGCCCATGTAGGTGGGCGCACCGAAGACGATCAGCCGCGCCGCGGCCAGGGCGTCCCAGCTGCCGTCGGGCAGGTTGCCGTCGGCGTCGATGGCGATCAGCGCCGCCTCGGCGCCTTCGGCCACGGACTGCGCCACGCGCTGGGTGTGGCCGTAGCCGGAGTGGTAGACGATGACGATGTCGCTCATGGTTTCTGACTCAGAGGATGGAAGTGAAGGTGAAATCGGGGACGTACAGGGCACCCACGGAACTGGCTTCTTGGCCAGTCCGTCGGGTGTGCGCCCTTCGCGCAGCGGAAGGGGGTGCTGAGAAGCAGCCTGAGGGTTGTTACTTCTTGTCGATGCTGAAGCGGCCGGCGCCGAAGGCGAAGAAGGCCAGGAAGCCACCCGCGATGGCGAGGTTCTTGAAGAAGCTGGTCTTCTGGGCCACCAGCATTTCAGGCGGCACGTTCCAGAAGGCATGGCCCAGGAAGGCGGTGGCCACCGTGAACACGGCCAGGATGATGGCCATCAGCCGCGTCTTGAAGCCCACCAGGAACAGCAGCGCCACGATCAGCTCGACCACGACGGCCACCACCACCGCCACCTCGGGCAGCGGCACGCCGATCTTGGTGAAGTAGCCGGCCGTGCCGGCAAAGCCCATCAGCTTGCTCCAGCCTGCAGGCACGAACAGCAAGGCCAGAAGCACGCGGCCGATCAGCGCGGCGCCGTCCTGGGTGGGGGTGGTGGAAGAAGTTTGGGTGATGGCCATGACAGACTCCTGAAAAAAAGCCAAAAGAAAAAAGAAGAAAACACCAGCACATTCGCAGCGCCGCCGCCTCTTGGCGGGCGGTGGCGCTGCATTCAGCCGGGAGGCTCAGGCCTCCAGGTCGAACACCAGCACTTCGGCGTCCTTGCCGCCGCGCAACTGCACGCGCGATTCACCGGCGATCATCGCCGCATCGCCGCCCGTGAGGATATGGCCATTGACCTCGAGCGTGCCGCGCACCAGATGCACGTAGCCCTTGCGCGCGGGGTCCAGCGTCAGCTCCGCCTGCTCGTCGCCGTCCAGCAGGCCGGCATACAGCCGCGCATCGGCATTCATGGACACCGAGCCCTCGGCCCCGTCAGGCGAAGCCACCAGGCGCAGCCGGCCGCGCTTGTCGCTGGCCGCAAAAGCCTTCTGCTCGTAGCCGGGCTGCACGCCGCGCTGGCTGGGCAGCAGCCAGATCTGCAGGAAGTGCGTGGCCTTGTCCTTCTCGTGGTTGAACTCGCTGTGCATCACGCCGGTGCCCGCGCTCATGCGCTGCACGTCGCCGGGCGGAATGGATTCCACGTTGCCCATGCTGTCCTTGTGCGCCAGGGCGCCGTCGAGCACGTAGCTGATGATCTCCATGTCCTTGTGGCCATGGGTGCCGAAGCCGGCGCCCGCGGCCACGCGGTCTTCGTTGATCACGCGCAGGTTGCCCCAGCCCATGAAGGCGGGGTCGTGGTAGCCGGCGAAGGAAAAGCTGTGGAAGGACTGCAGCCAGCCATGGTCGGCATAACCACGTTCCTGGGACTTGCGGATTTGCAGCATGGTGAAATCTCCTGAACGGTGGGGCGGCCCGGCTTGGCTGGCCCTGGTACCCCGTGAGCCGCGCCGGATGCGCAGCGGATGAACAGAATGTAGGGCGCTCCCAGGACGCTGCGTGTGCGGCGTCTTGAAGACATCATTCAAATGTTTTGAATGAAAATCCGCCAATGCCTGCCCACCCTCCCGCCATGCAGCCGCGCGACGTGCTCACGCCCGACGCGCTGGCCATGCTCCAGACCATCGTGCGCCAGGGCAGCTTTGCCGCCGCCGCGCGCGCCCTGAACCTCGTGCCCAGCGCGCTGAGCTACCGCGTGCGCCAGATCGAGGACGCCCTGGACGTGCTGCTGTTCGACCGCAGCGCGCGCCAGGCCCGCCTGACGGCCGCGGGCGCCGAGCTGCTGCGCGAGGCCGGCCGGCTGCTGACCGAGATCGACGCCGTGGCCAACCGCGTGCGCCGCGTGGGCTCGGGCTGGGAGCCCCAGCTGACGCTGGCGGTGGACGGCGCCATCGCACGCGACCCGATGTACGAGCTGGTCGGCGCCTTCTATGCGCAGGAGCCGCCCACGCGGCTCAAGCTGCGCGACGAGACGCTCTTCGGCACGGTGGAAACGCTGGTGCGCGGCGAGGCCGACCTGGCCATCGGCAGCGTGCTCGATGCCGCGCGCCTGGCGCTCACGGCCTCGGGCATCCAGAGCCGGCCGCTGGGCGAGCTGCACTTCATCTATGTGGTGGCACCCCACCATCCGCTGGCGCGCGAGACGGGGCCGCTGAGCGAGGCGCAGATCCGCCAGCACCGCGGCGTGGTGGCGGCCGATTCGGCGCGCCAGGGCGAGAGCCTGAGCATCAACCTGGTCAGCGGCCAGGACCTGCTCACGGTGCCCACGCTGCAGGCCAAGCTGCATGCGCAGCTGCACGGCCTGGGCGGCGGCTTTCTGCCAGAGACCATGGCCCGGCCCTGGCTGGCCGCGGGCCATCTGGTGCAGTTGCCCACCGAGCGCCAGCCCCCCGCAGGCACCCTGCACTGCGCCTGGCGCAGCCGGGCGGCCGGCCAGCCCGGGCTGGCGCTGCAGTGGTGGCTGCGCCAGCTGGAGCATGCGGGCACGCGGGAGGCGCTGCTGACGCAGCACCGCGGCCGATGAGCCGCGCGCGCTCAGCCTGCCTTGTGCGAGCTGCCGTGCTTGTGCGTGCCCGGGTTCAGCGGCAGCAGGCGGTCGAGCCGGGTGTCGCCATACACCCGCATCACCTTGGAGATCACCACCTGGTAGCCGGCCAGCCATTGCTCGTGCGCCGCCTTGGCCCGCAGGTGCGTGGGATGCACCATCAACTGGTGCAGCGCGTCCATCGAATCCCAATAGAAGACCTTGGAGACCAGTCCCGTCGTGGGGTTCTCCCAGCTTTCGACGCCCCTGAAGCCCTCCAGGCTCTCGGCCACCCGCGTGATCTCGTCATACAAGGCGTGGAACTCGTCGTCGAGCTGGTGGTGGGCAAATACGAAAGTCGCGGAATACATGGTGCGGGCAAGCGGCATGGCAGCACGGTCGCCGGATCTGGTCCAGGGCTGCAGTGTGACTCAAGATCACGAGACAAGTGTCAGGGTTAGTTAACGCATCAAGCCGAGCGACGAACGGTTAGAGTCGTCATCGGCGCGCCACATCGGGCGCGCAAAGGCATCCAGACGCACATGGCCCGCTCGTCCCGCACCCCCTCCTCCTCCCCTTCCAGCCCCCGCCGCATCGCGGTCATCGGTGCCGGGCTTGCCGGCCTGGCCGCAGCCCGCACGCTTTTGCAGGCCGGCCATGCGGTCGAGGTCTTCGAGTCGCAACCCGGCCCGGGCGGTCGGCTCATCGGCGAGCCCACGCACTACGGCAGCTTCGACACCGGCGCCCAGTACTTCACCGTGCGCGACCGACGGCTGCAGCTGGCGCTGGAGCGCACCGGCGCGCCCTGCAAGCGCTGGAGCGCCAATGCCGTGCGCGTGCTCGACGCCATGGGCCGCGTGGTCGAAGCCGCGCTGCCCACGCGCGAATCGCACTGGGTCGCGGTGCCCCACATGGGCGCGCTGGCCGCCCACTGGGCCGCGCCGCTGGGCACGGCCCTGCACCTGGGCTGCCGCGTGCTGGCCCTTGAAGCCGACACCCTGCAGCCGCGCCGCTGGCAACTGCGCATCCAGGCCGAGGGCGATGCCAGTGCCGTGCATGCCGGCTTCGACGCCGTGCTGCTGGCCGTGCCGCCAAGCGCCGCGCGTGCGCTGCTGGCGCAGGCCGCGCCGGCCCTGCTCGCGCAGCTGGCCGATGTGCAGGTGGCGCCGTGCTGGTCGCTGCAGATGGCCTTTCCGCAAGCCAGCCAGCCCGGCCTGCCGCACCTGGGCCCGCAATGGAACTGCGCCCGCTCCACCCACCACCGCGTGGCCTGGGTCGCGCGCGAATCGTCCAAGCCGGGCCGCGGCAGCATCGAACGCTGGACCGTGCAGGCCAGCGCCGACTGGTCACGCGAGCACCTGAGCGACGACGCCTCGCGCGTGCAGGCCAAGCTGCAGCGCGCCTTTGCCGAAATCACGGGCATCCGCGTCGAACCGGCCTGGGCCGAGGCCCGGTTGTGGGCCGAGGCCAAGACGCAAACGCCGCTGGGCCGCAGCCACCTGTGGGACGCCAAGGCCGCGCTGGGGCTGGCCGGCGACTGGTGCATCGGCCACCGCGTGGAAGACGCCTTCATCTCCGGACTGGAACTGGCGCTGGCCGTGGCCTGAACGTGGGGGCTGAAGCGGGCCTGCCGGCGTCCCGGGCAGGCACCTCCTATGTCGGGCGCTTCGCGCCCTCGCCCACGGGCCTGCTGCATGCGGGCTCGCTGGTGGCCGCGCTGGCCAGCTGGCTGGACGCGCGCGCCCACGGCGGGCGCTGGCTGGTGCGCATCGAGGACGCCGACACCGAGCGCTGCCAACCGGGCCTGGGCGAGCAGATCCTGGCCCAGCTGGCGGCCTTCGGCCTGCGGCCCGACGAAGAACCCATCTGGCAGACGCAACGCAGCGCCCGCTACGAGCAGGCGCTGCAGCAACTGGTGGCCCAAGGCCTGGCCTACCCCTGCGGCTGCACGCGGCGCGAGATCGACGAAGCCCTGGCCGCGCAGGGCCTGGGCCACACCCGCCATGGCGAGCGCGTCTACCCCGGCACCTGCCGCAACGGCCTGCACGGCAAGCGCGCAAGGGCCTGGCGCTTTGCCACCTGGCAGCGACCGGGCCGCATCGACTGGCATGACCGCCGGCTGGGCGAGCAGGTGCAGGATGTGGCGCAGGCCGTGGGCGATTTCGTGCTGCGCCGCGCCGACGGACCCTGGGCCTATCAGCTGGCCGTGGTGGTCGACGATGCCGACCAGGGCATCACGCACGTGGTGCGCGGCGAAGACCTGGCCGACAACACGCCGCGCCAGATCCTGCTGCAGCGCGCGCTGGGTCTGCCCACGCCGCAGTACCTGCACACGCCGCTGGTGCTGGCGGCCGATGGGCAGAAGCTCTCCAAGCAGAACGGTGCGCAGGCGCTGGACACGCAATCGTCCGCCGGCATCGTGGCGGCGCTGCAGGCGGCCGTGCATGCCCTGGGCCTGCCGGCGCCCCCGGCCGGCAACAGCCCTCAAGACCTGCTGGCCGGGTGCATCGGCGCCTGGGCGGCTCTCTACAATCCGGCCCCGTGAGCCACAGCCCCGCCCCGCCCGAAAACGCCGACGCATCGGCCCCCGCCTCCCCGTCCAACGAGACCCCGGTCACCGCCGAGGGCCACCCGCATCGCCGGCTCAAGAGCTTCGTGCGCCGGGCCGGACGCACCACCACCGGCCAGAGCAAGGCCTTCGAACAGTGGGGGCCCGAATTCCTCGTCCCCTACCGCCAGGCCCCGCTGGACCTGCAGGCCGCCTTCGGGCGCCAGGCGCCCACGGTGCTGGAAATCGGCTTCGGCATGGGCGAGGCCACCGCGCACATCGCGCGCGTGCGGCCCGAGGACAACTTCCTGTGCTGCGAAGTCCACGAACCCGGCGTGGGCGCGCTGCTCAAGCGCATCGGCGAGCAGCAGATCTCCAACATCCGCATCTGCGCGCATGACGCCGTGGAAGTGCTGGAACACATGCTGCCCGGCGCCGTGCTGGCCGGCATCCACATCTTCTTCCCCGACCCCTGGCACAAGAAGCGCCACCACAAGCGCCGGCTGATCCAGCCGCCCTTCGTGCGCCAGCTGGCCGAGCACCTGGCGCCCGGCGGCTACCTGCACTGCGCCACCGACTGGCAACCCTATGCGCAGCAGATGCTCGAGGTGCTGGGTGCCGAGCCGCTGCTGGCCAACACCAGCCAGGCCCCGGACGGCTGGGCCGACAAGCCCGACTACCGCCCGCTGACCAAGTTCGAGAACCGCGGCCTGCGCCTGGGCCACGGCGTGTGGGACCTGGTGTTCAAGCGCGTCTGAGCGCGCCTCTTCCTCTTTTTCTCTCGCATTGCCTGACGGCCTCTGGCCGCGAGCGCGCACCGCCCCCATGGACTCCCTGACCCAGATCGTTCTTGGCGGCTGCGTGGCCGCGGCTGCGGTGCCTGCTGCGCACCGGCGCAAGGCTGCACTGGCCGGCGCAGTGCTGGGCACCCTGCCCGACCTGGACGGCATCCCGCTGGCGCTGATGGGCGCCGACGTGGTGACCTCGGTCACCTGGCATCGCGGCCCCTCGCATTCGCTGCCCGTGCTGGCCCTGGCCGGCTGGCTGCTGTGGCTGCTGCTGCGCCGCTTCTGGCGGCCCGTGCGCGAAGCGCCGCGGCCCTGGCTCATCGCCATCTGGCTGGCCCTGATCACGCATCCGCTGCTCGACGCCTTCACCGTGTACGGCACGCAGCTGTGGTGGCCCTGGCCCTCGCCGCCGGTGATGTGGAGCAGCGTCTTCATCATCGACCCGGCCTACACCCTGCCGCTGCTGGTGGGCTTCATCGGCGTGCTGGTGGCCGGGCCACGGCGCGCCAGCCGGCCGCTGCTGGCAGGCGCGCTGCTGCTGAGCAGCCTCTACCTGGGCTGGACCCTCGCGGCCAAGGCGCTGGTGGACCGCGCTGCCGACCAGGCGCTGGCCGCGCGCGGCCTGTCATCGGCGCCGCGGCTGTCGGTGCCGCTGCCGCTGAACACCCTGGTGTGGCGCGTGGTGGTGATGACGCCCGAGGGCTTCCTGGAAGGCGAACGCTCCCTGCTGGTGGACCGCCGGCCCATGCAGTTCAAGGCCCATGCGAGCGAGACCGCCACGCTGCGCGAGCTCTCGCAACACGGCGCGGTGGCACGCCTGCTGTGGTTCACGCATGGCTTCATGAAAGCCGAGGTGCAGGGCGATTCGCTCATCGCCTCGGACCTGCGCATGGGCTCCGAGCCCGACTACAGCTTCCGCTACCGCATCGCCCAGCGCGGGGCCGATGGCTGGCAGGGCGTGCCCGTCACGGCCGTGAGCGGCGCGCGCAATGCCCAGGCGCAGTTGCAGCGCATGTGGCAGCGGCTGTGGCACGAGCCCGTGGCCGGCGGCGCGCCGGTCGATCTGCCGCGCTGAGCCGGTCGCGCCCCTTTACCAGCGCAGCAGGCGCGGGCCCAGCAGCGCGCCGGCCGCCACCGGCAGGGCCATGCCCAGCACGTACCACACGGCCAGGAAGGGCGCCGTGAGTTCGGGGCAATGCAGCGCATAGAGCGTCGCGCCCGTGCCCCCGGCCAGCGCACCGGCCGCCGCGCCGGCCAGCGCCGGCCGCGTGGGCGCCAGGCCGCGCAGGGCCAGCAGGGCCGCGATGAACACCGGCAGGGAAATCAGGCCGATGCTGAAGGCGCAGCTGCGCCAGGTCTGGCCCATCAGCGCGGGCATGCGCGCTTCCTGCGGCATCGTG
Source organism: Xenophilus arseniciresistens (assembly GCF_028023875.1). GTDB lineage: Bacteria > Pseudomonadota > Gammaproteobacteria > Burkholderiales > Burkholderiaceae_C > Xenophilus > Xenophilus arseniciresistens. Next base: position 43,664 of record NZ_JAQIPB010000008.1, read on the forward strand.
ACCCAGGCGTGCAGGCCCATGGCCCAGACGGCCAGCACCGGCAGCAGCGCGAGCAGCCACACCCTGCGCAGGCGCATGCCCGGGCGGCCCAGGCGCTGCACCATCACGAGGGCCGGCACGGCCACGCACAAGGGGAACATCAGCTTGACCCAGAACATGGGCCAGCCCATGGCCTGTGCCAGATCGGGGCGGGTGCCGTAGCCGCCGAGCATGATCGCGGCAGCCAGCGCGGTGCCCGCGGCCAGGGTCAGGCCGAAGCGGCGCCACAGCGCGTGGTGCGGCACGGGCTCGACCTGCGCGGCCAGCAGTGCGGCGAAATCATCGGTTTTCATGGCTTGTCTCCGCGCATTCTGGCTGCCAGGGCCTTCAGGCCCCGATGGATGCCCACCTTCACGGCCGATTCGGACATGCCCGTGAGCTGCGCCGTCTCTGCCACCGACAGCCCTTGCAGCTTGACGTGCACGATGGGCAGCCGGTGCCGGTCCGGCAGCAGCTCGAGCAGGCCCTCGACGTCGCGGCGCGCATCGCTGGCCTCGGTGGCCGAATCGGCCTCGAGCAGCATCTCGTCGTCCAGCGGTTCATGCAGCGCCTCGCGCGCCGACTTGGCGCGCAGCAGGTCGATCATCTTGTAGCGAGCGATGGCATGCGCCCAGGCCGTCAGGGGCTGGTCCTGCTGGTAGGTGTGGCGCTGGTTGTGCATGGCAAGAAGGCATTCCTGGACGAGGTCTTCCACTTCGTCGGGCCAGCCGAACAGGCGCCTGCCGAGGTAGGCCCGCAGATGACGCGCGAGCTGCTGCAGGCAGTCGCGGTAGGCCACCGCGTCGCCCTGCAGCCCCTGCAAAAACAAGGCGCGCACCTGCGTTTCGATCTCGCTCATTCCCAACTGGCTCGTACGTTGTCTTCGTTCCATGGCCGGTGCCGGTTACAGCGCAGCCAGAAAAAGAGCTGGCGCGAGATTGTGCATGGCGCTGTAACCCGATTCGTGAACGGCGCGAAATTGGATGCGAACGCGCCGGCCGGCAGGTTCACCTTGCGATTCCAACATCCACCCGATTCAAGGAGTTTCCATGAACACTCGCAACCTCGCGCTCGCCAGCCTGGCCATGGCCGCCATCACCAGCGGCGCCGCCATGGCCCAGGACACCAAGCCCATGATGGACAAGAAGCCCGCCATGGAGAAGTGCTACGGCGTGGCCATGGCCGGCAAGAACGACTGCGCGGCCGGCCCCGGCACCACCTGCGCCGGCACCTCCAAGACGGACTACCAGGGCAATGCCTGGAAGAACGTGCCCGCCGGCACCTGCGCCACCATCAAGACGCCCACGGGCATGGGCTCGCTCACGCCGATCAAGTCCTGAGCCTCCTCGCCCGTCGCCCACCATGAGCAGCACCCTCGCCTGCGGCCTGGGCCTCAAGCCCGAGCACTACGACCAGGCGCTCGCCGCCGATGCACCCGGGCTGTGGTTCGAGGTGCATCCCGAGAACTACATGGTGGCCGGCGGGCCGCGCCTGCGCTGGCTCGAAGCCATCCGCGCGCGGCATCCGCTGTCGCTGCACAGCGTCTCGCTGTCGCTGGCCGGCGAGGCCGCGCCCGATGCGCGGCAACTGGCCCGGCTCGCGGCGCTGGTGCAGCGTTTCGAGCCCGCGCTGGTCTCCGAGCATCTGGCCTGGTCGCGCCTGGGCGGCCACTACTTTCCCGACCTGCTTCCCTGCCCGCGCAGCCACGCCGTGCTGCAGCGGCTGGTGGCGCACATCGACCAGGTGCAACAGGCCCTGGGGCGCCGCATCGCCCTCGAAAACCCCTCGCACTACCTGCAGCTGCCGCAGCACGACTGGGACGAGGTCGACTTCCTGCGCGAGCTCACGCGGCGCAGCGGCTGCGGCCTGCTGCTGGACATCAACAACGTCCATGTCAGCGCCCGCAACCTGGGCTTCGATGCGCAGGATTACCTGGCGCGCTTCCCGGCCGAGGCCGTGATGCAGATCCACCTGGCCGGCCACAGCGCCGACCCCACGCACGGGCCGGCGCTGCTGGTCGATTCGCACGACGCGCCGGTGGCCGCGCAGGTGTGGGCGCTGTATGCGCGCTTCATCGAACGTGCGGGCACGCGGCCCACGCTGATCGAGCGCGACGGCCAGTTGCCGGCCTTCGAGCTGCTGATGGCCGAGCGGGCCCAGGCCGAAGAAGTGGCGCGCGGCGCGATGGCGGCCGGGGCCGAGAGCGCCACCGCATGAACACCGCGCTCGCCTCGACCTTCGAACGCGACTTCGCCGCCGCGCTGCTGGCCGATGCCGGGGCGCCCGGCCCCGCCGCGATGGCGGCGCTGCAGGCCCAGCCCGGCTTTGCCATCTACCGCAACACGGTCCACAAGGGCTGCATCGACGCGCTGGAAGCCAACTTTCCTTCGGTGCTGCGGCTGGTGGGCGTGGACTGGTTCCGCGCGGCCGCGGCACAGCATCTGCGCGCGCATCCGCCCACCGATGCCTGCCTGCTGCGCTATGGCGAAGGCTTTGCCCAGACGCTGGCCGCGCTGGCCGGCGATGACTGGCCCTACCTCGCCGGCGTGGCCATGCTCGACGCGCTCTGGACCGCCACCCACATCGCAGCCGACGCACCCGTGCTGCCGGCCGACGCGCTGGCCGCACTGGCGCCGCAGGCGCTGGCCCGCACGCGGCTGCAGCCGCATCCCACGGCCCATTGGCAGCACTTCGCGCAGTGGCCCATCCACAGCATCTGGTGGGCCAACCGCAGCGGCGACCCGGGCCTGCTGGCTGCCCTGCCCGCGCTGACATGGCAGGGCGAAGGCACGCTGCTGCTGCGCGTGGACGACGCCGTGCAGGCCGGGCCGCTCGATGCCGCGGGCTGCGCCTTGCTGGATGCCTGCGCGCAGGGCCTGTGCCTCGAAGACGCGGCCACGGCCGTGCTGCAGGCGCATCCGCAGTGCGATCTGGCGGCGCTGCTCGCGCAGTTGCTGCGTGCCGGTGCCTTCCGCGATTCCTCTCACACCCTCGAAGCGAGCCTGATGCCATGACACCCCATGCCCCCACCACGCCCGCGCATGGCGCCCCGCTGGCCCGCCTGTTCGAACGGCTGACGCCGCACGCGCTGCTGGCCCTGGGCGCGCGCGTTGCCATCGCCGCCATCTTCTGGCGTTCGGGCCGCACCAAGGTCGAAGGCTGGCTCGACGTGAGCGACGACGCGATCGAGCTGTTCGCTAGCGAGTACCGCCTGCCCCTGCTGCCGCCCGAGCTGGCGGCGCACCTGGCGGCCTATGCCGAGCACCTGTTCCCGTTGCTGCTGGTGCTGGGCCTGTTCACGCGCGGTGCGGCGCTGGCACTGCTGGGCATGACGCTGGTGATCCAGGTCTTCGTCTACCCCGATGCCTGGCCCACGCACCTTTCGTGGGCCGTGCTGCTGCTGTACCTGGTCGGGCGCGGCGGCGGCCGGCTCGCGCTGGACCGCGCGCTGCGCATCGCCTGACCGGCCCTCACGCCTTTTCAGCCCCTCAGTCCTCAACGTGGAACTGGAAGCTCTGCTGCACCGGTGCCGGCACGCTCTGGCCTGAAGCATCGCGCGCGGCCTCGAAGCGCCAGCGCGCGAGCGCGGCCTGCACCGCCTGCGTGAACTGCGGGTGGGTCGATTGCAGGACCTGGAGATCGCGCACGCGGCCCTCGGCAGCCACGGTGAAGAGCACCTTCACCCGCCCTTCGATGCCCTGCGTGCTGAGCGCATCGGGGTATTCAGGCGCGGGTCGCACGCGCGGCTTCGGCGGCACGACCGCGACCGCCCATGCCGGCTCGGGCGGCGGCGCGGGCCGCATCGGCGGCGGCGCCTCGGGCAGCGGATAGGGCGTGACGGTGGCCTGCCCGGTCCCGCCCGGCGACGCCTCCATCTCGGGCGGCGGCGGCGCCCTCCTGGGCTGGATGCAGGCCGCCAGGCCCGCGATCAGCGCGGCGCCCGCCACGACTTTGCAGCTCCCGGTCAACCAGGCGGGCGGCCCGCTGGGGCGCGCATCAGGTCTGGCACTCAAGCATCAGCTCCTTCAAGAACATCAAGAGACAGGCATCGCGCAGCAGCGCAACACGAACGGCGCACGGATTCTCTACGCCGTCTGGCGCACATCGCAGCCTCGCGCTGTCTTGCCAGCCCCCGGAGCGATCGCTACATTGTGTTTTTTGAGGGGTCTCCATGTCCGTGGTGTCATCTGCAAACAGCGCCTCCGTCTCCAGTCCATCGACCTCCGCGCCGGCCGCCCCAAGCCCGTCGCCGCGCCACATCCGCCTGACCTCGCACAGCAGCGGCCTGGGCTCCATCCCCATCCGATGGGGCGCCGCCACAGCGCAGGAGCGCGGTCCCGTGGTGGGCACCACCACCAACCGCGCGCACCGCAACGTCATCGGCACGCACAGCGGCAGCTACAGCGTCTACCGCGCGCTGGCCGTGGCCGCGGGCGCGCTCAAGCGCGAGCACAAGGCAGACCTGACCAACACCTCGCCCACCGACGTGATCGGCCCCTACCCGCAGTGGAGCGACCCGGGCCGCATCGTGAGCCTGGACCCTTGGGGCGCTTCGGTGGCCGAGGTCTATGCGGGCGAACTCGCGGCCGGCTACGACATCCGCCCGACCATTGCCGTGACGCAGGCGCACGTGATCCTGCCCGAGGTGATCGACGCGCTGCAAAAAGGCCGGCTCAAGGCCGACGGCAAGTTCCTCACACCGGGCGGCGCGGCCGTGGTGACCAAGGTGGCCGTGGAGCCCGTGTGGTACCTGCCCGAGGTGGCCAGGCGCTTCAACTGCTCTGAAACCGACCTGCGCCGCGTGCTCTTCGAAGAGACCGGCGGCATGTACCCCGAGCTGGTCACGCGCTCCGACCTGGAGGTGTTCCTGCCACCCATCGGCGGCCAGACGCTCTACATCTTCGGCAAGCCGCGCGACCTGGCCGACACCTCGGTCGAGCTCACGGCGCGCATCCACGACGAGTGCAACGGCTCCGACGTCTTCGGCTCCGACATCTGCACCTGCCGGCCCTACCTCACGCATGCCATCGAAGAATGCATTGCGGGCGCGCAGCGCGGCGGCGTGGGCCTGATCGCCTACTCGCGCAAGGAAGGCCGGGCGCTGGGCGAAGTGACCAAGTTCCTGGTCTACAACGCGCGCAAGCGCCAGGTGGGCGGCGACACGGCCGACCAGTACTTCGCACGCACCGAATGCGTGGCCGGCGTTCAGGACATGCGCTTCCAGGAGCTGATGCCCGACGTCTTCCACTGGCTGGGCATCCAAAAGATCCACCGCCTGGTCTCGATGAGCAACATGAAGTTCGACGCCATCACCGGCTCGGGCATAGCGGTGGGTGAGCGCATCAACATTCCCGACGAGCTGATTCCCGCCGACGCGCGGGTGGAGATGGACGCCAAGATGGCCGCAGGCTATTTCACTCCGGGCGTCGTGCCCGATGCCGAGGAATTGAAGAAGGCCAAGGGCCGGGGGCTCAGCGAATGACGCGCGGCGACTACGGACTGGACCCGGCGCGGCCCACGCGCGACCCCGCGGTGCGCAGCGCCAACGCCCAAGGCGAGGTGGACCCGCGCATGGACCTGCTGCACAACGCCGAGCAACCCGCGGGCGCCGCCGCGCTGCTGCGCACCACGGCCGAGATCCGGCGCCGCGCGCGGGCCCTGCTGGCGCGGGCCCGGCGCGGCGAATCGAAGTGGTTCCGCGTGGCCGATGCCAACGCGCTGGAAGACGCCGCGCGCGAGGTGGCCGAGGTCACGCGCAACCGCTACGGCTGGCAGCCCATTCCGTACCACAGCCGCTGGCGCCATTTCGAGGCCGGCGGCATCGACCGCCTGGGCGAACTGAACCGCCGCCTGGCCGACCAGAGCGCGCACGCGCGCGCCAAGGCGCACATCGACCTGGTGCTGGTCAGCGTGCTGCTGGACGCCGGCGCCGGCCCCACCTGGAAGTACCACGAAGCAGGCAGCGGCCAGGTCTTCGCGCGTTCCGAAGGGCTGGGCGTGGCGAGCTACCACGCCTTCATGGCGGGGCTGTTCTCGTCCGACCCGCAGCGGCCGCTGCAGGCCGACGCGGCCGGCCTGCGCGGGCTGGTGTCCGCCCGGCTGGCCCAGGCCTTCCAGGTCAGCGAGAACAACCCGCTGGTGGGCATGGCCGGCCGCACCGGGCTGCTGCGCCGGCTGGGTGAGGTGATGGCCGAGCAGCCCGAGGTCTTCGGCGTCGAACAGCAGCGCCCCGGTGGCCTGTTCGATGCCCTGGTCTCGCCCGACGGCGTGGAGGTGCCGCCCACGGCCACCGTGCGGGCGCACGAAATCCTGACGCAGTTGCTGCAGTCGCTGTCGGCCATCTGGCCCGCGGCCAACCGCATTGACAGCCTGGCCGCCGACGGCAGCGATCTGCTGCCCGGCCCCGCCGATCCGGCGCTGCTGCTGGGCGACTGCTGGCGGCACAGCGCCGTCGAAGGCCCCGGGCTGAGCAATGGCTGGATGCCCTTCCACAAGCTCTCGCAGTGGCTGAGCTATTCGCTGATCGAACCCTTCGAGGCCGGTGGCGCGAAGGTGGAGGGGCTGGACCAGCTCACGGCCCTGCCCGAATACCGCAACGGCGGCCTGCTGCTGGACGCGGGCGTGCTGCTGCCCACCGACCCGGCCCTGCTGCAGCGCCAATGGCATGCGGGCGACGAGTTCATCGTGGAATGGCGCGCGCTGACCGTGGCGCTGCTCGATGAACTGGCACCGCTGGTGCGCCACAAGCTGGGGGCCAGCGAAGCCGAGCTGCCGCTGGCCTGTGTGCTGGAAGGCGGCACCTGGGCCGCCGGCCGCGTGCTGGCCGAGCGGGCGCGCAAGGGCGGGGGGCCGCCGCTGCAGATCGTGAGTGACGGCACGGTTTTCTGAGCCGCAAGGCTGGCAAACTCGGCGCATCCATTCCCCTTTTTCTTCCTCAGAAGCCATGAGCCACGTCACCGTCGTCGACCATCCCCTCGTCCAGCACAAGCTCACGCTGATGCGGCGCAAGGACGCCTCCACCAACAGCTTTCGCCGCCTGCTCAACGAGCTGAGCTCGCTGATGGCCTACGAGGTCACGCGCGACATGCCGATGCAGGACATCGAGGTCGAGACGCCGCTGGAGACCATGACCTCCAAGGTGATCGACGGCAAGAAGGTGGTGCTGGTGTCCATCCTGCGCGCGGGCAACGGCATCCTCGAAGGCATGCTCAACGTGATCCCCGGTGCGCGCGTGGGCCACATCGGCCTGTACCGGGACCCCAAGACGCTGACGGCCGTCGAGTACTACTTCAAGATGCCCAGCGAGATGCAGGACCGCGACATCATCGTGGTCGACCCGATGCTGGCCACCGGCAACTCGGCGGCGGCGGCGGTGGAGCGGCTCAAGGAGCTCAACCCCAAGTCCATCAAGTTCGTGTGCCTGCTGACCTGCCCCGAAGGCGTGCGCACCATGCAGGCCGCGCACCCCGACGTGCCGATCTACACCGCGGCCATCGACCGCCAGCTCAACGACCACGGCTACATCCTGCCGGGCCTGGGCGATGCGGGCGACCGGATCTTCGGCACCAAGTAAGCCTGGGCACTGACACCCCCGGGGGCCTGCGCCGGCAGGCACCTTTCATGCTTGTGCCTGCCGCATCCACAAGGAGAAAAAGATGATCCAACGCCGCCCCCTGATCCTCGGCGCTGCCGCCCTCGCCGGCCTGGCCGCGCTGGGCCTGCCGCAACTGGCCTTCGCGCAGGGCGCCAGCAAGCTCAAGGTCGCCGCCGTCTACACCGTGCCTTTCGAGCAGCAATGGGTGGGCCGCATCCACAAGGCGCTCAAGGCTGCCGAGGCGCGCGGCGAGATCGAATACAAGGCCACCGAGAACGTGGCCAACGCCGACTACGAGCGCGTGATGCGCGAGTACGCCACGGCCGGCCACCAGCTGATCGTGGGTGAGGCCTTTGCCGTGGAGGCGGCGGCCCGCAAGGTCGCGCGCGACTTCCCCAAGACGCAGTTCCTCATGGGCAGCTCGGGCAAGCCGCAGGCGCCCAACTTCAGCGTCTTCGACAACTACATCCAGGAGCCGGCCTACCTGAGCGGCATGCTGGCCGGCGGCATGACCAAGTCGAACAAGATCGGCCTGGTCGGCGGCTTCCCGATCCCCGAGGTGAACCGGCTGATGCACGCCTTCATGGCCGGCGCGAAGGAAGTGAATCCCAAGGTGGAGTTCACCGTCACCTTCATCAACAGCTGGTTCGATCCGCCCAAGGCCAAGGAAGCGGCCTTCGCCATGGTCGACAAGGGCGTGGACCTGCTCTACGCCGAGCGCTTCGGCGTGAGCGACGCGGCCAAGGAGCGCAAGGTGCTGGCGATCGGCAACGTGATCGACACGCAGCCCCAGTACCCCGACACGGTGGTCGCTTCGGCCCTGTGGCACATGGAGCCCACCATCGACCGCGCGCTCAAGCTGGTTGGCAACGGCCAGTTCAAGGCCGAGGAATACGGCATGTACTCGAACATGAAATACAAGGGCTCTAGCCTGTCGCCGCTGGGCACCTTCGAGAAGAAGGTGCCGGCCGAGCTGGTGGCGCGCGTGAAGGCCCGCGAGGCCGAGATCCTGGGCGGCAAGTTCACCGTCAAGATCGACGACAGCCAGCCCAGGTCCACGGCCCGATGAGCGGCCGCAGGATGAAGAACTGGTGCGCGCGTGCGGGCGCGGCCCTGCTGCTGAGTGCGGCCCTGGCCGGCTGCGCCACCGTGGGCCCGGCCGAGGGCACAAGGCTCGACACAACGCCGCGCGTGGCCGTCATGTCGGCCTTCGCGCCCGAGCTGGTGCTGCTGCAAAAGAAGCTGCAGGACTCGCGCACGTACAGCATCAACGGGGTGGCATTCCACACCGGCACCCTCGAAGGCAAGCCCGTGCTGCTGTTCCTCTCGGGCATCAGCATGACCAATGCGACCATGAACACGCAGCTCGCGCTGGACCGCTTCAAGGTCAGCCATGTGGTGTTCAGCGGCATCGCGGGCGGCGTGAACCCCGGCCTCTCGATTGGCGACGTGACGGTGCCGGCGCAGTGGGGCCAGTACCTCGAAGTGCTGATGGCGCGCGAAGCGGCGCCGGGGCGCTACGAGAAGCCGCCCTTCATCAGCGACGCGAACCTGCCCAACTTCGGATTCATGTTCCCGCGCGGGGTGGAATTCCGCTCCGCCGCGCAGCCCGGCATCACGCGCAAGTTCTGGTTCGAGGTGGATGCAGGCATGCTGGAAGCCGCCCGCCGCATGAAGGTCGACCTGGCCGCCTGCGTGGCCGGCACCTGCCTCAAGCAGGCCCCCAAGCTCGTGGTCGGCGGCAATGGCGTGTCGGGCCAGGCCTTCATGGACAACAAGGCCTTCCGTGAATACACCTTCGCCACCTTCCAGGCCAATGTGGTGGACATGGAGACCGCGGCCGTGGGCATGGTGGCACACAGCAACGGCGTGCCCTACCTGGCTTTCCGCTCGCTCAGCGACCTGGCCGGCGGCGGCGAAGGCGCCAATGAAATGGGCACCTTCATGAAGCTGGCGGCCGACAACTCGGCCCAGGTGCTGCTGGCTTTCCTGGCGCAATGGCAGAGCCGGCCCTGAATGCCGACGGGCCGGTGCTGCGGCTGACGGGCATCAGCAAGCGCTTCGGGGCACTGCAGGCCAATGACGGCATCTCGCTGCAGCTGCATGCCGGCGAGGTGCTGGCCCTGCTGGGCGAAAACGGCGCCGGCAAATCCACCCTGATGTCCATCCTCTTTGGCCACTACACGGCCGATGCCGGGCAGATCGAGGTCTTCGGCCGGCCGCTGGCGCCGGGCAACCCGCGCGCCGCATTGGCCGCGGGCATCGGCATGGTGCACCAGCACTTCGCGTTGGCCGACAACCTCAGCGTGCTCGACAACGTGATGCTGGGCAGCGAGCCGCTGTGGCAGCCCTTCTCGCGCCGCGCGGCCGGGCGCAGGAAGCTGCTGGCCGTGGCGCAGCAGTTCGGCCTGCCGGTGCAGCCCGATGCGCGCGTGGCCGGCCTCTCGGTGGGCGAGCGCCAGCGTGTGGAGATCCTCAAGGCCTTGTACCGGGGCGCGCGCATCCTCATCCTCGACGAGCCCACGGCCGTGCTCACGCCGCAGGAAAGCGAGGCCCTGTTCCAGACCCTGGCCCAGATGGTGGCGCAGGGCCTGGCCATCATCTTCATCAGCCACAAGCTGCCCGAAGTGCTGCGCGTGTCGCAGCGCGTGGCCGTGCTGCGGCAGGGGCGGCTGGTGGCGCAGGCGCCCACGGCCGGCTGCACGCAGGCCCGGCTCGCGCAGTGGATGGTGGGCCATGCGGTGGACGCGCCGCAGCGCCAGCGCGCGCAGGCCGTCGGCGAGCTGGTGTGCGCGCTGGACGACATCCACACCACCGGCAGCGGCCATGACCGGCTGCGCGGCCTGTCGCTGCAATTGCGCGCGGGCGAGATCGTGGCCATCGCGGGCGTGTCGGGCAACGGCCAGGTGGCGCTGGCCGAACTGCTCAGCGGCACGCGCCGCGCCGTGGCCGGCCAGGCGCGGCTGCACGGCCAGGCGCTGCCGCCCTCGCCCGCCCTGCTGACCCAGCGCGGCGTGGCACGCATTCCCGAGGACCGCCATGGCACGGGCGTGATCGGCGATCTGTCCGTGTGGGAAAACGCGGTGGCGGAACGGCTGCGCGGCCCGGTTTTCTCGCGCCCCCTGCTGCCGGGCCTGCGCGGCCTGCGGCAGCGCGCGGCGCGTGCGCACGCCCAGCGCATCGTCAGCACCTATGACGTGCGCGGCGGCGGCCTTCAGGCGCCCGCGCGCAGCCTGTCGGGCGGCAACATGCAGAAGCTGATTCTGGGGCGCGCGTTGATGGTGCCTGCTTCCACCCGGCAGCCCGGGCCCGCACTCATCGTGGCGCATCAACCAACCTGGGGCCTGGACATCGGGGCGGTGGCCTTTGTGCAGCAGCAATTGATCGCCGCACGCGATGCAGGCGCGGCCGTGCTGCTGATCTCCGACGACCTCGACGAGGTGCTGGCCTTGGGCGACCGCGTGGCCGTGATGCATGACGGCCGGCTCAGCCCCGCGCGCGCCGCGCACGAATGGACGCGCGAGGCCATCGGCCTGGCCATGGCCGGCAGCGCGGCATGAGGCTGGAACGTCGCCACCAGACTTCGCGCCTGGCGCTGCTGCTGGCGCCGCTGGGCGCCGTTGCGTTCACCCTGCTCATCAGCAGCCTGCTGGTGATGTGGGCCGGCGCGCCCGTGGGCCGCACCTACGCGCTGCTGCTGGCGGGCGGCTTCGGCTCGGTCTTCGCCTGGAGCGAGACGCTCACGCGCGCCGTTCCGCTGATGCTCACGGGCCTGGCCGTGGCCGTGGCCTTCCGGGCGCGGCTGTTCAACATCGGCGCCGAGGGGCAGCTGTACGCAGGCGCCGTCGCCGCCGTGGCGGTGGGCGGCATGCATGGCGGCACGGGGCTCGAATGGCCGCTGTGGCTGCTCTTTGCGGCCATGATGCTGGCGGCGGCCCTGGCCGGTGCCTTGTTGCTGCTGGGCCCGGCGCTGATGAAGAGCCGGCTGGGCGTGGACGAGGTGGTGACCACCCTGCTGCTGAACTTCATCGTGCTGCTGGGCGTGGGCGCCCTGCTCGACGGCCCCATGAAGGATCCGCTGGCCATGGGCTGGCCGCAGAGCGTGGGCCTGCAGCCCGCGCTGGAACTGTCCAGGCTGGTGGCGCAGACGCGCGTGCACACCGGCCTGCTGTGGGCCCTGGCGCTGGCGCTGCTGGTGTGGGCGCTGCTGCGGCACACGGTGCTGGGCTTCGACATCCGCGCGCTGGGCGCCAACAGCCGCGCCGCCGCCTTCGCGGGTGTGCCCGTCACCCGCACGATGGTGCTCACGGCCCTGCTTTCGGGCGCGCTGGCCGGCCTGGCCGGCGCCATCGAGGTGGCGGGCCGCGCCAGCTACCTCACGCTGGACATGTCGCCCGGCTACGGCTACACGGGCATCGTCATCGCCATGCTGGCCGGGCTGCACCCGCTGGGGGTGGTGCTGGCCGCGGTCTTCGTGGCCGGCGTGCTGGTGGGCGCCGACAGCATGAGCCGCGCCATCGGCGTGCCCAGCTACATCGCCGATGTGATCGTGGCCACGGCGCTGCTTTCGGTGCTGGTGGCCACACTGCTGGCCCAGTACCGCCTGCGCTGGAAGTGAGAGCGGCGTGAGCGAACTCCTCGACATCCTCGCCAACCCGGCCTACTGGATCGCCGTGCTGCGCATTGCCACGCCGCTGCTGCTGGGCACCTTGGGTGTGCTGCTGTGCGAGCGCGCGGGCGTGCTGAACCTGGGCATCGAAGGGATCATGGTGGCCGGTGCCTTCACGGGCTGGCTGGCCGTGTATGCGGGCTGGCCGCTGTGGGCCGGCGTGGGCGTGGCGGCGCTGGCCGGCGCGCTGTTCGGGCTGCTGCATGCCCTGCTCACGGTGGGCCTGGCGCTGTCGCAGCATGTCTCGGGCCTGGGCATCACGCTGCTGGCCACGGCGCTGGCCTACTACGGCTACCGCGTGAGCTTTCCCAAGGTGAGCGAGCCGCCCACGGTGCTGCCCTTCGCCGCCATGGACTGGCTGCCCATCCCGGTGCTGCAGGCGCAGACGCCGCTGACCCTGCTGGCGCTGCTGCTGGTGCCGCTGCTGGCCTGGCTGCTGGCGCGCACGCCCGCGGGCCTGGCGCTGCGCATGGTGGGCGAGAACCCGCAAGCCGCAGAAAGCCAGGGCATCCCGGTCGCGGCCACGCGCACCGCGGCCATCGTGGCCGGTTCTGCGCTGATGGGCGTGGCCGGCAGCTTCCTCACGCTCTCGGCCTTCAACGCCTTCTTCTTCAACATGGTCAACGGGCGCGGCTGGATCTGCGTGGCGCTGGTGGTCTTTGCCTCGTGGCGACCCGGCAAGGCGCTGCTGGGTGCGCTGCTGTTTGCCATCTTCGATGCGCTGCAACTGCGGCTGCAGCAGTCGGGCCAGGCCGTGCTGCCCTACCAGCTGTACTTGATGCTGCCCTATGCGCTGTCGATCCTGGCGCTGGTGCTGGTGGCGCGCAAGGCCGCCTATCCGCAGGCGCTCATGAAGCCCTACCGCAAGGGGGAGCGTTGAGCAAACGGACAAAGGCGGCGGGCGTGTAGGCTTGGGGCGTTGCAGACCCTGTTTCTCACGGAGACTTCTTTCATGCCCTTGTTCGTCGACAACTCACCGCCCGGCCAATGCATCTTCTGCAAGCTGGTGGCGGGCGAAATCCCTGCCGCGCGCGTGTACGAAGATGCGCTGACCCTGGCCTTCATGGACATCGGCCAGGTCAACCCCGGCCATGTGCTGGTGGCCACCAAGCGGCATGCCGCCACCGTGCTGGACCTGAGCCCCGAGGAGGCCGCCGCCGTGATGCACACGGCGCAGCGCGTGGCCCGCGCGGCCGAGCAGGCTTTTGCGCCCGACGGGCTGATGCTGGCGCAGTTCAATGGCCGCGCCGCGGGGCAGACCGTCTTCCACTACCACATGCATGTGGTGCCGCGCCATGATGACGACGGCCTGGGCCTGAGCTGGCGGCGCCAGGATCCGGGCGCCGAAGCACTGCAGGGCTACGCGGCGCGGCTGCGCGAAGCGCTGGCCGCACCACCCGCCGGCACTGCCTGAGCCGCCCCATGCTCGACCTGCTCATCACCCACGCCAGCCTGCCTGATGGCCGCACCGACATGTCGGTGGCCGTGGCCGGCGGGCGCATCACCGAAGTGGGCCCGGGCCTGAACCTGCCGGCCCATGAAACCGTGGATGCCGGCGGCCTGCTGTTGAGCCCGCATTTCTGCGACCCGCACTTCCACATGGACGCGACGCTGAGCTACGGCCTGCCGCGCGTCAACCAGAGCGGCACCCTGCTCGAAGGCATTGCGCTCTGGGGCGAGCTCAAGCCGCTGCTCAAGGCCGAGGCGCTGATCGAGCGCGCGCTGGCCTACTGCGACTGGGCCGTGGCCAGGGGCCTGCTGGCCATCCGCACCCATGTGGACACCAGCGACCCCAGCCTGCTGGCCGTCGATGCGCTGCTCGAAGTCAGGCGCCAGGTGGCGCCCTACATCGACCTGCAGCTCGTCGCCTTTCCGCAGGACGGCGTGCTGCGCACCCAGGGCGGCATGGCCAGCCTCACGCGCGCGCTGGAAAAAGGCGTGGATGTGGTGGGTGGCATTCCGCATTTCGAGCGCACCATGGCCGAGGGCGCGGCCAGCGTGAAGCTGCTGTGCGAACTCGCCGCCGAACGCGGCCTGCGCGTGGACATGCACTGCGACGAAAGCGACGACCCGCTGTCGCGCCACATCGAGACCCTGGCCTTCGAAACGCAGCGCCTGGGCCTGCAGGGCCGCGTGACGGGCTCGCACTGCACCTCCATGCACAGCATGGACAACTATTACGTGAGCAAGCTGCTGCCGCTGATCGCCGAGGCCGGCGTGAGCGTGATCGCCAATCCGCTGATCAACATCACGCTGCAGGGCCGGCATGACAGCTACCCCCGGCGCCGCGGCATGACGCGCGTGCCCGAGCTGCTGGCCGCGGGCGTGAACGTGGCCTTCGGCCATGACTGCGTGATGGACCCGTGGTACGGCATGGGCTCGGGCGACATGCTGGAAGTGGCGCACATGGGCCTGCATGTGGCGCAGATGACCAGCCAGCAGGGCATCGGCCAGTGCTTCGAGGCCGTGACCACCCATGCCGCGCGCCTGATGGGCCTGCAGCGCTACGGCATCGCGCCGGGTTGCGACGCCAGCTTCGTGCTGCTGCAGGCGCGCGATGCGGTGGAGGCCATCCGCCTGCGCGCCACGCGGCTGAAGGTGTGGCGCCAGGGCCGGCTGCTGGCGCAGACGCCGGCAGCCACGGCGCAACTGCAACTGCCGGGCCGGGCAGGCAGCACGGCCTTCATGCCGGCGCGCCCTGCGCAGCCCTGAACGCTCAGAGCGGCTGCGGCTGCGCCAGCGTGTCCACCATCGCGCCCAGCGCCGGGCCGCAAGGCAGCGCCACCTTCAGCGCCAGCAGATCGTCGGCCCGCGTGCGGCCCAGGTTGATGGCCGCAATGGGCTTGCCGGCCGCGGCGGCGGCCTGCACGAACCTGAAGCCCGAATAGACCATCAGCGACGAGCCTGCGACCAGCACCGCATCGCTGGCCTGCACGGCCGCCATGGCCGCCTGCACCCGCTCGCGCGGCACGCTTTCGCCAAAGAACACCACATCGGGCTTGAGCAGCCCGCCGCACTGCAGGCAAGGCGGCACTGCGAAGCGCGAGAAATCCTCGTGCTCCAGATCGGCATCGCCGTCCGGCGCCACGCTGGCACTCAATGCGGCCCAGGCCGGGTTGGCGGCCAGCAGCCGCTCCTGTAGCTGCGCGCGCGGGCTGCGCGCTTCGCAAGCCATGCAGCGCACGGTGTCGATGCGGCCGTGCAGATCCGACGTGCGCCGGCTGCCGGCTGCGTCATGCAGGCCGTCCACGTTCTGGGTCAGCAGCAGTTGCACGCGGCCGGCCTGCTCCATCCGTGCCAGCGCGCGGTGCGCGGGGCCGGGCTGCGCCCGCCCCATCACGCGCCAGCCGATCATGCTGCGCGCCCAGTAGCGCTGGCGCGTGGCCTCGCTGCCCATGAAGGCCTGGTAGGTCACGGGCGGCGTGCGCTTCCAGTCGCCATTGGCATCGCGGTAATCGGGAATGCCCGATTCGGTGCTGACGCCCGCGCCCGTGAGCACGAACAGGCGTGGGTGCCGGCGCACGAAGCCGGCCAGATCATCGAGGGTGCTTGTTGGCATGGGCGGCAGCATAGGCCAGCCGCGCGGCGGTTGCATCAGTCGAGCACGGCCCCGGACTGTTTGACCAGTTGCTGGTGCTTGGCCAGCTCGGCCTGGAAGAAGGCCGGCGCCTCGGCCGGCCCCTTGTCGAGCACCATCAGGCCCTGGCCGACGATGGCGGCCTGCGCTTCGGGCGAGGCCAGGGCCGTCTTCACGGCGGCGGCATGGCTGTCGACCACGGCCTTGGGCAGGCCGGCCGGGCCGACCAGCGCGATCCAGGCATCGAAGCTGTAGTTGGGCACGCCGGCCTCGGCCAGCGTGGGCACTTCGGGCAGCGCGGCCGAGCGCGTGGGGGTGGAGATGGCCAGCGCACGCAACTGCCCCGTCTTGATCTGCCCCGCCACCTGGGACACCGAGACGAAACCCAACTGCACCTGGCCGCCGATCAGGTCGGTGATCAGCGGCCCGGTGCCGCGGTAAGGCACATGCTTCATGTCGATGCCCGTCTGCGAGACCAGCAACTGCGCCGCCAGGTGCAGGGTGCTGCCGTTGCCGGCCGAGCCGTAGTTCAGCGTGGCGGGGTGCGCCTTGGCATGGGCCAGCAGCTCCCGCACGTTGTGCACCGGCAGCTTGGGGTTGACCACCAGCGCCAGCGGCACCGTGGCCAATACGGCGATGGGCGTGATGTCCTTGAGGCTGTCGTAGGGAATGGTCTTGTAGATGCCCGGGTTGATCACATGGTTCGACGAGATCATGCCCACCGTGAGCCCGTCCCTGGCGGCCTTGACGATCTGCGTGGTGCCGGTGATGCCGCCCGCGCCTGGAAGGTTTTCCACCACCACCGGGTGGCCCGTGGCGCGGCCGAATCCCGGCCCCAGCGCCCGCGCCACCGCATCGACCGTGGAGCCCGCGGCCAGCGGCACGATCACGCGCAGGGGCCGGTCTGACTGGGCCCATGCACCTGGGGACGCGCCCAGGGACGCCATGCCTATCGCCGCGCCCAGCAGCGCGCCGAAGCATCGCCGCGAAAAGGGGGTGCTCTTGTTGTTCATCATGTGTTGTCTCCGTCTTGGGGGGCTGAAAGCCGCTTCCTGAGTTCTTCGAACGAGACCAGCTCGCCCGCGATGGCGCTGGCCGCCACCGTGGCGGGGCTGGCCAGCCACACGCTGCCCGGCCCGCCGCGGCCCGGGAAGTTGCGGTTGATCGCGCTCACCGTGACCTGCTCTGCCCGGCTGGAGCCGCCGGGCCCGCAGTTGCCGCAGGCGCCGCAAGAGGGCTGCAGCATGCGCGCGCCCACGCGCTCGAAGGCGTCGAGGTAGCCGGCCGAGGTGCAGTGCTCGCGCACGGCCGTGGTGCCGAACTGCAGGAACAGTTGCACGCCCGGCGCCACGCGCAGGCCGCGGTCTGCCGCCCAGCGCAGCACGGCGTGGTAGTGCTCGAAGTCTTCGCGCTTGCCCGCGGTGCAGGAGCCGCCGTAGGCGATGTCGATGCGCACGGTTTTTGGCAATTGATCGACCGGCAGGCCGTTGCCCGGATCGCCGGGCGCCGCCACCATGGCCGGCACGGCCGCGCAGTCGATGTGCAGGATTTGCGCATACGGCGCGTCCTCGTCGCTGTGCATCCAGGGCTCGATCACGAAATCGATGCCGCGCCGCTCGCGCAGGAAGCGCACCGTTTCGGCATCGGGCGCCACGATGCCGGTGAAGCCGCCCAGCTCGGCCGTCATGTTGGTCAGGGTGGCGCGCTCGTCGGTGCTCATCAGCGCCACCGCCGGGCCGCAGAACTCGAAGACCTTGCCCAGCCCGTCGCCCTCGCGGATGCCTGGCTGCGCCAGCAGGTGCAGCACCACGTCCTTGGCCGTCACGCCAGGCGCCAGCGCGCCGCCGAGCCAGACGCGGATGCTCTGCGGCAGCGTCATGCGCACCGCGCCCGTGACAAAGGCATTGGCCATGTCGGTCGTGCCCACACCGAAGGCCACGCAGCCCAGCGCGCCACTGTGCGGCGTGTGCGAATCGGTGCCCACCACCAGTTGGCCAGGCAAGGCGTAGTGCTCGGTCATCATCGCGTGCGAGATGCCGGCCACGTTGCGGCCGTCGTCGTGCGCGGCCTCCTGCTCGGTCAGCGTGCGGTGCGTGCGCAGGCCATAGTGCCCGGCAAAGTCGCGCTGGGCCTGGACCATGCGCCGCACCTGCGGCACCAGGCCGCCGCGCACGTGAGCCGGGCTTTCATCCACGTAGGAGGTGTGGTCCTCGAACACGAGGATGGACTGCGGATCGTGCAGGCGCAGCGGGCGCCCGAAGCGCTCATGCAGCATGTGGGCCGCCATGCCGGTGTAGTACTCGTGGATGAAGCGCCAGTCCGCACGCACGAAGGCGCCGTCGCCCGGGCCGGGGTTGGCGGGCGTGGCGGCCGTGGCCAGCGCGTGCCTTTGCACGATCTTCTCGAACAGGGTCATGGGCCGCGTGGGCGCACGGGCTGTGTCACGCACATCGCGGACCTCTCGCACATCCCGCAGGTGGGCCTGGCCGAATCGCAGCAGCCCGCCGCCGCGCAGGATCGCGGCCGCAAGCGCGTCGCGGCCGGCCACCAGTTCGTCCCACGCGATGGCCTCACCAGCCTCGATGCGCGGGATCAACCCGAAATCGGTCGAGGTGATCAGGCCGATGTTGTCTGCGTTCTGGCGGTAGATGCGTTCAAAGCTTTCGGCGATCACCAGGCGCACGCCGGCCAGCACTTCGGCGCGCGGGCTGTGTTCACGCGACGAGCCCTTGCCATAGCGCTTGCCGGCCACCACCACCTCGATGCCGCTGCTGCGCATCGCATCGACGCCAATCGGCACATTGCCCTGCGCCGCAAAGCCCAGGTACGGGTAGCGCCCGAGCTGCTCGTCGAAGTGCATCAGGATCGACAGCGGCGTGATCTCGTCGGTCGAGATGTCGTCGCGCAGCGGCAGGGCCTGGGCCAGCGTCAGGTGCTGGCCTGCCAGCGCGGCACGCACGGCGTCCGGCGACTGGCTGAAGTAGAGAACGCGGGGGGCGAAACGCAGCGAAGCGGGCACCTCGGCTGGCCCGCTGCCGTCGGCATCATCATCAGGGATCGTGGCTGGCATGGGCCGATCTTGCGATCAGCACCCTGCCCTGCGGAAGCGCGAACTCGGCACAGGGGGTCGCGCGAACGCAGAGATCCGGAATTACCCTTGAAGGCTGTCGATCAGCGCCTGCACGGCCCGCGGCTGCGGCTGGCGGCGCAGGGCATGCAGCGCCAGCTCGCGCGCGGCCCAGGGCTCGCGCAGCGGCAGGCGCACGAAGCGCGAGGCGCCCGCATAGGCCGAAGCCGCGCTCTGCGGAATGATGGCAATGCCCAGGCCCGCTTCGACCATGCGGCAGACCGCATCGAAGCTGCTGACCCAGACCTGCGGCGCAAAAGGCTGATGCAGGGCCTCGGACCGCTCGTGCAGCAGGCGGTCGAGCGCGCCGCCCTGGTGGACGCCGATCACGGGCTCGCGCAGCACTTCGGCAAAGCCCAGCGCGCTGTGGCCGGCCAGCGCATGCTCGCCCGGCAGGATCACCTGCAGCGGGTCGCTCGCGAAGAACCAGCTCTGCAGACCGGCCGGCACCGGCGTCTGCACGCCGATGCCCACATCGGCCCGGTCGTCGAGGCAGGCGCGGATCACGTCGCGCGTGTCGGCTTCATGCAGTTGCACCTGCGCGCCCGGATGCAGGGCCATGAAGCTGCGCAGGCGCTCGGGCAGAAAGCCCACCACCGCCGACATGTTGGCGTACAGCCGCACCGTGCCGCGCACCTCGCCGCCCAGGTCCTGCACTTCGCGCAGCAGCGATTGCAGCTCTTCCTCCATTCGAACGCCGCGCGCATACACCACGCGCCCCGCGTCCGTCAGGCTCACCCCGCGCGCCGAGCGCACCAGCAGCGCCGTGCCGAAGGAATGCTCCAGATCCGACAGGCGCCGCCCCAGCGCCGAAGCCGCAATGTGCTCCTGCTGCGCCGCGCGCACGATCGAGCCCGCCTGCGCGGCGGTGATGAACAGCCGGATGTTGTAGGGGTCGATTCGGCGCATGGAAGGGCGGATGGTAGCGGGGCGTTCAACCGCCAGCGTGCCCTGACCGTCGCTGCGCGGTCAGGGCACGCGCAGCATCGGCATCACGCAGCACGGCCGGCAGCAGTGCGGGCCTGCGCGTATTGCGCGCTGGTTAGGGAACGTCCATGCATGTTGACCCTGCAGTGGACGATGCCTCATTGCGACGAAAGCGACACGAATTAATCATTCCCACTGCTTCGATCTCCACACGGCGATTCCTTGTGGAACCAACTTCGTCGACCAGTTGCCTGGCTCCAAAGCCCTCTACAAATATCCGATCCAACGGAATCCCAAGCCGTACTAGCTGATCCTTGACCCTATTCGCTCGTCTACAAGATAGACCATGAAGCTCGTTGAATGCCGCTTCCGCCACATCGGCATGGCCGACAACGATCATCATTTCAAGTTCACAAGGCTGTGCAGCGGGAGTGCGGAGCAGCTTTTCGAGCCGGACCATCTGCTCGGCATCAATAGCGTCATTGCCAGGCTCAAAGACAAGATCCAACGCAGCGATGAGCTTGAGAGTCAGCGCCAGCGCGGTGGTTGCCGTCAGCACGGCCAGTGCGACGATGAGAGCGCTGCGGAACTTCTTTGTGATCATGGCGACGACGAACAGTGAAGGGCGCCAGTGCTCACTGCTTGAGCACCCAGTAGCCCACTGCAACCAGGGCGAGCAGCACAAGTGCAGTGCGCATGGAGATACGCGGCTCGCTCTGTGACTCCCAAACATGCCCCCATAGGCGCGCAACCAGAGATATGCCACCGAAGAACCCGAGCACCGTGCCAGCGAGCACGATCCACTTGCCAATGTCTTTGACCGCGGCCAGTTGTTCCGCGCCCCACTG
This sequence comes from Xenophilus arseniciresistens, assembly GCF_028023875.1. Classification (GTDB taxonomy): domain Bacteria; phylum Pseudomonadota; class Gammaproteobacteria; order Burkholderiales; family Burkholderiaceae_C; genus Xenophilus; species Xenophilus arseniciresistens. The sequence continues at coordinate 64,424 of NZ_JAQIPB010000008.1, forward strand.
GCCTGAGTGGAAGAACAACCACAGCGCATACGTAACGCCGGCGGCGAGGCCAGAAAAGACCGCCGCAAAGCAGCGCTCAAACAATGACGGGCTGTCGGTCTCGAACTTGCTCATGGGGGTGGCAAACCTTCCCGAAATTGTGAAGCAGGATCTGAACTCACCATACTCACGGTCAACCGCGGGAATGCGGCGCGCAGGTCTTCGACGAAGATATCCATGCTCTGAAGGCCTGTGACTTCAATATCGCGACTCCCCCCGCCGATGGTGACTCGCTGAGTCTGATTGACGCGCGTTCTGTAGACCACAGCCGATCGGACTTCAGCAGCTCCGAGCCAGAGAGTTCGCTTGCCTTGAAACTCTCGCCAAATACCCTGTGTGTTTACCTCTACGCTGAGGCTGTCCAGCGATAGCTTGTCGGGTCTCACCAAGCGACGCACGAGAACAACCAGAAGGCCGATCAGGCATGCGACACACAAGTAGGCGAACAGAACCAGCCACTGCCCCGCCCCTTCTGGAGGTGACTGCCAAAGCAAGTACGGTACAGCCACGCCACTGACGATGGCGGCACCCCAGAAACGGCCTGTGTGCGAAAACGAACGTGAGCGCCAAGCTACTTCGGACGATGACAAGTAGTGCTTCACGGTGCGGGCTCACGCTGGAGTTCAGGCGCGGCCGTAGGCCGTTACCTGCAATGATGGGATGGACTCCCCCGTTTGTTCGCGCCACATTGGCGCACTGGTCTTCATTGGCGTGGGGATCAGGTCTTCGCAAACGAAAGGAGTCCGAAATGCATGCTACTACCGTGGCCGTCGATCTGGCCAAATCCGTCTTCCAGCTCGCCGTGGCCGATGAACACTGGAAGATCATCGAAACCCACCGCCTCACCCGCACCCAGTTTGAGCGCTGGTTCGCCAATCGCGATGTGCGCCTGGTCATCATGGAGGCCTGCGGCTCGGCCCACCACTGGGCACGCTGGCTCACCGGCCTAGGCATCGACGTTCGCCTGCTCCCTGCCCAGTACATCCGCGCCTACGTCAAGCGCAACAAGACCGACGCCGCCGACGCCGCTGCACTGCTGGAAGCCGCCCGCGCCTCCGATATCCGCCCCGTGCGCGTCAAATCGGTGGAGCAGCAGGCCCTGCAGGGCCTGCACCGCATCCGCTCGCTGTGGATGGGCACACGCACCTCGCGCATCAACGCCCTGCGTGGCTTTTGCCGCGAGTTCGGCATCGCCATTCCCGTGGGTGCACGCACCGGTATCGAAGCCATCAGCCGCCCCAGAGCGACTGACGCCGATAACTCTTCCGGCAGCTTGCCTGCCGCTTGTAATGATTGGCGCGCCGCTCCCGCAGATTCCATGTCGGCACAACACTTCCACGATCCCACCTCAGATGCCGGATATACGACTGCAGGCGAATACCCCAAGGCAAAACTATCGGTCGGTTTCTTGCTGTTCAGGGGGAGTCCATATATGAATGGCTAGATGGCCCAGGTGCCAAAGTTGTTGTCACCCATGCCGTCGGCCATGGCATGAAAGAGGCGCCCGCAAAGCTCAACGTCTTGTTGCGTGGCAGCGAGAGCAATCTCCTCCAGGTGCCGGGTGATTCCGGCAGAAGAGCCAAAATGGTCCCGGTTGAGTTGATGAAGCTCGGGAATGATCCGTTGGGCGATGTCCTCAAAGCGCCTTGCGCAATCAGCCGGCTCGGCGCCCTCTTTGATGTGGCGAATGTGGACGCGAATCCGGTCCTGAATCGCGGATGCCCTAAAGATGTGCTGTGTGTGCGGGTGACCGAGATCGAGCATGGCAATCCAAGGGCTGGGTTCAGCGGCCGCCGGAGGCTGTCCGCTGGAATGATGAGCTAGGCAGCATCACGTGCCGTAGGTATTAGAGCGCAGCTTTCGCATCGGCTCGACCTTTCCGGTCAGATGAGTAGCGCGTAGGCCTTCTGCTTGTTGAGAGCGTGCGCCATGCTTTCTTGCGGGGCCTTCTTGGCTCTTACTCATCACCATGGCTGGCAACGCATATCTTGTTTCCTTCAGGATCTCGGAAGTAGGCGCCATAGTATTTCGCGTGATATTCCGGCCGCAGGCTTGGCAAACCTTCTGAAATCCCTCCGTTGCGCAGCGCAACTGCATAGGCAGCTTCAACAGTTCTTCTGTCCGTTGCCATGAACCCGATCATCTGCCCGTTTCCAGGATCATGTGGCCGCCCATCGTATGGCTTGCAGATGACAAAGTACGGTCGTGAGCGACCTTCACTGTGCCAGCCAGCCCAAGGCTTCTCCGGTTCGCAAAAGCGGGGTTCGTTGCCAAGAACGCGCATGACCTCGGAATAGAACTTCAGCGCTCGATCAAAGTCCTTGACGCTCACGAAGATGTGCGAAAACACGGCTGCTCCTTCGTTGCTGTGACGCTCAAACTCAGCCGCGGCTTTGGCGACGCGACACGGTGGCAAGGACATCGGTGGAGTGACTGGTCGGCAACGACATATCTAGAACCAGTGCTCATGCATAGCTGACAGAAATTCTTCTGTCAAAGGAACGCCAGACTCTGAACCAATGACCGAATCAATGCTGCACTTTGGGCACAAAGCCGTCTGCCCGCCATCTACCCACTCTGTGATTTCAACCGGCGCAAATGTGTTGAGGCAGTAGAAGCACCCACACACGGCGCTCAATTCCACCTGCTGCCGATGCAGGGACGAAAACTGATGTGCGTACTTCACGTTCACGCTCTTGTCGCTCAACTAGATTCAGCAGGGCCGCATGCTAGGCAGGCCCCACGGCCCAAGTCAATGCCGCCTCCATGCTGCCCTGGCAACTTCATACCCTCCTGCCGGATCATCCGCCAAGCCGTCGGATCCGTGCGCGGCACCGTTCACCGTCACGAGCAGCCGCACATGCTGGCTTCAGCGCGAAAGACACGCCTCTTCGTCCGACGGCCCTCAGGCGGGCGCATCAAATCACCCCTCCGGCGCCACCATCTCCGCATACTCATACAAGGCCCCCAGCAGCTCCTCCCCCCGCTCATCCACGGTGGCCGACAGCGCATCGATCTCGGCAAAGTAGGCATCGACGTTGAAGGCACCGCCCTCGCCTTCAATGAGCTTGGCGACGCGGTGTTCGAGCCATCGCATCTGCTCCTCGTCGCTCAAGGTTTCGGCAAAGTGGCGCGCGCGGTAGCGGAACAGCAGTTCTTCCAAACGCGGGTCGTCGAAGCTGGATCGGCGGCCGGCCAGTTGCTGGCCTGACATTTCGCGCAGTTCGTTCAGGCGCCTGCGGTCGGCCGGGCCGACGAAGCCGCCATAGAGGTCTTCGTCCACATCCAGCGCCGGGCCGCTTTCGCGTGCGTAGACCTGCGACCAGATGGCGCTCATGTCGGGCAGGCTGGCGGCGATTTCGGCATGGCGCATGGCTTGCGGAACATCGATCTGCCAGCGCGCGGCCATGGGCTCGGTGAGCGTGCGCAGGTTGCCCACGACCATGGGCGACTTGTTCAGATGGATGCCCTTGATGGGCAGGCGCTGCACGCCTTCGGGCAGGTCGGCCGTGCGCGTGAACAGGCGCTGGCGCAAGGTGGCCACGTCCAGGCTGGCCAGCTCGCTGGGGTCTTGCGAAAGGTCCCAGGCCAGCAGCTCGTTGCGGTTGGTGGGGTGGCTGGCCAGCGGCCACATCACAGCCAGGCAGCCGCGGTCGGGCGGGAACATGCCCGAGACATGCAAGAAGGGCCGCGCGGTCTCTCGCGTGGCGGGCAGGCCCAGTTCCCGGGCCACGCGCTCTTTCTTGTGCAGGCTGAAGGCGAAGTCGAACAGCCGGGGCTGGCGCTCGCGGATCAGCCGCGCCAGCGCGATGGTGGCGCGCACGTCAGACAGCGCATCGTGCGCCGCCTCATGCACCAGGCCGTTGGCGCGCGAGAGGTCTTCGAGCTTGAAGCTTGGGCGGCCGTCTTCGTGCTTCGGCCATTCGATGCCTTCGGGGCGCAGCGCGTAGGTCAGGCGGACCACGTCCAGCAGGTCCCAGCGGCCGCAGTCGTTCTGCCATTCGCGCGCATAAGGGTCGATCAGATTGCGCCAGAACATGAAGCGCGTGACCTCGTCGTCGAAGCGCAGCGTGTTGTAGCCCACGCCGATGGTGCCGGGCTTCGAAAACGCGGCTTCGATCTGCGCCGCGAACTCGCGCTCGGGCAGGCCGCGCTCCAGGCACAGCTGGGGCGTGATGCCGGTGATGAGGCAGGCCGTGGGGCTGGGCAGGAAGTCCGGCGCCGGCCTGCAATAGATCATCAGCGGCTCGCCGATCTCGTTGAGTTCGGCGTCGGTGCGGATGGCGGCGAACTGCGCGGGACGGTCACGGCGCGGGTTGGCGCCGAAGGTCTCGTAGTCGTGCCAGAGGAAGGTGTGAGAAGTGGTCGTCATGAATCACAGAAGTCCGATGCTGCGTGCCACGGGCACCAGCACCACGATGGCCAGCATCACGAGGCTGAAGTGCGACCAGCGCTGGTGGCCCTTCCAGTAGCTGATCAGCAGGTAGGCCAGCCCGGCCAGCGTGACATGGCCGCTGCCCGTGAGCACGCCGGCCAGCCACACGACAAAGAGCTGCAGCCAGTAGGTGCGGCGCTTGCGCACCACGGGTGGGCGCGGGTTGGCCGCCGCGGCGGGCGGGTTGGGGTTGCCGGGCCGTGCGGATGGCGCTGCTGCTGTTGTCGGCTGCGCGGCGCGCCGGGCTTCGGCGGCGGCCTGGCGGCGCGCGGCGCGTGCCTCGCGCAGCTCGCCGTCGGTGCGCTGGCGCACGGGTTCGGGCGGCGGCGCGGGCTGCCACCAGTCGCCGGCCGCGCGTGCAGGCGCCTGGCCCTGTGCGGCGCGCGTGCGGAAGTCGCTCGCGGGCGCCACGGCATGGGCGGCACGGCTGGCCAGCGGCAGCGCCTGGGCGGCCAGCACCAGCGCGCGGCCCTGGGTGGCGTTGATGCCCTGCACGAAGTGGGCATAGCCCAGCAGGCGTTCGCGGCTGGCGGGTTGGCCCTGCCAATGCGCCTGTTCCAGGCCTTCGCCCTTGGCGCGGTGCAGTGCGGCGCGCAAGGCGCGGCGGCTCTGGCGCGACACGCCGGGTTGCGCCGCATTGACCACGATGCCGGTCACTTCCTGGCGGGCGCCGCGGCGCATCACGCGTTCCTTTTCGGGGTGCAGCTCGAAGCCTTCTTCGCGCAGGGTCCAGCGCACGCGGCGCAGCAAGGTGCCCACGCGCTGCGCGGCCTCGCCGGATGCGGAGAAGCTCAGGTCATCGGCATAGCGCGTGTAGGCAAAGCCCAGCGCGCGCGCCAGTCCGGCCAGGCGCCGGTCCAGCCGGCGGCACAGCAGGTTGGTGAGCATGGGGCTGGTGGGCGCGCCCTGCGGCAGCACGCGCTGCGCGGCCGTGCCGCCCACGAACCAGCGCTCGCCGTCCACCTGCAGCTCGTCGGCGCGGTTTTCGCTGCACAGCAGGGCCAGCACGGTGGCCACCGATTCGCCGTAGCCCAGGTGCATGAACACGCCCTTGATGCGGCCAAAAGCGATGCTGGGGAAGAAGTCCTTCACGTCCAGGTTGATGACCACGTCCTGCCCGCAATGGGGCTGGGCGTTGCCGGCGATGGAGCGGCCCGGCAGAAAGCCGTGGGCCGCGTCGTGCGCCGGTACCTTGGCCAGGATGTTGTCGAGCACCCAGTACTGCGCGCGCTTGAGCCGCGGCATGGGCGCCGAGATCAGGCGCTCGCCGCCGCTCTTCTTGGGCAAGGTGAATCGGCGGTAATGCGTGTGGCGCGCCACCTCGCGGTGAAAGCTCAGAAAGCGCAGCTCGCCCAGCGCCAGGCCCATGGCCTGCGCCAGCGCCTGCGGGCTGGCCAGCGCGGGCAGGCCATGCAGTGCCAGCCGCTCGGGCCGGGGCTTGTGCAGCGGCGCATGCGCAGCCTTGCCGTCGGGCCGCTCCAGCCCGGCCGACACGCCTGCCCCCAGGTAGCCGATGCGCTGCTGCCGCTCGCCATGCCATTGCAGCGCGCGCTCGTACTGGCGCTGCGCGCGTTCGCGGGCCTTGGTTTCGCGCTGGGCACGTGCGGCGGCCAGGCGTTCCTGGCGCATCGCGCGCAGGGCTTTGTCGGGGTCGCCCTTGAGCTGCAGCTGCGCTTGCAGCGAATTGAGTTCCTGCACCAGCGCGGTCTCGCGCTCGATCAGCTCGGTGGCGGCTTCAGGCTGGGCCGCGCCTTTGGGCCAGAAGCCCAGGCGCTGCATTTCGGCCAGCACCACGGCCTCCTTGCTGGAGGCGCGGATGCGCTCGATGAGTTCGGCGCGGGTGGGTTGAGGAGCGGCCATCAGTGCGCGCCTCCTTGCGAAGGAAGGCCCAGCAAAGGCGCGGACGGGCAAAGAAAAGGTGATGCAACGCGCTTCTCGTCGAAGAGCCCGCAGGGCCCTCTGGACGGGGGCTGTTCACTCGACGCGGCCCCGCCACCCATGCGCGCATTCGCTTGCAGCAAGCCACTCAGGAATGGCGCATGGGTGGCAGGGGCCGCACAGTGAAAACGGCACCCGTGTCGCATGGAACGGCAGTTCACAAGGGCGGCGAAACACCGCCCGGATTGCAAGAGCCTGCGCGTTGCATCGAAAAACAGTTTAAAGGAAGGCCGTGTCATTTCCGTGCCTCCTCAACGGCCGCGCCTTGACGCTGCGCGTCGATCTTCGGCTGCGCCACCAGGCGCAGCGCCAGCATGTGGCTGCAGGGGCCGCGGCGCAGGCGGTGCTGCTGGAAGTGGTTGCAGCTGCACAGCGTGTCGGTGATCTGCTCGTCGGCGTTGAGTTCGAGCACGGGCTGCTCGGTGCGGCTGCCCTGCTTGACCTCGCCGCGGATGCGCATACGGCCCGAGCCATCCTCGGCCCGGTCGATGCCCTGCAGCGACACGCCGCCGGCCAGCACCAGCTTCAGGCCCGCGTTCTCTTCCTCGCTGGCGGCCTGCAGGGTGTTCAGCTCGATCGGCTCGCGCATCAGCTCGCGCCAGGCAAAGCGCCCGGCGGGCAGGTCATACACGGCGCGGCCGGCCTGCGTCCACAGCGCCAGTGCGGCGTTCACGTCGGCCATCGGCAGGCCGGTGCGCGAAGCGATCTGCGCGGGCGTGGCCTGCCAGTGCTGCTGCAGGTCCTGCGCGACGGCCAGTTTGCAACTGTCCTGCACGGCATGGCGCGGGGCCAGCAGATGAAAGCGCGCGGCGGCCGACCAGTCGTTGGCCGACCAGCCCGACAGGCCCAGCGTCACCGTCACCTCGCCCATCTCCACCACCCAGAAGCTGGGCAGGCCGGTGCCCAGCAGGTGCACACGCACGCGCGTGGCCAGCGCGATCAGGCGCTCCAGCAGCAGCAGGCGCCGCCGGCCCCACAGGCGGATGGTCTGCGGCGCCTGCAGCGGCTGGCCCAGCAACTGGCTGCGCCGCGTGGGCAACTCGATGTTCCAGGGCTCGAAGACCAGGCGCGGCGCGGCCTCGGGCGCGAGTTCGACGCGGATGGAGCGCGGGCCGCCGCGCTCGCGGTGCTGGCGCAAGGTGGCGCACAGGCTGTGCAGGTCCATGGGGTGCAGCTCCAGCACCGTGGCCGGCAGCGCCATCGCGCTGGAAACCTGCAAAAAGCCGCGCACCCAGCTATCAGGCAGGTCGATCTTCTCCTCATGCAGGTCCGCATCGCTGCCCACCTGCACGCCAAAGCCGGCCGGGTCCACCGTCAGCCGCGTGTCCCTGTAGTCGCGGATCTTCTGGAACTCCTCGTACAGGCTGGCCGAATAGTCGATGTTGGTGGTGCCGCAGGCCATCTGGCCCGTGTGCGAGAACACGTTGTGCGAGACGCTCACGGCGCAGTAGCTCGATTCGTCCTGGCTGAAGGCCTCGAAGAGCAGGCGGTCCGGGTGCACGGTGATGACCGGATCGAGCACGTACCAGGCGTCGCGGTTGGCCTGGTAGAGCCAGTCGAAGTACTTGCGCTGGGCCTGGTAGAAGGGCTTGAGCAAGGTGGCCTTCTGCTCGCGCAGGGCTGTGAGCTCGGTGCGCAGCGCGGCGGCGCGCGTCTTCAACTCGCCCGCGCGGGCCATGAACTGGGCCAGCAGGCTCTGTTCATTGGCTTCCAGCCACTGGCGGTAGGCGCTCTTGTCGCGCCCGCGCACGCGCATGTCGCTCACCACCACCGCATGCAGGGCCGACAGCGCCTCGCGGAACTGCAGGTGGGCCAGGCCGTCGCGGCGCAGGGTGGCGTCGAAATGCGTGGGCGGGCGCAGCGTGTCGGGCGCGAAGCGAAAGGCCTGCGCCGTGGCCGATTCATCGACCGTGGTGCTGCCGAAGTATTGGTAGCGGAACTCCATGGATCAGCTCTCTCTTCTCAGGCTGCGGCCTGGGCGGCCAGGCCACGCGCTTCGGGCGGCACCCAGCGCATGAAGGGCAGCGCCAGTTGCGGATGCCGCGCCGCGATGTCGCGCAGACCCGCGATGTACTGCGGCTGGTCGGTGCGGCTGGCGCCCACCACCTGGCGCGCGAAGATGGCGGCCACCACCTCGGCGCAGGCCGGCCCGGCTATCTGCTGGCGCAGGAACTGCACGATGCGCGACTTGGCCGCGCGCGCGCGATGCACCTGGCTCAGCGCCATCAGGAAGTAAGGCTGCAAGGTGCGCAGGCGTTCGGCGCGCGCGGCATCGTCTTCGGCCGGCAGTTGCAACAGCCACTGCGTGACGAAGAGCTGCACCGAAGGCCCCGGGTGCTGGGCCAGCCGCGTGAGGCACAGCATGGCCTCGGGCGCCTGCATGCGCCCCATCAGCCGCGTGCGGCCCTGGGCCTGCACCCAGGCTTGCGGGTGGTCGATCCAGGCGATCAGCAACTCGGGCGTGAGCGCCTCGTCGGGCAGGCGCCGGCCGAAGAGTTCGCGCACCCAGGGCTGCACGTCCTCGAACACGCTGTCGGCCGCGGGCAGCAGCTCGGCCGCATCTTCGGGGGTGATGCGGGCGCCCTGGGTCAGCCGCGCATCGAGCGCCTGCTGCGCGCGCTGGCGCACGGCGGCATCGGCATGGGCCACCAGCCGCGCCCACTGGCGCAGGCTGAACGCTGAATCGCCCTGCCCCGCCAGCGCCCAGGCGCCATAGCGCTGGGCGCCCGTGGCACGGGCCTGCAGCGCGCGCCAGCAGCCGTCGGCATCGCGGCCCGGCGCCACGTCGGCCAGCGGCCCGGTGAGCCAGCGCAGCAGGTCATCGTGCAGGCCCTCGGCGGCCTCGCTGCGGAACAGCGCCGCGTGCAGGTGGCGGGCCAGCTCGGGGCCGGCCTGCGCATCGCGCGCGAGGCGTTCGATGGCCGGCGTGACGGCCGCGCGCACGCCCGCATCGGCGTGCAGCGCAAATTCGGCCAGCAAGGCGGCCTGGCTCAGCAGCACCGCGTCGGGCAGGGCCGCGAGCAGCCGCACGCCGCAGGCCACGCGGCCCGCATCGGTGGCGGCCAACAGCGCGCGCAAGGTGGTGGGCGGCAGGCCGGCCAGCGCGGCCGGATGGCGCAGCACCCAGGCCGTGCCCAGCTGCACCAGCGGCAGCGCCGCATGCGTGAGCAGGCCGTGCAGGGGCTCGGGCGGCACCTGCGCCGCATGGCTCGCCCAGTTGCCGGCCAGCAGGCTTTGAAGTTGTTCGCAGATGGCGGCCAGCTCGGGCGTGTCTTCATCGAGCAATGGCAGCGCTTCCTGCAGCGCCAGCAGCAGCGGCGGCACTTCGGCCGTCAGCGCCAGGGCCTGGCCCTGCAGCCGCACGGCCGCCTGCGGCGACAACAGCAGTGCCGCGACCAGCGTGCTCTGGCGCGCGGCCTGCGCGCCGTGGCGGGCCAGCACTTCGGCCAGCAGCGCGGCGGCGCCCACATCGCGGCTGGCGGCCAGGGCCATCAGCCAGGGCAGTTGCGCCTCCAGGTCCGGCAGTTGGGCCAGCACCTCGCGCACGGCGGCCACGCCCACCGCGGCCGTGTGCGCGTAGGGGCTGGCCAGCAGGCGGCGCAAGCTGGCCAGCGGCGCCTGGGCCACAAAGCCCAGGTGGTCGTGCAGCGCGCGCGCCACCACCCACTGCACCAGCGCCGAGCGGCTGCGCAGCGCCAGCGTCAGCAGCGCCTCGGGGTGCGCGTCCCACAGCGCGGGCTCGCCGTCCACGCGCTGCGCCAGGGGCTGCTGCAGATCCAGCGGGCGGTCGGTCCACCACGCGCCGCCGCGCTGGCTGCTGCGGCACAGCTCGGGCCAGCGCGCCAGCAGCAAGTGGGGCACCAGCAGCCAGTGCGCGCTGCCATCCATGAAGCGCGTGCGGCGCCGGTAGCGGCCTTCCACCATGGCCCAATCCTCGCGCGCGCGGCCCTGGGCATGCAGTTCGTCGTCCAGCTGCAGCAGCAGCGCCACGGCCAGCGGTGCGGCGTCGCTGTGATCGATCTGCACCAGCCGGCGCAGCAGGCGCAGGCCGCGCTGGCGCAGGTAGTTGCGCGTGGGCACGGCATAGGCGCTGATCAGGCCCTTGCCGCTGCGGATGTCCATGGCGCGGGTGCGCAGCTCGCCGGTGCGCGGGTCGCGCCAGGCGCGGCGGTCCTGCGCATCGGGGCGCGTGGATTCAAATCGCGCGTGCAGCAGGGCCAGGGTGTCGAGGTCGCGCCGCAGCTCGGCCGTCTTGTGGATGGCCCGCACCGCGCCGAAGACACCGGCTTCGAGCCGGATGCGCCGGAGGCAGCTGCGCACCGACTGCAGGGCCTGTGCGTCGGTCAGTGCAAGGTCATAGCCGTCGATAAGCCATTGCGAGAGCGCATCGCGCGCCGGGCCGTCGAGCACGGGCTGGGGCTGTTCTTCATCCGGGGGCGCGGCGGCGCCGGCCCGTTGCAGCATCTGGGCCGCTTGCCCATGCCAGCCCGCGGCCAGCGCTGCAAGCTGCTCGGCGCGCGCAGGATCGTCGACACCCAGCAGCAGCCAGGCCTGGTGCGCGATGCGCCTGGTGGCCGCGGAGCGACCCCGCTGGGCCAGCGCGGCCATGGCCTGGCGCGCGCCCGCATCGCCCAGCCGCGCGATGGCGGCGGCCAGGCAGTAGTCGAGCAGGTCGTCGCCGCGCTCGAGCAGGCCCACGAACTGCGGCACCAGGGCGCGCAGCGCACGCTGGTCGGCGCTGTCCGCGCGGGCCGGGTCGGCGCGCTCGGCCACGCGCCACACGCTGCGGGCCTGCCGCGCGGGGGGCAGCAGCTTCCAGGCCGAAGGTTGAAAGCGCGCCACCAGCGCAGCAACCGCCGGCGAGACCGTCGATCCCTGGGCAGGCGCAGCAGAAACCGGCGGGGCCGCCGCCACAGCCGGCGCGCACCCTTCGAGCTCGTCAAAGCCCTGCTGTTCGCGCAGCACATCGCCCGCGGCCAGCCGGCGTTCGAGGTACTCAAGCGCGCGATGCCGGGCCGCGGCCAGCGCCACAGGCATGGTGGTGAGCGTGCTTTCCGATTCGGCGCGCAGCACGCCCTGGTCGAAGAGCTGATCGCGCCGCGTCACCACATGGCGCGCGCTCGCATCGTCGCCCGGCAGATCCAGGACCACCAGTTCGATCGTGCACAGGCGCTCCTGCGCACGGCCCTGCACCAGCACGGCCCAGGCCAGCTTCTTCATCGGACAGCCCTCCCCTTGCGTCGCGAACGCGCCAGTTTATAGGCGCGTGTTGACGAAGGGGCCGCGCCGCTGTCCGGCGCGCGAGGCTCAGCCCGCGCGCAGCTGCTCGCGCAGCTTGGCACCCACCTCGGGCTGGGCCAGGAAGGGGTCGGCCGGGTTGCGCATGGCCACGATGTTCTCCATGCGGCTGGTGATGTTGCCCAGCGCCTTGGGGCTTTCGTGGCTGAAGACGTAGAACTGGTTGTCGCTGATGGCCTTGAAGACCTTGTGCGCCACTTCCGAGGCCGTGATCTTGCCGCTGCTCACGGCCTTGTTGCTCATGGCCTGGCCGATCAGCTGGCTCTTGGTGAGCTCGCTGTCCTTGGGCGCGTTGGGGCGGTTGCGCTCGCTGCTGGTGATGCCCGTGGGCACGAAGTACGGGCACAGCAGGCTGGCGCCGATCTGGTCGGTGACCAGGTTCAGGTCCTGGTACATGGTTTCGGTCAGGCTCACGACGGCGGCCTTGGCCGCGTTGTAGATGCCCATGTTGGGCGGCGTGAGCAGGCCGGCCATGCTGGCGGTGTTGGTCACATGGCCGCGGTAGGCCGGGTCCTTGGCGGCGGCTTCCAGCATCATGGGCACGAACAGGCGCACGCCGTGGATCACGCCCCACAGGTCCACGCCCAGCACCCATTCCCAGTCGGCCACGCTGTTTTCCCAGACCAGGCCGCCCGCGCCCACGCCGGCATTGTTGAAGACGAAGTGCGGCGCGCCAAAGCGCTCCTTCACCGCGTCGGCCAGCGCCTGCATCTGGGCCGCGTCCGACACGTCGACCTTGCGCGCCAGCACCTGCACGCCGGCGGCCTTCATTTCGGCCTCGGCCTTGTCCAGCGCATCCTGCTGCACGTCCACCAGCACGAGGTTCATGCCGCGCGCGGCGCCGATGCGTGCGCATTCGAGCCCGAAGCCCGAGCCTGCGCCGGTGAGCACTGCGGTCTTGCCGTGGAAGTCCTGGATCATGTCTAAAGCCTTTGCTAGGTTGTCTCGTGATGGGCTGCCGCCCGGAAAAACTGGCCCGTCTATTGGAGCCGCAAGGGCGCGGCCTGTCTGTCCGGCGTGCGACCGGCCTGTCCCGCAGATGGCACCGCCAACGCGCCGGACCAAAGACACTGCAGACCCAAGATGAGCACCAGCCCCACCTTTCCCATCGAACGCATCGACTTCGGCCGCGTGTCCGTCTACCGGGGCGCCAAGGGCGGCAAGTACCCCGACGGCAACCAGGTGATGGTGCGCGGCAGCGACACGCTGGCGGCCTTCGACACGCCGCTGGTCGCCAACCACATCGGGCCCGACTTCGACGCCGCGCAGCTGGTGCTGATGGGCCATGTGCACGAAGACCACATGGCGGGCCTGCACCGGCTGCCGCATGCGCCCGTGCATGTGCACGAGGGCGACGTGGCGGCCGCGCGCAGCTGGGAAGGCATGCGCGCGGCCTTCGGCACCGAGCCCGCGCAGGCCGAGGAAACACTGGCGCGGCTGCAGCAGGAGTTCTTCTACGCGCCGCGCCCCGATGCGCTGAGCTACACCGATGGCGCATGCTGGGAGCTGGGGCAGTCCAGCGTGCGCGCCATCCACATGCCGGGCCACACCGCGGGCCATTGCGTGCTGCTGGTGGAGCCCGAAGGCGTGGCCTTCATCGGCGACATCGACCTGACCGGCTTCGGCCCCTACTACGGCGACGCCTGTTCCAACCTGGCCGAGTTCCGCCGCTCGCTGGCGCGGCTGCCGCAGATCGAGGCGCGGGTGTGGGTCACCTCGCACCACCGCGGCGTCTACACCGAGCGCGCGCATTTCCTGCGCGACCTGCAAGCCTATGTGGACACGCTGGCCGCGCGCGAGGCGCGGCTTGTGGGCTGGCTGCGGGAGCAGCCGCGCACCCTGGCCGAACTGGTGGCACTGCGCCTGCTCTACCCGCCGGGCTTCGACGCGCCCTGGGTGATCGCGGCCGAAGCCCGCACCATCGGCCAGCACCTGGACGAACTGCGGGCCGCCGGCCAGGTGCGATGCACGCCCGAGCCCGGCGGCGAGCGCTTCCACCTGGTCTGAACATTCGGCTGACACCCCGCGGCACACGGGAAATGCTGCATTGCAATAGACTGCCGCGCGGCAGTCATCCCTGCATGCCTGCCTGTTCCCCGTTCCCCTGTTTTCACCGATCCATGACCCGTCACGCCATCTCCCTGTTCACGCAACGCCGCACGCAATACGCGCTGGGCAAGAACCTGCCCATCGCCGAATCCGAAGTGGACGCGCTGATCCGCGAAGCCATCCGCCTGGCGCCCTCCTCGTTCAACTCGCAGAGCTCGCGCGCCGTGATCCTGTTCGGCGCCGCGCACGAGAAGCTGTGGAACATCACGCGCGAGACGCTGCGCCCCATGGTGCCGGCCGACGCCTTCGCCGCCACCGACGCCAAGATGAATGCCTTCGCGGCCGGCGCCGGCACGGTGCTGTTCTACGAAGACCAGGACACGATCAAGGAGCTGCAGCAGAAGTACGCGCTGTATGCCGACAACTTCCCCGTCTTCTCGGAGCACTCGGCCGGCATGGCGCAGTTCGCCGTCTGGACCGCGCTGGCCGAAGCCGGCATCGGCGCCAGCCTGCAGCACTACGCACCGCTGATCGACGCCGAGGTGGCCCGCACCTGGGAGGTGCCGGCCAGCTGGAAGCTGCGCGCGCAAATGCCTTTCGGCTCCAACGAGAAGGCTTTCGGCGAGAAGACTTTCATCGCCGACGAAGTGCGCTTCAAGACGGTGCGCTGAGGGAGTTCGCCCCGGGGGGAGCGCGCCCCGGGTCTTGTGGATGAGCAAACGTGACGCGCCGATGCGCGGGCTCGCGGGTGTCGCCAAACCTACATGTGGGATGGCTATAAACCGCCGCAACCCGCTCGCCGGCCCCTCATCCATCCGCAAGATTCTCATGATGCACACCGCGTCAAGGCCGCTCTGGCAACCTGCAACCTTGATCCTCGCGGCGGCGCTCGCGCTGAGCGCGTGCGGCGGCGGAGGCAACGGCGGCGCTGTCTTCCCCTTCCTGCCCTCGCCACCGACCGACGGCACCCAGCCGCCCGTCGTGCAACCGCCGGTGCCTGCGCCGACTTGCGCCGTCGCCATTCCCGCCGATGCGCCCCTCACGGCCATCCCCGAGATCCAGGGCACGGGCGACAGGAGCCCGATGGCCGACCAGACGGCCGCGACCGTGCGCGGCGTCGTCGTCGGCGACTTCCAGGCCATCCCCAACGGCGACACGAGGCTCAATGGCTTCTTCGTGCAATCGCTGGTGCCCGATGCGGACCCGCTGAGCTCCGAAGGCCTCTTCGTCTACGCGCCCTCCAACGCCACGCGCGTCAAGGTGGGCGACTACGTTCAGGTCTCGGGCGCGGTCACCGAATACGGACAGACGGCAGGCGCGAATGCCAAGCCCGACAGCCTCACCCAGATCGCAGGCACGGTCGACAAGCCCGTGGCCGTCACCGTGTGCGGCTCCGACATTCCGATGGCGGCGACGGCCATCACGCTGCCGGTCGAAAGCGAAACCACGCTCGAGCGCTACGAAGGCATGCTGGTCGAGATCGCGCAGCCGCTGGCCGTCTCGGAGCTGTTCGAGTTGGGCCGCTATGGCCAGATGGTGCTGGCACTGAACGGCCGCCAGTTCAACCCCACCAACGGCAACGCCGCTGCCACGCATGCGCAGAATCTTCTGGCCCGCATCGTGCTCGACGATGGCAATTCGCGGCAGAACCCCAACCCCATTCCCTACCTGAGCAGCGCAGACACCCACGGCACGCGCCGCATGGGCGACATGACGCAGAAGGTGCGCGGCATCCTGAGCCACAACTTCGCGGCCTACCGCATCCAGCCCACCGAAGAAAGCACCTTCGTGCAGGCCAACCCGCGCCCGGACACCGCGCCCGCGGTGGGCGGCACGCTGAAGGTGGCCAGCCTGAACGTGCTGAACTACTTCACCACCTTCCAGGACGGCACCACCGCCGCCGGCCAGACGGGCCAGGGCTGCACCTTGGGCAGCGGCGCGCCCAGCGCAGGCAACTGCCGCGGCGCCAACAACCGCACCGAGTTCGACCGCCAGCAGGCCAAGATCGTCGCTGCCATCGCGGGGCTGGATGCCGATGTGATCGGCCTGATGGAAATCCAGAACACCGATGTGGCGACCGACAACCTCGTGGCGGCGCTCAACGCCAGGCTGGGTGCGGGCACCTATGACTCGGTGCGCAGCGGCAGCTTCGGCACCGACGCCATCAAGGTCGACATCCTCTACAAGCCGGCCAGGGTGCAACGCGTGGGTGGCCTGGTGTTCCCCACCGGCACCGACCTGACGGACTACGTGGCACCCAGCGGCCGGCCGCCGCTGGCGCAACGCTTTGCCGTCGTGGGCAACAACGGCGGCTTCTGGTTCGTCGTCAACCATTTCAAGAGCAAGGGCAGTTGCCCGAGCACGGGTGACGTCGACCAGGGCCAGGGCTGCTTCAACCTGGCGCGCACCCAGCAGGCCACGGCGCTGAGCAGCTTCGTCGACAAGCTCAAGGCCCAGGGCGAATCCGACGTGCTGATGATGGGCGACTTCAACAGCTACCTGCTCGAGGACCCGACCCGGGTGTTCGAAGCGGCCGGCCACGAAAGCCTGCTCAAGCGCCTGCCCGCCAACGACCGCTACACCTATGTGTTCGGCGGCGAAACCGGCTCGCTGGACCATGCCTATGCCTCGGCCTCGCTGGCCGGGCAGGTCTCGGGCGTGGGCGTGTGGCACATCAACGCCGACGAGCCGACGGCCATTGACTACAACACCGACTTCACGACCGACGACCGCTACGCACCCACGCCGTTCCGCGCCTCGGACCACGACCCGGTGCAGGTGGGCCTGAATCTGGCGGCCGACGCCGCGGTGACGCAGCCCATCCTTGGCGGCACCATCCCCGCGACCGCGCGCGCTGGTGAAAGCTATGTCGTGACGATTTCAGACGCCCAGCCCGGCGGTACCGCCACGCTGACTTCGCTGTCGGTCGACTGGGGCGACGGCAGTGCCCCCACCGCCGCAACGGGGCCCGGCACGGTGGCACACACCTACACGGCCGAAGGCAGCTTCAACGTCGTGATCACGCTGACGAACTCCGCGGGCCAGACCGCCACGCAATCCGGCACGGTCGCCGTGAGCCGCATCGTGGTCATCCCGCCCGGCGCGCCGGACCTGTTCTTCAGCGAGTACGTGGAAGGCAGCTCGAGCAACAAGGCGATCGAGCTGTACAACCCGACCAGTGCGACCCTGGACCTGAGCCTGTACGCCGTGAAGCTGTACTCCAACGGTGCCAGCACGCCCACCAACACGCAGGCGCTGAGCGGCACGCTGGCACCGCGCGCCACGCTGGTGCTGGCCAACAGCAACGCCACGGCAGCGTTCAAGCCCGCAGGCACGATCACCAGCAGCGTGGTGAACTACAACGGCGACGACGCGCTGACCCTCGAAAAATCAGGCAACGTGATCGACCGCATCGGCCAGGTCGGCTTCGACCCGGGCACCGAATGGAAGAGCGGCAGCGTGGGCACGCTGGACCAGACGCTGCGCCGCAAGAGCGGCATTCAGGCGGGCGACCCGAACCCGCTGCAGCCCTTCGACCCCGCGCTGCAGTGGGACGTGCTGCCCCTCAACACCTCGGACGGCCTGGGCTCGCACACGACGAACTGATTGACCCCCGGCCGGCCAAGCTTCTGCCTGGCCGGCTTTTTCTATTCAAGGCTCAAACCCGCGGGCTGAAGCCGTCCGCGCTCCAGTCCTCGCTGCCCACACCATGGTGGGTGAAGAACAGGCCTTCGGGGTCGTACTGCCGCTTGACGGCCCGCAGCCGCGCATAGTTCGCGCCCCAGAAGGCCTGCTGCCAGTCGGCCTGAAAGTAATTGCTCTCGGCCACATAGGCCGCGTGCGCGGGCAGCACGCGCCGTAGTTCGGCCATGGCCTGGTCGATCATCTGCGCCTGGCGACGCGCCCGCGCCTCGTCGGGCTCGCGGCCTGCCACGCCGGGATAGGCCGGCGGCCCTTCGGCGCCCAGAATGGCCAGCGCAAAGGCATCGAGCACTGCCGGGTTCATGGCCGTGTCGCGCGCAGCGTCCACCACCTCGGCCGATGCGCCTGCGAGGCCCTTGTTCAGGTGCAGCGAAACGGGCCAGTGGCGCGTGGCCGCGAAAAGTGCGTCGCCCAAGGCTTCACGCCGGTCGGCCTGCAACAGGGCCGCGGGCAGCCAGGCCGATTCGTAGCCGTGCAGCACCTGCCCGGCCTGCGCTTCATCGCCAGACCAGTAGACATTGGTTGCAGGCGCATCGGGCCGCGAGTCTTGTCGCATGAAGCCCAGCATGCGCTTGGCCCAGGTGGGTGCCCAGAACTCGCGCGCCGCGACAGTGATGACGGACAGCGCGCCGTAGTCCACCTCGAAGTCCTCGGGCTGGCCCGCAAGCGCTTCGCGAAAGGGCTGCCACACGGCCTGCGCCTCGCGCCGCGTGAGCCCCTGAAACACCATCGAGACCTGAAGCGTGTGATCGCGCCTTAAGCGGATCTGTTCGCCCCAGTGCGCATCGAGCAAGGCCTGGTGGCAAAAATCCAGCGTGAGCCCGATCAACTGCCGAAACGCCGCCGCCGACTTGGCCTTGACCGTGAAGTTCACGGCGCCGAAGGTCTCGGGCAGCGGATGCACGCGCAGCGTGAGCCGCGTGACGATGCCCAGACTGCCGCCGCCACCACCCTTGAGGCCCCAGAACAGCTCAGGCTGCGTGCAGGTATTGGCGATGCGCACCTGCCCATCGGCGGTGACCACCTCGGCTTCGAGCAAGCTGGCCGAGGCCAAACCATAGCGCCTGGAAAAACTGCCGAAACCGCCGCTGTTCACCAGCCCGGCCACGCCCACCGTCATACAGCCGCCCCCCTGCACATAGCCACCCGCCTGCGTGCTCACGGCGTCGTAGGCCTGCGCCCAGAGCGCGCCCGCGCCAATGGACACCGCGCGCTGCGGCGCCACGCGGCCCGCGCAGCCCTGGGGCACGAAGGCTTCGTGCATCGCGATCTCTCGCATGCCGCGCATCCACACCAGCAGCGAATCGGGCGCGTTGGAGGTGCCCTGATAGCTGTGGCCGCCGCCCTTGACCACCAGCCGCAGCCGGTGCGTGCGCGCGAAGTTCACGGCCGCCACCACATCGGCCGTTTCGCGCGCCGCCACGGCATAGGCGCTGGGCGAAGAGGTCCAGGCATTCGCCCATCCCAGCGTTTGCGTGAGCGCCGCATGGTCGCTGATGAAGTACGGGTTTTTCAGCGACTGGAACAGCTGCTCGCAGGCCGCGATTGGGGCAGCCGCAGATGCAGCGCGGCAGGCCGCGAATGGCGAGGCAAGCGCCTGCAGCCGCCCGCCGACCTGTTGGCCCAGCTGCTGCCACCGGGCTTCGGAAGGCCAGTCGGCGTCGCCGGGCCGTACGCGCGGGCGCAGCCGCGACGCGGGCGCGGCGGCCGGGCTCTGGCTCCACGCAGCGGCGGGCAGCAGCGCGGCCAAGGGCCATGCCGCTGCGGCCTGCAGCAACTGCCGCCGGCGCGCGCCCTGAGGCAAATGGTCGGCGACGCGGCGCTCGTCAGCCACGGCCGGCTTCAGCCTTCGGCCGGGCGCAGCACATAGCCCACGCGCGGGAAGTGCACATGCACCGTGCCCGTGGCCTCGCCGCCCCCTCCGATCATGCGCGCCAGCGTGTAGTGCGTGCGCGTGGCGGCCACCAACGTGCCGGCCGTCTCTTCGAGGCCGAAGCTCTCGGCCCGCACCGTCACGGCGCTGCCCAGGGCGATGCCATGCTCGTCCTGGAAGGTGCTGTCGGCCAGCAGCGTGTGCGGCTTGGCGGCCCGGGCTGCTGCCAGCGCGTCGGCGGCCGTGATCTTGGCAGGGCTGCCATGGCCGATGGCCTTGATGCGGTCCATCCAGTCCAGCACCGCCGGCGTGAGCTGGAGGATGTTCTTGACGGCGTGGATGCGCTGCGTGTACCAGAGGCTGTGGTAGGCCGAGAAGTCGGCGATGCAGGGCGCCTCGCCCAGCAGGAAGGGCCGGTCGTCGAGCATGTCCGACAGGCGCCGCAGGTACGACTTGTAGGCCGCGGCGGCATCGGCCGGGCGCAGGCGGGTCATGTTGCCCGCGCTCATCTTGCCGCGGTCTTCGCCGAAGGCCTTGGCGGCTTCGGGCGGCGCATTGGCAAAGACCTCGGCCGCGCCGCGCGGCTGCAGGTTGTGGGCCATGGCGGCCCAGAACAGCGTGCTGTCGGCCCACTGCGCGAGGATGCGCGACAGGCCCTTTTCAGGCTCGGGGTAGATCGAGGGCTCGGGTTGCAGATGCTCCAGCACGTCGGCGATCAGCGCCGTGTCGCAGTAGATGTCGGCGCCGATCTGCAGCACCGGCGTGCGCCTGTAGCCGCCCGTGAGCGCCAGCAGGTCGGGCTTGGGCATGATGGCCGGGATGATGACCGACTGCCACGGCAGCTTCTTGTAGCCCAGCAGGAGGCGTGTCTTCTCGGAAAAGGGCGAGCTGGCGTAGTGGTGAAGGATCAGGTCGGGCATGGCTTCATCGGGTGAAAGGGCCGTGGGGCGCAGCGCCCGGCCCTTGTGGGCCGCGCGCGCACGCGCACCCTAACCTGTCCTGCGCCGCAGCGCCAGTCGGCGGATCAATCTTCGCCGTAGGAGAGTTTGGGATACCAGTCGGTGCCGCGGCCGCCGGGCGTGAGATCGAGGATGTTCCACAACGGCATGGGGTCGGGGGCGCCGCGCGGGTCCTGGCCCGGATCCTGGGTGCCGCCGAGCTCGGACGCCCAGAAGTGCGAGACCTCGCCGCCGCGCCTGACCCACACGTCCAGGGCCGGCCATTCGCTGCCGTCGGGCGCCAGGCCCCGGTAGTCGCGCGCGAAGTCGTCGCCCACGGTCTGGAAGAAGCGCAGGTTGCGCCAGCCGCGCTCGCGCGCGAAGGCCATCTGGCGCGAGACGGGCGAACGCCCCAGCACGGCCACCGCCACGCGCTGCGTCAGGTCGCGCGCGGGCCCGTCGAGTGCGCCGAGGAAGGAAGTGCACATGGGGCAAGGCCGCTCGCGTTGCGGACCGTACATCCAGAAATAGCTGACCAGGGTGTCGTGCGGGCCGAACAGATCGGCCAGGCCCAGCTCGCGGCCCTGTTCGTCGATGAAGCGATAGTCCGGGGGCGGCGCGCCGCCCTGCGGCAGGGCGCGGCGCATCTGCGCCACGCGCTCGATGTGGCGGCGCAGTTCGATTTCCTCGGCCAGCAGGGCCACACGGGCTTCACGGTAGGCGGCGCTGTCGTTCGGGTAGGGCTGGGCCACTTCCCGCGCCAGGGCCTTGGCGTCACGCAATGGTTGCGACATGGCAGGCTCTCCGCTTGAATGGAGCGCCCACCCTGCCAGAGCGCAGCGCGGCACCGCGTCAGACGGCGCCTTGCCTGGCCCTCAGGCCACCGGCATCGCGCGCCGGATGATGGCGTCCAGATCCAGGCCGCGGCCCAGTGTGCCGAAGGCATGGCCCCAGTCGCCGCCGATGCGCGAGGCCACGAAGGCGCTGTGGACGGCCGCGGGCGCATGCTGCACCAGCAGGCCGGCCTGCAGCGCCAGCGCCACGTCCTGCGCCAGGCGGCGCGCTTCGGCCTCGGTGGCCATGGCTTCCACGCGCGTGGGCAGCGAATCCACGAGCCGGTCCAGCGCCGCGTGCTGGCCGCGCGCGGGCGCCAGCTCCTGCGCGAAGGCGGCGGCTGCATCGCCCTTGCGCAGTGCGCGCAGCAGGTCGATGGCCATGATGTTGCCGGCGCCCTCCCAGATCGAGTTCAGCGGCATCTCGCGGTAGATGCGGGCCATCACGCCCTGGCCGCCCTCCTCCACGTAGCCGTTGCCGCCCAGGCATTCCATGGCTTCCTGCGCCAGGTGGCTGCCGCGCTTGCAGATCCAGAACTTGGCCACGGGCGTGAGGATGCGCGCCATCAGCCGCTCGTGCGCATCGTCCTGCCGGTCGAAGGCCCGCGCCAGGCGGATGGCCAGCGCCGTGGCGGCCTCGCTCTCGAGCGCCAGGTCGGCCAGCACGTTCTTCATCAAGGGCTGCTCGATCAGCGGCTTGCCAAAAGCCTGGCGCTGCGCGGTGTGGTTCAGCGCCAGGGCCACGGCCTGGCGCATGAGGCCGCTGGTGCCCAGCGAGCAATCGAGCCGCGTGAGCGTGCCCATCTCCAGGATCTGCGGAATGCCCCGCCCTTCCTCGCCCACCAGCCAGGCGCTGGCGCCCAGGAACTCCACCTCGGAGCTGGCGTTGGCCTTGTTGCCCAGCTTGTCCTTCAGGCGCTGGATGCGCAGCGCGTTGAGGCTGCCGCCCTGCAGCACGCGCGGCAAAAAGAAGCAGCTCAGGCCGGCCGGCGCCTGCGCCAGCACCAGGAAGGCGTCGCACATGGGCGCCGAGAAGAACCACTTGTGGCCCGTGAGGGCGTAGCGCTCGCCCCAGGCGTCGCTGCCCTCGCGCACGGCCTGCGTCGTGTTGGCGCGCACGTCGGAGCCGCCCTGCTTTTCCGTCATGCCCATGCCCATGGTCAGGCCCGCCTTCTCGCGGAAGGACTTGAGCGCGGGGTCGTACCAGCGGCTGTGCAGCTTGGGCGCCCATTCGGCATGCACGGCTGCATTGCCGCGCAGGCCGGGCGTGACCGCGTAGGTCATGGAGATCGGGCACAGGATGGAGGGCTCCAGCTCGGTGAAGAGCATGAAGCCCGCCGCGCGCAGCACATGGGGCGAGGTCTCGGGCCCGGGCGGCTGGCCCCAGGGCGTGCCGTGCAGGCCCGCGGCCACGGCCGCGCTCATCAGCGCGTGGTAGCTGGGGTGGAACTCCACCTGGTCCACGCGCCGGCCGAATCGGTCGTGCGTGATCAGTTGCGGCGGGTGCACGTTGGCCAGCCGCGCGTGGGCCTGCATCTCGGCCGAGCCCAGCTGCGCCCCCAGCGAACGCAGCGGCGCCACCTGAAGCTGCGGCGCATTGAAGCGCAGCGCATCGCGCAGCGCGCGGTGGGTGTCGAAAAGGTTGTAGTCCACCAGCGGCTCGCTCTGGTTGAACACCTCGTGCGTCAGGGTCATGGTGCCTCCGTGGCTGGGTGGATGGCCATTGCAGTGCAGCCGCGGCTGTGGCTGGCAAGAAAGGCGGGCCCGCGGCAGCACCCGCCCCCGGTCAGGCGGTCCTCAGGCCAGCTTGACCAGCTGCTTGCCGAAGTTCTTGCCCTTGAGCAGGCCCAGGAAGGCTTGCGGCGCGGCCTCGATGCCTTCGGCGATGGACTCGCGCGGGCGCAGCTTGCCGCTGCCCACCAGCGTGCCCAGTTCCTTGAGCGCGTCGGGCCAGACTTCCATGTGCTCGCTGACGATGAAGCCTTCGAGCTTCACGCGGTTGATCAGCAGCAGCGTGGGATTGGTCAGCGGCAGCGGCTGGCCGTCGTAGCCGGCGATCATGCCGCACAGCGCGATGCGCGCAAAGGCGTTCAGGCGCAGCAGCACGGCGTCGAGGATGTAGCCGCCCACGTTCTCGAAGTAGCCATCGATGCCGTCTGGGCAGGCTTGCTTGAGCGCCGCGCTCATGCTCTTGACGTCGGGGTGCTGGCGGTAGTCGATGCAGGCATCGAAGCCCAGTTCGTCGGTCACGTACTTGCACTTGTCCGGGCCGCCCGCGATGCCCACCACGCGGCAGCCACGCGCCTTGGCCAGCGCACCGAAGGCGCTGCCCACCGCGCCCGAGGCCGCGCTCACGACCAGCGTCTCGCCTTCCTTGGGCGCAATGATCTTCACCAGGCCATACCACGCAGTGACACCGGGCATGCCTACGGCGCCCAGGTAGTGCGAGAGCGGCACATGGGTGGTGTCCACCTTGCGCAGTGCGCCGGGTTGCGTGGCGTCGACCACGCTGTACTGCTGCCAGCCGCCAAAGCCCACCACCTTGTCGCCCACGGCGTACTTGGGGTTCCTGCTTTCGACCACCTCGCCCACGGTGCCGCCCTGGAAGGTCTGGCCCAGGGGCTGGCTGGCGGCGTAGCTCTTGGAATCGTTCATGCGCCCGCGCATGTACGGGTCCAGGCTCAGGTAGTGGTGGCGCACCAGCACCTGGCCGTCGGCCAGCGCGGGCGTCTGGGATTCGACCAGCTTGAAGTTGGCTGCGGTGGCTTCGCCCTCGGGGCGGTTGTCGAGGTGGATCTGCTTGTTGGCGGGCATGGATTGCTCCTGGATCGGTAGGGCCGGACGCCAGCGAGGGGCGGCGGCAGGGGCTGGGCGTCAGTCCGTGGAAACGGGCCGAAGGTCGTGAATGGTCTTGCCGTCCACGGGCAGGCGCTTGACGTACTTGAAAGTGCCCGTGGCATGGGTGCACAGATTGCCCTGTGCGTCGTAGATGCTGGCCTCGGTGAAGGCCATGGTGGCCGTGCGGTGCAGCAGCCGCCCTTTGCCCACCAGCGGGCCCTTGGCGGGCCGCATGAAGCTGGTCTTCATCTCGATGGTGACCACGCCCATCTCGGGCTGGACGCTGCGCGCGGCCGCGGCCATGGTCACGTCCAGCAGCGTCATGCAGGCACCGCCGTGCGTGACGAAGAAGCTGTTCAGGTGTTCGGGCCGGGCCTCGTAATGCAGCTCGGAGGCTCCGTTCTCGAAGCGTTCGAGCGTGAAGCCCAGGTGGTCGACAAAGGGGATGGCTACGCCGAAGGAAATGCTCATGGGGAAGGAAGCGTTGAGGGTTGAGCGTGGAGCGTTTGCTGGGAAAAGCCCAACCCCCAGTATCAAGCGGCTCCGAGAACCACGCTGGTGCCGCCGTCCACGGCCAGCCACTGGCCCGTGATGTGCTTGCCGGCGTCGCTGGCGTACAGCAGGGTCAGGCCCTTGAGGTCTTCGTCGTCGCCCAGGCGGTTCAGCGGTGCGGCGGCCTTCATGTTGTCTTCGCCCAGCTGGTCGATCAGGCCCGAAGCCATCTTGGTGCGGAAGAAGCCCGGGCAGATGGCGTTGACGGTGATGCCGTAGCGGCCCCACTCGGCCGCCAGCGTGCGCGTGAAGCCGATCACCGCCGTCTTCGAAGTGTTGTAGGCCAGGGTCTTCATGCCCACCGGGTTGCCGTTGAGGCCCGCGATGGAGGCGATGTTGATGATGCGGCCCGACTTCTTCGGGATCATGTAGCCGTTGGCGATCTGCTGCGCGAGGATGAAATAGCCGCGCACGTTGAGGTTCATGACCTTGTCCCAGGCCGCGACGGGGTGTTCCTCGGCGGGGGCGCCCCAGCTCGCGCCGGCGTTGTTCACCAGGATGTCCACGGCGCCCATGCGCGCCAGGGTCTCGTCGGCCAGGCGGCGCGTGTCTTCCTCCTTGGCGCAGTCGGCGGCGATCCAGCGCGCGTCGATGCCGGCGGCCTGCAGCTCGGCGGCGGCCTGCTCCAGGTCTTCGGCCTTGCGCGAGCTCAGCATGATGCGCGCGCCGGCCTCGCCCAGCGCGTGGGCCATCTGCAGGCCCAGGCCGCGCGAGCCGCCGGTCACCAGGGCGGTCTTGCCCTTGAGGTCGAAGAGTTGTTGAACGTTGCGGGTCACGGTGTCTCCTGATGCGAAAGAAATCCGAAGGCCGTTCGGCGCGGCCTCCGGTCGGTTGCAGAACCTGGTCTCAGATCTCGTAGTCGAGCACGGTGCGCGACTCGCGCAGCTGGCCCAGCAGCACGCCGGCCTGCTTGTGGCGCGGGTGCACCTGGTAGGCGTCCAGCGCGGCCTTGTCCTCGAACACGGAATACAGCAGCACGTCCATGTTGGCCTCCAGGCCCTCGCGGCACGTCGCCACCTCGAACTCGCGCATGCCCGGCACGATGTCGCGGCAGGCCAGCAGTTCGTCCCTGAAGCGCCCGGCCTCGGCCGGGTCCTTGAGCTTCCACATCACGATGTGCTTGATCATGCAATGTCCTTCATGCGCGAGCGCACCCAGATCAGCAGCAGGCCGACGGCCGCCGCCACGGCGCCCGGCGCGGCCAGGCTCCAGCCCAGCGCCTCGCTGGCGCGGCCGGTGGCGATGCCCAGCACCACCATCAGCAGGCCGCCGTAGATCAGCACCCAGGTCAGGTGCTCGATCCAGTGGCGCTGGCGCTTCGCGGGCGCGATGGCGGTCATCAGAAGGCCTCCTCGGGCAGTTCGGCGCACACGGGGTCGCGGCGCTCGACCACCTGGAGCCAGGCGCCGATCTTGGGGAGTTCGTAGTGGAAGAAATAGGTCATGGCGCCGATTCTCCCGACATTCCCCAGCGTGCCGCTGCCGGCCTGCGCCGCGTCGGACTTGAGCGCGCACAGCGCCACGTCCAGCCAGATCCAGGCGATGACCGTGTGGCCGAAGGCCTGCATGTAGGGCACGGCATTGGCCAGCGCCTCGGCCGGGTTGCCCGTGGCCCAGGCTTGCTTCGTGGCGGCTTCGATCTGCTGCCACGCGGCCTGGAGCGCCTTCGCATGCGCGGCCAGTGCGGGCACGTCGCCTGCGCGCCGGGCCGTGTCGTCCACGCGCTGCGCCAGCAGCTGCAGCCCGCGGCCCTGCTCCATCAGCACCTTGCGGCCCAGCAGGTCGGCGGCCTGGATGCCGTGCGTGCCTTCGTGGATCATGTTCAGGCGGTTGTCGCGCCAGTACTGCTCCACCGGGAAGTCGCGCGTGTAGCCGTAGCCGCCGTGGATCTGGATCGCCAGCGAGTTGGCCTCCAGGCACCATTCGCTGGGGAAGCTCTTGGCGATGGGCGTCAGCACTTCCAGCAGCAGGCGCGCCTCGTCGGCGCTGGCGGCTTCGCCGGTCTTCTGCTCGTCCACCAGCTTGGCGCAGTACAGCTCCAGCGCGAAAGCGCCTTCGCAATAAGCCTTCTGGGCCAGCAGCATGCGGCGCACGTCGGCGTGCTCGATGATTCGCACCTGCGGCTTCGCAGCATCCTTGCCGGACGGGCCTACGGGGCGACCCTGCGGCCGGTTCTTCGCATAGTCCAGCGAGGCGTAGTAGCCCGCCAGCCCCAGCATGGCCGCGGCCGTGCCCACGCCGATGCGCGCCTCGTTCATCATGTGGAACATGCAGGCCAGGCCCTGGCCGGGCTTGCCCACCAGGTAGCCCACGGCGCCGGCCTGGCCATCGACCGGGAACTTGCCCTCGCCGAAATTCAGCAAGGTGTTGGTGGTGCCGCGCCAGCCCAGCTTGTGGTTCAGGCCGGCCAGCGCCACGTCGTTGCGCACGCCCGTCAGCTTGCCCTCGGTGTCCACCAGCTTCTTGGGCACGATGAACAGCGAGATGCCCTTGACGCCGGGGACCAGCCTGCCCTCGGCGTCAGGGATCTTGGCCAGCACGATGTGAACGATGTTCTCGGTCAGCTCATGGTCGCCGGCCGAGATCCACATCTTGTTGCCCTTGAGGCGGTAGCGCGGGCCCAGCGGGTCGCTCTCGAAGTCGGCGCCATCGGGCACGGCGCGCGTGGCCACGTCCGACAGCGACGAGCCGGCCTGCGGCTCCGACAGGCACATGGTGCCGGCCCAGCGGCCGCTGAATTCGTTGAGCGCGAACACCTGCTTCTGCAGTTCGGTGCCATGCACCATCAGCAGGTTGGCATTGCCGCTGGTCAGCATGTTGGAGCCGATGCTCACCGAGGCCAGGCCGAAGAAGGCGTTGGCCGCGGCCTGCACCGTGTAGGGCAGCTGCATGCCGCCGATGTCGTAGTCCTGCGCCGCGGCCATCATGCCGCTTTCCACGAAGGCCGCGTGCGCGTCGTGCGTGGCCTGCGGCAGGATCACCTTCTCGCCGTCGAAATGCGGCTCCTGCGTGTCGACCGTGCGGTTGAAGGGTGCGTACTTCTCGCGCGCGATGCGCTCGCAGGTGTCGAGCACGGCATCGAAGGTCTCGCGCGAATGGTCGGCGAAGCGCTCGCGCTCATTCAGCGTTTGCGCGGCCAGCCATTCGTAGAGAAGAAAGTCCAGGGTCGGGCGAAGGCTCATGGCGCGGCTTACAGGACTTCGAACACGCCGGCAGCGCCCATGCCGCCGCCGATGCACATCGTGACCACCACTTTCTTGGCGCCGCGGCGCTTGCCTTCGATCAGCGCATGGCCCGTCAGGCGCTGGCCGCTCACGCCGTAGGGGTGGCCCACGGCGATGGCGCCGCCGTTGACGTTGAGCCGGTCGTCGGGCAGGCCCAGCTTGTCGCGGCAGTAGATGACCTGCACGGCAAAAGCTTCATTCAGTTCCCACAGGTCGATGTCGCCCACCTTCAGGCCCAGCTTGTTCAGCACCTTGGGGATGGCGAAGACGGGGCCGATGCCCATCTCGTCGGGCTCGCAGCCGGCCACGGCAAAGCCCAGGAAGCGGCCCAGGGGCTTGAGGCCCTTGCGCTCGGCGTACTTCTCGTCGACCACCACGCAGGCGCCGCCGCCGTCGGAGAACTGGCTGGCATTGCCGGCCGAGATCAGCCCGCCGGGCACGGCCGAGCGGATGCCGCTGATGCCTTCCTTGGTGGTGCCGGGGCGGATGCCCTCGTCGTTCTCCACCGTCACCTGCTTGGTGATCAGGCCCAGCTGGGCGTCGGCCACGCCGGCCAGCACGGTGATGGGGGCGATCTCGTCCTTGAACTTGCCGGCTTCCAGCGCGGCGGTGGCGCGCTGCTGGCTGCGGGCGCCGTACTCGTCCATCGCGTCGCGGCCGATGTTGTAGCGCTTGGCCACCTGCTCGGCGGTCTGCAGCATGTTCCAGTAGATCTCGGGCTTGTGCTTGACCAGCCAGGGGTCGGCCAGCATGTGGGTGTTCGACTCGTTCTGCACGCACGAGATGCTTTCCACGCCGCCGGCCACGTAGACCTCGCCCTCGCCCGCGATGATGCGCTGCGAGGCGGTGGCGATGGTCTGCAGGCCCGAGGAGCAGAAGCGGTTGATGGTCATGCCCGAGGTGGTGATGGGCAGGCCCGCGCGCAGCGCGATCTGGCGCGCGATGTTGGCGCCGGTGGCGCCTTCGGGCGTGGCGCAGCCCATGATCACGTCGTCGACCTCGGCACCGTCGATGCCTGCGCGCTGCACCGCATGCTGCACCGCATGGCCGCCCAGCGTGGCGCCGTGGGTCATGTTGAAGGCACCCTTCCAGCTCTTGGCGAGCGGGGTGCGGGCGGTGGAAACGATCACTGCGCTGGTCATGGTGTCTTCCTTGGATGAAAAGCGGGGTTGAGTTCAGGAGGGCTGCGCGTCGCCGCGCAGCACCTGCAGGTAGAAGCGGATCATGTCGCCATAGGCGGCCACGGACAGTCGCTCGTTGGTCCCGTGGAAGCGGGCCAGGTCCTCGCCGCTCACGCGGATCGGCGAGAAGCGGTAGACGGCCGGGCTCAGCCGCGTGAAGTGGCGCGAATCGGTGGCGGCGGTCATCAGGCCCGGCGCCACCACGGCTTCGGGGAAGACTTCGCGCACCGCGCGCTCGATGCGGCGGAAGCCCTCGTGCGCCGTGGGAGAGATGGGCGAAGGCTCGGCGTTGCCCGGATAGGGCTTGATCTGGATCGCGTCGTTGCTCAGCGCCTGGCGCAGGTGGGCCTGCACGCTGGCCAGCGTGTCGCCCGGCAGCACGCGGAAGTTGACGGCTGCCTCGGCGCGGCCGGGCAGCACGTTGTCCTTGTTGCCGGCGCGCACGATCGTGAGTGCCGTGGTGGTGCGCAGCATGGCGTTGCTGCTGGGGCTTTTCTCCAGCTGGCCCTGCACCAGCGGTGCGGTGAGCCACAGGTTGCTGAGCATGAAGCGGTTGATGCCGTTCATCTCGGGCGCCAGGGTGCCGAACATGTCGCCGGCCACGCCGCGGATGGCCCCGGGCATGGGCGTGGCTTCAAGCCGCGCCAGCGCGGCGCTCATCTGGCCGATGGCGCTTTTTTGCGGCGGCATCGAGGAATGGCCCGGCGCCGTGTCGAGCGACAGGAAGAAGGTCGCGTAGCCCTTCTCGGCCACGCCGATCAGCGCCGCGGGCTTGGACAGGCCCGGCAGCACGCCGTCGAGCACCAGCAGGCCCTCGTCGAGCACCCAGTCCAGCTTGACGCCGCGCGACTGCAGCAGCTCGGTGATGGGCACCGCGCCGCGCAGGCCGCTGACTTCCTCGTCGGCGCCCATGGCGAAGTAGATCGTGCGCTGCGGCTGGAAGCCCTGGCCCAGCAGCGTCTCGACGGCCTCCATCTGCGCGAAGAGGTTGCCCTTGTTGTCGAGCGCGCCGCGGCCCCAGATGAAGCCGTCCTTGAGCTCGCCCGAGAAGGGCTCGACCGACCAGGCCTTTTCGGTGCCCGGTGCGATGGGCACCACGTCCTGGTGCGACAGGATGGCCACGGCCGCCGCATGCGCGTCGCGGCCCTTCCAGGTGTAGAGCAGCGCCTGCTGGCCCACCACCTCGCGCTGCAGCGCCGCGTGGGCACGCGGGTAGTGCTGCGCCAGGTAGGCGTGCAGCGCCTCGAACTCGGCCGCGCTGGCGGCCGGGTTCTCCAGGCTGGAGACGGTGCGCAGGCGCAGCGCGCCGGCCAGACGTGAGGCCGCGGCGTTCAGGTCCAGCGCCAGGGCCGGCGCGGGCGGCACCGCCACCTGCCGCGAGCCCTGCCGCCAGGCATTCACCCCCAGGGCCAGCGCCAGCAGCACCAGCAGGGCCACGAGGCCAGCCAGGCCCTTTGCAAGAAGTCGGATCACGGGATCGAGTGCGCGAGGGTGAAGTGCGGCATGGCGCGGCTCAGGCGAAACCGCCCTTGCCTTCTGCGACAAGCTTCTGGATCAGCGGTGCCGGCTGCCAGAAGTTCGCATCGTCATGCGGGTTGCGCGCAAAGCGCTTCATGGTCTCGGCCACGTTGTACAGGCCCACCTGGCTTGCGTAGTGCATGGGGCCGCCGCGGTGCATGGGGAAGCCATAGCCCGTCAGGTACACCATGTCAATGTCGCCGGCCTTGCTCGCGATGCCGTCCTCCAGGATGTGCGCGCCTTCGTTGACCAGCGCATACACCAGGCGCTGCACGATCTCCTCGTCGGAAATCTTGCGCGGCGTGATGCCCAGCTCCTTGCGGTGGTCCTCGATCATCTTGTTGACCAGATCGCTCGGGATCGCGTCGCGCTTGCCGGCCTGGTAGTCGTACCAGCCCGCGCCGGTCTTCTGGCCGAAGCGGCCCAGCTCGCACAGCTTGTCGGCCGTCTTGCTGTACTTCATCTCGGCGCGCTCGGTGGCGCGGCGCTTGCGGATGGCCCAGCCGATGTCGTTGCCGGCCAGATCGCCCATGCGGAACGGGCCCATCGCGAAGCCGAACTTCTCGATGGCCTTGTCCACCTGCTGCGGCGTGGCGCCTTCGTCCAGCAGGAAGCCGGCCTGGCGGCTGTACTGCTCGATCATGCGGTTGCCGATGAAGCCGTCGCACACGCCCGAGACCACGGCGGTCTTCTTGATCTTCTTGGCGATGGCCATCACGGTGGCCATCACGTCCTTGCCGGTCTTGGCGCCGCGCACCACTTCCAGCAGCTTCATCACGTTGGCCGGGCTGAAGAAGTGCATGCCGACCACGTCCTGCGGGCGCTTGGTGAAGGCGGCGATCTTGTCCACGTCCAGCGTGGAGGTGTTGGAGGCCAGGATGGCGCCGGGCTTGGCAATGGCGTCCAGCTGCGTGAACACCTTCTCCTTGACGCCCAGTTCCTCGAACACCGCCTCGATGATCAGGTCGGCACCCTTGAGGTCGTCATAGCTCAGCGTGGTCTTGAGCAGGGCCATGCGCTGCTCGTACTTGTCCTGCTTGAGCTTGCCCTTCTTGACCTGGGCTTCGTAGTTCTTCTTGATGGTGGCGACGCCGCGGTCCAGCGCTTCCTGCTTCATCTCCAGCATCGTCACCGGCACGCCGGCGTTGAGGAAGTTCATGGCGATGCCGCCGCCCATGGTGCCGGCGCCGATCACGCCCACGGTCTTGATCTCGCGCTTGGGCGTGTCTTCGGGCACGTCGGGGATCTTGCTGGCGGCGCGCTCGGCCACGAAGAGGTGTCGCAGCGCGGCTGACTCGGGCGTCATCATCAGCGCCAGGAAGATCTCGCGCTCCTTGGCCATGCCGTCGTCGAACTTGAGCTTGGTGGCGGCCTGCACGGCTTCCACGCACTTGAGCGGCGCGGGGAAGTTTTTGGACATGCCGCCCACCATGTTCTTGGCGAACTGGAAGTAGGCGTCGCCCTGGGGGTGCTTGCACGGCAGATTGCGCACCAGCGGCAG
Source organism: Xenophilus arseniciresistens (assembly GCF_028023875.1). Lineage (GTDB taxonomy): Bacteria > Pseudomonadota > Gammaproteobacteria > Burkholderiales > Burkholderiaceae_C > Xenophilus > Xenophilus arseniciresistens. The sequence goes on from NZ_JAQIPB010000008.1 coordinate 96,342, forward strand.
GTCGCCACCCTTGGCGGCCACCTCGCGCGCCAGCGCCACGGCCTCGTCCATCAGCGACTCGGGCGACGCGGCCAGCTTGTCGAACAGCTTCTGGCCCGGAGCCTGGGCCAGCAGTTCGCTGGGCACGGGCTGGCCGCTCACGATCAGGTTCAGGGCGGCTTCCACGCCCAGCACGCGCGGCAGGCGCTGCGTGCCGCCGGCGCCGGGGATCAGGCCCAGCTTCACTTCGGGCAGCGCCACCTGGGTGCCCGGTGCGGCCACGCGGTAGTGGCAGCCCAGCGCCAGTTCCAGGCCGCCGCCCATGCACACCGAATGGATGGCCGCCACGATGGGCTTGCTCGAGGCTTCGAGCGCGAGGATCACCGACAGCAGGTTCGGGTCCTGCAGCGCCTTGGGCGAGCCGAATTCCTTGATGTCGGCGCCGCCCGAGAAGGCCTTGCCCGCACCCGTGATCACGATGGCCTTGACGGCCGCGTCCTCGAGCGCCTTCGCCAGGGCAGACGTGATGCCGGCGCGCGTGGCATGGCCCAGCCCGTTCACGGGCGGGTTGCTCATGGTGATCACGGCCACATCGCCATGCACTTTGTATTCAGCCGTCATGCTGCAGTCCTCTGGTAGGTGAAGAGAGAGAGAAAGGGAAGAAGGCGGGGCGTGCCGATCAAAGCGCGGGAGGCTCTTTTTTTGAGCAGCGCCGCTGCGCATCCAGAAAAAGCACGAGTGTTCTTTTTTCCAAATTCTAGGCAGTTCGCCCGCAAGGGCAACGCAGTTCAGTCGCTGGCGGGACAAGCGCCGTGCGCGCCCTGCTCCACCGGCCACCGGCCGTCCGATGCGCTGCCATTTTTGCGAGCGCATCCGTGCAATGCAAAACCCCGGCCGGGGCCGGGGTCTCGCGCAGTCGGGAGGGGCCTGAGCCTCGGCTCAAACCTCCAGCCACTCCTTGCGCGTGTTCGAATCGGCGCGCAGGCTGTCGGGCGTGCCGTCGAAGACGATGCTGCCGTGGCCCATGACGAGCACGCGGTCGGAGATGTGCATGGCGATGGTCAGCTTCTGCTCGATCAGCAGCACCGAGATGCCCTTGTCCTTGAGCGCCTTGAGGTACTGGCCGACCAGCTCCACGATCTTGGGCGCCAGGCCCTCGGTGGGCTCGTCGATGATGATCAGGTCCGGGTCGCCCATCAGCGTGCGGCACAGGGTCAGCATCTGCTGCTCGCCGCCCGAGAGCACGCCCGCCTCGGTGTGCTCGCGCTCCTTCAGGCGCGGGAACATGGCGTACATGTCGTCGAAGCTCCAGCGCCCGCCCTTCTTGCCGCTCTTCTGGCCCAGCATCAGGTTCTGCTCGACTGTCAGGTTGGGAAAGACGTCGCGACTCTCGGGCACGTAGCCGATCCCCAGGTGCGCGATCTCGTAGGCCTTGCGCTTGAGGATGTTCTGGCCCTTCCAGTGGATGTCGCCCTCGGCATCGACCAGGCCCATGATGGCCTTGGCCGTGGTCGAGCGGCCCGAGCCGTTGCGCCCCAGCAGCGCGACGATCTCGCCCGGGTTGACGCCGAAATTCACGCCATGCAGAACGTGGCTCTTGCCGTAGTAGGCGTGCAGATCTTGAATTTTCAACATGTCAGGCCTCCGCCGGGCCGCCCCAAGGCAGGCCTGAGCGCCCCCTCGGGGGGCAGTGATACACGAAGTGATGAACGTGGGGGCGTCATTGCTAATGTCCCCCTTGCGCGTCGGCCACGGGCGAGCCCAGGTAGGCCTCCTGCACGCGCGCGTTGGCGCGCACGGCTTCGGGCGTGTCGTAGGCGATGACCTCGCCGTAGACCACCACGGCGATCTTGTCGGCCAGGCCGAAGACCACCCCCATGTCGTGCTCCACGGTCAGCAGCGTCTTGCCCACCGTCACCTCGCGGATCAGGTTGATGAAGTGCGCGGTCTCGGTCTTGCTCATGCCGGCCGTGGGCTCGTCCAGCAGGATCACGTTGGCACCACCGCCGATGGTGATGCCGATCTCCAGCGCGCGCTGTTCGGCGTAGGTCAGGTTCATGGCCAGCACGTCGCGCTTGCGCTCCAGGCCCACCTGGCGCATGAGCAGCTCGGCGCGTTCGTTCGCATCGTCCATGCGCGAGAGAAAGCGCAGGAAGGTGTAGCGGTAGCCCAGGCTCCACAGCACCCCGCAGCGCAGGTTCTCGAACACGCTGAGCTTGGGGAAGATGTTGGTGATCTGGAAGCTGCGCGAGAGGCCCTTGCGGTTGATCTCGTAAGGCGCCAGGCCGCTGATGCGCTCGCCGTTGAGCAGCACCTCGCCGCTGGTGGGCGCCAGGCGGCCGCTGATCAGGTTGAACAGTGTGGACTTGCCGGCGCCGTTGGGGCCGATCACGGCCACGCGCTCGCCCGGGTTCACGGCCAGGTTGGCGCCGCGGATGATCGGCGTCTTGCCGAAGGACTTGTGCAGGTCCTTGAGTTCGAGGGCATAGGTCATCAGGCCGTTTCCTTCCGCTTGATTTCAGCTTCGATTTCGCCCTGGGCCTGACCCCAGACGCGCACGAAGCGCCGGCGCACGACTTCCAGCAGCGCGCCGCCCACCACCATCAGCACGATGGCGATGGTCCAGTGCGAGGCCGCGGAGGTATCCAGGTTCCAGCCGAAGAAGTGGACCTGCGGGCCCAGGGCGGCATTGAGCTGGATGTGGTAGATCATCTCGACCAGGGCCGCGAAGCCCACGACCATCACCGCGCTGGTGACGGCCAGGCCCGCATACAGCAGCCAGAAGCGCTTGAACTTGCCGAACAGCGCCACGCGCACGTTCATCATGATCAGGCTGGCCACGCCGCCGGGCGCGAACATCACCATGAACAGGAACACCAGGCCCAGGTACAGCAGCCAGGCCTTGCTGAGTTCAGACAGCAGGATGGAGGCCAGCACCAGCAGCACGGCACCGATGATGGGGCCGAAGAAGAAGGTGGCGCCGCCCAGGAAGGTGAACAGCAGGTATCCGCCCGAGCGGATCGCGCTGAGGCTGTCGGCCGCGTTCACGATCTCGAAGTTGATGGCTGCCAGGCCGCCACCGATGCCGGCGAAAAAGCCCGCGATGATGAAGGACAGGTAGCGCACCCACTGGGTGTTGTAGCCGATGAACTCCACGCGCTCGGGGTTGTCGCGCACCGCGTTGAGCATGCGGCCCAGCGGCGTGGCCGTGAAGGCGAACATCAGCGCCGTGCAGATGAAGCAGTAGAAGACGATGAGGTAGTACACCTGGATCTGCGGGCCGAAGTTCCAGAACAGGAACTTGCCGTAGGTGCGGTCGGTGGTCACGCCGCCCTCGCCGCCGAAGAAGCCCGGGAACATCAGCGACATGGCCGCCACCAGCTCGCCCAGGCCCATGGTGATCATGGCGAAGGTGGTGCCGGACTTCTTGGTCGTGACGTAGCCGAACAGCGCCGCGAAGAAGGCCCCGGCCAGGCCGGCCACGATGGGGATGGTGACCAGCGGCAGCGGGACCTGCCCCTTGGTGGCCATGTTCATCGCATGCACCGCGATGAAGGAGCCCATGCCGGTGTAGACCGCGTGGCCGAAGCTCAGCATGCCGCCCTGCCCCAGCAGGATGTTGTACGACAGGCAGATGATGATCAGGTAGCCGATCTGCGAGAGCATGGTCAGCGCCAGGCTGCTCGTGAACACCAGGGGCGCCACGATCAGCGCGATGGCGAAGGCGCTCCAGACCACGATGCGGCCCACGTTGAGCGGCCGGTAGCGGTAGTAAGCGGGGGACGTAGCGCTCATGTTGGAAGTGGTGCTGCTCATCTCAGGTTGCTCTCTTTCCCAGCAGGCCCTGCGGGCGGAAGATCAGGATCAGGACCAGGAACAGATAGGGCAGGATGGGCGCCATCTGCGAGATCGTGAGCTTGAGCACGGGGTAGCCGAAGGTCTGCTCGCCCACGGCCAGGCCCAGGGCCTGCAGGCCCGAAGCCATGGAGTGGTCCAGCGCCACGGCGAAGGTCTGGATCACGCCGATCAGGATGGAAGCCAGGAAGGCACCGCCCAGCGAGCCCATGCCGCCCACCACCACCACCACGAAGATGATGGGGCCCACGGCCATGGCCATGGCGGGCTCGGTGACGTAGGTGTTGCCGCCGATCACGCCGGCCAGGCCCGCCAGCGCGCAGCCGCCGCCGAAGACCAGCATGAACACGCGCGGCACGTTGTGGCCCAGGGCCTCGACCATCTCGGGGTTTTTGAGTGCGGCCTGGATCACCAGGCCGATGCGGGTGCGCGTGAGCAGCAGCCAGACCGCGACCAGCATGACCACGGCCACCAGCATGATGAAGGAACGCGACTTGGGGAACTGGGTGCCGTAGAGCGTGAACAGCGGGCCCTGCAGCGCCTCGGGCAGGCCATAGGGCACGGTGGAGCGGCCCCAGGCCAGTTGCACCACTTCGAGGATCAGGTACGACAGGCCGAAGGTCACCAGCAGTTCGGGCACATGGCCGAACTTGTGCACGCGCCGCAGGCTGTAGCGCTCGAACGCGGCGCCCAGCACGGCCACCAGCACGGGCGCGATGAACAGCGCCGGCCAGAAGCCGATGGAGCCCGACAGCGTGTAGCCGAAATAGGCGCCCAGCATGTAGAAGCTGGCGTGCGCGAAGTTCAGCACGCCCATCATGCTGAAGATCAGCGTCAGGCCCGAACTGAGCATGAACAGCAGCAAGCCGTAGCTCACGCCGTTGAGCATGGAGATGAAGAAGAATTCCACGGCAATCGACCTTTGCGGCCCCCCATCAAGTCAAGAAAAAATTGGCCCCCACGCTCCCTCGCGCCCTCCGGGAGGGTCGCGCTTTCCTTGGGACGGCCCGGCGGAAAAAAAGAGGCCCGCCAGGACGCGGCGGGCCTGTACTCAAACGCTTGCCGGAACGACGCTCACGAAGGCCGCTTCATCTGGCAGCTCGTGGGGGTGCTGGCCACATAGGGCTCGAAGAACTTCACGGGCGCCAGCGTGTAGCCGGTGTTCTCGGGGCTGTAGGGGTACTTGGGGCTGGCCTTTTCCCAGCGCGCGATCCACAGGCCCTGCTGCAGCTGGTGGTCGGCCTTGCGCATCTCCACGTCGCCGTTGTAGGTCTTGAACTTCATGCCTTCCAGGGCGGCGGCCACCTTGACGGGCTCGGTGCTCTTCACCTTGGCGAAGGCCTGCGACAGCATGTCGTACACGGTGTAGACGGCCGTGGTGTACATGTCGTCGTTGAAGCGCTGCTTGAACTCGTTCATCAGCGGCTTGACCGGGCCTTCGGCGTTGTAGTGGCTGTAGCCCACCTGGTAGACGCGGCCGTCGGAGGCAGCGCCCATCGCCGTGGGCGTGCCGCTGGTCACGGCGTAGTAGGTGTAGTACTTGACGTTGAGGCCCGCGTCGTTGCCGGCCTTGATCAGCAGCGCCAGGTCGGAACCCCAGTTGCCGGTGATGACGGTGTCCGCGCCCGACTGCTTGATCTTGGCGATGTAGGGCGAGAAGTCGCGCACCTGGGCCAGCGGGTGCAGGTCGTCGCCGACGATCTTCACGTCAGGGCGCTTGCGCGCGAGGTTTTCCTTGGCGAACTTGCTGACCTGCTGGCCGTGCGAGTAGTTCTGGTTGATCAGGTAGACGTTCTTGATCTCGGCCTGGTCCTTCATGAAGGTGGTCAGCGCTTCCATCTTCATGGAGGTGTCGGCGTCGATGCGGAAGTGCCAGTAGCTGCACTTGCTGTTCGTCAGGTCGGGGTCGACGGCCGCGTAGTTGACGTACAGCACTTCCTTGCCGGGGTTGCGCGCGTTGTGCTTTTCAAGCGCGTCCATGATCGCCAGCGCGGGACCCGAGCCGTTGCCCTGCACCACGTAGCGCGCGCCCTGGTCCATGGCCGAACGCAGCGCCGCGGTGGTCTCCTGCGGGCTCAGCTTGTTGTCGATGCCGATGATCTCGAACTTCACGCCCGCCGCATTCTTCTTGTTGAAGTGCTCGGCCAGGAACTGGTAGGTCTTGAGCTGGTTGGTGCCCACGGCGGCCATCAGGCCCGAGAGCGGGTCCAGCCAGGCGATCTTGACGGTTTCGCCCTGCTGCGCCAGGGCTGCAGAACTGCAGGCGGCGATGAGAGCGGCGGTGCTGATTTTCAGGCTGAGGTTCAAGGCTTTGTCTCCTGGTTTTCTTTCAAACTGACGCAGGCCCAAAGCGTACAAGTCTTTGGGGCTGCCACGCTAGGGGGAAGGCCCCCGGCTCCAAGGGTTGGAGCCCTGTTTCTATCACTCGGGTGACAGTTGCGGCACCGGTTTTCTACCCATCGGTAGCATGCCGGCGCCGCGCGGCGCCCATGCACCGGTCAGGGGCGCTTCATCTGGCAGCTCGTGGGGGTGCTGGCCACGTAGGGTTCGTAGTACTTCACCGGCGCGAAGGTGTAGCCGGTGTTCTCGGCGTCGTAGGCGTTCTTGCCACCGGCCTTTTCCCAGCGCGAGACATACAGCCCCTGCTGCAGCTGGTGGTCCGACTTGCGCATCTCGATCTCGCCGTTGAAGCTCTTGATCTTCATGCCCTCCAGCGCGGCCGCCACCTTCACGGGATCGGTGCCCTTGGTCTGCACGAAGGCCGCGTCGAGCAGCGCGAAGGTGTGATAGATCGAGTTCTGCGTCATGTCCTCGTTCATGCGCTTCTTGAACTCGGCCATCAGCGGCGCGATGGGGGCACCCATGTTGTAGTGGCCGTAGGTCACGGTGAACACCTGGCCCGAGGCGCTGGCGCCCAGCGCCGTGGGCGCGCCCGGCCCGAAGGCGTAGTAGGTGTAGAACTTGACGCTGTCCAGCAGGCCCGAGTCCTTGGCCGCCTTCAGCAGCAGCGCCAGGTCGGAGCCCCAGTTGCCGGTGATCACGGTGTCTGCGCCCGACTGCTTGATCTTGGCGATGTAGGGTGCGAAGTCGCGCACCTGGGCCAGCGGGTGCAGGTCGTCGCCGACGATCTGCACGTCAGGGCGCTTGCGCGAGAGGTTTTCCTTGGCGAACTTGCTGACCTGCTGGCCGTGCGAATAGTTCTGGCCCAGCAGGTAGACCTTCTTGATCTCGGGCTGGTCCTTCATGTAGGTGGTCAGCGCCTCCATCTTCATGGAGGTGTCGGCGTCCAGGCGGAAGTGCCAGTAGCTGCACTTGCTGTTCGTCAGGTCGGGGTCCACCGCCGCGTAGTTGATGTAGAGCACTTCCTTGCCCGGGTTGCGGCTGTTGTGCTTGTCCAGCGCGTCCATGATGGCCAGTGCCGGGCCCGAACCATTGCCCTGCGTGACGTAGCGCGCGCCCTGGTCCATGGCCGAGCGCAGCGTGGCCGTGGTCTCCTGCGGGCTGAGCTTGTTGTCCAGCGCGATGATCTCGAACTTCACACCCGAGCGGTTGTTCTTGCTGAAGTGCTCGGCCATGAGCTGGTAGGTCTTGAGCTGGTTCGTGCCCACCGCCGCCATCAGCCCCGAGAGCGGGTCCATCCAGGCGATCTTCACGGTCTCGCCCTTTTGTGCAAAGGCGGCGCCGCTCGTGCTGGCCAGCACGGCCAGGGCGATGGGGGCAAGGATCTTCGGCATGCAGTCTCCGTTGGGTTGAACGTGGGCGCAGGGTAGCCCTGCGCCTGCTGATGACCTTCAGGGAACACCCGCAAAAAAGGCCGCACCAGCGGCCTATCTATCGCGCGGGCGACAGCCCCCGGTGGGGGTGTTCAGCGCAGGCTGGGCAACTGGTAGTCCTTGAGCTGCTCGCGCAGCTTGGTCTTGAGGATCTTGCCGGTCGCGCCCAGGGGCACGGCGTCCACGAAGACCACGTCGTCGGGGATCTGCCACTTGGCCGTCTTGCCCTCGTAGAAGGCCAGCAGCTCTTCGCGCGTCACTTCGGCGCCGGGCTTTTTGGCCACCACCACGATGGGGCGCTCGTCCCACTTGGGATGGCGCACGCCGATGCACGCGGCAATCGCGATGGCGGGGTGCGCCACGGCGATGTTCTCGATGTCGATGGAGCTGATCCATTCGCCGCCGGACTTGATCACGTCCTTGCTGCGGTCGGTGATCTGCAGGTAGCCGTCGGCATCGATGGTGGCCACGTCGCCCGTGGGGAACCAGCCCTCGCCCTTGGCATCGGGCACCAGCGGATCGCCGCCCTCGCCCTTGAAGTACTGCTGCACGATCCAGGGGCCGCGCACCAGCAGCTCGCCATAGGCCTTGCCGTCCCACGGCAGCTCGGCGCCTTCGGCGTCCACGATCTTCATGTCCACGCCATAGATGGCGCGGCCCTGCTTCATGCGGATGGCCAGCTTCTGCTCGGGCGGCAGCGCCTCGTGCTTGTTCTTGAGCGTGCACAGCGTGCCCAGCGGGCTCATCTCGGTCATGCCCCAGGCGTGCAGCACTTCCACGCCGTACTGCTCCTGGAAGGCCACGATCATGGCCGGCGGGCAGGCCGAGCCGCCGATCACGGTGCGGTTGAGCGTCGAGAACTTGAGCTTGTTGGCCTGGGTGTGGCCCAGCAGCATCTGCCACACGGTGGGCACGCCGGCCGCGAAGGTGACCTTCTCGGCTTCGACGAGCTCATAGACCGACTTGCCGTCCAGCGCGGGGCCGGGGAAGACCAGCTTGCAGCCCACCAGCGCGGCCGAGTACGGGATGCCCCACGCGTTGACGTGGAACATGGGCACCACCGGCAGCACCGAGTCGCTGGCCGACAGGCGCATCACGTCGGGCAGTGCGGCCGCGTAGGCATGCAGCGTGGTCGAGCGGTGGCTGTACAGCGCGGCCTTGGGGTTGCCCGTGGTGCCGCTCGTGTAGCACATGCTCGAAGCCGAGTTCTCGTCGAAGCTGGGCCAGTCGTAGCTGTCGCTCTGGCCGCCGATCCAGGCCTCGTAGCTCACGAGGTTGGGGATGCCGCTGTCGGCGGGCAGCTTGTCGGCGTCGCACAGCGCCACCCACTTCTTCACGGTGGCGCACTTCGCATGCACGGCCTGCACCAGCGGCAGGAAGCTCATGTCGAAGCACAGGATCTGGTCTTCGGCATGGTTGGCGATCCAGGCCACCTGCTCGGGGTGCAGGCGCGGGTTGATGGTGTGCAGCACGCGGCCCGAACCTGAGACGCCGTAGTACAGCTCCAGGTGGCGGTAGCCGTTCCAGGCCAGCGTGGCCACGCGGTCGGAGAACAGCAGCTTCTCGCCGTCGAGCGCATTGGCCACGCGGCGCGCGCGCCTGGCGCAGTCGGCCCAGGTGTAGCGATGGATGTCACCTTCCACGCGGCGCGAGACGATCTCGACGTCGCCGTTGTTGCGCTCGACGAAGTCGATGAGGTTGGAAATCAGCAGGGGGCGGTTCTGCATCAGACCCAGCATGGGGGAAGTCTCCTTGGTTCAAATCAAAAGCAGCTCGGACAGCGGGGCGCTGCGCGATGGCCGGAATGTACCCAGCAATTGTGGGCCCGCCCGCCTCGGGAGCGACAGGTTTTTCCCCGCCGTACCCGAGGCTTCCCATGCACCATCGCAGTGCCGCGTTCAGGGCGCTGCCACCGCCGTGATGGCCGACGCCGCGGGCGTGGCGTCCAGCCGCACCGATGCGGGCCAGGGCGCCCAGCGCACGCCCAGCGCCGCATGGTTCGGGTCGCCCGTTCGCATGAAGGCGCCCACGCTGGCCATGACGGCGCCGGAAAGCGCCACGCGGCCGGCCTGGTTGGCCTGGTTGAAGGACACGCGCGAGATCACCGAAGGCCCGAAGTTGCCGAACACGAATGGCAGGTCGAAGGCATGGGCCGCGCCATACACGTCGTTCCAGGGCGCGGGCTGCTGCGCCCAGTCGAAGCGGTAGACGTAGATGTCGCTCTGGTGCCGGCCCAGCGCCTGCAGCAGGTTGTCGCGGTTGGCCTCGAAGGAGGCGCGCGTGAGCAGCGTGGTCTTGGCGTTGTAGCCCGTCAGCGGCGTATCTACCGGCAGGTAGGACGCGTCGATGATGTCTTCCACGCGCAGCTTCGGCGGCGCCTCGGGGTCGTTGTTGAACATCATCGAAAAGCGCGTGGCGTCGTCCACGATCCAGCCCGGCTTGCCGCCCAGCGCGGACAGCAGCGACGCGAAGAGCTTGCCCTCCTCGCGCGTGGTGCCGGCCAGCAGCGGCACGCGCGTGTGGGCATCGGCCGCCATGGCCGCGATGGGGTCGGTGGGCAGCACCTGGCCGTCGGGGATTGGCGCCACGGCGCCCAGGCCCGCGGCCGTCACGGTCTTGAGCAGCTCGCCGGCGTCCTTCGCGCGCAGGTAGTCGGCGATCTGCTCCGGCGTGCGCCCTGCGATGTAGGTGGCCGCGGCCAGTTCGTCGCGCACCGTGCCATCGGCCACCAGCAGCTTCGCCAGGATGGCCTGGCCCTGTGCGGCCGAAACCGGCGCCGGCTGCAGCGTGGGCAGCGTGCCCAGCGGCAAGTTGCTGGCCAGGGAGATGCCGCCGCTCATCTCGAAGGCCTTGTGGAACAGCCCTTTCGACAGCGGCGAGGCCATCAGCGCCAGCAGGTTGGTGGCGCCGGCCGATTCGCCCGAGAGCGTGACGTTGCCCGCATTGCCGCCGAAGGCCGCCGCGTTGCGCTGCAGCCAGCGCAGGGCTTCCAGCAGGTCCAGCAGCGCGAAGTTGCCGGAGTCCTCGCCGTTGGCGCTGCCGGTGCGCAGCTGCGGCATGTTCAAAAAGCCCAGCACGCCCAGGCGGTAGTTCAGCGTCACCACCACCGCATTGGCGGCCTTGGCCAGCGCCGCGCCGTCGTACAGCGGATCGGCGGTGTAGCCCGAGATGTTGCTGCCGCCATGCACGAAGACCAGCACCGGCAGGTCCTTCTCGTCGCTGGCCGGGCGCCAGATGTTGGCGAACAGGCAGTCCTCGCTGCCCAGGGGCTGGCCCAGCGTGGTGCCGATGGTCTCGTCGAAACGGTTGTTGGCGCCGGGGCCGAACATGCGGCCGATCTGCAGGCAGGCGGCGCCGAACTCCTTGGCGCTGCGCACGTCGCTCCAGGCCTGCGGCGCCTCAGGGGCGCGCCAGCGCAGCTCGCCCACGGGCGCCTTGGCATAGCGCAGGCCCTTCCAGAAATAGGTGCCCGAGACCTGGCTGTCGTCCACGCCCTCGACCTTGCCGGCCGTGGTCTCGCGCACGGCGGGGCTCTGTGCGGGCGGCGGCGGTGCAGGCGGGGGTGGAGGGGGTGGCGGCGGCGGCGCGCTGATGGGCGGCAGCACAAAGCCGCCGCCGGAAGAGCCACCGCCGCACGCTGCCAGCGCGGCCAGGCAGGCCGCCGCCAGCACGGCGCGGGCGGCAGTGGGCAAGGCCCGGCGCCCGGGCCCGGCGCTCTGGGGGGAAGTGCAGGCTTGCGCCTTCAACAGGGAAGTCGTCGTCATGCGTGCTTGTCTCCACACAGTTGTTCTCTGGGGTTATCGGGCATGGCCCGTGCGGCCACCGCGGCGCATACTCTGTGGCCCCGGACCCGCTCAAAAATTCTAGGAAGCACCCTTGCGCCCTTCGCTATCGCAAGCGCGCCAATGCACTGACTTCGCAGGCCCTCCAGCCCCCCGGACGCCCAAAAACCCGTGCCCACGCCACCCGCTGCACTGAAGCCGACGATGCATCCCGCGCCCCTGCAGCGCCCGCTGTACGGGTCGGCGCGCCGGCCCGGCTGCGCGCCGCAGCCCGAGCACCGCACCAGTTCGGCCGCCTGGCTGCAGGGCGTGCTGGCGATGTTCGAGGCCGAGGGCCTGGACGTGCCGGCGCTGCTGCACGACGCCGGCTTCGACCCGGCCTCCGTCCGGCACCAGAACGCACGCTTTCCGGTCGACGAGATCACGCTGCTGTGGCAGCACGCCGTGGCCCGCGCAGGCCGGCCCACGCTGGGGCTTGACCGCATGCTGGCTGCCACCCACAGCCGCATCGGCACCGTGGGCCATGCGATGGCCTGCAGCGCCGACCTGGGCGAGGCGCTGCAATGCCTGGCCCGCTACATGGCCGTCATTTCCGACGCCACCGCCTTCTCGCTGGCTGCCGACGCGCGCGGCTGCTGGCTGGTGATGGACCACACGGGCGGCAGCCTGCCCATTCCGCGCCAGCGCGTGGAATACGCGCTGCTCACGGTGCTGATGCAGTGCCGCTGGCTCACGCGGCGCGAACTGGAGCCGCTGGCCATGGAGTTCGTGCACCCTGCCCCTGCCGACGACCGCCGGCACCGCGAAGCCTTCGGCTGCACACCGCGCTTTGGCGCCCAGGCCAACCGCATGCTGCTGGCCGCTGCCGACCTGGCCCTGCCGCTGCCCACGCACCAGCATGAGCTGGGCCAGATGCAGGCCCAGCTGCTGGACACCCAGCTCGAGCGCCTGGGCCAGACCACCACCAGCACCCTGGTGTGCGCCGAGATCGCGCGCCGCCTGCCCCAGGGCGAGCCGCGACGCCAGGACGTGGCGCAGGGCCTGGGCCTGGCCGAGCGCACGCTGCAGCGCCGGCTGCAGGCCGAATCGGTTTCCTTCCAGGCCCTGCTGGAGCGCACCCGCAGCGAGCTGGCGCGCCAGTATCTGGCGCAGGCGCGCTACAGCCTCACCGAAGTGGCCGATCTGCTGGGCTTCGTGGACACGAGCAACTTCTTTCGCGCCTGCCGGCGCTGGTTCGGCATGCCGCCGGCGCAGTACCGGGCGCAGCTCTGGGAATCCGAAGCCGCAGCGGCCCCGCTGAACTGAGACGCCCGTGGACCGCAGCCGCCTGTAGCCCCGCCCCGCCTGGGGTCGAAGGCGCTGCCGGACAATGCGGGCCATGAGCGAAACAGCCCGTGAGATTGCCCGCGAGACGGCCCAGGAGGCCCCCACCGTCGACCTGGGTCTGTCGTGGAAAGCGGCCTTCCAGACCCTGGGCCCGGCCTTCTTCACGCTGCTTCGGCCCACACCCCTGCCAGAGCCCTATTGGGTGGGCCACAGCGAACCCGCGGCCCGTGCGCTGGGCCTGCCGCCGGACTGGCGCACCGACGCGGCGCTGGCCGCCTTCACGGGCAACGCGGCCATCGCCGGCACGCAGGCGCTGGCCACGGTCTACAGCGGGCACCAGTTCGGCGTCTGGGCTGGCCAGTTGGGCGACGGGCGCGCCATCCTGCTCGGGCAGACGGCGGGCGGGCAGGAAGTGCAGCTCAAGGGCGCGGGCCGCACGCCCTACTCCCGCATGGGCGACGGCCGCGCCGTGCTGCGCTCCTCGATCCGCGAGTTCCTGTGCAGCGAAGCCATGCATGCGCTGGGCGTGCCCACCACGCGCGCGCTGTGCGTCACGGGCTCGCCCCAGCCCGTGCGCCGCGAGTCGCTGGAAAGCGCCGCGGTGGTCACGCGCTTTGCGCCCAGCTTCATCCGCTTCGGCCATTTCGAGCATTTCGCGGCCGCCGGCCGCGATGACGAGCTGCGCCAGCTCGCCGACTTCGTGATCGAGCGCTTCTACCCCGAATGCCGCAGCGACACGCGCCTGGGCGGCAACGCCTATGCCAACTTCCTGCGCGCCGTGAGCGAGCGCACGGCCGACATGGTGGCGCACTGGCAGGCGCTGGGCTTTTGCCACGGCGTGATGAACACCGACAACATGAGCATCCTGGGCCTGACCATCGACTACGGCCCCTTCCAGTTCCTCGACGGCTTCAACCCCGCGCACATCTGCAACCACAGCGACAGCAGCGGCCGCTACGCCTTCAACCAGCAGCCCAACGTGGCCTACTGGAACCTGTTCTGCCTGGGCCAGGCGCTGATGCCCCTGATCGGCGACGAAGCCCAGGCGCGCGCGGCGCTGGGTGCCTACCCCGAGCGCTTCGCGCCGGCCTTCGAGGCGCGCATGCGCGCCAAGCTGGGCCTGGTCGATGCGCAGCCCGGCGACGCCGCGCTGGCCGACGGCCTGCTGCGCCTGCTGGCCACCGAACAGACCGACTGGAGCATCTTCTGGCGCCGCTTCGCGCACTGGCGCGCCGGGGCCGCGCTGGCGCCCGTGCGCGAGCTGTTCATCGACGCGACGGCCTTCGACGCCTGGCTGCTATCCTTTGACGCCCGCGCCGCGCAGGATGGCGCCGCGCCCGAAGCCGCGCTGGCCGCCAACCCAGCCTACGTGCTGCGCAACCACCTGGCGCAGACCGCCATCGAGCAGTCCCAGCGCGGCGATCATTCGGGCGTGCAGACCTTGCTGGCGCTGCTGCAGACCCCATATCAGGAGCAGCCCGGCCGCCAGGCCTTTGCCGACTTCCCGCCCGACTGGGCATCCACTCTCGAAATCAGCTGTTCATCATGACCGCCCCACGGATCCAGAAGACCGATGCGCAATGGCAGGCCCTGCTGGCCGAGAAAGGCGCGGAACGCGCCGCCTTCGAAGTCACGCGCCACGCCGCCACCGAGCGCCCCTTCACCGGCAAGTACGAAGCCCACTGGGCCGACGGCAGCTACCACTGCATCTGCTGCGGCGCCAAGCTCTTCGACTCGGACACCAAATTCGACGCGGGCTGCGGCTGGCCCAGCTTCTACCAGGCGGCCGAACCCGGCGCGATCACCGAGATCGTGGACCGCTCGCACGGCATGGTGCGCACCGAGACCGTGTGCACGCAATGCGGCGCCCACCTGGGCCACGTGTTTCCCGACGGGCCCGAACCCACGGGCCTGCGCTACTGCATGAACTCGGCCTCGCTGGACTTCGCCGCCGAAGGCGAGCAGGCGCCCGACGCGCAGGACAAAGCCGAATGAAGCTGCTGCTCGACTTCCTGCCCATCGTCCTGTTCTTCGCGGCCTTCAAGCTGCAGGGCATCTACGTCGCCACGGCCGTGCTGATGGCCGCCACCGTGGTGCAGATGGCCATTGCCTACGCCACCCAGAAGAAGCTGGAGACGATGCAGAAGGCCACGCTGGTGCTGATCCTGCTGTTCGGCGCGCTCACGCTGGTGCTGCAGGACGAGCGCTTCATCAAGTGGAAGCCCACGGTGCTGTACGGCGCCATGTCGCTGGCCATGGCGGTGGCGCTGTGGGGCTTTCGCAAGAACTTCCTGCACATGATGCTGGGCGCGCAGCTCACGCTGCCGTCCAATGTCTGGCGCAACCTGAGCATCGCCTGGGTCGGTTACTGCGCCTTCATGGCCGCGCTCAATGCCTATGTGGCGCTGTACTTCAGCACCGACGCGTGGGTGGACTTCAAGCTCTGGGGCTACGTGTTCCCGGTCGCCTTCCTGGTGGCGCAGGGCCTGTACATCGCGCCGCACCTCAAGACGGACGAGTCCGCCTCCTCATGAGCAGCCTGCCCACCACAGCGGAACTCGAGGCCACGCTGCGCGCCGCGCTGGCGCCCACGCAGCTCGAGGTGATCGACGAGAGCGGCCTGCACGCCGGCCATGCGGGCGCCTCCGCCGAGGGCTTCGGCACCCATTTCCGGGTGCGCATCGCCTCGCCGCGCTTCGAGGGCTGCAGCCGCGTGGCCCGGCACCGGCTTGTGTATGATGCTCTTCAGTCCTTTGTGCCCCGTGGCCTTCACGCCATCGCCATCGAAACGCTCTGAGCAGCACGACCGCCGGTCCACGGTGGCACACAGCTCGCCTCCCTCCCCTTTTTCTTCTTCATCATTGTTCGGCATGCTTGCACGCACGCCCTTGCCTATCTGAGGTTTCCGTTCATGAACAAGTTTGTCCTGTCTGCCGTGACCGCCGCGATGATGCTGGGCACGCTGCCGGCCCTGGCCCAGAACGCCGCCATCGTCAATGGCAAAGCCGTGCCCAAGGCCCGCATGGAGCAACTGGCGCAGCAACTGGCCGCTGCCGGCCGCCCCGTGACGCCCGAGATGCAGGACCAGCTGCGCGAGGAAGTCGTGATGCGCGAGGTGTTCATGCAGGAAGCGCAAAAGCGCGGCCTGGACGCCAGCGACGACTACAAGGCCCAGATGGAACTGGCGCGCCAGGCCGTGCTGATCCGCCAGCTCTTCGAGGACTACCGCAAGACCAACCCGGTCACCGACGCCGAACTCAAGAAGGCCTATGACTCGCTGGCCGAAGCCAACAGCGGCAACGAGTACAAGGTGCGCCACATCCTGGTCGAGACCGAAGACCAGGCCAAGAAGGTCATCGCCGACCTCGGCAAGGGCGCCAAGTTCGAAGACCTGGCCAAGAAGCTGTCGAAGGACCCGGGCTCCGGCGCCAACGGCGGCGACCTGGACTGGACCTCGCCGGCCAACCTGGTGCCCGAGTTCTCGGGGGCCATGGTCAAGCTCAAGAAGGGCGAAACCTCCAGCGCGCCCGTCAAGAGCAGCTTCGGCTGGCACGTGATCCGCCTGGACGACACACGCAAGATGGAATTCCCGCCGCTGGAACAGATCAAGCCCGAACTGGAGCGCCAACTGCAGCAGCAAAAGCTGCAGGCCTTCCAGCAGGAACTGCGCAGCAAGGCCAGGGTGGAATAAGGCGACTGCATTTTTTTCGCACGGCCCCCCGGCCTGCGAAAGAACGATGCGATCCGGAACAAAGGCAGCCTGCGGGCTGCCTTTTTCATGCCTGCCCGCCGCCCTGCCAAGACCAGCGCTACAGGCTCCCCGGCGTGAAGCTGAAGCCCAGTGCGATCTGCGCCGTGATAGCCAGCAGCGCAGCGAGATTCAAGGCGCCTGGTGCAGCACCAGCGGCAGCACGTCCGCGGCGCCGGCCTCGCGCAGCAAGGCGGCTGCCACGGTCATGGCCCAGCCGCTGCGGTAGCGAAGACCGACCAGCAGCAGTGGCCCGGCTGGCACCTCGACGCCGGAGCGCAGCGCCAGCGCATGGTTCAGCGCGGCGACCTTGGCGGCCGAGGCGAGGTCAGGGTCCGGCGATGGGCCGCGCAGCTGCAATGCGTCGACCAGCGGCAGCCGGCCCGCTTGCGCCACATGGGCGGCCACCGCGTGCAGCAACTGCGGATGCGTGGCCGAGGGCAAGGGGACCACGGCCACGGGACGCGCGCCCCAGCTGCGCCGCCAGCGTCCGAGCACGGCCACCACGCCGTCCAGCACGGGCTGCGGGGCCAGCGCATCGGGCGCGGCCAGCAGCGGCAGCAAGGCGTCGGCCCAGCCGGGGTCGTCGGCGAAGGCCAGTGCGCGGCCCTCGCCGCAGGCCGTGATGCGGCCCTTGCGCGTGCCACCCGCGGGCCAGAGCTTGCGCGGCGCGATGACCACGTCCTGCCCGCGCGCATAGAGGCGCGCCGCCTCCACGCGCGGCGCGGCGGGCTGCGCGCCCGGTGCGGGCAGGCGGCTCGTGCAGACGCTGCACCGGCCGCAGTCGCTGGGTGCAGGGTCGTCCAGTGCCTCCTGCAGAAAGCGCATCAGGCAGCCCTGGCCGGCTGCGAAGGCGCGCATGAGACCGGCTTCGCGCGCGCGCACCTGGCCGAGCGCCTGCCAGCGCGCGGCGTCGAAGGTCCAGGGCTGGCCGGTCAAAGCCCAGGCCGGGCCTTCGCGCTGCACCACCTCCTCGACCGCCAGGATCTTGAGCAGGCCTTCAAGCCGGCCGCGCCGGATGCCGGTCGCGTTCTCCAGCGCCACCAGACCCAGCGGGCCATCAGCCAAGGCCGCCAGGATCTGGCCCACGCGTTTCTCGTCGGGCACGCCGGCCGTCGCGAAATAGGCCCAGATGCGTTCGTCGGTCTCGGCCGGCAGCAGCACGGCCAGGGCATCATCGAGCGCGCGGCCGGCGCGGCCGACCTGCTGGTAGTAGGCCACCGGCGAGGCTGGCGAGCCGACGTGGATGCAGAAGGCCAGGTCGGGCTTGTCGTAGCCCATGCCCAGCGCGGAGGTGGCGACCACGGCCTTGAGCGCATTGCGGCGCAGCGCGTCCTCGATCTGCTGGCGCGCGGGGGCGTCCAGGCCGCCGTGGTAGGCCGCGACCTCGAAGCCGCAGGAACGCAGGAAGCCGGCGATGCGCTCGGTGTCGGCCACCGTCAGCGCGTAGACGATGCCCGAGCCGGCGAAGCAGTCCAGCGCGTCGGCGACCCAGGCCAGTCGCTCGAGCGCGGCCAGCCCCGGCACGACGGCCAGTCGCAGCGAGGAGCGCGCGAGCGAGCCGCGGAAGGTCTGCGTGTCCGACCCCAGCTGGCGCGCGATGTCCTCGGTCACGCGCTGGTTGGCCGTGGCGGTGGTCGCCAGCACGGGCGTGCCGGCCGCGATGCCCAGCAGCGTTCTGGACAAGCGCTGGTAGTCAGGCCGGAAGTCGAAGCCCCAGTCGGAGATGCAGTGCGCCTCGTCGATCACCACCAGCGCGGCGCCGGCCAGCAGCGCGGGCAGGCGCTGCGCGAAGCCGGGGTTGCCCAGCCGTTCGGGCGAGACCAGCAGCACGTCCAGCCGGTCGGCGGCGATGTCCGCGAAGACGGCGTCCCAGTCGTCCAGGTTGGTCGAATTGATGGTGGCCGCGCGCAGGCCGGCACGGGCCGCGGCATCGACCTGGTCGCGCATCAGCGCGAGCAGCGGCGAGACGATCAGCGTGGGGCCGCCGCCGCTGGCACGCAGGGCCGAGGTCGCAGCCCAGTACACGGCGGATTTGCCCCAGCCCGTGGCCTGCACGACGAGCACGCGGTCGCGCTGCTCGACCAGCGCGGCGACGGCCGCCAGCTGGTCCTCGCGCGGACGCGCGGCAGGCCCGGCCATCGCGGCGAGGACTATTTGCAGATGGGTGTGTGCAAGGCTCATGGAGGCTCCGTGCGCGAAGAGCCGGCGGGCATCGACACGCTGTCAAGCAGACGCCACATTCTGCAGATCGAATGCGGCACTGCGATCCAACTTGCGCACGATCCATCGGGCTTTCGCGCACGGCCTCTGGAGTTGCCCATGATCCCCGATGGAGAAGCCTTCGAGCGCTTTGTCAGCCGACACAAGAAGAAACTGCGCGGCATCGCATACAAGACTGCGGGCGAACAACAGTACGAAGACGTGGTGCAGGAGGCCTGGCTGATGGCGTGCACCTTGCGGGCCGAAGACAGCGGCCCACTGGATCTGTCAGACGAGATCCATCAGCAGCGGCTGCTCGCCCACCTGTGCCAGCACCTGGTGCGCTACACGGAACTGACCGTGCGCCATGCCGTGCGACTGGAGCATGGGACTGGCAGCGATGGTAGTGAAGATGGACATCCACTGGCCCGGACGCTGACCAGCGACGGGGGGCGCAGCGTCCTCGATGCCTTGATGGAGCGCGATGCCGAGCAATTGCTGGAGAGGGAGCTGCAGGCCCATGGATCCCAGGCCGCAGCCTACATTCAACTGCTGCGCCACTTCGATGACCACATGGAGGCCGTTGCCCTCCATCTCCGCGTGTCGGTGTCTTACGCCTACAGGCGCTGTGCGCACGCACGCCGCCTGGCCCAACATCTGCAGCACATCGCTGTTCCTCGCAGCGACGCACTGCCCGACCCTTAGCGCCACTATCAACTGGTGCGACAGCCCATCCAACTGAGCTTCGATTTCGGCGAGCAACTGGGACTGGGCTGATCGCGCGTCGGCCCCAGGCGCTCGCTTACTCCCACTCCATCATCAATAGGCCTCGCTAACCCGCATGGTTAAAGGGATCTGGCGGAGTCGGATGAGCTCTATACCGTCGCTTTTACCGTCAGTCAGTCCTTCGCAATGAAGCGCTGAGCAACGGCACGCTACGGGTACTTCTGAGCCCTCTCCAGCATACAGCCTTTGGCCATATTCATGTCTTTCAGGGCCCTGGAGCTTCTGCCCAGAACTCGGTGACACACGGACTCGTGCGGTCACACGATCAACACATCACGGTTTTGGACCAAGCCCCGCGAGCATCCTCACCGCTACCTACTTGACGGTTGATAGCTGCAACTTAGACTTTATTTCTACAGTTGTTGTATTATTGATTTATGGAAGAAGCCAACGCCGTCCGATCCCTCGCTGCGCTAGCGCAAGCATTGCGCCTGCGCCTGTTCCGCGCCCTGGTCGTCGCCGGCCCCGAGGGCCTGACCCCCGGAGCGCTGGCCGAGCAACTGGACGTGGCCGGCAACACGCTGTCGTTCCACCTCAAGGAACTGACGCATGCCGGCCTGGTGACGCAGGAGCGGCAGGGCCGCAACCTCATCTATCGGGCTTCGTTCACCACGATGAACGAGCTGCTGGGCTACCTCACCGAGAACTGCTGCGAGGGCGCAGCGTGCTCGACCACCGACGCGGCGGCGGATTGCCGTTGCTGAAAGGACCACGATGAAGCGCTTCCACGTTCACCTGCACGTCACCGATCTGGGCCAGAGCATCGCCTTCTATTCCAAGCTGTTCGCCGCCGAGCCCGCGCGCATCGAGGGCGACTATGCGAAGTGGATGCTGGAAGACCCGCGCCTGAACTTCGCCATCTCCACGCGCGGCGCTACGCCGGGCGTGGACCACCTAGGCTTTCAGGCGGACGAGGCCACCGAGCTGGTGAACCTCAAAGACCGGGCCGAGGCGGCCAACCTGGCGCTGCTCGATGAAGGCCAGACGACCTGCTGCTACGCCCGCAGTGACAAGCACTGGATCACGGACCCGCAGGGCGTGGCCTGGGAGCACTTCCAGACGCTGGGCAACGTGCCCGTGTTCGGCAAGCCAGGCCCGGCAAAGGCCGCTGCGGCGGCGTGCTGCGCCCCTGTGGCCGTACCGGCATCCGCATCGTGCTGCGGGCCTGCCAAGGCCTGCTGCTGATCCCTTTTCTCTTTCATCACGACTACCCCATGACCTCGACATCCAAGCCGCTGAACGTCCTGTTCCTCTGCACCCATAACTCGGCCCGCAGCATCCTGGCCGAAGCCTTGCTGAACGGCATGGCGGGCGACCGATTCCGCGGCTTCTCCGCTGGCAGCAGCCCGCGCGAGAACCAGCAGCCCAACCCGCTCGCGCTGGAAGCGCTGCAGCGCGTGGGCATTTCCACCGAAGGGCTGCGCAGCAAGAACTGGGACGAGTTCGCCAAGCCCGACGCACCGAACATGGACCTCATCATCACCGTGTGCGACAACGCGGCCGGCGAGATGTGCCCCGTCTGGCCAGGCCACCCCGCCACGGCGCATTGGGGCTACCCGGACCCGTCGGAAGTGGATAGCAGTCTTGAAGAGAAGCAGGCCGCGTTCCGCAAGACGCTGCACGCCATCCGGCAGCGCGTCGAGCTGTTCATCAACCTGCCCGCCGCAGCCATCGACAAGCTGACGATCCAGCAGTCCGCACGCGATCTGGCCAAGCGCTGATCCCTCGCGCGTCTGACCTCTCTCGCGGCCCAGCCGGGCCGCATCCCCGTTCTCCCTCATAGAAGGCCTCCGCCATGCTCGCGGCCATCCTGATTTTTCTGTTCACGCTCGTGCTGGTCATCTGGCAACCCCGGGGTCTGGGCATTGGCTGGAGCGCATCGTTCGGCGCTGTGCTGGCGCTGGTGTTCGGCGTGGTGCACCTGGCCGACATCGCCGTGGTGTGGGGCATCGTCTGGAACGCGACCGCCACATTCGTGGCCGTCATCATCATCAGCCTGCTGCTGGACGAAGCCGGCTTCTTCGAGTGGGCCGCGCTGCACGTGGCGCGCTGGGGCGGCGGGAACGGCCGCCGGTTGTTCGCCTTCATCGTGCTGCTGGGCGCGGCGGTGGCCGCGCTGTTCGCCAACGACGGCGCCGCACTGATCCTGACACCCATCGTCATGGCCATGCTGGTCGCGCTGGGCTTTTCGCCGGCCGCGACGCTGGCCTTCGTGATGGCAGCCGGCTTCATCGCCGACACGGCCAGCCTGCCGCTGGTCGTGTCCAACCTGGTCAACATCGTCTCGGCCGACTTCTTCGGCATCGGCTTCAACCAGTACGCGGCCGTGATGATGCCGGTCAACATCGCCGCCGTGCTGGCCAGCCTGCTGGTCCTGCTGCTGTACTTCGGCAGGAGCGTGCCGGCGCGCTACGATCTGGCGCAGCTCAAGGCGCCGGCCCAGGCCATCCGCGATCCGGCCACCTTCCGGGCCGGCTGGGTAGTGCTGGTCCTGCTGGTGGTCGGCTTCTTCGGCCTGGAGCCGCTGGGCGTGCCGGTCAGCGCGGTCGCGGCCGTGGCCGCCGTGGTGCTGCTGGCCGTCGCGGCCCGCGGCCACGTCATCAGCACGCGCAAGGTGCTGCACGGGGCGCCCTGGCAGATCGTGGTGTTCTCGCTGGGTATGTACCTGGTGGTCTACGGCCTGCGCAATGCCGGGCTGACCGACCGCATTGCCGGGCTGCTCGATGTGTTCGCGCAGGGCGGCATCTGGGGTGCAGCCATCGGCACAGGCGTGCTCACGGCCTTGCTGTCCTCGGTCATGAACAACATGCCCACGGTGCTCATCGGCGCACTGTCCATCGACGCATCGCAGGCAAGTGGTGTGGTGAAGGAAGCCATGATTTACGCCAACGTCATCGGCTGCGACCTCGGTCCCAAGATCACACCCATTGGCAGTCTGGCCACGCTACTCTGGCTGCACGTGCTCCAGAAGAAGGGGACCACCATCGCCTGGGGCTACTACTTCCGCGTGGGCATCGTGCTCACGCTGCCCGTGCTGCTGGTGACGCTGGCGGCTTTGGCGCTGCGCTTGTGCCTGGCCTGAGCGCGTCCACCGCCCAACAAGGAACCGACCATGCCCAACATCACGATCTACCACAACCCCGCCTGCGGCACGTCGCGCAACACGCTGGCGATGATCTGCAACAGCGGCGAGGAACCACAGGTCATCGAGTACCTGAAGACGCCGCCCGACCGGGCCACGCTGGAACGGCTCATCGCCGCCATGGGCATCACGCCGCGCGAGCTGCTGCGCAGGAAGGGCACGCCCTACGACGCGCTGGGCCTGGACAGCGCTTCATGGACCGATGCGCAGTTGATCGAGTTCATGCTGCAGGAACCTATCCTGATCAACCGGCCCATCGTCGTCACGCTGCTGGGCACGCGGCTGTGCCGGCCTTCCGAAGCCGTGCTGGATCTGCTGCCGCAACCGCAGCAAGGCGCCTTCACGAAGGAAGACGGCGAGGCCGTCATCGACGAGAAGGGAGCGCGCATTGCCAAGCCCTGAGCTGCCGAACATCGATGGCTCCAGCTTCCGCCGGCCCGACGTGGCGCGGCTGCTGCCGGCCGAGCGCGCGACCCATCCGCCGCGCATCCTGCTGCTCTACGGTTCAGTGCGTGAGCGCTCTTACAGCCGGCTCGTGACCGAGGAAGCGGCTCGGCTGCTGCAGGCCATGGGCGCCGAGCCGCGCATCTTCGATCCGCGCGGCCTGCCCCAGCCCGATGGCGCGCCCGAAGACAACCCCAAGGTGCAGGAGCTGCGCGAGCTGGCGCAGTGGTCGGAGGGCATGGTCTGGTGCTCGCCCGAGC
The DNA here is from genome assembly GCF_028023875.1 of Xenophilus arseniciresistens. GTDB lineage: Bacteria > Pseudomonadota > Gammaproteobacteria > Burkholderiales > Burkholderiaceae_C > Xenophilus > Xenophilus arseniciresistens. The sequence goes on from NZ_JAQIPB010000008.1 coordinate 119,639, forward strand.
GGCACGGGGCCATGACCGGCATCATGAAGTCGCAGATCGACTGGATTCCGCTGGCGGTCGGATCGGTGCGGCCCACACAGGGCAAGACGCTGGCCGTCATGGAGGTGTCGGGCGGCTCGCAATCCTTCAACGCAGTGAACCAACTGCGCGTGCTGGGCCGCTGGATGCGCATGCTGACCATCCCCAACCAGTCGTCGGTGGCCAAGGCCTTCGCCGAGTTTGAGGAAGACGGCCGCATGAAGCCCTCGCCTTACTACGAGCGCGTGGTGGACGTGATGGAGGAACTGGTGAAGTTCACGCTGCTGACGCGCGATTGCTCCGGCTACCTGGTGGACCGCTACAGCGAGCGGCGCGAGAGCGCCGAGGCGCTGTCCAAACGCGTCAACCTGCGCAGCATCTGACCGCCAGCATCAGGTGCAAGGCCGAACCACGACCACCGTGCTGCTGGGCGTGGCACAGACGCTGGCGTGGGCCTCGTCGTACTACCTGCCGGCCATCCTGGCCGACGCCATCGCCCGGGACGTGGGTACCTCCAGCTCGGCCGTGTTCGGGGCCTTCTCGGTGGCCTTGCTGATGTCTGCGGCCATCGGGCCGTTCGCCGGCCGCCTGATCGACCGGCGAGGCGGCCGGCCGGTGCTGATCGCCAGCAATGTGGTGTTCGCGGCCGGCCTGGCCGCACTCAGCCAGGCACAGCAGCCGCTGCACGTCCTCGCGGCCTGGGCCGTCATGGGTCTCGCGATGGGCAGCGGCCTCTACGAAGCCGCGTTTGCCACGGCAGTGCGGCTGCACGGCCAGCAGGCGCGGCGCACCATCACCGGCATCACGCTGTTCGCCGGCTTTGCCAGCACGGTTGGCTGGCCGCTGACGGCCTGGCTGGAGAGCACCATGGGGTGGCGTGGGGCCTGCCTCGTGTGGGCCGGTCTGCACCTGGTCATTGGCCTGCCGCTCAATGCCATGTTGCCGGCGGCCGAGCGCGCCGCGCACGCACCGAGCGATGCCATCGGCAAGCCCGAGCAGCAGGCGGCCCTGTCGCCGGACAAGCAGCGCGGCGCCGCCGTCCTGCTGGCCTTCGTCTTCGCCGTGGCCTGGTTCACCAGCACGGCCATGGCCGCGCACCTGCCCAAGTTGTTGCTGGGCGTGGGGGCCAGCCTGGCGGCGGCCGTGGGCATCGCGGCGCTGGTAGGGCCGGCCCAGGTCGCGGGCCGGCTAATCGAGTTCGCGTTTCTGAGCCGTGCGCACCCGCTGCTGTCGGCGCGCCTGGCCACGCTGGGCCATCCCCTAGGCGCCCTGTGCATCGGCCTGTTCGGCAGCTCGGCCGCGATGGCCTTCGCCTTGCTGCACGGCCTGGGCAATGGCATCCTGACCATCGCCATCGGGACGCTGCCGCTGCTGTTCTTCGGCGCGAAGGGCTACGGCCAGCGGCAAGGCTTCCTAATGGTGCCGGCCCGCATCGTGCAGGCCGGCGCACCGTTCCTGTTCGGCTTGGCGGTGGAGCGGCTGGGCGTGGGCGCGCTGTGGATCTCGGCGGTCCTGGGCTTGGTCGCGTGCCTTGCGCTGACGCGGCTGGCGATAGATCTGCGACGCTGAACAACTCCCGGCCGACGACAGAGACGGCCGGTCCACCTGTGCATGCTCAGGGCAACTCAGACGACCGCCTGGTGCCTTGACGGGCAGTCAATGCGTACCGTGGACATGTTTGCGCACGGCATGCTTGGGGAACACAGGCATCTCGGTCGAAAGTTCGTTCAAGATTCCGCAGCAACCTGCAGCGCTCGATTCGGCGCACTGTGCGCGGAGCACCTTGAGTTGCTTCTCAAGCTGTCTCAGTTCCCGGATGCGTTCGGCGACGTGCCCAATGTGCTCATCTAAGAGTTCGTTGACCCCCTCACAGTTTTCCTGTGGCGTTTCTTTGAAGCGCAGTAGGGAACGAATCTCGCCCAGGGCCATATCGAGCGATCGGCAATGCCGGATGAAGGTGAGCCGTTCAACGTGCTCTTCTGCATAGACCCGGTAGTTGTTTTCAGACCGCTGCGGCGCTGGCAACAGCGCTTCCCGCTCGTAGAAACGGATGCTCTCAATGCTTGTCCCTGTGGACTTGGCCAACTCGCCGATCTTCATGGGGCCTCCAAGAAAGGGAAAGCCTTGACTCTAAACCGGCTTCAGAGTCGTGATATGGAGCAGAGCCAACGTCTATTTGGGCTCAGACAGGCGCGCTGGAAGCCTTCGCGCACGCAACGCGCTCAATTCCCCCATGCAATGAGCGAGCAAAGAGGCCACCGCTTGACTCTCTACCCAGTACAGGGTTTGTAATTCGGCTGTTAAGGCTCGCTGCTGAGCGGGTCGATCAAACAAGGAGTGCCGATGGGAGAGAACTGCGCCGACGACGAAGCACAACATCTCGACGCTAGCCAAGCCCAGGACCGCAGCATCTTGTTGCTGGTCCTGCTGATTAATCTGGGGCAATGCGTGGCCGGGGTTGGCGTTGGCGTGTGGGCTTCTTCTACCGCACTGATCGGCGCCGCCCTGGACAACCTGGCCGACGCGTCGGTGTATGGCGTGAGCCTTTATGCAGTTGGTCGCGCGTCGGCGATCAAAGTCCGCGCCGCGAGGCTGTCAGGCTGGCTGTTGATCGGCTTGGCCGTGATGCTGCTGATTGAAGTGCTGCGCCGGTTTTTTGGCGGCGAACCGCCCGTAGGGCCAGCCATGATGGCTATGGCTTTCGTCAATGCAGCGTTGAACATCGTCTGCCTGCGCCTGCTGAAGCGTCACCGTGGGGAGGACGTCAACTTCAAGGCGTCGGCCATCTTCACCAGCAACGACTCGATCGTGAACCTCGGCATCGTGCTGTCCGGGGCCTTGGTGATGTGGTGGGGCTCGAACCTGCCGGACTTGATTCTTGGCCTCGTGGTGTCGGCGATCGCAGCCAACGGTGGCAGGGAGATCCTCTCCGAAGCGGCCGAGGCCGCCGAAAAGTCTCCGTCCGATGCCACTTGACTCTGCACCTGCTACAGGGTGTTCAATGGCGGTACATCCAAAGGCATATGAATGAAGATCGACCTCAATTCCGAAGCCGCCGACGAAGCCGTGCGCAGTTCCAACGGCAACACCACAGTATTCGACATCCCCAATATGGACTGCCGCAACGAAGAGGCTGCCATCCGCGCGCGGTTGGCGGCGCTTTCAGTGGTCCGGTCCCTGTCATTCGATCTCCCACAGCGCCGTCTGACCGTGGTGCACACATCGGAGACGCCACAACACCTGCTGCAGGCATTGGGCGAGATCGGCATGAAAGCCTCGGTAGCACCCGAACCCGCTGGAGCACCTGAAGATCGCTGCGCATCGACCTGTTTGTCGGGTTGCAGCAGCAAGAGTGCACCAAAGACCGACGTGTTCACGATCCCGAACATGGATTGCCGCAACGAAGAAGCGGCGATTCGAACCCGCCTGCAACCGCTCCCCGACGTCATGTCGCTCGAGTTCGACCTGAAAGCACGCCGGTTGGCTGTCGTCCACAGTCTGCCCTCCGCGGATGCGCTGCTGGAGCAGCTTCAGGCGATCGGGATGCAGGCCCACCTCGGCGATCTGCCACGAGAGGCATCGCCGAGACGCGAGACGGCCGGTTGCAGCCCATGCGGCAAGCCCGCAGCTTCGCCTGCGCCGCCCGCCACTGGCAATGCCACGCAGTTCTTGATCACCAACATGGACTGCCCTACCGAGGAAGCGCTGATTCGCAAGCGCCTGGGCAACGTGGCCGGGATCGACAGGCTTGACTTCGATCTGATGAACCGGCGCCTGGCAGTTCTGCACCGCCTGGCAGGCCCTGCGCCGGTGCTTGCCGCGCTGCGCGATATCGGCATGAACGCCACAGTGGAGCGTGAAGCAGGCCCGAGCCCGAACGGACTGGCCACTTACCTCATCGAGAAGATGGACTGTCCGACCGAGGAGGCACTGCTGCGCAAGGCGCTGGAGGGCATGCCAGGCGTGGACGGGCTGCAGTTCGACCTGATGAGCAGAAAACTGACCGTGAGCCATTCGCTGCAGGACTTGGCATCGGTCACTGCGGCCATCGAGCGGGTGGGGATGTCACCGGTTCTGCAGGACAGCAGCCAGCCAGCCCCGGCAGTGACCCGAGAGTTCGGTAGCGGGATCTCTAAGAGCCAATGGTTGCGCATGGCGGCTGCTGGAGCGCTTGCGATTGGTGCGGAAGTGATGGCTTTCTCAGGCTGGGGCGAATCATCGGTACCCGTTGTGGCCGCTTCGTTGGTCGCCATCGCGCTGGGCGGCATCGAGACCCTCAAGAAGGGCTGGATCGCGCTGCGCACGATGTCGTTGAACATGAACTTGCTGATGACCATCGCCGTCATCGGCGCCGCACTCATCGGCCAGTGGCCCGAGGCGGCGGTCGTGATTTGGCTGTTCGGCATCGCGGAAATGATCGAGGCGCTGAGTTTGGATCGGGCGCGCAACGCCATCCGCAAACTGATGGACCTGGCGCCGGAGACGGCGTTGGTCAAACAGCCCGATGGGCGCTGGGAGGAAGTCAAGGCCGAAACAGTCGTGCTCGGCGCTCAGATTCGCGTCCGACCCGGCGAGCGGATCGCGCTGGATGGCGTCGTGGTCTCGGGTGCATCGGCAGTTAACCAGGCGCCTATCACCGGCGAGAGCATGCCGGTGGAAAAAAACCCGGGCGATACGGTGTTTGCCGGAACGATCAACGACCGTGGCACCTTGGAGTTCGAGGTCCGCTCGCGCAAGGGCGAAACCACCCTCGACCGAATTGCCCGTTCGGTGCAGGAAGCGCAAGGCCAGCGTGCGCCCACACAGCGCTTTGTCGACCGCTTTGCCAGCGTCTACACCCCGGCCGTGTTCGCGCTGGCCCTCGCCATTGCTGTGATCCCGCCGCTCTTCTTTGGCGGTGCATGGTTCGACTGGGCCTACAAGGCGCTCGTCATGCTGGTCATCGCCTGTCCCTGTGCCCTGGTGATCTCGACCCCTGTCACCGTCGTCAGCGGCTTGGCGACCGCCGCCCGCCGCGGCATCCTGGTCAAAGGTGGGCTGTACCTCGAACAGGGCCGGTTGCTGCGTGCAGTGGCACTCGACAAGACCGGCACACTGACCCATGGCCGTCCCGCATTGACCGACACGGTTCCTCTCACCTCACTGTCGCAATCGGATGTATTGCGGCTCGCTGCGAGCCTCGATGCCTTGTCTGAACACCCTGTGGCCACGGCCATCGTCAATGGCTACGGCGACAACCCGCTCGCAACCGTGCAAGGCTTTGAGGCCTTGGCTGGACGCGGCGTCAAGGGCGACATCGATGGCCACACCTACTACATCGGCAACCAGCGCTTGGCCACCGAACTGGGTGTGATGACGGACCGTGCAAGTGCGCTGCTCGACCAGCTCGAAGCCCAGGCGAAGACGGCGGTCGTGCTGGCCACGGCCGACCAGGCGCTGGCCGTTCTCGCCGTGGCTGACACCGTGCGAGAGAGCAGCAAGCAGGCGATCGCCGAATTGAAGCGACTCGGCGTCGAGCCAGTGATGCTTACCGGCGACAACCGCAAGACGGCGCAAGCTGTTGCTGCACAGGTTGGCATCACCGACGCTCGCGGCGAGCTGCTGCCTCAAGACAAGCTAGAGGCGATCACAAAGCTCGCAGAGCAAGGGCCGGTGGGCATGGTCGGTGACGGCGTCAATGACGCGCCGGCGCTTGCGAAGTCGGACATCGGCTTTGCCATGGGGGCGGCCGGTACCGACACAGCCATCGAGACCGCCGACGTGGCGTTGATGCAGGACGACCTGCGCAAACTCCCTGAGTTCATTGCGCTGTCGCGCCGGGTCGCTGGCGTGTTGAAGGCGAACATCGCTTTCGCGATCGGAACGAAGGCAGTCTTCATGGTGCTGGCCTTCACGGGCCATGCCAGCCTGTGGCTGGCGATCCTCGCCGACATGGGTGCGAGCTTGGCGGTGGTGTTCAACGGGTTGCGGCTGTTGAGGGACAAGCCGGCGGAGGCGCAGGATGCGCGTTGATCGCAGTTCGTGGGGCGCGCTCGGCTTGGCCGCGTTCGTGATGCTTGCGGACGTTCTGACCAAGCAGGCTATCGTCGCGTGGGTCGCGTACGGTGCGCAGCACCCATGGCTGCCCATCCTCAACATTGTCCATCTGCTGAATCCAGGTGCCGCATTCAGCTTCCTGAGCCAGGCCGGCGGGTGGCAGCGCTGGTTCTTCCTCGCCATCGCACTCATCGCCTCGTTGTTCCTTCTCGTGATGATCTTGCGGCCGCAGACGCGGCCGCTGGAGCGCGCGGCTTTCGGCCTGATCCTCGGCGGAGCCCTGGGCAACGCGATCGACCGCGTGCTGCGCGGTGCAGTGGTGGATTGGATCGATATGCACTGGGGCGGGTACCACTGGCCGGCTTTCAATGCCGCCGACGTGGGCATCAGTGCGGGAGTGGCGGTGCTCGTGCTCGATGCCTGGCGCTCGTCGAGACAAAGGACGATTGCCGACCGTGCTTGATGAGCTTGGTGAAGCTTGTCACTCCCAGTTTCCGGCTTCGAAGGGACACTTCTACGCGGAGTAAAGGGGCACCTTACTGTCTTGGGCCACGAGACCTCCTTGAGATGAGCCCCCCGATTACACTTGTACTACCCCATGTCGCGCCGCCGCAATCGCTTGCTGACCACGTTCTTCGTGGTGCTGTCCCTGCTGTTCTCGCAGCTGGCACTGGCGAGCTACGTTTGCCCGGCAGACGCCGACACTGCTGCGATGGCCGCCATGATGGCCGCTGGCGAGCCGTGCAACGGCATGGACCAGGTGCAGCCGGTCTTTTGCCATCAGCATTCGGCTGGCGCAGCCCAGTCTTTCGAGGCCGTCAAAGTCCCTGCGCCGTCGCTACCAGCGATCGTGCAGGTACTGGTGGTGCCACCAGTGCTGCAAGCAACTGAAGCCCTCGCCGCCCCTCTGGCGGCCGATACGCAGGCCCGCCCGCCTCCAGACCCCCTCTTTCTCTCCACGCTCCGACTTCGAGTCTGACGCCTCCGATCGACTGACAGGCGCCGGCGCGGCACGTCCGCTCGCCGGCAAACACCCCGTTTGTTCTCGGAGTTCCCATGTTCACCCACTATCCGCGTGCGGCCCTTTTGGCCGTCGCCATGCTGCCGGCCCTGGCGGCTGCTGCACCGCTCACGCTCGACCAGGCACTCGACCTCGCCGTGCAGCGCTCCGAAGCTGCGCATGCCGCACGTGCCGGCGTCGCCAGCGCGACCGAAACCGCACGCGCAGCGGGCCAGTTGCCCGATCCAATGCTGCGTGTGGGCGTCGAAAACCTGCCCATCACCGGCGGGGACCGTTTCAGCACGACCCGCGAATCGATGACGATGAAACGCATCGGCATCGCCCAGGAATGGGTATCGGCCGACAAGCGCGCAGCGCGCCAGGCCACCGCAGACGCGATGGTCAACCGGGAGAGCGTCTCGGTCCAGGCAACGGCTGCGCAGGTGCGCACGCAAACGGCGCTGGCTTACCTGGACGTGTATTTCGCAGGCGAGGCACTCAAGCTGGCAACCCAGACCGAGCACCATGTGCACGAAGAGCTGGAAGCGGCCAAGGGCCGGCTGTGGTCGGCCGCCACCAACAGCCAGGAAGTGCTGGCGCTGACCAGTGCCCGCGGCGTCGCAGAGGACGATTCAGCCGATGTGTTGCAGCAGGAGCGCGGCGCGCGCGTGGCGCTGGAGCGTTGGGTCGGCGTCCCCGCAGATGATCTCGCGGCGCCGGTTGGCCTGCCGAACGTGGGTGAGGAGTCCTACGTCGCCAACCATCCCGCAGTCCTGGCCGCGCAGCGCGACATCGAGGTCGCAAGGCAGGAGGCCGCCGTTGCCGCCGCCAACCGCAAGCCGAACTGGTCGTGGGAAGTATCCTATGGCCAGCGCACCGGCTACTCGGACATGGTGTCGGTTGGCGTGAGCATTCCCTTGCCGGTTGCGCCGGCCCAACGACAGGACCGCGACACGGCGGCCAAGTTGGCGCTGGTCGACAAGGCCGAAGCCAATCTGGCGGAGGCCTCGCGCGCGGCGACGGCGGAGTTTCGCACGCTGGCCAGCGACGCCCAACGGCTAACCGATCGCGTCGAGCGGTATCAGGCAGCCGTTGTGGCTCCCGCCCGGCAGCGCACTGTTGTCACCTTGGCCGGCTACCGCTCGAACCAGGTCAGCCTGGTGACGCTGTTCGAGGCGCGTCGTGCGGAGGTCGAAACGCAAAGGAAGCTGCTTTCGCTGAAGCGAGACCTGGCGAAGGTGCAGGCCCAACTGGCCTTCAAGCCTCTCCTGGCGGGAGGTGCCCCATGAAGCGCGCTCTGCCAATTGCCCTCTCGCTCCTCGGTGCCGCCGTGCTGGCCGTTGGCAGCTTCTACGCCGGACGCCAGACCGGCACCGCCACCGAGGCACCGATGGCGGCCACGCCGGGGGTGGCGGCATCAGGTACCGCAGAGCGCAAGGTGCTGTACTGGCACGACCCGATGGTGCCGGGCCAGCGCTTCGACAAGCCCGGCAAATCGCCGTTCATGGACATGCAGCTCGTTCCCGTCTATGCCGACGAAGCGAGCGACTCGGGCGTGAAGATCAGCCCGACGGTGCAGCAGAACCTGGGCATCCGTACCACGGTGGTCAGCCGGGTGGACGTGTCGTCGTCCTTCGACGCGGTCGGCACCGTGCAATTCGATGAGCGCCTCAGTGTCGCGGTCCAGACCCGTGTGGCCGGCTACGTCGAGCGCCTGGCCGTGCGCGCGCCCATGGAGCGGGTCCGCAAAGGCCAGCCGCTCGCAACCCTGTTCGCGCCGGACTGGCTGGGAGCGCAGAATGAACTGCTTGCGCTCCAGCGTGCGGGCGCATCGGAAGACCTGGTGGCGGCCGCACGTGAGCGCATGCGCGCCTTGTCCATCCCTGAGGCCCTCATCCACCAGAGCGAAGCAGCCGGCACGGCGCAGGCGCGTTTCACGCTCAGTGCGCCGGTCAGCGGCGTGATCGCGGAACTCGGTGTGCGCGAGGGCGTGGCGGTCTCTCCGGGCATGACGTTGTTTCGCATCGCGGGCCTGGAGAAGGTATGGGCGGTGGCGGAGGTGCCCGAGGCGCAAGCGGTACGCCTGACGCGCGGCCAGAAGGTCCGGGCCGTCCTCCAAGCCGATGCCAGCCAAGCCTTTGGCGGCGAGCTCAAAGAGATCCTGCCGCAGGTCAGCGCGAGCACCCGGACACTGCAGGCGCGCTTTGAAGTCGACAACGCGGGGGGCAGGCTGATGCCCGGGATGCTGCTGCGCCTGCAGGTCACCGGGCCTTCGGCTTCTCGCCTGGTCGTACCCGCCGAAGCGGTGATCCGCACCGGCACACGCACCGTCGCCATCGTTCGCAAGGACAACGGCGCGTTCGAGCCTCGCGACATCCAGTTGGGCGCTGACCTCGGCGACACCGTCGAGGTGGTTACCGGGCTCGCCGATGGCGACCGGGTCGTTGCCAGTGGCCAGTTCCTCATCGATTCCGAGGCGCGGCTGCGCTCCGTGCTGGGCGCGATGACCGCAGTCACCGCGGTACCTGCAGGCCCCCCCTCCGCGCCGGCACCGATGCCGGCGAACGTGCACACCGGCGACGGCAAGGTCGAAAGCATCGACGCGGACGGCATCACCATCTCCCACGGCCCTATTGCTTCGTTGAAGTGGCCCGCAATGACCATGGGCTTCAGCAAGCCCACCGGCAAGGCCTTTGCCGACATCAAGCCGGGTGACATGGTTCGCTTCGAGTTCAGGCAAGGCGGCTCGATGGACTATGAGCTGGTGTCCGTGCAGCGCCTTGGAGCTGCCAAGTGATCGCTGCCCTCATCCGCTGGTCGATCGGCAACCGGTTCCTCGTGCTCATCGCCACGGCGTTCCTCGTGGCTGCGGGGATCTGGTCGGTCAGGCACACGCCTGTCGACGCGTTGCCGGACCTGTCGGACACCCAGGTCATCGTGCGCACGACGTATCCCGGCAAGCCGCCCCAGGTGGTCGAGGACCTGGTCACCTATCCGCTCACCACCACCATGCTCAGCGTGCCCGGGGCGAAGACGGTTCGTGGCTACTCGTTCTTCGGTGACTCCTTCGTCTACGTTCTGTTCGACGACAAGACCGACCCGTACTGGGCCAGGTCGCGTGTCGTGGAATACCTGAGCCAGGTGCAAAGCAGGTTGCCCACCGGGGCAACGGCCGCGCTCGGCCCGGACGCCACCGGCGTGGGCTGGGTCTATGAGTACGCGCTTGTCGATCGCACGGGTAAGAACGACCTTGGACAGCTGCGTGCGCTCAATGACTGGTTCTTGAAGTTCGAGCTGAAGACGGTGCCGGACGTGGCCGAAGTCGCCAGCATCGGCGGGATGGTGCGGCAGTACCAGGTGGTTCTGGACCCCGACCGCATGCGGGCGCTGGGCGTCACGCAGGGCGCGGTGATCGACGCCCTGGGCAAGGCCAACCAGGCCGCTGGAGGCTCTGTCGTCGAGCTGGCTGAGGCGGAGTACATGGTCCGTTCGCGCGGCTTCCTGAAGTCGCTCGACGACTTCCGCACCATTGCGCTGCCCGTCTCGGGCACGACGCCGGTGCTCCTGCGCGATGTGGCGACCGTGCAGATCGGCCCGGAGATGCGCCGCGGCATCGCCGAACTGGACGGTGAAGGCGAAGTCGTGGGCGGTGTCGTGGTCATGCGCTCGGGAAAGAACGCCAGGACCACCATCGAGGCGGTCAAGGCCAAGCTGGCTGCCTTGAAGCCGAGCCTGCCGCAGGGCGTCGAGGTGGTCGAGACCTACGACCGCTCCAAGCTCATCGACCGCGCCGTCCTGAACCTGCGCGACAAGCTCGCCGAAGAGTTCATCGTGGTAGCGCTCGTCTGCGCGGTGTTCCTGTTCCACCTGCGCTCGGCACTGGTCGCCGTCGTCACGCTGCCGGTGGGTGTGCTGACGGCGTTCATCGTGATGCACTGGCAAGGTGTCAGCGCGAACATCCTGAGCTTGTCGGGCGTGGCCATCGCGCTGGGGGCGATGGTGGACGCGTCAGTGGTGCTGGTCGAGGCGGCGCACAAGCACCTGGAGCACTTCGAAGACCAGCACCAGCGGCAACCGACGGTGTCCGAGCGCTGGGCGCTGATCGCGCAGGCCTCGGTCGAGGTCGGACCGGCGCTGTTCTTCTCGCTGCTGGTCATCACGCTGTCGTTCCTGCCGGTGTTCACGCTCGAAGCGCAGGAAGGCCGGCTGTTTGCGCCACTGGCCTTCACGAAGACCTATGCCATGGCGGCAGCAGCCGGGCTGTCGGTGACGCTGGTACCGGTCCTGATGGGCTACCTGGTCCGAGGCCGCATTCCGAGGGAGACGGCGAACCCGCTCAATCGTTTCCTCATCGCTGTCTACCGTCCCGCGCTGGAGCTGGTGCTCCGGTTCCCGAAGCTCACCCTGGCGATCGCGGCCCTGGTGCTGGCGATCACCGCGGTGCCGGTCATGCGCCTGGGCGGTGAGTTCATGCCGGCGCTCGACGAGGGCGACCTGCTGTACATGCCCTCGGCGCTGCCGGGCCTGTCGATCTCCAAGGCGTCGGAATTGCTGCAGCAGACCGACAGGCTCATCAAGACGGTGCCAGAGGTCGAGCGCGTGTTCGGCAAGGCCGGACGCGCGGACACGGCGACGGACCCCGCACCGCTGGAGATGTTCGAGACGACCATCCAGTTCAAGCCGCGCGACCAGTGGCGAGCGGGCATGACGCCGGACAAGCTGGTCGAGGAACTGGACCGCGTCGTCAAGGTGCCCGGCCTGTCCAACGTATGGGTGCCGCCCATCCGCAACCGCATCGACATGCTGGCCACGGGCATCAAGAGTCCGGTGGGCATCAAAGTCGCCGGGGCGGACCTTGCGACGATTGACCGCCTGACCGCACAGGTCGAGGCGGCGGTGAGGAGCGTGCCCGGCGTGTCTTCGGCCCTCGCCGAACGGCTGACCGGTGGCCGCTATATCGACGTGGACGTGGACCGGCCTGCCGCAGCGCGCCATGGTTTGTCCGTGGCCGATGTACAGAGCATCGTCTCGACGGCCATCGGCGGCGACAACGTCGGGGAAGTGATCCAGGGCCGCGAGCGCTACCCCATCAATGTGCGCTACCCGCGTGAGATTCGCGACTCGCTGCAGCGCCTGCGGGAGCTGCCGTTCGTCACAGAGAGGGGGGCGACGGTGCTGCTGCAGGACGTGGCGCGCATCTCCATCGAGGAAGGGCCGCCGATGCTGCGCAGCGAGAACGCTCGCCTGTCGGGCTGGGTTTACGTCGATGTTCGCGGCCGGGACCTGCGTTCGGTCGTGACCGATATGCAGGCAGCGGTGACTAAGCAAGTGGCATTGCCAGCCGGCTACGCCGTTTCCTGGTCCGGCCAGTTCGAATACCTGGAGCGCGCCACCGAGCGACTGAAGGTGGTCGTGCCCGTGACGGTGGCGGTCATCTTCGTTCTGCTGTACCTGCTGTTCCGCTCGTTCAGCGATGCGGCGATCGTGATGGCCGCGGTGCCGTTCTCGCTGGTCGGAGGCTTCTGGCTGGTCTGGGCGCTGGGGCATTCGATCTCGGTCGCGACGGCGGTCGGTTTCATCGCGCTCGCAGGTCTCGCGGCGGAGTTCGGCGTGGTGATGCTCGTCTACCTGAAGAACGCCCATGCACGTCGCCTTGCCGAAGGGCAACCGGACTCGGACGAGACGCTGCTGGCGGCCATCCGCGAGGGCGCAGTGCATCGGGTACGGCCCAAGGCGATGACAGTCGCCGTCGTGATGGCGGGCCTGGTGCCCATCCTGCTGGGGACCGGCACCGGCTCGGAGATCATGACCCGCATCGCCGCGCCGATGGTCGGAGGCATGGTCACGGCACCGCTGCTGAGCATGCTGGTAATACCGGCCGTGTGGTATTTGGTGCACCGCAAGCGCGACGCGAGGTATCACCGCTCCTCTGCGGGGAACCCGGCCACCACGGCCTCAACGCCCTGAAAACCCATCAACCAACTGACGAAGGACCCATGATGAAAGTACACCACATCCTGATCGCTGCCATCCTGGAGGCGGCCGCTGCCCAGGCTTCGGCGCAAGGCATGTCAATGCCTGCGAAACCAGCGGCCGCCTCTGCTCCGGCGATGCCACTGGTCGACGGCGAGGTCCGCAAGCTCGATCCTGCGGCAGGCCTCGTCGTGCTGCAGCACGGCGACATCCCGAACCTGGCCATGCCCGGTATGACGATGGGCTTCGACGTCGCGGACAAGAAGATGCTGAATGGCCTGAAGGTGGGGGACAAGGTGCGGTTTCAGGCCGAGATGATCAAGGGCAAGGCGACCGTGACCGAGTTGAAGACGGTCAAGTAGTGCAGCGGCTCTTCGGGCAATTTTGATCGCAACAAGCTATTTCTGGCTTTCGCCGCCGAACTGCTGGGAACGCAGTCGAAGCGAGTTCGCGATGACGCTCACTGACGAAAGAGCCATCGCTGCTGCCGCGACCACCGGCGACAGCAGGAGCCCGAAAGCGGGATAAAGAACGCCGGCAGCGAGCGGAATCCCCGCTACGTTGTAAGCAAACGAGAGGAAGAGGTTCTGGCGGATGTTGCGCATGGTCGCCTTAGACAGGGCGCGCGCACGCACGATGCCCATCAGGTCCCCTGTGAGCAAGGTGATTCCTGAACTCTCCATGGCCACATCGGTACCCGTGCCCATCGCGATACCAACATCGGCGGCGGCCAGGGCTGGGGCGTCGTTCACACCATCGCCGGCCATGGCGACAACCCTGCCTTCGCCCTTCAATCGTTGCACGACCGCCGCCTTGTCCTCTGGGAACACTTCGGGGATGACCTCGTCGATGCCGAGATCCCGTGCCACAGCTTCGGCGGTTGTGCGCCCATCACCGGTGAGCATCACGATCCGCATGCCAGCGCTGCGCAGTTCCTGGATGGCCTGCTTTGCGGTCAGTTTGATGGGGTCGGCGATCCCCACGAAGCCCGCCAGGCGGCCCCCAACGGCCACAAAGATGACTGTTGCAGCCTCGGCGCGTGCCTGTTCTGCCCGGGTGTTCAGTTCGGTCGTATCAATCCCATGCTCCGCGAGAAATTTCGCGCTGCCGCAGATGACGGCCGTCCCTTCGATGGTGCCGAGAACGCCCTTGCCAACCGGTGAGTCAAAGTCCACCACAGGCAGCAGGGAGAGGCTGCGTTCTTGAGCCTTCGCGACGATGGCGGCCGCCAATGGGTGTTCGCTCGCTCGTTCGACGCTGGCCAACTTTTGGAGAACATCCGATTCGTCGAAGCCTGGGAGCGTGACGATCCGGGTCACTTTGGGGCGGCCCTCGGTGAGGGTCCCGGTCTTGTCCACGACCAAGGTGTCCACCTTCTGCATGCGCTCCAGTGCCTCGGCATCCCGGACGAGAACACCGCTTTGCGCGCCACGCCCGACCCCCACCATGATCGACATGGGCGTTGCAAGGCCCAAAGCGCACGGGCAGGCGATGATGAGCACCGCAACAGCCGCGATCAGTGCATGCGAGAAGGCGGGCGCCGGCCCCCAGGCCATCCAGGCAACGAAGGTGAGGACAGCGGCTACAAGCACGGCGGGAACGAACCAGCCTGCGACCTGGTCGGCCATGCGCTGAATCGGCGCGCGGCTTCTCTGCGCGGTCGCCACCATGTGGACGATCTGCGAGAGCAGCGTGTCTGCGCCTACCTTCTCCGCGCGCATCACGAAGCCGCCCGTCTGGTTCATGGTGCCTGCGGTGACCTTGGAACCTGGCGCCTTCGCAACTGGCATCGGCTCGCCGGTCACCATCGACTCGTCTACCGTGCCTTTGCCTTCTACCAACTCACCATCGACTGGCACCTTGTCGCCGGGCCGAACGCGAAGGAGTTCACCGGTTTCGATGGCGTCCAAGGGAACTGTTTCGTCGTGCCCACCGGCATTGACCCGCAACGCCGTCTTGGGTGCCAGGTCGAGCAAGGCGCGGATGGCCCCCGAGGTCTTCTCCCGGGCGCGTAGCTCAAGAACCTGGCCGAGCAGGACAAGTACGGTGATGACGGCGGCCGCCTCGAAGTAGATCGGTACTGCGCCGTCGCCCGACCTAAACGAAGGCGGGAACACCCCGGGGGCCACGGTCCCGACAAGGCTGTAGGTCCACGCCGCACCTGTGCCGAGCGCAATCAGGGTGAACATGTTGAGATGGCGGCTTCGCAATGAAGCCCAGCCACGGGTGAAGAACGGCCAGCCCGCCCACAACACGACCGGCGTGGCCAACAGCAGTTGAGTCCAGTTCGAGGTCTGCTGGCCGACCAAGTGATGCAGGTTGACGAGGTGCGAGCCCATTTCCAGGACGAAGACGGGCGCCGTGAGAGCCAATGCGATCCAGAAGCGGCGGGTCATGTCCCGAAGCTCTGGGCTTTCCTGTGCTCCAGCCGTAGCCAGGACGGGCTCCAATGCCATCCCGCAGATGGGGCAAGTGCCCGGCCCTACCTGCCGAATCTGAGGGTGCATCGGGCAGGTGTATTCAGCGTCCATACCACCTTGTGCAACGGGCGCGGTGCGCTTGTGGCTGTGATGACCGTCGTGGTGGTGCGCACCGTGCATGGTCCCACCCGCAGCCGCGCCTTGGGCCGGGTGTTGATGCTCCACGTCAGGCTTCTCCATGGAGCAATGGTTGTGCTCGTGCGAGCTTGTGGTCCGCGTCATTGGAAAATCTCCTTGCTTCACAAGGTAAGCCCTCCAACGGTTGGAAGGTCAAGCCGTGGACCATGCAATCGGGCCCACCGGCTGGCGACACTGATGCTCAGCCGGCCCCCGATAAGGCCATCAGTTCAATGCATGGGCGGCTTCCGCATAGTTGGCGGCCCGCCCTCTGAACCTCCCATGAGGCTACCTCTTAGGCACTTTTGTTCGGCCAATCGGCCTTGAGCTCCTCAGCGGATCGGCTGAAGCGTGTCGATGCCGGTGCTTTCATCTGTTTCTGGAGGCGGCGGCGGCACGTGCCGATCCCTGTAGGACGGAAGATCAGGTGCGCCATTGGGCACGCGCTGAGCCTCCAGCCGGGCGATGTGTCGCTTCATTTGCGTGATCTCACGAATTTGCGCATCGATGATCCCATCAGCCAGCTTGCGCACTTCAGGATCTTTGATGTGCGCTCTCTCGCTGGTCATGATCGCGATTGAATGGTGCGGGACCATCGCCTTCATGTAGCTCACGTCATCGACGGTTTCCTGACTGCGAACGAGCCAGAGAGCTATGGCGAAAACTACTACGCTGCCGAGAAAGATCGCCATGTTGGCTCTCTTGCTTTTGTACATGCTCGTCATGAAGCCGAGCATGATGAACGCCATGGCCGCGCCCATCACGATGGCCATCCACGCGCGCGTCTGGCTGAACTCTACGTGGCTTAGGACGTAGGTGTTCAAATACATCAGCCCGTACATAACGACCGTCGATGTCGCCACCATCGCGGCGAAGCGGCCATATCCCATTCTCATATCGCTACCGTCCTCCATTTCGCTCTCCTGGGTAAAGGTGATCGTGAGCATCGCCTCGTAAGAACATCAAAGGGCAAACGGCGGCCATGCGGGGTTACCAGGGATCTTGCAAACACAGCATGTACGCACGAGGACTGCTGTCTTCGTACCGAGTTAGATGCGCAGGCGCGTTAGCGGCCGGGCGGATCAATGCACCATTGCCAGGCAAGCTTCGGCGCAGCGGTGGCAGGCCTCGGCGCAGTCCTTGCAGTGCTGCGCCTCGTGCCGGGCACACTCATCGCCACAGGCCTTGCAGATTTCGGCGCAAAGGCGGCAGATGGCAACCGCATGGTCGCTGCCTCGGGCCATCGCCGCCGAGGCAAGCTGGCAGACCGCCGCACAGTCGATGTCCAACGCGATGCACTTGGCCATCATCTTCACGTCCTGCTCAGCCAGGCAGGAAGCAGCGCAGTGGTTGCATGCCGCCGCGCAAGCGTTGCAAGTTTCGATACATGCGGCATAAGTTTCATGTGACATCGTTTTCTCCTACGCGAAAAAGCCGGAGGACCGGCGGAACGGGCGACCCGAGAGCCGCCCCGGGACAGAGAGACAATCTTCAGCGCGCCGCCTCAAGCTTGGTGACGGTGAACTTCCCGTCTATCTTGTCAGCGACGAACTGCACCTTGTCGCCAACTTGGACCTTCTCCAGCACCGCCGGGTCCTGAACCTGAAACACCATCGTCATGCCGGGCATGTCCAGGTTCTTGAGCGGACCGTGCTTGATGGTGAGCTTCTGGTTTTCCTTGTCGACTTTCCTGATCTCTCCCTCGGCAAACGGCGTGCCTGCAGACGCGGATGCGCTCGCCGGGTCGGTGGTCGGTTGTGCACCGGCCAGGCCGGAAATGGATATCAGGGCTGCTGCGACGGCCGCTGCAAACCAGGTGTTTCGAGAGGATGTCATGGCTTGTTTCCTAATGTTGAGTGAGTGGCACGGTGCGACACACACCGCGTCCGGTGCCATTACTTGGCGGACGCCTTGCCCTTGGCCTTGGCGACGGTGACTGCGCCCTTCATGCCCGCGTCGTAATGGCCGGGCTGCAGGCACGCGAAGTCCACCTTGCCAGCCTTGGTGAACTGCCAGATGACTTCGCCGCTCTTGCCCGGGGCCAAGGTGACCATGTTGGGATCGTCGTGTTCCATCTCCGGGTTCTTCTTCATCACCTCGTAGTGCTCCTTGAGTTCTTGCTCGGTGCCAAGGACCAGCTCGTGCTTAACCTTGCCCGAGTTCGTGATGAGGAAGCGGACGGTTTCGTTCTGCTGGACATCGATGGTGGCGGGGTTGAAGCGCATGGCATCGGTCATATCGACCTTGATCGTGCGCGTGACCTTGGCGGCCACGCCGGGTTTGCCAACGGCCGCGCCTGGCTCGCCATGGCCACCCGCGTGGGTGCCAGATGCAAATGCGGCGCTTGTGGCAACAGCGAACAAGGTTGCGGCGAGTACGTTACGGATGGTTTGTGTCTTCATGGGGGGTTCCTCGGTTAAAAAAGATCAGTGGCCTGCGTGGCCACCATTGGCTGGCTTGCGGACTTGCACTTCGATGTTCTTCGCGGGCATGTTTTGCGCCGGCATGGCCGATGGGCCGGCTCCGCTGGATCTGGCAGGCTCTGCCATGGGTGCGCCGTATTCGTACGCGACCGTGCCCTTGGGGTGTTTGAACCAACCGGGGTTGGAGTAATCCCCTGGCTTTTGGTCCTTGCGCACCTTCACCATGCTGAACATGCCGCCCATCTCGACGGAGCCGAACGGCCCTTCGCCGCTCATCATCCGAGCGGTGTTGTCGGGCAGCGGCATCTCCATCTCGCCCATGTCGGCCATGCCACGCTCGCCCATGACCATGTAGTCGGGCACGAGCTTGGTGATCTGCTTGACCACGTCCTTGTGATCGACACCGATCATCGTGGGCACGTCGTGCCCCATAGCGTTCATCGTGTGATGGCTCTTGTGGCAGTGGAAGGCCCAATCGCCTTCTTCGTCGGCCAGGAACTCCACCTGGCGCATCTGGCCCACGGCCACGTCGGTCGTCACTTCATGCCAGCGCGTACTCTTGGGCGTGGGCCCACCGTCGGTACCCGTCACCAGGAACTCGTGCCCGTGCAGGTGCATCGGGTGGTTGGTCATGGTCAGGTTGCCGAAGCGAATGCGCACCTTGTCGTTGAGCCGCACGTTGAGCGAATCGATGCCCGGGAAAACGCGGCTGTTCCACGACCAGAGGTTGAAGTCCAGCATGGTCATGATCTTCGGCGTCGCGCTGCCCGGCTCGATGTCGTAGGCGTTGAGCAGGAACACGAAATCGCGGTCGACCTCGTCGATGAGCGGGTGCTTCCCCTTGGGATGGGTGACCCAGAAGCCCATCATTCCCATCGCCATCTGCGTCATTTCATCGGCGTGCGGGTGGTACATGAAGGTCCCCGGGCGGCGCGCGACAAACTCGTAGACGAAGGTCTTGCCCGGCTGGATCGGCGGCTGGGTCAGGCCCGACACGCCGTCCATGCCATTGGGCAGACGTTGCCCGTGCCAGTGGATGGAGGTGTGTTCGGGCAGCTTGTTGGTGACGAAAATTCGCACCCGGTCCCCTTCGACCACCTCGATGGTCGGACCTGGCGACTGGCCGTTGTAGCCCCACAGGTGGGCCTTGAAGCCCGGGGCCATCTCCCGCACGACGGATTCGGCCACCAGGTGGAATTCCTTCACGCCGTTGTTCATCCGCCATGGCAGCGTCCAGCCGTTCAAGGTGACCACCGGGTTGTAGGGCCGGCCTGTGGATGGTGTCAGGGGCGGCATGGTGTCAGGCCGGGTTTGCAGGACCGGTTCCGGCAACGCGGCCATGGCAACCTTGCTCACGGAAGCGGCTGCGATGGCGCCAGTGATGGCTCCCGCGCCGCTCAGAAAATTGCGTCTATTGTTCATGTGTGTCTTGGAAATGAGGCTCAATGGGCCGCTGCGGCGGCGGGCTGAGAGCCGCCACTGGCGGCTGGTGCGGCGGCCGCAATGGGGCGCCCTCGAAGGGATGCCGACAGAGCCGCGTCCGCAAGCCAGAATTGCTGTTGCGCTTCGATGGCACGGGTTACGCTGGTGACCTGGTCGCGCGCCTCGGCCAGCAACTCGAAGACCCCAATCAACATCCCGTTGTAGCGCAGCACGTTTTCATCGGCCATGGCCTGGCGCAGCGGGACGATCTCGTCGCGGTAGTGCCGCGCAATGTCGTAGGCGGTGCGGTAGGCGGAGTACCCTTCTCGAAGCTGGGACGTGGCACCGCGTACAGCGGCGTCGTAGCGATTGGCCGCGGCGAGAGACTGGGCGTTGAGCGCCTCGCGCTGGGCGGAGCCCCAATCGAACAAGGGCAAGCGGATGTCCAGTTCGAAACCGCGGGCTGTGCCCCGCGTGCCTTCGGCGTTGTCGAACACGGTATCGCGCCGAATCCCGGCCTCGATATCGATGTACGTGAACAGCAGGTTGATACCCTGCGACTTTCCAGCCAAGTCGAGCTGGGCACGCGCTTGCTGCACGTCCAGGCGCTGCGCGGTTGCTGCAGAGGCCACCGCCTTGGCCTCGCGGGGAGCCTTCGGCAGATCAGGCAAGCGTTCGGGCAGCTTGAGCTTGGCCGATTGCGCATTGTCCAGTCCAAGGGCCCGCACCAACTCCTCACGGGCAGCGACGGCCGTGTGCCGCGCAGAAGCCAGTTCGGTGGTCGCGTCGGCGTAAAACACTTGCTGCCGCGCCCGCTGCAGCTTGCTGAAATTGCCCACGAGCTGCATGCGCCGGGCAAGCTCGGCACTCGCCTCGGCCGACTGCTTGACCTGCTCGGCGTACTGCAGCGTCTGCTGAGCCGCAACGGCCCTCACCCAGGTCTGGCGCACTTGCGTGATCTGGTCGACGACGGTGCTGGTGAGTTGGACCTGCGCCTGTGCCGCCTGGCTCCGTGCAATCGATATGCGCTTGGGCAGCAGCAGGATGTCGACCAAGCCAAAGGACAGAAGTCGACCGATTTCCAGCTCATCGCCCAGCCGCACGCGCTCGAAGCTGAAGACCGGGTTCGGGATGCGGCCAGCCTGGTTTGCTGCAGCGATGTCAGCCCAGCTTTGTGCGATGAGCGCCTGGAGTGCGGGACTGTTGGCCAGGGCCAATTGAACCGCACCGTCCTGAGACAGCGGCTTGCCAAGCAGTTCCTCGGACAACGATGCGCGGGCGACGCGCTGATCCCGGCTCGTGCTGAGTTCCAGTTTGCCGCCGGTGAACTCGGCAGCAGACGCGTTGGTTTCCTTGACCGCGTCATCAATTCCGAGAGATGCACAACCTGTCAGGACGGCTGCGGCTGCGGCAGCGAGCGACAAACGAAGCGGCCGGATCATGGCTTCTCCTTGGCCGTCGGAGCAGGCATTGCATGACCCTGTCCGTGGCCGGCGCTGGGCGTCCCAGCGGCATCCTCGCCAGCGGCTTCCTTCGCATAGGCTCGCCAGCCGCCCCGTTGTTCGACGGTGGTATTGGCAGCGCGCCATGGGATCGGCTTTTCGTCAGAGAGGGCTTTGTAGCCTTCCATGGCGGAGTTGTAAGGTAGTGCCGGCGTCTGGCTCGGCACGGGGGTTGTACCGTGGGAGTTCTGCGCTCCTGCGGTCAAGGCCACAAACGTGGTCAGGCAAGCCAGCCAAGGGGCCGGCGATAAAGTGAACATGTGATCCTCGCGATGTTCATGAACGAAATGGCGTGGCATCGCCCCGCAAGGCGAGCAACATCAAAAACGAAACAAGCGCGTCCACACGCCAGCAGCAAAGCTGCCGGGGCTGGACACGATCACGCGCGAGGTGGTTTGTGGGGAACGCTCGGCGTAACGGACGCCGGCGGATAGAGAGGCTCTACGAGCTCAGCCTGTGGTGGGCTGTGACTGTTGACTGCAGCAAGGGTCGGCGTAAGACCCACACCATGGCACGGGGCACAGTTACCACATCTGTGGCTCTGGTCCGGGCCACCATCATCATGGTGCGCGCCAGACTGGCCATCATGATGATGGCTCTCGGCGGCTACATGGCTGACGTGGTGGTCATCGGTAGTCAGCGTACTAACCGCGGCATGCGGATTCGCGTCCGGGCCGCAAAGCGTCATGGCTGCCGCAGCGTACGCCTGAAAGGGCACCGCGAGCATCATGAGCCACAGCAGGATTGCGCGAAAGCTGACCATCGCTCAATTGTAGAGGAAAGGCGTTAGTTGTCGTTCGCCCTGCGCAATTCAGCTTGGAAGCCGAAGCCAAAGGACACCCGTATTTCGCCGATCTCGGCGCAATTAATCAGCAATCACCTACGCACAGCAGTCCCTGCGGGGCCGGCCCGACCCATATAGTCGAACACGCGCTGCGGGTTCGCCGCGCCTTCGGACGCGTTGCCCAGCGGCAAAGGGCAAAACACCTGACGCACCTTTGGCCTTGACTCGGCCACAGGCTGGCACTTGACGTCGGTTAGCCGTTGTGGCCATGTACTATTGGACGGCAGCGGGATGGTGCGGGGCATATTGCCCTCCGGAAGCGCTGCCCTTATGGACTGCAGAATGCCTGGACAGCCTTTGGCAGTGAGATTTGGAAAGGGCTATAGGCAAGCTAAACGTCCTTCAATGGCACTACGCTGCGCTTCGCCCACAAGCGCTGAGCCACCCTGCGCCCCCACTCCATCATCAACGAGGCCTCCAAACCCGCATGGTGAAAGGGTTTGGCTGTGATCGACATGGGTCTCTACCGTCGCTTTTACCGTCAGAAGCGCAGATCTTTTGCTGGCGCGGGAGATGGAGCGATTTGCGGGGAAGCGACGTTTTTCGACATCATCATCAATCAAGCACAAGCATACCGAAAGACTCGTGCCTCTTCCGGCAACAATCGACGCGTCGTGTGACAGGGTTCTAGTCCGAGACGCTGTCGCTGACAACCTTACCTGCTTTCGCCGAAAACGCCGACGGCGAACTAAGTACGCCGGGAACGCGAAACACAACATGGTGGCGCGCCACTTGTGTTCCACTGGGGACGATTGCGTCATACCAAATGCACTCCTCGAGGCTTGCAGGTGGCCCCTCACGCTTCACGAGTTCCAGAACGCCCAGCACTCCAAGCTTCACATTGGTCCCCTGGTACGAGCCCGCTTGACCGAGATACCGGCGAGCTACGTCCGCGTTGACCATTCCGTGATGTCGTTTGAGTTCGATGACGAAGCGATGTGCACCAAACCCGACATAGACGTCGGCGCGTCCGGTTGCGACGCCTTCGACTTCCGTTCTCACATCCCCGCGCAGAAAATTTCCGGACAGCCACTCCCGAAGATCGGACTGGAACTGAAATTCTGTAGCGTTTGAATCTCGCAGGTACGCGCCGCGCGCCCCTAGCTCCTTGAGACCTGCGTCTTGGCGATCCTTGCAGAAAAGGACAACTTGAAGCACGAGCTCATCGAAATCATCTCGGATGACGCCGTTGTAGTCCGAGCATTGGGCAAAGGCGATGCGAACATCAGAAAGTATGCGTTGCACGACAGGATGAACGATGTGTTCGCTTCGTCGAGCTCGATCGACGAGCAAGCCTTCCAAGCGTTCGGCGAAGTCGGCTGGCATCTCCCCCACTCGTTGATCATCTTGGAGGATGCGCCGGAGTTGGGGGTACGGCGCGCCCTCCGTTGGTTTTCCCGACGTTGCAGCGCCTTTTTCGAGTTCCTCGATGCGCGCACGTAGCGTCCTAGAGGCCTCGCCATGCGTTTCCAACCAGCCAGGCTCACACAGGAGATCGTCAAGGTGGCTAAGAAGCCCGCGTTCACGGGCAAACGCGGCTTCGATGCGCGGTCTGAGCAATTCATCAAGACCTGTACCGGCACAAACGGTCCGGTCTGCGTCGTAAACGTCCAGCAGTCGATCCATGACCGCCCAGGCGTTGAGCCAGCTTGGCCGCTCCAAATCATTCGCAAGGAACTCGACGGTCCGAAGGAATTTTGCCCACTGAATGTCGCGATCCTGACGTGGCTTGAGCCACGAGGGGAGGACGCCCATTTGCAGGAGCCGATCCCTGTCGGCCACCGCTGCCATCAAGGATTCCAGGGGTGCTCGCAATGCGACTGCGGCGGCACCTGTTGCAAATCCCCGTATCAGATCGATTGATGAGCAATATGCCACAGCGTCAGCACGATCCTCATCCGCTTGGCGCGCGTGCGAGAAGAATACTTTTGCGGTCTCCAGGCCTTCTAGTATTTTCGGGAGGGAGTCGCCTTCGAGCGCTCGGGCAAGATGGGCGAGGCCCAACTCAAACGCTGCCTCGCCTTCTGCATCTTCATTGACGAGCAGCCGATCAAGCGCGTGAAGCAGATCTTGTTCGCCCCAGATGTGAAATGCCGTTCCCGTGAGCTTCGCAGCATGCTCTGCAAAGAGACCGCCTTCTTCTCGGCCCAACTCCGTCATCAATCCAAGCGTCTGATACTTGCTGATGGCACCCGACAGCGCGAGACGAAACAATGCTTCGAGCGCATAGGCCGCAACGAGTCCGTCTGCAACGTCTTGGCGTTGATTGACGCGCTGCACCAGAACAGGCTGCAGTTCCCTACTGATCCGCATGCGGAGCGCATCGCTATCCACAACGGCATTTGCGGCGTCTCGGAATGGAAGCGCGTTACGGCCTTCTCGAAAGCCCCTCAGTACTAAGGCATCCAGAATAGATTCGTCTTTCGTCTCGGCGGATGAGGCAAGTGCGACGAGCACGTCAAGGTAAGGAGCTTTGACCAAAGCATCGGCTTCTGCAGCAATCGCGGCAGCGCCCCCTAGATGCGCGACGGTGAGGGCGGCGCCTGAGGCGAGCCTCGCCTCAATCTCAGCGATGACCGACATGGATCGCTCCGCTTGACGAGTCCACTACCACAGGTACGCTCCTGCAGCGGCAACGCGACATCTGTCTTTACCTAGGGCTGACACGACCGCAGGCGCGTCGGCGCTGGCGATCAAGATCTGCAGACCCGGCGTTTCGCTGGCGATTTGCGTCAATTCGCCAAGCAACGTCGCGAGATCGCTGTCGCTGGTCTCTTCCGCCCCAGGCGAGTCGACGATGAGCAGTCCTGGATGACGTCCAACTCCACGCTCGCGCCCCACTCGAATCAGTGCGATGGCGGTGGCGATCCGAAGCCGAAGTCGTTCGCCCGCAGTGAGCTTGCTGAATGCGGTGGGTTGGCCACCTTTCTCTAGTCTCATCTGTGCGACCCAGTTCAGCTTTACTTTTTCCAGTCGCAGCACGCCGAACGACTTTCCAAGCCGAAGAATCTCCTCGTTCAGACGCTCCAAAAGATCGCCTCGCTGAGACTCGAAGGCCGAGCTGGCCTCGGTGAAAGCAGCCTCGACTAGAGCAGCATCAGCAGGCGGAAGGAAACCGGTTGGCTCGGACTGCCTCTCCTTGAGCGCCCCTTCGAGTCGCGCCACCTCCAATTCCGCGTCGCGGCGCTTTACGAAGGCATCGCTCTGTGCTGCCGCGACAAGTGCATCTCGTGTCGTTTGGAGCGAAGTACGTGTGAGCTTCAACTGAGCGCGCAAAGACGGTAGCTCAGCCTTGCTGCGTTCGGCTGCCGCTTGGGATATGTCGCGTCGCTGTTCAGCGTCGCCAATGGCATCGCTTGCGCCATCGAGCTGCTCTTCGGCAATCGGCTCTGAACACAGCGAACAGTTGAATTGAGCGCTTTCGCGTTTGACGCGATCCTTGGTTACGGCCGCATCGCATCGCGGGCAGCAGGTGGGCTGCAGCCCATTGAAGAAGGAAGTTGCGATCAAGTTCTCCCGCAGATTTCTCACGCTTCGCTCATCGTCATCCGCCGTTTGTTTAAGCACCTTGTACTCGGCCTCTGCCGTCGACACGCGTTGCTCCATCTCGAGTGCAGTTGCAGACAGTTGGGCGATCTCGCTGGCCAGTCGATCCAGTTCTGCGGCAGTCGCTTGCTCGGCCACGGCCTTGAGCAGTGTCTCGCGCGCGGCCCGGAGCTCTCCCTCAATGCGGCCCCTCGCCTGCACCGTGTTTGCTGCCATCTCGGACGTTGCACGCGTCGCGCGGGCCAGTTCCTGCTCCACTTCTTTCTTCGCCGTTGATGCCTGCATTACTGTGCTTGCCCATGGCAAGCCGACGTACATCTGAAGCATCCGAGCCGGGAGACCGCCCCATTGGACATCGCCCAGAAGAAGTTTGTGGTCCCCACCGAAATAGAGAGCACCGGACAGCGCGGTCCATCCGTGAACGACAGTCTGCTTGTCCTCTTCATCGCCTTGGCGAGCAGGTACAGGATCAAGGTCAAGCGTGTCCATCATGAATCGCGACATTGCTGCGGCAAATCCAGGGTCGGATGAGAATCGGTCGAGCGCATCGGCTACGCCGTCGGGGCGCAGGCGCGAGAGGGTACCGCTAGGCACCTTGTCCACCACATCAAACTCGATGAGATACCTCTGGTCGTCGACCTCGAAGCCTACGACTACCGAATCCAGCCAGCTGCGTACATCATCCTGAAGATTCTTCGGCTCGCCACGAAAGCACCACAGTAGGACTTCGAGCACGCTGGACTTACCGACCAGATTTGCATGGCTTGTCACAGCCCACACGCCCGACGACAGCCCTGACCAGTCGAACGCGATCTTGCCCGTGGCAGTGCCCTTCTTCTCGCCCGTGAATGCAATGCGACTGACAACGAGGCTGCGTGCTGGACGTAGCGATCGATCGGGACGGATGCCGCGATGGGATAGCATCTGCGCCGCCTCTGCAACGGAGACTTTTGCACTCTCGGCAACTTTCTCAATCCACCCTTGCGTCATGCCGCTAGTCCTTTCTGGATCTGCTCCAGACGATCGCGAACGCGATCGGTGACTGGCGCGATCAAATGCTTCAGCTCCGTAGACGCATACTCTTGCTGCAAGTACTGGCGATCTTTGAGCGCTTTGCCTCCGACCTCGCCTGCGAGCGTTGCGACCACGGCGGCACGGTCCTTGTACCAAGCGATCTCAGGGGCCGCACTTGCTAGTTCATGCATCGAAGCGCGGCCGCGACGCGTCAGCAAGTAAAGATGCTCCCGAACCTGGCCAGGCACCCCTTCTCGCTGCACCCGGATCAAGTCGGATGCCCGCAGGATGGCCAGTGGATTGTCCAGAGGCTCAAACGCTCCGAAGTGGTAGCGGATCATGGGCAGCCTGCGCAGATCTGGCTCGCGCGAGTCGAATATCTGCTGGACCAGTTGGATCAGGGCCTTGTCTCTGGTTTTCTCAAACTCATTGAGCAGTTCGTTCGCCAGGTAGTCTGGATTGCGCATCCAAAAATCGAGGGCTTGGAGCCGAGACTGGCTTCGCAGGACCGCTACAACGTCCGCGCCCCATGATTCGTCAGTGACTGGCACGCTTCCCGCGTCGATACACGCGAGCAAACGGACAGCGCTCTGTCGGTCACTGGCTACAGGTATCTCCGTCACGGCCTGTGACCTTCCTGCGATCGCTGTCGCAGTCGATCCGGAAAAAACACGATCAAGCTCGACATACTGGGTCTCCGTACTCCTCGAATGTAACCGCCCGTAAGGGGCGCCTTATGATCGACGATGCGATAGAATTTTCTCGTGCGTTCGTCGACGCCAGCTGCTCACCATGGCCCACCCAGCTCGCCGGGACGACGTGAAGTCCTTCGTCTGAGCTTCCCATGTTTCGCGGAGCGCGGCAGTGAGCACCGGGTACATCCGCGGCAACATGAAGGAACGCACCATGGAATTCATCGCTACCACGGCGACCGCCGCCGAAAAGCTCAAACGTCTGGCCAAGACGCTTCGTAAAACAACGGGTACATCGCTTGCCGTCGCGCTGGATGCTGTCGCCAAGCAACATGGCTACGAGCACTGGAAGCATGTGACCGTCTGCCTTGAACAGACAGCCAGCGCGAGTCGCAGCAAACCGCTTCCCGAATCACTGAAGGATCTTCTGGATCGAGCCGCCGCGCGCCATCCCGCATCGGTCGAATCACAGAAGGCCTTCGCCCAAGGGTTTGTCTTCGCGATGGACGTCAAGGACGCGGAAGTGCTTTCCCTGACCTCCGAGTACGCTGAATGCGACGATGGGTGGTACCTCGCGGCCAGAGATCTATGGCGGGGACTGGTCCACTACCGTGACGACGAGACGGGCACCACGCTCTTCGAGACACAGTCGCCCGAGGATTTGGCCAGCACGGCGCTGGACGACCTGCAGAACTACAGACTCTTCCGCTACTTGGGCGCGGCCGCCCCCGGCTCCCTTGAGGAGGCCTACAAGCAGACCAGCGAGCTGTCGTTCTTCCCGCCCACCCACATCTGGCTTGGCGGAAATTTCATCGACATCGGCGAGGTTTCCGAAATCCGGGTAGGCGGCCAGGTGGTGCTCTCGACCTCACCGGGTTTCACCGTGCTGTCGTCAGACGACAAGCGCACCCGTTACGAGAAGTTTGGTCATCTGCTGAACGCAGAGGAACGAGCGCTGTTCGACAGGATGACGACGCAGGAGCAGGATTCCCTGCTGTTCCAGCTGGAAAAGCAGACGCCGGCCGGTCAAGCCCGCTACAGGCCAGTGCAAAGTCCGGTAGCCTCTTCCTGGCGTGACGCCAAGAATATCTAAGCCTGCGGAGAGTCCTCTGCGGCACTCTTGCCTGGTCGATCGTCGAACCACCATTTGTCGATGGCTTCACGATCCTCCAGGTGCGAGACCCACTGGTCATCGAACAGCACATCGATGCTGAAGATCGGATGAGCGTCATAGGCAACTTCATGGTCAAAGAAGCGGCCCTGCAGCGCGTCGCAGTGGATGCAGCCGTTGGATAGATAGGGCTGTCCTTCCGTTCGGCTGTATCGCGGCTTGATCGGACCAATGCCATGGGGCGCCAGGAGCGCGGCCGGCAACGTAGACATCAACAGCGCGGCTCCCCTGCCCTCGTCATCGAAATCGTAGATCTTGGCCGTCACATCCGCCGCATCTTGAAGCACCCGGCTGGCCGCGAAGCACAGGTCGATGACGAGACCCGTCGTCTTCTTACAGCGCCAGCACTCGGTGTACGCGGCGCAGACGTCCAGTGGCAAGGTACGGCCAACCTGTGGCGCAAAGCGAAGTTTCCCGCCCAACGCTCCCTCGACAAACCGGCCCAGCTCGATGTGCTGCCGCCAGTAGTTCGGACCATCGCTGTTCTTGCCGGTCGCGAAAGCTGGATGGTAGTGAGGCCCCGGCAGTGACACAACGCAGATGTTGGCGTCGAAATCATGGCTTAGCCTGAATGCCGGAGCAGCCTTCTCGACGGGAATGCTCTGCTGCCGCATGAGCCACAGCGTACGGATCCCCGCTGCGTGGAACACGGCTTGGTAACGGGACACTTCATCCAACGGCAAGCGCCCCCATTGAACCTTGAACGCCACCGGCTTTCCGCCCTCTCGGCTTGCCAGCACATCGACCGTCCACTCTTCCTCTTCAGTCGATGTTCCAGCCGCTTCTACCGAAATACTCCAACCCGCCCGCCGCACAGCCTTGGCGATCATCTCCCTTGCCAGCAGAACCTCTGCCGGGTCCGGACCCGCCAAACAGCTTCCTTTTTTGGCATGCGCGAAGTACTGTGTGCCGAGCTTCGTTTGCCGAAGAGTCACGTCAGCGCCGCAACATGTCATCTTCAACGTACGATCCTTGCGGTTTCGGGCTCGCAGGTCTTCCCATCCCTGGGCGTCGAAATCGATGGAGAGCAATTCTTGATCGCCTGATTGGCATTTGAACGACATAAGTATTGGTGCGCTTCCCATGTTGACCTACAGGGCCGACGTAACGGCATCCGCCCCGAACCAGTTCTTAAGGATTGGCAATCGGCTAGGGGTTGGTCTCAGACGCCTTAGCGACCCCGCTGCTCGGTACACGGATGCCATCAGGTCGGCCACTTCACTTTGCCCGGTCCAAAGCGCTCGATCTGGGCCGAGCGCTGTCCATCCTTCAGTCGCGCAGCCAGCAGACCGTGCCATGTGCCTTGCACGCGGGTCTTGAACTTGGCCACCCGCCGAAAATCGGGCGACGTCAACCACGCCTCGCCGTGGGGTGCATCGATCTCAATCCGATAGATGCCTGCAGCCGGCGCCTTGTCGGCGGCCCGGAGAGACAAAGCGCGGGTTCCGCTTCCAACGCTCCATTTCTGCTGTGCGCCGCTCAGCATTTCGTCTCGGAAACGCTGCCAGAGCACGGCCGTCTCGGGTGTCGGAAACCCTTCGGCATTGGTCAGGTCTTCGATTTCCTCGCTCGCCAGCCACTCGCGCATTCCGGCGATTGTGAAGAAATCGGCGCCCGTGGTGCGGATCGCCGCCATGGCTGCCCGACGTGACGGCAACCCCGCTCGTATGAGCATGGACATCATGAGTTGGGGTACGCCGGTTTCCACCGATGCGGCGCCGCCTCCAGAGACGATTTCCGACGACCAGCCCAGCGTGACGCGGCGGGTCCTCAGTGCTTCGAGCGCCCAAACCAGACGGTATGCAAACGCATCTTCAATGATGCGCATGTTCTCGGGGCCGATGACATCCACGCCCGTGCCCGACACCCATTCCTCCAAGATCTCAGCCCAGTTTGCCGGAAGCGTGTTCTTCTTGTCTGGAACGAAAGGACGGATGACGAGCAACCGCGCCGCCAGTTGCGCAAGGGCGGCGGAAAGCGCAGCACCATCGTCTCGCAATGCCGCCTCGTCAGCTTGGTCGAGCAAATCGCCCAACACATCGGCCATACCGTCAATGGCCAATCCGGCTTCGAGCCCCACTCCCATCGCATAGTGGCCTTTTCGAGCGTCAGGCGTGGTGTGACTCCAGATCACGTTTGCGCGGGCCTCCAGGATGGCCTTGTGCGCCTGTTGCTCGTCTTCATCTTCCCTACCAATCTGACGAGCCCAAAGCGACCCTTGCAATGCCTCATCGAGAAGGCGAGGCAGATCTTCGCTATCCGCGTCCAGCGCTTCGACCAACCCCAGCACGGTCGCGTCGAGCTTCTCGACCAGATGCGACATGGGCTCTTCCTCGATCTTCTCCTCTTCCTCGTCGTCCGCATCTGCGGGCGGGTCGGCAATCCCGAGCCGCAAGTTCTCCTCCGCCTGAGACTTCCACGCCTCCCGCGAACTCGACAAGTACTCGATTGCGTCGGCACGTTCCAATACGCCTTCTTGAGCCAGGCGCCCGATGATCTCGGCAATGATCTGATACAGCCCGCTTTGCAGCGTGCGCGCCTTCGCTGATTTAACGAGCTTTCGCCATTCCGTCAGGCGCCACGTTGGTTTGTCCAGGATCACATGGACGACCAGCCCCTCGACATCGACAAAGGCTCTGCCCGCTCGGCCAGCAACATTGGCGAACTCCTCGCCTGATATGACCTTGCCGGCTCGCACCAGATACGGGACCAGAAGCACGGCTGCGTTCAGGTTCAACCCTTGCGAAAGCGTCGGCGACGCCACGATCACCTTCAGCACTCCCTTAGCAAGCAGCGCTTCCAGTTCGCGAAGGAAGGGGCTTGGCAGGCGCCCGTGGTGTACCGCAACGCCCAGCTTTAGGCAGGCGACCGCCGGGTGCTGGTCACCCAGCCACTCCTGTCCAACTTCGAGGGCTCGTTGGACCAAGGCTTCGTCGTCGAGCAAGGTCGGCAGATAACCACGACGGTGTAGTTCCACGGCGGACTCTCCGTAGCCTTCGACCCAGTTGGCCTGCGTCGAGAAGATCAGTGTCCGTTTGCCCTGCTGAGCGAACCTCCACGCAGCGAACAACGTCAGATCCTTCGTCTTGCGCGGGTATGGCTTCTTCTCCGGCGCTCGAGCCGGAATCTGCTCGACGAATCGCGCCAAAAAAGGCCCCTGATCTTCCAGATCGTAGTTGAGCGTGGCTGCGTCGCCCTTCCAGACCAACGCACCGAACCGCTGCCGCGTGGGCCGCCAGGAAGACCTTACCGGTTCGCCTTCAACGTCTTTGCGAATCCAGGCTGTCAGGTCTTCAAGCTGCTGACCGTCGGGCAGTATTGCCGATAGGCACACGATTCGCCGCGCACCTGCATCCGCCCGGCGCAGCAGCTTCTGCACCAGGATCTCGTAGCGAATCTCTCGCTCGGTTGGACCGATGAGATGGCCTTCATCAAGCACGACCAGCCCGATGTCATCGATCAGCGACGCGTCATTACGCAAGGCGAAGTCGAGTTTTTCCGGAGTGGCGATGATGATGTCCATCGAGCGCAGCGCATCCTCATCACCTGCCGATAAGCCACTCGCACCGTAAAGCGAGGAAACCGAGAATCCAAGCGGGGAAAATGTCTGACGAAAGGTGCGCTCGGTCTGCGCCGAAAGTGCGCGCAGCGGGGTGACGATCAACACGCGCTTGCCACCTGATAAGCACATCAGAGCGGCGATCTCTGCGATGCGCGTCTTCCCCGCGCTGGTCGGCAAGGCAACGACCAGATCGTCGGACACATCGGTGGATCGCTTGGCAGCCTCGCGCTGCGAGGGCCACAACTCGAGCTCGGCGCTCCTGCGCGCGTACAGCGACGCGATGAAAAGCCGCCGCAACTCGACGTACCGCCCCTCACCGCCCTCAGGCGGATCGCTTGGAAGAGTCTCGTGCAAGGAGTGCGCCCACAGATCGTCGAGCATGTTCCGGCACAGCCGAACAATCCACCACAGCGACACTGACGCAGCAGCGTCTGCAAGGTCGAGGGCGGTGTCTAGCAGTTCCTTTGCGGTGTCCAACAACGACACCTCGCCTGTTTGAAGGGCAAAGTCGAAAAACGCCAGGGCGCGGCAAACCACGGTGTTGAGGACGATCGAAATCGCCTCGTCGGAATCGATCTCCCCATCCTCCAGCAAGACGGACACGCTGGCATCGCCGTTGTCTTCATCCAGCAGGTGGGATTTGACATACGTTCTGAGCCGATCCAGGTCGCGCAGGATCAGCAGGATCAATGCGCCTTCGGCCGCGTTGGCATTGAGATCGGAAACTTGCTGCTCGCCGAACAGCGAGTAGGCGATCGCGGAATACCCCGCCAGATGGTACGCAGCGCCCGCAATCGTGCGGTAGAAGCCACGCTCCTCAGCATCTGGAGCGCCATTGCGAACCAGCGATTCAAAGGCATTGCCGGCGCGCTCGAACGCACGCTGACAAAGAGCCGATGTGCCGTCTAGCTCGCGCAGTGACAGCGCCGCACGCAAGATCGAAAAGCCGTGTTCTGCCAGATCGATGTCAATCTGCTCGCCGAGTGGCGGTGCATCCTCCGGCAGAACCCCCGCTTGACGCATGATCGACCATGCCGCACCGCGGTCCAGCAGCCTTCCCCAAACACCGTCTTGCGTCGCCTTGGTCAGGAAGACCTGCAGTTCATCACTTGTTTCCAAGATTCATTGCCTCCTCGTAGACTTCGGCAATGAACGCTTGGTGATCTTCAATGTGAAGGCTGACGACGTGCTGGTTGCGGTCGTCACCGGCCTCCTCCAGATCCTTCTGCAGCTTCGCAGCCGGCGCGTTTCCGGACATGGTGAACAGCATGTGGTCGATGCGATTGGCGCGCAGGGCTTTCAGCCCGACCTCATCGCGGATTGTCCGGCCGAGTTCGACATCATCTTTGTCGGCGCTTTCAAGGAGCCGATTTGCGATGAACAGCAAGGAATCCGGCGTGCAGCGGCCGCCGTACCGGTTCAGGGCTTCACGCGCTTCGCCAATCGTCACGTTGCCAAGGTTCGCGCGGCTTTTCGACTCGCCCTTTAGCAGCCAGAGCTGGTCATCGGGGTCATAGCCCACACCGATGAAATCGTCGCCGCGCATTGCGACCTCGCGTCCATCTTTGAATCGCATCCGCCGAACGGGAACACGAAAGCCCATCTCCTCCTCAACCAGTTCAGAGGCGAGGATTTCGCCGAGATCGCCGGAGCGCGCGCGCTTCGATTGAGGCAGCAGTGCCCTCAGAATTTCGGAGGCGCCGTCGTACCCGAGGCGAGAGACATCGTCAGCGATCCGGTCAGCCTGGTCGTAGTGCGTCCTGACGGCTTCGCCCAGTTGCGTAAGAACAGCTGCACGGCCGCCATCTTTTTCCGAGTACGTTCGGAACGTCTTCTTCTTGCTTTTGTCCTTGGTGCCAGCGCACCAAGCCTTAAACAACGCCATGTCTCCTCCTGCTCATTTTTTGGTGGGTTCCGGTCGGAGAGTTGCACGGCTGCCCATGGACCCGCTCCGGTTGACTTCCTCCTCCGTCATACCGCCGGTTGCGGAGGCAGTTCAATTTCATATGCCTGGGCGATGCGGGCCACTAGCTCGCCGACGGCGACATTGCCAAGCTGCAGCGCTTTCGGGTCGATGGATGTGTCGGCAGCGACGGCAACAAGGAACCGCGTCATATCGCCGCCGATCTTCTTGTCGAGCGGAACGCGCGTGGCGGGCGCCAGCAGTTGCGAAAGTCGCAGCACGTCGTTGAGGTGCTTGCGCACGTCCTTGGCGTCCACCTTGGCGCCCTGCTCTTTCCGCGCAGTCAGTTCCAACCACGCGATTGCCTTGAGCGGGATCAGGCGGTCTTCGCCGACCCAGGGCAGGCCATCGACTTCGCGGCGCCCTGCCATGATGAATGCATAGTAGACCTCGTCCAGCAAGATGGCGGACAAGCTGGAGACGGCTTCATCCAGTGGTATTGGTGTCAGCTGACTGCCTTCGGCCGGTTGCAATCCGTCGGGGGCTCTCGCGAACAGCTCGACCATCGCTGGGTAGCGAGCATCAGCAGGCTTCTGGAACCGATAGAAGATTGGTTTTCCGGTGTCGCTGGCCTGGCGAATTTCGTAGCCGCCGTCCTCGACGAATTTCCAAAAGGCCTCGCCAAATGCCGGGGTCAGCGCCTCCACATGCAGGACAATGTCAAGGTCTTTGGTGGCTCGGAACTCCAGCCCTGCCTCCTCCATCGTCAAGGTCGCGGCCGTGCCGCCAATCAGGACGTACTGGTCGACGTATGCCGCAAACCGCTCCTGGAAAATGTCCAAACCTCTCACCATGGAAGTTGCCCTTTCAGTTCGTCCAGTGCGAGCTGGATTCGGTCGTCGGCGTTCTCTTGCAAGCTGAGCGTCAGCGAGAGCGGGTCCACCGTGGTGGCGTCTGGCATCAACGCCGGGCTATAGCTCCACACCTGCCATTCTTGTGCGCCCGCTTCGGGCTCTAGCAACTCTCGAACGCCGGCATCCGTCGCAGCCTTCCAGTCGGCGGCGGTCAACGCATACACCGGCCATTTCGGCTCGGTCAGCATGGAATAGCGCGCGAGCGCGCTCAGACCCGCGATGCGGCTGGGCCGATGTGTGACTACCCCATGGGTGGCCACCCAGACCGTCCGCTTGACCGGCGTTCGCAGAGCGGGCTTCGCACGATCCCAGACCTGCTCCGGTGGGAGTTCCGTTCGCAGCCAGCGCGAGCGGCCGACCGTGTATGCCGTAGTCAGCCCGGCCGCAGTCAGTTCCTTGACCGCGCGCGACAGTGTCATTGGCGTGTAGCCCAAGGCGACCGCGACCTTGGATGGCTGCCAATCGGATTGCCACGGCTGGCGGAGCAAGGCCGTAATCAGCATGGCTTGTGCGGAAGGGCTCAGTGCCGCCTCTGTAGCCGGAGCGCGCTGCCGAAAATACTCACGCAGGTCCAGACCCAGGTCCGGCAGATAGAGTTGGTTTCCCGGCACGATGAACGGGACTTTTTGCTCGATCAAGCGCCGACGGTCATAGGATGCCAGGGCATCAGTGACATAGACCGCCGGCTGACCGGCCAGGGCCTTGACCTTGTCCAGCCAAGTCCGGACTTCGCTGAGGGACTGCTTGGCCTCACTGCGCCCTATCGCGAGGACGACGGGGTGCCCCAGCAGTTCCAGCTCGCTGAATTGGAAGGCGTCGCGCAGGAAGTACGGCAGTTCGTTTGCACGCGCCCATGGCTTCACGCCAGGCGCGTCAATGCCCAGGACCTCTTGAAGGTAGTGCAGAACGGCGGTCGCTAGAGTCGGCAAGGCTCATCTCATATAACTTAATTTCCGCACGATAACACATCGACTGTTATCGTGCAAATTAGCGTTATCATGGCGACATCGGCTCCTGGCCCCATGCCGAGACGTCCGATGAAAGGAACCAGACATGATCGGAACGAGGACTCGCTATTCCCTTGCTCAATTTCTGGAGCTTCAGGAGCCCATGGTCTCCATCGTGCTGCTCAGCAAGTACGGCGTGCAACACCTGTCGTTGTCGCCAGGCCAGTTGCTGTACGGGCTCTTGAACACGCTGCGCGGGCTTGACGATATCCCCCTAATGCTTGTGCTGGCCGAAATCGCGGCCACCGCGGGCGACCTGCGAGCGCGGGTGAATCCGAAGTACCGATTCAACGAACGCATGCACGACCTGACGCAATGCCTGCTGCTGGACGGCTATATCGTCAAAGACACGAAGCTTGTGCAGATCGACCCGTCGATTGCTGACGCCGCCCCACTGGAGGACGACCTGATCGTGGCGCTGCAGAACTCGGGAGCGCCCCGCGCGCAGGAGATCATCGCCAAGATCGGTGATTCAGCCCAAGCTTTCCGTGCGACTCCGCCCGACTACAACGCGGCGCTGGTGAATGCCCGCGTCGCGCTGGAGACGCTGGCTGCGGACGTTGCCGCCGACATAGCTTCGCGTGCGCAGGTTCCCGTGACCTACAACCCGTCGAAATGGGGCGAAGTGCTGGCGTTCCTGCGCACGAACGGCGAGGTCACACTCGAAGAGGAGAAGGGCCTAGCGGGTGTATTCGGATTTCTGAGCCCGGGCGCCCATCGCCCCGTAGGCATTCCAGAGGATCAGATGACCCGCCTTGGCCGCTCCTTCGCGCTCAACATGTGCTGGTTCCTGCTCAAGAACCATCTGGCGTCCAAGTGACGCTGCGTGCTTGAAGCACCAGCGACGCGATCAACGCCCCGCCGGTATAGGCTTCCTTGCTAGCCGGCCTGCTTGGCCTCCAGGCTTTGCTCATACGCCAGTTCGGCTTCGCGATCCATGTCGCGCCAACTGTGATCGGCACCGCCAGTTCCGCCAGCCTTGACGAACACCAACCCCGCGCGCCCCGCCTTGCGGTAGGTCAGCCACCCGCGGCAGTTCAGCGTGTCCCCGTTAAACATGCGGTCACCTTCCGGGTCGTACTCTCCGGTCATGTCCCCGTCGGCCTCGATCGTCCAATCGTCTGTCGCGGCCCACAAGTCCGCGGTCGACGGACACTCGACGTCCATTTCAGGCTCGTCCGGATAGCCGGCATTGCTTTCAGCCATTACATTGGCAAGTTCGTCGGAGTTGTAGATCGCTTCAGCCAACGCCTCGCGGGCATGCGAATCGTAGAAATCGGCGACGCCTTCATAGACACTGACCCGATCCGCGCTGGCCTTCAACGCCACGACGCACGCCGGCATCACCATCGACGGCGCCGTACCGTCTTCGAGACCCAGTTCAAGGACGCGCGCCGCCCCCATCGGGAGGTTGAGCACGACGATCTCGGCATCGTCCAGGTGGTAGTCGAGCTTGGGATTTGCGTCTTCGACGACCAGGGCCGCGTAGGTGCGATAGCCCAGCAGCGCGGCGACGACTTCGGAAAGGTGGGAACGCTTGACGGTCAAGCCTTGCGCAGCAAGCGCTTGAGAGGCCGCGTAGGCGGCCGAACGCACATAGGTGCTCATCGGAATACTCCAATACTGTTCGAGCGCCGGACGTTTTGTCGCTATCGAACAGCCGGTACTCCGGATGGTTGATGGCGAGGGTACTCAGGGGGGGACTGCCAATGGCCTTTTTCAAGCTGTCCAGAGCTTGGGCGGGCGCCTGGCTGCAATTTTACTCATAGGGCCGGACGCGTGCCACAGGCACACAACGTTCGCGACCGCTGCCGAGCTCGAACAAAAGCCTGGCTGGGCAAACCCGTCTAGCGCGGAGCAGGCTCGGCAGCCCGCCTGCAAATTCGCTGCAAGTGCGATATTCGCTGCGCAGCAAATGTTGTCGCCGGCCTCGGCGCTGACTGCCATCCCTTACGCCAGCGCCTTGCCCCTGCATTGCGAACTCAATCGGCAACGGCTCGACTTGACTGCTCCTGCCGACCATCCACTAGAGGCGGATGCCGCCTCGATGCCCTGAGCGAGAGAATAGGTATCGGGCCGCTGTTCAAAACTTCGATTCCTATTACTTCAATTCACCCACCGTCTTGGCAGGAGTGCTGGCCGGGCGAGCCTTCCTATGGAAGCCGCGATCTCTCGCAATGAATGCCTCCAGCATGTGCGGAATCAGCGACACGGCATCCACTGCCTCGCCGTAGGCCTGCGCGTGCAGCACCGCGTAGCGCTCGAGGTCGGCCTTCAAGCCGGCCGGGCATGCGAAGGTCAGCTTGATGCTTTCGGTCTTGGGTAGCGGCCCCAGCCGCAGCTTCTTCGCGGTGTTCATTTTGCAGTGCCACGGTTGAAGAACAATGGTTGATAGGGACTCAGCACGAGATCGCGATTGACGATGATCCGCACCGGCAGACCCGGCCGCTCAGTCAGAGTCGGCTGGATGTTCATGTTGCGACGGGTCATCTCCTGCCCCACCTGATTGATGCTGTCCTGGGCGCTGTCTCGCCCGGCGATCACGATGCGATTGCCGTCCTGCCGGTTCTCCGGCGCGGCCAACTCGGCGCCCACACCCAGCAGCGTGGTCAACGCTGCGCCTGCAAAGACACGATCCCAATGCCAATCGACACCATCCTCCAGACCGGCATAGCCGGCCGGGTCGGTGCCCGCCAGGTTGTCGAGCTTCAGCGAAGACGTGTCGGGCAGGATGATGCGATTCCACACCACCTGCACGCGGCTCTGCCCGTAGCTCACCTGGCTGTTGTACTTTCCCAGGATGCGCGAGCCCTGCGGGATCAGCAGGAACCTGCCCGTGGCTGTGTCGTAGACCGGCTCCGTCATCGTGGCGATCACGTCGCCCGGCAAGTCCGACTTGATGCCCGTCACCAGCGCGCCAGCGATCACCGTTCCGGCCATCACCTGATACGGTGACACCGGAATTTGCAGATTCCCGGAATTACGTGTTTCCGTAGAACCGCCTTTCAGGAAAGCCTCTTTGTGGTCTTGCCGGTTCTGCACGGCGGTCGGGTCGGACGCGGATGGTTGCGTTTGTGCCGCCGTCGAGGCCGGCCCGGCGGCGAGCGGGTCGAAGCCCGCCAAGGCCGATGCTGAGCCTGCCGCCGCGACCTGTACTGCGGCCTGCGCGCCGGCCTTGCCTGGGTTGCCCGAGCGGAAGAACACCGACGAAGCCGCCGCGGCGTCGGCCTCCTTGCGTCGCGCATCCTCCGGGTCATGGCCCGGCGGCGCATAAGCGGGCGTCACGGGCTGCTGCGACTTCACGATGGCCGGGCCGAGGTCGCCGGGCAGCGGCGGCCCCAACTCCGGCACCTTCGCCGGCAGCTTGGAATAGTCGGACGGCAGGCCGTCCAGCCCTTCGGACTTCGAGACGCGATCCACGTTGTACAGCTCGGTCTGCTCGCCCGCATTGCGCCGATGTGGCTGCAACGACCAGATCGTGGCCCCGAGCACAGCGAGCGACAGGCCGCCGGTGAGCATGGCCAGCGTGCGCCGGTTCAGGCGCGTGACCGGACGCGGCTGGGCGCGCAGCGCCATCGCTTCGGGTTCTACCTTGCCCGCCGAAGAAGCGGCATGGTCGGGAATGTCGTCCTGGCTCATGGTCAGTTCCTCCGCGTGCCACCCGAAACCCCGTCCGTGCGCTCGATCCGCACCACGTCGCCCTTGTCTCCGCCCAGGCGCAGCTCTGCAGCGCCGAACAGCCGATCCACGATGTAATACGGCGAGCGGAATCGGTAGTTCACCAACTGCCCGTCGCCCTGCGCGCCGATCACGAACAGCGGCGGCAGCTCGCCCTGGGCAATGCCCGGCGGAAACTGGATGTAGACTTTCTCGCCGTCATCGAAGGCGCGCAGCGGCTTCCACGGCGGATTGCTGCCGCTGACCGCGTAGCGGAAACGGATCTTCTCCAGCGACAGGCCCGCATCGACCGGCGCGGCAGCGCTGGCCGCCTGCGCCTGGCGTTGCAAAGCCAACATCTTGTCCTTGGGGTACTCC
The DNA here is from genome assembly GCF_028023875.1 of Xenophilus arseniciresistens. GTDB lineage: Bacteria > Pseudomonadota > Gammaproteobacteria > Burkholderiales > Burkholderiaceae_C > Xenophilus > Xenophilus arseniciresistens. The sequence continues at coordinate 159,298 of NZ_JAQIPB010000008.1, forward strand.
CAGGACACCGACGCCATCCATGTCTTCTCGGTCGAGGTCAGCTCCAGCAGATAGGTGCGCCGGCTGGTGGTGATGACCAGATTGGTCTTCAACCCTGAGCGGATCGGCTTGACCATCACGCTCACGCGAAGCGCATTGCCGCTGCCGCTTGATGTGTCGCCCACGATCCAGCGCACCGTGTCGCCGGCGGCGACCGTCACCAATTCCTCGCCGGGCTGCAGCGCAACCACGGTCACGCGGCCCACGGCCGCATAGACCTGGTACAGCGCGCCATCGGTGAACGGCCAGACCTGGATCGCATTGACATAGCCCTCGCGCGTGGGCGCAACGCGGGCTTCTGCGTTGGCGCGCGAGACCCGCACCGTCTGGTCGGCAGGTTCCGCCACGGGCTTGGCCTCGTCAGCCTGGGGTAGAGGCTTCAACTGCGACGGCAGCGCGAGCGGCTGCGGTACCGCGACCACCTCCACCGGCTTCGGTGCTTCGGGCAGCGGCTGGGCCTGCACCGGCTCATCGAGCGAAATCACCGGCGGTGACTTGCCTTGCGTGGCGCAGCCCGAGAACAGCATGGTCGATGCCAGCAGGATCACCGGCAAGGCGGATTTGCGGAAATGCGCATTCATGGTTTTGCTCCTTCGTTTCCTTCCAGTTCGCGGCTCCACGACAGTCCGTTGACGTAGATGCCCAGGGGGTTCTTGCGCAGGCGTTGCTCGGTGCGCGGGGTCTGCTGCACGATGGAAAGCACCGCGTTCCAGCGTTCAGTGCGATCCAATGCGCCGTTGACATAGCGCGTCTCCGTCCAGCGCAGGTTGAACGACTGGTCGCTGGCGCGGGTCACGCTGGCGATCTGCACCGTCACCGACTCCTTGCCAATGCGCGCAAAGGGATCGTTCGCGCGGGCATAGTCGTTGAGCACCACGGCGCCCTTGTCGGTGGTGTAGTTGTAGGCATCGAGCCAGTTCTGCCGCACCACGATGGGGTCGATGGACAGCGAGCGCACCAGGCCGATGAAGCGGCCCAGGTGGTAGGCCACCTGGGCGTCGCTGGGCCGGTACGGCGTGGCGGCTTCGCCGACCGCGCGCACCTGGCCCGCGTTGTCCACCTCCACGACGTAAGGCGTGACGATGGACTGCGCCGAGCGCCAAGCCAGGCCACCGGCCATCAGCAGTGCAAGCGCGAGACAGCCGAAGGCCATCCAGCGCCAGTTCTTCGCTTGCACGCGCGGCGAGCCGATGCGCTCGTCCCACACCTGGCCAGCGGCTTGGTACGGCGTGGCGGGCTGCGGCGTGTCGGCGTAGCGCACCTGGGGTCTTTTGAATCGCATAAGGGTTCTCCTTGAAGTTCAGGAATCGAAAGCCATCCGTGTTCACCCGTGTTCCCGCAGGCTCGGGCCTTGGCTGGAGCTGCCCCCATCGCCGCCCCGCAGCGTGTGGGCGGCGGTCGTGGCGGCATGGGTGAGTTGCTGCCGGCGATGCAGGCGCTTGGCCCAGGCGGGTTGCTGGGTGGATCGGGGCGCGGGGTCAGCGTCGTTCGCGGCTTGTGCTGTGGCGCCTGCCCCTGAAGCCGATGCGGCGTCATCGGGCCGGAAGGCGGCGGCGACACGCTCCTTCATCGAGCGCGCGCCATCGACCACTTTCTGCCCGGCCGCCTGCGCGCCCGTCTTGGCGACATTGCCCACGCCGGCGGCAGCACCCTTGAGCCCGCCACCGGCCGATGCGGAACCGGCCTGGTACGCCGACCTGGCGCTGCTGGCGGTCGAGGCCATGGTGCGGGCGCCGCTCCCCACGGCTTTGGGGGCGGCAGGCGCCATGCGGGCACCGGCGGCCACCGCGCTGCCCACGCCCGTGGCCGCGGCGCCGACGGCGACAGCGGCTCCGGCCGCGCCAACGGCAGCGCCGGCCATCGCACCCGCGCCGAGCTGCGGCCCCCCCGACACCAGCCCGGTGGCAATGCCCGGCCCAAAGATGCCCAAGGCGAGCAACGAGAGTGAGGCCAGCATGATGACCAATGCATGGTCGATTGACGGTTCGCTGGGATGGACCTGGAACTGGGCAAACAGCCCTGTCCCGATCCCCACGATGACGGCCAGCACCAGCACCTTGATGCCCGAAGACACCACATTGCCCAGCACCTTCTCCGCAAGGAACGCCGTCTTGTTCCACAACGCGAACGGCACCAGCACAAAGCCCGCGAGTGTGGTCAGCTTGAACTCGATCAGCGTCACGAAGAGCTGCACCGCCAGTACGAAGAAGCACAGGATGACGACGAACCAGGCCAGGAACAGCACGACGATGGGCGCGACGTTGATGAACACCTCGGGAAAGCCCGCCATCTCCCGGATCTGGTCCAGAATGGGCGCCGCCGCATCGATGCCGGTCTTGGCCAGCCGTCCGGGCTGCAGGAAGTCGCCCATGCTCAGGGTCGAGCCGCTGGCCGTCAGGCCCAGCCCGGCGAAGGACCGGAACACCACGCCGGCCAGCATGTTGAAGTTGCCGATGATGTAGGCGAAGGCGCCCACGTAGAGCACCTTGCGGATCAGCTTGGCGATCACGTCCTCGCCCTGGCCGGTGGCGTGCCCCATGGCCCAGAACAGCCCGGCGATCGTCATGTCGATGACGATCAACGTCGCAGTCAGGAACGCCACCTCGCCCTGCAGCAGGCCGAAGCCCGAATCGATGTAGCGCGAGAACGTGTCGAGGAAGCGGTCAATGACCGAAACGTCGTTCATGGCCGACCCCGTCAGCGGCTGTAGAAATCCACGGACTGCGGCGTGTACGGTGTACCGGTTCCCGCGAAGCGGCGCGCCACCTCGCGGCCACGCTCGACGGCGGCCGCCTGCCGCGCCAGCTCCAGCGAGGCCGCCCGGTCCTGCGTGATCTGCAGCCGCTGCGTCTGGATGGACTGCTTGGCTTGCAGGGCCAGCAGCTGGTTCATGGCCTGCATCGCCTGCAGGGCGCCCACGGCCGACTGGCTCTTACCCACGAGGTCGGCCAGCACGCCTTCGTCATCGCTCAGGTTCTGCGACGCCTGGGCCTGCATCTGCATGGTGGTCTGCAGTCCATTGAGCGTGTTCTTCCAGCGCGCTTGAGCGTCCTGGTACATCTGATTGCCGCTGACGGTGGCGGCATACTGCTCGGGATATAGGCGAGCGAACTCCCGGTCGATGTTCGCCACGTCGTAGGCCATCCCCTTTGCCTGCGCTATTAGCCGCTGGGTGGTCGCCAGGTTGGCGCGCAACTGGCCCACCACGCTGGACGGCAGGCTGGCCAGGTTGCGCGCCTGGTTGATGAGCATCTGCGCCTCGTTCTGGAGCTGGCGGATCTGGTTGTTGATCTGCTCCAGCGTGCGAACGGCGGTGAGCGTGTTCTGCACAAGGTTCGTTGGGTCGATCACGACCCATTGAGAATGGGCAGCGGTGGCGCAAAGCATGGTCGCGAAGGCAGCGGCGAGAAGTCGCTTTTTCATGGCAGGTTCTCCTGTCGGTGGGTGGTGGTACGGTGAAAACCCGGCCCAAGGCCAGGGAACGAGGGCAGCAGGTCGGCCGCCCAGTCGAGACCGCGATGGCGCAACCAGGCCCCCGCGAAGCCTGACGCGCCAGCGCTCGGTAGCACGCAGTCGAGAACCTCGTCGATGTCGCGCTGGTCCTGCGGCGTGGAGGCGCCCACAAATGCCAGCGTCGCCGGCCCCAGGTCGAGGTCGAACAGGCGGTTGCCGAGACGGGATTGGTAGTAGTAGTCGCGCTTGGGCTGCGCGGAGGCGACGATCTCGATCTGGCGAGCGTTCAGCCCGAACCCCTCGTAGATCGTGCGAATCTGCGGCTCGATTGCCTGTGGATTGGGCAAGAAGATGCGGCTCGCGCAGCTCTCGATGATCGCCGGCGCGATGCTCGAATCCTTGATGTCCGCCAGCGACTGCGTGGCGAAGATGACGCTCACGTTCTTCTTGCGCAGCGTCTTGAGCCACTGCCGGATACGCGCAGCAAACACCGGGTCATCGAGGAACAGCCAGGCTTCATCGAGGATCAGCAGCGTGGGCGCGCCGTCGAAGCGTTCATCGAAGCGCGCGAACAGATAGCCCAGCACGGCCATCACGGCGGCCTTGCTGTGCATCAGTTCTTCCATCTCGAAGCACTGCACGTCGGCCATGCCCAGACGGTCGTGGTCGGCGTCCAGCAGCTTGCCGTGCGCGCCGCCCAGCACATAGGGCGCCAGCGCCTGGCGCAGTGCATTCGATTGCAGCAGCACCGACAGGCCGGTCATCGTCCGTTGCTCCAGCGGGGCGCCGGCCAGGCTGCCCAGGGCGGACCAGACAGCCGCCTTCTCTTCGGGTCCGACGGTCACGCCTTCATGGCGCAAACGGCCTTCGACCCATTCGGCGGCCCAACTGCGGTAACCCTCACGGTCGATCCGCGCCAAGGGCTGGAAAGCGATTTCGCCATCCAGCCCGAGGTCGTAGTGCTCGCCGCCGAGGCCCAGGATCGTGGCGCGCATCGAGCGCCCCATGTCGAAGGCGAAGATGCGCGAACCGCGATAGCGCCGGAACTGCATGGCCAAGGTGGCGAGCAGCACCGACTTGCCCATGCCCGTGGGGCCGGCCACCAGCGTGTGGCCCACGTCGCCGATGTGCGTCACGAGCCGGAACGGCGTTGCGCCTTCGGTGCGCGTGACGATCAGCGGCGGGCCGTCGAGGTGGTCGTTCTTCTCCGGCCCGGCCCACACGGCGGACACCGGCATCAGGTGCGCCAGGTTCAGCGTCGAGACGATGGGCTGGCGCACGTTGGCGTAGGCATGGCCCGGAATAGACGAGAGCCACGCATCGACCGCGTTCAAGGTTTCGGGGATCGTGACGAAGCCACGCCCCTGGATCACGCGCTCCACCATGCGCAGCTTCTCGTCAGCCACCGCGGGGTCGGCGTCGAGCACCGTCACCGTGGTTGTGACGTAGCCGAAAGCCACCTGGTCGCTGCCCAACTCCTGCAGGGCGGCATCGGCGTCGGTGGCCTTGTTGCTGGCGTCGGTATCGACCAACGGGCTTTCCTGCTGGAAGATGGTTTCGCGCAGCAACGCCACCACGTTTTTACGCTTGGCGAACCATTGGCGGCGCAGCCGCACCAGTTCTTTTTCTGCTTCGGCCTTGTCCATGCACAGAAAGCGCGTACTCCAGCGGTATGCAAAGCCCAAGCGATTGAGATCGTCCAGAATCCCCGGCCACGTCGAGGTCGGGAAGCCCCGCACTGTGGCCACGCGCAGGTGCTGGGCGCCCAGCATCGGCGCTAGGCCACCGATCAACGGGGCATCGGCCAGCAGTGCGTCCAAATGGAACGGCACTTCCGGCACGGCCACTCGGTAGCGCCGCGTTGAAACCGTGGCGTGCAGGTAAGTCAACGTCTGCGCGTCATCGAGCCATCCGGTCTCCGGCATAACACCATTGAGCAGGTCGAAGATGCGATCCGTCTCCGCCTGGAAGGCTGTCAGGCGCTCGTGCCAGTCCACGCCTTCGGTCGGCTTGTTCTCGTACAGCAGGCCCGCCGCGCGGGCGCGAGACTCCTCCGCAGGCAGGTACTGCAACGTCAGGTGGTAACCGCTCTCGAAATGATTGCCCGATTCCTCGAAGGCGGCCCGGCGCTCCTCGTCCACCAGCCAGGACAGCGGCTCAGGAAACTCCGAGTGCGGGTAGTCCGCTGCCGGCCGGCGCTCGGCCTCGATGAACAAGGCCCAGCCCGAGCCCAGCCGGCGCAATGCGTTGTTCAAGCGCGCCGACGTGGCGATCAGCTCGCCCTGTGTGGCGCTATCGAGATCGGGCCCACGGAACCGTGCCGTGCGCTGGAAGCTGCCGTCCTTGTTCAAGACGACGCCCGGCGCCACCAGCCCGGCCCAGGGCAGCCAGTCGGCCAGCAGCGCGGGCCGCTGGCGGTATTCGGCAAGGTTCAGCATGGCGGCGTCCCCCTACACGTGCAGCAGCGGCCGGTGCTTGATGTGGCGAGCGAAGACCGGCATGAACTGCGGATCGACACGCGCGCCCCAGACCGCCAGCGAGTGGCCGGCGATCCAGAGCACCACGCCAGGAATCCACAGTTGCAGGCCGAGCCCGACGGCGGCGGCCAAGGTGCCGTTGGCGATCGCCACGGTGCGCGGTGCGCCGCCTAGCAGGATCGGCTCCGTCAGCGAGCGATGCAGCGGAACCTCGAAACCGGGCGCGAAGCCTTGCACTCCATCGTGGTTTGCGTTCATACGACGGCCCCGCCCGAGAAGCTGAAGAACGACAGGAAGAAGCTCGAAGCCGCGAAGGCGATGGACAGGCCGAACACAATCTGGATCAGCTTGCGAAAGCCGCCCGACGTGTCGCCGAACGCAAGCGCGAGGCCCGTAGCAATGATGATGATGACGGCCACGATGCGTGCCACCGGCCCTTGGATTGACTCCAAGATGGACTGCAAGGGGCCTTCCCACGGCATCGAGGAGCCCGCGGCCTGCGCGGTTCCCGCGAGCAGCAGCATCAGCGCCGCGAGCATCAGGCCCTGCAGGGCTGGGCGAGCTAGGCCGTCCAGCCGCGCGGGCCGGCTTAGAGGATTTGCGGACGTACGGAAAGCAGGAACGATCATCTGCGTCATGGCAGTTCTCCAGGTTGGTCAAGGGACGGGGAAGGCGCCGCGGCAGGTGCTGCGGGGGAAACCGGCGGCAGCTCAGGAAACGGCGTCTCCGGCGCCTCAAGCGCATCCGCCAGGTGGTAGCCCGCGCCGTCGAAGCCGACGACGCGGGCAATGCTCTCGATGCGGCGCTTGCGCCCACGCCCGGCGATGTGGATCACCACGTTGACCGCCTCGGCGATCAGCGCACGGGGCGGGTTCACCGCCACTTCGAGAATCAATTGCTCCAGGCGCAGCAGTGCGCCCAGGGCGGAGCCGGCATGGATCGTGGCGATGCCGCCCGGATGGCCAGTGCCCCAGACCTTGATGAGATCCAGCGCTTCGGCGCCGCGCACCTCGCCGACCACCACGCGATCCGGCCGCAGGCGCATGGATGAACGCACCAGCTCGGTCATGGACACCACGCCCTGGCGCGTGCGCAGCGGTACGTGGTCGCGGGCCGCGCATTGCAGTTCCACCGTGTCTTCGAGCACCAGCACGCGGTCGCCGGTGGCGGCAATCTCGGCGAGTAAGGCGTTGGCGAGCGTGGTCTTGCCTGTGCTGGTGCCGCCGGCGATCAGGATGTTCTGGCGCTCGCGCACGGCGCGCACCAGCAGGCCCGCCTGTTCGGCGGTCATCATGGCGTCCTCGATGTAGCGCGACAGCGGGATCACGCCCACCGCGCGCTTACGCAACGCGAAGGCTGGGCCCGGTGCAGCGGGCGGCAGGATGCCCTCGAAGCGCTCGCCGGTCTCGGGCAGCTCGGCCGTCAGGAGCGGCTGGCCGCGGTGGACTTCCGCGCCGACGTGTGCTGCAACCAGCCGGATGATGCGCTCGCCATCGGCTTCGGACAGCTCCACGCCCATCGGCGCGCGTCCTGTTGAAAGCCGGTCGATCCAGAGCGTCCGGTCGGGGTTGAGCATGACCTCCACCACGTCCGGGTCTTCCAGCGCGGCGGCGATCAGCGGCCCCATCGCCGTACGCAGCATCTGGATGCGGCGGTCCAGCGACTTGGCCGCGAAAGAGGAAGCAACGGCGCTCATAAGGCGCGCTCCTGCGCGTCATCCACGCGCGTGGGGACGGGGTTCAGTTCCTCCACCACGTCGCGCACCAGGCTGCGCCCACGCAGCAGATGGCGGCCGAGCTGTTCGACGAATTGCTCGAAGCGCGCCTTGCCCTGGGCGCGAGCGGCCTCCTGATGGGCCTCGGGCACCGGCGTGCTCACCGTGAGGTAGTAGCGGATGAACAGGGCGAGCGTCTCGATCTGGATGTTCTGGTCGCGCTCCATGCGCTCGGCTTGGCGCGACAGGCGATCGAGCCGCTTGGCAATCGCAGCTTCGCGCTGGTCGGCCGCATCGGGCGACAGCCAGGATGCCAAGGCAGCCGCGACGATGGACGACTTGGACACGCCCTTCTTGGCGGCCAGTTCGTCCAGGCGCTTGGCGTGCTCGGGCTGGATGAAGAGGTTCAAGCGGTGCTGGCTCATAGATCGATTCCGTCGTCAGGGTCGAGGGATGCCAGCCGGGCCGTGCGCTGCAGGGCCGGGTCGAGCTGGCGCGGAAGGGGAAGCAGCGGGTCGTCGTCATCGAACAGCGCGAGGTCGGCCGCGGGCGCGATGCCTTCGGGGTCGTAGGCGACGGCCTCCGTGAGCTCGGGCTGCCGGCGCGGGCCGCCGTCGTCGGCGTTGCCCATGTCATCGACGGCTTCCATGGCCGGTGTCGGCGGAACGTCGGGAATCGCAAGGCTGCTCCAGTCATCCGCGCGTGCCGGGGGCGCATCGGCATAGCGGCCAGAAATGGAGGCAGCGGACAGTACCGGCGGCGCCAGCACGCGCTGCTTGAGGTTGGCGTCCGCGTAGTAGCGCAGCTTCTTGGCCTTGATCGGCGCCACGCTGGAGACCATCACCACCGCCTCATCGGACGGTAGCTGCATGACCTCACCGGGCGTGAGCAGCGGCCGAGCCGTTTCCTGACGCGACACCATGAGGTGCCCAAGCCACGGCGCAAGCCGATGGCCTGCGTAGTTGCGCTGCGCGCGCAGCTCGGTCGCGGTGCCAAGCGTCTCGGAAATTCGTTTGGCCGTGCGTTCGTCGTTGGTGGCGAAGGTCACGCGCACATGGCAGTTGTCCAGAATCGAATGGTTCTGCCCATACGCCTTGTCGATCTGGTTGAGCGACTGCGCGATGAGGAAGCTGCGAATGCCGTAACCCGCCATGAAGGCCAGGGCTGTCTCGAAGAAGTCGAGCCGGCCGAGCGCCGGGAACTCGTCGAGCATCAGCAGCAGCTTGTGGCGACGGGCAATGCCGTCGGAGCCGTCGAGCGATTCAGTGAGGCGGCGGCCAATCTGGTTCAAGATCAGGCGAATCAGCGGCTTGGTGCGACTGATGTCCGAGGGTGGCACCACCAGGTACAGCGACACTGGATGCTCGGCCGCGATCAGGTCGGCAATGCGCCAGTCGCAGCGTGACGTGACCTCGGCCACCGTGGGGTCACGGTACAGACCGAGGAACGACATGGCCGTGGACAGGACGCCCGAGCGCTCGTTGTCGCTCTTGTTCAGGACTTCGCGCGCTGCCGATGCCACCACGGGATGCGGGCCACCACCTTCCTCGTTCACGAGGTGCGGCGTGGTCATCATCCGTTGCAGCGTCAGCTCGAAGGGACACGCGGGGTCGCTGAGAAAGTTGGCGACACCGCGCAGCGTCTTGTCCTCGCTCGCGTAGAGCACATGCAGGATGGCGCCGACCAGCAGCGCGTGCGAAGTCTTCTCCCAGTGGTTGCGCTTTTCCAGCGCGCCTTCGGGATCGACCAGGATGTCGGCGATGTTCTGCACATCGCGCACCTCGTGCGCACCGCGCCGGACCTCCAGCAGCGGGTTGTAGGCCGCTGACTTGCTATCGGTGGGGTTGAACAGCAGGCAGTGGCTGAAGCGGCTACGCCACCCCGCGGTGATCTGCCAGTTCTCGCCCTTGATGTCGTGGATGACGGCCGAGGCCGGCCAGGACAGCAGCGTCGGCACCACGAGGCCCACGCCCTTGCCCGAGCGCGTGGGTGCGAAGGTCAGGACGTGTTCTGGCCCTTCGTGCCTCAGGTACTGACCATGATGCTGACCGAGGAAGACGCCCGCCGGGCTCGACAGTCCCACCTTGCGAATGTCCTCCGCGTCGGCCCAGCGCGCAGAACCGTAGGTCGTGACCAGCTTGGATTGGCGCGAGCGCCAGATCGACATGCCGATGGCGACCACCACGGCCCCCAGACCGCTGCCGCCCGCGATGGCGCCGCCGATGTCGAAGACGCGCGGCGCATAGGCATCGAAGAAGAACCACCACTCGAACAGGCGCCATGGGTGGTAAACCGGCGTGCCCAGGAAATCGAACCAAGGCGAGCCCAGGCGTAGCTGGTAGCCCAAGGCCGCTGCTGTCCGCTGTGTGGCGCCCCACACGCCCATGATCACGATGCCGAACACGACAGCGATCTGGCCGAACAGAACGTTCGTCCCTTGCATTGACTGACCTCCCATCGCGGCACCGAGATGTGCCGCAAGCATCAGGATCAGTGCCGTGAGAGGTTCCAGTCAAAGACCGTTGTCGCGAGGATTGAGGCCGAATGAGCCAGACTTCTTGCTGTGGCGAAGACAATAAAAAAGCCGCAAGCGCGAGCGCGCTGCGGCGTGATGAGGTAACAGCGAGAACTTCGTCGCGGCGAGGCGACGGCGAGGGGTGCTACTTGGTTTTTTGCTCCGGCCGATCACCGAAGAAGCGTCGGTTGGCGGCTTCGGCCGCGCGGCGGCAGAGTTCTTCGCCGGCCGTCGCACGGTCGTCCTTGCACAAGCGCTGAACTTCTTTGAGGCGATCGGGATGGGCCACAAGGAAGTCCACGGTTTCTGAAGGCTGGGAGGGGCTGCATGCGGCCAGAGCGGCGGCCAGCATCAGCAACATCAGCTTGTTCACGGTTCCGGTCCTTTCAGCAGGTGGATCAGGAGTCTTCGGCGGCGCTGGAGCCATTCGCCGAATCAATGGAGGCCACTCGTTCGACGAACCGAGCCAGCATGTCGGATGGCTCCACGTCACGGTGCAGCAGATAGGTGGTCAGCATCTGTGGCTTGCCCGCCAAGCGCCGGGCCACAACGCCTGGCCCACGGCCGGATGCAATGTGCGCAGCACCCGCCAAACCCAGCGCCAGTCCGGCGGAGACCAGGGTCATCATCACTTCATAGGAGGCCACGCGCTGCGCGATCAGAGGACTTTGCTCATATCGGTGCAAAACGCGATCGACTTGACGCGCGTGGCCTTCGCAGATCGCCGGATCGCACAGCGCCAACGGATAGCGCAGCACTTCCTCCAACGGAACATGCTTGTGGGCCAGCACGGGATGGCGAGCCGGAACGGCCACCATCAGTTCGTCTTCCCATGCACGACGCGCCACAATGCCGTCACCCACATCTTCGGCCATCGAAAAGCCGACGTCATACAGGTCATCGTGCAGGCCCTTGATCTGCTGATCCAGCGGTACCTCGAACAACCGAATGTCTATTTCTGGATCATCCTCTCGGCACCGCGCGAGAAGCGTGGGCATCCGCGAAGGCGTGATGCCATCGGACAAGGCAATGCGCAGCTGTCCTTGAAATCCGATGGCGGCGGATTTGACGCCATCACGCGCTTGCTCCAATGCTTCGAAGATTCGCGGCACCCGCTCGAGTAATGCCTTCCCGGCAAGGGTCAGGCGGGTGCTTCGCGTGGTTCGCGTGAAAAGTTGCGCCTCGAGCTCTTCCTCCAACTCCTTGATGGTGCGAGACAGCGGCGACTGATCGATGTGTAGACGCTCGGCCGCACGGGCAAAGTGGAGCTCTTCAGCTACGGCCAGGAAGCAGCGCAGATGACGTAACTCCATAGCATCATCAACCTGTGGTCGCCGATGTCGCCGACATCGCCGATCGGCGAGGCAGCAGGACCATCGGCAGATCAATCGCCTGCTCATCCATTCGGAGAACAGCCTCTTCAATCAGATCTTTCTGGCCAACGGCGCGCTCGGCGCAGCGGAGATCCTTGTGCGTCGGCCGTATGGAAATTCTCACAGACATGCGGCGCTTTTCGATCGCCGTTGAGGGCGGGCGCCGAGAGCAACTGCGCGGCCTCGGTCAGAGAGGCTCTGGCGAAGAGTTCTCGTGAACCCGAAGCGGTTACGCGGGTGTGACGGCCAGGAAGCTTGGGGCTGGGCGAATGGGTTGGGCATGGCCGCCGTCAAAGCACCATCAGCAATTCTGGTATCGCAGCGAACAGGTCGACTTCGAGCCCGTAGTCGGCCACGGAGAAGATCGGCGCTTCGGAGTCCTTGTTGATCGCCACGATCACCTTGGAGTCCTTCATGCCGGCTAGATGCTGGATTGCTCCGGAGATGCCCGCGGCGATGTACAGCTGTGGCGCCACGATCTTGCCGGTTTGGCCCACTTGCAGATCGTTGGGAGCATAGCCAGCATCCACTGCCGCGCGGCTTGCGCCGATGGCTGCGCCCAGCTTGTCTGCTAGCGGCATCATCACTTCCTGGAACTTCTCTGCGCTGCCCAATGCTCGCCCACCCGAAACGACGATCTTGGCGGCCGTGAGCTCTGGGCGGTCATTCTTGCTCACCTCGCGGCTCACGAAGACGCTCTTCCCGCTGTCCGCCACCGCAGGCTGGGTTTGGATGGAGGCGCTGCCGCCGGTAGCCTGCGCCGCGCCGAAGCCCGTGGTGCGCACCGTGATTACTTTCTTCGCGTCGCTCGACTGCACCATGGCAACGGCGTTCCCCGCGTAGATCGGACGTTCGAAGGTATCAGCGCTCACCACCTTTGTGATGTCGCTGACCTGCGCTACATCCAACTTGGCGGCCACGCGCGGGGCGGTGTTCTTGCCGCTGGCAGTGGCGGGGAAGAGGATGTGGCTGTAGTCGCCGGCGACAGCGAGGACCTGCTCGGCAAGGTTCTCCGCAAGACCTTCAGCCAGGCTGGGACCATCGACATAGATGACCTTCGCGACTCCTTCAACCTCTGCAGCTGCACGCGCTACAGAAGCCGCGCCGACGGCTGCAACCAGCACATGAACCTGGCCATCAGAAAAAATGCTGATCTCTCGGGCTGCAGCGACGACGTTCAGGGTCGCCGCCTTGAGGGTTTGGTTGTCGTGCTCTGCAATGACGAGTGTGGTCATGTTGCTTGTTTCCTGTATTAATTCCAGCAGTCCTCAGATGACCTTGGCTTCGTTCCTGAGCTTGTCGATGAGCGTGGCCACGTCGGGCACCTTGATACCGGCGCCGCGCTTTGGGGGCTCGCTCACCTTCAGCGTCTTCAGGCGCGGAGCCACATCAACGCCCAGATCCGCAGGCGTGACCGTATCGAACTGCTTCTTCTTTGCCTTCATGATGTTGGGCAGCGTCACGTAGCGCGGCTCATTGAGTCGCAGGTCGGTGGTGATGACTGCGGGTAGCGACAAAGACAGGGTTTCCAAGCCGCCGTCCACTTCGCGGGTGACGTTGACTTTGTCGACATTGACTTCGACCTTGGAGGCGAAGGTGGCCTGCGGCAGGTCGGCGAGGGCGGCGAGCATCTGGCCGGTCTGGTTGGAGTCGTCGTCGATGGCTTGCTTGCCCAGGATGACGAGCTGGGGCTGTTCCTTGTCGACCAGGGCCTTCAGGAGCTTGGCGACGGCCAGGGGCTGCAGCTCTTCGGCGGTCTCGACGAGGATGCCGCGGTCGGCGCCGATGGCCATGGCGGTGCGCAGGGTTTCCTGGCACTGCGCGACGCCGCAGGAGACGGCGATGACTTCGGTGACGATGCCCTTTTCCTTCAGGCGCACTGCTTCCTCGACGGCGATCTCGTCAAAGGGGTTCATGCTCATCTTGACGTTGGCGATGTCCACACCCTTGCCGTCCGACTTCACCCGGACTTTCACGTTGTAGTCAACCACGCGTTTGACTGGGACCAGGACCTTCATGCCGTAGCCTCTCGTGCGAGCCAGTCTCGAGCGACTTCAGAGGCATGCGCATTGGGTCGCGGCGGAGCCGTCCAGCCTGACATGATGTCGAAGCCGGAGTACTTGACGGCAGGGCCAAGCGCGGGGAATCGGGTTCCCTCAGCGTCAGGCACACTCACTCGCATATTTCGATGAAGGACTTGTGGATGCTCGAAGACGCGCTCCATGTCATTGACGGGCGCGCAAGGCACGCCAGCCTTCGACAACAATTCATACAGGTCCTGCGTTTTCCACCCCGCCACCACTTCATCGAGTACGGAGTACAACTGTTCCCGATTCGTGATGCGCTTGGTGTGCGTTTCAAACTGCGGGTCGGTGATCAAGTGCGGCGATCCAATCGCGCGAGCAAAGGCCTCGAAGAGGTTCTGATACCCAGCCCCGATCACGATCTCGCCATCTTGCGTTGAAAACACCTTGTAGGGAACGATGTTGGAGTGTTCGGACCCCCAGCGATCACGGCTTTTGCCAGTAAGAAAATACTCCATCGCGGCATCCACCAGAAAGCTTACTTCCGCTTCCATCAGGCTGGTCTCGATCTTCTGGCCCTTTCCGCTGCGCTCTCGCTGAAACAGCGCGGTCATGATGCCGCTAAATCCATAGATGCCACATGCCAGATCGAAGATGCTCGTACCCTGCTTGATCGCCTTGCCGCCCTTCTCTCCCGTGATGCTCATGTAGCCGAACTCGGCCTGGACGATGATGTCGAACGCGCCGCGCTGTGCCTGCGGACCGGTGGCTCCCAGCCCAGATAGCGATGCGAAGACGAGCCGGGGATTGGTGGCGCTAAGCGCTTCATACCCCAGACCAAGACGCTCCATGACACCAGGGCGAAAGTTCTCCACGATCACGTCAGCCGCGCCGGCAAGATTGCGCACGAGAGCCAAATCTTCCGGTTTCTTGAGATCCGCGCTGATCGAGCGCTTGTTCCTGTTGGCGCACAGGAAGCTCAAGCTCATTTCATCCAAAAACGGAGGCCCTTGATGCCGAAGCGGATCACCGCCGGGAGGTTCGATCTTCACGACATCGGCGCCGAGGTCGCCTAGCTGCATGGTGCAGAAGGGGCCGGCATAGATACGTGTGAAGTCGAGGACTTTGATGCCGTTGAGCGGTTTCATGGAAACTCCTGTCACAGATGGGGAAGAGAGCCGCTCAAATGCAGCTCGTCCTTCAGGCGTTGAATTGATATTTCTGCTGGGGCGACATCGTCCTGCAAGGCCAACGCTGCTGCGGTGCCGGCGGCCTCGCCGGTGGCGAAGCACTGAGCTGTCACGCGAATTGAAGCCTGGGCCTCATGCGTTGTTGAGATGCAGCGCCCGGCTGCAAGCACGTTGGACAGCCCCTGAGGAAGTAAGCATCGGTATGGAATCTCAAAGTGCTTACCCTCATCCAGCCAAATCCACTTAGTGGACCGGCCACGACCATGCTCTTCCATTGGCCAGCTGCACAGGGCAATGCCATCGTCAAATTTCTGCGAAGCGAGCACATCTTCTGCCGTCAACTGGTAACGTCCTTCTATCCTTCGGCTTTCACGTACGCCGATGGAACTGCCGCAGTCCAATACGTAGCTGTTCGAATAGCCCGGGACCATCTTGCGGAAGGCCTTGGCATATTGGAGGATCTGCCGTCTGCCCTCGATTTCCGCTTCAGTCAGTTCCGACCAGTCGAGAGGGTTGGGCGGCGCCCCGGTGGATGTGGACACCTTGGTGATGTTGAGATGTGCATGGTCTTCATGGTCCAAGAAGATCCCACCGGCCGTTCGCGGAAGCGCGAACCCGGTATCCACGGCTTGTTCCAGGATTCGATGCAGTTCCGGTCGCGAAAGCGCCTTTGCGGCCGCGTGATCCACCCCGCCTAGCCGGAACATTGCAGTGGGGTACTGCAAGTTCTCGAAGTCGACCTCGAAGCCTCCTCCAGCACGCGCGACGAGCTCAGCATCGCCCGTGCAATCTACATAGACCTCAGCTTGCATGCGGAGCGCACCGGCGCTTGTTTGGATGATCACCCCGTTCAGGCGACCAGCCTGCACCTCGACATCCAGCAGACTGGCATGCAACATCGGGCGCGCTCCGGATTCCACCAGAAGCGCATCAAGCGCGGCGCGCATGGCGAATGCGTCATACGGCAAGGTGACAGCCTGCAGCCAGCGCAGCGGCTCGTATTGGCTTCCCAAACTGTTCAAGCATTGCATCAACCGGTCGGCAAAGCCCCCAACCAATTGCACGTAGGTATCCCCATCGTTGCGATAAAGGCCGCAGATGCTGCCGAGGGTCACCGCCGTCAGTGCACCGCCCAGAAATCCATTGCGTTCCACTAGTAGCACGGACTTATTCATGCGCGCGGCCGCGCAGGCGGCGCTCACACCCGCCGGCCCCCCACCGACGACGCAAACATCGAAGTTCAAACTCGCTGCCAGCGGCAGCGGATGGGTTGCACTCTCAACATCGATTGCGGGTCGTTCTAACAAGGCTTTCAAATTCATCGGATTACCCCGTCAAAATGCGTTGAGTCCGAGCAGTTCCCGCCCGATGACCAATTGGTTGATCTGCGTCGTGCCGTCCGGGATGGTGAGCATGCGAGCGCAGCGGAATAGCCGCTCCACTGGAAACTCAGTGCTGATTCCGAATGCGCCGTGGATCTGTATGGCCTTGGATGTAATTCGAACGGCCGCTTCGGTTGCGAACACCTTGGCCATCGCAGCCTCCTTGTTGCACTGGACACCCGAGTCCAAGAGGGCCAGCGCCCGATAGACGAGCAGCCTGGCCGCATCAAGCTCAATGGCCATTTCAGCAAGCATCTGCTGCACAAGCTGAGTCGCTCCGAGGGGCTTGCCAAACTGCTCCCGATCCTGGGCATAGCGAATGCTGTGGTCCAACGCGGAGCCGGCAAGGCCCAGCGCGATAGTGGAAACGAAGCAGCGGGCACGCTCAAATCCCCGCATGGTTTCACGCAGGCCCGCGCGCGCCTCTCCTATGCGGTGGTGCTTGGGTACCCTGACGTCGACAAAATTGAGCTCGCCAAGCGACCATCCATTCAGACCTAGCTTCTTGATCTCCCGCCGCTCGACCTTTACCTCGTTGAGATCAACCACCAACATGACAAAGCCTTCGTCCGCCGTCTTTGCTGTCAATAGGGTCACATCCGCGATCGACGCATTTGAAATCCACATCTTCTCGCCGGTCACGACATAGCTGTCTCCGACATCCTCGGCTCGGGTCCTCATCGCGCGAACGTTGGAGCCGCCGGACGCCTCCGTGACGGCTGAGCATCCGATCAGTTGACCGCCGATCAGCTTCTCGAGGTATCGCTCACGGATTTCGGGTGTCGCACCTCGCAGAATCTTCGCAGCAGCGCCTTCATGCACAAAGCACATGCCGGCGACGTCGGGACAGTGTCGAGCTAGAGCCTCGTACAGGCGTCCGCTGATGGAATAGGACAGCCCCGCTCCGCCGTGCTCCTCCGGTATCCATCCGCTGCCTATACCGAAAGCGCTTAGTTGGCGAAGAATGTCGTGCGCCATCGCCTTGGGGATCGCGTTATCGCGATGGGACGCCAGCAGGGGAACAAGGCGGGTTGACGCGAAGCCTTCGATCTCATCGACGGCGAGTTGTTCTTCAGGTTCGAGAAAGTACTGCATGGCTTCGCTTCACTCGGGCTTGATGCCTCGCTCCTTAATGAGCTTTGAGGATTTCTCAATTTCTGACTTCAGGAAGGCAGCCAGTTCGGGGCCGCCACCTGTTCCGGGAATTGCACCTTGTGC
Source organism: Xenophilus arseniciresistens (assembly GCF_028023875.1). Lineage (GTDB taxonomy): Bacteria > Pseudomonadota > Gammaproteobacteria > Burkholderiales > Burkholderiaceae_C > Xenophilus > Xenophilus arseniciresistens. The sequence goes on from NZ_JAQIPB010000008.1 coordinate 176,683, forward strand.
TTCCAGAAGTGCGCGGAAGTCTGGAGAGGCAATGGCCTTGGCAGCATTGACCCTGATCTTCTCCACGATGGGGGCGGGCGTGCCCGACGGCGCGAACAGCGCTGTCCACGTGTAGGCGGTGAACCCCGGAACGCCGGATTCGGAGACAGTGGGCACCGACGGGAACGCAGTCATTCTGGAATCCGTGCCTACGGCCAGCAGCTTGAGCTTTCCGGACCGCACATGAGGGCCTGCCGTAAGCGCACTGTCGAACATCACGTTGCAGATTCCGCCCATAAGATCCACAAGAGCCGGCGAACTGCCCCGGTAGGGCACATGGGTCATCTGCAGCTTGGTCATTGAGGCAAAGAGTTCTCCTGCGAGATGCGACGGAGATCCAGTTCCGATGGAACAGAAATTCACCGTCCCTTTGTTGACACCTGCCCAGCTGATGAACTCCATGACGTTGCGATAGGGCGCATTGGCAGGGGCTACCATCAGCAACGGAAAGATGGCCGTCTGCAGGATTGGCTCAAAGTCCTTGACCGGGTCGTAGTTGATCTTGGGAAACAAACCAACGTTGATGGCCTGCGGTCCGGTCGCGCTCATCACGATGGTGTAGCCGTCCTTGTCTGAGCGCGCGGCAGCCTCCAGGCCGATCATCCCGGACGCGCCGCCCCGGTTGTCCACGATCACGGGCTGCTTCCATCCGTCTGCGATAGCCTGACCGAGCTTGCGCGCCACGACGTCGGTGGAGCCACCCGCAGGATAGGGAACGATGAGTTTGACGGGCTTGGAGGGGTAGCCGGATTCTGAGTACGCGAAGGTGGGCGCGGCCACAACTGCGGCCAACGCAATACTTCGGAAAAGGTATGCGATGAGTTTCATGAAGTGTCTCCGTTTGAATTTTGAGCCGGCCGAGCATGGATGCGAGGCCAACCAGTCAGTGGCGATGTCAACGTGCGGCGCGTCTGCGCCACAGAAGAAAATTTATCAGCGCGAACTCCCGCAGCCAATGATTTGGCGCGTTTCAGCCGCCATATTCACATCTGTGAAAAAGAGGATTCGCGGACCTTCCCGCGCCTGACGCAAATCGGCATGCGATCATGCGCAGTACAAACGAGTGCCGTCCGCTCGTCACATAGATGGAAAGAACCCAAGAAAGGCCTCGACGCCATCGCAGCTCACACGTTCATCTGGCGTTGCCGGGTGCATTCGATCGACTACCGAACTGCAGGCGCGGCACTCTTCGGTCAGATGTCCGACCAGGAGTCTTCAATGCTTCCCCCCATCAAGAGCGTCAAGCGAATATTCGAAGTTCTGGAACTGTTCCAGATCAAGCGAACACCCCTCACACTCCATGAGGTTTGCATAGCCTTCTCATATCCAGCGTCAAGCGGATCCGCGCTGCTCAAGTCCATGGTGCTACTGGGATACCTGGAGTACAACAAGGCGGACCGAACCTACATGCCGACCATGAAGCTCTCCGATGTCGGCGGCTGGGTGCAGCAGGCAATCTTTGGCAATGGCACTTTGCTCACCGCGCTTACATCTCTTTCGGAGCGCTTCGGCGAGACGGTGACACTCACCGTGCAAAGTGATTTGTATGCTCAGTATCTCTACCTAATCCCATCCAAACTTCCGATCTGGTACCAAGTGCCGATCGGGACCATCCGCCCGCTGACGGGCTCCGCCAGTGGATTGATGATCCTGTCCACAATGCCGAACAGGGAGATCGAGAAAATTCATCGGCGGATCAAGTTCCACCAGCTAGACCCCTTCCGCCAGTCGCTGCCGGAGGTCATGCGCAAGATCACCATTTGCCGAGCGCAGGGCTTCTTCTTTGCGAAGAATTCGATTGTCGACGGCGCCGGTGGGGTTTCCACTCTGCTTCCTGACACACGGAATGGGCGACACCATGCCATCGGCGTTCACGGACCTGTGGAGCGCATCGAACCGCAGGAGTCGGAAATTGTCAGGATGCTTAGGCGTGCGGTTCAATCAACGGAGCTCTGATTGCCTATCGGTCTTCCTACCTGGAATTGCACCCGCCTGTCACAGGGCACGGTGCGAGATGTCAGACTCAGAGTGGAAAGCTGGAGCTCCCGTTCGGTGCGCGGCTTTTGCGCCGTACCCCTGCAGTCCGCTCAGCCTGTTTCTGCTTGAACTTGAAACGTCAAATCAACCCGTCCAGGAACCGGTGATCTCTGTTAGCTAATTGACATTCCCCGCTGCCGCCCGATCTCCCAGGACACCCCGCCGCCGTGCACCGTCGCGACAAGCTGCTGACCCAAGCGTTGTTCGATCACTGGCTTCCACGGCACAAGGCTGAAGCCCACTCCGTCATCAAGCATGGCGTAGCGACCGCTGGCGAGCACAACGCTGCGGCGGTAGATGCCGGCTACGCGCCGGTCGTCAGCCACCGGGCGATGCTCCAGACCGGTATCGGCGGCGATATCCTTAGCGGCCTGCGCCAGTTCCCGGTTGCGCAGCGTGCCCAGCAGGTTGCGCGCCAAGATTACGCGCTGTCCGCGCCGCTCGGCCAGTCCCTGTTCGGCCAGGAAGTCGGCGCGCCGCTGCATCGCCTGCTTGGCCTCGCCACCAAAGCCCAGGTCGCTCAGGCCCGAGCCGACGCCGACTAACTGCTGGTCGAGCCAGGTGACCCCAATGACGCGGGCCTGCCGCTCGATGGGCAGGTGCGATTTCAGCTCCACCGCCACGCCGCCCAGGCGCTGCGCGTCGTAGCGGCGGCCCTGCTCGGGCAGGTCGTCCGGCACCTTCCATAGCCCATCGGCCACGCGGTCCACGAGGCCCGCACGGCGCAGGGCTTCCAGCCTGCGGACGTGGATGGCCACGACCTCCTGCGGGTCGCGTCCAGCATTGGCCCGGCCTTGTTCGATCGCCAAGTGGTGGTCGGTGCGATACAGGCCATCGCTCGCCAGCGCAGCAATATTCCTATCGGCCGCGCGCACCTCGGCCGGTCTTTTCGCTTCCACCACGGCGCCCGTGGGATAGTTCGCCAGCTCATCGCGGGCGTTGAGCGCGACGTAGTGGGCCTTGCCGTCCACGCCGTCGATGACCAGATAGCCCCGGTCGCGCAGCTCGTCCGCCAGCCCCTTCGCGGCCACGCGGCCGAGGACGGTTCGGCCACTTCCCTCCGCATCCTGGCCCGGCTCGAACACTGCCAGCTCGCGCGGCTCGCCGCGCATGGCCCGCTGCATGGTGCGGATGATGTCGCCGCGCTCGCCCAGGGCGCGCAGGGTCTTTTCCGCATCGGCATGGACGGCCCAGGTGCCGGGCTGCGTCTCGTCGGCCAGGCCCAGGCGCTGCAAGCGCTGCAGGCGGCCGATCAGCAGTAGGCGTTGGCGCTGCAAGCGGGGTTCGTTGAGCCGTTCGACATGCACCAGGCCATCGTCGCCGGCCTCGCGCTTCAAGGTGCGATCCAAGCTCGTCCACCGCTCTTGATCCACCTCGCGCTGCAAGGTCTGCTGGATCTCCAGCTCAGTGCGCGGCCCGAGCCACTCGGTCGCCAGCTCGGCGGCGCGGTGACGGAAGCCATCGGCGATGTAGTCGCCCGCGATGATGAGGTCTTTGCCCGTATCGTCGCGTCCGCGCAAAACGATGTGTGTGTGCGGGTTGTCGGTGTTCCAGTGGTTGACCGCCACCCAATCGAGGCCCGTGCCCAGGTCGGCCTCCATGCGCTGCATCAGGTGCAGCGTGTAGGTGCGCAGGTCTTCCAGCTCCGCGCCGTCCTCGGGCGAGAGGATGAAGCGGAAATGGTGCCGGTCGTCGGCGCAGCGTTTCTTGAAGGCGTCGAGGTCGGCCACGTCTGTCTGCGACCCATAGGCTTGGCCCGGCTCGCCGTCACGACCCACGCCGTCGCGCTCGATGTAGCGTAGGTGCTTGGCGAGCGACTGCGGGCTGGCCCGCTGGTGATTGACCAGCAAGGTCTTGATGGTCACGCGCCGCGACATGGGCGTCAGTTTCGCACCCGCGAAGCGTGCCGCCGTATGGCCGCGCCCCAGGCGCGAGCCGGGGCGCTGGCCGGTGCCACTCACCGCGCCAGGACGACGCATCGCAGACTTGCCGCTGCTGGCCTTGCCTGCCTGCTTGAGCACTTTGGAAACGAAGCTCTGCCCCTGGCCCTTGCCCCGGTTCTTCGGGGCGCTGGGGCGCACGTGGAAATCGGCGTCGCGGCTGTCGCTCATGCCAGTTCTCCCTGCAAGCTCTGGCGTGTCCAGTCGTGCGAAGCACGCGGACATGCTTGCATCGGCGCGTGCCTCGCGCCACACGCGGCACGGCGGCGAAGCCGCTCCGTGCCGCGCCAACCCCACGTGCAGACTGGCTTTGCGGGCGGCCGGGTGCCGCATCCTTTTGTCTTGCCTTCCGCCTTTGCCTCCCGCTCGCGCTCCCGGCAGCGGCGACCCGGTGGCGTTGTGCCGCTGGCAGCCAGCGCCCCGGCGAACGCGGTCAAGGCCATCGGCCCGGCGCGTTCGAGGCAAGACGCCTGCACGTTGGACGGCTGCGCCGAAGGCAGCGCGAAGTGCGGTGCCCAATGCGCAGGATTGACACCCGCACTGCACACGCGACGACATGGCCGGCACCGCAATGTCTGCCAACGGAACGACACGCCCGATGGCACGACAAGATGCACGGTGACGTGCAGCGAGTCGGTGGCCATCACGGGCGTTTCTCCAGCCAGACCGGATGCGCGATGCCGATCACGGCGGATGCGCTGATCGGCCCGAAATACCGGCTGTCGAACGACGCCGGATTGGTCACGCTGAGCAGGAACAGCTCGCCCGGCTGAAGCTGCCTGCACTGCGGCCAGGACCGCAGCGGACGGCCCAGCCGGTCGGCGGGCAGCACGGCGGCCGAAGGCACGCCGTCGATGCGAACGCTGCCGCCCGCGATACACACCTCCTGCGGCGCGATGGCGCCCACGCGCTTGAGCAGCGGCACGCGCGTCGGCAGGTAGCCGCGTTGCGCAGCCAGCGCGGCGGCGTTGGCGGGCAAGCGGGTCAGGACGATGGTGTCCACGGACAATGGACGGGGCAGCGAGCCGGTGCGTGGTTCGAGCGGATTGACGCGATACCAGCCGACCGCCACGCTGTCGGACGGGTTGTAGATCAGGCGCGGCAGCGGATGCACGAAGGATGCCCAGGCCAGCGCAGCGAGGCCGCAAGCGGCGAGGCCAGCTAGCACGATGCGAGTGCCCCGACGTGAGCGAGTGTGCGAGCGAGGATGCGGCGCGGTGCCAGTGGTGGAAACGGCTGTCATGGCAGCGCTCTCCCAGCCAGCCAGGCGGCGTGCCGCTCGGCGGTGTATTCGGGCAGCGGCAGGCGCGCGGCGAGACGGTTGGCGAGCGTGCGCCAGTACGCGGGCGAGACGGCGACAGGCGCGATGCCCAGCGCCTCGATGGCGTCGATGCGCTCCAGCACGGCGCGCACTTGCCCCTCGCCCTCTGCGTGCAGCAGCAGGCGCGCGCCTGGCTGCACGCCGGGGATGCGCTGCGCGCCGTCCAGCGGTGTGCAAGCCTGCATCACCATGAGCTGCCAGCGCACTGTGCCGTAGTCGTTGGCTTGCCAGCGGATGCGGCAGAACAGCGCGCCCGGCAGGAACGCCGCGCTGCGCCGCCAGCGGTCGAGCTGGTGCGTGCGCGCGGGTTCGCCGAAGCGCAGGTAGAGCTTGAAGCGGGCCTCAATGTAGGCCAGCGCCACGCGCGTCAGCGGCGCGCTGGCCGGCTGGCCGCAAGGCGCGATGAATGATGGCTGTGGCGCAGCCGTGGCCGCGACAGCGGCAGGCGCGGTGACTGGTGCAGTGGATGCGGTCATGGTGTGTTCTCCCTGCGGTGTTCTGGAAACTCCCGCTCCAGTAGGTCGCGCAGCAGATCGGCCACCGTCACGCCCTGTGTGAAGGCCGAGACCTTGATGCGCGAGCGCATGGCGGGCGTGATGTCGAGGGTCAGGCGCGCGGTGAAGACGTCGCCCTTGTTGAGCGCATCGGCATCGCCCTGGCGAATCCACGCCTCGGCGTGCGGATTCGCAGGCGGACGAGCACCGATGCCGACGCGCTTGCCCATGCGTTTGCTGGCGGGGCTACTCATGTCGACCACCGCAGCAGTTCGTCCACCAGCGCGGTAACTTCGTGTGCAGCGGCGCTGTCCGGCGCCGTCTCGCGTGCAAGCCGGCCAGCGGCCACACTGTCGGCGAAGACGATACGCTGGTGCACTTCCGAGCGCAGCGCGGGCAACGGCTGGTCGGCGAGCGATTGCCGTGCTTCGCGTCCAATCACCGTGGTGCTGACGCGCCGGTTGATGACGAAGGCCGCGCGTAGCGCAGGCCGGAACACCTGCGCCTCGCGGATCAGCGCCACCATCTCGGCGCTGGCCCACAGGTCGTAGGGACTGGGCTGCACCGGGATCAGCACCCGCTCGGCCGCCAAGAGCGCAGAGCGCGCCAAGGCGGCGATGCGTGGTGGCCCATCGATGATGACGTGATCTGCCCGCCTGGCGAGTTCTGGCGCTTCCTGGTGCAGGGTTTCGCGAGCGAGGCCCACGGCGCTGAACAGCCGTGGCAAGCCTTGCTGGCTTCTGCGCTGCGTCCAGTCCAGCGATGAGCCCTGCGGGTCGGCGTCCAGCAGCACAACGTGCTGGCCGCGCATCGCGAGCTCGCCAGCAATGTGGGTGGCGAGCGTGGTCTTGCCCACGCCGCCTTTCTGGTTGAGCAGCGCGACGATCATGGCCTGGGTCCCCGCGTTGGAAAGCCCGGCTGTTGCTGCTGCGTTTCTGCCCGCGCGGCGGTTGTCCACCGTGGCGCAGCGCTTCTACTAAAAGTTAGAGCATTTAAGTTAGGGAAGTTAAGGGAGGCCGAAACCCGCGCCAGCATTGGCTTGGCGGGCGATGGACACGCCTGATAGCACGATAGTCCCACGCCTGATAGCACGAGACCCGGCACGCCTGATAGCACGAGCCCGTCCACAGGCTTCGCACCGTTTATCCCCGTGCCGCCTACGGCACGGAACGCACCGGGCGGAACGTCAGCAGCTCGGCCCCGTCCGTCCGCTCGATGCCCAGGACGTAGCCGGGCAGCGACTGCCGCGCCACCAGCGCGCGCAGGTCGCAGGCGAAGTCGTAGGGCTTGGCCGTGCTGCCCGACTTGCGGTGCAGGTGACGGAAGTCGAACTGCCAGCCGCCGGGCTGGCGCCCGCCGTGCTTGCGCACCAGGCGGTACAGCCAGCGCTCGATGCCACCCGTGAGCCGGAAATACCCCGCATCGATGGTCAGCACCAGTGCCGAATCCAGCACGCCGCCATAGAACCAGTCCGGCAGGATCAGCTCGATGCCCAGCGGCGTGCCGCGGACGTCGGCCAGCTCCTTCCACTCGTTGATCCACGAGAAGCGGTGCAGACGCCTTCCCGTGGTCTCGCGGATGGACGTGGCCACCGTGGTGGACTGCAGGCGATCCAGGGCCGCCTTGAGGCGGTGGTAGTCGCGCAGCGACGTACCGCGCCCGATGAAGCGCAGGATCTCGTAGGGCGTGGCCTGCATCAGCCGCGACGGGCGCAAGCCCGCGTCGCGTGCCTCCACAATCTGGCTGGCCGCCCAGATCAGCACATCCGCATCCCAGATCGAGGCGATGCCGTGCTCTTGCGTGCCCTCCACGCGGATCGTTACGCCGCTGGCTTGGAAGTCGATCGGCGCCGTGCGCCGCGACTTCGCCAGCGAGAAGAACGGAAAGGCCATCAGGTCCTGGCTGTCGCGCGGCGCCATGTCGCCCGGCAAGGCGCGGAACAGGTCGAGCTGTTCGCGTTCTTGCCTGACTGCCCCTGGAGCGCTGGACATGGCGAAGGCCACCCGCGCGCCAGAGATCAGCGCGCACGGCTGTCCGCCGCATGGTGCTCGGCGTACTCGGGATCGGAGGTACTGTCGAAGCTGCGCTCGGCGGCCCAGGCGTCAAGGTCGGCCACGGCGTACATGACGCGGCGGCCGAACTTGCGGAACTTGGGGCCGCCACCCAGCACGCGCTGCTTCTCCAGCGTGCGCGGCGAAAGGCGCAGATAGTCGGCGGCTTCGTCGTTGGTGAGATAGCGCTGCGGCTGCGCGGCAGCCGTCGAAGCGATTGAGGGAGCGGCGGCAGGCCGCAAAGGAGCAGGACGCATGGGGGGGACCTCCATAGCTTTCAAAGTTCCGGCCACACAGCGCAACCAGATGGAGGCAGTCTCAGAAAACGAAGCTTCGCTGCTCAGGGACGTTTTGCGTCCTCTTCAAAACGTCCCTTCTCAAGTGGGGGGAGCTGTGCTAGGCGGCGATAGCTGCCGCGCATCAGCGCATCGCCCCGGCGCGCCAGGCGGCGCACGCGGGCGCGCAGGTCGCCATCGGCATGCCAGTCGGTGGCCACGGCATCGGCACCGAACAGACCTTCGGCCATCTCGCGCAAGGACGCGCCCGCCAGGGTCGCGTCGAGCGCCTGCAGGGTGTGCAACTCCAGCAAGGCGGCGGGCGGTGGCCGGGGCCTTGCTGCATGCATGGATGCCGAGTCGCGCGCAGGCGCAGCACTGCCGCGACCTCCGCGACGGGCATAGGCGACCGCCATGCCGTCCTCCAGGCCGGGCGCCACCGCGAAGCGCGCGCAATGGCCGGGGCTATGGGCGATCAGCGCCAGCCCTTTGCCGTCATGCAGCAGTTGCTTGTGGCCGGGGATGTGCCAGAACGCGAAGGCCGCCGCATCGGGCGGCGGATCGGTGTCGGGATGGAGCTGCACCACGGCATCGTGGCCAGGCAGCCAGGCCGGATGCGCGTCGCGCGCATCCAGGACCGGGTCTTCCAGCAGGCGCAGGCCCCAGCGATGCGCCGCGTTTTGTGCGACCGGATGCATTGGTCGCCGGCGATGGTGGCGTAGCCAGTCGAGCTGGTAGTCGGGATGGCGGCGCAGGTACTCCCAGGCCAGGGCAAGGGTGTCCAGGCACAGGACATAGAGATACGCCGCAGTGGGATACCACTGCGCAAGATGGTGCGGCTCGGCCATGACGCAAGCTCCCCTGGAACCGCAGGAAAGCCGCCACAGGCACACGCAAACGTCACCACATCAAACCAGCATCCAATCGTGAATAAGCTGGCAGATTGGTAACTTGCGTGTCAAGACGAAAAGCAATACTGTGCGTTGTGCGAATCGTCTGAATGCGACGGTGGCGCGCGAGGAAATGCGCCTCCTGCGCCATCAACCGTGCCCCATGACGCGCGCTGTGTCATGGCTGGTTTCGCAAGAGTGTCACTGATTTGGTGAACAGTGCCGACTAAGGCCTGACAGGCCTGGAACAAGTCCGAAATAGCCTCAATGCGCACGGCTTGGCCGTGCGCGAACGGCTCAATCGAAGATGGAACCGTTCTCCTGGGCCAGCCGGGTGTACTCCGACAGGGAGCGCGCCGCCCGGAAATACCGATCCCGCATCACGGGCTGCTGCCGCGGCCCGACGATGGACGCGAGGTCGGACAGCTTGATCTCGCCCAGCTCCGGCATGCCGATCCCCAGGTCGATCAAGCCATAGGCCGTGTCGCCATCGGCTGGGCTGAGCGAAGCCAGCAGCCAGGTGGCGTGCGCGTCCGGGGTGAAGAGCCGCACGACCGGCTGCGGGTCGATGGCCTGGCCAGCGACACGTGCCGCGCCGTGGTCCAGCAGTTGCCTGCGCTCGTCCTCGGTGATGAGTCGGTCCACGGGTTACCCCCTCATTCGCACAAAGCCGCCGAAGCGTGAAAGCACAGAAACGAATCGGGGGATTGGAGGAAAAACACGCAAGCGGCTTTGCGCTTCTGTGCGAAGCCGTGGATGCGGATTTCCGTTAAAGCACAAAAGCGGCAAGCCGGCATGAATGAACACTATAGATTGTAGCCCTATAGAGCGCAATCGACTGTCATCTTGGATTTTGGGGAGATCCAGGGTTGGCAGCGAAACATACATTGTCGGAGGCACTAAAGACCATCAGGAAAGCGCGTGGATTGAGCCAGGAGGCGTTCTCCGACGTGTCCAGCCGCACCTACATGAGCACCCTGGAGCGGGACATGAAAAGCCCGACGCTGAACAAGCTGGCCGAACTGTGCGAGGTCATGGAGGTCCACCCGCTCACGCTGCTGACGCTGGCCTATGCCGGTGACGACCTGCGGCAGGCCGACCAGTTGCTGGCGCAGGTGCGGCAGGAACTGGAGACGGTGACGAAGAAGGGTGGCACGCCATAGCGTGTGCGCATGCGCTGGCAAGGCCGATCCGGCTCAGCCGGTTCGGCGGTATTCCAGGGGCGCCAAGCCTGCGCGGCGGGGATAGCCCGGAGGGCTTTCCCCCGAAGGCAAGCGAAGCGCGCAGCGCCGCAGGCGCGAAGGCGTGAGGGATTGGAGCCGAATGGCCGTGACGGCAAAGACGGCACGGGGCGCAGCCCGCAAAGCCCGGCGGCGCACCGCGCCGACACGCCAGGCCCAGACAACCACTGCAGACGCTGCCTCTAGACAGGAGGAACAGGAAGACACGGCCCGCCATGGGCCACGACCTGCTGCCGCGTTGGGGGGCGAACCCACAGCGCAGCGCCCCGCCGTGTGGCGGGGCGCTGCGGGCGGCGGTCATGCCGCCTAGGGCTTGCTGCGTGACCAGATCAGGTCGTGCGTGCCGTTCTCGCCCTCGATCAGGCGGGCGTAGACCGTGGCCGGGAACGACGGATCGTCGAGTGTCACGGAGATGTACTCCCGCCCGGCTTCGCTGGTCTTCTTCCACGCCGCGCCGATGTCGTGGCTGGCGGCCTGCAGGCGGAAGTCGGGGGCCTTCTCGTTGTCGCCCTTGTCGTTGGGCACCAGCTTGACCTTTACGTTGAGCGTCAGGGTGCGAAGTGTGCCGGTGAAGCCGTCTTTGTCTGCGGTGAAGGTGCCGATGTTGGCCATAATGAAACTCCTTTTGGTGGAACAAGGTTCGCGCCCATCGCGTCCTTGTTGTGATCCGGCCGGCGGGGGCGGGCGGGCTGCACCGCTTGCGGTCGCAACGCAGTGGAGAGCCGGGAGGCGAAAAGAATTTGTCGCGCGAGGAATCTGCGCAGCAGAGGGGAAATTGTTTTCGCCGGACGGTTGCAGCCATGAAGCCCGAGGCGCAGCCGCGCCACCGCCAGGATTCACAACAACACAAGGACGCCTTGGGCCGAACCGCACCGCAAGGAGACGGGGCCGGCTCGGCATCCCCGCACGAAGGCTGCGCCGGCTCGCCCACTAACGCGGGCCAGGTCACCCCCCGACGACAGGCGAGAACGCCCCCGCCCCACCTTGCGGCGCCGATCTTGAGGCGTGGCGTGGAAACTCCATGGCGATGCCGGGCGGGGATGACGTGAACTGGCGTCAATCGTCCTTCGCGACGTGATGGGCAGGAACCGCCAGCGTTGAGGACAGCACGCATTTGCACAACCTGCCGCAGCAAGCGCCGGCGTGTTCGCCAGCGCCCCGTCCATCGCAGCGGGGCGCTGGCCCGGCCGATCCGGCGCATGCCGGTTCGGCGGTATCGAGGGGCGCCAAGCCATGCGCGGCGGGGAGAGTCCGCGGGACTGTCCCCCGGAGGCAAGCGAAGCGCGCAGCGCCGCAGGCGTGAAGGCGTGAGGGATGGAAGCCGAATGGCCGTGACAGCGAAGTCGGCACGGGGCGCAGCCCGAGAGCCCGACGGCGCGTTGCGCCGGCACGCTCATGGTTGTCGAACTACGAACCGCCAACCACCATGAATCAATCAATTTACGCACAATATTGACATTTCATGCGTAACACAATAAATTCACGCACAACACAGCAAAGCGAGGTGAATCATGGCGTTCCGAGCAGATGAAGCAGCACAAGCAGGATACGAAGAGGTGGAGAAGTACCTTGTCCCCCGCCCTCGGGATGCGGACGAATCGCAGCGCCTCCGGAGCAAAAGGGCGCTAGAAGACATCGTGACTGAACTCGGGCCGGTAGTTGACCGATATCCCTCATGGCACCCGCTGGTACGCAATCACGATGACCGCCATCCCGTTACCACCCCCAGCGATCGCTGCGGCTACAAGGGCCTCGATCACACGCGGTACTTCGCCCACGGCTTCATTACCTGCCCCTACGGCGATGGCAAGGAGATCCTGGACTCCGTTCGCGCCCTTCCCCGCCATCACGCCGCATACATCACGGCAGAGAAGCTGGATGTTCAGTTCTACAACGCGGAGGCCACCCCAATCTTGGTCAAGTGCAACTGGGAAGAGCCGTTGCCGATGGACAAGATGATCCCCCTGGCTATCGCTGTGCCCCTGATCTTGGAGAAAGAAGTTCCGTGCTGGACCTGGTCACAGGTCGCGGAGACCTGGGAGTCAATGCGTTCGTATTTCCTGGGCGCCCCTCACGGCGCCAGGTCGTCGCTGTTTGTGAGCCAGGAGACCGGACAGGGGATCAAGAAGGTTTGGGAAACGCTGATCTACACGGGGATGTTTGGCCCGATCAAGGTGTGATCGGGCCGTCGCCATCGAGCGACGCACCAACGCCGCAACCGAATCGAAAGCGAAGGCGGCGGCGTTCTGGCTGGCCTTCGGGGTTCGACACCGGGCGCGGCCACCGCCGCGCCCGGATTTTTGAATCAACCCGGCCCAGGCCGAAACGGCCTGGGCCGGGTGCTGGCGTCAGTCCTTCGTCTCGATGATCCACCACACGGCCCGCGCCTGGGCGCGGCCCGTGATGGGGTGAACGTCCGTGAGGTCAACGCGGGCCGTCCAGCCTGAGGGCGGACGGTAACCTCGCACGTCGCCGGCGCCGTGCCAGCGGCGGGCGCGCACCGTGCTCGGTGCATAGATCGCCGCCATCCGCGTGCGGCTCGTAGTGTCGGTAGTAGGCATGGGTCTGGCTCCTGCAAGCCAACGCCCCGGCCGGGGCCGGGGCGTTGGTCTGTATCGAGCGTCAAGCGGCCAACGCTTCGGCCGCTTCATCCACCACGGCGGGGGCTTCTTCCGGGCCTTCCTCCGATGCGGCCTCCTGAGGCCCCTCGGCCTTGAAGATGGCAGGCATCCAGCCCGTGCCACCGGCCAGCCGCTCGGCTTCGCTGGCAATGTCAGCCTTCTTGAGCTTGCCCAGCCGGTTGACGTGATCCGGCGCGAACTCGCCCACGGCTTGCAGGATCGCGGCCTTCGGAACGTGCTTGAAGTAGCCTTCCGCGCTCGGCTTCCACCATGCGGCCATGTCGAGGCCCACGGCCTGCGCCAGCTCCGCGCCGGGCTGGTGCAGCGTGGCGCGCGGAGTTACCACGTCCACCGCCCCCGCCACGCACACGGCCAGTAACTGGACCAGCTCGCCTTGCTCCATCGCCAGCAGCGCGGCGAACAGTGCGGCGCTGTCCTCGGGCAGCTTGTCGCCCCATGCCTGCTGCATCTCGCGCAGCGCCAGGGCGGCGGGTGATTCCGGCCAGTCCGGGGCCATGCCTTCCAGCCGGTCTTGCACGGTGAGGCGAACCCCCATCGGCATGTCGTGCCCGTAGTAGCGACCCTGCAAGACGCTCTGCACCATGCCATGCACCAGCGCCGCCAGCGCCGCTTGCGGATGCCGGGCGACCTCGATTTGCAGCGCGGCGGTGCGGTGCGCGCTCAGGCGCTGCGCCAGCCGGTCGGACACGGCGGGAGCTTGGGCTTCTTCTGCTGTCTCGCCGTCCTCGACGTTCGCACCTTCACCATCGGCACAACCTTGGCGCAGCTTTTCCAGCGTGCGCAACGCCTTGGCCTCGGCCTCGCGCAGCAGCCCGCGATGAATCACGGCCTCCCCATTGCGGTCGATGGTGACGATGACGCCGGCGGCGGCGCGGACGTTCGCGCCGTAGCCCAGCAAACCATCTTCCAGCGCCTGCAACTGCTCGCCCAAGCGTTCGCCCTCCTCCTCCAAGGCTTCGGCCTTGTCCTCGTCGTCGGCGTCCATCGCGGCATCCACGGCTTCGCCGATGCCCTGCATCTTGGCTTGCAGCTTCTCGATGCGCTGTGCCTCGCGCTTGTTCGGCGTGCGCCGTTCCCTCGGAGCACGCTGGAAGGCTTGCAGGTCGGCATGGGTCATGGCGGGGGTGGCATCCACCCAGGCCCAGCCCTCGGTGCGGATGGTGTCGGCAATTCCGGTCAGCTTCTCACGCACCAGCGTGTCCAGCAGCACGGTGTCGGACACGTACACGCCCGCATCGCCCTCTGCGAACAGGTCGCGGCGGATGCCACCGCCTTCGGCTTCGTAGGCGTCCAGCCCGACGAAGCGCACCAGCGCATGCGAGGCCCCAATCTCGCGCTCGGTCAGGCGCTCGCGCAGCGTGGATGGACTGCGCTGCCACTGAGGCGCATCGTAGAACGCGGCCTCCTGCGCGGCGTGATCGTCGGTGATGGCCAGAGCCATCAACTGATCGAGCGTGACGGCATCGGCGCGGTAATCGTCCATCAGCCGGGGCGAGACGTTCGCCAGCTTTAAGCGACGCTGCACCACCAGCGGCGTGACGCTGAAATCCGCCGCAATGTCTTCGATGGGCCGGCCCTCAGCCACCAGCGCCGCGAAGGCTTCAAACTGGTCAGCCGGGTGCATGGCTTCGCGCTGCACGTTCTCGGTGAGGCTGGCTGTGCGGGCCGTGCCATCGGCCACTTGCAGGCAAGGCACCTGCCAATCCTTGGCGATGCGGTGCTTTTTCGCCAGCAGCTTGAGCGCCGCGAGGCGACGGCCACCGGCCACCACCTCGTAGTGCACGCCATCGGCGGCGGGAATCACAATCAAGTTTTGCAGCAGGCCCACACGCTGGATGGATGCGGCCAGTTCGGGAATGGACATGCGCGGGGTCTTGCGCACATTGCGGCCCGTGGAGCGCAGCACCAGCCGCGATAGCGGAACCAGAATCATGTGCTTGCTCGGGTCGGCGGCTTGCAGCACGTTCGCTGCGGTGTTGACGGCTTGGACTTCGGTGTTGGTAATGGCGTTCATGATGGGACTCCAATCAAAAGAGATACAGGCAAGGAATGGAGGGGCCGCGCCCCTTCGTGTGAGGGGTCAGGCCTTGAGCTGACGCATGCCATCGGCCAGCAGCCACAGGGCACGGTTCAGGCGAATGTCCGAATCGATGCCCTGCACGGGGCGGGTCTGCTGCCTGCGGCCATTGGCGGCGCGGCCAGACAATCCGCCCTTGGTCAGGTTCTCCTGCGTGCGGTTGAACACGCTCCACAGGTCGGGGCGGCGGTCGTCGAAGCGGCGCGGCATCAGGATTTGCGATTCCGAGATGGGCGCGGGCTTGGCCGGGTCGTCGTACTTGAGGGCCAGCGCGGCGCGGGCGAACACTTTCGATTCGCCGTCGTCCAGGGTGATGACCTGCATGGATTCGCGCGATGCCTGCGCACGCTCGAAACCATCCAGCACCTGATAAGCGCCTTCGATGACATGCCCGGCCACATCGCCCTTGTGGGGCACGCGCACATCGGCCACGGTGTCGCCGCAGACAAGGCCGTTTTGGCAAACGAAGCGGAACATGCCCGCCAGCAATTGATAGCTGCTCGTCCCGTCGTGCGAGTTCAGCAGGATGATTTCGTTGGCCTCGCGCGCGTTGATCTGGTTGGCGTGGCGCAGGCGCAGCATGTGTTTCGTGTGCTCGCGCTTGCCTTCATCGCGCACGCGGGTCTGACACACCATGAAGGGTTGGAAACCCTCCTTGCGAAGCTCGGTCAGCACCGCCGCCGTGGGGATGTAGCTGTACCGCTCGGAGCGGCTTTCGTGCGGGGCGTCCGCGAAGATGGACGGCACCACCGCTCGGATTTGGTCATCCGACAAGGGGGATTCCGAACGCAGCACCGGCGAACGCGGTGCGAAACGGGATGCGAGTTGCATGGCATTTCTCCTGACAAAGTTGGCTGTTGAAAAAGCCTCACCGGATTCCTAGATTCAGAGCCCTCTTCGGGCTTCCGGTGGGGGCGGCACGAAGAACCCGGTTGGCCTCGTTGCCACCGTCTTTCCTGAGTTCATCGCCCGCGACGGTCAGGAGCGCGCGGCCGGGTGCCGTCAAGGGAGCAAGCGCCAGGTAGGTGCGGCCCGCAGCGCAGCGAGGACACGGCCTGGCGCGCCTTGACGGCACCCGGCCGCGGGCTACAGTCGCGAGCAAGGTGACGGATTCAGGAAAGATGGCTGGACAGGCAACGGCCCGCTCTTCACGCCGACCCCGCGCAAGCGAAGCGCGCAGCGCCGCAGGCGCGAAGGCCCATCCGGCGCGGCCGGTTCGGCGGTATCCCAGGGGCGCCAAGCCCAGCGCGGCGGGGATGGGCTGCATAGCCGATCCCCTGGAGGCAAGCGCAGCGCGCAGGCCCGGATCAGCGAGCCGGGCCGAAGGCGTCAGCCGAGTGCAGCGAGGGAACGATGGAATCCCGAATGGGGCGAAACCCCGCAGGGGGTTCGATGCTCAGCACGACAGCACGACCGGCCATGCCATGGCCGGGGACGCCCCGCGGACGGCGTCACCGTACGATGTCGGCATGCAGGAGAACACCGCCATCCACACCGACGATCCCTTGCAGCACATGCTCCAACGCTCGAACGCCCTGCATGAACGGCTGAATGCACTGCTAGGTGACGCTGAATTCGACGGTTCGCCACGCGGGGAAGTGGCTCTGGGCATGTGCCTGGTCGCGGAGGAGCATGCGGTTGCACTACGCGCGTTGATGGCGCTGCGACTACCCACCTCGGCCGTCAGCCTCATGCGGCTGCAATTCGAGGCCCTGACACGGGGAATGTGGCTGCTCTATGCCGCCAGCGATGCCGCGATCGATAAGCTCATGGCTCCCCTGACCCCGGAGAGCGAACAGGCCGCCAAGAATCTCCCCGGCGCCAGCGAGATGATCGAACAGATTGGCAACCGGGTGGGACAAGGTGCGCCGGCAGCCGCGCATCAGATGCTGACGCACTTCAAGGAAGTGACCTGGCACGCCATGAACTCATTCGTGCATGGCGGCATTCATCCACTAAGGCGGAGTGCAGAGGGCTTTCCGGTTGATCTTGCGCTACAGGTGCTGCGCAGTTCGAACGGTCTGGTGACCATGACCGGCATGACGATGGCAGTCCTTACCGGCGACGAAGCCGTGGCCAAGCCGGTAAGCATGATCCAGCCAGCCTTCGCCGATTGCCTCCCGGATCTGCTGAGACCGTGAACGGGGCATCTTGTGACGCCCCTTGCCCGGTTAGTGGACGAGGGGCAGATGACCGGGCGACCCAAATCACGGATATGCTTCACTTACTCATTGACACAACTTGGGGAGGCAAGAATGCGGATTGAGAAAGTCAGGGTCGAAGGTTTTCGACTTCTTCAAGATGTCGAGATCATGTTGGAACCCAATTCCACGGTGATCGTGGGCCGAAACAATAGCGGAAAGACTTCCCTCACCGACATATTTGATCGCTTTACCGGTGAAACCGGGGCCCGATTCCGATTGGAAGACTTTTCTGCAGTATCACGCAGCAAGTTTTTCAATGCCAGGAAATTAAGGGAAGAGAATGCGAAACCGGAGGAAGTTCTCGCCGCGCTGCCAACCATTACTCTTACTCTAACCTTTGCCTATGACAGCGCGGCGCAGATTTTGGGACCGCTCGCTCCATTCGTCATCGACTTGGATGTTGCATCCACCAGGGCCGTTGCACGCGTCGAGTATGGACCCACATTGGCAACACTCCATACATTGCTCGATGTCCCCTCCCCCGCAGAGGGAGTCGAGCCAAATGCGCATTTCCTGCGCTCGCTGCGCGAAACTCTACCGAAGGCGTACAGCATTCGAGTTTGCGCGATTGATCCGACGGACAACACCAACCGGCGCGACTTTGAAGGGACGGCTGCACTAGCCGCCCTGGTGCAATGCAACTTTGTCCGCGCACAGCGTACTCTTGACCATGCAAAGCATGGCGATGCAGATGTCATTGGCAAATTACTCAGCACTCTCTTCAAGACGGCCACGGCTCCAACGGCTGCGGCGGCAGATCAAGAACTGGCCGCCAAGCTGAAGTCATCCGTCGAAGATATTGAACGGAATGTTCAAGGGGATTTCGACGAGATGCTAAAAAAGCTGCTGCCAACGATGGAAGTACTGGGCTTCCCGAGTCTCAACGATACCGAACTTCGGCCAGAAACTTCGCTAAACGTTGAGGCACTTCTTTCGGACCATACAAAAGTGGTCTACACAGGCACTGATGGCGTGCATTTACCCGAAGGCTACAACGGCCTGGGTACCCGCAATCTCATCTATATGCTTTTGCAGCTTGAGAGTTACCACAAGACCTACCGCGCAAAAGCGACCCGTCCAGTCACACACCTTTTATTTATCGAAGAGCCAGAAGCGCATCTGCATCCCCAGATGCAGGAAGTCTTCATCAACCAACTGAACATCGCCATTGGCAAACTGTCTGCCAGTTACCCCGATGAGCCTGCGTGGAAAGTGCAATTTGTCATTACGACGCATTCGCCGCATGTCGCGAACGCAGCATCGTTCGAGGCAGTACGCTACTTCCTGAACGAGTCACCTGACAAGGCGAGCACGCGGCAGACCAAGGTCAAAGATTTTAAAAAGGGAATGACTACCATTTCCCCCGACGATCAAGACTTCTTGCATCAGTACATGACACTGACCAAGTGTGACCTCTATTTTGCCGACAAGGCGATCATGGTAGAGGGAACTACAGAACGGTTGCTGATGCCGCGTCTGTGCGAACTCGTCGACAAGTCGCTCGACGACAAACACAAACTGGCCAGGCAGTACGTGACCTGTGTCGAGGTCGGCGGAGCCTACGCGCACATTTTCTACCCGTTGCTTGATTTCCTTGAGCTGAAGACCTTGGTCGTCACAGACTTGGACTCCACCAGACCTGTGGAGAAGCAAAACAAGAAAGGAATTGCAATTACTACGTGGGAGAAATGTCCCGTGGCTGAAGGACAGCGGACCTCGAATGCCGCCATCAAGGAATGGTTCCGACCCGTAGACACCGAGGAAAAGGAAGGCTGGCAAATCACACCCGCCGAGCTTCTTGCCAAGACTCCTGAGGAGAAGCTAAGCGGCTACCGCCGCATTGCCTATCAGATTCCAGAAAAACCTGAGACAGTCACATGCGCGCGCAGCTATGAAGATGCACTCGTCCTCGCGAATCCCGATCGATTTGAATGGCCAAAGGAGCAGGACGAGGCTACTGAGGCCTGGGATATCGCGAAAGGGCTCGCAAAGGCGGATACGGCTCTGCGGTTCGCGATTCGCGAAAAAGAATGGGGCGTACCACGGTATATCCGGGAAGGCCTCGAATGGCTGTCCAAGCCCCCTCCTCCGCCGGAACTGAACGCAGAAGCGCCAAGCATTGGGGAGCCGGCATGACCGAGCCTATCGAGAATCCCGCACTTGTCGCGGCACGGGAGGCCCAGAGAAAGATCAATGAGGCCCTTGATGCAGGTCGCAGCTTCAGACTTGAAGCCGGCGCAGGCGCTGGAAAAACGTACTCGTTGGTCGCGGCGCTGAAGCGGCTGATCGCGGAGCGCGGCCCGGCGTTGGTTCAAGCTGGGCAGAAGGTCGCCTGCATCACCTACACTGAGGTTGCTCGAAACGAGATTGCCCAGGAAATTGAGGATCATCCCGCCATTCTTGTCGATACTATCCACGGATTCTCCTGGGCGTTTCTACGCCAATTTCAGAAGGCTCTGCGTGACCTTGTGGCAGAAATGGATGATCGAAAAGAGAAGGTCGAAGAAGGCGGAGGTGTCGGTACAAAGCCGGTGGACTATGACTTGGGTTTCTTCGGCGTCGATACCGACAGAATCACGCTAAGTCACGACGACATTCCAGAGATGATGGCCAAACTTCTGTGCAAGGAGAAGTTTCGACGCATCTTGAGCCAGCAATTTCCAGTGATTTTCGTCGATGAGTATCAAGATACCCATCGCCAATTCATGGAGGCGGTTACAGACAACTTCTTGCGACCCGCCACAGGGCCCCTAGTTGGCCTCTTTGGGGACCATTGGCAAACCATCTATCGAAGTGAATACGAGCTCGCAGAGTACCCGATTGAAGAGATTGCCAAAGGCTCGAACTTTCGTTCAGTGCCCGCCGTAGTCGATGTGCTTAACAAGCTGCGTCCTGAACTGCATCAGGCAGTCCATGACCCAGACGCAAAGGGTGAAGCCAGGTTTTTTCACACTAACGCCTATAAGGGAGAGCGTACCAATGACACGCACTCCAAAGAGGATCTTCTTCCTGATTTGGCACGAAGCACTCGAGAAGCCTTGATGCTGCGGCTGAAAGCCGAAGGATGGGACATGAGCAAGACGAAAGTGCTTATGCTCACTCACAACGTTCTGGCTGCAGAACAGGGATATCCGACTATTGCTGAGGTATTCAAGGGCCGCACCGACCTCTTCACAAAAAAAGAAGATCCAGCGATCAAGTTTTTTGCGGAAGTCGTTGAACCCATGTGTGCGGCCTACGGTGCATCTCGCTACGGCGATATGTTCAGGGCGTTCGGCTCCGGCCCTGCAATGACCAAGCATGAAGACAAAGCCGACTGGCGTCGCGACCTGGATGCGCTACAGAAGCTGCGCACGGAAGGTACGATAGGACAAGTTATCGATCACTTGAAAGCAACCAAACGCCCATCCCCACCGGATCGTCTGTTGCGACGTGACGAAGAACTGAGAGCACTTAACGACAACCCAATACCTGAAGATGCGTCCGCACTCCAACGGTATAGCAAGCTACGGAACATTCCCTATCGAGAGGTCATCGAGGTAGTCAAGTTCATTGAGAAGCAGACCTCCTTCGCGACGCAACATAGCGTCAAAGGCGCTGAGTTCGAGAACGTTCTCGTTGTACTTGGCGGTGGATGGAACCACTACAACTGGCCACAGTTACTAGAACTTGTTAAGACAAAGGCGCTGAACAGCAAGAATACAAAGGGCTTCTATCGTGCCCGCAACCTCTTTTACGTGTCCATCTCCCGACCCATGACGCGGCTCGCTGTGCTTGCCACGCAAACTATGCCAGACACGGCTCTCGCTACGGTGAAACATCTTTTTGGAGAAGACAACGTCGAGGAACTTGCTGTTGCGACATGAGATTCGTACTCGACAGCTGCGCGCTCTGGAATGAGCACCGCGGTGCCCGCCAGCGAACCGCACGGTCCATCGAACGCCATCACAAAGGGAGACAGCCGGATGAAGCCGCGTGACGAAAAAAATTTCGAGCTCGATGAACCCGCCGCGAACAACCACACGCCGCCGGGCTGGCCACTCCAGACAATAGAAGTCGTCCCGAATGGCAAGGCGCCAAAGAAATATGGACCATCGACCTATCGGTTCGGCGCCGCCCTAACACTGAGCGTCATCCTCCCACGAAGGGGCTGGACGCTCGTGAAGAAGGCAAAAAACTATGTCTATCTCACTCCTCCGCTAAATCAACCGCCGCCTCCCTTTCGTATATCCATTGCCATCCCCACACCGGATGAATGCCTGGAACTCGCACAAAGAAGCTACGTGAAAGGCCAGTCATGGATAGGCCAATTGGGAGAGTGGCCTGCCTGGTATCTTCACGAACGGAATACCGACATGCAGGAGTTGTGGCGCGACCCAATAACTGGGCAGATGCTATCGCGTCTTCACAAGAACCCGCCAAAGTCGAGCCTCACCATCGGTGAATGGGGCGTGTGGGAAGCGAATGTCACCGGAGTCGCGGGCGAGTTTGTGCACGGAGTGCTCCCCCCATCCCTCGTGAAAGCATCAGCAACCAGCGACGGCACATACGAATCGGCGCTCTCTGAAGGAGCTTCGAAGACGGTCGAGTTGACGGTCTACGAGCGAAACGCTACAGCCCGCGAGCTTTGCCTTGCCCACTATGGGTCAACTTGCCAAGCATGCGGCCTGAACTATGAGGATAAATACGGGTCACTAGGTGCAGACCTTATTCACGTCCATCACGTTACTCCGCTGTCAGCCATCGGAGAGGCATATCAGGTGAACCCTATACACGACTTGATACCGCTCTGCGCAACATGCCATCACGTCGTCCATAGAAGAGATCCACCATACTCCGTCGCCGAGATGAAAGCCGCGATCGCCAGTCAATCAGCGCGCAATTCAGCCCTGATCGAATAGCACAGCATGGACTCATGCTCTCCCCGCTGTCTGTCTATTTGTATCTGGCACGCCTCTCTACGCTCCTGTGAGTTTCCGCGATAGCCAATGAAAGCCACCATATCGTCATGCGGTGGCAATCCATGCATCGCCGAACAATCACGGAGTTCGACATGGAAAACAAACAGTCAGGAAAACTCGACCGAGATAGCGGTGCTGGGATGCGCCCGCAACCCGCAGCCCTCCCCTTGCCAGCCTCGAACGCCTACGGCGATCTCCCACAGTTCCCGAAGCACGGCGTTCTGCCCTTCCGCCGCACCATCCGCCGCCACGAACTGCGGCAGGTCGTCCCCTTGGCCGAAACGACGATCTACGAAATGGAGCGCCGCGGTGAGTTTCCACGGCGCTTCAATCTGACACCACGCTGCGTGGTGTGGGACCTGGCCGAGGTCGAGGCCTGGATTGACGAACGCAAGCAAGCCCCTCGCGCCGGCGCCACCAAGCCGGATGTCCACCTACGAAAATCCCGCCCTGTTAGGGTGGGTTCCGGCCAGGGATGAGGCTGGCGCCAGCCTCATCCAACAAGAGCTTCCAACTCCTTGGAAGCCGAACGCGATAGCCGCCGCCCTTCCTTGGCCACATTGACCTGCAAGGCAACGCAGGCCACCTCCAGAACATCGCCGGGCAGCGTATAGCTACCCTTGGCCTGCAGCCAGGCCAACACATCCGCCAAATGCCAGATCGACGCACTGCCTTCATGCACCGGCGCCGGGAAGCTGCCCGGATGGGCCAGCATCAGCTTACGCATGTTCTGCCGCGACACGCCCACGATGTCGGCCACATCGGTCAGCCCGACCAAATCCGGCGCGACCTCGATCAGCCTGGCCAACGGTACGGCGCGCAGCACGTCGGCCAACGCGCTGCGCACCGCCGCGTCCGCACTGTCCGCCTCGCGGGTGAACTCCAGCGCAAGCCGCCCTGGCTGCCCGATGCCGACCAGGGCATCGTCGCAGCCGGCTTCGCCCAGGCGCTCGACCAGCGCATCCGCGTCACGGTCATCGTCGGCAAGCTGGTATTTCAGAGTAAAGGTGTATTCCATCGCGCTATTCCTAGGCGTCGGCGGCCTCTTCCTGCTGCTTGCGGTGCGTCGTGCAGTTGTCCACGACGCGCCGCAAGGCGCGCGCGTGGTTCCCTGGGTTCTTGGGCGTGCTCCACACGCTGGTGATACAGAACTCGCCGCAACGACACTCCGCGTCGTTGTACGGACAGTAAATCCGCCCCCAGGCGTGGCTGCCGCCGACTTCCACGCGCCAACCCTGCCCTTCGGCATGCTTGAGTGCTTCCTCGACCTCCTTCTTCGGATGAGAGGAACGGGCCATCAACAGTCTCCAGTATGGGAATGATCGGCCAGGTTGTCAAGTGACAACCTGGCCACTACTTCAGGCCATTGCACTCAACACCGGCACGACTACGTTGTCTGGCATCAGCTTCGGCACGTAGGTCTGCCCGTCGATCCAGGCATCGACCATGCTGGCCCACTCCTGCAGCATGTGGCGCCGCTGCTCGGCATACTCGGCCTTGTTGTAGATCGAACGCGAGGATCGCCCCTCCTCATGCGCAAGGCACTTCTCGATCCAGTCGCGGTTGAACCCGATCTCGTTGAGCAGCGTCGAGCCCGTGCGGCGCAGATCGTGGACAGTGAACGGTTCCAGCGGCAGGCCCGCTGCCTTGGCCCGCTGCGCCACGATCTGCGTGACCCGGTTGAGGGTCGCGTGGGACATACAGCGGTCTGAGTCGTAGCGCGACGGCAGCACGAACTTCGATCCGGCCGCGCAGGTGTGCAGCGCCACCAGGATGTCCAGCGCCTGGCGCGACAGGTAGACCACATGCGGGTTGCGCCCCTTCATCCGCTGCTTCGGAATGGTCCAGGTCGCGTTCTCGAAATCGACCTCGTCCCAGGTGGCCTCGATCAGTTCGCTCTTGCGCACCAGGGTCAGCAAGATCATGCGCAGCGCCAGACGGATGGTGGGATACGTGGCCACCGACTCCATCTGCCGCGACATCAGGCGAATCTCCAGCGGCGACAAGGCACGGTCCTTGGGTACGAAGGTCGCGATCGAGGCCGCGCCCACGTCGGCCGCGGGGTTGTCCACCTTCTCCCCATGCAGGGTGGCGAAGGCATAGACCTGTTTCACGATGTCGCGGACATGCACCGCAGTGGCTGGGGCCCCGCGCCCCTTCACCTTGCCGCACAAGGCGCGCAAGTCATCGGCGGTGATTTCATTGAGCAGGCGATTCTGGAAGGCCGGCAGGATGTCCCGATCGACGATGCTCTTGCGCATCGCCCGCGTGCTGTCGGCCATCCTGGCGCCGGCCAGCCATTGGGCGGTCATGTCGCCAAAGTTCTTGGCGGCGGTCAGGCGGCGCTTCTCGCGCTGTTTTTCATGCGCCGGAGACTTGCCTTGGGCGACGGCCTTCTTGGCATCCAGGAGCTTTTCGCGGGCCATCGCCAGCGAAATACCCGCCGGCCCGTAGCGGCCAATGGTCAGGGTCTCGCGGCGGCCGTTGAGACGGTAATCGTAGCGGAAGGTGACGGTACCGGTGGGCGATACCGTCACGTACATTCCATCCCGGTCAGAAGCCTTATAAGTCAAGGACTTAGGCTTCAAATTGCGCAGTGCGGTGTCGGTAAGCATCGAGGTTTTTCCTCCTGTTCGTGACGGCTTTTACCGTCAGGGGTCAGGAGACCTGCTGATGCCTGGAAAGCCGCATGAAACAAGCTTTCCAGAGGAGTGATTTACCGTCAAAGACCGATTTGGTCTCGATAGTAAACAAGGAGGTCTTAATCCGGCCTCCGGTTTCTACCGTCACCTCTACCGTCAATCCGTTTCGCTGCCCGGCGATAGCTGCCGATAGCTGCCGCGACGTATTTCCTTGTAAATCAATACGTTACGGCGGATTTTCGATAACTGGCGATAGTCCCCGAAGGACCTGATTTCACTCCCACTCGATGGTCGCCGGCGGCTTGCTGCTCACGTCGTAGGTCACGCGGTTGATGCCGCGCACCTCGTTGATGATCCGCCCCGACACCTTCTTGAGCAGCGCGTAAGGCAGCTCGGCCCAGTCGGCGGTCATGAAGTCACTGGTCTGCACGGCGCGCAGGGCCACCACGTAGTCGTAGGTGCGGCCGTCGCCCATCACGCCCACGCTCTTGACCGGCAGGAAGACCGTGAAGGCCTGGCTGGTCAGGTCGTACCAGGTCTTGCCGGACGCCTCGTCGCGGAAGTTGCGCAGCTCTTCGATGAAGATGGCGTCGGCGCGGCGCAGCAGGTCGGCGTATTCCTTCTTCACTTCGCCGAGGATGCGCACGCCCAGGCCCGGGCCCGGGAAGGGGTGGCGGTAGACCATTTCGGGCGGCAGGCCCAGGGCCACGCCCAGTTCGCGCACCTCGTCCTTGAACAGGTCGCGCAGTGGCTCCAGCAACTTGAGACCCAGTTGTTCGGGCAGGCCGCCGACGTTGTGGTGGCTCTTGATGGTGACGGCCTTCTTGCTCTTGGCGCCGCCGCTTTCGATCACGTCGGGGTAGATGGTGCCCTGGGCCAGGAAGGTGGCGCCCTTGTGGCCCTGGCCGCCGGCCTTGAGCTTGGCCGCTTCCTGTTTGAACACAGTGACGAACTCGCCGCCGATGATCTTGCGCTTGGCTTCGGGGTCGTTCACGCCGGCCAGCTTGCCCAGGAAGAGTTCGCTGGCGTCCACGCGGATGACCTTCGCATGCAGCTTGCCTTCGAACATCTCCATGACCATGTCGCCTTCGTTCAGGCGCAGCAGGCCGTGGTCCACGAACACGCAGGTCAGCTGGTCGCCGATGGCGCGGTGGATCAGCGCCGCAGCCACGGAAGAATCAACGCCGCCCGACAGGCCCAGGATGACTTCCTCGTCGCCCACCTGCTCGCGGATCTTCTGCACCGCCTCTTCGATGTGGTCACGCATGACCCAGTCGGGTCTGGCCTTGCAGATCTCGAGCACGAAGCGGTTGAGCATGGCCTGGCCCTGCACGGTGTGCGTGACCTCGGGGTGGAACTGCACGCCGTAGAAATGGCGCGCCTCGTCGGCCATGCCGGCAATGGGGCAGCTGGGTGTGCTGGCCATCAGCTTGAAGCCCGGGGGCAGCTCGGTGACCTTGTCGCCATGGCTCATCCAGACCTTGAGCATGCCGTGGCCTTCGGCCGTGGTGAAGTCGGCGATATCCTTGAGCAGGTCCACATGGCCGCGCGCGCGCACTTCGGCATAGCCGAATTCGCGCTGGTGCGATCCTTCCACCTTGCCGCCCAGCTGCTGCGCCATGGTCTGCATGCCGTAGCAAATGCCCAGCACGGGCACGCCAAGCTCGAACACGGCATCAGGGGCACGGTCATCCACTTCGTACACGCTGGCATGGCTGCCCGAGAGGATCACGCCCTTGAGGCAACCGTCCTTGGCGTACTCGCGCACCCATTCGCTCGTCACGTCGCAGGGATGCACCTCGCTGTACACATGGGCCTCGCGCACACGGCGCGCGATGAGCTGCGTGACCTGCGAGCCGAAGTCGAGGATGAGGATCTTGTCGTGTTGCATGGTGTCTGGCTGAACGCTTCGCTGGAACGACAAGGCCGGTGCAAGCACCGGCCTTCCCGCATGACTGGATGGGGCGCTTACTCGGCGCGGTAGTTCGGTGCTTCCTTGGTGATCTGCACGTCGTGGACGTGCGATTCACGGATGCCGGCGGCCGTGATCTCGACGAACTCGGCCTTGTTCTTCATCTCTTCGATGGAGGCGCAGCCGCAGTAGCCCATGGCCGCGCGCAGGCCGCCCGCCATCTGATAGACGATGGAGACCATCGAGCCCTTGTACGGCACGCGGCCTTCGATGCCTTCGGGCACCAGCTTGTCGGCGTTGGGGTTGCCCGTGCTCGATTCCTGGAAGTAGCGGTCGGCACTGCCCTGCTGCATGGCGCCGATGGAGCCCATGCCGCGGTAGCTCTTGTAGCTGCGGCCCTGGAACAGCACGATCTCGCCCGGCGCCTCTTCGGTGCCGGCGAACATGCCGCCCATCATCACGGTGCTGGCGCCGGCCGCGATGGCCTTGGCGATGTCGCCCGAGTAGCGGATGCCGCCATCGGCGATCAGCGGCACGCCTGTGCCCTGCAGCGCGGTGGCCACGTTGTCCACGGCCATGATCTGCGGCACGCCCACGCCGGCCACGATGCGCGTGGTGCAGATGGAGCCCGGGCCGATGCCGACCTTGACCGCGTCTGCGCCAGCCTCGACCAGTGCCAGCGCGGCTGCGCCGGTGGCGATGTTGCCGCCGATCACCTCGATCTGCGGATAGTTCTGCTTGACCCAGCGCACGCGGTCGATCACGCCCTTGCTGTGGCCGTGGGCGGTATCGACCACGATGGCGTCCACGCCGGCCTTGACCAGCGCCTCGACGCGCTCCTCGGTGCCCTCGCCCACACCCACGGCAGCGCCCACGCGCAGGCGGCCGGCCGCATCACGGGCCGCATTGGGGAAGGTGAGCTGCTTGGTGATGTCCTTGACCGTGATCAGGCCCTTGAGCTCGTAGGCCTCGTTCACGACCAGCAGCCGCTCGAGCTTGTGCTTGTTCAGCAGCGCCTTGGCTTCCGCGGGCGTGGTGCCCTCGGGCACGGTGATCAGCTTGGCGCGCGGCGTCATGATCTCGGTCACGGGCGCGTCGTAGCGGGTCTCGAAGCGCAGGTCGCGGCCGGTGACGATGCCCACCACCTTGCCGCCATCGAGCACAGGGAAGCCCGAAATGCCCAGCTCTTCGGACAGCTGCAGCACCTGCAGTACCGTGTGTTCGGGCGTGATGACCACCGGATCGCGCAGCACGCCGGATTCGTAGCGCTTGACCTTCGCGACCTCGGCCGCCTGCTGCTGGGCCGTGAGGTTCTTGTGCACGATCCCGATGCCGCCCTCCTGGGCGATCGTGATGGCCAGCCGAGCCTCGGTGACCGTGTCCATGGCCGCGGAGACCAGGGGCAGATTCAGTTCGATGTTGCGGGTGAACCGGGTGGCCAGGGAGGTGTCCTTGGGCAGGACCTGGGAGAAGGCGGGCACCAGCAACACATCGTCGAAGGTGAGCGCTTTGCCGAGAAGGCGCATGGGGAAAGCTCCAAAAGCCGGATTGTAGCGACGGGTTCAAGCGATTCGCCTGCCGCCGCGGCCTTGCCCCGCCGCCCGTGGGGCCACCGCCGGCCGGGCCCGAAAAAGCCCTGTTTCGCCCCCCCGGAGCGCCCATTACACTCGCGCGATGAACCTCAAACGCCTTGTCTGCCTGCTCGGCTTCTGCGCGCTGCCCCTGGTGGCAAACGCCCAATGGCAATGGGTCGATGCCCAGGGCAAGAAGGTGTTCAGCGACCAGCCGCCGCCGATCGATGTGCCCGAGCGCAACATCCTGCGCCGACCCGGAGGCCAGCCCTCCACGGCGGCGCCGGCAGCACCCGCCGCAGCACCTTCTGACGGTGCTGCCCCGCCTCCCGTCAAACCTGCCGGCGTCGACAAGGCGCTCGAGGAAAAGACCCGCAAGGCCGAGGAGGAGGAAAAGGCCAAGCGCGCGGCCGAGGAGCAGCGCGTGGCCAAGGCGCGGGCCGAAAGCTGCTCACGCGCGCGCCAGGGCAAGGCCACCTTCGACAGCGGCATGCGCGTGGCGCGACTGAACGAGCGCGGCGAGCGCGAAGTGATGGACGACCAGGCCCGCGCAGCCGAGCAGAGCCGCCTGCAGGCCATCATCAACAGCGACTGCGGCCCGGCGAAGAATCAGTAACCGGCCTTGCCGCCCGGGCGCCGGCGCGCAAAAAGGCCGGCACGCCCGCGGCCCTGCTGCTCAAAGCGCTCGCGGCGCGCCACCTTGGGGTCCACCAGCAGCGGGCGGCACAGCTCCAGCCGGTCGCCATCGCGCAACTCCTGCGACCAGTCCGCCACCCTGCCCCAGATGCCCGGCGTGAGCGAGCGCCAGTCCAGGCCCGGCCAGGCGGTCTCCAGGCCGCTGCGCCGCACGGCCGCCTCCAGCGTGGTGCGCGGCGGCAGCTGCAGCTGCTCCTCGTACACCTCGCGCGCGCCCACGGCGCAACTGAGGGTGACGGCGATCACGGCTCGCCGTAGACCTGCTCGGATCGCTTGACGAAGGCTTCGACCAGCGTCGAGGCGACCTTGTCGAACACCGGCCCGACCAGGGCCTGCAGGGCGAAGTTGTCAAAACCGTAGTTGAGCTTGAGCTCGATGCGGCAGGCCGTGATCTCGGCCCCCTCCTCGCCCACGGGGGTGAAGGTCCACACACCATCCAGATGCGAGAACGGCCCTTTCACCAGCTTCATGTGCACCTCGCGGCCGGGCACGTGGGTGTTGCGGGTGGTGAAGCTCTGGCGCACGGCGCCAAAGGCCAGGCCGACTTCGGCCGTCATGCCGGTGGTGTCTTCCTCGATCACGCGGGCCTGGTCGCACCAGGGCAGGAACTCGGGATACTTCGCCACATCGGTCACCAGGGCATACATCTGCTGGGCGCTGTACCAGATGAGAACGGACTTGTGGACACTCTTCATAGAATCAGCACGATGTGTGCGCCCTCATTGTAGGGACGGCATGCGTCCCCATTTGTCTCGTATGGCCAGCAAGAAACCCGACAACACCAACGCCCGCATTGCCGACAACAAGAAGGCGGCCTTCAACTATTTCTTCGAGGAACGCTTCGAGGCCGGGCTCGTGCTGGAAGGCTGGGAAGTCAAGGCGCTGCGCGAAGGCAAGGTGCAGCTGACCGACGGCTATGTGGTGCTGCGCAACGGCGAAATGTTCCTCATCGGCTGCCAGATCAACCCGCTCAAGAGCGCCTCCACGCACGTCAACCCCGACGCCATCCGCACCAAGAAGCTGCTGATGAAGAAGGACGAGATCCGGCGCCTGACCGGCAAGGTGGAGCAGAAGGGCTACACGCTGGTGCCCATCAACCTCCACTGGAAGTCCGGCAAGGTCAAGTGCGACATCGCGCTGGCCAAGGGCAAGGCCGAGCACGACAAGCGCGACGTGATCAAGGACCGCGAGGGCAAGCGCGAGGTCGAGCGCGCCATGAAGAGCCGCCATCGCTGAGAAGAAGTTGCGCGAGGCCGCGAAGGACGGCGTCTTCGCTGGCACGCCGGCCCAGGCCGCCGTCCTAAACTCGCCGCCGCTTCGTCACACTTCACACAGGAGAACCGTTCATGAAGCTGCTGCTCTCGTCCTGCGCGCTGGCCCTGACCCTCGTGGCAGGCTGCGCCACCCAGACCGTCCCCGACACCCCCACCCGCACCGTGGACGGCGTGCTCATCGGCCCCTCGGGCCACACGCTCTACACCTTCGGCCGAGACGCAGCCAACAGCGGCAAGTCGGCGTGCAACGGCAACTGCGCCACCAACTGGCCGCCGCTGATGGCGCCGGCCAACGCCAGTCCCAAGGGCGGCTACACGGTGATCACACGCGACGACGGCGCCAAACAGTGGGCCTACAACGGCTGGCCGCTGTACTACTGGGCCAAGGACACCAAGCCCGGCGACCGCACGGGTGACGGCGTGGGCGGCGTGTGGAAGCTCGCACGCCCCTGATCGGCACCTTCCGCTGACGACCAAGCCGGCCCACGTGGCCGGCTTTTTTCTTGTTGCCGCAGGGTCAGCGCATCACCAGCCCGCCGTCGACGAACAGCGTCTGGCCGGTGATGAAGCCGCTCCAGTCTGACGCCAGGAACAGCACCGGCCCGGCCACGTCTTCGGGCCTGGCGATGCGCCGCAGCGGCGTGGCCGCCATCAGCGCTTCGCGGAAGGACTCCTGCGTGCCCTGGCTGGCCTGCGTGGGGTAGACCAGGCCCGGCGCCACGCAGTTCACGCGGATGCCCAGCGGGCCCAGCTCGGCCGCCAGATTGCGGCTGAAGGCCACCAGCGAAGCCTTGGCCGTGGTGTAGTCGTGGTAGGGCACCACGGGGTGTTCCACAAGGTTGCTGACCACATTGACGATGGCGCCCTGCGCCCGCTGGCGAAAGTGCGGCAGCACGGCCTGGCAGACGTGGAAGGCGCCGCCCACCGCGCCTTCGAACTGCGACTGGTAGTGCGCCCACTGCAGCTGCTCGAAGCGGCTGCGGCGTTGCGGGTCGAAGGCATAGGGCCTGAACGCGTTGTTGACCACCACGTCGATGCGCCCGGCTTCCTGCACGATGGATTCGACCATGGCGGCGACGGCGCCCGGGTCGCCCACATCGGCCTTGAGGGCCCAGGCATCGCCGCCCAGCGCGCGGCAGGCGGCCACCACTTCCGCGGCGGCCGCATCGTTGCTCAGGTGGTTGATGACCACCGTGGCGCCTTCGGCGGCGAAGGCTTTTGCAATCGCGGCGCCGATGCCGCGGCTGGCGCCGGTCACCAGCACCATCTGCTTGCTGAACTTCATGGCAGCAGACCCGTGTCCACCGCGTCGCGGATGTGGATCGGTCGCTGCACCAGGCCCAGCGCGCGGTAGGCGTCGGCGGCCTTCTGCAAGGAGTCGAGGTCGAAGGCGCCCAGTGCAGAAGCCACAGCGCCCTGCCCCGCACGCGCGGGCAGCGAGGACGCGTTGCGCAGCCGGATCACCTCGAGGTTGATGTCGCGCTGCGTGCCGTCGATGGCGTACTTCACGGCCAGGTCGGCCGCAGCCTCGGGGTTGGCGATCATCCAGGCCGCGCTGTCGCGATAGCCGCGCAGGAAGGCCTTGAGCAGCTCGCGCTTTTGCTGCAGCGCTTCGGCGCGCACCACGAACAGGTCGCTGGAGACGTTCAGATGGTCGGCCACCTGCATCACGTTGACCTCGCCCACCCCCTTGCGCCGGCCCACGGCCAGCCCCGTGTCGGTCGCGGCCGTTGCATCGACCTGCCCCTGCAGCAGCGGCGCGAAGTTCAGCAGCCCCGTGACGACGATGCTGACGTCCGATTCCTTCAGCCCCGCCTGATGCAACATCACCAACAGGTTCTGCCGCGTGCCGCTGGCCAGGCTGTAGACGCCGATGCGCTTGCCCTTGAGGTCTGCCGGCTTGCGGATGTTGGCGGACTTCAGCGAGACCACGTTGAATACGTTCTGCGGGTAGATGTCGTAGATCGCGACCAGTTTTTCGCCCTTGTCCAGCGCCATGAAGAAGGAGCCGGGGTCGGTGAAGGCCACGTCGGCCTGGCCGCTGAGCAGGTTGCGGATCGCGTCGCCGCCACCGGCGCCGGGCAGGTAGGCCAGGTCCAGGCCCTGGGCCTTGAAGAAGCCCTTCTCGGGCTCCGCCAGCAGGTTCGTGATCTCGCTGATCGGCTTGCTCCAGCCGGCCACCGTGAAGCGCGTGCGCGCGCCCTGGGCATGGGCCGGTGCGAATGGCAGCGCGCAGGCGGCCAGCGCAGCAGAGGCCGTGCGCAGCAGCGCGCGGCGCGAAGGAAGGCGGTAGAGCGGCAAGGCAGGTCTCCGGAAGTGAAGGATGAAGAAGGGAAGGAACAGCGGAACTCAGGGCGGGTCCGAATAGGCGCGCAGCAGGCGTGCTTCCAGCCACAGCGTGGCCTGGTACAGCGCCAGGCCGATCACGGCGATGATGGCGAGCGCCGCGAACATCAAGGCCGTGTCCATCATTCCCTGCGCGGCGATGATCACGGCGCCCAGGCCCTGGCTGGCGCCGATGAATTCGCCCACCACGGCGCCCACCAGCGCCAGCACCACGGCCACGCGCAGCCCGGCCAGGATGCCCGGCAGGCCCGCAGGCAGCTTGAGGCGCAAGAGCGTCTGCAGGCGCGTGGCGCCCAGCATGCGAAAGAGCTGCAGCCGCTGCGCGTCGGCCTGCTTCAGGCCCGTGAGCGTGTTCTCCATCAGCGGGAAGAAACAGATCAGGCCCGTGATCACCGCGGTCGATGTGAGCCCGAAGCCGAACCACAGCACGAACAGCGGCGCCAGCGCAAGCTTGGGCAGCACCTGGCTCAGCACCACATAGGGCTTGAGCACACGGTCCAGCCAGGGCAGTTCGGCCAGCGCCATGCCCATCAGCAGGCCCGCCACGCTGCCGCCGGCCAGCCCCAGCGCCAGCGCGCTCAAGGTGGCGCGGACGTGCGGCCAGAAGTAGCCGCTGAGCAGGCCGTTGGCCAGCGCAGCCCACACCAGCGAAGGCGCAGGCAGCACCAGCGCCGACAGGCCGGAGTGGCGCGCGGCCGCCTCCCATGCGGCCAACAGCAACGCCAGCAGGGCCAAGGAGCCCAGCCAGCCGACCCGGCGTGCGCTCATGCCCTCACCTCCTCCATCGCCGCATGCACGCGCGCACAGGCCTGGTTGAACGGCGGCTCATGCCGCATGGCCTGCGTGCGGGGCCCCGCCAGCGTGACCGCGATGTCGGCCACGATGCGGCCGGCGCGCATCACGGCGATGCGCTCGCCCAGGTACACGGCTTCCTGGATGTCATGCGTGACGAAGAGCACCGTGGTGCCGCGCTGGCGGCAGCTTTGCAACAGGTCGTCCTGCAGTTCCGCGCGCGTGATCGCGTCCAGCGCCGCGAAGGGCTCGTCCAGCAGCAGCAGCGCGGGCGAAAGGATCAGCGCGCGCGCCAGGGCCACGCGGCTTTGCTGGCCGCCCGAGAGTTGCCGCGGATGGCGCTGCGCATGCGCCTGCAGCCCCAGCTGCGCGAGCAAGGCCAGCGCCCGCGCGCGGTCCTGCGCATCAGGTTTGCGCTGCAGCGACACCGGCAGCAGCACGTTGTCGATCACGCTGAGCCATTCCAGCAGGGTGGGCGCCTGGAACATGAAGCCCAGCTGCGGCCCGGGCGCGCGCAGCGCCTGGCCGCGCAGGCTGACCCGGCCCGTCTGCGGCTGCAGCAGGCCGGCCGCAAGCTTGAGCAAGGTGGTCTTGCCGCAGCCGCTGCGACCTAGCAGGCAATGGAACTGCCCTTCCTCGATGTGCCAATCCACCCCATCGACCACCGGCGCGCGGCCCGGGTAGCCGTAGCGCACGCCGTCGATGTTCAGGAAGCCATGCATGGGTTCAGTCGGCATAGGGCGCAAAGGGCTCGGCCGCGGCTTCGGCGGATGATTCGATCTCGGTCATGCGCACCAGGTCCAGCAGGCTGAAGCGTCCGTCGTGGTGCCAGCCGGCCTCGGGCGTGCTCATGGCGCCGATGGCGCTGACGCGCGTGACGCCCGCCGCGCCCAGCTGTTCGGCCAGCACAAAAAGCCGCTCGGGCGGGGCCGCCACGCCGGCCGTCTGCAGGTGGGGCGCCTGTGCGGCGATGGCCGGCAGCACATCGGCCAGCGCATCGACGGCCACGACCTGCACCGTGCGTTGCGCCGCGGTGGGCGCCAGCGGCTGCAGCGCCTCGTCATAGGCCACGCGCCAGGCCGCGGCCTCGAGGCCCAGCAGCGCGGGCGCGGGCAGGCCGGCGGGCGTTGCCAGCGCCTGCCATTCCAGGCCCTGCTGCCAGCGCGCGACGGCCGCGCCCTCCTCCAGGTCCAGCGCGCGGCGCGGAAAGCGCCGCTGCAGGTTGGCCAGCTCGGCCGCCAGGTGCTCGGCAAAGACGCGCGGCGGCACGGCCCCGCCGCGCTCCACGTAGAACACATGCGGCGAATAGCAGCCCTGCTGGTCGTAGCGCATCACGTCCCAGGCCGCCAGGCGCGCCAGCGGCGGCGCCTTCAGCGCATCGAGCGCTTCGGCCGCCACCAGGCCGAAGCCCAGCTTGTGACCATGCGGCAGGAAGCGCGTGGTCACGGGCAGGCGCTGGCGGATGGCCTGCAGCGCCGCGTTGCCGCCGTAGGCCAGCACGGTGTCGGCCTCGGCGAAGAGCGTGGCGGCGCCCTCGTCCTCGCCGGCGCCGCGCCACCACACGACGGCAAAGCAGTCGGCCCAGGGCGGATGTTCCTCGGCCAGCAGTTGGGCCAGCCAGCCCGCGAAGAGCGGCTCGGCCGTGGGCAGCTTGCCGATGTTGCCGGCCTTCACGAGCAGGCCGGCCACGAAGCTCCACATGGCCAGCGCCGGCACATTGCCGGCCCAGCTGTGCAGCAGCAGTTGCGGGCCAAAGGCGCGCACGGCACCGCCCTTTGGCGTGGGCTGGAAGCCATCGAGCAGCAGCGGGTTGGCGAAATCCTCGGCCACGAAGCGGCGCAGCTGCGGCGCGCGGAAGGTCTTGAGAAAACCGGTCAGGCCCAGCCGAACCATCTCGGCGTCGTAGCCGCTGACCCAGGGCAGGAAGCGTTCGGCCTGCCGGCGCCAGGGGTCGTTGCGATCCAGCAGGCGCGCGACGGCGCGGTCGATCACGCCAATGATGTCTGCCACGGGCATGGGGCGCAGATGCCGCGCGCTGGCGCGCCGCACACGCGCGGCCAGCTCGCTCATCTGCGCCGCCGTGAGCACGGGCACCGACACCTCCAGCCGCTCGCCGGCCCGCTCGAATGGCAGCACTTGCCAGTGCACGGTTTCAGGCGGCAGGCCCGGCAGGTAGCCGGCGCGCAGGCAGTGCGGCGGCGTCATGCGGCCGCCGTGGCCCGCACGAAGGCTTCCACGGCCATCGAGCAGCCCTTGGCCTCCACACCCTCGGCGCGACCCAGCAGCAGGAAGCCGCGGCCATCTTCGGCCGGCAGGCCCACGTCCTCGGTCAGGATGGTGGTGACGGCGTTGTAGTTGGCCAGGTCGCAATGCGCGAGGATGCCGCGCTCGCCTGCCGGCACGTCGCAACCGCTCACCGGATCGACCAGGCGCGAGCGGATCCAGTGCGGGCCCGACTTGACCGAGGGCACGCGCGCGTTGCCGTCGTCGTAGAACTGCGTGCTCAGCTCGGTCATGCCGTACATGTTGATGCAGTCGCTGCGCGGCACGCCAAAGGAGGCGCTGAGCGCGTCGTAGAAAGCATCGGGCGCCATCTCGCGCGACTGGCCCTTGTAGCCGCCGGTGTCCAGCAGCCGGCTGCCGGGCGGCAGCGCAAAGCGCAGGCCCTGCGCCTGCATCGCGTCCATCACGTGCACGAAGCTGTAGCTGGCACCCAGCAGCGCGTAGGGCTGGCCGCTACGCTGCGCGGCCTCCAGCGTGTGCCAGAGCGCGGCAAGGTCCACGCCCTGCGCCGTCATGAAGTTGCGGCTGCCTTCGCTGCCGAACTCGCGCAGGGCCAGCGCCAGGTAGTGGGCCAGCGAGGAATTGGGCATCACATCCTCGTCCGGAAAGAGGATGCCCATGGGCATGCGCGAGGCGCCGCGCATGAAGCGTTGTGCAAAGTGGCGCCGCATCGACAGGTCGTACACCTGCAATTGCGGATGGAAGTGTCTGCCCCGTGTGCCGCCGCGCGTGGTGCCGCTGGTCATGAACACGCGCTCCTCCAGTGAGGGGCTTGCGCTGCGCAGTTCCATCACCTTGAAGGCATCGATGGGCACGGCAGGAATGTCGCGCCAGGACTGCACATTGCGCGGCGTGGTGCCGCGGCGCTGGCAGAAGCTGCGAAACGGGATGTTGTTGGCGTACTGGTAGGCGAACAGCCGCAGCGCGAGCGCATCGAACTGCGCATCGGTGCAGCCGTCCATGGCGATGAAATCGAGCAGTTCCGCGACCGGCGCAGCGAGCTTGTGCATGAGCGTCCTTCTGGGGCTTTGACAGGATGCTCCGCAGGCCGCCTCCGGGTGTGCCATGGGCACATGTGAGGGCGCCTGGCGCCTCACGGGGAGGTGAATGCTCTTCTTCCGCCGGCATGACCCGGGTCAAGTTCACGGGTTTGAATCTCAGCACGCATGTGCACCCCGGAGCGGCGCGCATCTTAACCCGATGGCAAGGCCGTGGCCGCCCTGCGCGGCTGAAGTCAGTGCTTCTTCAAGACCCAGGTGTGGACGCCAGTTCGCACAGCGCGGCGCATTCGGTCTCGCCCATGGCCTGCTGGATGCGCAGCCAGGGCGCCGAGCCCGGGGAGCTGCGCAGTTGGGCGGCGGCGGTTTCGCGCAGGTGGCGCCGGTCCGCCAGCGTCAGGGCGCGCACGTGCACAGGCGCCGTCTCGGCCAGTGCCTCAAGCAGAGCCTGGGTCTGCGCGGGCGCGATGCGCGCGTCGCCCTGTGCGGTGGCCAGGCTGGCGTAGAGCTGCATCACCGTGGCCTGCCCGCGCCGCAGGCCGCCCAGGCGCAGCCGCGCACGCATGCGCGCATCGATCTGGCGCAGCGTGGCTTCGGCCAGCGGCACCTGGCGCGCGATGCAGTGCGCCACAAAGGGCTGCAGCAGCGCCAGTTCGTCCTGGTAGGTGGCGCCGTTGTCCAGCAGGCGCTGCGGCGAAAGCTGGCCGCCCTGCATCGCCTCGAAGCTCTGGTAGGCGATCACGATGTCGCGCACGCGGCCGCAGGTGTCGGCCACCGCAGGCAACTGCGCCGACATGCGCGCCGGCAGGAAGCGCTGCACGTCACCGAGCGTGTGCAGCAGCTCGGCGGCCTGTGGATCGCTCAGGCGCGGCATGGCGGCAGGGTCGGCACTGCGCAAGGCCTCGAAGCGCGCGCCGGCCGCCGCGTGGGCATTCAAATCCTGAGCCTGCGCGCCAAGGCTCACTGCCGCGCTGGCGCAGACTGCCAGCAGGCCCCTCATCCACCCCAGGGCACCCGAGGGCCTGGCTTTTCCAGACCTGTGGGAGTGTCCCCTTCGCGCAGCAGAAGGGGGAGCCGCGAAGCGGCCTGGGGGGTGTTGCGTCACTTCAAGCCTCGCGGCTGGCGCGCTTGCGCTCGTGCTCCTTGAGGTAGCGCTTGCGCAGGCGGATGCTCTTGGGCGTGATCTCGACCAGTTCGTCGTCCTCGATGAACTCGACGCCGTATTCCAGCGTGAGGTCGATCGGCGGCGTGATCTTGATCGCGTCTTCCTTGCCCGAGACACGGAAGTTGGTCAGCTGCTTGGTGCGCGTGGCGTTGACCACCAGGTCGTTGTCGCGGCTGTGGATGCCCACGATCATGCCTTCGTACACGGGGTCGTTGGCCTTCACGA
The DNA here is from genome assembly GCF_028023875.1 of Xenophilus arseniciresistens. Lineage (GTDB taxonomy): Bacteria > Pseudomonadota > Gammaproteobacteria > Burkholderiales > Burkholderiaceae_C > Xenophilus > Xenophilus arseniciresistens. Next base: position 214,759 of record NZ_JAQIPB010000008.1, read on the forward strand.
ACATGCGGCCGCGGTCGTCCAGCTTGCCCAGCGCGTAGGTGAAGATTTCGCCGTCGTCCATCGAGATCAGCACGCCGTTCTTGCGCCCGCCGATGTCGCCCTTGTGCGGCTCGTACGAGTCAAAAATGTTGCTGATGAGGCCGGAGCCGCGCGTCAGGTTCAGGAACTCGTTGGTGAAGCCGATCAGGCCGCGCGCCGGAATGCGGTATTCCAGGCGCACGCGGCCACGGCCGTCCGATTCCATGTTGACCAGCTCGCCCTTGCGCTCGCCCAGGGCCTGCATCACGCCGCCCTGATGACCTTCCTCGATGTCGGCCGTCACCATTTCGATGGGCTCGTGCTTTTCACCGTTGATGGTCTTGAACACCACGCGCGGCTTGGACACAGCCATTTCATAGCCTTCGCGGCGCATGTTCTCCAGCAGGATTGTGAGGTGCAGTTCACCGCGGCCCATCACTTCGAACACGCCTTCCTCATCGGTCTCGTTCACGCGCAGCGCCACGTTGTGCTGCAGTTCCTTTTGCAGGCGGTCCCAGATCTGGCGGCTGGTCACGAACTTGCCTTCGCGGCCGGCCAGCGGGCTGGTGTTCACGCAGAAGTTCATGGTCAGCGTGGGCTCGTCCACCTTGAGCATGGGCAGCGGCGCGGGGTTGGCCGGGTCGGTCACGGTCACGCCGATGCCGATGTCGGCGATGCCGTTGATCAGCACGATGTCGCCGGGGCCGGCTTCGGTGGTCTGCATGCGGTCCAGGCCCTGGAAGGTCAGCACCTGGTTGATGCGGCCCTTGTAGGTCTTGCCGTCCGGGCCTTCGGCCACCAGAACGTCCTGCATCGGCTTGAGCGTGCCCTGGCTGATGCGGCCCACGCCGATGCGGCCCACGAAGGTGGAGAAGTCCAGCGCGGAGATCTGCAGCTGCAGCGGCGCGTTCGGATCACCCTTTTGCGAGGGCACGTGCTTGAGGATGGTGTCGAACAGGGCCGACATGTCGGGGCCCCACTGCTCGCCCGGTGCGCCCTCTTCCAGCGAAGACCAGCCGTTGATGCCCGAGGCGTAGACCACGGGGAAGTCCAGCTGCTCATCGGTGGCGCCGAGCTTGTCGAACAGGTCGAAGGCGGCGTTCACCACCTTGTCGGGGTTGGCGCCGGGCTTGTCCACCTTGTTTACGACCAGGATCGGACGCAGGCCCAGGGCCAGCGCCTTCTTGGTCACGAAGCGCGTCTGCGGCATCGGGCCTTCCTGCGCATCGATCAGCAGCACCACGCCGTCGACCATCGACAGCGCACGCTCCACCTCGCCGCCAAAGTCCGCGTGGCCGGGGGTGTCGACGATGTTGATGTGGGTGTCCTTCCAGCTCACGGCACAGTTCTTGGCCAGGATGGTGATGCCCCGTTCCTTTTCGATGGCGTTGTTGTCCATCACCGTGTCGACGACCTTCTCGTGGTCGGCGAAGGTGCCGGACTGGCGCAGGAGCTGGTCCACCATGGTGGTCTTGCCATGGTCGACGTGGGCAATGATGGCGATGTTGCGGATCTGTCTGGCGGTCATGATGTCAGTGCCTCCTGGGAGGTCTCCAAAGACGAAGATGGGTTGTTCTGCAAAAGGGTTTGCTGGATTTCGATCGGGCTCAGCAAACGCCCTGGAATCAGTTCGCCGGCCTTGGCATGGGCCGTGCCCAGGAAGGCACGCGGCTGTTCGCCGAAGACGGCCACGGCCGGCGCATCGGCCCAGTCGCCGCGCCGGCGCAGCCCGGAGAGGAAACGCGCCGCATCGTCGGCGCCCAGCGTGACAGGCGCATGGCCGGCCACCAGCACCTCGGCCGGCATCAGGCATGCCAGGCGCTGCGCCTCGGTCATGGCCTCCAGCGCCTGCAGCGTCAGGCATTGCGCCAGGCCGAAGGGCCCGGTCTCGGTGCGCCGCAGCGCCGCAAGGTGGCCCCCGCAGCCCAGCGCGGCGCCGATGTCCTCGCCCAGCGTGCGGATGTAGGTGCCCTTGGAGCAGCGCACGGCCAGGCGCAGGAACGGCGCCTCGCCGGTCAGATCCATGTCCAGCAGGTCCAGGTCATGGATGACGACGGCGCGCGGCGCGCGTTCGACCTCCACGCCTTCACGGGCGTATTCGTACAGCGCCTTGCCGTCCTTCTTGAGCGCGCTGTGCATGGGCGGCACCTGCGTGATCGGGCCCATGAAGCGGTCCAGCACTTCCACCACCTGGCCGGCCGTGCAGTTCACGGCCTGCTCGCGCAGCACCTCGCCTTCGGCGTCGCCCGTGGAGGTGACGCGACCGAGCCGCACCACTGTTTCGTAGCACTTGTCAGCCTGAAGGTGGAGCTGGCTGAATTTGGTGGCCGAGCCGAAGCACAGCGGCAGCACGCCGGTGGCCAGCGGGTCGAGCGTGCCGGTGTGGCCGGCCTTTTCGGCGCGCAGCAGCCACTTGGCCTTCTGCAAGGCCTGGTTGCTGGACAGGCCCAGCGGCTTGTCGAGCAGCAACACCCCATGCACAGGATGCCGCTGCACCCTGACACGGGATGGCGGGCTCATGGCGTGTCGTCGTCCTTTGAGCGCGAGGAAACGGCCTTGGCGATCAAGGCGTTCATGTCGGCCGCACGCTCGGTGGTGCGGTCGAACTGGAAATGCAGCGTGGGCACGGTATGGATGTGCAGGCGCTTGAACAGGTGGTTGCGCAGGAAGCCGGCCGCCTGGTTCAGCGCGTCCTGCGTTTCCTGCGGGTCACCCACCAGCAGGCTGAAGAACACCTTCGCATGCGCGTAGTCAGGCGTCACTTCCACGGCCTGCAGGGTGACCATGCCCACGCGCGGGTCCTTGAGCTCGCGCGCGATCAGCTCGGTCAGATCACGCTGGATCTGATCGGCGACCTGGTAGCTGCGGTTGGGCTTGGTGCTTTTCTTGGCCATAGGCTCGGAGCGGTTGCGCGATGAGCGTCTGGCGCCTTGCGTGAAGACCGGCCCCACGCAAAACGCTCAACGCCCAACTCACAACGTTCTGGCGATTTCCTTGATCTCGAACACCTCGAGCTGGTCGCCCTCGCGGATGTCGTTGTAGTTGCGCAGCTTGATACCGCACTCGAAACCTTCGCGGACTTCCTTGACGTCGTCCTTCATGCGCTTGACCGACTCGATCTCGCCCGTGTAGATGACCACGTTGTCGCGCAGCAGGCGGAAGTGCGCGTTGCGCGTGACCACGCCGTCGAGCACGTAGGAACCCGCCACGGTACCGATCTTGGAGGCCACGAACACGGTCCGGATCTCGGCATGGCCGATGATCTCTTCGCGCTTCTCGGGCGCCAGCATGCCGGCCATTGCGGTCTTCAGCTCGTCCACGGCGTCGTAGATGATGCTGTAGTACTTGAGATCGACGTCGTTGCCTTCGGCCAGCTTGCGCGCTCCCACGTCGGCACGCACGTTGAAGCCGATCACGATGCCCTTGGCGGCGATGGCCAGGTTCACGTCGGATTCGCTGATGCCGCCCACGCCGGCGTACACGATCTGCACCTTCACTTCGGCGTTGCTCAGCTTGAGCAGCGACTGCGACAGCGCTTCCTGCGAACCCTGCACGTCGGCCTTGATGATGATGGGCAGGGTCTTGACCTCGCCCGCCGTCATGTCGGCGAACATGTTCTCCAGCTTGGCGGCCTGCTGCTTGGCCAGCTTGGTGTTGCGGAAGCGGCCGGCGCGGTAGGTCGCGATTTCGCGGGCACGGCGCTCGTCGGCCATCACCATGAACTCGTCGCCAGCCTGCGGCACTTCGGTCAGACCCTGGATTTCGACCGGGATCGACGGACCCGCGGACTTGGTCGGCTTGCCGTCTTCGTCGAGCATGGCGCGCACGCGGCCCGAGGTCGAACCGGCCAGCACCACGTCGCCCACCTTCAGCGTGCCGGACTGCACCAGCACGGTGGCGACCGGGCCGCGGCCCTTGTCCAGCTGCGCTTCGATGACCAGGCCCTTGGCGGAGGCTTCCACCGGCGCCTTCAGCTCCAGCACTTCGGCCTGCAGCAGCACCTGCTCGAGCAGCTCGTCGATGCCCTTGCCCGTCTTGGCCGAAACCTCGACGAAAGGCGAATCGCCGCCGAACTCTTCCGGCACCACCTCTTCGCTCACCAGCTCGCTCTTCACGCGCTCGGGGTTCGCTTCGGGCTTGTCGATCTTGTTCACGGCCACCACGATCGGCACCTTGGCCGCCTTGGCGTGCTTGATGGCTTCCTTGGTCTGGGGCATGACGCCGTCGTCAGCCGCCACCACCAGGATCACGATGTCGGTGGCCTGGGCGCCACGGGCACGCATGGCCGTGAAGGCCTCGTGACCAGGGGTGTCCAGGAAGGTCACCATGCCGCGCGGCGTGTCGACGTGGTAGGCGCCGATGTGCTGCGTGATGCCACCGGCTTCGCCCGCGGCCACCTTGGTGGTGCGGATGCGGTCCAGCAGCGAGGTCTTGCCGTGGTCGACGTGGCCCATGACGGTGACCACGGGCGCGCGCGGCAGTGCCTCGGCCGACGCGGCCTGCACTTCCTCTTCGGTGAAGGCTTCCGGATCGTCCAGCGCCGCTACCACCGCCGTGTGGCCCATTTCCTCGACGAGGATCATGGCCGTGTCCTGATCCAGCGGCTGGTTGATCGTGGCCATCTGGCCCAGCTTCATGAGCTGCTTGATCACCTCGGAGGCCTTCACGGCCATCTTGTGCGCGAGTTCCGCGACCGTGATGGTCTCGGGCACGTGCACTTCGATGACGCGTGCTTCCACAGGCTGCGCCTGCTGATGGTCGTCCTGGTGGCGGTCGTTGCCGCGACGGCCACGCGGGCCGCTGCGCCAATTGCCGCGCCCCACGCCGCCGGAGGCGTCGCCGCGCGTCTTGATTTCCTTCTTCTTGCCCTGGTCACCGGCCCAGGCGGACGAAGTCTTCGCAGACTTGATCTCCTTGCCGGCACCGGCTGCAGGCGCACCTGCCGCCGGGCGTGCGGCGCCCGTGGTGCCGGATGCGCCCGTGGCAGGCTTGTGCAGCGTGCCCTTGACGGCCGGCTTGGCGACCGGAGCCGGTTCTTCCTTCTTGGCCACCAGCACGCGCTTCGGCGCGTTCATCATCTCGCGGATGGCTTCGGCTTCAGCCAGCGCCTTGCGGCGGCGCTCTTCCAGATCGCGGGCGCGGGCGGCTTCCTCGTCGGCGCGGGCCTTGGATTCGGCTGCGGCCTTGGCCTTGGCTTCCTCGCGGGCCTTGTCGGCAGCAGCCTTGTCGGCGGCGGCCTTTTCGGCAGCGGCCTTCTGCTCGGCTTCGGCGGCTGCGGCTGCAGCAGCCTCGGCAGCAGGCGCCTGACGGGCCTTGGCCGCAGCGGCGTTGATCGCTGCCGCTTCTGCGCGGGCGCGCTCGGCCTGCTCTTCGCGGGACTTCTCGGCCTGCTCTTCGCGCTCTTCCTCGGCACGGGCCGCAGCTTCGGCGGCTTCGCGCTGGCGGCGCTTCTCGGCCAGGTCTTCTTCCTGGCGGCGCAGCAGTTCGGCGGCGCGGCGGGCCTCTTCCTCGCGGCGGGCCAGCTCGGCGGGGTCGATCTGCGGCACGGCCGGAGCCGGCGCAGGCGCGGGGGCCGCGGCCGGTGCGGCGGCGGGCGCTTCGGCCGGGCCTTCGTCGCGCTGGATGAAGGTGCGCTTCTTGCGCACCTCCACCTGGATCGTGCGGGCGCGGCCCATGGCGTCCGCCTGCTTGATTTCGCTGGTGGACTTCTTGGTCAGCGTGATTTTCTTGCGCTCAGGCGTGGCGCTGCCATGACTGGCCTTGAGGTGATTCAGCAATTGCTGCTTGTCTCCATCGGAGAGAGCGTCGTTGGGCGCGGATTTGGCAACCCCTGCGCTGCGCAATTGCTCAAGCAGGGTTTCGGGTGTCTTCTTGAGTTCCTGGGCGAACTCTGCAACGGTGGTGCTGGACATATCTGTTTCGGGCTCCCATCACATCACTCTTGCGCGCCAGTGAACCAGTGTTCGCGCGCCTTCAGGATCAGAGCCTTGGCGTCTTCGGCGTTTTGGCCGGTGATCTCGGTCAGCTCATCGACAGCCAGGTCGGCCACGTCGTCGCGGGTATGCACACCCGCGTCGGCCAGCTTGGCGATGATTTCGGGCGTCAGGCCCTCGAGGTCGCGCAGGTCCTGAGAGACGCTTTCCACGCTCTCTTCACGCGCAATCTCCTGCGTCAGCAGCACGTCCTTGGCACGGGCGCGCAGCTCGTTGACGGTCTCTTCGTCGAAGGATTCGATCTCCAGCATCTCGGACAGCGGCACGTAGGCCACTTCTTCGAGGCTGGTGAAGCCCTCGGCGATCAGGATGTCGGCGATCTCCTCGTCCACATCCAGCTTCTCCATGAACAGCGCACGCATGGTGCTGGTCTCCTCGGCCTGCTTCTGGGCCGATTCGTTCGCATCCATGATGTTGATCTTCCAGCCCGTGAGGTCGGAAGCCAGGCGCACGTTCTGGCCGCCGCGGCCGATGGCGATGGCGAGGTTCTCCTCGTCCACGACCACGTCCATGGCGTGCTTTTCCTCGTCCACCACGATGGAACTGACGTTGGCCGGAGCCAGCGCGCCGATCACGAACTGCGCCGGATCGTCGGACCACAGCACGATGTCCACGCGCTCGCCGGCCAACTCGTTGGTCACGGCGTTCACGCGCGTGCCACGCACGCCCACGCAGGTGCCGATCGGGTCCACGCGCTTGTCATGCGAGAGCACCGCGATCTTGGCACGCGAGCCCGGGTCGCGGGCGCAGCTCTTGATCTCGAGCAGGCCCTGTTCGATCTCGGGCACTTCGTTGCGGAACAGCTCGATCATGAACTCCGGCGCCGAGCGCGAGAGGATGATCGGCGCGCCGCGCAAGGTCAGGTCCACTTCCATGATCATGGCGCGGACACGGTCGCCGTTGCGCAGGTTCTCCTTGGGGATCATCTCCGAGCGGCGCAGGCGGCCTTCGACGCGCCCGGCTTCCACGATGATGTCGCCCTTGTCCAGCCGCTTGACGGTGCCGGTGAAGATCTTCTCGCCGCGCGACATGAAGTCGTTGAGCAGCATCTCGCGCTCGGCATCGCGGATCTTCTGCAGGATGACCTGCTTGGCCGCCATGGCGCCGATGCGGCCGATGGGCAGCGACTCCACAGGCTCTTCGATGTACTCGTCGACCTCGATGTCCGGCACCTCTTCCTTGGCTTCGAACAGCAGGATTTCCTGGTCGGGCAGCTGCAGACCGGCCTCGTCAGGCACCACGTGCCAGCGACGGAAGGTCTCATAGGCGCCGCTGTCGCGGTCGATGGCGACACGGATGTCCACCTCGCCCTGATAGAGCTTCTTCGTGGCCTGGGCCAACGCCGACTCCACGGCCCCGAAAACCACGTCGCGCTCCACGTTCTTCTCGCGCGAGATCGCGTCCACCAACATCAACATTTCGCGATTCATGCCACCTGGCTCCTTCCATTACTCCGGCATCGCCGTGCCGGTTCGGGACTTGCGCCCCTTGAAATCGACAATGGGCGCAAGCCGCGCTTCGCGCAGCTCGTCCAACGTGAAACCCAGCGCCTGCAACGGTGCTGCCACACGTTTCTTGCTCACCTTCTGGCCCGGCTTGGGCGCAGGCTCGTCACTCCAGACGATCTGCCAGCCCGTGGCGCCCTGGGCATCGGTCACGCGCTCGAGCGTGCCGCGGAATTTCTTGCGGTTCGCGCTGACCTGGCCGGCCGCGGCCTCGCCCATCGGGGCCTTGAGCGTGAGGTCGATCACCTCGCCCTCGAAGCGGATGAAATCCTGCTCGTGGCGCAGCGGGCGATCGATGCCCGGCGAGGAAACCTCCAGCCGCTTGTAGTCGACGTTCTCCACCTCCAGCGCATACTGCAGCTGGCGTGTGACGGTTTCGCAATCCTCGACCGTCACGAAAGCCTCGGGCTGGCCTTCAGGGGTCGGCCCGCTCCAGGGCAGGTCGATGGTGACGCGCAGCAGTCCACCTGCCGAGCGCTCGATCTCGACCAGGTCGTAGCCAAGCCCGGCTACGGTAGTTTCGACAGTCTGCTGCAATGCCACCTGAAGGCGCTCTTCCTTGCGAACGTAGGGCCGTCCCGGCCTGTGCGCTGCCGGCACCATCGCAGCTGACCCGCGAGGCGCCCGGTCGTGTTGCACTGAACCAGGGGGCTTGAAAAATGGGAGACGACCAAAAAAAACGGGCGGTTGGTACCCGCCCGACTTGGTCGTGAGCCCTCGATTATAGGGCAAGTGTGACTGGATTGCAGCCGCTTGCGTGCTGCTTCTCTCAGGCGGCTTGCACGGGCGCGGCCTGCCGCCGCGCCCGGTGCCAGACCCATGCGAAAAGCAGCCCGCCGGCCGCCAGCGCGGCGGCCGCCGCCAGCAGCGGCACCGTGAAGGAGCCCGTGCGCTGCGCCAGCGGTGCGGCAAAAAGCGGGCCCAGGATCTGACCGATGCCGTAGGAAGCCGTGGCATAGCCGATCAGCCCGGCCGCCGCGTTGCCGCGCAGGCGCCGCGCGTCCCGCATCGCGAACAGCGTGAGCGCCGTGAAAGGCAGGCCCAGCAGCAGACTGCCCAGCGCAAAACCGGCAATGCTGGGCCAGGCCACCGACAGCAGCACGCCCAGGGCCTGCATGCCGTAGGCCAGGGCCAGCAGCAGGCGGTTGTCCCAGTGCGAGGGCGCGCGGGCACCGATCAGCGCCCCGGGGATCACGGCCAGGCCGAACAGCGGCCAGAACAGATCGGGCCACGGCGAACCCGGCAGCGCCTGCCGCGCGATCACGGGCAGGAAGGTGGCCGTGATGATGTAGCCGAAGCCCGCCAGGCCATAGAGGCCGACCAGCCAGCGGGCATCGCGCGCCGCTTCGGCGCTGGCGACGGGCGTCGGCGCGGGCTGCGGGCCGCCCGCCGCCAAGGGCACGGCCGCGTCGCCGAAGACGCGCCAGATCACGGCTATCAGCACCAGCGCGATCACGCCGAAACCGATCCAGGCGGCGTCTGCGCCCCAGCGCGTGGCCAGCCCTCCCAGCAGGCCCGTGGCCACGATGCCGATGCCGGGGCCGGTGTAGATCACGCCGCCCAGCGCCGGCGCGCCGGTTTCCGCCAGGCGGCGCAGCCCCCAGCCCGAGGCGAAGACGAAGGTCCAGGCACTGACCACGCCGGCCGCCGTGCGGATCACGCCCCAGGCCGAGAAGCCATGCAGCAGCCCCATGCCCAGCAGCAGCGCCGCAGTGGCGAGCAGGCCCGCCCGCACCATCACCGCGCCCGGCAGACGGATGGCCGCGCACGACAGCGCGCCCACGAAGTAGCCCAGGTAATTGAGCGAGGCCAGCAGGCCGCCGCCCTGGAGGTCGATGTGGCCCTCGTGCAGCATCACGGGCAGCATGGGCGTGAAGGCGAAGCGCCCCAGGCCCATGGCCACCGCCAGCGCCACCATGCAGGCCAGTGCCGCCCGCCAGGCGCCGCGCGGGTCAGGCCCCGACCCCGTTCCGATAGTCGACATACAAGCGTTTTCTATTCAGTTCCAGACATCGCGGCCGCGATGAGCTGCCGGGTGTAGGGCTGCACCGGCGCGTTCAGCACCTGCGCCACATCGCCCTGCTCCACCACCTGGCCGTCTTTCATCACCAGCACACGATGCGCCATGGCGTGGATCACCTCGATGTCGTGCGTGATCAGCAGGTAGCTCAGGCCATGTTCGCGCTGCAGGCGCTGCAGCAGGCCCAGCACCTGCTTCTGGATCGTCACGTCGAGCGCGCTGGTGGGCTCGTCGAGCACCAGCAACTGCGGCTGCACCGCCAGCGCGCGCGCAATGGCCAGGCGCTGGCGCTGCCCGCCGGAGAACTCATGCGGGTAGCGCTGCAGCAGGGCCGGAAAGCGCTCCTCGGTCAGCCCCACCTCGGCCAGCACCTGCTGCACGCGCGCACGGTGCGCGGCGGCGCCCTGCTGCGGCGCATGCACGCGCAGGCCCTCGCCCACGATCTCTGCCACCGTGCGGCGCGGCGACAGCGACGAGAACGGGTCCTGGAACACCACCTGCACCACACGGCGCAGCGCGCGATCCTGCCGGCCCGAGCCGCCCCAGGCCTGGCCGGCGATGCGCAGATCGCCTTCGAAGCGCAGCAGGCCCAGCACCGCCATGGCCAGGGTGGACTTGCCCGAGCCCGATTCGCCCACCACGCCCAGCGTTTCGCCGCGGGCGATCTGCAAATCAGCCCCCTGCACCGCCACGAAGGCGTCGCGGCCGAACCAGCCGCGCAGGCCCGGCCGCGGCACCGGGTAGCTCACGCGCACGGCCTGGCCTTGCAGCAGCGGCCCATCGGCACTGCTGGCTTGCGGCACTGGCGGCACATCGCGCGCCGGCCGGCTGTCGATGAGCTTGCGCGTGTAAGGGTGCTGCGGATTGCCGAAGACTTCGGCCACCGCCCCCTGCTCCACCAGTTGGCCCTGTTCCATCACGGCTACGCGGTCGGCAAAGCGGCGCACCAGGTTCAGGTCGTGGGTGATCAGCAGCACCGCCATGCCATGGCTGCGCTGCAGCCGCTCCAGCAGCTCCAGAATCTGCACGCGCAAGGTCACGTCCAGCGCGGTGGTGGGCTCGTCGGCCAACAGCAGGCGCGGCTGGCAGGCCAGGGCCATCGCGATCATCGCGCGCTGACGCTGGCCGCCCGAGAGTTGATGCGCATAGGCGCGCGCGCGCCGCGCGGGCTCGGGCACGCCGGTGTCGGCCAGCAGCTGCACGGCCTTGGCGTGGGCCTCGCGGGCCGGCAGGCCTTCGTGCAGCTGCAGCACTTCGGCGATCTGCTCGCCCACCGGATACAGCGGGTTCAGCGCCGTCATCGGCTCCTGGAAGATCATGGCCACTTCGCGCCCGCGGACGCCGCGCATCTCGCGCTCGGGCAACTGCAGCAGATCACGCGCGGGCGCACCGGGCTGCGCAGCGGCCAGTCGCGCCTGGCCGCTCAATTGCGCATCAGGCACCAGCCGCAGCAGGCTCAGCGCGGTGATGGTCTTGCCCGAGCCCGATTCGCCCACCAGCGCCAGCTTCTCGCCTGGGGCGATGTCCAGGTCGATGCCATGCACCACGGGCTTGCCGCCGAAGGCCACGCGCAGGTCGCGCACCGACAGCAGCGCGCTCACTGGGGTGCCCTCGGGCGGCCAGGCGGCGCTCATGCCTGCACCTTCCGCGGATCGAGCGCATCGCGCAGCGCGTCGCCCATGAAGGTGAGCAGGGTCAGCGTCAGCACCAGCACGCCGAAGGTGGACAGCGAGATCCACCAGGCGTCGATGCTGGACTTGCCCTGGTTCAGCAGTTCGCCCAGCGAGGGCGTGCCCGGCGGCACGCCCAGGCCCAGGAAGTCCAGCGAGGCCAGCGCGAGGATGGCCGCGCTGATGCGAAAGGGCAGAAAGGTGACCACGGGCACCATGCTGTTGGGCAGGATGTGGCGCCACATGATCGCCACGTTGCCCACGCCCAGCGCGCGCGCCGCACGGACGTAGTCCATCTGGCGATTGCGCAGGAACTCGGCCCGCACGTAGTCGGCCAGCCCGATCCAGCCGAACAGGCTCAGGATGATCAGCAGCAGCGCCACGCTGGGCGCGAAGATGGCGCTGAAGATGATCAGCAAATAAAGCTCGGGCATGGCGCCCCAGATCTCGATGGCGCGCTGCATCAGCAGGTCGGTCTTGCCGGCGAAGTAGCCCTGGATGGCGCCCGCCACGATGCCCAGCCCGGTGCCGATGGCCGCGAGCGCCAGGCCGAAGAGCACGCTCACGCGAAAGCCATAAATCAGTTGTGCGAGCAGATCGCGCCCGCGGTCGTCGGTGCCCAGCCAGTTCTGGCGCGACGGCGGGCCAGGCGCCGGATCCTTCGCGAAATAGTTGATGGTGTGCGCGCCATAGCGGTTGGGCGCGTAGATGGCCCAGTTGCCCTCCTGCGCCAGGCGCTGCTGGATGAAAGGGTCCAGGTAGTCGGTGGGCGTGTCGAAGTCGCCGCCGAAGACCGTCTCCGGGTAGTCGCGCACGATGGGGAAATAGGTCTGCCCTTCATAGCGCACGATCAATGGCCGGTCGTTGGACAGCAGCTCGGCACACAGGCTCAGCAGCACCAGCGCGCTGAAGATCAGCAGGCTCCAGTAGCCCAGGCGGTTGCGCCTGAAGCGCTGCCAGGCGCGCCGGCCCGGTGATTGCGCACGCGCCGCGGGCAATGCGGGGGACTCAGTCGAACTTGACACGGGGATCGACCCAGACGTAACAGAGATCGCTGACGAGCTTGGTCACAAGCCCGATCAGCGTGAAGAAGTAAAGCGTGCCCAACACCACGGGGTAGTCGCGGCGGATCACGCTCTCGTAGCTCAGAAGCCCCAGGCCATCGAGCGAGAACAGGGTCTCGATGAGCAGCGAGCCTGTGAAGAAGGCGCCGATGAAGGCCGCCGGAAAGCCCGTGACGATGGGGATCAGCGCGTTGCGGAACACATGCTTCCACAGCACCTGTTTTTCCTTGAGCCCCTTGGCCCGCGCCACCAGCACATACTGCTTGCGGATCTCTTCGAGAAAGGCGTTCTTGGTCAGCATGGCCGTGACGGCAAAGCTGCCCAGCACCATGGCCGTGACCGGCAGGGTGATGTGCCAGAGGTAGTCGGCGATGCGCGCGCCCCAACCCAGTTCGTCCCAGTTGGCGGAGGTGAGCCCGCGCAGCGGGAACCACTGCAGTTGCCCGCCGAAGATCACCAGCAGCGCCACCCCCAGCACGAAGCCGGGGATGGCATAGCCCACCAGCACCAGCACCGAAGTCCAGACGTCGAAGCGCGTGCCCGCGCGCACCGCCTTGGCCACGCCCAGCGGCACGGCAATCGCGTAGCTGATGAAGAAGGTCCACAGACCCAGGCTCAGCGAGACGGGGAGCTTTTCGACGATCAGGGCCCACACGCTCTTGTTCTGGAAGAAGCTCTGGCCGAGATCGAAGCGCGCAAACTGCCCCAGCATCTGCACCAGGCGCTCCATCGGCGGCTTGTCGAAGCCGTAGAGGGCCTTGATTTCTTCAAGCCGGCGCGGATCCACGCCCTGCCCGCCCCGGTACACGCCCCCGCCCGAATCGGCGCCCGCGCCGATGGCCGTGCGCGCCTCGATCAGGTACTGCTCCACTGGCCCGCCAGGCACGAACTGGATGATGCCGAAGGTGATGACCACCACCCCCAGCAACGTGGGGATCATCAACAGCAGCCGACGCAGGATGTACGCGCCCATGGTTCAGTAGTCTCGCTTCGGCATCAAGGCGATCCACCCGGCTTGCCGCGGCCGGCCCACCACGTGAACATGGCCCACTGCTCGGCCAGCGCATAGGGCGGCATGGGGCTCTTGTGCTCGGTACGCCAGGCGTTGTAGACCAGGCGATGGCCGCTCAGCGTCCATTGGGGGATCAGGTAGTGGCTATGCATGATCACGCGGTCCAGCGCGTGGCAGGCGGGCAGCAGCTCGTCCTTGCTCGTGGCCCGCAGGATGCGTGCCAGCAGGTCGTCGACCGCCGGGCTCTTGACGCCGGGGAAGTTGCTCGAGCCTTCGGTGCCTGCGGCCTTGCTGCCGAAATATTCCAGCATCTCCTGCCCCGGGTTGTGCGTGCCCTGGAAGTTGATGGTGATGACGTCGAAGTCGAACTGGTCCATGCGCTGCTGGTACAGCGCGAAGTCCACCGACTGGAAGTTCAATCGCACGCCCAGCTTCTGCAGATTGCGCATCCAGGGCGAGACGGTGCGGATGCCGCCTTCCCGGCTGTCCAGATAGGTCAGTTCCATGGGCTGACCCTGCGCGTTGCGCAGCGCACCGTCGCGGTAGGTCCAGCCGGCCTGGCTCAGCAGCTCGCGCGCCTGGCGCAGGTTGTCGCGCAAAGAACGGCCTTCGCCTTCGGTGGTGGGCGGCTGGTACATGGGTCCGAACACCGCATCCGGCACCTTGCCGCTCCAGGGCGCCAGCAAAGCCTGTTCGGCCTCGGAAGGCAGGCCCGTGGCCTCGCACTGGGTGTTGCCAAAGAGGTCTTTCACACGCGGATAGCCGCGGTAGAAGAGCTGGCGGTTCATCCACTCGTAGTCCAGCGCCAGACCCAGCGCCTCGCGCACGCGCGCATCCTGCAACTGCGGCCGCCGCGTGTTGAGCACGTAGCTCTGGTAGCCGGCCGGGTGCTTGTGCGCGAACTCCTTCTTGACCAGCTCGCCGCTGTCGAAGCGCCGGCCGTTCACGCGCCGCGCCCAATCGCCGGCCGAATAGAAGCTCATGAAGTCGAATTCGCCGGCCTTCAGCGCCTCCAGCCGCGCCGTGCTGTCCTTGTAGATCTTCACGGTGATGCGCTCGAAGTTGGCGGCACCCTTGCGGACATTGAGCTCGCGCCCCCAGTAGTTGGGGTCGCGCACATAGGTGATGTCACGCCCGAAGCGCACCGGCCCGATGCGGTAGGGGCCGCTCACGATGGGCGTGTCCGTGACGATCTGGTCGAAGGGCTTGGGCTTGCCATCCTTGGCGCCCCAGTGGCGGCTGAAGACGGGCAGCGAGCCCACGGTCAGCGGCAGCTCGCGGTTAGGCTGCTTGAATCGAAAGCGCACCGTGCGCCGGTCCAGCACCTGCGCGTCCTCCACCTCATGCAGCAGGGTGGCGTACTGGGGCATCGCCAGGGGGCCGCGCAGCGTGTCGAAACTGTGCTTTACGTCTGTGGCTTCCACCGGGCTGCCGTCATGGAAGCGCGCCTGGGGCCGCAGCTTGAAGATCACGCTCTTGCGGTCGGGCGCCACCTCCACATCCTCGGCCAGCAGGCCATAGCCCGAGGCCGTCTCATCCATCGGCGTGACCAGCAGGGTCTCGAACATCAGGTCAGCCAGATAGGCCGGCGGCGAGCCCTTGAGCGTGAACGGGTTGTACTTGTCGAAGGTGGAGTAGCGCAGGTTGCTGACCAGTCGCAGCTCACCGCCTTTGGGCGCGGCGGGATTGACGTAGTCGAAGGCCGTGAACCCCTCGGGATACTTCAGGTCGTCCCACAGCGCATAGCCATGTGCAGCCTGGGCCTGGATGCCGGCTCCACCCACAACGGTGACGAGTGCGGCCAGGGCCACGGTGCAAAGTCGCATGCGAGAATTCTGCCCCAGACTTTCCACGCCATACATTGAAGGATATTCCCATGGGTTTTCTCGCCGGCAAGAAGCTGCTGATCACCGGGGTGCTGAGCAACCGTTCCATCGCCTACGGCATCGCCAAGGCCTGCCGGCAGCAGGGTGCCGAACTGGCGTTCACCTACGTCGGTGAGCGCTTCAAGGACCGCATCACCGAGTTCGCGGCCGAGTTCGACTCCAAGCTGGTCTTCGACTGCGACGTGGGCGATGACGCGCAGATCGAGCGCCTGTTTGCCGACCTGTCGCAGACCTGGCCGCAGTTCGACGGCTTCGTGCATGCCATCGGTTTCGCCCCGCGCGAAGCCATCGCCGGCAATTTCTTCGACGGCCTCTCGCGCGAGAACTTCCGCATCGCGCACGACATCAGCGCCTACAGCTTCCCGGGCATGGCCAAGGCGGCCCTGCCCTTCCTGAGCGACAAGGCCTCGCTGCTGACGCTGAGCTACCTGGGCGCGCTGCGCAGTATCCCCAACTACAACACCATGGGCCTGGCCAAGGCCAGCCTGGAAGCCAGCGTGCGCTACATGGCCGAAGCGCTCGGCAGCAAGGGCATCCGCGTCAACGGCATCAGCGCCGGCCCGATCAAGACGCTGGCCGCCAGCGGCATCAAGGACTTCGGCAAGCTGCTGGGCTACGTGGCCAGCGCTTCGCCGCTGCGCCGCAACGTCACCATCGAGGACGTGGGCAATGTCGCCGCCTTCATGCTCAGCGATCTGGCTGCCGGCGTGACGGCCGAGATCACCTATGTGGACGGCGGCTTCAGCCAGACCGCAGGGCTGTCCGCCGACATGGTGGGCTGACATCGCTGCGCGCGACAGGGCGGGCCATGCCTTGACCTTGACCCGCAGGCACCCGATGGCTCCGTCGCGGCGCGCGCTTCTTCTTGCGGCGCTGGGTGGCGCAGCCGGCTTTGCAGTCCTGTGCGCCAGGGCCGAAGCTCCCGCGCTGCAGCTGGCCCAGGTCTACCGGCCCGGCATGCCACTGGCCGGCTGGTGGGTCAGCGAGAAGTACGACGGCATGCGCGCGCGCTGGGACGGGCAGCAGCTGTGGTCGCGCGGCGGGCAGCGCATTGCCGCGCCGGCCTGGTTCACCTCAGGCTGGCCCACGCAGCCGATGGATGGCGAGCTGTGGGCCGGGCGCGGCCGCTTCGAATTCACGGTGTCCACCGTGCGCCGCCAGCAGCCGCACGACAAGGACTGGCGCGACATCCGTTTCATGGTCTTCGACCTGCCCGATCAGCCCGGCACCTTCGACGAACGCCTGGCCGCGCTCAGGCGGCTGCTGCCACTGCCCGCCGCACCGTGGTTGCTGCCCGTGGCGCAGCAGCGCGCCAGCACGCACGATCAGCTGATGGGCCTGCTGGACAAGACCGTCAAGCTGGGGGGTGAAGGCCTGATGCTGCATCGCGGCGCCTCGCTCTACCGCGCCGAACGCAACGAGGATCTGCTCAAGCTCAAGCCGCACGAGGACGCAGAGGCCGTGGTGGTCGCGCATGTGCCGGGGCGCGGCAAGCACACCGGACGCCTGGGCGCGCTGGATGTGCGCATGCCCGACGGCAAACGCTTTCGCCTGGGCAGCGGCTTCAGCGACGCGCAGCGCCGCCATCCGCCGCCCGTGGGCGCCACCGTGACCTACCGGCACGACGGCTTCAACGCTTCGGGGCTGCCGCGCTTTGCGCGCTTCGTGCGCGAGCGTCGGGATCTGTGAGCCAGCCGCCCGCTCCTGCGCCCGCCGAACCGCCGCCGCCCCGGCCCACGGTGGCGCGCGGGCTGCAGCGCGTGCTGCTGCAGGTGCTGGCCGTGCTCGCCCTGGTGCTGGCGGGGCTGGGCGTTGTGCTGCCGGGCCTGCCGACCACACCCTTCGTGCTGCTGGCGGCCTGGGCCGCGGCCCGCAGTTCGCCACGGCTGGCGGCCTGGCTGGAGCGGCACCAGCTCTTCGGCCCGATGATCCGCGACTGGCAGGCCGGTGGACGCGTGAGCCGCCGCGCCAAATGGAGCGCCACGCTGGCCATGCTGGCCTGCGCAGCGATCATGTGGTGGCTCAGCCCACGCTGGGGCGCCTGGCTGGGCAGCGCCACGATGGCGCTCGTGGGCGTGTGGCTCTGGCTGCGGCCCGAGCCGGGGCGCTGACGCCCCGGGCCCCTGCGCCGCCGCACGGGCTCAGGCCTTCACGCAGTCTGCGTAATAGCGCTTGACGCCTGCGTCATCGACCCGTCCCACCAGGCCGTGGATGTCGGTCTCGAAGCCCGGGCACTCCAGGTTGAACTGGCGCGCGAACTTCAGGTAGTCCACGATCTTCTTGTTGAAGACCTCGCCCGGGATCAGCAGCGGAATGCCCGGCGGGTACGGCGTGATCAGGCTGGTGGTGATGCGGCCTTCCAGCTGGTCGATTTCCACGCGCTCGGTCTTGCGGTGCGCGATGTGCGCGAAGGCATCGCTGGGCGTCATCGCCGGCTCCAGGTCCGACAGGTACATCTCGGTGGTCAGGCGGGCCACGTCGTACTTGGCATACAGCTCGTGCACGCGCTGGCACAGGTCGCGCAGGCCCATGCGTTCGTACACCGGATGCTTCTGGCAGAACTCGGGCAGCACGCGCCACAGCGGCTGGTTGCGCGCGTAGTCGTCCTTGAACTGCTGCAGCGCCGTCAGCAGCGAGTTCCAGCGGCCCTTGGTGATGCCGATGGTGAACATGATGAAGAAGCTGTACAGGCCCGTCTTCTCGACGATCACGCCATGCTCGGCCAGGAACTTGGTGACGATGCTGGCCGGGATGCCCACTTCAGCGAACTTGCCGTCCAGGTCCAGGCCAGGCGTGACCACGGTGGACTTGATCGGGTCCAGCATGTTGAAGCCGTCAGCCAGGTTGCCGAAGCCGTGCCAGCTGCCCGCGCCATGGCCGTCCTTGCCGTTGGCGTCGGCCTTGATGATCCAGTCGTCGGCGCGGCCGATGCCTTCATCGACCAGCTCGTCGGGGCCCCAGACCTTGAACCACCATTCGTCGGCGCCGAACTCCTCCTCCACCTTGCGCATGGCGCGGCGGAAGTCCAGCGCCTCGAGGATGCTCTCCTCCACCAGCGCGGTGCCGCCGGGCGGCTCCATCATGGCCGCGGCCACGTCGCAGCTGGCGATGATGGCGTACTGCGGGCTGGTCGAGGTGTGCATCAGGTAGGCCTCGTTGAACAGCTCGCGGTCCAGCTGGCGGTTCTGCGAATCCTGAACCAGCACATGGCTGGCCTGGCTGATGCCGGCCAGCAGCTTGTGCGTGGACTGGGTCGAGAACACCAGCGACTCCTTCGGCCGCGCACGCTTGCGACCCATGGCGTGGTAGGGGCCGTAGAAGGGGTGGAAGGCCGCATGCGGCAGCCAGGCCTCGTCGAAGTGCAGCGTGTCGACGTAGCCGTCGAGCATCGTCTTGATGGTCTCGGTGTTGTAGACCACGCCGTCGTAGGTGGACTGCGTCAGCGTCAGGATGCGCGGCTTCACGGTGTCGGCATCGATGTGCTTGAGCAGCGGGTTGGCGCGGATCTTGGCCTTGATGGCCTCGGGCTCGAACTCGCTCTTGGGGATCGGGCCGATGATGCCGAAGTGGTTGCGCGTGGGCTTCATGAACACGGGGATCGCGCCGGTCATGATGATCGCGTGCAGATTGGACTTGTGGCAGTTGCGGTCCACCACCACCACGTCGCCCGGCGCCACCGTGTGGTGCCACACCATCTTGTTGCTGGTGCTGGTGCCGTTGGTGACGAAGAAGCAATGGTCGGCATTGAAGATGCGCGCCGCATTGCGCTCGCTGGCGGCCACCGGGCCCGTGTGGTCCAGCAGCTGGCCCAGTTCTTCCACCGCGTTGCAGACGTCGGCGCGCAGCATGTTCTCGCCGAAGAACTGGTGGAACATCTGGCCGATGGGGCTCTTGAGGAAGGCCACGCCGCCCGAGTGCCCCGGGCAGTGCCACGAATAGGAGCCGTCTTCCGCGTAGTCGATCAGCGCCTTGAAGAACGGCGGCTGCACGCCCTCGAGGTAGCTCTTGGCCTCGCGGATGATGTGGCGCGCCACGAACTCGGGCGTGTCCTCGAACATGTGGATGAAGCCGTGCAGCTCGCGCAGGATGTCGTTGGGCAGGTGCCGGCTGGTCTTGGTCTCGCCGTAGATGTAGATCGGCACATCGGGGTTCTTGCGCCGCACCTCGCCGATGAAGCTGCGCAGGTTGTGCACGGCCGGCTCCACTTCGCCAGGGTCGGTCTCGACGCTGAACTCCTCGTCATCGATGGACAGGATGAAGGCGCTGGCCCGGCTTTGCTGCTGCGCGAACTGCGACAGATCGCCGTAGCTGGTCACGCCCAGCACCTCGAAACCTTCCGTCTCGATGGCCTGCGCCAGGGCACGGATGCCCAGACCCGAGGTGTTCTCGGAGCGGAAATCCTCGTCGATGATGACGATGGGAAAGCGGAACTTCATGGGCAGGGACTCCGGTTCGCGAGGGTGCAGACAAAGGCGCGAAGTGTAAGGACTGCAGGTGACGATTCTTGGACACTTTCTTCAGTCGCGCGCAAGAACGCATGATTCCCGGGTTACACTAGCGGGCTCACCTGGAGCGGTGGATGAGTGGTTTAAGTCGCACGCCTGGAAAGCGTGTGTGGGTTAATAGCCCACCGCGGGTTCGAATCCCGCCTGCTCCGCCAGGACACTGAAATCAAGCCGAGGCCAACCTCGCTGATTCACCAAAAAATCCAAGGCGCATTGTCGACATCGACAATGCGCCTTTTTCGTTGGGGCCACGCAAGGCGGCCCCGAGCGCCATGCGCCATCGCATGAGCCGACAGTGACTGCCGCCCCACTCGCCCGGCTGTTGCCCGGTGGCGACAGAAGCCATGGCCGCTGCTGCTTGCAGACCAAGTCGCGCCCGCAACAAGAATGCTTTGGACTACAGCAAACGCGCTTCAGTTGGGTGCTGCCCTCGGGACAAAGGGCCGGACCGGGGCTCAAATGCAAAAAAATCTTTGCCCGCGGCTTCACACCCCTTCCGGACGACGAATCAACTGACACAATCCGTTGCATTGCTCTGCGCGCCCAGCCGTGACAGAGTGCGAGCTTTGGTCTGCTTAATCCATATTCTTCTTGAGCCGCGGGCTCAATTGACTTGACATCCTTGACGACTCCCGTTGCGAAGGGTTGGCGGCACTGGCACCAGCGCCTGTGCCGGCTCGCCCTGTTGGCGATGCTCCTGCCCGCCGTGTTGTCGCCCGCATGGTCGCAGGAGCCCTCATCGCTGCGGCTGCGGGTGGTGGGGGGGCTTGCCGGCGTCAACCAGTACAAGCTCGAGGAGCGCTTCTGGGCCAGCGATCTGGCACGGCTGAGCCAGGGGCGCTACAGCGCGAGCATCGTGCCCTTCAACAAGGCCGGCGTTCCGGGCACCGAGATGCTCAACCTCATGAAGCTGGGCGTGATCCCGATGGGGACGGCCCTGCTGAGCCAGGTGTCCACGGACGAGCCGGACTTCGCGGCCCCTGATCTCGCGGGGCTCAACCCCGACATGGCAACGCTCCGACGGGTGGTCAGCGCCTATCGCCCGACATTGAGCGATGAGCTGGAGCGCCGGTTCAACATCCAGCTTCTGGCCGTCTATGTCTACCCGGCGCAGATGATCTTCTGCCGCAATGCCCTGCAGCAGCTGTCGGACCTGCGCGGCCGGCGCATCCGCGTGTCGGGCCAGAGCCAGGCCGACTTCGTGCATGCGCTCGAAGCCACGCCGGTGACCACCGAGTTCGCCGATATCATCTCCAACATCAGTTCTGCGAGCACGGACTGCGCCATCACCGGCAGCATGTCAGGGCATGTGATCGGCCTGCACCGCTACACCAGTTATCTCTATGCCTTGCCCATCAATTGGGGACTGGGTGTTTTCGGCGTCAACCGCGACGCCTGGAAGGCCATGCCGGCCGACCTGCGCACGCTGGTGCACAACGAGATCCCCAAGCTGGAAGACGCGGTCTGGAAAGAGGCCGAGCGCGAAACCTGGGCCGGCGTGGCCTGCAACTCCGGCGTGGGCGAATGCCCCGGTGGCGCAGCAGGCCGCATGACCGTGGTCAACCCCTCTCCCGCAGACCGGCGCCAGCTGGAAGACATCTTCCGCCAGAAGATCCTGCCGCGCTGGATCCAGCGCTGCGGCGCCAATTGCACGGCGCTGTGGGAGCAGACCATCGGCACGGCCCTGGGCGCACGGCCCGGAGGACGGCCATGACTGCCAAGCGCGCAGCCCGGCATTCGGTGGTCACGGTGTATGTGGTGGCCCTGGCCTTCATCGCCGCCGTGCTGGTCACGGCCACGTTGATGGGCCTGGAGAGCCGCCGCGCGGCACTGGCTGACAACCAGAGCCAGGCCGAGCGCTACTTGGCCGGCGCCGAGGCCGCGCTGAACCGCAGCCTGCTGAGCATCGACATGCTGGTGGCCGGCATGGGAACGCTGCTGCAGGGCTCGACCTCGGCCCAACTGGCGCAGCAGGCGCAGGATCCGCAGCTGACATTGCTGATCCAGCGCGCCGCCAGTCAGAACGTGGGCGTGCGCTACCTGGCCTATCTGGACCCTCAGTTGCGCGTGCTCAACTCCTCGCACCGCCGGGGCGCCGAACTCGACCTCAAGCTGCCCGAGGACTTTGCCCGCCGGCTGTCGCAATCGCCGAACTCGACGCTGGTGGTCAGCGGGCCCGCGACCAGCGCGCTGACCACGCAACGCGTGCTGTTCTTCGGCCGCAAGCAGGGCTTGGCCGACCAGAGCCATGCGCTGGTGGTGGTCGAGGTGGGCATGGATTCGTTCAGCACCATCCTCAATCAGGGCGCGGACATCCGCGGCCTGGAGGTCACGCTCGAAGCCGACAAGGGCCCGCTGCTGACCAGCCTGCCGCCGCGCGACGACCTCGTGGGCAAGGTGATCGAACCGCGGCTTTCCGAGGCCGGCAGCGACGGCGTCGCGCGCGAGCTGCCTGCCCGCCTGAGCGGCGCCACCGGCCTGGTGATGGCCCGCCCCACCCTGCAACGCAACCTCATCATCGCGGCCAGCATCCCGCGCACCTCCATGCTCCAGGAGTGGCGCCGCGAGCGCAATCTGGTGATGGCCGTGGCCGGGGCCTTCGTGGTCATGATCCTGGCCGCCGCGGCCTTCGTGCACCTGCAACTGCGGCGCCAGCAGCGCGACCGGACGGAACTGCTGCGGGCCAAGTCGCAACTGGACCAGGCGCTTGAATCCATGGTCGACGGCTTCGTGCTGCTGGACGCGCAGAACAAGGTGCTGGCCTGGAACAACCGCTTCGTGGATCTGTTCCCCTGGACGCGCGCCGTCATCGGCGTGGGCGTGCCTTTCCGCGAGCTGCTCGACCTGACCTTCAAGGAACTCAAGGAAGGCGGTGTGGCCGTCGCGCAGGAAGACGACTGGCTGGCCATGTCGCCCGCCGACCTGGCGCAGTCGCGGGCCGAACACGACCTGACCCTGCCGGGCGGCCAGAGCATTCACCTGGTGCGCAGCCCCACGCCGGACGGCGGCACCGTCTGCGTCTTCCAGGACATCACGGAAAAGCGCCAGAACCTGGCCGACATCGTGCACGGCAAAGCGCAGCTGCAGGCCACGCTCGACGCCCTGCCCGACCAGATGCTCGAAGTGGGGCTGGACGGCCATTGCTTCCTGTCCCACATTCCGCGCCACGCCATCTCGGCCCTGCAGCTGGCGCAGCCGCTGGGGCGCACGCTGACCGAACTGCTGCCCGCCGAAGCGGCCAACGAGGTGATGGCGGCCGTGCGCGATGCCTACATCTCGGGGCATTCCCGGGGCCGCCAGTTCGAGCGCCGTGCGGCGCAAGGCACCAGCTGGTTCGAGATCTCGGTGTCGCGCAAGCCCGTGGGCGAAGGCGCGGATGCGCGCTTCATCGTGATCCTGCGCAACATCAGCGAAGCCAAGTCGGCCACGCGCGAGATCGAGCATCTGGCCTTCTACGACACCCTCACCACCCTGCCCAACCGGCGCCTGCTGCTGCACCGGCTGCAGGTGTGCATCGACAACAACGCGCGCCATTCGCGCCAGGGCGCCCTGCTGTTCCTGGACCTGGACGACTTCAAGCGCGTGAACGACGCCTACGGCCAGACCGTGGGCGACGAGATGCTGCGCCAGGTGGCGCTGCGCCTGCAGCAGGTGGTGGGCGAAAAGGGCACGCTGGCCCGGCTGGCCGGCGACGAGTTCGTGATCATGCTGGAGAACCTCAGCCATGACCACGCGCTGGCGCTGGTGCAGACCCGCGCCGTGGCCGACCACGTGCTCAGCCGCATCGCCGAGCCCTTCACGCTCACGCGCGCCACCCACCACAGCACCTGCAGCATCGGCGCCTGCCTGTTCGGCGGCGAGCAGCGCTCGCTGGAAGACCTGCTCAAGCAGGCTGACATTGCGATGTACTACGCCAAGGATGCGGGCGGCAACGAGGTGCGCTTCTTCGAGCCGGCCATGAAGACCACGGTCACGGCCCGCGCGACGCTGGACAGCGAGCTGCACGAAGCGCTCAAGCACAACCAGTTCGTGCTCCATTACCAGCCCCAGGTCAACGGCCAGGGCCAGGTGGTGGGTGCCGAGGCCCTGATCCGCTGGCAACACCCGGTGCGCGGGCTGCTGCCGCCCGCGGGCTTCATCGAAGTGGCCGAGCAGACCGGCCTGATCGTGCCCATCGGCCTGTGGGCACTCGAGGAAGCCTGTAGGCAGTTGGACCGCTGGAGCCGCGACGCGCGCTACGCCGACCTGATCCTGTCGGTCAACGTGAGTGCGCGCCAGTTCCGCCGCCACGACTTCGCCGAGGAAGTGCGCAACGTGCTGATCCGTACGGGCGCAAATCCCACGCGGCTGAAGCTCGAACTGACCGAAAGCCTGCTGCACGACAAGGTCAACGAGACCATCAGCAAGATGAAGTCGCTCGCGGCCATCGGCATCCAGTTCTCGATGGACGACTTCGGCACCGGCTTCTCGTCGCTGTCGTACATGGCGCAGTTGCCGCTGAACCAGTTGAAGATCGACAAGTTCTTCGTGCACTGCATCGGCATCAACGCCAAGGTCGAGCTGATCATCCAGACCATCATCGGCATGGCCCGCAACCTCGATCTGGAAGTCGTGGCCGAAGGCGTGGAAACCGGCGCCCAGCTGGCCTTCCTGCAGACCCACGGCTGCAACCTGTGCCAGGGCTACCTGTTCGGCAAGCCCATGACGCTGCCTCACTTCGAGGCCCAATTCGAACGGCGCCTGGCCAGCATCCGGTGAAGCGATTGGCGCGCCAGCTCGGGCCGCAACGGGCGCTGCGGTGGCTGCTCGCCTTTGTGCTGGCCCTGCTGGGCCAGGCCGCCCTGAGCCAGGCGCCGCAGGCGCGACCGGTGCTGCTGCAGCAGGCCGCGGCCGAGGGCCTGCGGCTGGCGCCGTCGATGCAGTACCTCGAGGACGACTCGCGCAGCCTGAGCCTGGCCGACATCCTCGGCCCCGAGCAGCAGTCGCGCCTGCGCTTCGTGGATGCCTCGCTGGTGGGCCAGGAGGCGGACCGGGTGCTGTGGTTCAAGCTGACGCTGCAGCTGAGCCGGCCCGAGGACGTGGGCCGGGAATGGGTGCTGGTGGTGCCCACCGTGTCCACCCACGACCTGCAGTTCTACGGCCCCTTCGACAGTCAGCAGCGTGCCACCGCCGAGCCCGTCACCACCGGCATGCGCCATGCCTGGCGCACGCGCCCGCTCTCTTCGGAACAGATGGCCTGGCGCTTCAGGCTGACCGACATGCAGCCGCACACGGTCTACTTCCGCGTCGAATCCACCTTCGCGCGCATCTACGACGTGCGCCTGTGGGACCCGGTGGACTATCTGCAGCACACGCAGGACAAGCGCATGTTCGACGGCGTGAGCTACGGGCTGCTGATGGGCCTGATGGTGTTCGGGCTGATCCTGCTGCTGGTCTTTGGCGAGCGGCTGTACCTGTACTACCTGCTGTCGTGCGTGTGGGCGCTGGTGGCCATCGCGGGCTTCAACGGGCATGTGCTGCGCTACCCCTTCGCCGACCTGCCGGCGGCTGCCGGCGTGGCCTACACCATCGCGCCGGCGCTGTGGGTGATTTGCAAGCTGCAGTTCGGCCGCCACCTGCTGCAACTGCGCCATTACTCGCCCTGGCTCGACCTGGTGGTGCGCGGCATCCTGGTGGCGCTGGCGCTGGCCACCTTGTATGCGCTGTGGGGCCGGCATCCGCTGCTGATGTTCAGGCTGGTGCAACTGTCGGTGGTGGCCTCCACCCTCGTGCTGCTGGTCGGCGCCCTCTTTGCCCTGCGCCGGCGCTACTGGCCGGCCGTGCTGTACTGCGTGGGCGTGGCCCTGCTGCTGGCAGGCATCTCGGCCATCATCGTGGCCAGCTGGGGCTGGCTGGCCTGGACGCCCAGCCAGATGAACGTCACCCAGGCCGCGCTGGTGGGCGAGCTGGTGGTGTTCGCCGTGGCCATGGCCTCGCGGCTCAAGCTGGTGCTGCGCTCGGAGCAGGCGCTCATCCAGCGCACGCAGCAACTGGTCGAGGCGCTGGGCACCGACGCGCTGACCGGGGCGGCCAGCCGTTCAGGCCTGCAGAGCACGGCCCAGCGCTGGCTGGAGCAGCAACGGCCCTTCGCCTTGCTGGCACTCGATCTGGACGGCTTCAAGGCCGTCAATGACCGGCACGGCCATGCGGCAGGCGATGCCGTGCTGATGACGCTGGTCAGCCGCGTGAAGGCACAACTGGGGCCCGAGGATCTGGTGGCGCGCCTGGGCGGCGACGAATTCGCCGTGATGATCAGCGGCGAGCGGCCCGACCACGCGCTGGCTTCGCTGGCCACGCAGCTGATCAACGCGGCGCGCGAACCCATCGACTACGAGGGCCGCGCCCTCAAGGTGGGCCTGAGCATGGGCATCGCCCGCTACCCGATGGACGGCGCGGACCTGGGCACGCTGCTGCGCACGGCCGACGCTGCCATGTACCGCAGCAAGCAGCAGGACGGCGGCCCTGCCTATCGCTTCGCCAACCCCGGCATGGGCGGCGAAACGGCCTACGCGCCCCTGCGTTCATCCCCTCAGACGCCGGGCGCCTGATCAGGCGGGGCCGGCAGCCTTTGGCGCGGCCGTATCGCATGGGTGCTGATGGCCCGGGCAGTGATGGACAGGCGCGACACCGCGAAGCCAAGGCCCCACGCCGCCTCGCCCGCGTGCCGGCCCATGCCGACTGTCGTTACGGCGTCACGTTACGCCCCCGCGTAACGTCCTCAGGCACTGAGGCCTAAAGGTTTCATTTCCAACAACGGTGCTGCACCGCAGGAAATGCCAAGAAACACTGCATTGACAATTACTTAGCGCGATTTAACAGTCTGTGGCGCTGTGTGGGCCAGAGGCGGCACGCATGTTGCCATTTGTCAGGCGTTCTCAGTTCACTCACACACAACGCCATGACCGACTCCACCATTGCCTCCAGCTCCGTGGTCGCTGCCGCACCGGCCAGCCTCTCCTCTGCTTCTGTGATTCCGGTGGCGCAAGCTGCCGTCACGCCGCTCGGCGCCGCACCGGCGGCAGTGGGCACCTTGTCCCAGGCCACGCCTGGCGTCGTGATCGTGCGCGGCGGCACGCGCATTGCGGCCGAGGGCATGCAGAACCTGATGCCGGGTGACCGCGTGCTGGTCCCCGATGGCGGCCAGGCCGCCGTGAGCTTCGCCGGCGGCGAAGCCAACAAGGCGCCGCTCAACGGCGTGCTGACCGGCGGCACCGACGCCACCATTTCCACCACCCGGCTGCCCGGCGGCCTGGAGCAGGTCGACGTGGACCTGGCCGCCGGCGACCTGGTGGTCACCCCCGAGGGCGCCGCCGCCGATGCCGCGGCCCTGGCCGTGAAGAAGACCCTGGCGGCAGGCGCCGGCATGGGCCTGGCCGACTTTGCCCTGGGCGCATTGGGCGGCGCCGTGCTGGGCGCCGCTGCCGGCGGCGGTGATGACAGCAGCGCACCGCTGTTCATTCCGGTGCCGACGGATGACTCGGATGCCGATGCTGACGCCGATGCAGACGCTGATGCTGATGCAGACGCCGATGCCGATGCCGATGCCGATGCCGATGCCGATGCAGACGCTGATGCCGATGCTGACGCTGATGCCGATGCCGATGCCGATGCCGATGCCGATGCCGATGCCGATGCCGATGCCGATGCCGATGCCGATGCAGACGCTGATGCCGATGCTGACGCTGATGCCGATGCCGATGCCGATGCCGATGCCGATGCTGACGCTGACGCTGATGCCGATGCCGATGCCGATGCCGATGCCGATGCCGATGCCGATGCCGATGCCGATGCCGATGCCGATGCCGATGCCGATGCCGATGCCGATGCCGATGCTGACGCCGATGCCGATGCCGATGCTGACGCCGATGCCGATGCCGATGCCGATGCCGATGCCGATGCCGATGCCGATGCCGATGCCGATGCCGATGCCGATGCCGATGCTGACGCTGACGCCGATGCCGATGCCGATGCAGACGCCGATGCAGACGCCGATGCCGACGGCCTGCTCGACCCCACCGATGGTGTGACCGACACGGCGACCGACTCGCTCTCTGATCTGCTGGGTCTGGGCGATACGCTGACGCCCGTGGATGGCGTGGTCGACGGACTGACCGACACGCTCAACAACGTTCTCGCACCGCTGGTGGGTGGCGAGTTCACCCCCAACGACCCCAACAGCCTGGATTCCGTCGACAACTTCGTGGGCAACATCGGCACCGGTCTGGGCAGCAGCCTGGGCCCCACGCTGGACGGCCTGCTGGGTGAAGGCGCCACCGACGCCGTGCTGGGCGGCGTGGGCCGGCAGGTGGACTACGCCACCGATGCCGTGGTCAACCTGCTCGACAACCTCACCGACAGCTCCAACCCGCTGGGCCAGGCCCTCGACGGGCTGGGCCTGGGCGGCCTGGGCGAGCAACTGCTGGGCAACGAAAGTCCGGTGGCCGAACTGCTGGAAGGCCTGCTGGGTGAAGAAGGCCTGGTCGGCGGCCTGGTGACGCCTGACGGCGCAGTGGGCAGCCTGCTGGCGCCCGAAGGCGCGGTGGGCCAACTGCTGGGCGAAGACGGCCCCTTGGGCGGCCTGCTGGCAGAAGACGGCGCCGTGGGTGGCGTGGTCGGCTCGCTGCTGGGTGAAAACGGCGCGGTCAGCGGCCTGCTGGGCGATCTGCTCGGCGGCGGCGCCTCTCCCGGCGAAGGCGACAACCTGCTGGCGCCGACCAGCGAACTGGTCAACGGCCTGCCCGACGTGGTGGACCAGCTCCCGCTGGTGGGCGAACTCGGCCTGGGCGACACGCTGGCCCCGGTGGGCCAGCTTGTGGATGGACTGACCGACACCGTCAGCAACGTGCTGGCACCAGTGCTGGGCGGCGAGTTCCAGGCCAACAACCCGAACGCACTCGACGGCGCGGACGAACTGGTGGGCTCCGTCACCGACACGGTGGGCGGTCTGCTGTCGCCGGTCACGGACTCCCTGCTGGGCGAAGGCGTGCTGGACGGCGTGCTGGGCCTCGTGGACACCCAGGTCGACTACCTGACCGATGGCGTCTCCCACCTGGTGGGCAGCCTGGTGGGCGCCGAGACGCTGGACGGCCTGCTGGGTGAAGACGGCCTGCTGGGCGGCCTGCTTGGCGAAGACGGCGTGATCGGCGGCCTGCTGGGCGGCGATCTGCTCGGCGGTGACCTGCTGGGCGGCGTGCTGGGTGAAGACGGTCTGGTCGGCGGCCTGCTCGGCGGCGATCTGCTCGGCGGCGACCTGCTGGGCGGTGTGCTGGGCGAAGACGGTCTGGTCGGCGGCCTGCTCGGCGGTGACCTCCTGGGTGGCGACCTCCTGGGCGGCGTGCTCGGCGAGGACGGTCTGGTCGGCGGCCTGCTGGGTGGCGACCTGCTCGGCGGCGACCTCCTGGGCGGTGTGCTGGGCGAGGACGGTCTGGTCGGCGGCTTGCTCGGCGGTGACCTCCTGGGTGGCGACCTGCTGGGCGGCGTGCTGGGCGAAGACGGCCTGGTTGGCGGCCTGCTCGGCGGTGACCTCCTGGGTGGCGACCTCCTGGGTGGCGTGCTTGGCGAAGACGGCCTGGTTGGCGGCCTGCTCGGCGGTGACCTCCTGGGTGGCGACCTGTTGGGCGGTGTGCTCGGCGAGGACGGCCTGGTTGGCGGCCTGCTCGGCGGTGACCTCCTGGGTGGCGACCTCTTGGGCGGTGTGCTGGGCGAGGACGGCCTGGTTGGTGGCCTGCTCGGCGGTGACCTCCTGGGTGGCGACCTGCTGGGTGGCGTGCTGGGCGAGGACGGCCTGGTTGGTGGCCTGCTCGGCGGTGACCTCCTGGGTGGCGACCTGCTGGGCGGCGTTGTCGGCGAAGACGGCCTGGTCAGCAATGTGCTCGACACCGTGGTTGGCGAAGACGGTCTGGTCGGCGGCCTGCTGGGTGGCGACCTGCTCGGCGGCGACCTGCTGGGTGGCGTGCTGGGCGAAGACGGTCTGGTTGGTGGCCTGCTGGGCGGTGACCTCCTGGGTGGCGACCTCCTGGGCGGCGTTGTCGGCGAAGACGGCTTGGTCAGTAACGTGCTCGACACCGTGGTTGGCGAAGACGGTCTGGTTGGCGGCCTGCTCGGCGGCGATCTGCTGGGTGGCGACCTGCTCGGCGGCGACCTCCTGGGTGGCGTCGTCGGCGAAGACGGCCTCGTGAGCAACGTGCTCGACACGGTGGCTGGCGAAGACGGCCTGCTCGGCGGCGACCTGCTGGGTGGCGACCTCCTGGGTGGCGTCGTCGGCGAAGACGGCCTCGTGAGCAACGTGCTCGACACGGTGCTTGGCGAGGACGGTCTGGTCGGCGAGCTGCTGGGCTCGACGCCGGTGCAGGACGACCTGGTGGGCAGCCTGCTGGGCGAGGACGGCCTGGTCGGCAATGTGCTCGACACGGTGGTCGGCGAAGACGGCCTGGTCGGCGGCTTGCTGGGCGGCGACCTGCTCGGCGGCGGCGACCTGCTGGGCGGCGTGCTGGGCGAAGAAGGCCTGGTCGGCGGCCTGCTGGGCGACGACGGCCTGGTCGGCGGCCTGCTGGCCCCCATCAGCAGCACCGACGGCGGCGCTGCCGGCGTGGGCAGTGCGCTGGCCCCGGTCAAGAACCTGCTGGGCGGCCTGCTGGGCTGATGAGGTGAAGGTGGCCCGCTGCCGCGGGCCACTTCCGCCCCTCTTCCACTCAAGGGATTCAAACCATGAAGAACATCACATCGCTGCGCCGCGGCAGCCTCGCTGCCAGCCTGGCTGCGCTGGCCGTGCTGGTCGGCTGCGCCGCCCCCAAGGACGGCCGCGACGACACCACCTACTACTACCAATCGCGCCAGTCGCCCTCGGCCGTGGCGCCCGTGGTGGCACAGCCTGCACCGGCACCGGCCGACCGTGGCCCGGCCGGCGTGGCGCGCATCGTCTATTTCGATTTCGACAAGTACGACGTCAAGCCCCAGTACCTCAGCGTGGTGCAGGCCCATGCCGACTACCTGCGCACGCGCCCGCAGGCGCAGGTGCGGCTGGAAGGCCACACCGACAACCGCGGCGGCGCTGAATACAACGTCGCGCTGGGCCAGCGCCGGGCCGAGGCCGTGAACCGGCTCATCAGCACCGGCGGCGCGCGCGCCGGGCAGACCGAACCCATGAGCTGGGGCAAGGAAAAGCCGGCGTCCATGGAGCAGACCGAAGCCGGGCACCAGCTCAATCGACGCGTCGAATTCGTCTACCGCTGACCCGCGCCACCGCCTCGCCCAGGAGTCCCCCGATGGCCGAAGTCTTCACCTTTTTCCCCACCCCGCAGCCGGCCGCGCCGCGGGCGCCCGCGCAGCCTGCAGCCCCGGTCAGCCTGACTGACCAGCTGCTGGCCTGCCGCGCGCAGGTGGCGAGCCAGTGCCGGGCCCTGGGCGCGCCCTACCCGGCCTTCACCCTGGTGTTCTCGGTCAGCGACGGCACGCAGCGCGCGCACGTGTTGCATGTGTGCGCCGGCAGCTTCGACAGCGCCTGGCGCAGCGGTGCAGAGCAGACGCTGGCGCTGGTCAAGAAGCACAAGCTGCAGGCGCCCTGGCTGCGCGTGGACTGGGTCGAAGAGGCCGTGCCCATGCGCTGGAGCGACTTCGAAGCACAGCTCGATGGCGTCAAGCGCAACTACTTCCGGCTCGGCCTGGCACTGGACGCGGAGTTCGGCCGCGTGCTGACCGAGCAGGAGCTCAATGCCAACGCCATGCTGTATGGCGGGCCGCAGCAGACGCAGGCCAGCTTCAACCGCAACAACTTCGAGATCTACCTCTGGCGCCGCTTCGCGCATGAACCCACGGCCGACTTCGATGCCTCGCGCGTGGTCCATCTGCTGGGCATGCGCGGCGTGTTCTGCCAGAACGACGGCGTGGTGCACCTGCTGGGCGGGCCCGGTCCCGACGCAGGGCGCCGCATCCTGCCGGCCCTGACGCCCGAAAGCACCGCCACCCTGGTCAACGGCGCCGCCGCCTACCTGGCGGGGCAGGTGCAAAAGAGCGGCCAGTTCGTGTACGGGCACTTCCCCTGCTTCGACCGCCGCGTGGGCAGCTACAACACGCTGCGCCATGCCAGCACGCTGTACGCGATGCTGGAAGCCTGGGAATTCAACCCGGACGCCACGCTGATGGCCGCCATCGAGCGCGGCATCACCCACCTGTGCCACAAGCTGATCCGCGACTACACGCTGCCCGACGGCACGCAGGTGGCCTTCCTGGTCGATGTGGCCGACGAGATCAAGCTCGGCGGCAACGCCGTGTGCCTGCTGGCGCTGGTGAAGTACACCGAGCTCACGCAACATCGCGGCTGGCTGCCGCTGCTGGAGAAGCTGGCACTGGGCATGGCCTTCATGCAGGACACGCGCACCGGCCGCTTCAGCCATGTGCTGGACGCGCGCGACCTGTCGCTCAAGCAGGCCGTGCGCACCGTCTACTACGACGGCGAGGCCGCCTTCGGCCTGATGCGCCTGTATGGGCTGACGCGCGATGCGCGCTGGCTGGCCATGGTCGAGTTGGCCTTCGAGCACTTCATCGCCAACGACCACTGGCAGGCCCATGACCACTGGCTGAGCTACTGCGTCAACGAACTCACGCGCTGGCGCCCGCTGGAGAAGTACTTCCGCTTCGGCGTGCAGAACGTGGCCGACTACCTGGACTTCGTGCTCGAGCGCAAGACCACCTTCCCCACGCTGCTGGAGCTGATGGTGGCCGCGCACCACATGCTGCAGCGGCTGGCGACGATGCCCGAGCTGCGCCATCTGCTCGACGGGCTGGACATGGCCAAGTTCCAACGGGCCATGGACCATCGCGCGAACTACCTGCTCAATGGCCACTTCTTCCCCGAGGTGGCGATGTACTTCCGCAGGCCGCGCAGCGTGCTCGGCGCCTTCTACATCCGCCACCACTCCTTCCGGGTGCGCATCGACGACGTGGAGCACTACCTGTCGGGCCTGATCGGCTATCACGCCGTGCTGCTGGCGCGCGAAGCCGCACCGGCAGCCACGGGCAAGACCCGCGTGCGCGACGCCGCCAGCCAGGTGGTGCGCCCTTCGCGGGCAGCCCTGGTGCCCCGCGACGAACCTTTGCCAGAGCCCTGGAGCGCGCCGGTGTTGCCTGCGCACACCAACTGGGGCCATCTGGGCACCGTGCATTAAGCACAACGACTTAAGCGGGAAAACAGGACGAGACATAACTGTTACCGCTAGATAACATTTGGACCTTGCCGCCTGCGTTCGCGAGGTCTCGTCATGCTCAAGTACCTGTTACCCACCCAACTCGTGACGCCCGCGGACTCGGCGGCGGATGTCAGTCCCCACGGCCGCACGCTGGAGCGCGCCTTCGGCGCGGCCTATCCGCTGATCCGGCGCGCAGCCTGGTGGTCCATCCCCATCAGCCTGTCGGGCCTGCTGCCGTCCATCTTCCTGCTGCAGGTCTACGACCGCGTCATCTACCGCAACGCCACCTCCACCCTGTGGGCGCTGGTCAGCGGCATCCTGTGCTTCCTGGCCATCGAGTTCTGGCTGCGCTCGCGCCGCTCGCGCCTGCTGCGCGACGCCGGCGCCACCATCGACCACGAGGTCTCCAACGCGCTGCTGCATTCGATGCTGGAGCGCCCGCTGCGCGCGCTGGAGCAGCGGGCCGCCTCGGCCTGGTTCCTGCTGTTTCGCGACGTGGGCGCGGTGCGCGGCACGCTCACGGGCGGCCTGGCGCAGTCGCTGTTCGATCTGCCCATGGCCCTGTTCGCGCTGGGCGTGATCGCGATCGTGGCCTGGCCCGTGCTGCCGGTGGTGGTGGCCTTCCTGGGCGTGATGTCCTTCCTGGCCTGGTGGTGGGCCGACGAGGTGCGCGCCGGCCGCGTGGAAGAAGCGCAGCGCAGCCGCAGCCTGGAGCGCATGACCGCCGAGATCTGCAATGCGCGCGAGACGCTCAAGACGCAGGCCAACGACGGCCCCAGCATCGAGCGCTGGCGCGAAAGCTACACGCACTGGCTGGCCGAGAGCTTCCGCAAGAACGGCGAGATCGAGCGCGCGCGCGACGGCACCACCGTGCTGCTGACCATCTTCTCCACCGTGGTCATCACCGTGGGCGCGGTGGCCGTGATGCAGCAGTGGATGACCGTGGGCGGCCTGATCGCTTCCAACATGCTGGCCATCAAGGCGCTGCAGCCGGTGGCCGGCCTGGTGTCGAACTGGCGCGCGCTGGCCATTGCCGCCGAGGCCGCCAAGCGGCTGGAGAACGTGCTGGCCGAGCCGGTGGAAAAGCCCAAGCAGGACATCGCCCTGCCCCAGCCGCCGGGCCTGGTCACGCTGGAGGAGCTGAGCTTCTCCTTCCACGAAGCGCTGCCGCCGGTGCTGCAGAACGTGAACCTGCGCATCGGCGTGGGCGGGCTGCATGCCATCGTCGGGCGCAACGGCGCCGGCAAGTCCACGCTGGTCAAGCTGCTGGCGGGCCTGTACACGCCCACGCGCGGCAGCGTGCAGATCGGCGAGTACGACCTCGCGCAGTTCGGCCGCAGCGACCTGGCCGGCTGGATCAGCTACCTGCCGCAGGAGGCCTACTGGTTCGCGGGCGAGCTGATGGACAGCCTGCGCCGCAATGCGCCGGGCCACAGCGACGAGCAGATCATCGGCGCCTGCCGCCTGTCGGGTGCGCATGAGTTCATCTCGCGCCTGCCCGGCGGCTATGCCACGCAGGTGGGCGAAGGCGGCACCGGCCTCTCGGTGGGCGAGCGGCGCAAGCTCGCGCTGGCGCTGGCCTTCCTGCGCAACCCCTCGGTGCTGATCCTGGACGAGCCCAGCAACGACCTGGACTTCCAGAGCGAGCGCCAGTTGCTCAGCACCTTGCTGGCCGTGGCCCGCAAGCGCACCGTGATCGTGGTCACCCATTCGCTGCGCATCGTCTCGGCCGCCACGCAGGTCTATCACGTCAACGGCAAGGGCGACGTGGAGCAAGGCAGCGCGACGCTGATGGTGCCGCGCCTGTTCGGCGTGCGCAGCGCCGCCACCCTGAACACCGCCGCAGACGAAGAAGCCGCGATCCATGCCGACGTCGAACAGGCCGAGCGCGTGGTGGCGGCCCGTGCCGCCTGAGGCGAAGCGAGTCATCATGAAGAACGATCTCCCACAGATCCTGCAGCAGCTGCAAGACCAGCAGGGGCAGCCGCCGCCTCCCGCTCCCGGGGGCTCCGGCGCACCCTCGCCGCGCCGCAGGCGCTGGCTGCTGGGCGCCGTGGTGGGTGCGCTGGCACTGGTGGCACTGGGCTTTCCGATGGAAAGCGTGGTGGTGGCCACGGGCCGCGTCATCCCGTCCGACCGCGTCAAGTCCATCCAGCATCTGGAAGGCGGCATCGTGCGATCGGTGATGGTGCGCGAAGGCCAGCCCGTGCGCCAGGGCGCGCCGCTGGTCGAGATCGACCTGGGCGGCAGCAGCCTGAACCTGGAAGAACTCACGGCACGCCATGCGGCCCAGCAGGCCACCCGCGTGCGCCTGCGGGCCGAAAGCCTGGGCCAGCCGCTCTCGTCCGGCCAGTTCGAGACCGGCACCGACGAAGCGGTGGTGCGCGGCGAAATGGGCGCCTACGAGGCGCGCGCGCTGGAGCAGCGCGGCGTGATGGCCGGCACCGTCGCGGGCCTGGAGCAGGCGCGCGGCCGCCAGATGGAGCAGCACGCCAAGATCAGCGGCCTGACCGAGCGCCTGGCCCTGATGCAGACGGAACTGAAGATCTCCGAGCAATTGCTGAGCGAAAAGCTGATCGGCCAGATGGAAGTGCTGGAAAAGCGCCGCCAGGCCGAAGGCGTGCGGGCCGAGCTGGCCGTGGCGCGCCAGGGCCTGGTCTCGGCCACCGCGGCCATCGGCGAGGCCCAGGCCAAGATGGCCGAGGCCGAGGGGCGCTTTCGCCGCCGTGCCTCGGACGAACTGGCGGCGCTGGAGCGCCAGCTCGCCAGCCTGAACGAGGACCTGGCGCGCGCGCGCACGCAGCGCTCGCGCACCGTGGTCACCGCGCCTTCGGACGGCATCGTCAAGGGCCTGCGCAGCGCCAGCCCGGGCTGGGTGGTCAAGCCCGGCGAAGCCATCATGGAAGTGGTGCCGGTGGAAGACGAGATCCTGGTCGAGGCCCGCCTGAGCCCCAACGACCGCGGCTTCGTGCACGTGGGCCAGAAGGCGCGCGTGAAGGTCACGGCCTACGACTTCCTGCGCTACGGCACCGTGGACGGCAAGGTGATGCTGGTGGCGGCGGACGCAGACCGCGACACCACGCTGCCCACCGCGCCGCCCTACTACCGGCTGCTGGTCAACACCGCCCAGGCGCACGTGGGCCGTCCCGAAAACCGCATCACCGCCGGCATGGAAGCCGAGGTGGACCTGATCGTGGGCACCGACCCCTTCATCTGGTATTTGCTGCGCCCGGTTCTGAAGACCCAGCGCGAAGCCTTCCGCGAGCCATGACCCACAAGCGCCGACCTGCCCCCACCCTTGCCCCGGCGATGACGGCCTTGCGAAGCACCGCGGTGCCGGCGCTGCTGCTGGCCGCGCTGCAGCTCGCGCCCGGCGCGCAGGCCCAGCCCGCCATGGCGCCCGAGGCCGCCGCACCCGTTCAAGGGTCTGCCGCTGCGCTCACGCCCGCGCATCGGCTGGCCACGCCTTCGGTCACGATCTCGGGCGAGGTGGTGCGCATCAAGCAGGCCCTGCAGCTGCTGGCCCAGGAGCACCCGGAAGTGCTGTCGGCGCAGGCCGCGGCGCTGACCAGCGGCTTCGAGGTGGAGTCCGCGCGCCAGGCCCGCTACCCGCGCTTCAAGGTCGGCAGCGCCACCGGCAGCTACAACAGCGGGGCCGACGGCGCCTCCTCGCAAAGCTACCAGCTCATCTCGGCCGAAGCGCGCATGGCCCTGATCGACGGCGGCGCCATCAGCGCGCGCGTGCGCGCGGCCGAAGCCGGCAGCCTGGCGCAGCAGGAAGCGGCCGTCAGCACCTCGCAGAAGGTGGTGCTTGATGCCATCACCGCCTACCTGCAGCTACAGCGCTTCGAGCTGCAACGCGAGCTGGCCGGCAGCGCCACGCGCGTGGTGGCCGAGCTTTCGCGCGCCGAGCAGCGCCGCGTGCAGCTTGGCGCCACGGGCCAGAACGATTTGCGCATGGCGGCTGCGCGCCAGGCCAGCATCGCCGCGCGCGAGGCCGACTTCGCGGCCCAGCGCGACGAGGCGCTGGCCAAGTTCCAGAGCTACTTCGGTTTCGAGCCCGAACCGCGCCGGCTGCCCGTGCTGGCCACGCCGGCCAACTGGGCCATCGAGAGCCAGGCCGAGGCGCTGCGCCGCGCCGAAAGCCGCAGCACCGAACTGGCCGAAGGGCGCGGTCGCGTCGAAAAGGCGCAGGCCCTGGTGGACCAGCAGGAAGCCAGCGTCTGGCCCACGGTCGAAGCCGTGGTCGTCAAGACCAAGGACCCGCGCGGCGTCTCGCCTTCGGAGCCCACGCGCGCGGCGCTGGAGCTGAACTGGAACTTCGGCAGTGGCTTCGACCGGCAGCTGCGCGTGAAGTCGGCCCTGGCGGAAGTGGAGAACCAGCGTGCCAAGCTCGAGGGCGCACGCCGCAACCTCTTCGAAGCCACGAACTCGGCCTGGGGCCGTTCGCAATCAGGCCGCGAGCGCGAGCGCCAGCTCAAGGAAGCGGTGCGCGAATCGGGCGAAGCCTTCCGCGGCCGCAGGCGCCTGCTGGAGTTCGGCCGCGAGACGCTGCCCAACGTGCTGGACGCGCAGCTGGACTACTACACGCTGCTGCAGGACTACATCGACGCCGTGTTCGACCAGCGCATCACCGAGTTCCGGCTGGCCCGCGCGACGGGCGAGCTGCGCGTGCTTCCCGATGCGCCCAACCCCTGGGTGGACCGCATCTTCGGCGGCACGCCGGGCCCGCTGCTGGACGAAGACGGCGTGCTGGGCCTGGAGTGCATGGCGGCCAGCCGCAGCAGCTGCAAGCCCGCGCGCGCGCTGGCCCAGGGCAGCGGCGGCTCGCGCAGCGGCACGGGTGAGTTCGGCTCCCCGCTGGCCTTGAGCGTGGCGCCCAGGTTGACGATGCGCTGAGAAAGCCTTCTGCGATGCCCGCGCCCGGTGTTTCAGCCTTCAGCCGGAATACTGGGTTCACCGTCGCTGATCTGATACTTGCGCATCTTCTCCCACAGCACCTTGCGGCTGATGCCCAGGGCCTGCGCGGCGTCCTGGCGGCGCCAGTCGTTGGCCTCCAGGGCCTCGATGATGCGATTGCGCTCGCTGGCGCTCCAGCTGCGGCGTTCGCTGCCCCCCTCCGCCGCCGCTGCATCGGCCCGCAGCGGGGACTGCTGGCGCGCCTGAGAAAGCGCGCGCTCAATGAGCCCCTGGTCCCAGCCGCCGGTCTGCCGTGCGATCACGCCAATGCGCTCGGCCAGGTTGCGCAACTGCCGCACATTGCCCGGGAAGTTCATGGACGCCACCGCGTCACTCACCCAGTGCGGTACCGACATCAGCGCTTGGGCCGCGCTGTTCAGCACCTCGCCCAGGATCGACTTGAACAGCGCCACCTTGTCCAGATCGCCGCGCTCTTCCAGATTGGGGACATACAGCTCGATCACCGCCAGGCGGTAGAACAAGTCGGCGCGGAAGTCGCCAGCGGCCACCATGTCGCGCAGGTTGCGGTTGCTGGCCGCCACCAGCCGGAAATCCACCTTCACCGGCGTGCTGGAACCCAGGCGCGTCACCGTGCCATCTTCGAGCACGCGCAGCAGCTTGACCTGCTGGTAGCGCGGCAGGTCGCCAATTTCGTCCAGAAACAGCGTGCCGCCCGTGGCCTGCTCGAAGTAGCCGCGGTGCGCCGCCACCGCGCCCGTGAATGAACCCTTCGCATGGCCGAAGAACAGCGATTCGAAAAGCCCGTCGGGGATCGCGCCGCAGTTGACCGGCACGAACGGCCCTTGCCCATAGCCTGCATGGCCCTGATGCAGCAGTTGCGCCACGCGCTCCTTGCCCACGCCCGTATCGCCGCGCAGCAGCACGGCGTGATCGCAGTCGGCAAATGTCTTCACTTCGGCCAGCAGGCCCTGCATGGCCTCGGACTGCGCCACCAATGTGTCGGGCGCCTGCACGCGCGCCTCCCGCGTGCGCAGGTGCCGGGCCATCTTGGCCACCATGGCACGCAGTTCCGCGCCCGTGAAGTCATAGGGCAGGATGTGGTGGTATTCGGGCGGGTAGGTTGCCGCGCCATGGTCGCGTGACGCGCCGGCCACCCAGATCACCGGAATGCCTTGCATCGACTCGCTGGCCACGGCGAAGGCCGGGCTTTGCATGGCCGACACGCTGATGATCGCCACCGCCGCGCGCGAACTCGCCGCCCCGTCCGGCAGCGGCCCGTCGACGCGGATCACCTCCGCCTCGAAGCTCGCCATGCATCGCGCCACGCGCTCGGCAATGTCGGCGGAGCCTTCCCAGACGTAGAGGTTGAGTTCTTCGAAGTTCACTGTCGGATTCATTTATTCAGCCACGTCGCATCCGACCCTTTGGCGCATGCTCCTTTTCCATTCCAAGATCAATGGACGAGCTTGGCGCTGGCATCGCAGCTTGCAGACATGAGTTGCACGTCTGCGTAGCCCAGTTGCAAGCCGAGGGCCTCGAGCAAGGGTCCCAGTAGGACGCCATCAAGAAGTGTCAGCACAGGCGCGAGTACGGGATTGAGCAAGGCCAAGACGCCATTCAGCAGATCGCCTAGTGAATTGCCGAGACCATCGATGATGTTGGACAGGAGCGCAAGATCCGCCCCTCCCAACGAAAGCCCGCTGGTATCGAGCTCCACATCGAGCAGACCCGCAGCGATTGCATCGGCGATGGACGCACCCAAATGACGTTGCGAGCCTACAGACGCTGTCAAGTTCTGGGTTGACCGAGGCTCTTCGGGGTCATAGTCGAAAGTAACTTCCTGACGGGTCACGGCGCCGTTGCGCGGCACAGAAAAATCCAGCCTTGCAGTCAAATTCACAGGTACGTTCAGAAGAGGCACGCCCAACAAGGAGGCATCCAGGTTGAGATTGAGCAACTTGAAGCGATCTTTTTGCAGATTCGCCCAGCGCGTGCTCCTGTTCTCGAAGGCGTCCGGAATGTGCCCCAAGTACACATGCGCCAGCCCCGGCGTCACGCCCAGCGTCACCTCGTGGCCGTTTTGGCTGGCGCGGCAAGACACGGACTCCAGGACCGCTTCGCCAGGCGCAACTTCGGCGTAGATGGGAAGATTCACAACTTGCCCCGCAGGGGCCGCGAGCTTGACACGCGCCAGTCCAAGAAGATTCACATCAAGAAGACTATCCCCTCCCGCTGGCGTCAGAACCTGCGTGTTGAGATATACCCGCACAACCGCCGTATGAGCCGCAGTACGTGCACGCCCGCTGGCGGTATAGCCGGGTGGACCTACGCCAATGCTGGGGGGCTCGATCACCTTGGCTCGAACGCCCACATTGGCAAGAGGCTGCAACGGAACATTGATCGCGCCGGATACAAACGAGGGATCGTCCGACGCGTTGGCTACCTGCAACCCAACCAGCAGCAGGTTGAGAACGCTGACGTCCGTGTCCAATGCTGTCGAAGGGTCCCGCGTATCAAGGTCCAGGGACAATAACCCGTTCTGGGATGCCGTTTTCAGAACGGCCAAGGAGAGTTGCTCGAGCGGCACGCCAAGGTCAAGCAGCACGTTCAAGGCGTTGAGTGCAACACCCACTGCTGGATCAACGCTATCGCGTGGCAGCAGCCCCACGGTTCCCGAGAGCAGCTCGCCGACGTCGAGATCAGCTGCTGCCAATTCATCGTAGGTGCCCACCGCCAAACCGAGGGCCTTCGCCAATCCAAGCAGGTTCACATTGGTATTCGCCAAACCTTCGTAGTCGGCCAACGACAGCGTCACATTGGTTCCCAACAGAAGACTCAGCAGTTGGTTCAAGGCGCCAGCATTGAGCCGTGCCACCCCTGATCCCACAGTAAACGAAGCCTGTGGCCCATCCATCTGGGCGACCGCCTTTGCTTCAAGAGAGAGATTGGAAAACGCGGGAAGGATCGAGTCGTAAAGCGCAGTCAGTGTCACCCTCAGGGCATCGTAGTTGTCGTCCGGCCCCACCGAGACAAGCCCATCCTCCGTCTCCGGAGCACCCTCTGCAGGCCGCACCCAACGGCCACAGGCAACGTCCGTTGTCACTGGTGCCAAATGCGCCAGATGCGCCAGATTCTCAGCAGCATTGCTGCGAGCCATCGCTTCGCCAGCCACGCAGCTGTCCGGTTGAAGACGCACGGCGCCTGACAAGGCAGCCAAATCTGCAGCTTTCTGCAGTTCCCTTTTCTGGAAGGAGTAAACGCCGATCTCCGTTCCCAGCACGGCAACGATGATCACGAATGCCGCGATCGCAAAATTCACCACGACGGAGCCGCGCTGCGTCACGCGACGGCCTGCCACTCGACGCCCCTTGTTCATGCGAGTCAGATAGGTCATGGCACGCTCCTCAAGCAAGACCCTTCACGGCGCGAGCCCGACAGCAGCCTGGCTGCTCAGGGTATTGGGAATCCAAGAGTACGGAAGCACGGCAGGAAAAAGCTGCATGTAGTCGGACCGAAAACGGTAGGTGACGTCCAGTGCATCGGGGGCCGAGGGTTCAAACGTGAATGAGCTATCCACCCAGCTGCGCCGGCTCTGGGCGTTAGCGTTGTATGCCGCTGGCGCGATCATGGAGCGCGCCAGGGATTCGCGAACCACCAGCTTCGCTTCCGCATTGCTCGCGCCAAGCGAAAGGGCACGCACCCCATCCTCCACGGCACGTGACAGGGCCTGCTGGGCGTACAACGCGAATCCAAAAGTGACCAACCCGTACAGCAGTGGTATCAGAACGAGCAGGGTCAAGGCCAGCTCTATGGCGGCAATGCCGCGCTGCCGCTGCACTCCTCGCCCCGAAGACCCATGCCCCCTGGAACCCGTCGCGATCACAGCCGTCATAGCAAGGTCCTCCCGTCCAGCAGGACACTCGCTTGCCCGGTCACGGCTTGCGGCAAGGCGAATCCAGGGAAAGGGGGAAGTACCTGCGACAAGCCCGCAGCCTGCACTCGCACCAGGATGCGGCATGTGCCCGGCCATCCGCCTTGAGGCTGACACTCTGCGATGCTCGGTTCGACTGATGAACAGTCATCCGGATCCGCGACGCGCTGCACACAGGTGCGAATTCCCGGGGCAACCGGAAGCCATGTGCCTACCCGGCGAAGGACCATCGACTCTGCCGCCCTCTTTCGGTAGTTCATCTGATCACCGACATCTGGCACGCGCACCCGCAAGGCGGCACGAGCGCCATCCTCCGCAGCATGCTGAAGAGCAAGCCTGTAGGTGAACAGCAGGGAATAGCAGATCAGCGCGTAAATCAAGCCGAAGAAGAGCAGAAAGACCAACGCGTACTCCACCGCATACACCCCCCGCTGGCGATGGCGGCGGGCGGGCATGCGAATGGGCCTGGTGGTCATGAACTTTCTCCTCGTGCGAAGAGCCTTCAGCGCCCGCCCGCGCCCTGGCCGGACTTCCCGCCCACCGACGACTGGAAGTGCTCGGGAATGGGGTGCTCAAAGCTCTTGAGGTAGCGCTCGCGGCTACGCTGGGCCACGTCGCCGGGCAGCGGGCGCGGCACGGCAGATGCCGCTGCGCCGCTGCGCTGCAGCGCCAGCAGGTGGCGCGTCGCGCTGCCCATTTCGGTGGGCTGGGCGGCCGCGGGTTCCGGCGCGGCGGGCGCAGCAGCTTCCGACGGCAGCGGGGGCAAGGGCTGCATCCGCTGTTGCGATGCGGGCTCGGCGCGATCCACGGTGACGGGGGCGACGCCGCCTTGCTGCGCCTGCGCGTGCGCGCCGGCCAGCAGCGCCAGCGCGAGCATGAGAGGCCGATGGGTCATGGGAAGCTCCTCGCTTTTCTTTTTCAACAACATCCGGATCAGGGCGTGGCGTCGTCGGAACGACGCACGCCGATGTGCACGCGGCGCGCTTCCTGCCAGGCCGAGCTGCGCAAGGCCAGTGAAGCATCACCAGCACCAGCAGCAGCGGCAGCCGCAACGGCAGCAGTGGGCGCCGGTGCGGTGGCCCCGGCGCGGGCCTGCTGCGCCAGGCGTGCGGTCTGCGCAACGGCTTCGCGCGTGGCCGCGTTGGCACCGGCCGCATCGAGGATGCGGCTGGCCTGGGCTTCATCCCCCTTAACCAGCATCCAGGCGGCCAGGTTCATCTGCAGGCGCGCGTCGGCGGGCCGCAACTGCGCGGCCTGCATCAACGGCACGCGCGCGCCCTCGATCTGCCCCGCGCGCAGATGCGCGTAGCCCAGGTCACCCAGCAGGCGGGGGTCGGTGGGGGTGCGCTGGCGTGCCTGCTCCATCCACTGCGCCGCGCGCGCAAAGTCGCCTTCGGCGCCCGCCAGCAGACCCAGGCCATGCAGGCCGGCCGCCGCGTCGGTGGCATCGGGCGCCTTGATCAGCGCCTCGTAGGCCTTCCGGCTGGCGGCGGCCTGGCCGGTCTGGCGCAGCGCGTCGCCGCGCAGGCGCAGCACCGCGGACGAAGCGCCCACGCGCTGCTCCAGCGCGTCGATGTGCGCGAGCGAGGCGTACCACAGCCCCTCGCGCTGCATCTGCTCGATCAGGCGCTGGTGGGTGGCCGAGGGATCGGCTTCGGCAGCAGGCGCCGCTTCGGCCGCCCGCTGCTGTTCCTGGGCCTGGGCCGCAGGCGGGTAGTGCGTCTTGGGTGCGCCGCAGGCAGCCAGCAGGGCCAGGCCGGCCACGGCAAGGGCTGCGCGCAGCGCAGGAATGGCGGTGGATGCAATGGCAGTCATCGGGCCAGGGCTCCCAGTGAACGGATGACGGCCAGGAAGCCCGGCCCGGCGGTGACGATGATCAGCGCCGGCAAGAGCGTGGTGACCATCACGGCGGTCATCTTCACGGTGGTCTTGCCGATGCGCGTCTTGAG
Source organism: Xenophilus arseniciresistens (assembly GCF_028023875.1). GTDB lineage: Bacteria > Pseudomonadota > Gammaproteobacteria > Burkholderiales > Burkholderiaceae_C > Xenophilus > Xenophilus arseniciresistens. The sequence goes on from NZ_JAQIPB010000008.1 coordinate 258,455, forward strand.
TTCGGCGCGGCGATGCTCGCGCAGGCGTTCGCTGTACTGGCGCAGCGGCTCCTGCACGGCGCCGCCATGGCGGTCGATCTGCACCAGCAGATCCACCAGGCCCGCAAGGTTGTCGTTGTTGAAGGTGGTGGCCAGGCGGTGCAGCGAATGCTCGCGCGTGCGGCCCCGCGCGTACTGGTGATTGGCCAGTTCCAGCTCGTGGCCCAGCACATGCAGCACATGGCTGAAGTCGTTGGCCATGATCTGCAGGCACTGGTCCAGCCCCAGGCCGACGCCCTGCAGCAGGCGCAGCAGATCGACGAACAGTGGCAGCTCGTGCGCCACCTGCTCGCGCCGGCCCGCGGCCTTGAACGCCAGCAGCCACTTGGGCAGCAGAAAGCCCAGCACGAAGGCCACGGCCATCGGCACCATGAGCGAGCCGCGCCAGTGGCCGAATTCCCGGGCCAGCAGCACCAGCACCGGCAGCAGCACGGCCAGGCCGGCGCGCAGGCTCAGGAAGATCAGTTGCGCGCGCGTCGAAGGCCAGCCGCACTGGTCGATCAGGCGCCGGTCCTCGTCGGCCACCAGCGCGCGTCCCAGGCGGCTTTGCAGCCAGTGCGCGGGCAGTTCGCTGTCGGCGCGCAGGGCCTGCTGGGCCGCCAGCGCATCGCCGGGTTCGCGCAGCTCGGGCAGCGCTGCGTCAGGCAGCACGATGCCGCGCGCGATGGCGCGGCCTACCACCACCCGTTCGCGGTGCCGCTGCAGCTCGCGCAGGATCAGCGACACCGCCACCAGCAGCAGCGCCACCGCCACCAGCGCCGCGCTCGCCACGTAGAGCATCTGCGCACTCATGACAGCCTCGCCAGCCGGTACAGCATCAGCGCGCCAGCCACCTGCAGGCCGGCTGCGCCGTAGATCATCATGCGGCCGCTGTCGTCCTGCCACATGCGCATGAAGTAGGCCGCATTGAGCATCACGATGGCCAGGCCCACGGCCACGGGCAGCAGCCCCAGGATCCAGGCCGAGAGCCGGGTCTCGGCGGAAAGCGCCGTCAGCTCCTGCTCGGCCTGTTCACGGTCGCGCATGAAGTTGGCCACGCGCTCGAGCAGCAGGTCGGCCCGGCCGCCGTAGCGCACGCCCAGGCCCAGGATGGCGGCCAGCAGGTACATCTCTTCGATGCGCACGGTGCGCGCCATCTGGTGCAGCGCCTGGTCCAGCTCCACGCCGCCGCGCACCAGGCTGCTGGCTTTTTCGAGATAGCCGCGCAGCGGTTCGCCCGCGCTGGGGATGGAAAGCTGGAAGGCCGCATGCGTGGAGTTGCCGATGGTGATCAGCCGGACCATGGCATCGATGAAAGTGGGCAGCTGCCGCACCAGGGTGCGCCTGAAGCGCTGCACGGCCAGCCAGATGAGGAACAGGCCGAACACGGCGCACAGCACCGCGGCGGCCACGGCCGCCACCGGCCCCAGCGCGAACGAGGCGCCCATGGTGACCAGGGCCGCCGCCACCACGCCCAGCAGCAAGGTGGCAGGCTTCACGGCACCGGCCAGCCAGCCCGGCAGCGCCAGCGAGATGCCCGCCAGGCCCTGGCCGCGCGCGCCGCCCTGCCCGTCCTGCGGCATCGCGCCCGCAGCCTCGTCGAGGAACTGCGCGGGCTCGCGCATCCACGGCGCCGGGGCTTCGGCCGCGCCGCCGGCCGGCATGCGCAGCTGGCGCTCCAGGTGGGCGCCCACGGCCGCGCGCTCGCGCCCGCGCGCCGACAGGTGCCAAAGCCAGAGCCCGGCCGCCGCCAGCAGCAGCGCCAGCGCCAGCACCACCAGCAGGCGCTCAGACACGGCGCTCTCCGGCCGCGCGCAGGCTCTGGCGCAGGCGCGCGATTTTTGGCGAGTGCGGCTGGATGCCCAGCGAGACCCAGCGGTCGCGGTCCTCGCCATCGGGGCCGTGCACGGTCTCGTGGCGGTACAGCTCCTGCATGGCCACCACGTTGTCGTTCACGCCGGTGACCTCCGAGATCGACAGGATGCGGCGGTGCCCGCTGGGCAGGCGGCCGATCTGCACGATGAAGTCGATGGCGTTGGCGATCTGGCGCCGCAGGCTCACCTCGCTGCCCTGGAAGCCCGCGAAGCCGGCCAGCATCTCGAGCCGGTACAGGCACTCGCGCGGCGAGCTGGCGTGGATGGTGCCCATGGAGCCGTCGTGGCCCGTGCTCATGGCCTGCAGCATCTCAATCACTTCGGCGCCGCGCACTTCGCCCACGATGATGCGGTCGGGCCGCATGCGCAGGCTGTTGCGCAGCAGGTCGCGGATCGACACCAGGCCCGCTCCATCAAAGCCGCCGGGCCGGCTTTCCAGCCGCACCACGTGCGAATGGCCCAGCGACAGCTCGGCCGTGTCCTCGATGGTGACCACGCGCTCGGTGTCGGGGATGAAGGTGGCCAGCGCGTTGAGCAGGGAGGTCTTGCCCGAGCTGGTGCCGCCGCTCACGAGCACGTTGCAGCGCGCGCGCACCGCCATCTCCAGCACCTGGGCGATGGCGGGATCGAAGGTGCCCAGCTTCACCAGCTCGGCCGGCGTCAGCGGGTCCTTGCGGAACTTGCGGATGGACACCGACACGCCGTCGATGGCCAACGGCTCGATCACGACGTTGAGCCGGCCGCCGTCCGGCAGCCGCGCATCGACCATGGGGTTGGCCTCGTCGAGCCGGCGCCCCAGCGGCGCAAGGATGCGGCGCACGATGCGGATCACATGGTCGTCATCGGCAAAGCGCAGCGATTCGCGCTGCAGCACGCCGCGCCGCGACACGTACACGTTGCGGTGGCCGTTGATGAGGATGTCTTCCACCGCCGGGTCGGCCAGCAGGTCTTCCAGCGGGCCCAGGCCGGCCAGTTCCTTGGTCAGCGCGTCGGCGATGAGCTGCGTCTCGCGCTCGTTGACGGGCACGCGCTGCAGCCGCACGAAGCTTTCCAGCTCCAGCTCGACGAACTGCTGGATCGAAGCGCGCGACCAGCGGCCGAACTCCGCGCCCAGCTCCTCAATGCGCGTGAGCAGGTGCTCGTGCGTCCAGTTCTTGATGTCCTGGAACTGCTGCGAATGGACGAAGACCTCGCTGTCGTCGGAGAACTCGATTTCTGTGCTCACACCTGTGTCCTCCGTTCAGCCCGCATGGCCCTGGCGCCCCCCGGCGCCCAGGCCAGGCAGCCGCGCGCGCAAGGCCTGCCAGGCCGAGCGAACCGGCGCGCCTTCTGGGCTGCCGCCGCCGGCCGCCTCCCCCTGCATGAGGCTGCGCGCCATCGCCTGCACAGCCTGCGTGTAGACATCGTTGCGGGCGCTGGTCACCAGCATCTCGCCCCGGCTGGCCGCCGCCAGCAGCGCAGCGCGCCGCGCCGGCACCACATGGGCCAGCGTCAGGCCCAGGCGCTGCGCGATGTCCTGCGCACCCAGGCCGGCCTGCCGGTCGAACTGGTTGATGACCAGCTTCATGCGCTCGGGCGGCAGGGCGCGCGTGCCCAGCTCGCGCAGCATGGCGGCCGTCGAGACCACGCCGCCCAGGCTCTGGTCGCACACCACCCACACATGGTCGGCGGCGCGCGCCACCTGGGCCATGAATTCCAGCGGCGCAAAGCCGCCCAGGTCCACGACCCGGTAGCTGAAGAAGTCGTCGAGCCGCTGGATCAGCGACACCGATTCGGCATGCGAGACCTCGCGCATCTGCGTGAGGGCGGCCGGCAGCGGCAGCACCGAGACGCCGCTGGCATGGCGCGCCAGCGCGCTGTGCACCAGCGTGCGGTCGAGCCGGCGCAGGTTGCGCACGCCGTCGACGAAGCTGAAGCTGCTTTCGCTGTCGAGGTACAGCAGGCTGTCGCGCACCGGCAGGCCCAGGTCGAGCAGCGCCACGCCCTGGGGCACCTCATCGTCTTCCTGTGCTTCGGCCGCAGCGGCCTTGCCGCCTGCAGCGCCCTGCAGCACCAGCGACAGGCTTGCGGCCAGCGTGCTCACGCCCAGCCCGCTGCGCGCGCCCAGCAGCGCGACCGTCTGCCCGCGCGCATGGGCGCGGTGGGCGGGCCGGCGCGCCAGCACGGCGGCCAGCACGGCCTGCGCCTCATCGGCGCTGGCATCCATGTCCACGAAGTCGTGCACGCCGGCACGCAGCGCGGCCAGCATGGAAGAGGGATCGCCCGCCCGGCCCAGCCCGATCACCGGCAGCGCAGGCCACTGGCGCTCCAGCGCCTTGGGCATGGCCTGCATGGCCGGGCCGCTGGTGCAGAAGTCCAGGAACAGGGCCTGCGGCCGCTGGCGTGCGATCTGCGCATCCAGCGCCTCGACGGCCGCTTCGCTGCGCAGCGGCAGCACCCTGCCCTGCTCCCACAGCGTGCGCTCGAGCCACTGCACGTGCGGCTCGGCCTGCGACAGCAGCAGGTAGCGCTGCGGGCCGGGCTGCAGCGCCGCGCTGTCGTCGCCCTCACCCTCAAGGCGCGGCTCCACCGGCTCGCGCATGTCTTCCACCGGACGCAGGAGGGGGCGGGTGCTCATGGTGAAAAGCCTGGCACGGGGAAGATCGCGCTGCCCGAGAGGATCTGCCCCCACACCTGGGGATTGCGGCGCTCGTTGCGCTCGCCCGGCAGGTGCGGCTGCAGATCGGTGTTGCGCGCCAGCGGCTTCACCAGATGGGGCGTGACGATGATCACCAGTTCCTTTTCCGTGGACTGGAAGTTGTTGTGTCTAAAGAAGCTGCCCAGCACGGGGATGTCTCCCAGCAAGGGGACCTTGTCGGCGTTCGAGGAGGTGGTGCGGCTGACCAGCCCGCCGATGATGAAGCTCTCGCCGTCGCCCAGCTCCACCGTCGTGTCGGCACGCCGCGTGGTGATGGCAGGCACCGCCGTGCCGTTGATGCTCAGCGCATTGGAGTAGTCCAGGTCGCTGGCCTCCGGCGCGACCTTGAGCGCGATACGGTCGTCGGACATCACCGTCGGCGTGACGGTCAGCCCGATGCCAAACTGCTTGTATTCGATGGAGGTCGTGCCCAGGCCCTGCGGCACGGGGATGGGCAGTTCGCCACCGGCCAGGAAGTTGGCGCTCTGGCCGGACAGCGCCACCAGCGTGGGTTCCGCCAGCACGCGGGCCATGCCGTTGCCTTCCAGCAAGCCCAGGTTCACGCCGATCCCGGCGCGGCCGAAGTTGAACAAGAGGCCGAAGGCCTGCGCGAGCGGGTTGTTCGCGTCGGTCGCGATCGAGCCGTTCGCGTTGAAGGTGGCTTCGCGCAGCGAGGACGGCCCGAAAGAGCCGAAGCTGAAGCCATGCGAGTTGGCCCGCGTGCTGAAGATGTTCAGCCCCACCTGCTTGAGCGTGCTGCGGTTGAACTCCACCACCTTCACGTCGACCTGCACCGTGTGGCTGCGCACATCGACCACCGAGCGATCGGCCAGCACGGCCTTGTCGCCGTAGCCCGCCAGCTTCTCCTCGCGCGCCTGCGCATGGGCCTGCGCGTCGGCGAAGCGGCCCGTCAGCGTGGCGGCGCGGCGCTGCACCTGCAGCTCATAGCGGTGGGCGGCGCCCTGCCCCTTCTCCCACACCATCAGCGTGGTGGTGCCGGGCGCGCGGCCCGTGAGGATCAGCCGCGCGGCGGGCGAGCCCGGGCGCTGGCGCGTGATGGCCACGGCCGCCACGGCTTCGTCGGCAATGGCGATGCGCTCCACGCCGGCCGCAAAGACCATCTCTTCCTGGGAACCCACCTGCAGCGTGCGGCGCTGCATCTCGGAGGGCACGCTGGCAGCCGGCGCCGCTGTTGCCGCGGTGGTGGTGGCGCGCGTGGCTGGTGCTGCAGCCTGCGCCAGCAGCGCGCCCGGTGCGGCCAGCAGCAGCGCGCCCGTGCCCATCGCGCCAAGGTGCAGATGCAGGCCCGGCGCGCGGCCGCTGTCTGGCGTGGAATGGATGTTGTTCATGGCGAGGACGAGGCTCATGTCAGTGGCGCCCGGCCGCCCGAAGGCACTGACGCGCCCCCTCGGGGGGCAGCGGACCGCGCGAAGCGGGGAAGCGTGGGGGCTGTTTCATATCAGTAGTGCAGGGTGTCTCGCTGGCCGCCGCGGATCACTTCCACCGCCTGGCCGCTGGGGGCGGCAGCGGCACGCGGCGCCGAGGTGCGCACGGTGTTCGCAACGGCGGTGGCCGTGCGCGTGGCCGTGGGCGTGCCGCCGCGCGCCAGATCGGCGGTGGCCAGCCCGGCCTGCGCGCGGTCCAGGCCTTCAAGCGGCGCGCGGGGCGGCTCGCCGGCCTTGCGCGGCAGCGGCTGCAGCGCCGTGGGCAGGGCCGCGAACAGATTCGGGTCGGGCAGTTGCAGGTCATCGGGCCGGCGCAGGGCCAGCACCAGCCGTGCATTGGCATCGCCCAGCGTCAGGCGGTTGACCTCGTCCACCGGCACGGCCAGCACGGTGGTGCGGGCCTGCTCCTGGCGTTGCTGTGACTGCGGCGCCGGGCCGCTGTCGTTGCTGGCGCGCGAGCCGCCGCCACCGCTGCGCGCTGCCGCCGGCCCGCCATCCACCGACGCGCTGCCGAAGGCCAGCACGCGCAGGCGCGGCAGCAGCAGGCGGGCCTGGCCTTCCGCGATCTCGCGGTTGTCGCTCTTGAGCACGAAGAACACGTCCACGAAATCGCCAGGACGGATGCGGTTGCCCACGCCCATCACTTCGTCGGCCTTGACGGCCACCGCGCGTTCGCCGGGCTCCAGCCGCAGCGCCAGGCCCGAGACGAGCTGGGCTTCGGTGATCGGCGTGTTGGCGGCCAAGTCCACCACGGGCACGCGGCCCACGGCGGCCGAGGCATCGCGCAGGCCATCGGAAAGCTGGATCGGCAGCTGCACCACGCGCACGTCGTCCTGCGCGATGGGCTGGCCAGCCACCAGCGGCTTGGCGGCGACCAGCACGGCGTGCTGGGCCTGCGGCGCGGCGGCCGGCGCCTGGCTGGCCTGCGGCGTGGGCGCGGGTGTGGCCGGCTTGCGGCCAAGCAGCCATGCGTAGGCACCGAGGATCAGGGCCAACAGGAGCAGCACGATGGCTGCAATGCGGGTGAAGCGTGTCATGGGCCTGTTCGCCTCAAAGCAACTGCAGGGGACTGAGCTGGACCACCGCTTCGCTGCGCAGCCGTTCAGGCACGGGCAGACCCAGCAGAGGGGGCAGCAGCGGGAAGGCGGCGTGGTTGTATTCCACGCTCACGGTGAAGCAGGTCATGCCGGCCGCGCCTGCGCACTCTGCGACACCAGGCGGCTGTACATCGATTGCATCTGGATACAACGCACGCAGCCAGGCGGGGGAACGTTGCGGTGTATCCGCGGCGGCAGCAGTAGGGCGAAGACTCCGTAGTCGCCCGGCGCGGCAGCCCGCGCGCCTCCGCCCTGCGCTCAGAACAGTTTGTGTTGCCACAACAGGCCCCCAAGTGCTACGACCGCCATATGAGCGGCGTACGGAATTTCTCTTTTTCGGCTTTGCGACACGCCCGTGTAACGGCGCCAGGCCAACAATGCCAATCCGTGCAGGCCCGCCAGAATGCTGGCGCCAATCCACACCGACAGCAAAGGCCAGGGTCCGAGCCAAAGACCCAGGGCCGCAGCGAATTTCACATCCGCCGCGCCCATGAGCTTCAGGGCATAGAACGGCAACAACAGCGCGAAACCAGCAATGAAGGCAATTGCTGCATCAATAGCGCTAACCCTTAGAGGATGAACGCCAAATAGCAAGCACAGAACCACAAGCATTGCGCCTGCGACCACCACCGTGTTGGGAACCCGCCGCCAGCGCCAATCCAGGCAGGCGACGCACAGCAACCACAGTGAAAGTGCCAGCAATGCTTGCGCGCGGATTAAGCTGTCAATCCGTTGAGAGCAGTCACGATACGACCAAACAATGCAGTGAGGCCGCCTTCCAGGCTCGTCAAGGCCGCAATCAATCCCACCGCAATCAATCCCGCGATCAGCCCGTACTCAATCGCCGTTGCACCTTCTTCATCACGCCAAAACGCCACCAGCTTTTCCATGATTCGCTCCTTCGTTGAGATTTGTCAGAGACACCGCACAAATGTGTCTTGACGTAGCCATCGTAGGAGTGGAGCTACACGGTAGCAATCAGAACAAAAGCACTATTACTTCTTAAATGAATACTTAGGTCCTACAGTAAAACGGCAAAAATTCACAAAGTTGTAAATTTGATGAATCGATCTGATACATGAGTGGGCCATCAACAACAAATTGTTGTTACTTCATGTGCCAAGAATGTTTCTCGGATAGGCGTACCAGAACACCCTGATACCCGCGTTTTGCGGGTCAGGCGGTCACAGCCATTCTTCGTGGAAGATCTTCCAGGCCTTGCCCGCCAGCAGCCAGTACTGGCGGCGCGTGGCCCCCGTGCGCGCGCCCTGCGCCACTTCGCCGAAGCTCACCACCATTAGCTCCTGCTGGTCCTTCCAGCGCAGCACCGACAGATCCTTCAGCTCCACGGGCGCCTTGCCCTGCACCTGGGCCATTTCATCGCGCAGGCTGGGGCGCTGGCGCGCCAGTCGGCCGCTGCGCACGGCATCGGGCATGTAGAAGGATTCCCAGCGCGCCAGATCGCCCCGGGCGCGGGCGTCGCGCCAGGCCAGCACCTGCTCGCGCAGCGGCTGCACCTGGGCCTGCGCCTTCGCGCTCGGCACCCAGTCGAGCTGCCTGGCGATCACCACCACGGTGGCGCCGATGTCGGTGATGCGGATCAGCTGGCGCAGGTCGTTGTCGGCCAGCACCACGCAGCCGTCAGTGGCCAGCGGCGCGCGCGCGTACTGGTCGGGCGGCACGCCATGCAGCCAGATGCCGCTGCCCGTGCGGCCCAGGCGCTGGTCGAAGGGGTTGGGGTAGTTGATGGGCAGCGCACCTGCGCCGTAGAAGTCGCGCAGACCACGCGGCGAGAGGTTGCTGGTGATGTGGTAGACGCCCAGCGGCGTGCGCGCATCGCCCTCGACTTCCTTGCCCGCACCCGACTTGCCGATGGAGACGTAGAAGTCCTGCTCCTGCACCAGCCCCTGCTCGGTGTTGCGCAGCACATAGAGCCGCGAGCGCGAGACGTCGATGGCCAGCGCGTAGCGGCTGGCCTTGGGCACGGCCAGCAACTGCGAGGGAATCGTGCCGGCCGGCGGGCGGTGCTGCAGCGCCTGCAGGCGCAGCTGCTGCTCGCTGCGCAGTTCGCCCAGCGTGGCGCGTGCATCAGGGGCCGAAAAAAGCTCCTGCTGCGCGCGGCGGCGCTCCGCCGGCGCCAGACGCACCGACAGCAGATCGGCATACATGAGCTGCGCGGCCTGGAAATTCGGATGGTCCCGCACCAGCTCGCGCGCCTTGGCCAGCGCCTGCGTGCTCTGGCCACGGCCCCACAGGCCATAGACCTCGATCAATCGGGCTTCCGCACGGTCGGCGCCGCGCATGGGCATGGCGCCCGGGGAGTGGGCCGCGGCCGATGCCGTGCCCCCTGCCCCCACGGCGGCAGCAGCAGCGGCCACGCGGCCCGGGTTGCGTTCGGAGGAAGAGGAACGCTGGAATGCGGTGCGCTGCGCGATGGCGGCAGGCGCCTTTCTTCCTTCGGTGCCGGCCCTGGAGGCCTGGCGCGCGGACGGCCGGACGGCGGCCTTTTTTTGGCCCACCTTCGTGCGGGCCTCGGCGTTGCTGCTGGTGGACGCACGCGACTTGGACGAGGGCTGTGCGCCCGACGCCGCCGCGTCCGGCGCCTGCACGGCCACCAAGGCGGCAAAGAGCGCGCTGGCGGCCAGCAGGCGCCCCAGCGCCACCTTGCGTGAACGCAGCGCCGGCAATCCCTGGAACGATGGATTCAGGAGCAAGGCTTAACGACCACCCACCGATTCCCGCGTGATGAGCCATTCGCCGCCTTGCTGCTGCAGGTTCAGCGTCTTGCGGCTGCGCACGTTGAGCCTGTCGGCCTTGTAGCGCTGCAGGAAGCGCGCCACGGCGGTCTTGCCGTCCACGCTGACCTCGAGGTTCTCGACATCCACGCTGATGTCCGACTTGCCCACGATGCGCTGGCGGCGCTCCTCTTCCCATTCCGCGCGGCTCTTGCCGCCGGCAGCATCGAAATCGCTCGCGTACGCGGCCAGGTAGCGCTTCATGTCCTGTGCAGCCCAGGCGGCAGCCCAGGCACGCACGGCCTTTTCAACTTCAGCCGTCTGTGCCGCAGACGCTGCAGCCGATGCGGGCGCCGGCGCGGCAGCGGGCTCGGCGGCGGGCTTGGCCGGCGCAGCGGCGGGCTTGGCCGGCGCAGCGGCCGGCGCCGGTGCGGGCGCCTTGGCGGGCGCAGGTGCGGCCACGGGAGCCTTGGCTGCAGCGGGCGCAGGCACAGCAACCGGTGCAGGGGCCGGCACGGGAGCCGCGGGGGCGCGTGCCGGTGCGGCGGCAGGTGCGGGCGCCGGGGCGGGTGCTGGTGCTGCGACCGGCGCACTCGCGACCTTCGTGCCCTTGGCCGGGGCGGCCGACAGTCTGGAGGCATCGGCGTTCGAGCCAGCGTTCGGGAACATGGTCCGGATCACGGCCAGCTTGGGCGCCACGGCCTGGCTGTTCTGGCCCATCTGCAAGGCCTGGCTGTAGGCATCGCCCGCCATGCGCGCGTACACGTCACCCAGGTTCTCCTGGGCCGTCGCGTAACTGGGGTTGGTGCGCAGCGCAGATTCCAGCGCCTGGCGCGCGCGGTCGTACTGGCCCTGCGAGGCATGCAGCACGGCCAGGTTGTTGTAGGGCTCGGGCAGTTCGGGCGCGTCCTGCGTCAGCTGCGTGAAGGTGGCGATCGCCTCGGCGCGGCGGTTGGACTCCAGCTGTGCCACGCCCTTGAGAAAGCGCATCTGCACATCACGCGGCTTGTCCGAGAGGAACTTGTCGGCACGCGACAGCGCCTCGTCGTACTTGCGCGCCTGGATCAGCGCGTCCACGGCATCATGGTCATTGGCGATTGCGGCGCCAGCCCCCAGAAGCGCGGCCATCGCAAGAAGCCCTGCGCGGGACAGCGCCTTCAAACGGAAGGGCACAGCAAATTTCTGGGACATGGCAACAAATCCTTGAGGGCCGCCTTGCAAAGCTCTGCGCAAGGCATGCGCGGTCACATCCGCCGCGGCAGGCGCCCCACGCGCCAACCGCATCCGGAATGCGCGCGAATTGTAGTGAGCAACAATGATTTCTTACGGTTAACCATGGGCTGCACGCAACGCTGGGCGTGTGGGCACCCCGCCTTCGCCTGTGCCGCCACGGCCCCCGGCCAGCGCGCAACAAAAAGGGCCAATGCCGCATGGCATTGACCCTTGGATGACTGGTAGGACGTGCGTGACTCGAACACGCGACCAACGGATTAAAAGTCCGCTGCTCTACCAACTGAGCTAACGTCCCTCGGCTCTACCTCAGCGATAAGGCCGGCGGGGGAAGAACCCCCATTTGTTTTCTTTTTTCTGCCGCGCCGTGCGCTGCAAAGCCCGCGAGTATAGCAAGCTCAGAGACCGATTCCGGCCGCCCCTTTCATGTTTCCAGAATTGGCGAGCCGGTCCAGCACCCATCCCGCCGCGCATTGCCCGAAGGTGGCCGTGACACTGACCACCGAGCCATAGCCATGGCAGTTGAGACTGCCGTCACCGCCCTCGCCGATCAGGCACGAAGGGTCGGGCGGCGCCACGGCTTCGCGGCTGAAGACGCAGGAGATGCCGATCTTCCTGCCCTCGCGTGCCGCACCATGGTGCTTGCGCAGGCGCTGGCGCAGCTGGGCCATCAGCGGATCATGCGTGGCGGCGCTCAGGTCGTCGATCTCGACCTTGTGTGCCAGGCGCTTGCCGCCGGCCGCGCCCACGGTGATGAACTGGGCGCGCCGCTGGCCGCGGGCCCAGGCGGCCAGGGCGAGCTTGGCGCGCATCTGGTCGCAGGCGTCGATCACGGCGTCCACCGGCCCTGCGCCCGCTTCGGCCTGCGCCAGGATCGCCGCCCAGTTGTCGGGCTCGACGAAATCGTCGATGGCCTGCACCACGCAATCGGGGTGGATGTGCGCGATGCGCTCCTGCATGGCCAGCACCTTGGCCTGGCCGACTGTGTGGTCCAGCGCGTGGATCTGGCGGTTGATGTTGGATTCGGCGATGTGGTCCAGATCGACCAGCGTCAGCGCCCGCACGCCGCTGCGCGCCAAGGCCTCGGCCGTCCACGAGCCGACGCCGCCGATGCCCACCACCAGCACATGGGCCGCACGGATGGCCGCGGCACCCCGCACACCATACAAGCGATCCAGCCCGCCAAAGCGGCGGGCTGGATCGGCTGGAGACAAAAGGCCGCCGGACCCATCCGGCGGCAGGGAGGACGGCAACGCCACGAAAAAGGCCGTGCCCTCAGCGCAGGCGCGACAGGCGCTCGCGCCCGGCCTGCGCAGCCTCGGACTGCGGATAGGCCTTGATCAGGTCTTCCAGCGTGCGGCGCGCCGCGCGCGTGTCCTTGAGCTCGATCTGGCAGTTGGCGATGGACAGCACCGCTTCCGGCGCCTTGGCATGGCTGGGCGCCACCGACAGCATGGAGCGGAAGTTGGCGATGGCCTCGCTGTAGTTGCGCGTGGCGTACTGCGCGTTGCCCAACCAGAACAGCGCCGAGGGGCTGTAGCCGCTGCTCGGGTAGCGCTTGACGAAGTCGGCGAAGGCCGTCTGCGCCTGGGCGAACTGGCCGGCACGGAACACGCCCAGCGCCGCATCGAAGTCACTCTTCTCGCGCGGGTCGGCCGTGAACTCGCGGCCATCCACTTCCACCTGCGTGGGCGCGTTTTCCTGCATCCGGGTCGTGAGGTCGGTCTGGCGCTGCTGCATCTCCGACAGCGTGCGCGTCAGCTCTTCGTTGCGGCCGGTCATGCGCGCCAGCTCGCCCCGGAAGCCGTCGATCTGCTGCTGCAGCTCGACCAGGCTTCGGCGCAGCTGGCCGTTCTCGTCGGCCAGGCGCTGGTTGTTGGCCTCGGCCTGCGTGCGGATGGTTTCCACGCGCTGGCGCAGGTCCAGGATCGCCTTGCGCGCCTCGCCGTCCTCGAACAGCGCGGCCTGTGCCGACACGCTGCACAGCGCAAAGGCGGCCGCAGCCGCCGCTTGCCAACGAAATTGCTGGAAGGTCGTCATCAACGGTAGACGATTTCAGCGCGGCGGTTCTGCGCCCAGGCTTCTTCGCCGGCGCCCTGCGCAGCAGGCTTTTCCTTGCCGAAGCTCACGGCTTCGATCTGCGAGTCGCTCACGCCCAGCAGGGTGAGCGCGCGGCGCACGGCTTCCGAACGCTTCTGGCCCAGTGCCAGGTTGTATTCGCGGCCGCCGCGCTCGTCGGTATGGCCTTCGATGGAAATGCTGCGCGAAGGATTGGCCTTCAGGAAGCGCGCATGGCCGTCGATCAGTTGCTGGTAATCGGGCTTGATGGTGTAGCTGTCGAAGTCGAAGTACACAACACGCGCCACACCGACCGGGCCTTGGCGGGTCTGTGCGTTCGGGTCGATCGTGACCGGGGCCACGCCGCTGGCCGAGCCGCCGGAGCCCACGCCGCCCGCGCCACTGCCAGCGGTGCTGACCGGTGCTTCGTTGAGCTTGGTGCCCGACGAGCAACCGGCGATGAGTGCCACGATGGCCAGGGAACAAAGGGAACGCTTAAGCATGCTGGGAACTCCTCAATCGATTGTTGGTTGATCTTGACGAACTGAACTGATTTCTAACTTACTGCTTTTGGAACGGACCCCAGTCCGGCTCGCGGATATCGCCGGCGCGGCCAGCCAGCCTTGCCTTGATCTTGCCGTCGAGCGTGGTGGTCATCAGGGCCTCCCGGCCCTGCAGCTGGGTGGCGTAGAGGATCAGCTTGCTGTTGGGCGCGAAGCTGGGGTTTTCGTCCGCCGAGGTGTCCGTCAATGCCGTCACGGTGCCGCTGGCCAACTCCATCACGTGGAGTTTGAAGGCGCCGCCCACCCGGGAGATGTAGGCCAACCACCGTCCGTCCGGGCTGATCGCGGGCGAAATGTTGTAGGAGCCGGTGAAGGTGACGCGCGTAGGAGAGCCGCCGCCGGCCGGCATGCGGTAGATCTGGGGCGCGCCCCCGCGGTCGCTGACGAAGTAGATGCCGCTGCCATCAGCCGCGAACACGGGTTCGGTGTCGATGCTGGCGCTTTGCGTCAGTCGGCGCGGCTCGCCACCACCGGCCGGAATCGAATACAGCTGCGAGCCGCCATCGCGGCTGAGTGTGACGGCCAGCGAATTGCCGTCCGGCGCCCACGCAGGCGCGCTGTTGGAGCCGCGGAAGTTGGCCAGCAGGCGGCGCTGGCCGCTGGCCACGGTGTGCACATAGACGATGGGCTTGCGCGCCTCGAAGGACACGTAGGCCAGTTGCCCGCCGTTGGGCGACCAGACCGGCGAGATGATCGGCTCGGGGCTGGCCAGCGCGGCCTGCGCGTTCTCGCCATCGGCATCGGCCACCCACAGCGTGTGGCGGCCACCGGCGCGCGTGACGTAGGCCACGCGTGTGGAGAACACGCCCTTCTCGCCGGTGAGCTTCTCGTACACGTAGTCGGCGATGCGGTGCGCCGCCAGTCGCAGGTCGGCCTGCGGCACCGTGTAGCTCTGGCCACCGAGGTCGGTGCCGCGCACCACGTCCCAGAGGCGGAAGCGCACGTCGTAACGGCCGTCGGCCTGGCGCGTGACGCTGCCGGCCACCAAGGAATCGGCGGTGCGCTGGCGCCACAGGCTCAGGTCGGGCCGGCTGGTCTCGTCCAGGGTCTGGCCGGAAGCATCGACGCCGCGGAACTGGCCACTGCGCTCGAGGTCGGCCTGCACGATGGCCGAGATCTTCTGGGGTGAGGCCTCTTCGCCCTTGAAGGGCACCAGGGCAATGGGCAACTGCGTCAGCCCCACGCCCGAAACCTCGACGCGAAACTGCGCCAGGACGGGCAATGCAGGAGAGGCGATCATGGCCGCCAGAAGGCTTCTGCGGCTGGGAATCGTGACGGACGCAGTAAACGCGGGCAGCGAAGGCTTCTTGTTCATGCAGTACGGAGGATTTCCCTGAATAAAAGTTTCCGGATCGCGGAAAGAAGCTAATGGTACACACTGCTTGCACACCCCTGGTAACCATGCAAGACAAGCGCGGCCTCGGCCGACACGGCTTGTAGGGGACCGCACCACAAGCCGTTGCGCCAGGGCCGCAAAGGCACCCGGGGACCGCCTCGTAGAATCCGCCGCCATGCAGTCTTCCGCCCCTGAAACGTCGGCGCCACTCCCCCTGAAGCGCCGGCTGGGCCGGCTCATGGTCTGGTTTGGCGGATCTCGCAAATGGTGGGTTCTGGGCGTGTTCACGGCCATGCTGGCCGCCCTCACCGAACCCCTGATGCCCGCGCTGATGAAGCCGCTGCTGGACCGCGGCTTCACCAAGGGCCAGCTCGCACTCTGGATGGTGCCGGCCGCCATCATCCTGCTGTTCGCGGTGCGGGGCGTGGCCCAGTTCGTGTCGCAGTACGCGCTGGCGCGCATCGCCAACGAGGGCATGCAGCGCATGCGCCGCGTGCTCTTCGAGCGGCTGCTGTCGGCAGAGCTGGCGCTGTTCTCCAGGCAGTCGGCCAGCGCCCTTTCCAACACGGTGGTCTATGAAGTGCAGACCGGCGGCGTGCTGCTGGTGCAGGCGCTGCTGAGCCTCTCGCGCGATGGCTTCACCGTGATCGCCCTGCTCTTTTACCTGCTGTACCTGAACTGGAAGCTCACGCTGGTGGTGGCCGTGCTGGTGCCCGGCGTGTCGTGGATCATGAAGCTGCTCTCCAAGCGGCTGTACCACCTGACGAAGCAGGGTCAGGCTGCGACGGACGAGCTGGCCTACGTGGTGGAAGAGAATGTGCTCGCCCATCGCATGGTGCGCCTGCATGGCGCCCAGGCCAGCCAGGCCGAGCGCTTCGAGGCGCTGAGCCACAGCCTCAACCGCCTGGCCGTGAAGTCCACCATCGCCTCGGCAGCGATGACGCCGCTGACGCAGCTCTTTGCGGCCGTGGCGCTGTCGGTGGTGGTGATGATCGCGCTGTGGCAGTCGGGCGAACAGGGCCTCACGGTGGGCGGATTCGTCGCCTACATCACGGCCATGCTGATGCTGATCGCGCCCATTCGCCGGCTGGCCGACATGGCCAACCCGATCACGCGCGGCCTGGCTGCGCTGGAACGCGGGGTGGACCTGATCGACCGCACGCCCACCGAAAGCGGAGGCGGCTTCAGCCAGCCGCGCGCCAACGGCCACATCGAGTTGCGCAACGTGCGCGTGAACTACCGCGGCGACAGCGAGTCGCGCGCACTCGATGGCGTGACGCTGACCATCCAGCCCGGGGAGGTGGTGGCCTTCGTCGGCCCCTCGGGCTCGGGCAAGAGCACGCTGGTCAACCTGCTGCCGCGCTTCGTGCTGCCTTCGGCCGGGCAGGTGCTGGTGGACGGCACCGATGTGGCCCAGTGGCAGCTTTCATCGCTGCGTTCGCAATTCGCGCTGGTGAGCCAGGACGTGGTGATGCTCAACGACACGCTGGCGGCGAACGTGGCGCTGGGCCAGGACATCGACCGCGAGCGGGTGGCGCAATGCGTGCAGGCCGCCAACCTTGCCGATCACGTGGCACGCCTGCCGCAGGGCATCGACACGCTGCTGGGCCACAACGCCACGCAGCTGTCGGGCGGCCAGCGCCAGCGCCTGGCCATTGCGCGCGCGCTGTACCGCGACGCGCCCGTGCTGCTGCTGGATGAGGCCACCTCGGCGCTCGATGCCGAATCCGAGCGTCAGGTGCAGGAAGCCCTGCAGCGCCTCATGCAGGGGCGCACCACGCTCATCGTGGCGCACCGCCTGTCCACCATCCAGCATGCCGACCGCATCATGGTGATGGAGCACGGCCACATCGTCGAGCAAGGCAGCCATGCGCAGCTGATGGCGCAGGACGGCCTGTATGCGCGCCTGCAGCGCCATGCCGGGGGTGGCGGCCGCGTCAATGACGACGCGACCGCGGAAGCAGCCTCGGGCTGAACGCGGCAGCGGCGCTCAGAAATCCACCACCACCGAGGGCGCGCTGCGTTTGGCCTCGCCGTGGTAGACGGCTTCGATGTTGTTCCCGTCCGGGTCCAGCACGAAGGCAGCGTAGTAGCCCGGGTGGTAGGGCCGCTCGCCCGGGGCGCCGTTGTCGCGGCCGCCATGCGCCAGCGCGGCGCGATGGAAGGCGTCGACCGTCGCGCGGTCCTTGGCCTGGAAGGCCAGGTGGTGGCGCCCCGTGAGTTCGCCCAGTGCCGCCTCGCTGCTGGCGGAAGAGACAAAGAGTTCGTCGGCCCAGAAGTAGCTGTCGGCGGTGCCGCCGATGGGCACCTCCAGCACTTCGAGCACCGCCGTGTAGAAGGCCCGGCTGGCCTTGAGGTCTCGCACCACGAGCTGAAGGTGGTCGATGAGCCGGCCGCGATGCAGTTGGTTCGTTTCCATGGCTGGGCGCGCGCAGGCGCGCGAAAGTGGAGGACTCGCGCAGTATGTCGCGGGCCCGCTGCGCGCCAGGTCGGACAGGGATGACAGGCCGGCCTACATCAGCACGATGTCGTACTGCCCCTGCCCCATGGCCGGCTCGGCCTGCAGCGAGATGGGCTTGCCGATGAAATCGGACAGGCCCGCCAGGTGCTGGCTTTCCTCGTCGAGGAACAGCTCGATCACCTGCGGCGGCGCGACGATGCGGAATTCCTTGGGTGTGAACTGGCGCGCCTCGCGCAGGATCTCGCGCAGCGCGTCATAGGCCACGGTGCGGGCCGTCTTGACGATGCCCTGCCCGCCGCAGGTCTCGCAGGGCTCGCACAGCATGTGGGCCAGCGATTCGCGCGTGCGCTTGCGCGTCATCTCCACCAGCCCGAGCGACGAGAAGCCGCCGGCCGTGGTCTTGACGCGGTCGCGCCCGAGCTGCTTGCGGAATTCGGCCAGCACCTGCTCGCGATGCTCGTCGCGCACCATGTCGATGAAGTCGACGATGACGATGCCGCCCAGGTTGCGCAGCCGCAGCTGGCGCGCGATGGCCTGCGCGGCCTCCAGGTTGGTCTTGAACACCGTGTCGTCGAAGTTGCGCGCGCCCACATAGGCGCCCGTATTCACGTCCACCGTGGTCAGCGCCTCGGTCTGGTCGATCACCAGGTAGCCGCCGGACTTCAGGTCCACGCGCCGCCCCAGCGCGCGCGTGATGTCCTCGTCGATGTTGTACAGGTCGAAGATGGGCCGCTCGCCCGTGTAGAGCTGCAGCCGGCCCACGGCCTGCGGCATGAACTCCTGCCCGAAGCGGCGCAGCGCCTCGTGCTGCTCGCGCGAATCGATGCGGATGGCGGTGGTCTCTTCGGTGGTCAGGTCGCGCAGCACGCGCTGCAGCAGGCTCAGGTCCTGGTGCAGCAGCGAGCGTGCCGGCAGGCGCGAGGCCTGCTCGCGGATGCGCGTCCAGGTCTTGCGCAGGTAGGCGATGTCCTCGCCCAGCTCCGCATCGCTGGCGTCTTCGGCGTTGGTGCGCAGGATGAAGCCGCCATGGTGTGCGGCGGCGCCGTTGCTGCTCTCCTGCGCGGCGGCGGCTTCGGCCAGCGCCAGCAGGCGGCGGCGCAGCGCATCGCGCTGCTCGGGCGGGATCTTCTGCGACACGCCGATGTGCTGGTCCTGTGGCAGGAAGACCAGCATGCGGCCTGCGATGCTGATCTGCGTGGACAGCCGCGCGCCCTTGGTCCCGATCGGGTCCTTGATCACCTGCACCAGCAGCGACTGGCCCTCGAAGACCTGCTTCTCGATGGGCACCTGCGGCCCGTTGCGGCCCTCGCGCTCCGCCGGCGCCGCACCGCGCGAGCCCGGCGTGAACGGCGCCACGATGTCGGCCACATGCAAAAAGGCCGTGCGCTCCAGGCCGATGTCGATGAAGGCCGACTGCATGCCCGGCAGCACGCGCGAAACCTTGCCCAGGTAGACATTGCCCACCAGGCCGCGCTCCAGGGTGCGTTCCACGTGCAGCTCCTGCACGGCGCCGTGCTCGACCACGGCCACGCGCGTTTCCTGGGGCGACCAGTTGATGAGGATGTCCTGCATGATGGGCGGGCTCTTTCTTTTTTGGGAGGGAGGCTCAGAGCCTGAAGCCGGCCTGCTGCAGCAGTTGCGCGGTCTCGAAGGTCGGCAGCCCCATGATGCCCGAGTGGCTGCCCGCGATGTGTGCCACGAAGGCCCCCGCGCGTCCCTGGATCGCATAGGCGCCGGCCTTGCCCATGGGCTCGCCGCTGGCCACGTAGTCGGCGATCTGCGTGCGCGTGAGCGTGGCAAAGCGCACCTGCGACACGCTCAGCGCCGCAAACCGGCGCCGCCCCGCCTGCACGGCCACGGCCGTGAGCACGCGATGCGTGCGGCCCGAAAGCTGCGCCAGCATGGCGCGCGCGTCGGCCGCATCGGCCGGCTTGCCGAGGATGCGGCCGCCGTGGGTCACTGTCGTGTCGGCGCACAGCACGGGCGCCGCGGGCAGGCCGCGGCGCTTGAGCCGCTGCACGGCGGCATCGAGCTTGAGCGCGGTCACGCGCTGCACATAGGCCGTGGCCGACTCGCGCGGCAGCACCGCTTCAAGCGCCTCGGCGTCTTCGCTGTCATCGGCCAGCAGCGGCTGGTGGGCGATGCCCAGCTGGTCCAGCAGCTGCGCACGTCGCGGGCTTTGGGAGGCGAGGTAGAGGAAAGACACGTTGAGCGGCGGGCGTTGAGCGTTGGGCGTAAGGACCGGGTTCGACACAGGACGCAAAAAACGCCCGACGCCGGACCTCATTCCCGATGGTAAGGATGCCCCGCGTTGAGCGACCAGGCGCGGTAGAGCTGCTCGACCAGCAGCACGCGCACCATCGCATGCGGCAGGGTCAGGTCCGACAGGCGGATGCGCTCGTGCGCGGCGGCCTTGAAGCCAGGATCGAGCCCGTCCGGGCCGCCGATGACCAGCGCCACGTCATCGCCCTCGCCCTGCCAGTACTGCAGTCGCGCGGCCAGGGCCTTGGTGGTCAGGTTGGTGCCACGCTCGTCGAGCACGACCACGCGCATGCCGTTGCGGTCGATGGCAGCCTCGATGCGCTCACGCTCGGCCGCATAAAGCGTCTCCAGACTCTTGGAGCCGCGCGGTTCGGTCTTGACCGCGCGCAGCTCCAGCTTGAGCTCGGGCGGAAAGCGCTTGGCGTAGTCGTCCCAGGCCGTCTGGGCCCAGTCCGGAACCCGCTGGCCCACTGCGACGACGCGCAGCCTCATGCCTTCTTGGCTGCGGGCTTGCGTGCGGCCGTCTTGCGGGCCGCTGGCTTGGCTGCCGCCTTGGCGGCGGGTTTGGTCGCAGGCTTGCCCACCTTCACGGTCTTGGCTGCCACGGGCACCGCCGGCTTGCGCTTCTTGGCCGGCGCCGAGGCCGATCCGGCAGCAGCCGACTTGGCCGCGGGCTTCTTGCGTGCGGGGGCAGCGGCGCCCCCTGCGGCGCTCTTGGCCGCCGGCTTCCTGCGCGGCGCGGCCTTGGGTTCGCTGGCGTCGGCCGAGCTCGCCACATGCCTGGAGGTCTTGCGCGCCACGGGCGCCGGCGCACCCAGCTTGAGCTTGATGGGCTTGTCGCCCCAGATCTCTTCCAGGTGGTAGTACTGGCGGATGTTGGGCTGCATGATGTGGGCCACGGCCGCGCCGCAGTCCACGATGATCCATTCGCCGTTGTCCTCGCCTTCGATGCGGGGCTTGGCGAAACCAGCGTTCTTGACCGACTCGCGCACGCTGGAGGCCAGCGCCTTGGTCTGCCGGTTGGAGGTGCCGGAGGCCACGATCACGCGCTCGAACAGCGGCGACAGATGTTCCGTGTTGAAGACCTGGATGTCCTGCGCCTTCACGTCCTCCAGGCCATCGACGATGGCCCGCTGGAGTTTCTGGATGTCTTTCTTGATGGCGGCTTCAGTGCTCATTCAGGCGGTGCGGTAAAGCTGGTGTTGGTCAATATAGCGTGCAACCGCAGGCGGAACCAGCGCGGAGATGTCCTCCCCACGGGCCGCACGGGCACGGATGTCGGTGGCGCTGGTGTCCGCAGGGGACAGCGCCAGGGTCTCGAACGAAGCGCCAGCCGGCAGGCCGGGCAGCGTTCGCGGGTCTAAAGATGGCAGGCCCGCACGCGTGGCCACCAGCACGGTGGCCATGCTCACGATCTGCTGCCAGCCATGCCAGCTCGGCAGCGCGGCGGCCTGGTCGGTGCCGATCAGCAGCACCAGCCGGGCGCCCGGGTGTTCGCGTTGCAGCTCGCGCAGCGTGTCCAGCGTGTAGGTCGGGCCCTCGCGGCGCGTTTCACGGTCGTCCACCTGCACGCCGGGCACGTCGGCAAAGGCCAGCCTGGCCATGGCCAGGCGATGGGCGGCGGCGCTGGGCTGCCGCGCCTTGTGCCAGGCCTGCCCCGTCGGCATCACGTGCAGCGACTGCAGGCCGGCCTGCGCCAGCGCCGCGCGCGCGAGCGCCACATGGGTCAGATGTGGCGGATCGAAGCTGCCGCCGAACATGCCGACGCGCGGCATGCCGGGCCCGGGGGCGTCGGCGGGGGGGGATGCAGCCAGGCTCAAAGCCAGTCCCGTCGCGGCAGGAAGTCGGTGTACAGCCGGGCCTCGGGCGTGCCGGGCTCGGGTTGGCGCTGGTAGGCCCAGCTGGCCTGCGGCGGCATCGACAGCAGGATCGACTCGGTGCGTCCGCCCGATTGCAGGCCGAAGTGCGTGCCGCGATCCCACACGAGGTTGAACTCCACGTAGCGGCCGCGCCGGTACAGCTGGAAGGCGCGTTCGCGCTCGCCCCAGGGCATGGCGCGGCGGCGTTCCACGATGGGCATGTATGCCGGCAAAAAGGCATTGCCCACCGACTGCAGCATGGCAAAACTGCGCTGCAGGCCCAGCTCGGAGAAGTCATCGAAGAAGATGCCGCCCACGCCGCGCTGCTCGTTGCGGTGCTTGAGGAAGAAGTACTCGTCGCACCAGTGCTTGAAGCGCGGATACAGCGCATCGCCGAAAGGCGCCAGCGCATCGCGGCAGCTGCGGTGGAAATGCACCGCGTCTTCCTCGAAGCCGTAGTAAGGCGTCAGGTCCATGCCGCCACCGAACCAGCACACCGGCTCCTGGCCCTCGGGCAAGGCAGCAATCATGCGCACGTTCATGTGCACGGTGGGCACGTAAGGGTTGCGCGGATGGAAGACCAGCGACACGCCCATGGCCTCGAAGGGCGCGCCGGCCAGCTCGGGCCGGTGCTGCGTGGCCGAGGGCGGCAGGCGGCTGCCGCGCACCTGCGAGAAGCCGCAGCCCGCACGCTCGAACAGCGCGCCGTCTTCGAGGATGCAGGTCAGGCCTTCGCCCTGCAGCGGCTCGCCGGGCGCCTTGGCCCAGGCGTCGCGCACGGCGCGGCCCCCGTCGGCGGCTTCCACGGCATCCATGATCTGCTGCTGCAGACCGCGCAACCAGGCCGCGACCTGCGGCGGCGACAAGGCCATTCAGCCGCCCTGCCCTGCGCGCGCGGCGACGGCGCGATGGCCGATGTCCTTGCGGTACTGCACGCCGTCAAAGCGCACCTGCGCGGCCACCTCGTAGGCGCGCTGCTGGGCCAGCTTGACGTTGTCGGCCAGCGCCGTCACGCACAGCACGCGCCCGCCGCTGGTCTGCAGCTGGCCGTCCTTCAAGGTGGTGCCGGCGTGAAAGACCATGGCATCGGGCGCTTCGGCCGGCACGGCCGTGATCGCGTCGCCCTTGCGCGGGTTCAGCGGGTAGCCATGTGCGGCCAGCACCACGCCCAGCGCCACGCGGCGGTCCCATTGCAGCTCGACCTGGTCCAGCGTGCCGTCCACGGCATGGCCCAGCACCTCGAACAGGTCGGACTTCAGTCGCATCATGATCGGCTGGGTCTCGGGGTCGCCCATGCGGCAGTTGAACTCCAGCGTCTTGGCGTGGCCGTCCGTGTCGATCATGAGCCCGGCGTACAGGAAGCCGGTGTACGGGATGCCGTCCTTTTCCATGCCGCGGATGGTCGGCAGGATGATCTCGCGCATCACGCGGCCATGGATTTCGGCCGTGACCACGGGCGCGGGCGAATAGGCGCCCATGCCACCCGTGTTGGGGCCTTCGTCGC
The DNA here is from genome assembly GCF_028023875.1 of Xenophilus arseniciresistens. Classification (GTDB taxonomy): domain Bacteria; phylum Pseudomonadota; class Gammaproteobacteria; order Burkholderiales; family Burkholderiaceae_C; genus Xenophilus; species Xenophilus arseniciresistens. The sequence continues at coordinate 281,574 of NZ_JAQIPB010000008.1, forward strand.
CGTCCAGCAGGCGCTTGTGGTCCTGGCTGGTGGCCAGGGCCGTCACGTTCTTGCCGTCGCACAGCACGATGAAGGAGGCTTCCTCGCCCGCGAGGAATTCCTCGATCACCACGCGCGCGCCACCTTCGTTGTGGGAAACGCCGAACTTGTTGTCCACCAGCATGAAGTCGATGGCCTCATGCGCCTCCTGCAGCGTCGTGGCCACGACCACGCCCTTGCCGGCCGCCAGGCCATCGGCCTTGATCACGATGGGCGCGCCCTTGGCGTCCACGTAGGCATGCGCGGCCACCGGGTCGGTGAAGGCCTCGTACTCGGCCGTCGGGATCTTGTGGCGCTTCATGAAGGCCTTGGAGAAGGCCTTGGAGCTTTCGAGCTGCGCGGCCGCCTTGGTGGGGCCGAAGATGCGCAGGCCATGCGCGCGGAATTCGTCCACCACGCCGGCGGCCAGTGGCGCCTCGGGGCCGACCACGGCCAGTGCGATCTTTTCCTGCTGGGCCCAGGCGCGCAGCGCGGCGGGCTCGGTGATGTCGACCTGCACGAAACGCTTGTCCAGCGCCGTGCCGCCGTTGCCCGGCGCCACGTACACGCGCGTCACGCGCTCGGAATGCGACAGGCGCCAGGCCAGGGCATGCTCGCGGCCACCGCCGCCAATGACCAGAACCTTCATGCAGACTCCGTCAACTCGGCGTTGTGGAACACATCCTGCACATCGTCCAGGTCTTCGATCACGTCCAGCAGCTTCTGCATGCGCGCGGCGTCTTCGCCGCTGAGCTCGATGGTGTTCTCGGCACGCATGGTCACTTCGGCCAGCTCGGGCTTGAGGCCCGCGGCTTCCAGCGCGTTCTTCACGGCTTCGAAATCGGCCGGCCCGGTCAGCACCTCGATGGCGCCATCCTCGTGCGTCACGACGTCTTCGGCGCCCGCTTCGAGGGCGACTTCCATCACCTTGTCCTCGCTGGTGCCCGGGGCCAGGATGATCTGGCCGCAATGCTTGAACTGGAAGGCCACCGAGCCTTCGGTGCCCATGTTGCCGCCGTACTTGGAGAAGGCATGGCGCACCTCGGCCACGGTGCGCACGCGGTTGTCGGTCATGGTGTCCACGATGATCGCGGCGCCGCCGATGCCATAGCCTTCGTAGCGGATTTCCTCGTAGGTCACGCCCTCGAGGTTGCCCGTGGCCTTGTCGATGTTGCGCTTGATGGTGTCGGCGGGCATGTTGGCCGCCTTGGCCTTGTCCACGGCCAGACGCAGCCGCGGATTGGCGCTGAGGTCGCCGCCGCCCTGGCGCGCGGCGACCATGATCTCGCGGATCACGCGCGTCCAGATCTTGCCGCGCTTTTCGTCCTGCCGGCCTTTCCTATGCTGAATGTTTGCCCATTTGCTGTGTCCGGCCATGGCGTGCTGCTTGTGCTCTCTTATCGGGGAAAGTGCGGATTTTAGGCGAGCCGCGCCTGCCGCCTGTGTGCAACAGCCCGTTTTCCCACACGGGAGGCCACAACCCCTTTGCCATAATCTCGCCGCATCTCGGCCCCCCTGCCGCTTTGCCTCATTTCCCCGTTTCCGCCCTGGCGGCGCACCCCACGCCATCGACGATGAATCTGCCCCGCCAAGCCCGCGCCCTGCCCTTGCCTGCCCGCCCGGCCATCCGCATGCCTGTCGCGGCCGCTACTCAGTTTGGGGTCGCTTCAAGGTGAACGCGGCGCTGCATCCAGCTCCCACAACGACGGCATGGACGCCGCTGCGCGTGCAGCGGCAACCGGCCGGCCTCCTCGGCGGCTCCGGCACCGGCGCCGAGCTGCTTGGAGGCCTGCACTATGGCGGGCCCGGCGCCTCCACGCCGGCCGACGGCGTCCTGCATGCGCTCTCGGCGCCGGCGCTGCTGGACTCGGGCCACTGCGCCGACCTCTGGACCACGGGCGCCCCCGCGCGCGCCGGCCAGACCGGCTGCGTGCGCTGGCGCAGCAGCGGCCCATGGCTCTTCGGCGCGGCCGACCTGGGCGCGGCCGATGCACACGCCGGCATCGAAGCCCTGGCGCAGCGCGCCTATGCCGACCTGTTCGCCACCTTGCAAGGCCACGGCCAGCCGGCGCTGCTGCGGCTGTGGAACTACCTGCCGCACATCACCGGCGACGACGGCGCGGGCATGGAGCGCTATCGCCGCTTCAACATCGGTCGCCAGCGCGCCTTTCTGGACGCCGGCCAGCGTGCCTTCGAAGGTGCGCCGGCCGCCTGTGCGCTGGGGCTGCGCAGCGGCGACGGACTCACGCTGCGCTTCGTGGCCGGCCACACCGAGGTGCGCGCCATCGAGAACCCGCGCCAGGTGCCGGCCTGGCGCTACCCGGCCGACTACGGGCCGCGCGCGCCCACCTTCTCGCGCGCCGCGCTGGCGGCGCTGGGCGATGGCCAGCTCGCGCTGCTGGTGTCGGGCACGGCCAGCATCGTGGGCCATGCCTCGCAGCACGCGGGCGACACGCCGGCCCAGGTGAACGAAACGCTGCGCAACCTGCAGGCCGTGTTCGAGGCCGCGCGCGCGCAGTGCAGCGCGCCCTTCGCGCTCGAAGACAGCGAGCCGGTGGTCTACCTGCGCCATGCGCAGCAGGCGCAAGCCGTGCGCGAGCAACTGGCGCAGGCGCTGGGGCCGCAGTCGCGCTTCATGCAGTCGGCGGTGTTCCTGGCGGCCGATGTCTGCCGGCCCGAACTCGATGTGGAGATCGAGACCCAGGCCTGCGCAACCGGCCAGCTCACCCCCTCTTCCCGGGGCACCGCATGAGCCGCGCATGGACCTTCCTCAGGGCGCTGCTGCTGGCGCCGCCGCTGTATGTGCTGCTGCTGGGCCTGGGCCTGATGTCATTGGCCTGGAACCTCATCGCGCTGCTGCTGCACCCGCTGCTGCCCGCCGCGCGCGGCCGGGCCGTGGGCCGCGCGGGCATCGCCCATGGCTATCGCCTGTTCTGGACGGTGGCCAGCGCCGTGGGCATGATGCGCATCGACGCGCGCTGCCTGGCGCCGCTGAAGGCCGAGCAAGGCCTGATCATTGCGGCCAACCACCCCACCATGCTGGATGCGCTGCTGCTGGTGGCGCACCTGCCGCGCAGCGCCTGCATCATGAAGGCCTCGCTCATGAAGAACATCTTCCTGGGCGCGGGCGCGCGGCTGGCACGCTACATCCGCAACGACTCGGCCCATGCCATGGTCAAGCAGGCCGTGGCCGACCTGAAAGCCGGCGGCCAGCTGGTGATCTTCCCCGAGGCCACGCGCACCACGGAATGGCCGCTCAACAGCTTCACGCCGGGCGTGACGCTGATCGCCAAGCTGGCGCAGGCGCCGATCCAGACCGTGTTCATCGACACCGACTCGCCCTACCTGGGCAAGGGCTGGCCGATCTGGCGCGTGCCGCCGCTGCCCATCGTCTTCTCGCTGCGCCTGGGCGAGCGTTTTGCGCCGCAGCCCGACAGCCACGCCATGACCGCCATGCTGGAGCGGTATTTCAGACAACACATCGAAGCCACGGGCCAGGGCGATGACGCCCTCAAGGCCGCGCCTGCATGTCCGCCGAACCCTCACGCACCCACCTCGTTCTGATCCCCAGCTACAACACGGGCGAGGGGCTGTTCTCCACCGTGGCGGCTGCGCGCGCGCAGTGGAACCCCGTGTGGGTGGTGATCGACGGCAGCACCGATGGCACGGGCGAGCGCCTGGCGGCCCAGGCCGCGCAGGATGACGGCCTGCGCGTGTTCGTGCTGCCGCACAACCAGGGCAAGGGCGCGGCCGTGCTGCATGGCCTGCAGGCCGCCCAGGCCGAGGGCTTCAGCCACGTGCTGGCCATGGACAGCGACGGCCAGCACCCGGCTTCGCTGATTCCCGCCTTCATGCAGCAGTCGCTGCAGCGCCCCGACACCATGGTGCTGGGCCGTCCGGTCTTCGACGCCAGCGCGCCCCTGCTGCGCGTGCGCGGCCGGCGCATTTCCAACGGCTGGACGCAGTTGGAGACGCTGTTCGCGGGCATTGGCGATTCGCTCTACGGCTTTCGCGTGTACCCGATCGGCGCGCTGATCGCCGTGATGCGTGCGCAACCGTGGATGCGCCGCTTCGACTTCGACACCGAGGCGGTGGTGCGCCTGGCCTGGCGTGGCGTGAAGCCGCTGAACATCGACGCGCCGGTCAAGTACCTCACGGCCGAGGAAGGCGGCGTCTCGCACTTCCGCTATGGCCGCGACAACGTGCTGCTGACCTGGATGCACACGCGGCTGATGATCGAATTCGTGCTGCGGCTGCCGGTGCTGCTGTGGCGCAAAGTCAGGGGGCTGCCGCCGTTTCAGGCTTGATGGGCTTGCGGTGTTGCGGGCGTAGCGCCCTCGCCTGACGGCGCAGGCTTCGTGCTGGCGTGGCGCCCTCGCCTCCTGCCCACGGCGCGTATCACACGTCGATTGTTCGCATTTCAGAAACACCAAGGTTCAAAAACCAAGGGTTTCTACTTAGCTCCAGCAGCCACAATTCATCTCACGGGCCGGCACTGATGCAGACCCGAAGCGAACCCCGGCGGCAGGTGCCGCCAGACCTCCCACAAAAGAGGCGGGTCCGTTCCCAAAAGTCGAAATCGTGTCGTGTTCCCATGAACCGCACTGCAAGGAGTTTTGAAATGAAGACCTCGAAGATCATCGCCGTTGCCGCTCTGTCCCTGATGGCCGCCGTGGGCGCCCAGGCTGAGGAATACCAGGGTGTCCTGGACTTCCAGGGCCAGCTCAGCCGCGCAGAAGTCCGGGCCCAGGCCGTGCAGGCCGCCCGCGTTGGCGACGTCTACGGCGAGACCCTGAGCATGGGCGTGCAGCCCGTGCAGACCGGCGCCGTCTCGCGCGCCGTGGTCCAGGCCGAAGCCATCGCCACGGCCCACGCCCCCAACCAGAACCTGCACCCCGAAGCCTTCGCCGACAGCCGCATTCCGAGCCAGTTCGGCGGCGCCACCGGCTACACGCAACAGGCTGCCCGCTGAGCCAACGGCCTTCGCTGCGGCGAAGGCCCGGACTGCGCATCAGCAAAAAAGAACGCCCGCAAGCCGCGGGCGTTTTTCTTTTCCGGGCAGCGGCTGCGCAGAAAGCTGCCGCTCAGATCATCCCGCCATTGACGCTGATCACCTGGCCCGTGATGTAGGCCGCCTCGGGCCCGGCCAGAAAGGCCGCCAGCGCGGCCACTTCCTCGGGCGTGCCGGCACGCTGCACCGGCACCATCTGCTTGACCATGGCGGCGTCGAAGGCCGCGTCGGCCATGGGCGAGGCGATGATGCCCGGCGCGATCGCATTGACCGTCACGCCGCGCGAGGCCACTTCCAGCGACAGCGCCTTGGTCGCACTGTTGAGCGCGCCCTTGGCCGCCGCATAGTTGACCTGGCCCCGGTTGCCGGTGAGCGCCGCCACCGAGGAGATGTTGAGGATGCGCCCCCAGCGCGTGCGCAGCATGGGCAGCAGCAGAGGCTGCGTCACGCGGTAGAAGCCGTTGAGCGACACGTCGATCACGCGGTGCCATTGCTCGGCGCGCATGCCGGGCAGCACGGCGTCGTCATGCACGCCCGCGTTGTTGACCAGCACCTGCACCGCGCCGCCCTCGAGGATGCGCGCCGTCGCTGCCGCGCAGGCGGCGTCATCGCCCAGGTCGAACACATGGCACTCGGCCTGGCCGCCGGCCTGCGTGATGCGCGCGGCCAGCGCCTCGATGGCCTGCGGCCGGCTGCTGGCATGCAGCAGCACCGTGGCGCCCTCGCGCGCGAGCCGCTCGGCAATCGCCGAACCCAGGGCGCCGCTGGCGCCAGTGACCAGTGCGCGTTTGCCTTGCAGAAAAGCCATGTGTGTCGTGTCCACCTAAAGAATCAGGAGCCCGCGGGAAGCGGCGTGTTGAGCACCACCACGGCGCGGCCATCGGCCACCGCGGCGCCTTCGCCGTCGGTCACGCGAAAGGCATACATCACCTGCTGCGCATCGCCCGACAGCCGCTGCGCATGCAGGTGCAGGGGCGTGGGTGCGTCATGCAGGCTCAGCCGATGCAGGCGCACGTTGCGCGTGCTGGCGATGTAGCCGGCCGACGGCGGCTGATCGGGCGCGGCCGTCAGCCCGCCGTGCAGCGCCATGGCCTGGGCCGCGTATTCGATGGCGCAGGGCGCCAGCAGGCCGCTGGCCGTGCGCAGCGGGTTGTCGGCGTGCTGGTGCGTGCTGCTCGTGCAGTGGATGGTCTGCGCATCCCAGGCTTCCAGCCGTTCCAGCAGGCACATGCGGCCCTGGTGCGGAATGCGCGCGGCGATGCCTTCGCGGTCCAGCGTGGCACTCACTGGGGTACCTTCGCGCTGACGCGCTGCGATGCGAGCGCCTTCGGGCGGCCGGGCGGCGCTCATGCGCCGGCCTCCGCCTGCGCGTCGGCCACCAGCAGCACATTGGCGAAGGGCGTGCCTTCGCTCATGGGGATCGGCTGCACGGCAAAGCCCATGCGCAGCAGCAGGGCCAGCCACTGGTCGAGCGTGCGGCCCCAGGTGGGCGAGACCTTGTGGCCGCGGATGCGTGTGACGGTGCGGTCCACCCATTGGCTGATGGCGAAGCCGCGCCGGCTGGCCGCATCGCCCACGCGCAGCAGCAGCCGGCCCGGCACATCGGCTGGGCGCTGGGCCGCACCGCGCAGCAGCGCTTCGCGCACGCGCGCCAGCACGGCCTCCTGCGCCGCATGGTCCACGTAGTGCAGCACGTCGAGGATCACCACCACGTCGCAGGCCGGCAGATCGGCCGTGCACATGTTGCCGCAGACCAGCCGCGGCGCGGGCTGGATGTGGCCCACGGCCGCCTGGGCACGCGCCACATCGCGCGGCATCAGCTCGATGCCCGTGTACTGCGCAGGCGCCGGCAGCGGCGGCCACTCAGCCGGCCAGCGGCCCTGCCGCTGCAGGTGCGCAGCCGTGTGCAGCACGTTGGCGAACAGGCTCTGGCCCGAGCCGATGTCCAGCATGCGCGCACGCGCGCTGCCGATCAGCCCGCGCGAGACGATGCCGCGAAAAGCCGGGTCATGCCCCAGCTTGCCGCGCGCGAAGTGCCAGCCGAAATTGCCCGAGGCCTTGTACGGCGCCGTAGCCTGCTCGTGCAGCTCGCGCCACGCCAGGTCGGGGCTGCGGGTGTTCAGGGGAGCGTTCATCTCAGTGGCGCCCGGCCGCCCGAAGGCACTGAGGCGCTCCCTCGGGGGGACAGCGGACCTCGCGAAGCGGGGAAGCGTGGGGGTAGGTTCATCTCAGTGGCGCCCGGCCGCCCGAAGGCGCTGAGGCGCCCCCTCGGGGGGCAGCGGACCTCGCGAAGCGGGGGAGCGTGGGGGTAGGTTCATCTCAATCCGTCGGGCAGCGTGACGCTGCGCAGTTCTTGCGCCTGGAGGCAGGCCAGCAGTTGCGGCAGCACTGCCAGCACCACCGGCTCGCCCTGCGCGGTGCGCGCGGCATTGCCATCGTGCAGCAGCAGGATGTCGCCGGCCGCCAGGCCGCGCGTGAGCCGCGCCAGCACCTTCGCAGCCTCGCGCTCGCGGGTGTCGAAACCGCGCCGCGTCCAGCTCACGAGTTGCAGGCCCAGCCGGTGCAGCACCGGCGCCAGAAAGGGGTTGCGCAGGCCCGCCGGGGCGCGAAAGCAGGTGGGCCGCTGGCCCGTGATGTCGGCCAGCATCTGCTGCGCGCGCTCGATTTCGGCCGCATAGCCGCGCGGACCGAGCACCGAGAAGTTGTGCCGGTGCACCGCCGTGTGGTTCTGGATGCTGTGGCCGCGCGCCACGATCTCGCGCGCGAGCGCCGGATGCGCCCGTGCGCGCTGCGCAATGCAGAAGAAGGTGGCGCGCTGACCGGCGGCGTCCAGCAGGTCCAGCACCTGCGGCGTCACACCGGGCTCGGGGCCGTCGTCGATGGTCAGGGCCACCTCCGCGCGCCCGATGGCCGCGGCCGGCAGGCGCGTGACGTTGGCGCCCAGCCAGTCGCTGCGCGGCGTCAGGCCGATCGCCGTGATGGCCGCGTGGTTGAGTGCCACGGCGCCCAGGGCCCAGGGCCAGGCGCCCGGCACGGCGCCCGCTGCGACCAGCGCGCCGGCGTGAAGGGCCGCGCTGGCCTGCAGGAAGGGCGGCACGCGCCAGGGCGTGGCGGCGGCGGAAAGAACAGGTGAAGTCGTCGTCATCGAGGCGCGCATTCTTCCACTGCGTGGCCAGCCTTCAACCCGCAAGCCCGCGCCTGCCGCGCCAGCCGCCGGCAAAGGCCGCCGACAGCAGCAGCGCCAGCAAGGCGCCCGGCGCCACCACCTGGCCGATGGCCGAGAGCGCGGGAATCTTGGAGATGGCGATCAGCGTGAAGGACACCACCGTGGTCAGGTTCGCCAGCAGCAGCGAGGCCAGCGTGTCTTCATCGGCATGGCCGGTGCGCTGCAGCTCGTCGAAGAACAACGCGTAGTTCGAGCCCACGGCCACCACCAGCAGCAGCCCCACCAGGTGCAGGATGGACAGCGCCATGCCCAGCAGCGCCATGCCGCCCAGGGTCAGCAGCACCGCCACCACCAGCGGCAGGCAGACGGCGAACAGCCGCCGCGCCGAACGCAGCCAGGCGGCCAGCAGCAGCACCACGGCCAGCGCACCCAGGCCCACCTGCACGAAAGCCTCATGCAGGTAGCGCTGGTACACATCGGCCAGGGCCTCGCCCACCTCGACCACCACCACCTCGGGCAGGCCCGCCAGCGCGTCGGCGACGGTGGCGTGGCGGAAGTCGGGCGGCGTATGCAGCGAGAGCATCGCGGCCCAGCCGCCGCCCGGGCGTTCGAACAGCAGCGCGCCCGCGATGGGTCCCAAGGTGCCGGCGCGCACCTCTTCATGCGTGATCGGTGCCAGGCCGCGCGCGGCCTGCACGGCTTCGACGAAGGGCGCCAGGCGGTCGGCCGCCAGCGGCAGGCCGGCCGTCGCCTCGGGCAGGCGCGCGCGCAGTTCCTCGGCCGTGGGCAGCGCGGCCATGCGCTGCGCCTGCGTGCGCTGGCTGGGCAAAAAGCGCGTCACGCTGTCATAGCCCAGCAACTTGCCTTCGTTGACCAGCGCATCCAGCCGCAGGCTTGCGGCCTCGGCATGCTGCAGCGCCTGCTCCACCGTGCCGCCGAAGGCCACGACCAGCGTGGCCGCCTCGCTTGCGCCGATGTCGGCGCGCAGCTGGGCGTCCAGCTCCTGCGCGGCCTTGGGCACCGGGCTCATCGAAGCCAGGCCTGCGCGCCAGAGGTGGTTGCCCTGCCACAGCACCAGCACCAGCGCGGCCACGCCCAGCGCCGCAAAGGGCCAGGCCAGGCGCGGCAAGGTGCGCACGATGACGCCGGTGGCGCGCGCCAGATGGCGGCGCAGGCCCTGGCCGGTGGCGCCGTCGGGCGCGAGCGAGGGCAGCACGAAGCGCGTGGCCAGCGCCGCCACCACCAGCCCGGCGATGGAAAACACGCCCAGTTGAGCCAGCCCCGGAAAGCCCGAGAACACCAGCGCCGCAAAACCCACCACCGAGGTCAGCAGCCCCAGCCGAACCGTGGGCCAGTGCACGCGCAGCCAGTGGCGCCAGCCCGTGCCAGGTTCGCCCTGCGCGCCCACCTGCCGGGCCTGGATCAGGTAGTAGATGGCGTAGTCCACCGTCTCGCCGATCAAGGTGCTGCCGAAAGCCAGCGTGAGCCCATGGACGTTGCCGAACCACAGGCTCACGGCCGCCGTGCCGCCGACCACGCCCGTGGCCACGGGCAGCAGCGCCACCACCAGCGCGCGGCCCGAGGCGAAGGCCGCCAGCAGGATCAGGCTCATGACGATGGCGCCGACCACGGCCAGATGGATGGCCTCTTTCTCGATGCTCGCGCGGCTTTGCACCGAGAACACGGCCGTGCCGCTGAGCAGCAGCCGGGCGGTGCCGGCCTTGTCGCCTGCCTGCCGCTGGGCCTGCGCAAAAGCGCTGTGGATGGCCGCGATGGCGCGCTCCTGCGCGTCGAGGTCGCCGCCTTCGGCGCGCGTGCTGGCCAGCAGCACGGCGCGTTCGCGCTCGCGCGCCACCCACACGCCGCCTTCGGTGCGCGGCGCGGTGGCCGGAATCAGCCCTTCGGCGATGCGCGCGGCCTCGCCGGTGGGGTCACGCTCGAGCAGCGGGCGCAGCGCATTGCCGGCCGGCGTGCCCAGCAACGAGAGCGTGTCCAGGATGCCGTTGCGCAGCCCTTCGGGCGTGAAGTGCTCGGGCCTGACCGCGGGCGAGAGCTGGTAGCGGTGCGCGAACACCCATTCGCCCGCGTCCTTCCAGTCGCTGTGGTCGCCGTTCTGCACCTGGTCGAACAGGCCGCCCGCGCGCAACTGCCGGCCCATCTCGCGCGAGATCGTGCTGCGCGTGGCGCCGTCGGCCCCGTCGATGCCGATGAACAAGGTGCGCGAGGCCACGCCGCTTTGCAACTGCTCGATCAGCACCTGCTGGCGCGCGTCGGGGCTGGCCGGCAGGAAGGCCGACAGGTCGGTGCTGAAGTGCGAACGCGCAATGACGGCGATGCCGGCCAGCAAGGCCAGCAGCCACAGCACGAGCACCAGCGCGCGGCGCGGCGGGCGCGGGGATGGCGTCATCGTCATGCGGCGCGGCTCCCGCTGTTCAGGGGGCCTTCCCCGGCTCGATCTTCATGACCGAGCGATCACCCCCGACGAAGTCCATCTCCACGCCGCGCACCACGCCGCGGCTGCCGCTGATGCGCAGGCGCGTGAGCTGTTCGGCGAGAGCGCGGTCCAGCGGCTCCAGCTGCAAGGTCCAGGCCTGCGCGTCGCCGCTGACCTGCGTGCGGAAGTAGCGCTGCAGCTGCGGCGCGTTGCCGCTGAGCGTGCCGCGCAGCGCCTCCACCATGCCCAGCGCCTCGGGCATGCTGTCGAGTGTGACGGTGCGGGTGCGCCCCGCCCGCGAGAGCACCATCACGTTGCCATCCACGCGCATGGATTCGGGGCGCGGACTGAGCACGCGGCGCTCCAGCTTGTCGGGCGGCGTGAAGTGCAGGATGCCGCTGCTGTCCAGCGGGCCGTCCAGGCCCTTGACGAAACGCTGTTCGGTGAAGCGGGCCTCGCCGTGCAGGGAGCGGCCCAGCAGGCCCATCAGGTCGTCGATGCCGAAGGCCCAGGACGGCAGGGCCAGCAGCGGGCCGGCCGCCAGTGCCAGCACGGCGGCGCGGGCCCGGCGTGCCAAGCGTGCCAGACGTTCAGGACGCAGGATCTTCAAGCCAGAAATCATGGAAGTTGAACCAGTTGTGTGGATGGGCCCGGCACAGGCTTTCCAGCCGCTGCACATAGGCCCGCAAAGCCTCCTGGATGGCCTCTTCGCGCGCAGCGGCGTCGCGCGGCAGCGCAGAGAAATCGGCCAGCGGCTCGAACAGCAGCTCATAGCGCGCACCGCCATGGTAGATGCCGGCCATGAAGACCATCGGCCGGCGCAGCATGGCGGCCAGGCGGAAGGGGCCGTCGCTGAAAGGCGCCGGGCGGCCCAGGAAGGGCAGCATCACCGTGCCGCCGCGCGCGGAGGCGCCCGCCTCGGCCGGCGCCAGACTGCGGTCGGCCAGCATGCCGGCCATGCGGCCCGCGTCCAGCCAGTCGCGCAGCTCCAGCATGGCCGCGGGCCGGCCCAGCGCGATCAGGTGCGGCTTGCACGCGGGCATGCTGATGGCGTCGAGCACGGCATTGATGCGCCGCGCGTTGTCGGGGTACATCAGCATGGCCAGGCGCAGGTCCATGGGCTGGTCGACGTGGGCCGCACCCGCGGCGTCGGCGCGATGCAGCTGGCGGCAGGCGCTCAGTGCCTCGAAGCTGCCCATGTGCGCCCCCACCAGGAAGGCGCCGCGCCCCTGCGCCAGCTGGCCCACGATGTGGGCTTCGCCGCGCACGCCGACGTCGAACAGCGCCAGCCGCCCGCGCAGGAAGAACACGCGGTCCAGCACCGTGGAGGCGAAGGCATGCAGCAGACGGTAGCCGTCGCCCCACCCTGCCTGCGGGCCGATGGCGCGCTGCAGGTAGCGCCGGATGTTGCGCCTGGGCTTGGGCGAGAAGAGCAAAAAGTACAGCGTGATCGGATGCAGCAGCAGCCGGGTGAGCGGCCGCCCCAGCCACAGCGCCATGCCGACGATGAAGCGCAGCGCCAGCAGGTTGCTGCGCTCGGGTGCGTCGGCCCAGGCGGCCTGCCGCGCTTCGGTGCGACTGCCTTCGGGCGGCGGTGCGGCGCTCATCCCGCGCCGGGCAGCCATCGGCCGCTGATCGCCAGCACCTCGGGTGCGCCCTTTCCATCGGCGGCCTGCTGCACCCACAGCTCGAAGCGCAGGCCCTGCGACGGTGCGGCCTCGGGCTGCAACTGGAGGCGCAGGCGCGCCCCCGGGCGCACCGGCGCCAGGAACTTGGCCGCGGCCAGCACGGGCGCGTCGCCCAGCCGCGCGCGCAGCGCGCTCACGCCGGCCCAGGCCTCCTGCACCTGCGCCAGCAACAAGGCGCCGGGCAGCAGCGGCTGGCCCGGGAAATGGCCGGCAAAGCTGGGATGGTCCAGCGGCACCGTCCATTGCAGGCTGGCCGAGCCGTCGTCGTCAGCCGCTGGCGTGGGGGCCGCTGCGCCGCCCAGCTGGGCCAGCGCGAATTCACGCAGCGCGCGCACCGTGAGCTTGCCCGTGCCTTCGCGCGGCAACGCGGCCACGTGCAGCACGCGGCGCGGCACGAAGACCGCTTCCATGCGCCCGCGCAGGGCCTCGATCACATCGGCCGCCGAGAGCTGCGGCGCCACGACGAACACCACCGGGCGCACCACGCCGTCGGCCACTTCATCGGGGATCCAGAAGGCGCCGTCCTGCACGCCCGGGATGCTGTTGAGGTGGAAGTTCAGGTGCCCCAGCGAGCTGCGCCGGCCCGCCACGTGGATCAGGTCGTTGGCGCGGCCGAAGAGGCGGAAGCGCTGCGCGTCGAGCAGTTCCAGCACGTCGGCCATGGGCGTGGGCGCGGGTATGAAGTCGCCCTCGAAGACATAGCGCTCCGAGGCGCCGCCGTCCTCCGATTCATGGGCCTGCTGCGGCCGCACGGTGATGGCGCCGAAGGTCTGCCACACCTCGCTGGCCGTGGGCTGGCGCCAGGCGACCTGGCCGGTCTCGGTGCTGCCGTAGATCTCCAGCAGCATCCCGCCCGTCGCGGCCTCGGCCTGCGCGGCCAGTTGCGGCGACAGCGGTGCCGTGGCCGAAAGCAGCAGTTCCACCGGCGGCAGCGCCAGGCCCGACTGCAGCAGCGTCTTCAGGTGAAACGGCGTGGTCACGAGCGCGCGCGGACGCGGCACCGACTCGAGCGAGCGCACGATATCGGCCGGAAAGAAGGGCCGGCCGCTGTCGAAGCTGGCGCCGCCCAGCATGGCCAGCAGGGCGGTGGATTCGAGGCCGTAGCTGTGCTGCACCGGCACCGTGGCCACCAGCGTCAGGCCGGCCAGCGAATCGCGCCCCAGCAGCGCGCACAGGCGCGGCACCGCCGCCGCCACGTCGCCCGTGAGCGTGCGCCAGGTCTTGGCATGTGGCTGCGGCGTGCCGGTGGAGCCCGAAGTCAGCAGGCTCAGGGCATGGCATTCGGCCGGCACCAGCGGCACCGCCGATTCAGTGGCCCCTTCCGTCATCCTTTCCGCGGCTGGTGCATCGCCCTGCCCCGCCCGGGCCGGCACCTGCACCGCCAGCGGCACGCCCGGGATGGGCGCGTCGCCCAGCACATAAGCCTGTGGCAGGCCCGCGCCCACGCGCGCCAGCGTGTCGGGCCGCGCATCGGGCGGCAGCAGGCTGGGCTGGCCGCGCAGCAGCGCTGCCGCCAGGCCCACGCAAAAGGCATAGCGGTCGGCGCAGACGTTGATGGCCGGTCCCGCCTCGGGCAACCGTGCGGCCTGCGCCTGCACGTCGGCCAGGAACTGGCGCGCGCTGACGGGCTGGCCCTGCTGCCAGGCCAGGGGCGCGTCCAGGTCGCGGGTGCCCAGCAAGGGCAGTGAAGGCGCGGTGCTCATGGGCGGGGGGACTGGTCGCCGGGAGCCGCGCTGCCCGGCGCCGGGTGGGCATAGAAGGCACGCACGGCGTCGATCAGGCGCGTGCGCTCGAACTCGGGATGCAGGCGGTAGCGCATCAGGTGCTCGCCGATGAAGAGCGCCGCGCAGCCCAGCGGCGTGATGAGGTTGGAGAACAGGCTCCATTCGGCGAAAGGGCGCAGCCCGTAGATCAGCGCCGAGAGCAGCGCCACGACGGCGAAGTAGCCCGTCCACACGCGCGTGACGGCGGCTGTGTAGCGCCGATGGTCGGGCGTCAGCGGATGCAGGCGCTGCGCGAACTGGCCGATCAGCGAGAGCTGGCCCGCGCGCAGCGTGCTGCCGAACCACGCACCCAGCAGCGCGTTGATGCCCACGTGCTGCACCATGTAGAGCCAGTTGGGGTCACCCGCCTCGCCGCGCCAGACCAGCGCGAAGAAGGCTAGGCCCGCCGCCACCACCGCACCCGCGCCCCAGCGCCCGAAGCGCGAGGCCGCCAGCCCGATGCCGGTGAGCCACAGCGGCACCAGCAGCACCGGCACGGCCCAGGGCTGCGCGGGGTGCACCAGCATCATCCAGTAAGAGGCGGCCGAATACGCCACCCCGCCCAGCAGCAGCAGGGCCAGTCGCCAACCGGACATCTCAGTGGCGCCCGGCCGCCCGAAGGCACTGAGGCACCCCCTCGGGGGGCAGCGGACCTCGCGAAGCGGGGGAGCGCGGGGGTAGTTTCATCTCAGTGCCAGGCGGCGCGGCGCGCCACCCGCCATGCGTGGGGAAAAGGTGTTGCGCCGGGCGTCGAGCGCTTTGCGATGTCTCGCGCAACGCCCAACGCCAAACGCTCAGCGGGCCGCGTCATTCATGCGGCGCGATTGGCTTCCACATGGGCGGCCAGGCTGCGCAGCGATTCGAAGATCTGCTTGTTGCGCTCGTCGTCGGAGCGCAGCTGGAAACCGTAGCGGCGCGAGATCTCGAGCGCCAGCTCCAGGATGTCGATGGAATCCAGGCCCAGGCCGTCGCCGAACAGCGAAGCCAGGGGGTCGATGTCGGCCGGCGCGACTTCGAGATTCAACGCCTCGACCAGCACCTGCGCCAGTTCGCTTTCAAGGGGCGTCTGGGCGGATGCGGATGCAGATGGCACGTTGGTGGTCACGCGGAGCTCCCCGAGGATTGAAGATTTGAACAAGGTCACGAAAAGGCCGCGGATTATAGAAGTGAGGGCCCTGGCTACAGGTGGCGCAGCGCAGCGGCGGCGCGGCGTCCTACGCCTTGGATAGACTGCCTTTCCCAGCCTTTCACGGAGCCCCCATGGCCGACCCTTTGCTGCTTGCCCGTCACGACGCCATCGAGTGTTTTCTCATGCCCGGCCTGGCCAACAGGCACGGCCTCATCACCGGCGCCACCGGCACCGGCAAGACCGTGAGCCTGCAGGCCCTGGCCGAGAAGCTTTCGGGCATCGGCGTGCCCGTGTTCATGGCCGACGTCAAGGGCGACCTCACGGGCATCAGCCAGGCCGGCAGCATCGGCGGCAAGATGGCCAGCACCCTCAAGGAACGCGGCATCACCCCGCCCGAAGCGCTGGCCTGCCCGGTGACGCTTTGGGACGTGTTCGGCGAACAGGGTCACCCGGTGCGCGCCACCGTCTCGGACATGGGCCCGCTGCTGCTGGGGCGCATGCTGGACCTGAACGAGACCCAGGCCGGTGTGCTCAACATCGTCTTCAAGATCGCCGACGACGCCGGCCTGCTGCTGCTGGACCTCAAAGACCTGCGCACCATGCTGCAGCACGTGGGCGACAACGCCAAGCAGTTCACCACCGAGTACGGCAACATCAGCGCCGCCAGCGTGGGCGCCATCCAGCGCGGGCTGCTGGCCATCGAATCGCAGGGCGGTGACAAGTTCTTCGGCGAGCCCATGCTCGACATCAACGACTTCATGCAGACCCAGGGCGGGCGCGGGGTGGTCAACATCCTGGCGGCCGACAAGCTCATGAATTCGCCGCGGCTGTACGCCACCTTCCTGCTGTGGATGCTGTCGGAGTTGTTCGAGCAATTGCCCGAGATCGGCGACCCCGAGAAGCCCAAGCTGGCCTTCTTCTTCGACGAGGCCCACCTGCTCTTCAACGAGGCGCCCAAGGCGCTGGTCGAGCGCATCGAGCTCGTGGTGCGGCTGGTGCGCTCCAAGGGCGTGGGCGTCTACTTCGTGACGCAGAACCCGCTGGACATTCCCGATTCGGTGCTGGCCCAGCTGGGCAACCGCGTGCAGCATGCGCTGCGTGCCTTCACGCCGCGCGACCAGAAGGCCGTCAAGGCCACGGCCCAGACCATGCGCCAGAAACCGGGCCTGGACCTCGAAGCCGCCATCACCGAACTGGCCGTGGGCGAGGCGCTGGTCAGCCTGCTCGATGAAAAGGGCCGCCCCGGCATCACCGAACGCGTGTACATGCTGCCGCCGGGCAGCCAGATCGGCCCCATCACGCCCGAGCAGCGCCAGCAGCTCATCGCGGACTCGCTGGTGGCCGGCGTGTACGAGAAGGCCGTGGACCGCGAGTCGGCCTACGAAGTGCTCAAGGGCCGCACGGCCTCTGCGCCCGACGCGCCCGGCGCCGCGGGCACTCCGGCCGTCGGCAAGCCGGCCAACGGGGCCGATGCGGCCGAGGGCGGCAACAACTTCCTCAACGACCTGCTCTTCGGCAGCACCGGCCCGCGCGGCGGCCGCCGCGACGGCCTGGTGCAGACCATGGCCAAGTCGGCCGTGCGCACGGTGGGCACCAATGTGGGCAAGGAAATCCTGCGCGGCGTGCTCGGCGGGATCTTCGGCGCCAAGAAGAGGCGCTGAAGGCGCCGGCCTGCGCCGCAGGCTCCTTCTTGAAAAAAGGAGCACGCAAGGATGGCTGCGCCTTTGCAATCCCGTGATGGCGCAGGGAGCATGACGCCCTGGCATCAGTGTTGCTACGATTGCATCACTGTAACCAAACGTCAATCACCCCATGCGAGTCCAAAGAAGGCGACTGATCCGATGGGCCGGCGTGGCCACCGCCCTGCCCGCCCTGGCGGCCTTCCGGGCGCAGGCCCAAACGGGCGACAGGCCCACGGTGCTGGTCGGCCAGTCGGTGCCGCTGACCGGCCCGGCCAGCGAGATCGGCCTGGCCTACGCTGCGGGCGCGAAGCTCTACGTGGACGCCTTCAACCAACGCCCCGACTCGCCGGTGCGCGTGGAACTGCGCCAACTGGACGATGGCTACGTGGCCGCCCGCGCGGGCGCCAACGCCCGGCGCCTGCTGCAAGACGGCGCCGTGGCCCTTTTCGGTTTTGCGGGTGCGGCCAGCGCGCTGGCCGCCGCCACGGTGGCGCAGCAACAGGGCGCCGTGCTCGTCGCCCCCTTTGCCGCACCGGACTCGCTGCGCGGGCCCGCGCACCCGAACGTCTTCATGGTGCGCCCGGGCATGGCCGACGAAGCCTTCAAGATGGTGCAGCACGCCAGCACCATCGGGCTCGCGCGCATCGCCGTGGTGGGCGATGACGACGCGCTGGGCCGCGCCGGCCTGGAAGCCGTGCAGCGCGCCGCGCAGGAGCTGAAGCTGCCGCCGCTGGTGGCCACCGCGCTGATCCCCGCCCAGTCCTCCGAGGTGGACGCCGC
This sequence comes from Xenophilus arseniciresistens, assembly GCF_028023875.1. Lineage (GTDB taxonomy): Bacteria > Pseudomonadota > Gammaproteobacteria > Burkholderiales > Burkholderiaceae_C > Xenophilus > Xenophilus arseniciresistens. The sequence goes on from NZ_JAQIPB010000008.1 coordinate 299,245, forward strand.
CGTCGCCGCCGTGCAGGCCGCCCAGCCCCAGGCCATCATCCAGGCGGCGCTGTTCCAGAACACGGCCGCCTTCATCCAGAAGATGCGCAAGGCCGGCTATGCGGGCAGCTTCATGAGCTTTTCCAGCGTGGGCATCGCCCCGCTGTTCTTCGCGCTGGACAAGCAGATCCGCGGCGTGGTCGTTTCGCAGGTGGTGCCCTCGCCCGGCAATCGCGCCGTGCCCGTGGTGCGCGAATACCTGGCCACGCTCGAGCAGTCCGACCAGACGGCTGGTTATGAGAGCCTGGAAGGCTTCATCGCCGCCAAGGCCCTGTGCGAAGGCCTGCGCCGTGCCGGCCGCGGCGCCAACGGCGCCATGCTGGCCCGCGCCCTGTCCGGCATGCCCAATTACGACGTGGGCGGCTTTCGCCTGAACCTGCGCGCCGGCCCGCGCGAAGCCACCAGCGCGATCGAGCTGGTGTCCATCGGGGCGGATGGGCGGATCATTCGCTGAGCGGCGGGTCTGCGGCCACGCCACCCAGGCTGATGCCGCGTTCGTCGCGCTCGAGCCTGATGACCACGGCCGTGAGCAGTTGCCGAACGTTCGCGCTGGGGCCCAGTGTCTCCAATGTCGCCCCCAGGTCGAACTGGTTGTTCACTGCCGCCACCGCCGCTTGCGATGCGAGGGCCGCGATGCCCGCCTCTAACGCACCGCCCGCGACCGCCGAGATGCTGGCGCCCGTGCTGCTCAGGAACGTGCCGCCACCCGATAGATAGACACCTTCGCCAGCGCCAACGGCAACGGCCTCACCTGCCGCGGCACCGCCAACTTCGGCCCGAGGTCCCACGCAAGGCCGGGGCCTCGGGACAAACAGCTGCCCGAGATGGTTGCCCGCTCGTCCACTTGCCTTGGGCTCCAGCGTGTTTAAACAACCGGAGTTGGCTCTACCGTCAGCGCTACTAGCCAGCGACTCGGCCGTTTCACCGATTCTTTTAGTCTCGAATTTCTCTTCCCCAAAGAAACTCGCCAGCGTGATAGTCCAGCTCGAAGTAATAGGTACCCGCATGCTCGACCCATGCAATGACACCAAATTCCCCTCTCAAGCTGGTCTCTGGATTAATAAATGGCGCACTCACTCTCATGAAAGATGTGGGGGGCTTGGCTGATTCTGGATTCAATTCTCTCGTAAGCTGCCAAGGCACTGTCAGGCGCATGCGCTCCTCACCATATGCATTCAGTAGCACACAGTTGTCCGGCCTCCATTCGCTCTCTATGCAAATAAAACCACTTGCATCGGGAAGCTCTTGCCATATGCAATTGGCAATGTCAATCTGAGCCATCAATTTTCTCCCATCAACGATCCAGCTATAAGCTACTATTTTTGAACCGAGTTCAGATGGGCTATGGGTTTCCAGCCACTTTAGATAGTCCTTGTCCAGAACTTCAACGCCAGTCTCGCCGTGACGGGTAAAGGCTTCTAGTTTGCTCATCACAATGCCCTCCCACTTCCTGCGACATAGGAAAACACACTTGATCGGTCAGCTGGTGGCAGGAAGAAGTGCAACTGATTGCCTCCGCCCGCTGCCGCGCCTTGAGCTCCTACAACACCGACCTGAGCATTGATTGGTTTAGTGACCTGAACTTCTATAACGTAGAGCTGCATGGATGAAGGCTTCATGTCGGTCGTGATCGCAAGTTGATTTCTGGCGTAGGCTGCATTTGGTACTTCATCGAAAGTAGCCCAGCCACCGAAGGCCCTACTTGTATTCGCTCCCGGAGTGCTCAGAGCATCGAAACTGGTTTTATCCACCACCATTCGCACTTTTGTACCCGGGTTCATAGTCGCCTCTGCCACTGTTGTACCCGGCTTCCATGCCGGGCTCCAATCTGCAGTGGCGCTCATCATTGCATTGATTTCATCCGCACTCTTAAACCCCTTGATCGCGCCGGCCTCAAACTTCATAAACTGCAATGCGGCAGTTTCCAATGTGCGCGTTCCCAGGCTGGCAGCGGCACTGGCCAAGGCCACCCCGCCCTTGGCTGTTGCCCCAACGCCGCTGGCCACTGAGCCCAACTGCCAGATCAAGCTCCCCAAGTCCTTGCCTAGCTGCTCGGCGTTCTGGCTTCCCCCCAGTTCCAGCGCCGTTCTCATCCGCTCCAGCTTGGCATCCAGCTCGCCAAATGCTGCATCGCCCAGTTGCTGGCGCACCTCCGGGCTGCCAATGATCCGCATGAGCCCGTTGAGCCCTTCCAACGGATTGGCCAGGAACTGCGCCAGCCCCTGAACATCGCTGATGCCCGCCTCCAGCAAGCCTTTGCCAACGCCTGAGGTAGTCAATGCATCCTGCATCCCGCTGACAGCCACCCATTTGCCCATGATCTTGAGCTTCTCGAGGGCAGAGTTCGCAGCCTCCATCTCCCTGCGCATCTGCGCTCGCTGCTGGGTGGCCAACCAGTTGTTGGCGGCCGCGTTGGCCCCAGCTTGCGCCGCCAAGTTGATCTGGCCAGCATCCATGCCAGCCAAGGCGGCCCCAAGGCCGCCAATCATGCTGGCGAACTGCTCGGTGGCGCCGTTCTGGCCCGTGGCATCTGGATCGAACAATTGGCCGGCGAGTTCACCGAGTGATGCACCCAGAGCACCCGCCGCGCAACCCCCATCACCTTCCGCTCTGGCGGCCCCCACTGCGCAGCCCGCCAGTGCGTGAGCCAGCAGATTGATCGCACTGCCTGGCTCGAAGTTCGAGCCAATCGCAAATGCGCCCTGTGCCGCCATCGTATCGAGCAGCGCAGCCTTCAATCCATCTTTGAGGCTGTCCTCCAAGCTGGTGCCATGAATGGCTGAGTTGATCAACGCCCGCGCCGCGCCGGCTTGCAGATTGGTGCCCAGTTGGGACATGAAAGGCTCGGCGCCGCCGCCAACGGTTGGAAGCCCCGTGGGATTGAGGTTCAGTCCTCCCAGCACGCCACCGGTCACGATGGCGCTCAACAGATTCTTGATGCTGTCGCTGGAGCCCAGTTGATCCAGCGTGGCCCCCAGGTCGAACTGGTTGTTCACAGCAGCCACTGCCGCCTGGGAGGCCAGAGCGGAGATGCCCGCTGCAACCGCGCCGCCCGCGACCGCCGAAATGCCGGCGCCCGTGCTGGTCAGAAACGCGCCGCCCCCTGCCAGGGACACCCCTTCGCCGACACCCACGGCTACGGCCTCGCCCGCGGCCGCGCCTGCCCCCTGAGCCAACGGCCCCACAAAGTACACCGTCACCAGCGTCAGGATCGCCGCCCCCTCGGGCGTGAGGCCCTGGCGGTCGTTGTCCCATTGCCGGTGGACTTCTTCGACCCGTTGCCAGTTCACCCGACCTTGCAAGGCCGGGTCCTTGTTCAATTGATCGACCCAGCCCATGCCTGGCTGCTGCGCCAACTGCGTCAGGCTGTCTCGCGCACCGAGCCCAGCTTCGACCCGGTTGGCGTTGATGCTCAGGCTGCCCGCATTGATCTGGTTGTAGTGCGTGCGCTGGTCGCTCTGGCCGCCATCGCGAGAGACCTGATAGACCAGGTCGCGCCCCTGGCTGGTCGTCTGGGTGCTGTGCTCGGTGCCCTGGGTGCCCATGACCAGCGTGTCGGCTTGCAGCCTCACGGCGCCGGGGCTGTTGAGGGTCGTTCCCGCCAGTGCCAAGGTGTCGGCGGCCGTGATGCTGACGTTGGCGCCCGTGATGCTGGAGCGCACCAGTGTCGAATCGCTGACCTGCGTCTGGGTGCTCTCGCGTGCCTTGAAGCCCTCACCCACGTCCGTGAGCACTGCGATCTGGCCGAAGTCGTACCAGGGGCTGCGTGTGCCGGTGGAGCCAGTGACCGTTTGCGTGTCGGTGGCGCCCTGGATGACCACATTGCCGCCTGTGATGGACACATCCTTGGCGGCGGCAACCTCCACGCCTTGCAGCAAGACGTTGTTCTGGCCGCTCAGAAGCACACCGCCCTGGCTGCTGGTGATGGTGCTGACCGCGCTGGTGTCGGATTGGGCGGCGATCTGCGTGCTGCTGCGCTTGATCGAAGAAATCGAAAGTCTTGAATCCGATGACAATTGCAAGCTTGGCGCATGAACGCTATCCAATCATCCGGGATGCGATATGTACCCTTCAAATTCCCATCTCGCCAAGAGGCGCAATTGAGACACAATTTGCTCCCAATTATCTCCTTGGACTTGAGAAATCTTATTGTTCATGGTTTCAAGAAAATCAAAATAATTGAAATGGCGGATGACCAAACTAGCATGAGGCCACCAAACTCGATCTTCGGATAATTGGGCCTGAATCCACGCTGGACTGCAAACAAACAACTGAAACAAATCTGCGCTTGCCGCATTTTTTTGACCAATCTCCATTTCAATCCAGAATCCAAAATTTTCTGGATTTCCGGGAAATTGAGAGGAGATGTCAAAATCATTTGCAATTATGCTTTTTATTTCGACTTCAATCATGGTTGAATAATATTCAAATGACCATTGCTGGTCCAAGGTCCAGATGGATGGATGCGCCCTTGAAAATTTGCTTGAATACCGGTTGTGGCAAAGGAGCTTACCTTATTTGCAGGAGGGCGATACTGTCGAAGCCCATCCATGCTAACCAATGTTTTTCCATCACTCGCTACGGTGTAACCCGCTCCAACCCAAGCTTCTCCAAGCCGCGCCGCCTGCTCAGCTGTCGCTTTGCCAAGGCCAAAATTACTTGCGCGCGTAACACGTCCAAGTGATGCTTCCCGCAGGATGCCAAGTTCTTGGGCGATGATTTTTGACTCTGCTGCTGCCTCTCTAATTGCTTTCGCTCCAACTGACGCGCCAGGTATTATTGCCCCAATTCCCGCAAAGAATCGCTCAGCCCCGGAAAGGTCAGCTTGGGTAATTAATGTGTTGCCTGTGAGTGCCTCATACAAGCTTACAACATTTCCATAGAGGGGCAACAACTCAGAAATGACTTCCCCTAGACGAGTCGCCTGTTCACCGTCAAGTGCGGAGTGCCGCTGCGATTCAAGAAGATTTGCAGCTCCTTCAAGCTTCTGCAACTTGAGGTCATTTTCTTGAAATTCTTGCACCGTGCATTCGCTGCCACATTGGGCAGTTAGGCGAGCATTTTCTTTTGCCAGAAGCTCTCGAACATTTGCGTATGGAGAGTGACTGATGTAGTTATTCGCCGCCGCATTGGCCCCAGCCTGCGCGCCCAAGTTGATCTGACCGGCATCCCCGCCCGCGATGGCCACCGCCAGGCCGCTGATCATGGAAGCGAATGCCACCGTGTCGGGCTGCCTGCCATAGGCGCTGGCGGCCAGCTCGCCGACCGCCGCACCCAGCGCGCCGGCCGCACAGCCCTCGGCGCTGTCTGCGCGCGCCGCCCCCACTGCGCAGCCTGCAATGGCGTGCGCCACCGCCTGCGTAAAAGCATTGAGCTGGCCATCCTGCACCAGATTGCCGATGCCATGCGCCGCCTGGGCCGCCGCTGTGTCCAGAATGGCACCCTTGATCGCATCGCCCAGCGCCTGCCCCAGGCTGCCTCCATTGATCGCCGTGCTGATCACAGCCCGCGCGGCTGCGGCCGTGAGGTTCTGCTGCAGTTGCGTGAAGAATGGCTGCGCACCGCCGCTGATCGTGGGCAGGCCCACCGGGTTGAGGTTCAACCCCGCCAGCACGCCCCCCGTGACCACGGCCGTGAGCAGTTGCCGAACGTTCGCGCTGGAGCCCAGTGTCTCCAATGTCGCCCCCAGGTCGAACTGGTTGTTCACTGCCGCCACCGCCGCCTGCGATGCGAGGGCCGCGATGCCCGCTTCTACCGCACCGCCCGCGACCGCCGAGATGCTGGCGCCCGTGCTGCTCAGGAACGTGCCGCCACCCGATAGATAGACACCTTCGCCAGCGCCAACGGCAACGGCCTCACCTGCCGCGGCACCGCCAACCTCAGCCCATGGCCCCACAAAGTACACCGTCACCAGCGTCAGGATCGCAGCCCCCTCGGGCGTGAGGCCCTGCCGGTCGTTGTCCCACTGCCGGTGGACTTCCTCGACCTGCTGCCAGTTCACCCGGCCTTGCAAGGCCGGGTCCTTGTTCAGTTGATCGACCCAGCCCATGCCTGGCTGCTGCGCCAACTGCGTCAGGCTGTCTCGCGCACCTATTCCTGCCTGCACCCGGTTGGCGTTGATGCTCAGGCTGCCGGCGTGGATCTGGTTGTAGTGCGTGCGCTGGTCGCTCTGACCCCCATCGCGAGAGACCTGATAGACCAGGTCCCGCCCCTGGCTGGTCGTCTGGGTGCTGTGCTCGGTGCCCTGGGTGCCCATGACCAGCGTGTCGGCTTGCAGCTTCACGGCGCCTGGGGCGTTGATGCGGGCGCCCGCCAGGGCCAGGGTGTCGGTGGCCGTGATGCTCACGTTGGCGCCCGTGATGCTGGAGCGCACCAGCGTCGAATCGCTGACCTGCGTCTGGGTGCTCTCGCGTGCCTTGAAGCCCTCACCCACGTCCGTGAGCACGGCGATCTGGCCGAAGTCATACCAGGGGCTGCGTGTGCCGGTGGAGCCGGTGACCGTTTGCGTGTCGGTGGCGCCCTGGATGAGCACATTGCCGCCTGTGATGGACACATCCTTGGCGGCGGCAACCTCCACGCCTTGCAGCAAGACGTTGTTCTGGCCGCTCAGAAGCACGCCGCCCTGGCTGCTGGTGATGGTGCTGACCGCGCTGGTGTCGGAGCCGACGGCGATCTGCGTGCTGCTGTGTTGGCCCGAGGGCAGCACCAGCGGCACGCCCACGGTCGCCATGCCCGCGGCCACGCCACCCAGGCTGATGCCGCGTTCGTCGCGCTCGAGCCCGATGCTGCCTTCGTAGGTGTTGCGCCCCTCGGTGATGGTGAGGTTGCGCCCCGCGGCAATGGCCACGCCGTCGGTGCCGCGGATCGTGGAGCCCACGATGTTGATGTCCTGCTTGGCCCCGAGTGCCACAACGCCGCCGCTGAGCTGGCTGCCTACGCTGGTGCTGCTGCTGAAGTCGCCGGAAAAGCTGTTGGCCGTGCGGCTCAAGGCCGTGCGATCAGTCCATTGGGCCGAATAGCTGCCCGAACTGGTGGATTGCCCGTCGCCGATGTTGAGGTCTCGCCCGGCCTGCGCGCTCAGCAGCCCTGTGGCCTCAACATTGGCCTGACGCAGATTGATGTCGCGTGTGGCGTTGAGGGCCAGGGTGCCATGGGTGCTGAGCGTGCTGCCATGCTCCTGGGTTGCGCTGGCCGACAGCTGGGCGCTGGTGCTCGCCGCACTCATCTGCGAGGAGGTCTGCACGGTGCCGATGTTGATGTCGTTCTTGGCCGTGATGGCGGTGAGCGAGTGTGCGCCGTCGTTGCGCATATGGGCACCGAAGAGATTCGCATCTCTGCCTGCACTGACAGTGAGCAGACCCCCTGGGTTGCTGACGTAAAGCCCTGCAACTCGGTCAATGACGCTGTTGCCTGCGGTGCCGTGCGCCACGGTGGTGACCACGTTGATATCCCGCCCGGCTTGCAGTGAGAGCCCCTCTCGCGCATCGATGCGCCCGCCGAGGTTGTTGATGTCCACGTCTGCTGCCAGTGCGACTTGGCCGCCCGAGATCCGCCCGCCGAGGTTGTCGATGGTGCTGGCTTTGATGTCGACAACTTGCCGTCCAGCGAGAACCCCTGTATTGACGAGAGTGTTCGTCTTGCCGTCGATGTTCAGCCGCTCTGCGGAAAGCAGCGCCCCTGAGCCATCGATGTCGCCGGGGCGCACGCGCACATAGACCTGGGGCACCAGAACGCGCTGGGTGCTGCCGTCCGGCAAGGTGACGCTTTGCTCGATCAGCCAGACGATGTCGCTGGTCAACTGGGCCATCTGCTCGGCCGTCAAGGCGATGCCCGGCACCAGGCCGTACGCCTTGGCAAAGGTCGCGCCGGCGTTCATGAGCGCGGTGTACTGGGCTTCGTCACTGCCAAAGCCTGCCAGATATCGATAGCCGGTGAGCTGGGCGATCTGCTCGCGGATCAGGCGCTGCTCGTAGAAGCCGTCGCCCAGCCGCTTGAGGACGCTATCCGCATCCAGGCCCAGGGTGTTCAGCAAATAGTCGCTGGACAGCCAGGTCCGGTAGTCGGCGAAGCGCGGATCGGTCGCCACGAGGTAGCGGCCAGCGCCCGCGTTGATCCCAAAAAGGCTTGCCGTGGGAACGCTTGTCTGCTGCGCGCTGGTGCGCACGACCACGGGCGTCGTGGTGCTGGCGCCTGCGTTCTCGTTGAAAACGATGTTGCCAGCCGGATCGATGGTCGTTGCCTTGGACTGAACGACTGCTCCCACCTTGGCCGCCACCTCCATGATCGCGCCTGGGCCTCCTGCGCCAACCACGCTGCCGGTGTTTCCGACCTCGCGGTTGCTGCTGCCCACTGCGGCCGAGCCCATGGCATAGCCGGTCGTTGCGTTCACGTGCTGGGCATAGACAAGCGATCCGACATCCACCGTCGTATGCGTCGTGACCGGAGCCAGCACCAGCGGCGGAATTTCCGGCCCGTGGCCCGGCCGGTTCGGGTTCCACGTGACGATGACACCGCTGGTGGTAACGGTGCTCTGACCTTGGGTGGTTTCGTTCGCCACATCGGCCGCGTTCAGCGCACCGCCAGCAATGATCTGGCTGTCGCGGTTGCGCACATGGCCGTTGAGCGTCATGTCGCCGCCAGACACGATGCGGGCCGGATCGCTCCGGGTGGCGACGTCCTTCTCACTGGAGGTGGAGGTGTACCAGTCCGACCACCCCTTGCCGACGATGCTGACGTTGCCATTGGCGTCAGTGTGATAGACCAGCCGCGTCTTCATATCGCCCAGGGTGTCCGAGTAGCTCCATCTTCTACCGTCCAGCGTCACCAGCTCCACGTGTTGCTCTGGCTGCTGACCTTGCCGATCTGCAATTGCGTGTCGACATTGTTGATGGCACTCATGCTGATGGACATGGCCCCCAGCGACTCGATGGTGGCGCTTTCGTTGTTCAGCACCGCGCCTTGACCCACTGCGTAGTGATCGCCGTCCAGTGCCCCGCCAATCACCAGATCGCCACTGCTGAACATCAGTGCCCGGTTGCGGTTGTTGATCTCGGTTGCACCGATGTCCAGGAAGTCGCGGGCTGCAATGGTGGCAGCCGAGGTGGCACCCGCCACCGTTTCTGCATCGTTGTTGAGCTGCCTGGCACCGATGGAAAGCTGGTCGCCATAAATGCGTCCGGTCCCGATGTTGCCCAGCACATCGGCCTGGATCAACGTCATACCGGCGCTGTCGATCAGCCCGCGATTGCTGAGCGTGCCTGCCTTGACGGTCGTGCGGGCTCCCGACATCTCTGCATGGACCGCATTGATCACCTCATTGCCGCTCACGTTGAGTGCCTGGCCCGCCAACAGCTTGCCGTTATTGGTCAGCTTGCCCGTGGTGCCGTAGCTCAGGTTGCCATTGGCAATGACTTCGGCGTTGTTGGTGACGTCTTGCGAGAGCGCCACCGTCAGGTCCTGGTTGGACACCAGGGTTCCATCGCCGCTGAAGCGGGCAGCATCGAGCAGCACGCCCTTGCCTGCCTCCAGCGTCCCGCCCGTATTGATGACCGCCAGGGTCTTGGCAGCCGGGTTCGCTCGGTTGGGATCGAGGATGGCCAGGGTGTCGCCTGCCGATATCAGGCCATCGGCATTGTTGACCGTGCCGCCGCTGGTGATGGTGGTGTTGACGTCCGAGCGGATGGCGCCTGCACCGTTGTGCAGGCTGCTGACGTTGAGAGCGACGTTCTTGCCTTCGATGCCCTGGTCGGTGCCCTGGGTGCTGGCGTTGAGGATGTCGGCGGCACTGAGCGTCGTCGTCTGCAGGGCGCGGATCAGGCCACTTGTGTTGTGGATGCTGCCGGCAGCCAGGGTGAGGTCGCCCATGGCCTGGGTTTGACCGCCGGTGTTGTCGTAAGCAGCGCCGTTCGTGTCAACGCTGAGGGCATCCTGGCTGAAGACCTGCCCGCCGGCCGTGTTCGAGAACTGCTGGGTGTTTGCCGTGATGGCGCCCTTGGCGCCGATGTAGCCGGCGGTATTGGTCACGGCGCCAGCGTTCAGCACCAGGGTATCGGCGCTGATGATGCCGCCCTGGCCGTTGGCGTAGCCCGCGGCGTTGGTGTTGCTCAGCGCCTGACCCTGCGTGTCGAGGGTGAGCGCGCCGCCGGACTGGATCAGGCCGGCGTCGTTGAGCAGCACGCCCGTTTTGAGGTGGATGCCCTGGGTGGCCGCAAGGGTGCCCAGGGCGTTGGTCAGTTGCTGGCCGCGGGTGTCGATGGCGATGCGCTCACCAAAGACCTTGCCTGCGCTGTTGTCCAGCCCTGCGCCAGACACCAGCGTGGTCGCACCGCCGGCCTGCAGGCTGCCGCCTCTGTTCGTGGTGGCGCCGCTGGTGGTGACGCTGAGCTTGCCGCCGACCGCCGCAGTCGTGCCGCCGTCGTTGTTCAGGCTGGCGGCATGGATGGTCGTGTTGTTGTTCGCCGCCAGGGTCCCGCCCTGGTTGCTGACTGCGCCCGCGACGGTGGCCGCAAGGTCGCCGACGGCCGTGATGCGGCCGCCGGCATCGTTGTGAAGGCTGCCGGCCTGGACGGTGGTGTTGCCACCGGCCCCGATCTCGCCGTGGTTGCTGTTGTCCAGCGCATCGGTGGTGCTGATGACAAGGCTCGAAGTCCCGGTGGTGCGAAGCTTGCCGCCGTGGTTCGTCAGGCTGCCTGCGGCCACGTTCATCGGGCCATTGCTGGCGATGTTGCCGCCCGTGTTGTCGGCTGCGCCGACGACGGTGATGCGCGTGGCTTGAGTGCCCGTCTGAATGATCTCGCCACCGCGGTTGCTCAGGGCTGCCGCATCGATGGTGATCTGGCGGGCCATCACCGCACTGCTCGCTGCTCCGTTCGAGAATCGACCTGCCTCAGCCAATCAGTTCTTTTTCTTGATTATTTTCACGTACTCAAATAAAGCAATAAGTATCGCGATTACGTAAATGCCAAGAAATATATAGCTTGCAAGAATCCACATTGAAGAAAAAATCTCGAGCTCTCCGGTTTTAATTTTGTTCCTCACTTCAAACAAGAGCAAGATCATGACTCCAACAAATACGACTTGGACAGTCGCTGATGCAACGTAAATCCAAACTAGCTTCAGCAATCGATGTGGCACTTTTATACTCGGATCCCAAGGTTTATTTTTCCCCCACCAGTAATCTTTTGCCAATTCCGAGTCGAGCCCATGCCCTAAGAAGGGTGCGATTAGGTGTTTCATCAATTTTTTCATTTTTCCCAAATTGGTGTCGTCCACCACGACTGAGCTGAATTGGTAATTCCTGTGGAGTTTATCCATCCAAACGTAGCATAACCTGTAACAGCCCCAAGCGCTGACGTTCCGATGGTGTTCGCGCTCACAGGAAAAATTGTGTGAGGAAACCCTAATGCAAAATTGCTGTATCTTCGCATCAACCCCGCGCCTACGAATCCCGTTCCAGCCGCGGCAACGAGACCAGCGGGCGTCGAATCTTCTCTGTTTATTCCAAGGTAAATCAGGCTAGACAGACTCGAGCTCACTGAGGCACCTCCCAACAACTGAGCAACTCCCAGAGTCGTTGCAGGTTGAATTCCTGTCTGCCATCGCCAAATGGCTGCGGCGCCGCCAGGAACGGAAAATGGAGCAGCAAGCGCTATCCCATCCGCGGTGCTTTGAGCCATTAAGCCAGAAGTAGAATTCACGAATGGCGAAACTATAGGTCCCGCCGTTGCAAAAGAAACGCCATTAAGTGAAACAATTCCCTGGCTGTTGACGAAAACGTGGTTGCCAGCGGCTTGCGCCCGTTGGACCTCTGCTCGACACGCCGCAGAGCCGCTCCCATCTGCGCACGCCGTTCGCAATGCGGTGTCACGACTTGCAGAAACTTGCGCCAACTGATTTCGCGTATCGCACGCAGATCGCTCGCCGTTGTTGCAAGCACTTGCAGCGGCGTCCTATCGCTCTTGCTCCGACAGCGCCAACATGCTGGGGCGCCTGTGAGTCAACCAATTGTTCTCGGCCGCATTGAGTCCGGCTTGCCCTCCAATGCTCGCACCAGCGGAAGGATTTTGACCGTTGACGATGGCTCCTGCCACCCACCCCAATGTCTGACTGGCATAAAGCGTTTGGGCGCGCA
>NZ_JAQIPB010000009.1 GCF_028023875.1 Xenophilus arseniciresistens
GTCAACCTGGCCAACGCCGGCATCGGCTCGGCCTCGCACCTGTGCGGGCTGATCTTCCAGAGCGAGATCAAGGCCGAGATGACCACCGTGCCCTACAAGGGCACCGCACCGGCCATCGCTGACCTGCTGGGCGGCCAGGTGGACCTGCTGTGCGACCAGACCACCAACACCACCAGCCAGATCGAGGCCAAGAAGGTCAAGGCCTATGCCGTGACCACGCCCAAGCGCCTGAGCACGCCGGCCCTCAAGGACATCCCCACGCTCGATGAGTCGGGGCTGAAGAACTTCCAGGTGACGATCTGGCACGGGCTGTACGCGCCCAAGGGCACGCCCGCGCCGGTGCTCAAGAAGCTCAACGATGCGTTGAAGGTGGCGCTCAAGGACGCGGACTTCATCAGGAAGCAGGAGGGCCTGGGCGCGGTGGTGGTCAACGACAAGCGCGTGGAGCCGGCCGAGCACAAGAAGTTCGTGCAGGCCGAAGTCGCCCGGTTCGGCCCCGTCATCAAGGCCGCGGGCGCCTACGCGGACTGAAAGAAGCGCCCCATCGAAGGCCCCGCCGCCACGGCCCTGCGCCGCGGCGGGCAGGGTCCGCCGCGCGATGGCATGGAGCCTGCATGCCACAATGAATCGGAACTCGCAAAGGCGCGGCGATGAGCAAGGACTGGTGGCGCGGCGCGGTGATCTACCAGATCTACCCGCGCAGCTTCATGGACAGCAACGGGGACGGCATTGGCGACCTGCCGGGCATCACGGCCCGGCTGGACCATGTGGCGGCCCTGGGGGTGGAAGCGGTCTGGATCTCGCCCTTCTTCCGCTCGCCGATGAAGGACTTCGGCTACGACGTGGCCGACTACCGCGACGTGGACCCGATCTTCGGCACGCTGGCCGACTTCGACGCCCTGCTGGCACGGGCGCACGCGCTGGGCCTGAAGATCATCATCGACCAGGTGCTCTCGCACACCTCCGACCAGCATGCCTGGTTCCGCGAGAGCCGCGCCAGCCGCGACAACCCCAGGGCCGACTGGTACGTGTGGGCCGACCCGCGGCCCGACGGCACACCGCCCAACAACTGGCTCTCGGTCTTCGGCGGCAGCGCCTGGCAGTGGGACTCGCGCCGGCGCCAGTACTACCTGCACAGCTTCCTGACCGAGCAGCCCGACCTGAACTTCCATTGCCCCGCCGTGCAGGACGCCCTGCTGGGCGAGGTGCGCTTCTGGTGCGAGCGCGGCGTGGACGGCTTTCGCTTCGACGCCTGCAACCACCAGTTCCACGACCGGCAGCTGCGCGACAACCCGCCCGCAGCGCTGGCGGAGATCGACGGCGTGAGCACGGTGCGCCCGGACAACCCCTACGCCATGCAGCGCCACCTGTTCGACAAGAGCCAGAGCGAGAACCTGGCTTTTCTGGAACGCCTGCGCGGCCTGCTCGACGAATTCGGCGCCGCGGCGCTGGGCGAGGTGGGCGACGAGAACGCGCCGCCCGTGATGGCCCAGTACACCGAGGCCGGCCGGCGCCTGCACATGGCCTACAGCTTTTCGCTGCTGACCAGCGAGCGCAGCGCGCGCCACCTGCGCGGGCAGGTGCAGGCGCTCGAGGAGGCGCTGGCCGCCACCGGCGGCTGGGGCTGCTGGGCGGTGTCGAACCACGACGTGCCGCGCGTGGCCTCGCGCTGGAGCCAGGGCGGCGCCAGCGACGCCGCGCGCGACCGGCTCTGGCTGGCCCTGTTGCTGAGCCTGCGCGGCAGCGCCTGCCTGTACCAGGGCGAGGAGCTGGGCCTGCCCGAGGCCGACGTGCCCTTCGAATTGCTGCAGGACCCGTACGGCCGCGCCTTCTGGCCCGAGTTCAAGGGCCGCGACGGCTGCCGCACGCCCATGCCCTGGCAGACCGACGGGCTGCACGGCGGCTTTTCCACCGGCGCCAGCGCGCCGCCCTGGCTGCCCATGTTCGCGCAGCACCTGCCGCTGGCCGTGGATGCGCAGTCGGCCGATGCGCAATCGATGCTGGCCTACAGCCGCGCGCTGATCCACTGGCGCCGCAGCCAGCCGCTGCTGCGCACCGGCGCGCTGCGCTTCGTCGATGCGCCCGAGCCGCTGCTGCACCTCGTGCGCGAAGACGAACAGGGCCAAGGCTCGCAGTTGCACGCGGTCTTCAACCTGTCGGACCAGCCCCAGACCTGCCTGCTGCCCCGGGCGCTGCAGGCGGCGCCTGCCAACCCATGCACCGGCGCCAGCCTTGCTGTTGTTGCGCAACCGCAGGGACAGCTGCTGCAACTGGCGCCCTGGGGCGTGTTCTTTGGCACGGCTGAACACAAGGAGTAAGGTCCCCCCATGCCCACCCGCCTGCCCGAATCCGAGCTGCTCGCGCTGATGCGGGCCGAACATCCCGATCCCTTTGGCGTGCTGGGCCCGCATGAGACGAATGAAGGCCTGTGCGTGCGGGCCCTGCTGCCCGGCGCGCAGGCCGTGGGCGTGGTGCATGCGGGCTCGGGCGATCCGCTGGCCATGCTGCAGCGCCAGGGCGATTCGGCCCTGTTCACGGCGCTGGTGCCGGCCGCGCCCGCGCGCCTGGGCTACCGGCTGCACGTGCACTGGGACAGCCACACCCAGCTGCTGGAAGACCCCTACCGCTTTGGACCCATGCTGGGCGACACCGACGTCTGGCTGCTGGCCGAAGGCACCCACCTGCGCCCCTGGGAACAACTGGGCGCCCACCCCACCCAGGTGCTGGGCGTGCGCGGCACGCGCTTTGCCGTGTGGGCGCCCAACGCGCGGCGCGTGTCGGTGGTGGGCACCTTCAACAACTGGGACGGGCGCCGCCACATGATGCGGCTGCGCCGCGAGTGCGGCGTGTGGGAGATGTTCGTGCCCCATGTGGGCGTGGGCGACGCCTACGAATTCGAAGTGCTGGCCAGCGACGCCAAGGTGCTGCGCAAGGCCGACCCCTATGCCCGCAGCACCCACCTGCGCCCCGCCACCGCCTGCGTGGTGCAGCCGCTGCCCGAGCCCGTGGCGCTGCCGCGCGAACGCGCCGCAGCCAATGCGCGCGAGGCGCCGATCAGCATCTACGAAGTCCACCTGGGCTCGTGGCGGCGCAAGAACGGCTTTGAATGGCTGAGCTACCGCGAGCTGGCCGACACGCTGGTGCCCTATGCCAAGGAGATGGGCTTCACGCACCTGGAACTGCTGCCCGTCACCGAGCACCCCTTCGATGGCTCCTGGGGCTACCAGCCCGTCGGCCTGTATGCGCCCACCTCGCGCTTTGGCACGCCGCAGGACTTTCGCCACTTCGTGCAGGCCGCGCACGCGGCGGGCCTGGGCGTGATCCTGGACTGGGTGCCCGCGCACTTTCCCACCGATGCGCATGGGCTGGCGCGCTTCGACGGCACGGCGCTGTACGAGTACGCCGACCCGCGCGAGGGCTTTCACAACGACTGGAACACGCTGATCTTCAACTGGTCGCGCACCGAAGTGCGCAACTACCTGGTGGGCAACGCGCTGTACTGGCTGGAGCGCTACGGCATCGACGGGCTGCGCGTGGACGCGGTGGCCTCGATGCTCTACCGCGACTACAGCCGCGCGCCGGGCCAGTGGGTGCCCAACGCGCAGGGCGGGCGCGAGAACCTCGAAGCCATCGACTTCCTGCGGCGCATGAACCGCACGGTGGGCACCGAGCGGCCCGGCGCCATCACCATCGCTGAGGAATCGACCAGCTTCCCGGCCGTGACGCAGCCGCCCGGCGAGCACGGCGGCGGTGGCCTGGGCTTCCACTACAAATGGAACATGGGCTGGATGAACGACACGCTGGAATACGCGCGGCTCGATCCGCTCTACCGCCAGCACCATCACCGCGCCATCACCTTCGGCCTGATGTATGCGCATTCCGAGAACTTCGTGCTGCCCTTCTCGCACGACGAAGTGGTGCACGGCAAGGGCTCCATGCTGGGCAAGATGCCCGGCGACGAATGGCAGAAGTTCGCCGGCCTGCGCAACCTCTACGCCTACCAGTGGGCCTACCCGGGCAAGAAGCTGCTGTTCATGGGCAGCGAGTTCGGCCAGCGCGCCGAATGGAACCACGACCGCGGGCTGGACTGGCACCTGCTGGAACATGCCCCGCACGAAGGGCTGCGCCGGCTGGTGCGCGACCTCAACAACGTCTACCGCCACTTTCCCGCGCTGTACGAGCAGGACTGCGAGCAGGCCGGCTTCCAGTGGCTGGTGCATGACGACGTGCAGCAGTCGGTCTTCGCCTTCGTGCGCTGGGCCAAAGACGGCGCCTGCGTGGTCGCGGTGTGCAACTTCACGCCCGTGGCGCGCCACGGCTATCGCCTGGGCCTGCCCGCAGCCGGCGCCTGGCGCGAGATCATCAACACCGACCAGGCCGTCTACGGCGGCTCGGGCGTGGGCAACGGCCTGGCCAACACCGAGCCCGAGCCCTGGCACGGGCAGATGCAGTCGGCCGTGATCACCGTGCCGCCGCTGGCCACGGTGATGTGGGTGCGGGCCTGAGCACGATGCTGCTCAGCGAAGCGAAGGCGCCGGTGGCGAAGACTTCGTCTTAAGGACAGACCATGATGGATGACAACGATTGGCGCCTCCACGGAGTCGTCAGCGTGGAAAAGATTGCTGAGAACGCTTCGGGCGACAACAGCCAAAGCGCGGTCGTCGTCGATCCCATTCGATTGGACAAACAACGGACTCTGGCGTTTCCAATTCCGAATGCGACAGCGATGATGCTCAATACATCCAGAAAAACATTTCAGGATGCACAAGGTCTGCTCCAACGCGAATCACTGCGTTTCGCCCCGCGGGGCTTCGTAACATTCGAGACAAACGCTGAGGCAATTAACTTCGCGGAACTGATGACCGTGAGCGTCATCTCTGCACATACGTCACTGGAGTGCTTTGCTAACGAATGGATAGCTCCGTGGCTGACGTACAAGCATCGCCGGAAGCAAGAGGACGTACCAAAAGTCCTGAACAAGGAAGCCATGGAGCGAATGCTGACTTTGCAAGAAAAGTTCAGCACGATCCTTCCCTCCGTTTTCAGGGTGAAGAGCCCGAAGGGCACCACCGCTTGGGAGCATTTTGTTGAGCTTGTTAGGTTGCGAGACCGCTTGGTGCATATGAAACAAGCTGATAGGCAGCCGAAGGAGATCGGCACCGATACGATTTGGACGGCACTGTTTCGCACCCGCGCGCCTTACGCCTCAGCAAAGCAAATGATCGATTGGTTCATGTCGAGCGCACCCTATGTACCAGGGCTGGTATTCAACAATCTGCAGCCAGTACGTCCACGTTGGCATGTTGAGTGGAAAGATGGTTCTTGAAAATGATGGGCTGGTGCGTGAGGCCCGGAACAAGATTGCGACGCTCCCACTGCGTGAAGGCGTTCCTTGTCCGCTTGACACGACAACCACAGCGGAAAGAGCGTGTGGCATGACCAGCGCGGCACGGCGCCCATTGCGTGACGGCGGTCTGTTGCACCGGCAACGCGCACACAACCGCACCTATTGCTTGCTGGCCGATGCGCAGCACCGACCTGGCAACGGTGAGGTCCCTCCGCACTGGATGAGATCGCCAGCACCCAGACCACAGCAGGGAAATATGGCTGCCAAGCAGCACGGGGGGATTGAATGAATCCCCCCGTGCTCATGTTGAACTCCCCCCGAGTTGCGCGCCCCGGTCCAAAGTGCAGTAGCCAAACCCCGGCAGGCCGAAGTACGCGCTTTCATCCTGGCGCTGTGTGCTCTGCTGCCTTACACGATGCCGCATCTGTTCCACGCGCTGAGGGACCGCGTCGCATGCGGCATCCTCAAAGAACCCGATTGAAAGCCTCAGGCGCGGAGTGCCGATGCTGAACGAGGGCCACCCCTACCCCCTGGGCGCCACGCTGCTGCCCGACGGCGGCGGCGTCAACTTCGCGCTGGCCGCGCCGACGGCCGAGGCGGTGGAGCTGTGCCTCTTCGATGCCACCGGCCGCAGCGAGCAGCAGCGGCTGCGCCTGGGTCACTGCACCGACGGCGTGTGGCACGGCTTGCTGCCCTCGGCGCGCGAAGGGCTGGTCTATGGCTGGCGCGTGCACGGGCCCTGGTCGCCGCACGAAGGGCTGCGCTTCAATGCGGCCAAGCTGCTGCTGGACCCGCATGCGCGCGAGGTGGTGGGCGTGTACGGCGGCCAGGACATCTTCATGGGCCACGTGCCCGGCCAGCCGCAGTTGCGCGATGCGCGCGACAACGGCGCGCTGGCGCTCAAGGCGCGCGTGTGCGGGCCGCTGCCGGATGCCGGCGTGCCCCGCCCGCGCGTGGCGGCCGCCGATCGCGTGCTGTACGAAGCCCACGTGCGCAGCCAGACGCGGCTGCACCCGGACGTGCCCGAGGCGCTGCGCGGCAGCTACGCGGGGCTGGCGCAGCCGGCCGTGCTCGATCACCTGCAGCGCCTGGGCGTGACCACGCTGAGCCTGATGCCCGTGCAGCACCGCGCCGACGAGGACCGGCTGCAGAAGCTGGGCCTGGCCAATCACTGGGGCTACAGCCCCATCGGCTGGATGGCGCCCGAGGCGCGGTACTGGAGCGGGCGCCCCGGCAGCTCGCCGCGCAGCGAGTTCCGCGCGCTGGCCGATGCACTGCATGCGCGCGGCATGGAGCTGGTGATCGACGTGGTCTTCAACCACAGCGCGGAGACCGACGAGCTGGGCCCCACGCTGTCGCTGCGCGGGATCGACAGCGCGCTGTACTACCGCCTGCGCGCCGACGATGCCTCGCTCTACGAGAACTGGAGCGGCTGCGGCAACTGCCTCGATTTCTCGCAGCCGCGCGTGGTGCAACTGGCCATGGACAGCCTGCGCGCCTGGGTCACGGAGCTGGGCGTGGACGGCTTTCGCTTCGACCTCGCGCCCGTGCTCGGGCGCGGCGCGGGCGGCGGCTTCGATGCGCGCGCGCCCTTCTTCGCGGCCTGCGCCCAAGACCCGGTGCTCTCGCAGGCCCTGCTGATCGCCGAGCCATGGGACATCGGCCCGGGCGGCTACCAGCTGGGCGCCTTTGCGCCGGGCTGGCTCGAATGGAACGACCGCTTCCGCGACACGCAGCGTGCCTTCTGGCTGCATGCAGGCAGCGCCGAAGGCACGACGCGCGGCGCCCTGGCCCACCGGCTGCTGGCCAGCAGCGCCGAGTTCCGCCACGACGCGCGCGCGCCCACGGCCAGCGTCAACTTCATCTGCGCCCATGACGGCTTCACCTTGGCCGACCTGCTGAGCCACGACCGTCGGCACAACGAGGCCAACGGCGAACAGGGCCGCGACGGCCACAGCCACAACCTGAGCGCCAACCAGGGCGTCGAAGGCCCCACCGACGACCCGGCCGTGCAGGCGCGCCGACGCACCAAGGCGCGCGCGCTGCTGGCCGCGCTGATGCTGTCGCAGGGCACGCCCATGCTGCTGGCCGGCGACGAGCTGGGCCACAGCCAGGGCGGCAACAACAACGCCTACTGCCAGGACAACGCCACCACCTGGCTCGACTGGGCGCGGGCCGATGAATCACTGGCCGCCTATGTGGGCCGGCTGGCCGCGCTGCGGCGGGCCGCCGCACCCCTGCGCCACAGCCGCTGGTGGTCCGCGACGGCCGCGCCCGGCGAAGACGCCGTGCACTGGCTGCAGCCCGGGGGCGGCCCGCTCACGCCCGCCGACTGGGAAGACCCGCTGCAGGGCGCGATGGCGGTGCTGTTCGAACCCGCCAGCGCCCGCACGGCCGCACAGCGCTGGCTGCTGCTGATCAACGCCGGCGCCACGGCCTGCCGCTTCGTCCTGCCGCCCGGGGCATGGGATTTGCATCTGGCCAGCGACGCCATGGACGGCGACGCCATGCAGCAGGCCCCGGCGCCCCGTGCAACCGATCTGCAAGTGCCCGCGTCCAGCCTGTGGCTGCTGTCATCGAGCCGGACCGCGGCGGCATGACACTGGGAAACAAAGGTGCCGGCAGGCGAAACAAGAACTTAAGGAGGCTCTCATGGAACAGACCCTAGAAACACACCAGCTGGTCAGGCGAAGCATTGCGCTGGTGCTGGCCGGCGGACGCGGCTCGCGCCTGAAGCAGCTGACCGACCGGCGCGCCAAGCCCGCCGTGTACTTCGGCGGCAAGTTCCGCATCATCGACTTCGCGCTGTCCAACTGCATCAACTCCGGCATCCGGCGCATCGCGGTGGTCACGCAGTACAAGTCGCACTCGCTGATGCGGCATCTGCAAAGCGGCTGGAACTTCCTTCGCGCCGAGATGGGCGAGATGGTCGAGGCGCTGCCGGCCCAGCAGCGCGTGAGCGAGGAGCACTGGTACCGCGGCACGGCCGACGCCGTGTTCCAGAACATGGACATCATCCATTCGCGCTCGCACCGGGCCGACTACGTGGTGGTGCTGGCCGGCGACCACATCTACAAGATGGACTACTCGCTGATGCTGCGCGACCACGTGGCCCACCATGCGGGCAAGGGCGGCGGCTGCACCGTGGGCTGCATCGAGGTGCCGCGCATGGAGGCGACGGCCTTCGGCGTGATGGCCGTCAGCGCGGACCGCCGGGTGACCGCCTTCATCGAAAAGCCGGCCGACCCGCCGGCCATGCCCGGCAGGCCCGACCAGGCGCTGGCCAGCATGGGCATCTACATCTTCGACGCCGACTACCTGTACCGCCTGCTGGAGGAGGACGCCGACCAGCCGGGCTCCAGCCACGACTTCGGCAAGGACATCATCCCGCGCGCCGTCGCCGAAGGCCGCGCGCTGGCGCATCCGTTCAGCCTGTCGTGCGTCAGCCGCGTGGCCGGCGCCGAGCCCTACTGGCGCGACGTGGGCACGATTGATGCATTCTGGTCGGCCAACCTCGACCTGGCTTCGGTCACGCCGGAGCTGGACATCTACGACAACGAGTGGCCCATATGGACCTACCAGCGTCAATTGCCGCCGGCCAAGTTCGTGCCCGACCGCGACGGCAACCCGGGCCAGGCGGTGAACGTCATCACCTCCGGCGGCTGCATCGTCTCGGGCTCGGGCGTGCGCAGCTCGGTGCTGTTCTCGGGCGTGCGCGTGCACTCCTTCTGCGACATCCAGGAGGCGGTGATCCTGCCCGACGTGGTGATCGGCCGCGGCGCGCGGCTGAAGAAGGTGGTGATCGACCGGGCCTGCGAGATTCCGGAGGGCCTGGTGGTGGGCGAGGACGCCGTGCTCGACGCCAAGCGCTTCGAGCGCACCGAAGGCGGCGTGGTGCTGATCACGCGCGCCATGCTGGCCCGCCTGGCGCGAGAAGGCGGCGTGGCCTGATGCGCATCCTGCAGGTCGCGGCCGAGATCTTCCCGCTGCTCAAGACCGGCGGGCTGGCCGACATCGTGGGCGCGCTGCCGCCCGCGCTCAGCGCCGCGGGCGAGGACGTGCGCGTGCTGCTGCCGGGCTTTCCGGCCATCCGCGCGGGCGTGCGCGAGGCCGCGCCCGTGGCCCGGCTGCAGGCACCCTGGGGCGAGGAGGCCCAGCTGCTGCTGGCACACATCGCACCGGACGGCCAGCAGCGGCGCATCACGGTCTACCTGATCGACGCGCCGGGCCTGTACGAACGCCCGGGCAACCCGTATGAGGATCCGCAGCGCCAGCCCTACGGCGACAACCACCGCCGGTTCGCCCTGCTGGGCTGGGTCGCGATGCGGCTGGCCCAGGGGCTGGATGCGCAGTGGCAGCCCGAACTCGTGCATGCGCACGACTGGCATGCGGGCCTGGCGCCGGCCTACCTGCGCTTTCATGCGCCGCAGGTCAAAAGCCTGTTCACCGTCCACAACCTGGCCTACCAGGGCCTGTTCCAGCCCTGGAACTTCCCCGAGCTGGGCCTGCCGGCCCAGGCCTTCCAGCTCGAGGGGCTGGAGTTCCACGGCCAGCTGTCGTTCATGAAGGCGGGCCTGTTCTACGCCGACCGGATCAGCACCGTGAGCCCCACTTACGCGCGCGAGATCCAGACACCCGCGCAGGGCCAGGGCCTGGACGGCCTGGTGCGCGCGCGCGCCGACGCGCTGCACGGCATCCTCAATGCCGTGGACGAGGCCGTGTGGAGCCCGGCCACCGACGCCTTGCTGCCCAACCCCTACCAGTTGCCCGAAGGCCGGGCCATGGCCGGCAAGGCCGCCTGCAAGGCCGCCCTGCAGGCCGAACTGGGCCTGGCGAGCGATGCGCAGGCGCCGCTGTTCATCGTGGTGAGCCGGCTCAGCGAACAGAAGGGCCTGCATCTGGTGCTCGAAGCCCTGGACACGCTGCTGGCCGGCGGCGGCCAGCTGGCGCTGCTGGGCAGCGGCGATGCCTGGCTTGAAGAAGCCTTCGGCGCCGCCGCGGCCGAACAGCCCGAGCGCGTGGCCGTGCGCATCGGCTACGACGAAGCGCTGGCGCATCGGCTCTTTGGCGCGGGGGACGTGGTGCTGGTGCCCTCGCGCTTCGAGCCCTGCGGCCTGACCCAGATGTACGGCCTGCGCTATGGCGCACTGCCGCTGGTCCACCGCGTGGGCGGCCTGGCCGACACCGTGACCGACAGCGCGCTGGAGAACCTGGCCGATGGCACGGCCAACGGCTTCGTCTTCGACCGCTTCGATGCCGATGACCTGCGCCGTGCATTGCGCCGCGCCTTCGCGCTGCGCGCACGGCCCACCGAATGGCGCCGCGTGCGCACCACCGGCATGCGCCGGCCCGCGGGCTGGGCGCAGGCCGCGGCCCAGTACGTCGCGCTCTACCGCCAGGCCCTGCAGGTGGCCTGAGAAGTCCGCCCCACCCCAAGCCCTTGCATCCACCATGACACCCGCCGCCTTCGAATACGACCATCCCGACCGCGACGTTGCCGCCTTCAAGCGCGCCGTGGCCAACAAGCTCATGTACGCCGTCGGCAAGGACCCGGTGGCCGCCAGCCAGGACGACTGGCTGCACGCCACCGCGCTGGCGGTGCGCGACCAGTTGGTGGAGCGCTGGATGCACACCACGCGCGCCAACTACGCGCAGGACAGCAAGCGCGTGTACTACCTCTCGGCCGAGTTCCTGATCGGCCGCACCTTCACCAATGCCCTGCTGGCGCTGGACCTGCACGACACGGTGAAGGCCGCGCTGGCCGACTTCGACATCGACATGAGCGCGCTGGCCGAGCGCGAGCCCGACGCGGCCCTGGGCAATGGCGGCCTGGGCCGGCTGGCGGCCTGCTTCCTCGATTCGATGGCCACGCTGGGCGTGCCGGGCATGGGCTACGGCATCCGCTACGAATACGGCATGTTTCGCCAGCGCATCATCGGCGGCCAGCAGGTGGAAACGCCCGACTACTGGCTCACGCGCGGCAACCCCTGGGAGTTCCAGCGGCCCGAGGTGCAGTACCGCGTGCGCTTCGGCGGCCATGTGGAAGGGCATTCGCCGGGCGGCTCGGCCCGCTGGGTGGGCACGCACGACGTGCTGGCCATGGCCTACGACACCATCATCCCCGGCTACGGCACGCAGGCCACCAACACGCTGCGCCTGTGGTCGGCCCGCGCCACCGAAGAGATCGACCTGTCGGCCTTCAACAAGGGCAACTACTTCGCGGCGGTGGAGAGCAAGAACCACTCCGAGAACGTCTCGCGCGTGCTCTACCCCGACGACTCCACGGCCTCGGGCAAGGAGCTGCGGCTGCACCAGGAATATTTCTTCTGCAGCGCCAGCGTGCAGGACCTGCTGCGCCGCTACCTGCGCAACCACAAGGGCTTCGACCAGCTGCCCGAGAAGGTCAGCATCCACCTCAACGACACGCATCCCGTGCTGGCCGTGCCCGAGCTGATGCGCCTGCTGCTGGACGAGCATGGCCTGGCCTGGGACCAGGCCTGGGCGCTGACGCAGAAGGTGTTCAGCTACACCAACCACACGCTGATGCACGAGGCGCTGGAGACCTGGCCCGTGGAGATGCTGGGCCGCGTGCTGCCGCGGCACCTGCAGATCATCTTCGACATGAACGCGCGCTTCCTGACCGAAGTGGCCGACCGGGCCGGCCACGACAACGAGCTGATGCGCCGGCTCTCGCTGGTGGACGAAAGCGGCGAGCGGCGCGTGCGCATGGCCTACGTGGCGGTGCTGGCCAGCCATTCGATCAACGGCGTGTCGGCCCTGCACTCGGAGCTGATGAAGCAGTCCATCTTCGCGGACTTCAACAGGATCTTTCCCCAGCGCTTCAACAACAAGACCAACGGCGTCACGCCCCGGCGCTGGCTGGCGCAGGCCAATCCGCCGCTGGCTGCGCTGCTGGACACGCGCATCGGCAAGGGCTGGCGGCGCGACCTGTCGCAGCTCGAAGCGCTGCGCCCCATGGCCGCGCAACCGGCCTTCGTGCGCGCCTTCCGGCATGCCAAGCGCGAGAACAAGCTGCGCCTGGCCAACTGGGTGGAGCAGCACATGAACGGCCTGGTGCTGGACACCGACGCCATGTTCGACGTGCAGGTCAAGCGCATCCACGAGTACAAGCGCCAGCTCCTGAACGTGCTGCACGTCGTCACGCGCTGGCACCGCATCCTGGACGAACCCAATGGCGCGCATGTGCCGCGCGTGGTCGTCTTCGCGGGCAAGGCGGCCTCGGCCTATCACATGGCCAAGCAGGTGATCCGGCTGATCAACGACGTGGCGGCGGTGGTCAATGCCGACGCGCGCACCAACAAGCTGCTCAAGGTGGTGTTCCTGCCCAACTACTCGGTCAGCCTGGCCGAGATCATCATGCCGGCGGCCGACCTGTCGGAGCAGATCTCCACGGCCGGCACCGAGGCCTCGGGCACGGGCAACATGAAGTTCGCGCTCAATGGCGCGCTGACCATCGGCACGCTGGACGGCGCCAACGTCGAGATGAAGGAAAACGTCGGCGACGACAACATCTTCATCTTCGGCAACACCACGCCGCAGGTGGCCGACATCCGCGCCAAGGGCTACCAGCCGCGCGCGATCTACGAAGGCAATGCCGAACTCAGGCGGGTGCTCGACGCCATCCAGTCGGGCCAGTTCTCACCCGGGGAGCCGGGCCGCTACCAGGCCATCTTCGACGCACTGGTGAACTGGGGCGACCACTACCTGCTGCTGGCCGATTACGAAAGCTACGTGGCGCGGCAGGCCGACGTGGACGCGCTGTACCGCGACCCGGAGGCCTGGACGCGCAAGGCCATCCTCAACGTGGCGGGCATGGGCAGCTTCTCGTCGGACCGCACCATCGCCGAGTACGCGCACCAGATCTGGCACGCCAAACCAGTGATGCTTTGATCAGGAGCCCGGGGCTTTGGCCTGCGCCTCGGCCACGAAGCCGATGCGCGTGAGCCCGGCCTCGTGCGCCAGGCCCATCAGATCGACCACGCGGCCATAGGGCACGCTGCGGTCGGCGCGCAATTGCAGTTCGGTGTCTGCATCTTTGGCTGCGGCAGCGCGCAGCCGCTCGGCCAGCGCGGCTTCGTCGGCCACGGCCTGGCCATCGACGAAAAGCTGGCCCTGCGCGTCGACACCGAGGCTCAGAAAGTGCGGCGCATCCAGCGGCTGCGCGGCGTTGCTGCGCGGCAGCTCCAGCTTGAGCGCACTGGCCATCAGCGGCGCGGCGATGATGAAGATCACCAGCAGCACGAGCATCACGTCCACCAGCGGCGTGACGTTGATTTCCGACAGCGGTCGCTGCGCGCCGCCGCCCATGGCGCGGCCACCGCTGCCGCCTGCCTGGCCGCCGAGTCCGCTGCGACCGAAAGCCATCTCAGTGGCGCCCGGCCGCCCGAAGGCACTGAGGCACCCCCTCGGGGGGCAGCGGACCTCGCGAAGCGGGGGAGCGTGGGGGCTGTTTCATCTCAGTGCCCTTGGCCCGGCGGCGCCGCGAAGTGGGCCAGCAGGTCGTGCGCGAAGCCCTCGAGCTCGGCTTCGATGCGGCCGATGACGCGGCCGAAGACGTTGTAGGCCAGCACGGCCGGAATGGCCACGGCCAGGCCGAAGGCCGTCATCACCAGCGCCTCGCCCACCGGGCCGGCCACCTTGTCGAGCGTGAAGCCCCCGGCCTGGGTGGCCATGCTGGCCAGCGCGCGATGAATGCCCCACACCGTGCCCAGCAGCCCCACGAAGGGGGCGGTGGCACCGATGGTGGCCAGCACGATCTGGCCCGCCTGCAGCCGGCGCAGCACGCCATGCAGCGCGTCGCGCAGCGCGCGCGTGAGCCGCGGCGCGAGCGGTGCGCGTGCGCCCAGCTGCGCCAGGCCGGGCTCGGGCAGCAGCTGCGCCGCGGCCTGCGCCAGCGGCTGCACGAAAGCCGCGCGGTCGAAGGCCGCACTGGCCTGTGCGGCGGCGCCCAGATCAGGCGCCTGCCAGAACGCGGCCACGGCCCGCAGCACGCCGCGCGCGCCGCTGCGCAGCAGCCAGGCCTTCCAGAGAATCACGACCCAGCTGGCAATCGACATGGCCAGCAGCAGCGCCGCCACGGCGCGGCCCACCGCGTCGCCCTGGGTCAGAAGTTCGAGCGCCGACATGTGCAAAGAACGGGTCGGCGAAAAGGCTCAGCGCAGATTCAGCACGTCGGCCATGTCGAACAGGCCCGTGCGCTTGTCTGCAAGAAAGCGCGCCGCACGCACGCTGCCCTGGGCATAGCCCGAGCGGTTGCTGGACTTGTGCGAGATCTCGATGCGCTCGCCCGTGCCGGCGAACAGCACGGTGTGGTCGCCCACGATGTCGCCGCCGCGAATGGTGGCGAAGCCGATGCTCGAGGGGTCGCGCTCGCCGGTCACGCCTTCGCGGGCGTAGACGGCGCAGTCCTTGAGGTCGCGGCCCAGCGCATCGGCAATCACCTCGCCCATCTTGAGCGCGGTGCCCGAGGGCGCGTCCACCTTGTGGCGGTGATGCGCCTCGATGATCTCGATGTCGTAGCCCGTGGACAGGGCCTTGGCCGCCATCTCCAGCAGCTTGAGCGTGACGTTCACGCCCACGCTCATGTTGGGCGCCATGACGATGGCGATGCGATCGGCAAAGCCGGCCACCTCGGCCTTCTGCGCCTCGCTGAAGCCCGTGGTGCCGATCACGGCCTGCACGCCCAGGTCGCGGCACACGGCCAGGTGCGCCAGCGTGCCTTCGGGGCGCGTGAAGTCGATCAGCACGTCGGCGCCCTGCAGGCCTGCGCGCAGATCGTCGGTGATCTGCACGCCGGTGTTCACGCCCAGGAAGGCGCCGGCGTCGGTGCCCAGCGCGGGGCTGCCCGGCACGTCCAGCGCACCGGCCAGCTTCAGGTCATCGGAATTCAGCACGGCCTCGATGAGCATGCGGCCCATGCGGCCGGAGGCTCCGGCGATGGCGATGCGGCGTGAACTGGAGGAGGACGAGGACTGGGACAACGCAGGCACCTTGGCAGAAAGACGACGCGGCGCACGAGGCTGCCGCCGATGGAAGATCAGGCCGGCCCGCGTTGCGGGCGGCGCCGCCCTTCACCCCAGGAAAGAGGGACTCAGCGGGACTCGAGCGGCGGGTAGCTCGGGGGCAGCGGCGCCAGCGAACGGCTGGCGTCGCCCTGCACCGGGGCATCGGCCTTGCCCTCATGTTTCTTGAGCTGGTCTTCGGTGGCTTCGAGCACGGGCACCTTGCCCGAGAACTGGCGCGCGTCCAGGCCGGCGACGAATTCCTCTTCGCTGGGCATGGTGTCGCCGTCGAAACGCTCCAGCGTCTCGCCGCTGAAGAACACCGTCAGGCGGCGCTGCTGGGGCTCCACGCCCTGGCGCTTGATGGTGAACACGTAGTCCCAGCGGTTGGCATGGAAGATGTCGGCCAGCAGCGGTGTGCCGAGCAGCTCGCGCACCTGCTGGCGCGACATGCCGGCGCGCAGCTGGTCGACCTGTTCCTTGGTGACGACGTTGCCCTGCACCACCTCGACCTTGTAGGGCGTGACGGCATGCAGCGCGCTGCGCATGCGCTCGTTGGTGTTGCTGCAGCCAGCCGCGACCACGCCCATCAACAAGGCTGCGGCCGACAGTGCCAGCCGGCGTCGGGAGGAAGCAAGCATGGGGAAAAGACCAGGCGATATGATCGGACGATTGTAGCGACTGGCCCTGCGCGGCCCTGTCGGACCGCCACCCAAACCCCTTCCAGGGGCCGGCCTGAAAGCAGGGTCGGCTTGCCCCGAGCCGCCTGGAACACCCGCATGTCAGCCGGAGCACAGCGCCCATGAGCAACATCGACAACCTCAAGAGTACCGGCCTCAAGGCCACCCTGCCGCGCCTGAAGATCCTGGAGATCTTCCAGAGCGGCGATCAGCGCCACATGACGGCCGAAGACGTGTTCCGCGTGCTGCTCAACGAGCATTCGGACATCGGCCTGGCCACGGTCTACCGCGTGCTGACGCAGTTCGAGCAGGCCGGCATCCTCGAGCGCAGCCACTTCGAGAGCGGCAAGGCCGTCTACGAGCTCAACGAAGGCCAGCACCACGACCACCTGGTGTGCACCTCCTGCGGGAAGGTCGAGGAGTTCTACGACGCCGAGATCGAGCGGCGCCAGCAGATGATCGCCAAGGACAAGGGCTGGACGCTGCAGGACCACGCCATGTCGCTGTACGGCCTGTGCGGCGATTGCCAGCAAAAGCGCTGAGCGTCAGGGCCCTCACGGCCCTGCCCATGAAAAAACCCGGCCATGCCTGCGCATGCCGGGTTTTTTTGTGGCGGCGCCAGGCCGCAGCAGGATCAGAACTTGTTGGCGGTGCCGGTGCCGGCGGCACGCACGTCAACCGGGTTCTGCAGGGTGGAGATCACCTTGCTGTCCACACGCGAGCCCGAGCTCACGTTCTGGTCGGGGGCGTGGGCGGTGCGCACGGCTTCAGCCTGCACCAGGGCGCGGTCGCGCGGGGCGGCGGGGGCGCTCAGCACCACCGACGAGGACGACACGTTCTGGTTCGGCGCCTGGGCGGCCTTCACGGCTTCGGCCTGGACTTCAGCACGGCTGCGGGCCGAGACGGTGTCGGTCACGCCCTGGTAGGTTTCGGCTTGGGCGCCGACCGCGGCGGCCAGGGACAGAGCGGCAACGGCGAGGATCTTCGAGGTCTTCATTTTTAAACTCCTGGTTGAGGTCAACGACTGCGATCGGAGAACAGGATGGCTTTTTCTTGTTCGTTTTCGGGTCTGCGTCATCGCTGGCCCGTGGAACGAATTGTGGGCGCCGATACTCGGTACAAACCCGCAGCTTTCGAATCACCGTGTTCCCAAAATCGAAACAATCGCTGCACTGACCTGCGAGCCTCATGGACAGCCTTGACCTGATACGCGCCTTTCGCGAAGTGGCCTTCCAGGGCAACTTCTCCCGCGCCGCCACGCGGCTGGGTATTTCCAAGGCCACGGCCAGCAAGTACGTGGCCGAGCTTGAAGCCCGCTTCGGCGTGCGCCTGCTCAACCGGTCCACGCGCTCGGTGAGCCTGACCGATGCGGGCGAGCTGCTGCTGGAGCGCAGCGCCCCGATGCTGGAGATGGTGGAGCTGACGCAGGCCGAACTGGCCGAGCGGGCCAACGAGCCGCGCGGGCGCCTGCGCATCGCCGCGCCGCACGCGATGGCCAGCGGCGAGCTGCCCACCCTGCTGGCGGAGTTCATGGGCTTCTACCCCGAAGTGATCGTCAGCCTGAGCCTGGCCAACAGCGTGGACCTGGCCGAGGACGGCATCGACGTGGAACTGCGCTTCGGCCCCATCGAGAACGACAACCTCATCGTGCGCAAGCTGCTGCAGGTGCCCATGGTGGTGTGCGCCTCGCCCATCTACTGGAAGAAGCACGGCAAGCCCACGCACCCCACACAGCTGCCGCAGCACGACGCGCTGACCTTGATCCGCGAGGGCGCGCACCCGGTCTGGCGCTTCGAGGACAAGGGCAAGCCCATCGATGTGCGCGTCAAGAGCCGCATGGAGGCCACCGAAGGCGCGCCGCTGGTGGAGGTGGCCCGGCATGGATTCGGCCTGATCTACGTGCCGGCCCTGGCCGTGCAGCCGCAGATCGACCATGGCGAGCTGGTGCCGGTGCTGCAGAAGTACGCGCGGCAGGACATGTGGGTCTCGGCCGCCTATCTGCAGCGACGCCACAACAGCGCCGCCCTGCGCGCGCTGCTGGACTACCTGCAGGACCGCGCCAAGCGCCGCGGCCGCTTCGCGGGCCAGCCGTTGCCGCCGCACCAGCCGCAGGCCGGGGCGGCGCCCGTCGCGGGCGGCTGACGCCGGTCAGCGCCGTGTTTCAGCGCCCGTGAACAGGGCCGGCGCCAGTCCGAACAGCGCCGCGGCATTGCCCCAGGCCAGTTGCTGCGCCAGCGAGGGCGGCAGCTCGCCCAGCCAGCGCCGGTAGCCCTGCATCAGGCCGTCGTAGTCCACCCAGCGCTGGTTGACCCAGGTGTCGGAGCCGATCATGAAGCGCGTGGGGTAGGCCTCGATCAGCGCGCGCCATTCGGGGCAAAGCCGCCCGCCGCGTGCGCGCGCCGGATACCGTTCGCCACCACTGCCCGCATTGGCGCCTGGGGCCTCGGGAAGCGGATCGCCCGCGCAGGTCAGCCCCGGCCGGTACGACAGCTCGCCCACCAGCCCCGGGTAGCGATCGAGCAGCTCGCGCACCCGCGCCACGGGCACGCCGCCGATGCCGGTGTGGGCCCAGATCAGGCGCAGCGCGCGCCCGCCCGAGGGCGTGTGCGCCATGAGCTTGTCCACCGCCACGTCGTCCACATGCGCCAGCACCGCCAGCTGCCGCTGTTCGGCCAGAGCCATGAGCTTGCGCGCCACCGGCCCGTCGGCATTGGCGCTGTCGTACAGGTGGAACTCGCCGATGCCGCGGTACGGCCCCGCGGCCGTGCCGCGCGCCAGCTCGGCCAGCACCATCTCGTGGATGCTCTCGTCGCGAAACCAGTTGGTGTAGTCGGCCCGGTTGCGATAGAGGCGGATGAAGGGCACGACGGTCACGCCGGCCTCGCGCGTTTCGCGCAGCGCCGCGAGGATGCGCGTGCCTTCGTTGGGCCGCGAGTTGCCCACGATGGCGCGCACGCCGTTGCGCTGCATGCGCGCCAGCGCTTCGGCCGGCGGGAAGGGTCCGGCGTTGCCGTTCCACGCCTCTTCGTTGTAGTGCAGGTGCGTGTCGAACAGGGGGCCCGCGTAGTCGGCGGCCTGCACGGGCGCGCCGAACGCCCAGGCCAGTGCGGCGATGGCCCAGGCACTGCGCAGGCGGCCGGCGGGCGTCATGCGGTCTCAGCCGACGTGCTTGCCGAAGAAAGCCAGCGTGCGCTCCCTGGCCGTGGCGGCGGCAGACGCTTCGTGGGAGCCGCGCTGGTCGCAATTGAAGCCGTGGTCGGCCGCGTAGACGTGGACCTGCACCTCGGGGTGGGCCTTCTCGAAGGCCTTGACCGATTCGAGCGGGATCCAGTGGTCGCGCTCGCCGAAGTGGGCCAGCACCGGCACCTTGGGCTGGCGCGCCGATTCTTCGGGCGTGGTCATGCCGCCGCCGTAGTAGGGCACCGCAGCGGCCAGGCCACTGAGTTCGCTGGCCGCGCGCCAGACCAGCAGGCCGCCCCAGCAGTAGCCCACGATGCCAACCTTGCCGGCCTTGGCCGCGTACTCGACGGCCGCCTGCAGGTCCTGCAGCACGCCGGGCGCGGGCAGGTCCTCCACCGCGGTCTTGAGCGCGAAGCCGGCCTTCATGTCCTCTTCGGTGTAGCCCAGCTCCACGCCGGGCTTGACGCGGTGGAAGGTGGACGGCGCCACCGCCAGGTAGCCGGCGGCGGCATAGCCGTCGGCCACCGAGCGGATGTGCGAGTTGACGCCGAAGATTTCCTGCACCACGACGATCGCGCCCTTGGGCGTGCCGGAGGGTTCGGCCACATAGGCAGGGAAGGTGAAGCCGTCCTTGGCGGTGAGGTCGATGAACTGGCCCATGAGTGAGTGCTCCTTGTGTGCTTGGATGAGATGAGAAAAAAAAGCGATGTGCGCCAGCGCCTCAGCGGGAGAGCGCGCGTTCGACGAAATCGAGCCGGTCCTGGCCCCAGAACATCTCGCCGTCCACCACGTAGGTGGGCGCGCCAAAGACATGGCTCGCGATGGCCTCCTGCGTGAAGGCCTCGTAGCGCTGCTGCACTTCGGGGCCTTGCGCGGCGTCGATCAGGCTTGTGGTGGGCAAGCCTTGTTCGGTCAGCAGCCCGCCCAGCACCGCGGCATCGGCAATGTCGCGCTCCTGCGCCCACACGGCCGCCATCGCGCGGCCCGCGAAGGCCAGCGCCTGCGGCGTGCCGTGCGCCGCCTCCACGGCCAGGATCAGCCGCGCCGCCGCGTTGCCATCGACCGGGAAAAAGCGCGGCTGCAGGTTCAACGGCAACTGCAGGTGCCTGGCGAAGCGCGCCAGCTCCACCAGCCGGTAAGCCTGGCGCTGCGGCGCGCGCTTGGCCAGCGGCAGCCCGCCCGAGACCGGGAAGACCTGGTTCAGGTCCATGGGCTTGAGGCGCACCGTGGCGCCGGCCGCCTCGGCCATGGCCACCAGCCGGGCATGGCCCAGGTAGGTCCAGGGGCTGTGGGGCGCAAAGAAGTAGTCGATGGTCGAGGTCAAGCGGATCTCCGTACAGGCGTCGACCACGGGGCCAACACAGGCGAGGGCCGATGGTTTAATGCCGGCCAGCGCGGCGCGCATCTGTGGGCGCGCCCGCGTCGGCCCCGGTTGTACCGCAGGCGCCGCATTCATGCAGGAGAAAGCTCTTGGATTCGCAAGTGCTCTTGATCACCGGCGACAGCCGTGGCATCGGCGCCGCCACGGCCCTGCGCGCGGCCCGCGCCGGCTATGCGCTGGCCATCAACTATGCGCGCCAGTCGCTGGCGGCCGACGAACTGGTGCGCCGCATCCGCGCCGAGGGCGGCACGGCCATCACGGTGCAGGCCGACGTGGGCGACGAGGCCCAGATCGAGGCCATGTTCCGCAAGGTGGACGCCAAGCTGGGCCGGCTGACGGCGCTGGTCAACAACGCAGGCATCGTCGATGTGCGCGCCGACGTGGCGCAGATGGACGCCGCGCGGCTGGAGCGCATGTTCCGCATCAACGTCACGGGCAGCTTTTTGTGCGCGCGCGAAGCGGTGCGCCGCATGAGCACGCACCACGGCGGCCAAGGCGGCGCGATCGTCAACGTGAGCAGCGCCGCCGCGCGCCTGGGCTCGCCAGGCCAGTACGTGGACTACGCGGCCAGCAAGGGGGCCATCGACACCTTCACCCTCGGCCTGGCCAAGGAGGTGGCGGGCCAGGGCATCCGCGTCAATGCCGTGCGGCCGGGGCTGATCGACACCGAGATCCATGCCTCGGGCGGCATGCCCACGCGCGCCTTCGACCTGGCCGGCAGCGTGCCGATGCAGCGCACGGGCTCGGCCGACGAAGTGGCGGCCGCCATCTGCTGGCTGCTCTCGCCCGATGCGAGCTACACCACGGGCGCGCTGCTCGACGTGGGCGGCGGACGCTGAGCGCGACATTGCAAGGAGCCGCCCCCATGGCCACCTCGATGGACCTCATCAAGCCGCTGGTCACGCTGGTGGCCATCGTCAACCCGCTGGGCATCGTGCCCTTCTTCATCCACTACACGCAGGGCTACACGGCCGGCCAGCGCATGCGCACGGCCAAGGTCTCGGCCTTCAGCGCCTTTGTGGTCATCGCCATCAGCGCCCTGATTGGCCAGCAGTTGCTGGGCTTCTTCGGCATTTCCATCGCGAGCTTCCAGGTCGGTGGCGGATTGCTGCTGCTGATCAGTTCGCTGTCGATGCTCAACGCCCAGCCGGCCGAGGCCAAGGCCAGCGCCGAGGAAGTGCGCGCCACCGAAGTGAAGGCCGCGATGGGCGCCTCCATCGCCGTGGTGCCGCTGACCATTCCGCTGCTCACCGGGCCGGCCACCATCTCCACCATGGTGATCTACGCCACCCAGACGCGCCACTGGTGGGAACTGGCGATGCTGATGGGCTATGGCGTGGTGGTGGCCGGCATCACGCTGCTGGCCTTCTCGCTGGCCGAGCCCATTGCGCGCGTGCTGGGCAAGACCGGCATCAACGTGATGACGCGGCTGATGGGGCTGATCCTCGCGGCGCTGGCCGTGGAAGTGATGGCCAATGGGCTGGGCAAGCTGTTTCCGATCCTGGAACGCAGCGTGCCTTGACGCAGACGCCGCAGGCTCAGCGCTGCGTCGCCACGACCCACTGCGCGATCTCCGCCAGCACCGCGTCACTCGCCGCCGTGAGCGCCTTCACGCCGCCCGGCGCATCGGCCGTGGGCGCGGGGCGCTGCACGGTGAAGCTGCGCTGGGCGAGCACGCGGTCGCCCGCGGGGCCGTTGCGCAGCAGGGTGGCGCGCAGGCGCAGCAGGCCGCTGCTTTGCTGCGGCGCTTCGAAGTAGTGGCTGAACTCGTCGAGCGAGATGCGCAGCACGTCGGGCACCCGGCCGTCCTGGCGCGCGATGGCGGCGGCCTCGTCGGGGCCCAGCACGGTGCGGCCCGTGGCCAGGGTCTCGCGCAGGCGCTGGCGCAGCAGCTGGGCCGGCGGCTGGCTCCAGCGCGCCTGGCTGTAGGCATGCAGCACCTGCGCATCCGCATAGCCCAGGCGGTACAGCAGCTGCGTGCTCTCGAGCCGGCCGCTGGCGTCGATGTCGGCCAGCACCAGCGCGGGCTGCTGGGCGCTTGACGCAACAGGCACGGCCTGCAGCGCGCCGGGGCCGAAGTCGTAGAGCGTGGCCCGCTGCGGCTTGTCGGGCAGCGCGCCGCAGGCGCTCATCAGCAGGGCCGCGCTGCCGGCCAGCAGCCAGCGGGATGCGAGGCGCGCGCGATGGCGCCGCGCGGGGAAGATGAAAGAGTGATGCATCGCAAAAAGCTCCATGCGTCTTCAGGGCCGCACCGCGCCGGTGATGCCGCCCGAAGCGGCAGGCGGCGTGAAGCCGGCTTCGCCGGGCCCCGGCTCTGCGGCGCCGCGGCCAAACAGCAGCGACTGCGGGTTGTCGTTGAGGTTGTCGGCCACGCGGCCCAAGCGGCGCATGGTCAGCGAGGCCTCGTCGGCCACGCGGTTCAGGCGCGGCAAGGTGGCGCCGTTGAAGCTGTCCATGCCCTGGCTCAGCGCCTGCGTGCCGGTGGCCAGCTTGTCGATGGGGCCATCGGGCGCGTTCAGGCGCGTGACGGTGCCGTTGAAGTTGTTGGCCACGCGCGAGACGTCGGCGGCCGCGGTCTTCACGCTGGCCAGCGTGGTGGTGGCCTGGCCGGCCAGCGGCGGAATGGCCGCCAGCGCGGGCTCCAGCCGGTTCTTGATGGTGGCGTCCAGCCGCAGGGTGAGCTGGTTGGCCGATTCGCTGGTGCGCGCGATGTTCTCCAGGGCCGTGGCCACGCGCTGCTGGTTGGCGTCGCCCAGCAGCTCGTTCATGCGCGCGGTCACGCTTTCGACCTGCTTGATGATGACCTCGCCGCGGTCCTGCAGCTGCGCCAGCGCCGAGGGCCGCAGCGGAATGCGCGGCGGGTCATCGTCGTTGGGCGCGAGCGGCTGCTGCGATTCGCCCTTGTCGTCCAGCGCGATGAAGGCCAGGCCCGTGACGCCCTGGTAGCTCAAGGTGGCATAGCTGGAGGTGGTCAGCGGCACGGCCTCGTCCACCGACAGGCGCACGCGCACGTTGCCCCTGCGCTCGGGGTCGAAGTCGATGCTGGTGACCTTGCCCACCGCGATGCCGCGGTAGCGCACGGCCGCCTGCGGCTGCAGGCCGCTGACCGGGTCGCGCGTGGACAGCTCATAGATGTGGCGCACCGTGTCGTCGCGGGTGAACCAGACGATCAGGGCCACCAGCGCGGCCACCAGCCCCAGCACGAAGGCGCCGGCGGCGAAGGCATGGGATTTGTTTTCCATGGCGTGTGTGTCCTCTTCTTGCTCTTCGTCCTGGTCAGGCGCGCTCGGGCGCCCGGGACGGGTCCTTCTTGTCCTGCAGCGCCAGCAGCGCCCGCTGCCCCCGCCCGCCCAGGAAGTAGTGGCGGATGAAGGGATGGTCCAGCGCGATCACTTCCTGCGCGCTGCCGGCCACGATCACGCGCTGGTCGGCCAGCACGGCGATGCGCGTGGACAGGTCCAGCAGCGTGTCCAGGTCGTGCGTGACCATGACCACCGTCAGGCCCAGCTCGCGGTGCAGGCCGCGCAGCAGGTCGCAGAAACTGTCGGAAGCCTCGGGGTCCAGGCCGGCCGTGGGCTCGTCCAGCAGCAGCAGCGGCGGGTCCATGATGAGCGCGCGCGCCAGCGCCACGCGCTTGATCATGCCGCCCGACAGGTCCGAAGGCATCTTGTGCGCGTGCTCGGGGCCCAGGCCCACCATCTGCAGCTTGACCAGCGCCGCGTCGCGCACCAGCGCATCGGGCAGCAGCTTGAGTTCGCGCAGCGGCAGCGCGATGTTGTCGAGCACGCTGAAGGCCGAGAACAGCGCGCCGTGCTGGAACAGCATGCCCACCAGCGCCCCGCCCTGCGCGCCCAGCGCGGCCGGCGGCGCGCCCAGCACGCGCACCTGGCCGCGCGTGGGCGCCTGCAGGCCCAGGATCTGGCGCAGCAGTACCGTCTTGCCCGTGCCCGAGCCGCCCACCAGCGACAGGATCTCGCCGCGGCGGATCTGCAGCGCCAGGTCCTTGTGCACCACCTGCTCGCCGCCGGGCTTGGCGAACACGGTCCACAGCCCCTGGATGTCGACGACGATGTCGGCCTGCGGGTCCATGAGGCTCATCCCCCCGCCCGGAAGCCGACGCCGCGGAACAGCACGGCAAAGATCGCATCGACCACGATCACCACCGTGATGGACGTGACCACCGAGGAGGTGGTGCCGCGGCCCAGGCTGTCGGTGTTGGGTTCCACGCGCAGGCCGTGGTGGCAGGCGATCAGCGCGATCAGCATGCCGAAGACCACCGACTTGGCCATCGCCAGCACGATGTTGGAAAAGGGCACGGCGCGCGGCAGTTGCTGGATGAAGAAGGCGGGCGAGATGTCCAGCGCCAGCTGGGCCGCGAACATGCCGCCGATGAGCGCGGCGGCCGAGGTCCACAGCGCGATCAGCGGCATCGCAATGGCCAGCGCCAGCACGCGCGGCATCACCAGCCGAAAGCCATGGGCGATGCCCATCACGCGCATCGCATCCAGCTCCTCGGTCACGCGCATCACGCCGATCTGCGCCGTCATGGCCGAGCCCGAGCGGCCCGCGATGAGCACCGCGGCCAGCACCGGCCCCAGCTCGCGGATCAGCGACAGGCCCAGGATGTTGACGATGAAGCTTTCGGCGCCGAAGTTGCGCAGCTGGTTCGACATCAGGTAGGCCAGCACCACGCCGATCAGCAGCCCCACCAGCGCCGTGATGGGCAGCGCCGTGGCGCCCGTGTTGTAGAGGTGGCCCGAGATGTCGCGCCAGGGCCCACGGCGCGGCGCGCGGATGAAGCGCCCGAGGTCCAGCACCAGCTGGCCCAGCAGGGTGAGCGCGTCGCGCCCCACCCGCAGCAGGGTGGGGCCGCGCAGCAGCCAGGCGTGCCAGCGCTGGCCCGGCGTCAGGCGCGCGCCGGCCGGCGCGCTGGCGCTGAAGCGCGCCACATGTTCCAGCACGGCCCGCTGGGAGTCGTTGAGCTCGAGCTGCGCGGGCCAGGCCTGGCCCCAGTGGTTCCACAGCAGCTGGGCGCCGATGTGGTCCAGTTGCGCGAGGCCGCGCAGGTCCCACGCCTGTGAGGCGCCGGGCTGGGCCTGGCGACTGTCCTGCAGCGCGCGTTCCAGGGCCTCCCACGCGCCGGGCTGCGCGAAGGCGAGCGCCGTCCAGCGCCCGCTGGGCGCCCAGGGGCCGTGCTCCTCGGCCTGGGCGCGCTGCAGCTGCGGCGCATCGGCGCCGGGCGCGGGGGCATTGCCTTGAGCGCGCGAGGCTTCGGTCATGGGAGAAGGCGAAGACAACGGATGGCGGCGGGGGACGACGATGCGACTGGCCCCTGCGCAACTCGGGACGGCGGGGCCACGAAGTGGCGCATCCTAACCCTTGGGTATGTCTGTCCGGGGCCCATGCGCGCCTCTCCCACAGGGTTTCAGGGAACCGGCTGGCCGGGGGGCGGCGGCAGCGGGAAGCCTTCCTCGAAGGCGGCACGCAGCCAGTCCACGAACACGCTCACGGCACGCGGCACATGGGGCGCGTAGGGGCGTATCGCATACAGGTGCTCGCCAAAGGCGCCCACCGAAGCCCAGGCCGGCAGCACCTGCACCAGCTTGCCAGCCTGCAGCGCGGCCTGGGCGCTGAAGTCGGGCAGCAGCGCGATGCCCAGGCCCGAGATGGCCGCGTCGCGCAGGGCTTCGCTGTTGTTGGCGCACAGGGGCCCGGCCACGGCCACGGTGATGCGCGTGGCCGCCGGCGCGCCCGGGCGCCGCGCCGCCGTGCGGGGCTGGAAGTGCCAGGTGGGCTGGTGCGTGCCGCGCGGGTAGTACAGGCAGTCGTGCGCCTGCAGGTCCTGCGGCGATTGCGGCGTGCCGCGCCGGCGCAGGTAGGCCCGGCTGGCCACCAGCACCGTGCGCGTGCGGCACAGCGTCCACGCCACATGGGTGTCGGGGGGCGCGGCGGTGTGGCGGATCGCCAGGTCCAGCCCTTCCATGCTCAGCGCGCTCAGGCGGTCCGACAGATCCAGCTCCACGCGCACCTCGGGCTGCGCGCGCAGGAATTCGGCCAGGCGCGGCACCAGTTGCTGGCGCGCCAGGGCCACCGGCGCCGTCACGCGCAGGCGCCCGCGCGGCACGCCGGCCAGGTCGCGCACGCCGGCAAAGCTGTGGGCGATGGCCTCGAAGGGCCCGCGGGTCTGCTCCACCAGTTGCTGGCCGGCCTCGGTCAGGTGCAGGCTGCGCGTGGTGCGCTGCACCAGCGGCACGCCGGCCGCGCGCTCCAGCGCGGCGATGCGCTGGCTCATGGCCGCCTTGCTCACGCCCAGGCGCCGCGCCGCGGCCGTGTAGCTGCCCTGCTGCGCCAGCACGATGAGCCAGTG
The DNA here is from genome assembly GCF_028023875.1 of Xenophilus arseniciresistens. Lineage (GTDB taxonomy): Bacteria > Pseudomonadota > Gammaproteobacteria > Burkholderiales > Burkholderiaceae_C > Xenophilus > Xenophilus arseniciresistens. The sequence goes on from NZ_JAQIPB010000009.1 coordinate 26,978, forward strand.
CAGGTCGGTCCAGGGGCTGTCGATGTTCGCAATGTTCGGCGTGGCCATGCCTGCATTGTTCACCAATGCGAACAATGCGTTAAGCCCAAGGCGGCTAGGCATGCGCGGGCACGCTGCCTAAACTGGTTTTCACATCGGCCCGCGGCCCTTCGAGCCTGCGCGGCGCACCTCTTTTTTTCTTCTTGTTCAGGACGCACTGCTCTTTATGCCCACCGCCATCGACCATTACATCCACGGCCAGCCCGTGGCCAACACCAGCGGCCGCGCGCAGGACGTGAGCAACCCCGCCACGGGCAAGGTGACGGGCCGCGTGGGCCTGGCCGACGTGCAGCAGGTCAACGCCGCCGTGGCCGCCGCGCAGGCCGCCTTCCCGGCCTGGGCCGACACGCCGCCGCTGCGCCGCGCGCGCGTGATGTTCAAGTTCCTGGAGCTGCTCAACAAGCACCGCGACGAACTGGCCCACCTGATCACGGCCGAGCACGGCAAGGTCTTCACCGATGCGCAGGGCGAGGTCACGCGCGGCATCGACATCGTCGAGTTCGCCTGCGGCATTCCGCAACTGCTCAAGGGCGACTACACCGAGCAGGTCTCCACCGGCATCGACAACTGGACGCTGCGCCAGCCGCTGGGCGTGGTGGCGGGCATCACACCCTTCAACTTCCCGGTGATGGTGCCGATGTGGATGTTCCCGGTGGCCATTGCGGCGGGCAACACCTTCGTGCTCAAGCCCAGCCCGACCGACCCCAGCGCCTCGCTGCGCATCGCCGGGCTGCTCAAGGAAGCGGGCCTGCCCGATGGCGTGTTCAACGTGGTGCAGGGCGACAAGGTGGCGGTGGACGCGCTGCTGGAGCACCCCGACGTGAAGGCCGTGAGCTTCGTGGGCTCCACGCCCATTGCCAACTACATCTATGAAACCGGCGCGCGCCACGGCAAGCGCGTGCAGGCCCTGGGCGGCGCCAAGAACCACATGGTGGTGATGCCCGACGCCGACATCGACCAGGCCGTGGACGCGCTGATCGGCGCCGGCTATGGCTCGGCCGGCGAGCGCTGCATGGCCATCAGCGTGGCCGTGCTGGTGGGCGACGTGGCCGACAAGCTCTTGCCCAAGCTGATCGAACGCACGAAGACGCTCAAGGTGCTCGACGGCGAGAACCTCGATGCCGAGATGGGCCCCATCGTCACGCGCGCCGCGCACGAGCGCATCAGCGGCTACATCGCGCTGGGCGAGCAGGAAGGCGCCAAGCTGCTGGTGGACGGCCGCGGCTTCGAAGGCGGCAAGGCCGGCGCGGGCTGCGAGGACGGCTTCTGGCTCGGCGGCACGCTGTTCGACCACGTCACGCCCGAGATGCGCATCTACAAGGAAGAGATCTTCGGCCCCGTGCTGGGCTGCGTGCGTGTGAAGGACCTCAAGGAAGCCGTCGACCTGATCAACGCCCACGAGTTCGGCAACGGCGTGGCCTGCTTCACGCGCGACGGCAACGTGGCGCGCGAGTTCAGCCGCCGCATCCAGGTGGGCATGGTCGGCATCAACGTGCCGATCCCCGTGCCCATGGCCTGGCACGGCTTCGGCGGCTGGAAGCGTTCGCTGTTTGGCGACATGCATGCCTACGGCGAGGAAGGCGTGCGCTTCTACACCAAGCAGAAGTCCATCATGCAGCGCTGGCCCGAGAGCATTGGCAAGGGCGCTGAATTCGTGATGCCGACGGCGAAGTGAGGCCATGAGGGGCGGTGCTACCATGGTGTTACCCAGCGGGAGAACAGCATGAGCACCACTTCTTTGAAGCTGCCTGAAGAACTCAAGCAGACGATCCAGCACTTCGCGCAGGAAGACCGCCTGTCGGCCCACGCATTCATGGTGCGGGCACTGGAAGACGAAGTGCGACGCCGACGCCAACGCGCCGAGTTCGTCGCGCAGGCGCTGCAGGCATTGGGCGAAGCCGAGGCCGGTGGCCCTGTGTATGACGCGGACGAGACTTTCGAGTACCTGAAGAACCGCTTGCACGCGCGTGCCACGGGCGCCACACCACCGGCCAAGCCGAAGCCGATTCGCGGCGGCCTGCCAGCGATGCGCCACCATCGCGCCGCATGACGCGACTGGTCATCACGCCACGGGCGCAGGACGATCTGGAGCGGCTGGCAGACTTCCTGCTGGAGCGCAATGTGGAGGACGCGCTGCAGACGCAGGCGGTGATCCTCGATGCGTTGCGCATCCTGCAGCACCAAGCGCGTGTGGGTCGGCCTGCCGGCGGCCCGCTGCGAGAGCTCGTGATCCACCGGGGCCGAAGCGGCTATCTGGCGCTGTACCACTGGGACGAAGGTGCAGACGTGGCGCTGGTCCTCGCCATCCGCCACCAGCGCGAATCGGGCTACCACGACGACGATCTCTAGACGCCTGCAGAACAACCCGCCCGCCCAACACACAAGGCCCGCCAGAGGCCACGGAGACAAGACCTTGAGCGACAACACCACCTTCGACTACATCGTCATCGGCGGCGGCACGGCCGGCGCGCTGATGGCCAACCGGCTGTCGGCAGACCGCAAGCTGCGCGTGCTGCTGATCGAGGCCGGCCGCAAGGACGACTACCACTGGATCCACATCCCGGTGGGCTACCTTTATTGCATCGGCAACCCGCGCACCGACTGGCTCTACAACACCGAGCCCGATGCGGGCCTGAACGGCCGGGCGCTGCGCTACCCGCGCGGCAAGACGCTGGGCGGCTGCTCCAGCATCAACGGCATGATCTACATGCGCGGCCAGTCGCGCGACTACGAGCAGTGGGCGCAGCTCACGGGCGACGACACCTGGCGCTGGAACGAGGTGCTGCCGGCCTTCATGAAGCACGAGGACCACTACCTCGGCGATGCGGACCAGGCCGCGCGACGCGACGCCGACTTCGGCCGCTTCCACGGCCATGGCGGCGAATGGCGCGTGGAGAAACAGCGCCTGCGCTGGGACATCCTCGACGCCTTCGCGCAGGCCGCGCAGGAAGCGGGCATTCCGCATTCCACCGACTTCAACCGCGGCAGCAACGAAGGCGTGGGCTACTTCCAGGTCAACCAGAAGGCCGGCTGGCGCTGGAACACGGCCAAGGCCTTCCTGCGGCCCACCTGCTACGGCCGGCCCAACTTCGAGATGTGGACCTCGGCGCAGGTCTCGCGCCTGCTGTTCGAGGCGCAGGCCGACGGCACGCAGCGCTGCACGGGCGTGCAGGTGTGGGACGGGCACGAAATGGTGCAGGCCCAAGCCACGCGCGAGGTGCTCCTGTGCGCAGGCGCCATCGGCACGCCGCAGATCCTGCAGCTCTCTGGCATCGGCGCGGCCGACCTGCTGCAGGCCCAGGGCATCACGCCCGTGGCCGACCTGCCCGGCGTGGGCGCCAACCTGCAGGACCACCTGCAGATCCGCGCCGTGTACAAGATCAACGGCGCGCCCACGCTCAACGTGCTGGCCTCGTCGATGGTGGGCAAGGCGCGCATCGGGCTGGAATACCTGCTCAAGCGCAGCGGGCCGATGAGCATGGCGCCCTCGCAGTTGGGCGCCTTCACGCGCAGCTCGCCCGCGCATGAATGGCCCAACCTCGAATACCACGTACAGCCGCTGTCGCTGGACGCTTTTGGCGAGCCGCTGCACAGCTTCCCGGCCTTCACGGCCAGCGTGTGCAACCTCAACCCCACCAGCCGCGGCACGGTGCGCCTCAAGAGCCCGCGCTTCGAGGACGCACCGGCCATCGCGCCTAACTACCTGAGCACCGACGAAGACCGCCAGGTGGCGGCCGATTCGCTGCGCGTCACGCGCCGCATTGCCGCGCAGCCCGCGCTGGCCAAGTACCAGCCGCAGGAATGGAAACCCGGCGTGCAATACCAGAGCGACGAAGACCTGGCCCGCCTGGCCGGCGACATCGCCACCACCATCTTCCACCCCGTGGGCACGGCCCGCATGGGCGCCGACGGCGACCCGATGGCGGTGCTCGATTCGCGCCTGCGCGTGCGCGACGGGCGCGGCGGCCGCATCGGCGGCCTGCGCGTGGTGGACGCGAGCGTGATGCCCACCATCACCAGCGGCAACACCAACAGCCCCACTTTGATGATTGCGGAAAAAGCCGCAGGTTGGCTGCGGGCCGAGGCGGGCACGGCCGCCGCTTGACGGGTGGCCCGCTAAGCTGGGGGGCATGTACGTCAACCCTGCCTTGCCCGCCGGCCTGACCATCCGGACGGCCTCGCCTGCCGACTTCAACGCGCTGCACGCGGCACGGGATGAGGTGGCGCGCGAGAAGCTGTACCTGTCGATGTTCCAGGCCCCGCCGCTGGAGCAGGCAATCCGCTTTTTCCAGAACTCGCTGGACAAGAACCACCCCCTCAAGCTCCTGGTGCGCGACAACCAGGAGGTGCTGGGTTGGTGCGAGATCTCGGGCGTGCACGGCGACATGCGCGCGCACATCGGCATGCTGGGCACCGGGCTGGTAGCGCCGATGCGCGACCAGGGCCTGGGCGGCGCGTTGATGCAGGCCGCCATCGATGCGGCCTGGGCACGCGGGTTCACACGCATTCAGCTCAGCGTGCGCATGGACAACCTGCGCGCGATCCGGCTCTACGAGCGCCTGGGCTTTGAACGTGAGGGCGTCCAGCGCAAGGGCGGGCTGGTGGATGGCGTCTACCACGACCTCCTGACCATGGCCCTGCTGCGCGAGCCGCTGCCCGCGCCCTGAGCGCCTTCGCCTCAGCCTCCGATCTTCGCGGATGCCGAAGGCTGGCCCGCCGCAGCGGGCGTCAGCGACTGCGCCAGGTCGATCAGCTTCACGAAGTCGCGGCGCAGGCCGTTCGCGTCCGCGCCCAGGCCCTCTTGCGCCAGGGCGCGCGCGTCGGCGTAGTGCCACTGGCCCGTGTGCGTGCCGCCGCGCAGCAACTGGCCAAAGCCGGCCACGGCGCTCGCAAATTTCCAGTCGGCGCCGGGCTGCGCGCTCACGGTGCGCGGCAGCACCTGGCTCAGTTCCACGCTGCGGCTGTGGCCCGGCTGCTTGTAGCGGATCTTGAGCTGTCCCCATTCGTCGCCATGCGCGGCGGCCGGCGCGGCGCTGCCGTAGCGGCGTGCGTCCATCAGCGTGGGCTGGCCCACGGGCGTGAGTTCATACAGCGCCGTCACGCTCTTGCCCGCACCCACCTCCACCGCGTCCACGGCGTCGTTTCTGAAATCGGCCTCGGCCAGCAGGCGGTTCTCGTAGCCGATCAGGCGCCACTCGGCCACGGTGCTCGGGTTGAACTCCAGCTGCAGCTTCACGTCGCCGGCCACGGTCTGGAAGGTGGCGGCCAGCTCATCGCCCAGCACCTTGCGCGCCTCGGCCAGTGAATCGATGTAGCTGTAGTTGCCGTTGCCCACGGCCGCCAGCTGGTCCATCAGCGCATCGTTGAAGTTGCCCTGGCCGAAACCCAGGGTGGTCAGCGAGACGCCGCTGCTGCGCTCGCGCGCGACCAGGTCCTTGAGCTGGCGGGTGTCGGTGATGCCGATGTTGAAGTCGCCGTCGGTGGCCAGCAGGATGCGGTTGATGCCACCCGCGACGAAGCCGGCGCGCGCCTGCGCATAGGCCAGCTGGATGGCTTGCCCGCCAGCCGTGCCGCCGCTGGCCTGCAGGCGCGCGATGGCCGCTTCGATGGCCGCCTTGTCAGCACCCGAGGTGGGTGGCAGTTCCAGCTGGGTGCGGCCCGAATAGGTGACGATGGTCACCTTGTCCTGCGGCCGCAGCCGCTGCACCAGTTGGCGCAGGCTGGCCTGCACCAGCGGCAGCTTGTCGGGCGCGCTCATGGAGCCCGAGACATCGACCAAAAACACCAGGTTGGCCGGCGGCGCGCTGGCCATGTCGCGGTCCACCGCGCGGACGCCGATGCGCAGCAGCAGGTTGTGGGGGTTCCAGGGCGCGGGTGCGACCTCGGTCTGCACCGCGAAGGGGTGGCCGGCCACGGCCTGACCGCCTTCGTAGCCGAAGTAGTTGACCAGCTCTTCCACGCGCACCGCATCGCGCGGCGGCAGCCGGCCCTGGTTGAGCGAGCGCCGCACCTGCGCATAGGAGGCGCCGTCCACGTCCAGGCTCAGGGTGGAGACGGCGTCCTGCGTGGTGCGCCTGACGGGGTTGTCGTCGATGGCCTGGTAGCGGTCGCGCACCGGCGCGGGCAGCGCCACAGGCTCGCGCGGCGGCATCAGGTGGGCGGTGGCGGCCAGCTTGCGCTGGGGCAGGGCGGCAAGGCGCGAGGCCTCAGCCGCAGCGATGGGGGCAGGGGCGGCGATGGGCGCAGGCGGGGCCGCGGGGGCGGCCACGCCGGCATCGGCACGGCGGGCCTGGGCCGTTTCGGCCGGGGGCGACGGGTTCAGGCTGCAGGCGGCCAGCAGGGCCGCCGCGCCGAACAGAGCCAGGGCCAGCGCCAGCGATCGCGCGGGCAGCGGCCGCCTGGGGGCCGGAAGGGGGGAAAGCGGATGCGGCATGGGGTCCTCCTCGTCGCTCGCTGCGCATGGGTGGTGGAGCCGGCGCCCTGCCCGCTCCATGCAGCCTGATACGCCCCATGGCCGTGCATGGGGTTGAGGGTCGAAGAAAAAGAGGGCCGGCGCTGTTTCAGGATGTGGCCGGCGCGGGCTTCGTCAACGCAGCCCGCCGATGTAGCGCGCCAGCGTGCGCTGGGGCGCGGTGGCCGTGCCGGCGGCCATGCGCGCCTCGGTGGCGGCACGCACGCGCGCCTCGGCGGCCAGCGGCGCCATGGCCTCCTCGAGCCGCAGCGCGATCTCGGCCAGTTCGGTGTCCTGCTTCTCGGCCGCATGCGCGCGCGCAAAGCGCACCATCTCGGTGGCGTAGGGCACGTCAATGGCCATCCATTCGGTGTCGGTCACGCGCCCCGTTTTGCGCCGCAGGGCCACATGCAGGCGAGCGGCGATGGCCACGCGTTCGCTCTCGGTCATGGCTATTGACTCCTTTTCTTCTAGGGGCCACCCCTTGGGTGCGCTCAGTGGCCCAGACTCTCCCGGTGCTCTGCAAGATCAAGGCCCGCCTGTTCCGCCTCGGGCGCCACGCGCAGCCCCACGAGCACGCGCACCACGCCCAGCACCAGCAACGTGCCTGCTGCACTGTAGAGCGCCACGGCGCCGACGGCCAGCAGTTGCGTGAGCGCGTTGCCGCCCACGCCGCCGATGCGCGGATCGGCCAGCCAGCCCGTGAGCAGCGAACCGACCAGCCCGCCCACGCCATGCACGCCGAACACATCCAGCGAGTCGTCGGCCTTGAGCCAGCGCTTGAGCACCGTGGCGCCCCAATAGCAGGCCACGCCCGCCACCAGCCCGATGAGCGCGGCAGAGCCCGGCCGCACGAAGCCCGCCGCCGGGGTGATGGCCACCAGCCCGCCCACCAGGCCCGAGCACAGGCCCAGCAGCGACGGGCGCCGCCGCGCGATCCACTCGGCCACCATCCAGCCCAGCGCGCCGGCCGCGGCGGCGATGTGGGTGACGGCCATGGCCAGGCCCGCGCGGCCGTCGGCGGCCAGGGCCGAGCCGGCATTGAAGCCGAACCAGCCCACCCACAAAAGGCTGGCGCCCATCATCGTCAGTGCCAGGCTGTAGGGCTCGAAAGGCAGCTTGCCATAGCCCTGGCGCGGCCCCAGAACGTAAGCGCACACCAACCCGGCAACCCCCGCATTCACGTGCACCACGGCGCCGCCGGCGAAGTCCAGCGCCCCCAGGGTGGCCAGCCAGCCGCCGGGCTCCCAAACCCAGTGGGCGATGGGCGCGTAGACCACCAGCGACCACAGGGCGGCGAACCACAGCACGGCCGAAAAGCGCATGCGCTCCACGAAGGCACCCACCACCAGCGCGGCCGTGATGATGGCGAAGCTCAGCTGGAACATGGCGTACACCGACTCGGGCAGGTGCGGCGCCACATGGCTCACGGCCACCTGCCGGCCTTCGTGCAGGTAGTGCAGGCCCGCGAACCAGGCCCGCCCGAGGTTGCCGATCCAGGCCGAGCCCGCGCCGAAGGCCAGCGAATAGCCCAGGGCGAACCAGGCCAGCGAGACCACCGCCGCCACGCCCAGCACGCAGGCCATGGTGTTGAGCACATTCTTGCGCCGCACCATGCCGGCGTAGAACAGCGCCACGCCGGGCAGCGTCATCAACAGGACCAGCGCGGTGGCCGTCATCAGCCAGGCGGTGTCGGCCGCCTGCAGGGAATCCGTAGCAACCAGGGACATGGCAAGCAACTCCAGGAAGTGGGCGATGCCCTCCCATAGCAGCAGTCATGCCATCGGTTTACGTTTTGAATCAGTCTCGCAGCTCATGACACAGTGGTGACTCCAGCGGGTAATCCCCGATGCACCGTGGCGGTGCAAGCCATTAAAGTCCGCGCACTCGCTGACGGGCCGCCGTCACATGCGAGGGTCCGAGGAGACAACCCTAGCCAAGAATCAGAAGAAAAGAATCAACAAGGCATCCACGCATGAGATGCCAGATTGCTTCGCAAAGCGCCGCTGGTCGGCGCTTTTTTTTGCCTGTTTCTCAGAACGTGTTTCCAGGCAAAGCCCTCCGGCAGGCCACGCTTGGACACAGTGGGAGAATCGCCGCCCATGGAGTGGATCTGGGTGGCTGGCGCCTCGCTGCTGGCGGGTTTTATCGATTCGATCGTGGGCGGCGGCGGGCTGATCCTCACGCCTGTGCTGTTCTCGGTGTTCCCGAATGCACCGGCCGCCACGCTGCTGGGCACCAACAAGAGTGCCGGCGTGTGGGGCACGGCCGTGGCGGCGGCACAGTTTTCGCGCCGCGTGGCACTGCCCTGGGGCGCCCTGCTGCCCGCGGCGGGGGTGGCGTTCCTGGCCTCCTTCGCGGGCGCCTGGGCCGTCACGCTGATCTCGGCCGACTTCCTGCGCAAGCTGCTGCCCTTCATCCTGGTGGCGCTGCTGCTGTACACGCTGGCCAAGAAGGAACTGGGCCGCCACCATGCGCCGCGCTTTGCCGGCCGTGCCGAACTGGGGGTGGCCTGCCTCATCGGGCTGCTGATCGGCTTTTATGACGGTTTCTTCGGGCCGGGCACGGGCAGCTTCTTCATCTTCCTGCTCGTGCGCTGGCTGGGCTATGACTTTCTCAACGCCTCGGCTTCGGCCAAGGTGCTCAACGTGATGACCAACGCGGGCGCGCTGGTGCTGTTCGGCCTCAAGGGCCATGTGTGGTGGCACTACGCGGTGGTGATGGCGGTGGCCAACATCGTGGGCAGCGTGATCGGCGCGCGCGTGGCGATCAGGCATGGCGCCGGCTTCGTGCGCGTGGTGTTCATGGTCGTGGTCAGTGCGCTGATCTGCAAGACGGGCTACGACGCGTTCCTGCGCTGAAGCCCGCCCCCGCCTTCCGCCTTTTCACTCCCGCAGCAGCCGCCGCAGCACCTTGCCCGTGCCGGTGGCGGGCAAGGCATCCAGCAGCGCGAGCTGGCGCGGCACCTTGTAGTGCGACATGTTCTCCTTCGCCCAGGCGAGCAGGCCCTCGCTGTCGAAGGCCGAGAGATCCGGCGCCTCGGGCACGATGAAGGCCTTGATCACCTCGCCCTTGCCTTCGTCGGGCACGCCGATCACCGCCACCTGCCGCACGGCCGGATGCAGGATCAGGATCGCCTCCACCTCCTCCGGGAACACGCTGAAGCCCGAGACCTTGATCATTTCCTTGGTGCGGCCGATGAAGCTCAGGTAGCCCGCCTCGTCCAGCTTGCCGATGTCGCCGGTGTGGACCCAGCCGTCCTTGAGCACCTCGGCCGTCGCCTCGGGCCGGTTCCAGTAGCCGTGGAACACGCCGGCGCTGCGCACCACGATCTGGCCGGCCTGCCCCACCGGAAGGCTTTGGCCGTCCTCGTCGATGATCTTGAGCTCCACGCCCGGCCCGGGCACGCCGTTGGTGCCCCAGCGCACCGCGTCGCGCGGCATCAGCACGTCGTTGGTGTGCGTCTCCGACAGGCCATAGCCCGCTTCGTAGACCAGGCAGCCGTTGGCAAAGGCGCTCCACTTCTTCGCCAGTTCCTCGGTCAGCTTGATGCCGAAGCTGGTGCCCATCGTGGTGTGCAGCGTGCGCAGGTCGAACTTCCCGGCCCCGGGTTCGTTCATGGCGGCCACCAGCATCGGCGCCATGGCGTACCACCAGCTCACGCCAAAACGCTCGATGGACTGCAGCACCGCCAGCGCATCCATGCGGTTGAGCAGCACGATGGTCGCGCCCGTGTAGGCCAGCAAGGTCACGCCGCAGATCATCCCGGCGATGTGATAGACCGGCGCGACCGCGAGCATCGTGTCTTCATTGCGGATGCGGAACATCTGGGCGCCCACCGCCGTCTTGTAGAGCGCGTTGCGGTAGCTGAGCATTGCGCCCTTGGGCATGCCGGTGGTGCCCGAGGTGTAGGTCATCAGCGCCACGTCGTCCATGGCCAGCACGGGGCGCGGCGGCTTCGGCGCCGGGTCGGCCACGGCCTCGGCGAAGTCGACGGTGCCTTCGGGCACGGGCCGGCGCTGCGCCACCTCGTCGGGCACGCGCACGGGCGGCTGCTCGGGCAGGAAGTCGCTGTAGCGCACGCTGTAGACATGCGACACGTCCACCTTGTCGCTCACCGAGAGCACGATGGGCACGAGGTGGTCGGCCGCCACGATGGCCTTGGCGCCCAGGTCGCCCACCTGGTAGGCGAACTCGTGCGCCTTGAACATCGGGCTGCAGGGGCTGACGATGGCGCCCAGCTTCTGGATGCCGAAATGCGCGATCAGGTACTGTGGGCAGTTCTGCAGGAACAGCGCGACGCGGTCGCCCTTGCCCACGCCGATGCGGTGCAGCGTCTGCGCGAAGGCGTCGCTCAGGCGGTCCAGTTCTGCATAGCTGATGGCGCGGCCGTACCAGATGAGCGCGGCCTTGCCGGGCTGGCGGCGCGCGTGCTCGCGCAGGTATTCGTGCAGCGGCTGTTCGCCGAAGGGGTAGTCGATGGAGGGTGGGTTCATGCCGTTCAAAGCCCCAGCGCGTGCTTGGCCATGATGTTCTTCTGCACTTCGGTGCTGCCGCCATAGATGGTCATGGCGCGGCAGAACTGGTAGCTGGGCACGGGCCCCAGCGCGTGTTCGGGGCCGATCAGCGGGTCGTCGCCCGCGCCCAGCAGCGGCCCGGGCTGGTAGCGCTGGCCGTCAGGGCCGCTGGCCTGCACCAGCAGCTCGGTGATGCGCTGCGCGATCTCGGTGCCGCGGATCTTGATGAAGGAGGACTTGCCCGGCCCGGCCGGTGCGCCGGCATGCATGTCCGAAAGCATGCGCAGCAGGCCGATCTCCAGCGCCTTGAACTGCACCTGCACGCCCGCCAGCTCGGCCGCGAAGGCCGGGTCGTCGATCAGGCGGCGGCCGCCGCCGCTGCGCACCTCGCCGGCCACGCGCCGCAGCTTCTGCAGCTCCTGCGTGATGAAGCGCAGGTTGGCGTTTTCCACGCGCTCGTGCTCCAGCAGGAACTTGGCGTAGGTCCAGCCGCGCCCGGCCTCGCCGATGAGGTTCTCGCGCGGCACCCTGACGTGGTCGAAGAAGACCGCGTTCAGGTAGTGCCGCCCGTCGAGCATGCGGATGGGCTGCACCTGCACGCCCGGCGTCTTCATGTCGATCAGCAGGAAGGAGATGCCCTCCTGCTTGCGGCCTTCGCGGCCCGTGCGCACCAGGCAGAACATCCAGTCGGCGAAATGCGCGTAGGAAGTCCAGATCTTCTGGCCGTTGACGATGAAGTGGTCGCCGTGGTCGTCGGCCTGGGTCTTGAGCGCGGCGAGGTCGGAGCCCGCGCCGGGCTCCGAATAACCCTGGCACCACCAGACGGACGAATCGCGGATGGCCGGCAGGTGCCGTGCCTTCTGCACCTCGGTGCCGAAGGTGTAGATCACCGGTCCCACCATCGCGGGGCCGAAGACCTGCAGCTCGGGGCAGTGCAGCTCGCCGGCCACGCGGTTGAAGATGATGGTCTGCATGGCCGACCAGGCCTGGCCGCCGTGTTCGCGTGGCCAGGCGCCGGTGAACCAGCCCTGGCGCCCGAGGATCTGCTGCCAGCGCATGAAGTCCTCGCGGTCCAGGAAGCGGTCCTGGCGCACCTTCTCGCGGATGTCTGGGGGAAGATTCGCGCCGATGAAGGCGCGCACCTCGGCCTCGAAGGCCTGCTCGGCAGGGGAAAGCGTCAGCTCCATCGGCTCAGCTCGCCATGTAGCGTTCGACGTGCCAGTCGCTGTCGCCGAAGGTGGTGGCGATCATCGACAGGCGCTTGAAGTAGTGGCCCACGGCCAGTTCCTCGGTCACGCCCATGGCGCCGTGCATCTGCACCGCCTCCTGGCCCACGCGCCTGGCCGTGCGGTCGATCTCGATCTTGGTCGCCGACAGCGCCTTGCGGCGCGCGGCGGTGTCTTCGTCGCGCAGCATCAGCGCGCCGTACAGCGCCATCGAACGTGCTTCGTCCAGGGCGATGTACATGTCGACCATGCGGTGCTGCAGCGCCTGGTTGGTGCCGATGGGGCGGCCGAACTGCTGGCGCGTCTTGAGGTACTCGAGCGTGCTGTCGACCAGCACCGCCATCGCCCCCACCGCCTCGGAGGCCAGGGCCGCGATGCCCTGGTCGATCACGCGCTCCAGCGCCTCGGCCGCGCCGCCTTCCTCGCCCAGGCGGCGGCCCGCATCGACCCGCACGCCCTGGAGCGTGAGGTCGGCCGCGCGCTGGCCGTCATGCGTGGCGTAAGGCGTGAGCGCGAGGCCCGGCGTTCCGGCGTCGACCACGAAGGCACTGAGCCCGGCGCGGTCGCCCACCGCGCCCGAAGTGCGCGCGATGACGACGAAGGCGTCGGCCGCCGGGCCGCCATAGACCAGCGTCTTGGCGCCGTCGATCACGTAGGCATCGCCTTCGCGGCGTGCCGTGGCCTCGCAATGCGTGATCTCGTAGCGCGAAGCCGGCTCCGCGTAGGCCAGCGCGAGCTTGCGCTCGCCGCCCATCATCGGCTGCAGCCATTGCGCCTTCTGCGCCGCGCTGCCCAGTGCGGCGAGCATGCCGCCGCCCAGCACCACGCTGGCCAGGTAGGGCTCCAGCAGCAGGCCGCGGCCCACGCCTTCCATCACGATGCCGGTGTCGGTCGCGTCGCCGCCGATGCCGCCGTCCTCCTCGCTGAAGGGAATGGCCAGCCAGCCGAATTCGGCGTACTGGCGCCAGCAGCCTTCGTCGTGGCCGCGCTCGCTGGTCACCAGCTTGCGCCGGTGCGCGAAGTCATAAGCCTCGCGCACGAAGCGTTCCACGCTCTCGCGCAGCTGGGTCTGTTCGGGGGTGTACTGGAGATCCATGGTTCGATCGGAAGGCGGAGAAAAAGGGGCGAAGGCTTCACAGCGCCAGGTAGCGCTGCTGCACCTGCGGGTTGGCATCGAAGGCGGCCCAGTCGCCTTCGAAGACGATGCGGCCGGTGTCGATCACGTAGACGTATTGCGTGCAGCGGCGCGCGAACCAGATGTTCTGTTCGCACAGCAGCAGCGCGGTGTTGCGCTCGGTGCAGGTGCGCACCACGTCGTGCGCCATCTCTTCCACGATGATGGGCGCCAGGCCCTCGGTGGGTTCGTCCAGCAGCAGCAGGCTGGGGTTGGCGGCCATCGCGCGCGCCACGGCCAGCAGCTGCTGCTGGCCGCCGCTGAGCTGGCCGCCATAGCGCTGCTGCAGCGCAACCAGCATCGGAAAGCGCTCGATGATCTCGGCCACCGGCACGGCCGGGCGCTGCGCGCTGGCGCCGTAGCGCGCGATGGCGATGTTCTCGGCCACCGTCAGGTGCGTGAAGATGCGCCGGTCCTCGGGCACCAGCGACAGGCCCAGCTGCGTGCGCCGGTGCACCGGCAGCGCGCCGATGTCCTGGCCGTCGAAACGCAGCGCGCCGCGCACGCGCGGGCCGGCATTCATCACGCTCTTGAGCAGCGTGGACTTGCCCGCGCCGTTGCGCCCCAGCAGGGCCACGCGCTGGCCGTTGCCCACCGACAGGCGCAGCTTGAACAGGATGTGGCTGTCGCCGTAGAAGGCGTCGAGGTCGCGCACTTCAAGCACTGATCATCTCCTTGCCCAGATAGACCTCGCGCACCTTCGGGTCGGCGCGCACCTCGTCGACGGTGCCCGTGGCCACCACCTCGCCGTAGTTCATCACCATGATCCGGTTCGCCAGGCCGAAGACCACGTCCATGTCGTGCTCGGTCATCACCACGGTGATGCCGCGCTCCTGCTGGATGCGCGAGACCAGGCGCGCGATGTCGGCGCGGTCGCTGGGCGACATGCCGGCCGTGGGCTCATCCAGCATCAGCACCGTGGGCCGGCCCGCCAGGGCAATGGCGAACTCCAGCCGCTTCTTGTCGCCGTGCGAGAGAAAGCGGGCGCCCTGCCCGGCCAGCGCGTCCAGCTTCAGGTCGGCCAGCAGCGCCAGCGCCTCGGCGCGCACCTCTTCACTGGGCGCGCAGCGGCGCCACGGGCCCAGCGGCTCCTTCGTGTGGCGGCGCCGCGCCTCGATGGCGACGATCACGTTGTCCAGCACCGTGAAGTCGTGGAACACGCGGGCCACCTGGAAGGTGCGGCCGAAGCCGCGCCGCACCCGCTCGTGCGCCGGAAGCCGGGTCACGTCCTCGCCGTTGAAGCGGATGCTGCCGCCGTTGCTGCCCACCTCGCCCGTCATGACGCGGAACATGGTGGTCTTGCCGGCGCCGTTGGGGCCGATGATGGCGAAGACCTCGCCCTTGCCCACCGACAGGCTCACGCCGTGCAGCACTTCGATGGGTCCGTAGTTCTTGCGCACGTCCTGCACTTGCAGCAATGGCTCGCTCATCGCGCACCTCCGGTCTTGAGTTCGGATGCGGCCGGCACGCGCGGGGGAGGCGACGCGGCGCTGTCGGCGGGTGGCGCGCCTGCGCGGCGGGGGCCGCCGAACAGCCGCGCCTCGATGCCCCGCCACAGGCCCACCGCGCCGTTGGGTGCCAGCAGGATGATGGCCAGCAGGCCACAGCCCACGATCAGCTCCGACAGGCCCACCAAAGTGCGCGTGGCGTAGGTGATGGCCGCGAACAGCCCGGCGCCGAACACCGGCCCCCAGAAGGAGCTGACGCCGCCCAGCAGGGTGTTGAGCATGGGCTGCGCAGAGGCCAGCCAGTGCACTTCCTCGATGGTGACGATGCGCGCCCAGGGCGCGTACAGCGCCCCGGCCACGGCCGCCACCGCGCCCGAGATCACGAAGGCCGCGAGCCGGTAGCCGGCCACGGGCGTGCCCATGAAGGCGGCGCGCTCCTGGTCCTGGCGGATGGTCTGCAAGGTGCGGCCGAAGCGGCTGTGCAGCAGCCACCACATGCCGCCGGTGATCAGCACGCAGCTGGCCAGCAGGAACCAGTAGTAGGCCTCGGAGCTGCCTAGGTCGAAGCGCGTGAGGCCCAGGTTCAGCACCGGCCGCGGAATGTCGGTGATGCCGTCCTCGCGGCCCAGGAAGGCGCTGAAGCTGATGATCAGCCGCAGCGCCTCGGCCAGCGCCACCGTGAGCACGGCCAGGAACACTCCGCTCATGCGCCGCAATGCGAGCGCGCCGATGCCCCAGGCCGCCAGCGCGCCGAACAGGGCCGAAGCCGCGATCACGCCCAGGAAGGGCACGCCCGCCACATGGCGCAGCGCCAGCGCCGTGAGGTAGGCGCCGATGGCGAAGAAGCCCGCATGGCCGAAGGACACCAGCCCCGTGTAGCCGAACAGCATGTTCCACGACAGCGCGAACACCACCTGGATCAGCACCGTGCCCACCACGTACAGCGGGCCGGCCGAGAGCCACAGCGGCAGCGTGGCCAGCACCAGCACCCCGGCCGTGCCCAGCGCCTGCCACACGCCGCGTGACAACACCGGGCGATGCAGTGCGCCGCCGCCGTGGCTCTCATGCGTCTCAGTCTGCGTGCCCACCGCGGGGAACAGGCCCATGGGCTTGAACAGCAGGAAGATGGCCAGCACCACGTAGATCGCCAGGCCCGGCACCGAGGGCAGCAGCACCGTGTTCAGGCTCTGCACCAGCCCGAGCACCAGCGAGCCGATGAAGGCGCCGCGGATGTTGCCCAGCCCGCCGATGATGACGGCGAAGAAGGCGTACATCAGGTACGAATCGCCCAGGCCGGTGGACAGGCTCTGGTTGGGCAGCAGCAGGCCACCGGCCAGCCCGGCGAGCAGGAAGCTCGCCATCACGCTCAGCGCGATGCCGAAGGACACGTTGATGCCCAGCACGCCCGACATCCACGGATCGGCCGCCAGCGCCTGCATGAGCTTGCCGAACCACATGCGGTGGATGGCCACTTCGAGCAGGATGTACAGCAGCACGCCCACGCCGATCACGAACAGCTGGTAGGCCGAGAAGAACAGGCCGAAGGGGTTCATCGGCGTGTCCAGCCCCGGCGGCGGATTGACCGAGAAGAAGTCCACGCCCCAGATCAGCTTGGTCACGCCCGTGCACACCATCATCAGCGCGAAGGTGGCGATCAGCACGTAATGCGGGTCCACGTGGCGCAGCCGGCGCAGCACCAGCCGGTCGGTCACCAGCCCCAGCAGCGCAACCACCACCCCGCCCACCAGCACTGCGAACAGGAACAGCCCCAGCGACTGCACGTCGCGGCCCATGACCGAGTAGGACACGTAGGCGCCGATCATGAAGAAGCCGCCCTGCGCCATGTTCAGCAGGCGCAGCAGGCCGAAGATCAGCGTGAGCCCGGCCGCGACCAGGAAGATCGCCATGCCGAAGGCCGCGGCATTGAAGAAGGCGAAAAGGATTTCGTTGGTCATGCCTCGAACTTCTTTCCTGGGGTGGCGGGTTCGACGACCTCGGATTCATCCATCCGGATCACCTCTTCCAGCCCGTAGCCCGGCGCCGCGTCGCGCGCGCCGATCTTGGCGAAGTAGGCGAAGCCGATGCCCTGGTGGTCTTCCTTGCGGATGCGGTACGGCCCGGCGGCGGTGTCGAACTCCAGCCCTTCCATGGCCGCGATCACGGCGGCGGTCTCGGCGGAGCCGGCCTTCTTCACGGCGTTGAACAACGCCAGCGCCGAGCGGTGCGAGGCCTGCACGATGCCCGGCACGTGCGGCGTGCCCGTCACCTTCACGATGTATTCGCGCAGCTTCGCGCTTTGCGGGTACTGGGTCTTGAAGGGTTCCAGCTCCGGCGCCCAGAAGCTCACGCCCCACAGGTTGGCGGGCGTGGACTTCTGCATGGCCTTGGCGATCATCAGCTCGGTGCCGGCTTCGCCGATGACCTTGAACTTGCGGTCCATGCCCACCGAGCGCCCCTGCTGCAGCAGGCTGACCGCGGGCGCGGCCGTGAGTCCGACGAACAGCCCTTCGGCGCCCGAGTTCATCAGGCGGTTGATCTCGACCCGGTAGTCCGCCTTGTTGAGCGAGGCATAGACCGGCTCCAGCACCTTGGGCGCCTTGCCCGTGGCCTTGGCGGCGCGCTTGACGCCATGCTCGAAGTAGCGCGCCATGTCGCGGCCGTTCTCGCTGTCGGGCAGGATCATGGCCCAGCTGCCCACGTCGGCGAACCGGGTGGCCAGCATGTTGCCGATGCCGCCGAACAGCATGTAGGCGTTGGAGGCCACGCGAAAGAAGTTGCGGCTGAAGTTCTCGTGCGTGACCGACATCACCGTGGGCGCGGGCGCGGCCACCACCGCGTCCAGCTCGCCCAGGATGGGTGCGATGGCCAGCGCCATCGGCGACTGGCCCGCGCCCACCGACAGCTTCACGCCTTCGCCGGCCAGCTCGCGCACCGCGGCCACGGCGCCCGCGCTGGTAAACTTGTCGTCGCGCACCACGATCTCGATCTGCCGACCCAGCAGGCCGCCGGCCTCGTTCCACTGCATCTGCGCGGCGCGGATGCCGGCCAGCCAGTTGGCGCCGGCCTCGGCACCGATGCCGCTCATGGGCAGCATGGCGCCGATGCGCACCGGGCCGCCCTGCGCCCGCGCAAAGCGCGCGCCGCTGCTGCCCAACACGGCGGCCGCGCCCGCGGCCTGAAGAATCTGTCGCCTCTGCATGGACATGCGTGCTCCTTGATGGGATCTCAAACGGCCAGTGCCTGGCCGGGCGCGGGGGGCTCGGCCACATCGGCCTCGTTGTAGGCAATGGCATCGACGATGCCGAAGCCGGGCGCCGCGTCGCGCACGCCCACATGCGCCACGTAGGCTTCGCCCAGGCCCTGGTGGTCTTCCTTGCGGATGCGGTAGCGGCCCGTGGCGCAGTCGAACTCCAGCCCCTCGAGCGCCGCGATCACGGCATCGGTGCCCGTGTCGCCGGCTTTCTGGATGGCGTTGAAAAGCGCCAGCGCGCAGCGGTGGCTGCTGTTGACGATGCTGGGCGGCAGCCGGTCGTTGGTGAGCTTGACGTAGGCGTCATACAGCGGCGCGCTGAGCGGGTTGCGCGCCGCCGCGGCCGTGCCCGGCACCCAGTAGCTGATGCTCCAGAGGTTGGCCGGCGTGGACTTCTGCATCGCCTTGGCGATCATCAGCTCGGTGCCCGCGTCGCCGATCACCTTGAACTTGCGGTCCAGCCCCACGGCACGGCCCTGCTGCAGCAGGCTGATGCAGGGCGCCGCCGTCAGGCCCACGAACAGGCCTTCGGACTGCGCGTTCATCAGGCTGTTGATCTCGACCCGGTAATCGGCCTTGTTCAGGCTGGTGAAGACCGGCGGCAGCACCGTGACCTGGCGCCCTTCCTTCTCGGCCGCGCGCTTGACGCCCAAGGTGAAGAAGCGCGCCATGTCACGGCCGTTCTCGCTGTCGGGCACGATGCAGGACCAGGTCTTCACCTCCTTGAAGCGGCCCGTGAGCATGTTGCCGATGCCCGCGAAGGCGATGTAGGCGTTCCACGACAGGCGGAAGAAGTTCTTCTGGAAGCCCTCGTGCGTGAGCGACATGACCGTGGGACAGGGCGCCACCATCGCGGCCTTCAGCTCGGGCAGCAGTGGCGCCGTGGCCAGCGCCATGGGCGACTGGGCACCGCCGATCAGCAGGTTCACGCCCGCGCCCGACAGTTCGCGCGCCGCGGCCACCGCGCCGGCGCTGGTGAACTTGTCGTCGCGCACCACCAGCTCGATGGGGCGCTTGAGCACGCCGCCGCGTTCGTTCCATTGCGCCACCGCGATGCGCGCGCCGGCATGCCAGGCGGCGCCGGCCTCGGCGCCGATGCCGCTCATGGGCACGATCAATCCGATGCGCACGGGCTGCGACTGCGCGCGCAAGGGGCGCATGCCGGCCGCGCCGAGCACCGCGGCCGCGGCCCCTGCGCTGAGAACGTGACGACGCTGGATCTGCATGGCTTGTCTCCAATCCTTCGCTCACGATGTCGCAAGCGATATTTGTTATAACAGATTGGAAATCGTAGACGAACACGAAACGGTGTCACCCGTGCTAACCCGTAGTGCGGGCAGAGCACCTCTTCAGCGAGGGGCGTAGGGCGAGGGCCTTTGAGCCAACCGGTTGCTCATGGCCCGGCCAAGGCCTGCGTGGGTACCGCACAAGCGCGTGGAGCGCGCCCCGATCAGGCGATGAGTCACCGCCCTGCAGGCGCATGGCGGCTGCGGGCAGGCGGCGCGGGCGATTTCTGGGGCGGCGAGAAGCGCAGCGGGGACGGCGCGCCCGCGCGAAGTCGCGCGGGCTTCGTGAACTGACTCATCGCAGCATGTTTGAGCAGAGTGAACGAAGTGAACGTCGCGAGTTCTGCGATGCGCCGACCCCGCGAGCATCGCAGCGAAGTCGGCGCAGCCGACCGCTCCAGCATGAGCCCGCGCCGCCTGCCCGCGGCCGTCATGCGCGGGGCGCAGCGATCCCATCGTGCGCAACTATTTGCGCAACCGTACACAGCGGCTCAGCAGCTCACCGCGTGTAGCAACTCATCATCACCGACCGCAGCCACCGGTTGGCCGCGTCGTTGTCGGTGCTGGCGTGCCAGTACATGTAGGCGTCCATCGAGCCCAGCGGCGCCGGCATGGGCAGCACCTGGTTGCCGAACTGACGGTTGGCCATGTGCGCGTAGCTCTCGGGCATGGTCAGGATCAGGTCGGTTTGCGACACCGTGCGGCAGGCCGCGAAGTAGTACTGGCAGCGCAGCGCCACCTGCCGCTGCACGCCCAGGCGGCGCAGCTCGATGTCCTCGAAGCCCGGCCCCTGGCGCCGCGTCGTCACGAGGATGTGGCGCTGCGCGAGATAGGTCTCCAGATCGATGCTGCCGCGGATGACCGGATGGTCCTTGCGCACCACCACGGCCACGCCATCGACGCTGATGCGCGTGAACTTCACCGCATCGGACAGCGGCAGCAGCACGTCCACCGCCAGGTCCAGCGTGCCGGCCGCCAGCTCGCCTTCGAGGCTGCGGCGGTTCGCGCGCACGCTCGCGACCTCCACCTCAGGCGCCTCCTGCGCCAGCGTGCGCATCAGCGGCGGCATCACGGTCGATTCCATGAAATCGCGCAGCCCGATCACGAAACGCTTCTTCGAGCTGGCCGGCTCGAAGCTCTGCGTCTCGTTGAGCAGCGAGCCCAGCGACTGCAGCGAGCCGCGCAGCGGATCGATCATGCGCTTGGTCAGCGCGGTGGGCACCATCTTGTGGCCCTGGCGCTCGAACAGCGGGTCGTTGAACAGGTCGCGCAGGCGCCCCAGCGCGTGGCTGATCGCCGGCTGCGTCAGGTGCAGCTTTTCCGCGGCCTTGGTGATGCCGCCTTCGGTGTAGATCGTGTCGAGCACGACCAGCAGGTTCAGATCGACCCTGGAGATATGCATGGGCTGTATCCGGGCACATTCCGAGCATTCATTGGCAAGGGCGGCCCGCCGCCCTTAGCCTTGCCGGAAGTTGAGTACTTGCAATCATGCGCTCAGGCATGGCCGTGCGCATTCTCCGAGGAGACATGCCCTGCGGGGCCGAACCACCCGATGTCCGAATTCTTCACCGGCACCACGGCCGTGCGCGAAGGCCACCGTTTTGACGAAGACCGCCTGCGCGAATGGTTCGCCGACCAGGTCGACCGCAGCGCGCGGCAGCGCCTGGCCGTCTCGCAGTTCAAGGGCGGCCAGTCCAACCCCACCTTCCTCGTCGAAAGCGCCGAGCGCCGCTACGTGCTGCGCCGCAAGCCCGCGGGCGCGCTGCTGCCCTCGGCCCATGCCGTGGAACGCGAGTTCCGCGTGATGCGCGCGCTGGCCGGCACCGGCGTGCCCGTGCCGCACATGCATGCGCTGTGCGAAGACGCCGCCGTCATCGGCTCGACCTTCTACATCATGGACTTCGTCGAGGGCCGCATCCTCTGGGACCCGAAGCTGCCCGGGCTGGCGCGGGCCGAACGCGGCGCGATCTGCGACGAGATGAACCGCGTGATCGCGGCGCTGCATGAGGTGGACGTGGCGGCCGTGCGCCTGGCCGACTACGGCCGCAGCGGCCACTACATCGCACGCCAGATCGACCGCTGGAGCCGCCAGTACCGCGCCAGCGAAACCGAGCGCATCGAGGCCATGGAGCAGCTGATGGCCTGGCTGGCCGCACGCCAGCCGGCCGACAGCGCCACGCGCCTGGTGCATGGCGACTTCCGGCTCGACAACCTGGTGTTCGACCGCGCCTCGCCGCGCGTGATTGCGGTGCTCGACTGGGAGCTGTCCACGCTGGGCGATCCGCTGGCCGACTTCGCCTACCACTGCATGGCCTGGCAGCTGCCGCCGCCCTTCCGGGGCCTGGGCGAGCTCAACGATGCGCAGATGCGCGCGCTGGGCCTGCCGACCGAGGCCGACGGCCTGCAGCGCTACCGCGAGCGCCGCGCGCTGGGCCAGCTCGATCCCGCGCTGTGGCACTTCTATGCCGCCTTCAACCTCTTTCGCGCAGCCGCCATCGCGCAGGGCATCCTGGGCCGGGCACTGGCGGGCAATGCGTCGAACCCGCACGCGCTGGAGGCCGGGCGCCAGGCTCGCCAGCTGGCCCAACTGGGCTGGGACCGCGCCCAGGCCGCGCGCTGAGGCCGCCGCCATGCGCCTGCCCACTCCGGCACCCAGGCTTCGCGGACTGCGGCTGGGTTTTGCCGACCTGGGCGCGGCCGCCGGACTGCTCGAGGCCGTGCTGCAACTGCCGCCCATCGCAGTCGATCCGCCCGCCGCACCCGGCGCCCCCGCACGGCGCCACTACGCGCTGGCCGGCCTGCGCGTGGAGGCGCGCGTGCAGGCCCGCTCCACGGTCTGCTGCGGCCCGCGCCCCGCGTGGGCCGACACGCTGCAGTGGCGCCAGGACGACGAGGACCTGGCCCCCCGGCGCCACCACCTGCAGCGCCTGGGCCTGTCGCCGCTGGCCGGCACGGACTTCGGCTGCGGCAGCTACCTGCGCCTGGAGACGCTGGACACCGGCGCCTGCGCGGTGGAATGGCACGCCGCCGCGCCCGGCGCGCCACTGCCGGGCGCGGCGCAGGGCGCCCTGCTGGCCATCGACCTGCGCGTGCGCGCGCCTGAACGGGTGGCCGGGCACTGGGCCCAGTTGCTGGACCTGCCGCTCGCGCGCGACGCGGGCGGCCTGCCGCTGCTGCGCACGGCACCAGCCGCGCTGCGCTTCATGCCGGCCGGCGATGCTGCCGGCAGCGGCATCGATGCGCTGGTGTTCAGCACCGCGCAGGCCGAAACCTTCGCGCACCGCGCCGCCGCACAGGGCCTGCAGGTGGCGAACGATGCGTCCTGGGCCATCGGCGGGCTGCAGGTGCGCGGCGCCGCGCCCTTCTGAAGCCGGCGCGCCGCGCGGCAGCCTTCGCATCAGCGCGCCGCATGCCCCCGATGAAAAGACTGCATGCCCCGGCGCCATTGCCGCGCCGCATTCACGGCACCATCGCTGCATCCTGAATTCCGAAAAAGACCTTTTGCCATCATGTCCCTCCTGAACCGAGACAACCTTCAGCAGTTCGTCGGCCAGCCCATCGGCACCTCCTCCTGGGTGCAGATGCCGCAGTCGCGCATCGACGCCTTCGCCGAATGCACCGAGGACCGCCAGTGGATCCACATCGACGTGGCGCGTGCGCAGCGCGAGAGCCCCTTCAAGGCGCCGATCGCGCACGGCTACCTCACGCTGTCCATGCTGCCCATTACCTCCTACGAGCTGCTGGCCGGGCTCAAGCCCACCAAGTCGCTGAACTACGGCATGGACAAGCTGCGCTTCATGTCGCCGGTGCCGGCCGGCTCGCGCGTGCGCAACCACATCAAGCTGCTGGCCGTGGAGCCGCGCGATGACGGCTGGGTGCTGCTGCGCTGCGAGAACACCGTCGAGATCGAAGGCCAGGACAAGCCTGCGCTGGTGGCCGTGACGCTGGGCCTGTTCTCCTGGAGCTGAAGCCGCTCCTGTTGCGGCACTTCACCCCTTCTTCCTTTTTCTTCTTTCGATTTCTCCACAGGGCATCACATGCAATTCGAATACAGCTCCCGCGTGCAGGACCTGCGCCAGCGCCTGCTTGGCTTCATGGACGAGCACATCTACCCCAACGAAAAACGCCAGGCCGAGGAAGCGCACCAGTCCTACCTGAACGCCGTCAAAAGCGGTGGCCGCTACACCGGCCTGCCGCTGATGGAGGAACTCAAGCCCAAGGCCCGCGCGGCCGGGCTGTGGAACCTGTTCCTGCCCGAGTCCGAGCATGGCCCCGGCCTCACCAACCTCGAGTACGCGCCGCTGTGCGAGATCATGGGCCGCCGATACTGGAGCGCCGAGGCCTTCAACTGCTCTGCGCCCGACACCGGCAACACCGAAGTCATCGCGCGTTATGGCAACGCCGAGCAGAAGGCGCGCTGGCTGCAGCCGCTGCTCGACGGCGAGATCCGCTCGGCCTTCGCCATGACCGAGCCGGCCGTGGCCTCTTCGGACGCAACCAACATCAGCACGCGCATCGAACGCCAGGGCGACGAGTACGTGATCAATGGCCGCAAGTGGTACATCACGGGCGCGATGAACGAGCGCTGCAAGCTGTTCATCCTCATGGGCAAGACCGATCCGGACAACCCCAACCGCCACAGCCAGCAGTCGATGATCATCGTGCCGGCCGACACGCCCGGCATCACGGTGGTGCGCGACATGGCCCTGGTCAACCACTACGACGCGCCCTTCGGCCACCCCGAAGTGATCTTCGACAACGTGCGCGTGCCCGCCAGCAACATCCTGCTGGGCGAGGGCCGCGGCTTCGAGATCGCGCAGGGCCGCCTGGGCCCCGGCCGCATCCACCACTGCATGCGCATGATCGGCATGGCCGAATCGGCGCTGGAGATGATGTGCGAGCGCGTGGTCTCGCGCGTGGCCTTCGGCAAGCCGCTGGCCGAGCAGGGCGTGTGGCGCGAGCGCATTGCCAGGGGCCGCATGCTGATCGACCAGACGCGCTGGATGGTGCTGCACGCGGCCTGGCGCATGGACACGGTGGGCAACAAGGTCGCGGCCAAGGAGATCGCGATGATCAAGGTCATCGCGCCCAACAACTGCATCCAGGTGATCGACGACGCGATGCAGGCCTTCGGCGCCATGGGCCTGAGCCAGGACACGCACCTGGTGAACTTCTGGGCCTATGCGCGCCACCTGCGCGTGGCCGACGGCCCGGACGAGGTGCACCGCAACGCCGTCGCCAAGCACGAGCTGGGCAGCTACCTGGCCGCCAAGCGCGGCCTTTGAGGGCAGGCGCTCAGGCGTTCCAGGCCAGCAGCAGCGCGCCCGCGGCCACGCACCATGCCAGCGTGGCCACGGCCAGCGTGGCGCCCAGCGGCAGGCGCAGCGCGAGCCAGTACACGGCGGCCAGGTACACCGCATAGGGCAGCAGCGAGGCCAGGCCGAACAGCGCCGTCGTGCGCAGGTCGGCCGCGCTGCGCTCGGTGCCGACGATGTAATGCGCGATCAGCGCGAAGGTGGGAAACAGCGGCACCAGCCCCGCGATGTAGAAGTTGCGGGTCTTGGACAGCAGCGCGATCACCAGAACGGCGGCTGCGCCCAGGAGGCACTTGAAGAGAAGAGACACGACGCGGGCCCGGAAAAGGGCTCGATTGTCCTGCAGCGGCCGGCTTGTCGCGGCGGCTACAGGGTGGCTGCGCGGCACTGCGTAGAGTCGTGCGCCAAGGAGACATGCCATGGACCTGCCCCTCGAGCGCGCCGCCATCGACCCCACCCGCGAGACTTTCAAGGCCCTGTTCAGCCGCGTGCCGCAGGAAGGCCCGGTCGTCATGCTCAACCTGCTGGCCTTCCGCGAGCAGGCGGCCGACGGCGCGCAGGCGCCCGCGCGCACCGGCCGCCAGGCCTACGCGGCCTACAGCGAAGCGGTGGCACCGCTGCTGGCGCGCGTGGGCGCCTCGGTGCAATGGCTGGGCGATGCGCACCATGCGCTGATCGGGCCGCCCGGCGAGCAGTGGGACGAAGTGCTGATGGTGAGCTACCCCTCGCGCGATGCCTTCGTCGCGATGATCCAGTCGCCCGAGTACAAGGCCATCGTGCACCACCGCACGGCCGCACTGCGCGATGCGCGGCTGATCGCCACCACCCTTCGCCGCTGAGCGGCGGCAGCGCTCACATCAGCTTGCCCGGCTCAGCAGCGGGCTCGCGCAGCATGCGCCGCATGAGCTTGCCGTTGTCGGCCGAAGGCAGGCCCTCGCGGAAGATGATGGAGCGCGGCACCTTGTAGTGCGACATCCTGCGCAGGCACCACTCGATCATCTTCTGGTCCGCGCGGTCGCGCGGGCGGCCCGCGCCGTCGAACCGCACGCGGGCCGCCGCGGCGTCCTTGAGCACCACGTAGGCCTGCAGCGCCTCGCCGCGGTCGGGGTCGGGCAGGCCGACCACGGCGGCCTGCCGCACGTCGGGGTGCGTGGCCAAAATGGCCTCCACCTCCTCGGGGAACACGCTGTAGCTCCAGACCTTGATCATTTCCTTGCAGCGGCCCAGGAAGGTGAGGTAGCCCTGGGCATCGAGCACGCCGATGTCGCCCGTGCGCACGCCATCGCCCCAGGCCACGGCGCGCGTGGCCTCCGGGCGCAGCCAGTAGCCCTTGAAGGGCACCGGGCTGCACACCACGATCTCGCCGGGCGAGCCCACGGGCAGCTCCACGCCGGTGTCGGGGTCGATGATGTGGATCCGCACGCCGTCCACCGGCCGGCCGTTGGTGCCCCAGCGGATGGCATCGGGTGGCATCAGCGTGTCGCAGGTGTGGGTTTCGCTCAGGCCGTAGCCCGCTTCGTGGATCAGGCAATCGTTGGCGAAGCGGCTCCAGCGTTTGGCCAGCGACTCGCTGAGCTGGACGCCGAAGCTGGTGCTGATGGTGGCGCGCAACGAGCGCAGGTCGTAGCTGGCGGCGTCCTCGCAGGCCATCACCGAAGGCAGCGAGGGCGCCATGGTGTACCACCAGGTGACGTGGCAGGCCTCGATGGCCTGCAGCACCGCGGTGGCGTCGAAGCGGTGCAGCAACACCACCGTGCAGCCGCAGTAAATGGGCAGGTCCAGGCCCGTGATCATTCCCGAGATGTGATGCAGCGGCACGTCCGCGAGCATCACGTCATCGCTGCCGAGCCTGAAGCCATCGGCGCTGACGGCGGTCTTGTAGAGCGCGCATTCGTAGCTGAGCATGGCGGCCTTGGGCAGGCCGGTGGTGCCGGTGGTGTAGGCCATCAGCGCCACCTCGTCGAGCGCGAGGTCGCCCTGCGGCTCGAAGGGGCCGGCCTGGGCCAGCGCCTCGCGCAAGCCCAGCGTGCCGGCGGGCCATTCGGGATGCCGGTCATCGGGCAGCGGCAGGCCGTCGGGCAGGTCCATGGCCAGCACGCCGGGCAGGCGCTCGCTGTAGCGCACGGCATAGAGCAGGCCGCCGCCGTGCAGTGCACCGGCCTGGCGGGCCACCTCCAGCAGCTCTTCGCCGGCCACCACCGCGCGCGCGCCCAGCTCGCTCAGCTGGCGCCCCAGCTCCAGCACATGCGCGTGCGGATTGCACGGGCTGACCACGGCGCCCAGCTTCTGCGCGCCGAAGTGGGCGATCAGGTATTCGGGGCAGTTGTGCATGAACAGCGCCACCACATCGCCCTGCGACAGCCCGCGTTCGCGCAGGCTCTGCGCAAAGCGGTCGCTGAGCTGGTCCAGCTCGGCATAGCTGATGCGCCGCCCGTACCAGATGATGGCCGTCTTGTGGGGCGTGGCGCGGGCGTGCAGACGCAGATACTCGTGCAGCGGCCTGCGGCCGTGGCGGTAGTCGATCATCCTGGCTTGTCTCCGGATCGGTGGGCCCTGGAACGTGTTCTGACGGCCATGCGGGTGTCGTCGACGGCCTCTGCGTGCCGCAGCTCCAACCCCGCTTTTTCCTTCGGATGATCGGCCAGCCCCCGCCTCAGGGCAAGGCATCAGGAATGAATATTGAGCATGGCCGCCCATGTGGCGGCTGCATGCACAGGCAAGAAAGCCGCGCTCAGGCGGGGGCGCCCGCCCGCCGGCGCACGGGGGCCTCGGCCGCGCCGCCGCGCTCGCGCAGGTAGGCCAGGATCGGTGCGGAGGTGCGCTCGATCTCCTCCTCCACGCCCTTGCGTGCGAGCTCGCTGTCGCTCTTGCGCAGCCCGCGCAGCACCTGGTGGTGCGGGTGCTGCCTGCGCGGCTGCGCCAGGGCATGCGTGGTCAGCGCACGCATCAGCGGGCCGCACTGCAGCCACAGCCCCTCGACCATGCGCTGCAGCACGGGCATGCGGGCCAGGGCATAGAGCTCCATGTGGAAGCGCTCGGCGGCCAGCAACTCGGCGGCGGCGTCGCCCTCCTCGCGCTGGCTGGCCATGAGCTCGTGCAGCGCCTCGAGCCGGCGCACGTCGGCGGTCGTGGCATGCGCGGCCGCATGCGCGGCGGCGCGGCCTTCGAGCACCAGTCGCAGCTCGCGCACTTCGGCGAAGCGCTGCTCGTCCATCACGGGCACGCGCACCGAATGGTGGCCCACCTGTTCCAGCGCCTGCTCGGAGATCAGCCGCGCCAGCGCTTCGCGCACGGGCGTGGGGCTGATGCCCATCTCGGCCGCGAGGTCGCGCAGCTTGAGTTTTTCTCCGGGGGCGAAGCGCCCGGCCTTGAGGTCGCGGCACAGGCGCGCATAGGCCTGGCCGTTGAGGCTTTCTCGGATCAGGGGCGCGTCTTCCATGGCGTGTCCGTTGGCAGCCGCATGCGCGGCTCTCTTCTTCATCTGCAATTGGTTATATCGTATGACTCTGGCGCTGCCCGTCAGCGGCCGCTGAAGTTCGGCGCACGCTTTTCCAGGAAGTGCGCCACGCCTTCCTTGAAATCTTCGCTGGCAAAGGAAGCCGCCATGTCTTCGTCGGCCCGACGCCAGGCCTGGTCCAGGTCCTGGAACAGACCGTCGTAGACCTGCCGCTTGATCACGCCGATGGAACGCGGCGAGGCGCTGTGCACCAGCTCGCGCGCCACGGCCTGCACGGCCGCCAGGAAGCCGTCGGCCGGCAGTGCCTTGACCAGGCCGATCTGCGCGGCCTCGGCAGTGACCAGGGTGCGGGCCGACATCAGCAGGTCCAGCGCATGCGTCACGCCCACCAGCCGCGGCAGCATCCACGAGGCGCCATGTTCCGCGATGAGTCCGCGCTTGGCGAAAGCCGTGGTCATCTTCTGGCCCTCGGCCATGTAGCGGAAGTCGCAGAACAGCGCCATGCACAGGCCGATGCCGGCGATCGGGCCGTTGATGGCCGCGAACACGGGCTTTTTCACCTGCAGCAGGTAGCTGAAGCGCCAGGCGTAGTTGCGCGCCAGGCCCTGCAGCGCATCGGCCGCGGGCGGCGGCGCCTCGGCTTCGGCGCCGGTGCTGCCGGCCGCACCGGCTTCGAGGATGTCCATGTCGGCCCCGGCGCAAAAGCCCCGGCCCGCGCCCGTGACCACGATGGCGCGCACCTGCGCGTCGGCCTCGGCCGCCAGCACGGCCGCGCGCATCTCCTGCTCCATGCGCTCGGTCCAGGCGTTGAGCCGGTCCGGGCGGTTGAGCGTGATCGTGCACACGCGCTGGTCGATGCCGACCGTGATGTCCTGGTAGCCCATCATTCGCCTCCGATGGTGGCGCCGCCGTCGATGACGATGGTGGTGCCGGTGATGAAGCGGCCCGCGTCGGAGCCCAGCAGCAGCGCCGCGCCCGCGATGTCCTCGGGCTCGCCGATCATGTTGAGCGGGCTGGCCTTGAGCGCGCCGGCCAGCGTCTCGGGGTTGTCCCACAGCGCCTTGGCGAAATCGGTCTTGATGAGGCCGGGCGCGATGCAGTTGGCACGGATGCCCTGCTTGCCCCATTCCAGCGCCAGGCTGCGCGCCAGCGACATGTCGGCCGCCTTCGAGATGCCGTAGGCGCCCAGCACGCGCGAACCCGTCAGCCCCGCGATGGAGCTGATGATGACCACCGAGCCGCCGCCCTTGGCCGCCATGCCCGGCGCCGTGCGGTTCACGAGCCAGAGGTTGGAGCGGATGTTGACGTCCATCACCTTCGAGAAGGCCTCGTCGCTGATGCCGGCCATGGGCCCGTAGTAGGGGTTGACGGCCGCGTTGCACACCAGCACGTCCACGGTGCCGTAGAGCTTCTCGGTCTGCTCGACCAGGCCCAGCACCTCGTCCTTGCGCGAGATGTTGCAGGCGATGGCCGTGGCTTCGAGCCCCTCGGACTTGAGCTGGTCGACCACGGCCGCGCAGGCGTCGGCCTTGCGGCTGGTGATGACCACGCGTGCGCCAGCGCGTGCGTAGGCCACGGCGATGGCGCGGCCGATGCCGCGCGAGGAGCCGGTGACGATGGCGGTCTTGTTCTTCAACGACAGGCTGTCCATGGGCGTCTCTTCTCTCTCTGGGGTGTGGGGGGGGTGATTCAGCGGTTGGCGAACACGGGCGCGCGCTTTTCGACGAAGGCGCGCGCGGCTTCGAGGTGGTCTTCGGTCTGCGCGCAGCGGATATGGCGCACGGCCTCGTGGTCCAGCGCCTGCGACAGCGTGGCGCCCTGCTCGGCCGCATTGAGGTTGGACTTGATGTGGCCCAGCGTGAGCGTCGGGCCCTGCGCCAGCTGCTGCGCGAGGGCGCGGCCTTCGTCCTCCAGCGCGGCGTCGGGCACCACGCGCGTGACCAGGCCCATCTGCAGCGCCTCGTCGGCCTTGAGCACCGGCGACAGCAGCGCGAAGGCCCGGGCGCGCGGGCCCAGCAGCTGCGTGAGGAAATACGTGCTGCCGAAGTCGCCCGAGAGCCCGACCTTGGCGAAGGCCGAGGTCATCTTCAGCGTCTCGCTGGCCACCAACAGATCGCAGGCCAGGGCCAGCGAAAGCCCGGCGCCGGCACAGGCACCGCGCACCACCGCCACCGTGGGCTTGGGCATCTCGCGCAGCAGGCGGGCGCATTCCATGTGCTCGCGCAGCTGCGCGGTGCGCGCCTCGGGCGTGGCGGCCGCGCCTTCGGCGGCGGCCATCGACTTCACGTCGCCGCCGGCGCAAAAGCCCCGGCCCGCGCCGGTCAGCACCACGGCGCGCACCTCGGGGTCGATGGCGGCACGCCGCAGCGCGGCCAGCAGCGCATCGGTCATGCCCGGCGTCAGGGCATTGAGGCTCTGCGGCCGGTTCAGCGTGATCGTCAGCAGGCCGCCGTCGCGGCTTTCGAGCAGTTCCTGGTCCATGCGGGAGGTCTCCAATGTGTTCGTGGGTCGTGAAGTTCAGAGGGCGCCAGCGGCCTGGAGCGCAGCCACGCGCTCGGGACCCGCACCCAGCCACTGCTGCAGCACCTCGGTGTTGTGTTCGCCCACGCGCGGCAGCGGGCGGCGGATCTGCAGCGGCGTGCCCGACAGATGGATGGTCACGCCCTGCATCGGCACCTTCTGGCCGCCGAACTCGATCTCGCGGATCGCGCCGCGATGCCGCAGCTGCGGGTTCTCGACCACCTCGTCGATGCGTGCGATCTTGGCGCAGGGCACACCCTCGGCCTCCAGCCAGGCCACGATCTGGTCGGCCTCGTGCGCCTGCATCCAGTCGGCGACGATGCCCTCCACCGCGTCGCGGTGCTCCAGGCGGCTGGCCATGGTGGCGAAGCGCGCGTCGTGAATCAGCTCGGGGCGCTTCATCGCGCGCAGCACGCGCGGGAACATGTTGTCGTCGCCGCCCACCATCAGCACATGGCGGCCGTCGCCGGCCTCGAAGGTGTTGGACGGCGCCACGTAGCGGTCGCGGCTGCCCACGCGGGTCATGGTCTGGCCCATGAGCTGCTGCTGCGGGATCGCGGTCATGAGCATGGACAGCGCGCTCTCGAGCAGCGACACGTCCACGAGCTGGCCCACGCCGCTGGCATGGCGCGCATTGAGCGCCGCCAGGATGCCCAGTGCGGCGTACATGCCGGTGGTGTAGTCGCACATGAAGGAGCCGATCATGGTCGGCGGGCCGTCCGGCTGGCCGGTCATGTCCATCAGGCCGCTCATGGCCTGGGCCACGCCGTCGAAGCACTGCTTGTGCGCCAGCGGGCCGTCCTGGCCGAAGCCGGTGATGCGCGCCATCACCAGCCGCGGGTTGAGCGCGTGCACCGCCTCCCAGCCCAGGCCCATCTGCTCCATGGTGCCGGCGCGGAAGTTCTCGACCAGCACGTCGGCTTCGCGGATCAGCGCCTTGAGCGTGGCCAGACCTTCGGGGTTTCGCAGGTCGATGGCCAGGCTCTTCTTGTTGCGGTTGACGATGAAGGTGTACAGGCTCTGGCCGTCCACCGCGGGCAGGGCGCGGCGCGCGTACTCCCCTTCGCCGGGCGGCTCGATCTTGACCACCTCGGCGCCCATGTCGCCCAGCATCATGGCGCAGTAGGGGCCGGCAATGAAGCGCGACAGATCGAGCACGCGCACGCCTTCGAGGGATGTCATCGGACCGGGTCTCCTGGTTCTGCGGCGCACGCCGGGTCAGCTTCGTGCGCTTTGGTTTTGTTAATTTGTTATATCATATTTTCAGGAGACAACCGATGACACCCAACAAGACCGATGGGGCACCAGGCGGCCCCGCCCAGGGCGCAGTTCCCGCGCCCTTTCTGCGCCTGCGCCAGATCTGCCTGGTGGCGCGCGAACTCGATGCGGTGGTTCAGGACCTGTGCGCCGTGTTCGGCGTGCAGGTCTGCCACCGCGACCCGGAGGTGGGCCAGTTCGGCCTGCACAACGCGCTGATGCCTTTCGGCCAGCAGTTCCTGGAGGTGGTGGCGCCCGTGCGCGAGGGCACCACGGCCGGCCGCTACCTGGAGCGCCGCGGCGGCGACGGGGGCTACATGGTGATCCTGGACAGCGAGGCGCTGCCGCGCTGGCGCACGCATGTGGCCGACATCGGCGTGCGCATCGCGGCGCCGCTGGCCCTTGGCGACTATGAAGGCATGCAGCTGCACCCGCGCGACACGGGCGGCGCGCTGCTGGAGATCAACACCACCTTGAACGGGAGCGACCTGGACGGCCCCTACTGGCCGGCCGGTGCGCACTGGCAGCAGCATGTGTCGACCGCGCGCGTGGCCGGCTTCGCGGGCGCCGTGCTGCAGTCGACCCAGCCGCAGGCCCTGGCCGAGCGCTGGAGCCGCATCCTGCAGCGGCCCGTGCGGCACTCTGGCAGGCAGTGGGAGACGGCCGTCGACAACGCCGTGCTGCGCTTCGCACCCGAGACCGACGGGCGCGGCGAAGGCCTGGCCGCCGTGGTGCTGCGCACGCACGATGCGGCGGCCATCCGCGCCACGGCACAGGCGCGCGGGCTACCGGTTGAGACCAACAGCGTCATGGTCTGCGGCGTGCGATTCGTGCTGGCCGAAGACTGAGCCCGGCGTCCCGACACACGAACCCGAACTGGAGACAAAACCCCATGGAACTCGCTTTCACCGCCGAGGAGCGCGCCTTTGCCGACGAAGTGCGCCAATTCATCGCCGAGAACCTGCCGAAGGACATCTCGCGCCGCGTCGAACACGACCTGCACATGGAGCGCGAGGATTCCATGCGCTGGCAGCAGATCCTCGGGCGGCGCGGCTGGCATGCCTACACCTGGCCGGTCTCGCAGGGCGGCCCGGGCTGGAGCGCGACGCAGCGCTACCTGTTCGAGGTCATCAGCGGCGAGATGAACTGCCCCACCATCCAGCCCTTCGGGCCGCGCATGGTGGGCCCGGTGATCTACAACTTCGGCACCGAGGCGCAGAAGGCGCAGCACCTGCCGGGCATCCGCGATTCGACGGTGTGGTGGTGCCAGGGCTATTCGGAGCCGCAGTCCGGCTCGGACCTGGCGTCGCTCGCCACACGGGCCGACGACCACGGCGACCACTACCTCGTGAACGGCCAGAAGATCTGGACTTCCTACGCCCACCATGCCGACTGGATGTTCTGCCTGGTGCGCACGGGGCGCGAGGGGCGCAAGCAGGAGGGCATTTCCTTCCTGCTGATCGACATGAAGACGCCGGGCATCGAGATCCAGCCCATCCCGATGCTGGAGGGCACGCATTCGTTCAACGCCGTGTTCTTCACCGACGTGAAGGTGCCCAAGGCCAACCTCGTCGGCGAGGAAGGCCGCGGCTGGAGCTACGCCAAGTTCCTGCTGGAGCACGAGCGCGTGGAGAACTCCAACATCGGCTTCTCCACCTTCGCGCTGCGGCGCCTGCACCGCATGGTGCGCGAACTGGAGGAAGGCGGCCGGCCGCTGATCGAGCGCCCGCTGCTGCGCGCGCGCATCGCCAAGGTGCAGGCCCAGCTCAAGGCGCTGGAGATGAACACGCTGCGCGCGCTCTCCAGCATGGGCAGCGGGAGTTCGCCGGGCGCGGGGCTGGCGTCGGCACTGAAGATCCGCGGCACCGAGATCGGCCAGCAACTGACCGAGCTGCTCGCGCAGGCCGCCGGTGCCCAGGGCCAGCGGCTGGACCCGGCACTGGCGCACGGCGAAGGCGACCTGGACCCCATCACGGCCAGCGTGCGCGGCGCACCGGCCAACTATTTCTGGCGGCGGGCCATGTCGATCTACGGCGGCAGCAACGAGATCCAGCGCAACATCATCGCCAAGCAGGTGCTGGGGCTTTGATGCGCACGGCGCGGCGGCCGCGCCCCGCGTCTTCGTTTTTGCGCCTGCCTGCTACTGGACGATGCGCCCGCCCGCGCCGAACATGGCGAAGTCCACGTAGCGCGAGGCGGTCTGGTCGCCCAGGCTGAAGTCCAGCGTGTAGCCGCCCACGTCCACGGCCTTGGCCGCGTTCAGGGCCGTGGCCACGCTGGCGGCCGTGGGGTTGCCAAGGCCTTCGATCACCTGGGTCAGCGCCCGCGCGGCGACGAAGCCTTCGATGGAGCGGGCCGAGAGGTCCGGGTCCTTGGCGGCGTTGCGCAGCGCCTGGTAGTCGCGCACCACCGCGCGGCCCTGGTCACTGGGCAGGGGCAGCACCACAGAGAAGGCATAGCCGCGTGCGCCGTCATCGCCCAGCGCCTTGCGCAGCGCGTCGGTGTCGATGATGGACATGCCGTAGAGCATGGCGCCGGCACCGCCCGCGGCACGGTACTGCTTGACGAACTCGATGCCCGCGGCCGTGGTCGCGCCGAGGAACACGGCCTGCGGCTGCGCCTTCACCATCTGCGCCACCGCCGGGCCCACCGCGGTGGTGTTGCGCGCATAGGTGGCGTTGGCCACCAGCTGGATGCCGAACTGCCTGGCCGCGGCCTCGGCGCCCACCAGCACGTCCTGGCCCAGCCCGTCGTCCTGGTTCACCAGGCCCACGCGCTGCACACCCATGGTCGACAGGTTGCGGAACAGCCGCGCCACCTCGTCGTGGTAGCTGGCCTTGACCACATGCATGCCCTGCGCGCGCGCGATGCTGCTGGCGCCCGACACCGCGCCCATCATGGCCACGCGCTGCTGCACCAGCACGCCGTACTTCGCCAGGGCCTCGAGGTTGGTGGTGCCCACGGTGCCCAGCAGCGCAATGGGCGCTTCCTGCGCGATCACCTCGCGCACCAGCTTGATGGTCTGATCGGCCTTTTGCGCATCGTCACGCGTGACGAACTTGATGGGCCGGCCCTTGATGCCGCCGCGCGCGTTCACGGCCTCGAAATGCAGCTTGGCCCCTGCATGCACCGCCCGGCCCGTGACGGCCTGCGGCCCGCTGAAGGGCGCGACCTGCGCGATCACCAGCGGATCGGCCGCCCGCGCCAGCGGCAGGCCCAGGCCTGACAGGGCCAGCCCGGCAACGAAGCGGCGACGCGTGCCGGCCGCGTCCAGGAGGGGAAAGTTGTTCGGAGAGGTCATCGCCGTGCTCTAGATGTAAGTTCAGCTGTGAAGATGCAATCAGCCGCACAGGATAGACGCGCTGGCGGCGCGCGGCCCTTTGCGCTTTCTCCGGGCGTGAAGCGGGCCGTTTCTGCTAGGGCGCCGCAGCGGCGCCTTCCGGTGCGGGCCAGGCCATTTCGCTGGCCACCAGCGGCTTGCCGATGGGCGCGGCGGCCTTGCCCACGCGCACGGCCGCCATGTCCTGCTCGTTCGGGTACTGGTTGGCGAGCCAGTAGTCGAAGACCCGGCGCACGATGGGGGCCGCATGGGCGGCACCGAAGCCCGCGTTCTCGACGATCACGGCCACGGCGATCTTCGGGTCTTCGGCCGGCGCAAAGGCCGCGAACAGCGAATGGTCGCGCTGGTGCTCCTCGAGCAGCTTGGGGTTGTACTTGACGTTGCGCCCCAGGCTCACGGCCTGCGCGGTGCCGGTCTTGCCGGCCGAGGTGTAGGCGGCGCCCGCAAACACGCGGGTGCCCGTGCCGCCCTTGTTCACGGCCACCAGGGCATTGCGGATCACGTCCACGTTCTTGGGCTTGTAGCCCAGGTTCTGGCCCGGCGGCTGCTCGATCAGGCGCACCTCGCCCGTCACGGTGTTCTTGATGGCGCGGGCCAGGTGCGGCCGGTGGTGGATGCCGCCGTTGGCCAGCGTGGCCTCGGCCAGCGCCAGCTGCAGCATGGTGAAGTTGTTGTAGCCCTGGCCGATGCCCAGCGACACGGTCTCGCCCGGGAACCAGCGCTGCTGCTCGGGCCGCCGGTAGGTGGCGCGCTTCCAGGCCATGCTGGGCAGCGTGCCGCGCACCTCGCCGTTGAGGTCGATGCCCGTGATCTGTCCGAAGCCCAGCGGCTTCATGAAGTCGTGGATGGCGTCCACGCCCATTTCGACGGCCAGCGAATAGAAGTAGGTGTTGCTCGAATGCTGGATGGCGCGGTGCATGTCCACCCCGCCCAGCCCGCCTTCGTGGCTGCGGAAGGTGTGGCCGCCGAAGGTGTAGAAGCCCGGGTCGTTCTGCACCACGTTGGCGGCGCGCTTGCCGGTTTCGAGCGCGGCCAGCCCCATGAAGGGCTTGTAGGTGGAGCCCGGCGGGTAGGTGCCGCGCAGCGCGCGGTTGAGCAGCGGCTTGTCGATGGATTCGTTGAGCGCCTGCCAGCTTTCGGTGTCGATGCCCTCCACAAAGAGGTTCGGGTCGAAGGTGGGCTTGGAGACGAAGGCCAGGATTTCGCCGGTGCGCGGATCGATGGCCACCAGCGCGCCGCGGCGCTCGCCGAACATCTCCTCCACCAGCCGCTGCAGCCGGATGTCCAGCGTGAGCATGACGGTGTCGCCCGGCGTGGCCGGGTGGCTGCCCAGGCGCCGCACGGCGCGCCCGCCGGCCGAGGTCTCCATCTGCTCCACGCCGGTCTGGCCGTGCAGCACCTTCTCGTAGCTCTGCTCGATGCCCAGCTTGCCGATGTAGTCGGTGCCCTTGTAGTTGGCCTGGTCCTCCTCGGGCCAGTCCTCCATCTGGGTCTTCTCGCGCTGGTTGATGCGGCCGATGTAGCCCAGCACATGCGCACCCACTTCGCCCAGCGGGTAGTTGCGAAACAGCCGGGCCTTGATCTCCACGCCCGGAAAACGGTAGCGCTGGGCCGCGAAGCGTGCCACTTCCTCGTCGGTCAGGCGCGTGCGCAGCGGCACCGAGTCGAAGCTGCGCGAGTCCTCGCGCAGGCGCTTGAAGCGGCGCCGGTCGCGCGGCTGCACGTCCACGATCTCGGCCAGCTGGTCGATCACCTCGTCCAGGTTGCGGCCAGCCTGCGAGGGCGTGATCTCGAGCGTGTAGGCCGAATAGTTGGAGGCCAGCACCACGCCGTTGCGGTCCAGGATCAGGCCCCGGTTGGGCACCACCGGCACCACGGCCGTGCGGTTGCGTTCGGCGCGCTCGGCCAGTTCCTCGTGCTGCATCACCTGCAGGTAGTACAGGCGCGCACCGATCAGCCCGAAGGCGAAGAACACCACCAGCGCGATCACCACCACGCGCAGTCGCAATCGCGCGGTGTCGGCGGCGGCGTTGCGGATCTCGGTCATCGGCGGCTCACAAGGGCCGGTTCTCGTCGGGCTCGGGCGCGCGGCGCTGGGGCGCCAGCAGCACCCAGGTGGCCAGCGGCCACAGCGCGCCCTCGGCCAGGGGCGCGACCAGCAGCATCCAGCCCGGGAAGGTGCCACCGGCCAGCATGCGGATGGCCAGCTCGATCAGGTGCGAGGCCACGAACATCGGCACCAGCTGCAGCCCCTGCGAAGGCACGCTGTACCACAGCAGCCGGCGGTGGACCATGATGGCGCAAAAGCTCAGCGTGGCGTAGCTCAGCGCATGCTGGCCCAGCAGGGCCGATTCATGCACGTCCATCACCAGTCCGAAGGCGAAGGCCGCGCCCAGGCCCACGCGCGCGGGCTGGTGCACGCTCCAGAACACGAGCACCAGCGCCAGCAGGTCGGGCATCCAGGCCGCACGGCCGAGCGGCACCATGTTCAGCAGCAGCGCCACCAGCAGGCTCACGCCGATGAACAGCGGGCTGACGGGCAGCAGCAGCTGCGCCTGGCCGGGACGCATGATCATGGCGAGCCTCCGCGGCCGGGCCGCACCCATGGCGGCGGCTTGTGCGGCGCAGGCATGGGCGCCTTGGCCGCGGCCGGCGGGTGGGCCGCGCCCGCGTCGGTCGGCGCGGGCTGGCCCACGGGCGCCAGCACCATCACGTAGCGCGGCGACACGGTCTGCGCCAGGGGCTCGCACCAGATGCGCGCGAAGGCCGATTCGGCCCGGCGCTCGATGCGCGCCACGCGCGCCACCGGCATGCCCGCCGGGTAGACGCCGTCGACGCCGCTGGTGGCCAGCAGATCGCCTTCCTGCACATCGGCATGGGCCGAGGTGAAGCGCAGCTCCATGCCGCTGCCGCTCGCATCGCCAAAGGCCAGGCCGCGCGCGCCAGTGCGCGTGTTCTGCACCGGGATCGACAGCTCGCGGTCGACCACCAGCGTGGCTTCGCTGGAGAAAGGTTGGACCTGCGTGACCTGCCCCAGCACGCCGCGTTCGTCGATCACGGGCGAGCCGGCCACGATGCCCTGCGTCAACCCCTGGTCGAGCACCACCTTGCGCGTGTAGGGGTCGGCCGCGTCGAACAGCACTTCGGCCGCGCGCCCCGGCACGGGGGTCTTCTGCCGCAGCTCCAGCATGGCGCGCAAGCGGGCGTTCTCGCGCGCCAGCTCGTCGGCCTGGTTCGCGCGCTGCGACTGCAGGGCCATGGCGCGGCGCGCCTCGTCCTCGGCGCGCTGGGCGCTGCCGAGGTCTGCCAGGTAGCGGCGGGCGCCGATCACGCCCTCCACCGGCTTCATGGCCAGCCATTGCACCGGATAGAGCACCGCGCCCACGGCGGTGCGCAGCGGCTTGACCACGTCGAAGCGCGCATCGGCCACCATCAGGAACAGCGACAGGGCGCTGAAGAAGATCAGCCGCGACAGCGCCGACGGCCCCTGGTTGAAGAGGGGCGGAGCGGTTCGGTCGAGCGTGCCAAGCGGCATGAAAGCGTGAAAGGCTGGCAGGTCAGATGGCAAAACGCCGGCGCTGGGGCCGGCGACTTGCGTAGGCTAGCGCGAACTTACTCGCTGGTGAAGATACTGCCCAGTCGGTCCATGCGTTCCAGGGCGATGCCGCAGCCGCGCACCACGCAGGTCAGCGGGTCTTCGGCCACCAGAACCGGCAGGCCGGTTTCCTCGGCCAGCAGGCGGTCGAGGTCGCGCAGCAGCGCGCCGCCACCGGTCAGCATCATGCCGCGCTCGGCAATGTCGGCACCCAGCTCGGGGGGCGTCATTTCGAGCGCGTTCTTCACGGCCGAGACGATGTTGTTGAGCGGATCGGTCAGCGCTTCCAGCACTTCGTTGGAGCTGATGGTGAAGCTGCGCGGCACGCCTTCGGAGAGGTTGCGGCCCTTGACCTCCATCTCCTTGACCTCGGAACCGGGGAAGGCCGAGCCGATGCTCTTCTTGATGATTTCGGCGGTGGGCTCGCCGATCAGCATGCCGTAGTTGCGGCGGATGTAGTTGATGATGGCGTCGTCGAAGCGGTCGCCGCCCACGCGCACCGAGCCCTTGTAGACCATGCCGCCCAGCGAGATCACGCCCACCTCGGTGGTGCCGCCGCCGATGTCGACCACCATCGAACCGCTGGCTTCGCTGACCGGCAGGCCGGCGCCGATGGCCGCGGCCATGGGCTCTTCGATCAGGTAGACGGAGGTGGCGCCGGCGGCCTCGGCCGCGTCCTTGATGGCGCGGCGCTCGACCTGGGTGGAGCCGCAGGGCACGCAGATGATGATGCGCGGGCTGGGCGTGAGCAGCGTGCGCGGGTGCACCATCTTGATGAACTGCTTGATCATCTGCTCGGTGATCACGAAGTCGGCGATCACGCCGTCCTTCATCGGGCGGATGGCCTCGATGTTGCCGGGCACCTTGCCCAGCATGGCCTTGGCTTCGGCGCCCACGGCCTGGATGACCTTCTTGCCGTGCGGGCCGCCTTCATGGCGGATGGCCACGACCGAAGGCTCGTCGAGCACGATGCCCTTGTTGCGGGCAAAGATCAGGGTGTTGGCGGTGCCGAGATCGATCGCGAGGTCGGTGGAAAAGTACCGACGGAAGGCTCCAAACATGGCGAGAGTCCTTGGGGCACGTCACGCGCTTCGGCCTGGCGTCGCCCTTGTTGTTGGATGGGAGGAATTTGACAGCAGATGCGGCACGACGGGCGCCGAACAAGCCTTAAGCGGGGCTCTGGCGACGTTCTTGGCGGCGTTTGGAGGCGCGTCGCGGCAAAGCCGGGATAATACCTGAATCCCCCTCATTTACCCTGCGTCCTTGCCCCTGGCAAAACGCCGGACACGCCTATTTTCTGGCCCCGCGCGGGCAAATTCCCCGATGGCTCTGAGCTCCTCCGACATCGCACGCATTGCCTCACTGGCAAGGTTGCAGCTGGCCCCTGAAGAAAGCGAGCGCATGCTTTCCCAGATCAACGGCTTTTTCGACCTCGCCCTGCGCCTGCAGGCCGTGGACACCACCGGCGTCGAGCCGCTGGCCCACCCCGTGGCGGCCATCGAGGACGTCACGCTGCGCCTGGCCCCCGACGTGGTGAGCGAGCGCGACAACCGCAGCGCCAACCAGAAAAGCGCCCCGGCCGTGGAAGCCGGCCTGTTCCTGGTGCCCAAGGTGATCGAATGAGCTCAAAGGAATTGCACGCACAAGGCGTGGCCGGATTGGCACGCGCGCTGGCAGCGCGCGAGGTGTCGGCCGTCGAGACGGCCCAGCACTTCCTGGCCCGCATGAAGACCCATGAAGCGCTGGGCGCCTTCGTGGCCGTGAACGAGGACGTGACCCTGGCCCAGGCCCGCGCGGCCGATGCGGCCCTGGCCGCCGGCACGGCCGGCCCGCTGGCCGGCGTGCCGCTGGCGCACAAGGACATCTTCGTCACCACCGACTTCCCGACCACGGCCGGCTCGAAGATGCTGGCCGGCTACCAGTCGCCTTTTGACGCGACGGTGGTGCGCAAGCTGGCCGAGGCCGGCGCCGTGACCCTGGGCAAGCTCAGCTGCGACGAGTTCGCCATGGGCTCGGCCAACGAGAACGTGGCCGTGCCGGCCGTGGGCCAAGGCAGCGCCACGCCCGTGCGCAACCCCTGGGACCGCACGCGCGTGCCCGGCGGCTCCTCGGGCGGCAGCGCCGCCGCCGTGGCCGCGGGCCTGGCGCCGGCCGCCACCGGCACCGACACCGGCGGCTCCATCCGCCAGCCCGCCAGCTTCTGCGGCATCACGGGCATCAAGCCCACCTACGGCCGCGCCTCGCGCTACGGCATGGTGGCCTTTGCCTCCAGCCTCGATCAGGCCGGCCCGATGGCCCGCTCGGCCGAGGACTGCGCGCTGCTGCTCTCGGCCCTGGCCGGCCCCGACCTGCAGCGCGACTCCACCTCGCTGGACCGCCCGGCCGAGGACTACAGCCGCGACCTGAACGCTTCGCTCGAAGGCCTGCGCATCGGCGTGCCCGAGGAATTCGTCGGCGAGGGCGTGGCGCCCGGCGTGCGCGCCGCACTCGAGGCTGCGCTGGCCGAATACGAGAAGCTCGGTGCCAAACGCGTGACGGTGAGCCTGCCGCGCACCGAGCTGTCGATCCCCGTGTACTACATCCTCGCGCCGGCCGAAGCCAGCTCCAACCTCAGCCGCTTCGACGGCGTGAAGTTCGGCCACCGCGCCAAGGACTACGGTGACCTGGCCGACATGTACGCGAAGACGCGCGCCGAAGGCTTCGGCGACGAGGTCAAGCGCCGCATCATGATCGGCACCTACGTGCTTTCCCACGGCTACTACGACGCCTACTACCTGCAGGCGCAGAAGGTGCGCCGCATGATTGCCGACGACTTCCAGCGCGCCTTCGCGCAGTGCGACCTGATCGCCGGCCCGGTGGCCCCCACCGTGGCCTGGAAGATCGGCGAGCATGGCGACGACCCCGTGGCCGATTACCTGGCCGACATCTTCACGCTGCCCGGCTCGCTGGCCGGCCTGCCCGGCATGAGCCTGCCCGTGGGCTTTGGCGAACACGGCATGCCCGTGGGCCTGCAGCTCATCGGCAACTATTTCGGCGAAGCGAAGCTGCTCAACGCGGCGCACCGCTTCCAGCAGGCCACCGACTGGCATCAGCGCAGGCCGGAGGGCTTCTGAACATGAGCGAGACGACCATCAACACCTTCGCCGCCGCCCAGGAAGGCCGCCCCACGGGTCCGCTGGTGCAGGGCTATGAAGTCATCATCGGCTTCGAGACGCACGCGCAGCTCTCCACCGCGAGCAAGATCTTCAGCCGCGCCAGCACGGCCTTCGGCGCCGAGCCCAACACGCAGGCCTGCGCGGTCGATCTGGCGCTGCCCGGCACGCTGCCCGTGATGAACGAGGGCGCCGTGGAGCGCGCGATCAAGCTGGGCCTGGCACTGGGCTCGCACATCGCGCCGCGCAGCGTCTTCGCGCGCAAGAACTACTTCTACCCCGACCTGCCCAAGGGCTACCAGATCAGCCAGTACGAGATCCCGGTGGTGCAGGGCGGCAGCGTGAGCTTCTATCTGGGCGACGAGTTCAAAACCGTGCGCCTGGTGCGCGCGCACCTCGAGGAAGACGCGGGCAAGTCGCTGCACGAGGACTTCATCGGCCAGTCGGGCATCGACCTGAACCGCGCCGGCACGCCGCTGCTTGAAATCGTGACCGA
The DNA here is from genome assembly GCF_028023875.1 of Xenophilus arseniciresistens. Classification (GTDB taxonomy): domain Bacteria; phylum Pseudomonadota; class Gammaproteobacteria; order Burkholderiales; family Burkholderiaceae_C; genus Xenophilus; species Xenophilus arseniciresistens. The sequence goes on from NZ_JAQIPB010000009.1 coordinate 69,501, forward strand.
GCCCGACATCCGCTCCACCGCAGAGGCCGTGGCCTATGCGAAGGAGCTGCACAAGATCGTGACCTGGATCGGCATCTGCGACGGCAACATGCAGGAAGGGTCCTTCCGCTGCGACGCCAACGTCTCGGTGCGCAAGCCCGGCCAGCCGCTGGGCACGCGGCGCGAGATCAAGAACCTCAACAGCTTCCGCTTCATGCAGCAGGCGATCGACTACGAGATCCGCTGGCAGATCGAGCAGATCGAGGACGGGCACGAGATCCAGCAGGCCACCGTGCTGTTCGACCCCGACACGGGCGAGACGCGCGCCATGCGCACCAAGGAAGACGCAGCCGACTACCGCTACTTCCCCGACCCGGACCTGCCGCCGCTGGCCATTGCGGCGCAGTGGATCGAGCGCGTGAAGGCGCAGATGCCCGAGCTGCCGCGCGCGATGGCTGCGCGCTATGTGCGCGAGCATGGGCTGTCGGAATACGACGCGGCGCAGCTCACGCAGAGCCCCGCGCACGCGGCCTACTTCGAGGCCGCCGTGGCCGCGGGCGCCGCGCCCAAGCTGGCGAGCAACTGGCTGCAGGGCGAGATCTCCAAGCGCCTGAACGCGCAGGAGATGGCCATCGAGGCCGCACCGGTGTCGGCCGCGCAGCTGGCCGCGCTCATCGGCCGCATCGGCGACGGCACCATCTCCAATGCGGCCGCGCGCCAGGTCTTCGAGGCACTGTGGAGCGGCGAGGGCCAGGACGTGGACGCCGTCATCGAGGCCAAGGGCCTCAAGCAGATTCAAGATGCCGGCGCGATGGAAAAGATCATCGACGAGGTGCTGGCGAAGAACGAGAAGAACATCGCCGAGTACCGCGCGGGCAAGGACAAGGCCTTCAACGCCCTGGTCGGCCAGGTGATGAAGGCCAGCGCGGGCAAGGCCAACCCGGCGCAGGTCAATGCGCTGCTCAAGCAGAAGCTGGGCTGAAGAAGACGTCGAGGGCCGAGCGTCGGGCACGCGAGGCGCTCGACGCCGGGCGCTCAGCCTTTCCAGAGCCTGGTCAGCCGCGCGCGTTCCTCGTCGAAGCGCAGGTTCACGCGCCGCTTCTCGTCTTCCTGCTCGCGGATGAAGCGGGTCTGCACCGCCACTGCCTTGTCGTTGTCGTCGACGCGCCGGCGCAGCGAGCTGGGCGCCTTGCCCGGGTCCTTGACGTAGAACTCCATTTCGCCGTCGATCAGCTTGCGCGCCGCGCCCAGCTCCACCAGCCGGCTGCGCGCAGCCTTGATCAGCTCGTCGATCTGCGCCAGCGTGTCCTGGCGTTCACGATCGTGCGCTTCTGCGTTGGGATAGCGCACCAGCAGTGCGCGGTCGCGGCGCCGCTCTTCCTGGGCGCGCAGCGCGGCCTGCTGGGCTTCGCGCTGGCGCGCCTCGCGCGCGGCCTGCTCCTCGGCCGTCAGGGTGGGCTCGATGATGCGGCGCACGTTGCCGCCCGGGCTCAGCTCGCGCTGCTCGCGGTCGACGCAGGCCGCGATGGGCCGGTCGGAGGTGACGGTGCGGCCATTCGCGTCGACACAGACAAAGATGCTGCCGCTGTTGCTGCCGCCTGGCTGCTGCTGGGCCCACGCACCCAGCGCGGCCACCGCGCCGCCGCCCAGCAGCAGGGCCGATCGCAGCAGGAGGGCAGCAGGCAGCATGGGCGCGGACTCCTTGAGCGCGTGGGTGATCGTTCGTCAGGCCGCGCCGTAGCGCGTGCGGTAGGCCAGCACGCTGTCGCGGTGGGCCCGCAACGCATCCCCGGCGCGCTGTTCCAGATACTCTAGCAAGTCTGCCAGCGTGGCGATGGGCAGCACCTGCATGCCAAGCTGCTGGCGGACATATTGCACGGCGCTGTGCGGCACGTCCACGCCGTTCTCGGTCGCCATCTCCTGGCGGTCCAGCGCGATGGCCACGGCATGCGGCACTGCGCCGGCGGCGCGGATCAGCGCGATCGACTCGCGCACGGCGGTGCCGGCGGACATCACGTCATCGATGATGAGCACGCGCCCGGCCAGCGGCGCGCCCACCAGCGAGCCGCCCTCGCCATGGTCCTTGGCTTCCTTGCGGTTGTAGGCAAAGGGCACGTTGCGGCCGCGCCGCGCCAGCTCGGCCGCCACCGTCGCGCCCAGCGGAATGCCCTTGTAGGCGGGGCCGAAGATCATGTCGAACTCGAGGCCCGACTCCAGCAACCGCTGCGCATAGAAGCCGGCCAGGCGCAGGATGCTGGCGCCGTCGTTGAACAGGCCGGCATTGAAGAAGTAGGGGCTCATGCGCCCGGCCTTGGTCTTGAACTCGCCAAAGCGCAGCACCTGCGCGTCGATGGCGAACTGCACGAAGTCCTGGGCCAGGGAGCTGGCCGGGGCGGCCTTGGAGGAGGAAGCGGCGAGAGCCATGGGCGAAGAATCCTTGGGAACTGGCGCCGGCGGCCTGCGCCAGCGGCTGAAAAACGGCCCGGATTCTAGGTCGCCGGGCTCAGCCGCGCAGCGGCCACAGTGCCAGGATCAGCGGCACCAGCACCGTGGTGGCGATGCCGTTGAGCCCCATGGCAAGCGCCGCGAAGGCCCCGGCCGTGGGGCTGGCAGGCAGCTCGCGCGCCAGGCCGATGGCATGGGCCGTGAGGCCGGAGGCGAAGCCCCGCACCACCGGGTCGTGCACGCGCAAGAGCCGCATCACGGGCGGCGCGGCCACCGCGCCCACGATGCCCGTGATGGCCACCGCCACCGCCGTCAGCGAGGCCAGGCCGCCCGCCCGCTCGGCCACCGGCATGGCCACGGGCATGGTGGCCGACTTGGGCGCCAGCGAAGCCAGCGTCTCCCACGATCCGCCCAGCGCCCAGGCAATGCCCACGGCCGACACGATGGCCACCGAGCCGCCCACCAGCAGGGCCAGCAGCAGCGGCAGCCACAGCGCGCGCAGGCGGCCCCATTGCCGCACCAGCGGCACGGCCAGCGCCACGGTGGCCGGGCCGATCAGCAGGCTCAGCGGGCGCACGCCTTCGGCATAGCTGCGGTAGTCGGTGCCGCTGGCCAGCAGCACGGCCACCACCACGGCCGTGCCCGTGAGCACCGGCAGCAGCAGGGGGTTGGCGCCCGCGCGCCGGTACAGCGCCAGCGCCGCAAGGTAGGTGCACAGGGTCAGGCTCAGCCACAGCACGGAAGACGCGGCCAGCGCCTGGCCCAGCGCGTTCACGGCCTCCATCAGCGAGCCTCCTGCGGGGCAGTGGCCGCAGGCCCTTCGTGCGCCGCGGCATGGCCCATGCGCCGCAGCAGCCAGCGCAAGGTCAGCGCCGTGACGGCCAGCGTGATGACCGAGCCGGCCACGCTGGCGATCAGGAAGGGCTGCCACTCGCGCGCCACGCGCTCGAAGTGCAGCATCACGCCCGCCACCGACGGCATGAACAGCAGCATCATGTGCGGCAGCAGCTTGTCGGCGCACTCGCCCAGCGCCTGCGGCACGCGGCCCAGCGCCAGCAGGCCGAGCAGCAGGAAGATCAGGCCCAGCACGGCACCGGGCAGCGGCAGGCCGCAAAGGCGGGTCACCGCGTCGCCGGCCAGTTGGCACAGCAGCAGAAGGGCAAAGGCTTGGAGCATGGGCAAGGCGGGCCGGGCGCAGACGCGAAAGCGCCGCATGGTAGGCCGTCGGGCCGCGGCCTGCCGGCCTGGGTGTACTGCGCGGCGGCAGGCACCGGCAGGCACCGGCACAATGGGCGCCCTTCAGATTGCCGCCCGCCGCTTCTTCTTCGATGTCGACCTCCCGCCTCACCAAGATCACCAGCCTCAACCTCAACGGCCTGCGCTCGGCCAGCACCAAGGGCGTGGCCGACTGGGTGGCGCAGACCGCGCCCGACTGCATCTGCATGCAGGAAATCCGCGTGCAGGCCAGCGACGTGGTGGGCCGCTTCGAGGAAATGGCCGGCCTCAAGGGCCACTTCCACTTCGCAGAAAAGAAGGGCTATGCCGGCACCGCCATCTACACCCGCCACGAACCCAGCGAGGTGGTGGTGGGCTGGGGCGACACCGAGTTCGATGCCGAGGGCCGCTACCTGGAACTGCGCTTCGACCGGCCGGGCCGCAAGCTCTCCATCATCAGCAGCTACTTCCCCAGCGGCAGCTCGGGCGAGGAGCGCCAGGCCGCCAAGTTCCGTTTCCTGGCGGGCTTCTTCCCCTACCTGACCCGGCTCAAGCAGGAGCGCGAGTTCATCCTCTGCGGCGACCTGAACATCGCGCACAGGGAAGCCGACCTCAAGAACTGGAAGGGCAACCAGAAGAACAGCGGCTTCCTGCCCGAGGAACGCGCCTGGATGACGCGGCTGCTGGATGCGGGCGCGGACGGCGCCGGCCTGGTGGACGTGTACCGCCACCTCAAGCCCGACACCACCGACGCCTGCTACACCTGGTGGAGCAACCGCGGCCAGGCCTATGCAAAGAACGTGGGCTGGCGCCTGGACTACCACCTGGCCACGCCGGCCCTGGCGCAACTGGCGCGCAGCGAAGAGATCTACAAGACCGTGAAGTTCAGCGACCACGCGCCGATCACGGTGGAGTACGAGTTCGGCATCTGAGACGCACAGCACAAGGAGAAGGACATGGGCGCGCAATGGAAATCGAAGGGCAAGGAGCTGGTGGCCAACGCCAAGGGCAAGCTCTTCAGCAAACTCGCCAAGGAAATCATGATGGCGGCCCGCAACGGCGCCGACCCGGCCTCCAACGCCCGGCTGCGGCTGGTGGTGGAGCAGGCGCGCAAGGCGTCGATGCCCAAGGACACGCTGGACCGCGCCATCAAGAAGGGCGCGGGGCTCACGGGCGAAGCCGTGAACTTCGAGCATGTGATCTATGAAGGCTTCGCGCCGCACCGCGTGCCGCTGATGGTCGAGTGCCTGACCGACAACCTCAACCGCACCGCACCCGAAATGCGCGTGCTCTTTCGCAAGGGCCAGCTCGGCACCTCGGGCTCGGTGGCCTGGGACTTCGACCACCTGGGCATGATCGAGGCCGTGCCGGCCGCCGCGGGCGCCGACGCCGAGGTGGCGGCCATCGAGGCTGGCGCGCAGGACCTGGAGGCCGGCGAGGAAGAAGGCAGCACCCTGTTCCTCACGGCCCCGACCGACCTGGACCTGGTGAGCAAGGCCCTGCCCGAACAGGGCTTCACCGTGCTGTCGGCCAAGCTGGGCTACAAGCCCAAGAACCCGGTCGATGCGAGCACGCTGAGCGCCGAGCAGCTCGAAGAGGTGGAGGCCTTCCTGGCGGCCATCGACGGCAACGACGACGTGCAGAACGTCTATGTGGGCCTGACGACGGGCTGATCAGGCCAGCTCGAACAGCACGTCCTGCGCGCCCTCCCACAGCACCTGCGTGCCCAGCGCGCGCAGGTGCTCCCTGCCCTCGGTGACGGTCAGGAAGTGGTTGCCCGCCAGCGGTCCCATCTTGCTGGCGAAGCTGCAGGCGCCGTAGGCCAGGATGATCTCGGTCTCGCTGTAGCCGCCCGGGTAGAACAGGATGTCTCCCACCGAGGGGTGGCTGGTGTGGTTCTCGAAGCCCACGGGCCGGCCCTCGTGCAGCAGCCTGAATTCGCCCAGCGGCACCCAGCAGCCCTCGCCGCTCCAGCGCACATGGATCAGCTTCTGGCGGTAGGGCAGCAGGCCCAGGAAGGCCGCCACGGTCTGCGGCGCGTCGGGGTGGGTCTCGGCCACGAAAGTGTGCGGGCCGGCGGTGATCTTGATGCGTGTCATGGATCCGGAAGCTGGAGAGATGGGAAATCAGCCGCAGCAGGCGCCCCTGAGGCGGCCCGCGCGATAGAAGGGGCCGAGGTCTTCGGCCATCGCCTGCACGCTGCGGCGCCAGCCGGCCCAGGCCCCGTCGTCGGCCGCCAGCGCGGCGCGCATGCGCGCGCGCAGCTCGCCCAGCAGGGCCGGCTCGTCCACGCCGCACACCCTGCCGGCATCGACCACGCGCCGGCCGGCGGCGATGACACTGTGCACATGCCGGCCCTGGCCACGCGCGAGCAGCAGATCGAGCGGATCGATGTCGTCGAACAGGGCGTCGTCGTCCAGCGCGTCCCAGTCGAGCAGCACGATGTCGGCGTGCTCGCCCGGCGCCAGGCGCGCGCGCGAGGCAAAGCGCCACAGCTGTGCGGCGCTGAGCCTGTCCTCGTAGCCCCAGCCACGGTGCAGCGCATGGGCCAGGCGCGCTTCGCGCAGCGCATCGTCGTCTTCATCGAAAGCCATGCCGTCCAGGCCCATGGCCACCTTGCAGCCCTGCGCGAGCATCTCCGACAGCGGCGCGATGCCCGACTTCAGGCCCAGGTTGGAGCTGGTGTTGACGGCAATGGTCACGCCCCGCTCGGCGATCAGCGCCAGCTCCTGCGGCCGGGCCCAGGTGCAATGGGCCAGCGTGAGGCGCGGGCTCAGCAGGCCGATGTGGTCCAGGAAGTGCACGATGCCTTCGGGGTGCGCTTCATCGGCCCAGGCGCGCTGGTACTGCGTCTCCAGCAGGTGCATGTGCACGCGGCGGCCCGTGTCGGCCGAGGCCTGCGCAATGGCTTCGAGCAGCGGCGTGCTGCACCACTGCACGCCCGTGGGGCCGTACTGCACATCCACCTGCGCGCCGTGGCCCTCCTGCGCGATGCGCGCTGCCACCTCGTCGACGCCGCCGAGCTGCTGCGCGGGCGCCACGGGCTTCACGCCCAGGCGCCGCGCCACCTCGTCGCGGATGCCCGGACGCAGCGCGCCCAGCATGGCCGCATCGTCGGCATAGCCGATGCCATGGCGGTCGCGCAGCGCCACCGCAAAGCCAATGCGCACGCCCACGTCGCGCGCGGCCCGCGCCACCGCCGCCGCCTCGTCGGCATAGGGCATGCCGCCCTGCACGCGTGTGTAATGCACCATCAGTTCCACCACGCCGTTGCGCAGCGAGCGCGCAAAGGAGGTGGCGGCGCACAGGTACGGGTCCATGCCCGGCAGCACGCCCAGGAAGGGCAGCCAGCCTTCCAGCGGCTGCCCGAAGGCGCCCAGGGTGGCGCTGCGGAAGGTGCGCGCATGGTCGTGTGCGTTGGCCAGCGCGGGCAGCGCGAGCCGGCGTCGTCCGGCGGGGGCGGCCGGCAGCGGCGTGAGCCGCGCCACCTGCTCCCCTTCGAGCGCGATGCGCATGTTGCGCTGCGCGGGCGCCGTGCCGGGGTCGGCCAGCAGCCAGGCGCAGTCGATCTCCTGGCCCACGGGTTCGCTCATCGCGCCGAGACCTTGCGTTCGGCCGCAGGCGGCAGGAAACGGCGGTCGAAGACCTCCGCCGCAGTGGGCACCTGCGGCAGGTCGAAGGCCTCCTTGAGTTGCAGGAAGCCGCGCGCGAAGCGGGCATCGCTCACGTCGCCCAGGCCCTGGGCCGCCACTTCGGGCGTCAGCATGATGGTCTTGAGCGTGTACGCGAGGCGGCGCTTTTCCAGCGCCTTGTTCAGCAGCGGCTCGCGCCTGGCCAGCGCGGCAATGGCGGCGTCGGGGTCGGCGATGGTGTCGCGCACGGCCCGGTTGACCGCGCGCACCAGGCCGGCCACGGCCTCGGGTTTGTCCTTGATCAGTTGCTGCGACACCATCACGCCGTTGCCGTACAGCTCGACGCCGTAGTCGCCGTAGTGCATCCAGCGGATGTCCTTGTCGGGGTCGACGCCCTGCGCCACCAGGTTCATGTAGCTGGTGACCGAGAACACGGCCGAGCCATCGACATGGCCCTTGAGCAGCATCTGCTCCTGCAGGTTGGGCGCCACGTTGGTCCATTTCACTTTCGCGGCGTCGATGCCGGCGCGCGCCGCGATCACGGGGAACATGCGCGCCGCGGCGCCGCCGGCAGGCGTGCCCAGCGTGCGCCCTTCCAGGTCCCTGGGCTGGCGGACCGGGCTGTCGGACTTGAGGATCAGCGCGAAGGGCGCGCGGTTGTAGAGCATGTAGACCATCACCGGCGCCTGGCCCGGCCTGGCCACGGCGTTCTGCACGATGGCGTTGACGTCGCCAAAGCCGGCCTGGTAGGCGCCGGCCATGATCTTGGTCACCGTCGCGGCCGAGCCGTCGCCCTGGTCGATGGTCACGGCCAGCTTTTCCTGGTCGAAGTAGCCGCGGTCCTGCGCGAGGTAGTACCAGGCGTGGATGCCCTGCAGCTTCCAGTCGAGCACGAACTTGATGGGCGTCGCAGGCTGCGCGGCGACCGGCAATGCGCACAGGGCGCTCGAGGCCAGGAGCCCCAGGCTCAGGGCGCGGCGGGACAGACGAAGGGGCATGGCACTTCCTTGGAGGACGGAGGGAACAACAAAGGCGGCGGGCGGGCGCTCAGGCGCCGCTGGCCGCCAGATCGGTCTTGCGCTGGGCCCAGCCCGTCACGCGCCGCTCGGCCAGGGAGGAGATGGCGTACAGCATCACCCCCATGGCCGCGAGCAGGAACAGGCCGGCGAACACCATCGGCACGTCGAAGTTGCCGCTGGCGATCATCATCACGGTGCCTATGCCCTTGTTCGAGGCCACCGTCTCGGCCAGCACGGTGCCCACGAAGGACAGCGTGATCGCGATCTTCAGCGAGGCGAACAGGTAGGGCATGGTGCGCGGCAGCCCGACGTTCCAGAGGATGTCGCGCTTGCGCGCGCCCAGCACGCGCAGCACGTCCTCCAGCTCCGGCTCGGTGCTGGCCAGGCCGGTGGCCACGTTGACCACCACGGGGAAGATGCAGATCACCATCGAGGTGAGCACGGCCGGCACGGTGCCGGCGCCAAACCACACCACGAACAGCGGCACCACCGCGACCTTGGGGATGCTGGAGAAACCCACCATCAGCGGATAGGCCACGTCGTAGGCCATCCTGGACGAGCCGATGGCCACGCCGATGACCACGCCCGCCAGCACGCCGAGCGCGAAGCCCGCCAGCGTGGTGTAGAGCGTCTGGGCCGTGTGGGCCCACAGCAGCGGCATCTTCTCGAGCAGCACCGCGGCGATCTGGCTCGGCCGCGGCAGCACCAGGTCGGACACGCCGAAGGCCAGGCAGACCAGCTCCCACAGCACGAAGAAGCCGACCAGGGCCAGCGCGGAGAGCAGGCGCTGGCGCAGCACGGGGGACAGTGCGGCCTTCATGCGCCCAGCTCCTGCAGGCACGGCGCCGCCACGGGCGCCGGCGTCGGGGTGTCGCCTTCGCGGCGGGCCTGGGCGATGCGCATGCGCAGCTGCTGCACCAGCGCGGCGAATTCGGGCGCGTAGCTGCCTTCGAGCGTGCGCGGGCGCGCGAAGTCCACGGCGCGCGTTTCCAGGATGCGGCCCGGGCGCGAGCTCATCACGCAGATGCGGTTGGCCAGGTAGGCCGATTCACGCAGGTCGTGCGTCACCAGCAGCACCGTGGGGCGGCGCGCCATCCACAGGCCTTGCATGATGTCCCACAGCTCCTCGCGCGTGAACTGGTCCAGCGCGCCGAAGGGCTCGTCGAGCAGCAGCAGGCTGGGCTCGTGCACCAGCGCGCGGCACAGCGAGGCCCGCTGCAGCATGCCGCCCGACAGCTGCCACGGCCGCTTGTCGCCAAAGCCGCGCAGGCCCACCTGGGCCAGCAGCGCGTCGGCGCGCTCGGCGTATTCGCCGCGCTTCTTGCGCGCGTAGTCCTGACGGAAGGGCTCGACGATCTTCAGCGGGATCATCACGTTCTCGCGGATCGTGAGCCAGGGCATCATGGTCGGGTTCTGGAAGGCCAGGCCCACGCGCAGCCGCGGCCCGGCCGCCGCGTGTGCGCTGGCGGGCCTCACGGTGCCCGCGGCGCCCACTTCGCGGCCCCCGGCGATCACGGCGCCGGCCGTGGGCTTGAGCAGCCCCGCCACCAGCTTGAGGATGGTCGATTTGCCGCAGCCGCTGGGGCCGACCAGCGCCACGAAGTCGCCCTCGGCGATGCCCAGCGTGGTGTGGTCAAGCGCCACGGTGCCACCACCGTAGCGCAGCATCACGTCGGAAAGTTGAATGAAGCTCTGGGCCATGTGTGTTCCAGGAAGTAGGTGCTTGATGGGGGCGACGGTCAGGCCACCCGCATGAGGGCGGCCACCGGGCCGCCGCCTGGCGGGCCCTGGTGCTCGGCGCCGCCCGAGACGTACAGCGCCGTGCGCCCGGCCACCGAGGCCAGCACCGCGCCCACCGCTGCGCGCGCATGGCGCGTGGCGTTGATGTCGGAGTCGTTGAGCATGGTGTGGCGCGCGCCACGCACGCGGCCGTCGGGGCTGGCTTCGGCCTTGGCCAGCAGATTGACCAGCCGCGCCGCAATCACGGCGGCATCGCGCCGCGGGTCCAGGCCGAAGTGGGTCTGCAGCAGCTCGCACACGCCCGCGGTGTCCACCGCGTCCTGCATCACGGCATGGCCGATGCGCAGCGGCGATGCACTGCCCGGCGCCTCGCCCAGCACGATCACCACATTGCCTTCAAGCTCGATGCCGGCCGACACCGAGGCGCGCGCCGAATTCAGCGAGGCATCGCGCAGGATGGCCGCGTCGCTCAGGCGCTGCGCATCGACCTCGCCCAGCGCCAGCCCCACGCCCAGCGCCGAGGCGCCGCGCGAGTAGCCCATGGATTCGTAGGTGTCGCGCGTCGCGACCTCCACCCCGCGCGCCAGCGCCTCGTCGATCTTCGCGCTGGTCAGCAGCGGGCACTTGACCTGCACGAAATGCACGTCGGCCGCAGCGGCAATGCCGGCATCGCGCATGGCGGCCTGCACCGCTTCGGCCGTGGCCTGCACCTGGGCCATGCGGCCCATTTCCTCGGGTGCGAAGTCGCGCGTGTGCGCGATGCCGATGACCAGCCGCTTCCCGTCATGCACAGGCGGCGCCTGCACCCACTCGCGCGTGAAGACCGTGAAGTGCGGCGACAGCACGCCTTCGGTGCCGCCCGACATGACCAGCGCCACGCGCGCATGCACCTGCTGCGCATCGCAACCCAGGTGCGGCGCGAGGAAGTGGCACCAGGCCGTGGCGGCGAAGTCGCGCGTGTGGTCGTTGACGCAGCCGTTGCCCTCGGTCTTGCCCATCACGGCCACGATGTTTCGCGCATCGAGCCGGCCGGCCTCGATCAGCGCCTGCACGCCCGACAGGTCACCCGGCCCCTGGCAGGGCACCACATGCGCATCGACCCTTTGAAAGCGGCTCATGCCTGGCTCCAGTCCACCTCGCCCTGCGGCACGGCGGTGCGCGGCACGCCCGCGGGCGTCTGCAGAATCGCGCTGCTGTAGTGCTCGGTGTTGCGCGGGCGGGCCGCGGGCATCTTCTGCACCGGTTTGACCGAGCGGCCCCAGCCCACGGCTTCGTTCACCAGGCGGCCTTCGCGCATCACGAAGCGGCCGCGCAGCAGCGTGTGCAGCGGGTAGCCCTTCACGGGGCGGCCGTTCCAGGGCGAGATCTTGCTGATGCTCTGCAGCCTGTTCTGCGACAGCACGCCCGCGCGTTCCATGTCGACGATGGCGATGTCGGCATGCGCGCCGGGCGCGATCACGCCCTTGGTGCCGTACAGGCCCCAGGCCTTGGCCGGCGCCACGGCGCTCCAGCGCACGTAGTCCATCAGCGAGGCGCGGCCGCGGTTGACTTCGGTGAGCATCAGCGGCATCTGCGTTTCCACGCCAGGAAAGCCGCAATCGCAGTCCCAGATGCTCTCGCGCGTCTTTTCCTCCGGCGCATGCGGCGCATGGTCGGTGGCGATCATGTCCAGCGTGCCGTCCATCAGCGCCTCCCACAGCGGCAGGTTGTGGCGCGCTTCGCGGATCGGCGGGTTCAGCCGCATGATGCCGCCCAGCTTGAGCATGTGGTCGGTGTTCAGCAGCAGGTACTGCGGGCAGGTCTCGGCCGTCACGTCCACGCCGCGGCGCTTGGCCTCGCGCAGCAGGAACAGCGAATCGGCCGCGCTGTGGTGCGCGATGTGCACGCGCGCGCCGGTCCATTCGGCCAGCGTGAGCACGCGGCCGATGGCCTCGATTTCGGCCACGGCCGGGCGCGCGGCCAGATGCGCCAGCGCATCGATGCGGCCCGCGTCCTTGAGCTTCTGCTGGCGCCGGAACAGGATGGACGAGTTCTCGGCGTGCACCACGGTGCGGATGCCCAGCGGCGCCAGCGTCTCGAAGCCTTCCAGCAGTGCACCGTCGGTGGGCGCCGGCAGGTTGCCGAAGGTGTTGCCCACGAAGGCCTTGAAGCTGGTCACGCCGGCGTCCAGCAGTTCCTCCAGCCGGTCCACCGTGTCGTCGCCCAGCAGGCCGTGCAGGCCGAAGTCGCAGTAGGAAGCCTCGGCCGCCTTCTGCTTCAGGCGCAGCGCCTCGACCGTGCCCGTGGCGGGGTGGGTGTTGGGCATCTCGAACACCGTGGTCACGCCGCCCATCGCGGCCGCGGCCGAGCCCGTGCGCCAGGTTTCCTTGTGGGCATAGCCCGGGTCGCGGAAATGCACGTGGCTGTCGATGGCGCCGGGCAGCAGGTACAGGCCGTCGGCGCGCATCTCCTCGCGCGCGGGTGGCATGGTGTCGTCATGGCCCACGGCCACGATGTGCTCGCCCGCGATGGCCACGCTGGCGTCGATGATCTGCTCGGGCGACACCACGCGGGCGCCGCGGATCACGAGATCCACTTCTTTCATCGGAATCTTCCTGGATGCTTGTGCGCGTGCGCGGGATTCAGAGCGATGCCCAGCCGCCGTCCACCGGCAGGTCGGCGCCGGTGATCTGGCGCGAGACCTCGCTGGCCATGAACAGGCAGGCGTTGGCCACGTCCACGTCGGTGGAAACGCGGCGCAGCGCATAGTCGGCTGCGTGGCGGGTCATGGCTTCTTCGAGCGAGATGCCCAGCTTCTGCGCCATGTTGGCGCACACCTTCTCGCGAAAGCGGGGGCCATCGACCATGCCCGGCGCCACGTTGTTGACGTTGATGTTGTAGGGGCCGGCCTCGAGCGCGAAGCTCTTGGTGATGCCGCGCAGTCCCCACTTGGACGCCGAGTACGCCATGCGGCCCGCGCGGCCGCGCATGCCGAAGGTGCCGCCCACGTTGACCACCTTGCCGCTGCGCTGCTCGATCATGGCCGGCAGCACGGCGCGGATGGTGTTGAAGCAGCCCGTCATGTTCAGCTGCACGATCTCGTTGAACTCCTCGGCCGAGGTCTCCCAGCCGGTCTTGCCGATGGGGCCCGAGCCGCCGGCCACGTTGACCAGCACGTCGATGCGACCGAAGGCCTGCAGGGCCCGGGTGGCCAGCGCCTCGGTCTGCGCAGGCACGGTGAGGTCGCAGGCCACCACCAGCGCCTGCACGCCCAGCGCGCGCGCCTCTTGGGCCACGGGTTCGATGGCCGCGGTGTCGCGCCCGGCCAGCACCAGCCGGGCGCCTTCACGTGCGAAGGCCAATGTGATGGCAGCGCCCATGCCTTTGGCCGGGCCGGTGATGAGTGCGACCTTGTCGCGCAGTTGCAGATCCATGGTGTTCTTTCGTTGGAGGCGTTGGAAGTTCAGGGCGCGGTGGTGGCGGACAGGCGCTCGGCGCGCGCGGGCAGGAAGCTGCGGTCGAACACTTCGCGCACGCCGGGCGCGCGCGGCAGCTGGTTGGCCTCGGCCACGATCTCGATGTTTTTCCTCAGGCGCGCGTCGTCCACGTCGCCCAGTCCGATGCGGGCGATCTCGGGGTGGCTCATGTCGTTCTTGAGCGTGGCCAGCAGCTTGTCCTTCTCCACGTCGCGCTTGAGCAGCGGCTCGCGCTTCATCAGCGCATCGATGCCCGCGTCCGGGTTGGCGATGACTTCCTTGATCGCGCGGTTGAGCGCGCGCACGAAGCCCAGCACGGCCTTCGGGTTGTCTTTGACGAAGCTGCGCGAGAAGAAGATGGTGTTGGCGTACAGGTCCATGCCGTGGTCGCCATAGCGGATGAAGCGCAGGTCCCTGGCCGGGTCCAGCCCCATGCCGCGCGCGCTGAAGGACACGGTGGTCACGTAGCCGAAGCCTGCGTCGATCTGGCCGCGCGAGAGCATCTGCTCGCGCAGGTTCGGCGCCATGTTGGTGATCGTGACCTTGGAGGCATCGACCTTCGCGATGCGGGCAAAGGCCGGGAACAGCTTCAGCGCGCCATCGTTGGCCGGGCCGCCGACGGTCTTGCCCTCGAGGTCGGCCGGCACGCGGATGGGGCTGTCGGCCCTGACCACCAGCGCGAAGGGCGGCGTGTTGTAGAGCATGAACACGCCCACGGGCGCGTTGTCGGGGCGCTTGGAAGCCAGGTCGATCAGCGCGTTGATGTCGCCAAAGCCCGCCTGGTAGGCGCCGGCCGCCACCTTGGGCACGGAGGCGGCCGAGCCTTCGCCCTGGTCGAAGCTCACGTCCAGCCCCTCGGCCTTGAAGTAGCCCTTGTCCTGCGCCAGGAAGAACCAGGACTGCGCGCCCTCGTACTTCCAGTTGAGCACCATCTTGACCGGCGTCTGGGCCGCCGCGGGCAGGGCGGCCAGGCCCATCGCGAGGCCGCTGCCGCCCAGCGCCACGGCAGCGCCGGCACGGCGCGAGGCGCGAAGGCATGCGCGAAGAAGAAGGAGGAGGAAGTTCATGGTTCAGGCTCCGGGTTGGGTTCGGGGGATTGCGCGAAAGAGAAGATCAGGAGGCGGAGGAAGCAGAGGAAAGGGCGCTCACGCGGGCGGCCTCGAGCGCCGGCATCAGGTCGGCAGCCGAGGCCACGAAGCCGTGCAGCAGGCGCACGAGGTAGAGCACGCCATCGCTCACGTAGGTCGGCGATGAGGTTGCGCAGGCGTCCTCCAGCAGCACGCAGTCGTAGCCCAGGAAGGCCGCGTCCTGCAGCGTGGTGAACACGCAGCGGTCGGTGTTGATGCCGGCGAACAGCAGCGTGCTCACGCCCTGGTGGCGCAGCACGCTGTCGAGCTCGCTGTCCCAGAAGCCCGAGAGCCTGTGCTTGTGCACCGTGATGTCGGCAGGGTCGGCCTCCAGTTCATCGATGCGACGTGCGCCCCACTCGCCCTGCACCAGCGAAGGGCCGCGGTCCAGCGGCGAGCGCTCGCCGTAGCCCACGCCGTCGGCGCGGCCCTTGCCCTTGAACTGCACCGTGGGGCTCAGGTTCAGCCGATCCGCGCGAATGCCCCAGTTCAGCCAGAGCACCGTCGCGCCCGCAGCGCGCCAGGCCGGCAGCAGCGTCTGCAGCACCGCAATGGGGCGACGGGCGGCGCCGATGTCCAGGCCCTTCTGCGCGAACCATCCCTCGGGGTGGCAGAAGTCGTTCTGCATGTCCACCACCACCAGGGCGGTGCGCGCCAGGTCGATCTGCACGGGCTGCGGCGTGGCCGCCAGGCGCAAGGGCCGCGGCGGCGGTGCGTGGCGCACGAAGCTCACGCTGCCATCGGCCCCCAGCGTCCAGGCGCTGTGCGCCGACGGGCCGAAGCGGATCTCTGGCGGGCCGGGGTGCGCCAAATCGGGGCGCGAAGCGGGCAAGGGGGCGTTCATGCCCGAAGCGGACGCACCGACCGTGCCAGTGGCGCGCACTTTTCGCTGCTTTGTTGCGTCAGTTGCGTTGCCCAAACGGCAACGGTTTGCAGGCATGCCCATTGCATGGCCTGCGCGCTGCTCCCACCTCAGGCCCTGCCATGAACCACCTCAGACTGCTGCGCTACGTCGACGAGGTCGCCCGCGCCGGCTCCATCCGCCAGGCGGCCGAGCGCCTGCATGTGGCGCCCTCGGCCGTGAACCGCCGTATCCAGGATTTCGAGGAGGAACTGGGCACGCCGCTGTTCGAGCGACTGCCGCGCGGCATGCGCCTGACGGCCGCGGGCGAGCTGTTCGTGCGCTACATCCGCGACCGCGGCGCCGAACTCGAACGCGTGCGTTCCGAAATCGAGGAGCTGCAGGGCCTGCGCCGGGGCCGCGTGCGGATCGTGGCCAGCCAGGCCCTGGCGCCGCGCTTCCTGCCCGAGGCCATCGCCGCCTTCCGCGAGCAGCATCCGCTGGTGGCTTTTGATGCGCGCATCGGCGACCACGTGCAGGCCGCCAATGCGCTGCGCACCCTCGAGACCGAGCTGGTGCTGGTCTTCAACCTGCCTCCCGAGCCCGACATCGACCGCATCGAAGCCGTGGAGCAGCGCCTGATGGCCCTGATGCATGCGCAGCATCCGCTGGCCGCGGCGCACGCCCTGCGGCTGCGGCAATGCGCGGACTACCCCGTCGTGCTGCCCAACCGCGACACCGGCGGGCGCCAGTTGCTGGAGCGCTTCCTCGCGCGCAGCTCCGCGCGCTTTCATCCTATGGTGGAGAGCAACAGCTTCGAGTTCCTGCGGGGCTGCCTGGCCGACCGTCAGTCGATCTCCTTCCAGATGGCCGTGGGCGCCGTGGCCGATGGCTCCGAGATCATCGCGCGCGACATCGACGACCGCGGCTTCCCGCGCGGTGAACTGGTGCTGGCCAGCCTGCGCGGGCGCCAGTTGCCGGTGATCGCCTATGCCTTCGCCGAATCGCTGCGCGCGCGGCTGGCGGCGCTGCCGGCCTGAGGCCGGCATGCCTTCGCGGCCGCGCCACGACAATGCGCGCATGCTCCGCTACCAGACCCTGCCCGTCACCGCCTTCCAGCAGAACTGCTCGCTGCTGTGGTGCGACGCCACGCACAAAGCCGCCGTCATCGACCCCGGCGGCGAACTCGACCGGATCATTGCCGCCGCCCAGGCGCTGGGCCTGATGCTGGAGCAGATCTGGCTCACGCATGCGCACATCGACCACGCGGGCGGCACGGGCGAGCTGGCCCGGCGGCTGGGCCTGCCCATCGTCGGCCCGCACCCGGGTGACCAGTTCTGGATCGACGGCCTGCCGCAGCAAAGCGCCATGTTCGGCTTTCCGCCGGCCGAGCCCTTCACGCCCACGCGCTGGCTGCACGACGGCGACACCGTCACGCTGGGCCACGAAACCCTGGACGTGCGCCACTGCCCGGGCCACACGCCGGGCCATGTGGTCTTCCATTCGGCCAGCGCGCAGCGGGCCTTCGTGGGCGACGTGCTGTTCGCGGGCAGCATCGGCCGCACCGACTTTCCGGGCGGCAACCATGACGAGCTGATCGCCAGCATCACCGAGCGGCTGTGGCCGATGGGCGACGAAACCGTCTTCATCCCGGGCCACGGGCCCGAAAGCAGCTTCGGGCGCGAGCGGCGCAGCAATCCTTATGTGGCCGGGACCTGAGCTGCGAGCAGTCTTCGCACGACACAGCAGCCACGTGCTCGACTTTTCCTGAGATGTGCACAACGCACGCACACACCAGAAGCAGACTTGCTGGCAGTGCGTCTGGCACGGGACGCACTCACAACCCCTCCACCTCCATGCCGCGCTCTGCCAGCCAGCTCTTGCGCTGGACATAGTCCGGCATCGCGCGCTCCACGCGCAGCCAGAAGGCCGGCGTGTGGTGCGGCTCATGCAAGTGAGCGATCTCGTGCACCACCACGTACTCGGCAATGCACGCAGGCAGGAGGATGGCCTTCCAGTGGAAGTACAGCCAATCGCCTTTTCCGCATGACCCCCATCGGTAACCCAGGTCCTGCACTCGCACCCCAGCCGGCGCCACCTCCATGCGGCCCTGGTATTCGGCCACACGGCCCGAGAGCCAGGCCTTCGCGCGGCCGCTGTACCACCGGACGAAATGCTCGCGTGCATCCAGCAAGGCGCCAGCTGCCAGGCAGAAGCGGCCCGCGTTCAGCTTCAGCGGCACATCCTGCTCGTCCACCAGCTTCAGCCGATGGCTGCGACCCAGATAGAGAAACCCTTCACCGTCCACGAACTCCTTGCGAGGCACTTGCCGCTTCAGGCGATCTTTTTCGGCCAGTCGGGTGTAGATCCAGAAACGCTTTTCCTGCACGAAGGCACGCAACGCGTCCTCAGCGACCCGTGGCGGCGCAGACAGGATCAGCGCCCCATCACGTTCCACGGTGATCTGCATCGTCCGACGGCGCGCGCTGCGCTGCACGGCCAGCCGCAGGTCATCAACGACCAGCATCACACGCGCACCAGCTTGTCATGGTTGGCGCGAGCCTGCGCCATCAGCTTGTCTGCCAGCGCACCCGCCTTGTCCACGTCCACCAGAGGTGGCCGCAAGTTCATCAAAAGCTCGAACAGCTGGGCATTCAGGTGGTCCTGGTCCGCCCGTTTGCTGGGTGTCCAGATATTTGGATTGCTCTGCAGCTCCTGAACCAGCAGCTCGGCCAGCTCCACCGTCACATCCTTCAAGCGCTGCAGCTCAGCCGGCGCCGGTGGCTGCCCGGTACCGACCTCGTCCAGCACGGTCCGCAGAAATGGTGCGCAGTGCACCGGCAGATCATCCGTTGCATCCGAATCACCCGCTTGGCCGCCCGTCAGCTCGTTGATGAGCTTTTGCAACTGCGCGACAAGCTCGTCCCACTGCGCGTCCAGGGACTTCAGAATGTCGCTCAGCCGCTCCGAGAGCTTGCGGTACAGCACCGGGTCCTCATCAGTGTGCTTGCGGATATGGGAGCGAATCGCATGCTCCATCTCCGACGCTTTGGCCCGGTCGTTGGCGGCGCGGGCGATGTGCGTGTCGAAGTCCGCGTCGGTCAACTGAATCGGAGGAATCTTCGGATCGATGCCCAGTGAGATCACATGGTCGTCGATCAACTTGCGCACCTTGGCCCCCACGTCCTTGCCGAGCACCGGGGTGTCCTTGTAGCGGTTGCGCGCCCGCGCGTAGATGTAGGCCAATTGCTTCGCATCCGCCGAATACGGAAGGCCTTCGGGGCGCGGAAGCACCGTATCCAATGAGGCCAGAAAGGCCTTGAGCTTGACCGCGAACTCGGCTCGCAAGCGCTCGCTGCCGAGCGCATCCACACAGGCCTCCGCGTCCGCCAACGACTCGATGCCGCGCGACCGGAACAGATCGACCACCCGCAGGTGCCGATCCCGCAGCACCGGCACCTCGTCCTTCAAACAGGCCAAAGCACCTTCGATGTCTTCGTCGGCATAAGCCGCCAGCGCTTCCTTCAAATGCTGCGCGACGCCGTAGTAGTCCACGACGATGCCGCAGCGCTTGCCGAAGCCTGTGCGGTTGACGCGTGCGATGGCCTGAAACAGTTCGGCCTCGCGGATCGGCCGATCCAGGTACATCACCCCTTCGATGGGCGCGTCAAAGCCGGTCAGCAGCATCGATTTCACGATCAGAAAGGCCAGCGGGTCCGTCTTGGCGGGGTCTGCATGGAAAAGGGGCTTCTTGAACCGCTTGATCAGCGGGTCGTGCACGGCTCCCTCTGTCCAGGCCTTCCAGCCCGGATCGTCGTTGTTGCTGCCGGAGATGATGGGTGCGAACTCGATGCGCGCGAGCACCTCACGAAAGCGCCAGGCCTGCACCGCGGCCTGTACCTTGGACGGACGTTGGCACAGGGCCTCGTCGTCCAGAACTTTGTCCTGCACGCTCAGGGCCTGCGCCTCTTCCAGCAGCTCGTCGCGCGCCTTCTTGAACTCGCCGTAGTACCGAACGGCCGCCAGGCGGCTGTAGGCCACCACCTGCGCCTTGTAGCCGTTGGGCAGGATGTTCGTCACATAGTGGCGCAGGACGTCGCGCGCTTTGTCGGCAATCAACGCCGGCGCATCGAAGATGTGGCCCTTGGTGGCGTACTTCTGCTTGATCGCCTCCAGCTCCTCGGGGGTGAGCTGACGGAACAGGTCTTCAAACAACCCGTCCAGGCTCGCCCCCTCCTTGATCGCGCCCCGAGCGGTTCGCCCCTCGTACAGCACTGGCACCACCGCACCGTCGGCCTCGGCTTCCTTGATGGTGTAGCGGTCGATGAACTCGCCAAAGATCTCGTGCGTGCGCTTCTTGTCGCCCATGATGATCGGCGTGCCCGTGAAGCCGATGCGCGCGCAGTTGGGCAGCCCTGCCAGCAAGCTGGCGTGCAGGTCGCCGGCCTGGGTTCGATGGGCCTCGTCCACCAGCACCAGGATGCTCTCGTCCTCGTTCAGCACCTCGAAGTTGACGTTCACCTTGTAGCTGGGTGTTGCTTCTTCCGCCTTGGGCAGGTCATCGGCGGTCAATGCGGTCTCATCGGCCGCATCGCCGTCGCGGTATTTCTGAATGGTGGCAAACACCAGCCCCGGCCCCTTCTGCCGAGCCAGCGCTTTCACCTTCACCGTGCTGCCGGCCACCTCCACCGTTTCGCCAGTCAACGTTGCCGTGGCGGACAGCTGGGCCTGCAAGTCCTTGCGGTCGGTCACCACAATCACCTTGAAGCGGCGCAACTGCACGTCGGCGCGCATCTTGCGCACCAGAAACACCATGGTCAGCGACTTGCCCGAGCCTTGGGTGTGCCAGACGATGCCCCCACGCTGGTCGTGCTCGCCGTGCTGCAGGCGGGTCTGGCCGGTGCGCAGACGTGCGATGGCCTTGTTGACAGCCCGGTACTGCTGGTAGCGGCACACCGACTTGATGGTCTGCCCGCCGATCTGCATGAACAGCAGGAAGTTCTTCACCACGTCCAGCAGATGCGCAGGCGCCAGCAGCCCGGCGATCAAACGCTCCTGCGCGTTGAGTTTGCTCTTGCCCAGCGCCTGCGCAACTTCCGACTCGGCCCCGCCCCCCTCCGGCCCAACCACCGTCTTCCACTGCGCGAAGTGCTCGAAGCCCGCGCCAATGCAGCCCACGCGCGCCTCGTCCACACAACTGGCTATCAGCAGTTGGTTGGTGGCAAACAGCGGCTCATTGCCTTCGTTCTCATCCACCTCGAACGCCGCCTTGCGCTGGTTGCTGTAGCGGCGCAGCTGGTCCACGGCGTCGGCCAGCGGCTCGGGAATGGACGGGCTCTTGCACTCCGCCACCACCAGCGGCACCCCGTTCACCAGCAACACCAGGTCAGGCACGATGAAGGCTTTGGCGCTGTTGAAGCCCGGCAGGCAGTCCACGCGGTACTGGCTGGCGACCGTGAAGTGGTTGCGGCTGGGTGCCTCCCAATCGATGTAGCGCAGGGTCTGGCCGCGGCCCCCATCCCAGCCCGGCAGCCCTTCCACCGTCAACCCCTTGAGCAGCAGCTCGGTGGCCTTGGCGTTGGCCTCCATCAGTTTGTGCGTGCCCAGGCGCGTCAGCGCAGCCACAGCCTCCGACAGGCGGCTGTCGTCCAGCCAGGGCTGGCCATCCGGGCCGGGGTTCAGCGCACGCAACTGGGTGCGCAGCACCTGCTCCTGGATGACCTCGGAAAAGTGCATGCGGCCGGTGGCCTGCGGATGGTCCAGACTACCGGCCACGTGCACCCAGCCTAGCATCTGGAGCTGGGCCACAAAGGGTTGCTCCACATCCTCAAGTTCCCAGCCCATGCCTCAGCACCTCCTGAAACGATTGGAGGGCTGCATCCAAAGCCATCCAAAGCCATCCAAAGCCATCCAAAGCCATCCAAAGCCATCCAAAGCGCCCCGTGACACAGCCGCTGCCCGGTCACGTGGCGGCGGTGTAGTAAGCAGCCCGGCGCTCGCCATGCTGCACCAGCACGCCGCGTCCCTTGAGTTTCTTGATCAGGTCCTTGGCCTGGCCTTCGCTGAGGCGGCACAGCTCCATCACCTCGGCCCGTCGGATCTGGCCATGCTGGCGCGCATAGTTCAGCACCATCTGCTCGTGCTGGATCGGCGCGAAGCCCGCCTGACGGGTGTAGCCCGCCTTGTTGCCCGAAGCGCCGTAGACAGCGGCCGACAAGGTGTAGCTGCGGCCCCGCGCATTCCCGTGCGCTTCCACCAGCCCGGCCTCGGTCAGCGCTTCCAGCGTGCGCTTGGCACTGGCCGCATCGCGCTGGATGCGAGCCGCCAGCTCATCGGCCGACACCCGCTTCAGTTCGCGCAAGGCCGCCAGCGCAATCAGGCTGTCGATGGGCAGCTCGCTGCTGCGCCGACGCTCTTCTTCCACCACCAGCCGGCGAAACTCCAAATCAGCCGCCTCGGTCGGCAAACGCAGCACCACGTTGCTGGCGTCGGTGCGGCCATAGTCCGGAGCCGGGCGGCCAAACTTGAGCATGCCGCGGTAGATGGTGTCCACGCCGCGGCCCGAGCGCTCCACCAGGCCGATGCGCTTCATCGCGTCGGCCAGCGTGCGGTTGCGCGGGCGCGGCTCGGTGGTCAGCAGATTGGCCAAGGTCACGCCATCCACCAGGCCGCCGGGGTTGCTGACCGTCAGGCCCGCATCGTCCAGCCGCACGTGCACCGCGCCCAGCCGGTGGTAATCACGATGAATCAGCGCATTGGCCACGGCCTCGCGAAAAGAGGCCAAGTCCACCAGCGGCACCGGCACGCGGAACAGGCCCACCTGCAACTCCTCTTCCGGGTTGTAGGGGCGGAAGTTGGTTTCCAGCCAGTCGAGCGCCTTGAGCAGCGGGAAGCGACGGAACTCGTTGAAGCGCACGGCCTCACGCTCCAGCACCTGAAAGGCGAACTCGTGTGTGGGCACGAGTTCGCGCAGCGCTGCCTCACGACCGATCAGCAGCAGCCCGCAGAGCGTGGGCGTGCGCGTGCCATCGGGCTGCCGCGCGGTGAAGCCTAGCGCGCCGTCCAGGGCTTCGTCGTCCAGTTCCAGCAGCACCCGGTCGCCGCCGTACTGCTGCACCGCCTGACGCAGCCGCTCGCGCTCCAGCGGGTCGAAATCGGCCAGCATGGCGCCCGCCACCGCCTGGGCCGAGGTGTCCGTCAGGCCCAGGTGCGCCTGCCGGCTGGCCCGGTCATGCGGCAGCATGGGCGCGCATTCGGGCGTGCCGTCGTGCTTGATGCGGCGGCGCAGGTACACGCCCGAGGCGGTCGCGATTTCGGTCTGGCCCTTGGGCACCGCGATGCGGGCCACGCGCACGCCGCCGATGTCCACCGAATCCACCTGCACAGTCAGCGCGGGTGAGGTGCGCGCCAACACCAGACCGGGCAGACCGGCCAGCAGCGCATGCTCAAGGTGCAGACCCGTCACCGTGCCATCGTCTTCCACCCCCAGCCACAGCTCGCCGCCCTCGGCATTGGCCAGGCAGACCACCGCCTCGACCAACTCGGCATCGGGCAGGCGCTTGCGGTCGCTCTTGAATTCGACCGTCAGGGATTCGGCGGGTGGCAGGCGGTGGGTCATGCTGGGGTGGGATTCAGCAGCGGAGTGACGCGGACGCGGCCGGTAAGGAGGTCGTCCATGAGGCCTGACTTCTGCAAGCGCAATTTCTTTAGGGCCAACTCTTCATGTCTGATTTGAGTTTCAGAGGCTTCGAGCAACTTTATAAGCTGCTTCTGTTCAGCAACGCTAGGCACGGGAACCTCCATGCGACGCAGCGGTGCAATTGAAATCTCACCGCGAGTAGTGCCAACCTGCGCAGAAAAAAGCAGCCGCTGCCCTATGGACGATTGCAGCATCTTGGCGAGATATTGCGGCAGAACCGTTGGCGTCGGTCGGATCAAAGCGATGTCACGACTGATATTGCCAACGAAGTGGCTCGGCACAACACTCACCCGCCCAAGCGTTCCTTTGATTGATAGCAGAACGTCGCCTGGGCGCACACGACTGCGCGGATAGGCAGCATCAATACTCAATGCCGTTCTATGAATGCCTGTTGTGTAGTCTCCATGCAGATCCCGAATGGCCAATACGGGAACACCGTTGGAAACGAAGCCGAATACTTGAACAATGCCGTAGCAGATGGGTACTTCGGTGATTTGCTCTAGCGGTAGAACCGCCCACTCGTTCGGAATCCATCCTAAAGGCGAAAGATTGTAGAGATGCGGCGCTTCGGCCTGGGGCGGGCGCAGTTCGCCGTTGGCGTCGATGCCGCGCGTCAGCAGATCGTGCAGCAAGCCCTGCTTGACGGCCTTGAGCTTGGCGATGATCGCCTCGGTTTCGTGGATGGCGGTATCGAGGGTGTCGAGGATTCTGCTGATTTGCAGCTTCTCGCCTTGGCTGGGCGCGGGCACCTCGATTGAACCGAACTCGCTGCCGGAGATTTCTAGGAAAGTTGTGCCTGATGCTCGGCGTACGAGTTCAGGTCTGACCTTATCAAAGAGGTGCACGTAAAAGGCAGAGTCCGCCGCCTGCCTGAAAACGATGGACTTGAACCCCTGGTTGGTAGCCATCGGCACAGCATTGACGACACAAACGCCCAGCGTCGCGCGAGTCGTCACGAGCAGAGACCCTGCCGGCAGCAGGTTCGCTCCACTGCCCACCAAACCAGACGCACTGATGTGCTCGTTGGTTCCATGCAGGAGCTTGCCTGTCTTTCCACTCACCTCGCCAGGTGTGACCCAAGGGATCGTTCCACGCCAGAACGATGGAACGGTACGGGACGGGGTACTGCCACCAACAACCGAGCCGAGCTGTCGAACCTGCATGCGACCCCAGTCTTGTGGCAGCTGCTGGAGAAAACGCTGGTAGTGGTGCAACGGTTGATCTTCAGTTGGATTGGACATACCCCAACTCCTTCACAAACCCCTGTACCGCTCTCGCCGCCGCATCCCGCGTCCCTTCGATCTCCGTCAGCGTCACCCGATACTTGTCCCACCAGTTCTCAACCGCCGCCACGACGCGCTTGCGTTGGGCAGCGACGTAGCGCTCGACGATGGCACGCATGTCGTCGTGAAGAACGGTCAGCAGCAGGTCGGCGGCCTGCTCGGGCGACAGGCCATCCACTTGCTGGTGCAGTTGCGTGGTGAAGCTGTCCATCCGGGCCTTGAGCTGCTTCTTGGCGGTGGCCAGTTCCTTCTTCCAGGCCTTGAGCTGTTCTTCGCTCACGGCGCTCTCGTCGTTGGCTTCGGCTTCTGTTGCCTCTGCGGCCTCCCCCTCCTCGCCCTCGTCCTCCTTGGCCGCCTTGGGGTCGGTGGCCTTGATCTGGCTGTCCAGCTCGGCCTTCTTCGCCTCCAGTTCGCGAATGGCCTCGATGAAGTCACTCATCAGAAAGCGCACCAGCTTGTGTTCGAGCGGGTTCTCCTTGCTGGCCATATCTTCCAACGCCGTGACGATGCTGGTACGCCACGCATCGACCACGCCCGGTGCGCCCCGCGCCATCAGGGTGAGAAATTCATACTTGGTCTGAGTCCAGAAGCCGGCGACGATGCCGCGCACCTGAAAAGAGTCGAGCAAACCGATGGGTTCCAGGCTCCGGCTGAAGCCGGTCAGCAGCTCGGTGCGCAGGGCCACAAGGCTGGCACTGCTTGTGCTGCCGTTTTGTGGCGTCTTTCCGGCCAGCGCCACGATCTGGCCACTGTGCTGTTGCCACCATTGCTCGAAGGCGGTGCGAAGCGCAGCCTCCTTCGCCACCAGACCGGCATTGCCTTCGATGGCGGTCTTCAGATCCTGACGCTGGGTCAGCGCCGGACGGAAGTCGAAGTACTTCGCATCGCGTTCGACGAACAGGTCCAGCGGCTCCAGGCCTTGGGCGGCGAACAACGCGGCTTTGGCCTCGACCTCCGCCTTGGGCACGCCGCCCACCAGATGCGCGCGCACGTCGTGCGGCTCGGGCGGTGGCGCGTTGTCGGCGTAGCGGCGGATGTTGAGGTTGACGTCGTTGGCCAGCAGTGTGTCGTTGTCGACGATGGCTGAGAAGCCCGGGACGGCCTGGAAGGCGTCGAAGGTGCTGACGATCTTTTCGATGTGCTCGGGCAGCAGGTGGTTCTGTGCCCGGCCTTCGAAGAACTCGCGGTCGGCATTGATGAACAGCACCTTGCCCCGGCGCGCGGCCGGCTTGCTGCTGACGACTTTGGCACCCAGTACCGACCGTTGGCGCAGCACCAGAATGCAGGCCGGAATGCCGGTGCCATAGAACAGGTTGGGGGCCAGGCCAATGACGGCTTCGAGCAGGTCGTCTTCGATGATCCCCTTGCGAATGGCCCGCTCTTCGCCGCCGCGAAACAGCACGCCATGCGGCATCACGGTGGCCACCATGCCACCATCGCGTGTGACGGCCAGCATGTGCTGCAGGAACATCAGATCGGCCTTCTTCGCGCCGAGCGGCACCTGGCCATGGCTGAAGCGTTCGGGGAACTTGGGTGCCCAGGCCGGTGAGCCATCTGCGTTCTTGTCTGCCGTGCCCCAGTTGATGGAGAAGGGCGGGTTGGTCAGCACGCGGTCGAAGCGCCGCAGTTCACCACCTTCCACGTGCTGCGGCTCGGCCAGGGTGTCTTCATTGCGCAAGTCGGCGGTGCTGATGCCGTGCAGCAGCATGTTCATCTTGGCGATGGACCACACCGTGCCGTTGAACTCTTGGCCAAAGAGGTTGGCTTTGCGGCCATCGCCACCGTGCTCTTCGATGTATTCCTTCGACAGAATCAGCATGCCACCCGAACCTACACACGGGTCGTAGATGTCATGGTGCTGCTGTGGCTTGAGCAGTTGCACCATCATCCGCACCACGGAACGCGGGGTGTAGAACTCGCCGCCTTTTTTGCCCGCCGAGTCGGCGAACTCGCCGATCAGGTACTCGTAGGCAGCGCCCAGCAAATCGGGGAACTCAAAGTCCTCATTGCGCAGCCGGTGCTTGCCGAAGTGCGTGATGAGCTGGCGCAGCTTGATGTCGGGAATCTTGCTGGCGCCCACCTTGCGCGTGAAGTCGATGTGCTCCAGCACGTCGGCCAGGCTGGTGTTGCCGGTCTCTACACCGCTGAGCGCCTTGTTCAGGGCATCGCCCACGTTGTGATGCGCCTCGTTCAGCAGGTGGCTGTAGCGCGACTGCGGCGGCACCCAGAAGAAGCCGTCGATCTTGTACCAGCGGGTGTAGTCAGCGGTCAGTTGTGCCTGCTGCGGCGTTTCGCCAGCTGCGATGCGTTCGGCGATGACCTGCTCGCGCCGCTGGTCGAACACGTCGGAGCAGCGCTTGAGAAACAGCATTCCAAAGATGTACTCCTTGAACTCGGAGGCATCCATCTTGCCGCGCAGGATGTCGGCGGCCTTGAACAAATGACGTTCAAGCTGAGGCAGGGTGAGGGGCATGAAAAAACGAAGGCTTTCGGGCCAGAGAAACACACCCTTGCGGCGACGGGTGCCAAGGGCGCCGGGATTGTTTCACACACCCTTTGCGACCTGCCCTGGCGCTCAGCCTTGAGCCCTCACACCACGCATGGCGCACCAGTTGGCCGTCGCCGCAGTCAATACGTGCTGGCCGGCCGCGGGCAGCACGCTCAGCGCCTGCGCCAGTGGCGCGCGTTTAGATGTTTGCCTTATTTGGTAGCAACGATTCGGTCGTTCCCCGCGCCAGGCCCTTTGCGCAGAATCGGCGGCCCTGATCTCCCGAAGCGCGCCGCCCCATGAATTTCCAGCAACTGCGCTCGGTCCGCGAGGCCGTGCGTTGCAACTTCAACCTCACCGACGTGGCGCACACGCTTCACACCTCGCAGCCGGGTGTGAGCCGGCAGATCCGCGAGCTGGAGCAGGAGCTGGGCATCGAGCTGTTCGTGCGCTCGGGCAAGCGGCTGACGGGGCTGACCGGCCCCGGCGGCCACGTCCTGCCCATCATCGAGCGCATGCTGCGCGAGAGCGCCAACCTGCGCAGCGCGGGCGAGGAGTTCGCAGCCCAGCAGCGCGGCACGCTGTCCATCGCGGCCACGCATTCGCAGGCGCGCTATGCGCTGCCCGAAGCGGTGCAGGACTTTCGCGCGCAGTTCCCCGATGTGCGGCTGCACCTGCACCAGGGCTCGCCGCGGCAGATTGCGCAGATGCTGCTGGACGGCGAGGCCGACGTGGGCATCGCCACCGAGGCGCTGGCCGACTACCCGCAGCTGCTGGCGCTGCCCAGCTACCGCTGGACCCATTCGGTGGTCGCGCCGCAGGGCCATCCGGTGCTGCAGGCGCCGCTGACGCTGGCCTCGCTGGCGCGCTTCTCGCTCATCACCTACGACACCGGCTTCACGGGCCGCACGCGCATCGACGCGGCGTTCACCGCAGCGGGCATCGAGGCCGACATCGCGCTGGCCGCGATGGACGCCGACGTGATCAAGACCTATGTCTCACTGGGCATGGGCGTGGGCATCGTGGCGGGCGTGGCCTACGACCCCGAGCGCGACACCGCGCTGCGTGCGGTGGACGCGGGCAGCCTGTTCGGCGTGAACGAAACCAAGCTGGCCGTGCGCCGCGACAGCTACCTGCGCCGGTATGTCTATGCCTTCATCGAATCCTTCGCGCCCACGCTCACGCCGCAGGTGGTGACGCAGGCGCTGCGCGGCGCCCGCATCGCATGAAACGGTTGTCCAGCCGGCGAGCGCAGCCAAGCCTTCAGGGCGCCTCAATCAGTTCAACCGCGCGCCGCTGGCCGCGTCGAACAGGTGGGCCTGGGCCGCATCGGGCCGCAGGCCCAGCCGGTCGCCGCTGCGCAGGCCCACGCGATCGCGGAAGGCAGCCAGCACGTCGTGCCGGCCCACGCGCAGGGCCACCTGCGTTTCGGCGCCCGTGGGTTCCACCACGATGACCTCGGCCGGCAGGCCTTCGTGTGCGGCGGCCAGCTGCCAGTGCTCGGGTCGTGCGCCGTAGAGCACGCGCTGGCCATGCACGGCACCCGCAGGCGCTGCAGAAGCGGGCAGCGGCAGGCTCAGGCCGTCGTCGGTGCGCACGCGCGGCGCGCCGTCCAGTGCGAGCTGCCCCGGCAGCAGGTTCATCGCCGGCGAGCCGATGAAGCCGGCCACGAAGGCGTTGCGCGGCCGGTCGTACAGCGCCAGCGGCGCACCCACCTGCTCCACGCGGCCGTCCTTGAGCACCACGATCCGGTCGGCCATGGTCATGGCCTCCACCTGGTCGTGCGTGACGTAGACCGTGGTGGTGCCCAGGCGCTGGTGCAGCGCCTTGATCTCGGTGCGCATCTGCACGCGCAGCTTGGCGTCGAGGTTGGACAGCGGCTCGTCGAACAGGAAGGCCTCGGGGCGGCGCACGATGGCGCGGCCCATGGCCACGCGCTGGCGCTGCCCGCCCGAGAGCTGGCGCGGGTGGCGGCCCAGCAGCGGCGCCAGGCCCAGCACGTCGGCCACCTCCTGCACGCGGCGCGCGATCTGCGCCTTGCCCACGCCCTGCAGCCTGAGCGCGAAACCCAGGTTCTGCGCCACCGTCATGTGCGGGTAGAGCGCGTAGTTCTGGAACACCATCGCGATGTTGCGATCGCGCGGCGCCACGTCGTTGAGCACGCGCTCGCCCAGGCGGATCTCGCCGCCGCTGATAGGCTCCAGCCCCGCGATGGCGCGCAGCAGGGTGGACTTGCCGCAGCCCGAAGGGCCGACCAGCGCGACGAACTCGCCGTCGTGGATGTGGACGTCGATGCCGTGCAGAACCGGCTGCTCGCCGTAGTGCTTGACGATCTGATTCAGTGTGATGGAGGCCATAGGCAAGAACTCAATCCTTCACGCCGCCGGCCGTGAGCCCGCGCACGAGGTAGCGGCGCACCAGCACCGTGAAGATGACGACCGGCAGCATCACCAGCGTGCCGGCGGCCGCGATCTTGGTCCACTCCCAGCCTTCGTACTGCAGGAAGTTGACGATGGCCACGGGGGCCGTCATGGCCTGGGTGCGCGTGAGGATCAGCGCGTAGAAAAAATCGTTCCACGAGAAGATGAAGCACAGCACGGCCGTGGCCGCCAGGCCCGGTGCCGACAGCGGTAGCGTGATGCGCCAGAAAGCCTGCCAGACGCCGCAGCCGTCGATGTAGGCCGCCTCTTCCAGCGCGGGCGGCACGGCCTCGAAGAAGGTCTGCATCAGCCAGATCACGATGGCCAGGTTGAAGGTCAGATAGACCAGTGCCAGCCCCGCGATGGTGTCTTGCAGCCCCAGCCAGCGAAAGGCCAGAAAGAAGGGAATGGTGAAGGCGATGGGCGGCGCCATGCGCGTGACCAGGATCCACAGCGCCACGCTGTTGCGGCCTCTGAAGCGCCAGCGCGTGAGCGCATAGGCCGCGGGCACGCCGATCAGCAGCGACAGCGCGGTGGACAGCGTGCTCACGGCCAGGCTGTTCCAGAAGGACTTCAGGAAGTTGCCCTGCAGCAGGCTGCGAAAGCCTTCGAGCGTGGGCGTGAAGAGCAGCGCATCGTCGAAGAGTTCGGCCGCGGGCTTGAAGGCCAGCTGCACCAGCCACAGGAAGGGGAACATCACCACCGCCAGGATCAGCGCGGCCGCCAGCACCTGGCCGCGGGCGGCGGTCTCAATGCGCTGCGTCATGGCTGCTGCGGTTCCATCCAAGCCGGCCCACGCCCCAGCTCAGCACGAAGACGCCAGCCAGGATCACCATCGCGATCGCGCTGCCATAGCCCCAGTACGAGAAGTTGAAGGCCTGGATGAAGCCGTAGTAGTTGCTGACCTCGGTGACGGTGCCGGGCCCGCCGTCGGTCAGCACGTAGATCAGCGGAAAGGCCTTGAAGCTGTCGATGAGGCGGAACAGCCCGCACACCACCAGCACGGGCCGGATGTGCGCAAAGACGATGAAGCGCAGCAGCTGCCAGCGGTTGGCGCCGTCCAGCCGCGCGGCCTCGAGCGGCTCCTCGGGGATCATCTGCAGCGCCGCCAGCACCATCAGCATGGTGAAGGGGAACCACTGCCAGGTGTCGGCCAAGGCGATGGCCCACAGCGCCGTGTCGGGGTTGGCGATCAGCGAGCGCACGGGCGCGCCCACGGCCTCCAGCGCGCGGTGCAGCGGGCTCACGTCGGGCGTGAACATGATCTTCCAGATCAGCGCCACCACGATGGGTGGCAGCACCATGGGGATCAAGAACACGGTGCGCATCGCGCCCAGCGCTTTGGAGCGTCCGTTGAGCAGCAGCGCCAGGCCCAGGCCCACGCCCAGCTGCAGCGCCACGCTGGCGGCCGAGAGCTTGAGCTGCGTGCCCACCGAGTCGGTGAAGCGCTCGTCGCTGAGCAGCTGGCGGTAGTTGACCAGCGGATCGTCGAAGCGGAAGGTGCCCGCCGGGTCGGTGAGCGACAGCGGCGTGAGGCTGGCCGTGAACAGCGCCAGCGCCGGCAGCAGGGTGATCAGCAGCAGCACCACCAGCGAAGGCGCCAGCCCGCCGGCAAAAGCCAGCCGGCGTTCGCGCGCCCAGCCCGCCGGCCGCGCAAGCGGCGCGTGCAGGGCGGGATGCGCATGCGGCTGCGGTTGCAGGACGGCCGACATCAGACGTTCAGCCCCGCGCGCTGCAGCGCCGCGATGGACTGCGCCTGCGCCTGCTGCAGCGCCTGCTTGGCGCTGGCCTGGCCGCTGGCGATCAGCGCGATGGCCTTGTTGAGCTGCTGGTCCACCTGCGGGTACACGGCCACGGTGCGGTACTTCATGTGGCCGGTTTTGGAAGCCTGCTCGATGGCGTCCAGCGCCAGTTGCGCGAGGTCGCTGCCGTTGATGACCTGCCGCGCGCGATAGGCCTGCGAATCGATGTCGCTGCGCCGCGCGGGCGAGCCGTAGCCGGCGGCCACGGCACGGCGTGTGGTCTGCCTGGACAGCGCCCACTGGATGAAGGCCCAGGCGGCTTCCTTGTTCTTCGAGCCTGTGGGAATGCCCAGGCCATGAACGGCCGTGCCCGGGAACCGGCCCGCAGGCCCCTTGGGCACATGGCCGAACTTCAAGGTCTTGAGCGTGCGGCTGCTGGCCGCGTCGCCCAGTTGCGCCAGGTGCAGTTGCCCTGCGTCGGCAAAGTTCACCCGCCCCTGCTTGAGCGCCTGCGTGACCTGGTCGGGCTGGTAGGTGATGGCGCCATCGGGGCCGAACTCGCGGATCAGGCTGGCGTAGTACTCGGCCGCGGCAACGGCCTCGGGCGTGTCCAGGGTGGGGAACAGGTCATCGGGCGCCTTGCGGAACACGTCGCCGCCAAAGGCGTGCAGATAGGGCACGAAGGTCCAGCCGTAGTGGCTGTCGGAAACGAAGCCCGCCACGCGCTCTTTTTTGTTCACCGCGCGCAGCACCTTCACCAGGTCGTCGGTGGTGTCGGGGTAGGGCAGGCCCGCCTGCTGCACCAGGTCGAAGCGCGAAGACACGCTCAGCAGCGCCTCGGCCGTCCATGGAATGCCGTAGAGCTTGCCATCGCGCCCGGTCTCGGGTGCACGCGCGCCGGGGAGGAAGTCGTTGATGTCGAAGTCGGCCGGCGTGAGGTTGCGGTTGGCGATGAATTCGTCCAGCGGCGTGAGCCAGCCCGAGTTGATCCAGCGGCTGGAGTAGATGAAGGTGACGTTGACCACGTCATAGGCCGAGCCCTTGGTCGACAGCTCCAGATCGGCGCGCTGGTTGTAGACCGGAAAGCCCGGCGCGTCGAAGTTGACCTTGGCGCCCGTGAGCGCCTCGAACTCGGGCAGCCACTGCTGCAGCAGCTTCGGATACGCGGCGCTGAAGGTCGAGACGTTCAGGGTCACGCCCTGGTACTTCTTCGCGCCGCCCTGGGCCGGTGCGCGTGCGGGCAGCAATGCGCCCGCACCGATGGCGGCGCCGGTGGCGATGAGTTGGCGGCGGCGGGCGTCGTGCGATGTTTGCATGGTCGGGTTCGTGGAGCGATGTTCAGGCGGTGCGCGTGATCAGCGCATCGAGCTGCGAATCGTTGCTGGCTTCGGGCCGGCGGCGCGTTCGGCTGCGCTGGCCGTCCACGGCAATGGCCTGCTCGCCATGCACCGTCACGCGGCGCACCAGGCGCGGCTGGTCGCCGTAGTCATTGACGGCGTAGTGCTGCGTGGCGCGGTTGTCCCAGATGGCCACGTCGTCCTGCTGCCACGACCAGCGCACCGTGTTCTCCAGCCGGATCACGCGCGACTGGAACAGATCGAACAGGCGGGCCGATTCGGCGCTGCTGACGCCGATGAACTTCTTGATGAAGTGGCCCAGCAACAGCGCGCGTTCGCCGGTTTCCGGGTGCACATGCACGAGCGGGTGCTCGGCCTCATAAACGGCGGACACGAAGACCTCGCGGTGGTGGCGCACGCGGTCTGCCGAGGCCGCGTCGGTGCGGTCCGCGCCGTAGTCGTAGTCGTTGCTGTGAACGGCCCAGAGCTGTTCGGCCAGCTTCTTGAGCGACTCGGGCAGGCGCTCGTAGGCCTTGGCGGTGTTGGCCCACACGGTGTCGCCGCCATAGGCCGGAATCTTCACGCCGCGCAGGATCGAGATCTTCGGAAAGGCATCGACGAAGGTCACGTCGGTGTGCCATGAATCGGCCCGGCCGCCGCCCTTGGAGGCATCCAGTTCGAAGAGCTTTGTGCCGCTGGGCGCGGGCACCGTCGGGTGCGCCACCGTGCGGCCAAAGCGCGCGCCAAAAGCCTGGTGCGCCTCATCGTCCAGATGGCCCTGGCCGCGGAAGAACAGAACCTTGTGCGCCAGCAGCGCGGCCTGCACGGCAGCGAAGCGCTGCTCGCTCAGCTCGGCACCCAGCTTCAGGCCCAGCACCTCGCCGCCGATGTGGCCGGCCAGGCGGCGGATGCGCAGGTCGCCAAAGCGCGTGTCGATGCGCGCGGAATCATCGGTGGCGACGGAAGGGGCTTGGGACATCGGGGAACTCCTTGAAGGCGGTGTGCAGGTCAGCGGCCAATGATGCGCAGCGCGCCGCACGGCGCGAACGAAGGCTTGCGCATAAGCAAGTGCGCTTTGTGCGCGCGCCGCGGCAGCCATGCGCTTTAGATGTTTTGGTTGTTTGCAAGCAAGGAATGCGTCGTTCCCTTGCGGCGCAAGGCTCTCTAGAGTGCGGCTCACGGGCTGCTTCTTCTTTTCTTTGTGGCGGCCCTTGGGCCCGCCGTGGCCGCCGCACACGATGACCGCTTCCACCCTTCTTTCCCCCTCCCTGCTCGCCGAGGCGCAGCGCCTGCCAGGCCGCCATGCACCTGCACGCCAGCACTTCGAAGTGCGCCCCTTTTCGCATGCGCCCTTCGGCGCGGAGATCGTGGGCCTTCGGCTCGACCAGAGCCTGCATGCCGAAGACTTCGCGCGCGTGCATGAAGCCCATCTGAAGCACCATGTGGTGGTGTTTCGCGACCAGCGCATCACGCCCGCGCAGCATGTGAACTTCAGCCGGCGCTTCGGTCCGCTGCAGGTCCATGTGCAGAAGAAGTTCCAGCTTGCGGGCCATCCCGAGGTGCTGATCGTCTCCAACATCAAGGAGAACGGCGAACCCATCGGCCTGGGCGACGCGGGCCACTTCTGGCATTCGGACCTCTCTTACAAGGAGCGGCCCAGCCTCGGTTCACTGCTGCATGCGCAGGAGCTGCCCGCCGAAGGCGGCGACACGCTGTTCGCCGACCAGCATGCGGCCTACGACGCGCTGCCCGAAGCGCTGAAGAAGGCCATTGCGCCGCTGCGCGCCGAACACAGCTACCTGGCCAGGTACGAGGAGCTGCGAGCGCGCAGCCCATGGCGGCCCGCCCTCACGCAGGCCCAGCTCGACGAGGTCAGGCCCGTGGTCCACCCCGTGGTGCGCACGCACCCCGAAACCGGCCGCAAGGCGCTGTTCGTCAGCGAGCACTTCACGACCCGCATCGTGGGCCTGCCCGAGGACGAAAGCCGCGCCGTGCTGGAAGAGCTGTTTGCGCGCAGCACGCAGCCGGCGCTGACCCTGCGCCACCGCTGGCAGCCGCACGACATCGTGTTCTGGGACAACCGCTCGGTGCTGCACCTGGCGGCCGGCACGCCCGAGCACCTGCGCCGCAAGCTCTATCGCACCACCATCGAAGGCGATGCGCCCCGCTGACAGCCGCACCGCCTGCGCCTTTTTTCTTTTTTCTCCTCTCCCCACCGACATTCATGAACGCCTTCTCCCGCCGCGCCGCCCTTGTTTTTCTGACAGGCCTTTCCCTTCTTGCCGGCAGCATGGCCGCGCAGGCCGAAGGCCGGATCCGCATCGCGCAGCAGTTCGGCATCGTTTATTTGCTGCTGAACGTGGCGCAGGACCAGAAGCTGATCGAGAAACACGGCAAGGCCGCAGGCGTGGATGTGAAGGTGGAGTTCGTGCAGCTCTCGGGCGGCTCGGCCGTCAACGATGCGCTGCTGGCGGGCAACATCGACATCGCAGGTGCCGGCGTGGGCCCGCTGTTCACCATCTGGGACCGCACGCGCGGCCGGCAGAACGTCAAGGGCGTGGCCTCGCTGGGCAACTTCCCCTACTACCTGGTCAGCAACAACCCGGCCGTGAAGACCATCGCGGACTTCACCGACAAGGACCGCATCGCGCTGCCCGCCGTGGGCGTGTCGGTGCAGTCGCGCGTGCTGCAGCTGGCCTCGGCCCAGCTGTGGGGCGACAAGGACTACAACCGCCTCGACCGCCTGCAGGTGGCGCTGCCGCACCCCGACGCGACGGCCGCCATCATCAAGGGCGGCACCGAGATCACGGCCCACTTCGGCAACCCGCCCTTCCAGGAGCAGGGACTGGCCGGCAACCCCAACGCGCGCATCGTGCTCAAGTCCTATGACGTGCTGGGCGGCCCCTCGTCGGCCACGGTGCTGTACGCCACCGAGAAGTTCCGCAGCGAGAACCCCAAGACCTATCGCGCCTTCATCGCCGCGCTGGACGAAGCCGCGAAGTTCATCGCCGCCAACCCCGAAGCGGCCGCCGACACCTACCTGCGTGTGACTGGCGCCAGGACCGACCGCAACCTGCTGCTGCAGATCATCAGGAACCCCGAAGTGCAGTTCAAGACCGCGCCCGAGAACACGCGCGTGCTGGGCGAGTTCCTGCACCGCGTGGGCACGATCAAGGCCAGGCCCGAATCGGTGAAGGACTACTTCTTCCCCGAGGCGATTGCCGCATCGGGCAGCTGAGGCCAACGCGATGAGCCTTGAATCCACGCTCACGCTGCGCCGTGGCTTTGCACGCGCGCCGCTGCGGGAACCGGGCGAGGGCCATGCCCCCTTGCCAGAGTGTCTGCGCGGCGCACAGCCGGCTGGCGATGCGCCGCTGCTGCAGGTCGATGGCGTGAGCCTGGAATACCGCACGCCCGAACGCGTGGTGCGCGCCACGCACCGTGTGGGCTTCGACGTGCACGCAGCCGATCGCTTCGTGCTGCTGGGGCCCTCGGGCTGCGGCAAGTCCACCTTGCTCAAGGCCATTGCGGGCTTCATCGCACCGGTGGAGGGCGAGATCCGCCTCGATGGCCGGCGCGTCAACGCACCCGGCCCCGACCGCATCGTCGTGTTCCAGGAGTTCGACCAGCTGCCGCCCTGGAAGACCGTGCGCGAGAACGTGATGTTCCCGCTGCTGGCCTCGCGCAGCCTGGGCCGACGCGAAGCGGCCGAGCGCGCCGCGCACTACCTCGACAAGGTCGGCTTGAGCCCTTTTGCCGATGCGCATCCGCACCAGCTTTCGGGCGGCATGAAGCAGCGCGTGGCCATCGCGCGCGCACTGGCCATGCAGCCGCGCGTGCTGCTGATGGACGAGCCCTTCGCCGCGCTGGACGCCTTGACGCGCCGCAAGATGCAGGAAGAGCTGCTGGCCCTGTGGGAAGAAGTGCGCTTCACCCTGCTCTTCGTCACCCACTCCATCGAAGAGGCTTTGGTGGTGGGCAGCCGCATCGCGCTGCTCTCGCCGCACCCGGGCCGCATGCGCGCCGAGCTCAACAGCCACGACTTCGACCTGCACAGCCAGGGCAGCGCGCAGTTCCAGGCCGTGGCGCAGCGCATCCACGGCCTGCTGTTCGAACAAGAGGCGGCCAGTGGCCCGCAGCAGCGACCATGAGCGCCCTTCATCAGCCACCGACGCGGCCCGAGTACGAATTGGCGCTGCAGCCCTTCACCGCCGGCGCCGTCGAACGCGCCCTGCCCTGGCCCGCACGGCTGTGGCAGCAGGACTGGCTGCGCCGCGGCCTCATCCTGGGGGCGCTGGCGCTGCTGTGGGAACTGCTGGCGCGCTGGCAGGACAACGACCTGCTCCTGCCCACCTTCGGCGCCACCGCACGCGCGCTGATCGAGGGCCTGGCCAATGGCGAACTGCTCACGCGCACCGCCCTTTCACTCACGGTGCTGGTGCAGGGCTATGCGGCCGGCGTGGGGCTGGCCTTTGCGCTCACCACGCTGGCCGTGTCCACCCGCTTCGGGCGCGACCTGCTGAGCACGCTCACGTCGATGTTCAACCCGCTGCCGGCCATTGCGCTGCTGCCGCTGGCGCTGCTGTGGTTCGGCCTGGGCCAGGGCAGCCTGATCTTCGTGCTGATCCACTCGGTGCTGTGGCCGCTGGCGCTCAACACCTTTGC
Source organism: Xenophilus arseniciresistens (assembly GCF_028023875.1). Taxonomy (GTDB): domain Bacteria; phylum Pseudomonadota; class Gammaproteobacteria; order Burkholderiales; family Burkholderiaceae_C; genus Xenophilus; species Xenophilus arseniciresistens. Next base: position 106,588 of record NZ_JAQIPB010000009.1, read on the forward strand.
CGGCTTTCAGGGCGTGCCCGAAACGCTGCGCATGGCCGGGCGCAACTACGGCCTGACCGGCTTGCGCTATGTGCTGCAGATCCTGGTGCCGGCTGCGCTGCCGGCCATCCTCTCGGGCCTGAAGATCGCGTGGGCCTTCGCCTGGCGCACCTTGATCGCGGCCGAGCTGGTCTTCGGTGCCAGCAGCGGCAAGGGCGGCCTGGGCTGGTACATCTTCCAGAACCGCAACGAGCTCTACACCGACCGCGTCTTCGCCGGCCTGGCGCTGGTGGTGATCATCGGCCTGCTGGTCGAAAGCCTGGGCTTTGCCACGCTGGAGCGGCTGACGGTGCGCAAGTGGGGGCAGCAGCGCTAGCAGCGGCGCACCGTCAACACCACGCGCCGGCGGCCGACAGTCGGCGGGCAGGCGGCCTGCGCACACTGCCCTCGAATCGCTTGGACGGAGTGCCCGCATGAACAAGTCCCTGATCACCCTCGCCACCGCATTGAGCCTGCTCACGCTGGGCAGCGCTCACGCCCAGGTGGGCAAGGCGGCCTCGGAGGCCGCCGATTCGGTGGAACACAAGGTCGAGCAAAAGCGCGCGGACAACGAGGCGAAGAAGAGCGGCCCGGTCGGCAAGGCCGTCAACAAGGTCAAGTCGGGCTATCACAAGAACCGCGCCGAAGACTCGAAGGACAACGCCAAGAGGGCGTTGAAGAACGCGGCCTGAGCGCCATCAGGCCCGCCCGCGCTCAAACGCGCGCGCTTCGGTACAGCCCCTCCACCTTCGGCACATTGCTCTCCAGCACGCGGATGCGCTCCGGCCCGCTGGGGTGGGTGGAGAGGAAGCCGATGCCGCCCTGGCGGTTGGAGGCGGCGGCCATCTTCTCCCACAGGCTCACGGATGACTGCGGTCGGAAGCCCGCGCGGGCTGCGAGTTCCAGCCCGACCAGGTCGGCCTCGGTTTCGTCGTCGCGGCTGAACTTCAGGGACAGCAACTGCGTGCCGGCGCGCGCGCCCAGGTCGCCCAGCTCGCCCAGGCCCAGCAGTTGCGCGCCCAGCTGCAACGCCATGCCGGTGCCGGTGGTCTTGGCCAGGCGCTCGCGCGCATGCTCGCGCAGCGCATGCGCCATTTCGTGGCCCATGATCATCGCGATCTCGTCGTCGTCGAGCTTGAGCTGGTCGAGGATGCCCGTGTAGAAGGCGATCTTGCCGCCGGGCATGCAAAAAGCATTGATCTGCTTGCTGCCGATCAGGTTGACTTCCCACTTCCAGCTGCCGGCGCGCTCGTTCCACTTCTGCGTGAACGGGATCAGCCGCCGCGCGATGGTGCGCAGCTTCTGCAGCTGCGGATGCTCGTTGCCGGCCAGGGCGCGCTGGGCCTTGGCCTGCTGCAGCAGTTGGGCGTACTGCTGGTCGCCGGCCCGCTCCAGCGTGTCGGCCGGCACCAGGGTGCGCGTGCGCGAAGGCGGACCGACGTCCACCTGCGCCAGGGCCGGCGTGGCCGCCAGCGCCGCGCCGGCCAGCACGAAGGCGCGGCGCGAGGACCAGCGATGCGCGCCGGCTGTGTCGGCGGGAGGCGGAAGGCAGAGCAGGCACATGGCGGGTGTCGGCTGGAAGAAGAGGATGATGAAGTGGCAGCGATGGGCGCGCCCACGAAGGGCTGCGCGGATGCTAAGCCAAGCCCATGTCCTGTGGACAATGGCCCCATGCCTTCGCAACCCGGCCCTTCCTCCTCCTCCACCGCGTCCGCCGCGCCGGACCCAAACGGCGCAGACACGTCCAGGCGCCCCGGCTGGGGCGAGACGCTCAGGGTCTATGGCGAAGCGGCCACGCTGCGCATGTTCGCGCTGGGTTTTTCGGCCGGGCTGCCGCTGTTGCTGGTGCTGGGCACGCTGAGTTTTCGCCTGCGCGAGGCGGGCATCGACCGCGCCACCATCGGCTACCTGAGCTGGGTCGGCCTGGCCTACGGCTTCAAGTGGGTGTGGGCGCCGCTGGTGGACCGGCTGCCGCTGCCGCCGCTCACCTCGCTGCTCGGGCGCCGGCGCGGCTGGCTGCTGCTGTCGCAGGCGCTGGTGATCGCGGGGCTGGTGGGCATGGCCTTCAACGATCCGCGCGCGGGCCTCACGCCGCTGGTGTGGTGCGCGCTGCTGGTGGCCTTCGGCTCGGCCACGCAGGACATTGCGCTGGACGCCTTCCGCATCGAATCGGCCGAGGCGCGCAAGCAGGCGGCGCTGGCAGCGGCCTACCAGACGGGCTACCGGCTGGCCATGATCTGGGCCGGCGCGGGCGTGCTGTGGGTGGCGGCCTGGGCCGAGATGTCGGTGGCCGAAGCCGCCACCTCCGGCTACCAGAACGGCAGCTGGCAGATCGCCTACCTGGTGATGGCCGCTTCCATGGCGGTGGGCGTGGTGACGGTGCTGCTGTCGCCCGAGCCCGCGCGCCGCGCGCTGCCCCCGGCGCGCAACCCCACCGAGTGGCTGCAGGGCGCGCTGGTTGAGCCCTTTGCCGATTTCATCCGCCGCTACCGCTGGCAGGCCGTGCTGATCCTGTCGCTGATCGCCATCTACCGCATCAGCGACGTGGTGATGGGCATCATGGCCAACCCCTTTTATGTGGACATGGGCTTCACCAAGGAAGAGGTGGCCACCGTGAGCAAGGTGTACGGCGTGGTGATGACGCTGGTGGGCGCCTTCGTCGGCGGCGCGCTGGCGATGCGCCTGGGCGTGATGCGGGTGCTGATGCTGGGCGCCGTACTCAGCGCGGCCAGCAATCTGCTGTTCGCCTGGCTGGGCACGCGCGGGCACGACCTGACGGGCCTGGTCGTCGTGGTCTCGGCCGACAACCTGGCCGGCGGCATCGCCTCGGCCGCCTTCATCGCCTACCTCTCCAGCCTGACCAACGTGAGCTATTCGGCCACGCAATACGCGCTGTTCAGCTCGATGATGCTGCTGCTGCCGAAGTTCGTGGCCGGCTACTCGGGCGCCTTCGTGGACGCCCACGGCTACGGCAGCTTCTTCATCTGCACCGCCGCGCTGGGGCTGCCGGTGCTGGTGCTGGTGGCGCTGGCGGCGCGGCAGGCCAAGAAACACACGGCAGCGTCGGTGCCGCCAGCCGAGGCCGCACGCGACGCCCTCGGCTGACAGGCGCAAGCGCCGCGGCGCTGTTACGCTCGCTTCCGCGCCCCGTGCGTTGCAACCGCCAGACCTAGAAAAACGTGCCCACCCGCATTGCACCCCTTTCCATCCGCGCCTACACCGCCACCACGGCGCTGGGCACCGGCAAGGCCGCCCTGCTCCAGGGGCTGCGCGAGTCGCGCAGCGGCCTGCGCCCCAACGACTTCGGCGAACCCGCCGGGCAGCGCCTGGACACCTGGATCGGCCGCGTCGACGGCGTCGAGGCGCTGCAGCTGCCGCCCGAGCTGGCCACCTGGGACTGCCGCAACAACCGGCTGGCCTGGCTGGGCCTGACGGCCGACGGCTTCCTCGAAGCGGCGCTGGCGGCGCGCGAGCGCCATGGCGCGCACCGCGTGGCCGTGATCGTGGGCACCTCCACTTCCAGCATCGGCGACACCGAACTGGCCTACACCCAGATGGACGCCAACGGCCTGTTCCCGCCGCGCATGCGCCACAGCGAACTGCACACCGCCCATTCGCTGGGCCTGTTCGTGCAGCGCGCGCTGGGCCTCACGGGCCCGTGCGAGACGATCTCCACCGCCTGCTCTTCCAGCGCCAAGGTCTTTGCCTCGGCCGAGCGGCTGATGCGCCTGGGCCTGATCGACGCCGCCGTGGTGGGCGGCGTGGACACGCTGTGCGGCAGCGTGCTCTTCGGCTTCAACTCGCTGGAGCTGGTCTCGGGCGAGCCCTGCCGGCCCTTCGATGCGCAGCGCAAGGGCATCAGCCTGGGCGAGGCCGCCGGCTTTGCCTTGCTGGAAAGATCAGATGGCTCGGCCGACCCGCAACTCCTGGGTTACGGCGAAGCCAGCGACGCACACCACATGTCCACCCCGCACCCCGAAGGCGCGGGCGCCGAACGCGCGCTCAACGACGCGCTGGCGCGCGCCGGCCTGGGCTGCGAGGCCATCGACTACATCAACCTGCACGGCACGGCCAGCAGCAAGAACGACGAGGTCGAAGCCGCACTGGTGTCGCGCCGCTTCCCCGCCCACGTGCATGCCAGCAGCACCAAGGGTTTCACGGGCCACACGCTGGGCGCGGCCGGCATCGTGGAAGCCGTGGTCTGCCTGCTGGCGCTGGAGCATGGGCTGATGCCCGGCACCGTCAACAGCCGCACGCCCGATCCGGTCTGCGGCCCGCAGATCCGGCTGGCGCCCGCGCAGGGCGAGGTGCGGCATGCGCTGTCGAACTCCTTCGGCTTCGGCGGCAACAACTGCGCCCTCATCTTTGGCCGCGGAGCAGCGGCATGAGCGGCACGCCCACGCTCTACATCGAAGGCCCGGCCTTCTGGGCGCCCACCTTGCCGGGCTGGGACACGGCCCGCCTCGCGCTGCGCGACGCCGGCCCCGTGGCCGAGCCGCCGGCCAAACGCCCCTCGCCGCAGATGCTGGCCGCGGCCGAGCGCCGCCGCGCGCCCGACACCGTGGCCGTGGCGCTGGAAACGGCCAGCGCCAGCGTGGCGGCAGCCGGCCGCAATGCCGCCGAGCTGCCCTGCGTGTTCGCCTCGGCGCATGGCGACCTGGCCATCAACGACTACATGTGCGCCACGCTGGCCACCGCGCCCGCGCAGCTCTCGCCCATCAAGTTCCACAACTCCGTGCACAACGCGGCCGTGGGCTACTGGACCATCGGCACCGGCTGCCAGCGCGCCAGCAATTCGCTGGCGGCCTATGAATACAGCTTCGCCTCGGGCCTGATGGAAGCGGCCGCGCAATGCGCCTGCGACTCTGAGGCCGTGCTGCTGGTGGGCTTCGACGTCGAGGCCGTGGGGCCGCTCAAGCAGGTGCATCGCAGCGAAGGGCTGCTGTCGGGCGCCTTCGTGCTTTCGCCCACGCGCACCGAGCGCGCGGTGGCTGCGCTGGACTGGGCGCTGCAGCCCGGCCCGAGCCGGAGCGAGCCGCTGCGCTCCGAGGCCGCGCGCCGGCTGCCGCCCAACGCCATCGCCGACGCCTTGCCCGTCTTCGAAGCCCTGGCGCGGCTGGAGACGGGCGAGCCCCAGTCGCTCGCCCTGCCGCTGTCGGCCCAACTTTCACTGGTGTTGCGGCTTGCGCCGCTGGAGTAGCTGGAATGACGATGTCCCCCACGCACGACGTGATCATCATGGGTGGGGGCCTCGCAGGCCTGACCCTGGCCCTGCAACTGCGCCAGTGCTTCCCCGACATCGACGTGCTGGTGCTGGAGCGCCGCGCGCACCCCGTGCCGCATGCCACGCACAAGGTGGGCGAGTCCTCGGTCGAGATCGGCGCCCATTACTTCGACACGGTGCTGGGCCTCAAGGAGCACATGCAGCAGGCGCAGCTGCGCAAGTTCGGCTTCCGCTTCTTCTTCTCGGAAGGGCGGCGCGACCTGGACGGCGTGACCGAGATCGGCGTGAGCCACTACCTGAGCACGCCCAGCTACCAGATCGACCGCGGCATCTTCGAGAACCACCTGGCCGAACTCGCGCGCGAGCGCGGCGTGCGCTTCGTGGACAACGCAATGGTCAAGCAGCTGACGCTCAGCGAGGACGATGCGCCGCACCGCATCAGCTGGCGCGAAGGCGAAACCATGCGCGAGGCCCAATGCCGCTGGGTGGTGGACGCCTGCGGCCGGGCCGGGCTGATCAAGCGCAAGCTGGACCTGGCGCAACCCAACGACCACCACGCGCACGCCGTGTGGTTTCGCATCGGCGACCGGCTCATGGTCGACGAATGGAGCGAGGACCCGCAGTGGCGCACGCGCTGCGACCCGCAGGCGCGCTGGCTGTCGACCAACCACCTCGTGGGCGCGGGCTACTGGGTGTGGCTGATTCCGCTGGCCTCGGGCTCGCATTCAGTCGGCATCGTGGCCGACCCGGCGATCCATCCGCTGGACACCATGGACAGCTTCGACAAGGCCATGGAATGGTTCCGCCAGTACCAGCCGCGCCTTTTCGACGCACTGGACGGCCGGCGCCACCTGCTGCAGGACTTCATGCAGCTGCGCAAGTTCTCCTACGGCTGCAAGCAGGTCTTCTCGGACCGGCGCTGGGCGCTCACGGGCGAAGCCGGCCTGTTCCTGGACCCTTTCTATTCGCCGGGCAGCGACTTCATCGCCATCAGCAACACCTACATCTGCGACCTGGTGGCGCACGACCGGCAGGGCCATTCGCTGCGCGCCCGGGCCCAGGTCTACGACCAGATGTACCAGTCCTTCTACCAGAGCACGCTGGCCCTGTATGAAGGCCAGTACCCGCTGTTCGGCGACCCCGAGGTGCTGCCCGTGAAGGTGATCTGGGACTACACCTACTACTGGGGCGTGCTCGCGCAGATCTTCTTCCAGCATCGGCTCACCGACCTGGCGCACCTGGGCCAGGTCAGCGATGAGCTGCGCCACGCCCAGACGCTGGGGCTGGCGATGCAGCAACTGCTGCGCGAGTGGTCCGGGCACAGCGAGAAGAAGAACCTGCCGGGCATGCTCGACCAGGCGCGCCTGCCCTGGTTTGCCGCGCTCAACGCGAGCCTGCGCGAGCGCTGCGCCGACGGCCCGGCCTTCCTGGCCCGGCTGCGCGCCTGCCTGGGCCAGCTGCGCACGCTGGCGCACCAGATCCATGGCCGCGCCTGCGACGCCTACCCGGCCCTGGCCGGCAGCAGCGCGGCGCTGGCCGTGCAGGCGCTGCTGGAGAAAGAGCTGCCACACGCGCCCATCGACCTTGACGCAGAGCCCATGCTCTTTGCGTTGACCGAAACCGCGTAGGTTTACGCAACTTTACGAGGGCTACAACGGCACTTGCTGCCGTTGCGAGAGGATGGCCGAACCATGAGTACTCCCCAGCTCCTGATGATCGAGGACGATGCGCGGCTCGCGCAGATGGTCAGCGAATACCTCACGCAGTCCGGCTTTGCCGTGAGCCATGCCGGCGACGGCGCCAGCGGACTGGCTCAGTTGCAGGAACGCGCACCCGACCTGGTCATCCTCGACCTGATGCTGCCCGACACCGACGGGCTCGACGTATGCCGCCGCATCCGCGCACTGCCCGGCCCGCTGGCGAAGGTGCCCGTGCTCATGCTTACGGCCAAGGGCGATCCGATGGACCGCATCATCGGCCTGGAACTGGGCGCCGACGACTACCTGCCCAAGCCTTTCGAGCCGCGCGAGCTGCTCGCGCGCATCCGCGCCGTGCTGCGCCGCCGGGCCGAGGCGAGCGCGCCGGCCGCCGCCTCGGCGCACAGCGTGATGCGCTTCGGCTCGCTGGAGATCGACCGCGATGCGCGCTCGGTCACCGTGGCCGGCCAGGGCGCGGAACTCACCTCCTACCAGTTCGACCTGCTCGTGACCATGGCCGAGCGCGCGGGCCGCGTGCTCACGCGCGACCAGATCATGGAAGCCGTGCGCGGCCGCGAGCTGGAGGCCTTCGACCGTTCCATCGACGTGCACATGGGCCGCATCCGCGCCGCCATCGAGGTGGACCCCAAGAACCCCAAGCGCATCCTCACGGTGCGCGGCGTGGGCTACGTCTTCGCCAAGCAGCAGGACTAGCGCGGCGCCGGGGCCCGGGCTCTTTTCATGATCCAGCTGTTCATCCGGCACCTGTACCTGCGCATCTGGCTGGCGTCGCTGGCCGGCGTGGCCGTGGTGGTGATCGCGGCGGGCTGGGCCTGGCAGATCTCGGAGGAACAGCGCAGCACGCCGCTGCCGCGCGAAGTGACGCTGCGCGATGACAAGCACGAGATCTCGGGCCGCGGCACGTCGCTGCGCACCAGCCGGCCCGGCGAGGGGCTGGAGTTCGAGATCACGCTCGAGGACGGGCGCCGCTTCACGATGGAGTTCGGCCCCCGCTACGACCGGCGCAGCCCGCCGCCGTGGCTGCATCCGCAGACGGGCATCTTCTGGCTGCTGGGCATGGTGGGCCTGGCCACGGGCGTGGGCCTGTTCCCCATCGTGCGCCGGCTCACGCAGCGGCTCGAAAGCCTGCAGCGCGGCGTGCAGCGCTGGGGCGAGGGCGATCTTTCGGCCCGCGTGCCCGAGGACGGCGAGGACGAGGTGGCCGACCTGGCCCAGCGCTTCAACGACGCCGCCACGCGCATCGAGCAACTGATCCGTTCGCACAAGTCGCTGCTGGCCAATGCCTCGCACGAGCTGCGCTCGCCGCTCACGCGCATCCGCATGAGCCTGGAGTTGATGGCGCCCCCATCCGGCAGCCCTGTTGGCAGCGCCCAGAAGGCTGCGATTGCCGAAGTGGCGCGCAGCATTGCCGAGCTGGACCAGTTGATCGACGAGATCCTCCTGGCCAGCCGCCTCGATGCGCGCGAGGCCGACATGGGCACCGTGGAAAGCGTGGACCTGATGGGCCTGGCGGCCGAGGAATGCGCCCACACCGGCGCCGAGCTGGGCGTGGCCGAAGGCACGAAGCTGGAAGCGCTCACCGTGCCCGGCGTGCCGCGCCTGCTGCGCCGCGCCGTGCGCAACCTGCTGGAGAACGCGCGCCGCTACGGCGGTCAGCAGGGCGTGGAGGTGGACCTGTCCGCCGATGCGCGCCACGCGCTGGTGCGCGTGATGGACCGCGGCCCGGGCGTGCCCGAAGCCCTGCGCGAGCGCATCTTCGAGCCCTTCTACCGACTGCCCGGCGCCAGCGAGCGCGAGGGTGGCGTGGGCCTGGGCCTGGCGCTGGTCAAGTCCATCATCGAACGCCATGGCGGCCAGGTGCGCTGCGAAGGCCGCGAGGGCGGCGGCGCCTGCTTCGTGATCGCGTTGCCGCACTGAGCGGCGCGTTGGTGGCGGCAAGCCGCAATTCATCATTTCCACAATTATCGAACCGTGGATATGATGCGCCATGGACGAAACCCAGGTCATCACGGCGCTCGGCGCCCTTGCGCATCCGATGCGGCTGCGCGCCTTCCGCGCGCTCGTCGTGGCCGGCCAGGAAGGCCTGACGCCCGGCGTCATGGGCGAAGCGCTGGGCACGCCCAACGCCACCCTGTCCTTCCACCTCAAGGAACTGGCCCATGCCGGCCTGGTCACGCAGGAGCGAGCCAGCCGCAACGTGGTCTACCGCGCCGCCTTCGAGCGCATGAACGGCCTGCTGGACTACCTCACGCAGAACTGCTGCGAGGGCGCCGGCTGTGCCGTGCAGGCGCAGACCTGCCAATGCTGAGCCGGTAAGCCTGCGTCATCCCCACCCACTCATCCGGTGCGCGGTTCAGCCGTGCGCCTGTCTCAAGCTGCGCCCTCAAGACCATGACCACCCCGACCCCGCCACTGAACGTGCTCTTCCTGTGCACCCACAACTCGGCGCGCAGCATCCTGGCCGAGGCGCTGCTCAACCACATCGGCGCGGGCCGCTTCAGGGCGTTTTCGGCCGGCAGCAGTCCGCGCGAGCACCAGCAGCCCCACCCGCTGGCGCTGCAGGCCCTGCAGTCGGCCGGCGTGCCGACGAAAGGGTTGCGCAGCAAGAGCTGGGACGAGTTCGGGACGGACGCTGCGCCGCAGATGGACCTGGTCATCACCGTGTGCGACAACGCCGCCGGCGAGGCCTGCCCCTACTGGCCGGGCCATCCGGCCACGGCCCACTGGGGCTACCCCGATCCGTCCGGGGTCGAGGGCAGTGAGGCGCAAAGGCTCGCGGCCTTCCACAAGACCCTGCTGGCCATCCGCCAGCGACTGGAGTTCCTCATCGGCCTGCCAGCCGAGGGCCTGGACCGGCTCGCGCTGCAGCAGCACGCGCGCGCGCTGGCGCAACGCTGAGGGCGGCGAACATGCTGCTGGCTCTGCTGGTTTTTCTGGCCACCCTGGTCTTCGTCATCTGGCAGCCGCGCGGCCTGGGCATCGGGTGGAGCGCCTCGGCCGGCGCGCTGGCCGCGCTGGCGCTGGGCGTGGTGCAGCTCGCGGACATCCCGGTGGTCTGGGGCATCGTCTGGAATGCCACCGCCACCTTCGTGGCCGTCATCATCATCAGCCTGCTGCTCGACGAGGCTGGCTTCTTCGAGTGGGCCGCCCTGCACGTCGCGCGCTGGGGCCGGGGCAGCGGCGTGCGGCTGTTCGCCTTCATCGTGCTGCTGGGCGCGGCCGTGTCGGCCGTGTTCGCGAACGACGGCGCGGCCCTCATCCTCACGCCCATCGTGATGGCGATGCTGGTGGCGCTGGGCTTCTCGCCGGCGGCCACGCTGGCCTTCGTGATGGCCGCGGGCTTCATCGCCGACACGGCCAGCCTGCCGCTGGTCGTGTCCAACCTGGTGAACATCGTCTCGGCCGACTTCTTCGACATCGGCTTCAACCGCTACGCCTCGGTGATGCTGCCGGTGTACCTGGCCTCGGTGGCCGCCAGCCTGGGCGTGCTGTGCCTGTTCTTCGGCCGCGACATCCCTGCGCGCTACGACCTGCGGCAGCTCAAGGCGCCCGAGGCGGCGATCCGCGACCGGGCCACCTTCCGCGCGGGCTGGGCCGTGCTCGCGCTGCTCCTGCTGGGCTTCTTCGGCCTGGAGCCGCTGGGCGTTCCGGTCAGCGCGGTGGCCGCCGCATGCGCGGCCATCCTCTTTGCCGTGGCCGCCAGGGGCCATGTCATCGGCACGCGCAAGGTGCTGCGTGGCGCGCCCTGGCAGATCGTCGTCTTCTCGCTGGGCATGTACCTGGTGGTGTACGGGCTGCGCAACGCCGGGCTCACGGGCCACCTTGCGGCGGCGCTGGAGCGCTTCGCGGCGGGCGGCGTGTGGGGCGCGGCCTTCGGCACGGGCTTCCTGAGCGCGGGGCTGTCCTCGGTCATGAACAACATGCCCACGGTGCTGGTCGGCGCCCTGTCCATCGAGCAGTCGTCGGCCACCGGCCTGGTGAAGGAGGCCATGGTCTACGCCAACATCATCGGCTGCGACCTGGGCCCCAAGATCACGCCCATCGGCAGCCTGGCCACGCTGCTGTGGCTGCACGTGCTGGCCCGCAAGGGCACCACCATCGGCTGGGACTACTACCTGCGCGTGGGCGCGGTGCTGACGCTGCCCGTGCTGGCCGCCGCCCTGGCCGCGCTGGCCTTGCGGCTGGGCGCAGCTTAGGGGCGGCACGCGGGGCGGCGGCAGGGGCTTGCCTAGAATCCGGCCCCACATGCGAGCACTCTTTCCGACCCGCGCCGCAGCCTGCCTGTGGGGCGCGGTGGTGTTCATGCCCGTGGGGCTGAACTACCTTGGCTTCTTCCTGCTTCTGCTGGCCATGCTGCTGACGGGCGGCATGGGCGAACGCATCGCGCGGCTGCGCGCGCACCCCATGTGGTGGCCGCTGGTGGCCCTGACGCTGTGGCAGGCGCTGGTGCTGCTGGCGCGGCCGCACTACCCGGAGACCGGGCAGAACGCGGTGCACGGGCTGCGCATCTCGCTCACGGTGGCGCTGGCGCTGGCGCTGCGGCGCGACGAGCTGGTGTGGGCGCTGCGCGGCTTCGTCGCCATCACGGCCTTTAACCTCCTCTACATCGTCATCTTCTACACCCTGCTGTTGAAGTTCGGCATCTTCCCGCCCATGCCCGACGTGCTGCAGCCCATGATCATGCTGGTGGGCAACAAGTCCATCAACAACGCGCTGATCTTCACCATCGCCGCGGCGGCCACGGCGGCCGTGGGCCTGGCGCTGCTGGTGCGGCGGCGGCCGGCGGCGGCGGCAGGCGCCTTCGCCATCACGGCACTGGTGCTGGTGATCATCAACACCACCCTGCCCTCGCGCACCTCGCTGCTGGCGCTGCTGGTGGTGCTGCCGCTGCTGTGCGTGCACCAGTGGCGCCAGCGCTGGCGCGCGCTGCTGGTGGCGCTGGCCCTGGGCGGCGTGCTGGTGGGCGTGGCGGCCTGGAACGCGCCGCCCCATGTGCGCCAGCTGGTGAGCCTGGGCGTGCAGGAGCTGGAAGCCGCGCAGCAGGGAGCCGTGTCGGAAGGCAGCTGGGTGGTGCGCTATCACATGTACAAGCAGACGGCGCAGATGGTGGCCGAGAAGCCGCTGCTGGGCTGGGGCATCGGCGCCTGGAACAGCGAATGGCGCAAGCGCGGCCCGGCCCTGCTGGCCGACTACAACATGCCGCACAACGACTACCTGTGGATGGGCTCGCAGACCGGACTGCCCGGTGCGCTGCTGCTGCTGGCGCTGATGCTCACCGGCCTGTGGGCGGCCTGGCGGCGCACCGACCTGACCGGCCGCGTGGCCTTCGGCGCCATGCTGATCCTGCTGCTGGCCACGTCCGTGAACTCGGCACTGCGCGACGCGCAGATCGGCCTGTCGCTGCTGTGGGCGGCGCTGCTGTTTTTGCGCATGGCCGGCGAGAGCGGCTGCGCGTGGGCCGAAGTGCTGCCGCAACGTTGGCGAGGAACACTCCCAACGGCGTGAGCTCGCCGCCGCGTCCCGGCGGCCCCGCGGCCCGCAGGGCAAGGTGATGCGCCCCCAGGCGCAGCTCGCAGCAGGTGCTGAGTCAAGAAATCACCGCGGTTCAGTCAACTGCGGCGCCAGGACTGTCTCTACGATGAAGGCGCCCAACCGGTCTCGGCCGGTCACGCTTTCATCGACAACGATCGCCGGCCCCGGGCCGGCGCCTGGAGACAGACATGCCACGCCTTGAACTCACCCGCACGGCCCGTGCGGCCCTGTGCGCCGTCGCCCTCGCCAGCGGCTCCCTCGCCACCGCCGCAGACACGGTCAGGATCGCCTTCATCGAGGTGCTGTCAGGCCCCTTCGCGCAGACGGGCCAGGGCTCGCTGAACCAGTTGCGCGACGTGGTCAGCCAGCTCAACGCCACCGCCCGGGCCGACGACCCGAAGTTCGAAGTCGTGCCCTTCGACGGCAAGGGCACGCCGCAGGAAAGCACCAACGTGCTGCGCGCGGCCTTCGACCAGAACATCCGCTATGTCACACAGGGCGGCGGCTCCGGCGTGGCCTTCGCGCTGGTCGACGCGATCAACAAGCAGGCCCGGCGCGATCCCAACGGCGCGATGGTCTACCTGAACTACTCGGCCATGGACCCGGGCCTGACCAACGACAAGTGCAGCTTCTGGCACTTCCGCTTCTACCCGTCGAGCGAGATGAAGATCGAGGCGCTGACCACCTACCTGCAGGGCAAGCCCGAGGTGAAGAAGGTCTACCTGCTGAACCAGAACTACACGCACGGCCAGCAGACGGCCAAGGCCTCGCGCGCCTACCTGGCGAAGAAGCGCCCGGACATCGAGATCGTGGGCGAGCATTACCTGCCAATTGCCACCGTGCGCGACTTCGCGCCCTACATCGCGAACATCGCGTCCTCGGGCGCCGACACCGTGATCACCTCCAACTGGGGCAGCGACCTGGGTCTGCTGCTCAAGGCCGCACGCGACTTCGGCCTGAACATCAATTTCTACACGATGAACGCCAACAACCCCGGCATTCCCACACAGATGGGGCCCTGGGGCGTGGACAAGGTGGGCGTGATCTGGAACTGGGGCTCCAACGCGCCCACGCCCGAGCTGGAAAAGATCGCCGTGGCCTACAAGGAGAAGTCGGGCGAGGACTTCATCTATGCCGCCCACTGGAACAGCATGCACATGCTGCGCGACGCCATGCGCACCGCCAAGTCCACCGATCCGAAGAAGGTGGCCTACGCGCTGGAAGGCATGAAGTACAAGAGCCCGATGGGCGAGGTGGAAATGCGCAAGGACGACCACCAGCTGCAGGCGCCGCTGTACTTGGGCATGTGGGCCAGGAAGGGCAGCCCCGGCGTGAAGCACGAGGCCGAGAACACGGGCTACGGCTTCCGCTCCGAGAAGGTCTGGAGCCCGGCCGAAAGCGCGCAGCCCACCACCTGCCAAATGGCCCGTCCACCGGCCTGAGCCTGAGCCCGAGAAGACCCGCATGACGACGACGAAACCCTGGCTGAACGCCTATCCGCCCGGCACGCGCTGGGACGCGCCGCTGCGCACCACCGCCCTCACGGCGGTGCTGGATGAAGCGGTGGCCCGCTGGCCAGAGCGAACCGCGCTGCGCTTCGAAGGCGCAGCGTTGAGCTACGCGCAGCTCGACGCCGCCTGTGACCGCTTCGCGCGTGCCCTGGCGCGCCTGGGCGTGCGCCCGGGCTCGCATGTGGGGCTGTACCTGCCCAACACGCCACACTATGTGATCGGCTTCTTCGCAGCGCTGCGCGCCGGCGCCACCGTCGTCAACTACTCGCCGCTGGACGCCGGCGCCGTGCTGGCCCACAAGATCGAGGACAGCCGCACCGACCTGATCCTGACCCTGGACGTGCCCGAGCTGGCGGGCAGGATGCGCGGCTTTCTGGACAGCACGCGGCTGGCCACACTGGTGCTGGGCGTGGTGGATGATTTCCTGCCGGCCGCGGCCACCGCGCGTGCCCCTGCCGATGAGCCGGATGCGCGCTGCTTCCGCTTCGCCGAGCTGATGGCCGCCGAAGCCGCGGCCGAAGCACAGGGGGTCGCCGGCCTGCCGGTCCTGCCTACGCGCGTGGCCGACCTGCAGGCCCTGGCCGTGCTGCAGTACACCGGTGGCACCACCGGCCACCCTAAGGGCGCGATGCTCACGCACGCCAACCTCAGCAGCGCCCTGGCGCAACTGCGCGAGATCTGGCTGCACGGTGGCCTGGTGGCCGAGGGCGAGGAACGCTTTCTGGTCGTGCTGCCGCTGTTCCATATCTATTCGCTGGTGGCCAACATGCTGCTGGGCCTGAGCCTGGGCGCCGAGCTGACGCTGCACCAGCGCTTCGAGACGCAGAGCGCGGTGGACACGATCGCGGGCCAGCGCATCAGCGTTTTCTTCGGTGTGCCCACCATCTTCGTCGCGTTGGCCACGCACGAGACGCTCACGCGGGAGCAACTGGCCTCGCTCAAGTTCTGCAACTCGGGGGGTGCGCCCATCGCCATCGAAAGCTACAGGCGCTTCGTCGACAAGGCGCAATGCCGCCTGCTCGAAGGCTGGGGCATGACCGAGACCTGCGGCCTGGGCACGCTGTCGACCGGCTACGGCGAGCACCCCATCGGCTCGGCTGGCGTGCCGGTGCCCCGCGCCGACGTGCGCTTCCTCGACCTGCAGACCGGCCAGGAAGTGCCCCTGGGCGAAAAGGGCGAGCTGTGCATCCGCGGGCCCAACGTGATGGCGGGCTACTGGCAGCGCCCCGACGCCACCGCCGAGAGCTGCACGGCCGATGGCTACCTGCGCACCGGCGACGTCGGCTACATGACGCGCGACGGCGTGGTCTACCTCGTGGACCGCACCAAGGACATGCTGATCTGCGGGGGCTTCAACGTGTACCCGCGCAACATCGAAGAGGCGATCTACAGGCATCCCTCGGTCGAGGAAGTGATCGTCATCGGCATCCCCGACGCCTACCGCGGCCAATCGCCCAAGGCCTTCGTCAAGCTCAAGGCGGGGGCGTCGCCGCTGTCGCTCGACGATCTGCGCGCGTTCCTCAAGGACCATCTGGGCAAGCATGAGATGCCCTCGGCCCTGGAGCTGCGCGAGGCGCTGCCCAAGACGCCCGTGGGCAAGCTGTCGAAAAAGGAGCTGCACGCCGAAGTGGCGCAGGGCGCGGTGGCGGTGGTGGCCTGAACGCTGCGCCTCAGCGTGCGCGCGCCGGGTGTTTGAGCTCGGTGCGCAGCTCGCCCGGGGTCACGCCGAAGCGGCGCTTGAAGCGGCGGGAGAAATGCGCGGGGTCGTTGAAGCCGGCCTCGTAGGCCAGTGCCTGGATCGGCACGCGCCTGCGGCGCGGATCGCTCAGCAGGCGGCGCGCCAGCTCCAGGCGCTCTTCAAAGATCGTTTGCTCCACGCCCATGTCGAAGCCGCGGAACACCTCGTGCAGATAGCCCATGGAGATGCCGCAGGCCTGGGCCACGCGCGCGGGGCTCAGGTCCGGGTCGGCGGCCTGGGCGCGGATGTGCTGCAAGGCCCGCTGGCGATGGCCGGCGCGCATGGCGGACTCGGAGGACTCGCACGGGCTGGCTGCGGCGCTGCCGCTGCCCAGAAAGAGCGCCAGCAGGTCCAGGAACTGATCGGACAGCGTGCACACCTCGTCCGCCGACCAGTCCGCCGCGCCCTGCGCCAGGTGCTTGGCGAAGGTGTGGATCAGACCCAGGCCGCCTGAGCTTCCGATGCATTCGGTCAGCGCGTAGAAATGCCGCAGGTCGCGCACGCGCTGGCGCAGCAGCCGACCCGGAAAGGCGATGGTGCGCGTCTTGTACGCGCTGGGCGGCTGGGTGCGGTAGGTGGCAGCGTGGTTGAACAGGTAGGCCTGCCCGCCCTGCAGCGTGAGCGCACGTCCGTCCCGCTCCACATGCAGGCTGCAGGAAGGCAAGGTGAGCGAAAGCGCGAACAGCTCCTGGTTCATCTTCGCCACGTCCACGGGACGCCGCCACAGTCGCATGCCGCTGTAGCGCAGGTCGTAGAAGAAGAAGGAGCCGCGCCGGATGGAGCTCAGTTCGCCCGAGAAGTCCTCGCCGGGAATCGGGTCGACGTGAATGGGTCCGCCGACGCTGGAAAGCGCCTGCTCCCAGGCTTCGATCCGGTCGCGCTCCGGAAGGGTTCGGGTATCGACAGCCAAGTGTTCCACGAAGGCCATTCTTGTCCCCGCCCCCAGGGTCACTCCCCCGCAGTTACCCCAGCTTGGGGCGGCGCGTGTCGCCCAGGTGCCTGCCGCAGCGCGTCAGCGCGTGGGGTTGAACAGCCGCCCCAGCGCATCGCCCGCCTTCTCGCGCCAGGAGCGCGACGCGCCCAGTTCGGCGTGTTCGCGCCGCAGTGCGGCCAGCAGCGTGTCGCCCAGCGTCCTGGGCGGCAGGGCCAGCAGCGCCTGGTAGGCGGCGAGGGCCGCGTCGCGCTGGCCCGCCTCGCGGTGGCCGCGGGCGATCTGCACCCGCAACTTCTCGAGCTGCTCGGCGAAGTCCGGATGGGTCTCGTGCGCGAGCTGCGCCAGAGCGCCCTCGCAGCCCGATGCCGCTTCGGCCGCACGCCCGGTGCGGCGCAGCAGCACGCCCAGGTTCACCGCGGCCTTGGCGGCGGGCAGGCGCACGGTCATCTCGGGCGCATGGAGAAAGCGCTCCAGCGTCTCGCGGTAGGCCGCCTCGGCCGCGGCGGCATCGCTGTCGGCCAGCGTGATGCCCTTGGCCTGCAGGGCACGGGCCACGCGCATGCGCAGGTCGGCCACGGTGGCGTCGCGCCAGCGCTCGATGATGCGGTCGTAGACCACCAGTTCCTCGTCGTGCCGCCCCAGCCGGTCGAGTTCGACCGCGCTGTTCGCCAGGGCCAGGGCCACGTCCTTCTCGGCGGTGATGTTGCTTTCGTGGCCGTAGCGCTCCACCACCTCGCCGTACACCGCCAGCGCCTGTTCGGCCTGCCCGAGCCGGCCCAGGCAGAAGCCCTTGTTCACCATCGCGTCCAGGCACAGGCGGCGCAGCTCGGGGTGGGCCGAGGCCACATGCGCGCCCAGGATGCCGTCGTACAGCTCGATGGCCTGGCGGTACTGCTTCGTGCCGTGGTGCGCGCGCGCCTGCTCGATGCGCGCCCACAGCGCGTCGCGCTGCTCCAGCGGCAGGTCTTCCACGGCGTCGCCGTATGACACCGCGGCGCCGCGGCGCTGCAGCCGGTTCAGGCAGGTCAGCCGGCTGGCGCTGAGCTTGGCCATCACCTCGCGCAGGCGCGGCTCGGTGCGCGCGCCAAAGCGCTCCAGCATGCGGTCGTAGACCGGCAGCGCATCTTCCTCGCGGCCCATCAGCATCATCAGCAGATAGCCCAGGTTGAGCCCGGCGCTGGCCGTGCGAAAGACGATTTCCGGGTCCTCGTCGTCCAGGAAAAGGTCGATGCGCTGCTGGTTGCTGGCGCGGGCGGCCTCGTAGTGCAGGCGGTCGCGCTGGTGCACCGCCAGGTTGTAGAGCCTGTAGGCCAGCCGCTGGCGGATGCGCGGGCTGTCGTCCGCACCGAAGCGCTCGGCCATCACGGCCACGGTGCGGGCGCAGTGCGCTTCCGCGGGCGTGAGTTCGCCCACCTCGGCCGGCGGGTGCTCGCCATCAGCCACGGCACCAGGCGCGGGCGGGGCCTGCAGCGCCCACAGGTCGGCCCGGGTGTCCAGGTGCATCAGCTGCAGCCAGCGCTCGGGTTCTTCCTCGGCCGGCGCTTCTTCTTCGTCCGGCGTCTCGAGCAGCGCCAGCGCCTCGTCGAAGCGCCCGGCCTGGCCCAGCCAGTGGGCGCGGGTGCAGGCCAGCTCGCGCAGGGGGCGCTGCACGGCGGGCTGCGTGTCCTTGCCAAAGCGCTGCTGGGCGGCGTCCAGCGTGGCCAGGGCCTGCGGCGCCAGCCCCGCCGCGTGTTGCAGATAGGCGATGTCGATCCACACCTGCAGCAGGGGGCTTTGCAGGGGCGCGGCCGGGTCGTCGCCGATGCGCTGCAGCACGGCCTGCCAGGCGGCGAGCTGCTCGGCCGGCGCGGCGGCCTGCTGCCGGATCCCGTCGCAGTGGGCGAGCAGCGCGTGGCGCCGGGTGGGCGCGTCCGGGTGCTCGCCGTAGTCGGCCCACAGGCGCTCGGTCAGGGCGCGGGCCTGCGCATCCAGCGCCTGCGCAGCCGCTGCGCCGCCGGCCTCGCGCATCCGGCGGGCCTGCTCGTGCAGCAGGTCGGCGTGCAGGCAGACGCATTGGCTCAGGCAGCGGTCGACCAGGGCCGGCCGCGGCGTGCGCGCCAGCGGGAAGCGCGCCTGCATCGCCTCGCAGGCCAGGCCCAGCTGTTCCTGCGCGGTGCTGCCCTCGGGCGCTTCGGGCTCTTCGCCGTGCCACCAGAGGATGGCGTCGAGCTGGGCGAGCGCCAGGGTCTCGAGGCTGCCCGGGTGCTCGGTGGCCGCCAGCCGCTCGACCAGCGAGCGCTGGATCGCCAGCGCCTCGGGCCAGCGCTCCAGCGAGGCCAGCAGGCGCATCTGCGCCAGCCGCCCGTCGGCCGCCGCCTCGCGCACCTCGTCATGGGGCGATGCGCCGCCATCACGCCACAGCGCTTCCCAGGCCGCCAGCGCCTCCTCGGGGTCGTCCAGCTCGGCCAGCAGCGCGGCCTGGCGCAGGCGCAACTGCGCCACCAGGGTGCGGGTGGCGGGCCAGTCGTCGTCGGCAAAGCGCGTGGCGAGGCGGTGCGCGTGCCGCACCATGTCCACCTTGGCAAAGGTGGCGCCATGGTGGGCGCGCAGATTCACCTCCGCCAGGCCGGCGCGGGCCAGCCACTGGCGCACCGGCAGGGCCTCGGCGTGCTCGAAGCGCTGCTGCACCTGCGCCAGCACCGCCAGCGCGGCCTCGATGTCGCCCGTGCCGGACAAAGCCCGGCCCTTGGCGACCAGCGCCCGCGCCACCTGGGGCCAGCGTTCCAGCGGCAGGGTGCCCGGCGCGGCGTCGCCGTCGCCCAGGTGGCGCAGCCAGTCGTCGGCGGCCGCCACCGCCTCGTCGGCACGGCCTGCCCCGGCAAGGGCCTGGACCTGCTCTTCCCACGCGGCGCCGAGGTGGTCGAGCAGCTCAGGCTGGGCGGGCTGGCCGGCGCGCGTCAACGGGACCAGGCGATCAAGGACGGCTTGCGCGCGCGCCAGCGCCTCTTCGGGTGATGAAGCGATGTGTGACATGGGCGGATTGTGGGCCGCGCCCGCCCGCTGCGTCACCTGCTGCGGGTCAGAGCCCCGTCTCGACCATGTGCAGCAGGCGCTGCCCCAGGGCTGCGCGCATGGCCTGTGGCGCGCGGCGCAGCGGGCCGTCGATGACCAGCAGCGCCATGCCATGGACCGCGGACCAGGCCAGGAACTCGGCGCCCAGGCGCCGCTCGGGCGGCAGCACGCCGGCCTGCACCAGGGCGTCCAGCGCATGGGCCAGCAGTTCGAAGGGATTGAGCCCCTTGTCGCCGGTGCGCGCGGGGTCGGGCGGCAGCTCGACATCGAAAGGGCCCGAAGCGAAGGCGGCGCGGAACCAGCCGGTTTCGGACTGCGCGAAACCCAGGTAGCCGCGCCCCACCGCGGCCAGCAGGGCGCGCGCACGCTCGGGCGCGTCGGGCAGGGCCTCGGCCTGACGCATTTCCTGCTCGATGGCCAGCGCCAGCGCGCCCAGGGCCGACGCGCGCACGGCGTCGAACAGGGCCTGGTGGTTGGCGAAATGGCGGTAGGCCGCGTTGGGTGCCACGCCTGCGCGGCGCGTGGCCTCGCGCAGCACGACCGCCTGCGGGCCGCCTTCGCGCGCCAGTGCGAGGCCGGCCTCGATCAGGCTCGCGCGCAAGTCGCCGTGGTGGTAGGTCTTGCGGGGCGGGGGGCGGCGGGCCTTGGGCATCGTGCTCAGCGAAACAGAAATTCACAGCCAAAAAGGCCGTCGATGTGGACAGTGTCCATCTTAGCGCCTAGGATGTGAACACCGTCCACACAAACCCGCTGCGCGCGCTCTCGCGCAAGGCCCACCCGGAGACACCATGCAGTTCGTTCCCTACCTCAACTTCGACGGCAATTGCGCGCAGGCCATGGCCTTCTACGCCAGGCTGTTCGGCGGCCAGATCGTTTTTCAGTCCACCTTCGGCGAGATGCCGCCCGACCCGGGCATGCCCCCGCTGCCCGAGGAGGCCAGGAACCGGCTGATGCACGCGATGCTGCAGATCGGCAGCCAGAGCCTGATGGCCTCGGACACCATGCCCGCCATGCCGGGCGTGGACCCCGAGACCTGCGGCGGCGCCTACCGCCCGCCGCAGGGCATGTGGGTATCGATCGGCGTCGAGACCGAGGCCGAAGGCCGGCGCGTGTTCGACGGGCTCGCCGAAGGCGGCCAGGTCACCATGCGCTTTGACAAGACCTTCTGGTCGCCCGGCTTCGGCATGGTGACCGACCGCTTCGGCACGCCCTGGATGGTGAACGTCGCGGCGCAGCCCTGACGCGCCGGCAGCTTCGGCCGGCCTCCCTTCCTTTCTTTGCGCTCAATCACGAAACAAGGAGACATGCATGCATTACGTCGATGGATTTGTGCTGCCCGTGCCGCGGGCCAATCTGGATGCCTACCGCGCGCTCGCGCAGAAGGCCGGCGAGGTCTGGCTGGAATACGGCGCGCTGCAGTACTTCGAATGCGTGGGCGATGACGTGCAGCCCGGCAAGCTCACCTCCTTCCCGCAGGCCGTGCAGCTCAAGGACGACGAGGTCCCGGTCTTCTCGTGGATCGTCTACACCTCGCGCGCCGAGCGTGACCGCATCAACGCGCTGGTGATGAAGGACCCGCGCATCGACTGCAAGCCCGAGGACATGCCTTTCGACGGCATGCGCATGTTCTGGGGCGGCTTCACCGGCCTGGTGGAGATGGGCTGGGGCGCAGGGCCCAAGGGCTGAGGCCGGCATGAGCCAGCAGCAGCAACAGCAGCCCTACCGCTGGGTCATCGTCGCCGCCGGCGGCCTGCTGGGCTGCGTGGCCGCGGGCGCGATGTTCTCGCTGCCCGTCTTCCTGCGGCCCATGGCGCAGGACACCGGCTGGTCGGTCACCGGCATTTCGACCGCGATGACCTTCGGCTTCCTGGCCATGGCGCTGGCCAGCCTCGGCTGGGGCCATCTGTCCGACCGCATCGGCCCACGCCCCGTGGTGCTGGCGGGCTCGGTGGTGCTGGCGGGCAGCCTGGCGCTGGCCAGCCGCGCGCAGTCGCTGGCGGGCTTCCAGCTGCTGTTCGGTCTGCTGGTGGGCGGCGCCACGGCCGCCGTCTTCGCACCCATGATGGCCTGCGTCACCGGCTGGTTCGACACGCAGCGCGGGCTGGCCGTCTCGCTGGTGTCGGCGGGCATGGGCATGGCACCGATGACCATGGCCCCGCTGGCCGCCTGGCTGGTCACCGAACAGGGGTGGCGCAGCGCGATGCTGGTGATCGCCGGCGTCGCGGCGCTGCTGATGATCCCCGCGGCCCTGCTGGTGCGCCGCCCGCCTGCGCTGGAGGGCGATGCGGCCGCCTCGGGGCCCGTGGCCGGCGCGCCACCCGACATGGCGCTGGGCCAGGCGCTGCGCTCGCGCCAGTTCATCCTGCTCATGCTGGCCAACTTCTTCTGCTGCGCCACGCACTCGGGCCCGATCTTCCACACCGTCAGCTATGCCGTGACCTGCGGCATCCCGATGATCGCGGCCGTGACGATCTACAGCGTCGAGGGCCTGGCCGGCATGGCCGGGCGCATCGGCTTCGGCCTGGCCGGGGACCGCTTCGGCGCGCAGCGGGTGCTGGTCATCGGCCTGCTGGCCCAGGCCTTCGCCGTGCTGGCCTACGCCAGCGTGAGCCAGCTCGGCAGCTTCTACGCGGTGGCCGTGGTGGTCGGCTTCATCTATGCGGGCACGATGCCGCTGTACGCGGTGATCATCCGCGAGAACTTCCCGCTGCGCATGATGGGCACCATCATCGGCGGCACGGCGCTGGCCGGCAGCCTGGGCATGTCCACCGGGCCGCTGCTCGGCGGCCTGGTCTACGACCGGCTGGGCAGCTACACGCTGATGTACGTCGCCTCCTGGGGCATGGGGCTGGCGGCCATGGCGGTGCTGATGGCTTTTCGGCCCTTCCCGTTGCGCAAGATGGCGGGCGCACCGGCCTAAAGAAAAAGCCGCGCCGCTTTGCAGCGGCGCGGCTTGGGCTTGAGGCTGGCGCGCTCAGTGACCGCCGCCGAAGTGCTCGCCGGCCTTGAGGCGATACACGGTGCCGCAGTACGGGCACTTGGCTTCGCCGGTGCGGGCGACGTCGAGGTACACCTTGGGGTGGGTGTTCCAGAGCTTCATGTCGGCCTTGGGGCTGGGGCAGAACACGCCGCCCTGGTGGTTCAAGTCCTTGGCGGCCAGTTCCACGAGCGACCGGCGGTCTGCCGACTTCACCTGGTCCACGAGCGAGCTGTTGGAAATAGACATGATGGGGCTGCTCCTGCGTTTCAGACCGGCGTCAGCCAGTGGGCGTACTTGGGGTTGCGGCCGTTCACGATGTCGAAGAAGGCGCTCTGGATCTTTTCGGTGATGGGGCCGCGCGAGCCGATGCCGATCTGCACGCGGTCCAGTTCGCGGATGGGGGTCACTTCGGCCGCGGTGCCGGTGAAGAAGGCTTCCTCGGCGATGTAGACCTCGTCGCGCGTGATGCGCTTTTGCACCACTTCGATGCCCAGATCCTTGGCGATGTGCAGGATGGTGTTGCGCGTGATGCCGTTGAGCGCGCCGGCCGACAGGTCGGGCGTGTAGATCACGCCGCCCTTGACCACGAACACGTTCTCGCCCGCGCCTTCGCTGACGAAGCCCGAGGCGTCGAGCAGCAGCGCCTCGTCGTAGCCGTCTTCCGTCGCTTCCATGTTGGCCAGGATGGAGTTGCTGTAGTTGCTCACCGCCTTGGCCTGCGTCATCGTGATGTTGACGTGGTGGCGCGTGTAGCTGGAAGTCTTGACGCGGATGCCGCGCTTGAGCCCTTCCTCGCCCAGGTAGGCGCCCCAGGCCCAGGCCGCCACCATGGCGTGGATGGTGTTGCCCTTGGGGCTCACGCCCAGCTTTTCGGAACCGATCCACACCAGCGGACGCAGGTAGCAGCTCTCGAGCTGGTTCTCGCGCACCACCTGCTTCTGCGCCTCGTTGAGCTGCTCCTTGCTGAAGGGCATGGGCATGCGCAGGATCTTGGCGCTGTTGAACAGGCGTTCGGTGTGCTCTTCGAGGCGGAAGATCGCCGTGCCCTTGTCGGTCTTGTAGGCGCGCACGCCTTCGAAGGCGCCGCAGCCGTAGTGCAAGGTGTGGGTCAGCACATGGATCTTGGCGTCGCGCCAGTCGACGAGTTCGCCGTCCATCCAGATCTTGCCGTCGCGGTCGGCCAGCGAGGGAATCGCGCTCATGAGGGGTCCTTGGGGGTCTGTCGGGGGAAGGCGGCGATTTTACGGCGGCCGTTTTCCTGCCTGTGCTGACGGGCCGTTACAGCCCTGCGGCCCGCCACGCCCGCTCAGGCAACGCACAATCACCGGCTTTTGCTGCCGCTGCTGTCCGACCCGTGCCCCGCTTCAAGAACGCCCTCGCCTATCGCCTCGAACCCTCGTGGGTTCCCGACTTCAACGCCGCACAGGACGCGCTGGACGCCCAGCGCTTCGCGCCCTGCGGCCCCTCGCAGGAAAGCTCGGCCGGCTTCGTCGCGCCCCGGGGGCAGGAACATGGCCTGCTGCTCGAATCCGTGGGCGGCCAGTGGCTGCTGGAATACATGGTCGAGAGCAAGACCGTGCCGGCCTCGGTGATCCGCCGCAAGGTCGACGAGCGCGCGGCCGAGATCGAGAAGACCACGGGCCGCGCGCCCGGCAAGAAGGAAAAGAAGCAGCTCAAGGAAGACGTCACGCACGAGTTGCTGCCGCTGGCCTTCACGCGGCACGCGCGCATCTCGGTGTGGATCGACCCCGAGGCGCGGCGCCTGACGCTGGACACCTCCAACGCCGCGCGCGCCGACGGCGTGGTGACGGCGCTGGTGCAGGCCCTGCCGGGCTTCGCGGTGGCGCCCTTCCACACCCAGCAGGAACCGGCCAGCGCCATGGCCGGCTGGCTGGCCAGCTACGAGCCGCCCGCGGGCTTTTCCATCGACCGCGACTGCGAACTCAAGGCCAGCGACGAGTCCAAGGCCGTGGTGCGCTATGCCAAGCACCCGCTGGACATCGAGGAAGTGCGCCAGCACATCGAGGCCGGCAAGCGCCCCACGCGCCTGGCCATGACCTGGGAAGACCGCGTGAGCTTCGAGCTGACCGAAGGCTTCACGCTGCGCAAGCTGGCCTTCCTGGAAGGCGTGCTCGATGATGCCGGCGTGGGCGGCGACGCGAAAAAGGGTGAGGAAAACTTCGACACCGACGCCGCCATCGTGACCGGCGAGCTGCGGCAGTTGCTGCCGGCGCTGCTGGAGGCGCTGGGCGGCGAGATGCAGCTGGGCCAGGCGGCCGCAGCGCCGCGCGATGCAAGCCCCGCCGCCCCCAAGGCGGCACAAGCCAAGGCCGCAGCCGCCGTGGTGGAAGCGGCCGACGACGACCCACCGTTCTGACCCAGGAAAGCCAGACGCGCAGAAGCAAGAAGGCCGGCAATTCGCCGGCCTTTCTTTTCTTCCTTGCTTACTTGTTGAGCTTGCGCGGCCGACCGGCCTTGAGCGGCGTCAGCGCGTCCAGTGCCTTCTTGAGCTGCGCATCGCTCAGCTTCGCCAGCACCTGCAGGCCGGCGCGCAGCAGCTCGCTCTTCTTGGCCGGGCGCTTGAAGGCCAGCGCGCGTTCCTTCATCTGCGCGATCAGGCCGAAGTCCTGCGGCGGCATGGTGAAGCTGTCACGCACCAGCTTTTCCTTGGCGGGCTTGGCAAGCTTGACGGGCTTTTCGGCCTTCACGGCTTTCACGGCCTTGGGGCTCTTGCCCACTTGAGCGGGCGCAGCAGGCCGAGCTGGTGCGGCGGCCTTCTTCACGGGTGCCTTGGCAGGCACCTTCGTCGGCGCAGCCGCCTTCTTCGCTGCAGTGCGCTTGCGCGGTGCAGCGGCGGGCTTCCTGGCAGCCGGTTCAGGGGCAGCAGCAGCGGCGGCTTCAGCGGAG
This sequence comes from Xenophilus arseniciresistens, assembly GCF_028023875.1. Classification (GTDB taxonomy): domain Bacteria; phylum Pseudomonadota; class Gammaproteobacteria; order Burkholderiales; family Burkholderiaceae_C; genus Xenophilus; species Xenophilus arseniciresistens. The sequence goes on from NZ_JAQIPB010000009.1 coordinate 132,201, forward strand.
GCGTCGGTCACGGGGTCGGTGTGGAGGTTCATGGGCGGCTGAACGGTGCTGGGCATCGAATCGATGTAAATGATTTACACGATTTTATGGCCGCCCCGGCCTCCAGGTCATCCCCACGCGCAGGCGCGGGTTGGCGAAAACGGCTCAGGCGTCGCGGGCCGGCGCCTCGGCGGGCACCACCGCGCCCTCTTCCTGCGCAGGCGCCGCTTCGGCCGCCGGCGCAGGCCGCGTCAGCTGCCACTGCACCAGCTTGCCTTCGGCGAAGGTGGCGTCCACGTAGGACTCGCCGTTGTCGCGCCAGCGGTAGACCTCGGGCTGCGTGTCGGGCGGCGACTGCAGCTCGCCCAGCGAGCGCGTCATGGCCACCACGTGCAGCAAAGCCATCTTGGGCTTGAGCTTGGCATTGAGCATCACGGCGCTGCCCACGTAGCCGATGGGCCGGTCGGCCGCGCGGCGCATCACCTGCATGGTGCGCGTGAAATGCAGCAGCAGGAACATGAGCAGCCCGCCCGTCACGGCGAACACGCCCATCCAGCCCCAGCTGCGGTAGCCGAGCACAAGCAACACCAGGCCGCCCAGCGGCACCAAGACTTTCTGCAGATTCATGGGGCGGCATTGTCGCCGCGCCACGGCAAGGCCCGGCCGGGCTGCGCCCCGCGCCTCACTCCTTGACCATCTCGCGCATCTTGCGCCGCAACGCGCGCTCGCGCCTGTCCTCGGCCTGCCAGTCCTGCCGGATGGCCAGCGTCACGGAGACGGCCATCAGCAGCAGCACCACCGAAAAGGGCAGTGCGAAGACGATGGTGGCCGTCTGCACCGCGCCCAGCCCGCCGGCCAGCAGCAGGCTCAGCGCGATGGCCGCCACCAGCACGCCCCAGATGACCTTCACGCGATTGGGTGGATTGGGGTTGCCCTGCGTGCTCATGGTGCCCAGCACCAGGGTGGCCGAATCGCCCGAGGTGACGAAGAAGACGAACACCAGCACCGTGGCCACGATGGACAGCAGCAGCCCCCCGGGCATCGCCTCGAACATCACGAACATGGTGGTGGCGACGTTGCCGGCCACGGCCTCAGCCAGCGGGACGCCGCGGAAGATCTCGAAGTTCAGCGCCGTGCCGCCGAAGATGGAGAACCACACGAAGCCCAGCAGGCTGGGCGCCAGCACCGTGCCGGCCAGGAACTGGCGCACCGTGCGCCCGCGCGAGACGCGCGCGATGAACAGGCCCACGAAGGGCGACCAGGCCAGCCACCAGGCCCAGTAGAAGATGGTCCAGTCGCCGATCCAGGAGTTCTCGCGGAAGGGCGACATGCGCAGGCTCATGCGCACGAACTCGCTGATGTAGCTGCCCAGCGTGGTGGTCAGCGTGTCGACGATGGCGATGGTCGGGCCCAGGCACAGCACCACCAGCGCCAGCGCGCCGGCCAGCCAGAGGTTGCCGATGGACAGCCACTTGACGCCGCGCTCCACGCCCGTGACGGCCGAGAGGATGAACAAGGTGGCGGTGACCACGATGATGATCGACTGCGGCCACGGGCCCACCGGCAGGCCGAAGGCCGCGTTCAGGCCGCTGTTGATCTGCGTCGCGCCCATGCCCAGCGAGGCCGCCACGCCGAAGGCCGTGGCCACCACCGCCAGCACGTTGAAAAGCGGCGACAGGCGCTGCACGAAGCGCCACGGCAGGGCCTCGGTGGCCGAGCTGACCAGCGGCAGCGCCTTGCGCCGGAAGCGGAAGAAGCTGATGGCCAGGCCCACGATGCCGTAGATGGCCCAGGGGTGGAAGCCCCAGTGGAAGAAGGCATAGCGCATGGCGGCGTTGGCGGCCTCGGGCGTGCCGGGTGCGATGCCCGGCGGCGGCTTCATGTAGTGGGACACGGGTTCGGACACGCCCCAGAACACCAGCCCGATGCCCATGCCCGCGGCAAAGAGCATGGCGAACCAGGCGCCGACCGAAAACTCGGGCTCGTCGTCTTCGTCGCCGAGCTTGAGATTGCCGTAACGCGTGACGGCCAGGAAGATCGCCAGCCCCACCAGCCCCAGCACCACCCAGAGGTAGAACCAGCCGAAGGTGCGCGTGACGTCGGCCAGCAGGGTGTTGAAGAAGCTGCCCAGGGTGGCTGGCGAGATCAGTCCCCAGATCACCACGGACGCGATGATCGCGGCGGAGACGAGCAGTTGCATGGGCAGGTTCCTTGTCGGCGGCTGCTCGGCCCCGGGCGGCCGAAGCGCAAGCCGTGTTCAGAAAGAAAAGGCCGCGCAAGCATGCGCCACCTGGGCGGCTGCGGCAAGGCAGGGCTGCGGCGGATGCTGTAGGACCGCCGCCAGATCGGCGCGCAGGCGCCATGCAGCCCGTCAGTCGAAGCGCGCCACCACGCGGTCCGCGGCCCGCGCCTGGCAGCCCGCGTCCATCGGCGCCCAGCCCTCGCGCGCCAGCACCTGGTGCCGCTCCAGGCACAGCTCCACGCGCCGCGCCTGCGGCCAGCGCGCGTGGACGAAGGCTTCGAGGGCCGCGGGCAGGCTCACGTCCAGCGTCATGCCCAGCTGCGCATCGCTCGGGTGGTCGTCCAGGTGCAAAAGCGGCATGAAGCCGCCCGCGAACTTGGTCAGGTGCGAATCGATGTGCACCGGCGTGGGCCGGTAGTGCTCGGCGCGCAGCCAGTCCTGCGCGCGCTGGCGCAGGTCAGGGCCGTCGGGCAGCGCGCCCCAGGCCGTGGCCAGCAACTCGGCCACCCACTGGTTGCAGTTCTGGTAGCGCAGGCTGAAGGGATAGGCGTTGGCGCTGTAGGTGGCGGCCAGCAGGCGCAGCGCGCGCTGGCGGTCCTGCGCGGCGAGCAGCAGCGCATCGGCCGCCTCGCGCGGCAGGAAGACGATGGACACATGGGCCAGGTCGGGCGAATCGGCGCTCATCAGAAAGCCCGCCAGGCCTTGGTCGAACAGGCGCGGGCGGCCTTCGTCGCAATCGAAGTAGAGCTGGCGCACCGACCAGGGCACCTCGCCGCCGTCCTTGAGCATCACGCCGGCATGCGAGTAGCGCAGGCCGAAGCGCCGCAGGTCCAGCCCGCTGCGCGAGATCAGCGCCACCTCCTGGCCGCTGGCGGAAAGCACTTCCTGCACCGCGCCGGCAAAGCGCAGCACGCGGTCCTGCGCGCCGGGGCGCTGCGTTTTCGTGGGTTGGCAAAAGGGGGTGAGCAGGCCGCTGTGAAAGCCCACCGCCGTGCCGATGCCGCTGGCCTGCGCAGCCAGACAGGCGCCCGCGGCCAGGCCGGCGGCCAGCGCGCGCCGCAGGCTCAAGGCGTGACGGGGCGCGAGCGCAGTTGCTGGTCCCAGCTGTCGGCCAGCACGAGCAGGAAGGGCTCGGGGGCCGCCGCGCGCGTGAACTGCACGCCATAGACGCGCTGGCGCGACTGCACGATGTCGCCCACCGCGGGGGCCTGGCCACCCAGCGCCTTCAGCGGCACGTCCAGCGTGAACGGCCGGGCCTGCGCGATGCCCTGCGGCTCCAGGCTCAGGCGCAGCTTGTTGCCGGCCTGGTCGGGCACGGGTGCAACGGCAGTCACTCGCCAGTCGCCGTCCTTGATGGCGGCGGTCTTGTCGGCGCCGCTGCTGCTGTTGCTGGAGCTGGAGATCGAATCCGAGGAGGCCGAACCCGCGCTGCTGGCGGAGGAACCGGCGCTGGAGGCCGAGGCGGTGAGGCTGTCGGCCCGGGCCGGCAGGGTGAAGGCGCCGGCCAGGGCCAGCGCCGCGAAGAAGACAGGGGCTTTCATGGACATCGGGTCTGCGGGATGAAGGTGCAGCATACGCGAGCACCATGGCAGGGCCGCACGCCGCGCTGACCGATCAGTCCAGCCCGCGCACCACGTCCAGCGCCTGCTCGATGCGCTCGACGCCGTGCACCGTCAGGCCCTCGAATTCGCGGCTGCCCTTCTTGGGCATGTTGGCCTTGGGCACCACCGCCACCGAGAAGCCCAGCTTGGCGGCCTCCTTGAGCCGCTCCTGGCCGCGCGGCGCGGGCCGCACTTCGCCGGCCAGGCCCACTTCGCCAAAGGCCACGAAGCCCTTGGGCAGGGCCTTGCCGCGCAGGCTGCTGGTGATGGCCAGCAGCACGGCCAGGTCGGCCGCGGGCTCGCCGATGCGCACGCCGCCCACGGCGTTGACGAACACGTCCTGGTCCATGCAGGCCACGCCCGCATGGCGGTGCAGCACGGCCAGCAGCATGGCCAGCCGGTCGCGCTCCAGGCCCACCGACAGGCGGCGCGGGCTGGGTCCGCCGTCGTCCACCAGCGCCTGGATCTCCACCAGCATCGGCCGCGTGCCTTCGAGCGTGACCATCACCACGCTGCCGGGCACGGGCTCGGGGTGCTGGCTCAGGAAGATGGCGCTCGGGTTGGTCACGCCGCGCAGGCCCTTTTCGGTCATGGCGAAGACGCCGATCTCATTCACGGCGCCAAAGCGGTTCTTGATGGCGCGCACGAGCCGAAAGCTCGAATGCGTGTCGCCCTCGAAGTACAGCACCGTGTCGACCATGTGCTCCAGCACGCGCGGGCCGGCCAGCGCACCTTCCTTGGTCACATGGCCCACCAGCACCACGGCGGTGCCGCTGGCCTTGGCAAAGCGCGTGAGGTGCGCCGCGCATTCGCGCACCTGCGCCACCGAGCCCGGCGCCGAACTAAGCTGGTCGGAGTACACGGTCTGGATCGAATCGATGACCGCGATGGCCGGGCGCTGGGCGTCCAGCGTGGCCAGGATCTTCTCGAGCTGGATCTCGGCCATCACCTGCACCTGCGAGCGCTCCAGCCCCAGCCGGCGCGCGCGCAGCGCCACCTGCGCGCCACTTTCCTCGCCCGTCACGTACAGCGCGAGCTGGCCGGCGTTCTGCAGCGCGTCGGTGGCCTGCAGCAAAAGCGTGGATTTGCCGATGCCCGGATCGCCGCCGATGAGCGTGACGCCGCCCGAGACGATGCCGCCGCCCAGCACGCGGTCCAGCTCTTCCAGGCCGGTGGGCGTGCGCGCCACGTCGCGGGCCTCGATCTCGGACAGCACCGTCAGCTCGGTGGCGCCGGCCAGCGAGGCAAAGGGCATGGCGCCATAGCGGTTCTGGCCGCCCGCGGCCGCGGGCGCTGCACTCGCCTGTTCGATCAGCGTGTTCCAGGCGCCGCAGGCCGGGCACTTGCCCAGCCACTTCGGGCTGCTGCCCCCACATTCGCTGCACACATAGACGGTCTTTTCCTTGGCCATCGCTCGAGTGTAGAAAGGGCGCGGCCACGCGCGGCGCGCTTTCGCAGCACACTTGCGCCCTCCATCTTTCTTCTTGCCCCACGCGCCAGACCGGATACGCCCATGCAGACCCCCGCCAACCTCTTCAAGCAAGCCATGGCCGACGGCCAGACCCGCATCGGCCTGTGGGTCGGCCTGGCCGACGCCTATGTCACCGAACTGCTGGCCGGCACCGGCTACGACTGGCTGCTGATCGACGGCGAGCACGCGCCCAATGACCTGCGCCTGGTCCTGGCGCAGCTGCAGGCCGTGGCCAGCGCCTGCTCGGCCCTGCCGGCCGATGCGCCGCGCCCGCACCCCATCGTGCGCCTGCCCGTGGGCGAAACGCCGCTGATCAAGCAGTACCTGGACATCGGCGCGCAGACCCTGCTGGTGCCCATGGTGGACACGGCCGAACAGGCCGCCGCGCTGGCGCAGGCCATGCGCTACCCGCCCGAAGGCGTGCGCGGCATGGGCGCCGGGCTGGCCCGGGCCTCGCGCTGGAATGCCTACCCCCAATACATCCACGAGGCCAATGCCCAGGCCTGCCTGCTGGTGCAGGCCGAAACGGTGGAGGCGATGAAGAACCTCGATGCGATCGCGGCCACGCCGGGCGTGGACGGCGTGTTCATCGGCCCGGCCGACCTGTCGGCCTCCATGGGCTTCGTGGGGCAGCCCAACCACCCCGAAGTGCAGGCCGCCATCCTTGACGGCATCGCGCGCATCCGCCGTGCGGGCAAGGCGGCCGGCATCCTGGCCACGACCGAGGGCCCCGCGCAGCAGTGGCTGGCAGCGGGCGCGCAGTTCGTGGCCGTGGGCATCGACACGGCCCTGCTGACCAGCGCCGCCAAGGCGCTGCGCGCGCGCTTCCCGGGCGGCACGCCCGCAGGCGCGGCGGGCACCAGCGGCTACTGAAATTAGCCCCCACGCGCCCCCGCTTCGCGCGGTCCGCTGCCCCCCGAGGGGGCTTTTTCATCTTGGGGCGGCCCGGCGATGAAAAAACGCGCGCCCGACCGGCCCCGCGCGGATTGGCGTAAACGCGGGGGCGGCGGCAAGTCACTTTCAGAAACAATGGCGCCCTTTGTGCGCCGCACACCTGCGCGCGCCAGCAGCCATTCCGGAGACAAACGACCATGCATTTCACCCGCCGCCATCTGCTGCAGACCACGGGCGCCTCGGCCCTGCTGGCCAGCATCGGCCAGCAGGCCTTCGCGCAGGCCGCCGCGCTGGAGACCACCAACATCATCACCGGCTTCGCGGCCGGCGGCACCTCCGACACCATCTGCCGCCGCGTGGCGCAGAAGCTGCAGCCGGCCTTTGCCAAGGCCGCCGTAGTGGAGAACCGCACCGGCGCCGGTGGCCAGATCGCGATCAGCTACGTCAAGGGCCGCCCGGCCGACGGCGGCACGATCCTGCAGACGCCCACGTCGATGCTGACGATCTACCCGCACATCTACAGCAAGCTGCCCTACGACCCGGTCAACGACCTGACGCCGCTGTCGCTGGGCTGCGTGTTCGACTTCGGCTTTGCCGTCGGCCCGGCCGTGCCGGCCAGCGTGAAGAACATCGCCGACTTCCTGGCCTGGGCCAAGGCCAATCCGGCCGGCGCCAACTTCGGCTCGCCGGCCGCCGGCTCCACGCCGCACTTCGTGGGCGCGCTGATCGGCCAGCACGGCGGCGTCGAACTCAAGCACGCGGCCTACCGCGGCACGCAGCCGGCCATGCTCGACCTGCTGGGCGGCAACATCTCGGCCGTCTCGGGCCCCATCGGCGACATCACGCAGCATCTGGCCAGCGGCAAGATCCGCATCCTGAGCGTGTCGGGCGCCAAGCGCAGCCGCTTCGCACCGGAGGTGCCCACGCTGGTCGAGCAGGGCCTGCCCGACATGGCGCACAGCGAATGGTTCGCCTTCTTCCTGCCGGCCAAGGCCTCGCCCGAGCTGGTGACGCGCCTGAACGGCCACATGAAGACCGCGCTGGCCTCGCAGGACGTGATCGACGGCCTGGCCACCTTCGGCCTGGAAGCCATGTCCTCCTCCCCGCAGGAGCTGGCCGAGATCCTGAAGAAGGACACGGCCAAGTGGGGCCCCATCGTCAAGAAGGTGGGCTTCAAGGCCGAGAGCTGATCCGGCACCGGCCGACGTCATCGGGGCCGCCTGCGGGCGGCCCTTTTTCTGGCGCGCGCGGCCTTCTGCACAATGGCCGCCACGACCTTCACGCGCTCGACGCAACGCACATCCTCATGAAGACATGCATCTACGGAGCCGGCGCCATCGGCGGCTGGATCGGCAACGCACTGGCCCAGGCCGGTGAACGGATCAACGTGGTGGCCCGCGGCGCCACATTGCAGGCCCTGCAGCAGGGCGGCCTGCAGCTGCAGCGCCCCGACGGCGTGCGCCAGCGCACGCCGGTGCATGCCGTGGCCGACCCCGCCGAGCTGGGCCCGCAGGACCTGGTGGTGGTGGCCGTGAAGGGCCCCGCGCTCGAGGCCGTGGCGCAGCAGATCGCGCCGCTGCTGGGGCCCGACACGCTGGTGCTGACGGCGATGAATGGCGTGCCCTGGTGGTTCCTCGAAGGCGGCTTCGGCGGCCCGCTGGCCGGGCGCCGGCTGCATGCGGTCGACCCCAGGGGCGCGATCGCCACGGCCATTCCGGCCGCGCAGGTGATCGGCGGCGTGGTGCATGCCAGCTGCTCGCTGGATGCGCCGGGCGTGGTGCGCCATCACTTTGGCCATGGCCTGATCCTGGGCGAGCCGTCGGGCGAGGCCACGCCGCGCGTGCAGCAGCTGGCTGACAAGCTGCAGCGCGGCGGCATCGAGGCCACGGTGTCGCCGCAGATCCAGCGCGACATCTGGTTCAAGCTGTGGGGCAACATGACCATGAACCCCATCAGCGCGCTGACCGGCGCCACCACCGACCGCATCCTGGACGACGAGCTGGTGCGCGGCTTCATCTCTGCGGTGATGCTGGAGGCGCGCGACATCGGTGCGCGCATCGGCATCCCCATCGACCAAAGCCCCGAAGACCGCCATGCCGTCACGCGCAAGCTGGGCGCCTTCAAGACCTCGATGCTGCAGGACGTGGAGGCCAAGCGCCCGGTGGAGCTGGACGCGCTGGTGAGCGTGGTGCGCGAACTGGGCGCCGGCCTGGGCCTGGCCACCCCCTTCACCGACGCACTGCTGGGCCTGGCGCGGCTGCGCGCGCGCGAACTGGGCCTCTACCCGGCCTGATCGCCTGCCGCGGCCAGGGCGCGCCGCGCGCGCTTGACCTGGTACATGGCCTCGTCGGCCGCGCGCAGGGTCTGCACGGCGTCGAGCGTGCCGGGCGCGACGCTGACCACGCCCACGCTGGCGCCGGCATACGAAAGGCACAGCCCGCGGCCCAGCGGGTAGTCGCCCGCCGTGGCCTGCTCCACGCGCGCGCCAAAGGCCTGCTCGGCCGCGTGCCTGGCTTCTTCTGCCCGCTGCTGCGCCTGCGGCTCGGGGCCCCAGCCCAGCACCACGAACTCGTCGCCGCCGATGCGGGCCGCGACTTCGCCTGCCTGCAGCACCGCGCGCAGCCGCTCGCCCAGGGCGATCAGGAACTGGTCGCCGGCGTCATGGCCGTGGACGTCGTTGATGGCCTTGAAGCCGTCCAGGTCGACGAAGGCCAGCATCAGCGGCCGCCCCGACGGGTCACCGCCTAGCCGGCGGCCCAGCTCCTGCTGCAGGGCGCGGCGGTTGGCCAGCTGCGTGAGCGGGTCGGTGGTGGCAAAGGCCCTCAGCCGGCCATTGGCCTCGATCAGCTGCTGCAACAGCTGCTCGCGCTCCACCTGCTGCGCGATCAGGGTGGCGAACAGTGCGAGCATGCGCTGCGCCCGCGGCGACAGCGTGTGACGCGTGCCGCTGGCCGCGCACAAGGTGCCATACAGCGAGCCGTCGGCCAGGCGCACCGGCGTGCTCAGATAGGTCTGGATGCCCAGTTCGCGCGCGGCGGCCGAATCGCCCCAGCGCTCGGGCACGTCGTTGCAGAAACTCTGGCCTTCGTCGAGCGCGCGCCGGCACAGCGTGTCGCCCCAGGGCACCCACAGGCCCTCGGGGATCTTCAGCTCGCCGGCGTTGCGCGCGTACAGCACGTTCTGCACGCTGCGCTGCAGGTCCACCGTGGTCAGGTAGGTCGACTCCAGTCCCGTGACCGACTCCAGCATCTCCAGCATGGGTCGCGTCAGCTCCTCCAGCGTGCGGGCGCCGGCGACGGTTTCGGATATCTGGTCGAGCAGCTTGTCCATCGCTTCTATTCTGACCCGGCGTCTTTTCATGCGGATGAGAAGCAAGGGTGCTTTGCGTGACAGTTTCGTCGCGCAGGCCCCCTACCATGGGTGATCCGAACCCCTCAGCCACCCAGGAGCCCCGCATGAGCACCGCCCGCAGCTACGCCGCCACGGCCGCCGATTCGCCGCTTGCCCCTTTCACCTTCGAACGCCGCGAACCGCTCGCGCGCGACGTGCTCATCGACATCCTGCACTGCGGCGTGTGCCATTCGGACCTGCACACCGCGCGCAACGAATGGGGCGGCACGCGCTACCCCGTGGTGCCGGGCCACGAGATCGTGGGCCGCGTGCGCGCCGTGGGACCCGGGGTCTCCAAATTCAAGGTCGGCGACGTGGTCGGCGTGGGCTGCATGGTCGACAGCTGCCAGCAATGCAACCCCTGCAGCGAAGGCCTGGAGCAGTACTGCGACAAGGGCTTCACAGACACCTACAACGGCCGCGAGCAAGGCAGCAAGGCCAACACCTATGGCGGCTACTCCGACCACATCGTGGTGCATGAGAAGTTCGTGCTGCGCGTGACGCACGACGAATCGCAGCTGGCGGCCGTGGCGCCGCTGCTGTGCGCGGGCATCACCACCTGGTCGCCGCTGCGCCAGTGGAAGGTGGGGCCGGGCCAGAAGGTGGGCATCGTGGGCCTGGGCGGGCTGGGCCACATGGGCGTGAAGCTGGCGGCGGCACTGGGCGCGCATGTGGTGCTGTTCACCACCTCGCCGGGCAAGCGCGAGGACGCACTGCGGCTGGGCGCGCACGAAGTGGTGGTGTCGAAGAACGCCGACGAGATGAAGGCGCACCGCGCGAGCTTCGACTTCATCCTCAACACCGTGGCCGCGCCGCACGAGCTGGACCCTTTCATTCAGTTGCTCAAGCTGGACGGCACGATGACGCTGGTGGGCGCGCCGGCTTCGCCGCACCCTTCGCCCAATGTCTTCGGCTTCATCTTCAAGCGCCGCCGCCTGGCCGGCTCGCTGATCGGCGGCATTGCCGAGACGCAGGAGATGCTGGATTTCTGCGCCGGGCACGGCATCGTCTCGGACATCGAGTCCATCCGCGCCGACCAGATCGAAGAGGCTTACGAGCGCATGCTCAAGAGCGACGTGAAGTACCGCTTCGTGATCGACCTGGCGACGCTGCCGGCCGCGGCCTGAAGAAGGCCTCAGCCCAGGCGCATCAAACGCAAAGCCTCGGGCAGCGAGTTGGCCTGGGGCAGGAAGTGGTCGATGGCCAGGCCCAGCAGCACGGCGCAGGCCAGCGCGCCCAGCAGCGGCTTCCAGGTCAGGCGCACGGCAGCCGTGAGCCAGCCCTCGCGCGAGACGCGCACCGCCGTGCGCGCGGCGGTGTATGAAAAAGCCACCTCGATGGCCACGGCCAAGAGCGCATCGACGCCGAAATACATGACGACCAGCGAGCCGGCGCCAAACAGGATGGCCGCGCCGATCAGGAACACGGCCACCACGGGCACGACCACCACCGCGCCTTCGTCGGCGCTGCCCGCGGCATCGAGGGCGCCGCTGGCGACGTCGCCCAGGCCCAGGCCGCCTTCGGCTGCGTCCGTCGTCTGGCTGAGCGCCTGCACGGGCGCGCTGTCGAAATCGCCCGAGGCACCGCCGCCCGCGTAGTCCCCGCCCCTGCCGCTGCGCATGGGCACCGAGGCATCGGTGCCTGAGCCTGAGCCGTGCGAGCCCGAACCCTCAAAGCTGCCGCCGTCCAGCCCCGGATCGTCCAGGCCGTCGCGCCGCACCAGGTGCTGCGCCCACCAGCGCAGCACCAGCAGGTACGCCAGGTAGCCCACGCCCAAGGTCAGCGCGTAGCGCAGCGCCAGGGACTGCACGCCCAGGTGCATCTGCAGCGCCGCCACAGCCCACATCAACAGCAGCATCAAGGTGCCGATGACGAAGCCGTGGACGCGCAGGCTGTGGCGCTGGTGCAGCTCGCGCTCGAACTGCGTTTCCCACAGGCGCACGGCGCGCCAGCTGGACAGGACCTTCAAGTGCGCGGCTCCAGCGGCGGCTGATGCTGCTGCGCCTCGACCGCCACGGGCACGCGCGGCGCCACGGCGCACATCAGCTCATAGCCCACGGTACCGGCCGCCTGCGCCACTTCGTCGATGGGCAGCAGGGCGCCGCGCTGCGTGCTGCCGGCCAGCGTGCCGGCGCGGCCCCACAGCGTGACTTCGCTGCCCACGCCGGCGTCGGGCACGGGCGTGAGGTCCACGGTCACCATGTCCATGCTCACGCGGCCCACCAGTTGCGTGCGCACGCCGTCGACCAGCACCGGCGTGCCCGTGGGCGCCACGCGCGGGTAGCCGTCGGCATAGCCCACGGCCGCAATGCCGATGCGCATGGGCCGCTCGGCCACGAAGCGCGAGCCATAGCCCACGCTGTCGCCGACTTGCAGCTGCTGCACGCCGATCAGCCGCGTGGCCAGCGTCTGCGTGGGCTGCAGCTGCCAGTGCGCGGCGTCGTGCTCCGGGAAGTCGGGCGCGCTGCCGTACAGCACGATGCCGGGGCGCACCCAGTCGGCGCGCGTGCGCTCGGCATGGCGCAGCACGGCCGCGCTGTTGGCCAGGCTGCGCTCGCCAGAGAGGTCGCGCGTGGCCTCGTCGAAGGCGGCCAGCGCGGCGTCGATGCCCTTGGGCCCGTCGGCATCGCTGAAGTGCATCATCAGCGAAACCTCGTCCACCTGCGTCAGCGCATTCAGGCGCGCCCAGGCGCTGCGCAGCCGCTCGGGCGCGAAGCCCAGCCGGTTCATGCCCGAGTTCATCTTCAGGAACACGCGATGCGGCTGCTGCGTCTTGTGCGCGGCCAGCCAGTCGATCTGCGCGTCGCAGTGCACCGTGTGCCACAAGCCCAGGCGCGAGCACAGCTCCAGGTCGCGCGGCTCGAACACGCCTTCGAGCAGCAGGATCGGGCCGCGCCAGCCCAACGCGCGCACGCGCTCGGCCTCGGCCAGGTCCAGCAGCGCAAAGCCGTCGGCGGCGCGCAGGGCATCGAAGACCCGCTCGATCCCGTGCCCGTAGGCATTGGCCTTGACCACGGCCCACACGCGCGATTGAAGGGCATGGCGGCGCACCTGCGTGAGGTTGTGCTGCAGGGCGGCGGGATGGACGGTGGCGAGGATCGGACGCGGCATGTCGGAACTGTGTCCCAGTGTGGCTCACAAGCGGGGAAACACCCCCGCGGCCAAGGGAATGCAGGCCATTTTGGCACCTGGGGTGCGTGCTATAAACCACGGCCTCGCGCCTGTACGGCCGGGGGTGACCAGCCCTTTCAACCGCACCTGCAAGCCCTGCCCCACGGCCAGCCAGCCTATCGATGAAGCGCGGTTTCTACACCATCATGTCGGCCCAGTTCTTCTCGTCACTGGCCGACCAGGCGCTGTTCGTGGCCGCTGTCGAGTTGTTGCGCATCGCCGGTGCGCCGGAATGGCAGCGTGCCGCGCTGGTGCCCATCTTCGCGGTGTTCTACGTGGGCCTGGCGCCGCTGGTGGGTGCTTTTGCCGACGCCCTGCCCAAGGGCCGCGTGATGTTCATCAGCAACGCCATCAAGGTGGCGGGCTGCCTGATGATGCTCTTCGGCGGCCATCCGCTGATGGCCTATGCCGTGGTGGGCCTGGGCGCGGCGGCGTACTCGCCGGCCAAGTACGGCATCCTCACCGAACTGCTGCCGGCCTCGCAGCTGGTCAAGGCCAACGGCTGGATCGAAGGCCTGACCATCGCCTCCATCATCCTGGGCATCGTGCTGGGCGGCCAGCTCATCGGGCCGGCCGTCTCGCAGCATCTGCTGGCCTTCAATTTCCCCTTCTTCGACTTCGGCATCGACACCGCGCCCGAGGCCGCCATCCTGGTGCTGATCCTGGTGTACATGCTGGCAGCCTGGTTCAACACGCGCATTCCGCACACCGGCGTGGAGATGCGCCCGCTGCGCGCCGACCCGCAGCGCGGCCTGGTGCCCAGCCTGCTGCAGCTGCTGCCCGACTTCTGGACCTGCAACGCACGCCTGTGGCGCGACCGGCTGGGCCAGATCTCGCTGGCCACCACCACGCTGTTCTGGGGCGCCAGCGGCAACCTCAAGTACATCGTGCTGCCCTGGGCCGCGCTGGCGCTGGGCTATGACACGACCCGGGCCTCGGCCCTGACGGGCGTGCTGGCAGTGGGCACGGCGGTGGGCGCCGTGGTGGCGTCGGTGTACATGCGGCTGGACATCGCCACCCGCGTCATCCCGCTGGGCATCGCCATGGGCGTGCTGGTGATGGGCATGAATTTCGTCGACAGCGTGTGGATCGCGATCCCGTTCTTGATGCTGCTGGGCGGGCTGGGCGGCTTCGTGGTGGTGCCCATGAACGCGCTGCTGCAGCACCGCGGCCACAACCTGATGGGCGCGGGCCGCTCCATCGCCGTGCAGAACTTCAATGAGCAGGCCTGCATCCTGCTGCTGGGCGCCTTCTACGTGCTGTGCACCTGGGCCGGCCTGACGGCCTTCGGCGCCATCACGGCCTTCGGCGGCGTGGTGGCGGCTTTCATGGTCTTGATCTGGTGGTGGCACCGGCGCAACCTGCGCATGCATGCCGAAGAGGTGGAGCATCTGCTGCACATTGCCCGTAGCGATAAGCATCACTAACAACCCCCAGGCCGCTTCGCGGCTCCCCCTGCTGGTTCCCGAAGGGGGCGCACCCAGAGGCCTGGCAAAGCCAGTTCCTCGGGTGCCCTGAGGGCTTCGCTTCGCTTGCCGGCTGGGCTGAAGAAAAGCGCCAGCCACTTCCCCCTGTTTCCGTTCATGCCCGTCCTAGCAATTCTCTTCAACGCCTTCGTCTGGGGTCTGTCCTGGGTGCCGTTCCGTCAGGTGGGGGCGCTGGGCTGGCATCCGCTGTGGACGACGGCGATCGTCTATCTGTGCATCATCGCGGTGGTGCTGGTGTTGCGGCGCGGCACGCTGCGCGGGGCGCTGGGCGAGCCGCGGCTGTGGTGGCTGGGGCTGGCGGCAGGGCTGACCAACGCAGGCTTCAACTGGGGCGTGACGCAGGGCGATGTGCTGCGGGTGGTGCTGCTGTTCTACCTGATGCCGCTGTGGATGGTGCTGCTGGCCTGGGCACTGCTGGGCGAACGCCCCACGCGCGCGGCCCTGGCGCGCATGGCGCTGGCGCTGGCCGGCGTGGCACTGGTGCTCAAGACGCCGGGCAGCGAATGGCCGCTGCCCGCGAGCCTGCCGGACTGGCTGGGCCTGGGCGCAGGCTTCGGCTTTGCGCTGACCAACGTCTTCCTGCGCCGGGCCGCCCACGCGCCCGGCGAATGGCGCGCCATGGCCATGTTCGTGGGCTGCGCGGGCGTGTCCCTGGGCGCGGCGCTGCTGCTGGGCGGCCTGGCCGGCCCGCTGCCGCCGCCGGCGCTGACGGCCACCCTGGACTGGCTGCCCTGGGTGGCGATGCTGGCCATCGGCTTTGCGGTGGCCAACGTGGCCCTGCAATACGGCGCGGTGCGGCTGGCGGCCGGCACGGTGTCGGTGCTGCTGCTGTCGGAGGTGCTGTTCGCCACCGTGTCGTCCGTGGCCGCTGGCGCCGCGCAACTGACGCCGCGCGTGGCCGCCGGCGGGCTGCTGCTGATGGCGGCGGCACTGTGGGCCGCCATTGCCCGGCCGCCCGCACCGCGCGATCATGAGCCCCTTTCCGCCACCTGAGAGCGCCCCATGACCACCACCCTGCACGACTTCGAGGCCCAGCGCCTGGACGGCACGCCCGTCGCCCTGAAGGACTACGCCGGCCAGGTGCTGCTGATCGTCAACACCGCCAGCCAGTGCGGCTTCACGCCGCAGTTCGCGGGCCTGGAGGCGCTGTACCGCCAGTACCAGGGCCAGGGCTTTGCGGTGCTGGGCTTTCCGAGCAACCAGTTCGGCCACCAGGACCCGGGCAGCAACGCCGAGATCGGCGCCTTCTGCCAGAAGAACTACGGCGTGAGCTTCCCGATGATGGCCAAGGTCGAAGTCAACGGCCCCGGCGCGCTGCCGCTGTACCAGTGGCTGACGCAGGAGAAGCCGGGCTTTCTGGGCAGCACCGCCATCAAGTGGAATTTCACCAAGTTCCTGGTGGGCCGCGACGGTCGCGTGATCCGCCGCTATGCGCCGCTGGACAAGCCCGAATCGCTGGCCGCCGACATCGAGCGGGCCCTGGCCGCCACAGCCTGATACGCTGCCCTGCGCTGGAAGCAGGGACAATGGTCGCCTGCCTGAAGGGGGGCGCCAGGCCCCCGAAGATTGATGCGCTGCTGGAAATGTCCGCTCTTTCCTCTTCTTTTGCCCTCTCCGACATCGAAGCCGAGATCCGGCGCCTCACACGCGAACGCGAAGCGCTGCAGGAGCAGCGGCAGAAGCTGCGCGTGGAAGAACTCAAGACGCTGGCCGACGCCTATGCGCGCAAGCTGCAGGCCGCCGGCTTCAGCGTGGCCGAAGGCCTGGCCGCGCTCAGGCCCTATGCCAGCGTGCGCCTGCAAGCCGCGCCAGACGCAGGCGCCGCCCCCGCCGCGAGCGCAGCGCCCGCTGCGCCGGCCCCCGCGGCTGCGTCGCCGGCAGCTTCCGCCCAGCCCCCGCAGCGCGCCGCGCTGAGCCTGGGCCTGGACGCGCTGCACAACCGCGCCGCCCAGGTGCTGGGCGACGACGCCCACCGCTGGCTGCGGCGCGCGCATTCGCTGCTGGGCGGCCAGACGCCGCTGCAGCTGGCTTCCACCCCGCAGGGGCTGGAGCGCGTGCATGCGCTGCTGGCCGCCTACGCGCGCGGCGCCTGAGCCGGCCGGCACTGCGGCCCGCCGCCCTGCCCATGCGCATCGCCGACCTGAAGCAACGCCTGCGCACCGCCGGCGCAGGCCCCAGCCACGAGCACCGCGTGCTGCGCCTGTGGAGTCACGCACAGCCGCGCGACAGCGGCCGGCGCCTGCCGGGCACCTTCTTTCCGGCCCCGCTGCTGGCCGAGCTGCCGGCCATCGAGGCCGAGCTGGCGGCGCTCGCCCGCGTCCATTCGGCACACCCGGCGGCCGACGGCTCGGAACGCCTGCTGGTCCAGCTGCAGGACGGCCAGATGGTCGAAAGCGTGCTGCTGCCGCGCGGCGGGCTGTGCGTGTCCTCGCAGGTGGGCTGCGCGGTGGGCTGCCGCTTCTGCATGACCGGCCGCGACGGGCTGCTGCGCCAGGTGGGCAGCGCCGAGATCGTGGCCCAGGTGGCGCTGGCGCGCCTGCGCCGGCCCGTGCGCAAGGTGGTGTTCATGGGCATGGGCGAGCCGGCCCACAACCTGGACAACGTGCTCGAGGCCATCGACCTGCTGGGCACGGTGGGCAACATCGGCCACAAGAACCTGGTCTTTTCCACCGTGGGCGATCCGCGCGCCTTCGAGCGGCTGCACCGCCAGAGCGTGAAACCCGCGCTGGCCCTGTCGCTGCACAGCAGCGATGCGGCGCGGCGCCGGCACCTGCTGCCGCGCGCGCCCGACCTGAGCCCCGAGCAGCTGGTGGAGGAATGCGAGCGCTATGCGCAAAGCACCGGCCACCCGGTGCAATACCAGTGGACGCTGCTGAAGGGCGTGAACGACGGGCCCGACGAGATCGAGGGCCTGGTGCGCCTGCTCGCGGGCCGCAAGGGCATCCTGAACCTGATTCCCTTCAACACCGTGGACGGCGCCGGCTTCAGCCGGCCCGACTGGGCGCAGTGCGAGGCGCTGGCCCGGACGCTGAAGGCCCGCGGCATCCTCACGAAGCTGCGCGATTCGGCGGGGCAGGACGTGGACGGCGGCTGCGGCCAGCTGCGGGCGCGGGCCGAAAACCTGCGCCGCGGCGGCCAGCGCGTGGCGATGCCCCAGCCGCTCAATCAGGCAGGCTGAGCCGTCCAGTCGCCCGACTTGCCGCCGCGCTTTTCTTCCACGCGCACGCCGGTGATGGTCATGCCGCGGTCGGCGGCCTTGCACATGTCGTAGACCGTGAGCAGGGCCACCTGCACGGCCGTGAGCGCTTCCATTTCCACGCCCGTGGGGCCCACGGTCTCGACGGTGGCCGTGCAGTGGACGGCCGGCACGGGCTCCGGGCGGGTCTCGAAGGCCAGCGCCACGCGCGTGATGGCCAGCGGGTGGCACAGCGGGATCAGCTCGCTGGTCTTCTTGGCCGCCTGGATGCCGGCGATGCGCGCCACGCCCAGCACGTCGCCCTTCTTGGCACTGCCGCTGTCGATCAGCGACAGCGTCGCGGCCTGCATCTCGATGCGACCGCTGGCCACGGCCACGCGGTGCGTCGCGGCCTTGGCCGCCACATCCACCATGTGGGCCTGGCCCTGGGCGTCGAAATGGGTGAGCGGCGAATGGGGCATCGTGTGAACGTTCCGGTCGGTGGCGCATCATACGGGGCCCGACGTCCTCGTTCGGGGCGCCGCCGCGCCGGCGCCCCCTGCTGCCGATGCCTCTGCCACGCCTGTCGTCTTTCCCGTCCAGCCGCCGGCCCTCGCGCCGCCATCCGCGCCTGCGGCCCGCACTGCTGGCGGCCCTGCTGGCCCTGAGCCAGGCCCTGGCGCCCGCACCGGCGCTGGCGCAGGGCCTGCCCGGCCTGGGCGATGCCGTGGACATGGGCGTGGGCGCCGAGCGCCGGCTTGGCGACAGCATCGCACGCGAGCTGTACCGCGACCCCGACTACCTCGAGGACCCGGTGCTGGACGACTACGTGCAGGGCATCTGGCAGCCGCTGCTGGCGGCCGCGCGCACGCGCGGCGAGCTCACGCCCGAGCTGGAGGAACGCTTTGCCTGGGAGCTGATGATCGGCCGCGACCGCAGCGTCAACGCCTTTGCGCTGCCCGGCGGCTACTTCGGCCTGCACACGGGGCTGATCGCCATCACCGGCAGCCGCGACGAGCTGGCCTCGGTGCTGGGGCATGAGCTGTCGCACGTCACGCAGCGGCACATCGCCCGCATCATGACCAGCCAGAGCCGCCAGGCGCCGATGCTGCTTGCGGCAATGATCCTGGGCGCGCTGGCGGCCAGCAAGAGCGGACGCAGCAGCGGCGACCTGGGCCAGGCCATGATCATGGGCGGCCAGGCCATGGCGATGCAGAAGCAGCTGGACTTCTCTCGCGACATGGAACGCGAGGCCGACCGCATCGGCTATGGCGTGATGACCCAGGCCGGCTTCTCGCCGCAGGGCGCGGCCATCATGTTCGAGCGGCTGCAGCACGCCTCGCGGCTCAACGACAACGGCTCCTTCCCCTACCTGCGCAGCCACCCGCTCAACAGCGAGCGCATCACCGACATGCAGGCGCGCTTCCAGTTCAGGGCCGACGCGCCGCGCGGCGGCCTGCCGCTGCAGGCCGAGCACGCCATGATGGCCGCGCGTGCGCGCATCCTGGGCCGCCCGGGCGTGGATTCGCTGCGCGCCTGGGTGCGCGCGGCCGAAGGCGATCTGGCGGGCCAGAGCCCCGCCGCGCGGGCCGGTACGCTCTACGCGGCCGCCTTCTCGGCCGCGCAGCTCAACGACTTCAACGCCGCGCGCGCCGCCGCCACCCGGCTGCGCGAAGCCACGCAGGCCGAGCCCGCGGCCGCGCGCATGGCGCGCCTGCTGTCGGTGGAAGTGGAACTGCTGGGCCGCAACCCGCAGGCCGCGCAGGCCCTCCTGGCGCCGCCGACGGGCGCCGAGCCCGACAAGAGCCGCGCCCACCTGCTGTTGGCCGCGCAGGTGGCGCAGGCCACGCGCCAGCCCGGGCCGATGATCCCGCCGCTGCGCGACTGGGTGGCCGTGCATCCGCGCGATGCCTCGGGCTGGCGGGCGCTGGCCGGGCTGTACCACGCGGCCAACGACCCGCTGCGGGCCATCCGCGCCGAGGCCGAGGCCAACGTCGCCATCCTCGATTACGTGGGTGCGCGCGACCGCTTCAAGGCCGCACAGGATCTGGTGCGCAACAACGCGGGCGGGCGCGGGCCGGTGCGCATCGACCACTACGAGGCGTCGATCATCGACACCCGCGCGCGCGAGAACGAAGTGAAGGTCAGGGAGCAGGCCGAGGAGCTCAAGCAGCAGCAACAGCAGCGCTGAGCCGGGGCAAGTGCCGGACCTATCGCTTGAACACGTCGCCGACCACGCGGTCGATCAGCAGGTTCAGCAGCGAGTAGATCAGCGAACCCAGCAGCGCCGCCCAGAAGCCGTCCACATGGAAGCCGCCCAGCAGGCCCGAGGCGGACCAGAACATCAGCGCGTTGATGACGAACAGGAACAGCCCCAGCGTCACCACCGTGACCGGCAGCGTGAGCACCACCAGGATGGGCCGCACGACCATGTTGAGCAGGCCGATGACGGCGGCGGCGATCAGCGCACTCGTGAAGCTGTCCACGCGCACGCCGCTGTAGAGGTAGGTGACGGCCAGCAGCGCCAGGGCGCTCAACAGCCATTGGATGATCAGTCGCATGGCGCGCAGCATAGCCGCTGCGCGCGGCGCGGCCGTGTAGTCGCGCAGCCCGTGTGCGGCCTGGCGCCTATTCGGCCAGCGTCTGGGCCAGCACCATCAGGGCGCCCACGCCCAGCGCGCCGCCCGACAGCGCGCCGTTGTTGCGACCCGGCGCGCGCGGTGCGGCCTCGGCGGAGCCGGACTGCACGGGCTCCAGCACCGCACCCACCTTGGGCCGGCGCAGGTCGATGACACGCGCCGCCCCATGGGCCAGCAGGAGCTGCTGCGTGAGCACCAGCAGCGGGCCTTGCGCCAGCACGGCAGTGAACTCGGCGCCGTCCGCCTGCAGCGCGGGCGCCAGCGTCTCCTGCAGCCGCGCGAACCACTTCACGCGCCAGTTCTCGCGCGCGCTGTGGCTGACCCACTTGCTGATGCGGCTGGTCATGCGCGGCGCGCAGGCGGCCAGCACCCAGTGCGTGGGCCGCAGGCCCGAGGCGCGCAGCTGTTCAAGCTGCCCCAGCGCATGGGTCGCATCGTCCACATAGAGGATCACTCGTTCCATCGGAATCCTTGTCAAGGCGGCGTTTTTCATCTTGGGAAGGCCCCGCGATGAAAAAACGGCACCCCTGCACTGTGAGGCAAGGGTGCCGTCTGCTCAGCCGATCAACCGTGCGCTGCGGCGGGCTTCTTGCGCGAAGCGAAGAACTTGCCCAGCGCCAGCACCAGCAGGGCGCCAAGGATGTGCGAGACCCAGTAGGTGGTCGTGGAGATCACGGCCATGCCCTTCTCGTCCATCGTGCCGAACTTGGGCAGGAAGGTCCACTTGTCGGGGTTGACGAAGGCCGGGTCGGTGACCAGCATGCCACCGGCGATCCAGCCCAGCAGCATGCCTCCCAGCGTGATGATCAGCGGGAAGCGCTCCATGAGCTTGATGACCAGCTGGCTGCCCCAGACGATGATCGGGATGGAGATCAGCAGGCCCAGGATCACCAGCAGCAGCGAATGCTCGCCCGCATTCTGCGCGGCGCCGGCGATGGCGATCACGTTGTCCACGCTCATCACCAGGTCGGCCACGATGATGGTCTTGATGGCCGCGAACAGCTTGTCGCTGCCCTGGATGTCGCCATGCCCCTCTTCCTCGGGCACCAGCAGCTTCACGCCGATCCAGATCAGCAGGATCGCGCCCACGAACTTCAGGAAGGGCACCATGAGCAGCGTCATCGCGAAGGCGATGAGGATCACCCGCAGGACGATGGCGCCGGCGGTGCCGAAGATGATGCCCTTCTTGCGCTGCTCGGGCGGCAGCTTGCGGCAGGCCAGCGCGATCACGACCGCGTTGTCCCCGCCCAGCAGGATGTCGATGATGATGATCTGGCCGAGTGCGACCCAGAACGCGGGAGAAGTCAGGAAATCCATAGAATCCTCAGTTTCTTGTCATGAATGGGAACGTGGCACCCCGCCACATTCCAGCTTGACCGCCCGCTGAGGAGGATCGAGGACATTCGTTGGCCGCACACGACTGCGTCATGCGCGAAACGAAACCACGGCCTTGATCTGCCCGCAGGTGGGCCTATCAAAGGTCTTGCTCGGCCCCTGTTCTGCTGTTTGCCGTGGTGGCCAACGCAAGTCAGGTACCCCGGTCCGCCGGAAGCTCGCGCTTCGTACTGACGACGGACCAACAGCCTCTGGCCAGGCACGGCAGCAGGGCCGCCATGCAAAACCGGGCTGGGGCTACTCCCCCTCGAGAGCGCCGATTGGACCACATCGGGCAAGTCGCGCGCAAGACATCTGCGGCTGCAAGCAAACCCGTCGGTGGCCGACACCGGCGCATGACGGCAGGCGGCTAAGATCGCCGCCCCGCATTTGCATGCGTTTTTCCATCGTGTCTCGCTTTCATGGCCGGCATCCACATCACTGACATCGAAGCCGCCATCAACTTCTGGCGCGAGCGCAAGCCATCGCCCGACGGCGTGACGCTGGCGCCCGAAGTCCGCGCGCTCGCGGAAGTCTATGCATTGATGGTTTTCTACCGCGAGGACGAGGTGGAGGACCAGGGCTTCCCGCCCGCGGCCTGGCAGGCCTGGATGGCCTGGTACGAAAGCACGCCCGACACGCCCTGCATCGCCATCTGCTCGACCAGCCAGGGCGACGACCAGTGCAAGGGCTGCGGGCGCAATTTTGACGAAGTGCAGCACTGGCCCTCGATGAGCCCGGCGGAAAAGCGCCAGACCTGGCGCCGCATCACGATGGAAGACACGGCCTGGCGCTTCAACCGCTATGCGGAACGTGCGCGCGAAGCCACGCCGGCCGCCGAGCCTGCGCCAGACGACACGCCACCCCAGCCCTGAGCGGGCGCCCACATTCACGATCCACCGACTGCCATGCAGCGCCTGGCCCAAGCCCCGAACCTGGCCCTGGCCACGCTGTGGGCCGACGCGCTGCGGGCGCAGGGCATCGGCGCCAGCGTGCAGCGTGAATTCCTCGGCGCCGCCGTCGGCCATCTACCGCCCGACCAGTGCCTGCCCGAAGTGTGGATCGACGACCAGGCGCAACAGGCACGCGCCCTGGCATTTCTGGACGCGCTGCGCTCGCCGCCGCAACGCCTGTGGCATTGCAGTTGCGGCGAACGCATTGAGGGTGGTTTTGAGCAGTGCTGGCAGTGTGGGCGGCTGATGCCGGGGTCGGGGTCTGACACACCTGAGCGCTGATCCAGCTCCTGCCCAGCGCAGTCAGCCAAGGCGGGTGCTGAAGGGCGGCATCCATCCAGCATATTTCGGGCGGCCTAAATCCAAAATCACGGATGCTTTTGGCGATTGTGCAGGGCATCACAGGCAGCTGCGTTGACTTAGGCCGTGGGGGCTGCCCTGGATGCGTTGGACTAAATCTAGCTAGGCAGCGGCCCACGGGCCATATCGCACGCCAATCTGATCATTGCGGTCTGACAAAGTGCTGAGCCGATCGGCCCGCTTCGCGGCGCTTGGGCCAGTTCGCCTCAGTCCGGCACGAACCTCGTATTGAACCTCCCCACATCCGCCTCATCCTCCAGCGTCACCAGTTGCCCCATCTTCCCGTCCGACAACCGGCAGGCGGCAAAAAGGCTGTAGCGGCCCTTGAGGTCGTAGCTGGGCAGGTCGATCAGCGCATAGGGCTGCGGCACGAACACCTGGTGTTCGAACACGATGCGGTGCTCGTTGCGCGGCGAGGGGAAGAGCTTGTAGTCGGCGGTGTCGAAGGAGCGTGCGGTGGCCATGGCGGCATTGTCGCGGGCGCAGCCGCTTCAGCTTTGCTCAACAGCCCTTGAAGAATCTTCAAACCGCGGCCCGCGCCCAGCGCCTACAGTGCCGCACCCCTTCGCGACAGGCGCGCGGGGGCGGGGCCGTGCCATCATGGCGGCCCATGGGCCGGGCTCGGGGGTTGCCCCGCACCGGCCGCAGGAGACTCCCCCGATGAACGCCCCAGAATCCCCCACGCAGGCCCAGGCCCTGCAGCGCGCCGATCGCGCGGCCCGGCAGGCCGAGGTGGTGCGCGCCTTGCAGGCGCACCTGCCCGCGCATGCGCTGCTCTGGCATGCCGAAGACACCGTGCCCTATGAGTGCGACGGCCTGACGGCCTACCGCCAGCGGCCGCTGGTGGTGGCCCTGCCCGAGAACGAGGCCCAGGTCGCGGCGGCGCTCAAGGCCTGCCATGCGCTGGGCGTGCCGGTGGTGGCGCGCGGCGCGGGCACGGGGCTTTCGGGCGGCGCCATGCCGCACGAGCTGGGCGTGACCTTGTCGCTGGCCAAGTTCAACAAGATCCTCGAGGTCGATCCGGTGTCGCGCACGGCCACGGTGCAGTGCGGCGTGCGCAACCTGGCCATCAGCGAGGCCGCGGCGCCCTACAACCTGTATTACGCGCCCGATCCGTCGAGCCAGATCGCCTGCACCATCGGCGGCAACGTGGCCGAGAACTCGGGCGGCGTGCACTGCCTCAAGTACGGCCTGACCCTGCACAACGTGATGCGCGTGCGCGGCTTCACGGCCGAGGGCGAGCCGGTGGAGTTCGGCAGCAACGCGCTGGACTGCGCGGGGCTGGACCTGCTGGCGCTGGTGATCGGCAGCGAAGGCATGCTGGCCGTGACCACCGAGGTCACCGTCCGCCTGGTGCCCAAGCCGCAGCTGGCGCGCTGCATCATGGCCAGCTTCGACGACGTGCGCAAAGCCGGCGATGCGGTGGCGGCAGTGGTGGCGGCCGGCATCATCCCGGCCGGGCTGGAGATGATGGACAAGCCCATGACCGCGGCGGTGGAAGACTTCGTGCATGCGGGCTACGACCTGAATGCCGAGGCCATCCTTTTGTGCGAATCGGACGGCACGCCCGAAGAGGTGGAGGAAGAGATCGGCCGCATGAGCGCCGTGCTGCGCGGCTGCGGCGCCACGGCCATCGCCGTGAGCGAAAGCGAGGAAGAGCGCCTGCGCTTCTGGAGCGGGCGCAAGAACGCGTTTCCTGCGTCGGGCCGCATCAGCCCCGACTACATGTGCCTCGATTCGACCATCCCGCGCAAGCGCCTGGCCGACATCCTGCTGGCCATCCAGCAGATGGAGAAGAAGTACGGCCTGCGCTGCTGCAACGTCTTCCACGCGGGCGACGGCAACCTGCATCCGCTGGTGCTGTTCGACGCCAACGACCCCGACGAGCTGCACCGCTGCGAGCTGTTCGGCGCGGACATCCTGGAAACCAGCGTGGCCATGGGCGGCACCGTGAGCGGCGAGCATGGCGTGGGCGTGGAAAAGCTCAACAGCATGTGCGTGCAGTTCACGGCCGAAGAGAACGCGCAGATGTTCGGCATCAAGGCCGCCTTCGACCCTGCCGGCGGCCTGAACCCCGGCAAGGTGATTCCCACGCTGCAGCGCTGCGCCGAATACGGCAAGCAGGTGGTGCGCGGCGGCGTGCTGCCGCATTCCGACCTTCCTCGTTTTTGAGCACCACGCGATGCTGAATCACTACATCGACCGCATCCGCGCCGCGGGCGCTGACGGCACGCCGCTCGTCATCCGCGGCGGCGGCAGCAAGGATTTCTATGGCGAACCCGTGACGGCAGGCGCGCTGCTGGACACGCGCGCGCTCACGGGCGTGCTGAGCTACGAGCCCAGCGAGCTGGTGGTTACCGTGCGCGCGGGCACGCCGCTGGCTGAGCTCGAAGCCGTGCTCGCGCAGCAGAACCAGTGCCTGCCCTTCGAGCCGCCGCACTTCGCGTGGCAGGGCGAAGGCGCCGTTGCAACCGTGGGAGGCATGGTGGCGGCGGGCCTGTCGGGCCCCGCGCGCGCCAGCGTGGGCTGCGTGCGCGACTACGTGCTGGGCGCGGGCCTGATCAACGGCCGCGGCGAGCACCTGCAGTTCGGCGGCCAGGTGATGAAGAACGTGGCGGGCTACGACGTCTCGCGCGTGCTCGCGGGCTCGCTGGGCACGCTGGGCCTGATCACCGAGCTGAGCCTGAAGGTGCTGCCGCTGGCGCCGGCCGAGGCCACGCTGGAGTTCCACTGCACGCAGAGCGAGGCACTGGCGCAGGTCAACGCCTGGGGCGGCCAGCCGCTGCCGCTCAATGCCAGCGCCTGGATCGCCGACCCCGGCTCCACGGGCGGGCAGGGCGTGCTCTGGCTGCGCCTGCGCGGCGCGGTGGCGGCCGTCGAATCGGCCTGCCGCCTGCTGGCCGGCCAGGGCGGCAGCCTGCGCGCGGCGGACCAGGCCCAGCCCGTGTGGTCGGCGCTGCGCGATCAGCGCCTGCCCTTCTTCACCGACGCGGTGGCACGCGCGCAGGCGCTGTGGCGCGTGTCGGTGCCGCAGACGGCGCCCGTGCTGGCGCTGCCCGGCCAGCCGCTGGTGGAATGGCATGGCGGCCTGCGCTGGTACGCGCTGGGCCTTGACCAGGCCGAGGCAGTGCGGGCCGCGGCGCGCGCCGTGGGCGGCCATGCCACGCTGTTCATGGCGCCGCCCGGGGCCGCCCAGGAGGGCGCCGCGCCGCCGCGCTTCGACGCGCTGAGCGCGCCGCTGGCGCGCATCCACGAAGGGCTGCGCCGCAGCTTCGACCCTGCCGGCATCTTCAACCCCGGCCGGCAGCACGCCGTGGTCGCCACGGCCTGAGGACGCGCCATGCGCCGGCTGCGCCTGCTCACCGGCCGTCATCGCCAGGCGGCGTCCGACCGCACGCTGGGCCTGCTGCTGGCCTTCAATGCGGGCGCCCTCAACGCGGGCGGCTTCCTGGTGCTGCACATGTACACCTCGCACATGACCGGCTTCACCTCGCAGCTGGCCGATGCGCTGGTGCTGGGCAACGCCACGCTGCTGCTCAATGCGATGGGCGCCATCCTGGCCTTCGTGGGCGGCGCGGCGGTGTCGGCCATGCAGATCAACTGGGGGCGCCAGCACCGGCTGCGGCACCCCTATGCGCTGCCGCTGCTGCTGGAAGCGGCGCTCATGCTGCCCTTCGGCCTGATGGGCGCCATCACGCTGGGCTGGCACACCCCCTTCGCGGTGCCACTCACGGTGCTGCTGCTGTCCTTCATGATGGGCCTGCAGAACGCGCTGGCGTCCAAGCTCACGGGCGGCCGGGTGCGCACCACGCACATGACGGGCAACCTCACCGACCTGGGCATCGAGCTGGGCAAGATGCTGTACTGGAACCGGCGCGGCCGCGCATCGTCGTCATCAACAACAACGACGGCAGCGGCGGCGCCCGTGCGCCACAACAGCCAGCGGCTGCGCCTGTTCGGCGGCCTGGTGCTGATGTTCGTGGCCGGCGGTCTGGCGGGTGCGGCCGGCTTCAAGTGGCTGGGCTTCATCTGCGTGCTGCCCCTGGCGGCGCTGCTGCTGGCGCTTTCGCTGCCGCCCTTCCTGGACGACATGCGCCGGTCGCGCGAGCTGCGCGAGCGGCTCCAAGGCCTTGCGGTGCGCCTGCACCTGCGGCCACAGGCCGCCTCCCATGACCACGACAAGGCGCAGTCCGCTGCGCCCCCGGCATCCCCCTGAGCCTGAGCCGCACGCCCAGGCAAGAACATTCAAGCAGCAGCCCCCACATGCAGACCGAACTCGCCCCCGAATTCCAAGGCACGCCCGAAGGTGCCGAGGCCGAAGCCATCCTGCGCAAATGCGTGCACTGCGGCTTCTGCACCGCCACCTGCCCCACCTACCAGCTGCTGGGCGACGAGCTGGACGGCCCGCGCGGGCGCATCTACCTGATCAAGCAGGTGCTCGAAGGCGCGCAGCCCACGCGCGCCACGCAGTTGCACCTGGACCGCTGCCTGACCTGCCGCAACTGCGAAAGCACCTGCCCCAGCGGCGTGCAATACGGGCATCTGGTGGACATCGGCCGCAAGATGGTCGACGAGAAGGTGCCGCGCCCGGCCGGTGAAAAGGCGCTGCGCTGGGCGCTCAAGGAAGGCCTGCCTTCGCCGCTGTTCGCGCCCGCGATGAAGCTGGGCCAGTCGGTGCGCGGCCTGCTGCCGCCCAAGCTCAAGGCCAAGGTGCCGGCGCCGCAGGACGCGGGCCATTGGCCCACGCGCAGCCATGCGCGCAAGGTGCTGATGCTCGCGGGCTGCGTGCAGCCCAGCATGTCGCCCAACATCAACGCCGCCACTGCGCGCGTGCTCGACGCGGCCGGCATCGAATGCGTGCTGCCGAAGGCAGCGGGCTGCTGCGGCGCCGTCAAGTTCCACCTCAATGACCAGGAGGGCGGCCTGGCGCAGATGCGCGCCAACATCGACGCCTGGTGGCCCTATGTGGAGCGCAGTCACGAAGACGGCGGGGTCGAAGCGCTGGTGATGAACGCCTCGGGCTGCGGCGTCACGGTGCGCGAATACGGCCACATGCTCCAGCACGATGCGGCCTACGCGAAGAAGGCCGCGCGCATCAGCGCGATGACGCGCGACATCAGCGAGCTGCTGCCCGAGCTGGTGCCGGCCCTGCAAGCCCGCGTGAAGGCGCCCGAGGGCGTGATGGCCTACCACCCGCCCTGCACCCTGCAGCACGGGCAGAAGCTGCGCGGCGGGGTCGAGACACACCTGCGTGCGCTGGGCTTTTCGCTGCAGGTGGCGCAGAGCGAATCGCACCTGTGCTGCGGCTCGGCGGGCACCTATTCGGTGACGCAGCCCGAGCTCTCCTACCAACTGCGCGACCGCAAGCTGGGCCACCTGAAGCAGCTGCAGCCGGTGCGCATCGCCTCGTCGAACATGGGCTGCATCACGCACCTGCAAAGCGGCACCGAGCTGCCCGTGCGGCACTGGGTCGAATGGCTGGACGACGCGCTGCAGCCCGAAGAACCTCATCTCTGAGTGTCTTCCGCGCACGGCGCACACCCACCGTCGGCCTGCGACTACAGCCAGGCCGCAACCCGCCGGCCCACCATGGCAGCTTCCCGGAACGTACAAGCACATTCAAGGAGCCGCCATGCGCCAGTCCCGCACCGCCCGCCCGTCCTTCAAATCACTTGCCGCGTGGATTACCGCCTGCAGCCTTGCAGGCAGCGCACTGGCCCAGCAGGTCACGGTGCCGGCGCCGGTGGAAGTGGCGCCGCAGGGCGCAGCGCCCACTGCGCCACCGTCGCCGCCGCCGCCCGTCACCCTGCCTGCGCCTTCGGCCGCCCCCGCAGCGCTCGATGCAGGCCTGCCGCAGGCGCAGGGCAGCGGCTCCATCCAGTGGCGCTGCGGCGGCATCGGCAGCGATGAATCCACGGCCATGCGCGCGGCGATGAAGGCGCATCCGCTGTCGCTGCTGTTTGCGCGTGCCGACGGCGCCTACCTG
Source organism: Xenophilus arseniciresistens (assembly GCF_028023875.1). Taxonomy (GTDB): domain Bacteria; phylum Pseudomonadota; class Gammaproteobacteria; order Burkholderiales; family Burkholderiaceae_C; genus Xenophilus; species Xenophilus arseniciresistens. Next base: position 160,923 of record NZ_JAQIPB010000009.1, read on the forward strand.
GCGGACGTGCAGGTGGACATCCGCGCCGAAGCTTCGGGCGGGGTGAGTCAGTCGCTGCGCGCCAGTGGCCCCGTGTGTCTGCTGAGCCTGCCGCCGGGCCGTTATGTGGTGGATGCGAGCCTGGGCGGCGAGCGCAAGACCCAGAGCGTGCAGGTGGGCGGCGCGCCGCGCACGCTGGACTTCCGATTCTGAAGAAAAGAAAAGCCTTCTTTCTTGTTGATCAGCGCTGGCGCCTGAAGATCAGCCAGCGCGCCGACAGGAAGTTGATGCCCATGCCCGCCAGGCTGCCCACAGCCACACCCAGCAGGGGCACCCAGCCGGCAGGGGGCAGCAGCTGCAGCGCCAGCGCATAGCAGCCGTAGTTCACGGCCGCGCCGCCCAGCATGGCCAGCAGGTAGCCGCCGTATTCACGCCACAGCGCCGCCCCGCCGCGTGCGGCGCCATCGGCGAAGGTGTAGCGGCGGTTGAAGAGCCAGGTGGCCGTGGCCGCGGCCCAGAAGGACAGCACGCGCGCGCCGTACCAGCCCAGCCAGGGCGCCAGCAGGTAGAGCACGCCGGCATCGACCACGAAGCCCAGCACGCCCGCCACGCCAAAGCGCCACAGGCGCTGCAGCGTGCTCAGCGCTGCCGGGCCCCTTGCGGGTTCATCAGGCATCCTGGCGCGTGCCCTGCGGCCGCTGCTGCGCGGCGTGGCGCGGGCCCGGGTGGCTCAGGTAGTGCAGGCGCTTGCTCTCGCGCCGGCCGACGGTGACCATGCGCAGGATCATGGCGCAGGCGGTGGACATCATGGCCCCCACCATCATGCCGGTGACCAGCACGGCCGTGGGCACGCGCGGCACCAGCCCGGTCGCCAGCCAGGTCATCAGCAGCGGATAGGCCAGCAGCAGCGCGCTCAGCGTCAGCAGCACCGCCACCCACAGGAAGAACTGGCGCGGGCGCTCGCTGATGTAGAGCTTGCTGATGGTCATGAGGATGCGCCAGCCGTCCTTGTAGGTGGACAGCTTGCTGTGCGAGCCCTCGGGCCGCGAGCGGTAGCGCGTGGGCAGCTCGGCCCAGGGCAGGCGCAGCTCGAGCGCGTGCACGGTCAGTTCCGTCTCGATCTCGAAGCCCTGCGACAGCGCCGGAAAGGACTTGGCATAGCGGCGCGAGAACACGCGCAGGCCCGACAGCATGTCGCTGAACTGGCCGCCGAAGATGCTCACGACCGCGCCCGTGAGCATGCGGTTGCCCCAGCGGTGGCCCTGCCGGTAGGTGGCTGCGTCCTGCTGGTCGTCCTGGCGCGCACCCACCACCATGTCGAGGTTGCCGTCGATCAGCATCTCGATCATCTCGCCCACGCGCGAGAGGTCGTAGGTCGCATCGCCATCTACCATGACGTAGATGTCGGCCTCCACGTCGGCGAACATGCGGCGCACCACATTGCCCTTGCCGCGCAGCAGCACCTGCGTCACCTGCGCGCCCGCGGCGCGCGCCACCTCGGTGGTGTTGTCGCTGGAGTTGTTGTCGAAGACGTGGATCTGCGCCTGCGGCAGGTGCTCGCGGAACTCGGCCACCGTCTGGGTGATGGCCAGTGCCTCGTTGTAGCAGGGGATGATGGCCGCGATGCGCAGCGACGAAAGGCGATCGGTCATGAGGAAGCAGGCGAAGGTGCGAAGGCCTTGACGCGGTAGATGCGCGTGCCTTCCTTGTCGTAGAGCAGATCGAAGTGATCGCCGAAGCCGGCCTGGCCGTCCAGGATCGGCACCGTGCGGGTGTGGATGGCGATGGTACCGAAGCCGGCCGCGGCCAGCCGCCGGCCCATCTCGGCCGGCTTTTGCATCACGAAGTCCGCATAGCGCCACGGCCCGAACACGTCGCCCCAGGCCGGCTGGTGGGCGAAGTAGATCGCATCGCTCAGCGCCACGATGTAGAGCTTGCCGTGGCGATGCGCATTGGCGTACTGCAGCGCTTCATAGCCGGGCACATGCGTGCGCAGGAAGGCCTCGCGCGATTCGGGCGTGGGCGAGACCATGCGCGCATGCTGCGCAAAGCGCTGCGCACCGGCCAGCGCCAGCACGGCCAGCAGCGCCACCGTGGCCACGCGGGGCATTGCGCCGCGGGCCAGCACCGGCGCACGGCGCTGCACGGCCTGCGCGGCCCACAGGCCCAGCTGCCGCCAGCCCATGGCGCCCAGCCAGGCCAGCAGGGGGAACGAAGCCGTCATGTAGCGCGGGTAGCGCGAGGTCAGCACCCACACCACCAGCGACCAGGCGCCGAAGACCGTGGCGGCGCGCACCGCGGGCCGCGTGGCCGGGTTGCGCCAGAACAGGCCAAAGGGCACCAGCAGCAGCGGCCACAGCATGATGTTGGGCAGGCTGGCATGGGCACTGACGTCATTGACCTGGTTCACGTAGTCGGTTTCGTTCCAGTTGGAAAAGCCGAACACGCGCGCGCCGATGGGGTTGAAGGGGTCGCCGGTCTGCAGCCAGTTGCGCGCATACCAGTAGATGCAGGGCAGCAGCAGCACGGCCAGCGCTGCGGCCAGCCTGCCCACCCGTCGCTCGCGCCAGAGCACGAACAGGCCCAAAAGCGGCATGAAGGTCAGCGCCTGGTACTTGCTGCCGATGGCCAGGCCCATCAAAAAGCCGGCCAGCATCAGCCAGCCCAGCGGCCTGCTGTTGCCGGGCGCGCGGTGCCAGATCCACAAGGCCGTGCAGGCCGCCAGCACGAACAGCGCCACGCCCATGTCGATCAGCGCATTGCTCATCTCGCCCACGGCCAGCAGGATCACGGCGGCCATGCAGGCCGTGATGCGGTCGCTGTGCGCCAGGGCGAGCCTGAAGACGATGGCCGCCGACAGCCAGCCCGCCAGCGCATGCAGCAGGTGCGGGAACACGTCGCCCGCCAGCGGCAGCGCGGCCGCGTAGAGCAGGTTGTAGTTGTAGGGGAACCAGGGGTAGCGCAGCCAGTCGTGGATGCCGAGCGCGCCGCTGGTCGCCGTCTCGCGCGCCCAGGGCAGGTGGTACATCATTTCGTCGAAGGCGTGGGGCGGCGACAGCGGCTCGGACAGCGAGACGAGCAGCGCACCCAGGGCCACCCACGTCGCGATGCGCTGGGCGCGTGTGCCGGGCGCCGCCGGCAGCGCGCGCAAGCGGCCCCACGCCGCCCGCGCCTGCAGCGCGGCGGCCAGCAGGCCCGCGGCCAGCAGCCCCAGCACGGCCGGCGGGCGCAGCGCGCCCGCGATGGCCAGCAGTTGGAAGGCGCAGATGTACAGCCCCAGGCCCAAGGCTGCCGCCATGGCCAGGCCCAGCCACGGGTCAGCCGCGGCCGGGTCGGCGCCCGGGCCCTGCGGCGCGCGCAGGCGCGCCCACAGCAGTTGGCCTGCGCCCCAGGCGGCCAGCACACACAGGGCCAGCATCAAGTAGTGCTGGCCGGCGAAGATCAGTTGTTGTTGCAGCAGAAGAATGGCAGTTCCCGGGAAGTCAAAGCTGGATGTGCGCGTGGGCGGGCTTTTGCGCCCTCGCTCCCTGGAAGAGGGCCGGGGTGAGGGCAGCGCGACAGACGGCGCGACGCTTGATCACCTGGGCTGCGCGAGCCCCTCACCCAGCCTCTCCCCAGAGGGGAGAGGAGCCAGAAGGCTGATTACAAGTTCGGCGCCAGCAAGCGCGAGAGCGTGGCTTCATCCATCTGCCGCCGCGCCGCCTGGTCGGCCAGCTGGTCGGCGCCGATTTTGCCCACATTGAAATACTGGGCCTCGGGGTGCGAGAGGTAGAAGCCGCTCACGCTGGCTGCGGGCGTCATGGCCAGGCTTTCGGTCAGGCCCATGCCGATGTCGGCGCACTGCAGCAGCTCGAACATCGCGCCCTTGACGCTGTGGTCGGGGCAGGCCGGATAGCCCGGCGCGGGGCGGATGCCCTGGTACTGTTCCTTGATGAGCTGCTCGTTGCTCAGCGCCTCGTCGGCCGCATAGCCCCACAGGTCCTTGCGCACGCGCTGGTGCAGCGCCTCGGCAAAGGCCTCGGCCAGCCGGTCGGCCAGGGCCTTGAGCATGATGGCCGAGTAGTCGTCGAGGTCATCGATGAACTGCTTCTCCTTCTTCTCGGCGCCGATACCGGCCGTGACGGCGAACATGCCCACGTAGTCGGCCAGGCCACTGCCCTGGGGCGCGACGAAGTCGGCCAGGCAGCGGCTGGGGCGCATCACGCCATTGACGGCCTGCTTCTCGGTCTGCTGGCGCAGGCCGTGCCAGGTCAGCGCGCGCTGGCTGCGCGTCTCGTCGGTGTAGAGCACGATGTCGTCGTCATGCTCGGTGTTGGCGGGCCAGAAGCCCACCACACCGCTGGCCGTGAGCCAGCGGCCTTCGATCAGGCGCTGCAGCATGCGCTTGCCGTCGGCATACACGCGCACGGCCTCGGTGCCCACGACCTCGTCCTGCAGGATGGCCGGGAAGGGGCCGGCCAGGTCCCAGGTCTGGAAGAAGGGGCCCCAGTCGATGTACTGCGCCAGCTCGGCCAGGTCGTAGTTGCGAATGAGCCGCCGGCCGATGAACTTGGGCCGCGGCGGCTGGTAGCCCGCCCAGGCGATGGGCGTCTTGTTGGCGCGCGCCTTGGCCAGGGGCCACAGCGGCACCTGCTTCTTGTTGGTGTGCTGCTCGCGCACCTTGTCGTAATCGGCGTTCAGCTCGGCGATGTACGCGGCCGCCTGGTCCGACAGCAGGCTCTGCGCCACGCCCACGCTGCGCGAGGCGTCGGGCACGTAGACCACGGGGCCTTCGTAATGGGGCGCGATCTTCACGGCCGTGTGCACGCGGCTGGTGGTGGCGCCGCCGATCAAAAGCGGGATCTTCCGGATGCGGAAATGCTCGTCCTTCTGCATCTCGCCGGCCACGTACTGCATCTCTTCCAGGCTGGGCGTGATCAGGCCCGACAGGCCCACGATGTCCGCGCCCTCCACCTTGGCCTTGGCCAGGATCTCGTGGCACGGGACCATCACGCCCATGTTCACGACCTCGAAGTTGTTGCACTGGAGCACGACGGTGACGATGTTCTTGCCGATGTCGTGCACGTCGCCCTTCACCGTGGCGATGACGATCTTGCCCTTGCTGCGCACGTCGCGCCCGGCCGCCTCGTCGCGCTTCTTCTCTTCCTCGATGTAGGGGATCAGGTGCGCCACGGCCGACTTCATCACGCGCGCCGACTTCACCACCTGCGGCAAGAACATCTTGCCGGCGCCGAACAGGTCGCCCACGATGTTCATGCCGTCCATCAGCGGGCCTTCGATGACGTGCAGCGGCCGGCCGCCCTTGGCCAGGATGGCCTGGTACGCCTCTTCGGTGTCCTGCACGATGAAGTCGGTGATGCCGTGCACCATGGCGTGCGACAGGCGCTGCTCCACGGGCACCGGCGCCTCGGGCGTGCCGCGCCACTCGAGTTTTTTGCTCTCGTCCTTGGCGCCACTCTTGGCGCTTTCAGCAATCTCGACCAGGCGCTCGCCGGCGTCGGGGCGGCGGTTGAGCACCACGTCCTCCACGCGCTCGCGCAGGGTGGGCTCCAGCTCGTCGTACACGCCCACCATGCCGGCGTTGACGATGCCCATGTCCATGCCCGCCGCGATCGCGTGGTACAGGAACACCGTGTGGATGGCCTCGCGCACCGGGTCGTTGCCGCGGAAGGAGAAGCTCACGTTCGAGACGCCGCCCGAGACCTTGGCGCCGGGCAGGTGCTTCTTGATCCAGCGCGTGGCCTCGATGAAGTCCACCGCGTAGTTGTTGTGTTCCTCGATGCCCGTGGCCACCGCGAAGATGTTGGGGTCGAAGATGATGTCTTCGGGCGCGAAGCCCACTTCATCGACCAGCACGCGGTAGGCGCGTTCGCAGATCTCGATCTTGCGCGCGAAGGTGTCGGCCTGGCCCGTTTCGTCAAAGGCCATCACCACGGCGGCGGCGCCATAACGCTTGACCAGCCGCGCCTCCTGCTTGAACTTCTCCACCCCTTCCTTCATGGAGATGGAGTTGACGATGCCTTTGCCCTGGATGCAGCGCAGGCCGGCCTCGATCACCTCCCACTTGGAGCTGTCCACCATGATGGGCACGCGCGCGATGTCGGGCTCGCTGGCGATGAGCTGAAGGAAGCGCACCATCGCGGCCTTGCTGTCGAGCATGGCCTCGTCCATGTTGATGTCAATGATCTGGGCGCCGTTCTCGACCTGTTGGCGCGCCACCGACAGCGCCTGGTCGAACTCGCCATTGAGGATCATGCGCGCAAAGGCCTTGGAGCCCGTGACGTTGGTGCGCTCGCCCACGTTGACGAAGAGCGTGCCCTCGCCGATCAGCACCGGCTCCAGGCCGGAGAGCTTCATGGGGGGAACAGCGGGGGAAAGATCGGAGGGCGCGTCGGTCATGGGTTCACCTGCGGGCAGGGGAAAGACAGGCGAGCGTGGTTGCGGGAGTCCCAAGCCTGACGCGGACGAATGCCTGGCCGCGCTGCAACGCTCCTTGGAGGGAGCCGTGATTTTATGCCGCCCGCCGGCGCGCCACGCCCAGCGGGTTCTGAAACGCGGCAGGCCGGATCGTCCTGGCTCAGGACAACCTGTAATACCAAAAAGCAGTCAAGGAGGCCGCATGACCGACATTCGCTGGAATCTGTCGAGCGAGGGCTCGCTGGGGCCGCCGCGCTACCGGATCGGGCTGGTCGTGCGCGGCATGGAACGGCCCGGGGTCGCGCCACTCCTGGAGGGCCATGCGGACTGCGTGCTGTCCACGGGCGAACCCGTCGGCTTCTACGCCGATGAGGCATCGACCTCCGGGTCGGCGGAACTCTCCTCGCGTGGCGCGACCAGCACCATCGTCGGCAGCGTGTACGGCTACCGCGAAATGAGCGTGAGGCGGCCGCACTACGTCAGCGGGCGCTCGGGAGGCGGCTTCAGCATCTCGACCCTGCTGGCCATCGAGGTGTCCGATGACGAGCGCGGCCGCTTCGAGCGGGCGTGGCTCGCGATGCGCGTCAATCCGGGGCTGTTCGGCATCGTCGGGCTCAACTGCGCCACGCACGCCGGCTATGCCTTCAGCGCCGCGGGGCTGCTGACCGCGTCGAGCCTCTTCGGCGGCGACAGGGCGACCCGCGAGGTGCGCGGCCCGGACACGCCCACCCACCTGTTTCTTCAACTGCTCAGTGGCCCGGCCCATTCGCGCTGCGCGGTCTACACCGGCGGCATCAGCTTCACGCCCGGCCGCTCGGGTGGCTTCGACCTCGCCTACACCCCGCTGCTGAGCCCGGGCGAGGTCGCGGAACTGAGGGCGGAATCGGCAAGGCGGCACGCGGGCCGCCCGCGCTGAGGGGCAAGAACGTGCTCCCGGTCTCCCAGGGGCCGCGTTGGAGCGCAATCGGGATGAGTTCGCAGGCCGTTCGCGCCGCATGGACTTGTGTCCATGCAAGCGGACGGCCGAAGAAATCGCCCGATTTCGCTCCAACCCGAAGGGCAGTGGCCTTGCCGGGCGTCCTGCGGCGTTGCGCTGCTTGCTCGTAGATGACTACGAGCGGCGCAGCGCGCCTTGCAGGCCACCCGGCAAGGCCGCTGCGCGGCCCCTGGGAGACCGGGAGCACGTTCTCAGGCCGGCATCGGCCGGTTGATGCGCGTGAGCGCAAACGGCGGCAGCCCCTGCAGCAGCCGCTGGCCATAGCTGGTGCGCAGCAGGCGCCGGTCGTAGCAGTAGACGCTGGCGCGGTCGTCCTCGCTGCGGATGGCGCGGCCCACCCACTGCGCCAGCCGGATCGCGGTGGCCGGCACCACCAGTTCGGTGAAGGGGTCGCGCCCCTGCGTGCGCAGCCATTCGGCGCGGGCCTGGCCCACGGGCTCGTCGGGCGAGGCGAAGGGCAGCTTGGCGATGAACACGCTCTCGCACAGCTTGCCGGGCAGGTCCAGCCCCTCGCCGAAGGACTGCATGCCGAAGATGATCGAGGGCAGCCCCTGGGCCACGCGTGCCCGGTGCGCAGCCAGGAGCTGCTGGCGCGGCAGGGCCGTCTGCAGCAGCACGCGCGGCGCCAGCGCTGGTGGCAGCGCCTGGGTGGCCTGGCGCATCTGTTCGCGCGAGGTGAACAGCACCAGCGCGCCATGCGTCACCTCGGCCAGGTCCTGCGCCAGCGCGCGCCCGAGCTGCTGCACATAGGCGCTGCTGTCGCGCGGATCGGCGCCGCTTTCGGCCGCCAGCAGCCGCCCCTGGCGCGCATAGTCGAAGGGGCTGGGCACTTCCAGCGTGGTGGCGGCCTCGTCGCCATGCAGGCCGCTTTCATGAAGGAAGAAATCGAAGCGGCCGCAACTGGTGAGCGTGGCCGAAGTCAGCACCGCCCCGCGCACGCGCGTCCACAGATGCTGGCGCAGCATGCTGCCGGGCAGCAGCGGGCTGGCATGGGCCCGCAGCAGCGGCGGCGCGTGCTCGCGCGGCTCCAGCGTGAACCACTTGGCCGTGGGGGCTGAATGGGTTTGGGCTTCGGGCTCGCGCAGCAGCAGGCGTGCGGTCTCCAGCGTCTGCTCCAGCCGCGGCGCCAGCGCGCCGAGCTTGGCGTACATGGCCGAAAGCTTGCGCGCCAGGGCCGGTTGCTCGCGCATCTCGGCCCGCAGCGCGGTGGCGATGGTGCGCAGCACGCTGACGAAGCCCTCGGCATGGTGGGCCACGCGGCCCAGCGGGCCGTGCAGCGGCTCGGGCAGCCGGCCCTGGGGCACGCGTGCCTGCGCGGGGCCGCGCGCCAACGTGCCGTCGGCGACGGCGGGGTGCAGCAGGTCGCCATACAGGTCCTCGACCAGGCGCTCGGTCTCCTGCAGCGCCTCGCGCATGCGCATGGCATGGGCCGGGATGTCGGCCACTTCGCTGACTTCCATGCGCACGCCCACGCGCATGGCGCGCTGGGCCAGGCGTTCCACCCAGGCATGCTCGCCCAGGTCCATGCGGGCGCCGAACTGCCCCAGCGCAATGGCCGGCAGGTGGTGCGCCTCGTCCAGGATCAGCAGGCTGTTGTCCAGCTCCGGCAACTGGCGCGTGCCCAGGGTGGCCAGCAGCAGGTCGTGATTGACCACGATGACCTGGGCGCCCACCAGCGCCTTGCGCCGCTCGTAGTACACGCAGCTTCCGTAAGAGGGGCAGTGCTTGCCGCTGCACGAAGCCGCGTCGGCCGCCATCGGCGCCCAGGCCTGCGGGGCGGGCGGCGTGTCCAGCGTGTCGCGGTCGCCGTCCCAGGCGCCGCTGGCCAGGGCCTGGGCGATGGCGCCGTAGTAGGCGCGCTGGGCGGCCTGCTCCTGCGGCGCCACGCTGGCGCGCGGCGGGGCGTCGGCCCAGTCGGCAAACAGATCGTCTTCGCCGTCCTCGGCTTCCTCGTCGGCCTCGGTGGCCAGGCCCGTCAGGCGTTCGAGCTTGAGCTGGCACACATAGCGCCCGCGCCCCTTGGCCAGCGCAAAGCGCAGGGGCTCGTCCATCTGCGCGGCCAGTGCGGGCAGGTCCTTGTGGACCAGCTGCTCCTGCAGCGCCACGGTGGCGGTGGAAATCAGCACGCGCGTGTTGCGCGCCCGCGCCAGCGCGATGGCCGGGGCGCAATAGGCCAGCGACTTGCCCACGCCCGTGCCGGCCTGGATGACCGCGATGGCGCGCACAGGCTCTGGGCCGTCGATCATGCCCTCGCCGTCTTCATCGTCTGTGCCGGGAGGCTTGCCGAGATCGGCCGCTGCCAGCGTCTGCGCCACCTGCTCGGCCATGCGCCGCTGGCCCGGGCGGCTGCGCAGGCCCTCCCCGGCCTGCAGCACCGCATCAAAGGCTTGCAGGGCGGAATCGGCCCAGGCGGCCCTTTGCTCGGAAGACATGACCGAGAGTGTAGGGAGGCGAAGCCTCCCATCCGATGTGCGGGCTCTCCACCCGCGCCGCCTCAAGCCGCTTGCGCGACCGGGGTATTGGCCGATGCTGGCAAACCGAACACCCGATCAAAGCTCCAGTTGAAGACGAAGGTGTAGACCAGGAAGAAGATCAGCAGCGCGGCGTCGAAGAGCAGCGCTTCCCACAGGCCGATGCCCAGCCACCACGCAAACAGCGGCACCAGGATCGCGGCGAGGCCGCCTTCAAAACCCAGCGCGTGGGCAATGCGGCGCTTGAGCGAGCGGCCGCGCACGCGCTGGCGCGCTTCCCAGGCCTCGAACAGGGTGTTGAACACCAGGTTCCAGACCACGGCCACCACCGAGCTGGCCGTGGCCAGGGCCGTGGAGGTGCCGGCGCCCGCGCCCGACAGCGCTGCCAGGCCGATGCTGGCACATAGGATGGCGATGCCTTCATAAAGGCTCACGTAGACGATTTTTCGGCGAATGCCCTGCATGGAAAACCTGTACTTCTGCAACAACGTTGGGTGGACTTTATGGGTATGGCGCTGAAAGAAAAAGTCATCTCATTTCAGTTTTATTGATAGATTGAGGGCATGGCTTTCACTTCGGACAGCGTCAGCGTCTTTCTGGCCGTGCTGGAACAGGGCTCCTTTTCGGCGGCGGCGCGGGCCCTGGGCCGCGTGCCTTCGGCCGTGAGCATGGCCATCGCGCACCTGGAGGCCGAACTGGACCTGGTGCTCTTCGACCGCAGCGGCCGCGAGCCGCGCCCCACGGCCGCGGCACGCGCGCTGGAGCCGCAGGCGCGCCAGATCGCGCTGCAGCTGCGTGCGCTCGATGCCCACGCGCTGTCGCTGAACCAGGGGCTGGAAGAGCGGCTCACGCTGGCGATTGCGCCGGAGCTGATGTCGGCCCGCTGGAGCGGCCCGCTGGCGCAGCTCGCGCAGGAACATCCGCTGCTGGACGTGGAGGTGCTGGTGGCGCCGCAATCGGACGCGCTGGGTCTGCTGCACACCGGCCGCGCGCAGTTGGCGCTGGTGTTCGAGCGGCCCACGCTCGATGGCCGCGAGGGCTTCGTGCAGGTGGGCTCAGAGACGCTGGTGGCCGTGGCCGCGCCCGATCATGCGCTGATGCGCGAAGCCGCACCGCTGGGCGAATCGCATCTGGCGGCCACGCGGCAGATCGTGATCGCGGGGCGCGATGCCGGCGTGGCCGATCCGCGCGTGCTGTTCGGCCGCCACCTCTGGCACACCGACAGCCCCGAGGCGGCCTGCGGCCTGTTGGAAGCAGGCTTGGGCTGGGGCTGGCTGCCGCGCAGCATCGTGCAGTGGCGGCTCGATGCGGGCACGCTGGCGCTGCTGCCGCTCCAGGAGCTGGACAACGCCACGCCGCTGTGCGTGGACGTGGTGTGGTCCCACGAACGCGCGCGCGGGCTGGGCGCGCAGCGCCTGGTCACGCTGCTGGCCGCGCTGCGCTGACTGACTGACTGAATGATGATGAATGCGTGCGCGGCCGCCAGCCGGCCAAAGCAGATCAGGGCCGGTCGCCCAGTGGCGTGTTCTGGCCGGGCGAGGGCTGCACCGAGCCGCGCGGCAAGCCGGGCGCCAGGCTGGGCCCGCCATGGCGGCCACCGCCTTGCCAGCCACCGCCCTGTTGGCGATCAGGACGATCGGGGCGGTCGTGCCGGTCTGGACGATCAGGGCGGTCGTGTCGCTCATGCCGATCGGGCCGGCCTTCGGGCCGCTGCGGGCGGGGCCGCTCCTGGTTCCAGTCGGGGCGCTGTGGCCGATCAGGCCGTCCCTGCCAGCCGGGCTGCGGGCGATCCGGCCGGTTGTTCTGCCAGCCCGGGTGTGGCCGGTCCGGGCGGTCGGGCCGATCCTGCCAGCCCGGGCGCGGCGGGGGTGGGCGCCAGTCGGGCCGCGGCGGGCGCGGCTGCCAGCCGATGGACGGTGGCGGCGGCGGACGCCAGCCGGCCACGGGCGGTGGCGGCCGGCGCTGGCCCCACCAGCGTTGCTCGCGGTACCAGGGCCGGTCGCGGTAGTGGTCGGCCCAGTAGTTGCCCAGCGAGAAGGCGATGATGGGCACGCCGATCATGGCGCCGTACTGCGCCAGCGGCACGGCCGTGCCGCCGCCCCAGGGATAGTCGAGCAGGCTGGCGGCCACCCAGCCGCGCAGGCCGTCGGGCAGCACCACGTCGCACCAGCCATAGCCGCTGGTGCAGCCCACCACCTCCAGCGGCTGGCCCGCGGCCAGTCGCACCACCACCGGGTAGTCGGTGGAAGGCCCGGCGCGCAGGTTGACGTTGTCGCTCACGTAGGCGGGCTCGGCCTGCGCCGCCAGCGGCAGGCTCAGGGCCAGCGCGGTGGCCAGCCAGGCGCCGTGCAGGCGCAAGGACAAAGGCATGAATTTCATGATGACAGCTCCTTGGGGCGCGCTTCTTGTCTGGTGCGCGTTGCCGCCAGCGTAGGCGCTGGGGGCGCCCTGTCAATCAGCGGCGCGCCCGGCCCCTGGGCGCATTCGGGCGCATTCCTTCACGGCGCCTCAAGCCGCTTCGCGGTAGAAGCGCCCCTGCACCAGCCCGCGCGGCGCCAGCGGTGCCACGGTCTGGCCGATGGCCGCGATGTGGTCGGGCGTGGTGCCACAGCAGCCACCCACGATGTTGACCAGGCCCTCGGCCGCGAACTCGTGCAGCAGCCTGGAGGTGTCGGCCGGCGTCTCGTCGAAGCCGGTGTCGCTCATGGGGTTGGGCAGGCCGGCGTTGGGGTAGCAGCTGATGAAGGTGTCGCCGGCCACGCGGTTGAGTTCCTGGATGTACGGGCGCATCAGCGCCGCACCCAGCGCGCAATTGAGGCCGACGGCCAGCGGCTGCGCATGGCGCACGCTGTGCCAGAAGGCCGTGACAGTCTGGCCCGAGAGGATGCGGCCCGAGGCGTCGGTCACGGTGCCGCTGATGAGGATCGGCAGGCGATTGCCGCTGGCCTCGAAGTACTCGTCCACTGCGAACAGCGCGGCCTTGGCGTTGAGCGTGTCGAAGATGGTCTCGACCAGGATCACGTCGGCGCCGCCCTCGACCAGCGCCTCGGCCTGCTCGTAGTAGGCCGCGCGCAGGGCCTCGAAGTCGATGTTGCGCGCGCCCGGGTCGTTCACGTCGGGGCTGATGCTGGCCGTCTTGGGGGTGGGGCCCAGCGCGCCGGCCACGAAGCGCGGCTTGTCGGCCGTGCTGAACTTGTCGCAGGCCGCGCGCGCCAGCCGGGCGCTTTGCAGGTTCATCTCGCGCGCCAGGTGTGCCATGTCGTAGTCCTCCTGCGCCACGGTGGTGGCGCCGAAGGTGTTGGTCTCGATCAGGTCGGCGCCGGCCGCGAGGTAGCCCTCGTGGATGTCGGTGATCACATCGGGCCGCGTCAGCGACAGCAGCTCGTTGTTGCCTTTCACATCCTTGTGGAAGTCCTTGAAGCGCTCGCCGCGGTACTGTTCCTCGGTCAGCTTGAAGCGCTGGATCATGGTGCCCATGGCGCCATCGAGGATGGCGATGCGCTTGGCCAGGATGGCGGGCAGTTGCTGGGCGCGGGTGTAGGCGGGCAGGGGCATGGGGTGATTGTAAAAACGCGAGCCCGGGCGCGTCGGCAGCAGGGTCGGCGGCAGGCTAGGATCGGACTCGATTCCCCGCGCATGAACCCTTCCGCCGCTTCCCCCTCCCCGCTCCAGCCCGGCCTCATGGTCCTGCACGGCAACCGCCCGGAGGACCTGCGCGCACTGCTGATCGCGTGGCTGCGCCAGCACCCGCTGGCGCCGCTGGAAAACGAGGTGGTGCTGGTGCAGAGCAACGGCATCGCGCAATGGCTCAAGCTGGCGCTGGCGGCGCACCCCGACGACCCCGCTGGCGGGGGGCTGGGCATCACGGCGGCCATGGAGCTGCAGCTGCCCGCGCAGTTCCTGTGGCGCGCCTATCGCGCCGTGCTGGGCCGCAGCGACGTGCCCGAGCGCTCGCCGCTGGACGAGGCGCCGCTCACCTGGCGCCTGATGCGGCTGCTGCCCACCTTGCTCGACGAGCCCGGTTTCGAGCCGCTGGCGCGCTTTCTGGCCGGGGGGGCGCCGGGCGCGGGCGACGAGGACATTCGCGCGCGCAAGCGCCACCAGCTCGCGCAGCGCCTGGCCGATCTGTTCGACCAGTACCAGGTCTACCGCGCCGACTGGCTGCAGGACTGGGCCGAGGGGCGCGACCAGCTGCGAACCCTGCGCCATGGCGACCGCCCGCTGCCGCCCGACCAGCGCTGGCAGGCGCAACTGTGGCGCGCGCTGCTGGCCGAGGTGGGGCCTGCGGGGCAGGCCGGCAGCCGCGCGGGCGTGCACCAGCGCTTCATCGCCGCGCTGGCCGATGCGCAACAACAAAAAGACGCGCCGCGCCCGCCCGCGCTGCCGCGCCGCGTGGTGGTCTTCGGCATCTCGGCCCTGCCGGCGCAGACCCTGCAGGCGTTGCAGGCCCTGGCCGGCCACATGCAGGTGATGCTCTTCGTTCACAACCCCTGCCGCCACCACTGGAGCGACATCGTGGCCGACCAGGACCTGCTGCGTGGCGCCTACAAGCGCCAGGCGCGCCGCCCCGGCATGCCGGCCGTGCTGGACGAAGCGGCGCTGCACCAGCACGCGCACCCGCTGCTGGCCGCCTGGGGCAAGCAGGGGCGCGACTACCTGCACCTGGTCGACAGCATCGACGAGCCCGACCGCTACCGCGCGGCCTGGCAGGGCGTGGGCGCGGGGCGCATCGACCTGTTCAGCGATGACGAAGAAGCGGCGCCGGGCCTGCTGCAGCAGTTGCAGGACGACATCCTCAACCTGCGCCCGCTGGCCGAAACGCGCGCGCTGTGGCCGGCCGTGGTGCCGGCGCAGGACGTGTCGCTGCGCTTTCACAGCGCCCATTCGGCGCAGCGCGAGGTGGAGGTGCTGCACGACCAGCTGCTGGCCCGCTTCGACGCCGACCCCACGCTGCAGCCGCGCGACGTGATCGTGATGCTGCCCGCCGTCGATGGCTACGCGCCGCACATCGAAGCCGTTTTCGGCCGCCTGCCGCGCAGCGACCCACGCCACATTCCCTACACCGTGGCCGACCAGGGCCAGCGCGGCCAGGAGCCGCTGCTGGTGGCGCTGGAGCTGTTGCTGCGCCTGCCCGAAAGCCGCCTGGCCGCCAGCGACGTGCTGGACCTGCTCGACGTGGGCGCGCTGCGCCTGCGCTTTGCGCTGGCCGATGAAGCCCTGCCCACGCTCAAGCGCTGGATCGCCGGGGCCGGCGCACGCTGGGGCCTGGACGCAGCGCAGCGCGAAAGCCAGGCGCTGGGCGCGGCCGGTGAAGTCAACAGCTGGCGCTTCGGGCTGGCGCGCATGCTGCTGGGCTTTGCCGTGGGCGAGGGCGAAGCGTTCGAAGGCATCGAGCCCTATGGCGAAGTAGGCGGCCTGGACGCCGCCGCGCTGGGGCCGCTGGCGGCCCTGCTGCGCGCGCTGGAAGAAACGCTGAACGGCCTGCAGGCGCCGGCCACGCCCACACAGTGGGCCGAAAGCCTGCGCGCGCTGCTGGCGCGCTTCTTCGCGCCGGCCGAGCCGCGCGAGCAGCTGCGCGTGCAGCAGCTTCAGCAGGGGCTGGACGACTGGCTCGACGAATGCGCCGACGCCGGCTTCAGCGAAGCGCTGCCGCTGGCCGTGGTGCGCGAGCGCTGGCTGGCCGCGCTGGAACGCCAGGGTCTGCAGCAGCGCTTCATGACCGGCGGCGTGAGCTTCTGCACCCTGATGCCCATGCGCGCCATTCCCTTTCGCGTCGTCTGCCTGCTGGGCATGAACGACGGCGACTTCCCGCGCCCTTCGGTGCGCGCGGACTTCGACCTCATGCAGGGCGACTGGCGCCCCGGCGACCGCTCGCGCCGCGACGACGACCGCTACCTTCTGCTCGAAGCCCTGCTCTCGGCGCGCGAACAGCTCTACATCAGCTGGGTGGGCCGCGACGTGCGCGACCACAGCGAGCGCGCGCCCAGCGTGCTCATCGGCCAGCTGCGCGACCATGTGGCTGCCGGCTGGCGCCTGGCGGGCCACGACGATCAGCCCGGTGCGCTGCTCGATGCCCTGCACACCGAGCATCCGCTGCAGCCCTTCAGCCCGCGCTACTTCACGCCCGGCGCGCCGCAGGCCCCGGCGCTCGACGGGCTCTACAGCTATGGCCGCGAATGGCAGGCCGCGCATGGCGACCAGGCCGCGCAGGCCGACGACGCGCTGCTGCTCCTGCCGCCGCTGCAACCCGAACGCCCGCTCTCGCTGCGCCAGTTGGCGGACTTCCTGGCCCAGCCCGTCGATGCCTTCTTCGCGCAGCGGCTGCAGGTGCGCTTCGACCCGGGCGAAGACGAAGCGCCGGACGAAGAGGTGTTCGCGCTCGACGGCCTGCAGAACTGGCAGCTCGAAGCCGAGCTGCGCGCCGCGCTGCAAAGCTGGGCCGACGCCCAGCCCACGCCTGAAGCCGCGCGCACGCGCATCGCCGCCGAGCTGGCCGCGCGCACCGGCCCGCTGCTGCGCGCCGGCCGCCTGCCACTGCAGGCCTTCGGCACTCTGGCGGCCGAGCGCCTGCGCCACGCGCTGCAACGCACGATGGCGCACTACCTCGAAGCGCGCGCGCGCTGGCCGCAGCCCGAGGCCCAGCCCCACATCCTGCGCTGGCAGGACGCGGCCAGCGGCCTGGCGATCGAAGACAGCCTGCCGCTGCGCCACCTGCCGGCTGAAACGCTGGCGCAGGCCGAAGACGATGCGCCCACGCCCGCGTGCATCGTGCTGGCCAGCGGCCGCCTGCATCGCGGCGATGAACTGAGCTGGCAGCACATCGTCCGGCACTGGCCCGCGCACCTGGCGCTGCAGATCGCGGCAGGCCCCACGCGCACCGTGCTGGCCAGCGAAACCGGCCTGGTGCGCCTGGCCCCGCTGCCGCGCGCGCAGGCGCAGGCCACCTTGGCCGCGCTGCTGCAGGGCTGGGCCCAGGGCATGCGCCAGCCGCTGCCGCTGGCCTGCCGCACCGGCTTCATGGCCCTGAACGAAGAAGGCGAAGCCGGCCGCCGCACGCGCCAGGCCTACGACGGCGACTTCCAGCGCAGCGGCGAGGGCGCGCGGCCCGCGCCCGCCCGCGTGTACGAGGACTTCGCCCAGCTGCTGGCCGTACGCGCGCCGCAGGGCGAAGGCAGCGCCTTCTGGCACTGGACGCAGCAGCTCTACCGCCCGCTGTGGGATGCGCTCGAAAGCGCCAGGCCGCCGCTGGCCGAATCGGGCGGCGGCGATGCTTCGGGGGCCGATGCATGAGCACCGTCCAGACCCTGGACCCCCTGCGCTTCCCGCTGCACGGCCAGCGCCTGATCGAGGCCAGCGCCGGCACCGGCAAGACCTTCACCATCGCACTGCTGTACCTGCGCCTGGTGCTGGGCCATGGCGGTGATGCAGCAGCCCCGCGCGCGCTCACGCCGCCCGAGATCCTGGTCGTCACCTTCACCGAAGCGGCCACGCAGGAGCTGCGCGAGCGCATCCGCGCGCGGCTGGACCAGGCCGCGCGCGTGTTCGCCGACGAGGCCCAGGAGCCCGACGCATTGCTGCTCGCGCTGCGCGCCGACCACCCGCGCGAGCAATGGGCCGCCTGCGCGCACCGGCTGCGCGTGGCCGCGCAATGGATGGACGAGGCCGCGGTGGCCACCATCCACGGCTGGTGCTGGCGCATGCTGCGCGAGCATGCCTTCGACAGCGGCAGCCTGCTGCAGCAGCAGTTGCAGACCGACCTGCGCGCGCTGCAGCGGCAAGTGCTGCACGACCACTGGCGGCGCCACTTCTACCCGCTCAACGCCATGGCCAGCCGCGCGCTGCTGAGCTGCTTCAAGACGCCCGAGGCGCTGTGGCAGGCCGTGCAGCCGCTGCTGCGCCGTGCCGACGCCGCGCTGCGCCACCAGGGCGCGCCGCTGGATGTGGGCAGCGACCCGCTGGCGCAGCTGCAGGCCCTGGGTGCCGCGCAGCAGCAGGCCGAGGCGCTGGAAGACGAGGCACGCCGCCTGTGGCGCCAGGACCGCGCGGCGCTGGAGCAGCTGTGGTGGGCCGCGCGCGCGCAGCTCAACGGCAACAGCTACCGCGGCAAGGACGATGACGCGATCTTCGCCAGCTGGCTGCAGGCCCTGGCCGACTGGAGCGCGGGCGGCGAGGCGCCCGAGAAGGTGGCGCGCTTCGGCGCGGCCGGCGCCAGGCTCAAGAAGGGCCATGCGCTGCCCGATCACCCGGCGCTGCACGCCATCGACGCCTGGCAGGCCGCGCAGTCGGGCACGGTGGACGATGCGCTGCGCGCGCGCCTGCTGGCCCATGCCGCGCGCGAGATCGCCGCCGCGCTGGCGCAGGAAAAGGCGCGCCGCGCCGAGCTGGGCTTCGACGACCTGCTGCAGCAGTTGGACAGCGCGCTGCACCGACGCGGCGGCGAGGCCCTGGCCGCGCGCATCCGCACGCAGTTCCCGGTGGCGCTGATCGACGAGTTCCAGGACACGGACCCGACGCAGTACCGCATCTTCAAACGCATCTATGACCCACCCCCTCCCCCTCTGGCAGAGGGCAGGGGTGAGGACAGCGCGCTGATCATGATCGGCGACCCCAAGCAGGCCATCTACGCCTTCCGCGGCGCCGACATCCGCACCTACCTGCGCGCGCGGCGCGACACGCAGGGAAGTCACTACGCCCTGGGCACCAACTTCCGCTCCACCGATGCCGTGGTCCACGCCGTCAACGCCTTGTTCCTGCGCGCCGAACAGGGCCCGCGCGGCGCCTTCCGCTTTCGCAGCGACGACGGCGACGACCCCGTGCCCTTCGTGCCCGTGCAGGCCCAGGGCCGCAGGGAGCATCTGCAGATCGACGGGCAGAGCGCACCCGCGCTCACGCTGTGGTCGCAGCTGCCTGAAGAGGGCGAGGCGGTCGGCATGGGCGTCTACCGCGCGCAGCAGGCCGAAGTGGCGGCCAGCGAAGTGGTGCGCTGGCTGGCCGGCGCCGCTGAAGGCCGCACCGGCTTCGTCGAAGCACACAAGCCCTTCAAGCCTCTGCGCCCCGCCGACATCGCCGTGCTGGTGCGCAGCCGCACCGAAGCGCAGGCCATTCGCGATGCGCTCTCGGCGCGTGGCCTGCGCAGCGTGTACCTGTCCGACCGCGAATCGGTTTTCGGCACGCCCGAAGCCGCCGACCTGCAGCACTGGCTGCGCGCCTGCGCCGAGCCGGCCGACGAAGCCCTGCTGCGCACCGCGCTGGCCACGCGCACGCTGGGCCTGTCGCTGCAGGCGCTGCACCGGCTGCGCGAGGACGAGGCGGCCTGGGAAGAGGTCGCGCTGCGCTTTCGCGAACTGCATGCGCTGTGGCAGCGGCGCGGCGTGCTGCCCATGCTGCACCAGCTTTTGCACGACTTCGGCCTGCCCGCGCGCTGGCTGGCGCAGGCCGAAGGCGGCGAGCGGCGCCTGACCAACGTGCTGCACATCGCCGAATGGCTGCAGCGCCGCGCGGTGGAACTGGATGGCGAACATGCGCTGCTGCGCGCCTTTGCCGAGCGCCTGGCCGACCCCGAGGGCGAGGAAGACGTGCTGCGCCTCGAAAGCGACGCAGCGCTGATCCAGGTGGTGACCATCCACAAGTCCAAGGGGCTCGAATACCCGCTGGTGCTGCTGCCCTTCATCGCGGCCTGGCGCGAATCGCCCAGGCAAAGCAGCCGCGCGCTGGACTTCCATGACGAGCAGCTCGATGCGCCCGTGATCGAGCTCGACGGCAAGGACGGCCACGCCGCCGCGCGCGCGGCCGAGGCCCAGCTGGCCGAAGACATGCGCCTGCTCTACGTGGCCCTCACGCGCGCGCGCCACGGCCTGTGGCTGGGCGTGGCGCCGCTGTGCAGCGGTGCGGGCAAGGCGATCGCGCTGGAGCGCGGCGCGCTGGGCCAGGTGCTCTCGCCCGCCACGCCCCTGCGCTCGCGTGCCGAGTACGAAGCCGCCCTGCAGGCGCTGGCCAGCGACTGCCCGGCCATCGCCGTGCAGCCCGCACCCGCGCCCGATGCCGCGCGCTGGCAGGCCCCGCGCGCGCCGGCCACGGGCCAGGCGCGCCGGCCCCAGCGGCGCGGCCATGCGCCATGGTGGATCGCCAGCTACTCCGCGCTGGTGCAAACGCTGGAGCCCGCGGCCATGATGGGCCTGCCTTTGCCCCAGGCGGATGCGCGGCTGCCCGAGCCCGAAGATGCGCAGCAGGCGCGCGCGCTCGAAGATGGCGCACCACCGCCCCCAGAGCCGCAGGCGGCGCTGCTCCCGGCCGTGGCCCCGGCCGCAGGCAGCGTCCACGCCTTCCCCAAGGGCGCAGAGCCCGGCAGCTTCCTGCATGGCCTGCTTGAATGGTGTGCGCAGCAGGGCTTCGGGCGCGTGGCCGGGCCAGGCGCGCAACAGCAGCAGGCGCTGCGCGACCTGATCGCGCGCCGCTGCCAGGTGCGCGGCTGGCAGGCCTGGATCGAGCCGCTGTGCCAGTGGGTGCCGCGCTGGCTGGCCATGACGCTGCCGCTGCACGATGCCGATGCCGGCCCCGCCGCCCTGGCCACGCTCACGCACTACCAGAGCGAGATGGAGTTCTGGCTGCCCGTGCCCGGCGTGGCCGCGCAGCAGATCGACGCACTGGCCCAGGCCCACTGCCTGCCCGGCCTGCCGCGCCCCGCACTGGCGCCCACGCAGATGGCCGGCATGCTCAAGGGCTTCATCGACCTGGTCTTCGAGCATGAGGGCCGCTGGTGGGTGGCCGACTACAAGTCGAACTGGCTCGGCCCCGACGACGCGGCCTACGACAGCGCGGCCCTGCAGCAGTCGCTGCTCGCGCATCGCTACGACGTGCAGTACCTGCTCTATCTTTTTGCCCTGCACCGGCTGCTGGCCACGCGCCTGCCCGACTACGACTACGAGCGCCATGTGGGCGGCGCCGTGTATCTCTTCCTGCGCGGCGCCGATTCGCCCACGCAGGGCGTGTTCGCGACCAAGCCGCCGCTTGCCTTGATCGAAGCGATGGACGAACTCTTTGGCGTGGTGGGAACGGAGGCGGCGCCATGAGCCAGTTCGATCTGTTCGATGCGCTGCCTGAAGAACCGGCGCCACCAGAGGCCGGCGATGTGCCCGTCCTGCTGGCCGCCCTGGACCAATGGGTGATCGACGGCTGGCTGCGCGAGCTGGACCGCAGCTTTGCGCTCTTTTTGCAGCAGCTCGATCCGCGTGCCGATGTGCCGCTGCTCCTGGCCGCCACCTTGGCCAGCCACCAGCTGGGCCGCGGCCATGTGTGCCTGGACCTGGAGGCCGCGCTCGCGCAGCAGCAGTTGAGTCTGGCGCTGCCGCCTGAGTCGTCGGCGCGGCGCGATGCGCCCCCTGGCCCTGAGCCATGGCTGCGCGCGCTCAGCCTTTCGCGCTGGCGCGCCGCGCTGCTGGCCAGCCCGCTGTGCGCCGATGGCGACGTGCAAGGCGGGGCCGGCGCCACGCCGCTGGTGCTCAGCGGCCCGCGCCTGTACCTGCGCCGCTACTGGCAGTACGAGCGCGAGGTGCGCCAGGCCATCGCGCAGCGCCTGGCGCCCGCGCCCGTGGCAACAGCCCAGCGCATCCGTCCGGTGCTGGACGCGCTCTTTGGCGGCGCGGCCGAAGCAGGCAGGGAAGACTGGCAGAAGATGGCCTGCGCGCTGGCGCTGCGCCAGCGCTTTGCCATCGTCACGGGCGGGCCGGGCACCGGCAAGACCACCACCGTGGTGCGCCTGCTCGCGCTGCTGCAATCGCTGGCGCAGGGCGACGAAGCGCGCGGCGATGCGGGCGGTGCCCTGCGCATCCAGCTGGCCGCGCCCACGGGCAAGGCCGCGGCGCGGCTGTCCGATTCGATCCGCGGCGCACTCGACCGCCTGCCCTGGGAACGGCTGCCGCACGGCGCCGCCGTGCGCGCGCAGGTGCCCGACCAGGCCAGCACCCTGCATCGCTTGCTGGGCAGCCGGCCGGACAGCCGGCGCCTGCGCCACCATGCGGGCCACCCGCTGGCGCTGGACGTGCTGGTGGTCGACGAAGCCTCCATGGTCGACCTGGAGATGATGCATGCGCTGCTGCAGGCCCTGCCGCCGCACGCGCGGCTGGTGCTGCTGGGCGACAAGGACCAGCTCGCCTCGGTCGAAGCCGGCGCCGTGCTGGGCGAGCTGTGCCGCCGCGCCGAGGCCGGCCACTACGACGCGGACACCGTGCAGTGGCTGCAAGCCAGCAGCGGCCAGCAGCCGCCCGCCCCTCTGTGCGACGCCACGCAGGGCCAGCCGCTGGACCAGGCCGTCGCCATGCTGCGCGTGAGCCACCGCTTCCATGCGGGCAGCGGCATCGGCCAGCTGGCGCGCGCGGTGAACGAAGGCCGCGCGGCCGATGCACGCGCGCTGCTGAACCAGGGCCTGGACGACTTGCGCGTGTGCACGCTCAAGACTGCGCCTGCGGCCGGCCAGGGCGACGACGCGCTGCGCCAGCTGGTGCTGGCCGACGCGCTGCCCGGCGCTGCGAGCCCGGGCCCGGTCGGCTGCGCGCACTACCTGCGCCTGATGCGCGACACCCGTCCCGCGCCGCAGGCCCCGCGCGCGCACTGGGACGCCTGGGCCGCGCAGCTGCTGCAGGCCGCGGGCCGCTTCCAGCTGCTGGCGGCGCTGCGCGAAGGGCCCTGGGGCGTCAACGGTCTGAACCTTTGCGTGGCCGAGCTGCTGCATGCGGCCGGCTGGCTGCAGGGCACGCAGGGCTGGTTCGCGGGCCGGCCCGTGCTGGTCACGCGCAACGACCATGCGCTGGGCCTGATGAACGGCGACGTGGGCCTGGTGCTGGACCGCCCCGCGCGCTTTGTGGGCGACGCGCCCGACGCCCTGCCCGATGCGCAGGCCGGCCTGGCGCGCCGCGTGGCCTTCGCCGCGGCCGATGGCAGCGGCGGCGTGCGCTGGGTGCTGCCGGCGCGGCTGTCCTCGGTCGAAACCGTCTTTGCCATGACGGTGCACAAGTCGCAGGGCTCCGAGTTCGAGCACACGGCGCTGGTCCTGCCCGACCAGCCCAACCCCGTGCTCACGCGCGAGCTGGTCTACACCGGCATCACGCGCGCCAGGCGCTGGTTCACGCTGGTGGCCAATGCCCGGGGGCGCGCGGGCGTGCTCGAGGGCGCGATCGCGCGGCGGGTGCTGCGGGCCAGCGGGCTGGTGGATGACGCGCGCTGAGCGCGGCGGGCGGGCGCCGGCGCTCTGGAGTGCTCTTTCTTCAGGCGCCGGCCGGCTGCGGCGCGTGCGCAACCTCGATGGTGACGTGCGCCAACTCATGGATCGGCGCCAGCAGTGACTTGTAGTCGTCCACGCGGCGGGGCTGCGCCGCGCTGAGCGACACGATCGCCGCCAGATGCCCAGGCCCCACCTGCCAGACATGCAGGTCGTGGATGTCGGCGCCGCTGCCGGCCAGCGCGTCGCGGATCTCCTGCGCGACTTCGGCCGCCTCCGAGGGCGCGTCCAGCAGCACCCTGCCGGCATCGCGCATCAGGCCCCACGACCAGCGCAGGATCACCAGCGCGCCCACCACGCCCATGAGCGGATCGGCCCAGAGCCAGCCGTAGCTGCGGCCCAGCAGCAGGGCCACGATGGCCAGCACGGAGGTCAGCGCGTCGGCCAGCACATGGATGTAGGCCGCGCGCAGGTTGTTGTCGTGCCCATGCCCGTGATGATGATGATGATGATGATGGTGGTGGTGGTGATCGTGGCCGTGATGGGCATGCGAAGGCTCGCCGGCAAGAAGCCATGCCGAGACAAGGTTGACCGCCAGTCCCGCGCTCGCCACCGCGATCGCCTGGCCGAAGCGGATCGGGATCGGATCGACCAGCCGCAGCATGCTTTCGTAGCCGATCAGCAGCGCGATGAGCGCCAGCACCACGGCACTGGCAAAGCCGGCGAGGTCGCCCAGCTTGCCCGTGCCGAAGGCGAAGCTCGGGTCGCGCGCATGGCGCCGGGCGTAGCGGTAGGCCAGCGCCGTGATCAGCATGGCCCCGGCATGGGTGGCCATGTGCCAGCCGTCGGCCACCAGCGCCATCGAGCCGAGCAGCGCGCCGCCGACGATCTCTGCCAGCATCATGCCGGCCGTCAGCGCGATGACCAGCCACACGCGGCGCTCGTTGTGCCGGTGCCCGGCGCCCAGGTAGAGGTGTTCGTGTGGCGCCGAAAAGGGCGCGCGGTGCGCAGCGGTATCCATGGCAGCTCAGGCAGTCCGGGGAACTATATCAACCGTGCGTGCGCCTGCATGGCCCGCCCGGTCGTGGCCCTGGCGCAATGGCAAGATCGCCGGTCTGCGCGGCCCGACGCCGCGCCATCTGCCCTCATCTGCCCGGATGGCTTGCCCTTGTATGACGATGAACCCCAAGCTCACCCTTGAACTGCAGCGCCTGTTCCTGCTGCCCGCCAGCCACGCCGAGGGCGCGCCTCTGGCCCTGGCCGATGCCGGCGGCCGCGTGCGCGCGGCGGTGCTGGGGCTGCAGCGGGCGCCCGACTGGGGCGTGCTGGGCCGTGTCTGGCACGGCGTACAGGCCGAGCTGGGCCTGCCGGCGCCGGGCATCGCGGTTTCCGGCGTGGACCAGATGCAGCTGTGGTTCTCGATGGCCGCGCCCGTGCCGGCCGCGCAGGCCCAGGCCTTCCTGGAGCGCCTGTGCCAGCGCTTCATCGCCGATGTGGAGCCGCGCCGGCTGCGGCTGTGGCCCGCGGCGCAGGGCGGCGAGCCCCCTGCGCAGGTGCCCGCCCTGCAGGACACGGGCAACTGGTCGGCCTTCGTGGCACCCGACCTGGCGCCGGTGTTCGGCGACACGCCCTGGCTGGACATCGAGCCCAATGAGGAAGGCCAGGCGCAGCTGCTGCGCGTGCTGGCGCCCATCCCCCCGGCAGACTTTGAAGAAGCGATGACGGCGCTGCGCGCGCCGGATTCAAGCGCTGCGCAAGCGCCGGCACCGGCCGTCAAGGCCCCCACGCCGCCTGAGCCCGCGCAATCCGCCCAGGCCCAGGCGCGCGCCTTCCTGCTTCACACCATGAACGACGACAGCGTGGCGCTGGCCCTGCGCATCGAAGCGGCCAGGGCATTGCTGCTGCAGCAGCAAACCTGAATCGGCCGCGGCCGCTCAGGCGCGCCCGGGCACCGCCTGCTGCGGCATATCCGGCGGCTGCCCGCGCGCCGCATAGCGCCGCGCCACCACGGCGCACACCATCAGCTGCATCTGGTGGAACAGCATCAGCGGCAGCACGATGGCGCCGGCCACGTTGGCGGCGAACAGCACGTTGGCCATGGGCACGCCGCTGACCAGGCTCTTCTTGGAGCCGCAGAAGACGATGGCGATCTCGTCCTCCTTCGAAAAGCCCAGGCGCCGGCAGCTCCACATCAGAAGGCCCATCACCAGCGCCAGCAGCAGCGCGCAGATCAGCGCCAGGCCGGCCAGCGCCGGCAGCGGCATCGACGACCACAGCCCGTCGATCACCGCATGGCTGAAGGCCGCATACACCACCAGCAGGATCGAGCCCTGGTCCACCACCTTGAGCAGCGAAGCCCGGCGCTTGACGAAGCCGCCGATGCGCGGCTGCAGCAGATGGCCCAGGATGAAGGGCACCAGCAGCTGAAGCGCGATGCGGCCCACGGCCGACAGCGGGTCGCCCATGCCCGCGCTCTGGCCCAGCAGCAGGCCCACCAGCAGCGGCGTGAAGACGATGCCCATCAAGGTCGAGCCCGAAGCCGCGCAGATGGCCGCCGGCATGTTGCCGCGCGCCATGGAGGTGAAGGCGATGGAGGACTGCACGGTGGACGGCAGCGCGCACAAGAAGAGCACGCCGATGTAGAGCTGCGGTGTGACCAGCGGCGACAGCAGCGGCTTGAGCGCCCAGCCCAGCAGCGGGAACAGTACGAAGGTGGCGCCCACCACCATCAGGTGCAGCCGCCAGTGGCCGATGCCGGCCAGGATGGCTGGGCGCGACAGCTTGGCGCCGTGCAAGAAGAACAGCAGGCTCACCGCCACCGTGGTCAGCCAGCCCAGGCCCTGCGCCGCCCGCCCGTGGACGGGAAAGAGGCTGGCCAGGGCCACCGTGCCCAGCAGCATGAGCATGAAGTTGTCGGGAAGAAAGCGCGGTCTTTGCATGCCCCCGATTGGAACCAGCGCGCAGTCAAAAGAGAAATTGATTTGACTGATCTATTTATGATTCAAACTCATGAATGTGACCTTGCGCCAGCTCCAGGTGTTCCAGGCCGTGGCGGCCACGGCCAGCTTCACGCGCGCGGGGGCGCAGGTGGGCCTCACGCAGCCGGCCGTCAGCCGCTGCATGCGCGAGCTGGAACTGCAGATGGGCGTGAAGCTGCTCAACCGCAACACCCGCGAAGTGGTGCTGACCGAGGCCGGCCGCAGCCTGGCCGGCGGCCTGCAGGGCGCGCTGGACGAGCTGCACGCCGTGCTGCAGGGCGTGCAGGGTCTGGTCACGCAGCGGCGCGGCCGCGTGCGCGTGGCCAGCAGCCCTACGCTGTCGGCGCACCTGCTGCCGGCCTGCATCGCGCGCTGCCGCGACGAACACCCCGAGCTGCAACTGGTGGTGCTCGACCGCATCCAGCAGCAGACCTTGCACAGCGTGCGCCTGGGCGAAGTGGACTTCGGCGTGGTGGTGGACCCGGGCGAGCGCGAGGACCTGCATGCGCAGACCATCCTGACCGAATCCTTCTGCCTGGTGCTGCCGCGCACGCACCGGCTGGCGCGCAAGCGCCAGTTGCGCTGGGCCGAGCTGGCCGGCGAGCCGCTGGTGCTGCTGGACGCGGCCTCGGGCAGCCGGCGGCTGATCGACCGCGCGCTGGCCGAGCAGGGCGTGCAGGCCCATGTGGTGCAGGAGGTGGGCCATGCCACCACCATCTTCCGCATGCTCGAAGCGGGGCTGGGCCTGTCGGTGGTGCCGCGGCTGGCCATCGGGCCGGGCGACCTGGGCGAAGCGCTGGTCCAGCGCCCGCTGCTGCCGCGCGTGCAGCGCGAGCTGATGCTGGTGCACCGGCGCAACCGTGCGCTGGTGCCCGTGGCCCAGGTGGCCTGGGAGCTGATCGCGCGCGTGGCCGGCGAGCTGCAAACGCGCGAGCGCTGAGCGCGCAGCCACGACGTATGCTCACAGCCCGCCCATGACCCGCCTCAAGCTCGATTCCGCCACCGTCCAGCTGGTGCTGTGCATTGCCGAAGAAGGCAGCATCTCGCGTGCCGCCGACCGGCTCAGCCTGGCCGCGGCCGCTGCCTCCAGGCGCGTGAGCGATCTGGAGCAGCAGCTGGGCGCGCCGCTGTTCACGCGCGTGGCCCATGGTGTGAAGATCACCGAAGCCGGCAGCCGGCTGCTGGCGCACATCCGGCAGATCGACCACCTGATCGACCGACTGGAAGAAGACGCGGCCGTGCTCAGCAGCGGCCACGATGCGCGCGTGGTGATCGCGGCGCCCAAGGCCGCCATGATCCAGTTCCTCGCGGCCGACCTGGCCCGGCTGCGCCAGGCCTATCCGCAGATCACGCTCAAGGTGATCGAAGAGAACAGCCGCATCGTGCAGCAGCTGCTGCGCGACCGCGTGATCGACATCGGCATCTATGAGAAGACCAGCGGCTTTCTGGACCTGCCGCAGTTCGACTACCGGCACGACGAGCTGGTGCTGGTCTACAGCCGCGCGCACTACGCCTTCGGCGGCGAGGCGGTGGGCATCGACGCGCTGCTGGAACTG
This sequence comes from Xenophilus arseniciresistens, assembly GCF_028023875.1. GTDB lineage: Bacteria > Pseudomonadota > Gammaproteobacteria > Burkholderiales > Burkholderiaceae_C > Xenophilus > Xenophilus arseniciresistens. The sequence continues at coordinate 188,534 of NZ_JAQIPB010000009.1, forward strand.
CCCATCGTGACCCTGGGCAAGGGCTCGGCCGTGCTCACGGCCATCCAGCGCGGCTTTCGCAGCCGCGGGCGCGCGTTCTCGACACAGCTGATCACCAGCGGCTTCGATTCGATGCTGGCGCTGGTGCGCCACGGCCTGGGCGTGGGGCTGATGCCGCCGGCCGTGCTGCACAGCCTGCACCCTGAAGCCGGGCTGGGCACGGTGGCGCTGGAGGGGGACTGGGCGCGCCGGGCCTATGTGCTGTCGGCCGCGCTGGGGCATGCCCAGCAGCAGGCGCTGCAGAACGTGCTGGCGCTGCTGCGCGAGCCGCCGCGCTGAACCTGGCCGCCGCGAGCCTTCGCGGTTTGCGAATCCAGGCATGTCCGCCGCGCCATTGCGGCGGTCGCGCTGCTGCCGGACAGTAGCGCCACAACGACCGGAGACACCCTTGAGACGCCGAACCTTCCTCGCCTGCAGCGGCGCCGCCGCGCTGGCGACTGCCCATCTGTCGCCTGCGGCTTCGCAGTTGCCCAAAGGCACCGTCAAGATCTATGTGGGCTGGGCGCCCGGCGGCGGCACCGACGTGTTCGCCCGCATCGTGGGCCAGAAGCTGTCGGAGTTGTGGGGCCGGCCCGTGGTGATCGAGAACAAGCCCGGCGCCACGGGCGCACTGGCGGCGGACTTCTTCGCCAGGTCGCGCTTCAACGACGGCCTGAACCTGCTGATGGCCCACGTGAACACGCACGCCATCTCGCCGCAGATCTTCAAGAGCATCACCTACGACCCGCTCAAGGACTTCGCGCCCATCGCGCTGGTGGGCGCCACGCCGCACCTGCTGGTGACGAACGGCAAGACCCCTGCGGCGTCGGTGCAGGAGGTGGTCGAGCAATGCCGCAGGAGCGCCGAGCCGGTGAGCTTCGGCTCCTCGGGCGCGGGCTCGGTGCAGCACCTGGCCGCCGCGATGTTCGGCCTTGCCGCGGGCGTGAAGACCCTGCATGTGCCCTACAAGGGTTCGGGGCCGATGCAGACCGACCTGATCAGCGGCCAGATCGACTACAGCTTCGACACCATGACCTCGGCCGCGCCGCAGGTCAACGGCAGGAAGCTGCGTGCGATCGCGCAGACGCGCCTGACGTGCGCCAGCGGCTTCCCCAACGTGCCGACCATGGACCAGCAGGGCTTCAAGGGTTTTGATGTGTCCAGCTGGTACGGCGTGGTCGGCCCCAAGGACATGTCCAGGGCGCTGGCGCAGCAGATCAATGCCGACATCGACAAGGTGCTGGCCATGCCCGATGTCGTCACCCGTTTCGACGGCTACGGCGTGGAGGGCGGCGGCGGCTCGGTCGACAAGTTCGCCGCCTTCATGGTGGACGAGTACAGGAAGTGGGGCGAGGTCGTGCGCGCCGCCAAGGTCACGGAGGAAAGCTGAATGAACGAAAGTCGTCAACTGCCGCTGCAGGGCATCCGCGTGCTGGACGTGAGCCAGGTCATGGCCGGGCCCTTCGCCTGCATGATGCTGGCGGACCTGGGCGCCGACGTGATCAAGGTGGAGCCGCCCGAAGGCGACCAGACCCGCGGCGCGATGGGCTTCAAGATGAAGGGGCCCGACAGCATGGGCTTCCTGAACATGAACCGCAACAAGCGCTCGGTGGTGCTGGACCTCAAGTCCGACCAGGGCCGCGCCGATTTCTACGCGCTGGCCAGGACGGCCGACATCATCGTGGAGAACTACCGCCCCGGCGTCGTGCAGCGCCTGCGCATCGACTACGAATCGATCCGCGAGATCAACCCGAAGATCGTCTACGCCAGCATCTCGGGCTTCGGCCAGAGCGGCCCGTGGGCGCAGCGCCCGGGCTTCGACCTGATGGCCCAGGCCATGTCGGGCGTGATGAGCGTGACGGGCTACCCCGGCGAAAAGCCGGTCAAGGCCGGCGTGCCGGTGGCCGACATCGGCTGCGCGCTGTTCGCCACCTGCGGCCTGCTGTCGGCCTACATCGGCGCGCAAAAGAGTGGCGTGGGCCAGCACATCGACGCCTCGCTGTTCGACGCGGCGATGGCCTTCTCGGTCTGGGACATGTCGGAGTACTGGGGCACCGGCAAGGCGCCCACGCCGCTGGGCACCAGCAACAAGATGAGCGCGCCCTACCAGGCCGTGAAGGCGCGCGACGCCTACTTCGTGATGGGCGCGACCAACCAGAAGCTGTGGTCGCGGCTGTGCACCTTGCTCGAACGCCCGGACCTGGTCGAGCACCCCGACTACGCCACCGTGGCGCTGCGCCTGCGCAACCGAGAGGCGCTGATCGATGCGCTGGAGCATGAGTTTGGCCAGCGCGACAGTGCCGACTGGATCGAGGCCATGCTCGCCGCGGGCATTCCGGCCGGGCCCATCCTGTCGTACCCGCAGGCTTTTGAAGGCGCGCACGGCACGCACCGCCGCATGAGCATGGAGATCGACCATCCCATCGAAGGCAAGGTCAAGAACATCGGCTTTCCCGTCAAGCTGCTGGGCACGCCGCAGCAGGTGCGGCGCCACCCGCCGCTGCTGGGCGAGCACACGCAGGAGATCCTGGCCGAGATCCGCGCCACCACGGGCGCAAAGGCCGCTGCATGAGCCAGGCCGATTGCGTGGAACTCACGCTGGGGCCGCAGGGCGTGGCGCAGATCGTGGTCAACCGGCCGCAGCAGCACAACGCGATGTCCATGCCCATGTACGGCGCGCTGCTGGCGCATCTGCAGCGCTGCGCGCAGGAGCCTTCGGTGCGCGCCGTGCTGTTCAAGGGCACGGGCGGCAAGTCCTTCATCTCGGGCACCGACATCTCGCACTTCGCCGACTTCGAATCGGGCGAGCAGGGTCTGCGCTACGAGGCGCACGTTGAGGAAGTGGTTGGCGCAGTCGAGCGCCTGGGCGTTCCCACCATCGCGGTGGTGCAGGGCTGGGCCGTGGGCGGCGGCCTGGCCATTGCCACGGCCTGCGACTTCCGCCTCTGCAGCGAAGGCTCGCAGTTCGGCGCGCCCATTGCCAAGACGCTGTCGAACACGCTGTCTGCGCGCAACATCGCGCGCCTGGTCGCGGCCTTTGGCGTGCCGCGCGTCAAGCGCATGCTGATGCTGGCCGAGTACCTCTCGGCGCCAGAAGCGCTGGCCTGCGGCTATGTGCTGCAGGTGTGCGAGGGCGCGCAGCTGGACGATGCGGCCCAGGCGCTGGCGCAGCGGCTGATCGGACTTTCGAGCGTGACGCAGATGGCCGTGAAGGAAAGCCTGCGTCGCCTGGTGCAGGAGCACAGCCTGGCCGACGATGACCTGGTGCAGCAGGTCTACGGCAGCCAGGCTTTCAGGGATGGCGTGGCGCGCTTCAACGGCGCCGCCGGCCGCTCCAGGAGGCCCTAGCCCAGCACCTTCCCCGGGTTCATCAGCCCCTTCGGGTCCAGCGCGGCCTTGATGGCGCGCATGGCGGCCAGCTCCTCCTGCGTGCGGCTGGCGCCCAGGTAGGGTTTTTTGTGCGTGCCGATGCCGTGCTCGGCCGACACGCTGCCCTGGAACTGCGCCACCTTGTCGTAGACGATGCGCTCCACCCCGGCCTCGTCATGGTCCACGGTCGCGCCATCGACCGAGAGGTGCAGGTTGCCGTCGCCCACGTGGCCGAAGAACACCGCCGTGTGGCCGGGCCAGCGCGCATCAAAAGTGGCGCGGCACTGCGCGGCGAAGCGGCCGATGTCGGCCAGCGGCAGGCTCACGTCGAAGTTGATGGGCGGGTGCATGTGGGTGGGCAGCTCGGCCGTGGCCTCGCGGATCTTCCAGAGCGTGCCGGCCTGGGCCTGCGACTGGGCGATCACCGCATCCTGCGCCAGTCCGGCTTCCATGGCCTCGCCCAGCAGTTCTTCCAGCGCGGCGCGCAGCCCCGCTTCGTCGCTGCCGGCCACATCGACCAGCGCCACGAAGGCGTGGGGCTGGTCGAAGGGTTCGCGCAGCGACTGCCATTTCAGCGAGGCCTCGACGAAGTCGCGCCACATCAGCTCGAAAGCCGCCACGCTGCCCGCAAAGCGCTGCTGCAGCCGGCCCAGCAGCGTGAGCGCGGCCTCGAAGTCGGCCAGCGCCACCAGCGCCGTGACCTTGGCGGCCGGCGCCGGGTGCAGGCGCAGCACGGCGCGGGTGATCACGCCCAGCGTGCCTTCGGCGCCGATGAACAGCTGCTTCAGGTCATAGCCGGTGTTGTTCTTGAGCATGGGCCGCAGCATGGGCAGCACGGTGCCGTCGGCCAGCACCACCTCCAGCCCCAGGCACTGTTCGCGCATCATGCCGAACTGCAGCACGCCGTTGCCGCCGGCGTTGGTCGAGAGGTTGCCGCCGATCTGGCAGGAACCGCGCGCGCCCAGGTCCACGCCAAAGAGCAGCCCCTGCGCGCCGGCTGCCTCCTGCACGGCCTGCAGCGTGGCACCGGCCTGCACCGTGAGCGTGGCGGCCGCGGCGTCCACGCTTTCAATCGCGTTCATGCGCTCCAGCGACAGCGCGATGCCTTGGGCATGCGGCACGGCCGCGCCGGCCAGGCCCGTGAGGCCGCCTTGCGGCACCACAGGCACGCCCTGCGCATGGGCCAGTCGCAGCACGGCCGCCACCTCGGCCGTGCTGCGCGGGCGCACCAGGGCCAGCGGCTGCACGGGTGGCGCGCCGCTCCAGTCGCTGTGGTGGCGCGGCGCGATGGCCTGGCCGGTCTGGACGGCATCGGCGCCCAGCGCCTCGGTCAGCGCCTGGAAGAAGGAAGAGGGAAAAGAGGACATCGTCGGTGCGTTCATGAAAGCGGCCATGCAGGTTCCGGGCCGCGCGAAGCGAGCGCGCAGTCTAGGGGGCCGCGGCCAATGCCCCGGGCTGAAGCTGCGTCTGACACCGTTCCGTCACAAGTGATTCCTAGACTGCCCGCGCCCGTCGACGCATCGACATCACACAACGCAAGCCCCATGAGCAAATCGATTTCGGACAAGATCGTCCGCAACCAGAGCGCGAACGAACCCTTCAGCGCGATCCTCGAACGCAACCTGTCGCGTCGCGCCATGGCCCGTGGCGGCCTGGGTGCTGCACTGGCCACCATGGGCCTGACGGCTTGCGGCGGTGGCGGTGGTGGTGGCGGCTTCCCCTTCATTCCCCCGGCACCCGCGCCTTCGCCGGCACCGGCACCTTCGCCCGCACCGGCGCCCGCACCGGCACCCGAAGTCAAGCTGGGCTTCGACTCGCTGCCCACCTCGATGACCGACGCCTGCGTGGTGCCGGCCGGCTACGTGGCCCATGTGCTGGGTGCCTGGGGCACGCCGCTGAACGACGACGCCGCACCCTGGAGCAAGGACGGCCTGAACTCGTCCAACGACCTGCTGAACTCCACCGGCATGCACCATGACGGCATGCACTTCTTCCCCCTGCAGGGCAGCTCGACCGAAGGCCTGCTGGTGGTGAACCACGAGTACATCGACCAGAACGCCCTGCACCCGGCCGGCCCCACCTCTGTCGACGGCAAGCGCCCGACCGAGGAAGTGCGCAAGGAAATCAACGCCCACGGCGTGGCCGTGCTGCACATCAAGCTCGACGGCAGCCGCTGGGACATCGTCAAGAACTCGCGCTACAACCGCCGCTTCACCTCGGCCACGCCGATGGAACTGGCCGGCCCCGTGGGCCGCACCGACTGGGTCAAGACCCCCTTCTCGCCCAGCGGCAGCAAGGTGCGCGGCACCAACAACAACTGCGGCAACGGCTTCACGCCCTGGGGCACCTACATCACGGCCGAAGAGAACTGGGCCGCCTGCTTCGTCAACAAGGGCACCCGCCCGGCGCACCAGACGCGCGTGGGCATCGGCTCCACGCTGGGCCGCTACCAGTGGGAAACCGCCGGCGAAGCCACCGACACGACGGGCGAGTTCCGCCGCTTCGACGTGACCCCCACGGGCGCATCGTTCCTGGAAGACTGGCGCAACGAAGCCAACGGCTTCGGCTACCTGGTCGAGATCGATCCCTACAACCCCGACAGCATCGCCACCAAGCGCACCTCCATGGGCCGCTTCGCGCACGAAGGCGCGGCCTATGGCACGCCGGTCGCGGGCAAGCCGCTGGCCTTCTACAGTGGTGACGACTCGCGCTTCGAGTACGTCTACAAGTTCGTCTCCGAAGCCGTGTGGGATCCGGCCGATGCCAACCGCACCGACCGCCTGGCCGTGGGCGCCAAGTACCTGGACAAGGGCACGCTGTACGTGGCGCGCTTCGACGACGCCGGCAAGGGCGTGTGGCTGCCGCTGACGCCCGAAGGCGCCGGCAAGGACGGCGGCAAGCTGGGCGACCAGTACGCCACCCAGGCCGAGATCCTGATCAACACGCGCGGCGCGGCCGACTTCGTGGGCGCCACGCCCATGGACCGCCCCGAGTGGACGGCCGTGCACCCGACCAACGGCGACGTCTACCTGACGCTGACCAACAACAGCAGCCGCAACGCCACGACGGGCACCAACCCCGCCAACCCGCGCCTGAACAACGTCAACGGCCACATCATCCGCTGGCACGACGATGCCGAGTCGAACGAGTTCCAGTGGGAAATCTTCGTCTTCGGTTCCGACGCTGCGGCCGATGCCGACACCAACCGTTCGGGCCTGACGGCGCTGAACCAGCTGGCCAGCCCCGACGGCATCTGCTTCGATGACCGCGGCATCCTCTGGATCCAGACCGACAACGGCATCGACGGTGGCCGCAACAACGCCGTGGCCCGTGCCACCAACGACCAGATGCTGGCCGTGGTGCCCAAGGCGCTGGCGGCCGACGCAGGCGTCGGCCCGGCGATCAACAAGGACAACCAGGCCGAGCTGCGCCGCTTCTTCGTCGGCCCCAACGAGGCCGAGATCACCGGCTTCGCCTACACGCCGGACCACACGACCATCTTCCTGAACATCCAGCACCCGGCCAACTGGCCGGCGTACGAGACGGAAGATGCCACGGCCCTGCCCACCGGCACCGTGCGCCCGCGCGCGTCCACCGTGGTGATCCGCAAGGCCGACGGCGGCCAGATCGGCGTCTGAGGCGACACAGGACAGGCGCAAGCGCTCTTCACCGCGCGCTTCTTTCCTGCATCAAGGGCCGTGCCTTCCGGGGCACGGCCCTTTGCTTTCTGGGGAAAAGGGGCCGGGCTGCTTGCGTTGGCCGCGGGGCCGGCAAGCCAGGGGTGGGATAACCCTCATTTAGTTGAGATTGCAACTGGTTGGTATATCAACCAAAATCAAGCCTCATCCAAGCCGCACCCCCGACGGCACCCAGAAGGAGACGACATGCCCCTGAATCGACGCGCCCTGTGCGGCGCCGCGCTCGCCGCGGCGGCTTTCATCCACCCTTTTGCGCAGGCGCAGGACGCGACCATCAAGGTCGGCATCGTCGGCCCCTTCTCAGGCCCCTTCGCGCACTACGGCTCGCTCTTCAAGGCCGGCGCTGAAGCCTATGTGGCCAGCCAGGGCGGCAAGCTCGCGGGCAAGACCGTGGAGTTGATCTACCGCGACACCGGCGGCCCGAACCCCGCGCAGACGCGCGTGCTGGCGCAGGAGCTGATCGTCAAGCACAAGGTGGACTACCTGGGCGGCTTCGTGTTCACGCCCAATGCGCTCGCGGTCGCGCCGCTGATCGAGCAGTCGAAGACACCGGCCGTGATCTTCAATGCCGCCACCTCTTCCATCACCGAGAAGTCCGAGTACTTCGTGCGCACCAGCTACACGCTGTGGCAGGTCACGGTGCCGCTGGCCCAGTGGGCGGCCAAGCAGGGCCTCAAGAAGATCGTGACGGCCGTGACCGACTACGGGCCCGGCGTCGATGCCGAGGCCGCGTTCAAGAGTGAGTTCGAGAAGCAGGGCGGCACGATCGTGGAGACGATCCGCATGCCGATCGCGACCACGGACTTCGGGCCTTTCGCGCAGCGCATCCGCGCCAGTGGCGCTCAGGCCGTCTACACCTTCCTGCCGGGTGGGCCGCCCAACCTGGGCTTCGTGCGGGCGTACAACGAGAACGGCCTGGCCAAGGCCGGCATCCAGTTCCTGGGCACGGCAGAGACCGACGAATTCGATCTGCAGAAGTTCGGTGACTCCGCGCTGGGCCTGACCACCGCCTTCCACTACTCGGGCGCGCACGACTCGCCGCAGAACAAGGCCTTCGTGGCGGCCCTGAAGAAGCAGGATGCGTCAGCCGTGGCGAACTACGCCTCGGTGGGCGCGTGGGACGGCATGCATGTGATCCACAAGATGATCGAAGCCACGGCCGGACGCAAGGACGGGGCGAAGGCGCTGGCGGCCGCGCGCCAGCTTCAGTGGGAGAGCCCGCGCGGGCCGGTGCGCATCGACCCGAAGTCGCGACACATCACGCAGAACGTGTACCTGCGCAAGGTCGAGAAGCAGGGCGGCCTGCTCGTCAACGCCGAAATGCAGAGCTTCGGGCCGCAGGTCGACTTCGGCCTGAGTCCCTGAAGCGGGCGGCGAGGCACAGGGGCGAGGCGTCGTGAACACCTTCTCCAACATCCTGATCGACGGCCTGGCGTACGGCATGGTGCTGTTCGTCATCGCCGTCGGGCTGTCGGTCACGCTGGGCCTGATGCGCTTCGTGAACCTGAGCCATGGCGCCTTCGCCATGGTCGGCGGCTACTGCGTGGCGCTCATGACGCGCGAAATGGGCTGGAGCTTCTGGCTGGCGGTGCCGCTGGCCGTGCTGGCGACCGGCCTGCTGGGCGCCCTGCTGGAGGCGACGGTGCTGCGGCATCTCTACCAGCGCAAGGAACTGGACCAGGTCCTGTTCACCATCGGCCTGAGCTTCGTGCTCATCGCCAGCACCAATGCGCTGGTCGGCCCGCAGGTGCAGATGGTGAAACTGCCGCCGTCGTTGGCCGGATCGGTGGACCTGGGATTTCGCACGCTGCCGGCCCAGCGCCTGCTGGTGATCGGTGCCGGCATCGCCGTGGCCCTGGGCGCGGCCTGGATGGTGACGCGCACGCGTTTCGGCATCTGGCTACGCGCCACGGTGGACCACCCGGGCACCGCTTCCTCGCTGGGTATTCCCATCCGCCTGGTGCAGTGCCTGACCTTCGCCGCGGGCGCGGCCATGGCGGGCCTGGGCGGCGTGCTCGGGGCCGAAGTGATGCCGCTGGAGCCCTACTACGCGCTCAAGTACCTGGTGCTCGTGCTGGTGGTCGTGGCCGTGGGCGGAATGGGCAGCATCCCCGGCTCGCTGTGCGCGGCCATCCTGCTCGGCCTCATCGAGACGGCCAGCAAGTACCTGGCCTCCGACTGGGGCAGCCTCTTCTTCTACGCCGCCATGGCCCTCGTGCTGGCCTGGCGCCCCAACGGACTGCTGAAGCGATGAACACCACCACCCTTTCCGATACGGCGGCGCAGGCCATTGCCGCATCGCCCGCGCAGCCGGCACCGCGCTGCGCCCCGGCCTGGCGCGCGCCGCTGCTGGTGCTGGCCCTGGGCCTGGCGGCCTGCCTGCTGATGCCCGAGCAGCTGGGCCTGCTCACGCGCATCTTCATCATCGGCCTGCTCGTGCTGTCGCTGGACCTGGTGGTGGGCGTGGCCGGCCTGGCCACGCTGGGCCACAGCGCGCTCTTCGGCGTCGGGGCCTACGCCGCCGGAATCTTCGCGCTGCATGTGATGCCCGACCCGCTGCTGGGCCTGGGTGTCGGCCTGCTGGCAGGCGCACTGCTGGCTGGCCTGAGCGGCGCCTTCCTGCTGCGTTATCACGGCTTCACCTTCCTGATGCTGACGGTCGCGGTCTCGCAACTGGTGCTGTCGGTGGCGCACAAGGCGCGCGACTGGACCGGCGGTGACGACGGGCTGTCGGGCTATCTGATGGCGCCGCTGCTCGGCCGCTTCGAGTTCGACCTCGAAGGCCGCGTGGCCGCGTACTACGCGCTGGCCGTGCTGGTGCTTGGCTTCTACGTGGCGCGCCGGCTCGTCGATTCGCCCTTCGGCCTGGCGGTGCGCGGCATCCACGAAAGCCGCGCGCGCATGGCGGCACTGGGCACGCCGGTGTATGCGCGGCTGCTGCTCATCTACACCCTGGCCGGCGCGCTGGCCGGCGTGGCGGGCGCGCTGTCGGCGCAGACCACGGCCGTGGTGGGCCTGGACAGCCTTTCCTTCGGCCTGTCGGCCGAGGTGCTGGTCATGCTGATCCTCGGCGGCGCGGGTCGGCTCAGTGGCGCACTCATCGGCGCAGCCCTGTTCCTGGTGCTGCACCACACGGCGTCTTCCATCAACCCCTACCACTGGCTGTTCATCGTCGGCGCGCTGCTGATGGGCGTGGTGCTGGTGCCGCCGGGCAGGGCCTGGGTCTGGCTGCGCGCGCGCCTGGGAGCCGCACGATGAGCGCGCTGCTGGAACTGCGCCACGTGGACAAGCGCTACGGCGGCCTGCACGTCACGCGCGATGTTTCGTTCCAGCTGGCGGCCGGCGACCGCCTTGCGCTGATCGGGCCCAACGGTGCCGGCAAGACCACGCTGGTGCACCAGATCAGCGGCGTGGTGGGCTCCGACGGCGGCGAAGTCTGGCTGCGCGGCGAGAACGTCACGCGCCTGTCGCAGGCCCAGCGCGTGCGCCGCGGACTGGCCCGCACCTTCCAGATCACCACGCTGGCACCGCACCTGCCCGCGCAGCGCCAGATCGAGATGGCGCTGTTCGAGCGCGAAGGGCTGGGCGGTGGCCTCTGGCGCAGCGTCGACAGCTACCCACACCTGAGCCAGGAGGCGCGCGAGCTGCTCGAGCGCTTCGGCCTGGCCGCACACGCCGCCACGCCCACGCAGGACCTGGCCTATGGCGAGCAGCGCCTGATCGAAATGGCGCTGGCCCTGGCCCTGCGACCGAAGGTACTGCTGCTGGACGAGCCCATGGCCGGCGTGCCCAAGGGCGACGGCGGGCGGCTGCTGGCGGCGCTGGATGCGCTGCCGCGCGAGCTGGGCGTGCTGATCATCGAACACGACATGGACCTGGTGTTCCGCCTGGCCAACCGCATCCTGGTGCTGTGCGAAGGCGCCGTGCTGGCCGACGGCACACCCGACGAGATCCGGCGCAGCCCGGCCGTGCGCGCGGCCTACCTGGGGAACTGAAATGACGCAAGGCATGCTGCAAGTGAAGGCGGCCCGCGCGGGCTATGGGCCGATGACGGTGCTGGACGGTCTGACTTTTGAGGTCGGGCGCGGCGAGCGGCTGGCGATGATCGGCCGCAACGGCGTGGGCAAGACCACCGCGCTGCGCGCCGTGATGGGCGTCATCCCGCTGCGTGGCGGCGCGGTGCTTTTCGAGGGCGAGGACGTGAGCCGGATGTCGGCCCACCAGCGCGCCGAGCGCGGACTGGGCCTGGTGCCGCAGACGCGCGATGTGTTCCCTTCGCTCAGCGTCGAAGAGAACCTGCTGGCCGGTCTCAAGCGCCGGCCCAGGGCTGCACTTCAGGAGGCCTATGAGCTGTTCCCGCGACTGGCCGAGCGCCGCCGCAACGGCGGCAACCAGCTGTCGGGTGGCGAGCAGCAGATGCTGTCGGTGGCGCGCGCCCTGCTGGGGCGGCCCAAGTTATTGCTCATGGACGAGCCGCTCGAAGGCCTGGCCCCGCTGATCCGCCAGGAGCTGCTCGCGGCCTTTCGCTACATGAGCCAGCAGACGGGCATCGCCGTGGTGATCGTGGAGCAGCAGGTGGAAGAAGCACTGGCCTACGCGAGCCGCGCGCTCATCCTGGACCACGGGGCCGTGGTGCATGACGCGCCTGCCGAGGCGCTGGCGCAGGACACCGGCACGCTGGAGCGCTGGGTCGGCCTGGCGGTGCATTGACATGGAAGGCCTACGCGCCCCGCTCGCCGGGCAGCCGCACGAGGATGGACCCACCGCTTATGTCGATCTGCAGCGCTACGTGCCGGCCTACCTGACCTGGACGGCCAACAAGCTCTCGCGCGGGGCCTCGGGCTTCTACCTCACACACTTCGGCGTGGGCATCGAGGTGTGGCGCTGCCTGGTGCTTCTGGCCGTGGACGGGGCATGTTCGGCGCAGCAAGTCTCGCGCGTCATCGGCCTGGACAAGGCCTCGGTCAGCCGCTGCTTCAAGCGCATGCAGGAAGACGGGCTGATCCGCATCGAGCTGGCGCCGCGCGACGGCCGCTCCCGCATCGCGGTGCTCACGCCGCGCGGTCGCGTGCTGCACGACCAGATCCGCGAGGTGGCGCTGGCGCGCGAGAGGGCACTGCTGGCCGTGCTCTCGCCCCAGGAGGCGCAGGCGCTGCTCGCGCTGCTGCAGCGCGTGCATGAAAACCTGCCGAACGTGGAAGCGGCCACCGCGCAGTTCCTGGCGGCGCGCGAAGCCGGACAGACCTTGTCGAAGGCTGCCGCAAGGGTGAAGAAATGACCGAACAAACGATGGTGATGGATGTGAGAGTGCGCGCACGGCGCGACGAGGCCGTGGGCATCTGCAGCTTCGAGCTGGAGGCCCTCGACGGTCAGGCCCTTCCGGCCTTCAGCGCGGGCGCGCACATCGACGTGCATGTGCCCGCCGGGCTGGTGCGGCAGTACTCGCTGTGCGGCGATCCGCAGGACGCCAGCCATTGGCGCATCGGTGTGCTGCGTGATGCGACCTCGCGCGGGGGCTCGGCGGGCATGCACGAAGGCGTGCAGGTGGGCTCGGTGCTTCAGGTGAGCCGGCCGCGCAACCTGTTCGGCCTGGCCGAGGCGCCGCACAGCGTGCTGGTGGCCGGCGGCATCGGCGTCACGCCGATCCTCGCGATGGCGCGTGCGCTGCATCGTCAGGGCGCCAGCTTCGAGCTGCACTACTGCGCCCGCTGCCCCGAGCGCATGGCTTTTCGCGACGAGATCGCCGGGGCCGGTTTCGCGCAGCAGGCCCGCTTCTACTTCAGCGAAGGCAGCGGCGATGCGCCAGCCTTCGATGCCGCTGCCGTGGCCGCGAACGCGCCCGCCGGCGCCCACCTCTACGTCTGCGGGCCGGCGGGCTTCATGGACCATGTGCTCGGCGCGGCTCGCTCGGCGGGCTGGACAGAGTCCAGGCTGCACCGCGAGCACTTCGCCGCGGCTGCTGCGCCGGACGGCGCGGGCGAGCAGCCCTTCGTGATCCGCCTGGCGCGCTCGGGCGCCCAGCTGCAGGTGCCCGCCGGCACGACGGCCCTGCAGGTCCTGCTGGACCATGGCATCGACGTCAACTTCTCCTGCGAATCGGGTGTCTGCGGCAGCTGCATCACGCCGGTGCTCGACGGCGTGCCGGAGCACCGGGACAGCTGCCTGATGGACGCCGAACACGCCGAGAACAAGCTTTTCACCCCGTGTTGCTCGCGCGCGAAGACGCCGGCCCTGGTGCTGGACCTGTGAGCAATCAACCCTGCCTTCCAAGGAGACCCACATGACTGCCGAATGCATTCCGATCCAGCCCGTGGCCAGTGAAGCCCGCAAGGCGAGCTTCCCGCTGGACCAGTGGTACATGGCCGGCTTCTCCACAGACCTCACGGACAAGCCCGTGGGCCGCACCTTCCTGAACCAGCGCGTGGTGATGTTCCGCACCGCCGACGGCCAGGTGGCGGCGCTGGAGGACCGCTGCTGCCATCGGTCGCTGCCGCTGTCCTGCGGCACGGTGGAGGCGCAAGGCGTGCGCTGCGGCTACCACGGCATGCTCTACGCGCCCACCGGCCAGTGTCTGGAGATCCCGGGCCAGGAACGCATTCCCGCCAAGGCCAGGGTGCGGGCCTATCACATGGCCGAGAAGAACCACATCCTGTGGATCTGGATGCCCCGGGAGGCCGGCGGCGCCCCGAGCCGCGAGGCGCCGGCCTACCCCTGGCACGACGACCCGCGCTACACCTTCGGCACCGGGGCCTATCACTACAAGGCGCCGTGGCAGCTCATTCACGACAACCTGCTGGACCTGAGCCACCTGGGCTACGTGCACCTGCAGACCATCGGCGGCGACGCGCGCCTGCACATGAACGCCGGAATGAAGGTCACGCAGGAAGGGGACACGGTCAAGGTGGTGCGGCAGATGCCCGGCTCGCGCCCGCCGCCGACCTACAAGGCCGCCTGGCCTTTCGGCGAGACCTGCGACCGCTGGCAGGAGATCGAATTCGACCTCTCGCACCTGAGGATCTGGACCGGCGCGATCGAGCCCGGCACGGATTCGATCGACGACCCGCAGCGCGGCGGCTTCCACATGCGCGGCCTGCACGGCATCACGCCGGAGACCGAGGAAACGTGTCACTACTTCTGGAGCATGTCCAGCACGCGGCATCCCGACAAGCCCGACAACAGCGCAGCCGTCATCCAGCAGACCGCCTTCACCTTCGATGAGGACCGCGTGGTCATCGAAGAGCAGTACCGCAACATGAAGGCCTTCGGCGGCAAGCCCGAATGGATCGACATCCATGTGGACGCCGGGGGCAACCGGGCGCGGCGCGTGGTGCAGCGGCTGATGGCAGAAACAGCCTGAGCGCGCCCGCGCCGGGCGCACGCAGGGCAGCACTCATCCGCGCGAGCGGCGCGCGCGTGCGTCCGGATAGTGCTGGGCCAGGAAGGCCGCCGTCGCCTGCTCGACGTTCGGCAGGTTGTCGTGCAGGCGGCGCAGCAGGTTCAGCAGCGTGCGTCGCTCTTCGGCTGACAGCACCGAAAGCAGCACACGCTCGCGTTCCTGGGCCAGCTCCAGGATGCGGTCGTGCAGCGCGCGGCCCTTGTCGGTGATAGTGGCCAGACGCAGCCGGCCATCCTTGTCGTCCAGGTCGAAGCTCACCAGGCCGTCGGCCTGCATGCTCTTGAACACGCGACTGACCGAGGCCTTGTCCATGCCGATGGTTCTGGAGATGGACTGCGCGGTCAGCCGGTCCTCGATGGCCAGCAGCACCAGGATGCGCCAGGTCTCAATGCCCACGTCGAAGGCGCGCAGGTAGGCGCTCGAGGCACCACCCGACAGCTTGTTGGCGATCCAGGTCAGGTAGGCGGGGGCGTAGTGCTCCAGGTCGACGACGGCCTTCTTGCGGACGGCGGCAGCCGCAGGCTTTGGGGTGGCCACGGGGGAGGGGGCTTTCGATGCCATGCGTGCGCCCGCGCCTCAGCGCCGCACGCTGGCGCCCGTCGGGTCCATGCCGCGCGGCCACAGCGCCCACAGGCGCAGCGGCTGCTTCATGCGCGCGGCAAAGCGGCCGGCCTCTTCGCCGGTGCCGGCGAAGTAGTCGGCGCGCACGGCACCGACGATGGCGCTGCCCGTGTCCTGTGCCACCACCAGGCGCTGCAGCTGCGCCGTCGGGCCGATGGACTGCAGCCACACCGGCGTGCCGTAGGGGATGGCCTCGCGGTCCACCGCGATGGAGCGGCCGGCCGTGAGCGGCACGCCCTGTGCGCCGCGCGGGCCGAAGGCCATGTCCACGTCGGCCAGCGACTCTTCACGGAAGAACACATAGCGCGGATTGGCCCACAGCATCTGCTGCACGCGATGGGGGTTGTTCTGCGCCCAGGCCTTGACGTCCTCGGGCCAGCGGCTGATGGGCGAAACGCCCTGGCTGGACAGCCAGGCCTGCACGCTGCGATAGGGCTGCTCGTTGGTGCCGGCAAAGGCCAGGCGCACCGTCTGCTGGCGCCCGTCGGCTTCGGTGATGCGCAGGCGCCCGGAGCCCTGGATGTGCAGCATCAGCGCGTCCACGGGGTCCGCCATCCATGCGATCTCGCGGCCGCGCAGCGTGGCCTGCGCTTCGGGCAGCGTTTCGAGCTGCTGGCGCGTGAAGCCCTGGCGGCCGCGCACCCAGCCCGCGGGCAGGCCGTACAGCGGCACGCGGTGCGTGGCGCTGGGCTGGCGCGCGGCGTCGAAGACCGGCTCGTAGTAGCTGGTCAGCAGGCCCTCGGCCTGGCCCGCGGGCGACTCCACGCGGTAGGGCTGCAGGTGCTCCATCAAAAAGACGCGCTGCTCGGCATCGGTGGCGATGGCCAGGCGCCGCAAGGGCGCACACAGCGGTGCGATGGCCGCGTTGGGCCGCTGGCAATTGGCCATCAGCGCGCCCCAGGCCTCGTGCACCGCGTCGTCCGAAAAGCCCGGCAGCTCGGCCCAGTCCACGGGCACCCAGCGGGTCTTGGGATGGGTCAGCGGCCCCGGCAGCACGCCCGTGGGCGGCGCGGCGGACGGGGGCGCGGAAGGGGTGGCGGAAGAGGCATCGGGCCCTGCGGTCTGGGGGCCGCTGGCGCAACCGGCCAGCAATGCTGCGATCATGACGGAGGCCCAGACTGCGGGCCCCCACTTGGCTTTTCTCATGCTCGTGATTTTGCTTGAAGCCCTTGCCGCGCTGGCCCTGCTTGCCCTGATCGTTTGGTGGACCATGTTCCACGGCCGCCGCCGCGGCGAACTGGGCGAAGAGGGCCAGGACGAAGCCGCGGCCCCGCCTGCCGAACAGCGCCCGCCCGCGGCCGCCGCACGGGCACCGCACGAGCCACCGGCGCACTGAATCCCCGCCCCGGCCAGGCCACCCTGCCGCGGTGCACCGAGCCCCTGTCGGACGCTGCGCCATGACCGCGTGCGCGCCCGGCGCGAGCTGCGCCGACGCAGTGCCCAGGCCATGGCGCTGCGTTAAGGTGAGGCCCGTTGCCTGTGCGGCCGCATCCCTGAGTGAACGGTGTCACACAAGTCGATGACTTTTGCGCAGTGCTCACACTCGGATACGCCGGCAACAAGCAGCAGACACGAATGGGCCCGGTTCTTCGGTTCTCATACGCAGCGCCGCAGCGCGGTCGTGGTCTTCATTCAAAGGATCGCAGCCACTGCGTTTGCAACGGCCCCGGTTTGCGGGCCTCACCTTCAGGAGAAAAAAGATGCAAAGCAAACTCGTTCTGAGCACCGTCGCCATCGCCGTGGCCCTCACCGGCTGCGCCGGCATGAGCGACACCCAGCGCAACACCGGCATCGGCGCCGGCGTGGGCGCACTGGGCGGCGCGGCCATCGGCGCTGCCACGGGCAACAGCCGCTCGGCCGCCACGGGCGCAGCCATCGGCGCCGGCGTGGGTGCGCTGGGCGGCTATCTGTGGTCGCAGCGCATGGAAGCGCAAAAGCGCCAGATGGAACAGGCCACGCAGGGCACGGGCATCCAGGTCTCCCAGACGGCCAACAACGAGCTGAAGCTGGCCATCCCCAGCGACGCGGGCTTCGACACCGGCCGCGCCAACATCAAGCCCCAGCTGGCCGGCGTGCTGGACCAGTTCTCGGGCGGCCTGCGCAACAACCCGAACGCCGAAGTGCGCATCATCGGCCACACCGACAGCACCGGCAGCGACGCGGTCAACAACCCGCTGTCGGTGGAGCGGGCCGCTTCCACGCGCGACTACCTGGTCTCGCGCGGCGTGCGCGCGCAGGCCATCCAGATCGACGGCCGCGGCTCGCGCGAACCCGTGGCCAACAACAACACCGACAGCGGCCGCGCACAGAACCGCCGCGTGGAGGTCTACGTGGGTGAGCGTCCGGCGCAGGGCTGATTCGAAAAAAAGCCCCCGGCGCAAGCCGGCTGCATGCCCCGCAATTGCGGGGTGCTCAGCCGGCTTTCTTGTTGCTGCAAAGGCGGTGCGGTCAGGCCTCACACCCCGCGCAGCAAATTCGCCAGCTCCACCGCGGACTTGACCGACATCTTGTCGAAGACCTTGGCGCGGTGGACTTCGACGGTGCGCACGCTGATGTTGAGCTGCTCGGCGATCAGCTTGTTGGGCAGGCCCTCGACCACGCAGCGCATCACATCGCGCTCGCGCTCGCTCAGTTCGGCCACGAGGTCGGTGACATGGGCGCGCGCCTGGCGCGCGGCGATGGCGGCCCGGGACTGCGCGAGCGCGCGCTCGACGCGGTCCACCAGGGCGTTGTCCGAAGAAGGCTTTTCGCAAAAGTCGAAGGCCCCGCGCTTGACCAGATCCACGGCCGTGGAGACGTCCGCATGGCCGGTCAGGAAGATCACGGGCATTTCCACCAGCCAGGCCTGCGCGCTGAGCCGGTCGAACAGCTCCAGCCCGCTGGTGCCGGGCATGCGCACGTCCAGCAGCAGGCAGCGCGGCAGGTCGCGCTCGGCCGGGGTCAAGGTGCTCAGGCGGGGCCAGAAGGCGTCGGCGCTTTCATAGTGTTCGCTGGGCAGGCGGCGTGAGCGTAGCAGCCAGGCCATGGCTTCGCGCACGCTGGCGTCGTCGTCCACGAGGAAGATCAGGGCATCGATGGAAGGCTGCATGGCGTTCAGGCGACAGGGAGTGTGAAACGGAACACCGTGCCGCGCGGTTCATTCGGCATGTGGATCAGTGCGCCGCCGTGCTGCTCGACCACGGTGCGGCACAGGCTCAGGCCCAGGCCCATGCCTTCGGCGCGGGTGGTGAAGAAGGGCGTGAACAGGCGCTCCTGCACGTCGGGCTGGATGCCCACGCCCAGGTCGCTGACGCTGAATTCCACCCACTGCCGCGAGGGCGTCGTGCCCTCTTCCTGGCCGGGGTGCGGCACGCGCTCGGCGCGCAGGGTCAGCACCCGTTCGCGCAGCTCGCGCCGGTCCATGGCCTGCATGCCGTTGCGCACCAGGTTCAGCAAGACCTGTTCGACCAGGGTGCGGTCGCAATGCACGGGCGGCAGGTCGGTGGCGGCCTGCACCACGATCTGCGCGCCGATCTTTCGCGCCTGCAGCCGGGCCAGCGGCATCACGGCCTCGAACAGGGCCAGCGGCACCACGGCTTCGCGCGTGCGGTCGCGCCGCCGCACGAAGTCATGCACGCTGCGGATCACCTGCCCTGCGCGCTCGGCCTGTTCGGCGATGCGGCGCACGGCCAGGCGCAGGTCCTGCTGCGCAGGCGCATCGGCCGGCGCGCTGGTGCCCAGCAGGTTCAGCGAGCCATTGGCATAGCTGGCGATGGCCGCCAGCGGCTGGGTGAGCTCGTGGCTCATCAGCGAGGCCATTTCGCCCACGGTGGCCAGGCGGGCGCTGGCCTGCAGCCGTTCCAGGCTGGCGCGCGAGATTTCCTCGATGCGCCGCTGCTCGCTCAGGTCGATGAAGGCGCTCATCCAGCCGGTCTGCACGCGCTGGGCATTGACCAGCGGGGCTTCGAAGATCTGTACCGGAAAGCGGCTGCCGTCCTTGCGCTGGAAGATCGATTCAAAGCCTTCCTGCGCCGTCACGCCGCTGGCCTGGCGCTGCCACTGGCGGGCGCGGTATTCGGTCTTGAGTTCGGAGGGCCAGTAGGGCACGTCCACATCGCTGGTGCCCACCAGCTCTTCGGCCGAAAAGCCCACCATGGCACAGAAGGCCGGGTTGACGTAGGTGATGCGGCCCATGAGGTCGCGCGCGCGCAGGCCCGTGATCAGCGAGTTCTCCATGGCCTTGCGAAAGGCCAGCGCGTCCGACAGCTCATGCTCGGCGCGCAGGCGCCGGCGCGTGTCGCGCGCCAGCAGCACCAGCACCGAGACCAGCGCGATCGACATGCCCGTCACCAGCGCCGTGAGCACGTTGGGGAAGAGGTCGGGCGCCTGGCGCCAGCCATTGACGCGGAACATGTAGCTCACGCCCGGCAGCTCCAGCGGCTGCTGGGCGCTGAAGACGCGGTTGCCCGCACGCCGCGCCGCGCCGATGCTGACCAGCCGTGTGCCGTCGAGTTCGTTGAGCGACACCTCCTGCCCGCGCGTCATGTCGGCCGGGATGCTTTCGGTCAGCAGCGCGCGCAGGCCGTAGGTGGCGACCATGAATTCGCCGTCGGGCGTGGGCACGCAGGCTTCCATCACTTCCAGCCCGCCCGAGGCATCGGCCACCGGCAGGTAGTGGCTGGCGGAGTAGGCGCCGCTGCGCTGCGCGCGCGCCTGCAGGCAGGCCTGTTCCACTTCGACCGGCAGCCCTTCGCGCCGCGCGGGGCTGAAGGGCGAGGGGCGATAAGGCGTGTCGGCGGCCGCGCGCGTGCGCAGTGCGGCATCGCGCCACTCCACGCGCAGCCATTCGCGTTGTTCGTGCAGCAGGGCCTGGGCGTCCTGCTGCCAGCGCTCGGTGCTTTCGCGGCTGGCCTGCAGCGCCAGCAGGCTCTGCTGGTTGCGCGTCAGGTCGGCGCGCATGTCGAGCACGGCCAGGTCGGTGTCGCGCTCGAGCCGGCTTTGCACCTGCTCGACCTCGTGCCGGCCCGCGAGCCAGACCACGGTGACCAGCAGGCCCAGCACCAGCACCGCCAGCAGCAGCCACAGGAACCAGCGCCGCCACAGCGAGCGCACGGTGCGCCACAGCGAAAGCCAGGGCGCCGCCGTCTCCTGCGCCGCCTGCGGGGCCGGCGGCGCGGGTTCGGGTTCGGGCATCGAGGTGTCCGAGGGCAGGGTGGCGCTCATCGACAAGGCGGTGGGCTCAGTCTCTCAGAGCACGCAGTGCGTGAGTGCGGGCAGCTGGTGGCGGCACTGCTGGAGGCGCGCGGGGTCCAGCTCGGCCAGCACCACGCCTTCTCCGGTGGCGCGCTGGGCCAGCACCTGGCCCCAGGGGTCGGCGATCAGGCTCTGGCCCCAGGTGCGCCGGCCGTTCTCGTGCGTGCCGCCCTGCGCGGCGGCGCAGACCCAGGCCAGGTTCTCGATGGCACGCGCGCGCAGCAACACCTCCCAGTGCGCCTGGCCCGTGGTGTGGGTGAAGGCGGCGGGCACCAGCAGCAGGTCGGCACCCTGGCGCGCCAGCGCGCGGTACAGCTCCGGGAAGCGCAGGTCGTAGCACACCGACAGGCCCACGCGCCAGCGCTGGCCGTCGCGCGCCTGCAGCTCGAAGCACACGGGCTCGCGGCCGGGCGCGATCACGCGGGCTTCGTCATAGCTTTCGCCCAGGCCGCTGTCGAAGCGGAACAGGTGGATCTTGTCGTAGCGCGCCACGCATGCGCCCGTGGGGCCGTAGACCAGCGTGCTGTTGAACACATGCGCGTCGTCATGGGCCTGCAGCGGCAGCGTGCCGCCCACGATCCACAGGCCCAGCGCGCGTGCCTGCGCGGCCAGAAAGTCCTGCACCGGGCCGGCGCCAGACTGTTCGCGCAGCGCCAGCTTGTCGCCTTCCTGGCGGCCCATGAGGCAGAAGTACTCGGGCAGCACGGCCAGCTCGGCGCCGGCATCGGCTGCCTCCTGCAAGAGCGCCTGGGCGCGGGCCAGGTTGGCCTCGCGCGAGACGCCGGACACCATCTGAAGCGCAGCGACTTTCATGGCGTGTGGTTCTCCGTCGGTGGGGTGCTGCGCGCGCCGCCGAGCATCCAGTCGGGCAGGCCGGGCAGCGAGGGAACGGGCAGCGAAGGCAGGGCCGGCAGGTCGGGCAGCAGCCGGGGCAGCGGCGTGACCGGCGCGGGCGGTGCGCCGCCCGCACTCGCGCCGGTGGTGCGCCGCGGCACCTGCGTGACGCGCGGGTCGGCCCAGGTGCCGGCGATCTCGAACTCGCGCGTGGTGGCGGCCACCAGCGGGCGGCTGAGCACGGCCTGCGCCAGGAAGGCGCCGATGCCGATGGCCGGGTTGATGGCCGTGGCCACCAGCGCCGCGGTGCCGGCGTTGATCTCGGGCACCACCACCACCCGCAGGTTCTGCGTCTCGTGCGCGATGTCGGCCGAGCCTTCCATCAGCACCGCGGCATTCACGCCCTTCATCTGCAGGTTGTTGGTCTGGGCCACGCCGTTGCTGATGCGCGCGTCGCCGCGGATGAAATCGAAGGCGAAGCCGGCGCTGAAGATGTCGCGGAAGTCCAGCGTGAAGCGGCGCGGCAGCGCCTGCAGGCTCAGCACGCCCAGCAGCTTGGCGATGCCGGGCTCGGCCTTGAGGAACTGGCCCGAGTTCACGTCCAGGTGCAGCTGGCCCGCCAGGCTGGGATGGTCGATGGCAAAGGGCGAGCCGCGCCACTGCACCTGGCCGGCCAGCGCGCCCTGGCCGCGCGCCAGCACGTCGGCCATGCCGAAGCGCCTGAGCAGCGCGCCCGCATCCTGAATGGCCAGGTGGAAGTCCAGCGCGGTCTGGCGCGGCCCGCTGGCGGCGCCCGGCACGGCCGACCACTTGCCCTGGGCGCGGAATTCGGCCTCGGGCGTCTTGAGGTTCAGCCGGTTGAGCCGCCATTCGTTGAGCGAGCCGCCCTGGTTGACGGCCTCGATCTCCAGCCGGCCCAGCTGGCGGCCGAAGAGTTCGAGCTCGTCCACCACCACGTCGAGTGCGGGCAGGGTGTGGGGCTGTTCGTCGAGCAGCGACTCCACCTGGTCGGCCGCGCCGGCCTCGATCTTCAGGCGCGCCAGCCGCGCGTGCAGCCGGCCGGCCTGGCGCAGGTTGTAGGCCACGTCGCCGCTGAGTTCGCGCGCGTCGATGCGGGCATGCCAGAGCTGGCCTTCGCGTGTGCCTGCCAGCGCCACCTGGCGCAGCGTGCGCCCGGCCACCACCAGCTCGTCGGTGTGCAGCTGCACGCGCGAGGGCGCCCAGGGGTGGTCCGCGGGCGCGGCCGCGGCGGCGCCCGGCGGCGTGCCGGCCGCCGCAGTGCCCGGGTTCATGAGCTGGCGCCAGGCATCCACGTCCACCCGCGGCAGCGCGACCTCGGCCATGGCGCCGCTGGCCGGCAGCCGGGCGGCCGTCACGGCCTCCTTGCCCAGCCGCACGGCGCCCTGCAGCAGCTTTGGCGTCTCTTCGCTCACGTCGCTGACGTAGTCGGCCGAGGCCACATCACCCAGCCGCGCCTCGAAGTGCTCGCGCAGCGGATGGCCGTCGGGGCGGCGCTCGCTGATCTGCTGGCGCACCAGCAGCGGCAGCGCGTCGGCCGCGGCCTTGTTCAGCGGCGCAGGCCAGGGCAGGCCCAGGCCCTGCAGGTCGCTGCGCAGCTCGAAGCTGGGCCGGCCCTGGCGCAGCGCCACCTGGGCGCTGTAGGCGGCGCCGCCTTCGGCACCGCGGGCCAGGCCGGTGAGCCAGGGCCATTCGTGCAGGCCGCGCAGGCCCTCGGCCGTGAAGCGGCCCTGCGCGCGCAGGTCCAGCTCGGTCTGCGCGCGGTCCCAGCGGCCCTGGCCCTGCACCTGGAAGGGACCACCGGCCCACTGGGCCTGCAGGCCGTCGAGCGAGAAGCCGCTTTCGGTGAAGCGCAGCGGGCCCTGCACTTGCGAGAACTGCGGCGTGCCCGGCGCCAGTTGCAGGGTGTTGCCGGCCAGGCCGATCTGGGCCTGCACCTTCACGTTGGCCGAATGGGCCAGCGGCATCTGCATCTGCAGCCGGTAGTCGGCCTGGCCCTCGCCGCGCACGCCGCTGGCGAAGGCATGGGCCTCGGGCAGGGTGCGCAGCAACGGCACGCCCAGGCGCGTGAGCTCGCCCAGCGGGCCGCGCATGCGCGCATCCACCGTCAGCAGGGCGTCGTGCACGGCCATGTTGGCGATGCGGGCCTCGCCCTGGAACACCTCCATCTGCGTCGCGCCGGCCAGGTGGCCGCGCGCGTTGCGCACCTGCATGCCCGAGCGCTCGAAGATCAGCTCGCCCGACACGCCGGCCAGCGCCGGCCAGGGCAGGGTGCGCACGTCGTCGGCCGGCACCTTCGCGGCCTGCGCGGGCGGGGGCGGCGGCACATAGGCGAACTGCACGTCGCGCACCTTGGCCGCGATGCGGAATTCGCCCTGGCGCGGGTCGTTGAAAGGCACGTCCCAGAGGTCGCCGCGCACGCGGAAGTCCACCGAACTGGCCGTGCCCTGGCGCACGGCCTGCTGCACGTAGTCGCGCGTGTCCTGCGGAATGCTCAGTGGCAGGTAGCGCCACACGCGGGTGCCGTTGGCGCGCGTGAGCGTGCCCTGCAGGTCCAGCACGCCCGGAAAGCGCGAGCGGCTGCCCGAGGTGGCCGCATCGGCCGTGTGCCAGCTGGCGCGCGCCGTGCCCGCGGCGTCGGCGTTGGCAAAGCGCAGCTCGGGCACGCTCAGCTCGATGCGCTCGCCCTGGATCTTCCATTGCGCGCGCGCCGTGGCGCTGTCCAGCGGCAGCACGGGCTGCTCGAACACGCCCGGGAATTCCAGCGCACCCTGGTCGATGCTCAGTTGCGCGTGGCCGCCGTCCTGGTTCAGCTCGAAGCTGCCGCTCAGGCCGCGGATGCCCGGCGTGCCCACGGGCGGGTGCGCGGTGGGGCCGGGGGCCGGCAGCGGCACATCGCCGGCCACGGCCAGCCCGGCCACCTGGCCCTTGGCGTGGTAGCGGCTGGGGGCATCGGCCGGGCCCTGCCAGCTCAGCTCGATCTGCTCGACCAGGCCCTGCGGCGCGCGGCTGGCCAGCAGCTTGCGCACGGCATCGCCCAGCGGCAGGCGGTCGGCGATCAGCGCCAGCGCACCCAGGTCCAGCCGGTCCGCGCGCAGCACGCCGGTCTCGGGCAGCTTCGCCTGCTCGGCCTCGCGCCGGAACCACAGGTTGCCGCCGGACCAGCGCTCGCCCTGGCCGGTGGTGAACTGCAGCGCCTGGGTCGAAAACTCGAAGAAGGCCGGC
Source organism: Xenophilus arseniciresistens (assembly GCF_028023875.1). Taxonomy (GTDB): domain Bacteria; phylum Pseudomonadota; class Gammaproteobacteria; order Burkholderiales; family Burkholderiaceae_C; genus Xenophilus; species Xenophilus arseniciresistens. The sequence goes on from NZ_JAQIPB010000009.1 coordinate 212,945, forward strand.
GACTGCTGCACCGACACGCGGCCGGTGAGGTCGCGCAGCACCAGCGGCTGCAGCTGGGCGCCCAGCACGGTGTTCACGCGCGAGAGTGCCAGGTCGGCCACGCCGCCCACCGGCTGGCCCTGCGCCACGTCGATCCAGGCGCGCAGCGCGCCGCTGCCCTCGCGGATGCGCGCGTCCAGCGTCACGTACTGGCCCAGGCGCGAGACGTCGATGTGCGGCAGCTGGGCATGGATCTGCCCCTGCCAGCGCTTCCAGTCGCCGGGGCGCGTGCTCAGCAGCGGCTGGCGGAACTGGGCGCTGAGCGTGAAGCGCTGGCCCCAGCCCTCGGGCGGCGTGGCGTCCAGCCGCATCTGGTGGCGCCGGCCGCCGTTGCGCGCGACGAAGCGCACGTCCGACAGCAGCAGCGGCGCCGCACCGCGGGCCTCGTCGGTCCAGCGCACGGTGCCGCGGGCCACCACGAACTCGCGCTGCGCGAAGAACCAGTCGGCGATGGCCGTGTCGCCGTCGATGCGGGCGCTGTCGCTGGACAGGTCCAGCCCGGCCACGTGCAGGCGCCCTTCGCGCGACAGCCGCATGTCCACCTCGACCTGCTCGATGTAGAGCTGCTCGAAGCCCAGGCGCCACACCGAGCGCGGCGACACGCTCACCACCACGCGCGCCAGGCGCAGGGCGTCGCGGCCGGCGCTGTCCTGCAGCGCCACGTCGTGCAGCTCGATGGTGGGGAACAGGCTGTTGGATTCGGCCTGGATCGCCCCGATGCGAACGGGAGCCCCTACGGCCCGGCTGGCCTGGGTTTCCAGCAAGCCGCGCCACTCGCCGATTCGCGGCACAATCCACGCGTGCAGGACCAGCAGCAGGATGCCGAACAGCAGCCAGGCCGCACCCAGCAGCCCGAGCAGCCAGCGTGCCATCACAGCCGTCGATCTGAGCAGTCGTGAAGGGATGGGCGTCGAGACATTCATGAGGGAGCGCGCGGTGTCGGAAATTATGACTGCCGGTTCGCCACCGGGTTCCGCCCGGCGATGCGCACACTTGCGCTGAACCGCGAGAACCTCCCAGAACGCCAGTCAGAACGCCGCCAGAACGCCTGTCTCGTCGCCCCGAACCGTCACCGTGCCTTCATCTGCCTACTCGCGCTTCGTTCAACGTCTGCGCCGCCGTTATGCCCAGGAACTGAGCCTGCTGCCGGCCGGTGCGCCCTTGCGGGAGCACATGCGCGGCGCCTATGCCGCGCTGCGCGAGAGCGGCCATGGCGCCGGCGATGCGCTGCGCATCGTGCGCCAGCTCGTCATGGAGCGCCTGGTGATGCTGGACTGCGACGAGCGCTGCGAGCTGGGCGTGGTCACGCGCGCCGTCACGCACCTGGCCGAATTCGCGCTCGACGTGGCCTGCACCGAGGCCTTTGCCGAACTCGACGCCGTCCACGGCGCCCCGCTCACGCCCGAGGGCGAGCGCGCCCAGCTCTGGGTGGTGGGCATGGGCAAGCTGGGCGCGCGCGAGCTCAATGTCTCCAGCGACATCGACCTGATCTACATCTACGACCAGGACGGCGACACGGCCGGCAATGCCGACGGGCGCGGCCGGCTGTCCAACCAGGAATACTTCGCCCGGGCCGTCAAGCGCATCTATGCGCTGGTGGGCGAGACCACCGAGCACGGCTTCGTCTTTCGCGTCGACCTGGCGCTGCGGCCCAACGGCAACTCCGGCCCCAGCGTGGTGTCGCTCGGCGCCCTGGAAGACTACCTGCAGGTGCAGGGCCGCGAGTGGGAGCGCTTCGCCTGGCTCAAGAGCCGCGTGGTGGCGCCGCGCACCAGCATCGCCAGCGGCTCGGCCCAGGGGCTGCGCGGCGTGGTGCTGCCCTTCGTCTTTCGCAAGTACCTGGACTACAACGTCTTCGAGTCGCTGCGCGTGCTGCACCGGCAGATCCGCGAGCAGGCCGCGCGCCGCAGCGCCGGCCGGCCCGAGCGCGCCAACGACGTCAAGCTCTCGCGCGGCGGCATCCGCGAGATCGAGTTCATCGTGCAGCTGCTGCAGGTGGTGCGCGGCGGCCAGTTCCCCGAGCTGCGCACCCGTCCCACGCTCGAAGGCCTGCAGCGCGTGGCCCGCGCGGGCCTGATGCCGCAGGAAACCGCCGACGCCCTGGCGCGCGCCTATGTCTTCCTGCGCCAGGTCGAGCACCGCGTCCAGTACCTGGACGACCAGCAGACCCACATGCTGCCCGTGGCCGACGACGACCTGCTGTGGGTGGCCGGCACGCTGGGATTTCCCGACTGCTGCGCCTTCCTGGCCGAGCTGGATACGCACCGCGAGCTGGTGGCCGAGGAATTCGACCGGCTGCTGGGCGGCGACAAGCGCTGCACGGGCGGCCAGTGCAAGGGCCCCAAGGGCGGCGCAACGCCGGCCATCGACCTGAACGAGCTGCTGGCCGAGCTGCCGCCGCGCTTTGCCGAACGCATGCAGGCCTGGTGCGAGCACCCGCGCATCCTGGCTCTGCGCGACGAGACCCGTGCGCGCCTGCGCCAGCTGGTGCGGCGTACCGGCCAGTGGCTGCGCCAGACCGATGAAGGCGACGAGAGCGGCGAACCCCGGCCCGTGGAGGCCGCGCTGCGCTGGGCCGACTGGATCGAGCCGCTGCTGCGCCGCGAGAGCTACCTGGCCCTGCTGGTCGAGCGCCCCATGGTGCAGGACCGCCTGCTGCGCCTGCTGGCCTCGGCCAAATGGCCCGCGCGCTATCTGATGCAGCACCCGGGCGTGATCGACGAGCTGGCCGGCCCGCAGATGCTGGCCGGCCGCTTCGACGCGGCCGAATTCGAGCAGGAACTCGAGGCGCGCCACGCCTCGCTCAGCCGCACGGGCGAGGCCGACGAGGAATCGCTCATGAGCCTGCTGCGCCGGGCTCACCATGCCGAGGTCTTCCGCACGCTGGCGCGCGACGTGGATGGCCACCTGAGCGTGGAGCAGGTGGCCGACGACCTCAGCGCGCTGGCCGACACGGTGCTGCGCATCACCGCGCGCTGGTGCTGGCCGCTGGTGCGCAACCGGCACCGCGAGACGCCGCAGTTCGCCGTCATCGGCTACGGCAAGCTGGGCGGCAAGGAGCTGGGCTACGGCAGCGACCTGGACATCGTCTTCGTCTACGAGGACGACGACGAGCGCGCGGGCGATGTGTATGCCGCCTACGTGCGGCGGCTGATCAACTGGCTCACCGTCAAGACCCGCGAGGGCGATCTGTTCGAGATCGACACCGCGCTGCGGCCCAACGGCAACTCGGGCCTGCTGTGCACCAGCTTCGACGCGTTCGAGAAGTACCAGCTCGGCCGCGGCAGCAACACCGCCTGGACCTGGGAGCACCAGGCCATGACGCGCGCGCGCTTCGTTCTGGGGGATGACCTGGCTCCCGCCACGCCCGCCACCGACGCGTCCTCGCTGCGGGCGCGCTTCGACGCCGTGCGCGAAGCCGTCATCACCGCCCCGCGCGACTGCGCTGCGCTGCGCGAAGAGATCATCGCGATGCGCGAGAAGATGCGCTCGGCCCATCCGGTCAAGCCGGGGCTCTTCGATTTCAAGCACAGCCCCGGCGGCATGATCGATGCGGAATTCGCGGTGCAATACCTGGTGCTGTCGGCCTCCGCCGAGCACCCCGAGCTGCGGCCCAACCTGGGCAACATCACGCTGATGCAGCGCGCCGAGGACGCGGGCCTGCTGCCCGCAGGCGTGGGCCGGCAGGCCGGTGCGGCCTATCGCGAACTGCGCCGCATGCAGCACCGCGCCCGCCTGGACGAAGCCCCGACCCAACTGCCGCTGGAGCGCGTGAGCAAGCAGCGCGAAGCCATGCAGGCCCTGTGGAATGCTGTCTTCAATGATTGAACTAAAGCGCACCCCAGGCCGCTTCGCGGTTTGTTTTTCGAGAACCTCGCTTGGGCTGAGCGCCGCTGCCATAGCCCTGCTGCTGGCAGGCTGCGCCAGCGGGCCCGGTGGGCGCATCGGCAGCGACGGCGCCGAAGCCCGTCCGCCGGCCGGACTGGACCGCGTGCCGTCGGCCGAGCCGCGCGAGGAGCCCATCCGCCAAAGCGGCAGCACCAGCAAGCCCTACACCGTGCTGGGCCGCAGCTACACGCCGCTGACCGACGACCGGCCCTTCAGCGAACGCGGGCTGGCTTCCTGGTACGGCCGCAAGTTCCATGGCGCCTCCACGGCCAGCGGCGAGCCCTACGACATGTATGCGATGACGGCCGCCCACAAGACGCTGCCGCTGCCCAGCTACGTGCGGGTGCGCAACCCGGCCAACGGGCGCGAAGTGATCCTGCGCGTGAACGACCGCGGCCCCTTCCACGAGGACCGCATCATCGACCTGAGCTACACGGCCGCGCTGCAGCTCGATCTGCTGCGCGGCGTGGCGCCGGTGGAGATCGAGCGCATCACCAATGCCGACATCCGCGCAGGCACCTGGCGCCGGCCCGGCGATGCGCAGCCGGTGCTGGCGCGTGCGGGCGCCACTCCCGCCGCCACCCCCGCCGCTGCGGCAGCGCCTTCTGCCGCGAGCACCGTGCCCACGGCCGTGTCTTCGCGCGATGCGCGCGGCGTGCCCGTGGCGTGGGTGGTGCCTGCCGTCGCCGGTGCCGGCGCCTCGCAGCCGCGCCGTGCTGCGCCAGCGGCCCCTGCTCCGGCTCCGGCCGCACCCGTGCTGCTGGCGCAGGCCGACATCCCGCCCATCCGCGTGCAGCCCACGCCGCCGCAGTCGCCCCAGGTGCTGAGCGACACCGCGCCGCCGCCGCGCTTTGGCAGCATGCAGACCAACGACCTGCCGCCGCTGGAGCCCGCGCCGGCGCCGCCAGCAGCGCCCTTGTCCACCGCGGCGCAGGCGCCGGCACCTGCGCCCGCTGCAACCGCCGCGCCCACCGCACCCACCGCGCCCGCCGCACCACAGGCCGCCGACACCCGCGGCTTCTGGGTGCAGCTGGGGGCCTTTCGCGAGCCCGGCGGCGCGCAGACGCTGCAGGCCCGCACCGCCCGGGAGCTGCCGGCCCTGGGCCCGCAGATGCGCGTGTTCAGCGAAGGCGGCACGCACCGCCTGCAGGCCGGGCCCTACCCCTCGCGCGAGGTGGCGCAGGACCTGGGCCTGCAATTGCGCAACGGCCTGGGCCTGGTGCCCATCGTCGTCGAGCGCCGCTGACAAGGTTTCGCCGCCAGCGCATGGCTGCGTTGGGGCACCCCGCCTCGCGCTGCGCTTGAGCGCCGAACGGAATGAAGCATGCGGCGCGTTGCGCCGCCTCTGAACTTGCCGCAAACTGGCCCGGCCCAGGACGGCGACGCGGCTTGTGCCATGCGCCGTCCGGGTGCCCGTGCGGAAGGTCCGCAGCGGGCCTTCCAGTGCTTCGGAGCAGACATGCCGACCTCCCCCTTCGATCGTTCCCGCTGGCCCGTGCTGTGCAGCACGCTGGGCCTGGCCCTGTTGCTGGGCGCCTGCGCCTCGCAAACGCCGCAGACGCCGCAGAACCCCGCCGCCGCTGCGGCCCCGCCCGCTGCGGCCGTCACGCCGCTGCCCGTCGACGCCGCGCTGCGCGCGCAGGCGCAGGCCGAGGTCGCGCCCTATCTGAAGACGCTGGAGTCGCTGGTGGCCATCGAGTCCGGCAGCCGCGACCTCGAAGGCCTGTCCAAACTCAGCGGCGTCATCGCCGGACGACTGCGCCAGGCCGGCATGCAGGTGGAGCTCAAGCCCACGCGCGCGCCGGACTTCCACCCGCAGCTCAAGGGCGCCGAGCTGGGCCAGATGGTGTATGCCACCAAGGCCGGCAAGGGCGCCAAGAAGGTGCTGCTGATCGCGCACATGGACACCGTCTATGCGCGCGGCATGGCGGCCAAGCAGCCCTTTCGCATCGACGGCGACCGCGCCTACGGACTGGGCATCGCCGACGACAAGCAGGGCGTGGCGCTGATCCTGCATCTGGTGGACCTGCTGGCGCGCAACGGCTTTTCCGACTATGCGCAGCTGGGCGTGCTGATCAACGGCGACGAGGAAGTGGGCTCGCCGGGCTCGGGCGCCTTCCTGACCCAGCTGGGCAGCGAGTACGACGCGGTCTTCTCCTTTGAAGGCGGCGGCAGCGCCACCGCCGACGGGCGCGACATGGTGCGCCTGGCCACCAGCAGCATCGCCATCGTCGAGATGAAGGTCACGGGCAAGGCCAGCCATGCCGGCTCGGCCCCGCACCTGGGGCGCAACGCGCTGTACGAGCTGTCGCACCAGATGCTCAAGAGCCGGCAGTTCGGCGACCCGGCCAAGGGCCTGCAGATCAACTGGACCGTGGCCAATGCGGGCGGCTCGCGCAACGTGATCCCGGCCGAGGCCACGGCCATCGCCGACGTGCGCTCCCTCACCAACGCCGATCTGGACCTGATGGAGGCCGCGCTCAAGAAGTCCATCGAGGAGAAGCTGATCCCCGACACCCGCATCGACCTGAGCTCCTATCGCAGCCGCCCGGCCTTCGTCTCCAACGCGGCTTCGCGCGCGCTGGCCGAGCATGCGCGCAGCACGTATGCCGGGCTCAATCTGCCCATGGACGTGCGCGAGCGCGCGACCGGCGGCGGCACCGACGCCGCTTTCGCCGGCCTGCGCCCCAAGGGCGGCGTGCTGGAGAGCTTCGGCCTGCGCGGCTTCGGCGCGCACTCCAATGACGACGAGTACGTGCTCGTGTCCAACATCGCGCCGCGCCTGTACCTGGCCACGCGCATGGTCATGGACACCGGGCGCGGCCAGGTGCGCTGGTAGCAGCCGCCCAAGGCCTGGCCGCTCCCGCGCTTCAGGCCTGCGCCAGCCGAGCCACGATGCGCGCCAGCTTGTCGGGGTTGCGCTGGGTGTGGATGCTGACGATGCGCTCGTCGGACCATTCGAAGGCCTGCACCGACTCGAGCTGGCCCTGCACGAAGCGCAGCAGCCCGGGCTCGCCATTGACCATCGCCACCTGCGTGCGCACCTCGCCCAGGAAGCGACGGCAGACGGCGTAATAGAGCATGGCCACGCGCTGGCCGCCCAGCAGCGGCCGGCCGAAGGAAGGCACCTTGCCGCCGCCGTCGCTGATCAGCACCACGTCGTCGGCCAGGGCAGCCTTGAGCCCCTGCAGATCGCCATGCTGGGCCGCTTCGGCAAAGGCGCGCAGCAGGCGCAGGCGCTGGTCCTGCGGCACGCTCTGGCGCGGGCGCTCGGCCTGCACCACCTGGGCCTTGGCGCGGTGCACCAGCTGGCGGCATGCGGCTTCGGTCTTGCCCAGCGTGGCGGCGATCTCGGCATAGTCGGCGTCGAAGACCTCGCGCAGCAGGAAGGCCGCGCGCGCTTCGGGCGCCAGCCGCTCCAGCACCGTGAGCAGCGCCACCGACAGCGCGCCCGCCCGCCCCACCAGTTCCTCGGGCGTGGGTGGGCTGTGTTCCACCAGTGGCTCGGGCAGCCAGGTGCCCACGTAGTGCTCGCGCTGCGTGCGCGCGGTGCGCAGGCGGTCGATCGCTAGGCGCGTGGTCACGGTGACCAGCCAGGCCTCGGCGTTGGCGATCACGTCGCGCGCGGCCTCGTGCCAGCGCAGCCAGACGTCCTGCACCACGTCCTCGGCCTCGGCGACCGAGCCCAGCATGCGGTAGGCGATGCCCTGCAGCCGGGGGCGCAGGCGTTCAAAGAGGCGGGTGGCTTCGTCCATGAGAGCAAGACGTCTGGCGGCGGCGGCCTGTGACAGGCAGGCCGCGCTGCGCGAAGGCGGCATCGTGACACAGCCCGGGGGCTTGCGCGGCGCTCTTCCTCCAGGGCAGCCTCCCGTGCCGATGGCCGGGTGCGTGACAGGGGCGGCGCCGGCGCGCGATGATGGGCGCCCGCGCCGCACCGGCGCATCCGTGCCGCAGCCGCCTCTATGCGCCTTCCTGCCGTTCTCGTTCTCTTTCTTCTTGCCGCCGCCAGCCTGGGTGCGTCGGCCGCCGACTTGCCCGCTGCGGGCACCAAGGCCGCGCCGGCGCCGGCCGGCTGCCCGCCCCTGCTGGACAAGCGCTTCGACCGCCTGCAGGACGAAAAGCCGCAGGACCTGTGCCAGTACGCAGGCCGCGTGCTGCTGGTGGTCAACACCGCGAGCTTCTGCGGTTTCACCAAACAGTACGCGGGCCTGGAGGCGCTGGAGCAACGCTACCGCGCCCGCGGCTTCACGGTGCTGGGCTTCCCGTCGAACGACTTCGCGCAGGAAAAGGGCAGCAACGCCGAGATCGCCGAGTTCTGCGAAAGCACCTTCGGCGTCAAGTTCCCCATGTTCGTCAAGAGCGCCGTGCGCGGCAGCGACGCCAACCCGCTGTTTCGCGAACTGGCGGCGCAGACCGGCACCACGCCCAAATGGAACTTCTACAAGTACCTGGTGGGCCGCGACGGGCGCGTGGTGCAGGCCTTCTCGAGCATGACGGCGCCCGACGACGCGGCGCTGGTCAAGGCACTGGAAGCGCAGCTGGCCGTGCCGGCGCGCTGAACCCCGCGCCGCAGGCCACGTTCATTCACAAAATTTAACAAGGACGAAGGGAACCGTCGGCAGCCACCTACGCTCTGACTGCCCATGAACGTCGATGATTCGACTTCACGGTTTTCATGTTGCGAAGCCTTCCGGCCTGGCCGGACTGAAATCCCGGGGCGACTCTTCTCCTCCTCCCTCCCTCCCTCCTTCGTTTCGGGGCGCTTCGCAGCATTTTTATCTTCAGGCCGGCGCCGATGCGCGACCCGCCGGGGCAAGACAAAAGGGCTTCCAGTTGGAAGCCCTTTGTCGTTTTGGCGTGGCGCGCTTCAGCTGGGCCGCGTGTCGGCGAAGCTGGGGCGCTGCAGCAGCTTGTCGTACAGGCGCTCCAGGTTGGCATGCGTGCCGCGCCAGTCCACCTCGGGGAAGCGGAAGGAAATCCAGCCCAGCGCACAGCCCACTGCGATGTCGGACAGGCTCAGGTGGATGCCGCTGCAGTAGGGCTTGTCGCCCAGCCCCTTGGCCATGGCGGCCAGGCCCTGCTCCACCTTGGCGCGCTGGCGCGCGATCCAGGTCTCGCTGCGCTGCGCGTCGCTGCGGCCGGGCCAGGTGGCTTCCAGGCGCCACAGCACGCCGGCGTCCATCACGCCGTCGGCCAGCGCTTCCCAGGTCTTGACCTCGGCGCGCTCGCGGCCGCCGCTGGGGATCAGCTTGCCCACGGGGGACAGGGTGTCCAGGTATTCGACGATCACGCGCGAATCGAACATGGCTTCGCCGCCGTCCATGACCAGGCAGGGCACCTTGCCCAGCGGGTTGGAGGTGGCGATCGTGGTGCCGTCGGCCCACACGTCTTCCTGGACGAACTGGTAGTCGAGCCGCTTTTCGGCCATGACCACGCGCACCTTGCGCACGTAGGGGCTGCTGGTCGAACCTATTAATTTCATGGCGGCGTGTCCCTCTCGAGAGTCGTACTTTTAACAAATGATTCTAGGGCGCGCAGCCGAAAGTAACAGGCAGCGCAAACCCAGTGGGCGACGGCTGTCGCCGATGCGAACCGGCGCTGCCCGCCGGCCCGGCACCTACAATTCCGGGATGAGTTTCTCCCCCGTTTCCGCCCTCTCCCCCCTTGATGGCCGCTATGCCGGCAAGCTGGCCGCGCTGCGCCCGCTGATGAGTGAGCAGGGCTACATGCATCGCCGCGTGCAGGTCGAGGTGGCGTGGTTCATCGCGCTGTCGGACTGCGGTTTCGACGAGTTCAAGCCCCTGACGCCTGGCGCGCGCAAGTACCTGATGGGCCTGGTGTCCAACTTCGGCGAAGCCGACGCGTTGGCCATCAAGGAGATCGAGAAGACCACCAATCACGACGTGAAGGCCGTCGAGTATTGGATCAAATCCAAGTTCGAGGCCCGGCCCGAGCTGCTCGCAGCGGCCGAGTTCGTGCACTTTGCCTGCACCAGCGAGGACATCAACAACACCAGCCACGCGCTGCAGATCCAGGGCGCGCGCGACCAGGTGCTGCTGCCGGCGCTGGACGGCATCCTGGCCACGTTGACGAAGATGGCCAAGGACTTCGCGGCGGTGCCCATGCTCAGCCGCACCCACGGCCAGACGGCCAGCCCCACCACCGTGGGCAAGGAAATCGCCAACGTCGCGGTGCGCCTGGCCAAGGCGCGCGAGCAGATCGCCGGCGTGAAGCTGCTGGGCAAGATGAACGGCGCCGTGGGCAACTACAACGCCCACCTTGCCGCCTGGCCCGACTTCGACTGGGAAGCCTTCAGCCGCAAGGTCATCGAGACGCCCGCGCCCCAGGGCCTGGGCCTCGTCTTCCAGCCCTACAGCATCCAGATCGAGCCGCATGACTACATGGCCGAGCTCTTCGATGCCGTGGCGCGGGCCGACACCATCCTCATCGACTTCTCGCGCGACGTCTGGGGCTACATCAGCCTGGGCTATTTCAAGCAGCGCCTGAAGGCCGGCGAGATCGGCTCCAGCACCATGCCGCACAAGGTCAACCCCATCGACTTCGAGAATGCCGAAGGGAACCTGGGCCTGGCCAATGCGCTGCTGCGCCATCTGTCCGAGAAGCTGCCCATCAGCCGCTGGCAGCGCGACCTGACCGATTCCACCGTGCTGCGCAACATCGGCGTGGCCTTTGGCTATGCGGTGCTGGCCTATGCCAGCCTGGCCACCGGCCTGGGCAAGCTCGAACTCAATGAAAAGGCGCTGGCCGAGGACCTGGACGCGAGCTGGGAAGTGCTGGCCGAGCCGATCCAGACCGTGATGCGCCGTTTTGGCGTGCAGGGCGCCTACGAGAAGCTCAAGGAAGTCACGCGCGGCCAGACGGTGACGGCGCAGGCGCTGCATGCGCTGATCCGCTCGCTGGAAATCCCCGAGGCCGAGAAGGAGCGCCTGCTCGCCATGACGCCGGGCAGCTACATCGGCAAGGCCGCCGATCTGGCCCGACGCATCTGACGACGACGCGAGGTTTGCGTTCAGCGTTCGGCGTCAAGCGGGCGCCACGCAAAACGCGCAACGCCCAACGCACGACCTCCCCATGGCCCTCAAATCCACCATCTTCAAGGCCAACGTGGCCGTGGCCGACATCGACCATGGCTACTACGCCGACCACGCGCTGACCCTGGCGCGCCACCCCAGCGAGACCGACGAGCGGATGATGGTCCGCCTGGTCGCGCTGGCGCTCAACGCGCACCAGTTGCAGGACACCTGCGGCGGCGACGGCACGCTGGCCTTCGGCGCCGGCCTGTCGGACCCGGACGAGCCCGATGTATGGCTGCGCGACTTCACGAGCCGTCCGCGCCTGTGGGTGGAAGTGGGCCAGCCCGAGGAAAAGCCCGTCATCAAGGCCTGCGGCAAGGCCGACGAGGTGCGGGTCTATGCCTTCAGCCACTCGGCCGACATTTGGTGGCGCGGCATCGAAACCAAACTCACGCGACCACAGAACCTGCAGGTTTGGCGCATTCCCACGGCGGCTTCGCAGCAGTTGACGGCATTGGCCCAGCGCAGCATGCAACTGCAGGCCACGGTGCAGGAGGGCGTGCTCACGCTGGGTGACGCCAGCACCACGGTGGACATTGAGCCGCTGCGCTGGCGCTAGCTGTGATGCGTTAATAGGTTGTTCATGGCCGAACTACGCGTGACCCGAGCCTTTGGGGTGACCCGTACCCGAATCAGTACCGCATTGAAGTAAAAACTTCCGGCTCCTCTGACATCGCCGTTGCGGTCTGCAGGCCGCAACGGCGCGCGAATTCGGCAGGTGTCTTTGAAACCGGCAGCAGCCCACTCAGACCGGCAGCGGATGCAGGCTTACTCCGCAGCATCGCACAATGCTGGAAGGCAGCGCCCGCGGCTCGGCGCTCAGATCGTCAGTTGCGGCACGCCCACCTTAGGCAAGAGTCGCTGTGTGAAGTGCTTGTCCTGATAGTAGCGAATCTTGTCGCATCTGATCGGATGAGGAACCCCTTCGAACAGGATCACCTCCTTGTCAGTGCCAAGCGCCTTGAGCTCCTGGGGCAGCATCAGGGCCCGACGCTCTTCGGACTCGCTTCGGCTCACCTCGCGGCCGCGGGTGATGTTCTTCTTTCGGATCGTGACGTATCCCATCATCTCCGAATAGTCGCTGGCATCTTGCTGTTCGCGCGGCGCATAGACGATCTGCAGAGCATGATTGGTGATCAGCGTACGCGCAACCTCCTTGCCGTAGGTCGCATCCAGTTGGGCCATGCTCTGGATGATCGGCAACAGGCGGACGTTGTAGCCGGCCATGTAGCTCACCGCCTGAGCAATGATGTTCACCTTCCCGATGCTGGTGAACTCGTCCATCAATAGCAGGCATTGATGCTTTAGCGCAGGATTGTTCTGAGGCAGCTCCTTGGTGTTGACGTTGATGAGCTGGCTGAAGAACAGATTGATGATCAATCGGCTTTCGGCCAACTTATTGGGCTGTATGCCGATGTAGACCGTCATCTTCTTGCGGCGAACGTCCGTCAACAGGAAGTCGTCGCCGCTCGTCGCTGCATCGAGCACCGGATTGATCCACGCGTTCAACGGCTCTTTAAAGGAGCCAAGTATCGAAGCGAAGGTCTCGGCCGCCTGCGAAAGCAGGTTCGCAAAGGCGGACCGTGCAGCTCCACCAAGGAACGGAGACTGGGCCAGACCCTCATAGAACTGTCGCAGATCGGTTCCATTTCCTGAAGACAGTTGATAGATGTGGCCGAGGGTTGGGACCACGCGGAACTTCTCTGGTACGCCGTTGCGGGCGTCTTCGTCTCGCCTCTCGAAAAGGTACAGCGAGAACGCCATGAACGCGTTGCGTGCCTGGCTGACCCAGAACTTCTGATCGTCAGAGCCATCCGGGTAGAGCATGGTTGCGATGCTCATGAGATCCGACACGCGGAACGCTTCATCGCTGGAGACGTAGGTCAATGGGTTCCAGCGGTGCGTGCGGCGGTCTTCGGCAAAGGGGTTGAAAAGAAAAATCTCCTGCCCCTGACTGGCACGCCATCCGCTCGTAAGGTCGAAGTTCTCTTGCTTGATGTCGAGCACCACGATCGACTCGCGGTAGTCCAGCAGGTTGGGAATAACCACACCGACGCCCTTGCCGGACCGAGTGGGCGCCGCAAGGATGACAAACTGCTGCCCCGACAACCGGAGGAATCGATCCTTGAATTTTCCCACCAGGACTCCCGAGTCCGAGGCCTTGAACAGGCCAAGTCTGGCAATATCAGCTTGGGTTGCAAAGCGCGCGTCGCCATGCAAGGAAGGACTTCGACGTCTGAGAAGCAACCCGAGCACCCCTAACCACAGTAGCAAGGCAGCCCCACCTCCCAGGTACCCGCCCCATTGGATGCGGTGCTGGTAGGGGCGATAAGCGGGCTGGTCCAACACGCGCAGATAGTCGATGTATGTTCTCCATGTCAGCGCGTCTGTGTCCACCTTGAGGAACAGCAAGGTGAGCCATCCCGCCATAAAGAGCCCCAATCCCGACAAAAGCGCGAGCGCAGCTGCACCCACAATCCATCGGCTTTTTGTGCTCATAGGTGATCCCGTCGCTTCTGAGTGAAGCGGAACATGCGTGGGAAGGCCGAGACCTTCGGCTCTGAACAACAGACAGCCGCTTCAGCAGCGGCGACGGTCGTCGCGTCGAGCCAGGATTCAGATGACTTCAGTCTGGCTATGACTGGCGCGAGTGGCCCGCTGTTGCGCATCGCCAGCCAAGGTTTACGCGGCGACGTCGCGGGCAACAGCCCGCGCAATCCGCGCATCTGCAACGTTCGCAACATCGCGTGGCCGGCACCAATCGCACGCTGACCAAACGCCTTTGAAACTGGCGCGCCCGTCACGAGAAGGCCTCAGTGCGTCGGCGCTAACTGAGGCGTGATTGCATGAGCCAAGGTGGGCCCGTCATGCTTTTGCAACGGTTCCTGAGCCTGCTCAAAGGCCTTGGCACTTGAGGCAAGCGAAGTGTCCAATGCTTGCAAGGTGGACGTATACGCCACCTTCGAGTGCACTGAGCCAGGTTTGCCTTGCAAGGCGACGAGCTTGCTGCCATCCTCGCTGGGCTCCAGTTGGTCGATGCGGCTGAGCCCCTTGATTGCAGCTGCCGCGGCAATCGCACCCGCGGCCTGCGTGGTGCGGTGGTCTGTGGCGATGCCGTGTGCGTTATTGAACGTCTGGAGGTGCACCAAGGCGTCTTTGAACAGGGGACTTGCTTGCAAGCGCTCGGCCGACAACGATGCGCCTTGCGCCCTAAGGCTCTGGGCCCCTCTTTCCACCAGGCTCCAATCCCCAGGCTGAATGCCGTCACCAATCTGTAGCGACCAAGCACTTTTGGCGTGTGCGAGCGTCGGCGCAGCATGGGTTTGCAGGGCATTGGAATAGGCGACGAGATTGCCGCTTCGATTGGCTGCCGAGACAACGGACGCCACAGCCGTCGCGTAGTCGGGGGACTTCGGGTCAAAGACCCCGCTGTGGTGCTTCTTCAGAAATTCATTTACCTGCGGTACCACGCCGATGGCCAGATGATTCTGCTGGTGCTTTTCGATGATCGCGTCCACCTTTGCGGCAATGGGGCCTTGCGGGTTGAAAACCGTCTCGTTCAGCGTCTTGCGCGCTTCCCTATATGAATCCGGGAACGCGACGTCGGGTCGCTTCACCGCATACTTCGCAAGATCGTCCGCCTGCGCTTGGGTGATGACCTTGTCAGTGACGCCCAGCGCTAGAATTTCTCTGTACGCTGCTTTGGCTTCTGAATTGTTGCCAATGTCGAGTTGGACCTGCCCGAAGGCAAAGCCAGATGCATAGCCATGGCCAGGCTTTCCTAAGACCGAATTCGGCACCGCGAGCGGCGCAATCTTGTTGTCGGCGGCGCCTTCAGATCCCTTTAGAACGGCGAGCGCTTCTTTGCTTGTGATGGAAGACATTCCGTACTCCTTGACTCAACGTGACAGTGTTTAAGGAATTTACTTTGGCAAAGGAAAGCTCTTTTTGGCAAGAGGCCTGAGAATTGAATATGGAATTTCACAAATGCAATTGCACGCGCCGTATCCGCCAAACGCATTGACGCCGTAAGTGACAATTGCTTTTTTCGCAGTGAAGGTCCAGTTCCGTAGGTCACCTGTCAGATCCGCGGTTTCACTCAGCGCGACATCTCCGCGATTGGCGTCGCCGTCCCAGTTCTTGATTTTCTGACTATTGGCTCGGTCGCGACAGTAAGAGAAAATTGTGTTGGCGTTGTCGGTGCCGAGTAGATCACCGAATTGAAGAATTTTCCCTGACTGCATTTCAATGTGAGTCGACTGCCTCCATGACTGGGGATGAGCTTGTCCGGTGTAGTAGTTTCCCTTGACGGTGGCAGAAATTATTTTGCTCGAAACAAAATTCAAACTCGGCTCAAGTGTCGAATAATATTGCTCGTCCTTTGCGGGCGCACTTGTGCTGCCTGCATGCCGAACGGCCTCCTGGAATTTTTCCTCCATAAAGGCATTTAAAGCCAGTTGTGCCTGGGTTGCCGGTTCCTCAAACTTCAAAAGCGTTGCCGTAATTTCTGCCCTTCCCTTGATGGCCGGCTGATGATGGAAATAGGGCCTGATCGGTGAAGGCGCGCTTCGCCCATCCTCCGAGCGCCCCTCCAGAAAATTGCGCCTTTGGATGTTGAGTCCAGCCAGGCAAGTACTTTCCTGGCCCGCACAAGCTCGATCTCGATCCTTGAGCCAAGCGCGCTGCGAAGCCTCTAAAGCGGCCTTCTCCTGGCCTGTGGCGATCCGAGTGTGGAGTCGGTCATAGGCCGATTCCATCGCGGCAGCCGCGGCCGCACTCTTTTTCTGCTGCGCTTGTGAGGCAGGCGCCTGCGCTGCCGCCATCAAGGGGAACACCAGTAGCGCAACAACCAGGTACCGATGCGCTCGCCGTGAGACTGGCCGCGGTGAAAGGCGCGCAACAAAGCGAAGCAATAGCTTTTGACCTTCCTGTGTCTCGGAGGACGCAAAAAGCATGGGATGAGTTGCGGCTATGTTCATATTGCTTCCCTGATCGATTAACTTCTTGTTTGGGCCACTCCGGGCCATTGCCGCTAGGCTACGGCGCCGACATCCCCATGAGGCATTCAATGCGCCATCGCTGGGGGCTGGACTTGGCCGCGCCCTTGACTGTGGCCTTGAGCCGGCGCCAAGCTCTCGCGCTGCGTCTGCTCAAACGCTCTGGAGCTGTCGGCCAGCGAAGTGTTCAAAGCCTGCTGTGTGGACACATCCACCAGCTTTGAATGCACGTGGCCGGGCGCGCCCTGCACGGCAATGAGCTTGCTGCCGTCTTCGCTGGGCTCCAGATGGTCAATGCGGCTCAAGCCCTTGGCGGCGGCCGCGGCAGCGATGGCGCCCGCAGCCTGCTCGATGCGCCGGTCGCTGGGGATGTCGTGGGCTGTGTTGTAAGCCTTCAGTTGGCCCAGGGCGTCTTGGTACAGAGGCTGGTCCACCAAAGCCCCCCGACCAGGGGGTGCAGGCGGCTGCACGACGCCTTGTATCCACGAGAGCCCGTCGTTGGCAGCGCCCCCGACTGCGCCTGCAGCCGTCTGCACCTGCGTGGCCGTGAACTGGGCGGCACCCACCATGGTCTGCTGCACCTTTTCGAGTGCGCTGCTCGAGATCGCATCGCTGGCTTGCATGGCCAGCCGCGCACGGGCCACGGTGGCGATGGGCAGCGGAAGGATGGCAGGGACCTCAGCGATCTTGTCCAGGTCGATGCGCCCCTGAATCACATCGCTTCGGTATTGCGCGATGGGCCCGGCATACGCCCGCGCACGCGCCTCGTTGGCCTCGCTCATGACCGATTCGCCAAGGATCTTGTTGGCTGGCAGGAAGTTGGCAATGGAATGGGCCGAGAGCTCGGCGGCCAGCAAGGGGTTGGCCGGCAGCAGTGAGCTACCGATGTAGCGCCCGCGCTGAAGGCCCTCGATGTCCTGGGCAGCGGCGTAGGTCTTGACCTGGCCCAGGTGATGGCCCCCCGCGCCCACCACGTCGGTGGCGCGCACGTGGTTGACGATGTTGGGAAAGCTGGCGTGCACATCAACCCCGTAGCGCCCGAGGTTGGTCAGGCCCCCGGGGCCGTAGGCGTTGAAGGTCTGCGCGGGGACGCCATACTTGGCGGCGGTGATCTGGGCCAGCGTGCCGCCCAGGGAGTGGCCGGTGATGGACAGGCTCAGAGGTTCGCCCTTCTTCTGCGCCTCCTGCCGAGCCAGCGCCATGGCCAGCTCTGTGAACTTCATGGCCTCGTCGAGTTGGTTGTTTCGACCGTGAAAAACCATGCCCAGGTCGGTGGCAGCGTCCTTCATGCTGGGCTCGGTGCCGCGGTGGGCGATGATGACTTGGCCTGTTCCGTCGGTGCGCCGATACGCTGTGCCCTGAAAACCCGTCTTGGGATCGTCCGCGACAGCAAGGATGGTGTATTTGACGCCGCTGATCGCGACGTCTTCACCACTCAGAAGCTCCTTTGATCGGTCCCTGTATGAATCGCTGGCCAGCCGCGCATTCTCGTTCGGGTCGTTCTTCATCACAGATCCCCCTTGGGCTCCAGAATCGTCGAGAAGAATTTTCCAGGGTCACGTCGAACGGCCTCGGTCAATGGCATTCCCCCTGTTTTTGTGTTTTTTATGACGAAGGGATCGTTGAAGTAGGACTTGGGAAAGTACTGAACCCTGGGGGAGCCAGTAGCGACTTCTTTCCCATCAAGACTTGCACCAAAAGTTACCTCTCCGGCCTTCATCTGCGCGTTGAAGGACATCAGACTCCATCGGCAAACCCCCAAGCCGTAATAGTCCTCATCCTGGAGCAGATCCAGATACACCGTGCCCCGATAGGTCTTAGGCGCTGTCTGGTGCAGCGTGACAGGCACACGATGGTCCACGCTAAGAACGGCTCCACTTATCAGCTGCATGGGCACGCAGTTCTCGTCGGTTTGGTAGTAAGAGAATGCGATCACCGACTCGAACGGCCCGGGGACGTCCTCGTCAATGGTCAGGGTGACTTCGTAGCGAAGCTTGGGATTTGGGTTGAGTTTGATATCGGGCTTTTTCATGGACTGGCCGCAGGCAGCGGTGGCAATGGCAAGGCCTAGCGCTAACACTGGCAATAGTGATTTCATGATCTACCGGACCCGTACAGGCAAGCTGCAGCCTTGGTAGTAGAGACGGCAGTTCTTGCCACTACGCTTGGTACATCGTTCAAATGCCGAATCGATTGCTCCTTGAAGCGTGTCTTCGGTGGTGAAGCTGTACCCCGCATCATGCGCTACTAATGCAGTACAGCCATTCCTATAAGAGTTCTCGAGAACACAGCTCGTGTTGCCCTGGGCCCTGCAGTCGTCCATGGCTGTCTTCTCGGCCTCGCTGCGGCTACGCATGTTGATCGCAGCGCCTAACGTGCCGCCGTTGGTGTCCACAGCTAGAGCGCCATAGCGGTCGTGCCAGATTTCGGGGCGCTGTTGGGGTTGCTGTTGCCCCGTGTAGTTGGGGTCGGGGCCACAGTAAGAGTTTGTAGGGGTGTGGTAAAGAATGGTGCCAGGCGAGCACTGCGCGTGAGCGGCAAAGCTCGCGAAAACCACAAGCAGCAGCCCCAGCACGCCCCGTATCAGTTGTCTGGTCATCATGCACCTCCATCAACCTTAAGTGCCCTTGGCGGTGGCAATGACGGCGCCGGGGCCTGCCTCACTTCGTCTGCTGCGCTCGGAACAAGCCCTCGGCGGCTTCCGGTCGTACTGTCAGCGAGCGGGGGAGTGCTTCTATCGGCTGCCCGTCCCTCTTTACCAAGCGACGGCTGGTACCCCACCTGCCCCGGCAGCCCCGATGCATTGGCCTGCGCCCCGCCTCCGCCCATGACCTGCGACACGCTGGAGAACTGGCCCACCGTCGCCCCAAAGAACTGAGCGGCCATGGGCGGCGCGGTCACCAGCAGCACCGTCATCAACAACCCGATGCCGCCTTGCTGCATCGCCTGGCTTGTCAGGCCCGCTCCCCCATCGCCCAGGCTCAACAGCGTGTTGATGGCACCCGCTGCCCACAGCGCCGCCGCCACGCGCAGCATCATCTCCATGATCACCGAGCACATGAAGCTCAGAATCGCCAAGCTGAACATGGTCGCGATTCCGTACTTCAGCCATCCATGGAACAGCTGCTTGGTGGACTCGTGCACCAGGCACAGGATGAAGATCGGCCCCAGCCCCACGAACAAGTTGATGGCAAAGGTGTACATCAGCAGCATGGCCCCGGCCGTGATGGGCGGGCCGGCCACGCCCAGCGCGCCGATCACCCAGGCGCGGCCCACGCTGGCCACGTTCTCGCCGCTGACGCCATTGTTCAGGCCTTGCACGTTGTCCATCGCGCTCATCACCACCGCGGTGTAAGCCAGCACCTTGTCGATGGCCTCATCGGGCGAGTCGTTGTTGCCCGTCACCAAATGGTGCACCCCTCTGGGCAGATCCGTCAGCAGCATCTGCTTGAGCGGAATGTTGCCCACCGCCATGGTCGTGGCCCCTGCCACGATGACGGCAATTCGGCTCATGTCCAGCACCATGCCCATCGCAGATTCGTGGCTGCGTCCGGTAAAAATGCGGAACCCTTTGGTGAGGATGATGATGGTGAGCACGACCAGCGCGATGCTGGTCGCGAAAGTCATCGTGCTGCCCAGCAAGTTGTCCCCGAAGTCGTTGATCTGCCGGGTGAGGTATTGCTTGATCAGGGCGAAGTAGGCGGCGTTCATGATGCTGTCCCTGCCTGAATGCCCGCAAGGAGAAGGGGGAGGGGTGGGCGATTCGCTCGTTTATGGCTGTGGAAGGCAGCGACGCAGATCAGCATTGGCTTCAGGGCGATCCTGAATGCGCTGCGACAGACCAGATCGTGGCGGGGCGCCCCTGTGCAGGCCACTGCCTGCCCAACAGCTCTCACCAGGCGTCGCACGGCGGCGGATAGCTCAAGCGGTTCCTGCAGCTTCATCGTGCCCATGGGTTGTGTCCGACTGCTTGATGTGCAGAAGGGCAGCCGTACGCGTCAGCGAATTGCCAGCGCCGCTGCAAGGGCACCGGTCTGGATCAGCTGGGCAGTCTGATTGCCCTTGACGCTGGCTTGCGTCAGCGCGTTCTGCTGGGTTTCATGAAACTTGATCGCAGCCTCGTACATGCCCAGGCGTGTGCGCCAGAAGCCCATCTCTGCCTGAAGTTTGTTGAGGGTCCGCAAAGATTCGTTCGTATTTGCCCAAAGGTCGCCCTGATTGCTGATGGATTCGCGTTTGCTGTCGATCTCCGTGAGTTGTTCGCTGTACTTCTGGAAGCGATTGACCATCTCGACACTGTCGTTGAGAGCCTGCACACGAAGCTGGATCAGCTCTTGGCAAATCCTCTGTTTGACGGTGGTGGGATCGCCTGAACTGAGCGTGGTCAGGCTGGTCAGCTGCTGACTGGCGATGCTGCCCTGGCCGGGGCAGGCCTTCTGTACGACCATGGCGGTGCTTGTGACCTTCTGAAGCTGGTTATTGGGCGTCAAGGTCGCGGTGAAGGCCAGCTTGGAAACCTTCGTCTGTATCTCTTTGAGGATGTTCGAGGCGGTCTTGTCAATACTAGAGGCCGTCTTGTCAATGCTGGAGGCCGTCTTGTTCAAGTCGCCGTCGCCGATGTTCTTGTTGATCTCCTTGAGCGTACTTCGGGCTTCCGTGTCGTAGACCTGAACGCCTTGTTGAGCGTGCGTGATACCGATGAAACCCAGGGAAGCGATGCCCACCAGGGTCATGCGAAGCAGGCGTCCAGCACCCAGCAATGTCTTCTTTGGCAGGGCATTCGCGAGGCGGTGGCGAAGAGGATTGGGTCGGCGATTCATGGTGGAGTCCGGAGGTTTATTGCTTCGCGCATTGCATCGACCAAGCTATGAGCCGTGGCCGTTGCGGGCGCTGGCTGCGCTTACGGGACGCGGCCCCATTGGCTCATGATGGCGTTTGAGATGGCTTGGTTGCCTGGGGTATTGGTGGAGCCCTGGCAGTTGTTCATGTACTGCTGGCGCACCTGGTAGGAGATGTCTTCCCAGAACTTGACGACGGGGTAGTAGGTCCACACCGCAAGGCCGGCCGGTGAAGGCGTATGCCAGAACTGGATCGCCGACGTGCAGCTGGCGGACGGACTGCCTTGCCCAGAGACGCTGGCCATGCAAAGGTAAAGAGCGCATGGGTCGGGGGCCTGAGCGTGCGCCGGTGCACAGAGACCGGCGGTCCCCAGCGCAATTGAAAGGGCAATGGTGCGGGTGTGCAGTCCCATGGTGAACCTCCTTGATTTTTGAGAGATGGTTGAGCGGATGAGTGGAAGTCGATTGGGGCAGGGTCTTCTAAGCAATGAGCCGCGGACGCTCGGTGCGCCGAGAATCCTGGCCTCGTGGCTCAAGCTTGCCGCTGCCCTTCCGGTTGTCGTAGAAGTCCTGCAGCCATTGCTCGGGCCGCAGGTCCTCGGGCGCAACACCTTGAGCCCGAGCATTGCGCTCCAAGACCGCGTGCAGAATCTCGATGTTGTCGGTCGAGGCTGAGATCACCGCAAGCGCGTCATCCATTCCGCGCAGGTCAAGTTGGCACACCGACGACATGTGGCCCTGCTTGACCAGAAAGCGCCGCGACCGTTCGTCGAGGCTGACGACAACCTGGTACTCGGATTCGGTAAGCTTCAGGCCATCGATGTAATCCTCGCGGCTGGCGTTGGGATTGGGCAGCAGGATCATCGTGGCAGTCTGCTCAATGAGGGCTGCAGAGATGTCGCTGCTCAGGGCATCTTCCGGACTCTGGGTGGCGAAGATGCCCATGCCGTTCTGCTTGCGAATGGTCTTTTGCTTGTTCTTCGCGAATTCCTTGAGAGCCCCGCCGCCGTCGAGGATCTTCCAGAACTCGTCCATGACGTAGATGAGACGGCGCCCGTCGATCAATGCTTCAAGTCGATGAAGCAGATAGTTAATGACCGGGACTCGAACTTCAGGGTTATCGATGATGTCGGTGTAGTCAAATCCGATGATGTTGGCTTTGTGCAGGTCGATGGTGTCGCGCGCGTTGTCGAAAACCCAGCCGAGCGAGTTTCCCGCGGTCCACTTGCGCATGCGCACAAAGAGCCCATCGTCGCCCATGTTCGGCAGGCTCTTCTGAAAGTTGGTCATCGTGCGCAGATTCATGGGCGTGTCGAGGATGGCTTCGACAGCACGGTAGATCTCCTCTTCCTCGCGAGATGTGTACGCAGCCTTGCCCGCCAAAACTTTGATGAGGCCAGCAAGGAAGTGGACGTTGGCTTCTGTGAACCCACAGTGGAAAGGATTGAAGCCGGTGGGCTGCCCGTTCTCGAGTGAGAGGTAGTTGCCTCCGCAGGCTCGCACGAAGATCTCTGCGCCGCGATCCTTGTCGAAGAAGAAGATCGTCGGCGCCGGGTCCAACTTCTGCACTTGGCTCAGCAGGAAGTTAATGAGCGCCGTCTTGCCGGTGCCGGACTTGCCGATGACCATCGTGTTCGCGATGGCCTTCTCGCCCAGGGAGTTCTCACCTGGCAGGGTGGCATGAAAGTTGAAAAAGTAGGGCTGACCGT
The DNA here is from genome assembly GCF_028023875.1 of Xenophilus arseniciresistens. Taxonomy (GTDB): domain Bacteria; phylum Pseudomonadota; class Gammaproteobacteria; order Burkholderiales; family Burkholderiaceae_C; genus Xenophilus; species Xenophilus arseniciresistens. The sequence goes on from NZ_JAQIPB010000009.1 coordinate 235,510, forward strand.
TGACGGTCTGCAACGTGGTGACGCAATCGCCCCAGGGATTGTTCTCTCGCTTCCCGATTGCAAAGTTGTGCAACGGCGAGAGCCCCAGAAAATTGAGCGAGCTGACGTTGGCCAGGCGCGTGCGGTACTTCCAGTTCCCAGGAAACTGCGCATAGAAGGCGGCGCTGACGGCCAGGTCTTCTTTCACCGAAACGAAGCCAGCGTTGGACAACTCCGCGCGTGTGGTCGCGATGTGCTGGGAAAGCGTGGCCTGGTCAGGCGCATACACGGCGATGCTGAAGTGATACTGCCCGAGCACAAAGTTGCCTGAAGACAACTGGTCCATGGCCTGCTCTAGCTCCACGATCTGGCTGACGGCTTTGTCACCCGAGGAGATCATCATGCCGCGGGTGCGCTCGAGCGTCTTGAGCGCATCATGCCGACCCATCGGGCTGAATGAGTGGGTGATGACGTACTCGAAATCCAGGTACTTCAAGCCATTGAGGATCCCGGGGAACGTGCCGTCAGGGTACTCCTTGATGTTGAGCATGGCTCCAAAGTGGTTCTCGCCCGCGGGGGTGCTGATCACGAAGTCACCCGTCTTTGCGGAGAAGCGCTGTCGGCTGACCGGCAGATAACGGTAGACCGGAGCCTTGAGCACCGGAACCGGTTCATCAATGCGGTTGAGCAGATAGCCGAAGAGCTCCAAGGTCTCCGAGAACACGATACCGTTGGTCGCCTCATACATGCGCAGGCGCACGGGGGCATAGTCCTTGAGGACCGCTTCCATGTTGCTTGCCAGCTCGAGCACCTTGTCGATGGCCTGCTGTTGTTCGTTTGCCAGCCGAACGGTGTCGGCGGACTTTTCAACGAAGCGTTTTCCGCTGACGACAGGCCGGTAGATCAGCGTCACATACAGCTCGTTCTGCATGAGCTTCTGCGCAGACAAGGCCTTGAAGTAGCTCTGAGACAGCTCCTGGTTGAAAGCCTCCTTGAAACGGGCGTGGTCATCCACGCTGCGACGACGGCGAACATCGTGAACCCAGAACGCGACATTGGTGAAGTCGGGCGCACGCAGTGTTTGCACCATGCGATTGAAGGTGTTGTGCCTGTGCTCGATGTCCCATTCTTCACGGCCGACAAAAGGCAGACCATCCAATCGCCATGTCATGAAGTAGTCTCCGCCAGTGGTTTTGAGGACCGTCGGCGAAACGTGGGTGGACAACGGCACGAACTCGCTGATAGGCGTGTCGGGGCTGAACGTGGTGGACATGGCTGGTGCCGAAAATTTCTTCAGAAGCAAACAGAGCTGACCGCCGCGGCGGAGCCTGGGAGTCGGGCTGCACCGGCCGCAGCGGCTGTGGCGTGGGGAATGGCCTGGGTTTCCTGGGTATCAGACATGGTCTTTCGATTGCCCACGATGGGTGTTGGGCGTAAAGACCCACATGCCATCGTTTTGCTGGCGGTTGCGCACGCGCGTCAGAAACTGCAGCCGGAGGCCGTACAGACGAAAGATCATCTCGTCACGCTTGGCCATCATGCGCATGACAAAGATGACTGGAGGAATCATCAGCAGGCAGAACAGATTGATGTACATCGCCAGCAGCATGCAGCCGCCTGCGCCCAGGAAAAAGGGAACATAGGGCACGCCCATGAACATCGGCGGGCGGGTGCACCCGCGGAACATCGTGTTCTTCTGCATGCTGTGCCTAGGCGAAAGACTGGCCCGCTTGGACTGTTCCCATCAGTTGCAGCCGCCACCGGCGCTTCCAGAGAGAAAAAGGTTTGCAATCTGGCTGGCTGCGCCGATCAGGATGGCGCCGATGAACACGGGCGCCACGTCGCTGATGCGCTTGTGGGCGAACGAAATCTGATAGCCCGAGAAGATCACGGCGATCGTGACCACCACAATCGAGATTGCGTTCAACACCGACTTGACGTTGTTGAGGAAGCCACAGGTCGTCGAAGCCAGATCGGTGGAGCCCGTGACTTGAGCCAGTGCCAAGCAGGGCGCCACGATGAGTGCAGCCACTCCGACCTGGCGCAGCACGCGCAGATGTTGGCCGAGGTTGATTGCATCGATTTGGCGTGCCGAAGAGCGAGCGAGATGAGTCATGAGAACTTCCTTCCTGATGGTTGTGATGCGAGAACTAGAAAACGAACGCTTCGTCGTCCGTGCGGGCGGACGAGGTGGGAGTGGACGGCGACCCGGACGCGCCGCCATGCAAAGGGGATGCGGAAACGGCACCCAGACTGCGTACCTGCGGCACGAAGACCTGAGTCGAGGCAGCCAAGGGCACGCTGGCTTGCGGCCTCTGAACACCTGACGCCGCGTCTCGAGCAGCCATGGCTGCTCCAGCCTGCACTTCCATCGCTGGAAGGATCGGGGCGTTCAAGTTTTTCGCGTGAGAGGGAGCTGCCGCCCGAACGCTTGCGGGCACCGCGATACCAGCCCCATTGAGTACAGGTCTCGCAGCATCAGCGGAGAGCAGCGGCGTCACGCGCATGGCGATCCGCGACTCGGCAGAGGAAGGCTCTGCCGAAGAAGTTGCTGGCGCCGAAGGCACGCGTACAGGGGTAGCTGATTTCGGCCCCTGATCGTTGAGCAACTGCACTGGGATCGGGGGCACGACCGACGCTTGGGGGGCCTGCGTGGTCAGGCTGGATCCGCGGCTGATCGAGTCGTAAATCTTCTGGACATATCCATGCCGAAAGCCTGTCACGAAGTCGCCGGAGTAGTAGCAGCTGAAGGCTTTGCCCCAGTTGCCTCCGGCACTCGAGCGGCAAGCAGCGAGGATGGCCGCGCCTGCAGTCAAGTTGGCACACCGGTCGAATGCCTTCTCGGGGGTGTCGAGGCCATATCTTTGTAAGTTGGCCTTGTTCACCTGCGCAACGCCCACCGAGTAGTTGTAGCCGGCGGTTTCGAGCATACGAACCGTAGCGCTAGCCTCGGCCAAACTTCTGGGCTGCCGCACCAAGCGGCCGCCGACGACGCCAATGGCGAATGGATTGGCGCCCGACTCGACTTCAACGAGGTGGCGCATCACCGTAGCGGGGACTGCGAGATTGGGACAGTCCACAAAGTCCAGAGCAGGGAGCATGAACGGTGCCTCTTTTTTTCCACGAACGTGGCGGCGGCCTAAGCGACCACATCCCCCAGCGCACGCCCGGGATTGAAGTCGATGCCGGTGATGTAACGCCGGCCCGCGTGAGCCTTGATGTGCACCACGACGTCGATGGTCATCATCAGCAGGCGCTTGATGACGCCGAACTCCAGGCCAGCGCCTTCAGCCGACGCCTTGACCATCAGCGCCAACTGATCCCAAGTCTGTTCAGTGCTGCCCGAATGGCAGCTGGTGATGGAACCTGGGTGTCCGGAAGCGCAGTTCCGAATGAAGTAGAAGGATTCATCGCCGCGCAATTCCGCCAGAATGATCCTGTCGGGCTTCATCCGCAGGCAGGCTTCCATGCAGACCTTCGCTGTGATGTTGGCAGAGCTTTGACCACCCTTGGAGTACAGAAGATGCACTGCGTTCGGCTGTTCGATAAACAGCTCCCGCGCATCCTCGATCGTGACCAGGCGTTCATCCGCGGGTATGTGGTTCACCAGAGACTTCATGAAGGTGGTCTTGCCGCTGCCCGTCGCGCCGGAAACAACGATGTTCTTCTTGTAGAGCACAGCTTGCTTGAAGAAGTCCGCGTACTGCCGGCAAGATCTCAGTTCCAGCAGCTCTCGGTCATGTTCACTGATGTCCGCGCGCTGCTCGAGAATTTCATTGAAGAAGCCGTCCGACTGGTACTCAGACAGCGTCCGCGTGCGCTTCGAAGGCAGGCGGATCGTGATCGATACGCGCTCTGCCTCTACGGCGGGAGGAATCACAAACTGCGCCCGTTGCCCGGTGGGAAAGGTCAGCGAAACAACAGGGTTTACATCGGTGACGCGCTGTCCGGTCTTGCTTTCATTGACCACCGTTGTGCAGAACTGCAGGGCGCGCGCGTAGGTGAGCCCTGGCACAGATTCACGGCGCCACCCTGATCGGTCCTCGAGGTACACCTCACCCGGCCGGTTCACGCAGATTTCCGTCACGTCCTCAGATTGCATGAACTTCGCAATACCAAGCACCTCGTACTGGTACTGCAGAAACTCGTTCGAGACGACGGCAATCAGGTCTGCAGACATGACGCATCCATCTCAGAAACGGGCGACCACGCCGCTGAAGTCCACGTCTTTCGCGACATAGACATTCACGACCGTTCCCTGGTTGATGGTGACCGTGTCCGGCCGGTTGGCTGCGCGCCGCACCGCCATGCTGGCCAAGCTCTGCAAAGTCTGTGCGGTGTAGCTCTCGAAGGGCGACTGCACGGCAATGCCCCCGCCGGTCACCGTGGTCGACTCCGGCCCGTTCTTCGCGGCGCCGTACTTGAAAGCGTCGGCGAACAAGCTGATGAGCAAGGCGGAGCCAACGCGTGAGAACCAGTGTTGGTCGAGATGTCCGGGATGGCCGGCCCCCCCCAGGTTGTCGACACCTGGGCTTGCCATGTTTACATCAATGCCATTGGGCGTGACGATGCGATCCCAGATGACAGCAAGGCGGGGACCGTTAGGCTCGGTGTCGTACTTCCCAAGTACTTTTGAGCCCTTTGGAAGAAGCAGCCGCTTGCCGTTCACGGAGTACACCGGCTCCGTCACCACGCACGATGTGAACCCTGGGATGTCAGTGATGATGCGTGTTTCCAGAACGCAACGCAGGTAGGTGCCGCGGACCATGAGGGCGTCAGGGTGCAGAAGAGGCTCGGCACTGGCGGTGGGCGCCAAGGGTTTGGCGCGGTAGGCGCTGTTCGGCCCGATGGCCGGCTCAGCGCCCGGCACTCCTTGGATTCCGGGTATACCCGCCAGGCCAGCAAAAGGGGCCACCGGGTTCGCCACAGCCGGCTGCGTTGCATCGCCGGCTACGGCAACGGTGCCCGGACCTGCACCCATGCGACGCTCCATCAATGAGGGCCCCTGGGATACCGGCCGGGGCGCGGCTACCGGAGGAAGCGGAGGCGCACTTAAGGGAATTGGCTCGGCAGCAACGATAGGTGCGGCCGTAGGAGGAGGAGGCGATGGAAGCGGCGGCGGCGGCTTTGGGGCCGCCGGCACGGTGACCAGTTCTTCGCGATGCTGTGTCTTCTCGCTGCGCATCACGTTGCCAACCATCCATATGCCGGCCAATCCCAGAAGGAGCACCAGCGCCACCAGGAATCCGATTGCGCGCATGTTCATGCGCTGCTGCTCGCTCGATCTGAGCTGTGGTGCTTGTGCATCCAGATCCGGCATCGCCGGCTGCTCCATACGCGCAGCGTAGGGATTTCCGGGAAGAGCAAACAGGTCTTCCCGGCCGGGCTCTTCGGGAGGATGCTGTGGGTCAGCATCGCCGGTGGTGTGAGGATGCTGGTTCACTTTGCACTGTTCCTGCGAAGGCCGATGACGTTGTCGCCATGACGGACCACCAGATAGGGGTAGGTGCCGTGAACGACGATGGTGTTTCCTTCCACAGTGGTATTCACCACAGAGTCCTCATCACGCTCGTTCTGACGCATGTAGACCGTGGGGAAGTTGCCGGTAGGGAACTGTTTCAAGTCGCTCATGCGCAGGTACGTGAAGCGAGCGTCGTCGTAGACGCTCACAGGCGTCAACCAAGGCGCCCCAGCGCTGTCTGTCGCGTAGTCATAGTTGAAGTTGTAGCTGCGGTCCTTGAGCAAGGCGGTGCTCATGGCTGGGGCCTGCGCCACTCTCTTGGCTTCTTTCGAAAAGCTGGTTTCAGCCGGATAGGTGAACTTGATCCGGTACTGAACACCCGCTTTGCGCGCCTGTTCCAATGTTCGCCAATCCGTCGCCACGACCCTGAGCTCAAAGATGTAGGAATGCATCGCGGTGCGAATCATCAAGTTCGTGTCCACATCCACGTTCTTGGGTTTGAGGTAGAACACGTTGTCGCGTCGGTTCAGGTCCCAGCCGGTGCTGAAACCCGTGCTGTAGTCCAGGATCCTTTCTTCGGGACTCAGCTCAATTTGCGTTGTGATGCCTAGCCCTGTGCGCACGGCATAGATGCCCTCGGGTTGATATTCGTACTCCTGCACTGTCTGGGCGACAGCCGGCAAGAATGCGAACAGAGTCACAGCGAGAACCGCTGCTTCATATGAAATGAGAGGCTTCATGGGCGACGCGCTCCTGAGCGCGGTGTGGCAGCTGCAGGTGCAATGGGTGCAGTGGCCGCAGAGGTGGGCGAAGGAAGACCCGCACCCGAGAGCGGGGGTGCTGGTGCGGTCGGCGCAGGGATTGAGGGCAGTTGCAGGCTCGCGCCTTCAGACGAAGCCTCGGGCGCAAACGGTGCACGCGACGCGCTCTCAGTTGCCCTTTCCAAAGGCAGCGCCTCTTCCGGGGGCGGAGACGCGAAATCCGAGTCAACCCGATAGTCGGTCACCTGAAAACCCAGCGGGTTCTCAATGCGCTGCTGCTCGTTCATCTTCAAGTTGGCCTTGTAGGTAAAGGCCAGAGTGGCGATCTTTGCGTCGAGCGGTTGGGTGCCGCCGGTCTGTTTGTCGAACACGCTGCGCTGAAAGCGCACGGTAGCGCCGCTGGGAGGAACGCTCGCGCTTCCTCCGATCAGGGTGATACTCAGGATCCGCGTGCGTATCGCCCGGTTCTTGCCGTATACCTTGTACGGATTAACAGGGTTCAGCTCCGAATAAAGGTTGGTGTAGCCAGAAGCCACCTCTGGCGAGGACATGGTCAGGACGGTGGTCCAGTCGCGCAGGTTGGTCAGCGCGAGGTCATACGACTCCCGCGCTGCTATGTAGTGGGCAACGTTGCTGCGATTGATTGCCTCGCTGGTCGTGATGCGCTGGAGGTTTCCCTCATCGGTCAGCCGCGCTGCGGTGCTGGTTCCTGTGTATGCATCTGCGATCACCAGGTACGGAACCTTCTCTTTCAGCGGGAGTATGTAAAAGTAGCCGCCCAGAAGAATGAGCGCCATGACGATGGCACAGCACGCTACCCACCATGCACGCCTTTCGCTGCGAGCGGCAATTTCCGCAATGCTGAGTTCGAAGTTGACCGACTGCGAGATCGCATCTTCCATCTTCGAAGAAGAGGGCTTTCTCTTGAGCATCAGGGCCTCGTGCTCGCAACACCGCTGGCCTGCTGTACCACAATGCGCCGCCCGTCGGCCACGGCGGCGAGTCCTTGCGGGGCATAGATCTCGCTGAGATGCGCAAGTGCAGCTCGCAAGTCCGTCGTCCGAATAGTGGCGGCAGCCTTGTGCAGCGTGAAATCGGAGGTCGCTTCATAAGCCAACTGAAGATCGTTGTCAGCGGCCCAACGACCGAGCATCGCCTGAACAGTGCCGTCCATTGGCGATGCATAGAAGATATAGGAAGGGTGCAGAGGGATCTCTGCCGGAGCGGCCTGGAATCGGTTGACTGGCATCCATGAGCCTCCGAATTGCTTCGGGGCGGGCGCGCCGCACCCAGCCAGCATGCCCATCAACACAACGCCCATTCCAACCCTGGCCCGCAGGACTGGTCTCTGCCTTACCGCCGAACCATGGCGCTTGTGATTGTCAAACCCAGCCAGAACGTCAAACTGCTGAGTGGGACCTGCGCCTATGCGTATGCTCCAGTTCAACGCGCGAAACCGGCCCTCGCCCATGGATTCAACCGCACGGTCGTTCATCTGTGCCCTCCCTTAAGAGCCTGCTTATTAGTTCAAAAATTCTAGTGAGCGGTAGTGCGAATTGGCATGACGGATGCCTCATGACCTCCAAATTGATGCGCAATGCAAGAATTTGTCACATCGTGCAAGTGCTTGATTTCAGTAGGGACCGATTTGGTATCCAGGTAAAGGGCCGATCGCTGCCAGGGCTCCCCGCCGTCGCGACGTCGAAGGCTCCGAGCCAGCGCACAGAGAGCCTGGGCGGCTCGATGCGCGAGGTTGTTTGAAAGCTCATGCATCTGCGCAGCGCTCTGCCATTGGGCAGAGCGCGGACGGTCGCGCCATGGCCCTTGGACGCTCTTTTGAAACCGCCGACTACAAGCTCTTCCCCTCGCCGCGCAACGAGCACCGCATCGTCTTCGAACACCAGGTGTTCGTGCCGCAGCCCTATGCGCTGGTCGACTTGCCCAGCTACGACCTCAAGGGCCGCTACAGCCTGTTTGCCGCCTGCCGGTTGTCGGACGGCAAGATGGGGCAGTTGGTGACGCTGGAAGATGAGGCGGATGTGGGGAGGTTCCATGCGAGGTTTGTGCCCGACTGATTGAGCAAAGCTCAACTTCATGGCCCCTGCCGCAGCCGATGCACAATCGGCCTCGAGTTCACAAGCTCATCGCATTGCGCCATGCGCGCGGCCCTCACCCGGCCCTCAAGGCCCGGTGAACCCAAGCTCCTGTTGACCCGACAAGAGCCACTCAGTGCCCATCCACAGGGATGGGGCTCGTGTTGTCGTCAGGTCATCCGCCCTCTCTTTCAAAGAGCCGGCGGTTTGGGGAGCACTGCATGCTTTCGCACCATCCAAGCGGGCCGCCGTTGGCGTTGCTCATCGGCTTGTCCGCGCTGGGCGTCTTGCCGTTCAACATGTTCGTGCCCTCATTGCCGAACATCGCAACGGAGTTCGAGACTGACTTCGCCACGGCCAACGTCGCCGTGGCAGGGTACGCGGTGCTTACGGCGTTCACGCACCTGATCGCAGGCGCACTTTCCGACCGCTTCGGGCGCAGACCTGTTCTGCTGGCTGCATTGGCGATCTTCGTGATCGGCTCCGCGGGTTGCTGCCTGGCCGGGAGCATCCACATCTTCCTGGGCTTTCGGATGCTCCAGGGAAGCGCCGTTGCGGGGTTCGCCCTGTCTCTGGCCATGATCCGGGACACGGCGGGCGAGCGGATGACCGCGCAGGTCGGATATGTCTCGTCCGCCTATGCCCTTGCGCCAATGCTCGGGCCCTCTCTTGGCGGGCTGCTGGACGGCTGCTTTGGCTGGCGCGCGAACTTCGCTGTCTTTGTGATTCTGGGCGCCAGCGCCATGCTCCTGGTTCTGCGCTATTTTCCTGAAACGCACCTGCGTCGGTCCGCATCCATGGCGCAGCAATACAAGGGCTATGGCCGGCTGCTGCGCTCTGCGCAGTTCTGGGCTTATGCGCTTTGCATGGCGTTCGCCATTGGAACGCTGTATGTGTTCATCGGTGGCGCGCCCATGGTGGCCGCGCAGGCCCATGGCGCCTCCTCGACCACCATGGTCGGCATCTACCTGGGCCTTGTTCCTGCAGGCTTCGTGGTCGCGAGCTATGCAGTGGCGCGGCATGGTTCGCACCTGCCTTCCTCCGGCCTGATCGTCGCGGGGCGCCTGCTGACTTGCACGGGTCTGCTGATCGCTGCGGTGTTGGCCGCGTTGCAGGTCCATCACCCCCTTGCCTTCTTTGGCCCATGCATCTGCGTGGGGCTCGGCAACGGATTGACGATGCCCGTGACCAACGCTCGCGTGCTTCGCCTCTACGCCGAGCTGTCCGGCACGGCCCTGGGCCTGGCATCGGCGATCACGACGGCGGGCGCTGGGGTCATCGCATTTGCCGCTGGCCTGCTGATCGAGGCGTCGAATGCCCGCGTCCATGTCCTCGCAGCAATGCTGACGACGTCGCTGCTTTCCCTGTGCGCTGCGGCGCTCATCCTTCGCTGGGAATCAAGGGCTGGTGATGTTGCCTGACAGGAACGCGGCTGTTCTGCATCCACCACCGGCACCACGATCCGCTAGAAGGCGCGCTCGCGCGCAGGCCTACCAGCGCACCTTCACCCCCAGGCTGCCGTTGAGCCCGCTCCCGTTGCGCGCCTGTCCGCCCGAGGCCCAGAGCTTGCCGGCCTCGCCGTACACGCTCACCGTCGGCGTGACCTGCCAGTCGGCGCCGACGGCCAGCTCGGTGCTGCTGCCGCCCGTGCCGCTGAGGATGTCGGCCAGGCCGCCCGGCGCGGCGAAGCGCGTGCGGTCGGTGCCGCCGCCGCCGCGGTGGACGTTCACCCGCGCATAGGGCCGCAGCGGGCCGCTGCGGGTGTCGATCTCGCCTTTCACGCGCACGCCCACGCGCGCCTGCCAGCCGTTGTGCAGGTCCTGCTGCACGGTGGTGGCGCCGACCAGGGCCACGTCGTCCAGGCGCAGGCGCTGGTGGATCAACTGCAGCTGTGGCTCGACCTGCCAGCCGGGGGCAATGGCCCAGGCCTTGCCGACCTCGACGGAGGCCAGCAGGCTGCGCCCCTTGCCGCCGCTGCTCGCGCCCAGGCCCGAGCCGGCGGTGTAGCGATGGCGCCCGGCCTGGACCACGCCGTCCACGTACAGGCCGTCGCTGCCCTTCCACGTGAGATAGCCGCCCAGGAACTGGCTGCGCAGGTCGTTGCTGCCGGCCGCCAGGCCCCACACGCCGCGCGCGAAGCCGTTGACCCGCATGTCGCCGTCGAGCTGGCCCACGTAGAGGCCGGCTTTCCAGTTGCCCTCGGCCCAGAGGTCGGTGCCGGCCTGCAGGCCCGTGAGGCGCCCGCGGCTGGTGGCGCCGACGGTGCCGCCCTGGCCGATCTCGCGGTCGATGCTGATGACGCGGCCCCAGGCCTGGCGCCGGCCGGCTTCGGGATGCGCACCGTCATCGCCAACGCGCTGGTGGTGGTTGGCCAGCATGCCCAGGCTGGCCTGGCGCAACTGCTCGGGCAAGGCCGCGAACAGCGGCACTTCGGCGCGGTAGGTGGGCAGGCCGATGCCGGGGGCCGGCGATGGTGCCGGTGCCGGGCCGGGCGGCGGCGATGACAGCGTGCTGCTCAGATAGGCGCCTTCCGCCGTGCTGTTCAGCTGGTACTCGTACGCGCCCGCCAGCAAGGGCGCAGCCAGTGCAAAGGCGCCGCCCTGGATGCGCGCGCCGTCCTCGGTGCCCACCACTTCGATGCCTCGGCCGGTGGTCTGCGCACCCAGGCCGCCGACATTGCTCACCTGCACGAAGGTGTTGCCGCTGGCCACGGCGCCGGGGCCGCTGAGCAGCAGCCGGTCGCTCGCGCTGTTGTCCGTGCCCAGCGTGGTGCCCACGGCCAGCAGGCCGCCCTGCCCGACCCACGGGCCGGTGACGGTCAGCGTGGTGCCCGGCTGGCTGCCGCGCAGGCTCACCGTGCCGGCGTTGGTGATGCCCGCGACGCTCTGGTGGAAGCCGGCCAGGTCCAGCACGGCGCCGGCCGCGATGGTGTGGATTGATGCCGCGCTCAGCGCCTGCGCCGCACCGGCGCGCAGCGTGCCCTGCGCCACGTGCGTGGCGCCGCTGTAGCCGTTGTTGGCGGCGCCCAGGACCAGCGTGCCGCTGCCGCTCTTGCTGAGATCGGCATTGCCGCTGATGCCGCCGCTGAGCGTGGCGGTGTTCGGGCCGGTGTCGAAGGTGGGATCGTCCTCGCCGGTGAACACGATGGGGTTGGCCAGCGCGAGGCCGTCGGCCGCGAAGGCCAGCGTGGTGCGGTCGTCCATGCGCACGATGCCCGTGCCCAGCGCCGTGCTGCTGCCCACGGCGACCGTGCCCTTGCGCACAGCCGTGCCGCCCGAGTAGCTGTTGTCGCCCGTCAGCATGGTGGTGCCGGCCCCCAGCTGCTGCAGCGCGCCCTCGCCGCTGATGGCGCCGGCCAGCGTGAGCGCATCGCTGCGGTCCACGGCCAGGCTGGCGTCCCGGGCGATGGCGATCGGGCCGGTGCCCACGCTGCCCGCCGTGCCGCCCTCGCCGAGCTGCAGCACGCCGGCCCGGATGCGCGTGTCGGCCGCGCCCAGGTCGCGGTCCAGCATCCAGGTGCCCGCCCCTTCCTTGACGAGGACGCCGGCAAAGGTGGTGCGGCCGCCAACGGCCTCGGACTGGCGCTGGCGCGTGCCGGCCGCGGCCTCCAGCGTGAGCGTGGAGGCGGTGTTCGCGCCGATGCCCAGGTCGCCCGCGATCTGGCTGCCGCCTGCCAGCGTGACGGCGTGCTGCGCCGTGCCGGCCAGCCGCACGTCGCCTGCCAGCGTGCCGGCGTTGTGCAGTTCGGTGGCGCCGCCCGACTGGATGCTCGCGTCGCCGCTGGCGGCGATCCGTCCGCCTGCGCGGTTGAGGATGCGCACCGCGCCCGCAGCCGTGCGCGCGTCGACGGCCATGCCCAGCGCGCCCGCGTTGTCCAGCGTGGCGCCGTCGCGCAGCTGGATGCCGTTGCCCAGGGTGACGCCCGCATCGACGCGCAAGGTGGCGCTGCCGACGCTGACGCCGCCGCTGCCCAGCGCGCCGCTGCCGGCGGCCACCAGCGTGCCGGCCTCGACGGCGGTGCCGCCCGAGTAGCTGTTGGGGCCGGAGAGCGTGAGGGTGCCGCTGCCGGTCGTGACCAGGCCGTTGCTGGCGCCGGGGCTGTCGGTGATCGGCGCCGAGATGCTGGCGTGCACGCCCGGCATGGTGTTGATGGTGCCGCGCGGCGCCGCGGCCGAACCGGCGGCGGGCGCGATGACCAGCGACCCCACGCCGGGCGCGCCGTCGATGGTGTAGCCGTCGGTGAGGAACTGCAGCGTGTCGAAGGCCATGTCGCCCTGCACGCGCACGTCGCCGCGCGCACCGCCGAACACGGCCACCGAATTGCCCCAGCCCACCGAGCGGCTCAGGTCGGGGTCGGGCCCGTCGGCCTGGCGGTCCAGCCAGTTGCTGGCCATGGCCTGCCAGGTGCCGCTGCCGCCCACCCAGCCGGGCGGCTCGGCGCTGTTGCCGCCGTTCCAGAACTGGATCGTCTGGCCCGCACCCTGCACCGAGAGATTGACCTGCCCCGGCGTGCCCGGCGCCGCCGGCGTGCTGGTGATCCGGTAGCTGGCGGCCGGGTCGCCGCCGATGCGCACGCTCGACGTGCCGGCATCGAAGCCGCCGCTGCGCTGGCCCATGCCGTCGCTGGTGCCGTAGTTGAAGAGGCGGTACCAGCCCGCCGATGCGGCGTTGGCCTGCAGGCTGCCGTCCAGCGTCAGGCTGCCGCCCACGTTCACCAGGTCGTTGTTCGCACCGCCCGCGGTGCCGGCCTGGCCCAGTTCGAACTGCGTGGTGGAACCCGCCGCCAGCACCAGGTCGCCGCCGATGTTCAGCGTGCCCGGGCTGTGGCCCGGCGCCAGCGTGCCGCCGCTGTTCACGCGCACCGTGCGGCCCGCGCCGCCCACCGTGCCGGTGCCGCCCAGCGTGGCGCCGGCATTGACGTCCACGTTGCCGCCCAGCGTGCCGTCCACGCGCAAGGTGCCTGCGTCGATGTGCGTGCCGGCCTGGCCCATGTTGCTGGTGCCGCTCAAGGTCAGCGTGCCCGCGCCCGCCTTGACCAGCGCGCCGGTGCTGCCCGCGAAGGCCGTGCCGGTCGCCACGTTGAAGCCGTGGGTGTCGAACACCAGGCCGCGCGCGCCCACGCCCGCGACCGGCAGGTTCTGGAAGAACTCCGACTGATCGCCCGTGGCGCGCAGCACGCCGCCATCCAGGTCCAGCGCGGCCGAGCCCTGGCCGCCCACGATCTGCGAGGTAGCGAGCACGCCGCGGCCGATGGTCTCGCCGCCAAGCAGGCGCAAGGTGCCGCTGCTGCCCGCTTCCTGGGCCAGGATGAGCGCGCGACCGGTCTGCACCAGGCCGCCGGCATCCACGCTGAGCGTGCCCCGGCCCCGCTGGCCGACGGTGAGTTCGCGGGCGCTGGTCCAGCTGGAAGCCTGCCCCTGGGCATCCGTGCCCATCACCGTCGCCGAGCCGAAGCCGCCGGCCTGTTCGCCGAGCACCCCCAGATAGCCGCTGACCGCGCCGCCCTGCGAAACCGTCAGCGTGCCCGTGCCCGCGTTGCCGACCAGGACTTCCCCCTTGCTCGTCAGGCGCGCGCCGCTGCCCGTCACGGTGATCGTGCCCTTGCCGCTCGCCATCTCCCCGAGCCGCACGCGTGCGCCCGCGGCCAGCCCGCCGGCCTCGACATGGATTTCGCCGGTGCCGTAGCGCGCCGCGCGCAGGATGCCCTGGCTGACCCACTGGGAGCCGGCCCCCCGAACCGTCACCGTGCCCCTGGACGGGGCGAGCACGCCCACGGTGGCCGCGGTGCCCTGGGCCGACACCACCGCCCCGTCCGCAATGGTGAGCGTGCCGACGCCGTCGTTGCCCACCGCCAGGTCGTCGGCGATGGTCCATGTGCTGCCGTCCCCCGTCACCGTGGCCTTGCCCTCGCCGGTGCCGTAGGCGCCGATGCGTGTCCAGCCACTGGAAAGCGCCGCCCCGGCCTCGACCAGGAGATCGGCCCGCCCGTGCTCGCCGACGTGGAATTCGCCGCCGCTGCCCGTGGTCCATGCAGTGCCGGGGCCCGACAGGCGCACCGCCGCCGAACTGCCGGCCGCGCGCCCGATGTAGCCGGCGCGGCTGGCGAGCCGGCCCCCGCCCTGGATCGCCAGCGTGCCGCCGTCCGCGGTGGCGGCGCCGCCCAGGCTGCTCGCGCCAGTGAGGCTCAGCGTGCCCGCACCCTGCTTGAGCAGCGCGCCGGCATCGCTGGCGAAGGCCGTGCCCGTCGCCACGTTGAAGCCGTTGGTGTCGAACACCAGGCCGTTGGCACCCAGGGCCACGGTCGGCAGGTTCTGGAAGAACTCCGCCTGGTCGGCTGCGGCGCGCAGGATGCCGCCGTCCAGGTCCAGCGTGGCCTGGCCTTCGCCGCGCACCAGGCCGGCGCTGTGCAGCACGCCGCGGCCTTGCGCATTGCCGCGCAGGTGCAGGCTGCCCTGGGCCGCGGAAGCGGCACCCAGGAGCACCTGCGCGGCCATGGAGACCTCGCCGCCCGCTTCGATGCGCAGGCTGCCCGAACCATCGCCGCCGACCAGCAGCTCCCTCGTCCCCGTCAGACGCCAGACGGAGCCCGTGCCCGACACCGTCACGGTACCGCCGCCTTGGTCGGAAGAGCCCACCGTGCCGCGCTGGCTCGACACCTGGGCGCCGTTTTCGATCGTGAGCCTGCCCGGGCCCAGGCGACCGACCCTGATGTCGCCGCTGCTGGTCCACGAGGAGCCCTCGTCCGTGACGCGGACCTCGCCGGTGCCGGAGGTCGCGTTCCGGTAGCCGACGTCTGTGTCGCTGTTGACGACCGTGCCGCCCTTGCTGACCGTCAGGGTCCCCAGGCCCTCCAGGCCGAGCAGGATGCCGGTTGAACTCAGCCGCGAGCCGACGCCCGTCACCTCCACCGATCCGACACCGGTGCTCTCTTCGCCCAGCACAAGGGACTCGGTGTCGAGCCTGCCGCCGGCCTCGATGACGATCGATCCACGCCCCTTCCCGCCAACGAAGATACTGCCCCGCCCGTGCTGCCACAGGGCGTTTTCCCCGGTGATGCGAACGCTTCCCTCGGCACCGGCGGCAGCACCGATCAAGGCCCTCTTGCGGACGTCCGGATCGCTCACCATCTGGCCACCCGGGCCAATGAGGATGCGGCCCGTGCCCGGGCTATCGCTGGTGCCGCCCACGAACAGGTGGGTGCCGCCCAGATCCCACGGCGATGGCGGCACCGCAGGTACCGGGGTCGGCTGCTCGCTGAAGTTGGGCGCGGTCCACACCGAGCCCTCGGTGCGCACCGGCTGGGCCGCCGCCGGCGCCGCGCCGCCCAGGGCCGCGGCCAGCAGGGCCAGCGCCGCGAGGGGCACCGCGTCGCGCCGTGCGCGACCGGGCTTGCCGCGCCCGCGCGCGCATTCGCTGGCCACCTGCCACGTGCCCGTGGCCCGGTTGAACACCACGCGATAGATCCGGTTCATCCTCGTTCTCCTGCCACTTCAAAGAAGGCTGGCGGCGAGGCTAGAAAGATCGTGTCGTGGGGTAAATCGCTGAATTCCGTGATTTCGCGGGGCGCGTCATCCCCGCGGGGCCTGCGCCTCGGGCGGCGCCAGCGGCAGCCGCAGCGCCAGCACGGTGCCCTGCGCATCGGTGCGGATCACCAGCTCGCCGCCCAGGCGCTGGGCGCGCGCGCGCATGCTTTGCAGGCCCAGGCCGCCGGGCGCGGCGGACTCCTGCGGCTTCGCCTCGAAGCCGTGGCCGTTGTCGGCCACGCTCAGCGCCAGCTGGCCGTCGGCGGCTTCGAGGCGCACCTTCACCTCGCTGGCGCCGCTGTGCTTGAGCACGTTGGTCAGCGCCTCCTGCAGCAGGCGCAGCAGGTCCAGGCTGCGCCGCGCGTCGAGCCGGCAGTCGGCCAGGTCGTGCAGCTCCCAGCGGCAGGTGATGCCCGCGGCATCCAGCAGCCGGGTGCTGCGGTGGCGCAAGGGCGCCAGGCGTTCGACGAAGCGGTCGGTGTCGTCCAGCGAGGCGCCCTCGATCAGCAGGCGCAGGTCGGCGTTGATCTCGCGCAGGGCCCACAGCGAGCCGCTGTCGACCGCGCTGCCGCGCGCCTGCAGCGCGTGGATGTGGCCGCTCAAGGTCATTCCCAGGCCGTCGTGCAGGTCGCGCACCAGGCTCATGCGCTCGGTCAGGCGCGCGCGCTCCAGCTCGCCGGCGTGCTGGCGGTGCAGCATCTGGGCCAGGCGGGCGGTCGCCGCGTCCACGCGCTCGCGCAGCTGGGCATTGAAGTGCTCCACCATCCGGATGCCGCCGATGAGGTGCAGTGCCAGCACCGAGGCCATGCCCAGCAGCATCAGGCTGGAGACGGCCGGGAAGTAATAGGTGTTGGTGGTGATGAAGCGCAGGTAGACCAGCAGGTCGTGCACCGCGGTGGCCATCGGCAGCACCACCCACACGGCCAGGGCGATGGCTTCGGTGCGGCGTGAACGCCAGGCATGCCACAGCAGCAGCGAAGCGCCGGCCAGGAAGATCGCGGCCGCCACCACCACCGCCGCGTTGCGCGCCTGCGCCAGCCACGGCACGGGCGTGAACGCCACCGCGGCGATGGCCGCCACGCAGGCGCCCAGCACCAGGCTGCGCAGGCGCGGCAGGCGCAGCTGGCCGAAATGCAGCGCAAAGAACACGAAGCTGGTGGCGCTGGCCAGCAGGAAGGCCAGGTTGGCGAACTGGAAGGTGGCGGTGTCGGGATAGGGCCAGATCTCGGTGGCGATGTAGTGGTAGCCGTAGGGCAGCCGCAGCAGCGAGAACAGCGCGAACCAGCCGTAGACCTGCTCGCTGCGGCGCAGCAGCCAGATCATGCCGAACAGCACCATCGAGGCCAGCGTCACGCCCACGCCGATCTGCAGCAGCGCGCGGCGCACGACCTCGGCGCGGTCGTAGCTGTCGGCCACCGTGCCTGCATCGCCGATCGAGACCGCCCCGAGCCCGCCGTGGTAGACCGCCATGCCCGACACCCGCACCAGCAGCTCGTTGACGCCCGGGCGCAGCAGCGGCGGCGCGATCAGCCAGTGGCGCGGCCGGTTCCACGAGCGCGACAGCGGCTCGACCAGATGGCTGTCCTGCGCGATCAGCAGGCCGTTGACCGACACCGCGCCGGCCATCGTGATCGAGTCGATCATCAGCGCCACCGGCTGCGTGGCATCGGCCTGCTGCCAGCGCAGCCGGTACCACACCACGCCTTCGTGCCCGGGCCAGCGCGCGATCCACTGGTCGGGCAGCGAGACCTCGGTCCACCCGGCCTGCGGCGGCGCGGTGGCGCTCCAGTCGCTGTGCACCGCCTCTATGCGCTCGAAGGCCGGCGGCACCGGGGAGGCCGACTGGGCCTGCGCGGCCCCCGCCAGCGCCAGCAGGCCGCACACCCACCCCAGCAGGCGATGCCTCAGCCCAGCCATCCCTGCTGCTGCGCGCTGTGCACCGCCGCGCTGCGGTTGTGCACCGCCAGCTTGCGGAAGATGTTCTTCGCGTGGGTCTCGATGGTGTTGATCGACACGTGCAGGCTTTCCGCGATCTCCCGGTTGCTGTGCCCCTGCGCCACCAGGCGCAGCACCGCCAGTTCGCGCTCGGTGAGCTCGGCCCTGTCGCCGCGCGCGGCGGTGGTAGTGGCCGCGGCGGCGGACGCCTGGGCTGGCGGCGCCTCGGCACCCGCCTGCTCTGGCGCATTGAGCTGCAGCAGGATGCGCCGCGCGATCACCGGATCGATGGGCGCGCCGCCGCGCTGCATGCTGCGCAGCGACAGCTCCATCTCCATGTCTTCGCCGTTCTTCAGCAGGTAGCCCACGGCCCCGGCGCGGATGGCCTGCAGCACCGTGGCATCGTCGCCCAGGCTGGAGACGATCACCACCTCGGCCTGCGGCGCGTGCTGCCGGATCCAGGGCAGCAGCGTGACGCCGCTGCCGTCGGGCAGGTTCACGTCCAGCAGCACCAGGTCGAAGGCCAGCGCGCCCAGCAGCGTGCGCGCCTGCGCCAGCGTGCCGACCACCGTGCACACGCCCGCGCCATACACCTGCTCGGCCACGCGCTGCATGCGCGCGCACATCGGTGGGTCGTCATCGACAACGAGGATCCGGGTCATGGGGGAGAGATCGGTTGGAGGAAGTGCTACAGGAACCACAGGACGCCCGCCGATGCGAGGCAAGGCGCGATGCCGGCGATGCTAGAGAGCGGCCGGCCCGCAGGCCATCCCGGAATTCCGTCAGGCGGCGCCGACCGTTGTTGTTGCTGCTGCCGGGCGTGTGGCGTACCTTACAGCACCGCACGAAGTGCCGGGCGTTCAAGAGTTCTGCTGGGCGTTGCGCTGTTGCTTGGTGGCTGCTGTTGGGGGGGCGGCATTGGGCTGGTTGAGCCAAGAGCAACAACTGAACAGCAGATTGAAAGGCCGCGCCGGGCGCCGTTCAGCGCAGGCGCGTGCGGCAGAATCCGGCCAGGAGCTGACGTGGAATATCCGATGCAACCAGAAGAGCGAATCGAGTACTTCAAGGACGGCAGCGTCCGTGCGCGTGGCTGGATGCTTGAGGGAATGCTGAGTGGCTACTGGGAATGGTTCCGCAAGAATGGCATACGGATGCGCTCCGGTCATTTCGAGCGCGGAGTGCAGGTTGGGGAGTGGACCACCTACGACCAGAACGGTGCGGTCTACAAGAAGACCACTATGAAGCCAAAGGGCACCTGACGGCCACTACCGGCCCTTCATGAGCTTGACTTAAGGGCTCAGTCGCAGAGTTGCGGTACGCCGTGATGCATTAGCCGCGCGGGCTCCGGGACCGCCTCTAGATGGAGGTGAATCTCTTGGTCATCCCCCAGAATTCCGCTCTCGGGAGGCGACGTGTACGCCGTGACTCTGTAGAACCCATCCGTCAAGCGAATTACCTGCTCATCATCGCAGGCGGCGTCCCAGGACATCAGTTCATACAGGTCTCGAATCTGCAAGATGCCATCACGGACCTCGACACCCAGTCGAACCTTGAAGTGGGCCTGAACTAGCGCGGCTTCGTCAGGCGGGTCAGTACGCAGATGCAAGCGCCATGTGCCAGGAGAGCCGGTGCAAAACGCGGCGATTTTCGACGAATTGATCAGCTCCGCAACATCAGCCGGGTTGGTGAAACTGCTGGTGAGGAAGTCCTCGCCTTGCGCAATGTTCGACGTTGCCCACGGCGAATGAAACACGATACCAATGCCCGAGGTCTCAAGGCAGATGGTTTGGGGCAATGTCTTTGGCATGGCAGTTCGCTGATGCTTACGGGCAAACGACTTTAATCGAACGTCCGCTTTCGGATATCGCGACCGGCTGCTATGGGCAGATTGTGTTGAAAAACTCGTCTCGAATCCTGTGCGCATAGACGATCACCGACGATTCGCAGCTCAGTTGCGGGGGCGTTGGAACCTGAGAGGCCTCGCGACCTATCTCACGCGATCCTCATTGCCACATCCGCTTCAACTGGCATCAACCACTTGGCCATTCGCCTGAGATTCTGGGCAGTTGCCGCCAGCAGGAACTCGTCCTGCGCACCACTGAGTCCGCGAAGCCGAAGTCGATCCAACTTCATGATGCGCTTGAGGTGCGCGAACAGCATCTCCACCTTCTTGCGATCTCTGCGCGACTGGCTGTACTCAGGTGTCTTTGCGATGGACCGTGCCGTCTCGCGGGCACCTTCATGGATGCTGCGGGCGATCTTGCGCGATGGCGTGTTCGGGCAGCACTGATTTTTGGCCGCACAGCCGACGCAGTCGGTCTGGCTGGCTCGGTAGATCACGGTGTCGGCCTTCGTGACGTGGCTGCGCGCGATCGTGAACCGGCGTCGCTCGTTGCGCAGCGCGTGACCTTCGGGACACACGTACTCGTTGCGCTCTGGCACCCACTGGAACTCGCCGCTCGACAGGCTACCGTCCTTGCGAACCGTCTTGTCCCACACCGGCACGTGAGGTTCGATCTGCTTGTCTTCGACCATCCAGCCAAGTAGCGGCGCAGTGCCATACGCCGTGTCGCCCACAAGCCGTCGCGGCTTGATGTCGAAGCGCTCTTCAACCCGATCGATCATGGTTCGGGTGGAGTCGACCTCTGATGTGCGATGCGCAGGCGTTGCCTGCACGTCCATGATGATGCCGCCCGAGAGATCGATCAGGTAGTTGGTCGAGTAAGCATAGAAGGCTGGACCACCCGGTGCTGCGGTCCATCGTGCAGTTGGGTCGGTCGGGGAGATGTTCCGGGATGCGGTCTGCGTGTCATGCATCCCTTCGGGCACATCGTCCGCAACCGGATTGGCCACGTCGAGCGCGTCAAGGTACTCGCGCACCGCGCGACTGCATTGGGTGCCCTGGCGCCACTGCGCGACCTCGGAGACAGGAACATGGCGCGCGCGGTTGGCGTCGGCCTTGATGATGCTGGCGTCGATGGCAAAGCCTTCGCCTTGGACCAGTCCTTCGGTCATGCAGCGGCGAAGAACCGCCTCGAAGACGAACCGGAATGCATCGCTCTGGCGAAAGCGGCCATGTCGGTTCTTAGAGAACGTTGAATGATCGGGCACTCGGTCTTCAAGGCCCAGGCGACAGAACCAGCGGTAGGCCAGGTTGAGATGGACTTCCTCGCACAGCCGACGCTCGGAACGGATGCCCATGCAGTAGCCGATGACGAGCATCCGGATCATGAGTTCGGGATCGATCGAAGGCCGGCCGGTGTGGCTGTAGAACGGCGAAAGATGTTGGCGTAGCTCGCTCAGATCGAGGAAGCGGTCAACGCCTCGAAGCAGGTGATCACGTGGGACGTGATCGTCGAGGTTGAAGGCGTAGAACAGCTGATCTTGAACGATGCTCTGACCCATCATGGCGCGTACCCCCATCGATCTGGGTACGACACCCGAACGGCACGGCAGTTCTCAGATTCGGCAGAGTTTTTCAACAGAATCGGCACATAGCAGGCCTTCACCTACCCCACCATCCAATCCACAAACGCCGCACACTCCCACCGCTCCAGCGTGCCCGGCTTCCAGCAGATGTGGTTAGCGTTGGGCGCGGGGGCGCTGCGGGGTGAGAGGCGCACCAGGCGGCCGCTGTCGAACCAGGCGGCGCCCATTTCCTCGCGCACCAGGGCCACGCCAAAGCCGCTGGCCGCGGCGTCATAGACCAGACCCAGGTCGTTGAACTGGGCACCCACGTAGGGCTCGGGCAGGGCCAGGCCGCAGGCGGCGAACCAGCTGCTCCAGGGCTCCAGCGGGCTGCGGATCAAACGGGCCTGCTGCAGTTCGGCCAAGGTGTCGAAGCCTTCGAAGGGGCCGAATTCCTTCAGGTAGCTGGGGCTGCACGCAGGGGTGACGCGGTCGTGCGTGACCACGCGCGATTCGCGATCGGCGTAGTGGCCGGGGCCGAAGCGCACTTCCAGGTCGGCCTCTTCGGCCGTCACGTCCAGCAGCGGGATGGAGACCTGGAAGGTCAGCTCCACTTCGGGATAGGCATTGCGAAAGGTCTCCAGCCGCGGCATCACGTAAACGCGCGCGAAGGTGGGCGTGACGGCCACGCTCAAGCGCGTGGCGGCCTGCGCGCCGCTGCGCGCGGGCATGCGCTGGAAAGCGGCCAGGCCTTCGCGCACGTTGGCCAGGTAGGCGGTGCCATCAGCCGTGAGCGTGAAGTCGCCACGCACGGCAAAGAGCTTGAAGCCCAGGTGCGCCTCAAGCTGGCGGATGCGGTGGCTGACGGCGCTGACGGTGACGCACAGTTCGTCAGCCGTGCGGCTGGCGCTGCGCAGGCGCGCCAGCAGCTCGAAGGTGACCAGGCACTGGATGGGCGGGATGGAGCGCATCGGCAAGAAGAAGAAAAAGCAAAGGGTCAGTCGTCGAAGAAATCGACGGGTACGCCTTGCACTTCGCTGCGCGCCATGAACACCTTTCCGGCGTGCGACTGGCGCTGCAGTTCGTCGGCGGGGCGGCCCTTGCGGCCGGTGGTGACGAACAGGGTGCGCAGGTCTTCGCCGCCCAGGCAGGGCATGGTGGGGCACTGGGCCGGCAGCGGCAGCGATTGCTGCACGGCGCCTTGCGCGTCCAGGCACAGCAGCTGCGCGCCTTCGTACATCGCGACCCAGTAGCGGCCCTGCGCGTCCAGCGTGGCGCCGTCGGGGCGGCCGCCGTAGGGCTGGCCGGCCGCCGCGCAGCCGGCCTTGTCGGCAAACTGGTGCAGCAGGCGCGCGGCGCCCAGGGTGTTGGTCTGGCTCTCCCACTCCCAGGCGCGTATGGCGTGGCTGGGCGTGTCGGTCCAGTAGAGCGTGTGCTGCGTGAAGGCCAGGCCGTTGGCGGTGGTGGCCTCGCCCAGCACGGGCTGCAGCACGGGCGGCGCGCCGGCGGGCCTTTGCAGGCAGTAGAGCGTGGCGTCGCGCGCGGTCTTGGGCTCGTTGAGCGAGCCGGCCCAGAAGCGGCCCAGCGGGTCGCACTTGCCGTCGTTGAAGCGCAGCGTGGCCGGATCGTGCGGCGCGCGCACCATCCGCTGCAGCTCAGCGCCCCATTGGCGCGCGCGGTAGATGCCGTCTCGCAGCGCGATGACCAGCCCGCCGCTGCGCGCGGGCGCCATGCAGCCGGGCTCCTGCGGCATCGGCCAGCGTTCCACCTGCACGTCGGCACCGATGGCGCCGCGCGTGCGCAGCAGCGCACGGCCGGGAATGTCGAGCCAGTAGAGGGCGGCTTCGTCGGGGTGCCAGAAGGGCGATTCGCCCAGTTCGCAGGTGCTGTTGGCCAAAGGGGTCCACATGGCGCGCATTGTGGGGGAAGGCAGGGCGCGCCGATGTATCGCCCATTTGCTGGCGGTTCGCAAAGGGCAGCGGGCATGGCCTGAAATGAAACCACCCCCACGCTCCCCCGCTTCGCGAGGTCCGCTGCCCCCCGAGGGGGTGCCTCAGTGCCTTCGGGCGGCCGGGCGCCACTGAGATGTCGGTCAAAAGTACACATATCCAGACGCTCTTGTCCGACCTGGGGCCCCCGCTTCGAGCGGGATGCTGCATGTCGTGGGCAGACGCCCGCCTCGGCCAGAGGGGTGCAGCGCACCCGCCTGCGCCCCTCGGAACTTGAAAAAGCGGATCTCCCTTGCACCAGCAGCAGCCTTCCCATGCACCCAACGCACACGCCCCTGACCCGGCCCTGCGTACCCCGCCCGCCGCGCGGCGGCGCCTGCTCGGCCCGGCCGGCGCGTTGGGCGCCCTGTTGTTCACCGCCCTGGCGGCCCAGGGCCAGCAGCAGGCGGCGCCGTCCGGGCCACCTGGCGCAGCCTATTCCTCTGCGGCGCACGATGCGCTGATCCTCGCGCGGCGCGAGGGGCGCATCGGCCCCGGCGAAGCGCTGGAGCGCCTGCGCGCCTGGCTGGCACAGGCGAGCGAGTCGCATCCGGCCCGTGCGCGGCTGGCGGCGGATGCTGCGCTGCTGGCCATCGACCTGGACCGCGCCTGCGACGCCGTGGGCTTTGCGCAAGCCGTGCCGCCCAGCGACGTGCCCGAATACGCACTGGCCCCGCTGGTGTCTGCGGCCCGGCACTGCGGCCAGAGCGCGCTGCAGGCGGCGCTGATCCAGGTCTGGATCCACCGCATGCCCGCCGCGCGCGAGCCCGTGCGCCAGGCCGCCTTCTGGCACCTGGACACGGGCGATCTGGCCGGCGCGCAGCCGCTGCGCGAGCGGCTGGCCAACCCGATGCCCACTGACGTGGGCGAGCGTGTGAACCTGCTGGAGCTGGACGCGGCCATGGCGCTGGCGCAGCAGCAGCGCACCCGCGCGCTGGGCCTGTACCAGCAGATGCTGGCGCTGCAACCCGAACATCGTCAGGCGCGGCGGCAGACGGTGCTGATGCTGTCCGAAGCAGGGGGCGCCTCGTCGGCCTGGGAGCAGGCGCGCCGCGCGCAGCAAAGCCGGCCGGGCACCTTCACGCCGCTGGAGCTGGCCGGGCTGCAGCAGGCCGCACTGGGCGAACAGGTGGGCTGGGCCACGGCCGAGCGCGACCTGCGGCTGGGCCCCACGCGCACCCAGCCGCTCGATGAAGTGCTGGCCGCACTGCAGTCCGCCGAGGGCGAAGCGCTGGCCCAGTCACAACGTGCGGGCGATTCGCCGCAGGCGGCCGAATGGACGGCGCTGCACAAGCGCCTGCGCTGGGACCACGTGCTGGCGCTGGTGGAGAGCGGCCAGCCCGAAGCCGCCATCAGGCTGTACCGGCAACTGCTGGGCGAAGGGCTGCAGCCGCCCTTTCATGGCCAGATCGCGGCGGCGCGTGCGCTGGCGCGCATGGGACGCTCGCATGAGGCCGTGCGCGTGTACGAGCAGGCGCTGGCCGGGGCCGACGAGGAACGCAACGACGTGCGCCGCGCACAGCTGGGGCTGATCTACACCTATGCCGATGCGGGCCGCTTCGACGACGCGCACGCGCTGCTGGAACGGCTGCAGCAACGCACGCCGGTCTTCCTGCGGCTGGCGCCCGTGGCGCAGACGCCCAACCCCGAATACTCCGAGCTGCATGAGATCGAGGCCGACCTGCTGCTCATGGGCGACCGGCTGGATGCTGCGCAGGCGCGCTTTGCCACGCTCTCCGGCGCTGCGGGCATGCATGCGGGCTTTCGCGCCGGTGCGGCCACGGTGGCACAGCGGCGCGACCACCCCGAACGCGCGGTGGCCCAGTACGAAGCCCTGCTGGCCGACGACCCGCGCGGCATCCAGACCCGCGCCGGCCATGCCGAGGCGCTGATGGCGGCCAACGAATGGCGGCCTGCGCGCGAGCAGGTGGAATCCTTGATGGCCGACGCGCCCGACGACACCGTGGTCGAGCGCGTGCAGCGCCACCACGCGGCCGCCACCGGCGCGCGGCTGGACGTGGAGGCCGGCGGCGAATCGGGCAACCTGGCCACGGCCAACCGTGTCTGGCAGCTCGACAGCCGGCTCAGCTCGGGCCTGATGAACGACAGCTGGCGCCTATTGGCCGGCTACACGCGCGCCCAGGGCGAGACGGATGACGGCGGCTACCACCACTGGCACCGCGGTGCGCTGGGCCTGAGCTGGTCGCGCAGCAAATGGGACGCCGAGGTGCTGCTGCAAAGCGCCAACAGCGGCCCCTACCGCCACAGCCTGGCGGCCAGCCTGGCCTACCGCCTGAGCGACCAGTGGCGCCTGGCGGCCCGCTTCGACGGCGACAGCACGCAGACGCCCTGGCGCGCGCGCACGGCCGGCATCGGCGCGCGCAGCACCGAGCTCGAAGCCAGCTGGATCCACAGCGAGCGCCGCAGCATCGGCCTGACGCTGAACCACCTGGCGCTGAGCGACGGCAACGCGCGCAACGGCGCCACGCTGCAGTGGCGCGAGCGCTGGCTCAGCACGCCGCGGCTGCAGGTCGAAAGCACGCTCTCGGCCAGCGAAGGCAGCTGGCGGGAGCAGCAGCAGCGCCCCTACTTCAGCCCCGACCAGGAGCGCAGCGTGCAGGCCAGCGTGTGGGCGCAATGGCTGACCTGGCGTGAAAACGAGCGCGCGTTCTTCCAGGGCGTGGAGCTCAGCGCGGGCGGCTATCGCCAGAGCGGCTTTGGCAGCGGCTCGCTGTGGAACCTGCGCTACGAGCACCGCTGGCAGTTCGGCCCGCACGCACAGCTGCGCTACGGCCTGTCCGTGGGCAGCCACCCCTACGACGGCCGGCGCGAGCGCCAGCGCCGGATCTATCTCCAGCTTTCGGTTCCGCTGTACTGATGTCTCTGCCCGACCTCCCCCTGATGACCCGGCGCCGCGCGCTGGCCTTCTCTGCCCTGTTGGGCGCCGGCAGCGCGTGGCCGCTGCAGGCCGCCGCGCAGGTGTTGCCGCCGCCCGATGCCGAGGACGGCAGCAGCTTCCGCGTGCTGGCCTTCCACGACATCCGCGACGACGTGCGCGCCGATTTCGAGGCCGGCGTGGACGGCACCGCGATCAACGAAAGCACGCTGGTGGACTTCTTCGCCTGGCTGGTCCAGCACCGCTACAACGTGGTCAGCCTGCAGCAGGTGATTGCCGCGCGCACGGGCGGCGCGCCGCTGCCGCCGCGCGCCGTGCTGCTGAGCTTCGACGACGGCTACCGCAGCACCTACACGCGCGTGTTCCCGCTGCTGCGCCAGCATGGATTTTCGGCCGTGCTGGCCCTGGTTTCGAGCTGGATGGAAGTGCCGTCCGGCGCCCGGGTGCCCTACGGCAGCCACATGCTGCCGCGCGAACAGTTCCTGAGCTGGGACCAGGCCGCCGAGATGGCGCGCTCGGGCCTGGTGGAGCTGGCCAGCCACAGCCATGCGCTGCACGAAGGCATTCAGGGCAATCCGCAGGGCAACCTGCTGGCCGCCGCCACCACTTTGCGCTTCGACCCCGCGAGCCAGCGCTATGAAGACGTGGACACCCATGTGCGCCGCGTCGAGGCCGACCTGCGCCGCAGCCGCGAGTTGATCGAGGCGCGCACCGGCGCGCGCGTGCGGGCGATAGCCTGGCCCTATGGCGCGTACCACAGCGCGGCCGTCGCGGCCGCCGCGCGGGCCGGCATGCCCGTCACGCTGACGCTGGACGACGGGCCCAACACGCCCGCGCAGCCGCTGTCGGCCATTCGGCGCGCGCTGCCTTCGTACCTGCTGTCGGCGCCCGAGTTCCAGTGGCTGCTGCGCCAGAGCGCCCAGGGCCAGCCGCGGCCCATCAACCGCATCATGCATGTGGACCTGGACTACGTGTACGACCCCGACCCGGCGCAGCAGGAATTGAACCTGTCGCTGCTGATCGAGCGCGTGGCCGCGGTGGCGCCGCGCGCGGTCTTCCTGCAGGCCTTTGCCGACCCCGATGGCGACGGCGTGGCCGAGGCGCTGTACTTCCCCAACCGGCACCTGCCCGTGCGCGCCGACCTGTTCAGCCGCGCGGCCTGGCAGATCTACACGCGCGCCGGTGCGCGGGTCTATGCGTGGATGCCGGTGATGTCCTTTCGCCTCCCCGAAGGCCACCCGCTGGCTGCGCGCGTGGTGCAGGCGCAGGACCCGTCGCTGGCCAGGGGCCGCTACCAGCGGCTGTCGCCCTTCGACGAAGAAGTGCGCACGCTGATCGGCGACATCTACGAAGACCTGGGCCGGCATGCGCGCTTCCAGGGCCTGCTGTTCCACGATGACGCCTTCCTCGGCGAGGACGAGGACACCAGCCCCGCCGCGCTGCAGACCTATGCGCGCTGGCAGTTGCCGGCCGATGTGGCGCGCATCCGCAGCGAGCCAGCCCTGATGCAGCATTGGACCGCCGCCAAGACGCGGCACCTGACCGAGTTCACGCACATGCTGGCGCAGCGCACGCGCGCCTGGCAGCCGGTGCTGGAGACCGCGCGCAACTACTACGCGCGCACGGTGATGGAGCCGCAATCGCAGGCCTGGTTCGCGCAGGACTACGCGGCCGCGCTCGATGCCTATGACTACGTGGCGCTGATGGCCATGCCCTACATGGAAGAAGCGGCAGACGCGAAGCAGTGGCTGGCGCAACTGGCGCAGCGCGTGGCCGCCACGCCCGGCGGTGCGCAGCGCACGCTGTTCGAGCTGCAGGCGCGCGACTGGCGCAGCAATCGCCCGCTGGCCGATGCCGAACTGGCCGAGCAATGGGAGCTGCTGCTGCGCCACGGCATGCGGCACCTGGGCTACTACCCCGACGACTTCCACAACAACCAGCCCTCGCAGGCGCTGCTGCAGCGCATGCTGTCGGTGCGCAGCGAACTCGCACGGCCGCAGGTGTGGGCGCGCGATCCGGCGGCGCGGGGCGCGCAATGAACATGGCTGATTTCGTGGCCAACGTCCTGCCCGGCTGGCTGTTCGGCTTTGTCTTCTACTACCCCTTCTTCATGGCCTATGTCTGGATCTCGGGCGGCCTGGCGCATTCGTGGGTGTTCGAGCACGGCATCGACTTTCACGAGAACCCGCTGTCCGAGCTGCCGCCGGGCGCGTATCCGCTGGTGACGGTGGCCGTGCCCTGCTTCAACGAAGAGCCGCATGTGGAGCAGGTGGTGGCGCAGCTGATGGCTTCGCACTACCCGAACTTCGAGCTCATCGCCATCAACGATGGCAGCAGCGACCGCACCGGCGAAATTCTGGACGCGCTGGCGCTGCAGCACCCGCGGCTGCGCGTCATCCACAACGTGGCCAACCAGGGCAAGGCCGTGAGCCTGAACACGGCCTGCCAGCTCGGTGGCGGCGAATACATCCTGGGCGTGGACGGCGACGCGCTGGTCGACCCGCATGCCATCGCCTGGATGCTCGCGCCCATGCTGCGCGACGAGCGCATCGGCGCCGTCACCGGCAACCCGCGCATACGCACGCGCACCACCGTGCTGGGGCGCATGCAGGTGGGCGAGTTCTCTTCCATCATCGGGCTGATCAAGCGCTCGCAGCAGTTGATCGGAGCGCTGTTCACGGTCTCGGGCGTGCTGGCGATGTTCAGGCGCAAGGCCGTCATGGAGGCCGGCTTCTGGAGCCACGACGTGATGACCGAGGACATCGACATGAGCTGGCGGCTGCAGATGCGCGGCTGGCGCCTGCGCTTCGAGCCGCGCGCGCTGTGCTGGATCCTGATGCCCGAAACCCTGCGCGGCCTGTGGCGCCAGCGCCTGCGCTGGGCCGTGGGCGGCATCCAGACCATGACGCGCTACACGCCGCAGACGCTGCGCCTGCGCAACCTGCGGCTGTGGCCGGTGTACCTCGAATACATGACCAGCGTGCTGTGGGCCTACGCCATGGCCTTCGTGCTGCTGATGGGGCTGCTGCGGCCCTGGCTGCCCGAGTACTCGGCCTGGCAGACCTCGGCCGTGCCGCAGTGGCAGGGCATGCTGCTGGCGCTGAGCTGCCTGCTGCAGATGCTCACCAGCCTGTGGATCGACCGGCGCTACGACCGCGACCTGCTGCGCTACTACGTGGGCACCATCTGGTACCCCATCGCCTTCTGGGCCATCACGATGGTGGCGACGGTGGTCGCGCTGCCCAAGGCCCTTCTTCGCCGCCGCGGCAAGCGCGCGGTCTGGACCAGCCCCGACCGAGGAGTCACCGATGCCTGATCACGACCTTGTTGCACGCCGTCCCCCTGCCTCCACCGCGCTGCCGCCGCGCCAGCGCCCCTGGAGCCAGCCGCCCGGCGTGGAGGAGCCCATCATCGACGCGGCGCGCGTGCCCCTGTCGACCTACCTGTCCAGGCAGGGCCCGCCCTGGTCGCCGCTGCGCCGCATCGCCACCTTCGTGTGGCTGCGCATGCTGCGCCCGCTGCTGACCCTCTTCATCTGGGTGGCCGCGCTGATGTACGCCTGGCCCTATGTGCTGGGCACGCCCTCGCAACCCGAGACCCGGCACCTGCTGGTGCTGTATGCCGGCGTCATCGCCGTGATCTTCGTGGGCATGGTGATGGTGGCGCCCGTGCGCAGGCTGCAGCAGCGGCGGTCCAGGCAGCAGTTCAAGGCCGACGATTCGTCGCTGATGGCGCTGGCCGACCTGATCGAGATCCCGCCCGCGCAGCTGAGCCTGTACCAGAAGGCGCGGCGCCTGTTCGTCCAGCACAACCCGCATGGCCGCCTGCACCAGGCCATGACGCAGCGACCCGCGCCACAGCCGATGCGCCAGATCGACAGGAGCCGCTGAACGGCCCGGAGAAAGAGGAAGGAAAAAAGAAACCCGCCGGCGCACGAAGCGCGGGCGGGCAAACATCCAAAGGAGACTCTTGCTGAAAAAAACCGGAGGCGCGGGGCGGGTGGTGGTCGACCCTGCCCCGCGCCGGTGAAAGCGGCAGTGGCTCGCGCCACTGCCCGGGGCATCAACGGTTGTAGGCCGTTTCGCCGTGCGAGGAGATGTCCAGGCCTTCGCGCTCTTCCTCTTCGGTCACGCGGATGCCCACGGTCAGGTCGGCGATCTTGAAGGCGATGAACGCCACCACGCCAGACCACACGATGGTGAACAGCACGCTCTTGACCTGGATCCAGACCTGCGCGCCCATCGAGAAGGTGTCGGGCGTCAGGCCGCCGGTGCCGCCCAGGCTCTGGGCCGCGAACACGCCGGTCAGGATGGCGCCGACGATGCCGCACACGCCATGCACGCCGAACACGTCGAAGGCGTCATCGGCCTTGAGCATGCGCTTGAGGCCACCCACGCCCCACAGGCCGACGAAGCCTGCGATCACGCCCAGCACGATGGAACCCATGGGGCCCACGAAGCCGGCCGCGGGCGTCACGGCCACCAGGCCGCCGACGGCGCCGGAAGCGGCACCCAGCATCGAGGCCTTGCCCTTGTGCAGCGCTTCGCCCAGGATCCAGGCCAGCGTGGCAGCGGCGGTGGCCAGCACGGTG
Source organism: Xenophilus arseniciresistens (assembly GCF_028023875.1). Taxonomy (GTDB): domain Bacteria; phylum Pseudomonadota; class Gammaproteobacteria; order Burkholderiales; family Burkholderiaceae_C; genus Xenophilus; species Xenophilus arseniciresistens. Next base: position 266,145 of record NZ_JAQIPB010000009.1, read on the forward strand.
TTGATGAAGGCCAGGCCGGCAGCGCCGTTGGCGGCACCGGCGGAGCCGGCGTTGAAGCCGAACCAGCCCACCCACAGCAGCGATGCGCCCACCATGGTCAGCGTCAGCGAGTGCGGCGTGAAGGCTTCCTTGCCGAAGCCGATGCGCTTGCCCACCACGTAGGCGCCCACCAGACCGGCCACACCGGCGTTGATGTGGACCACGGTGCCGCCGGCGAAGTCCAGCGCGCCGTCCTTGGCCAGCAGGCCGCCGCCCCACACGATGTGGGCCATGGGCAGGTAGCTGAAGGTGAACCACAGCACCGAGAACACCAGCACGCCGGCAAACTTGGCGCGTTCGGCGAAGGCGCCCACGATCAGCGCCACGGTGATGGCGGCGAAGGTGCCCTGGAAGGAGATGAACACATGCTCGGGGATGGTCGTGAGCGCGCCGAAGGTCTCGGTCGTCACGCCCGCCAGGAACAGCTTCTCGAACCCGCCGATGAAGCTGCCGTCACCCGTGAAGGCCAGGCTGTAGCCGTAGATGGACCACAGCAGGCTGATCAGCGAGAAGATCACGAAGACCTGCATCAGCACCGACAGCATGTTCTTGCTGCGGCCCAGGCCGCCGTAGAACAGGGCCAGGCCCGGGATGATCATCAGGATCACCAGCAGGGTGGAGGTCAGCATCCAGGCGGTGTCGCCCGAATCGACCTTGGGGGCCGGCGCGGCGGCCGCGGGGGCGGCTTCGGCGGCAGCGGGTGCGGCGGCAGCGGGTGCGGCGGCGGCAGGTGCAGCCGCAGGCGCGGCGGCTGCAGGGGCCGTGGCGGCAGGCGCTTCGGCGGGCGGCGTCTGGGCGCTGGCGCCCAGACCCAGGGTGAGGACGCTCAGGCCGAGCGCCAGCGATGCAAGCAGTTTTTTCATGTCCTGTCCGTTTGTCTTGTTCTTGGGGCCGGTCGCCGGATCACAGAGCCTCGCGGCCCGTCTCGCCGGTGCGGATGCGCACGACCTGTTCCACGTCGTAGACGAAGATCTTGCCGTCGCCGATCTTGCCGGTGCGCGCGGCGCTTTCGATGGCCTCGATGACCTGCTCGACGATGTCGTCGGCGATTGCCGCCTCGATCTTGACCTTGGGCAGGAAGTCCACGACGTACTCGGCGCCACGGTACAGCTCCGTGTGGCCTTTCTGGCGACCGAAGCCCTTGACCTCGGTGACGGTGATGCCCTGCACGCCGATGGCCGAAAGTGCTTCACGCACCTCGTCGAGCTTGAAGGGTTTGATGATGGCGGCAATCATCTTCATGATTTCTCTCCTCGGAAGGGAATGGGTGGCACGCGGTCTGAGAGCAAGTTCCAGGCCGCGGCAGCCCGGCGGTGGATCAGAAGGACTTGGCGAGCGTGACGATGAAGCGCGCCTTGTTCACGGACTGCGCTTGCGCGCCGTAGATGAACGAGCCGTCGCCATACACGTCATAGCCGTCGGCCGTGCTCAG
>NZ_JAQIPB010000010.1 GCF_028023875.1 Xenophilus arseniciresistens
TTGCACTCTAAGGAGACACAGGCTGCGCGGCGGTGAGTCAACCCGTTCAGCGGTCAAGGCCGGCCTCACTGCATTGACGACTGAAGTTTGAATGATCTGAGACATATAAGGAGACAACCGATGCCCAGCCAGCCGCTTCCACCCTGCCCGCAGCCGCGCCGCGCCCCCAGCGCGCACCAGCGCCTGGTGCGGCACGCGAGCACCGCCGCCGCCGTGCTGGCCACGGCCGTGCTGGCCGCCTGTGGCGGTGGCGGGGGCGGCGGGCCGGTGTTCATCCCGCCCATCGTCACGCCGCCTTCGCCGCCACCCCCACCGCCGCCCCCGCCGCCCAGCAGCCGCGGCACGCTGGTCGAGCCTGCGCAGTCGGTGGCCAGCTTCACGGCCAAGGAGTTCGGCACCCTGCTGGACCTGGACGACAAGGGCCAGGCGCTGGCGCTGATCGCGGGCACGCCCAAGTGCGGCTTCGAGCTGCAGTCGGTGCACTACCACACCGTGGGCGGGAAGGAGGAAGAAACCACCGCCAGCGCCGCGCTGATGGTGCCCACCGGCAGTGACCCGGCCTGCACGGGCCCGCGCCCGATCGTGATGTATGCGCACGGCACCACCACCGACCGCGCCTATGACCTGAGCCGCTGGGTGAACCCCGAGCAGTCCTCGGCGGCCGAGGGCGTGATCCTGGCCGCCATGTTCGCGGCCCAGGGCTACATCGTGGTGGCGCCCAACTATGCGGGCTATGCGCAGTCCAAGCTGCCCTACCACCCCTACCTCAACGGCACGCAGCAGGGACGCGACGTGGCCGATTCGCTCAAGGCGGCGCGCAGCGTGCTGCCGCTGGCAGGTGCCAGCGACAGCGGGGCGCTGCTGCTGACCGGCTACTCCCAGGGCGGCTACGTGGCGCTGGCGGCCCACCGCGAATTGCAGGCCATGGGCCAGAGCGTCACGGCCTCGGCCCCGCTGTCGGCGCCCTCGGCCATCAGCCTGCTGACCGACTACAACTTCCTGGGCTGGCCCGCGCTGGGCTCCACCATCTTCGTGCCGCTGCTGTCCACCAGCTGGCAACAGCAGTTCGGCGATGTCTACAACAGCCCCGATCTGATCTACGAAAGCCAGTACGCGCAGGGCATCGAAAGCCTGCTGCCCAGCCTCACGCCCATCGGCGACCTGATCGCCGCCGGCAAGCTGCCGCTCACCGCGCTGTACCCGGCCAATGCCGTGCCCGGCCCGCTGACGCCCGAGCTGGGCATCTTCTACGGCGCCAACAACCTGATCCGCCAGAGCTACCTCACGGCGGCGGTCAACGACCTGCAGGCCCGACCCTGCCCCGGCAACGCGCTGCCGCCCAGCGCCGGCTCGCTGGCCAACCCGGCGGCGCTGGACTGCCAGCCCGACAACGGCTTGCGCCGCGCCGCGGTCGCCAACGACCTGCGCAACTGGCTGCCCACGCGCCCGGTCTTCTTCTGCGGCGGCGCCGACGATCCCACGGTCAACTTCCTCAGCACCCAGGCCACGGCCGGCTACTTCGCCGCGCGCGGCATGCCGCAGAACATGCTGCAGGTGCTGGACCTGGAGGCCGGAAACAGCGGCGAGGGCGACCCCTACGCCGCCGCGCGCGCCGGCTTCGCCCAGGCCAAGGCCGACCGCTACAACAGCACCGAGGGCGATGCGGCAGTGAAGGCCGAAGCCGTGATCCGCGCCTACCACGGCACCCTGGTGCCGCCCTTCTGCGTGGCCTCGGCGCGTGGCTTCTTCCAGGGGGTGCTGGCGGGCGGAGGCTGAGCGGTGCCACCCGCCGTGTCGGGCTGGCGCCTGGACGCGCCCCTCGCGCTGCGCCCGCTGCGCGAGGATGACCTGCCGCTGCTGCACCGCTGGCTCAACGCGCCCCACGTGTCCCGCTGGTGGGGCGAAGAGCGGCCCGGCCTGGCGCAGGTGCGCGTGCAGTACCACCCCGAGCTGCTGGCTGCCCAGAGGGTGCAGCCGTACATCGTCACGCTGGGCGGGCAGCCCTTTGCCTACGCCCAGTCCTATGTGGCGATGGGCAGCGGCGACGGGTGGTGGGAAGAGGTGCGCGACCCCGGCATCCGCGGCATCGACCAGTCCATTGGCGAAGCCGCGCTGCTGGACCGGGGGCTGGGCACGCGGCTGGTGCGCACATTGCTGGCCCAACTCTTTGCCGACCCCGCCGTCACCCAGGTGCAGACCGACCCCGCCCCGGACAACGCGCGGGCCATCCGCTGCTACGAAAAGGCGGGCTTCAGGCGCGTGCGCACCGTGCATACGCCCGACGGGCCAGCCCTCTACATGCTGTGCGACCGGCCGTGAAGGCCCGCACATGACAGGCCGCGCTGCGCGCTTGCGCTAGGCTGCGCAGCGCTGCCCGGTGCCTGCGGCTGCCGGGCCGTTTTCCTCATCTTCAAGAGACACCCAAGAACATGTTCAGCCACATCATGGTCGGCTCCAACGACCTGCAGCGTTCCAAACGTTTTTATGACGCGGTGCTCGCCGTGCTGGGCGCCGGCGAGCCGGTGCAGAACCAGGCCGGCACGGGCCACAGGCGCCTGTTCTACCGCCATGACGGCGCCTCCTTCTGCGTGAGCGAGCCCATCAACGGCGAAGCCGCCACGCTGGCCAATGGCGGCACCATCGGCTTCAAGTGCAGCTCGCCCGAGCAGGTAGCCCGCTTCCATGACGTGGCCGTGGCCCATGGCGGCACGTCCATCGAAGAGCCGCCAGGCCTGCGCAAGGGCGAGATGGGTGCCTTGTACCTGGCCTATGTGCGCGACCCCGACGGCAACAAGCTGTGCGCCCTGCACCGGCCGCCCAAGGCTGCCTGATATGACTGCTGCCCAGCCCAACAACCCCTTGCATGGCATCACGCTGGAGGCGGTCGTGGTGCGGCTGGCCGAGCACTACGGCTGGGATGGGCTGGCGCGCAAGATCAATATCAACTGCTTCAAGAGCGACCCCTCGGTGAAGTCCAGCCTGAAGTTCTTGCGCAAGACGCCATGGGCGCGCGAGCAGGTGGAGAGCCTGTACGTCTTCACCTTCGCGCCGCGCGGCGGCGCTCAGTAGCCGAGGACCCGCAGCGTTCAGGCCGCAGCCGCGCGCTGCAGCCGGTCGCGCACGCCTTCCCATTCGGGCGTGGCGGGCGGGGTCTCGATCCAGATCAGCTTGACGCCCTCGTCGTCGAACTGGCGCAGCACCGCAAAAAGCTGCTGCGCGGCCAGGGCCGCGTCCTCGGGCATGCGCTTGAGCAGCAGCCGCTGCGAGCCGCTGCGCAGCGCCGCGCGCGACCACACGGCCATGTGCGCGGCGTGCGGGCCCAGCACGTCCAGCCCGGCCTGCAGCGCCTTGGCATCCATCAGCCGCACCTTGGCAGTGGGCGCGTAGTGCGCCTCCAGCGTGCCGGAGGCGCGCGGATCGGGCGCGTTCAGGGTTTCCCGCTCGCGCAGCGGCTGGCCGGCGGCCTGCTCGATCTGCGCGCGCGTGAGGTGCCCGGGGCGCAGCAGCACGGGCGCGCCGCGGCTGCAGTCGACGATGGTGGACTCGATGCCCACGTCGCAGGCACCGCCGTCGAGCACGCGCAGGTCGTCGGCAAATTCGCTGGCCACATGGGCGGCGGTGGTGGGGCTCACGCGGCCGAAGCGGTTGGCGCTGGGGCCGGCCAGGCCCATCACGCCGCGCGCGGCGCAGGCGCTCAGCAGGGCCTGCGCCACGGGGTGGTCGGGGCAGCGCAGGCCGATGGTGTCCTGCCCGCCGGCCGCCACGGCCCCCACGCCTTCGCGGCGGGGCACGATCAGGGTCAGCGGCCCGGGCCAGAAGGCGCGCGCCAGCGCCTGGGCAAAGGGCGGCAGCGACTGCGCGAAATGCGCCACGGCCGCCGTGCCAGCCGCGCCTGCGGCCACATGCACGATCAGCGGATGGTCGGCCGGCCGGCCCTTGGCCGCGAAGATGCCGCGCACGGCCTCGTCCTGGCCCGCGTCGGCGCCCAGGCCATAGACCGTTTCAGTCGGGAAGGCCACCAGATGGCCCGCCTGCAGGGCCTGCGCGGCCTGCTGGATGGCGGCGGGGTCGCGGCCGTCGAGAATCATCTCAGTGGCGCCCGGCCGCCCGAAGGCACTGAGGCACCCCCTCGGGGGGCAGCGGACCTCGCGAAGCGGGGGAGCGTGGGGGTAGTTTCATTTCAAGCTGCAGCGTCGGTGAGCCCCAGCAGGCTGGCGGCCTGCGCGGCGGTCTCGCGCATCTGCGCCACATCGGCGCCGGTGATGTTCAGGTGGCCCATCTTGCGGCCGCGTCGCGCCTCGGTCTTGCCGTACAGGTGCAGGTGGGTGCCGGGCAGCGCCAGCACGCGGTCCCAGGGCGGTTCCACCTGCTGGTTGCTGCCACGCGCGAACCACAGGTCGCCCAGCAGGTTGAGCATGATCACCGGGCTGTGCTGGCGCGGCGCCACCAGCGGCAGGCCGGCCAGGGTGCGCACCTGCAAGTCGAACTGCGAGACGTCGCAGGCGTCGAGCGTGTAGTGGCCGCTGTTGTGCGGGCGCGGCGCCATTTCGTTGATGACCAGGCTGCCGTCGGCCAGCACGAAGAATTCGATGCACAGCACGCCCACATAGTCGAGGCCGTCGGCCACCGAGACGGCGGCGGCCACGGCCTGCCGGGCCAGGCCGGCGTCCAGCACCTGCTCGTGCACTTCGGTCACGGCCAGGATGCCGTCCTTGTGCAGGTTGCGCTGCACCGGGAAATGCACGCTCTGGCCATCGCGGCTGCGCGCCACGATCACCGAGCATTCGGCGGCCAGCGGCAGGCGCTGCTCCAGCACGCAGGGCACGCGGCCCGTGGCTTCCCAGGCGCGGGCCAGTTCGGCGGCCGAATGCACGCTCTGCTGGCCCTTGCCGTCGTAGCCCATGCGCGCGGTCTTGAGAATGCCCGGCAAAAGGCTGGGCGACACGGCGGCCAGCTGCTCGGCGCTTTCGATCACCGCATAGGGCGCGCAGCCCACGCCGCTGGCGGCGGCGCAGCGCGTGAAATGGGCTTTCTCAAGGATGCGGTCCTGCGCGATGCCCACGGCCTGCGCGCCGGGCGCCACGGGCCGGTCGCCGGCCAGCGAAGCGAGCGCCTGCGCCGGCACGTTCTCGAACTCGGTGGTGATCGCATCGGCCAGCTTGGACAACCGGGCCAGGCCGTCGCCGTCCAGGTAGTCGGAATGGATGTGGTGATGGCTCACGCGGCCGGCCGGGCTGTCCGCATCCGGGTCGAGCACGGCCGTGAAGTAGCCCATGGCCTGCGCCGCGTGCACGAACATGCGGCCCAGCTGGCCGCCGCCCATCACGCCCAGCGTGCTGCCGGGCAGGAGGGCCGAAGTGACGGTCGCGGGGCTCATTGGAAGACCTCCGTGCTGCGCACTGCGGTGCGAGCCGCTTCGGGCGGCCGGGCGCGGCTCACAGAGCACCTCCGCCCTGGGGCGTGAAGGGGGAGACGGCCTCGATGGGCGCCACGGGCGGCAGCGTCATGGCCGTGGCGGCCTCGGTCTGGCGCGAGCGGAACTCGTCGAGCTTCGCGCGCAGCGCCGGGTCGTTGACGGCCAGCATGGCCACGGCGAACAGCGCCGCGTTGGCCGCGCCCGCATTGCCGATGGCGAAGGTGGCCACCGGTACGCCCTTGGGCATCTGCACGATGCTGTAGAGCGAATCGACGCCCTGCAGGTGCCGGCTGGCCACGGGCACGCCCAGCACGGGCACCGTGGTCTTGGAGGCCAGCATGCCCGGCAGGTGCGCGGCACCGCCGGCGCCGGCAATGATGGCCGAAAGGCCGCGCCCGGCGGCGCTTTCGGCGTAGGCGAACAGGGCATCGGGCATGCGGTGGGCCGACACCACCTTCGCTTCGTGGGCAATGCCGAATTGGGTCAGAATCTCGGCCGCATTGCGCATCGTCTCCCAATCGGAGTTCGAGCCCATGACGACGCCGACTTGGATGGTTTCACTCATGGCTTGGAATTCTACGTTTGGCCCCCAGCTTCGCGGATGCCGCGGCGCCCTGGCCCTCCAGGTGCCGCCTGTCCCCACTGCCTTGCCGCCACCATGATCGACATCACCCTCGACAATTTCCAGACCGAACTGGTCGAAGCTTCGCTCACCACGCCCGTGTTGCTGGACATCTGGGCCGAATGGTGCGGCCCCTGCAAGCAGCTGGGCCCCGTGCTGGAAAGCCTCGAGGTCGAGTACGAGGGCCGCTTCAAGCTGGCCAAGCTGGACGCCGACAAGGTGCCGCAGCTGTCCAGCCAGCTCTCGCAGATGTTCGGCGTGCGCAGCATCCCCTTTTGCGTGATGTTCGTGGGCGGCCAGCCCGTGGACGGTTTCGTCGGCGCACAGCCGGCCGCGCAGATCCGCGAGTTTCTGGACAAGCATGTGCCCGGCGCCGACGAGCTGGAAGCGCAGCAGCAGGAAGAGCAGGCCCAGGAGGCCCTGGCCGAGGGCGACACCGACGCCGCGCTGGAAAAGCTGCAACACGCCGTGGCCACCGACCCGGCCAACGAGGATGCCCGCTTCGACTACGTGAAGCTGCTGCTGCAGCTGGGCCGCGAGGACGATGCCAAGGTGGCGTTCGCGCCCGTGATCGACCGCCGCGCCCTGGTACGCCGTTTCGATTCGCTGCAGCGCTGGATGGACGCCATCGACGCCGCCGGTGACAGCAGCCAGTGGGCGCAGCGCCTGGCCGATGCCGACGCGAAGATCGCCGCCGCCAAGCGCGACTTCGACGCCCGCTTCGCACGCGCGCAGCTGCTCATGGCCCAGCAGCAGTGGACGGCGGCCATGGACGAGCTGCTCGAGATCCTGATGCGCGACAAGGCCTGGAGCGAGGAGCTGGCGCGCAAGACCTACATCGCCATCCTGGATGTGATCGAGCCGCCCAAGCCCAAGGTGGCCGAAGGCCAGATCCCGCCCGACGACCCGACGGTGGCCACCTACCGCCGCCGCCTGTCGAGCGTGGTGCTCAGCTGAACACGCTGTACTGAGCCTGCGCCGGCCCGTGCTGCCCCGGCGCCGGCGGCAACGTTAGGATGCGAACCTCTGTCACATCCTGACGCATACCTGTTGCCGCCATGCGCCTTCCTGCCCGTCATTTCTTTCGTGCACCGCGTCTCGCCCCCGTGGCGGCCACGCTGCTGATGGCTGTCGCGCTGGGCGCCTGCAGCAGCGGCATCGACCTGGACGAGCCCATCGAAGGCCCGATGTGGCGCCTGGTGCAGCTGGGCGAGCAGCGGCCCGTGCCCGGCCCCGATGCCGCGCGCGAGCCCCATGTGCAGTTCGACCTGCAGGGGCGCGTGAGCGGATCGGGCGGCTGCAATCGCCTGTCGGGCGGCTTCACGCGCAACGGCGCGCAGCTGCGGCTGAGCCAGCTGGGCGCCACGCGCATGGCCTGCGCCGATGCGGCACGCAGCGCGCTGGAAACCGCCTTCTTCCAGGCCTTGCAGACCACGGCCAGCTACCGGCTCAGCGGCCCGGGCCAGATGGCGCTGCTGGACGCCAATGGCCGCACGCTGGCACGGCTGGAGGCCGGGCAGCGGCGCTGACGACGCAGGCGCCGGCCAGCGAGGGCCTCAGCCCGTCAGCCGCTCCAGCGCCTCGCGGTACTTGGCGGCGGTCTTGTCGATCACCTCGCGCGGCAGGCGCGGCGCGGGCGGGGTCTTGTCCCAGGGCTTGCCGTTGATGCGCACGGCCTCGAGCCAGTCGCGCACGAACTGCTTGTCGTAGCTGGGCGGGTTGGCGCCGGTAGCCAGCGCCTCCTCGTAGCCCTCCACGGGCCAGTAGCGCGAGCTGTCCGGCGTGAGCACCTCGTCCATCAGCACCAGCTGGCCCTGCTCGTCCAGGCCGAACTCGAACTTGGTGTCGGCAATGATCATGCCCTTGGTCAGCGCGATGGCGGCGGCGGCTTCGTAGATCGCGATGCTGGTTTCGCGGATCTGCTGGGCCAGCCTGGGGCCGATCATCTCGACCACGCGTTCGTAGCTGATGTTTTCGTCATGCTCGCCCACGGCGGCCTTGGCCGCGGGCGTGAAGATGGCCTGCGGCAGCTTTTGCGAGTTGCGCAGCCCTTCGGGCAGCGGCACGCCGCACACGTTCTGGCCGGCCTGGTACTCCTTCCAGCCGCTGCCGGCCAGGTAGCCGCGCACCACCGCTTCCACCGGAATGGGTTTGAGGCGCTTGACCAGCATGGAGCGGCCGCGCACCTGGGGCACCTCGGCGCTCTGCACCGCGCTTTCGGGCGCGTCGCCGGTCAGGTGGTTGGGGCACAGATGGCCCAGGCGGTCGAACCACCACAGCGCCATCTGCGTGAGGATCTCGCCCTTGCCCGGAATGGGCTCGCCCATGATCACGTCGAAGGCCGACAGCCGGTCGCTGGCCACCATGAGGATGCGGTCCTCGCCCACGGCATAGTTGTCGCGCACCTTGCCGCGCGCAAGCAGGGGCAGGCTCTGGATGGAGGAGGTGTGGACGGTGTTCGTCATGGCAGTTCGGCAAAGCGGGAGGCAGCGCGCATTGTGCGCGCAGAAAAAAGCCACCGCAGCGGGTGGCTGGTGGGCAGGACGGGGCCTGCAGGCAGGCGCGGCCCGGCTCAGATGATCGAGGCCTGGTAGATAGCCTCGATGGCCTTGTCCAGCGCGCCGTTGAACTCGGCATCGCTTTGCTGGGCCGACAGGCCTTCGGTCAGGGCGCGGCTGAAGCTGGCGATGACGCCGGGGTTCTTGGCCAGCATGGCGTTCGACTCATCGCGGCTGTAGCCGCCCGACAGGGCCACCACGCGCACGACCTTGGGGTGCTTGACCAGCTCGGTGTAGAAGCCGTCCACGGTGGGGATGGTGAGCTTGAGCATCACCTTCTGGTCGGCGCCCAGCGCGTCCAGTTCCTTGATCAGCGCGGCTTTGAGCAGGGCCTCGGCTTCCTTCTTGTCGTTCGCATTGATGTTCACTTCGGGCTCGATGATGGGCATCAGGCCGGCCGCCAGGATCTGCTTGCCCACGGCGAACTGCTGCGCCACCACGGCTTCGATGCCCTTGGCGTTGGCGGCATTGACCACCGAGCGCATCTTGGTGCCGAAGATGCCCTTCTTGGCGGCGCGCGCCAGCAGCGCGTCGAGTTCGGGCATGGGCTTCATCACCTGCACGCCGTCGGCTTCGTCGGCCAGGCCCTTGTCCACCTTCAGGAAGGGCACGACCTGCTTCTTCTCCCACAGGTACTGGGCGGCGTCCATGCCTTCGAACTGGCGGTCCATGGTCATCTCGAACAGGATGGCGCCGAGCACGCGCTCGCCGGTGAAGGCCGGGCTGCTCACGATGCGCGCGCGCATGGCGTGGACCAGGTCGAACATCTCGGCCTCGTTCTTGTAGGCCGACTCTTCGACGCCATAGAGCTTCAGTGCCTTGGGCGTGCTGCCGCCGCTCTGGTCCAGCGCGGCGATGAAGCCGTTGCCCGTGGAGACTTTCTTGAGTTGGTCCTGATTCACTGTGTCGCTCGCTCTTTGCTGTGGTGTTCGGGGAGCCGCCGGTGGCGGCGCTCGGTCAGCCCGGGATTGTAGAAGGCTGGGCACGGCCCCCGGCCCGTGCCGGCGTAGGAGGGCGCCGCAGCCCGCCTGCGGCTCAGCTGGCGCGGCAGATCTTGAGCATGTTGGTGCCGCCCGGCGCGCCCATGGGCTCGCCGCAGGTGATGGCGTACACGTCGCCGCTTTGCACGATGCCGCGCTTCTTCAGGTGGGCCTCGGCGCGCTCCAGGGCGGTGTCGCGGTCGGTTTCCGAGTCCATCAGCAGCGGGCGCACGTTGCGGTACAGCGCCATCTTGCGCTGCGTGGCCAGGCGCGAGGTCAGGGCATAGACCGGGATGTGCGCCGCATGCCGGCTCATCCACAGCGGCGTGGAGCCCGATTCGGTCAGCGCCACGATGGCCTTGGCGCCCAGGTGGTGGGCCGTGAACAGCGCGCCCATGGCGATGGACTGGTCGATGCGCGAATAGTGGCCGCGGAAGTCCAGGTCCAGCGACGGGTCCTCGGCCTGCTCGGCGGCTTCGCAGATGCGGCTCATCTCCTGCACCGTCTCCAGCGGGTAGCGGCCCGAGGCGGTTTCCGCGCTCAGCATCACGGCGTCGGTGCCGTCGAGCACGGCGTTGGCCACGTCGCTCACCTCGGCGCGCGTGGGCACGGGGTTGGTGATCATCGACTCCATCATCTGCGTGGCGGTGATGACGACCTTGTCCATCTCGCGCGCCAGCCGGATCATCTTCTTCTGCAGCGCCGGCACTGCGGCGTTGCCCACTTCCACCGCCAGATCGCCGCGCGCGACCATGATGCCGTCGCTGGCCCTGAGGATCTCCTCCAGCTTCGGGATGGCCTCGGCCCGCTCGATCTTGGCGATCATGCCCGGCTTGTGGCCGAACTCCGCGCCCGCCACATTGCACAGCTGGCGCGCCATTTCCATGTCGGTGGCGTTCTTGGGAAAGCTCACGGCCACGTAGTCGGCCTGGAAGCTCATGGCGGTCTTGATGTCCTCCATGTCCTTGGCCGTCAGTGCGGGCGCCGTGAGGCCGCCGCCCTGGCGGTTGATGCCCTTGTTGTTCGACAGTTCGCCGCCGAGCCTGACGGTGGTGTGGACCTGCTCGCCGCGCACCGCGTCCACCGCCAGCACGATCAGGCCGTCGTTGAGCAGCAGCCGGTCGCCGGGCTTCACGTCGCGCGGCAGGTCCTTGTAGTCCAGGCCCACGGCGTCGATGTCGCCGGGCTCGGTGCGTGCGGCGTCCAGCGTGAACTTGGCGCCGGGCTCCAGCCAGACCTTGCCCTCGGCGAACTTGCCCACGCGGATCTTCGGGCCCTGCAGGTCGGCCATGATGGCCACCTCGCGGCCGGCGATGCGTGCGGCCTCGCGCACCATCGCGGCGCGGGCGATGTGGTCCTGCGCGGTGCCGTGGCTGAAGTTCAGCCGCACAACGCTGACCTTGTGCGTGATCATGGCTTCGAGCATCTGGGGCGTGCTGGAGGCTGGGCCCAGGGTGGCGACGATCTTGGTGGCGTGGCGCGGCAGGCGGTCGGGATTCATGCGGGGTGTCTCCGGAAGGCGCATCGCGGGCCGTCCTCCCATGAAGACGTCGACCGGTGCCAGAACATTTTCACATGCAGCAATGACGGCTCACGATACGGCGACGTTGATGAGGGCCATGCCGCGGGCGCGGCACCGTGCGGACGAAAAAAGCCCGCTTGCGCGGGCTCCGGGCTGCGTGCCGCAAGGCAGTGTGCCGATCAGCCGGCTGCGCGCTTGGCCAGGATCTCGAAGGCCGGCAGGGTCTTGCCTTCCAGCACTTCCAGGAAGGCGCCGCCGCCCGTGGAGATGTAGCCCACGTCCTTCTCGATGCCGTACTTGGCGATGGCCGCCAGCGTGTCGCCGCCGCCCGCGATGCTGAAGGCGCTGCTTTCGGCAACGGCGCGCGCGATGGCTTCCGTGCCCTTGGCGAAGGCGTCGAACTCGAACACGCCCACGGGGCCGTTCCAGACGATGGTGCCGGCCGCCTTGAGCTGCGCCGCCAGGCGGGCCGCGGTCTTGGGGCCGATGTCCAGGATCAGGTCATCGTCGGCCACCTCGCTGGCGGCCTTCACGGTGGCGGGCGCGTCGGCTGCGAAGCTCTTGGCCGTGACCACGTCCTCGGGGATCGGCACCTCGGCGCCGCGCGCCTTCATGGCCTCGATCACGGCCTTGGCTTCGCCCACGAGGTCGGGCTCGGCCAGGCTCTTGCCGATGGGCAGGCCGGCGGCCAGCAGGAAGGTGTTGGCAATGCCGCCGCCGACGATCAGGCCGTCCACGTTCTTGGCCAGCGACTGCAGGATGGTGAGCTTGGTGCTGACCTTGGAGCCGGCCACGATGGCGATCAGCGGGCGCCTGGGCGCGGCCAGGGCCTTGGAGATGGCGTCGATCTCGGCCGCCAGCAGCGGGCCGGCGCTGGCCGTCTTCGCAAATTGCGCGATGCCGTAGGTCGTGGCTTCGGCGCGGTGGGCGGTGCCGAAGGCGTCATTCACGTAGATGTCGCACAGCGCGGCCAGCTTCCTGGCCAGCGCCTCGTCGTTCTTCTTCTCGCCCTTGTTGACGCGGCAGTTCTCCAGCAGCACGACCTGGCCGGGCTGCACCTGCACGCCGTCGGTCCAGTCGGCCACCAACGGGACTTCGCGGCCCAGCAGCTCGCCCAGGCGCCTGGCCACGGGGGCTAGCGAATCCTCGGGCTTGAAGGCGCCCTCGGTGGGGCGGCCCAGGTGCGAGGTGACCATCACGGCGGCGCCGGCATCCAGCGCCATCTGGATGCAGGGCACCGAGGCGCGCACGCGCGTGTCCTCGGTGATGTTGCCGGCGTCGTCCTGCGGCACGTTGAGGTCGGCGCGGATGAACACGCGCTGGCCGGCGGCCTTGCCTTGCGCACACAGGTCGGAGAAGCGGAGAACGTTCATGGATTCGGGAGCCTGCAAGTTGAAATGAATGCCGTGGCGGCGCCGGGCGCCGCGATGGCGCACATTCTAGAAAGGGCGGCTACCAGCCCAGTCCCATGTGCAGCGGCAGGTACACGGCCATGCCCACCAGCATGGTGCCCAGCACGCCGCCGCGCCAGAAGTACCAGGCCGCACCGATGGCCGCCGCATACAGGCGCGCGTCCTGCCAGGTGCTGATCAACTGGCCGTTGCTCATCACGATCTCGGGCGCGATCACGGCTGCCAGCGCCGCGGCCGGCGCGTAGTGCAGCGCACGGTGCGCCCAGTCGGGCAGGCCCCAGGGGCGGTCCATGATGAAGAAGAAGCAGCGCGTGAGCACCGTGACCACGGCCAGCCCCGCGATCACGGCCAGTGTCCAGAGATCGGTCATGCCTGCGATGGCGCCGCTGTTCATCGTGCGTCCTCCGCCTCGGCGTCCAGGCCCATCTGCTTTTCGAGCCAGAAGCACAGCAGCACGGCCACGCCGATGCCGGCCACGATGTTGAGCTTGAGCGGCAGCGCATAGGCGACCACGGCGGTGGCGCCGGCGATGAGCGCCGCCAGCAGCCGCAGCCGCGTGGTGGCCATGGAGCACACGATGGCCACCAGGCTCAGCACGCCGGCAAAGCCCAGGCCCCAGTGCGTGGGGATGAAATTGGCCAGCGCGATGCCCAGCAGGCTCATGCCCATCCAGGTGCACCAGTTGATGGCGTAGCCGCCGACGAGGTAGGCCTCCTGCTCCTCGCGCTGCGAGGGCAGCACGCCGGGCGTGGGATAGCGGCGCGTGAACAGGGCGTAGCTCATGTCGGCCGTGAGATAGCCATGCAGCAGGCGGCGCCAGCGCGGCATGTGCATCAGGTAGGGCCGCAGGTGCAGGCTGAACACCACGAAGCGCAGGTTCACGCAAAAACCCGTGGCCAGGATCACCCAGGCCGGGGCGCCCGCGATCAGCAGCGGAATGGCCGCCAGCTGCGAGCTGCCGGCAAAGACCAAGAGGGTCATGGCCACGGCCTCGACCACGCTCATGCCCGACTTGAGCATGGCCACGCCGGTCATCAGGCCCCAGGCGCCAATGCCCACCGAGACGGCCGCCATCTCGCGCCAGCCCTCGCGGAACGCCGGGTGGCGCCGGATCGAGGCGGAGAGGAACATCAGCTTTCAGGCCCGCCGAAGACCTGGCCCGCCTTCACATCGAAGCCGCGCAAAAAATCTGCCGCACCCAGGCGCTTGCCGCCCGCGCGCTGCAGCTGCGTCAGGCGCAGCACGCCATCGCCCGTGGCCACGTCGATGCCTTCGGCGCCCGCGGCCAGCACCGTGCCGGGCGCGGCGTCGTGCGACAGCGGCAAGGCCTGCGCGGCCCAGAGCTTGAGGCTTTCGCCGTCCAGCGCGCCCAGTGCGCCGGGGAAGGGGTCGAAGGCGCGGATGCGGCGCGCCAGGTCGGCGGCCGGCAGTTGCCAGTCCAGCGGGGCCTCGGCCTTCTCGATCTTGTGCGCGTAGGTCACACCTTCTTCGGGTTGGCGCACTGGCTGCAGCGCGCCGGCTTCGGCCAGGCGCAGCGCCTGCACGATCAGCCGGCCGCCTTGCGCGGCCAGGCGGTCGTGCAGCTGGGCCGTGCTGTCCTCGCCGATGGCCAGGCTTTCGGCCAGCAGCATGTCGCCGGTGTCCAGCCCTGCGTCCATCTGCATGATGGTGACGCCGGTTTTGCTGTCGCCTGCCTCGATGGCGCGATGAATCGGCGCCGCGCCGCGCCAGCGCGGCAACAGGCTGGCGTGGATATTCAGGCACCCCAGGCGCGGCAGCTCCAGCACCCACTGCGGCAGGATCAGCCCGTAAGCCGCCACCACCATCACGTCGGCTTGGGCCGCCAGCAGCGCCTCGCGCGCGGCGGCGGCGTCCTCGGGGTACTTGCCGTCCAGGCGCAGGCTGCGCGGCTGCGCCACGGGCCAGCCCTGCTGCTGCGCGTACTGCTTGACCGGCGACGCCTGCAGCTTCATGCCGCGGCCGGCCGGGCGGTCGGGCTGGGTCAGCACCAGCGCAATGTCGAAGCCTGCCTCATGCAGGGCCGCCAGGGCCACGCTGGCGAATTCGGGCGTGCCCGCAAAAACTACTCTCACTGGGACTGTGCTTCCTCGTCGGTGTGTGCTGCGTGGCAGCGGTGCCGGCGCAGCATGCGCCACCATTGTTTCAGGCGCGCGGGCGGCGCGGCGTCGCCCAGGGGCGTTCAGGGCCTCGAGTTGGGTGGCACGAAGCGCAGGTCGTCGCCCACGTGGTAGCGGCGCACCACACCCTGCGGGTCCAGGTAGATGTAGAGCAGGCGGGGGTTGTTGAGCTGCCGGTAGCGCCACTGCCAGACGTCGCCGTTGAAGGAGCTCACGCGCGAGATCTCCTCGGGCCGGCCGTAGGTGCGCAGCACGTCGGGCACCCGCCATTCGTCCACGCGGATGTCGTGGGCGAAGCGCCCCTCGTCCATCACCTGCGTCACCGACACCACGCGGCCCTGCGCGTCCAGGTCGACATTGCTGACCTCGAAGCCCATGGGCTGGCGCGAGTACTGCAGGCGTTCGCCCTGCGCCAGCGCGTAGCTGGCGGTGGGCGGGCCCAGCCGCTGGAGGGTTTCTGCACGCGAGGTGCCGGGTGCGATCCAGGTGGGCTCCGACACGCAGCCCGCCAGCAGCAGCAGGCCCAGCGTGGCGGCAGCGGCGGGGAGGGACTTCTTCATCGTCATGTCAGTGACGCCCGGCCGCCCGAAGGCACTGACGCACCCCCTTGGGGGGCAGCGGACCGCGCGAAGCGGGGAAGCGTGGGGGCTGTTTCATGTCAGTGACGCCCGGCCGCCCGAAGGCACTGACGCACCCCCTTGGGGGGCAGCGGACCGCGCGAAGCGGGGAAGCGTGGGGGCTGTTTCATATCAGTGGCGCCCGGCCGCCGGTTCTCAAGCACCACGGCGCGCCGTGTCGCGCTGTTCGTCGCGCTGCTGCTTGAGCAGCTTGGTCTTGATGCGGTTGCGCTTGAGCGGCGAGAGGTACTCGACGAACACCTTGCCCATCAGGTGGTCCAGCTCGTGCTGGATGCAGATGGCCAGCAGGCCCTCGGCCTCGATCTCGCGCTGCTCGCCCTGCGCGTCCAGCGCCCGCACCTTGACCGAGGTCGAGCGCTCCACGCCGTCATAGATGCCGGGCACCGAAAGGCAGCCTTCTTCGTTGAGCACCTTTTCCGGGCTGGCCCAGGTGATCTCGGGGTTGATCAGCACCATGGGCTGATCGCGGTCCTCGGACACGTCGATCACGACCACGCGCTCGTGGGCGTCGACCTGCGTGGCCGCCAGGCCGATGCCATTGGCGTCATACATGGTCTCGATCATGTCGGCCACCAGGGCCTGGATGCGCGCATCCACGGCCTGCACGGGTCTTGCCACCGTGTGCAGGCGAGGATCGGGGTAACTCAGAATGGTTCGCAGGGCCATGAATACGGGGAAAGTTGTGGCTATTTTCGCCATTTCCATACCCTGAGGGCGTTGCAGCGCGCGATTGACGTTGCCGTCGGCGGGGCTTCAGCGCAAAATTCGTAGCAAATTGTGAGTATTTGTTCACCTACAGAATCGCGCAGCTATTGCGCGGTGAGCAACCATCCGATCCATGAAAAAAGTCAGTCGCCATCCCTCCTTCTGCCCGTCTGCGGTCCTCGGTGGCATCGCCCTGGCTTCGGCCCTGGGCCTGGCCGGGACGGCCCGCGACGCCCGGGCCCAGAACTACCCCATCACGCCCGCGCAGCGCGCCACGGCCCAGCAGACCGCGCAGCAGGGCGTGCCGCTGTCCGAGCTGGCGCCCAACGCGCCTGACGAATACACCGTCCGGCGCGGCGACACGCTGTGGGCCATCTCGCGGCTGTTCCTGCGCAGCCCCTGGCGCTGGCCGGAGCTGTGGGGCATGAACCTGCAGGACATCGCCAACCCGCACCGCATCTACCCAGGCCAGGTGCTCTACCTGGACAAGAGCAACGGCCGCGCCCGCCTGGCGCTGCGCCGCGGCGAAGGCTTCGGCAGCGGCGGCACCATCAAGCTGTCCCCCCGCACGCGCTACGAAGGGGCTTCCGACCTGTCGCTGCCCACCATCGACCCGAACCTGATCGAGGCCTTCCTGACCGAGCCCGAGATCCTGGACGACGAGGCCACGCTGGCGCAGGCGCCGCGCATCGTGGGCGCCAGCGACAACCGGGTGCTGCTCACCCGCGGCGACCGGGCCTATGCGCGCGGCGTGCCGGGTGCGCCGCTGCTGCTGCCGGTGGACGGCCCGCTGCCGCAGCTGCGCGTGTTTCGCTCCGCCACCCCGCTGAAGGACCCCGGCACCGGCGAGATCCTGGGCTACGAGGCCCAGTACCTGGGCAAGGTGCGGGTGGAGCGCGGCGAGACGACCGAGAACCAGATGCAGAACGGCGCCAGCAGCACGATGGTGGTGCCGGCCACGGTGGACGTGATGGCCGCGCGCGAGGAAATCCGCGCCGGCGACCGCCTGCTGCCCGAGCCGCCGCGCCAGCTGGTGAGCTACGTGCCGCGCGCGCCGCAGCTGCCCATCGAGGGCGGTCGCATCGTCTCGGTCTATGGCAATGCGGTGAGCTACATCGGCCAGAACCAGATCGTCAGCATCAACAAGGGCCTGCGCGACGGCATCGAGAGCGGCCACGTGCTGGCCATCCTCAAGAACGGCGAAACCATCGTGGACCGCACGGGCGGCACCAAGGAAACGTTGAAGCTGCCCAATGAGCGCGCGGGCCTGCTGATGGTGTTCCGCACCTTCGAGAAGGCCTCCTACGCACTGGTGCTGGAAATCAGCGCCAACCCGCGTGCCGGCGACCTGCTGGCCAACCCCTGACGGCGTTCCGGCGCCCGCTGCCGCCGCCGTCACACCCCACCCCGCGCCGCGCATGGACCGCGAAGAGCTGCAGGGCTGGCTCCGGCTGGCGCTGAGCCCCCGCGTCGGCCCGACGCAGGCGCGCCGCCTGCTGGCGGCCTTCGGCCTGCCGCAGCAGATCTTTCGCCAGAGCACCGATGCACTCGAGAGCGTGCTGGGGCCCGCCGCGGCCCGTGCGCTGAGTGAGCCGCCCGAGGCCCTGCCGGCCGCCCTTGAAAAAACCTGGCAGTGGCTGCAGCACCAGGAGCAGCAGGGCGGCGTGACGCTGCAGCGCCGCCTCCTGAGCCTGGCCGATCCCGGCTACCCGCAGGCGCTGCTGCAGATCGCCGATCCGCCGCTGTTGCTCTACACGCTGGGCCCCGCGCACCTGCAGCTGGGCGACGTCGCCTGCGCGCGCGCCCTGGCCGTGGTGGGCAGCCGCAACCCCACGCCGCAGGGCGCCAGCGATGCCCGCCTGTTCGCGCGGCACCTGGCGCAGGCCGGGCTGACCATCGTGTCGGGCCTGGCCCTGGGCATCGACGGCGCCGCACATGAGGGCGCGCTGGAGGGCATGCCCGCTGCGGCGGATGCGCCCGCGGCCACCGTGGCCGTGGTGGGCACGGGGCTGGACATCGTCTATCCCGTGCGCCATGGCGCGCTGGCGCGCCGCATCGCGGCACGCGGCTTGATCGTGAGCGAGTTCCACCTCGGAACGCCACCCCTGACGCCGAACTTTCCGCGCCGCAACCGGCTGATCTCCGGCCTGTCGCAGGGCACGCTGGTGGTGGAGGCGGCGCTGGCCTCGGGCTCGCTGATCACGGCGCGGATGGCGCTCGAGCAGGGGCGGGAGGTGTTCGCCATCCCGGGCTCCATCCATGCGCCGCAGTCGCGCGGCTGCCATGCGCTGATCCGGCAGGGTGCCAAGCTCGTGGAGTCGGCGCAGGACATCCTGGAAGAGCTGCCGGCCCTGTCGGCCGCGCCGCCTGCGGCCGCCGGCCCCGAGGAGCCGTCCGACGAGGCGCAGGATGGCCTGCTCGCGCAGATGGGCTTTGCGCCCGTGAGCCTGGACGCGCTGTGTGCGCGCACCGGCCTGGACGTGGCCCGGCTGCAGGCGGCCTTGCTGGAACTGGAGCTGGACGGCCAGGTCGGCCGGCTGCCGGGCGGGCTGTTTCAGCGCATCGCCACTGGTTGAGCGCACGCACCGCGGCGCAGGCTGCCCGGTTCAGCCTCAGTTCAACAGCCGCTCGGGATTGGCGTCCAGCTTGGCCAGCGCCTTGCGCGTGGCGCGGGCCGTGAGGCTTTCCTCTTCGGCCGGTCGCAGCAGGCCGGCCTGCAGGTAGGCCGCCAGGCGCCCTGCCTGCAGCATGAACTTGCGCCCGTCGTTGGCCGCGAACAGGTACAGGCGCTTGCGCTCGCTGCGCCAGACGAACTGCACTTGGCTGGGACGGCCGTTGTGGTCCAGCAGGTGCCAGCTGCCCACCTGCAGCTCGTGGGCCCAGGCCAGCATGCCTTCCTCGACCTTGGCGCCGCTGCTGGGCAGCACCTCGATCGAGGCGGCGTCCACGCCCAGCAGCAGCTCCACGCTGGCCACGTCGATGGGCATTTCCGCGTCGCCTTCCTCGCCCACGTAGTCCTCCAGGTTGGCCAGGCGCGAGGCCATGGCCTCGATCTGCTCGGCGCTGATGGTGGCGGTCTTGGACATGAAGGCATCGGACAGCGTCTTTCCGATGATCTTGATGTGCGCTTCCTGCGCCGACCCGGTCACGCCCAGCAGCTCCAGGCCCTGGCGCAGCCGCTGCAGCAGCTTGGGCAGCTCCTGGATCACGCGCGCACGGTCGGTGCGGCTGGGCTTGGCGCTGGCGGCCCACACGAGTTCGGAGGCCGCGCGCTTGAAGACCACGGTCTGCTCGTCCTGGGCGCCGTACTTGATGGCCGCCATGGCCAGCACCTCGGCCCAGACCTTGAAGAGGAACTCGCGGATCTCTTCGCGCACCGGCATGTCGTTGAGCATCTTGCGCAGCTCGATGGTGTACTGGATCGCCATCGTCTCCTTCTGCTCCACCTGCTGCGCCACGCTCATCGCACGCTGCGTGGCGTCGTTCTGCGTCAGGTACTTGGACAGGAAGGCGACGAACTCGTCGTACACCAGCTTGAACACGCGCTGGCCGGTTTCCGGGTACTGCTCGATCACCTGCACCACGCGGCGGATCTCGTTCTCGAGTGCGCTGCCCGAGATGGCGGCGGCGTCAAAACCCATCACCACCGAGCCCATGCGGTCGATCAGCATGCGCGCCGGATGCTGCAAGGTGGCGAAGAACTGGGGCTCGGCGATGGCCACGCGCAGCACGGGCATCTGCAGGCGGGCGAACCACACCCGGGCCGAAAAGGGAATGCGTTCCTCGGCCAGGATGGCCTGGAACATCAGCGCGACGATCTCCACCGTGGCCTTGTCGGCCGTGGTGGGCGCCTGCTTCTTGAGGTCGTTGGCATGCCGTCGCAGTTCGGCGGCGCTGCGCTGCACCAGCGCCGCAGCGGCCGCCGGGTCGCCGGTGAGGACAAAGCTGGTGGCCCGGGCGTGGTACTCGGCGCCCGCCTGGGCCACGGCCGCGGCAAAGGCCGGATGGACCGGCGCCGGCAGCGTGGCGGCGCCCGCATGGGCAGCGCGGGCCGCAGCCGCATGCGCCGGCACCATCGGGATGCCGCTCTCGCCGCCGTTCGTGCGCTGCGGGGCCGAATCGGCCCAGCCGGCCGAACCGCCGATGGCCGCCTCGACCAGCCGCCGCAGGTTCATCAGCATGCCCTGTGCGCGGTGGCGGGCCAGCTCGAAGGGCGAGGCACCGCGGGGCAGCATGGCCTCCTCCGGCTGCGTGCCGGGCGCCGCGGCCTGTACCCCGATGGCGGCCGGTGCGAAGCCCATCGGGGCGGCCGCCTGCGGCTGCGAGGGGGCCGCTCCCGCGCCGGCGCCCGGCCGGGCCGAAACCACCGTGGTCCCCGGCCCCGTCTGGGCGCGGCCTCCGAGGGCGCCAGGCGAACTGGCCGGGCCGCTCACGGGGCGGCGCACCAGCCGCTTGAGGTCGATTTCGGGCATCACGCCCTGGCCAATGAGGAAGGTGTTGGCCTCCTTGTAGGCCGTGGCCATGGCTTCCGCCACGCTGGCGTGCAGCACCTCGCGCACGGCCAGCCACAGCTCGCGGCCCATGCCGGCGGCCAGCCATTGCGCCACCAGCACGCCCGGCAGCACCTCGGGCTTGAGCACGTCCCGGGCGTCCAGGTCGTCGCGCCGTTCCAGGTGCTGGATGCGCAGGCGCAGGTCGTTGAGGTCGAAGTTGGCCTTGTCCTGGACCGCCAGCGCCAGGCGCGAGGACAGGATGTTGTTCTCCACCACCTCGTCGCCCACCAGTTCCAGCCGCATCGACAACAGGCCGCTGCCGCTACCGCCGCTGGAGCCCTGCTGGCTCTCGTCCAGCGCCTTGCGCCAGTGCAGGCGCGACTGCGAGACCCAGTTCATCTCGGCGCCGCGAAAGGCCAGCTGGTTGTCGCGGTGCTGCTGCATCTCGCGCGCAGTGGCCGACTGCATGGCCTGGTGGTCCAGGCGTTCGCGCACGGCCTGCGCCACGGCTTCGATGGCGGCTTCGGTGGATGCCACGAAGCGCTCGCGCGTCTGGCGGGCGAGCTGCAAGGCGGGGTCGTCGAATCGCGCGGAGGTCATGAAGCGTGGGGAGGGGGTGGCCGAGCTTATCGCACCCGATGCGGGTGTTGCAGCATGCGAACTCTCATCGTGGGACCCAAAAAAAAATGGCGCCTTGCGGCGCCATTCTCGATCAGCGGCGCCGGTTCAGACCGTGGCGCCCGCATTGGGGTCGTTGGGATCGTCCTTCTTGGCCGGTGCGGCCTTGACCAGGTCTTCGCGCTTGACGCCCAGCCACATGGCGATCGAGGCGGCGACGAAGGCGGAAGAATAGATGCCGAAGCAGATACCGATGGTCAGCGCCAGCGAGAAGTAGTGCAGCGTGGGGCCGCCGAAGAAGAACATCGACAGCACCACCAACTGCGTGGAGCCGTGGGTGATGATGGTGCGGCTGATGGTGGAAGTGATGGCGTAGTTCATCACCTCGGGCGTGCTCAGCTTGCGCTGGCGCCGGAAGGTCTCGCGCACGCGGTCGAAGATCACCACCGACTCGTTCACCGAATAGCCCAGCACCGCGAGCACCGCCGCCAGCACCGCCAGCGAGAACTCCCACTGGAAGAAGGCGAAGAAGCCCAGGATGATCACCACGTCGTGCAGGTTGGCGATCACGGTGGCCAGCGCGAACTTCCACTCGAAGCGGAAGGCCAGGTAGATCATGATGCCCACCACCACCATGGCCAGCGCCTTCAGGCCGTTGCTGGTGAGCTCGTCGCCCACCTGCGGGCCCACGAACTCGCTGCGGCGCAGCTGCACGTCGGGCGAGTCGGCGCGCAGCGCGCCCATGAGCTGCTCACTCTGCTGGGTGGAGTTGAGGCCCTTTTGCGGCGGCACGCGGATCAGCACGTCGCGCGAGCTGCCGAAGTTCTGGACCATCACTTCCTGATACCCCAGCTTGCCGATGGCCCCGCGCACCTTCTCGAGGTCGGCGCTTTGCGAGTAGGTGATCTCCATCACCGTGCCGCCCGTGAATTCCACCGACAGGTGCAAGCCCTTGTGGAACAGGAAGA
The DNA here is from genome assembly GCF_028023875.1 of Xenophilus arseniciresistens. Classification (GTDB taxonomy): domain Bacteria; phylum Pseudomonadota; class Gammaproteobacteria; order Burkholderiales; family Burkholderiaceae_C; genus Xenophilus; species Xenophilus arseniciresistens. The sequence goes on from NZ_JAQIPB010000010.1 coordinate 22,071, forward strand.
ACACGGCCAGCAGGAAGGTGATGATCGAGACCGCGTTCAGCGCCAGCGCATGGCGCATGAACGGGATGGTGCGATGGATGCGGAAAAACTCCATTCTGATTTCCTTCTTTATGGAGTTTTCAGAGAAGGCTCACATCTGCGCGAAGCGCATGTGATGCCGAAACTAAAAACTCCATGGCGTTTCCTTTACTTGCTCGTCGTCAGCGGCTTGCCGGACAGAGGGGCCTGGGGTTCGGCGTCCACGGGCGGCTTCCAGACCGTGCCGATGGCCACGCTCTTGAGCTTCTTCTGGCGGCCGTACCAGAGGTTGGTCAGGCCGCGGGCGAAGAACACGGCCGAGAACATGGAGGTCACGATGCCGATGCAGTGCACCACCGCGAAGCCGCGCACCGGGCCGGAGCCAAAAGCCAGCAGCGCGATGCCCGCGATCAGCGTGGTCACGTTGGAGTCCAGGATGGTGCCCCAGGCGCGGTCATAGCCGGCATGGATGGCCGCCTGTGGCGAAGCGCCGTTGCGCAGCTCCTCGCGGATGCGCTCGTTGATCAGCACGTTGGAGTCGATGGCCACGCCGATGGCCAGCGCCATGGCCGCGATGCCCGGCAGCGTGAGGGTGGCCTGCAGCATCGACAGCACGGCCACCAGCAGCAGCAGGTTCACCGCCAGCGCGATGGACGAGAACACGCCGAACATCGCGTAGTAGATGCACATGAACACCATGATGGCCAGGAAGCCGTAGGCCACGCTCTTGAAGCCCATCTCGATGTTGTCGGCACCCAGGCTCGGGCCGATGGTGCTTTCCTCGATGATCTCCATCGGCGCGGCCAGCGAGCCGGCGCGCAGCAGCAGGGCCAGGTCGTTGGCTTCCACCACGCCCATCGAACCGGAGATCTGGAAGCGCGTGCCCAGCTCGCCGTTGATGGACGGCGCCGTCAGCACTTCGCCCTTGCCCTTCTCGAACAGCACGATGGCCAGGCGCTTGCGGTAGTTCTCGCGGCTGACGTCGCGCATGATGCGCCCGCCCTTGGCGTCCACCGTCAGGTCCACCTTGGGCTGCTGCGTCTGCGAGTCGAAGCCAGGCTGCGCGTCGGTCAGGTTCTCGCCGGTGATGATGACCTGCTTGCGCACGATCACCGGGCGGCCTTCGCGGTCCATGAAACGCTCGGAGCCGAAGGGCACCGGGCCGGTGCCCATTTCGGCGGCGCGGCCTTCGGTGCTCTCGTCCACCAGGCGCAGCTCCAGCGTCGCGGTGCGGCCCAGGATGTCCTTGGCCTTGGCCGTGTCCTGCACGCCCGGCAGCTGCACCACGATGCGGTCCAGGCCCTGCTGCTGGATCACGGGCTCGGCCACGCCGAGTTCGTTGATCCGGTTGTGCAAGGTGGTGATGTTCTGCTTGAGCGCGGTGTCCTGCAGGCGGCGCGCGGCCTCGGGCTTGATGGTCACGGCCAGGCGCGTCTCGGCGCCGTCGGTGGTGCGCACGGCCACCAGGTCGGTGAACTGTTCCTGGATCAGGCGCTGCACCGCGTCGGCCGCAGCCGCATCGCGCAGGCGCACGTCCAGCGACTGGCCGTTGCGCGTGACCACGCCCCCGCGGATGTTGCGGTCGCGCATGCCGGTACGCAGGTCGCTGGCGAAGGTTTCGGCCCGCTTGTCCAGCGCGCCCTGCATGTCCACCTGCAGCATGAAGTGGACGCCGCCGCGCAGATCCAGCCCCAGGTACATGGGGAAGGCGTGCAGCGCGCTGAGCCAGGCCGGCGAGCGCGACACCAGGTTCAGCGCCACCACGTAGGGCGGGTCGCTGGCGTCGGGCACCAGCGCGCGCTGCAGCACGTCGCGGGCCTTGAGCTGCTCGTCGGGCGTGTTGAAGCGGGCGCGCACCGAGGTGCCGTCCAAGGTCAGCATGTCGGGCGTCAGGCCGCCGGCCTTCAGGGCCTCGGCCACGCGCGCCTCGGTGCTGGCGTCGACCTTGACGGTCGACTTGGCCGCGGAGACCTGCACCGCCGGCGCCTCGCCGAAGAAGTTGGGCAGGGCATACAGCAGCCCCACCAGGGTCACGATCACGAGGATCGCGTATTTCCAGATCGGATAACGGTTCATGGCCCGAACCTCTCAAGACCGGCCCGGGTTGCCCTCGGGCCGAAGGCCCCTGACAGCGGGGCCTGAAACAGGACACGCGGCGCCAGGGCGTCGCGTGTCACAAAAGAACACTGCCGCTGCGCCCGCCTGCCCAGCGGCTGCGTGCCGCTGCAGAGTCCAGAAGGGGCGGGCGCGGCGCGGACGGCTTACTTGTAGCTGCCTTTGGGCAGCACCTGAACCACGGCGCTGCGCTGCACCTTGATTTCGACGCCGTTGGCGATCTCGATCGTCAGGAACTGGTCGCCCAGCACGCTGATGCGGCCCAGCAGGCCGCCGGCCGTGGCCACTTCATCACCCTTCTGCAGGGCTTCGAGCATGGCGCGCATTTCCTTCTGACGCTTCATCTGCGGACGAATCATCACGAAGTACAGCACCACGAACATCAGCAGCAGCGGCAGCATGCTGGCCATCGAGGACATCATGTCGCCACCACCGGCGGCGGGCGCGGACTGGGCGAAGGCGTTGGAAATGAACAAGGGCAAAGTCTCCAGCGAACGGGGGAGGATGGGGATGCGGGGCACATCAGGAGCACCCCGCGCGTGCGGCGCTTCCTCAGGGCGCGCCGACGGCCCGGCCTGGGGCCAGGGCGAAACCGGCGGATTGTATGCGGCGCCCCGCGGGGCGCCCCGCGGCATATCCGGGCCGCGAAACGGGCATTGCGGCGGCGCCGCGCAGCGCCTTCAGGCCGCGGCGCGCGTGCCGCCCTGCGGCTCGCGCCAGCGCGCCATCAGCGCGGTCCAGCGCGTGCGCACGGCCGCCAGGTTGCGCTCCTTCACGTGACCGTAGCCGCGGATCTGCTCGGGCAACGCCGCGATCTCCAGCGCCAGGGCGTGGTTGTCCGCGCCCAGGCCGGCCAGCACCTCCTCGATGCTGGCGCGGTAGTCGGCGATCAGCGCGCGCTCGGTGCGGCGCTCCTCGGTGCGGCCGAAGGGGTCCAGCGCCGTGCCGCGCAGGCCCTTGAGCTTTGCGAGCAGCCTGAAGCCGGTCAGCATCCAGGGGCCGTACTTCTTCTTGAGCAGCTCGCCCTTGGCGTTCTTCCTGGCCGTGGCCGGCGGCGCCAGGTGGTAGTTGAGCTTGAAATCGCCCTCGAACATGCCGTTAACGCGGGCCAGGAAGGCGGTGTCGCTGTGCAGGCGGGCCACCTCGTACTCGTCCTTGTAGGCCATGAGCTTGAACAGGTAGCGTGCCACTGTCTCGGCCAGTGCGCTCTTGCCCAGCGCGCCTTCGGCCTGCTGCACCCTGGCGACGAAGTCGCGGTACTGCCCGGCATAGGCCGCGTTCTGATAGCCGGTGAGGAATTCCACGCGGCGCGCCACCAGCGATTCCAGCGTCTCGCGCTTCTTGAACTCGATCACCTGGCCCGGGTTCAGGCGCCGGGCCAGCTCGGCCGGCCGCTGCGCGGCCTGGCGGCCCCATTCGAAGGCGGTTTTGTTCGCGTCGATGGCCACGCCGTTGAGTTCGATGGCGCGCATCAGCGACTCGTGGCCCAGCGGGATCCAGCCCTTCTGCCAGGCGTAGCCCAGGATCATCGGGTTGACGAAGATGGTGTCGCCCATCAGCTGCGTGGCCGCAGCGTCGGCGTCGAAGGCGCCCAGGCCTTCTTCGCCCACCGCCTTGGCGATCTGCGCTGCGCAGGCCTCCTGCGGGTTCTGCCAGTTGGCGTTCTTCACGAAGCTGGCCGTGGGCGCGCTGTGGCTGTTCAGCGCCACATGGGTGCGGCCTTCGCGCATGCGCGCCAGGGTCTCGGGGTTGACGGTGACGATGGGGTCGCAGGCCAGGATCAGGTCGGCCGCGGCCGTGCCCACGCGCGTGGTGCGGATGTCATGCTGCGTGTCGCCGATCAGCACGTGGCTCCAGGTCGCGCCGCCCTTCTGGGCCAGGCCGGCGGCGTCCTGCGTGACGATGCCCTTGCCCTCGATGTGCGCGGCAACGCCCAGCAGCTGGCCGATGGTGATCACGCCCGTGCCGCCCACACCGGCCACCACGATGCCCCACACCTGGCCGCCGTGCAACGAGGGCAGGGCCGGCTCGGGCAGTTCGCCCAGCTCGGCCGGCGTGGCCGCCTTGCTGGCCTTGGCCTTCTTCTTGAGCTGCCCGCCCTCGACGGTGATGAAGCTCGGGCAGAAGCCCTTCACGCAGCTCACGTCCTTGTTGCAGGTGCTCTGGTTGATGGTGCGCTTGCGTCCGAACTCGGTCTCCAGCGGCTCCACGCTCATGCAGTTGCTCTGCACGCTGCAGTCGCCGCAGCCTTCGCACACCAGTTCGTTGATGACCACGCGCACGGCCGGGTCCACGGCCTTGCCGCGCTTGCGGCGGCGGCGCTTCTCGGTGGCGCAGGTCTGGTCGTAGATGATGGCCGTGGTGCCGGCGATCTCACGGAATTCCCGCTGGATCTCGTCGAGCTGATCGCGGTGGCGCACCTGCACGGGCTGGCCGTCGTAGCTGCCGGGCACCTGAACGCCCTCGTACTTCTGCGGCTCGTCGGTCACGATCACCAGGCGCCTGACGCCCTCGGCATGCAGGCTCTCGGCGATCTGCAGCACGCTGTGGCCCTCGGGGCGCTCGCCCACGGTCTGGCCGCCGGTCATGGCCACCGCGTCGTTGTAGAGCACTTTGTAGGTGATGTTCACGCCCGCCGCGATGCTCTGGCGGATGGCCAGCAGCCCGCTGTGGAAGTAGGTGCCATCGCCCAGGTTGGCGAAGATGTGCTTCTCGTTGGAGAAGGGCGCCTGGCCCATCCACGGCACGCCCTCGCCGCCCATCTGCGTGAAGCCGTAGGTGGCGCGGTCCATCCAGTTGGCCATGTAGTGGCAGCCGATGCCGGCCATGGCGCGCGAGCCCTCGGGCACCACGGTGCTGGTGTTGTGCGGGCAGCCCGAGCAGAACCATGGCACCCGGTCCGCGCCCTGCACGCCGCCAGCCTGCAGCACCTGCATCGAGCGCTCCTTGGCCTCCAGGATGGCCATCTGCGCATCCACGCGCGCCACCAGGTCGGCGCCGCCCGATTCGAGGATGCCGGTCTTCTTCAGCCGCTGCACCAGCGCCTTGGCGATCAGCGCCGGGTTCAGGTCGGCGTTGGCGCGCAGCAGCGTGTTGGCCGTGGGGTTGGGCATCGACCATTCGCCGCCCGAATGGTCGGCGCCCAGCTCGTTGAACTTGCCCAGCACGTTGGGGCGCACGTCGGGGCGCCAGTTGTACAGCTCTTCCTTGAGCTGGTATTCGATGACCTGGCGCTTTTCCTCGACCACCAGGATTTCCTGCAGGCCGGTGGCGAAGTCGCGCGTGAGCTGGGCTTCGAGCGGCCACACCACGTTGACCTTGTGCAGCCGGATTCCCAACTGGCGGCAGGCCGCGTCGTCCAGGCCCAGGTCGAGCAGGGCCTGGCGCGTGTCGTTGTAGGCCTTGCCGCTGGCCATGATGCCGTAGCGGTCGTTCGGGCCTTCGATCACGTTGTGATTCAGCCGGTTGGCGCGGATGTAGGCCAGCGCGGCGTACCACTTGTAGTGCATCAGCCGCGCCTCCTGCTCCAGCGGCGCGTCGGGCCAGCGGATGTGCAGGCCGCCGGGCGGCATCTCGAAGTCGCCGGGCATCACGATCTCGACGCGCTCGGGGTCGATCATCGCGGTGGCGCTCGATTCCACGATCTCCTGGATCGTCTTCATGCCCGACCACACGCCCGAGAAGCGGCTCATCGCGAAGGCGTGGATGCCAAGGTCCAGGATTTCCTGCACGTTGGTGGGGAAGAACACCGGCGTGCCGCAGGCCTTGAAGATGTGGTCGCTCTGGTGCGCGGCCGTGCTGCTCTTGGAGATGTGGTCGTCGCCGGCCACCGCGATCACGCCGCCCCAGGGCGTGGTGCCGGCCATGTTGGCGTGCTTGAAGACGTCGGAGCAGCGGTCCACGCCCGGCCCCTTGCCATACCAGATGCCGAAGACGCCGTCGAACTTCTGCGTTTCCCTGGGCGAGAAGCCCAGCATCTGCGTGCCCCACAGCGCCGTGGCCGCCAGCTCCTCGTTCACGCCGGGCTGGAACACGATGTTCTGGGCCTTCAGGTAGCTGCTGGCCTTCCACAGCGCCTGGTCGTAGCCGCCCAGTGGCGAGCCGCGGTAGCCGCTGATGAAGCCGGCGGTGTTCTTGCCCTGCTGAGCGTCGCGCAGGCGCTGCAGCATGGGCAGCTTGACCAGCGCCTGCACGCCGCTCATGAAGGCGCGGCCGTAGTCCAGGCTGTATTTGTCGTCGAGCGTGACGGTTTCCAGGGCCTTGCGGATGTGCTCGGGCAGTGGCGCGTTCATCGTGTCTGTCTCCAGTTTGGCGTGGCCTTGTGAGCCTGGCGTGTGGGTCTTGTGCCCGGTGGGGGCGGATGAAACCGACCCCCATGATGCTCGCAAAAGTGTATGCCTGCGTGCCCGACAGGTGTTTGCTTTTCATGCCCTCCAAAACGAGAATCAAGAAAGATTCTTTCTTCAAGGGGGCGTGTTTGGAAACGCTGGATAGCTTTGATCTTGCCATCCTGCAAGAACTGCAGGCCGATGGGCGGCTGACCAATGCCGAGCTGGCCAACCGCGTGGGCCTGTCGGCCGCGCCCTGCTGGCGCCGCGTGCGTGCGCTGGAGGAGGCCGGCTTCATCAAGGGCTACCACGCCGAGATCGACCGCCGCAAGATCGGCCTGGGCGTGCTGGCCTTCGTGCGGCTGGACACCGAGCGCGCCAACAGCGAGGTGACCAAGAAGATCGAGAACGCGATCCGGGAGCTGCCCGAAGTGATTGCCTGTCACTACATCAGCGGCACCGGCATGTTCGAGCTGCAGGTGGTGGCGCAGGACCTGGACGCCTTCTCGCGCTTCGCACTCAACAGCCTGATGCACCTTCCCAACGTGAAGGACCTGCACACCAGCTTCTCGCTCGGCGAGGTCAAGGCCAGCCATGCGCTGCCGCTGGGGCATTTGCTCAAGCATGCGGCGCTCGCGCGGCGCTGAGCCTTCGCTCAGGCCAGAATCGCTCACCCATGCCGATCAATCCCGAAGAATCCGAGCTTCCCCCGCTCAAGCCCCGCCCTCCCAAGCTGGCCGCCCTGGAGCCGCTGCGCATGCCGGTGTTCCGGCTGCTGTGGAGCACCTGGCTCATGGCCAACGTGTGCATGTGGATGAGCGACGTGGCCTCGGCCTGGATGATGACCACGCTGACCACCTCGCCGATCTGGGTGGCGCTGGTGCAGACGGCCTCCACCCTGCCGGTGTTCCTGCTGGGCATTCCCAGCGGCGCGCTGGCCGACATCCTGGACCGGCGGCGCTGGCTGGTGGCCACGCAGTTCTGGCTGGCCGGCACGGCCGTGGTGCTGTGCAGCGCCATCGCGATGGACATGATCAACGCGCCGCTGCTGCTGGCCCTGACTTTTGCCAACGGCATCGGGCTGGCGCTGCGCTGGCCCGTGTTCTCGGCCATCGTGCCCGAGCTGGTCACGCGGCCGCTGCTGCCGGCGGCCATGGGCCTGAACGGCATCGCGATGAACGCCTCGCGCATCATCGGCCCGCTGCTGGCCGGCGCGCTGATCGCCAGCGCGGGCACGGTGTGGGTGTTCGCGCTCAACGCCGTGCTGTCCATCGCCTCGGGCTTCGTGATCCTGCGCTGGCGCCGCGAGCAGCGGCCGCAGCCGCTGGGCCGCGAGCGCCTGATCAGCGCCATGCGCGTGGGCGTGCAGTTCGTGCGCCAGTCGCCGCGCATGCGCGCGGTGCTGGTGCGGGTGGCCGTGTCCTTCCTGCACTCCTCGGCCGTGATGGCGCTGCTGCCGCTGATCGCGCGCGGGCTGGACGGCGGCGACGCCGGCACCTTCACCCTGCTGCTGGCCGCCATGGGCGCGGGCGCCATCGTGGCCGTGCTGTGCCTGCCGCGCCTGCGCGAGCGCTGGTCGCGCGACCAGCTGGTGCTGCGCGGCACGCTGCTGCTGTCGCTGGCGACCGCCGTCGTGGCGCTGGCGCCCCATGTGTGGCTGGCCGCGCCGGGCTGCTTCTTCTGCGGCGCGGCCTGGATCACGGTGGCCAACTCGCTGTCGGTGTCGGCCCAGCTCTCCTTGCCCGACTGGGTGCGCGCGCGCGGCATGTCGATGTACCAGATGGGCATCATGGGCGCGAGCGCCGCGGGTGCCGCGCTGTGGGGCCAGGTGGCCACCCTGAGTTCGCTGACCATCAGCCTGCTGGTCGCGGCCGCGAGTGGCACGGTGGTCATGGCGCTGGTGCTGCGCTACGTGACCGACGGCCCCGGCGAGGACGACGTGAGCCCCGCGCAGGCCGGCTGGTCCGCGGGCCCGCCGCAGGCCGGGCCCGGTGAATCGGGCCAGGTGGTGGTGACGGTGGAATACATCATCGACCCGGCGCGCGCGCGGGCCTTCCGCGTGGTCATGCAGCAGACGCGCCGCGCGCGCCTGAGCGAAGGCGCCATCGCCTGGGAACTGCTGCACGACATGAGCCAGCCCGAGCGCTACCTGGAACACATCGTTGACGAGTCCTGGACCGAGCACCTGCGCCGCTTCAACCGCGCCACGGCCGCCGACCTGGCCCTGCGCGAGCGGCGCCTGGCCTTCCACAAGGGCGAAGGCCCGCCGGTGGTGACGCGCTACGTGGTGCAGCGCTGACGCCGGCCCCTCAGTCCAGCACGATCCCGCGCGCCTGGATCAGCTGCTTGAGCACCGTCGTCTCGCTGGCGATGGTCTTGCCGAAGGCGGCGCCGTCCTGGGCGACGGGCTCCACGCCCAGCTCGGTGTAGCGGCTCTTCACCTCGGGCAGCTGCAGGGCCTTGGCCACTTCCTGCGCCATGCGCTGCATGACGGCGGGCGGCGTCCTGGCGGGGGCGAACAGGCCGAACCAGTTGCCCAGCTCCACGCCCTTCACGCCGGCTTCGGTGAGCGTGGGCGCGTCGGGGAAGAAGGGCGAGCGCTGCGTGCCCGACACGGCCAGCAGCTTCGCGCGGCCTTCGCGGATGTGGCCGAAGCCCGAAGCCGGGTCGAAGTAATAGTCGATCTGGCCGGCCAGCACGTCCTGCAGCGCGGGTGCGGCGCCCTTGTAGGGCACGTGAACCACGTCCACGCCGGCCTGCTGCTTGAACAGCTCGCCCACCAGGTGCATCTGCGTGCCCGGCCCGCCCGAGCCGTAGCTCAGTCCGCCCGGCTTGCTGCGCGCCAGGGCGAGCAGCTCGCCCACGTTCGCCACGGGCAGCCCCTTCTTGGCCACCAGGTACAGCTGGGCGTAGCCCATGCTCACCACCGGCCGCAGGTCGCGCTCGGGGTTCAGCGCGGGCTTGTAGAGCGAGGGGTTGGCCGTCTGCACCGAGATCGGCGCCACCATGAAGGTGTAGCCGTCGGCGGCGGCGCGGATGGTCTCGCTGGCCGCGATGTTGCCGCTGGCGCCGGGCCTGTTGTCCACCACGATGGGCTGGCCCAGCGCCTTCTGCAGCGGCGTGCCGACCACGCGGGCCATGATGTCGGTGGTGCCACCGGCCGGAAAGCCGACGATGAATCGGATGGGCTTGGCGGGCCAGGCGTCCTGCGCCAGGGCGCTGCCGCTTCCCAGCGTCGCCAGCAGGCCAGCCGCGGCCGTGCTGCGCAGAAGGGCGCGCAGTGCGGCGCGGCGTGGGCGCGCCGGCGGTGTGGCGGCATGGGGTGCAGAGGTGTTCATGGTGTGTCTCCGTGGTGGTTGTGAATGAGGTGCGAGGGAACGGGGAATGACGGGCGTCAGGCGGCGGGCCAGCCCGGCATCGCGGCGGCGCGCACCAGGCGCGTTTCCTGCGCCACGATCAGGTGCTCCGAGGCGGCCAGGTAGGCCGCAAAGCCGGGGTGGGTGTCGCGGGCCAGGCTGCGGCGTTCATAGTCGGCCAGGCTCTCGTAGGCCCACAGGTGGACGAACTGGTTCTGCGGCCCGACCAGGCTGGTGTAGAAGCCCAGCGGGTGCTCCAGCGTCTGCAGCAGGATGGGCATGGCCAGGCGGTTGAACACCTCCAGGAACTCGTTCATCTTGCGCAGGCGGATGGTGTAGATGCGGTGGTCGATCAGCGGGCGCTCAGGCGACATGGCGAAGCTCCTTGTCCGTCGCGGCGGTGCTGCCGGTCTCGTCCTGCAGGCCGGCGATGTGCCGCGCCGTGAGCCAGCCGAAGACCATGGCCGGGCCCAGCGTGATGCCGGCGCCGGGGTAGTTGCCGCCCATGATGCTGCCGCGGTCGTTGCCCACGGCGTACAGCCCGGGCACGGCCGTGCCGCCTTCGCGCAGCACTTCGCCCTGCACGCTGGTGCGCAGGCCGTCGAAGGTGCCCAGGTCGCCCATCAGCAGCTTCACGGCGTAGAAGGGCCCTTGCGCCACCGGGGCCACGCAGGGGTTGGGCTGGTGCTCGGGGTCGGCCAGGTAGCGGTTGAAGGCGGTGCTGCCGCGGCCGAACTGCGCGTCCACGCCGGCCCGGGCGCCCGTGTTGAACTCGCGCACCGTCGCCTCCAGACCCGCCGCATCGATGCCCGCCGCCTGCGCCAGCTCGGCCAGCGTGCGGCCCTTGAACAGGTAGCCCTGGCGGATCAGCCCGCCCAGCGGCATGGGGGCGGGCTTGGCATAGCCCAGGCCGTACCTGGAGATCGTGGCCTGGTCGCACACCAGCCACATCGCGGTCTCCTTCTGGCCCGCGCAGGCCTCGATCATCGCGGCGCCCACGTCGTGGTAGGAGTTCGATTCGTTGGTGAAGCGCCTGCCGTCGCGCAGCACGCCGATCACGCCGGGCTTGTAGCGGTCCAGCAGGTGCGGGAAGACGCCCGTGCGGCCGCCGGGCAGCGGCACGCGCGAGACGGGCATCCAGGCCGCCGCGCCGGTGCCGGCGAAGCGGCTGTCGACCTGCCCGCCCAGCGCCTCGGCCAGCGCCTCGGCCAGCGCCAGCCCGTCGCCGGTGTTGTCCTTCGGCACGGGCGAGAGGTGCTCGCCGCCGCGCGCCAGGTGCGGGTAGCGCTGCGCGGTGCGCGCCAGGTCGTGCGCGTAGCCGCCACAGGCCAGCACCACGCCGCGCCGCGCCGCCACGCGGACCTCGCGCCCCTGCAGGGTCAGGCGGGCCCCCGTGACGCGGCCGCCCTGCGTGAGCAGCTCATGCGTCTGCACGCCGGTGTGGATGGGGATGCCCAGGTCGAAGCAGCTCTTGGCCAGCCGCGCGGCGAGCGCGTTGCCGCTGGTCACCTGCACGCCGCGCCGGTAGCGCAGCAGGTCGATGAAATGCGCGGCCAGCCGCCGGGCCACGTAGGCCGCGGACACCAGCGACTTCGTGGCGCGGAAGAAGTGCTTCAGATCGGCGTTCGACGAATTGAACATCATGCCGACGAAGGTGATGGTTTCCAGTGGCGGGCGCAGGCGCGCGAGTTCCTTGCCCAGCGCGCTGGCATCGAAGGGCGCGGCCAGGATGGAGCGACCCACCGGTGCGCCACCGGGCGCATCGGGGTGGTAGTCGGGGTACAGCGTGGGCACGAATTTCACGGCCGTCTCGCGCTCGAACCAGTCCACCATGGCCGGGCCGTGGTCCAGGAAGGCCGTCACCGCTGCCTCGTCGAAGAACTCGCCGGTCTGGTCCTTCATGTAGGTGAGCATGGCCTCGCGGGAATCCGCGCGCCTGTCGTGGTGGCTGCCGGGGATCCACAGCACGCCGCCCGAGAAGGCCGTGGTGCCGCCGAAGACCGGCGCCTTCTCGATCACCACCACGTCCAGCCCGTGCTTTTTGGCCGTGATGGCGGTGGCGAGGCCGCCGGCACCCGAGCCGACGACCAGGAGGTCGCAGATCAGGTTCTGCGCAAGAGGCGTGGATGAAGAAGTCATGCGGAGTCTCCAGGGATGAGCGAAGCCCCCGCGCGCCAGCGGCGCGCGGAAAAACGTATGCGGGGAACGAAGAAAGGGCAGGGGTGCGCCAGAAGGCGCGGGCTCAGGCCGCCCGGGCCGTGCCTGCGTTTGCGCCTGCGTTGAAGCCGGGGCGCGGCACGCCGTCCATCAGCATGCAGCCCAGGCCGCCATCCACCAGCAGCTCCGCGCCGTTGACGTAGGCCGCCCGATCGCTGGCCAGGAAGAGCGCGGGCTCGGCGATGTCCAGCGGCTCGCCGATGCGGCGGCTGGCGGTGGCGGCGGCGCGGCGCGCCTCGAAGCCCGGCTCTTCATAGAAGCGGGCTGACAGGGCGGTGCGGATCATGCCCGGGCACACCACGTTGCTGCGCACGCCGCGCGGCCCCCATTCGGCGGCCAGCTGGCGCGACAGCAGCAGCACGCCGGCCTTGCTGGCGCTGTAGGCGCCGCTGGCCGTCTGCGGGTGCAGGGCCGAGATGGACGCCACATGCACGATGCTGCCGCGGCCCGCGGCCAGCATGTCCTGCCCGAAGGCGCGCGAGCACAGCAGGTAGCCCGTGAGGTTGACCGCCAGCACCGCGTTCCATTCGGCGATGGAGACCGACTCCAGCGCACCCGGGCGCAGCAGGCCGGCGTTGTTGACCAGCGCGGCCACGGGGCCGAGCTGCTCGCGCACCTGGTGCGCGGCGGCCTGCACCGCCGCCTCGTCGGCGATGTCACAGGCCACCGCCAGGGCGCGCGCGCCCCGCTCGGCCAGCCGGCCGGCCAGGCTGCGGGCCGCGGCGATGTCGCGGTCCACCAGTGCAACCTGCGCGCCCGCGGCGGCAAAGGCCTGCGCGATGGCCGCGCCGATGCCGCTGGCCGCGCCCGTCACCACGCACACGCGGCCGGCCAGGCCCAGCCAGTGGTCGGAACGCGTCGGGTCGGACGATTCGTTCGCCGCCGTGAGGGAAGGGATGGATGCCATGCAGTTCGTCTCCGTATCGATGCCTTGTCTGTGGTGCGAAGCATCGCGCCAGAGGCGCCTGCGCTCAATCGACAAAAGCGGCCATGAACCGGACAATTCGTGCATCCCCAGGAGACCACACAGCATGCGGACAGAACCCGGCACCGTGCGCAACTTCGCGCTGTATGGCAGCAGCGACACGCAGCCCGCCTGGGCCGAGCTGGTGCACCTGGAAACCGTGCCCGAGCGCTCCAGCCTGTTCGACTGGGAGATCGACCTGCACTTTCACGAGGGGCTGATCCAGCTGCTCTACCTCACGCAGGGCGGCGAAGGCGCGGCCTTCATCGACGGCACGCGCTGGGCGCTGCGCCCGCCCTGCCTGATCGTGGTGCCGGCCCGCGCGGTGCATGGCTTCAGCTTCCATCCGAAGACCGACGGCCCGGTCATCACCGCGGCGCAGAAGCCGCTGGAATCGCTGGCCGCGCTCACCGCGCCCGAGCTGCTGGAACACCTGCACCGCCCCGCGGTGCTCGAAGTGCCGCGGGGCAGCCGCCAGGGCCAGGCGCTGCTGCCGCTGTTCGAGGCCATCGGGCGGGAATCGCAGCTGCAGGCCAGCGGTGGCATGACGGCCGGCATGGCGCTGCTGACGGCGCTGTTCGTGCAGGTGGCGCGGGTGGCGCGCGCGGCCAGCGCCCTGCCGGGCGCGGCGCACGGCACGCGCTCGCGCAAGGCCGCGCAGATCGAGCGCTTTCGCGCGCTGCTGGACGAGCGCCTGCGCCGCCGCGAGCCGGTGCAGGCCTATGCGCAGGCGCTGGGCATCACGCTGGGCCAGCTCACGCGGCTGAGCAAGGAGCTGCTGGGCCTGTCGGCGCAGGAGGTGGTCAATGCGCGCGTGGTGCACGAGGCCCAGCGCGAGCTGGTGTACTCCTCGCTGACCATCAAGCAGATCGCGGCCGAGCTGGGTTTCGAGGACGAGGCCTACTTCGGCCGCTTCTTCAAGAAGCACACGGGCCAGCGCCCGACCGAGTTCCGCACCGAGGCGCGGCGGCGGCTGGCGGCGCAGTGAGGGCGCGGCGCCCGCCCGCAGCGGGTGCCGCCCCGCAACGCTGGCGACGCCAGGGGGTGGCGTCAGCCCACCCAGATCGGCCGCAGTTCCTGCCGCAGCGCCGCCACGATGGAGGCGGCCACCGGATGCGCCCCGGGCGCCACGCGCGGCTGCGCTTCGGCCCGCACGCGGCCATAGCGGCTTTGCGCCTCCAGCGCGAGCTGATTGGCGAGCACGGGCCCCGGCCGGCGCACGCGCACCGTGCTCGCGTCCAGCCCCGGGCCGGCCCAGGCGGCGGCGGCCGCCACGTTCACGCTGTGCGGAAAGCGCCGCGCAGCCTCGCGCACGCTGCCATGGAACAGCTCCTGCGCCGGTTGCGCGTCGGGCAGCAGCTCGATCTCCAGGTGCAGCCGGGCCTGCGGATCGGTGGCGGCCATGGCCACGCCGTCCAGGCCCGCAATGGCGCCCGGCAGCACGCGCAGCCGGTGGCCGCTGGCGCGCACGGCTGCTTCGATGCGCGCGCACAGCGCCGGGTCGGCCAGGGCCACGGCGCTCACGGTCCACAGCGGCGCCACGGCCAGCGCGGCTTCGGCGTGCGCGGCCAGGGCCTCGGGGCCGGCGGTGTCGATGATCACGTCGGGCGCGCTGGCCCGCAGGCAGGCCGCATCGGTGTGCAGCCAGGGCGGCGCGGCGGCAGGCCGCGTGCGCACCAGCACCGCGGCCAGCTCCCAGCCGGGCAGGTCGCCCGCTTCCCAGGCCTGCACCACGGCCGCGCCGATGCGGCCGTGCCCGATGAGGGCGAAGCGCCGCACCGTCGCTGCCACGCCGGCCCCCGCTTCAGCCGTTGCTTTCACCCAGCGGCACCACGCTGAAGTCGCCATGGTGCAGGGCGCGCTTGCCCAGCCGGGTGATCTTGAAGCGCGCGCCGCAGGCCGGGTCGGTGGAGGCGATCAGGCAATCGGAGGTCATCCAGTCGTGCGGGTGCGTGGGGCGCTGCTTGGCCGGGATGAAGGGCAGCACGGCCAGCAGGCCGTAGAGCGAGAACGAGGGGTTGTCGGCGGGCAGCACCACCCGCCCGCCGATGACGTCGAAATAGTCGCCCTTCTTGACGTGCATGATGAAGGGCCTGTCGGATTCGACGACCTCGACCCGCAGGTCGTAGAGCTCGAACAGGTCCGGCGTGCCGTCCGGCGTCTTCTGGGTGTGGTCCATGGAGGCTCCTGGGACTGGGGTGGAAAAGGGGGTCAGCGGCGCAGCGCGTCGAGCTGGGGCGACAGCTCCATCTTCTCGGGCGCGCCGTGCGTGTTCTGGTTCATCTGCATGATCTTGGCGTGGATGCTGTTCTTGTCGCGCTCCACGCTGTAGCAGTCGCCTTCGATGCGGTCGCCCGCAGCGGCCAGGGAATCCAGCAGCGCCCGGTCCTGCGCATCCAGCTGCAGCGCGAAGATGGCCAGCGTGTCGTCCAGGTGGCGGGCATCGCGGGCGCCCACCAGCGCGCAGGCGACCTGCGGCTTGTCGAGCACGTAGCGGGCGGCCACGGCCGCGATGCTGCTGCCGTGCTTCTTCGCAATGCCGTCCAGCGCGCGCAACAGGGCCTGGAAGGCCTCCCAGCCGCCGAACTCCTCGACGATGAGCCGGTACTTCACCAGCGAGCGGTTGGCATAGGGCTGCGGCGGATCGGGCTGGCCCAGCCATTTGTCCGACAGGAAGCCGCCGGCGATGGTGCCGTAGCAGAACAGGTGGATGCCGTGCGCGCGGCAGAACTCCACCATGCCGCGCTCGGGCCGCAGGTCCATCACCGAATACTGCAGCTGGTGGGTCAGCAGCGTCACGCCGGCGTCGACGATCTCCTGCAGGTGCGCGACGTCGAAGTTGGTGGTGCCTATGTGGGCCACCTTGCCGGCCTTCTGGAACTCCTGCAGCCACAGCAGGGCCTGCGTGCAGCCGGGCACGTCGTAATCCCACCAGTGGAACTGCACCAGGTCCAGCCGTTCGCCGCCCAGGCGCTGGAGCGAGGTGTCGACGGCGATCTCCACGTCGCGCCGCGTCAGGCGCGGGATCAGGTCGATGTCGGGCGTGTACTTGGTCGAGACGCGCAGCTGCCGCCCCAGTTCCGGGTACTTGCGGCGGAAGACGCCGATGGTGTCTTCCACGCCCACGTAGTGGTCGGCGCAGTCGAAGGCGTTGATGCCCGCCTCGACGAAGCGGCGCATGTCTTCCACCGCGTCCTCCTGCGCGTAGGGGGCGCCGTGGCGCGTGGCCAGCTGCCAGTTGCCCTTGGCGACGCGGGAAATGGTGTAGTCCGGGGCCAGGGTGAGGGTGTCGATGCTCATGGGATGGATCCGTGGAGCGCGCGGGGCGCGGGAAGAAGAGGGGAAAGCCCGCCCCTTCCCGCTGCCTGGCGGCGCGGGTTCGGGGCGTGGAGGGCCGGGTGGTGCCGGGTCTTAGAAGCCGGCCTTCTGGGCCAGGGCCTGCATGTCCGCCAGCGGAATGAGGCTGTCGGTGACGATCTCGCCCTTGTCCAGCTTCCACACCAGCATCGGGCCGTTCACGTCGCCGTTCTTGTCGAAGCGGAAGGCGCCGGTGGCGCCCACGTAGCGGATCTTCTGGCCGGCCTTGAGCGCCTCCAGGCCCTTGCGCAGCCCGTCGACGCCGGTGCCGACCTCCACACCCGCCGGGTCCTGCACCGCGCGCATCGCGTCGCGGATGGCCGGGCCTTCCAGCGAAGGTGCGGCCTGCATGGCCAGCAGCGTGATGGCCGCCGCGTCGTACATGGTGTGCAGCCCCGGGCCCACGGCCGGGCGGCCGGTGGCGGCCTGGAAGTCCTTGTTGAACACATCCACGCTCGGCCCCGAGGCCTGGCCGTTGTCGATGCCGACGGCCTTGTCGAGGAAGCGCGCGCCCACGCCCTTGATCACGTCCATCGAGCGCATGGTGTTGTGCAGCACCACGTTGCGCGTGCCGCCCAGCGCGAACCAGTCGCGCAGCAGCACCGTGCCGTCGGCCGACAGGCCCACCAGCACCAGCGAATCGGGCTCCATCGCCAGTGCCTTGGTCACGTCGGAGCGGTACGAGGGCTGGTTCTCGGCGTAGCCCAGCGTGCCCACCACCTTGCCGCCCATCTTCTCGATGGCGACCTTGGCGTCGGGCGCCACGCCGTTGCCGAAGTCGTTGTTGATGTACATGATCACCGTCTTCTTGTAGCCCCGGTCGGTCACCACCTTGGCGTGCGCGAGCGCCGTCGCGCGGGCGGTGGGAATGGTGCGGAAGAAGTAGCCGCCGGTGCGGCCTTCCTCGGCCATGCGGGTCAGGGCGGGCGTCACCGCGCAGCAGGCCACGGTGGGCACCTTGTTCGGCGCCGAGACCGAATTGACCACCGACAGCGCGGTGCCGCTGCCCACCAGGCCGACGATGGCGTGGACCTTCTGCACGTCGACCAGGAAGCGGGCCGCGTCCAGGCCCACCGAGGGCTGGCTGGTGTCGTCGCGGATCACGAACTCGACCTGGCAGCCCTTCACGCCACCGGCCTTGTTGATGTGGTCCACGGCCAGCCGGCCCGATTCGGCGATCACCTTGCCGATGGCGCCCTGCGCGCCGGTCTGCGCGATGACGCCGCCGAGCTTGGCGCAATTGCCCTGCGCGAAGGCCTGGCCCGAGGCCAGCGTGAGGGCGAGGGCGGCTGGCACCGTCCAGCGATGGAGGGTCTTCATGGCATGACTCCTGGGGGGGTGAGGGTGGAACGAGGGAGGGGAATGAAAGGGGGGCTCAGCCGCGGCGGCGCGCGCCCAGCAGCCCCTGCGGCCTGAACAGCAGCGTGCACACCAGCACCAGGCCGACCAGGATGTACTGCAGGGCGCCGCCCTGGGCCTGCCATTGGGGCGGCAGCACCGAGACGATGACCATGCCCGAGAGCGTCCACAGGCCCCAGATGGCGAAGCTGCCCGCGATGGCGCCGGCATTGCTGCCGCTGCCGCCCACGATCAGCATGGCCCAGATCTGGAAAGTGAGGATGGGCAGGAATTCCGACGGGCTGGTCGTGCCCACGAAGGCGGCGTACAGCGCGCCCGACAGGCCCATCAGCATCGAGCCCATGACGAAGGCCGTGAGGCGCTGGCGCACCACGTTCTTGCCCAGCGCGGCGCAGACCACCTCGTCTTCGCGCAGGGCGCGCTGCACGCGGCCCCAGGGCGAGCGCAGCAGCGTCTGCAGCGCGAAGAAGGCCGCCGCCAGCACGCAGGCCACCAGGGCCAGCCAGGCGATGCCGTAGCCGCGCGGCCCCCAGCCTTCGAAGGGCCGCGGAATGCCGACCAGGCCGCGCGAGCCGCCGGTCAGGGGCTCCAGGTTGTTGGCCAGCACCTGGATCGAGGTGGCGATGCCGAAGGTCGCGATCGCGAGGTAGTCGCTGCGCAGCTTGAGCGTGGCCACGCCCACCAGCAGCGCCGCCACGCCGCTCACGACCAGCGCGCCGATCAGGCCCACCGCGAAGGGCGCGTGCAGTTGCACCAGCAACGCCTGGCTGGCGGGCATGGTGAGGATGGCCTGCGTGTAGCCGCCGATGGCCATGAAGCCCACCACGCCGGCATTGAACTGGCCCGACACGCCCCATTGCAGGTTGAGCCCCAGCGTGGCGATGGCCAGGATGGACGCCACGGTGAGGAAGAAGATCAGGTAGGACAGCATGGTCGCGCTCCCTCAGTGGCCGCCCTTGGGCGCGAACAGGCCCGAGGGGCGGAAGTACAGCACCAGCAGCAGCAGCACGAAGGGCACGATGGGCTTGTAGGTGCTCGGGATCACCAGCGTGACCAGGTTCTCGGTGAGGCTGATCAGCAGCGCACCCAGCACGGCGCCGCTGACGCTGCCGACGCCGCCCAGGATCGCGGCCGTGAACAGCGGCAGCAGCAGGTTCAGGCCCATCTCCGGGCGCACCTGCACCGTCACGCCGTAGAACACGCCGGCCAGTGCGGCCAGCATGGACGAGACGATCCAGGTCATGCGCACCGTGGCCGCGATGTCGATGCCCGCGATGCCCGACAGCACCGGGTTCTCGGCCACCGAGCGCATGGCAATGCCGTGTCGCGTGCGCTGCAGGAAGAACCACAGCGCGCCCAGCACCGCCAGCGTGATGCAAAAGACCAGCAGCTGGTCGGGCATGACCAGCACCGGCCCGGGCAGGCGCACCGCCATCTGGATCTCGCTGCTGTAGTTGTGCGCATCGGGCCCGAAGAGCAGCAGCACCGTGTTGCGCAGCACCAGTGCCAGGCCGAAGGAGGCGAACACCAGCGTCAGCGGATCGGCCGAACGCTGGCGCAGGCGGCGGTACACCAGCGCGTCGAGCAGCAGCGACACCGCCACCGCCAGGGCCATCGCAAAGGCCAGCGCCAGCGGCAGGCCCCAGCCGAAGGAGAAGGGGCCGAGCGGCAGGTTCCAGGCGCTGTCGGCGCCGCCGGCCGCGCCCGCCAGCATGGCCAGCACGAAGAGCGCGGCATAGCCGCCCACGCCCAGCAGATCGCCGTGCGAGAAGTTCGCAAAACGCAGGATGGACAGGCTGAAGGTGACGCCGATGGCCCCCAGCGCCACGATGGCGCCCGAGAGCACGCCATCGACCAGGGCTTGCGCGATCATGCTTGTTCCTTTGCGGCGGGCGCGGCTGCGTGGGCGTGGCGGCCCAGGTACAGCTCGGCCACCTGGGGGTCGGACTGCAGCGCCGGCGCGCTGCCCTCGTGCGCTGCGCGGCCCGAGACCAGGATCAGGCCGCGGTCGGCGATGCGAAGCCCGGCCTTGACGTTCTGCTCGACCATCAGCACCGCGATGCCGCTGTCGGCAATCTGGCGCACCTGCTTGAAGACCTCGCTGACCATCAGCGGCGACAGGCCGGCGCTGGGCTCATCGAGCAGCAGCAGGCGCGGCGCGGTCATCAGCGCACGGCCCATGGCCAGCATCTGGCGCTGGCCGCCCGACAGCGCATGGCCCGCATGGCGGCGAAGGCGCGCCAGGTCCGGGAAGCGTGCATAGGCCTCGTCCAGCCGCTGCGCCAGTTCACCGCCGCGCAGCAGGTAGCCGCCGATGCGCAGGTTTTCCTCCACGGTCAGCGAGGTGAAGACATTGGCCGTCTGCGGCACGAAGCCCACGCCGGCCGCGGCGAGCCTGTGCACGGGCACGGCCGTGATGTCGGCCTCGCCCAGCATCACGCGGCCGCCGAACTTGGGCACCACGCCGGCCAGCGACTTGACCAGCGTGGACTTGCCCGCGCCGTTGGGGCCGAGCACCACCAGGATCTCGCCGGGCGACACCTGCAGGCTCACGCCATGCACGATGGGCAGGTCGGCCACGTAGCCGGCGACCACGGCCTCGGCCCGCAGCAGCGGCGACGTGGGGCCCCCGCTCATGGCTGGTCTCCCAGGTAGGCATTGACCACGCGCGGGTCGGTGCGCACCGCTGCGGGCTCGCCCTGCATCACCACCTTGCCCTGGGCCATCACCACCACCGGGTTGCACAGGCTCATCACCATGTCCATGTTGTGCTCGATCAGCAGGAAGGTGATGCCCTGCCGGTTCAGCGCGACGATGCGCTCCATCAGGCTTTCGAGCAGCACCGGGTTGACGCCCGCGGCCGGCTCGTCGAGCAGGATCACGGCCGGGTTGACCATCAGGATGCGGGCCAGCTCCAGCAGCTTCTGCTGGCCGCCCGAGAGCACGCCCGCGGGCTGATCGGCCAGGTGGCCGAGGCCCATGAACGCGATCACCTCGCGCGCCTTCTCGAGGTTGCGGCGGTCCTGCGCGCGCACCGCGCCGCGCCGCAGCCAGGCATTCCAGAAGCGCTCGCCGATCTGGCCGTGCGGCGACAGCAGCATGTTCTCCGTCACCGTGAGCGTGCCCAGCGGCCGCGGGATCTGGAAGGTGCGGCCCAGGCCGCGGTGGAAGATCTGGTCGGCCCGCAGGCCGCCGATGGCCTGGCCGTCCAGCCGGATCTGGCCACCGTCGGGCACATAGGCACCGGCGATGGTGTTGAACAGCGTGGTCTTGCCGGCGCCGTTCGGCCCGATCAGCCCCGTGATGGTCGCGCGCTGCACCTCCAGGCTGACGCCGTCCACGGCCCGCAGCGCACCGAATGTCTTGACCACGTTATCGAGTTGAAGCACTTGCCGGACTCCTGCCATCGCGTCCCATCGCGGCGATTCTGGACAGCGCATCCCGGCGCCACATCCGGGTATGCACCGAAAGATTCAAAAAAGAACCGAATTCGGTATGTTTTTATACCGATGTACGCAACAAGCATGCCTGCCGCAATCAGGGCGCGAGGCCTTCCAGGGCCGTGCGAGCGGGGAAGAAGGGCGTCAGCCGCGTGCGCGCGACTTCTGCTTTGGTGCAGGCGGTGTGAGGCTGCCCCGGGACGGTGCGGACGACGGCACGGCGAGCGGCAGCGTGTCGGCCACCAGCCGCGGGCGGCGGCGCAGGCGGCGGCCGGTCGCGCGTTCCCAGGCGGCTTCGAGCAGGCCGATGCGCTCGTAGGTGGCCTTGTCGATCAGCTCGGGGTCGCCGCTCTCGATGGCGGCCAGCGAGTTGGCCAGCGTGCGCGTGGACACGGTCACGTCATCCAGCTCGCTGAGCGCGTGCATGCGCACCGGCTCCATGCGCCGCAGCAGGATCTCCATCACCTGCACGATCACGCTGTTCTGCGTGGCGCGCGCCACGGCGATGTTGAAGCGGGTGCTGGCAATGGTCATCAGTTCCAGCCCTTCGCGCCCGATGCGCCGGCGGCGGTAGGGCGCGCCGGCCTCGGCGCTCAGCGCCACGGCATCGCGCATGGCCTGCAGGTCCGCGGGCGTGCCGTAGGCGGCGGCCATGCGCGACACATGCGGCTCGATCAGGCGCCGCGCTTCCAGCACGCCGGCGATGTCGTCCATCGGCATCTCGGGCAGCGGCAGCCCGCACAGCTCCGGCGGCACCGACTGGCTGATGACGAAGATGCCGCCCGAGGAGCCGGGCAGCACGTTCAGCACCCCGGCCTGCACCAGCAGCTTGATGGCCTCGCGCAAGGTGGGCCGGCCCACGCCCAGCTGTTCCGACAGGTTCTGTTCCGAGGGCAGACGCTCGCCTACGCGCACGTCGCCGGCGCGGATGGCCTCGGAAATGCGGAAGGCCACCAGCTCGGCGGGCCGCACGAGCTGAACGGGCTGGAAGACGAACTTGGTGGGTTGGGTGCGTGCCACCGGCGGATCGTAGCAAGCGCGCGCGGCGCGCCGCGCCTACAGCGCCATGCCGCGCGGCCGCACGCTGACTTCGGCGCTGCTGATCTCTTCGAGGCCCTGCGCCGTGCGCACCCGCAGTTCGCCGCCCGGGCCCACGCCTTCGCAGCGGCCTTCGCGCCCGTCGCTCAGATGCACGTCCTGGCCCATGAGCGCGTCGCGCGCGGCGAAGCGGGGCTGCACGGGCGCGAAGCCCGCGTGCTCGAAGCGCCGGACCTCCCCGGCCAGCGCGGGCGCCAGCGCAGC
Organism: Xenophilus arseniciresistens; assembly: GCF_028023875.1. Lineage (GTDB taxonomy): Bacteria > Pseudomonadota > Gammaproteobacteria > Burkholderiales > Burkholderiaceae_C > Xenophilus > Xenophilus arseniciresistens. The sequence goes on from NZ_JAQIPB010000010.1 coordinate 44,527, forward strand.
CAGCGCGCCCAGCGGCGTGGCCTGGGGCCACCACTGGCGCACCCAGGCCGGGGGCGTGCGCATGTCCGTGCCGGGGCGCTCGCCGATGTTCAGGCCGATGCCGATCACCACGTAGCGGCGCACCCGCTCGGCCGCCAGCGCGGCGGTTTCGATGAGGATGCCGCCCAGCTTGCGCTGCTGCACCCACAGGTCGTTGGGCCACTTCAGGCGCAGGCCGGCCGCGCCGTCGGCGTCCAGCGATTCGGCCACGCTCACGCCCACGGCCAGCGACAGGCCCGACCAGTCCTGCGGCGCCAGCGGCAGGCCCAGCGAAAAGGTCAGCGAGGCGGCCGGGTCCTGCACCTGCTGCGCGCTCTGCCAGGCGCGGCCCAGGCGGCCTCGGCCTGCCGTCTGGCGCTGCGCCACCAGCAGCACCGGCTCGGCCTCGCCGGCGCGCGCACGGCGCATCAGCTCCAGGTTGGTGGAATCCACTTCCTTGCGCCACTCCAGGCGCAGGCCGGGCCAGGCTTGCGCCAGCGCCTCGCGCAGCGGCTGCAGTTGGGTGTCCTCAGGCACAGGGGCGCTCATCGCTCAGGGCTTCGCGGCGGCCGGCTTCAATCGTCTGCGTGCTTCTTCGCAGACTTCTCTTTCCTGGCCTTCTTGCTCTTCTTTTTCTTCTTCTTCCCGGCGTCCTTGTCCGCGTCGGCCTTGTCCTTGCTGCTCTTGCTCTTCCTGGCTTTTTTCTTCTTTTTCTTCTTCTTGCCAGGCAGGTCGTCCTCGTCCTTGGGCGACAGCAGCGTGCCGCGGCAGTTCTCGCTGCCGCACCAGCAGGGGAAGTCGGCCAGCAGCTCGGGCGTGTACGGCTCGTCGATGATCAGGCCGTAGTCGTAGTTCAGCTCCTGCCCGGCCGGGATGTCGCGCAGCGCCCTGATGTAGATGCGCCCGTCCTGCTCGTCGGCCTCGCAGTTGGGGTCGCAGGCGTGGTTGATCCACTTGGCGTCGTTGCCGCCCGCGCCGCCATCGATCACGTTCTTGTCATCGATGTGGAAGTAGAAGGTGTGGTTGGGCTGCGCGGGGTCGTGCGGGTGGCGGCGCAGGGCCTCCTTCCAGTCGATCACCTCGCCCGTGTATTCGATCAGCAGCTCGCCGGCCTTGAGGTCCTGCACGGCGAACACGCCGTTGCCATGCACTTCCGAGCGGCGCATCTGCACGCGCGCGCCCAGCGGCTCGGGCTCGTGCGCGGCCGTGCGGGCGGCGGGCGCATGCGGCGCGGCCGGGGTCGAAGCCGAGGACGGGGTGGGGGATTTGGAAGGCATCGCCGAGTTCTGATAGCTTGAATAGGCACACAGGCGCGCATGTGTGCGTGTGTGTGCGCATGCCCGGGCGTGCGTGCGCACGCGCGAGAGGCGCCGAGTATAGAGACGCAGCGTGATGGCGATGAACCCGATGTCGCCCACGTTGCCATGAAAGAGAAACCCAGATGACGAAGACCTTGGTGATTGCGGAAAAGCCGTCGGTGGCGCAGGACATCGTGCGCGCGCTCACGCCCGTGGCAGGCAAGTTCGACAAGCACGACGAGCATTTCGAGAACGAGCAGTACGTCGTGACCAGCGCCGTGGGCCACCTGGTGGAGATCCAGGCGCCCGAGCAGTACGACGTCAAGCGCGGCAAGTGGAGCTTTGCCCACCTGCCCGTGATCCCGCCGCACTTCGACCTCAAGCCCGTGGACAAGACCAAGACCCGGCTCAACGCCGTGGTCAGGCAGGCCAAGCGCAAGGACGTGACGGCGCTGGTGAACGCCTGTGACGCGGGCCGCGAGGGCGAGCTGATCTTCCGCCTGATCGAGCAGTACGCGGGCGGCGCCAAGCCGCTGGGCAAGCCGGTGCAGCGGCTGTGGCTGCAGTCGATGACGCCGCAGGCCATCCGCGACGGCTTCGACAGCCTGCGCAGCGAGCAGCAGATGCAGGGCCTGGCCGATGCGGCGCGCTCGCGCTCCGAGGCCGACTGGCTGGTGGGCATCAACGGCACGCGCGCCATGACGGCCTTCAACTCGCGCGACGGCGGCTTCTTCCTGACCACCGTGGGCCGCGTGCAGACGCCCACCCTGAGCGTGGTGGTCGAGCGCGAAGAGCAGATCCGCAAGTTCGTCAGCCGCGACTACTGGGAGATCCACGGCGTGTTCGCGGCCGAGGCCGGCCATTACCCGGGCAAGTGGTTCGATCCGGCCTTCAAGAAGGCCAGCGCGCCGCTTTTGTCCAACGGCGAGCCCGACCCAGAACAGCGCGCGGACCGCGTCTGGAACGAGGCCCAGGCCCGCGCCATCGCCGAGGCCGCGCGCGGCCAGCCGGCCACGGTGACCGAAGAGAGCAAGCCCAGCACCCAGGCCAGCGGCCTGCTGTTCGACCTCACGTCGCTGCAGCGCGAGGCCAACAGCCGCTTCGGCTTTTCGGCCAAGACCACGCTGGCGCTGGCCCAGAGCCTGTACGAGCGCCACAAGGCGCTGACCTACCCGCGTACCGATTCGCGCGCCCTGCCCGAGGACTACCTGCCCGTGGTCAAGGACACGATGAAGATGCTCGCGAACAGCGGCATGCGCCACCTGGCGCCCTTCGCGCAGCAGGCCATCGATGGCAACTACGTCAAGCCCAGCAAGCGCGTGTTCGACAACGCCAAGGTGTCGGATCACTTCGCCATCATTCCCACGCTGCAGGCGCCCAGCGGCCTGAGCGAGGCCGAGCAGCGGCTGTACGACTTCGTGGTGCGGCGCTTTCTGGCCGTGTTCTTCCCGAGCGCGGAGTTCCAGGTCACCACGCGCATCAGCACGGTGGAGCGCGACGCCAAGAAATACGCCTTCCGCTCCGACGGCAAGGTGCTGGTCAAGCCGGGCTGGATGGCCATCTACGGCAAGGAAGCCGTGAGCGAGGACGACGAGAAGGACGGCAGGAACCTGGTGCCGGTCAAGCAGAACGAGCGCGTGCTGGCCGAAAGCGTGGACACCAAGGGCCTGAAGACCCGCCCGCCCGCGCGCTATTCGGAAGCCACGCTGCTGGGCGCCATGGAAGGCGCGGGCAAGCTCATCGACGACGACGAGCTGCGCGAGGCCATGCAGGAAAAGGGCCTGGGCACGCCGGCCACGCGCGCGGCCATCATCGAAGGCCTGCTCAATGAGAAGTACATGCTGCGCGAGGGCCGCGAGCTGATCCCCACGGCCAAGGCTTTTCAGCTCATGACCCTGTTGCGCGGGCTGGGCGTGGAGGAGCTTTCCAAGGCCGAGCTGACCGGCGAGTGGGAGTACAAGCTCTCGCAGATGGAAAAGGGCCAGCTCAGCCGCGACGCCTTCATGCGCGAGATCGCGCAGATGACCGAGCACATCGTCAAGAAGGCCAAGGAGTACGACCGCGACACCGTGCCCGGCGACTACGCGACGCTGGCCGCGCCTTGCCCCAACTGCGGCGGCGTGGTGAAAGAGAACTACCGCCGCTATGCCTGCGCCGGCCCGCAGGGCAGCGGCCAGAACGCCTGCGGTTTTTCCTTCACCAAGTCGCCCGCGGGCCGCACCTTTGAAATCGCCGAGGCCGAGGCCCTGGTGCGCGACAAGCACATCGGCCCGCTCGAGGGCTTCCGCTCCAAGGCCGGCTGGCCCTTCGTGGCCGAGATCAACCTGGCCTTCAACGAGGAAGAGAAAAACTTCAAGCTGGAGTTCGACTTCGGCGACGACGGCAAGGACCCGGCAGAGACCGGCGAGATCGTGGACTTCGGCGACCAGACCAGCCTGGGCCCCTGCCCCAAGTGCCGGGGCCGCGTGTTCAGGCTGGGCGCCAACTACGTCTGCGAGCACGCCGTGCCCACGGCCGCGCAGGCCACGCCCAGCTGCGACTTCAAGACCGGCCAGATCATCCTGCAGCAGCCCGTGGACGAAGCGCAGGTGCACAAGCTGCTGACCGAAGGCAAGACCGACCTGCTCGACAAGTTCGTGAGCATGCGCACGCGCCGCACCTTCAAGGCCTTCCTGGTCTGGAACAAGGAAGAGAGCAAGGTCACTTTCGAGTTCGAGCCCCGCACCAGCAAATTCCCGCCGCGCAAGACGGCTGCTGCCGCGCCGGCGAAGAAGACCGCCGCGGCCAAGAAGGCGCCGGCCGCCAAGAAGGCCGCCGCGCCCAAGGCCCCGCGCAAGGCCGCGGCCGGGACGGGCCTCAAGCCCAGCGCCGACCTGGCAGCCGTGATCGGCAGCGAGCCCGTGCTGCGCACCGAGGCGACCAAGAAGCTGTGGGACTACATCAAGGCCCAGGGCCTGCAGGACCCGCAGGACAAGCGCAGCATCAAGGCCGACGCCAAGCTGCAGGCCGTATTCGGCAAGCCCAGCGCGACCATGTTCGAGCTGGCCGGCATCCTGGGCAAACATCTGTCGTCCGGTGATTGAGCCGTTCGGCCAACAGCCCCTGCCTCGCACGGGCTGTTACCCGGCCGCCGCTTCGAGCAACCTATAGTGAAGGCATGAACCCAAACCGTCCTGCCCTGATGCGCCTGCCGCTGGCTGCTCTGATGGCCAGCGTGATCGCCGCGCTGGCCCTGACGGGCTGCGCTGGCACGGCCCCGGCCGATGGCAGCCCCGGCGCCGGCCGCAGCGGCGTCGAGGTCTTCGGCACCATCGATGCCGGCGTGAGCCGCACCGTCAACAAGTCCGAGCGCCGCTGATCCGCGGGCGCGCCCTCAGAGCGCGCGCGAGATCACTTCCTTCATGATTTCGCTGGTGCCGCCGTAGATGCGCTGCACCCGCGCGTCGGCGTACATGCGCGTGACCATGTACTCGTTCATGAAGCCGTAGCCGCCGTGCAGCTGCACCAGCTCGTCGAGCACGCGGCCCTGCGCCTCCGATCCCCAGAGCTTGGCCATGGAGGCCGTGGCGGTGTCGAGCTCGCCCGCCACGATCTGTTCCACGCAGCGGTCCATGAAGGCGCGGCCCACCATGATCTGCGTGGCCACTTCGGCCAGCTTGAACTTGGTGTTCTGCATCTCGGCAATGGGCTTGCCGAAGGCCTTGCGCTCGCGCACGTAGGCCAGCGTGGCCTCGTAGGCGCCTTCCATGCAGGCCACGGCCGACAGGCCGATGATCAGCCGCTCGTAGGGCAGGTCGCTCATGAGCTGGAAGAAGCCCTGGCCTTCCTGGCCGCCCAGCAGCTGGTCGGCGCCCACGCGCACGCCGTCGAAGAACAGCTCCGAGGTGTCCTGCGCCTTCATGCCCATCTTGTCGAGCACGCGGCCCACCTTGAAGCCCGCGCAGTCCTGCGTTTCCACGATGAGGATCGAGGTGCCGCGCGCGCCCTGCGCCGGGTCGGTCTTGCACACGACGAGGATCACGCCGGCCAGGAAGCCGTTGGTGATGAAGGTCTTGCTGCCGTCGATGCGCCAGCCCCCGCCTTCCTCGTCGTTCAGGCGCGTCGCGCGGGTGCGGATGCCCTGCAGGTCCGAGCCCGCGCCGGGCTCGGTCATGGCGATGGCGCCCACCAGCTCGCCGCGCGCCATGGCCGGCAGGTACCTGCGCTTCTGCGCCTCGGTGCCGTGGTTGAGGAAGTAGTGCGCGACGATGGAATGCACCGAGTTGCTCATGCCCGTCAGGCCGCGCCGCGCCATCTCCTCGTGCAGCACGGCCTCGTGCCGGAAGTCGCCGCCCCCGCCGCCGTACTCGACGGGGATGTCGGTGCACAGCAGCCCGAGTTCGCCCGCGCGGCGCCAGATCGCGTGGCCCACGTGGCCGCGCTTTCGGGCCGCCTCGTCCTCGGGCAGCATCTCGGTGTCGATGAAGCGCACGGCGGTGTCGCGCAGCGCGTCCAGTTCCTCGTTGCGCCAGGAGCGCTGGAAGGACAGGGGCATGGTCGTTCCTCGGTAGGGCTTCGGGCCTCAGCGGCGCCAGGCCGCCAGCGCGTCGGCCAGCGAAAGGGCGCGCGGCGACTCGGGCGCGCGGGTCTGGCTGCGTGAAAAGCGCGGCGCAGGCGCGGGCTGCATCACGCCGCCCTGTTCCACGAAGGTGCCGCGCGCGCGGTTGTGGGCATGCTGCGGCGCCTCGTCCCAGTCGAGCACGGGTGCGAAGCAGGCGTCGCTGCCTTCGAGCAGCGCGCACCATTCATCGCGCGTGCGGGTGCGGAACACGTCGGCCAGGCGCAGCTTGAGCAGCGGCCAGCGCGCCGCATCCATCTGGCCGTCGAACAGCGGGTCCTGGATGCCGCAGCGCTCGCGCAGCAGCGCATAGAACTGCGGCTCGATGGCGCCGATGGCCACGTACTTGCCGTCGGCGCAGGCATAGGTGTCGTAGAAATGCGCGCCGCCGTCGAGCATGTTGTCGCCGCGCTGGTTGCTCCACTGGCCCTTGGCCTTGAAGCCGTACATGAAGGCCGAGAGCAGGGCGCTGCCGTCGGTCATCGCGGCGTCGATCACCTGGCCCTGGCCGCTGCGGTGCACCTCCTGCAGCGCGGCCAGCAGGCCCACCGTCAGCAGCATGCCGCCGCCGCCGAAGTCGCCGATGTAGTTCAGCGGCGGCACCGGTGCCTCGTCGGCACGGCCGATGGCATGCAGCGCGCCCGAGATGGCGATGTAGTTGATGTCGTGCCCCGCCGCATGGGCCAGCGGGCCGTGCTGGCCCCAGCCCGTCATGCGGCCATAGACCAGGCGCGGGTTGCGCGCCAGGCAGGGCTCGGGGCCCAGGCCCAGGCGTTCCATCACGCCGGGCCGGAAGCCCTCCACCAGAAGGTCGGCCCCGTCGATCAGCGTGAGCGCGGCGGCCTGGCCGTCGGGGCTGCGCAGGTCGATCTCGACCTGTGCGCGGCTGCGCGTGGTGATGTCCTGCGGATCCACGGGCGTGCCGGGGCGCACGATGCGCAGCACCTGCGCGCCCAGGTCGGCCAGCAGCATGGCGCAGAAAGGGCCCGGGCCCAGGCCTGCGAATTCGACCACCCGGATGCCCTGCATGGGACCAGCCATAACTTGATGTCTCCTCGGTGCGGCACGCGGCGAGGCCGGCGCACGATTGCATGATGGCCCAAGCGTAGCGCGCAGGGCATCGTCGCAATGGACGAATGTGCGACAGGCCCCGCGTGTTCAGCCCTCGGGCAGGCGGTAGTCCTTGTACTGCTCGCGCAGCCGGGTCTTGAGCAGCTTGCCCGTGGCCGTGTGCGGCAGCTCCTTCACGAAGACCACGTCGTCGGGCAGCCACCACTTGGCGATGCGCGTGGCCAGGAACTGCAGCACCGAGGCCTTGTCCACGGCCTGGCCCTCGCGCGGCACCACGATGAGCAGCGGCCGCTCCTGCCACTTGGGGTGGGCCACGCCGATGATGGCGGCCTCGGCCACGCCCGGGTGGCCCATGGCGGCGTTCTCCACGTCGATGGACGAGATCCACTCGCCGCCGGACTTGATCACGTCCTTGGCCCGGTCCACCAGTTGCAGGTAGCCGTCGGGGTCGATGTTGGCCACGTCGCCGGTGGAGAAGTAGCCTTCCTCGTCGAGGGGGGAGCCGCCTTCGCCTTTGAAATAGCCAGAGGCGATCCACGGCCCGCGCACGCGCAGGTGGCCGCGCGCTTCGCCGTCCCAGGGCTGCACCTGGCCGTCGTCGTCCACCAGCTTCAGGTCCACGCCCCAGACGCCGCGGCCCTGCTTGAGCTTGACGCGGGTCAGCGCCTCCTCGGGCAGCCCGTCGTGGCGGGGCAGCAGCTTGCTGATCACGCCGATGGGGCTGGTTTCCGTCATGCCCCAGCCCTGCGTGACCTCGGCGCCGAACTGCGTTTCGAAGCGCTCCAGCATGGCCCGCGGCACCGCCGCGCCGCCGATGCCGATGCGCCGGATGCCCATTTCGCGGGGGTCGATCTCGGGGTGGGCGTCCAGGTACTGGAAGAGCATCAGCCAGACCGTGGGCACGCCCTGGGAGAAGGTGACTTTCTCATCGCGCATGAGCGTGTAGACGCTCTGCCCGTCCAGGTGCGGGCCGGGCAGCACCAGCCGGCAGCCCACCATGGCGGCGGCATAGGGCGTGCCCCAGGCGTTGGCATGGAACATGGGCACGATCAGCATCACGGTCTCGCGCGAGCTCAGGCCGAAGGTGTCGGGCGCCAGCTCCATCAGCGTGTGCAGCAGGGTGGAGCGGTGCGAATACAGCACGCCCTTGGGGTTGCCCGTGGTGCCCGAGGTGTAGCAAAGCGAGGAGGCGGTGCGCTCGTCGAACTCGGGCCAGCTGAAGTGCTCGCTCTGGCCGCCGATCAGGTCTTCCCAGCAATGCAGGTGGGGCAGGTCGATGGCAGGCATGGCCTCGCGCGCGCACATGCACACGAAGGCCTTGACGGTCTTCAGGCGCGGCGCCAGCTGCGCGACCAGCGGCGCGAAGCTGCTGTCGAAGAAGATCACCTGGTCTTCGGCATGGTTCACGATGTAGTCGATCTGGTCGGGGAACAGCCGCGGGTTCACCGTGTGCAGCACCGCGCCCGTGCCCGAGACGCCGAAATACAGCGCCAGGTGCCGGTAGCTGTTCCAGGCCAGCGTGCCCACGCGCTCGCCGGGCGCCACGCCCAGCTGCTGCAGCGCATGGGCCACCTTGCAGGCCTCGCGCCGCACGCCGGCCCAGTTGGTGCGGTGCAGGGCGCCGTCCTTCGACTCGGGCAGGCGCGAGACGATCTCGACCTGCGGGTGAAAGCGTGCCGCATGCTCGATCAGCGACGAGATCAGCAGCGGACGGTCCTGCATCAGGCCCAGTAGTGGCATGCCATGCTCCTCCTGTGGATCGGGACAGAAAAAAGGGCGCGCGCCGCGGGAGCGCGCGAGGCAGCGGGAAGCAAAAAACGAGCGTTCAGCCGCGCCCGGGGAAGACCGGCGCGCGCTTGCCGGCGAAGGCGGCCACGCCTTCGTTGAAGGCCGGTCCGCCCACCAGTTCGCGCTGGCGCTCCGATTCGTAATGCAGCTGCTCGGCCAGCGTGTGCGTGGCGGCGGCGTCGAACGCGCGGCGCGCCTCCAGCACCGCATGGGCCGGCAGCCGCGCCAGGCGCTGCGCCAGTGCCAGCGCCTGCTCGCGCAACTGCGCATCGCCCACCTGCGCCCAGGCCAGGCCCCAGGCCACGGCCTGGTCGGCGCCGATGCGCTCGTCGAGCAGGGCCGCGCCCAGCGCGCGCGCCCGGCCGGCGCGGCGTTCGAGGAACCAGGTGGAGCCCAGGTCGGGCACGATGCCCAGCCGTGGCAGGAAGGGGAAGTACAGGTAGGCGCTGCTGGCCATCAGCGTGAAGTCGCCGGCCAGCGCCAGGGCGGCACCGGCACCTGCGGCTGCGCCGTTGACCGCGCACACCACGGGCACCGGCAGCGCCTGCAGGTCCAGCACCAGCGGGTTCGACAGGGTCTGCATGGTGTCGGCCGTGTGGTCGCCCACGCTGCGCCCGTCCGCCTCGTCGGGGGCTTCGTTGATGGACGACAGGTCGGCCCCCACGCAGAAGCCGCGCCCTTCGCCCGTCAGCACCAGCGCGCGGATGCCGCGCTCCCGCGCCACTTCGGCCAGCTGCGCGCGCAACTGCTGCTGCAGCGCGATGCTCAACGGATTGAGCCGCGCCGAATCGCACAGCGCGATGACGGCCACGTCGCCATCGCGTTGCAGGCGCACCAGCGTTTCGGGGGTTTCCGGCATCAGAGCCTTTCCACGATGGTCACGTTGGCCATGCCCCCGCCTTCGCACATGGTCTGCAGGCCGTAGCGCCCGCCGCGCTCGTGCAGCGCATGGACCAGCGTGGTCATGAGCTTGGTGCCCGAAGCGCCCAGCGGGTGGCCCAGCGCAATGGCGCCGCCGTTGACGTTCAGGCGCTCGGGGTCGGCGCCGGTCACCTGCAGCCAGGCCAGCGGCACCGGGGCAAAAGCCTCGTTGACCTCGAACAGGTCGATGTCGTCGATCTTCAGCCCCGCCTTCTTCAGCGCCAGCTGCGTGGCGGGAATGGGCGCCTCCAGCATGACCACCGGGTCGTGGCCCAGCAGGGTCATGTGGTGGATGCGGGCCAGCGGCTTCACGCCCAGGGCCTTGAGGCCACGCTCGTTGACCACCATCACGCCGGTGGCGCCATCGGCGATCTGGCTGGCCGTGGCCGCCGTGCAGCGCCCGCCTTCCTGGATCAGCTTCACGCCCGCGATGGCCTCCAGCGTGGCGTTGAAGCGGATGCCCTCGTCCACCGTGTGCGGCTGGCCTTCGCCCTCGGCGCCGGCGTCGGCGCTGCGCACGGCCACAGGCAGGATCTCCTTGTCGAAGCGGCCGGCCCTGGCGGCCGCCGCGGCGCGCAGGTGGCTCTGCAGCGCGTAGGCGTCGAGCTGGTCCTTGGAGAGGTCGTACTTCTTCGCGATCATCTCGGCGCCCATGAACTGGCTGAACTCCACGCTAGGGTAGCGCTTCTGCATCGCGGGGCTCATGTAGTAGCCCATGCCGGCCTTGCGCGGCATCTCGCTGGTGCTGAACATGGGCACGCGCGTCATGCTTTCCACGCCCGCGGCGATCACCACGTCCATGGTGCCGCTCATCACGGCCTGCGCCGCGAAGTGCAGCGCCTGCTGCGACGAGCCGCATTGCCGGTCCACCGAGGTGCCGGGCACCGACTCGGGCAGCGACGAGGCCAGCACCGCGTTGCGCGCCACGTTGATGCCCTGTTCGGCCGTCTGGCTCACGCAGCCCATGATCACGTCCTCGACCATCGCCGGATCAGCGCCCGTGCGGCGCACCAGCTCGTCGATGACCTGCGCCGCCAGATCGACCGGATGCCAGCCCGAGAGCTTGCCGTTGCGCCTGCCGGCGGCCGTGCGCGTGGCCGCGACGATGAATGCTTCTGCCATGGTGTCTCCTTCAGTGCTGCAGACATTGTGGGATTAGCGGTGCGGCGGCCCTTCGTCGGAATGGACGATCTTTCGTCCGCGCCTTTAAACTGCACAGAATTCTGATCACTTCACCGCCGACCCTCAGGAGCCAGCCATGGGCTTTACCAGCATCGACGTCGTGCCTTTCACCCACGCGCGCGCCCACCTCTCCGAGCTGGCCGAGCAGGCCAAGGCCGGCGCTGAAAAGATCATCACGAAGAATGGCGAGAGCTATGTGGCGCTGATCGACGCCACGCGCCTGGACTACTACCACCAGCTCGAACGCGAACGCATCCACCTGCTGCTGATCGACGACGCCCGACGCGGACTGGCCGACATTGCCGCCGGCCGCACCGTGCAGGCCGATCGCGCGCTGGCAGACCTGCAGCAGCGCCGCGCCGCGTCCGCGCCCAGGCCCGCACGCACGCGCACCCGTGACTGAGCCGCTTTTCGGTGTCGAACTGACGGCCAGCTTCCTCGCGCGGCTGGACGACATCGAGGCCTTCCTGGTGCAGGCCGATGCCGGCTTCGCCTTTGACCGGCTGCTGGATGAACTGCGCAGCACCGTGATCCCCAACCTCGCGCGCTTTCCGCGAATCGGCCGGCGCTACCTGGGCCATGCGCCGCAGTCTGCAGAAGCATTGGCATTGCTGGCTTCACTGCCGCGCGGCGCGGCGCAAACCTTGCGCGAATACCTGCACGGCGACTACCTGCTGCTCTACACCGTCCCGGACGCGGCAGGCACCGTCTACCTGCTGTCGATCCGGCACCACCGCCAGCTTTCCTTCGACTTTGCTCGGCTGTGGCCGGGCACCGCGTCGCCCGATCAGCGCTGAGCTTTCAGCCTCTAGCGCGGCGCCATGCGGATCGCGCCATCCAGGCGCACGCACTCGCCGTTGAAATAGCCGTTGGTGATCATGACCTCGGCCAGTTGCGCGTACTCGTCGGGGTGGCCCAGCCGCTTGGGGAAGGGCACCGAGGCGGCCAGCGCGGCCTTCACGTTGTCGGGTGCGCCCTGCATCAGCGGGGTGTTGAAGATGCCCGGCAGGATGGTGTTGACGCGGATGCCTTCGCCCATCAGGTCGCGCGCGATGGGCAGCGTCATGCCGACCACGCCGGCCTTGCTGGCCGAGTAGCTGGCCTGGCCCATCTGCCCGTCCTCGGCCGCCACCGAGGCGGTGTTGATGATGACGCCGCGCTCGCCGGAATCGTGCGCATCGGCCAGCGGCGCCAGGCTCAGCATGCCGGCCGCGGACTTGGCGATGCAGCGGAAGGTGCCCACCAGGTTGATCTGGATGATGCGGTCGAAGTTGGCCAGCGGAAAGTGCTTGATCTCGCCGGTGGTCTTGTCGCGGCTGGCGGTCTTCACGGCGTTGCCGGTGCCCGCGCAGTTGACCAGGATGCGCTCCTGCCCATGCGCGGCGCGCGCCTTGGCGAAGCCGGCGTCCACCTCGTCCTCGCGCGTCACGTCCACGCGGCAGAAGATGCCGCCGAGTTCGCGCGCCAGCGCCTCGCCGGTGGCCTCGTTGAGGTCGAACAGCGCCACCTTGACGCCGTGCGCGGCCAGGCGGCGCGCCGTGGCTGCGCCCAGGCCGGAGGCACCGCCGGTGATGACCGCCGCCACTTGGGCATCGAGCTGCATGGGAAGTCTCCTGAAGCGGGAAGGAAAGGGCCGCGCTGCATGGCAGTCGGCTGCGGGACAGTCTAGGAAGCAGCCCGCATTGCCGCCATCGTCCAAAGCGACGAAAGTCCGCGCCAGCGCATGCAAGCCCACCGCCCCTTCTTCCATTCCGCCGCCGTGGTCCCGGCCGCCAAGCTCAGTCCGCCGCGCCCCGGCAGCGCGCAGGTGCGCCGCGCCGCGCTGGCCGCGCGCGGGGCCGAAGCCCTGGCCGCGCGCCTGGTGCTGGTGCGCGCGCCCGCGGGCTTTGGCAAGACCACCGCCATGCGCCAGTTGCGCGACCAGTTCGAGTCCGCCGGCCTGGGCTGCGCCTGGCTCACGCTGGACGCGGCCGACAACGACCTGCCGCGCTTCCTGCACGGGCTGGGGCAGGCGCTGCAGGGGCTGGAGCCGCAGGCGCCCGGCGCGGGCGACCCCTTCGGCATGCTGGAGACGCTGGCGCGCGAAGACACGCCCTTCGCGCTGTTCCTGGACGACTTCGAGCAGCTGCACAGCGAAGCCGTGCTGGGCCTGATGCGCCAGCTGGCCGAGCAGCTGCCGCCGCGCGGGCGGCTGGTGATCGGCTCGCGCGCGCTGCCCGAGCTGGGCCTGGGCCGCCTGCGCGCGCGCGGCCAGCTGCTGGAGATCGACACCGCCGCGCTGCGCTTTTCCGAAGGCGAGGCCGAGGAGTTCTTCCGGCTGCGCGGCACCCCGCTGCCGCGCGAGGCGCTGGTGCAGCTGCTGGACAAGACCGAAGGCTGGATCGGGGCGCTCTGGCTGGCCTCGCTGGCGCTGGACCGGCATGGGCCGCACAGCGATTTCGTCGCGCGCTTTTCGGGCTCCGACCGTGCCATGGCCAACTACCTGGCCGAGGACGTGCTGGCCCAGCAGAGCCAGGAGGTGCGCGACTTCCTGCTTCGCACCAGCATCCTGCGCACGCTGGACGCGCAGGTCTGCCAGGCGCTGATGCCGCGCAGCGATTGCGCCGCGCTGCTGGCGCGGCTGGAAGCGGCGCACCTGTTCCTGGCGCCGCTGGCCGACGATGCGCGCAGCTTGCGCTACCACAGCCTGTTTGCCGACTTCCTGCGCATGCAGCTGCAGCGCGAGCGGCCCGACGAGTGGGCCCGCCTGCACCTGGCCGCCTCGGGCTGGTACGAATCGGTGGGCCGGCCGGTGCCGGCCATCGAGCACGCGCTGCAGGGCGGCGACCCGCCGCATGCCGTGCACCTGCTGGTCCAGCACGCGCGCGCGCTGCTGGAGCAGGGCCGCATGCGCCTGCTCTCGCGCTGGTTCGCCAGCCTGCCGCCGGCCCTGCTGGCCGACCAGCCGCTGCTGCAGGCCGTGGCCGTGTGCGCCGACTGCTTCACGCATGGGGCCTGGCAGGCGCAGCAGCGGCTCGATGGCTGCACGGCCTGCCTCGAAAGCCGGGACCCGGCCGTGCAGGCGCTGGTCAATGCCCTGCGGCCGCTGCTGCTGGCCATGATGGACCGGGTCGAGGAGGCTGCGCCGGCCGCCCGCGCCGCCATGGCGCGCCTGCCCAGCCAGTGGCCCTTTGCCGACAACACGCTGGCCAATGCGGCGGCCTATGTGCAGTCGCTCATGGGCGCGCGGGGCGAGGCCCACCGCCTGGTCGATGCCGCGCGCCGCACGCAGGCCGGCAGCCTGTTCAGCCGCATGTACACCGAGGCCATGGCCGGCGTGCTCGACCTGTCCGAAGGCCGGCTGCGCCAGGCGGCGGCGCGCTTTCGGGTGGCGCTGGCGGCCACGCCGCGCGCGGCCTCGTACAACCCCAGCAACGGCAACGCCTGGGCCGGCGTGCTGCATGCGGGCGTGCTCTACGAAGGCAATGACCTGGCCGGCGCGGACCACCTGCTCAACGTCTACCTGCCGCTGGCGCGCGACGTGGGCCTGCCCGATCACCTGATCGCCAGCTACCGCATGCGCGTGCGCATCGCCTTCCTGCGCGGCGACGTGGACGCGGCCTTCGGCCTGCTCACCGAACTGGAATACCTGGGCCAGCAGCGCCAGCTGCCGCGCGTGACGGCCAGCGCGCGGCTGGAGCTGGCGCGCATCTTCACGCTGCAGGGCAATCGGCAGGCCGCCGCCGACGCACTGGCCCGGGCCGACGATGCGGCCGTGTGGCCGCGCGTGCAGCGCCTGGGCTTTGCGGCGCACGAAGTGGAAGACATCGCCATCGGCCGGCTGCGCTGGCAGTTGCGCTTCGGCCAGGCGGACCAGGCCCGCGCCCTGCTGGCCGGCGAGCTGCCGGCCCTGTGCGACGCCGCCGAAGCGCGCGGGCGGCGCCTGCGCGGCCTGAAGCTGCGCCTGCTGGGCGCCCTGGCGCAGGCCCGCGCGGGACAGGGTCCGCTGGCGCTTCAGGCGCTGGCCGAGGTGCTGGCGCAGACCTCGCGCGAGGGCTTCATGCGCCTGGTGCTGGACGAGGGCCCGGGTTTGGGCGCGCTGCTGCGTCCGCTGGAAGAGCGCCTGCGCAGCGCCGATGCGACCGACCCGCTGCTGCTGGACCATGTGAGCCAGCTGCTGGCGGCCTGCGGCGAGGCGGCCGACGCGCCCTGGCGCGCCGAGGGCGGCGCCGAAGGGGAGGGCAGTGAAGAAGCCTCCCCCGCCGACGATGCCGGCGTGCCCGCGCTGCCCATGGGCATGGAGCCGCTCACGCGCAAGGAAATCCGCGTGCTGGAGCTTCTGGCCAACGGCTATTCGAACGCCGCCATGGCCGAGAAGCTCTTCGTGTCCGACAGCACCGTGCGCACGCACCTGCGCAACATCAACGCCAAGCTGGGCGCGCGCAGCCGCACGCAGGCCGTGGCGCTGGCGCGCCGCGTGGGCGTGCTGCGCTAACGCCGCAAAAGCGCCTGGCGCAGCATGCGCGAGGCGCGGTCGCGGATGCGCCCGGGCATGCTGCGGTGGGCGCGCTGCGGCTGCACGCGCGCGGTGGCGCAGGCCCACAGGAAGTCGTGCAGGATCGGCGCGTCGTTGATGGTCTCGGTGCTGCCGAACTTGTGGAACTCCGGGTGCCACTGCGTGGCCGCGATGTAGCTGCGGCCGCGGTCGGCCTGGCGGCGGATGGCCTCGGGCACGCGGTCGGGCAGGCTCCACGCCTCCACGTCGAAGCCTGGCGCCAGGTCCTTGATGCCCTGGTGGTGGATGCTGTTGACGCGGGCCGTCTGCACGTCCGGGTAGAGCCTGGCCAGGCGCGTGTCGGGCACGATCTCGATGGCGTGGAAGTTCTGGTCGTAGGTCACCGGGTCGCGGTGCCTGAGCGTTTCGGGGTGGCCGTGCTGCTCCTCGATGTCCTGGTACAGCGTGCCGCCGAAGGCCACGTTGATCAGCTGCAGCCCGCGGCAGACGCCGAAGATCGGCTTGCCGGCCTGCTCGAAGGCCTCCACCAGCGCCAGGTCATACAGGTCGCGGATGCGGTCGCCGATCCAGGCGTCCTTGAGCGGCACCTCGCCGTAGCTGCCCGGCCACACGTCTGCGCCGCCGTGCATGACCACGCCGTCCAGCCATTCGGCGTAGTGGGCCAGGCTGGTGTCGCCGCGCGCCGTGTCGCCCGTGGGGCAGGGCACCATCACCACCATGGCGCCGGCCGACATCAGCCAGTGCGCGATGGACTGCTCGACGTACTGCAAGGTCTTGTTGGTGAACAGCGAGCGCGCCGGATCGGCGTGCGAGAAGCAGGCCGACAGGCCGATCTTGAGGCGGGCGGAGACGGGTTGCGTCATACGGGTGGAAGTGGGCGTCAGGCCGGGGTGGGCGTCAAGCGCAAAGTTCATTCTGTGCGCAACGGGCTTGCGCCGGGTGTCAGCCAATGCCACCCGCTATGCTCGGGCGCTCGTTGCACACAGGTGCTGCCACCCACGGAGACGCGCCGCATGAAAACCATCCAGGGTCCTGCCATCTTCCTGGCCCAGTTCGTGGGCGATGCCGCCCCCTTCAACTCGCTGGACGCCATCGCCGGCTGGGCCGCCGGCCTGGGCTACAAGGCGGTGCAGATTCCCAGCTGGGACAGCCGCCTGATCGACCTTCAACGCGCCGCCGAGAGCCAGACCTATTGCGACGAGATCACCGGCACGCTGGCCGCGCACGGCCTGGTGATCAGCGAGCTTTCCAGCCACCTGCAGGGCCAGCTGGTGGCCGTGCACCCGGCCTATGACGCGGGCTTCGACGGCTTTGCGGCGCCCGAGGTGCGCGGCAACCCGCAGGCGCGGCAGCAATGGGCCGTGGCGCAGCTGCACCTGGCGGCCCGGGCATCGCAGCGGCTGGGGCTCAAGGCGCATGCCACCTTCTCGGGCGCGCTGGCCTGGCCCTACTTCTATTCCTGGCCGCCGCGTCCGGCCGGGCTGATCGAAGAAGCTTTTGATGAACTGGCGCGGCGCTGGAAGCCCATCCTCGACGCCTTCGACGCCGCGGGCGTGGACGTGGGCTACGAGATCCATCCCGGCGAAGACCTGCACGACGGCGTGAGCTACGAGATGTTCCTCGAGCGCGTGGGCAACCACCCGCGCGCCAACCTGCTGTACGACCCCAGCCACTTCGTGCTGCAGCAGCTCGATTACCTGGCCTACATCGACCACTACCACGAGCGCATCAAGCTCTTCCACGTCAAGGACGCCGAGTTCAACCCCAGCGGCAAGCAGGGCGTGTACGGCGGCTTCCAGAGCTGGATCAACCGGGCCGGGCGCTTCCGCTCGCTGGGCGACGGGCAGGTGGACTTCGGCGCCGTCTTTTCGAAGATGGCGCAGTACGACTTCGGCGGCTGGGCCGTGCTGGAATGGGAGTGCTGCCTCAAGCACCCCGAGGACGGCGCGCGCGAAGGTGCGCAGTTCATCGCCGAGCACATCATCCGCGTGGCCGACCGCGCCTTTGACGACTTCGCGGCCGGCGAGGTGGACCGCGAGGGCAACCGCCGGATGTTGGGTCTGCGCTGAATCGGGCGCGAATCCGGCGCCAGCCGGCCCGCGGCAGGCCGCCCAGGATGGCAAGGACCGTGCCATCCGGATACAATTGACGGGTTTCGCTCGCACGACGACGCGCATCGCCCCTGTGTGGGCACGGCGGCTCGGGGCCAGATGCACGGCGGCTTGGGGCCACGTGCCAGTGGCCCGCCCGACTGCCGAGGCAAGCCCGCCCAAGAGTCCATCCGCACCGCTGTAGCCGCCTGCCCCCGTGGCAGTGCAGGCATCGGCCGTGCCCCGGGCCCGGCGCCATGGCCTGCCGTCCACGCCTGCGAATGTCAGCCCGGCCGCATCCGTTCCGGGCGGCGGTGGCCGCGAGCCCCGCTTGTTGGAGCCGCGCCAATAAAGGAAGGCGCGCACACGCTTGAAAGGACTTTATGGCCAAGGAAGAACTCATTGAAATGCAGGGGGCAGTCACCGAAGTGCTGCCCGACTCGCGCTACCGCGTGACGCTGGAAAACGGCCACGAAGTCATCGCCTACAGCGGTGGCAAGGTGCGCAAGAACCACATCCGGATCATTCTGGGCGACAAGGTGTCGCTGGAAATGTCGCCCTACGACCTGACCAAGGGCCGCATCACCTTCCGTCATCTGGAGCGCCGCGGCCCCCCGCCCGGCCGCTGAGCCCGTCGCTCGCCAAACAAACTGCATCGGCCCGCGGCACGCCGCCACGGCCGCCCATGCCAAGCCTCCTTCGGGAGGCTTTTTCATTGCCGGGCCGCCCCAAGATGAAAAGCCCCCTTGGGGGGCAGCGGACCTCGCGAAGCGGGGGAGCGTGGGGGTCATTTTTCATTGCCGGGCCGGCGCCCTTTTCAAGGGCAGAACCTGCCGCGGATGCGCCCCGCGCCTACACGGCAGGGCCCGCGCGCGTCAAAGGCGCATGGCCGCGCGCGCACCGATCCCGACCTCGTGCAGGACAAACGCTCGACGTGCCCGGCGCCCCTTCGCAGCCGCCCGCGCGATGGCATGCTTGGCTCCTACAACAAGACGCGCGGCTGGGCCGGCGTCCGCCCCCGGCGCGGGCCGGGGCCTCATCGGAACAAGAAAGGACAGTCATGATCAAGATTGGAATCGTTGACGACCATGCGGTGGTGCGCGCAGGCCTGCGCGATTTCTTCTCCACGCATGTGGACCTGCGCGTGGTGGGCGAGGCGGCCTCGGGCCGCGAGGCGATCGACCTGGTGCGCAACACCGAGATCGACGTGCTGCTGATGGACCTCTCCATGCCCGGCCAGAGCGGGCTGGACGCGCTGTCCATGATCCGCGCCAAGGCGCCGGACATGGGCGTGCTGATCCTCAGCAGCTACCCCGAAGAGCACTACGCGATGAACCTGATCCGCCAGGGCGCGAGCGGCTACCTCAACAAGGAATGCGAGCCCGACGAGATCGTCAAGGCCGTGCGCACCATCGCGCTGGGCCGCCGCTACATCACGCCGGCCGTGGCCGACCTGCTGGCCAACCAACTGGGCAAGAAGGACAACGCGGCGCCGCACGAGCAACTGTCGGAGCGTGAGTTCCAGGTCTTCCTGAAGCTGGCCAAGGGCGAGACCGTGGGCAAGATCGGCGAAGACCTGTCGCTGTCGGTCAAGACCATCAGCACCTACCGCACGCGCCTGATGGAAAAACTGGCGCTGCAGACCAACAGCGACCTGACCTACTACGCGATGAAGGCGCAGCTCATCAACTGAGTGCCTGCCTTTTTCGCAGGGCGGCTGAGCGAAAGAGCCCTTGCGATCGCGCAAAAAAAGCCGCGCCCGTCATGGAGCGCGGCTTTTTCTTGCGCCCCCCTCGTTCGCGCGGCCTTGACCGACACTGTGCCCATGCACCCCCAAGACCCCGATTCGCAGATCCACGTCCCCGACGCCTTTTTGGCGCTGTACAGCGACCCCCGGCGCCAGCGCCTGAAGGAGCCCGTGGCCTGGGTCATGGCCCGCCATGAGCTGTGCGAGGACCTGGCGCAGGCGCTGGTGCCCACGGCGCTGACCCAGTCGCATGGCGGCAGCGTGAGCGAAGGGGCTGTGCTGGCCCGCTGCCATGCGGGCCTCTCGCAGGGCGATGCCGGCCTGAACGCGGCCGAGGCCCAGTGGGTCGTGCAGCGCCTGGCCGAGCTGCTGGACTGGCCCATTCCGCACTTCGAGGCCGAAGACCGGCCGGGCACCGGCGCCTGAACTGTCGCCCCGGCTCAAGCACCAAAGGCCGCAAACCCTTACGCTAGCGGGCGAGACAACCGCCCGGAGCCCTTCCTCATGCGCCCACCAGCCGACACGGCAAGCGCCCCCGCAAGTTCACCCCTGCCGGTGAAGTCCTCCAGGACCTGGCTGATGCTGCTGATCCTCAGCAGCGCCTTCCTCCTGAGCCAGGCCTTCCGCACGCTGGCCGCCATCATGGCCGCGCCCCTGGCGCAGGACTTCGGCCTGTCGGCGCAGGCGCTGGGCGTGTTCGCCGGGGCCTTCCACTTCGCCTTCGGCGCGCTGCAGCTGTTCATGGGCATCGGCATCGACCTGCAGGGTGTGCGCCGCACGGTGCTGGCGGCCTTTCCGCTGGCCATCGTGGGCGCGGCGATGTCGGCCCTGGCGCCCAGCTTCCACTGGCTGCTGCTGGGGCAGGTGCTGATCGGCATCGGCTGCGCGCCGGCCTTCCTGGTCTGCACGGTGTTCATCGCGCGCCACTTCGCGCCCGAGCGCTTTGCCGCCGTGTCCGGCGCGATCCTGGGCTTTGGCAGCGTGGGCATGCTGCTCACGGGCACGCCGCTGGCATGGCTGATCGAGGCCAGCTCCTGGCGCATGGGCTTCTGGGTGTTGTGCGCGCTCTCGGTCATCGCCTGGTGCGCCATCGCGATGTGCGTGCGCGAGCCCCATGTGGCCGCGCCGGCAGGTGCCCGGCGCGAAACGCTGGGCCAGGCCGTGCGCACCTTCGGCGGCCTGCTGCTGCTGCCCCACACGCTGGGCATCGTGGCGCTGGCCCTGGTCACCTATGCCGCCTTCGTCGCCCTGCGCGGGCTGTGGCTGGGGCCCATGCTGATGCAGCGCCATGGCTTCTCGCTGGTCGCCAGCGGCAACGTGGCGCTGCTCATGACCCTGATCGCCATGTTCAGCCCGCCGCTGTTCGGCCGGCTCGACCCGGGCCCGGCGCGCCGCCGGCGCTGGATCGTCGGCTTCACCCTGCTGGTGGCTGCGCTCTTTTGCGCCATGGGCTTTGCCGTGAACGCCATGCTCGACGTGGCCCTCATCATCGCGGTGGGCTTCCTGTCGGGCTACATGGTGCTGCAGTACCCCGACGTGAAGGGCGCCTACCCCGCCGCCGTCACGGGCCGCGCCATGGCCCTGTTCACCATGGCCATGTTCCTGGGCGTGGCACTCATGCAGTGGCTGACCGGCGCCATCGCCACCTACGCCCAGCATCTGGGCGTGGACCCCTTCATGGCCGTGTTCCTGTCCATCGGCGCCCTGCTGGCGGCGGGCGCGGCGGGCTTCGTGTGGCTGCCCAAGCCGCCGGTGGTGCCGGCCGGGGCCGCGGCGCAGCCGGCGCGCTGAGGTCAGCCGGCGATCGCGCCGCGCTTGCAGTGCTCGCGCAGGTAGGCCAGCACCCGGTCCAGTTCAGCATGCTCCCTTTGTCTGCCTTCAGGCGACCAGTCCTTGCTCAGTTGCCGGGCTTGGTGTTCGATCTCCTCGAAATGGTCGCTCCCAATCAGCCAGGCAAAGATCAAAGCGGGAGAGCCCCCTCCTGTCTCCCGCCACTGCTGAGCCAGTGTCCTAGGATCTTTGGGGCTGACCTGATGCAAGGTGAAAAGCTCCATCTCCGTCAAGATGCGATGCATGCCCGGCACCGTGCGCGTGATATCCAGGATCTGGAAGCCGGGTGATTCCTTGATCGTCCGCAGAATGGCCAGTGCTTGCTCTGCCGACTCGACTGGTACATCTGTCGAAGGATTGCCGTGAAAACTGCCGAAATCAAAGCCAACCTGTTCGTTGAGGCTACTCTCGAGCCTGTCCGGAAACAACGCATGCATGACCTGGGCTACGGCTTGACTGCCTACTGATGCTCTAACTGTGCATTGCGGCTCACCATGGATAGCGCGGCAGCCGACGTAGATGGATTGAGTGCCTGCCTCGGTGACGCGGCTGAACCTGAACCCGGTGGCGGTAGTGCGCGATTCATCCAACCTGAAATCCGTGTGCGCCAGCAACTGGGCAATGCGGTCCTTCATCTCCTTGCGCGCCTTTGACACGCTCCACCGCTTTTGCGGCGCGTCCATTTCCCGCTTTGCGCTTTGCCACAGGGCCGCATGCTCGGGCGGCAGCACCTGATCCGGCGGAACAAAGACCATGCCGATCTGATCGTCCAGCACGGTCAGGCCCAGGGCATTGGCGTTGTCCACCACAAAGCGCAGCGCCCGCACAGGGTCTTCAGTCGGCAGCTCGAAAGCCCATACCGCCTCGGTGCAGTTTTTCGCCTGCTCGCGCGGGTCGCCCAGCCATGCAGCGCCGTTGCCGTCGTCTTCTGTGGCCGAGACAAATTGTTGTTCCCGCCCCAGAACCGGGTAGCGGGCGGCCATGCGCTCGGCCAGTGCCATGAACTTGGGGTTGAGGCCGGGCCTCAGGCGCTCCAGCGCCTGCATGGTGCGCCCGGCTTCTTCCAGGCTGGTGGGATTGGGCTGGCCCATGGGGCGCTCCCAGATGCGTATGTCGTGACTCATGGTGCAACCGATATCAAAGAACAGGAAATGGGGCGCGATGAGCGAGGCGCTTTTTTTCAACGCGCATGTCCGCTTGGGCGAAGGCGTTGGCCGCCGGGCCATCAAGATAAGTGGCCCCCATGAACCGACAAAACAACTTTTGAGCACTTGGAGCCGATAGTTGTGGGCGATCTTGTCGCGGCTCGGGGCTGGCGAAACACCGACGCACCGGATTCCCCGGCCTCGTGCCGGGCCCTGCACGCTGCAGGAGTCGATGGCGCAGGCCCAGGCCTGGCTGGCCCGCGCGGCCGAGAACGCCATGCGGCAGCTGCGTGTGGGCGCGCGCAGTGGGCCTGAGCGCGCAGCCTCTCAGGGCGCGTCGGCCACCTCGCCCAGCCATTGGGCAAAGGCCGTTGCGAGCGGGTGCTCGCGCATGTGAGGCGCCGTGAACAGGCTGTAGCCAACGGCGCTGTGGCCCTCGCGCGCATGGGCCTGAGCCAGCTCGCCATGCTGCAGCTCGCGCGCCACGCAGTAGTGCGGCACCAGGCCCACGCCCAGGTCGGCCCGCACCGCTTCGAGCAGCATGGAGAACAGGTCGAAGCGATGGCCGCTCATGGCATTGGCCGGCCTTTTCTGCGTGATGCCGGCCTGGCCGAACCAGGTCTCCCAGGCGCCCAGCCGCGAGCTCAGCTGCAGCAGCGGCACCTGGCGGAAATCGCCGCGCGCCAGCGCGGCCTTCCAGCGCGAGCCCGGCGCGCTCACCACCACGCAGCGTTCGCGCATCAGCGGGCGCACCTGCGCACCGGGCCAGCTCGCGTCGTCGTACTGCAGGCCCATGTCGTAGGGCAGCTCGTCCATGTAGATGCGCGTGGGAAAGACCTTCAGATGCACGCTGCAGGCCGGATGCCGCGCCAGGAAGGCGGGCAGCCGCGGCAGCAGCCAGCGCTCGGCCAGCACGGGCACGGCGCCCACGATCAGCCGCGCGCCGTCGGGCCGCTGCGCCATGGCGTCCAGCGTGTGGTTCTCCAGCCGCAGCAGATCGGCCGCCACCTGCGCGTGGTAGCGCCGCCCGGCATCGGTGAGCACGGTGCCGCGCGAGCTGCGCTGCAGCAGCCGCACGCCGAGCTGGGCCTCCAGGCTGCGCAGTTGCTGGCTGATGGCGCTGTGGGTCAGGCACAGCTCGTCGGCTGCGCGGCTCAGGCCGTGGTGGCGCGCCACGGCATCGAAGATCTGCAGGGCGCGGGTGCTTGGAATGTGGCGGGGCATGGGGCAGGGCGGCGGCGGTCGTGCTGTCAGAAAAACTGACAGCCGCTGAGATTAACGCCAAGGCAGGCGCGCAGGCGCTGGCCACAATGGCGCCGTCACATCCCTTTCACACACGCCATGCCTGCTCATCCCGCCTCTCGCTTCCTCACCCGCGTGGCCGCCGCCACCGTGCTGGCCTGCAGCGGCGCCGGCGTCTTCGCGCAGGCCGTGGCCCCCACGCCCGCCACCGTGCGCCCGGCCGTCGACCAGGCCTACACCCAGCTCATGGCGGCGCCGCAGATCCAGCAGCTGCTCGAGGCCGTGAAGGCAGACCATGCGCGCGCCACCGACGACCTGAAGCTGCTGACCGAGATTCCGGCGCCGCCCTTCAAGGAGCAGAAGCGGGCCGAGGCCTTTCTGGCGCGGCTGAAGGCGCTTGGTCTGGCAGACGCGCACATCGACGCCGAGGGCAATGTGGTGGGGCTGCGCAAGGGCAGCGGCAACGGCCCCAAGCTGCTGATCTCGGCCCATCTGGACACCGTGTTCCCCGAGGGCACCGACGTCTCGGTGAAGGAGCGCGACGGCCGCCTGTACGCGCCCGGCATTTCAGACAACACGCGCGGCCTGGCGGTGCTGCTGTCCTGGCTCAAGGTGCTCAACGACAACAAGATCCAGACCGTGGGCGATCTGCTCTTCGTCGGCAACGTGGGTGAAGAGGAGCTGGGCAACCTGCGCGGCATGAAGCACCTGTTCGCGCAGCACAAGGACATCGACGGCATGGTGGGCCTGGAGCCCGCGCCCGACGGCACGGTGCTGGTGCTGGGCACGGCCAGCCATCGCTACGAGGTGAACTTCAAGGGTCCGGGCGGCCACAGCTATGCGGCCTTCGGCCAGGTGCCCAGCGCCATCCATGGCATGGGCCGCGCGATCGCCAAGATTGCCGAGGTGAAGACGCCCACCTTCCCCAAGACCACCTTCACGGTGGGCACGGTGGGCGGCGGTACTTCCGTCAACACCATCGCACCCGACGCGAAGATGGCGGTGGACATCCGCTCCGACCAGATGGGGCCGCTGCTGGAGACCGAAAAGCAGATCCTGGCCGCCATCGATGCGGCCGTGGTGGAAGAGAACAAGCGCTGGAACGTGGATACGCTGCGCGTGGAGAAGAAGCTGATCGGCGACCGCCCGGGTGGCCGCACGCCGGCCGATTCGGTGATCGTGGAGGCGGCCACGCGCGCCAATGCGGCCTTCGGCCACAAGACGCTGCTGACCGGCGCGAGCACCGATGCGAACGTGCCGATGTCGCTGGGCATCCCGGCCATCATCATCGGCGGCGGTGGCAAGACCGGCGGCTTCCATGCGCTCAGCGAATGGATCGACCTCACGGATGGCTGGAAGGGCGCGCAGAACTCGCTGGTGACGGTGCTGGGCCTCGTGGGCGTCCAGAACATCTCGGCGCCGGTGCTGGAAAAGCGCGCAGCGGCTGCAAAGTAAGCGCCGCGCGGGCCGCGCGCAGCCGGGCCTCAGGCCTGTGCAGCAGCGGCCTGCTGCGCCGCCGGCAGCGCGGCAATCACTTCGGCCACGGCGGCCGTCAGCTTCTTGGCATAGGGCACGTGCAGGAACTCGTTGGGGCCATGGGCATTGCTCTTGGGGCCCAGCACGCCGCACACCATCATCTGCGCCGACGGAAAGCCCGCGCTGAGCATGTTCATCAGCGGGATGGTGCCGCCCTGCCCGATGTAGCCGCAAGGCGCGCCGAAGTGCGCCTGGCTGGCCGCGTTGAGCGCGTTCTCGAACCAGGGCACCATGGCCGGCGCATTCCAGCCCGTGGCGCCGCCGCTGCCGTCGAAGGTGACCTTGGCCTGGTAGGGCGCGTTGTCCTCCAGCAGTGTCTTGAGCTCAGCCATCACGGCGGAGGCTTCCACCAGTGGGGGCAGGCGCAGCGACAGCTTGAAGGCGGTATAGGGACGCAGCACATTGCCCGCATCCTTGAGCGCCGGAAAGCCTTCGGCGCCGGTCACGCTCAGGGTGGGCTTCCAGGTGCGGTTGAGCAGTGCTTCCACCGGGTCGCTGGTGGTGGGCAGCGCGAAGGTCGTGGCGCCACCGCAGTCGTAGTGCGCCCACGGAAAGCGCTTGTACACCTCATCGCCGAGGATGGCCGCGGTGGCCCGGGCCTGGGCCAGCCGGTCGGCCGGCACTTCGCAGTGGAAGCTGGCGGGCAACAGGCGGCCGGTCTTGCTGTCCTCGAGCCGGTCCAGCACCTGACGCATGATGCGAAAGCTCGAAGGCACCAGGCCCGAGGCGTCGCCCGAATGGATGCCTTCGGTGAGGATCTCCACCTTCAGCGTGCCGCCGGCCAGGCCGCGCAGCGAGGTGGTCAGCCACAGCTGGTCGTAGTTGCCGGCGCCCGAGTCCAGGCAGATCACGAGGGCCACGTTGCCCAGGCGCGGGCGCAGCGCTTCCACGTAAGGCAGCAGATCGTAGGAGCCCGACTCCTCGCAGGTCTCGATGAGGCCGACGATGCGCGGATGGGCCGCGCCCTGCGCCTTCAGGGCCTGCACCGCCGCGAGGCTCGCGTACACGGCGTAGCCATCGTCCGCGCCGCCGCGGCCATAGAGCTTGCCGTCCTCGTACTTGGGCGTCCAGGGGCCCAGGTCGTTGCGCCAGCCCGTGAACTCGGGCTGCTTGTCCAGGTGGCCGTACATCAGCACGGTGTCGGTCATGGAAGTGCCGCTGGCCGGCACTTCGAAGAAGAGCACCGGCGTGCGGCCCGCCAGCCGCACGATCTCCAGCTTCAGGCCTTCGACCTTCTGCGCTTCCACCCACTGCGCGGCATTGCGCAGCACGGTCTCGAGGTGGCCGTGCGCGGCCCAGTCGGCGTCGAAGCCCGGCGACTTGGCCGGGATGGCGATGTAGTCGGTGAGCTGGCGCACGATGTCGCGGTCCCATTGGGCCGTGACATCGGCCAGGGCGCGTTCGGTGTCGAGCAGGGCGGCAGGCATTTCGCGGTGCAGGGGGGCGTTCATCGGGGTCTCCGCACGAGAAAAAGGGGAAGGAGGGGCGTGGGCCATTTTGCGCCTTCGGGCGCTTGTGCGTAGAGTGCAGCACGACTTGCCGGAGCCCGCCATGAGCCCATCCACAAAGCCCGCCGCCGCGAAGAAGGCGGCGCCCAAAGCCGCCAGCAAACGCGCGAAGAAATCAGCGCCTGCGGCCGATGCGGCGCCGGCCGGCGCCGCGGCCATCCCTGCGGCGAGAGTGGGCATTGGCGGCTGGACCTACGAGCCCTGGCGCGGCAGCTTCTACCCGGAGGGCCTGGCCCATGCCAAGGAGCTGCAGCATGCCAGCCGCCAGCTGACGGCCATCGAGGTCAATGGCACCTACTACAGCAGCTTCAAGGCCGCCACCTTTGCCAAGTGGCGCGACGAGACGCCCGAGGGCTTCGTGTTCTCGCTCAAGGCCAATCGCTTTGCCACCAACCGCAAGCTGCTGGCCACGGCCGGCGAATCGATCAGCCGCTTCATCGACAGCGGCATCGAGGAGCTGGGGGCCAAGCTGGGCCCCATCGTGTGGCAGTTCATGCCTACCAAGGCTTTCGAGGCCGAGGACTTCGAAGCCTTCCTCGCGCTGCTGCCCCAGAAGGCGGGCTCGCGTCGGCTGCAGCATGTGATGGATGTGCGGCACCCCAGCTTCATGGTGCCCGAGTACCGCGCGCTGGCCCAGGCGCACGGCGTCTCCACGGTGTTCACCGATGCCGAGAAGTTTCCGTCCTTCGACGAACCCGAAGGACCGATTGCCTATGCGCGGCTGATGGAGGCTTCGGCCAAAGAGGCCACGGGCTACGCGGCGCATGCGCTGGACCAATGGGCCGCGCGCGCCACGCAATGGTCGGCGCAGCGGCCGACCTATGTGTTCTTCATCAACGGTGCCAAGGAGCGGGCACCGGCCGCAGCACAAGGCTTGCTGCGGCGACTGGGCTGGTCGCCGCAGCAGGCGGCCGCTTGAAGATCGTCGGCCGCGACGCGCTGGCGCGCGCGCTATGAAGACTCAGGCCGCAGCCTGCAGCGAAGGCTTGCTGGCGCTGTCGCCCTTGGCCGTGCCCACGCTGACTTCACCCGACAGCTGGCCGCCTTCTTCGATGACGATCTTGCCGTAGCGGATCTTGCCCGTGACCTTGCCGGTCGCATGGATCACCAGCTTCTCGCGCGCCGTCAGGTCGCCGTCGAACAGGCCGCGGATCTCGGCGATGTCGATGGCCACCGAGCCCTTGAAGGAGCCCTGCTCGGAAATCTGGATCACCCGCGAATCCATGGTGGCTTCGACGATGCCTTCCACGACCAGCGTGTCGCAGTCGGTGATCTCGACGCCCTTGAGCTTGATGTTGGGGCCGACGGTGAGCTTGCTGCCGGCTTCCTTGACCGGGGCGCTGGCCGCCGAAGGCGTGGCGGTCGTCAGCGAGGAGGGATTCACGGGTGCGCCGGAGAGGTTGCTGCCACCACCGACCAGGGGCGCGGGCCGCGAGTTGAAGTTGTCATCCGAGTTGCGCTTGCCGAAGAAGGGGGATTGCGATGCCAATGGGAGCTCCTGGGAAAAGCCGCATCGTAGGGAACTGCTTCGCCGCGTCACACTTCATTGCGCAAGATCGGTAACCAAAATCCAGCCAGCACGCCCCTGCGTGCCGTCATCCACGCGCAATTTCAGCGCGGGAGCCTGTGTCTCGGGCACCTCCAGCTGCAGCTCGACCAGGCTGCCGTGCCGCACTTCGCCCAGCATGCCCTGCACGGCCGCGAGTTCGCGTCGCACCAGGCCTTCGAAGGCATAGGGCACGGTGCAGATCAGCCTTGTGCGCCGCTGCAGCGGCACCAGCGTGGCCGCCGAAAGGGCCTGGGCCACGCTGTCGGTGTAGGCCCGCACCAGGCCGCCGGCGCCCAGCTTGACGCCGCCGAAATAGCGCACCACCGTGGCCAGCACGCCTTCCAGGTCATGGTGGCGCAACACCTCGAACATGGGTCGGCCCGCGGTGCCGCTGGGTTCACCGTCGTCCACGGCTGCGGATTGGCCGCCCGCCAGGAGGGCCCAGCACACGTGCGCGGCCGAGGGGTGCTCGGCCCGCAGCGCCGCCACCACGGCCTGCGCCTGCGCGCGGTCTGCGACGGGCTGCACGCAGGCCAGGAAGCGGCTCTTGCGCACCAGCAGTTCGGCGTGGGCCGGCGTGTTCAGCGTGGCAGGCATCGCAGGCGGGTGGCGTGCAGGATGGCGCGCCGCGGGGTCATCACTCGCGCTCGAAGCGGAACACGGCGGTGCTGGCGCGGGCGTTGGGCAGCCAGCGCACCTCGGCACCCTGATGCACGCCGAAGGCATCAAGCACCCGCAGCCGGTTCTTGCGCGCCAGCACCTCGAAGTCCTTGAAGGTGCCCACGCGGATGTTGGGCGTGTCGTACCACTGGTAGGGCAGTCGCCGGGTGACCGGCATGCGCCCGCGCGCGATGCTGATGCGGTTGGGCCAGTGCGCGAAGTTGGGGAAGGCCACGATGCCGGTGCGGCCCACGCGCGCCGTCTCGCGCAGCATCACTTCCGCATTGCGCAGGTGCTGCAGCGTGTCGATCTGCAGCACCACATCGAAGCTCGCGTCCTCGAACATCGACAGCCCTTCGTCCAGGTTGAGCTGGAGGACCTGGACGCCGCGGCGCACGCATTGCAGCACGTTGCCATCGGCGATTTCCACGCCGTAGCCGCTGCAGCCGCGCTCGCGCTGGAGCCGCTCCAGCAGCACGCCGTCGCCGCAACCCAGGTCGAGCACGCGCGCGCCCTCGGGCACCAGGCGCACGATGGCACTTTGCAGGTCGAAGTCGCTCATGCGGCACCTCCCAGTTCGGCGGCGATGCCCTCGAACCACGCGCGCACCACGCCCAGATAGCGGGCGTCGTCCAGCAGGAAGGCGTCGTGGCCGTGCGGTGCGTCGATTTCCGCGTAGCTCACGCTGCGGCGGTTGTCGAGCAGGGCCTTGACGATCTCGCGGCTGCGTGCCGGTGAAAAACGCCAGTCGGTCGAAAAGCTCACCAGCAGGAACTTGGCGGTCGCGCGAGCCAGTGCTGCGCGCAGCTCTCCGCCGTAGGCGCCGGCCGGGTCGAAGTAGTCCAGGGCGCGCGTGATCAGCAGGTAGGTGTTGGCGTCGAAGTACTCGCTGAACTTGTCGCCCTGGTAGCGCAGGTAGCTTTCGATCTGGAACTCCACATCCTGTGTGGAGTAGTGGATGGCGGTGCCATTTCTCAACTGGCGACCGAACTTCTCGTTCATCACGTCGTCGCTGAGGTAGGTGATGTGGCCGATCATGCGCGCGATGCGCAGGCCGCGCCGCGGCACCACGCCATGCTCATAGAAATGGCCACCATGGAAGTCGGGGTCGGTCACGATGGCGCGGCGTGCCACTTCGTTGAACGCGATGTTCTCGGCGTTGAGATTGGGCGCGCTCGCGATCACGGCGGCATGGCGCACCCGCTCGGGATACTGCAGCGTCCACGACAGCGCCTGCATGCCGCCCAGACTGCCGCCCATCACCGCGGCCAGGGTGTCGATGCCCAGCGCATCGAGCAGCCGCGCCTGGGCATCGACCCAGTCTTCCACCGTCACGACAGGGAAATCGGCACCGTAGATGCGGCCGGTGTCGGGGTTCACATGCATCGGTCCCGTGGAGCCGAAGCAGGAGCCCAGGTTGTTGATGCCGATCACGAAGAAGCGGTTGGTGTCCAGCGACTTGCCGGGGCCGATCATGTTGTCCCACCAGCCCTCGGATTTGGGCTGATCCGCATAGCGCCCGGCTACGTGATGCGATGCGTTCAGCGCATGGCACACCAGCACGGCGTTGCTGCGCTCGGCGTTGAGCTGGCCATAGGTTTCGTAGGCCAGCGAATAGTCGCGAATCTGCGCCCCGCTGCGCAGGGGCAGCGGCGCTTCGAAGCGCATCGACTGGGAGGTGACATCAAAAGACATGGCGCAAAAAAACCGGCCTCGCCAAAAACGAGCCGGGTCATGTCATGTCCGCGTCCGTCTTTAGCTGAATTTGTTAAGCGCCCGCAAGCTGGAGCAAATCGGCGCGTGGCCGGGAGTATAGGGCCAGGGCGGGCGTTGGGCGCTGGCGCCTACCTGTGAGCTTGCCCCGGAGCCGGGGCCAAGGAGCGAGCCCAACGTTGCGGGCCTTTGCAGAGACGGTGCTTGCATGTGGCCCAAAACCATGCGGAAAACTTGCGCCTGCGTGTCAATCCTGGGCACTGTTTCGGGGCTTTTTTGCCGGCATGGAGCCGCTGGCCACTGATGCTTTGCCATAGGCCATCAGCCTTTTGTAGTAGGGCTCATATTGTGAGCAAGCGCACACATCAACAATATTTAAACGCCTTGCGGGAGCGCGGGCAAATTCCTACTTGCAAAAGAAGCAAATCCACCATAATGGACGTGCCTGCGGGTTGGGAATGCCCGCAGTCATCGGTGATCGGACAGTTTCGCCGGGCTTGCCCGCCAAGCCCTGCTCTCGGGACTCCATCGCTTTTTATCTGTGTTCATAGGAGTCCCTTGATGGGCAACAAACTGTACGTCGGCAACCTGCCTTATTCGGTGCGCGACGGAGATCTGGAGCAGGCTTTCGGGCAATTCGGCGCCGTGACCAGCGCCAAGGTCATGATGGAACGTGAAACCGGCCGCTCCAAGGGCTTCGGTTTCGTGGAAATGGGCAGCGACGCTGAAGCGCAAGCCGCCATCGAGGGCATGAACGGTCAATCGCTGGGTGGCCGCAACGTCGTGGTCAATGAAGCGCGTCCGATGGAGCCGCGTCCCCCCCGCAGCGGTGGCGGCGGTTACGGCGGCGGCGGTGGTGGTTACGGCGGCGGCGGTGGCGGCGGCTACGGCGGTGGTGGCCGCAGCGGCGGTGGTGGCGGCGGCTACGGCGGCGGTGGTCGCAGCGGTGGCGGCGGCAACGACGGCGGCTTCCGCAGCCCCTACGGCACTGGCCCCCGCGGTGGTGGCGGTGGCGGCCGCAGTGGCGGCGGTTACGGCGGCGGCGGTGGTGGTGGTTACGGCGGCAGTGGCGGCGGCTACGGCGGCGGCAACTACTGATCGCCCAGATCGCTCGCGTTCAAACGCTAAGCATGCAAAGGCCCTTCGGGGCCTTTGTTGTTTGTGCCGCTCAGGCCTCGCCCTTTCTCTTCTTGCGCCCCCGCCCTTGCACCGCACGGTCGTACAGCGCGTTCGGAAGCCAACGCATGATGCGCGCTACCCAGCCCATCTGCCAGGGGATGACGCGGTAGCTGTGCCCCGCGTCGATGGCCTGGAACGCACGATCGGCGAAGTCTTCGGCCCGCATCAGAAAGGGCATGCCATAGCGGTTGCCGCGTGTCAGCGGGGTGTCGATGTAGCCCGGACACAGCGTCACCACACGCACGCCACTGCCATGCAGTTCCGTGCGCAGGCTTTCACAGTAGGCCACCACGCCGGCCTTGCTGGCGCAGTAGGCACCGTGCCCGGGCAGTCCGCGTATGGCCGCCACGCTGGCGATGCCCACCAGCCGGCCGCTGCCGCGCTGGCGCATGCCGGCCACAAAAGGATGGAAAGTGGCCGCCAGGCCGGTGTTGTTGAGCGCGAAGGTCTGGCTCATCACCTCCAGGTCTTCGCGCTCCGCGGTGTCCATGCCCACGCTGATGCCGGCATTGGCAATGACCACGTCGGGCAGGCCTTGTTCCACCAGGCAGTGCTGGCCGGCCGCCACGATGCTGTCGATCTGTGAGACATCCGCGCCGTAGACCCGGCAGCGGCTGGCATCGAGCTGATGCGCGTCCGCCCAGGCCTGCATCTGCTCGGTGCGCCGGGCGACCAGCGCAAGCCGGTAGCCGGCCTGCGCAAAGCGCTGCGCCAGTGCTTCGCCAATGCCGCTGGATGCGCCGGTGATGAAGACCAGGGGAGGCGTTGTCTGCATCTTGTCGCGCCGGTGGTTGGCCGGTCCGCTCAGCGTGCGGGTGCCTGCGGCGTCGCGGACGGGGCGATGAACCCGCGCACGCGGCCTTGCAGGTTGGCCACGCCGTCGAGGTTGTCGTAGTCCATCGAATCGGCCGTGAAGCGGTCGTTGCCACGCGTGAGCGTGACAGGCAGGTGCGAGCGCACACGTTCGGTGTTGACGAAGGCGTGCAGGAACTCGCCACGGAATTCCAGTCGCGGCATCGCGCGGCCGTTGGCCAGGGTCGCGGCGTCGCGCACCACGATGGCATTGCCAAAGAGCTGGATTTCGCTGCCGTCCCCGTTGGACACGCCGCGGTCGGCGCTGGCATGGGTGACCAGCCCTTCGGGCGAGACCGAGCGCAAGCGCACCTGGTCGACTTCCAGCGTGTCGGTGTCGGGGTAGTGACGCCCTTCCTTGCCCGTGAGCTCGCTGCGCAGCGAGCCGCTGGGCAGGAAGTTCTTGACCGTGAAGTCGCGCATGAAGAAGTCGGGCTCGTGGGTGGGTGCTGCTGCCACCGTCGGATCGGCCAGGCGGGGCGCGTTGCGCACCAGCCAGTAGGTGCCCAGCGCCAATGCACCCGTCAGGATGATGGGCAGGTACAGGCTGAGCCGGTCCAGCGCGAGACGCCAGGTCCAGCGGCGGCCCAGCGGTGCGGTGATGCTATTGCTCAAGCTGCACCTCCGTGCAGGTCGTCCAGCAGTCGGCGGTAGTGTCCGCCGGCCATCAGCAGCAGATCGCAGCATTCGCGCGCGGCGCCTTCGCCGCCTTTGGCCGTGGTCACGTAACGCGCTGCGGCGCGGACTTCGACATGGGCATTTGCCGGCGCCACGGCCAGGCCCACGCGGCGCAGCACCGGCAGGTCGGGCCAGTCGTCGCCCATGGCGGCGGCCTGCGACCAGTCCAGGCCCAGGCTCTGCAGCATGGCTTCGGCGGCCGGCAGCTTGTTGCTGATGCCGTAGCGCACATGTTCGACGCCGAGGGCTTCCAGGCGCACGCGCAGGGGCTTGGAATCGCGGCCCGTGATCACGGCCGGCACGATGCCCGCGCGCTTGATCAGCTGCAGGCCATAGCCATCGAGGATGGAAAAGCGCTTGAGGGTTTCGCCTTCTTCGCTGAAATAGACGCCGCCGTCCGTCAGCACGCCGTCCACGTCAAAGAAGGCCACGCGCATGCCCTGGGCGGCCAGCAGCAGCTCGGGCGCAAATCGCTGCATGGGCGCCGATGAAGAGCTGTCGTTCATCAGATGACCTTGGCCCGCATCAGGTCGGTGGTGTTGAGCGCGCCCACGAGCTGGCCCTCCCCATCCACCACGAACAGCCGCGTGATGCCGTGCTGCTCCATCAGTTCCGCGGCTTCCACGGCCAGCGCATTGGCGCGGACGGTGCGCGGGTTCGCATGCATGACCTGGGCAGCGCTGGGCGTGCGCAGGTCGGCGCCGGCTTCGATCAGGCGACGCAGATCGCCGTCGGTGAAGATGCCCACCGCCCGGTCCTGTCCGTCGACGATGGCCGCGGCGCCGAAGCCGCCACGGCTCATGGCCCGCATCAGTTCGCTGATTCCGACCTCCAGGCCCACGCGCGGCACTGCATCGCCGGCACGCATCACGTCGCTCACATGCGTGAGCAGCTTGCGGCCCAGCGCGCCGCCGGGGTGCGAGCGGGCGAAATCCTCGGCGCCGAAGCCGCGCGCATCCAGCAGCGCCACGGCCAGCGCATCGCCCAGCGCCATCTGCGCGGTGGTGCTGGCGGTGGGCGCGAGGTTCAGCGGACAGGCTTCCTTGGCCACGCCGCTGTCCAGCACCAGGTCTGCATGGCGGGCCAGCATGGACTGCGCGCCGCCGGTCATGGCGATCAGCGGCACGCCCTGGCGCTTGACCACCGGCAGGATGGCGGCCAGCTCGTCGCTTTCGCCGCTGTTGGAGATGGCCAGCACGATGTCCACGTCCTTGATCATGCCCAGATCGCCATGGCTGGCTTCGGCTGGGTGCACGAACATGGCCGGCGTGCCGGTGGAGGCCAGCGTGGCGGCGATCTTGCGGCCCACGTGACCGCTCTTGCCCATGCCCATCACGACCACACGGCCGCGCACGGACAGCATGCGCTGCACGGCTTGCGCGAAGGACGGTCCCAGCCGCGCCTTCAGGCCCAGCACGGCGGCGGCCTCGATGTCGAAGGTTTCGCGCGCGCGCGCCAGCACCGCGTCTGAATCAAAGGCCATGGAACTCATCGGCGCAATTTTAGGGCGCCGCTGTCTCTCCCCAGAACCCGCAGAGGCTCTTGCGCGATGGCGCCGCGCGGCTGCGGCGTGCAGCGGGGGCGGCCCCAAGGCCGCTCAGAACGGCGGGTTGGAACGCGGCGGCAGCTGGCTCACGCGCTCCAGGTTTTCGGCGGTCAGCCACTGGCCGTCGTGCCAGAAGAAGTGGCGGCGCTGGATCAGGGTCCAGCCTTCGGCGCTG
Organism: Xenophilus arseniciresistens; assembly: GCF_028023875.1. Classification (GTDB taxonomy): domain Bacteria; phylum Pseudomonadota; class Gammaproteobacteria; order Burkholderiales; family Burkholderiaceae_C; genus Xenophilus; species Xenophilus arseniciresistens. The sequence continues at coordinate 79,347 of NZ_JAQIPB010000010.1, forward strand.
GCGGTCCAGCGCGCGCCGCGCCAGGCGGGCCATTGCGGGGCCAGTGCGGCGGCCTGCGCCTGCGATGCGAGCCAGGGGGCAAGTTGCTCGGGCGCCCAGATGACGTCGGCGGCCACGCCCCTGTAGGCCTCCCCGCGAAAGCGCATGGACTGCACTTCGCTGACATTGCGCACGCCCAGCAGGCGGACGGCCCGGGCCATGCACAGCCGGCGCTCGCTGCCCCAGCCCTCCAGCGCCGGCAGGGGCCGGTAGACCTGCAGCGGCGTGCCGTCTTCCGTATGCGCCAGGGCCTCGGGCTCGGCCGCGTACAGGCCCACGCGGACCAGCGCATCCATCCAGGCCACGGTTGCGTTGTTGCTGCTTTGCACGTGCACCAGCTCGCGGTCATAGGGCAGGCCGTTGGCAATGCAGACCGGTTCTGCGCCCGGTCCGCCGCCCAGAGCCAGCGACTGCGTCACCGCCTGCTGCAAGGCCTCGGGCGAGGCGCGGCTGGTCCAGCCATGCCAGCCGGCAGGCCAGCCCGCCCAGGCGATGGCCGCCACCCCCAGCGCCAGCGCGGCAATGGCCAGCAGGCCGGCGGTCCACAGCCTCCGGCGCTTCGGTCGGGAGGCCGCGGGCGGCGCTAGCGTCTGCGCGTCACCGAGTTCGCTCAGCAGGGTCATCCGCTGCGACGGGTAGACCGTCGCGCCGCACTCGGTGCAGACACGCGCGGTGTCCGGCAACAGGGCAGAGCAGGCGGCGCAACGCATGGTGGGACGAGGGCGCGGTGGCAGCGGTCAACCGCCTTCGGGATTGCGGATGCGCTCCTCGCGCCGCTGCTGCTCGCGCACCGCCTCGCATTGCGGATGCTTGGCCAGCGCCGGCTTGGCGCATTCCGCCGCCATGCAGCGCGCCTTGGCAAAGAAGCCCAGCGCCCCGCAGGTCTGCTCCGGAGGGACTGGAGCCGGCGCTGGCGCAGGGGCGGCCGGCACGGGTGCTGCGGGAGCCAGCTCCGCCGGGGCGGGTGCCACCGGCGCCGCGGCACTTTCGCGGCGCGGCCGGGGCCGGGGCGCCGCAGCCGGTGCCGAAGGCGCGGGCGCTGGTGCAGCCGCAGGGGCCGGCGCGGGTTGCACGGCGCTGGGTTCGGGTGCCAGCGAGGGCGTGACGGCGGGGATGGCCGAAGAAGGCGTCTGCACCGGTTCAACCGGCGCCAGGACCGTGGGCGCGGGAGCCGGGGCAACCGGCGCCGGAGCCGCCGCCGCGGGCTGAGGGGGGGCCGGATCGGCTGCCTTGCCCGCGCCGCGCAGCCACAGCACGAATGCGGCGGCCACCACGAGCAAGCCCAGTGCAAGGCCCACCCACAGCAGCCAGCGGCGCGGTGCGCTCGCGGCCGATGCGGCGTCTGGCGCAGGGGTGGCTTGAGCTTGGGGCGCTGCCGGCGGGGCGGGCGCCACGCGCTTGGCGGCCGGCTTGATGAGCACGGTCTGCTCCTGTTCCAGCAGATCGGCCGGCTGCGTGTGTTCCCAGTGGGCAGGGCCGGGCGCAGCCACCTGCTCGCCCAGGCGCGCGCCGCAGCCTCGACAGAACTTGGCCGCGTCCCTGTTGTCCGTTCCGCATGCCGAGCAGACTTGCGCCATCACTGGTCCCAAAACACGCCTTGTAACATCCTAGCGCAAGGATCCGCATTGTGTCGATGCGGCAAAAGTTGTTACTTTTCGGGGGTGCAGGCACTTCTGAGGGAGCTTGCAACAACCGGGCGCGGCGTGCCGCGGGCGCTCAGGTCACGGCCACGCGCTTGAGCTTGTGGCGCAGCCGCCTGGCCATCACCAGGCCCAGGGCCAGCGTCAGTTCCAGTGCCACGCTGGGCTGGCGGTTGGCCATTTCGCCGAAGCGCAGCGGCGTCAGGCGCCACAGGCGGCTGGCCGTGGCGCCAGTCACGGTGGCGGTTCGCGGCAGGCGCGAGAAGAAGGCGCCTTCGCCCAGCACCGAGCCGGCATTGACCAGCGACAGCTGCACCTGTCCGGAGCTGCTGAGCCGGTGCACGCTCAGCGAGCCCGATTCGATGAAGTAGAGCGTGCGGTCTTGCGCGGCCTCGTTGATCAGGACCTGGCCCGCGGGCAGTTCGACGAATTGCAGGTACGACCCAAGGATCTCCCACTGCGCGGGTTGGAGCGCAGGCGCGAAGGCGTCGTCGCTGGTGTTCTGCGCGACGGCATCGCAAAGGGCCTGGATGGGGGAAGACATGGCTGAGGTTCTCGCTGGAGATGAATGGCTGCCTTGCGAATCGCACGAATATCGCCACCCGTGGCCGCGGATTGTTGCGCCTAGGTTCTACTTTCCAATACAGAAGCGGGAAAAAATGACGCCCAGCAAGGCTTCCGCATCAAATTCGCCCGTAATGGCATTGAGCGCGCCTTGTGCCAGCCGCAATTCTTCTGCCAGCAGGTCCAGCGCCGGCGCGCTTTGCGCCAGCAGTGCAGCGGCTTGAGACAGGTGTTCGCCCATCTGCTGCAGCGCCTGCACATGGCGGGCCCGCGCCAGGAACACGCCCTCGGGCAGCGCCTGCCAGCCCGCGATCTCCAGCAGGCGCTGGCGCAGCGCCTCGATGCCCAGCCCCGTGCGGGCCGACAGCTGCAGCGCGCCCGTACCAGCCTCTCCCGCCTCAGTCGCGCCGGGCGCGGCGTCGGCCTTGTTCCACACCTCCAGCACCGGCACCGTGGCCGGCAGGTGTGCGAGCAGGCGCTCGCGGATGGCGGCATCGGCGGCGATGTACTGCGCCTGCTGCGCGCGCGTCAGGTCGTGCAGAAACAACAAGGCATCGGCCTGCTCGATCTGGCGCCAGGCCCGCTCGATGCCGATCTGCTCGACTTCGTCGCTGCTCTCGCGCAGGCCCGCGGTGTCCACCACATGCAGCGGCACGCCCTGGATCTGGATGGTCTGCGCGACCACGTCGCGCGTGGTGCCGGCCACACTGCTCACGATGGCCAGCTCGGCGCCGGCCAGCGCGTTCAGCAGCGAGCTCTTGCCGGCGTTGGGCTGGCCGGCGATGACCACCTTGATGCCTTCGCGCAGCAGGGCACCCTGGCGCGCGCGCTGCTGCACGGCCGCCAGCTGCTGCTGCAGACCCTGCAGCTGACCCTTCGCATCGGCCTGCTGCAGGAAGTCGATGTCTTCCTCGGGGAAGTCCAGCGTGGCTTCCACCAGCATGCGCAGGTGGATCAGTGCCTCGCGCAGCGTGCCGATCTCACGCGAGAAGGCGCCACCCAGCGAACGGCTGGCGCTGCGGGCGGCCGCTTCGGTGCTGGCGTCGATGAGGTCGGCGATGGCTTCGGCCTGGGCCAGGTCGATCTTGCCGTTGCGAAAGGCGCGTTCGCTGAATTCGCCGGGCCGCGCCACGCGCAGCCCGGGCAGGCGCGCGCGGCCGGTGGTGGCCTCGGGCTCGGCCGCGGCGGCCAGGCAGCGCGCCAGCAGCAGCTCCAGCACCACCGGGCCGCCGTGGGCCTGGAGTTCGAGCACGTCCTCGCCCGTGAAGGAGTGCGGTGCGGGGAAGAACAGCGCCAGGCCGTGGTCCAGCGCGCCGCCTTGCCCGTCGGCGAAGGGCAGGTAAGTGGCCTCTCGCGCACGCAGCGGGCGCCCGCACAGCGCCTGCACCAGAGGCGCCAAGCCGGTGCCGGACACGCGCACGATGCCCACCGCGCCACGGCCCGGCGCCGTGGCGATGGCAGCGATGGGATCGTGAAGCTGGCCCAGCATGGCGGTCATTGTGCGGTGTTCATGAGGAGGGTCTTGCGGGCAAGGAAAAGGCCGCTTGCGCGGCCTTCGGGGTTGGTGGGCGACATGCATGCGGGTGTCGCCTCTTCCAGCCGCCTTATTTGCCCAGCACGCCCAGACGCTTGTTGATGAACCACTGCTGCGCGATGGACAGGATGTTGTTCGTGATCCAGTACAGCACCAGGCCGGCCGGGAAGACGAAGAACATCACGCTGAAGGCCAGCGGCATGATCCACATCAGGCGCGCCTGCAGCGGGTCCGGCGGGGTGGGGTTGAGCCAGGTCTGAAGCAGCGTGGTCCCGGTCATCACCAGCGGCAGGATGAACCAGGGGTCGGGTGCCGACAGATCGCGGATCCACAGGATCCAGGGCGCATGGCGCATCTCGACCGAGGACAGCAGCACCCAGTACAGCGCGATGAACACCGGGATCTGGATCACGATCGGGAAGCAGCCGCCCAGCGGGTTGACCTTCTCGTCGCGGTAGATGCGCATCATCTCCTGCTGCATCTCCTGCGGCTTGTCCTTCAGGCGCTCGCGCATTTCCATGATGCGCGGGTTGATCGCCTTCATCTTGGCCATGCTGGAGTAGGCCTTGGCATTGAGCCAGTAGAAGGCCGCCTTCAGCAGCACCACCAGCGCCACGATGGACCAGCCCCAGTTGCCCAGGAGGCTGTGCAGCTTGTCCAGCAGCCAGTACAGCGGCTTGGAGATGATGGCGAAGATGCCGTAGTCCTTGATCAGCTCCAGGCCGGGCGAGAGCACTTCCAGCTTCTTCTCGTCGGCCGGGCCGGCGAACAGGCTGCTTTCCACCGTCTGCGTGGCGCCGGGCGCCAGGGCGGGCAGGCTGGCAACCATGGAGATCGCGTACTGGTTGGCGCCCAGGTCCGACACCCGGAATTCGCGCTTGAAGTTGTCGCTGCCCGGCTGGTTCAGCAGCCATGCAGAGGCGAAGTAGTGCTGCACCATTGCGATCCAGCCGTCCTGTGCGGCAGGCGGCAGCTCCACCTTGTTCTTGGAGATGTCGGCGAAGGACACCTTGTGGAACTTCTTCTCGTTGGTGTAGACGGCCGGGCCCGAGAAGGTGCTGGTGCCGAACATGGAGCCGCCCTGTTCCGCGCCATGGCGCGCCAGCTGCATGTACAGCTGGGGCTCCAGCGGCTGCTGGCTCAGGTTCACCACGTCATGCTTGACGCGGATCACGTAGTCGCCGCGGCGGAACTGGTAGGTCTTGATGTACTTGAGGCCGCCCACGGGCTGCGACTCGAAGACCACATCCAGCTGGTTCTGGCCGTCGGCCATCTTGTAGGGGCCGGGTTTCACGGCCATCAGGCTCAGGTGCGTGGGGAAGGCGCCGCCGCCGGCCACGGGGTTGAGCAGGCCGGTCTGCGCCAGGTAGCGCGTGGCAGGGCTGCTGTCGTCCATCAGCAGCACCGGATGGTCGCGCACCGGCACTTCGGTCTGGCCCGTGATGCGGCGGAACCAGGGCATCAGGCCCGTGCGTTCCTTTTCCTCCATGAACTGGCTCAGCTCCAGGCGCGTCAGGGTGCCGCCCTGGCCATCGAGCACGGCGTTGTAGACGTCGGTCTGGACCTGAACCTTCTCTGCCGAGACGGCGGCCGGAGCCGCCGTGGGCGGTGTGCCGGCGGGCGCAGCGCCGCCGCCAGCGGCTGCCGTGGGCACGCCCGCAGCGGCGTTGCTGGCGGCAGCCGGATCAGCCGGCGCAGCGGCGGGCGGGCGGGCCGAGGGCAGGAAGGTGGGCTGGCGGCCGTTGTGCACCTGCCATTGGTCCCACAGCATGACCAGGGAGAAGCCAAAGATCACCCAGAGGATGGTGCGGCGAATGTCGTTCATGACGAGGACTTGGAAGTCTTGCTAACGAGTGAGGAGAACAGGCCGGCGGCGCGGGCGCCTTCCGCGGGCACGGGATCATGGCCGCCCGCGCACCAGGGTCCGCAACGCAACAGGCGGCGGGCGCTCAGGCCGGCGCCGCGCCAGGCGCCGTGGCGCTCCAGCGCCTCGATGGCGTAGAGGGAACAGGTGGGCGAGAAGCGGCAGGCGCTGCCCAGCCAGGGACTGAGCAGCAGACGGTAGCCGCGAACGATGGCAATCAGAAGACGCTGCATCACGCGCCCCGAGGGCCTGCCGGCGAGGCGGATGCGCCCTTGCCGGAATTGCGTGCGGCCCGCGCGAACAGCTGCTGCAGCTCGGTGCGCACGGCCTGCTTCAGCGCCGTGGACGTGGCACTGGGAAACTGGCTGCGATCAAACGCCGCCCGCAGCCGGACCACGTGCGCGGCCTGCGGCAAGGCATGCGCCTGCGCGTCGGCCAGCGCGTAGATCTGGCGACGGATCGCATTGCGGGTGACGGCCCGGCGTGCCCAGCGCTTGGGCACCATGGCGCCCAGCCACACGCCGTCGGCCGGCCACAGTGGCGGCGAAGACGTGACAGCGCTCTCTCCTGCCGGGGCAGGAGAGAGCAAGTTGCAACGATGCAGCGCGAAGTGCGCCGTCCGTGCCACTGTGGAGCCGGACAAAGCCGCCTGGAACTGCGCTCGGGTCTTCAACCGGCGCATGGCCGGACCCGTTGACGCCTGCGGCGGCAACAGCTCGTTCAGACGGCCAGACGCTTGCGGCCCTTGGCGCGGCGCGCATTGATGACCGCGCGGCCGCCGCGGGTCTTCATGCGGACGAGGAAGCCATGGGTGCGGGCACGGCGGGTCTTGGACGGTTGATAGGTGCGCTTCATGATCTGAATATTCCTGTGGGTGCCGGCGGGATCCATCCAGGCCTGGGCATGCACAGGGCGGCGGCACGTGATGAACACATGCGCAACCCCGAAGTCACACCAGACCGACGGGCTGTCGGCGCTAGATCCCTGCGACGTCCATGCGGATGTGGCGCCGGGCTTCGGGCTGCCCCGAACCGGCCAGCACCTGCGCATGCCGGACTGTCGCATGCCAGCCCCTAAAGACCGGACGCGACCCCACATGAACAGGTATGAGGTTGCAGGGAAACCCGCGATTATCACAAACATTCGGCTGCACCACAATGCAAAGCCCCGCAGCCCGGGCCCGGACGGGCCGCGCGCACGCCTTCATACAGGATGTGGATAACTGGGTGACAAGTTAGAATCGCCGCCGAATGCCGAAGCCGCCTATCCACAATACCTCTTACCTCGGACCCTCGGCTCAACCGTCGGCCGCACGCCCGCATGTCCACTGAAGACATTGCCGCCAGCCTCTGGCAGGCCTGTGTCGATCAGCTGGCGCAGGAGCTTTCCGAACAGCAGTTCAACACCTGGATCAAGCCGCTGTCCGCGCAGGTGGCCGATGACCTGTCGCGCATCACGATCTTCGTGGCCAACCGCTTCAAGCTGGACTGGATCCGGGCCCAGTACGCCGCACGAATCGCCGACATGGCGGGCAACCTGTCGGGCCAGCCGGTCATCATTGAGTTGGCGATCACTCCGCGGGAAACGCCCGTGCGCATGGCGCCTGTCATGCCGGCCGTGTCAGAGCCAGATGTGCTGCGCGAGGTTCCCGGTGCCGCCAGCGCACCGGAGGAGCCGGCCGGTGGCCTCAAGAACCGACTCAATGCCCAGCTGACCTTCGACACGCTGGTCGAAGGCTCGGCCAACCGCATGGCGCGCGCCGCGGCCATGCACGTGGCCGGCACGCCGGGCCATCTGTACAACCCTCTTTTCATCTACGGCGGCGTGGGCCTGGGCAAGACCCACCTGATGCATGCCGTGGGCAACAAGCTGCTGGCCGACCGCGCGGACGCCAAGGTTCTCTACATCCACGCCGAGCAATTCGTGTCGGATGTGGTCAAGGCCTACCAGCGCAAGACCTTCGACGAGTTCAAGGAGCGCTACCACTCGCTGGATCTGCTGCTCATCGATGACGTGCAGTTCTTCGCCAACAAGGACCGCACGCAGGAAGAATTCTTCAACGCCTTCGAGGCGCTGCTGGCCAAGAAGAGCCACATCGTCATGACCTCGGACACCTACCCGAAGGGCCTGACGGACATCCACGAGCGGCTGGTGTCGCGCTTCGACTCCGGCCTGACGGTCGCGATCGAGCCGCCCGAGCTGGAAATGCGCGTGGCGATCCTGATCAACAAGGCGCTGGTCGAAGGCGCCGAGATGCCCGAGGAAGTGGCCTTCTTCGTGGCCAAGAACGTGCGCTCCAACGTGCGCGAGCTCGAGGGCGCGCTGCGCAAGATCCTGGCCTATTCGCGCTTCAACCAGAAGGAGATCTCGATCCAGCTGGCGCGCGAGGCCCTGCGCGATCTGCTGTCGATCCAGAACCGGCAGATCAGTGTGGAAAACATCCAGAAGACGGTGGCCGACTACTACAAGATCAAGGTCGCCGACATGTACAGCAAGAAGCGGCCGGCCAGCATCGCGCGGCCGCGCCAGATCGCGATGTACCTGGCCAAGGAGCTCACGCAAAAGAGCCTGCCCGAGATCGGCGAGCTGTTCGGCGGCCGCGACCACACCACGGTGCTGCATGCCGTGCGCAAGATTTCAGGGGAGCGCCAGCAGCTCACGGAACTGAACCAGCAGCTTCACGTGCTGGAGCAGACGCTCAAGGGTTAGGGGCACAGGGAATCCGTCTTGCCGCTTGGCGACAATGCGGCGCCGACAGAGAAGAGTCGTCAAAAAGGACAATCATGATTGTTTGGAAAGCACCCCAAAGCGAAGTCCTGGCTGCACTGCAGTCGGTGGCGGGCATCGTCGAGCGGCGGCACACGCTGCCCATCCTGGCCAACGTGCTCGTGCGCAAGGCCGGCGAGCAGCTGCACCTGACCACCAGCGACCTGGAAATCCAGATCCGCACCAGCGCCACGCTGGGCGGCGACGAGGGCGCCTTCACCACCACCGTGGGCGCGCGCAAGCTGATCGACATCCTGCGCACCATGCCGGCCGACCAGGTCGTGAGCCTGGAGAGCAACGCCAACAAGCTGGTGCTCAAGGGCGGCAAGAGCCGCTTCACGCTGCAGAGCCTGCCGGCCGAAGACTTCCCGCTGGTGCAGGAATCGGCCAGCTTCGGCCCAGCCTTCAGCGTGCCGCAGAAGACGCTCAAGACGCTGCTGTCGCAGGTGTCCTTCGCGATGGCCGTGCACGACATCCGCTACTACCTCAACGGCATCCTGTTCGTGGCCGAAGGCAAGCAGCTGAGCCTGGTGGCCACCGACGGCCACCGCCTGGCCTTCGCCTCGGCCACGCTCGATGTGGAAGTGCCCAAGCAGGAAGTCATCCTGCCGCGCAAGACCGTGATCGAGCTGCAGCGCCTGCTGTCGGACGTCGGTGGCGAGGAGCAGCCGCTGATCGAGATGCAGTTCGCGAACAACCAGGCCAAGTTCAGCTTCGGCGGCATGGAGTTCGTCACCAAGCTGGTCGAGGGCAAGTTCCCCGACTACAACCGCGTGATCCCCAAGGGCCACAAGAACAGCGTCACGCTGGGCCGCGCCGCGCTGCTGGCCAGCCTGCAGCGCACGGCCATCCTGACGAGCGAGAAGTTCAAGGGCGTGCGCCTGAACATCGAGCCCGGCACGCTGCGCATCGCGTCGAACAACGCCGAGCAGGAAGAAGCCGTGGACGAGCTGGACATCGATTACGGCGGCGACGCCATCGAGATCGGCTTCAACGTGACCTACCTGATCGACGCGCTGGCCAACATGAGCCAGGACATGATCACCGTGGATCTGCAGGACGCCAACAGCTCGGCGCTGCTGAGCATTCCCGAAGACGCGCACTTCAAGTACGTGGTGATGCCGATGCGCATCTGAGGCGCCCGCCAGCGCCGTGCGCAGACACCCCGCGGCCCGCCGCGGGTTTTGTCTTTCAAGACAGAGCGAAATTCAGGGGGCCCAGGCCCCGAGGACGATTGCAGATGAGCGACAACAAGCAGCCCGACACGCCCAAGACCGAACCCGTGTACGAAGCCGAGATCGACAAGGCGATCCCGGTGGAGGTCACGGCCGACACGGGCTACGGCGAAGGCTCGATCCAGATCCTGGAAGGGCTGGAAGCGGTGCGCAAGCGTCCGGGCATGTACATCGGCGACACCTCCGACGGCACGGGCCTGCACCACCTGGTGTTCGAAGTGGTGGACAACTCCATCGACGAGGCCCTGGCTGGCCACTGCGACGACATCGTCGTCACCATCCACTCCGACAACTCCATCAGCGTGACCGACAACGGCCGCGGCATTCCCACGGGCGTGAAGATGGACGACAAGCACGAGCCCAAGCGCTCGGCGGCCGAGATCGCGTTGACCGAGCTGCACGCGGGCGGCAAGTTCAACCAGAACAGCTACAAGGTCTCGGGCGGCCTGCACGGCGTGGGCGTCTCCTGCGTGAACGCGCTCTCGAAGATGCTGCGCCTGACGGTGCGCCGCGAAGGCAAGGTCCACACGCTGGAATTCAGCAAGGGCGTGGTGCAGAACCGCATCCTCGAGACCGCCGACGGCGTCGAGGTCTCGCCCATGAAGATCATCGGCGACACGGAAAAGCGCGGCACCGAGGTGCACTTCCTGCCCGACACGGAGATCTTCAAGGAGAACAACGACTTCCACTACGAGATCCTGTCCAAGCGCCTGCGCGAGCTGTCCTTCCTGAACAACGGCGTGCGCATCCGCCTGAAGGACGAGCGCAGCGGCAAGGAAGACGATTTCTCGGGCGCCGGCGGCGTGCGCGGCTTCGTGGAGTTCATCAACAAGGGCAAGACGGTGCTGCACCCCACCACCTTCTATGCCGAAGGCGAGCGCCCCGCTGAAAGCTATGGCGGCATTCCCGGCACGCAGATCGGCGTGGAAGTGGCGATGCAGTGGAACAGCAGCTACAACGAGAGCGTGCTGTGCTTCACCAACAACATCCCGCAGCGCGACGGCGGCACCCACCTCACGGGCCTGCGCGCGGCCATGACCCGCGTCATCAACAAGTACATCGAAGAGAACGAGCTGGCCAAGAAGGCCAAGGTCGAGATCAGCGGCGACGACATGCGCGAAGGCCTGTGCTGCGTGCTCAGCGTGAAGGTGCCCGAGCCCAAGTTCTCGAGCCAGACCAAGGACAAGCTGGTGTCCAGCGAAGTGCGCGCGCCGGTGGAAGACATCGTCGGCCGCCTGCTGACCGACTTCCTGCAGGAGCGCCCGGCCGACGCCAAGATCATCTGCGGCAAGATCGTGGAAGCCGCCAGGGCCCGCGAAGCCGCGCGCAAGGCCCGCGAGATGACGCGCCGCAAGGGCGTGCTCGACGGCATGGGCCTGCCTGGCAAGCTGGCCGACTGCCAGGAGAAGGACCCGGCGCTGTGCGAGATCTACCTGGTGGAGGGTGACTCCGCCGGCGGCTCCGCCAAGCAGGGCCGCGACCGGAAGTTCCAGGCCATCCTGCCGCTGCGCGGCAAGATCCTGAACGTGGAAAAGGCGCGCTACGAGAAGCTGCTGTCGAGCAACGAAATCGTCACGCTGATCACCGCACTGGGCACCGGCATCGGCAATGCGGGTGCCACGGGTGGCAACGGGGCCGACGACTTCAACGTTGCCAAGCTGCGCTACCACCGCATCATCATCATGACCGACGCCGACGTGGATGGCGCGCACATCCGCACGCTGCTGCTGACCTTCTTCTACCGCCAGATGCCCGAGCTGGTGGAGCGCGGCCACATCTACATCGCGCAGCCGCCGCTGTACAAGGTCAAGAACGGCAAGGAAGAGCTGTACCTCAAGGACGGCCCGGCCCTGGACGGCTTCCTGCTGCGCGTGGCGCTGCGCGATGCCGTCGTCACCACGGGCGGCGAAGCCTCGCGCGCCATCCAGGGCGAAGCGCTGGAAGACCTGGCGCGCAAGCACCAGGTGGCCGAAGCGGTGATCGACCGCCTGTCGGTCTTCATGGACGCCGAGGCCCTGCGCGCCATTGCCGACGGCGTCTCGCTGGACCTGGACACCGTGGCGGCCGCCGAGCAAAGCGCGGTGGCGCTGCAGGCGCGCCTGCGTGAACTCGCCAGCAACGGCGTGCCGGCCGAAGTGGCCAGCGAGTTCGACACCCGCACCGACAAGCCGGTGCTGCGCATCAGCCGCCGCCACCACGGCAACATCAAGTCCAGCGTGATCACCCAGGACTTCGTGCATGGCGCCGATTACGAGGCCCTGGCCCTGGCCGCGCAGACCTTCAACGGCCTGCTGGCTGCGGGCGCCACCGTGCGCCGCGGCGAAGGCGACAAGGCGCGCGAGGAAAAGGCGAGCGACTTCCGCCAGGCCATGCGCTGGCTGATCAGCGAAGCCGAGCGCACCACCAGCCGCCAGCGCTACAAGGGCCTGGGCGAGATGAACCCCGAGCAGCTGTGGGAAACCACGATGGACCCGGAAGTGCGCCGCCTGCTGCGCGTTCAGATCGACGACGCCATCGAGGCCGACCGCGTGTTCACCATGCTCATGGGCGACGAGGTGGAGCCGCGCCGCGACTTCATCGAAACCAACGCGCTGCGCGCGTCGAACATCGACGTCTGACCCGGCCTCAGGCGCGGCGCCTGGGCCGCGCTCAGCCCGCCTGGCCCACGCTGCCCAGGCGCTGCGCCACCTCGCGCGCGCAGTCCTGCAGCGCACGCGCGACCGCGCCGCTCCAGCGGCTGTCGAAGGTGGCGGCCGGGCCGATGGCCACCAGTGCCAGCACCATCGCGCCAGCGGGCTCGAACACCGGGGCGGCCATGGCGCTGATGCCGGGCACGATCTCGCCTTCTGAACGACTCAGGCCGCGCGCGCGCACCTCGGCCATTTCGGCTTCGAAGGCTTTCCAGCTGGGCACGGGCTGCGCGGTGGGCATGCCGGCTGCAGGGACGCTGGCGGATTGCGCCTCATGCTCGGCGCGGCGGCGGTCGGCTTCGAGCCGGGCCTGCACCACCGGCGGCGCCAGGTGTGCGCCGAACAGCCGGCCCGAGGCCGTGTGCGCGAGCGAGAACACGGTGCCATGGCGCAAGGTCACGCGCAGCGGCGTGTCGGCCTCGGCAATGCGCACGATGGTGGCGCCACGCTCGCCCCACACGGCCAGCGCCACCGTGTGGCCCAGCGCCTGCGCCAGCGGCGCCAGCAGCGGCGTGGCGGCCTGCACCGGGTCGGACTGCTGCAGGCCGATCAGGCCCAGCTGCACCGCCAGCGGCCCCAGCCGGTAATGGCCGCTGGCCTCATCCTGCGCCACCAGGCCGATGCGGCCGAAGCTCACCATGTACGGATGCGCCTTGGCCGCGCTCATCTCGGCATCGCGCGCCAGATCCTTCAGCGCCATCGGCCGGCCATGGTGCACCAGGGCCTGCAGCAACTGGCCGCCGACTTCGATGCTCTGGATGCCGCGCTGCAGGCGGTCTGCTTCGGGAGCCGCGGCCTCTGGAAAGGCTTTGCTTTTTTCGTTCATGGCGAATGCATTAGACACGATGGCTCTTGCTGGCTACACTGCGGTTGAATTTGGATAAGACAAATGAGTTCGCCAAAAACGAATTCAAGGAACATGGAGCGCGGCGCCGAAAAGACCCCGCGCACAGCAGAGACAGCCCGGCCACCCTGCGCCTTGCGCGGGCCGGCTTCATGATTGAGAAAGGCAAAGGACATTCCATGAGCAGCGACACCGCAAGCGCTTCCTCCTCCGCTTTGCGCTACCAGAGCGGCTTTGGCAACGAGTACGCCACCGAAGCCGTGGCCGGCGCCCTGCCGCAGGGCCGCAACAGCCCGCAGCGCGCGCCTTTTGATCTGTACCCCGAGCTGATCTCGGGCACGGCCTTCACGGCACCGCGGCATGAGCAGCGCCGCAGCTGGATGTACCGCCGCCAGCCTTCGGTGGTGGCCGGGCGCTACCAGCCCTATGCCCAGCCGCTGTGGACCACGGGCGGCGACCGCGACATGGCATTGCCGCCCGAGCCGCTGCGCTGGAACCCCATCGCCTTCGAGCCCGGCGTGGAGGCCGACTTCGTCGACGGCATGCGCACCCTGGCCGCCAATGGCGATGCCGACGCCCAAAGCGGCGTGGGCTCGCTGGTGTACCTGGCCACGCGCTCCATGGGGCGCCGCGCCTTCGTCAATGCCGATGCCGAGCTGCTGCTGGTGCCGCAGCAGGGCCGCCTGCGCATCACCACCGAGCTGGGCCTGCTCGACGTGAAGCCCGGCGAGATCGCCGTGCTGCCGCGCGGCCTGGCCTTCAAGGTCGACCTGGTCGATGGCCCGGCCCGCGGCTATGTCTGCGAAAACTACGGCGCCCAGTTCCGCCTGCCCGAGTTGGGCCCCATCGGCTCCAACGGCCTGGCCAATGCGCGCGACTTCCTCGCGCCCGTGGCGGCCTACGAACAGGAGGAGGGCGCCTACGAGCTGATCAAGAAATTCGGCGGCCGCTTCTGGCGCGCGCCGGCCAAGGGCACGCCCTTCAACGTGGTGGCCTGGCACGGCAACCTGGCGCCCGTGAAGTACGACACCGTCAACTTCATGACCATCGGCTCGATCAGCTTCGACCATCCCGATCCGTCCATCTTCACCGTGCTCACCTCGCCCAGCGACACGCCCGGCACGGCCAACTGCGACTTCGTCATCTTCCCGCCGCGCTGGCTGGTGATGGAAGACACCTTCCGTCCGCCCTGGTACCACCGCAACCTCATGAGCGAATTCATGGGCCTGGTCTATGGCGAGTACGACGCCAAGCCCGGCGGCTTCAAGCCCGGCGGGGCCAGCCTGCACAATGCCATGGTGCCGCACGGCCCCGACGAAGAGGCTTTCGAGAAGGCCTCCTCGGCCCCGCTTGCGCCGCAGAAGCTGGACAACACGCTGGCCTTCATGTTCGAGAGCCGCTATCGCTTCATTCCCACCGCCTACGCGATGAACACCGCGCCGCTGGACCACGGCTACGCCGACTGCTGGGCCGGCCTCAAAGACAAGTTTTCCGCTGCCGCCTGACCCCCCGGAGACCCCATGACCTTCACCCTCGACGCCACCCATGACACCCAGCGCAAGAGCTGGGTCGAATCCGCCAATGCCGCCGGCAGCGACTTCCCGATCCAGAACCTGCCCTTCGGCCGCTTCCGTGCGGCTGGCAGCAGCGAAGCCTTCCGCATCGGCGTGGCCATCGGCGACCAGATCCTGGACCTGCGCGCAGCGGGCCTGATCGCCACCGACGACATGAACGCGCTGATGGCCGCCGCACCCGCCGAGCGCCAGGCGCTGCGCCTGAAGATCTCGGACGGCCTGGCCGCGGGCAGCCCGCAGCAGGCCGCATGGGCCCAGGCCCTGCTGCCGCAGGCCCAGGCCGAATACACCGTGCCCTGCAAGGTGGGCGACTACACCGACTTCTACACCGGCATCCACCACGCCACCACCATCGGCAAGCTGTTCCGCCCCGACCAGCCGCTGATGCCCAACTACAAGTGGGTGCCCATCGGCTACCACGGGCGCGCCAGCTCCATCGTGGTCAGCGGCCAGTCCTTCAAGCGCCCGCAGGGCCAGACCAAGGCGCCCGATGCCACCGAACCCAGCTTCGGTCCCTGCAAGCGCCTGGACTACGAGCTGGAACTGGGCTTCTACGTGGGCCAGGGCAATGCGCTGGGCGAATCCATTGGCATCGACCAGGCCGAGGCGCACCTGTTCGGCGTGGGCCTGTTCAACGACTGGTCGGCGCGCGACCTGCAGGCCTGGGAATACCAGCCGCTGGGGCCCTTCCTGGCCAAGAACTTCGCCTCCACCGTCTCGCCCTGGATCGTGACCATGGAGGCGCTCGCCCCCTTCCGCGCTCCCTTCACGCGGCCCGAGGGCGACCCGCAGCCGCTGCCCTACCTGGACGGCGCAGTCAACCGCGCGCAGGGCCAGCTGGACATCACGCTGGAGGTCTATGTGCAGACCGCGAAGATGCGCGCCGAAGGTGCCGAGCCCGCGCGCCTGACCCATGGCCGCGTCAAGGACGCCGCCTACTGGACCGCCGCGCAACTGGTGGCGCACCACACGGTCAACGGCTGCAACCTGCAGCCTGGCGACCTGCTGGGCTCGGGCACGCTCTCGGGCCCCACGCTGGACGCCGCCGGCTCGCTGATGGAACTCACGCTGGGCGGCAAGCAGGCCATCACCTTGCCCAACGGCGAGCAGCGCACCTTCCTGCAGGACGGCGACACGCTGATCCTGCGCGGCTGGTGCGAACGCGAAGGCGCGGTGCGCATCGGCCTGGGCGAGGCGAGCGGGACGGTGCTGGCCTGAGGCCGCGTCAGTCCATGACGGCCGCGCCGGCCTCCGGATAAAGGTTGGGGAACAGGATGCCAAGCGTATGCAGCGGAAAGCCGCTGCGCAGCACGCCGCGGTGGCCTTCGCTGCGCAGCAGGCCGTCCTTGAGCAGGCGCGAAATCACCTTTCGCGCCGTGCGTTCCTCCAGCCCGGTCATGCGGGTGAATTCGCCGCGCGACAGGCTGCCTGCAGCCGCCACCATCTGCAGCGGCAACACGGCCTCGGGGCGGTACTCGCTGCCGCCGCTGGTGGCGCCTTGCAGCAGCACGAAGGCGTGCAGCCGGTCCTTCAGGCGATCCAGGTCCAGCATGCGGGTCATGAAGTCGACCTGGTCTTCGCACATCGCCAGAAAGTAGTGGCACCAGTCGCGCAAGGTGCTTTCGCTGAGATTGCCGCGCCCGTCCAGATCGCCTTGCCGCATGGCGTCCGCAGCGTCCAGCGCCAGGTAGTAGCGCTCACGGTCGCGCGCCAGCCCCCGGTTCACCGACCACAGGCCGCCGCTGAGCGGAAACAGCGCGCAATGGGTCTGCAGACGCACCGCCCGGCCATTGCCATCCTCAAAGGGGTGGACCCACATCATTCGGTGATGGGCGCTGGCGATGGTGTAGAGCACGGCGTCGACGCCCTTGAGGCGTCCGTACACCTCGTCCATGCGCGCCAGAAAGCGCGGCACCGCAGCCCACACGGGCGGCTGGTGGCGGCCGATGGCGACATCGTGCTGCCTGAGCGCGCCGGGCACCAAGGTGCGGCCATCCTCGGTTCGCCGATCCTCGTCGGGCAGCCGCGCATAGAGGCTGCGGTGGGCCTGCTGCACAAAGTCGCTGCTCAAGGCCGCCGCTTCGGTGCTGACCCCGGCTTCGAGTTCGCGTTCGGCTTCGATGTGTGCCAGCGCCAGCCGCTGACGCGCAGCCACATCCGGGCGGGCTGAAAAATCCTGGCGCAGCGCGCGTTCGATGTGGGCCGGATGGGTGCTCTGCCCCTCGATGCCGTTCGAATAGTGGGAATTCATCGAGCGCACGATTTCGCGCAGCGCAGCGCGCACGGGCTCGCTGGCCGCGCCGCGCAGGGCGGCCGACTTTTCGAAGATGCGGCGGGTGCTTTCGCGCAGCGGATCCAGTTGCAGGGCCGGCGTCAGCGGCTCGAACTGGTGAGGCTGCTCAACAACCGCGATGGGACGGGGCGGGGCGGACATGATTCCGGTTTGGTTTCCGGAAAACTGATGGATTTTTCATTTCCTGAAAACAGGTTATGAAAAATGGCAGCGATTCAATTTCCGGTTCGAGTGCCGGTTCGAATGCTGGTTCTGAGGCCTCAGCGCTCAGCCTTCCTCGCGCCTGAACCCCGCCGCATCGATCCCCATGCGCTTGAGCTTGTCGTACAGCGTGGCCTTGGGGATGCCCAGGTCGCGGGCGGCCTGGCCCACGTCGCCATGCTGGCGGCGCAGCGATTCGGTCAGCAGGGTGCGCTCGATCTGCTCCATGTGCTCGGGCAGCGACACGCCGGCCGCGCCGCCGCCCAGCGAGGCCGCGACGTTGTCGCCCAGCAGGCCCAGCACGAAGCGGTCGGCCACGTTGCGCAGCTCGCGCACGTTGCCGGGCCAGGCATGGCCCAGCAGGGCCGACAAGGCCTGCGTGTCGGGCACGGGCGCGTTCTGGCCATAGCGCTTGGCGGCCTGCAAGGTGAAATGCTCGAACAGCAGCGGAATGTCCTCGCGCCGCTCGCGCAGCGGCGGCAGCTCGATGAAGGCCACGCCCAGCCGGTAGTACAGGTCGGCGCGGAAGCGCCCGGCGTCGCTGGCCTCGCGCAGGTCCACCTTGCTGGCGGCGACCACGCGGCAGTCCACGGCCACGGCCTGGTTGGAGCCCACGCGTTCGATGCTGCGCTCCTGCAGCGCGCGCAGCAGCTTGACCTGCACGGCCAGCGGCATGCTTTCGATCTCGTCGAGGAACAGCGTGCCGCCGTCGGCATGCTCGAACTTGCCGATGCGGCGCTTGACGGCGCCGGTGAAGGCGCCGGCCTCGTGGCCGAACAGTTCGCTGTCGACCAGGTTCTCGGGCAGGCCGCCGCAGTTGACGGGCACGAAGTGGCCGCCGCGCCGGCTGCTGCGCTCGTGCAGGCAGCGCGCGACCAGGTCCTTGCCGGTGCCCGTTTCGCCGTAGATCACCACGTCGGCCGGCGTGGCCGCCAGGGTGCGCACCATCTGGCGCACGCGCTCCATGGCGGCCGAGCGGCCGATCAGCGTGGCCTGGATGCCGCTCCAGTCGTCCAGTTCGCGGCGCAGGGCCTGCACTTCCAGCGCCAGGCGGCGCTGCTCGGCCGCGCGCCGCACCACGGCCACCAGCCGCTCCGAGGCAAAGGGCTTTTCGATGAAGTCATAGGCGCCGTCGCGCATGGCCTGCACGGCCATCGCGATGTCGCCATGGCCCGTGACCAGGATCACGGGCAGTTGCGCATCGAGCCGGTGCAGCTCGGCCAGCCAGCCGGTGCCGCTCTGGCCCGGCAGCTGCACATCGGTCACCACCACCACGGGCGCGCCGGCCTCGATGGCGCCGCGCGCCGCTTCCACCGAGCCAAAAGGCTGCACGGCAAAACCCGCCAGCTCCAGCGCCTGCGCGGCGCCCAGGCGCACGTCCTCGTCGTCCTCGACCAGGATCACGCGGATGGGGTGCTGCGGGGCGTCGCTGAGGGTGGGCATGGGCAGGGAGGGCGCCGTCTCAGGGCGCGGCGGGAAGCTCGAGGACGAAGGCCACGGACAGGCCTTCGGGGCGCTCATTGTCGGCGGCCAGGCGCAGGCTGCCGCCAAAGCCCGCCACCAGGTGCGAGGAGATCATCAGCCCCAACCCCAGGCCCTGGCCCACGGGCTTGGTGGTGAAGAAGGGCTCGAACAGGCGCGCCGCCACTTCCGGGGCGATGGCCCTGCCGCCGTTGGCCACCTGGATGCGCGCCAGCCGCTGGCCTGGCTCGGGCGCCTGGGCGTCGATGCGAAGCTGGCGCTCGGGCGCCTGCGCCTCGGCCAGGGCATCGACGGCATTGCCGATCAGGTTGCCCAGCACCTGCACCAGCCGCACTTCCTCGGCCAGCACCTCCAGCGTGGCGGGCGTGGCCGCCACCTGCACCTCCACGCCCAGCGCGCGCAGGCGCGGCATGTGCAGGGCCAGCGCTTCCTGCACCGCGGCGGCCACGCTCACGGGGGCGGGCGGCGCGCTGCGCTTGTGGGCAAAGGCCTTGAGCTGGCCCGTGAGCTTGCCCAGCCGCGCCACCAGCTGGGCGATGCGCGAGAGGTTGGCGCTGGCTTCTTCGGTGCGCCCGCGCGCCAGCAGCAGCGCCGCGTTGTCCGACAGCGTGTGCAGCGCGGCCAGCGGCTGGTTGAACTCGTGCACCACCCCGGCCGACATCTGGCCCAGCACCGCGAGCTGGCCGGCATGCACCAGCTCGGCCTGGGCCGCATGCAGTTCGGCCGTGCGCGCCTGCACGCGCTGCTCCAGCGAATCGTGCGCGGCCTGCAGCGCGGCGCGGCTGGCCAGTTGCTGGCGCACCAGGCGCCGGCGCTGGCGCCAGACCAGCGCGGCCAGCAGCGCCGCCGTGGCGCCCAGTGCGGCGCTGGCCGCCGCCCAGCGCGCGGTGGCCAGCACGGGGGCCTCTTCATTGAGCAGCACCAGCTGCCAGCGGCCGCCGTCCACGCTGCGCTCGGTGGCGACGAAGGCTTCGCCCTCGACGCGCACGCGCCGTGCGGCCAGGGTGCCCGGGCCGCCGAGCTGCAGCAGCTCGCCATCGCGCCAGGCCAGCGGCTGCAGCGTGGCGCTGCCATAGCGGCGTGCGTCAGTGGCCTCGCGGTGCGCGGCCTCGTCCAGCGGCTGGCGCGGGCGGTACTTCCAGTCCTCGCGCGAGGCCAGCACCACCACGCCATGCGCATCCAGCGCCAGCATCTGGCCCGGCATCTGGCGCCAGGCGCGCTCGGCCGGCTGCAGGTCGATCTTGACCGTGGCCACGCCCTGGGCGGGGCCGCCGCGCGGCAGCGCATAGGCCAGGTAGTAGCCGGGCACGCCGCTGGTCACGCCAATGCCGTAGAAGCGCCCGCGGCCACGGGCCAGCGCCTGCTGCAGGTAGGGGCGGTACGAAAGATCGCGCCCGGCCGGGCTGCCGGGCCGGCCGTCGTCGCTGGCCGCGACCGCCAGGCCGTCGGGTGCCAGCACGTAGAGCATCTCGGCGCCCGCGATGGCGTTGAGCGCGCGCAGGTAGGCGCTGGCCTGGGCGCGCAGGCCGGCGTCCTGCGGGTGGGTCAGCAGGGCGCGCACGGGCGGCGCCGTCTCCAGCAGCGCGGGCAGGTAGTCGAAGCGGGCCAGCTCGCCCTGCAGCCGCGTGGCTTCCACCTCCAGCCGGTGGCTGGCCTCGCCGGCCAGGCGCTGCAGGCCCTGGCGCAGCATCAGCGCATGGGCGCCCCAGGCTGCGAGCGCGACCAGGGCCAGCATGCCCAGCGCGTCGCGCAGCACGCGCGGGCGACGCCAGTGCGGCACCTGGCGCGGGGCGGAAAGAGGGCGGGGCGCCGTGGGGGCGCCGGAAGCAATGGACACGGGCCGAGTATGCGCGGCGGCCGCGGTCGGCGAAAGGCAAAAGGGCCACCCCGCGGGTGGCCCTTTTGGTTGCCAGCGCGCCCCGGCGAGCGGCCGCGGCGCGTCGGGATCAGGCCGAGGCCGGCTTGCCCGCATCGGTGGCCGGGAAGTGCTGCGTCACGGCGTCCAGCACCTCTTCGGGCTCCTGCGCCTCGGCCGGCGTCTCGTTGTTGAGGACCTGCTTCATGCGCTGGGTGTCCAGGTCGCCCGTCCACTTGCCCACCACCACGGTGGCCACGCCGTTGCCGATCAGGTTGGTGAGCGCGCGTGCCTCGGACATGAAGCGGTCGATGCCCAGGATCAGCGCCAGCCCCGCCACCGGCACGTTGCCCACGGCCGACAGCGTGGCCGCCAGCACGATGAAGCCCGAGCCGGTGATGCCGGCCGCCCCCTTGCTGGTGAGCAGCAGCACCAGCAGCAGCGTGATCTGCTGGGTCAGGCTCATGGGCGTGTTGGTGGCCTGCGCGATGAACACCGCCGCCATGGTCAGGTAGATCGAGGTGCCGTCCAGGTTGAAGGAATAGCCCGTGGGCACCACCAGCCCCACGGTGGACTTGCGCACGCCCAGGTTCTCCAGCTTGGCCATGATGCGCGGCAGCACCGATTCGGAGGACGACGTGCCCAGCACGATCAGCAGTTCCTCCTTGATGTACTTGATGAACTTCCAGATCGAGAAGCCGTGCGCGCGCGCGATGCCGCCCAGGATCACGAAGATGAACAGCAGGCAGGTGACGTAGAAGGTGGCCATCAGCTGGCCCAGCTGCACCAGCGAGCTCACGCCGTACTTGCCGATGGTGAAGGCCATGGCGCCGAAGGCGCCGATGGGCGCGACCTTCATGATGTAGCCCACGATCACGAACAGCACGTGCGAGAACTTCTCGATGAAGTCGAACACCAGCGTGCCGCGGCCGCCGAACTTGTGCAGCGCGAAGCCGAACATCACCGAGAACAGCAGCACCTGCAGGATCTCGCCCTTGGCGAAGGCGTCCACCACGGTGCTGGGGATCACGTGCAGCAGGAAGTCCACGGTGCCCTGCATCTGGCCGGGCTTGGTGTAGGCGGCGATGGACTTGGTGTCCAGCTGGCTGACGTCCACGTTCATGCCCACGCCGGGCTTGATGACGTTGATGATCACCAGGCCCACGATCAGCGCGATGGTCGAGACGATCTCGAAGTACAGCAGCGCGTAGCCGCCGGTCTTGCCCACGCGCTTCATGTCCTCCATGCCCGCGATGCCGACCACCACGGTGCAGAAGATGATGGGCGCGATGATCATCTTGATCAGCTTGATGAAGCCGTCGCCCAGTGGCTTCATGGCCGCGCCGGTCTCGGGCCAGAAGTGGCCCAGGATCACGCCGATCACGATGGCCGTGATGACCTGGAAGTACAGGGATTTGTAGAAGGGTTGGGCGCGGGGCGCGGGGCTGCTCGGGTCGGTGTGTTCCATGGTGGGCCTCCTTAAGGTGTCTCCGGCGTTCGGTCGCCAGAGAGGGCAAGAGCAATGCCAGCCCCGCCGGGCCTTGCGGATGCGCCCAAGCCGTTGATCTGGAACGACTTTTATGGAGGCCCGCCGCCGCGGGCGTGGAACTTCCGGAATGCGCCGCCCCGGCGCTTCCGGATGGTCAGAACGGCAGCAAAGGGTTAACCCTGGGGGTCGACGGCCACCGGCGTGCCGCCGGCGGGCGGGGCATGGCCCGGGAAGAGCTGGGCCAGGGTGCGCCGCAGCCAGGCGTTGCCCGCGTCTTCGTGAAAGCGCGTGTGCCAGTGCTGCTTGACGGCGTAGGAGGGCAGGGCAAAGGGCGGCGCCAGCAGCCGGACCTTTTCCTGGGTGGCCAGGATGTGGCCCAGCGCGCTAGGCACCATGGCGATCAGCTCGGTGCGCGCGACGATGCGCGCCACGCTCAGGAAGCTCGACAGGTGCACCGCCACCTGCCGCTGCACGCCCAGCCGCGCCAGGTTCTTGTCGACGATGGCATGGCCCGTGCCCGAGGAGGCCACCACCGCGTGGCCTTCCAGCTCGAAGCGCTTGCGCGTGAGCCGCTGGCCGATGCGCGGGTGCGCGCTGGCGGCCAGGCACACGAAGTTCTGCATGAACAGCTTCTGCTGGTAGAAGCCCGCGTCCAGCTGCGGCATGAAGCCCACGGCCAGGTCCAGCGCGCCTTCTTCGAGGCGCCGGGCGCTGGCGTTGGAAATGATCTCGGTCTCGATGTGCACGCCCGGCGCCTGCTGGCGCAGGTGCCCCAGCAGGGTCGGCAGCAGCACCACCTCGCTGATGTCCGTCATGCAGATGCGAAAGCTGCGTTCGGCGCGTGCCGGGTCGAAGCCGCGCTGGCTGCCTCTGGCCTGCGCAAGCTGCGCCAGCACCTCGCTCAGGTGCGGGTGGATGCGCTGCGCATGGGGCGTGGGCAGCATGCCCTGGGCCGTGCGCGTGAACAGGCGGTCGTCGAAATGCGCGCGCAGCTTGTTGAGCATGGTGCTGGCCGCGGCCTGGGCGATGCCCAACCGCTCGGCCGCGCGCGACACGCTGCCGGTGCGGTAGACCGCATCGAACACCGCCAGCCATTCCAGATCGAGGCGCATCTCCTTGAACCACTATCTCGTTTCGAGATAAAGAGTATCCGCTCTGTGCGCTTGATCGGATAGTGGGGCCTTGCGAACAATGCGGGCAGCATCCACACAGAGACATTGCGATGAGCCAGACTGAACTTGAAAAACTGCCCGTGCTGGTGGCCGGCGGCGGCATCGGCGGCGTGGCCGCGGCGCTGGCGCTGGTGCGGCGCGGCTTCGACGTGCAGGTGCTGGAGCAGGCGGCCCAGCTGGGCGAGATCGGCGCCGGCATCCAGCTCGGGCCCAATGCCTTCGCGGCCTTCGACGCCTTGGGCATCGGCGAGATCGCACGCTCGCGCGCCGTCTACACCGACGAGATGGTGATGCACGACGCGCTGGACGAATCCCTGGTCGGCCGCATCCCCACGGGCGAGGCCTTCCGCCAGCGCTTTTGCAATCCCTATGCGGTGATCCACCGGGCCGACGTGCATGGCTCGCTGCTCGAAGGCGCGCAGGCCACCGGCCGCATCGAGATCGCCACCGGCACCACGGTGCAGCGCGTCGAACAGGACGGCGCGGGCGTCACCGTGCTGTGCGCGGGCGGCCGGCAGTTCCGCGGGCAGGCGCTGATCGGCGCCGACGGCGTGAAGTCGGCCGTGCGCCGCCAGTACGTGGGCGACGAGGCGCGCGTCTCGGGCCATGTGGTCTACCGCGCGGTGGTGGAGCGGGCGGACTTCCCGCCCGACCTGCGCTGGAACGCGGCCAGCATCTGGGTCGGCCCCAACTGCCACCTGGTGCATTACCCGCTGCGCGGCGGCGAGCAGTACAACGTGGTCGTCACCTTCCACAGCCGCGAGCAGGAAGAGTGGAGCGTGCGCGAGGGCAGCCGCGAAGAGGTGCTGAGCTACTTCGAAGGCATCTGCCCGCGCGCGCGCCAGCTCATCGAGCTGCCCAAGGACTGGAAGCGCTGGGCCACGGCCGACCGCGAACCCATCGCGCAGTGGGTCTTCGGCCGTGCCGCCTTGTTGGGCGATGCCGCGCATCCCACCCTGCAGTACCTGGCGCAAGGCGCCTGCATGGCGATGGAAGACGCCGTGACGCTGGGCCAGGCGCTGCGCGTGCATCACAACCGCTTCGACGCCGCTTTTGCGCTGTACCAGCGCTCGCGCGTGGCCCGCACGGCGCGGGTGGTGCTCTCGGCGCGCGAGATGGGGCGCATCTTCCACGCCCACGGCGTGGAGCGGCTGGTGCGCAACGAGCTGTGGAAGGACCGCACCCCGGAACGCTTCTACGATGCGATGGAGTGGCTCTACGGCTGGACGGAAGCCAACTGTCTGGCCGAATAGAAAAACCAACGAGCGATCATCAAAGAAACCTGGAGACAAAACATGCTGAACACGAATTCGCGCCGCAGCGCGCTGGCGCTGGGCCTTGCGCTGCTGGGCGGCGCCGCCTTCGCGCAACCGGCCGCGGCCGACTTCCCCACCAAGCCCGTCACGCTGATCACCCCCTTCGCCGCCGGCAGCGGCCCCGACGCCGTGCTGCGCCTGGTGTCGGACAAGCTGGGCCGGCTGTGGAACCAGCGCGTGGTGGTGGACAACAAGCCCGGCGGCGGCGGCTTCATCGCCATCGACCAGGCACGCCGCGCGGCCCCCGACGGCTACACCCTGCTGCAACTGGACAGTGAGCACATCGCCGCGCTGCCGCACCTGTACAAGTCGCGCAACTTCAACACGCTGCAGCATTTCGACCCGGTGGCCTCGCTGTTTCGCACGCCCTTCTTCGTGGCCGTGGGCAGCGAGTCCAAATACAAGACCATGGGCGAACTGATCGCCGATGCCAAGAGCAGGCCTGGCCAGGTCGTCTACGGCTCCTGGGGCGTGGGCAGCCCGGGTCACCTGGGCGGTCAGCAGATCGACGCGCTGACCGGCACGCAGATGCAGCACGCGCCCTACCGCGAGGTGTCGCAGCTCTATGCCAACGTGGGTTCGGGCGAAGTGCCCTGGGCCTTTGCCAGCATCCCGTCGAGCCAGGGCATCTACAAGGCCGGCAAGCTGCGCTACATCGCGGTGGCCGCCGCCAGGCGCATCCCGCAGATGCCCAACGTGCCGACCATGGGCGAGGCCGGCGGGCCGCAGGGGCTGGAAGTCAACTCCTTCGTCTCCATCGTCGCGCCCAGGGGCGTGTCGCCGGCCGTGCAGGCCAGGATCAACGCCGACGTGGCCAAGGTGATCGCCGACCCCGAGATCCGCGCCCGCTTCGACACCTTCGCCTTCGAGCCGCTGGCCTGGTCGCCCGAGCAGATCCGGCGCGAAGCCGAGGCCAAGTCGCGCGTCTATGGCGACCTGGTGCGGCGCGGCAACATCAGCCTTGAATGAAACTGCCGGTTCACATTTCCTCCATGCCGCATAGACTCTGCGGCTTTGTCACATCTGGTAGCCACTGACATGCTTCTGAGCCGCAAAGCCTTCCTGCTCTCCGCCCTCGCCCTGGGCACCGCCGCCGCGACCGGCGGCGCCCAGGCCCAGGCCTGGCCCACCAAGCCGGTGCGCCTGGTGGTCGGCTTTCCGGGCGGATCCACGCCCGACATCGCTGCGCGCGTGATCGCCGAGCCGCTGGCCAAGGCGCTGGGCCAGCCCGTGGTGGTGGACAACCGCGCGGGCGCCTCGGGCAACATCGCGGCCGACATCGTGGCCAAGGCCACCGACGACCACACGCTGGGCATCGTCATCAACGGCAACCTCACGTCGTCGAAGATGCTCTACCCCAAGCTGCCCTACGACCCGGCCAAGGACTTCAGCTACCTGTCGCTGATCGCCACGGCGCCGCTGGTGCTGGTGGCCACCAACGACATGCCTGAGGGCAAGGCCTTCCTCGACGCGGCCAAGGCTTCGGGCAACAAGTGGAACTACGGCTCGGTGGGTGTGGGCTCGGTGGGCCATCTGGGCATGGAGCTGCTCAAGAGCCGCGTGCCGGGCTTCCAGGCCGAGCATGTGCCGTACCAGGGCAACCCGCAGGTCGTGACGGGCATGCTGGGCGGCCAGGTGCAGATGGCGCTGGTGCCCCCGGGCATCGCGCTGCCGCAGGCCCAGGCCGGCAAGCTCAAGGCCGTGGGCCTGACCAGCGGCCGCAGCACGCTGGCGCCGCAGATCCCGCCGCTGGCCGACATCGGCGTGCGCGACTTCAACCTCGAGGTCTGGACTGCGCTGCTGGGCCCGGCCAACCTGTCGCAGGCGGCCAAGACGCGCATCGGCGAAGAACTGGCGCGCATCATGCGCACGCCCGAAGTGCGCCAGTCGCTGTTCGACAAGGGCTGGCAGCCCGTGGGCACCTCGCCCGAAGGCATGCGCCTGCGCGTGCAGGAGGAGGCGGCCATCATGACCAAGATCATCCAGACCCGCGGCATCAAGATCCAGTAAGCGCCGGCCCTGCTGGCGTGGGGCTTCGCGGCATCTGCACCTGGCAGATGCGCGAAGCCTTTTTTGTTTTTTCGGAGTGAATGCGATGACTTCTTCCCTGCATGAACCAGCCCGCGAGCTGCCGGTCTTTGGCGAGTACGACGTGGTGGTGGTGGGCGGCGGCCCGGCCGGCATTGCGGCGGCCGCCAGCGCGGCCAGACATGGCGCGCGCACCCTGCTGGTGGAGCGCTACGGCTTCCTGGGCGGCATGGGCACGGCCGGCGGAGTGACCAACTTCGCGGGGCTGTACGGCAAGCGCGGCGGCCAGATGCAGCTGCTGGTGCGCGGCGTGGCCGACGAGCTGCTGGCGCGCATCGACGCGCTGGGCGGCCTGAACAAGCCGCAGGACGGCATGGGCGGGCGCATCCGCGTGCGCTCCTACGACACCTCGATCTACAAGATCGCGGCCGACCAGTTCATGGTCAGCGCGGGCGTGGACCTGCTCTTCCATGCCTGGGCCGCCGCGGTGCTGACCGAGGGCGAGGGCGCAGACCGACGCATCGCTGCGCTGGTGGTCGAAACCAAATCGGGCCGCCAGGCCATCCGCGCCAGGGCGTTCATCGACGGCAGCGGCGATGCCGACCTGGCGGCCTTTGCGGGCGTGCCCTTCGAGCTGGGCGACGGCGCGGGCAGCGGCCTGTTCCCCACCACCATGTTCCGCGTCGGCCAGGTCGACGCGCAGCCGGCGCTGGCGGCCGTGGGCGAGTTCAAGGCCATCAACGACGTGATGGCGCGCGTGCAGGCCGACAAGCCCGGCGCCTACCGCTTCCCGCGCGAAGGCGCGATCCTGCGGCCCAACATCGATCCGCGCGAATGGCGCGCCAACGTCACGCAGATCCGCAACGCGCAGGGCAAGGCCATGAACGGCGTGGATGCGCGCGAGTTCAGCGCGGGCGAGGTCGAGGGCCGGCGCCAGATCGCCGAGTACTTCCGCTTTCTCAAGGCCGAGGTGCCGGGTTTTGCGCAGGCGTCCATCGTCGAGATCGCGCCCCAGGTGGGGCTGCGCGAGACGCGCCGCATCACGGGCCTGTATGCGCTCACGGGCGAGGACATTCTTTCGTCCGCGCGCTTTGAAGACAGCATCGGCCTGAACGCCTGGCCCATGGAACTGCATGCCGACGGCGGCGTGCAGTGGGCCTTCCCGCGCGACGAAGCCAATGCCTACAACCACCTGCCCTGGCGCATGCTGGTGGCACAGGGCGTGGGCAACCTGCTGGTGGCGGGCCGCTGCGCGAGCATGACGCACGAAGGCCAGTCGGCCGCGCGCGCCAGCGGCGGCTGCTTCGTGATGGGGCAGGCGGCCGGCACGGCTGCCGCGCACCTGGGCGGGCAGGCCCGTTTTGCCGACGTCGACGTGAAGGCGCTGCAGCAGCGCCTCAAGGCCGACGGCGCGGATCTGGACGGCGCGGCCTGAGGCGCGCGCGCGCCGCGGCGGCCGTTCAGGCCGCTTCGTCGCGCTGCAGCTGCGCCGCGGCCGAGGCCTTGGTCAGCGCACGCACGGCCACCAGCTTCTTGAGCTGCTCGGGCCGCGGCCGGGCCTGGCCCTGCTCCCAGTTGTAGATGGTCTGGCCCGAGACCCCCACCAGCTGCCCGTAGGCGGCGGCAGACAGCCCCAGCTTGCCGCGATGGCTGGCCAGGCGGCCGGCGCTGAAGCGGCGCGCGGGGCCTTCGTCTGCGGAGGGTGCTTCCTTGGCGGCGCCGGCCTCCAGGCTGCGGCTGGCGCGGCGCACGGCGCGCTCCAGGTCCTGGATCTGCCGCCGCAAGGCTGCGATGTGGCTGCGCTGCTGGGCGCTGGCCTTGCGCAGCGTTTCGATCTCTGCGCGGACTTCCTTGCGGGCGACGCGGGAAATCTCGGCCTTCAGAAGGGATGCGAGGTTGCTCATGCCTCGCATTTTGCATCGCGCAATTCACAGTCCATGCCATGGCGGCATGAACTGTTTCTCAACGTGCTCAGCGGTAGCCGCTTTCGTTGGGGTTGTGGATGATCCAGATCAGGTTGCCGCTGGTGAAGTCGCCCATGCCGCCGCCCGCGAAGATCAGCCGGCCCTGGCCCTTGTAAGTCATCTCGAAGCGGTGGCGATCGCCGCCGAAATAGAAGGGAATGAAGGCCTTGCCGGTGATGTAGGCGCCCTGGTCGGTCGGGGGGCCGATCAGGTCCGTCACCTGGCGTGCGGGCATGCCGATCTGCAGCCGCGTGAACTTGCTGCCCGGGCCGGGGTTGCCCGTGATCTCGCCTTCGTAGTCGTTGATGCCCTTGACGGTGCGGCCGCTGCCGGCCTCGACCTTGGACGAATCGACGACATTGCCGCGCGCGTCCATGCCGGGCTTGCCGGCGCCCACGCTGCCGGCGCCGCCCGATGCGGCAGGCGCGGCGGCGGGTGCCGGTGCAGGTGCCGGCGCGGCGGCCCGTGGTGCGGGCGCAGGGGCGGCCTGCGGGGCATTGCCGGCTTCGCAGCGGGCCAGCTCCACCGTGCGCGTGGCACCTGCAATGCGCACGGCGCGCACCTCGGTGCTCACCGCGCCGCCCTGGAAGCCGCGCTCGCTGCGCAGGCAGCGGAAGAACACGTTGTCGCCGGCCTGGACCATGTAGCTGCCGGCCGGCGCGCCGCGGCCCGAGGCGCGCTGCAGGTCCACCGTCACCAGCTGGCCCACCAGTTCCTGGCGCGCCTTGGCGATCGGGCCCTTGACGGTGCTGCTGATCTCGGCATAGCCCATGCCGGCCGGCGCGGCCGGTGCCGGCGCGGGCGCGGCGGCAGGCGCCGGCGCGGCTGCGGGTGCCGCTGCCGGGGCGGCCGCGCTGCCGGCCGTGCCGCCGGAGCCGGAGGCACAACCGGCCAGCACCAGCGCGCTGGCCAAGGCCAGGCTCAGGCCCGTGAGAGAAAGGGGAGTCTGCTGAAACTGCTGATGCTGCATGGTCGGTTCTTTCCGCAGGAGCTGTTGCGTTGGGACGGAAGGCGCACCGCGACTTCGCGGCGACGGCATTGTGCCCAAAAGCGATGGCGGCGCACCCCGCGTTTTTCACGGGCGGCCCGGTTGTGTGCGCCGGCGGCGGCGAGCCTGCACAGCCTGCAGGACAGCGCCGCGGCCCGGGCTTTGCTATGTTCAGGCATTCTTTTGCTGACTGCCTGCGACACGATGACCGAGATTCCCACCACCGCCTGCCTCGTCGAGGACCTGGTTGCCCTGATGCGCCTGGAGCAGGTGGCGCCCGACCGCTTCCGCGCCCAGAGCGAGGACCTGGGCACGCCCGCCGTCTTCGGCGGCCAGGTGCTGGGCCAGGCCCTGATGGCCGCCAGCCAGACCGTGGACGCCGACCGGCCCGTGCATTCCATGCACGCCTACTTCCTGCTGCCGGGGGAGCATGCGCCCATCGACTACAGCGTGGACCGCGTGCGCGACGGCCGCAGCTTCACCACCCGCCATGTGCTGGCCCGCCAGGAGGGGCGCATCATCTTCGAGATGGCCGCCTCCTTCCAGACCGTGGACCAGGGCCTGGAGCACCAGCTCGAGATGCCCGCCTTGGCCGGCCCCGAGAGCCTGCCCAGCGAGCTGGAGCAGCGCCTGGCCATCGGCGACCGGCTGCCCGCGCGCTGGCGCGTCAAGGGCACGCAGCCGCACGGCATCGAATACCGCCGCGTGGAAGACGACGACCTGCTGGCCCCCGTGCCGCGCGAAGGCGGCAGCGCGCTGTGGATGCGCGCCGTGGCGCCGCTGCCCGACGACCCCATCGTGCACCGCGCGCTGCTGGCCTATGCCTCCGACCACGGCCTGCTGCGCGGCGCCATGGTGCCGCATGGCTACAGCTTCCTCTCGGGCCGGGTGCGCGCGGCCAGCCTGGACCATGCCATGTGGTTCCACCGCGATTTCCGCTTTGACGACTGGCTGCTGTACGTCATCGACTCGCCCAGCGCCAGCGGCGCGCGCGGCCTGTGCCGCGGCAGCGTGTTCACGCGCGACGGCCGCCTGGTGGCTTCCACGGCGCAGGAAGGCATGCTGCGGATCCTCGAAAAACCCATGCTCTGAGCCAGTGGCCGCGCGCCCGTTCGCGCGGCTGCCACGCCTGATGAATGGCGGACCATGCACCGAATGAATGGGCCGCCGGCCGCGAAGTCGCCTGCATGACTTCGCGCGGCCGGCTGCGGGTGATGTACTGCGAGCGCGCTTTTTCTTTCGGCTGCACGGCCGGGGCGCAGGGCTTCATGCCCCATGAACAACACATCGCAGGAGACAGCATCACCATGTTCAGACGCGCAAGCCGCGCGGCCCTGGCCGCCGCACTGACCTCTCTTCTTGCCGCGCCCGTGCTGGCGCAGATCAAGGTCGCGTACATCGACCCGTTGTCGGGCCCCTTTGCCAACGTGGGCGAGCTGCAGCTGCAGCACTTCCAGGCCGCGGCCGCGCAGATCAATGCCAAGGGCGGCGTGCTGGGCCAGAAGATCGAGATCCTGCCCTTCGACGGCAAGTCCAGCGCCAACGAAAGCGCCAGCGCGCTGCGTGCCGCCTACGACAAGGGCGCGCGCTACGTGTTCCAGGGCAACGGCTCCAACGTGACGGCGGCGCTGGTGGACGCGGTGCAGAAGATGGTCGCGCGCGGCGAGGAGCCGATGCTGGTCATGAACTACTCGGCCTTCGACCCCGACATGACCGGCCCCAAGTGCACCTTCTGGCACTTCCGCTTCATCCAGAACGTGGACATGAGCATGAACGCCATCACCTCGGCGATCGCGGCGCGGCCCGAGATCAAGAAGGTGCACCAGATCAACCAGGACTACGTGGCCGGCTACCAGGCGCAGAAGGCCTTCCGCGAAATGCTGCCCAAGAAGCGCGCCGACCTGGAGCTGGTGGGCGACGACCTGCACCCGCTGGGCCGCGTGAAGGACTTCGCGCCCTACGCGGCCAAGATCAAGGCCTCGGGCGCCGACACCGTGATGACCACCAACTGGGGCAACGACCTGACGCTCCTCATCAAAGCCATCAAGGAAGCGGGCCTGAAGGTCAACATCTACACGCTGTACGCCAACACCGTCGGCGTGCCCACCGTGCTGCAGGACAGCGGCATCGGCACCGTCTTCAGCCTGTCGGAATGGCATGCCAACGTCGAGAACAACGGCGCCGAGGCCTTTGCCAACGACTTCAAGAAGCAGTTCAGGAACGACTTCCTGCTGCTGCGCGCCAAGACCTCGCTGGAGATGCTGGTCGAGGGCATGCGCCAGGCCAAGTCCGCCAAGGCCATCGACGTGGCGCGCAAGCTGGAGAACATGCGCTACAAGAGCGACGTGGGCGAGGTGTGGATGCGCCCCGACGACCACCAGCTGCAGCAGGACCTGTTCGTGCAGACCTTCGCCAAGGTGGGCGACAAGGGCGTGAAGTACGACCTGGAGAACACCGGCGTGGGCGTGTACACGGCCAAGAAGATCGATGCCAAGGACGCGATGCTGCCCAATACCTGCGACATGAAGCGCCCTTCCTGACGCAGGCCGCGCGCTGAAGGGCGCTTTCTACAATCGCGCCTTCACTGTCCGACGTCCGCTGCACGGTGCCGTGCGCGGACGTCTTCTTTTTCCCCATGTCCGTTTCCCACAGCCGCTGGCGCGCCGAATGGGCGCCCAGCATCCCGCGCGAACTGATGGCCGGCGCTGTCGCCACCTTCGCGCTGATCCCCGAAGTCATCGCCTTTTCCTTCGTGGCCGGTGTCGATCCGTCGGTGGGCCTGTTCGCCTCCTTCGTGATCGGCATGGTCATCGCCTTCACGGGCGGGCGCCCGGCCATGGTGTCGGCCGCCGCGGGTTCGGTGGCGCTGGTGGCGGCGCCGCTGGTGCATGCGCATGGCCTGGCCTACCTGCTGGCGGCCGGGCTGCTGGCGGGGCTGTTCCAGATCCTCTTCGGACTGCTGCGCCTGGGCGTGCTGATGCGCTTCGTCTCGGCCTCGGTGCGCACGGGTTTCGTCAACGCGCTGGCGATCCTGATCTTCGCGGCGCAGATGCCGCACTTCATGGGCGCCAACCTGGCCACCTGGGCCATGATCGGGCTGGGCCTGGTCATCATCTACGGCCTGCCGCGCCTGAGCACGGCCGTGCCTTCGCCGCTGGTGTGCATCGTGGTGCTCACGCTGCTGGCGCAGGCCCTGGAGCTGCCGCTGATGACCGTGGCCGACCTGGGCCACCTGCCCGATTCGCTGCCGCAGTTCGGCTGGCCCACCGTGCCGCTGAGCTGGGAGACGCTGCGCATCATTGCGCTGCCGGCCTTTGCCATCGCCATGGTCGGCCTGCTCGAATCGATGATGACCGCCAGCGTGGTGGACGAGCTGACCGACACGCCGAGTTCGAAGAACCGCGAGTGCAGCGGCCTGGGCGTGGCCAACGTGGCGGCCAGCCTGTTCGGCGGCATTGCGGGCTGCGGCATGATCGGCCAGACCGTGAGCAACGTGCGCTACGGCGGACGCGGGCGGCTGTCCACGCTGTTCGCGGGCGCCTTCCTGCTGATCCTGATGGTGCTGCTCAAGCCCTGGGTCTCGCAGGTGCCCGTGGCCGCGCTGGTGGCCATCATGGTGATGGTCTCGGCCTCCACCTTCGACTGGGGCTCGCTGCGCGCGGTGGTGCGCCATCCCAGGCTATCGAGCGCCGTGATGCTGGCCACCGTGCTGGTGACCGTGGCCACCGACAACCTCGCGGCCGGCGTGGGCACGGGCGTGCTGCTCAGCGGCGTGTTCTTTGCCGTGAAGGTGGCCCGGCTGCTGCAGGTGCAGCGCGAGGCGCTGGCCGACGGCACGCAGCTGTATCGCGTGCGCGGGCAGCTGTTCTTCGCCTCGGCCGACCTGCTGGTCGATGCCTTTGACGTGCGCGAGATCGCGGGCGCGCCGGTGCGCATCGACGTGGCCCAGGCCCATGTGTGGGACATCACCGCGATGGCGGCGCTGCGCCGCGTGATGGAGCGGCTGCGCCGGCATGGCAGCGCGGTGGAACTGGTGGGCCTGAACGCGGCCAGCCGCGAGCTGGCGATGCGGCTGGATACCTCGCTGGATTGATCCGTCGCCCTGGCTCAGACGCCCAGGTAGCGCGCCCAGAGCCCGCGGTCTGCGTCCAGCGCGGCCGAGTCGCCCTGCCACACCACGCGGCCGCGTTCGAGGATCACATGCTGGTCGGCCAGCGGCAGCAGGCGCTGCACGTACTTGTCGACCACCAGGATGGCCTCGCCCTCGGCCTTCAGCCGCGCCAGGCAGCGCCAGATCTCCTCGCGCACCACCGGCGCCAGGCCCTCGGTGGCCTCGTCGAGGATCAGCAGGCGCGGGTGCGTGGACAGCGCGCGCGCGATGGCCAGCATCTGCTGTTCGCCGCCCGACAGCTGATGGCCGGCGTTCGTGCGCCGCTCGGCCAGGCGCGGGAACAGTTCGTACAGGCGCGTGGGCGTCCAGCGCGCGGCCTCGCCGTTGCGCGTGCGCGCAAAGGCGCGCAGGTGCTCGTCCACGCTGAGGTTCGGGAACACATGCCGCCCCTCGGGCACGATGCCCATGCCGCGCCGCGCGATGGCGTCGGCACGCGCATTCGTGATGTCGGCGCCCAGGAACTGCACGCGGCCCGCGCGCGCCGGCAGCGCACCGCTGATCACCTTGAGCAGCGTGCTCTTGCCCATGCCGTTGCGCCCCAGCAGCGCCGTGACCTGGCCGGGCTGCAGCTGCAGGGCTATGCCGAACAGCACCTGGCTGGCGCCGTAGCCGGCTTCGATGCCGCGGGCGTCGAGCAAGGGGGCGGTGGCGGCCTGCGGGTTCATGCGCCTTCCTCCGTCCCCAGGTACACGGCCTGCACGCGCGCGTCGGCGCGCACTTCCTGCACGCTGCCGCTGGTCAGCACGCGGCCCTGCACCAGCACCGTCACGCGGTCGGCCAGGCGGAAGACGGCGTCCATGTCGTGCTCCACCAGCAGCACGGCGCAGCTGCCGCGCAGCGATTCGATGAGCGCGACCATGCGCGCCGATTCCTCGGGCCCCATGCCGGCCATGGGCTCGTCCAGCAGCAGCAGGCGCGGCTTGGCGGCCAGGGCGAGAGCCACGTCGAGCGCGCGCTGCGCGCCGTGCGGCAGGGTGCCGGCCTCGCGCATCAGCACATCGGCCAGGCCCACGCGCTGGGCCAGTTCGTGCGCCTGCGCGTAGAGCGTGGCCTCCTGCGCGCGCGGCCGCACAAAGCGCAGGCTCGAGCCCGCATGGGCCTGCAGTGCGAGCACCAGGTTGTCCTGCACCGTGTCGCGCGCGAACACACGCGTGAGCTGGAAGCAGCGCGACAGGCCCGCGGCCACGCGCTGGTGGTCGGCCAGCGCCGTGATGTCGCGCCCCGCCAGCCACAGGCGACCCGCATCGGGGCGCAGCAGGCCGGTGATCTGGTTGATCAGCGTGGTCTTGCCCGCGCCGTTGGGGCCGATCAGCGCGTGGATTTCGTTGCTCGCGATGCGCAGGTCCACATGGTCGGTGGCCAGCAGGCCGCCGAAGCGCTTGACCAGGCCTTCGATGCGAAAAAGCTCTTGCGCCGCGCGACCTTCGTCCATGCGCGTCGTCGTGACTGTGGCGCTGCCTTCGCCCCCACCCTCTGCCAGCGGGAGCGGGGGAGAGACAGGCACAGGAGGCAAGACCTTGCGCGCGCCCAGCGCCGCCAGCCCACGCGGCGCCCACAGTGCCACCGCCACCAGCAGCAAGCCCAGCGGCAGGTGCCAGTACTCGGCATGCAGCTTCAAGACTTCCTCCAGCAGCAGCCACACGGCCGCGCCCACGGGCCCGCCCCAGCTGCGGCCCATGCCGCCGATCACCACCATCACCACCAGCGTGGCCGACTGCGTCCAGTGCATGGTGGCGGGGCTCACGAAGTTGTTGCCCGCCGCCAGCAGCGCGCCGGCCAGCCCAGCCACGGCGCCGGCCGCCACGAAGGCCACCCACTGCAGCCGCAGCACCGGAAAACCCAGTGCGCGCATGCGCGTCTCGTTGTCGCGGATGCCCATCAGCGCATGGCCGAAGCGCGCGCGTGTGGCGCGGTGCATCAGCCACAGCAGCGGCGCCACCAGCGCCAGCACCACCCAATAGAAGGTGCTCTCGTGGCCCAGGTCCAGGCCCGGCAGCAGCACGGGCCGGCTCATCAGCGTGTAGCCGTCGTCGCCGCCGTAGGCGCGCAGGGCCACGGCGCAGAAGTACAGCATCTGCGCAAAGGCCAGCGTGCTCATGATGAAGTACACGCCGCGCGTGCGCAGCACCACCCCTGCGATCAGGGCGCTGATGCCTGCGGCCACCGCCATCGCGGCGGGCCACAGCAGCCAGGCCGAGGAGAACCCGGCCTCGGTCAGCGCCACCACCGTGTACGCGCCCACGCCGATGAAGCCCGCATGCCCCAGCGCCACCAGGCCGCCGAAGCCGAGGATGAAGTTGAGGCTGGCCGCGGCCAGCGCCACGATCAGCACGCGCCGCACGAAGTTCACGTAGAACTCCAGCCCCAGCAGCGGCGCCACGAGCGGGAAGACCGCCAGCGCGGCGAGCAGTGCCAGGCACAGCAGGGTCGAGCGCTTCATGTGCGGGGAGAGAACAGGCCCGCGGGCCGGAAGATCAGCACGCCCACCATCAGCGCGTACATGGCCAGTTCGGCGAACAGCGGCCCCAGGTCGGCCGCGGTGGCCGGCGGCAAGGTGGCGCGCAAGGCCATGGGCAGGAAGGCGCGGCCGATGGTGTCGACCACGCCCACCAGCAGCGCGGCCACGAAGGCGCCGCGCACCGAGCCGATGCCGCCGATCACCAGCACCACCAGGGCCGGGATCAGGATCTGCTCGCCCATGCCCACCTGCACCGCCACGATGGGCCCCATCAGCGCGCCGGCCAGGGCTGCCAGCGCGGCGCCCAGCAGGAACACGCCGTTGAAGATGCGGCCCACGCGCACGCCCATCCACTCGGCCATGGGCCGGTCTGATGCGCCCGCGCGCACGCGCATGCCGATGCGCGTGTGGTTCACCAGCCACCACAGGCCCAGCGCCACGGCCACGCCGGCGCCGAGGATCAGCAGC
Source organism: Xenophilus arseniciresistens (assembly GCF_028023875.1). Classification (GTDB taxonomy): domain Bacteria; phylum Pseudomonadota; class Gammaproteobacteria; order Burkholderiales; family Burkholderiaceae_C; genus Xenophilus; species Xenophilus arseniciresistens. The sequence goes on from NZ_JAQIPB010000010.1 coordinate 115,982, forward strand.
CGGTAGGCCGGGTAGGGCAGGCCGGGAATGATTTCGATGGGGCCCGACAGCGCGCTGGGCGTGGGTGCCATCACGGGCGACGGCCCCCAGGCCATCTTCACGAGGTCGTCGGCGATCAGGATCACGCCAAAGGTGGCCAGCACCTGCGCCAGGTGGTCGCGCGCGTAGAGGCGGCGCATCAGCAGCACTTCGAGCAGCAGCGCCAGTGCCACCGTGGCCAGCACCGCAAAGACGATGGCGGCCGTGAAGGAGCCGGTGCGCGTGTGGGCCTCGGCCGCCAGGTAGGCGCCGGCCATGAACAGCGAGCCGTGCGCGAGGTTCAGCACGTCCATGATGCCGAACACCAGCGTCAGCCCGGCGGCCAGCAGGAACAGCATCAGGCCGTAGCCGATGCCGTTGAGCAGTTGCTCAAGAACGAGCGTGCCGGTCACTTCAAGGGGCACTTGGCGGCGTACGAATCGCCGTAGTTCGTCAGCAGTGTGCTCACCGTCTTGTTGGTGATCCTGCCCTGCGCGTCCTTGCCGATCACGCGCAGGTGGAAGTTCTCGATGGGGTAGTGGTTGTTGGCGTACTTGAAGGCGCCGCGCGTGGAGGCGAAGTTGGCCTTCTTGAGCGCGGCGATCACGGCCTCGCGGTTGGCGGCGTTGCCGCCGGCCTGTTTGATGGCGGCGTCCATGGCCAGGATCACGTCATAGGCCTGCGCGGCATACAGCGAGGGGTAGCGGCCGTTGTATTCCTTGCGGAAGGCCTCGACGAAGGCCTTGTTGGCCGCGTTGTCCAGATCGTGCGCCCAGTGCGAGGTGTTGAACAGGCCCAGCATGGGCTCGCCCACCGCGCCGATCACGTCCTCGTCGGCCGAGAAGCCGCTGGTGACCAAGGTGATGTCCTTGGACAGCCCGGCGCCCACGAACTGCTTGACGAAGTTGATGCCCATCGCGCCGGGCAGGAAGAAGTAGACCGAATCGGGCTTGGCCGCGCGCAGCTGCGCAAGCTCGGCCGCGTAGTCGATCTGGCCCAGCTTGGTGTAGAGCTCGTCGGCCACCTGACCCTTGAACTGGCGCTTGAAGCCGCCCAGTGCGTCCTTGCCGGCGGGGTAGTTGGGCGCGATCAGCACGGCCTTCTTGAAGCCCTTGTCCTGCGCGAACTTGCCGGCCGCTTCATGGAACTGGTCGTTCTGGTAGGCGGTGCCGAAGAAGTAGGCATTGCACTGCGCGCCCGCGAACTGGCTGGGGCCGGCGTTGGACGACAGGTAGGGCACCTTGGCCTGGAACAGCGTGGGGCCCACGGCCAGCGCCACGTTGGAGCCGATGGGCCCGGTGAACAGGTCGATCTTCTCGCGCTGGATCATGCGGTCCACCAGCTGCTTGGCCTGGTCCGGGCTGCCGGCCATGTCGGCCTGCACGTACTCCACCGGCTGGCCACCGAGCTTGCCGCCCATCTGCTTGATCGCCAGGTTGAAGCCGTCGCGCGCCTCGGCGCCCAGCGCGGCAAAGGGGCCCGAGATGTCCAGCGCGATGCCGACCTTGACGGGGGCGGCCAGGGCCGCAGCCGTGGCCGCTGCGGCAGCCGTCAGGGTGAGGGCGCGCAGCGTGCGCGGCAGTGAAAAACGCGAAAGCAGCAAAGAGGGGGCGCGCATGGTCACACAGGCTCCTGATGGGACAAGAAGGAACGCCAGCACCAGGCCGGCACGCGACTGTAGCCGCCCATCAACGCAAGCACGATCAGTGCCGGCCCGCAGCCCTATTCCGCCGGCACCGCCTGCCGCGTCGGCCACAGCACGGCCGCGATGGCCAGCACCATCAGCAGCACTGCCGCCCAGTCCTGCCAGTGGATGACTTCATGCAGCCACAGCGCGCCGCTGAACACGCCCAGCACCGGGATGAACATGACGCTGAGCGTGGAGGCGATGGGCGGCAGGCCGCGGGCCAGCACGAACCAGGCCGCGTGCGCGAAGCCGAAGATCAGCACGCCGTTGTAGACGACGGCGCCCCAGGTGGCGGCGCCGGGCGCCTTCCACTGCGGGCGCTCCAGCAGCACCGACAGGAGCGTGAGCACCACGGCCGTGGCGGTGGTCATCCAGAACGACAGCGTGAGCGTGGGCACGGGCATGGCGGTGCGGCGCAGCAGCTGCGTGCCCACGGCCCAGGTGGCGGCGGCCACCAGTGCCAGCAGCACGAAGGCCGGCTTGCCGGCCAGGCCCGTCAGCTCGTGCCACAGCAGCAGTGCCACGCCCAGGCCTGCCGCGCCCACGCCCAGCCAGGCGCGGGCCGACAGCCGCGTGGAAAAAAGCAGGGCGCCGATCAGCGCCGAGAAGATGGGCATGGTGTAGCCCAGGATGGCCGCGCGCCCGCTCGAAAGCTCCTTGAGCGCCACGATCATGCAGGCGTGCCAGACGAACATGTTGGTGGCGGCCAGCCACAGCAGCTCGGGCCAGTGCTGGCGCGGCACCCTGAAGGGCACCTTCATCACCAGCAGCGCCAGGCCCAGCACCGGCACGCCCAGCCACAGCGACAGCATGCGGAAGGTCAGCGGCGGGAAGTCCATCACCCCCAGCTTCATCACCGGCCAGTTCAGGCCCCAGAACAGGGTCAGCGGAATGAGCAGTGCGAACTGGCGCGGCGTGAGGGTGGGCATGCGTTGATTGTGGGGCCTGCGCCGCGGGTGACAGCCTGCGGCGCACACATGGGCCACCATGCGCGCTGTTGTTGTTTGCCTGCCTGAAAGACAGACCCCGGAGACGCACGCGCATGTCCAATCCATTCGGCCAGACGGCCACTTTCCTTGCCGGCCCGCTGCGCCAGCCGCGCCAGATGCTGGCCGACCAGAAATACGACGGCCACAAGTCCATCCATGACGACGCGATGGCCGAGGGCCTGGGCCTGCGGGCCGGCCCCATCGAAGGGCCCACGCATTTCAGCCAGTTCGACCCGCTGCTGTTCCAGACCTTCGGCGAGGAATGGTTCCGCACCGGCTGCATCAGCGCCCACTACCAGAACATGGTGGTGGAGGGCGAATCGGTGCGCGCCTTCGTCGAGCGGCCCGCGCCGGGCGCGAAGTTCGTGCGCCTGTTCGCGCAGAAGGCCGACGGCACGCCCGTGCTCACGGGCAGCGCCTCCATCGGCGACGCCGGCGCGCATCCGCATGAGCTGCAGCAGCGCATCGCCAGGCTGCGCCCGGCCACGGGCCTGGTGATCAACCGCGACCTCAAGGTGGGCCAGCGCGGCGCCAGGCCCGAGACGATCCGCATGGGCTTCGACCAGCACATGGGCGACCACTACCCCTTCACGCTCAACGACAAGCTCAAGGTCATCACCGAGCCCAGCGACTGGTACACGGCCGAAGGCGCAACAAAGACCTCGCCCTGGGGCCGCCCCATCATCCCGACCGAGATGATCAGCGTGCTGCTGGGCTCCACCATTGCGCAGGCCGAACTGGGCGGCCGCAAGCCCGCCGTGGGCCTGTTCGCCGGCCAGGAGATCCGCCTGATCGACGGCCCGCTCTTCGTGGACCAGGACTACGCGCTGGAGCGGGAAATCATCGCCTTGAGCGAGAGCGCGCGCACCGAATCGGTGTGGGTGCGCACCAAGGTCTATGAGCTGCCCACGCGCAAGCTGGTGGCCGAGATGATCCTCAACGGCGCCACCATGAAAGCCTCTTACCCGCACTACGCGCAGGAGGCCCGCGAACTGGGCCTGCCCGTGGCCTGACGCGCAACCTTCCACGCCCAACGCCCAACGCCCATGACCGCTACCGCCCTGAACACCGGCACCCCCGAACTGCTTGCCTCGCTGGAGGCCGGCGTGCTCACGCTGACGCTGAACCGTCCCGAGGCGCGCAACGCCATGACCCGCGCCATGAACCAGGCCCTGGCCGAGCAACTGGCCCGCGCCGAGCTCGACCCCGAGGTCAAGTGCGTGGTGCTGACCGGCGCCGGCAAGGGCTTTTGCGCCGGTGGCGACGTCAAGGGCATGGCCGCCTCGGGCGACGGCACGGTGGGGCCGCGCACCATCGACGAAGCCATCCACGTGCAGCGCGTGAACCAGCGCGAAACGGCCGGGCGCCTGTTCAAGATGCCCAAACCCACGCTGGCCGTGCTGCCCGGTGCAGCGGCCGGTGCGGGCCTGGCGCTGGCGCTGGCCTGCGACCTGCGCCTGATGAGCAGCACCGCCATCATGACCACGGCCTTTGCGCGCGTGGGCTTTTCGGGCGACTACGGCGGCAGCTACTTCATGACGCAGCTGGTGGGCGCGGCCAAGGCGCGCGAGCTGTACTTCCTGAGCGAGCGCGTGAGCGCCGACGAGGCCGTGCGCCTGGGCCTGGCCAACTGGTCCTGCGCACCCGAGGAACTGGGCGCGCGGGCCCTGCAGATCGCGCAGCGCCTGGCCAGCGGCCCCACGGTCGCCTACCGCTACATGAAAGAAAACCTGAACCGCGCACTGGCTGGCGGCGAACTGCACGACTGCCTGGACCTGGAAGCCACGCACCACATCCACTGCGGCCAGACCGAGGACCACCGCGAGGCCGCCCAGGCTTTCGTGGAAAAGCGCGAGCCGGTGTTCAAGGGGCGTTGAGAAGGGGCGCCAAGTCGGTTGGAGGAGAATGCCGCGCATGATGCTGCGCGCCGTTTTTGCTGTCCTCGTGCTGGCCAACCTCGGCTACTTCCTCTGGTCGCGCGCGGACGCATCGGCGCGCCAGGCCGCTGAGCGCGAGCCCCAGCGGCTGAGCCAGCAGATCCAGCCGCAATGGCTGCAGGTGCTGCCGGCCGGGCCCGCGCGCTGACGCGCTTCGCGCCGCGAAGCGGCCTGCGCGCTACGGTTGCGGCGCCCCGTCCGATGTGTCGAAGCGCACCGTGAAGCGCGTGCCCGGCGGTTGCTGCCCCGGGCGGGCATCCTCGAGCAGCACCTGCGCGCGGTGCTGGTGCGCGATCTCGCGCACGATGGGCAGGCCCAGGCCCGAGCCGTCGGCCTCGTTGCCCAGCACGCGGTAGAAAGGCTCGAAGACCAGTTCGCGCTCGGCCTCGGGAATGCCCGCGCCGCTGTCCTCCACCTGCAGCAGCAGCACGTGGCCGAAGGGGTCGGCCAGCACGCGCGCCGTGATCACGCCCGGCGCCGCGGTGGACGAAGGCGTGTAGTTGATGGCGTTGTCCAGCAGGTTGTGGATCAGCTCGCGCAGCAGCGCCGCATTGCCTTCCAGCAGCACGCCGGGCGAGCCCGGCTGCGCGCCTTCGTAGCCCAGGTCCAGCGACTTGTCCATCGCGCGCGGCAGCATCTCGCGCACCAGCTCCATGGTCAGCCGGGCCAGGTCGCAGGGGTGGCGCGACAGCGTGCCGATGCCGCCTTCGGCGCGCGCCAGCGCCAGCAACTGGTTGACCGTGTGCGTGGCCCGCACGCTGGAGCGGCCGATCTGCTTGAGCGATTGCTTGAGTGCCTGCGCATCGGCCGCCTCGCGCAGCGCCAGATCGGCCTGCATGCGCAGGCCCGCCAGCGGCGTCTTGAGCTGGTGCGCGGCATCGGCCAGAAAGCGCTTTTGCGTGGCCATCGAATCGCTGAGCTTGCCCAGCAGCACGTTCAGCGCCGACACCAGCGGCGCCACCTCCAGCGGCACGGTCGATTCGTCGATCGGGCTCAGGTCGTCGGGGCGCCGCTCGCGCAGCCGCTCTTCCACCGCCGACAGCGGCTTGATGCCGCGCGCCAGCGCGATCCACAGCAGCATCACGGCCAGCGGCAGCAGCGCGAACTGCGGCAGCAGCACGCCGGTGATCAGCTCGGCCGCATGGCCGGCCTGCTTGATGCGCGTCTCGGCCAGCTGCACGAGCAGGGTGTGATCGGACGTCGGCCGGGGCGCAGCCCAGTCCTGCCAGTTGGAGCTGTCCAGCGCCAGCCCGTCGGGGCCGAAGCGCAGCGAGGACTTCCCGTCGCTGACCATGCCAGCGGTGCCGGGCGCAGTGGGCGTGGCATCCACGCGCACGCGCAGCTGGGCGATGCGCACGGCCATGCCGTTGATCTGCGCATCGCTGAGGTAGACCACGTCGGGCTGCGGCGTGTCGGACCATTGGGGCGCGGGCATCTGGGCGTCGCCGGCCAGGCGCCGGCCGTCCTCGTCGAGCACCTGCAGCCAGATGTGGTCGGACGCGTCGCCGCGCAGCGCGGCCAGCAGCAGCGGCGTCACGCGCAGCGTGCTGCCCTGCGCATGGGCGCGCACGGCCTCGTCGGCCAGCGCGCGCACGTTGTGCGTCAGGCTGCGGTCGTAGGGCGCATTCGCAATGCCGCGCGCCACCAGCCAGGTCACGCCGATGCTCATCAGCACCACCAGCAGCGCCGGCGCGAGCAGGGAGTCAAGAATCTCGCCGAACAGCGAGTTCTGGGCGCGCTGGAAAAGCTTCACCCCTGGATCTTCTCCAGGCAGTAGCCCAGCCCGCGCACCGTGGCGATACGGATCGGGCCTTTTTCGATCTTCTTGCGCAGGCGGTGGATGTAGACCTCGATGGCGTTGAGGCTCACTTCCTCGCCCCACTCGCACAGCCGCTCCACCAGCTGGTCCTTGCTGACCAGGCGGCCCGCGCGCTGCAGCAGCACTTCGAGCAGGCCCAGCTCGCGCGCCGAGAGCTCGATCATCTTGCCGTCGATGGTGGCCACGCGGCCGGCCTGGTCATACACCAGCGGGCCGTGCTTGATGGCGTTGCTGGTCGCGCCCATGCCGCGCCGCGTGAGCGCGCGCACGCGCGCCTCCAGCTCCTGCAGCGAGAAGGGCTTGGCCATGTAGTCGTCGGCGCCATGGTCCAGGCCCTTGACGCGCTCCTCCACCGAATCGGCCGCCGTGAGCACCAGCACCGGCATCTGCGAGCCGCGCGCGCGCAGGCGCCTGAGGATCTCCAGCCCGTGCAGCTGCGGCAGGCCCAGGTCCAGGATCAGCAGGTCGAATTCGCTGTTGGTGAGCAGCGCCGTATCGGCCTGCGTGCCGCTGGCCACATGGTCCACCGCCGCGCCGCCCGCGCGCAGGCTGCGCAGCAGGGCGTCGGCCAGCACCTGATCGTCTTCGGCAATGAGGATGCGCATGATGCGATGTCTCCTGGCGCGACCGGGGATGTCTGATGCGGCTTTGCCTTGCGCCGTACGACCCGATGACCTTCTTGCTGCTCATTCTAGGAGCGCCGCTTGCGGCCGTGCGCGTACATCCGCATGCGTGGGGCCGTGGCTGCCAAGCAGCACCGGTAGCCCCGTGCAGGCCTCGACGGCCGATTGCCACTGCGCCACGCTTTGCAGCGGCAAGGGGTCGTACACCGGCTGCGCGTTGAACAGCAGTTGCGTCAGGGCCGCGTTGTGTGTCAGGTCGCCGGGCGTGCCAACCGGCAGTTGTCGCAGCAGCGCACCGTCGTCAGGCGCCGCATGGGTCGACCGGTAGCCCGTGCACCAGCGCAACAGCGGCGTGCGCTCGAACACGTCCAGATGGCTGGCCACCAGTCCATCGAGCGTGCCGACGGCGCGGACGGCGTAGGCAAGCAGCACGGCGTCCGGGTGGCCGCGCCGAAATCGGCCCTGCCAGCCCTCGTCGGCGTTGTGTGGCTCGGCCAGCACGTTCAGCGCTTCATCGTGGGTGGGCAGGGGGCCCGCGCCATGTCGTGTGAGGTAGCTGCGCAGCACCCCGAGCCGATGCGCTTGCCGGGTGATGCCGAGGTCCGCCAGCACGGCCTGCACGGCATCGGTGCTCACGCTGCTCCAGGTGGTGTGCGGGTGAAAGCCGTGCCGCTCATCCAGCAACACCCCTTGCGCACCTTCGAGGACCACGGTGCCGGGCCGGGTGAGCCGGTGTGCGATGGCCTCTTTGCTGGCAGGTGGGCAGCCGTGCAGCACGGGCGCGATGGCGTCGAGCCAGCGCTCGGCAAGGCTTTCGTCGCGCAGCACGCGCCACTCGGCCTGCGCGGCGCTGGTGCTGACATGATGCAGGTCGGCGTCGCGCTGCAATGCCTCGCGCAGTGCCGCCAGCTTGGCACGCACGCGCGGCGCAGACACCAGGTCGCCGTAGCGCAGCGCGGCGTCCGGGTCGCGCAGCCCCTGCAGCACCGTTTCGCCGACGCCCACGCCGCAACTCCCGTGCGCTGCACTGCCCCGGGCCCACTCGCGCAAGCGGCCGGCGGCCTGATGCAGCGGGGTCGTCACGCGGCAGTGGGCATCGATGTGCAAGCGTGCAAACGGCTGCACCATGCCCACGGCTTGCAACGCCGCTGCTTCGTAGACCAGTGCATGCGGATGCACGACCACCGGCGTGGCCAGCACCGTGGCCACCTTGCCCGCCAAGCTGCCTGCACCCCATTGCGAAAAGGTGTGGTGCCGCCCATCAGGCAGCACCACGTTGTGGCCGGCCTGCGCGCCGCCGTTGAAGCGAACCACCGTATGCGCGCCCAGGCGGCGGCACAGATAGTCGGTGAACACGCCCTTCCCGCAGTCGCCAAAGCCCAGGCCCAGCAGGGCGATGTAGCGTGTGCTCAGGGGCGGCGCATGCACACTTTTCAGCCGAACAGGCGCTTCCACCAGCCTGAGCGAGCAGGCGCTGAACCGGCCGGCGCCAGTTGCCGTGGCCGCCGCGGCGCGCCGGGCACCAGCGAGGCTGCGTAGTCATCGATGGCCAGGACCACGCGGCCCACGCGCTCACGGGGCACGCCATGGCCCGACATGGCATGCGCCAGCGCGTCCAGGTCGGGCGCCGCCTTTTCGGTGAGCGCCACCAGCGCGGCAGCGACCACGCAGGCGTCTTCCGGCGACCCCATGCAGATCACCTGGTCGCCCAGCAATTCGCGCCAGCGGGCTTCGCAATTCTTGCGGCGCTGGGCATCGGGGATGAGGAAGAACAGGTGGTAGCTCTCCTGCGCAGCGGCGATCACCTCCTCGATCGGGATGTCCTCGTCCAGCTTCTCTCCGAACAGTGCCTCGACCTGGTGGCGCGAGACGGCGCTGTAGGGCAGCTCGTCACCCGTCATGAACAGATAGCCGCGCTTGTGGCGCTTGACGTGGCAGTCGATGTCGGTGTGCTGGGCCAGCGTGTAGAAAGCGAGCTCGTAGCTTTCTTCGCCGGAGCCGCCGCCACCGCTCTCCAGATAGCTGCGCGTGAGCCACTGGTCCATCAGCTCGGCCGTGGTCTCGAACTGCCCCACCTGCAGCGCCGCGCGGTCGGAGTTGGCATCGCCGACGGCCATGAAAAGAATCTGCGGGTCGGCTACCCCGAAGTCCGTCAGAAGCTTCATGAAGGTGGGCAGCTCGCGCGTGGCCAGCTGGCGCGGGATGTCGCCCATGGAGCCGGTGACGTCGAGCGCAAATGCGATGGCCAGCGACTGCGGATGCTCGACGCTGTCGCGCGATTCGCGCACCGTCAGGCCATGCGGGTTCATCAGCGGGTGCGTGCCCCTTTGGTGGAAAACTTCCTGCCCCGGGTTGGCGCTGCGATCAGCCACCAGCGCCGTGTGTGCGGCGTACGAGTAATTGCCATAGCCCATGGTGTGCTCCCTTTGCGATGTGGAAGAAATCAGGCGGTGAGTGGATCGAAGCGGACGAAGCGCGGCGGGCCGAAGTCTGCGCGCGCTGCCTCGCCCAGCGAGGTGGCCAGCGTGGTGGCGCTCTGCGAAGCGGCTTGCAAGGGCGCTTCGCAGCATTGGCGCAGCAGGGCGGCCAGGGCTGGGGGCGTGGATGGGCCCAGTGGCGGCGCCTGCACCGTGCTGCCGGCCAGCAGTGCGCGAACAAGCCACGCACTTTGCGCAATGTCGCGGGCCCGGGCGCGGTCATCACCGCCGGCACCCAGGGCCTTGGCCTTTGACCAGCCGATGAGCATCACGCCGTGGTCGCGCGGGTGCAGCAGCGCGTGGTCCAGGCTGACGTCGCCGTGCGTCCACCCGCTGGCATGCACGAAGCCCAGTGTCTCCAGCAGACGCCGCCAGATCCACACCGCGTGGCGCGCGTCAATGCCGGCAGGCCGCAGGCTCTGCAGGTCGGCCGCGCTGCCCCAATAGCCGGGGGTCTGGCGCATGACGAGCGCTGCACACCGCCGTCCTTCATGCTGCACCGGCCCCGTGCCGAGCAGCGTGGGCAGTCGTGGCACGAAATGGGCTGCTCCGGGCTGGAGGCTGGCGCGCAAGGCCGTGAGGGCTGCAGCCTGAGCGTTGAGCCCCGCATCGTCTGCATGGCGGGCCAGCTTGAAGATCACGCGCCACACAGGGTGGCCCATGCGCTGGGCCAGCAGCACCCGGGTATGCGCGCCGGCACCCAGAGACGTGAGGATGCGGAAGGACTGGCCGTGCCAGACGATGTCATCCTCCGCCGGGGTGCTGATGGCCGGGCGGCTGCGCAACCAGGCCTCGCGAAAGCGCGCCCGCTCCACCGTCGGTTGGCCGTTGCGCAGGACGGCGGCCCCGCAGTGGCTGCACACCACCGTGCGCCAGCGTGCCATCCGCGACAGGGGCGCAGCGCATTGCGGGCAACTCAGGGCGACCAGGAAGGACATGGAAAGACCGTCGGCGTGGGCAGCGTTGGCAAGCCGGGAACGGAAGGGCCCGGCCACGGAGAACCGGACGTGGTCATTCTAGGAATGGGTGCTGCACAGCCGATGGCGCGTTCATGCGCCATCCATGGCATATGCCTCCAATCCCAGCATGACCACCGTCGCCACGTCCTGGCCCACGCTGGCGCGGAACTCCGCCTCGGCCTGCGCCACGCTGCGGCGGAAGGCGTCCAGCCAGGCCAGGCCGTCGGGCGTGAAGCGCACGATGCGGGCGCGCGCGTCAAGCGGGTCCGGCTCCCGCGTGACCAGGCCCCAGGCGGCGCACTGATCCACCAGCGTGCCCATGGCCTGCTTGCTCATGCCGGCGCGCTGGGCCAGCTCGGTCAGGCGCGAGCCGCCGCGCGCCAGGTGCCGGGTGATGTGGATGTGGGCGGCCGTCACCTGCTCGCGCGCCGCCAGGTTCGACAGCGCCAGCGGCACCGCCACGTCATGCGCCATCAGCGCGTAGACCCGCGCGTCGAAGCGGCGCATGGCCTCGCCCAGCAGGCGGCCCAGGTGGGTCTGGCGCCAGGCGTCGTCAGGGTCCGGGGCGGGCAGGGCGGCTGCAGCATTCATAAATCAGGCTTCATATGGTAAGCCAAACTGACCAAATAATGGGTTGCTGGAGAAGTATTCGCCCCTAAACTACTGTTCAGGCATCCAGGCTGTCATTAAGGTCAGGTGCTCAAGATCCACTTCCATCTCATTGATCCACCGGGAGATTCCACATGGACGCAGTCGTCAAGGGTGCCAACATCAGCGGCGCAGCCAACACCGAAAAGGCCAAGGCCCTGCAGGCCGCACTGGCCCAGATCGAGAAGCAGTTCGGCAAGGGCACCATCATGCGCCTGGGCGAAGGCGAGCAGATCGAGGACATCCAGGTCGTCTCCACCGGCTCGCTGGGCCTGGACGTGGCGCTGGGCGTGGGCGGCCTGCCGCGCGGCCGCGTGGTCGAGATCTACGGCCCGGAATCTTCAGGCAAGACCACGCTCACGCTGCAAGTGATCGCCAACATGCAGAAGCAGGGGGGCACCTGCGCCTTCGTCGACGCCGAGCATGCGCTGGATGTGCAGTACGCCAGCAAGCTGGGCGTGAGCCTGCCCGACCTGCTGATCAGCCAGCCCGACACCGGCGAGCAGGCGCTGGAGATCGTGGATTCGCTGGTGCGCTCGGGCGCCGTGGACCTGATCGTGGTCGACTCGGTGGCCGCGCTCACGCCCAAGGCCGAAATCGAGGGCGAGATGGGCGATTCGCTGCCCGGCCTGCAGGCCCGCCTGATGAGCCAGGCGCTGCGCAAGCTCACGGCCACGATCAAGAAGACCAACTGCATGGTCATCTTCATCAACCAGATCCGCATGAAGATCGGCGTGATGTTCGGCAGCCCCGAAACCACCACCGGCGGCAACGCGCTGAAGTTCTATGCCTCGGTGCGCCTGGACATCCGCCGCATCGGCACCCTCAAGAAGGGCGACGAGGCCATCGGCAACGAAACCAAGGTCAAGGTGGTCAAGAACAAGGTCTCGCCTCCCTTCAAGACGGCCGAGTTCGACATCCTCTTCGGCGAGGGCATCAGCCGCGAAGGCGAAATCATCGACATGGGCGTGAACGCGCGCATCCTCGACAAGTCCGGCGCCTGGTACGCCTACAACGGCGAGAAGATCGGCCAGGGCCGCGACAACGCGCGCGAATTCCTGCGCGAGAACCCCGACCTGGCCGTCGAGATCGAGAACAAGGTGCGCGAGTCGCTGGGCGTGGCCCTGCTGCCCACCGGCGCCGACGAGGACGGTGCGCCCGCAGTCAAGGGTGGCAAGGCCGACAAGGCTGACAAGGCCTGAGCGGCCGCGCGAAGGGCGCCCGCACCGTGGCCTTTGCCGCTCCCTCGCTCAAGGGCCGCGCGCTGCGCCTGCTGAGCCAGCGCGAGCATTCGCGCGCCGAGCTCGAGCGCAAGCTCGCGGCGCATGAAGAAGAGCCCGGCACCCTGGCGCAGGCGCTGGACGAGCTGCAGGCGCGCGGTTTCATCAGCGAGGCGCGCGTGGTGCAGTCGGTGCTGCACCAGCGCGCGGCGCGCCTGGGCAGCGCCCGCATCCGCCAGGAGCTGCAGGCCAAGGGCATCGATGCCGAGGCCGTGGCGCAGGCCGTGCAGAGCCTGCAGGGCACTGAACTGGAACGCGCCCGTGCCTTGTGGCAGCGCCGCTTTGCCGAGCCCCCCACCGAGCCGCGCGAGCGTGCGCGCCAGATGCGTTTTCTGATGACGCGCGGCTTCTCGGCCGAAGTGGTGGCGCGCGTGCTGCGCGAAGGCGCACAGGCGCCCGACTGCGCCGACTGACACGGCGCGGCCGGGGGCGCTTCAGGCTGGCGGCAGCAAGCCCCGCTGCACCACGCCGGCCAGCAGCGGCGCCAGCCCATCCCACAGGATCTGGATGCCCAGGCACAGCAGGATGAAGGCCGACAGGCGCATGAAGACCAGCGTGCCGGTTTCGCCCAGCGGCCGCAGGATGGCCTGCGCGTAGCGGTAGCACATGAGGATGGTGAGGGCCACCACGGCCAGGCCGACCACGGCGCCCAGCGTGCGGGCGGTGGCCGTGGCCAGCGCCGGATCGGCCAGGCTGGCCCCCACCGTGATGGTGGCGGCCACGGTGCCCGGGCCGCAGGTGATGGGGAAGGACAGCGGGTAGAAATGCGTCTTGCGCACCATCTCGGGCGTGTAGGCCTCGGCCAGGCGCGCGGCGCGCACCGACTCGGCCTCCTTGGCGTCCAGCAGGCGCCAGCCGATGTTGACCACCAGCAGCCCCCCGGCCACGCGCACGATCTCCAGCGAGATGCCGAAGAACTCCAGCACGAAGGAGCCGACCAGCGTGCAGGCCAGCATCAGCAGAAAGACGTTGCGCGCGATGCGGCGCGAAAGCTCGCGCCGCGTGCCTTCGGAGGCACCGTCCGTCAGCGACAGGAAGATGGTGGCGGTGCTGGGCGGGTTGATGATGGGCAGCAAGGTGGCCACCACCAACAATGCGCTCTTGCCCAGAGCCAGCGCGTAGCCGGCCACCTCTGCCCAGACCATCCTTTGTGGGGACCCTTGCGACGCCCTGGTTGTCTAGATAGCTTGCGCCTGTACCTGCGCGGGGCTCACAGGCCCAGCATCAGCTTCAGGTTCTGCACCGCGGCGCCGCTGGCGCCCTTGCCCAGGTTGTCCAGGCGCGCCACCACCACGGCCTGGCGATGGGCCTCGTTGGCGAACACGCGCAGCTCCAGCTTGTTGGTGTCGTTCAGCGCCAGGGCGTCGAGCTTGCCGTCCTCGGTGGCCGGCAGCACCTGCACGAACTGCTCGGGCGTGTTGCTTCTGGCGTAGTGGGCGGCCAGCGCGGCCTGCAGGTCGGCCGCCTTGGGCCTGGTGGGCAGCTGGTCGAGGTGCAGCGGCAGGTTCACGAGCATGCCCTGCTTGAAGTTGCCCACGGCCGGGGTGAACAGCGGGCGCGTGCGCAGGCCCGTGAGCGCCATGATCTCGGGGATGTGCTTGTGGGCCAGGCCCAGCGCATAGGCTTCATACAGCGGCGCCTGGCCGGCTTCGTAGGCCTCGATCATGGTGCGCCCGCCGCCCGAATAGCCGCTCACGGCGGGCAGGGCGACCGGAAAGTCGGCCGGCAGCAGGCCGGCGTCGATCAGCGGGCGCAGGATGGCGATGGCGCCGGTGGCATAGCAGCCCGGGTTGCCCACGCGCTCGGCCTGGGCCACGGCCTGTGCATGGCCGGCCACCAGTTCGGGAAAGCCATAGACCCAGCCCGGGGCCACGCGGTGCGCGGTGGAGGCATCGATGATGCGCGGCTTGGCGCCGCCCAGGCCGTCGATCAGGGCCACCGATTCGCGCGCCGCGTCGTCGTGCAGGCACAGCACCACCAGGTCCACGCCGGCCATCAGGTCGCGCTTGGCGCTGGCGTCCTTGCGCAGCTCGGGCGCAATGCTCACGAGTTCGACTTCGGGCATGAGCGCCAGGCGCTCGCGGATCTGCAGGCCGGTGGTGCCGGCTTCGCCATCGATGAAAACCTTGGGCATGTGAGAAAGCCTCGGGGAAACAGGGGGTGGGCTGGCGAAACCACGTATTGACCGCGGTCGGGCCAACAGGGCCTAAAAGCCGCCCCATGATACAGTCCAAGGCTGCTGCGGCGCCCCCCGGCCCTCTCCCGCAAAGGGTGAGCGGCCATCGGCCGCGGACCACAGCACACCCCCCAATCCCCCGCTCCGAGAGACACCTCATGAAGATTCACGAGTACCAGGGCAAGGAAATCCTTGCCAAGTTCGGCGTGCCTGTGCCCCGCGGCATTCCGGCATTCACGGTCCAGGAGGCGGTCGAGGCCGCCCAGAAACTGGGCGGCCCCGTGTGGGTGGTCAAGGCCCAGATCCACGCCGGTGGCCGTGGCAAGGGCGGCGGCGTGAAGGTCGCCAAGAGCATCGACCAGGTCAAGGAACTGTCGGGCCAGATCCTGGGCATGCAGCTCAAGACCCACCAGACCGGCCCCGAAGGCCAGAAGGTGCGTCGCCTGTACATCGAAGACGGCGCGGACATCAAGAATGAGCTGTATGTGTCGCTGGTCACCGACCGCGCCACGCAGAAGGTCGCCTTCATCGCATCGAGCGAAGGCGGCATGGACATCGAGGAAGTGGCCCATGCCACGCCCGAGAAGATCATCACCGAGTACATCGATCCGCTGACCGGCATCACGGCCGAGCAGAGCAAGAAGATCGCCGCGGCCATCGGCCTGAGCGGCGCTTCGGTGGACCAGGCCGTGGACCTGTTCGCCAAGCTCTACCAGTGCTACATGGAAACCGATGCCTCGCTGGTTGAAATCAACCCGCTGAACTGCGACTCCAAGGGCAACCTGATCGCCCTGGACGCGAAGTTCAACTTCGACTCCAACGCGCTGTTCCGCCACCCCGAGATCGTGGCCCTGCGCGACCTGGACGAAGAAGACGCGGCCGAAATCGAAGCCTCGAAGTTCGACCTGGCCTACATCAGCCTGGACGGCAACATCGGCTGCCTGGTCAACGGCGCCGGCCTGGCCATGGCCACCATGGACACCATCAAGCTGTACGGCGCCGAGCCGGCCAACTTCCTGGACGTGGGCGGCGGTGCCACCCCCGAGAAGGTCACCGAAGCCTTCAAGATCATGCTCAAGAACCCCAAGGTCGAGGCCATCATGGTCAACATCTTCGGCGGCATCATGAAGTGCGACACCATCGCCACCGGCGTGATCACCGCCTGCAAGGCCGTGAACCTGCAGGTGCCGCTGGTCGTGCGCATGAAGGGCACGAACGAAGAACTGGGCAAGAAGATGCTGGCCGAATCGGGCCTTCCCATCATCAGCGCCGACTCGATGGCCGAAGCGGCCCAAAAAGTGGTTGCAGCCGTGCAGGCCAAGTAAGGAAACAGCGTCATGTCGATCTACATCAACAAAGACACCAAGGTCATCACCCAGGGCATCACGGGCAAGACCGGTCAGTTCCACACCGAGAAGTGCCAGGAATACGCGAACGGCAAGAACGCCTTCGTGGCCGGCGTGAACCCCAAGAAGGCTGGCGAAAAGATCTTCGACATCCCAATCTACGCCTCGGTCAAGGAAGCCGCCTCGCAGACCGGCGCCACCGTGTCGGTGATCTACGTGCCGCCGGCAGGCGCTGCCGCCGCCATCTGGGAAGCCGTTGAAGCCGACCTGGACCTGGCCATCTGCATCACCGAAGGCATCCCGGTCAAGGACATGCTCGAAGTGCGCAACAAGATGAAGGCCAAGGAAGCCGCAGGCGGCAAGAAGACGCTGCTGCTGGGCCCCAACTGCCCCGGCCTGATCACGCCCGACGAGATCAAGATCGGCATCATGCCCGGCCACATCCACAAGAAGGGCCGCATCGGCGTGGTCTCGCGCTCGGGCACGCTGACCTATGAAGCCGTGGCTCAGCTGAGCGAACTGGGCATCGGCCAGTCCTCGGCCGTGGGCATCGGCGGCGACCCGATCAACGGCCTCAAGCACATCGACGTGATGCAGGCCTTCAACGACGATCCGGACACCGACGCCGTGATCATGATCGGCGAGATCGGCGGCCCCGACGAGGCAGATGCTGCCCGCTGGTGCAAGGCCAACATGAAGAAGCCGATCGTGGGCTTCATCGCCGGTGTCACCGCCCCTCCGGGCAAGCGCATGGGCCACGCCGGCGCGCTGATCTCCGGCGGTGCCGACACGGCCGACGCCAAGCTCGCCATCATGGAAGAGTGTGGCTTCAAGGTCACGCGCAACCCGTCGGAGATGGGCCGCATCCTGAAGTCCCTGATCTGAGGTGAGACCGGAGCGCATGCCGATGGTCCTGCCATGACGCTGCGATCCTGAGCGCCCGGAACGCCCGCCACTTTCCCGTGGCGGGCGTTTTTACGTTCCGGCCGAGCTTCCTTGCGATGCCGCGGACCGGATTCCTTCACCCACGAAAGCCGATGACAACAAGGAGATGTGCACCGTGGAAATTCTTCAAACCCCCCTGTTCTGGCTGGCCCTGGCCAAGATCGTCTGGATCAACATCCTGCTTTCGGGCGACAACGCGGTCGTGATCGCGCTGGCCGCCCGCGCGCTGCCGCCCGAGCAGCAGAAAAAGGCCGTGCTCTTCGGCTCCGGCGCGGCCGTGGTGCTGCGCGTGGTGCTGACGGTGGTGGCGGCCAAGCTGCTGTCGCTGCGCTTTCTGCAGATCATCGGCGGTGTGCTGCTGCTGTGGATCGGCGTGCAGCTGCTGGGCGACGAAGGCGGCGATGACGGCCCGGCCGAAGGCGTCGGCGGCCTGGGGGCCGCCATCCGCACCATCCTCATTGCCGACCTGGTGATGAGCCTGGACAACGTGATCGCCGTGGCCGCGGCCGCGCATGGCGACACGCTGCTGCTGATCCTGGGCCTGGCCCTGAGCATTCCGCTGGTGATCTTCGGCAGCGCGCTGATGATCAAGGTCATGGAACGCTTCCCGCTGATCATCCTGGCCGGTGCTGCGCTGATCGGCTGGGTGGGCGGCGAAACCGTGGCCGGCGACCTGTCGCTGCACGCACTGCTGGCGGCCCGGCCCTGGCTGCATCATGGCCTGGCCGCCGCAGGCGCTGCCTTGGTGCTGCTGATCGGCCTGTGGATGAAGCGGCGCGGCGCAGCCCGTGCCGAGGGCGCGCACTGAGCGCCTCGCACCCCACGACAGAAAACGAAACGGGTGGCCAGGGCCAGCGCCGGCACGATATCTGCGCATCGGCTCAGGCCGAGGGCCAGGACGGATGGGCACGGGCGACACCTCCGGCGCGCTGCACTGGCTGTCCGGAAGGGCAGGGACTTCAGTGCCCTCGCCGCTTGCCGGTTTGGGCGGCAAGCGGCTGCGTCGGAATTCATGCACGCGGCGTTGGTGCGGGAGGACTGTTGAGCCACTCCTGCTGTGTCGTGAAGAGCTGTTGCAAGTAACTTGTCACCGCGCGGATGCGGGAGGAGTACTGCAGGTCATGGTGCACGCTGAGCCAGAGTGTCCGACTGACGCGAGCCGCATCCGTCAGGACCGGCACCAGGCCGGACTCCTGCACGACCGAGAACTTGGGCAACAGCACCAGCCCCAGGCCTGACGCCGCGGCGCTCATCTGCGCAAGCATGCTGTTGGACTGCATGCGCATCTGCGGTTTCTGCACCAGCTCGTCGAGCCAGCGAACTGCGTCGAGCTGAATCAGATCATCGACGTAGCTGACGAACTGGTGCGAAACGAGCTCATCCAGACGCGTCGGAGTGCCGTGTGCAGCAAGGTAGGCTGGTGCCGCGTACAGATAGAGCGCGAAGTGTCCCATCGCCTCACAGGCCAGTCCCTGGCCTTCCGGACGGAAGAAGCTCACGAAGATGTCGGCCTCACGGCGGCTGACATTGACCACCGTCGCCGACGTCACCAGCTCGATGTGCAAGCCCGCATGCCGCTCCAGCAACGGCGCGAGATGGCGTGCCACGAAGGTGGTTCCGATGCCCTCCATCATGGCAATGCGCACATTGCCGGTCGGCGTACGGTCGGCGCCGGCGCCCAACTGCTCCTGCAGTGCCAGCATGGCGGCTTCCATGGCTTCGGCCTGGGGGGTCATCAGGTGCGCCAGTTCGGTCGGCTTCAGGCCCGTGGGCCGTCGCTCGAACAGTGCACCGCCCAGGCACAGCTCCAGCTGGGCCAGGCGCCGGCTCACGGTGGAATGGTCGATGCGCAGATTTCGGGCCGCTTGCGAGAGGCTGCCGGTGCGCTGAATTTGCAGGAACAGGCGCAAGCCGTCCCAGTCGAGGTCGGCCAGTGGGACCTTCTTGGTCGTCATGGTGCTGTGGTCCGATGCGTCGAAATGGCCGGCATGTCGGTGCCCGGAGACCGACAAGGGTCGTGCGGGCAATCTCCTTGAAAGCCTACAGCCTTGCAGGAATCGTGCGCACGTACCGCCGTACTCGTGCATGACCCGATGGCGCACTGCAGGTCGGCTTCTTCGCCGTGCAGGGGCCGAGCGACGAAGCGGTCGCGCGCTCCGGCTTTGCCGACTGGTCGGCCGCCGCGCTGCAGGGCCCCAATGTGCCGCTGGCCTTCGACCGTTTGCGCTTCGTCGACGAGGCCGGGCTGGTCAACCAGGTTCTGACCGCCCACTGGACCGACACCACGCACCAGCTGCGCTGGCGCGCCCGGCACGATGCCAGGTGGGCCGATGACGCGCGGCTGCGGGGCAACTGCGGCCACTGGCGTGAACTGCTGGCGGTGCCGATCAAGCGCATCGAAACGCTGTACTGGCCCGACTGCAAGCCGGCCCTGGCCCATGCACTGCCGATCAAGCCCACGCTCTATGGCGGCTACTTCGGCGCCGTGCGCGACCGCATCCCGCTGGCGGCCTGCGATACGCTGGCCACCGCCGGATCGGCCGCGCTGGGCGATTCCCGCGCCGCGCGCGACGGCGCTGGCCGGCGCTGGCGCATCACTGCGCCGCACAATCTGGCGGTGATCCGCTCCGCCAGCTACTGAGGCGGCTGTGATCCCGAGCAACTGGACGACTACGAACGGCGCCTGCGCGACCCGCTGGCGCAGGGCATGGACTTCCTGCGCAATCACCCGGAGGACAGCGGCCGCTGTTCCCTGCACTTTCAGCAGACGGTGGACGCGGTCGGCGCAGCCGTGCCCGAAACCCATGCCCACGGCTACTTCCTGAACCTGGGCAAGATGGAGCAATGGTCCGAGCGCCACGTTTCGCACAAGGCCATCTTCGGCGCTGCGATCGCGCGCTACCAGAAGTACGGCGCGGCCAACCAGCTGCGCACCTGGCACGAGGTCTTCGTGTTGCCGGGGAATGGCCAGCACTTCGAATACCTCAACTGCCACGCGGACACCGGGCTGCTGTCCTGGTTCGGAGGCGTGGCGCTGTAGCGATGCCATGCGCGGCGTGGCCCGGCGGGCCGCGCTGCGGCGTTGGTGTTATTCCAGCTTGATGTCCAGACGCTTCACGAGTGCGCCATAGATCTGCCGCTCCTCCGTCTGTAGCTTGCGCAGCGATTCGGCGGAGCTGGGGTCGGGCCGAGCACCTTGCAAGCGCACCACGTCGAAGAAGCCCTTGTCCTGCATGGCCTCGTGCACGGCCGCTGTCAGCTTGTGCACCGTGGCCTCGGGCGTGCCGGCGGGTGCATAGAGGGCCTGCCACAAGCCCATGGAGAGATCGATGCCAAGCTCCCGCAGCGTGGGTGCCTGCGGCAGCAATTCCAGGCGGGCTGGTGTGGCACTGGCCAGGATGCGTACGCGCCCGTCCCTGGCCGCGGCGTCGGCCGCGCCGGCCGGCACGAACATCATGTCGACCTGGCCGGCCAGTACCGCCTGTACCGCCGGCGCCTGGCCCGAGAAGGGCACGTGCAACATCTCAAGGCCCTGGGCCGCCAGCAGTCGCTCCATGGCCAGGTGCACGATGCTGCCCACGCCCCAACTGCCAAAGGTCAGTGCACCGGGTCGTGACTTGGCCAGTTGCACCAGATCGGACATGGTACGCACCTGGCCGAGGGACGGTCCCCTCATCAGCACGATCGGGATGCTGGTGACCAGGCTGACCGGGCGCAGGTCGGTGTCCGGGTTGTAGGGCAGCTTCTTGTAGATGAACTGGATGATGGACTGCGTGTCCACGAGCCCCATCAGGAGTGTGTTGCCGTCGGGTGTGGCGCGTGCGACATAGCCGGCTGCGATGCTGCCGCCCGCACCGGGCCGGTTTTCGACGATGACGGACTGTCCCAGCAACTCGGTCAACGGTTTGGCGATGGCACGAGCCAGCACGTCGTTGACGCCGCCCGCGTTGAATGGCGACACGATGCGCAGTGGTGCATTTGCGTGCGCGTGCATCCATGGCGCGGCGCCAAGCCCGGCGAGCGTGGAGGCCAGGGCTGTGCGGATGATGGTTCTTCGATGGATCGACATGAGTCCTCGTCAGTGCAGTGGAAGTGGAGTGGGCGCCTGCGGGCTGCGTCGTGGTCGTACTTGGTGCACGACCGACGCAGCACCGCGCGGCGGTGCCCTCCAGAACGCAGAAACCGTGCGCGCAAGCCCCGCAAAAACTGCACAAGGCCTTGCAGTTTTGCCCTGCGCTGCAGGGCGCAGGCGCCACTATCCTGATGTCTCCCTTGCTAACGATCCACGAGTCAACGACATGAGTTCATTGCCCCGGGTGCGCGTGGCCGCCGCCCACGCCGCGCCCGTATTGCTCGACAAGACCGCGACGACCGAGAAAGCCGTCGCCTTGATCGAGGAGGCCGCGCGCCATGGCGCACAGGTCATTGCCTTCCCCGAGACCTACATCCCCGCTTTCCCGGTCTGGGCCGCGCTGTGGGCACCGATCTACAACCACGACCTGTTCGAGGCCATGGTCGAGAACAGCCTGGTCGTGCCCGGTCCGGAGGTGGCGCGCATCGCGGCCGCGGCTCGCCGCCACGGCGTCTGTGTGTCCATCGGAATCAGCGAGCGCAGCACCGTCAGTGCGGGCTGCATCTGGAACAGCAACCTGTTGATCGGTGAGGACGGCACGCTGCTGAACCACCACCGCAAGCTGGTGCCGACCTTCTACGAGAAACTGGTCTGGTCGCCCGGCGACGGCCAGGGCCTGCGCGTGGCGGACACCCGCTTCGGCCGGATCGGCGGGCTGATCTGCGGCGAGAACACCAACCCGCTGGCGCGCTTCGCGCTGATGGCGCAGGGCGAGCAGATCCATGTGTCGAGCTGGCCGCCGATGTGGCCCACGCGCAAGCCGGCTGGCGATGGACGCAATTTCGACAACGTGGCAGCCAACCGCATCCGCGCGTCCGCGCACTCCTTCGAAGCCAAGGCTTTCGGCATCGTCTGCGCCAGCTTCATGGACAAGGCCATGCGCGACTTCCTCGTGGGCCGCGACCCGTCGGTGGCCGAGATCGTGGACCAGACGCCGCGCGGTGTGTCCATGTTCATCGATCCCACCGGCATGCCGGTGGGCGACACGCAGCAAAACGAGGAGGGCATCGCATACGCGGACTTCGACCTGAACCGCTGCATCGAGCCCAAGCAGTTCCACGACGTGGTGGGCTATTACAACCGCTTCGACGTGTTCTCGCTGGGCGTGGAGCGCCGGCGCCATACCCCCGTGGCCTGGAGCGGCACGGAGCAGGCCGACTTCCCGCACATCCTGGACGAAGACGCCGTGCTGGCCCGGCAAGCATGAGGCGGCCTGTGTGGCAGGCCGCTGAAAGTCAGTGCGCCGAGACGCTGCTCAGGCGGCATTCGGGCGGGCGACCCACCTGCGCCACTGCGGGTAGCACACGACCACACACAAGGCCAGCAGAACGCAGGCGCAACCCGCCCACTGCCACGGTGTGACCTGCTCGTCCAGCAGCGCGATGCCGGCGGCCATGCCGATCAGCGGGATCCCGAGGCTGAAGGGCGCGACACGGTTGGCAGGGTGGCGCTGCAGCAGCCGCGTCCACAGCGTGAAGGCGCCGATGTTGACGAACCAGCCGAGATAGAGAACCGCCATCCAGGCGCCCGCTCCCGCGTTCGTCCAGTTCTGGCGGGACTCGACAGGGTCGAAGAGCCAGGACAGCAGCAGGAACGGCAGGATCGGCACGAGGCAGGTCCACACCACGAACTGCAGCGGATCGTAGCCTGGGTGCGCGGCCTGGGTCTGGCGGGCAATGATGTTCGACGAGGCCCACATCAACGCGCCCAACAGGTTGAGCAGCAGACTGCCCAATGCGATGCCGCCGGCGACGGCGCCGCCCACGTTCATGGCAAAACATGCCAGCCCCAGCGCGGCCAGCACCAGGGCCACCTGCATGGGCCGGCTCACGTTCTCCTTGAGCACCACCACGCCCAAAATGACCGTGAAGAAGACCTGCACCTGCATCAGCACGGAGGCGAGCGCCGAGGTCATGCCCATCTGCAGCGCGACGAACAGGAAGCCGAACTGGCCCAACTGCGCCAGCCCGAACAGCAGCACGCGGGATCCGGAGACGCTCGGTCTGCGGACGAAGAAAATGAGCGGAATGACCGCGGCGATGTAGCGCAGGGCGCCGAGCTGAAATGCGGTGAAGTCGCGCATTCCATACTTCATCGCGACGAAGTTCAGGCCCCAGAGCACCACCGCCGACAGGGCGCAGGTGAGGTCAAGCGCACTCAAACTCGTACCTTCTTTCATAGCGCCGCAGCCCGCAAGGCAGTGTTGAGCGCGGCGACCGGCAACTGGCCCTGTAGCCCGATGGCGACCAGCGTGTCGTGCGCGTCGGTGGGGGCGGACGCAGCGCCGAGGGGGGCCGCACGCAGCGAGCCGTGCCGGCCCGCGAAGTGCAGTTCGGCCCGCGCATGTTCATCGGTGCGCACCAAGCCCTTGAGGCGCAGCACGCCGCGCGGCATGGCCTTGAGCAGCGCCCGCAGCGCACGGGCGCTGAACACGGGCGCGTCTTCCAGCGCCCAGGTGTCGAAGGTGCGGCTGTGATCGACCGGCTTCACCAGCCGTGGCGCCTGGCCCAACCGGGGTTGGCGCGGGCCCGTGTGCCGCGCCATGCCCAGCAACTGCGCCGGCACGCGGGCCTGCGTGGTCTCGAAGCGCGGCGTGCCGGGCGCCTCGATGTCCAGCCATTGCCGCAGCGCCTGCAGGGCCAGGCTGTCCGGCAGCTCGCATTTGTTCAGCACCAGCAGGTCGGCCGCGCGCAGCTGGCGCTGGATGGTGTCGGCCAGCAGGGGGTCGGCCGCCTGCTCGGGCAGCGCGTGCGCATCGGCCAGCACCAGCACGGCGTTGAGTGTGAGGGCCGGATCGGCCAGGCCCACCTGGGCCAGGCGCCATGGGTCGGACACGCCGCTGGCTTCGATCACGATGGCTTCGGGCGGCAGCGGCGATTCGAGCAGCCGGATCAGCGTGTCCGTCAGGTCGTCGCCCAGCGTGCAACAGACGCAGCCGTTGGTCAGCTCGATGGCTTCCGCGCTCTGCGAGGCGATGAGCGCGCGGTCCAGGTTGATGGCGCCGAAGTCGTTCACCAGCGCTGCGATGCGCTGGCCGCGCGCTTCGGTCAGCAGGTGGTTGAGCAGCGTGGTTTTGCCGGCGCCGAGGAAGCCGCCGATGACGGTCAGGGGAATGCGGGTGCGCGACATGCGGCCTCGCTCAGGCGCGGCCCGGCAGGGACAGCGGCTGGCCGCCCACCACGGTGCCCAGCACGGCCACGTCCTTGAGCGCCTGGGGCGCCACTTCCAGCGGATCCTCGGCCAGCACGCAGAAGTCGGCGAACTTGCCGATCTCGATGGACCCCACCAGGTGGTCCATGGACAGCGTGAAGGCCGCCCCCATGGTGATGGCGTAGAGCGCGTCCGGCACCGAGATGCATTCGGCTGCCCCCAGTTGCTGGCCGCTGGAAGTGAGCCGGTTGACGGCGCACCAGGCGGTGAACAGCGGCCCCAGCGGCGTGATGGGCGCATCGGAATGGATGGCCATGGGCACGCCGTGGCGCAGCGCGGTGGCGCAGGCGTCCATGCGCAGGGCGCGGTCGGGGCCCATGGTCTGTTCGCGGTGCGCGTCGCCCCAGTAGAAGATGTGGTTGGAGAACAGGTTGGCACACATGCCCAGCCGCGCCATGCGCCGGAACTGCGCCTCGTTGGCCATCTGGCAGTGCTGCAGCGTGTGGCGGTGATCCCAGCGCGGGTGCGCGGCCAGGGCTTCCTCGATGGCATCGAGCACCACCTCGGTGGCCTCGTCGCCGTTGGTGTGGATGTGCAGTTGCAGGCCCTGGGCGTGGAACTCACGGATGGTGGTCTTCAGCTCGGCCGGAGGCAGGATCCAGATGCCGTTGGGCGCGCCGTTGTGATAGCCGGGCCACAGCAGCCGGGCCGTGAAGCCCTGGATCGAGCCGTCGGCCACGATCTTGACCAGCCCGTAGTGCAGCTTGTCATTGCCGGCCTGCATTCGACTGCGCACGCGCTCGGCGCCCTGTGCCGCGGTGGTGTTGCCGTACATGTTGACGTAGGCCGGCACCAGGCGCACGGGGTAGCCGGGCTCGCCCGTGACCTGCGCGAAGGCCTCGGCATTGGCGTCCGACAGGTCGTTGACCAGGTCCGTGGCCGTCGTCACGCCGGCCAGCTGCGCCATCTGCCCGAACATGCGCAGGCTCTCGGGGTCCGACACGGTGATGCGGAAGGCATTGCCCACCAGCCGGTTCACCGGGAACATCGCCGCGAACTCCTGCAACTCGCCCGTGGGTTCGCCGCCCTCGAAGCGGGCGATGCCTTCGATGTCGGTGTCGCGCGTGATGCCGGCGCCGGCCAGGGCCGCGCTGTTGACGTTCATCAGATGCTGGCTCGCGTGCATCACCACCACGGGGCGGCGTGTGCTGACCTGGTCCAGGTGCGCCACGGTCATGCGCTCGGTGCCGAAGAACAGCGGGTCAAAACCCCAGGCCAGCAGCGGCGCTTCGGGGTCGGCCATCGCCTGATCGGCTTGCTGCAGCCGAGCGATCACTTCGTCGAAGTTGCGGCAGCCTTCCCAGACCCTGCCGTCGGGCGAGGTCCGTGCGTGGTAGCCCACGAAGCTGAACTTCCACAGCCCGCCGGCCATCAGGTGGCAGTGGCCTTCGACCAGGCCGGGCATCAGCACCTGCTCGGCATAGCGCGCATCAAGCGTGAATTCGCCCAGGGCCTGCATGCGGGCCAGGTCGCCCACGGCCAGCACGCGGCCGTCGCGCACGGCCACATGGGTGGCTTCGGGCTGCTGCGGGTTCATGGTGAGGATCTTGCGGGCCTGGAAGACGGTGATGGTCATGGGAGCGGTGAAAAAAGAGGGTGATACGGAAGAGCGCGGTTCAGGCGGCCGCCGGCAGCTGCAGCGGGCCCGTGGGCAGGCCGGCGACGGACTCGACGCGGTGGCAGGCCACCCAGTGGCCGCGCTGCACTTCGCGCAGCGTCTGCGGCTGGTCGCAGCCGGGGCCGGCAGCCGGGCAGCGGCCGGCAAAGCGACAACCCGCGGGCGGGTTGATGGGGCTGGGCGGATCACCGGCCAGCTTGATGCGCTGCGCGGCCCGAGAGCGCCCGCCCTTGACGGTGGGCACGGCCGACATCAGCGCCACGCTGTAGGGGTGCAGCGGACGCGAGAAGAAGGTCTGGCGCGGCGCGCGCTCGACGATCTGGCCCAGGTACATCACGGCGATCTCGTCGCAGATGTGTTCCACCACTGCCATGTCGTGCGAGATGAAGAGGTAGGTCAGGCCCAGCTCGCGCTGCAGCCGCGCCAGCAGGTTCAGGATCTGCGCGCGGATCGCGATGTCCAGGGCCGACACCGGCTCGTCGCACACCACCAGCTCGGGGTTCGTGGCCAGCGCGCGGGCGATGTTGATGCGCTGGCGCTGCCCGCCCGAGAACTGGTGCGGGAACAGCTGCTGCTGCTCGGGCCGCAGCCCCACGGCCGTGAACAGCTCGTCCACGCGCGCGGCACGTTCGGTCTTGGTGCCGATGTTCATGAGGTCCAGCGGCGCACGCACCGCCTCGCCCACGCGCTGGCGCGGGTTGAGCGAGGAGTACGGGTCCTGGAAGATCATCTGCACGCGGCGGCGCGCCTGGCGCATGGCTTCGTCGGGCAGCAGGCTCAGGTCGGTCACGCCCAGGCGCACGCTGCCACTGGTGATGGGCGCGAGCCGCATCACGGCCAGGGCCGTGGTGGTCTTGCCCGAGCCCGATTCGCCGACCACGGCAAGCGTGGTGCCGCGCCGCACCTCGAAGTTCACGCCATCGACGGCTCGCACCACCTCCGGCGCAGCACCGAAGCTGCTGCGCGGCCGCGGGAAGTGCACCTTCAGGTCGGTGACGGACAGCAGCACGGGGGCCTGGGGTTCTGAACTGGGACTCATCTTGGGAAAGGGGATCGGCTCGGTCATGCAGCGACCTCTTGCGCAGGGTGGGCGGATTCGCTCAGCAGCCAGCAGGCCGCGCCATGCCCGGCCTGCGCTGGGCCAGCCACGGCGGTGATGGGCGGTACCGCCTCGGCGCAGCGCGCGTGAGCATGCGGGCAGCGCTCCCGGAACGCACAGCCGCTGCCCAGCTCCCACAGCGAGGGCACCACGCCCGGGATCTCGGCCAGCTCTTCGCGCTCGCCCTGCTGGCTGCTGCCCAGCTCGGGCAGGCAGGCGATCAGGCCCTGCGTGTAGGGGTGCTGCGGCGTCTCCAGCACCTGGGCGGTGGTGCCCTGCTCGATCACGCGGCCCGCATACATCACGATCACGCGGTCGGCCATTTCGGCCACGGCGCCCATGTCGTGCGTGATCAGCAGGATCGCCGTGTCACGCTCGCGCTGAAGCTCGCGCAGCAGGTCGAAGATCTGCGCCTGCACCGTCACGTCGAGGGCAGTGGTGGGTTCGTCGGCGATCAGGATGTCGGGCCGGCAGGCCAGCGCGATGGCGATCATCA
Source organism: Xenophilus arseniciresistens (assembly GCF_028023875.1). GTDB lineage: Bacteria > Pseudomonadota > Gammaproteobacteria > Burkholderiales > Burkholderiaceae_C > Xenophilus > Xenophilus arseniciresistens. The sequence continues at coordinate 143,441 of NZ_JAQIPB010000010.1, forward strand.
CGCGCTGGCGCATGCCGCCCGAGAGCTGGTGCGGGTATTCGTGAACACGCCGATCGGGTGCCGGAATGCCCACCTGACGCAGCATCTCGATGGCGCGCGCATGGGCCGCGGCACGGTCCAGGCCCGCATGCAGGCGCAGCGACTCGGCGATCTGCTCTCCCACGGTGAACACCGGGTTGAGTGAGGTCATCGGTTCCTGGAAGATCATCGAGATGCGGTTGCCGCGCACCTCGCGCATGCGCTGGGGCGTGACCTGCAGCAGGTCTTCATCGCCGAACAGCACGCGCCCGCCGCTCACGCGGCCCGGCGGCTGCGGCACCAGGCCCAGCAGCGTGAGCGCCGTCATGCTCTTGCCGCAGCCCGATTCGCCGACCACGCACAGCGTCTCGCCGGCATGCACCTCGAAGCTCACGCCATTGAGGACCATGGCCTGGCCGCGCCGGGTGTTGAACTCGACGCGCACGTCGTCGACCTTCAGGACTGGAGGGGTGGAGGTGCTCATCTCATCGCTCCCGCAGCTTGGGATTCAGTGCATCGTTGAGGCCGTCGCCCACCAGGCTCACGGCCAGCACGGTCAGGAAGATCGCCGTGCCCGGAATCACCACCGACCACCAGGCCGACAGCACGTACTGGCGGCTCGAGCCCAGCATCAGGCCCCAGCTCATCTGGTTCGGATCGCCCAGGCCCAGGAAGGACAGGCCGGCCTCGAACAGGATGGCCGAGCCGATGGCCAGCGTGGCCGACACCACCAGCGGCGCGATGCAGTTGGGCAGGATCACCTTCCAGATGATGCGGGCGTCGCGGGCGCCGATGGAGCGCTCGGCGCGCACGAACTCCAGGTCGCGCACCTTCATGAACTCGGCGCGCGCCAGGCGGGCGGTGGCGGGCCAGCTCACCAGGCCGATGGACAGCGTCACCGTCAGCAGGCTGGGCGAGAACAGCGTGACCACCACCATCGCGAACAGCAGCGCAGGCAGTACCTGGAAGAACTCGGTCACGCGCGACAGCGTGGCGTCGATGCGGCCGCCGTAGTAGCCGGACATCGCGCCCAGCGTCACGCCAATGCTCACCGACAGCAGGGCCGCTACCGTGCCCACCAGCAAGGTGGCACGGCCGCCGTGCAGCAGCGCGATGCCCACGCTGCGGCCCATGTGGTCGGTGCCCAGCCAGGCGTCCTCGGAGCCTGGCGGCGACAGGGGCGCCGCGACGATCTCGAAGGGGTCGGCCGGCACCAGCCAGGGGCCCAGCACGGACACCAGCACGATGAGCACCAGCAGGCTCAGGCCGGCCACGGCCGAGGGGTTGCGCATGAACATGCGCAGGGCCTCGCGCAGCGGCGAAGGTGCCGCCATCGGCGGCAGGGCCGCGGGGCGGGCGAGGGTCAGGGTGGGGGAAGAGGAGGGCATGGCAGCGCGCGCGTCTCTCAGCGCTTCTGGATGCGGGGATCGACCAGGCGGTAGCACAGGTCGGTGAGCAGGTTCATCACCAGCACCACCACGGCCGACAGCAGCAGCACGCCGAGGATGGTGGGGTAGTCGCGTCGCAGCACCGACTCGAAGGCCAGGCGGCCCAGGCCTGGCCAGTTGAAGACCGTCTCGACCAGGATGGCGCCGGCCAGCACGTTGCCGAACTGCAGGCCCAGGATGGTGACCACAGGAAGGATGGCGTTGCGCAGCGCGTGCTTGTAGAGCACCACGCCGTCGGCCAGGCCCTTGGCGCGTGCGGTGCGGATGAAGTCCGCGCTCATCACTTCGAGCATGCTGGCGCGCGCCAGCCGGCTGTACTGCGCCAGGTAGACCATCGACAGCGTGACCATGGGCAGCACCAGGTGCCACAGCACGTCCAGCACGCCGGCGATGCCGCCATAGGGACCATCGATGGACTGCATGTCCGACACCGGAAGGATGGGCCACCAGGCGCCGAAGGTCAGCATCAGCATCAGGCCGGTCCAGAACACCGGCGCCGCGAAGCCCACCAGCGAGAGCACCGTGATGGCCTGCGACAGCAGGCCGTTGGGCTTGCGCGCGGCAAGCACGCCCAGCCCGGTGCCGATGAGGAAGGCACACAGCACCGAGCTGATCACCAGCAGCAGCGTGGCGGGCACGCGCTCCGCGATCAGGTCGGTGACCGGCAGGTTGAAGAAGTAGGAGTGGCCCAGGTCCAGCTGCACCACGCGACTCAGGTACACGCCCAGTTGCACGGGCAGTGGCTTGTCCAGCCCGTAGTCGGCGCGCAACTCGGCCTTGAGTTCCTCGGACATGCCGCCGCTGGCGCCGGCGATGGTTTCCACCGGATCGCCCGGCGCCGTATGCACCAGCGCGAAGTTGAGCACCACCACGGCCAGCACCAGCAGCAGCGACGGCGCGAGGCGCGACACGATCATGCGAATTACAGGCGGCATGGTCCTTCTCCCTTTCTTGCTTCAGCTCACTTCAGGAACACGTCGTCCATCGGGGAGATCGGGCCCCAGATGGTCGTCGGCACGTTGCCCACGCGCTTGCTGGTCACCGTGTTCATCGGAATCTTGTTGATGAAAAGGATCGGCAGCTCGTCCGTCACGATCTTCTGGAAGGAGGCGTAGTAGGCCTTGCGCTTGGTGGTGTCGGTGATCTTGCCGGCCTCGTTCAGCAGCTCGTCCACCTTGGGATTGCTGTAGCCCTGGGTGTTGGTCCAGACGATGGGCTTGATGTTGGTCGACAGGTAGGTGCGGTGCACGCCGATCACCGGATCGGCCCAGTTGTAGACCGAGTCCATGGTCATGTCGAAGTCGTGGGCCGCGATGCGCTTGGCCCAGGCGGGGAAGTCGGCCGAGGCCCGCACTTCCACCGCGATGCCCACCTTCTTGAGCTGCGAGCGCAGGTACTCGGCGACGTTCTTCTGCTGCTCGTCGCCGCCGGGAATGTAGTCCACCGTGAGCTTGAAGCGCTCGCCGTCCGCGCCCGCCTTGAAGCCTGCGGTGTCCAGCAGCTGGGCCGACTTCTTCAGGTCCAGCGGGTACTTCACCACGTCCGGCGCCGCGAACGGGCTGCTGGAAATGATGGGGCCGTCCTCCACCGTCGCGAAGCCGCCCATCAGTGCCTTTGTGATGAAGTTCTTGTCCACCGCGTAGGCGATGGCCTTGCGCACGTTCACGTCGTTGAGCGGCTTTCTGGTCGTGTTGAAGGCCAGCCAGTTGATGGCACCCACGCCTTCGTAGCCCTTGCTTTCGACGTTGAGCCTGGGGTTGGCCTTCATGCGCTTCATGTCCACCGAACCGGAGGCGAAGGTGAGCATGTGCAGGTCGCCGCGTTCCATGCCCAGCACCAGGTTCTGGGTGTCAGGCGAGAGGTTCAGGATGATCTTGTCCAGGTAGGGCTTGCCTGCCAGGAAGTACTTGTCGAACTTCTCCATCACCACGCGCTGGCCGGGCCGGAATTCGGCCAGCTTGTAGGGGCCGGAGCCGACCAGGCCGGCGCCGTTGCGCGGATGGTTCTTGAGGTCGGTGCCATCGCCGTAGACATGCTTGGGCATGATGGGCGCAAGCGCCGGCGACATGGCCAGGATGATGGCCGGGTGCGGCACGGCCATGCGGATGATGGCGGTGTGGGCATCGGGCGTGTCCACCTTCTCCACCGGGGCGAGCATGGTGGAGAAGGGATGGTTGGCCTTGATCGCCATGATCGAGAAGGCCACGTCTTCCGAGGTGATGGGCTTGCCGTCGTGGAAGAGGGCGTTCTTGCGCAGATTCAGCGTCAGGCTTTTACCGTCCTCGGCCATCTTCCAGCTTTCGGCCAGATAGGGCTGCGGCTTCCACTGGTCGTCGAAGCGCAGCGGGCTGGCGAAGAGCTGCGTGGATGGCACGGCGGTGGCGATGCCCGACTGCACGCCGCCGTTGAGGTGGCGCGGGGCCTGGGTGCTGCCGATCACCAGCGTGCCGCCTTTCTTGATGTCCTGTGCGAAGGCAGGCAGGGACAGGAGGCTGCCGCAGGCCATGGCGGCCGTCGCGACTGCCAGCACGGTGCGGCGATGAAGGGAGGTCAGAGTCATGGAGTGCTCCTGGCGCAAGGTCGAAAGAAGAATGGGGATGCAGGGGCGGTGCAAGTCGCGTTCCGGAGGGCGCGTCGGTTGGCTCAGAGCACCTCGTCGCGCAGCCAGTACCACTTGTAGAGCGCGCTCTGGCCCAGGCGCCGGAAGGGCGCGGCCCACTCGCCCTGAGCCGGGAAGGGCAGGGCGTCGCGGTAGATGGGCAACTGGCCGAAGAGCGGGTCGGGCTGGCCGGCGATGCGCTGCGCCATGCGGCGGCCCGCGTGCGCGGAGAAGGACACGCCGTTGCCGCCGTAGCCCAGTGCGTAGAAGACCTGCTGCTTCGCGTCGGGCTGCCACACGCGCGGCATCATGTCGTGGCTCACGTCCACCCAGCCCCACCACGAGTGGTCGATCTGGATGCCCGCGAGCGCCGGGAACTTGCGTGCAATGCCCTTGGTGAGCAGCTCGTAGTGCGAATCGCGGTGCGCATCGGCACCGGTGATTGAACTGCGGCTGCCGATCTGCAGCCGGTTGCCGGCCAGCAGGCGGTAGTAGAAGCGCAGCGTGCGCGTGTCGGTGATGGCGATCTTGGTCTTGAAGTTGGTCGCCGCCAGTTCCGCGTCGGTCAGCGGGCGCGTGACCATGCAGTTGGACAACACGGGGAAGTAGCGGTTCTTCAGGCTGCCGTGCAGGCCGGGCGCCGTGTAGGCACCGGTGGCGATGCCCACGGCGCGCGCGCGCACTTCGCCGCCGGGCGTTCGCAGATGGTGCACGCCGTTCTTCGTGACCCAGGCCGTCACGGGGCTGGCCGGGTGCACTTTCACACCCAGCTCGCGCGCCATCTTCAGGTAGCCGTGGGCCAGCTTGAGCGGATGCACCGAGATGCCTTCGGATTCGTACTGCGCGCCCTTGGCGTCCTGGTCGCCGCACCAGTCGTTCAGCACTTCCTCGCGGCTGAGCATGCGCGCGTCGTAGCCGAAATGCTTGCGCATCACCTCTGTCTCGGCGCGCAGGAACGCCATCTTCTTCTCGCGGTGCGCGACGAAGAGGTGACCGCCCGGAGCCGCGTCGCAATCCACCTGCTTGACGAGATCGCTGAAGGTCTCGAAGCCCCAGCGGATTTCCGCATCCAGCTTCTTCGCCACGTCCAGGCCCCAGCGGGCGATCCACTGCGAGCGGTATAGGCGGCCGCTGGCGTTCTGCCCCTGGCCGCCGTTGCGGCTGGTGCAGCCCCAGGCCACGCGGTTGGCCTCCAGCACCGTGGCCTTGATGCCGTGCTCCCTGGCCAGAAACAGGGCCGTGGCCAGGCCCGTGAAGCCCGAACCAATGATCACCACGTCGGCATCGGTGTCCTGTGTGATGGGGCCATCGTCGTCGGGTGGCGTGCCGGCGCTGGCGGCCCACCAGGTGGGCGCGTAGTCGCGGTTGCGACCTGGGCCTTCGGACACCAGCGGGTCGTAGGCCGGGTCGTAGGGCGCGAAGACTTCGTGGGGCGTGTGGAAGGCCATGGTGCGGCGCTCCTCAGGCCTTGGGCAGCAGGGGGCGGTTCTTGCGGAACACGTTCTTGACGAGGATCTTTCCGTCCTTGAAGGTGAACAGGTCCACGCCATCGGACTCGCTGCGTGCGCCGTCGGCGGCCGTGCCCGTGAAGGTCCATTCCGAAACGCCACGGTCGCCCGCCACGAAGTGGCGGCCGTTGCGCCATTGCGCATCGGGGAAGTTCTTCCAGGCGCTCTCGAAGGCCACGGCCACGGCCGCATGGCCTTCATGGCGGGTGCCGCAAGCCAGCGGGCCTGCAGCCGTTTCGAACACGCAGTCGGCGTGCATGAAGGACATCAGGGCGGGCAGGTCGTGGCGGTTCCACGCATCGGAGAAGGCGACCAGCATCTGGACGCTGGGCTCGGGAGTATCGGAAGAGGACATGAGAAAGGAAAAAGCTGCGGGTGGCGCGAAAGATGCAATCCAGTCTAGGAATCACACGACTGACGCCATAGAGCCAGATGCCTCCCATCGTTCAAGCCACGCGGCGCCAGCCATGCACCAAGCCAGGGCGCGCGCCCGCTCGGCGTGCGTGCGGGCCCGTGCTACTGCCATGAACCGTTCGTACGACGCCGACCTGCCGCTGTGGGCGCGCCTGTTCCGCCTGCCCGAACAACCGGGCCTGCCCATCCAGGTGCGGCTGCGCGCCGTGATCACGCAGGCCATCCTTGACGGTCGCCTGCCGGCGGGCGCTGCCCTGCCGTCCTCACGCGATCTGGCGCAGGCCCTCTCGCTGAGCCGCAACACCGTCACCGCGGCCTATGAACAACTGGTGGAAGAGGGCTTCCTCGAGGCCCGCCCGCGGCGCGGCGTGTTCGTGGCAGCCAACGCCTGCGCGCCGCGCGCGGACGTGGAGGCGGCGCTGGAGGAGGACCCTTTCCGCAGCGGCCGCGCGGGCTCCGGGCAGCGGCCGCCCGAGTGGCGTCGGCGCGTGCTGCGCTCGCAGGCCGAGCGCCCCACATTGGCCAAGCCCGAGGACTGGCATCGCTACCCTTATCAGTTCATCTACGGCACCTACGACCCCGAGTTGTTCCCCACCGACGACTTCCGGGAGTGCTGTCTCCGAAGCCTTGGGCGCGTGCAGCTGCCGAACTGGACGCCGGACTTCGAGCAGGTGGACGTGCAGGAGCTGGTGGCGCAGATCCGCCAGCGCCTGCTGCCGCAGCGTGGCGTCTACGCACTGGCCGACGAGATCCTGGTCACCATCGGCTCGCAGCATGCCTGCTACCTGCTGGCCGAGGCGCTGTTCGATCGCCACACGCGCGTCGGCTTCGAGGAGCCCGGCCATCCGCACGCGCGCAACTCCTTCTCGGTGCGCGGGCCGCAGATGGTCAACCTCCCGGTCGACGACGAGGGCCTGGTGGTCGACGGCATGCCCGAGGTGGACTACGTCTTCGTCACCCCCTCGCACCAGAGCCCCACCACGCGCACGCTGAGCCTGGAGCGGCGGCAATGGCTTCTGCGCAAGGCGGAGCTGCACGACTTCGTGGTCATCGAGGACGACTACGAGGCCGAGAACCTGTACGCCGGCACGCCCATGCCTGCGCTCAAGAGTCTGGACACCAGCGGGCGCGTGATCTACATCGGCTCGTTGTCCAAGAGCCTTTCGCCCGCGCTGCGGCTGGGCTACATCGTGGCGCCGCGCGAGTTGATCGCCGAGCTGCGCGTGCTGCGCCATGCGCAGGTGCGCCACCCCAGCGCCTTCCTGCAGCATGCCTATGCGCTGTTTCTGTCGCTCGGGCATCACGGCTCGCATGCGCGGCGCGTGAACCAGATCATGCAGGAGCGGCTGATGCGCGTGTCGGCCGCCCTGACACAGCACCTGCCCGACTTCCGCTTCACACTGCCCCAGGGTGGAGCTTCGGTGTGGGTCGAAGGGCCGGACTGGCTGGATTCGGGCGAGCTGGCTGACGTGGCGCGCGCGCATGGCGTGCTCATCGAGGCCGGCCGCGCCTTCTACGACCAGCCGCCCTATCCCTGCCCCTCGTTCCGGCTGCGGCTGTCATCCATTTCGGGCGCGCAGATCGAGGACGGCATCCGCGCGCTGGCGCTTGCGGTGGGGGCGTTGGCGGCGGCGCGAGGGGTCAGCCGCACGGGCGCGCCTTTCATGCATTGAGATCCGACGCCCCAGGCAGGGCCGGCCCGGGCTCCCCCAGCGCATCGGCCAGCATCGGCAGCGCGCGGCGCACGGCCGCCTCGCCCTGCGCGATGGCCAGGGCGCCGCGGTGGAAATCCATGGCCGCGATGTCCGACAGGCGCGGGCGGATCAGCACGTCGGCGGGTTCGCCGGCCAGCCGGCTCTGGGTGATGCGCACCTGCATGATGTTCAGGCTGGTGGTCAGCACGTCCATCATCGACGGCGACTGCAGCGCCTGCGCACTGGCCGCGCGCGGCTGCGGCTTGAAGCGCTGCAGCAGCGCCGCCCACGGCGCACCGAGCAGCGAGGGCGCGGACTCGGCCGGGCCGCCGCTTTCGGTCTGGACTTCGGCCCGCGCGCGGCGGCCGATCAGGTCCCAGTTCAGGTCCACGGCGATCACCACCTCGGCGCCCATGGCACGGCACAGCGACACCGGCACGGGGTTGACCAGGCCGCCGTCCACCAGCAGCCGCCCGTCCAGCTGCATGGGCGTGAACAGGCCCGGCAGCGCGATGGAGGCGCGCACGGCGTCGATCACCGGCCCCTCGCGCAGCCACACTTCGCGGCCCGTGCCCAGCTCGGTGGCCACGCAGGCGAAGGGGCGCGGCAGGCCTTCGATGCCCGGGTCGTCGAAATGCTCGCGGAAGAAGCCCGTGAGGCGCGCGCCTTCGATGAGGCCGCCACCCATCCGGAAGTCGAGCAGCGAGACCACGCCCGGCCAGGTGAGCCGGCGCACCCAGCCGTCCAGCCAGTCCAGGCGGCCGGCCGCATGCACCGCGCTCACCAGCGCGCCGATGGACGTGCCGCAGACCACGTCGGGCGCATAGCCCGCCTCTTCCAGCGCGCGGATCACGCCGATGTGCGACCAGCCGCGCGCCGAGCCGCTGCCCAGGGCCAGGCCGATGCGGGGACACGAGGAGGTGTTGGGGTTCATGGGCCGGCCAGCATAGCGGACGGCCCGAGCGCGCGCTGGCGGCGCGCCGCCTTCGGTCAGTGGGCGCGCAGCTCGCGCCGCAGGATCTTGCCCACGGTGGATTTGGGCAGGGCGTCGATCAGCGTCACGCGCCGCGGCAGCTTGTAGCCGGTCAGCTCGCGGCGGCAGAACGCGAGCACCTCGTCCTCGCTCAGCGTGGCGCCGGGGGCAGGCACCACGAACAGCTGCACGGCCTCGCCGCTGCGCTCGTCCGGCACGCCGATGCAGGCGCATTCGGCCACGCCCGGGCAGGCGGTGGCCACGGCCTCGATCTCGTTGGGGTACACGTTGAAGCCCGAGACGATGATCATGTCCTTCTTGCGGTCCACGATCTTCAGGAAGCCGCGCGCATCGAACACGCCCACGTCGCCGGTGCGGAAGTAGCCGTCGGCGGTGAAGGCAGCGGCGTTGGCCTCGGGCTTGTTCCAGTAGCCGCGCATCACCTGCGGCCCCCTGGCGCAGACTTCGCCGGCCTCGCCCGGGCCCACTTCGCGGTTGGCCTCGTCCAGCAGCTTGATGTCGGTGCCCGGCAGCGGCAGGCCGGTGGTGGCCGTGAACTCGCCGACCGCCTGCGGGTTGAAGCTCAGCACCGGGCTGGTCTCCGACAGGCCGTAGCCCTCCCGGATGATCTGGCCCGTGATGGCCTGCCAGCGCGCCGACACCGTGGGCACGATGGCCGCCCCGCCGCCGGCGGCCAGGCGCAGGTGCGACCAGTCCACCTTGCCCAGCCCCGGGTGCTGGGTCAGGCCCGCGTACAGGGTGTTGACGCCGGTCAGCACCGTGGGGCGGGCCTGGGCCAGCGTCTGCACGAATGCGTCCATGTCGCGCGGATTGGCCACCAGCCAGTTCTCGGCGCCGAGGCTGAAGTAGCTGATGAAGTTCACCATCAGCGCGAAAATGTGATACAGCGGAATGGCCGTGACCACCACTTCGCGCCCGGGCCGGCACGCGTCGGGCATGAACAGCGCGAACTGCGCGCAGTTGGCCACGAGGTTGCCGTGCGAGAGCGCAGCGCCCTTGGAAAGGCCGGTGGTGCCGCCGGTGTACTGCAGGAACAGCAGGTCGTCCGGGCCGGATTCGACCGGCGTGAAGGGCAGGGCCGCGCCGGCCGCCAGCACGTCGGCCAGGCTGAGGGCTTCGGCCAGGCGCGCGTCCACCGGCGGGCTGGGCAGCGCGCTGTCCTTGGCCAGGCCCAGGCCGGCCGTGACCACGCGGCGCACCGGCGTGCTGGCAGCCACCTGGGCAAAGACGGGCGTGGCGCCGTTGAAGATCAGCAGCGTCTGCGCGTCGGCGTCGTTGAGCTGGTGCTCCAGCTCGCGCGGCGTGTACAGCGGATTGACGTTCACCTGCACGGCCCCCGCGCGCAGGATGCCCAGCATGGCGATGGGGAAGGCCAGGATGTTGGGCGTCATCACCGCCACGCGGTCGCCTTGGCGCACGCCCTGGGCCTGCAGCCAGGCGGCGAAGTTGCGCGAGTGGCGGTCCACATCGGCAAAGCTGAGCGCCTGGCCCAGCGAGCGGAAGGCGTTCTGGCCGGCGTAGCGGCGCATGGCGTCTTCCATCATGGCGGTCACGCTGGGGTGCGAGGCCGGCCCGAGCCGGGCCGGGATGCCGAATTCGCGGTAGCTGGCGAGCCAGGGTTTTTCCTGCATGGTTCTGCTCCTTCCTTCAGGGGCGCTTCAAGGGGTGACGATCGGGAACAGCGGGTCGAACTCTTCGAGGTTGGCGAAGATCGCGCCCAATGCCTTCGGGTCGCCGCTCAGTTGCGCCTCGCCGGCCTGGATCAGCTGCGGCAGCGGCACCTTGGCCAGCAGCATCTTCAGGAAGGCCGGCCGCGTGAGCGACAGCGTGGCCTGCGGCGCCGCCAGCTTGCGGCCCCGCGTGTTGTGCAGCACCGCGTTCGACAGCTCCAGCGCATAGGTCTCCTGGCTGTCGGTGAAGTTGACCTGGATGCCCAGCGCCAGGCCATCCACCTTCTGGTGGTTCAGGCGCACGGCCAGGAAGTCGAAGATCAGCTCGGGCGTCATGCCGCGCACCATGTCCGGCCCCTGGGTGGAGATGCGGACCTTCTTGATGCCTTCGCGCAGCTCCTGCGCGGCCGTGAGGTAGCTGTTGCGCCACACGCCCGACTCGGCCTGGTAGCCCAGCTGTTCCAGCGCGTCGGCCTGCAGCAGGCGCGCCTTCTCGTGGCCGGGCGCGGCCATCACGGCGTGGTTGTTCAGCTCCGCGGCCCAGCGGTAGTCGCCGGCGTCGTAGGCGGCACGGGCGCGCTGCACCACGGCATCGACGCCGCCCAGCGCCGCCACGTAGCGCCGGGCGGTCTCGGCCACGGGCATCGGGTTGAGCGTGGCCGGGTTGCTGTCGTAGTAGCCCAGGTAGAAGTTGTAGACGCCGCGCAGGTTGTGGCTCATGGTGCCGTAGTAGCCGCGGGTGGAGAAGTCGTTGCGCAGCCCCTTGGGGATGAAGTCCACATTGCCCAGGTCGTCCATCTTCACGCCCTTGTTGGCCAGGTTCAGGGCCGCGTCGTGCATGTAGCGGTAGATGTCGCGCTGGCTGGCCAGGTGCTCGCGGATGCGCTGCGCGCCCCACACCGGCCAGTGGTGGCTGCGAAAGGCCACCTGCGCCTCGGGCGCGAAGTCGATCATCTCGTTGATGTACTTGCTCCAGCCCAGCGCGTCGCGCGCCTTGGCGCCGCGCACGGTGTAGATGTTGTGCATGTTGGCCGTCACCACCTCCGACAGGCACAGGGCCTTGAACTCGGGCAGGTAGAAGGTGAATTCCGAAGGGGCTTCCGAGCCGTTGGCCATCTGGAACACGATCCGGCGGCCGTCGACGATGCGCTCCTCGCCGGTCTTCTTCACATAGTCGGTAGGCGCGATCAGGCCCATGCTGCCGATGCTCAGGCCCTTGCCCAGGCCGCTGCCCACGCCGCCGCGCTCGCCATAGGGCAGCGGGGCGCCGAACTGGTAGTGGGCGCGCCGGCTCATGGCGTTGCCGGCCAGCACGTTCTCGGCGATGGAGTGGTCCATGAAGCCGTCGGGCGCGATCACCGGCACCTTGCCCGCGCGCACGTCGGCTTCGTCGACCACGCCGCGCACGCCGCCGAAGTGGTCGACGTGGCTGTGGGTGTAGATCACGGCCACGACGGGCTTGCGGCCCAGTGTGTCCATGGCGAAGTCGAAGGTGGCCTTGGCCAGCTCGGCCGTCAGCATCGGGTCGATGACGATCCAGCCGGTCTTGCCGGCCACCAGCGTCATGTTGGCCAGGTCGTAGCCGCGCACCTGCCAGATGCCGTCGGTGACCTTGAACACGCCGGCCTGGTTGTTCAGCGTTTCCTGGCGCCACAGGCTGGGGTTGACCGAGGCCGGCGCCTCGCCCTGGATGAAGGCGAACTGGCGGCCGTCCCAGACGGTGTTGCCCTGCGCGTCCTTGATGGGGCCTTCGGGCATGCGCGCGACCAGCCCGCGCGAGGCGTCCTCGAAGTCCTGCGGCTGGCCCAGCGCCAGCGCGGCGCCGAAGCGCTGGTTGGCCTGCGTGGTGAAGGCGGTGGGTGGCTTGGGCTCATGGGCCTGCGCGGCGGTGCTCAGAACGGCCAGTGCGGCGGCCAGGGCGAAGGGGCGGATGGGCATGGATCGCGGGTGGGTTCGGGGGGTGGAAAGGGGCGGGCGGGGTTGTGGCGTCGCGCGCTTCAGGCGGGCTGCGCCTGCAGGCCCGCGGGCGCGGGCGAGCCCGCCAGCGGGGCGGCCGCGCCGGTGCGCGCCGCGCGTTCGTCCTCGCGGATCATGTCCACGGCCTTCTCCGCGATCATGATGGTGGGCGCGTTGGTGTTGCCGCCCACCAGCGTGGGCATGACCGAGGCGTCGACCACGCGCAGGCCCTGCACGCCGTGCACGCGCAGGCGCGCATCGACCACGGCCATGGGGTCATGGCCCATCCTGCAGGTGCCCACGGGGTGGTACTGCGTGTCGGCGCGGTTGCGGATGTCCTGGGCCAGGCCTGCGGGATCGTCGGCGCGCGTGGGGTAGAGCTGTTTGCCGCGCACGGCGTCGAAGGGGGCCGATTCCATGATGCGCTGCTGCACCTGCGCGCCGCGCACCAGCAGGTCCAGGTCGCGCGGGTCGCTCAGGAAGCGCGGGTCGATCAGCGGTGCCTCGCGCGCATCGGCGCTTTGCAGGCGCACCTCGCCGCGGCTGTAGGGGCGCAGCACGTCGACGTGGCAGGAGATGCCGTGGCCCATGTGCATCTTGCGCGCGTGGTCGTCGACGATGGCCAGCACGAACACCATCTGCAGGTCGGGCACCTGGACGTCGGGCGACGAACGGAAGAAGGCACCGGCCTCGGCGAAGGGGCTGGTGATCATGCCGGTGCGCTGCTTGCGCCATTCCAGGATGGCGCCGGTCATCCTGGCGCCGCCGCGGGCCGAAACGCCGAAGCTCTGGGTGTCGCTGGCCACGCGCCAGGTCTGCACGTAGTCGATGTGGTCCTGCAGGTTCTGGCCCACGCCGGCCAGCGGCTGCACCACCTCGATGCCCTGCTGGCGCAGATGCTCGGCCGGGCCGATGCCCGAGAGCATCAGCAGCTGCGGCGAGCCGAAGGCCCCGGAGGAGACGATGACTTCGCGCCGCGCATGCACCTGTCTGAGTTCGCCGCCCTGGTGGTAGGCCACGCCGGTGGCGCGCCGGCCCTGCATGAGGATGCGCGCGGAGACGGCGCGCGTGCGCACCGACAGGTTGGGGCGCGACAGGTGGGGCGTGAGGTAGCCCTTGGCGGCGCTGCAGCGCTCGCCGTTCTTCTGCGTCACCTGGTAGAAGAAGGCGCCTTCCTGCCGCGCGCCGTTGTAGTCCGCCGTGGGGCGGATGCCCTGCGTCGCGGCGGCGGCGATGAACATGGCGTTGAGCGGGCTGCGGTGCTGCGGATAGGTCACGTTCAGCGGGCCGCCCTGGCCGTGGAAGGGGTCCGCCGGATGGGTCTCGCTGTGCTCGGAGCGCTTGAAGTAGGGCAGCACCTCGTCGTAGCGCCAGCCCGGGTTGCCCAGCGAGGCCCAGTGGTCGTAATCCCAGCGGTGGCCGCGCACGTACAGCATGGCGTTGATCGAGCTGGAGCCGCCCAGCGTCTTGCCGCGCGGCTGGTAGCCGCGGCGGCCGTTCAGCCCCGGCTGCGGCACCGTCTCGTAGCCGTAGTTGTTGATCTTGGTGGGCATCATGGCCACCACGCCGGCGGGTGCGTGGATCAGCACGCTGCTGTCGGGCCCACCCGCCTCGAGCAGGCAGACGCTGACCTGCGGGTCCTCGCTCAGGCGCGAGGCCAGCACGCAGCCGGCCGAGCCGGCACCGACGATGACGTAGTCGAATTCCTGTGAATCGCTCATGGCGCAGGTCTCCTTCAGCGGGTGGGGGTGGTGGTGTCGTTGCCGGGGGCCGCGCCGAGCGCGGGGTCCGCCTCGCCCAGGAAGAACCTGAGCGTCAGGCGCTGGGCCCAGTTGCCATAGGGCGGGTAGAACAGGTCGATGGGGAAGAAGCGATGCCGCTTGAACACCGTCCTGGCGTGCGAGAGCTCGCGAAATCCCTCCTCGCCGTGGTAGCTGCCCATGCCCGAATTGCCGATGCCGCCGAAGGGCGCGTCATGGTTGATGGTGTGCCAGCCCCAGTCGTTGAGGGTGACACCGCCCGAGTGGGTGCGGCGCAGCAGCTCGCGGCGCTGGCCGGCGTCGTGGCTGAAGCAGTACAGGGCCAGCGGGCGCGGGCCTGCATGGATGTGCGCCAGCGCGTCGTCCAGCCGGTCGTAGGGCAGCACCGGCAGGATGGGGCCGAAGATCTCTTCGTGCATCAGGCGCATGCGGGGCGTCAGGCCCGTGACGATGTGCAGCGGCATGCGCCGCCCGGGCCCGCCCCGGCCGCAGACCTCGATGACGGCGCCCTTGTCGCGCGCGTCGTCCAGCAGGGCCTGCAGGCGCTGCGCCTGGCGCTCGTTGACCACCGCGGTGTAGTCGTGCGAGTCGGCCACGCTGGCGCCGAACAGTTGCGTGAAGGTGGCCTTGACCTCGGCCACGAACGCGCCCACGCTTTCGCGCGGCACCAGCGCGTAGTCGGGCGCCACGCAGATCTGCCCGGCATTGGTGGACTTGCCGTGCGCGATGCGGCGCGCGGCCTGCGCCACGGGGTAGTCGCGCAGCACCACCGCGGGCGACTTGCCGCCCAGCTCCAGCGTCACCGGCGTCAGGTTCTCGGCCGCGGTGCGCATCACCACCCGGCCCACGCCGGGCGAGCCCGTGAAGACGATGTGGTTGAAGGGCAGCGCGGTGAAGGCGTTGGGGTCCTGCAGCTCCTCGCCCACCACGGCCACCTCGTCTTCGGCGAAGACTTCGGCCAGCAGGCGGCGCAGCAGGGCATTGGTGGCCGGCGTCACCTCGGGCATCTTGATCATCACGCGGTTGCCTGCGGCCAGTGCCGCGGCCAGCGGCCCCAGCGCCAGGTAGAGCGGGAAGTTCCACGGCACGATCACGCCCACCACGCCCTTGGGCTGGTAGTGGACCCGCAGGCTGTTGCTCATGAACAGCAGCTCGGGCCGGCGCCGGCGCGGGCGCATCCAGCGCGCCAGGTGCGACAGCGCATGGTTGATCTCCAGCACGGAGCCCAGCAGGTCCAGCATCTTGGATTCGGCCGGGGCGCGGAAGCCGAAGTCCTGGCTCATGGCCTGGGCCAGCAGATCCTGGTAGCGCTGCAGCTGGCGGCGCAGCCGGCGCAGGGACTGCCGGCGCTGTGCGGCTTCGGGGAACGGGTGGAGGGCGCAGGCGGCCTGCTGCTGCGAGAACAGCTCGCGCATGCGCGCGGCGGCCGGGTCGTGCACCGGAAGGGATCGGTCGTTCATGGGTCTGTCTCCATCCCCGGCGCCCGCGCGTTCGGGGCGCGGCCGGGTCTTCGGGGCATTGCGGGCCGCAGTGTGCAAACGGGATCGTGTTTGCACGAGGTTCAAGCGCGCCAAGCGGGGGTAAAAATGCGCCAAATCGAGAAATCCAAGGGAAAGTCCCATGCACCTCACCGTCTCCGGGCTGGACGCCATCGACCCCCATGAAGCGGCCGCGCACAGCATGCTGGGCATGGGCGCGCTGCTGGCAGAGCTGGCCGCCCAGGGCGTGCCGGCGCAGGCGCTGCTGCTGGGCACGGGCCTGACGCCCCGCCAGTTCACCGATCCGCAGGCGCGGATGTCGCAGTCACAGAAGGTGGCGATCTTTCGCAACGCACGGCGGCTGTCCGCGGCGGCGGACCTGGGCCTGCGCGCCGGCGCGCGCCAGCGCCTGAGCGACTTCGGGGTCTATGGCTATGCGCTGGTCAGCAGCCCCACCTTCGGCGACGCCGTGGCGCTGGGCGTGCGGCACATCAAGCTGGCCGGGCCGGTGCTGGAGAAGCACTTCCGCGTCGAGGGCGGCACCGCGATCTTCGAAGGCCGCGACCCCTTCGCGCTGGGCGAGCTGCTGCCGCTGGTGAGCGAGTACTGGTTCTCTTCCATCCTGCGCCTGATCACGCTCGTGCTGGAAGCGCCGCTGCCTTCGCACCAGTTGCTGCTGCCCTATGCGCGGCCGGCGCATGCCGCGGCCTATGAGCAGGTCTTCGGCTGCCCGGTGCATTTCGGGGCCGACACCATGGAGTGGCACTTCGATGCCGCGGTGCTGGGCGTGCCCTGCCCCAACGCCAACCCGATCACGGCCGACCTGTGCAAGGACATGTGCGAGCGCCTGCTGCGCACCCTGCCCGAGGAGTCGGAGCTGGAGCGCAGCATCCGCGCCGCCTGCTTCAACAGCTTTGGCGTGTTCCCCGCGCTCGACGAAATGGCGCAGCGCCTGGGCCTGTCGGCGCGCACCCTGCAGCGGCGCCTGACGGAGACCGGCCGTCACTACCAGGAAATCATCGACGAGGTGCGCACCGCGCTGGCCATCGAGTTCCTGAGCCAGACCACGCTGTCGGTGGAAGAGGTGGCTCAGCGCGTGGGCTTCTCAGACGCGTCGAACTTCCGCAAGGCCTTCCGCAAGTGGACGGGTCAGCCGCCGGCCCATTACCGCAGCGCGCGTCAGGCCGACGAGGCGACGGCCTGAGAGAACACGTTCTGGCGATGAAGCAGCCGCTCAGGGCGATGCCAGCAGCCGCCTGAGGTAGCGCCCCGTGTGGCTGGCCTCGCAGGCCGCCACGTCCTCGGGTGTGCCGGCCACCACCACTTGGCCGCCGCCGGCGCCGCCTTCGGGGCCCATGTCGATCACCCAGTCCGCGGTCTTGATCACGTCGAGGTTGTGCTCGATCACGACGATGGTGTTGCCCGCGTCGCGCAACTGGTGCAGCACCTTGAGCAGCAGCTCGATGTCGGCGAAGTGCAGGCCGGTGGTGGGCTCGTCGAGGATGTAGAGCGTGCGGCCGGTGTCGCGCTTGCTGAGTTCGAGCGCGAGCTTGACGCGCTGCGCTTCGCCGCCCGAAAGCGTGGTGGCCGCCTGGCCCAGCTTGATGTAGCTCAGGCCCACGTCCAGCAGGGTGCGCAGCTTGCGCTCGATGGTGGGCACGGCCTTGAGGAATTCGTGCGCGGCCTCCACGGTCATCTCGAGGATCTGCGCGATGTTGCGGCCCTTGTACTGGACCTCCAGCGTCTCGCGGTTGTAGCGCTGGCCGTGGCAGACCTCGCAGGGCACGTACACGTCGGGCAGGAAGTGCATCTCCACCTTCACCACGCCGTCGCCCTGGCAGGCCTCGCAGCGCCCGCCGGCCACGTTGAAGGAAAAGCGCCCCGGGCCGTAGCCGCGCTCGCGCGCGGTGTTGGTCTCGGCCATCAGCTCGCGGATCGGCGTGAACAGGCCGGTGTAGGTGGCGGGGTTGGAGCGCGGCGTGCGGCCGATGGGCGACTGGTCGACGTTGATGACCTTGTCGAAGTACTCGATGCCTTCCACGGCCTCGTGCGGCGCCGGTTCCTCATGCGCGCGATAGAGCGTGCGTGCCACGGCCGCGTAGAGCGTGTCGTTGACCAGCGTGCTCTTGCCCGAGCCCGAGACGCCGGTCACGCAGGTCAGCAGCCCCACCGGAAAGCCGATGCTCACGTTCTTGAGGCTGTTGCCCGTGGCGCCGACGACGCGGATTTCCTGTAGCGCGCCCTGCGTGGCCAGGTGCTGGGCCTCGCGTGCGGCGCGGCGTTCGGCCGCGGGGCTGGGCGGGAACTTCGAGGCTTTCTTCTTCTCGGGCTCGTCCTTCTTCCGGACCACCGGCAGCCAGGGCGTGCGCCGCGCCGGCACGGCGATGCTGCGCGCGCCGCTCAGGTACTGGCCCGTGAGCGATTGCGGGTTGGCTGCCACCTCCTGGTGCGTGCCCTGCGCCATCACGCGCCCGCCATGCACGCCCGCGCCCGGTCCCATGTCGATCACATGGTCGGCCGCGTGGATCATGTCCTCGTCGTGCTCGACCACGATCACGCTGTTGCCGATGTCGCGCAGATGCTTGAGTGTGCCGATCAGCCGGTCGTTGTCGCGCTGGTGCAGGCCGATGCTGGGCTCGTCGAGCACGTACATCACGCCCGTCAGGCCCGAGCCGATCTGCGAGGCCAGGCGGATGCGCTGGGCCTCGCCGCCCGACAGCGTTTCGGCGCTGCGGTCCAGGCTCAGGTAGTTCAGGCCCACGTCGTTGAGGAACTTCAGGCGCAGACCGATCTCGCGCACCACCTTGTCGGCAATTTCGGCCTTGGCCCCTTGCAACTTGAGCGACTGGAAGTAGGTCAGGCTGTCCTTGAGCGTGAGGTGGCTCAGGCGGTACAGCGGCATCTGCGCCGATTCGCCGGGCTGGCGCTCGTCGACCAGGTACACGTGGCGTGCCTCGCGCCGCAGCCGCGAGCCGCCGCAGTCATTGCAGGGCTGCAGGTTGCGAAAGCGCGCCAGGTCTTCGCGCACCATCACCGAATCGGTCTCGCGGTAGCGCCGCTCCATGTTCGGGATGATGCCTTCGAAGGGGTGCTTCTTCGTCAGCTTGCGCCCGGCCGAGGCACCGCTTTCCAGCGTGTAGCTGAACTTGATCTCTTCACCGGCCGAGCCCTGCAGCAGCACCTGCTGCACCGAAGCGGGCAGCGATTCGAAAGGCGCGTCCAGGTCGAACTTGTAGTGCTTGGCCACGCTTTCGAGCATGCTGAAGTAGTAGCCGTTGCGCCGGTCCCAGCCCTTGATGGCGCCGCTGGCCAGCGACAGCGAAGGAAAGGCCACCACGCGCGCCGGATCGAAGAACTCGCGCGTGCCGATGCCGTCGCAGCTGGGGCAGGCGCCCACGGGCGAGTTGAAGGAGAACAGGCGCGGCTCCAGCTCCACCAGCGAATAGCTGCACAGCGGGCAGGCGAACTTGGCGTTGAACAGGTGCTCCTTGTCTTCATTGCCTTCACCGCCCATCTCCAGTGCGATCGCGCGGCCATCGGCCAGGCGCAGTGCGGCTTCAAAACTTTCGGCCAGGCGCTGCTGCATGTCGGCACGCGCGCGCAGGCGGTCGATCACCACGTCGATGTCGTGCTTCTCGGTTTTCTTGAGCGCGGGCAGGTCGCTGTATTCGTAGGTCTGGCCATCGACGCGAAAGCGCACATAGCCCTGGGCCTGCATCTCGGCAAAAAGTTCGACGAACTCGCCCTTCTTCTCGCGCGCCACGGGGGCCAGGATCAACAAGCGCGGCTCGTTCGGGATCGCCAGCACCGAATCGACCATCTGCGACACCGTCTGCGCCGCCAGCGGCAGATGGTGGTCGGGGCAGTAGGGCGTGCCCGCGCGCGCGTACAGCAGGCGCAGGTAGTCGTGGATCTCGGTCACCGTGCCCACCGTGGAGCGCGGGTTGTGGCTGGTGGCCTTCTGCTCGATGCTGATGGCGGGCGACAGGCCCTCGATCAGGTCCACATCGGGCTTGTCCATCAGCTGCAGAAACTGCCGCGCATAGGCCGACAGGCTTTCCACATAGCGGCGCTGGCCCTCCGCATACAGCGTGTCGAAGGCCAGGCTGGACTTGCCCGAGCCCGACAGGCCGGTGATCACCACCAGCTTGTTGCGCGGGATGTCGAGGTCGACGTTCTTGAGGTTGTGCGTGCGCGCACCGCGGATGCTGATGCGCTGCTGCGCCAGAAGGCTGCCGAGGTAGGCGTCGTCGTGGGGGGCGTTCACGGTCGGGCGGCGGATGTGAAAGGCGAACCGGCCATGATAGACCGGCCACCCATTCAGCGCTGGGCGCCGGTTTCGGCTTCGGGCGCTGGCGCTTCGGCAGCAGCAGCCGCCACTGGCGCCGTGATGGCGCTGCCCACCATGTGATCGGCCAGCGCGCCGTACAGCGGCCGGCTGATCATGCGCGAGACCAGGCTGGCCAGCATGGCGCTGGCCATCAGGCTCAGCACCATGGAGTGGCCGTCCACCATCTCCATCACGATGATGAAGGCCGTCAGCGGCGCCTGGGTGGCCGCGGCCAGGAAGGCGGCCATGCCCATGGCGATCAAGGCCGGCCCCAGCTCCGGCCCGGCCACGCGGGCCACGGCGTCGCCGATGCCCGCGCCGATGGACAGCGAGGGCGCGAAGATGCCGCCCGGCACGCCCACCCAGGCCGACAGCCAGGTCGCCACCAGCTTCAGCAGCGTGTACAGCGGCGTCAGCACGTCCTGGCCCGCCAGCATCTGCTTGACGGCCTCGGAGCCCGCACCGAAGGTGGCGCCGCCACTGGCCAGGCCGATCACCGCGATCAGCAGCCCGCCCGCGGCCGCGAAGCGCACGGGCCAGCGCGCGCGCAGCGCGTTCAGCCGCTGCGGCGCGTTCGTCAGCGAGGCGATCATCAGGCGCGAGAACAGCCCGCCCGCCACCCCGGCGCCCAGCGCCACCATCAGGCCCGGGCCGGCCAGCTCCCAGCCCAGCGGCGGCACGTGGATCACGCCGAAGTAGCTCAGGTTGCCGAACACCGACACCGCCACCAGGCCGGCCAGCACGATGGCCGTGATCACCACGCCGCTGGCGCGCGCCTCCAGGCGGCCGTACAGCTCCTCGATGGCGAAGACCACGCCGGCCAGCGGCGCGTTGAAGGCCGCGGCGATGCCGGCCGCGCCGCCGGCCACCAGCAGCGCGCGTGCGTCCAGGCTGGAGCCCGGCGAGAGCCAGCGTCGCGCATGCTGCATCACGCCCGCGGCCACCTGCACCGAGGGGCCTTCACGGCCGATCGACAGGCCCGCCGCGAAGCTGGCCGTGGCCAGGCCGATCTTGGCCAGCGTGAGGCGCAGCGAGACGAAGCGCCCGCGCCGCTCGGGCGGCAGCGCCGGGTGCAGCGCGGCGCGCACCTGCGGGATGCCCGAGCCGGCCGCGCCCGGGAACCAGCGCCGCGTCAGCCACACGATGCCGGCCGTCAGCGCCGGCGTCCACAGCAGCACCAGCCAGGCATGGGCGTGGTGCACGCGCTCGAACAGGCCGAAGGCCCATTCGGCCGCCAGGGTGAAGCCCACCACGCACAGCCCCGCGAACACCGCATAGCCCAGCACGATGGCGCGGTCCACCCACTGGCGCCAGCCCGACAGCTCGCTGCGCAGGTTGTGCAGCACATCGGGTTCGTGATTCGGGGAAGAAGGCGGGGCGGACATCGGCGCTGCCGATTGTCCATGCCGGGCCCAGTGCGGCGGGCCAGGGGCGCATCGGGCACAATGTGCGGCTCGCTTTTTCTTCCACAACCATCGTCATCAGGGGCAGCGCGCATGGCATCCGTCAACAAGGTCATTCTGGTCGGCAATCTGGGCCGGGACCCTGAGTCCCGCACCTTCCCGAGCGGCGGCCAGGTCTGCAACGTGCGCATCGCCACGACCGACCGCTGGAAGGATCGCCAGAGCGGCGAGCAGCGCGAATCCACCGAATGGCACAACGTGGTCTTCAACGACCGCCTGGCCGAGATCGCCGCCCAGTACCTGCGCAAGGGCTCGCAGATCTATGTCGAAGGCTCGCTGCGCACCCGCAAGTGGACCGACAAGGACGGCAACGAGCGCTACACCACCGAGATCCGCGCCGACCAGATGCAGATGCTGGGCAGCCGCCAGGGCCAGGGCGGCCCCGCGGGCGGTGGCGACGATGACGGCTACGGTGGCGGTGGCAGCTATGGCGGCGGCGGTGGTGGTGGCCGCGGCGGTTATGGCGATGGCGGCGGTTCAGGCGGCGGCGGTGGTGGCGGCTATTCGCGCGCACCGGCCGCGGCCCCCCGCGCGCCCGCACCGCGCGCGCCGGCGCCCGCACCCGCGTCGCGCTCGGCGACCGGTTTCGACGACATGGACGACGACATTCCGTTCTGATCGCAGCGCTCGCAGCCTCATCAAGAACAAGCCCCTGCCTCCCCTGGAGCCGGGGGCTTTGTCTTGATGGCGGCGCGTCCAAATGACAAAAAGAAGGGGGCGTCCCGCTGTGTCCTCATCATCCTCTCCCGGCCAGCATCCGGCGCGCATGGCAGCGCGCCCGGCAGCATCGACGGCGCCCCTGCGCCTGAGTGGCATCGACGCCCTCAAGGCCATCGCCTGCACCTGCATCGTCTGGCACCACCTGGTGTTCTACGGCCTGATGGCGGATGTGGCCCGCCCGCTGGCGCCCGCGCTGCTGGACGCGTTCCAGACCCACGGCCGGGTGGCCGTGCATGTGTTCCTGGCCATCGGCGGCTTCCTGGCTGCGGGCAGCGTCGCGTCCATCCCCTTCGCGCGAGCGGCCGACCCGCTGCGCCTGATCGCGCGCCGCTACCTGCGCCTGGCCGCGCCCTATCTGGTGGCGCTGGGCGTCAGCGTGCTGGCGGCCTCGCTGGTGCGCGCCGTGCTTCAGGACGATGAAGTGGTGCCTGCCAGCCCCCAGCCGCTGCAACTCCTGGCCCACGGCCTGCTGCTGCAGGACCTGCTGGACGTGCCGGGGCTCTCGGCCGGCGTCTGGTATGTGGCCATCGACTTCCAGCTGTATGCCCTGACGGTGCTGGTTTTTGCGCTGGCCGCATGGCTGCAACTGCGCTGGCGGGCCGATGCGCAACGGCTGACGCAGGCGCTGGTGGTGGCCGGCGCCGCCCTGTCGATGCTGGTCTTCAACCTGGACCCGGCCTATGACGAGACCGCGCTGTATTTCTTCGGCTCCTACGGCCTGGGGCTGATGGCCTGGTGGGCGGGCCGCTCACGCCATGCAGGCGCCTGGCTGCTGCTGATGGTGGGCCTGGGCGCGACGGCCCTGGCCTTTGAATGGCGTGACCGCCTGGCCGCGGCCTGGATCACGGCGCTGCTCATCGTCGCGCTGCAGCGCAGCGCGTCGCTCAGCGCCATCGAGCCGCCGGCCGCCGTGCGGCAGCTGGGCCGCATCTCCTACTCGGTGTTCCTGGTCCACTTTCCGGTGTGCCTGCTCGTGGCCGCCGCCACGCATGCGCTGTGGCCTCAGGATGCCTGGTTCAACGCGCTCGGCATGGTGGCGGCCTTCGCCTTGTCGGTGCTTGCCGGAGCCCTGCTGCACCGGGGCACCGAAAGCCGCCCGCCGGGCCTTCCGGGCGTGCTCGCGCTGCTCGGGCTGCTGCTGCTGTTCGGTGTGTGGCTGTAGGCGCGACGCGGGCCTTCAGCGCAGCCGCTTGAGCACCGCGCTGCCTTCGCACAGCGCCTGCCCGGCATGCCAGACCGTGCCGTGCATGAACACCAGGGAGCCCGTCGCCTGCACCACGCGCCCGCGCGCCTCGAGGAACTGGCCCTCGCGCGCGGCCTGCAGGAACTGCGTGTCCAGCTGCACGGTCACGCAGGGCTGGCGCCCCAGCGCCTCCCACGCAATGGCGCTCAGGGCGTGGTCCAGCAGCGATGCGAAAACGCCGCCGTGCACCGCGCCGGCCGGGTTCAGGTGCTCCGCCGTCGCCAGCACGCCGTAGGCCCAGCCGGCCTCTTCCTTCAGGGTCCACAGCGGGCCGAAGCGGCCTGCATAGCCGGGCGAAGCACGAAGCCGCCAGCCGGCGGCCGACAGCGCGTCGGTCGTGTGCGTGGGCGGGTTCATTTCAGTGGCGCCCGGCCGCCCGAAGGCACTGAGGCACCCCCTCGGGGGGCAGCGGACCTCGCGAAGCGGGGGAGCGTGGGGGTCGTCTCATCTCAATCCCTCCCGCTGATGCGCTGCGAAAGCGCCTGCGCCTCGCGCTGCAGGTCCTTGGCCAGCGCCTGGATCTGGGTCTTGCTCAACTGGTCGGCCACGCCCACGGCCGTCAGCGCGTGGGTGATGCGCTGCGCGCCATCGAGGATCGGCACCGCCACCACGGCAATCCCGCTCATGTAGTTGCCCCGGTCGATGGCCACGCCGCGCTGCTGCACGGTCTTGACCTCCTGCTGCCAGCTCTGGAAGTCGGGCGCATCGTCCCAGCGCAGGGCCTTGAAGGCGCGCGCCAGTTCGGCGTTGGACATGCCGCCGTAGGCCGCCACCAGGCGGCCGGTCGCGCTGGTCAGCGCGGGGAAGCGGCTGCCGACCTCGACGTACAGCCTGAAGGGCGCGCGCGAGCGCGCCAGCGCCAGCACCACCAGGTCTTCGACGCCCGTCACCTTGATGCCGATGGTGGTGACGTTCCAGGTCTCCGACAGCCGGTCCAGCACCGGCTGCACCAGCGTGGTGAAGGGGTTGTTCTGCACCACGCTGTGCGCCAGCGCCAGCACGCCCACGTCCAGGCTGTAGCGCTTGGTGGCCGGGTCCACGCGGACCATGCCTTCCTCCACCAGCACGCGAAGGATGTGCAGGCAGGTGCTGGTGACCAGCGCCAGCTCCTGCGAAATGGCCTTGAGCGTCAGCGCTTCCTTGTGCTGGCCCAGCAGCCGGAGGATGGCCAGAGCGCGCGAGACGGCGGGAACGGGGCGGACGCGGGGGCCGGCGGCTGGCGAAGGGGCGGGTGCGTTGGAAGGCATGGCAGGGGTGCGCGATGGAGGCCAAGCATACGGCCCTTTGCCGGGCGGAAGCCGCCCGCCCAGCCAGGCGATGTGAGGGTGTTCGGTCATGATGAGTTGTCTATAGACAACTGATAGTCGTATTTGACAATCTTAGGGCCGACGCGCAAAGTCTGTCCATCGACGAAAACACGCAGAGACAGACGCCATGACCCTTCTGACGGATCACACGAGCTACGCCGACGCGCAGGCCCTTTGCAGCCCGGCGCGGCTGTGGGAGCTGTTCGACGGCGATGCGCAGCAGATGAACATCGCGCACGAATGCATCGACCGGCATGCCGCTGCCGATGCCGGCCGCGATGCGGTGGTGCTGGTGCGCGCCGGGGGCGACGACGAGGTGCTGGGCTTCGGCCAGATCTCCGAAGCCTCGGCACGCCTGGCCCATTGGCTGGTGGCACAGGGCGTGCAGCCCGGCGATCGCGTGGCCGTGATGCTGGAGCCCTCGCTGGCCTTCTACGCCGCCATCTTTGGCGCGATGAAGATGGGGGCCATCGCGGTGCCGCTGTTCACGCTCTTCGGCCCCGACGGCATCCGGCTGCGCGTGCAGGACTGCAAGCCGCGCCTGCTGGTCACCAACGCCGAGAAGGCCGGCATGGTGCCCGCGGTCGAGGGCCTGCGGGTGGTGGTGGCCGACGATGCCTTCCTGGCGTCGCTGCAGGCCTATCCGGCGCAGTTCGCCACGCAGACGCGGGCCGACGACCTCGCCATCTTCCAGTACACCTCGGGCACCACGCGCGAGCTGCCCGATGCGGTGAAGCACACGCACCGCGCCATCGTCACGCTGATGCTGGCCGCGCTCTACGGCACCGGCGTGCGGCCCGGCGACCGCTTCATGTGCCCGTCCTCGCCGGCCTGGGGCCATGGCCTGTGGCACGGCACGCTGGCGCCGCTGGCCCTGGGCGTGACCGTGGGCGCCTATGCCGGCAAGTTCAGCGGCGAACGGCTGCTGCAGGCCCTGGAGGCGCATCGCTTCAACAACCTGTCGGCCGCGGCCACGCACTACCGGATGATGCGCAACTGCGGCGCCGCTCCCAGGCACCGCTACTTCCTGGACAAGCTCTCGTTCACCGGCGAGCCCATCGACAGCGAGACGGCGGCCTTCGTCCAGGCCACCTTCGGGCATCAGGCCTGCAGCATGTACGGCACCACCGAGATCGGCGTGTGCCTGGTCAGCTACCCCGGCGCGCCGGATTTCCCGGTCAAGGCCGGCTCGCTGGGCAAGCCGGTGCCCGGCCTGCGCGTGGAGGTGCAGGACGCCCAGGGCCGGGCCTGCCCGCCCGACGTCACCGGCGAGCTCAAGCTCTGGCGCCGCGGCGAATGGGTGGCCACCAAGGACCTGGGCCGGGTCGATGCCGACGGCTACTTCTGGCACGGCGGCCGGGCCGACGACGTGATCATTTCCGCCGGCTGGACCATCGGCGCGGTGGAAGTGGAGGACGCGGTCCTCAAGCACCCCGACGTCAAGGAGGCGGCCGCCATCGGCGTGCCCGATGCGCTGCGCGGGCTGGTCGTGAAGGCCTTCGTGGTGTCCGACCGGCCGGCCAGCGAGCTCTTCGTGCAGGAGATCCAGGACACCGTGCGCCTGCGCCTGAGCCAGCACGAGTACCCGCGCCAGGTGGCTTTCGTGGCCGAGCTGCCCAAGACGCCGGCCGGAAAGATCCACCGCAAGAAGCTGCGCGAGCAGGAGGCCGCAGGCGCTCCTGTCACCGCCTGAGCCCCCCCCTCATTGCCAGCACCTCATTCAACAGCAGGAGACAGCATGTCCACGACCATCGAACGCAGCTTTCCCAAGATCACCGAGAACGGCCTGGACGAGCTGCGCCAGCGCATCGGCCAGAAGATCGGTGCCACCGCCGAGCCCTGGTGCTACGAGGCCACGCGCGACAACATCCGCCACTACGCACACGGCATCGGCGACGACAACCCGCTGTGGTGCGACCCGGACTATGCGGCCAAGACCCAGTACGGCGGCATCATCGCGCTGCCCAGCTTCCTGTTTGCCACCAGCCGCATCGTGTCGGGCTACGTGGGCGGGCTGCCCGGCGTGCACGCCATGTGGTCGGGCGCCGACTGGCAGTGGCACCAGCCCATCAAGCGCAACGACACGATCCAGACCGAGGCCTACCTGAAGGACCTCATCGAACACGAGACGCGCTTTGCTGGCCGCGCCGTGCAGCAGATCTACCACGTCGACTTCTTCAACCAGCATGGCGACAAGGTGGCCGAGGCCGACAGCTGGTGCTTCCGCACCGAGCGCGACCATGCGCGCGAGCAGGGCAGCAAGTACAAGGAAGTGCGCGCGCGCGAGCCTCGCCGCTACTCGGTCGAGGAGATCCAGGAGGCGTACAAGCTCTACGCGCAGGAAGAAGTGCGCGGCAGCACGCCGCGGTACTGGGAAGACGTGAAGGAGGGCGAGTCCCTGCCCACCATGTTCAAGGGGCCGATGACCGTGACCGGCTTCATCGCCTACGCGCAGGGCTGGGGCGGCCTGTACATCCGCGCCAACAAGCTGGCCTGGAAGCTGATCGACGCGCATCCCGGCGTGGGCATCACCAACCGCTTCGGCATTCCCGACGTGCCTGAGCGCGTGCACTGGGAAGAGGACTTCGCGCTGGAGGTGGGCGCGCCCGGCGCCTACGACTACGGCCCGGAGCGCACCTCGTGGCTCACGCACCACCTGA
This sequence comes from Xenophilus arseniciresistens, assembly GCF_028023875.1. Classification (GTDB taxonomy): domain Bacteria; phylum Pseudomonadota; class Gammaproteobacteria; order Burkholderiales; family Burkholderiaceae_C; genus Xenophilus; species Xenophilus arseniciresistens. The sequence continues at coordinate 170,703 of NZ_JAQIPB010000010.1, forward strand.
CCAACTGGATGGGCGACGCCGGCTTCCTGCGCAAGGCGCACTGCAAGATCCGGCGCCACAACCCCGAAGGCGACATGCTCTTCATCAAGGGGCACGTGGTGCGCAAGTTCGTCGAGAACGGCCGGCACCTGGTCGAGATCTCGCAGGAGGCGCACAACCAGGACGACGAGCTGTCGGTGCTCGGCTCCGGCGTGGTGGAGCTGCCCTCGCGCGGCTGAGCGACTCGCGCACCGGCGCGCCCGCGGGCTGCGCCGGGCTTGTTCATCGGGCACGGGCCGTCCCGCTGCAGCGCAGCGGGCTCGCGCCTGCCCTTCCAGAGGTCGGCCATGCCACATTCTTCGCAGCCTCCCCGGGGCGCGCTTGCGGGCCTGCGCGTCATCGATCTGTCGCGCGTGCTGGCCGGACCGCTGTGCACGCAGATGCTCGCGGACCATGGCGCCCAGGTCATCAAGATCGAACCTCCGGGCGGCGACGAGACGCGCACGCTCGGGCCGCCCTTCGACGACGAGGGCGACGCCGCCTACTTCACGGCCGTGAACCGCGGCAAGCGCGGCATGGCCATGAACCTGTCGCAGCCCGAGGGGCGGCAGACCCTGCTGCAACTGCTCGAAGGCGCGGACGTGCTGGTGGAGAACTTCATCCCCGGCACCATGCGGCGCTGGGGCCTGGACTTCGAGCGCGACCTGCAGCCGCGCTTTGGACGGCTGATCTACTGCGCGATCTCCGGCTTCGGCGCCGACGGCCCGATGGGCGGCCTGCCGGGCTACGACGCCGTGCTGCAGGCCATGTGCGGCCTGATGAGCGTCAATGGCGAGCCGGCCTCGGGGCCCACGCGGGTGGGCATTCCGGTGGTCGACCACCTGACCGGCTACAACGCGCTGACCGGCATCCTGCTGGCGCTGCACCACCGCGACCGCACGGGCGAAGGCCAGCGCGTGGAAGCGACGCTGTTCGACAGCGCGCTGAGCCTGCTGGTGCCGCACGCGGCCAACTGGATGTATTCGGGCCAGGCGCCCGAGCTGCTGGGCAGCGCGCATCCCAACATCGCGCCCTACGACCGCTTCGCCTGCCAGGACGGGGAGGTCTTCCTGGGCATCCTCAACGACCGCCAGTTCTCGCGCTTCTGTGCGCTGGTGGGCCTGCACGCGCTGCCCGAAGACGCGCGCTTCGCGACCAACGCCGCGCGCCTGCGGCACCGCGCGGTGCTGCGCGGCGAAATCGAGGCCGCGCTTGCGCACTGGCGGCGCGAAGCCATCTGCCATGAGCTGATGCGAAACGGCGTGCCGGTCGGCCCGGTCAACACCGTGCCCGAGGCCTTTGCGCAGGCCCATGCCGCGCACCGCGGCATGCAGGTGCAGGACGGCGGCTACCGCGGCATCGGACTGCCGGTGCGGCTGTCGGCCACGCCGGGCGCCGCCCGCGGCGCGCCGCCGCGCATGGGCGAGCACGCGCAAGCCATTCTTGAAGAAGCGGGCCTGGACGCGGCCGGCATCCAGCGGCTGCGGACACAGGGTGTGCTGTGTTCACGGGATGGACCCTGAGGGCGAAGAACCCCGGGGCCATGAAACTACCAACAGGAGACATCACCATGAAGTACTGGAAGCATCTCGCCCTTGCTGCGGCGCTGGTGTGGAGCGCCTCGGGCGGGTCCATCGCCGCCGCGCAGGCCTATCCCGCCAAGCCGGTGCGCATCATCGTGCCCTACCAGGCCGGCCAGGGCACCGACGTGGCCACGCGCTACCTCGCCGAACACCTGGCCCGCGCCATGGGGCAGCCGATGGTGATCGAGAACCGCGCCGGCGCGGGCGGCAACATCGGTGCCTCGGAGGCCGCACGCGCCGCGCCCGACGGCTACACGCTCGTGATGGGCACCAACGGCACGCACGTGCTGAACCCGTTCCTCTACGCCAGCATGCCCTTCGATGCCGAGAAGGACTTCGAGCCCGTCGCGCTGGTCAGCACCTTCCCGATGGTGGTGGTGGCGAACACGGCCAGTCCCTACAAGAGCGTGTCGGACCTGCTGGCCGATGCGAAGGCCAGGCCCGACACCGTGAACATGGCCTTGCCCAGCACCACGGCGCGGCTGGTGCTGGAGCTTTTGGGCCAGCAGGGCAAGGTGGCCATGCGCGGCGTGCCGTACAAGGGCTCCAGCACCTCGATGACCGATTTGATCGGCGGCCAGGTCATGGTGGGCATCGACACCGCCAGCGCCGCGCGGCCCTTCATCGCCAACGGACGGCTCAAGGCACTGGGCGTCACCTCGCTGGGCAAATCGGCGCTGCTGCCCGAGGTGCAGCCCGTGGCCACCTTGCCGGGCATGGAGGGCTTCCAGGTGGTGGCGTGGAACGGGCTGTACGCGCCGCACGGCACGCCTGCGGCCGTGGTGCGCAGGCTCAACGCCGAAGTGGCGAAGGTGCTGGCCCTGCCCGAGGTGCGGCAACGTCTTCTGGAGCTGGGCCACGAGGCCGCGGGCGGCCCGCCGGACGAACTGGCCGCCTTCGCGCGGGCCGAGCGCCACAAATGGGGCAGCCTCATCAAGACCGTTGGCCTGAAGGCGGAGTGAGCGCCGCGGCCCCTGCAAGGCGGCGCTGACCCGGCGCCTGCCCCGTCAGGCTCTGGCGGCCTTGCGCGCGCAGTCCGCGCAGCGGCCGTACAGCGTCAGCTCGTGTCCGTCCACCAGGAAGCCAGGCGGTGCCCAGCGCGCGAAGTCTTCGTGGCAGCCATGCACGTCGAACACGCGCTGGCAGCCGCGGCACTGGAAGTGATGATGGTGCCCATGGTGCGCCGACTCGAAGCGCGGCGCTTCGCCGGGCAGCTCCACGGCGCGGATCTCGCCGGCTTCCTGCAGCAGCTTGAGGTTGCGGTAGACCGTGGCAATGCCCATCTCGGCCACCTGGCGCTGAGCCAGCTCGAGGATCTCCTGCGGCAGCAGCGGCCGCTTGGCCGCATCGATGGCATGGCGGATGGCCGCGCGCTGGCGCGTGCCGCGCTGGAAGGTGCTGGGCGGGTCGATGGACATGCGCAGGACTATAGAAGAAGCGCCGCCGCCAGCGCGCCGCAGCGGCATGCGGCCTGATTCGAAAAGCCGATGAGTTGATCCAATCTTTCGATTTCACGGATCAAGGGCCGCCCCCTAAATTCGCTCCCCGGAGACAACACGACAAGGCCGCGGACGCACAAGAACAGGTCCGCAGGCCCGATGGAACGCACAAGCCGGCCCCGCGCGCCGGCTGGGGTTCCCCTGCGTCCACGAAACGCATCGCGCTGTCTCTGCCAGAAGTCGGCGCCAGCCGCGGCGGCGATTGCCGCCCCAAGGCAAAGGCTGCCGACTCCCCTTCAAGAGCGAGAGAGAGCGAGGAGCAAGGATGAGACGCAAGATTCGAATGCAGCAGGCCGCGCTGGTGGCGTGCATCGCCGCCCTGACCGCCTGCGGCGGCGGCAATGACGGGCCGCGGTTTCCGATATGGGGTGCCAACCCCGGCACACCGCCGCCCACCGGGCCGGGCAATCCCGAGCCCGGCGCCGCACCCACGCTCAGCGTGGTGTCCAACCGCGCCGACCTGGTCTCCGGCGGCAACGCGCTGGTGGAAGTGCGCACGGCCGACGGCGTCTACGAGCAGGTCAAGGTGATGCGCGACGGCCAAGACGTGAGCGCCGCCTTCGCGCTGCGCGAGAACGGCCGCTACATGGGGCTGGTCGAAGGCCTGGCCGTGGGTGCCAACACCCTCACCGCCACCGTGGGCGGCGGCCGCGCGGCCAGCCTGCAGGTCACCAACCATCCGCTGGGCGGCCCGGTGTTCTCGGGGCCGCAGGTCGACTTCTGGGAATGCACCACCAAGGTTGCCTCGCCCACGGCCAGCAACCCGGATCTGGGCGATGCGCTGGACGCGCAATGCAACATCGCCGCGCCCGTGGTGCGCTACCAGTACCGCACGCTGGCCGGTGCCTTTGCGAACTACGACCCGGCCAGCCCGCCCGACAGTGCGCTGATCGCGCGCACCACCACCGACGCCGGCCACAGCGTGCCCTACATCGTGCGCATCGAACGCGGCGTGATCAACCGCGGCAAGTACGACATCGCCATGCTGGCCAGCCCCACCGACGTGACGGCCCGCTGGCAGCCCTGGCAGAGCGTGGACAACTGGAACCGCAAGCTCTACTGGAAGTTTGGCTCGGGCTGCGAGTTCGGCCGCACCCAGACCAACCCCGGCAGCGTGATGGACCACGTGGCGCTGAGCCGCGGCTTCATGGTGGCCAGCTCCGAGATGACCAACTACGGCTCGCACTGCAACGACGTGACCTCGGCCGAGACGGTGATGATGCTCAAGGAGCACATCACCGAGCAGTACGGCCCGATCCGCTACACCATCGGCGAGGGCAACTCCGGCGGCGCGCACCAGCAGCACCTGCATGCCACCAACTACCCGGGCCTGCTGCAGGGCATCCTGCCTTCCAACGGCTGGCAGGACACCTGGACCACCGGGCGCGAGTTCGCCGACTGCGGCCTGCTCAAGCGCTTCTACGACGGCGGCTCCGCGGGCCTGAGCTACACGGTGATGAACCGCGCCAACATCGCGGGCCACCGCTGGAACCAGGTCTGCGAAGGCCCGGCCAACGTCAACATGGCCAGCCGCACGGCCTTCTACATCGACCCGACGGTCGGCGGCCAGGGCTGCGGCACGCATCCCAACCGCTGGTCGCTGGCCAACCTGGGCGGCATCCGCTGCACGCTGCAGGACTTCAACATCGCCATCTTCGGTGCGCGCGGCGCCAGCGGCTATGCCCGCACGCCGCTGGACAACGTGGGCGTGCAGTACGGCCTGGTCGCGCTGAACAAGGGCGAGATCGACGCCGAGCAGTTCGTGGCACTGAACGAGCAGATCGGCGGCTACGACATCAACGGCCAGTGGCAGCCCTCGCGCATGCGGGCCGACGAGGGTGCGGCGCGCATCGCGCATGCCTCCGGCCGGGTGGCGCACGGCAAGGGCCTGGGCGAGGTGGCCATCATTGCCGGCGTGAACTGGCAGATCCAGGAGGAGCACTACGACTTCCGCAACTACGTGATCCGCAACCGCATCCTGGAACACCATGGCGACCACGACAACCAGGTGCTGTGGCGCTACAAGGGCAACCCGCCCGACTTCGCCGAGCGCCGCTTTGCCACCATGAATGACTGGCTGGCCGCGGTGGAGCAGGACCAAAGCAGCACCCGCACGTCGCGCGAGAAGATCATCGCCAACAAGCCCGCGCTGGCCACCGACAGCTGCTGGAGCGCCAGCGCCGGCTGGAGCACCGATGCCGCGCTGTGCAACACCTCGGCCAACCCGCACACGCAGTCCACCATCACGGGATCGGGCGCCAGCGCGCTGTACGAGCCTGCCGAAGGCGAATGGCCGGTGTGGCGCGACACGCGCGTGGCCGCGGGCGAAGACCTCACCAGCGACACCATGCAGTGCCAGCTCAAGCCGCTGGTGGCCAGCGACTACCCGATCAGCTTCACCACCACGCAGTGGTCGCGGCTGAATGCGGTTTTTGCCGATGGCGTGTGCGACCACAGCAAGCCGGGCCAGGGGCAGAGCGGGCCGCCCGAGCAGTGGCTCAGCTACATGGATGGCCCTGGCGGCAAGCCGCTGGGCGCTGCGCCGCAGTCGCGCTGAAGCGCCAGGCCGTGCCCGCGGTCTTTCAGGCCAGGAAGTCCGCCAGGCCGCCGGCCGGCTCCATGCGCGCGCCGCGCTGCACCAGGCGCAGCGGGCCGGGCATCACCGGCCCGGGCTCGGGGTGGCGCGGATCGCCCGGGTAGGCGATGGCGCGCGCGCCTTCGTGCTCGAAGACCTCGGGCCGCACGCAATGCGGCGCGCGGGCCGCTGCGGCGGCCAGCAGGTCGGCCGTGCCGGCATGGCGCGCCAGGTGGGCCAGGCTCATCAGCTGCGGCGGCACCAGCAGCATCTCGCCCTCCCAGTAGCGCTGCAGCGCCTCGCGCGGCGTGAACCAGCGGCCATCGCTGGACTCGCGCGCGTCGGGCTCGGGCTGCTGGCCCTCGGGCAGGGCGGCGATGAAGAAGCGGGTGTCGAAACGGCGCGTGTTGATGAAAAGGCTCTGCACCGGCGTGACCCAGCGCGACCAGGGGCGCAGGGTGGCGGTGTTCAGCCGCAGGTCGTGCTGGCGCAGCAGGGCGCCGAAATCGGCGTCGCGCGGCGCGTCCAGCGGCAGTTGCGATGCCGGGCCATGCGCAAAGAGCACGCCGCATTCCTCGAACACCTCGCGCGCGGCCGCCACATGCAGTGCGGCAGCGGCGGCACGGTCGATCTCGCTTTCGGCCAGCCGCTGCTGCAGCGCCTGGGCCGGCAGATCGATGTGCGCCTGCAGGGCAGGGGCGGCGTCGGCCGCGTCCACCTTGCCGCCCGGAAAGACCCAGGCCCCGCCGAGCACGCTGGCCTGTTCATGCCGGCGCAGCAGATACACCTCCAGGCCGGCGGCGCCATCGCGCACCATGAGCACCGAGGCGGCCGCCTGTGGCAGGGCGGGCGCGGGGGAAGGCGACGCGGGATGAGGCTCGGGCAAGGACGGTCTCCGGTTGTTGTTGTGAGGGGCCTCGGCATTCTGCGCCCCGGGCTTGGCGGCGGCGGTGTCGCCAGGGCGGCATCCCCGGGTTGATCCGGGGCTGCCGGGCCGCCGCCAGCAGGCGCGGCGGTGTCGCGATAGGCTTGGATCTTCCACGCACCGCCTGCAGCGCACCGCCTCCGCCCATGACGCCCTTCGCCTTTCCCCACGGCTTCGACAGCCAGGCCGCCATCGATGCCGCCTACAACCCTTCGCTCATCGTGGTCGACCCGGTGGCCGAGCGCGCGCACTTCGAGGCGCGCAGCGACGAGGCGCGGCGTGTGCTGAGCTGCCAGCTCAACGTGCCCTTCGGCCCCACGCTCGACGAAACGCTGGACATCTTCCCGGCCGCGCAGCCCGGTGCGCCGGTCTTCGTGTTCATCCATGGCGGCTACTGGCGCGCCGGCACGGCGGCCGACTACAGCAGCGTGGCGCTGGGGCTGCAGCCGCTGGGCATCACCACCGTGGTCGTCAACTACGCGCTGTGCCCCAAGGTGCGGCTGGACGAGATCGTGCGCCAGGTGCGTGCCGCGCTGGCCTGGGTGCTGCGCAACATAGCCGCGCACGGCGGCGATGCGGCGCGCGTGGCCATCGGCGGCCATTCGGCGGGCGGCCACCTGGGTGCGATGGCGCTGCTGACCGACTGGGCCGGCGACTATGGCCTGGACGCAGACCCTTTTGTGGGTGCGCTGCTGGTCAGCGGGCTGTACGACCTGGCGCCGCTGCGCTACAGCTACCTGCAGCCCATGATCCAGCTCGATGAAGCACTGGTGCGCGAACTGTCGCCGCTGCACCAGGTGCGGCCCTGCGCCACGCCCGTGGTGCTGACCTGGGGCAAGCTCGAGCAGGATGCCTTTGCCCACCAGTCGCAGCGCTTTCAGGCCGCGTGGGCGCAGGCCGGCAACCGCGCCGAGCTGGTGCCGCAGGCCGACGCCAATCACTTCTCGGCCATCCACGGCTTCGAACAGCCGGGCAGCCCGCTGGCACGCGCCGTGCAACGCCTCCTGGGCCGCGCAAGGCCCGATTGAAATCGGAGGCTGGCGTATGCTGCGCGCGGCCTTTTTTCGTCTTCATCCATGGCCGCCCCACGAGGAGATCTCCCATGCGCCTGACCCGCCGCCGCCTTGCCGCCGCCACCACCACCGTGCTGATGGGCCTGGCCGTCTTCACGCTGCCTGCGCAGGCCGGCCCGCGGCTGGACAAGGTCATGGACAGCAAGACCCTGCGCGTGGGCACGCCCGGCGACTACCGGCCCTTCGCCATCAAGGCCGAGGGCGGCTACAGCGGCCACGACATCGACCTCATCGAGGCCATGGCCAAAGAGCTGGGCGTGAAGGTGGAATACGTCGCCACCAGCTGGCCCAGGCTCATGGCGGACCTGCAGGCCGACAAGTTCGACATTGCGGTGGGCGGCATCACGCGCAACGTGGCGCGGCTGCGCCAGGTGGAGATGCTTCCGGGCTACGCGCCCTTCGGCAAGGTGGCGCTGGTGCAGGCCGCGGCCAAGGCGCGCTTTTCCACCCCGCAGAGCCTGAACCAGGCCGACGTGCGCGTGATCAAGAACCCCGGCGGCACCAACGAGGCCTATGTGCTGCAGAACCTCACGGCCGCGCAGGTCAGCACGCACGACAAAAACGCCGAGATCCCGGGCCTGATCGCCGAAGGCAAGGGCGACGTGATGATCACCGAGACCTACGAGGCCCTGCACTACGCGCGCACCGACCCGCGCCTGCACGCGGCCTTCATCGACGCTCCGCTGACGCCCGTGAACACGCTGGGCTTCATGATGCCCGTGGACGACGCCGACTATGTGCGCGTGATGCGCTTCACCTGGGAGCTGATCGACAGCCGCGGCGCCGTCAAGGCCGCGGCGCAAAAGTGGCTGAAGTGAGCCGGGGCTCCGGCGCGGCTGGCGCGCTCAAGGCGTCCCGGCCTACAACGCCGACATCGCCGCTGCGCGAGAAACACCTTGCGGCCGGCCCCGACCTTCGGAGTTTCGGACGCCGCCACCGATTGGCTCGGTCTCAGTGCATTGCAAAGGGGAAGCCCGCTGCGAAGCCAGCAGACCGATGCCACGGCGGCAGCGCCCCCGGATTGACGGGTCGTCGCCAAGGGCACCTGCGGGTGCCCTTTGTTTTGCTGCACCTGCGGGTGCCCTTCGTTTTGTGCGGGCGCGCGCGATGAGCGGTGCAGCACGCATCGCCGGCTGGCGTGAATGGCTGGAGCACCAGCAGGTCGCGCTGTACCTGGCGGCGCTGGCGGGCGGCGCGCTCGTGGGCTGGCTCGGCCCCGGCGCGGTGCCGGCCGCACTGATCGACCCGGCCATTGCGCTCATGCTCTATGCCACCTTCCTGCAGGTGCCCATGCGCGCCCTGTGGCGTGGCTGGGGACAGGGGCGCTTCCTGCTGGCGCTGGGCGTCGCCAACTTCGTGCTGCTGCCGCTGCTGGTGTGGGCGCTGGCGCAGGCACTGCCCGCGACGCACCCGCAGGCCGAGCTGATGCGCCTGGGCCTGATGTTGGTGCTGCTGGCGCCGTGCATCGACTACGTGGTGACCTTCGCCCACCTGGGCCGGGCCGATGCGCGGCTGCTGCTGGCGGCTACGCCGCTCCTGCTGATCGCGCAGATGCTGCTGCTGCCGCCGTACCTGCACCTGATGCTGGGCGAAGCGGCGGCCCGTCGCGTGCAGGCCGGGCCCTTCGTGCAGGCCTTCGTCTGGCTGATCGCCGTGCCGCTGTTGCTGGCCGCGCTCACGCAGGCGGCCGCGGCGCGCCAGGCGTGGGCACGGCGCGTGTCCGAGGGCATGGGCCTGCTGCCCGTGCCGGCCACGGCGGGCGTGCTGTTCGTGGTGGTGGCGGCGCTGCTCGCGCAACTCGGCCCCGCGCGCGAGGCCGTCTGGCGCGTGGCGCCGCTGTATCTGCTCTTTGCCATGCTGGCGCCGCTGGCCGGCTGGGCCGTGGCGCGCGCGCTGCGCCTGCCGGCGCCCGCGGGGCGCGCCGTGGCTTTCAGCGCCGGCACGCGCAATGCGCTGGTGGTGCTGCCGCTGGCCCTGGCGGTGCCCGGCGGTGGCGCGCTGCTGCCGGCCGTGGTGCTGACGCAGACCTTCGTGGAGCTGCTGGCCGAGCTGGCTTATGTGCGCGTGATCGCGCGCTGGGGCGCAAAGCGGGCCGCGCTGAGCTAGCCGAAGTCGCAAGACCCTGCTGGAGCAGGCTGCGGCGCTTCGCGCCATCATTGCGCCCATGACCGACGTCGCCCTCTCCATCCTCGACCTCTCCCCGATCCGCGAAGGCGGCGATGCCAGCGAGTCCTTTCGCAACTCGCTGGCGCTGGCGCAGCACGGCGAGGCGCTGGGCTTTTCGCGCTACTGGCTGGCCGAGCACCACGGCATGCCCGGCATCGCCAGCGCGGCCACGTCCACGCTGCTGGCCTTCATCGGCGCGGGCACCCAGCGCATCCGCATCGGCGCAGGCGGCATCATGCTGCCCAACCATTCGCCGCTGGTCATCGCCGAGCAGTTCGGCACGCTGGCGGCGCTGTACCCGGGCCGCATCGACCTGGGCCTGGGCCGCGCGCCGGGCTCGGACCAGCGCACGGCGCGCGCGCTGCGCCGTGACCTGATGAGCGACGCAGACCGCTTCCCGCAGGACGTGGTCGAGCTGATGGACTTCATGAGCCCCGAGCCGCGCCAGAGCGTGCTGGCCGTGCCGGGCCAGGGCAGCCAGGTGCCGGTGTGGATCCTGGGCAGCAGCACCTTCGGCGCGCAGCTGGCCGCGCATCTGGGCCTGCCCTTTGCGTTTGCCTCGCACTTCGCGCCGCAGATGCTGATGCCCGCGCTGCAGATCTACCGCGACAACTTCCAGCCCTCGGCGCAGCTCGCCAAGCCCCATGCGATGGCCGGCTTCAACATCTTCGCGGCCGACGACGAGGCCCAGGCCCACTGGCATGCCAGCTCGTGGCAGCAGTCCTTCGTGCGCCTGCGCACCGGCATGCCGGGCCGGCTGCCGCCGCCCGTGGAAGGCTACCGCCAGCGCATCGGCGCGGCCGAGAACGCGCTGCTCGATTCGGTGCTGTCCTGCTCGGCCATCGGCACGCAGGAGCAGGTGGGCCAGCGCCTGCGCGAGTTCGTGGCGCAGACCGGCGTGGACGAGCTGATCATCGCCAGCGGCATCTATGACCATGCGGCGCGGCTGCATTCCTACTCGCTCGCGGCCGAAGCGGCCAAGGGGCTGCGCAAGCCGGTTTGAGGGCGGGCTCTGACATCGCGCTAGTCGTTGGCCGGCAGATTGAACTCGTCCTCGGCCGCCTGAATCATCTTCGGATTGGGCAGCGCATCGACCCTCACGGAGGGCAGCCGCGGGGCCGGGCCGTCCGTCGAAAGCGCATGCGCCTGCCTCATCAGCAGCCGCGTGAGGCTGCCGCCTCTGGCGCTCAGGATGACTTCGTCGGGATCGATGCGGTGCACCCGCCAGTGGGACGCGAACTCCGCGCCAACGCGGTACGGCGCGCCGGGATTGCCATCCGACGCAAGGATGGCAATGCTCGAAGAGGGCGTGTGCCGGATCAGCGTGCCTTCCAGGCGCACATTCAATGCGGCCAGTCGCGCCGCATCCGTGTCTTGCGCGAGGGCGTGCCGCAGCCACGACAGCGGCGCCGCTGCCGCGATCGCGCCGGCGAAATGTCGACGATTCATGCGATGACTTCTTTTCCACAGTGTCAGTTTTGCGACCGGGTGCCTCCTAGATAGGGCATGTCCCGACAGCCATTGAAAGCCGACTGAAAGGTGGGCGCGCAGATGCTTCGGGCCTCGGCGATGCCGCGTTGGCACCGCTTCACTCCCAGGAGACATACCGATGAAAAAAAAGCTGTGGGCCTTGTCGAGCGTGTGCGCGGCCGTGGTGATGCTTCAGGCATGCGGAGGCAGCGGCGGGTCCAATCCGTTCGCCGGCCTTCCCGCGCCCGCCCCGGCGCCCGCGCCTGCCCCCGCCCCCGCGCCTGAGCCGGAGCCCCCCAAGCCCGACCCGCTGGCCAAGGCTCCCGCCGACGTGAAGATGACCTGGTTCGGCATCACCAACTGGCACTATCAGATTGGCGACAAGGGCGTGATGCTCGATGGCGAGGTGGTCAACGGCGGGCGCAGCGCGAATGCCGCTGCGGTGACGAAGGCGCTGGACACCCTGATTTCAGGCGTGGAAGGAAATTCAGTCGATGTGGTCCTGCTGGGCCATGTGCATCCGGACCACTCCATCCAGCTTCCGGAATGGGCCAAGCAGACCGGCAAGAAGGTGTATGCACCGCCGGCCGCATGCACCACGCTCGTGGGAACGCATGGCATTCCCGCTGACCAGTGCGTGGGCCTCAAGGGCGGCGAGGTCATTGCGCTGGATGAGTTCACGAACATCCATGCCGTGCGCTGGGTCCATAGCGTGAGCTGCGATGAGTTCAGCAATGGCACGGGCGGGCCGGAGACCTTCGGCTTCCTCTTCGTCACCAGGATCAAGTCCGGCCAGACGCTCAGCTGGTTCGTCTCCGACAGCGGCGCCGGAGGGCCGGACCTGACTACACCCCGCAAGGTGACCACCACCGTGGACGGGCAGCAGGTCACCACGACCTATGGGTCGCCCATCGAGAACCTGAAGGCCGCACTCAAGGCGCAGGGGCTGAGCGGTTTCGAGGTCTGGCAGGGCGGCCCGGAATCCCGCATGGTCTACCAGGCGCGCACCGTGATTCCCGAGTTCGACGTCAAGCTCTTCATGCCGCACCACCTGAACTCCCGTTCGGCCGGCGGCCAGCCCTTCGACCTCACGTATGGGATGCACTATGCCTACAGCGAGGACGACCAGCCCAAGCTCAAGCAGTTCCTTGCCGCCGTCGAGGTGCCCCAGATGTACCCCACCAATTACTGGGACGCCTGGCGCTATGGCGCCGACGGCGTGAAGGCCATCCCGAATCCAAAGATGAAGGCCGCCTACGGCCTGCCAGAAAGCGGCCCGGGCCCCGGCAAGCTGTTCCCGAACCCGCGCGCCGGCGATCTGGAATGCGTCTATGACTGACGGTTTGCGATGCGCATCCAGCTGATCGCCCTTCTGGTGTCCCTGCCGCTGGCGGTCCTGGCGCACGGCGACTGGCCGCCCCGGCATGGCGGCACCATGAATGTCGGTGGTGAGACCTCTTTCGAGATGGTGCGCCACAGGAATGGCATGACCTTCCACATGTCCGACCACGGGGAGGACCTGCCCACGGCCGGGAGCAAGGCGGTGCTGACGGTCGGCCAGGCCGGCGAGCAGCGCCGCTACGAAGGGCAGGCTCGCGGCAGCAATGAACTCCACTTCCCGGGGGCCAGAGTCGCGCGCGGCGAGGCAGCGGTGGTCAAGGCAACGCTGGGCAACGGCGCCATCGTCGTCGGGCGATTTCCCGCGCAGCAGGCGGCGGCTTCTGCCAGGCCCTGAGCGGCCGACCCTGCGCAAACCACAAGCCATTGGGGCCATCGGCCCCATTCTTTTCGAGCCGCACGCACCACGGGTTTCCCCTTGCTTGCGGTGAAAGCTGAGCGAAAGCACGCCCGCGATAAGGTGCTCACTCAATTTCCTGGAGACACGATGACCATCCTCAAATTCAGCATGGCCGCAGCCCTGCTTGCAGCAACGGCCCTGGCTGCGGCCGGCCCGCTCGACAAGACCGAATGCATCGCGCCGGCCAAGCCGGGCGGCGGCTTCGACCTGACCTGCAAGCTGGTGCAAAGCGGCCTGCTGGAAGGCAAGTACATCGCCGATCCGATGCGCGTGACCTACATGCCCGGCGGCATCGGCGCGGTGGCCTACAACACCGTGATCGCGCAGCGCCCCGATGCCGCCAACACGCTGGTGGCCTTCTCCGGCGGCTCGCTGCTGAACCTGGCGCAGGGCAAGTTCGGCCGCTACAACGAGAACGATGTGAAGTGGCTCTCGGCCATCGGCACCGACTACGGCGCCGTGGTGGTGGCCGAGAACTCGCCCTACAAGACGCTGCAGGACGTGATGGCCGCCATGAAGACGGACCCCACCAAGGTGGTGCTCGGCGCAGGCGGCACCATCGGCAGCCAGGACTGGATGAAGGCGGCACTGCTGGCGCGCGCGGCCGGCGTGAACCCGCGCACCATGCGCTTCGTCGCCTTCGAAGGCGGCGGCGAGGCCATGACCGCGCTGCAGGGTGGCCACATCCACGTCTTCACCGGCGATGCCGCCGAAACCCTGCAGCAGCAAAAGGCGGGCGCGAAGGTGCGCGTGCTGGCCGTGATGGCCGACAAGCGCCTGCCCGGCGACATGGCCAAGGTGCCCACCGCCAAAGAGGCCGGTGCCGATATCCAGTGGCCCATCGTGCGCGGCTTCTACCTGGGCCCCAAGGTCAGCGAGGCGGACTACAAGGTCTGGGCCGACACCTTCGCCAGGATGATGGCCACGCCCGCCTATGAAAAGCTGCGCGACGAACGCGGGCTGTTCCCGCTCGCGCTGACGGGCCCGGAACTGGACGCCTACGTGAAGCAGCAGGTGGCCGGCTACCGCAAGCTGGTGGAAGAGTTCGGCCTGAAGGTGGCCAACTGAGTGGCGCACTGCAGAACATCAGGGAGTACGCATCTTGTTGAGTGACCGCATCCTGGGGGCCGTGTGCCTGCTGCTGGCCGTGTCGATGGCGTGGGCCGCGCAGTCCTACGTGGCTGAAATTTCCTACGAGCCCGTGGGCCCGCGCGCCTTCCCCATGCTGCTGGCGGCCCTGCTGGCCGCGGGCGGGCTGTGGCTGGTGTTCAAGCCTGCCGCCGAAGGGCAGGCCCGCTACGCGCAGGTGCCGCTGAAGCTGGTGGCCCTGACGCTGGGCACCGTCTTCGTCTATGCCTTTGCCTTTGAAACGCTGGGCTTCCCGCTGGCCACGGCGCTGATGGCCGTGCCCGTGGGCATGGCCTTCGGCGGCAGGCCGCTCAAGTGCCTGGCTGCCGGCGTGGTGCTGGGCGTGGGCTGCTTCTTCATGTTCGACCGGCTGCTGGACGTGGTGCTGCCCGCCGGTCTGCTGGCGCCGCTGCTGGGAGCGCTGTGATGGACATCCTTTCCCATCTGATCAGCGGCTTCGGCGTGGCCTTCACGCCCGTGAACCTGATCACCGCCGCGCTGGGTTGCCTGATCGGCACCGTGGTGGGCCTGCTGCCGGGGCTGGGGCCCATCAACGGCGTGGCCATCCTGATGCCGCTGGCCTTTGCCATGAAGCTGCCGGCCGAGACGTCGCTGATCCTGCTGGCCGCCGTGTACATCGGCTGCGAATACGGCGGGCGCATCTCGTCGATCCTGCTGAACATCCCGGGCGACGCCGGGGCGATCATGACCGCCCTCGACGGCTACCCCATGGCGCGCAAGGGCCAGGGCGGGGTGGCGCTGTCGATCTCGGCCTGGAGTTCCTTCATCGGCTCGCTGGTGGCCACCCTGGGCATCGTGATGCTGGCGCCGCTGCTGGCGGGCTGGGCCATCTCCTTCGGGCCGGCGGAGTACTTCGCGCTGATGTGCTTCGCCTTCGCCTGCATTGCCGGCCTGCTGGGCGATTCGCCGGTCAAGGCCGGCATCGCCGCGGTGCTGGGCCTGGCGCTGTCCTGCGTGGGGCTGGATTCGAACTCGGGCCTGTACCGCTTCACGGGTGACGACGTGCATCTGTCGGACGGCGTGCAGTTCGTGGTGGTGGTGATCGGCGTGTTCTCGATCAGCGAACTGCTGCTGATGCTCGAGAGCCATCACAGCGCAACGGGCATCGTCACCCACACCGGCCGCAAGATGTTCAACTGGGCCGAGACCAAGCTGACCTGGTGGGGCACGCTGCGCTCCAGCGTGGTGGGCTTCGTGGTGGGCGTGCTGCCCGGCGCGGGCGCCACCGTGGCCAGTGCCATGACCTACACCATGGAAAAGCGCCTCACCGACAAGGAAGGCACCTTCGGCAAGGGCGACATCCGCGGCGTGGCCGCGCCCGAGGCGGCCAACAACTCCGCGGCCACGGGCTCTTTCGTGCCCATGCTCACGCTGGGCGTGCCGGGCTCGGGCACCACGGCCGTGATGATGGGCGCGCTGGCGCTCTACAACATCACGCCCGGCCCCGCGCTGTTCACCATGCAGCCCGACCTGGTCTGGGGCTTCATCGCCTCGCTGTTCCTGGCCAACGTCATGCTGCTGCTCATGAACATCCCGATGGTGGGGCTGTTCACCAAGCTGCTGTCGGTGCCCAACTGGCTGCTGGTGCCCTCCATCCTGGCCGTGAGTGCGGTGGGCGTGTATGCCGTGCATGCCACCACCTTCGACCTGGTGCTGATGGCGGTGCTGGGCGTGGTGGGCTACCTGCTGCGCAAGCAGGACGTGCCCATGGCGCCGCTGATCCTGGGCTTCGTGCTGGGCCCGCTGATGGAGCAGAACCTGCGCCGCGCGCTGTCGATCACGCAGGGCGACACGGCCATCCTGGTCGAAAGCCCGATCTCCGTGGGCCTGTGGATCTGCGCGGCGCTGATGCTGGTGGTGCCGCCGCTGCTGCGCTGGCGCAGGCTGCGCGGCGAAGGCGCACCTGCTCAGCTCAACGCCGGCTGATCCGGCGCGGCGGGCAGCTCGATGCTCGCGCGCAGGCCGCCTTCCACGGCGTCCCGCGCCAGCACCAGGCGGCCCTGGTGGCGGCTGGCGATGGACTGGACGATGGCCAGGCCCAGCCCCGAACCCTGCCCCTGGGCGTTGCTGGCGCGAAAGAAGCGCTGCGGCGCCAGGGGCAGTTCTTCTGGAGGAATGCCCGGGCCGGTGTCTGAGACATGCAGGCAGGCCCATTGCGCCGAGCCTTCCACGCGCACGGTCACGCGCCCGCCGGGCGGCGTGTGGCGGATCGCGTTGTCGATCAGGTTCGACAGCGCCTCTTCCAGGAGTGCTGCATGCACGCGGGCAAGGACCGGGGCCGGACCGGCTTCGAAGCCCAGGTCCAGCCGCTGGCCGCGCGCGGCGGGCCACAGGCGCCGCGTGAGCGCTGCGGCCAGCGCGTTCAGATCGGTCACGCGCGTGCGCATCTCCGAGGTGTCGGCCCGGGCCAGCGCCAGCAACTGGTTGGCCTGGCGGATGGTGTGGCGCAACTGCCCGCGCATCGCATCCAGCGTCTGGCGCAACCGGCCCGTGTCCTGCTCGCGCAGCGCGTAGCTCACCTGCGTGAGCAGCGTGGCCAGCGGCGTGCGCAATTGATGCGAGGCGTCGTCCAGGAAGCTGCGCTGCGCACTCAGCAGTGCCTTGTAGCGCAGCAGGTGGTCGTTCATCGCGTCCACCAGCGGCCGCACGTCCACCGGCACGCGTCGCGTGTCGAAGGGCGAGAGGTCGTCGCTCCTGCGCGCCGTCACCTCGTCCTTGAGCTGGCGCAGCGGCCGCAGCGACCAACTGACGGCCACGGCCACCATGCCCGCGGCCAGCACGGCCAGCAGCACGTCGCGGGCCACGGCGTTGACGATGAACTGCTGGCTGAACTCCTCGCGCGAGGTCAGCGATTCGGCCACCTGGATCACCAGGTTGCCCTGCACCGGCCCCGTGAGCGGCCGCACGTAGGTGCCCACGCGCGTGAGCTGGCCGAAGTAGTCCAGCGTCTGGAAATGCGGCGTGCGCAGCGGCACGGTGCCCTCGGGCATCGGGATGTCGGGGCTGCCGATCTCCACCAGGCCGTCCTCGGTGGCGATGCGGTAGTGCACCGTGCCGCTGGCCGTGAGCTCGAAGAACTCGAACAGCATGTAGGGCAGCTCCACGCCGATGCCGCCGCTGTCGGTGGAGACGTTGGCGTCGATGGCGCGGATCGCGCCGTACAGCGAGCGGTCGAAGGCCGCGTTCACGGCATCGCGCGCGGTGAACCAGGTCATGTAGACCTGCAGCACGCCGCCGATGAACACGCCCGCGAGCAGGGCGGCGATCAGCGTGCGGCGCAGGCTCGTGCGATGCAGGGCGTCCAGGGTCATGGGGCGCTCTGCTCCAGCACGTAGCCCAGGCCGCGCAGCGTGGTCACCTGCACGTCGCTGCCGGCCAGGCGCTTGCGCAGCCGGTGCACGATGACCTCCACCACTTCGGGGCTGGCATCGCTTTCGTCGGTGAACACCTTGTCCAGGATCTCGGGCTTGCTCATGGGCTCGCCCGGCGACTGGATCAGGGTGCGCAGCACCGCGTGTTCACGGCCCGTGAGCGTGAGCGGCTCGGCGCCGAGCATGAAGCGCTTGGCCGTGGCGTCATAGTGCAGGGAGCCGCACGAGAAGCGGGCGCTTTCGCGCCCTCTGGAGCGGCGCACCAGCGCCAGCAGCCGCGCTTCCAGCTCCTCCACCTCGAAAGGCTTGGCCAGGAAATCGTCGGCGCCGCCGCGCAGCGTGGCCACGCGCTCGGCCAGCGTGTCCCGCGCCGTGAGCACCAGGATCGGCAGGCCGTTGTCGGATTCGCGGATGTCGCTGAGCACGTCGTGGCCGTCCAGGCCAGGCAGGCCCAGGTCGAGGATCAGCGCGTCATAGCTGGCGCAGCGCATCGCGCGCCGCACCAGCCGCCCGTCGGCCACCCAGTCCACGCTGCAGCCGCTTTGCGCCAGCGCCTTCACCAGCCAATCGGCCAGCGCGGCCTCGTCTTCTGCCAGCAGCAATCGCATCCTCTGTCTCCACGCCAACATCCCGGTCGCCATTGTCCGGTCGCCGCGCCGTGGTTCACAAATCAATTCGGCTGTCGAGCCCTCGATGGGGCATCCCCCTGGCCCACGGATCGCGGTACGCTGGCGGTCGGGAATCAAGTGGACGGAGGTGCCCCGATGAGAGTCCTGACCCGCCTGGAATGCAGCCGCTCCTGGATGGCTCGCTGGTTTCCATGCACGATCGTGGCTGAGCCTCCGATCCCGACGCGCTCGTCGGCACAGCGATCAGTTCACAACGTGCTTGTCGCCGCGTTGTTCGGGTGCGCGGCCACTGGGCATGCCGCCAACTGCACGGTTGAAATCCCGGAGTATCTCGGACAGCGGTCTGGCGAATGCTTTGTCGATAGCGCAAGCCAAGTGGTTGTGATCTACGACGCCGAGTACTGGGGCAACCGCGGTCGAAAGCTACTGGTGCCGCTGGCAGCGAATGGCCGCAAGACAGATGCGTTCATCGAGATCTCGCCCTCCGACGTGCGATCCAACAACGTGGCGCACCAGATGAGCTATGGCATCACGATCAAGACGCGTAAAGGCGTCTACAGGTTTGAAGGAAGGACGAGAACCCAGACGTACCAAGCTCATACGCCACCAGAGCAATGGGTGAGGCAGCGGCCCAATGAGGCCATGAATCTCGAGCACAAGTTCACCACCGCTGAAATGCTGGCGGAGATCCAGACCTTGAAATCCACCGGGCCGGCATTGCCGCTTGATGTGATTGAAAAAGTGGTCTCTCAGAATCAGGATCTTTCTGACCGGCTCCCGACACTCGCTGGCATCTCGCAGGAGGGACAGCAGGTGCTGCAATCGCGGTCGCAAGCATCAGCGGGCCTCTCGCCGCGATTCCCGCAGCCTGACGCACAAGCGCAGACGCGAGCCTCGACTGTCGGCGCGGGCCGTGGCGAAAGCAGTGCCAAGGCTGCGAACCCGGCGACAAGCACCAGCAACTCCGGCCTCCGCCCCATCTGGCCCTCAGACATGGAGGCCGGCAACATCTACTTCGTCGTTCAGCAGGGCAACGAACAGGATGCCCCCTTGATGGTGTCAGCCCTCAGCGGGCAAGAGGCGGTGGCCCGCGTGCAGGCCGCCTGGGCCAAGGACCCCTACCTGCGTCCGACGACCTTCCACCTCGTGCCAGGGCGCGAATGCATCGGCCCTTCCTGGGGCGCCGTGGTCAGCAACGCCGGCAGGGTTCGCTGGGGCGCGGCCTGCGCCACCACCCCGGCGGCGGCCATCGAAGGGGCTTTTACCGCCTGCCGGCAAAAGAACCCCCCAGGCCAGCTCTGTGAAGTGGAGGCGTCCATCGTGCTGGTGCTCAGTGGCAGCACTTCCTGGGGGCCAGGCCTCAGCGGTGGTGGCGGACATGGCCTGCGGGGCGGCTTTGGTGCCTACAGCGCGCAGACCTGGATGGAGCAGTACACGCAGAGTCCCGTGAAAAGCATGCAGCAGGCGCTCTCGGGCTTCGACAAGGCCTGTAACGATGGGCGGCCCTGCTACAAGACCCCGGCGAACATGGCCTGCATTCATCAGACCGAGCATGCGCAGACGCTCGACAGGTGCCTGGACCGCAAGCTCACGCCTGTCGGGCTGAGCGGCTCCATTCGCACCCGGCTGCGCTGAAGGCGATCAGAACCGCGCCTTCACCCCCAGCACCGGCCCCTGGAACTTCAGGCGTGCGCGCTGCAGGCCCGATTCGTCGCGCTTGAGGTCCACGTCGGTCACGGCGTAGGCCAGGGTCACGCCCACATGGCGCACGGGGAACCATTCCACGCCCAGTTGCGCGTTGTAGATGCTGCCGTGCACGCCGCCGCCGCCCTTGTGGATGCCCGAGCCGTCGAAGAACACGCGCAGGTCGGGCGAGAAGGCATGGCGCACGCCCACTTCCAGCATCGGCGCCACGGCATCGTCGCTGTCGCTGCGCGAGTAGTAGTCGTTCCAGCTCGTGAAGCCCAGGCCCGTGAGCGCGGCATTGGCGGCGCCGAAGGCCGTGGTGTCCAGCTTCACGCGGTAGTAGCCCAGCCCCGCGCCCAGGCCCACCACGGTGTTGCCGCTGCCGAACCAGTAGCGATAGCCCAGGCGCGCCACGTCCAGGCTGAAGTCCAGGTTCACGCCGCCCACGGCCGTGGCGCTGAACGGGCCGCTGGAATAGGTGCCGCCCACGGCCTCGTCGAAGTTGCTGCTGAATTGATAGGCATCAAAAGAGATGCCGTGGTTCCTGCCCAGCAGGAACTCACCCGACACGCGCGGCATGGTCTTGCGGCTGGTTTCGTAGGTGCCGGTGTCGTAGTAGGCCAGGCCGTTGCCGATGCCCGCGCCGATCTTGGGCTTGGCGCTGAAGGCGCCGACGGAAATGTTCATGCGGTCCAGCGCGGGCGACACGGTCTCGGGAGCGCCCTGCGCCCAGGCGGCGCTGTTGCAGGCACCCAGCGCCAGCAGGCCCAGGGCGGCGCCGCGGCTGTGCTTGCGCAGCTTGGAGGAAGACGGGGACGAAGAGGCACGGGGGAATGGCATGGAGGGCTCCGGAATTGACGAATGTTGCAAGCGGCAAGACAGTCGCATGAGCCTAAGTGCCGTGCATCGCCCCTCCTGTAGGTGGACGGCGTGACAAATGTCAGCAGGCGGCGCTGTGCCCCGCCTGCCGCCGCCCGCGCTGCGGGGCCGCCGTCAGCGGCCGGCCAGCGCGCGCAAGCTGTGGCGCACGATGGCCAGGCTGTAGTGGCTGGCCACCGCCGCCACGAAACGCGGGAAGTCGGTGTGGGCCGTGTCGTCGGCGCGGTCGGAGATGGTGCGCACCATGGCAAAGGGCAGGCTGTAGTCGTGGCAGACCTGGGCCAGCGCGGCGCCTTCCATTTCCACGGCCAGTGCGTCGGGCAGCGCGTCGCGCAGGGCCTGGCTTTCGTGCGCGGTGCAGACAAAGCGGTCGCCGCTGATGACCAGCCCGCGGTGTACGCGCGGCGCCTGCAAGCCGAACTCGGCCTGCGCGGCTGCACCCACCAGCGCGGCGGGGTCGGCCAGTGCCTGCGTGGCCGCCTGCATCAGCGCGTTCGACAGCGGTGCATCGGCATCGAAGCGCGCGCGGCCGGTCAGCGGCACCTCGTGCCGCGGGAACAGCGGCGAGGCGTCCATGTCGTGCTGCAGCAGCGCATCGGCCACCACCACGTCGCCCACGTTCACGCCGGTGCCCAGGCCGCCGGCCACGCCCGTGAACAGCAGCGCGCGCACGCCAAAGCGCTCGGCCAGCACCGTGGCTGTGGTGGCTGCTGCCACCTTGCCGATGCGCGAGAGCACCACCACCACGGGTGTGCCGTCGAGGTGGCCGCGCCAGAACTCGCGCCCGGCCACGCGCACCGGCGCCTCGTCGGGCATGGCCGCCAGCAGCGCGGCGATTTCCTCGTGCATGGCGCCGACGATGGCGATGGGCGCGGGTTCGGATGAAGCTTGCATGGGCCGCGGTACGCGCAGGGCAGGGAAGAAGAGAAAGGAAGGAGCCGTGGATTGTGCGCGGCCCGGTCAGGGTCAGCCGCGCACCGGCTCCAGCAGCGCGCGCTGCGTCAGCGCCTGCAGCAGCTCCAGCGTCTGCGTCTGCAACTGGTTGCGCGGGCCGCGCTGCGGCGTGACGAAGGAGACCACGCAGTCGATGGCGGGGTCGACGATGCGCTGCGCGACGATGCTTTCGTGCGCGCCCGAGTCGCGGATCATCGCCAGCGTGCCGATGGTCTGGCCCACGCCTTTTTCCACCAGCCGCAGGATGGCTTCCACGCCGTCCACCTCGTAGCCCACTTCAAAGCTCAGGCCCTTGCGCGTGGCTTCGGCCTCCACCAGCATGCGGATCGGGTTGGGCTGCGATGGCAGGATCAGCCGCTGCTGCGGCAGGGCCGAGAAGGCGACGCTCTGCGGCGCCTGCGCGCCCACCGTCTCGCGCGCCGACAGCAGGTACAGCGACTGCGTGCACAGCGGCTGCACCTGCAGCGAGCTGCTGGGCGGCGGGTCATAGAGCAGGGCGATGTCCACGCGGTCGCCGAGCATGCGGTCCACCAGCACGCGGCTGAGCCCTTCGACGATGGACAGCCGCGCCAGCGGGAATTCGGCCTGGAAGGCCTGCACCAGCGGCACGGCCAGGATGCGCCCCAGCGTGGGCGGCAGGCCCACGGTCACACGGCCGGTCAGGCGCGAGCTGTCGCCGGTGAAGATGTCGCGCGCCTCGTCCACCTGCTCGAAGATCTTGGCCACCAGCGCGCGCAGGCGGTGGCCCTCGTCGGTCAGATGAATGCCCCGGCCGTGGCGGTGGAACAGGTTGCGCCGCAGCTCCACCTCCAGCTGGCGGATGGAGCGGCTGATGGCGGGCTGGCTCATGTCCAGCGAAAGGGCGGCGCGGGTGAAGCTGCCGTATTCGGCAACCCGGGCGAAGTGCAGGAGCTGGTCGAGGTTCATGGGGCGACTCTTCGTGAACGCGAAAGCGCCGCCCCGCATGCGGCGGGTGGCGCCATCTCATGATCCCATGAAGCAAATTGCGGACCGGTCGCGCCCGCGCCCGCCTGCAACCGGCCTTGAACAGGTTCCTAGAACTGGTGCACCACGCCCACCGTCAGGCCGTTCTGGCGCCCGCCGCGCGCCGAATTGGCGCCGCTCTGGCCCGAGCTGACCGAGAAGCTGGCATTGCCTTCGTTGTCGATGCGCGCGACGGAGGTGTAGAGCGAAGTGCGCTTGCTCAGCGCGTAGTTGCCGCGCAGGATCAACAGGCGCGCCGAATCGGCACTGGCCTTGAGGTCGTAGCGCAGCACCTGGGCCGTGAGCGTGAACTGCGGCGTGAAGGCATAGCTGCCGCTGAGCGTCCAGATGTCGCTGCGCGGCGTGAGCGCAGAGGCGCCGTTGTCGCGCCGCACCAGGCCCAGGCCCACGCGCAGCTTGTCGAACTGCGCATAGCCCGAGACGGCCACGCGCCGGTCCAGCATGTCGCTGCGCAGGCCGCCGAAGGCGCCCGGCCCGCCGCGGTTGACGTCGGTCGCGATGGCGGCGCCCCAGCGCTTGTCGTCGTAGCGCAGCACGGCCGACCAGGCGCGGCAGGCGCGCTTGTCCGTCACACCCTCGCCGGGGCAGTTGGTGCCTGCGGGGCTGGGCCCGGCGTTCACCGCATCGCGGCCCAGGCTGTACAGCGCACCCACCGTGAAGCCGCCGAACTTGCCGCGCCAGGCGATCGAGTTGTCGGCGCGGGCGTTGGGAAAGTAGGAGTCCAGCGCCGCGATGCTGTGCGTGGCCGGCCCGACGAAGTCGGCGGCCGAGGTGGCGGTGCCGATCAGCGTGTACTGCCGGCCCAGCGACACCGTGCCCCAGCGCCCGCCCAGGCCCACCCAGGACTGGCGGCCGAAGCCGCGCCCGCCCTGGTTGAGCGTGCCGGTGTCGGGGCCGAAACCCATTTCCAGCGCGAAGCTCACGTTCAAGCCGTTGCCCAGGTCTTCACGGCCCCTGAAGCCCAGGCGCGAGGGCGTGCTGCCCGACAGCCCGGGCATGCGCGTGACCGAGGCACCGCCCGCGTCCAGGCTGCTCACGTGGTCGATGGCCACGTCCACGATGCCGTAGACCGCCACCGAGGAAGCCGCCTGCGCGGCCATCGGCAGCGCAGCGCCGGCCGCCAGCGTGATTCCCAAACAGGCCCTCATCCGTTTATTCATCGTCTTTTTTCCGTTCAGTTGAAATCGCGTGCGGCCGATGCTTTTTTGCAGGCGCACGCAGCAATCCGTCGTCACGCATTCATGCTAGGGACGGGCAAAAGACGAAGGCAGGGGCAAAAAAGGTCTACCTGCTATGCATGGAATTCATTGCACGCGATTCATTGCCATTCACGCGGCCCATGCATGCCGGCCCATGCACGCCGCACATAGCTGCTAGTGGGCTGGAAGTGCTGTTGCGCGCGCAGGGGCCTGCCTAGAATTTTTTCGTCGAACACACCCGAAGCGAAATCAATTCATGGACAAGCCGGCAATCACTCCATCCCCAGCGGCCTATGCGCACATCACCGTCACGCCCGTCTCGCCGCACATCGGCGCCGAGATCGGCGGCATCGACCTCACCGCGCCCCTGCCCGCGGCGCAGCTGGCTGAAGTCAAGCGCGCCTTTCTCGAATTCCAGGTCATCTTCTTTCGCGAGCAGAAGATCGGCTTCGACGACCAGATCCGCATCGCCTCCGAATTCGGCCCGCTGGGCCAGCACGTGGGCGTCAACACCATCAGCAAGAAGACCGACAACCCGCTGGTGCGCAAATTCCATTACGACGAGACCTCCAAGCGTGTCTCGGGCGAGAACTTCCACAGCGACCAGTCCTGCGCCGAGGTGCCGCCGCTGGGCAGCATGCTCTACAACCACACGGTGCCGCCGCACGGTGGCGGCGACACCATGTTCTCGAGCATGTACGCGGCCTACGAGGCGCTGTCGCCGCGCATGAAGCAGTACCTGGACGGCCTCACGGCCACGCATGACGGCACCCGCGTCTTCGGGCCCGGCACGCCGGTGTCGGTGCATCCGGTGATCACGCGCCACCCAGAAACGGGGCGCAAGGTGATCTTCGTGAACACCGACTTCACCTCGCACATCAACGAGGTCTCGCGCGCCGAAAGCGATGCTGTTCTGCAGTTCCTCTACCAGCACTGCAACCGCGCCGAATGGACCTGCCGCTTCCGCTGGCGCGACCATTCCATCGCCTTCTGGGACAACCGCTGCACGCACCACAAGGCCATCTGGGACTACTGGCCCCACGTGCGATCAGGCTTTCGGGTGCAGGTCGAAGGCACTGAATCGCCAAAGGCCGGCCGGCTGGACTGAGAGGAAGCGTCAAGGCGCTGTTTTTCAGATTGCATGTTTCCCCCTTTTTGAACAACTCCGCTGCGGCGGAGTTTTTTGATGGCAATGGCGCCGTGCGATCCGCCAATGCGCATGGGCATTTCAAGGCATGTGCCAGACGAATAGCCGCTAGTGCGCAGCCGCACTAGCTGCAGGGGGTTCGACCCCACAGAATCAGAAATCGTGGCGCGGTGCTTGCTCTCTTCGTGGCCACGTACCGCCGCCCCAATCTGCTTTCCAAATATTCGCTCCCATGAAAAGACGCTCCCTCCTTCGCCTGTTGCCTGCCGTGGCCGTGCCCGGCGCTGCTGCTGCGTGGTCGCCATCGCTGCTTGCTGCAACGCCGGCTTTTCCTTCAGGCGTCATCAAGATCGTGGTGCCCTTTGCGGCCGGCGGCTCCTCGGATCTGCTGGCGCGGGCGATAGCCAAGTCGATGGGCGAGAGCCTCAAGGCCACCGTGATCGTGGACAACCGGCCCGGTGCGGGCGGCGTGATCGCGATGGAGGCCGTGATGGCGGCGCCGGCCGACGGCCACACGCTGCTGCTGGCCACCAACGGCACGCACAGCATCGGCCCTGCGCTGTACCCGGGCCGCAGGATCGACCCGCTCAAGGCTTTCGCGCCCGTGGCCCGCATGCACAAGCTGGCCAATGTGCTGCTGCTCAACCCGCAGGTGCCGGCGCGCAACGTGGCCGAGCTCATCGCCCATGCCAAGGCCAACCCGGGCATGCTGAGCTTCGCTTCGGCGGGCAATGGCTCGGCCTCGCACCTGTTCGGCGAGCTGTTCAAGTCGCAGGCCGGCGTGGAGCTGATGCATGTGCCCTACCGCGGCGGCAGCGCTGCCATGCCGGACCTGGCCTCGGGCGCGGTGTCGATGATGTTCGAGACCATTCCCAACGCACTGGCCCAGGTCAAGGGCGGCCGGGTGCGCGCGCTGGGTGTGACCACGGCCACGCGCGCAGCAGGCGCGCCCGAGATCCCCACCATTGCCGAAAGCGGCCTGCCGGGCTTCGACGTGGCCTCCTGGAGCGGCCTGTGCGCGCCGGCCGGCACGCCGCCCGCCGTGCTGGCGCTGCTGAACGCGCAGGCCAACCAGGTCTCGCGCGACCCGGCCTACCTGCAGGTGCTGGCCAACCTGGCCGTGGAGCCCGTGATCGAGACGGCCGAGGCCATGGACGCCTACACGCGCCAGGACCTGGCGCGCTGGCAGCAGACGGTCAAGGCCGCGAAGATCCAGCTGGACTGAGCGGACCTCGGCTCAGCCCGCCGCGCGCCTGCGCGCCTCTTCGTCCACCAGGTCCTTCTTCGACAGCTTGCCCA
This sequence comes from Xenophilus arseniciresistens, assembly GCF_028023875.1. Taxonomy (GTDB): domain Bacteria; phylum Pseudomonadota; class Gammaproteobacteria; order Burkholderiales; family Burkholderiaceae_C; genus Xenophilus; species Xenophilus arseniciresistens. The sequence continues at coordinate 197,128 of NZ_JAQIPB010000010.1, forward strand.
CGGGCGTCTTGGGCAGCTCGGCGCGGATCTCGAGTTCCTGCACCATCTCGTGCTTGCCCAGCCGGTCTTTCAGGAAGTGCTTGAGCGCGTCGATGTCGAAGGGCTCGGCACCGTCCTTGAGCTTGACGAAGGCCTTGGGCGACTGGCCGCGGTAGGCGTCCGGGATGCCGATCACGCAGACCTCGGCCACCGAGGGGTGCTCGTAGATCGCCTCTTCGAGCACGCGCGGGTAGACGTTGAAGCCGCCGCACAGCAGCATGTCCTTGGTGCGGTCGACGATGTAGACGAAGCCGTCGGCGTCCATGCGCGCCACGTCGCCGGTCCTGAAGTAGCCGTCTTGCGTCATGGCCTCGGCCGTGGCCTGCGGGTTGTTCCAGTAGCCCTTCATCACGTTGGGGCCCTGGATGCACATCTCGCCGGGCTGGCCCACGGGCACTTCCTGGCCCGAGCCGTCCAGCGCCAGGAACTTGAAGCGCACATGCGGCAGCGGCATGCCGCAGGAGCCGGCCTTGCGCTTGCCGCGCGCGGGCGTGAAGGTGCCGCTGGGCGAGGTCTCGGTCATGCCCCAGCCTTCGTTGAGGTGGCAGCCCGTGAGCTCGAAGAAGCGCTGCTCGATCTCCACCGGCAGCGGTGCGCCGCCCGAGCCGCAGAACTTGAGCGAGCGCAGGTCCAGCTCCCTGGCCTTGGGATGCGTGAGGATGCCCATGAACATGGTGGGCACGGCCGGGAAGACGGTGATCTTGCTGGCCGAAAGCTCCTGGATCACGGCATCGGCATCGAAGCGCGTGTGCAGCACCAGCGCCGCGCCCAGGCGGATGCCCAGCAGCATGGCCGCGCTCAGCGCATAGATGTGGAACAGCGGCAGCACCACCAGGAAGCGCTCCACGCCCTCGGCCAGGATGGGCGGATTGCCGCGCGTCGATTCGAGGTACTGCACGTTGGTCGCGCACAGGTTGGCATGCGTGAGCATGGCGCCCTTGGGCAGGCCGGTGGTGCCGCCCGTGTACTGCAGCACCACGATCTCCTCGCGCACGTCCTTCACGGCATGCGGCGTGAAGGCGCCGTCGTTGTCGAGCAGCGCGGCGAAGCTCAGCTGCCGCGCATCCTGCGCGCGCGGCGCGATCTGCTGGGCTTTCTCAAGGTGCGCGCGCACGGCCGCGGGCGCGCCTGCGAACTCGGCCAGGTCGCCCACGACCAGGTGCCTGAGGCGCGAGGGCCCCAGCTGCCGCGCGGTCTGCGGGTACAGGCTGGCGAGGTCCAGCGTGATCAGCACGTCGGTGCGGCTGTCCTCGATCTTGTGCGCGATCACGCGCTCGGCGTCCAGCGGCGAATAGTTGACCACCACGCCGCCGGCCTTGAGCACGCCGAAGAAGGCAATGATGTAGTGCGGGCTGTTGGGCAGGTACAGGCCCACATGCACGCCCGGCCCCACGCCCAGCTTCTGCAGGCCGCGCGCGGCCTGGTCGCTGAGCCGGTCCAGCTCGCGGTAGCTGATCGTGCGGCCCATGAACTCGATGGCGCTGTTGTCGGGCCAGCGCTGCACGGCGTCTTCGAGAAAGCGCGTGACCGGCTGCAGCGGCAGCTCGCAGTCCCAGCGCATGCCGCTGGGGTAGTGGGCCGTCCAGGGCATGGAAGCGGGGGCGGGGGATGAGGCGGGGCTGGCGGCTGCGGCCATGAAGGGTGTCTCCGGAAGCGATGTGGCAAGAGGCCACATGCATTCTTGTGCGCTTCGCGCACAGGGGGAATGCCCGCTGGCGCGCGGCATGACACGCGGGCGACAGCGGCGCTGCCCGCCCGGAAAAAAGGCGCCGCACGCGACTCGCGTGGGCGCCTGTGCGGCGGGCGCGCTGCTGCTGCGCGCGTGCCTTACTTGCTGTCGCGCAGCTCGCGCCGCAGGATCTTGCCCACCGGCGTCTTGGGCAGCTCGGTGCGGAACTCGATCACGCGCGGCTGCTTGTAGCCCGTGAGGTTGGCGCGGCAGAAGGCCTTGACGGCTTCTTCGGTCAGCGACTCGTCCTTCTTCACGATCACCAGCTTCACGGCCTCGCCGGTCTTCTCGTCGGGCACGCCCACCACCGCGCACTCGAGCACGCCAGGCAGGGCGGACACCACGTCCTCGACCTCGTTCGGATAGACGTTGAAGCCGCTGACCAGCACCATGTCCTTCTTGCGGTCGATGATCTTGAAGAAGCCGCGCGCATCCATGGTGCCGATGTCGCCGGTCTTGAAGTAGCCGTCGGTGGTCATGACCTTGGCCGTCTCGTCGGGCCGCTGCCAGTAGCCGGCCATCACCTGCGGGCCCTGGATGGCGATCTCGCCGGGCTGGCCCGCGGGCACTTCCTGGCCCGCGTCATCCAGCAGCTTGAAGGAGGTGCTGGGCAGCGGCACGCCGATGGTGCCCGAGAACTCCTTGCTGGTGGTCGGGTTGCAGCTGGCCGAGGGCGAGGTCTCCGACAGGCCGTAGCCCTCGCAGATCGGGCAGCCGGTCTTCTCGAGCCACAGCTTGGCCACGGCACTTTGCACCGCCATGCCGCCGCCCACCGAGATCTTCAGGTGGCTCCAGTCCACGGTGTTGAACTGCGGGTGGTTGGCCAGGCCGTTGAACAGCGTGTTCACGGCCGGGAAACTGTGCACCTTGTGCTTGGACAGCTCCTTGAGCACGGCCGGCAGGTCGCGCGGGTTGGGGATCAGGATCAGCTTGCCGCCCGTGCGCATGCTCAGCATCATGCCCACGGTGAACGCGAAGATGTGATACAGCGGCAGCGCGCACACGCTGGTGGGCTGTTCGCCCTGCGGCACGCGGTCCATCACGGGCTGGTTCCAGGCTTCGGACTGCAGCACGTTGGCGATGACGTTGCGATGCAGCAGCACCGCGCCCTTGCTCACGCCCGTGGTGCCGCCGGTGTACTGCAGCACGGCCACGTCCTCCGGTCCGACGGCCGGCGGCGTGAGCGTGCGGCCCGCGCCTTGCGAAAGCGCGTCATTGAAGCGCACCGCGCCGGGCAGGTTGAAGGCCGGCACCATCTTCTTGACGTTGCGCACCACGTAGTTGACCAGCGTGCCCTTGAGCAGGCCCAGCCGGTCGCCCATGGCCGCCAGCACCACATGCCTGACCTGCGTGGCGGCCATGCATTTCTGCAGCGTGGCGCCGAAGTTCTCCATGATCACGATGGCCTTGGCGCCCGAGTCCTTGAGCTGGTGCTCCAGCTCGCGCGCCGTGTACAGCGGGTTCACGTTCACCAGGATCAGCCCGGCCCGCAAAATGGCCGCGACCGCGATGGGGTACTGCGGGCAGTTGGGCATCATCACGGCCACGCGGTCGCCGCGCGCGAGGTTCAGGCTCTGCAGGTAGGCCGCAAAAGCCTGGCTCTGGCGGTCGGTCTCGCCATAGCTCAGGTCCTTGCCCATGAAGCTGTAGGCCGTGCGGTCGGCGTACTTGCGAAAGCTCTCCTCCATCAGGCCCACCAGCGAGCTGTACTGGCTCGCGTCGATGTCGGCGGGCACGCCGGCGGGATAGGCACTGAGCCAGGGACGTTCGGTCATAGGTCTGTCTCGCGTTCTAGGTTTTCGACAACAACAAGAAGAAGGGATGGCGCCGGCACATGCGGCGCGGGGGCCTTGGTGGCCCCCCGATGCCTGCGCATGCTAACCAATCCCCCGGGGCGCAGCGTCCCGGCGAAACCCCGGCACGGCCGCGCGCGCGGCCGGCGGGGGTTCTCAGCCCTTCAATGCGCCCAGGACCTCGTCGAGCATCTTCTTGGCATCGCCGAAGAGCATGCGGTTGTTCTCTTTGTAGAACAGCGGGTTGTCCACGCCCGCGTAGCCCGAGGCCATCGAGCGCTTCATCACGATGGAGGTCTTGGCCTTCCACACTTCCAGCACGGGCATGCCGGCGATGGGGCTGGTGGGGTCGTCCTGCGCCGCGGGGTTCACGATGTCGTTGGCGCCGATCACCATGGCCACGTCGGCCTGCGGGAAGTCCTCGTTGATCTCGTCCATCTCCATCACGATGTCGTAGGGCACCTTGGCTTCGGCCAGCAGCACGTTCATGTGGCCCGGCATGCGGCCGGCCACGGGGTGGATGGCAAAGCGCACTTCCACGCCCCGGCCGCGCAGGGTCTTCACGATCTCGTTGACCGTGTGCTGCGCCTGCGCCACCGCCATGCCGTAGCCGGGCACGATGATCACGCTGCGGGCCTCGCGCAGCAGCTCGGCGGTTTCGGCGGCGCTCACCGGCACGGCTTCGCCCTGCGGCTCGGCGGCCTCGCCCTTCTTGGCCGGCGTGCCGCCGCCCGAGCCGAAGCCGCCGGCGATCACGCTGATGAAGTTGCGGTTCATCGCGTTGCACATGATGTAGCTCAGGATCGCGCCCGAGGAGCCCACCAGCGCGCCCGTGACGATCAGCAGGTCGTTGCTCAACATGAAGCCCGTGGCCGCCGCCGCCCAGCCCGAGTAGCTGTTGAGCATGGACACCACCACCGGCATGTCGGCCCCGCCGATGGCCATGACCATGTGGATGCCGAAGAGCAGCGCGATCACGGTCATCACGATCAGCGGCAGCATGCCCGATTGCACGTCGGGTGCGGCAATGAAGCGCGCGCCGAAGCCGATCACCACCAGCAGCGCCACCAGGTTCAGCCAGTGGCGCGCCGGCAGCAGCAGCGGCTTGCCGCCGATCTTGCCGTTGAGCTTGCCGAAGGCGATCAGCGAGCCGCTGAAGGTGACGGCGCCGATCAGGATGCCGACGTAGATCTCCACCTCGTGGATCACCTTCTCGGCGCCCGCCAGCTGGATGGATGTGTCGACGTAGCTGGCAAAACCCACTAGGCAGGCCGCCAGGCCCACCAGCGAGTGCATGAGCGCGACCAGCTCGGGCATCTGGGTCATCTTCACGACCTTGGCCGCGTAGAGGCCGATGCCGCCGCCGATCACCAGCGCAGCCACGATCCAGGCGATGCCCGAGGTGCTGACGCTGGGCCCGAACACCGTGGCCAGCACGGCCAGCGCCATGCCGACCATGCCGAACAGGTTGCCGCGGCGCGAGGTCTCGGGGTTGGAGAGCCCTCCCAGGCTCAGGATGAACAGGATGGCGGCGCCCAGGTAGGCCACCGTCGCAAGGCTTTGAGACATGATCGTTGCTCCTCTTCGTTCTTGTTGTTGTTCTTACTTGCGGAACATGTCCAGCATGCGCCGCGTGACGGCGAAGCCACCGAACATGTTCACGGCCGTCAGCACCAGCGCGGCGAAGGCCAGCCACTGGATCAGCCCGTCGGGCCGCCCGTTCATCCCGGCGCCGGGCGGCGCGATCTGCACCAGCGCGCCGATGGCGATGATGCTGGAGATGGCGTTGGTCACGCTCATCAGCGGCGTGTGCAGCGCGGGCGTCACGTTCCACACCACCATGTAGCCGATGAAGCAGGCCAGCACGAAGACCGTGAAGTGGCCCAGGAAGGCCGCCGGCGCATAGGCGCCGATGAACCAGAACGCGACGGCCGCGACGGCGAAGAGGATGGCCAGGGTTTTTGCCGGCAGCGGGCCGCTCGCGCCATGGCCGTGGCCGCCTTTCTTCTGCTCGACCGGGGCTGCGGCGGCCTTGGGCGCCGGCGGGCTCGCCTGCTGCAGCGGCGGCGCGGGCCAGGTGATGGCGCCGTCCTTGATCACCGTGAGGCCGCGGATCGCGTCGTCCTCCATGTTGACCACGGCGCGGCCATCCTTGGCCTTGCACAGCTCCTCGAGCAGGCGCAGCAGGTTGGTGGCATACAGCGTGGACGACTGCCGGGCCAGGCGCGAGGCCAGGTCGGTGTAGCCGATGATCGTCACGCCATGGCGCACCACGGCCTCGCCCGGCACCGTGAGTTCGCAGTTGCCGCCCTGTTCGGCCGCCATGTCCACGATCACGCTGCCGGGCTTCATGGTCTGCACCATCTCGGCCGTGATCAGCTTGGGCGCCGGCTTGCCGGGGATCAGCGCGGTGGTGATGATGATGTCGGACTCCTTGGCCTGCTGCGCGTACATGGCGCGCTGCGCGGCCTGGAAGCCTTCGCTCATCACCTTGGCGTAGCCGCCACCGCCCGAGCCTTCTTCCTCGTAGTCGACCTTCACGAACTCGCCGCCCAGCGACTTGACCTGGTCGGCCACCTCGGCGCGCGTGTCGTTGGCGCGCACGATGGCGCCCAGGTTGGCCGCGGTGCCGATGGCCGCCAGGCCGGCCACGCCGGCGCCTGCGATGAAGACCTTGGCCGGCGGCACCTTGCCCGCGGCCGTGATCTGGCCGTTGAAGAAGCGGCCGAAGGCATTGGCGGCTTCGATCACGGCGCGGTAACCCGAGACGCCGGCCGTCGAGGTCAGCGCGTCCATCTTCTGGGCGCGGCTCAAGGTGCGCGGCAGGCAGTCGATGGCCAGCACCGTGGCCCGGCGCGCAGCCAGCTGCTGCATCAGGTCGGGGTTCTGCGCCGGCCAGATGAAGTCGATCAGCAGGCTGCCTTCGCGCAGCAGGCCCGCTTCCTCGGGGCTGGGCGGGCGCACCTTGAGCACGATGTCCGATGCCGCCCACAGGGCCGCCGCATCCGCGATGACCTCGGCGCCCGCGGCGCGATAGGCCTCGTCACTGAAGTTGGCGGCTTCGCCGGCGCCGGATTGCACCGCCACCTTGAAGCCGAGCTTGATCAGCTTCTCCACCACTTCGGGCACGGTGGCCACACGCTTTTCGCCGGGATGGCTTTCCCGGGGCACGCCGATGCACTGCACCGCCGGGACAAGGCTGCTGGACATGGAATCTCCTCGCGTTCGGGTTCTTCTTCTCGGTCCTGCGCAGTCTGGATGCAGCGGGCCCGGACCTGTGGTTCGGCCGGCACCGCGTGCAGACCGCGCCGCAGCTTACACGAGGCGCGCAGCCGCACATGACGCCGACAGGGCAGTGCGGGCATAGGCGCGGCCTTGAGCGCTTTTGTGTCTGCCGGCTTTTTAATTGAGATATTTGATATACGAACGTCGCAACTCTGTGTACAAGTTCGCGGTCTTTTCTGCGCCGGGCCCTTCTGTCAAGCGGGGCTTGGGCCTAGACTTGTCACATAAATGACAGGGAGACTTCGCTATGCGCATTGCAGCTCTGGACGATGAGCCCAGCCAGCTTGACTTGATCCGACAAACCCTGGAGGGGCTGGGACACGAATGTCACGGCTTCCCCGACGGACGCAGTCTGCTGCGGGCCCTGCGCCAGGAGAGCTTCGACCTCCTGGTGCTGGACTGGACCCTGCCCGACATGTCCGGGCCGGACGTGGTCAGGGTCATCCGCCAGGAGATGCTGAACCGGCTGCCGGTGCTGTTCGTCACCAACCGGCGCGAAGAGGCCGACCTGGTCGAGGGCCTCAGCGTGGGCGCCGACGACTTCATGGCCAAGCCCATCCGCCAGGGCGAACTGACGGCGCGCGTGGCGGCCCTGCTGCGCCGGGCCTACCCGGGCCAGCACGAGGCTGAAGTCAGCTTCGGCCCCTATCACTTCCTGCCCCATTCGCGCAGCCTGAAGATGAATGGCGCGCCGATCGAGCTCAAGCACCGCGAGTACGAGCTGGCCCTGTTCCTGTTCCAGAACATGGGCCGCCTGCTGTCGCGCGAGCACCTGCGCGAGTCGGTGTGGGGGCAGGGCCCCGAGGCAGCCTCGCGCTCGCTGGACACCCACATCTCCCGGCTGCGTACCAAGCTGGACCTGCGACCCAGCAACGGCTTCTTGCTGTCGGCCATCTACGGACTGGGCTACCGGCTCGAAGCCATCGATGTCGATACGCTGAACACGCGCGAGGGCACACCCGAGCCGGCGGGCTGAGAGCACCCCGCGCCCGCATCCGCACCGCTTCTTCGCCGCATTGGCCCTTCGGTGCCTTGCCGTGCACGCGCCTGCGTCCGCGCCTGAATCCTCGGCTGCCCTGAGGACGGCCCATTGGCTGGGTCGGCGCGGCAGCTGGGCCTATTTCTCCCTGGGCTGCCTGCTCCTGGCCGCGCTGCTGAGCTGGGTGCGCCCCTTCACCAGCATCGACCGCCTGCTGCAGGACCACACGCTGGCGCACTGGCATCGCCACCATGGCGATGACATCGTGATCGTCGAGCTCGACGAGCGCTCGCTGGAGGTGATGGGCCGCGACCTCTGGAACCGCTCGCTGCACGCGCGGGTGCTTCAGAACATCGCGGCCCAGGCCCCGCGCTGCATCGGTCTGGATCTGCCGCTGTCGGACCGCGATGCACCCGACGTGCAGGAAAACGCGCTGCTGGCCGCGCAGATCGAGCGCAGCGGCTGCGTGGTGCTGCCGATGCGGCTGGAGATGCGCGGCTCCGGCGCGCCCTTCGAGCGCACGCCCACGCTGGAGCTGGCGCGCGTGGCCAGTGCCATCGGCCACGACCATCTCGAGGTGGATGCCGACGGCGTGGTGCGCAGCGTCTACGCGAGGGAGGGCTTCGAGGGGCGCCTGTGGCCCCACTTCGTGGACGTGCTCCAGAAGGCGGCGCAGGCGGACGCGTCTGCCGCTGCGCCCTTGCCCTTTCCGCCGCTGCCCGCGCCGCCCGGCGCCATGCAGGGGCCATGGCAGCAGCAGGACAAGCAGGTGCTGATGTTCAGCGAAGGCAAGCCGCCGTTTCGACGCATCTCCTATTTCGATGTCTGGGCCGGCCATGCACCGGCCGACATCTTCACGGCGCGCTATGTGCTCGTGGGCATCACGGCGCAGGGCGCGGCCCAGTTCCATGGCACGCCCGTGCAGGACAAATGGGCCCCGCGTGCCGCCGTGGAGATCTACGCCTATCTGCTGGAAGGACGCATCGACGACAAGCCGGTGGCCGTGAGCCAGCCCTGGCAGGACGTGATGCTGAACCTGCTGCCGCTGACGGTGCTGCTGCTGTGCCTGCAGCGGCTGCGGCCCTGGGGCATGCTGGCGCTCGTCCTGGGCCTGCAGGCCTTCCTCATCGGCGTGCAGTTGGCGCGGCCCTGGCTGGGGCTGCAGTTCTCGCCCGCCGTGGGCTTTCTGGCGCTGCTGGTGGTCTACCCCGCGTGGATCGGGCTGCGGCTGGGCCTGGCGCTGCGCCGCATCCGCAACACCACGGCCGAACTCAATTCGGAGTTCGACGGCTTTCCGCTCCTGCCCGCGCCGATCGCCGGTGGCAACGGCGACTTCCTGGATCGCCAGGTCAGCGCGCTGTCGCAGGCCGCGATCCGCATGCGCGACCTGCACCGCTTCGCGCGCGACGGCCTGGACCACCTGCCCGACCCGCTGCTGGTGCTGGACGTGCGCGCCCATGTGCTCATCGCCAATCGTGCGGCGCTGATCCATTGGGGTGCGGCCGACCTGGCGGCGCAGGACGCGCACGCGCTGCTGGGCAACTTGAAGGTGCGCGCCAACGGCAGTGCCATGGTACCGCCCGGTGCTCTGGGCCAGAGCCTGGCGCCGCGCATGGGCGAAGCCACCGACGACCAGGAGCGGTCGCTGCTCGTGCGCTGCGTGCCCTTTTTCGACACCCTGCAGCGCCATGTGGGCTGGATGGTGGCCCTGGTGGACATCACGCGCATGCGCCAGGCCCAGAGCCAGCGTGACGAGGCGCTGCGCTTCATCTCGCACGACATGCGCGAGCCCATGGCCGCGATCCTCACGGTGCTGCAACTGCTTCGCGCGCCGGTGGATGCCGCTTCGCTGCCGCGGATGCTGGAGCGCATCCACCGTCATGCGAGCACCGGCCTGGAGCTGGCCGACGGCTTCGTGAACGTGGCAAGGGTCGAGGTGCAGGCCTTCCAGCCCACCTGTGTGGACCTGGTGCCGCTGCTGCAGGAGGCGGTGGACCTGGCCTGGGTGCAGGGGCGGGCGCGGCAGGTGGACGTGCGCATCACGCATGGCCCGGCGCAGGCCTGCGTGCGGGGCGACCGCAGCCTGCTGCGCCGCGCTCTGGCCAATGTGATGAGCAACGCGCTGAAGTACTCCCCGACGGGCGGCGAAGTGTTGTGCTGGATCGACGAAGGGCCTGAAAGCTGGCGGCTGAGCGTGCGCGATCAGGGGCCGGGCATCCCGCCCGAGCTACAGTCGCAGCTCTTCGTGCCCTTCCATCGCCTGCACCATGAATCGCACCCCGAGGTGCATGGCGTGGGGCTGGGCCTGCTGCTGGTCCGCACGGTGATGCAGCGCCACGGCGGCGGTGTGCAGATCCAGAGCGCCGCCGGCGACGGCTGTTGCGTGAGCCTGCAACTGGTGCGGATCGAACCCGAAGACTTGACGACCGACTTCGGCACCGACTCAACACAACAACACGCCCCATGACGATGAGCATGCCTGCCCCTCCCACCGTGCGTTGGCGCCCCAACGTGACCGTCGCCGCGATCATCGAGCACCAGGGGCGCTTCCTGCTGGTGGAAGAACACACCGACCGCGGCCTCAAGCTCAACACGCCCGCAGGCCACCTGGATCCGGGCGAGTCGCCGGCCGAAGGCTGCGCGCGCGAGGCCCTCGAAGAAACGGCCCACCACTTCAGGCCCACGGGGCTGGTGGGCATCTACATGGCGCGCTTCGAACGGGCCACGCCCGGCGATCAGGGCGAGACCGACATCACCTACATGCGCTTCGCCTTCTGCGGCGAGCTGGGTGCCTTCGAGCCGGACCTGCCGCTGGACACCGGCATCGAGCGCACCGTGTGGATGACGCCCGATGAGATCCGCGCTTCGGTGAGCCGCCATCGCAGCCCCCTGCTGCTGCAGTGCGTGCAAGACTACCTGGCCGGCCAGCGCTATCCGCTGGGGCTGTTCCACATGGACCCGTCGATCCGGGCCCCGGGCCCCGCCTGAGCCTGTGCGCGCTCAGGCCGCGGCGGCCATCGGCACGGCTTGCGCGGCCGCGATGACGCCGCCGCCCAGGCAGACCTCGCCGTCGTAGAGCACGGCCGACTGGCCCGGCGTCACGGCCCATTGCGGGTGCGCGGGCGGGAAGACCAGCTGGAAGCCGCGTTCGCCATCGGCCTGCAGCGTGCCGGGTGCATCGGCCTGGCGGTAGCGCGTCTTCACGCCGTACTCGCCTGTCGCGGGCGCATGGCCTGCCACCCAGCTTGCATCGTCGGCCTGCAGCCCTTGCGACAGCAGCCACGGATGGTCATGGCCCTGCACCACCCACAGGGTGTTGCGTTCCACGTCCTTGCGCGCCACGAACCAGGGCGCGTGCTCGCCGCCGCCGCGCTGGGCTCCCTTTTCCTTGACGCCGCCGATGCCCAGCCCCTGGCGCTGGCCCAGCGTGTAGAAGGACAGGCCGTGGTGCTCGCCCAGCACGCGCCCGCGCGCATCCTTGATCGGGCCCGGCGCCTTGCTGATGTAGCGGTTGAGGAATTCGCGAAACGGCCGCTCGCCGATGAAGCAGATGCCGGTCGAGTCCTTCTTGGCCGCCACGGGCAGGCCGATCTCGGTGGCGATGCGGCGCACTTCGGTCTTGTGCAGCTCGCCCACCGGGAACAGCGCCTTGCTCAGCTGCGCCTGATTCAGCCGGTGCAAAAAGTAGCTCTGGTCCTTGGCCGGGTCCAGGCCCTTGAGCAGCTCGTACAGGCCCGTGTTCGCGTTGTGGCGCACGCGGGCATAGTGGCCGGTGGCGATCTTCTGCGCGCCCAGGCGCATCGCATGGTCCAGGAAGGCCTTGAACTTGATCTCGGCATTGCACAGCACGTCGGGGTTGGGCGTGCGGCCGGCCTGGTACTCGCGCAGGAACTCCGCGAACACGCGGTCCTTGTAGTCGGCGGCGAAGTTGACGTGCTCGATCTCGATGCCCAGCACGTCGGCCACGCTGGCGGCGTCCACGAAATCGGCATTCGACGAGCAGTACTCGCTGTCGTCGTCATCCTCCCAGTTCTTCATGAAGATGCCGACCACCTCGTGCCCCTGCTTCTTGAGCAGATGGGCCGTGACGGCGGAATCCACGCCGCCCGACAGGCCGACGACGATGCGGTGATGGGTCATGCCCCGATTGTCGATAAACGCGCCGGCAGGCGCTCTGGCAGGGCTTTGCGCGCCAAACAGCAACGCTTCAGCTGCCCCCTTGAGGGGGAGGGGCCGCAGGCGCCTTGGGGGCAGGCTATTTCAACCAGCCTCGCTTGCGGAAGTACAGCATGGGCCCCAGGGCGCTGGCCACCATCAGAGCCAGGGCGTAGGGGTAGCCCAGCGCCCAGTCCAGTTCGGGCATGAACTTGAAGTTCATCCCGTACACGCTGGCCACCAGCGTGGGCGGCAGCAGCGCCACGCTGGCCACCGAGAACAGCTTGATGATCTTGTTCTGGTTGATGTTGATGAAACCGACGGTCGCATCCATCAGGAAGTTGATCTTGTCGAACAGGAAGGCCGTGTGGCTGTCCAGCGACTCGATGTCGCGCAGGATCTGGCGCGCGTCCTCGAACTGCTCGGCGTCCAGCATGCGCTGGCGCATCATGAAGCTGACGGCGCGGCGCGTGTCCATCGCGTTGCGGCGGATGCGACCGTTCATGTCTTCCTGGCGCGCGATCAGGCCCAGCACCTCGCTGGCCGTTTCGTCGCTCACGTTGCCGCGCAGCACGCGCTTGCCGGCTTCCTCGAGTTCGTCATAGATGCCCTCGAGCGTATCGGCCGAGTACTCGGCGTCGCCGTCGAACAGTGCCAGCAGCACGTCCTTGGCATCGGTGATCAGGCCGGGCGCGCGGCGCGCGCGCATGCGCAGCAGCCGGAACACCGGCACGTCCTCGTCGTGAATCGAAAAAAGCACGCCGCGGCTCTTGAGCTCGGCGTTGTGCTGGTTGAGGATGAAGGCCACGCGCACGTTGCGCGGCTCGTCGGGGTCGGCGATCAGAAAGTCGCTGCGCACATGGAGGTCGCCGTTGTCTTCCTCGTAGAAGCGCGCGGATTCCTCGATGTCCTCGTCGGTCACGTCCTCGGGAATGGACAGGCCGTAGTACTGCTTGACCCAGCGCTTTTCCTCCACCGTGGGCGACTCCAGGTCGACCCAGATGGGCTGGAAATGCGAGAGCTCCTCCAGCGACTCGATCTCTTCCTGGGCGAGACGGCCGTTGGCAAGGGTGAAGATGTTGAGCATGGCGTGCTCCCCGGCGAAAAGGCTTGAGACGAAAAGAAAACGGGGTGGGGCGCTTTCAATGTCCTCGCCATGGCCGGACGGGCACTCAGGCGGGCATTGAAAGCTGCCAAGACGGGGCGGTTTCCATGAGGACTCTCCGGTGGTTGCAGCGGCGCGGATTATGGCACTGCAACAACAGTGTCCCGCACATGACTGGATGGGTATCCAGTACATTTGCGCTCTGCTGCCCCTTCGCCATGTTGTCCCTTCCCGAGCTCGATTCCGCCCCGGACCTCGCCCTGAACGCGCGGCTTGCGCAGGCCTTGGCCACCTTGAACGAGGCCCAGCGCCAGGCCGTCGAACACGGGCTGGCGCGCTCGGCCGCCGAGGCCGCGCAGGCGAGCGCGCTGCTGGTGATCGCGGGCGCCGGCTCGGGCAAGACCAGCACGCTGGCGCATCGCGTGGCCACGCTCATCGCGCGCGGGGCCGATCCGCAGCGCATCCTCCTGTTGACCTTCTCGCGCCGCGCGGCGCAGGAGATGTCGCGCCGCGCCGGCCAGGTGGCCGCACGCGTGATGGGCCTTCGCGGCGAGGCCGTGCCAGCCCTGCCCTGGGCCGGCACCTTCCACGGCGTGGGCGCGCGCCTGCTGCGCGACTACGCGCCGCAGATCGGCCTGGACGCGGACTTCACCATCCACGACCGCGGCGACGCCGAGGACCTGATGGGCTGGGTGCGCCACGAGCTGGGGCTGTCGTCCTCGGCGCGCCGCTTTCCCCTCAAGAGCACCTGCCTCTCGATCTACTCGCGCTGCGTGAACACGCAGGCGCCGCTGGCGCAGGTGCTGGCCCACAGCTTTCCCTGGTGCGCCGATTGGGTGGAAGCGCTGCCGCGTTTGTTCGCGGCCTATGTGGAGGCCAAGGCGCAGCAGAACGTGCTGGATTACGACGACCTGCTGCTGGCCTGGGCCGAGATGATGGCCGAGCCCGCGCTGGCCGCCGAGGTGGGCGCGCGCTTCGACCATGTGCTGGTCGATGAGTACCAGGACACCAACCGCCTGCAGGCCCGCATCCTGCTGCAGCTGCGGCCCGATGGCGCGGGCGTCACGGCGGTTGGCGATGACGCGCAGTCCATCTATTCCTTCCGCGGCGCCACGGTGCACAACATCCTGCAGTTTCCGCAGCAGTTCGCGCGGCCCGCGCAGGTGGTGGCGCTGGAGCGCAACTACCGCTCCACCCAGCCCATCCTCGATGCCTCCAACGCCGTGATGGCGCATGCCACCGAGCGCCATGCCAAGCAGCTGTGGACCGACAAGGCTTCGGCCGGCAAGCCGCAGCTGGTGCTGGTGGCCGACGAGGCCGCGCAGGCCCATTGGGTGGCCGACCGCACCCTGGAACTGCGCGAGAACGGGCTCACGCTCAAGCAGCAGGCGGTGCTGTTTCGCACCGCCAGCCACAGCGCGGCCCTCGAGCTGGAGCTGGTGCGCCGCAACATTCCCTTCGTCAAGTTCGGCGGCCTCAAATTCCTGGAAGCCACGCACATCAAGGACCTGCTGGCGCTGCTGCGCTTCGTGCACAACCCGCGCAGCCGGCTGGCCGGCTTCAGGGCCGTGCAGCTGCTGCCCGGCATTGGCCCTGCCACGGCCGCCCGGCTGCTCGACGCCATGCAGGCGGCGGCCGACCCCGCGGCCGCGCTGCAGGCCTTCGAGCCGCCTGCCAACGCGCAGCAGGCCTGGCAGGACTTCGCGCGCGTCTGGCACGCCCTGCGGCACGAGGCCGGCTGGCCCGCGCAGATGGAACTGGCCCAGCAGTGGTACCAGCCGCACCTGGAGCGCCTGCACGAAGACGCCATGGTGCGTGCCGGCGACATCGCGCAATTGGTGCAACTGGCCGCCGGCTATGCCTCGCGCGAGCGCTTCATCACCGAGCTGACGCTGGACCCGCCCGAATCCACCAGCGACCGGCCCGGCCCGCCCCTGCTCGACGAGGACTACCTGATCCTCTCGACCATCCATTCGGCCAAGGGCCAGGAGTGGAACGCCGTCTCGGTGCTCAACGTGGTCGACGGCTGCATGCCCGCAGACGTGGTGCAGGGCGCCCACGAGCTGGAGGAAGAGCGCCGCCTGCTCTACGTGGCCATGACGCGGGCCCGCGATCACCTGCACCTGGTGCAGCCGCAGCGCTTTCACGTCACGCAGCAGACGCCGCGCGGCGACCGGCACATGTATGCGGGCCGCACGCGTTTCATCCCCGATGCCGACCTGGGCGGCTACGAACGGCAGACCTGGCCGCCGCCGGCGCCGCAGCCGGTGTTTGTCCCTGCGCCGCCTGCGGTCATGGACCTGCGCGAGCGCCTGCGCAAGGCCTGGCGCTGAGCGGCCCCGGCGGGCCGCATGCCGCGCGGGGAAGCGCGACGCTGCTACAGCCCGTGCAGCACCTGTGCGCAGGCCCGCAGGCTTTTGACGAAGTGGGGCACAGCCGGTATTGCAAATCCGTGACAGCGCGGGCATAGTGAATTCGACAGCCGACGCTTCCTACTTTCTCCCCTTCCTCCTCCCCCTCTTTTCTTCCCCTTCTCTTCCTCCCCTTCATTCCTGGCGTTCGCGCCTTCACGAAAAAAATCTGTCCAGCGCACGAGCAGTTTTCCCGCAGACGGCTGGCTTCCCGGGCGGCCGTCTTTTCCCAACCGTCAATTCCAGGAGGTATTCATGAATTTGACGATCAGCGGTCATCACCTCGACGTCACCCCCGCACTGCGCAGCTACGTGACCAGCAAGCTAGACCGGATCACCCGGCACTTCGATCAGGTGGTCGACGTCAAGGTGATCCTGACGGTGGAAAAGCAGAAGGAGAAGGAAAAGCGGCAGCGCGCGGAATGCAACATCCACGTCAAGGGCAACGACATGTTCGCCGAGTCCAGCCACTTCGACCTCTATGCCGCGGTGGATGAACTGGTGGACAAGCTGGATCGGCAAGTGGTGCGGCACAAGGACCGCATGCAGGATCACCACCACGTGGCGCCCAAGCGCGTCATTCAATGATGAATGAGCCAATGATGTAGCCTTTGGTGGTGCATCCTGCGGAGCCCCGAGCGGGGCTCTTGGGGCAAGCCCTCTTGCCAAGCCGCCTTCGGGCGGTTTGTTGTTTCTGGTGCATCGCGGCCCACGGATGCATAATCGCGCCCCGAATCCCACCATGAACAGACTCGCGTCCATCCTGCCGTCCGCTCAAGTGCTCGTGAGCGTCGATGCCACCAGCAAGAAGCGTGCTTTCGAAGAAGCGGGCTTGCTGTTCGAGAACCTCCATGGCCTGAGCCGGGCCCTGATCACCGACAGTCTGTTCGCGCGCGAGCGCCTGGGCTCCACCGGGCTGGGGCATGCGGTGGCCATTCCGCATGGGCGCATCAAGGGCCTGAAGTCGCCCATGGCGGCCGTGTTCCGGCTGGCCAATCCCATCGGTTTCGACGCCCCCGACGAGCAGCCCGTCGTGCTGCTGATCTTCCTGCTGGTGCCCGAGGCGGCCACGCAGAAGCACCTGGAGATCCTGTCGGAGATTGCCGAGATGCTCAGCGACGCGCCGCTGCGCGAGAAGATCAAGTCCAGCACCGACGCCGTCGAACTGCATGGCCTGATCGCCGGCTGGCGCTCCACCCAGACGGCCTGAAGGCGCCGCAGCCGACGGTGAAACCCACGGTCATCAGCGCCGATGCGATGTTCGAGGAGTTCCGCGGCTCGCTGCGCTGGGAATGGCTGGCGGGTCTGGGTGCTTCGGAGCGGCAGTTCGACGCCGATGTGATCAGCCGGGCCCAGTCGGCTGCAGACCTGGTCGGCTACCTCAACTACATCCATCCCTACCGCGTACAGATCCTGGGCGCGCGCGAGGTGGCCTACCTCACGCGCAGCACGACCGAGGATTGCGAGCGCCGCATCGCGCGCATCGTCACGCTGGAGCCGCCCATGCTGGTGCTGGCCGATGGGCAGGCGCCGCCAGAGGAACTGCTGTCGGTGTGCGAGCGCGCCCAGCTGCCGCTGTTTGCCACGCGCGAATCCGCAGCCTTCGTCATCGACGTGCTGCGCGCCTACCTGTCCAAGCACTTCGCCGAGCGCACGTCGATGCACGGCGTGTTCATGGACATCCTGGGCATGGGCGTGATGATCACGGGCGAGTCGGGCCTTGGAAAGAGCGAGCTGGGCCTGGAGCTGATCTCGCGCGGCAACGGCCTGGTGGCCGATGACGCGGTGGACCTGTTTCGCATCAACCAGGCCACCATCGAGGGCCGCTGCCCCGAGCTGCTGCAGAACCTCCTGGAAGTGCGCGGCATCGGCCTGCTGGACATCAAGGCCATCTTTGGCGAGACGGCCGTGCGCCGCAAGATGCGCCTGAAGCTGATCGTGCATCTGGTGCGGCGCGACTCCTTCGAGCGCGACTACGAACGCCTGCCGGCCGAGCCCCTCACGCAGGACGTGCTGGGCGTGCCGATCCGCAAGGCCGTGATCCAGGTGGTGGCCGGGCGCAACATCGCCGTGCTGGTGGAGGCTGCCGTGCGCAACTCCATCCTGCAGTTGCGCGGCATCGACACCTATGCCGATTTCGTGGCCCGCCACCACAAGGCCATGGAAGGCTGAAGCGCCTCCTGCCTGCTACTTGGCCGTGCGCGCCAGGTAGCGCTTGCGCCAGAACACCAGCACCAGCCCCACGGCGATGGCCAGCATCAGCGCCATCGCGATCCAGAAGCCGTCGGCCTTGTGGACCAGCGGCACGAACTCGAAGTTCATGCCGAAGATGCCCGCGATCAGGTTCAGTGGCAGGAACACGGCCGTGAGCACCGTGAGCACGCGCATGATGTCGTTGGTGCGGTGGCTCTGCACACTGAAGTGCAGCTGCACGGCGGTCTCGGCGTTCTGTTCCAGCCGCCTCACGTGGTGCACCACGCGCTGGATGTGCTCGAGCAGGTCGCGGCTGCGCACCAGCAGCAGTTCGCGCTCGCGCTGGCCCTCGGCCGTGGTCGGCGGCGCCAGGGTTTCGACGGCATCGATCCAGTCCTGCATGGCCGCACGCTGGTCCTCGCAGATTTCGTCCAGGTGGTGCAGGGCCTGGCGCGACTGCATCAGCGCGCTCCAGTTGGAAAAACGCGTCTTGGGGTCGATCAGCTCGGCCTGCCAGTGGTCGAGCTGGCGCGTGAGCTCGCGCCGCAGCTCCAGGTAGCCGTCCACGATCTGGTTGAGGATGCGCAGCATCAGATCGGCCGGGCTGGTCGGCAGCCGGGCCGAGGTGGCGCGCGCGTCCAGGGCCGGCGCCGCGGCCGGCGCGCTGGCCGCCAGCAGCCGCGCGGCCATGGCCTCTCGCATGCTGGCGTCGGCCGGATGCACGGTGAGCAGCACGCGGTCGAACACCACGAAGCCCACGGGGCGGGTGTCGATGCGGCGCAGCGCCGGCGGGCCATGGCGCAGGGCTGCGCTTGGCGCGGGCGCGGGGGCCGTGGCGGCGCCGGCGGCCAGGCGCCGCATCACCAGCAGGTCGTAGCTGGAGGTGTAGTCGTAGTGCGAGGGCAACTGCTCGTTGAGCAGATCGCTGACGTGCAGGTCCACCAGCGTGCTGCCGCCCAGCGAGTGCAGCGCGCGCTGGATGCCGGCCAGATCGGCTTGCAGTTCCTCGCGCGTGACGGACAGCCACAGAAAGCCCGCCGACGCGCCGGCGGCCAGCAGCGGCGCAAGCTCGGCGTGCTCCTGCACGCGGCTGGGCTGGATCTGGAGGATGCGCATCGTGCGCGCAGCGGTGCCGCGTCAGCCCTGGCGCAGGCGCCGGGCGGCGTCCAGCGCGAAATAGCTCAGCACGCCGTCGGCGCCCGCGCGCTTGAAGGCCAGCAGGCTTTCCATCATGGCGCCTTCGCCGTCGAGCCAGCCGTTGCGGGCCGCGGCCTGCAGCATCGCGTATTCGCCGCTGACCTGGTAGGCGAAGGTGGGCACGTGGAACTCGTCCTTCACGCGGCGCACGATGTCCAGGTAGGGCATGCCGGGCTTGACCATCACCATGTCGGCGCCCTCGGCGATGTCGATCGCCACTTCGCGCAGCGCCTCGTCGCTGTTGGCCGGGTCCATCTGGTAGACCTTCTTGTTGCTCTTGCCCAGGTTCGCGGCCGAGCCCACGGCGTCGCGGAAGGGGCCGTAGAAGACGCTGGCGTACTTGGCGCTGTAGGCCATGATGCGCGTGTGCACGTCGCCGCGCGCTTCGAGCGCGTTGCGGATGGCACCGATGCGCCCGTCCATCATGTCGCTGGGCGCCACGATGTCCACGCCCGCGGCCGACTGGGCCAGCGCCTGGCGGGTCAGCACTTCCACGGTGGGGTCGTTGAGGATGTAGCCATGCTCGTCGAGCAGCCCGTCCTGGCCGTGGCTGGTGTAGGGGTCCAGCGCCACGTCGGTCATCACGCCCAGTTCCGGGAATTCCTTCTTCAACTGCGCCACCACGCGCGGGATCAGGCCGTCCGGGTTGAAGGCTTCCGCGCCGTCCGGCGTCTTGAGCGCCGGATCGATCACCGGAAACAGGGCCAGCACCGGAATGCCCAGGCCAACGCATTCCTCGGCCACGGGCAGCAGCAGGTCCAGGCTCAGGCGTTCCACGCCGGGCATGGAGGCCACGCTTTCGCGCCGCTGCTGGCCGTCCAGCACGAACACCGGATAGATCAGGTCATGGACGCTCAGGGCGTTCTCGCGCACCAGATTGCGCGTGAAGGCATCGCGGCGCAGCCGGCGCGGTCGGCCGGCGGGAAAGGGGGCGTGCTGGGTCATGGCGGCATTGTCCGTCAGGGCCGCGCTGGCACACCGGGCGGCAGCACTTGGTGATAAATCGCAACTATCCAGTGAGGCGGGATGCATCGAGAAAATATGCGAAACGGTCTTGCTGGCCTCGGATGACTTTGTTAAATTCTGTCTCGGGCGGCTTGCCGCTCCCCGCTTTTCCTCCCTGAGCGGGTGCCTTGATGTGTGACAGCAAAAGGGCTTCCCAGGCCCGGCGTTTCAATGACGCCGGGCTTTTTTTTGCGCGCGCCGGTCTGTGGTCTGGCTGGCGGAACGCGCCCGTACACTGCCGCCGATGCTCTGGGTCAAGTCCTTCCACATCGTCTTCATCGCCAGTTGGTTCGCCGGCCTGTTCTATCTGCCGCGCATCTTCGTGAACCTGGCCCTGGTGCCGCCGGAGTCCGTGGCCGAGCGTGAGCGCTTGCTCCTGATGGCCCGCAAGCTCTGGCGCTTCACCACTTTCCTGGCCGTGCCGGCGCTGGGTTTCGGGCTCTGGCTGTGGCTGGGCTACGGCATCGGCCGGGGCGCCGGCAATGGCTGGATGCATGCGAAGCTCGCGCTGGTGCTGCTGGTGCTGGGCTACCACCACGGCTGTGGCGTGCTGCTGCGGCGATTCGTGGCGGGGCAGAACAAGCGCAGCCACCGCTGGTTCCGCTTGTTCAACGAAGTGCCGGTGCTGCTGCTGCTGGCCATCGTCGTCCTGGCGGTGGTCAAGCCGTTCTGAGGGCGCACGCGTGGCCGCATGCCTGATGGCCAGAAAAGGGCCGTGATGCAGGGCCCGCCGGCCGTGAGCACGCCCTGGGGCGTGACGAGCCCGAACCACAAGTCGTCCGCCTGGCCGCTGGCCCTGAGCTACGCGGCGCTGATCGTCTACGCCAGCCTGTTCCCCTTCACGGGCTGGCGCGACCAGGGGCTTGCGCCCTGGTCCTACCTGAGCGCGCCCTGGCCGCGCTACTGGTCGGGCTTCGACCTGGGGATCAATGTCGTGGGCTACGTGCCGCTGGGCTTTCTGCTGGCCGTGGGGCTCATGCGCGCGCGGGCGTGGCGCCTGGGCGGGCTGCCGGCCGTGGGCCTGGGCACGCTGGCAGGTGCGGCCCTGGCCTTCGTGATGGAGTCGCTGCAGAGCTACCTGCCGATGCGCATCGCTTCCAACCTGGACCTGGGCCTGAACGCGATGGGGGCGCTGATCGGCGCCACGCTGGCGGCGGGGCTGGTGCGCCTGGGCCTGGTCTCGCACTGGGAGCGCGCGCGCAGCCTGTGGTTCGTGGACGAGCCGCGCGGGGCGCTGGTGCTGCTGGCGCTGTGGCCGGCGGCGCTGCTGTTCCCGGCCGCCGTTCCCTTCGGGCTGGGGCAGGTGTTCGAGCGGCTGGAGGAGGCGCTGGCCGAGTGGCTGACGGACACGCCCTTCCTGGCCTGGCTGCCACAGCGTCCGTTCGAGCTGCAGCCACTGGCGCCCGCGGGGGAGATGCTCTGCGTGGCGCTGGGCTTGCTCGTGCCCTGCCTGCTGGCCAGTTCGGTGGCGCGCTCGTTGGCGCGGCGGGCCCTGCTGGTGGCGCTGGTGCTGCTGGCCGGGTTGGCCGTGAGCGCGCTGTCGTCGGCGCTGAGCTGGGGGCCCGTCCATGCCTGGGCCTGGCTCACCACGCCCGTGTTCGCGGGCGTGGTGCTGGCGGCGGTGCTGGCGCTGGCGCTGCTGCGCGCGCCGCGCCGGCTGAGCCTGGTGCTGGTGCTGCTGGCGGTGCTGCTGCACCTGAGCCTGCTGAACCAGGCGCCGCTCAATGCCTACTTCGCGCTCACGCTGGCGACCTGGGAGCAGGGGCGCTTCATGCGCTTTCATGGTCTGGCGCAGTGGCTGGGCTGGCTGTGGCCTTTTGCCGTGATCGTGTATGCGGCGGCGGTGCTCTCGCGCCGGCCCGTGTCTGCAACGTCCTGAAACGGGCATGCGCGCCGCGTGCTTGCCCCATGCAAGCGCCCTTGCCGCTCGATCCGCGAAGAGCCTCCCTAGAATGCCGGCCATGTCCGAGCCTTCTGCCGGCGGCTACTACGCCCGCCACATCTTCTTCTGTCTGAACGAGCGCAAGAACGGCGAGGACTGCTGCGCCGCGCATGGCGCGCAGGCCGGTTTCGACCACTGCAAGGCGCGCGTCAAGGCCGAAGGGCTGGCTGGCGCCGGCAAGGTGCGCGTGAACAAGGCCGGCTGCCTGGACCGCTGCGCGGGCGCGCCGGTGGCGGTCGTCTATCCGGAGGCGGTCTGGTACACCTTCGTGGACCTTGAGGACATCGACGAGATCGTCGAGTCCCACCTCAAGAACGGCCAGGTGGTGCAGCGGCTTGTGCTGCCGCCGCAAGTCGGTCGCTGAATTGCGGAACCTAGCGCGCCAGGGCCGATCAGTCGCTGCGTCCCTTCCTTTTCTCCTCCTCCCTTCCTTCTCATGAACACGCAGACTGAAAAGCTCCTGCTGCAAGGGGCTGCGGGCCGGATCGAGGCCCTGCGCGACCAGCCTGCCGGTGGGCAGGCGCCGGTCGGCGTGGCGGTCATCGCCCATCCGCACCCGCTCTTTGGCGGCACCATGGACAACAAGGTGGTGCAGACGCTGGCGCGCGCCTTCGTGGCCTGCGGCTGGACTGCCGTGCGCTTCAACTTCCGCGGTGTGGGTGCCAGCGAAGGCGTGCACGACGAAGGCCGCGGCGAAGCGCAGGACTTGCTGCGCGTGGTCGAGCAGGTGGCGCCCGAGGGTCCGCTGGCCCTGGCCGGCTTCTCCTTCGGCGCCTTCGTGACCAGCCAGGCCCTGCTGCCGCTGTGGCCTGCGCGCGATGTGCGCCAGGTGGTGCTGGTGGGCACGGCGGCATCGCGCTTTTCGGTGGCCGCGCTGCCGCCCGAGGCCCATGAGCGCACCCTGGTCGTGCACGGCGAAAGCGATGACACCGTGCCCCTGGCCGCAGTGATGGACTGGGCCCGGCCCCAGTCACTTCCCGTGACGGTCGTCCCCGGGGGCGGCCATTTCTTTCACGGACAATTGCCGCTGCTCAAGGGCCTGGTGACGCGCCATCTGCGTGCGCAAGCCTGAAACCCGGACGGCCCGCATGCCCGTCCTGCTGCCTCCCGCGACGAGGCCTTTCGACCCCTTCTTCCCTTTCTGATTCCGATGACCTTTCTCTCTCCCGTGCGTCGCTGGCTGGTGTTGGCCGTTGTCACTTTCTCGGCCGCCTGGGCGCAGGCGCAGACCGCGCCGCAGCCGCCCGAAGTGGCGGCGCGCAGCTACATGCTGATCGACGTGACCGCCAACCAGGTGCTGGCGCAAAAGGATGTGGACATGCCGGTGGAGCCGGCGTCGCTGACCAAGCTCATGAGCGCCTACCTGGTCTTCGACGCGCTCAAGGCCAAGAAGATCACGCTGACCCAGACCCTGCCGGTCAGCGAGCTGGCCTGGAAGATGCCCGGCTCGCGCATGTTCATCGACCCCAAGATGCAGGTGCCGGTGGACGACCTGATCAAGGGCATGATCGTGCAGTCGGGCAACGACGCCACGGTCGCGCTGGCCGAAGGCGTGGGTGGCACGGTCGAGCACTTCGTTCATCTGATGAACGAGCAGGCCAAGGCCCTGGGCATGAAGAACACCGGCTACCGCAACCCCGAAGGGCTGACGGCCGCCGGCCACACCACCACCGCGCGCGACCTGAGCATCCTGGCCACGCGCCTGATGCGTGACTTCCCGCAGTACATGCACTACTACGCGATCAAGAAGTACCGCTATCCGGGCACGCCTTCGACCAACGACACCAACCGCAACCTGCTGCTGTTCCGCGACCCGACGGTGGACGGCCTCAAGACGGGCCACACCAACGCGGCCGGCTACTGCCTGATCGTCACGGCCAAGCGCGACTTCCCCAACCTGCCGGGTGGCCGCCGCCTGCTGTCCATCGTGCTGGGCACGGCCAGCGAGACGGTGCGGGCCAATGAATCGCAGAAGCTGCTGAACTGGGGCTACACCGCCTTCGACGCCGTGCGCCTGTTCGATGCCAACCAGGCCGTGGCCACGCCGCAGGTCTGGAAGGGCAAGACTCCCAGCGTGAAGCTGGGGCGCACCGAGCCCATCGTGGTCACCGTGCCCTCGGGCAGCGCCTCGCGCGTGAGCACGCAGGTGGTGCGCCCCGATCCGCTGATCGCGCCGCTGGCCAAGAACCAGGCCGTGGGCAGCCTCAAGATCGCCCTGGGCGACCAGGCCCTGGCCGAGGTGCCACTGGTGGTGCTGGAGCCCGTGGAGCAGGCGGGCGTGCTGGGCCGCGCCTGGGATGCCGTGCGCCTGTGGATCAAGTAAGCGGCTGCCCCTGCAGCCCCTTCAAAGGCCCGGGCTTGCAGCCCCGGGCTGCTGATTGCTAGAATCGCGGGCTTTTCGGAAATTTCCGAAGGGTTTCACGTTTTCGTTTCCCGGGCGCGTTCCTCGTTTTTTCATCGAGGGCCGCGTCGGCCTGTCACGGGGCTGTCGGGAGTTTTTGGGACTATTCATTCATGCCAACGATCAATCAACTGGTGCGCCAGGGTCGCGAGGTCGAAACGACCAAGTCGAAGAGCCCTGCCATGCAGAACTCGCCGCAACGCCGCGGCGTCTGCACCCGGGTCTACACCACGACCCCCAAGAAGCCGAACTCCGCTCTGCGTAAGGTTGCCAAGGTGCGCCTGACCAACGGTTTCGAAGTCATTTCCTACATCGGCGGTGAAGGCCACAACCTGCAGGAACACAGCGTGGTGCTGGTTCGCGGCGGTCGTGTGAAGGATCTGCCCGGTGTTCGCTATCACATCGTGCGCGGTTCGCTGGACCTGCAGGGCGTGAAGGATCGCAAGCAGTCGCGCTCCAAGTACGGCGCCAAGCGTCCCAAGAAGGCCTGATCGGTTTTCTTGTTTTCATAGGTGTTCGAACTGCCCAGGCTGGCGGTGCGAACGTAGTGACCCGAAGCGCAAAAGTCTGCGTGGGTCGAGTAAGTGAGGGTCCTGATGGCTCTCGCGGTGTCGCCGGAAGGCGGTGCCAACTGAAGCAAAGAGGTTCAGAAAATGCCACGTCGTCGCGAAGTCCCCAAACGTGAAATCCTGCCGGACCCGAAGTTCGGCAATGTCGAGCTGTCCAAGTTCATGAACGTGATCATGGAAGGCGGCAAGAAGGCTGTCGCCGAGCGCATCATCTATGGCGCACTCGAGTTCATCGAGAAGAAGAACCCGGGCAAGGACCCGCTGGAAGCCTTCATCGTGGCCATCAACAACGTCAAGCCGATGGTCGAAGTGAAGTCGCGCCGCGTTGGCGGTGCCAACTACCAGGTGCCCGTCGAGGTGCGTCCGGTTCGCCGTCTGGCGCTGTCGATGCGCTGGATCAAGGAAGCCGCCCGCAAGCGCGGCGAGAAGTCGATGGCCCTGCGTCTGGCCAACGAACTGCTGGAAGCCACGGAAGGCCGTGGCGGCGCAATGAAGAAGCGCGATGAAGTGCATCGCATGGCCGACGCCAACAAGGCGTTCAGCCACTTCCGCTTCTGATTTTCGTCCCCAACTAACCTACGGCCGGGAGCCCGACCTGTCATTTCGACGGGCGGGCTCTCTGCGATTCACGGAGTAAATTCTCATGGCCCGCAAAACCCCCATCGAGCGCTACCGCAACATCGGTATCTCGGCGCACATCGACGCTGGCAAGACCACGACCACTGAGCGCATCCTGTTCTACACCGGTGTGAACCACAAGATCGGTGAAGTGCACGATGGCGCGGCCACCATGGACTGGATGGAGCAGGAACAAGAGCGCGGCATCACGATCACCTCGGCTGCCACGACCTGCTTCTGGAAGGGCATGGACCTGTCCTACCCCGAGCACCGCTTCAACATCATCGACACCCCCGGCCACGTGGACTTCACCATCGAGGTGGAGCGTTCCATGCGCGTGCTGGACGGCGCCTGCATGGTGTACTGCGCCGTGGGTGGCGTGCAGCCCCAGTCGGAAACCGTCTGGCGCCAGGCCAACAAGTACAAGGTGCCCCGTCTGGCGTTCGTCAACAAGATGGACCGTACCGGTGCGAACTTCTTCAAGGTCTATGAGCAGATGCGTCTGCGCCTGAAGGCCAACCCCGTGCCGATCGTGATCCCGATCGGTGCCGAAGAAGGCTTCAAGGGCGTGGTCGATCTGATCAAGATGAAGGCCATCATCTGGGACGAAGCGTCCCAGGGCATGAAGTTCGAGTTCCAGGACATCCCGGCCGAGCTGGTCGAGACCGCCAAGGAATGGCGCGAGAAGATGGTTGAGGCTGCTGCCGAAGCCAGCGAAGAGCTGATGAACAAGTACCTGGAAGAGGGCGACCTCACCGAGGACGAGATCAAGCTCGCCATCCGCACCCGCACCATCGCCACCGAAATCCAGCCGATGCTGTGTGGCACGGCCTTCAAGAACAAGGGCGTGCAGCGCATGCTGGACGCCGTGATCGACTTCCTGCCCTCGCCCGTGGACATTCCCCCGGTGTCCGGCACGGACGACGACGAGAAGGAAACCACGCGCAAGGCAGACGACAACGAGA
Source organism: Xenophilus arseniciresistens (assembly GCF_028023875.1). Classification (GTDB taxonomy): domain Bacteria; phylum Pseudomonadota; class Gammaproteobacteria; order Burkholderiales; family Burkholderiaceae_C; genus Xenophilus; species Xenophilus arseniciresistens. The sequence goes on from NZ_JAQIPB010000010.1 coordinate 223,514, forward strand.
AGTTCTCGTCGCTGGCCTTCAAGCTGATGACCGACCCCTTCGTCGGTCAGCTCACCTTCGTGCGCGTGTACTCGGGCGTTCTGAGCAAGGGCGACACCGTCTACAACCCGGTCAAGGGCAAGAAGGAGCGCATCGGCCGTATCGTGCAGATGCACGCCAACGAACGCATCGAAGTGGACGAAATCCGCGCTGGCGACATCGCTGCCTGCGTGGGCCTGAAGGACGTGACCACGGGCGAAACCCTGTGCGATCCCGACTCCATCGTCATGCTCGAGCGCATGGTCTTCCCTGAGCCCGTGATTGCACAGGCTGTTGAACCCAAGACCAAGACCGACCAGGAAAAGATGGGTATCGCGCTGGGCCGTCTGGCTGCAGAAGATCCGTCCTTCCGCGTGAAGACCGACGAAGAGTCCGGCCAGACCATCATCTCGGGCATGGGCGAGCTGCACCTGGAAATCATCGTGGACCGCATGAAGCGCGAATTCGGCGTGGAAGCCAACGTGGGCAAGCCCCAGGTGGCCTACCGCGAAACCATCCGCAAGACGGTGGAAGAAGCCGAAGGCAAGTTCGTGCGCCAGTCCGGTGGTAAGGGCCAGTACGGCCACGTCGTGCTCAAGATCGAGCCGAACGAAGCCGGCAAGGGCATCGAGTTCGTCGACGCGATCAAGGGTGGCGTGGTGCCGCGCGAATTCATTCCCGCGGTCGAGAAGGGCATCAACGAAGCCGTGACGCAAGGCGTGCTGGCCGGCTATCCGGTCGTGGACGTCAAGGTCACGCTGCACTTCGGCTCGTACCACGACGTGGACTCGAACGAACTGGCCTTCAAGATGGCTGCCATCTTCGGCTTCAAGGAAGGCTGCAAGAAGGCCGGTCCCGTCATCCTCGAGCCCATGATGGCCGTGGAAGTCGAGACGCCTGAAGACTACGCCGGTACCGTGATGGGCGATCTGTCCTCGCGTCGCGGCATGGTGCAAGGCATGGACGACATGGTGGGCGGCGGCAAGGCCATCAAGGCTGAAGTTCCGCTGTCGGAAATGTTCGGCTACTCGACCTCGCTGCGTTCCGCTACGCAAGGTCGTGCCACGTACACGATGGAATTCAAGCACTACAGCGAAGCACCTCGCAACGTGTCTGAAGCCATCATGGCCGCTCGCGCCAAGTAATTGGTCCACCCCGTGGCGGCCTGCGGCCGCCTCCCCTCAAGGGCGCTGCCCGCGACCTGGCAAGCCAGTTCCGCGGCAGCCCACGAAAGCGGAGCGGGGATTTTTTTGTCTGTGGTCGTGTGCCTTCCGTTGCCCGTGGCGGAGGATTCAGCAACACGATGCAGACGTTAAACCAACACACGGGCATTGCTCTTTCAAGGATTGAAAAATGGCAAAAGGCAAGTTCGAACGTACCAAGCCCCACGTGAACGTGGGCACGATCGGTCACGTGGACCATGGCAAGACGACCCTGACGGCGGCGATCGCCACGGTGCTGTCGGCCAA
>NZ_JAQIPB010000011.1 GCF_028023875.1 Xenophilus arseniciresistens
CCCAGGGGCTTTTGCATGGCCTCGGCCAGGTCGCGGGCCACGCGGTCGGTGGGGCCGCCGGCAGCAAAGGGCACCACGATGGTGATGGGCTTGCCGCCCGGGAAGTCCTGCGCGTGCGCACCTGCGGCCGCAAGGGCCAGGGTGGACAAAAGGAACAGCGTCTTCATCAGATTGCCTTTGTTCGAGAGTCGAGAGTCGAGAGAAGGGAAGAGAAAGGAAGAGGCCGCGCCGCTTGCGGCGCAGCCCGGGTGGGTCAATGGCGCACGCCCAGCTCCAGCGCGGGCCCCGTGCCCGATGAAGGCACAAAGCCGATCAGGCCCTGGTTGAAGACCAGGTGGCCCGGCCGGCTGGCGCCGGCTTGCGCGACACCCGGCACGGGGGTGTCGAAGCTCAGCGTGGCTTCGACGCCCCCCACATTCAGGCTGCTCGCCGCCACGGTGGCTGCGCCGTTGCCGCCGCTGCTGTCGGCCATGGCATAGCGCCCGTCGGCGGCGCCCGCGGCCAGGCTCTGTTGCAAGGCCATCAGGCGCAGGCCGCTCGCGGCGCCGCTCTCGCGCACCAGGTGCACGGGCACGGCCAGGCCTTCCACCAGGCCGATCACCATCGAGCCGCTGAGCGTGCCGCCCGTGGTCGTCGCGCCGTCGCCAGCCGGGGTGGTGTAGACCTCGAACGCGCCGCGCCCCGGCACATGGCGGATGTAGCCTTTCTCGGTGTGGGGGCACGTGGCTTCGTAGTTGACGAAGCCGCCGCTGGCCGTGGCGCGGCAGTACTGGAAGGTGCCTGCATTGCGCAGCCGCACGGCCGAGCTGTGCACGCTGCCCTGTTGCGTGCCCACGGCATTGAAGATGGCGGCCACGCTGCGGAAGTCGGTGGGCGCGGCCGCGTTGTCAAAAGTGTTTTCAAAGGCCACCAGCGGCGCGAACGCGGCGCTGCCCGCGCCGGCCACGCCGCCTTGCAGCAGGCCGCCCGCCGCAAAGGTGAAGCTGGCGCCGCCTTCGGCGCTGGCATAGGTGCAGGGGCCCTGCGCCATCAGGGTGCCGCTGCGCTGCGCGCCTGCGGCCCGCAGGCTGCTCGCATCGATGGTCACGGTGTACGCCAGCGTCTGCGGGTCCACCTGCACGCTGAGTTCCTCGCCCAGCGTGTTGCCGCCCTTGTAGCGTGTGGCGGCGGCGGGCAGGTGCGGGCAGCTCAGCGGGTTGCCCGCGTCGCTTGTGCAGCTGAAGTTGATGGCCGCGTCCTGGCTGCCGCTGCCGCGATACCGGGGCCAGCTCGGGTATTCGCAGAGCGGGCGCGTGCGGCCAAAGGTGCCGGCCACCGTGTCCATGACCGTGCCGGTCGCGGGGGCCAGGCCGTTCTCGACCCAGCCTTCCAGCGCGGCCAGCGAATCCCAGGCCGGCAGGAACACGCCCGTGCCGTGGCCCATGCCGGGCACCAGGTAGAAGCGCACGCCCTCGCGCACGGCCGCCTCGCCCAGCGTGCTGTTGAGCCGCTGGTAGTAGTCGATGGTCGAGTTGGGGCTGATCACCTCGTCGGCCAGGCCATGCAGCAGGATCAGCCGGCCGCCGCGGGCCAGGAAGGGCGCCAGGTCCGGGTTCGTCGCATCGGAAAGCGCCGACACCGCCCGCACGCGCTCGGTCAGCAGGCCCGGGTTCAGCGGGTCCAGGCCCAGGGTGTCGAAGCCCGGGTCACGCGCGACGAAGAACTTGGCCCACTGGTCGCCCGTGACGTACATGTTGGCGTCCGCCGACGTGGCGGGGTTGGCGGGCACGGGCCGCGTGCCCAGGTCGCGCGAGGTGTAGGGCCCCGCCACCAGCGCGCCTTCGAGCAGGTTGTAGCCGCCCGCGCGCCGCACGCCATGGGCCAGCTCGTAGTGCGTGAATTCCAGCGGCGACTCGATGGCGCGCACCGTGGCGAGCTGGGCGTCGGACAGGCAGCTGTCGCCGGTGTCCACACCGCCGCTGCAGCGCAGCGATGCCAGCACCTGCGCGTTGAGCTGGCGGCAGCCCTCCACGTTGCTCACGATGCCGTCGCTCGCGCCGTCCAGCGCATCGCAGGTCTGCAGGGCCGTGCGCTGCACCAGCAGGGTCTTGGCCACGTTGAGCCAGCCCGCGCCGCCGTTGTTGTAGAGCGCGCGGCCCACCGCCACGTTCGACAGCCGCGTGCCGGTGTAGTTGAGCGCGGGCTCGTTGGCGACCACGCCGTCGTAGTCCTGCGGCCAGTGCTGGATGTGGCGCAGCGCATCGCGCCCGCCCGTGGAGGTGCCCAGGAAATAGGCCTTCTTCGGTGCGCTGCCGTAGTGCGCCTCGATCAGATGGATGGCCACGTCGCGCGTCTTCTTCAGCGCCAGGCCGCCGTAGTTGGCCAGCGATTCATCGTCCAGCGCGAAGCGCGCGTCGGTGATGCTGCTGGACTGGTGGCCCGAGTCGCTGCCGTAGGTGGCGTAGCCCAGCGCCAGCGGGGCCGGCTTGTCGGGCAGGCCGAAGCGCACGGGCTCCGTGCCGTCGATCAGCCGGCCGTTGAAGCCGCCGCCGCCGAAATGGATCGCCTTGCCGTTCCAGGCCCGCGGCAGGTTCACGGCGAACTCGATGACCGGCGAGCCCGGGTTCACCGGCGCGATGCGGCCGCGCACGCGGCAGTGCTCGCCCAGCGTGTTGCCGGCGTCGGCCGCCGCCACGGGCGTGGCTTCGGTGACCACGGCGCCGCCCGAGGCGACGCCGATGCGAGAGGCTTCCACGCTCATGCCTGCCAGTGCCGCGCAGGCGATGCGCGCAGGCGGTGGGGGCGGTGGCGGATCGCCAGGCTCGGTCGGCGTGCCGGGTGTGCCGGGCAGCGCAAAAAAGCCGGCGCCGCTGCCTCCGCCGCCCCCGCAGGCGGCCAGGCTCAATGCCAGCGAAAGGGCGCACAGGTGCCAAAGCGCTGAAAGGGGCAAGGAAGGCTGCGCGCACGCGTGCGCGCTGGGGCGAGAAAGCATGTCTTGTCTCCGGTCGGTCTCAGAACACGTTCTTGGGACCTGCTGTTTTCGGGAAGGCGCGACGTTAGAAGTGGTCCGATATAGCGTCAAATAAAATATCGGCACCAACTCGATATGAGAAAAATATGGAGATACGGGCCCTTCGCTACTTCGCGGCCGTGGCGCAGACCGGCCACATCACGCGGGCCGCGCAGCAGCTGGGCATCCAGCAGCCGCCGCTGAGCCAGCAGATCCAGGCGCTGGAGCGCGAGCTGGGCGTGATGCTGCTGCGCCGCCATCCGCGCGGCGTGTCGCTCACCGATGCCGGCCGCGCCTTCCAGGCCGAGGCGCTGCGCATGCTCGAGGACCTGGAGGCGATGCGCCAGCGCATGGCGCGCATCGCCAGCGGCCAGGCCGGCCAACTGGCTTTTGGCTTCACCAGCTCGGCCGCGGCGCACCGCTTCATGCCCGGCGCGCTGCGCGCCTACCGTCAGCAGTACCCGGGCGTGGAGCTGCAACTGCGCGAGGACAACGCCGCCGAGCTGACCGAGGCGCTGGCGCAGGGCCGCCTGCATTGCGCCCTGCTGCGCGTGCCCGTGGCGCGGCCCGAGGGCCTGTGCTTCCAGACCCTGCTGCGCGAGCCCGTGATGGTGGCGCTGCCCAGCGACCACCCGCTGGCGCGCGAGGCCGGCAAGCCGGCGCGCGCAGCACTGCCCCTGGCCAAGCTGTGCGAGGAGGGTCTGATCCTCGTGCGCCGCTCGGGCGCGCCCGGGCTGTACGCGGACTTGCTGAGCCTGTGCCGCGCCCAGGGCCACGAGCCGCGCGTGGTGGCCGAGGTCGACCGCATGATGACCAACCTGAATCTCGTGGCCGCCGGGGCGGGTGTGTCCATCGTGCCGGCCTCCATGACCGGCGTGCATGCCCATGCCATCCACTACATGCCGCTGGCCGACGGCGGCGCGCTCGATGCGCCGCTCACATTGGTGTGGCGCGAGAGCGAAGACAACCTGCCTGCGCGGCATTTCGTGGACCTGCTTCGCGCGATGGCGGCGCAACCATGACTGCGCGCCGGCAATGGGTGCTCGGCGGGGTGCTCGGCGCGCTGGCGCTGGCCGCCGGGCGCGCTTTGGCGCAGCAGGGCGCGCAGCGCACCTGGCCCTGGCGGGCCGTTCGGCTGTGGGTGGCGTACCCGCCCGGGGGGCTGAGCGACAGCATCGCGCGCGCCCTGTCGGAGCCGCTGTCGGCCGCGCTGGGCGTGCCCGTGGTGGTGGAGCACCGGGCCGGCGCGGGCGGCGCCGTGGGCATGGCGGCGCTCGCGCGCGCGGCACCCGACGGCCACACGCTGGCCTTTTCGGCCATCAGCCCGCTCAGCCTGCAGCCCCTGATCGGCCATGTGTCCTATGACCCGCAGCATGCCTTCGCGCCCGTGGCGGCCGTGATGCGCACGCCGGTGCTGGTGGTGGGCACGCCGGCCTTGCGCGGGCACGACTTCCAGGCCCTGATCGCGCAGGCCCGCGAGCGCCCCAACGCCGTGCGATGGGCGACCTCCGGCGTGGCGACCGTGGGCCACCTGGTGCTGGCCCAGGTGCGCCGGCAAAGCGGCGCGGCCATCACGCACGTGCCCTACCAGGGCGGCGGGCCGCAGCTCAATGACGCGCTGGCGGGGCATTTCGAGGTGCTCTCCACCAACGTGGCGGCGCCGCAGCTGCGGCATGTGGCCACCGGGCGGCTGCGTGCGCTGGCCGTGGGGGCGCCTTCGCGGCTGGACGCCTTGCCCGAGGTGCCCACGCTCGCGGAACTGGGCTTCGGGACGGCCAACCGCGACTCGCTGTTCGGCCTCTTCGCGCCCGCGGGCACGCCGCAGGCGGTGGTCCACAGGCTCAACCACGAGATCAACGCGCTGATGGGCAGCCGCAGGATGGCCGAGATGCTGCGCCAGGCCCACAACCTGCCGGCCGGCGGCAGCCCGGCCGACTTCGCGCACGAGATCGAGGCCGACCGGGCGCTGAACGCGGCGCTGGTGGCCGGTGGTGCCCAGAACTTCCGATAAGTGCGCGGCGAGAAGCGCCATCGGCGCCCGTGCCTGTGCGCCATGCCACGCAGGCGCAGGGCCGATAATCCCCGCTTTCCCGGCCGGCAGCCGCCGGGCTTTGCGTGTCCCAAGCCATGAATCCCACCTACACCCCCAGCGAGGTCGAATCGGCCGCCCAGTCGCACTGGAAGGCCGCCGATGCCTACCGCGTCACCGAAGAAGCGGGCAAGAAGAAGTACTACGCCTGCTCCATGCTGCCCTACCCCAGCGGCAAGCTGCACATGGGCCATGTGCGCAACTACACCATCAACGACATGCTCACGCGCTACCTGCGCATGAACGGCTACAACGTGTTGATGCCCATGGGCTGGGACGCCTTCGGCCTGCCGGCCGAGAACGCGGCGCTGAAGAACGGCGTGCCGCCGGCCAAGTGGACCTACGAAAACATCGCCTACATGAAGGGCCAGTTGCAGGCCATGGGGCTGGCCATCGACTGGAGCCGCGAGATCGCCACCTGCGACCCGGCCTACTACAAGTGGAACCAGTGGCTGTTCCTCAAGATGCTGGAAAAGGGCATCGCCTACCGCAAGACCCAGGTGGTGAACTGGGACCCGGTGGACCAGACCGTGCTGGCCAACGAGCAGGTGGTGGACGGGCGCGGCTGGCGCACCGGCGCGCTGGTGGAAAAGCGCGAAATCCCGGGCTACTACCTCAAGATCAGCGACTACGCCCCCGAGCTGCTGGAACACACGCAGCACAAGCTGCCGGGCTGGCCCGAGCGGGTGAAGCTGATGCAGGAGAACTGGATCGGCAAGAGCGAGGGCGTGCGCTTCGCCTTCACGCACGACATCCGCGGCGAAGACGGCCAGCTCATCGGCGACGGCCGCATGTACGTCTTCACCACGCGCGCCGACACCATCATGGGCGTGACCTTCTGCGCCGTGGCGCCGGAACACCCGCTGGCCGCGCACGCCGCCCGGGGCAACCCCGAGATCGCGGCCTTCATCGAGGAATGCAAGGCCGGCGGCGTGACCGAGGCCGAGCTGGCCACGCAGGAAAAGAAGGGCATGGCCACGGGCCTGGTGGTCTCGCACCCGATCACCGACGAGGCGGTGCCCGTGTGGGTGGGCAACTACGTGCTCATGAGCTATGGCGACGGCGCCGTGATGGGCGTGCCCGGCCATGACGAGCGCGACTTCGCCTTCGCCAACAAGTACGGCATCGAGATCCAGCAGGTGGTGCTGGTCGACGACGAACCGGCCTTCGACTACCACCAGTGGCAGGAGTGGTACGCCGACAAGGAACGCGGCGTCACCATCAACTCCGACAACTTCAGCGGCATGCGCCACAAGGAAGCGGTGGACGCCGTGGCCCATGCGCTGGCGCAAAAGGGCCTGGGCGAGAAGAAGACCACCTGGCGCCTGCGCGACTGGGGCGTGAGCCGCCAGCGCTACTGGGGCACGCCGATCCCGATCATCCACTGCCCCGAGCACGGCGCCGTGCCCGTGCCCGAGAAGGACCTGCCGGTGGTGCTGCCCACCGACTGCGTGCCCGACGGCAGCGGCAACCCGCTGAACAAGCGCGAAGACTTCCTCGCCTGCGAATGCCCGATCTGCGGCAAGGCCTCGCGCCGCGAGACCGACACGATGGACACCTTCGTGGACAGCTCGTGGTACTTCATGCGCTATTGCGACCCCAAGCTGGACACGGCGATGGTGGGCGAGGGCGCGCAGTACTGGATGCCGATGGATCAATACATCGGCGGCATCGAGCACGCGATCCTGCACCTGCTGTACGCGCGCTTCTGGACCAAGGTCATGCGCGACATGGGCCTGGTCACCATCGACGAGCCCTTCACCAAGCTGCTCACGCAGGGCATGGTGCTCAACCACATCTACTTCCACCGCGACGAGAAGGGCGGCAAGCACTACCACCCGCCGCTGGAAGTCACGCCCGTGCTCGACGCCTCGGGCCGCATCGTCGGCGGCACCACCGCCGATGGCCGGCAGGTCGAATACGGCGGCGTGGGCAAGATGGGCAAGAGCGAGCGCAACGGCGTGGACCCGCAGGACCTGATCGAGAAGTACGGCGCCGACACCGCGCGCCTGTACACCATGTTCACGGCCCCGCCCGAAGCCACGCTGGAATGGAACGACGCGGCCGTCGAAGGCAGCTTCCGCTTCCTGCGCCGCGTGTGGAACTTCGGCTCGGCGCTCAAGGGCCGTGCCGTTGTGGCTGGCGATGCGGTCTTCGGCAAGAACGCCAAGGCGCTGCGCCACGAGGTGCACACCGTGCTGCGCCAGGTCGATTACGACTACCAGCGCATGCAATACAACACCGTCGTGTCGGGCGCGATGAAGCTGCTCAACGCGCTCGAAGGCTTCAAGTCGCAGGATGGCGATGCCGGCGATGCAGCGGCCGTGAAGGAAGGCTTCGGCATCCTGCTGCGCGTGCTGTACCCGGCCACGCCGCACCTCACGCACCAGCTCTGGCATGAACTGGGCTACGCCGCCGAGGCCGGCGAGCTGCTCGATGCGCCCTGGCCCCAGGTCGACGAGAAAGCGCTGGAGCAGGACGAAGTCACGCTGATGCTGCAGGTCAACGGCAAGCTGCGCGGCTCGCTGGTGGTGCCCGCCGGTGCCGACAAGGCGCAGATCGAGGCCCTGGCCGTGGGCAGCGAAGAGTTCCTCAAGTTCGCCGAGGGGCAGGCCATCAAGCGCGTGATCGTGGTGCCGGGCCGCCTGGTCAACGTGGTGGTGGGCTGAGCATGTCGCGCCAGGCTGCTCCCCTCCTCGCAAGCCGCCGCGCACTGCTGGCCGCTGCGCCCGCGCTGGCGCTGCTGGCCTCCGGCTGCGGCTTCCAACTGCGCCGTGCCGCCACCTATTCCTTCCAGTCCATCGCCGTGAAGGGCAAGGGCTTGCTGCAGGCCATCATCCGGCGCGAGCTCAAGGGCCAGGGCACGGTCAGCGTGCTGGCCGAAGGTGCCGACGCGCAGGGCGCCGAAGTGGTGCTCGAGGTGCTGGAGACTTCGCGCAACAGCGGCATTGCGGCCAGCACCTCGGGCGGCCAGATCCGCGAGCTGACGCTCACTTTGAGCGTGCGCTTCCAGCTCACGCGCACGCAGGGCGGCGCGGTGCTGATCGCGCCGGCCACCGTGCAGCAGACGCGCGACATCAGCTACAACGAGACCTCGGCCCTGGCCAAGGAAAACGAGCAGGAGCTGCTGTACCGCGACATGACCGTGGACATCGCCCAGCAGATCGTGCGCCAGCTGGCCTTCGTGAAGGCCGCCTGAGCCCCATGCAACTGGCGCCCGCGCAACTCGCGGCCCATCTGGGCAAGGGCCTGCGCTCGCTCTACACCGTGCACGGCGACGAGCCGCTGCTGGTGCAGGAGGCGGCCGATGCCATCCGCGCCGCGGCGCGCGCGGCCGGCCACACCGAGCGCAGCACGCACCAGGTGGCCGGCGCGCATTTCGACTGGAGCGCCGTGCTGGCCGCGGGCGGCTCGCTGAGCCTGTTCGCCGACCGGCAGATCGTGGAGATCCGCATCCCCTCGGGCAAGCCCGGCAAGGACGGCAGCGCCGCGCTGCAGCAGATCGCCGAGAGCGCCGTGGGCAACGACAGCACGCTCACCCTGGTGCTGCTGCCGCGGCTGGACAAGCAGACCAAGAGCGGCGCCTGGTTCGGCGCGCTCGAGGGCCATGGCGTCACGCTGCAGGTCGACCCGGTGGAGCGCGCGCAACTGCCCATGTGGATCCGCGACCGGCTCGACCGCCAGGGCCAGCGCGTCAAGGGCGACGAGGAAGGCCAGCGCACCTTGCAGTTCTTTGCCGATCGCGTGGAAGGCAACCTGCTGGCCGCGCACCAGGAGATCCAGAAGCTCGCGCTGCTGTACCCGGCGGGCGAGCTCACCCTGGCGCAGGTGGAAGCGGCCGTCAACAACGTGGCGCGTTATGACGTGTTCAAGCTCTCCGAAGCCGTGCTGGCCGGCAATGCCGCGCGCACCGCGCGCATGCTCGACGGCCTGCAGGCCGAGGGCGAGGCCGAGGTGCTGGTGCACTACCAGCTGGCCGAAGACATCCGCGCGCTCAAGCGCGTGAAGGACGCGATCAACGCCGGCCGCCCGCTGCCCATGGCGCTGCGCGAGAACCGCATCTGGGGCGTGCGCGAGCGCGCTTTTGAACGCGTGCTGCCGCAGCTCGATGCGCGCCAGCTCGCCCGGCTGCTGCGCGCGGCCCATGTGGTGGACGGCATCGTCAAGGGCCTCAGGCAGAGCGACTGGCCGGCCAGCGGCTGGCAGGCGCTGCACCGGCTGGCGCTGATGCTGTGCCGCGTCTGCGCGCGCTGACGATCCGCATCCGCAAGCCATGAGCGCGCCGCTGGACCGCATCGACCGCCAGTTGCTGCAAAGCCTGCAGGCCGACGCGCGCCAGAGCGCGCAGGCGCTGTCCGAGGCGGTTCACCTCTCGGCCCGCGCCACGCTCAGCCGCATCCGCAGGCTGCAGGAAGAGGGCCTCATCGAAGGCTGCCATGCGCACATCCAGCGCGCCGCACTCGGCGAGCATGTGGCGCTGTTCGCCGAAGTCACGCTCAAGGACCAGCGCCCGGCCACGGTGCAGCGCTTCGAGCGCCATGTGGCCGCCTGCCGCGAGGTGGTGGGCTGCTGGCTGGTCAGCGGCGCCTATGACTACCTGCTGCGCCTGGGCTGCCGCGACCTGGCGCACTACCGCGCCCTGACGGACGCCTGGCTGGCCGACGTGGGCCTTGGCATCGAGCGCATCGTGAGCCTGACCGAGCTGCAGACGGTCAAGGAGTTCACGGGCTTTCCGCTGCCGCCCGCGTAGCGCCCGGCCGCTCGCTTCCGAAACGGAAGCGCCGCCCCGCCGCCAGGCGCCGAATCCGCGGCTGCGCGCCCTCGCAACGTCCATTGCGGGGCGCTGCCACTCCTAGACTTTTGTGTGCGCAGGCCCTGGCGGCCTGTGACCTCAGGAGTGCGTCATGACTGCCGTCACCACCCGTTATGTCGATGTGCACGACCTGCAGCGGCTGGCACGCCTGCTGGGCGTGCCGCGCATGCTGCGCGAGCTGCGCGCCTGCATCGAAGAGGACTTCCTGCGCTGGGAGGCGTTCGAGATGAGCGCGCGCACGGCCCACCACTGGCCCGTGGGCGTGATCGAGCTGATGCCGGTGTCCGACGCGCGGCACTACGCCTTCAAGTACGTCAACGGCCACCCCGGCAACCCGCGCCTGCACCGGCCCACGGTGATGGCCTTCGGCGTGCTGGCCGAAGCGCGCACGGGCTTCCCGCTGCTGCTTTGCGAACTGACCTTCACCACGGCGCTGCGCACGGCCGCCACCTCAGTACTGGCCGCGCGGGCCCTGGCGCGGCCGGGCGCGCGCAGCATGGCGCTCATCGGCAACGGCGCGCAGTCCGAATTCCAGGCGCTGGCCTTCATGGACGGCCTGGGCATCCGCGAGCTGCGGCTGTTCGACGTCGATCCGCAGGCCAGCGCCAAGCTAGCCGCCAACCTGGCGCCCTGGGTGCAAAGCGGCGCGCTGCAAAAGATCCACCGCGCCGCCAGCGTGGCCGAAGCCGTGCAGGGCGCCGACATCGTGACCACGGCCACGGCCCGCAAGGCCCGCGCCGCCGTGCTGAGTGCAGACATGGTGGCCCCGGGGACGCACCTCAATGCCGTGGGCGGCGACTGCCCGGGCAAGACCGAGCTGGCGCCCGCGCTGGTGGCGCGCAGCGATGTCTTCGTCGAATACGAGCCGCAGACCCGCATCGAAGGCGAGCTGCAGCAGATGCCGCAGGACTTTCCCGCAATGCCCTTGTGGCAGGTGCTGGCCGGCCGCGCGGCGGGGCGCACGCAGGCGCAGCAGATCACGCTCTTCGATTCGGTGGGCTTCGCGCTGGAGGACTTCTCGGCCCTGCGCTACGTGCATGGCCTGGCCCAGGCGCATGGCGTGGGCCGGGGCATCGACCTGGTGCCGGCCCTCGATGACCCCAAGGACCTGTTCGGCGCGCTGCTGGCGCCGCAGGCGGCGGCCGCGCAACTGATCGAAGACTTTCCAGCCTGAGGAGGAATGCCACGATGAAGCACGACATGCTCCCGCGCCCGCTGGCGCTGATCGGCGCCGAAGTCGGCGAAGGCGCCAGCGATGCCGGCTGCAAGTGGGGCTCGCAGGCGCTGCGCGAGCGGGGCCTGGCCGCGCATCTGCGCGCCAGCGGGCGGGCTGCGCGGTGGACCGGCATGGTGCGCGCGCCCGCGGCGCGGCACAGCGCGCAGCGCCTGCGCGCGGTGGAGCACTTCAGCGCCGCGCTGGCGCAGCAGGTGCTGGGGCCGGCGCGCGCGGGCGCGCTGCCCGTGGTGGTGGGGGGCGACCATTCCTGCGCCGTCGGCACCTGGAGCGCGGTGGCCGAGCACTGGCGCGCGCAAGGCGACATCGGCCTGGTGTGGATCGACGCGCACCTGGACGCGCACACGCCGGCCACCTCGCTCAGCGGCGCGCCGCACGGCATGCCCGTGGCCGCGCTGCTGGGGCATGGCAGCCCGGGCCTGGCCCTGCTGCAGGGCTGGGCCGGCAAGCTCAAGCCGCACAACCTCGTCATCCTCGGCGCGCGCAGTTTCGAAGCCGGCGAACAGGCGCTGCTCACGCGCCTGGGCGTGCGCGTGATGTACATGGAAGAGGTGGCGCGGCGCGGCTTTGGCGCCTGCTTTGCTGAAGCGCTGGCGCTGGTGCAGCGCCACACCGTGGCCTGGGGGCTGAGCTTCGACCTCGACGCGCTGGACCCCGCCGACGCGCCCGGCACCGGCACGCCCGTGGCGGCGGGCATCGCGCTGGCCGATGCGCTGGCCGCCCTGCGCGGCTGCGCGGCAGACCCGGCCTGCGCGGCGCTGGAGCTGGTGGAATACAACCCGCTGCACGATGCCGATGGCCGCACGGCCCGCGCCGCCTTTGCGCTGCTCAAGGCGATGACGGCGCCGCAGGGGCGCGGGGCCCGGCCGGCGCCGTGTGCGGCCGCGCAAGCCTGCGCCGAACTCAGTTGACGGCCGCGCCCTGGCGCCGGTAGTCGGAGGGCGAAAGGCCCGTGTGCGCGCGGAAGGCGCGGCTGAAGTGCGCGCTGCTGTTGAAGCCCCAGGAAAAGGCGATCTCGGTGATGCTGCGCGTGGCCTGGGTGGCGTCGCGCAGCTCGCGCATGCAGCCTTCGAGGCGGCGCTGCAGGATGTACTGCGCCAGCGTGCCTTCGCCCTCGCCTTCGTGCTCGCCGAAGCTCTTGTGCAGCAGGCGCTTGCTGCAGTTCAGCGCCTGGGCGATGCCTTCGATGGACAGCGAGGCGTCGTGCAGGTGCCGGCCCACATGGGCGCGGATGCGGTCGCGCATGGCCTCGGCCTGCGTGGCCGCCGTGCCCTGGCCGGCCAGGTCGCACAGCGACAGCCGCACCAGCTCGGTGATCAGGTCGCCCGCGCCGCGCGCGGCCTGCGCGGACATGCTGGGCAGCTCCAGGTAGGTGCTGCGCATGGCCTCCAGCGCCACGCGCGAAATGCCCGCCGTGCCGCCCACCAGCCGGCCCATCAGTTCCTGCAGCCGCAGCCCCGAGGCCGCGAGCTGCTCCTTGGGCACCATCACGATCAGGTGCTGCGAGCGTTCGGGGTTCTGCACCACGTAGCGGCCCGTGGTGTCGTAGATGGCCCAGGCGCCGGGCCGCGCGCGCGCCTGCCGGCCGTGCTGCTCCACGCTGGCCAGGCCCTGCCAGGGCGCGACGATCTTGAGGTAGGGCGCATCGCTGTGCTGCGCGCTGCGCGTGGCCATCTGCGTGACGCGGTGGCGGTTGGCTTCCAGCCGCACCATCAGCACGTCGCCCGCGCGGGTGCTGTGCAGGTGGCCGTCGAACTCGGTGTCGCCATACACGTCCGACTGCAGGCCGTAGAACAGCCCGGCCATCCAGTCATGCCAGGCGCCCACGGTCTCGCGCGCGGGCATGCCGTCGGTGCTCAGGGACAGGGCGGTGGACATGGCCGCCGAGTATGGAGCGCAAAGCCATCTCCGATTCGCCGTGTGGTTGCATTCACGGTCAGGGTTAACCCCGGGCATCGTGCGCCGCCGGTCAAGCCAATGGTGCGCCGCCGGCCAAGCCGGCTGCGCGCGGCTGCGCCACCATTTGCGCCAGCCGTGCCCCGCCGGGGCCGATGAGGAGACAAGCGCCATGAGCAGGAACAACCACAAGACCCCGAACCTTGCGCGCCGGCTGCTGCTGGGCGCCGCCACGCTGAGCCTGGCGGGCGTGCCGCTGGCGCAGGCGCAGGAGGCGCCCAAGTCGGTGCGCATCGGCTGGGCCATCGCCAAGACCGGCCCCAACGCGGGCGGCACGGCCACCACCGTCACGCCCAACTACCAGATGTGGGTCAAGGAGATCAACGACGCGGGCGGCCTGATGCTCAAGGCCCATGGCAAGCGCGTGCCCATCGAAGTGGTGGAGTACGACGACCGCTCCAGCTCCGAAGAGGCCGTGCGCGCCACCGAGCGCCTGATCACGCAGGACAAGGTGGACTTCGTGCTGCCGCCCTGGGGCACGGCCAACAACCTGGCCGTGGGCCCCACCTACGAGAAGCACAAGTACCCGCTGCTGGCCGCCACTTCGGTGACCGACAAGGCGCCCGATCTGGCAAAGCGCTGGAAGCACGCCTTCTTCTTCCTGGGCACCGGCACGCAGTACGCCGAGGCGCTGGTGGGCTACCTCGAAGAAGCCAGGAAGGCCGGCAAGATCGGCGACAGGATCGCGATGGTCAACATCGCCGACGGCTTCGGTGTGGAGCTGTCCAACGCCGCGCGCAAGGCCGCCGCCAGGCATGGCTTCACGCTGGTCTACGACAAGAGCTACCCGATCGGCACGCAGGACATGACGCCCATCCTCAACGAGGTCAAGGGCAAGGGCGCCGATGTGTTCGTGGCCTTCTCCTACCCGCCCGACACGGTGATGATCACCGACCAGGCGCGCGTGATCGGCTTCAACCCCAAGGTCATGTTCACGGGCGTGGGCACGCAGTTCCCCATGTACAAGGCCAAGTTCGGCGCCGCGGCCGAAGGCATCATGGGCCCGGGCGGCGTGGACTTCGACAGCCCCGCCATCAAGGACTACTTCGCGCGCCACAAGGCCTTCTCGGGCCAGGAGCCCGACCGCTTCGCCAGCACCGTGCAGTACGCGGCGCTGCAGGTGCTGCAGCAGTCCATCGAACGCGTGGGCAAGATCGACCGCGAGGCCGTCACGCAGGAGATCCGAAGCGGCAGCTTCGACACCATCCTGGGTCCGCTGAAGCTCGAGAACCAGCTCTTCAACAACCTGTGGTGGGTGGGCCAGTGGCAAAGCGGCGAGTTCTACGCCGTCGCGCCATCGAACAAGAAGGGCGCCAAGCCCGCCGTGCTGCCCAAGCCCGCCTGGAAATGAACTTTCTGGATGTGCTGCTGGCCGGCGCCACGCTGGGCGGGCTGTACGGGCTGGTCGCGATGGGGCTCACGCTGCAATACGGCGTGGCCCGCATCATGAATCTCTCGTATGGTGAATTCCTGATCGCGCCGGCCTTCCTGGCCTATGTGCTGGTCACGGGCCTGGGCTGGTCGCCGCTGGCGGTGCTGCTGCTGGCGCTGCCGCTGGGCTTTGCCGTGCAGTGGGGCGTGTACCAGCTGCTGCTGACGCCGCTGGTGCGCCGCACGGGCGCCGGCCCGCAGCTCGAAGTCGATTCCATCCTCGCCACCTTCGGCCTGCTCTTCGTGGTGCAGGGCGTGATGCTGGTCATCTTCGGCGGCAACTACCACAGCTACGACTACCTCTCGGTGCCGGTGAACATCCTGGGCAGCACGGTGGCGGCCAACCGGCTGCTGGTGCTGGTGGCGGCGCTGGTGCTGGGCGTGGGCCTGTACCTGCTGATGACGCGCACGCGCATGGGCACGGTGGTGCGGGCCGTCGCGGTGGCGCCGCGCTTCGCGCCGCTGGTGGGCATCCAGGTGCGGCAGACCGCGGCGCTGGCCTTCGGCCTGGGCGGTGCGCTGGTGGCCTGCAGCGGCGTGCTGGTCAGCATGTTCCTGCCTTTCTCGGCCGCCATGGGCACGCTGTTCGCGATGAAGGCGCTGATCGTGGTCATCATGGGCGGCGTGGGCAACCTCATGGGCTGCCTGGTGGCCGGCCTGCTGCTGGGCTTTGCCGAAACGCTGGTCGCCAGCTTCGTCGACCCGGGCCTGACGCTGGCCGTCAACTACGCGCTGTTCCTGGTCGTGCTGCTGGTGCGGCCCACGGGCCTGTTCGGGAGGGCGGCGCGATGATGATGAATCGCAAGGAACTGTTCGGCTGGGGCCTGGGCGCCCTGGTGGTCGCGGCACTGGCCGTGCTGCCGCTGTGGCTGCAAAGCGACTACGTGCTCTCGCTGCTCATCAGCGTGCTGATGTACAGCGTGCTGGCCACGGCCTGGGCGCTGTTCTCGGGGCCCACGCGCTACGTGTCGCTGGCCACCGTGGCCTTCTTCGGCCTGGGTGCCTACACCACGGCCGTGCTCAGCGAATCGCTGCCCTGGCCCGCGGTGCTGGGCGTGGCGCTGGTGCTGGGCGCGGTGCTCGCACTGCTGGTGGGGCTGGCCACCTTGCGGCTGTCGGGCGTGTACTTCGTGATCTTCAGCTTCGGGCTGGCCGAGCTGACCAAGCAGCTCGTGACCTGGTGGGAAGTGAACATCACCAAGGAGATCGGCCGCTACGTGTTCGTGGAGATCACGCAGCAGCACATCTACTGGCAACTGCTCGCGCTGCTGGCGCTGGTGCTGGGCCTGCGTGCGCTCATCAACCGCACGCGGCTTGGCCTGGCGCTGCGCGTGATCGGCGAGGACGAAACCGTGGCCGTGCACGTGGGCATCAACACCACGCGCGCCAAGGTGCTGCTGTTCGCGCTGTCGGCCGTGTTCATGACGGTGACGGGTGCCGTCATGGCCCCGCGCTGGACTTATATCGACCCCAGCATCGCCTTCGCGCCGGTGATCTCCTTCCAGACGCTGATCATGGCGCTGCTGGGTGGCGCGGGCGCGCTCTTCGGTCCGCTGCTGGGTGCGGTGCCGCTGGTGCTGCTGTTCGAATATCTGTCGGCGCATTTCCCCAACCACTTCTCGATCCTGCTGGGGCTGGTGTTCATGGTGATCGTCTATCTGGTGCCCCGGGGGCTGGCCAGCCTTGTGCAGCGCCGCAGGAGCACGCGATGAGCGCGCTGCTGGAACTCAAGGGCGTCACGCGCCGCTTCGGCGGGCTGGTGGCCGTCAACGGCCTGAGCCTTTCGGTGCAGGCCGGCGAGGTGGTGGGCCTGCTCGGGCCCAACGGCTCGGGCAAGACCACGGCCATGAACCTGGTCTCGGGGGCGCTGCCCTGCAACGGCGGCGAGATCGTCTTCGATGGCCGGCGCATCAGCGGCCTGGCCAGCCACCAGATCGCGCGGCTGGGCGTGGCGCGCACCTTCCAGCTGGTGCGCGTGCTGGGCGGCATGAGCTGCCTGGAGAACGTGGAGGCCGGCCTGGCCTTCCGCCCGCAGGGCCTGCACGGCCGCGCCGCGCGCGAAAGGGCGCAGCAGCTGCTCGAACGCGTGGGCCTGGGCACCCAGGCCGTGCTGCCCGCGGGCGAGCTGACCTACATCGACCAGAAGCGGCTGGAACTGGCGCGCGCGCTGGCGCTGGCGCCGCGCCTGCTGCTGCTGGACGAATGGCTGGCCGGCCTGAACCCGACCGAGCTGCAGCAGGGCATCGCGCTGATCCGCTCGCTGAGCGCCGACGGCCTCACGCTGCTGCTGGTGGAGCATGTGATGGACGCCGTGCATGCGCTGTGCACGCGCTGCGTGGTGATGAACGCGGGCACCAAGATCGCCGACGGGCCCACGCGCGAGGTGCTGTCGGACCCGCAGGTGATCCGCGCGTATCTGGGCGAGGACGAGAACGACGCACAGGCGGAGGCGGCCCATGCTTGAAGTGCGCAACGTGTCGGTGCGCTATGGCCAGCACGAGGCGCTGCATGGCGTATCGCTGGACGTGGCGCCGGGCGAGATCGTGGTCATGCTGGGCGCCAACGGCGCCGGCAAGTCCTCCTTCCTCAAGGCGCTGGGCGGCATGGTGAAGGCCGAACCCGGCGCGCGCGCCACCCTCGGCGGCGCCGACCTCATGCAGCTGCCCGCGCATCGCATCGTCGAGGCCGGCCTGGCGCTGGTGCCCGAAGGCCGCGGCGTGTTCGGCGACCTGACGGTGCGCGAGAACCTGCAGCTGGGCGCGCACCCGGCCCGCGCGCGCGCCGGCGAGGCGCAGATGCGCGAGCGCGTGTTCCAGCTTTTTCCCAAGCTGGCGCAGCGGCTGAACCAGGCCGTGCGCACGATGAGCGGCGGCGAGCAGCAGATGGTGGCCGTGGGCCGCGCGCTGATGTCGCAGCCCGAAATCCTGCTGCTCGATGAACCTTCGCTGGGCCTGTCGCCTCTGATGTGCAAGGAGCTGTTCGCGGCGCTGGCGCGCATCCGCAGCCTGGGCGTGGGCGTGCTGCTGGTGGAGCAGAACGCGCGCCAGAGCCTGGCCATCGCCGACCGCGGCTACCTGATCGAGACCGGCCGCCTGGTCGGCGCCGGCAGTGCCCGCGACCTGCAGAACGACCCCGCGGTCCGTCGTGCCTATCTGGGCGCGGCGGCCGTTCATTGAACCCCTCTTGATCCCCAAGGAAGCAACCATGAGCGATATCCAGATGCTGATCGGCGGCGCACCGCGCGCCGCGTCCAACGGCGCCACCTTCACGCGCCGCAACCCGCTGGACGGCAGCGTGGCCACCACCGCGCCGGCCGCCACGGCCGAAGACGCGAAGGCCGCCGTCGATGCGGCGGCGCAGGCCTTCCCGGCCTGGGCCGCGCTGGGCCCGGGCGCGCGCCGCGCGCTGCTGCTCAAGGCGGCCGACGCGCTGGATGCGCGCACGCCCGATTTCATCGCCGCGATGGCAGCCGAAACCGGCGCCACCGCCCTGTGGGCCGGCTTCAATGCCCACCTGGCGGCCGACATGCTGCGCGAGGCCGCATCGCTGACCACGCAGATCAGCGGCGAAGTGATTCCCTCGAACGTGCCCGGCAGCCTGGCGATGGCGCAGCGCGTGCCGGTCGGCGTGGTGCTGGGCATCGCGCCGTGGAACGCGCCGGTCATCCTGGCCACGCGCGCCATCGCCACGCCGCTGGCCTGCGGCAACACGGTGGTGCTCAAGGGCTCGGAGCTGAGCCCGCACACGCACGGCCTGATCATCGAGGCGCTGCAGGAAGCCGGCCTGCCGCCGGGCGTCGTGAACTTCGTGACCAACGCACCGGCCGACGCCGGCCCGGTGGTCGAGGCCATGGTCGCGCACCCTGCGGTGCGCCGCGTGAACTTCACGGGCTCCACCAAGGTGGGCCGCATCATTGCGCAGCTGGGCGCCAAGTACCTCAAGCAGTGCGTGCTCGAACTGGGCGGCAAGGCGCCCTTCGTGGTGCTGGATGACGCCGACCTCGATGCCGCCGTGGATGCCTGCGCTTTCGGCAGCTTCATGAACTCGGGCCAGATCTGCATGTCCACCGAGCGCATCATCGTGGACCAGGCCATCGCCGATGCCTTCGTCGAGAAGTTCGTGGCCAAGTCCAAGGCCCTGCCGCTGGGCGACCCGCGCCAGGGTCCGGTGGTGCTGGGTTCGGTGGTCGACATGGCGACCGTGGAGCGCTGCAACCGCCTGATCGACGACGCGCTGGCCAAGGGCGCCAAGCTGCTGTGCGGCGGCAAGGCCGACAGCACCCTGGTGCCGGCCACCCTGCTGGACCATGTGACGCCCGAGATGGCCATCTACCGCGAGGAGAGCTTCGGCCCCGTCAAGCCCATCGTGCGCGTCAATGGCACGGAAGAAGCCATCGCCTGCGCCAACGACAACGAGTTCGGCCTGTCGGCCGCCGTCTTTGGCCGCGATGCGGGCCGCGCCTATGCGGTGGCGCAGCGCATCGAGTCGGGCATCTGTCACGTCAACGGCCCCACGGTGCACGACGAGGCGCAGATGCCCTTCGGTGGCGTGAAGGCCTCGGGCTACGGCCGCTTCGGCGGGCGCGCCGGCATCGAGGCCTTCACCGAGCTGCGCTGGATCACGGTGCAGACCGCGCCGCGCCACTACCCGTTCTGATACAGCGCCTCCTCCATGAAAAAAGCGGCGGCCTTTTGCGGGCCGCCGCTTTTTTTTCCTGCCGTGGGCCGGTCAGGCCGCTGCGCGTTCGCGGCCCTGGTGGAAGCGCTCCAGGAAGGCTGCGAGCTTCGGGTCCCTGGGCGCATGCATCACCTCGTGGGCCGGGCCCAGCTCGGCCATCACGCCATCGCGCATGTAGCCGATGCGGTCGGACACCTGCTCGGCAAAGGCCATCTCATGCGTCACCAGCACCATGGTCATGCCATCGGCCGCCAGGTCGCGGATCACATTGAGCACCTCGCCCACCAGTTCCGGGTCCAGTGCCGAGGTGGGTTCGTCGAACAGCATCACGGCCGGGCGCATGGCCAGCGCGCGGGCAATGGCCACGCGCTGCTTTTGGCCGCCGGACAGGCGGCTGGGGAACTGGTCGGCCTTTTCGGCCAGGCCCACCTTGCCCAGCAGCTCCATCGCATGGGCGCGGGCCGTGGCCACGGACTCGCCCTTGACCTGCACCGGCCCCTCGATGATGTTCTGCAGCACCGTCTTGTGCGGGAACAGGTTGAAGTGCTGGAACACCATGCCGATGTCGCTGCGCAGCGCGGCCAGGGCCGGGTCCTTGGGCGCACGCGCACCCTTCTTGCCGAAGCGGAAGTCGTGGCCGGCCACATGCAGCTCGCCTTCCTCGGGCATCTCCAGCAGGTTCATGCAGCGCAGGAAGGTGGACTTGCCCGAGCCGCTGGAGCCGATCAGCGTCACCACTTCGCCGGGGTTCACCGACAGCGTGACGCCCTTGAGCACATGGTGGCTGCCGAAGGACTTGTGGATCGCCTGCGCCTGCAGGATGGGGGCGGAAGAAGAAGAGGAGGCGGCGGTGGTCACTTGGAGGCTCCGAGGCGCTTCTCGATGCGGTTGGCCACCAGGGTCAACGGGAAGAGGATCGCGAAGTAGATGGCGGCGATGACGGTGTAGACCTCCAGCGGGCGGAAGCTCGCGCCCGTGATCACCGTGCCCTGGTAGAGCAGGTCGCCCACGGCCACGGCCGAGACCAGCGAGGTGTTCTTGAGCTGCAGGATGGTCTGGTTGATCAGCGCCGGGATCATCAGCGGCACCGACTGCGGCAGGATGATGCGGGCAAAGATCTTGCCGCGGCGCATGCCGATGGCGCGGCCCGCTTCCCACTGGCCCTTGTCGATGGCCTCGATGCCGCCGCGGAAGATCTCTGCGTAGAAGGCGCCGGCGTAGAACGTGAGCGCGATGAAGCAGGCCGTGCCGGCCGACAGATCCACGCCGATGAGCACCGGCAGCGCGTAGTAGGCCCACACCAGCAGCACCAGCAGCGGGGTGCAGCGGAAGATCTCGGTCCACACCTGGACCGGGACGGACACCCAGCGGGTGACCTTGGGCAGGCGCAGCAGGCCCGTGAAAAGGCCCACCACCAGGCCGGCCAGCACCGTCGAGACGGTGAAGCCCAGCGTGACCAGCAGGCCGTTCCAGAAGACCGGCGCATAAGGCAGGAGGGCGCCGAAGTCCCAGCTGTAAGCGTTCTGCATGCGTGAGGAAGAAGAATCAGAACTGGATCTCGGCCGGGATGTCTTCCGGCTTGATGGACAGCGCGGCGAAGCCCTTGCTCATCCACTCGCGGGTCTGGCCGCTGAAGCGGTTGTTGTCGGCCCACACGCTCAGGAAGTTCTTCCAGCGCGGATCGCTCTCGATGCGGATGCCCAGGTTGGTGGGCATGGTCAGCGTGGGCTTGGGAATGTTGAGCGTGCCCACGTTGGGGTTCTTCTTCATCGTCGAGATCGCGATGACGGCCAGCGAGACGTTGCAGTCGGCGCGGCCCGTGGCCACGGCCATGATGGCCTCGTCACGGGTCTTGAAGCCCACGATGGTGGCCTTGGGGCAGTAGCGGCGCGCGATGGTCTCGTGCGTGGAGCCGATGTCCACCGCGATCTTGACCTCCTTCTTGTTGATCTGCTCCCAGGTGTCGACCTTGGCAAAGCCCTTGCGCGCGATCACGGTGTACGAATGCACCAGCAGCGGCGAGGAGAAGTCGATCACCAGCGCGCGCTGCGGCGTGGGGCTGACGGCGAAGGCCAGATCCACCTTGCCCGACTGCAGGTCCAGGATCTGGTTGCCCCAGCTCGATTCCACCGGTTCCACCTTGGCGCGCAGGATGCCCGCGATGTCGCCGGCCATCTCCAGGCAGGCGCCGCTCCACTGGCCCGAAGCCAGGTCCTTGTGGAAGTAGGGCTCCTGGCCCGGGATCACGGCCACGCGCAGCACGCCGCTCTTTTGCACCTTGTCCAGCGTCGAGCCCGAGGCGGCGCCTGCCGTGCCCTGGGCCTGGGCCGGGGTGGTGATGGCCGCGGTGGTGGTGGCAGCCACCACGCCGGCAGCGGCGACGTGGTTGAAGATCTGTCTGCGTTGCATGTTCGTAATTCCGTGAATTGAAGGGGTGGGCGCGGCCTTATTGAAAAAACAAGGCGCAAATTGAATTCACCGCATCATCGAAGCAATGACGGGTGAGAGGCGGCGGCAAAAAGAGGAATGGAAATGCGCGATGAAAGGAATCGGGTTGCACCTCGTCGGCGGCGATTTTGAAGATGTTGCGTGAGCCTTGTCAACGCGGTTGCACTGGTGTTAACCCTCGATTCCGGTGCGAACTCTGGGCATTTGCACCAGTGCGGTGCATGATTGGGCGGTGGCGCTTGGGAACAGGTGAGCCTGCGGCGATGCGGCGGAGCGTCTGCAAGTCGCGTGCCTGGTTTTACTGGCGGGTTGCACCTATTGGAAATTAGATTGAAATCGGGTTGCACCTTTTCTCGCTCTTGACTAGCATTCGCGCAATTCAATTTCAAAACAGTGAGCGAACATGCCCTTGGTGACATTGGGGGTCAAACTCGATGATGCGGTGCGCGAGCGCCTCAAGGCGGCGGCCCAGAAGGTGGACCGCACGCCGCATTGGCTGATCAAGCAATCCATCTACGCCCAGCTCGAGGCGATCGAGCGCGGCGAGCCCGTGGGCGGCCTGCCCGGCGCGGCCCCCCTGGCGGCCGACGAAGACGGCCAGCCCGAGGCCGAGCGAGCGGCCCAGCCCGTGCCGCCCTTTTTGTCCTTTGCCGAAAGCGTGCTGCCGCAGACCGTGCTGCGCGCGGCCATCACCGCCGCCTGGCGCCGGCCCGAGCCCGAGCAGGTGGCCATGCTGCTGCCCGGCGCGCGGCTGGATGCGGCCCGGGCCGAAGCCGCGCACCAGATGGCCTGCCGCCTCAGCGAAGGCCTGCGTGCGCACGAGTCGGGCGGCAAGGCCGGGCTGGTGCAGGGGCTGCTGCAGGAGTTCTCGCTGTCTTCGCAGGAAGGCGTGGCGCTGATGTGCCTGGCCGAGGCGCTGCTGCGCATCCCCGACCGCGCCACGCGCGATGCGCTGATCCGCGACAAGCTCAGCGGCGGCAACTGGCAGCCGCACGTGGGCAGGAGCAGTTCGCTGTTCGTCAACGCCGCCACCTGGGGCCTGATGTTCACCGGCAAGCTGGTGGCCACCCACAACGAGACCGGCCTCTCCAACGCGCTGGGCCGCGTGCTCTCGCGCGGCGGCGAGCCGCTGGTGCGCAAGGGCGTGGATATGGCCATGCGCCTGATGGGCGAGCAGTTCGTGACCGGCGAGACCATCGGCAAGGCGCTGGCCAACGCCGCGCGGCACGAGGCGCGGGGCTTTCGCTATTCGTACGACATGCTGGGCGAGGCCGCGCTCACCGACGCCGACGCGCGCCGCTACGTGGCCTCCTACGAGCAGGCCATCCACGCGATCGGCCGCGCCGCCGCGGGCGCGGGCATCTACCGCGGCCCGGGCATTTCGATCAAGCTCTCGGCCCTGCACCCGCGCTACAGCCGCGCCCAGCATGCGCGCGTGATGGACGAGCTGTACCCGCGCCTGCTGGCCCTGACCGAACTCGCGCGCCGCTACGACATCGGCCTGAACATCGACGCCGAGGAGGCTGACCGGCTGGAGCTGTCGCTGGACCTGCTCGAGCGCCTGTGCCACGAGCCCTCGCTCGCCGGCTGGAACGGCATCGGCTTCGTGATCCAGGCCTACCAGAAGCGCTGCCCGCACGTGATCGACTGGGTGATCGACCTGGCGCGCCGCAGCCGGCATCGGCTGATGATCCGACTGGTCAAGGGCGCCTACTGGGACAGCGAGGTCAAGCGCGCGCAGATCGACGGTCTGGAGGACTACCCGGTCTACACGCGCAAGGCCCACACCGACCTGGCCTACATCGCCTGCGCCCGCAAGCTGCTGGCCGCGCCCGAGGCCGTGTTCCCGCAGTTCGCCACGCACAACGCGCACACGCTGGCGGCCATCTACCAGCTCGCGGGCCAGAACTATTACGAAGGCCAGTACGAATTCCAGTGCCTGCACGGCATGGGCGAGCCGCTGTACGAGCAGGTGGTGGGCGCCACGGCCAAGGGCGGGCTCAACCGGCCCTGCCGCATCTACGCGCCCGTGGGCACGCACGAAACGCTGCTGGCCTACCTGGTGCGCCGCCTGCTGGAGAACGGCGCCAACACCTCCTTCGTCAACCGCGTGGCCGACCGCAGCCTGCGCATCGAGGACCTGGTGACCGACCCCGTGGCGCAGGTGGAAGCGGCCGGTGCCGCCGAAGGCCGCGTGGGCCTGCCGCATCCGCGCATTGCGCTGCCGCGCGCGCTCTACCAGGGCGAGCAGTGTGCGCGCGTCAATTCGCAGGGGCTGGATCTGGCCAACGAGCAGCGCCTGGGTTCGCTCTCCAGCGCGCTGCTGCAAAGCGCCGCCACCGCCTGGCAGGCCGCGCCCATGCTGGCCGAACCCGTGGCGCCCGGCGCGCTGCAGCCGGTGCGCAACCCGGCCCGCCATGACGACGTAGTGGGCCAGGTGCAGGACGCCACCCTGGCCGACGTGTCGGCGGCGTTGGACGCCGCCGAGGCCGCCTTCGACATCTGGCGCGCCACGCCGCCGGCCGAACGCGCGGCCGTGCTCGAGCGCGCGGCCGATGCGCTGGAAGGCCAGATGCAGATGCTGCTGGGCCTGATCGTGCGCGAAGCCGGCAAGACCCTGGCCAATGCCGTGGCCGAGGTGCGTGAGGCGGTGGACTTTTTGCGCTACTACGCCGAGCAGGTGCGCGCCGAGTTCAGCAACGACACGCACCGCCCACTGGGCCCCGTGGTCTGCATCAGCCCCTGGAACTTCCCGCTGGCCATCTTCACGGGCCAGGTGGCGGCCGCGCTGGCGGCGGGCAACACCGTGCTGGCCAAGCCGGCCGAGCAGACGCCGCTGATCGCCGCGCAGGCCGTGCGCCTGCTGCACGAGGCCGGCCTGCCGCCCGGCGCGCTGCAGCTGCTGCCGGGGCCCGGCGAGACCATTGGCGCCGCGCTGGTGGCCGATGAACGGGTGCAGGGCGTGATGTTCACGGGCTCGACCCAGGTCGCACGCCTGCTGCAGCGCGCGCTGGCCGGCCGGCTGGATGCGCTGGGCCACCCCGTGCCGCTGATCGCCGAAACCGGCGGGCAGAACGCGATGGTGGTGGACTCATCGGCCCTGGTCGAACAGGTGGTGGCCGATGTGATGGCCTCGGCCTTCGACAGCGCGGGCCAGCGCTGCTCGGCCATGCGCCTGCTGTGCGTGCAGGACGACGTGGCCGACCGGCTGCTGGAGATGCTCAAGGGCGCGATGGTCGAGGCCACGCTGGGCAACCCCGAGCACCTGGCCGTGGACGTGGGCCCGGTCATCGACGCGCAGGCGCAGCAGGGCCTGCTGGCCCACATCGAGGCCATGCGCGGGCGCGGCTTCGAAGTCTTCCAGGCCGCGCTGGCCCATGGCGACGACGTGCGCGGCGGCACCTATGTGACGCCGACCCTGATCGAGATCGACCGCGTCGATGCGCTGGACAAGGAAGTCTTCGGCCCCGTGCTGCATGTGCTGCGCTACCCGCGCGAGGCGCTCGACGCGCTGATCGACGGCATCAACGCCACGGGCTATGGCCTGACGCTGGGCGTGCATTCGCGCATCGACGAGACCATCGAACACGTGACCGGCCGCGTGCATGTGGGCAATGCCTATGTGAACCGCAACATGGTGGGCGCCGTGGTGGGCGTGCAGCCCTTTGGCGGCGAGGGCCTGTCGGGCACCGGCCCCAAGGCCGGCGGGCCGCTGTACCTGTACCGCCTGCTCGCGCATCGCCCGGCCGGCACGCAGCTGCGCCTGGGCACGCCGCTGGCGGTGCCGGCGCAGGAGATGGATGGCGTGGAGGGCCTGCCGCGCCGCGCTGCACTCGAGGCGCTCAAGCGCTGGTGCGAAGCGGCAGGTGCCGAACTCGCGCCCGTGGCGCCGCTGTGTGAGCGCTTCGCGCAGCAAAGCCCCAGCGGCCAGCAGCGCCTGCTCAGCGGCCCCACCGGCGAGCGCAACGTCTACACCGTACGGGCGCGTGAGCAGGTGCTGTGCATCGCCACGCAGCCGGCCGACTTGCTGTGCCAGCTGGCGGCCGTGCTGGCCGTGGGCGCGCGCGCCCTCTGGCCCGATGCGGCCGCGCCGCGCGCGCTGCTGCAAACCCTGCCGCCGGCCGTGCAGGAATGCGTGCTGCTCAGCGCCGGCTGGCGCAGCGATGGCTCGGCCTTTGGCGCGGTGCTGCACCACGGCGATTCGGACCAGCTTCGCACCATCAGCGAAGTGCTGGCCGAACGCCCGGGCCCGATCGTGAGCCTGCAGGCGCTGGCACCCGGCGAGACCGACATCGTGCTCGAGCGCCTGGTGCAGGAGCACAGCCTGAGCGTCAACACCGCCGCCGCGGGCGGCAACGCCAACCTCATGACCATCGGCTGAAGCGCCGCGGCCGTCCTTCCTTTGACTTCCTTTTCTCTCCCGTTGATTCCATGAAGAAGATCCTGTTCATCGGCTACGGCAACATGGGCGCGGCCCTGGGCGAAGCCTGGCGCGCGCGCAGCGAAGGCGCGCGCGTGCTGGCCATCGACCCGGCCTTTGCCACCCGGCCCGCCGCGCATGGCTTTGCATCGGCTCAGGCTTTGGCCGATGCCGGTGAGGGCGGTGCCTTCGACCTGATCGTGCTGGCCGTCAAGCCCGCGATGGCCGCCGATGCGCTGCGCGCGCTGCCGCACCCGTGGATGCAGGGCGCCGTGCTGCTGAGCATTGCGGCCGGCGTGCGCCTGGCCAGCCTGCGCGCCGCGGCGCCTGCGGGCCTGCGCCTGGTGCGCGCCATGCCCAACACGCCGGCCCTGCTGGGCCTGGGCTGCACGGGCCTGTTCGCAGAGGCCGACGTGGATGAGGCCGCGCGCGAACAACTGGGCGCGCTGCTGCGCCATGTGGGCTCGGTGCACTGGCTCCAGGCCGAGGCGCAGATCGACCAGGTCACGGCCATCAGCGGCAGCGGCCCGGCCTACTACCACCTGTTCAGCGAAGCGCTGGCGCAGGCCGGCCAGGCGCTGGGCCTGCCGGCCGAGCTGGCACGCGCGCTGGCGGCCGGCACGGCCGCGGGCGCCGCCGCGCAGCAGGGCGCACCGGGGGCGGACTTCGCCGCGCTGCGCCGCGCCGTCACCTCGCCCAACGGCACCACGGCCGCGGCCATTGCCGTCTTCGAGCAGGACGAGGCGCTGCGCCAGCTGGTGCTGAAGGCCGCGCAGGCCGCGCACCGCCGCGCCATCGAGCTTTCCAGCGCCGCCTGAGGCGGGCGCCACTTTCATCTTCTTCCTCCTTTTTCCTGTTCGCTCTTCACTCCAAAGCCTGACATGAGCTCTTCCTCCAACAACAGCTACGCAGACGCCAAGACGGTGGCTCTGGACGATATTCCGGTGATCGACCTGGCCGACCTGGTGGCCGGCAAGCCCGGTGCCATCGAAACCGTGGCGCAGCAGATCGTGGACGCCTCGCAGCGCATCGGCTTCTTCTACGTGAAGAACCACGGCATCGCGCAGTCGGTGATCGATGGCGCCAGCGCCGCCATGCGCGACTACTTCGCGCTGCCGACCGACACCAAGGCGCAGACGCCCGTGAACACCAGCCAGCGCGGCTGGATGGCCACCGGCATGGCCAAGCTCGAAGGCTCCAAGACGCACGACCTCAAGGAGATCTTCTTCTGGGGCCCCGAAAGCTGGCACCCGCGGCTGGACGCGCGCAAGGGCGTGGATTCGCTGGTGGCGCAGAACCAGTGGCCCGACGCGGCCTTCCCGCGCCTGCGCCAGGACCTGCTGCCCTACTACGACGAGATCCAGCGCGTGGGCCGCAAGCTGCTGTCCGCCATCGCCGTGGGCCTGAAGCTGGACAGCCAGTTCTTCGAAGGCAAATACACCAGCCCCATGGCGCGCGGCCAGCTGGTGTACTACCCCGTTTCCACGGCCAAGGACGAGAGCGAAGAGCGCTTCGGCTCGGCCCCGCACACCGATTTCGGCGTGCTCACGCTGCTGCTGCAGGACATGAACGGCGGCCTGCAGGTGCGCAACCGCGCGGGCGAATGGGTGGCGGCCACGCCGATCCCGGGCACCCTGGTGTGCAACATCGGCGATCTGCTCAACCGCTGGTCCAACGAGACGCTCAGCTCCAACCTGCACCGCGTGATCAACCGCTCGGGCAACGAGCGCCATTCCATCGCCATCTTCTTCGACCCGGACCCGGACGCCGTGGTCGATCCGGCCGAGCTGGGCTTCCCAGAGGGCGTGGACAAGTACCCGCCCATCACCGCCTCGGACTACATCCACGGCAAGAACCGCAAGAACTTCTCACAGTACAAGTAAGCGGCGGGGCGGCGCCCGCGCGCGGCCGCAGGCCCGGCGGTGCGGCTGCGCCCGGAGGTCGGCGGTGAGACAATCGGGCCCCATGAACGCCTTCAACGTCGCCGAATACATGCAGGCCCTGGGCCTGCAGGCCCGCGCGGCCTCCGCGCAGATGGCCAAGGCCAGCGCCCGGGCCAAGAACACCGCGCTGCGCGCCCTGGCGCGCCGCCTGCGCGAGGCCGGCGAGCCGCTGGCCCAGGCCAACGCACTCGATCTGGCCCGCGCCGAAGCCGCCGGCCTGGCGGCCCCCATGGTCGACCGGCTGCGCCTGACGCCCAAGGTCATCGAGACGGTGGCCCAGGGCTGCGAGCAGCTGGCCGCCATGCCCGACGTGATCGGCGACATCGTGGGCCTGAAGGAGCAGCCCAGCGGCATCCGCGTGGGCCAGATGCGCGTGCCCATCGGCGTCTTCGGCATGATCTACGAGAGCCGGCCGAACGTGACCATCGAGGCCGCGAGCCTGGCGATCAAGAGCGGCAATGCGGCCATCCTGCGCGGCGGCTCCGAGGCCATCGATTCCAACAAGGCGCTGGCGCAGATGGTGCGCGCCGCGCTGGCCGAGGCCGGCCTGCCCGAGGATGCCGTGCAACTGGTGGCCACCACCGACCGCGAGGCCGTGGGCCAGCTGATCGCCATGCCGGCCTTCGTGGACGTGATCATCCCGCGCGGCGGCAAGGGCCTGATCGAGCGCATCTCTGCCTCCGCCAAGGTGCCCGTGATCAAGCACCTGGACGGCAACTGCCACACCTACGTGGACGACACGGCCGACCTGGACATGGCCGTGGTGGTGGTGGACAACGCCAAGACCCAGAAGTACAGCCCCTGCAACGCCACCGAAGGCCTGCTGGTGGCGCGCGGCGTGGCCGCGGCCTTCCTGCCGCGCATCGGCGCGGTCTTTGCGGCCAAGGGCGTGGAGATGCGCTGCGATGCCGAGGCTGCCGCGCTGCTCGAAGGCCTGGCCGGCCAGCCCCGGATCGTGCCTGCCAGCGAGCAGGACTGGTTCGAGGAGTACCTCGCGCCCGTCATCAGCATCAAGGTGGTAGCGGGTTTGGACGAGGCCATCGCGCACATCAACCACTACTCCAGCCACCACACCGACGCCATCCTCACGCGCGACCATGTGAACGCCCAGCGCTTCCTGCGCGAGGTGGACTCGGCCAGCGTGATGGTCAACGCGAGCACGCGCTTTGCCGACGGCTTCGAGTACGGGCTGGGCGCCGAGATCGGCATCAGCACCGACAAGTTCCATGCGCGCGGGCCCGTGGGCATTGAAGGGCTGACTTCGCTCAAGTACGTCGTTCTCGGCCAGGGCGAAATTCGAAGCTGACAGCGCGTTGCCGCACAAGGGCAGGGAGGGCGCGTGAAGATCATCATCCTGGGCGCGGGCCGCATCGGCGAGAGCGTGGCCGCCACGCTGGTCTCGGAGCAGAACGACATCACGGTCATCGACCAGGATGGGCCGCGCCTGCGTGAGCTCGAAAGCCGCTTCGAGCTGCGCGGCGTGGTGGGCAACGGCATCGAGCCGGCGCTGCTCGAGGAAGCCGGCGCGCGCGACACCGACATGCTCATCGCCTGCGCGGCGCAGGACGAAACCAACTTGGTGGCCTGCAAGATCGCGCAGCAGGTCTTCAACATCCCCACGCGCATCGCGCGCGTGCGCTCCGAGGCCTTCGCCGGCGACTCGCCGCTGCTGTCGCGCGAAGGCTTCGCGGTGGACCGCGTGATCCGTCCCGAGGAATCGCTGACCCGCTACATCGTGCGGCTGATCGACTACCCCGAAGCGCTGCAGGTGCACGAGTTCGCGGGCGGGCTGGCCAGCCTGATCTCGGTGCGCGCGGTGGCCGGCGCGCCGCTGGTGGGCTGCCACGTGGACGAGTTGGGCGTGCATGCGCCGGCCGAGGGCACGCGCATCGTGGCCCTGTACCGGCGCCAGGACGATGGCCCCGACCGCTTCCTGCCCGCCTCGCACCGCAGCGTGATCCAGCCCGGCGACGAGGTCTTCGTGCTGGCCGCGCGGCGCAACCTGCGCGCCGCGCTGGCGGCACTGCACCGGCGCGACGCGAACACGCCGCGCACGGTGCAACGCGTCACCATCGCGGGCGGCGGGCGCGTGGGCTTTCGGCTGGCGCAGCAGCTGCACGAGGAGTTCCCGGGCCTGCAGATCAAGCTGATCGAACGCAGCCCCGAGCGCTGCGTCTCCCTGGCCGCGCAATTGCCCTCGGCCGTGATGGTGCTGCAGGGCGACGCCACCGACGAAGAGCTGATGGGCGACGAAAGCGTGGGCGAGACCGACTTCTTCCTCGCGCTGACCAACGACGACGAAGACAACATCATGGGCGCGCTGATGGCCAAGCGCCTGGGCGCGCGGCGCGTGCTGGCGCTGATCAACCGGCGCAGCTATGCAGACCTGATCCACGGCACGCAGATCGACATTGCGCTGACGCCTTCGCAGACCCTGCTGGGCGAGCTGCTGGCCTTCGTGCGCCGGGGCGACGTGCAGGTGGTGCACAGCCTGCGCCGCGGCGTGGCCGAGGCGATGGAGATCGTGGCCCGCGGCGACGCGCGCACCTCGCGCGTGGTGGGCCGGCGCGTGGCCGACATCAAGCTGCCCAGGGAGGCGCATTTCGGCCTGATCCTGCGCGGCCTGCCGGACCTGGACGCCGAGCGCGATGCCGGCGAGGCCGAGCTGCCCGAACCCGAGGTGATCGTGCCCCATGAAGGCACGGTGATCGAGAGCGGCGACCACGTGGTCATCTTCATGCCGCGCAAGCGGCTGGTGCGCGAGGTGGAGAAGCTGTTCCGCGTCGCGCCGACCTTCTTCTGACTGCCGCCCGGCCCGGAACATGTCCGACCTGCTTCCCGTGCTGCGCCTGCTGGGCGCGCTGACCACGATGTTCTCGCTGGCCCTGCTGCTGCCCGCCGCGGTGTCGTGGGTGCATGAGGACGGCCTGCTGGGCCTGTGGCTGGGCGCGGCCGGCGTGAGCTTCGGCGGCGGGGCCTGGCTCTGGGCCGGCCTGCATGCGTACCGCAGCGAGCTGCGCGCGCGCCATGGCGTGATCCTGGTGTCGGCCACCTGGCTGGTGCTGCCG
The DNA here is from genome assembly GCF_028023875.1 of Xenophilus arseniciresistens. Lineage (GTDB taxonomy): Bacteria > Pseudomonadota > Gammaproteobacteria > Burkholderiales > Burkholderiaceae_C > Xenophilus > Xenophilus arseniciresistens. The sequence goes on from NZ_JAQIPB010000011.1 coordinate 31,069, forward strand.
CTGGTGGCCTGCGTGCCGCTGATGATGAGCTTCCACGCGCTGGGGCGCGAGCTGGATTTTTCCTATGCCTACTTCGAGGCCGTCTCGGGCCTGACCACCTCGGGCGCGACGGTGCTGCAGGGACTGGATTCGCTGCCGATGTCCATCAACGTGTGGCGCACCTTCCTGCAGTGGATCGGCGGCATGGGCATCCTGGTGCTGGCCGTGGCCGTGCTGCCCATGTTCGGCATGGGCGGCAGCCAGATGTTCCGCGCCGAGGTGGCCGGCCCCATCAAGGACAGCCGGCTCACGCCGCGCATCACGCAGACCGCCAAGGGCCTGTGGGGCATCTACGTGGTGCTGTCGGTGAGCTGCTTCTTCGCCTACTGGCTGGGCGGCATGACCGTCATGGACGCGCTGATGCACATGTTCTCCACGGTGAGCCTGGGGGGCCTGTCATCGCACGATGCGAGCTTTGCCTACTTCGACTCGCCGCTGCTGGAGGCCATCGCGATGGTGTTCATGCTCGCGGGCAGCGGCAGCTTCGCGCTGTACTTCGTGGCCATTCGCAAGCGCAGCCTGCGCATCTGCTGGCGCGACATCGAATGGCGCGCCACCATGCTGACGCTGCTGGGCGGCAGCGTCATCGTGTCGCTGGTGCTGGTGCTGCAGCACAACCAGGCGCCGCTTCAGGCCGTTCGGCACGGCTTCTTCAACACCATCTCCATCGCCAGCACCACCGGCTATGCCTCTCAGGACTTCCTGCTCTGGCCGGCCTTCGCGCCGCTGTTTTTGCTGCTGCTCTCGGGTGTGGCCACCAGCGCGGGCTCGGCCGGCTGCGGCATCAAGATGGTGCGCGTGCTGATCCTGCTCAAGCAGGCCCGGCGCGAGATGACGCGCCTGGCCCATCCGCGCGCGGTGCAGCCCGTCACCCTGGGCCCGAGCATCGTGGAGCACCGTGACATCTTTGCCGTGCTGGCCTTCATGCTGGTCTACGGCGGGACCATCGTGGTGCTGGGCATGGCCATGGTGCTTTCGGGCCTGGACCCGGTCACGGCCTTCAGCGCCGTCATCGCCAGCGTCAACTGCATGGGGCCCGGCCTGGGCGAAGTGGGGCCGGCGGCGCACTTCGGCGTGCTGACGGACTTCCAGATCTGGGTCTGCACCATCGCGATGGTGCTGGGGCGGCTGGAAATGCTGAGCCTGATCGCCCTTTTGACGCCTTCTTTCTGGCGGCATTAGGCAACGGCGGTTCGTCGGGCTCCCCGGGAATGCGTTGACTCGGTAGGCGGGGGTGCATTTGCGCGATGGCGGCGTCGCTTGCAAGCCAAGCCGTCATCCCCATTTCCTAGAATCGCACTCAAGATTTCAATGCCGCCCAGCACAAGTCCAACAAGGTCGCCTGAATGGTTCCCCACCTCATCACCGCCCTGACCGGCCCCCTCAACGAACTCGAGCAGCGCGTGCTCGAAGGCATGCCGGCCATCGAGCGCTGGTTCCGCCTGGAATGGATGGAGCACACGCCGCCCTTCTACACCTCGGTGGACGTGCGCAACGCCGGCTTCAAGCTGGCGCCAGTGGATACCAACTTCTTCCCGCGCGGCTGGCACAACCTGACGCAGCCCATGCTGCCGCTGGCCGTGCAGGCCGCCCAGGCGGCCATCGAGAAGATCTGCCCCGAAGCCCGCAACCTGCTCATCGTTGCGGACAACAAGCTCAAAACTACCTCTTACTACAGCAATCTGGCCCGATTGGCCCACATCTTCCGCATGGCGGGGCTGAATGTGAAAGTGGGTTCCATCGACCCGGCGATCAAGTCGGCCAAGAAGATCGAGCTGCCCAGCGGCGAGTTGCTGCTGCTGGAGCCCGTGGTGCGCAGCAAGCGGCGCCTGGGGTTGAAGAACTTCGACCCCTGCACCATCCTGCTGAACACCGACCTGGCGGCCGGCTCGCCCGGCATCCTGGAAGACCTGCACGAGCAGTACCTGCTGCCGCCGCTGCACGCGGGCTGGTCGGTGCGGCGCAAGAGCAACCACTTCCACAGCTACGAGGAAATCTCCAAGCGCTTCGGCAAGCTGCTGGGCATCGACCCCTGGCTGATCCAGCCCATCTGGGCCAAGGCCGAGGAGGTGGACCTCACGCGCGGCAGCGGCACCGAGGGCCTGGCCACGCAGGTGGATGCGGTGCTGGCCAAGGTGCGCCGCAAGTACAAGGAATACGGCATCAACGAGAAGCCCTTCGTCATCGTCAAGGCCGACAACGGTGCCAGCACCATGCCGATCCTGACGGTGCGCGATGCCCGGGAGTTCGAGTCGCTGGTGGCCTCGCTCAAGGGCAAGGGCGACAGCGAAGGCGACATCGACGTGATCGTGCAGGAAGGCGTGCGCACCAGCGAGCGCGTGAACGACGGCGTGGCCGAACCGGTGGTCTACATGATGGACCGCTACGTGGTGGGCGGCTTCTACCGCGTGCACCCCGACCGCGGCAGCGACGAGAACCTCGCCATCGCCGGCGCCAGCTTCGTGCCGCTGGGCTTCCCCGACAGCGCCCACCTGCCGCAGCCCGGCGCCCGGCTCACGGCCAGCGCGCCCAATCGTTTCTACATGTACGGCGTGATCGGCCGCCTGGCCATGGTGGCTGCGGCCTACGAGTTGGAAGCCACCAACCCCGAAGCCGAGGTCTACGAGTAACCGGCCAAGGCCGCGCCCGCTGCGGCGTGGTGGCCGGCCCACACCGGCGCGCCGCGGGCCGGCCCGCGGGTTTGCGGGCGGGGGCCCGGCACGCACAATAGCGAACCCCAATCAAAGGACAGCGCGCCGTTTCGCTGGTCCCTGGCTTCGTGTCTGCCCCCAAAACTCCTCTCCCTGCGCTCGTCCTGGGCGCCATCGGCATCGTCTATGGCGATATCGGCACCAGCGTGCTGTACGCCATCAAGGAAATCTTCGGCCACGGCCACGTGCCCTTCACCATCGAGAACGTGTACGGCATGCTCTCGATGATCTTCTGGACGATGACCACCATCGTCTCGATCAAGTACGTGGTGCTGGTGCTGCGCGCCGACAACGAGGGCGAAGGCGGGCTGGTGGCGATGTTGGCGCTGGCTTCGCGCGCAGTGGCCGACCGGCCGCGCCTGCGCAACGGCATGCTGGTGGTGGGCATCTTCGGCACGGCGCTGTTCTATGGCGACGGCGTCATCACGCCGGCCATCTCGGTGCTCTCGGCCGTGGAGGGCCTGGAGATCGTCTCGCCGCACTTCAAGCACTACGTGATCCCGATCACCCTGGTGGTGCTGTTCTGCCTGTTCGCCGTGCAAAAGCGCGGCACGGCGGGCATCGGCCGCTTCTTCGGCCCGATCACGCTGAGCTGGTTCCTGGTGCTGGCGCTGCTGGGCGTGGCGCAGATCGCCACCCACCCGGAGATCCTCCAGGCCATCAGCCCGCTGTACATGCTGCGCTTCATCTGGGACTTCCCGGGCGTGAGCTTCATCGTGCTGGGTGCCATGGTGCTGTGCGTGACCGGCGCCGAGGCGCTGTATGCCGACATGGGCCACTTCGGCAAGAAGCCCATCCGCATCGCCTGGTTCCTGGTGGTCATGCCCTGCCTGGTGCTCAACTACTTCGGCCAGGGCGCGCTGCTGCTGGGCAACCCCGAGGCCGTGAAGAACCCCTTCTTCCTGATGGCGCCGCAATGGGCGCTGGTGCCGCTGGTGCTGCTGGCCACGGCGGCCACGGTGATCGCCTCGCAGGCCATGCTCACGGGCGCCTTCAGCGTCACGCGCCAGGTCATCCAGCTGGGCTACCTGCCGCGCCTGCGCATCGAATACACCAGCGTGCGCACCGCCGGCCAGATCTACATCCCCTTCATCAACTGGGGCCTGTTCGTGGCCATCGTGCTGGCCGTGGTGATGTTCCGCAACTCCAGCAACCTGGCCGCGGCCTACGGCATCGCCGTGACCACCGACATGCTGATCACCACGGTGCTGACCTTCTTCGTGATCCGCTTCGCCTGGAAGCTGCCCCTGGCGCTGTGCCTGGCCTCCACTTCGCTGTTCTTCCTCATCGACCTGGCCTTCTTCGCCTCCAACATGCTCAAGCTGCCGCAGGGTGGCTGGTTCACCGTGATGATCGGGCTGGCCATGTTCACGCTGATGATCACCTGGCACCGGGGCCGGCAGCTGATGAGCCAGGCCCAGCGCGCCGACGCCATCGACCTGCGCAGCTTTCTCGAATCGGTGTTCATCAGCCCGCCCATGCGCGTGGACGGCACGGCGGTCTTCCTCACGGCCGAGCCCGGCGTGGTGCCCAACGCGCTGCTGCACAACCTCAAGCACAACAAGGTGCTGCACGAGCAGAACCTGTTCGTCACCGTGCGCAACCACGAGGTGCCCTGGGTGCCGATGGACAAGCGCATCGAGATGGAGCCGCTGGGCCACCACTGCTGGCAGGTGATCGTGCACTACGGCTTCAAGAACGACATCGACCTGCCGCGCGCGCTGGAGCATGCGCGCCTGCGCGGCTGCCAGATGGAGCCCATGACCACCAGCTACTTCCTCTCGCGCGACGTGGTCATCCCCACCCTGGGCAGCGGCATGGCGCCCTGGCGCGAAAAGCTCTTTGCGCACATGCACCACAACGCCAGCGGCGCGGCGTCGTTCCTGGGTCTGCCGACCAACGCGGTGGTGGAGCTGGGCTCGAAGGTCGAGATCTGAGCTCCCCTGCCGCGCCGCTGCGGCTGCTGGCCAAGCTCGGCACAATCGCGCGATGCGCTTTTTCAGAGACCTGAGCCTCTCGGCCTTCACCGCGGGCTTTGTGGCGGTGCTCGTGGGCTTCACGAGTTCGGTGGTGATCGTGTTCCAGGCTGCGCAGGCCTTCGGCGCCACGCCCGAAGTCATCGCCTCGTGGATGTGGGCGCTGGGCATCGGCATGGGACTGACCTCGGCCCTGCCTTCGCTGTGGCTGAAGAAGCCCGTGATGGTGGCCTGGAGCACGCCCGGCGCGGCGGTGCTGGCCACGGCGGGGCTGGGCTTTTCGATGAACGAGGCCGTGGGCGCCTTCATCTTGTGCGCGGCGCTGATCACGCTGGCCGGCGTCACCGGCTGGTTCGAGCGCGTGATGAACCGCATCCCGATGGCCATCGCCTCGGCGTTGCTGGCCGGAGTGTTGGCACGCTTCGGACTGGCCGCTTTTCAGGCCGCGCAAACGGCGCTGCCGCTGGTGCTGCTGATGCTGGGCACCTACCTCGTGGGACGGCGCGCCGTGCCGCGCTATGCGGTGCCGTTGACCTTGCTGGTGGCCATCGTGTTCTGCGCGCTGCGCGGCGAGCTGGGCTGGTCGGCCGTGCACTTGCGCCTGGCCACGCCGGTGTTCACGATGCCCAGCTTCAGCTGGCAGGCGGCCGTGAGCGTGGCGCTGCCGCTGTTCGTCGTGACCATGGCTTCGCAGAACCTGCCGGGCGTGGCCGCCATCCGCGCTGCGGGCTACGACATGCCCATCAGCAAGCTGATCTCGCTCACGGGCCTGGCCACGCTGGTGCTCGCGCCCTTCGGCGGCTATGCGCTGAACCTCAGCGCGATCACGGCCGCCATCTGCATGGGCCGCGAGGCGCATGAAGACCCGGCGCGCCGCTACACGGCGGCCGTGAGCTGCGGCGCCATCTATGTGCTGATCGGCCTGTTCGGCGCGGCCGTGACGGGCCTGCTCACAGCCTTCCCCAAGGAGCTGGTGGCGGCCATCGCGGGCCTGGCGCTGCTGGGCACCATCGGCGGCGGCCTGGCCGCAGCCGTGCGGGAAGAGCCGCACCGCGAGGCTGCGCTCATCACCTTTTTGGTCACGCTCTCGGGCGTGACGATCGCGGGCATCGGCTCGGCCTTTTGGGGCGTGGTGGCCGGCGCCGTGGCACTGGCGGTGCAGCAGCTGGGCCGCCGCAAGAGCACCCAGGCCGGCAAAGCCATTGCGCCTGCGTGCAAGATCAAGGCAGTTGAAAAAGAAGCGGCCCGCTCGGCGGCCGCGCAAAAGAACACACCATGAACATCCTCTTCGTCGCCGATCCGCTCGAGCACTTCAAGATCTACAAGGACACCACCTTCTCGATGATGCGCGAGGCGCAGCGCCGCGGCCATCGCGTGGCGGCCTGCCTGCCGCAGGATCTGAGCTGGACCTCGGGCGGCCTGGTCACGGCCAGCGTGCGGCGCATCACGCTCACGGGCGACAAGAAAAACTGGTTCACCGAAGACGCCGTCGAGCGCGTGGCGCTGAAGGACTTCGATGCCGTGCTGATGCGCAAGGACCCGCCCTTCGACGCCGAGTACATCTACGCCACCCACCTGCTGGAGCAGGCCGAGCGCGAAGGCGCGCGCGTGATCAACAGCCCGCGCGCGCTGCGCGACCACCCCGAGAAGCTCGCGATCATGGAGTTTCCAGCTTTCGTCACGCCCACGCTGGTCACGCGCAGCGCGGCCGAGGTGCGCGCCTTCCATGCCGAGCACCAGGACGTCATCCTCAAGCCGCTCGATGGCATGGGCGGCATGGGCATCTTCCGCGTCAAGGCCGATGCGCTGAACCTGGGCTCGATCATCGAGACGCTCAACAAGGACGGCGCGCAGACGATCATGGTGCAGCGCTTCGTGCCCCAGGTGGTGGAAGGCGACAAGCGCATCCTCATCATCGACGGCGAACCTGCGCCCTTCGTGCTGGCGCGCATCCCGCAGGGCACCGAAGTGCGCGGCAACCTGGCCGCGGGCGGCAAGGGCGTGGCGCAGCCGCTGACGCCGCGCAACCGCGAGATCGCCGAAGCCATCGGCAAGCAGCTCGCGCCGCGCGGGCTGCTGCTGATCGGCCTGGACGTGATCGGCGATGCGGTGACCGAGATCAACGTCACCAGCCCCACCTGCTTCCAGGAGATCACCGAGCAGACCGGCTTTGATGTGCCGAAGATGTTCATCGATGCGGTGGAGCGGCAGCTGGCAAAGCCGCGCTGAAGCCACGCACACCAAAACAACAAGGCCGGGCATGACCCGGCCTTGTTCGTTCTGGCGCGTCGTGCTTCAGAAGTCGACGCTGCCACTGAGCGAGAAGGTGCGCGGGCTGCCCATCATCAGGTAGTTGGAGCCCTGCGTGCCGCCCACGGAGGCCCAGTAGTTCTTGTCGAACAGGTTGTCGATGCGGGCGCGCAGGGTCAGCACGCGGCCGTTGCCGATGTCCATCAGGTAGCGCGCGCCCAGGTCGAAGCGCGTCCAGGCCGGCACTTCCAGCGTGTTGGCGGCGTTGGCGTACTGCTTGGCCGTGTGCAGCAGGCGCGCGTTGAGGGCCAGGCCGCGCACGCCGGGCACGTCCCAGTCGGCGCCGATGTTCAGCTGTTGGCTGGGCACGCCGATGACGTCGCGGCCATCGGTGAGGCCGCCCTGGGTGCGGCGCTGCTGCGCGTCCAGCAGCGTCAGGCCACCCAGCAGGCGCAGGCCCTTGAGCGGTTCGCCATAAACCGACAGTTCCAGCCCGCGGTTGCGCTGTTCGCCGTTCTCGCCGTAGGTCTGGTTGAGCACATAGAACTGCGGCTGCGCGGTGGTGAAGAAGGCCGCGCTGGCGCCGAAGCTGCCGCCGTCCCACTTCAGGCCCACTTCCTTCTGCCTGGAGCGGTAGGGCGCGAAGATTTCGCCGCCGTTGGTCACGGGCAGGTTGTTGGCCGTGGTGGGCGCCACGTTGCCCTTGACCAGCGCCTCGATGTAGCTCGCGTACACCGACAGCTGCGGCGTGGCGCGGAACACCACGCCGGCCACGGGCGTGGTGCGGCTCTTGTCGTAGCTGCTGTTGAGCGCACCCGTGTTGTAGGCGTAGTTTTTCTGGTCGATGGTCTGGCGCCGCGCGCCCAGCGTCACCAGCAGCCGCTCGTCGAAGAAGCCCAGGGTGTCGGCAATGGCCACGCTGGAGGTCTTGATCCTGTCGGTCAGCCGCGGGTCGCTGAGCTGGTTGCCCACGAAGGCGCCGTTGGCCACGGGGTAGAAGGAGTCGTAGGGCTGGTAGATGTTGTTGCGCACGCTGCCGGCAGAGATGGCGTAGGCGTTGTCGCGGTCATTGCTGAAGGTGGCGGCCGAGGCCACCATGCTGTGGCTCACCGGGCCGGTGGCAAAGCGCGCGCGCACGCCGATCTCGCCCGTGCTCACCTTGTCTTCGCGCGTGTTGGAAAAGCGGGTATTGCTGGTGCCGCCGAAGGCGTTGTTGAGCGTGGGGTTGGACAGCACGTTGTCTTCGGTGCTGCGGCGGATGCCGCCCGCGGCCCAGGCCATGATGTTGTCGGTGATGTCGACCTCGCCGCGCACGGTGGCGAACTTGTCGGTCTCCTGCGAATAGGTCCAGGGCTGGGCGTAGTGGGTCCTGGAGCCCGGCGCGCGTGGAATGGGCAGCGTGGCCGACGGCGTCACGCTGGGGCGGCCTTCGCGCAGCTCGTAGTCCTGGTAGCCCATGTCGGCCGACAGCCGCACGCTGCGGCTGCGCCAGTCGAAGCCCACGCCCAGCGCGCTGAGTGCCTGCGCCTCGTCGCCCACACCCGTGCCGCCGTCGCGGCGCACGGCATTGATGCGGATGCCCGTGCTCTGGTCGGGCCCGAAGCGGCGCGCCAGGTCGGCATTCACATAGGCCTGGCCGCCGCTTTGAATGCCGGCGCCAATGCGCGTGAGCGGCTCGTTGGGCGCGCGCTTGGGCAACAGGTTGATCGCGCCGCCGATGCCGCTGCCAAAGGGCGCGGCGCCGTTGAGGAAGCTGTTGGCGCCACGGAAGACTTCGACGCGCTCGAAGAATTCAGAAGCGATGTACTGGCGCGGCAGCATGCCGTACAGGCCGTTGTAGGCCACGTCGTCCGAGTACACGGGGAAGCCGCGCACCACATACAGCTCCTGGAAATTGCCGAAGCCGCGCGCCTGCCGCACCGAGGGATCGTTGAGCAGCACGTCAGCCACGCTGCGGGCCTGCTGGTCCTGGATCAGTTCGTTGGTGTAGCTGGTGCTGGAGAAGGGCGTTTCCATCACGTCCTGCGTGCCCAGGATGCCCACGCGCCCGCCGCGCGCCACCTGGCCGCCGGCAAAGGGCTTGGCCAGGCCTTCGGCACTGGCGTCGGCGCTGGCTTCGACGGTGACCGTGTTCAGCGTGCCGGCCTCGGCGGTGGCGGTGGTGGTCTGGGCCTGGGCGGCCAGGGTCGGCAGGGCCAGCAGCAGGGCGAGGCTCAGGGGGCGGAGGGGGGCGGAAAAAGGCATGCGCAGGGCCGGCAGAGAGAATGAGAACCGTTATTGTTCCACTGCGGGGCGCTGCGGCTCATGCTTTTGTTGCAAAGGTCAGCCGATTGCGGCGCCCTGGCCACAATTTGGCATCGCCCCGGGAGGCGCGCCTAGGTCGCCGCCAGGATCTGCCGGCCGTCGCGGAACACGCGCAATTCGCCGGGGGCGAAGGGCGTCCAGGTCTCGTTGGTGGTCAGCGGCGAGGTGACGACCACCGCCACGCGGTCCTGCGGGGTGGTGTGCTGCGCAAAGTCGATGGAGAGGTCTTCGTCGGCCAGCCGGGCTTCGGCGAAGGGGTGCTGGCGCTCGACCGACCACAGGTGCGTGGAGGCATGCGCCCACAGGGCCTGGCCATTGCTGAGCATGAAGTTGAAGGTGCCGTGGCGCGCGATGCGGGGGGCCAGCTCGCGCAGCGTGAGCGTCAGCTCGTCGACGCTGGGCACGTCGGCATGCGACTTGACCAGCTCCTGCATCAGCCAGCAGAAGGCGCGTTCGCTGTCGGTGTTGCCCACCGGCCGGAAATGGCCGTGCAGCCGCGGATGGAAGTCCTTGAGGTCGCCGTTGTGCGCGAACACCCAGTAGCGGCCCCACAGCTCGCGCACGAAGGGGTGGCAGTTCTGCAGGTTGACCTGGCCTTGCGTGGCCTTGCGGATGTGGGCGATGACGTTGCGGCTCTTGATCGGGTAGCTGCGGATCAGCTGCGCCACCGGCGAATCGCAGGCCGGCGCGTGGTCCACGAAGTGGCGCAGTCCGCGGTCCTCGAAGAAGGCGATGCCCCAGCCGTCGGCGTGGTGGTCGGTGCGGCCGCCGCGCTGGGCAAAACCGGTGAAGCTGAACTGCACGTCAGTCGGGGTGTTGCAGTTCATCCCTAGCAATTGGCACATGGGGCCGATTAGACACGCATGTGCGCCGCCGCGAGCCCCACGGGCGCGCGCGGCCTGGGGCCTTCAGCGCAGGAAGCGCCCCTCCGGCGTCACGCGCACCAGCTCGATGAAGCGCGAGCCGGTGTTGGCGTTGCCCGTGAAGTCCACCTCCATGCCCGCCACGCGCAGCTTCAGGGTCTTGAGCACGGCATGCAGCCTGGGTCGCGTGAGTTCACGGCCCACGCGGCGCAGGGCCTCGACCATCACCAGCGCGTTCACATAGCCTTCGAAGCTCAGGTAGCCCACGGGCACCTGCGAGCGCTCGGCGAGCTGGCGGTACTCGCGGGTCTGCGCATCGGCTTCGCTCCAGGGATAGGGCACCACCTGCGAGATGGCCAGCCCGCTGGTCTGCTTGCCCACCAGCTTGGCCGTCAGGTCGCCCGGCACGATGGACATGCCGTAGAACATCTGGCTCTGCCCGCCCGCGGCGGCCGCGCCCTTCATCACTTCGCCGCCCACCGTGCCGCCCAGGTACATGATCACGGCCTGCGCCTTGCTCTCGGCCAGCGCCTTGCCCGCGGCGGCGGCGTTGGAGGCGTCGCCCTTCACCGACACGGCTGCCGCCGGCTTGAGCTGCTGCGCGGCCAGTGCCGCCTCGCCGAGCTGGATCACTTCGGCGCCGCCGGGGTTGTCCAGCGCCGCGATGGCGATGCGCGTCACGCCGATGGTGTTCAGGTGCTGCACCAGCGCCTGCGCCTCGCGCGCGAAGGTGGCACGCACGAAGTAGGCGGCGCCGCCCGCCTTGGCGCGGGCCGAGTCCGACACCGCATAGCCCGCCACCATGGGCGCGCCGCTTTGCGCCAGCAGCGAAGCCGCGGCTGCCGTCGTGCCGGAGCCCACGCAGCAGAAGAAGGCGAAGGCGTGGTGCTGGCTCAGCAGCGTGTTGTAGTTGGCCACGGCCTTTTCGGGCGACAGGTCGTCGTCCAGCGAGACCATGCGCACGCGCCGGCCGGCCACGCCGCCCTGGGCATTGACGGCGTCAAAGGCCAGTTGCGCGCCGGCCAGCACCACGCGGATCGGGGCGCCCAGCGGGCCATTGAGGATGCCGGTCTGGCCGAGCACGATGTCGGTGTCGGGCGCGCCACCGGCCTGCGCCCACGCACGGCTGCCGCCCAGGGCGGCGCCGCCGGCGACGGCGCCCGCCGCCAGGAAACTCCTTCGTTCCATGCTGTCTCTCGTTCTATTGAGGCCTGCTGGGCCGATTGAGAAACAATTGGAAACTTATATGAACTAATTCACACTCAGTGTTTCCCCGCAAGGCGGGCGCCGCCTTGAGGGGTCAGCGCACGGCAGGGCTTGCCGCGGCGGGGGCCGCCTTGTCGCGCAGCTGCCAGGCGGCGCACAGGGCCAGCAGGCACAGGCCGGCCAGCACGAGGAAGACCTCGTTGAAGGCCGCCAGCCGGGCCGGGCTGCTGGCCATCGTGCTCAGCGAATCGCCATGCGCGGCCAGCCGCCATTCGAGCACCACGGCGCACAGGCTCACGCCCGCCGCACCGCCGAGCTGGCGCAGGAAGCTGATGGCGCTGGCGCCCTGGGGGATCAGCGGCCTGTCCAGCGGCCGCATGGCGCCCAGGTTCAGCGAGGGAAGGATGAAGCCCAGGCCCAGCCGGCCGATCATCACGAAGCCCGCCAGCCACCACAGCGAGGCGTCCAGCCCCAGCAGCAGCATCAGCGCGAACGAGGCCGCCAGCAGCGCCAGGCCGATGCTCACCAGCCGGCGCGTGGGCTGCCGGTCGGCCAGCCGGCCCACGCCCGCGATGGTGAAGGCCAGCACGATGCCTGCCGGCAGCATGATGGTGCCCACGTGCGAGGCCGACAGGTGCAGCGCCACCTGCATGTACACCGGCAGCAGGTAGGTGGAGCCGAACAGCGCGGTGCCATAGATGAAGGCCACCACGCAGCCCATCGCGAAGGCGCGAAAGCGGAACAGCGCCATGGCCATCAGCGGCTGCCCGCCGCGCGCGGCCAGCCGGCGCTGCCAGGCCACGAACAGGGCCAGCGCGCCTGCGGCCAGCGCCATCAGCAGCGCGCCGTGCCAGGGCGTGCTGCCGCGCAGCTCCACCAGGCCGTTGAGCAGGCACAGGGTGCCCGCCGTGGCGATCAGCATGCCGCGCCAGTCCAGCTGGCTGCCGCGGCCGGCGGCCACGCCGCCCGGCGCCGTGGTGGGAACGAACTTCCAGGCCAGCCACAGCGAGGCCAGGCAGAAGGGCACGACCATGAAGAAGATCGAGCGCCAGCCGAACCAGTCCACCAGCAGGCCGCCCACGCTGGGGCCGATGGCCGGCGCCAGCACCACGCCCATGCCGAAGATGCCGCTGGCACGGCCCTGCTCGTGGGGCTGGAAGGCGCGCAGGATGATGATGGCCGGAATGGGCTGCACCACGCCCGCGGCCAGGCCTTCGATCACGCGCGCGGCCAGCACCAGCGGGTAGTGCTGCGCCAGGCCGCCCATCAGGCCGCCGGCCAGCAGCGCGAGCATCGTGCCCATGTAGGTGCTGCGGTAGCCGAAGCGGGCCAGCAGCCAGGGCGTGGTGAGCATCGACACCGTCATCGCCACCATGAAGCCCGAGCTGACCCACTGCGCGCGCTCCTGCCCGAGCTGGAAGTGGTGGCTCATGTCCGGGATCGCCACGTTGACGATGGTGGAGGACATGATCGACGCCATCACCCCCACCATGACCGACACCAGCAGCAGCCAGCGGTAGCGGGGGCCGTGCTTTTCGCGCATCGACAGGGGCGGGGACGGAAACGGGGCGGGCGTGCTGTTGCTGTTCATCATCGGCGGCTGTCCTACGAGCATATCGGGCTTGTGGCGCGGCGGCTGCCCCGGGGCCATGCACACAATGGCCCGCCACACCGCCCAGCGGCGGCAGCCGGCCCAGGAACCTTCGCACAAAGACACCCCGCGCATGAACGCCTCGCCTTCGGCATCAACCCTGGAACCCCCTGCGGCCGATGCGCCGGCTGCCGCCCCGGCGCCCGCGCCGCTGGCCGATCCGCAATCGGCGCCCAGCGTGAGCCGGGCCTACGAATGCCAGTGCGGCCGCCCGGTCTACCTGCGCAACAGCCGCTGCCTGGCCTGCGGCACGGCGCTGGGCTACGTGATCGAGCGCCTGGGCGTGGTGCCGCTGACCCCGGGTGCCGAGCCCGACACCTGGGCCGTGCACGACGACCCGCAGGGCCCGGCCTGGCGCCGCTGCGCCAACTTCGAAAGCGCCGCCGGCTGCAACTGGATGGTGCCCCTGCCGCAGGGGCAGGGCGGCACGGGCGACCATGCGGACGATCTGGGCGAAGGCCTGTGCCTGGCCTGCAGCACCACGCGCACCATCCCCGATCTCTCGGTGCCGGGCAACGACGAACTCTGGCGCAAGCTCGAAAGCGCCAAGCGCCGGCTGCTGTCGCAACTGCTGGCGCTGGGCCTGCCCGTGCACACCCGCTTCACCGACCCCGTGCATGGCATGAGCTTCGACTTTCTCTCGAGCATGCCGGGCCAGTCGCACGTGATGACGGGGCACCAGAGCGGCGTGATCACGCTCAATGCCGAAGAGGCCGAGGACGCGGTGCGCGAGCGCATCCGCGCCGAAATGCGCGAGCCCTACCGCACCCTGCTGGGCCACTTCCGGCACGAGATCGGCCACTACTACTGGGACCTGCTCATCCCCGGCACGCCCTGGCAGGAAGGCTTTCGCGCGCTCTTCGGCGACGAGACGCAGGACTACGGCGTGGCCCTGCAGACGCACTACGACAACGGCCCGCCGCCCGACTGGGCCCTGCGCTTCGTGACCAGCTATGCCAGCACCCATCCCTGGGAAGACTGGGCCGAGACCTGGGCCCATTACCTGCACATGGCCGACACGGTGGACACGGCGCTGAGCTTCGGCGTGAATGCCGCGAACGTGGAACTCAGCCGCGACCTGTTCGAGCTCAAGGACCTGTGGCAGCCCGAGCATGAAGGCGCGCCGGCCTTCCTGGACTTCCTCAACGGCTGGGTGCGGCTGACCAGCGTGCTCAACGAGCTGTCGCGCAGCATGGGCCAGCCCGACTACTACCCCTTTGTGCTTCCGCACGCAGCCGTGGGCAAGCTGCAGTTCATCCACCAACTGGTGGCTGCGCAGCGCGGGGGGACCGCAGCGGCGCCGGATGTGGAGGCGGCGGCGCCGCAGCAGCAGGGGCCTTCCGGCGAGGCCGTCGCTGCCGCGGCCTGAGCGCCGCGAATCAGGGTTGCGGAGCCGAAGCCGCTTCGCGATGGGCCGCGGCCACGCAGCCCGGGCAGATGCAGCTTCGCCCGCGCGCCTGGGTGGGCAGGCGCTCGCGCAGCGCTTCGGGCACCGACACCGTCATGCACCAGCACAGCACGCCGCCATCGCCTGTGGCGGCCTGCGCATCGCGCGCCGCCTGCACGCCGCATTGGTTGTCGCTGCCGCACAGAGGGCAACGCTGCGGATCGACAGTCGGTGTGGCGGTGGGGGCAGACATGGCGCCGATTGTGCGTCTGCGAGCCAATGCGCTGCGCGCAAGACCTGCTGTACATCAAAAGACACAGGCCCCGTTTTCTAGAATTGCCGGTTCGCTGGAGTGGCAACGAGATGAAACGGGTGTATTTGTTGTGCGCGTGGATGCTGGCCGGCTCGCCTGCATGGGCCCAGGGCGAGTGGCTCACCCTCAGCGGCGACCCTGCGCGGCCCGAGGTCGACACCGTGCAGGTCAACCCCATCGCCGTGGAGCGAAGCGCCCAGGCGCGCACTTTGGACATCCGCGTCAACCGCTCGCGCACGCGCCGCAACTGGGAGGGCGTGCCCTATCGCTCCTACACCGCCCAGGTGCGCATCCGTTGCGAGGAGCGGCGCGGCGAATACCTGAACCTGCGCATGTACCTGCAGCCGCTGTGGGTAGGCCCGGTGCAGGAAGCTGGCTACGACGAGCCGCGCCCGCCCATGCTGTTCAAGGACGTCGAACCCAACCCCACCGAACGCATCATCCGCGCGGCCTGCCCGGCCAGCTGAGGCTGGGCACGCAAGCAACAACGGCGCCTCGCGGCGCCGTTGTCGTGATGGCGGGGGCCGCCGCAGGAAGGCCAATCAGCCCGCTGCCTTCACCTTCAGCCGCCAGGCGTGCAGCAGCGGCTCGGTGTAGCCGCTGGGCTGTTCCACGCCCTTGAACACCAGGTCCTGTGCGGCCTGGTAGGCGGCGCTGGTGGCGAAGTTGCCGGCCATCTTGCGGTATAGCGCGTCGCCTTCGTTCTGCGCGTCCACCACGGCGGCCATGCGCTCGAAGGTGGCGTTGACCTGTTCCTTGGTGACGACGCCATGCAGCAGCCAGTTGGCGATGTGCTGGCTGCTGATGCGCAGCGTCGCGCGGTCTTCCATCAGGCCCACGTCGTGGATGTCGGGCACCTTCGAGCAGCCCACGCCCTGGTCGATCCAGCGCACCACGTAGCCCAGGATGCCCTGCACGTTGTTGTCCAGCTCCTGCTGCTTCTCGGCGTCGCTCCAGTTCGGCGTGGCCGTGATCGGCACCTGCAGCAGGTCGTTCAGGATGGCGTCGCGCTGGCTTTCGGCATCCGCCTTTTCCAGCTCCTTCTGCACGTCGGCCACGTTGACCTGGTGGTAGTGCAGCGCGTGCAGGGTGGCGGCCGTGGGCGAGGGCACCCAGGCCGTGTTGGCACCGGCCTTGGGATGGCCGATCTTCTGCTTGAGCATGTCGGCCATCAGGTCGGGCATGGCCCACATGCCCTTGCCGATCTGCGCCTTGCCGCGCAGGCCGCAATTGAGGCCCGTGAGCACGTTGTTGCGCTCATAGGCGGCGATCCACTTCGTGCCCTTGATGTCGCCCTTGCGCAGCATGGGGCCGCCCTGCATGGCGGTGTGCATCTCGTCGCCGGTGCGGTCCAGGAAGCCGGTGTTGATGAAGGCCACGCGCGCCGGCGCGGCGGCAATGCAGGCCTGCAGGTTCACGCTGGTGCGGCGCTCCTCGTCCATGATGCCCAGCTTGACGGTGTTGGCCGCCAGGCCCAGCAGCTGTTCGACGCGGCCGAACAGCTCGTTGGCGAAGGCCACCTCGGCCGGGCCGTGCATCTTGGGCTTGACGATGTAGATGCTGCCGGTGCGCGAGTTGCGCAGACCGTTGGCGCCCTTGCCCTGCAGGTCGGCCATCGCGATGGCGGTGGTGATCACCGCGTCCATGATGCCTTCGGGGATCTCCTTGCCTTCGCCCCACAGGATGGCGGGGTTGGTCATCAGGTGGCCCACATTGCGCACGAACATCAGCGAGCGGCCGTGCAGCTTCACTTCGCCGCTGCCATTGGGCGCGGTGTAGACGCGGTCGGCATTGAGGCGGCGCGTGAAGCTCTTGCCGCCCTTGGCCACTTCCTCGGTCAGCGTGCCCAGCTGAATGCCCAGCCAGTTGCTGTACGCGAGCACCTTGTCTTCGGCGTCCACCACGGCCACCGAGTCTTCCAGGTCCAGGATGGTGGACAGCGCGGCTTCGAGCACCACGTCGCTCACGCCGGCCGCATCGGTCTTGCCGATGGGCGTGCTGCGGTCGATCTGGATGTCGAGGTGGATGCCGTTGTGCTTGAGCAGCACCGAGGAGGGGGCCGCCGCGTCGCCCTGGTAGCCCACGAAGGCCGAAGCGTCCTTCAGGCGCGTGCTGCTGCTGTGCAGCGCGATGACCAGTTGGCCGTCCTTGACGCTGTAGCCGGTCGCTTCCTTGTGCGAGCCGTTTTCCAGCGGCGCGGCCTGGTCCAGCACCTCGCGGGCGAAGGCAATCACCTTGGCGCCGCGCACGGGGTTGTAGCCCTTGCCCTTGTCGGCGCCGCCTTCTTCGGAGATCGCGTCGGTGCCGTAGAGTGCGTCGTACAGCGAGCCCCAGCGCGCATTGGCCGCGTTCAGGGCGTAGCGGGCATTGAGGATGGGCACCACCAACTGCGGGCCGGCCTGCAGCGCGAGTTCGGCGTCCACGTTGGCCGTCGTCGCCTTCACGCCCTGGGGCTGCGGCAGCAGGTAGCCGATCTTTTCAAGGAAGGCGCGATAGGCCGGCATGTCGGCGATGGGGCCGGGGTTGGCCTTGTGCCAGGCGTCCATCTCCAGCTGGATGCGGTCGCGCTCGGCCAGCAGGGCGGCGTTCTTGGGCGCCAGCTCATGGACGATGGCGTCGAAGCCCTTCCAGAAGCTTTCGCTCTGCAGGCCGACCGAAGGCAGCACCTTGTCTTCGATGAAGCGGTACAGCTCGGTGGCCACCTGGAGGCGCTGGGTCGTGGTGCGTGCGGTCATGGTGATGTGCGAAGAAAAGGCAAAGGGTGGGCGCGGGCCGCCGGGCCCGCTGAAGCTCCACTGTATTTGATACTTGCCAAAAGATTAACCGCAGGATCGGCCACTGATTCGTGACAAAAACGTTGGCAATCTGGCCGCACAGCCCCCGCGTTGCTGACGCTCAGTCAGCTGCGATCACGCGACGGGTCAGTCCGCTGGGCAATGCATGCGCCTGCGCCAGCATCCGCTGGTAATAGGGCCACAGCCGCGATGCAGCCGCATGGCTGCTGGCCCACTGGCTGTGCATGACTGGCGTGAGCGTGCGAATCTCCTCGCGGATCGCAGCCACGTCGATCGAGACATGGGCGCCATCGCGCACCACCAGCTCGCCATTGACCACCACATGCCTGACCGAGCTGCCATCCTCGCTGTAGACCAACTGGCGCCGCAGGTCGTTGCAGGGCGTGAACGACCATCGGTCCAGATCGAGCAGCACGATGTCGGCCAGTGCCCCGGGCGCGAGCTGGCCCAGTTCGCCTTCGCGCCGGAGCGCGCGTGCGCCACCGGCCGTCAGCGCGCGCAGGACCTCGGCATGGCGCGGCCAGTGCGCTGGGTCGGCGTGGCTGAGGTTGTGGATCAGCCCCGCCATCTTGCCCGCGACCCACAGGTTGGCCGTGTCGTCGGTGCACAGTTCGTCAGTGCCAATGGCGATGGGAACGCCTGCGTCGTGCAGCGCGCGCCAGGGCATGACACCGCTGCCCAGGCGCAGGTTGCACACGGGGTTGTGTGCGACCACGGCGCCGCTGTCGGCCAGCAGGCGCAGGTCGTCGTCATCGATCCACACGGCGTGGATGATTTCGCAGCGCTCGTCGAGCACGCCGGCCTCATGGATGTAGCGCAACAGCGACTGGCCGAAGCGCTCCAGCCCCGTGGCCCGCTGCAGCTTGGTTTCGAGCACGTGCAGGTTGTAGGGGAGGTCGTGGCTGCGGCTGAGCTCGCTCAGCGCCTGCAGGTAGGGCCGCGTGACGCGCTGCGGTGCCGAGCAGGACACCGCCGCCGACAGCCGGCCACGGGCGCAGCCGTGCCATCGGTCGATGAGGTGGCTGTACAGCGTCAAAAGCTCGTCCATGCCCTGCAGCGGCGCGGCCTCCATTTCGGCGCGTACGTCGGCCGGCAGCAGCTCGCGCAGATAGGGGAACTTGTCGTACTCGACCACATTGGGCTGATCGATCGCGACAGTGGCGCGGATGCCGGCATCCGCGTAGGCCTGCATGACGGCATCGATGCCCTGCGGCGTCGCCAGCGGCACATGGTAGGCGTCATCGTGCACCGCGGTGATGCCGCGCTCGAGCATTTCAAGCGCGCCCATCATCGTGCGCAGATAGGCCATGCGCTGGCTGTCGCCGCTTTGGGCCAGCGGCGGCACTTCGTAGAGCATGAACAGCTCCAGCGGCAACCCGTCGAGCTGCCCGCGCATGAAGTTGCCGGGCGAATGGAAGTGCGCGTTGATCAGCCCAGGCATGGCGAGCATGCCGTGCGCGTCCAGGCACTGGGCCTCGGCGGGCGCCTGCAGGTTCGGGCCGATCGCCTGGATCCTGCCTCCGCTCACCAGGATGTCCGCGCAGGGCCATTCACGGTCGCGCTTGTCCAGGCTCAGAACGCGCGCACCCCTGATCAGCAGCGAGCCGGCGGGCCCGCTGTGCGTGTGGTCCGCGGCGCTCATCGGGCCAGTGCCTCTTGCTCGGCGAAGGCGCGGTCCACCTCGTCGGCCAGCAACTCGGCCAGCCGGTCGTGCAGCGCATGGAAAGCCTCGTCGCGCGGGTTGCGCGGCCGGGGCAGATCGACGGGCACGATCTCCTTGATCCGCCCGGGGCGGGCAGTGAAGACCACGATGCGGTCGGCCAGTCCGATGGCCTCCTCGATCGAGTGCGTCACCAGCAGCACCGAAGCGCCGCTTTCGCGCCACAGCTGCAGCAGATAGGCCTGCATCTTCGCGCGGGTCTGGATGTCCAGCGCAGCAAAGGGTTCGTCCATCATCAGAACCTTGGGCTGTAGCGCCAGGGCGCGCGCCATCGCGGCACGCTGGCGCATCCCGCCCGACAGCTGCGAGGGCCGCTTGAGTTCAAAGCCGTTCAGGCCGACGCGGGCCAGCAGCTCCATCGCCCGGCGTTCCCGCTGCGCTCTGGGAACGCCCTGCAGCGCGAGCCCGTAGGCCACGTTGTCGCGGATGTCGAGCCAGGGGAACAGCGCTGCCTCCTGGAAGATCATACCGCGCTCGGGGCTGGGGCCGGTGATGGGGACGCCATCGCTGAGCAGGGCGCCGCGCGTGGCCCGTTCCAGGCCCGCGAGCATGTAAAGCAGCGTGCTCTTGCCGCAGCCCGAAGGGCCCAGCAGCACCACGAACTCGCCTGACTTCACTTCGAAGCTGACGTACTGCAGCGCCACGAAAGGCGCCTCGGCTTCGTTCCAGGTCTTGCCGATGCCGCGGCATTCGATGGCCGGTGCGTATTGCGTGTTCATGCGTTTCTTCCTCCCACCTTTCGCGCGTCCAGCCACCACAGCATCCGCCGCTGTATCCAGCCCAGGGCCTGATCGAACAGGAAACCCGACAGGCCGATCAGGGTCATCGTGAAGAAGACCAGACTCGCATTGAAGGTGTTGCGCGCCATCATGACGATCTGCCCCAGCCCGCTGCCGACACCCGCGGCCTCGGCAATGAGCACCACCATCCATGCCGCGAACAGGTTGATGCGCAGCGTCACAAACAGGCCCGGCAGGATGGCCGGAAGGATCACGCTGGTGTAGATCTGCCGCTTGCTCGCGCCCAGGATGCGGGCGATGTGGATGTAGGGGGCAGGCACCTCGTCGATCTGGGCCAGCGTGGCGATCACCATCACGAAGAAGATGGCCACGAACACCATGAAGATCGCCGGCCTGTCGCCGATGCCAAACAGGAATACCGCCACAGGCAGCCATGCGACGGGCGAAATGGGCGCGAACATCGTCACGGCCGGTAGCGCGAGCTTGCCGAACAGCGACCAGTAGCGGATGGCGATGCCCGTGGCCAGGCTCAGCACGAAGCCCAGAGTCAGGCCCAGCAGCACGCGCATGGACGTCCACAGCACCACGCTCATGACGCCGAGCCAGCTTCCGCCTTCGCCGCTGGAGCCGATGGTATTGGCGCGATCGAAAAAATGCAGTTGCTGGTGCCATGCGCCGAGAAACACGTGCGGCGCCGGCAGCGGATCGGCCCAGCCCATCCATGCAGCCCATTCCCACAGGCCGATGATGATGCCGATGGACGCGAACGACCAGGCGGCCGAATGAAGCCTGCGCTGCCAGGTCGGTGTGAGCCAGCCGGCCCGCGCCGGCCTGTCGGCGCGGGGCGGGGCCGCGGGGGTGACAGCCTTGGTGCTCATGCGCGGTGCCTCATGCGGACTTCAGTTTCAGCGTGTCGAACATCGTCTTGTTGGCCGCGATGACGTCCTCCAGCGGCTTCCAGTCGAAGATGCCGGCACCGGGCACTTTCTTGATGTAGCCCATCTCCTTCATCGACTGGGCTCGCGCGAGGATGAACGGGGCCTGGTTGCGCTGGTCCACCATCACGGGCTGGCGGCGGGCCGCGGCGGTGGCTGCTTCCAGCGTGGTCTTGTAGTAGCTGCCCACGGTTTGCGACAGCGCAGCAGCGGGGGTGGATTCGATCTGGCTTTGCGCCGTGAGCAGCGCCTTGATGACCGCGCGCACCACGGCGGGTTGCTTCTGCAGCAGGGGCGTGCGCACCGCCAGCACGCAGTCGGCGTACTGCGGGCCGTACAGGTCGGTGCCGTCGCTGAGCACGCGCGCGCCCTTGCGCGCGGCGGCGCACTGGCTGGCATAGGGCTCCACTGCGCAGATGGCGTCCACCGCGCCGCCAATGAAGGCCTGGGCCATTTCCGGCGAGGTGTTGAAGTAGCGGACCTGCACGTCCTTGAAGCTCAGGCCGGCTTTCTTGAGCCAGTCGTAGGGCAGCACTTCGAGCGTGTCGGCCTGGAAGGTGCCCAGCGTCTTGCCGCGCATGTCGGCTGCGCTCGCGATGCCTTCCTTGGCCACGATCAGGCAGCCGTTGACGCCGCCGCCAGCCACGACGGCCACAGGCGCGCCTGCGTCATACAGCGAGAGCAGGTTCGAGTACGGGATCATCGAGACATCGACCGCGCCCACGCCAAACAGCGTCACGATGTCGGTGTTGGTTGGCGTGACCACGAACTCCAGGTCCACGCCGTCGCTGCGCGTGAGCTGACGCTCCTTGGCGATGAAGATGCCCAGATTGCACAGGCCGGCGCCGTGGGTTGCGCGCACGCGGGTGTTGCCTGCGGCCTGCGTGCCACTGGCGCCCATGGCAGCCGCCAGCGCCGTGGGCAGCACGACCACCGCCGCGCCTGTGCCCCCAAGGGACTTCAGGAAGTCACGGCGGCCCGGGTTTGAAGAAGATGCAGATTGCAGGGCGGCAAAGGCCCCGCCATTACGTTCGCACATACCAATACCTCGTCCAAGTCGAGAGATTCATGAATCCACCCTCTTCGGAACCCGGCGAACGTGCGCCAGTGCTGCAGCGACTGGCTCACGGGCCGGATTCCGGATCAGGCCCAGAATCGGCACGCCAACCGTAGAAGCTCAACGCCTGCGCTGACAGTCGCTGAGCAAAGAGCGTGCCTGGCCCAGGTGCATACGTCGGCCTGATTTGCCGGGCGTATGCACCACGGGGGTGCGTGCATCGGCCCGCAGCAGCGCGGGCGCCCCGGCGAGGCGCGCGCCTGCCTGCGCCGTGCCGCCGATGCCCGCCCTCAGCCGGTGCGTCCGTGCAAGGCCTGCGCCGCGCGTGTCACGGCGCTCAGATAGCCTGCGTCGTAGCGGTGCACCGGCATGGTGAGCGTCACGGCCGCCACCACGGCGCCGTGCGTGTCGAATACCGGCACCGAGATGCCGGCCACGTCCGCCAGGCGGTCGCCGGCGGCGCAATAGGCGCCTGCCTTGCGGATGGCGGCGTACAGGGCCTTGTCGCGCGCGCTGGCGCCGGCCTGGCTGGCCGCGTCCCAGGCCGAGAGCACGCGCCCGCCCGTGCCGCGCGACAGCGGCAGCACGTCGCCGGCCTTGATGTGGTCGCGCACGGGGTGGGGCGAATCGACGCGGAACAGGCAGACGCGGATCGCGTTGGCGCCCTGGCCCTGCCGGACGTGGTAGGCCGCGCTTTCGCCGGTCTCGCGCACCAGCGCCTGCAGCACGGGCAGCACCACGCGGTCGAGCGAGAACGCGGCCGCGTACACGGCATGCAGGCGCGCGATCTCGGCGCCCAGCGCATAGCGGCCGTCGGGTTGCCGGTGCAGCAGGCCCGCATGCTCCAGCGAGGCCAGCAGGCGCAAGGCCGTGCTCTTGTAAAGGCGCGTGCGCTGCGCCAGCTCGGCCAGGCCCAGCGCCGCATCGCCTTCGCGGAAGGCCGCCAGCAGCGTCAGCGCGCGGTCCACCGCCGCCACGCCGCCCGCGGCGGCGCTGTGGTCGGCAAGGGATTCGGTGCGGGCAGGGCGGGGCATGGCGGGCGGCACAAAAAGGGTTGACGTTGACAGCGCAGGCGCAGCAACGGTCTAATTCTGACTTCTGGAACATCGTTCTGCAAGATAGAACGATCGGCCACATCTCTGCTGTTTCGTTCGCGCATGACCGCCTCCGATCCCGATCCCGACTCCGCCCCCTCTTCCACGCTGGCGCCCGCCGTCCTGATCAGCGAGGTCGGCCCGCGCGACGGCCTGCAGTCGGTGGCCGCCACCATGCCCACGGCCGCCAAGCAAGGCTGGATCGCGGCGCTGCATGCGGCCGGGCTGCGCGAGATCGAAGTCGCCTCCTTCGTGCCCGCGCGTCTGCTGCCGCAGATGGCCGATGCGGCCGAGGTGGTGCGCCATGCCGTCGCCCTGCCGGGCCTGCGCGTGATGGCGCTGGTGCCCAACCTGCGCGGCGCGCAGGCGGCGCTGGCGGCCGGGGCGCACAAGCTCACGATGCCCGTGTCGGCCAGCGAGGCGCATTCGCTGGCCAATGTGCGCAAGACGCCCATGGCGATGGTCGATGAGGTTCGGGCCATCGACGCGCTGCGGCGCGGGCTGGCCGGCAGCGGGCCGATGGCCGGGCTCGAGGCCGGCATCTCCACCGCCTTCGGCTGCACGCTGCAGGGCCGGGTCGACGAAGACGCCGTGATCCGCCTGGCCGTGGCCTGTGCCGAGGCGGGCGCCGACGAAGTGGGCCTGTCCGACACCGTGGGCTACGCCAACCCGGCGCAGGTGCGCAGGCTGTTCACGCGCCTGCGTTCCGAACTCGGCGACAAGGCAGGCGCCGCCCACATGCACAACACGCGCGGGCTGGGCCTGGCCAACTGCCTGGCCGCCTACGAGGCCGGCGTGCGCACCTTCGACGCCTCCCAGGGCGGCCTGGGCGGCTGCCCCTACGCGCCGGGCGCCTCGGGCAACGTGGTCACCGAAGACCTGGTCTTCATGTTCGAGGCCATGGGCGTGGCCACCGGCGTGGACCTCGCGCGCCTGCTGGCCGCGCGCGAGGCGCTGCGCGCCGGCCTGCCCGGCGAGCCGATCTACGGCATGACCCCCGAAGCGGGCCTGCCCAAGGGCTTCGCGCCCGCGGCGGCGCCTGCCCATTCAAGAGACACATCCACAGGAGAGATGCGCAATGTCTGATTCGATGGCCCCGCTGCCCTATGCGGGCGTCCGCGTGGTCGAGTTCTCGCACATGGTCATGGGCCCGACCTGCGGCCTGCTGCTGGGCGACCTGGGCGCCGAAGTGATCAAGGTCGAGCCCGTGGGCGGCGACAGCACGCGGCGGCTGCTGGGCTCGGGCGCGGGCTTCTTCCCGGCCTTCAACCGCAACAAGAAGAGCATCGTGCTCGACCTCAAGACGCCCGAAGGCCTGGCCGCCGCGCTGGCGCTGGCCGACAGCGCCGACATCGTGACCGAGAACTACAAGCCCGGCACCATGAAGAAGCTGGGCCTGGACTACGCGGCGCTCAAGGCGCGCAACCCGCGGCTGATCTACGTGAGCCACAAGGGCTTCCTGCCCGGCCCCTACGAGCAGCGCACGGCGCTGGACGAAGTGGTGCAGATGATGGGCGGCCTGGCCTACATGACGGGGCGCCCGGGCGATCCGCTGCGCGCGGGCACCAGCGTCAACGACATCATGGGCGGCATGTTCGGCGCCATCGGTGCCATGGCCGCGCTGCGCCAGCGCGAGCTCACGGGCGAGGGCTGCGAGGTGCAGTCGGCGCTGTTCGAGAACAACATCTTCCTCGTCGCGCAGCACATGATGCAGTTCGCGACCACGGGCCAGGCGGCCGACCCCATGCCCAACCGCATCTCGTCCTGGGGCATCTACGACGTGTTCACGGTGCAGGGCGGCGAGCAGATCTTCCTGGCCGCCGTGAGCGACAAGCAATGGGCCGTGTTCTGCGAGGCGCTGGGCCTGGGCGAGCTCTTCGCCGATCCGCGTTTGGCCAGCAACAACGACCGCGTGCGCGCGCGCGACTGGCTCATGCCGCTGCTGCGCGCCCATGTGGCGCCGCGCAGCGTGGCCGAGCTGTCGGCCATCTTCGAGGCCCACGAGCTGCCCTTCGCGCCCATCGCCAAGCCGCAGGACCTGTTCGAGGACCCGCACCTCAAGGCCAGCGGCGGCATGGCGCCGGTGCGCATGAACGACGGCAGCTTCTCGCCCATCCCGTTGCTGCCGCTGGCGCTGGACGGTGCGCGGCCGGGCATCCGCCTGCAGCCACCGCTGACCGGCGAGCACACGCGCGAGCTGCTGCTGGCCGCCGGCTACAGCGCCGAGGCGGTGGAGGCGCTGATCGCCAGCGGGCGCGCACAGGCGCAATAAGCGCTGCGCGGCATCGCTTACGCTTGCCGCATGGATCGCCTCAAGCAGCTCGAAACCTTCGTGGCCGTGGCCACGCGCGGCAGCCTCACGGCCGCTGCGCGCGCGGAAGGCGTGGCGCCCGCGCTGATCGGGCGCCGGCTGGACGCGCTGGAGGAACGCCTGGGCGTGAAGCTGCTGCTGCGCACCACGCGCCGGCTCACGCTCACCCACGAGGGCGTGGCCTTCCTGGAGCACTGCCAGCGGCTGCTGGTTGAACTGGCCGACGCGGAAGCCAGCGTGAGCGCGGGCGGCGTGAAGGCCAGCGGCCACCTGCGCGTGACGGCGCCGGCCGGCTTCGGGCGGCGGCATGTGGCGCCGCTGGTGCCGCGCTTCCATGGGCTGCATCCCGAGGTCACGATCTCGCTGAACCTCAGCGACCGCGTGATCGACATGGCCGGCGAGAACTTCGACTGCGCGGTGCGCGTGGGCGACCTGCCCGATTCCTCGCTGGTCAGCATCCGCCTGGCCGACAACCGCCGCCGCTGCGTGGCCACGCCCGAGTTCCTGCGCCGCCATGGCGTGCCGCAGCATCCGCAGGAGCTGCTGCGCTTTGCCTGCCTCACGCTCAGCAGCGACGCCTCGCAAACGCGCGGCTGGGCGTTCCGCGTGCCGCGGACCGCCCTGGGGCGGAATGCTGAAAGCGCCCTGGCGGGCGCGGGCGTGCCGCGGACCGCCCAGGGGACGGCCGATGGCGACTACGAAGTCATCCACCTCAAGCCGCACGGCCCCATGGACTGCTCCGACGGCCAGGTGCTGCACGACTGGTGCCTGGCCGGCCACGGCATCGCCTGGCGCAGCACCTGGGAGGTGGAGTCCGAGATCCGCAGCGGTGCGCTGGTGGCCGTGCTCGATGAATTCGCGGCGCCGCCCAACGGCATCCATGCCGTGGTGCCGCAGCGCAAGCACCTGCCGCTGCGCGTGCGGCTGTGGCTGGATTTCCTCAAGCATCAGTATGCGCAGCCAGGTTTCTGGAGCGAAAGCTTGCAGGCCGCCCGGCCGGCCGGCCCAATGGCGGCATGAACACGCTTGGTTCCCGGGCTTCTTCGACCTGCGGCCGCGCCGCGCGCGCGGCCAGCCGCCCGCTGCTGCAGCGCGGCGCCTGGCTTCTGGCCGCCTGGCTGGCCGCGGGCTGCGCCACGGCGCCCGGGCTGGTGGGCCCCGGCGCCACGGGCGGCGCTCCAGCCGCTTCGGTGGAGCCCGGCATCGTGCGCGTCACGCATGCCGAGCTGCGCCGGCTCGAGGCCGGCCGGCCCGCCCCGCTCGAAAGCGAACAGGCACGCCGGGCCTGGGTCGACTCGCTCACCGATTACCTGGCCGAACGTGCCGCGCGGCTGCTGCCCGAGGGCCAGCGGCTTGACGTCCACCTGCGCGGCGTGCAGCGCGCAGGCAGCACCGAACCCTGGCGCGGCCCGCAGGCGGCCGACCTGCGCGTGGTGCGCGACATCTACCCGCCCCGCATCGACCTGCACTTCCGCCTGCGCAAGGCCGACGGCCAGGTGCTGCGCGAAGGCGAGCGCTCACTGAGCGATGCGGCCTTCCTCATGCGGCCCAACCTGCATTCGCGCGACGATCCGCTGCGCTACGAGAAGGGACTGATCGACGAGTGGCTGCGCAAGGAGTTCGAGGCCCGGCGCGGATAAGGCCGCTTTCGCTGATGCGCGCCGCCAGGCCCGGGCAAGGCGTGGACAATGCGCGGCGGCGGCACGGGGCTGCCGCCTTTCTTCAGCCACGAGCGAGCCATGACCCTCGAAGCCATCCTTGCCTACCTGCACCTTCTGGCCATCCTGACGATGGTCGTGTTCCTGGCCAGCGAGGCGGCGCTGTGCCGCGTGGAATGGCTCAACGCCAAGGTGGTGGAGCGGCTGGCCCGGGTCGACATGGTCTACGGCATTGCCTCCATCGCCGTGCTGGCCACGGGCGTGGCGCGCACGGTGTGGGGCGTCAAGGGCAGCAGTTGGTACTGGAGCAATCCGCTGCTGCACATCAAGTTCACGCTGTTCATCGTGGTAGGCCTGCTGTCCATCGGCCCGACGATGCGTTTCTTGCGCTGGCGCCGCCAGCTGCGCGCCACCGGCGCGCTGCCCACTGAAGCCGAGATCCGCGCCACGCGCAAGCTCGTGATGATCGAGGCCCACATCGTGGCGCTGATTCCGCTGGCCGCCGTCTTCCTGGCGCGGGGCTTCGGCGGCTGAACAAGAAAGAAAACGGCGGCCCGCAGGCCGCCGTGCTTTCTTTCTTGTTTGCCTCTTCAGGGGTGGCGCGCGATCAGGCGGCTGCGCCGCTCAGGCAGGTCTTCATGAAGGCCTTGCGTGCATCGCCCTTGAGCGCCTTGGTGCCGGCCTCGGCATTGCAGCTCTTCATCTTGTCCTGCTGGGTGGCCTTCTGGGCCGACAGGCATTCCTTCATGAAGGCCTTGCGCTCGTCGCCCTTCTTGCCGGTGGCCTCGGCGTTGCAGCTTTTCATCTTGCTTTGCTGCGCGGTGGGGGCCTTGTCGGCGGTGGCAGGGGTGGCCGGGGTGGCTGCTGCCGCGGGCTTGGCCGGGGTTGCCGGCGTGGCAGGCGCAGCCGGCGTGGCGGGGGTGGCAGTGGTCTGGGCCAGGGCGTTCAGGCTGAGGCAGGCGCCCAGGGCGCAAAGGGCGAGGATCTTCTTCATGCTGTTGTTTCCTTCCAATTGACGTACTGACAAAGGGTTGGCGGCAGGACGCCGCCTGGCACTCAACGTCTGGCGCCATGGGTCGGACGACAACGCCGACCCTCGGGTTTGCCCCCGATAAAATCAGCCGATGCTTACCGTCAAACAGGATCTGCTGGCCGCCCTGGCACAGTCGCTGGAAGCGCTCGTGCCCGGTGCCGGCGCCAAGGCCGCCTTCGAATCGCCCAAGGTTGCCGCCCATGGCGACTTTGCCTGCACGGCCGCCATGCAGCTGGCCAAGCCGCTCAAGAAGAACCCTCGCCAGCTGGGCGAAGAGCTGCGCAGCGCCCTGCTGGCCCAGCCGGCCTACGTGCAGTGGGTGGACGCCATCGAGATCGCCGGCCCGGGCTTTCTGAACATCCGCCTCAAGCCGGCTGCCAAGCAGCAGGTGGTCAAGGAGGTGCTGGCCAAGGGTGCCCGCTTTGGCGCCAAAGATGTAGTCAGTACTGACTGTGTGCTCGTTGAGTTCGTCTCGGCCAACCCCACCGGCCCGCTGCACGTGGGCCATGGCCGCCAGGCCGCGCTGGGCGACGCCATCTGCAGCCTGCTCAGCACGCAGGGGCGCCAGGTGCACCGCGAGTTCTATTACAACGACGCGGGCGTGCAGATCGACACGCTGACCAAGAGCACGCAGCTGCGCGCCAAGGGCTTCAAGCCCGGCGACGAGTGCTGGCCCACCGATCCGGAGAACCCGGCCAGCAAGGCCTTCTACAACGGCGACTACATCCAGGACATCGCGAACGACTTCCTGGCGAAGAAGACGGTGCAGGCCGACGACCGCAGCTTCACGGCCAACGGCGATGTGGAAGACTGGGACAACATCCGCCAGTTCGCGGTCGCCTATCTGCGCAACGAGCAGGACAAGGACCTGCAGGCCTTCCAGCTCAAGTTCGACCAGTACTACCTCGAATCCAGCCTCTACACCTCGGGCCGGGTCGAGAAGGCCGTTCAGCGCCTGATCGCCAACGGCAAGACCTACGAGCAGGACGGCGCGCTGTGGCTCAGGTCTACCGACTACGGCGACGACAAGGACCGCGTCATGCGCAAGCAGGACGGCACGTACACCTACTTCGTACCCGACGTGGCCTACCACATCGCCAAGTGGGAGCGCGGCTTCCACCAGGTGGTCAACATCCAGGGCACCGATCACCACGGCACCATCGCGCGCGTGCGCGCCGGCCTGCAGGCGGCCGACGTGGGCATTCCCGAGGGCTACCCCGATTACGTGCTGCACACCATGGTGCGCGTGGTGCGCAACGGCGAAGAGGTCAAGATCAGCAAGCGCGCCGGCAGCTACGTGACCCTGCGCGACCTGATCGAGTGGACCAGCACCGACGCCGTGCGCTTCTTCCTGCTCAGCCGCAAGCCCGACACCGAATACACCTTCGACGTCGACCTGGCCGTGGCCAAGAACAACGACAACCCGGTCTACTACGTGCAGTACGCGCATGCGCGCATCTGCTCGGTGCTGGACAAGGAAGGCACCGACGTGGCGTCGCTGCGCGACGTGGACCTCTCGCCGCTGGCCACCGAGGCCGCGCAACCGCTGATGCTGCTGCTGGGCAAGTACCCCGAGATGCTCACGGCGGCCGCACGCGATTTCGCGCCGCACGACGTGACCTTCTACCTGCGCGAGCTGGCCGCGGCCTACCACAGCTACTACGACGCCGAGCGCATCCTGGTGGAGGACGAAGCCGTGAAGAAGGCCCGCCTGGCGCTGGTCGCTGCCACCGCGCAGGTGCTGCACAATGGCCTGGCGGTGCTGGGTGTGAGCGCGCCGCGCAAGATGTGAGCAAAAGACCAGTCATGAGATCCAGACAGAAGGGCAACTTCCTCATCGGCCTGATCGTGGGCGGCGTGCTCGGCCTGGGCCTGGCGCTGGGGGTGGCGGTGTACGTCACCAAGGTGCCGGTTCCCTTCATCAGCAAGCCGCAGACGCGCAGCGCCGATCAGGACGAAGCCGAAGCCCGTAGAAACCGCGACTGGGACCCGAACTCCCCGCTGGGCAGCCGGCCGCGTGCGGCGGCGCCCGCACCCGCGCCTGCGCCGGCCGCCGCGGCACCGACCCCCAGCGAGGCCGTGCCGCCCAGCGGCGGGCCCGTCGCCAGCGGCTCGGTCGCGGTGCCTGCCCCCGTCACGGTGCCCGCGCCGGCCCCGGCACCCGCCCCTACGGCGGCTGCGCCGGCCCGCTCCACGGCGCCGATCACGGTCAACCCCATCCGTCCCGGCTCGCAGGGCGCGGGCTCCGATCCGCTGGGCGACTTCGCCCGTGCGCGTTCGGGCGGGGGCGGTGGCACAGCCGTGGCCGCCAACACGCCCAGCGACGATCCCTTCGTCTACTTCGTGCAGGCCGGTGCCTTCCGCACGCAGGACGATGCCAACGCCCAGCGCGCCAAGCTCTCGCTGATGGGCGTGGAAGCGCGCGTGACCGAACGTGAGCAGGCCGGCGCCACCGTCTACCGTGTGCGGGTGGGCCCCTTCGCCAAGAAGGACGAGGCCGACCGCGCCAAGGGCCGCCTCGAAGGCCAGGGCTTCGAATCGGCGCTGGTGCGCGTCCAGCGCTGAAGCCGCCCGGCGTCTGGCGTTCAGCGTTGAGCAAAAACGCCAGACGTCAAACGCTTCACGCACAACCTCTTCGTCCAGGGAACTCGGCGCCGCGCGCCGGCTCTGTCAGCTGCATAGGAGAAGCATGCATGTCCATGAACCGTCGTGATTTTTCGCTGGCCTCGGCCTCCCTGGGCCTGGTCGCCCTGAGCCCTTCCGTCCACGCCCAGGGCGCGCCCTTCGCGGCCGGGGAGGACTACGCCGTGCTGCGCAAGCCGGCGCCCACCGATGCCCCGGCCGGCAAGGTCGAGGTGGTGGAGTTCTTCTCGTACAACTGCCCGCACTGCGCCACCTTCGAGCCTGCGCTGGAAGCCTGGGCCAAGAAGATGCCGCCCAACGCCGTGCTGCGCCGCGTGCCCGTGCCCTTCGTGGGCAACGACGTCGCGACCAAGCAGAAGCTCTACTACACGCTCGAAGCCATGGGCAAGCTCGATGAGCTGCACATGAAGGTCTTCCAGGCCATCCACGTGGACCGCCAGCGCCTGTTCGGCGATGCCGCCGTGCTCGAGTGGGCCGCCAAGCAGCCCGGCATCGACGGCAAGAAGTTCGAAGAGGCCTTCAAGTCCTTCGGCGTGGCGGGCAAGGTGCAGCGCGCCGGCCAGCTCACGCAGGCCTATGACATCCCCGGCACCCCGGCCATGGGCGTGGCGGGCCGCTGGTTCGTGGACGGCGGCATGGGCAAGACCCTGCCGCGCATGCTGCAGATCTGCGACTACCTCGTGGGCCAGGCGGCCAAGGCCTGAAGAAGGCCCCGCGCTCCCAAAAAGGGAGCCTCGCTTCATCTTTGTCAACCTAATCCGAGCCCGCATCTGCGGGCTTCGTCTTTCCGGGTGCGCGGGCGAGGGTGCTGCTTAGAATGGACGCAAGTTTCGTGCCTCTATGACTACGCTCTTTTCCCTTCGCTTTCTTTCGCAGCCGCGCCGCTGGGCCGCCACCGCGCTGTGTGCGCTGCTGGCGCTGGGTGCCGCGGGTGCGGCCATGGCCGAGCGGGCCGACCGCAACAAGCCCATGAACATCGAAGCCGATTCGATGCGCTACGACGACCTGAAGCAGACCACTGTCTTCACGGGGCGCGTGGTGGTCACCAAGGGCACCATCATCATCCGCGGCGCGCGCATCGACGTGCGCCAGGACCCGGAGGGCTACCAGTACGGCGTGGTCACGGCGGCGCCGGGCCAGCGTGCCTATTACAAGCAGAAACGCGACGCCGGCACCGACGAGTGGATCGAGGGCGAATCCGAGGTCATCGAGTACGACGGCCGGGCCGACAACGTGAAGTTCATCCGCCGCGCCGTGATGCGCCGCCTGGTGGGCGCGCAGGTCAACGACGAGACCACGGGTCCGCTGATCGTCTACGACCAGAGCAACGACACCTTCACCGTCAACGGCGCGGCGCTGCCGCCCGATGCCAGCGTGTCTGCGCCCGGCTCGGGCGGGCGCGTGCGCGCCGTGCTGGCGCCGCGCGCCGGCACCGAGGGCGCTCAGCCTGCAGCGCCCGCTGCGCCTGCCTCCGGGACGGGCACCGGCCGCAGCCTGCGGCCCAGCACCACCCTGGACGGCGCGCCTGCGGTCGAGGGGTCCCGCCCGTGAGCATGACGCTTCCAGACAGCGCCGCAGGCGCGGTGCCCGCTGCCTCCCTGGCCGGCGGAAGCCTGCTGCAGGCGCGCGGCCTGCAGAAGAGCTACGGCAGCCGCAAGGTGGTCAAGAACGTCTCGCTCGAAGTGCGCAAGGGCGAAGTGGTGGGCCTGCTGGGCCCCAACGGCGCCGGCAAGACCACCTCCTTCTACATGATCGTGGGCCTGGTGCGCGCCGATGCGGGCAGCATCACCATCGACGGCGAAGCCGTGGAGCACATGCCCATCCACCGCCGTGCGCGCATGGGCCTGTCGTACCTGCCGCAGGAGGCCTCCATCTTCCGCAAGCTCAGCGTGGAAGACAACGTGCGCGCCGTGCTGGAACTGCAGCGCGAGCCCGACGCCGACGGCCGCATGTTGCCGCTGACCAAGGCCCGCATCGAGGAGCGCCTGAGCGAGCTGCTGGCCGACCTGCGCGTGGACCATCTGCGCGCCTCGCCGGCGCTGGCGCTGTCGGGCGGCGAGCGCCGCCGCGTCGAAATCGCGCGTGCCCTGGCCACGCAGCCGCGCTTCATCCTGCTGGACGAGCCCTTC
The DNA here is from genome assembly GCF_028023875.1 of Xenophilus arseniciresistens. GTDB lineage: Bacteria > Pseudomonadota > Gammaproteobacteria > Burkholderiales > Burkholderiaceae_C > Xenophilus > Xenophilus arseniciresistens. Next base: position 63,884 of record NZ_JAQIPB010000011.1, read on the forward strand.
GCGGGCATCGACCCCATCGCCGTGATCGAGATCCAGCGCATCATCAGCTTCCTCAAGGAGCGCGGCATCGGCGTGCTCATCACCGACCACAACGTGCGCGAGACGCTGGGCATCTGCGACCACGCCTTCATCATCAGCGACGGGCAGGTGCTGGCACAGGGCACGCCATCGGAGATCGTCGACAACGCTGAGGTACGCCGCGTGTACCTGGGCGAACACTTCCGCATGTAACGCAGGCTTCTGCTTTCCCATGAAACAGGGCCTTTCCCTTCGCGTTTCGCAGCATCTGGCGCTGACGCCCCAACTGCAGCAGTCGATCCGGCTGCTGCAGCTCTCGACGCTGGAGCTGAGCCAGGAAATCGAGCAGATGCTCGATGACAACCCCTTCCTGGAGCGTCTGGCAGAGGAAGCGGCGCGCGAGGAATTCGGCGTGGACCAGGCCGACGCGCCCCCCCCGCGCGAAGAGCGCGAGGACGGCGCCGACTACAGCGCCGCCCCGTCCAGCACCAGCACCACCAGCAGCGCCGGCGATGGGGCTGTCGACAGCACCGGCGATGCCGAGATCGCCAGCGCGGACGGCCCCGAATCCGAGCCCGACTGGGATGGCGACGGCACCATCGACGTGGCCCCCGACGACAGTGAATGGGGCGGCGACGCGCCCGCGCGCAACAACAACAGCAGCGGCGACGACGACCGCGCCGACGCGACCGAGCTGGCGCGCAGCCAGGAGTCGCTGCAGGAGCACCTGCATCGCCAGGCGCTGGCGCTGCGGCTGTCGCCCGAGGACTCGGCGGCGCTGCGCTTCCTGATCGAGTCGCTCAACGAGGACGGCTACCTCGAGGATTCGCTGCCCGCGCTGGCCTCGGGCCTGGCCGGCGACGACAACGACGAGTTCGATGAGCTGGTGCATCACTTCCAGGTGGCGCTGGGCCTGCTGCAGAGCCTGGAGCCGGTGGGCGTGGGCGCGCGCGACCTCGGCGAATGCCTGACCATCCAGCTGCGCGCGCTGGCGCGCGAGCAGGCCAACGACGATGACGACGAGGACAGCCGCGAAGCGCTGCAGGTGGCGCTGGCCGTGTGCAGGCAGCCGCTGGACCTGCTGGCCAAGCGCGACTTCAAGCGCCTGGCCGTGCTCACCCACACGCGCGAGGAGCAGGTGCGCCAGGCCCTGCAACTGATCGCGCGGCTGGAGCCCAAGCCGGGCCGCCGCTTTGTCGACGTGGAGCGCAACGTGATCGTGCCCGACGTGATCGTCACGCGCACGGGCCGCGGCGCTTCCATGAAGCTGCGCGTGCAGCTCAACCCCGACGTGATGCCGCGCCTGCGCGTGCACGACATCTATGCCGGCGCGCTCAAGTCGCACAAGAGCGACGGCAGCCAGGCCCTGGGCCAGCGGCTGCAGGAGGCGCGCTGGTTCATCAAGAACATCCAGCAGCGCTTCGACACCATCCTGCGCGTGTCCAACGCCATCGTGGAGCGGCAGAAGAACTTCTTCGTGCATGGCGAGCTGGCCATGCGCCCGCTGGTGCTGCGCGAGATCGCCGACGAACTGGGCCTGCACGAATCCACCATCAGCCGCGTGACCACCGCCAAGTACATGGCCACGCCCTACGGCACGGTGGAACTGAAGTACTTCTTCGGCTCGGCGCTGGGCACCGAGACTGGCGGCAATGCGTCGAGCACCGCCGTGCGGGCGCTGATCAAGCAGTTCGTGGGTTCCGAAAGCGCCAAGAAGCCGCTGTCGGACAGCCAGATCTCCGAGATGCTCAAGGAGCAGGGCATCGAGTGCGCGCGCCGCACCGTCGCCAAGTACCGCGAGGCCCTGCGCATCGCGCCGGCCAACCTGCGCAAGGCACTCTAGGCCGCTGCCTGGCAGGCAGCCCGGCCTGCCTTTCTCCCATCACCATCACTCACCGCCGCGAGCCTGCAGGCCCGCAGCGGCCTGGCGGGTTGCGCGAACGACACACTTTGTCATCTTTTTGAATGATAAGAGTGATTCGCGTTATGATTTTTAACTCTTGTAGCCAACCGCAGAACATTTGTGTCCAGGCGGCATCGGCTTCGGCTTCGTTCACCCGCATTCCTGCCTCCCCCCATGAGTCTTCGTTCTGCCGCGCCGGCTGCGCCTGGCCGCCCTGCTTCCCTGCCTCCCTTTCGCCTGATCGGCGTGGCGCTGGCCCTGGCCTCCAGCGGCGCCCTGGCCCAGACCGTCACCACCGCCCCCAATGCCTTGCCCGCCGTCACCGTGGTGGGCGACACGCTGGGTGACCTGCCCGCCGTCAACCCGGGCGGCCAGACCGCCAAGGGCGGCAGCCTGGGCGTGCTGGGCACGTCCGACAACATGGACATCCCGTTCAGCACCCAGAACTACACCGCCGAGTTCATGGAAGAGCAGCAGGCCCGCACGGCTGCCGACACGCTGATCAACGACGCCTCGGTGACCATGACCACCGGCCGCGGCGGCTTTGCCGATACCTACCAGGTGCGCGGCTTCGCGTTCAGCGAGCATGACGTCGGCTTCAACGGCCTGTACGGCCTGATCCCGACCAACCGCGTGTCCGCCGAGCTGATCGAGCGGCTGGAACTGTTCAAGGGCCCGGCTTCGTTCCTGAGCGGCATGTCGCCCGGCGCCAGCATCGGCGGCGGCATCAACATCGTGAGCAAGCGCGCGGGCGACGAGCCGCTCACGCGTCTGACCACCACCTATGTGGGCAGCAAGAACTTCGGCCTGCATGCCGACGTGGGCCGCCGCTTCGGCGCCGACAAGGAATGGGGCATCCGCGTCAACGGCCTGGTGCGCGGCGGCGAAGGCTCGACCGAGGGCGGCGACCAGAAGACCGCCCTGGGCTCGGTCGCGCTCGAGTACGACCGCGGCGGCCTGCGCTGGTCGCTCGACGCCTTTGCCAAGCGCGACGACACCGACAACTACCGCCCGCAGATCAGCCTGCAGACGGTCACCAGCTACATCCCCGAGCCGCCGGACGCGCGCAGCAACTGGTACCCGGGCACCACGCTGGTCCAGGACGACAAGACCATCGTCACGCGCATCGAATACGACGTGAACGACGCGCTCACGGTCTACGGCGGCATCGGCTACCGCAAGGGCATCAACGACCAGCTCTTCCCCGTGTCCGTGCGCGGCTCCATGCAGCCCGACGGCCGCTTCCGCGTGCAGAGCTCCTGGTATGACGCGTACTCCAAGGCCTTGAGCGGCAACGCCGGCCTTCGCTGGCGCGTGGCCACCGGGCCGGTCAAGCACACGTTCACCGTGGGCTACTCGGCGCTGCAACTGGAAGAGGGCAATGCGTACATCGCCCAGCCGGGCAGCGTCGCATCGAGCATCTACTACCCCGCGGCCCTCGCGCCGATCACGCTGGCGCGCACGGACCCCACCCGGGCATCCGACACCGACCTGAGCAGCCTCGCGGTGGCCGACACCATGAGCTTCCTGGACGACCGCCTGCTGCTCACCGTGGGCGTGCGCCGCCAGAACGTGGACGTGCAAAGCTACAGCACCACCACGGGCCAGAAGACCACGCGCTACGACTCGTCGGCCAACCTGCCGCTGGCCGGCATCGTCTGGCGCTTCACGCCCAACCTGTCGGTGTACGGCAACTACAGCACGGCGCTGTCGCGCGGCCAGACCGTGGGCACGCAGTACGCCAACCGCGGCGAAGTGCTGGCCCCCTACCGCAGCAAGCAGCTCGAAGCCGGCATCAAGGCCAACATCGGCCGCATGCAGACCTCGGCGGCCGTGTTCCAGATCGAACGCCCCATCGGCGGCGCCGACCCGGTCACCAATGTCTATGGCTACATCGCCGAGCAGCGCAACCGCGGCATCGAGCTGAATGCCACGGGTGAGATCACGCGCGGCCTGCGCGGCTACGCCAGCCTGGCGCTGATGGACCCCAAGCTGACCAAGACGATCAATGGCGTGGACCAGGGCAACGACGCCGCCGGCGTGCCCAACCGCCGCTTCAGCGCGGGCCTGGACTGGGACGTTCCCGGCGTGCGGGGCCTGGCCCTGAACGGGCGCGTCGTCCACGCTTCGGGCGCCTACCTCACCAACAGCAACGCGCTGCGCTTCGACGGCTGGACGCGCTTCGACATCGGCGCCCGCTACCGCTTCGAGGCTTCGGGCCGCGCCGTGGTGCTGCGCGCCAACATCGAGAACCTGGCCGACAAGAACTACTGGCTGACCACCGGCAACTACGTGGCCGTGGGCGCGGGCCGCACGCTGATGCTGTCGGCTTCGGTCGACTTCTGATCGCTCGCTTGAGCTGGCCGCTTCGCTGAGCGGCCCATGCATCCCATCGCAGGGCAGGTGCTTCACGGCACCTGCCCTTTGTCATTCGCACCCTGCGGCGACAATCGCAGCCCCTTGCCCGCTTCTTCGCCGTGAACGACCTGACCCTTTTCCTGCCCTGCGCCGCCGGCGTGGAGGACTTCCTGGCCCAGGAAGTACACGCCATCACGGGCCGCGCGGGCGACGACCTGCGCGTGCTGCGCGGCGGCGTGCGCGTGCGCGCGCAGTGGCGCGAGGCGCTGCAGCTGAACCTGCACAGCCGCCTGGCCCAGCGCGTGCTCATCGAGCTGGCCCGCGGGCAGTACCGCGGCGAGAACGATCTCTATGCGATCGCCAGCGGCGTGGCCTGGGAAATCTGGTTCACGCCGCGCCAGACCTTCAAGATCGAAACGACTGCGCAGCACAGCCCGCTGCGCAGCCTGAACTTCGCCACCTTGCGGATCAAGGACGCGATCGCCGACCGCTTCCGCGCCAAGGCCGGCGGCGTGCGCCCCAGCATCGAGACGCAGTGGCCCGACGTGCGCGTCTTCGCGCACCTGGACACCGAGTTCTGCACCCTCTACATCGACACCAGCGGCGAGCCCCTGTTCAAGCGCGGCTGGCGCCAGGACAAGGGCGACGCACCGCTCAAGGAGACGCTGGCCGCCGCCATGCTGGCGGCCAGCGGCTGGTGGAACCCTGAAACCGGCGAAGTGGCCGACGCGCCGCTGTACGACCCCTGCTGCGGCAGCGGCACCATCGCCATCGAGGCCGCGCAGATCGCGCTCGGCATCCCCGCGGGCTCGCTGCGCCGTTTCGGCTTCGAAAAACTGCTGCCCTTCCAGCCGCATGTGTGGGACAGCATCCGCGCGGGTGCGCAGCGCGCACCGCAGGCAGATGCAGTGGCCGTGTTCGGCAGCGACGTGTCGCACCGCATGGTCGACTTCGCGCAGCGCAACGCCGAGCGCGCGGGCGTGGCCGATGCCGTGCAGCTGCGCGGCGGCGACGCGCTGCAGCGCATGCCGCCGGCCGAATCGGGCGTGATCGTGCTGAACCCGCCTTACGGCGAGCGCATCGCCGTCGGCGGCTTTGCGGGCCAGGGCCATGCGGGGCAGGCCGGGCGCACGGGCGCGCGCGAGGCCGCGCAGATGCAGGGCGACGACGCTGATGGCGCAGGCGACTTCTTCCCGCGCCTGGCCACGCACTGGAAGAAGAACTTCCCGGGCTGGACGGCCTGGGTGCTCACGCCCGACCTGAAGCTGCCGCAGCGCATGCGCCTGAAGGAATCGCGCCGCGTGCCGATGTGGAACGGCCCCATCGAATGCAGGCTGTTCCGCTTCGACATGGTGGCCGGCTCGGCACGCGCCCCCAAGGAAGCCGGCGCGTGACGCAGGCCGCGGCATCGCCGGCCGTGGTGCTGGACACCAACATCGTGCTGGACCTGTACCTCTTCGACGACCCGCCCGCGCGGCCGGTGCGCGCGGCGGTGGAGTCGGGCGCGTGGCGCTGGCTGGCCACGGCGCCCATGCGCGAGGAGCTGGCCCGCGTGCTGGCCTATCCGCAGATCGTGCCGCGCCTGGCGTTCCACGGCCGCGCGGCCGATGCAGTGCTGGCGCAGTTCGACCGCTGGGCGCAACTCGTGCCCGCGGCCGACAAGGCGCCCATCACCTGCAAGGACCCGGACGACCAGCGCTTCATCGACCTGGCCGTGGCGCATGGCGCGCGGCTGCTGAGCAAGGACAAGGCCGTGCTGGTGATGCGCCGGCGCATGGAGCGCCTGGGCGCGCTGGCCGAACGGCCCTGAGCGGCGGCCAGCGCGCGCCGCCCCTGCGCGTTCAGGCCGCCAGCCCGAGCGCCGAGGCCGGCCGCACGCTCCAGTGGCTCAGGTGGCGCTGTGCGTTGGACTCCAGCGCCGCGAACTGCCGGGCCACGGCCTGGATCACGGCCGCATCGGCCTGGGCGTCCAGCCCGGCGTAGGGCTGGCCGTGGTAGTCGCCCTGCCAGCACAGCAGGGCCTCCACCGTGCCGTGCTGCGCATGCAGCGCGCGCAGGGTGGCGCATTCGGCATCCTGCGCCGCTTCCGGGTGCTGCAGCGCGTACCACAGGCCCAGGGCCGCGCCCAGCGCCAGGCAGGGCGCCTGCACGCCATGCGCATGCGCGGCCCGCAGGCTGCCGATCACGCGCTCGCCACGCTGCAGCTTGCGCAGCGGGTCGCGCCCCACGCGCGCGCAGGGGTCCTTGAAGGCATGGGCGCAGCGCTGGCGGAAGGTGGCGGCAAAGCCGGCCAGCCGCGGCTGCAGGCCCGGGTGCTGGCGCGCCAGCAGTGGGATCAGCTCATGGTCCAGCAACTGGTCCAGCAGGCTCTGCACGCGCGCGTCGCCCATCGCATGGCCGATGGTGGGATAGCCCAGCAGCGCGGCGTACCAGGCCAGCACCGCGTGCGGGCCGTTCCACAGCCGGTTCTTCAGCGTCTGGATCTCGCCGATGTCGCCCACCGTCTCGACCTGGCACAGGTGCTCCAGCAGGTCGCTGCCCTGCTGGGCGTACAGCGCCATGTCCACTTCGCTGTTGAACAGGATCAGGTGCAGCGGCTCCAGCGCGTTGGCCGGCTCGGCCGCCTCCCGCAGGGTGCTGACGATGGGGGCCAGCGCCTGCGCCTGCTCCGCGCTGATGCCATCGGCCCAGGGCGCGCCGGGCGCGGCGGCCGACGTGGCCAGGGCGCGCCGGCGCGCCATGTTCTTTTCGTACAGGTCGTGCTTGATGCGCAGCTGGCGCAACAGGGCCTCGTCGCTGAGCTTGGTCACGATGCGGGTGACCACCGTTTCGGAGAAATGGGTGCGCTCCAGGATCTGCCTGCACTGGCGCTCGCCCACGCGCTCGCGCAGCGCCTGCGCCACCCGCTGCTGCACGAACTGCGCACCGCCCACCTTGTTGAGCACCACCAGGATGGTGAGCGCGCGGCCCCGGGCCTCGAAGCGTGCGGCCAGGCCGTCGGCGATCACGCCGGCCTGCGGCGCCAGGCCCTGTTCGGGCAGGCACAACGCCACGATCTCGCAGTCGCGGTACATGGCCGACACCGCCGCTGCGTCTGCCGCGTCGATCAGCTGCACATTCGGGATGGTCTGGTCGAAGGCCTCATGGCCGTAGCGCACGCTGTAGTTGCCAAAGGCGTTGACGGCTTCACGCAGCAGCGCGTTGCCGGTGGAGGCGACGATGCGGCCCGGCCGGGTGTAGCCGTCCCAGTGCGAGAAGACCTGCGCGAGGTAGCCGCCGCCCATCGCGCCGAAGCCGTGGATGCCGGCGCACAGCTGATTGACGGCCTGCGGGAAGGCCGTGGCCAGTGCGGGCACGGGCAGCTTGGGTGTGCAGGCCGCCAGGTCCTGCAGAAAGTCCGTGAGGCTGCGGTAGGCCAGAAAAGCGCGCGCCGCCACCTGCGGGCTGGGCGCCTTGATGTCCTCGATCAGCACCGCCAACCCGCCCGCGTCGGCGGCCGAGCGCAGGCCGTTCTCCGAATCCTCGAACATCAGGCTGCGTGCCGGCAGGCTGTTCAGTGCCTCGGCCGCGCGCAGGAAGATCTCGGGGTGGGGCTTGCCCTGCACCACCTCGTCACCGCAGACCGTGATGTCGAAGTACTTGAAGATGTTGGCATTGATCAGGTACTCCTCGGCAATCGCGCGCCGGCTGGAGGTGGCCACGGCCATCTTCAGGCCCGACTTGCGCAGCCGCTCGAGTACCGGCAGCAGGCCACGCTTGATGGGCACGCCGTGGGTGCGCACATGCTGCAGTTCCAGCGCGTCGGCGCGCTGGCGGATCTGCGCATAGGGAAAGTCCTGGCCGTAGTGCTGTTTGGCAAGTTCTTCAGCGCGCTTGGCGCTCAGGCCCAGCGAGCCCAGCAGCACGTCTTCGGTGAAGGGCTTGCCGAACAGTTCTTCGGCGGCCTTGGAAAGCGTCTGAAAGCGCAGGCGCTCCGTGTCGAACATGGTGCCATCCATGTCGAAGATCGCACAATCGATGTCTTTTCCCTTGAAATGGATCATCCGTTGGGGGTTCCGTTGCAGTGCACAAAAAGACATTTTGAAGCACTGAGAACATCCGCTCCCCAATTCCATTGGGTGCGCGCGTGAACTGTGCGTTGCGCTGGGGATCGAAGCGGATGCGTGTTAATCGCGCGCGTTGACAGCCAGTTGATGCGCGAAAACGGTGCATGCCCCGCCGCGCGGCGGGGCATGGCGCCCGGCGCCCTGCGGCGCTCAGAACTTCGCGCGCAGCGCCAAGGTCAGGCGCCGCGGCGAGCCCCAGCGGTAGCCGCTGCTGCCCAGGTACTCGTAGTAGTCGCGGTTGAAGAGGTTGTCCACCTTCAGGCTCAGGTCGGTGCGCGCGTTGATGCGGTAGCCCGCGTTCAGGCTCCACAGCGCGTAGCCGCCCTGCTCGGCGATCACCGTGCGGCCGTTGCCGTACGTGGTGCGGCTCTGGAAGTTCACGCCGCCGCCGATGCTGAAGGCGCTGAGTTCGCCGGGCAGCCGGTAGTGGGTGAACACGCGCAGCAGGTGGCGCGGCGTGATCTCGCTGAAGCCGCGGCCTTCGTTGGCGCTGTCCTTGACGTACTGGGTGTCGTTGTAGGTGTAGCCGGCCGCGATCTGCCAGCTGGGCGTGAGCGCGCCGTTGATCTCCAGCTCCGCGCCCTGGCTGCGCACCTTGCCCGAGGCGATCTTGCAGTACTGCGCGTTGCTGGAGCTGACCGAGTTGGGGCAGGGCGAGGGGCCGTTGACGTCGTCCTGCGCGCGGTTCTTCTGCGTGATGCGGAAGGCCGCGATGGACGCCGTGAGCCGGCCGTCCAGGTACTCGCCCTTCACGCCCGCCTCGTAGTTGGAGCCCACGATGGGCGGCAGCACGCTGCCGCTGGCGTCGATGGCCGCCTGCGGCGCGAAGATGTCGGAGTAGCTCACATAGGCCGTGTGCTGGCGGCCCAGGTCGTAGGTCAGGCCTGCGTAGGGCGTCACGCGCTCCTTGACGGCGTACTTGGTCTGGTTGGTCAGCCGGCCCGTGAGGTTGGAGAAGGTGTTGGCCTCCGACTGGAAGTTGCTCACGCGCACGCCCGCGATCACCTTCAGCGCGTCGGTGATGTTCAGCCGCGTGGTGGCGAACACGCCGGTCTCGCTGTCCTTGTTGAAGCTGCGGCCCGTGCCGTGCCAGTAGTTCAGCGGTGCCCAGGCATGCAGGTCCATGTGGTACAGGAAGGGGCTGATGCTCATCACGTTGGCGCCGGCCCCCCAGGACGACCACGCGCCCGGCATGCTCTGGCGCCGCGCGTTGATGCCCACCACCAGCTCATGCTTGCGTCCCAGCAGCGAGAACGGGCCGCTGGCCGAAAGCTCGCCCGACAACAGGCTCTGGTTGTAGTTGTAGGCGTAGTCGTAGATCGACACCTTGCTGCCGATGTTGGCCAGCGTGCCGGTGGCGAAGGTGCTGACCATGTCCATGCGGTTGTTGGAGCGGCTGGCGATGGCGCGCAGCTTCCACTCGTTGTCGAAGCGGTGCACCAGCTCGGCAAAGACGTTGCGGTTGTCCTTGTCCCAGAAGTTGTAGTCGTCGCCCAGGAAGGTATTGCGCGGCAGGCCCGGGTCGGCGCCGTTGCTCAGGCGCGGCAGGTAGGCCAGCGGCATGGTGTTCTCGCGCTGCAGATGCCCGCCCACGCTCAGCAGGGTGCGCGGTCCCAGGTCGAATTCGAGCACGCCGTAGGCCAGCGCCTTCTCGCCGCGCACCACGGGGAGGTAGGCGCCCGTGCGCTCGTAGGCGGCCACCAGCCGGCCGCGTGCCGTGCCGGCGGCGTTCAGCGGCGTGGAGATGTCGCCCTCCACGCGCCGCCCGCCCCAGCTGCCCACGTTGGCGCCCACCGAGGCCGCGAACTCGGGCAGCGGGCGCTTGCGGATCAGGTTGACCGCGGCCGAGGGGTTGCCCGAGCCCTGCATCAGCCCGGCTGCGCCGCGCAGCACTTCCACGCGGTCGTACATCGCCATGTCGCCCCAGGACTGGGTCACGTAGTTGGGCGCTTCGGCCACGCCGTCGGTCAGATACACGCTGGAGCCGAAGCCGCGCGCGTTGATGGTGGGCCGCGTGTTGCTGTCGCCCGTGTTCATGGTGATGCCGGTGGTGGCGGCGAGCACTTCGCCGAGGTTCGTCAGCCCCTGGTCCTCCATGCGCTGGCGCGTGATCACGGTGACCGACTGCGGCGTCTCGCGCACCGACAGGTTCAGCCGCGTGCCCGTGCTGGTGGAGCGGTTGGTGTAGCGGCCCGTGCCCTCGCTGGAGGGGTTGGCGTCGGCCGTGGCCTCCACGGTCACGGCAGGCAGCGCCGTGCCGGTGGCGGCCGGGGCGTTGCCCTGCTGGGCCTGGGCGAGAAGGGGGAATGCGGCCGCCAGCGCGGCGGCCAGGGCCACGGGGTGGCGATGGGCAGGAAAGGGCATCAGAAGAAGACTCCGGCGTGTGGAAACGCTGTCCGTCCGATGCGATGGCGCGCGCCCGTGGCAGGCCGGGCCTGCGCTGCAGCAGTGGCTGCGCGCGCGCCCTAAGCCCGCGAGAAAGCCGCCATGGCCTGCGGAAAGAAGCGTGGTGCTTGCAAGTCTTCGCAGGCAAGCAACGATGTGGCGGCGGCTATCTCGAACCCGTGCGAAGAAGGTTAAATTATGTCAGCGCGCGGCTCAGTCCGGATACCACTGCCCCAGCAGCCGCGCCACGGCGCGCACGCGCTGCGTGTCGCGGCCCCAGCGTCGGTGGGCCGGCAGGTTGCGCAGCCAGCGCACGCGCCGCGCGGCCAGCGCAATGCGCTCGCGCACGGCCGGGTCGGCCTGCGCCAGCGTGGCGCGCCAGGCCTCGCCCGCACCCTCGGGCTTGGAAGCGCGCAGCGGCAGCGCCGTGGAGTGCAGGTAGCTGAGCCAGTCGCGCGCCTGGCATTCGGCAATCGACAGCGCTTCGCCGGGGTCGTCCTCGAAGTCGATGAAGCCGATCACGCCGTCGGGGCAGTGCATGAGGTTGCGCGCAAAAGCCTGGCTCAGGTAGGCCCCGCGCGCGTGCACGGCCGCGATGGCTTCCAGCCCTTCGCGCCAGGCGGCCAGCAGCGCCACCGGGCCGCTGGCCGCGGCCTGCTCCAGCCGTTCATTGAAGACCGTGGCCGGACGGCCATCGCGACCCAGGTCGGAGATCAGCAGGCCATCGGCCGTCTGTGCCAGCACGCGCGGCACGCGCAGGCCCGATTCGGCCAGCGCGCGCAGGCGCCGCGCTTCGGTGGCAATGGCCGTTTCGCCGCCCAGGTTGGGCACGGGCGTGAGCATGTCCAGCCGCAGGGTGCGCGAGATGAGTGCCAGCAGCTGGTAGCGCAGCCGGCTGTGGCGCGGGCCCGCCTTCTTGAGCCACACGCGTTCGTTGCCGATGCGGTGGCTGGCCACGCCCTGGTCCTGCTGCGGCAGCATGCGGCGCACGAAGGCGACGTAGTCCTCGTGGCCGGGGGCAGGCTCGGCCTGGCTGCCCAGGGCGGCCGGCGTGCTCGCGGGGCCGCGCCTGGCGCTGGGGCTGGCCGGTCGGCGCAGCGGGTTCATGCTTGTCCTCTCACGCCTGCGACGATAGCAGGCTGCGCGGCGCGCGCGCCGCCGCCTCAGGCGGCCACGGCGTGCAGGGCGGAGGTCGCCGAGGGGGCGGCCGGCTGCACCTGGAAGCTGTGCGCGCTGGCCAGCGGCCAGTAGCTGCGGAACACGTTGTGCTGCGCGTCCAGGGCGCCCAGCAGCGCGCCGGGCTGGACCTGCATCACCAGGTGCGAGAGCAGGCGCACTTCGGTGTCGGAGATGCGTCGCACGATGTGGTGGGCCGTGATGCTGCTCGGATGGTCCAGGCCCGCGGCCTGCACCAGCTCCTGCAGCGCATGCAGCGTGCTGCGATGGAAGTTGTGGACGCGGCTGGCCTTGTCGGGCACCACCAGCGCCTGCTGGCGCACCGGGTCCTGCGTGGTCACGCCCGTGGGGCAGTGGCCCGTGTGGCAGCTCTGGGCCTGGATGCAGCCCAGGGCCATCATGAAGCCGCGCGCCGAATTGCACCAGTCGGCGCCCAGCGCCATCATGCGCGCCACGTCGAAGGCCGTGATCACCTTGCCCGCGCAGCCGATCTTCACGCGTGCGCGCAGGTTCACGCCCACCAGCGTGTTGTGCACCAGCCCCAGCCCTTCCTGCAGCGGCACGCCCACGTGGTCGATGAATTCCACGGGCGCCGCGCCGGTGCCGCCCTCGGCCCCGTCGACCACGATGAAATCGGGCGTGATGCCGCTCTCGAGCATGGCCTTGACCAGCGCGAACCATTCCCACGGGTGGCCGATGCACAGCTTGAAGCCCACCGGCTTGCCGCCCGAAAGCTCGCGCAGCCGGGCGATGAAATGCATCATCTCCAGCGGCGTGGAGAAAGCGCTGTGCGAGGCCGGCGAGATGCAGTCCACGCCCACGGGCACGCCGCGCGCGGCCGAGATCTCGGGCGTCACCTTGGGGCCGGGCAGCACGCCGCCATGGCCGGGCTTGGCACCCTGGGAGAGCTTGATCTCGATCATCTTGACCTGCGGCTCGCGCGCGTTGGCGATGAAGCGCGCCTCGTCGAAGCGGCCGCGCTCGTCGCGGCAGCCGAAGTAGCCCGAGCCGATCTCCCAGATCAGATCGCCGCCATGCTCGCGGTGGTAGCGGCTGATCGAGCCCTCGCCCGTGTCGTGCGCGAACTGGCCCAGCCTGGCGCCCAGGTTCAGCGCCAGCACGGCGTTGGCCGACAGCGCGCCGAAGCTCATGGCCGAGATGTTGAACACGCTGGCGCTGTAGGGCTGGGCGCAGTCGGCGCCGATGGTGATGCGGAAGTCGTGGCTGGGAATGCGCGAGGGCTGCAGCGAATGATTGATCCACTCGTAGCCGGCCTGCCCGACGTTGAGCTGCGTGCCGAAGGGGCGGCTGTCGGGATCGCCCTTGGCCCGCTGATAGACAAGCGAGCGCTGCGCGCGCGAGAAGGGCGCGGCTTCGGTGTCGCTTTCGATGAAGTACTGCCGCATCTCGGGCCGGATGAACTCCAGCAGGAAGCGCAGGTGGCCGATGACCGGGTAGTTGCGCAGGATGGCGTGGCGGGTCTGGCGCAGGTCGTGCACGCCGGTGCCCGTGAGCACGGCGAACCCCACCACGCCCAGCCAGGCGCCCCACAGGTGGGGGTGGCGCAGCGCCACCGCCAGGCACACCGCGAGGCCCGCCACGCACAGGCCGAAAGCGGTGTAGCGGGAGACGAACGGGCGCAGCGGGGAGGGCGTCATCGTGTCAGGCTCATGAGGCGCCGCAGGCGCGGCCGAGGCGATGATAGGGCGGACAATAGCGCCCACCATGACAAGCACGCCCGAGAACCCCACCCCTCCCACCGACGCCCTGACGCCGGAAGACTTCGACGCCCTCGACGATGCGCTGGACGCGATGCGCGAGCATGACGAGGACGTGCCGCAGTGGGAGTTCTGCGAGGGCTTCATGACGGCCCTGATCTGCACGCGCCGCGAGGTCGCGCCCGAAGAGTACTGGCCGGCCCTGTTCGGCCCCGACTTCGCGCCGGCCCGGCACATGGAATTCGTCTGGCGCTGGAAGCGCCGCTGGGCCGAGATCCAGACCGCGCTCGATGCGCAGAAGGTCGAATCGCTGGACGACGAGCGCTGCTTCCAGCCCGAATGCCTGGACCTGCGCGGCGCCATCGCGGCCCTGCCCGAGGAAGAGCGCGAGAAGGCGCTCACGGGCGACGGCGACCTGCCGTCCTTCGCGCAGGTGTGGGCGCTGGGTTTTCTGTCCGCGGTCGAGAACTGGTCCGAGGACTGGGCGCCGCCGCGCGACAAGGAAGTGGCCGAGATGCTGGCCGACGGCCTGGAAGCCATCGAGGTGCTGGCCGGCGACGACACCGAGCCGCCCGCGCTGTCGATGTACGACGAGGAAGGCCCGCCCACCGTGAGCGAACAGCGCCTGAACGACTTCGGCGAGGCCATCTGGGCCGTGTACGACCTGCGTCAGCTCTGGCGCAGCCTGGGCCCGCGCGTGCAGGCCCTGCGCAAGGCCGAGGAGCCCGGCCGCAACGACCCCTGCCATTGCGGCAGCGGCAAGAAATACAAGAAGTGCCACGGGGCCTGAGACCGTGAACACGGCCTGAGAACGTCCCTGCGTTCTCAGTGCGCGGCCGCGCGCGCCGAGGCACGGGTTTCGGCGAAGGCGCTGCGGCCCAGCCAGCGCCACAGGTCCCGGGCCTCGCGCGCGGGGCCGATCACCCGCAGCTTGCGCTCGCGCAGCATCTCCTGCGCATCGCAGTCGCCCGTCCAGATCTCGGTCAGCGCCAGCACCGAAGACTCGACGATCAGCGTGACGTCCGTGCCCGGATCGTCGCGGCACAGGTTGGCGTGGCCCTGGTCCACCAGCAGCCACCAGCGCCGCTCGCCTTCGGCCGCATCGGTGAAGAGGAAGTGGATCACGATGCAGCGCCCGGCCGGGCATTCGTCCAGCCGCATGAAGCGGCGTATGTCCCACATCAGGAAGCCGACGTCGAGCTGACCGCGCTTGAGGCGGCTGCCGATCCAGCGCGCGCCCCAGTGGCCCAGCGCCATCACGATCGGCCGAAGCTCCTCGCCGGCACCGGTCAGGTGGTACTGGGCGGAAGTGCCCTGGCCCTGCACGCGCTTGACCACGCCCACCTCCTCCAGCTTGCGCAGCCGCTGCGCGAGCAAGGACGCGGACATGCGCGGCACGCCGCGCCGGATCTCGTTGAACTGGGTGCTGCCGCACATCAGCTCGCGCACCACCAGCGGCGTCCAGCGCTCGCACAGCACCTCGGCGCCGCGGGCCACGGTACAGAACTGGCCGTAATCGATCATGGTGGCGCCAGCCTAACCGCTTCGCGCAGCCGGAACCAGTACAAATTCTGGACTGGAAGCCGCGGCGGCACGCAACGATGCTGTGTCCATCCCAACCCAGAGCTGGAGGCTCACCATGGACACCGCCGTCAATGCCGCATTCGACGCGGCCGCCTACAAAACCACCACCCGCGCCCAATGGCAGGCCGCCGCCGACGCATGGCACCGCTGGGGCGGCTTCATCGGCAGCTGGCTCGGCGAAGCCACCGAGACCATGTTCGACCTGGCCCACATCGGCCCCGGCAGCCGCGTGCTCGACGTGGCGGCGGGCGCGGGCGAGCAGTCGATCTCGGCGGCGCGGCGCGTGGGCCCTGGCGGCCATGTGCTGGCGACCGACATCGCGCCGGCCCTGCTCGAACGCGCCATGGCCGACGCCCGGCAGGCCGGCCTGTCGAACCTGCAGACCCGCGAACTCGATGGCGAGGCGCTGCAGGTGCTGCCACCCGCAAGCTTCGACGCCGCCATCAGCCGCGTCGGCCTGATCTACTTTCCCGACCAGCAGCGCGCGCTGGCCGGCATCTGCCGCGCCCTCAAGCCCGGTGGCAGGGTCGCCGCCGTCGTCTATTCGACGCCCGACAGGAACGGCTTCTTCTCGATCCCGGTCAAGATCATCCGGGAGCGCGCGCAGCTGCCGGCCCCGCTGCCCGGGCAGCCCAGTCCCTTCTCGCTGGGCGCCGACGGTGTGCTCGAAGCGGTCTTCGCGAAGGCCGGCCTGCGCGAGATCGAGGTGCGCCGGGTGCCGTCGCCCGTGAAGCTGCCCTCGGCGGCCGAATGCGTGCGCTTCGAGCGGGAGTCCTTCGGCGCCCTGCACCAGATGATGGTCAAGCTCGACGCGGCTGAAAAGGAAAAGGTCTGGCAGGACATCGAAGAGGCCCTGCGCGCCTTCGAGACCCGCGACGGCTTCGTCGGCCCCTGCGAGATGCTGGTCGGCGTGGGGCGCGTGGCGCAGGCGTAGGCGCTCGCGCGGCGGTGGGGGCATTGCGCCCCCCGTTTGACACCGCTGCAGCCTTGCGCCCCAATGCGCGCATGGACCTCGAACTCGCAGGCAAACACGTTCTCATCACCGGCGGCAGCAGGGGCATCGGCCTGGCCTGTGCCCGCGGCTTCCTGCAGGAGGGCGCCCGGGTCAGCCTGGTGGCGCGCAATCCCGACGCGCTGGCACAGGCGGCGCTCGGTCTGGCGGATGCGCGGGCCGATGCCCACAGCCTGATCGCCACCTTCGCGGTCGACCTGGCCGACCCGCGGGCGACGCTCGCGGCGCTCGATCGCATCGAGCAGGCGCACGGGCCGGTCGATGTGCTCGTGAACTCGGCCGGCGCCGCCCGGCGCACGCCGCCCGACGAGCTGACGGCCGACAAATGGCATGCGGCCATGCAGGCCAAGTACTTCACCTACGTCCACGTCATGGACCCGCTGGTCAAGCGCATGGCTGCGCGTGGCACGGGCGTGATCGTCAACGTGGTGGGCGCCGGCGGCAAGGTGGCCAGCCCCACGCACCTGGCGGGCGGCGCGGCCAATGCGGCGCTGATGCTGGCGAGCACGGGGCTGGCCAATGCCTATGCGGCCCGCGGCGTGCGCGTGAACGTGGTCAACCCCGGCCCGGTTGCCACCGAGCGGCTGCACGAAGGCGCCAAGGCCGAGGCGCAACTGCTGGGCATCAGCCCCGAGGAGGCGCTGGCGCGCGCCAACCGCCGCCAGCCGCTGGGCCGCGTGGCGCAGCCGCGCGAGATCGCCGATGCGGTGCTGTTCCTCGCCTCGGCACGCGCGAGCTACATCACCGGTGCCGTCATCGCCATGGACGGGGCGATGGTGCCGACGGTGGTCTGAAGAAGAACCGCAGCGCGCGGCGCGCGCTGCGTGTCAAATCTTGAAGGCCTGCTGCACCTGCGGCTGCACCAGGTCCACGTACTCGCGGTGCTTGCGGATGTAGCCTGCGATGAACTGGCAGGCGGGGATCACGAATTGGCCGTCGGCGCGCGCGCTGTCCAGCACATGGCGCGCGATGGCCGAGCCCACGCCCCGGCCCTCGTATTCGGGCAGGACTTCGGTGTGGCTGAACAGCACGCCGTTGGCCAACTGGCTGTACTCCACATAGGCCGCCAGCGTGTCGCCATGACGGGCTTCGTAGCGGTGCTCGGCCACGTTGTTCGAAAAGTGCAGGGCGGGAATATCGGTCATCGTCGGTCTCCGGGGCGCGCGCGCATGCGCTCAGCGCAAGGCGGTCGCCTGCAGCAGTTGTACCAGCGTTGCGATGGCATGTTCCACCGTGGCCGCACGCACCGCGGCGCGATCGCCGTCAAAGCGGCGCCGTTCGGTGCGCACCCGGCCATCGAGCTGCCAGCCAAACCACACGGTGCCCACGGGTTTGTCGGGCGAGCCGCCCGTGGGGCCGGCCACGCCCGTCACCGCGATCGCCACCTGCGCGCGTGAGCGGGCCACCGCGCCGCCGGCCATGGCATGGGCCACCGGCTCGCTCACGGCGCCATGGGCCGCGATCAGCGCCGCGTCCACGCCCAGCAGCTCGGTCTTGGCCTCGTTCGAATAGCTGACGAAGCCGCGCTCGAACCAGGCGCTGGACCCCGCCAGGTCGGTGCAGGCGCCGGCGATCAGGCCGCCGGTGCAGCTTTCGGCCGTGGCCAGCATCCAGCCGCGCGACTGCAGCAGTTGCGCCGCGCGGGCCACTAGGCCGGGCACGTCGCGGGTGTCGTCGGCGGCGGCGTCGAAGCTCGCGGAAGAAGAAGACATGGGCAAAGGCCTCACCAGAAGCGCGTGAACAGCGCAATGACCAGCAGCGTGCAGAACGCGGCCACCAGGTCATCGAAGAGGATGCCCCAGCCCGCGCGCCACCAGCGCGGCTGGCCGGGCATGGGCTTGAAGCGCTGGTCGGCCCAGCCCACGGGGCCGGGCTTGGCGGCATCGAAGAAGCGGAACAGCGCGAAGGCCAGCACCTGCGCCACGAAGCCGGCCGGCAGCAGCAGCCACAGCACCAGCCAGAAGGCGATGACCTCGTCCCAGACGATGGCGCCCGGGTCGGCCACGTTCATGTGCCGCGCCGTCACGCTGCAGGCCCACCAGCCGATGGGCAGGCCGGCCACGATCAACCAGCCCAGCGCGGCCGGCGACAGCCACTGCTGCAGCACCAGGAACGCCACCCAGGCCCACAGCGTGCCCGCGGTGCCGGGCGCGATGGGCGACAGGCCCGTGCCCGCGCCCAGCGCGATGAAGTGGGCCGGGTGCGAAAGCAGGAAGCGCGCGTTGGGGCGGCGCGCGGGAGCGGGGATGGAGGCGGCGTCGGTCGTCATGCGGCAGGGCGCCGCAAGGGGCGGTCAGCCCGCGGCGCAAGCCTCGGATGGTATCGGCTCGGGCATGCGGGCCGCGCGGCCGCACAGCCGGGCCACCAGCGCCTGCGCATCGGTCGGCAGTCGCGCGCCGCGCCAGGCCACATGCTGGTCGGCGCGGCACAGCGTCAGCGCATGCGTGTAGGCCTCGGGCAGCGCGTCGCGCGCATCGGCCAGGTCCACCACCGCCAGCGGCATGCCGGCGGCCTCGGCCGCATCGACCAGCGCGCCGACCGGCACCGAGGCATCGCAGCGCAGCAGGGTGTAGCCCGGGCCGAAGGCGTCATACAGCGAGCGGCCATCGGCCAGCCAGAGGTGCGGCGCGCGGCAGCCCGGCACGGTGGAGGGCGTGAAGTCGCCCATCGTGTAGGGCGGCGGGGCTTCGGCCTCGTGCGTGATCAGCGGCGAGCCCGCGTAGTAGTAGCCGAAGTTCAGGCCCGCGCAGCAGAACTGCTGCACGTTCAGGTCATAGGCCTCGCGGCCGACTTCGGCGCGCAGGGCCTCGCCTTGGGCACCTTCGGCCTCGATGTCGGGCGGCACCGCGCGGCGCGCGCGGATCATCTTCTGCGCATGGTCCATCGCGAAGTTCGACACCTGCTCGGTGATGGGCTGGCGCTCGGCTTCGTAGGCGTCGAGCATGGCCGGCGAACCCCAGCCCTGGATGCAGGCGCCCAGCAGCCAGGACAGGTTCAGCGCGTCGGCAATGCCGGCGTTCATGCCGTAGCCCGCATAGGGCACCCACAGGTGCGCGGCATCGCCCGCGATGAAGACCCGGCCTTCGCGAAAGCGCGTGGCCACCAGGCGCCGGCCCACCCAGTCCTCCTTGCTGATGACTTCGTAGTGGAAGTCTTCGCCCACGCCCAGGATGTCGCGGATCGCGCGGTCGCGGTCCACCGAGTCGAACTCGGGCTCCTCGGCGTTCAGGTGGTTGTGGACCAGCCAGGTGCTGTGGCCGTCGATGGCGAACACCGTGCCGCAGCGGTCGGGGTTGACGGCGTAGCAGCACCAGGCCGGTTGGCCCGCAACCCGCGCACCCAGTTCGGGCGCGCGGATGTAGGTGGACTGCACGCGCTGGATCACCGGCGTGCCTTCGAGCCGGGCGCCCATGGCCTTGCGCACGCCCGAGCTGCCGCCGTCGCAGCCGACCAGGTAGCGCGCACGCAGGGTGCGCGTGGCGCCGCCGTCCAGGTCCAGCGCCTGCGCCTGCACGCCGTGCTTGTCTTGCGTGAACTCGGTGACCTGCGTGCGGTTGAGCAGCGTCACGCCCGGCAGGGCCGCCGTGTGTTCCAGCAGGATCGGCTCCAGGTAGATCTGGTTGATGCGGTGCGGCGGCTCGGGCGTGGGCCACCAGCCGTCGGGACCGTCGGTGCGCGTGTAGCGTTCGCGCCGGCTCGGAATGGGAATGCGCGTGAGCTCGGTGCCCGTCATGCGGGTGCGGAACACCACGTCGTTCGGATAGTCCTCGGGCAGGCCGGCGTCGCGCAGCTTCTGCGCCACGCCCAGGCGGCGGAACTGCTCCATCGTGCGCGCCGACACATGGTTGCACTTGACGCTGGGCGGCTGCGCGTACTCGCGCGTCTCTGCGATCAGCACGCGCACCCCGCGCGAGGCCAGGTCCATGGCCAGGGTCAGGCCCACCGGGCCCGCGCCCACGATGATCACGTCGGCCTCAAGGGCCGTTGCTGCTTGGCTGGAAGTCATGGGCGAAAAAGTCAGTCGATCTTGATGTTGGCGCTGCGGATGACCTGGCCCCACTTGCGCGTTTCGGTGTGGATGTAGCGCGAGAACTGGTCGGGGCTGCCGGGCGCCGGCTCCACGCCCAGGTTGCGCATGGCCGTCTGGATCTGCGGGTCCTTCAAGGCCTGGCCGATGCCGGCATTCAGGCGCGTGACGATGGCCGGCGGCGTGCCGGCCGGCGCCACCACGCCGAACCAGCCCACCGCGTCATAGCCGTCGAGCCCCGCCTCGGAGGCCGTGGGCACATCGGGCAGCATGGGCAGCCGCTGCGCGCTGGTCACGGCATAAGCCACCAGCTTGCCAGCCTTGATCTGCTGCAGCGAAGCCGGCAGGTCCACCACGGCCAGCGGCACCTGGTTGGCCAGCACCGCCAGCGCGGCCGGCCCCGAGCCCTTGTAGGGCACGCCCACCAGCTTGATGTTGGCCATCTGCTCGAACAGCGCCGCCGACAGGTGCATGGCCGTGCCGTTGCCGCCATGCGCGATCGACAGGTTGCCGCTCGTGCGCCTGGCCAGCGCGATCAGCTCCTGCAGCGTGCGCGCCTGGAGGCTCGGGTGGCCCACGATCACAAACGGGATGGCCGCCAGCATGCCCACGGGCGCAAAGTCCTTGAGCGGGTCGAAGGGCATGTCGGCATAGAGGCTGCTGTTGGCCGCCAGCGCGCCGGCCGCGCCCACGCCCAGCGTGTAGCCGTCGCCCGGTGCCTTGGCCACCATGCCCAGGCCCACGTTGCCGCCGGCGCCGGGGCGGTTGTCCACCACCACGGGCTGGCCCAGGCTCTCGTTCAGGCGCGGCGTGATCATGCGCACCACTGCGTCGGCGCTGCCGCCGGGCGGGAAGGTCACGACCATGCGCACGGGCTTGTCGGGGTAGCCGGCCTGGCGGCTGGGGTTGGCTGGTGCCTGGGCCGCGGCCATGGCCGCCATGAAGGCGGCCGGCAGCAGTGCCCAGCGGGCCGCACGGGCCCAGGTGCTCTTGTGGCTCATTCGGATCTTCCTTTTTGCGTGTCTCCGGGCGTCATTGGACGTTGCGTCCATTCATCCGTAAATCAAAATATTGCGAACCAAATTTCAGATGACCTGATGAATCCGAACTTCAGCCCCACCATCCGCCAGTTGCGTGCCTTCGTCGCCGTGCACCAACTGCGCAAGCTTGGGGCGGCCGCGCAGCGGCTGTTCGTCACGCAGTCGGCAGTGAGCATGCTGATTCGCCAGCTTGAAGATGGCTTGCAGACGCGGCTGTTCGACCGCAGCACGCGCTCGCTGCAGCCCACCGCGGCGGCACAGGACATGCTGCCCATGGCCGAGCGCATCCTGCGCGACGTGGACGCGCTGAGCACGGGCTTCAGGGAACTGGGCGCGCTCGAGCGCGGCCGCGTGTGCGTAGCCATCACGCCCACGCTGGCGGGCTTCGTCATGCCCGAGGCCGTGCGCCGCTTCAGCCACGAGCACCCGCAGGTGCGGCTGGTGATCGACGACTGCGCGCCCGACCAGTTCGTGGCCCGCGTGCTGGGCGAGCAGGCGGACTTCGGCATCGGCACGCCCGAGCGCCCGGGCGCCGAGGTGGACACGCGCACCCTGCTGCGCGACCACCTGGCCGTGGTGTGCCGCGCCGACCACGCGCTGGCCGTCCGGCGCACGGTGCGCTGGGCCGACCTGGCCGGGCAGCCGCTGATCACGGTGCGCCCAGGCTACGGCATCCGGCCGCTGATCGACGCGACCGCCGGGCGCGCGGGTGTGGCGCTGGAGGTGGTCAACGAGGTGTCATTTCTTTCCACGGCGCTGTGGATGACGGCCAGCGGCATGGGGCCCTCGCTCATGCCTTCGGCCTATGCGCGCGCGGCCAATGACCCCTCGCTGGTGGTGCGGCCGCTGTCGGCGCCGCGCGTCTCGCGCGACGTGATGGTGGTGACCAAGCGCGGCCGTTCGCTGTCGGCGGCCGCGCAGAGCTTTGTCGACACGCTGTCCCGTACGCTGCGGCCGGCCGCTCAGCCGAAGTGATCGAAGGAGGCGAAGCGTTCGTTGGCGATGGCCTGGCCGCGGCCATCGACGATGCGCAGGCCCGGCTCGGCCTCGATGCGGCCGATGCGCGTGGCCGCAGTGCCGCTGGCCTGCGCCGCGGCCAGCACGGCTTCATGCGCAGCGGGCGGCGCGGTGAAGGCCAGTTCGTAATCGTCGCCGCCGGCCAGCGCCAGTTGGCGCCAGCCCGCGGCATCGAGCAGCGCGGGCTGCTGCGCGCGCGCGGCCACGCACTGTGCCGCCGCGTCGGCGTCCAGCGTGGCGCCCACGCCGCTGGCCTTGAGCACATGGCCCAGGTCGCCGGCCAGGCCGTCGCTCAGGTCGATGGCGCTGCTGGCCACACCGCGCAGCGCCAGGCCCAGCGCCACGCGCGGCGTGGGCCCTTCCATGCGCGCACGGGCCGCGGCAAAGACTTCGGACGGCACCTGGGCCGTGCCGCGGAACACTTCCAGTGCCAGCCGCGCATCGCCCAGCGTGCCGCTGACCCACAGCTCGTCGCCGGCACGCGCGCCGCTGCGCAACAGAGCCTGGCCCGCGGGCACTTCGCCGAAGACCGTGATGCAAATGTTCAGCGGCCCGCGCGTGGTGTCGCCGCCCACGAGCTCGCAGCCATGGGCATCGGCCAGCGCGTAGAGCCCCTGCGAGAAGCGCTGCAGCCAGTCGCCGTCCATGGCCGGCAGCGCCAGCGCGAGCGTGAACGCCAGCGGCTTCGCGCCGCAGGCGGCGAGGTCGCTGAGGTTCACTGCGAGCGCCTTGTGGCCCAGGCTCGCCGGGTCCACCGTGCTCAAAAAATGCCGGCCCTCGACCAGCATGTCTGAAGACACGGCAAGCTGCATGCCTGCGGCCGGCGCGAGCAATGCGCAGTCGTCGCCGCCACCCAGCGGCGAGCGCCGCACGGGGCGGCTGAAGTAGCGCGCGATCAGGTCGAATTCGCCCGAAGAAGAGGAAGCCATGGCCCGAGCATAGGCCAGCCGAGGTACGTCGCCTGGCGCATCCCCTGGCTTGCTGCGCCGAGGAAACGGCCAGTAACATTCTGGCCAGGGCAGGGTTGCCTGCGAAGGACCAGAAGGTGCGCGGCGAAGACGTGATCGATGGAGCGATTGCCAAGGCTTATGAGGGCGTGACCTCTTCCGAGCAGTGGTACGCGGCCCTCGACGCCTTCAGGGCCGGTGTGGACGCCACCTTCTTCCACTGGGTGGAGGCCGACCCGCTGGGCCAGCGCGTGACCAACAGCCTGGTCAGCCACGAGGCGCCCGAAGCCAAGGCGCGCGAGTACAACGAACACCACGCGGCCGGTGACTTGCGGCTGCAGGCCGGCCTGGCGCTGCAGCCTGGCCAGTTCATGCTCGACCATGAGCATTTCGACGCCCGCACCCGCAGCCGGCACCCCATCTATGCGCAGTGGCTGCCCTCGGTGGGCCTGTACCACACGCTGGGCATGATGCTGGGGCGCGAAGACACGCATCTGAACTTCTATGCCGCGCTGCGCGAGCACCGCGCGCCGGCCTTCGACGAAAAGGCGCGCCGCTTCGCGCAGCGCGTGGCGCCGCACCTGGCGCGGGCCCAGGGGCTGCGTCATCGGCTGGTCGGGCTCGAAGTCGCGGCCAGCGCCGGCATGGCCGCGCTCGACGCGCTGGGCCATGCGGTGTGGGTGGTGGATGCGGGCTCGCGCGTGCATCAGGCCAACCGGGCCGCTGCGGTGCGCATGCAATCGGGCGCAGCGCTGGACGTGCGCCATGGGCGCCTGTGCATGAGGGAGCCGCAGGCCCAGGCCGCCTGGCTGGCGCAACTGGCGGGCGCCATGGCCGGGCCGCATGCACGTGCAGGCGGCTTCGTGGCGCGCAGTGCGGCGGGCCTGCTGAAATTCACGGTGCTGCCCCTGCATGCAGACCATACGGTCACGCACAGCGCGCCGCAGGCGCTGGCGCTGCTGGTGCTGGCGCCGCCGGCCGGTGCCGATCTGCTGTCGGCCGCGCAGCTGGAGTCGCTGCTCGGGCTGACCCCGACCGAGGCGCGGCTGGCCGTGCACCTGGCGCAGGGCCGCACCATCAAGGACTTCGCGGCCATCGAAGGCGCCAGCTGGCACACGGCGCGCACCCACCTGCGCAACGTGCTGCGCAAGACCGGCAGCAAGCGCCAGCTCGAAGTGGTGACGCTGGTGCGCGGCCTGGCGGGCTGAACACGGGCGGACTGGCGCTACCCCACTTGTGGGATGGGCGAGCAAGGCCGCTGCGGTCTAGGCTCGAGCCTCGTGCCCTGGAGGAGGAGCCGTGTCCCGTACTGCCTGTTGTTCCGGCGCAAGCGCCGCCGTGCTCGCGCTTGCGATGCTTTTGCATGCACCGGCGGTGCAGGCCAACGATCCTACGCTGCTGATCCGCGAAATAGGCCGGGTGCTGGAGCAGGGTGAGCGTGCGAGCCAGCTTCGTCGGCAGCAGGAGGAACAGCGCGAGGCGCAGGAGGCGCGCCAGCGGGCGGCCGAGCGTGCCGAGCGCGAGCGCACGGCGGCGCTGCAGCGCCAGCAGAAGGCCGAACAGGATGCGGCGACCCGCAAGGCCGACGTGGCCGCGATGCAGGCCCCGCCCGAATGGGCCGGGCGCCTCGTGCTGCACCGACGGGCCCTGGAGGCGCCCGAGCCGGCCGCACCGCCGCCGCCGCCCGACCTGGTGGTGGACGCCCGCAGCATCGCCAGCCTGTCGCCCCAGGGGCAATGGCTGGCGTGGGAAAACGCCGCCGGCACGCTGGAGCTGCGAAACCTGCGCGATGGCAGCCAGCGCTCGCTGGGTCGCTCGGCCGGCAAGCACTCGCGCTCGCTGGCCTTCGTGGGCGAGAGCGCGCTGCTGATCTACGACTACGAACAGGGCAGCGAGCTGGTCGACATGCAGGGCAACACGCTGCAGCGCTTCGCCAAGGGCGGCTACT
Organism: Xenophilus arseniciresistens; assembly: GCF_028023875.1. GTDB lineage: Bacteria > Pseudomonadota > Gammaproteobacteria > Burkholderiales > Burkholderiaceae_C > Xenophilus > Xenophilus arseniciresistens. The sequence goes on from NZ_JAQIPB010000011.1 coordinate 89,123, forward strand.
ACCCGCAGCCGCGCGTCGAGCCCGGGCCTGTCGCCATCTCGCATGTGAGTGGGCGCGAACCCCTGCGCTGCGATGAGGTGCTCCACTACGACGCCCGGGGCCAGGTGCTGGAGCGCATCCGCGTGCCCGGGGCGGATGCGTGTGCCGCGCGCATCGACGCGCAGGGGCGCACCGAGGTGCTGGTGCATCAGGACGGGCAGTTCACCCGCCATGTGCAGGGGCAGGTGGCCAACCAGTTCGCCGGCGACACCCGCAGCCTGGGCCAGTACGCGCAGCGGGGGCTGCACTGGCTGGGCCAGACGCCCTATGCGGTCAGCGATGTGGGCAACTGGAACAGCAGCACGCACCGGTTCCGGCTCTGGGACACGGTACAGGGCCGGCTGCTGTGCGAGCTGCCCGGCCACATTCTTGGCAGGCCCATTGCCGATGAATCGGGCGAGGTCTACGTGCGCCAGCCGGCGGCCCGCTTGAACGTGCAGGACTGCAGCCTGACGCGCGTGGGCACCGGGCCCGGTGTGCTCACGCTGCTCAAGGAAGGCGCCGTCTTGCATGACTACGAGAGTGGCCGCATCCAGATCTTCGACCGGGCACAGTGGCAGTTGCGGGCCAGCCTCGAGACGCCCTTTCGCAAGGCGGGCGCCACGCCGGGCAACTACTACCCCCACTTCCAGGCCACGCCCGGGGCGCCCGAGCGGGTGCTGCTCAGCGTGGGGTCGGAGGACACGCCGGGCTGGTTCATCGACCTGTCTGCCGGGCGCCTGGTGGCGCAAGTGCCGCCTGGCATGCGCTGGGGCGAGCATCTGCTGCACTACAGCCATGACAGCGCCAACAGTCTGTGGCGCAACAAGGTCTGGCGCTGGCGCGAGCCAGAACCGGCTGCCGCGGGCCTGGGCGATTTCCTCAAGGCCATGCGCAAGGACCGCTACGAAACCACGGCCGAGCATCGCGTGCGCGTGGCCGCCCTGGCGCGGGCGCATTCGCTGACCGTGAAGCTGCACGACTACGACGCAGACCGGGCGCGCTTCACGGCAAGCTGGCGCGAACAGGCGCTGACCCTGCCCATGCCGCCCGCGCAGGCCCGGCGCCTGGACGGCCTGTCAGAGGTGCGGGTGCAGGGCCTGCTGAGCGTGCTGGACGATGACTTCGTCGAGTTGCGCGAGGCCAGCGTGCAGATGCCCGACGGCAGCCTGCAGCGCCTGGCGCTGCCGGCCGGGCCCGCGCCGGCCCGGGTCCGGGCCGCAGCATCCGAACGCGCCGCAACCCCGGCCACGGCAGCGTCCGTACCAGGCTCGGCGGGTGCCGCCACCCCCTTGCCGGCCCTCGCGCGCTCCGCGGCACTGCCTGCCGCTCCCGGCGCCTGCAGCGCCACCATGGCGCATTTGGCCCCGCAACTGCGCGCCTACCGTGCGCCTGCGCTGGCCGAGGCCCGCCAGGCCATCCTGGACCTGCAACCCGCCAAGGTGCTGGGCGACTTGCGACGCAAGGGCGCGACGCAGGCGCAGCTTCAGCAGCAGGCTCAGCAGCTCGAACAATCGGCCCGCGAGGCGGCCACCACGGCTCGCCAGAGCGACGGCGGGGGCAACAGCATCCGGGCCGCCGATGCGGGGCAACTGGCGCTGGACTGGCCCTGCGAAGGCATCCATCCCGCGGCGGTGTGCGCCTATGTGGCGATGCGCTGGGAAGCGCTGGTCATGCAGGAGCTGGCGCGGCAGTGGCCGCAGTGCACGGCCGCTTCGTCCTGAGACCGTGAGTGTTCTGAGGGGCGTGCGCCTCAGTGGCCCCTGAAACGCCGCCCCGCCTGCCGCACCACCTCGGCCAGCAGCCGCTCGCGGCCCTGGCGCTCGCGCAGCCAGCGGGCGTCGTTCTGGCTGGCTTCCACCGAAGTGCGCAGCTGCGTGAAGGCGCGCGTCGCGTTCAGCGTGGCGGCGTGCGATTCGAGCATGGTCATGGTGCGCAGGATGTGCTCGCGCAGCGGCAGGTGGTCGCCCGTGGCCGGGTCCACGTACACGGCTTCCAGGCCGAAGCGGCAGGCCTGGAAGCGGTTGTAGGTGTAGACCAGGTAGTCGTCCTCGCTGGGCATGAAGGGCTGCTCCTGCAGGAAGTACGAGGCCAGGGCCTGCACGTAGCCGGCCAGCGCCGCGGCCCGCTCCACCGTCAGCGGCGTGTCGAAGACGCGGATCTCGATGGTGCCGTACTCGGGCTTGGGCCGGATGTCCCAGTAGAAGTCCTTCATGCTGCGCACCACGCCCGTGCGCGTCATGCGCTCGAAGTAGTGGCCGAACTCCTTCCAGCTCAGCGTGAAGGGCGCGCGGCCCGACAGCGGAAAGGCGAAGACCGAATTCAGCCGCGCCGAATCGAACTGCGTGTCCTGGCCCTGCACGAAGGGCGAGGAGGCCGACAGCGCGATGAAGTGCGGGATGTAGCGGCTCATGCGATGCAGCATGAGCAGTGCCGAATCGGCGTCGGGGCAGCCCACGTGCACGTGCTGGCCGAAGATGGTGAACTGCTTGGAGAGGTAGCCGTAGAGCTGCGACAGTTCCTGGAAGCGCGGCTTGTCGTAGATGCGCCGCTCGTGCCACATCTGGAAGGCATGGGTGCCGCCGCCCAGCACCGCGATGTTGAGCTTGTCGGCGGTTCTGACCAGCGCGTCGCGGATCGGCGTGAGCTGGGCCAGCACCTCTTCGGCCGAGTGGCACACGTCGGTGGAGATCTCGATCATGCTCGAGGTCATCTCGGGCACCACGCTGCCGGGCAGGTCGAACTGGGCCATGCCGCGCAGCATGTCCTCGGCGTAGGGTGCGAGGTCGTAGTCGTGCGTGTTGACCAGTTGCAGCTCGAGTTCCACGCCCAGCGACAGCGCCTTGGAGCTGGAAAAAGGCTCCAGCGGGATCATGCGCGCGTCGGCCTGGCTCAGCACGGCCGGCGGCAGCTCGGCCTCGGGCAGCGGCGCGGTGGAAAAGGGTGAGGTGCTCATCGGGTCGTGTCCTCCGCGGGCGCGGCCTTGAAGGCTTCAGGCGCCCAGGGGCGCGAACTTTCCCTGGCCCCGTACATGGCCACGGTGGCCAGCACGGCGCCGAACACCTCCATCAGCAGGATCGCGGGCAGCGCGATCTGCGTGATCATGGCGCCCAGCAGCGGCGAGGCCAGCACGAAGTTGGAGGTGATCAGCAGCGCGATGGACGACAGCGGCGCCATCGCGCAGCCCATCCACACGGCCTGCTTCCAGCTGGCGCCGCTGCCCGGGCTGGCCAGCGCCACGCCGGCAATTTTTGCCACCGCGCGCACGCCCACCAGCGCCAGCACGGTGGTGGCCACGTGGATGTTCCAGGGCGCCTGCGCGGCCACCATCGAGACCAGCACGAACATCAGCATGGTGATCAGCGAGGCCGCCGTGCCCAACTGGCGCGGCCAGGCCCAGGGGCGCGGCGAAAGCAGCTTGAGCAGCACCCCGCCCAGCAGCGCGGCCAGCGGCGAGGCGCCGCCCAGGTAGGTGGAGACGGCCGCCCCGGCGCCGATGATGGCCAGCAGCAGGATGGAGGTGTTCTCACTGGTCGGGCTCATCACGCGCAGCGCCGAGCGCAGCGCCAGCGCCATCAGCGCGCCCACCACGAAGGACAGGCCCAGCACCACCATCACGGCATGCAGGGTCTGCGTGATGCCCTGCGGGCCGCGCTCGATCCAGCTGGCCTGGGTGTAGCCCAGCACCAGCGCGTACAGCGTGTTGAGCGTGGACAGGGCCAGCGCGCGCTCGGTCACGGGGCCCGAGGCGCGGGTGTCGATGGTCACGCGCATCAGCACCGCGGGCGCCGCGGCCACGGCCATGATGGCCAGCGGCGCGGCCACCGGATGCGGCACATCGAACAGGTGCAGCGTCCAGAACACCGCGAAGTAGGTCAGCGTGGCCTCCACGATGCTCTGCACCAGCACCATGGGGTTGTGGCGGAACCAGTTCAGCGGCAGCCGGCCGCCGGCCTCGAACAGCACGATGGCCACGCCCAGCTCCAGCAGGAACAGCGCCGTGCCCTGCAGCGGCCACAGCGCGCCCTCGAAACCCGCCAGCCCCGCCACCGCGCCCACCACCGAATAGCCCACCACCTTGGGCAGGCCCATGTAGCGCTGCACCAGGTGGCCCACGGCCGCCGCCACCGCCACCAGAAGGGCCCACCAGACGGTGGGCAGCCCGGCGGTGGGGCGGATCCATTCGGCCCAGAAGCCGTTGAGTTCGGGTGGCAGGAAGGGCATGCGTGCGTGGTTGTGGTGGTCTGTCGCGCTTGTCTGGGGCCCGCTAGATGCCGCGCGAGGGAATGAAGAAGCTCAGCGGCCGGTGGCGCCAGCGCGCCCAGATGGCCGCGTGGATGCGCGAGCGCTGCACCTGCCCCACGTTGTGGGCGCGCAGCGCGAGCCGGAAGGCGAAGTAGAAGCTTACGCTGACGTTGATCGCGCCGATCACGGGGATGGCCGCAAGGGCCCACCACAGCGCGGGACTCTGGAGGATAGCCGGCCCCAGCGCGGCCGCCGCGGCGGCGATCTGCCCGGCCGAGAGCGTCACGTGGCGCACATCGAGCCCCAGGCCGAAGAAGGCCGCCACGGGCGGTGCCAGGCCCAGCATCAGGCCCAGCGCCGTGTTCGAGCTCAAACCCGAGATGTTCTGTCGCATGAAAGTGGCCCAGCGGTCGGCACGTGCCTCCCCCAGCAGGCGCACGATGCGGGGGTTGTAACGCAGCGCGGAGTCCAGCCTGTGCAGGACAAAGGCGTTTTCGACCCAGCCCGCGACGATGCTGGCCGAAAAGAGCAGAACGCCCGTGAAGGCCGCGAACAGCGCCGTGGGGCCGGCCAGCGACAGGCTGTGCAGCACCTTGTGCGCGTAGGCCGGCTCGACCATGGCCCGGCCCAGCGTCAGGTGCAGCAGCCCGGCCAGCGCCAGCACCGCGGGCACCACCACCAGCACGTTGCCCAGCACCGCCGCCACCTGCGAGCGCACCAGGTGCGTCACTTCGCTGACGAAGTCCTCGATGGCCGCGTCATCGTGCAGGTCGCGCAGCTTGGCCGCCATGGCGGGTGCGGTCATGGCCGGCTGCTTGGTGGCCAGCGTCAGGTGCAGCAGCTGGATGGCGATGAAGCTGCCCGCGTACATCAGCCCCGCCGCCAGCCCGCCCCAGAAGGCCGACAGGCCCAAGGCCAGCAGCGCGAACTTCATCAGCACCGTGAGGCTGGTCATGGCGCCGCCGCCCGCGGCCTGGCGCAGCATGCGGCCGTAGGCCGCGCGGTCGCGGGTGATGTAGTGCTCGCCGGTTTCGGCGCTGCGCTCGGCCACCTTGGCCGCCAGCAGCGAGGAGTTGCTGGCGATCAGCGCGCGCACGCTGTGGCGCTCGCCGCCGGCGGCGATCAGCCGCGTGATCAGCCGCGCCACGCTGGGGCCGGGCTGGGGCGCGATCAGGCCATCGAGCAGTTCGCGGATGCGCAGGATGCGCTCGCGCAGCTGCCGCAGGCGGAACACCAGGCCCACCGAGATGCCGTTGTCCTCGAAGTGCTCGTACACCGTGGCGGAAGCCGCGCGGCAGGCTTCCAGCCGTTCCCTGAAGGCCGTGAAGGCGGCCTGCAGCGCGGCCTCGTCCACGGGGCTGCGCAGCAGTTCGTGGTGCAGGCGTTCCAGGTCGTTCATCAGCGCATGGAAGGGGCGGGCCTGGCGCGCGGCCTCGCTCATGCGCAGCCGCAGCTCGGGCGAAAAGCCCGCGGCCGCGACCTGGCTGGTGCAGTAGAGCACCGCATCGACCAGCATGTGGCGCCAGCGCGGGGCCTCGCCCGTGCCGGCCGCGGGTTCGGGCTCGCGCAGCAGCGTGCCGATGCGCGCGAGCTGGCGTTCGGGCAGCAGCGCGATCCAGCGCGCGTCGAACTCGCCGGGCAGCACCAGCCGGAACAGCTCGTTGGCGTCGGCCGTCTCGGGCGTGCCGGGCAGCAGCTTGCGGCGCAGGCGCAGCGCCAGCTCGCTGACGAAGGCGGTGCGCGGCGCGAAGCCGTGGTCGGCCAGCAGCGCCGTGAGGTCCACCTCGCGCGTGAAGCGGTCCCACCAGCGGCGCACGCGCGGGCCCAGCTCGGGGCGGCTTTCCAGCGCGTCCAGCAGCAGCTCCACGCGGCCCGCCGCAGCCTCGGGCGCCTTGCCGTCGCCGCGGATCCAGTCGAACAGCCCGATCAGCCACAGGTGGCGCCGGGCCAGGCTGGCCTCGGGGTCGATCTGGCTCAGCAGGCTGGAAAGGTCGCGCGCGGCGGCGGGCATGGCTCGGCAGGGCTCCTGAAGAAGAGGGCGGGAAAAAGACCCGGAAGAACAAGGCGGCAGGCCCCTGGCCGGCCACGGCCCTCGGCAGGGGCCTCAGAACGGGTTCAGGCTTTCAGTGCAGCACGCGCGGGCTGCTGCCGCCGCCATGGCCGCCGCTGCCGTGCAGGGCTTCGGCCTCGAGCAGGAACAGCGGGACGTCGACGTCGATGCGCTCGCCATGCTCGCTGACCACGAAGAAGCTGCCGTGCATGGTGCCGCTGGCGGCCTTGAGCCGGCAGCCGCTGGTGTAGCGGAAGGATTCGCCCGGTGCCAGCAGCGGCTGCTGCCCCACCACGCCCAGGCCCTTGACCTCCTGCGCATGGCCCGAGGCGTCGTTGATCAGCCAGTGCCGCGCGATCAGCTGCATGGCCACGGCGGCCACGTTGGTCACGGTGATGGTGTACGAGAAGGTGTACAGGCCCGCCTCGGGCGCGGACTGGTCCGCGAGATAACGCGGTTCGACCTCGATGCGCAGGGGTGGGGTGGACATGGCGGCGATGTTAACAACCGCCTTCGCGCCTGCCTGCGAGAATCCGCGCCCATGAGCAGCCCCACCTTCCGCATCGCGCCGTCCATCCTGTCGGCCGACTTCGCCCGCCTGGGCGCCGAAGTGAGCGACGTGATCGCCGCCGGTGCCGACTGGATCCATTTCGACGTGATGGACAACCATTACGTGCCCAACCTGACCTTCGGCCCGATGGTGTGCGAAGCCCTCAAGCCCCATGCCAAGACGCCCGCTGGTCAGGCCGTGCCCATCGACGTGCACCTGATGATCCAGCCGGTGGACGCGCTGGCCGCCGCCTTTGCCAAGGCCGGCGCCGACTACATCAGCTTCCACCCCGACGCCTCGGCCCACACGCACCGCAGCATCCAGGCCATCAAGGCCGCGGGCTGCAAGGCCGGGCTGGTGTTCAACCCCGGCGCGGGGCTCGAAGCGCTGGACTGGGCGATCGACGAGATCGACCTGATCCTGATCATGAGCGTGAACCCCGGCTTCGGCGGCCAGAGCTTCATCGACTCGGCGCTGCGCAAGATCGAGCAGGCACGCAAGCGCATCGAGGCGAGCGGACGCGACATCCGCCTCGAAGTGGACGGCGGCATCAAGACCGAGAACATCGCGCGCGTGGCCGCCGCAGGGGCCGACACCTTCGTGGCCGGCAGCGCGATCTTCAATGCGCCCGATTACGCGGGCGTGATCAGCGCCATGCGCGCGCAGCTGGCGGGCTGATCCGCCGCGCGCACGGCGCCTTCGTCAAGGCGCCAGCTTGCGGCGCAGCTTGTCCATCACGGGGCCGCGGTCGGTGTCCTGCAGGCCGCGCTCCACGTCCTCATGGGCCTGGCGGCCCACGCGCGTGGGCTGGCCGTCGGTCGGGCTCTGGCTGTCGGCCGACTGGTCGTGCTCGTGCGGCAGGCGCGGCGCGGGGTCTCCGTCCTGTTCGGCGCGCGTGTCGCCGTTCTTGACCGCTTCGTCGTCCTTGTGGGCGGGGTCGGTGGGCACGGGATGTGGCGGGTGGGGTCTGTCGCTCATGGCGGCCTCCTTGTCCTGGATGTGAAAAGGGCTTGGCTTCCCATGCTGGCGCCGCGGGCGCATGCCGCCGGTAGGACTTGCCGGGCAGCGCCTGTCAGCCGTGCCGGCGGATGCCACACCCCATAATGGCCGCATGCCGCGCACGCCCACTGACGACACCCTGCGTGTCCTGAGCTTCCACGCCCTGCAGCCCGGGCCGCGGCTGCTGGTGATGGGCGGCGTGCACGGGGACGAGACCTGCGGCACCGCGGGCATCGAACGCCTGCTGGATGAACTGCAAAGCGGCGCGCTGGCGCTGCAGCGCGGGCAGCTCACGCTGGTGCCCATCGCCAACCCGCTGGCGCGCCGGCGCCTGGCGCGCGAGGGCGAACGCAACCTCAACCGCAGCTTCGCGCCCACCGCCCAGCCGCAGGACAACGAAGACCGGCTCACGCAGCAACTGGCCCCCGTGATCGCGCGCCACGAAGTGCTGCTGGACCTGCATTCCTTCGAAAGCCCGGGCGAGGCCTTCTCGATGATCGGCCCGCGCGACAACCCGGGCCCGCTCGAGCCCTTCGCCCGCGCGCAGGAAGAAGGCCGGCTGGCCTGGCACATCGGCACGCCCACCATCGTCGAAGGCTGGCTGCAGATCTACGCCGACGGCCTGGCCCAGCGCAGCGGCGGCAAGGCCCCCACGCCAGAGCAACTGGCCTTCGGCCTGGGCACCAACGAATACATGCGCAGCTGCGGCGGCTATGCCGTGACGCTGGAATGCGGCCAGCACCTGGATGCGCAGGCGCCCGAGGTGGCCTGGCAGGCCATCCGCCGCACGCTGGCGCTGCTGGGCATGGCCGCGCTGCCGCCCGCGCTGGCCCAGGCCCGGCCGCGCACGCCGCGCGTGCTGCAGCTGCAAAGCGTGGTAGACCGCCTGCATGCCGACGACCGCTTCGTGCGCGAATGGGCCACCTTCGACGCCGTGCACGCCGGCCAGACCGTGGGCCACCGCGCCGACGGCACGCCCGTGGCCGCCCCGGGCGACGGCTTCATCGTGTTCCCCAACACGCTGGCGCTGCCGGGCGCCGAATGGTTCTACTTCGCCACGGCCAGCGAGCGGCGGCTGGACGACGAATAGACCACAGCCGCTGGCGCTGCGGCTGCCACTCACGCCGCGAACGCGGGCACTCCTACAGCGGGGCCTGCCGCGCATGAACTAGGGTGCAACAAGGTGCCCCCCGGGGGCTGCCCTTCGCCCTCTTCAAGCATGCCCATGGCTTCCTCGTCCACCCACACTTCCGCCCCCGCGCCGCGCGTGCTGTGGAAGGGCGCGATCAGCTTCGGCCTGGTCCACATTCCAGTTGCGCTGTACTCGGCCACGCAGGACAGCGGCATCGACTTCGACTGGCTGGACAAGCGCAGCATGGACCCGGTGGGCTACAAGCGCATCAACAAGCGCACGGGCCGCGAGATCTCGCGCGAGCACATCGTGCGCGGCGTGGCGCAGGAAGACGGGCACTACGCGGTGCTGAGCGACGCCGAGATCAAGGCCGCCTATCCGCGCACCACGCAGACCATCGAGATCGAGCATTTCGTGCCGGCCGACGGCATCCCCTTCCTGTTCCTGGAACGGCCGTATTACGTGGCGCCCATCCACAAGGGCGCCAAGGTCTATGCGCTGCTGCGCGAGGCGTTGCGCAAGTCGGGCCGCATCGGCGTGGCGCGCGTGGTGATCCAGACGCGCCAGCACCTGGCCGCGCTCGTGCCCATGGGGCCAGGGCTGGTGCTCAACCTGCTGCGCTGGGGCGCCGAGATCCGGCCCTGGGAAGGTCTGCCGCTGCCCGCGGACGGCATCAAGAAGGCGGGCCTGAGCGAGCGCGAACTCAAGATGGCGCAGGCGCTGATCGACGACATGGCGGCCGACTGGAACGCCGACGACTACGAGGACGAGTTCCGCGAGCAGATCCTGGCGCTGGTGGCGCGCAAGGTGAAGGCTGGCCAGACCGAGGCCGTGACCCAGCCCGAAGCCGCCGAGGGCCAGGCCCCGGCCGGCGCGCAGATCGTGGACCTGACCGAGCTGCTGCAGCGCAGCCTGCGGGGCGGCAAGCGCACGCCGGCCAAGGCGGCCGCCGACAAGGCCGAACCCGAAAAAGCCGCGCCGGCCAGGCGCGCGCCCGCCCGCAAAAGCACCTCCACCGCCGCGCGCAAGAAGAAGAGCGGCAGCAGCGCGTCGCGCACGCCCGCGCGCAAGGCGGCCTGAGGCTGCGCGATGGCCAGGGCAGCCAAAGGCAGCGCCACGACGGCCGGCAGCGCCAAGACGGCCGCAGAACAAGCCGTCAAGGCCGCGCTGGACCCCTACCGCCGCAAGCGCGATTTCGCCAAGACCCGCGAGCCCGCCCAGGGCGGCGATGCCGGCGTGGGCGGGCTGCGCTTCGTCGTTCAGAAGCACCATGCGCGCCGCCTGCACTACGACTTCAGGCTGGAGCTGGACGGCACGCTCAAGAGCTGGGCCGTGCCCAAGGGCCCCTGCCTGGACCCGAAGGTCAAGCGCATGGCGGTGCAGGTGGAAGACCATCCGCTGGCCTATGGCGATTTCGAAGGCGACATCCCGCCCGGGCAGTACGGCGCGGGCCACGTGATCGTCTGGGACAAGGGCCAGTGGCTGCCCGAGGGCGATGCGCGCAGCGGCCTGCGCAGCGGCAAGCTCAAGTTCGAGTTGCGCGGCCACAAGCTGCAGGGCCGCTGGACGCTGGTGCGCATGCACGGCAAGGCCCGGCAGGAGGAACGCCAGCCGGCCTGGCTGCTGATCAAGGAGCAGGACGCGCAGGCCCGCCCGCTGGACGAGTACGACCTGACCGAGGCCGAGCCCGACAGCGTGCGCAGCCTGCCGGCGGCGCCGGGGGCGGTTGCACCCGAACCCGCGCCGGAAACCGCCCCCAAACCCGCCAGGGCCAGCCGCCGCGCAGCCCTGCCCGACACCCTGCAGCCCCAACTGGCCACACCGGCCGATCACCCGCCCGCCGCCGCGCAGCGGGCCGACTGGCTGTGGGAGCTCAAGTACGACGGCTACCGCCTGCTCACGCACATCGATGCGGCCGGCCGCGTGCGCTGCTTCACGCGCAACGGCCATGACTGGAGCGCGCGGCTGCAGCCGCTGGTGCGCGCGCTGCAGCAACTGCCCGTGCGCGCGTGCTGGCTGGACGGCGAGATCGTGGTCGAGGGCGAGCAGGGCGCGCCCGACTTCCAGGCCCTGCAGAACGCCTTCGACCAGGGCCGGACCGAGGCGATCGTCTACTGGCTCTTCGACGCCCCCTTCCTGGCGGGCGAGGACCTGCGCGACCAGCCGCTGGCGCTGCGCCACGCGCAGCTGCAATCGCTGATGCAGGCGGTGCCGCTGCCGCCCCTTCTGCGCCTGAGCGAAGTCTTCGACGCGCCGCCCGAATCACTGTTGGCCGCGGCCGCGAAGCTGGGCTTCGAGGGCCTGATCGGCAAGCGCGTGGACGCGCCCTATCAGTCGCAGCGTTCGCCTCATTGGATCAAGCTCAAGCACCGGCTGCGCCAGGAGTTCGTGATCGGCGGCTACACCGAGCCACAGGGCGCGCGCAGCGGTTTCGGCGCGCTGATGCTGGGCGTGCATGCGCAAGAGGGAAGCCGCCGCGTGTTGCGCTGGTGCGGCAACGTGGGCACGGGCTTCGATGCGCGGCAGCTGGGTGTGATCCACCAGCGCCTGCGCGCGCACGAAAGCAGCCGCTGTCCTTTCGATCCGCCGCCGGCCGGCATGCACGCGCGCGGCGCGCACTGGGTGCGGCCCGTGCTGGTGGCCGAGGTGGCGTTCGGGCAGTGGACGCGCGAGGGCCGCGTGCGCCATGCCGTGTTCCAGGGCCTGCGCGAGGACAAGCCTGCGCGCGAGATCGTGCGCGAGGCGCCCGGTGTTGAGCCCGCTGCGGCGCCGGCACCGGCGCAGGCCAGGGCCGTGCCCACGGTCCGCCATGCCCCGCGCATCACCCATGCCGAGCGCGTGATCGACAGACACAGTGGCGCCACCAAGGGCGAACTGGTGGCCTGGTATGCCCAGGCCGCCGCGCAGATGCTGCCGCACCTCAAGGGCCGGCCCGTGGCGCTGCTGCGCGCGCCCGCGGGCGTGGGCGGCGAGGTCTTCTTCCAGAAGCATGCCAAGGAACAGCAACTGCCCGGCGTGCGCCAGCTCGACCCGGCGCTGGATCCGGGCCACGCGCCGCTGCTGCAGATCGACCAGGCCGCCGGCCTGCTGCAGCTCGCGCAGCTCAACACCATCGAGCTGCACACCTGGAACGCGCGCTCAGACCGCATCGCCCAGCCCGACCGCCTGTGCTTCGACCTGGACCCGGGCGAAGGCGTGGCCTGGGAGTGCGTGCAGGAAGGCGCGCTGCTGCTGCGCACGATGCTGGAGGAGCTGGGCCTGGTGCCCTTCCTCAAGACCAGTGGCGGCAAGGGCCTGCATGTGGTGGTGCCGATCCGCCGCGGCCCGGATTGGGATACGGCCAAGGGCTTTGCGCAGGCCGTGGTGGCGCATCTGGCGCGCACGCTGCCCGATCGCTTCGTGCAAAAGAGCGGCCCGCGCAACCGCGTGGGCCGCATCTTCGTGGACTACCTGCGCAACGGTTTTGGCGCCACCACGGCCTGTGCCTGGTCGGTGCGCGCGCGGCCCGGCCTGGGCGTGTCGGTGCCCGTGGGCTGGGACGAGCTGCCCCAGCTGCGCAGCGGCGCCCACTGGGGCCTGCGCGACGCGCCGGCCCGGCTGGCCGTGGGCAACACCCCCTGGGCGGCGATGGCGCGTTCAAGCCGCGCCCTGGGCGGCGCGATGCGCGTGCTGGGCTACACGCCCGGCGCGGATTGACGCGCCGGGCTCAAGGCGCCACCAGCTCGGTCAGCACCGAGAAGTGCCGCAGCTGGTGTTCGCCAAAGACCATGGTGATGGGCACGTCGGCCGCGTCGCGCCCATGCGCGATCGGGATGCGGCCGATGCGCGGGCGGTTGTGGCGCGCGTCCATGGCATGCCAGGCGCCGTCCAGCCAGACCTCGAACCAGGCGCTGAAATCCATCGGGTAGGGCGCGGCCGGCACGCCGATATCGCCCAGGTAGCCCGTGACGTAGCGCGCCGGGATGTTCAGGCAGCGGCACAGCGTCAGCGCCAGGTGCGTGAAGTCGCGGCACACGCCCACGCCCTCGCGCCAGGCGCCCAGGGCGCTGCGCTGGGCGTGGGCGCGCTGGTAGTCGAAGCGCAGGTGCGCATGCACGAAGTCGCACACGGCCTGCACCTGCGGCCCGCCGCGCGGCAGGTGGCCGAAGCGCGCCCAGGCCAGGGCCATGAGTTCGCTGTCCACCTCGCAATAGCGGCTGGGCAGCAGAAAGCCCAGGGTGTGCGGCGGCAACTGCTCGACCGCGCAGGCGGCCAGGCCCAGCGGCAGGCGTTCGGGCTGGCCGCTGTCATGCAGGGTGGCCCGCGCATGCAGGCCCAGGCGGCTCACGCCCGCAGGCACCTGCACGCGCAGGCAACGGTTGCCGAAGCTGTCCTCGTAGTGCTCGCGCGGCAGCGGCGGATCGAGCTGCGGCGCATCGCTGCCTTGCAGAAGATCGTGCGCGCGCGAGCCATGCACTTGCAGCAGCGCCACCACCGCGGTGGGGCCCTGCAGTTGCAGTTCGATGTCGTAGCCGATGCGAATGAGCATGCTGGTGCCTGCGGATGAAGAAGAAAGAAAGTGAGGCGCCCCCGATCTTGGCGCAGCCCGGGCCTGCGGCCTGCACTCGCAAGGCCCGGGTGCGCGTAGGCAGCGCGGCCCCCGGGTCGGCGTTTTCCTACTTGGGGCAGTCGGCGTTTCCCACGGTCGCGGGCGCGCCGCCACTACGGGCGCGCGAGCGCGGCGCCCCTAAGCTTCCGGTCACACCGCAGCAGCAGGGCAACCGGCCTGACCGGCACAACGAAGCGCGGCGCCTCTTCAACGTCCTTGTACATGTCCATCTTTCCAGGAGCCCCCATGGACTTCGCTGCCAGCCTCTTCTCCCAGTGGCCCCCGCACCTCGACGAATGGTTGATCTGGGGGGTGGCCGGTGCCGCCGCCTGCATCGCCGTGGTGGCCCTGGTCAATGCGCTGGAGATCTTCTTCGACAGCGAGATGTCCTGATCCGCTGATCCCGTGTTCCGCTGCGCTGGGCGCGGCCTGTTGATTCCTCTTCCCATCCATGCCCAGAAGCAGCGCTTCCCCTTCCCGCCCCTCATCCTCGCGCCGCGCCGCGGCCGCGCCGGCCGACGCCACCCAGGCCAAGCAGGCCCAGCTGGCCCAGGCCAGCCAGGGCAGCGAGCTGCCCCTGCCGCACCTGAGCACCAACCAGGGCGTGCGCATCGCCGACAACCACAACTCGCTGCGTGCGGGTGCGCGCGGCCCCACGCTGCTCGAAGACTTCATCCTGCGCGAGAAGATCACGCACTTCGACCACGAGCGCATTCCTGAGCGCGCCGTGCATGCGCGCGGCAGCGCGGCGCATGGGCACTTCCAGGTCTACAAGTCCATGTCGCAGTTCACCTGCGCGGACTTCCTGCAGGAGCCGGGCCAGAAGACGCCCGTGTTCGTGCGCTTCTCCACCGTGGCCGGCGGCGCCGGCTCGGCCGACACCGTGCGCGACGTGCGCGGCTTCGCCGTCAAGTTCTACACGCGCGCCGGCAACTACGACCTGGTGGGCAACAACATCCCGGTCTTCTTCATCCAGGACGCGATGAAGTTCCCGGACCTGATCCATGCCGTCAAGCCCGAGCCGCACCACGGCATGCCGCAGGCCGCCAGCGCGCATGACACCTTCTGGGACTTCGTCTCGCTGATGCCCGAAACCACCCACATGCTGATGTGGGCCATGAGCGACCGCGCCATCCCGCGCAGCCTGCGCATGATGCAGGGCTTTGGCGTGCACACCTTCCGCTGGGTCAACGCCCACGGCGAGGCCCATTTCGTCAAGTACCACTGGACGCCCAGGTTGGGCAGCCACGCCCTGGTGTGGGACGAGGCGCAGAAGATCGCCGGCAAGGACCCGGACTTTCACCGCCGCGACCTGTGGAACGCCATCGCCCGCGGCGACTTCCCCGAATGGGAGCTGGGCGTGCAGCTGATTCCGCAGGACAAGGAACACAGCCTGGGCATCGACCTGCTGGACCCCACCAAGCTGGTGCCGGCCGAACTGGTGCCCATCACGCCCGTGGGCAAGCTGGTGCTGGACCGCAACCCCGACAACTTCTTCGCCGAGACCGAGCAGGTGGCCTTCCACCCGGGCCACGTGGTGCCGGGCATCGACTTCAGCAACGACCCGCTGCTGCAGGGCCGCCTGTTCAGCTACACCGACACCCAGCTCTCGCGTCTGGGCGGCCCCAACTTCCACCAGCTGCCCATCAACCGCGGCGTGTGCCCGGTGCACAACTTCCAGCGCGACGGCATGCACCAGCAAAGCGTGCCCCAGGGCCACGTGGCCTATGAACCCAACACCCTGGGCAACGGCGGCGAGTTCCGCGTCGATGGCGACAGCGAGGGCTTCGTGAGCTGGCCCGAGGCCGTGGAGTCGCCCAAGCAGCGCGTGCGCAGCAGCAGCTTCGACGACCACTTCTCGCAGGCGCGCCTGTTCTTCGCCAGCCAGAGTGCCGCGGAGCGCGAGCACATCGTCGCGGCCTTCCGCTTCGAGCTGGGCAAGGTGAGCGTGCCGGCGATCCGGCAGCGCGTGGTGGACAACCTGGCCCATGTGGACGAGAAGTTCGCGCGTCGCGTGGCCGAGGCGCTGGGCATCAACCCGCCCGACGCCAAGGCCGCCGCGGGCCGCGCGGGCTTCAGGCACGGCAAGGCCGAGCTGCCGCTGGAGGAAGCGCCTTCGCTGCGCATGGTCGGCACGGGCGACGGCTCGGTGCGCACGCGCCAGATCGCCATCCTGGCGGCCGATGGCGTGGACTCCGCCTCGCTCAAGGTGCTGCGCGAGGGCCTGACGGCCGCGGGCGCGCAGTGCACCGTGGTCGGCCCCTGGCTGGGCGCGGTGCGCAGCGCCAGCCAGCGCAAGCTCGAAGTGGACGCCACCTTCGCCGGCATGCCTTCGGTGATGTTCGACGCCGTGCTGCTGCCCGCGGGCGCGCAGGCCGCGCAGGCGCTGCTGGGCATGGGCGAGGCCGTGCACTTCGTGCATGAGGCCTTCAAGCACTGCAAGACCGTGTGCGCCGTGGGCGAGGGCGCGCAACTGCTGGCCGGGCTGGGCGTGACCGCCGACGCGCGCGAAGCGCCGGCCGGCGTGCTGATCTGCCCCACGCCGGCCGTGAGCACGGGTGACACCGAGGCCGCCGCGCTGATCGTGCAGCAGTTCGTGCAGGCCCTGGGCCGGCACCGCCACTGGGAGCGGGCCGGCGTGGACCGCGTGGCGGCCTGAGAACAGGTTCTGAGACATCCCCTATGCCCTTCGCACTAGCCCGCATCCCCCGCATCTAGGCCATCTTGAGAATGGGCCGCCCGCCCGCCCATTCCTAGACTCCCGCCCATCGTTCATCCGGGCGCCGGCGCCGCCGGAGTGCTGCTGCATGACTGTGGCATGCCCCGCCACGAACGGTATCGCGGGGGTCGAATGCACGGGTCAAGTGGGCAAGAAAAGGGGCTGGTCGCAGCGCGGCCGGGGTTCAAGCGCAAGTGGATCGGTTGGCTGCTGTGGGCGGGCTGCACGGCAGCGATGGCCCAGGCACCGGCCGTGCCGGCCGATGCCGAGGCCGTGGCCACGCGCCAGTCCGAGGCGCGGCTGGCAGACAGCGACACGCTGCTGGCGCTGACCAACGAAGGCGCCGTGCTCTACGCGCAGGACAAGGTCAAGCTCAGCGGCTACCAGTATTGCAGCCAGGCCGTCGCGCTGGCCGAAAAGGGCGAGTTCCGCCAGAGCGTGCGCGCGGCCAGCAAGGCCCTGCACCTGGCCAACACCACCAAAGACCCGAACCTGCTGGCCCTGGCCAACCGCGACCTGGCCATCGTCTTCAGCTACGCGGGCCAGTCCGAGAAAGCCGAGCAGTTCGCGCGCGAGGCTCTGCGCCATCAGGCACGCGAGCCGCAGCTGGTCGTGGGCCCCGCCCACAAGGTCATCGGCGACGTGCAGGTGCGCCGCGGCGATGCGGCCGGCGCCGTGGCCAGCTACGAAACCGCGCTGGCCAACAGCTCGCCGCGCTACGCGCCGCTGGTGCAGGCCTCGCTGGTGCGCGCGCTGATCGACCAGGGCGACACCGCACGCGCGCGCACCCTGCTCGACGGCCTGCCCACGCCGCGCGAGGCCACGCTGGCCGCGCAGATGGACCGCACCCGCGCCCGGCTGCTGCTGGCCGAAGCCAGGCCCGCCGAGGCGCTGGCGCTGTTTCGCTCCCTGACCGAGCGGCGCGTGGACACCGAGACCGAGTACTACCGGCTGTGGGCCTGGGACGGCGTCTCGCGCAGCGAACTCGCGCTGGGCAACAAGACCGAAGCCGCCGCCGCCATGCAGCGCGCGCTGGACGGCTTCGACAAGGTGCGTTCCCGCTTTCGCAGCGAGGAATTCAAGATGGGCGTGTTCTCCGACCTGCAGTCGGTCTTCGAGCGCGCGGTGGACCTCTACAGCGACATGGGCGACGCCCGCCGTGCGCTGGAGGTGAGCGAGCGCAGCCGCGCCCGCGCGCTGCTGGACGCCGTGCGCGGCCGCGCCGCCGTGCCCACCGATGCGGCGCAGACCGTCGAGCTGGCCCAGCTGCAGCGCACCTTGCGCCCCGACGAGCGCGTGGTGCAGTTCCATTCGCTGCCGCAGCAGCTGCG
Organism: Xenophilus arseniciresistens; assembly: GCF_028023875.1. Classification (GTDB taxonomy): domain Bacteria; phylum Pseudomonadota; class Gammaproteobacteria; order Burkholderiales; family Burkholderiaceae_C; genus Xenophilus; species Xenophilus arseniciresistens. Next base: position 106,755 of record NZ_JAQIPB010000011.1, read on the forward strand.
CGTGTGGGTGATCGGCCCCGACAGCCTCGAGGCCAAGACCCTGCCCATCAAGCGCGAGGAGCTGGTGGAACTGGTCGACACCTTCCGCAACTCGGTGGTGCGTGGCCGGCGCGTGGCCGTCACCAACGCCGAGCGCATGGGCCAGGGCCTGTTGGGCTCGCTGGGCCTCAAGAGCGGCCAGCGCCTGATCTTCGTGCCGCACGGCGCGCTGCACTACCTGCCCTTCCAGGCCCTGCGCCTGAACGGCCGCTACCTGATCGAGGATCACCCCGTGGCCGTGGCGCCATCGATGAGCCTGGCGGTGCAGCTGGCCCAGCGCTCGCCGCAGGTGCCGCCCACGCTCACGGCCTTCGGCAACCCGCTGATCGAGGCCAAGTACGACCTGCCGGGCTCCGAGGCCGAGGTCAAGCGCCTGGCGCAGCTGTTCCCCAGCAACAACGTGTTCATGGGCGCGCAGGCCACCAAGACCCAGTTCCGCGACGTGGCCAGCCGCGCGCCCATCATGCACGTGGCCGCCCATGCCGAGGCCGACGAGGTCGACCCGCTGTACTCGCGCATCCTGCTGGCCAACGAAGGCGGCAAGCAGAACTTCCTCGAAGCGCACGAGATCCTCGAGATGCCCATGCAGCGCACCGCGCTGGTCACCCTCTCGGCCTGCGAATCGGGCCTGGGCCGCATCGCGCAGGGCGACGAGGTGCTGGGCTTCACGCGCTCCTTCCTCACGGCCGGCAGCTCCAGCCTGATCGCCTCGCTGTGGCCGGTGTCTGACGACGCCACCGAAGTGCTGATGACCACGCTGTACGGCGAACTGGCCAAGGGCCGTGACCTGCAGAAAGCCATGCAGGCCGGCCAGTTGGCCGTGCTGCGCAATCCCAAGATGGCCCATCCCTTCTTCTGGGCCCCGTTCAACCTCATCGGCAACTGGCGCCTGACCGTGGGAGCCGGGGCATGACGCGCATGAACCCCCGCCACCCGAGCCACCGCACCACCCACAGCCAGAGCGAGCCGACCATGAAGCCGCGCCACCGAAACTCCCTGGCCTGGGCCGCGGGCACCCTGTGCGCGCTGATGGCCCTGCCGGGCTGGGCCCAGAACCCTTCGCAGAGCCTGCCCGGCGGCACGCCGCTGCTGCCCACGGCCGACCCGTGCAGCAGTTGCGCCGCGCCCACGGGCCAGGGCGCGCCCGCCGTGCCGCAAGGCCAGCCGGCCGCCGCCGCTGCCGGTGCCGGCGCCACCTTCCGCCTCAACGACCTGCGGCTGAACGGCGCCGAAGCGCTGTCGGCCGAGGAACTGCGCAGCACCACCGCGCCCTACATCGGCCGCGACGTGGCGCTGGCCGACCTGGAGGCGCTGGCCCAGGCCATCACCCAGCGCTACCGCGACCGCGGCTACTTCCTGGCCCAGGCCGTGGTGCCGGTGCAGACCGTGCGCGACGGCGTGGTGGAGATCAGCATCATCGAAGGCCGCATCGGCAATGTGGAGGTGATCGTCGCGCCCGATGCGCCCATCAGCGAGGCGCGCGTGCGCGCGCTGCTGGCCCCCGTCGCCTCCGGGCAGGTCATCAACGCGCCGGCCTATGAGCGCGCCATGCTGCTGCTGGCCGACCAGCCCGGCCTGCGCGTGGGCTCCACGCTGTCCGAAGGCTCCACGCCCGGCACCAGCGACCTGAACGTCGAAGTCAACCCCGGCCCGCGCTGGCAGTTCAGCGCCGAGGCCGACAACCACGGCACCAAGGAATCGGGGCGCTTCAGGGTGGGCGGCACGGCCCGCCTGAACAGCCCCTTCGGCATCGGCGACAACCTCGACGTGCGGCTGCTGGTCTCGAACGGCAATGCGCTGAACCTCGGGCGCGTCTCTTACGAGGCGCCGCTGGGCGGCAGCGGCCTGCGCATGGGCGTGGGCGCGGCGCGCGTGAGCTACGACGTGGGCGGCGAGTTCGCCGAACTCGGCGCGCAGGGCAAGGCCGACGTCTTCGACGTTTCGCTGAGCTACCCGCTGATCCGCCAGCGCCGCCAGAACCTGTACCTGCGCCTGGCGGCCGACAGCAAGCAGCTGACCGATGAATACACGGCGCTGTACTTCCAGGCCCGCAAGCGGGTGCGGGGGCTGGGCCTGGGCTGGGCCTGGGAGCTGCGCGACGACTTCCTGGGCGGCGGCTACTGGGCCAGCGCCGGCACGCTCTATCACGGCAAGCTCTCGCTGCGCGACTTCGACAGCCAGCAGTTCGACGCCGGCGTGGGCGGCCACAACACGGCCGGCGGCTTCAGCAAGGCCACCTTCCAGTTCTCGCGCCTGCAGGGGATGTTCCCGGGCCATTCGCTGTACCTCTCGCTGGGCGGGCAGTGGGCCAACAAGAACCTCGACGCGTCCGAAAAGCTCTCTCTGGGCGGCGCGCGCGCCGTGCGGGCCTATGCCTCGGGCGAGGTGCTGGTCGACCAGGGCCTGATCGGCATGGTGGAGTGGCGCTGGGCACTCAACGACGAATTCACGCCCTTCGTGTTCTACGACGCCGCGCGCGGGCGCCAGGTCAAGGACCCGACGATCTTTGACGCGGTGCCCAACTCGCGCAGCCTGCGCGGCGCGGGCATCGGCCTGAGCTGGACGCGCCCGGGCAACTTCGCCATCAACGCCACGCTGGCCTGGCGCGCCGGCACCGAACCCGGCCGCACCGATGGCGGCGGGCGCAACCCGCGGCTGTACGTGCAGGCGCAAAAGACCTTCTGAGAGCCGCCATGAGACACCGTCACATTGATGCGTTGAAGACCAAGAAGACCCTGCCGCGGCACTGGCGCCTGCGGCCCCTGGCCCTGTCGCTGGCCTGCATGGGCATGGCGCCCGCCCTGGCGCAGAACGTGGCGGGCTTCCCGATGAACGGATCCGTGCCCGTGGGCGGCGGCACGGTGACCATCGGCACACCCGCGGGCGGGCTGATGACCATCAATCAGGCCTCGCAGCGCGGCATCGTCAACTGGGGCAGCTTCTCCATCGCCCCGAACAACACCGTGAACGTGGTGCAGCCCAGCGTGGCCAGCGTGCTGCTCAACCGCGTGACCGGCGGCACCGCTTCGGTGATCCAGGGCAAGCTCACCAGCACGCTGGCCGGCTCCAGCGTGCCCGGCTCGGGCGGCTCGGTCTACCTGATCAACCCCTCGGGCGTGGTGTTCTCGGCCGGCTCCAGCGTCAGCACGGGCGGGCTGATCGCCTCTACGCTGGACATCGAGGGCCCGGACGAAGCCGGGCGCAACGCCACTTTCATGGCCGGTGGCAAGCAACTGGTCTTCGGCGGCGGCCTCAGCGACGCCAACAGCACGGCGCGCGTGAGGCTCGAACCCAATGCCCTCATCGAGGTGGGCGAGAAGGGCACCGTGGGACTGATCGGTGGACTCGTGCGCAACGAGGGGCAGATCAGCGTGGCCCAGGGCTCGGTGGGCCTGGTGTCGGGCTCGCGCGTCACGCTGGACTTCGAGGGCGACGGCCTGACCAAGTTCTCGGTGCCCGGCGGCATGATGAACATCTCGGTGGCCGACGTTCAGACCAGCTCCGGCACCAACGCGCAAGAAACCGCGCTCAACGCCAGCACCACGGCGCAGGTGATGAACGCGGGCAGCATCTCGGGCGATGGAAGCCGGATCGTGCTGATGGGCGCGTCGGGCGTGGCGCAGCAGGTGGTCAACCACAGCGGCACCATTCGCGCGCGCTCGCTGGCCAGCCGCGGCGGCGAGATCGTGCTGGAGGCCGTGGGCGCCAATGTGGACAGCAGCGCCGGCCTCTCGGTGAGCGGTTCCCTGGATGCGAGCGCCGTGGAAGCCGGCGTGGCCGGCGGCAGCATCCGCACCACGGCCGGCAATCTGTACGTGGCGCCGGACGCCAAGATCAAGGCCGGTGGCGGCGCGGGCGGCGCGAACGGTCGCTGGACAGCCGAATCAGGCAACACGCTCAGCGTCGTGGGCGCGAACCGCACGGGCAGTGTGTCGGCCGCGACCATCGGGGCCGCGCTGAGCCAGGGCACCGACGTGACCTTGACCACGCGCTCCTCCGGCACCGGAGCGCAGGTCAACGACGGCGTGTTCTTCGAAGGCGGCGCGCAGATCGTCAAGGACGGCGGGCCCGATGCCACGCTGCGCGTGAATTCGGTGGGCAACATCGACATGCGCTTCGACGGTGAACTGGCGAACACGGGCGTTCCCGGTGGCGTGAGCATCAGCTCCACCACCGGCAAGCTCAACGTCGAATTCAACGCCGACGCGCAGGGCCTGGCCATCCTCGACGAGGGCCTGCCCAGCGGCGCCGCCGCGGCCATCCGGCTGGACAACGCCGTCATCAACGCCAACGGCGGCGACATCCTCTTCTTCGGCCAGAGCAAGCTCGACGGCAGCGCCGTCGGCGGCCAGGTCAAGGGGCTGGAGGCAGACGGCGTGGGCGACGTGCGCAGCGGCATCTTCATCAGCGACAGCCAGCTGAGCACCACCGGCAGTGGCGTCATCGCCATGAAGGGCACGGGCGGCATCGCCTCGGTGGGCAGCGGCGTCTACAGCGCCACGCACGGCGTGAGCATCGAGGGCACCAGCACGCTCAAGAGCGGTGCGGGCGCCATCAGCCTGAGCGGAGCCGGCGCGCTGGGTGCGACGGGCGTGCGCGTGCTGGGCGACGGGCGCCTCACCAGCCTGCAGACCACCAGCGGCAACATCACGGTCGTGGGCTCCACGCGCGACTGGGCCACGGGCGAGCCCGTGGGCAACCTGTCCGCGGGCAGCGGGGCCAGCGCGGGGGTCCACATCGGCAACACCACGGTCCAGGCTGGCGGCGACGTGAGCATCACGGGCACGGGAGGCGATCTCTCGGGCATGGCCCCCGAGCTGCAGCGCGCGGCGGCCTCGGGCGCGGTCTTCAATGCGGAGGTCGCGGCCTCGCAGGGCGTGGTGATCGAGGGCACGAGCGTGGAAGCGGGCGCGGGCCGCAGCATCAGCATCACGGGCACGGCCGGCAGCGATGGCTTCGGCTTCGACAGCGGCGGCAACCCGCTGACCTATGGCCCGGTGGACAACCGCATGAAGGCCTGGGCCGTGCGCGTGGGCGCGGGCTCGCGCCTGGCGGCCGAAGGCGGCGCCATCACCCTCGTCGGCGGCACGGGCGACCTGCGGTTGACGGCCGGGCTGTACGACACGCCGGTGCTCAACGTGGCCAGCACCACGGGCCTGGGTGGCAAGATCCACGTCAGCGGCCGCAACATCCTGGTCGACTCCGCGGCCGACCTGCCCTGGCTGGCCGATGCCAGCGGCAAGACCGGCGGCGGCAGCATCACCCTCGAAGGCAACGCCGTGGCGGGCGCGGGCAATGAGAACACCGGCGTGGTCGCGATCGGCTCCGACGTGCTTCTGAGCGCCAACACCACGGGCGAGACCGGCAACGGCGGCACCATCCGCGTGGTGGGCCAGCGTTCGCTGCGCGCCCACGGCCGCTTCGAAGCCAGAGGCGGCTCGGCCGGCGGAAATGGCGGCAGCATCGAGACCTCGGGCGGCAGCTTCGACATCAGCGGCGTGCGCATCGACGCCTCGGCGCCCTCCGGCACGGGCCAGGCCGGCAAGTGGACGATCGACCCCTACGACGTGACCATCGTGGATGGCAATGCCAGCGGCTCGCTGCCTTCCAACCCCTTCGATCCGGTGTTCACCTCCTTCGTGCAGGACGGCGACATCAACGCCGCGCTGGACAGCGGCACCAGCGTGACCCTCACCACCGGCACCAGCGGCACCGACCCGGGCGACATCCGCTTCGGCAGCGGCGTGGTGATCGAGCGCACGGTGGGGTCCAACCGCGTTGCCTTCCAGCTCGACGCAGCCAACAACATCGGCAAGACCTTCTCATCGAGCTGGGCGGCGCCCACCATCCGCTCCACCACGGGGCCGATGGACGTGATCTTCAATGCCAGCCTGGGCGGCAAGTTCGGCTCCATCGACTTCGGTGGCTCGTCGGCGGCCGACCGGGCCACCATTTCCACGCAGGGTGGCAATGTGATCATGCGGGCCGGGGGCACTTCGTCCTCGATATCGGTCTACGACACGAGCATCAACACCGGTGGCGGCAACCTCGATCTGCAAAGCGGCACTGCAGGTGTCGCTGGGGACTCTTCGCGCGTCTATCTGGACGCATCAGTGACGACCGGCGGCGGCAATGCCTCCATCACGGCCTATGGCGGCGCCAATTCCTCCGTCGAACTGAGCTCCAGCGCCCAGCTCACGACCAACGGCGGCGCGGTGTCCATCCTCACCGGCCAGACCGACGCGCCTTCGGGCACGGTCTACATCGGCGGTGCGCAGATCGACACGCGCGTGGGTCAGTCCGACGCGGGCGCGGGCGGCGCGCTGACCATCGAAAGCGGCAGCGTGACGCTGTCGGGTACGCAGATCGCCACGGCCACCGGCAATGTGTCCATCGTCGGCACGGGCAGCTTCGACGGCAGTCCCGGCGTGTCGATCAGAAATGACAGCCAGATCAGCACCACCAGCGGCAATGTCGAAGTCAAGGGCGTGGTGCGCGCCAACCCGTCGTCGGCCTTCTTTGCCAGCCATGGCGTGGTGGTGGGCGGCGGCAGCGGCATCACCACGGGCGCCGGCAGCATCCGCCTGCAGGGCTCCTTCGGCGGAACGAGCTTCGACGGCACCGACAGCGGCGTGCGCCTGGAAGAGGGCGCCAGCCTGATCACGCGCGGTGGCGACATCGAGTTGACCGGCAGCTCCACGACGGACACCCCCGGCCTGTCCATCCAGCCAGGCGGCACGCCCTCGCTGCCCGGCGCGGCGCCGGTGGTGCAGTCCGGCGGCAACCTGATCCTGCGCGCGTCCAGCAACGGCGGGCAGGCCCTGGTGATCGATGCGCCCGTCAGCGCCGCAGGCACCATCAACCTGCGCCCGGGCGGCCTCGACGACAGCTCGCTGACCACCTTCGACGCCACGGAAACCCCCATCACGGTGGGCGGCGCGGCGGGGTCGGGCTTCACGGTCTCCGACGCGATGCTGGCGCGCTTGAACGCGCCCTCGGTGGTGATCGGCAGCAACACGCATGCGGCCACCATCACCGTGGCCGGCCCGGTGTCCAGGGCCGGTGCGCTGACCCTGCAGAACCAGGGCGTGAGCGCAGGCGGCCTCGCGGCCAGCGGCATCGTGCTCAACGGCGGCATCACGGCGGACCGGCTGGGCCTGCTGTCGTGGGGCGACATCAGGCAGACGGCGCAGGCGCCCATCGTGGCCCAGCACCTGCTGGCGCGCTCGGGCGGCGGCAGCGTGCTGCTGGACCAGGCGCCCAACAACGTGAGCGAGAACACGCTGGGCGGCGGCGCCTCCGGCGACTTCCGCTACCAGGACGTGGACGCCGTGCGGCTGGGCAGCGTGTCGGTCACGGGCTTCGATGCGGCGGCCAACCAGTCGCAGGTGGTGTCGGCCACCTCCATGTCGGCCAACACGGTCTTCGTGCGCACGCTCTCGGGCGATCTCACGCTGGACACGCCCATCACCACCGCTTCGGGCACCGAGCTGGTGGCGGCCTCGCGCTTCCAGAACCCGGGCGGCGGCAGCATCAGCGGTGCGCCCTGGCGCATCTGGGCCTACACCTGGGAAGGCGAGTCGCGCGGCGGCCTGGCGGGCACGGCGCCCGATGTCTTCCGCTGCCCCTACCCGGGCGCGTGCGCCGGCATCATCGGGGACAGCAGCCAGTTCATCTACGCCACAGGGCCGGTGGTGGTCACGCCGCCGGTCGTCACGCCACCGGTCGTCACGCCACAGCCGGAGCCGCCGACCTTCGTGCGCCCGGTCATGCCCGTGCCCGACGTGGTGCGCGACATGCCCAACACCTACACCTTCGACCGCAACATCGGCCCGCTGCCCATGTGCTTTGCCACGGGCGCACTGGGTTCGGACCAGGCCCGCGGCGGCAGCGACCTGCTGGCGCGCGAATGGTCGCGCGTGCGCTCGCGCCCCAACCTCACCAGTTGCGTGGACACCGAGCGCAAGAACGGTTGCGCGGACTTCTAGTCACGCGGCGCGCCTTCTCTGCCTTGGCGCGCCGTGATGACGAACAGCTGCGCCATCAGGTCGGCCAGCAGCCGCAGCTGCGGGTCGTCGGTCAGCGGCGCATGGCGATAGGGCGCCACCTCGGCCTCCAGGCCGTCGACCGGGCCGGCGAAGAACAGGCGCCGCAGCGCGTGGCCCAGCACCTCGTTCTCGCTCGCGCGGTCGCGGTCGGTGATGGTGCTGTGGCCCAGTTCGCCCTGGCGCGGCGTGGCCAGGAAGGGGGCCAGCACCGCCGCGCGCAGGCGCCCCTGCTCGATCAGCGTGCTCAGCGTGAGGTCCAGGGCCTGGGCCGGGCCGGCGGCCAGCGCCTGGCGCAGCAGACCCGGCAGGCTGCGCAGCCCGCGCGGGGTGGCCAGGTAGGCCACGGCGCCCCAGTTGTACAGGCCCTTGGCTTCCAGGATCTCGATGCCCGCGAGCGCCTCGCGCGGCGCGCCGGCAGCGGCCGGCGGCAGGTGCTGCCTGAGGCTGCGCCACAAGGGCAGCAGGGCGGGCGCCGAGGTGTAGGGCATGCACTCCAGGAACACGAGGTCGAAGGCTTCCAGCCGGGCCAGCGCCTCGGCCTGGCGCAGCAGCTGCGGCAGCGCGGGGCTGAGCAGCGCATCGTCTTCGAGCACCAGATGGAAGCTGCCCGGCAGGCCCTGCTCCAGGGCTGCCAGATGCGACAGGAAGCAGGCATGCTCGCCCGCGGAAATGCGGCTGCCGTGGACCGTGTGCGGCGCCTGGGCGCCGTGCAGGTCGGCCGCATCGACGGCCGCGAGCCGCGTGACGCCGTGCAGGCCCAGCGCCTGCAGCTGCGCCTGCATGGCTTCGCGCCGGGCGCTGCTGCGCTGCAGGTTGATGAAGCAGCCGTTCATGGTCTGGATGGGGCGCCGTCAAAAGAATGGATGGGCGCATTCTCGCGCCCGCAGGGCCTGGGCCTGAGGCAGGCTGAATGAGCACGCCAGCCCCTCCGCAGCCCTGGCTCAGCATCGTGCTGCCCTTCTGGCGCAAGCTGCGCGAGTTCGAGCAGGTGCTGCCGCTGAACGCGCCCTGGTGGGCCCGCGAGGGCATCGAGGTGGTGATCGCGCTGGACGATGCGGCCGATGAGCAGGCGCTGGGCGCGCTGCTGGCGCGCTTTGCCGCCGTGCGCTGGGTGCTGGTGGTCAACGACCAGCCGCATGACTGGCGCCCGCCCTGCCGGGCCATCAACGCGGGCGTGCGGCAGGCCACGGGCCGCTTCGTGCTCGTGCACTCGCCCGAGTCGGCCTATGTGGGCGACGCGCCGGCCCTGGCGCTGCAGGCCGCGCTTTCGCAGCCGCGCGCGGTGGCGCTGGGCCGCGTGGGCTTCGCGCGCTTCGACGAACTGGCCGCCGGGCCGGGCCAGCCGCAGCAGGCGTTGCAAGCCCTGTTCGATGCGCGGGTGCCCGAGGCGCCCTACCTGCGCACCTTCTATGGTTCGCTGTGCTGCGCGCGCGAGGCCTTCGAGGCCGTGGGCGGCTATGACGAATCCTTCGCCGAATGGGGCGGCGACGACGACGACCTGCGCGTGCGGCTGGAGATGGCGGGCTGGCAACTGCTGGCCTGCACCGCGCTGCGCCTGCTGCACCTGTCCTTCGAGCCGCGCGACGGCGGCGAGCACTACGACCCGGCGCTGGACTGGCAGCGCTGCACGCCCGAGGTGGCGCATGCCAACGGCGCGCCGCAGCACGCGCACTGGGGCCGCGACTTCTCGCGCCTGGCGCGCCGCGATGCCGTGCCTTCGACCGAGGCCCTGCCCGGCTGGGCCGGGCCGCCGCCGGCGCCGCAGCCGCTGCTGCCCATGGGCTCGCGGCGCCAGTGCGAGCTGTGCGCGCGGCTGCTGCACCACGAGCGCGCGCCGCGCTTTTTCTGCCCGCGCTGCAGCGATGCGCAGGTGCCGCGGCCGCTCACGGCGCCGCCGCGCATCGTGTGCGTGGTGCAGGTGCGCAACCAGGCCGGCTGGCTGGCCGGCTGCCTGGCGCACCTGCGTGCGCATGTGGACGGCTTCGTCATCCTCGACGACGGCTCCAGCGATGAGACGGCGCAGGTGGCGCAGCGCGAGCCACGCTTGCTGGAACTGTTGCGCAACGAGCCGCAGGAGCCGCACGTGTGGGACGAGCGCGAGAACCGGCGCCGCCTGCTCGAATGCGCGCAGCGCCACGGCGCGGCCTGGGTGCTGCCCTGCGACGCCGACGAGCGCTGCGAGACGCTGTTCCTCACGCACCTGCGGGCCATCGTCGATTCGCTGCCGCAGGACCGGCTGGTGGGCCTGTCGCTGGACTGCTGCGAATGCTGGGACGCGCCCGACCGCATCCGCATCGACGGCCTCTGGGGCCGCAAGTCGCGCGTGAACCTGTTTAGGCTGCCGCGCGAGATCCGCTTCGACGCGGCGCCCGCGCTGCACGGGCCCTGGTACCCCGACGTGTTCACGCGCGAGGGCGAGGTGCTGGTCAGCCACTACCGCTTCTATCACCTGGGCGCGATGCAGCAGGCACAGCGGCTGGCGCGGCGCGCGCGCTACCGGCAGCTGGATCCGCAGCGCCGCTTTCAGGCCGTGGGCTATGACTACCTGGCGCAAGAGGGTGCCTCGCTGCGGCTGGCGCCCATCGCGCCGTGGCGCGGCTACGAGATGGCTTCCCTGCCGCTGGAGATCGCCAGCCTGCGCGCGAAATCGCCGCGGTAGATGCGCGAGCCGGTGTGGCTCAGGCGCGAGCGCGTGTCCACGTGGATCTGCCCGCCGATGGACTGCCAGCGCCGGCAGAAGGCGAAGTCCTCGCTGAGGTAACGGCCGTTGCCCGGCTCGGCCCACACGTCGAAGAAGCGGTAGTGGGCCAGCGCGGCCTGGGCCGCGTCGTCCATGTGGTCGGGCGTGTAGCGCAGCTCGGGCATGGCCTGCGCCAGCCGCGTGAACACGCTGCGCTCGATCAGCATGAAGCCCGTGGGCGCATCCAGCACCGGCATGAAGCCGTCGGCGTCCGCGCCCGTGGTGTGGCCCGGGTCGAGGTTGATGGGGAACACCGCATGCCGGGCCTCGAAATCCTCGCGCGTGCTGCCTGCGGGCAGGGCCTGCGCCAGGCCCTGGGCCGGCCAGCCGTCGGTCTTCTGCGGATAGATGCCGGCCACCACCGGGCGGCCGGCCAGCAGCAGCCGCAGGGCGTCCTCGGGCTCGAAGCCGATGTCGGCGTCGATCCAGAACAGATGGGTCCATCGCGCGTCGGCCATGAACTCGGCCACCAGCCGGTTGCGCGCGCGCGGGATCAGGCTGTCGCCGTCCAGAAAGCGCGTGTGCATGGCAAAGCCGTGCGTCCAGGCCGCGTTGACCAGGCCCATCAGGCTGCGCACGTAGTGCGAGCCCAGGGTGCCGCTGTAGCTGGGCGTGGCGATGAAGGGGCGGATCTGCGAGAGGGCCGAGGCGTCGAGCATGGCGGTGGGTTCGTTCAGATCTTCGGGGCCGAGGGCGCGCGCTGGGTGGACAGCAGCGCACGCAGCCGCGCGGGCGCCACCGGCTTGGTCAGCAGCAGCACGCCCTGGTGGCGCAGGCGCTGCAGCGCCGGGGCGCTGGTGGCGCCCGAGACGACGACGAACAGCGCCTCCGGCTGCCACTCGCGCGCCGCCGAGAGCACGGCCAGGCCGTCCTGCGCGGGATGGAGGCCATCGGGCACGGCCTCGTCGGCCAGCTGCAGGTCGCACAGGATCGCGTCGAAGCGCGCGCCCGGCGCGGCCAGCTGGCTGCGGGCCTCGGCCGCGCTGCGGCTCATCTGCGTGCTGCAGCCCCATTGCTGCAGCAGCGCGCGCGTGCCTTCCAGGATCACCGGGTCGTCATCGACCACCAGGCAGTGCAGCCCGGCCACCGAGGCCGGCGCGGGCGCGGCCGCCTGCGGGGCCTGCGCATCGTCAGGCGTCTGCGCCACCGGGCAGGCGCGTGCGAGCTGGATCGAGAAGGTGCTGCCATGCGCCAGCGCCGAGCGCAGCGCGATGCGCGTGCCCAGCAGCGCGGCGATGCGCGCGCAGATGGAAAGTCCCAGGCCGAAGCCCTGGCGCCGGTCGCGCTCGGTGTTGCTGACCTGGTAGAACTCCTCGAAGATGCGGCTCTGGTGGATGGGCGCGATGCCCACGCCGTTGTCGCGCACCTCGATGCGCACGCCGCCTTCGCGCGCACGCGCCACCACCATCACCGTGCCGTCCAGCGGCACATGGCGGATGGCGTTGCTCACCAGGTTGCCCAGCACGCGCTGCAGCAGCGCGGCGTCGCTGCGCACCCACAGGCCGCGGTCCTGCCAGACCAGGCGCACGCGGCCCTGCACGGCCTGCGCCGAATGCTGGGCCGCCAGCGCATCGAAGAGATCGGCCACGCGCACGTCGCTCTGGGTGGGCGTGAGCACCTGCGCGTCCAGGCGCGAGATCTCCAGCAGGTCATCGAGCAGCAGGCTCATGAAGGCCGTGCTCTCCTGCAGCCGCTGCATGGCCGGGCGTTGCGCCTGGCTGGCATCGGCCAGCAGGCCGTCGATGAACAGGCCCATCGCATGCAGCGGCTGGCGCAGGTCGTGGCTGGCCGCGGCCAGAAAGCGCGCGCGCGACAGCGCGGCCTGCTCGGCCTCGGTCATGCGCATCAGGGCCACGGCGGTGGCTTCGCGCACGCGCGCCTCGCTGATCTGCTGGTGCTGCTGCAGGTGCAGCGCGAGCCGGTTCACGTCTTCGGCCAGGGTGGCCAGCTCATGGTGCGGGCCCTTGCTGCGCGGGTCGCCGGCCAGCTCGCAGCGGGCTTCGAAGTTGCCGGCCTGCAGCTCGGCCACCGTGCGCGAGAGCCGGGCCAGCGGCTGCGACACGTGGCGCGCCAGATGGCGCACCGCCAGCCAGGCTGCCACCAGCGCCAGCAGCGCCAGCCCGGCGCTGGTCAGCAGCGCCATGGTGCGCGCCTGCGAAAGGGCGCGCGTATCGCGGAAGGCCTGCACCATGCCGATGGGCCGCAGGTCGGCCACGGCGCTGCCCGGTGGCGCGAAGGCCGTGGCCTGCGAGGCCTCGCGCAGCGTCACGGGGGCCGAGAAGCCGCGCTGCGTCAGGCCCGGGAGCGGGCCGGCGCTCACGTAGATGCCGGCGCTGTTGCTGATCTCCACGCGCGTGGCCTGGCCCGTGCGCAGGGCCGCCTGGGCCAGGTTCTGCAGCGCGGGCAGGTCGCCTGCGTACAGGCTCAGGTCCGACAGCGCCGCCACCTGGCGCGCCAGCGCCAGGCCCTCGGCCTCGAACACGGCGTCCAGGGTGCGCAGGCGGCTGTGCGTGAACCAGCCCGTGAGCAGCAGCGCCAGCAGCAGGCAGGGCAGGATGCCCAGGCGCCGCAGGTCGCGCTGCAGGCTGCCGCGCAGCAGCTTGCGGGCGCGCGCCTCGCGCGGCGGCGTGGCAGTGGGCGGCGCAGGGACAGGGACAGGGGCAGGTGCGGCATGGGTCGGCAGGCGCGGCATCGGCGCCGGCCCCGCGCCACCGGCTGGCAGCGATGCCTGCGCCGAGCCCGGGCCCGCGGGATGGAGGCCGCTCATCGCGCTCAGGAGCCCTGCACCGGCAGGCCCAGGCGCTCGGCCAGGGCCTGGTCGCTGGGCAGGCGCAGGTCCAGGCTGCGCGCCACATGCGGGTTGATGCGCACGGCCGCGGGCGCGGCCCATTCCACCAGCGGCTGGCCGCCTGCGCGCCGGCCCTGCAGACGCTCGCCCAGGGCCTGGGCCTGTTGCGCCAGCCGTGCCGGCGCCAGCACCAGGGCCGCCAGCGCACCGGAACGCACGAAGCCCTCGTGCGGGCCGATGACGGGCACGCCGGCCGCCGCCGCCGCGCGCAGCACGGCCAAGGTGGCGGGCTGGCTGTTGCCGATGGCGTCGGGCAGCACCAGCAGCACGTCGCTGCGTGGCAGCAGGTTGCGCAGGGCGGCGCCCAGCGCCAGCGGGTCGCTGGCGGTCTCCACCTGCAGCTCCCAGCCGCGGCCGTCCTGCTCGGTCGCGCGGCGCAGCGCCTGCAGCAGCGCGGCCGAGTCCGCCGTGACCACCACGCCCAGGCGCCGGCGCTCGGGCAGCAGCGCGTCGATCAGCGCCAGCTGGTCGGCCGCAGAGGGCTCGCGCAGCAGCACGGCCACGCGCGCGTCGGGGCCGGTGCGCGGCAGCGCCTGGCTTTCCTGGTGCGAGAGCAGGGCCAGCAGCAGGGGCTCGCGCGGGGCGGCGTCCAGCGCCGCCCGCGCGGCCTCGGGGCCCACGGCCAGGGCCACGGGGTCATCGCCCGCCAGCCGCAGGCTGCGCGTGCGCACACCCGCGGTGATGGAAGACGTTTCGGAGGACGCACCAGACAGCAGCGCCTGCAGGAACTCGGCCTGCGCCGGGCTGGCCGGCGCGGCCTGGGTCGGTGCGGGCAGCATGCGCCACTCGACGGCCCAGGCGGTGCTGGCTGCGGCCAGCAGCAGCCACAGCAGGGCGACGCACAGAAGGCGGCGCCCCGGCCCGGCACGCCCGCCATCGCGCGACAGAGACTGAGCCAGAGTCATGAGCGCACACACCACAAACGAAGGGCCCGCAACCCGCGGGCTCCTGACAGACGAATGTACGCATCGCCCGGCCGGGGCGCGATACGCGATAAGGCCGAGGGTGCGGCGCGCGCCGTGCTGGCGGGCAGGCCGCAAGACCCTTGCAGCAGCCGCATGGCCGCGAACGCCGGCGCGCGACGCACGCCTGCAGCGGCTGCGCGCGGTCTATGCCTGATGGCCTAAGAACGTGGTGAACACGTTCTAAGCCTGCAACTGCGCCAGGATGGCCTGCCGCAGCGTCGCCGGCGAGACGGGCTTGTACAGCACCGCGATGCCGGCGGCGGCCACTTCGCGCAGGCGGTCGGGCTTGGTCTCGCCGGTCACCAGCAGCCGCGCCGTGCCGGGGCCGATGCCGTTGGGCAGGCGCTCCAGCGCGGCCAGCACGTCCAGGCCGTTGTCGCCGCCCTGCAGCAGCAGGTCGCTGAGCACCACGTCGGGCGGCTGGGGCCAGCGCGCGGCCAGGGCCAGGGCTTCGTCACGGCTCTGGGCGGCCCAGACCTCGGCGCCCCAACTGCCCAGCACGGCCTGCAGGCCCTCGAGGATGGTGCGCTCGTCGTCGATCACCAGCATGCGCAGCCCGTCCAGGCGCGGCGCCGTGTCGGCCATCAGCGGCGCCGCAATCGACGGCGGCGCCGCCAGGGCCGGCACGATGCGCGCGCCCACCCGCACGCAGGTGCCGCGGCCGGGGCGCGAGCGCAGCTCCACGCGGGTGTTGAGCAGCGCGGCCAGCCGCTGCACCGTGGCCAGGCCCAGGCCCATGCCGCGCCCGGCCCGGCCCGTGGGTGCCGGCGCCGTGCTGGGGCAGGGCGGCAGGCGCGGGTTGTCGACCTGGAAGAACTCCTCGAACACCCGGTCCTGGTGCTGCGGCTCGATGCCCACGCCCGTGTCCCAGACCTCGATCAGCACCTGCCGCCCGCGCCGCCGCGCACCCACCAGCACGCCGCCCTCGGGCGTGTGGCGCAGCGAGTTGGACACCAGGTTGGAGAGGATGCGCGAGAGCATGACGTAGTCGCTGCGCACCCAGATGTCGGTCTTGCGCACCACCAGCCGCAGTTCCTGCTCCTCCGCCACGGGCCTGAAGTTGCGGCTGAGTTCGTCCAGGAGCTGGTCCAGCGGGAACTCGGTCCACTGCGGCTGCAGAACGCCGGCATCGAGCTGCGACAGGTTCAGCAGTTCGGAGAACAGCCGGTCCAGCGAATCCACGCATTCGCGGATATGGCCGATGCGCGTGAGCTTGGCCGGGTCGGTTTCGCCGTTGGCCAGGCCGTCAGAAAACAGGGTCAGCGCATGCAGCGGCTGGCGCAGGTCGTGGCTGGCGGCGGCCAGCAGGCGGGTCTTGGCCTGGCTGGCCACTTCGAGCTGCTGGTTCTTGTGCGCCAGCTCGGCGGTGGCGGCGTCCACCCGGCTTTGCAGCAGGCGCTGGCTTTCCGACAGGGCCTGCACGGCGGCGTTGAAGCCGGCCTGCAGGCGTTGCACCTCGGCCGCGCCTTCGACGGGCACCTGCACCCGCTCGCCGGCGGCCAGCCGGTCCACCGCGCGGGCCAGCCGGCGGATCGGCGCGCTGATGCGGCGCGCGGCCCAGGTGCCGGCCAGCACCACGCTCAGCAGGCTGGCGCCCAGCACCAGCAGCACGTTGACCCACACGGTCCGGCGCGCATGCTGCACGGCGTCCAGGCTCATCTCCACCATCACCTGGCCCAGCGGCCGGCCGGTGTCGTCGCGCACGGGAATCTGCACCTGCACGCCGTCGGCGCGGCGCTGGTCCATGGTCTCGGCATTGGCCAGGATCTCGCCGTCCTCGGACCACAGCTGCACCTGCTGCACGTGGGGCTGCTGCAGGCCGCTCTGGGCCAGCCGCAGCAGGGCGCGGCGGTCCATGTCGGCCAGCGGATGGCGCGCGGTGGTGGCCAGTTGCAGCGCCACTGCGCGGGCGCTGGCGCGCACCAGCTCGCTCACGCCGTCCAGGTACTGGCGCGTGAGCACGCCGACGGTGCCCAGCATGGCCAGAACGGCCGGGAGCACGGCCAGCAGCACCAGCTGCTGCGCCAGCGACAGCCGGCGCAGCGGATGGCGCCGGCCCTGGGGCGCGGAAGAAGGGGGCGGGGTTGTGACTGCGGGGTCGCCCATGTGGGGGATCAAATTTCCGGAAGCGGGAGGGGGCTTTGGTTTCTAATTGTGTGGTTCGGGCCTCGGGCCTGACCAGTCGGCCGCTTGGCCATTCAACTGTGTGCGTCGTCGTGCTTCCTTCATGATCCGCCTGTCACTTTTGTTGCAAGCGCTTGTGCGCCGCCTGGGCTTGGCGCTGCTGCTGCCGTTGTGGCTCGCAGCGGTGACACCGGCCGCGGCGCAGGGCGCTTCGAGCGCGGCGGCCGCGCCCCTGCGCTTCGGCATTCTGCCCCTTGGGGGCGCCTTCGAGTCGCGCAACGACTGGGACCCGCTGCTGGCCGACCTCAGCGCCGCCATCGGCCGGCCCGTCACGGTGCTGTCGGTCACTTCCTATCAGGCGCTGGAGCAGGCGATCGCGCGCGGCGAGGTGGACATGGCCTTCCTCTCGGGCAAGATGGCCCTGGACGCCGTGACGCAGCAGCGCATGCAGGTGGTGGCGCAGGTCACGCGGCACGACGGGCTGGCCGGCTACCGCGCGCTGCTGCTCTCGCGCAAGGGCAGCGGGCTCGATGCCGTGGACGGCGTGCTGGCGCAGCCGCAGCGCTGGCGCCTGGCGCGCGGCGAGTCGCGCTCGGTCTCGGGCTTCATCGTGCCGCAGCTGCAGCTGTTCCTGCCCCACGGCGTGGCGATGGAAACCGCGTTCCGCTCCGAGATCGTGGGCACGCACCAGGCCACCGCCCTGGCCGTGGCCAACGGCGAAGCCGACGTGGCCACCAACAACTCGGCCGACCTGACGCGCTTTACGAGCCAGTTCCCGCAGGAGGCCGAACGGCTGCAGGTGATCTGGCAGTCCGAGCTGATCCCGCATGCCCAGATCGTGATGCGCCAGGGCGACCCGCCCGAGTTCCGGGCCCGGGTCCAGCGCTTCCTCGTCAACTACGCGCGCGGCAGCAGCCCGCGCGCGGAAGCCCAGCGCGCCGTGCTGCGCTCGCTGCACGACCTGGCGGGCTTCGTGTCGGCCGACAACCGCTCGCTGCGCCCGGCGGCCCAACTGGCCTACCAGCTGGCCCTGCGCAACGCCGAGACGGCGCAGTTCGTCAACCAGGCCGCGCGCGACGCCCGCGTGGCGCGCATCGAGGCCCAGTACGCGCAGCAGCTGCGCCTGCTCGAAGCGCCGCCGCCGGAGCGTGCCGTTCCCTAAAGCAGCAGGCCCGATGCAGCGGCTGCCAATCCCCTGTGCGCCCATCGCCGCGCAGCGCCGGGCGCTGCTGCTGGCGGCGCTGGCCGCAGGCCTCTTCGGCATGAACCGCGCGCCGGCCCAGACCTTCGAGCCGCGGCGTCGGCGCGTGCACGAATCGGGCTTCGTGCGCTTTGCCGCCCTGCCCGTGGGCGGTGCCGTCGACTGGCGGCGGCACTGGGACGTGCTGCTCGCAGCCCTGGGCGCGGCGCTGCAATGGCCGGTCAGCGGCGTGGCCGTGCTCAGCCAGGAGATGCTGGCCCGCAGCATCGAGCGCGAGCAGGTGGACGTGGCCTTCCTGGCCGGGCCGCTGGCGCTGGAGGCCGTGGTCTCGGGTCGCATGGAGGTGGTGGCCCAGATGCGCGCCGAGCCGCTGGGCGCGCCGCACGCGCTGCTGCTGGCGCGGCGCACCGACATGCCGGCCGATCTGGAGGAGCTGCTTGCGCAGCCCGAGCGCTGGCGCATCGCGCGCGGCGAAGAGCGCTCGCTCACGGGCTTCCTCATTCCCCAGACCCGGCTCATGCTGCCGCGCCGCCTGCCGCTGGAAACCGGCTTCATGGACGAGCGCATCGGCAGCGCGCAGGACAACCTGCTGGCCCTGGCCAACGGCGACGTGGACCTGTGCACCACGGGCAGCATGCACCTGGCCAGCTTCGCCCAGCAGTTCCCGCAGGAGGCCGCGCGGCTGCGCGTGGTGTGGCAGTCGGAGCCCGTGCCGCGGCCGGTGGTGCTGGTGCGCAGCGATGCCCCCGAGCCCTGGAAGGCGCAGGTGCGCGACTTCTTCCTGCAGGTGGGCGAGCCCACCGCGCCCTCGCCCTGGCGATTCGCGCTCGCGGCGCTGCACATGCCGCAGGGTTTCGGGCCCGCCGACAACCGGGTGCTGCTGCCCGTGGCGCAACTGGCGCTGGAGCTGGGCCGGCTGCGCGCGCAGGGCGCGCAATGGGTCAGCGAAGCCGCGCGCCAGGCGCGGCTCGAACGGCTGGCGCAGACCTACGCACGCCAGCTGCGCGTGCTGCACCGTTCCAAGGGGTACTAGGCCCTTCGTCGGGTGCGCGCGGCCCGACTAGGCCGTCCGTCGGATTTGCCCACCGACACCCGGACCGGACACTGAGGGAGACACCGGTCCAGGGATGATTTCCCAGGGGGCGCGGGCGCGTGACATGTGAGCAGCCGCTGCGGCTTGCGGTCCGCCGATGCGGACCGTGCTGGCGTCGCCTGAGGACCAGGACCGCCCGGGGCGGTGCTGACATCGATCGATCGGACGGAGCGCGCGCGGATGAGTTGGCGAAGCAAAGTGGTGTGGAGCGAGGGCATGCTGTTGCAGCCCCAGCATCTGCAGCAGGCCGAGCGTCACGCCGACCATGCGCGCCAGGTGCTGCTGCAGGGCACCGTGCCGCATGGCTGGGGTTTCGCGGAGCTTGAAATAGACGCCGCCGCCCTGGCGCTGGGCAAGTTCGCGCTGGTGCGCGCCGTGGGCACCTTTGGCGACGGCACGGTGTTCGACATGCCGGCCGTGGACCCGCTGCCCGAGCCGCTCGAGATCCCGCCTTCCCTGCGCGACGAAGACCTGCTGCTGGCCCTGCCGCTGCGCCGCGCTGGCGCGCGCGAGGCCGATGCCGAGGCCTTCGACGAACTGGTGCGCCACCGCGTGCACGAATCGGAGGTGCCCGACTCCAACACGGCTGGCGAGCGCACCGCCACCTTGCAACTGGGCGCGCTGCACACCCGCCTGCTGCGCGCCAGCGAGCGCACCGATGCCTGGACCGCGCTGCGCGTGGCCCGCGTGCAGGAGCGCCGCACCGACAACCAGGTGCAGCTGCATCGCGGGCTGGTGCCGCCGCTGCTGCACGTGGCGGCCAGCGCCAACGTGCGCGGCTGGGTCGATGAGCTGCTGGGCCTGCTGCGCCAGCGCGGCGAGGCCCTGGCTGGCCGCGTGACGCAGGGCGGCACTGGCGGCGTAGCCGAGATCGCCGACTTCCTGCTGCTGCAGACCGTCAACCGCTACGAGCCCGTGCTGGCGCACTTCGCACGCCTGTCGGCCCTGCACCCGCAGCACTTCTACGAAACCGCGCTGCAGCTGGCCGGCGACCTGGGCACCTTCCGCGAAAGCCGGCGCGCGGCGCGCTTCCCGGCCTATGTGCATGACGACCTGGAAGCCACCTTCAGGCCCCTGATGGACGACCTGCGGCGCAGCCTGTCGATGGTGCTGGAGCAGTCGGCCATCCGCATCGAGCTGCATGACCGCAAGCACGGCGTGCGCGTGGCGCTGATCTCCGACGTGGAGCTGCAGCGCAACGCCACCTTCGTGCTGGCCGTGCAGTCCAACATGCCCGGCGAGGCCCTGCGCGCGCGCTTCCCCACCCAGGTCAAGATCGGCCCCGTGGAGCGCATCCGCGACCTGGTCAACCTGCAGCTGCCCGGCGTCACGCTCACGCCCATGCCGGTGGCGCCGCGCCAGATCCCCTACCACGCGGGCGCCAACTACTTCGAGCTCGAAACCCGCGGCAGCGACCTGTGGCGCCAGCTCGAGCAGTCGGGCGGCCTGGCCATGCACATCGCGGGCGACTTCCCGGGCCTGGACCTGGCCTTCTGGGCGGTGCGCTCATGAACAACAAGCGCGGCGCCATCGCCGGGCCTTCGTCGCGAAACGCCCCACGCACCACGCACCACGCGTCCTTCCTATGAGCACGCCCGATCCGTTTGCCGCCTTCGAATCCGAGCGCACGGTCATCAAGCCCAAGCCGCGCACACCCGGTGGCGGCGCGCCGCCGGTCATGCCGCCGCCCGCGCAGGCGCCGGCTGGCGATGCGCTGCCCGTGGAGCTGGGCGCGCTGGGCCTGCTCAATCCGCTGGTCTCGGCCGCGGCCGGCCTGCTGGTGCTGGTGGGCAAGCTGCGCGGGCTGGCCCAGCCGCCCAACATGGCGGCGCTGCGCGCCAGCACGGCCGAGGCCGTGCAGCGCTTCGATGCCGACGCGCGCCGCGGCGGCGCCAGCAACGAATCGGTGCTGGCCGCGCGCTACATCCTGTGCACCGCGCTCGACGAAGCCGTGGCCAACACGCCCTGGGGCGTGCAGGGCGGCTGGAACAAGCAGAGCCTGCTGGTGCAGTTCCACAACGAGACCTGGGGCGGCGAGAAAGTCTTCCAGCTGCTCGCGCGGCTGGCGCAGGACGTGCCCACGCACCGCGACCTGCTGGAGCTGCTTTATGTGGTGCTGGCGCTGGGCTTCGAGGGCCGCTACCGCGTCATCGACAACGGCAAGGCGCAGCTGGACGGCGTGCGCCAGCGCCTGGCCGAGCTGATCCGCAAGGAGCGCCCGCCGCTGGAGCCGGCCCTGTCGCCGCACTGGCGCGGCCAGGGCGGTGGCGGCGTGGCGCTGCGCGATGCGGTGCCGCTGTGGGTGGTGGGCGCGGCCTTCCTGCTGCTGCTGGCGCTGCTGTGGTTCGGCCTGCGCATCTGGCTGGGCAACCGCTCCGACCTGACCTGGACCCAACTGGCCGGCCTGCGCATGCCGCAGGTGCAGGTGGCGCTGCCGCCGCCCGTGCCGGCCAAGGCGCCGCGGCTGGCGCGCTTCCTCGAACCGGAAGTCAAGCAGGGCCTGGTGACCGTGACCGACGAGGCCGACCGCAGCACCGTGCGCCTGCGCGGTGACGCCTTCTTCGGCTCGGGCAGCGCCGACCCGATGGACTCGGCCCTGCCGGTGCTGGTGCGCATCGGCCAGGCCCTGGCCGAGGTGCAGGGCCAGGTGCTGATCACCGGCCACTCCGACAGCCAGCCCATCCGCTCGCTGCGCTTCCCCTCCAACTGGCACCTGTCCACGGCCCGTGCAGAAGCCGTGAAGACCGCGCTCACGCCGCTGGTCGATCCGGCCCGCATGCGCGCCGAAGGCAAGGCCGATGCCGAACCCGTGGCGCCCAACGACAACGCCGCCAACCGCGCGCGCAACCGGCGCGTGGAAGTGGTGCTGCTGGTGCCGCCCGCGCAGGTGGCGCAGGCGGCTGCTCCCGCCGCAGGAGCCCCGCGATGAAAAAGCTTTTGCGTCTGATCTTTCACCCCGTGCTGCTCACGCTGCTGGCCCTGTTGGTGCTGGGCGTGCTGGTCTGGTGGATCGGCCCGCTGATCAAGGTGGGCGAGCTCACGCCGCTGGCCAGCGAGCTGTCGCGCGCCATCGTCATCGGCGTGATCGTGGCGCTGGTGCTGCTGCGCTGGGCGCTGCGCCGCTGGCGCGTGCGCAGCGCCAGTCGCCACCTGACCGACGGCCTGATGCGCGCACCGGCCGCCGCGCCCGGCGTGCCTGCGCCCGCGGGCGAGCAGAAGGTGCTGGGCGACCGCTTTGCCGAAGCCATCGCCACGCTCAAGAAGATGCGCCTGCACGCCGCGGGCAAGAAGCCCGGCTGGCGCGACTGGCTCTCGCTGTCGGGCGGCAGCTACCTGTACGACCTGCCCTGGTATGTGTTCATCGGCGCACCGGGCTCGGGCAAGACCACGGCGCTGGTCAACTCGGGCCTGTCCTTCCCGCTGGCCGAGAAGTTCGGCCCCGGCGCCATCCGCGGCGTGGGCGGCACGCGCAACTGCGACTGGTGGTTCACCGACGAGGCCGTGCTCATCGACACGGCCGGCCGCTACACCACGCAGGACAGTCATGCCAGCGAGGACAAGAGCGCCTGGGACGGCTTCCTGGGCCTGCTCAAGAAGGCGCGCCCGCGCCGGCCGCTCAACGGCGTCTTCCTCACCGTGAGCGTGGCCGACCTGCTGAGCCAGGGCACCGAGGCGCGCAGCGCGCTGGCCGCGTCGATCCGCGCGCGGCTGCTGGAACTGGACCAGCGCCTGACCACGCGGCTGCCGGTCTATGTGCTGGTGACCAAGAGCGACCTGCTCTACGGCTTCATGGAGTACTTCGCCGACCTGGGCAAGGAACAGCGCGCGCAGGTCTTCGGCTTCACCTTGCCGCCCGAAGAGGGCTCGCAACTGGCCGAGCATGGCCTGGACGCGCCCTTCAAGCGCGAATTCGGCCTGCTGCACGAGCGGTTGAACAACGGCCTGATCGAGCGCATGCAGCAGGAAAGCGATGGCCGCCGCCGCGCCGCCATCTTCGGCTTCCCGGCGCAGTTCGCGGCCGTGGGCCCGCTGCTGTCGGATCTGCTGGACCAGGTGTTCACGGGCTCGCGCTTCGCGCAGCCGCCCTGGGTGCGCGGCGTGTACTTCACCAGCGGCACGCAGGAAGGCAGCCCCATCGACCGCGTCATGGGCACGCTGGCGCGCAGCTTCGGGCTGGAACGCGCCATGCTCGCGCCGCAGCAGGGCAGCGGGCGCAGCTACTTCCTCACCACCCTGCTCAAGGAGGTGGTCTTCCCCGAGCAGCGCCTGGCCGGCGCCGACGTGAAGCTCGAGCGCAAGCGCCACCTGCTGCGCACCGGCGCCGTCGCGGCCATGCTGCTGGTCTCGCTGGGGCTGGCCGCGGCCTGGGGCTGGAGCGCCTGGCAGAACCTGGACTACCTCAAGGCCGTGGAGGCGCGCGTGCCGCCCACCAAGGAGCAGTTGCAGGCGCTGCCCGCGCAGACCCACAGCCTGGTGCATGTGGCACCCGTGCTGCAGCAGCTGCGCGAGATCTGGAAGACACCCGAAAACCGCCAGGGCGACGCCCCGCTGGGCATGACCCTGGGCCTGTACCAGGGCAACAAGCTCGATGCGGCGGCCCAGCTCGCGCACCAGCGCGCGCTCAACGAAGCCTTCCTGCCGCAGCTGGCCCTGCGCATCGAGGACCAGCTGCGCAGCGCGGGCAAGGACAACCTCGAATTCACCTACGAGGCGCTCAAGAGCTACCTCATGATCCACCAGCCCGAGCACTTCGATGCCGAAGCGCTCAAGGCCTGGATCACGCTGGACTGGGCGCGCACGCTGGACCGCGGCCTGCCCGAAGACCAGCGCCAGCTGCTGGAGGCGCAGCTCGACGCGCTGATCGCCCAGGGCCCGCCGCGCGTGCCGCTGAAGATGGACGAGAACCTGGTGCGCAGCGTGCGCGCCATGCTGGCCAGCTACCCGGCCGAGCAGCGCATCTTCAGCCGCCTCAAGCGCCAGCGCCTGGGCCGCGACGTGCCCGCCTTCAGCGTGGCGCAGGCCGGCGGGCCGTCGGCGCCGCTGGTCTTCGAGCGCCCCAGCGGCAAGCCGCTGACTGAGGGCGTGCCGGGCCTGTTCACCTTCGACGGCTACCACAAGCGCTTCCAGAGCGAGGTGGTGGTGGTCACGGGCCTGCTGGCGGCCGAAGACCCCTGGGTGCTGGGCCAGGAAAAGAGCGCCACCGACCGCGCGCGCGACGCGGCGGCGCTGGGCCAGCTCACCGACCGCGTGCGGCGCCTGTACCTGGAGGAATACGTCAAGGTCTGGGAAGCGCTGCTGAGCGACGTGCGCCTGGTGCGCGCGAGCGGGCTGGAGAAGAACATCGAGATCGCGCGCATCCTCTCGGGCGCCGATTCGCCGCTGGCCCGCTTCCTGCGCGCGGTGGTCAAGGAAACCACGCTGATCCCGCCCGAGACCGACAAGTCCGCCGTCGACCGCGCGGCCCAGACGGTGCGCAGCACGCGCCAGGGCCTGGAAGCGCTGTTCGGCGGGGGCGGCGATGCGACGGGCGGCCGCGCGCTGCCGCCGGGCAAGCGCATCGAAAGCATCGTCGACGACCGCTTCGAGTCGCTGCGCCGGCTGGTGCTCTCGCCCGTGCCCAATGCGCCACCGCCGCTGGACGACGCGCTCAAGCTCTTCAACGAGGTGTATGTCTACCTCACGGCGGTTGATACCGCCGTCAAGAGCCGCAGCTCGCCGCCGCCGGGCGACGTGGCGGGCAAGCTCAAGTCCGACGCGGGCCGGCTGCCCGAGCCCGTGCGCTCCATGGTCGAGGGCCTGTCCAGCACCGGCGCGGCCCAGGCCCGCGTGGCCGAGCGCGGCAACCTGAGCCAGGACCTGCAGCCGGTGGCCGAGTTCTGCCGCCGCGCCATCGCCGGCCGCTACCCCTTCGTGGAAAGCAGCAGCCTCGACGTGCTGCCCGAGGACTTCGGCCAGATGTTCGGCCCCGGCGGGCTGATGGACGACTTCTTCCAGAAGCGGCTGGCGCAGCTGGTGGACACCAGCCGCCGCCCCTGGCGCTACAAGCCGGTGGCCGAGCAGGGCGCCATCTCCACCGCGGCGCTGCGCCAGTTCGAGCGCGCCGACCTGATCAAGCAGGTGTTCTTCCGCAGCGGCGGCCGCGTGCCCGGCCTGCGGCTGGACTTCCGGCCGATCGAGATGGACGCCGGCATCACGCAGTTCTCGCTCGACGTGGACGGCCAGATCGTCAAGTACGCACACGGCCCCATCGTGCCCATGACCGTGCAGTGGCCCGGCCCGCGCAACACCAACCAGGTGCGGCTGAACATCCAGCCGCCCACCTCGTCCGGCACTTCGGGCATGACCACCGACGGCCCCTGGGCGCTGTTCAAGACCCTGGACCGCGGCCAGCTCGCGCCCGGGGACGCGCCCGAGAAATTCATCATCACCTTCCAGCTCGATTCGCGGCGCACGCGCTTCGAGGTCACCACCAACAGCGTGCGGCATCCGATCCGCATGCCCGAGCTGCGCGAGTTCGCGTGCCCGGAGGGGCTGTGATGGGGGTCTTCGGCCTTCCGGGCGCGCTGGCCGACCAGGGCCAGCCCCCGGGCTGGTTCGGCAAGCTGCCGGGCATGGGCGACTTCGCCCATCGCCGCCTGCCCGAGGCCTTCCGCGAGCGCTGGGACCAGTGGCTGCAGACCGGCCTGCTGCAGCTGCGCCACCAGCGCGCCGACTGGACGGCACGCTACCTCGAAAGCCCGCTGTGGTTCTTCGTGCTGGGCGCGCAGGTGGCCGGGCCGCGGCCCTGGCTGGGCGTGCTGATGCCCTCGGTCGACGGGGTGGGGCGCTACTTTCCCTTCACCATCGCCTGCGAACTGGCGCTGCCGCTGCACAGCCTGCCGGCCGCGCAGTGGCCCGGCATCGCGCGCTGGTGGCAGCACGCGGCGCGCTGCGCGCTGACGGCGCTGGACCAGGACCTGGACGCCGCGGGCATCGACGCGCTGCTGGCCCAGGTGCCGCCCGACGACCTGCCGGCCGCCGACGCGCCCCCGGCCTGGCCCGAGGACGGCCAGTCGCTGTGGCTCACCGACCTGAGCGACCCCCAGGCCCCTTCGCTGCGCACCGCCGCCCTGCCGCGCCACGCGCGCTTCGAGCGGCTTTTTGGTTTTGACGACGCGGCCGATGCGCTGCACTCCTGACTTCCGAGCCCGCCTGTGACCGACGCACCCCGCCCCCCCCACGATCCACCGCCTTCGGACGACGCCCACGCGCCGACCCGGGTGATGACCGGGCGCGGGCGCGAAGACTTCCAGAGCCAGCCCGCGGCCGGCGCCGCCACCACCGTTGCCGCCGCGGCGCCCGCGCCCGCGCGCGCCCCGGCGCCGCTGGTGGATGCGGGCACGCTGCCACCGGGCAGCCGCATGGCCGAATTCGAGATCACGCACCTGATCGGGCAGGGTGGCTTCGGCGCCGTGTACGAGGCCTGGGACCACACGCTCGAACGCACGGTGGCCATCAAGGAATACCTGCCCACCTCGCTGTCCACGCGCGGCGGCGACGGCACCGTGACGCCGCTGTCGGACAAGCACCGCGAGACCTTCGAGCTGGGCATGCGCAGCTTCATCAACGAAGCGCGGCTGCTGGCCCAGTTCGACCATCCCTCGCTGCTGAAGGTCTACCGCTTCTGGGAGGACAACGGCACCACCTACATGGTGATGCCGCTGTACCGCGGCCAGACGCTGCGCCAGACCCTCGCCGACAAGCCCAACGTGGACGAAGGCTGGCTGCTGCGCATCATGGACGGCGTGACGCAGGCGCTGGCCGTGATGCACAACGCCAACTGCTACCACCGCGACATCGCGCCCGACAACATCCTGCTGCTCGAAGGCACGGGCAAGCCGGTGGTGCTGGACTTCGGCGCCGCGCGCCGCGTGATCAGCGACAAGACGCAGGCCATCACCGTCATCCTCAAGCCCGGCTACGCGCCGGTCGAGCAGTACGCCGAGATGCCCGACATGACGCAGGGCGCCTGGACCGACGTCTATGCGCTGGCGGCCGTGATGCACGTGGCCGTGTGCGGGCGCGCGCCACCGCCCTCGGTGGCGCGCATCATGTCCGACACCTACGTGCCCCTGGCCGGCAACGAGCTGCTGCGCCAGCGCTACAGCCAGCGGCTGCTGGAAACCATCGACCACGGCCTGGCGGTGCGCCCCGAGCAGCGCCCGCAGTCCATGCTGGAGCTGCGCGCCGAGCTGGGCCTGGAAGAGACCACCACCATCGCGCCCCTGCGCGCCGCAGGCCCGCGCACCGTGCCCGGCGCCCATGGCGCGCGCGCGCCGGCCAGCCCGCCGCGCCCGGCCGCGGGCAGCGGCCCCGCGGCTGCACCGGCCCCGCGCAGCAAGGCGCTGGCAGGCGCGCTCATCGGCGTGGCGGGCGTGGCGCTGCTGGCCGGTGGTGCCTGGTGGTGGATGCAGGGCCGCGCGCCGGCCGACGCCCCTGCGCCCGCCGTGGCCCAGGCGCCGGTGGCCGCGCCCGTGGATGTGGCGCCGGCCCCGCCGCCGCCCGCGCCGCCGCCGCCACCGCCGGTGCGGCGCACGCCCCTGCAATCGCTGCAGGCGCTGGGCGCCAGCGCCACGCCGGGCTTCACCGTGCAGGCTTCGGCCGTGAAGCCCGAGGTTGAGGTGGGCAAGGACAAGCTGGGCTTCGAGCTGCGCAGCAACCGCGAAGGCTATGTCTACGTCTACCTGCTGGCCAGCGGGGGCGAGATGTTCATGCTCTTCCCCAACCTGCTGGACAAGTACAACAAGATCAACGCCAACCAGACGCTCACGCTGCCGCGCGCCTCCTGGCCCATGAACGCGGGCGGCCCGCCGGGCACCAACCACTTCGCGGTGGTGGTGAGCCAGCACGAGCGCGACTTCAGCGAGGCCGGCATGCAGACCGACGGCGTGTTCCCGCAGTTCCCGCTGCCCGTGCTCTCGGCGCTGGAGGCCGCCAGCCCCGGCAAGCCCACGCCGCTGCTGGGCAAGCCGCAGTGCCCGCCGGGCCAGGCCTGCACCGATGCCTTCGGCGTGGCCGGTTTCAAAATCGTCGAGCGGTGATCGTCTTGGACATGAAACACACCCCGGGCGGCGTCGCCGCTCCCCGCTCTTGTTCGGGAGGGGAGTGCGCCAACGGGTCCGGCAACGCCGGGCCTTCGGGCGCCCTGAGGGCTTCGCTGCGCTTGCCTGCTGGCTGGCAGCGCCTGTTCCATCTGATGCCGGCGGCGCATGCCCCGGTCGGGAGCGCACCATGATCAATCCCCCTCTTTCGTCTGCTTCCCTGCCGCGCGCCGCGCGGGCTGCCGTGGCCCTGGCCGCCATGGCGCTGGCCGGCTGCGCCTGGCGGCCCGAGCCGGTGCCGGAGCGCCCGCCCGCGCCCGCACCGCAGGCCGCAGCACCGGCCCCCGCGCCCGCACCCGTGGCTGCCCCGGCCCCGGCGCCGGCTGCCGCCACCGGCGGCGGCAACGTGGCCGGCCAGGCGCGCACCTTCTCGACCCAGCTGGCCACCTACACCGCCGTCAGCTTCGACACCCTGCCGGGCTGGGCCCGCGACGATTTCTCCGAGACCTGGCCCGCCTTCCTCGAAAGCTGCCGCGTGCTCACGCGCCGTGGCGAGCAGTGGCAGAACCTGTGCTCGCGCGCGCGCGCCGTCAACGCCAAGAGCGATCCGGCCATCCGCAGCTTCTATGAAAGCGAATTCGCGGCCTACCAGATCCGCGACGACGACCGCCGTCCCGACGGCGTGGTCACCGGCTACTTCGAGCCCGAGATCGAAGGCAGCCGCACCTATTCGCCGCCCTTCATCTACCCGGTCTACGGCGAGCCCCAGGACATGGTCTTCCTCGACACGCGCCGCCTGCCGGCCGGCCGCGGCACCGTCGCCGCGCGGGTGGAAGACCGCAAGGTCGTGATCCAGCAGGGCCTTTCCACGCGCGACATGGGTGCGCCGGGCCTGCTGGCGCTCGATCTGTCCACCGTGATCCGCGACACGCTGGACCGCAAGATGCGCCTGCGCGTCGAAGGCCGCCAGCTGCTGCCCTACTTCACGCGCGAAGAGATCGAAACGCGCGGCGCTCCCAACGCGCGCGTGCTGGCCTTCGTGAGCAACGCCAATGCGCTGTACGAGATGCAGATCCAGGGCTCGGGCCGCATCCGCCTGACCAATGGCGACGTGATCCGCCTGGGCTATGCCGAGCAGAACGGCCAGCCCTTCCGCCCCACGCTGGCCAGCAACAGCGGCCGCGGCGGCAAACAGGCCGTGCGCACGCGCGGCTCCACCATCGAGCTGGAAGTGGACGACGGCGAGGACAGCGACATCGGCGACGTGGGCGCGGTGCGCACGCGTGGCTTCACGCTGGCGCGGCCCGTGGCCAGCGGCGCCGTGGTGGTGCCCGGGCGCAAGGCCGCCGGCCCGGTCACGGGCTCGGGCATCAAGGACCCGAGCTATGTGTTCTTCAAGGAAATGCAGGCCGGCGCGGGCCCGCAGAGCGGCCCGGTCGGTGCGCTGGGCGTGCCGCTGCAGGCCGGCCGCTCCATCGCGGTGGACCCGCGCAGCACGCCGCTGGGCTACCCGGTCTTCGTCTCCACCCGCATGCCCGGCGCCAATGCGCCCACCCAGCGCCTGACCATCGCGCAGGACACCGGCGGCGCCATCCGCGGCGCGGTGCGGGCCGACTATTTCTTCGGCTACGGCCAGCAGGCCGCCAACCAGGCGCGGCGCATGAAGGAGCGCGGCAACATGTGGATCCTGCTGCCGCGCGGCCAGCAGGTGGCTGCGGCGGCCGTCGGCACGCAAGGCGGCATCCGCACGCGCGGTGCGGCGCTGGCCGGCTGCCTGGTCCCCGACGAAGAAAGCTGTGTGGATGAATGACCGCGAACAACCCCCCAGGCCGCTTCGCGGCTCCCCCCTTCTGCTGCGCGAAGGGGGGCGCACCCAACGGTCCGGCAAAGCCGGCCCCGTGGGTGCCCTGAGGACTTCGCTGCGCTCGTCGGCTTGGATCGCGGCCTTCGGGCGCACTGCCATTTAAGAAGACGCTCGCATGCAATCCGCCCTGTCCCCCGATGACAGCGCCGAGCTGGTGCGGCTGTGGCAGCACCGGCAGGCACTGGCGCCTTCGCAGATGGGGCGGCTCTACACCATCGTGGGCGGCGCGCTGGGTGGCTGCCATCCGCCCGAACTGCAGGCGCTGGGCGAAAGCCGGCAGGAGCTGGTGGCGCAGTTCATCTACATCAAGGTGCTGCGCCTGGACGTGGACCCCGACGACGGCGAGGACGGCGAGCCCGCGCCCAAGACGCGCGGCAGCCACAGCGCGCCGTCCACCGCCTTCGCGCTGTGCGCCTATTTCCGCCGCTACCTGATCGACTGCACGCGCGCCAGCTCCTTCCGGCGCAAGCTGTCCATCGGCGACGAGGTCAACGACGCGCAGCTCGAAGCCCAGCTGGGCGAGCACGAGGACGAGGATGCCTGCCTGCGCGAGCATGGGCTGTCGGCCGCGCGCGTGGCCGCTGCGGCGCGCGCCTTCATTGCCGCGCTGGACGAGCCCGAGCGCCTGCTGCTGTGCGAGGGCTTTGGCCAGGAGGCCCCGCTGTCGGGCGTGGCCGCGCGCCATGCCATCGCCTCCTACCACTACCGCGCAGGCCGGCTGGGGCTGGTGCACAAGCGCGAAGCCCTGCCCGCCGACTACGGCAAGACCGCCATCGGCCGCTGGTTGCAGGAGGAGCTGGGCATCGCGCTGGTGCCCGACAACGTCGATGCGATCCTGGCGGTTTTCAAAATTCTGGGCGCCGAAGCGTCTTAGACCTGAAGTCATAGCCATTTCAGGACATACGCAATGCACGGCGACTCCTCCCTCTGGCCCGCGCTGGCCGTCATTCGCGGCGCATTCGAAACCACCCCGCCCCCGGGCGCGGGCGACGCGGTGGTGCTGCAGGGCGCCGCCGCAGCCGGCAGCGCGGCCGGCCCCACGGCCCTGGCCGACCTGCTTTTGCCGCTGACCGAGCTGGCGCGCCGCCGCGATGCCGTGGCGCAGAAGGGCTTTTCGGCGCGCTGGGCCCCCGGGCGGCTGGTCAGCGTGCTGCACGACGGCCGGCTGCTGGGCGTGATGCTGGACCGCGACCTGGGCCAGGGCCGCTGGCGCGGCTGGATGGCCGCCGCCGAAGCCGACTGGGCCGGCCCCTTCGACGTGCTGCTGGAGCCGCAGGACGAACCCTTCGAACCGCTGTTCGGCCTGATCCAGACCTGGAACACCGTCTCGCTGACCCAGGCGCCGCAGCTGTGCGCGCGCGTGCTGGGCGAACTCAGCGCCACCCGGCTGGCCGCGCTGCGCGCCACCGCCGACGAGGCGGCCCAGGGCCAGGGCCCGGCCATCGCGCCGGCACCCGGGCGCGTGGCGCTGCGCACGGTGGCCCAGTGCTTCACCGTGCTCTCGGGCACGCCGCTGGCGGCCGAAGGCGACCCGCGCGCCGACTACCAGTCGCTGTACCGCGGCGTGGCGGCCTCGCTGCAGGCGGGCGCGGCCATCGCCGATGCCGGCACGCGCAGCGCCCGCACCACCCCTCCGCCACCGGCCCAGGCCCGCATGCAGGCCCCGCCGCGCGCGGGCGGCTGGGCGCGGCTGTGGGGCTGGCTGGGCGGTGACGGCCCCTGGCGCCCCGCGCTGGCCGCGCTGGCGCTGGTGGTGGTGCTGCAGAACGCCAGCCTGCTGGGCCGCCTGGGCGAAGACGAGGACGCCGTGCGCTTTCGCGAGGCGCCCGCGCCCGCGGCCAGTGCAGCGGCGCCCGACCTGCGCGTGCGCTTCAAGGCCGACACGGCCCTGCCGGCCGCGGCCGAGCTGCTGCGCCGCGCAGGCGCGGAAATGGCCGGCGCCCCCGACGAGCAGGGCCGCTGGCCCGTGCGGCTGATGCAGCCGCGCGAAGGCCGGGCGGTGCTCGAGTCCTCACCGCTGGTCGAGGGCGTGGACCCGCCCTGACGGAGCACGCCGCATGCTGCCCACCGCGATGCCCCTGCTGCGCTGGTTGCGCCGGCCCCGCCTGCTGCTGGCCGGCCTGGGCCTGCTGCTGGCCGCGGGCACGGCCGGCGCCGTGCAGCGTGCGCTGCTGGTGGGCGTCTCGGAGCTGGCCAGCCAGCCGGCCTCGCTGTGGCTGCAGGCGCCGCGCAACGACGTGCTGCTGATGCAGGAGGCCCTGCAGCAGCAGGGCTTTGCCGCCGCCGACATCAGCATCGTGGCCGACGGCGTGCCCGGCGCGCCGCTGCCCGATGCGCGCGCCATTCACGAGACCCTGAGCCGGCTGCTGGCGCAGTCGCGCAGCGGCGACTTCGTGCTGCTGTACTTCTCGGGCCACGGCACGCGCTGGCGCGACAGCAGCAAGCGCTACCAGGAGCCCGACGGCCTGGCCGAGAACTTCCTGGCCCGCGACGTGCGCGGCACCATCGGCAGCGCAGGCCCGCTGGCCGGCGGCCTGCGCGACGTCGATTTCGACGCCTGGGTGCAGGCCTTCCTGGCGCGCAACGTCTTTGTCTGGTCCGTCTTCGACACCTGTTCGGCCGCGTCGATGACGCGCAGCGCGCGTGCACCGGCGCCTCCCGCGAACGGCGCGGCCGGAGAGCCCGACGATGAGGTGCGCTGGCGCGGGCTGCGCTCCGACCAGTTGGTGCCCGCCGCAGCCCCGCGCGCGCAGCCGGGCGCCGACAGCGCCTTGCGCCTGCCCGTGGCCGAAGCGGTGCCGCGCGCCCGCTACGTCGCCTTCTTCGCTTCGGAGAGCCACCAGGTCACGCCCGAGCTGCGCTTGCCGCGCGGCGACCGGCGTGCGCGGCCGCAGGGTCTGCTGACCTGGGCCGTGGTGCAGTCGCTGCAGCGCCGGCCCGACACCTGGCGCGCGCTGTTCAACGGCGTGCTGTCGCAGTACCCGGCCGTCATCGAGGAGCTGGAAGCCCGCTTTCCCGAACGCGAGCTGCCTTCGCCCGTGGCCGAAGGCAACCTCGACCTGCCGCTGTTCGCCAACACGCTGGAGCCGTTGAGCACCCGCCCGCAGTGGCCCGCCCAGCGCGCGGGTGCCAGCCTGACGCTGGAGGCCGGCCAGCTCGACGGTCTGGAATCGCGCCAGGGCGTGCTGGTGCTGGCCCAGATGGCCGACGGCACGCAGCGCCAGGCCGCAGCCACGCTGACCCAGGCCGACCTGGCCGGCGCGCAGCTGCCCGTGCCCGCCGCGCTGCGCGAGCTGCCCGGCAGCGTGCAGTGGTACGTGACGCCCGCGGCCGAGCCCGCCAGTGCCGTGCTGCGCGTGCGCGCCGAGCGGCCGCTGCCCGCCGGCCTGAACCTGAGCTACCCGGCCGCCGTGCAGCGCGTGCAGGGCCAGGAGCAGGCCGACGTGCGCTGGCTCGATGCCGGCCGGCCCACGCAGCGGCTGGTGCCCAGCTCGCCCGAGCTGCTGGGCGCAGAGCCGGGCAACGATGCGCTGCCTGATCTGGAAGCCGTGCGCCGCCGCCTGCAACTGCTGGCGCAGCTCAAGTGGTTCTCGCGCCTGATGGCGCTCGCGCCCGAGCGCCGCCTGCCGGGTTTCGAGGCCCAGCTCGAACTGTGGGAGGGCGAACGCCTGCTGCGCAGCGAGCCGCTGCCGCTGGCCGCCCAGTGGCCCGGCCCCGGCCCGGGTCAGCGCAACGTGCTGATGGTGCGCAATGCCAGCGGCCATTCCGTCGACCTGGCCATCGTGGCACTTGACGCGCAGGGCGTGCTGCGCGCCGTCTACCCCGAGCCGCAGGGCGAGACCAACCGCTTTGAACGCGGCAGCGCGCAGGCGCCGGCGCTCAAGCGCTTCGAACTGCCCGATGCCGCCAGCGGCCGGCTGTGGGTGGTGGCCAGCCCGGCGCAGCCGCACAGCGCACCGCGCCTGTTCGGCATGGCCAGCGCCTCGGCGCTGGCCGACCTGCGCGTGCGCGGCCAGGCGCGGCCGGAACGTGCGCGGCCCCTTTTCGCCACCGCCGTGCGCTGGGGGCGCGCGGCTCCCTGATCTTTGCTTTCACCTTTCCACCTTCTTCAAGCCGAGGAGCAAAAACATGTCATTCAACAGTGATGGAGTGCTGGACCAGGACGAGGCCCTGCGCCTGCTGGACCTGGCCACGAGGGAAGACACCGGGCGCGACGTGGTGCTGCGGGTCGAAAGCAAGGGCGTGGTCTACGAAGGCGAGAGCGAGCGCCAGTTCGAGGACGGCAAGCAGCGCATGGCCGTGCTGGGCTACTTCCTGAGCAACCGGGTCGAGACGCCGCCGGGCACTTCCAAGGGCCGCGTGGTCAATGGCCCGCTGACCCTGGTGCGCAGCAGCGATGCGGCCACCGCCTCGCTGGCCAGCCTGCTGCAGAGCCAGGCCAGCGACCTGAAGGTCACGCTGGCCGTGTTCAGGGCCGGCGGCGACGACTCCAAGGACGCCCAGCCCATGCTGCAGATGGATCTGCAGGACGCGCGCCTGGCCGTGCACTGCGTGCTCAGCGGCGGCCACCTGGGACGGCCGGCCGAAGTGCTGGGCTTCACCTACCGCACGCTGACCATGTCGTCCGCGCCGCAGGCCAAGAGCGGCCTGCGCGGTGCGGTGCGCACCTGCGTCTTCGGCGGCTGAAGGAGCAACGAGCCATGAGCAAAGCCGCCGAACTCCTGCAGCAGTCCGACCCGGTCGCCGCCCTCAAGGCGCTGACCGAGGAAGTGCGCGCCAAGCCCGCCGACAGCAAGCTGCGCGTCTTCATGGCGCAACTGCTGTGCGTGCTGGGCCAGTGGGAGCGCGCGCTCAACCAGCTCAGCGTGGCGGCCGAGCTGGACGCGCTGGCCGTGCCCATGAAGCAGATGTATGGCGAAGCCATCCGCTGCGAAAGCCTGCGCGGCGAAGTCTTCGCGGGCAAGCGCACGCCCATGATCTTCGGCCAGCCCGAGCCCTGGCTGGCGCTGCTGGTCGAATCGCTGCTGCGCCACGGCGCCGGTGAGCCGCAGGCCGCCGAACAGCTGCGCGCGCGCGCCTTCGACGAGGCGCCCGCCACCTCGGGCCACATCGACGGCGCGCCCTTCGAATGGCTGGCCGACGCCGACATGCGCCTGGGCCCCGTGCTCGAGGCGTACATCAACGGCCGCTACTACTGGGTGCCGTTCTCGCGCCTGTCGCAGGTGAAGATGGAAGCGCCCGAAGACCTGCGCGATGCCGTGTGGATGCCTGCGCACCTGCAGTTCGCCAATGGCGGCGAGGCGCTGGCGCTGATCCCCACGCGCTACGAAGGCACCTTGGCCAGCGGCGACGGTGCGCTGCTGCTGGCGCGCAAGACCGAATGGGAAGAAGCCGCGCCCGAGGTCTGGACCGGCCTGGGCCAGCGCGTGTTCAGCAGCGACCAGGGCGAGCATGCGCTGATGGACGTGCGCGAGATCGCCTTCGACAGCCAGCCGGCGGCCGAGGCCGGGCCTGGGTCCGAGCCCGCCGCCGACGGCGCAGGGGATGGCGCCCATGGTTGAAGGCAGCGTCCAGGAACGGCTCCAGCCCTCGCTGCTGGACCGCCTGGTCGACCATGCGCCAGACCAGAAGCGCGAAAGCGACGAGAAGCGCACCCTCACGCGGCAGGCCCTGCGCCAGGCCGTGCTGCGCGACCTGGCCTGGCTGCTCAACGCCAACGGCTACGGCATGGGCATGGACACGCGGCGCTACCCGCACGCCGCGCGCTCGGTGCTGAACTACGGATTGCCTATGCTGTCCGGCCAGTTCACCTCCTCGATCCAGCGTGTCAGCATGGAGCAGGCTTTGAAGAACGCAATCGTGCAGTTCGAGCCGCGCATCCTGTCCCGCACCCTCGAAGTTGAACTGATCATGGAAGGCTCGGCCCTGGACTCCCACAACCGCATCGGGCTGCAGATCCGCGGCATGCTCTGGGCGCAGCCCGTGCCGCTGGAGTTCCTGATGCGCAGCCGGATCGACCTGGAAGAAGGACGCATCGAGATCGAGGACATGACGCAGCCCGGCCCGCGGTGAACCCCGTGCCGGCCCCCTTCCTCCTGTCGTCGCCGCACGCCCGCGGCGATTTCTTTTCCCCTCACGGCGTCTGAGCATGGACCCGCGACTGCTCAACCTGTACGAACAGGAGTTGCGCTACTTCCGCGAAAGCACCGCGGAGTTCGCGCGCGCCTTTCCCAAGATCGCCAACCGCCTCGGCATCGAAGGCCAGGAGGTGGCCGACCCCTATGTGGAGCGGCTGATCGAGGCCACGGCCTTCCTGGCCGCGCGCGTGGGCCTGAAGGTGGACGCCGAATACCCGCGCTTCACCGGCCACCTGCTGGACATCGTCTACCCCCACTTCCTGGCGCCCACGCCGGCCATGACGGTGTGCAGCTTCACGCCCGACCTGGACGACGCCAACCTGGCCAACGGCCCCACCCTGCCGCGCGGCAGCGGCCTGCGTGCGCGCCAGGCCGTGGGGCAGAACACGCACTGCGAGTTCCGCACCGCGGCCGACCTGCGCGTGTGGCCGCTCGAAATCACCAGGGCCCAGTACTTCACCTACGCACAGGACCTGCCGCTGGCGCAGCACCCGCGCGCGCGCGACATCCGTGGCGGCCTGCGCATTTCCGTGCGCAGCACGGCCGGGCTGCAGCTGTCGCAGATCGCGCTGGACAGCCTGGTGCTGCACTTCAGCGGCGCCGACGACGTGGCCTGGCAGCTGCACGCCTGCATGCTGGGCCAGCCGCTGGGCGTGATGGTGCGCGCCGCGCAGCCCACGGCGCCGGTGGTGCACCTGCCGGGCAGCGCCGTGGCCGAAGTGGGCTTTGCCGACGACGAGGCGCTGCTGCCCGTCACGGCCACGGGCTTCTCGGGCTACCGGCTGGTGCAGGAGTACTTCGCC
Source organism: Xenophilus arseniciresistens (assembly GCF_028023875.1). GTDB lineage: Bacteria > Pseudomonadota > Gammaproteobacteria > Burkholderiales > Burkholderiaceae_C > Xenophilus > Xenophilus arseniciresistens. Next base: position 143,697 of record NZ_JAQIPB010000011.1, read on the forward strand.
TTCGCCGAGCGCTTCCGCTTCGCGCGCATCGACGGCCTGCGCAAGGCGCTGGCCGGCCTGTCGGGTACCGAGGCCGAGCTGGTCGTGCTGTTCTCGCGCGGCGACGCGGCGCTGGAAAAGCTGGTCACGGCCGACAACGTGCTGCTGCACTGCGTGCCGGCCGTGAACCTCTTTTCCAAGCGGCTGGACCGCGTGAGCGTGAGCGAAGGCCAGAGCCAGTTCCACCTGCTGGCCGACCGCACCCGCCCGCAGGATTTCGAGGTCCACACCGTCACCGAGGTGGTGGGCCACGGCGGCGGGCAGGGCGAGGGCGCGCTCGAGCAGATATTCCTGCCCTTCTACGCCGCCTTCCACGGCAGCCGCAGCAGCCACCCGGCCTACTACACCACCACGCGCGACCCGCGCATGCTCTCGGTGCGCCAGCGCAGCGAGGGGCACCGCAGCAGCCACATCGGCTCCGAGCTGTTCATGCAGATCGTCGATCCGCAGGAGGCGCCGTACTCGGCCTCGCTGCGCCAGCTGGCCGTGACGGCGCTGGTCAGCAACCGCGACCTGCCGCTTCTGCTGCCGGCCGGGCGCGAGAACGACTTCGACTGCATCGACTCCTTCCCCGTGCAGCGCGTGCGCATGGTGCGCGGGCCTTCGCGGCCGGTCTCGCCCGTGGTGCACCAGGGCCTGGGCTGGCGCGTGGTCGACCACCTGGCGCTGAACTACCTCTCGCTGTCCGACAGCAGCGCCACCGAAGGTGCCGCCGCGCTGCGCGAGATGCTGATGCTCTATGCCGTGCACGCCGACGAGGCGCGCCAGGGCCAGGTGCGCGGCCTGCTGTCGGTGCGCACCAGGCCCGTCACGCGGCGCCTGCCGCTGCCCGGGCCCATCGCCTTCGGGCGCGGCCTCGAGGCGCAGCTCGAGGTCGACTCCACGGCCTTCCACGGCCACAGCGCCTTCCTGTTCGGCGCCGTCATGTCGCACTTCCTGGCGCGCCATGTGGAAGTGAACCACTTCGTCGAAACCGTGCTGAACATCGCCGGCAAGGGCGAAACCATGCGCTGGAGGCCGCAGTGCGGAACGCGCCAGATCCTGTGAGCGAAGGCGCTGCCGGCGACGACGGCGTGGCGGCCGTGGTCGAGGTGCCTGCTGCGCCCGCCGAATCCGCCGTGCCCGCTGCACCCGCCGAGGCGGCCGCGCGCCTCACGCCCGCGGCATTGCTGCAGGCCTGGGCGCCGCAGGCCTGGGCCTACGACTACTTCGCCGTGATGCGCAGGCTCGAGGCCATGACGCCCGAGCTGCCGCGCTGGGGCCGCGCGCTGCGCCCGCAGGCCGAGGCCGTGCGCGTGGGGCAGGAGCCCTCGCTGTCCTTCGCGCCGGCCAGCATCAGCCGCTTCGAGCCCGCCACGGCCCATGCGCCGCCGCGGCTGCGCCAGCACTTCTTCGGCTACATCGGCCCCAACGGGCCGCTGCCGGTGCACCTGTCGGACTTCATCCGCGAGCGCGCGCTGAACTACGGCGACCCGACCTGGCTGGCCTTCCTCGACACCTTCTCGCACCGCTTCTCGCTGCAGCTGTACCGCGCCTGGGCGCAGGCCCGGCCCGTGACCGGCATGGACCGCCCGGGCGAAGACCCGTTCCGGCGCCATGTGGGCGCTTTCGTTGGCATCGGCGGGCCGGCGCGCCAGCAGCGCGATGCGGTGCATGACGACGCGCGCCTGCATTTCTCGGGCTGGCTGGCGCGCCGCGTGCACAGCGCCGAGGGCATCGAACGCGTGCTCTCGGCCTACTTCGCCGTGCCCGTGCGGCTGGAGCGCTGGGTGGGCCACTGGCTGCGCCTGCCGGTCAACGAGCTCACGCGCCTGGGCGCCAGCAGCGGCAACGACGCGGCCCGCACCATGGGCATGGGCGCCGTGCTGGGCGGCCAGGTGTGGGACCGCCAGCACAAGGTGCGCCTGCACCTGGGGCCGCTCAAGCTCGCGCAGTACCGCCAGTTCCTGCCCATCGGCACGGCGCGGCCGGTGCTGGTGCGCTGGATGCTGCAGCTGCTGGGCGACGAACTCGAATGGGACGCGCAGCTGCAGCTGCGCCGCGACGAAGTGCCCGCCACCCGCCTGGGCGCGCACAAGGGCAGCGCGCCGCGGCTGGGCTGGGTCTCCTGGCTCGGTGAACGCCCACGCGCGGCCGATGCCGTCGATGTGCGCATCAGCGCCGGGGCACCCGCAGGCGTGCCTGCATGAGAAACAACCGCCGATCAATCGTCATCTGAATTCTGGAGAAGCTCATGAGTGAAATCAGCCGCACAGCCCTTTTCGGCAAGCTGAACCCGCTGGCCTACAAGGCCGTCGAGGGCGCCACCGTCTTCTGCAAGATGCGCGGCAATCCCTATGTGGAGCTGGAGCACTGGTTCGCCCAGCTGCTGCAGAACCAGGAAAGCGACCTGCACCGCATCGTGCAGCACTACGGGCTGGACATCGGCGTGCTGGCCAAGGACGTGACGGCCGCACTCGACCGCCTGCCGCGCGGCGCCACAGCCATCAGCGATTTCTCGCCGCACATCGAGAACGCCATCGAACGTGCCTGGACCTACGCCACCCTGCAGTTCGGCGAGGCGCAGGTGCGCACCGGCTACATCGTGGTGGGCATGCTCAAGACGCCGGGCCTGCGCAACCCGCTGGTGCAGCTGTCCAGGCAGTTCGAGAAGATCAAGGTCGAGGACCTGGCCGAGAACTTCGCCAAGATCTGCGATGCCTCCTCGGAATCGAAGATGCGCGCGCAGGACGGCACCGGCATGGGCAGCGGCGACGTGGGCGAGGAAACCGGCGCCATGGCCCCCGCGGCCATGGGCAAGGGCGATGCGCTCAAGAAGTTCACCACCGACCTGACCGAACAGGCCCGCAGCGGCAAGATGGACCCGATCGTGGGCCGCGACGACGAGATCCGGCAGGTGGTCGACATCCTGATGCGCCGGCGCCAGAACAACCCCATCCTGGTGGGCGAGGCCGGCGTGGGCAAGACGGCGGTGGTCGAAGGCTTTGCGCAGCGCATCGCGCGCGGCGACGTGCCGCCTGCGCTCAAGGACGTGCGCCTGCTCGCGCTGGACGTGGGCCTGCTGCAGGCCGGCGCCAGCATGAAGGGCGAGTTCGAGCAGCGCCTGCGCTCGGTGATCGAAGAGGTGCAGGCCAGCGAGAAGCCCATCATCCTGTTCGTGGACGAAACCCACACGCTGGTGGGCGCGGGCGGCCAGGCCGGCACTGGCGACGCGGCCAACCTGCTCAAGCCCGCGCTGGCGCGTGGCACGCTGCGCACCGTGGGCGCCACCACCTGGGCCGAGTACAAGAAGTACATCGAAAAGGACCCGGCGCTCACGCGGCGCTTCCAGAACGTGCAGGTGGACGAGCCCGACGAGCGCAAGGCCATCTTGATGATGCGCGGCGTGGCCAGCACCATGGAAAAGCACCACCAGGTGCAGATCCTGGACGAGGCGCTGGAAGCGGCCGTGAAGCTGAGCCACCGCTACATTCCCGCGCGCCAGCTGCCCGACAAGAGCGTGAGCCTGCTGGACACCGCTTGCGCGCGCGTGGCCGTGAGCCTGCATGCCACGCCGGCCGAGGTGGACGACAGCCGCAAGCGCATCGAGTCGCTGGAGACCGAGCAGCAGATCATCGGCCGCGAAAAAGCCATCGGCATCAACGTGGCCGAGCGCGAGCAGGCCGTGGGCGCCGCGCTGGCCGAGGAGCGCGACCGCCTGGCCACGCTGGAAGCGCGCTGGGGCCAGGAAAAGACCCTGGTCGATGAGCTGCTGGCCCTGCGTGCCCAGCTGCGCAGCGGCAACCAGCCCGTGGAAGGCACCGGCAGCACCCTGGAGGCCCAGGCAGCCACCGAGGCGCCGCAGCCCGAGGGCGTGGACCGCGAAGCCGCGCTGGCCCGCCTGCAGCAGGTGCAGACCGAGCTGGGCGCCCTGCAGGGCGAATCGCCGCTGATCCTGCCCACGGTGGACTACCAGGCCGTGGCGGCCGTGGTGGGCGACTGGACGGGCATTCCCGTGGGCCGCATGCAGCGCAACGAGATCGAGACCGTGCTCAAGCTGCCCGAGCTGCTGGGCAAGCGCGTGATCGGCCAGGACCACGCGATGGAGATGATCGCCAAGCGCATCCAGACCTCGCGCGCGGGCCTGGACAACCCGACCAAGCCCATCGGCGTGTTCATGCTGGCCGGCACGTCGGGCGTGGGCAAGACCGAAACCGCCATCGCGCTGGCCGAGGCGCTGTACGGTGGCGAGCAGAACCTGATCGTCATCAACATGAGCGAGTACCAGGAGGCGCACACCGTCAGCTCGCTCAAGGGTGCGCCTCCGGGCTACGTGGGCTATGGCGAAGGCGGCGTGCTGACCGAGGCCGTGCGCCGCAAGCCCTACAGCGTGGTGCTGCTGGACGAGGTGGAAAAGGCCCACCCCGACGTGCACGAGCTGTTCTTCCAGGTCTTCGACAAGGGCTTCATGGAAGACGGCGAAGGCCGCAGCATCGACTTCAAGAACACGCTGATCCTGCTGACCACCAACGCCGGCACCGACATGATCGCCAGCATGTGCAAGGACCCGGAGCTGATGCCCGACCCCGAAGGCATGGCCAAGGCGCTGCGCGAGCCGCTGCTCAAGATCTTCCCGCCCGCGCTGCTGGGCCGGCTGGTGGCCATTCCCTACTACCCGCTGTCCGACGAGATGCTGGGCAGCATCGTGCGGCTGCAGCTGGGGCGCATCAAGAAGCGCGTGGAAGCGCGCTACAAGATCCCCTTCGAGTACGGCGACGACGTGGTCAAGCTGGTGGTGAGCCGCTGCACCGAAAGCGAATCGGGCGGCCGCATGATCGACGCCATCCTCACCAACACCATGCTCCCCGACATCAGCCGCGAGTTCCTCAACCGCATGATGGAAGGCAAGCCGATCGGCTCGGTGCAGGTGTCCACCAACGATCAGGGCTTCGTCTACAGCTTCGGCTGAGCGGCGGTGGGCGCAGGCGGCTGCCAAATCCGGCGCCGCCAATCGTCCTGATGCGTGACCGGCAACCTGGGCAATGCCATGGCAGACGAATTCGACTTCGAGATCAAGAGCGACTCCCCCGCGGCGGACGAGTTGATGTTCTGGCGCGTGACGGGCCACGAGGGCCTGTCGCGCCCGTCCCTGTACGAGCTGAACGTGCTGTCCAAGAACGAGCGGCTGGACGCCAAGGACATCCTGGGCCGCAGCTTCGACGTGGTGATCCAGTTCCTGGACCCGGACGGCACGCGCCACGAGCGGCACTGCCACGGCTTTGCGGTGCGCTTCTCGCGCCTGGGCGCGGTCGGGCGGCTGTTCGAATACCGCATCCAGCTGCGCTCGTGGTTCTGGCTGCTGCAAAAGCGTCGCAACTCGCGCATCCTGCAGGACAAGCCCGTGCTCGACGTGCTCAACGCGGTGTTCGACGACAGCCCGATCTCGCGCGTCAAGAAGCTCAAGACCGACGGCGTGATCGGCGTGCATCCGCCACGGCGCTACTGCGTGCAGCACCAGGAAAGCGACTACAGCTACCTGTCGCGCCTGATGGAGGAAGAGGGCATCTACTACTGGTTCGATGCCCATGACGCGCCCGGCACCATGATGCTGGCCGACAGCAGCGCGGTGGCGCACCAGAAGCTGCCGGTCACCACCAGCCTGCTCTACCGGCCCGAAAGCGGCACCGAGGGGCGCTTCAACGAGATCACGCGCTGGGTGGCCGAGCGCCGTTTCGACACCGGCAAGCACGATGCGCGCGACAGCAACTTCAAGACCATCCGCCAGACCCTGGGCGCGCAGGTGGACGCCACCGACAACCACGAACTGGCCGACTTCGAGGACTTCGAGTTCCCCGGCGGCTACTTCACGGCCGGCGGGGCCGAAGACACGGCCAAGATCCGCGGCGACGAGCTGACGGCAAGGCGCGACCGCCACTGGGCGCTGACCCAGTGGCCCGACGTGGCCGTAGGCCGGCAGTTCAAGTTCGAGAACGACCCGGACGGCACGCGCAACGGCGAATACCTGATCGCGGGCTGCACCTTCGTGGCCACCCACCCGGGCTACGAAAGCCTGGCGCAGGGCGAGCGTCCGTTCTCGGCCACGCCCTGGCAGCTGCTGGCCGAAACCCTGGCCGACGACGCGATCAACCACGACTCGCAGGCCATGATGCGCGACCTGATGGCCCAGACGCCGGCCCTGGCCACGCTGGGCCCCGGGCATTCGGCCTTCCTGTTGACGCTGCTGCCGGCCGACATGCCTTTCAGGCCGCCGCGCCTGACGCCGCAGGTGCGCATGCCCGGGCCGCAGAGCGCCATCGTGGTCGGCGCGGCCGGCAAGGAGATCGACACCGACGCCTTCGGCCGCGTGAAGGTCCACTTCCACTGGGACCGCTACGGCAAGAGCAACGAGAAGTCCACCTGCTGGGTGCGCGTGTCGCAGCCCTGGGGCGGCAAGGGCTGGGGCGGCTACTTCATCCCGCGCATCGGCCAGGAGGTGATCGTCGACTTCCTCAACGGCGACCCGAACCGGCCCGTGGTGGTGGGCCGCGTCTACAACAGCGACCAGCCCATTCCCTACCAGTCACCCACCCAGAGCGGCTTCAAGACCCGCTCCACGCCCGGCGGCGACTCCACGAACTACAACGAGATCATGTTCGAGGACAAGAAGGGCGAGGAGAACATCAACATCCACGCCGAGCGCAACATGAGCACCTCGGTGGAGTGGGACCAGACGCTGGCGGTCTCGCACGACCGCACGTCCACCATCGACAACGACGACACGCTGGTCGTGTACGGCCACCGCAAGACCGAGATCAGCAAGACGCTGCTGCAGGCCGTGGCCGACAAGGTCACTTTTGACTACCGCAACGGCGAGCTCAAGACGGTCGACAAGGGGCTGACCGAGTTCATCTACGACTACCGCAACATCAAGGTCGATGGCTGGCGCCATGAAGACGTGACGGGCCTGGCTTCCACCCAGGCCGGCGACTCGAGCAACAACGTCAACGGCGCCTACCAGCTGATGGCGCGCGACGTGGTGGTGATCGGCACGGCGACCATGGGCCTGTCGACGCCGGCCTTCACGGCGCATGGCGAGAGCACCGTCAAACTCACTTCCGGTGGCAGCTTCGACACCGGCGCGACGGGGGCCTACAAGGGCACGGCGGCCAGCTTCAAGTTCGTCACCAGCGGCAACTTCGACCGCACCATCGCAGGCGAAGCCAACGATTGCATCCTGGGCAAAAACTCCAACGCCTACATCGGCATGGCCTCGGACTTCAACGTGGCCCTGGCGCGCAGCACCTTCATCGGCATGCAGCTGGACAACACGCTCGCGGTGTCGATCTCCAACTTCGTGGGCGCCAAGCTCGAGAACGAGGCGGCCATCGACCTCAAGTCCATCGGGGCGGCCAAGGTGGAGCAGGCGCCCGTGCGCATGGCGCAGGCCGCCGCCCACCTGGTGCAGCCGGGTGCCGGCGGTGGCGGCGCAGGCGGCGCCGGCACCGCCGCCGCCGGCCCGATGACCGTGGGCCAGGGCCTGTCCATTGCCTTCGGTGCCATCGGCATCGGGGCCGGCGTGTATGACTTCACCGAGGCGCTGAGCTCGTACGACACCGCCATCACGGACCTGCGCGATGCCGGCTTCCCCGAAATGGCCCGGCTGGCGGCCACCCGGCGCAACCAGCTGGCGGCCGCAGGGCTGCTGGCCGCTGGCGGGCTCGGCGGTGCGGTGGGCGCGGGCGTCGTGGCCAGCGTCGTCGCCGGCACCTCGGGCCTGAGCGGAGCGGACCCGAACGCAGCACCTGCGGGTGGCGGCGCATCGTCGGCGGGCGGTGCGGACGGCGCGTCGGGCGGCAGCGGCTCCAGTGGCGGCGGCGCGGGCGGCGGCGGTGGTGGCGGAGACGGCGGAGATGGCGGCGGGGGCGGCTTCAGCGGCGGCGGTGGCGGTCGGTCGGGCGGCGGCGGCGCTTCGGGCTCCACCCTCTGATGCGCGCGACCCAGGCGCCCAAGGCGCATTGAGACCAAGGCCAGCGTTCCGATGCAAGTCTTCAAACCCATGCAGCTGGGCCTGTCCACCAGGCCGATGGAGCACCGAAAGCGATTCGGCCTGTGCGTGTCGGCGCTGCTGCACTTTCCGTTCACCGAGGCCGCACAGGCCTCGCCGACCTTGTGGACCGACATGTCGCTGTGGAACTTCCTGGCCACCGACATGCCCGAAGGGCCGCTGCTCGATGAAGGCGTGGCCAAGCTCACGCCCGAGTTCCTGGTCCATGGCCATGCCTATGCGCCGCGCGAGGCCGATGGCTCGCCCGGCCGGCGCTGCGCCGTGCGGGTGCGCCTGGCCGGGGTCGAAAAGACGCTGGCCGTCTCGGGCGACCGGGCCTGGGTGGACGGCCAGGCCACCGAGCCCGCGCCCTTCGAGCGCATGCCGCTGAGCTGGGACCGCGCCTATGGCGGCGCCGACTTCCCGAACAACCCGCTGGGCCGCGGCCGTGCCCCCCAGCCGCAGGCCGACGGCCGCCTGCTGCGCCTGGCGCCCAACGTCGAGTACATCCGGCAACGCCAGAGCCGGCCCGACGAAGCCGTGCCGCCCGCGGGCCTGGGCCGCATTGATCCGATGTGGCCGCAGCGCGCGCGCTTTCGCGGCACCTACGACGAGAACTACCTCAAGGACCATTCGCCGGGCTTCGCGCCGGACCTGGACTGGAAGTTCTTCAACCTCGCCCCCGAAGACCAGTGGCTGCCCGCGCCGCTGGCGGGTGACGAGCCTTTCGACCTGCACCACCTGCACCCGGGCCGCCCGCACATCCAGGGCCGGCTGCCGGGCTTCGTGGCGCGCGTGTTCGCGCAGTACCGGCCCGAGAGCCCGGGCGCCGAGCCCAAGCTGCGCGAAGTGCCGCTGCGCCTGAGCACGGTGTGGTTCTTCCCGCATGCCGAGCGCGGCGCGCTGATCTTCCAGGGCCTGGCCGAAGTCCAGGAGGACGACGGCAGCGACATCATCGGCCTGATGGGCGCGGTGGAGCGCCTGGGCGAGCGCCGCGACGACGAACATTACCGGCAGGCCTGGGAGCGCCGCACGGACCCGAAGGACGGTGGCCTGCACGCACTGCGCGAATCCGACCTGCTGCCCGACGGGCTGGTGCCGCTGGACCCGGAGTTCGAGGCCAGCAAGGCTTCGCTGGCGGTGCAGGGCCTGCAGGGCGAGGCGCAGCGCCGGCGTGCCGAGCTGATCGTGGAAGACGCGCGCGCCCAGGCCGTGGCGGCCGGCAAGGACCCCGACGCCATGGGCCTGCGCATGCCCGAGGCCGAAGCGCCGCCCACGCTGGAGAACCTGGCCGACTACGCGCAGGCCAAACGGCTGGAGGCGGCCAAGGATCACCGCGAGGCGCTGGAAGCCGCGGCGCGGCAGATCCTGGCGGCCGAAGAGGAGCTCCAGCGCCAGGGCATGGCGCCGCCGCCGCCGCACCGCGGCCCGCCCGTGCTGCGCGGCGCGCAGCAGTTCGGCGAGCTGCGCCAGCAGATGACCGGCGGCCAGCCGCCCACGCCCGAGCAGGCCAGGGAGCTGGCCGAGCTGCAGCGCAAGTTCGTGGAGCTGGAGCGCGCGCAGCGCTTCGAGTACCAGCAGAGCGCGCACATGCAGCCGCCCGCGCCGCGCATGCCGCCCGAGCAGGCCGTTTCGCTGCGTGCCGAGCTCGCACGCGCGCACCAGCGTGCGCAGGAGCCGGCGAACCAGGGCCACCCCAATCCCATGCTGCTGCTGGACCTGACCGGCGCAGACCTGTCGGGCCTGGACCTGCGCGGCGCCCAGCTGCCGGGGGCCTGGCTCGAAAGCGCGGATCTGCGCGGCGCCAACCTCAGCGGCGCCAACCTCGACGGCGCGGTGCTGGCCCATGCCGATTTGCGCGGTGCGATCCTGATCGGCTGCTCGCTGCGGGCCGCGAACCTGGGCCGGGCGCAGCTGGAAGGCGCGGTCTTCGACCGGAGCAACCTCTCGCGTGCCATCTTCATGCACACCCGCGTCGACCAGGTGCAGATGCGCGGCGTGCAGCTGGGCGGCGTCAACCTGCTCGAAAGCGAGTGGGGCCAGGTGGACGCGACCGACGCCCATGCGGTGGACGTGAACTTCACGAAGCTCGACCTGTCGCGCTGCACCTGGGACGGCGCACAACTGGCCGGCGCCAACTTTCTCGAATGCACGCTCAAGGGCGCGAGCTTCGTGCGGGCCGACCTGAGCAGCGCCAACTTCGTGACCTGCCAGGCCCAGGGCCTGCGCGCGCCGGGCGCGCGGCTGCGCGGCGCCACCTTCGTGGAGCGCACCGACATCAGCGGCTGCGACCTGCGCAGCGCCGATTGCGCGCAGACCAACTTCGGCGGCATGGCGCTGCGCGGCGCGCGCCTGGAGCAGGCGCAGCTCACCGGCGCCAACCTGCGCCTGGCCGACCTGACCGACGCGGACCTGACCCATGCGGTGGCCATCGGCGCGCTGCTGGCGCGCGCGCGCATGGTGCGCGTGAAGGCGCGCGGCGCCAACTTCATGAACGCCGTGCTGCAGAACGCCGACCTGCGCAGTGCAGACCTGGGCGCAAGCAACCTGCACGCGGCCGACCTTTCGCGCGTGCGGCTGGACACGGCCACCTCCATCGACGGCGCGCTCATCACGCGCACGCGCATCCATCCGCGGCTCACGCCCGAGCAGCAGGCCGCGCACGCCCAGGCAGACCCCGCATGAAGCCCCAGACCCTGGCCCTGGCGGTCCACTTCGGCGAGCCCATCGCGCAGCGCAGCCTGCGCGGCGGCCGCTTTGCCAGCCTGCCGCTGCCCGGCGCGGTGTTCACCGAGGTCGACTTCACCGACGCGGACTTTCGCGAGGCCGACCTGCGCGAAGCGGTGTTCGACCGCTGCGACCTGAGCCGCGCCAACTTCCAGGGCGCCCAGCTGCGCGGCGCCACCTTCCATCGCTGCCCGGGCCCCAACCTGCAGATGACCGGCGCCCACCTGCACAAGGCCAGCGTGCTCGAATGCGACTGGCCCGGCCTGCGCGCGCTCGAGGCCGACCTGAGCCTGGCCACGCTCCAGGCCAGCAAGCTGCATGGCGCCGACCTGCGCCAGACCCGGCTGGACGGCGTGAACTGGCTGAGCTGCGACCTGTCGGGCGCCAGCTTCCAGTCGGCCGTGGTGAGCTACGGCATCGTCTCGGACTGCGCGCTGGCCCAGGTGAGCTGGGAGGGCGCGCAGTTCAAGCGCTTCGTGTTCCGCAATGCCGACCTCGCGGGACGCAGCTTCGCGGGCCAGACGCTGGAGCAATGCCAGTTCATGGCCTGCGACCTGCGCGGGGCCGACTTCAGCGAAGCCTCGGTGGGCGGCTGCAGCTTCCAGGGCGCCGCGCTCGAAGGCGCATCGTTCGTGCGCGCGAAGGCGCAGCAGGCGCTGTTCCCGCAGGCGCAGGGCGCCGGCGTGCGCTTTGCCGGCGCCGACCTGAGCCAGGGCATCTTTGCCAGCGCCCAGCTGCCGGGCGCGGACTTCAGCGGCGCCAGGCTGGTGCAGGCCTTCCTCGGCCAGGCGGTGCTGCCGCGCGCGAAGTTCGTGCAGGCCGACCTGACTTATGCCGACGCCTCGCAGGCCGACCTGCGCGGCGCCGACTTCAAGGACGCCACCGTGTTCCGGCTGCGCCTGCACCGGGCCGATGTGCGCGAGGCCGCGCTGCCGGCGCAGTCGAGCGCCCTGGGCGACGAGCCCGACCAGCGCGCGGCCGAGCAATGGCAGCCGCCCCCTCTTGTTTGAAAACGCCACCGATCAGCCGTCCTCTCCACACAGGAAGCGACCTCCCATGAAAGCCAGCCCTCTTTCCCATGCCGCCCGCCGACCGGCGCATCGCAGCTTTTCACCCCTGCCGCCCTCGGCGCAGCAGCAGCAGCAGCAGCCGGCTGCCGAGCCCGCGCCGGCCTGGCTGCAGGGCCGCGTGATCGCCAGCGGCGACAACAACTGGCTGGTGCAGGACGCCCACGGCACGCGCCGCATGCGCCGGGCGCTCAGTTGCCTGCTGCTGCCCGAGGTGGGCGACGTGGTGGCCGGCCTGCCCGCGGCCGAGCCCGGCGGCGGCTGGATCGTGGCCGTGCTCGAGCGCAACCCCGCGCCCGACCAGGCGCCTGCGCCGCAGCGCCTGCGCGTGGACGGCGACCTGAGCCTGGAAGTGCAGGGCCAGTGGCGCACCCAGGCCGCTTCGGCCCAACTGCAGGCCGAATCGGTGAGCGTGCAGGCCCAGACGCTGAGCACCCGCTTCGACGTGCACCGCAGCCTGGGCCGGCTGGTGGAAGCCACCGTCTCGTGCACGCGCTGGGTGGGGCAGGAACTGACGGCCGTGGTGGACCGCTGGTCGCAGCACAGCCAAAGCTCCAGCCGCCAGGTCGAGGGCATGGACCGCGCCGAAGCCGGCCACATGGAGCTCACGGCCAAGGGCGTGCTGCACGCCCACGGCCAGCACGTGCTGACCGAGGGCGAAAACCTGGTCAAGACGCGCGGCGGCCAGATCCATTTCGGCGGCTAGGCCGCATCAGGGGAGCGCTCGATGTTTGCCAACTGCCAGCTGATGGGAACCGACATGGCCTTTCCCGACGTCTGCATGACGCCGGCCGCGCCTTCGCCCATTCCCGTGACCTATCCCAACTTCGCGATGGGGCCCACGGCCGTCCCCAACTGCCCCACCATCCTGTTCATGGGCGGGCCGGCGCACAACCTGGGCACCGTCATTCCCATGACCAACGGCGACAACGCCGGCGTGCTGCTGGGCGTGGCCTCGGGCACGGTGATGGGGCCGAGCCGGCACCTGACCGGCGCCTTCACGGTGCTGCTCAACGGCATGCCGGCCACACGCCTGACCAGCACCTCGCTGCAGAACAGCACCAACTGCCCGGGCGTGCGCATGGTGCCCAGCCAGACCATCGTGGTGCTGCTGGCGCCCTGAGGCCTGCGCGGCCCGCTGCATCTGCATACGCCTTTTGGTGAGATTGCACTCACTCACATCGGCGCGAATACTGCAAGCGTGTCTCTCCTGTCCACGTCGATCGAACTTCGGACCCGTGCATGGCCGCAGCCAAGAACTTCAGCATCGAGAGCGAGTCGCCCGCGGCGGCAGAGATGCTCTTCGACTCCGTGCTGGGGCTGGAGGCGCTGTCGCGGCCCGCGCACTACGAGCTGCGCGTGCTGTCGACCAACGGCGCCATCGACGCCAAGGACGTGCTGGGCCATGTGTTCGACCTCACGGTGGAGTTCGACGACGCCGACGGCGGCGCGCACAAGCGGCACTTCAATGGCCATGCGGTGCGCTTCGTGCAGGGCGCCCACGTGGGCCGCTACCACGCCTACCACCTGACCCTGCGCTCCTGGTTCTGGCTGCTGACCAAGCGCCGCAACTCGCGCATCTTCCAGGACAAGACGGTGCTGCAGATCATCGATGCCGTGCTCGAGGACAGCGCCATCAAGCGCTTCAAGAAGATCGAGAGTGACCACGTCATCGGAGTGCATGAGCCGCGCCGCTACTGCATGCAGCACCAGGAAAGCGACTACCACTTCCTTTCGCGGCTGATGGAGGAAGAGGGCATCTACTACTGGTTCGACGCGCATGACGCGCCGGGCACCATGCTGCTGTCGGACGCCAGCGACGTTGCGCACGACAGGCTGCCGGCCGCCTCCACGCTCAGTTATGTGCCTTCGGGCATCGACGAGGCGCGCTTTGCCGAGATCCAGCATTGGCATGGCGGCCGCGTGCTGGGCAGCGGCAGCCATGCCTCGCGCAACAGCGACTTCAAGGCCATCAAGCGCGAACTGCGCGGCGACAAGGCCGACCCGGCCGTGCACGAGCTGGCCGACCTGGAGATGTTCGAGTACGCCGCGCCCTTCTGGCGCAACGACGATTCGGACAACACCGCGCGCCTTCGTATGGAAGAGCTCGCCATGCCGCGCAAGCGCGCGTGGGCGCTCACGCGCTGGCCCGACCTGAGCGCGGGCCGCAGCTTCAGCTTCAAGGGCGCGCCCGACGGCGCTGCCGACGGCGACTACCTCGTCACGTCCTGCCTGCTGGCGCTGACGCACCCGGGCCACGAAGGCCTGCGGCCCTCCGGCCGCGCGGCCCGGCAGCTGGGTGACGAGCTGCGGGCACTGGCGGCGCACGACCCGATCAACACCGACGCCGCGGGCGTGGTGGCGCAGCTGATCGACGACTTCGCCTCGCTGCGCGAGCCCGGCGTGGGCGACATGGGCGTGCTGGCCACCGTGCTGCCGGCCGAAGTGCCCTTCAGGCCGCGCCGGCGCACCCCGCGGCCGGTGATGCCGGGGCCGCAGAGCGCCATCGTGGCGGGCCCCAAGGGCGAGGAGATCCACGCCGACGACTTCGGCCGCGTGAAGGTCCACTTTCACTGGGACCGCTACGACGAGCGCAACGAGAAATCCACCTGCTATGTGCGCGTGTCGCAACCCTGGGCCGGCAAGGGCTGGGGCGGCTACTTCATCCCGCGCATCGGGCAGGAGGTGATCGTCGACTTTCTCAACGGCGACCCCGACCGGCCGCTGATCGTGGGCCGCGTCTACAACGACGATCAGCCCATTCCCTTCGGCAGCCACTCGCAAAGCGGCTTTCGCACGCGCTCCACGCCCAAGGGCAGCGCCAGCAACTTCAACGAACTCCGCTTCGACGACGCCAAGGGCAGCGAGCAGGTCTACCTGCATGCCGAGAAGAACCAGGACATCGAGGTCGAGAACGACGAGACCCACTGGGTGGGCCACGACCGCAGCAAGACCATCGACCACGACGAGACCGTGCACGTCAAGCACGACCGCACCGAGACGGTGGACAACAACGAGACCATCACCATCGGTGTGAACCGAACGGAATCGGTGGGCAACAACGAAACCATCACCATCGGCGTGAACCGCACCGAATCGGTAGGCGCGAACGAAACCATCAGCATCGGCGCCAACCGCAGCATCACCGTGGGTGCGAGCGAAACCGCCACCGTGGCGCTGCAGCGCACCCACACGGTGGGCATCAACGAAACCATCACCGTGGGCGCGGCGCAGGAGATCACCGTGGGCGCCGTGCAGGCCATCACGGTGGGCGCGAGCCAGACCATCACGGTGGGCGCCAGCCAGTCCAGCAGCATCGGCGCCAACCGCTCGGTGGACGTGGGGGGCAACCTCTCGACCAGCGTCGGCGGTGCCGAATCGCGCAACGTGGGCAAGGGCCGCAGCAGCAGCGTGACGCAGGACGACGCGCTGAAGGTGGGCAAGAACTACGTGCTCGAAGCCGGCGACTCCATCACCCTCAAGACCGGCAGCGCCAGCATCACCATGAAGAAGGACGGCACCATCGTGATCAAGGGCAAGGACATCACGGTCCAGGGCTCGGGAAAGATCAACGTCAAGGCGAGCAGCGACGTGATCGTCAAGGGGTCGAAGGTGTTGCAGAACTGAAGGAAAAGGCTTCGCCATGACGCATCCACAACCGCTGCAGGCCCTGGACGAGGCTGCACAACTGCTGGCCGAACCCGACCCGGAACTGGCGCGCCTGCTGTCGCGCCGTGGCAGCGCGCAGGTGGCGGCACTGCCGGCCGTCGTCGTCGGCGAACTGGTGGCGCTGGCGGACGAAGGGCGCACGGCGCTTGTGCTCTTCGACGGACAGGCCGGCAGCGCGGCCGTGCGCGCCCGCAGCGTGGTGGACCTGCAGGGCCCGCACATCGGGCAGCCCGTCACGCTGATGTTCGAGCGTGGCGACCCGGCCCTGCCCATCGTCACGGGTGTGGTGCGCGGCGCCGCGGGCTGGCCGCTGGCCGAGGCGCCCGCACAGGTCGAGGTGGACGTGGGCGGCGAGCGAATGCTCGTCAGCGCGCGCCAGCAACTGGTGCTGCGCTGCGGAAAGGCCAGCATCACGCTGACGCGCGACGGCAAGGTGCTGATCCAGGGCGCATACGTGTCCAGCCGTTCCACGGGCGTGAACCACGTCTGGGGTGGCTCGGTCCAGCTCAACTAGGCGCTTCTGCCATGGAACTGATCAACGCCACCCGCATGGTCGCCGGCTACACCATGGGCCTGGAGCCCAGTGGGCGCGAACTGCTGGTGGTGGCGATCAAAGGCACTTTCCGCCTGCCGCAGCCTGGCGAGCCGGCCGGGCACTTTGCGCTGGCCGACGAACAGTTGCCCCTGGTGATGGCCGACACCTTCACGGGCGAGCCGGGGTTGTCGGCGCCGGTGTACGAGGCAGACTTCGCGCCGCGCAAGCAGGCCTGCGACATCCTGCTGCTGGGCAGCGCCCACGCACCCCAGGGCCGGCCCGCTGCACGCGTGGAGGTGGGCCTGCGGGTGGGCGCTTGGCAGAAGACGATGGCCGTGATGGGCCCACGCCACTGGGAATGGAGCTTAGACCGTGTGAACGCCTCGCCGCCGGGTCTGTTCGTGCGGCAGCCCCTTGGCTATGACGTGGCCTTTGGCGGCGTCGACGCGCACCATGCGGATCCGGCCGAGCACGGTGCCTTCATGGCCAACCCGGTTGGGCGCGGCTTCCACCTGCACCCGGACCGGGTGGAGGGCGCACCGCTGCCTGCCACCGAGGAAATGGCCCGGCCCGTGCAGGACCCGCGCGGCGACTACCGCCCGATGGCCTTCGGCCCCGTCGGCCGCGGCTGGTCCACGCGTTCCTGCTTCGCGGGCACCTACGACGATGCGTGGCTCGAAGAGCACTTCCCCTTTCTGCCGCCGGACTTCGACGAGCGCTACTACCAGGCCGCGCCGGCAGACCAGCAGGTGCCGATCGACCACTTCGGGGGTGGTCCGGTGGAGGTGCTGCTGGCCAACCTCACACCCGAAGGGCTGACCCGCTTCACCATTCCTCATCTCGTGGCGCCGGTGCACGTCTTTCCCAGGCGCGGCGAGCGCGAGGACTACACGGCGGGCCTGGACACCGTCGTGATCGAGCCCGACGCGCAGCGCTTCACTCTCACCTGGCGCGTGGCGCGGCCGCTGAAAAAGAGCATGCACGAGATCGCGCAGGTGCTGGTGGGCAAGAAGGGCAATGAGTGGTGGCAGCAGCGCGAACAGATGGCTTTTCCGATTCCCGTGGTCATGGTGCCCATGGAGCGTGAGGAGGCCCGCGCATGAATGCCATGCCGCTGTCCATCCACAAGACGGGGCTGGTGACTTCGGTGGGACTGAGCGCGCCCGCAAGCTGTGCGGCCTTCCGGGCCAAGATCAGCAATCCGAGCCAGACGCACTTCATCGATTCGCGCGGCGAATGGATCATGGCGCATGCCGTGCCCCTCGAGCAGCCCTGGCGCGGATTGACCAAGCTCTCGCGTATGGCCGCCATGGCCATTGGCGAAGTGCTGGAGGACGTACCGACCGAACAATGGCGCCACATCCCCCTGCTGCTGTGCGTGGCGGAGCCGCAGCGGCCGGGCCGCCTCCGGGGTGTGGACGACGAGCTCTTCGAGCGCGTCGAAAAAGAACTGGATGCGCATTTCTCGCCACTGTCGGCCATCGTGCCGCACGGCCGCGTCTCGGTGGCCGTGGCGTTGGAGCAGGCGCGGCGGCTGATGCAGGCGCAGGGCGTGCCGCAGGTGGTGGTGGCTGCCGCTGACAGCCTCCTGCATGGGGCCACCCTGAGTCACTACGAGCGCGCCGACCGGCTGCTCACGCCTGTCAACTCCAATGGCTTCATGCCTGGCGAAGGGGCCGGCGCACTGTTGCTGGGCGCTCCCGTGGGGCAGGCTGGCGAGATGTTGTGCACGGGCATCGGCTTCGGTGTGGAGCGCGCGCACATCGACAGCGAGGAGCCGCTGCGCGCCGAGGGCCTGGTGCAGGCCGTGCGTCAGGCGCTGGCAGACGCGGGCTGCCAGATGCAGCACATCGACTACCGCATCACCGATGTCTCGGGCGAGCAGTACTACTTCAAGGAGGCGGCCCTGGCGCTCTCGCGCATCCTGCGCGTGCGCAAGGAGGAATTCGACATCTGGCACCCCGCCGAGTCCATGGGCGAGTCCGGTGCCGCCGTGGGCTGCGCGATCGTGGCCGAGGCCTGTGCGGCCGCGCGCAAGCGCTATGCACGCGGGCCCAATGTGTTGCTGCACATGGCCAATGACGCGGGTCAGCGAGCGGCGCTGTGCGTGCAGCAGAGCGTGGCGACATGAGCAACCAGGTCTTCGCCAACAACATGGAGATCTCGTGCAAGTCTGCGGCGGGCAAGGCGATCTGCGCCTTCCCCGACGTCTGCTTCACCCCGCCGCAGACCCCTGCGACGCCGCCGGGCGTGCCCATCCCTTACCCGAACACCGGCATGGCGACGGATACGACGAGCGGCTCCACGAGCGTGAAGATCTCGGGCAAGGAAGTGATGCTCAAGAACAAGAGCTACTTCAAGCGCAGCAGCGGCGACGAGGCCGGCTGCGCGCCCAAGAAGGGGGTGGTGACCAGCAAGAACATGGGGAAGGTGTACTTCAACGCATGGTCCATGGACGTGAAGGTTGAGGGCGAGAACGTGGTGCGCAACCTGGACATCACGACGCACAACCATGGCTCGTTCCCGGGCAACTCTCCCACCTGGCCCTACATCGACGAGGCCGCATTCGCGGCGGGAAGCGATCACCCGTGCGCCGATACGGCCGCCAAACTCAAGAAGCACTGTGCGCCGGCCGCCCAGCCGCTGGTGAAGGTGGACAAGACCACGGGTGAAAAGGCCTTGCCCGCGCGCAGCAGGAAGGCGGCCATGAAGGCCATGTGCAGCAAGAAGAACGAGAAGTGCCGGGAAGCGCTGGCCTGCACGATGACCAAGAAGAGCCCCAACAACTGCTGCCCCAACAGCCGGGGGAAGAAGCCCACGCCCCATCACGTGGTGCCGGATTCCCAGTTCAAGAACTCGTCGGGTGGGCGCATCAGGCTGGGCGCGGGGAAGAAATACAGCTACAACGCCGCGCCCTGCGTTTGCGCTCAGGGCAACAGCCATTCGACGGGCGAGCATGGCGAGATCCACACCGAGACGAACAACCTCACCATCAACCATCGGTCGGTGCCCGCCGCGAACGTCTCTCCCACCGGTAAGTCGATCGTTGGCGAGCCTCGCTGGAGCGTCGGCGAGGCGGAGGAAGTCGGCGCGAAGGCTGTGGAGAAGGTGACGGGCTGTGACAAGGCATGCACGCAGGCGCAGGTGCGCGCGGGGCATGAGGCGATGGGCATCCAGGCCTCCGACCAGATCCGCCCGACGACGGCCGGAGAGGTCAGCAAGCCTCGCTCGACCAAACCCAAGCGCCGCAGGTGACGCGCCAGCACAACGACGGGAACGCTTCTCATGGACAAAGGGCCCCTCAAGAACCTGATCATCCGCACGGCCGTGGTGATCGATCGCCACTATGGCTTCATCTACGCCTGCGATCCGAAGAGGGAGCGGCGAGGGGAGCCGCATGCGCTCGTTTTCTCGTGGGACGACGGGACCATCGACCAGGGCGAATGCAACTACGACGCACACAGCGTCTGCCTGATCGAGCATCCGGAGCGCGGCAGCGTGGACATTTCCGAGGCCGGCTACTACACGGCTGACACCGACAGCGACCGCGCCACGCAGGACCTGTTCGCCAGCAGTTCGCCGCCAGCGGCCACCCGCCGGGCGCGAGGCCTGCGTGCGGTGCGCGACATTGATGGCCATGCACACGCCATCGGCATCCGCGGCATGGTTTATCGCCTGGACGCCGTTGATCGCTGGACGCGGATCGACCAAGGGCTGCCCTCGAGCTTCGATGGTCAGGCGATCCATGGCTTTGGGTTGTCCGACATCGTTGCCGTGGGGTTCGGCGGACAGATCTGGCATTTCGACGGCCGGCAGTGGCGGCAGGAGGACTGCCCGAGCAACCAGAACCTGAGCGCCGTGGTGTGTGTGCCCGATGGAACGGTCTACGTCGGGGGGCATGGCGGCACACTGCTGCGCGGCCGGCCCGGCCAGTGGGAACTGCTGCCCCAGGACGAATTCAACGAGAACATCTGGGATCTCGAGTGGTTCGCCGGGCGTCTCTATGTCTCGACACTGGACGGCCTGTTCGTGCTCGACGGCGATCAACTGGAGCCGGTGAAGTACGGCAGGTACACGCCGCGCTCCACCTACCAGCTCAGTGCCAGCCAGGGCGTGATGTGGTCCAGCGGAGAAACCGACATCATGGAGTTCGATGGCAAATCCTGGACCCGGATTCTCTGAGCCCGGGGCGGGGCGTGCCATGCCGGCCTCCGTCCTTCCCGTTCGCCACTCCCTGCCGATGGTGGTGCAGCAGCACTTTGACAGCGTGGATGTGCTGCGGTCCACGCGCTCGCTGCTGGTCCGGGCTCCGCATGTCCGGCTTCACCAACTGCAGCGCCTGGACGAGCGCATTGCCGCAAGCCTGGACGGCTTGACGGTGGCCGGCGAATCTGGCCAGGCGTTGTGCCGGGCAGCGCTCGACGGCCCTACGAAGGGGGCGATGTTCGCCGCGACCGTGCAGGCCATCGAGCACCGCGACCCCGCGCTGCTGGAGCGGCTGCTGTGCCTGTGCGAAGCCAGTGCGTCGCTGCGTCCCGGACTGGTCTCCGCTTTCGGCTGGCAGTCGCACGAAGCGCTGCGCGGCATTGTGCGTGCGCTGGCCGACTCGCCGGTGGGCTTCCGGCGCGGCGTAGCCCTTGCCGCGTGCGTGGCGCGCAGGGTCGATCCAGGCGAGATACTCACCCGGGCAATAGAGGACGCCCAGACCACGAAAGATGCCGTGGTCGCCGCAGGCCGGCTGGGGCGCATGGATCTCCTGCCGGATTGCATCGCGTTCATGAACAGCAGCGACGAGCCCGGTCGCCACGAGGCTGCCAGAGCCGGCGTGCTGCTGGGCGACCGGGGCGACGCGGCTGCGGCTCTCTCCGAACTGGGGATGACCGCGGGACGCTGCCAGACTGCAGCGGCGAGCCTGGCGCTGCGCGTGCTGGCTCCGCAGGCCGCGGCGGCGCTGGTTCGCTCAATGCCTGGCAGAGGAATTGCTGATCGGCAATTGCTCCAGGCGATAGCTGCATTGGGCGACCCGCTGTTCATGCCCGCCATCATCGAGCGCATGAGCGAACCCTCTTTGGCGCGCGTGGCCGGTGAGGCGTTCACGGCGATCACCGGCGTGGACCTCGACGAGGCCGACCTTGTAGACGCGGCAGCATCTGGCCAAGAGGAGCAAGAGGCGATCGATGAAGATGATGAGCTGCCTTGGCCGGACCCCGGCAAAGTCCATGCTTGGTGGATGAATCATGCGCATCAGTTCGTGGTGTCGCAGTCCTATCTGGCGGGCGCGCCGCTATCGCCTGCGCATTGCCTGTCCCTCCTGAAGTCGGGACTTCAGCGTCAGCGCATCGCTGCCGCCGAGTGGCTGTGCCTGTTGCAGCCCGGCACGCCACTGTTCAATACCGCCGCCCCCGCCTGGCGCCAGCAGCGCTGGCTGGCGCAGATGGGTGCCTGAGGGGTGCCTGAGGCCAGGCCATGCACGTCGCCTGGATCTTGCTCGCGGTGGCAATCGTGTTCGCCATCGCCGCTTTCTGGAAGCGTGCACGAATGGGCCGGCCCGACATCGCCGCCCGCATCTGGCTGCGTGTGGCGCTCATCTTCACGGCCGTCGGCCTCTGGCTGCTATGGAACAGGGCATAGCGCTTTAGACCGATGGGCAACTTGCCTATGGCGACCAATACTCGCAGGCCACGCACCGTCCCTGGCTGCGCAATGCAAGCATGGGCGAGGACCACTGCATGATTCAAATCGAAGTCCTCAGTCGACAGGACGCGCCTTCCGGGCAGCGCATCTCGGCTCAGTTCGGTCCCGAAGGTGGGACGATCGGCCGCGCCGATACCAACAAGCTGGTTCTCAGCGACCCCGACCGCACCGTTTCGCGCGTGCATGCGCAGGTGCTGTTCCGCGATGGCGGCTACGTGATCGTGGACCGCGGCAGCAACCCCATGCAGTGCAACGGCGAAGCCCTGGGCTCGGGCCGCGAGATGCCGCTGCGCGACGGCGACCAGCTGGTGATCGGCAGCTTCATCCTGGGCGTGCGCGCGCTGGCGCCTGCCCCCACCGCCGCGGCCGCCGCTGCGTCGCCGGCCGCGGCTGACTTGGTGCAGACCCGCAGCCCGGCGGCCGACGACCCCTTTGCCGACCTGCTGGCCGGGCTGGGCAGTCCGGCTGCTGCTGCACCTGCTGGCTCCGCTGCGTCCTTTGCTGCAGCCCCACCGTCGCTGCCCGACGCTGGCTTTGGCAGCAGCGGCAGCAGCTCGCCCATGGCCGATCCGCTGGGCTTTGCGGCGCCTGCGCCCACTGGCGCGGCCGACCCCTTCGCCGACCTGCTGGGGCCCGGCTCCGGCGGTGCCGGCGCATTTGGGGCCGCGCCACCGCCTTCCGACGACTTCCTGGCGCTGGGCCTGCCCGCGGCGGCATCGCCCACGGCCGGCGCCCAGCGCATCGACGAGCTGTTCGGCGGCGTGGCGGGCGGCCTGGGCGGCGATCCGCTGGCGCTGTCGCCGCTGGCCGACCCGCTGCTGCAGCCCAATACCGCGGCCAGCGCCGACCCGCTCGCCGCCTTTGGCCAGGCGCCCGTGGCGCCGCAGGCCGCGCGCAGCGACCACCTGCCCATCGGCCAGTTCGGCTTCGTGCCGCCCACCGGCCGCACCGCGGCGCCGGCAGCGCCCGCAGAGGAGCCGCTGGGCTTCGACGACCAGACGGGGCAACCGATCCGCATCTCGCGCCCGCCCGTGGCGCGTGCGCCTGGTGCCCCTGGTTCCGCTTCGCAGCCACCGGCCGCACCTGCGCCCATCGCGCCCGTCGCGGCCATGCCCGCACCTGCATCCGCATCGCCAGACCCGTTCGCGGGCCTGACGCAAGGCTTTGGCGCGCCCGCCGCTTCGCCCGCCAGCGCGCCCGTGCCCGGCCTGCCCGTCGCGGCCTTCGATGACCTGCTGGCCGACCTAGCGCCCGCGGCGCCCACCCCGGCGCCACCGCCACCTCAGGCGGCGCCGGCAGCGCAGCCGCCCGCCTTTGCGGCTGCGCCTGAACCGGTGCCCGCGCCCGCTCCTGCGCCAGTGGCCGCGCCCGTCGCTGTTGCGCCTGCACCCGCCATCGCACCTGCCGCGCCCGTTGCGGCGCCCGCGGTCCCTGCGCAGCAGGCCGATGGCGATGTGCTGCTGGCCGCCTTTCTGCGTGGCCTGGGGCCCATGCACCAGAGTCCGAGTTCGCTCACCCCGGCGCTGATGGAGCGCCTGGGCAGCCTGCTGCGCAGCGCCACCGAAGGCACCCTGCAGCTGCTGCTGACGCGCCAGGAGTTCAAGCGCGAGGTGCGCGCAGACGTCACCATGATCGCGGCCCAGGCCAACAACCCGTTGAAGTTCTCGCCCACCGCCGATGTGGCGCTGGCCCACCTGCTGGGGCCGGGCGTGCGCGGCTTCATGCCGGCCGAGGCCGCGATGCGCGACGCCTTCAACGATCTGCGCGCACACCAGTTCGGCGTGATGGTCGGCATGCGCGCGGCGCTGGAGCGGCTCATCGAGCGCTTCGGGCCCGAGGAACTGGAAAAGAAGATCGCGGCCCGCTCGGCGCTGGACAGCCTGTTTTCAGCCAACCGCAAGGCCAAGCTGTGGGACCAGTTCGTGGCCCTGTACACCACGATCGCGAGCGAGGCCGAGGACGACTTCCACACGCTGTTCGGCAAGGCCTTCCTGCAGGCCTATGAAGAGCAGATGGACAGGTTGAAGGATGCCGAAGGCGGCCGCTCCAACTGAGACCGGATGCAGGAGGGGAAGGGTTTTGGACATCGATCTCGTCACGCTGTCGAAGCAGGGTGGCCGCGACTACAACGAAGACGTCTATGGGCATTGGCACAACGGCCACTACGTGGCCTGCCTGGTGGCGGATGGTGCCGGTGGCCATGGCGGCGGCGATGTGGCGGCGGCCACGGCGCGCGCCAGCATCCTGAACGGCTTTGCCGCAGGCCCCACCCTGGATGCGACGACGATCCAGCAGCTGCTGGAGCAGGCCAACCTGGCCGTGGTGGCGCGCCAGGCCGAAGGGGGCAAGCTGGCCAGCATGCGCTCCACCATCGTGCTGGCGGCCGTCGACCTGGAGCAGCAGGCGCTGCTCTGGGCCCACAGCGGCGACAGCCGTGCCTACCTGTTTCGCGGCGGCTCCATCGTGGCCCGCACCACCGACCACAGCCTGGTGCAGCAGATGGTGGCCAGCGGCATGCTCGACGACGAGTCGGCGCGCATGCACCCGCAGCGCAACATGCTGCTGTCGGCTTTGGGCTCGGTGAACGAGCCGCCCGAGATCGCGGTGTCCGACCGCATGCGGCTGCAGCCTGGCGATGTGCTGCTGCTGTGCTCCGACGGCGTGTGGGAGCCGCTGGGCGATGAGGTCCTGGTCGACAGCCTGCATGCCTCTCGCACGGCAGCGCAGTGGGCCGACGAGATCGATCTCCTGGTCCAGTCGCATGCCAAGCCCGGGCACGACAACTACACGGCCCTGGTGCTGTGGGTTAGGCAGGACGACGACGACACCACCCGCCTGATGGGCGCCGACGAGCTTCTGCCCGCCACCAGCGCCCCCTGAAGCCGCCATCGCAGAAAAACAGCAAAAGGGCCGGCTGATGCAGACCCGCTGCCTGGCAGCGGAACCTGCAGCAGCCGGCCCTTTTTGGTCGGGTCGGTGCCGAGCGAGGAAGAAGGCTCAGGCCTTCTCGTTCTCGGGGATCTTCCAGCCGGCCGTCTTGGCGGCTTCACCCGAACCGTCGGCCTTCTGCGGCACGTATTCGTAGTCGAAGCGGCCGAAGTTCAGGACGATGTTCTCGGTCAGGCGGTCTTCGCCGCCGCTGCCGCCGGTGTTGATGGACGAGACGATGACGTCCGTCAGCTTGATCTTGATGTACTCGAGCGGCTTGTCGCCGGCCTTGCGCACCACCAGCGTGGCTTCCTTGATGTGGGTGCCGGCGCAGCAGGCCAGCAGCAGGGCATGCGAGCTGCTGTCGATGTACTTGGTGAACGACAGATCCTGAACGCTGACCTTGCCCGAGCCCGAGCCGCCGCCCATGTGGGTGGTGCCGGACTGGCTCACGCCCCAGCTCCAAGCCAGCACGTCGATTTCCTTGGCGTGCTTCGCGTCCTTCGCTTCGCCTTCGATCTTGTCGATCTTGATGAACATGTCTACAGCCATGGTGCTTACCTTTCAAGAAGTGGTGGATAAAAAGGGCTTCCGTGCGCCGGATCGGTTTGGCAAGCCCGGGAGCTGATGAGAGAACGAACCGGGGAATGTTTTTTTGAAGCTTGCAGCGGTCGCGGGCAACTTAATTTGCACCCTTGGCCGAAGGCAGCTTGGAGACCAGGCGCAGCGACACCGTCAGGCCTTCGAGCTGGTAGTGCGGGCGCAGGAAGAATTTGGAGGTGTAGTAGCCGGGGTTGCCCTCGATCTCCTCCACCACCACCTCGGCCGCAGCCAGAGGCTTCTTGGCCTTGGTCTCTTCCGAGGAGTTGGCGGGGTCGCCATCCACGTAGTTCATGATCCACTTGTTCAGCCAGCGCTGCATCTCGTCCTTTTCCTTGAAGCTGCCGACCTTGTCGCGCACGATGCACTTGAGGTAGTGCGCGAAGCGGTTGCAGGCAAACAGATAGGGCAGGCGTGCCGCCAGGTTGGCGTTGGCCGTGGCGTCCGGGTCGTCGTACTCGGCCGGCTTGTGCAGCGACTGAGCGCCGATGAAGGCCGCGAAGTCGGAGTTCTTGCGGTGGATCAGCGACAGCAGGCCCGCCTTGGACAGCTCGGCCTCGCGGCGGTCGCTGATGGCGATCTCGGTCGGGCACTTCTGGTCCACGCCGCCGTCGTCGCTGGGGAAGGTGTGCAGCGGCAGGTTCTCCACGGCGCCGCCCGACTCGATGCCGCGGATGCGCGAGCCCCAGCCGTACAGCTTGTACGAGCGGTTGATGTTGGTGGCCATCGCATAGGCCGCGTTGGCCCAGGCGTACTTGCTGTGGTCGGCGCCGGCCGTGTCTTCCTCGAAGTCGAATTCCTCGATCGGGTTGGTGTTGGCGCCGTAGGGCGTGCGCGCCAGGAAGCGCGGCATGCACAGGCCCAGGTACTTGGAGTCGTCGGACTCGCGCAGCGAGCGCCAGCCGGCGTACTCGGGCGTCAGGAAAATCTTGGTGAGATCGCGCGGGTTGGCCAGCTCCTGCCAGCTTTCCATCTGCATCAGCGAGGGGCTGGCGCCGGTGATGAAGGGCGCATGGGCCGAGGCCGCGATCTTGGCCATCTCGCCCAGCAGCTCCACGTCGGGCGGGCTCTGGTCGAAGTGGTAGTCGCCCACGATGGCGCCGAAGGGCTCGCCGCCGAACTGGCCGTACTCCTGCTCATAGACCTTCTTGAACATCGGGCTCTGGTCCCAGGCCGCGCCCTTGAACTTCTTCAGGGTCTTGGCCAGCTCCTGCTTGGAGATGTCCATCACGCGGATCTTCAGGTGCTCGTCGGTCTCGGTGTTGTTCACCATGTAGTGCAGGCCGCGCCATGCACTTTCGAGCTTTTGATAGTCGGGGTGGTGGATGATCTTGTTGATCTGCTCGGTCAGCTTGGCGTCGATGGCCGCGATCATGGCCTGGATCGACTTGGTCACGTCCTTGCTGATCAGCTGCGTCTGCCCCAGCGCCTGCTGGGCCAGCGTCAGCACGGCGGCTTCGACGGCGCTCTTGGCTTCGTCGCTGCGCGGCTTGAATTCCTTCTGCAGCAGTGAAGCGAAGTCGCCGCCTGCGTATTCGACGTCCTTGAGCGCGCTCTGCTGGAGTGCGTCTGCCATGGTGTTTTCTCCTCGGTACGATGGGGTCTCAGGCGGCGCTGCCGTCTTCGGGCTTCTTGGCGGCTGCCAGCGATTGCAGCAGGGCCGGGTCTTCCAGGACCTTGGCCAGCAGCTCTTCCGCGCCGCCCTTGCCGTCCATGTAGGTCACCAGGTTCGACAGCTGCGTGCGCGCTTCCAGCAGCTTGTTCAGCGAGTCGACCTTGCGTGCCACGGCGGCCGGCGAAAAGTCTTCCATGTTCTCGAAGGTGAGTTCCACCTTCAGATCGCCCTCACCCGTGAGCGTGTTCTCCACCGCGAAGGCGGCGCGCGGCTTCATGGCCTTCATGCGGGTGTCGAAGTTGTCGACGTCGAACTCCAGGAACTTGCGGTCCGCCACCGGCGCCAGCGGGTCCGCGGGCTTGCCCGACAGGTCGGCCAGCACGCCCATCACGAAAGGCAGCTGCACTTTCTTTTCGGCGCCGTACAACTCGACGTCGTACTCGATCTGCACGCGCGGTGCCCGGTTGCGGGCGATGAATTTCTGGCTGCTCTTGGACATTGCTCAAGCTCCTTGGGAAAAGGGTGATGTGGGGCCGGCGCGCCTGCTTATTCGCTGCGCTGCGCACCGGTGACGTTTTCGATCGTGCTCATCGCATCCGGGGCCAGGTTGGCGATGATGTCGAGGAAGCTCACGCCGATGAGCTTCTTGGCGCGTTCGATCAGAAGCGGCGCCGGGTTGCCGGGCTCGGTGCGCTCGAGGTAGGCGATCACGCGGTCCAGCATCTGAAGGGCGTCCTGGCGGGTCTGGATCTCGCCGCGCACCGCCAGGGGCTGGCCGGCCGCAGGGGCCGTGCCACCTTCGGCGCTGCCCTCGGCCCCGCCTTCGGCCGCCTCGGCCGCGGGTTCGCCGGCCATGGCGCGCGCCGTCTGTTGCAGCACCTGGCCGATGGCACGCAGCCGCGAGAAATCGACGGCGTCGCTGCGGCCGCTGCGCTCCGTCAGCACGCTGGTCAGCCGCGCCACGGCGCTGCCCACGCCCTGCATCTGCTGCAGCGCTTCAGGGTGCTCGGCCGCGATCTCCTGCAGCGCGCCTTCGACCTGGGCTGCGGAATAGCTCTTGTCGGTGGCCGGCAGCAGGTTGCGCACGGTGAGCACGTCGCGCACGCGCAAGGGGCCCACGCTGCGGGCGGTGCCGATGCGCGCGTCGTACAGGTCGCGGATCAGCAGCATCTCGTCGGTCAAGGCCGCCAGCGCATTCAGGCGCATGGTCGGGTCGTTGTCGTCGTCGGTGTCCAGCGCCGGATGCAGCCCATCCCAGAAAGTGTCGTTGAGGTCGGCGAGCAACTGCATGCCCAGCAGGAAGCCGTTGAGGCCCTGCATGCGCGTGGCCGCACGCAGCAGCAGCACGGAGGGGCGCACGTCCTTGGAGCGTTGCAGCAGGGCCTGCGCCTGCTCGGAGATCTGCGGCCATTCGGGCTCGACCGCGGGGATCACCGTGTCACCGAACTGCTGCTCGGGCCGGCCTTCGGCGGCAGTGCCGAGCGCGATGAACGCCGGGTCGTATTCCAGGTCATCGCCGCACGGCGACGCCTCGCTGATGGGCGCGCGCAGGGCTTCGACGATTTCAGGAGTGAGCATGTTGCCAGTGAAGATTCACTGCGGATAATCGAAGATGGCCCTGGGCCAATCAATGCAACGAAGGAAATAGCATGCGTGAGCTGGATACTGACCGTTTGTCCTATGGCCGCCGTTCTTTCATGGGCCTGGGGACCGCGGTGCTGCTGGGTGGCGCGGGGCTGGCTGGGTGCTCGAGCCCGCCCAAGCCGGTGACCACGCCGGTGTCTCTGCAGCTGGTTGGTGCCGCCGACATGAACCCCGATGCCCGCGGCCGGGCCTCGCCGCTGGCGGTGCGGGTGTATGCGCTGAAGACCTCTGCGCCTTTTGATGCGGCCGACTTCTTCGCGCTGTTCGAAAAGGACCAGGCCACGCTGGGTGCCGAACTGGTCCACAAGGAAGAGGCGCTGCTGCGCCCTGGTGCCAGCCATCCGCTGAAGTTCGTGCTGCCGGCCGATGCGAAGGCGCTGGCCTTCCTGGCCGCCTACCGCGATCTGGAGCGTGCGCGCTGGCGCGAAGTGCGCGCCCTGCAGCCCGGGCAACCGGTGAACTGGCAGGTGAACTTCGGCGCACGGCAGATCCGCATTGATGCCCCGGCCGCGCCGGCGGCACCCGCGCGCGCCGGCGGCTGAGCGGCTGCCGGCGTCTCAGGCCCTCAGTTCACGCGCGCGTCGGAGGCGTTCAGAAAGCGCTCGAAGAGGTCGGCCAGAAAGGCCGGCTGGGGCGCCGACGCCGTGAAGTACAGCCCCTGCAGCCGCGGGCCCGTGCCGGCCTGCAGGGCCAGCGCCTGCTCCAGCCGGTGCAGGCCCGGCGTGAGTGCCAGCAGGGCTTCCGCAAATCGATGGATGTCATGGCGTTCGCGGGCCTGGCTGGAGCGCGCCATCAGGCCCAGCCGCCAGGCATGCAGCGCTGGCTGCCAGGTGTCGTGGGCGGCCTGCCAGGGCTGCGGCACGGGCTCGGGCGGGGCGCGCCAGCCGAAGGCCTGCTGCAGGACGGGGGCGGGCGTGGCGGCGCGCACGGTGCCGTAGCCCGGCAGGTCCTGCAGGCCCGTGACCAGCAGGTACAGCGGCAGCCGCGGGCTGAGCAGGGTGGCGCTCTCATGCGCGCGCCGGGCCAGCAGTTGCATGAGGGTTTCGGCCACCTTGGGGTCGGCGCGCAGCAGAGCCACGCTGATGCACAGCACCATGCCTTCGAGCGGTCGCTGGGGTTGCGTCTGGGCCAGCGTGCGCAGCGCGTGCAGCCACAGAAGGTCCTGCTGGGCCTCGGGCGGTGGTGCGGGCGGGCAGACCTCGATGGCCACCTGCTGCGGCAGCCACCACCAGCGCCAGAAGGGCTCTTCGTCGGCCACGCGGGCTTCCTTCACCGGTCCCTCGGGCGCCACGGCCGACAGCAGTGCGGGCAGCGCCGAGGCAGCGTCGCCCACCCACAGCAGCCGGGGCAGCGCGTGGTGGGGCGGGTGGGGCAGCGGCTGCCAGGTGGTCTCCAGATCCGCGGGCGTGGTGATGGCCGCGCGCAGGGCGCGCACGCTGGGTGCAGAGGCGGTCTGCCCCCGCCGACGCGCGGCCGTCAGGCGTTCATGCCAGCGCCGCCAGCGGATCAGCGCGCCCAGCCAGCCTTCGCGCCAGGCCAGCCAGCCCAAGAGGGCGATGCCAGCGCCCATGGCTCCCAGACCTGCCAGGCCGATCTCGTTCATGGTGTCACCGTTCCCCGGTCTGCAGAAAGAGAAGATCCGCCACCGGGCGGGCGTCCGGGCTGACGGCCGCCAGCGTCTCGCGCAGTCGAAGCAGGTAGTCCGACGCCAGCTCGTAAGGTGGCGGCTCGGTGCTGGCCGGCACGCCGCTGGCGGGCAGGGCCACGGCAGTGATCAGCACCGTGCCGAAGGGCGGGCTCACCAGCCAGCTCGAAGGCAGGTCTTCGCCCAGCCGCACCGTCTGGCCGGCACTGAAAGGCACCCGGCGCTGGCCCTGCGCTCGCAGGTGCAGCACGGCACCGTCGGCCGTGTAGTAGTCGACCCAGACCACGCCCTCGCGTTCCGGCGTGCGCAGTTGCAGCACCACGCTCTGGCCCTCGCGCAGCACGCCGTCGTGCGCGGAAGGGGCCTCCAGCGCCATGGGCTGGCGCGATCGCGCATTGCGCAGCTGGTGGGCCTGCAGGATGTCCACGACTTCGCAGTAGGGCCAGGGGCGCAGCTGCAGCGACAGTTCGGTGGGCGTGGCGCCGGCCAGCGCGCCGATCTCCTGGCGCACCTGCGCCAGGGTGCCCGCGGAGGGCACGAAGCCGTTGACGCGCAGCACGCCGTCGGCCGCCTGCTCGGCGTTCAGGACGGCGCAGGCGTGGCGCTGCAACTGCTCGTTGGCCTGCATCGCCAGCGTGCGCGCCTGCGCTGCCGGGGGCGCCAGTTGCTGGGCCATCCACGCGCCCACGGGCACCAGGATCAGCAGCAAGGCGACCAGCAGCGGCCATCGCCAGGCGCGCCGGTCGCGCTGCGGTGCCGCGGCCGGCGCGCGGGGCACGGTATAGGGCTGGGCGCACAGGCGGGGCCGGGGCAGTTGCAGCTCCAGCAGCGGCTGCGGCAGTTGCGCCGCATGCAGCGCGCGCAGCTTGGCCAGCTCGCCCGCGCCGTTCTGGCCTTCGAAGTAGTACTGGCCCTGGAAGCCGATGGCCAGCAGGTACCAATAAAGTTCGCGCAGTTCGCCCTGGTCGGACTGCAGCGCGGACAGGTGGTGGAAGAACTCGGTGGCGGCATTGGTGGAGTTGAACCACAGCAGCTGCAGCGGGGCGATGGCATCGGCCCAGTCGCGGCGCCGGCCGGCCACCTCGTCGAACCAGGCCGTCAGCGCGAAGGCGGCCGAATCCACGTCCGCGGCAGACTTGCCCTGCGCGCGCGCGGCCGTGTTGGCGCGCTCCAGCAGCCGCCGCATGCGCTGCTGGGCCTCGGCTCCGGTGGACTCGACCGGCGCATCCGGGTCCTGGGCATCGATGGCCAGACCGAATCCGATGGCGGCTGCGTAGAAACTGAACAGGCGAGGGGCAACGGTCACTGGGGCGGTCTCTGCAGGCACGGGCCCCTGCGGCGGGATGGATGCCACGGTGGTGCTGCGTTGGGTCCGCGGCATTCTTCGGCGCGGGCCTCGCTCGCCGCCATACCGCTTGGGCTCTATGTCCTTCGGGAAGGTGCCTTGCTGCGGGAGCGGATCACGGCTATCTTCCGGGGCGTTTCGAATGCGCCGCGGCGCCATCCACCCATGAAAATCCTGATCGCCGATGACCACCGGCTCGTCATCGAGGCGGTGAAGGCCAAACTCTCCGAACTGCAGAGCGACATCGAGTTCCTGCTCGCCATGAACGTGGATGAGCTTTTTGCAGTCGCTGCAGATGACCTCGATCTGGCCCTGATCGACCTGAACATTCCGGGTGCCGAAGGGCATTCGCACATCGACGAGCTGCGGCGCCGCCACCCGGCCGTGCCGGTGATCGTGCTGTCCGGCTATGAAGACCCGGCCATCATGCGCGCGGTGCTCGACCGCGGCGTGCTGGGCTTCATCCCGAAGGCCTATTCGCCCGACGTGATGCTGTCGGCGGTGCGCCTGGTGCTGGCCGGCGGCGCCTATGTGCCGCCGATGCTGCTGTCGGGCCTGTCTGTGGCGCCGGGCGCCGCGGCCGCGACCGGCACGGCAGGGCCCGCGCGCACCGCGGGGGGGGCGCCCACGCTGGAGCATCTTCGCAAGGTGCTGACCGAGCGCCAGGTGGAAGTGCTGCAACTGCTGTCGCAAGGCAAGCCCAACAAGCTCATCGGCCGCAGCCTGGGCATCAGCGAAGGCACGGTCAAGATCCACCTGGCGGCCATCTTCCGGGCGCTCAACGTGCGCAACCGCACCGAGGCCGTGGTGGCGGCCCAGTCGCTGACCGAAGTCTGAGCCTGAGCCGGCCGCTCGCCTGCCGGCGCGACAATGCCGGCGTGACTTCCTCTTCTGCTTCCCACCTTCCTTCGCTTTCCTGCTTCGACGCGGCCATCATCGACCTCGATGGCACGCTGGTCGACACCCTCGGCGATTTCGTTGCGGCCCTGGGCGGCATGCTGGCCGACCTGCAACTGCCGCAGGTGCAGGCCCAGGCGGTGTCGGCGATGGTGGGCAAGGGCTCCGAGCACCTGATCCGCAGCGTGCTGGCCCATGTGGGCGCATCGGACGAAGCGGCGCTGTACGAGCGGGCCTGGCAGCGCTACCAGCATCACTACCTCCGGGTCAACGGCCAGCATTCGCAGGTCTACGGCGGCGTGATCGAGGGGCTGGACGCGTTGCGCGCACGCGGTCTGCGCCTGGCCTGCCTGACCAACAAGCCGCGCGACTTTGCCCGGCCCCTGCTGGCTGCCAAGAAGCTGGACAGCTACTTTGAACAGGTCTTCGGTGGCGACGATTTCGCGCGCAAGAAGCCCGACCCGCTGCCGCTGCTCAAGACCTGCGAGGCCCTGGGCAGCGCGTCCGAACGCACGCTCATGATCGGCGACTCCAGCAACGACGCGCGCGCCGCGCGGGCCGCCGGCTGCCCCGTGGTGCTGGTGAGCTACGGCTACAACCATGGCGAGCCCGTGCATGGCGTGGACGCCGATGGCTTCATCGACGCGCTCAGCGAACTGGCCGGGCGGGGCGAGCCGCGCTGCTGACGGCCTCGGGCCTTCAGGCATGCCGCGTGCCGCATCGCTGGGCTACACTGGCTGTTCCATGTTTGTTCATCACGTCCATCAGACAGGCCTAGGGAGCCGGGGAGCCTGGCCCTGGCGTAAGCCTGCGTCCACAGCTGTCTGATTGCACGGCGCCGGCCGTGCGCCCGTGGTTCGCGGCCAACGCCCGCCGCGAACCGAACCCGTGAATGATGATGAACGCAGGTGCGCCCACTTTCAGCGCCTGCCCATGGAGAACCCGTGATCACTGAACTCGAATTCAAGAGTCTGTCCGCGCAGGGCTACAACCGCATCCCCCTGATCGTCGAGGCCTTTGCGGACCTCGAAACCCCGCTGTCGCTGTACCTCAAGCTGGCCTATTCCAGTGGCCCGCAGGGCGGCAGGCTGAGCTTCCTGCTCGAGTCCGTGGTGGGCGGCGAGCGCTTCGGCCGCTACAGCTTCATCGGCCTGCCCGCGCGCACCCTGCTGCGCGCCAGCGGCTTCGGCGCCGCGGCGCGCACCGAGGTGGTCACCGATGGCCGCGTGGTGGAGACGGCCGAAGGCAATCCGCTGGATTTCATCGAGGCGTACCAGAAGCGCTTCAAGGTCGCGCTGCGTCCCGGCCTGCCGCGCTTTTGCGGCGGCCTGGCCGGCTACTTCGGCTACGACGCCGTGCGCTACATGGAAAAGAAGCTCGAGGCCAGCTGCCCGCCCGACCAGTTGGGCTGCCCCGACATCCTGCTGCTGCAATGCGAGGAACTGGCCGTCATCGACAACCTCTCGGGCAAGCTCTACCTGATCGTCTACGCAGACCCGCAGCAGAGCGAGGCCTATGCCAAGGCCAAGCGCCGGCTGCGCGAACTCAAGGACCAGCTGCGCTATTCGGTCAGCGCGCCTCAAGTGAAGCCCACGCAGGCGCATGCCCCCGAGCGACCCTTCGCCAAGGCCGACTACCTGCGCGCCGTGGAGCGGGCCAAGGAACTGATCGCCGCGGGCGACTTCATGCAGGTGCAGGTGGGCCAGCGCATCAGCAAGCGCTACACCGAATCGCCGCTGTCGCTGTACCGCGCGCTGCGCTCGCTCAACCCCAGCCCCTACATGTACTACTACGACATGGGCGACCACCATGTCGTGGGCGCTTCGCCCGAGATTCTGGTGCGCCAGGAGGTGATCGAGACCGGCGAGCAGAAGGTCACGATCCGTCCGCTGGCCGGCACGCGGCCGCGCGGCGCGTCCATCGAGCTGGACAAGGCCGCCGAGGTCGAACTCGTGAACGACCCCAAGGAGCGCGCCGAGCATGTGATGCTGATCGACCTGGCGCGCAACGACATCGGCCGCATCGCCAAGACCGGCACCGTGAAGGTGACCGAAGCCTTCGCCGTGGAGCGCTACAGCCACGTGATGCACATCGTCAGCAACGTCGAAGGCATCCTGAAGGACGGCATGAGCAACATGGATGTGCTGCGCGCCACCTTCCCTGCCGGCACGCTCACGGGCGCGCCCAAGGTCCATGCCATGGAGCTGATCGACCAGCTCGAGCCCACCAAGCGGGGGCTGTATGGCGGCGCCTGCGGCTACATCAGCTATGCGGGCGACATGGACGTGGCCATTGCCATCCGCACCGGCGTGGTCAAGGACCAGACCCTGCACGTGCAGGCCGCGGCCGGCGTGGTGGCCGACTCCGTGCCCGAGCTGGAATGGAAGGAGACCGAGGCCAAGGCGCGGGCGCTGCTGCGCGCCGCTGAACTGGTGGAAGAAGGCCTGGAGTAGAAAGATGACCAAGCTCTTGATGATCGACAACTACGACAGCTTCACCTTCAACATCGTCCAGTACTTTGGCGAGCTGGGGGCCGAGGTGGAAGTGCTGCGCAATGACGAAGTCGACGTGGCCGGCATCGGCGAGCGCATCGCCGCCGGCGTCACGCGGCTGGTGATCTCGCCCGGGCCGTGCTCGCCGACCGAGGCGGGCGTGTCGGTGCCCGCGATCCAGGCCTTTGCCGGCAAGCTGCCCATCCTGGGCGTGTGCCTGGGCCACCAGAGCATCGGCGCGGCCTTTGGCGGCCGGATCGTGCGGGCGCAGCAGCTCATGCATGGCAAGGTGAGCCAGATCACGACCACGCGCGAAGGCGTGTTCGCGGGCCTGCCCGAGCGCTTCACCGTCAATCGCTACCACTCGCTGGCCATCGAGCGCGCGAGCTGCCCCGAGGCGCTGGCCGTCACGGCCTGGACGGACGACGGCGAAATCATGGGCGTGCGGCACACCGGCTTTGCGCATGCGGTGCGCATCGAAGGTGTGCAGTTCCACCCCGAATCCATCCTGACCGAGCATGGCCATGCCATGCTGCAGAACTTTCTGAACTGAGCCGGGGCGAGCGATGAGCACAGGCCAACAGACAACCGCACTGGTCGACCTGCGCAGCGACACCGTCACGCAGCCAACCGCCGCCATGCGTGCGGCCATGCTGGCCGCGCCGCTGGGCGACGACGTGTTCGGCGGCGACCCGTCGGTCAATGCGCTGCAGTCGCAGATCGCCGGCCTGCTGGGCTTCGAGGCCGCGCTGTTCATGCCCACCGGCACGCAGAGCAACCTCTGCGCCATCCTCGCGCACTGCGGGCGCGGCGACGAATACATCGTGGGCCAGCAGCAGCACTGCTACCGCTGGGAAGGCGGGGGCGCCGCGGTGCTGGGCAGCGTGCAACCGCAGCCCATCGAACATGCGCCCGACGGCAGCCTGCCGCTGGCGCGCATCGAGGCCGAGATCAAGCCCGACGATGCGCACTTTGCGCGCACGCGGCTGCTGGCACTGGAAAACACGCTGGGCGGCAAGCTGCTGCCCTTCGACTACGTGCAGGCGGCCACGCAACTGGCCGCCGACAAGGGCCTGCTGCGCCACCTGGATGGCGCGCGCCTGTTCAATGCCGCCACGGCCCAGGCCGAGGCGCTGGGCACCGATGTGTATGACGAAGCCAGGCGCATCGCGCAATGCTTCGACAGCGTCTCGGTGTGCTTCAGCAAGGGCCTGGGCGCGCCGGTGGGCTCGGCCCTGTGCGGCTCGCGCGAGTTCATCTTGCGCGCGCACCGCGTGCGCAAGATGGCCGGCGGCGGCATGCGCCAGGCCGGCGTGCTGGCGGCTGCCGCGTCGCATGCGCTGGAGCACCATGTGCGGCGCCTGCGCGACGACCATGCGCTCGCACGCCAACTGGCGCAAGGCCTGGCCGGCATTCCCGCGTTGCGCGTGGAGCCGCCGCAAAGCAACATCGTCTTCGTCGATCTGCAAGGCCAGGCCGCCGACCAGGGCGCGGCGCTGCTGGCGCATCTGCAGTCGCAGGGCATCCTGGCGACGGGGCTGTACCGGTTGCGCTTCGTCACGCATCTGGATGCGGATGCGGACGGCGTGGCGCGCGCCGTGGCAGCCATCCGCGGCTTCTTCGCGCGCTGATCCCTCACTGCATCCAAGACGGACTGAGCATGCCAGACACTCCTCAACTGCTGGCTTTCGTGATGGCCGGCCTGCTGCTGAATCTGACGCCCGGCGTGGACGTGTTCTATGTGGTGAGCAACGCGCTGCGCCAGGGCGTGCGTGCCGGCATCGTGGCCGGCCTGGGCATCGCGGCCGGCTGCATGGTGCACACACTGGCGGCGGCGCTGGGCATCAGCGCGCTGATCGCTGCATCGGCCACCGCATTCACGGTGCTCAAGTGGGTGGGCGCCGCCTACCTGCTGTGGATGGGCTGGGGCATGCTGCGCTCGCGCGGCTCGCTGGACGCCGAGGCCTTCGCCGGTGGTGCGCTGGCGCCCGCGCAGGCGTTGCCACTGCGCGTCGTCTTCGGCCGGGGCTTTCTGACCAACGTGCTCAACCCCAAGGTGGCGCTGTTCTTCCTGGCTTTCCTGCCGCAGTTCATCGCGCCCGGCACCGCCCACCCGGCATGGGTGTTCCTGGCGCTGGGGCTGCTGTTCAATGTCAATGGCCTGCTGGTGAGCGCGGGCTGGGCGCTGGCGGCTGCCGTCATCGCGCGGCGGTTGCGTGCCGGCGGGCCTTCGACGCCACCGGCCGCAGCCCGCGGCCTGCTGTGGGTCGAGCGCGCAGCGGGTCTGCTGATCCTTGTTTTTGGCCTCAAGCTGGCGCTGACCGAAGCGCCGACCGGCCGCTGATTTCTCTGGAGCCTGTTCCCATGATCACCCCTCAAGAGGCGCTTGCGCGCACCATCGAACACCGCGAGATCTTCCACGACGAGATGCTGCACCTGATGCGGCTGATCATGCGCGGCGAGTGCTCGCCGGTCATGATGGCGGCCATCATCACGGGCCTGCGCGTGAAGAAGGAAACCATCGGCGAGATCACGGCCGCCGCGCAGGTGATGCGCGAGCACGCGACCACCGTGGCGGTGCGCGACACCGAGCACCTGATCGACATCGTGGGCACGGGCGGCGATGGCTCGCACACCTTCAACATCTCCACCTGCGCCATGTTTGTGGCCGCTGCGGCCGGCGCGCGCACGGCCAAGCATGGCGGGCGCAGCGTGAGCAGCAAGTCCGGCAGTGCCGACGTGCTGGAGGCACTGGGCGTGCATATCGACCTGCAGCCGGCGCAGATCGCCGACTGCATCGAGCAGGTGGGCATGGGCTTCATGTTCGCGCCCAACCACCACCCGGCCATGAAGAACGTCGCGCCCGTGCGGCGCGAGCTGGGCGTGCGCACGCTGTTCAACATCCTGGGCCCGCTCACCAACCCGGCCGGGGCGCCGAACACGCTGATGGGCGTGTTCCACGCCGACCTCGTGGGCATCCAGGTGCGGGCGCTGCAGCGTCTGGGCGCGCGCCATGCGCTGGTGGTGTACGGCAAGGACGGGATGGACGAGATCTCGCTGGGCGCCAGCACGCTCGTGGGCGAACTGTGCGAAGGGCAGGTGCGCGAATACGAGATTCACCCTGAGGACTTCGGCCTTCAGATGGCCAGCAGCCGCGTGCTGCGGGTCGAGACGCCGCAGGAGTCGCGCGCGCTGCTGGTGGGCGTGCTCGACGGTTCGGTGCAGGGCGCCGCGCGCGACATCGTGCTGCTCAATGCTGGCGCGGCGCTCTATGCGGCCGACGTTGCGGCCAGTATTGCTCAGGGCATCGAAAAGGCCCGCGCGGTGCTGGACTCTGGCGCTGCGCGCGCGAAGCTCGCGCAGTTCGTCCAGACCACGCAGGCGCTGGCCGCGGACGGCCATTGAGCGCTCACCGAGAATCGAGCCATGTCAGACATCCTGAATCAGATCGTTGCCGTCAAGCACGAGGAAGTGGCCGCTGCGCGCAAGCGTCTGCCGCTGGAGGCGGTGCGCCGCGATGCCGAGAGCCGCGTGCTCACGCGTGATTTCGAAGGCGCCTTGCGCGCCAAGGTCGCGCAGGGGCAGGCCGCAGTCATCGCCGAAATCAAGAAGGCCAGCCCGAGCAAGGGCGTGATCCGCCCGGGCGAATTCGTGCCGGCCGATCTCGCCCAGAGCTATGCCGAAGGCGACGGGCGCGTGAGCGCCGCCTGCCTGTCGGTGCTCACGGACCGCCAGTTCTTCCAGGGCAGCATCGACTACCTCAAGCAGGCGCGCGCCTCCTGCGGCCTGCCGGTGCTGCGCAAGGACTTCATGGTCGATGCCTGGCAGATCTACGAATCGCGCGCCGTCGGCGCCGATTGCGTGCTGCTGATCGCGGCCTGCCTCGACGACGCGCAGTTGAAGGACTTCGAGGCCATCGCGCTGGGGCTGGGCATGGCGGTGCTGGTGGAAGTGCACGATGCGGCTGAGCTCGAGCGTGCGCTGAAGCTGCGCACGCCCTTGATCGGCGTGAACAACCGCAACCTGCGCAACTTCGAAGTCTCGATCCAGACCACGCTGGACTTGAAGGCCCGGTTGCCCGAGGGCCGTTTGCTGGTGACCGAGTCGGGCATCGCCACCCGCGAGGATGTGCAGACCTTGCGCGAGGCTGGCGTGCAGGCCTTCCTGGTCGGCGAGAGCTTCATGCGTGCGGACGAGCCGGGCGAGGCCCTGGCCCGACTGTTCGCCTGAGCCGCGCCATGATGGCGACGCAACTCCAGAGTGCCGACCCGGGCCAGTGGCCCGTGGCGCCCGGCTGGCAAGCGCTGGTCGACGAATTCTTTGGCAGTGCCAAGGGGCAGTCGCTGCAGCAATTCCTGCAGCAACGACTGCAGGAGGGCGCCGTGGTCTTTCCGCCGCAGCCGCTGCGGGCGCTGGAGCTCACGCCGCCCGAGGCCGTGCGCGTGGTCATCCTGGGGCAGGATCCCTACCATGGCCGCGGCCAGGCCGAGGGGCTGGCTTTCTCCGTGGCGCCGGGCGTGGCGTTGCCGCCTTCGCTGCGCAACATCTTCAAGGAACTTGAGCGCGATCTGGGCACCCCGCCGCCGCGCTTTCCCGAGCCTGGCGGCAGTCTGGTCAAGTGGGCGCGCAACGGCGTCCTGCTGCTCAACACCTGCCTCACCGTGGAGGAGGGCCAGCCGGCCAGCCATTCGGGCCGGGGTTGGGAGACGCTCACGGACGCGGTCATCCGCCAGGTGGCCGAGGGCCCCCAGCCGGTGGTCTTCATGCTCTGGGGCTCGCATGCGCAGAGCAAACGCAACCTGATCGACGGGAAGCGACACAAGGTCTTGACCGCCAACCATCCCTCGCCACTTTCGGCCCTGCGTCCGCCCGTGCCCTTCATCGGCTGCGGCCACTTCGGCCAGGCGCGTGAATGGCGTGACAGGCAACGCGCCTTGGGAGAGAATGCCGGGTGATCCCGGGCGCGCGGCCCTCTTTATTGAGGCTGCGCGTTTCGGGCACTGAAGACCTCGGTCTTGGTTTGGAGCGGATGGGTTCGCCCACCGCAAAAAATCGCACGGTCAATCGACTCCGTCAAACAACCGTGCTATAGTTCGAGGTTCACCGGAGAGGTGGCCGAGTGGTTAATGGCAGCAGACTGTAAATCTGCCGGTTTATACCTACGCTGGTTCGAATCCAGCCCTCTCCACCAGTGAAGCCACAGTTGTTCAGGTGCCTGAGCTGCGAGCGTTGGCGGCGTGAGTCGTCACGATGCGGGAGTAGTTCAATGGTAGAACCCCAGCCTTCCAAGCTGATGACGCGGGTTCGATTCCCGTCTCCCGCTCCACGGGTGCCTGGTGTGGTCTGAGTATTTGAGTGTCGCCCTTGTGGCTCAGTGGTAGAGCACTCCCTTGGTAAGGGAGAGGTCGCGGGTCCGATTCCCGCCAAGGGCACCAGTTATTTTGGGGTGTGCAGCAGTGGTGTTGCATGCCCCGCAGTCGTGTGATCTGGTTATTTTTCGGAGTCGAAAATGGCAAAAGGCAAGTTCGAACGTACCAAGCCCCACGTGAACGTGGGCACGATCGGTCACGTGGACCATGGCAAGACGACCCTGACGGCGGCGATCGCCACGGTGCTGTCGGCCAA
>NZ_JAQIPB010000012.1 GCF_028023875.1 Xenophilus arseniciresistens
GTGTCGATCACCGTCAAGCTGATCGCCCCGATTGCCATGGAAGAAGGCCTGCGCTTCGCCATCCGCGAAGGCGGTCGCACCGTGGGCGCCGGCGTGGTGGCCAAGGTCCTCGAATAAGGGTGGGCAGCAACATGGCCAACAAGCAAAAGATCCGCATCCGCCTGAAGGCGTTTGACTACAAGCTCATCGACCAGTCGGCCGCCGAGATCGTGGACACCGCCAAGCGCACCGGCGCCATCGTCAAGGGCCCCGTGCCCCTGCCCACGCGCATGAAGCGTTTCGACATCCTGCGTTCGCCGCACGTCAACAAGACTTCGCGCGACCAGTTCGAGATCCGCACGCACCAGCGTCTGATGGACATCGTCGATCCCACCGACAAGACCGTGGACGCGCTGATGAAGCTGGACCTGCCGGCCGGCGTGGACGTCGAGATCAAGCTGCAGTAATTGCGGCGCGGCCTTCACGGCCCATAGAAAGCCCGGTTGCTTGCGCGGCCGGGCTTTTTTTGTGTGTGGGGTGGGCACCATGACCGCCTGCGATGCCGATGGGGCTTGCACAAAAAGTTGGCACCGCAGTAGAATCGCGGGCTCTGCTCTTTTTGCGGACGTTTGCCTATGGTTTGCCCAGGGCGGGTGGGCGCAGTTGGCAGGGTCCTTATCAACCTTCTCTCGCTGGATTCATCACGGCGCAGGCCGCGAATCCGAACGCTGTCGCCAATTGAAGTGGCAGCGGCGAGAGTTTTGGAGAAACAACATGAGTCAAAGCAACTCCCTCGGGTTGCTGGGCCGCAAGGTGGGCATGATGCGCCTCTTCACCGACGACGGGGACGCAGTGCCCGTCACGGTGGTGGACGTGTCCAACAACCGCGTGACCCAGGTCAAGACCCAAGAGGTCGACGGCTACGTCGCCCTGCAGGTGACGTTTGGTGCACGCAAGGCCTCTCGCGTGACCAAGCCGCAAGCCGGCCATCTGGCCAAGGCTGGCGTCGAAGCCGGCGAAATCATCCGTGAATTCCGCGTGACCGCCGAAACGGCCGCCCAGCATCAAGCGGGTGCCGTGATCGCCGCTCAGGGCGTGTTCGCCGCCGGCCAGAAGGTCGACGTGCAGGGCACCTCGATCGGCAAGGGCTTCGCCGGCACGATCAAGCGCCACAACTTCAGCTCGCAACGTGCGTCGCACGGTAACAGCCGTTCGCACAATGTTCCTGGCTCCATCTCGATGGCGCAGGATCCGGGCCGCGTGTTCCCGGGCAAGAAGATGACCGGCCACATGGGCGACGAAACCGTCACCACCCAGAACCTCGACGTGGTTCGCGTGGACGAAGCTCGCCAGCTGCTGCTGATCAAGGGCGCGATTCCGGGTTCGAAGGGTGGCTTTGTCACCGTGCGTCCCGCCGTCAAGGCCAAGCCGCAAGCGGCCGAAGGAGCGAAGTAATGGAACTCGAACTCCTGAATGAACAGGGCCAGGCTGCGTCGAAGTACGACGCGCCCGAGACCGTGTTCGGTCGTGCCTACAACGAAGACCTGATCCATCAGATCGTCGTTGCCTACCAGGCCAACGCGCGCCAGGGCACCCGTGCCCAGAAGGACCGCGAGCAGGTCAAGCACTCGACCAAGAAGCCGTTCAAGCAAAAGGGAACGGGCCGCGCCCGTGCCGGTATGACGTCCTCGCCGCTGTGGCGTGGGGGCGGTCGGATCTTCCCGAACATGCCGGACGAAAACTTCACCCAGAAGATCAACAAGAAGATGTACCGCGCCGGCATGGCGTCCATCTTCTCGCAGCTGGTGCGCGAAGGCCGCCTGGCCGTGGTTGATTCGCTGAAGGTCGATTCGCCCAAGACCAAGGCCCTGGCTGCCAAGTTCAAGGCGATGAATCTCGAGTCCGTGCTCGTGATCGCCGAAGAAGTCGACGAGAACCTGTACCTCGCCTCGCGCAACCTGGTCAACGTGCTGGTTGTGGAGCCGCGTTATGCAGATCCGCTGTCGCTGGTGCACTACAAGAAGGTGCTGGTGACCAAGGGTGCCGTCGACAAGCTCAAGGAGATGTTCGCATGAGCCGCGTGAACCCCACCCCCGCTCAGCGTCAATTCGATGAAGGCCGTCTGTTGAACGTGCTGGTCGCTCCCATCGTGTCCGAAAAGGCCACCATGGTCGGCGAGAAGTCGAATGCCGTGACTTTCAAGGTGCTGCAGGACGCCACCAAGCCCGAGATCAAGGCCGCCGTCGAGCTGCTGTTCAAGGTCGAGGTCAAGGGCGTGTCCGTCGCCAACATCAAGGGCAAGACCAAGCGCTTCGGCCGCTCGGTGGGCCGCCGTGACAACGTGCGCAAGGCCTACGTGACGCTCAAGCCCGGTCAGGAGCTCAACCTCGTTTCGGAGGCCGCGTAATCATGGCCGTCATCAAGCTCAAGCCGACCACCCCGGGTCAGCGCGGTACCGTCAAGATCTCGCGCGATCACCTGCACAAGGGTGAAGGTTACGCGCCGCTGCTGGAACCCCAGTTCCAGAAGGCCGGCCGCAACAACAACGGCCACATCACCACCCGTCACAAGGGCGGCGGTCACAAGCACCACTACCGCGTGGTGGACTTCAAGCGCAACAAGGACGGCATCCCGGCCAAGGTCGAACGCATCGAGTACGACCCCAACCGTTCCGCTCACATCGCGCTGGTGTGCTACGCCGACGGCGAGCGCCGCTACATCATCGCCCCGCGTGGCGTGGAAGCCGGCGCAACGCTGCTGAGCGGCTCGGAAGCCCCGATCCGCGCTGGCAACACGCTGCCGATCCGCAACATCCCCGTGGGTTCGACCATCCACGCGATCGAACTGCAGCCCGGCAAGGGTGCGCAGGTCGCGCGTTCGGCCGGTGCCTCGGCGACGCTGCTGGCCCGTGAAGGCGTGTACGCCCAGGTGCGCATGCGCTCGGGCGAAGTGCGCCGCATCCACATCGAGTGCCGCGCCACCATCGGTGAAGTGGCCAACGAAGAGCACAGCCTGCGCCAGTACGGCAAGGCCGGTGCCACGCGCCATCGCGGCATTCGCCCGACCGTTCGCGGCGTGGTCATGAACCCGGTGGACCACCCGCATGGTGGTGGTGAGGGCAAGACTGGCGAAGGCCGTCATCCGGTTGACCCATGGGGCAACCTGACGAAGGGTTATCGCACCCGCAACAACAAGCGCACGCAGGTCTTCATCGTGTCGCGTCGCAAGAAGTAAGGGACAGCCATGACTCGCTCTCTCAAAAAGGGTCCTTTCGTCGACCATCATCTGGTTGCCAAGGTCGAAAAGGCCGTCGCGACCAAGGACAAGAAGCCGATCAAGACCTGGTCGCGCCGCTCGATGGTGCTGCCCGAGTTCATCGGCCTGACCATCGCCGTCCACAACGGCAAGCAACACGTGCCCGTGTATGTGACCGACCAGATGGTCGGCCACAAGCTGGGCGAGTTCGCACTGACCCGTACCTTCAAGGGTCACCCGGCGGACAAGAAAGCCAAGAAGTAAGGAGCCCAAAACATGTCTGAAACACGTGCAGTGCTCCGCGGCGTTCGCCTGTCGGTGGACAAGGGCCGCCTCGTCGCGGACCTGATCCGCGGCAAGAAGGTGGACCAGGCGCTCAACATTCTGGAATTCACCCAGAAGAAGGCAGCCGT
Source organism: Xenophilus arseniciresistens (assembly GCF_028023875.1). Taxonomy (GTDB): domain Bacteria; phylum Pseudomonadota; class Gammaproteobacteria; order Burkholderiales; family Burkholderiaceae_C; genus Xenophilus; species Xenophilus arseniciresistens. The sequence continues at coordinate 3,648 of NZ_JAQIPB010000012.1, forward strand.
GATCGTCAAGAAGGTGCTCGAGTCGGCCATCGCCAATGCCGAGCACAACGACGGCGCGGACATCGACGAACTCCGCGTCAAGACCATCTATGTCGAGCAAGGTGCCACGCTCAAGCGTTTCACCGCGCGCGCCAAGGGCCGCGGCAACCGCATCAGCAAGCCCACGTGCCATGTGTACGTGACGGTCGGCAACTAAGGTCTGGAAGAAACATGGGACAGAAAATCCACCCAACCGGCTTCCGCCTTGCGGTCAGCCGTAACTGGTCCAGCCGTTGGTACGCCAGTGACCGTGACTTCGCGGGCATGCTGGCCGAAGACATCAAGGTGCGCGAGTACCTGAAGAAGAAGCTGAAGAACGCTTCGGTGTCGCGCGTCCTGATCGAGCGCCCCGCCAAGAACGCCCGCATCACCATCTACTCGGCACGTCCGGGCGTGGTGATCGGCAAGAAGGGCGAGGACATCGAGAACCTGAAGAAGGAACTCGGCAAGCAACTGGGCGTGCCCGTTGCCGTGAACATCGAAGAAGTGCGCAAGCCCGAAGTCGATGCTCAGCTGATCGCCGACTCGATCACCCAGCAGCTCGAGAAGCGCATCATGTTCCGCCGCGCCATGAAGCGCGCGATGCAGAACGCGATGCGTCTGGGCGCCCAGGGCATCAAGATCATGTCCGCCGGCCGTCTGAACGGCATCGAAATCGCCCGTACCGAGTGGTACCGCGAAGGCCGTGTGCCCTTGCACACCCTGCGCGCCGACATCGACTACGGCACCTCCGAAGCCAAGACCACCTACGGTGTGATCGGCGTGAAGGTGTGGGTCTACAAGGGCGACACCCTGGGCCGCAGCGATGCGCCTTCGCTGGACAGCACCCCGCGTCCGGAAGGTGAAGAGCGCCGCGGTCCGCGTGGCCCGCGTCGCGATGGCCGTCCCGGTGGCAATGACCGCCGTGGTGGCCCGCGCGGCGGCGGCCGTGGTTTCGGCAGCAATGCCGCCCCGGCCGATGGCAGCGACAAGCCTGCCGACGCAGTGGACCCCAGCAAGCCCGCCGTTAAGCGCGTCCGCAAAGCCGCGCCCGCTGCAGCAGCGGACGGCGCCAAGGCCGAGTAATACCGGCCTTCGAGTAACGGAGAAAACAAATGCTGCAACCTGCACGCAGAAAGTTCCGCAAGGAACAGAAAGGCCGCAACACCGGCGTCGCAACCCGGGGCAACTCGGTTGCCTTCGGTGATTTCGGTCTGAAGTCGGTGGATCGTGGTCGCCTGACGGCGCGCCAGATCGAAGCCGCCCGCCGTGCCATCTCGCGCCACGTCAAGCGCGGTGGCCGTATCTGGATCCGCGTGTTCCCGGACAAGCCGATCTCGACCAAGCCCGCCGAAGTCCGGATGGGTAACGGCAAGGGCAACCCCGAGTACTACGTGGCCGAGATCCAGCCGGGCAAGGTCATTTACGAGATCGTCGGCGTGCCCGAAGAACTCGCTCGTGAAGCGTTCCGCCTGGCTGCCGCCAAGCTGCCCCTGCGTACGACCTTCGTCGCACGCCAGCTCGGCGCCTGATCGAGGAGAGAACTCTCATGGCAACGAAAAGCAAGCAAACCGCGAAGGTCTCCAAGGCCGCCGCGCTGCGCGAAAAGGATGTGGCTGGCCTGCAAGCTGAAATCAAGGACCTGCAGAAGGCCCATTTCAACCTGCGCATGCAAAAGGCTACGCAACAGCTGACCAACAACGCCAGCATCGGTGTGGTGCGTCGCGACATCGCGCGCGCCAAGACCATCCTGGCGCAAAAGAACGCGGCCCAGTAAGGAGTGAACATGACGGACGTTCAAAAATCCCTCAAGCGCACCCTGATCGGCAAGGTCGTCAGCGACAAGCGCGAAAAGACCGTGACGGTGCTGGTCGAGCGTCGGGTGAAGCACCCGATCTACGACAAGATCATGATCAAGTCGAGCAAGTACCACGCGCACGACGAGCAAGGTGAATACCACCTGGGCGATCTGATCGAGATCACCGAGTCGCGCCCGATCTCCAAGTCCAAGAACTGGATCGCCACGCGTCTGGTCGAGAAGGCAGCAGCGGTCTAATCACTGCGCTTTCCCCTCTGCCTTTCCCTTCTGGTAATAGGCAATGCAAAGACGGCCCACAATGTGGGCCGTTTTCTTTTTTCAGCTCCCACCCTCAAGGAACCCAACATGATCAAGGTCGGCGACACCCTGCCCGCAACGACGCTGTACGAGTACTCGGATGTGGAAGGCGAAGGCTGCAGCATCGGTCCCAATGCCGTCGATGTGGCCAAGGCCAGTGCGGGCAAGACCATTGCGCTGTTCGCGCTGCCCGGCGCCTTCACGCCCACCTGCTCGGCCAAGCATGTGCCCGGCTATGTGGAACAGTACGACGCGCTGCGTGCCGCAGGTGTCGATGAGATCTGGTGCCTGAGCGTGAACGACGCCTTCGTCATGGGCGCCTGGGCGCGCGCGCAGAAGTCGGTCGGCAAGGTGCGCCTGCTGGCCGATGGCAGTGCCGATTTCGCCAAGGCCGCCGGCCTGACGCTGGACCTGACGGCCAAGGGCATGGGCGTGCGCAGCAACCGCTATTCGATGCTGGTCAAGGACGGCAAGGTGGCCACGCTCAACGTCGAAGGCCCCGGCAAGTTCGAAGTCAGCGACGCGGCCACGCTGCTGGCCCAGGCCAAGGGCTGATGCCCTGAAGCGCCGGATGCATCCGCAGGGTGCATCCCGCGCGCTGCACGCCTGAGACGTGAGCACGGTCTCAGTCCAGATCGGCCTTGAGGTAGTGCGAGCCCGCCACCGGGTTGTGATAGTAGGGTGGCACTTCCCTGAAGCCCAGGTCTTCGTACAGGGCGCGCGCCGCTTCCATCTCGTTGAGCGTGTCCAGCAGCACGCACGAATAGCCCGCCTGCCGCGCCGAATCGAGCACCGCTTCGGCAAGCTGGCGGCCCAGCCGCAAGCCGCGGAAGGCGGGCCGCACGTACAGGCGCTTCATCTCTGCCGCATTCACGTGGTCCACCGCGTCCAGGGGGCGCAGCGCGCAGCAGCCCGCCACTTCGGCCCAGCGGCCATCGGGTAGCTGCACGGCGTCGTCGCTGCCCGGGCTGGGTTCTGCGCCCACCAGCGCCAGCAGCAGCGTGCCGCGCGGCGAGGCATAGTCGCCTGGCAGCGCTGCCAGTTCACCCTCGAAGTCCTGGAAGGCCAGGTCCACGCCCAGGGTGCCGGCGTACTCCACAAAGATGCGGCGCACCGCCGCAAGGTCCTGCTGCGGATCGGCCACGTGCAGGCAGGTCGGCGGATCGACCGCAGCCGCTGAAGAAGAACAAGAGGACATGGGCGCGGAAGCAGAAGAAGAGGGCGCGTTCATGGCTTCTTCAACCCTGCAAGGACGCAAGCCAGCGCGCCGCGGCCGCGCACAGGCCGAACAGCACCAGTGCCAGCAGGCGCGTGCGCGCGTCGTCGCGGCTCATCGGCGCCTGCAGTTGCGACGGCACGGTCTTGTCGCCATGGAGCATGGGCCACACCAGCGTCTGGCGCTTGAACAGCACATAGACCAGCAAGGCCGCCACATGCAGCACCAGAAGTGCGATCACCACCCACTGGCCGGCGTCCTTGTGCCAGTCGGTGGCCAGGCTGGACCATGCGCCGGGCACCACGGTGGCCAGCGGCCCCGTGAAGCTGATGGCGTCATCGGACATCAGGCCCGACAGCACCTGCACCACCAGCGCCGCCAGCAGTGCGAACACCGACAGCGCCCCCAGCGGCGAATGGCCGATGCCATGCAGCGGCGCGGCGCGCCCGCGCAGGTGCGCCAGCAGCGAGGCCGGTGAATAGATGAAAGCCGAAAAGCGCGACCAGCGCCCGCCCACGAAGCCCCACAGCACGCGGAACATCAGCAGCGCCAGCACAAAGTAGCCGAGCCGGAAATGCCAGTCCATGGCGCCGGTCTTGGCCGTGACGATCAGCGCGATGACGCTGCCCGCCAGGCTCCAGTGGAACAGGCGGGTGGGCAGATCCCAGACGCGCAGGCGCTGTTGTTGCCCGGCCGGGGAAGAGGACATCGCGTGGGTGGACATGAAGGCGGCCCGGCGGGCGCCGGGCAAAGCGGAGCAGGGCCGCAGATTATCAAAGCTCGCGCCGGGGCCGGGAATCCGTGCGCCCGCAGGGCCTTTGCATGGGCGTCCTGCGCCGCTTCTAAACTGCGGGCGCCGTCGGGGACCCCGCCCCGGGCCCACCCACGAACAACAGGAAAGCCCCATGTCTCATTCGATGTTCTTCCGTGCGCTGGCCATCGGCGCGCTGGCCATGCTGGCCGCTGGTGCCCAGGCGCAGCAGAGCTTTGCCACGCCGCAGGAGGCGATCAAGTTCCGCCAGGCGACGCTCAAGGAGATGCAGCAGAACTTCAAGAAGGTGGCCGACATGGCCAGCGGACGCGAGGACTTCGACGCCAAGGTGGCCGAAACCGCGTCGGCCCGCGCCGCCGAGCTGATCAAGCTGCCCTGGGCAGGCTTCGGCCCCGGCACCGAGGGCGGCAAGGCCTCGCCGGCGATCTGGAAGGAACAGGACAAGTTCATGGCCGCTGCCAGCCGCGCCGAAGGCGAGGTGGCCAAGGTGGCCGCCGCCGCCAAGACCGGCAACCTGGATGCGATCAAGGCCGCTGTTGGCGGGGCAGGCGCTTCCTGCAAGGCCTGCCACGACATGTATCGGAATTAGCACCCCCCAGGCCAGGATCAGGCTGGCACGGGGAGCGCAGGCGCGCGTTGCGACGGGCGCTGCTCAAGCCTCGGCCAGCAGCTTCTCGATCAGTTTGTGCAGCTCGGCGAAGTCGGGCTCGCCCACGTAGCGCTTGACGATTTCGCCGCGCTTGTTGACCAGGTAGGTGGTGGGCGTGAGCTTCACATCGCCCCAGGCCTGGGCCACGGCGCCGGTGTTGTCGATGGCCACTTCGAAGGGCAGCTTGCGGCTTTCGGCGAAGTTCACCACGTAACTGGGCGGGTCGTAGCTCATGGCCACCGCCAGCGTGTTGTAGCCCTGCGCCTTGTACTTCTCGTGCGTGGCGGCGATCTGCGGCATCTCGGCCACGCAGGTCACGCAGCTGGTGGCCCAGAAGTTCACCAGCGTCACCCGGCCCTTGAGGTCCTCGGTGCTCTTTCGGCTGCCGTCCAGCAGCACGAAGGTCGACGCAGGCGCGGCAGAAGCGCCGGTGCTCAGCACCACGCCCGCACCCACGGCCAGCGCGGCCACGAATGCGGCAACATAGAGGACTTTCTTCATGGTGACTGGCTAGAGAGGGTGGGGCGCAGTTTAGTTCCGACCCATGGCCGCGCTTCGCGCCAGTCGCAACGCCTGAGTCCAACCCATGGCTTCTTCTTGGATATCTTCACTGCGGGCGCTCGCCGCAGCGCGCATCGGCCACGGGCGCTGGCTGCTGGCGGCGCCCGTTCTGGCGCTGTGCGCGGCCTGCAGCCCGGTCTTCAACTGGCGCGAGGTGCCGGTGGATGCACAGCTCAAGGCCCTGCTGCCGTGCAAGCCCGATCGCGCGCAACGCGAACTGCCCATCGCGCCCGAGGGCCTGCAAGCCACCCTGAGCATGGCCGGCTGCATGGCCGGCGACGCCACCTTCGCCGTGGCGGCCTGGCCGGGCCTCGCGGCCGACGAGGCGCCTGCCCGCCTGCAGCTGTGGCAGGCGGCCACCCGCGCGCAATGGGACAAGGCCATCGTCCAGGCTTCGGCCGTGGCCATGCCCCACATGAGCAGCACGCCCGCGCCGCAGCACTGGCTGCTCCTGCCGCCCGGCGAGCCGGCCAGGCCGCAGGCGCGCATGCGCTGGTTCGCCCATGCCGATGCGCAGGGCCGCGTCACGCTCTACCAGGCCACGGTGCTGGGCCAGCCTTCAGAGGCCGGCGCGGCCGACACCTTCTTTGGCGGCCTGATGCAGCGCTGAGCCTGGCCGGTGCCGTGGCACCACACCCCAACAACATCCGAGGAGCCTTCGCACGCATGTTCAGAGCATTGATTTCCTGCCTCACCCTGGCCGCATGGGCCGCGGCCCTGACGGGCTGCCAGGAGCAGCCCGCCGCCGTGGCCGCCGCACCGGCCCAGGTGCGCAGCGTGGCCGTGAGCACCGCCGGCCAGCTGCTGCGCTTCGACCTGGAGCCGGCGACCCTGCGCTGGGCCCATCGCTCCAGGCAGGACGCCGAAGGCAACCGCAACGCCTTCGCGCAGGCGGCTGGCACCCTGTACCTGCCCTTTGAAAGCGGCAAGCTCGTGGCCTTCGACGCCGCCACCGGCGACATCCGCTGGACCCAGTACGCCAACATGGGCGACGGGGCCGCCGACGCGGTGATGGACGGTGACGGCGAAACCCTCATCGATCCGCAGGGCCGCCCGTACTACATGTCGCAGCCGCTGCTGGCGGGCGACTTCGTCTACATCGCCACCGCGGGCCCGCCGCAGCATGCGCAGCCACGCCTGCAGGTCTTGCAGCGCAGCGATGGCGCGCTGGCGGGCAGCGATGGCGTCCAGACGCCCTACAACCTGTTCGCGCCCGTGGCCTGCCGCGGGCATGTCTTCGTCAATTCCGCCATCTACCTGAGCAAATACAGCGCGCAAGGCTCGGCCACCAGCTACGGCCTGCACGAGCAGGCCGCCTTCGAGGCGCCGCTGTACGCGCAGATGCAGTGCGATGGCAAGGCCCTGTACCTGGGCGACGAGCGCGGGCGCTTCTACGCGCTGCCGCTGGATGCAGACGCCAACGTGCCGGGCGAAGGCGACATCGGCGACCCGAACAACTCTTTCACGGGCCGGCCCGAAGTGCTGCGCTGGACCTACCAGTCCGAACGCTTCCCGCGCCTGGTGAACAGCGCCGTCAACAGCACGGCCTTGCTGGGCAAGGCCCAATGGGTGGTGGCCGTGCGCCAGGACGACGAGCGCCGCGACGCCCTCATCGCGCTGGACACCGACAACGGCCAGGAGCGCTGGACCTACGCGCCCGAGGGCCGCATCGCGCAATGGTCGGCCGACGCTTCGGGCATCGTGGGCTACACCGAGGCCGCGCCGGGCAGCCCGGGCGCCGCCACGCAGCCCACCACGCAGCTCTTCGTGCTCGACGCCAAGGGGCAGCTGCAGGCCAGGCACGCGCTGGCGAGCGAATTCCAGCCCCTGTCCAACGTGGTCAGGGCGGCCAATGGCGACCTGGTCTTCGTCACCGAACGCGGCATTGCCCAACTGAGTGCCGCCACCGGCCAGGCGCGCCTGAGCATCGCGCATCCCTTTGCCCGCCTTGAGCACGACACGGTGCGCATCGAGGCCCTTGCGCCTTGACGTGCGAAGCCCTGATCGCCCGGGGCGCCACGTATGATGACGGCGCCTTCGCCCCTGCCGCATGAACAGCATCTTCATCGTCGCCCACGCGCCCCTGGCCCATGCCTTGCGGCAGTGCGCGCTGCATGTCTTTCCAGACGTCGAGCCCTGGATCGGCGCGCTGGATGTGCAGCCCAATGTCTCGCCCGAAGAGACCATGGGCTCGGCACGCATCATCCTGGCCCAGCACCTGGGCCGCGCGCCGCGCTCGCAGGTGCTGATGCTCACCGATCTCTTCGGCGCCACGCCCTGCAACGTGGCCCAGCAGCTGGTGGACGGCGCGCGCACGCGGCTGGTGGCGGGCGTGAACCTGCCCATGCTGCTGCGCGCCGTGACCTACCGCCACGAGCCGCTGGACGCGCAGGTGCAGCGGGCCATCGCGGGCGGCACGGCCGGCGTGATGCAGGTGGCGGTGGCAGCGCCCCAGAACCAGGTGAGGAGAGCCTTCAGTGATCAAGACATCCGTGACCATCAGCAATAAGCTGGGTCTTCATGCGCGTGCCTCGGCCAAGCTGACCAAGCTGGCCGGCAGCTTTCCGTGCGAGGTCTGGATCTCGCGCGGCGAGCGTCGCGTCAACGCCAAGAGCATCATGGGTGTGATGATGCTGGCCGCCGGCCTGGGCGTCACGGTGGAGCTGGAAACCGAAGGTGCGCAGGAGCAGCAGGCGATGGATGCCTTGGTCGCGCTCATGAACGACAAGTTCGGAGAAGGCGAGTGATATGACCCCCACGCTCTCCGCTTCGCGAGATTCGCTGCCCCCCGAGGGGGCGTTCGCCGCCTTGGGGCGGCCCGGCGGCGTCGAATGACCGTTTCGCTGCACGGCCTCGCAGTCGCCCGTGGCGTGGCCATCGGGCGTGCGGTGCTGGTGGTGTCCAGCCGCGTGGACGTGGCGCACTACTTCATCCAGGCCAGCGAGGTCGAAGCCGAGATCGGGCGGCTGCGCACGGCGCGCGATGCGGTGGCCCAGGAACTGCAGCGCCTGCAGGCCAGCGTGGCGCAGATGAAGCGCGAGGACGCGCCACACGAACTGGCGGCGCTGCTCGAAGTGCATCAGATGCTGCTGCAGGACGACGCGCTGACCGAAGGCGTCAAGCACTGGATCAGCGAGCGCCTGTACAACGCCGAATGGGCGCTCACGACCCAGCTCGAGATCGTGGCCCGCCAGTTCGACGAGATGGAGGACGACTACCTGCGCGAGCGCAAGGCCGACCTCGAACAGGTGGTCGAGCGCCTGCTGCGGCAGATGAAGGGCACCGCCGCCGTGCTGGCGCCGCCGCCGCCGCCGCGCCGCGCGCGCACCGACAGCGACGAGGGTGAGGCCGGCGAGGGCGACTTCGACGTGCCGCTGGTGCTGGTGGCGCACGACCTTTCTCCGGCCGACATGCTCCAGTTCAAGAAGAGCGTGTTCGCCGGCTTCGTCACCGACGTGGGCGGCAAGACCTCGCACACGGCCATCGTGGCGCGCAGCATGGACATCCCGGCCGTGGTGGGCGCGCGCAGCGCCAGCCAGCTGGTGCGCCAGGACGACTGGATCATCATCGACGGCGAGGCCGGCGTGGTGATCGTCGATCCCTCGCCCATCATCCTGGCCGAGTACGGCTTCAAGCAGCGCCAGGGCGAGCTGGAGCGCGAGCGCCTCTGGCGCCTGCGCCACAAGCCCGCCGTCACGCTCGACGGCGAGGCCGTGGAGCTGCTGGCCAACATCGAGATGCCCGAGGACAGCACCGCGGCCGTCAAGGCCGGTGCCGTGGGCGTGGGGCTGTTCCGCAGCGAGTTCCTGTTCATGGGCCGCGAGGCCCGCAGCCTGACGCGCCTGCCCGACGAGGACGAACAGTACGAGGCCTACCGCCGCGCCGTGGAAGGCATGCGCGGCATGCCCGTGACCATCCGCACCATCGACATCGGCGCCGACAAGCCGCTGGACGGCAAGGCCAGCAAGCAGGAATACCTGAACCCGGCCCTGGGCCTGCGCGCCATCCGCTGGAGCCTGTCGGAGCCGGCCATGTTCCTGGTGCAGCTGCGGGCCATCCTGCGCGCGGCGGCGCATGGCCCCGTGCATCTGCTGATCCCGATGCTCGCGCATGCGCGCGAGATCCGCCAGACGCTGGCGCTCATCGAGCATGCGCGCGAGGAACTGCGCGCCCAGGGCGTGCCGCAGGGCGAGGTCAAGCTCGGCGCGATGATCGAGATCCCGGCCGCGGCCATGATGCTGCGCGTGTTCCTGAAGCACTTCGACTTCCTGTCCATCGGCACCAACGACCTGATCCAGTACACGCTGGCCATCGACCGCGCCGACGAGGCCGTCTCGCACCTGTACGACCCCTGCCACCCGGCCGTGCTGCGGCTGGTGGCCGACACCATTGCCGAATGCCGGCGCCAGGGCAAGGGCGTGAGCGTGTGCGGCGAGATGGCGGGCGACGTGCAGTTCACGCGCCTGCTGCTGGGGCTGGGCCTGCGCAGCTTCTCCATGCACCCCTCGCAGATCCTGGCCGTGAAGCAGGAAGTGCTGAGGGCCGACACCGGCAAGCTCGCGCCCTGGGCGCAGCAGGTGCTCGACAGCGACGAGCCCTCGGAGCTGCTGGGCCACTGAGCCCGCGCGTCCAGCGCCTCAGCGCGGCCCGTCGGACGGGCCCCTGAAGAACACCCGCTCCTTCTGAAAGCGGAAGTCCGCTGCGGCGGGCCCGTCGCACTCGCCCTCGCGGCGCGCAGCCTCATCGCCCTCGCCGGGGCGATGAGGCGGGCCGGCGGGGTGCGCGCCAGGCGGCAGCTCGGGGTCTGCGCAGGAAGGCATCGCAGCGGCATGCGGTGCGCGCGCGGGGTGCGGCGCGTGCGGCGGGGGAGGCAGCATGATGCAGCCGCCCAGGGCGCTGCTGAGCATCAGGCCCAGGGCGGCCAGGGTACGAGGGGTCATGGCAATGCAAGGCACGGCAGTGGAAAGGGGCCACTGTGCGCCTGCATCTTGGAGGCATATGGGAGGGGTGCGGGAGGCGCCCCGCGTCTCGCGGGCTCAGCCGGCCGGCGCTTCCTCGAAGCTGAAGCCCACGCCGTAGACCGAGCGGATCCATTCGTGCGCCGGGTCCACCGCCGCCAGCTTGCGGCGCAGGTTCTTCACATGGCTGTCCACGGCGCGCTCGGTCACGTCCAGCGTGTCCTCGTAGGCCATGTCCAGCAGCTGCGCGCGCGAGAAGATGCGCCCCGGCGCGCGCGCCAGCACCTGCAGCAGCCGGAACTCGCGCCGCGTCAGAGCCAGCCCGGTGCCGCGCAGCGTGGCCTGCCAGCGGGTTTCGTCCAACTGCAGGGCCGATGCGCCGGCTTGCGCGTCTGCGCCACCCTGGCTGCGCCGCAGCACCGCGCGCACGCGGGCCACCACCTCGCGCGGCGAGAAAGGCTTGCAGATGTAGTCGTCCGCGCCCAGGTCCAGGCCCAGCAGGCGGTCCACTTCCTCGATGCGCGCCGTGAGCATCAGGATGGGCTTGCGCGTGTGCAGGCGCGCTTCGCGCAGCACGGCAAGGCCGTCCATCTGCGGCAGCATGATGTCCAGCAGCGTGAGGTCGGGCGGCGCGGCCTGGATGCGCGCCAGCGCGCTGGCGCCGTCGGCCACATGCTCGGTGCTGTAGCCCGCATGGCGCAGGTAGTCGCTCAGGACCGAGGCGATGTCGTGCTCGTCCTCGACGATCAGCACATGGGCCGGCGCGGGCGTCGCGCAGGAGGGGGTGGTGTTGTTCATTTCAGTGGCGCCCGGCCGCCCGGCCGCCCGAAGGCACTGAGGCACCCCCTCGGGGGGCAGCGGACCTCGCGAAGCGGGGGAGCGTGGGGGGTGGGTTCATTTCAGGGGAAGGGTCAGGCGGATGCGCAGCCCGCCGAGCGGCGAGTCGGCCGCGTCGATGACGCCGCCGTGGGCTTCTACGATGGCGCGGCAGATGGACAGGCCCAGGCCCGAGCCGCCCGAGTCGCGGTTGCGCGAGGACTCGCCGCGGAACAGGCGCTCGAACAGCCGCGGCAGCTCGTCGGGTGCCACGCCGGGCGCGCTGTCGTCGAAGTCCAGCACCAGGCGCTGCGCGCTGCCGATGCTGCCTTCCACATGGGCCTCGATGCGCAGCCGCCCGCCGGCGTGGGTGTAGCGCAGCGTGTTTTCCAGCAGGTTCATGAAGGCCTGGTGCAGGCGCCGGCTGTCGCCCTCCAGCACCGGCGGGGGACGCGTGCCCGGCGCTGCGTCCATGCCGAGCAGCTCCAGCGTCAGCCCGGCCTGCGCGAAGCGGTCCTGCATGGCGGCCACGGCCTCGCGCAGCACCGACAGCGGGTACACGCTCGCGCGCTCATGCGCCGCGGCATCGCCTTCCTGCATGCTGCTGCGCAGGTCGTCCACCAGTTGGCCCAGCCGCATGATCTGGCGGTGCAGGCGCAGCGCCGTGCGGTCGTCGAAGCTGCGCACGCCGTCCTGCAGCGCCTCGATCTCGGCACGCATGGCCGCCAGCGGCGTGCGCAGCTCGTGCGACACATCGGCCAGCCAGGCGCGGCGCGAGGCCTCGATGCGGTCCAGCCGCTCGGCCATGTGGTTGAAGGTGCGGCCCAGCGCGGCCAGCTCGTCCGAGCCCTGCGCCGCCACGCGTGTCTGCAGCTGGCCGCGCGCGATGCGCTGCGCGGCATGGGCCAGCTCGTCGATGGGCGTGAGCCAGCGCCGTGCCATCCACCAGGACAGGCCCAGCGCCAGCAGCAGGCCCCCCAGCGCGGCCACCGCCACCAGGCCGCGCTGGCGCGCGAGGAAGGCGCGGTCGGCTTCGCTTTCCAGCGACTCGATGGGCGCCAGCGCCAGCGAGCCGATGCGCCGGCCCTGCAGCTTCAGCGGCACGCGCGCGGCCTTTTCCAGGTCGATGCGCGCGCCGGCCACCTGCGTGTCGTGGGCGTCGAACACCGCCAGCCGGTGCAGCAGCATGCCTTCGGGCATGCGCGGCGGCGGCGCGCCGCCGAAGACGTCAGGGCCGCCGCCAAAAGGCGGCGGGCCGTAGAGCAGGGGGCGCGGGTCGGGCCGGCCGCCGGGTGGCGCATCGCCGCCGGGCGAATACCAGGGCGGCAGGCGCGGGTCGGCCGGCACGGCCCCATCGCCGTCCACGCTGTCATTGCCGCGCAGCAGGCGCGGCCACAGCGAGGGCTCGGTGCGAAGCCGGTCCCAGCCGCCCTGCGCGGCATGGTGGCGCACCAGGCGCTGCACCAGCCAGTCCATGCGGCTGAGTTCGATCTCGGCCACGTAGGCGCCCAGCCCGCGCTGCAGGCCGAGGATGGAAAAGGCCGCGAAGGTCAGCAGCAGCACGGCCAGCAGCGTGGCCAATGCCAGGAACAGCTTGCGCGTGAGCGTCAGTCGCAGCATCGGAAAGGCGGCCATGGCCTGCGATTCTCGGCCATGGCCCCGCCCTGGATGGCGCGCCCGGCGTGGCCAGCGAAGGGCGCTCACCGCAGCGGCGCCGCGGTGGCGACCACCGTGGGCGGGCGCCGGAGCGCGTGCGCAGGCGCGTAGGAATGCGCGTGCGCCTGGCCGTAGGGCAGCGAGCGCGGCGGGCGGCCGTCGCCGTGGCTGATGGTGGCCATGATCGGCGCCAGCGTGAACGCGGTGGACTGCGGTGCCGGCCTGCTGCCGCAGGCCATCCAGCCGCTCAGGCCCAGCGCCGCCGCGACGCCTGCGGCGCTGGCCAGTTGCGTCAAGCGCCGGGGCAGCTTCATGCGCCAGCCTCCTGCGTCGCCAGCGGCAGGCGCGCGGTCAGGCGCATCAGCGCCAGCGGCGAAGCCGAGGGGTACAGCCTTCCGCCGCAGGCCTGGGCGATGCGCTGCGCGCCGTGCACGCTGTGGTGCAGCGCGGCTTCAGCCGGCGTGGGCGCCACTGCCGTTGCCGAAAGCCGCGAGAACAGGCGTGCCAGCTGCAGGCCCTGTTCGGCGGGTGCGTGCTCGCCCCAGTGCAGCACGGCGTGGCCGGCTTCCATGCGCACCGTGGCGCGCGGCAGCGTGGCGCCCAGCACATGCCGAGACAGCACCGAGAGGTGGGCCAGCAGGGCTTGCAGGTCCGAGGCCGCGCCGCGCACCACCAGCGGGGTGGCGGGCGGCGTGCCGTGCAGCTCGCACAGCCGCTGCTGCGGCTGCAGCGCCTGGGCCGCCTGCGCGACCAGGGGCCAGAAGTCGCAGCGCAGCCGCTGGGCCGCCGCAACGGGCCTGTGCGGCGTGGGTGCGGTGAAGGGCTCGTAGGGCGTGTGGCCGGGCAGCCAGGCCCGCAGCCTGCGGGCCCAGCCGCGCAGGCTGCGTGCTTGAAGGTCCGACGGCGTGGCCGCAGCGTCGGGGTCTGTGCTCAGGAAGGCAGTGGTCTGTGGCATGGAGGAAGGGAGGGAGGAGGGCAGGAGGGCAGGAGGGCCGCCGCCGCGGCGGCAGGATGGGCTCAAGCGCGGGGGCTCGTGAACAGGTTCCTAGAAGGCATGGCGGATGCCGAAGTCATAACCCGTGGCGCTGCGCGGCAGCGCGCCGCTGGCATAGGCCAGGCTGCCGTAGCCCGTGCCGCTGTCCGACACCAGCGAGCCGCCATAGCCGCTGTCGTTGCGATTGACCACGCGCGCCACCGTGGCGTACAGCGACGTGCGCTTGGACAGGTAGTGCTCATAGCCCAGCGAGAGCTTCTGCACCTTGGGCACCTGGCCCGCGAACTCGCCGGCCTCGTCGTAGCGCACGGCCGAGTAGGCCGCGCGCAGCAGGCCCGCACCCACCGGCGCGGTGGCGCCGAACAGGAAGCCGTTGTAGTTGTCGCGCGAGCGCAGGGCTGCGTACACGCGTTCGTTGCGCACCTGCGAAAGCGCGCCGAAGAGCTTCACGGCGCCGAAGTCGTAGCTCGCGCCGAGGTTGGTGGTCTGGATGCGGCGGCTGCGCGTGTCGCCGTCTTCCTGCGCCACGCTGCGTCCGTGCGAAAGCGCCACGTCGAGCGGCCCGCGTGCATAGCCCATGCGCGCCCCGAGGTAGCGGCCGCTGTTGTCGCTGGCCGTGCCGGTGCCGAGCGCATCACTGCTGCTGCTGGTGCGGGTGTTCTCGGGGAAGGCGTACTGCACCTGGCCGTAGAAGCCGCCCAGCGTGCCGGGCAGGAAGTAGCCCACCGAATTGCCCGCGCGCTGGTACTGGCTGTTGCCCAGCGCGCTGGCGCCGCTGACGGTGCCGATCACGCTGGCGCCCGAGCCGTTGAGGCCGAAGGGGTCGAAGGCCACGTCGTTGCGGTAGGTGGGCGTTTCGTCCCGGCCCAGGCGCAGCTCGCCGTAGCGGCCCGACAGGCTCACGGTGGAGCGCCGGCTGAAGCTGGCGATGCCGCTGCTGCCGTCGTCATTGGCCAGCGGCGCCTCCAGCCAGAAGCTGGCCTTGAGCCCGCCGCCCAGGTCTTCGGAGCCGCGCAGGCCGATGCGGCTGGCGCGGCTGCCCGAGTTGTTCAGCGCCGTCTGGCTCGACGTCACCCGGTTGCCCGTGAGCGGATCGGTGGCCGTGCTGCGCTGGTGGCTCACGCCCACATCCAGTTCGCCGAACAGCTGGACCGAGGACTGGGCCGATGCCAGGCCCGTGGCGGCTGCGGCCATGGTGGCCGTCAGTGCTTTTCTCATTCAGGTTTCTCCACAAGGACATGCGTCGGCCTTGTTGTTGCGGATGCATCACGCGCCGACCCGGTGATGGTGGTGCGCGATGTAGCAGGGAATTGGCAGCGGCTGAAACGGTTGGTGAAGGGCATGTGCCTGACGCTGCGCGCCGGTGCCGGCCTCGGCTGCCGCGCATGCTCGCGCGCGAATCGGGAGAAATCTTGCAGGCCGAATCGCAGGCAGGCGCTGGCGAAAAAAAACGAAACACAACGAGACCGGCCTGAAAACCGACGGGCGGCGGCCTTGCGCACCATCGAGGCTCCTCAACACCCCGTTCAAGAAAGGCCTCTGTCATGCAAACCCGTTTCGCTTCCCTTCTCGCTGTGTCTGCCCTGGCCCTGCTGGGCACCGCCGCCCAGGCGGAGGACTACCACGCGCACAGCGCGCCCGCCGTCTCGGCCCTGAGCCGCGCAGCCGTGCAGGCCGAAGCCGTGGCGGCCGCCCATGCGCCCGACCAGAACATCTCGTCCAGCTCGGTGGTGCTGGCCCCGCCGGCCGCGCCGCGCGAGCGCGCCAGCGTGCGCGCCGAAGCCGTGCGCACCGCGCATGCGCCCGACCAGAACCTGCACGCCAGCTCGCGCGTGGACAGCCAGATCGTCTCCACCCTGCCCAACCCTGTCGACGCGCAGGTGCAGCAGGCCGCGGGCGACATGCGCGCCAACAGCAACAACCTGCGCTGAACGCCCGGCTTGCGCCGCCCGCAGCCGCTGCCGGCGTGCGCCAGGTCCTCATTCCTCACTTCAGGAGTCATTCGATGAACAAGCCATGGATTCGGCGCAGCCTTGCGGGCGCGCTGGGCGCCATCGCCGTGGCGGGCAGCCTGGTCGGCTGCGCCGGCTCGCGCGACCGCATGCCCGAGGGTGCAGACGCCGGCGCCTGGCAGGCGCGCATGGTCGAGCGCGTGGGCCACAAGCTGGACCTGAACGCCATGCAGAAGCAGAAGCTCCAGGCCCTGGCCCAGGCCCTGCAGGCGCAGCGCCAGGCCCTGCGCGCAGGCCAGGATCCGCGGGCCGAGTTCCGCGCACTCTTTGCAGACTACAAGCTGGACCAGGCGGCCGCCGAGCGCCTGCTCGCACAGAAGCTGGAGGCCATGCGCAGCGGCGGGCCCGCGGTGATCGCCGCCACGGCCGACTTCTTCGACCACCTCGATGCGGCCCAGCAGCAGAAGGTGCGCGCCTTCATGGAGCGCGGCAGGCGCTGGGGCCGGCATGCGTGAGCGGCGAGGCTGCGCAGCGGCGATGACGGCATGCCCTGCGGCCTCGTGATCGCGGCCTGCTTCGCCGCGACGCAGAATGTCGCCATGCCCCGCATCCTCCTGATCGACGACGACGAGCACCTGGCCGCGCCGCTGGCCAGCTACTTCGCGCGCTTCGACTGCACGCTGGACAGCGCGCAGCGGCCCAGCGAAGGCCTGGCACGGCTGCGCGAGGCGACGGCGCCCGCCGTCTCTGCCCACGGCGGCTACGACGCGGTCATCCTCGACGTCATGCTGCCCGAGATGGACGGCTTCGCGCTGTGCCGCGAGATCCGCGCCCAGCCCGGCTTCGGCGACATTCCCATCGTCATGCTCACGGCGCGCGGCGAGGTGATGGACCGCGTGGTGGGCCTGGAGATGGGCGCCGACGACTACCTGCCCAAGCCCTTCGAGCCGCGCGAGCTGGTGGCGCGCGTGCAGACCATCCTGCGCCGCCAGCGCGTGCGCAGCGCGCCCGCCGCGCCCGAGACGCTGCTGTGCTTCGACGGCCTGCGCATCGATCTGGCGCGCCGCGTGGTCCATCGCCATGACGAAGTGATCAGCCTGACCAGCACCGAGTTCGAGCTGATCGCCATGCTGGCGCGCGAACCGGGCACCGTGTTCAGCCGCGACGACATCCTCAACCGCCTGCGCGGCCAGGAGGCCGATCTGTACACGCGCGCGGTGGACATCGTGGTGAGCCGGCTGCGGCGCAAGCTGGAGCCGCTGGACTGCATCAAGACGCTGCGCAACGCCGGCTACACGCTGGCCGCGGCGCCTGCGCAGGCGCAAGAGCCATGAGAGCGCCCTTTCGCGGCGTGCGCTGGCGCCAGTCGCTGCGCGTGCGGCTGGTGCTGCTGTTCATGCTGCTGGCCATGGCCACCGCGGCCATCTTCATGGGCGGCGTCAAGCGCGCCTTCACCAGCGGCATGTCCGACGCCACGCGGCCCATGATCGTCGACTACGCCGACCGCCTCGTGGCCGAGCTGGGCACGCCGCCCGACGTGGAGCGGGCGCGGCAGATGGTCGAGCGCCTGCCCATCACGCTGCAGATCAGCGGCCCGCAGGTCAACTGGTCTTCCATCGACGAAGGGCATCGCCGCTGGCACAGCGGCCGCATCCCCGAACACGCGCTGGTCGACGAGAACGGCGAAGACGCCTGGTTCGTGCGCCGCGCCGCCGACGGCCATCGCGTGGTCTTCGGCTGGTCGCCGCGGCTGTGGCGCGTGGTGCCGCATGCCACCGGCTGGTACACGCTGGCGGGCCTGCTGGCGATGGTGGCGCTGGCCTATGCACTGGTGCACCGCCTGCTGCGCCCGCTGATCGACATCCGCGAAGGGGCCGAGCGATTCGGCCGCGGCGAGTTCGCGGCGCCCATTCCGGTGCGCCGCGCTGACGACCTGGGCGAGCTGGCCCAGCGCATCAACACCATGGCGCTGGAGATCCAGGCCATGCTCGACGCCAAGCGCGCGCTGCTGCTGGCCATGAGCCACGAACTGCGCTCGCCCCTGACGCGCGCGCGCCTGAACGCCGAGCTGCTGCCCGAGCAGGGCGAAGGCGCGGCCGAACGCACGGCGCTGCTGCGCGACCTCAATGAGATGCGCGAGCTGATCAACGACCTGCTTGAAAGCGAGCGCCTGGCCAGCCCGCACGTGGCGCTGCAGCGCGAGCCCGTCGACCTGCCCGCGCTGGTGCGCGAAGTGGCCGACGAGCTGGCCGCGCGCGGCGGCGCACACGCCACGCTGGCGCAGCTGCTGACCGTGGAGGCCGCCACCGGATCGAATGCCCCCCCCGCGCTGGCGCTGGACCGCGCGCGCGTGCGCCTGCTGCTGCGCAACCTGATCGACAACGCGCTGCGCCATGGCGGCGGCACGCGCGCGCCCGCCGTGCGGCTCGCGGCCACGGCCGAAGGCGGCGTGGCCATTGAAGTGCGCGACTTCGGCGCCGGCGTGCCCGAGGACCAGCTCGCACGCCTGGCCGAACCCTTCTACCGCCCCGACAGCGCCCGCGCGCGCAGCGCCGGCGGCGTGGGCCTGGGCCTGTACCTGTGCCAACTGGTGGCGCAGGCCCACGGCGGCCGGCTGGCATTGCGCAATGCGCAGCCGGGGCTGGCGGTGACGGCTTGCCTGATGCCGCAGTAGCTGGGGGCAGGTGCCGTGGGTTCAGCCCGGTGCCGGGCAATCGAAGGGCTGCGGCGAGCCTGCGGGCACCAGTTGAACGACCGCCATGTCGTTGTTGCTGTCCTGCTCCGTGGCGGCCGCAACGCTGGCATGGATGGCAACAGGCAGCGTGTTGCCCGTGAAGGTCTGCACCATCCGGCCGACCCTGGCGGCCCGTTGAGCTGCCAGACGCTTAGCCCCTGGCGCCGCGGCGGGCGCAAAGCCTTCCACCAGAACGCCTTCCATCGCCCGCGGGCCGCGATTGAACGAGCCCAGCCATTGCGCAAGGCCTGCAATGTGCTGGGTGCTGATCTCCGTGCCCTGCGGCTGGAATGGCACCTGCCACTGAACGATGACGGAGCAGGCCGATGCCGTGTGGGACGCCGCCGTCAGCACAAGGGCCGTGGCCACGGCAGACAGCTTAGCCTTCATGGATCACGTACCCCACCAGGTTGTCGGCATTGTTGAAGGCCACGGCGGAATTGGATTTGGCCAGCCTCAGCGCGCTCCACATGGTGTAGGCAAGGTCCGTCGACGCGAAGGTGTCTTCAAAGTGCGTCACCTCATGAAGCAGCGTGGAAAGCTGCGAGTCGGTCATGCCCGATGACTCGCGCAAGCTGCAAAAGCCCAGGTTGATGGCGATCGTGTGCGTTGCCGTGTCGGGCCGGCACACGGCCGCCGCAACGTCGCTGCTGCGCTGGCTGTTGTCGGTCACGCATCCGATCTTGCGCATGTTGTCGGCCGAGAACCTGACGAAGTTTTCAGGGCCTAGTCCTTCAAGAACCCGGATGGTGGCCATGTAGCCGCGCTCCAGATGTGCCCGCGTCCCGGCATCGCTTTTTCCGAACCACAGGGTTACGCGCGCCTGCTCGGCAGCGTCCCAGCGCCGCAGTCCCAAAAGCCGACGGCCGATCTTGTCGATGCAGACATCTCGCAGACGCAGCACGCGCCTCGCGAACTCCTGGTTGGTGATGCTCGGGCAGATGGCCTCTGCGGTCTCGTCGTTCATGGTTGCCTCCCTGGATGCATGAATTCATGCTTCTCTATTGAAGCAGAAAGGCCTGTTGGGCGGGCCTGTTGCTGCAGCGGGCGAGCACCTGATCCCCGGCTCGGCGCAGGCCAAACACCGCGCAGGCATACTGCCGCGCTTGCGTCACTGCCTGCCCTGCGGCCACCCTGTGGCTCGCCCGTGTTCCCGCCTGAATGCCTGCTGCCAAGAAGAAGTCGCGCTCCGCTCGCAAGAAAGCCCCATCCCCCTCTCTCCAACATCGCGCAGCAGGCCGGCCTTCCAGACGTGGCTTCTGGTGGGCCTTGCTCTTGTCTGCAGGCACCAGCTTCAGTGCCGCCACATGCGCGCTTGGTGATCCTTCATGGCCGTCTGCGCGCGCGTGGGCTTCGCTGCCGGCTGCGGTGGATGCGCCATGGTGGCGCGAGCTCACGGCGCAGCTGGGGCCGTGGTTGCAAGCGCAATGGCCTCGGCCTTCTGGCGCCAGGCCATCGGCACGCAGCACCGGCACGGCTGTGGGCGATGCAGATTTCGCCGGCTGCCGCGAGCACTTTCCCAACGGCCAGCCGCCCGCGCTGCCGGCGGGCCTGACGGGGTTGCATGCGCTGTGCTTCGACGCCTTTGCGGTGCTCTACAGCAGTGAGACCAGAACGCCCGTCTATGTGGCGCAGCGCCTGAACCGCGCCAGCCTGCAGGCGGCCCGCGCCGTGGGGCGCAGCGACCATTTCTATGCCGAAGCCCGGTTGCCGGCCAGCGCGCGGGCGCAGCTGGAGGACTACCGCGGCTCGGGCTATGCGCGCGGCCACATGGCCCCGGCTGCCGACATGCCCACCGAAGCCGCGATGGCCCAGAGCTTCAGCCTGGCCAACATGGTGCCGCAGGACATGGGCCACAACAGCGGCCCGTGGAACCGCATCGAGCAGGACACGCGCCAGTACGTGATGCGCGCACGCGGCGACGTGTATGTGTTCACCGGCCCGGCCTATCTGGCGGCGCGCACATCGCGCATCGGCGACTCCGGCGTGGCCGTGCCCAGCCATCTGTTCAAGCTGGTGCACGATCCGGCCACGGGCCGCGCATGGGCCCATTGGCACCAGAACCAGGCCGGCCCGCAGGCCATGAAGCCCATCAGCGAAGAAGCGCTGGTGCAGAAGCTGGGCATCGACTTCCTGCACGGCGCGGATTGAGCAGGGCGCATGAAAAAGCGGCAGGCCGGGGGAGAACCCGGCCTGCCGCCTGAGGGGGCGCCCTCGCGGTGAGCGCGAGGGCCACCGCAAGGGGCGCTTACCTGCCCTTGAGCTTGTACGCGATGACGTAGTCGCCGCGGTCGGGCGAGGTGCGTGCACCGCCGGCCGACAGCGCCACGTACTGCGTGCCCGTGGCGGGCGAGACGTAGGTCATCGGCGTCGCCTGGCCGCCCACGGGCAGGCGGGCCTTCCAGATCTCATGGCCGGTGGCCGAATCCATGGCGCGCAGGAAGTAGTCCTGCGTGCCGGCGTAGAACACCAGGCCGGAGGCCGTGCTGGTCGGGCCGCTGAGCGTGGGCATGCCGATGGGGATCGGCAGGGGCATCGCAAAGCCGCTCTTGGTCTTGCTGTCCACCAGCGTGCCCAGCGGGCGTTGCCACACCACCTGGCGGGTCTTGAGGTCGATGGCGCTCAGGGCACCCCACGGCGGCGCCTGGCAGGGCACGCCCAGCGGCGACAGCAACTGCGTGTTGTGCGAGGCGTAGGGCGTGTTGGCCTGCGGGTGCATGCCTTCGCCGTGGCCCATGGTGGCCTTGACCTTGTCGGCTTCTGCGCGCGGCACCAGGCGCACGACGTTCGGCACGCGCACGTCGTTGACGATCAGGGTGCCCGTCTGCTCGTCGATGGAGACCGAGCCCCAGTTCATGCCGCCCAGGAAGCCGGGGTAGAAGATGGTCGGCTTGCCGACCATCGCCGGCGTGAAGTCGCCCTCGTAGTTCATCTGGCGGAACTTGATGCGGCAGGCCAGCTGGTCGAACCAGGTGGCGCCCCACATGCGTGCCTCGCTCAGCGGCTCGAAGCCCAGGTTGGGCATGCCCACCGAGTAGGGCTGTGTGGGCGCATAGCGCTCGCCTTCGGTGTGGCCCTGCGGCACGGGGCGCTGCTCGACATCGGCGATCGGCGTGCCGTCCAGGCGGTTGAGCACGAAGGTCTGGCCGCGCTTGGTCACCTGGATCAGCGCCGGCGTCACGCCGCCCTTGCCGTCGGGGATGTCGTACAGCGCAGGCTGTGCAGGCACGTCGTAGTCCCAGATGTCGTGGTTGACGGTGCGGAACTTCCAGCGCTCCTTGCCCGTCTTCAGGTCCACAGCCACCACGGAGGAGTTGTACTCGTCGCACACCGGGGGCTTGTGGCCGCCGAAGAAGTCCGACGGGCAGTTGCCGGTGGGCAGGTAGATCAGGCCCGCCTTCTCGTCCACGGCAGGCGTGCTCCACACGTTGGGGGTCGAGCGCGTGTAGGTCTGGCCATCGACAGGCAGGCCGGTGTGGTCCGGGTTGCCCAGGTCCCACACCCACGCCAGCTCACCGGTGCGGGCGTCGAAGGCGCGCACGGCGCCGGAGGGTTCGTCGGCCTCGCGGCCGTCGAACACCCAGCCGCCGATGATGATCTTGCCGTCCACCACAGTGGGGGCCGAGGTCGGGAAGTAGTACGACTGCTTCACCTCGCCCATGCCCTTCTTCAGGTCGACCGAGCCGTTCTCGCCGAAGCCGGTGCAGGCCTGGCCGGTGGCGGCGTCGAACTGCATCAGGCGGGCATCCACCGTGCTCATGACGATGCGGCGTGCGCACAGTGCGGCGTCGGCGGCGGCAGCCACCGGGGTGCTGCTGGCGGGTGTGCCGTCGGTGGCGGCGGCGGGCGTGGCCGCCGCTGCGGGCACTTCGTAGTAGCCCAGGCCGCGGCAGCGGTTCCAGTACAGCGAGTTGGCGCCGGTTTCCACGCGCCACTTCTCGGCGCCGGTGTCGGCGTTGAGGGCGATCACCGTGTTGCGCGGGGTGCAGAGGTAGAGCGTGTCGCCGATCTGCATGGGCGTGTTCTGGTCTTCGGAGCCGGGGTTCTTGGTGCCGGGGCCGTTGACTTCACCGGTGCGGAAGGTCCACGCCACTTCCAGCTGATCGACGTTCTGCGGCGTGATCTGCGTGAAGGGCGCGAAGCGCGTGCCGGCCAGCGTGCGGCCGTAGTGCTGCCAGGGCGCGGCTTCGGCGGCTGCGGGTGCGGCGGCCGCGGGGCGGCTGGCGGCCGGGCCTTCGACCACGCCATGCGGCACGAACATCGACGCGCCGCCGGCCGCCATCACCAAGGCAAGGACGGCCGCGCCCGCATAGGCGGGCGCGCGCACGCGGCCTGCACTCAGGCGCGGCAGCAGCAGCAAGGCGAACAGGCCCAGCGTGAGCACGGGTGCCAGGCGTGGCACCAGGGGCCAGAAGGCGGTGCCGACTTCCCACAGCGACCACAGCACGGTGCCGACGAACACGGCGGCATAGAGCCAGAAGCCGCTCAGGCGTTGCCGCGCGAACTGCACGCCGCTGAGCACCAGCAGCACGCCGGTGATGAGGTAGTACCACGAGCCGCCCAGCGTGGCCAGGCGCACGCCGCCGGCCGCCAGGGCCAGGCCGATCAGCCCCAGAAGGATGCCCAGGGTCACCAGGGGCCATCGCCCCTTTCGTCTTTGCGTGGATGCCGTCATGTCTTCACTGCGCATGGATGCTGCCTTTCATTGCACTTGCTCTCACTTGCTCTCTAGGTTGGGATTCGGGTTGCGGCCAGGGCCGGCAGTGCCTGCGCCAGGGCCAGGGGCGCGCCGCCCATCGCCCGCGTCAGCGCCACGACCATCCGGGGCCGGGCCGCGGCGCGGCGCGGCGGGTGGCGTGCACGGTGGAGGCGGGGCGGCAAGGAAGGGGCGAGTCGTCGCGAGGCGGCTGTCGTCGGCTCAGGCTGTGCCCGGTCGGGCTTCAGGCTGGCTGGACGGCGCACGCGGGCGCGTGGGGCTGGCGGAGGCCGGCGCACGCACGGCGGGAGGCTGGCCCGCAAAGTGTAAGTTGCTTGAAATCCCGGCGATGGCGCCCTGGCGACGCGCGATGCACGCCAGCGACCGGGCCGCCGCCCTCAAAGCCCGGGCAGCACGCGCCGCAGGTGTTCCGCGAAGGCGCTCACCAGCTCGGGCGGGCGCGGCAGGTCGAAGCCGACCTGCAGCCCCACGGTGGGCAGTGCGGGCAGTTGCCAGTCGGCGGCCGGCAGGATCTGCAGATCGGCCGGCACCGCCGATTGCGTGAGCACCGCGATCGCCTGGCCCGAGCGCACCACGGCCAGCAGGCCCGACATGCTGCCGCTGGCGTAGGCCACGCGGTAGGGGCGACCGGCAGCGTCCAGGCCCGCGCAGGCGGCGCGGTGGTCCAGCGTGTCCGGGTCCGACAGGGCCAGTTGCAGAGGCTCACGGGCGGCGGCCGGGTCGTGCCGGTTGCCCACCCAAACCAGGGCTTCGCGGCGCAGCACGGGCGCGGCGCCGTCCGCGTCGGCGGTGGAAACGAGGGCCAGGTCCAGCCGGTGGCGCTGCAGCTGGGCCTGCAGCCGCGGCGTGGGCGCGCAATGCACTTCCACCAGCACCTGCGGGTGCTGGCCGGCGAAGCTGCGCAGGATCTCGGGCAGGAAGGCGGCCGCGTAGTCGTCGGGGCAGCCGAAGCGCAGCGTGCCGCGCAGGCCGCTGCCGCTCAGGTCGGCCACCGCGGCATCGTGCTGCTGCAGCAGCGCGCGCGCGTGGCCCAGCAGCCGCTCGCCGTGCAGGGTGAGCGTGACGCCGCGCCCGCTTCGGTGCAGCAGCGGCTGGTTCAGCATCTCTTCCAGCTTCTTGACCTGCATGCTCACGGCGGCCTGGGTGCGGCCGATGCGCTCGGCGGCGCGGCCCAGCGTGCGCAGGTCCGCAATGGCGACGAAGGTGCGCAGCAGGTCGATGTCCAGGTGGGGCTTCAAGGCTTCAGCGGCATTGATGGCAGGCTTCAGAAATATTAGCTTTTCTTGGGGCTGGCGGGTCCGTAGCCTCCATGGCATTCCCCTTCTCCGGAGCCCGCCATGTCCGCCCCTTCCCGCAACGACGATCCCGCCTTCTGGCAACACGCCCGCCGCCACCTGATCCGCTACGGCGGCAGCTTCGAGCCCATGATCATCGAGCGCGCGCAGGGCAGCTTCGTCTACGACGCCGATGGCCGCGCCATCCTGGACTTCACCTCGGGCCAGATGAGCGCGCTGCTGGGCCATGGCCATCCCGAGATCGCGGCCGTGGTGGCCGAGCATGCGCAGCGGCTGGACCACCTGTTCAGCGGCATGCTCAGCCGGCCCGTGGTCGAGCTGGCCACGCGCCTGGCCGACATCACGCCCGCGGGCCTGGACCGCGCGCTGCTGCTGACCACCGGCGCAGAAGCCAATGAGGCGGCCATCAAGATGGCCAAGCTCTACACCGGCAAGTACGAGGTGGTGAGCTTTGCGCAGAGCTGGCACGGCATGACCGGCGGCGCCGCGTCGGCCACCTACAGCGCGGGGCGCAAGGGCTATGGCCCGGCGGCCGTGGGCTCCTTCGCCATTCCCGCGCCCTACCCGTACCGGCCGCGCTTCGAGAAGGACGGCCGCTTCGACTGGCAGGCCGAGCTGGACTACGCCTTCGACCTGATCGACCGCCAGTCCAGCGGCAATCTGGCGGCCTTCATCGCCGAGCCCATCCTGAGTTCGGGCGGCCTGATCGACCTGCCCCCGGGCTACCTGGCAGCCTTGAAGGCCAAGTGCGTGGAGCGCGGCATGCTGCTGATCCTGGACGAGGCGCAGACCGGCATCGGCCGCACCGGCACCATGCTGGCCTGCGAGCGCGATGGGGTGGTGCCCGACATCCTCACGCTGTCCAAGACGCTGGGCGCGGGCCTGCCGCTGGCCGCGGTGCTCACGTCCGAAGCCATCGAAGAGGAATGCCACCGGCGCGGCTTTCTGTTCTACACCACCCATGTCTCCGACCCGCTGCCCGCGGCCGTGGGCGTGAAGGTGCTGGAGGTGGTGCAGCGCGACGGCCTGGTCGAGCGTGCGCGTGTGGCCGGCGCGCGGCTGGCCGATGGCCTGCGCGCGCTGCAAGGCCAGGTGGGCTGCATCGGCGATGTGCGCGGGCGCGGCCTGCTGCTGGGCATCGAGATCGTGAAAGACCGCGCCAGCCGCGAAGCGGCGCCCGAGCTGGGCGTGGCCATCACGCGCGAGTGCATGAAGCTGGGCCTGTCGATGAACATCGTGCAGCTGCCCGGCATGGGCGGCGTGTTCCGCATCGCCCCGCCGCTGACGGTGAGCGATGAAGAGATCGACCTCGGGCTGGCGCTGCTGGGCCAGGCCATCGCGCGCGTGACTTGATTGAGCAAAAAAAACCTGTCGCCTGCGCAACGCAGCGCGCCCGGGCGGCTGGCTAGCATGGCCGGCCGCCCGCGTGAAGCGCCTCCCAGGCGGGCCCGAGCTTCAATCCCCAGAGGAAACCCGTCATGACCGATCCAGCCATCACCGCCGCCACCAACCACCAGTTCACGCTGGCCAGCCGCCCGCAGGGTGCCGCCACGCGCGAGAACTTCCTCTGGGCCGGCGTGCCGGTGGAGCAGCCCGCCGAAGGCGGCGTGCTGGTCAAGGTGCTGATGCTCTCGCTGGACCCGGCCATGCGCGGCTGGCTTAACGAAGGCCGCAGCTACATCCCGCCCGTGGCCATCGGCGAAGTGATGCGCGCGGGCGGCGTGGGCCGCGTGGTCGCCTCGAAGAACCCGGCCTTCGCCGAAGGCGACATGGTCTACGGCACCTTGGGCGTGCAGGAATACGCGCTGGTGGCGGGCGGCGACATCCAGCGCAGCGGCCTGGTCAAGATCGACCTGAACGTGGGCAGCGCCAGCCAGTGGCTCAACGTGCTGGGCATGCCCGGCATGACCGGCTACTTCGGCCTGCTCGATGTGGGCCAGGCCAGGGCAGGCGACACCGTGGTCGTCTCGGGCGCGGCCGGCGCGGTGGGCCAGACCGTGGGCCAGCTCGCGAAGATCAAGGGCTGCCGCGCCGTCGGCATCGCGGGCGGTGAGGCCAAGTGCCAATGGGTGGTCAACGAACTCGGCTTCGATGCCTGCATCGACTACAAGGCCGGCCCGCAGGCGGTGCGCGAAGGGCTCAAGGAACACGCGCCCAAGGGCGTGGACGTGTACTTCGACAACGTGGGCGGCGAGATCCTCGACACCGTGATGGCCAAGCTCGCGCGCAAGGCCCGCATCGTCATCTGCGGCGCCATCAGCCAGTACAACAACCCCAACAGCGCGCCCGCCGCCGGCCCCAAGAACTACCTGAGCCTGCTAGTGAACCGCGCGCGCATGGAAGGCATGGTCGTCTTCGACTATGCCGACCGCTACCACCTGGCCATTGCGGAAATGGGCGGCTACCTCAAGGACGGCCGCATGAAGAGCCGCGAGGACATCGTGCCGGGCCTGGAGAACTTCCCCGAGGCACTGGGCCGGCTGTTCTCGGGTCAGAACTTCGGCAAGCTGGTGCTGGAAGTGGCCAAGGATTGAACGGGAACTGAAGAGGCGCTGAGCGTCTTCCTGCCCTGCGCCGGCCTGCCGACACGGCGCGACCGGCGGCGCCAGGCCGCGGTCAGGCTGGCATCGCGTCCAGCGGGCTGCGCACCGCGCCGCGTTCGCTTGCCAGCCAGCTCAGAAATCCCTCCACCTCGGGCTGGCCCATTTGCGCCGGGTGACGCACGCCGTGAAATCGCATGAAAGTGCGTACCCAGTACACATACGCATCTTCCGTGCGCAGGCTGTAGTGCAGCAGGCGGATGCGCTCACGCACCTGATCGAGCAGCCGCGTCGGCTGCAGCGCGGGCAGGCGCGGCAGAGCAGGCTGGGGTCGCTGGGCTGCACGCCCGGTGGAAAACGTCACGCTCATCATGCCTCCCCGAGGCGGCTCTGTCCGATGGCTTGCTACCTCGCCGCATGCGAGGCACAGTTCACGCCGTCAGGGAGGTGCCGCTTCTGTCGGCACAACAATACCGGATGAAATCACAGTCAACCGCAGTTCAAGTCAACGTTCATGCGGGCTGCAGCCCGATGGATGCGTTGATGTTAGGGAGACAGACGGCGGTGTTATGCAGCAGTGCTGTCTCCCTATAACCAAGTTAGCCATCAGAAATGCCATACACCGAATCCGAGTTCGCGTACGGCCCTGTCATAGTTCTGCGCGGAAAGCACAAGGGGCGAGTTGGCGAGTTCGACGACGACACCTTTCACCGCAAGCGCCTGCATGCAATCGTCAAGTTTGCTCATCCCCTTATCACGCCGTACTACACGTACATTCCAGTCGAATACCTTGAGTTGCCAAATACGCAGCAACTAATGACCCGCTATGAACAACTGTCCTGGCTGCTGTCACCCTTTCGCGGAAAAGAAGCAGAAGGGGCAGAACGCATAGCCGCGCTGGAAGAGTTCACTTACGTTTCTAGCTTGCTCAACGATCGCATGTTCTCAGCCCAGTTTGTGAAGAGCCCCAGGGGGGCAAAGATCTTTATCTCACACTCCTCCGCTGACAAGACATTCGTGCGAAGTCTGGCTGTTGACCTCGCTTCCATTGGGCATCAGCCATGGGTTGATGAATGGCAAATTCTTGCTGGCGAATCAATCGTGGAACGAGTTGGCGCGGGAATCGAGGATGCCGACTTTATGGTCGTCGTACTGTCAAAGAGTGCCGTGTCGTCGCAATGGGTTGAAAACGAATGGCAAGCGAAGTACTGGACAGAGGTCACTGAAAAGCGAGTTGTTGTCATCCCAGTAGTTGTCGATGACTGCACGGTCCCCACATTACTGCGGGCCAAGAAGTACGTTGACTTTCGGCAAGGCTACACAGAGGCACTTGAACTGTTGTCAAAGTCAATCGGGCGACACCTCGACCGGAAGACTGATGGCTAACCCTTCAATCGAGAGGACATGCCCCGGCAAGCCGGGTCATGCCTCTCATCTCAAACTACAAGGGCTTCCCCATTGGTCAAGCCAAATCTCTCCCATCCCGCGCAGCGGGTATTGGCGTTTCTCTAATGGCTGACTGCCGAGCGCTGCAAAGACACTGAGATCAACAAGGTGCGGACTGGCCAGACTACAACCGGTCATCGATGCAGCCATGCTGTGGCTGCGGACCCTGATGAAAGACGCACGCGGGAGACCCATTCGTTAGTCGGCGATGCTGGCACCGCCCTTGAGTTAATCGGTCACTTCCCACGCAGGTCCAAACCTGTTGTCATCAACGCTTGCCGTCACGCGGCGGTCGAGTTCAAATTTTTCGCTTTTCGCAGTGGTTCGTGGGCATGCTCAGGCCGGCAGTGCAAATGCCTCTCCGTGTCTGAGCACAGCCCAGGCCATGCGCGCGTTCTTGGCCTCGCAAATTGCGGCGGCATCGGCCGCGTCGTTCTTGCCGCGTCGTCCGCTCATGCGGTAGGGCGTGACGAACTTGGGGGCGATCAGGCGCACCGTGTGGCCACTGGCGGTGAACAGGCGTGCCCAATGGTGCGCGCCCGAGCAAGCCTCCATGCCAATCACACACGGCGGCAATGCGGCGATCAGCTCATGCAACTTCTCGCGGGCCACGGCCGGACGAACAAGCTCGGGTTTGCCTGCCTCGTTGATGCCGTGCACGGCGAATAAATTCTTGGCCAGATCAATGCCCACGGTCAGAATAGCCATGGACTTCCCCTTCCGAGTGAGTTGATGAGAGATCGCACTTCCCATCGTGGCACTGAGTTGCCGTTCGCCGCAATGCGGCTGGCTCGGGACGGGGAAGTCCCTTTCATTCGTTGGGCGTCATAGGCCGAACGCTGCGGCTATCGCTCCACACGCTATAGGAGAATGGGGCGGTGTCTTTGGAGGATCGCACTCTCATGCCTATCGAAATTCGCGAGATCGCTGCTGCCGACGCAAAACTTCTACGGTCGCTCACTGAAGGACACTTCGCCGATGCGAAGGCGCTGGAAGTCGCACCCGCAAAGCTGAGTAGATCCATCTCGGCGCTGGCAAATGCCGACGGCGGCGAACTATTTGTGGGGCTTCGAGAGGACAGAGAGAACGGGGGCCTCGAGTGGAGAGGCTTTAGTGATCCCGAAGATGCCAATGGACACATTCAGTTGTTCGAGAAGCTCTTCCCCCTTGGCGTTGGATTTGAATACGAGTTTCTGAAGGCACCCCGTCACTCTGGACTTGTACTCCACATCACAGTCGCGAAAGCTGCTGCTGTGGTGCGTTCGTCTGACGACGTTCCCTATCTACGCCGCGGTGCGCAGAACCTGCCGATCAGTACAGAGTCAGCACTCAAGCAGCTCGAGCGTGACAAGGGGCTGACGTCTTACGAGAACGAAACCGTCGCAACGCCCAAAGACACGCTCACTGACAGCGAAGTCACAAAAAACTTCATCAAGACAGTGGTGCCGCATAGCGCTCCGGACATGTGGCTTCGCAAGCAGCAATTGCTGATTGGTGATAGGCCGACCGTCGGTGGAGTGATACTTTTCGCCGATCTCCCGCAGGCTGTCCTTCCAAAACGCTGCGGGATCAAGGTCTATCGCTACAAGACAAGTCAATCCGAAGGCACTCGCGAGGCTCTTGTTGGCAACCCGCAGAGCGTCGAAGGCCATGCGTATTCCGCTATTCACGAATCAGTCGCGTTGACCCAAAGCATCATCAGTGAGCTTCAAGTTCTAGGGCATGAGGGGCTGACGGCGGTCCGCTATCCGCCCGAGACGTTGCACGAGGTCATTACAAACGCCGTCTTGCACAGGGACTACTCTCTGGCCGATGACGTACATATTCGGATATTTGACAACCGAGTCGAGGTAGAAAGCCCAGGAAAACTTCCCGGCCATGTGACCGTTCAAAACATTCTCAGCGAGCGGTTTGCTCGGAATGGCAACCTGGTACGCGTGATCAACAAGTTTCCGAATCCGCCCAACAAGGATGTCGGCGAAGGCCTCAATACGGCCTTTGCTGCGATGCGACAGCTCAAACTTAAAGATCCGACCATCGAAGAGCGACCAAACTCCGTTGTCGTACACATCAAACATGAGAAGTTGGCGTCGGCCGAAGAGCTTGTTCTCGACTACCTTCGATCGAATGAGTCGATAACAAACCCAATCGCACGCTCTCTCACGGGACTAGGCTCGGAGAACGCGATGAAGAATGTCTTCTACCGACTCCGTGATCGAAATCTGCTTGAACAGGTGCCTGGACTTAAGGGAAACAAGTCTGCTTGGCGCCTCACCAAGAAGGGCAAGCAGCACATAGCCGAAAGCTGATTCAGCGCTGAGCTTCTATACGAATGACGCCTAACCCTTCCTATATGGACTCCCCCACAACGGCAAGAAACTGATTGATGTTTTGGCGGTTGGGGAAACGCCTGCAGTCGTATATCCGGCATCTGTTGTGGACTCTGTGGTGATCCGTGCCAGCATGGAATCTGCGGGAGCGTCGCGCCAATCGTTACAAGCGGCAGGCAAGCTGCCGGAAGAGTTATCGGCGTCAGACGGTCTGGGGAGTGCCCGGTTGGCCATGTGGGTCAATCAATCTCGTCGCAAGCGGCGTGGGTGGAAGAAAATATTTCTTGTGCCAGGTGTTCGATGGGTGCCTGCCACTCAGGCCGGCATCACAAGGCTCTCCCGGCTGATCTTCTTGTGCAGTCGCTCGGATTCACCGAACGGCGTCTTGTCCCGAAACGTCGCGTAGCAGATGCGCGCCAGCTTGTTGGCCAACGCTCAACCGCCGTGAAGTAGCAGGAGTCCGTCAACCAAAAGAATGGCGGACATGAGGAAGAGCAAGTTCAGCGAGGAACCGATCATCGGGTTCCTCAAGCAGGCGGAGGCCAGCCGGCGAGCGCAGCGAAGCCCTCAGGGCACCCGTGGAACGGGCTTTGCCCGGCCACCGGGTGCGCCCCCCTCCCGGAGGTGAGAGGGGGGCGCCGCGAAGCAGCCTGGGGGCGTTTCACTTCAATTGGCGGGCGCCGCCTTCTTGCGCTGGACGATGATGTTGCGCTTGGCGTCCTCTGGGTAGGCGAAGGTCACTGCGCCGTTCCAGATCACGCCCACCACCAGCATGTTCGCGGTCAGGGCGTCCTTGTCGCTGGCGCTGAACGCGTTGTCGTAGGTGGTGACCACGCCGTAGTAGGGGCGCTTGGACTGCTCCAGGGCCAGCTTGATCTGCGGGCCGCTGACTTTCTCGACCGGCAGGCTCAGGATGGCATGGGCCAGCAGGTAGGTGGCGTCATAGGCCTGGGCCGCGGCCATCGGCACGGGAATGCGCGGCACGTTGAAAGTCCGGGCGTAGCTGGTGAGGAAGGCCGCGCGCCTTTCGTTGCTGGGCTCCGCGATGAAGCTCTGCGCCATCAGGGCGCCTTCGGCCGCATCCTTGGCGCCGTTGATGAAGAAGGGGAAGGACAGCGGCCAGGCGCCGACCTGCGGCACCTTCCAGTTCATGGCCTGGCGGCCATTGGCGATCACCGCGTTCTCCGGCCCGACGGTGTAGCTGAAGATCACCTGCGCCCCCTTGCGGCGGCTCTCCTGCAGCTCGGCCGTCAGGTCCTTCACGCCCAGGTCGAAGCGGCCCACGTGCACGGGCTGGATGTTCTTCTTCGCGAGCGCCTTCTGCACGTCCTGCAGGCCGGCCTCGCCGTAGCCCGTGCGGTCGGCCAGGATGGCCACCTTGGTCCAGCCCCTGGAGATGATTTCGTCGACCATGAAGGGCGCCTGGATGGCGTCCCGGGGGGAGTTGCGGAAGATGTAGCTTTCAGCGGGCGGGTACTTGGCGGTGACCGGGGTGCCCGTGGAGCAGGGGACGATCAGCGGCGTCGTGTGGCGCTGGAACACGTCGATGGACTTCATCGCCACGCCCGTGTTGCAAAAGCCGATGGCCGCATGCACCTTGGCGTCGATCAGTTCCTGCGACATCTTCAGGCCCACCTCGGGGTCGGCCTTGTCGTCCTTGATGACCAGCTCCAGCGGACGCCCGAGATAGCCACCGAAGGAGTTGATCTCGTTGATCGCCAGCTTGACGCCGTTGAGCATCGGCGTGCCGAAGTCGGCGGAAGGGCCGCTGAAGGGGCCGATGACGCCGATCCGGATCGTGGGCAGCGACTGGGGCGCCGGCTGCGGGAAGGCGCCCATCGACGAAGCCGCCAGCGCCGCCCCGACAAGCGCCTTGCGGGCCATTTCGCGCATGAACATGAATGCTCTCCCTCAAAAAAACGGCGGACCTGCGGCACGCATTTCAGGGGCGTGCAGGCCGCAATGAGAGGGCGGACTCTAGGAGCAACGATTGGGAAACAAGTAAGAGGAAACGCTAGGACAATGCAAATAATCGCAAGTCCCGAGAAGTTTCTGGCTTGCGCAAGCGTGTGGCCACGCCGGACCGAGTGCCGGCAGCGCGGCGCGGCGCCGCGTGTTTTCTGGAGCCCGGATGAGCACACAGTACTTCACGGCCACCAGCCTGGATGGCTTCATCGCGACCGAGGACGACTCCCTCGACTGGCTGTTCCCGCTGGGCGACGTCAACAGCACCAGCTACCCGGCCTTCATCGCCGAGGTGGGTGCGCTGGCCATGGGGGCCTCGACCTATGAATGGATGCTGCGCCATGCGCAGACGGTGACGGCCGAGACGGGCGCCGCCTGGCCCTACACGCAGCCCACCTGGGTGTTCTCCACCCGCCAGCTGCCGGCCGTGCCGGGCGCGCGGCTGCACTTCGTGCAGGGCGATGTGCGCCCCGTGCATGCGGCCATGCGCGAGGCCGCGGGCGAGAACAGGAACCTCTGGATCGTGGGCGGCGGCGACCTGGCCGGGCAGTTCCACGACGCGGGCCTGCTCGACGAGCTGATCGTGCAGGTGGGTTCGGTCACGCTGGGCCGCGGCAAGCCGCTGTTTCCGCGCCGGCTCACGCAGCCCGCGCTGCAGCTGCAATCAGTGCGGCAGGTGGGCACCGGTTTTGTCGAGCTGCGCTACCGCGTGCCGCGCGGCTGAGGCGCCGCGCCTTCAGGCCGCGTGTGCGGCCGGCGCGGGTGCGTGGACCCGGTGTGCGCGCACGCTGCCCAGCACGCTGGCCGTGACCAGCACCATGGCCGCGGCCTCCAGCCAGCTGGGGCCGCGCTGCTCCCAGGCAAAGCCGTAGAGCAGGGCGAACAGGGTCTCGAACAGGATCATCTGCCCGATCATGGTCGAGGGCAGCAGGCGGCTGGCGCGGTTCCAGAAGGCATTGCCCACGATCGAGGCCAGGATGGCCACGCTGGTCACCACGGCGATGAAGCGCCACCAGGCTTCGCTGCTGTGCGCGGGCGCGCCGCCCGCATCGGCCGCTGTCAGCACGAAGGCCGGGATGGCCAGCAGCAGCGCCTGCGCGCCGGTGGCCAGGCCCGTGAGCAGGCTCCAGTCGTGGGCCGACAGGTCGGCCCGGCGCGCGAGCCAGCGGCTGTTGGCCACCGCGTAGATGGACCAGGAAATCAGCGCGCCCACCGCGCAGCCGAAGCCCAGCAGCGCGCCCGGGCGCGCCAGCCCTGCCGCGTCGCCACCCAGCGATACCGCGGCCAGTGACTCATAGCCCACGCAGCCGATGCCTGCCACGCCCAGCGCCAGCGACAGCGCCAGCCTGCGCAGCGGCACGGCGCCCGCGCCGCCGCGGCTGACCAGCGTGACGGCCACCGGCAGGAAGCCGATCACCAGCGCAGTCATGGCCATGCCCCCCAGCTGCACGGCCTGGGCCAGCAGCACGTAGTACAGCGTGTTGCCCAGCAGGCTGAGCCAGCTCAGCGCCCACCATTCGCGCCAGCCCAGGCGCGGCAGCAGGCTGCGCAGGCGCGGCGCGATCAGCAGCGCCGCGAACAGGCCGTAGGCCAGGTAGCGGCCCGCGGCCAGTTGCCCGGGCGTGAAGTCGCGCACCAGCTCGGGCGTGAGGAAGACCAGCCCCCAGAAGGCGCCGGCGGCGGCGCCGCAGGCGATGCCGCGGCGGATCGAGGAAGCAGGAGGAGGCGAAGAAGACATGCGGGGGCGGCAAGAACAGGCGGACCGCGACGGAGGATGCGCCGATGCGCGGGCGGCCGTCTTGTGCGCTGCTGCAATTTGCTTGACGCAGGCTCGCCTGCGCACGGCGGCGCGCAAAAAAAGGCGCTCAGGCGGGGGCCGGGCCCGCATTGTGCCGGCGCCAGGCGGCCGGCGTGGTGTCGTGGGCGCGGCGCATGGCGTGGGTCAGCGCGCTCTGGTCGGCAAAGCCGCAGCGGCTGGCGATCTCGGCGATGGGCAGACGGGTGTGGGCCAGCAGCTCGCGCGCCCGCGCCAGGCGCTGGGCCTGCAGCCACGCGCGCGGCGTGCTGTGCAGCTCGGCCTGGAACAGCGCGTGCAGCCGGCTCGGGCTCAGCGCCGCAAGCCGGGCCATGCGCTCCACCGTCCAGGGCGCGCCGGGGTCGGCCTGCACGCGCGCGCGCAGCGCGGCCA
Organism: Xenophilus arseniciresistens; assembly: GCF_028023875.1. Lineage (GTDB taxonomy): Bacteria > Pseudomonadota > Gammaproteobacteria > Burkholderiales > Burkholderiaceae_C > Xenophilus > Xenophilus arseniciresistens. The sequence goes on from NZ_JAQIPB010000012.1 coordinate 38,571, forward strand.
GGCGCGAGGCCGGACGCGGCGGCTGCAGCAGCAGCGTGTCCAGCAGCAGCGGCACCCACAGCTGCACCACAGGCGCAGAGGCCTGGCCCTGTTCGACCCGCAGCGCCATGAAGTCCAGCAGCCGCGTGGCGGGCGCCGAAAGGGCCAGGAAGGGGCGCTGCGCCAGTTGCGCCAGCAGCGGCGCCAGCGCGCTGTCGTCTTCGGGCAGGTCCAGGATCAGTGAGCGGTTGGGGCCCTGGGTGCGCGTGGCATGCGGCTGGCGCGTGGGCACGAAGGCGCCGCGCGCGGCATCCAACGCGGCGGCGCGGTCACCGAAGTCCAGATCCAGCGCGCCCGAGACCGGCAGCACGAGCTGGGCGAAGTCGTGGTCGTGCGGCGCCGAATGGCCGCGGTAGCTGCGAAGGTGCAGGGCGGGCTGCGAAGGCGGTGAGCGCATGGGCAGGCGAAGGTGCTGCCGGCATTGTGCGCCGCGCCTGGTCAAGCGGTGGTGCCGACCCAGGCGTCGCGCAGCTCGCGCTTGAGCACCTTGCCGATGGCGCTGCGTGGCAGCTCGTCGATCCACTGCAGTGCGCTCAGGCGCTGCGTCTTGCCCAGGCGCGCGTTGGCCCAGCTCAGCAGTGCAGCGCTGTCGATGTTCTCCGCACCGTCGCGCCGCACCACGAAGGCCACGGGCGTTTCGCCCCATTGGGCAGAGGGCACGCCCACCACGGCTGCGTCGGCCACCCCCGGGTGCTCGCGCAGCACGGCTTCCAGGTCGCTGGGATAGATGTTGAAACCGCCGCTGATGACCAGGTCCTTCTTGCGGTCGGCCAGCGTCAGGAAGCCCTCGGCATCGAAGCGGCCCACGTCGCCCGTGCGGATGAAGCGCAGCCCTTCGGGCGAGAACCATTCGGCCTCGCGCGTCTTCTCGGGCTGGCGGTGGTAGCCGGTCATCATGCCTTCGGAGCGGCCCACCACCTCGCCGGCCTGGCCCACGCTGCCGGGCGGCAGCTGCTGGCCGGCCTCGTCGATCAGGCGGATGTCGCTGCCCGGCGCGGGCCGGCCCACGGTGTGCAGCTTGTCGGGGTGCAGGTGCGCTTCCAGCAGGCAGGTGCCGCCGCCTTCGGTCATGCCGTAGAACTCCACCAGCCCGCCGGGCCAGCGCGCCAGCGCATCGGCCTTGAGCGCGGCCGAAAAGGGCGCGCTGGTGCAGAACTTCATCTGGAAGCTGCGCAGGTCGGTGCGGTCGAAGTCCGGGTGCGCCAGCAGCCGCTGGTACTGCACGGGCACGAGCATGGTGTGCGTCACGCGGTGGGCCTCGGCCGTGCGCAGCCAGGTGCCGGCGTCGAACTTGGGTTGCAGCAGCACGCAGCCGCCAAAGGCCAGGGTGGGGAAGAACACCACCAGCGTGGTGTTGGAGTACAGCGGCGTGGACAGCAGCGTGACCGTCTCGGGCCCGTAGCCGTAGCTCTGGCCGCGCTGCACATGGGCCCAGCGCATGCGGTGGCTCTGCACGATGCCCTTGGGCTCGCCCGTGGTGCCCGAGGAATAGATGATGTTGAAGGGCGCTTCGGGCCCGACCTGCACCGGCTGCATGGGCGCGGGGGCGGCGTCCAGCCAGGGCTGCAGGGCCTGCAGGCCCGGGCTTTCAGGCAGCGGCGCGGGGCCGATGCCGACCAGCGTCACGCCCTCGGGCGCCTGCCCGCCCAGCGCCTCCAGGCCCGTGGGGTCGACGAACAGCAGCGTGGCCTGCGCGTTGGCCACCATGCGCTGCAGGCTCTGGGCGGTGCTGCCCGGCGCCAGCGGCGCCACGGCCACGCCGGCGCGCAGCGCGCCCAGGAACACGGCCGCATAGTCCACCGACGCCAGCGCGCAGAGGGCGATGGCTGAACCCGGCGCCACGCCGGCCTGCTGCAGTGCGGCGGCGACGCGGTCCATGCGCGCGTCCAGCGCCGCGTAGTCCAGCTGGGCCTGCGGATCGCGCAGGGCCAGGCGCTGCGGCGCAGCCTGGGCGTGCTGCCGGATGCAGTCGGTGATCAGGCCAAAGTCGGGCGCGGGCGTGTCGGCGGGTTGGGTGCTCATGGCGGTGCGGCGCGGGGCGGGCGAGGAAGTGGCGAGGCCCGCACCCTAGCGCGAAGTGCGCGGCCGGGGGGGGCCGCGCCGTCCCGTGCGCGACCACGCTGCCGCCACGAAGCCGGGCCCAACACCGCACCCACGCCGGCTGGCAAGCGCGCTGTGCCCAGCGCACAACATTTCTTCGTGCATCTTCACGATTCATACATGCGGCGACACAGAGCGACAAAAAGCAAGATTTAGCAACTGCATATCATTCTCATCAAGGAGGGCCTTCGCGAGCATTCGTGGAGGGCATCCCCTGGCTGCGATCCGAGGCGCCGGCGTGCTGCAAGCCGATGCCCGTCGCGGCCCGAGCCGCCCTGCCTGGGGGCCGGCTGCCCTGCGCGCCCACCGGTTTGCGAGAGGGGCCGGTGCGCGCGGTTTCCTTTTTTCTCGCCGCTTTTTTTGCTGGACGCAGGTCCGGCAGGGGCGAGCCTTGCCTGCAGAAATCGAATGCCTTTGTTCCGAGGAGAAGCCTTGATGTCGTCGTTCCATTCCCCCTTCCCCGTGAAGCGATCCGCCGCAGCCGTGGGCGTGGCGCTGCTCGCGCTGCCGCTGTACGCCCAGCAGGCCGCCAGCACCGTGCAGGGCAGCGCCGCGCTGCCCGAGATCCGCGTGCTGGGCACGGCCGAGGAAGAGCTCAAGCAGGCGCCCGGCGTGTCCACCATCACCAGCCAGGACCTGGAAAAGCGACCGCCGGCCAACGACCTGTCGGAAATCATCCGCACCATGCCCGGCGTGAACCTGACGGGCAACAGCGCCTCGGGCGCCTTCGGCAACCAGCGCCAGATCGACCTGCGCGGCATGGGCCCCGAGAACACGCTGATCCTGATCGACGGCAAGCCCGTGAGCTCGCGCGATTCGGTGCGCATGGGTCGCAACGGCGAGCGCAACACGCGCGGCGACAGCAACTGGGTGCCGCCCGAAGCAGTGGAGCGCATCGAAGTGCTGCGCGGCCCGGCCGCGGCGCGCTATGGCTCGGGCGCCTCGGGCGGGGTGGTGAACATCATCACCAAGAAGCCCACCGACAAGCTCTCGGGCTCGGTCACGCTGTATGCGCTGCAGCCCGAAGACAGCCTGGAATCGGACACCCGCCGCCTGGGCTTCAACCTGGCCGGCCCGCTGTCCGAGAAGTTCTCCTTCCGCCTGTACGGCAACATCAACAAGACCACGGCCGACGATCCGCAGCTCAACGGCGATGCCTTCCGCGCGGCGGGCAACGCGTTGAGCAGCAACACGCTGCCGCCGGCCGGCCGCGAAGGCGTGAAGAACCGCGACATCAACGGCCTGCTGCGCTGGGACCTGATGCCCGGCCATGTGGTGGAGTTCGAATCGGGCTTCAGCCGCCAGGGCAACATCTACGCGGGCGAGCGCCTGCTGTCCGACACGGCCACCGGCGCCATGAACACGCTGGCTGCACAGGGCGCCGAAACCAACACCCTGTGGCGCCGCAACGTGGCGCTGACGCACCGCGGCAACTACGGCGAAGGCCGCAGCTCGAACGTGTCGATCTCTTACGACCGCACCGACAACCGCCGCGCCGAAGAAGGCCTGGCCGGCAGCAGCGAAGGCGCGCTCACGATCAACCCGCGCACGGGCCAGCCCGACTACTCGCAGAACAAGCTGGAGAACTGGCGCCTGGCCGGCGAATACAACACGCCGCTGCAACTGGGCAGCCAGCGCCACATGTTCACGGTGGGCTTCGAGCACCGCCGCCAGAAGCTGGACGACCCCTACTCCACGGCGGCCGTTACCGGCTCCGATGTGTCCAGCGCCAGCAGCCTGATGGAGTCCAAGACCACGGCCGTGTTCATCGAAGACAACTTCGAGGCGCTGCCGGGCCTGGTGCTGACGCCCGGCCTGCGGCTGGACCACAACAGCGACTTCGGCAACAACTGGAGCCCGAGCCTGAACGCGGCCTACAGCCTGTCGCCCACCGTCACCCTCAAGGGCGGCGTGGCGCGGGCCTTCAAGGCGCCCAACGTCTACCAGCTCAACCCCAACTACCGCTACACCACCATGGGCAACGGCTGCCCCTACGTGACCGGTTCGCGCGTGTCCGGCCCCTGTTACATCTACGGCAACCCGGACCTCGAACCCGAAACCAGCGTGAACAAGGAAATCGGCATCGGCTGGGACGACCGCGGATGGGCCGCCGGCCTGACCTACTTCCACAACGACTACAAGAACAAGATCTACGCCGACTTCGGCGGCCAGAACGTGCCTGCGGTCGACCCGCGCACGGGCGGCCGGCCCTTCCAGTGGTTCAACGCCGCCAAGGCTGTGGTGCAGGGCCTGGAAGGCCACTTCAACATGCCGATCCTGGGACAGAACGGCGACACGCTGAAGCTGATCAACAACTTCACCTACATGGTGGAGAACAAGAACAAGGAAACCGGCCAGCCGCTGTCGGTCATTCCGCGCTTCACCATCAACAGCACGCTGGACTGGCAGATCAACCCGAAGTGGTCTTCGCAGCTGACGGCCACCTTCTATGGCCGCCAGAAGCCCATGAGCTACAACACGGCCAACAACACCGAGCGCACCGGCGACGACCTGCGGCCGCTGCCCACCTACAGTGTGTGGGGCATCAGCACGGGCTATGACGTCAACAAGCACTTCCATCTGCGCGCGGGCATCAACAACCTGTTCGACAAGCGCCTGTACCGCCTGAGCACCACCAACAACTTCGGCGCCTCCACGTACAACGAGCCGGGCCGCGCCTTCTTCGTGCAGCTGACCGGCCGCTTCTAAGAACCGATGAACGCCCACCTGCGCGAGGGCTATGTGGTGGACCGGGTCTACCCCAGCCATTTCCATCGCGAGATGCTGCCGGTCTGGCTGGTCAGCACGCTCTCGGCGCTGGGGCGCGGCACGCCGGATCTTCGCCAGCCCTTCACCTGGCTGGAGCTGGGCTGCGGCAGCGGCCTCACGGCCGTGGTGGCGGCCGCGGCCCACCCGCACGCGCAGTTCATCGGCATCGATTTCAACGCCGAGGCCATCGCGCAGGCGCAGGCCCTGGCCGATGCGGCACGCGTGCGCAACCTGCGCTTCCATGCGCTGAGCTTTGCGCAGGCGATGGCCGCCCAAAGCAGCGTGCTGCCGGCGTGCGATTTCATCGTCACGCATGGCGTCTATTCGTGGGTCAGCGAGGCCAACCGCCAGGCCATCCGGCAACTGGTGGCGCAGCGCCTGGCGCCCGGCGGGCTGCTGTACCTCGCGTACATGAGCCAGCCGGGCGCGACCGGCTTTTCGGCCGCGCAGCGGCTGATGCACCTGGCCACGCAGCACCAGGCGGGCAGCAGCACCGAGCGTGCGCAGCAGGCGCTGTCGCTGATGCAGCGGCTGGCGGCGGCCGGCGCCGGCTACTTCAGCGAACACCCCTCGGCCGTGCGCGAGCTCCAGCGCCTGGGCGAGGATGAGATCGGCTACGTGGCGCACGAGCTGCTCAATGCCCACTGGGAGGCGCTGCATGTGGGCGATGTGATGACCGGCCTCGAAGCTGCAGGCTGTGAATGGGCCGGCAGCGCGACGCCGCTGGAGAACATCGACGCCGTGTCCCTGCCCGCCAGCACGCAGCCGCTGCTGGCCGAGCTGGCGCGCAGCGGCGCCTCGGCTGCGGCCATCGAGACCTTCAAGGACGTGGCGCGCAACCAGCGGCAGCGGCGCGACATCTACCAGCGGGCGCGCCCGCAGCTGGGCAACGTGCTGTCGTCCGATGCGCACCGCGACGCATTGCTCGCGCAGCGTGTGGCCTTGCTGCCCGCAGCCCAGTTGCCGGGCGCCACCGCGGCGCAAGGCGAGTTGAGCTTCGACACCCAGATCGGCCCGGTGCGCCTGCCCCTGGCGCTCGTCGCGCCGCTGCTGACGGCGTTGCAGCCGGGCCCGCGCAGCTATGCCGAGCTGGCGCGCCTGCCGGCCTATGCGGGCCAGCCGGGCTTCATCAGCCAACTGCTGCAGATGCTGGCCTGGGCCGGCTGGCTGCACTTCACGCAGGCCGCAAGTGCGCAGGCCGAAGAAGCGGTGGCGCGCCTGAATGCCGTGCTGCCGCGCTGGCCCGTGCCCGCGGGTGGGCCGGTGCAGGCGGTGGCTTCGCTGGGCACGGCGGTGCTGACGCCGCCTTAGCTTTCAAGGCAGGCTGATGGTCGCGCGCAGGCCGCCTTCGGGCCGGTTGCTCAGCGTCACATCGCCGCCGTGCGCGCGTGCGCAGGAGCGCGCGATGGCCAGCCCCAGCCCCACGCCGCCGCCCTTTTCGCGGTTGCGCGCCGGCCCCAGCTGAACGAAGGGCACGAACACGCGCTCCAGCATGGCCTCGGGCAGGCCAGGGCCCTGGTCGTCGATGTCGATGCGCCAGCCCGTGGGCGTGGCGCGCGTGAGCGTGATGTGCGCGCTGCCGCCGTGGCGCACGGCGTTGTCCACCAGGTTGCGCAGCGCGCGCTTGAGGCTCACCGGCTGGCCGCGGTAGTGCGGCGCGGCCGGCGGTTCGGCCAGGGTCACGGTCTGGCCCAGCGTCTGGCGCGTGGCCTGCAGTTCCAGCAGCAGCGTCTGCAGGTCCAGGTCCTGCGTGGCTTCCTGCGCGCCTTCGTCCTGCGCGAAGCTCAGCGTCTGCTCCACCATCACGCGCATGTCGTCCAGCGTGCGGATCATGGCCGTGCGCTGCACCGCGTCGTCCACCATCTCGGCGCGCAGGCGCAGCGAGGTGATGGGCGTGCGGAAGTCATGGCTGATGGCCGCCAGCATCTGCGTGCGGTCATCGACGAAGCGGCGCAGCTTGTCCTGCATGAGGTTGAAGGCGGCCGAGACTTCGCGCAGCTCCAGCGGGCCGGCCGGCGGCAGCGGCGGCACGCGCTCGCCGCGGCTCACGCGCTCGGCCGCGCGGGCCAGGGCCTTGATCGGGCGCAGCGCCTTCCAGGTCAGGAACAGCGCGATCAGCAGCACCGGAAACACGCTGGCAGGCAGCGCAAAGCGCAGCAGGCGCCACCACTGGTAGGCGCCCAGCGGATGCTGTTCGCTGTGCAGCCAGCGGCCGTCCTTGAGTTCGATGGCGGTGTTCAGGCTGACCATGCACCAGCCTTCCTCGGGGTCGCGCTCGCACAGCCACGGGCCGTCCTCTTCCTGGCCCAGGTCGGTCCACAGGCCCGTTGCATCGGGCCGGCCCATGCGCTGGCGCAGGCCTTCGAGCACGCGCTTTTCTTCGAGGGTGAAGCGCCGGTCGCCGCCCGGCGCCTCGCCGATCCAGAAGCGCGCGCCCGGCGAACTCACGGCTTCGAGCAGCTCGGCCGTGTCGCCGGTGGGTGCCTGCTGCAGCAGGCGCCAGGCGATCACCAGCCGGTCCAGCACCTGGTCGCGCGAGACCGGGTTGAGCATCTGCGCGTTCAGTCGCAGCAGCAGGATGGCCGCCAGTTGCGTGACCAGCAGGCCGGCCAGCAGCAGGGCGGTGAACTGGCCCGCCATGGTGCGGGGCCAGAGGCGGCGCGTCATGAGGCCAGGGCCTGCACCTGCGCCACGAAGAGGTAGCCGTTGCTGCGCGCGGTCTTGATCAGGCGCGGCCGGCGCGGGTCGAGCTCGAGCTTGCGGCGCAGGCGGCTGATCTGGGTGTCCACGGCGCGGTCGAAAACGCCCGCGTCGTCGCCGTGCATCAGATCGAGCAGGCGGTCGCGCGTGAGCACCTGGTGCGGGTGCGCCACCAGTGCGCAGAGCAACTGGTGCTCCATGTCGCTGAGCAGCACCAGCTTGCCCTGCGGGTCGCGCAGCTCGCGCCGCTGCATGTCGAAAAGCCAGCCGTCGAAGCTCACGCGCGAGCCCGGGGCCGGCGCACCGGCGTTGCGCGGCGCGCGTGCCTCGCGCCGGCGCACCGTGCGGATGCGCGCGGCCAGCTCGGCCGGGTCGAAGGGCTTGACCACGTAGTCGTCGGCGCCGGCCTCCAGGCCCGTCACGCGCTCGGGCGGGGTGGCGCGCGCGGTGAGCAGGATCACCGGCGTGCCCAGTGTGGCCGCGACCTCGCGGCACAGGCTCAGGCCGTCCTCGTCGGGCAGCATGATGTCCAGCACGATCACGTCGAAGGGCTGGTGGCGCAGCAGGTGGCGCATCTGGCGCGCGTCTGCGGCGGTGGCCACGTCGAAGTCCTGGCGCTGCAGCCAGTGGGCCAGCGGCTCGCGGATGTCCGCATGGTCATCGACCACCAGCACGCGCAGGCGCGCCGGCGCCGGCACGGGAGGCTGGTCGGGAAGAGGAGTTGGGGAGGCGAGGGCCGCGACGCTCATGGATCGAATGCAGCTTTCAGATGCACTCGATTCTCATTTGGTTTGCGCAGACGGCCTGTGCGGCGCGCACAAAGACGGGCGCCGGGGCGGGCTTTGCGGCGCGTGCAAGCGCCGCCAGGGCTCAGACGCCCGCGGCGTGCGCCTGCCGGTCGGCGTGGTAGCTCGAGCGCACCATCGCGCCCACGGCGGCATGGCTGAAGCCCATCTTGTAGGCCTCTTCCTCGAACATCTTGAAGGTGTCGGGATGCACGTAGCGGCGCACCGGCAGGTGGCTGTTGCTGGGCGCGAGGTACTGGCCGATGGTCAGCATGTCGATGTCGTGCGCGCGCATGTCGCGCATCACCTGCAGGATCTCTTCGTCCGTCTCGCCCAGGCCGACCATGATGCCGCTCTTGGTGGGCACGCTCGGGTGCAGCGCCTTGAACTTCTTGAGCAGGTTCAGGCTGAACTGATAGTCCGAGCCCGGCCGCGCTTCCTTGTACAGGCGCGGGATGGTCTCGAGGTTGTGGTTCATCACGTCGGGCGGCGCGGCCTTGAGGATTTCCAGCGCGCGGTCGTCGCGGCCGCGGAAGTCGGGCACCAGGATCTCGATCTGCGTGCTGGGCGAAAGCTCGCGCGTCTGGCGGATGCACTCCACGAAGTGGCCGCTGCCGCCATCGCGCAGGTCGTCGCGGTCCACGCTGGTGATCACCACGTACTTCAGGCGCAGCTTGGCGATGGTGCGCGCGAGGTTCAGCGGCTCGTCCTTGTCCAGCGGATCGGGCCGGCCGTGCCCCACGTCGCAGAAGGGGCAGCGGCGGGTGCACTTGTCACCCATGATCATGAAGGTGGCCGTGCCCTTGCCGAAGCATTCGCCGATGTTGGGGCAGGAGGCTTCCTCGCACACCGTGTGCAGGTTGCTCTCCCGCAGGATCTGCTTGATCTCGTAGAAGCGCGTGGTGGGGCTGCCGGCCTTGACGCGGATCCATTCGGGCTTCTTGAGCACCTCGGCCTGCTCCACCTTGACGGGGATGCGCGAGAGCTTGGCCGCGGCCTTCTGCTTGGCCAGCGGGTTGTAGTTGGCGGCGGACTGCGCTTCGCGGACGACTTCGGGGGTGCTCATGACAGGGCCTTGTGAGGACTCAGGGCGCGAGGTAGGCGCCGAGCTTGCTGCCCAGCACCTGCGCGGCTTCGTCCCATGTGACAGGGGCGCCGATTGTAGAAAGGTCCACGGTCTGCAGTCCCGCGTAGCCACAAGGGTTGATGCGCGAGAAGGGTTCCAGATCCATCGCCACATTCAGCGAGACGCCGTGGTACGTGCAGTGGCGGCTGACCTTGATGCCCAGCGCGGCGATCTTGCCCAGCCCGCGAAACGGATCGCTGCCGGGCGCGGGCGTGGCCAGCGCGGCATGCGAGAAGGGGTCGTCCAGCCGCACGTAGATGCCGGGCGCGCCGCTCACGCGATGGCCCGTCACGCCGAAGTGCGACAGCGTGCGCAGCACGGCTTCCTCGATGCGATAGACGTACTCCTTCACGTAGTAGCCAGCGCGCCGCAGGTCGAGCAGCGGATAGGCCACCACCTGGCCCGGGCCGTGATACGTGACCTGGCCGCCGCGGTCGGTCTGCACCACCGGGATGCCGCCGGGCATCAGCACATGGTCGGCCCGGCCGGCCAGGCCTTGCGTGAACACGGGCTCGTGTTCGCACAGCCAGAGCGCGTCGGCGCTGTCGGCATCGCGCGATTGCGAGAAGGCCCGCATTGCCTCGAACGTGGGCGCATAGGGCACGCGCCCCAGCCATTGCGGCTGCAGGGGGCCGCCCGCGCTCACAGGCCCACCTTCACAGAACGACCTTCACCATCGGGTGCGTGGACAGGGCCTGGTACAGCGCATCGAGTTGCTCGCGGCTGGTGGCCGTGACGGTGATGGTCACGCCCAGGTAGTTGCCGGCCTTGCTGTCGCGCAGCTCGATGGTGCTGGCGTCGAAGAAGGGGTCGTGCGCCTTGGCCACCTGCGTGACCGCGTGCACGAAGCCGTCCACGTTCGCGCCCATGACCTTGATGGGGAAGGCGCTCGGGTACTCGATGAGCGAATCCTTGCGACCATCGACGGCAGACGGGTTCGGGGGCAGGGCAGAGGCGGACATGGTGCGTTTTCCTTCGGAGTCCTGCGCCGCCGGATCGGCTGCGCAGCGCCGCGCTGCGGCAACTTCACAGATGGGGATGACGCCAGGCATTTCCAGCGTGGGTGCCGCGCCAGGGGCGTGCCGCACGCGTCGGGTCCGCATCCGATCTGGCGCATTGTGCGGCGGTGCGTCCGTGCCTGCCTTGCGCCCTCGATTACGCGCACGCGACAATGCGCCGCTGCACACCGTGCAGGAACGCACGGGGTTTGTACTTATAATGAGCGGCTTTGTAGAATTTCTGCGGATGCAGAGGCGGCCATTCCAATGAACAACAACGCCCCTGCAACCGACGATGAGGCCGAGGTTTCCGATTTCAAGCCGTTGACTGCCGAGGAGGCGCAACGGCTGCGCGAACAGTTTCCCGAACCGTCGCCCTGGTGGGTGATCGCGGCCCAGGTGGCCGCCGGGCTGGTCGTGGCGTCGGTGGCCTGGCTCTGGGTCCGGCAGCCGGCGGCTGCGGGCTCGGCCTTCTACGGCGCCTTGGCCGTCACCTTGCCTGCAGCGCTCTTCCTGAGAGCCACGCGGCGAGACTCGCAGCAGCTGTCACAGTCTGCTGTCATGCTGAGGTTCTTTGTCTGGGAGCTGATCAAGATCGCACTGACCGTGGCCCTGCTGGCTGCGGCGCCGTGGCTGATCGGCGATCTCCATTGGCTGGCCCTGGTGGCTGGCGTGGTGGTCGCGCTGAAGATGTACTGGGTTGCGCTCTTGGTGCGGCCTCGCTTGTTGAACCGAATGACTGTTGAAGAGAGACGCTGATAAATGGCCGCCGAAGGACACGCACCGACCGCCAGTGAGTACATCGTCCACCACTTGCAGCACTGGCAGGTGGACTGGGGACTCAACCCCGTCAAGCAGACGGCGATCATCGACTTCAATGTCATCAACCTGGACTCGGTGCTCTATTCCGTGATCCTGGGCGTGCTGGGCTGCTTCGTGCTGTGGCTGGCCGCGCGCAAGGCCACCTCGGGCGTGCCGGGGCGCTTCCAGGCTGCGGTGGAGCTGCTGGTCGAGATGGTCGACAACCAGGCCAAGGCCAACATCCACAACGCCCAGAGCCGCAAGTTCATCGCCCCGCTGGCGCTGACCGTGTTCGTCTGGATCTTCCTGCTCAACGCCATGGACATGCTGCCGGTGGACCTGCTGCCCGCACTGTGGGCGCAGGTGTACGGCGCGATGGGCCATGACCCGCACCACGCCTACATGCGCGTCGTGCCTTCGGCCGACCTTTCGACCACCCTGGGCCTGTCCACCTCGGTGCTGCTGCTGTGCTGGTTCTACAGCGTCAAGATCAAGGGCGCCGGCGGTTGGGCCCACGAACTGGTCACCGCTCCTTTTGGCACCAGCAAGAACCCCGTCTTCGCGCTGATCCTGGGCGTGGTGAACCTGCTGATGCAGACCATCGAATACGTGGCCAAGACCGTCTCGCATGGCATGCGGTTGTTCGGCAACATGTACGCGGGCGAACTGGTGTTCATGCTGATCGCGCTGATGGGTGGCGCGGCCGCCCTGTCGCTGTCCGGCGTGCTGCTGCCGCTGGGTCACATCATTGCGGGCTTCATCTGGGCTGTGTTCCACATCCTGGTGATCACGCTGCAGGCCTTCATCTTCATGATGCTGGCGCTGATCTACCTGGGTCAGGCGCACGAAGCGCACTGATCACCCTGGTTCTCTTGTTTTCCTTTTCCTCTTGCCAATCATTTTTTCCTAAGGAGTCATCATGGCAAACGTTCTCGGTCTCGTCGCTCTGGCTTGTGGTTTGATCGTCGGTCTCGGCGCGATCGGTGCTTCCATCGGTATTGCCCTGATGGGTGGCAAGTTCCTCGAATCGTCGGCACGTCAGCCTGAGCTGATGAACGACCTGCAAACCAAGATGTTCATCTTGGCAGGTCTGATCGACGCGGCCTTCCTGATCGGCGTGGCCATCGCTCTGCTGTTCGCTTTCGCCAACCCCTTCATCGCCGCGCTGCCCGCCGCCTAATTCGCGTCTGACGCCCCGCCTAAGAGAGAGGTGTTGACGTGAGTATCAACGCAACGCTGTTCGTTCAGGCCATCGTCTTCCTGCTGCTGGTGCTGTTCACGATGAAGTTCGTGTGGCCGCCCATCGCAAAGGCGCTGGATGAGCGCACGCAAAAAGTCGCTGCGGGTCTGGCGGCCGCCGAGAAGGCGAAGGCCGAACTCGCGTCTGCCAACCAGCGTGTCGAGCAGGAGCTGCAGGCCTCGCGCAACGAGACCAGCAACCGCCTGGCCGATGCAGAGCGCCGTGCCCAGCAGATCGTCGAGGAGGCCAAGGCCCGCGCCACCGAGGAAGCCAACAAGATCGTGGCTGCCGCGCGTGACGAGGCCGAGCAACAGGCCGTGCGTGCCCGCGAGGCACTGCGCGAGCAGGTCGCCGTGCTGGCCGTCAAGGGCGCCGAGCAGATCCTGCGCAAGGAAGTCAACGCCGGCGTGCACGCCGACCTGCTTTCGCGCCTGAAGACCGAGCTCTGAGGACTGCCATGGCCGAACTCGCGACCATCGCACGTCCCTACGCAGAAGCCCTGTACCAGGCGACGGCCAGCTCGGCCGATGCCACGCTTGGCTGGCTCGACCCGCTGGCTGCCGCCACGGCCGATGCCCGCCTGCAGGAGTTCGCGTCCAATCCCAAGGTTGGTTCGCAGCAGGTGTTCGACCTGATCGCCGGCCTGGTGCCCAATGGCTTGCCCGACGCGGGTCGCAACTTCCTGGTGGCCGTGGTTGAGAACGGTCGCCTGGCGGCACTGCCCGAAGTCGCGCTCCAGTACCGCGCATTGCACAACGCCAGCAGCGGTGCCGCTGATGCCGTGATCCAGAGCGCCTTCCCGATCGATGACGCCGCGCTGAGCGAAGTCACCGGGGCCCTGGAACGCCGCTTCGGCCGCAAGCTCACTGCGCGTGTGGAGATCGACCCCGCGCTGATCGGCGGCATCCGTGCCGTGGTCGGCGACGAAGTGCTCGACACCTCCGTCAAGGCCCGACTCGAACAAATGAAGGCTGCACTCATCGCCTGAGGCGATGCGCGCGCTGGCCGTCACACTGATTGAAAGAAGGAAAGAGTCATGCAACTCAATCCCGCAGAAATTTCCGAGCTGATCAAGAGCCGCATCGAAGGCCTGGGCGTCAGCGCCGACATCCGCAATGAAGGCACCGTGATCTCGGTGACCGACGGCATCGTGCGCATCCACGGCGTGTCCGACGTGATGCAGGGCGAAATGCTCGAGTTCCCCGCCACCGCCAGCGGCCAGCCCACCTACGGCCTGGCACTGAACCTCGAGCGCGACTCCGTCGGCGCCGTGATTCTGGGCGAGTACGAGCACATCTCCGAAGGCGACACCGTCAAGTGCACGGGCCGCATTCTGGAAGTGCCCGTCGGCCCCGAGCTGATCGGCCGCGTGGTGAACGCACTGGGCCAGCCCATCGACGGCAAGGGTCCCGTCAACGCCAAGCTGACGGACGTGATCGAGAAGGTCGCGCCGGGCGTGATCGCCCGCAAGTCCGTGGACCAGCCCATGCAGACGGGCCTGAAGTCCATCGACTCGATGGTGCCCGTGGGCCGTGGCCAGCGCGAGCTGATCATCGGCGACCGCCAGACCGGCAAGACTGCCGTGGCCGTCGACACGATCATCAACCAGAAGGGTCAGAACATGACCTGCGTCTACGTCGCGATCGGCCAGAAGGCTTCGTCGATCAAGAACGTGGTGCGTGCTCTGGAACAGGCCGGCGCGATGGACTACACCATCGTCGTGGCTGCCTCGGCTTCCGAATCCGCTGCCATGCAGTACGTGTCGGCCTACTCGGGCTGCACGATGGGCGAGTACTTCCGCGACCGCGGCCAGGACGCCCTGATCATTTACGACGACCTGTCCAAGCAGGCCGTGGCCTACCGTCAGGTCTCGCTGCTGCTGCGCCGCCCGCCGGGCCGCGAAGCCTACCCCGGCGACGTGTTCTATCTGCACAGCCGTCTGCTGGAGCGCGCAGCCCGCGTGAACGCCGACTACGTCGAAGCCTTCACCAAGGGTGAAGTCAAGGGCAAGACCGGTTCGCTGACGGCACTGCCGATCATCGAAACGCAAGCCGGTGACGTGTCCGCCTTCGTGCCGACCAACGTGATCTCGATCACCGACGGTCAGATCTTCCTGGAAACCTCGCTGTTCAACGCTGGCATCCGCCCCGCCATCAACGCCGGTATCTCGGTGTCGCGCGTGGGTTCGTCGGCGCAGACCAAGGTGATCAAGGGCCTGTCGGGCGGTATCCGTACCGACCTCGCGCAGTACCGTGAACTGGCTGCCTTCGCGCAGTTCGCTTCCGATCTGGACGCATCGACCAAGAAGCAGCTGGACCGCGGCGCCCGCGTGACCGAACTGCTCAAGCAGGCCCAGTACAGCCCGCTGCCCATCTCGCTGATGGGTGCCTCGCTGTTCGCCGTGAACAAGGGCTTCATGGACGATCTGGACGTCAAGAAGGTTCTGCCCTTCGAGCACGGCCTGCATCAGTTCCTCAAGACCAGCCACGCTGCGCTGCTGGACAAGATCGAACAGGCCAAGGCGCTGGACAAGGATGCCGAGGCCGAACTGACGGCCGCGATCACCGCGTTCAAGAAGTCCTTCGCCTGATGGCGGCCCAACGGTACAAGGCTTAAGGAGCATCGATGGCAGCCGGCAAGGAAATCCGCGGCAAGATCAAATCGGTGGAGAACACCAAGAAGATCACCAAGGCCATGGAAATGGTGGCCGCGTCGAAGATGCGCAAGGCGCAGGACCGCATGCGGTCGGCCCGTCCCTACGCTGACAAGGTGCGCACCATCGCCGCGCACCTGAGCCAGGCCAATCCCGAGTACACCCACGCCTTCATGAAGACCAACGACGCCAAGGTCGCTGGCTTCATCGTGGTGACGACGGACAAGGGCCTGTGCGGTGGCATGAACACCAACGTGCTGCGGGCCGTCACGGCCAAGCTGCGCGAGCTGCAGTCGGCCGGCGTGTCGGCTGAAGCGGTGGCCATCGGCAACAAGGGTCTGGGCTTCCTCACGCGCATCGGCGCGAAGGTGGTCTCTCACGCCACGCAGCTGGGCGACACGCCGCACCTGGACAAGCTCATCGGGCCGGTCAAGGTGCTGCTGGACGCCTATGCGGAAGGCAAGATCAATGCGGTCTACCTGAGCTACACCAAGTTCATCAACACGATGCGCCAGGAGTCGGTGGTCGAACAGCTTCTGCCGCTGAGCGCTGACGCGCTGCAGGTCGAGAAGACCAGCGGCCACAGCTGGGACTACATCTACGAGCCCGACGCGCAGACCGTCATCGACGAACTGCTGGTGCGCTACGTGGAGTCGCTGGTCTACCAGGCCGTGGCCGAGAACATGGCTTCGGAGCAGTCGGCGCGCATGGTGGCCATGAAGGCTGCCACGGACAACGCGGGCAACGTGATCAACGAGCTCAAGCTGGTCTACAACAAGACCCGCCAGGCCGGCATCACGAAGGAGCTGTCGGAAATCGTGTCGGGCGCGGCTGCGGCCACCGGCAACTGATTCCGGGCTTCCGGCAAACATTCAAGACAAATTACTGGAGCAGAACATGGCTCAGGCTCAAGGAACAATCGTTCAATGTATCGGCGCCGTGGTCGACGTGGAATTCCCGCGTGACCAGATGCCCAAGGTCTACGACGCCCTCAAGTTCGAAGGCGGCGCACTGACGCTGGAAGTGCAGCAGCAGCTCGGTGACGGCGTGGTCCGCACCATCGCCCTGGGTTCGTCCGACGGTCTGCGTCGCGGCCTGAAGGTCACGAACACCGACGCGCCTATCACCGTGCCCGTGGGCAAGGCCACGCTGGGCCGCATCATGGACGTGCTGGGCAGCCCCATCGACGAACGCGGTGACGTGGACCAGGCCCTGACGGCCTCCATCCACCGCAAGGCACCGGCTTATGACGAGCTGTCGCCTTCGCAGGAGCTGCTGGAAACCGGCATCAAGGTGATCGACCTGGTGTGCCCGTTCGCCAAGGGCGGCAAGGTGGGCCTGTTCGGTGGTGCCGGCGTGGGCAAGACCGTGAACATGATGGAACTCATCAACAACATCGCCAAGGCCCACAGCGGTCTGTCGGTGTTCGCTGGTGTGGGCGAGCGCACCCGCGAAGGCAACGACTTCTATCACGAGATGGCCGACTCCGGCGTCGTGAACCTGGAGAACCTGCCCGAGTCCAAGGTGGCCATGGTCTACGGCCAGATGAACGAGCCCCCGGGCAACCGTCTGCGCGTGGCCCTGACCGGCCTGACCATCGCCGAGTCCTTCCGCGACGAAGGCAAGGACGTGCTGTTCTTCGTGGACAACATCTACCGCTACACGCTGGCCGGTACCGAAGTGTCCGCACTGCTGGGCCGCATGCCTTCCGCGGTGGGCTACCAGCCCACGCTGGCCGAGGAAATGGGCCGCCTGCAAGAGCGCATCACCTCGACCAAGGTCGGCTCGATCACCTCCATCCAGGCCGTGTACGTGCCTGCCGATGACTTGACCGACCCCTCGCCTGCCACCACCTTCGCCCACCTGGACTCCACCGTGGTGCTGTCGCGTGACATCGCTTCGCTGGGCATCTACCCCGCCGTGGACCCGCTGGACTCGACCTCGCGCCAGCTGGACCCGAACGTGGTTGGTGAAGAGCACTACAACGTGGCCCGCGCCGTGCAGGGCACGCTGCAGCGCTACAAGGAACTGCGCGACATCATCGCCATTCTGGGCATGGACGAACTGGCGCCGGAAGACAAGCTGGCCGTGGCCCGCGCCCGCAAGATCCAGCGTTTCCTGTCGCAGCCCTTCCACGTGGCCGAAGTGTTCACGGGCTCGCCCGGCAAGTACGTGCCGCTGTCGGAAACCATCCGCGGCTTCAAGATGATCGTGAACGGCGAGTGCGACCACCTGCCGGAGCAGGCCTTCTACATGGTCGGGACCATCGACGAAGCCATCGAAAAGGGCAAAAAGCTCGCCTGAGCGGCGCATACGGGCAGCCCGCGTCGTTGCCGTGCTCGCCGTACTGACGTACGGCTGTGCGCGGCGCCTAGCGGGCCCTCCCGTCTGCTTGCTCATCCGAACTTTTTGATTCCAAGGAAACGCATATGGCCAACACCATTCAAGTCGATGTCGTCAGCGCAGAAGAGTCGATCTTCTCGGGACAGGCGCGCTTCGTGGCGCTGCCCGGTGAAGCCGGCGAGCTCGGCATCTATCCGCGCCACACGCCGCTGATCACGCGCATCCGCCCGGGTGCCGTGCGCATCGAGACGGCCGAAGGCAACGAAGAGTTCGTGTTCGTGGCCGGCGGCATTCTGGAAGTGCAACCCGACGCCGTGACCGTGCTGTCCGACACCGCGATCCGCGGCAAGGACTTGGACGACGAGAAGGCGAACAAGGCCAAGGCCGCCGCCGAGGAAGCGCTCAAGAACGCCAAGAGCGACATCGACATCGCCATGGCCCAGTCCGAGCTGGCCGTGATGGCCGCCCAGATCGCCGCGCTGCGCAAGTTCCGCCAGAAGAAGTGAGCGTGCGGGCGGCCCTCGCGCTGCCTTCACCGTTCCACCGCCTTCGGGCCAGAAGCCAGTCAGTTCGCTGACTGGCTTTTCTTTTTTCCGGCCAGCCGGCAAATGCGGCTGCAAAGTGCTCTGTGGCTTTCGATTCAACTTCGACCTAAAAATGTTCAAAGTTGAACCTTGATTGCTTGAAGTCGACTGCCTAGCATCCGTGCACCGCCGCAGCCTTCGGGCCTGCGGCATCCCAAAGAACGCACGGAGACAAGACGGCGTGGCACCCTGGAACGGCCTTTCCGCGGGCGAGCTGGAACTGCTGTCGACCACCTTCTGGTCGGCCGGAGGTTCGCGCCATGGCATGGCCGAACGGCTGGGCTATTCGCGTAGCAAGGCCAATGCGCTGATCGCGGGCCTGCTCGAGCAGGGGCTCCTGACCGAAGCCGGCCCGCGCGCCTCCACGGGCGGTCGCCGCCCCGAGCATCTGCGCCTGCATGCCGACCTGGGCGTGCTGCTGGCGGCAGACATCGGCGCCACCAGCCTCGATCTGGCCGTGCTGCAGCCCGACCTCACGGTGCTCGCGCGCCATGGCGAAGCCATCGACGTGCGCGACGGCCCTGGCGTGGTGCTGGCCCGCGTGCGCCAGCGACTGCGCGAGCTGCTGCAAAAGCAGGGCGTCGCGCCGCGGCGCGTACTGGGCATTGGCATGGGCGTGCCGGGGCCCGTGAACTTCGGCGCCGGCCAGCTCGTGAACCCGCCGCTGATGCCGGGCTGGGACAGCTTCTCGATCCGCGACTACCTGCGCGAGGACTACGCGGCCCCGGTCTTCGTGGACAACGACGTCAACCTCATGGCGCTGGGTGAGCTGTGGCGCCTGCAGCGCCAGCTTCCCAACTTCCTCGTGATCAAGGTGGGCACGGGCATCGGCTGCGGCATCGTGTGCCATGGCGAGGTGTACCGCGGCGCCGCCGGCTCGGCCGGCGACGTGGGCCACATCTGCGTGGACCAGCAGGGGCCGCGCTGCCACTGCGGCAACGTGGGCTGCGTGGAGGCCATGGCCGCCGGCCCGGCCATCGTGCGCATGGCCCAGGCCGCGGCCGAGCGCGGCGAATCCCCCGCGCTGGCCGCCGTGCTGCGCAACCAGGGCCGCATCGAGGCCATCGACGTGGGCCATGCCAGCCGCGCGGGCGATGCTTCGGCCAACGCCATCATCCAGCGCGCCGGCAACCTGATCGGGCAGATGCTGGCTTCGGTGGTGAACTTCTTCAACCCCTCGCATGTGTTCATCGGCGGGGGCATCACGCAGATCGGGCCGCTGTTCCTGGCGGCCGTGCGCCATAGCGTCTACCAGCGCTCGCTGGCCCTGTCCACGCGGCATCTGGAGATCCAGTACACGCCGCTGGGCACCGAGGCCGGCGTGGTCGGCGCCGGCGTGCTGGCCATGCACGAAACGCTCAAGGCGCGCGGCGTCGCACCCACATGAGTTCGCCCATGCACACAGACTCCAAGCCCACGGTGAGCGTCGAGTTCGACGGCATCCGCAAGTCCTTCGGCCCGGTGCAGGTGCTGCATGGCGTGAGCTTTGCGCTGCCGCCGGGCCGCGTGGTCGGCCTGCTGGGCGAGAACGGCGCGGGCAAGTCCACCCTGATGAAGATCCTGGCCGGCTACGAGGCACCTACGGGCGGCGAGCTGCGCATCAACGGCCAGGCCCGCCAGTTCCAGGGCTCGCGCGAGGCCGAGGCGCTGGGCATCGTGCTGATCCACCAGGAATTCAACCTCGCCGAAGACCTGAGCATCGCCGACAACATCTTCCTGGGCCACGAAAAGCGCAAAGGTCTTTTCCTGGACGACCGCGCGATGCATGCCGAAGCTGCCGCGGCCCTGGCCCAGGTGGGCCTGCAGGTCGATCCGGCCACCAAGGTGCGCCGC
Organism: Xenophilus arseniciresistens; assembly: GCF_028023875.1. Lineage (GTDB taxonomy): Bacteria > Pseudomonadota > Gammaproteobacteria > Burkholderiales > Burkholderiaceae_C > Xenophilus > Xenophilus arseniciresistens. The sequence goes on from NZ_JAQIPB010000012.1 coordinate 58,542, forward strand.
CTCATCGTGGCTGAAAAGCAGTTGGTGGAAATCGCCAAGGCACTGGCCCGGCGCGCGCGCCTGCTGATCATGGACGAGCCCACGGCCACGCTCACGCCGGGCGAGACCGAGCGGCTGTTCCGGCTCATCGCCCAGCTTCGGGCCGACGGCGTGACCATCGTCTACATCTCCCACAAGCTCGACGAGGTGGAGCGCGTGACCGACGAGGTGGTGGTGATGCGCGATGGCCGCTTCGTCACGCGCGAGGCCACTGAGAAGCTCACGCGCCACCAGATGGCCAACCTGATGGTGGGGCGCGAGATCGCCGACCTGTACCCGCCGCGCGACCCCGTGGCCACCGACCGCGCCCCCGCGCTGCGCGTGCGCGGCTTCAGCGTGCCGGGCTGGGCGCAGCAGGTGGACTTCGAGGTGCGGCCGGGCGAGATCCTGGGCTTCGCGGGCCTGGTGGGCGCGGGCCGCACCGAGCTTTTCGAAGGCCTGCTGGGCCTGCGCCCCGCGAGCGGCGACGTGCAGCTGCAGGGGCAGGAGGTGCAGCTGCGCTCGCCGCGCCAGGCCGCCGACCGCGGCCTGACCTACCTCAGCGAAGACCGCAAGGGCAAGGGCCTGCACGTGGCCTTCGGCCTGCGCCAGAACCTCACGCTGATGGCGCTGCAGCGCCACGCACAACCCTGGCTGCAGCCGGCCAGCGAACGCGCGGCGCTGGACGCGGCGGTGAAGGACTTCGGCATCCGCACCGGCTCGCTGGAGGTGCGCGCGGCCTCGCTGTCGGGCGGCAACCAGCAGAAGCTGGCGCTGGCCAAGGTGTTGCACCCGCAGCCCAAGGTGGTGGTGCTCGACGAGCCCACGCGCGGCGTGGACGTGGGCGCCAAGCGCGACATCTACTTCCTCATCCAGCGGCTGGCGCGCGAAGGCCTGGCCGTGATCGTCATCTCCTCCGAACTCATGGAACTGATCGGCCTGGCGCACCGCGTGGCCGTGATGCGCGCGGGCCGGCTGGTCGCCACGCTGCCCGCCGAGCACCTGAGCGAGGAGCAACTCATTGCGCACGCCACCGGCACTGCCGCCCCAGACCATGTCCCAGCCTGACCCGACCCCCACCTCCGCGGCCGCCGAAGGCGCCGCGCACCGCGCCGACACCGCACCGCGCTGGACCGAGCGCCTGCACGGCCTGGGCCCGATCATCGGCCTGGTGCTGCTGTGCATCGCGGGCGCGCTGCTCAACAGCGACTTCGCCACGCCCGAGAACGCGATGAACGTGCTCACGCGCACGGCCTTCATCGGCATCATCGCGGTGGGCATGTGCTTCGTCATCATCTCCGGCGGCATCGACCTGTCGGTGGGCTCGATGGCGGCGCTGATCGCCGGCAGCGTGATCATGTTCATCAACTGGGCCGGCCCGGCCAGCGGCTCGCCGCTGATGGCGGTGGTGATGGGCGCGGCGCTGGCCGTGGTGCTGGGCGCGGTCTTCGGCCTGGCGCACGGGCTGCTCATCACCAAGGGCCGCATCGAGCCTTTCATCGTCACGCTGGGCACGCTGGGCATCTTCCGCGCCTACCTGACCTACTTCGCCGACGGCGGCGCGCTCACGCTCGACAACGAGTTCGCCGATCTCTACGCACCCGTGTACTACGGCAGCCTGCTGGGCATCCCGGTGCCGGTGTGGATCTTCGCGCTGGTGGCGGTCATCGGCGGCGTGATCCTCAACCGCACCGCCTACGGGCGCTACGTGCAGGCCATCGGCTCCAACGAGCAGGTGGCGCGCTACGCGGCCGTGGACGTGGACCGCGTGAAGATCCTCACCTATGCGCTGCTGGGCGTGTGCGTGGGCATTGCCACGCTGCTGTACGTGCCGCGCCTGGGTTCGGCCTCGCCCACCACCGGCCTGCTGTGGGAGCTGGAGGCCATCGCCGCGGTGATCGTGGGCGGCACCGCACTCAAGGGCGGCGCGGGCAGCATCACCGGCACCGTGGTGGGAGCCATCCTGCTCTCGGTCATCAGCAACATCCTGAACCTCACCAGCATCATCAGCGTGTACCTCAACGCCGCGGTGCAGGGCTTCGTGATCATCATCGTCGCCTTCCTGCAGCGCGGGAAGCGCTAGAAACATGGCCCCCCAGCTTTTCACTCCCTTCGGTCGTGTAACGCCACCCCCCGAGGGGGAGGCGCGGCCGGCTTGGGGCGGCCCGGCGCTCGGCCGCGTCGCGCCTTCCAACTGTTTCGTCCGTTCCCGTTCCAGTTCCAACCCCAAGGAGACATCCCGCATGAGCACCATCACCCGTCGCCTGGCGCTGAGCGCCGTTGCCGCCGCCACCTTCGCCAGCCTGCCCGCGCTGGCCGCCGAAAAAGTGAACCTCGGCGTGTCCATCCCGGCCGCCACCCACAGCTTCATGGGCGGCATCAACTACTGGGCCAACCAGGCCAAGAAGGACCTGGAGAAGCAGCACAAGGACCTGAAGATCACCATCAAGACGGCCGCCAACGCGCCCGAGCAGGCCAACCAGCTGCAGGACCTGTCCAGCGTCACCAAGATCAACGCGCTGGTGGTGTTCCCCTTCGAATCGGCCGCGCTGACCAAGCCGGTGGCGCAGGTGAAGGCCAAGGGCGCCTACGTGACGGTGGTGGACCGCGGCCTGACCGACACCAGCGCGCAGGACGCCTACGTGGCCGGCGACAACACCGCCTTCGGCAAGGTGCCGGCCGAATACATCGCCAAGAAGCTCAATGGCAAGGGCAACGTGGTGGCGCTGCGCGGCATCGCGACGACGCTGGACAACGAGCGCATGGACGCCTTCAACAGCGTGCTCAAGAACTACCCCGACATCAAGCTGCTGGATGCCAAGTACGCCAACTGGAACCGCGACGACGCCTTCAAGGTCACGCAGGACTACCTGACGCGCTTCAAGGAGATCGACGCCATCTGGGCGGCCGACGACGACATGGCCGTGGGCGTGCTGCGCGCCATCGAACAGGCCAAGCGCACCGACATCAAGATCGTCTTCGGCGGCGCCGGCGCCAAGGGCATGGTCAAGTCCATCATGGACGGCAAGGACCCGCGCCTGACCGCCGACGTGAGCTACTCGCCCAAGTTCATCTACGACGCGATCAAGCTCACGGCCGAGGCGCGGCTCAAGGGCGAGAAGCTGCCCGCCACCACCATCATCCCCTCGGTGCTGATCACCAAGGACAACGCCAAGGACTTCTACCACCCGAACTCGCCGTTCTGATGGCGGGCGCCGCGCGCGCCCATTCCTTCCCTTTCCCACGCCACGTTCCGATGACTGCACCTGCCGACCCCTCGCACCGCCCGCTTCGCTATGCCATGGTGGGCGGCGGGCAGGGCGCCTTCATCGGTGCCGTGCATCGCCATGCGCTGGCGCTGGATGGCCAGGCGCAGCTGGTGGCCGGCGCGCTCTCGTCCACGCCCGAGAAGGCGCGGGCTTCGGGTCGTGCGCTGGGCCTGGCCGAAGGCCGCAACCACGCCGACTGGCAGGCCCTGCTGGCCGACGAGCTGCAGCGGCCGGCCCATGAGCGCGTGGACTTCGTGGTCATCGTCACGCCCAACCATGTGCACTTCCCGGTGGCGCAGGCCTTCGTGCAGGCGGGCTTTCATGTGGTGTGCGACAAGCCGCTCGTGCACAGCAGCGAGCAGGCCCAGGCGCTGGTGGAGGCCGTGGCGCGGCAGGGCACCGTCTTCGGCGTGACCTACAACTACAGCGGCTACCCCATGGTGCGGCAGGCGCGCGACATGGTGCGCGCGGGCGAGCTGGGCACCGTGCGCAAGGTGGTGGTCGAGTACACCCAGGGCTGGCTGGCCACGGCGCTGGAAGGCGAGGGCAACAAGCAGGCCGGCTGGCGCACCGACCCGGCCCGCAGCGGCCTGGCCGGCGCCATCGGCGACATCGGCTCGCATGCCGAGAACCTGGTCGCCACCGTCACCGGGCTGCAGATCGAATCGCTGTGCGCCGACCTGGGCGCGCTGGTGCCGGGCCGCGCGCTGGACGACGACGCCAGCCTGCTGCTGCGCTTCAAAGGCGGTGCGCGCGGCGTGCTGCTGGCATCGCAGATCAGCACCGGCAAGGAAAACGACCTGCGCCTGCGCGTGAGCGGCACGCGCGGCACGCTGGAGTGGCGCCAGGAGCAGCCCAGCGAGCTGCGGCACTGGCCGCTGGACGGCCCGCTGCGCGTGCTCACGCGCGGTGCGCCCTGGCTCAGCCCTTCGGCGCAGCGTGCCAGCCGCATCCCGGCCGGCCACCCGGAGGGCTTCATCGAAGCCTTTGCCAACGTGTATGCGGGCGTGATCGCCGACATCCGCGCGCACCAGGCGGGCCACGCGGCCGATCCGCTGGCGGCCGACTACCCGCGCGTGGAAGACGGCGCGCGCGGCGTGCGCTTCATCGAACGCACCGTGGCCTCCGCCGCCAGCGCGCAGAAGTGGACGCCGTTTGAGGGCTGACCAGCCCCGGCCCGCTTCGCGTTGATGGTCGCGCACAGGTTCTAAGCCGAAGGCGCTAGAGTCCCGCGCGCCACTGCCGAAGGCTCTATTGGTCGCCCTGGCCGGCGGCGCAAGAATGCCTGCTCCTTCGCTGCCACCTGCCAGGAGCCCGCCATGAGCGCCTCTGCCCGCCCTTTGCGCCTTGCACTCTCCTCACTGGCCCCGGGCCTGCTGGCCGCTGCGCTGCTGGTGCCCGCGGCGCAGGCCGGCCCCAGCTTTCCGCCGCGCAAGCCCGGGCTGTGGGAGATGCAGATGGGCCAGGTGGAAGGCGCCAAGGGCCCGATGGTGGTGATGCACTGCGTGGACGCTGCCACCGACAAGCTGATGCAGGACTTCGGCAACCAGCAGCCCAAGATGAACCGCAAGGCCTGCAAGGAAGAAACGCGCAACGAGGCCGGCAAGATGATGGTGCACCGCGAGACCTGCCAGGAGGGCGCCACCAAGGTCAACACCCACGTGGTCATCAGCGGCAACTTCGACAGCCACTACAGCGTGCAGTCCACCACCACCTACGAGCCCCCGCGCCCGGGCCGCGCCACGCAGGACATGCGCATGGAAGCCACCTGGAAGGGGCCGTGCACGGCCGGCCAGAAGCCTGGCGACATGGTCATGCCCGGCGGCATGAAGATGAACGTGATCGAGCTGATGAAGATGGCGCCAGCCGCTGCCGCCGCAGCCGGCGCGCGGGCGCCGGCCCGCTGAGCCCGTTCAGGCGGGCGCGGCCAGCTGCTGCTGCATGCGCGAGAAATCGCGCTGGTACTGGCGCGCCAGCCGGGTCTTCTGGCTGTCCGACAGCAGCTTGCCCGAGACCTGGAAGAAGCGCCTTTCCTCTTCGCGCAGATGGTGGTGCACCTTGCGCGAAAGCGCGCGCGCCGTGTTCATCCAGCCGCGTGCATCGCAATCGTTCTTCTGCAGCTCTTCCACCAGCTCGTCGAGCTGGTGGTGCTCGTGCAGCGCGTGGCGCGAGGCATCCAGTCCCAGGTCATGCATCAGCATGGGCACATAGAGGTAGCGCTCTTCAGCGGCCTCATGCGCGGCCAGTTCCACGCACAGTGCATCGAACAGCGCCTTGCGCGCGGGGCCGGGCTGGCTGCGCAGCAAACGGCGGCACAGGCTGCGCTGTGTTTCATGGCTGGCCCGAAGGGCGTCGTAGATGGTTTCTTGTGCTTGTTGCATCGTGGCTTTTCTTGGCGGTTGCCTGCGGGTTGGCCTGGGCTCAAGCGTAGGCAGCAAGGGCGCGCATGCGGGCGGGGCATCTGCGCACGGCTTTGTAGGCTGCCCGCGCAATCGAATGGCCAGGCCGTGCAGGCTGGCGCAGCGCGCTCTAGCATGGCGCCATGCCTTCTCACGCCGCCTCCACCGATCTGGTCATCGCGCGCCCTGAAGGCCTGTACTGCCCGGCCGGCGACTTCTACATCGACCCCTGGAAGCCCGTGGCGCGCGCCGTCATCACGCACGGCCATTCGGACCACGCGCGCGTGGGCCACGCGCACTACCTGGCCCACACCGACAGCGAAGGCGTGCTGCGCCAGCGCCTGGGCGCCGACATCACGCTGCAGACGCTGCCCTACGGCCAGGCCATCGAACACCATGGCGTGCGCGTGTCGCTGCACCCGGCCGGCCACGTGCTGGGCTCGGCCCAGGTGCGGCTGGAGCACGGCGGCCAGGTGTGGGTGGCTTCCGGCGACTACAAGACCGAGCCCGACGGCACCTGCACGCCCTTCGAGCCCGTGCCCTGCCATTGCTTCATCACCGAATCGACCTTCGGCCTGCCCATCTACCGCTGGCCCACGCAGCCGCAGCTGATGAGCGAGATCAACGCGTGGTGGCGCCGCAATGCGCAGGAGGGCCGCGCCTCGGTGCTCTTCTGCTACGCCTTCGGCAAGGCGCAGCGCATCCTGCATGGGGTGGATGCAGGCATCGGCCCCATCGTCGTGCATGGCGCCGTGGAGCCGCTCAATGCGGTGTATCGCGCGGCTGGCGTCGCGCTGCCGTCCACGCTCAGGGTCACCGACCCGGGCGTGGACGCCGCGCTGCTCAGGCGCGCGCTGGTGCTCGCGCCGCCCTCGGCCCAGGGCACGCCATGGATGAAGCGCTTCGGCGCTTATGCCGATGCCTTTGCCAGTGGCTGGATGCAGCTGCGCGGCACGCGCCGGCGCCGCGGCGTGGACCGCGGCTTCGTGATGAGCGACCACGCCGACTGGCCCGGCCTGCAGCAGGCCATCGCGGGTACGGGCGCGCAGCGCGTCTTCGTCACGCACGGCAGCGTGGCCGTGCTGGTGCGCTGGCTGCGCGAGCTGGGGCTGGACGCGCAGGGTTTCAAGACCGAATACGGCGACGAGGACGACGCGGGCAGCCCCCAACCCGAACTTCCCCCGGCGGCGCAGGGAACCGCCCCGTGAAAGCCTTTGCCGCGCTGTACCGCGAGCTGGACGCCAGCACCTCCAGCCTGGCCAAGCAGGCCGCGCTGCAGCGCTACCTGCGCGCCGCGCCGCCGCAGGACGCGGCCTGGGCCGTGTACTTCCTGGCCGGTGGCAAGCCGCGCCAGCTGGTGCCCGTGAAGCTGCTTCGCCTGCTGGGCCAGGAGGCCGCGGGGCTGCCCGAATGGCTCTTCGACGAAAGCTACGAGGCCGTGGGCGACCTGGCCGAAACCATCGCGCTGCTGCTGCCCCCGCCCACCGACGCGCATGACCTGGGCCTGGCCCAGTGGGTCGAGCAGCACCTGCTGCCCCTGCGCGGCGCGCCGGCAGACGAGCTGCCCGAACGCCTGCGCGCGCAATGGCGCCAGCTCGCGCCCGATGAGCGGCTGGTGTACTTCAAGCTCATCACCGGCGCCTTCCGCGTGGGCGTGTCCAGGCTGCAGGTCACGCAGGCGCTGGCGGCCGTGGGGGGCGTCGACGCCAAGCGGGTGGCCCAGCGGCTCATGGGCTACACCCACATCGGCGCGCGGCCCGACGCGGCGGCCTATGGCGCGCTCATCGCGCCTGAAAGCGAGAGCGAGCAGAACACCCAGACCAGCGGCCAGCCCTACCCCTTCTTCCTCGCGCATCCCTTCAATGTGGAGGTGGCGCAGTTCGATGCACTGCTCGGCCCGCCCTCCGACTGGCTGGTGGAGTGGAAATGGGACGGCATCCGCGCGCAGCTGGTCAAGCGCGCGGGCCAGGTCTGGCTGTGGTCGCGCGGCGAGGAACTGGTGACCGAGCGCTTCCCCGAGCTTGCGGCGATGGGCGAGGCCCTGCCCGACGGCACGGTGCTCGACGGCGAGATCGTGGTCTGGCAGGACGGGCGCGTGCAGCCCTTCGCCGCGTTGCAAAAGCGCATTGGCCGCAAGACCCTGGGCCCCAAGCTGCTGCGCGAACTGCCCGTGGTGCTGCTGGTGTACGACATGCTCGAAGGGCAGGGCCGCGACCTGCGGCCGCTGTCGCAACGCGAGCGCCGCGCGCAGCTCGACGCGCTCGTTGCGCAACTCGCGCATCCGCTGCTCATCGCCAGCCCCGTGCTCACCGGCGCCGACTGGCCCGAGCTGGCACGTCGGCGCGAGGCCGCGCGCAGCCTCGGCGTGGAAGGCATGATGCTCAAGCGGCTCGATGCGCAGTACGGCGTGGGCCGCACCAAGGACGTGGGCGTGTGGTGGAAGTGGAAGATCGCCCCGCTGTCCATCGACGCCGTGCTGATCTACGCGCAGCGCGGCCACGGCCGCCGGGCCAGCCTTTACAGCGACTACACCTTCGCCGTGTGGGACGGCCCGCCCGAACAGGCAGACCGCAAGCTGGTGCCCTTTGCCAAGGCCTATTCGGGCCTGACCGATGCCGAGATGGCGCGCGTGGACGCCGTGATCCGCAAGACCACGGTCGAGAGCTTCGGCCCGGTGCGCAGCGTCCGGCCCACCCTGGTCTTCGAGCTGGGCTTCGAAGGCATCGCCAGGAGCACGCGGCACAAGAGCGGCATCGCCGTGCGCTTCCCGCGCATGCTGCGCTGGCGCGAAGACAAGCCCGTGCAGGAGGCCGACACGCTGCAGACGCTGGAGGCCTTGTTGCCCCCATGAGCGCAACCCGGTCGCGTCTTGCCCAGTGGTTCCAGGCGCAGGGCTGGAGCCCTTTCCCCTTCCAGGAAGAAGTCTGGCGCGCCATCGCGCAGGGCCAGTCCGGCCTGCTGCATGCGACCACGGGCGCGGGCAAGACCTATGCGGTGTGGCTGGGCGCCTTGCAGGCGCTGGTGGCGCCGCCCAGGAAAGCTGCAGCCGCGTCAGCGCCGCCGCCACCACTGACGGTGCTGTGGCTCACGCCCATGCGCGCGCTGGCGGCCGACACGCTGCGCGCACTGCAGGCGCCGATGCAGGCGCTGGCCCCGCACTGGACGGCCGGCGCGCGCAGCGGCGACACGGCCTCGGGCGAGCGCGCGCGGCAGGACCGGCGCCTGCCCACGGTGCTGGTCACCACGCCTGAAAGCCTTTCGCTGCTGCTTTCGCGCGCCGACGCGCAGGAGCTGTTCAGGCACCTGAAGCTGGTGGTGGTCGATGAATGGCATGAGCTGATGGGCAACAAGCGCGGGGTGCAGGTGCAACTGGCGCTGGCGCGCCTGCGCGGCTGGAGCCCGGCCCTGATGACCTGGGGCATGTCGGCCACGCTGGGCAATCTGGACCAGGCGCTGCAGGTGCTGCTGGGGCCGCAGGCCGGGGGCACGCTGGTGCGCGGGCAGGTGCCCAAGTCGCTGCAGATCGACACGCTGCTGCCGCCGCGCGTGGAGCGCTTTCCCTGGGGCGGGCACCTGGGCACGGCCATGCTGCCGCAGGTGATCGAGGAGATTGAAGCCAGCCGCAGCACGCTGGTGTTCACGAACACGCGCTCGCAGTCCGAGATCTGGTATCAGTCGCTGCTGGAGGCGCGGCCCGAGTGGGCGGGGCTGATCGCGCTGCACCACGGCTCGCTGGACAAGGCGGTGCGCGAGTGGGTGGAGCTGGGGCTCAAGGGTGGCACGCTGCGCGCGGTGGTCTGCACCTCCAGCCTGGACCTGGGCGTGGACTTCCTGCCCGTGGAACGCGTGCTGCAGATCGGCTCGCCCAAGGGCGTGGCGCGGCTGCTGCAGCGCGCGGGCCGCTCGGGCCATGCGCCGGGGCGGCCTTCGCGCATCACGCTGGTGCCCACGCACAGCATCGAGGTGATGGAAGGCGCGGCCGCGCGCGCCGCGGTGGCGGCCGGCCAGATCGAGGCGCGCGAGGTGCCCGCGCAGCCGCTGGACGTGCTGGTGCAGCACCTGGTGACGGTGGCGCTGGGCGGGGGCTTCGAACCCGAGGCCATGCGCGCCGAAGTGCAGCGCACGGCCGCCTATGCGCAGCTGGGCGACGCGCAATGGCAGTGGTGCCTGGACTTCGTGCGCCAGGGCGGCCCGTCGCTGGCGGCCTACCCGGACTACCGCCGCGTGGCGCCCGACGCGCAGGGCATCTGGCGCGTGCCCGATGCACGGCTGGCGCGCCGGCACCGCATGAACATCGGCACCATCGTCAGCGATGCCAGCATGCAGGTGCAGTTCGTGGGCGGCGCGCGCATCGGCACGGTGGAAGAGAGCTTTGCCGCGCGCCTCAAGCCCGGCGACTGCTTCCTCTTCGCGGGCCGGCTGCTGGAGCTGGTGCGCGTGCGCGAGATGACCGCCTGGGTGCGCCGCGCCAGCGGCGCGCGGCCCGCGGTGCCGCGCTGGAACGGCGGGCGCATGCCCATGTCCACCACTCTGGCCGATGCGCTGCTCGATCAGTTTGCGCTGGCCGAGGCCGGCCACACCGACGCCAGCCCCGAGCTGCAGGCGCTGCGCCCGCTGCTGGTGCTGCAGCAGCGCTGGTCGGGCCTGCCCGCGCCGCAGCGCCTGCTGGCCGAAACGCTGAAATCGCGCGAAGGCTGGCACCTGTTCCTCTATCCCTTCGCGGGCCGGCATGTGCATCTGGGGCTGGCCAGCCTGCTGGCCTGGCGCGTGGCGCAGGTGGCGCCGCGCACGTTCTCGATGGCCGTGAACGACTACGGGCTGGAGCTGCTTTGCGCCACCGAGGTGGACTGGCCCGCGCTGCTGCCCCAAGTGCTGGCGCCGCGCACGCAGGAGCAACTGCTGCACGAGGTGCTGGCCAGCCTCAACGCCACCGAACTGGCGCAGCGGCGCTTCAGGGAGATCGCGCGCGTGGCCGGGTTGATCTACCAGGGCTACCCCGGCGAGCGGCGCAGCAGCCGGCAGCTGCAGGCGTCTTCCTCGCTGTTCTGGGAGGTGTTCAGGCAGTACGACCCGGGCAACCAGCTGCTGGCCCAGGCCCAGTCGGAGCTGCTGGCGCAGGAGCTGGAGATCGGCCGCCTGGCCGAAACACTCGCGCGCATGGAAGGCCAGCAGTTGGCGATGCATGCGCTGGCCCGGCCCACGCCGCTGGCCTTCCCGCTGATGGTGGCGCGCTTTCGCGAGCAGCTGAGCAACGAGCGCGTGGCCGACCGCATCGCGCGCATGGTGGCCCAGTTGGAGCAGGCTGCCGGCGGCGCCGACGAAGCGCCACCGCCCGCCGAAGCGGCCAGCGCGCAGGTGCGCCAGACCCTGGCCTTCGACGGGCCCGAGTCATCGCCATCGCGCCGTGCGTCGCCGCGGCGCAATGCACGGCGCCCGCGTGGGTGATCCGCTGCGCGACTGCGCGCGTGCAACGGAGCCCGGCCTAAACTCGATGAGCCCACCCACCGTCCTTCCCGAACTGGCGACGTGTCTTCCCTGCCTTCCTTCGCCGATCCCGCCACCGTGCAGTGGGCCGGTCAACCCCTGCAGCTGCTGCCGGCGCCCGCGCTGTGGTGGCCGGCGCAGCGCATCCTCTTCGTCGCCGACCTGCACCTGGGCAAGGCCGCCAGCTACCGCGCGCTGGGCCAGCCCGTGCCGGCCGGCAGCACGGCGCGCAACCTGGCGCGGCTCGATGCCCTCATCGCCGCGCAGCAGCCCGCGCACCTGGTCTTCTTGGGCGACTTCCTGCATGCGCCCGAAGCGCGCACGCCCGCCGTGCTGCAGGCGCTGGCCGACTGGCGCGCGCGCCATGCGGCCCTGGCCATGACCCTGGTGCGCGGCAACCACGACGACCGGGCCGGCGACCCGCCGGCCGAGTTGCGGATCGAGGTGGTGGACGAGCCGCACCTGCTGGGCCCTTTTGCCGCCTGCCACCACCCGCAGACGCACCCCACGCACTTCGTGCTGGCCGGCCACGAGCATCCGGTCTGCCACCTGCAGGGCCGGGGCCGCGACCGGCTGCGCCTGCCCTGCTTCGTGCAGGACGCCGGGCGCGCCGTGCTGCCGGCCTTTGGCGAATTCACGGGCGGCTGGGCCGTGCCGCCGGCACCGGGCCGGCGCTTTCATGCGGTGGGCGACGGTGCCGTGTGGGCGCTGCCGGCGCCCGCCCGCGGCCTGCAGCCGACGACGGGAGCGGCGTCATGAGCGCGCCTGGCGCCTCGCTGACGGCGCGCGACGAGGCGGCGGCGATGCTCATGCGCAGCTCCTTCGTGGCCGGCATGGACCTGGACGAGGCGCGTCTGGTGATCGACGCGATGCGCCCCGTCTTCATGCCGGCCGGCACCGTGGTCATGCGCGAGGGCCAGACCGAAGACGCGGACTACATGGCCCTGGTGCTCGACGGCCAGGTGCGCGCCGAAAGCTCTGCCCAGGTGCCGGGCCAGGAGGTGGTGATGTCCATCATCGGCCCGGGCCAGTTGATCGGCGAGATGGGCCTGCTGGACGGCGAGCCGCGCTCGGCCACTTGCACCGCGCTGACCGACCTGCGGCTGGCCCTGCTCACGCGCGCGGCGCTGCGCCGGCTGGTGGAGGTGCAGCCGGCCGTGGCCGCGCGGCTGATGCTGGGCATCGCCGAGGCGCTGGCCGAGCGCGTGCGCGCCGGCAACCGCCGCTACCAGGCGCTGTCGCGCGTCATGCGCGCCGTGCAGCTGGAGCTGGACGCCACGCATGCCGTGAACCTGCGGCTGCTGGAGCAGCAGGATCAGGCCGCGCCGCGGCGCTGAACGGCGCTCCGCGGCGCGAGGCGCTCGCGCAGGAATTCCAGAAACGTGGCCACGCCCTCGGGCAGGGTGCGGCCCGCCAGGGTCTGCAGCTCGATGCTGCGGTTGCGCATGCCCGATTCGCGGATCTGCGCCGCATGCAGTTCGCCGCGCGCCAGCCGGCCGCGTACCGTCAATTCGCCCGAGATGGACAGCCCGCCCCCATGCAGCACGAAGCTGGTCAGCGTCTCGAACTGGTTGCTGGTGAGCACCGGCGCAAAGACCAGGCGCCGCTCGTTGCAGCCGATGTCGAAGAGCTGGCGCACCGTGTTGTCGGGCTCGGGCAGGGCGATGGGGTAGCCGTGCATCTGCGCCAGCGTGACGCTGGCATGGCGCGCCAGCGGGTGGTCGGGCCGCATGATGGCCAGCACCGGCGAGGGCTGGCGGTGCACCACCTGCAGGCCCTGTTCGGCCGATCGGCTGTAGGTCAGGCCCAGGTCCACATCGCCATGCAGCACCAAGGTGCCCACCATGGCCGGGCTGGCCGTCTGCAGGTGGAACTGAAGGCCCGGGTACAGGCCGTGGAACTCGGCGATCACCTGCGGCAAAAACTCCAGCGCAAAGCCGGCCGAACTGCCGATGCGCACGCGCCCGCGGCGCAGCCCGCGCAGGCCCTGGATGTCCGAGACCACGCGGTCGGCCTCCAGCTCGGCGCGCCGCACATGCGCGGCCAGCAGTTCGCCCGCCGCGCTGGGCACCATGCCGCGCGGGCGGCGCTCGAACAGCGGCACGTCCAGCAGGCCTTCCAGCGCCGCCACCTGCCGGCTCACGGCCGAGGGCGTCACGTTCAGGTGCAGCGCGGCCTCGCTCAGCGAGCCGCTGCGCACCACGGCCAGAAAGTAGCGCAGGGCGGTGTCCTGCAGGCCGCGGGCGGTCAGGGCGGGGTCGCGTTTGCTTTGCATATTCCGCAAAGATAACGCGAGAAATCGGCGATGGTGGAAAGGGTCATGACTGCCTATGCTGCGCTCATGCCCCTGTCTCAAACCCCTGTTGGTGGCGCCTTCGCCGGGCGCGACATTGTCGAACTCGACGCCGTCTCGCTCTCGCAGGCCATCGCCACGCGCGCCCTGTCCTGCGTGGAGCTGCTGCAGGCCTTCCTGGCGCAGATCGAGCGGCTGAACCCGCAGGTCAACGCCATCGTGGCGCCGCTGCCCACCGAAGGCCTGCTGGCGCAGGCCCGCGCGCTGGACGCCGAACTGGCGCGCGGCCGGTGGCGCGGCCCGCTGCATGGCTTCGTGCAGGCACCCAAGGACATCATGCCCGCGGCCGGCATGGTCACCACGCGTGGCTCGCCCATCTTTGCCGGGCAGGTGTCGGCCAGCGATGCGGTGGTGTTCGAGCGCATGCGCGCGGGCGGCGCGGTCTTCATCGGGCGCAGCAATTCACCCGAATTCGGACTGGGCGGCCACACCTACAACCCCGTCTACGGCACCACGCGCAACGCCTTCGAGCCCACGCGCACGGCCGGCGGCAGCAGCGGCGGCGCGGCCGTGGCCGTGGCGCTGCGCATGCTGCCGGTGGCCGACGGCTCCGACATGATGGGCTCGCTGCGCACGCCGGCGGCCTTCAACAACGTCTATGGCTTTCGCACCTCCTTCGGCCTGGTGCCGCACGGGCCGGCGGAAGAGGTCTTCGCGCAGCAGTTCAGCGTGGCCGGCCCGATGGCGCGCAACATCCCCGACCTGGCGCTGCTGCTGGGCGTGCAGGCCGGCTTCGACGCCCGGCTGCCGCTCACGCGCCGCAGCGAGGCGCCGGGCCGCTTTGCCCTGCCGCCGCCGCGCGACTGGCGCGGCGTGCGCATCGGCTGGCTGGGCGATCTGAACGGCCAGTTGCCGATGGAAGCCGGGCTGCTGCAGACCTGCAGCGGCGCGCTTGCGCACTTCGAGGCCATGGGCTGCCAGGTGCAGGCCGTCACGCCGGCCTTCGACCTCGAGCGCCTGTGGCGCGCCTGGATCGACCTGCGCAGCTTCAGCGTCAGCGGCGCCAATGCCGCGCTGGCGGCCGACGCCGCCACGCGCGCGCTGCTCAAGCCCGAGGCGCTGTGGGAGATCGAACGCGGCCTGAAGCTCACGGGGCCGCAGCTGTACGAGGCCATGAAGGTGCGCAGCGCCTGGTACCAGTGCCTGCGCGAGCTGTTCGAGCGTGTGGACTTCCTCGTCCTGCCCGCCACGCAGGTCTTTCCCTTCGATGCCGGGCTGGACTGGCCCCGCGCCATCGACGGGCGCGAGATGGACAGCTACCACCGCTGGATGCAGGCCGTGGTGCCCGCCACCATGGCCGGCCTGCCCGCGCTGGCGGCACCGGCCGGCTTCGGGCCGCAGGGGCTGCCTGCGGGCATCCAGATCATCGGCCCGGTCCAGGCCGATGCGGCCGTGCTGCAGATCGGCCATGCCTACGACCAGGCCAGCGGCCATTCGCGCGTGCGCAGCCCGCTGCTCACCCCGTCCACCCCTCCCTTTGCCTGAGTTCGCCATGACCGCAGCACTGTCCCGCAAGCAATTTCTTCAAGGCCTGGCTCTGGGCGCGCTGGCGCTGGCCGGCCCGGGCGCCCTTGCGCAAGCCCATTGGCCCGACCGGCCCGTCCGGCTGATCGTGCCCTTCGCCGCGGGCGGCGCCACCGACGTGCTGGGGCGGCTGCTGGCCACGGCGCTGGGCGAGAAGCTGGGCCAGCCCGTGGTGGTGGACAACAAGCCCGGCGCGGGCACCGTGGTGGGCGCGGCCCTGGTGGCCAAGGCGCCGGCCGACGGCTACACGCTGCTGCTGGGCTCCAACTCCACCTTCACGCTCAACCCGGCCATCCGCACCCACCTGCCGTATGACCCGCTCAAGAGCTTCACCGCGCTGGGCACGGTGGCCGACATGAGCCTGCTGCTGCTGGCCAACAACGACAGCAGCGTGCGCAGCGTGGCCGAGCTGGTGAAGCAGGCCAAGGCGGCGCCCGACAAGTTCTCCTATGGCTCCTTTGGCGCGGGCTCCTCGGTCCACTTCGGCGCCGAGATGCTCAAGAGCACGGCCGGCATCCGCATGGTGCATGTGCCCTTCAACGGCAGCGCGCCCAGCCTCACGGCGCTGATCGGCGGGCAGGTGCAGGTGTCGGTGGACACCATCGTCGCCAGCCTGCCGCAGATCCAGGCCGGCAAGGTGCGTCCGCTGGCCACGCTGGCGGCCCGCCGCCTGCCCAGCCTGCCCGACGTGCCCACCGTGGCCGAAAGCGGCTACCCGGGTTTCGAGGCCGGTTCCTGGTTCGGCCTGGTGGGCCCGGCAGGCCTGCCCGCGCCCGTCGCGCAGAAGCTGGAAAGCGCGCTGGCCGAGGTGCTGCAGCCCGCGGCGATGAAGAAGCGGCTGGTCGAACTGGGCCTGACGCCCGCCCACGGCAACGCCGCCGCCCTGCGCGCGCGCATCGAAAGCGAACTGCCGGCCATGCGCGCCGTGGCGGCGCGCGCGGACATCCGGGCGGATTGAGGGTCAGTGCCGCGCGGCGAGAGCGCCCGCGCCGGCCAGCTTCAGATCAGCACCGGCGCGTCCGGCAGCTCGTTGCTGCGGCGCGGGCTGCCGGCGTCGGCAGGGAAGTGCGCCACCAGCAGGGCCGAGACTTCTTCGAGCGCCAGCGTGAGGCCGTCTTCGAAGCGGCCTTCGGCAAAAGCCTGGCCCATGCGCTGAGCCAGGGCCTGCCACTGCGCGGCATCCACATGCGCGTCGATGCCGCGGTCGGCCACGATCTCGATGGCGTGTTCGGCCAGCAGCAGGTAGATGAGCACGCCGTTGTTGTGGGCCGTGTCCCAGACGCGCAGCTTGCCGAACTGCGTGACCGCGCGCTGGCGCACGGGCGCGTCCTGGCGGATGTAGCTCCAGGGCAGGCCGGCTTCGACGCAGATGCGGACCTGGCCCGTGTGGCGCTGTTCGCTGGCGCGCACGCGCGCGGCCAGGCGCTGCAGCAGTTCGGGCGCAAAGATGCGGCGGGTGTGGCCTTCATTCGTGCGGCGGTTGCGCAGCAGGCGCTGCAGGCGGCCGAACCAGGTGGGCGCGTAGCGCGCGCGTGCGGGCATCACCAGTCTCCCGAGGCGCCGCCGCCTCCAAAGTCGCCACCGCCGCCCGAGCTAAAGCTGTCGCTGCTGCTACTGCTGCTGCTGCTCCAGCCGCCCGAAGAGGACGAGCCGCTGCTCCAGCCGCCCGTGCCATGGCCGCCCCGGTAGCCGCCACTGCTGGTGGTGGAAAAGCGCAGGCCCGACGACAGGGCCAGCGCGAAGCTGGCGATGATCAGGGCCGCCACGCCCGCCAGCACGCCGGCGAACAGGCTGGACGTGATCCACCAGATCACCGCGCCGGCCAGGCCGGCCGTGAACGTCACGCCCAGGCCACCACCCACTGCCTTGCGCAGCAGCCCGGCGATCAGCACCACGGGCAGGAAGAACAGGAACAGCAGGTCCTCGAAGTCGAGCCTGTCCAGCAGTCCTCCGGACGAGGCCTCGTCGCCCGGCGCCACGGCTTCCATTTCAATCGTGGCTTCGTTGCCGATGCGCGCGATCAGCTGGTCCAGCGCGGCGTCGATGCCGCCGGCGAAGTCGTTGTTGCGAAAGGCCGGCTTCATGTGCTGGTCGATGATGCGCGCGGCGGCCAGGTCGGGCACCGCGCCTTCCAGCGTCTTGGCCACTTCGATGCGCATGCGCCGCTCGTTCTTGGCCACGATCACGAGCAGGCCGTCGCCCACGTCGCGGCGCCCGATCTTCCATGCGTTGGCCACGCGGTTGGCATAGGCCGCAATGTCCTCGGGCGCCGTGGCCGGCACCATCAGCACGACGATCTGCGTGCCCTCGCGCTGCTCGAAGTCCTGCAGCTTGTCCTCGAGCCTCTGCCGCGCGTCGGGCGTCAGCGTGCCGGTCTGGTCGATCACACGGGCGGTGAGCGCGGGCACCGGCTGCAGCGCCTGGGCCCAGGCCGCGGCCATGAAGGCGCCGGCCGCAGCCGCGATCAGCAGCAGGGCGGTCAGCCGGCGCAGCAGCGGCAGCGAGTTCAGCACGACGGGGCGGGCGCGCGCCTACTTCTGCGCGGGTGCCGGCGCGGGCGTGCTGCCGGTGCCGAAGTCCACCTTGGGCGGGCGCGAGATCTCGGCTTCGTTCTGCACGCTGAAGGTGGGCTTGGGCTCGTAGCTGAAGACCATGGCCGTCAGGTTGGTCGGAAAGCTGCGCGCCAGCACGTTGTAGTCCTGCACGGTCTGGATGTAACGGTTGCGCGCCACGGTGATCCGGTTCTCGGTGCCCTCCAGCGTCACGCGCAGGTCGCGGAAGGCCTGGTTGGCCTGCAACTGCGGGTAGCGCTCGGCCACCACCATCAGCCGCGAGAGTGCGCTCGACAGCTCGCCTTGCGCCTGCTGGAACTGGTTGAAGGCCTGCGGGTTGTTCAGCGTCTCGGGCGTCACCTGGATCGAGGTGGCCTTGGCCCGGGCCTCGACCACGCGGGTGAGCGTTTCCTGCTCGAAGTTGGCTTCGCCCTTGACCGAGGCCACGATGTTGGGCACGAGGTCGGCGCGGCGCTGGTACTGGTTCAGCACCTCGCTCCAGGCGGCCTTGCTGGACTCGTCCAGCTTCTGAAAGTCGTTGTAGCCGCAGCCGCTGAGCGCAGCGGCCAGCACCAGCACGGGAAGCCAGCGTCGGGTCATGAACGGAACTCCTTGAGGCAGCGCGCCCAGCCGTGGATCGCGCAGGCGGCGAACTTAGCACACCCGCCCGGCGGCCTCGGCCAAGTGCCCTGGGCCCGATGGCGCCGCAGCCGCCAAAAGGCACAATCCGTTCCCATGCCGACCCGCACCAAACTGCGCGCGGCCGCTCTGGGCGGCAGCGCCGACGACATCGAACATGCCTTCTACGAAGCGCTGCAGCGCGGCGACATCGACGCGCTGATGGCCTGCTGGGCCGACGAGGACGAAGTGTTCTGCGTCCACCCCGGCGGCCCGCGCCTGGTGGGCACGGGCGCCATCCGCGCGGCCTTCGAGCAGATGTTCGACAACGGTGGCCGCATCGACGCCCAGCCCGCGCGCGTGCGCAGGATCGAATCGCTGGCCAGCAGCGTGCACAACGTGCTCGAGCGCATCGAGGTGCTGACGGCCGAGGGCCCCAAGCACGCCTTCGTGCTGGCCACCAACGTCTATCACAAGACGCCGCAGGGCTGGCGCATGGTGGCGCACCACGCCAGCCCCGGCACCTCGGCCGAGCCCACCGAGGCGCACCACGAGGCGCCCGCCTTCCTGCATTGACACCCGACGGGCGCCGGGCGCGCGGCCCGGCTGCGCCAGACCCAGACATGCTCGACTACCGAACCCCGCGCTGGCTGCCCGGCGGCAACCTGCAGACCATCTGGCCTGCGCTGTGGTCGCGCCGGCATGAAGGGCCGGCCCCGGTCTATGCGCGCGAGCGCTGGGACACGCCCGATGGCGACTTCATCGACGTGGACCTGCAGCCGGCCCCGGCCGGCGCGGCCAATGCGCCGCTGCTGGTGCTGTTCCATGGCCTGGAGGGCTCGTCGCGCAGCCACTATGCGCTGGCCTTCGCGGCCCAGGCGGCGGCCTGCGGCATGGCCTTTGCCGTGCCGCACTTTCGCGGCTGCGGCGGCAGCATCAACCTGGCGCCGCGGGCCTACCACTCGGGCGACCACGAAGAGATCGGCTGGATCCTGAAGCGCTTCGCCGCAAGGCGGCACGATGCGCCGGTCCTTGCCGTCGGCGTTTCGCTGGGCGGCAACGCCTTGCTGCGCTGGGCCGAGGAAGCCGGCGGGAGCGCCGCGCAAACGGTGCGCGCCGTGGCCGCCGTCAGCGCGCCGCTGGACCTGGCCGCAGGCGGCGCGGCCATCGGCCGGGGCTTCAACCGGCAGGTCTACACGCGCATGTTCCTGAACACCATGAAGCCCAAGGCGCTGGCCAAGCTGGCGCAGCACCCGGGGCTGTTCGACCGCGGGCGGCTGCTGGCGGCGCGCGACCTGCACGACTTCGACGATGTGTTCACGGCGCCGCTGCACGGCTTTGCGGGCGTGCAGGACTACTGGCGCCGCGCGTCGGCCAAGCCGCACCTGCGTGCCATCCGCGTCCCGGCGCTGGTGCTCAACGCCCGCAACGACCCCTTCGTGCCCGGTGCCAGCCTGCCCACCACCACCGAGGTGGGCCCGCATGTGACGCTGTGGCAGCCCGCGCATGGCGGCCACGTGGGCTTTGCCCTGGGGCGGCCGCCGGGCCATGTGCGCAGCATGCCGCAGGCCGTGACCGGCTGGCTGCGGGCGCATCTCTGACAGCCGCCCTGCAGCGGGCGGCGCACAATCGCGCCATGGACGACATCGTCAGACAGGCTTTGGCCAAATGGCCCAACGTGCCCCACTGCTATGGCTGGCTGGGCTTGGACGCGCGGGGCCAGTGGTACATGCGCGACGACCGCACGCAGGCGGCCGGCCCCTTCCCGCAGGCGCGCGGCTCGTTGCTGCGGCATGACAAGCTGATCGAGTTCATCCATCGCAACTACGAGGCCGACGAAGCCGGCCAGTGGTTCTTCCAGAACGGCCCGCAGCGCGTGTATGTGGAGCTGGAGGCCACGCCCTTGATCTGGCGCATGGCCGAGGACTTCAGCCTGTCGGACCACACGGGCGCGGCGGCCGAGCCCACCGACTGCCTGCTCGACGAGCAGGGCCGGCTGTACTTCGTGGCCGCGCGCAGCGTGGGCCTGCTGCACACGCAGGACGTGGGCCTGGCGGCCGATGCCATCGAGCAGGGCCGCTGGCAGCCGCGCGAGGTGCTGGCGGCCGGGCTGCCCGCGCAGTACGGCTTCGTGCGCAGCCCCGCGGCGCTCAACCCGGGGCCGGCTGCGCACGCCTGAAGACCAGCGCCGCGCGCAGGCCGCCCGGCGCGGGCGCATCTTCCAGCAACAGGCGCGCGCCCAGCAGCTGCGCATAGCGCGCCACGATGGCCATCCCGAGGCCGGCGCCCTGGCCCAGGCGCTGCCCGTCGGCCCCTTGTGCCCAGCGCTGCAGCAGCGCGCGGCGGGCGCTTTCAGGAATGCCGGGGCCGTCGTCGATCACGGCCAGCACCAGTTCATCGGCGGCGGGCCCGGCGGCCAGCTCCAGCGTGATCATGCGGCCGCCGTAGCGCAGCGCGTTGTCGATCAGGTTGTCCAGCATCGCCTCGACCAGCGCGCCATCGGTGTCGATGCGCAGCGCGTCGGCCTCGGGCGCGTCCACGCCGCGCGCGCCGATGTCCACGCCCTGGCGGTCGGCCTTGTCCAGATGCCGCAGCACGGCCTGGCGCAGCAGCGACGCGGGCGCCAGCCGCTCGCGGTGCAGCGCCTGCTCGCCTTCGTCGGCCAGCGCCAGGGCGAGCAGCTGGTCCACCAGATGGCTGGCGCGGCCCACGCTGCCGGCCACCTGCTGCAGCTGCTGGTGCCACACGGCGGGGTCGGGGTGCGTGAGGCCGTAGTCGGCCAGCGCGCGGATGCCGGCCAGCGGCGTGCGCAGCTCATGCGCCACATTGCCCGCGAACTCGCGCTGCGCCCGCACGCCATGGTCCACGCGCGCGAACAGCGCGTTGACGGTCTGGCCCAACTGCTCGATCTCCTGCGTGGAGGGCGGCACCTGCACGGACGACAGGTCGCGCGCGTCGCGTCGCGCCAGGCTCGATTGCAACTGGTGCAGCGGGGCCAGGTCGGCATCGATGCCGCGGCGCAGCCACAGCAGCAGCAGCACCAGCAGCGCAAGCTGCGGCAAGGCCGCAAACAGCAGCAGCCGCTGCACCAGCGCGCCGCGCACGCGCGTGGTGTGGGCGATCAGCACGCGGTAGGGCTGGCCTTCGACGGTGTGGCGCAGCGCCACCGCGCGCACCGGCTGGCCTTCATGCATCAGCTCGCGGTAGCGATGGGGCTCGCCGGGCGCCAGAGCGATGTCGGGCAGCGCGGCCCCGGCCAGGCGCCGTCCGTCGGGCCCGAGCACCGCGAAGTGCACCACTTCTGCCTGATCGAACAGCGCGGCCGTCAGCTCGGTCGGCGAGAGCTGCAGCCCCACCTCGTGCGTGACGGGGTCCGCGCGCACGTGCGAGGCGATGGAATACGCGTCGTCGAGCAATGCGCGGTCGAAGGCGCGTTCGGTGAAATGGCTGGAGATGGCCAGCATCACGGCCGTGCCCACCAGCCAGGTCAGGCCCAGCGGCAGCATCACATGCCGCAGCACGCGCGCGCGCAGCATGGGCGAAGGCGCCTCCGCGTGCGCGTCGTGCGGCGAGCGCGTGGGCCTCAAGCCTCGGGCTCCAGCATGTAGCCGATGCCGCGCAGGGTGCGAATGGCCGCGCCGCTGCCGGCGAGCTTCTTGCGCAGGCGCGAGACGAAAGCCTCCAGCGCGTTGTCGCCCAGCGCTTCGTCGAAGCCCGAGAGCTTGTCGGACAGGGCGCGCTTGCTCACGGCGTGGCCGGGCGGGCTCATCAGCTCCCACAGCACCTCGAACTCGCGTGCGGGCAGCTCCAGCAGCTCTTCGCCCAGGCTGAAGCGGCGCGCGCGACGGTCCAGCACCAGCCGGCCCAGGCGCGCGATGTCTTCGGCACCCGTGGCACGGCGCACCAGCGCGCGCAGGCGCGCTTCCACCTCGGCCAGGTCGAAGGGCTTGCCCAGGTAATCATCGGCGCCTGCGTCCAGGCCGGCGATGCGCTCCTCGGTGCGGTTGCGCGCCGTGAGCACCAGCACCGGCGTGCGGTCGCCGCGCTGGCGCGCTGCGCGCAACACGGCCAGGCCGCTGCCGGTGTCGCTGCCCGGGCGGGCGTGCTGCGGCAGGTTCAGGTCCAGCAGCACCGCGTCGGCGGGCTGCACGCGCCACAGGTGCGCGGCTTCTTCGGCTGTGGCGGCCTGGTCCACGCGATGGCCCGCATCCAGCAGGCTGCGGGCCATCACCTCGCGCAGCACCGCGTCGTCTTCCACCAGCAGGATTCGCATTCGGCAAGCCTAGCAGTTCGAGGCGCTGCAGCCTGACTGGAGGCTGAGTTCGCGAGGTCCGCTGCCCCCCGAGGGGGTGCTTTTTCATCTTGGGGCGGCCCGGCGATGAAAAAAACCGCCCGAAGGCGGTTTTCTTTTCTTGCAGTTCAGGCGCCGGCCGAAGGGGGCGTGGCGCCTTGCACTCACTGCGCCGGCTTGGCGGGCTCCGGGGCGGGTGCTGCAGCCTGGGGCGCTGCACCTGCGGCCGCGGGGGCCGCCTGGCCTGCTGCGCCTTCGGCAGGGGCCGCGGCCGGGCGTTGGGGCTCTGCGAACTTGGCGCCACCCGAGTTGGCCAGGTAGACCACGGCGCGGCCGATTTCCAGGTCTTCGAAGTCACCGCCGCCCTGGGGCGGCATCGCGCCCTTGCCCTTGAGCGCGTGCTCCAGCAGCGTCTGGTAGCCCTGGCCCAGGCGCGGGCCCCAGGCTGCGGCGTCGTTCAGGTGCGGGGCGCCGGGAATGCCGGGCGTGCCGTGGCAGGCCACGCACTGCGCCTTGAACACGGCTTCGCCGGCGGCCAGGGGCCGGTTGGCGTCACGGATCTCGATGGAGCCGACCTTGGCCAGGCGCAGTCCGGTGTCGCGTTCGCGGGCTTCGGGGCTGACGCCGTAAAGGCCCATGCCATCGCCCTGGATGGTGCCGGAGGGCTTGAGCCCGGAGACCACAAAGAACACCAGGCCGACGATGACCAGGATGGGGACGATGAAACTGAAGAACACTGCCGTGAGCAGTTGCTTCGGGTTCTTGATCGGGCCGGTATGGGCTTCTTCCGTGGCGTGGTTCTGCGCGCTGTCGATCATGGCTTCCTCGGTATCGGGGGGCTTGTTCGGCTCAGCGGCGATTATAGGTAGGCCCCCTGTAGGGGCTTTCACTGTATCCCGACCGCCGGGGTCACGCGGGGGACTGGGTGGCCTGCGCGGCGGCCGGTGCGGCCGTCGCGTCGCCGGTCTTCCAGCCGCCGCCCAGTGCCTTGTACAGCAGGACCTGGTTCTGCAGCTGCAGCAGGCGCACCTGCACGGCCGACTGCTGGGCTGCGAACAGCGATCGCTGCGCATCCAGCAGGTCCAGCGAGCTGGCCACGCCGTTGCGGTAGCGCAGGTCCGACAGCTCGAAGCGCTTGCGCTCGGCGTCGGCCGTGGCCTGCAGGGCGCGGGCCTGCTCGCCCAGCGTCTCGCGGCCGGCCAGTGCATCGGCCACTTCGCTGAAGGCGCTCTGGATGGACTTCTCGTACTGCGCCACCGCGATCTCTCGCTGCGCACGTGCCACGTCGAGGTTGGCCCGGTTGCGGCCGGCATCGAAGATGGGCAGCGAGACCGCGGGTGCGAAGGCCCAGGCCTTGGTGCCGCTGTGGAACAGGTTGGAGAACTCCGAGCTGGCCGTGCCGATGGTGCTGGTGAGCGACACGCGCGGGAAGAAGGCCGCACGCGCCGCGCCGATGTTGGCGTTGGCCGCGATCAGTTGCTGCTCGGCCGCGCGGATGTCCGGGCGCTCGGTCAGCAGGTCTGAAGGCAGGCCGGCGGGCACCGCAGGCATGGGCTGCACGCGGGCCAGGCCGCCGTCCAGGCCCGTCAGCGCACTGGCGGGGATGGGGGCGCCCACCAGCAGCGCCAGCGCGTTCTCATCCTGGCGCCGCAGTCGCAACTGCTGGGCGTAGGTGGCGCGGGCGGTTTCGGCCAGCGAATTGGCCAGCTGGAAGTCGATTTCCGAGGCCACGCCGTTGTCGAAGCGCAGCTTGGTCAGCTTGAGCGTGTCCTCGCGCGTGGCCAGGGTCTGGCGCGTGATGGCCAGCAGTTCCTCGTCGGCCAGCAGCGTGAGCCAGCCGTTGGCCACGGCGGCGATCAGGCTGGTCTGGGCGGCGCGCTGCGACTCCTCGGTGGCCAGGTACTGGGCCAGCGCGTTGTCGCGCAGGCTGGCCAGGCGGCCGAAGAAGTCGATCTCCCAGGCCGTGATGCCGAGGTCGACCGAGAAGCTCTGCGCCACGCTGCCGGCGTTGGGGTTGTAGGCCCGGGCCGGGTTGGGGCTGCTGCGCGAGCCGTCGGCCGTGAGGGCCACGGTGGGGAACAGGGCCGCACGCTGCACGCCGAACTGGGCGCGCGCGACTTCCACGTTCTGCGCGGCCACGCGCAGGTCGCGGTTGTTGGCCAGCGCGGTCTGGATCAGCCCGGCCAGGCGCGGGTCGGTGAAGAACTGCTGCCAGGGCAGGCTGGAGGCCGACGGCCCGGCGGGCTGGGCCGGATCACCCGGGAAGGTGGTGGGCACCGGCGCGGCGGGGCGCTCGTAGGTGGGGATCAGCGAGCAGCCGCTGAGGAACAGGGCCGCGGCGATCGCCAGGGAGGAAAGGGAAAACGTTCGCATGGTTGCGTTCTCAGGCATTGCTGTGATCTTCGGCGATTCCGGCGGCTTCGGCGTGACGCTTGTTCAAATCCTGCTGGCGCTTGCTGCCCTTGAACAGCGTGCGCACCACCACGAAGAACACCGGCACGAAGAACACGGCCAGGGTGGTGCCCGTGATCATGCCGCCGATCACGCCGGTGCCGATGGCGCGCTGGCTGGCCGAGCCGGCGCCCGACGCGATGAACAGCGGCACCACGCCCAGGCCGAAGGCCAGCGAGGTCATGATGATGGGGCGGAAGCGCAGGTGGGCGGCTTCCAGCGCCGCGGCCACCGCGCTCTTGCCCTGGGCCTGCAGGTCCTTGGCGAACTCGATGATCAGGATGGCGTTCTTCGCCGACAGGCCGATGATGGTGATCAGGCCCACCTGGAAGTACACGTCGTTCGAGTAGCCGCGCAGCAAGGTGCCCGCGAGCACCCCGATGATGCCCAGCGGCACGACCAGGATCACCGACAGCGGGATGGACCAGCTCTCGTACAGCGCGGCCAGGCACAGGAACACCGCCAGGATCGCGAAGCCGTACAGGATGATCGACTGCGAGCCGGCCTGCTTTTCCTCGCGCGACTGGCCGGTCCATTCGAAACCGAAGCCGGGCGGCAGCTTGGCGGCCAGGGCCTCCATCTCGGCCATGGCGGCACCGGTGCTGTAGCCCGGGGCCGCATCGCCGCTGATGCGCATGGACGGATAGCCGTTGTAGCGCACGGTCTGCTGCGCGCCGGTCACCCAGCGCGTGCTGGCGAAGGCCGACAGCGGCACCGGCTGGCCCTGCGCGTTGGCCGCCGTGAGCTGCAGCAGGTCTTCGGGCTGCATGCGGGCGGGCGCATCGGCCTGCACCACCACGCGCTGCAGGCGGCCGCGGTTCGGGAAGTCGTTGATGTAGCTCGAGCCCAGCGCGGTGGACAGCGCCGTGTTGATGGCATCGAAGCCCACGCCCAGCGCCTGCGCCTTGTCGCGGTCGATGTCGATCTCCAGCTGCGGCGCGTCTTCCAGGCCGTCGGGGCGAACCTGGCTGAGCACCTTGCTCTGCGAGGCCATGCCCAGCAGCTGGTTGCGGGCGTTGACCAGCGCCTGGTGGCCCTGGCCCGAGCGGTCCTGCAGGCGGAAACTGAAGCCGCTGGCCGCACCCAGTTCAGGAATGGGCGGCGGGTTCAGCGGGTAGATGAACGCATCGCGGATGCCCGACAGCGCGCCGAACGCGCGGCCGGCCACCGAGGCGGCGTCCTCGCCCGCGCCCTTGCGCTCGTCCCAGTTCTTCAGCGTCACGAAACCGATGCCCGCGTTCTGGCCCTGGCCCGAGAAGGAGAAGCCCAGCACGCTGACCATGCTCTGCACTTCAGGCTGCTTGAGGATGTAGCCCTCGACCTGTTCCATCACGCTGGTCAGCCGCTCCTGCGTGGCGCCCGGGGGCAGCTGCACGTTCACCAGGATGTTGCCCTGGTCTTCCTGCGGCAGGAAGGAGGTGGGCAGGCGCTGGTACATCACGACCACGGCACCGATGATGGCCGCGTAGATGACCAGGTAGCGGGCGGCGCGCTTGAGGATGCGCGAGACCACGCTCTCATAGCCCTTGGCCGTGCGCGAGAAGCCGCGGTTGAACCAGCCGAAGAAGCCGCGCTTTTCATGGTGATGGCCGGCTTCCACGGGCTTGAGCAGCGTGGCGCACAGCGCCGGCGTGAGCGACAGCGCCATGAAGGCCGAGAAGGCGATCGAGGTCACCATCACCGCCGAGAACTGGCGGTAGATGTTGCCCGTGGAGCCGGCGAAGAAGGCCAGCGGCACGAACACCGAGATCAGCACGACCGTCACGCCGATGATGGCGCCGGAGATCTGCTGCATGGCCTTCTTGGTCGCCTCGTAGGGCGGCAGGCCTTCCTCGCTCATGATGCGCTCGACGTTCTCCACCACCACGATGGCGTCGTCCACCACGATGCCGATCACCAGCACCATGCCGAACATGGTCAGCACGTTGATCGAGAAGCCCATGGCCAGCAGCGCCGCCATGGTGCCCAGCAGTGCGATGGGTACCACCAGTGTCGGGATGAGGGTGTAGCGCCAGTTCTGCAGGAACAGGAACATCACCAGGAACACCAGCGCCACGGCTTCCAGCAGCGTGTGCGTGACCTGCGTGATCGAGATGTCGACGAACTCGGAGCTGTCGTAGGGGATGCTCCAGTTCACGCCCTGCGGGAAGAGCTTGGACAGCTCTTCCATCTTGGCGCGCGTCAGCCGCGCCGATTCCATGGCGTTGCCGGTGGGGGCGAGCTGCACGCCCAGGCCCACGGCCGGCGTGCCGTTCAGGCGGGCCGAGGTGGCATAGCTTTGCACGCCCAGCTCCACGCGGGCCACGTCCTTCAGGCGCACGGTGGAGCCATCGGCGTTGGCGCGCAGCACGATGTTGCGGAACTGCTCGACGTTGGCCAGCTGGCCCTTGACCGTGACGGTGGCCGCAATGCTCTGGCCCGTGATGTTGGGCAGGTCGCCGATGGTGCCCGAGGCCACCTGTGCGTTCTGCGCGCGGATGGCGGCCGCCACCTCGGCCGACGACAGCTTGAAGCCCTGCATCTTGGCCGGATCGATCCAGACCCGCATCGCGGTTTCAGAGCCGAACAGCTGCACCTTGCCGATGCCCTTGATGCGCTGCAGCTCGGGCTGGATGTTGCGGGCGGCGTAGTCACCCAGCTGCGTGGTGTCGAAGTCCGGGTTCTCCGAACTCAGCATCGCGAACAGCAGGAAGTTCTCGCGCGCCTTCTCGACCAGCACGCCCTGCTGCGTCACCGACGCAGGCAGGCGCGAAGTGGCGCGCGAGAGGCGGTTCTGCACCTCCACCTGCGCCAGATCCTCGTTGGTGCCTTGCTCGAAGGTGACGGTCAGGGTGCCGGTGCCGTTGGCCTGCGCCGTGGACTCCATGTAGATGAGGCCGGGCGCGCCGTTCATTTCGCGCTCGATGACCGACAGCACGCTGTCTTCCAGCGTCTGCGCGGAAGCGCCCGGGTAGGTGGCGCTGATCAGGATCGCCGGCGGGGCGACGGGGGGGTATTGCGCGATCGGCAGCTGCGTGATCGACACGCTGCCCATCACGATGATGAACAGGGCGATCACCCACGCAAAGATCGGGCGTTCGATGAAGAACTTGGCCATGGTTGCTCTTGTTGCGGTGCTTTTTCTTCTTGCTTATTGCTTGGGGGCGGCGGCAGGGGCCTCGGCGGCCGGTGCCGGCGCCGCGGCGGCGGCGCCTTCGGCCGGCTTGGCGGCGGCGGCGGCAGGTGCTGCGGCCGTGCCGGGTGCGGTCCAGGGCACGGGCTTCACCGGCGTGTTGGGCGGCAGCATCTGCAGCTTCTGGAAGCCGTCCACCATCACCTGCTCGCCGGCCTTCAGGCCCTCGGTCACGATCCAGCGGTTGTTCTGGCCGGCGGTCACCTTCACCGTGCGCTTTTCCAGCTTGCCGCCTTCGCCCACCACGGTGAGCGTGTCGCCCGTTTCGGTGCGCGTCACGGCCTGCTGCGGAATGGCGATGGCGTTGCTGGCCTGGACCTGCGACATGCGCACGCGCACATACAGGCCCGGCAGCAGGTCGCCCTTGGCATTGGGCACCTCGGCGCGCAAGGTGACCTGGCCCGTGGCCTCGTCCACCGTCAGGTCCGAGAACAGCAGCTTGGCCGGCTGCGGGTACTCGCTGCCGTCTTCCATCACGATGCGCACTTCGGCGGCACCGGCGCCTGCGCTCTTGAGCGTGCCGGCTTCCATGGCGCGGCGCAGGCGCAGCGCGTCGGAGGCCGACTGCGTGAAGTTCACGTACAGCGGGTTGATCTGCTGGATGGTGGCCAGCTGCGTGGCGTCACCCTGGCCCACCAGCGCGCCTTCGGTCACCAGCGCACGGCCGATGCGGCCCGAGATGGGCGCCGTCACCGTGGCGTAGCCCAGGTTGATCTTGGCGGTGGCCACGGCGGCGCGGCCGGCGGCCACGTCGGCCTCGGCCGCCTTCCACGACGCGACGGCGTTCGCGTACTCCTGCTTGCTCACGGCATTGGCTTCGACCAGCGGCTTGTAGCGGTCGGCCAGCGCCTTGGCCTGGGCCGCATTGGCCTCGGAGCGCGCCAGGCTGGCCTGCGCGCTTTGCGCGGCGGCCTGCAGCGGGGCCGGATCGATGCGGAACAGCGGCTGGCCGGCCTTGACGTCCGAGCCTTCGCGGAACAGGCGCTCCTGCAGGATGCCGGCGGCGCGGGCGCGCACCTGCGACACGCGGGAGGACTCGAGGCGCCCGGGCAGCTCGGTCACCAGACCGATGTCGCCGGGCGTGGCCACCACCACGCCCACCTCGGGCGCGGGCGGCGCGCCGCCACCGGCAGCGGGGCCGGCAGCGCCGCCGGCGTCCTTCTGGCCGCAGGCTGCAAGAAGAATGGCCAGGCTCAGGGCCGACACGGTCGCCGTCAGGCGCAGCGAAACAGGGGGGTGCGAAACATGCAATCCAGGCATGCGGATCCTCGGCAGTGTGATGTGTTGTTGTGGCGAATCGGGGCCGTTACCCCGCCCCAGCGCCACGGCCGCTCGGCCCGGGAAAGACCGACATGCGTGCCATGGTAATGAGCGACGCAGAAGTTTACATACATTCGTGAATGTATATTCAACGTCTCCGGTGAATGACCTTTGGCTTTTGTGTGGTCATTTCCGCTTGATGACACAGACAGGAGACCCCGTGGTTCGTCGTACCAAGGAAGAGGCATTTGCCACGCGCCAGCGTCTGCTGGACGCGGCGGAGCTGCTTTTCCAGGCGCAGGGGGTGTCGCAGACCACCCTGCAGCAGATCGCGCAGAAGGCCGGGGCCACGCGCGGGGCCATCTACTGGCACTTCAAGGACAAGGCCGACCTGTTCAACGCCATGATGGAGCGCGTGACCCTGCCGATGGAAGAGGGCATGCAGGCGGCGCTGGAGGCCGGCGAGCAGGACCCGATCGCCCTGCTGGAGCGCGGCATCATGGACGCCTTCCGCATGGCCACGGCCGATCCGCAGGTGCGGCGCGTGTTCGAGATCGCCTCGTACAAGGTCGAGTACACGCAGGAGATGTCGGCCGTGCATGAGCGCCACTTCAGCAGCCGCCAGGCCTGCATCGACGACTTCGAAAAGGCGCTGCGGCTGGCCGCGGTGCAGGCGCGCGTGAAGATGAACATCCCGGCCGGCACGGCCGCGCTGGGCCTGCACGCGCTGATCTCCGGCCTGATGCAGGACTGGCTGCTGGCGCCCGACAGCTTTGCGCTGCTGGTGGCCGGCAAGCGGCTCTTTCGCAGCTACATCCGCGGCCTGGGCCTGCCCGTGCGTGGCACGGAAGGCGCCGAAACCCTGGCCGAGCCCGCGACCGACGCCGCACCTGCGCGCGATGGGCCATAATCGCAGGCTCACGCGCTCTCAGGGTGCGTGCCTCTCGCTGTATTTCAACGGATAGAATTCGGCCCTCCGAAGGCTGAGATCCAGGTTCGATTCCTGGCGGCGGGACCAGTTACCAAAGAAGGCCCGGACATCTGAAAACGATGTCCGGGCCTTTTTGCGTGGCGGCCAGGCCGCACCCCTGCATCGAAAAGGGCGCCATTCGCATCACAATCGCCGCCTCAGGATTGAGGAGGAACACATGGATCTGCCCGCCCACCAGCTCACCATGACGGTGCTCATGACGCCCGACACGGCCAACTTTGCCGGCAATGTGCACGGCGGCACCATCCTCAAGCTGCTGGACCAGGTGGCCTATGCATGCGCGGCGCGCTATTCGGGCTGCTATGTGGTCACGCTGTCGGTGGACCAGGTGATGTTCCGCGAGCCGATCAAGGTCGGCTCTCTGGTGACCTTCCTGGCCTCCATCAACTACACCGGCACCTCCTCGATGGAAGTGGGCATCAAGGTGATGGCCGAAGACATCCGCACCCAGGCCGCGCGCCATGTGAACAGCTGCTTTTTCACCATGGTGGCGGTGGACGAGGCCCGCAAGCCCGTGGCCGTGCCGCCGCTGCGCCCCTTCTCGATGGACGAGCGCCGCCGCCATGCCGCGGCCCAGGTGCGCAAGCAGCTGCGCCAGGAGATGGCGGCCCGCGCCGAAGCGGCCCGCACGCAGGCGCCCTGACCGGCCCCAGGCGCCGGCGCCGGAGGGCGCTCAGGCGTCCTCGGGCTCCTGGGCGCCTTCGTCCTGCGCCCGCCATTGCAAGGCCAGCGCGTACAGGGCGTTGCGCGAGGCGCCGCTGATCTCGGCCGCCAGTCGCACCGCCGACTTGGTCGGCAGCTCGGCCAGCAGCAGCCGCAGCACGCGCTGAGCCTGGGCGTCCATGCCGCCATCGTCCGCGCCGGCGGCGGCTGGCAGCGGGTGCAGCACCAAGGCGAATTCGCCGCGTCGGCGCTGCGCGCTGGCGGCCAGCCAGGCGGCGAAGTCCTGCGCCGGCACGGTGGCGATTTCCTCGAACTGTTTGGTCAGCTCGCGGCCGATGGTCAGGCGCCGCGCGCCCGCGGCGGCCAGCGACTGGGCCAAAGCCTCGATGCGGTGCGGCGCCTCCAGCAGCACGACGGCGCGCGCCTCGGCGGCCAGCGCCTGGACGAAGGCGTCACGCTCCCCGCTCTTGGCCGGCGCAAAGCCCGCGAACACGAAGGCCGAGCTTTGCGGCCCGTCGGCGCGCAGGCCGGCGGCGCTGACCAGCGTGGTCACGCTGCTGGCGCCGGGCAGCGGCAGCACCCGCAACCCGGCTTCGCGCACGGCGTCGACCAGGCGCGCGCCCGGGTCGCTCACGCCGGGCGTGCCCGCATCGCTGACGTAGGCGATGCGTTCGCCGCGCTGCAGGCGCTCGATGACGCCTTGCGCGGCGCTGCTTTCGTTGTGCTGGTGCACGGCGATCAACTGGGCCGCGCCGCGCTCCAGCCCCAGCGCGCGCAGCAACTGCTGGGTGTGGCGGGTGTCCTCGCAGGCAATCGCATCGACCAGCTGCAGCACATGCAGCGCGCGCAGCGTGATATCGGCCCGGTTGCCGATGGGCGTGGCCACGATGTACAGGGCGCCCGCCGGATAATCCTGCGAGCCGGCTGCCTCGCGGGCGGCCTGCAGCGCCGCACCGAAGGAGGCGGCCGAGGGGAGGGCATTCACGATGGGCTTTCTGAAGATGAAGAGGCCGGGTGAGGGCGCGGCCGCCAGGACGACCAAGACATTGGGCGACGCGGCTGAAGACGCCGCGCTGGCGCACCTGCAGGCCGCGGGCCTGGCGTTGGTGGCGCGCAATTATCGAACGCCCGGGCGCGGCGGCGGCGAGATCGACCTGGTGATGCGCAGCCGCCGCGATGGCACGCTGGTCTTCGTCGAGGTCCGGCGGCGCTCCAGCGCCTCGCACGGCGGGGCCGGCGCCAGCATCACGGCCCTGAAGCAGCGCCGCATCGTGTTTGCCGCGCGGCACTTTCTGCTGCGCCTGGGGCACACGCCGCCCTGCCGCTTCGACGTGGTGCTGGTGCAGGGCGGGCAGATCGAGTGGCTGCAGGCGGCCTTCGATGCGGGTTGAACACCACCCGGCGGGAACCTTGGGCGGCGCGCAGGCTCCATGGCGGAGGCACTGCCAACGCTCACCGTCTGTTGCAGAGCACCTCGCTATCATCCGCCCCCAACATGCTTGAGCAACGTATTCAGCAGCATTTCATCGACAGCGCCGACCTGCTCTACCAAGGTGGCGCCGCGCTCAGCAAACCCCTTTCGCAGGCCGTGCAGGCCCTGCTGGCCTGCGTGACCAGCGGCGGCAAGGTGCTGGCCTGTGGCGCGGGGGTTTCCGGCCTGCTGGCCGCCCAGTTTGCGTCGCAGTTCGTGAATCGCTTCGAAAGAGAACGCCCAGGCCTGGCCGCCCTGGCGCTGGCCGGCATCACCGATGACCCGCAGGCCGACACGCGCCAGGGCGCCGATCCGCAGGCCTTTGCCCGCGCCCTGCGCGCGCTGGGCGAGGCCGGCGACGTGCTGCTGACGCTCAGCCCCAGCGGCGAATCTGCCGCCGTGCTGGCCGCGGTGCAGGCGGCGCACGAGCGCGAGATGAGCGTGGTCGCGCTCACCGGCGGCGTGGGCAGCGGCGCCGGCGGCGCCGTGGGTCGCGCCCTGCGCGAGACCGACGTGCACATCTGCGTGCCGCACGAGCGCCTGCCGCGCGTGCATGAAGCCCATCTCATCGCGCTGCACTGCCTGTGCGATGGCGTCGATGCCCAATTGCTTGGTGAACAGGAGGTCTCCGCATGAGCCACAAGATCGCAACCACTCCCCGTCCGGCGCTGCGCGCCGCGCTGGCCATCACCAGTGCTGCGGCGCTGCTCGGCGCCCTGGCCGGCTGCGTGCCGCTGGTGGTGGGCGGCGCAGCGGCCACCGGCATCGGCGTGCTGGCCACCGACCCGCGCAGCTCCGGCGCGCAACTGGACGACCAGGGCATCGAGCTGCGCACGGCCGCGCGCATCCGCGAGATCGCCAACGACTACATGAACATCACCACCATCAGCTTCAACCGCCAGGTGCTGATGATCGGCACCGTGGCCAGCGAGGCTGACAAGCAGCGCGCCCAGGAAGCGGTGCGCAGCGTGCCCAACGTGCGCTCGGTGCTCAACGAGGTGGTGGTGGGCCCGGCGCTGGACATCACGCGCCGCTCCAACGACGCCTGGATCACCAGCAAGGTCAAGGCCTCGCTGCTGGACGCGCGCGACGTGCCCGGCAATTCCTTCAAGGTCGTGACCGAAGGCGGCGTGGTCTACCTCATGGGCCTGGCCACGCGCCCGCAGGTGGAGCGGGCCACCGACATCACGCGCGGCATCTCGGGCGTGGTCAAGGTCGTGCGCGCGGTGGAGGTGCTTTCAGACGCGCAGTTCAGCGGTGGCGCCTCGGAAGGGGCCACGGGCCTGCAGTCCTCGTCGGTGCCCGGTGCGATGGCGCCTGGCACCGCGCCTGCGCCGGCCGGCCATGTGCCACTGCCGCCCATGCAGCCGATGCCGGCGCCGGGCACACCCACCATGGTCAACCCGAGCGCGCCCGCCACGCCGGGTGTGGTGACCACGCCGGTTCGCTGAGACGAGGTTCAGCGTTTGGCGTTGAGCGTCTTGCGAGAAGATGCTCAACGCCTTGAAGATCACTTCAGCCGCGTGATCAGGCTCGAGGTGTCGAAGCGGTTGCCGCCGGCCTGCTGCACGTCGGCATAGAACTGGTCCACCAGCGCCGTCACGGGCAGGCGGGCGCCGTTGCGCTTGGCCTCGTCGAGCACCAGGCCCAGGTCCTTGCGCATCCAGTCCACCGCAAAGCCGAAGTCGAACTTGCCCTCGACCATGGTCTTGCCGCGGTTCTCCATCTGCCAGCTCTGGGCCGCGCCCTTGCTGATGACGGCCAGCACGGCTTCCATGTCGAGCCCGGCGCGCTGGCCAAAGGCGATGGCTTCCGACAGGCCCTGCACCAGGCCCGCGATGCAGATCTGATTGACCATCTTGGCGAGCTGGCCGGCGCCGCTGTCGCCCAGGAGCGTGAAGGCCCGCGCAAAGGCTTCGGCCACCGGCTTGACCTGCTCGAAGGCTGTGGCGTCGCCGCCGCACATCACCGTCAGCACGCCGTTCTGCGCGCCGGCCTGGCCGCCTGAGACGGGGGCGTCGATGAACTGCAGCCCGCGTGCCCCGGCCGCTGCCGACAGCTCGCGCGCCACGTTGGCCGAAGCCGTGGTGTGGTCCACGAAGATGGCACCCGCCGCCATGCCCGCGAAGGCGCCGTCGTCGCCCAGCACCACCGAGCGCAGGTCGTCGTCGTTGCCCACGCAGCAGAACACGATCTCGGCGCCGGCCGCGGCTTCGCGCGGGGTGGGGGCGGCGCGGTGCGCGCTGCCGGCCTCGGCCACCCAGGCCTGGGCCTTGGCGCCATTGCGGTTGTAGACCGTCACCTGGTGGCCCGCAGCGGCCAGGTGGGCCGCCATGGGATAGCCCATCACGCCCAGGCCCAGAAAGGCCACGCGGCGCGCAGAGGTGGAGGAATAGCTCTTGGGATTGAAGGAGGGTGTGCTGCTCATGCGTGCGAGCTTAAACGTCTTCAAGCATGCACGCATGCCCCGCTCAGCCGGCGAGCGAAGCGAAACCGCCTGGGTGGGTGCTCACACAATCGTCAGGTGCTCGGTGCCCGCCGCCAGGTCGGTGGTGCGCGCGCGCTGGCTCTGCAGCTTGATCTGCAGCCGCAAATCATTGGCCGAATCGGCGTTGCGGATGGCCTCGTCGAAGCTCACCGTGTGCTGCTCGAAGAGGTCGAACAGGGCCTGGTCGAAGGTCTGCATGCCCAGGTTGCGGCTCTTCTTCATGATCTCCTTGATCTCGCCGACCTCGCCCTTGAAGATCAGATCGGCGATCAGCGGCGTGTTCAGCAGAATTTCGACCGCCGCCGCGCGACCACGCCCGTCCTCGGTGGGCAGCAGGCGCTGCGAGATCAGGCCCTTGAGGTTCAGCGACAGGTCCATCAGCAGTTGCTGGCGCCGCTCCTCGGGGAAGAAGTTGATGATCCGGTCCAGCGCCTGGTTGGCGCTGTTGGCGTGCAGGGTGGCCATGCACAGGTGGCCCGTCTCGGCGAAGGCCACGGCGTTCTCCATCGCTTCGCGGTCTCGGATTTCGCCCATCAGGATCACGTCGGGCGCCTGGCGCAGCGAGTTCTTCAGCGCCGCCTCCCAACTGTCGGTGTCGATGCCCACTTCGCGCTGCGTGACCACGCAGTTCTTGTGCGGGTGCACGAACTCGATGGGGTCTTCCACCGTCACGATGTGGCCGAAGGAGTTCTCGTTGCGCCAGTCGAGCATGGCCGCCAGCGTGGTCGTCTTGCCCGAGCCCGTGGCGCCCACCAGGATCACCAGGCCGCGCTTGGTCATGGCCACGTCCTTGAGCACCTGCGGCATGTTCAGGCCGTCGATGGTGGGCAGCTTGGCCGGGATGGTCCGCAGCACCATGCCCACCTTGCCCTGCTGCACGAAAGCGTTCACGCGAAAGCGCCCCACGCCCGTGGGCGAGATGGCGAAGTTGCATTCCTTGCTGCGCTCGAATTCGGCCGTCTGGCGGTCGTTCATCACCGAACGCGTGAGCGCCAGCGTGTGCTGGCCCGACAGCGGCTGCTGCGACACACGCGTGATCTTGCCGTCGATCTTCATCGCGGGCGGGAAGTCGGCCGTGATGAAAAGGTCTGAGCCGTTGCGGCTGAGCATGAGCCGCAGAAGATCGGTGATGAACTGACTGGCCTGATCGCGTTCCATGTCGTTGCTCCTGGCTCAACCGGGGAAGTTTTCGGGAATCTTGGCCTTGCCGCGTGCCTCTGCGGCAGAGATGGCGCCGCGCCGCACCAGGTCCGTCAGGCATTGGTCCAGTGTCTGCATGCCCGCGCCCTGGCCGGTCTGGATGGCCGAATACATCTGCGCCACCTTGGCTTCGCGGATCAGGTTGCGGATGGCCGGCGTGCCGAGCATGATCTCATGTGCCGCCACACGGCCCGCGCCGTCCTTGGTCTTGCACAGCGTCTGCGAGATCACGGCCTGCAGCGATTCCGACAGCATCGCGCGGATCATTTCTTTTTCCTCGCCCGGGAACACGTCGATGATCCGGTCAATGGTCTTGGCTGCCGAGGAGGTGTGCAGCGTGCCGAACACCAGGTGGCCCGTTTCCGCCGCGGTCATGGCCAGGCGGATGGTCTCCAGGTCGCGCATTTCGCCCACGAGGATCGCGTCCGGGTCTTCACGCAGGGCAGAGCGCAGCGCGTTGGCGAAGCTCAGCGTCATGGGGCCGACCTCGCGCTGGTTGATCAGGCACTTCTTGGATTCGTGCACGAACTCGATGGGGTCTTCCACCGTCAGGATGTGGCCGTACTCGGTTTCGTTGAGGTAGTTGACCATCGCCGCCAGCGTGGTCGACTTGCCCGAACCGGTGGGCCCCGTCACCAGCACCAGGCCGCGCGGCTTGAGCGCCAGTTCGCCGAAAATCTTGGGCGCGTTCAGCTGCTCCAGCGTCAGGATCTTCGATGGAATGGTCCGGAACACGGCGGCCGCGCCGCGGTTCTGGTTGAAGGCGTTGACGCGAAAGCGCGCCAGCCCTTCGATCTCGAACGAGAAGTCCACTTCAAGGAACTCTTCGTAGTGCTTGCGCTGCGTGTCGCTCATGATGTCGTACACCATCGCGTGCACAGACTTGTGGTCCAGCGCGTCCACGTTGATGCGCCGCACGTCGCCATGCACGCGGATCATCGGCGGCAGGCCGGCCGACAGGTGCAAGTCCGAGGCTTTGTTCTTGACACTGAAGGCCAGCAGTTGGGTGATGTCCACGCGCGTTCCTTGATGAGATGAAGGGGTGCAGGCGCCACACGCAAGCGTGACGTTTTGATACGTTTGGAAGATTATGACGACGATTGGCGACCAACTCCAACAAGTGCGCGCACGCATTCATCAGGCATGTGCCATAGCAGGCAGAGATGCGGCGCAGGTGCAACTGCTGGCCGTTTCCAAGACCTTCGGGCCCGAGGCCGTGCGCGCCGCCCATGCCGCCGGGCAGCGCGCCTTTGGCGAGAACTACGTGCAGGAGGCGCTGGACAAGATCGCCGCGCTGCAGGATTTGCGCGCCGAACTGGAATGGCATTGCATCGGCCCGCTGCAGAGCAACAAGACCCGGCCGGTGGCTGAGAACTTCGATTGGGTGCACAGCGTGGACCGGCTCAAGATCGCCGAGCGCCTGTCGGCCCAGCGGCCCGAAGGGCTGCCCCCGCTGCAGCTGTGCCTGCAGGTCAATGTGGATGGCGGCGCCAACAAGTCCGGGGTGGCGCCGGCCGAACTGCCAGCCCTGGCGCGGGCCGTTGCGGCGCTGCCGCGTGTGCGCCTGCGCGGCCTGATGGCCATCCCCGAGCCGGCAGAAGGTTTTGAAGCGCAGCGGGCGCTGTTCGCGCGGGTTGCCGGCTTGTTGGATCGGCTGCGGTCCGAAGGGCTGGTGCTGGACACCCTCTCATTAGGCATGAGTGCCGACCTGGAAGCGGCCATTGCTGCCGGCAGCACCATGGTGCGGGTGGGGACGGCGATCTTTGGGCAGCGCTAAGCGGGCGACGCGACCGGCCCACAAATGTCATTCCTGGTCGGCCGTGCCAGCGGGAAGTGACGCAAAGCGTCACATCGCGGCCCTTCCACCCGCCAGACTTGTGACGAGCAGAGTTACAGGTGAATACAAAATCACACTTTTGTGCTCGTGGCACGGGTTGGCATGGCAACTGCAAAGAGGTTGGCACCGAGGCGGGTGATCCGTCACGGCTGACACCTCGAACCTCTTTTTTCCTTCCTCAACGGAGTTTTTCAAAAATGAACCGTCGTTCCATCGCACGTAGCGTGCAAAAGGGCTTCACGCTGATCGAACTGATGATCGTCGTGGCGATCAT
The DNA here is from genome assembly GCF_028023875.1 of Xenophilus arseniciresistens. Lineage (GTDB taxonomy): Bacteria > Pseudomonadota > Gammaproteobacteria > Burkholderiales > Burkholderiaceae_C > Xenophilus > Xenophilus arseniciresistens. The sequence goes on from NZ_JAQIPB010000012.1 coordinate 96,857, forward strand.
TGGTATCTTGGCGGCCGTGGCGCTGCCCGCTTATCAGGACTACACGGTGCGTGCACGCGTGTCGGAAGCGCTTGTTCAAGCCTCGGCTGCGAAGGCCACCATTGGCGAAAATGCTGCCAACGGCGCCTCTGATCTGACGCTGGGTCTCACCGCGATCAGCACTGCGACGGCAAACGTGTCGACGCTCTCTGCTGCGAGCAGCACCGGCATCATTACTGTTGTTACGACCTCAAAGGCTGGCGCGGTTACGCTGACGCTGACCCCCAGCGCAGCTGGGGCAGCACTTTCTGCTGGGACGCTGCCCAGCGGCCCGATCACTTGGACGTGTAAGGTTGGTACCACGGCGTCGTTGAAGTACGTGCCGGCCGAATGCCGCAACACTTGATTTTTAGCATTGGCTTTGGCTGATGAGAGCCCGCTTAGGCGGGCTTTTTAATTGCTTCTCCACAGTTCGAAGATGAATAGAGAAAATCGTTGGGTTGAATGGTTGGCCACGGCATCCTTTATTTTAATGGGCCTATCGTGGACATATGTCTTCGGAAAGGACCTTAATTTTGATTTTCGAAATTATCACCTCTATGCTGGAGCGCAACTGCTCGACTGGCGCATAAATCAAGACTATTTTCCTGCTGCGGTCGGCGGGTATCTGAATCCATTATCCGCATTGCCTGCATATGCGATGATCATGGCGGGATGGCCAGATTTTTTAGTTGCGGCAGCACTGATGTTGATGCATTTGCCTAACATGCTCATCGTCTGGAAACTGGCCGAGCTAGTGGTTCCCGGCCGCACGCCACTAGCGCTGTTCTCTAGGTTTACCGCAACCTTTTTAGCATTTATCGCGCCACTTCAGTTGACGACTCTAAGTAATACGTTCGCCGATCCACTCGCCGGAACGTTCACCTTGCTTGGACTATATCTTCTTTTGTCATCAGATCGGAATATCAGATGGCGAAGTGTTTGGATATTTTTTGCGGGATCTCTCTTTGGACTAGGAGCGGGGCTTAAATTAACAAATCTGTTCTTCGTCCTTGGTGGTTTCGTGACGTTGGCTTTAGGTGCACTTTGGGCCCGTAAAGACGTCCTGCGTCCGTGCCTAAATTACATCGCAGGCTCAGCGACCGGTTTTATAGCCATCTATGGCTATTGGGGTTATGCGCTGTGGGTCAAATTCGGCAACCCCATTTTCCCTCTCTATAACGCATTATTTAAGTCGCCCGAGTTCTTACACAAGAACTTCGCCGACGGTCGAATGCTGCACGACGGTAATCTAAGCTGGCTGACGTTACCGTTTACCATGCTGAGTAGTCGCGGCATGATGTATGCCGAAAATCCCGCGCCGGATATTCGACTGCTAAGTACTGTATTCGTTGCAATCTTTGTAATCCTCGCTTATGCGGTGCGTCACAATTTATTTCGCGTCGCGGGGCCCTATGTGAAGAGTGCTACACAATCCCCTCATCACGCTCGGATGACTCTGGGGCTGTTGACCATTTTTTTTCTATCCAGCTACCTAGTTTGGGGAATTCTTAGTGGCATCGGCAGGTACGCGTTTGTTCTGTGGCTGCTACTCGGTCCAATACTCTTAGGGATTCTTTTCCACTACACCACAGCCCCAGTTACCCGTTGTGTCACGATCGTGGTGATCACTATTCAATTGGTGATTCAATTTCTAAATCCAGGCCTAGTGTGGTCTCCTCACAAATGGGGTGGAAACTGGGTGAATCTGCAGGTCCCAGCAGCATTACGAGATCAACCCGCCACCTATTTGTTATATGGAACCCAGAGCAATTCATTCATCATCCCTTATCTGCACCGAGATTCTAAATTCTCTAATTTTATTGGCCAATATGTTCAGCCTGTTGGACCCGCAATGCATCGTCAATTTCAGGAGTTTCTAGATAACCCTGTCGGTCCGTTGCGAATTGTATTCAGCGTGCAAGGTACCGATGGATCGAATGAGTTAAAAGATCCCACTCGAGTCGGCTTAGATTCGCTGTTGTCTGGATATGGTTACAAAATAAAAAATTCGCAGTGTCATGCTATCAATCTCATGGGGGAGCCACTGCCGAAAACGATATTTGGAGAGTGGCAAGTCACTTGGGCAGAGCGAAAAAGTGATCTTAAGCGCATCGCCGATACATCGTTGGTATGTGACATCATAGCCATGGCACCCCCTGCGAAAGAGGAGGCGCTTTCAAAATATCAAGTTGTAGATGGCTACTTTGACTCCGTAGAACGCGCGTGTGGTAATTCTCTTTCGCCGCATGGAGTTCAGACATTTAACGGCGGTGGAAAATGGTATCGCGTCTACTTTAACTCATTGATGGTATTGGCGCTCAGTGGAGATGACATTTGGGTGCATCCAAACGGAACTTTGCTTGACATCCCAATTACGCAGGTCAGCAAAATAAAGGCGGGGGCCGAAATAATTTGTCCGAACATCAAAGAAATCAAGAGAACGACAAATTTAATTGTCTCACCGAGTAATTCCTCGGAAAACCTTTCGCGGCAAGTCGATGAGAATTGATATTGGGAGACAAGGAGCACGTAATGAGTACGAATTTTTCTCCGCTTTCGAGAACTCAATCAATCGAGCAACCCGACTATCCAGCCCTCGAATCTCTTCATCGAGCGGGCGACGACTTGCCGCGTTATCAACGGTGGGTTAGCAAATTGTTCTCAGATGCGGCGAGTCGTGTCAATGCGAAAAAGATTCTGGACTTTGGTTGTGGAACTGGCATCCTTTCAGCTTATTACCAAGCAGCGACTGCTATTCAACCCGTCGGTCTTGAAATCGATCATCGGCTGCGCGCCTGCGCTCAAGCGCGGGGGTTCGAAATTTATGGGCAATTAGCGCAAATAAAAACTGAATTCGATTTTATATTTAGTTCCAATGTATTGGAGCATATCGAAGACGATGGTCGCGCACTCGCTGATCTGAGGGAAGTGCTTAAGCCTGGCGGCTATTTAGCTCTGTTTTTGCCTGCTTTTCCATTCCTGTGGTCCTCGATGGATTCTAGAGTCGGCCACTTTAGACGGTATCGTGCAAACCCGTTGTGTCAGATGCTGGCCGATCAGGGGTTTGAGATCGAGCAGTGCAGATATTATGACTCAATGGGATTTTTTGCAACGATGGCCTACAAATTGCTGCCGAGTTCCAGCGGTGAGCCTTCCGCAGTGGCACTGCGCATCTTCGATAAATTCATATTTCCAATCTCTCAAATCACCGACAAGTTTCTGGGCTCGCTTTTCGGGAAAAATGTGTTTGTCTTGGCGAAGAAGATTTAGGGCCCATCTTCGGTTGTGATGTCCGCATGGCCCACTCTTTGGCCGTTAAGCGATAGAGAGGCTGAGCCACCGCTGATTCGAATCAGGGTTGAGTGCAGTATTGACATGCTTAGCTTACTAGCGTGCATACACCTAGTCTCGCCAGGCCAACAGGGTTAAGGTGCTTGCCGTCATAACTTGAGCATGTTCCTAAATGTCGCCAAGCTTCCTCTCCTACGTCCACCCCTCCCCCACCAGCCCCTGGGGCACCTACCTCTCGCAGGTCGACCGCGTCGAGCCCTACCTGGGCAAGCTGGCGCGCTGGTCTGAAACGCTCAAGCGGCCCAAGCGGGCGCTGATCGTGGATGTGCCGATCGAGCTGGACAACGGGACGATCGCCCATTACGAGGGCTACCGCGTGCAGCACAACCTCAGCCGCGGGCCGGGCAAGGGCGGGGTGCGTTTCCACCCCGACGTGACGCTCGAAGAGGTGATGGCGCTTTCGGCCTGGATGACGGTCAAGTGCGCGGCGGTGAATCTGCCTTACGGCGGCGCCAAGGGCGGCATTCGCGTCGATCCCAAAGTGCTCTCGCGCAACGAGCTTGAGAAGGTCACGCGCCGCTATACCAGCGAGATCGGCCTGATCATCGGCCCGCATTCTGACATCCCGGCGCCGGACGTGAACACCAACGGCCAGATCATGGCCTGGATGATGGACACCTATTCGATGAACACCGGCTCCACGGCCACAGGCGTGGTCACGGGCAAGCCGATCCACCTGGGCGGCTCGCTGGGCCGCGTGAAGGCCACGGGCCGCGGTGTGTTCGTCACCGGGCGCGAGGCTGCGCGCCGCATGGGTCTGAGCCTGGACGGCGCGCGCGTGGCCGTGCAAGGCTTTGGCAATGTGGGGTCGGTGGCCGCAGAGCTGTTCGCCGAAGCCGGCGCGAAGGTGGTGGCCGTGCAGGACCACACGGGCACGCTGGTGCATGAAGGCGGCTTCGACATGCCCGCGCTGATGGCCTTCTCGCAGGCCAATGGCGGCATTGCCGGTTTCAAGGAAGGCGAGAAGGTCGACAACGAAGCCTTCTGGGACGTGAAGACCGAGATCCTGATCCCGGCCGCGCTGGAAGGGCAGCTCACGGCCGAGCGGGCGCGCCGCACCACGGCCAAGCTGGTGCTCGAAGGCGCCAACGGGCCGACGGTGCCGGAGGCCGACGACATCCTGGCCAGCCGCGGCATCCTCGTGGTGCCCGACGTGATCTGCAACGCCGGCGGCGTGACGGTCTCGTACTTCGAATGGGTGCAGGACTTCTCCAGCTTCTTCTGGACCGAGGACGAGATCAACCAGCGCCTGGACCGCATCATGGTCGGTGCCTTCGACCACATCTGGGCCAAGGGCGAGGAACACAAGATCGCGCTGCGCACCGCCACCTACGCGGTGGCCTGCGAACGCATCCTGATCGCCCGCGAGGAGCGCGGCCTGTACCCCTGAGCGTCTTTTTTGGGGGGAGCGAGGACAATGGGCAGCATGAGTTCTTCGCCGCTGCCCGCGCTGCCCTCCGACGCGCTTGCCCGAATCGATGCGCTGCTGGCCCCTGGCCGCAGGGTGCTGCTGGGGCTGGCTGGCGCGCCGGGTTCCGGCAAGTCCACCCTGGCCGAGGCGCTGTGCGCGCACTACGGCCCGCGCGCGCAGGGCCTGCCGATGGACGGCTTCCACCTGGCCCAGGCCGAGCTGCAGCGGCTGGGCCGCGCGGCCCGCAAGGGCGCCCCCGATACCTTCGATGCGCAAGGCTACGTGGCCCTGCTGGCGCGCGTGCGCGCCCAGGGGCCGCTCGATGGCCCGGTGTACGCACCCGCCTTCCGGCGCGAGATCGAGGAGCCGGTGGCTGGCGCCATTCCCATCCATGCGCAGGCGCAGCTCATCGTCACCGAAGGCAATTACCTGCTGTTCGACACGGAGGGCTGGGCCGGGGTGCGGCCCTTGCTGGACGCCTGCTGGTATGTGGCGGGCGACGAGGACTTGCGCCGCGCTCGCCTGGTGGCCCGCCACCGGCAGTTTGGCCGCAGCGCCGAGGCAGCCGAGGCCTGGGTGGCCGGCACCGACGAACCCAACGCGGTGCGCATCGCCGCCACGCGAGAGCGCGCCGACCATGTCTTTTGCTGGTCGGGCTGACAGCCTGTGCACGGGCGCGACCCGTATGATGACCTACCGTTAACCGGCCGTGCGACCTGCGCGGCCTCCTGCCTGCCCCTGATGGCCCTGTCCGCCGCCGATCCCCGCTTTGCCCCCGCCGCCTGCCCGGATCCGCGCGACGCGCTGCGCCGTGCCACCGCCGCACACCATGCCGAGGTGGACGCCGCCCTTCCGCTGTCCAAGCCTTCCCCCAGCCTCGCCGATTACCACGCCCACCTGCAGCTGCTGGCGCAATGGGTGGCCCTTCTGCAGGCGCTGCCACTGGATGAGCCGCGGCTGGCCCGAGAGGCCGCGGCGCTGGCAGATGACATCGCCGAATGCGAGCGCCTGCTCGGCCTGCCCTCGAAGATGCCTGAAGCGTTCCTCGGCACGCCGGGCCCCGGAGCCATCCCGGACGGCTTCGCCTGGGGCGTGGCCTATGTGATCGAGGGCTCGCGCCTGGGCGGCCAGGTGCTGTACCGGCGGCTTGCCGATGCGCTGGCCCCTCATCCGCTGCACTACCTGCAGGGCGCCGGCGCCCAGACGGGCGCCCACTGGCGCCACTTCCTGGAGGCCCTGCGCGCCGCGCTGGACACGCCCGAGCGCGTGCAGGCCGCCTGCCAGGGCGCGGTCTGGGCTTTCGAGAAGTTGCTGCAGCTGCGCGGCGCGTCCCGCCGGGCGGAGGCTTGCCGCGCATGACCACCGCGCCGCCCTCCGTGCCTGCGGTCAACCTCGAGAACTGCGACCGTGAGCCCATCCACGTGCCGGGTGCGATCCAGCCGCATGGTGCGCTGCTGGCCTTCGACGCCAGCATGCGCGTGTGCCATGCCAGCGCCAATGCGGCGCAGCTGCTGGGCGCCAGCGCGCCGGTGCTGGGCCAGGCGCTGGCGGCTGCGCACTTCGAAGGGCTTGCGGCCGTTCATGCCCTGATCCGCGACGTGGCGGCGCTGCCCGCGACCGACACCGAAGTGGCGCTGCAAAGCGACGAGGTCGCGCTCAATGGTCAGCGCTTCGACCTGGTGGTGCATCGCAGCGGCCCGCTGCTGGTGACTGAACTCGAGCAGCGGCCCGCGGGCGACGACGACGTGGCGGCCTTTGCGCTGCGCGCGCACCGGGCCATGGACCGCCTCAAACGCCAGTCCCAGGTCGACGCGCTGCTGGCGCTGGCCGTGCGCGTGATGCGCGAGCTTGCAGGCTTCGACCGCGTGATGGCCTACCGCTTCCGCGACGACGACAGCGGCGAGGTGGTGGCCGAAGACCGGCATGAAGCGCTCGAGCCTTTCGCCGGCCGCCGCTATCCGGCCAGCGACATCCCGGCGCAGGCGCGCCGCCTGTACCTGCTCAACACGCTGCGGCTGATTGCCGACGTGCATGCGCAGCCGGTGCCCGTGCTCGGCGCCGATCTCCAGGCCGGCGCGCTGGACATGAGCCATGGCGTGCTGCGCAGCGTCTCGCCCATCCACATCGAGTACCTGCGCAACATGGGCGTGGGCGCGTCGATGAGCATCTCCATCGTCATCAATGGCCGGCTCTGGGGCATGCTGGCCTGCCACCACCGCTCGGCGCGACGCGTGCCCTATGCGGTGCGCATGGCCTGCGACGTGCTGGCCCAGGTGCTGGCCGCCAACGTGCAGACGCTGCTGGCGCGCGAACAGGCCGAATGGGCCGAGGAGGGCGCGCAGCTGCGCTCCAGACTGGTCCAGGGCATGCTGCATGCCGAAAACACCGTGGGCGGCCTGGCCGCGCTGGCCGAGCCGCTGACCAAAGCCTTCAATTGCGAAGCCATGCTGCTGGCCGAGGAAGCCCGGCTGTTCGTGCACGGCAGCCTGCCGCATGGCCAGGCCCAGGCGCTGCTGCAGTGGGTGCAGGCCCAGCCCATGGCCGGCAGCGAACTGCTCGCCGTGCAGGACCTGCCGCACCGCGCGCCCGCCCTGGAGGCCGCAGGGGCCGGCTGGTGTGGCCTGCTGGCGCTGCGCCTGGGCGATGCAGGCGGTTGGCTGGTGCTGCTGCGGCGCGAGCAGGTCGAAACCATCCGCTGGGGCGGCAAGCCCGAAAAGCAATACACCGTGGGGCCGCTGGGCCCGCGCCTGACGCCGCGCGGCTCCTTCGACGTCTGGCTGCAGGAGGTGCGCGGCACCAGCCTGCCCTGGACCGAAGCGCAGCGCGAGCTGGGCCGGCAACTGCTGGCCGACCTGTCGCGTGCGAGTGCCGCGCAGATGGCCGAACTCAACCGTGCCCGCACCCAGCTGCTGGCCATGCTGGGGCATGACCTGCGCGACCCGCTGCAGTCCATCGCCATGGCCGCCAAGGTGCTCGAACGCAGCGAAGGCGAGGACGGCCGCAGCGCGGCGGGCGCGCGCCTGGGCCAGCGCATCCAGTCCTCCAGCAGCCGCATGGCGCGGCTGATCGGCCAGGTGCTCGACGCCTCCAGGCTGCAGACCGGCCTGGGCCTGCAACTGCAGACGGCCGAGGTGGACCTGGCCCTGCTGCTCGAAGACCTGCTCGACGAGGCGCGCGTGGCCTATCCGGGCCTGAACCTCATCACCGAAGTGCCGGCCACGCTGCCCGCGCTGGCCGACGCCGACCGCGTGGCGCAGCTGTTCTCCAATCTCATCAGCAACGCCCGCCACCACGGCGCGCCGGGCGAGGCCGTGATCGTGCAGCTCTCCCTGCAGGGCGAGGACGTTAGCTTCGAGGTCAGCAACAGCGCACCGCCCATCCCCGACGAGCTGCTGCCCCATCTGTTCAGCGCCTTCAAGCGGCAGACGCAGCCTGGCTCGCGCAACCGCAGCGGCCTGGGCCTGGGGTTGCACATCGCGCAGGCCATCGCCCAGAGCCATGGCGGAACGCTGGACTACACCTACGCCGAGCCCTACGTGGTGTTCTCGGCCCGTTTTCCCGTCCGGCCGCAGGCCTGAGCACCGCAACGGCCGCGGGCGCAGCGCGCTGCAGGTAGCATCCTGCCCGCACGCCGCCTGCTGTCTGCCTGTCTGCCGTGTCGCGCCCATCCCTCGCCATGCCTTTGCTGCCTGCCTTCCGCCGCGCTCCTGCGCCCGTTCTGCTGCTGGCCTCGGCCCTGCTGTTGTCGGCCTGTACCTTTGGTGCCGGGCGCACGCGCAGCTACGCCACCGAGTCCTTCGACTCCACCACCACCCACACGCGCAGCTTCTCGGCCAGCGAGGCCCAGACCTGCGAGGCCGCGCGCCGTGCCCTGCTGAGCCAGGGCTACTTCGTGAGCCGCGCGGGCGAGGACCAGGTGGCCGGGCGCAAGCAGTTCCAGCCGGCCGGCGAAGTGCATCTGGATGTGGAAGTGCGCGTGGTCTGCGTGCGCGACGAGCGGCAGGGCCGCGGCAGCCTGGCGTTCGCGACGGCGGTGCAGGACCGCTACGAGCTCAAGAAGGCCAGCAGCTCGGCCAGCGTGGGCGTGGGTGCGCTGGGGTCGGTCTCGCTGCCCTTCAATGCGGGAAACGACGCCATGGTCAAGGTGGCCAGCCAGACGGTGACCGACGACGAGTTCTACACCCGCTTCTTCGTGCTGCTGGACGAATACCTTTACGTGCCGCCGCAGACGCCGCGCGCCGAGCCTGCGGCCCAGCGCGCCACCGGCTTGCCGAGGGTGTCGCCGGTTCCTGCCGTACCAGAACCCGCAGCGCCCGCGGCCGCGCCAGAAGCCGTGCCCGTGCCGCTGTCGCCTTCGCGCGGCTGATGGGGCCGCGGCGCTTGCTGCTGTGGCTGCTGCTGCACCGGCGTGAGCCGGGCCGTGGGCAGCGGCACCACGTTCGAAGCCGCGTCCCGGGCGGCTGCCGCTGCTGAAGCCGGTGCGCGCCTGAGCTTCGCCAGCGCCTCTTCCAGCTGCGCCAGGCCGTAGGGCTTGCCCAGCCAGCCGCAGTGCGCCGGCAGCGTGGCCGGCCGCAGGGCGCCGCTGACCATCAGCAGCGCCACGCCCTGCATCTGCAGCGACTGCACCAGGTCCAGGCCCGACAGGCCCGGCAGCCCCACGTCGCACATCAGCACATCGAAGGCGCCCTCCATGTAGCGGTCGCGCGCGGCTTCGGCGCTGCCCACGCTGGCCACCCAATGCCCCAGCAGCTGCAGCATCTCCACCGTCATCTCGCGCGAGGCCGGGTCGTCTTCGACCAGCAGGATGCGCAGGGCCGGCGCAGCGGCATCGGGCTGCTCGGCCTTGCTGGAAGGGGCGGGGAGGGTGGGGGACGAGGAGGAGGACATGGCGCAATACCGACAGCCGGGAGATCTGTCACTTTGTGATGCGCCGCCGTCGCTTGCCAGCATCACGCCGCCCATGGGCCTGTAGGAGAGCGCCGCGCCGGCCGCGCTGCGAAGCCCGTCTGGGGCAATTGCACTAGCTTTCGCGCTTTTCTGGTTTTCATCGCCTAGGGCCTGCGCGGGATCATTGCGCCAGTGCGAGCCTCGCACCCCTTTTCAACCCTCACCTCAGGAGCCCTGCATGAGCCAGTCCGCCAGCCTTCGCCACGTCGCCATCGATCTGGTCACCCAATACAACGCCACCGGCAAGCATCTGCTGAACGCCTGGCGCGCAGGCGCAGAGCGCCTGATCCAGGCCCCGGCCGCGCCCGTTCAACTGCCGCTGGTCAGCGAGCAGGTGCAGACCCAGGTGGCAGGCACGCGCGACAAGGTGGCAGGCTTTCTGAGCCAGCGCCTGGCTTCGGACACCGCGCTGGCTGCGCGCCTGATGGACAACGTGGCCGAGCGCAGCACCCGCGGCATCGAGGCCGTGGCCGCCGCGACCGACCGCGTGTCTTCGGAGCCCGGCGTGTCGGCGCTGCGCCTGCTGCACGATCTGCATCTGCCGCTGGCCCAGCTCTCGCTCAAGCTGGCCGGTTCCATCGCCGAAGGCGCCGCCAAGCTGGAAGCGCGCCTGGCGCAGGCAGAATCGGAAGCGGCCGACGCGGTCAGCACCGTGCCCGTGAAGGCCACGCGCCGCAGCCGCGCGCAGGCCGCCTGATGGCGCGCCGCGCGGCCGCCCGCGCCGGCGGCCGCACAGGCTGAACCGATTCGAAGGAGACGACTGCATGGTCACGCGTTCATCCGACGACAAGCCCGCGCGCCGCAAGGCGCCTGCGGCACCGCGCGCCGCGGCCGGCAAGGCCGCGGCGGCCCCCGCGCCCGAGCGCCCGCGCAGCAGCACAGGCACCGCACGGCAGCGCGCCGCCGCGGCCGACGCCTGCCCGCCGGTCGCAGACCCGGCGGCCGGCAGCGGCAGCTTCTGGCGCGCCGGCCTGCGCGCCCTGGACAGCGTGCGCCACGATGTGCAGCGTCGCCAGGCCACGGTGATCGAAACCCTGCTGGGCATTCCGGCCGCGGCCGGCACGCAGGCGCAGCGCGGCCTGGCCGGCCTGCCGGGGCTCGACGCCTTCGGGCTGCGCAAGTTCGAGGACGTGTTCGACCAGCGCGTGGCCGCCGCCCTGGAGCGCCTGGGCATGCCCACGCGCGAGGAACTGGAGGCGCTGCACCACAAGCTCGACCAGGTGCTCGCGCGCCTTGAGCAGATGGACGTCGTTCCAGAGCCTGCCGCCGCACCGGCTGCGTCGCCCGCGCGCAAGCCGCGCAAGCCGCGCGCGCGGCCCGCAAAGGGCTGAGGCCGCTGCGGCCCCGGCACGCCAAGACCCGAACCCCGTGGCCGGCACTGCCACCCGCGAGAAGATCCTGCAGACCAGCCTGGCGCTGTTCAACGCGCAGGGGCTGGCGGCCGTCTCCACGCACCGCATTGCGGCCGAGGCGGGCATCAGCCCCGGCAACCTGCACTACCACTTCAACACGCGCGAGCGCATCGTCGAATGGCTGCTGCGCCGCTTCGAGGACCGGCTGGCGCCGCTCAATGCCGCGGCTGGCGAGATCCGCGCGCTGGACGACCTGTGGCTGGCGCTGCACCTGCGCTTCGAGGCCATCGACGCCTTCCGCTTCGTCTACCGCGACATGGGCTACATCGCCAGCGAGCATCCGGCGCTGGGCCAGCGGGTCCAGGCGCTCACGGGCGAAAGCCTGGTGGCGGCGCAGGCGCTGTGCGAATCATTGGCCGAGGCCGGCGTGATCCAGGCCACGCCCGAGCAGGCGCGCATGCTGGCGCTGCAGATCGTCTTCACCACCACCTGCTGGCTGGGCTTCGAGCAGATGGTGCCGCGCAGCGACGCCATGCCGGCCCGCGCCGACCCCGGCCTGGCCGCGTACTACACGCTGACGCTGGTTTCTCCCTATGTTTCCCGCGATTCCAGGGCGTACCTTGATTACTTGCGGGTCAAGTACCTGCGCTGATGCCGGGCCAGACAACAAAACACCACCGTCCAAGGAGCATTGCCATGACTGCCACCGCTACTGCCACCGCCACCGTGCCGCCGCCGTCGCGGCTGCTGATGCTGGCCGAAGGCCGCGTGCTGTGGGAAACCGGCGCCACGCTGGCGCTGTGGCCCTGGCTGCAGCTGGCGCCGCGCGGCGACGGCCACCCGGTGCTGGTCCTGCCGGGCCTGGTGGCCAGCGACGAATCCACGCGCATCCTGCGCCGCTACCTGCGCGGCCTGGGCTACGACGTGCATGGCTGGGGGCTGGGCCACAACTTCGGCCCGCGAAAGGGGGTGGAGGCGGCCATGGTGCAGCGCCTGCGCCAGCTCAACGAGCAACACGGCCGCAAGGTCAGCCTCGTGGGCTGGAGCCTGGGCGGCGTCTTCGCGCGCCTTCTGGCCAGCCAGCATCCGGAGCTGGTGCGCAGCGTGATCTCGCTGGGCAGCCCGCTGCGCGGCAGCGCCCGCTCCACCAACGCCTGGCAGGTGTACGAACTGGTGAGCGGCAACAGCGCGCACGATCCGCGGCGCATGGCCCATGTGCAAAGCACGCCCGCAGTGCCTGCCACCTCCATCTACAGCCGCAGCGACGGCGTGGTGGCCTGGCGCTGCAGCCTGACCGACACCGGCCCGCAGGCCGAGAACATCGAGGTGCTGGCCAGCCACGTGGGCATGGGCTCGCACCCGGCCGTGCTGTATGCGCTGGCCGACCGGCTGGCACAGCCCGAAGGCGGCTGGAAGCCCTTCGACGGCCGGGCGCTGGGGCCGCTGGTCTATCCCAGGCCGGCTCGACCTTGAGCGCTTTCTGCCAACCATGAAGAAGGGCACCCGCGGGTGCCCTTCTTTTCTTTGGGGTGATGAAGAACGCGCTGGTTCTTCGGTCTTTCTTTCTCTCTTACTTGCCCGCGTCCAGGCGCTTTTGCATGCGCGCGGCGCGCTCGCTCGAAGGCGGGTGCGAGCTCATCAGCGAGGGGCCGGAGCTGCCGCCGCTGAGCTTGGCCAGCTTCTCGAAGCTGGTCACCAGGCCCTTGCGCTCGAGCTTGCGCTCGGTCAGCAGGTCGAAGGAATAGTCGTCGGCCGCGCTTTCCTGCGACTGCGAGAACTGCGCATGCACGAACTTCTCGGCCAGGTCACCGGCCTGCGATTGCGACAGCTGCGCCACCGCACCGCCGCCGGCGGCAGCCAGCCCGCGCAGGGCCGAGGTGGCATAGGCCGTCTGCATGCGGCCCTTCGAGTGGCCCAGCGCCACATGGCCGATCTCGTGGCCGATCACGCCGCGCAGCTCGTCGTCGTTCATCAGGTCCATCAGGCCGCTGTAAACGCGGATGCAGCCATTGGCCATGGCCCAGGCGTTCACGTCCTTGGTCTGGTAGACCTTGTAGTTGGCCGTCTGGCCGTTCACGCTGGTGGGCATGGCCTTGACGACGGTGGCCAGGCGACGCGCATAGGCGCTGTTGGCCGGTGCCACCTGGTTTTCTGCGTCCATCGCTTCGCACGACTTGTTGGACATGGCCACCACGTCCCCATCGCTGAGCGACATGGCCTTGAAGGCCGAGCCGCCTGCGCCCAGCAGCGCGCTGGGGTCGCCACCCTTCATGGTCTCGCAACCGGTGAGCGCGACAGTGGCAGCCACGGCCGCCAAAGCGGCCAGACGAAAACGAAGCATGGGATCTCCTCCTTTGATACACCCATCAATGAATGCCGCGGCCCTTGCGCTTGCGGCCTGGGGCCCGGGCGGCGGCGCGGATGATAGAAGGTGTTGTGCCTGCCTTGCATAGGACAACAGCCCTTCCTGGGTCTCAGAGCGGGTTCACGGTCTCAGTCCTCCGGGCCGCCTTCTTCTGCCACCGCCGCAGGCTCGGGCGCGCTGGAGCGGCGCGTGGCGCCCACCTGCACCACCTCCTGCTCGATGGCGCCGAAGAGCGACTTGCCGTCCAGGCCCTTGACCTCGATGTGCACGGTGTCGCCGAACTTCATGAACTCGGTCTTGGGCGCGCCGTCCTGGATGGTTTCCATGCTGCGCTTTTCGGCGATGCAGGCATAACCCCTGGGCCATTCCATGCGGCCGTTCTTTTCGACGCCGGGGTTGCTCACGGTGCCGCTGCCCACGATGGCGCCGGCGCGCACGTTGCGGGTCTTGGCGATGTGGGCGATGAGCTGGCCGAAGTGGAAGCTCATGTCGGGGCCTGCATCGGTCAGGCCCACGCGGCGGCCATTCCAGGCCACGTGCAGCGCCAGGTTCACGCGCCCGTCCTGCCAGGCCGGGCCCAGCTCGTCGGGCGTGACGGCCACGGGGCCGAAGGCAGTGGCGGGCTTGCTCTGGAAGAAGCCGAAGCCCTTGGCCAGCTCGGCCGGGATCAGGTTGCGCAGGCTCACGTCGTTGACCAGCATCAGCAGGCGAACGGCATCCAGCGCCTCCTCGGGCCCCGTGCCCATCTTCACGTCGCCGGTCACCACGGCCAGCTCGGCCTCGAAGTCGATGCCCATGGCTTCGCTGGGCACCACGATGTCGTCGCAGGGGCCGATGAAGTCATCGCTGCCGCCCTGGTACATCAGCGGGTCGGTGTAGAAGCTGGCCGGCACCTCGGCGCCGCGCGCCTGGCGCACCAGTTCCACATGGTTCAGGTAGGCCGAGCCGTCGGCCCACTGGTAGGCGCGCGGCAGCGGCGCCATGCACTGCGCGGGGTTGAAGGGAAAGGCATGGCGCGCGCGGCCATGGTTGAGCTGGGTGTAGAGGTCCTGCAGCTGCGGACTCAGGAAGGCCCAGTCGTCCAGCACCTGCTGCAGGCGGTGGGCGATGCCGGTGGCGTAGTGGGCGTGCGAGAGGTCGCGCGAGACGACGACCAGCTGGCCGTCGCGCGAGCCGTCCTTGAGGGTGGCGAGTTTCATGGGCTGGCGGCGCGGGGAAGGCGGCGTCGCACCCGCGTGCGGCGGCGGCCCCACTAAACTGGAAGCAGGCCGGCAGTGTAGCGAGCCGTTTTGCGCGCCCTGGCCGGATGCCATCGCGGCCGCGCGCGCCGCCCCCCGAGGCCTTCTCTTGCGCCCATCCCGTCCCTCCATGCCCTCCTGGCCGCGCCTGCCCTGGCGCAGCCTGCTGGGGCTCACGATGCTGGTGGCGCTGCTGCATCTGCTGCTGCTGGGCTGGCTGCCGATGGGGGGCGAGCCCGAAGCGCTTCCGCTGGCCCAGCGCTTCAGCACGCGCACCATCGTCATCGCGCCGCCTGCGGCCACCGGCGGCGGCGCGCCCGCGGCAGCGCCGGCTGCACGCGCGGCCCCGCCGGCGAGCGCCGCGCCCACCGCACGGCTGCGCGACAAGCCGCGCCCGGCGCCGCCACCCCCCAGGCCGGCCGTGCCCAGCCCGGAACCTGCCCCGGCCCCGCAGGAGGCGCCGCCACCCGAGCCCGTGCTGCCGCCGCCCACGCCGGTGGCCGAAGCGCCGATGCCCGAGGCCGCGGAGCCGGCGGCCCCGCCCCCCGCCGAGCCCGCCGGGCCGCCCGAGCCCGCGCCAGCCGCACCTGCCGCACCTGCCGAAGGCGGCCAGGGCCAGGCCGCGGCGCCGGCTTCGGGCCAGGGCCGCGGCGAGGGGGCTGGGACTGGCGCTGGCGCGGGCGCCGGCACGCCCGGTGCGCGCGAGCCGCTCAAGGTGCCGGGCTCGGTGCGCTTGGACTTTGCCGTCACCGGGCAGCAGGGCATGCAGCCCATGTCGGGCGTGTTCGGCGAGCTGATCTGGCTGCAGGACGGCAGCAGCTACAACGCGCGGCTGGCGCTGCGCGTGCTCTTTCGCACCATCCGCACGCAGACCAGCGTGGGGGCCTTGAGCGCGGCGGGTATCGAGCCGCGCCGCTTTTCCGACGCGCGCCGCAGCGAGGTGGCCACCCATTTCGTGCGCGAATCCGGCCAGATCGTGTTCAGCAGCACCACCACGCCCGCGCCCTTGATGCCCGGCGCGCAGGACCGGCTCAGCGTGATCCTGCAACTGGCGGCGCTGATGGCCGGTGACCCGGATCGCCATCCGCCGGGCAGCAGCTTCAGCATCCAGACCGCCGGCGCGCGCGATGCCGAGACCTGGCGCTTCAGCGTCGAGGGCGAGGAGCAGCTGGAAACGCCCGCGGGCAGCTACCTCACGCGCCGGCTCGTGCGCCTGCCGCGCAAGGACTACGACCAGAAGATCGAGCTGTGGCTGGCGCCCGAGCTGGGCTGGCTGCCGGTGCGCATCCGCCAGACGCAGGCGAACGGCGACTTCGCGGACATGCAGCTGCGCGCCTTTGCCCCCCCCTGAGCCCTGCCGCGCAAAGGCCCTGTGGCGCAGAACCCACAGCCGCTTCGCCTACAGTGTGTCGGCGCCTCTTGAAACTGGCGCGTTGATTGCTAAGTAACGACCATGTCCCTCATCGACTCCCTGAAGCACCCCGCCATGCGCATGCTCTATGACTCCGACTCCTTCGTCGTCGTCCACGTGCAGCCGACCGAGGATCAGGCGCCCGTCGCCCCGAACCTCCCCGTGCTGGCTCGCGACGGTTTTGAAATCGTGGACAAGCGTTCCGGCAAGGAGGTCTACCTCGACGGTTCCTGGGCCGAGCTGTTCCAGCAGCAGATCGCGGCCTGGCAGCTGAACACGCCCACGCAGGAAGAGGTGGAGGACACGCTCGAAGGCTATGCGGAGCTGGCGCAGACGCCGGTGGTGCTGCACTGAACACGCGCGGCACCGGCCTCATCGCTCAAAGCCCTGCGCCCCGGCGCGGGGCTTTTGTTTTTTAGGCGTTCGCTTTCTAGCCGACGCCTGCGCGCGGGCCGTACAGCCGGTGGAAGAGGGGGCCGGTCAGCAGGAGCACCGCCACCAGCCGGCAGACCTGGAAGGCCGTGACCACCGGCACGCCCAGCTGCAGCACCTTGGCCGTGATGGCCATCTCGGCAATGCCGCCGGGCGAAGTGCCCAGCACCATCGTCGCCCAGTGGATGCCCGTGGCCTGGCTCAGCAGCGCCGCGAAGCCCGCGCAGACGATGATCATGGCCAGCGTGCCCAGCGCCACCGAGGCCAGCCAGCGCGGCGCCGTGTGCAAAAACTCGCGCGAAAAGCGCACGCCCAGGCTGATCGCGATCACCAACTGCGCCGCGTTGCTCAGCCACAGCGGCACGGCCGAAGGCGCGTTGCCGCTCATCGTGAAGGCCATGGCCACCAGCAGCGGCCCCAGGAACCACGGGTTGGTGCGGCCCACGCGCTGCATCAGCAGTGCGCCCACGCCCGAGCAGGCGGCCAGCAGCAACAGCCCGCCCCAGTTCACCTCGCGCAGCGCGGGCGGCAGGTTGTCCAGCCCGTGCAGGCCGCTCCACTGCATGGCAAAGGGAATGCTCACCGTCACCACCATCAGCCGCAGGCTGTGGGCCGCGGCCACCAGGTCGGTGCGCGCGCCCGCGCGCTCGGCCATCAGCGTCATTTCCGACGCGCCGCCGATGGCGCCCGCGAAGTAGGCCGTGGCCCGCATGGCCGGCGCCGGCACCTGGGGCATGCGCGCCGCATGGCTGCGGTACAGCCAGTGGCCGAAGCCCGTGCCCAGCAGCAGCGCCCAGACGATGGCCAGCGCAATGGCCCACCACAGGCTGGCCACCAGGGCCGTCACCTGGGGCGTGAAGTAAAGGCCCAGCGCGGCGCCAATCACCCATTGGCCGCCGTTGCGCAGCGGCGCGAGGCTGGCCGTGGGCAGTCCGGCGATGGAGGCCAGCGAAACCGCCAGCAGCGGCCCGATCATCCACGGCAGCGGCGTGTGCAGCCACAGGCACAACTGGGCCGAAGCCCAGGCCAGGGCCAGGGTGGCGATCACGCGCAGGGGGTAGCGGCTTCGGAATGGGGAGGAAGGCAGGCGGGAAGACACGAACGGGATGACGGCGGACAAGGCAACGGGCGCCTGGTTGTCAGGCGGCCCTGCCGCAGCGCTGCGCTGGCGGCATAGGATAGGGATCATGGCTCATCCTCATCCGCCCATGCTTGCAGTCGGCCATTCGCCACCACGCCTGGCCCTGGGGCTGGCCGCGCTCATCGCGCTGGCCGCCGGCTGCGCCAGCCGCGCAGATGCACCCGTGCCCGAGCGCATCGAAGCCCTCTTGCCCGCCGACGTGCTGCTGCTGGGCGAACAGCACGACGCGGCCGAGCACCAGGCGCTGCAGCGCGAAGCCGTGCTCGCGCTCACGGCCAAGGGGCAACTGGCCGCGCTGGCGCTGGAGATGGCCGAAAGCGGCCGCAGCACGGCCAGGCTGGGCACCACGGCCAGCGAGGCGCAGGTGCGCACGGCCCTGGCCTGGAACGACAAGGGCTGGCCCTGGCAGGCCTATGGCCCGGTGGTGATGGACGCGGTGCGCGCGGGCGTGCCGGTGCTGGGCGCCAACCTGCCGCGCGCGCGCATGAAGGACGCGATGAGCGACGTGTCGCTCGACGTGCAGCTCAATGAAAAAGCCCTGGCCGCGCAGCAGGCGGCCGTGCGCGACGGCCACTGCGGCCTGTTGCCCGAAGCGCAGATCGCGCCGATGACGCGCATCCAGATCGCGCGCGACCGTGCCATGGCCCACACCGCGGCCCAGGCCGTGGCGCCGGGCCGCACCGTGCTGCTGCTGATGGGCAGCGCCCACGCCGACAAGGCACTGGGCGTGCCGCAGCACCTGCCCACCGAGCTGCGCGTGCGCAGCGTGGGCCTGGTGGCCGGCGATGCGCAGCGCACGGATTCGTTCGATGCGCGGTGGCGCACGCCCGCGCTGCCGCCCAAGGACTACTGCGCCAGCCTGCGCGCGGGCGAGAAGCCCGGCGCGTGAGCGCGTGGGCTCAGGCCGTGGGGTAGCTGCCCGGCACCAGAATGCTGCGGTCCACCTGCTGCAACTGGGTGTGGCCGCAGAAGGCCATGGTCACGTCCAGCTCCTTGTGGATGATCTGCAGTGCGCGGCTCACGCCGGCTTCGCCCATGGCGCCCAGGCCGTAGGCCATGGCGCGGCCGATCATGGTGCCGCGCGCGCCCAGCGCCCAGGCCTTGAGCACGTCCTGGCCGCTGCGGATGCCGCCGTCCATCCACACCTCAAGCTTGCTGCCCACGGCGTCGACGATGGCCGGCAGCGCCTCGATGGAGCTGGGTGCGCCGTCGAGCTGGCGCCCGCCGTGGTTGCTGACCACGATGGCGTCGGCGCCGGCCTGTGCGGCCAGCTCGGCGTCCTCGGGCACCATGATGCCCTTGAGGATCAGCTTGCCGCCCCACTGTTCCTTGACCCAGGCGATGTCGGCCCAGGACAGGCGCGGGTCGAACTGCTCGTTGGTCCAGGCTGCCAGCGAGCTCATGTCGCTCACGCCCTTCACATGGCCCACCAGGTTGCGGAAGGTGCGGCGCTGCGTGCCCAGCATGCCCAGGCACCAGCGCGGCTTGGTCGCCAGGTTGATGATGTTCCTGAGCGTGGGCCGCGGCGGCGCCGTCAGGCCGTTCTTCAAATCCTTGTGGCGCTGGCCAATCACCTGCAGGTCCAGCGTCAGCACCAGCGCGGAGCATTTGGCGTCCTTGCAGCGCTGGATCATGCGGGCCATCGATTCACGGTCGCGCATCATGTAGAGCTGGAACCAGAAGGGCGCGCTGGTGTTCTGCGCGATGTCCTCGATGGAGCAGATGCTCATGGTCGAGAGCGTGAACGGGATGCCGAACTTCTCGGCCGCGCGCGCGGCGTGGATCTCGCCGTCGGCATGCTGCATGCCCGTCAGGCCCACGGGCGCGATGGCCACCGGCATCTTCGCGGCCTGGCCGACCATCGTCGTGGCCGTGCTGCGGTTTTCCATGTTCACGGCTACGCGCTGGCGCAGCTTGATGCGCTGGAAATCCGCTTCGTTGGCGCGGTAGGTGCCCTCGGTCCACGAGCCCGAATCGGCGTAGTCATAGAACATGCGCGGCACGCGCTTTTCAGCCAGCACGCGCAGGTCTTCGATGTTGGTGATCTTGGAAAGGTTGGTGGTCATGGCTTGTTCTTGGACGGGCGCATACGCGCGAGCGCGCGGATTTGCGCCGGAGTATGGCGCAGCCCCGGCCGGCATGGCCGGCTTCCGGCCTAAATTGGTATTACCAAATCACTGGGGAAACTACTTAACTGACGTATTTTCCCTGCATTTTGAGCAGAGTTAATGCTGGAAGGATCAGCAATTGTGAACTGATAATACCGATTTTGGCTCGTCAGGATCGGTTGTGCGGGGTGCCCAGGGGGCGCGTCGTGGCTCAAACCTGCGACCTTCCTCTTTGGAGACATGACGGATGAACCTTGGGTACACGCTCTTGGCCTTGGCCCCGATCGCGGTGGTTTTTCTTCTGATGGTGGTGCTGGGGCGTTCGGCCAAGCTGTCCATGAGTTCGGCCTATGTGGTCACGGCGGCGCTGGCGCTGTTCGTCTGGCAGGCGCCGGGGGCCATGGTGGCGGCCGCCACCGTCAACGGCATCGTCACCGCCATCACGCTGCTGTTCATCGTCTTCGGTGCGGTGCTGCTGCTGAACACGCTCAAGGAAAGCGGCGCGCTGCGGGCCATTCGTCAGGGTTTCATGGACGTGTCGCCCGACCGGCGCGTGCAGGTCATCATCGTGGCCTGGCTCTTCGGTTCGCTGATCGAAGGCTCCTCCGGCTTCGGCACACCTTCGGCCGTGGGCGCGCCGCTGCTGCTGGCCCTGGGCTTTCCAGCCATGGCGGCGGTGATGTCGGTGCTGGTGATCCAGTCCACGCCGGTGTCCTTCGGCGCGGTGGGCACCCCCATGCTGGTGGGCGTGCGCTCGGGAATCGACAACAAGGCTGATGTGGCGCAACTGATCGCGCCCCTGCAGCCCATGGACTATCTGCTGCAGATCGTCACCCATGTGGCCTTCGTGCACGCCGTGGTCGGTTTCGTGATTCCGCTGATCCTGTGCGGCATGCTCACGCGCTTCTTCGGCGCGCGCCAGTCCTTCACCGAGGGGCTGAAGGCCTGGAAGTTCGCGCTGTTCGCGGGCCTGGCCTTCACCGTTCCCTACTACCTGATCGCGCGCGTGCTGGGCCCCGAGTTCCCCTCGATGGTCGGCGCGCTGGTGGGCCTGGTGGTGATCGTGAGCGCAGCGAAGAAGGGCTTTCTGGTGCCGCGCGAGAACTTCGACTTTCCGCCGCGCGCCGCCTGGGAAAAGAAGTGGCTGGGCACTGTGGCCGACGACGCCGACGACGGTACCGCCACGGCGCCGAAGTTCTCGGTGCTGCGCGCCTTCTCGCCTTATGTGCTGGTGGTGGGGCTGCTGATCCTCACGCGTACCGTGGCGCCGCTCAAGGCCTTCCTGACCGGGCCGCTGACCACGATCAAGCTGCCAGCGCTGTTCGGCACAAGCATCTCGCCGTCGGCGCAGTTCCTGTACTCGCCCGGCTTCATCCTGATCCTGGCTTCGCTGGCCTGCCTCTTCATTTTCCGCATGCAGCAGGGCCAGTACGGCCGCGCCGTGAAGGCCTCGGCCCACACCATGGTCGAAGCCGCGCCCGCGCTGCTGCTGGCCGTGCCGATGGTGCAGGTGTTCGTCAACTCGGCCTCGGCCGATGGTTCGATGATCAGCATGCCGCTGATGCTGGCCCAGGGCGCCGCGGCGCTGGCCGGTGACGCCTGGCCGAATGTCTCGCCCTGGGTGGGCAGCCTGGGCGCCTTCATCGCCGGCTCCAACACCGTGAGCAACATGATGTTCGCGTACTTCCAGTTCTCCACGGCCCAGCAGATCGGCCTGAACATCGACCAGTCGGCCATCGTCGTGGCGCTGCAGGCGGTGGGTGGCGCTGCCGGCAACATGATCTGCGTGCACAACGTGGTGGCCGCGGGCGCCGTGGTGGGCATGATGAACCGAGAGGGCGAGGTGATCCGCAAGACGCTGGTTCCCATGGCCTACTACTGCGTGCAGGCCGGCCTGATCGGCCAGGCGCTGATCACCGGCAGCGTGCTGTGGTGGGCAGCGGCAGTCGTGTGGCTGGTGCTGGTCTTTGGGGTGCTGGGTGCGATGAAGGGCAAACCCCTGGCAACGGCCTGAGACCGCCGGCGCATCATTGCCAGCCTTCGCGAACCCCACTTTTGCTGAGCTGCGCATGCGAGCGTCGGACCCCGTGATCGAGAAGCTGCAGGCCCTGGTGCAGCAGCGGCAATGGCAGCCGGGCCAGCGGCTGCCGGCCGAGCGCCAGCTGGCGCTGGAGCTGGGTGTCTCGCGCACGGCGCTGCGCGAGGCCATCCACCGGCTGGCCGGCCAGGGCGTGGTGCAAAGCCGGGCGGGCTCGGGCACCTACCTGTGCGAACAGGCGCCTCATTGGCACACGCAGGCCACCGCGCCCCTGGTGCCGCTGATGCGCGAAGACCCTGAATACCGCTACGACGTGCTGGAGACGCGCGCCGCGCTGGAGCGCAGCACCGCGCGGCATGCCGCACTGCGCGCCACCGCGCAGGAGCGCGACCGCATCCGCCGTTGCTTCGAGCAGATGGTGGGCCACCAGCAGCGCGGCGAAACCGACCTGTCTGCGCGCGCCGACGCCCAGTTCCACCTGGCCATTGCCGAGGCTTCGCACAACGTGGTCATGGTGCAGGTGATGCGCAGTCTCTTCGAACTGGTGACGGTGTCGGTGGCGGACAACCGGCGCATCATGTTCAACCATGAAGATCCGCGCTCGCTGGAGCAGCTCACGCGTCAGCACCACGACCTGGTGCAGGCCATCCTGGCTGGCGATGCGGACCGGGCCCAAAGCGTGATGGACGAGCATCTGGCCTACGTGCACCAGAAGCTGGTGCAGTCCGACGCGGACGCGGCGCGGCAGGCGCGCCTGGGGCGGCTGGCCGCGGCCCATCGGGCGCCGGGCTGAGGCTGCGTCCGGCGCGAGGGGCTGCGCCGGCCCTGCGCCAGCGCACCGATGGCCACGCTGCGACAATCGCCCCCCTCTATGAGCGCCTACATCCTGACCCTGTCCTGCCCCGACCGAGTGGGCATCGTGCATGCCGTTTCCGGTTTCCTGCTGGAGCGCGGCGGCAACATCGAAGAAGCCGCCCAGTACAACGACCACGGCACGGGCCTGTTCTTCATGCGCGTGCGTTTTGCCTGCGAGCAGGTGCCCGAGGCGCAACTGCGCACCGAGCTGGGCGAGCTGGCCGGCGGCTTCGGCATGAGCTGGCGCCTGCATGCGGCCCACACGCCGATGAAGACCGTGCTGCTGGTCAGCAAGGAAGGCCACTGCCTCAACGACCTGCTGTTCCGCTGGAAGAGCGGCCTGCTGCCGGTCGACATCCGCGCCATCATCAGCAACCACCGCGACTTCTACCAGCTGGCCGCCAGCTACAACGTGCCCTTCCACCACATCCCGGTGACGGCCGCGACCAAGGCCCAGGCCGAGGCCAGGCAGCTGGAAATCATCGAGGCCGAAGGGGCCGAGCTGGTGGTGCTGGCGCGCTACATGCAGATTCTGTCGAACGACCTGTGCCGCAGGCTCGAAGGCCGCGCGATCAACATCCACCATTCCTTCCTGCCCAGCTTCAAGGGCGCCAAGCCCTACTACCAGGCGCATGACCGCGGCGTGAAGCTGATCGGCGCCACCGCGCACTACGTGACGGCCGACCTCGACGAAGGCCCGATCATCGAGCAGGACGTGGCGCGCGCCGACCACACCGACACCGTGGAAGACCTCACGGCGCGCGGCCGCGACACCGAAAGCCAGGTGCTGGCGCGCGCCGTCAAGTGGCACAGCGAGCATCGCGTGCTGCTGAACGGCCACCGCACGGTGGTGTTCAGGTAAGGCGCGCATGAACGGCCTGCGCGGCCTCGCCTGGCTGCTGGCCTTCCAGTGCGCGGGCGAGCTGCTCTCGCGCGGCTTTCACCTGCCGCTGCCGGGGCCCGTGCTGGGGCTGGTGCTGCTGTGGGCCGGGTTGCGCTGGCCGCTGGTGCGCGAGCCCGTGGCCGAGTGCGCGGGCTTCCTGCTCACCCACCTTTCCTTGCTGTTCGTGCCGGTGGGCGTGGGCGTGATGACCCACCTGGCGCTGCTCACGCAGTACGGCCTGCGCATCCTGCTGGTGATCGCGCTGTCGACCTGGATCGGCCTGGGCGTGACGGCGCTGGTGCTCTACGGCTGGCCTGGCCGCAGCCGGCCCCTGCCGGGCACGGGAGGCCCCCATGGCTGATTTCGTCGAACTCTGGGTCTACCTCTCGGCCACGCCGCTGTTCGGCCTCACCGCCACGCTGGTGGTGTACCTGCTGGCGCAGGCCTTCTACGTGCGCATGGGCGCGGCGCCCTGGGCCAATCCGGTGCTCTGGTCGGTCGTCACGCTGGCAGTGCTGCTGACGGCCACGGGCGTGAGCTACCCCAGCTACTTCTCGGGCGCGCAGTTCATCCACTTCCTGCTGGGGCCGGCCGTGGTGGCCCTGGCCTGGCCGCTGTGGCAGCGCCGCGCCGAGCTGCGCGCGCGCGGCGCACGCGTGCTGCTGGCGGCCTTGCTGGGCGGCGGCGCGGCCAGCGTGTCGGCCGTGGGCCTGGCCTGGGCTTTCGGGCTGCCGCCCGAGGTGGTGCTGTCGATGGCGCCGAAGTCGGTCACCGCGCCCGTGGCCATGGGCATTGCCGACAAGATCGGCGGCGTGCCCGCGCTGTCGGCGGTGTTCGCCGTGCTCACGGGCATGGTGGGCGCGCTCACGGGCAAATACCTGTTCGACCTGCTGCGCGTGCCGGCCGCCGGAGCGGGCTGGACGGCGCGCGGCTTTGCACTGGGCACGGCCTCGCACGGCATCGGCGCGGCGCGCGCCTTGCAGGTCGATGCCGATGCCGGCGCCTACGCCGGCTTGGCGCTGGGCCTGCAGGTGGTGCTGGCCGCGCTGCTGATGCCGCTGGCCTTCCGGCTGTTCTGAGGGCCGCTTCGGCTCGCCATGGCGCAGGCTGTGGCGTCGAGCCGACGCCACAGTTTGTCCATCTTTGTCAAATAGAACGAAAATCCGCGCTTTCGTCACGCAAGAGGGCCGTCAGCCCCTGCCGTGACCCTCAGCCAGCCGTGCCTCCTGCGGGATGAGCGCTGCAAGCCAGCTTCATCCCTTGTCCCCCTGCAGGAGCATCCATGCCTTCGAATCGGCATCGGGTCGGCATGTCGCCGACCCCCCTGGCGCTGGCCGCCGCCCTTTTTGTGTTCACCCTCCAGGGTGCAGCGCGCGCGCAAACGGCGCCCGCTGCGGAACCCGGCGCCACTGCCACGCCCACCAGCGCCAGCCCCGCCGCCCCCGCGCCGCGGGAGCTGGACGCCGTGACCATCCAGGGCGCCCGTGAAAGCGCCACCACGCGGCTGCCGCTGACCGCGCGCGAGACGCCGCAGTCGCTCAGCACCGTGGACCGCACGCAGATCGAGAGCCAGAGCCTGACCAGCGTCGACGCCGTGCTGCGCAACGTGACCGGCGTGTCGGTGAGCTTCTACGACACCCAGCGCCCGCTTTACTACGCGCGCGGCTTCCAGATCACCGATTTCCAGATCGACGGACTGCCCAGCTACAGCGGCTCCACCAGCCAGGAGTTCGACACGGCGCTGTACGAGCGCATCGACGTGGTGCGCGGCGCCAACGGCATCCTGACCGGCGTGGGCGTGCCTTCGGCCACGGTCAACATGATCCGCAAGCGGCCCAAGCGGCAGTTCGGCGGCTCCGTGGCGCTGTCGGCCGGCTCGTGGAACCTGTACCGCGGCGAGGTGGACCTGAACGTGCCGCTGACGGCCGACGGCAGCGTGCGCAGCCGTTTCGTGATCGCGCCGCAGAAGAAGGACAGCTTTCGCGACCGCTACAAGGAAGACAAGACGGCCCTGCTGGCCGTGGTCGAGGCCGACCTGGGCGAGCGCACGGTGGTCTCCTTGGGCTATCAGCGCCAGAAGAACGACCCCGAGGCGCCGATCTGGGGCACCATCCCGCGCTTTGCCACCGACGGCACCGAGATCGACCTGCCCACCTCCACCAGCTTCTCGCCCTCGTGGACGCGCTGGGACCGCACCTCCGCCACGCTGTACGCCACGCTGGAGCACCAGTTCAACGACAACTGGAGCCTCAAGACCAGCCTGGCGCGCACCGAGGGCGACACCTTCAGCCTGCGCACCTACGGCTACGGCCGCACCACGGCCTTGGCGCCCTACGTCAACCGCCTGAGCGGCGCGGGCACCACGCTGTACGCCTCGGTGGGCGGCGGCGACGAAGTGCAGAACACGCTGGACGTCTACCTCAACGGCCGCTTCAACCTCTTTGGCCGCAGCCACGACCTGGTGCTGGGCGCAAGCCAGCAGCGCACCGTGGCGCGCACCGACGGCTACTACATCCAGCCCGGCTGGCGCTACGACATCCCGAACATCTATGCATGGAACGGCTATGCGCCCATGCCCATCTACTACCGCACCGGCGCCTGGCGCAACCAGACCACCGAGCAGCTGGGCCTGTACGGCTCGGCCCGCTGGCGACTGACGGACGCGCTGTCGGTGCTCACCGGCGTGCGCGTGACCAACTGGGACCGCCAGACCGACAACTACAACGTGCGCGGCTTCTACATCAACACCACCGCGGTGCAGAGCGTGGACCGCAAGGCGACGCCCTTCGTGGGCGTGGTCTACGACATCACGCCCGAGCTGAGCGCCTACGGCAGCTACGGCAAGATCTTCAACCCGCAGAACTACAAGGACCGCAACAACGAGCCGCTGGCGCCGGCGCAGGGCAGCAACGCGGAGCTGGGGCTGAAGGGCCAATGGATGAACGGCCGCCTCAACGGGCACTTCGCCGTCTTCGAAACCAAGCAGGACAACTTCGGCGTGGTCGACAGCAGCGTGCCGCCGTCCAGCCTGCCCGACGGCAGCACGGCCTACCGCGCCGTCGACGGCACCCGCGCCTATGGCTTCGAGGCCGAGCTGGGCGGCCAGATCACGCCGCGCTGGTACGCCAAGGCCGGCCTCACGCGGGCCAAGGTGGTGCGCAACGCCAGCGACCTGATCTACGCCAACCTGCCCGAATACCAGGTGCAGCTTTGGACGCAGTACCGCTTCGACGGCGCGCTGGCGCCGCTGTCGCTGGGCGGCAGCCTGCTGTGGCAGGACGAGATCCAGGGCTTCAACATCCCGCATCCGCTGCTGGGCACCACCACCGTCACGCAGAAGCCGCAGACCGTGCTCAACCTGCACGCGACCTGGCAGTTCAACGACCGCCTGAGCGCCACGCTGGCCATCAACAACGTGACCAACCGCAAGTACTGGGCGAACCTGGACTACGGCAACTACGCCGACCCGCGCAGCGCCATGCTGACGCTACGCGCGAAGTTCTGAAGGTCGCCGATCAGTGGCGGTTGCGGTTGTTCGGCTTGCGGTCGTAGCGGTTGGGCACGCCGTCGCCGTCGCGGTCCCGGTCGTGGCGGTTGCGGACGCCGTCATGGTCGCGGTCGCCGCCGCCACCACTGCGGTCCCAGCGGCCGGCGCGGTAGTCCCAGCGGCCGTCGCGCTCCACCCATTGGGGCGCGTGGTAGGCGTAGCCGGGGCGGGCCCGCAGCCAGGTGCCGCCCACCCAGACATGGCCGCCGCGTTGCCATTCCCAGTGGCCGGGCGCCCACACATAGCCGCGGCGCGGCGGCGGCACGCGCTCGAAGCGCGGCGGCGGCGGGGCCTGGCCGATCTGGACGTTGATCACGGCTTGCGCCTGTGCCGCGGTCGGCAGGGCGAATCCGCCCAGCGACAGCAGGGCTGCGGCGGCGGTGCTCAAGGTGATGCGCGAAAGCGTGCTCATGACGAAATCCTTTTGGGTTTCAGGAGCCTTCATGCTCCGGCCGCCGTGTGAAGCGCGCGTCAAGCTGCGGCGAAGTCTTGTGCGCGTGGGTAGCGAATTGGCAACAAAGGCCGGCAGCGGATGTTTCTGCCGTGGCCGTCTGCAACCGTGAACGGGTTTTTCTCAGGCATTCATTCGCGCAGTTCCTCCAGGTCCACCGCATCGGCCATGGCTGCCAGGCCCGCGGCATTGAGGTGCAGGTGGTCTCCGCTGTCGAAGGCTGGCCGCAGGCGCAGCGGGTGGGCCGCGTCGCGCGTGGCGGCATCGAAGTCCACCACGCCAGCCACGTCCTGCCGGCCCCGGATCCAGCGGTTGACGGCCTGACGCTGCGCTTCATTGTGTTCGCTCCAGGTCGGGGCGCCACCAAAGGGCATCAGCGTGCCCAGCAACAATTTCACGCCGCGGGCCTGGGCCGCGGCCTGCAGTTTCTGCAGACCTGCAATGAGCTGCGGCGCGTCGGCCAGCTGGGCGGCCGGCGCCAGCGGCGAGCGCTCGCCGTTCGCGGTGCCGAAGCCGAGGTCGTTGATGCCGATCAGCACCAGCGCGTGGGTCACGCCGCTTTGCTGCAGCACCTCGCGCTCGAAGCGCTGCAGCGCGCTGTCGCCCACGCCTTCGCGCAGCAGCCGGTTGCCGCCCAGGCCGGTGTTGACCACCGACACGCTCGGGCGCTGGTCGCGCAACCGCACGGCCAGGCGCTGCGGGTAGCTGCCCAGTTCGGTGGTGTCGGCGGCGCCGCCGCCCTCGGTCAGCGAGTCGCCAAAAGCCACCAGCAGCCGCGCGTCGCGCGGGGCCATCACGTCCAGCGCGCTCAGGGCCGGCGCCCAGTCCTGCGCCTGGGCGCCCTGGGGCCGGGGCTGCAGGCACTGGTTGCCCGGCAGCAGCCAGCAGGCGCCGCCCTCGCGCTGCACGGGGTAGCCGGCCGCCACGGAGAAAGGGCGTGCGATGTGAAAACTCAGCGCCAGCGTCTGGCCCGCGCGGGCCGGCAACTGCACGGCATTGCTCCAGGCCGTGGCGCCAGGGGCCAGCGTGAGGCCGGGCTGACCGCCGAAGCGCAGTGGCACCACGGTGCGCGGCGACAGCGCGGCGCCGCCGGTGGCCAGCGCCAGGCTGGCCTGGTCGATCAGCAGCGGCTCCAGCGCCCAGCGGTTGGACAGGCGCACGCGCCACTGGCGCCCGCCCAGGGCGGGCGAGATGCGCAGGCGCACGGTCTGGTCGTTGAACACGCGCGGCGCTCGGGTGGGCAGGCCCGGCGCCACCATCTGGCGCCGGTAGTCGCGCTCGGCCACTGCCCAGGCCGCAAGCCAGCGCGGGCCATTGGCCGCGCCGGCCGACGGCGCGGGGGCGAGGCTGGGGCCGGGCTGGGCCAGCGCGCCCGTGCCGGCGCCGAAGCCGAACATCAGCCCGAGCTGGCCCAGCAGCCAGGCGCGCCGCGTGGGCGCGTGGCCGGGCAAAGAGCAGGGAAGAACCGGGGAAGGGGACGACGACGAGGCAGAAGATGCGCGGGCGGCGGGCATAGAGGGGCGCGGGGCGGCACGGTCGCCGTGCCAAGGCTCGCAGCATGCCGCGTGGCCGCCCTGCGGCGCGCCGGTGCCTACCAGGTGTCGACGTAGGCCACCGGCGCGTCCACCGCGCGGGTGGAGGACTGCAGGCCGCGCAGCAGCCAGGCGCGCGTGTCGGCCGGGTCGATCACGGCATCGATCTCCAGCGTCTGCGCCATGTGCATGGCTTCGCCGTCCGCGTACTGGCGCGCCACCAGTTCCTGGAAGAGCTTGTCGCGTTCGGGGCCGAGCGGCACGGCTTCCAGCTCCTTGCGGTAGCCCAGTCGCACCGCGCCTTCCAGGCCCATGGCGCCGAACTCGCCCGTGGGCCAGGCCACGGTGAACACCGGCGCGTCGAAGCCGCCCGCTGCCATGGCCTGCGCGCCCAGGCCGTAGCCCTTGCGCAGCACCACGGTGAAGTAGGGCACGCGCAGGTGCGCTTCGATCATGAACATGCGGCACACGTGGCGCACCTGCGCCTGGGCCTCGATGTCGGGTCCCACCATGAAGCCCGGCGTGTCGCACAGCGAGACGATGGGCAGGCCATGCGCGTTGCACAGCTGCATGAAGCGCGCGGCCTTGTCGGCGGCCGGCGCGTCGATGGCGCCGCCCAGGTGGTGCGGGTTGTTGGCGATCACGCCCACGGGCCGGCCCTCGATGCGTGCCAGCGCCGTCACCATGCCGGCGCCGAAGCCCGCGCGCAGTTCCAGCACCGAGCCGCTGTCGAACAGGCCCTGCATCACGGCCCGCACGTCGTACACGCGCAGCCGGTTCTCGGGCACCGCATGGCGCAGCACGCGCGGGTCGGCGCACTGCCAGTCCTTCGTCGCGCCCTGGAAGTACGAGAGGTATTGCTTCGCGATCTTCACGGCCTCGGCTTCATCCTCCACCAGCACGTCGATCACGCCGTTGGCCGACTGCACGCTGCTGGGGCCGATCTGCTCGGGCGTGTAGGTGCCCAGGCCGCCGCCTTCGATCATGGCCGGGCCGCTCATGCCGATGTTGCTGGCGCGCGTGGCGATGATCACGTCGCAGCAGCCCAGCAGCGCCGCATTGCCCGCGAAGCAGCGCCCGTGCACCACGCCCACCACGGGCACCTTGCCCGAGAGCGCCGCGAACTGGCTGAAGGTGTGGTTGTTCAGGCCGGCCACGATGGGCATGTCGGTGTCGCCCGGTCGCCCGCCGCCGCCTTCGGCGAACAGCACCATGGGCAGCTTGAGCTGGTGCGCCAGCGCCAGCATGCGGTCCTGCTTCTGGTGGTTGCGCAGGCCCTGCGTGCCGGCCAGCACCGTGTAGTCGTAGGCCATCACCACGCAGCGCGAATCCTCGGCGCCGAACTGCTCGGCGTTGACGCTGCCGATGCCGGTGACGATGCCGTCGGCCGGCGTGTTGGCGATCAGGTCTTCCAGCGAGCGCCGGCGCGTCTGCGCGGCCACGGCCAGCTGGCCGTACTCGATGAAGTTGCCGGGGTTCTGATCCAGCGCGCACAGGTCGGCCACGTTCTCGCGCGCGGTGCGCCCGCCCTGGCCATGGCGCTTGGTCACGGCCTTGTCGCGGTTCTCGTCGAGCGTGAAGGCATGGCGGTCGATGACGCGCTGCAGGTCGGGCCGGATGGCGTCCAGGTCCACCGCCACCTGCGCCTGGGCCTGCACCTGGTCGGCGCCCACGGGCTCCAGCCGAAGCAGGGCCTGGCCTTCGACCAGGTAGTCGCCGGGCGCAGCCAGCAGGGCCACCACGCGGCCGGCCGTGGGCGCGTGCAGCAGGTGCTCCATCTTCATGGCTTCGAGCACGCCCACCTGCGCGCCGGCCGGCACCACGTCGCCCACCTCGACTTCGAACTGAACCAGCCGCGCGGGCATGGGCGCGCGCACGGCGGGGCGGCT
The DNA here is from genome assembly GCF_028023875.1 of Xenophilus arseniciresistens. GTDB lineage: Bacteria > Pseudomonadota > Gammaproteobacteria > Burkholderiales > Burkholderiaceae_C > Xenophilus > Xenophilus arseniciresistens. Next base: position 127,829 of record NZ_JAQIPB010000012.1, read on the forward strand.
GTCGCCGTCGTCATGGGGAGCGGCTGCGGCGGTGGATGCGGGGGCGGCCGGCGCGCCGGTGCGCGGCGCCGCGGCCTCGAAGGCGCTCGCTGCATCGAGCAGCGGCTGCAGCTGCTCTTCGACGAAGCGCGTGTGCACGGCCTGGGTGTCGAACTCGGGCCGCGAGCCGATGGCGCGCAGCAGCGCGAGGTTGGTGGCCAGGCCCTCGATGCGGCATTCGGCCAGCGCGCGCAGGCTGCGGCGCTGCGCGTCGGCAAAGCGCGGCGAGGGGCTGCTGACGATCAGCTTGGCCAGCAGCGTGTCGTAGTGCGGCGAAGGCGCCAGGCCCGCATAGCCCTGCGTATCGACGCGCACGCCCGGGCCGGTGGGCAGGTCGAAGCGCGTGAGGGCGCCGCTGGCGGGGCGCGCGTTGCCCTGCGCGTCCAGCGTCTCGGCGTTGATGCGCCACTGGATCGCGAAGCCTTTTTGCGATGCCGTGGTGTTGGCCGCCACGCCCAGATCGGCCAGCGACTGGCCCGAGGCCACGCCGATCTGCAGCTGCACGAGGTCCAGCCCCGTCACCGCTTCGGTCACCGTGTGCTCCACCTGCAGGCGCGGGTTGGCTTCGATGAACACGAAAGGCAAGGTGGCCGAGTGCTCGTCCACCAGGAACTCGAAGGTGCCCAGGCCGCGATAGCCCACCTGCTGCGCCATGCGCAGCGCCGCGCGCGTGATGGTGTCGCGCAGCGCGGCCGGCAGCGTGGGGCTGGGGGCGATCTCCACCAGCTTCTGGAAGCGGCGCTGCAGGGTGCATTCGCGCTCGCCCAGGCTGGCCACCGACGTGCCGTCGCCCAGCACCTGGATCTCGATGTGGCGCGCCTGCTTCATCAACCGCTCCACGTACACGCCTTCCACGCCGAAGGCGGCACGCGCTTCGGACATGCAGCGCGCGTGGGCCTCGGCCAGGTCTTCGGCGCGCAGCACCGCGCGCATGCCGCGCCCGCCGCCGCCGCCAATCGCCTTGACCATCACGCCGGCGCCGTCCTTGGCCTGCTCGGCGAAGAAGGCTTGCGCCTCACCCAGGGTCACGGCGCCGGGGCTGCCGGGCATCACGGGCACGTCGCACTGCTGGGCCAGCGCGCGCGCGGCGGCCTTGTCGCCAAAGAGCGAGAGCTGCCCGGGCGTGGGGCCGATGAAGACCAGGCCCGCGTCGGCGCAGGCCTGCGCGAAGTCGGCACGCTCGGACAGGAAGCCGTAGCCCGGGTGCACGGCATCGCAGCCCTGGGCCTTGGCAACGGCCAGCAGCGCGGCGATGTCGAGGTAGGCCGAGGGACCGGTGGCCTGCAGCGCCACGGCCGTGTCGGCCAGCTGGGCATGCAGCGCCTGCGCGTCGTCGCGCGAATGCACGGCCACGCTGGCAATGCCTGCATCCTGCAGCGCGCGCACCAGGCGCACGGCGATCTCGCCGCGGTTGGCGATCAGTACTTTGTTGAAACTCATGTGCGGGTTCACTCCACGTCTTTCAGCAGCCGGCGCAGCACCTTGCCGGCACCGGTGGCGGGCAGGGCGTCGATGAAGCGCACATGCCTGGGGGTCTTGTAGGGCGCCATGTTCTCGCGCGACCAGGCGATCAGCGCATCGGCCGTCAGCTCGGCGCCGGGCTTCTTCACGATGAAGGCCTTCACCACCTCGCCCTTGTCGGCGTCGGGGTGGGCCAGCACGGCCGCCTGCGCCACGGCCGGGTGCTTGATCAGGATGGTCTCCACCTCTTCGGGGAACACGCTGTAGCCCGAGACCTTGATCATTTCCTTGAAGCGGCCCGTGAAGCAGAGGTAGCCCTCTTCATCGAACTTGCCCATGTCGCCCGTGTGCACCCAGCCGTCGCGCAAGGTGGCGGCCGTGGCTTCGGGCTTGTTCCAGTAGCCCTTGAAGGTGCCCTTGCTGCGCAGGATGATCTCGCCGAGCTGGCCCGCGGGCAGGTCGGCGCCGGTCTCGGGGTCGATGATGCGGATGGTCACGCCCGGCATCGGGATGCCCTGCGTGCCCCACTTGGCCTTGCCCGGCGGCGTGTAGGTGTCGCAGGTGTGCGTCTCCGACAGGCCGTACGCGGCTTCCTGCGACACGCTGTTGGGCGCGAACTGCCGCCACTGCTGCGCCAGGGGCTCGGTGAAGGCGATGCCGAAGCTGGTCACCGGGTTCATCTTGAGGCTGGACAGGTCGAAGCTGGCGATGTCCGGTTGCTGCATGCAGGCCACGTTCATGGGCGCGATGGAATACCACCAGCTGACCTTGTAGCGGGCGATGGCCTGCAGCACCGCATGCGGGTCGAAGCGGTGCAGCAGCACGCTGGTGGCGCCCGTGATGACGGGCACGTTCACGCCCATCAGCATGCCGGCGATGTGGTACAGCGGCGCGACGGACAGCAGCACGTCGGCGGGCTGCACGGCATTGCAGTCGGCGCACAGCTGGGTCTTGAAGAGCGCGTTGCCGTAGCTGAGCATGGCGCCCTTGGGCAGGCCCGTGGTGCCCGAGGTGTAGGTCATCAGCGCCACGTCGTCGAGCGAGATGTCCACCGGTGCAGGCTTCGCATCGCTGCGCATCGCGGCCAGGAAGTCCTCGCAGCCCGCGGGCACGCTGCGCGCCTCTTCGCGCGCGGCGACCAGCTCGGCCGGCAGGTCCAGCGTGGCATCGCCCGTGGGCAGCAGGTCGGCGTAGTGGACGACGAACACATGCGCGAGCGAGCTTGCGGGGCGCACCTGCTCGACCACCGGCAGCAGCGGCGAGGCCGCGACGATCACGCGCGCCTTCAGGTCGTTCACCTGGTAGGCCAGCTCATGCTCCTTGTTCAGCGGCCCGCTCGGGCACACGATGGCGCCGATCTTCTGGATGCCATAGTGCGCCACGAGGTACTGCGGGCAGTTGTTGAGAAAGAGCACCACGGGCTCGCCCTTGCCCACGCCCAGGGCCTGCAGCCGCGCGCCGAAGGCATCGCTGGCGCGGTCGAGTTCGGCCCAGCTCAGCGTGCTGCCGTACCAGATGCAGGCCGGGTGGTCGGGGCGCTGGCGCGCGTTGTCGCGCAGGTAGTCGTGCAGCGGCTGCTGGGGCCGCTCGGGAAGCTGGGGCGTGTGCATGGGTGTCTCTTGGGTGTCTGGTTCTGAGGGTTATCGATAGCTGCCGGCAGGCCGCTGGCGCTTGCCATGCAGCGATGGTGCTCCAACAATCCTACCGATGGGTAGAACTTTGGAGACAGCGCATAAACCCCCAGCGGCCAATGCGCACCGCCCTCAGGGCACGGGCCGCCAGAAGGCCAACACCGCCAGCACCGAGGCGCAGCGCGACCGCATCCTGGAGGTGGCGGCGCGCCTGTTCGCGGCGCAGGGCTACGCGATCACGACCATCGACCAGATGGCACGTGAGCTGGGCGTGACCAAGCCCTTCGTCTACTACTACTTTCGCGACAAGCAGGAGATCTTCGAGACCCTGTCATGGCGTCCTTCGGTGGACTGCTTCACCGCGCTGGACTTCGCCGACACCGACCCGCGGCGCGCGAGCGAGAAGGTCATCGACGGGCTGGGGCGGCTGATCCGCGCCACCATCTCGCATCACCCGGTGGCCTTCTTCCCCTACCGGGAGCCGCAGGTCTACCGGCCCGAGTACATCGCGGCCGTGAAGAAGCTGGCGCGCCACTTCTACGACAAGCTCTGCCCGCTGCTGGAGCAGGCGCGCCGCGATGGCGACCTGGACTTCAACGAGACCAAGATCACGGCGCTGGCCGCCTGCAGCCTGCCGGGCTTTCTCTACAGCTGGTACCAGCCCGACGGCAAGCTGTCGCCCGACGAAGTGGCCGCGGAGCTGACGCAGCTGGCGGCCCGCGTCATCGGGCTGCGCCAGGGCGCCAGGCAGGAGGGTGCCTCGGCCGCCTGAGCCCTTCTGCTGCCTTTGCTTTCGTCCGGCGCGGCGCGCCTGCGCAGCCGCCGCCGGCCTGCTTTTTTCGAACCGTCAGACTCAAGGAACCCGACATGCAGAATCGACGCACCGCACTGGCGATGCTGGCCGGCACCACGCTGGGCCTGGGCGCCGCCGCACGGGCGGCCACGTCCTATCCGTCCCGGCCCCTGCGCTGGGTGGTGCCCTATCCGGCCGGTGGCGGCTCCGACTTCATGGCGCGCGTGGTGGGCCAGCCGCTGTCGGTGCTCGCGGGGCAGGGCGTGGTGGTCGACAACAAGCCCGGCGGCAACGGCGCCATCGCGGTGGCCGACGTGCTGCGCGCCGCGCCGGACGGCCACACGATGATCAACGTCGACAACGGCACGCTGGTCTTCAACCCGGTGCTCTACCGCAAGCTGGGCTATGCGCCCGACAAGGACCTGCGGCTCGTGAGCCTGCTGGCGCGCGCGCCCATGATCCTGGTGGTCGGCCCCAACCATCCGGCCAGGGACGTGAAGGAGTTCCTGGCCCAGGCGCGCAGCCAGCCGGGCGCGCTGAACTTCGGTTCTGCCGGCGCGGGCACGCCGCAGCACATGGCCATGGAAATGCTCATGCACCAGGCCGGGCTGCGCATGACCCACATTCCCTACAAGGGCTCCGCGCCCGCCCTGGGCGACCTGGCGGGCGGCCAGATCCCGGCGCTGATGAGCGACTACGCGGCCGCGGGCGGCTTCCTGCAATCGGGCAAGCTGCGCGCGCTTGCCATTGCCGACAGCAAGCGCCACCCGCGCCTGCCCGATGTGCCGACCTTCACCGAGCTGGGCCTGCCGGGCGTGGAAGCGACGGCGTTGGTTGGCGTGGCCGTGCGCGCGAACACGCCAGATGCGGCGGTGGATGCGCTGCAGAAGTACATCGCCCAGGCGCTGGCCGACCCTTCGGTGCGCAGCCGCTACACCGACGTGGGGCTGGAACCCGTGGGCAACACGCCGCAGGCCTTCACCCAGCTCATTGCTGCCGAGAACGCACGCTGGCAGCCCCTGATCCGCAGCCTGGGCATCACGCTCGACTGAGCGCGCGCCGCCCCCTTCCTTCACGCCCCTGAGGCACCTTCAAGAAGACTTTCAATCATGCGTTCACTGATCTCGACCACCCTCCTGGCCAGCCTGTCCGTTCTGGGCGCCACGCAGGCCGTTGCACAGAACACCTACAAGGTCGCCTACATCGACATGCTGTCGGGCCCCTTTGCCAACGTGGGCGAGATCATGCTCACCCACGTGCAGTACGCGGTGGAGGACATCAACGCCAAGGGCGGCGTGCTGGGCGGCACCAAGATGCAGCTGCTGCAGTTCGACAGCAAGCTCTCGGCCCAGGAAAGCCAGAGCGCGCTGCAGGCGGCCATCGACCAGGGCGTGCAGGCCGTGATCACGGGCGGCTCGGGTTCGTCGGTGGTGGCGGCGCTGGTGCAGTCGGTCAACCGCTGGAATTCGCGCAACCCGGGCAAGGAGATCGTGATCATGAATCACTCCTCCATCGACCCCGAGCTCACGGGCAAGAGCTGCAACTTCTGGCACTTCCAGACCGAGGCGAACACGGCCATGAAGATGAAGGCCATCGCCAACTACATCAAGAAGACGCCCGAGGTGAAGAAGGTCTTTTTGCTGAACCAGGACTACGCGCACGGCAAGCAGTGGGCCAGCTACGGCCGCCAGCTGGTGGGCCTGGCGCGGCCCGACATCCAGTTCGTGGGCGAGACGCTGCACCCCATGGGCCGCGTGAAGGACTTCGCGCCCTACATCGCCAACATCCGCCAATCGGGCGCCGATTCGGTGATCACCGGCAACTGGGGCCAGGACCTGGCCCTGATGCTCAAGGCCGCGGGCGATGCCGGCTACGACCTGCGCTACTTCAACCACAGCGCAGGCGGCGCCCCGGGGACGGTGACGGCCGTGTCGCAGGCCAAGATGGGCCGCGTGACCTGGGTGGCCGAATGGCACCCGGGCCAGGCCGGCGTGCCCAAGGCCGAGGCGCTGGCCAAAGCCTACAAGGCGCGCACGGGCAAGGACTTCCTGGCGCCGCGCATCGACATGACGCCGCGCATCCTGGCCGCGGCCATCAACAAGGCCGGCAGCCTCGAAAGCCTGAAGGTGGCGCGCGCGATGGAAAACCTGGAGTTCGACTCCGTGGTGGGCAAGGTGCGCATGCGCGCCGAAGACCACCAGCTGCTGATCCCGCAGGTGGTCAACACCATCGCCAAGGTGGACGGCAAGACCGTGACCGTGGGCTGGGAAGGCACGGACTACGGCTTCCAGACCGATGCGGCCTACAGCGGCAACGAGGTGGCGCAAGGGACGGAGTGCAAGATGCAGCGGCCTTGAGCCGCCGGGAAGGCCCTATCAGGGAATATCCCTGCCCGGGCCCTCCCCAGGCGCTCGGGATACTGGCCGCTCCCCATCCCGCGAGTCGCACCATGGCCGGCAAGAATCCGTTGCACCCCATTCCCCACCCGGCGCGCAAGCCCATCGTGGGCAACCTGCTGTCCATCGGGTCCGACTCGCCGGTGCTGGACATGTGGAAGATCGCGCAGGACCTGGGCGGCATCTACTGGCTGGACATGCCGGGCATGCCGGTGGTCGTGATCTCGGACCACGAGTTGGTCAACGAGCTGGTGGACGAAAAGCGCTTCGACAAGAGCACCAACGGCGCGCTGCGCCGGCTGCGTGCGGCCTCGCACGGCCTGTTCACCTCCGACACGCACGAGCCCACCTGGAGCAAGCCGCACAACATCCTGCTGGCCAACTTCAGCCAGCGGGCCATGCAGGCCTACCACCCGATGATGCTGGACATCGCCGAGCAACTGGTGACCAAGTGGGAGCGGCTGAACTTCGACGACGAGGTGGACGTCACGCGCGACATGACCGCGCTCACGCTCGACACCATCGGCCTGTGCGGCTTCGGCTACCGCTTCAACTCCTTCTACCGCGAGAACTTTCATCCCTTCGTCGATGCGATGGTGCGCACGCTCGAGACGGTGCAGGACCGCCGCGGCCTGCCGCTGGAAGAGCTGATGATGAAGAAGCAGCTGGCCCAGCAGCGCAAGGACATCAGGTTCATGCACACGATGGTGGAGGACATCATTCGTGAGCGACGCGCCAGCGGCGCCGACATCGCCACCAAGCCCGACCTGCTGAGCTACATGATCGCGGGGGTCGACAAGAAGAGCGGCGAGAAGCTCGACGACCGGATGATCCGCGACGAGTGCATCGAATTCCTCATCGCGGGGCACGAGACGACCAGCGGCCTGCTGTCCTTCGCCATCTATTACCTGCTCAAGAACCCGGCCATCCTGGCCAAGGCGCAGGCCGAGGTGGACAGCGTGTTCGGCACCGACCTCTCGCAGCGGCCCACCTATGCGCAGGTCAACCGGCTGCAGTACATCCTGCAGATCCTGAAGGAAGCGCTGCGCATGTACCCCACGGCGCCGGCCGTGGCCAAGCGCGCGCTGGCCAACACGCAGATCGGCGAGAACGGCAAGTACACGCTGCACAAGCGCAACATGATCATCCTGCATGCGCTGGCCATGCACCGCGACAAGCGCGTGTGGGGCGAGGATGCCGACGAGTTCAACCCCGAGCATTTCTCGCGCGAGGCCGAGCGCGCGCTGCCGCCCAACGCCTACAAGCCCTTCGGCACCGGCCAGCGCGCCTGCATCGGCCGCCAGTTCGCGCTGCAGGAGGCCATGCTCACGCTGGCGATGGTGGTCCAGCGCTTCAGGCTGATCGACCACGCCAACTACCAGCTCAAGGTCAAGGAGGCCCTGACCATCAAGCCCGAGGGCTTCAGGATCAAGGTGGCGCCGCGCGATCCGGCCGCGATGCGCGCCGCGCAGCCTGTCACAGCCCGCGCCGCGGGCCCCGGCGCGGCCCAGGCCGAAGGCGCAGCCGGCGCCGCGCCTGCCGCGCCATCGGCTGCGCGGCACGGCACCTCGCTGCTGGTGCTGCACGGCTCCAACCTGGGCAGCGCCGAAGACCTGGCCCGCCAGCTGGCCGAGGCCGGCCAGCTGCGCGGCTACTCGGTGCAGATGGCGTCGCTCGACGACTATGCGCAGCGCCTGCCCGCGGCCGGCGCCGTGGCCATCGTCAGCGCTTCGTACAACGGCGCGCCGCCTGACAACGCCGTGGAGTTCTGGCGCTGGCTCGAAGATGCCAACGACGCATTGAACGGCGTGAACTACAGCGTCTTCGGCTGCGGCAACACCGACTGGGCCTCCACCTACCAGGCCGTGCCGCGCCACATCGACGAACGGCTCTCTGACCTGGGTGCCGCGCGCGTGCACCCGCGCGGCGAAGGCGATGCGCGCGAGGACATGGACGGCGCCTTCCAGGCCTGGGCCGAAGGCCTGTGGCCGGCGCTGGCGCAGCACTTCCAGCTCAAGCTCGAGGCCAGCCAGCCCGAAGCCGCCGTGCCGCTGTACACCGTCGAGGAGGTGCCGCCGCCGCAGGCCGGCGGCCCGGTTGATGCGCTGGGCGCGGTGCCGCTGCGCGTGGCCGTCAACCGCGAGCTGCAGCGCGGCGAAGGCGATGCCGCGCCCGAGCGCTCCACGCGCCACATCGAGCTGCTGCTGCCCGAAGGCGTTCACTACCGCGCCGGCGACCACCTGAGCATCGTGCCGCGCAACAGCGCCGCGGTGGTGGCGCGCGCCATGCAGCGCTTCGGCCTGGCGCGCGACGCGCATGTGCGCCTGGCCGCCGCGCCGGGGCGCAAGGCGCTGCTGCCGGTGGGCGAGGCGCAGTCGGTGGAGCGGCTGCTGTCGGACTACGTGGAGCTGCAGGACGTGGCCACGCGGCGCCAGATCGGCGTGCTGGCCGCGCACACGCGCTGCCCCTTCACGCAGAAGTCGCTCGGCGCCTGGCTGGGCACTGATGAGGACGCGGCCGCGCGCTACAAGACCGAGGTGCTCGCAAAGCGCCAGTCGGTGCTCGACCTGCTGGAGGCCTTCCCGGCCGTGGAGCTGCCCTTCGCCCTGTACCTGGAGATGCTCTCGCCGCTGTCGCCGCGCTACTACTCCATCTCGTCTTCGCCGGCCGTGGAGGCAGGCCGCGCCAGCGTGACGGTGGGCGTGGTCAAGGGGCCGGCGCGGTCGGGCCGCGGCGGCGAGTTCGAAGGCGTGTGCTCGAACTTCCTCGCGCGCGCGCAGGCCGGCGACACGGTGCATGGCTTCGTGCGCGCCACCACCGCCGAAGGCTTCGGCCTGCCCGAAGACCCGGCCACGCCGCTGATCATGATCGGCCCCGGCACGGGCCTTGCACCCTTCCGCGGTTTTCTGCAGGAGCGCGCCGCGCGCCAGGCGCAGGGGCTGGCCCAGGGCAAGGCGCTGCTCTTCTTCGGCTGCCGCCATCCGGCGCAGGACTTCCTCTACGAAGACGAACTCAAGGCCTGGGCGCAGGCCGGCCTGGTGACGCTGCACACCGCCTTCTCGCGCCCGGGCGGCGGCAGCGGGCCCCAGAAAACCTATGTGCAGGACCGCCTGCGCGAACAGGCCGATGCCGTGTGGCAGCTGCTGCAGCAGGGCGCGCACATCTACGTCTGCGGGGACGGCTCGCGCATGGAGCCCGACGTGCGCCGCACGCTGGCGGACATCGCCCGCACGCATGGCGAAGACGCCCAGGCGTGGATGGCGAAGATGATCGACGACCAGCGCTACGTGCTGGACGTGTGGGCGGGAAATTAGGGCCTGTTAACGCTATTTCAGGGGATCGCGTTGTGCCGGGAAGGGGCTGGATGCAAGGCGCCCGCGCGCTAGCCAAGGCTGGTGCCTTGCAAGCGTGGGCAACGCCGCAGACGGCCCCTTCCCGGCGCAACCCGAAGGGAAACTCATCGCAGCCCGCCCCTCGGCGTTGCGCTCCTTGTGCGTGCCCATGCACGCACGGCGTCGCGCGCCTTGATGGGCGGGCTGGGATGAGCTTCGCGACCCCTGAAATAGTGTTAGCAGGCCCTAGAAAAAGACTGTGTGCGCCTCACTGCCTGGCGTACACGGCGTCCAGCGAGCGGAAGCCCTTGACCTCGATCGGATTGCCGAAGGGGTCGAGAAAGAACATGGTCCACTGCTCGCCGCTCTGGCCTTCGAAGCGCACCTGGGGCTTGAGCACGAAGTCGGTGCCCGCTGCCTGCAGGCGCTCGGCCATCGCCTGCCACTGCGGCAGCTCCAGGATCAGACCGAAGTGCGGCATGGGCACCAGCGCGTCGCCCACATGGCCGGTGCGCGCGGTGGCGAAGGGCTCGCCCAGGTGCAATGAGATCTGGTGGCCGAAGAAGTCGAAGTCGACCCAGGTGTCGGTGCTGCGGCCCTCGGCGCAGCCCAGCACGCCGCCGTAGAAGCGGCGCGCGGTGTCGAGGTCACGGACGTTGAAGGCGAAATGGAAGATGCTTGGCATGCGCGATTATGGGCAGCCCTGACGCTGCAAGAATCAGGGCCATGTCTGCACTTCGCTTTCTGCGCCGCGCCTGGCACCTGCTGGCCATGGGCTGGTGCGCCGCCCTCGCGCTTCCCCCGCTGTGGGCCGCTGCGCCCGATGCGGCCTGCCCGCCGGCCGCACAGTCGCTGCTCACGCCGCGTGCGCTGCAGGCCGCGCAGCGCCAGCCGCAGGACCGCGGCTTTTTGTGGCGCCTGGAGCGCGACGGCCGCAGCTCGTGGCTGTATGGCACGCTGCACCTGGGCCGCGCGGCCTGGGTGGTGCCCGGGCCGCAACTGGCGGCCGCGCTGCGCGCCAGCGACACGCTGGCGCTGGAGATCGACCCGCTCGACCTCGAGGCCATGAAGCCCCTCTTCGCGCCCGGCGATCCGGTGCGCCGCGCCCAGGTGCTGACGCAGGAACGGCTGCAGCGCCTGCAGCGCCAGTGGCAGGCCGCCTGCGCCCCCGATGGCGGCAGCGCCCAGCAGCGACTGCAGCCGCTGCTGCAGGTCACGGTGCTGGCCGCGCAGTCGGCCCAGCGAGATGGCCTGTACACCGACTTCGCCATCGACCTGGTGCTGGCCGGCTATGCGCGCCACGCCCGCCTGCCGCTGGTGACGCTGGAGACGGCCCAGAGCCAGCTCGCGCTGTTCACCGCCGACAGCGCCAGGGAAGAGGCCGAGCAGATCGACGAGGCGCTGGGCGAGCTGGAAAGCGGGCGCCTGCGCCACCGCATGGGCGAGCTGGCGGCCATGTGGGCGCGCAGCGACTGGCCGCGGCTGCAGGCCTACGAGCAGTGGTGCGAATGCCTGGACACGCCTTCCGAGCGCGCGCAGATGCATCGCCTGCTCGACGAACGCAACCCCGTGCTGGCCGAGGGCATCGAGGCCCTGCATGCGGGCGGCCAGCGCGTGTTCGCGGCCGTGGGCGCGCTGCACATGGTGGGGCCGCAGGGCCTGCCCGCCTTGCTGGCGCAGCGCGGCTTCGTGCTCACGCCGGTGCTGCCGGCGGCGACTGCCGCCGCGGCGGCGGCGCGCTGAGCCCGGCTATTTGAGAAAGCCCATGAAGCTGGTGATGATCACCGCGTTGAAGAAGTCGATGAACAGCGAGCCCACCAGCGGAATCACGAAGAAGGCCTTGAACGAAGGGCCGTTGGCGCGCGCGAAGGCCTGCATGTTGGCCATGGCGTTGGGCGTGGCGCCCAGGCCGAAGCCGCAATGCCCGGCGGCGATCACGGCCGCGTCGTAATCGCGGCCCATCACGCGGAAGGTCACGAAGTACGCGAAGGCGAACATGATGGCCGTCTGCACTAGCAGGATGACCAGCAGCGGCCCGGCCACCGCCGCCAGCTCCCACAGCTTCATCGACATCAGGGCCATGGTCAGGAAGAAGGCCAGCGACACGTTGCCCACCACCTCGAACTGGCGGCCCGGCAACTGCCAGTTGCGCCAGTCGATGAGGTTGCGCATCAGCGCGGCCATCAGCATCGGGCCGAGGTAGGCGGGCAGCGTCAGGCCCAGCGCCTTGAGCCAGTTCACCAGCAGCGTGCCCAGGCCGATGGCCACCATCAGCAGGATCACGGCTCGCAGGATGGTGTCGTCGGCATCGCCCTGCGCTGGCGCCGCGGTTTCGATGAGCGCCTGTGCCGGCGCGTCCTCGGCCGGTGCATGGCGCGGGCCCTGCAGCCCATGGCGGCGCAGCAGCAGCGTGCCCACCGGGCCGCCGATCACGCAGCCGGCCACCAGGCCGTAGGTCGATGCGGCAATGGCCGCGGGCAGCGCGCCCAGCGCGCCGGCCTGCTCCAGCAGCGGACCGAAGGCTGCCGAGGTGCCGTGGCCGCCGGTCAGCGAGATGGAGCCCGCCGCCAGGCCGATCAGCGGATGCGCGCCCAGCGCCTGCGCCAGCGCCGTGCCCACCGCGTTCTGGATGCACACCAGCAACACGGCACAGAACAGGAACAGGGCCACGCCCACGCCGCCCTTCTTGAGCAGCTCGAAGCTGGCCGAAAAGCCGATGGTGGTGAAGAACACCAGCAGCAGGAAGCTGCGGAAGTTCTCGTAGAACTGGAAGCTGAACAGGCCCCACTGGTGCCCGATCAGCGCCACGATGGAGAACAGCAGGCCGCCGATGATGGGCGAGGGGATGAAGTAGCGCGAGAACAGCGGCACGCGCTTCTTGATGTATTCGCCCAGGGCCAGCAGCACGGCTGCGACGGCGACGGTTTGGGCGATGTCCAGTTGGATGACGGGCATGGGAAGCGTCCGGGGAACGGGTTTGCTGGCTGCCGGATGCACGTTGCGCCCCGGGGGAGGGCATCCGCGCTCGTGCGGGCGGCGATGCAGGCCCGGTGATGACGAGGGAAGAAGAAAAAACGCGCCTGCGCGTCGCGCGCTGCGCCAGTGAAACACCGCATTGTGCCAAGCGCGCGTGGGTTCGGGCCGCCCGGGCGGGCAGGAAAAGGCGCGCGGCGGCTGCGTTAAGCTGGCAGCCCGCAGACCCGGAAGCTGCCTGCCTGTCCCACACTTTCAGGAGACCCGCCATGACCGATGCCGCCAAGCCCTTCGCCTTTTCGCAGTTCGTGCCCGGCTTCGATTTCCTGCGCAGCCTCACGGGCGCAGGGGCCGGTGGCGCCGTGCCGGGCCTGTCCGGGCTGTCGAGCTGGGTGGCGCCCACGCTGAGCGTGGAAGAGCTGGACAAGCGCATCCACGAACTCAAGACCGTGCAGTACTGGCTGGAGCAGAACGTGCATGCGCTCAAGGCCACCATCCAGGCGCTGGAGGTGCAGAAGATGACGCTCTCCACCCTGCAGGGCATGAACGTGCGCATGGAGGACCTGGCCAACGCCTTCACGCGCAGCACGGCCAGCGCCGCCGCGGCCATGCGCGAGGCCGCCGGCCCCGGCCCTGCTTCGGCTCCGGCCCCGCAAAGCAGCGCGGCGCCCGAGCCCGAGCCTCAAGCCGAGGTCGAGGCCGAGGCCGCCGCCGAAGCCCCGGCGCCCGAAGCCGAAGCGGTCGAGCCCCCGTCCGCGAAGAAGAAGGGCGGCGCCAAGGCGGCGCCCGGCGCTGCCGGCGTGGTGGACACCTTGCAGTGGTGGAACTCGCTGACCCAGCAGTTCCAGCAGATCGCCAGCCACGCGATGCAGGACGCCGCGCAGCTGCGCATGCCCATCGTGCCCGGCGTGGCCCCCGCCGCGGCTGCAAGCCCTGCGGCGTCGAAGAAGGCCGCCGCGGCCAAGCCTGCCAACAAGCCCACCACTGCTGCGCGCAAGGGCGCCGGCGCGCCGAAGGCCAAGGGCGGCACGCGCGCCACGCCCGCGCGCAAGTCACCGGCCGCACCGCGCCGCTGACGCCGGTGGCCGGCCGGCGATGAATTCCTGTTGATACGGGCGCTGCGGCGCCTTGCATGACTCCCTGATGAAACTCTTTCCCTCCGGCCATGCCACCCATCCGCAGTGGCCCATGGCCGCCGGCCTGGTGCTGGCCCAGCTGCGCGCCCAGATGGCGCAGCCCGACTACGCGAGCCAGCCCACGCTGGGCCTGCTCTACATCACCGACCACTACGCCTCGCAGGCCGAGCAGATCCTCGCCCACCTGCGCGAAGCGCTGCCCGAAGTCACCGACTGGGCCGGCACCGTGGGCCTGGGCGTGGTGGCCAACAACGTCGAATACATCGATGAGCCGGCCATGAGCGTGCTGCTGTGCGCGCTGCCGGCCGGCCAGTTCCGCGTGTTCTCGGGTGTGGCGCCGCTGGGGCACGGGAACGAAGGCGATGGGCCTGCCGCAGCAGGCTTCCGTGCGAATACCGCGCTCGTGCACGCCGACGGCGAAAGCCCCGAGCTGCCCGAGCTGGTGGCCGAGGTGGCCGGCCGCACCGGCACCGGCTATCTCTTCGGAGGCCTGTCGTCGGCGCGCCAGGGCGCGCTGCAGTTCGCCGCAGGCGAAGGGCAGGGGGCCGCAGGCGGCGTGCTGCGCGGTGGCCTTTCGGGCGTGGCCTTCGGGCCGCAGGTGCGCGTGCTCTCGCGCGTCACCCAGGGCTGCCAGCCGCTGGGCGTGGAGCAGCAGATCACCGCGGCCGACGGCAACCTGATCCTCACGCTCGACGGCGAGCCCGCGCTGGACCGGCTGCTGGAGACGCTGCAGATCTCGCTGGAAGAGCCCGAGCAGGCGATCGCCGCCGTGCGCGCCACTCTGGCCGGGCTGTCGTCGCCGGGCGAGGGTGAGGACACCCACCGCACCCGCAGCCTGGGCAACGACACGCGCGTGCGCCACATCATCGGCCTGGACCCGAACCGGCGCGGCGTGGCCGTGGCCGACGAGGTGCAGCCCGGCATGCACCTGACCTGGTGCCGGCGCAATGCCCAGGCCGCACGCGCCGACCTGATGCGCATCTGCGCCGAAATTCGCGAGGAGCTCGAGCCCGAGGAACAGCCGCTGGACGTGGCCCGGGCCATGGCGGCAGGGGAGGCCGACGCCGCGCCCCACCTGGCGCGCCGCATGGCCGGCGCCGTGTACGTGAGCTGCGTGGGCCGCGGCGGCGCGCACTTCGGCGGCCCCCACGCCGAGCTGCAGATCGTGCGCCACGCACTGGGCGACGTGCCGCTGACCGGCTTTTTCGCCGGCGGCGAGATCGCGCGCCACCACCTGTATGGCTACACCGGCGTGCTGACGGTGTTCGTGGTGGACGAGCGGGGCGATTAGGGCCGGTTGGCTGGTGAGCGGCGTGGTTTCCCACTAGATTCGGAAGCCCCCCGCTGCGGCGGATCCCCTTTTCTTGTTCAAAAGCCAGATTGAAAAAATGATGCAACTGATCGGCATGCTCGACTCGCCCTACGTGCGGCGCACGGCCATCTCGCTCGAACTGCTGGGTCTGCCCTTCGCGTCCAGGCCCGTGTCGGTGTTCAGGCAGATGGAAGCCTTCGCGGCGATCAACCCGGTGATCAAGGCGCCCACCCTCGTGCTGGAGGACGGCACGGTGCTGATGGATTCGCACCTGATCCTGCTGCATGCCGAGGCGCGGGCCGGCGCGGCGCGCAGCCTCTGGCCGGCCGACCCCGCGCAGCAGCCGCGCGCGCTGCGCCTGGCCGGGCTGGCCCTGGCGGCCTGCGACAAGGCCGTGCAGGCGGTGTACGAGCGGGAGCTGCGCCCGGCCGAGAAGCAGCATGCACCCTGGCTGTCGCGCGTGCAGGCGCAGATGCACGCGGCCTGGGGCGAGCTGCAGGCCGAGCTGCAGCAGGCGCCCGCGCCCGGCGCCGCGGGCGGCCAGCCCATCGGGCAGGCGGGCATCTGCATGGCCGTGAGCTGGCACTTCACGCAGCAGTTGCTGCCCGGCATGGTGTCCGAAGAAGCCTTCCCGCTGCCCGCCGCGTTCTCGGCCCAGGCGGAATCGCTCGCGGCCTTCAGAGCCTGGCCGCACGCCTCCTGAGCGCGCGCGGCTTCAGCGCGAGGCGCCGCCGCGCGCCGCCGGCGTGGCCTGCGTGCGCCGCAACTGGGTGAACCACTCGAACTCCCAGTTGCGCATGCCCAGCAGCAGGGTGTAGCCCTCTCGGTCCTGCGGCGAAAGCTTCTGGTCGGTCTGGTGCTGCTGCGCGAAGTCCTGCGCCACGCGCTGCAGCCGCTCCAGAAAGGCCGGCGCCAGCGCGCGGCTGATGGAGCCATGCACCAGCAGCAGCCCTTCGGCCGGGCCGCCGAAGCCGCCGCGGTAGTAGTCCATCACCACATGCTCGCGGAAGAAGTCCATCACCGGGCCGTGCGGGCGCCAGCGGAAGGTCTTGGCCAGCTTCAGGCGGTAGCGGTTCAGGGGCCGCAGCTCGATGATGCCGATGCGGTCCAGCTGCACCAGGCACGCAATGCATTCGGGCTCGCTGATGCGATAGGCCGCCACGATCTGCTCCAGCGTCCACTGGCTCAGCACGCTGATGGCCACCAGCAGCAGCTTGCGGTCGCGCACCACGGCGCGTTCCTGCTCCACCGACAGTTCCTTGAGCAGCGGCTGCGCGTCGGCCACGCGCCGCGCCAGGTCGGCAAAGTCCATCTTCAGCGCGCGGCAGATCGCGTCCACGCGCGACAGCGGCATGTCGCCCTTGGCCAGCATGCGCTTGACGCTGGACTCGGCCATGCCCAGCAGCCGCGCGAGGTCTGCATAGGTCATGCGGGCCGACTTGAGTTCGTTCTTGATGGCCTGGACCAGGTCGATGGAGGTGCTCATGCGGGCGATGGTACAAAAAATCGATACCAGTGAGCCGGAATTTCGCAGCCGTATCGATCCGTAGGCCCTTTTCAGAGGGGTGCTGCCTACAGTCGCGCCACTGTTTTGCAGGAGAGCGCCGATGCCGTCCCCGTCCCTTGCCCTGAGCCATGCGCCGCGTCGGCGCCGCCCGGTCTACCGTCTGTTGCGCCGCTGGCGCGCCACCTGGAGCCGCCGCGAACGCACGCTGGCCGGCGTCTTCGCGCTGCTGTTCATGCTGGCGCTGCTGGCCCCGGCGCTGGCCACGCCGGCTCTGGCGCTGGGCAGCTTTGCCGATGACCGCGCCTGGCGCAGCCTGCCGCATGCGATGGATGTGCTGAGCAACCTGCCGTTCGCGCTGCTGGGGCTGTGGGGCCTGTGGCAGCTGCGGCATGTGGACGGCCCCGAAGGCCGCGTGCCGGGCAGCACGCTGGACTGTGCGTGGCTGTTCTTCGTTGGCCTGCTGAGCACGGCCGCCGGCTCGGCCTTCTACCACCTGGCGCCCGACACGCTGCGTCTGGCGGCCGACCGTGCGGGCATGGCCGTGGCCTTTGCCGGGCTGATCGGCCTGGCCGTGTGCGAAAGGGTCTCGCTGCGCGCCGGCTGGGCCACGGCCTGGGTCGCGCTGGCTGGCGGCCTGCTGGCGGCTGCCGTGCATGCCGACACGGGCAACGTGCTGCCCTGGGCGCTGGTGCAGTTCGGCGGCATGGGGCTGGTGCTGTGGCTGGCGTGGCTGAAGCCCGTGCCCGGCGCGGCCGGCCTGCGGCTGGGCTGGGTCATCGGCTGCTATGCGCTGGCCAAAGCCTTCGAGCTGGCCGATCACGCGGTCTACGAATGCACGGCGCAGGCCATTTCGGGCCATACGCTCAAGCACCTGGTGGCGGCCGGCGCGGCCTGGCCCGTGCTGCAGATGCTGGCACGCCAGCGCCGCCAGGGGGCTGCTGCACAATGCCCGGGCCGCTGACCGGCTTCACCGGCACCCCTGCCACCACAACCAGAAATTGCACGGCGCCGCAGCGCGGCTGCAGGCGCCCCGCCGCGAGGGAAAGGTCATCCATGAGCACCACGGCTTCGAACCCGACGCAACCGGGGGCCAACGCGCACGCCAACCAGTTCGCGCTGCTCGCCCAGCGGCGCTTCGCGCCCTTCTTCTGGACGCAGTTCGCGGGCGCGGCCAACGACAACCTCTTCAAGTTCGCCTTCACCGTGATGGTGACCTACCAGCTGCAACTGAGCTGGCTGCCGCCTGCGCAGGCCGGGCTGGTGATCGGGGCGCTGTTCATCCTGCCCTTCCTGCTGTTTTCGGCCACCGCGGGCCAGCTGACCGACAAGTTCGAGAAGGTGGCGATCATCCGCTTCGTCAAGAACCTGGAGATCGCGATCATGGTGCTGGCCGCCTGGGGCTTCTGGGCCGCGCAGGTGCCGGTGCTGCTGGGCTGCGTGTTCCTCATGGGGCTGCATTCCACGCTCTTCGGGCCCGTGAAGTTCGCCTACCTGCCGCAGGTGCTGGACGCGCGCGAGCTCACCGGCGGCAACGGCATGATCGAGATGGGCACCTTCGTGGCCATCCTGCTGGGCCAGGTGGCCGGCGGGCTGCTGGTGGCGCTGCCGGGCATCGGCCCCACGGTGGTGGCGCTGGCCTGCGTGCTGCTGGCGCTGGCGGGGCGCGCCACGGCGCAGGCCATTCCGCTGACGGTGCCCACCGACCCGGGCCTGGCCATCAACTGGAACCCGGTCAGCGAAACCTGGCGCAACCTCAGGCTGGCCCATGGCAACCGCGTGGTGTTTCGCTCGCTGCTGGGCATTTCGTGGATGTGGTTCTTCGGCGCGGTGTTCCTGTCCAACTTCCCGGCCTTCGCCAAGGACGTGCTGCATGGCAACGAGCAGGTGGCCTCGCTGCTGCTGGTGGTGTTCTCGGTGGGCATCGGCATCGGTTCGCTGCTGTGCGAGGTGCTCTCGCGCCGGCAGGTGGAGATCGGCCTGGTGCCGCTGGGCGCCATCGGCATGAGCGTGTTCGCCATCGACCTGTACTTCGCCTCGCGCGCGCTGCCCGCTGCGCCGGTGATGGGGCTGGCCACCTTCCTGGCGCAGAGCGCGCACTGGCGGCTGATGGCCGACCTGGCGCTGCTCTCGCTCTTCGCGGGGCTGTACAGCGTGCCCATGTACGCGCTGATCCAGTTGCGCAGCCAGCCCACGCACCGCGCGCGCATCATCGCGGCCAACAACATCCTCAATGCGCTGTTCATGATCGGCAGCTCGCTGATCGCGGGCGCGCTGCTGGCCGCGGGCCTGAGCATTCCGCAGATCTTCCTGATCACCGGCATCGCCAACGCGCTGGTGGCCTTCTACATCTTCCTGCTCGTGCCCGAATACCTGCTGCGCTTCGTGGCCTGGGTGGCCTCGCGCCTGGTGTATCGCTACAAGGTGCGCGGCGACGAGCACATTCCCACCGACGGCCCCGCGGTGCTGGTGTGCAACCACGTGAGTTTTGTCGACGCCGTGCTGCTGATGGCCGCCAGCCCGCGCCCGATCCGCTTCATCATGGACCACCGCATCTTCAAGGTGCCGGTGCTGGGCTGGCTGTTCCGCCTGGCCAAGGCCATTCCCATCGCCGCGCAGAAGGACGACCCGCAGGCCTACGAGAAGGCTTTTGCCGAAGCCGTGGCCGTGCTGCGCGAGGGCGATCTGCTGGGCATCTTCCCCGAAGGCGCGATCACGCGCGACGGGCAGCTTCAACCCTTCAAGGGCGGCGTGATGAAGATCCTGGAGATGGCGCGCGCCCAAGGCGTTCAAGCCCCCGTGGTGCCCATGGCGCTGACGCAGCTGTGGGGCTCCTTCTTCAGCCGCATCGAGGTGCGCGAGGGCCAGAACGTGGCCATGGTGCGGCCCTTCCGCCGCGGCTTTTTCAGCCGCGTGGGGCTGAACATCGGCGCGGCCATGCCGCAGGCCGAGCAGGCGCCACAGGCCATGCAGCAGCGCGTGGCCCTGCTGGCACAGACCTCCTGAACGGAGACTTGATCGCATATGAGCAAATCGCTGCGCCTTTCCGAAAAATGGTTCCGCCGCGGCCTGTGGCTGGTGGCTTTCGTCTTCGCGGGCTTCTTGATTGGCCTGGGCGGCACGCTGGTGAGCGACCTGCCACGCGTGGAGCGGCCGCTGGAGTTGTCGCAGTTCATGCCGGCCGGCGAGGGCGAGCGCCTGCGCGCCGAAATCGAGCAGGCCGACACCGGCCTGGACCAGGTGCGGCGCGAGATCGACCAGGCCGCCCTGGCGCTGGATGCGGCCGAGCAGAGCAGCCGCAATGCGCGCGAGACCTTCTCGAACTGGCTGTCCACGCGGCGCGCCACGCAACTGCCCGCGCAGGACACCGAGCTGATCCAGCGCACGCAGGCGCTGGACGCGCTCAAGGCGGCCGAGGCCCAGGCGCAGGCGCGCGTGAGCACCTTGCGCCGCCAGCGGCTGGACCTGAGCCAGGCCCGCGAAGCCAGCGTCCATCAGTTGCAGACCCTTGAGGCCGAGGCCGGCGAGCAACTGCGGGCCGAGCGCCGCCGCGTGGAGCTGCGCGTGTTCCTGTACCGGCTCGCGCTGACGCTGCCGCTGCTGGCCCTGGCCGGCTGGCTGTTCGCGAAGAAGCGCCAAAGCCCGTGGTGGCCCTTCGTCTGGGGCTTCATCCTGTTCGCGCTCTTCGCCTTCTTCGTCGAGCTGGTGCCCTACCTGCCCAGCTACGGCGGTTATGTGCGCTACATCGTGGGCCTGCTCATCACGGCGCTGGTGGGGCGCTATGCCATCGTGGGCCTGCAGCGCTACCTGGCACGCCAGCGGGAGGCCGAAGCCCATTCGGCCGAGCAGCGGCGCGAGGCCCTGGGCTACGACACGGCATTGGCGCGCCTGGCCAAGGGCGTGTGCCCGGGCTGCGAAAGGCCGGTGGACCTGAAGGCTGCCGCGGCGGGCCAGGCCACCGGCGGCGCGCTCAACTTCTGCCCGCATTGCGGCATCGGCGTGTTCGACCATTGCGGCCACTGCCAGGCGCGCAAGAGCGCCTTCTCGCGCTTTTGCCCCGACTGCGGCGAGCCGGCCAAGTCCGGCGGCCAGCTGCCCGCGGCGGCCGGCACATCGCCGGACGGAGTGGGCATTCTGCACGGTCAGTAGTGCTTGCTTACCAAAGGCGTCGCCCTTGAGTGTTAGAACTACGGCCTGCGCTGCAACCGCGCGCAGTCCGAGGCTGGCCTGGCGATCCGCCGCGCCGCCACTCGAACAACGAGGAGTTGATTCATGAGCTTTTTCGGCAAGATTTTTTCCAAGATTTTTCCGTCCGCCAACGCGGCCGAAGTGGTGGCCGCGCCGCCCGCGCCCGCTGCTGCGGGCGCGCCGGCCGTGCCGGCACCGCCGCCTTCCATCCCGCTGGGGGACGTGGCGCCCATCCTCGACGCCATGCCCGGCGCAGCGGCCCTGAACTGGCGCACCTCCATCGTCGATCTGCTCAAGCTGCTGGGCCTGGACAGCAGCCTGGCCGCGCGCAAGGAACTGGCCAACGAGCTGATCTACACCGGCAACGACGAGCCCGGCTCGGCCGCCTGGAACATCTGGCTGCACAAGCAGGTTATGAGCCGAATCGCGGCCAACGGCGGCACGCTGCCACCCGAGCTCAAGGACTGATCGTCTTTCTCTGAGCCCTGAAAAAACAAACCCGGCCTCGGCCGGGTTTGTTGCTTTTGGAGCTTTTGAAGGAGGAGGGCCGCGCCTCAGACCCCGCGCGCCCGCTCGGCCTTGAAGCGCGCGCGAAAGGCCGTGTAGCTGCCCGCGTCCAGCGCCTCACGCACCTCGCGCATCAGGTTGAGGTAGTAGTGCAGGTTGTGCACCGTCGTCAGCATGGGGCCCAGCATTTCGCCGCAGCGGTCCAGGTGGTGCAGGTAGGCGCGGCTGAAGCCCTGACGCCCGCCCTGTTCCCAGCTCACGCCCGAGGTGCCGGCGCAGGCGTAGCAGGTGCAGCTCGGGTCCAGCGGCTGATGGTCCGTCTTGTGGCGCGCGTTGCGCACCTTCAGGTCGCCATAACGCGTGAAGATCGTGCCGTTGCGCGCATTGCGCGTGGGCATCACGCAGTCGAACATGTCCACGCCGTCGGCCACGCCCTGCACCAGGTCTTCGGGCGTGCCCACACCCATCAGGTAGCGCGGCTTGTTGGCCGGCAGCAGGTGCGGCGTGTGGGCCATGATCTCCAGCATCTCGTCCTTGGGCTCGCCCACCGAGACGCCGCCCACCGCATAGCCCGGGAAGTCCATCTCCACCAGCGCGGCCAGCGATTCCTCGCGCAGGTGGGTGTACATGCCGCCCTGGACGATGCCGAACAGCGCGTTGGGGTTGCCCAGGCGCTCGAACTCGGCCTTGGAGCGCAGCGCCCAGCGCCGGCTCATCTCCATGGACTTGCGCGCCTCGGCTTCGGTGGTCTTCTTGCCGTTGGTTTCGTAGGGCGTGCATTCGTCCAGTTGCATGACGATGTCCGAGTTCAGGATCGTCTGGATCTGCATGCTGACCTCGGGCGACATGAAGAGCCTGTCGCCGTTGACGGGGCTCTGGAAGTGCACGCCTTCCTCGGTGATCTTGCGCATCGCGCCCAGGCTCCAGACCTGGAAGCCGCCCGAGTCGGTGAGGATGGGCTTGTTCCACTGCTCGAAGCCGTGCAGCCCGCCGAAGGACTGCATCACGTCCAGGCCCGGGCGCATCCACAGGTGGAAGGTGTTGCCCAGGATGATCTGCGCGCCCATGTCTTCCAGGCTGCGCGGCATCACGCCCTTGACGGTGCCATAGGTGCCCACGGGCATGAAGATGGGGGTCTGCACCACGCCATGGTTGAGCGTGAGCGTGCCCCGGCGCGCGTGGCTGTCGGGGTCGGTGGTCAGCAGGTCGAATTGCAGCATGGTGGGGTCAGTGGTGTGCGCGCGCAAGCAGCATGGCGTCGCCGTAGCTGAAGAAGCGGTAGCGCTCGCGGATGGCGTGGGCGTACAGCGCCATCACGCGCTCGTAGCCGGCCAGGGCGCTCACCAGCATCATCAAGGTGCTCTTGGGCAGGTGGAAGTTGGTGATCAGCAGGTCGACATGCGCAAAGGCGAAGCCGGGCGTGATGAAGATCTGCGTGTCGCCGCTGGGCTGGCCGCTGGCAGCCCAGGATTCGAGCGTGCGCACGGTGGTCGTGCCCACCGCCACCACGCGGCCGCCGCGCGCGCGGCAGTCGGCAATGGCCTGCTGCGTGGCCGCGGGCACTTCGTAGCGCTCCGAATGCATGGTGTGCTCGGCGATGTTCTCGGCCTTCACGGGCTGGAAGGTGCCCGCGCCAACATGCAGGGTGACGCTGGCGCGCTGCACGCCGCGCGCCTCCAATTGGGCCAGCAGCGCCTCGTCGAAATGCAGCGCGGCCGTGGGCGCGGCCACGGCGCCGGGCACACGCGCGAACACGGTCTGGTAGCGGCGCTCGTCGTCTTCGGAATCGCCGTGTTCAATGTAGGGCGGCAGCGGCACATGGCCGCAGCGCGCCATCAGCGCATACGGGTCTTCGCCGGCCGGGCTTTGAAAGGCAAAGCGGAACAGCGGGCCGTTTTCTTCGGGCCAGCGCCCCAGCAGCGTGGCCGTGAAGCCACCGACCATGTTCAGCACGGTGCCCACCGGGGGCTTCTTGCTGACCTTCATGTGGCAGACCACTTCCTGGCCCATCAGCACGCGCTCGACCAGCAGTTCAAGCTTGCCGCCCGTGGGCTTCTCGCCAAACAGGCGCGCCTTGACCACCTGGGTGTCGTTGAACACCAGCAGGTCGCCCGCCTGCAGCAAGTCTGGCAGCTCGCGGAAGATGCGGTCGGTCGGTTGAAGGGGATCTGGGCCGGTGCCATCGAGCAGCCGCGAGGCGCTGCGTTCGGGGGCCGGGTGCTGCGCCACCAGTTCGGGGGGCAGCGAAAAGTCGAAATCGGAAAGCGTGAAGGAGGAGCGCATGCGCTTGAGGGCTGGACGAGCCCGTGCCAAGAGGAGGGCAGAATTCTCCCATGCCCGCCCGCAAGAAAGCCGACAAGCCTGCCGATGCCGCGCCGCCGCCGAGCGCCGGCGTTGCAGCCCCGCCGGGCAGCGGCGAGAACGCCACCCAGCGCGCGCTCAGGAAGCTGGGCCTGGTGCGCGACATCGACTTCGCGCTGCATCTGCCCATGCGCTACGAGGACGAGACGCGCCTGCAGCAGCTGGCCCATGCACGTGATGGCGATACCGTGCAGGTGGAGGGCGTGATCGTCGACAGCGAGGTGGTCTACCGCGCGCGTCGCCAGCTGATCGCCACGCTGGACGATGGCAGCGACACGGTGCAGCTGCGCTTCTTCAACTTCTACCCCTCGCAGCAAAAGCAGCTGGCGCCCGGTGCGCGCCTGCGCGTGCGCGGCGAGGTGCGCGGCGGCTTCGTCGGTCGCACCATGATGCAGCCGGTGGTGAAGGCCGCGGGCACGCCGCTGCCGCTGGCGCTCACGCCCGTCTACTCCACCATCGCGGGTCTGCCGCAGCCCGTGCTGCGGCGCGCGGTGCAGGCCGGGCTGGCGCGCGCACCGCTGGATGAACTGCTGCCCGAGGCGCTGCGTCCGCATGGGGCTTGGGGGCTGCGCGAGGCCCTGCGCTTTCTGCATCACCCGGCGCCCGATGTGGCGATGGCCGCGCTCGAGGATCGCAGCCACCCGGCCTGGTTGCGCGTGAAGGCCGATGAGCTGCTCTCGCAGCAGCTCTCGCAGCTGCAGGCGCGCCGCGCGCGCGAGGCCCAGCGCGCGCCCGTGCTGCAGGCCGATGCGACGCAGCCGCAATCGCTGCATGCACGCTTGCTGGCCGCGCTGCCTTTCGCGCCCACGGGCGCGCAGGCCCGGGCCGATCAGGAGATCGCGGCCGACCTGGCCCGCGTGCGGCCCATGCACCGGCTGCTGCAGGGCGACGTGGGCTCGGGCAAGACCCTGGTGGCGGCGCTGGCGGCGGCGCGTTGCATCGACGCGGGCTTCCAGTGCGCGCTGATGGCGCCCACCGAAATCCTCGCGGCCCAGCACTTCGGCAAGCTGGTGGGCTGGCTCGATCCGCTGCTGGCCGCGCAGGGCCTGCGCGTGGCCTGGCTCACCGGCAGCCAGAAGAAGAAGGAGCGCGAGGCCATGACGGCGGCCGTGGAAAGCGGCGAGGCGGCGCTGGTCATCGGCACCCATGCCGTGATCTCGGACAAGGTGCGCTTCGCGCGGCTGGCGCTGGCCATCGTGGACGAGCAGCACCGCTTTGGCGTGGCACAGAGGCTGGCCCTGCGCGGCAAGGCCGGCGAAGCCGCGCAGCCCGGCCAGGCCCTGGAGCCGCATCTGCTGATGATGAGCGCCACACCCATCCCGCGCACCCTGGCCATGAGCTACTACGCGGATCTGGACGTGTCCACGCTCGACGAGCTGCCGCCCGGGCGCACGCCCATCGTGACCAAGCTGGTGGCCGAGCACCGGCGCGACGAGGTCATCGACCGCATCCAGGGCCAGCTCGCGCAGGGGCGGCAGATGTACTGGGTGTGCCCGCTGATCGAGGAAAGCGAGGCCGTGGACCTGCGCAACGCCACCGCCACGCGCGACGAACTGGCCGATGCATTGGGGGACGCGGTCAGGGTCGGCTTGCTGCACTCCCGCATGCCCACGGCCGAGAAGCAGGCCGTGATGGCCGACTTCAGCGCCGGCACCCTGCATGTGCTGGTGAGCACCACGGTGATCGAGGTGGGCGTGGACGTGCCCAATGCCTCGCTGATGGTGATCGAGCACGCCGAGCGCTTCGGCCTGTCGCAACTGCACCAGCTGCGCGGGCGCGTGGGACGCGGCGCGGCGGCCTCGGCCTGCGTGCTGCTCTATGCCACCGGCGACAGCGGGCGCGTGGGCGAGGCCGCGCGCGCACGGCTCACGGCCATGGTGGAGACGGCCGACGGCTTCGAGATCGCGCGGCGCGACCTGGAGATCCGCGGCCCGGGCGAGTTCCTGGGCGCGCGGCAGTCGGGCGCCCCGCTGCTTCGCTTTGCCGACCTGAGCACCGATGCGCGCCTGCTGGAGTGGGCGCGCGACGTGGCACCGCAACTGCTGGACCGCCACCCGCAGGCCGCGCAGCGGCAGGTGGACCGCTGGCTGGGCACGCGCGCCGAATACCTCAAGGCCTGATCTGCGCGCGGTTCAGGTGCCGGGCCGGCGCGTGGCCGCCAGCAGCAGGCCGAAGCCGATCATCATGCTGCCGCTGGCGCGGTTGAACCAGCGCATGGCGGCGCCGCCGCTGGCCAGCCGGCGCACGCGCGCGCCCAGCAGCGCATACAGCACGATGGCCACCACCTCCAGCAGCAGGAAGCTCAGGCCCAGCAGCAGATAGCTCGTCGCATAGGCGTCGGGCGCCACGAACTGCGGAAAGAAGGCCGTGAAGACCAGAATCGCCTTGGGATTGCCGATGGCGACGGCGAACTCCTGGCGCGCCAGCGCGCGCAGGTCGGGGGCCCGTGCGGCGTCGGTCGCTTCGGCCAGGCCCTGCGGCGCGGGTGCGCGCAGCAGCTTGATGCCCAGCCAGATCAGGTAGGCGGCGCCCAGCCACTTGACGATGTTGAAGGCCAGCGCCGAGGCCGCCAGCAGCGCGCCCATGCCCACACCCGCCACCGCGATCATGAGCGCGAAGGCCAGCAGCCGCCCGCTGGCCGCCAGCACGGCCGGGCCCACGCCCCAGCGCGCGCCGTTGCCCACCGACAGCAGGTTGTTGGGGCCGAAGGCCAGGTTCAGCGCGAAGCAGGCGGGCAGGAACAGCAGGTAGGTGGCCAGGCTCATGGCGGTCTTTTCGAGGGGATCGGCGGATTCTCGCGCCTGCTGCGCGCGCATTGCCTGGACCGCCGGCGCGGTCAAAAGGCTGCGTTCGACCGGCCACCGGCTCATAATTGATGAAAGCTATGACCCTGACCGAACTCAAATACATCGTCGCCGTCGCGCGCGAACGTCATTTCGGCAAGGCGGCCGAGGCCTGCTACGTCTCGCAGCCCACGCTGTCGGTGGCCATCAAGAAGCTGGAAGACGAACTGGAAGTCAAGCTCTTCGAGCGCAGCGCGGGCGAAGTCACGGTGACGCCGCTGGGCGAGCAGATCGTGCAGCAGGCGCAGACCGTGCTGGACCAGGCGGCCAGCATCAAGGAGATCGCCAAGCGCGGCAAGGACCCGCTGGCCGGCCCGCTGAACCTGGGCGTGATCTACACCATCGGGCCCTATCTGCTGCCCGACCTGGTGCGTCAGAACATCGCGCGCACGCCCCAGATGCCGCTGATGCTGCACGAGAACTTCACCGTGCGGCTGCTGGAAATGCTGCGTGCGGGCGAGATCGACTGCGCGATCATGGCCGAGCCCTTCCCCGACACCGGACTGGCCATGGCACCGCTGTATGACGAGCCCTTCCTGGCGGCCGTGCCGGCCAGCCACCCGCTGGCCGCCCGCGAGTGGCTGAGCACCGAAGAGCTCAAGAACGAAACCATGCTGCTGCTGGGCACGGGCCACTGCTTCCGCGACCATGTGCTGGAGGTGTGCCCCGAGTTCGCACGCTTTTCCAGCAGCGCCGAAGGCATCCGCAAGAGCTTCGAAGGCTCCTCGCTCGAGACCATCAAGCACATGGTGGCCGCAGGCATGGGTGTGACGCTGGTGCCGCGCCTGTCGGTGCCCGAGGAGGCGCTGGCGCCCCGCGAGGGCAAGCCGGCGCGCGGCCGCGCGCGGGAGCTCGAGCCCATCGTGCGCTATCTGCCCATCCGCGACACGCAGGACGGCCAGCCGCCCACGCGGCGCGTGGTGCTGGCCTGGCGGCGCAGCTTCACGCGCTACGAGGCCATCGCAGCGCTGCGCAACGCCATCTATGCCTGCGAGCTGCCCGGTGTGGCGCGGCTGTCGTGAGGTGAAGGCGCGGCGTCCAGGTCGCGTCGCTTTGCGGTCTCGCCCTACGCGGGTGCCATTGCCATGGCGCATCGCTGCGATAGAGTTCATTGGCTTGAGCCGGCGCGGCGCGCCACCAGCTCATCAGGACCCATCGTGTTTGTCATTTCCAAGAGGTAACTTATGGCCAAGTCGATCAAGGACATCAAGAAGAGCAGCAAGGGCACCGTGCCCGCCAAGGGCGGCGAGCTGGTCGCGCCCGAGTCCGGCGGCCGTGCCGCGCCCTTGATCAACATCGGTATCGACCGCGCCGACCGCGAAGCCATCGCCGAAGGCCTGTCGCGCGTGCTGGCCGATACCTACACCCTGTACCTGACCACCCACAACTTCCACTGGAACGTGACGGGTCCGCACTTCAACTCGCTGCATGCCATGTTCATGGAGCAGTACACGGAACTGTGGAACGCCACCGACGTGATCGCCGAGCGCATCCGCGCGCTGGGCCACTATGCGCCCGGCTCCTATGCCGAGTTCAGCAAGATCGCGACCGTGCCCGACGTGCCGCAGACGCCGCCCAAGGCGCTGGAGATGGTGCGCATCCTGGTCAAGGGCCACGAAACGGTCTCGCGCATCGCGCGCGAGTTCATCCCCGTGGCCGAGGAGGCCAGCGACGCCCCCACGGCCGACATGCTGACGGCCCGCTGCACGGTTCACGACCAGACGGCGTGGATGCTGCGTTCGCTGCTGGAAGATTGAGCCGGCCTTGAGCAGCAGCACCTTGCCCCCGGCGCCCCAGGGCATGCCCAAAGCCCCTCGCGGGCGGCTGGCCCTGTACCTGGACCTGATCCGCTGGGACCGGCCGGCGGGCTGGCTGCTGCTGCTGTGGCCCACGCTGGCCGCGCTGTGGATGGCGGCCGGCGGCTTCCCGGGCTGGCATCTGCTGGTGGTGTTCACGCTCGGCACCATCCTCATGCGCAGTGCCGGCTGCTGCGTCAACGACGTGGCGGACCGGGACTTCGACCGGCATGTCAAGCGCACGGCCCAGCGCCCCATCACCAGCGGCGCGGTGTCGCCGCGCGAGGCCCTGTGGCTGGGCGCCGCGCTGGCGCTGGCCGCCTTCTGCCTGGTGCTCACGACCAACCGGCCGACCGTGCTGTGGTCCTTCGCGGCCCTGGCCATCGCGCTCATCTACCCCTTTGCCAAGCGCATCGTCTCGGTCCCGCAGGCGGTGCTGGGCGTCGCCTTCAGTTTCGGCATTCCGATGGCCTTCTCGGCCGTGCAGGGCGCCGTGCCGGCGGTGGCCTGGGTGCTGCTGGCCGGCAACCTGTTCTGGGTGCTGGCCTACGACACCGAGTACGCCATGGTCGACCGTGACGACGACCTGAGGATCGGCATGAAGACCTCGGCCATCACCTTCGGGCGTGCCGATGTGGGCATCGTCATGGCCTGCTATGCGCTGTTCATCGCCATCTGGGCCGTGGTCGGGTTGCGCGTCGCCGGCCTTGGCTGGCTCTATGGCCTGGGGCTGGCAGCGGCAGCAGCGCAGGCCGTCTGGCACTGGCAGATGATCCGCGGCCGCACGCGCGAAGGCTGCTTCCGCGCCTTCCGCCTGAACCACTGGCTGGGCTTCGCCGTCTTCGCCGGCGTGGCGGCGGACTACGCGCTGCGCTGAGCGCAGCGCTTGCTTCCCTTTATCTAGCTGGCCTGACCAAACTCCTGGGCCAGTTCGCGCGCCCGCTGCTCGGCGGCGCGGATGGCCTGGCCGAACAAGGCCTTGACCTGGGCTGCTTCCAGCGCGCTGATGGCCGCATGGGTGGTGCCGCCCTTGGAGGTGACGCGCTCGCGCAGCGTGGCCGGGGGCTCCTGGCTGGCCGCTGCCAGCGCCGAGGCGCCCGTGAAAGTGCCCACGGCCAGCGCATGGGCCTGCTCGGGCGTCAGCCCCATGTCGATGCCCGCCGCCACCATCGATTCAATGAAATAGAAGACGTAGGCCGGCCCAGAACCGGACAGGGCCGTGACGGCGTCGAGCGCGCTTTCGGCCTCCACCCACAGCAGCCGGCCCGTGGGTTGCAGCAGCTGTTCGACCTGCGCGCGGCCGGGCGCATCGACCGCGGGGCGTGCGTACAGCCCGGTCATGCCCTGGCCCACCAGCGCGGGCGTGTTGGGCATGGCGCGCACGACGTGCTCACTGCCCAGCCAGCGGGCGATGCTGTCCGATGGGATGCCGGCGGCCACGCTCAGGTGCAGCGCGCCCGGGGCCAGGAAGGCGCGGGTGTCCGCCGCGGCCTGCGCAAACACCTGCGGCTTCACGGCCCAGACCACCAGCGCGCAGCGCTGCAGGGCGGTGCCGGCAGTGGCCTGCGCCTGCACGCCCTGCTCGGCGGCCAGGCGTTCGCGCGTGGCGGCAAAGGGCTCCACCACCTCGAACTGGCTGGCCGGCAGCCCGGCGCGCCGCAGCCCGCCCAGGATGGCACCGGCCATGTTGCCGCCACCGATGAAGGCGATGGGAGGAAGGGGGTGGGCAGTGGAGGAGAGGGTCATGGGGGCAGGAGGCAGAGGTGTTGCGCAATGGCGTGCGGGGCGATTGTCCACACAGGTCCGGCCACGGCATGAGGCGGCCGGCATGCCGGCCCCGGACCGCCCCTTGCGGCCACGGCTGTTGGATTCCCGCACACAGCAGGCGTTTGACAGCGCCGACAGTCGGTGCCACAATCGCGGGCTTCGCTTTAATTTAAAGCGGAATTCCGCCCAGACGGATGGCGCCAGGCCCCGATCTTTTGACAGATTGATGCCGGGTGTTCGGACGACGGGCCCAAGACTGATCGGCGCGGCCCGCCTGGCGGATTGCAACGATACAAGTTGGGAACTACTAGCAATGATCCAGACTGAATCCCGGCTCGAAGTGGCCGACAACACAGGCGCGAAGTCCGTCCTGTGCATCAAGGTGCTCGGTGGCTCCAAGCGTCGCTATGCCAGCGTCGGTGACGTGATCAAGGTCAGCGTCAAGGAAGCTGCGCCGCGTGGTCGCGTCAAGAAGGGCGAGATCTACAACGCCGTCGTCGTGCGCACCGCCAAGGGCATCCGTCGTGGCGACGGCTCGCTCGTCAAGTTCGACGGCAATGCCGCCGTGCTGCTCAACGCCAAGCTGGAGCCGATCGGCACCCGCATCTTCGGACCCGTGACGCGTGAACTGCGTACCGAGAAGTTCATGAAGATCGTCTCGCTGGCTCCCGAAGTTCTCTAAGGACACGCTGTCATGAACAAGATTCGCAAGGGCGATCAGGTCATCGTGCTGTCGGGCCGTGACAAGGGCAAGCGCGGCACGGTCTCGCTGCGCGCCGACGACTCGCATCTGGTGATCGAGGGCATCAACCTCGTCAAGAAGCACGCCAAGCCGAACCCCCTGAAGGGCACCACCGGCGGCATCGTGGAAAAGGCCATGCCGATTCACCAATCGAATGTGGCGATCTTCAACGCGGCAACCGGCAAGGCCGACCGCGTGGGCATCAAGCTGGTGGACGGCAAGCGCGTGCGCGTGTTCAAGTCCAGCGGCGAAGAAATCAAGGTTGCCTGAGGTACACCATGGCTCGACTGCAAGAAATCTACCGCGAAAAGATCGCGAAGGAACTGACGGAGAAGTTCGGCTACAAGTCGCCGATGCAGGTTCCCCGTCTGACGAAGATCACGCTGAACATGGGCGTGAGCGAAGCTGTTGCCGACAAGAAGGTCATGGACAACGCCGTGGGCGACCTGACCAAGATCGCCGGCCAGAAGCCTGTTGTGACCAAGGCTCGCAAGGCCATCGCCGGTTTCAAGATCCGCGAAGGCCAGGCCATCGGCTGCATGGTCACGCTGCGCGGCGTGCAGATGTACGAATTCCTGGACCGTTTCGTCACCGTGGCCCTGCCCCGCGTGCGTGACTTCCGTGGTATCTCGGGTCGCGCCTTCGACGGCCGTGGCAACTACAACATCGGCGTCAAGGAACAGATCATCTTCCCGGAAATCGAGTACGACAAGGTGGATGCGCTGCGTGGTCTGAATATCAGCATCACGACGACGGCCAAGACCGACGAAGAAGCCAAGGCGCTGCTGCAAGGCTTCCGTTTCCCCTTCAAGAACTAAAGGTGACCCTGTGGCAAAAGTTGCTTTGATCCAGCGCGAACTCAAGCGCGACAAGCTGGTCGCCAAGTACGCGAAGAAATACGAAGAGCTGAAGGCGACCGCGAACGACGCCAAGAAGAGCGACGAAGAGCGTGCTGTTGCACGCCTGGCGCTGCAGAAGCTGCCGCGCAACGCGAACCCCACCCGTCAGCGCAACCGCTGCGAAATCACTGGCCGTCCTCGCGGCACCTTCCGCCAGTTCGGTCTGGCGCGTGCCAAGGTGCGTGAACTGGCCTTCGCCGGCGACATCCCCGGCGTGACCAAGGCCAGCTGGTAAGCGCAGCAGGAGCAAGAATTATGAGCATGAGTGATCCCATCGCCGACCTGCTGACGCGCATCCGCAATGCGCAGATGGTCGCGAAACCCACCGTGTCGGTGCCGTCTTCCAAGGTGAAGATCGCCATCGCCCAGGTGCTGAAGGACGAGGGCTACATCGACGGCTTCCAGGTCAAGACCGAAGCCGGCAAGAGCGAACTCGAAATCTCGCTGAAGTACTACGCCGGCCGTCCGGTGATCGAGCGCATCGAGCGCGTGAGCCGTCCCGGCCTGCGCGTCTACAAGGGCGCCACTTCCATTCCCAAGGTCCAGAACGGCCTGGGCGTGGCCATCGTCACCACCCCCAAGGGCGTGATGACGGACCGCAAGGCACGCGCCAATGGCGTGGGCGGCGAAGTGCTGTGCTACGTGGCCTGACGCGGAGGAAATAGCAATGTCCCGAGTCGGAAAAATGCCGGTCACCGTCCCCGCAGGTGTGGACGTGTCGATCAAGGACGACCAGATCAGCGTCAAGGGCGCAGGTGGCCAGCTGGCCATCACCGCCAACGCGCTGGTGAAGGTGTCGAACAAGGATGGCAAGCTGAGCTTCGAGCCGGTCAACGAGTCGCGTGAAGCGAACGCGATGAGCGGCACCGTGCGCCAGCTGGTCAACAACATGGTGCTGGGCGTGAGCAAGGGCTTCGAGAAGAAGCTGACGCTGGTCGGCGTGGGCTACAAAGCCCAGGCTCAAGGCACGAAGCTGAACCTCGCGGTCGGCTACTCGCACCCCGTCAACAAGGAAATGCCTGCGGGCATCACGGTGGCCACTCCGGCCCCGACCGAAATCGTCATCAAGGGTGCCGACCGTCAACGTGTCGGCCAGGTGGCTGCCGAGATCCGCGCTATTCGTCCGCCCGAGCCCTACAAGGGCAAGGGGATCCGTTATTCGGACGAGAAGATCGTGATCAAGGAAACCAAGAAGAAGTAAGAGGCTGCATGATGTTGACCAAAAAGGAACAGCGCCTGCGCCGCGCCCGTCAGACCCGTATCCGCATTGCCACGCAAGGCGTTGCCCGTCTGACGGTGAACCGTACCAACCTGCACATCTACGCCACCGTCATTTCCGGCGACGGCGCCAAGGTGCTGGCCTCGGCCTCGACGGCCGAAGCCGAAGTGCGCAGCTCGCTCGGTGGTGCTGGCAAGGGTGGCAATGCCACCGCCGCCGCACTGATCGGCAAGCGCATCGCCGAAAGGGCCAAGGCTGCCGGCGTGGAGAAGGTTGCGTTCGATCGCGCCGGCTTCGCATACCACGGCCGCGTCAAGGCGTTGGCAGAAGCCGCGCGTGAAGCCGGCCTGCAGTTCTAAGAACGCGCACGAATCAGGAATTCAAGATGGCAAAGATTCAGGCAAGAACGAGCGCCGAGGGTCCCGAGGACGGTCTGCGCGAGAAGATGATTTCGATCAACCGTGTCACCAAGGTGGTGAAGGGTGGTCGTATCCTGGGTTTCGCAGCACTCACCGTGGTGGGTGACGGCGATGGCCGCGTCGGCATGGGCAAGGGCAAGTCGAAGGAAGTGCCCGCAGCCGTGCAGAAGGCCATGGAAGAGGCCCGCCGCAATCTCATGAAGGTGTCGATCAAGAACGGCACGCTGCATCACCAGGTGACGGGTCACCACGGTGCTTCCACCGTGATGATGTCGCCGGCCCCCAAGGGTACCGGCATCATCGCTGGCGGCCCGATGCGCGCCGTGTTCGAAGTGATGGGCATCACCGACATCGTGGCCAAGAGCCACGGTTCGTCGAACCCCTACAACATGGTTCGCGCCACGCTCGACGCACTGAAGAACTCGACCACCCCGGCCGAAGTCGCAGCCAAGCGTGGTCTGACGGTCGAAGACATCTTCGCCTGAGACCGGGAGCATTTGCAATGACGACGCAACAACAGACCGTGAAGATCCAGCTGGTTCGCAGCCCGATCGGCACGAAGCAGTCGCACCGCGCCACCGTGCGTGGCCTGGGCCTGCGCAAGCTCAACAGCGTGAGCGAGCTGCAGGACACGCCCGCCGTGCGCGGCATGATCAACAAGATCGCCTATCTGGTGAAGGTGCTCTGACATGGAACTCAATACCATCAAGCCCGCAGAGGGCGCCAAGCACGCCAAGCGTCGCGTCGGCCGCGGTATCGGCTCCGGCCTGGGCAAGACCGCGGGTCGTGGCCACAAGGGCCAGAAGTCGCGCGCCGGTGGCTTCCACAAGGTGGGCTTCGAAGGCGGTCAGATGCCGCTGCAGCGTCGCCTGCCCAAGCGTGGCTTCAAGTCGCAAAGCCTGAAGTTCAACGCCGAGGTCTCGCTGACCGCTCTGGACAAGCTCGGCCTGGCCGAAGTGGATCTGCTCGCGCTCAAGCAAGCCGGCCTCGTGGGCCAGCTGGCCAAGGTCGTGAAGGTCATCAAGTCGGGCGAACTGACCAAGGCTGTGAAGCTGACGGGCATCGGCGCGACCGAAGGTGCCAAGGCGGCCATCGAGGCAGCCGGCGGCAGCCTGGCCTGATCGGCATTCCGCTTTTCCTCACTCAAGGAAGTTCCAGAACGTGGCAACCAACGCGTTGACCAAGCCAGGGCTGGCAAAGACGGGCAAGTTCGGCGACCTGCGTCGCCGGCTGGTCTTCCTGCTGCTCGCGCTTGTGGTCTACCGCATCGGCGCACACATCCCCGTGCCCGGCATCAACCCGGACCAGCTGGCTCAGCTGTTCCAGGGCCAGCAGGGCGGCATCCTGAACCTGTTCAACATGTTCTCGGGTGGGGCCCTGTCGCGTTTCACGGTGTTTGCGCTGGGGATCATGCCGTACATCTCGGCATCGATCATCATGCAGCTGATGACCTACGTCGTGCCGACCTTCGAGCAGATGAAGAAGGAAGGCGAGGCGGGTCGGCGCAGGATCACCCAGTACACGCGCTATGGCGCGCTGGCGCTGGCGCTGGTGCAGTCGGTGAGCATTGCCACCATGCTGGAGTCTTCGGCAGGCCTGGTGAACAACCCTGGCTTCGGCTTCCGCATCACGGCCATGTTCAGCCTGACGGCTGGTTCCATGTTCCTGATGTGGCTGGGTGAGCAGATCACCGAGCGTGGTCTGGGCAACGGCATCTCGATCATCATCTTCGCGGGCATCGTGGCCGGTCTCCCCACCGCCATTGGCGGGCTGCTGGAGCTGGTGCGCACGGGTGCGATGAGTGTGCTGATCGCGCTGTTCATCGTGGTGCTGGTTGGCCTGGTGACCTGGTTCGTGGTGTTCGTGGAACGCGGTCAGCGCAAGATCCTGGTCAACTATGCGCGGCGGCAGGTCGGCAACAAGGTGTATGGAGGCCAAGCCTCGCACCTGCCGCTGAAGCTGAACATGGCCGGTGTGATCCCGCCGATCTTCGCCAGCTCGATCATCCTGCTGCCGGCAACGGTGGTTGGCTGGATGGGCACCGGCGGTGAAGGCTGGTTCGCGCGCTTCATGCGCGACGCAGCGTCCACCCTGGCCCCGGGTCAGCCGATCTATACCCTGCTGTACGCCGGTGCGATCGTGTTCTTCTGCTTCTTCTACACGGCCCTCGTGTTCAACAGCCGCGAGACCGCCGACAACCTGAAGAAGAGCGGTGCCTTCATTCCCGGGATCCGTCCCGGTGACCAGACGGCACGCTACATCGACAAGATCCTGTTGCGCCTGACCTTGGCGGGTGCGATCTACATCACCTTCGTGTGTTTGCTGCCGGAGTTTCTGATCCTCAGATACAACGTGCCGTTCTACTTCGGAGGGACCTCGCTGCTGATC
The DNA here is from genome assembly GCF_028023875.1 of Xenophilus arseniciresistens. Classification (GTDB taxonomy): domain Bacteria; phylum Pseudomonadota; class Gammaproteobacteria; order Burkholderiales; family Burkholderiaceae_C; genus Xenophilus; species Xenophilus arseniciresistens. The sequence goes on from NZ_JAQIPB010000012.1 coordinate 163,535, forward strand.
ATCGTGGTGGTCACCATGGACTTCATGGCCCAGGTGCAGAACTACATGATGTCGCAGCAGTATGAGTCGCTGCTCAAGAAGGCGAATTTCAAGACGTCTCTGGGTGGTTGATGCGGACTGATCGGGTGGCCGGGCGAGAGCCGGGCCCCTCAGAGCTTCGGATCAGAAGATTTGGAAAGTGGAGTTGACGCCAAAGGCCTGTGCCTGGCGCACATTGTGTTTTGGGGCAGGTAGTTCAGCCCACAGAGTTTCAGGAGAAATCAAATGAGAGTTTCGGCTTCGGTCAAAACCATCTGCCGCAATTGCAAGATCATCCGCCGCAAAGGTGTGGTTCGCGTGATCTGCACCGACCCGCGCCACAAGCAGCGCCAGGGTTGAATCGAGAGTTCTAGAGGACGAACATGGCACGTATCGCTGGCATCAACATTCCGCCGCACAAGCACGCCGAGATCGGCCTGACGGCGATCTTCGGCATCGGCCGCACGCGCGCTCGCAAGATCTGCGAAGCCTGCGGCATCGACTACGCGAAGAAGGTCAAGGACCTGACGGACGCCGATCTGGAAAAGATCCGCGACCAGATCGCCCAGTTCACGATCGAAGGCGACCTGCGTCGCGAAACGACGATGAACATCAAGCGTCTGATGGACATCGGTTGCTACCGCGGTTTCCGTCACCGTCGCGGCCTGCCGATGCGTGGCCAGCGCACCCGCACGAACGCCCGTACCCGCAAGGGTCCGCGTCGCGCCGCGCAAGCCCTGAAGAAGTAAGGAATAAAGCATGGCCAAGTCTCCCGCCAACAACGCCGCGCAACGCGTTCGCAAGAAGGTCCGCAAGAACGTTGCGGACGGCATCGCGCACGTGCACGCGTCGTTCAACAACACCATCATCACCATCACCGACCGTCAGGGCAACGCACTGTCGTGGGCCTCGTCGGGTGGTCAGGGCTTCAAGGGTTCGCGCAAGTCGACGCCCTTCGCCGCCCAGGTGGCATCCGAAGTCGCCGGCCGTGCAGCGGTCGAGCAAGGCATCAAGAACCTCGACGTCGAGATCAAGGGCCCCGGCCCGGGTCGCGAGTCGTCGGTGCGCGCGCTGGCTGCGCTGGGCATCCGCATCACGTCCATCTCCGACGTGACGCCGGTCCCGCACAACGGCTGCCGTCCCCAGAAGCGCCGTCGCATCTAAGGCGCTTCACGACAGCGCAGCGCCCTTTGCGGGTTGCTGCGCGTTTTTGCTTTTCACTCAAGCCCACCGCCATCGTCCGAGGACTGATGGCTCCCGCAATGCCAGTAGGCGCTGCGGCAGACGCAACACAAGGAAAATACCGTGGCACGCTATCTCGGCCCCAAGGCCAAGCTCTCCCGCCGTGAAGGCACAGACCTGTTCCTGAAGAGCGCACGTCGCTCCATCGCGGACAAGGCCAAGTTCGACTCCAAGCCCGGCCAGCATGGCCGCACCTCGGGTCAGCGCACGTCCGACTACGGTCTGCAGCTGCGTGAAAAGCAGAAGGTCAAGCGCATGTACGGCGTGCTGGAAAAGCAGTTCCGCCGCTACTTCGAAGAAGCCGACCGCCGCCGTGGCAACACCGGCGCCAACCTGCTGTTCCTGCTGGAATCGCGTCTGGACAACGTGGTGTTCCGCATGGGCTTCGGCTCCACGCGCGCCGAAGCACGCCAGCTGGTGTCGCACAAGGCCATCACCGTGAACGGCCAGGCTGTCAACATCCCCTCGTACCTGGTCAAGACCGGCGACGTGGTGGCTGTGCGTGAAAAGTCGAAGAAGCAGGTTCGCGTGGTCGAAGCCCTGCAACTGGCCCAGCAAGTCGGCATCCCCGCCTGGGTCGAAGTCAACATCGACAAGGCCGAAGGTACGTTCAAGAAGGTGCCGGATCGCGACGAGTTCGGTGCCGACATCAACGAATCGCTGATCGTCGAACTTTATTCGCGTTGATGCTGATGGGGCGCCACAAGGACTCAAGCACCTTCAGGCGCCCTGTTTAGTTGTTCCCGTTCCTGCGGCTGCCAAGCTTTGTGCGGCCCAGGCGCTTCACCAGCCTTACCGGTGTAACGAGCCGGGGGTATTGAGAGGAAGTCCGCATGCAAACAACCCTGCTGAAACCCAAGACCATCCAGGTCGAGCAACTGGCTGCCAACAAGGCAAAAGTGACGCTCGAGCCTTTCGAGCGTGGCTACGGCCACACGCTCGGCAACGCGCTGCGTCGCGTGTTGCTTTCTTCGATGGTGGGCTATGCAGCCACCGAAGTCACCATCGCCGGCGTGCTGCACGAGTACTCCTCCATCGATGGCGTGCAAGAGGATGTGGTCAACATCCTGCTGAACCTCAAGGGCGTGGTGTTCAAGCTCCACAACCGCGACGAGGTCACGCTGTCGCTGCGCAAGGATGGCGAAGGCCCGGTCACGGCCGCCGATATCCAGACGCCGCATGACGTCGAGATCATCAACCCCGAGCACGTCATCGCCCATCTGTCGCAAGGCGGCAAGCTGGACATGCAGATCAAGGTCGAGAAGGGCCGCGGCTATGTGCCTGGCACCATGCGCCGCTATGCCGACGAGCCGACCAAGTCGATCGGCCGCATCGTGCTGGACGCATCGTTCTCGCCGGTCAAGCGCGTGAGCTACACGGTCGAAAGCGCCCGTGTGGAACAGCGCACCGACCTGGACAAGCTGCTGGTCGAGATCGAGACCAATGGCGCCATCTCGGCGGAAGACGCTGTGCGCGCTTCGGCCAAGATCCTGGTCGAGCAACTGGCCGTGTTCGCCCAGCTGGAAGGTGGCGTGGACGAGCTGTTCGATGCGAAGGCTTCCGCCCCGCGCAGCGCCCAGCAGTTCGACCCCATCCTGCTGCGTCCCGTGGACGAGCTGGAACTGACCGTGCGTTCGGCCAACTGCCTGAAGGCCGAAAACATCTACTACATCGGTGACCTGATCCAGCGCACCGAGAACGAGCTGCTCAAGACCCCGAACCTGGGTCGCAAGTCGCTCAACGAAATCAAGGAAGTGCTGGCTTCGCGCGGCCTGACCCTGGGCATGAAGCTCGAAAGCTGGCCGCCGGCCGGCCTGGACAAGCGCTAAGAAGCCCACGGCCTTCATCGCACGGGGCAGTACCTGACACGGCTGCCCCCATTACTAAAAATCCTTCTTCAAGGAAATCATCATGCGTCACGGACTTGGACTCCGCAAACTCAACCGCACCAGCTCGCACCGCCTGGCGATGCTGCGCAACATGACCAACTCGCTGATCGAGCACGAGGCCATCAAGACCACCGTGCCCAAGGCGAAGGAACTGCGCCGCGTCGTCGAGCCGCTGATCACGCTGGCCAAGAACCCCACGGTCGCCAACAAGCGCCTGGCCTTCGACCGTCTGCGCAACCGCGACAACGTCGTGAAGCTGTTCAATGAGCTGGGCCCGCGTTACCAGACGCGCCCGGGCGGCTACACCCGCATCCTGAAGATGGGCTTCCGTGTGGGCGACAACGCGCCCATGGCTTTCGTGGAACTGGTGGATCGTCCTGAAATTTCTGACGCCGCCGAGCAAAGCGACGCAGAATAAGCTATACTCTCATTTCTGACGCGCGATGGAGCAGCCTGGTAGCTCGTTGGGCTCATAACCCAAAGGTCGCAAGTTCAAATCTTGCTCGCGCAACCAAATTCCAGAAATTGAAAAAGGCCCTCGAAAGAGGGCCTTTTTCTTTTGGCGGCGGCATGGCATGGGTGATTGGGCCATCCATGCCAATGCCAATGGATGCTCGAAATACGAGCTTGGCCTGATGCTCGGCAGCAGATGCGCAGCGCGGTGCGCTGCGGCAAATAGCTGTCCTCTTTCGTCCTACCCACGCCTGCCTTTTTTTGTGACAAAGTGAAGGTGCGCTGTGGGACGCGACGAAAGAATGAAGGGCCTGAACCAGCATGAGCAACAGCCTGGCACCTCGTATTGAAGCGGAATTGGCGGCACTGCCGGTGCCTGTTGCCATTGCCTTGCCCGATGGGCGCCGCATCGAGCCCGCGGGCGCCCGGCTGCGACTGGCGTTCTCGCGCTGGTCCAGCGTGGCAAAGCTTGCGGCCCGGCAGATCGGCAGCGTGGCCGAGGACTATGTGGAGGGCCTGGTCCAGATCGAGGGTGCGATGCGCGACCTGATGCAGGCAGCCGCGGCCTTGATGCCGGGCCAGCCCGTGCAGACGCAGACGGGCTGGTGGTCGCGCCTGCTGCGCGATGCCAAATCCCGCGGCGCGCACACCCGGCAAAGGGACAGCGAGCAGATCCAGTTCCATTACGACGTTTCCGACGATTTCTATGCGCTGTGGCTGGACCCGCGGCGCGTCTATTCCTGCGCCTACTTTCGGGAGCCCTCGCTGGACATCGCCCAGGCGCAGGCGGCCAAGCTCGATCACATCTGCCGCAAGCTGCGCCTGCAGCCGGGCGAGCGCTTCCTGGACATCGGCTGCGGCTGGGGCGCGCTGCTGCTGTGGGCGGCCGAGCACTACGGCGTGGATGCCACGGGCATCACGCTGTCGCAGAACCAGCATGCGCATGTGGAGGCACTGATTGCCGAGCGCGGCCTGGGCGACAGAGTGCGGGTGAAGCTGATGGACTACCGCGAGCTCGAAGGCAGCATGGTCTTCGACAAGATCGCCTCGGTGGGCATGTTCGAGCACGTGGGCCATGTGCAGATGCCGCACTACTTTCGCGGCGTGGCGCAACTGCTGGTGCCGGGTGGGCTGACCCTGCAGCATGGCATCACGGCCGGGGCGCTGGCACACCAGCAACTGGGCGCGGGCATGGGGGACTTCATCGAGAAGTACATCTTCCCGGGCGGCGAGCTGATGCATGTGAGCAGCGTGCTGCAGGACATTGCCCGGGCCGGCCTCGAGATGGTCGACACCGAAAACCTGCGCCCCCACTACGCCCGCACGCTGTGGGCCTGGTCCGATGCGCTGGAGGCCCAGTTGGCGCCCGCGCTTGCGGTGCTGCAGAAGACCGCAGGTGCCGAGCGGGCCGAGCGCATCCTGCGCGCCTACAGGCTCTATCTGTCCGGCTGTGCCATGAGCTTCGAGCAGGGCTGGATCTCCCTGCACCAGATGCTGTGCGCCCGGCCCGACGGCCAGGTCCATGCCCATGGCATGCGCGGCGCACAGACGGACTATCCCTTCACGCGCGACTACATCTACAACTGACCCAGGAGGTAAGCCCTATGCTCTATCGCTTCAAATCCCAAGCCAGCGCCGACGTGCTGATGCTCGAAGGCCATGCCCGGCCGCTGCTCGAGATCATGGGCAAGTCCGCCGGCAGCAGCGGCATCATCACCGTGGACCAGATGCCCGGCGCCATCTCGGCGCTGCAGGCCGCGTCCGAGCGCGAGGCCGAGCAGGGCCGCCACAACCACGACGCCCATGCCGCGGAGGACCATGAAGCCGCCGCCGAGATCCAGCATGTGGGCCTGCACCAGCGCGCCGCGCCGCTGATCAAGATGATGCGCGAATCCATGGCGGAGAACAGAGACATCGTCTGGGGCACCTGAGTCCCGCCCTGCAGAATAAAAAAGGTGCGCCCGCGGCGCACCTTTTTTCGTTGCAGGTTCGGGCGGGTGGCCCCGCTGGCCCCGCTGGCCGCGCGCCTTAGTCCACCTTGGCGCCCGAGTCCTTGACCACCTGCGCCCACTTCTCATGCTCGCGCGCGATGTGCTGGGCAAATTCGGCCGGTGAGCTGCCGCTGGGAATGGCGCCCTGGGCGAGCATCTTCTCTTTCACCTCGGGGGTGGCCAGCGCGCGCGCCAGGGCCTGATGCACGCGCTGCACGACGGCAGGCGCGGTGCCTGCGGGGGCCAGCAGCCCGAACCAGGAACTGGCCTCGAAGCCCTTGAGCGCCGGGCCGCCGGCTTCTTCCACCGTGGGCACGTCGGGCAGCGCGGCCGATCGCTGGCTGCTGGTCACGGCCAGGGCCTTGAGCTTGCCGGCCTTGATCTGCTGCATGGACGAGGGCAGGTTGTCGAACATCACGTCGGCATTGCCGGCCACCATGTCGAGCAGGGCCGGGGCCGAGCCCTTGTACGGCACATGGGTCATCTGCACGCCGGTCATGCGCTTGAACAGCTCGCCGGCCAGGTGGATGGAGGTGCCGCTGCCGCTGGAGGCCATGTTGAACTGGCCCGGCTGCGCCTTGGCCTTGGCGATGAAGCTGGCCACCGAGTCGATGCCCATCTGCCTGGCCTTGTCGGCGTTCATCTCCATCACGTTGGGCACGGCCGCGACCATGGTGATGGGCACGAAGTCCTGGATCGGGTCGAAAGGCAGCTTGGGATAGAGCGCGCGGTTGATGCCATGCGTGCCCACCGTGCCCATCAGCAGCGTGTAGCCGTCGGCGGGCGCGCGCGCCACGATCTCGGTGCCCACATTGCCGCCCGCACCCGCGCGGTTGTCGACGATGAAAGCCTGACCCAGGGCCTTGCTCAGCTCGGGGGCCACGGCGCGGGCCAGGATGTCGGTGGTGCCGCCGGCGGCAAAGGGGACGACGATGCGCACCGGCTTGCTGGGCCAGGCCTCCTGGGCCAGACCGGGAAGGGGGGCGGCCGCCAGGGCGGCGGTTGCGCAAAAGGCGGTACCCAGCCATTGGCGGCGGGTGCGGGCGCGGATCATCATGCAAGGCTCTCCTGAGTGATGGAGCTGCGGCAGCGTCCGGTGCGGCAGATGCGCGGCGCCGCCGTCGCGGTGGGGGCCGGATGGGCCTGCCTGCGTTTTAGCGGCCATCCGCGCGGGCGTCGCCCGGTGTTAACCCCGGTCAGCTGCGCCTTGGAGGGGCGAATGCGCCAGCTCGTCGGCGCTCAGCCGGCGCACCGCCACCAGCCCGATGCGCTGCTCGTCCGCCTCGAGGATGCGGAACTCGATGCCATCGTGACGCACGGTCTGTCCCACCCCGGGCAGATGACCGAACTCGGCCAGCAGATAGCCGGCGACGGAGCTGTAGCTGTCGTCTTCGCTCAGCAGGCCCTGGGTGTCCAGGAGGCGCTCGAGCTGGTGCAGATCGGCAGAGCCGGCCACATGCCACAGCCCTTCGCCCTGGGCCTGGATCTCGAGGGATTCGTCCTCGTCGGGGAACTCGCCGGCAATGGCCTCCAGCACGTCGATGGGCGTGACCACGCCCTGCACCTGGCCGTACTCGTCTGTCACCAGCGCCAGCTGGCCGCGCGCGTGGCGCAGGATGTCGATCGCACGCATCACGCTGGTGCTCGCGGGCAGATACAGCGGCGCGCGCACGTAGCCGGCCTGCGCGTCCAGCCGGCCGTGCTGCGTGACCGCGCCCAGCAGGTCCTTCACGCGCGCCACGCCCAGCACCTCGTCGAGCGAGCCACGGCAGATCGGGAACAGACTGTGCGGCGTGGCCAGCAACTGCGCGCGCAGCTGCCCGCCGTCCTCCTCCACATCCGCCCAGGAGATGTCGCCACGCGGCGTCATGATCGTGCGTACCGTGCGGTCGGCCAGCGAGAGCACGCCGCCCACCATCTGCCGCTCCTCGGGCGCGAAGGCCGGTGCTTGCGCCAAGGAGGCCTGCTGGCCGTCGCCGCCGGGCTGCGGCTGGCCGTGCAGCCGGCTGCCCAGCAGGCGCAGCACGGTCTCGGCCGTGCGCTCGCGCAGCGGCTGGGTGGCTTGCTGGCGCGCCTGGTTGCGCCGGGCCCACTGGTTGAAGAACTCGATCAGGATCGAAAAACCGATGGCCGCATAGAGGTAGCCCTTGGGCAGGTGGAAGCCCAGGCCCTCGGCCACCAGCGAGAGGCCGATCATGAGCAGGAAGCTCAGGCACAGCATCACCACCGTCGGATGCGCATTCACGAAACGCGTCAGCGGCCTGGAGGCCAGCAGCATCACGGCGATGGAGATCACCACCGCGGCCATCATCACGGGCAGTTCGTCCACCATCCCCACGGCCGTGATCACGGCATCGAGCGAGAACACGGCATCCAGCACCACGATCTGCGCCACCACCACGCCGAAGCCTGCATAGGCGACCTGCGTGCGCTGGGTGTGAACCACGCCCTCCAGTCTTTCATGCAGCTCGGTCGTGGCCTTGTAGAGCAGGAACAGGCCGCCGCCCAGCAGGATCAGGTCGCGGCCCGAAAAGGGCTTGCCCCAGACGCTGAACAGCGGCGCCGTCAGCGTCACCAGCCACGAGACCACCGACAGCAGCGCCAGGCGCATCAGCAGCGCCAGGCTCAGGCCGATGACGCGCGCGCGGTCACGCTGATGGGGCGGCAGCTTCTCGGCCAGGATGGCGATGAAGATCAGGTTGTCGATGCCCAGCACGATCTCGAGCACGACCAGCGTCAGCAGCCCCGCCCAGGCGGCCGGGTCGGTCAGCAGTTCCATCATGCGCGCGCTCCCTTTGGGCGGCGCGCATGCCGCGCGCGCGCACGGTCGCCGCCGGCAGGGGCGAACTCAGCGCGAGCAGGAAGCAGGGGAGATGACCGGAGAGGAGAGGCCGTGGCGCAGGCTGGTCGCCTGCAGAGGATGCTGGCGCAGGCCAGCACCCGACTGGGAGGTTCGGAAGGCATGCGCGCCACTATAGGGCGCGGGCCTTCGCGATCCGGGACGAAGCCCCGGGCTGCGGCGGGCTGTCGCCAGCGGTCAGGGTCTGGTCAGCCTGCGTTCAGGCCCGGCTTCGCTGCGGCGCGTTCAATGCGCAGAAAGCAGGCCCAGGCCCAGCAGCACGAACAGCAGCGCCCCCAGCGCGAGCCGGTAGTACACGAAGACCATGTAGCTGCGCGAGGACACGATCCGCAGGAACCACACGATGACGCCATAGCCCACCACGAAGGCGATCACGGTGGCCAGCGCCGTCGGGCCCGGCGCGACCGGGCCGGCCACGCCCCAGCTCTTGATCAGCTGATAGAAGCCCGAGGCCATGACTGCGGGCACGGCCAGCAGGAAGGAATAGCGGGCCGCCGCCTCACGGGTGTAGCCCATCAGCAGGCCGGCCGTGATGGTGCCGCCCGAGCGCGAGACGCCGGGAATCAGCGCCATGGCCTGGGCCAGGCCGTAGACCAGGCCGTGCTGCCAGCTCAGGGTCTTGAGCTCGCGCGTCTTGCTGCCGTGGCGGTCGGCCCAGGCCAGCACCAGCGCGAACAGCATCAGCATGGTGGCGGTGATGTAGAGATTGCGCAGCGAAGTCTCGATCGCATCCTTGAACAGCAGCCCCAGCACCGCGATAGGCAGGGTGCCGATGATGATCAGCCAGCCCATGCGCGCGTCGGGGTGCATGCCGCCACGGTTGGCGCCCGGCACCAGCGAGGCGAACCAGGCGCGCAGGATGCGCAGGATGTCGTGGCGGAAATAGATCAGCACCGCCAGCTCGGTACCGAGCTGCGTGATGGCCGTGAAGCTGGCGCCCGGGTCCACGCCCGAGGGCAGCATGGGGCCAATGATGCGCAGGTGGGCGCTGGAGGAAATGGGAAGGAATTCGGTCAGGCCTTGAACCAGGCCGAGAAAGGCTGCTTCCAGCCAGGACACAACACCCATGGGCAACTCTTCGATCACTGCACGCAGGCGGGCCGCCGGCGTCGCTGGGGCGCGAGTGTCGCACGGCCGGCCGAGGGGCCTTGGTGCCCTCGAAATGACAGTCAAGCACCAAATGTGTCCGCTAGACGCAACACTCCAAAATGAATAAAAAACGGGTTAACCCGATGTCACGTAACTGACTTCTTGTGGCTAGAGACTCCAATTCGTCCCGGGTTTGGTGCCCGGGGACTCCGCTTACGACGAGAAGCGCTTCCACATCCTGGAGTTCTACGAATGAAAAAGACTTTTGCAGCCCTCGCTGCACTGGCGCTGTGCGGCGCCGCATCGGCCCAATCCTCGGTGACCCTGTTTGGCGTGGTGGACGTTGCAGTCAGCAATGTCTCCAACAAGGCTGAGCGCGTGTACACGCTGGCCGACCTGGTCAACCCCTCGCTGCTGCCCGACAGCATCAAGGTCGGCCGCACCGAACTGCGCAACTCGGGCCTGAGCTCGAGCCGTCTGGGCTTCCGTGGTGTGGAAGACCTGGGTGGCGGCCTGACGGCCGGCTTCTGGCTTGAATCGCCCCTGACCAACGATGACGGCGGTGGCCTGAGCGCCTTCAGCCGCCGTTCGACCGTCAGCCTGGCTGGCAGCTTCGGTGAACTGCGTTTCGGCCGCGACTCCACCCCCGGCAAGCTGGTGGACGACGCCTTCGATCCGTTCGGCGCCACCGGCATCGGCGGCAACCTGATTGCCACCGCCTACAGCCACAGCCGCCTGAGCAACACCGCTCAGTACTTTCTGCCCAAGGGTCTGGGCGGCGTGTACGGCAACGTGATGTACGCCTTCCACGAGCGCACCGAATTCGAACCCCTGGCCTCGAACCAGCGTGATTCGAAGGCCGGCCGTTACTTCGGCGGCCGCATCGGCTTCGCCAACGGCCCGCTGGACGTCGCCATGTCCTATGGCCAGCTCGATGGCGCTTCGGTGAGCACCGACACCATCAACATCACGACCGACCGCACCACCAAGAACAAGATCCTGAACGCTGGCGTCACCTATGACTTCGGCGTGGTCAAGCTCTTCGGTATGTACTCGCAGAACCGCCAGGAGCGCAGCACGCTGCTGGCCGACTACAACAACGGCTTCCTGGCCATCGACCCCAAGACCAAGGTGCAAGGCTACCTGCTGGGCGTGACGGTGCCGGTCGGTGCGGGCCTGATCCGCGCCAGCTACGCACACGTCAAGTACGACGACAACACCGTCGGCACCCTGGCCAACCTGTGGAACCCCATCGAAGACCGCAAGGCCAACAAGTTCGCGCTGGGCTACCAGCACAACCTGTCCAAGCGCACGGCCCTGTACGCCACGGTGGCTCGCGTGAGCAACAAGAACGGTGCAGCCCTGACCGTGGGCGGCCCGGCTCTGACCTCGGCTCAACTGGCTTACGGCGGTGCCAACTACCGCATGAAGAACTCGACCGGTTACGAGTTCGGCCTGCGTCACTCCTTCTGACGCAAGCCGCCCGGGCGCCGACGTCTGCTGGCGCTTCGACGAAAGCGTCCGGGTGCGGGCCGCAAGGCCCGCGACCGCTGTGCCCATGATGCAAGACATGGGCGCGGCGTGAGCAGGTCGATGCGCATCCACGGATGCGCAGAGGCCTTCATTCCAAGTTTCTCCAAGGAGCCTTCTGGTTCATTCAGCCCGCCGATGTGCGGGCTTTTTTTTGCGCGCGCGGTGCCTTGCCGGCCGTGCGATCACTTTTTCATCGCCGGGCCGCCCCAAGATGAAAAACACCCCCTCGGGGGGCAGCGGACCTCGCGAAGCGGGGGAGCGTGGGGGCACTTTTTCATCGCTGGGCCGCCCCAAGATGAAAAACACCCCCTCGGGGGGCAGCGGACCTCGCGAAGCGGGGGAGCGTGGGGGCACAAAAAAGCCGGGGCAGGCCCCGGCTTGATGATCGGTCTGCTGCCGCGCTGGCAGCAGTGCGCCGGCTTCAGTCCGCGTAGGCGCCCGCGGCCTTGATGACGGGGCCGAACCGGGCGACTTCGGCCTGCACGAACTTCTTGTGCTCGGCCGGCTCCACGCGCTTGTCGTTGACCACCACCGCGCCC
>NZ_JAQIPB010000013.1 GCF_028023875.1 Xenophilus arseniciresistens
CGCTGGTGGCCTGCACGCACAAACTGCTGGTCATCTTGAACGCAATCGCTCGCACCAGGTCGCCCTGGCGCGACGAGCTTGCGGAAGCTGTTTGACTTAGTCATTCAAGATGGTTGCTTGTGTGATGGATCAGGCTGCTCTACGATGCACGTGAACATCATTGGTTCAACCATAGATTAAATAGCAAAGTGAGCCATTCATCCACCCCTTTGGACCCGGACGGTGCGCCACGTCCAGGCGGCGCAGACATGGCGCATGCCGCTGCAGGCGAGGCCCGATGACCGGCGCCTTGCCCAGGACGATGCGCGCCTGGCGCGTCGAAGCGCTCAGCGAGGATGGCCAGATGCACCTGCGCGACGTGGTGCTGCCGCGGCCCGGCGCGGACCAGTACCTGGTGCGTGTCGAAGCCGCGGGCCTGGCCTTCGGCGACACGCTGATCGTGCGTGGCAAATACCAGATCAAGCCGCCGCTGCCCTTCACGCCGGGCTCCGAGGTGCTGGGCACCATCGTGGCCGGCGAGGGCGGTGAGTTGGCGGTAGGCACGCGCGTGGCGAGCTCGTCGCGCCAGGGCGGCTTTGCGCAATACGCGCTGGTGCCGCGCAGCGAGGCCGTCGCGATCCCGCCGGACATCGACCCCGGTGCCGCGCTGGCCCTGCGCAGCAACTACCCGACCTCGCTGTATGCGCTGCGCATCGCGGGCCGGCTGCAGCGGGGCCAGACGCTGCTGGTGCATGCGGCGGCCGGTGGCGTGGGCAGCGCCGCCCTGCAGCTGGGCAGGCTGATGGGGGCGCGCGTGATTGCCACGGCCGGTGGCGCGCACAAGGTACGGGCCTGCCTTGATGCCGGGGCCGACCTGGCCCTGGACTACACCGACCCCACCTGGGTGCAGGCCCTGCGCGAACAGGTGCCCGGTGGCGCCGATGTGGTCTACGACCCGGTGGGCGGTGAGGTGGGCGTGCAGAGCCTGCGCTGCCTGGCCTATGGCGCGCGCTACCTGGTCATCGGTTTTGCCGGTGGCGAGCTCACGCAGCTCGCGGCCAACCGGCTGCTGCTGCACAACGCGAGCGCGGTGGGCGTGCTGTGGGGCGAGGTGCGCAGGCGCGAACCGGCGCTGGCCGCGAGCCTCACGCATGAGGCCTACGCCTGGCATGCGCAGCGACGCATCCATCTGCTGCCCGGAACGGCCTTCGCGTTCGAAGAAGCCCCGCTGGCGCTGGCGGCCCTGCAGGGGCGTGCCACGGTGGGCAAGGCCTGGCTGCGCGTGCCGCACTGAGTGGCCGCGCCGCCGGGTGCCTGGAACTGCTCTTCACGCGTCTGCGAAGGCCCAAAGGAAGCGCCTCGCAACCCCATCGCTCGCCTTGAGCCGACATTCCACTGAAAGGATCACTTCATGTACATGCCACCCGACACCCGGCTCAAGCTGGACCCGCAGGACGAATACACCCACACGCCCGAGCCTGTGGGCCACTACAACGAGAGCATGTACTTCAATGCCTTCGACTCGGTGCGCCGCGTCGGGGCCTGGGTGCGCATCGGCAACCGGCCCAACGAAGGGCATGCGGAGATGAGCTGCTGCGTCTACCTGCCCGACGGGCGCGTGGGCTTCATGTTCGGCCGCCCGGCCATCACGGGCAACGAGCGCATGGCCGCGGCCGGCATGTGCTTCGAGGTCATCGAGCCTTTCAAGCGCCACCGCGTGCGCTACGAGGGCGAGCTGCTGATCATGGATGACGCGCTGGCCATGGCCGACCCGAGTTCGGCCTTCAAGCGCTACCCCAAGCGGCCGGCCCTCATCGAGCTGGACTTCGAAGGCATCTCGCCCATGCATGGCGGCGAGATCGTCGATCTGCAGGGCCAGCCCATCGTGCTCGACCCCGCGCATGCGGTGTACCGCGGCCACACCGAGCAGAACATGGCGGTGAACGGCCACATCACGGTCGATGGCCAGCGGCATGCGTTCCAGAACGGCACGGGCTACCGCGACAAGTCATGGGGGCCGCGGCACTGGCACAGCTTCTTTTGGTACAAGTGGCTGCCCGTCACCTTCTCGCGCGACTTCGGCATCCTGCTGTCGATCAAGGGCCGGCCCGAAGGCGGGCCCAACCGCATCAGCGGCAATGTGCTGCGCGATGGCGTGTACGAGAGCGTCATCGACGGGCGCATCGAGACCGACTACGACGAAGCCTGGATTCCGCGTTCGCTCACCGCCTGGGTCACGACGCAGCGCCAGACCTATGTGCTCAAGGGCCGCGTGCTGACCACCGTGCCGCTGCGGCACAGGAAGGTGGGCGCCAGCGATTTCAGCAGCTACACCCGCATCACCGAGAGCCTGAGCGAGTACAGCTGCGAGGGCCATACGGTGCTGGGCATGACCGAGTACTGCGATGTGATGAACGACGGCGTGCCGATCTCCGAGCGAGCTGCGGCGCCTGCGTGATTCAGCCGCGCCCGCCAGTCCAGCCCGGGTTGTCGATGGCCAGTGCGTCGCGCAGGGTCTCGCGCAGGTGTCGCAGCAGCGCCTCGTCGTCCAGCGTGAGGGTGCCGGCTTCGATGCGCTGCGCCAGTTGCGCGCGCAGCTGCGTCAGGTCTTCGCTGTCTGTGTCCAGCAGCGCCTGCAGCCGCGCCTGTTCGGCCGCATCGGCCGCGGCGCCCAGCGCGAGTTCACGCGTGAGCAGGCGCAGCATGTTGACGATGACGCGGGTGCGAAAGCGCGGGAAGCCCGACAGCACAGGCAGCACCTCGCGCTCGAGGTCGGTGGCGGCGGCTTGCAGCAAGGTGGCCGCGGAAGGCACGAAGGCGGGCATGGTCGTCGCTCCTTTCAGTCGCGGGCCGTGGCCAGCGTCATGAAGTCCCACAGCGGCTCTTCCAGCCGCCGCCCCACGGCCGCCAGTTCGCTGCTCGCGGGCTGTCCGTCGGCGCCGCGCGCCAGGCCCCGGCGCACGCAGGAGATGGCCCACTTGAGGTTGGACATGGCCTCCCAGAAGCGCACGCGGCCCGGGTCCACCCGCGTGCCGCTCGCGCGCTCATAGGCGGCGTACAGGTCTTCGCGCGAGCCGAAGCCACCGGCTTCGCCCGGCCCGCCGAAGCGCCAACTGCGCATGCACAGCACGCCCAGGTCGTGCATCGGGTCGCCCACGCGCGCAATCTCCCAGTCCAGCACGCAGCGCACGCCCGCTTCGGGGTCGATGATCAGGTTGCCGGTGCGAAAGTCGGCGTGCACCAGGGTCGAAGGCGCGTCGGCCGGCAGGCGCTCGCCGATCCAGCGCAGCGCATACGAAAGCACCGGGTGGACGAAGGCATGCTCGGCGAGCAGGCCGCCGTAGATGGCCAACTCGTCCGCGGCATCGAGCCGCGCGAGGAAGGGCAGGCCCTGCGTGGGCACGCGGTGGATGGCCGCCAGGATCTCGCCGCACTGGGCCGCGAGCCGCGGGCGCGCCGCATCGAAGGCGGCATCGGCCACGATGCGCTTGCCCAGCGTTTCACCGTCGATGCGCTCCGTGATGTAGCCGCTGCCCAGCGCGTCCGCAGCCTGCAGCACATGCAGCACGCGGGGGGCGGGCACATCTGCGGCGCGGGCCTGGACCATCAGCGCCGCATCTTCCTCGGCCGTGAGCTTGGGCGGGCGGCGCGTGCCGGCGCCCACGTCCTGCGCGCGCGGCGGTGTCTGCTGCAGGATCAGCGGGTGCCGGCCCTGGTCATCGATCCAGTCGAAGGACCAGGTGGCCTTGGTGGCGCCGCCGGTGAGGCGGGCCAGCGATTGCAGCTCGCCGGGGCGCAGGACGCGCGTGAGCGTGGCCGCCAGCGCGGCGCGGGTCTGTTCGTCACTCATGGGACGCCAGGCTTGCTCAGGCACCCACCTGCGCGGCCGCCGCCGCAAGCCTGTCGCGGCACTGCGCCATCATGCGTTCGATCAACTCGGCGCAGCTCGGGATGTCGTCGATCAGGCCCGCCACCATGCCGGCCCAGATCACGCCGTTCGTGATGTCGCCGCTTTCCAGCGCGGCCCGGCCGCGCTGGCCATTGACCAGCGGTCGCAGCACCTCGAAGCTCGCGCCGCCGCTGCGGCCCTCGAGCTTGAGCACTTCCTCGGAGACCGGGTTGAGCAGCACGCGCGAGCTGTTGCGCAGCGTGCGCATGATCAGCCGCGTGTCGTTCTCGCGCGCATCGAGCAGCGCCTGCTTGACCTTGGCATGCACCGGCGCCTCCTGCGTGGCGACGAAGCGCGTGCCCATGTTCACGCCTTCGGCGCCCAGGGCCAGCGCCGCCGCCATGCCGCGCCCATCGGCAATGCCGCCGGACGCAACCACGGGCACGCTCAGCGCCGACACCGCGGCCGGAATCAGCACCAGGCCCGGCACGTCTTCCTCGCCCGGGTGCCCCGCGCATTCGAAGCCGTCGATGCTGACCACATGCACGCCGCGCTTCTCGGCCGCCAGCGCGTGGCGCACCGAGGTGCATTTGTGCAGGATCACGATGCCCGCATCGCGCAGTTGCTGGAACACCTGTTCGGGCACGTTGCCCGCCGTTTCCACGATGCGCACACCCTGCTCGATGATCACCTCGAAGATGCGCGCATAGGGCGGCGGGTTGACCGTGGGCAGCATGGTCACGTTCACGCCAAAGGGCTTGTCGGTCAGCGCGCGGCAGCGCTCGATCTCCAGGCCCAGCGCCTCGGGCGTGGGCTGGGTCAGCGCGCCCAGCGTGCCCAGGCCCCCGGCGTTGGAGACGGCCGCGGCCAGCTCGGCGCGGCCCACCCATTGCATGCCGCCCTGGATGATGGGGTAGCGGATACCCAGGAGTTCGGTGACGCGGTTGTTCATGGGCTTGCTTCTCAATCCAGACGGATGTCGTTTTCGCGGGCGATCCGGGTCCAGCGCTTGAGGTCCTCCTGCAGGAACTGCGCGAACTCGGTGTGGGTGTTGGCCACCGGCTCGAAGCCCAGCGCATGGATGCGGGCCTGGACTTCGGGCAGGGCGGTGATGCGGCGCACCTCCTGCACGTATTTCTCGACGATGGGTGCGGGCGTGCCGGCCGGCAGGAACAGCGCACCCCAGCCGGGCAGGTTGATGTCGGGGTAGCCCAGTTCCGCCAGCGTGGGCAGGTCGGGGAAGGTCTTGAGCCGGTGCGGCGCTGCCACCGCAATCAGCTTGACCTTGCTGGCGCCGAGCTGGTTCGCGTAAAAGCCCACCGAGCCATAGGCCAGCGCGATGTCTCCGCTGGCCACGTCGGTGAACGAAGCCGCCTCGCCCTTGTACGCCGCGTGCTTGATGCGGATGCCCGCGGCCTTGTTCAGCCCTTCGCCGATCAGGTGCGCGCCCGAGCCCACGCCGTAGCTGCCGAAGGTGTATTTCTCGGGTGACTGCCTGGCGAGCGCCACCACCCCGGCCAGGTCGTTCGCGGGCAGGGCTGCGTTGGCCACCATCGCGATCGGGAAGCTGGCCACCAGCGACACCGGCGCCAGGTCGCCCAGCTTGTACTGCGGGTTCGATTGCAGCACCAGGTTCTGGATGAAGCCGCTGATAGTGAACAGGGCCGTGTAGCCGTCGGCAGGTGCCTTGGCGACGGCCGTGGTGGCCAGGATGGTGTTGGCACCGGGCCTGGATTCGACGATCACCTGCTGGCCCCAGGCTTCGGTGAGCTTGGCGGCGTAAAGCCGCGCCAGCACGTCCATGTTGCCGCCGGGCGCCGTGGGGATCACGATGCGGACGGGTTTGGTGGGAAAGGGCGGGGTCTGCGCCGTCGCCGGCAGGGCCGCACTCAGAACGAGGGCGGCCGCCAGCAGCGCGCGGCGTGCGCGCGTGAAGTGCTTGTGCATGCTTGTCTCCTGCTTGTTTTCTTCGGAACGGGGAATCTGCTCACCAGCTCGGTCGCGCCACGCCCTCGCCAAAAGGCGCGTCGCGCTTTTGCACCGCGGCCTTGAAGCCGTGGGCCGCCACATCGGCATCGAACTGCTGCTTGGCCCGCGAAAGATGGGCGCGCGCGTCCATCTCGGCCGCCAGGCGGGCCAGGGTGCCGGCACCGGCCAGCTCCAGCGCGAGATTCACGATGCGCTTTTGCGTGGCCAGCAGTTCGGGCTCCACGCTGGCCAGGCGGCCGGCCAGCGCCATCACCTCTTCCTCCAGCCTGTCGGCGGGCGCGCTCGCCACCACCAGGCCGATGCGCGCTGCGTCGGCGCCACTGACCACGTCGCCGCTGAGCAGCAGGCGCTTGGCCCATTGCGGGCCGACGTTGTAGATCCACATGTGGTTGGGCGGCGAACCCATGGCGCGCGTGGCCGGAAAGCCGATGCGCGCATCGTCGGCCGCGATCACCATGTCGCAGTACAGCGCGAGGTCGGTCCCGCCGGCCACGCAATGGCCGTGCACCTTCGCGATCACGGGCTTGTGCAGCACGAAGGCAGTGCGCAGCAGCTCCTGGAAGCGCTCCAGCTTCCACGCGTCGTCGTCGAAGGAGCCGCTGCCGCTGCGGTAGTCGGGTGCGGCGCTGCCTTCCGCGGCATAGCGCGCATAGGCCGACTTCATGTCGTAGCCGGCGCAGAAGTCGGGGCCTGCACCCTCGAGCACGATCACGCTCACCGCGCGCAGGTCATCGGCTTCGAGCAGCGCCGCGCGCAGTTCGCAAAGCATCTCCCACGACAGCGCGTTGCGCCGGTCGGGGCGGTTCAGCGCGATGCGCGCCACGCGCCCCTGCACCGCAAAGCGCAGGTGTTCGGTCGATTGCAACCACTTGGCCATGCGGCGTCCTCAGATCCGGCGACCGGCGTTCTGCCAGAAGGGGTCGCGCAGGCGGCGCTTGAAAATCTTCCCGCTGTCCTCGCGCGGCAGCGAGGGGTGGAAGTCGATGCGCTTGGGCACCTTGAACTTGGCCAGGCGCTCCAGCAGCCAGGCATGGATCTCTTGTGCCGTGAGCTGCGCGCCGGGCATCAGCTCCACCGCCGCGGCCAGCGATTCGCCAAAGTCCTCGTCCGGGATGCCGAACACCGCGCAGTCCTTCACGCCGGGGCATTGCGTCAGCACCATCTCGATCTCGGCCGGGTAGATGTTGGTGCCGCCGAAGATCACCATGTCCGAGCGCCGGTCGCACAGGTACAGGCGGCCTTCCTTCATGTAGCCCACGTCGCCCAGGCTGATCAGGCCATCGCGTTCCACGCTTTTGCGCTTCTCTTCGTGGTTCAGGTAGGTGAAGTCGGCATAGGCGGGCACCCGCGCAAAGATCTCGCCGGTCTCGCCTTCGGGCAGCTGGCGGCCTTGCTCGTCGTAGAAGGCCATGCGCGTGCCGGGCGTGGGCATGCCCACGCAACCGGGGTGCTCCAGCCAGTCCTGCGGCGTGGCCAGCGTAGCCGTGCCCACCTCGGTGCCGCCATAGGTCTCGTAGACCACCGGGCCCCACCAGTCCATCAGTTCCTTCTTCACTTCGCGCGGGCAAGGGGCGCCGGTGTGCGTGACCCATTTCAGCGAGCGCACGTCATAGCGCGCACGCACCTCGGCGGGCAGCTTGAGCATGCGGATGAACATGGTGGGCACCATCACCGCGTTGTCGATGCGGTGCTTCTCGATCAGCGCCAGCGTCTCATCGGGGTCGAACTTGGACTGCAGCACCAGCACGTCGGCCGTCATCAGTGCCTGCCGGCCATAGGCGTTGGGCGAGGCGTGGTACAGCGGGCCGCTGACCAGTGCGCGCACTCCGGGCTTGAGGCCGTAGACGCTGGCGAACAGCTCGGCATAAGCCTTGCTCTCCTCGGGCGTGGCGGGCTGGCGCTTCACGCCCTTGGGATGGCCCGTGGTGCCCGAGGTGTAGATCATGGTCGCGCGTGCGCGCGGCGGCGGCGCCTGCAGAGGCTCGAAGCTTTCGGCCCACGGGCGCCAGACCGTGTCGCCAGGCACCGGCGCGGCCGCATCGGCGCTCACGCCGTAGCGCTGCTGGACCTGGGGCGGCGTCGGCACCACGAAGACCCGGATGTCTGCCGGCACCAGCGCGCGCAGCGGCGCCAGCAGATCGGCATGCGCCACCAGCACTTTGGGCCTCGCGTCCTGCAGCACGTAGACCAGTTCATCCGTGCGCCCGTGCCAGTTCAGCGGCACGCCATAGGCGCCGATGGCCGCGGCGGCCTGCTGCACCTCGAAGAAGGCGAAGTCATTGCGCAGCAGCAGCGCGACGGTGTCGCCCTCGCGCACGCCAAGCTGTTCGAAGCCGGTCGCAGCCTGCTGGGCCACGCGCAGGACTTCGTCGCGCGGGATGCCGACGTCGTCGAGGTAGATCATGGGGGTTGAACTCATGGCAATCTCAGCAAAGGGTGGCCGCGAGGCGTGCGGCATGCGCGTCGGCATCGCCGAACATCTGGTCGAGCACATGGATGCGGCGCAGGCAATGGCCCACCGCGTATTCCTCGGTCATGCCGATGCCGCCATGCAGCTGGATGGCGCCGTGCGCCACCAGCCGCGCGTTGCGCCCGACCGAAAGCTTGGCCGCGTGCAGATCGAAGGCGCTGTCTTGCGCTTCAGGGTCGTCGGCCGCCGTGGCGGCGGCCAGCGCCATGCTCTGGCACATCTCCAGCGCCACCAGCATGTCGGCCGCGCGGTGGCGCATGGCCTGGTATTCGCCGATCAGGCGGCCGAACTGGCGGCGCGTGCCCAGGTAGTCGACGGCCAGCGCATGGGCGGCCTGCGCGGCGCCCGTCATGTCGGCACAGGCGGCCGCGATGCCGGCGGCCACGGTGCCCGCGATGGCGCGGCGGGCGGTCGCGCCATCGTGCGGATCGTGCAGCGGCCGGGCGCTCACGCCTTCCAGGGTCAGCTCGCCGGCGGCGCTGTCGTCCACCAGCCTGAACTCGCGCAGCGTGGTGCCGGTCTGCGCGGCATCCACCAGAAAGAGCGCGCAGCCCTCTGCATCGTCGCTCTGGCCGCTGACGCGCGCGCTGACCACGTACTGCTGTGCCAGCCCGGCCGCCAGCACCGTGGACTTGACACCGTCCAGCACCCAGCGGCCCTGGCGCTGCTCGGCGCGCGTCTGTACCCACAGTGGCGCGTGGCGGCCGCCCGGCTCGTCGTGCGCCCAGGCCAGCCGCAGCGTGCCGTCGGCCAGGCGCGGCAGCAGCTCGGCCTGGTGCTGCGCGTCCGCGCCCAGCCGCAGCGCCGTGCCGGCGAGCACGGCGCTGGCCAGGTAGGGCTCCAGCGACAGCGCGCGGCCCAGGGACTGCAGGGCCGGCAGCAGCGCGCGCATGCCACCGCCAAAGCCACCGTGCGCCTGTGGCACGGGCAGCGCCATCAGGCCCAGTTCGGCCAGCAGCGCCCAGCTGCGTTCATCGTGTGCCGCGCCCGAGGCGACGAGCGCGCGCCGCTGTTCGAAGGCGTAGCGGTCTGCCAGCAGGCGCTCCAGGCTCTGCGTCAGCGCTGCCTGGTCTTCATCGAGTTCGAAGATCATGGGTCTGTTGTCTCGTGTCCTATCCGACGATGGCCTTGGCCAGGATGTCCTTCTGCACTTCGGTCGTGCCGCCGTAGATCGACGCGGCGCGCGAATAGAAGTAGCGCGGCGTGAGCGGGCCGTGTTCCACGTCATCCGCGCTGCGGCGCTCCAGCCCTGCGGGGCCGACGATCCGCGCGAGCAGGGCATTGATCTCCTGCTGCAGCTCGGTGCCCTTGAGCTTGAGCACGGAAGCGAAGGCGCCCAGGCGCTGCTGCTCGCCGGGCGTGAGCAGGAAGCGCCAGTTGGTGATCTCCAGCGCGCGCGTCTCGGCCTGCAGCACGGCGATCTCGCTGCGCAGCTTCGGGTCGTCCAGCAGGGGCCGGCCGGCCTGCGTGTGGCGCGATGCGAGCTCGCGCGCATAGTCCAGGCGCTCGCGGCACAGGCCCACGTTGGCAATGCCGGTGCGCTCGTTCGTGAGCAGGAACTTGGCGCAGTCCCAGCCTTTGTTTTCCTCGCCGACCAGGTTGGCCGCCGGCACGCGCACTTCGTCGAAGAAAACCTCGTTGAGGTGGTGCTCGCCGTCGATGGAAAGGATGGGCCGGATGGTGATGCCCGGCGTGCGCAGGTCGATCAGCAGGAAGGAAATGCCTTCCTGCTTGCGCGCTTCGGCGTCGGTGCGCACCAGCGCAAAGACCCAGTCCGCCAAGTGCGCCGTGGTGGTCCAGATCTTCTGGCCGTTGACGATGTAGTGGTCGCCCTCGCGCCGCGCCGCGGTGCGCAGCGACGCGAGGTCCGAGCCGCTGCCGGGCTCCGAGAAGCCCTGGCAGAACCACAGATCGAGGTTGGCCAGCCGCGGCAGAAAGTAATCGCATTGCGCCGGTGTGCCGAACTTCATCAGCACCGGCCCCAGCATGCCCACGTTGAACACCTGCGGCAGTGGCGCGGGTGCGCGGTAGATCTCGTCCAGCAGGATCAGCCGCTCCATGGTCCCCAGGTCGGCACCGCCAAAGCGCCGTGGCCAGTGCGGTGCAGCCCAGCCGCGTTCGTTGAGGATGCGCTGCCAGGTCACGGTGTCCTGCTTGCGCGGCGGGTGGCCTGCGCGCAGCCGCTCGCGGATGTCTGCAGGCAGGCGTTCCTGGATGAAGGCGCGCACTTCGTCCCTGAAGGCGCGCTGCTCGGAGGTCAGTTCAAGGTCCATGGCAAACATAGTATGGTTCAACCAATGACTATGCAATACTGTGGAACCCCGAAAGGATCCCACCCATGTCCAAGGACGACCTGCTCTTTCAACCGGTGCGCACGCGCCGCGGCTTCGAGGCCGTGTGCGACCGCATCCGCGACCAGCTCATGAACGGCGAGCTCAAGCCCGGCGACCAGTTGCCGGGCGAGCGCGAGCTGGCCGAGCGCTTCGGCATCGGCCGCGCGGCGGCGCGCGATGCGCTGCGCAGCCTGGAGGTGTCCGGCGTGGTGGAGGCCCGAAAGGGCGTTCAGGGGGGCTTTTTCATCAAGCGCGGCGGCGGCGGCGGGCTCGCGCAGACGGTGCAGGACATGGTGTCGCTGGCCCAGGCCTCGCTGGAGAACGTGATGGAGGCGCGCACCGAGATCATCTGCGTGGCGATCCGCCTGGCCTGCCCGCGCGCGACCGAAGAGGAGTTCGACGCGATCCAGCGCGACATCGACCTGCACGCGGACCTGTTCCGCCTGGGCCGTGCCTCGCGCAACACGCAGTCGGTGATCGAGTTCTACCGGATCATTGCGCAGGCCGCGCACAACCCGCTGGTGCTGATGATGGTGGATGCGCTGTCGCAGGTGTACCGCGCCATGCTCGCCAGCGTGGACCCGCGGCCCAACAAGGACATCATGGTCGTGCGCCAGCAGGTGCTGGACCACATGCGCAAGCGAGACGCGCAGGCGGCTTCGGACGCGATGGCCGCCTACCTGCGCCGGGTGACGAAATACCTTGTCAGCGAGCGTGACAAGAAGGGCCGCAGCGCCGCGCAGCGCCCGGGCCAGTAAGCCTCAGCCTCTCAGCCGTTCACCAGCACCAGCTTGCCGGTCACGTTGCGCGACGTGATGCTGCGCATGGCTTCCACCGCACGGGGCAGCGCATAGCTGCCTGAAACCAGCGGCCGCACGCGCCCCTGGGCGTAGAAGTCCAGCACCTGCTGCAGGTTGGCGCGGGCCTCGCTCCAGCAGCCGTCGCGCCAGACGTCGTAGCGCACGCCCAGGATGTCGAAGCCCTTGACCAGCGGATAGTTGATGCGGATCTGCGGAATGCGGCCGGAGGTGAAGCCGATCACCAGATAGCGACCGTCGAAGGCCATGCAGCGCACGGCCTCGTCGAAGGCGTCGCCGCCGACCGGGTCGTAGATCACGTCGGCGCCGTGGCCACCGGTCAGCGCCTTCACTTCCTCGCGCCAGTCGCTTTGGGTGTAGTCGATGGCATGGTCGGCGCCATGTGCCAGGCACAGGGCGCGCTTCTCGGGCGTGCTGGCCGCGGCGATCACACGTGCGCCCATGGCCTTGCCCAGTTGCACGGTTGCCAGGCCCACGCCGCCGGCAGCTCCCAGCACCAGCAGCCATTCACCGGCCGCGAGGCGCCCGCGCTGCTTGAGCGCGTAGAGCGTCGTGCCATAGACCACGGGGGTGGCCGCGGCTTCCTCGAAGCTCATGCCCGCGGGCAGTGTGAACACGCGCGCCGCATCGAGCACGATCTGCTCGGCAAAGCCGCCGCCGCGGGCGTCGGAGACACCCATCACGCGCTCGCCGGGCTGCAGCCCCCGCACCTCTTCGCCCACGGCTTCCACCACGCCGCCGGTCTCGCTGCCGGGCACCCAGGGCAGCGGTGGCTTGATCTGGTGCTTTCCCTCGACCTTGAGCGAATCGGGAAAGTTGACGCCGGCCGCATGCACGCGCACGCGCACTTCGTGCGGCATCAGGGGCGGCAGCGCAAGCTCGGCATGCTCCAGTTGATCAACCGAACCGAACTGCCTGCAGATGATCGCTTTCATGTCGTGGGCGTTGTTGTGTAAATGGTAAGACCATACAATAAAAAGGCCAAAGTTGCCACCCACCTTTCACCATGCAAGCCCATCTCCTTTGCCTCAGTGGCGACGCTGCCGTGCGCGCCGCGCTGCCGAAATACTCGCCAGAGCTGCCTGTGCATCTGTACCAGGTGCTGCGCCACATCCCCACCGATTCGGTGAGCGCAGAACAGGCGCAGCGGCCCATCGTCCCCGGCGCGGAAGGCATCGCATGGATCGTCGAGATCGGCTTTGCCGATGCGCCAGCGCAGGCCCGGGTGCTGGCGCAGCCCGCCTGGCGTGACTTCGAGGCCGCGCTCGGCGCCTCGGGCGAGCGGCTCTTTGCGTTCGACACGGCGCCCAACCTGCCCATCGTGCCCAAGGGCGCGGCGGCGGCCGGCGGCTTCAGGCGCTGGATGCTGCTGGAGCGGGCAGCGGCCACGCCAGCCGCGTTCAAGGAGGGTTGGTTCGGCCGCCATGCCGACCTGGTCAAGCAGCTGCCGGGTGTGGACGGCTATGTGCAGCACCTGGTGTCGGAATCCTTTGGTGCCGACGGGCGGCCGTTGGGCCGGCCTGCGATCTGTGTCGACGGCATCGCCGAGCTGTGCTTCGCGGATGAGGCGGCCATGCAGGCCTCCTATGCGAGCGATGCGCGACTGCCGTTGCGCGACGACGGCCGTGCGCTGCTGGGCGGGATCGTCACCCTGCTGGTGCAGGGCAGGCCCGCCTGACGGGCTGCCCCCTGGCGCCAGCTCAGTCCATCGTGATGTGGTTGGCCTTGACCACCTTCTCCCACAGCGCGTTGTCGCTGCGGATGATGTCGCCCAGTGCCTGGGTGCCGCTTTTGGGCACCACGTAGATGGCCTGGAACTTCTGCTGGATGTCGGGCTGTGCAAGCACCTTGGCCACGGCGTCGGCCAGCTTGGAGACCACCTGAGGCGGCGTGCCCGTGCGGGCCACCAGGCCGAACCAGGTCTCGGTGTGATAGCCCGGCACCGCTTCGGAGATGCTGGGCACGTCGGGCAGCAGCGGGCTTCGCTGGGCCGTGGAAACACCCAGGATGCGCATCCGGCCCTCCTTCACGAAACCCGCCGTCACCGACGAAGGCGTGGACAGCATGTACTTCGTCTGGCCCGACAGCAGCGCCTGCGCCGCAGGGCCTGCGCCCGGATACGGCACCATCACCATGTCGCGGATGCCCGCCGCATCGTGGAAGGCCACCATCGCGAGCTGCCCCACGCCGCCCAGCGCCGAGGCGCCCCATTCGAGCGAACCGGGCTTGGCGCGGGCCTGCTGCACGAACTGCGTCAGCGTCTCGGCCGTGGAGGGGTGCGCCATCAGCACCATCGGCGAGCTGCCCAGCAGCGAGACCGGCTCGAAATCCTTGATGGCGCTGTAACTGGGCTTGCTCTGCACCAGCGGCACCGTGACCAGGCCGCTGCCGTGCAGCAGGAACGTGTAGCCGTCGGCCGGCTGCTGTGCCACGTACTGGGAGGCGATGGCGCCGCCCGCCCCGGGCTTGTATTCCATGACCACGGGCTGGCCCAGCAGCTTCTGCAGCGGCTCCTGGATGTAGCGGCCCAGCACATCGTTGGTGCCTCCCGCGGCGGCGGGGACAATGAAGCGGATCGGGCGCTCCGGCCAGTTGTCGCGCGCTTGTGCGGGAACGGTGGCGGCGAGGGCGAGCAGGGCGCCCGCAATCAGGGTTCGGCGATGCATGTGGGGTGTCTCCTTTTCGTCCGATGATCGAATGGTTTGACCTAAATGTCTATAGGTCTTACCAAAAGACCAAGGGCCGCGTATGATGGGGTGATGAACACCAACCCCGCCACCCGTACCGTGGCCGAGCGCCAGTTCGATGTCGAGGACGCGCGCGGCCGCACCTACCGTGTCACCCGCTATGTGTGGGAAGAAGAGCAGGACGGCGCCTGGACCGAGCTGTGGGACATGCTGCTCACGGCCAATGGCGGCCTGGTCGATCCGCTGCCCGATGGCAGCGGCTACTGCGTCGACGGCACCGCCACCCTGGTGCGCGAGGTGCCCGGCAGCGTGCGCACGCGGGCGTCGAAGGAAATGGATGCAGTCGTTCCGGTCGGCGCCACAGGGGCGCACTGATGTCCGGCACTGGCCAAGGGCCGCTCGCGGGCCTGCGCGTGGTCGAGATGGCCGGCCTCGCCCCGGGGCCCTTCGCCGCGATGATGCTGGCCGACATGGGCGCGCAGGTGCTGCGCATCGACCGGCCCGATCCAGCCGCACGTGCCATGCCGCAGCAGTTCTGGTTCACCGACCGCAACCGCCGCTCGATCGCCCTGGACCTCAAGCATGAGGAGGGCGCCGCGCTGGCGCGCAGACTCATCGGCCAGGCCGACGCCTTGATCGAGGGCTTTCGCCCGGGCGTGATGGAACGCCTGGGCCTGGGCCCCGACGCATGCCTGGCGCTGAACCCGCGCCTGGTGTATGGCCGCATGACCGGCTGGGGCCAGGAGGGCCCGCTGGCCCAGGCGCCCGGGCATGACATCAACTACATCGCGCTGGCCGGCGCGCTGGACGCCATCGGTCCGGCTGGCGGCGCACCGGTCGTGCCGCTGAACCTGGTGGGCGATTTCGGCGGCGGCGGCATGTACCTGGCCTTCGGCATCGCCTGCGCGTTGATCGAGGCGGCGCGCTCTGGCAAGGGCCAGGTGGTGGACGCCGCGATGGTCGACGGCGCGGCCTCGCTCATGACCTATTTCTACAGTTACCTCGCGGGCGGCAAGTGGCAGGGGCGCGGGCAGGGCACGCTGGGCGGCGCGGCGCCGCACTACGGCGTGTATGAAACGCGCGATGGCAAGTACATCTCGATCGGATCGGCCGAGCCCAAGTTCTACGCTGAACTGCTGCGCGCCACCGGCCTGGACCAGGAAGAGCTTCCGGACCGTGCCGACCCGGCCCAGTGGCCGGCCCTGCGCGAGCGGCTGTCGGCTGTCTTTCGCACCCGCACGCGCGACGAGTGGGACGCGCTGCTGGGCCGCTCGCAAGTGTGCTTCGCCCCCGTGCTGGACCTGCGCGAAGCTGCGGCGCACCCGCACAACGTGGCGCGCCAGACCTTCGTGGAAATCGACGGGCACCTGCAACCGGCGCCCGCGCCGCGCTTCTCGCGCACACCCAGCGCCCGGCCGCAGCCGGGCGTGGCGCCGGGCGTGGACGTGCAGGCCGCGCTCGAGGGCTGGGGCCTGTCAGGCGAAGACATCGGCGCCCTGGCCGCGCGCGGCGTCGTGGCCTGACCAGGCTGCACGCCCGGATCGGGCCCCCCCAAGACACCCCGGTGTGGCCTGGCGCCGGCCAGCCAGTGCGGATCCGGGATCGCTCGTGCGCGTTTCTCCGGTGATGAATGCGTTGACCGCGGCACCGCGTCATAAATATAATGGTCTTACCAATGACACTCTAAGGCCGATTGCCATGTTCGAACGCCTCGACACCGACTTCCCGCTGCACACGCCGCGCCCTGCCGATGCGCCCATGGCGCTCGAAGGCATTCGGGTCATCGATTTCAGCCACTTCCTGGCCGGCCCCTTCGCCACCATGATCCTGGGCGACATGGGCGCGGACGTGATCAAGGTCGAGACGCCGGGCCGCGGCGACGAGTTCCGCCACTACCCGCCCGTGCCCGAGCAGGCGCCCGCGCAGGGTGCGCCCTACACCTGGGGCAACCGCAACAAACGCAGCGTGGCACTGAACCTCAAGAGCGCAGAAGGCGTGGAGGTGGTGAAGGCGCTGATCGCGCAGGCCGACGTGCTGTGCGAGAACTTCTCCACCGGCGTGATGGAGCGCTTCGGCCTGGACTACGCCAGCGTGAAGAAGCTCAATCCGAAGATCATCTACTGCTCGGTCTCGGCCTATGGCCGCGAAGGCGCTTTCAGCGACCGGCTGGGCTTCGATCCGATTGCGCAGGCCGAAAGCGGCTTCATCTCGATGAACGGCTACAACGACCGCCAGGGCGTGCGCACGCTCTCCCCGGTGGTGGACATCAGCACCGCAATGATGGCCAGCAACGCCATCCTGGGCGCGCTGGTGGCCCGCGGACGCACGGGGCAGGGCCAGCAGATCGAGATCGCGCTGTTCGACAACGCGGTGCTGATGACCGGCTATGCGGCCCTGCAGCATCTCTACTCGGGCGCGCAGCCGCAGCGGCACGGCAACACCAGCCCCGACACCTGCCCCTCGGGCGTCTTCATGAGCCAGGACAAGCCCTTCTACATCAACTGCGGCAACGACAAGATCTTCCATCGCCTGGCCGCCCAGGTGCTGGAGCGCCCGGACCTGGCGAACGACCCCGTCTATTCGGACCGCAACGGACGCATGGCCAAGCGCGACGAGATCTTCAAGCTGCTCGAGGAGCTGTTCGTGCAGCAACCCTGGGCCTACTGGCAGCCGCGCATGCGTGCCGCGCAGATCCCCTGCGGCGAGGTCCGCAGCGTCGGTGATGCGCTGCGCTCGGCCGAAGCCAGGGAGCGCAAGCTGGTCACGCGCATCCCGCATCCCACGCTGGGCGCCATTCCAAACGTGCGCCTGCCCATCCTCTATTCGGGGACGCCGCTGGCAGACCCGAAGGCCGCACCCGCGGTGGGCCAGCACACCCGCGAAGTGCTGGCCGAAGTGCTGGGCTACGACGAGGCGCGCCTGACCGCGTTGCAGGCCAGCGGCGCGCTGGACCCGGCTGCCGCCCAACCCCGGCCGGCGGCGCCTGCCGCGGCCGAGGCGGCAGCGGGATGAAGACGCTCTCGCCCGCTGCGCCCCGGCTGCTGCTGCACACGCGGCGCGTGGAGTGCACCGGCTGGGAGCGCGAAGATGGCCTGTTCGACGTGGAGGGGCGTCTGTCGGATGTGCGCGCGCATGACCTCGACGGCTCGCGCGGCAACGCGCCGCGCCGCGCGGGCGAGCCCATCCACCTGATGAGCTTGCGCATCACGCTCGACGAGAGCTTCACCATCGTGGCGGCCGAGGCCTGCTCGCACCAGGTGCCCTATGCGGACTGCGACGGCATCAACGCCGCCTACGCGCAGCTGGTCGGCCTGCAGATCCGGGGCGGTTTCACCAAGGCCGTGAAGACGCTGTTCGCGGGCCAGCAGGGCTGCACGCACCTGACGGAGCTGCTCGGCCCGATGGCCACCACCGCCTTCCAGGCCATCAACCCGGCCATGGAGCGCCGCAGGGCGCTTCGCGGCGAACCGGCGGATGATCCAAAGTCGGCCGACCGCCTGCTCGACAGCTGCCACGGGCTTCGGCGCGGCGGGCATGCAGCGGTGGTCCGCTGGGGTGCGCGCGGGGGCTGAAGCCCGAGCCGCGCACCCCGTGCGGGTGGCGGCCTGGTCCGTCACTCGGGGTTGATGCCCTTGGCCTTGAGCAAGGCCTCGAAGCGCGCGCCTTCCTTGTCCACCAGTGCGCGGAACTGCTGTGGCGTGCTGTACTTGGGCTGGTTGCCGGAGCGCTCCAGGGCGTCCTTGACCGTCGGGTCCGCCAGCGCGGTCTTGAGCGTTTCATTGAGCCTGGACACGATCGGCTCTGGCGTGCCCGGTGCCGCGACCAGGCCGAAGAACACCTCGGTGGTCATGCCCGGAAAGCCCTGTTCAGCCATCGTCGGCACCTCGGGCAGTTCCTTTTCCCGCTGCGGGCCGGTCACGGCCAGGGCCTTGAGCTTGCCCGAGCGCACCAGCGGGATGTTGGACGACAGCGCATCGAACAGGAAGTGGATGTTGCCGCCCATGATGGCGGCCGCTGACTCCGCGCCTCCCTTGTAGGGCACATGCAGCGCATCGAAGCCGCCCTCGCTCTTGAGCAGCTCGGCCAGCAGGTGCAGGCTGCCGTTGACCCCGTTGGAGCCGAAGCTGAGCTTGCCGGGATGGGCCTTGCCGTAGGCCACCAGTTCCTTGACGTTGTTCACGCCCAGCGAGGGCGAGGCCACGAGGATGAAGCCGGACGTGGTGGCCTGGCCGATGGTGATCACCGTCTTCACGTCGTAGCCCGGGTTCTTGTACAGATAGGGCGAGATCGCCATCACGCTGTTGCCCACCCACACCAGCGTGTGGCCGTCGGCAGGCGCGCGCAGGGTCTGTGCCACCGAGAGCGTGCCCGAGGCGCCGGGTCGGTTCTCGATCACCACGGGCTGGCCCAGCAGGTGGCCCATCTTCTCGCCGACCAGGCGTGCGGTGAGGTCGGTGGTCCCGCCGGCGCCCGCGCCCACAAGGATCCTGATCGGGCGCGAGGGGTAGCTTGCCTGGGCCCAAAGCGGCGGGGTGGCCAGCGCTGCCGCGCCGGCGGCAAGCAGGGTGCGGCGCCGGATGTGGCTCTCGGTCATGGGTGTCTCCTTCATCGATTGAATGGGGTTTGCAGCGCGCCGGCCAGGCCGGTCGATTGACACCGCAAACGGCTGGAATTATATTGGTCTAACCATTCAATTACGCAACCAATGTCGCCTGCAACGATGAACGAATCGCCCGCCCAGGTGCTGGAGACGCTGACCAGCGAGCGTCACAGCTGCCGTGCCTTCCTGCCGCAGCCCGTTGACCGCGCCACCCTTGAATCCGTGCTGCGCATGGCCCAGCGGGCTGCCTCGTGGTGCAACTCGCAGGCCTGGCAGGTCAGCGTGCTCTCCGGCGCAGCGACCGAGCGGCTGCGCGAAAAGCTGGTGGCGGCCGCGCGCGCGGGGGAAGGCGGCGCCACCGACTTCCCCTTCCCGCACGACTACCAGGGCGTGTACCTGGAGCGGCGCCGCGACTGCGGGTTCCGCCTGTACGGCGCCGTGGGCGTGGAGCGGGGCGACCGCGGGGGCTATGCGCAGCAGACGCTGGAGAACTTCCGGCTCTTCGGCGCGCCGCATGTCGCCATCCTGACGAGCGACGCGGGCCTGGGCGTGTACGGCGCCGTGGACGTCGGCGGCTATGTCCAGCTGGTGCTGCTGGCCATGCAGGCCCACGGCATTGCCGCGATCCCGCAGGCCGCGCTGGCTCACCACGGCGCGCTGATCAAACGCGAACTCGGCATCGGGCCGGACCGGCTGATGGTCTGCGGCATCTCCTTCGGCTATGAGGACACCGCGCACCCCGCCAACGGCTTTCGCACGCCGCGCGCGCCGCTGGCGCAGGCGGTGCAGTTCGTGGACGCCTGAGGCACGGGCGCGCATGAAGACGCTTGCCGACCGCAGCATTGCGATCGTGGGCTATGCCGAGACGCCCCTGGTGCGCAGGAGCGGCCGCACCGCGCTGTCGCTGGCCGGCCAGGCCGTGGACGCCTTGCTGGCGCAGACCGGCATCGAGCGCGCGCGCATCGACGGCTTCGCCACCACCCTGGCCATGAGCGAAGGCGGCAATCCCTTCTTCAGCAACCTGCTGGCCGAAGGGTTGGGCCTGTCGCTGAGCTGGTGCCAGGCCACCGAGATCGGCGGCGCATCCGCGGGCGGCAACATCGCGCGTGCGGCGGCGGCCATCCAGGCCGGGCTGTGCGACATCGTTCTGTGTCTGGCTGCAGACGCCGTGTCCACCATCGACCGCTCGGCACAATCGGGCCACCGCACCGAATACTGCGATCCGGCAGGCTATGCCGGGCCGCTGTCCGCCTTCGCGCTGCTGTCGAACCTGTACGACCAGCGCCATGGCCTGCCTCACGAGGCGCTGGCCAGGCTGGCCGTCACCCAGCGCGAGGGCGCATTGCTCAACGAGAACGCCTGTGAGGTCTTGCGCAAGCCGCTGACGACGCGCGACTACCTCGAGTCCAGGCTGGTCTCCGACCCGCTGCGCATTCTGGATTGCGTGATGCGCTGCGATGGCGCCAGCGCCGTGCTGGTGATGTCCACCCGGCGCGCGCGCGAGCTGGGCTTCCAGAAGCTCGTGCACCCCGTCTCCTATGCCGAGCGCATCAACTTCGATCCTGCCGAAACCAGCGGCGACATGCTCAAGACCGGCTTCACCGACGTCGGCCCCCGCGCTTTCGGCGCGGTGGGGTGGAAGCCGGCCGACGTGAAGATGCTGCACTGGTACGACGACTTCCTGATCGCGCTGATCCTGCAGCTGGAGCAGACGGGCTTTTGCGGCCCGGGCGAGGGCGGTGACTTCGTGATGGCGCACGACATGCGCTGGAGCGGCGAGCTGCCGCTGAACACCGGCGGAGGACAGATCTCGGCCGGCCAGCCCGGCCTGGCCGGCGGCGGCGTCAACCTCGTGGAGTGCCTGCGCCAGATGTTCGGCGATGCGGGCGCGCGCCAGGTGCGCGATGCCGGCAACGCCATGCTCACCGGCA
Organism: Xenophilus arseniciresistens; assembly: GCF_028023875.1. Taxonomy (GTDB): domain Bacteria; phylum Pseudomonadota; class Gammaproteobacteria; order Burkholderiales; family Burkholderiaceae_C; genus Xenophilus; species Xenophilus arseniciresistens. The sequence goes on from NZ_JAQIPB010000013.1 coordinate 20,697, forward strand.
TCGGCGTGATCCAGTACGCCCGCACCTGGGGCACGAGCAGCGTGATGCTGCTGGAGCGCAGCCAATGAGCCGCAACCACAGCGCGCCCCGGCCCGATGTGGGCGCTCCTTTCGTCGAAGGCCTCCGGCAGGGCCGTCTGATGCTGCAGTTCGACCGCAGCAACGGACGTGCGCAGTTCTATCCGCGGCCGCAGAGCCTGTACGGCGAGGCCGGCGTGACATGGCGCGAGGCCAGCGGCCGCGCCATGCTCTTCGCGATGACGCTCAGCCGCGTGGCCCCTCCGCATCTTGCCGACGCACTGCCCTATGTGCTGGCGCTCGTGCAACTGGACGAAGGCCCACGGCTGCTGGCGCGCATCGATGCGCCACCCGGGCAGCTCGCCATCGGCCAGCGGCTGGTGGTGGACTGGCGGCATCCCGATTCAGGCACCTTCCCGGTGTTCAAGCCGGCCGATTGAAGCAGCGCCGTGCGGCGCACGGCGATCCCCATTTCCAAAGAAAAGGAGACAACCCATGATGTTCCGACGCCAATGGCTGGCCCTGTCCGCCCTCGCGCTCTGTGCGCTGGTGCCCTGCGCGGCGCAGGCCGACACCTTTCCCAGCCGTCCGATCAAGATCGTCGTGCCCTTCGCGGCCGGCGGCACCGGCGACGTGCTGATCCGTTCGCTTCAGGAGCCGATGCAGCGGCACCTGGGCCAGCCCATCGTGGTGGAGAACCGGCTGGGCGCCAGCGGCTCCATGGGCACGGTCTTCGTCAGGAACGCGCCGGCCGACGGTTACACGCTGCTGCAGGTGGGCAACTCCACCGTCACCACGCCCATGCTGCAGAAGTCGGCCAACTACGATTCGCAGAAGGATCTGGCGGCGGTGGGCCTGATCGCCACAACCCCGATGGTGTTCCTGGTCAATCCGGTGGTGCCCGCCACCGACCTGCGCCAGCTCATCGACCATGCGCGCGCGAATCCGGGCAAGCTGGAGTTCTCCTCGGCGGGCCGCGGCTCGCTGGCGCACCTGGCCACCGAGTCCTTCAACCAGGCCGCCGGCCTGAAGATGGTGTTCGTGCCCTACCAGGGCGCGGCGCAGGCGGTCAATGCCGTGCTGGCCGGCGAGGTGAAGGTGGCGCTGACCACGCCCTCGGATGCGATCAACGCCTTCGTCAGTGCCGGACGGCTGCGCATGCTGGCGGTTTCGAGCGAGAAGCGCAGCCCGCTGCTGCCGGACGTGCCGGCCATTTCGGAGACGCTGCCGAACTTCTCGATCAACGCCTTCTTCGGCATCTCGGCCCCCGCGGGCACGCCCGCACCAGTGGTCGCCCGGCTCAATGACGCGCTAAACAAGTCGCTGGCCGAGCCCGCCATGCAGGCCAAGCTCAAGGCCCTGGGCATGTTCCCGCGGCCGGCCAACGCCGACAGCTTCGCGCAGATGATGAAGCGTGACCATGCGCTGTGGACAAGCGTGATCACCAAGGCCGGCATCGAGGCCGAATGAGCATGAGCGCCGCCCGGCCGCCCGAAGGCGCCCGCACCGCAGCGGGCCAGCGCGAAGGCGCCCCCGTGAGCAGCCGCCTCGACGACTACTCGCCCGAGCGCCTGGCCGACCGCATGCAGATCCAGGACTGCATGTACCGCTGGTGCCGCGCCGTGGACCGCCTGGACTTCAGCGGCATCCGCGATGTGTTCCACGCCGACGCGATGGACATGCACGGTGCCTACGACGGGCCGGTGGACGGCCTGGTCGACTGGATTCGCCAGCGCCATGCGGCGATCCCCTTCTCGATGCATGCGGTGAGCAACCTGCTGATCGAGTTCGCGGGGCCCGACCTGGCGTTGGTGGAGACCTATGTGCGCACCACCCAGCGCTACCCGGCGCAGGCCCGCGCCGCGCTCGACCAGCTGGCCGGGGGCAAGGCGGGGGCCGGCGACGGGGGCATGGACCTGATGACCTGCTCTCGCTACGTGGACCGTTTCGAGCGGCGCGAGGACCGGCGCTGGAAGATCGCGCACCGCACGCTGGTGGCGGACTGGAAGCAGTTCGTGCCCGTGCCCGAGGGCCAGCCCACGCCGCCCGCATCGCAGCAGACCGGCCGTCGCGACGCCGACGACTTCATCTTCCAGCAACGCCGTGCCTTGGGGATCGAGCCATGAACAGACAGCACTTCCTGCGCCTGACGGTGGGCGCCCTGGCGGCAGGTGCCGCCTGGCCCGCGCTGGCCGCCTATCCGGACAAGCCCATCGTGCTGGTGGTGCCCTATCCGCCGGGCGGCATGGGCACCACCTTCGGCAACATCGTCAGTGAGGCGCTCTCGCCCGGGCTGGGCCAGCGCATCGTGGTGGACTACAAGCCTGGCGCCAACGGTGCGCTGGGCGCGGGCCAGGTGGCCAAGGCCCATCCCGATGGCTACACCTTGCTGATGGCCGTCAACAGCACCATGGCCATCAATCCGCACCTGTATTCGAAGCTGGCTTTCGATCCGCTGCGGGACTTCAGCCCCGTGTCCATGATCTTCACCAACGCCAACGTGCTGGTGGTCAATGCGGCCAGCCCGGTGCGATCGGTCAAGGCGCTGATCGCCCATGCCAGGGCCAACCCCGGCAAGGTGAACTATGGCTCGGCCGGCAACGGCTCCACCCCACACCTGTCGGGCGAGATGTTCCGCCAGCTCACGGGCTCGCCGGTGGTGCACGTGCCCTATCGCGGCAGCGGCCCGGCCATCGTCGATCTGCTGGCGGGCCAGCTCGACTTCCTGTTCGTCGACACCTCCGTGCTGCCGCAGGTGCGTGCAGGCAAGCTGCGGGCTTTGGCCGTCACCGGGCCGAAGCGCCTGGGCGCGGCGCCCGAGCTGCCCACGATGGAGGAGGAAGGCGTGAAGGGCTTCGTGGTCGACACCTGGTACAGCATCTGCGCCCCGGCCGGCACCCCGCCCGAGGCCGTGCGGCGGCTCAACGAGGAGATCGCGAAGATGCTGGCCGACCCCGCGGTGCGCCGGCGCATGCGCGACATCGGCGTTGACCCGGCCGAGGACACCAGCGCGGCCTACCTGCAGCGCACCATCCAGGCCGACAGCGCGCGCTGGAAGAAGTTCATCCAGTCGACCGACATCCGGCTGGATTGAGCCGCCGCCGCTTCGGCGCGCATTCAGTTCAGATCACGCCGTCGCGCGCCAGGGTCTGGATCTGGGCGCTGCCATAGCCCAGCAGCTCGCCGAGCACGTATTCGTTGTCCTCGCCGTACAGCGGCGCCCCGCGCTGCGGCAGGCCGCCCACATGGCTGGGCGTCTTCGACAGCCGCGCCGGCAGCTCGGTGATCGGCCAGGTGCCGATGCGCGCCGCCGTCACCTCGGTCAGCCATTGCTGCTGGGCCAGCTGGGGATCGTGTTCGCAGCGGTCCTCGGCCTTCTGGCACACGCCGGCCGCCACGCCGTGCGCTTGAAGCAGCGCCATGCAGGCGTAGCGCTCCTGGGTGCTTGTCCAGGCCTGCACGGCTTCGTCGAGCAGGTCCTGGTGCTGGATGCGCGAGGCCAGGGTGGCCAGGCGCGGGTCGCGCAGAGCCTCGGGCTCGCCCGCGGCGCGCACGAGTGCATGCCAGTCGGCGTCGTCGAAGCAGGCAATCGCGATCCAGCGGTCTTCGCCGGCACAGCGGTAGGCGCCGTGCGGGGCGGCAGCCAGGTACGGCGAGCGGTTGCCCGTGCGCGAGAAGGGTTTGCGCTGCAGCGCCCATTCAAGGCATTGCACGCCGGTGAGCATCAGCCCGGCCTCGCATTGGGAGGCGTCGATCCATTGGCCTTCGCCCGTCCGCTCCCGGTGCAGCAGGCCCGCCAGAATGGCCTGGGCAAAACCGTAGGCGCCCATCCAGTCCAGATACGAATAGCCCCAGCCGGCCGGCGGCGCGGGCTCGGGCAGGCCGGACATTTCGCTCAGGCCCGTGAAGGCCGCGGCGATGGGGCCCACGGTGCGCATGCGGCCGTAGAGGCCGTGCGCGCCCATGCCCGACTGCTGCACATAGATGAGATCGGGGCGGATCTTTTTCATCGTCTCGTAGCCCAGGCCCCAGCGTTCCATCACGCCGGGCGAAAAGCCCTCGGCCACCACGTCGCAGCGTGCGATCAGCTGCCGCGCGATCTCCAGCCCGCGCGGGTCGCGGATGTTGAGCGACAGGCCGCGCTTGCCGGCGTTCTTGTGGTTGTAGTGGCCGCCCATGGCCGGATCGTCGATGCCCGGCAGCGGCCCTGCGGCCTGCCGGCGCGCCTCGCGCCCGCCGACCGGCGCCATCGCGCCCAGGCGGCTGTCCAGGTTGTCCTTCCATTCGACCTTGATGCATTCCGCGCCCAGCGCCGTCAGCATGCGCGTGCCGCCGGCCGAGGCCAGGAACCACGAGAAATCAAGAATCCGGACGCCCTGAAGCGCGAAGGGCCGACCGGCAGCCGAGCGTGCGATCGGCGCGGCGCGCGCGGCCTCGGCACGCCCGGCGGTGGGAGGCGCTGCGGGGCCATCCTGCGGCGAAGGCCTTTGCTGGCCTGGCGCCGGCGCCGCGCGCTCGGCGATCCAGGCCGTGGTGGAGCCGACCCACTTGCTGCGCGGATAGGGCAGGCCGTCGATCCAGGCGTAGCTGCCGCGCGCGGCCCAGTGGGGGTCGTCCAGGTTCTCGTGCGGCTTGCGCAGCGGCGCCCACATCAGGCCCTGCGCCTGCGCATCCTGCCAGGGCAGATCGCGCAGGCGGAAGCTGCGCACGAAGCGCTGCACCACCTCGAAGACATGGGCCTTGTGCTCGTCGAAGGGGGTGGCGCCGGGCACGTCGCGCCGTTTCGGGTCGCGCATTGGGTCCGGGCCGCGCAGGTCATAGGCCATGCCGCGGGATGCGAGGAAATCGACCACCTTCTGCTCGTCGGCCGCAGTCACCATCCAGCCCAGGTTCCAGCGCCCGTCCTTGGTCTGCGCCAGCGGCGTGACAGGGTTGAGCAGCTCGGCAGAGTGGCGACAGGTCTGGCGCTGCTGGGGGGCGGCGCGCATCACCCACGACATCAGGTCCATCTCGGTCGAGACCGACACGGCGGTGTGGATCGCGCAGCTCACGTCCTGGCCCTCGCCGGTGCGTGCGCGGTGCATCAATGCGGCCAGGATGCCCACCAGTGCCTGCTCGCACGCGATGTGGCTGGCGTGGAAGGCCTGCGGCGCGATCGGCGGCAGGTCGTAGCGGGCCTGAGGATCGGGGTCGTAGCCGGTGTTCATCATCACCCCGCCCAGGGCGAGGTGGATCAGGTCGCTGCCGCGCAGGTCCTTCCAGGGACCGTCGTCGCCGAAGGGTGTGATCCGCGCAGTGACCAGCGAGGGAAATCGCTGGGCGAGCGCGGGCAGCGGCAGGCCCGTCGCGGCTTCGAGTTGCGCGAGGCTGCCGCACAGGAACAGGTCGGCCTGTGCAAGAAGCGCGAGCAGCGCTTCGCGCGCAGCTGCGTCCGGAACGTCCAGCAGCACGGAGTCCTTGTCGCGGTTGTAGGCCGCGAAGTACAGCGAACTCCCATCGGCTGCGAAAGGCGGCATGCGGCGCGAGGCCGCACCCGGCAGGGGTTCGACCTTGGTGACTTTCGCGCCCAGGCCGGCGAGCAGCAGGCCGCAGTACTCGGCCTCGGGTTCGCACAGCTCGAGCACGCGCAGTCCCTGCAACAGGCCTCGATTGAAGGAATGATTGAATGGTTGGACCATTTGAACTATTATAGGGTCGCGCGGATGTTTCCGCGTTATTGATAGAGACCAGGAGACCCTTCGTGAAGATCGCTCGCCTTCTCGCAGCCGTTGCGCTGCTCGTCACCGCCATGGGCGCCCACGCCCAGGAGCCCGCTGCCTATCCCTCGCGCGCGGTCACCATCGTGGTGCCCTTCTCTGCGGGCGGCGCCACCGACCTGTCGGCGCGCATGATCGCCACGCTGCTGTCCAGGCAGCTTGGCCAGCCCTTCGTGGTCGAGAACCGGGCCGGCGCCGGCGGGATGATCGGCATGGGTGCAGTCGCACGCGCCCAGGCCGACGGCTACACCCTGGGCTGGGGCGGGAACAGCCCCATGAGCGTCACGCCCCACCTGACCAGGAGCCCGCCTTACGACCCGCGCACCGCCTTTGCGCCGGTGAGCCTGGCGGCGATCTCGTCATGGACGCTCACCTCGCGGCCTGACCTCGCCGCCAAGGACTTCGAGGGGCTGGTGAAGCTCGCCAAGGCCTCGCCGGGCAAGGTGAGCATTGCGTCTTCGGGCAACGGCAGCGCGCCACATCTGCTGGCGGAAATGCTCAAGCAGTCGGCCGGCATCGACCTGCTGCACGTGCCGTACAAGGGCGAGATCGACGGCGTCAACGCCCAGCTGGGCCGACAGGTGGACCTGATGTTCACCTCCACCTCGGCCGCCACGCCGCAGCTCAAGGCCGGCAAGCTCAAGGGCTATGCCGTGACCACGCCCAAACGCGAGAGCGCCCTGCCCGACTACCCGACCATGGCCGAGCTCGGAAAGCCCGAGCTGACCTTCGAGATCTTCTTTGGCCTGGTGGCGCCGGCGGGCACGCCCAAGGCCGTGGTGGACAGGCTGGCCGCCGCGATGAAGACCGCCGTGGCCGACGCCAACTATCGCGACACCATGGCGAAGGCCGGTGTCAGCGCCACCGGCAGCTCGCCGGAGGAATTCGCGGCGCTGCTCAAGCGTCACAACGAGCGCTGGCTCGACGTCATCAAGCGCAACAACATCTCGATCGAATGAAAACACAAGCCGTCGCCCTGGAGCCCCACGCGGTCAACGCCCAAAGCTACGCGCTGCAGGAGCTGACCTTTCCCCAGGTTCTGGCTCGCTGGGCCCAGCGTTCGCCCCACAAGGTCTTTCTCACCGAAACCGCCAGCGGCCGCAGCTTCACTTATGGCGAGCTGAACGCCTGGACGGACCGCGTGGCGCACGCTCTCGCGGGCTTCGGCGTTTCGCGCGGTTCGCACGTCGGGCTGCTGATGGGAAATTCCGCCGAGCATCTAGCCGCCTTTCTGGCGATCAGCAAGATCGGCGCCGTGTCCGTGCCGGTGAACACCGCGGCGCGCGGCGAGCTGCTGCGCTACTACCTGGCGCAGTCGGACTGCGAAACGGTGATCGTCGATGCCGCGCTGGCCGCGCGGCTGCAGGAGGTGCTGGGCGAGCTGCCACTCTTGCGGCGCGTGCTGGTGCTTCGGACCGGGGAAGAGGGCGAGAGCGGCATCGAGCCGGGCGCCGGGATGGCGGTCGCCGACTTCCATGCGCTGGTCGACGCAGCCCCCGCTGCAGCCTTCGTGCCCCCGGTGCAGCCGCGCTTCTGCGACCTGGTGCTGATCGCCTACACCTCGGGCACCACGGGGCCTTCCAAGGGCAGCATGCTGTCGCAGGCGGCGGCGCTCACCTACGGCACCAGCGCCGCCGAGGCGCAGGGCTACAGGGCGTCGGACATCTTCTATGTCTGCCTGCCGCTCTTTCACAACAACGCCTTGCTCGCCGCCACCGGTGCGGCGCTGGTGTGCGGCGCGTCGGTGGTGATGTCGCGCCGCTTCTCGGTCTCGCGCTTCTGGGGCGAGATCCGCGAATCGCAGGCCACCATCACCAACTTCCTGGGCGCGATGTCCAGCTTCTTGTGGAGCCAGCCGCCTTCGCCCGCCGACACCGACCATTGCCTGCGCCTGGTGAGCATGGCGCCCACACCGAAGTACGCGGCTGAGTTCGAGCAGCGCTTTGGCCTGCGCGCCATGAACAACTACGGCCTGTCGGACTACGGCATGGTGACCTCGTTCACGCAATGGGACCCGCGCGACAAGCTCGGCTCCATCGGCCGGCCGCGGCGCGGCGTGCAGATCGCCATCGTCGATGACGACGACCTGGAACTGGCGCCGGGCGAAGTGGGCGAGATGGTGCTGCGCTTCGACGATCCCTGGCGCGGCACCATGGGCTACTACAAGATGCCCGAAGCCACGCTGAACTCGCGGCGCAACCTGTGGTTCCACACCGGCGACCGCGGCATGCAGGACGCCGACGGCTATCTCTACTTCGTGGACCGCAAGAAGGACTGCATCCGCCGCCGTGGCGAGAACATCTCTGCCTTCGAGGTGGAGCAGATCATCTGCACCCACCCGGATGTGGCCGATGCCGCCGTGTTCCCGGTGGCGACGCCCGCCAACGACGAAGAGGTCGCCGCAGTGATCGTCGCCAAGCCCGGGGCCTCGCTCGACGAGTTGCAGCTGGTCGAACACTGCCAGCGCAACATGGCCTACTTCATGGTGCCGCGCTATGTGCAGTTCCGCGCGTCGCTGCCCACCACCATGAGCCAGAAGGTGGAGAAGTTCAAGCTGCGCCAAGAGCTCGAGGCCGGGCTTTCGCAGGCCTGGGACCGGGAGGCGGCGGGGGTGGTGCTGGCGCGTTAGCCGCACGCGCTGCCGGCGGCGCGTCGGCCTTGACCATGTACGACCGGTGCAACTTGGTCAACGCCGAACCCATCTCGGCCACCGCCTTCTCGGTGTCACGCGCACGCAGGTGCTTGAGCAGCCGCTTGCGCGAGGGGTGCGTGTAGGTCTGTTCGTCGGTCGGGCCGATCGCCTTCACGAACTGGCGGGTGATCTCCATGATCCCTTCGGTGGTCGCGATCAACACCGGGTTGTGCGTGGTCCGTGCCAGCATCACGTGGAAAGCCTGGTGGTGCCTGGTGCGCTCCTCGAAATCGCCCTGCTGACGGGCGCGCTCGGCCGCGGCCACATTGGCTTCCAGCGCCTCGATCTCCTCGTCCGTGATGCGCTCGCATGCCACGCGGATCACCGCCGCGCTCACCGCGATCCGTGCCTCGGTCAGGTGCTGCGGCGTGATGGCCCCGAGGAAGTACAGATCCCGCATGCCCGCCACCACCGCGTTGGAGCTGCCCGGCAGCACGAAGGCGCCGCCGGTCGCACCCAGGCGCAGCTCGATCAGGCCGCTGAGCTCCAGCGCCCGCAGCGCCTCGCGCATGGTGTTGCGGCTCACGCCGAAGCGCTTGGCAAGCTCACGCTCGGGCGGCAGCTTGTCACCGGTGCGCAGCTTGCCTTCGGAGATCAGCCGCCGCAGCTGAGTGGCCACTTCCTGGAAGATGCGCTGCGGGTTGATGGGCGCGACCTCGAAGGACGAGGCGGCGGGCACGGGCTTGCGCGTGGCGGTGGAAGGCATGCAATGAAACTCGATCGGCCGAATGGTTGGATCCATGATAGGGGGCGCTCCATGCGCGACGCCGCCTGCCACGGGCCTTCATGCCATGAATACGCCGCCGTTGACGTCGAGGCACACGCCCGTGATGTAGGAAGCCTGCTCGCTCGCCAGGAACACCGCGGCCGCGGCAACCTCGTCGGTGCTGCCCAGCCGGCCCACCGGGATGGCCTTGACCGCCGCCGCGATGACCTCGGGGCTCGACAGCGAGGACAGTGCGGTCTCGATGCGCCCCGGCGCAATGCAGTTGACCGTGATGCCATCGGCCGCATGGCTGCCGGCCAGGTGGCGCGTGAGGCCGATCAGCCCCGCCTTGGAGGCGGCATAGTCCACGCCTGCGGGCGCGACGAAGGTGCGGCCCGCGCGCGACGCGATGTTGATGATGCGGCCGAAGCGACGTTGCCGCATGCCGGGCAGCAGCTCGCGTGAGAGCAGGAAGGGTGCGGTGAGGTTGATGCGCAGCACGCGCTCCCAGTCCTCGGTCTGCACTTCCACCGGGGGCACGGGCTGGCCGTCGCGCTTGCGGGACACGCCCGCACAGTTGACGAGCACGTCGCAGCCGCCGAAGAGCTCGGTCATGCTTTTCGCCGTGCCCAGCACCTGAGCCTCATCGCCCATGTCGGCGACATGCCCCTGCACTGACGCGCCAAGGCGGACGGCGGCCGCGTGCACGGAATCGCTGATATCGGCCAGCAGCACACGGTGGCCCAGTGCGGCGAGGCTGCTGCCAATGGCCAGGCCGATGCCGGCGGCGCCACCGGTGACGAGAACGGAACGTGGGGTCATAAGCTGGCGATTGTGCTAGGATTGGTCCATCCATTCAATTATCTGACTTTTGGAGTCCAGCAATGAAATGGCAGGCGTTCATCCCGGGAGCGGGGCCCATCCAGACAGAGGCCCGCCATGGCCAACGGCACTGAACGCACGCTGCGCGGGCGGGTGGCCATCGTCGGCATCGGAGAGACGGCCTACTACCGGCACGGCCAGTCGCCCGATGCCGAGTTCAAGCTGGCGCTGAAGTCGATCCTGGCCGCCTGCGAGGACGCTGCGATCAGCCCGCGCGACATCGATGGCTTCGCCTCCTTCAGCAATGACCGCAACGATCCCTCGCGGCTGGCTGCGGCGCTCGGTCTCAAGCAGTTGCGCTCCACCACCATGCAATGGGGTGGCGGCGGCGGCGGCAACTGCGCGGCCATCGCCAACGGTGCAGCCGCCGTCGCGGCGGGCCTGTCGGACTGCGTGGTGGCCTTCAGAGCGCTGGCGCAGGGGCAGTTCGGCCGCTTCGGCCAGGCACCCACGGCGCCCACGATCTCTGGCGACATGGCCTGGCAGGCGCCCTATGGCGTGCTGTCGCCGGGCCAGAAGTTCGCGATGAAGGCGCGCCGCTTCATGCATGAGCATGGCGTGAAGCAGGAGGCGCTGCGTGCCATCGCCATGGCCTCCTATGCGCATGCACAGCGCAACCCGCGCGCCGTGATGCACGGCAAGCCACTGACCGAATCCCAGTACGACGACTCGCGCTGGATCGTCGAGCCCTTCCACCTGTTCGACTGCTGCATGGAGAACGACGGTGCGGCGGCCGTGATCATGGTTCCGGCCGAGCGGGCCAAGGACTTCCCGAACCGACCCGTGTATGTGCTCGGCGCGGCCACCGGCTCGGACGAGCGCGTGGCCGCAGTGCCGCACAACACGCCCAACTACGCCAGCTCCAGCTTCGCCACGGTTGCGCCCAACCTGTATCGCATGGCCGGCGTCAGCCCGAAGGACGTGGGCGTGGTGCAGAGCTATGAGAACTTCACCGGCGGCGTGCTGATGGCGCTGGTCGAGCACGGGCTCTTCAAGCCCGAGGAAGCCAACGACTTCCTGAAGCTCGAGAACCTGCTGGCGCCGGGCGGCCGGCTGCCGCTGAACACCAGCGGCGGCAACCTGGCGGAGTGCTACATGCATGGTTTCGAACTGGTGCTGGAGGCGGTGCGCCAGGTGCGCGGCACTTCCACTGCGCAGGCGCCACGCAACGACGTGGCGCTGGTCATCGGCGGGCCGATGGTCACGCCCGTGAGCAACCTGATGCTGGGCTCGGAGGCCGTGCTGTGAACACGCAAACCTATCTGCCGCCGGGGCTGCCGATCCCCGTGCCCGAAGCCGACGGCCTGTCGGCCCCGTACTGGGCCGGGCTGCGCGAGGAACGCCTGAAGGTGCAGCGCTGCAGCGGTTGCGGCACCTGGCAGTTCGGCCCGGAATGGATCTGCCATCGGTGCCACCGCTTCGACCCCGAATGGGTGGAGGTGGCGCCGCGCGGGCGCATCTACAGCTGGGAGCGGGTGTGGCATCCGGTGCACCCGTGCCTCAAGGGGCATGGGCCGTACCTGGTCGTGCTGGTGGAACTGCCAGAGGTGGGCGGCGTGCGCATGCTGGGCAATCTGCTGGGCGATCCGCAGCAGGAGGTGGTGATCGGCGCGCCCGTGGAAGGCGTGTTCGAACACCACCCGCAGGCCCAGCCCGCATTCACGCTGCTGCAGTGGCGCCGCACGACAGCAGCCTGAGGCCGCAAGACAGCCTGCCGCTGGGGCTGATCGTCACGCTGGGCATCGCGCACGCCGCCTTTGCGGGCGTGCGTTTCGCCATCACCCTGCATGCGGCTGCGCTGCAGGCCACGCCGTTGGCCATCGGCACCTTGCTGGGGCTGGTGATGGTCGTGCCGATGCTGGCGGCCGTGCGCATCGGGCGCTGGTCGGATCGCCTGGGCTTTCGGCCCTTTGCCATCGGCGGCTTCGCGCTGCTGCTGGCCAGTTGCCTGGTGGTGGCCGTGTGGCCGCACATGCCATCGCTCTATGTGGCCAGCGTGCTCAGCGGCACGGGCTACATGTCGGCCCACGTGGCCGTGAACCTGGCCATAGGCCGCGCCAGCGCGGCGCATCGGCGCACCGACGCCTTCTCGGCCATGGCAATCGCCTTCTCGCTCTCGGGTTTCGCCGGGCCCATGCTGGCGGGTGCCACCATCGACGTCCTCGGCCATCGCTGGGCCTACCTGGCGCTGAGCGCCTTTCCGCTGGTCAGCCTGCTTCTGCTGTGCAGGGTGGCTCCGCGGCGGGTGGGCGCCCACGCGCCGCCCTCGGCGCAGGCGCCTGCGCGCATCGCAGACCTGTTCGCGCACCCGCCGCTGCGCGCGGTGTTCGTGGTCAGCGGCCTGCTGTCGATGGGCTGGGATCTGTTCACTTTCCTGGCACCTTTGCAGGGCGTACGCGCGGGCCTGAGCGCGACCCTGACCGGCCTGGTGATGGGCGCCTTCAGCAGCGGCACCTTCGCCATCCGCCTGCTGCTGCCGCGCATCTCGCGCGGGGTTGGCGAATGGGCGACCATGGGCGGTGCGCTGCTGGTCACCTCGCTGGGCTACCTGGCCTTCCCGCTGCTGAGCGACTTTGGCCCGCTGGTGCTGGCGGCCTTCCTGCTGGGCATGAGCCTGGGCTGCGGGCAACCGGTGTCGATGGCACTGGTGCACAGCCACTCGCCCGGCGACCGTGCCGGCGAGGCGGTGGGCCTGCGCTCCACCATCACCAGCGCCAGCCAGACCTTCCTGCCCATGCTCTTCGGCGCGCTGGGCACGGCCGTGGGCATGGCCGCGGTGTTCTGGGCGGTCTCGGCGCTGTTGGCCGCCGGGGGGGCCTTCGCTATCCGGCGGCGCTGAGGGCGCGACGCCGCCGAAGGCTTGCCGCAAACCCCAGCCCGGTGGCGGCAAGCGCCGCGGCAGGCAGCAGCAGCAAGGTGGCATAGGCCTGGCGGTCGATCGTGCCGCCAAAGGCCATCGCCCCCAGGGCCTGGCCACCGAAAAGACTGAAAGAGAAGAGCGACATGGCACTGCCGCGCGCCAGCGGAGCCATCTGCGTGGCCAGCGTCTGCAGCGTGCTGTGGAAGAGATAGGTGCCAAAGCCCAGCAGCAGCGCCAGCGCCGCGGCGGTCCAGGCCAGCGGAAGCAGCCACAGCCCACCCAGTGCGGCCGCCATCAGCAGGCCTGCGAGCGCCACCATGCGCACTTCGCCCAAGGCGCCGACGATGCGGCGCGCCCACGCCACATAGGCAAGCCCGCCCACCGCATACAGCGCGCAGATGCCGGCAGCCACCGGCAGGCTCAATCCCTGGCGCACATGCAGGTAGCTGGGCAGGTAGCTGAGCGCGCCGAGCAGGAACAGGCCCTCGATGAAGACGGCGCTCAGGACCACGCGGGCCCAGGGTTGAGCCAGCACGGCGCCCAATCCGCCGCCGCCGGCAGCAGGGGTCTGCGTTCCGGCCTGCGAAGCGTTGCGCCACAGCAGTGCGCCGACCATGCCGTAGGCCAGGCCAAGCACCGCGAAGGCGCCGCGCCAGCCCCAGGCGCTGTCGGCCAGGAAGCCGCCCAGCAACTGCCCAAAGACCATGCCGGAGAGCGTGCCCATCAGCAGCCGTGCCAGCGTGGCCTGCCGCGCCTCGTAGGCCACGGCATCGCCGATCCACGCCATGGCCAGCGGCACGATGCCGGCTGCGGCCACGCCCCATGCCGCACGCCAGACCAGCAGCGTGTCGAAGGAGTCGGCGAGTGCCGCCGACATGGCGCACAGGCCGCAGGCCGCCACTGCGCAGACCAGCAGCCGCTGCTTGCCGAAGCGGTCGGCGAGCGGGCCTGACAGCAGCTGGGCCAGGCCGTAGGCGACGGAGAAGGCGACGATGAGCCGCGCGGTCTCGCCCGTGCTGCGCTGGAACTCGGTGGCCAGGCGCGGCAGCAGCGGATCGCACACGCGCAGCGCCGCCGTGCTGCAGAAGGCCGCCGCTGCCAGCAGGTGCACCGGCGCGCCGGCCGCAGCGCTCATCACTGCCAGCGCTCGATCACCTCGATGACGGGCGTGGCCTGCTTTGGCGCCGCGGCCTGGATGCGCGATGGCGTGCGGGAGAAGCGCGGCGCGGGCGCCGGCTGCAGAACCCCATCCACTTCGATGAAGGTCGCGCGCGAACAGTTGTGCGGATGCGCAGGTGCCTGGGACAGCGGCAGCACGGGCGCAAAGCAGACATCGGTGCCCTCCAGCCTGGCCGTCCACTCGTCGCGCGTGCGGCGCTTGAAGATCTGCGTGAACGCCTCGTGCAGCAGTGGCCACTGCGCGCGGTCGTTCTGCGCGCCGTGCAGTTCTGCCGCAACGCCCACGCGTTCGCAGAATTCGGCGAAGAACTGGGGCTCGATTGCACCCAGCGTGACGTACTCGCCGTCCAGGGTTTCATAGACGCGGTAGTAGGGCGCGCCGCCGTCGAGATGATTGCTGCCGCGTCGCTCGCTGAAGACGCCGCGCATCTGCTGGCTCACGAAATTGGTCATCAGCGAGGCCGCGCCATCGCTCATGGCGGCATCCACCACCTGGCCGCGGCCGGACAGGCCCGCCTCCCGCAGCGCGGCCAGCACGCCCACGATCAGATACAGGCTGCCGCCGCCGTAGTCGCCGATCAGGTTGAGCGGCGGTACCGGCGGGCCGTCCTTGGGGCCGATGGCATGCAGTGCGCCGCTGATGGCGATGTAGTTGAGATCGTGTCCCGCCGCCTGCGCGAGCGGGCCCTCCTGCCCCCAGCCCGTCATGCGGCCATAGACCAGGCGCGGGTTGCGCGCCAGCACGGCGTCGGGGCCGAAACCCAGGCGCTCCATCACGCCGGGCCGGTAGCCTTCGATCAGCACGTCGGCCTTTTCCAGAAGCTCGAACACCTCTTCGCGCGCGGCGGCGTCCTTCAGATCGGCCAGCACCACGCTGCGGCCACGGCCCGTCAGGTTGTGCGGCTCGCCCAGCTTCTTGCCGGGGCGGTCGATGGTGACCACATCCGCACCCATGTCGGACAGCAGCATGCAGGCAAAGGGGCCGGGGCCGATGCCGGCGAACTCGACGACGCGCAGGCCCTGCAACGGGCCGCTGGCCTGGGCGGCGCGCGAAGAAAAGGCGTTGGAAGTGGACCGATTGTTCATTCTTCAAAGTTTAATGGTCAGTCCATTGCAAGTCCATGCGATTTTGAAGTCAGACCGTTGGGGCCCATGGGCTATCCTCGCTGCAAACAGTTCTGCCGCTCCATCTTCATGTCCACATCGCCAGCCCTGTCCTTTCAGGAGGTCAAGACGCGCCGCGTCTTCGAGGAAATCTGCGAACAGATTCGCAAGCGCCTGGCTTCGGGCGCGCTCAAGCCGGGCGACAAGCTGCCCGCGGAACGCGACCTGGCGGTGGAGTTCAAGGTCAGCCGTCCGGCCGTGCGCGAGGCCCTGCGCACGCTGGAGATCTCGGGTGTCGTGTCGCTGCAAAAGGGCGTCAAGGGCGGCGCCTTCATCCGCGATGGCAACCCGGCGATGCTGACCCAGTCGCTGCAGGACCTGATGATCCTGGGCCGCGTGACGCTGGCCGGCCTGGCCGAGGCGCGGCGGCTGATCAACGGCATGGTGATCGAGCTGGCCTGCGAGCGCGCGACCGAGGAAGACTTCCTGGCCATCGAGCGCAACATCGAGGAGATCGATGCGAGCGAAGACCTGGTGCGGCGTGCCGACGCGGGTGTGCGCTTCTTCGGCCTGATCGCACGGGCCACCCGCAACGAAGTGCTGACCATGCTCGTGGATTCGCTGTCAGACATCATCCGCTACGTGATAGACACCTCGGGCCGCAAGGCCCGGCCCGAGCTGGTACCCGTGCGCCGGAATCTGCTCAAGGCCATGCGCGCGCGTGACGCGAAGGCGGCGGTCAGGCACATGGACCAATACCTCACCATCGTCCAGGAAGGCATGGACGCAGCGCCCGCCGTGGCTGCGGCGCCCGCACCCGCGCCTGCGCGCAAGAAGGCGGGCGCGCGGCCCGTGCAGGCGGCGCGCTGAGCGCAGGGCGTCCATCGGGCGCCTGCTTTCCCTTTCTCCCTCCCTTTCCTCCTGGCCGGCTGATCCCGGCCTTTCGTCGTTGCCGATCCGGGGGGCGGATCCGACGGGTGCCATGCAGGGCTTGACAGGCTTCGAAGCAAATCTAGAATGGTCAAACCATTCAAATACAGGCGCCTGCCTGGTTCAACCTTCCACGCATTCCCCACTCGAGGACCTGTCATGAGCGAGATCGTCGTCAACGAAGCCAACCAATGGCGCCTGAACACCCCCGGCTCGGCCGGCTGGGAGAAGTCGCCCCATCCGGACGCTGCCAACAAGTACCTCATGATTTCGGCGGACACGCACGCCAATGAGCCCGGCAACCTGTGGGCCGAGCGCATCGACGCGAAGTACCGCGACCGCCTGCCCAAGGTCTGGATCGACGACAAGGGCGTGCAGTGGCGCAAGATGGAGGCGTCGGAGCAGCCGGACCGGCTGATCCTGGCCAAGCTGGAGGGTGAAGACCTGGCCCGTTCCAAGGCCGGCGCCACGGCGTCCGAGCGCGGCCCGAGCGTCGAGCAGCGACTGAAGGACCTCGCGCTGGACGGCATCGACGGCGAGATCATCTTCCCCGGCAAGGGCCTGGGCATGTGGTACACCTTCGATCCCGATTTCGCCCATGCGCAGATCGAGGTCTACAACACCTGGGCCTGGGAAAACTTCGGCCCGCACGTGGAGCGTCTGTCGCCCGCGGCCGCGCTGGCCACCGGCAACATCGAGGCCACGCTCAAGGAAATCGACCGCTGCCTGAAGCTGGGCTTCCGCCACTTCACGCTGCCCTGCAAGCCGCTCTTCGGCCCGCCCAAGACCAACGAGCTGAACTACAACAAGGTCGATTTCGACCCGATGTGGGCCCGCTTCGTCGAGGCCGGCGTGCCGGTCACCTTCCACGTCTCCACCGGCAAGGACCCGCGCACCACGCGCGGCAATGGCGGCGCGGTGGTCAACTACGTGGTGCATTCGCTTTCGCCCACGCTGGAGCCGCTGGTGAACATCTGTGCCTCGGGCGTGGCCGAGCGATTCCCCGAACTTCGCTTCGGCAGCGTCGAAGCCGGCATCGGCTGGGTGCCATGGATGCTCGACGCGATGGACGAGGCCTACCTCAAGCACCACTTCTGGGTGCGACCCAAGCTCAAGATGCTGCCTTCGGACTACTTCAAGGCGCGCGGCTTCGCCACCTTCGGCGAAGACCGTGCCGGCCTGGGCCTGATGGAGGAGCATGGCCTGCAGGACTGCTTCATGTGGGCCAACGACTATCCGCACCACGAAGGCACCTGGCCGCATTCGGCCCAGGCCATCGAGCGTCAGATGGGCCACCTGAGCGAAGTCTCTCGCCGCAAGGTGCTGGGCGAGAACGCCGCGCGCGTGTTCGGCTTCAAGGAAGTCGCCTCCAAGTACGGCCTGCAGTTCTGAGTCCATGCCTGGCGTCGGCTTGAACGCGGCCGACGTGCTGGTGGTCGGCGCCGGCGCCTCCGGACTGGCGGCCGCGATCGAAGCGGCCGCCACCGGCGCCAGCGTGCTGGTGCTGGAGAAGAACGCGGTGCCCGGCGGCAGCAGCCGGCTGTCCGTCGGCTCGATCAACGCTGCGGGCTCACGGCTGCAGCGGCGTGCGGGCATCGTCGATACGCCCGACGAGCACTTCGACGATATGGCGCATTTCGTGGGCGCCTTCGGGGCGCAGGAGAACCTCGCCCTGCGCCGGCTGCTGGTGGACCATGCCGCCGAGACGCTGCACTGGCTGATGTCCCTGGGCCTGAGCTTCTACGGGCCCACGGCCGACCCGCCGCACCGGCACCCGCGCATGCACAACGTGCTGCCGAACTCGAGCGCCTATCCCCACTACCTGTGGAAGGAAGCCAGGCGGCGCGGTGTGCAGATGAGCTGCAACACCGAAGTGCTCGAGCTGATTCAGGCGAGCGACGGTGGCGTGTCTGGCGTGGTGGCGCGCGTGGCAGGCCAGCGCACCGAGATCGCCGCTCGCCTCGGCGTGGTGCTGTGTGCGGGCGACTACAGCAACGGTGCGGCGATGAAGGCGCGCTTCAGGCCCGAGCTGGCGCCTGTTCCCGGCGTCAACCCGTCGGCCACCGGAGACGGCCACCGGATGGCCGAGGCCATTGGCGCGCGCATCGTCAACGGCGAGGTGGTGTACGGCCCGGGCCTGCGCTTCGGCCCGCCGGCCCGGCCCAGCCTGCTGCAGCGGCTGCCGCCTTCCTGGGGGCTGGGCAAGCTGATGTCGCTGGCGCTGGCGGTCCTGCCGGCCCGCTTGTTCCGGCCTTTCGTCATGTCCTTCATGACCGCGTCGCTGGGCCCCGAGCCCAGCCTGCTCAAGAGCGGCGCCATGCTGGTCAACAGCCTGGGCGAGCGCTTCGTGGACGAGCAGCAGGCGCCTGGCCTTGCCATCGCGGCGCAGCCCGGCGGACAGGCCTGGCTGTTGCTGCACGACGCGCTGGCCCGGCGCTATTCGGCGCCGCCCCACGTGGTCTCGACGGCGCCGGGCGTGGCCTTCGCGTATCTGCCCGACTACCGTCGCCACCGCAAGGATCTGTACCGAAGCGCAGCCACGCCGGGCGAACTGGCGCGTGCCACCGGCCTGCCGGCCCCGGCGCTTGAGCGTGTTCTGAGTGCGCGGGGCGAACAGGGCCCCTGGCATGCGCTCGGGCCCCTGGAGGCCCGCATCGTGATCACCGATGGTGGCCTGGCGGTCAACAGCTCACACCAGGTGCTGCGCGGCGATGGGAGCGTGATTGCGCGGCTCTATGCCGCTGGCGCTGCGGGCCAGGGCGGCGCCTTGCTGGCCGGCAACGGCCATCACATCTGCTGGGCCGTGACCTCGGGGCGGCGGGCGGGGCGCTTCGCGGCGGGCGCCCCTTCTTGAAACAGTGAAAGCGCGGCGGCTCGCCTTACGGCATCACTGCTTGCGCGAGTTCCAGAGCTCCATGTAGTTGGCCTGCAGGCGCTCGAGGAACTTGCTCATCTCGGCCACGGCGGCATCGGCGTCACGCGCCCGCAGGTGCTTGAGCAGCCGGCGGCGCGAGGGCAGCGTGTAGGCGTTGACGCTCGGGCCGATGGCCTTCACGAATTCGCGCATCACTTCCATCACGCCTTCCATCGTGATCTGGACGATGGGGTTGTGGGTGGCCGCGGCCAGCAGGTTGTGGAACTCGCGGTGCAGATCCGCACGCACCTGGAAGTTGCCGGCCTTGTCGGCCTTGGCGGCTGCTGCGACATTGGCTTCGAGGGCGGCCAGGTCTTCTTCCGTCATGCGCTCGCAGGCCACGCGCACCACCATCTCGCTGAGCCACACGCGGGCCTCGGTGAGGTGATCGGGCTTGATGGCCCCCAGGTGGTACAGGTCGCGCAGCCCGTTGACGACCACGCCGGAGCTGCCCGGCAGCACGAAGGCGCCGCCGGCAGCGCCCTTGCGCAGCTCGATCATTCCGCTGAGCTCGAGTGCGCGCAGTGCCTCGCGCAGCGTGTTGCGGCTGACCTTGAACTTGGCCGAGAGATCGCGCTCGGCGGGCAACCGGTCGCCCGGCTTGAGGCGGCCGGTGGCCACGAGCTCGCGGATCTGCGCCGCGATTTCCTCGAAGGCGCGCGAAGGCGCGATGGGCTCAAACCCGAGTGAGGAGTCTGAGGCTTCTTTCGGGCGGAAGTCGGCTTGGATCACGGGCGGATTCTAGCCCTGTGCCCTTGAGCCATCAGACCGAGAAAGGCGCCGCAGTCAGCAACTCGTTGGCAATTTTCACCACCACCGGGCCGTCCTTGTCGTACTCGGCCAGCGCCTTCTGCCAGTCGGGGTCGGCGCGAAAGGCAGCCCAGGAACGCTCGCGCTGCTCGTGCGAATCCCATTGCAGGACGTACTTGAGCTGCGTGTTGTCCTCGCCCACCGCCACGGTGAACACGGGCGTGATGCGGCGGATCGCGTGCTTCTCGAACAGCGGCACGGTGACGGTCTCGAAGCGCTTGAGCGCCGCGGGCAGCTTGCCCGGCGCGGCGGTGTAGGTGCGGAACTCGTAGAACATGGCGATCTCCTGGGTTCAGAGCGGACGCGAGGCCAGCAGCGGCCCGTCCTCATACTGCAGCACGACCAGCTCCACCGGCATGCCGCACTCGAAAGTTGCGCCCTCGCGTTCGACCAGGCGGGTGGCGATCCGCAACCCGATCTCCAGATCGACCACGCACACCGCGTAGGGCGCTTCGTCGACGAAGACCTTGGGCGCGGCGTGGATGCGCGTCCAGGAATAGAGCGTGCCGCGCGAGCCCAGCGGCTTCCACTGCATCTTCTGCGACCAGCAATGCGGGCACACGGGCTTGGGCGGGAAGGTGAACTTGCCGCAGCTTTCGCAGCAGGTGCTTTGCCATTGGCCATCACGAAGGCCTTCCCAGAAGGGCTGCGTGAAGGCCGAGATGCGCGGCGGATAGGCGCGCGGCCGCGCCACGGGAATGCGTTCGAGTGTCATCGCTGGGCCTCCAGAACATGCACGAGGGCGGCGTTGTAGTTGCCGAGTTCACCGGTGGTCAGCCCCAGACGGGCATCCTTGACCTGCCGCTCGCCGGCGCGCCCGCGCAGCTGGTCGGCCATTTCGCAGTAGTTGTAGAGCGAGGTCACATAGGCCGGGTGGCCGCGGGAGGTCAGCCCGCCCGAAGTGGAGATCGGGATCTGCCCGCCCAGCTTCGTGCGGCCCTCGGCCGCTGCGGGCGCCCCTTCGCCGCGGGCGAAGAAGCCCACGGCCTCGCTGACCAGCACTTCCACCACCGTGCACGGGGCATAGAACTCGGCCACGTCGATGTTGCCGGCCTGGATGCCGGCCTGGCGGTAGGCCGTGGCGGCTGCTTCCTTGGCCGCGAACAGCTCGGTCATGTCGTTGGGCACTTCGTTGATCTGGTGCGAGCCGTCGTGGCAGAAGCCGCGCCCGCGCACCAGGGCGTAGGGCCGGCCCAGCGACTTGGCGACTTCCTCCGAGGCCAGCACCAGGCAGGCGGCGCCGTCGCTGCGGCCGGGCACGTCGTAAAGGCCCAACGGCTCCACGATGGGGCGCTGCTCCAGCACCTCGGGCAGCGTGATCGGCTTGCGGTACTGGGCCAGCGGATTCATGGAGGCGTGCCAGCGGTTCTTGACGGCCACGGCACCGAACTGCTCGCGCGTGGCGCCGTACTCGTG
This sequence comes from Xenophilus arseniciresistens, assembly GCF_028023875.1. Classification (GTDB taxonomy): domain Bacteria; phylum Pseudomonadota; class Gammaproteobacteria; order Burkholderiales; family Burkholderiaceae_C; genus Xenophilus; species Xenophilus arseniciresistens. Next base: position 41,963 of record NZ_JAQIPB010000013.1, read on the forward strand.
CATGTAGCGCATGGCGTCCATGGCGTACCAACTGATCGGGATGAAGCCGCCCGAGGCATGGAAGTCCACGTCGCCCGTGGTGCGCATGCTGCTCATCGCATGCTCAAAGGCTGGCGTCGCCGCTTCCATGTTGATGCCCAGGGCCAGCGCTACGTCGGTGCGGCCCAGCAGGATCTCGTCGCAGGCCCGGTCGAAACACACGGCGGCCGTCATGCCGTTGCCCATCACCTCCAGCACGCTGCCGCTGCATTGCAGGCGCAGGTGGCTGACCAGGAAGGTGGAGAAGTATTTCTGCAGCGTGTAGGGCCGCGGCAAGGTCAGCACCAGGCTGCCGATGTCCTTCTTCTCGACGCCGGCGTCCGCTACCGCTTCGACCACCAGACGGGTCATGATCTCCTGCTCCAGAACCTGCAGGGGCTCATCCGCCCTGGTCTGGTGACGCCCGACAGGGATCGCGCTGGTGCCGATGATGGCAACTCGACGAGTCATTGGATGGTTCCCCATTGGTTGAAATGCAGGCCAGTATAAATATAATGGTCAAACCATTCAATGTTTGGAGCCGCCGTGACGACCTCGACCCCACTGACTGCCGATCGCCCCGCCGGGCCGGCCACTGATTTCGACACGCGTGCCTTCCGCAACGCGCTGGGCAGCTTCCCCACCGGCGTGGCCATCATCACCACCGTCGGTGAAGACGGCCGGCCCATCGGCCTGACCTGCAATTCCTTCAGTTCGGTGTCGCTGGAGCCGCCGCTGGTGTCCTGGGGCCTGCGCACGGCCAGCAAGAGCCTGGAGACCTTCCGCCAGTCCGGGGCCTTCGCCATCAACATCCTGGCCGAGGACCAGAAGGAGCTGTCGGCGCGATTCGCCAGCGGCGCGATCGTCGACAAGTTCGAGGGCGTGGCCTGGACGCCCGGCCACCGCGGGCTGCCGGTGATCGCCGGCAGCGTGGCCACCTTCGAATGCGACAAGTTCGCCGAGCACCTGGCGGGCGACCATGTGCTCTTCCTGGGCCAGGTGGCGCGCTTCGACCATGGCCGCCAGGAAGCCTCGCTGGTCTTCTACAAGGGCGCCTACATGATGCTCACGCAGTCGCTGCGCGAGCTGGCCGCCAGCGGCAGGCTGGATTCGATCCACCTCGACCAGGCCCGGCGCTTGATCAACTGCATGCTGCTGCGCCTGGCCTGCCAGAACGGATCGGCCGAGGACTTCGACGCGATCGAGCGCAACATCGGCGAGATCGAACGCTATGACGATGCGGCGCAGCGCGCAGAGGCCAGCATCGAGTTCTTCCGGCTGGTGACCAAGGCGGCCCACAACGAGGTGCTGGTGGTGGTGGCCGAAACGCTGACCACCTTGCTGCGCCATGTGCTGCAGACCGACGCCACGCTGCGCGCACGGCCCGATCTCGTGCCTGTGCGCCGCAAGATCCTGGCGCACATGCGCGAGCGTGACCCGGATGCCGCCGAATCCGAAATGAGCCACTACTTTGATGAGCTGCGTCGCGGCGCCATGGCGGCACAGGAGGTGGCGGCATGAACGCGGGCGAGATCCCCAGCGTCGAATGCGACGTGCTGGTCATCGGCGCTGGCGCCGGGGGCCTGTCGACGGCCATCACGGCCCGCAAGAACGGGTTGGACGTGGTGGTGGTCGAGAAGGAGCCTGTGTTCGGCGGCACCACCGCCTTCTCGGGCGGCGTGCTGTGGATCCCGCTGTCTGCACACGCGAAGAAGGCGGGCCACGCCGATTCGCGCGAGCAAGTCATCCGCTACATGCAGGCCGAGACCGGCCGCTGGTACGACGCGCCCGCGGTCGAGGCCTTCATCGACAAGGGACCGGAGATGGTGGACTTCTTCGAGCGCGAGACCGAGGTGCGCTTCATTCCCACCCTCTATCCGGACTACCACCCCGACGCGCCGGGCGGGGTGGACATCGGCCGCTCGATCCTGGCGGCGCCCTATGACATCCGAGGCCTGGGCGCAGACATGGCGCGGCTGCGACCGCCACTGAAGACCATCACCTTCATCGGGATGATGTTCAATTCCGCCAATGCGGATCTGAAGCACTTCTTTCGCTTCACCAGGTCCTTCACGTCCTTCGCCTACGTGGTGCGGCGCCTGCTCAACCACCTCAAGGAGCTGGTGCTCTACCGCCGTGGCATCCATGTGACCAGCGGCAACGCGCTGGCGGCGCGGCTGGCGAAGTCGGCGCTGGACCTGCAGATCCCCATCCGCACCAGCTCGCCGGCGCAGGAACTGATCGTGGAGGGCGGCCGCGTGGTCGGTGCACTGGTGAAGGGCCCCGAGGGTTTGCAGCGCGTGCTGGCGCGCAAGGGCGTGGTGCTGGCCGGCGGCGGCTTCTCGCATGACCGCGCGCGCATTGCAGGCGCCTACGAGCATCTGCGCGCGGGTGGTGAGCATTTCTCGCCCGTGCCCAAGGGGAACACCGGCGATGGCGCACGCATGGCCGAGCGCGTGGGCGGGCGCGTCGACATCCGCTTCAGCGCGCCGGCGGCGTGGATGCCGACTTCCAAGGTGCCGCTGGGAAACGGCGAGTACGGCGCCTTCCCGCACCTGCTGGACCGCTACAAGCCCGGCATCATCGGCGTGCTGGGCAACGGCCAGCGCTTCACCAACGAATCCAACTCCTATCACGACGTGGGCGCGGCCATGGTGGCGGCCGGGCAGGGTCGCGAGACCGGCATGTGGCTGATCTGCGATCAGGCCACCATCAGCAAGTACGGACTGGGCTATGCAAAACCGGCGCCCATGCCGCTGGGCCCGCTGGTTCGCAATGGCTACCTGGTCAAGGGCGCCACCTTGCGCGAGCTGGCGCAAAACGCCGGCATCGATCCGGATGGCCTGGAGCAGACCGTGCGCAGCTACAACGAAGGCGCAGTGCATGGTGAGGACCGGCAGTTCGGCCGTGGCACCACGTCCTTCAACCGCTACCTGGCCGACCCGGACAACAAGCCCAACCCCTGCGTGGCGCCAGTTGGCAAGGGCCCTTACTACGCGCTGCGCCTGGTGATGGGCGACCTGGGCACCTTCGATGGCATTGCCACCGACGTGGTGGGCCGCGTGCTCGATGCGCAGCAGGCACCCATCGAAGGCCTGTATGCCGTGGGCAACGACCGGGCCAGCGTGATGGGCGGCAACTACCCGGGCGCCGGGATCACGCTGGGCCCCATCATGACCTTCGGCTACATCACCGGCCGTTATCTGGCGGGGCTTGAGCCGGCGCTGGTCCGCCCCGTTTCCGCACCCGAACCCGTGAGGCAAGCCGATGCAGTTCCCGCCTAAGGCCCTGGTCGATCACCGCATCTACACCATCCGGCTGCGCAAGATGCCGGAGTTCCTGGATGTGTTCAACCGGCTGGCCATGCCGATCCTGATGCAGACGCTGGGAACGCCGCTGGGCTTTTACGTGAGCCACGTGGGTCCGCTGAACCAGTTCGTCCACCTGTGGGGCTATGACGATCTGGCCGACTACGAGCGGCGCTGCCTGGCGCGGGACACGCATCCGGACTTCGCCGCCTACTTCCAGGCGTCCGAACACCTGATCACGGCGCAGGAGTCGCGGTTGATCAAGGCGGTGGCGATGCCGGGCTTGAAACTCTGAACGGCAGTCCGGCCGCAGCCTTTCACTGCACCCTCGGACAGAAGGAGCCCCGATGAATGCGTTCTCCGGCCTCATGGGGCTTGTGCGACAGGTGGCGACGCGCATCCGGGAGGCTTTCGCGCACGGCCTGCTTGCGTTGGGAGCCTCCTTCGAGGCCGGCATGCCAGGGCGCGAACCGCCCGATGGCGACACACGCTAGCCTGGCCTTCGCCGGGATCCGGGTCGCTCAGCCACCCTGCCGTGCCAGATGCACCTGGTGCAAAGTGATCTTGCGCACCTCGGCTTGGCTGGTGTCGATGTGGGCGCGCAGCAGGAGGGCGGCCTGGTCGCCGCGGTTGGCGCGGATCGCACGCAGGATCTTGGCATGCTCCTCGTAGGTGGCGGCGATCCGTGACGGCTGGGTGAAGTCCAGCCGCCGGATGATGCGGATGCGCTCGGTCACGTCGCGATGCACGCGCGCCATCTCGGCATTGCCGGCCGCCTCCACCAGCGTGCAGTGGAAGGCCTCGTCCCAGCGCGCCACCTGAACGCCGTCGGTGCTGCGCTGCGCCGCGGGTACCAGCCAGATGTCCATCAGCGATTCCAGCAGCGCCCGGTCGATGCGCCGGTCGCTTTCGCACAGGCGCCGCACGGCGGTGGTTTCCAGCACCATGCGCAGGTCATAGAGCTGCTCGAACTTGTCGAAGTCGAAGGGCAGCACGCGCCAGCCGCTGCGAAACAGCACTTCGACAAAACCTTCCTGCTGCAGCCTGGTCAGCGCCTGGCGCACCGGCGTGCGCGACACGCCCAGGCGCTCGCTGATCTCGTTCTCGGTGAAGCGGTCGCCGGGCACCAGCTTGAACTGCGCCACGTCGCGCTTGAGCTGCGCGTACACCTCGTCGGCGCGCGAGCGGAAGGCGGTCGTGTCGGCGGTGGCGGCGGGGCTGGAAGGGCGCGGGAGCGGAGTCACGGTCAGATGGTATCCGGCACATCGGCGCCCAATGCGGCCAGCAGCGCATCGCTGTGCGCCGTCCAGCCCACGATGCCGCCTTGGGCCCGAATCATGGCCAGCGCCTGCGCCTTGAAGGCGGGGAAATAGCTTTCGGTGCAGTCCTCCAGCACCAGGCATTCATAGCCTCGGTCGTTGGCCTCGCGCATGCTGGTCTGCACGCAGACCTCGGTCGTCACGCCCATGAACAGCAGCGAGCGGATGCCCGCACGCTGCAGCCATTCCTGCACGGGCGTGGCGTGGAACATGCCCTTGCCGGGCTTGTCGACCACGGTCTCGCCGGGCAGCGGCGCAAGGGCTGCAATGATCTCCACGCCCGGCTGGCCGCTGATGAGCACGCGGCCCATCGGCCCTGCGTCGCCGATGCGCAGGCGGGGGTTGCCGCGCAGGCGCTTGGCGGGCGGGCAGTCGCTCAGGTCGGGCCGGTGCGCCTCGCGCGTGTGCAGCACCAGGCCGCCGGCCGCGCGCCAGGCCTGCAGGGTGCGCTGGCAGGCCGGCACGATGGCTTCGAGCAGGCTGACGTCGTTGCCCAGGCTGGCGCCAAAGCCACCGGGGTCGATGAAGTCGCGCTGCATGTCGATGATGACCAGCGCGCTGCTGGCCAGCTCGAAGCGGAAGTCGAAGGGCTGCGCATGCACGGTGCGCGTGACGGGGGTGTCGCCGTCCATCAGTGGCCTCCGCCCATGTGCGCGCCCAGCACCTGGCGCTGCGCGCCGGCCGCGGGGGTTTCATGGACGATGCGGCCCTCGCTCATGACCACGATGCGGTCCGACAGCTCGAGCAGCTCGTCCAGGTCTTCGCTGACCAGCAGCACGGCGCCGCCCCTGTCCGCCACCTGAACGATGCGCTCGTGGATCTCGCGCACGGCCGCGAAGTCCAGGCCGAAGACCGGGTTGGCGGCGATCAGCACGTTGATGTCGCCCGCCAGTTCGCGGGCCAGCACGGCGCGCTGCACGTTGCCGCCAGACAGGCTCTTGATGGGCGCTGCCTCGCCCTGGGTCTTGACGCCGTACTCCTGGATCCAGGCGCGGGCGCGGCGCTTCCATTGGCCAAAGCGCAGCCAGCCCGCGGCCGACAGCGGCGGCGCGTCGTAGTCGCGCAGCGCCATGTTCTCGGCCACCGACAGCTCGCCCACGCAGGCGTTGCGCAGCGGCTCTTCGGGCAGGCTGCGCAGTTTCAGGCGCGTGTTCTCGCTGCGGCGTGCGCGGTAGGGTTGGCCCATCACGCGCACGCTGCCGGCATGGCGCGGGCGCTGGCCGACCAGGGCCTCGACGAGTTCGCGCTGGCCGTTGCCCGAGACCCCGGCCACGCCCAGGATCTCGCCGCGCCGCACGGCGAGGTCGATGCCGTGCACGGCCAGCGTGCCGCGGTCGCCCATGGCCGACAGGCCCTGCAGCTGCAGGGTCACCGGCGCGTCGGCCGCGACCGGCGCACGCGCGGCGGTGGCGGCCTGCGCCGGGGCAGGCTGCGGCGCCTCGGCGGGCGTGGCGGCCGTGCCCATCATGGCCGCGGCCAGCTTCGCGGGGGTGGTGTCGCCCACCGCGCAGTGGTGCACGGCCTTTCCGCGGCGCAGCACCGTCACGGCATCGGCATAAGCCATCACCTCGCGGAACTTGTGCGTGATGATGAGCACCGTGCACTGGCCGCTGCGCGCGAAGGCGCGCACATGGCCCAGCACCTCGTCGGCCTCCTGCGGCGTGAGCACCGAAGTGGGCTCGTCCAGGATCAACAGGCGCGGCCTGAGGTACAGCTGCTTGAGCAGTTCGAGCTTCTGCTTCTCGCCCGCGGCCAGCTCGGCCGGGCGCGCGTCCAGGTCCAGGCTGAAGGGCGTGGTGGCCAGAAAGGCTTCGAGCTCGGTGCGCTTGGCCTTCCAGTCGATCACGGCCGGCGTGTGGCCGCCGGCCAGCAGCAGGTTCTCGGCCACCGTCATGCCGGGCGCCAGCGTGAAGTGCTGGTAGACCATGCCGATGCCCATGGCGCGCGCGACGATGGGGTTGGCCACCTCGCGTTCGCGCCCGTCGATCAGGATGGCGCCCTCCTCGGCCCGCTGGAAGCCCGCCACGCACTTGACCAGCGTGCTCTTGCCCGCGCCGTTCTCGCCCAGCAGCGCATGCACGCTGCCTGGCTGCACGCGCAGGCTCACCTGGTCCATGGCCGTGAAGGCGCCAAAGCGCTTGGTGAGCCGGTAGGTTTCGAGCGCGAGCGCGCCAGTCGCAGAGGCCGGGCTTTTGAGCGGAGCAATCATGGCAATGCCGCCCGGCCGCCCGAAGGCATTGCAGCGCCCCCTCGGGGGGCAGCGATACGCGAAGCGATGAGCGTGGGGGTCATGGCTGCAGTGCTTCAATCAATGCACTGGACGGCGCATGCGCACCAAACACCCCGCCCTGCATCGTCACCATGTTCAGCGCCGCCTGGTGGTTCGCGGGGTCGGTGGCGGCCGTGCAGTCCGACAGCAGCAGGCATTCGAAGCCGCGGTCGTTGGCGTCGCGCATCGTGGTGTGCACGCACACGTCGGTGGTGATGCCGGCCAGGACCAGGTTGGCGATGCCGCGCGAGCGCAGCACCAGCTCCAGGTCGGTCGCGTAGAAGGAGCCCTTGCCGGGCTTGTCGATCACCACTTCGCCGGGCAGCGGCGCGAGCTCGGGGATGATTTCCCAGCCCGGCTCGCCGCGCACCAGGATGCGGCCGCAGGGCCCGGCATCGCCGATGCCCAGGCCGCCCTGGCCGATCTGCCGCGAGCGCCAGCGCTTGTTGGCCGGCAGGTCCGACAGGTCGGGGCGGTGGCCCTCGCGGGTGTGGATGATGGTGTAGCCCAGTGGCCGCATCACGGCCAGCAGCGCCTTGATCGGCGCGATGGGCGCCTGGGTCAGCGACAGGTCGTAGCCCATCACGTCCACATAGCCGCCCTTGCCGCAGAAGTCGGTCTGCATGTCGATGACGATCAGCGCCGTGTTGTCGGGGCGCAGGCTGGCATCGAAAGGCCAGGCGTAGGGGTTGGCTTGCACCGTGCGCGCGTTCATCTCATGGCTCCTGGGGCGGGGTCAGGGGGTTCTGGGGGTTCAGGGGATTCGGCTCGCTGCCGCCAAAGCGGCGCGTGGGCGCGGCAAAGCCGCAGCTGCTGCCGTCGGTCACCTGCACGCTGTCGGCCCAGGGCAGGCGGTAGCGGCCGGCCACCATGTCCTGCATGAAGGTGTAGGGGCAGTCCTGGGCGCCGCCCTGCACGGCCACGTAGCCGCGGTGCCAGAGCTGGTAAGGGTTGTTCTCCACGCCCCAGCCCGCGCGCGCCTCGCGCACCAGGTCGGGCCGCAGCTCGGCCGTGATGATCTCGTCAGGCCGCCCACCGCCTTCGACCATCACCGTGCCGTCGAAGCTGCAGAACATGCCCTGGCCCATCGAATCGAAAGTGCCGTCGCTGCCGCACATGCAGACGCTGGCGGTGTAGGCCAGGTTCTGGAAGGCGTTGCTCTGGTTCGTGATGCGCCAGGCATGGCGGATCGGCGCCGTGTAGCCGGCCGTGCGCAGGATCACTTCGGCGCCCCGGTAGGCGGCCTCGCGCGCCATCTCGGGGAACATGCCGTCGTGGCAGATGATCAGCGCAAGCTTCACGCCGTTCGGGCCTTCGCACACCGGCACGCCCACGTTGCCGGGCTCCCAGGGCTCCACGGGCACCCAGGGGTGCAGCTTGCGGTAGTACAGGCGTATCTCGCCGGTGTCGTCGATGATCAGGCCGCTGTTGTAGGGGTTGCCTTTGGGGTTGGCTTCCATGATCGAGAAGCAGCCCCAGATGCGGTGCTCGATGCAGGCCGCCTTGAAGGCCGCCACCTCGGGGCCGTCCAGCGAGCACATGATCGCGGGGTTGGTGTCCATCGACAGGCCATGCAGCGCGTACTCGGGGAACACCACCAGGTCCATGTTCGCCATGTTGCGGCGCGCCTTGCCCACCAGCGCGCAGATGCGCTGCGTCTGCGCCGCCAGCTGCTCGGGCGTCTCGACGACCGGCAGCTGCAGCTGCACCAGGCCCAGCACCACGCCGGCCTTCGATTTGTTCAATCCACCCAGACCACTCATCTCGGCGTTCCCCTTCATCTATCGTGTGGAAGAGAGCTCACCCGGGCTGCCCGCGGCCACCGCGCCGGGCCTGCAGGTCAGCACCAGGATCAGAAGCGTCAGCACGTAGGGCACCGTGTTGAACAGGTGGTAGCCCCAGGAGACGCCGATGGACTGCATGGCCGGGCCGATGGCGCCGGCCCCGCCGAACAGCAGCGCCGTGCCCACGCAGCGCAGCGGGCTCCAGCGCGCGAAGATCACCAGCGCCACGGCAATCAGGCCCTGGCCGCTGGAGATGCCTTCGTTCCAGCTGCCCGGGTAGAAGAGCGTGAGCGATGCGCCGCCCAGCCCCGCGATGAAACCGCCGCCGGCCGTGGCCGCGATGCGGATGCCGCCCACCGAATAGCCCAGCGCGCGCGTGGCGTTGGCCGAATCGCCGGCCAGCCGGATCAGCAGGCCCGCGCGCGTGCGGCCAAAGGCCCAGGCCATGAGCGCGGCGAGCACGATGCCCAGCGGCAGCAGCGCATTGATCTGCAACGCGGCTTGCACCACCGTCGAGTCGCTCCAGCCGCCCAGCGGGATCGCGGGCAACTGCGGCGCCTGCGGCTGGATCAGCGGCTTGCCCAGGTAGAAGGCCAGGCCCATGCCCAGCAGCATCAGGGCGATGCCGGTGGCCACGTCGTTGACGCCCGTGAGCGAGCACAAAAGCCCGTGCAGCAGCGCCAGCAGTGCGCCCACGGCGGCGCCCACCAGCACGCCGATCCACGGCGAGCCGCTCCAGTAGGCGCCACCGAAGGCGGCCATGGCCGAGAGCACCAGCACGCCTTCCAGCCCCAGGTTGATGCGGCCGGCCTTTTCGGTCAGGCATTCGCCCAGGCTCACGAACAGAAAGGGCACGCCCACGCGCAGCGCACCGCCGACGATCGCCGCCGCCAGCGCAATCCATTGATCGGCCGTCATGCCTGGCCTCCGTGGAGTGCGCGCGCGGCCTGAGCAGGCTGCGGCGCCAGGTCTTCAAAGGGCCGCGCAAAGAGCCTGGCCAGCACCACCTTGCCCTGCGTGCCGCGCAGTGCCTCGCTGGCCAGGATCAGCACGAAGGCGATGCCCTGAAGCACCAGCACCGAGGCATCGGGCAAACCCACGCGCCGCTGCAGCAGGCTGCCCGCGGCCGCAAAGCCGCCGAACACGATCGCCACCGGGATGATGGCCAGCGGGTTGTGCCGCGCCATGAAGGCCACGAGGATGCCCGCATAGCCGTAGCCCGCGATCAGCGAGGCGTTGGCATTGGTGTGCACCGCCGCCACCTCCACCGCCCCGGCCAGGCCCGCGCAGGCGCCGCCCAGGCCGCAGGCCAGCAGGATCAGCCTGGATGCGGGCAGGCCCACCAGCTGCGCCGTGCGCGGGTTGCCGCCCACCACGCGCACTGAAAAGCCCGAAGCCGTGCTGCGCAGCCAGACCCAGAAAGCCAGGCACACCCCCACGCCGATCAAGAGGCCCGCATGCACGTCGGAGCCCCACAGCCCGGTCAGCAGCGCGCCCTCGGGCAGCGGCAGGGTGGACGGCTTGTTGAGGCTGGCCGGGTCGCGCAGCGGCCCTTCCACCAGGTGCTTGAAAACGCCGATGGCCACATAGGCCAGCAGCAGGCTGCTGATGGTCTCGTTGATGCCGCGGTACTGGCGCAGCGCACCGGCCAGCATGATCCAGGCCGCGCCCACCAGCGCGCCGGCCGCGCAGGCCAGCAGCGTGCCCCAGCCATGGCCCGGCAGCGGCAGCAGGTAAGGCAGCGCCGCGGCGCCCAGCCCGCCCAGCACCAGCGCGCCTTCGCCGCCGATGATGATCAGCCCCGCGCGTGCCGGAATGGCCACGCACAGGGCCGTGAGCATCAGCGGCGCCGCGCGCTGCAGCGTGTTCTGCCAGCTGAACCAGTCGCCGAAGGCGCCCTTGAAGAGCAGCACCCAGACTTCGACCGGATCGACGCCGGCGAAGGACACGAAGATGCCGAACAGCAGCAGGGCCGCCGCGATGGCGGCCAGCGGCAGCCCGATGTCCCTGGCCAGCGAATTCATCATGGCGTCGGGCCCTTCGGGCTCAGAACGAACCCTGGACGCCTTCGACCAGGTAGTTCATCTGCTCCAGCGCCAGATCGGTCTGCTTGTGCACCTGGCCCGCGGCGAGGATCTGCTTGCCCTTGTTGTCCTTGAGCGGGCCCTTGAAGATGTCGAACTGGCCGGCCAGCATCTTCGCCTTGACCTCGTCGGCCTGCTTCTTCGCCGCGTCGGTCACGGCCGGGCCGTAGGCCGACATCTTCACGAAGCCTTCCTTCATGCCGCCACGCAGGAAGTTCGGATGCGGCTTGCCCGTGCGCGCGGCCTCCAGCACCTGCAGGTACGCGGTGATCCAGTTCCATTCGGCGCCCGTCAGGTAGGCCTGCGGCGCCAGCCTGGCCTGGCTGGCGTGGTAGCCGCACACCATCTTGCCGCGCTTGGCGGCCGTCTCGACCACCACCTTGGGGCCGTCCACATGCATGGTGAACACGTCGCAGCCCTGGTCGGCCAGGCTGTTGGTGGCCTCGGCCTCCTTCACGGCCATCGACCAGTCGCCCGTGAAGATCACGCTGCAGGTGATGCCGGGCTTGACCGAGCGCGCGCCCAGCGTGAAGGCATTGATGTTGCGCAGCACCTGCGGAATGGGCTTGGCCGCGACGAAGGCGATCTTGCCGCTCTTGCTCATGTGGCCGGCCACCACGCCGTTGAGGAACTGCGCTTCCTCGATGTAGCCGAAGAAGCTGCCCGCGTTCTTCGGGTGCTTGCCTTCGGTCCACAGGCCGCCGCAGTGCGAGAAGCGCACCTCGGGGTACTTGGCGGCCTGCGCCAGCACGTGCGGGTCGAAGTAGCCGAAGGAGGTCGGAAACAGCAGCTTCGCGCCGTCCTGCATGACCATGCCGGTCATGCTCTTTTGCACGGCCGTGGTCTCGGGCACGTTCTCTTCCTCGACCACCTTGACCCCTGCCACCTTCTTGAGCTCGGCGGCGGCCAGCGCGTGGGCCTGGTTGTAGCCGTAGTCGTCGCGCGGGCCGACGTAGATCACGCCCACGGTCAGCCCCTTGGCCTGGGCGCCGGCCAGGCCGTGCAGGCCGCCCAGGGTGCCTGCGGCGCCCAGTGCGGCAATGGATTTCAGCGATGCGCGACGGGTCAGCGGGGTCATGGACATGGCGTTCTCCGGGAAGACAGGGGTTGGATGGGGGCTCGATTCAGATCGGTGCACAAAGCACCGGACCTAACTTGGATACAAGAAGGGACGCAAATTGCGTGCCTGGGGGCTCAGCCCATCAGGCTCACGTGCGCCGCCACCACGCGCCAGCCCTCGGGCAGGCGCAGCCAGGTCTGGCTCTGGCGGCCGATGCGGCTTTCGCCCTCGCGCTGGAACTCCACGTTCGCAGTGCCGTACTCGCGCCCATAGGTGGTGATCACCGTGCGCGTGAGCGTGCGGGGCTGGCCCTGTGCAGGCTGGGCGGCGCGATAGGCCTGGATGGCCGCATGGCCGTACTGCACTTCGGCCACGCCATAGCGCAGCGTGTGCGGGCTGTTCCAGAACAGCGCGTCCAGCACTTCGACCTTGTTGTTCACGAGCGCCTCTTCGTACTGCGCGAACACCTCGGTCAGCTCGGCCAGCACATCGGGCAGGTTGATTTCTTGGGTCATGGGGATCCTGGTGGAGGGATTGATCGACGGGTGCGGCGCTCAGGCCGTGCGCTGCGCCATGTAGGCCCGCCAGCCGCCGTGATGGCTGATGTCCTGCGCACCGGCCAGCGCCGAGGCTTCGCACAGGAAGCCCTGCACGGCCGAGCCGTCGGCCAGGCTCAGCGTGCCGATGCCAAGCGGCGCCGGGATCAGCGCGACGAAGGAGCCATAGCGGCCCACGGGCAGCGACCACACCTCCACCTCGATGGCAGCGCCCTCGCCCGCGGCCACGCGAACCAGCCCCGGCTTGGGCGGCGTGGTGCCCGGCAGCGCATGCAGGCGGTAGTCGGCCGTCGTGCGGGTGCTGCGCAGCAGGCGCCCGCCCCGCTCAAGCAACTGGCTGTTGAGCGGCATGCCCGACAGGTGCGCGCCCACCACGGCCACCTGCACGCAGTCGCCATCGGCAGGGGGTTGTGGCAGCGCCTCGGTGGCTGGCAGCGGCTGGCCCGTGGCACCCAGTGGCAGGCCGCTGGCGTGGTGGTAGCGCTGGCCCAGCGCGGCGAGCGCGAAATCGCTGCCGGCCTGGCCCACGAAGGTGATGCCGAAGGGCAGCCCGTCGGGCCGCAGGCTGCTGGGCACGGCGATGGCCGCATAGTCCAGCAGGTTCACGAAGTTGGTGTACACGCCCATGCGGCTGTTGCGCCCCACCGGGTCGGCGCGCATGTCGGCGATGCTGCAGTGGGTGGGCGCGGTGGGCACGGCCAGCACGTCGATCTGCGCCCACATCGCAGCCGCGCGCTGGCCCAGCATGCGCAGCCGGGTGAGCGCCTGTGCATGCTCGCTGGCGCTGTGCCGGCGGCCCTGCGCCAGGATGCCGCGCACCGGCTCCATCACCTGCGCTTCGTGCGCGTCGAAGAAGGCTCCCACGGCCGCATGGCGCTCGGCCACCAGCGCGCTCTCATACAGCAGGGCCGCCGCCTCGGCCAGCGGCGCGTAGTCGATCTGCACCGGCGTGCCGCCCAGGCCCTGCAGCCGTGCGATGGCCTCGTCCCAGGCCGCTTGCGCCTGCGCGTCGCCGAAGAACTCGCGCAGCGAAGGCACGCCGAAGCGGAAGCGGGCGGGCCAGTGCGCGGGCGCCATCGCCAGGCTGCGCGAGTAGGGATCGGCCGGGTCCGGGCCCATGGCCTCGTGCAGCACGCGTGCGGCCAGCGCCACCGTGCGCGCAAAGATCGAGACGCAGTCCACGCTCTGCGCCGCAGGCACCAGCCCGCGCGCGCTGATCAGGCCGCGCGACGGCTTGATGCCCACGATGTTGTTCAGCCCCGCCGGCACGCGGCCCGAGCCCGCGGTGTCGGTGCCCAGCGCGAAGTCCACCTCGCCCGTGGCCACCACATAGGCCGAGCCCGAGCTGGAGCCGCCCGAAACCAGTTTTGCATCAAAGCTGTTGGGCACCGCGCCATAAGGCGAGCGCGTGCCATTGAGCCCGCAGGCGAACTGGTCGAGGTTGGTCTTGCCCTGCAGCGCGGCGCCCGCGGCGCGCAGGCGCTGCACCACGGTGGCGTCCTCGGGCGCCACGTAGGCGAAGGCCGGGCAGCCTGCGGTGGTGGGCAGCCCGCCCACGTCGATGTTGTCCTTCACCGCAAAGCGCAGGCCGGCCAGTGCATCGCCAGGGGCGCCAGGGGCAGCGGCCAGCGGTGGCAGGGGCGCGTCCAGGCGGGTGATCCAGGCGGCGGCCGGCAGGCCGTCCAGTTCCGGACGGGGCTGGGCCACCGCGGACAGTGCGTGCACCATGATCAAGCATCCTTTCTTGTATCCAAGATGAGATGCAAGTGACGTGCCAGCGCTGCGCGGCGCGCGCTCGAGCACGCGGGCACGCGGGCACGCGTCCGCTCCAGCCCGCGACCCCGGTCGCGCGGTCATTGGAAACAAGGAGGCCGGCGGCCGCAGCGCGGCGGCGGGGCGGCGCGTAGGCGGCCGGGTTCAGCGCCTCCAGCCGGCCCCGGCGCGCCGGGGCCGGCGCACCGAAATGCAGCGCTGCATCTGGGGAGGCCGCGTCAGATCAGGGGTGCGTGGGCAGGCGCGTTCCGCTTTGGTGCAAGGCGGCGCAGGCCTCAGCCCCTGCGCCCCAGCCCCGGCAACTCGCTGTGCCCCACACCCAGGTCGTTGAGCTCATGCTGTCCCAGCGCCTGCAAGGCGCGCAGCTCGGCGCGGCGCTGGCGGGCCAGGGTGCTGCGCTGCCACCAGTGGCGCAGGCGCTGCAGGGGCAGGGCGGCGGGGGCGAGGTGGTGCAACAGGGCGGCGGTCATGGGGGGCTCCGGGTCGGTGAAGAGGTGATGAAGCGCGTGGCTGCAGTGGAAGTGCCGCGATCATGGCTTGCGCAACCGTATCGGAGAAGTTGAGAATCCTGAGCCTTCTCATCAGGATGCCTGATGCGCCACCTCAACCTCGACCAGCTTCGCACCCTCATTGCCATTGCCGATCTGGGCAGCTTCTCGGCCGCCGCGCAGGCGCTGCACTTGGCCCAGCCCACGGTGAGCCTGCATGTGAGCGAGCTGGAATCCCGCCTGGACGTGCCGCTGCTGGTGCGCGCCGCGCGGCGGGTGCAGCCCACGCCGGCCGGCGCCGAGCTGGTCGAGCGCGGCCGTCGCCTGCTGCGCGATGTGGACGAGGCCATCGAGGCCACGCAGCGCCGCCATGCGGGCCTGGAGGGGCGCGTGCGCCTGGGTGTGAGCACCACCAGCGTGGTGGTCGATCTGCTGCCGCCCGTCTTCGAGCTTCTGACCCAGCGCTACCCGGGCATCGAGATCTCGCCCAGTTTCGTGGGCTCCGACGGCTCGGTGGCGGGGCTGCAGGCCGGCACGGTGGACGTGGCCGTGGTCTCGCTGCCCCAGCCGGCGGTGCCGGGGCTGCGTTTCACGCCCTGGCTGCGGCACGAGATGCGCGCGCTGGTGCCGGCGCACTGGCCCGTGGTCAGGCGCGCCACGCCGGCCTGGCTGGCGCAGCGGCCATTGATCATGAACGAGCCCGGCAGCCGCATGCAGACCCTGACCATGGAGTGGTTCGCCAAGGCGGGTTTCGCGCCGCGCGCACGCATCGAGCACAACTACGACACGGCCATGCGCGGCCTGGTGCAGGCCGGCTATGGCGCGGCGCTGCTGCCGCTGATGGACGACGCCTCGGCCTATGCCAGCGAGCGTGTGCGCGTGCTGCCGCTCACGCCGCGGCTGGTGCGGCACCTGGTGGTGGGCCTGCGCGCCAGCGAGCCGCGCGAAGGGCCGGCCGCGCGCGTGGCCGAAACGCTGCTGAGCTGGTCGCCCGGGCAGGGCATGGAAGGACAGCTGGTGCGAAAGGCGCCCTAAAACACCGAAAGCCCGGTGCGCGTGGTGAACAGCTCCAGCGCCTTCATGCCCAGCAGCGAGTTGCCGGTCTCGTCCAGCGCGGGCGACCACACGGCCAGCGTGAGCCGGTCCGGCACCACGGCGACGATGCCGCCGCCCACGCCGCTCTTGCAGGGCAGGCCGATGCGGAAGGCGAACTCGCCCGCCGCGTCGTAGGTGCCGCAGGTCAGCATCAGCGCGTTGATGCGGCGGGCCTGGCGCTCGCTCACCACCGGTGCGTCGGCCTGCAGCGGATGCGCGCCGTCGCGGCACAGATAGCCCGCCGCGCGTGCCAGCTGCAGGCAGCTCATGCGCAGCGCGCACTGGTGGAAGTAGAGGTCCAGCACTTCCTGCACGCCATGGTCGATGCGGCCGAAGCTCTTCATGAAATTGGCCAGCGCATGGTTGCGGTAGCCCGTGGCCGCCTCCGAGGCGGCCACTTCCTCGTCGTAGGCGATGGGCTCGCCGGCCAGGTGGCTCATGAAGCCGCACAGTTCGCGCTGCGCGCCTGCGCCGTACAGCGCCACGATGCGGTCGGCCACCGCGATGGCGCCGGCATTGATGAAGGGGTTGCGCGGCGTGCCCTGCTCGAACTCGAGCTGCACCAGGGAATTGAACGGGTTGCCCGAGGGCTCGCGGCCGATGCGCGCCCACAGCGCCTGCTCGCTCATGTGGCGCATGGCCAGCGTGAGCGTGAACACCTTGGAGATGCTCTGGATCGAGAAGGGCGTCTGGCCGTCGCCGGCCACCGCTTCCTGCCCGTCGCAGGTGCGCAGCGCGATGCCGAACTGCGCCGCGTCCACGCGCGCCAGTGCCGGGATGTACCGGGCCACCTGGCCGCGCGGGCCCTGCTGCGCCAGCTCGCGCTGGATCTGGAAGGCGATCTCGTCAAGGATGGGCTGGAATTGCATGGCGGGCAGCAGAGGGCAGGACAGGGCGACCCGGCATTCTGGACCAGGGCCCGTGAACGCCATTTCGGCAATCGCATCGCAGCGGGGTAGTCTTGCGCCATGGATTCCCTCATCAATGCCGCCGCGCGCGCACTGGCGCAGGGCGATGCGCTGGAGGCGCTGAAGCAGGTGGCCTTGCGCGGCGACCCGCCTGCGCTGGCGCTGCGCGGCATCGCGCTGGCGCAGCTGGGCGAACACGCGCGCGCCCGCATGCTGCTGCGCCGGGCCGAGCGCGGCTTTGGCGCGCACGAGGCCGTGGCCCGCGCGCGCTGCGTGGTGGCGCAGGCCGAGGTGGCGCTGGCGCTGCGCGACCTGCAGGCCGCGCCGCCGGCCCTGGCCCGCGCGGCCCAGACGCTGCAGGCCAGGGGCGACATGGCCAACGCCTGGCATGCCCATGCCATCGAGGCGCGGCACCTGCTGCTGCTGGGCCGGCTCGACGAGGCGCAGGCCGCGCTGGCGCGGCTGAACGGCCAGGCCCTGCCGCCGGTGCTGGGTGCCCTGGCCGAGCTGACGGCGGCCGAACTCGCGCTGCGCGCCTTGAACGTTGAAGAGGCCGCCGCCGCACTGGCACGCGCGCTGCGCGCCGCGCAAAAGGCGCAGGTGCCCGCACTGCTGGCCGAGGTGCTGGATGCGCAGGCGCTGCTGCAGCGCCCGGCGGCGCGCTGCCTGGGGCCGGATGGCGAATCGCCGCTGCGCCTGGACGAGGTGGCGGCGCTGCTGGCCGGCCCCGCGCTGGTGGTCGATGCCTGCCGCCACCGGCTCTGCGCCCGGGGCCGGGCGCTGGACCTGTCGCGCCGGCCCGTGCTCTTCGCGCTGCTGCGTGCGCTGGCGCGCGCCTGGCCGCACGACGTGCCGCGCGAGGCGCTGATCGCCGAAGTCTTCCGGCAGCGCGAGAGCGACGAGACGCACCGCGCGCGCCTGCGGGTGGAGATGGGCCGGCTGCGCCGCCTGGTGGCGCCGCTGGCGCAGGTGAGGGCCACCGACCGCGGCTATGCGCTGCAGGCCCTGCACGCGCCCCCTGGCCAGGCCGATACCGTGCGGCTGCTGCTGCCGCCGCTCGATGGCGATTCGGGCGCGCTGCTGGCGCTGCTGGCCGACGGCGCGGCCTGGTCCACTTCCGCCCTGGCCCAGGCCCTGGGCGAGAGCCAGCGCCAGGTGCAGCGCGCGCTGGCCGAGCTGCACGCCGAAGGCCGCGTGCGCGCCGTGGGCCTGGCGCGGGCGCGGCGCTGGGTGGCTCCGCCGCTGACCGGATTCACGACCCTTTTGTTACTCCCCGGCGCGCCGCCCATTGCCTAGAGTGCAGCCATGGCCTCTCGCCATGACCTTCAGCCAAAGGAGTTTCACCATGTCGTCCTCGTCTTCTTCTTCCGCTTCCACGCCGGTTTCCGCCTCGACCTCCGCCGCCTGCGCCAGCAGCTCGCCGCTGGCCGGCGCGCCCAAGGCCATGCGCCTGCCCGAAGCCCAGCCCGCGCAGGTTCTGCGCGAATACGGCCCCTTCGCGGGCGCCGAGGCCATCCACGGCGTCACGCACGACGGCCGGCGCGTGTGGGCCGCCGTCGGCGCGCGCATCCTGGCCTTCGACCCTGCCAGCGGCGAGAGCGCGGGCGAACTCGCGCAGGCCGGGGACGCAGGCACGGCCTTCGACGGCACGCACCTGTGGCAGATCGCCGGTGCGCGCATCCACCGCATCGACCCGGCCACCGGCGAGGTGCAGCGCGCCATTCCCGCACCCGGCGGCGGCGAGGATTCGGGCCTGGCCTGGGCCGAGGGCAGCCTGTGGGTGGGCCAGTACCGCGAGCGCAAGATCCACCAGGTCGACCCGCAGACCGGCGCCGTGCTGCGCACGCTGGAATCGAACCGCTTCGTCACCGGCGTCACCTGGGTCGATGGCCAGCTCTGGCATGGCACCTGGGAGGCCGATGAAAGCGAGCTGCGCCGCATCGACCCCCAAAGCGCCGAAGTGCTGCAGCGCCTGGCGCTGCCGGCCGGCATGGGCGTGAGCGGGCTCGAATCGGACGGGGCCGAGCTCTTCTACTGCGGCGGTGGCCTCAGCGGCAAGGTGCGCGCCGTGCGCCGGCCCGAAGCCGCCGTGGCCTGAGCGACTACCTGGGCTGCCGGTTCACCAGCACGATGCCCAGCGCCACGCCGCCCAGTGCCATCAGCAGCTGCGGCGTGAGCGGCTCCTTGAGCAGCAGCACGCCGAAGACCAGCGCGAACAGCGGCGTGAGGAAGGTGAAGGAGGAGATGCGCGTGGCCGGGTAGTGGCGCAGCATCCACATCCAGGCCAGGTAGCTCGCAAAAGCGCCGATCACCGTCTGCAGCGCGATGGACAGCCAGGCATAGGCCGAGTATGAAAAGCTCCAGGGCTCACCGCGCACCAGCGACAGCAGCGGCACCACCGCGGCCGTCACGGCCAGTTGGTAGAACAGCGTCTTCTCGGCGCTCACCGTGGCCAGCCGCGTGGCGCGGATCACCAGGGTGGTCAGCCCCCACAGCACGCCCGCGGCCAGCGCCAGCGCATCGCCATACAGCTGCCCCGGGCTGCTGTGGCCGAAGCTTTCGCTGAAGGCCACGAACACCGCCGCGAAGGCGATCGCCAGCCCCACCCACTGCAGGCCGCGCAGCCGTTCCACGGGCACGAAGCGCGGCAGCAGCAGCGCCACCACGAAGGGCGAGGTGTAGAGGAACACCGTGAGCCTGGAGGCGCTGGTGTGCTGCAGCCCGATGTAGATGCACACGAACTCCCCCGCGAACAGCAGGCCCGCGGCCAGCCCGCCGGGCAGCGAGCCGTCGCGCTCGAACAGCGGCACGCCGCGCAGCCGGCACCACAGCCACAGCAGCAGCACGGCACCGCTCATGCGCAGCGTGGCCTGCCACATCGGCGGCACCTCGGTCACCGTGGTCTTGATCAGGATCTGCTGCAGGCCCCAGAAGGCGCAGCAGGCCACGAGGAGGGTGACAGCGCGGCTGTCCAGGTGGGTCTTGCGGTCGGTCATGACAAGGCGATGGCCCGGCGGGGCGCCTGCGGGCAAAACTGGCGATCTTGCCGCCAGCGCCGGGATTGCGGAAGTTGCCGATTCTGAGCCGATCCATCAGATTCGGTGATCGTCCGCTGTCGCCTGTGCTGCGGCCGCTCAGGTGGACATCGCCCGGTGGGCGTCGGCCGTGGCGTGCACCCGCTGCAGCGGCGCGCGGGCCACGTCGCGGCGCGCGACCTCGGCCACTTCGCGCATCAGGGCGCGTGCATCCCAGTCCACCGGCCAGCCTTGCCACAGCCGCAGCGCGCCGTTGACGAAAACGGCCTGGATCTGGTCGCGGTTGCCAAAGCGCACCAGCTCCCAGCTCAGGTCCCAGCTGGGCAGGAACTCGGGCCCGTCCAGGTCCAGCAGCAGGAAGTCGGCGGCGAACCCGGGCTCGATGCGGCCGGTGAGCCGGCCCAGGCCGGCGGCTTCGGCGCCCCGGTGCGTGCCATGGTCCAGCCAGGTCCAGCCGCCGCCGCAGGAGGAATCGCCATTGGCCAGCCCGTGCGTGAGGCGCTGCGCCGTCTCGGCCGCGTCCAGCAGGCGCAGGCCGTCGGCGCGCGTGCCGTCGGTGCCCAGGCCGAAGGGCACGCCCAGCAGCTGCAGCATGCCGGCGTCGAGCACGGCGTTGCCCTTCCAGGCGCTGGCAACGGGGTTGTAGGCGACGGCGGCGCCGCTGTCCCGCAGCAGGCCGAACTCGCGGTGCGTGAGCAGCGTCGCATGGGCCAGCAGGGCGCTCTCGTTGAGCGCGCCCACCGCGTGCAGCAGCTCGATGGGCCGCAGGCCGCGCGCCACCAGGGAGCGCTCCACGGCTGCGAGATGCTCGTTCACATGGGTCTGGAAGCGCCGGCTGGCCTCGCGCGTGAGCGCGGCCACGTCGTGCAGCATGCGGTCGCTCGCGGCCTCGGGGATGGAGATCGCGAGCGAGGGGTGCACCAGCGGGTCGTGCTCGAACGCGGCCAGGAAGCCGGCCGCGCGGTCGAGGATGCGGCGCGCCCCGGCTTCGCCGTCGGTGTTGCCGGCATCGTTGCAGATCAGGCCCAGCACGCAGCGGATGCCGGTGTCGCGCGCGGCCTGCGCCACGCCGGCCAAACCTTCTTCGGAGCGCGTGCCGGCGTCGACCACGGTGGTGAAGCCGCCGCGCAGCGATTCCCAGGCCGCGAGCCTGGCCGAGAGGTAGGCCGCGTGGGTGTCCAGCACGCCCTCCATCGGCACCCAGATGCGCTTGAAGATCTCGGACGGTTCGCCGAAGGCCAGCGACTTGCCGAAGGCCTGGGTGAGGTGCGTGTGGGTGTCGATGAGGCCGGGCATCAGCAGCTGCTGCGGCAGCTCGACGAATGCGCGGCCCGGGTGGGCCGCCTGCACCGCCTCGCGCGGGCCGACGTGCGTGAAGCGGCCGCCATGCACGGCCGCGGCCCAGCCGCGCTGCGCGCCCTCGGGGCGCATCAGCCACTCGGGCGCCAGCAGCAAGGGGCCGCCGTCGGTCGCGCTCAGGTCGGAGGATGAAAGCATGCGAGCCTCCCTAGGTGAAAAGCAGGTAGACGAACCAGGCGCCCACGAGCAGCAGCAGGCCGCTGACGAGGCGCTGCAGCCGCTGCCGGTCCAGCCCGCTGGCCAGGCGCTGCCCGGCCAGCGAGCCGATCAGCAGCAGCCCGCCGCAAGCCGCGGCCAGGCCCCAGTCGAGCCTGTGTGCCGCCGCGTGCACGGCGCTGCTGGTCAGCGCCACCGGCAGCTGCACGGCCTGGGCCGCGATGACGGCGAAGTCCACGCGCTGGCGGCACAGCATCAGCAGCGGCAGCAGCAGCACCGGGCCGCCCGTGCCCGTGAGCGCCGAACCGATGCCCACCAGCACGCCCAGGCCCGCCAGCACAGGCGCCGACAGCAGCGGCGCGGCTTCGGCATGCCGCTCCTGCGCCATGACGCCGCGCATCCCGGCAAAGAGCACCAGCGCCGTCACCCCGGCCAGCAGCACGCGCGCGGGCAAGGCCTGCACCAGCAGGGCGCCGCCGGCCGCACCGGCCAGCGCGCCGGCCAGCAGCGGCACGGTGCGGCGGGCCAGCGCGGGCTCGCGCGCCAGGGGCCGCAGCGCCACCAGCGCCGGCAGCGCAAAGGCCAGCGAGGCCGCGGCGATGGCCTGCGGCGGCGCCACCTCGCCAAAGCGCGTGAGCACCGGCACCAGCAGCACGCCGCCGATGCCGGTCGCACCGATCAGGCCGCCGGCGAGCAGCACCGCAGGCAGCAGGATCCAGGCGTGGGCAAGCAGGGGCATCGGCGCGTCGGGCTAGGCGGCTTACTCGGCCTTGATGTTGGCCTTGGTCACCACGTCCTGCGTGGTGCGGCGCTCCTGCGCCAGATAGTCGCCGAAGGCCTTGCCGGTCATGACCACGGGGCGCACGGCGATGTCGCCGAGCTTGCGCACCACCTCGGGGTCCTTCATCGTCGCCTCGACGGCCTGCGTGAGCTGCTGCACGACGGACGCGGGCACGCCAGCGGGCGCCAGGATGCCGAGCCAGGAATCGACCTCGAAGTCCTTCAGGGCCGCGGTCTCGGCCAAGGCCGGCACCTGGGGCGCGATGGCCGCGCGCTGCTTCGAGGTCACGCCGAAGGCCTTGACCTTGCCGTCCTTGATGAAAGGCTGCGCCAGCGACAGGGGCAGCACGGCCAGGTCGACCTGCCCGCCGGCGACATCGGTCAGCACCTGCGGCCCGGACTTGTAGGGCACATGCACCATGTCCAGGCCCGCGCGCTGCTTGATGAGCTCGGCCGTGACATGCAGGGACGTGCCAACGCCGTCGGTGCCGAAGTTGAGCTTGCCGGGCTCCTTCTTCACCAGTCGGACCAGCTCGGCCATGTCGGCGGCGGGCAGCCCGCTGCGCCCGATCAGCACGAAGGGCGAGACGCCGACGGTGGCGATGGGCGTGAAGTCCTTGAAGGTGTCGTAGCGAACGGCCGAGGGCGCGACCAGCGGCGCCACGTTGAGGGGACTGGCCACGGCGAAGAGCAGCGTGTAGCCGTCCGCGCTCGCGCGGGCCGCCTTCTGCGTGCCGATGGTGCCTGCCGCGCCGGCCACGTTCTCGATGACCACCGATTGCTTGAGCACTTCGCCCAGCTTCGTGTTCACCAGCCGTGCCGTGGCATCGACGCCGCCGCCGGCCGCGAACGGCACAATCAGCGTGATCGGCTTGCCGGGGTACGGCTGCGCCATGGCGGCCGGTGCGCCCAGGCCCAGCGCGAGGCTGGCACCGAGCGCCGCGGCGAAGCTGCGGCGCGACGACGAATGCAGGAGAGAAGAGCGGGGCATGGCAGTTTTCCTCGAACGGTGGGACGGACAACGAAGGAAGCACCCGGGCGGTGCGAGAATCTACTCGTTATGACAAGTTATAACAAGCGATGCAAGCGCCATGCCAGCGCGATGGACGGGCGCGCCCATGGCTGATCTGCCGCAATCGCTGCATGCGCGCCTGCGCGACGCGCTGCGCGCCGACATCCTCGGAGGCCGCCTGCGCCCGGGCGACAAGCTGCCGTCCGAGTCCGAGATGCAGGCCGAGCACGGCGTCAGCCGCATCACCGTGCGGCAGGCGCTGGCCGCGCTGCAGGCCGACGGGCTGATCGTCAAGCTGCACGGAAAAGGGGCGTTCGTGTCCCATTCCAAGGCGTCGCAGAGCCTCAACCGCCTGCAGGGCCTGCACGAGGCGCTGGGCAGCGAGGCCGGCGCGGTGAGCAACCGGCGCCTGGCGTGGCGGCAGGTCAAGGCCACGGCGGCCGTGGCCGCGCAGTTGCAGCTGCGCACCGGCGAGCCCGTCTACCAGTTGCAGACGCTGCGCTACCTGGAGCGCGAGCCGCTCTCGGTGAACACGTCCTGGCTGCGCCCGGCCTTGGGCGAAAAACTGGGGCGCGTGGACTTCTCGCGCCGCGACCTGATCGAGGTCTTCGAGCATGAAGGCGGCCTGGCGATCGGCCGCGCCGAGCTGGAGATCGGCGCCGGCGTCGCGCGGCCGGCCGATGCGAGGCTGCTGAAGATCGAGCCCGGCGCGCCGGTGCTGGAGGTGCAGCGCATCGTCTACAGCCAAGGCGGCGAGCCGGTGCACGCCGAAACCGCCGTGTACCGCGCCGACACCTTCCGCTACCGTCTGGCCCTGCAACGTTGAACGCACCCGCCGCACACCCATGAGCACCCCCATCCCCGTCATCGACGTCTCGGCACTTGCTTCCGACCAGGCTGCCGACCGGCGCGCCGTCGCGTCCCGCATCGGCGCCGCCTGCCGCGACATCGGCTTCTTCGCCATCACCGGCCATGGCGTGCCCCTTGAGCTGGTGCAGGGCACCTTCACCGCCAGCCAGGCCTTCTTCGCCCAGCCGCTGGCCGACAAGCAGGCGCTGGCCTATGCCAGCCTGAGCCACAACCGCGGCTATGTGGGCACCGGCGTGGAGGCGCTGGACGAGCACCGCGGCGCCGACCAGAAGGAGGCCTTCAACCTGATCTGGACCGACGAGGCCACGCGCCCGCCCAACGCCTGGCCCGCGCTGCCCGGCTGGCGCGAGCGCGTGCAGGCCTACTTCGACGCCACGCTGGCCGCGGCCCGCAGGCTGCACCGCGCCTTCGCGCTCGACCTGGGCCTGGCCGAGGACTTCTTCGACGACAAGATCGACCGCCCGCTGGCCACTTTGCGCCTGCTGCACTACCCCGGGAGCGCGGTGGCGCAGGCGGGGCAGGAGGACGATGGCATCGGCGCGGGTGCCCACACCGACTACGGCAACGTCACCTTGCTGGCCACGGACGGCGTCTCGGGCCTGCAGGTGCAGGGCCGCGGGCGCGACGAGTGGATCGCCGTGCCGCCGCTGCCCGGCGCGTTCGTGTGCAACATCGGCGACTGCCTGATGCGCTGGACCAATGACGTGTACCTGTCCACGCCGCACCGCGTGCTGCGGCCCGCGCGCGAGCGCTATTCCATCGCGCTGTTCCTGGACCCGAACCCCGATGCGCTGGTGAGCGCGCTGCCCTCCTGCGTGCCGCCCGGCCAGGCGCCGCGCCATGCGCCCATCACCACGCAGGCCTACCTGCAGTCGCGCTTTGACGCGACTTATGGCAGCAAGGCGGGTTGACGGATCAGGGGGCTGAAGAGGCCGCCTGCTGCTGCAGGACTTCTTCGAACTGCTGCAGCAGCGCGCGCGCGAACAGGTCCATGTTGGTGGCGCGCTCGGCAATGCCGGTGGCCAGCGTGCGGCTGGCGAGTGCATCCACATCCGCGCCCGCCACGGCCACGCACACATGGCCGGCGGCATCGCCATAGGGGCTGCCCGAAGGGCCGGCCGCGCCGCTTTCGCACAGGCCCCAGCTGGCGCGGTGCATGGCGCGCACGCGGGCGGCCATCATGCGGGCGTAGGGTTCGGTTTCGGCGCGCATGCCTGCCATGTCGTCGGCCGTGAGTCCCATCAGCGCCTTGCCCGCGCGGCGCGAATAGACCACCGCCCCGCCCAGGAAGAAGGCCGACGCGCCCGGAATGGCCAGCAGCGCCGCCGACACCAGCCCGCCGGCCGAGGATTCGGCCACCGCCACGGTCTGGCCGCGCGCACGCAGCGTTTCGCCAACGCGGGCGGCGATCACATTCAGGGGTGGCGGGTTCGCGGTGGTCATGGCAAAGGTTGGCGCGCTCAAAGCGGATGTTCGGTGTAGAAGCGCCCGCCGTGGAACAGCAGCGGCGCCGTGCCGTCGCGGTGGCTGCAGCGCTCCACCTCGCCGACGAAGATCACATGGTCGCCTTCGTCATAGCGGCTGCGGTTGAAGCATTCAAAGCTGGCCACCGTGCCGGCCAGCAGCGGCGCGCCGCCTGCGCCTTCCACGTAGTCCACATCGCGCCAGCGGTCCACGTCGCGCGCGGCAAAGCGCTCGGCCAGGGCCTTCTGGTCGGCCGCGAGGATGTTGATGGCGTAGTGCGAGCCGGCGCTGAAATGCGGCATGGAGCCCGCGCGGCGGGCCAGGCTCCACAGCACCAGCGGCGGGTTCATCGAGACGGAATTGAAGGAGTTGGCCGTCAGGCCCACCAGCGAGCCGTCGGCGGCGCGTGCGGTCACGATGGTCACGCCCGTGGCGAACATGCCCAAAGCGGCGCGGAATTCAGGGGCGGAGAAATCGGGCGCCTGGGCGCGGCGGGGAGGGGACACGGAGGCCGGGGCAAAGTGAGCTGAGAAGGCGCATTCTGACCGAGCGGGCCGCGGCGGCCGGCCGCGCGCCGCAGTGGCCCTGCCACCGGCCCTGTTTCAACCGAAGAACCAGTAGCACACGCCGATGGCCGCAAGCACGCCGGCCAGCTCGGCCAGCAGCGCGCAGCCCACCGCATGGCGCGCGCGCTGGATGCCCACGGCGCCGAAGTACACGGCCAGTACGTAGAAGGTGGTTTCGGTGCTGCCCTGGATGGTGGCGGCCACCAGCGCGGGGAAGCTGTCCACGCCCTGGCTCTGCATGGTCTCGATCAGCATGGCGCGCGCGGCGCTGCCCGAAAAGGGCTTGACCAGCGCAGTGGGCAGCGCGTCGACGAAGCGGGTGTCCCAGCCCGTCAGGCCCACCAGCCAGCGGATGCCTTCGAGCGCCGCGTCCAGCGCGCCCGAGGCGCGCAGCACGCCAATGGCGCACAGCATGGCCACCAGGTAGGGCAGCAGGTTCTTCGCCACGTCGAAGCCTTCCTTGGCCCCTTCGACGAACTGGTCGTACACCGGCACGCGGCGCAGCGCGCCCGCGATCAGGAAGAGCAGGATCACGCCGAACAGCACCACGCTGCCCAGCAGCGAACTGAGCGCCGTGAGTGCCGCCGCCGAGAGCGAGGCCAGCAGCGCCATGAAGGCGCCCAGCGCCAGCGCGCCGGGCAGCAGCCAGGCCAGCACCACCGGGTCCCACAGGCGCAGGCGCTGCACGGCCGCCACCGCCAGCAGGCCCGCCAGCGTGGAGGCCGTGGTGGCCAGCAGGATGGGCAGGAAGACCAGCGTCGGGTCCGGCGCGCCCTGCTGCGTGCGGTACATGAAGATGCTCACCGGCAGCAAGGTCAGCGACGAGGCATTGAGCACCAGGAAGAGGATCTGCGCGTTGCTGGCTTCATGCGGGCGCGGGTTCAGCGTCTGCAGCTCGCGCATGGCTTTGAGGCCGATGGGGGTGGCCGCGTTGTCCAGCCCCAGCGCGTTGGCCGCGAAGTTCAAGGTGATCAGCCCCAGCGCGGGATGGCCGCGCGGCACGCCGGGCATCAGCCGCGCGAACAGCGGCCCCAGCAGCCGCGCCATCGCCCCCACCAGCCCGGCCGCCTCGGCGATGCGCAAGAAGCCCAGCCACAGCGTCAGGGTGCCAAAGAGCAGCACCATCAGCTCCACCGAGAGCTTGGCCATCGCGAACAGCGCGTCCACCATCGCCGCGAAGGCGCCGGCATCGCCGCCCAGCAGCCAGCGGCCCAGGCCGGTGGCCGCCGCGATCAGGAAAAAAGCCAGCCACAGGGTGTTGAGCACGGGTTGCGATCCGAAAGAGCAGGGGCGGAACGGAAAGAAAAAGGGCCGGCGACGGCGCGGCCCCCGCCATTGTGCGTGCCCCCGGGCGGCGCCTGCGGCGGTGAACGGCCGGCCGTTTTGCCCCTATGCTGCGCCCCAAGACCATCCTCCAGGAGACAGCCATGGCCGATGCCGGCGTGCAGGGCGCTGCGCCCTGCCTCCCCTCGATCCCCCGGTCGCACCCGGCTGGCTGAGGCGCTGCCCATGAAACGCCTGGTTCTGCTGCTGCTGAGCCACGCCCTGGCCATCGGCCTGGGTTTTGCGCTGGGCATCTATGCGCTGCCCATCCTCATCGCGCCTGCTGGGCCTTCGCAGGCGCAGTTGGACGAAACCGCCGGCGAGGCCCTGTTCCGCGGCCGCTTCCGGCGCGACCTGCAGGACAGCGACGCCCTGCACTGGGGCGAAGGCGCGGTGTCGGTGGGCCCGCGCCACATCAGCCTGCTGGGTGAACTGGCGCCGGGGCCGGACTACAAGCTCTACCTCTCGCCCGAGTTCGTGCAGACCGAAGCCGACTTTCTGCGGCTCAAGCCCCGCATGCTGCGCGTGGGCGACGTGAAGACCTTCCGCAACTTCCTCGTGCCGCTGCCCGCGTCGGCGGACCTGAACGCCTACAACACCGTGATCGTGTGGTGCGAGAGCTTTGGCCAGTTCATCACGGCGGCGCAGTACCGCTGAGCAGGCTGGGCACCTCGATGAGCTGCTGCGGCGCGAAGCCGGCCTGCTCGCCCTTGTCCGCATAGCCCAGCGGGTTGGCGATCACGCGGCAGCCGTCCTTCACATAGTCGAAGGCGCAGTGCAGGTGGCCGTGCAGCCAGAAGTCGGCCAGCGGCAGCAGCGAATCCAGCGAATTGCAGAAACCCGCCGTGCCCGGCACCAGGCCGTAGCGCGGGTCGGCGCTGGCCAAGGTGGGTGCGAAGTGAGTGACCGCCACCGTGGGGCCGTCGAAGGGCTGGGCCAATGCTGCGCGCAGCCAGGCCTGGTGGCGCAGCGCTTCTTCGCGCATCTGCGGCGCGAGCAGGGGCTCGCCATGGCGCATGCCGCCCATCTTCTCCAGATAGAAGTTGGCGGCCCTGAAGGCCTTGCCGCGCTGGCGTTCGGCCTCGGCCGGGCCGGCGCCCGGCGGCACCAGGGCGTCGAAATCGGCCCACAGCGTGCAGCCCACGAAGCGCACGCCATCGATCACGCGGCTCTCGCGGTCCAGCCACTGGATGTCCAGCGCCTCGCACAGAGTGCGCAGCCGCTGGTGCACGGCATCGAAGTCGTCGCCGTCGTACTCGTGGTTGCCCGGCACATAAAGCACCGGCACGGGCCAGCCGCGGCGCGGCGAAAAGCGGCCCAGGCCATAGTCCTCGTCCTGCAGCAGGGAACCGTTCTGGTAGGAGCCGATGTCCCCGGCCAGCACCAGCAGGTCGGCGCCGGGCGCGGGCGCGATGCGCACCTGCGGCTGGCTTTCGAGATGCAGGTCGGAAAGCAGCTGAATCTTCATGGGGCGACGAGTGTAGGAGCCCGAAATGGCGGCCGGGTGGGGCTCAGAAACTGCACCATCAATGTGCATTACGTGCAATATTGCACAGCCCATGTGCAGCTGAAGCTGAAACTATGTGTGTGATGCATGGATCGGGGCTTGGAAACCCTAGGGCTAACCCCTATTCTTCTTCCATCGCAACCAAAAGGGCGTGGCCTTGAGAGCCCGCACCACCATGTTCAGTCTGATTTCCCTGATCGTCCGCTCGCTGCGCCCCCTGTCGGGCCAGGACACCGACAGCATCGCCGCCGTGCTGATGCAGAGCGCCGAATCCCGCGCGGGCCGCAACCCGCGCCACGCGCAGGAACTGCGCGAAGCCGCCAGCGCCTGGCTGCGCGTGGTGCGCTGAGCGACGAAGCCCCCTGGGCTTCGTCTATCCGTACGGAAGCGCGTACTCCCTGAGTGAGCGCGCATAGGCCTCGGAGGCCGCGCGCACCAGCGCATCGCGCAGCCAGCCATGGGCCGGCGAGCCCTGCTGGCGCCGGTGCCACAGCGCATCCACATGCACCAGCGGCACGCTCATCGGCAGATCGCGCTCCACCAGGCTCTCGGCCACCCCCATCGAATGGATGAAGTGGCGCGGCATCACCGACAGCAGCTCCGAGCCCGCCGCCACGCGGGCCGCGGTGAAGAACTGGTTCACGGTGAGCACGATGCGCCGCTCCCGTCCCAGCGCGGCCAGCGCCTCGTCCACGAAGCCCCAGGGCCGGCCTGAAAAGCTCACCAGCAGGTGCCGCGCCTGGCAGAAGCTGTCCAGCGTCAGCGGGCTGCGCGCCAGCGCGTGGTCGCTGCGCATCACGCACACGTACTGCCCCACATAGAGCCGGTGCGACTCGAAGGCCAGCGCCTCGCCGGCCTGGGCGCGCGAGGTCAGGTCGGCCATCACGGCCGGGAAGTAGCCCACCGCCAGGTCGATGCTTTCCTCCTCGAGCTGGCGGCGCGGGTCACGCGTGGTCAGAGGCACCACGCGCAGCGACAGCCCGGGCGCCTCGGCCTCGAGGATGCGCACCGTGCGCGGCAGCACTTCGGCGGCCGTGGCGTCGGCGATGGCGACGGTGAAGCTCTGGTCGGCGTGCAGCGGGTCGAAGGCGGCGGGCACCAGCGCGTGTTCAAGCTGGCGCAGGGTGTCGCGCACCACCGGCCACAGCGCCAACGCCCGGGGCGTGGGCTCCACGCCCGCGCCCGAGCGCCGCACCAGCTCGTCACCCAGCGATTCGCGCAGCCGGCGCAGGGCGTTGCTCACGGCAGGCTGGGTCAGCGACAGGTTGCGCGCGGCCCGCGTGAGGCTGCGCTCGGCCATCACCTCGTCGAACACGCGCAAGAGGTTGAGGTCCAGGGTGCGGAAATTGACGTCCATAGATTCTGTGAATGATGGCCATCACAAATATAAACTTGAGTAACACTAGGGCAAACCCTAACATTCGTTCCGTCGGATCAAAAAGGTCCTTTTCATTGAATCCCAGGAGGGTTCGCCATGTCTTCCTTCGTTCACGTTGAACAACCCCTGAGCCACCCCGGTGTGGCCCGCGCCGAGCAAGTGATCGGCTATGTGCAATCGCAACGCGGCCAGTTCACCGGCTCGCGCGGCCTGAGCGCCGTGCTGCTGGCCGGCATCGTCGCAGCCCTGGCCGCAGTGGCCGACAAGTTCGTGACCCACTGGACCGACGGCAGCCTGCTGGCCGCCTGGATGGTGCTGTGGCTGGTGGTCTTCATCGCGATGGCGATGTTTGCCGGTGCCGCCCGTAACCTGGCCGCCCGCGGCCTGGTGGCCTGGCAAGGCGTGCAGCGCCGCATGGCTGCCGCCAGCGCCGATGCCCAGTTGCTGGAAACGGCCCGCCGCGACCCGCGCGTGATGAGCGACCTGAAGGCCGCCATGACCCGCGGCGACACGTGGGAGCCCCGCGCCGCTGCAGCAGCGCCCGCCGCCGCCAAGACGCTGGAAGTGCCCGCCGCGCCCATGCCGACGGTGTACGAGGCGATGCGCCGCATGAACAGCAGCCGGTACTACTAAGAGCAACCCCAGGGCGCTTCGCGCCTCCCTCTTCTCTCGCTTCGCGGGAAGGGGGCACCCGACGGGCTGGCAGAGCCGGTCCCGTGGGTGCCCTGAGATGGGGATACGGCTTCGGCCGTGACAAGAGCCGCCTTCGGGCGGCTCTTTGCGTTGGGGCGTCGTGGTTGGCAGCGGGTCCTTGGACAACCCGACAAGATCGGCCTGAGTGGGTCAGAGAAGCCAGCCAACCTCATTGGAGAACCCAACACGAATCGCCCCGCGGACATGTGACGACGAGGGCCAGCGAGGCAGTTGGTTCGCTCCGCGATCAGGCCAAACAGGCCGATCTTCCCGTAGAGTTGGAACATTGCGGACACAGGCTGCAGTCGGCCAGGAGCAGCCGGTCGCGGAAAACGGAAGCGGACGCTCAACGTGAAGGTGACCGGCACGTTGCGGCAAGGCGCCGCGAGGTGCAGGATATCCAACGGCGCCTCGCGGCGCCTTGCCGCAACGTGTCCGAGTCGACCGTTCTGTTAGACCGCAACGGCATACAGCACCCCCATGACCGCAAGAAAAACGTAGAACGCAATCCCGGCAAAGAGCTGCCCTGTGGTCGTAATCACGCGATGTCCCTCGCGGACGAATGAGAGAGCACCGGCCGCACCATAAATGCGCCCCTCTTCACCATCGAGCGACTCCGATCGCCAGCGCCCAAGGGAGAACAGCCAAACGGCGAAACGCCCTGTTATGGTCAGGAGAACGTCGATCGCAGAGCCAAGAAGGGTGTCCATGCGGTCTAACTTGGTTATAGGGAGACAGCACTGCTGCATAACACCGCCGTCTGTCTCCCTAACATCGGCGCCGCGATCAGGCCGCAGGCCGCATGAACACGTGCTGGAGCCATGAACGCATGCATATTCATACGGCCCTAAAAATCCGAGAAAAGCGGCAGGGCGGGCCAACCTCACTTTGCCTCACTTTGACCGTGAACGGCGGTGCAAGCCGGCAGGTTTGGGCGTTTTTTTCACGGCTGGGTGAAACTTGCGAGTGCCTGTTGTGGGGCCTTCATTAAGGTCAGCTCCGGGCACATTCCAGCCGTCAGGCACAACAAAAAAGCCACCTCGCGGTGGCTTTCTTATTCATGCGCCTTGGGCTGCTCAGGCGGCCAGGCGGGTTTCGATCTGCTGCTTGATCTCGCCCATTTCCTTGGGCAGGTGGTAGGCCAGTTGCTTGAACAGGTCCTCGTGCAGCTTGAGTTCGGCCTGCCAGGCGGCCTTGTCGATGCTGGTCACGGTCTTGAACTGTTCGGCGCTGAAATCCAGGCCGGTCCAGTTGAGCTGCTCGTAGGCGGGGCTCAGGCCGAACACATGTTCCTGGCCGCCTTCGGCCTTGCCTTCGAGGCGGTCGATCATCCACTTGAGTACGCGCATGTTCTCGCCGTAGCCGGGCCAGACGAACTTGCCGTCGGCGCCCTTGCGGAACCAGTTGGTGGTGTAGATGCGCGGCAGGGTGGCGCCCGATTGCTGCAGCTTCGCGCCCAGGTCCAGCCAGTGCTGGAAGTAGTCGCTCATGTTGTAGCCCATGAAGGGCAGCATGGCGAAGGGGTCGCGGCGCACCACGCCCTGCTGGCCGAAGGCCGCGGCGGTGGTTTCGGAGCCCATGGTGGCGGCCATGTAGACGCCTTCCTTCCAGTTGCGCGCTTCGGTCACCAGCGGCACGGTGGTGGAGCGGCGGCCGCCGAAGATGAAGGCGTCGATCTTCACGCCCTTGGGGTCGTCCCAGGCCGGGTCGAGCGCGGGGTTGTTGGTGGCGGCCACGGTGAAGCGCGCATTCGGGTGCGCGGCCTTGGCGCCGGTTTCCTTGGCGATCTGCGGCGTCCAGTCCTTGCCCTGCCAGTCGATCAGGTGCGCGGGCAGTTCCTTGCCCGGCACGTCGTCTTCCATGCCTTCCCACCACACGTCGCCGTCGTCGGTGAGCGCCACGTTGGTGAAGATCACGTTCCGGTCCAGGCTGCGCATGCAGTTGGGGTTGGTCTTGTAGTTCGTGCCCGGGGCCACGCCGAAGTAGCCGGCCTCGGGGTTGATCGCGCGCAGCGAGCCGTCGGCCTGCGGCTTGATCCAGGCGATGTCGTCGCCGATGGTCGTGACCTTCCAGCCTTCGAAGCCGGCGGGCGGCACCAGCATCGAGAAGTTGGTCTTGCCGCAGGCGCTGGGGAAGGCGGCGGCCACGTGGTACTTGCGGCCATCGGGCTTGGTCACGCCCAGGATCAGCATGTGCTCGGCCAGCCAGCCCTGGTCGCGGCCCATGGTGGAGGCGATGCGCAGCGCGAAGCACTTCTTGCCCAGCAGCGCGTTGCCGCCGTAGCCCGAGCCGTACGACCAGATCTCGCGCGTGGCGGGGTAGTGGACGATGTACTTGGTCTTGTTGCAGGGCCACTTCACGTCGGCCTGGCCCGGCTCCAGCGGCGCGCCCACGGTGTGCACGCAGGGCACGAATTCGCCGTCCGCGCCCAGCACGTCATACACGGCGCGGCCCATGCGCGTCATGGTCTTCATGTTGACGGCCACATAGGGGCTGTCCGAAAGCTCCACGCCGATGTGTGCGATGTCGGAGCCCAGCGGCCCCATGCTGAAGGGCACCACGTACATGGTGCGCCCGCGCATGCTGCCCTTGAACAGCGCGTTCTCGCCGGTCTGCAGCAGGGCGCGCATTTCGGCGGGGGCCGTCCAGTTGTTGGTCGGGCCGGCGTCTTCCTTGCGGTCGGTGCAGATGAAGGTGCGGTCTTCGACGCGCGCGACGTCGGAAGGGTCGGACAGCGCCAGGAAGGAGTTGGGGCGCTTGGCCGGGTTCAGCTTCTTGAAGGTGCCGGCGTCCACCAGTTGCTGGCACAGGCGCTGGTATTCCTCATCGCTGCCGTCGCACCAGTAGATGCTCTCGGGCTGGGTCAGCGCGGCGATTTCGGCGATCCAGGCGAGCAGCCTGGGGTTCTTGACGTAGTCGGGGGCCTGGATGGCCGGGGCCACGTTTGCATTCATGGTGAAAACTCCGGAAAAGAAAAGCACGTCTTTTCCAACGGAACTCGCGCCTGGGGGGCACGAGTACCGTTGGAAAAAACGTCTTCGGCCATGAGATGGCCGGCCGGAAGAGGGGCTGTGCGGGGCCCGGTTGCTCAGGCGCTCAGGCCATGAACACGGCGATGGAGGCCAGCAGCAGCATCAGCACGCCGCCTGCCACGGGCAGCACGATCGGCATCAGGGGCACGATGCTCTCGACGACGTCTTGCTCCATCTGGGCGTTCTGGGCGGGATCGGCGGGCGTGGGATGGGACATTCTTGAAACCTTTGAAATCTCAAACCGGGCGGCAATTTTACCGGGGTACCCGCCTGCGGCCTTGTCGGCATTTGCCCTCAAACAGGCGGGGCACTGGCAGGGCCGCTTTGGGCCGCAGACGGCGAACGCGTTTTTTCAGCGTGTTTCTTTGGCATCGAAGCCGGCCGCCTGCAGCGCGGCGATCACTGCGGCCAGATGCTCGCGGCCACGGGTCTGCAGCACCAGCTCGATCTCGACGTTCTGCGCCGCCAGCATCGTGAAGGCGCGCTGGTGATGCACCTCGTCGATGTTGGCGCCCGCTTCGGCCACCGTGGCCGTGATGCGGGCCAGCGAGCCCGGCACATCGCGCGTGCTGACCGTCAGCCGCGCCAGCCGGCCGGCCCGCACCATGCCGCGCTCGATGATGGCGGCCAGCAGCAGCGGATCGATGTTGCCGCCCGAAAGCACCAGCCCCACGCGCCTGCCCTCGAAGCGCGCGCGGTGCCGCAGCAGCGCCGCCAGCCCGGCGGCGCCGGCGCCTTCGACCAGCGTCTTCTCGATCTCCAGCAGCATCAGCACACCCTGCTCGATGTCGCCTTCTTCCACCAGCAGCAGGTCGTTCACATGCTGGCGCACGATGGCCTGGGTGCGCACGCCCGGCGTGCCCACGGCAATGCCTTCGGCGATGGTGCTGCTGCCGCCCACGTGCTGTGTGCCCTGCACGGCATTGACCATGGCCGGAAAGCGCGCCGTCTGCACGCCCACGATCTCGATGCCCGGCTGGCGCGCGCGCGCAGCCACCGCCATGCCCGCGATCAGCCCGCCGCCGCCCACCGACACGACCAGCGTGTCCAGATCCGGCACGTCCTCGAGCATTTCGAGCGCCACCGTGCCCTGGCCCGCGATGATGGCGTCGTCGTCATAAGGGTGGACGAAGACCAGCCCTTCGCGCTCGGCCAGCTCAAAAGCATGGGCGCGTGCGGCATCGAGCGAATCGCCGTGCAGCAGCACGCGGGCGCCGAAGCCGCGCGTGCGCTCGATCTTCACGCCCGGCGTGAAGGTGGGCATGACGATGGTGGCGGCAATGCCCAGCCGCTGCGCGTGATAGGCCACGCCCTGCGCGTGGTTGCCGGCCGACATGGCGATCACGCCCTTGAGCGGCGGCGCCCCGTCCTGTGTCAGCTCGGCCATCTTGTTGCACGCGCCGCGTTCCTTGAACGAGGCCGTGAACTGCAGGTTCTCGAACTTCAGGAAGATCTGCGCGCCCACGATGTCGGAGAGCGTGCGCGATTCCACACAAGGCGTGCGCAGCACCTGGCCGCGCAGGCGGGCGGCGGCGCTTTCGATGTCGTCGATCTGGACCATGGGCCATTGTGGCCCCGGGCCCGGGGTCGGCCGGTGTGGGCGCAATGACGCATGGGGTGAATTTCCAAGGGTTTTTCCTCTGGCCTGATCTTCCGCAGGACCGGGCGGTGAGTTATGGTGGTGCCGCGTTCCGGCCTGCTCCGGGTGCCAGCCCGGGGCGTGTCCAGGTCTTTCAGAGGAGCTTGCCCAATGCCCAAACGTTCCGGTGTCGACGCCCAGGTGGTGCTGCCGCGCGCGCAGGCCTTGCCTTCGCCGGGCCTGCGCGAGGCGCCGGTGCTGGAGCTGATGTGCTCGCACTTCGTGCTCACGCTGGCGGCCAAGCAGGGGCCGCGCTTCAACCTGCGGCGCGACCTGAACGGGCTGCTCTCGCTGTCGGGGCGGCATCTGGTGTGGCCGGCTTCGGTGCTGCAGCGGCTGCGCGAATTCCTGGGCCGGCGCTGCGCCGGCAACGAGGTGTGGAAGGACGTCGCGCAGATGGACAACCGCACGCTGCTGGAGCGCCACGGCGTGTGGCGCGGCCCGTATGAGGAAGGCACGCTGTTCTTCTACCTCGACGAATACGTTAAGGACCAGCCCAAGGACCTGCTCACCGTGCTGTCGGTCACGCGCGACTGGCTCACGCAGGCGCTGCGCAAGCAAAGCACACTGGTCGAAAAGAACATCGACGCGCTGGCCGGCCTGCTGCAGCTGAACAAGGCCGAACGCGCGCTGCTGCTGTACGGCACCCTGGCGCGCTACCAGCGCGACCTGCGCTCGCTGCTGGTGGAGTTCAAGGTCAACAACGCGCCCGAAGCCTACGCCGCCCTGGCCGAAGTGGCCGGCGTGAGCGCCAGCGAGGTGGGCGAGGCGCTGCGCGCGGGCTCGCGGCTGGAGCGCATCGGCCTGGTCGAGAACCTGATCTCCGAACACAACATCACCGACCTGGCCGACCTGATGAAGGTCAGCGAAAAGCTGCCGCCGGTGCTGATGCGCGAATACCGCGACCAGGCCGAGCTGATGGCCGTGTTCACGCGGCCCTGCGGCAAGAGTCCGCTGGCGCTGGCCGATTTCGATTTCGTCGCCGAAGACGCGCAGATGCTGGTCACGCTCCTGCGCGCGGCCATCGCGCGCAAGGAGCCGGGCGTGAACGTGCTGCTCTACGGCCCGCCCGGCACCGGCAAGACCGAGCTGGCCAAGGTGGTGGCGCAGGCCGCGGGGCTGGAGCTGTTCGAGGTCGAATATGCCGACCGCGACGGCAACTCCCTGAGCGGGCGCGACCGCTACCGCTCGCTGCAGATCGCGCAGGTCTTCCTCAAGGGCAGCACGCAATCGGCGCTGCTCTTCGACGAGGTGGAGGACGTGTTCCCGCCCATCAGCACCGAGGCCGCGCAGTTCATGGCGCGGGCCGAGCAGATTCCCGCGCCGGCCGCCAGCGGCAGCGTCAGCGGCAAGGCCTGGGTCAACCAGATTCTTGAGAGCAACCCCGTGCCCACCTTGTGGGTCACCAACCGCATCGAGCAGATCGACCCGGCCTTCAGACGCCGCTTTGCCTATCACCTGGAACTGAAGTCGCCGCCGCCCGGCGCGCGCGAGCAGATCGTGCGCAAGGCCCTGGCCGGTGTGCCCGTGTCGGAGGCCTTCACCGCGCGCCTGGCCGAGCGCAAGGGACTCACGCCCGCGCAGATCCGCACGGCGGTGCGCTTTGCCGGACTGGCCGCGCACGAGGGCATGAGCGCCGAGGCGCTGATCGAGCGCCAGCTGCGCAACGCCGACCAGGCCCTGGGCAACGCGGCCGGCCGCGGCGACCGGCTGCAGGTCACCACCTGGGACCTGGACATGCTCAACGTCCAGACGCGCTTCGAGCTGCCGCGCATCGTCGAGGCGCTCAAGGCGCGCGGCCACGGCACGCTGTGCTTCTACGGCGCGCCGGGCACCGGCAAGACCGCGCTGGCCGAGCACATCGCCAAGGCCATCGGTCGGCCGCTGATCATCAAGCAGGCCAGTGACCTGATGAGCAAGTACGTGGGCGAGACCGAGCAGGCCATGGCCGCCATGTTCCGCGAGGCCGAGGCCGAAAAGGCCGTGCTGCTGCTGGACGAGGCCGACTCCTTCCTGCAGGACCGGCGCGGCGCCCAGCGCACCTACGAGGTGACCGAGGTCAACGAGATGCTGCAGGGCATGGAGCGCTACCAGGGCGTGTTCATCTGCACCACCAACCTGATCGACCGGCTGGACCAGGCCGCGCTGCGCCGCTTCACCTTCAAGATCAAGTTCATGCCGCTCACCGCGCAGCAGCGCGAGCGCATGTTCATCACCGAGGCCCTGGGCGGCGATGCTGAGGCGCTGAGCGCTTCAATGCGCGCGCGCCTGGCGCGCCTGGACCAGCTCGCCCCCGGCGACTTCTCGGCCGTCAAACGCCAGGTCGACATCCTTGCCGCGGCCTTCGCGCCCGAGGAGTTTTTAGACCAGCTCGAGGCCGAACACCGCATCAAGCCCGAGGTGCGCGAGGCGCGGGGGATGGGGTTCATGCACTGAGGACGCGGGCGCGTTCTCAGCGCCGGCCCTTGGCTGCGGCGCGGGGTGGTGCCTCGCGGGCCGCCCATTGCCCCGAGGCCACCAGCGCGTGCGCCTGCTCGACCAGCACCCGGGCCACCACGGCCGTGGCCTCGTCCAGGCTGCGGTCGGCGGTGGCCAGGGTGTAGCTGCGGTCCAGGCCCGGCCGCACCACGCGCGCGGCGATCCAGTCCGGGTCTTCGGGCGGGCGGGCGACCATCGCGCAGGCTGGCGTGAAGGTGAAGCCGGCGCCGCAGTTGGACAGCGACCGGATGACGCCGGCCGAATCATGCTCGTGCGCCACGTTCAGGGTCAGGCCGTGCGCCAGCGCGGCATCCTCGACGCTGCGCCGGATCGCGAAGCGGCGCGACTGCAGCACCAGCGGCTGCGCCGCCGCATCCGCGAAGTCGATCTCGAAATATTCGCGTGTCTTCGCGGGCGGCGCGCGCCGGGCCTTGCGCAGCAGGCCGCGCACCTGCCGGCTGCGGTCCAGGCCGCAGAAGTAGATGGATTCCGTCGCCAGCGGCCGGCAGACCAGGCCCTCCGCGTGCGGCGTGTCCACCAGCAGGCCGATGTCGGCCCGGCCGTCCGTCATGGCCTTGCGCACCATCAGGCTCAGGTCGTCCAGCACGAACACGCGGATGCGCGGATGCTGCTCCTTGAGCGTGGTGAGCACAGGCCCCATCAGCAGCGCGGCCAGCAGAAAGGGCAGGGCCACGGTGACCGAGCCCTCGGGGCCCTTGGGCAGGCGCTGGATGCGCTCGCGCACCGCGGCCGCATCGCTCAGCAGCCGGCGGGCGTCCTCGTAGAGCTGCAGGCCCGCGGGCGTGGGCGTGACGCCCACATGCGAGCGCTGCAGCAGCCGCGCATCGAGGTCCGCTTCGAGCTTCTTGATCTGCGCCGTGAGCGCCGGCTGGGCCACATAGAGGGAGCCCGCAGCGCGAGAAAGGCTGCCGGCTTCGACCACGGCGATGAAGTAGCGCAGCGTGCGCAAGTCCATGTCAATCCACCTGGCCCCGTTGTCTGCGCATGCCGCTTCGATGCCTTCTGCCGCCCACGCGCGTGGTCCTGCGGCCCCTGCGCATGAGTTTAAGGCGCGCCCGCGCCCTGAAGCTGACGGGCGATGGCCTGGGCCAGGGCGCCCCTTCGTGAATGGACGAGGCGCTGCGCGAGCGGCGGCGCCAGGCCGGGGTATCACTTCCAGTGATCGAGCCGCATCAGCAAACGGTATTTCCTGCAGGCCGGGCTCTTCTGGAACAGTGGCCCCGCATGCCCGCCCTGCGCGGCGTGGCCTTCCAGGAGACAGCCATCAACACCCCATCCCCTTCCGCCTGCCCGCGCCCCGTCGCCAACGTGGGCGCGCTGGTGGCGCGCAGCGCACGCGCCCATGCACGGCGCATCGCCGTCAAGAGCCCGGCGCGCAGCGTCAGCTATGCCGAGCTGGAGCAGCGCTCGAACCGGCTGGCCAACGCCCTGCTGGGCCTGGGCCTGGCGCGCGGCGACCGCGTGGGCATCTACCTGCCCAACTGCGTCGAGATCGTCGAGATCGAGCTGGCCTGCTACAAGGCGGGCTTGGTCAAGGCGCCCTTCAACGCGCGCCTGTCGCCCGCGGAAGTGGGCGAGATCGCCGCCAACAGCGAGGCGGCCCTCGTCGTCACCACGGCCGAGCGTGCCGAGAGCTTTGGCCCGCACCTGCGCGGCACGCCGCCGCGGCTGCTGCTGCTCGACGGCCAGGGCGAGGGCGCGTATGAAGACGCGCTGGCCCGCGCCAGCGACCGCTTCGAGCCCGTGAGCGTGCAGGCCGACGAACTGGCGGTGCTGCACTACACCTCGGGCTCCTCCGGCGTGCTCAAGGCGGCGATGCAGACCTTCGGCAACCGGCTGGCGCAGTTGCGCAAGTTCCTCATGCGCTCGGATTCGGGCGAGGGCCATTCTCTGGGCCTGGTGGGGCCGATCACGCACGCCTCGGGCATGCAGATCGTGCCGGCGCTGTGCAGCGGCATGACCATCCGCCTGTTCTCGGGCTTCGAGCCGGCGCGCTTCCTGGCCGACATGCGGGCCGAGCGCATCACCCACACCTTCATGGTGCCGACCATGATCAGCATGCTGCTGGCCGAGCTGGAGGGCCAGTACCGCCCGCTGCCTGACCTGCTGCGCCTGGGCTACGGCGCGGCGCCGATGGCGCCGTCGCGCATCCTCAAGGCCATGGACGTCTTCGGCCCCGTGCTGGCGCAGGGCTACGGCGCGGGCGAGACCACCTCGGGCGTGTGCGCGCTGAGCGTGGAAGACCACCTGCACGCGCGCGCCGCGCGGCCTGAGCGCCTGGCCTCTTGCGGGCGGCCGCTGCTGGAGTGCGACGTGCAGATCGTGGACGACGCGGGCCAGCCCGTGGCCACGGGCGAGATCGGCGAGATCGTGGTCGGCGGCGAGGACGTGTTCGCGGGCTACTGGCGCGCGCCCGAGCTGACGGCCGAGGTGCTCAAGAACGGCCGCTACCACACGG
Source organism: Xenophilus arseniciresistens (assembly GCF_028023875.1). Taxonomy (GTDB): domain Bacteria; phylum Pseudomonadota; class Gammaproteobacteria; order Burkholderiales; family Burkholderiaceae_C; genus Xenophilus; species Xenophilus arseniciresistens. The sequence goes on from NZ_JAQIPB010000013.1 coordinate 82,397, forward strand.
GCGATCTCGCGCGCATGGACGAGGAGGGCTATGTCTACATCGTCGATCGCAAGAAGGACATGGTCATCAGCGGCGGCTTCAACGTCTATCCCTCCGAGGTCGAGGCCGTGCTGTACCAGCACGAGGCGGTGCAGGACGCCTGCGTGATCGCCATCCCCGACGACAAGTGGGGCGAGGCGGTGGCCGCGCACGTGGTGCTCAAGGCCGGTCACGCGCCCGACCGCGCGCTGCTCGACGCCTTCTGCCACGAGCGCCTGGCGGGCTTCAAGCGGCCGCGCCACATCGCGTTCGTGGCCGAGCTGCCCAAGAACCCCAACGGCAAGGTCATGCGCAAGGCGGTGCAGGCGCCGTACTGGGCCGGCCACGACAGAAAGGTGAATTGAGATGGATGCCAAGACCGTACCGAATGCCGCCGCTTCGGCCCCCCTGTTCAGCGGCCCCTTCGAGGGCTCCGAGCGGGCCGCCGCGCTGATTGAACGCGTGCAGGACTTCCTGCACGGCGAGCTGGCCGAGCTGGCGCGCACGCACCAGGTGGGCCACGAGGAGGGCGCCAGCCGCGAAGTGCTGCAGCAGGTCTGGAAGCGTTCGCACGCGCTGGGCTTCTACGGCATGACGCTGCCCGAGAAGATGGGCGGCCTGGGCCTGTCGGTGCTGGACCATGCGCTGATCAAGGAAGCGATCTACACCACCGGCTCCGTCTTCGCGCCGCATGTGTTCGGCGAGCTCAGCGGGCCGCCGCGCGTGGGCGCGCTGGCGCGCTTCGCCACGCCCTGGCAGATGCAGAAATTCATCGTGCCCGTGGCGCAGGCCGAAAAGGCGATCTGCTTTGCGCTGACCGAGGAGCAGGCCGGCTCCGACGCCGGGGCGGTGCAGACGCACGCGGTGCAGCAGGGTGACGAGTTCGTGATCAACGGCCGCAAGCGCTTCATCTCCGGCGCGCCCTTCGCCGACTTCGCGGTGATGGTCTGCTCCACTGCGGCCGCGCCCGGGCCCGATCCGAAGCAGCGCGAGGTCTCGGCCTTCTTCGTCGACCTCAAGGCGCCCGGCGTGCGCGTGGAGTCGGGCTACAAGACGATGGCGGGCCAATCCGGCACCGGCAACATCGTGTTCGAGAACGCGCGCGTGCCGGTGGCCAGCCTGATCGGCGAGCGCGGCCGCGGCCTGGGGCTGGCGCTGGGCCGCATCACGGTCAACCGCCTGCTGCATTGCCCCGCCATGCTGGGCCTGGCGCAGGTGGCGCTGCGCGACGCGCGCGACTACGCCCAGTCGCGCCAGCAGTTCGGCCGGGCCATCGGCCAGTTCCAGGCCGTCCAGCACATGCTGGCCGACATGGCGACCGAGCTGGCGGCCGCGCGCGCGCTGATGATCCACACCGCACGCCAGCTCGACGCCGGCGCCGAAGGCCGCGCCGAAAGCTCGATGGCCAAGCTGTTCTGTTCCGAGACGGCCTTTCGAATCGCCGACCGCGCGGTGCAGATCCATGGCGGCGAAGGCATCGTGCAGGGCCGGCGCGTGGAGTTCCTGTTCCGCCTGCTGCGCATGTACCGCGTGCTCACGGGCACCAGCGAGATCCAGCGCAACACCATCGCCAAGGAGCTGCTGGCCTGAACCGCCCTGGCCTGCGCAGCTTGCTTCCAAAGAACAATCACGGAGACAGACATGAACACACTCAACCGCCGACAGCTCATCGGCCGAAGCCTGGCCGCCGCCGCAGCGCTGCCCTGGGCCGCGGGCGCGCCCGCCTGGGCGCAGGGCCCCTATCCCAGCCGTCCGATCAAGTGGATCGTGCCCTACCTGCCCGCCACCGGGCCCGACACGGGCGCGCGCATCCTGGCCGAAGCCGTGGGCCCCATCCTGGGCCAGCCGGTGGTGATCGAGAACCGCGCCGGCGCGGCCGGCAACATCGGCACCCGCCTGGCGGCCGCGGCGCCGGCCGATGGCTACACGCTGCTCTACACCGGCGCGCCCATCGCGGCCAACATGCACATCTACAAGACGCCGGGCTACGACGCGCTGAAGGACTTCCGCCACGTCATGGGCCTGACCAGTTCGGAGGTGGCGCTGGTGGTCAGCGCCGATTCGGACGTCCGCACGCTGGACGACCTGCTGGCCCAGCTCAAGGCCCGGCCGGGCCAGGTGGACTACGCCTCGGGCGGCATCGGCACGCCTTCGCACCTGGGCATGGAGCTGTTCCTCACGGCCACCGGCACCCGCGCCATGCACGTGCCCTACAAGGGCGCGTCGGAGCTGGTCCATGCGGTGCTGGGCAAGCAGGTGGTCTTCGGCATGCCCATCTACCCGGCGGCCTATCCGATGATCAAGGCCGGCAAGCTGCGCGCGCTGGCCGTCACGGGCGCCCAGCGCAACCCCACGGCGGCCGAGGTGCCCACGCTGGCGGAGCTGGGCGTGAAGGGCGTGGAGCTCACGTCCTGGGGCGGCTTCTCGGTGCCGGCCGGCACGCCCAACGCAGCGGTCGATCGGCTGCGCAGCGCCTTCGAACAGGCGATGAAGAAGCCCGAGGTGGTGGCCAAGCTCGAAGAGCATGGCGGGCGCGTGCAGGTGCAGGATGCGGCGACCTTCCTGCGCAGCATCGAGCAGGAGATGCGCCTCACCCAGGCCATGATGAAGAAGGTCGGCCTCGAGCCGATCTGAGCGGCAGCTCCAGCCCCTTTCTGCGGATGGATTGCATGAGCCTTCCCCGATTCGCGGCAGCCGCCCTGGCCGCGCTGCTGCTGGCCGGCTGCGCCGGCACCGCCACAAACCCCGCGCCTGAAGCACACCCAGGCGGCGCCACCGAGGCCACGCGCGCGCACCAGGCCGGCGTGGCGCGCGCCTACGACCTGCGCGAGGGCGACGCGATGGCCGACGCGCGGCGCGGCCTCATCGCCGCGCCCACGGGCCAGATCAAGGCGGCGGACGGCCGCGTGGTGTGGGACTTCGGCAGCTTCGGCTTCGTGCAGGGCACGGCGCCCGACACCGTGAACCCCAGCCTGTGGCGCCAGGCCCGGCTGAACAACCAGGCGGGGCTGTTCAAGGTCAGCGAGGGCATCTGGCAACTGCGCGGCTTCGACCTGGCCAACCTCACGCTGATCGAAGGCCGCACGGGCTGGATCGTGGTGGACCCGCTCACGGTGCGCGCGACCGCCGCCGCCGCGATGGCCTTTGCGCGCCAGCACCTGGGGGAGCGGCCGGTGACGGCCATGATCTTCACGCACAGCCATGTGGACCATTTCGGCGGGGCGCTGGGCGTGCTGTCTGCCCAGGAGGTGAAGGCGCGCGGCATTCCCGTGGTCGCGCCGGCCGGCTTCATGGAAGAGGCCACCAGCGAGAACCTGATGGCTGGCACCGCCATGGGCCGGCGCGCGGCCTACATGTACGGCGCCGGCCTGCCGCGCCGCGCCACCGGCCTGGTCGACAACGGCCTGGGCAAGGCCACGGCGCAGGGCCGCATCGGCATCCTGGCGCCCACCGTGCTGATCGACCAGCCGCGCCAGGAACTGGTGCTCGACGGCGTGCGCTTCGTGTTCCACAACGTGCCCGGGGCCGAGGCGCCGGCCGAGCTGGTCTTCTCGCTGCCCGAGCGCAAGGCCTTTGCCGGCGCGGAGATCGTGTCGCAGACCCTGCACAACCTCTACACGCTGCGCGGCGCCAAGGTGCGCGACGCATTGCAGTGGGCCGCGCACATCGACGCGATGATCGAGCAGCTCGGGGATGCCGAAGTGCTGTTCAACCAGCACCACTGGCCCGTGTGGGGCCGCGCGCGCATCGTCGAATTCCTCAAGGCGCAGCGCGACACCTACCGCTACATCCACGACCAGACCGTGCGCGGCATGAACCGCGGCCTCACGGCCGGCGAGATCGCCGAGACACTGCGCCTGCCGCGCAGCCTCGACGCGCAACTGGCCGTGCATGGCTACTACGGCACCGTCAGGCACAACGTGCGCGCCGTCTACCAGCACTACCTGGGCTGGTTCGACGCGCATCCCGCGAACCTCGACCCGCTGCCGCCCGTGGCGGCCGCGCAGCGCTATGTGGCACTGGCCGGCGGCGCGCCAGCCGCCGTGGCGCAGGCGCAGCGCGCCTTCGACCAGGGCGACTACCGCTGGAGCGCCGAGCTGCTGCGCCACGTGGTGCTGGCCGACGCCGGCAACCGCGCCGCGCGCGAGCTGCAGGCCCGTGCCTTCGAGCAGCTGGGCTACCAGGCGGAATCGAGCGCCTGGCGCAACTTCTACCTCGTCGGCGCGCGCGAACTGCGCGAAGGCCCGCCCCCGCCGCGGCAGGGTGGCGGCGCGATGGCCGACATGCTGCCCCATGTGCCCACGCAGCGGCTGCTGGAAACGATGGCCGCCTACCTCGACGGCCCTGCGGCCGACGGCCTGGCCATCGCCGTGAACCTGAGCCTGACCGACGCCGATGAACGCTGGGGCCTGTGGCTGGAGAACGCCGTGCTGCACCACCGCCGCGGCACCGCGCCGGGCTCCGCGCAGGTCAGCCTGGCGATGCCGCGCGCGGCCTTTCTGCGTCTGATGTCGGGCAGCGCCCGGCCCGCCGACGTGCTCGCCGCCCCGGGCGTGCGCGTGGAGGGCGACGCCCAGGCACTGCACCGCCTGCTGGGCCTGCTGGCGCGCGGCGGCGGCAGTTTCCCGATCGTGACGCGCTGAGGCGAACCAGGGCTTGCTAGCCCTGGTTCTCGCCGCACACCCGCAACACCTCCTGCCCGTACTTCTCCAGCTTGCTCGCGCCGATCCCGCTGACGCCCTGCAGGTCCTCGAGCGACTGCGGCGCGCGCGCGGCAATCGCGGCCAGCGTGGCGTCGTGGAAGATGACGTAGGCCGGCAGGCTGTGGGCCTTGGCCACTTCGGCGCGCCAGGCGCGCAGGGCGTCGAAGCGGGCCTGGCCGGCGGCGTCCAGCGGGGCGGCGGCGGCGGGGGTCTTGGGGGCGGCGCCGCTGCGGGTGCTGCTGCTTTTGCGCGAGCGGCGGGCCGCGGGCGCGTTGATGGACGCGCGCAGCTGCACCCGCGCCTCGCCCTTGAGCACGACGCGCGAGCCTTCGGTGAGCTGCAGGGTGTTGTAGTGCTCGGCATCCACGTGCAGCGCGCCAATCGCGATCAGCTGGCGCAGCACGCCGCGCAGCTGCGCTTCGCTGTAGGCGTCGCCGCGGCCGAAGGTGGACAGGCCGTCATGGCCCTTTTGCCTGACCTTGTCGGTGTCCTTGCCGCGCACGATGTCCATGATGTGGCCGGCGCCATAGCCGATGCCGTCCTGCTTGCGGATCCAGTAGATGGTGGACAGCATCATCTGCGCGGCTTCGGTGCCGTCCCAGAGTTCAGGCGGGGTCAGGCAGTTGTCGCAATTTCCGCAAGCGGTGCTCGCTTCGCCGAAGTAGCCCAGAAGCCGCACGCGCCGGCAATCCGTGGCCTCGGCCAGCGCCAGCAGCGCGTCGAGCTTGCCGCGCATGACCTGCTTGAACTCGTCGCCCGCGGGGCTTTCGTCGATCATGCGGCGCTGGTTCACCACGTCCTGCAGGCCATAGGCCATCCAGGCGTCGGCCGCCTCGCCGTCGCGGCCTGCGCGGCCGGTTTCCTGGTAGTAGCCTTCGATATTCTTGGGCATGTCCAGGTGCGCGACGAAACGCACGTCGGGCTTGTCGATGCCCATGCCGAAGGCCACGGTGGCCACCATCACGATGCCTTCCTCGCGCAGAAAGCGGTCCTGGTGCTTCTGGCGCAGCGCCGCATCGAGGCCGGCGTGGTAGGGCAGGGCCGCCAGGCCCGCATCCACCAGCGCCTGCGCCACTTCCTCCACGCGCCGGCGCGACTGGCAGTACACGACGCCGGCCTCGCCCTCGTGTTCGCTTTCGATGAAGCGCAGCAGTTGGGCCACGGCGTCTTTCTTTTCGACGATGGTGTACCTGATGTTGGGCCGGTCGAAGCTGCTGACGAACTGGCCGGCTTCCTGCAGCTGCAGCCGCTCGACGATGTCGGCGCGCGTGAGCGCGTCGGCCGTGGCCGTGAGCGCGATGCGCGGCACGGCCGGATAGCGCTCGTGCAGCAGCGTCAGCTGGCGGTATTCGGGCCGGAAGTCGTGGCCCCACTGGCTCACGCAATGGGCCTCGTCGATGGCGAACAGGCTCAGCTTGCGGCGTGCGTTCAGCTCATCCAGCAGCTCCAGGAAGCGCGGCGTGGTCACGCGCTCGGGCGCTGCGTACAGCAGCGTGATCTCGCCGCGCGCAAGGCGCCGCTCCACCTCCTGGGTCTGCTGCCAGTCCAGGGTGGAATTGAGGAAGGCCGCCTCCACGCCGGCCTCGTGCAGTGCACCGACCTGGTCGTGCATCAGCGCGATCAGCGGCGACACCACGATGGTGACGCCCTGGCCCTGGCGCTGGCGCGCGATGGCCGGCACCTGGTAGCACAGCGACTTGCCGCCGCCGGTGGGCATGAGCACCAGCGCATCGCCGCCGCCGATCACATGCTCGACGATGGTGGCCTGCGTGCTGCGAAAGGCCGCATAGCCAAAGACTTCCTGCAGGATCTGCAGGGCCAGGGAAGACGAGGAAGGGGCTGCGGCGGCGTGCACGTACGAAGATGAAGGCAGGAGGCGGGTGCCCGCGGGCACGTCGGGCCGGCATTGTCGCCGCGGCCGTCGGGCACGCCCTGCGCAGCCTGGCACATGCCTTGCATCTTTGTGCGCAGGCGGAACCGGCCAAACCTGTATAGACAGCAAAAGGGTGCGCGGCTCGTCTTGGGCACCCTGTGTGCGCACCATATTGGTGTTGACCCTGTATAGACAGGTACGCGGGGCTCCTTAGACTTGCTCGCCAGGTTCTGCCGCGTTCATCCCATTGCGCCATTCAACGAGGAACAAGCCCATGGCCCGCACTTCTCTCACCCCACGTCGTCAACCTACCGTTCTGGCCCTGGCGGCCGGCGCCTGCCTGTGGGCAGCGGCGGCCGGCGCGGGCGCGCAGACCAAGATCGTGCTGGGCATGTCCGGCTGGACCGGCTTCGCGCCCCTGACCCTGGCCGACAAGGCCGGCATCTTCAAGAAGAACGGTCTGGACGTGGAGATCAAGATGATTCCGCAGAAGGACCGCCATCTGGCCCTGGCCTCCAAGGCGATCCAGTGCGCGGCCACCACGGTGGAAACGCACGTGGCCTGGAACACCAACGGCGTGCCGATCGTGCAGATCTTCCAGCTCGACAAGTCCTACGGCGCCGACGGCCTCGCCGTGCGCAACGACATCAAGAGCTTCGCCGACCTCAAGGGCAAGACCGTGGCCGTGGACGCGCCCGGCACGGCGCCCTACTTCACGCTGGCCTGGCTGCTTTCCAAGAACGGCATGAGCGTCAAGGACGTCAAGACCGTCACGCTGGCGCCGCAGCCGGCCGCGCAGTCCTTCGTGGTGGGCCAGAACGACGCCGCCGTGACCTACGAGCCCTACCTGTCGACCGTGCGCGCCAACCCCGGCGCCGGCAAGATCCTCGCGACCACGCTGGAATTCCCGCACATTCAAGACACGGTGGGCTGCGCGCCGGACTGGCTCAAGGCCAACCCGGCTGCGGCCAAGGCCCTGGCCAATTCGTACTTCGAGGCGCTGGAGCTGATCAAGACCGACGCCGCCAAGTCGCATGAAACCATGGGCGCGGCCGTCAAGCAGACCGGCGAGGCCTTTGCCAAGTCGGCCAGCTTCCTGCGCTGGCAGGACAAGGCCGCGAACCAGAAGTTCTTCGCGGGCGAGATCGAGACCTTCATGAAGGAGGCCGCGGCCATCCTGCTGGAGGCCGGCGTGATCCGCAAGCTGCCCGACAACTACAGCGTCATGTATGACGCTTCGTACATCAAATAAGACGGGCCTCTTCATCTCTGCCATGACTCAAAGCTCGGCGCTGCGGCGCCGCTCCATGAAGCCGCTGGAACCCGTCTCGCCCACCGCACGCTGGATGCTGGGCCTGGCCTTCTTCGTGCTCTTCGTGCTCGTGTGGGCCTTCTTCACCCTGGGCGGCTTCGTCTCGCCCACCTTCCTGGCCAGCCCGGTCACGATGGTGCAGGAGGCCTGGTTGCTGTTCACCGAATACGGCTTCCTCCACGACATCGGCATGACCGTGTGGCGCGTGTTCGGCGGCTTCCTGCTGGCTGCGGTTATCGCGGTGCCGCTGGGCATCGCGATGGGCGCCTACAAGCCGGTCGAGGCCTTCCTCGAGCCCTTCGTCTCCTTCTGCCGCTACCTGCCGGCCTCGGCCTTCATCCCGCTGCTGATCCTGTGGGCCGGCATTGGCGAAACGCAGAAGCTGCTGGTGATCTTCATCGGCTCGGTGTTCCAGATCATCCTCATGGTGGCCGTGACGGTGGGCGGCGCGCGCAAGGACCTGGTGGAAGCGGCCTACACGCTGGGCGCCGACAGCCGCGGCATCGTGCGGCGCGTGCTCATTCCGGGCGCCGCGCCGGGCATCGCCGAAACGCTGCGCCTGGTGCTGGGCTGGGCCTGGACCTACGTCATCGTGGCCGAGCTGATCGGCTCGTCCTCGGGCATCGGCCACATGATCACCGACAGCCAGGCGCTGCTGAACACCGGCCAGATCATCTTCGGCATCATCGTCATCGGCCTGATCGGGCTGGTGTCGGACTTCGTCTTCAAGGCCATCAACCGCAAGTTGTTCGGCTGGGCCAGCCTGTGAGCGATGCCATGACTTCCCAGCTTTCCATTCGCGGCGTCTCGCGCACCTTCATCAGTCCCCGCGGCCAGTCCACGCAGGCGCTGCTGCCGGTTGATTTCGAGGTCCGGAAAAACGACTTCGTGACCATCCTCGGCCCCTCGGGCTGCGGCAAGTCCACGCTGCTGCGCATCGTCGCGGGTCTGGACCACCCGAGCAGCGGCGAAGTGCTGCTGGACGGCCAGCGCATCGAAGGCCCGGGCGCCGACCGCGGCATGGTGTTCCAGAGCTACACGCTCTTTCCGTGGCTCAACATCGAGCAGAACATCCGCTTCGGCCTGCGCGAGCGGGGCCTGCCCGAAGCGCAGCAGAAAGAGCGGGCGGATTACTTCATTGCCAAGGTCGGCCTGCGCGGCTTTGAACAGCACTTTCCCAAGCAGCTCTCGGGCGGCATGCAGCAGCGCACCGCCATTGCGCGCGCGCTGGCCAACGACCCCAAGATCCTGTTGATGGACGAGCCCTTCGGCGCGCTGGACAACCAGACCCGCGTGCTGATGCAGGAACTGCTGCTGGGCATCTGGGAGGCCGAGCACAAGACCGTGCTCTTCGTCACCCACGACATCGACGAAGCCATCTTCATGGCCAGCCGCGTGGCGGTGTTCAGCGCCCGCCCGGGCCGCATCAAGAGCGAGATTGCCGTGGACCTGCCGCACCCGCGCCACTACACGATCAAGACCTCGCCCGAGTTCATGGAACTCAAGGCGCGGCTGACCGAAGAGATCCGCGCCGAATCCATGGCTTCAGCGGAGCATTGAACGCCATGAAGCACCCCCCAGGCCGCGTCGCGATGCCCGCCCTGGCCCTGTACGCGCAGATCAAGGAACACATCACGCGGCGCATCCAGAGCGGGGAATGGCCGGCCGGCCATCGCCTGCCTTCGGAGCACGAGCTGGTGGCGCAGTTCGGCATCTCGCGCATGACGGCCAACCGCGCGCTGCGCGAGCTGGTCGACGAAGGCCGCATCGTGCGCGTGGCCGGCGTGGGCAGCTTCGTGGCCGAGGACAGGCCGCAGTCCACCCTGCTGCAGATCGCCAACATCGCCAGCGAGATCCGCGCGCGCGGCCATGACTACGGCTTCAAGCTGATCGTGGCCGAGCGCCAGCCCGCGTCGCCCGACGTGGCGGCCTGGCTGGACCTGCGGCCCGGCGAGTCCGTCTTCCACAGCACCTGCCTGCACCTGGAAAACGGCCTGCCCGTGCAGCTGGAAGAGCGCTGGGTCAATCCGCGCGTGGTGCCCGACTACCTGGCGCAGGACTTCTCGCGGCTCGCGCCCAGCGAGTACCTGGTGCGCCATGTGCCCTTCGACCAGATCGAGCATGTGGTCGACGCCGTGCTGCCCAGCGCCGACCAGGCCCGGCGGCTGGACATGCGCGAGGAGCAGCCCTGCCTGCTGCTCACGCGCCGCACCTGGACCCGCGGCACGCCCGTGACGGTGGTGCGCTGCCTGCATCCGGCCTCCCGCTATCGCCTGGGCAGCCGCTTCAAAGCCGACGGCAACCCCACCTTCAACTGAGGCCCGCGCTGCTCAGGCCCATCCCCCGCTGATGACAACTTGTATAGACAGGCTGTGACCACCATGACCACCCCTTTGACCCTCACCCCCGGCGCCGTGTCGCTGGCCGCGCTGCGGCGCATCCATGCGGGCGGCCTCACGCTCGCGCTCGATGCGGCCACGCGCGCACCGATGGAGGCCGCGCGGGCCACGGTGCAGCACATCGTCGACCACGACGAAGTGGTCTACGGCATCAACACGGGCTTCGGCAAGCTGGCCAGCACCAAGATCGGCCACGACCACCTGGCCGAACTGCAGCGCAACCTGGTGCTCTCGCACAGCGTGGGCACGGGCGCGCCGCTGGATGCGGCGGTGGTGCGCCTGGTGCTGGCCACCAAGGCCGTGAGCCTGGCGCGCGGCCACTCGGGCGTGCGGCCCGCGCTGGTCGATGCGCTGCTGGCGCTGTTCAACGCCGGCATCACGCCCCTCATCCCGGCGAAGGGCTCGGTGGGCGCCTCGGGTGATCTGGCGCCGCTCGCGCATCTGGCCTGCGTGCTGATCGGCGAGGGCGAGGCACTGCTGGCCGATGGGCGCAAGGTGCCGGGCAACGAAGCCATGCGCAGCATCGGCATGGAGCCCTTCGTGCTCGGCCCCAAGGAAGGGCTGGCGCTGCTCAACGGCACGCAGGTCTCCACCGCGCTGGCGCTGGCCGGCCTGTTCGGTGCCGAGAAGGTGTTTGCCTCGGCGCTGATGTCGGGCGCGCTCTCGCTCGAAGCGATCCAGGGCTCGATCAAGCCCTTTGACGCGCGCATCCATGCGGCGCGCGGCCAGCCGGGGCAGATCGCGGTCGCCGCCGCCGTGCGCGCCTTGCTCGATGGCAGCGCCATCATCCCCAGCCATGCCGACTGCGGCCGCGTGCAGGACCCCTACTCCATCCGCTGCATCCCGCAGGTGATGGGTGCCTGCCTGGACAACCTCGCACACGCGTCGCGCGTGCTGGTCACCGAAGCCAATGCCGCATCGGACAACCCCCTGGTCTTCATCGACACGGGCGAAGTCATCTCGGGCGGCAACTTCCACGCCGAGCCCGTGGCCTTCGCGGCCGACATCATCGCGCTGGCCGTGAGCGAGATCGGCGCCATTGCCGAGCGCCGCATCGCGCTGCTGCTGGACACCGGCCTGTCGGGCCTGCCGCCCTTCCTGGTGCGCGATGGTGGCCTGAACTCGGGCTTCATGATCGCCCAGGTCACGGCCGCGGCGCTCGCGTCGGAGAACAAGTCGCTCGCCCATCCGGCCAGCGTGGACAGCCTGCCCACCTCGGCCAATCAGGAGGATCATGTCTCCATGGCCACCTTTGCCGCGCGGCGCCTGAGCGAGATGGTGGACAACACGGCCGTGGTGATCGGCATCGAGGCGATGGCGGCCGCGCAAGGCATTGAACTCAAGCGCAGTGAGAAGACGCCGCGCAGCTCGGCGCTGATCGAAGCCGAGATCGCGCGCATCCGCACCCGGGTGGCCTTCGTCGCGGGCGACCGCTACCTTGCGCCCGACATCGAAGCCATGCGCCTGTGGGCCCTGCAGGCCGATCTGCCCGCCGCGCTGACCGAACTTCTGCCCAGCCACGCCTGAGACCCGATCCGACCTTCAAGGAGCTCATTTCCATGAACGCACCCACCACGCCCTTCGTCGCCAACCTCGGCACCCGTCACGACCCCAGCCGCAAGGTCGCGGCGCCCACGGGCACGCAGCTCTCGTGCAAGAGCTGGCTCACTGAAGCGCCCTTTCGCATGATCCAGAACAACCTGCACCCCGACGTGGCCGAGCGCCCCGAAGACCTGGTGGTCTATGGCGGCATCGGCCGCGCGGCGCGCAACTGGGAATGCTTCGACCAGATCCTGGCATCGCTCAAGGAACTGGAGGCCGACGAGACCCTGCTGGTGCAATCGGGCAAGCCCGTGGGCGTGTTCAAGACCCATGCCGACGCGCCGCGCGTGCTGCTGGCCAACTCCAACCTGGTGCCCAGGTGGGCCGACTGGGAGCACTTCAACGAGCTGGACCGCAAGGGCCTGTTCATGTATGGCCAGATGACGGCCGGCAGCTGGATCTACATCGGCGCGCAGGGCATCGTGCAGGGCACCTTCGAGACCTTCGTCGAAGCCGGCCGCCAGCATTACGGCAACGACCTCACGGGCAGGTGGATCCTCACGGCCGGCCTGGGCGGCATGGGCGGGGCGCAGCCGCTGGCCGGCGTGCTGGCCGGCGCCTGCGTGCTGGCCGTCGAATGCCAGCAAAGCTCCATCGACTTCCGGCTGCGCACACGCTACCTCGACAAGCAGGCGCGCGACATCGACCATGCGCTGGAACTGATCGCGCAGCACACGGCCGCGGGCGAGGCGATCTCCATCGGCCTGCTGGGCAATGCCGCCGACGTGCTGCCCGAGCTGGTCAGGCGCGCCAAGGCCGGCGGCCCCCGGCCCGACATCGTGACCGACCAGACCTCGGCCCACGACCTGGTGCACGGCTACCTGCCCATGGGCTGGAGCGTGGCGCAGTGGAAGGCCGCCATGGCCGAGCCCGCGCAGCATGCCGCGCTGAAGAAGGCCGCCGCGCAAAGCTGCAAGGCGCACGTGCAGGCCATGCTGGACTTCCACGCCATGGGCGTGCCCACGGTGGACTACGGCAACAACATCCGCCAGGTGGCCAAGGACGAGGGCCTGGCCAACGCCTTCGACTTCCCGGGCTTCGTGCCGGCCTACATCCGCCCGCTGTTCTGCGAAGGCAAGGGCCCGTTCCGCTGGGTCGCGCTCTCGGGCGACCCTGAAGACATCTACAAGACCGACGCGAAGATCAAGGCGCTGTTCCCGCAGAACAGACACACCCACCGCTGGCTGGACATGGCGCGCGAGCGCATCGCCTTCCAGGGCCTGCCCGCGCGCATCTGCTGGCTGGGCCTGGGCGAGCGGCACATCGCGGGCCTGGCCTTCAACGAGATGGTGAGGAAGGGCGAGCTGAAGGCGCCCATCGTCATCGGCCGCGATCACCTGGACACGGGCTCGGTCGCCAGCCCCAACCGCGAGACCGAAGGCATGCGCGACGGCACCGACGCCGTCTCCGACTGGCCGCTGCTCAACGCGCTGCTCAACACCGCGGGCGGCGCCACCTGGGTCAGCCTGCACCACGGCGGCGGCGTGGGCATGGGCTACTCGCAGCATGCGGGCATGGTGATCGTGTGCGATGGCAGCGAGGCGGCCGAGAAGCGCCTGGCGCGCGTGCTGGTCAACGACTGCGGCTCGGGCGTGATGCGCCATGCCGACGCGGGCTACGAGCTGGCCATCGCCACGGCCAGGAAGTTCGGGCTCAAGCTGCCGATGGTCAGCAAGTGATGCTGATGCCGCAGCGCTTTGCCGTCGATGCCCTGCCCGCCACGCCGTGGAAGAACGGCGGCGGCAGCACGCGCGAGATCGCCTGCTGGCCGCAAGGCGCGGGCTTCGAGGGCTTCGACTGGCGCGTGTCCATCGCCACCATCGCCGCGAGCGGCCCCTTCTCGCGCTTTGCGGGGGTGGACCGCATCATCACGCTGCTCGATGGCCCGGGCGTGCACATGCAAGGCGAAGGGGTGGACCATCGCCTGGACACGCCGCTGGCGCCCTTTGCCTTCAGCGGCGATGTGGCCATCGAGGGCACGCTGCTGGGCGGCGTGGGATGCAGCGACTTCAACGTGATGACGCGCCGCGGCCGCCTGCGCGCCCAGGTGCAGGTGCTGCGCGGCGCGGCCGATCTGGCCCCCGCCCCGCACGGCTTGCTGCTGGCCTGGCAGGGCGATTGGCGCGCGGGCGATCAGGCATTGGCGCAAGGCCAGGGCCTGTGGTGGGCCGACGCGCCTGCCGGCTGGCGCTTGCAAGAAGACGAAGGCAATGCACCGGCCGCGCTGCTCGCGGTGCAATGGCAGATCGATGAGGGCGCTTCATCATGACGACTCGGTTTGACCAAAGCCCCTCGGCCGATGGCCTGTGGACCGGGCTCAGGGGGCTGGACGGCCAGCCCTGCGCCATCACCGTGGCCGATGGCCGGATCGTCTGGACCGGCGCACCCGATGCGGTGCCCGCCGCGCATGTGAGCCTGCCGCGCCATGAGGGCGGCGGCGCGCTGGTCACGCCAGGCCTGGTCGACTGCCACACGCATCTGGTCTACGGCGGCCAGCGCGCCAACGAGTTCGCGATGCGCCTGGCCGGCGCCAGCTATGAAGAGGTGGCCAAAGCGGGCGGCGGCATCGTCTCCAGCGTGCGCGCCACGCGCGAGGCCAGCGAGGACTCGCTCTTCGCCAGCGCCTCGGCGCGGCTGCAAAGCCTGCTGGCCGAAGGCGTGTGCGCGATCGAGATCAAGTCGGGCTACGGCCTGTCGCTGGAGCACGAGCGCAAGCAGCTGCGCGTGGCGCGGCGGCTGGGCGAGGCCCATGGCGTGACGGTGCGCACCACCTTCCTGGGCGCGCATGCGCTGCCGCCCGAATACGCCGGCCGCAGCCAGGACTACATCGACCTCGTCTGCCGGGAGATGCTGCCCGCGCTGCATGCCGAAGGCCTGGTCGATGCCGTGGACGTGTTCTGCGAGCGCATCGCCTTCACCTTGGCCGAAACCGAGCAGGTGTTCCAGGCCGCGCAGGCGCTGGGCATCCCGGTCAAGCTGCATGCCGAGCAACTGAGCGACATGGGCGGCGCCGCGCTGGCCGCGCGCTACGGCGCGCTGTCCTGCGACCACATCGAACACCTCTCGCAGGCCGGCATCGACGCCATGGCCGCGGCCGGCACCGTGGCCGTGCTGCTGCCCGGCGCCTACTACACGCTGCGCGACACGCAGCTGCCGCCCATCGCCGCGCTGCGCGCCGCCGGCGTGCCCATGGCCGTGTCCACCGACCACAACCCCGGCACCTCGCCGGCCCTGTCCCTGCTGCTGATGGCCAACATGGCCTGCACGCTGTTCCGCCTGACGGTGCCCGAGGCCATTGCAGGCATCACCACCCATGCAGCGCGCGCGCTGGGCCTGCAGGACACGCACGGCACGCTGGTCGCAGGCCGGCCCGCCAACTTCGTGCTGTGGAAGCTGCAGGACGCGGCCGAGCTGGCCTACTGGTTCGGCCAGCGCCCCGTGCGCTGCGTGGTGCGCCAGGGCCGCATCGCGGAGGGCGCGCTGTGAACCAGCTCTTCGCCACCGATGCGCTGCTGCCCACGGGCTGGGCGCGCGACGTGCTGCTGGCCTGGGACGCCGACGGCCGTCTGACGCAGGTGCAGGCGGGCGCGGCCCGGCCCGAAGGCGTGGCGCAGACGGCCGGCCCGCTCGTCCCCGGCATGCCCAACCTGCATTCGCATGCGTTCCAGCGGGGCATGGCCGGGCTGACCGAGTACCGCGCCGAAGCCCAGGATTCCTTCTGGAGCTGGCGCGCGCTGATGTACCGCTTCGCGCTGCGCCTCACGCCCGCACAGCTCGAGGCCATCGCCTTCGGCCTGTACGTGGAGATGCTGGAAGCCGGCTTCACCTCGGTGTGCGAGTTCCACTACGTCCACCACCACACCGACGGCCGCCCGTATGCCGACGATGCCGAGCTGGCGCGCGCGCTGATGCGTGCGGCGCAGCGCGCGGGCATCGGCCTGACCCTGCTGCCCGTGCTCTACCAGGCCAGCGGCTTCGGCGCAGCGGCGCCCACCGAGGGCCAGCGCCGCTTCATCCGCAGCACCGACTCGATGCTGCGCCTGCTCCAGACCCTGCGGCCGGATTGCCACGCGCAGGGCGCGCGCCTGGGGCTGGCGCCGCATTCGCTGCGCGCCGTGCCGCCCGATGCGCTGCGCGAAGCCCTGGCCGGCCTGGCCGCGCAGGACGCCACGGCGCCCATCCACATCCACATCGCCGAGCAGCTCCAGGAGGTGCAGGACTGCGTCGCCTGGAGCGGCCAGCGCCCCGTGGCCTGGCTGCTGGACCATGCGCCCGTCGATGCGCGCTGGTGCCTGGTGCATGCCACGCACATGGACGCCGACGAGTACCGCCGCGCCGCCGTCAGCGGCGCCGTGGCCGGCCTGTGCCCCACCACCGAAGCCAACCTGGGCGACGGGATCTTCGACCTGCCGCAGTGGACGGGCTCGCGCGGTCGCTGGGGCGTGGGCTCCGACAGCCATGCCTGCGTGGACGCGGCCGAGGAGCTGCTGATGCTCGAATACGGGCAGCGCCTGCAACGCCGCCAGCGCAACGTGGCGGCCACCCCCGCGCAGCCGCAGGTGGCCAGCGCGATGTGGCTGGAGGCCGTGCGCGGCGGCGCGCAGGCCTCGGGCCGCGCGCTCGCGGGGCTGGTGCCCGGCCAGCAGGCCGACTTCGTGGTGCTGCAGCCCTCGCATCCGGTGCTGGCCGGGCTGGACGCGCCGGCCATGCTGTCGGCCCATGTCTTTGCCGCAGGCCGCCAGCGCCCCATCGACGGCGTGTGGGTGGCCGGCCAGCCGCGCGTGCGCGCCGGCCGCCATGCGCAGCAGGCCGAGGCCGCTGCCGGCTTCGTGCAGGCGCGGCGCGAGCTGCTGGCCGATCCTTCCTGAAGAACACCGAGTGCTCCCATGACCGCCTTCCACACCACCGAAGCGCCCTTCCGCTTTCGCCAGGGCACGGCGCCGCTGCTGATCTCCATGCCCCATGTGGGCACCCATGTGCCGCCCGCGCTGGCCGCGCGCTTCACGGCCGAGGCGCGCCAGGTGCCCGACACCGACTGGCACCTGGAGCGCCTGTACGACTTTGCCGACGAGCTGGGCGCCTCGGTGCTGGTGGCCACGCATTCGCGCTACGTGATCGACCTGAACCGCCCGCCCGACGGCGCCAGCCTGTACCCGGGCCAGAGCGTCACGGGCCTGTGCCCGGTCGACACCTTCGACGACACGCCCATTTATGCCGAGGCGGCCGACGTGCCCGGCGAGGCCGAGATCGCCGCACGCCGCGACGCCATCTGGCAGCCCTACCACGCGCAGCTGGCCCGGGAGCTGGCGCGCATCAAGGCCCACCACGGCATCGCCATGCTGTGGGACGCCCACTCCATCCGCTCGGTGCTGCCGCGCTTCTTCGAAGGCCGGCTGCCCGACCTGAACCTGGGCACCGGCCAGGGCGCCAGCTGCGACAGCGCGCTGGCCGAGCGCCTGCTGGGCATCGCGAAGGACGCGAGCGGCTACACGGCGGTGCTCAACGGCCGTTTCACGGGCGGCTACATCACGCGCCACCACGGCCGCCCGCAGGAAGGCCAGCACGCCGTGCAGCTGGAGATGACGCAAAGCAGCTACATGCAGGAAGCCCTGCCCTTCGACTACCTGCCCGGCGTGGCCGCGGGCGTGCAGCCGCACCTGCGGCGCATGCTCGAAGCCGTGCTGGACTTTGCACGCGGGCGCTGAGGGCGGCGCCCTGCCGGGCCGCCCGGCGCGGTTGGGCCACGATTTGCATCGAAAGTTGTCAAATATTCCGCCTGTTTGACATTCCTGATGCTGTCAGCCAGCGGTCAGCCATTTGTGCACGGCAACAAAATGTGAGCATCTCACGCCCAACCGCCATGCGCACGCCGCCGCCCGCCCCTTCCGCCTCTGCTCCTCGCCGGGACGATTCCCCATGCCGCGGCTGAACTCCCCCTGGCGGCTGAGCCTGCAATGGCTGCTGGTGGCCCTGCTGGTGCCCCTGGCCGCGCTGTGGCTGGACCAGAGCGCCGTCATGCGCCACCTGGACGGCGCGCTGCGCGACAGGCTGCTGCACGCCATGGCCGTGCCCCCCTCGGGCCAGGTGGCGCTGGTGGTGGTGGACCGCAAGAGCCTGGACGAACTGGGCCCCTGGCCCTGGAAGCACGCCGTGCACGCGCAACTGCTGCGGCAGCTGGCCCGGCACCAGCCGCGCGCCGTGGTGCTCGACCTGCCGCTGGACCAGCCTGCGCCCTGGATGGACGCGCCGCAGCCCCTGGCCGAGGCCATGGCCGGCCTGCCCGTGTACCTGGTGCGCCATGCCGTGCTGGCCGATCCGAAGGTGCGCAACGCCCAGAACGCCCAATGGCGCACGCACCCGCCTGCGCTGGTGCAGGCGGCCGCCGGCGTGGGCCACATGCGGCTGGTGCGCGACCTCGATGCGGTGGCGCGCACCGTGTATGCCTACGAAGGGCCGCCCGGCGCTCCGCTGCCCTACGTCGGCCTGCTGCTGGCCGATGCCGATGTGCGCCAGGCGCATGCGCGCTGGCGCCCGGCGCCCGGCGCGGACGCGGGTGCGCGTGGCTGGCTGCGCAAGGGGCCGATCGGCTTTCCGCCGGCCATCTCGGCGGGGCAGTTCCGCACGTTCTCGTACGTCGATGTGCTGCGGGGAAATGTGCCAGCCGGCGCCCTGGCGGGCCGGGACCTGATGGTGGGCCTGGGCCCCGACGCCGAACTGAGCGACCTGTGGCGGGCCTCCACCGTGGGGCCGCCCTGGCGAATGACGAAGGTGGAGCTGCATGCCAATGCCATCGAGGCCCTGCGCACGGGCCGCACGGTGCATGCGTTCATGGGCTGGTGCGCGGTGCTGTGGGTGGTGGTGCCCGTGCTGCTGGGGCTGCTGGGCTACCTGCGCTGGGAGCGGCACTCGGCCCTCGGCGGCGTGGCGATGGCGCTGCTGTGCATCGTGGGCAGCATCGCGTTGCTGGACCATGGCTACTGGGTGTCGCCCGTGGCGCCGGTGCTTGGGCTGATGCTGGGCTACGGCGTGTGCAGCTGGCGCCGCCAGTCCCTGGTGTTCGGCTATTTCAGGCGCACGCTGGCGCGGCTGGAGCATTTCGTGCGCGCGCAGGACGATCCGCCCCCCACGCGCCGCCGCATCCTGGACGCGGCCGAGGAATACACCGAAAAGCTGAGTGCGACCGTGGACCGGCTCGAGGCCGTGCAGGCCCTGTTCCGCCAGAGCCTGAGCGACCTGCCCGTGGCCGTGCTGCTGTGCGGGGAGGACGGCACGATCCACCATGCCAACCCGGCCGCGCGGCGCCTGCTGCACCTGCAGCGGCTGCGCGACGCGCAGGGCCGCACGGTGGCGCAGCGGCTGCCCATGCTGCTGGAGGCGATGCACGACCCGAAGGCCCCGCCGCTGCGCCAGGGCCACTGGGCCGACGTTCACCAGCGCATGGTCTATCACCACGCGGGCCAGGTCTTCCGCGTGCGCTGCGTGCCGCTGCAGCGGCGCGCCCGGGGCTGGGCCGTGGTGCTGGACGACCTGACCGCCGCCCGCCAGCTCGAGGCCGAGCGCGCGCAGTGGCTGCGCTTCCTCTCGCACGACCTGCGCAGCCCGCAGGCCAACATCCTGGGCCACGTGGCGCTGGCCGAGCGCAAGCACCCCGACGCGCCGGGCCGCGCCGAGCTGGCCTGCGCGGTGCGCCGCGAAGTGGCACGCACCCTGGCGCTGGCCGACGGCTTCATGGACCTGAGCCAGGCCGAGGCGGGCCATTTCTCGCAGGAGGAGGTGCTGATCGGCGCGGTGGCCGGCGACGCGGCGGACCAGGTCTGGGCCTATGCCGGCAGCCGGGGCGTGCAGGTGCAGTTGCAGGTCTGGAGCGATGGCGAGCTGTTCGTGCGCGGCAATGCCGAGCTGCTCAAGCGGGCCGTGGTCAACCTGCTGAACAACGCCATCCGCCACAGCCGCGAAAACGCCAGCGTGCTGCTGTGCGTGGGCGCGGGCGATGGTGAAGTGCTGCTGTGCGTGAGCGACGAAGGCGAGGGCATGGATGCCGAGCAGGTCTGCCGGCTGCTGCGCCGCGAGCCCGCAGCGCCGCCGCCGCCGCGCGGCGCCCCCGCCTCGCCAGCCAAGGCCGCGGCGCCGCTGCGCTCGCATGGCGTGGGGCTGGCCGTGGTGTGGGCCGTGGTGGAGCGCCACGGCGGCTGGATCGATCTGTGGAGCATGCCGGGGCAGGGCAGCAGCTTCCTCATTGGGTTGCCGCAACTGGTGGTCGACGAAGGGCCGCTGAGCTGATCCGATTCGATCTGGATTGCGCGCCCTCGCCCAGGGGGCCGCAGCCGCGGGCGCCTTTCGCCGAAACTCGTCGCTCCCTTCCCGGAGCAAGACATGGACAACAAGAACAACCACGCCCCCGGCCGCGCCGTGCAGGCCGCCTTCGTCGGTGTGGACTGGGGCACCAGCAGCTTTCGCGCCTGGCTCATGGCCGCCGACGGCCAGGTGCTGGCCCACACGCGCAGCAGCGAAGGCATGCTGCATTGCGCGCAGGCCGGCTTTGCGCCGGTGCTGCAGGCGCATCTGGCGCAACTGCAGGCCCCGGCCGGGCTGCCGGTGCTGATGTGCGGCATGGTCGGCGCGCGCCAGGGCTGGCTGGAGGCGCCCTACCTGCACACGCCCACGCGGCTGGACGCGCTGCACCAGGGCGCCGTGCCCGTGCCTTTCGACTTTGCGGGCCATGAGCTGCGCATCCTGCCGGGCGTGGCCTGCACCGATGCCCGGCAGCCCGACGTGATGCGCGGCGAAGAGACGCAGCTGCTGGGCGCCATCGCGCCCGACTTCACGGGAAGCGTCTGCATTCCGGGCACGCACAGCAAGTGGGTCAGCCTGCAACACGGTGCGATCAGCGGCTTTGCCACCTGCATGACCGGCGAGCTGTTCGCGGTGCTCTCGCGCCACAGCATCCTGAGCCATGCGGTCGAGGCCACCGAGGCCGCCGAGGTGGCCGCAGCGGCGCAGGTGCCGGACGCGGCCTTCCTCGAAGGCGTGGCCAGCGCGCTGCGCGAGCCTGCGGCCCTGACGCAGCTGCTCTTTCGCCTGCGCGCAGCCCAACTGCTGGGCCACGAGCAGCGCGCCGACGGCGCTGCGCGGCTGTCGGGCCTGCTGATCGGCGCGGAACTCGCGGCCATGCGCGCGCGCCAGACGGCCGGGGATGGGCAGGGCGTGCAGCTGATCGCGGCCGGCCGCCTGGGCACGCTGTACCACGCGGCGCTCGAGGCCGCCGGCTTTGCGCCGACACTGCGCGATGCCGAAGACGCCTCGCGCCAGGGCCTGGTGCAGGCCGCGCGGCGCCTGTGGCTGGCGCCGCGCTGAATTCCCACCCAAGCTCCTCCAGACTTTCCCTGCCTCCCATGACCACCGCTTCCAGCCCCGACACGAGCCACCGCCTTCAGGCCGCCATGGCCGCCCTTCCCCTGGTCGCCATCCTGCGCGGCATCGCGCCCGACGAGGCGCAGGCCGTGGGCGAAGCCCTGGTGCAGGCGGGCTTTTCCATCATCGAGGTGCCGCTGAACTCGCCGCAGCCGCTGGACAGCATCGCGCGGCTGCGCCGGGCGCTGCCAGCGCAGGTGCTGGTGGGCGCGGGCACCGTGCTGCGCGTGGAGGACGTGCAGCGCGTGAAGGACGCGGGCGGCGAGATCATCGTCATGCCCCATGCCGACACCGAGGTGATCCGCGCGGCCAAGGCCGCGGGCCTGCTGTGCGTGCCCGGCGTGGCCACGCCCACCGAGGCCTTCGCGGCCGTGGCCGCGGGCGCCGACGCGGTCAAACTCTTTCCGGCCGAGCTGATCACGCCCGCCGTCGTCAAGGCCATGCGCGCGGTGCTGCCGCGCGAGCTGAAGCTGCTGCCCGTGGGCGGCATCACGCCCGACAACATGGCGCCCTTCGTGCGCGCGGGCGTCAGCGGCTTCGGCCTGGGCTCGGCGCTCTACAGCCCGGGTCAGTCGGCGCAGGCGGTGGCAGAGAACGCGCGCCGCTTCGTGCAGGCCTGGGGCGCGCTGTCGTCCTGAAGAAGAAAAACCGGCGCGCTCAGTGCGTGCCCAGCACCACGGGCACTTCGGTCGCGGGCGGTGTGTTGCGGCTGCGGCCCGCGCGCACCAGGCCGTCGATCATCACCATGCCCACGCCCGGGATGTCGCCCAGCTGCACGCTTTCGAGCAGCGTTTTGCCGGCCGTGTGCTGCGCGCGGTCCATGAACACGAAGTCGGCCGCGCGGCCCACTTCGACCAAACCGCAGTTCAGGTTGCGCATGCGCGCCGTGTTGCCGGTGGCAAAGCAGAACACGATCTCGGCCGGGATGTCGGCCATCGACGAGATCAGCGACACCATGCGCAGAATGCCCAGCGGCTGCACGCCCGAGCCGGCCGGCCCGTCGGTGCCCAGGATCACGCGGTGCGGGCACTTGAGTTCGATGGCCGCGCGCGCCGCGCCGATGGCCACGCGCTCATTGCCGTTGTGCACGATCTCGATGCCGCGCGTGCTTTGCTCGCACAGATCGCACACATGCCTGAGCGGCAGCGAGGTGTGGCCGCCGTTGATGTGGCCGATGATGTCGGCATCGGCCTCCAGCACCGTGTCCTTGTCGATGTAGCCCGAGCCCGGCACCGAGGGGCCGCCCGTGTGGATGGTGCTCTGGATGCCGTACTTGCGCGCCCATGCCACCATCTCCTTGGCCTCGTAGCCGGCCTTCACCGTGCCCAGGCCCACTTCGCCCAGCAGGCCCACGCCGGCCTCGGCCAGCTCCTTGAAGTCGCTCTCGACCATGCCCTTTTCGATGACGGGCGCGCCGGCCAGCACCTTCACGCCGCCGGGGCGGAAGGCGTCAAAGGCACGCTGCGCCGTGATGGCCAGCGCCTTCAGGCCCACGATGTCCTTGGGCCGGCCCGGGTAGTGAACCTCGCCGGCCGAAATCATGGTGGTCACGCCGCCGTTCATGCTGGATTCGATCCAGTTGAGCTGGCTCTGGCGCGGCGTCCAGTCGCCGGCCACGGGGTGCACGTGGCTGTCGATCAGCCCCGGCGCGACGCACACGCCCCGGGCGTCGATCACGGTCTTCGCGCTTTCGGTGTCGCAGTCCTTGAACTTGCCCACGGCCGTGATCAGGCCGTCATCCACGACGATCGTGTCGGCGTCCAGGATCGGTTTGTCTATGTCGCCCGAGAGCAGCAGCCCTATGTTGCGGATGATGACCTTGCCCGACTTCGCGCCGGCTGCGGCTTCTGCCATTTCGATTCCTCGTGAGGGGTGGGGAGGGAAATCTCGTTGTTGTTCTTTTCGTCCAGTCGCACCGTGCGCAGCACCGTCTCGGTGACGAAGGCTTCCCAATGCGCCACGGCCTCGGCCGATTCCAGCGACTCGCCCAGGAAGCTGGTGAGCGTGTAGCGGTTGGACATGTAGAAGTAGCCCGTGGCTGCGATCAGCAGGTACAGGTCGCGCGCGGCGACGCCCTGGCGGAACAGCCCCTGCGCGGCGCCGCTGGCCAGGATCTGCTCGATGATGGCCACGGCGCGCGAGGAGTATTCGCGCGCCCGCAGCGACTTGGTGATGTGCCGGCCCTTGTGCAGGTTCTCGGTGTTGAGCAGCGTGATGAAGTCGGGGTTGGCGCGGTAGTAGCCCAGCACGAAGCGGATCACCTCGGTCAGCGCCTGCACGGGCTGCGCCATGTCCAGCGCGATGGCGGCCTCGGCCTCGTCCATGCGCTGGTAGATGCCCTCCAGCACCGCGACGAACAGCCCTTCCTTGCTGCCGAAGTAGTAGTAGATCATCCGGTCATAGGACTTGGCGGCCTTGGAGATCTTCTCGACGCTGCCGCCGTCATAACCGTACTTGGCGAACACCCGGGTGGCCGCGCGCAGGATGGCGTCCTTCGAGGCCTGCGCCTGGGCCTCGCGCACGCCCGTCTTGCGCTGGGGGCGGGCGGTTGCGGTCTTGCGCGTGGCCATTCGGGTTCAGGCCTTGGCCGAGATTACTTCTCGACGAAGGCGCGTTCCACGACGAAATCGCCGGGAACCGTGGTGTTTCCTTCCTCGAAGTCGCGCTTCTCGAGGATTTCCTTCAGGTCGGCCAGCAGCGCCGGGCTGCCGCACATCATGGCGCGGTCTTCCAGCGGGCTGATCGGGGGCAGGCCCAGGTCGTCGGTGAGCTTGTTGCTCTTGATCAGGTCGGTGATGCGGCCCTGGTTGCGGAAGGGCTCGCGCGTGACGGTGGGGTAGTACAGCAGCTGCTTGCTCACCATCTCGCCCAGGAACTCGTGCTTGGGCAGCTCCTGCGTGATGTAGTCGTGGTAGGCCAGCTCGGCCACTTCGCGCACGCCGTGCACCAGGATCACCTGCTCGTACTTCTCATAAGTCTCGGGGTCGCGGATCGTGCTCATGAACGGTGCCAGGCCCGTGCCTGTGCCGAACAGGTACAGGCGCTTGCCCGGCAGCGTGTAGTCGATCAGCAGCGTGCCCGTGGGCTTGCGGCCCACCACGATGGTGTCGCCCACCTTGATGTGCTGCAGGTGTGAAGTCAGCGGGCCGTTCTCGACCTTGATCGACAGGAACTCCAGCTCTTCCTCGTAATTGGCGCTGGCGATGCTGTAGGCGCGCAGCAGCGGCTTGCCATTGATCTTGAGGCCGATCATGGTGAAGTGGCCGTTGGAAAAGCGCAGCGCGGCGTCGCGCGTGGTCTTGAAACTGAACAGACGGTCGGTCCAGTGGTGGACGGACAGAACGCGTTCTTCGTTGAAAGCACTCATGGCAAGGCTTGAAGTGAAAAAGTGGAAATCGACAGACGCAAGGCTTGCAAACGAGGCTGGCGGCGTCAGGCCGGAGGCGCCCAATTGTCGGGCATCGCGCACCAGGCCGGTGACCAGCCCCCTGCGAAACCATGAGTGCCTTCTAAGGAAAACACCCATGCAAGCTTCGCGCCGGACCGTTAAATTTCCAATTCATGTAGCAAACACCACATGAAAGTGGAGTGGATGCTACACAAAGGGCGCCGGCGTCACAAGCACGAGACAAACCCGCATGCGGGCATGCTTGTTGCAAACCGGGCCCTTGCATCAACGGAACGCCACGATGACTGAACACACCAAGACCGACGGCCTGCCGGGCATGGACCTGCCCGTGCTGAGCGACAGCGCGGCGCTGGGCCTGGGCAAGGCGCCGCCGCGCAACGAGCGCATGAGCACCGCGAAGGTGGAATGCAACGCCTGCCCGGTGCTGTGCCAGATCTCCGAGGGCCGCACGGGCGCCTGCGACCGCTACGCCAACCAGGCCGGCGTGCTGGTGCGCGTGGACCCGGTGGTGCTGCTGCGCCGCGAGCTGGACAGCCCGTCGCCGGCCCTGGTGCCCTTTGCGCGCGAAGGCGCGCAGGGCGAGGCCCCTGCAGAGCCTGCGGCGCCTCCAGTGCCTCCAGCGCCAGATTGGGACGGCGACCTGCTGCTGGCCGACCAGGTCTTCGTCACCGGCATCGGTGCCTCCACCACCTACCCCGACTACAAGCCCGCGCCCTTCATCGTGGCCTCCAAGGCCCAGGGCGTGGACATGGTCACGGTGGTCACCGAGGGCATCTTCAGCTACTGCAGCGTGAAGGTGAAGATCGACACCGACCGCTTCCTGGGCGCCGAGCAGGCCAACGTGCGCTACCGCGGCGAAGTGGTGGGCCATGTGACCACGGCCGAGTACGGCTCGCAGATGCTCTCGCTGGGCGGCGTGCACCACCTCACGGGCGGCAGCAAGAAAGAGGGTCGCATGACCCTGGAGCTGATGCAGAGCCTGTGCAACAAGCAGGCGGCCGAATGCACCATCGACGGCGGCGCCAGCCTCACCATCCAGGCCGGCAGGGCGCCCATCGTCAACGGCGTGGAAGAGCAGCGCATGCGCGTGGGCTGCGGCTCGGCCACGGTGGGCATCTTCGCCAAGCAGCTGCTGGGCCTCGCCGACGAGGTGGTGGTGGTCGACGACCACATCACCGGCGTGCTGACCGAACACCAGGCCGGCCGCTGCCTGTCGATGGCGCCCTCGGGCATCCAGATGCGCGGGCGCAAGTCCACGCCGGGCCGCTACTTCCAGGTGGCCAACCCGGGCAGCGGCTGGGGCGGCACCGACATCGCCGACCCGCTGGCCATCATCGAAGGCTGGGAAGAAGGCGTCGCCCGGCCCGGCCTGCGCCTGCTCATGACCTCCACCACCGGCGAGCAGGCCGAGTGGTACGTGCTCGACGACCAGCTCCAGCCCGTGCGCCAGGGCATGCCGGCCGAAGTGCAGAAGGTGGTCGACCGCATCGGCGAGAACTGCGAGCCTTCGCTGTGCACGGTGCTCTTCCTGGGCGGCGCGGGCGGCTCGCTGCGCGCGGGCGTCACCGAGAACCCGATCCTGCTCACGCGCGCCATCAAGCGGGCGCTGGTCAACGTCACCTGCGGCGGCGCGCCGGCCTATGTGTGGCCCGGCGGCGGCATCACCGTGATGGCCGACGTGATGCGCATGCCCGACAACGCTTTTGGCACCGTGCCCACGCCGGCCATCATCGCGCCCATCGAATTCAGCATGCGGCTGGCTGACTTTGCCGCGCTGGGCGGCCATGTGGACCATGTGATGTCGCTCGAACAGGCGCTGCGCCGCGGCGCCTGGCAGGACGATGGTGCACCGCAGGCCCGCCGCTGGGTCGCGCCCGGTGCCGACAACGTCTGGCCGCTGGGCCATGTGCCCATGCTGGGCTGAACGCGCGCAGACACATGGCCGCCACCCGACACCGCCTCGACGCCCGGCGCTGGCACTTCCAGCACGGGCCGATGGACCTCGTGCTGCAGGCCGAGGGCGAGGCTGCCGCCGTGGCGGCTGCGCACGAGGCCGCGTGGCTGCGCTTCATGCCGCTGCTCGATGCGCTGGTGGCCGAGCTGCCCGCGCTGCGCCAGGACGTGGCCGCGCCCACGGCGCTGCAGGGCGGGGTGGCGCGCCGCATGCACGCGGCCTGCGTGGCCGCAGTGGCTGGCGCGCCGCAGTTCATCACGCCCATGGCGGCCGTGGCCGGCGCCGTGGCCGATGCGCTGATCGGCTGCTATGCGGCAAGCGGCATCATGCGCGCCTGGGTCAACAACGGCGGCGACATCGCGCTGCACCTGGCGCCCGGCGCGCAGGTGCGCGTGGGCCTGTTTGCCGATCTGGCCCGCTTCGACCCCGGCGCGCAACAGGCCCCGCTGCAGACCGACGGCCAGTTCCAGATCGACGCCGCCATGCCCGTGCGCGGCGTGGCCACCAGCGGTTGGCGCGGGCGCAGCTTCTCGCTGGGCATTGCCGACAGCGTCACCGTGCTGGCCGCCACGGGCGCGCAGGCCGACGCCGCGGCCACCGTGATCGCCAATGCGGTCGATGTGGCGCATCCGTCCATCGTGCGAAAGCCCGCCAACACCTGCAAGGACAACAGCGACCTGGGCAGCCTGCCCGTCACGGTCGACGTGCCGGCCCTGCCGAGCGCGCTGGTGGCTGCGGCGCTGGCGCGCGGCCTGGCCTGCGCGCAGGCCTTGCGCGATGCCGGCCGGATTCATGCCGCCATCCTGGTCTGCCAGGGGCAGGCGATGCTGCTTGAACCCTTATGCTCGGCGCTGCGCGGGGCGCAGGCCGAAGGCACAGCAGATGCCGGCCCTTGTGGAGATCGGGCGTCCCCGGCGATTGCACGTCATCGCCCCGGCGGTGATGTGGCAGTTGGTTCAGTATTTGCTTAACGAATGGCGCATCCATGATGAAGTTGTTCCCGCCTCCCAACCCCGCCCGTGCTGCCGCATTGCGGTGCGCGGCCCTGTGCCAAGGTGTGCATTCATGAGCGCCGCCCGGCCGCCCGAAGGTGCCCCAGTGAATGCTTCGCTGATCGACATCCGCCGCGTGTTCACGCAGGTGGAACACATCCACCACGAGTTCGGTCCCCAGGCCGCCACGCCGCTGGTGCGCGGCGCGATCGGCGTGGTGCTGACCAACCCCTATGCGGGCCGCTATGAACGCGAGATCCTGCCCATGATGGACCTGCTGGAGCCGGTGGGCGTGGACATGGCGCACCGGCTGCATGCCGCCATGGACGTGCCGCTTTCGCAGATCGCCACCTACGGCAAGGGTGCCATCGTGGGTGCGGCCGGCGAGCTGGAGCATGGCGCGCTGTGGCATGTGCCCGGCGGCTATGCCATGCGCGAACTGCTGGGCTGGAAGGGCGACCGCGCGGCCTACAAGTCGGGCACGGTGGACGAGAAGAAAACCGGCCAGCCCGGCAATGCGCTGTCCATCGTGCCTTCGACCAAGAAGGTGGGGCCGCCCGGCGCCACGCTCGACGTGCCGCTGACCAACATCAATGCCAGCTATGTGCGCGGCCAGTTCGACGCCATCGAGGTGCGTGTGCCCGGCGCGCCCGAATCCGACGAGATCGTCTTCATCCTCGCGATGAGCACCGGCTACCGCGTGCACGAGCGTGTGGGCGGCCTGCGGGCCGAGAACATCACGAAGTGGGATGGCCTGCGCTGAGGCGCTGAGACGCCGCCCATCCAGAACAAGAGGAGCCTTCATGCCAGCCAACATCCGCAAGCTCGTCATCCAGGTCGACGAGACGCGCCAGGAACAGGGCCAGACCATCGACCCGCCCACGCGCCGCGCGGTGGCCATCGCCGTCATCGCCAATCCTTACGCCGGCCGTTACAGCGAGAAGCTCGATGAGCTGATCGCCATCGGCGAAGAGCTGGGCGCGCTGCTCGGTGAAAAGGCCGTCAAGGCGCTGGGCATCGAACCCGGCCAGGCCCAGAGCTACGGCAAGGCCGCCATCGTGGGCGAGGGCGGCGAGCTCGAGCATGCGGCCGCCATCCTGCATCCCAAGCTGGGCGCGCCGCTGCGCGTGGCCGTGGAAAAGGGCGCCGCGCTGGTGCCTTCGGCCAAGAAGCGCGGCACCCTGGGCACCGCCATCGACGTGCCGCTGGGCCACAAGGACGCGGCCTTCGTGCGCAGCCATTTCGATGCCGTCGAGGCGCGCGTGAGCGATGCGCCGCGCGCGGGTGAGATCGTGGTCGCCGTGGCCGTGACCGACAGCGGCCGGCCGCTGCCGCGCATCGGCGGTTTGCAGGTTTCGGAAATTGAAGGCAAGGACGGCTTGAGATAAGCCGCCCTTTGCTTTCCAGTTCGCTTTCTTTTTTTGTTGTTGTTGTTGATTCACCCGACCCCCAACCTTCGAGGAGTCCCCATGAAACCCTTGCACCTGGTGTTTGGCGCCATCTCCCTGGCAGCCCTGACCGTTTCGCTCGTGCCCGCCCACGCCCAGGGCGTGCTCAAGATCGGCGAGATCAACAGCTACAAGGCGCAGCCCGCCTTCCTGGAGCCCTACAAGAAGGGCATGGAGCTGGCCGTGGAGGAAATCAATGCCAAGGGGGGCGTCAACGGCCGCAAGATCGAACTGGTCACGCGCGACGACAACGGCAACCCCGGCGACACCGTGCGCATGGCCGAAGAGCTGGTCTCGCGCGAGAAGGTGGAGATGCTGACCGGCGCCTTTTTGTCCAACACCGGCCTGGCGCTGGCCGACTTCGCCAAGCAAAAGAAGTTCTTCTACCTGGCCGGCGAGCCGCTGACCGACAAGATGACCTGGCAGGGCGGCAACCGCTACACCTTCCGCCTGCGCCCGGGCACCTACATGCAGGCCGCCATGCTGGTGCCCGAGGCCGCCAAGCTCAAGAAGAAGCGCTGGGCCATCGTCTACCCCAACTACGAGTACGGCCAATCGGCCACCGCGGCTTTCAAGCAGCTGCTCAAGGCGGCGCAGCCCGACGTGGAATTCGTGGCCGAGCAGGCCACGCCGCTGGGCAAGGTCGATGCGGGCAGCGTGGTGCAGGCGCTGGCCGATGCCAAGCCCGACGCGATCTTCAACGTGCTGTTCGCGGCCGACCTGTCGAAGTTCGTGCGCGAAGGCAACACGCGCGGCCTGTTCAAGGGCCGCGAGGTGGTCAGCGTGCTGACCGGCGAACCCGAGTACCTGGACCCGCTCAAGGACGAGGCGCCCGACGGCTGGATCGTGACCGGCTACCCCTGGTACTCGATCAAGACGCCCGAGCACGACGCCTGGGTCAAGGCCTACCAGGCCAAGTTCAAGGACTACCCGCGCCTGGGTTCGGTGGTGGGCTACAGCATGATCCACTCGGCCGCCGCGGGCATCGCCAAGGCCGGCAGCACCGACACCGAAAAGCTCATCACCGCCTTCCGCGGCCTGGAGCTGATGTCGCCCTTCGGCAAGATCAGCTACCGCGCCGAAGACCACCAGTCCACCATGGGCGCCTACGTGGGCCGCACCAAGAACGAAGGCGGCAAGGGCGTGATGGTGAACTACACCTACCTCGATGGCGCCGACGCGCGCTTCCAGCCGACTGCCGACGCGGTCAAGAAGTCCAGAAGCAACGACTGACACCCCAGGCGGCTTCGCCGCTCCCCCCTCTGCTGCGTGAGGGGGCGCACCCACAGGCCTGGCAAAACCAGTTCCCCGGGTGCCCTGAGACCACCGGGCTGAGTCCCGCTTCGCCGGCCCCACGCCGTTTCGCACCGACCACGACAGACCGCCATGAGTTTTTCGGGATTGATCGTTCAGCTCCTCAATGGGCTGGCCTCCGCCTCCTCGCTGTTCCTGGTGGCGGCGGGGCTGTCCTTGATCTTCGGCGTCACGCGCATCGTCAACTTCGCGCATGGCTCCTTCTACATGGTCGGCATCTACGTGGCCTACACGCTGACCGACCGCTTTGCCGACACGCTGGGCTTCTGGCCCTCGCTGCTGCTGGCGGCCGTGGCGGTGGGCGTGCTGGGCGCGCTGGTCGAAGTGCTGCTGCTGCGCCGCATCTACAAGGCGCCCGAGCTGTTCCAGCTGCTGGCCACCTTCGCGCTGGTGCTGGTGATCAAGGATGCGGCGCTCTGGATCTGGGGCCCCGAAGAGCTGCTGGGCCCGCGCGCGCCGGGCCTGCGTGGCTCGGTCGAGATCCTGGGCCGGCAGTTCCCCAGCTATGACCTGTTCCTGATCGCCGTCGGCCCGCTGGTGCTGGGCGCGGTGTGGCTGCTGCTCACGCGCACGCGCTTCGGCACCTTGGTGCGCGCAGCCACGCAGGACCGCGAGATGGTCAGCGCGCTGGGCGTGAACCAGGCCTGGCTGTTCACGGCCGTGTTCGCGCTCGGGGCGCTGCTGGCCGGCCTGGGCGGCGCGCTGCAGCTGCCGCGCGAGCCCGCCACGCTGGAGATGGACATGCACACCATCGGCGCGGCCTTCGTGATCGTGGTGGTCGGCGGCATGGGCTCGCTGCCCGGCGCCTACCTGGCGGCGTTGCTGGTGGCCGAACTCAAGGCGCTGTGCATCTGGCTGGGCGTGGTCGACGTGTTCGGCCTGAGCATTTCCTTTTCCAAGCTCACCCTGATGGTGGACTTCCTGGTGATGGCTGCCGTGCTGGTGTGGCGCCCCTGGGGCCTGCTGGGCAAGGCCCAGGCGCCCAGCCGCTACGTGGGCATGCCCGAAGCGCCGCTGCGCCGGCCCACCACGCTCTACATGGCCGCGGCCGCCGTGCTGGCGCTGGCCCTGGCGGCAGCGCCCCTGCTGATGGCCGCCTCCTCGTACACCACGGTGCTGCTGATCGACCTGATGATCGCGGCCCTGTTCGCCACCAGCCTGCACTTCATCATGGGGCCGGCCGGGCTGCATTCCTTCGGCCACGCGGCCTACTTCGGCCTGGGCGCCTACGGCGCGGCGCTGCTGGTGCGCAGCGTTGGCATGCCGATGGAAGCGGCCCTGGTGGTGGCGCCGCTCGTCGCCGCTGCGGGCGCCTTTGTCTTCGGCTGGTTCGCGGTGCGGCTGTCGGGCGTGTACCTGGCCATGCTCACCCTGGCTTTCGCGCAGATCACCTGGGCCATCACCTACCAGTGGGACACCTTCACGGGCGGCAGCAACGGCCTCACGGGCGTGTGGCCCTCGGAGCTGTTCTCGGACAAGCGCATGTACTACTGGCTCACCCTGGCGCTGGTGGGCGCGGGCATCTGGTGGCTGCGCCGCGTGCTGTTCTCGCCCTTTGGCTATGCGCTGCGCGCGGGCCGCGATTCACTGCTGCGGGCCGACGCCATCGGCATCGACGTCAAACGCATGCAGTGGGTGGCCTTCATCATCGCGGGCGCCGTGGGCGGCCTGGCGGGCGCGCTCTTCGCCTTCTCCAAGGGCAGCATCTCGCCCGAGTCGCTCAACGTGACCAAGTCGGTCGATGGCCTGGTGATGGTGCTGCTGGGTGGCCTGCAGACCCTGGCCGGTCCCGTGGTGGGCGCCGTGACCTTCACCTGGCTGCACGACACCGTGGCCCGCAGCACCGACTATTGGCGCGCCATGCTCGGCGGCATCATCCTGCTGCTGGTGCTGCTGTTCCCGCAGGGCATCGCGGGCTTCATCAGGCAGCTGTTCGAGCGCTGGCGGCCTTCCGATCCTGCGCCGCAGCAGCCACAAGCGCCCCGCACGGCGTCCGCGCCGCTGGCCGGCGGCAAAGCCACGCCGGAGGTGCGCGCATGAACAGCGTCCACGCCAACCAGCCCCTGCTGCGCGTGCAGGACCTGGGCAAGTCCTTCGGCGGCGTCAAGGCCGTGGACGGCATCAGCTTCGACCTCTACGCAGGCGAGCTGCTGGCCCTGATCGGCCCCAACGGCGCCGGCAAGTCCACCACCTTCAACATGGTCAACGGCCAGCTCAAGGCCAACCAGGGCTCCATCCGCCTGGCCGGCACCGAGCTGATCGGGCTGAAGCCGCGCGAGATCTGGCGCCTGGGCGTGGGCCGCACCTTCCAGATCGCCGAGACCTTTGCCTCGCTCACGGTGGTCGAGAACGTGCAGATGGCGCTGCTCTCGCACGACGACAGGCTGTTCTCGATGTGGCGCCGCGCCGCCGACCATGAACGCGACAAGGCGCTGGACCTGCTGGACCAGGTGGGCATGAAGGCCCAGGCCGACCGGCCCTGCAGCGAGCTGGCCTATGGCGACGTCAAGCGAGTGGAGCTGGCCATCGCCATGGCCAACGACCCGAAGCTGCTGCTGATGGACGAGCCCACCGCGGGCATGGCGCCCCGGGAGCGCAACGAGCTGATGGCGCTGACCAAGGAGCTGGTGCTGGGCCGCGGCATGGCCGTGCTCTTCACCGAGCACAGCATGGACGTGGTCTTTGCCTATGCCGACCGCTCCATCGTGCTGGCGCGCGGCCGCCTCATCGCCGAAGGCAAACCGGCCGAGATCCGCGACCACCCGAAGGTGCAGGAGGTGTACTTCGGCAGCGGCAAGACCTTTGAAAAGATTGCCCAGCAGTCTGCCGACCTGAAGGCCCAGGTGAACGCGGCCGTGGGAGCCACCGCATGACCGGCCAGAACCTTCCCCCCGTGCTGCTGCAGGCGCAATCGCTGTGCGCCTGGTATGGCGCCGCGCAGATCCTGTACGACGTCTCGCTCGACGTGCGCCGCGGCGAAGTGGTGGCGCTGATGGGCCGCAACGGCGCGGGCAAGTCCACCACGCTCAAGGCGCTGATCGGCATGCTGGCCAAGCGCCGCGGCAGCATCCGCTTCCTGGACCAGGACATCTCGCGCAGCGAGCCGCACCACGCGGCGCGCATGGGCCTGGGCTTCGTGCCCGAGGACCGGCGCGTGTTCACCGATCTCACGGTGATGGAGAACCTCGAAGTGGGCAGGCAACCGGCTCGCCGCTGGGCCGATGGCACGGATGCGCCGCTGTGGACGCCCGAGAAGCTGTTCAAGCTCTTCCCCAACCTGGGCGAGATGCCCAACCGCCCCGGCGGGCGCATGAGCGGCGGCGAGCAGCAGATGCTGACTGTGGCCCGCACGCTGATGGGCAACCCCTACCTGGTGCTGCTGGACGAGCCCTCCGAAGGCGTGGCGCCCGTGATCGTCGAGCAGATGGCGCAGATGATCCTGGAGCTCAAGAGCCAGGGCGTGTCCATCCTGCTGTCGGAGCAGAACATGCACTTCGCCGAGCTGGTCAGCGACCGCGCCTATGTGCTGGAAAAAGGCCAGATCCGCTTCGACGGCAGCATGGCCGAACTGGCGGCCAACGAGGGTGTGCGCCGCGCGTATTTGTCGGTATGACAACCCCCAGGCCGCTTCGCGTCTTCACTTGAGGAGTCCGTCATGAGTCTGTCCCGTCGCTCGCTTCTTCAATCCGCCGCAGGCTTCGGCCTGGTCGGGCTGACACCCGCACTGCAGGCCGCCGCACCCATCAAGCCCGGCGCCAAGGCCGCGCTCATCGTGGTCGATGTGCAGAACTGCTTCGTCGAGGGCGGCACCCTGCCCGTCAAGGGCGGGGCGGAAGTGGTGCCGGTCATCAACGCGCTGGCGCCGAAGTTCCAGAACATCGTCGCCACGCAGGACTGGCACACGCCGGGCCATGCCTCCTTCGCCAGCGCGCACAGCGGGCAGAAGGCTTTTTCCAGCATCCGGCTGAACTACGGCGAGCAGGTGCTGTGGCCCGACCACTGCGTGCAGGGCACCGACGACGCGGCCCTGCACAAGGACCTGCAACTGCCCACCGCGCAACTCATCATCCGCAAGGGCTTCAACAAGGGCGTGGACAGCTACTCGGCCTTCCAGGAGGCCGACCGCAAGACCGTCACGGGCCTGGCCGGCTACCTCAAGGCGCGCGGCATCGACACCGTCTTCGTCACCGGCCTGGCCACCGATTTCTGCGTGGCCTGGACCGCGCTCGACGCACGCAAGGCCGGCTTCAAGGCCTATGTGATCGAGGACGCCACGCGCGCCATCGACCTCAATGGCTCGCTGGCCAAGGCGTGGAAGCAGATGCAGGCCCAGGGCGTGCAGCGCATCCAGTCCAGCGACATCGCCTGAGTGAACACGGCCGTCCTCGAACTCACCGTCAATGGCCAGCCCGTGCGCTGCACGGCTTCGCGCGAAGCCTCGTTGCTGCACCTGCTGCGAAACGCGCTGGGCCTGAACGGCCCCAAGTACGGCTGCGGCCTGGGCCAGTGCGGCGCCTGCACCGTGCATGTGGACGGCGTGGCCGCGCGCGCCTGCGTGATCCCGGCGCACGGCATGGCGGGCCGGCACATCACCACGCTCGAAGGGCTCGCGCCGCAGGCGCTGGCATGCGGCACGGCCGTGCGCACGCAGGGCGGTCCCGGCGCTGCGGCGCGCGACTGGCACCCGGTGCAGGCGGCTTTTGAAGAAGCGCAGGCCGCGCAGTGCGGCTATTGCCTCAATGGCATGGTCATGCAGGCTGCGGCGCTTTTGGCGCGCGAAGCGCAGCCCAGCCAGGAGCGCATCCGCGCCGAGCTTTCGGGCAACCTGTGCCGCTGCGGCACGCATGTGGAGATCCTGCGCGCCGTCACGCTGGCCGCGCAGCGCATGGCGCAGCAGGGCCAGTCATGAGCGCAGCACCGCGTCGCGCCGAGCTGCCGCGCACGCGCGCAGACTATTTGAACGGCGAAGGCGTGCTGGTGCTGGTGCGCACGCCGCCGCCCGCGCCGCCGCCGGCCAAGGGCCAGCCGCTGGCCGTGCCCGCCAACCCGGCCGAAGGCGACGAGGTGCTGCTGGCCGTGTGGGACGACGGCAGCGTGAGCGCGCTCAACGGCCATGTGGACCTGGGCACCGGCATCCGCACCGCGCTGGCCCAGATCGTGGCCGAAGAACTCGATCTGCAGCTGCACTGCGTGGCCATGGCCCTGGGCCACACGGCCAGCGTGCCCAACCAGGGCGCCACCATCGCCAGCGCCTCGATCCAGATCCACGCGCAGCCGCTGCGCCTGGCCGCGGCGCAGGCGCGCGGCTGGCTGCTGGCGCGCGCGGCCCAGCGCCTGGGCGTGGCTGCGGATTCGCTGGCGCTGCGGCACGGCGTGGTCCGCGTGCAGGGTGCGGACGATGCCCCTGCCCTGCCCATCGGCGCGCTGGTGGCCGGCCAGCGCACCGTGCTGCGGCTCGATGCCGACACGCCGGTCAAGCCGGTGGCCGACTACCGCATCGTCGGCACGCCGCAGCCGCGCGTGGACATCCCGGCCAAGCTGGCAGGCGAGCTGAGCTTCGTGCACGACCTGCGCCTGCCCGGCATGCTGCACGGCCGCGTGGTGCGGCCTCCCTATGCGGGCGCCGACCATGGCGAGTTCATTGGCAACACGCTCGAATCGGTGGATGAAGCCTCCATCGCGCACATTCCCGGCATCCGCGCGGTGGTCGTGATCCGCGACTTCGTCGGCGTGGTGGCCGAG
This sequence comes from Xenophilus arseniciresistens, assembly GCF_028023875.1. Lineage (GTDB taxonomy): Bacteria > Pseudomonadota > Gammaproteobacteria > Burkholderiales > Burkholderiaceae_C > Xenophilus > Xenophilus arseniciresistens. The sequence continues at coordinate 118,574 of NZ_JAQIPB010000013.1, forward strand.
CATGAAGAACATGCCGAGCAGGCCGCGCGCGAGTTGAAGCTGCGCTGGAAGTCCTGGCCCGGCATGCCCGACCTGAGTGCGCCCGACCAGGTGGCGCAGGCCATCCGCGACAACCCCGCCACCACGCGCACGCTGGTGGACGAAGGCGACGTGCAGGCCGCGCTGGCGGGTGCGGGCAATGCCATGCGGCGCGAGTACCTGTGGCCCTATCAGCTGCATGCGTCCATCGGGCCGTCTTGCGCCGTGGCACTGTGGGCGCCCGAAGCGGGCGCGGGCCTGCGTGTCTGGGCAGGGTCGCAGAACCCGCATGTGCTGCGCGCAGACCTGGCCAAGCTCATGGGCCTTGAAGACCTGCAGGTCGATGTGGTGCGCATGGAGGCCGCTGGCTGCTATGGCCGCAACGGCGCCGACGACGTGGCCGCCGATGCGGCGCTGCTGGCGCGTGCCGTCGCGCACCTGGGCGTGCCGGTGCGCGTGCAGCTCACGCGCGAGCAGGAGCACCAGTGGGAGCCCAAGGGCACAGCCCAGCTCATGACGGTGGCGGGCGCGCTCTCGCCGCAGGGGGGCATTGGCGCCTACGACTTCCAGACCGCCTACCCCAGCAACGGCGCGCCCACCCTGGCGCTGCTGCTCACGCGCACCGTGGAGCCGCTGGCCCAGGCCTACGAGATGGGCGACCGCACCGCGCGCCCGCCCTATGCCTACGAGAACCTGCGCGTGCAGGTGCACGACATGGCGCCCATCGTGCGCGCCTCCTGGCTGCGCGGCGTGTCGGCGCTGCCCAACTCCTTCGCGCACGAAAGCTTCATCGACGAGCTGGCCACCGCCGCGGGCGTGGACCCGGTGCAGTTCCGCCTGCGTCATCTGCAGGAAGACCCGCGCGCCGTCGAGCTGATCCAGGCCACCGCGCAAAAAGCCGGCTGGCGCTGGCGCACGGGGCCGCAGGAGAAAAGCGATGGTGGCTTGGGGCCGGGCGGCGATATCCTGTTTGGACAGGGCTTTGCTTACGCGCGGTACATCCACAGCAAGTGGCCCGGCTTTGGCGCCGCCTGGTCCGCCTGGGTCGCCGATGTGGAGGTCAACCGCAAGACCGGCGAGGTGCATGTGCGCCGCGTGGTGGTGGGCCATGACGCGGGCCTGACCGTCAACCCCGCGGGCGTAGAGCATCAGGTGCACGGCAACGTGCTGCAGACCACCAGCCGCGCGCTCAAGGAAGAAGTGCAGTTCGCGCCGGCTTCGGCGCGCGCGCAGGCGGCCACGCGCCAGACACTGGCGGGCGTGCTGCCGCAAGGCGTGGTGGCCAGCCGCGAATGGGGCAGCTACCCGATCCTCAATTTCCGCGAAGTGCCGGTGATCGAGGTGCTGCAGATGCCACGTCCCGGCGAGGCGCCGCTGGGCGCGGGCGAATCGGCTTCGGTGCCCGGCACGGCGGCCATCGCCAATGCGATCTTTGATGCCACGGGCGTGCGCTTTCGCGCGCCGCCGTTCACGCCGGAGAAGGTGCTGGCGGCGCTCAATCCCTTGCCTGCGGGCGAGGGTGGACGTGGCGACGATGCACGGGTGCCGATGGCGCGCGGCCCCCACCCCAACCCTCCCCCGGCGGGGGAGGGGGCAACGAGATACCGGCCGCGGCGCAAGGGGGTGTGGGCGACGGCCGGCGCGCTGGTGGTGGGCGGCCTGGGCGTGGTGGCGGGCCTGATGGGCTGGCGCCCGGCCATTGCGCCGGTGTCCTTCAGCGCGGCGGCCTACAGCAGCGAAACCATCGAGCGCGGCCGCGTGCTGGCCGCGGCCGGCGACTGCGTGGTCTGCCACACGGCGCCCGGCGGCCAACCCTATGCGGGCGGGCTGGCCATGGAAACGCCCTTTGGCGCCATCCACACCACCAACCTCACGCCCGATGCGCAAACCGGCCTGGGCCAATGGTCCTTCAGCGCCTTCCAGCGCGCGATGCGCGAAGGCATCTCGCGCGACGGCAGGCACCTGTACCCGGCCTTTCCCTACACCGCCTTTGCCAAGACCAGCGACGACGACCTGCAGGCGCTGTATGCGTACTTCATGTCGCTGCCGCCGGTGCATGCGCCCACGCCGGCCAATGACCTGAAATTCCCCTTCAACCTGCGCCCGCTCATGGCCGGCTGGAACGCGCTGTTCCACGACCCCAGGCCCCATCAGAACGTGGCCACGCAAAGCGTGGATTGGAACCGCGGCGCCTACCTGGTCAACGGCCTGGGCCATTGCGCGGCCTGCCATTCGCCGCGCAATGCGCTGGGCGCCGAGAAGACCGGCCCCGCCTTCCTGTCGGGCGCGATGATTGACGGCTGGGAAGCGCCCGCGCTCACCGCGCTGTCGAACAGCCCCGTGCCCTGGGACGCCGAGGGCCTGTATGCCTACCTGCGCCACGGCCACTCGCCGCGCCACGGCGTGGCCGGCGGCCCCATGGCCGAGGTGGTGCGCGAGATGCAGGCCCTGCCCGACGCCGACATCCGCGCCATGGCCACCTACCTGGCCAGCTTCAATCCGGCGCCGCCGCCGCAGCAGCCGCAACAGAAAGACCAAGCCTGGTCGATCGTGCAGTCGGCCGCCGCCGGCCAGGGCCAACTGCTGGGCCCGGGCCAGCGCCTGTTCGACAGCGCCTGCGCCGCTTGCCATCACGACGGCGACGGCCCCACGCTGCTGGGCGTGAACACGCCGCTGGCGCTCAACAGCCAGTTGAGCAGCGCGCGGCCCGACAACCTGATCCGCACCATCCTCGACGGCGTGCGTGCGCCGGCCACGCGCAAGCTGGGCTACATGCCGGCTTTCCGCGATGCGCTCAGCGATGCGCAGATCGCCGAACTGGCGCTCTACATGCGCGCGCGCTTCGCGCCCCAGGCCGCGCACGCGCAGCCGCAGCTGCCCTGAAACTCAGGCGATGGGGGTGGTCTGCTGCGTATCGGGCGCGGGCTCTGCCCTGGCCGCGCCGGCTTCGGCCGGCAGCAGCTCGTCCAGCAGCGCGTCCTTGTCGTTCCACAACTGCGCCAGCCAGCGGTGAAAGCGCGTGCGGAAGGCCTTGTCCTGCTCGTAGTTGCTGGTGCTGAACTCGGGCGGGATGGGCAAGGTGCGCGCGCGCAGCACGGCATGGCCGGCGCGGCCGCACAGCAGGTCCCAGAAGGTGGGCGTGCCCTGCGGGTAGGCGATGGTCACGTCGACCAGCGAGCGGAACTGCGCGCCCATGGCGTGGATGGCCAGTGCCAGCGCGCCGGCCTTGGGCTTGAGCAGGTGGCGATAGGGCTGGCCCTGGGCCAGGTGCTTGGCCGGCGTGAAGCGCGTGCCTTCGGCGAAGTTGGTGATGCTGGTGGGCACGTGGCGGAACTTCTCGCAGGCGCGGCGCGTGGTCTCGCGGTCCTGGTCGCGCAGGGCGGGGTTGCGGCGCAGGGCGGCCTTGGAATGCCGCTTCATGAAGGGGAACTCCAGCGCCCACCAGGCCAGGCCCACCACGGGCACCCAGATCAGCTGCTGCTTGAGGAAGAACTTGAGCAGCGGAATGCGGCCGCTGAAGGCCTGCTGCAGCACGAAGATGTCGACCCAGCTGCGGTGGTTGCAGTTGACCAGGTACCAGCCCTGGAGGTCCAGGTCCGTCGGTTGCTGCACGTCCCAGCGCTGGCGCTGCACCAGGCGGATCCAGAGGTTGTTGCACTGGATCCAGCCGCTGGCGCAGGCGTTGAGCGCCACATCGAGCGGGCGGCGCAGCGCGGCCACGGGCAGCAGCAGCTTCAAAAGCGCCAGCACGAACAGCGGCAGGGCCCAGAACAGGGTGTTGAAAGCCAGCAGCAGGCCGGCGATGAGGCCGCGCAGCGGCGAGGGCAGAAAAAAGAGCATGGCATGACGCAGGAGCGAGCGTGCATTGTGAGGCCTGCGCGCCTGCCTGCGCGCAGGCGCGCACGGGCCGGGTTCGCCCGCTGCGGGCCGCGCGCGGGGGGCGACAGAATCCAGCCTTTGCCCATCGCCCTCACCTTGCCATCATGTCCTTGCTGCACACCACGCTCACCCCTGCCCAATCCCTGCCCCGCGATGCCGAGCGCGCACTCCTGGTCGGCCGGCTGTGGCTGCCGGGCCAGGGGCCGACGCTGGTGGCGGTGCAGGGCGACGGCCTGCATGAGCTGAGCGCGCTGGCGCCCACGGCCAGCGAGCTGCTGGAGCGCCCCGATGCGGCGCAGGCCGTGCGTGCCGCGCTGGCGGCCGGCCAGGCCCCGCGCGTGGCCGACCTGGCCCAGACGCTGGCCAACAGCAGCGCGGCCACGCGTGACGAAGGCCTGCCCTGGCTGCTGGCGCCGTGCGACCTGCAGGCCGTCAAGGCCAGCGGCGTCACCTTCGTGGCCAGCCTGCTCGAGCGCGTGATCGAGGAGCAGGCGCGCGGCGACGCCTCGCGGGCCGAAGCCATCCGCAGCGGGCTTTCAAAGGTGCTGGGCGACAACCTCGCGGGCATCGTGCCCGGCTCGGCCCAGGCGGCGCAGGTCAAGGCGCTGCTGATCGCGCAGGGCGCCTGGTCGCAGTACCTCGAAGTGGGCATCGGCCCCGACGCCGAGATCTTCACCAAGGCCCCGGTGCTGGCCGCCGTGGGCACGGGCGCCGACGTGGGCATCCTCCAAAGCTCGGTCTGGAACAACCCCGAGCCCGAGGTGGTGCTGGCCGTCAACAGCCAGGGCCGGGTGCAGGGCGCGGCCTTGGGCAACGACGTGAACCTGCGCGACGTGGAAGGCCGCAGCGCGCTGCTGCTGGGCAAGGCCAAGGACAACAACGCCTCCTGCGCCATCGGCCCCTTCATCCGCCTGTTCGACGCGCACTTCGACATGGATAGCGTGCGCCGGATCACCGTGGGCCTGCACGTCGCCGGGCCCGAGGGCTTCGTGATGGAGGGCAGCAGCTCGCTGGCGAAGATCAGCCGCGACCCGCTGGCGCTGGTGGCCCAGGCCATCGGCCCGCAGCACGACTACCCCGACGGGCTGATGCTGTTCCTGGGCACCATGTTCGCGCCCACGCAGGACCGCCATGGCCCGGGCCAGGGCTTCACGCATGTGGTGGGCGATGGGGTGCGCATCCAGGCACCCGAGCTGGGCGCGCTGGTCAACCGCGTGGTGCACGCACAGCAGGCCGCGCGCTGGCAGTTCGGCATCACGGCGCTGATGCGCAACCTGGCCGGGCGCGGGCTGCTGGGCGGCTGAGGCGCGGGCGCCTCATTCATTCATTCAGGTCGGCAGGCAACTGAGCTGCAGCCGCGGCGACTGCAGCCGCTCGGCGTACCAGCCCGAGCGCTCGGGCGAGAGCAGCGCGGCCAGGCCGCTCATGAGGGTCACGCTGTCGCCGGCCTTGCGCTCGCGGTAGCAGCCGCCCAGCGCGTCCAGCGTGGCCGTCAGGGCCGCGGCGTCCTGCGGGGCGCTCTTCTGCTGCGCCTGGGCCTGCTGGCGCAGCCACTTCTCCTGCTCCTCCAGCGTCACGGGCTGCGGCAGCTTGGCCGCTTCCTCGGCCGGGATCATCTGCGCGTACAGCGCGCTCAGGCTGTCGGCGCCCGAGCGGCCCATGCGCAGGCTCACGTCGTAGTGGGCCTCGAAGGCGCCCTGGCGCGAGACCACGCGCCGGATGGCGTAGTCCAGCGAACTCTTCTCGCCGCCCAGCTGCGCGACCAGCGCGCGGGCCCGCTCGTTGTTCGGGTCTTCGGCAAAGTCGGTGCGCAGGGCGGCCACGATCTGGGCGTCGTCGGGGAAGGCGACGCTGCCGGCGGAGGGCTTGGGATCGCAGGCGCTCAGCAGCACGATGGCGGCGGCGAGGGCGCCCAGGCGCAGCGACGGCAGCGCGCGCGCCGATGACGAAGCGGGTCCGGGGGAAGAAGTCGGCATCAGGGCCATCGCAGGCAGCACCTTGTGTGTGAGTGATCGGGAGCCGAAGTGTGGCCGGTGCCCATGTCGCCAGGCTGTAGTCGCGGGCCGCATCGGGGGCGGGAGCCGGCGTTTTTGTGAATCGATGTTTCGCAGGCGTTGCAGCTGTTGCGCGCAGGACGCGGGTTCGGCCCGCCCCTGGCCTTGACAGCAACAGGGGCATGTGCTCCAGGGCCTTCCTGCAGCCTCTTCATGCGAATGCTTACTCACTTAACAGGCTCGCAGACACGACGAATTCGCATCTGGCCTGAAGGCCGCGCCCGACGCCGGAAAACCGGCGCGCACCTCCTGGCCCTTCTGTAGGAGAGCTTGTAGGAGAAGCCCTCGAATGATTGAACATTCGCACAGGTTGGCGGCATGTTCGCGAGAAATCGCAACCGTTTGTATACCAACAGCGCTTTACAACTAAGGCAGTTTGATGAGCGCCGCCCTCGCTAGATTCCAGCGTGTGGTTCGACGCGGACCGCATTTCTTCAATTTTTGTCCCCAGTCACAGCTTCAAGGAGTGAACACATGAAGAAAATCGTCGCGGCCAGCGCCATTGCGCTCATTGCCAGCGTTTCCGCCACCGCATTTGCCCAGAGCGGCAGCGGCAACATCCCCGGCATCGGCAAGGGCTCCGGCTCGGCAGGTTCGGAAATCAACAACAGCCGCATCACGGTCTCGGGCAACAAGGCTCGCGACGTGATGGCCATCGGCGGCTCCCTGGGCGTGGCCAAGGTGGCCGGCACCGCCGACATGACCGGCATCGCCAACGTCAACAGCGTGAACATCACCGGCTCGAAGGTCAACAACTCCGAGATCACCGTCAGCAACAACGAGGCCGACGGCATTAAGGCGATCGGCGGCACCGCCAACGTCAACAGCGTGAACATCAACTGACATCCCCAGGGCGCTTCGCGCCTCCCCCTTCTCTCGCTTCGCGGGAAGGGGGCGCACCCTGCGGTCCGGCAAAGCCGGTCCCGTGGGTGCCCTGAGGGCTTCGCTGCGCTCGCCGGCTCGGATGGAAGAAAGCTGGTGGCGTCACGCTGACTACGTAGGTGGACTGTTCATGAAGCATCGACTGTCGCTGGTGGCTCTGGCCGCACTGTTGGCAAATCTTTCGCCGGCACTGGCGCAGCAGGGCGTGCTGCAGGACCTGGGCTGGGTGGTGCAGCGACCCGGCAGCCAGGTGGACGCGCAGACGCAGGCGCAGGTGCAGGGCAACCGCGTGAGCGGGCCCGTGACGGCCGCGGGCGGGCGCGTGGCCGCGGGCATGGGGCTGGCGGCCAATGCGCAGGCGCGTGGCTCGGCGCTGGTCAACGGCGTGGCGCTCACGGGCATCGAATCGCGCGGCAGCCGGCTGCAGGTGCTGCGCAACGAGAGCCTGGGGCTGGTCAATGCATTGGGCGGCTCGGCCGTGGTCAATGCGGTGCAGCTCACGGGCGCGGCCGGCCGGCAACCTTTGGCACAAAGCCAGATGGTGGTGGGCGGCAACAAGGCCACGAACGTCGAAGCCATGGGCGGCGACGCCTCGGTGGTGCTGGGCGCGGGCTCGCTGCAGGCCGTGGGCCGCGCGGGCGCCAACAGCGTGCTGATCGACGACTCCCCGATGCGCGATACGCGCGCCACGCAAACCAGCAACCAGGCCAGCGAACTGCAGTCCATGGGCGGCTCGGCGCTGGCGCAGGCGCTGACGGCTTCGCGCAGCCAGCTCGATTCGCTGCGCCTCTTGCAAGACAACAACCAGGCCCGCGACGTGCTCGCGGGCGGCGGCTCGGCCGGGCTGGGCTGGGGCGCGGTGGCCAAGGCCGAGCTCAGCGGCGTGGCCGCGGCCAACAGCGCGCTGCTGGCGAACACGCAGGCGCAGGGCGCCACGGTGCAGCAGCAGGGCAACGTGGCACAGAACCTGTCGGCCGTGGGCGGCTTTGCCGCGGCCAACAGCCTGAACCTGGCCGACTACCAGAACGGCGGCATGCGCCAGTACCAGGCGCTGCACAGCCGCAACGAGGCACGCGGCGTGCAGGCGCGCGGCGCCTCGGCCAGTCTGGCCGGCGGTGCGCTGGCCGACATGCAGGTGGCCGCCACCGCGCTGGCCAACAGCATTTCCATCCAGCAGGGCCAGGTCAACGGCGCCACGCGCCATGTGCTGCAGGGCAACGTGGCCGATGGCGTGCGCGCCGACGGCGGCGGCGCGGCCGGCAACAGCATCTGGCTGGCCGACGCGCGCACGCAGGGCAGCGACATCCAGCTCACGGGCAACACGGCGCGCGATCTGAGCACTTCGGGCGGATCGGCCTCGGTGGTCGGCGGCGCCGTGGCGGACTTCCAGCGCAACGGCCGCGCCCTGGGCAACAGCGTGGCGCTGGCTTCGCAGGCGCGGCTGGAGCAGTCGCCGATCACCTTGACCGACAACCAGGCCACGGGCGTGCGCGGTGCTGGCGGACTGGCATCGGCCAACAGCGTGGTGGCCATGGGCGGGCGTGTGCAGAACACGCCGGTCACGCTGTCGGGCAACCGCGCCAGCGAGGTGCAGGCGCAGGGCTTTTCGGGCAGCGCGGGCGGTGGCCTGCTGTTCTCGGCCAGCCAGAACTCGATGGCGCTGGCCAACAGCCTGGCGGTGTTCGGCGCCACGGTGGACGGCGGCTCGGTCGCGATCACCGGCAACACGGCCAACAGCCTGTCGGCCCAGGGCGGCCGGCTGGTGGCCAACAGCGTGAGCGCCGAAGGCAGCGAGGGCGAAGTGAAGCTGTCGGCGCGCACCAGCATCAGCGGCAACACGGCCGAGCGCCTGTCCACCGGCGCGAGCCAGATGTCGGGCCCGGGCCAGGTGTTCAGCGCCGAGAAGGATTCGCGCGTGGCGGCCAACGGCGTGGTGCTGCGCGAGAACGTGCAGATCGACGGCGGCTCCGCGCTGAGCCTGTCGGGCAACCGCGCCACCGAGGTGTCGGCCGTGGGCGGCACGGCGCTGGTCAACGCGCTGGCGGCTTATCGCGGCGCGCGCGTGTCGGGCAGCCCGATCACGCTGTCGGGCAACCGCGCGCAGCAGATCAGCACCGGCGGCGGCTATGCGCAGGTGGCGGCCATCGGCAGCGCCAAGAACGGCATCCTGGTGGCCAACGGCGTGTACCTCGAAGGCGAGAACGGCGTGCGCCTGTCGGGCTCGCCGATCACCCTGAGCGGCAACACGGCGCAGACCATCGAGGCCGACGGCGGCCGCGTGAACGCCAACGCCTTCGCGCTCAACGGCCAGGGCGATGTGCAGGGCAACAGCGTGCTGATCAGCGGCAACACGGCCGAGCGCGTGCGCAGCCAGGGCAGCGAAGGCACGGTGGCCGGCCTGGCCGTGATCGACCGCGGCGTGGGCCATGCCAACGCCAATGCGGTGCAGGTGATGGGCACGCTGCGCGGCGGCACCGCCGCACTGACGGGCAACACCGCGCGCGACGTGCAGGCCGAAAAGGGCCTGGCCCAGGCCAACAGCTTCACGCAGGAGAAGGGCGGCGCCACGGAAGGCTCGGGCATCAGCATCGCGGGCAACACGGCCGAGGACGTGCGCGCCAGCGACAAGAAGAGCGCCGCGGCCAACAGCCTGCAGAACGAAGGCCGCATCTCGGGCAGCACGGTGGCCATCACGGGCAACCGCGGCGGCGCGCGCGCCTCGCAGGGCGACGCGCATGCCAACAGCCTGCGCAACCGCGAGGGCGCGCGCATCGCGGGCTCCAGCATCACCATCCTGGGCAACCACGGCAACGTGACCGGCGCGGGCACCCTCAACAGCGTGGACAACGCCGGCTCCATCGCGGGCTCGAGCATCGCCATCAGCGGCAACCGCGGCAGTGCGCGCGACGGCGGCCTGGTCAACAGCGTGGCCAACAGCAGCGCCATCGCGGGCTCCAACATCACCATCCTGAACAACCAGGGCTCGGTGGACCGCGACGGCACGGTGAACTCGGTGGCCAACAGCGGCCGCATCTCGGGCAGCAACATCACCATCGCGTCGAACAACGGCTCGGCGCGCAACGGCGGCGTGGCCAACAGCGTGCGCAACCGCGGCAACCTGACGGGCGTGAACATCGCCATCATCGGCAACGACGGCAGCGCCTCGCGCGGCACCGTCAACAGCGTGGACAACCGCGGCACGCTGACCGGCAGCGTGACCATCGCGGGCAACCGCGGCAGCGCCAACGGCGGCGGCACGGTGAACTCGGTGGTCAACCACGGCGTGATGGCCGGCAAGGTGGTGATCGCGGGCAACAACGGCAACGCCTCGATGGGCGGCACGGCCAACTCGGTCATCAACCGCGGCGCCATCACGGGCTCGGTGACCATCGTGGGCAACGCCTCCAGTGCCGGCGTGGGCCGCACCGTGGGCAGCGTCCGCACCACGGGCGGCGTGATCGCAGGCGCGGCCGGCGTGACCGGCGGCGCGCCCTGGGCCGGCAACGTGGGCTACACCATCACCAAGCCGGGCGGCGTCGTCAGCCGCAGTGTCACCGTGGGCCCGGCCGTCACGGTGCTCAACATGTGAGTTTCAGCAAGGAGTCATCGCCATGGCCTTCTTCATCATCTCTTCCGAATTCCTCAATCTCTCGCGCGCGGCGCGCGCCGTGGCCGCGGCCGGCCTGCTGCTGGGCCTGGGCATGGGCGCGCAGGCGCAGCTGGTCAATTACGGAGAAGCGATGGGCGCCTACAAGGACCAGAAAGAGGGCGGTATCAAATTGATCGACGGCGTGACGCCCGGTGTGTCGGCCAAGGCCCGCGTGGCCCGCGCCATCGCTGAGCAGCGCGTGACCGAGCAGGCCGCGCTGGTGCAGCCCGACGGCACGCTCAAGCTCCCCAACAACCAGACCAACCTCGTGATCCGAACCACCTACCAGGACGTGACCCAGAGCGCGGACGGCACGGTGCGCATCGCGAGCCCGAACATCCAGGGCAACGTCACGGGCAACGTGACGCTGTTCGTCGACGGACAGGGGGTGGAGAACATCACGGTCTTGAACAACAGCCGATGAGAAGCCAGGCCCCGAGGGGGGCTTGGCCTTGTCAAGGATTCTGCTGAGTTTGAGCCGTGCAGGCCGCCGCGCGAGGAGCGTACGGCGAGGGCGTCTAGAACAAAAACCTTCCCTCCATTCAACAATGAGCCTGTCCCTTGTTTCCCGTTTCCGCCCCGTTCTGGCCACGATGGCCGTGGCGGTCCTGGCCGGTTGCGCCACCACCGAGAACTCGATCAACGACGCGCAGAAGCTGTTGGCCGAGCAGGAGGCCGCACGCGCGCTGCCCAATGCCAACCTGAGCCAGTACGCCACTTCGCTGGCGCGCTTCGGGCGCATGCTCGACGTCTACAAGGACGGCGACCCCGTGGTCTACATGCAGACGCGCAACATCGTCGATGCGACCAACCTCTCGAACCCGCTGGTGGGCGCCGAGATCCCGGGCGACATCACCGAGATGGTCCGCACGGCCATCAACCGCATCGGCGCGCGCATCGTCTACGTGCCCTACCACCCCGACTATCTGATCTCGCAGGCCCAACTCGGCGCGCGCTTCGGCGTGACCATGCCCGACTACCTGATCACGGGCGCGCTGACCGAGTTCGACCGTGCGCTCTCGGGTGCCGGCCGCTCCAACACGGCCAGCATCGAGTTCGGCAAGGGCCGCGGCGAGACCGTGATCGGCGCCGACATCAAGCGCACGGCCATCCTTTCCTCGCTGGCGCTCGATCTGAACCTCGTGAGCTTCGCCACCCAGCAGATGGTGCCGCGCGTGCAGTCCTCCAACGTGATCAAGGTGCTGAACCTGAGCCAGGAAGACAACGCGAGCCTGGGCTTCTATGGCGATTCCTTCGGCTTCAAGCTCGAGGGCAAGTACCTGCAGGGCCGCCACTCGGCCATCCGCACGCTGGTGGACCTGAGCGTGCTGGAACTGGTGGGCAAGGCCACCAACACGCCCTACTGGCGCGCCATTCCCAACGGCGTGCCCGACCCCGTGGTGATCGAGAACATGCGCCTGGCCTTCGAAAGCCTGACGCCCGAACTCAAGATCGGCATGGTGCAGGTGATGCTGGCCAAGTACGGCGAACCCGTGCCCGTCACGCGCAAGCTCGACGAGCCCACGCGCGCCGCGCTGACCCGCGTCTACTCGGCCCGCTTCTCGCACCTGGGCGATCAGGTGGACGTGCTCTCGTGGGCCGGCTTCGAGCCCCTGTTCTTCAGCGTGCCCATGCCCTGGGACGCCACGCTGAACACGGCCGCCGCCGCACCGGCTGCACCCGGCGCGCCGGCCCCCGCGAACGCCCAGCCGGCCGCACCGGCCGCCGCGCCCCCGCCGAAGACGCCCGTGTCGGCCGCGCCTTCTGCCGGGATGGGTTCATGAAGGTGGCTGCCTCTGCCTCGCCTGTTCGCAGCCTGATCGGCACTGCGCTGCTGCTGTGCGCTGCCGGCACGGCCCTGGCCCAGACCACCTACGGCACCGTGACCGGCCCGGCCGCCAATGCGGCGCGGGCCTCGGCCGCCGCCGCGGGCGCCGATGCCAGTGCCGCAGCGACGGCCGGCGCCACGGGCGCTGTGCCCGGCACGCCGGCCCAGACCAGCGGCGCGCGCTATGTCGAGGCCTGCCAGCAGGCGCTGGAGCGCGGGCAGGTCAACGCGGGCTGCCAGGGGCCGCTGTACGCCAGCGAGATCGCGCGCCTGAAGGAAGACGCGCTGCGCAGCAACAACCCCAACCTGCTCACCCTGCTGGGCGACGCCTACCAGAGCAACCGCACCGGCATCTCCGACATCGGCCAGGCCTACCGCTGGTACCTGCTGGGCGCGGTGCGCGGCGACCCGCGCGCCATGCAGCGCCTGAGCGAGCTGTACCGCAGCGGCCGCGGCGCACCCGTGGACAACGTCAAGGCCATGGGCTATGCCCGGCTGGCGCAGAAGATGGCGCCGCCCGGCAGCGCCAGCGCGCAGCAGGCCACCCAGGCCATCGAATCGCTGGGCCGCGACATGGCGGCCGAGGAAGTGGGCCTGGCCGAACGCTTTGCCGCCGAGCTGGAGTCCGGTCTGCACGCGCAGGGCGCGGGGGCGGGCACGGCGCCGGGCATGGCAGGCGCCCTGCCGGGGCAGCCTGCGCCGGGCGCGGCGAGCGCGCCGCCCCTGGGCAGCGCGCGCCTGCCCGGCCTGGGCGCGGCACGCGTGGCCACCGAGCCCGCAGCGCCGGGCGCGGCGCCGCATCAGCAGCTCACCTCGCCTGCGGGCGGACCCACCTCACCGCCGCCGCTGGGCGGCCTGCCGGGCGTGCCTGCGGCGCCCCCGGCCCTGCCGCGCAGCGCCCCCTGAACCCGGAGAGACGCGCCACGCGCCGTGCCACGATGAAAGCCATGAACTTCCTCAAGATCCCCGGCCTGGCCTTGGGCAGCCTGTGCGCGCTGGTCGGCGGCGCGCAGGCCGTCGGCCCCACCGGCCCGGTGGGGCCCGTGGGTGCCGCCGGCGGCACCAGCACCACCACGACCACCGTCATCGACAACCCCGGCAGCGGCACCAACCGCATCGAAGTCACGGGCAACACGGCGCGCAATATCGTCGTGCAATGCGCCCACAACGGCCAGGCGCCGGCCCAGGCCGCGCCCAACGTCAACAGCGTCAACGTCGACGGCCGTGCCCTGCAGGGGCGCACCGTGATCATCACGGGCCGCAACACGCAGGACATTGACGCGCGCGTGGACTGCAACAACAGCAACAGCACCGACGGCCGCACAGGCGCCGCCAACGTCAACAGCGTCAACATCCGATGAGCCCGATGGCCCCGACCCCGAAGAACCCCAGTTTCAAGCGCGGCGCGCTGGCCCTGTGCGGCGCCATGGCGCTGCTGGCGCTGGCCGCCTGCTCCGACCGCGGCAGCGACACCGCCGTGCCGCCCCTGCCGAGCACGCCGGCCACCCCGGCGCCCGCGGTGCAGCCCGCTCAGCCTGCGCAGCCCGCACAGCCGGCCCAGCCTGCGCAGCCGGCCCAGCCCGCGCAGCCGGCGCAACCTGCTCAGCCGGCCCAGCCCGCGCAGCCGGCCCAACCGGCCCAACCGGCCCAACCGGCCCAACCGGCCCAACCGGCCCAACCGGCCCAACCGGCCCAACCGGCCCAGCCTGCCTTGCCCGGCGCAGCAGGCTCGCAGGCGCCGGCCACCGGCCTGAGCACGCCCATCGAGCCCGTGCGGCCCGTGGCGCCGATGGGCGCGGCCGGCGCGCCCGCCACGGGGCAGACGCGCGGCGTCAATGCCCAGGTGCAGGGCGCGGCGCCGGCCGGGCTCACGGTGCGCGTCAAGAGCATCGAGATGGGCGCCGACGCCACCGTGCTCGACATCAGCGCTTCCTTCTCCAACCCGCTCACCGGTTCCACCAAGCTGGCCTTCGGCCAGACCTTCCTGGAAACGGCCGAGGGCCAGCGGCTGATGCTCAAGCGCCCCGACGACAACCGCGACCTGCGCATCCTGGCCGGCGACACCATGGAAGGCCGGCTGGTCTTTCTGGGCAGCGTGCCGGCCAATGCCACGCAGCTGCGGCTGGTCATCAACGAAGGGGCCAGCGGCAACGACCTGATCGGCCCCGGCCTGGTCATGCAGCTGCCCGTCAAGCAGTGAGGCCGGGCCGCGCGCCTTCTCCTCGTTGCGCCCGCCCGCAGGCAGCGGCGGCGCTGCTGCTGTTGTCGCTGTTGTTGTTGACGGCCGGCGCCTCCTCGTGGGCGCTGGAGGTGCGCCGCGTGCCGCACAGCCTGCAGTCGCAGCCCACCACCTTCCAGCGCGTGGCCGCGCCGGCCAGTTCGCTGGCTTCGGCCGCCACGCCGTCCACCTTCGGCACCAGCGGCCCCAGCAGCAGCTTCGCGCCCGCGCAGGGGCCGTCCACGGTCTTTCGCGCGGCCGAGGTGGCGCCCGAGCGCCTGCAGGTCACGCAGCAACTGCTGGGCGAGCTTTCGGCGCGGCAGACCACCGACCGCGCCATTGCCATCGAGCTGCCGGCCGATGTGCTCTTCGACTTCGACCAGGCCAGGCTGCGCCCTGATGCGAAGGCGCCGCTGGCCAAGGCGGCCGAGCTGCTGCGCAGCTACCCCGAGGCGCCGCTGCGCATCCGCGGCCACACCGATGCGAAGGGCAGCGATGCCTACAACGACGCCCTGTCAGAGCGCCGCGCCCAGGCCGTGGCCGGCGCGCTGGCGCTCGACGGCAGCCGGCGCGTGCAGATCGAGGGCCTGGGCGAGCGCGAACCCGTGGCGCCCAATGCGCGGCCCGATGGCAGCGACGACCCCGAAGGCCGCCAGCGCAACCGGCGCGTGGAACTGCTGATCGAGCCGAGTTAGGGCCTGTTAACGCTATTTCAGGGGTCGCGAAGCTCATCCCAGCCCGCCCATCAAGGCGCGCGACGCCGTGCGTGCATGTGCACGCACAAGGAGCGCAACGCCGAGGGGCGGGCTGCGATGAGCTTCCCTTCGGGTTGCGCCGGGAAGGGGCCGTCTGCGGCGTTGCCCACGCTTGCAAGGCTCCAGCCTTGCTGCGCGCGGGCGCCTTGCATCCAGCCCCTTCCCGGCACAACGCGATCCCCTGAAATAGCGTTAACAGGCCCTAGCTGGCGCGCGATCAATCGCTGGCCTTGAGCCCCGCGCGCTCGATCACGGGCCGCCAGGTGCGCAGCTCCTGCGCCATGAAGGCCGAGAGTTCCTGCGGCGTGCTGCCCACCGCATCGAAATACGCCGTCTGCAGGCGCTGGCGCGTGGCCGGGTCCTTGAGCGTGGCGGCGATGGCTTCGCTCATGCGCTGCACCGCGGCGTCCGGCGTGCCTTTGGGCGCCATGTAGGCGTACCAGGGCACGGCCTGGATATCGGGCAGGCCCGACTCGCGCAAGGTCGGCAGCTCGGGCAGCAGCGCCGAGCGCCGGGCCGAGGTGAGGCCCAGCGCCACCAGCTTGCCGGCCTTGACGTGCGGCATCACCGACACCGGCGGCAGGCAGGCGAAATGCACATCGCCCTGCAGCAGCGCGGTGGTGGCCTGCGCCGAGGACGCATAGGGAATGTGAACGGCGAAGGATTGCGTGCGCAGCTTGATCAGCTCGATGCCCAGGTGCGAGATCGAGCCGTTGCCGGTGGAGGCGAAATTGAAGCGCCCCGGCTCCTTGCGCAGCGCCTGGAGCCACTGCTTCACATCGCCCACCTTCATGGCCGGCGAGGCCACGCACACATTGGGCGTGGTCGCGGCCAGCGACACGGGCACCAGGTCCTTGAAGGGGTCGTAGGGAAGCTGCTTGAACAGCACCGTGTTGTAGACCAGCGGCGCGTTGACCGACAGCAGGAAGGTA
Source organism: Xenophilus arseniciresistens (assembly GCF_028023875.1). Lineage (GTDB taxonomy): Bacteria > Pseudomonadota > Gammaproteobacteria > Burkholderiales > Burkholderiaceae_C > Xenophilus > Xenophilus arseniciresistens. The sequence continues at coordinate 134,789 of NZ_JAQIPB010000013.1, forward strand.
TGGCCATCGGGCGCGGCCTTGGCCGCGTGGTCGGTGCCGCTGTTGCCACCCGCGCCGGGCCGGTTGTCCACGATCAGCGGCTGGCCCAGGCGCTGCGCCAGCTGCTCATTGAGGATGCGCGCCAGGATGTCGGGCGAGGAGCCGGCCGCGAAGGGCACGACCACGCGGATCGGGCGGCTGTCTTGGGGTGGTTGCTGTTGCTGCTGCGCGGCGGCATTGAAGCCGGCCAGCGCCAGCGCGGCGGCGGTGCCCAGCGCCAGGCGGGTCCATGGGGTCCACGGCATGTCGGTGCGTCTCCTCGGAAGCGAAGCCGCGATTCTGCGTGGACGCCGCCGACCCTGCCGGCAACCCTGGCGCCAGCGGTGGCCGCGCCTTTAAGCCATGGCGCCCGGCCCGCGCAGCGCGCGCCGGTACTGCATGGCCTCGGCCACGTGGCCGGCGCTCACGGCTTCGGCACCGGCCAGGTCGGCAATGGTGCGCGCCACGCGCAAGGTGCGGTGGGTGGCGCGGGCGCTCCAGCCCAGGCGCGCGGCAGCCTTGTGCATGAAGGCCAGCGCCGCGGCGTCCAGGGCCGCATGGCGGTCGATGTCGGCCCCCTGCAGCGCCTGGTTGCTGCACTGCTGGCGCGCCAGCGCCCGCTCGCGCGCGGCCAGCACGCGGCTGCGCACCGCGGCGCTGGGCTCGCCGGGCGGCGCCTGCAGCAGTTCCTGGCTGGCCACGGCCGCCACTTCCACATGCAGGTCGATGCGGTCCAGCAGCGGGCCGCTGAGCCGGCCCTGGTAGCGGGCGACCTGGTCGGGCGTGCAGCGGCAACTGCGGCTGTTTCTGTGGCTGTGGCTGTGGCCGTTGGCCGCGGCGCCGAGGTAGCCGCAGGGGCAGGGGTTCATGGCCGCCACGAGCTGGAAGCGCGCCGGGAATTCGGCCCGCCTTGCGGCCCGCGCGATGGTGATCTGGCCCGTTTCCAGCGGTTCGCGCAGGGCTTCGAGCGCGCTGCGGTTGAACTCGGGCAGCTCGTCCAGGAAGAGCACGCCGTGGTGGGCCAATGAGATCTCGCCGGGCCGTGGCGGCGAGCCGCCGCCCACCAGCGCCACCGCGCTGGCGCTGTGGTGCGGCGCGGCCAGCGGGCGCTGCATGAAATGCGTGGCCTCGAAGCGGCCGGCCAGGCTGGCGATGGCCGCGCTTTCCAGCGCCTGGGCCACGTCCATGGGTGGCAGCAGGCCCGCCAGGCGGCGCGCGAGCATGGACTTGCCCGAACCGGGCGGCCCCACCATCAGCAGGCTGTGGCCGCCGGCCGCGGCGATCTCCAGCGCCCGCCGTGGGCCGGCCTGGCCTTTGACGTCGCGCAGGTCGGGCTGGGCGGCCGGTGGTGCGGCGGGCGGCGCGGCCTGCGCGCGCTGCCAGCCGTCGTCGCCCGCCTCATCGGCGCCGGCGGCCAGCAGCGTGCTGTCGGCCGGCACGAAGCGGCGCACCACATCGAGCAGGTGGCGCGCGCCGAAGACCTCGGCCCCCGGCACCAGCGCGGCTTCCTGCGCGCTGGCGCCGGGCAGCACCAGCCGGGTGCGCGTATCGGTGTGCTGTTGCTGCTGGTGCAGGGCCAGCGCCATCGCCAGGGCGCCGCGCACCGCGCGCAGTTCGCCCGACAGCGACAACTCGCCCGCGAACTCGTGGCCGGCCAGGCGCGCGCCGTCGATCTGGCCGCTGGCCGCCAGGATGCCCAGCGCGATGGGCAGGTCGAAGCGGCCCGAGTCCTTGGGCAGGTCGGCCGGCGCCAGGTTCACGGTCACGCGCTTGTTGGCCGGGAATTCCAGGCCCGCGTTCTGCAGCGCCGAGCGCACCCGCTCGCGGGCTTCCTTCACCTCCACATCGGCCAGCCCGACCAGCGTGAAGGAAGGCAGGCCATTGGCCAGATGCACCTCCACGGTGACTGGCGAGGCATGCAGCCCCAGCAGGGCGCGGCTCTGCACCAAAGAAAGACTCATCTTGCGTCAACTCCCTGATTTGGTGCATCTGCGGCACCTCATGCGCCGGCGCGCTGGCGCCTGAAGGCGTTTGCGGCAGGCCGGCGCGGGATCACAGCACATCTTGGGCGGCACACCGGCCGACGCGCGCTTGTTTCCATCGCGGAACAGGCACTTTGGCACGGTCCCTGCTAACAGGCTGAAACGAATTCCCACAAACCCGAGGAGCTATCGAGATGAAGACCCGTTCCGCAGTGGCTGCGTTCGCCGTTCTGGGCGCTGCTTTCACGACCACCGCCGCGTTGGCTCAAAGCGCCGCGCCCGCCGCGCCCGCGTCGCCCATCACGGCCAACGTGGCGCTGACCTCGAACTACAAGTTCCGCGGCCAGGACCAGGACCAGCTCGGCCACAACGGCTACTACAAGTCCAAGGGCTTCAAGCCCGCCATCCAGGGCGGCTTCGACTTCGCGCACGAAAGCGGCTTCTACGTGGGCAACTGGAACTCCAGCGTCAACTGGCTCAACGGCAACAGCATCGAGAGCGACATCTACGGCGGCTTCAAGTTCAAGGC
>NZ_JAQIPB010000014.1 GCF_028023875.1 Xenophilus arseniciresistens
CTGAGCACGGCCGACGGCTATGACGTGTATGGCGACGGCTCGTTCATCTACGGCGCGCAAGCGCAGTCCGTGAACAAGGCGCGCTTCATCGTCACGCTCGCCAAGTCCTTCTGATCCACAGCCTCTGCGCTAAGCTGCCCGCGCCATGGCCGACACCACCCGCCCCGACCCCGACGCGCTGCTGGCGCAGCTGCGCGCCGACCAGGCGCGCGCCGGGCGCGGGCGGCTGCGCATCTACTTCGGCGCCAATGCCGGCGTGGGCAAGACCTGGTCCATGCTCAGCGCCGCGCAGCGCGAGCGCGCGGCCGGACGCGACGTGCTGATCGGCGTGGTCGAAACCCATGGCCGCGCCGAAACGGCCGCGCTGCTGGCCGGGCTCGAGGCGCTGCCGCTGCGCGAGCTGCCGCACCGCGAGCGCGTGCTGCACGAGTTCGACCTGGATGCCGCGCTCGCGCGCCGGCCCGAGTTGCTGCTGGTCGATGAACTGGCCCACAGCAATGCGCCGGGCTCGCGTCATGCCAAGCGCTGGCAGGACGTGCAGGAGCTGCTGGCCGCGGGCATCGAGGTGTGGAGCGCGCTGAACGTGCAACACCTAGAAAGCCTCAACGGCACCGTGGGCGCCATCACCGGCGTGCGCGTGCAGGAGACCGTGCCCGACCGCGTGCTGGACGAAGCCGACGAGGTGGTGCTGGTGGACGCGACGGCCGACGAGATGGCGGCCCGGCTGGCGGCCGGCAAGGTCTACCTGCCGCGGCAGGCCGAACGCGCGGCGCAGAACTTCTTCCGCAAGGGCAATCTCATCGCGCTGCGCGAGATCGCCCTGCGCCGCACGGCCGAGCATGTGGAAGACGACGTGCGCGGCTGGCGCGTGGAGCAGTCCGGCGCGGCCAGCGCGGCACCGCCGGCCTGGCACACCTCGGGCGCCATCCTGGCGGCCGTGGGGCCGAACGAGGAAGCCGCGCAGACCGTGCGCGCCGCCGCGCGGCTGGCCGGCCAGCTCAACGTGCGCTGGCATGCCGCCTACGTCGAGACGCCGGCGCTCGCGCGCCTGCCCGCGGCCCGGCGCGACCGCATCCTGGCCGTGCTGCGGCTGGCGCAGGAGCTGGGCGCCGAGACCGCCGTGCTCAGCGCCGACGACGTGGCCGCCGCCCTGGCGCAGCAGGCGCAGCGGCTCAATTGCGCCACGCTGGTGATGGGGCGCGAGGCCGCCGCGTCGGCGGCGCGACTGGCTGCGCTGTGGCGAGGCCTGTGGCGGCCTTCACTCGCGCAGCGCCTGGCGCGTGCGGCGCCGGGGCTGGATCTGGTGTGCGTGGCACCCAGCGACAGCACGCGCCGCCTGCCGCGCGCCAGCCTGGGCCCGCCGCGCCCCGAACTGGCCGACGAGGCGCACGCACGCGCGGGCGGCGGCAGCCAAGGCGCGACCTATGCCTGGGCCGCGGCCAGCAGCGTGGCGCTGACCCTGCTGGCCACCCCGCTGTCGGGCGTGCTGGAGCTGACCAACATCGTCATGCTCTACCTGCTGGGCGTGGTGGGCGTGGCCTGGCGCTTCGGGCGCGGGCCTTCGGCGCTGGCGGCGGCGCTCAACGTCATCGCCTTCGACTTCTTCTTCGTCCAGCCCACCTTCTCCTTCGCGGTGAGCGATGTGCAGTACCTCATGACTTTCGGCGTGATGCTGGGCGTGGGGCTGCTGGTGGGGCAGCTGATGGCGGGTCTGCGCTTTGCGGCCGGCGTGTCGGCCAGCCGCGAGCGCCGCGCGCAATCGCTGTTCGAGCTCACGCGCGAACTGTCGGCTGCGCTGGAGCCGTCGCGCATCGCCGAGCTGGGCGCCGCCGCCGTGCAGCGCCACTTCGGCGGCCAGGCGCTGGTGCTGCTGAGCGAGCCTGATCCGCGCGCCACCGCCGACGGCGCCAGCGACCGCCTGCGGCCCCCCGCGCCACAGCAGCTGCCCGAAGGCTTCGACTTCAGCGTGGCCGACTGGGCCTTCCGCCACGGCCAGAGCGCCGGCCTGGCCACCGCCACGCTGGCCGCCCAACCCTGGCACTACATACCACTGGCGGCGCCCATGCGGGTGCGCGGCGTGCTGGCGCTGCGGCCCGAACGGCCACGCTGGCTGCTGATTCCCGAGCAGGCGCAGCAGCTCGAGACGCTGGCGCGGCAGATCGCCATCGCCGTCGAGCGCGTGCATTACGTGGAGGTGGCGCAGCAGGCCGTGGTGGACGTCGAGTCGGAGCGGCTGCGCAACGCGCTGCTGGGCGCGCTCTCGCACGACGTGCGCACGCCGCTGACGGCCCTCATCGGCCTGGCCGAAACGCTGCGCCACCTGCCGCCCGCGCTCAGCGAGGCGCAGGCGCAGGCCGCCCAGGCCATCGTCAGCCAGAGCCAGGCCCTGCATGCGCTGGTCAGCAACCTGCTGGACATGGCGCGGCTGGAAAGCAGCACCTCGGCCGGCGGCGCCGTGCGGCTGCGGCGCGACTGGCAATCGGTGGAGGAAGTGGTGGGCGCCGCCATCCGCGCCGCCGCGCCCGCGCTGGCCGGGCAGCCGCCCGTGCGCACCCAGGTGCCGGCCGAGCTGCCGCTGGTCGAATTCGACGCCGTGCTCATCGAGCGCGTGCTGGTCAACCTGCTGGAAAACGCCGCGCGCTACGGCGCTGCGCCCATCGTGGTGGCGGCCCGGGCGCTGCCCGGCGCCATGCAGATCAGCGTGCGCGACCACGGCCCCGGCCTGCCCGCGCACCTGCGCGGCCGTGAACAGGTGCTCTTCGACAAGTTCACGCGCGGCCAGGCCGAAACCGCCACACCCGGCGTGGGCCTGGGGCTGGCGATCTGCAAGGCCATCGTGCAGGCGCATGGCGGCAGCATCGGTGCGGCCAATGCGGGCCCAGGAAACGAGGGCGAAGGGGGCGGCGCCGTGTTCACCGTGACCCTGCCGCGGCGCGATGCCCCGGCACTGGAGTGAAGCGCAGGCCTGCGCGCCGGACTCAGCCTTCCTCGCCCGATGAAGTCAGAAGCGCCAGCACGCCCGTCACCAGCAGCACCGGCCCGGCCGCGGTCGTGACGTAGCCTTCGAGGGGCGTGCCGCGCCCCGCCATGAAGGCGTAGAGCGACAGCGTGATCCAGAACACCGCCGCAATCTTTTCGTGGAGCCAGGCTTTCATCCGCAGTGCGTCTTTCGTGAGGCGCCACTGTGCACGGGCCCTGTGACTGCTGCAACAACTGTTTACTGATGTTGATGCGCTCGCAGGACTATTTGTAAGACAAAGTATTCCTTTTGCCTGCGCGTGCGCCGGCCGGTGTGGTCGCAAGCGCACATGGCAGACTCCTTGCCGCTGCACCGGCCGCTGTTTTTTTCCCGATGTCCTCCCCCACCGCCCTCGTGATCGAAGATGAAGTCCAGATCCGCCGCTTCGTGCGCGGCGCGCTGGAGGCCGAAGGTTTTGTGGTGCACGAGTACGGCACGCAGCGCGAAGGGCTGGCGGCGGCCGGCACGCGGCGGCCCGATCTGCTGGTGCTGGACCTGGGCCTGCCCGACGGGGATGGGCTCGTGCTGATCCGCGATGTGCGCGGCTGGTCGGCGGTGCCGATCATCGTGCTCTCGGCCCGCACCGATGAAGACGACAAGATCGCCGCGCTGGACGCGGGCGCCGACGACTATCTGACCAAGCCCTTCGGCACTGGCGAGCTGCTCGCCCGCGTGCGGGCCAACCTGCGCCGGCCACGCGGGGCGGTGCCCGGCGCATCAGGCAGCCCGGAGGCCTTGGGCGCCGATGCGCCGCTGTTCCGTTTTGGCGAAGGCGAAGGCGCGGTCGAGCTGGACCGCGCGGCGCGCCTGGTGCGGCGTGCGGGCAAGGAAGTGCATCTGACGCCCACCGAGTACCGGCTGCTGGCGGTGCTGGTGGCCAACGCGGGACGCGTGCTCACCCAGCGCCAGCTGCTGCGCGAGGTGTGGGGGCCGGCGCACAGCGAGCAGAGCCACTACCTGCGCGTGTACATGGGCCACCTGCGCAGCAAGCTCGAAGTGGAGCCCGCGCAGCCCCGGCATCTGCTGACCGAGACGGCCGTGGGCTACAGGCTGGTGCCCTGAAAAAAGACGAGGGCCCCGCTGGGGCCCTCGTGCCTTTGGCGTGCCAGCGGGCCGCTGCAGGCCCGGCCGGCGCAGTGCCGCTCAGCGCGGCGAGATGCGCGTGATGCGGTCGCCTTGCGCGTCGTCGGCGCCGCGCGCCTTGTTCACGGCATAGATGCTGCCCTTGCCGTCGAAGGTGGCGTGGTTGGGCAGCGTGCCGCCGGGCAGGTTGGCCACGATCTGGCCGTTGGTGTTGACCACCGTCACGGTGCCGGCGGCGCGGTTGGGCACATAGGCCAGGCCGCGCGGCGCGTCCACCGCCACGTTCAGCGCGCCGGCGCCCACGGGCACGTCGTGCAAGGTCTTGCCGGTGGCCGGATCGACGATCACGACGTTGTCGCTGCCCTGGCCGGTGACGAACAGGCGCTTGCTGCGCTCGTCGATGCCGATGCCGGTGCCCGACTTGATCTCTTCCACGATGAAGACCTTCTCGACCGTGCCGCTGCGCGTGTCGATGACGGCCACTTCACCGGCGCCGCTCACCGCGTAGAGCTTGCCGGACGCGCGGTCCAGGTCGATGCTCATGGGCGAGAAGTCCTTGGCGTCGCGGCCCTTGATCGTGGTCTGGACCTTGATCTCGGGCAGCTCCTGCAGGCTGCGGGTGTCGAAGACCTTGATGGCCGGATGGCCCACGGGCGAGGAGAAGGCCTTGCCGCGTGCTTCGTCGACCAGCACGTCACGCGCATGCGGCACGGTGCCGGGCGCGAACTGCTTGACCAGCTGCAGGTCGGACTGGCGGTACACGGCGACGGTGTCCTGGCGGGTGTTGGTGACCCACACGGTGCCGTTGCTGTCGTCCACGCCCACGCCATAGACGGCGAAGACGCCGGGTGCGCGGGCCTGCTGGCCGGGCGCCGGGGCCCGGGCCGGGGCGGCGGCGGGCGTCACGGCGGCTTCGACGGCCAGCGTCTGCGCATTGACCTTGAGAAGCTGCGACTGCGTGACCGGCGGGCGGCCCACGGCGGAGGTGACGAAGACGCGGTCGGTCTTGGCGCTGTAGGCCGCCTGGTACAGGCCCTGCACCAGCTTCTGCGAGCTCAGCGCGAACTTGTCCTGGCCCGACAGCGGCACGTTGGGCGAAACCTTCAGCGGATGCACCAGGGCCGCGGCCGGCTTGGTGGCGCTCACCACCACGGGGTGCTGGCCGGCCGGCGCATTGGCGGGCACGGTGAAGGCCGTGCGGAACTTGCCCTCGGCGTCGGCCGTGGCGGGGGCGGCCAGCGCCACGCCGCCGTAGCTCAGCTGCACCTGCTGGCCGGGCACGAAGCCCTGGCCGGCGATCTTCACTTCCGTGCCCGGCACCACGACCGGCGTGTCGACCAGGCTGATGCGGCCCTTGAAGTCATCGGCGGGCGCCTCGAAGCTCGGGCCGGTGGCACAGGCGCTCAGCAGCAGGGCCAGGCCGATGGCGGCCACGGGGCGCGCAACGCGAAAACGGGAGGGCAGTTGAGCAGCGCTCATTCAGATTTCCTTTGGAGGCAATGAATCAGGGTCTGTTACGGATATTACCGGGTTCATGTAAAGACGAATCGTTCTCATGAATCTTGTGCGGTCGTGCGTGACAACGCGCTGTCAATGAAGCGGGCACACTGCGCGCTGGGCCGCGGCCGAGCGAGGCGGCCCGGCGCCCGCGAGCGCCCCACAACAACGACCCGAGACATGTCCACCGCCCTGCCCACCCAGCCCGCCCGGCGCGATCGAGCGCACCTGCCCGATTCGCCCTATGCCTGGCTGCGCCTGGGCGTGACGCTGCTGATCATGACCGTGGGCAGCAGCGGCATGTACGTCATCTCCGTGGTGCTGCCGGCCGTGCAGGCCGACTTCGGCGTGGCGCGGGCCGACGCCTCGCTGCCCTACACGCTGCTGATGATCGGCTTTGGCGTGGGCGGGGTGCTGATGGGGCGGCTGGCCGACCGCCATGGCGTGGCCTGGCCGCTGTTTGGCGGCGCCTTCAGCATCGGGCTGGGTTTCATCGCGGCCAGCTTCGCGCAGAGCGTGACGGCCTTCGGCCTCATCCAGGCCGTGTTCATCGGGCTGGGCAGCGGCGCCGTGTTCGCGCCGCTGGTGGCCGACACCTCGCTGTGGTTCGTGCGCCGGCGCGGCATCGCGGTGGCGGTGTGCGCCAGCGGCAACTACGTGGCCGGCGCCGTGTGGCCGCCCATCGTGCAGCACTTCGTGGAGGTCGCGGGCTGGCGCCCCACCTACGTGGGCCTGGGCCTGTTCTGCGCACTCAGCATGGCGGCGCTGGCGCTGTGCCTGCGCGAGCGAGCGCCCGCGCTGGACGAACCCGCGCCCGCCGCAATTCAGGCCGGCCAGGCCGCGCCCGTGCAGGCGGCGCTGCGGCCTTTCGGCTTCAGCCTGGGCGTGGCGCAGGCGCTGCTGTGCACCGCCGGCGTGGCCTGCTGCGTGGCCATGGCCATGCCGCAGGTGCACATCGTGGCCTATTGCGTGGACCTGGGCTTCGGCGCCGCGCGCGGGGCGCAGATGCTGTCGCTGATGCTGGCCTGCGGCATCGTGAGCCGGCTGGTCTCGGGCTGGATCTGCGACCGCATCGGCGGCCTGCGCACGCTGCTGCTGGGCTCGGTGCTGCAGGGGCTGGCGCTGGCGCTGTTCCTGCCCTTCGACGGCATGGTGCCGCTGTTCGTGGTGTCGGCGCTGTTCGGCCTGTTCCAGGGCGGCATCGTGCCGGCCTACGCGATCATCGTGCGCGAGTTCTTCGCCCCGCGCGAGGCCAGCGCCCGCGTGGGCCTGGTGATCAGCTTCACACTGCTGGGCATGGCGCTGGGCGGCTGGCTGTCGGGCAAGGTCTTCGACCTCACGGGCAGCTACCACGCGGCCTTCCTCAACGGCATCGCGTGGAACGCGCTGAACCTGTGCATCGCCGGCACCTTGCTGTGGCGCGCGCATCGGCTGGGCACGCTGGCGCCCATTCGTTGACCCCCTGAATTTCCGGGCACCGGGCTCACCCGGGCTTGCGCGCCGGAGCGCCATGCGCATACTGGCGCCATGGCACTCGAACACTCCCAACCTGGACAGGCCGCGGACGTGACGCCATTCGGCAGCCGGCTGGCCTCGCAGCGCACCACGGCGCTGTTCAAATCCAACGACCTCGAAGTCATTCGCCTCGTGCTGCGCGCAGGCGAGGTCTTCCCGCCCCACAGCGTGAACGGCGAGATCACGCTGCAATGCATCGAGGGCCGGCTCGAAGTGCAGTCCGATGGCCACAAAAGCCAGACGCTGCAGGCCGGCCAGCTGCTCTACCTGCTGGGCAAGACGCCCCACAGCGTCACGGCACTCAGCGATGCCTCGGCGCTGCTGACGCTGGTGGTGCGCAAGTAGCGCAGGCGGGCGCCGCGCGGGCAGGGGGTCGGTAGCATCGGCCCATGCTCGACAACCTCGCTCCCTTCCTCCTCCACTGGGCCATCACGGCCCTTTCCCTCTGGGTGGCCAGCCACATCTTCAAGGGCGTGCGCTTCGACAGCACGGGCGCGCTGGTCGTCGCCGCGCTGCTGCTGGGCTTTGCCAATGCCATCGTCAAGCCGCTCTTGATCGTGCTCACGCTGCCGCTGACGCTGCTGAGCTTCGGCCTCTTCCTGCTGGTGATCAACGCGCTGGTGATCCTGCTGGTGGCGGCGCTGGTGCGCGGCTTCCACGTCTCGGGCTTCTGGACCGCGCTGTTCGCGAGCCTGTTCGTGTCGGTGCTCAGCCTGCTGATCGGCGCCTTCTTCGGCGGCAGCGACCCGGCCACGCAGATCCAGATGCCGCAGGGCAGCGGCAACTGGCTGTAGCCGCGCCGATCAGCGCCGCCGCGCCGCCAGATCGGAGGGCGGCACGGGGCTGCGCAGATAGGGCAGCAGGCCGCCCAGCGCCAGCAGCGCCGCCAGCCCGAAGATGGCGGCATAGGTGTGGGGTGCGCCCCAATGCAGGCGCTGGCCCGCATCGGCCACCTGGCCGAAGAGCCAGGCGGCGAAGCCCGAGCCCAGAAACACGAAGCTGTTGAGCACGCCCAGGCCGCGCCCGCGATAGGCCGGCGGCAGCAGCTCGCGGCCGTGGGTCATCACCAGCGGATGCAGCATGCCGATGGTGACCAGCAAGGCCAGCAGCGGCAGATTCAGCGCCAGGCCCCAGGCCGGCACCAGCGCCAGCAACAGGGCCGCCAGCAGGCCCACCACGCCGCCACGCCAGATGGTGCCGCGCAGCGAGCCGCGCCGCACCAGCACCGGCAGCAGCACGGCCGTGACGATGCCCATGCCGCTGAGCACGGCCAGCGCCAGCCCGCGCGTGCCGGCCGGCAGCCCGAAGACATCGGCGAAGTACGGCCCGCCCCAGGCATTGCGGAAGGTGGTGCCGGCGGCCATCGCCACGCAGAAGGGGATCAGCGTCCACAGCGCGGGCTGCCCCAGCAGGCGCAGGCTGCTGCCCAGCATCTGCGCTGCGCTTTCCTCGCGCGCCTCGGCATGGCCCTCGTCGCGTACCCAGCGCCACACGGCCACGCAGGCCAGGGCCATCACCGCGGCGGCCAGCAGCAGCGGGCTGCGCCAGCCCCAGGCATGGGCGGCCCAGCCCAGCGGCGCGGTGGCGGCCAGCGCACCCAGCATGCCGCAGGCATTGGCGCGCCCCAGCACGGCCACGCTGCGCTGTGCCGACAGCGCCGCGAGTGTGTAGTGCATGAGCCCCATGAACACCGGTGCGCAGGCCAGGCCCAGGCCCGCCTGCGCCAGCATGGCGGTGGGGCCGTTGGGCGCCGCCATGAACAGCAGCGCCGCCACGGTGCCCAGCGCCAGCAGCCAGCGGGTGGGCCGGCCCACGCCCCAGCGGTCGAAGGCGATGCCCACCGGCACCTGGGCCAGGCCGAAGACGGTGAAGAAGCAGGAGGAAAGCGCGCCGAAGCCCGCGGGCGAGAGCTGCAGGTCGCGCTGGAGCTCAGGCGCGATCACGGCCAGGCAACCGCGGAAGAACTGGCTCAGCGACAGCGCCAGAGTCAGCGCGGCAATGCCACGCAGGGTGGCCGATCGGGAAGACATGCAGGCGGGAAGCCGGGCACCCCAGGGCGCCGGCCGCAGAAAGGAGGATCGAGGCAGCGCGGGCAGGGCCAGCGCCGCCGCCCGGCATTAGACCGCACGGCGCAGCACGCGCTCGCGCCCGCCTCGATCCCCGAGCGTGAATGCCCGGTGGCCGGCTCAGAAGGTGTGAATGAATCCCGCGTGGCCGAGCAGACCGTCCAGAGGTGCGCCATCGAGGCGCAAAGCGCAGCCATAGCTCGGGCTATGGCGAGCATTTGCAACGATGAGGGCGCGCCTCTGGGCGGGATGAGCGGACATGTGGGGTTCGTTCACACCTTCTCAGGCCGCCGCGCGCTGCGCGTGCTTCTTTGCCAGCGCCACGTACCAGTCCAGGCAGCCCGGATTGGCCATGGCCTCCTTGTTGACCACCTTCTCCAGCGGCTGGCCCAGCAGCAGCTTCTTGATCGGCAGCTCCTGCTTCTTGCCCGAGAGCGTGCGCGGGATCTCGGCCACCTGGAAGATGTCGTCGGGCAGGAAGCGCGGCGACAGCGCGGCGCGGATGGCGTCGCCCAGCTTCCTGCGCATGGCCTCGTCCAGCGCCACGCCCGGACGCAGCACCACGAACAGCGGCATGTAGCTGTCGCGGCCCAGGTATTCGAGGTCGACCACCATCGAATCGAGCACCTCGGGCAGCGCCTCGACGGCGTTGTAGATCTCGCTGGTGCCCATGCGCAGGCCCTGGCGGTTGATGGTGGCGTCGCTGCGGCCATAGATGACGCAGCCGCCGTCCTCGCCCACCTTGAGCCAATCGCCATGCCGCCACACGCCCGGGTAGGTGTCGAAGTAGCTAGACAGGTAGCGTGCGTTGCCGGCGTCGTTCCAGAAGTACAGCGGCATCGAGGGGATGGGCTGCACGCACACCAGCTCGCCCACCTCGCCGATGACGGGCCGGCCGTCTTCGTTCCAGGCTTCCACCGCGGCGCCAAGCTGGCGGCACTGCATCTGGCCCGGCACTTCGGGCAGCTCGCGGTTGCCGCCCACGAAGGCGCCGCAGAAGTCCGTGCCGCCAGAAATGTTGCACCACCAGGGGTCGCGCGCGCCTGCGGCCTTGAGCTGGGCCGTGCCCCAGCGCTGAACGTCTTCGGCCAGCGGCGAACCCGTGCTGCCCAGGGCGCGCACGTGCGAGAGATCGCCACAGTCGCTGGCCACCACCCCCGCCTTCATGCAGTTGGTGAAGTAGGCCGCGCCCGCGCCGAAGAAGGTGACCTTGTGGCGCGCCACGAAGCGCCACAGCACGCCCCAGTCGGGCTTGTCCTTGCTGCCCCCGGGGTGGCCGTCGTAGATGCAGATGGTGGCGCCGAAGGCCAGGCCTGAGAGCTGCGAGTTCCACATCACCCAGCCCGTGGAGCTGTACCAGTGGTAGCGCTCGCCGCGGTTGTTGTCGCTGTAGCTGGCGCCCACGTCGTTGTGCAGGCCGCAGGCGTACATGGTGGTGATGATGCCGCCGTGGCCATGCACGATGGGCTTGGGCAGGCCCGTGGTGCCGCTGGAATACACCACCCAGATCGGGTGGTCGAAGGGCAGCCATTCGGGCTCGAAGGCGGCCACCTGCGCATCGTCGCGCGCGCTGGCGGCCGACCAGTCGGCGTCGGCAGCGATCTGCGCGGCCGCGTGCGGCGTGCGCAGCAGCAGCAGCTTCTGGACGCTGGGCAGCGCCTCGCGCAGCTGCTGCACGGTGGCGCTGCGGTCCAGCGCCTTGGCGCCGTAGTACACGCCGTCGGCGGCGATCAGCACCTTGGGCTCGATCTGCTTGAAGCGGTCCACCACCGCGGCCGTGCCCATGTCGGGCGCGCACACGCTCCACACCGCGCCCAGGCTGGCGCAGGCCAGGAAGGCGACCATGGTTTCGGGCACGTTGGGCATGTAGGCCGCCACGCGATCCCCGCGCTGCACGCCCAGCGCCTTGAGCGAAAGCGCGACCGAGGCGATCTGCCGGCGCAGCTCGGGCCAGCCCATCTCGCGCACTTCGCCCAGCTCGTTCTCGCTCACGATGGCCGGGCAGCCCGCGGCATCCGCCGCGTCCACGTGGCGCAGCACCTCGCGGGCGTAGTTGAGCTGCGCACCCGGGAACCAGCGCGCGCCGGGCATGCGGCGCTCGGCCAGCACGGCGCTGTGCGGCGTGGGCGAATGCAGGCCGTGGTAGTCCCAGATGCTCTGCCAGAAGGCGTCGAGTTCGGTGGTGGACCAGCGCCACAGCGCGTCGTAGCTGTCGAACTGCAGGCCGTGCGTGTCGCGCAGCCAGTTCTGGTACAGGCGGATCTGGGGGACGAAGGGGGCGGATTGACTCATGGCCGCAGCCTAGCGGCGGGCGGCGTCAGCGGCATCGGGGCTTGCCTGACGAAGGTCGCCTGCGCGACGCGCGCAGCCGCCGGCCGCATTGCCCACCCCCCAAAAAGAAGGGCGGCGCCCAGGCAGTGCTTCTGCCCGGGGCGCCGCCCTCCGTCAGCCGCAATGGGCCTGCTTACTTACTGGCCGACGCGAACCCCGCCGCTGCCCTGGGCTTCGGCACTGCCGCCCACGCCGGCACCCTTGAGCGCGCCGCCCGCCGAGCCTGCGGCCCCGGCCGCGCCAGCAGCCGTGTTGCGGACCTTGCCTGCGGCCTTGCCCACGGTGCCGGTGGCCGAGTTCACCGTGCCGCCCACGGCATTGGTCGTGCCGCCCACCACGTTCCCGACGGTGCTGCCCACGCCGCCGGCAGCGCTGCCGCTGCCCTGCGCCGCGGCGCCGCCACCGGCCTGCGCATCGGCGCCGCCCTGGGCGCTGGCGCTGCCTTGGCCGCTTGCATCAGCACCGGCTGCGCCAGCCGCGGTGCCCTGGGTGCGGGTCACGGTCCTGCCTGCTGCCTTGCCCACGGCGCCGGTGGTCGACTTCACGGTGTCGGTGGCGCTGTTGACGGCGCCGCCCACGGCGTTGGTGGTGCCGCCCAGCACGTTGCCGACGGCGCCGCCCAGGCCCGCACCGCCGCTGCCCTGGGCACTGGCGCCACCCTGGGCGCCCACGTCGGCACCCGCCGACTGGCCGCCGCCCTGTACGCCGGCGCCCACCTGGGCGCCCACGCCCACGTTCAGGCCCTGGGCCTGGGCCACGCCGCCTGCGGCCAGCAGGCCGGCCAGCAGGCCGGCCAGCAGAGCGCCCAGAACAAGGCGGGAGTTCGACGGGCTGTGTTGTTGTCGCTTCATGGCAAGACTTCCTTTCATCCGATGCGGCCGCCAAGGCCGCTTGAAAAAAGAGCCGACAGGGAGCCGGCTCAGAGCGCATGGTGCGCAGAAGTCCCGGCCGAGTCTGTGCGCCATTGGCTGCCACCGCCGTGGGAAGCCTCCGTCGGCGCTTCCAGCCGCTCGAGCGTTCAGGC
This sequence comes from Xenophilus arseniciresistens, assembly GCF_028023875.1. Taxonomy (GTDB): domain Bacteria; phylum Pseudomonadota; class Gammaproteobacteria; order Burkholderiales; family Burkholderiaceae_C; genus Xenophilus; species Xenophilus arseniciresistens. The sequence continues at coordinate 12,536 of NZ_JAQIPB010000014.1, forward strand.
CCAATGCCCGCTTTTGGCCGCAGTTTGGCCGATGAAGGAAGATTTAGAGCGCATCCCAAGCCGTCCTGCCACGCCCGGTCGCACTCAGCAACATGCGCTTGCACGGCCTGCGGCCCGTTCAGCGCGCAAAACTGCCGCTTCTGGCATCCTGAGGGCCCTTTTGTGTTCACAGTTGTTTCCATGACCCACCCTCAGCTGTCCGATTTCCCGATCACGCAGAAATGGCCCGCGCAGCATCCCGAGCGGCTGCAGCTGTATTCGCTGCCCACGCCCAATGGCGTGAAGGTCTCCATCCTGCTGGAGGAGCTGGGGCTGCCCTATGAGGTCCACCGCGTGGACTTCGGCAGCAACGACCAGCTCTCCCCCGAGTTCATCTCGCTGAACCCCAACAACAAGATCCCCGCCATCATTGACCCGGACGGCCCGGGCGGGCAGCCGCTGGCGCTGTTCGAGTCGGGCGCCATCCTGGTCTACCTGGCCGAGAAGACCGGCCGCTTCATCCCGCAGGACGCGGCAGGCCGCTATGCGGCCCTGCAGTGGGTGATGTTCCAGATGGGCGGCGTGGGCCCCATGTTTGGCCAGCTGGGCTTCTTCCACAAGTTCGCGGGCAAGGACTATGAAGACAAGCGCCCGCGCGACCGCTACGTGGCCGAATGCAAGCGCCTGCTGGGTGTGCTGGACAAGCATCTGAGCGGCAAGGAATGGATGCTGGGCAGCGACTACGGCATTGCCGACATCGCGCTGTTCCCCTGGATCCGCAACCTGGTGGGCTTCTACGAGGCGCGCGAGCTGGTGGGCTTCGACGAGTTCAAGCAGGTGCAGCGCGTGTTGGACGCCTTCGTGGCGCGCCCGGCCGTGCAGCGCGGCCTGGCCATTCCGGCCGCGCCGCGCTGACAGGGCACCGGCCCGCTCAGGGCCGCACGCCCTGCAGCGTGCGCTTGAGGTGCTTGACCTGACCACGGCCCAGCTTCTGGGCCTTGGGCAGCGCCTTGTTCACCTGGCTGCCGGCCTCTGACCAGACGCCGCGAAGGCCCTGGCTCAGCAAAGACAGCGGTTTTTTCTGCGCGGCCCGGCGCCGGCCCAGCAGCATGGCCGCGCCCACGCCCAGCGCGGCCGTGGACAGCAGCGCCGCAGCCCAGACCGCGGTGGAGCCCGGCAGCCGGCGCGCGTGCGCGGCGTCTGCTGCGCCTGCGGGGGGCTCCTTGGGCACGGGGCTGACGGTGACGGACACCGGATCGCTGGCCGGAAAGGACTCGGCGATGGCGTCATCGAGCTGGTCTTCGCCGGGCTGGGTGCGGGCCTGTGTGCGCACCTTCTCGCCCTCTTCGGGGTGGCTGGCCGTCGGGAAGGCGAATGCGTTGGCAGCGTCGGGGCGGGCGGATGACATGGTGGTGATCTCCTCTGGATGGAATGTCAGCGCGCAGTGCCTGCAGCAGTGCGCGGCCGGGGGCTCATGCCGCAGCGCCAGCGGGCCTGTTGGAGGCAGGCGACGACACCTTGTCATGAGCACCCCTCGACCGTCTCTCAACCGGCCCTTGCACGCTGTGGGACAGCCCGGCAATCCGCGTAGGAGCCCGGCGCCCTTGGTGAAGGGGCTGAAGCCGCTCAGGGCCTGGCGCGCGGGGCGGGCGCGTCGGCCTTTTCTTCTTCGTCGCCGAACCAGTCTTCCAGCTTCTGGCCCAGCCGCGCGCCCAGCGCCGTGCCCAGGCCGGGTGACACGGCCGTGCCGGCCGCGGCACCGGCCAGCGCACCGCCGCTGAAGCCCAGCTGCGGCGCGTCCAGCGTGCCGCCCAGTTGCAGCGGCATGCCCACCACGCCGTCCACCAGGTCGATGGCCAGCCGGCCCTGGAGCTGGCGGTTGAAGACCTGCAACTGGCCCTGCCCCGTCAGCACGCCGGAGCGCGCGTGCAGGTCGCGGTAGCGCAGGCGCACGCCGCGCTCGGTCGCCTGGGTCTGCAGGCTCCCGCTCAGCTCGTCCAGCGGCGTCTGGCCGGCCCGCTCCTGGCCCAGCGTGCGCACGGTGCGGGCCAGGTCGAAGCGCAGCAGCGTGGCCGGCGCCACCCGGAAGTCGGTGCGCGTCTGCAGGCTGCGCAGCAGCTCGCCGGGCCGGTGGCCTTCGGCCTGCAAGGTGGTGCGGCCGCTGGCCCGGCCCTGCAGCGCGGGCTTGCGACCGAAGGTGCTCACCAGCTGGGCCACGTCCACGTCGCGCAACTGCAGGTCGGCGCTCAGGCGCATGGGGCCGTCCTGCTGCGCGGGCTCGCGCAGTTGCGCCCTGCCCTGCCAGCTGCCGCCGCCCACGTCGGCCTGCACCTGCCAGGCGTGCGTGACGGGGCCGGCGGCCTCCGCCGAGGCCTCGCGCGTCAGGCGCAGCTGCGCTTCGGGCGAGGCCCCGGGCCGCTGCAGCACGGCCGTGCGCGGCAGCCAGCCAGGGTCGAAGTCGATCCGGCCCGCGTAGGCCAGCTCGATGCCGCGGCGGTCCACCCAGCGCAACTGGCTGAACACGAAACGCGCCAGCGGCAGCGCCGCGGGCCGCCAGTGGGCGCCGGGGGCCGGGTCGTCGGCGCGCGCCTCTCGGCCCCGGAAAGCGCGCACCGAGGCACTGGGCAGATGCACGTCATGCACCGTCACCTCATCCAGCGCGATCTGTCGATCCAGCAGGGGCCGCAGTTGCGGCCGGGCCGTGATCCGGGCCAGCGTGATCGGCGCGCTCTGGCGGGTGCGCACATCGGCAAACACCAGTTCCGGCCCAGGCCGCCACTGCCAGTGCGCCTGGCCGATCTGCAGGCCGATGCCGAATCGGCGCTCGAATTCCTGCTCGGCCTGGCGCGCCAGTTCCTCGCCGCTGGGCAGCCGGCTGGCCAGCCACAGGCCCGCGCCGCCCAGGAGCAGCAGCAGCGCCAGGCCGACGCCCAGGGCCCAGCGCCTGCCGCGATGGCGAGGTGGCGTGGGAGGGGTGGTGGGCGCGTGCGGCATGGCGTGCAAGCGCCGAGCCTAGCGAGCATGCAGTCGCTGCGCTGTAGGCCGGCGCGCGAAGGCATTGAAGAAAGGCCGGCAGCTTGCGCCGGCCGTCGCTATAGTTTTGCGGTTTTTCACGATTCCGAGTCCCATCGCCATGGCCATCTGGCAAAAGCCCATCGATCTGCCGGCGCTCAATGCGCTGTCTCCCAACACCGCCGTGGGCCACCTGGGCATCGAGTTCGTGGAGATCGGCGACGATTTCCTGCGCGCCCGCGTGCCGGTGGACAAGCGCACGGTGCAGCCTTTTGGCCTGCTGCATGGCGGCGTGTCGGTGGTGCTGGCCGAGACGCTGGGCTCGATGGGCGCCTACTTCGCCTCGCCCGAAGGACATCGCGCGGTGGGACTGGACATCAACGCCAACCACCTGCGCGCCGCCACCAGCGGCTGGGTGACCGGCACCGCGCGGGCGGTGCATCGCGGCCGCACCACGCAGGTGTGGCAGATCGATCTGGCCAACGAAGCGGGCGAGCTGGTGTGCGTCTCGCGCATCACGATGGCCATGCTCGTGCCGCGGGGCTGAGGGTCGCACCGGCCCCGCCGCGGACAGACAGACACAGATACACAACGAGGAGAAGAGCCATGAGCCTGTTCAACTGGCGCGAAGTCGCCATGACCCCCGGTGCCGTGGTGGCGCCCGACGAGCGCCTGCCCTGGCCGCAGACCGCCGCAATGGGCGTGCAGCACGTGATCGCCATGTTCGGCGCCACGGTGCTGGCGCCCATCCTGATGGGCTTCAACCCCAACATCGCGATTCTGATGAGCGGCATCGGCACGCTGATCTTCTACCTGATCACGGGCGGGAAAGTGCCCAGCTACCTGGGCTCGAGCTTCGCCTTCATCGGCGTGGTGATCGCGGCTTCGGGCTATGGCGGCCAGGGGCCCAATGCCAACCTGGGCGTGGCGCTGGGCGGCATCGTGGCCTGCGGCGTGGTCTACATCGCCATCGGCGCGCTGGTGCAGGCCATCGGCACGGGCTGGATCGAGCGCTTCATGCCGCCGGTGGTCACGGGCGCCGTGGTGGCGGTGATCGGCCTGAACCTGGCCCACGTGCCCATCAAGAACATGGCGCCCACCAACTTCGACGCCTGGATGCAGGCCGTCACCTTCCTGTGCGTGGGCCTGGTGGCCGTGTTCACGCGCGGCATGGTGCAGCGCCTGCTGATCCTGGTGGGCCTGATCCTGGCCAGCGTGGTGTACGCGGTGCTGACCAACGGCATGGGCCTGGGCAAGCCGATGGACTTCTCGGGCATCGCCAACGCAGCCTGGTTCGGTGCACCCACCTTCACCACGCCGGTGTTCCAGGCCAACGCGATGCTGCTGATCGCCCCGGTGGCCGTGATCCTCGTGGCCGAGAACCTGGGCCACATCAAGGCCGTGACGGCCATGACCGGCCGCAACCTGGACCCGCTGATGGGCCGGGCCTTCATCGCCGACGGCGTGGCCACCGTGGTCAGCGGCAGCGCGGGCGGCACCGGCGTGACCACCTATGCCGAGAACATCGGCGTGATGGCGGCCACGCGCATCTACTCCACGGCCGTGTTCGTGGTGGCGGCCGTGATCGCGCTGGTGCTGGGCTTCTCGCCCAAGTTCGGCGCGTTGATCCAGGCCATCCCGCTGCCGGTGATGGGCGGCGTGTCGATCGTGGTCTTCGGCCTCATCGCCGTGGCCGGCGCCAAGATCTGGGTCGACAACAAGGTCGATTTTTCCGAGAACCGCAACCTGATCGTGGCTGCCATCACGCTGATCCTGGGCACGGGCGAGTTCACGCTGAAGTTCGGTGAGTTCGCGCTGGGCGGCATCGGCACCGCCACCTTCGGCGCCATCATCCTGTGGGCGCTGCTGGGCCGGGCCAAGAACGCCTGACGAGCGATTGAGGGCGCCTGAGCAGGCGCCCTTCAGGGTCAGCGCGCCGTCGCCACCAGCCGCGCGTGGCGCATCTGCTCGGGGCTCAGGGCGTCGGTCGACACGATGGTCAGGCTGCCGGCCGAAGAGGTCGGCGTGCCGGCGGCGTTGAGCGTGCCGGTGACGCTGTCGGGGAAGGTGTACATGCCGCCAGTGGCCGGATCGATCGCGAGCATGCCGAGCAGGCCGCCCAGCATGAGGTTGCCGAAGTACCAGCCGCTGACGGTGGGGGTCAGCACGATTTCCTTGTCCGCAAAGCCTTCCTTCTTCATGCGGATGGTGTAGCTCTCGCCCTTGAAGTAGCCGGCGCCGCGCTTGAGCGTGAGGGTCACGGGCGTGGTACCCGTGTGCACCGTTTCACCTGCGCGGTTGGTCACGCTCACGGCAGCGCCTTCCTGCGGCGCGCTGTGGAGCACGACGGACTGGGTGGTGCCGTTGAAGATGCTGGCGCAGCCAGTCAGGGTGCCGGCGACAAGGCAGGCGATGAGCAGTCGTTTCATGAATTCCTTCCTCCTGAGTATTTTTGGAAGCGCGAATGTAGGAGGCCCCTCCCCGGGCCGCGAGGAACTAATACCTGAAACAAAAAGAAACCCGCCGGCATGAACCCGGCGGGCTTCTCCTGGGGCGACGGCCTGGCCGCGGGTGTCAGCGGCTGGTGGCCCTGGCGGTGGCCTTCTTGCGCGCAGCGGGCTTGGCAGCTGCCTGGGCCGCGGGCTTGGCGCCGGGCTTCTTCTTCGCGGCTGCGGCCCGCGCGGGCGCTGCTGCTGCTGGTGGTGGCTTGCGCCTGGCCGCAGGTGCCGTCTTGGCAGCCCTTGCGGGCGCGGCAGGCCGGCGCACCTCGTCGGTGTCGTGGTCCAGGTTGCCGATCTTGGCCCTGGGGATGGCAGCGTCGGCCGCCTTGGCGGCGCTCGGCTCGAAGGGCACGGGCGGCACCTTGTCCATCAGCGCCATCAGCGTCTGGTGCTCGACCAGCATGTAGTCGCCGATCTCGGTGATGTCGGGCACCGCGCGGCGGCAGCCGATCAGGCCGTAGTCCATGCGGCCGTTGTAGCTCTGCACCGTGACGTTGAGCGCGCAGCCGTGGCTGGCGATGGAGACCGGGTAGTAGCAGCTGACCAGCGCCCCCGCGAAGTACATCGGGAAGGGCGCGCCGGCCACGTTGGAGATGGCGACGTTGGTGGCCGGCGGCAGCGCATTGACCAGCCCCGAGCGCCCGATGGCCGAAGCCAGGCCCGACATGAGCCAGGGCGCGCCAAACATCGGGAAGTCGTCGAACATCACGGCCCTGAACTTGTTGACCGTGTCCTTGGAGGCGGTGGAAGACTTGTTGATGGCCTTGAGCCGCTCCAGCGGGTCCTTGATGTCGGTGGCCAGGCTCACGAGCATCATGCTGGCCTGGTTGTTGGCGGTTTCGTCGCCGGCCTCGCGCAGGCTCACGGGCACGCCCGCGATCAGCGGCTGCTCGGGCAGCTCGTTGCTGTCCTTGAAGTACTGGCGCAGCGCGCCGGCCACGGTGGCCAGCACCACGTCGTTGAGCGAGACGCCGAAGTGGCGCGCGATGGCCTTGGTGTCGGCCAGCGGAATGGTGCGGCCGGCAAAGCTGCGCTGGTTGGTGATGGCCACGTTGAAGGCCGTGCGTGGCGCGCGCATGTCCAGGCGCTTGGCCAGCTCGCGCAGGTCGCCGGCGCCGGGCGCCTCGCCGGGCGTGGCCAGCGAGCTGATGGCCTTGCCCAGCGCCGGCAGCATCTTGTAGAGCTTGACGTACTGCGCGGCGGTGTTGCGCATGGCCGCGCTGGCCAGTTCGGCCATGCCCAGCTGGTAGCTGCCGCGGCGCGGCTTCTCGCGCGGCGGCTTGACCACGCGGCCCGTGGGCTGCAGGTCGAAGATGGCCTTGCCCAGCGCCACGCCGGCCTGGCCGTCGATGCCCGCGTGATGCACCTTGGTGTAGAGCGCCACGTGGCCGCTCTTGAGGCCGTCGATGATGTAGAACTCCCACATCGGCCGGCTGCGGTCGATCAATGAGGAATGCAGCCGCGCCACGTACTGCTGCAGCTGGCGGTTGGTGCCGGGCCGCGGCAGCGTCACATGCCGCACGTGGTAGTCGATGTCCACGTCGTCATCTTCGACCCACACGGGATTGGAGAGGTCGAAGGGCATCAGCGCGAGCTTGCGCGTGAACACGTCGGCCAGGTGGATGCGGCTGGCCATGAAGGCCTTGGCGTCTTCGTAGAAGTCGCCCTCGTAGTCGTCGGGCAGCTCCAGCACATTGAGCGAGCCCACGTGCATGGGCATTTCGGGGGTCTCGAAATGCAGGAAGGTGGCGTCCAGCCCACTGAGATGCTTCACGGTGCGGGTCTCCTCTTGCGCAAGCGCCGCTGCGCCTTGCTGTTTGTGTGTGGTGGGCTGCTCTTTGTACTGCGGGCCGCGCACCGGCCCATCCGCACAAACGCCGATGCGGCCTGCGGCGCATGGCGCTGCGCCCGGCCCCGCGGGCGCCAAAGATGCAACGCTTGGCAACAGCTGTGCCCGCACAGCGCCGCCCGGCGCCTGTTTGGCCCTGGGAGCCGCCAGGCGGCCGTTAGACTCGGGCGCTTTGGGCCGGGCCCTGCCCCGTCCGTCCATCTCCCAATCCCCCGTTCCGATGACCGATGCATCCGCCGCGCACACCCGTGCGGTGTTCGAATTCAAGAGCGCGACGCTGCCGCTGATTGCGGTGATCCTCAAGACCAGCGACCTGGGCGTGCTGCGCAGCGCGCTGGACGCCCAGTTGGCCGACTCGCCCGACTTCTTCGAGCAGGAGCCGATGGTCATCGATCTGTCGCAGCTCGGCGAAGCCGATCAGCAGGCGCCGCTGGACTTCGCGGCCCTGCGAGCCCTGCTGGCGCGCCACCAGACCCAGCCCGTGGCCGTGCGGGGCGCCAATGCCGCCCATGCCCAGGCCGCGCGCGCCGCCGGCCTGGCCATTGCGGCCATGCCTGCGGCCCCCGTGAGCCGCCCGCCCGCGCCCGCCCCCAGCCCCGAGCCGCAGATCGTGCGCGAGGTGCAGGTGCCCGCCGGCGGCACGCTGCTGATCGACCGGCCGCTGCGATCGGGCCAGCAGGTGTATGCGCGCGGCGGCGACGTGATCGTGACCGAGGTGGTGAACTTCGGCGCCGAGGTGATCGCCGACGGCCATGTGCATGTGTACGCGCCGCTGCGCGGCAAGGCCATCGCGGGTGCGCGCGGCAACACCGAGGCGCGCATCTTCACGACCTGCCTGGAAGCACAGCTGATCGCCATCGCGGGCATCTACCGGACCTCGGAAGTGCCGCTGCCGGCCAGCGTGGCGGGCAAGGCCGCGCAAGTGCGCCTGGCCGAGGACAAATTGCTGATGGAAGCCATCGCGTCCTGAAAAAAAGGCGCAGCGGCTCCAGGACAATCAACCAATCATCGAAGAGCAGAGAAAAAGGACTCAGGCAATGACCAGAATCGTGGTGGTGACCTCGGGCAAGGGTGGCGTCGGCAAGACGACCACCAGCGCGAGCTTTGCGTCCGGGCTGGCCCTGGCCGGCAAGAAGACGGCCGTGATCGACTTCGACGTGGGCCTGCGCAACCTGGACCTGATCATGGGTTGCGAGCGCCGCGTGGTGTACGACCTGATCAACGTGATCCAGGGCGAGGCCAACCTCAAGCAGGCGCTGATAAAGGATAAGCAGTGCGACAACCTGTTCGTGCTGGCCGCCTCGCAGACGCGCGACAAGGAAGCGCTGACGCAGGAGGGCGTGGAGAAGGTGCTCAATGAGCTGCGCGAGATGGACTTCGACTTCGTGATCTGCGACTCGCCCGCGGGCATCGAGACCGGCGCGCTGATGGCCATGCACTTCGCCGACGAGGCGCTGATCGTGACCAATCCCGAGGTGTCCTCGGTGCGCGACTCCGACCGCATCCTGGGCATGCTCAGCAGCAAGACCAAGCGGGCCAAGGAAGGCGGCGAGCCGATCAAGGAACACCTGCTGATCACGCGCTACAACCCCGGCCGCGTGGCCGACGGCCAGATGCTGTCGCTGGAGGACATCCAGGACATCCTGCGCATCCAGCTCATCGGCGTGATCCCCGAGTCAGAGACCGTGCTCAATGCCTCGAACCAGGGCATTCCGGCCATCCACGACAAGGGCACCGACGTGGCCGAGGCCTACAGCGACGTGGTGGCGCGCTTCCTGGGCGAAGACCGGCCCATGCGCTTCATCGAGGCGGAGAAGCCCGGCTTCTTCAAGCGCCTGTTCGGGAGGTAAGGGCGATGTCCTTTCTCTCCTTCCTGCTTGGCGAGAAGAAGAAAACGGCCAGCGTGGCCAAGGACCGGCTGCAGATCATTCTGGCGCACGAGCGCTCCAGCCTGAGCAGCAAGCGGCCCGACTACCTCCCCGAGCTGCAGCGCGAGCTGGTGGCCGTGATCTCCAAATACGTGGCCATCAAGTCCGAAGACATCAAGGTGCACCTGGAAAAGCAGGACGACCTCGAAGTGCTGGACATCAAGATCGAGCTGCCCGAGGCGGCCGCCGGCGCGCGCTGAAACGCGGGCGCGTTCTTTCCCCCCTGGCCTGGCGCCCCTCACTCGCGTGACGGGGCGCTTTGCATTGCGGGTCGGCCGGCGTATCGTGCATGGGCGATGCACCGCATCCACCCCTCAACTTCAGGAGACCGACCCCATGGCCACCCGCAAGACCAGCACCCCGCCCGCAGGCAGCAGCACCGATGCGGCCGCCCAGTTCCAGGAAGCGGTGTCGCAGACCCTGCAGGGCGCGGCCGAACGGCTGCAGTCGCTGAACCTCACGGGCGCTGCCGCCAACCTGATGGAAAACGGCCGCAAGGACATCGAGGCCCTGGTCGAGGCCAACAAGCGCTCCTACCAGGGCCTGCAGACGGTGGTGCAGCGGCAGACCGAGATGCTGCGCAGCTCCATCACGCAGTGGCAGGAAACCGTTTCGGGCATGCAGGGCCAGGACATTTCGGCCAACCTGTCCAAGCTCGACGAGATGGGCCGGTCGGCCTTCCAGCAGGCGCTCAACGACATGCGCGAGCTGGCCGAAGTCGCGGCCAAGTCGCAGTCCGAAGCCTTCGACATCGTGCGTCAGCGCATCCAGGACAACGTGGAACAGGCCGCCAAGCTGCTGCAGCCGGGCGGCCCGAAGAAGTAGGCCGCGCCCCGCAGACCGATCAGCGGGGCCGCAGCAGCTTGCCGGTGGACGAAGCGCGCGCCAGCACCCGGCCGTCCTGTGCGAACAGGGAGGCTTCCAGGAAGACCACGCTGCCGCCCCAGCGCAGCACGCGCGCCTCGGCCTCCACGGGCGCCACGCCCACGCGCTCCAGGAAGCTCACCTTCAGCTCCAGCGAGGCCAGGCCCACGCCGCTCTCGCGCGAGACCACGGCAAAGGCCATGCTGTTGTCCAGCCAGGCCGTGATGAAGCCACCCTGCACGATGGTGCCTTCGGTGTGCGCGAACTCCGGCCGCGGCACGAAGCGCACCCGCGCCACGCCCTGCGGGTCGCTGTGCAGCAGGCGGTCAAAGCCGATGGCGTGCAGCAGCGGCTGGGTGTTCTTCTCGATTTCGTTCATGGCATGCGAAGGCGGTGCGACACAGGAAAAGCCCAGCATAGGCGCGCGGGCCGGCAGGCCCTGTCGCACGCGCAGCGTCCCAGGCCATGCCAGCCCTCCGTCACACCCTTGACCCCATGACCCTCGAACTCCCCCGTGAAACGCGCCAGCAGGCGGTCCAGTCCATCGAACGCTATTTCGAGCAGGAGCTGGATCAGCGCATCGGCAACATCCAGGCCGGCGCGCTGCTGAACTTCTTTTTGCGGGAGATCGCGCCCAGCGTCTACAACCAGGCCGTGCGCGAAGTGCAGGAGCGGCTGCTCGCGCGCGTGCAGGAGCTGGACATCGAATGCCACGAGGACGAGTTCGTGCACTGGCGCGGCCAGGGCGCCGCAGGCGGCACACGGCGGCGCTGAGCGCGCCGCGCTGGCCTGGCCGCAGGGCAGAAAAAGCAGGAAGAAAAAAGGCCCGCTGCGCGAACAGCGGGCCATTTGAAAGCCCCGAAGGGCTCGGCGAGGAGACTTCTGCCGAACTTTGACTTCCCTAATCCCCCAAGAGACCGAGGCCACGAATCTCTCACGGGCCGGGCCAAGTTGTCAGTGACTTAGTTCGCAAGCGCGCCGCATGCAAGGTCAACAAAGGTGGCCACCGCATTTTTCTCACGGTGCCTGGCGCTCCGCGGCCCGTTCGTTGGCGCGCCGCGAAGCCGCACCCGGCCCGCGCTCGAGCTTGTCGCCCAGCCAGTTGCCGAACTTGCGCACGGGGCGGCTGGCACTGTCGGCGGCGCGATTGACGCCGCTGAGCGTGGCGTCGCCGGCGCGGTCCACGCCGCGGCCCGCGGCGTCGGTGCCTTTCTTGATGCCGCCCAGCACCGGGCCGTCGGTGGAGGGCTGCGGAAGGGTGGCCGCGCGCTGGGGTCGCTGGATGGACTGCGCCGCGGCCTGCAGGGGCAGGCCGCCCAGCGCGAACGCTGCAGCCAGCAAGCCCGCGGCCATCAGGCCAGGACGTGGGGAAGATGCAGACATGGTGGGGCTCCTGGTGAAGGTTTCACAGCAGGCCGGGCGGTGCGCCTTCGAGCCCGGCGCGCGCGCATCGGCCGTGGCGGCAATCCTAGGCGTGCGGAAGCACGCGCGGTGTAGGAACAGGGGCAGCTCGCCCGTCACGCCGCCTTGGTGGCGGTGTATTCGGAGAACACGCCCAGCTCCACGTGCCGCTTCACGTCCGTGAAGCCGGCATCGCGCAGCGCCTGCATCACGCGCTCGGGTGGGATGCAGGCCTCGATGGTGTCCCAATAGAAGCGCCACAGCTCGGGCGTGGCCGTCTTCTTGCGGGCCACCACGCGCGCGATGACGGGCACCACCGTGCGCATGTAGCCCTTGAGCAGGGCCGCGCCCCAGCGGCTTTGGGGCTTGCTGATTTCCAGCACCAGCAGCCGCCCGCCCGGGCGCAGCACGCGATGGAACTCCTCGAAGGCCGCGGCCACGTCGGAGATGTGCCGCAGCGCGTAGCCCATGCTCAGGAAGTCGGCGCTGGCGTCGGGCCGGGGCAGCGCCTCCGCACGGCCGGCCACCAGTTCCACGCCCGGCAGCGCCACCTCGCCCATCATGCCGGGGCTGGGGTCCACGCCGGTCAGGCGCCCCGTGGGGCCGATGAGCGCCAGCGCCTCGCGCGCGACCAGCCCAGTGCCGATGCCCACGTCCAGCACCTGCGCGCCCGCCGCCAGCCCCGCGCGCTGCAGGGCCATGCGCCGGTACCAGGGGCCGCTGCCCAGGGCCAGCACGCGTTCGATGCGGTCGTAGTCGGCGGCCGTGTCATCGAAGATGCGACGCAGGTAGCGCGTGTGCTCCGCCTCGTCGGCGTAGTACGCAGGCAGGGGCGCATGCGGAAGCTGGACCCGGGCTGCCGGGTCCTTCGGAGGGCTGGCGTGTGCGTTCATCGCCGCGGATCATAGGCGCAGGCCGGGCCGGCCAGCCGCTGCGAGACCCTGTGAGATCGTCAACACGTTCTTAGAATCGTCAACCGCCCGACGCCCCTGGAACAGCCAGCGCCGCGGGCCCTGCTGGAGACTGCCATGAACGCCCCCACTTCCCTGGCCCACGTGCGGCCCGAGATCGCCCCGCGACCGGTGCCCGAAGCGCTGATCGCCGCCCTGCAGGCGCGCTTCGGCGCGCAGTGTTCCACGGCCATGGCCGTGCGCGAGCAGCACGGGCGAGACGAGTCCTCCTACACCGAGGTGCCGCCGCCCGCGGCCGTGGTCTTCGCCGAAGGCACGCAGGACGTGGCCGATGCGTTGAAGCTGGCCAGCCAGCACGAGGTGCCGGTCATTCCCTTCGGCGCCGGCTCCTCGCTCGAAGGCCATCTGCTGGCCGTGCAGGGCGGCATCAGCATCGACGTCTCGCGCATGAACCGCGTGCTGTCCGTGAACGCCGACGACCTCACGGTCACGGTGCAGCCTGGCGTCACGCGCAAGCAGCTCAACGAGGAAATCAAGTCCACCGGCCTGTTCTTTCCGATCGACCCGGGCGCCGATGCCTCCATCGGCGGCATGACGGCCACGCGCGCCAGCGGGACCAACGCGGTGCGCTACGGCACCATGCGCGAGAACGTGCTCGCGCTCGAAGTGGTGACGGCCAGCGGTGAAGTGGTGCGCACCGGCACGCGGGCCAAGAAGTCCTCGGCCGGCTACGACCTCACGCGCCTTTTCGTGGGCAGCGAAGGCACGCTGGGCGTGGTGACCGAGGTCACGCTGCGCATCTATCCGCTGCCTGAAGCGGTGTCGGCCGCCATCTGCTCGTTCCCGAGCATCGAGGCCGCCGTGCGCACCACCATCGAGACCATCCAGTTGGGCGTGCCCATCGCACGCGTGGAGCTGATCGACGTGAACACGGTGCGCATGGTCAACGCCTACAGCAAGCTCAGCCTGCGCGAGGAGCCGATGCTGCTGATGGAGTTCCACGGCTCGCCGGCCGGCGTGAAGGAGCAGGCCGAGACGGTGCAGGAGATCGCCAGCGGTCATGGCGGCAATGCCTTCGAATGGGCCAGCACGCCCGAGGAGCGCACGCGCCTGTGGACCGCGCGGCACAACAGCTTCTTCGCGGCCATCGCCTCGCGCCCGGGCTGCCGCGCGATCAGCACCGACACCTGCGTGCCCATCTCGCGCCTGGCCGACTGCCTGCTCGACTCGGTGGCCGAGGTGGACGCCAGCGGCATCCCCTACTTCCTGGTGGGCCACGTGGGCGACGGCAACTTCCACTTCGGCTACCTGATCGACCCCGACGACCCTGCCGAGCGCGAGAAGGCCGAGCAGCTCAACCACGCGCTGGTGGCGCGCGCCATCGCGCTTGAAGGCACCTGCACCGGCGAGCACGGCGTGGGCCTGCACAAGATGGGCTTCCTCGTGGACGAGGCCGGCGCGGGCGCCATCGACCTCATGCGCACCATCAAGCGCGCGCTGGACCCGAAGAACATCATGAACCCGGGCAAGATCTTCAGCTTGGGTTGATGGCGAGCCAAACCCGATTGCAGGCGCGGACGCTCAACGCTTCGCGCCCTCGGGATACGCCACGCCTAGATCCGTCAACCGGTTCTCAAGATCGCTATCAACCGGTGCTTTTTTGGATGTGCGCAGCCAAACATAAACCTTGGCCTGCACGATGCGTGCGTCCCTTTCTTCGCTGTCGATTTCGATCTGCGTCATCACTTTGGTGGGGTTCTTCTTGCGCCAAAGTGCGTGCGCGGCTTCATGTACCAGCTCGCAAGTTGTGATGAAGACTTTGCCGAGGTAATTGACGTTCACAAGAATGTCGGTGCCGTCCCAAGCGGCTCGCTCTTCCATCTCTGTGTACTTGATGCGGCCAGCCTTGTTGAAAGCCTTGAGGAGTTCGACGATCTCCTTGCCCTGCGTGGTCTTGCCGATGCTCGACTGCTGGATCAGCGCGATGTCGTAGTCGAACATGGCCCGAGCCGCTGCTGCGGTCTCCGGGTCAAGGGTATTGGGTTCTGCCACAAGATGCTCCGTGTGGAGTGAAATGAATTGCCTTCGACTTTCGACTCGGGGGTCATTGCGAAGAGACGGACCGTCGTGTTTGCGGCAGGAAGAAGGCGCACACCCTGCTTCCTGCCTGCGCTTACCTCCTGCGGCGCGGCTCGGCCGGCACCGAGGTCTGCGAAGGCGCCACGCCGCCGTCCACGCCCAGGCGCCCGCCGCCGCCCAGGCCCTGGCCGCGCACGGTCTGCGCCTGGTAGTTGCGCAGCGACAGCACCATCTGGTTGAAGGCGTCCATGAAGGCGGCCGAGATCACCTTGCCCTGCGCAGTGTTGGAATAGCCGCCCAGCGAGCCGCCCGCGCGGCTGCCAAAGACCGAGCCGAAGGCGCCGAAGTCCATCTTGGAAGCGCTGCCCTCCGAAGCCGCAACCTGCACGCCCGAGCGGTTGTCCACCAGCGTGAGCATGGCTGCGGCTTCCTTGGTCTGCATGTTGCCGCCGATGGTGGCCAGCGCACGGCCCCGGTTGCCGCCCACCAGGCCACCCAGCGCGCCGCCGATGCCGCCTGCGTCGCTGTTGCTGAAGATGATTTCGGGCGACAGCGCGTAGTCCGATGCCACCATCTGGCCGCGGCCGAAGTTGCTGCCGGCCCGCATCTCGCCCGACTGCATGATCGCGCGCTCGCGCTGCATCGCGCCCATGCCCGCGGCGCCACGCTCCACCACCACGAAGCAGTTGGACTGCTGCACCAGCAGACGCAGCAGGTTGGCCGTGGGCGGCAGGCGGTACTGGCCCGTCAGCACCGTGTACCAGCCGGCGTTGACGTTTTCCACCAGCGAGACCGTGCCCAGCGGCGATTCGCAGCGCTCCAGCTGGCTGCTGGCATTGGCCGAGGCCGAGCCCGCCGCGCTGCCCGTGGCCACGGTCTTGGCGCCCATGCTGCCCATCTGCATGTCGGTGGTCTGGCAGCCCGTGAGCGCCAGCGCGCCCAGCGCTGCAGCCAGGGCGGTGCGTGTGAAAGGACTGGACATGGCTTTCCCCTTGTTCAAAACAGGCTGCGAGGCTATCCGCGCGCTGCGTGGGGCGGCATCGGTCGAAAGGCGGGCCGAGGGCATACATCGGAGGGCGGTGGCGCCTGTCCTGCGCCCGATTCCAATACGGCACACATGTAGGCCCTGACCGATGGATTGTTTCCATAGCGGGAACAGCCTGTTCAGAAACTCAAGGGTTTACACCTAGTCGATCGGCGCACAATTCATCTCACGGGCCAGCGATTGAACGCAGACCCGAAGCGAGAGACCCGCGATCCTGCCTGTCTCCGCTCTGTTCAAACCGCTTATCGCATTGGAGTAGAACCATGAAGACCTCGAAGATTTTTGCTGTTGCCGCCCTGTCCTTCGCCGCCCTGACGGGCGCTGCACACGCCGAGCAGTACCAAGGCGTGCTGGACTTCCAGGGCCAGCTGAGCCGCGCTGAAGTGCAAGCCCAGGCCGTTGCCGCCGCCCATGCACCGAACCAGAACATCAACAGCAGCTCGGTCGCACTGAGCGCCCCGGCCAACCCCCGTACCCGCGCCGCCGTGCAGGCTGAAGCCGTTGCCGCTGCCCACGACAGCACCCAGAACCTGAATCGCTCGTCCTTCGCGGACAGCCAGATTCCGGCCACCTTGCAGAACAACCCGGCTGCCACCAGCCAGGCTGCGCTGTAATTCAAGGCCGCCCCGGCACTCAGGCGGGCTCCGCCTGTGAATGAGGTCCGGGTTGGGCCTGGGAGGCGCCTGAATGCAGAGGCCCGACATGCACTGGCATGTCGGGCCTCTTTTTTTTTGAGCCCTCCGCGGAGGGCTCCGCTCAGTCGGCCACCGGGCCGCGCAGGCGGTCGATCAGGCCGTTGAGCGCATCGAGCGAGCCGAAATGGATGGCCAGCTCGCCGCTTTCTTCCAGCTTGCCCGCGCGCTTGCTGCGCTTCTTGATGCGCACTTCCACCGTGGCCATCAACAGGTCGGCCAGCTCTTCTTCCACACGCTGCAGGTCGCGCGATTTCTCGGCCCGCGCGGGCTGGCGCGAAGGCGTGAGGCTGAATTCCGCCGCCAGCTTCTTGACCAGGCCTTCGGTCTCACGCACCGACAGCTTCTTGGCCACGATCTGGTTGGCGGCCGTGATCTGGGCGGCGCGGTCCAGCGCGAGCAGCGCGCGCGCATGGCCCATGTCCACGTCGCCGGCCATCAGCATGCCCTGGACCGGCTCGGCCAGGTTGAGCAGGCGCAGC
This sequence comes from Xenophilus arseniciresistens, assembly GCF_028023875.1. Classification (GTDB taxonomy): domain Bacteria; phylum Pseudomonadota; class Gammaproteobacteria; order Burkholderiales; family Burkholderiaceae_C; genus Xenophilus; species Xenophilus arseniciresistens. The sequence goes on from NZ_JAQIPB010000014.1 coordinate 29,279, forward strand.
AGGTTGCTGGCGGCGCTGCGCGAGCGCCCCACGGCCTGGGCCGCAGCTTCGTGAGTGAGCCCAAACTCGTTGACCAGCCGTTGCAGGCCCTGGGCCTCTTCGAGCGGGTTGAGGTCTTCTCGCTGGATGTTCTCGATCAGCGACATGGCCGCGGCGGCCTCGTTGGGCACGTCGCGCACCAGCACGGGCACTTCATCCAGGCCTGCCAGCGCGGCGGCACGGAAGCGCCGTTCGCCCGCGATGATTTCGTAGGCGGCGTTCTTGGCCGCCGCCTGCTCCGCGTCCAGGCGCCGCACCAGGATCGGCTGCATGATGCCCTGCGCCTTGATGCTTTCGGCCAGTTCATACAGCGCGCCTTCGTCCATGCGGGTGCGCGGCTGGTAGACGCCGGGCACCATCTGGTCGAGCTTGAGGGTGCTGGGCGCACCGTCGCGCGCGGCTGCGCGGCCGGTCTGTGCACCGCCCTCCTCGTCCATGCCTACCGTCAAGCCACCGTCGTCCTGGTTGCTGCCGCTGCTGGCGGGGCCCAGCAATGCTTCGAGCCCGCGGCCCAGTCCCTTTGGTTTCTTGGTGGCCATCAAGCCCCTTTCTTCACGGTGGTGGTGGTGGTCGTCGTCGTCAATGCCTGCAGCCATTGGCGGCCCTGAGCCCAGTCGCCCAGGCCGGACTCGGCATTGATGTGGCCCGAGGGGCCAAGGTTGATGAAATGCGCGCCCCAGGCCCGGGCCATCGCCTGCGCCCGCTCGGCCTCGCAATAGGGGTCGTTGGTGGAGCCCACCAGCGTGGCCGCAAAAGGCAGGCGCTGGCGCGCGATGGGCGACCAGCCCGGAATCTGCTGGCGCAGGTCGTCTCGCTCCACGTCGCCCGGGGCGACCAGCAGCGCACCGAGGACCTTGTGGGTGTTGCGCGAGTGCGCGGCCCAGGCCGCGACCAGGATGCAGCCCAGGCTGTGGGCCGCCAACAGCACGGGCGCCGGCGATGCCAGCAGCTCTTCTTCGAGCCGGGCCGACCAGTCGCCGCGCAGCGGGCGCAGCCAGTCGTGCTGCTCGACGCGATGGTCGCCATGCAGCGCCTCCCAGCGACTTTGCCAATGGCCGGGGCCGCTGTTCTGCCAGCCGGGCAGCAGCAGCACGCGGGGCTGCGCAACACTCATGCGTCGGCCTCTCCCGTGGCGGCCGCGGCAGGTGCGGCGGCGGGCGTCACCACGGGCGGCGGCGGTGGTGCCTCGGCCGCGGCGGCCACGGCACTGGCCGGGGGCATCTTGCGCACCAGTTCTTCGGCAAAGGCCACATAGGCCTGGCTGCCGCGCGCGGCGCCGTCGAACACCACGCCGGGCAGCCCGTAGCTGGGCGCCTCGGCCAGGCGCACGTTGCGCGGGATGACGGTGTCGAACACCTTGGGGCCGAAGTGGGCCTTGAGCTGCTCGCTGACCTGCTGCTGCAAGGTGATGCGCGGGTCGAACATCACGCGCAGCAGGCCGATGATGGACAGGTTCTTGTTGAGGTTGGCGTGGACCTGCTTGATGGTGTTGACCAGGTCCGTCAGGCCTTCGAGCGCGAAGTACTCGCACTGCATGGGCACGATCACGCCATGGGCGGCGCACAGGCCGTTGAGGGTGAGCAGGCTCAGCGACGGCGGGCAGTCGATGAGCACGAAGTCGTACTCGGCGCCCACCGCGGCCAGCGCGGTGCGCAGGCGCTTCTCGCGGCGGTCCAGCGCCACCATCTCGACCTCGGCGCCCGCCAGTTCGCGGTTGGCGGCCAGCACGTCGTAGCCGCACTGCTCGGCGCGCACCCGCGCCTCGGCCACCGACGCCGATTCCAGCAGCACGTCATAGACGGTGAGTTCGGCCTCGCGCTTGTCGATGCCCGAACCCATGGTGGCGTTGCCCTGCGGGTCCAGGTCGATCATCAGCACGCGCTGGCCGACCTTGGCCAGGCCGGCGGCCAGGTTGACGGTGGTGGTGGTCTTGCCGACGCCACCCTTCTGGTTGGCGATGCAGAAAATTCTTGCCATGTGCCCTCTTCCCTCTTTCAGCGGCCCAGCGCCAGCTTGATGCCAAAGCCCAGCAGGAACACGCCTGCAAGCTTCTCCAGCCGCGCGGCAATGCGCGGATTCGCCCGCACACGCTCGGCCAGGAAGTGCGTCAGCAAGGTGGCGCCCAGGCCGTACAGGAAGGTCAGCGCGGCGATGGTCAAGGCCATCACGCCGAAGGTGCGCAGGCCCTGGTGCCGGGCCGGGTCGATGAACAGCGGGAAGAAGGCCATGTAGAACACGATGGCCTTGGGGTTGAGCAGCGTGATGGCCAGGGTCTGGCGGAAGTACTGGCGGGGCTGGATCTGCAGCACGGGCGCGGCGCCGGGCTTGGCGCGCAGCATCTTCAGGCCCAGCCAGGCCAGGTAGGCGGCGCCCAGCCACTGCACGGCATGGAACACCGCCGGGTTGGCGGCCAGCAGCCCGGCCACGCCAGCCACGGCGGCCCACAGCAGCACCTGATCGCCCGAAATGCAGCCCAGGGTGGCCGCCAGGCCGCCCCGGATGCCACCCTTGCTGGTGGAGGTGACCAGCGCCAGGTTGCCGGGCCCGGGGATGGCGAGAAAGACGATCACGGCCACCACAAAGGCGCCGTAGTCGGAGATACCGAACATGGAAGGACTCCGCCCATAAGACAAAGAGAGGCCGGAGTCTAAGCGAGGCATCCGCACGCAGGCGCCGACTGCGCTTCTTTGTGTGAGCACCGGGCCGGGGCAGAGTCTCTAGGAGGCTTGCGCGGGCCGTGCCCAGACGATGCAGCGATCGGCCTCCAGGCCCGGCACCTGCAGTTGTTCCACGTGAAACACATCCACGCCCGATGCTGCCTCGCGCAAGGCCGCCAGCTCGTCCTGCGGGCTTTTGCCCTTCATGGCGAGCCACAGCCCGCCCTCGGCCAACAGGTGCCTGGAGCCATTGAAGAAGTCAGGCAGCGAGGCAAAAGCGCGCGAGCTGATGATGTCGTAGGCACCCGTCCAGCTTTCCACACGCGCATGCACGCCGCGCAGGTTGCTCAGCTTCAGTTCCGAAGCAACCTGCTGCACGAAGGCCATCTTTTTGGCCACGGCGTCCAGGCAATGCACCTCCACATCCGGGCGCAGGATGGCGATCACCACCCCGGGCAGGCCGGCGCCGGCGCCCACGTCGAGCAGGCGGGTGGCGCCCGGGCGCGCGCGCGTCAGCGGCGGCACGGCCGCCAGGCTGTCGAGCAGATGGTGGGTCAGCACGGCGGCCGGGTCGCGCAGCGCCGTGAGGTTGTAAACCTTGTTCCACTTGAGGATGAGCGCGCCGTAGTGCAGCAAACGCTGCACCTGCTGCTCGTCCAGCGTCAGGCCCAGCGCCTGGGCGCCCTGGCGCAACTGCATGCTCTGCGCGCCCTGCTCTTCTTGCTGCACGACGCTCATGCGGCGCTTTCGGCAGTGGCGGGCGCAGGCGCGGCGGTCGTCTGGAAAGCCTTGTAGCCACCCTTGCGCAGGTGGATCAGCAGCAGCGAGATCGCCGCGGGCGTCACACCAGAAATGCGCGAAGCCTGGCCCAGCGTTTCGGGGCGCTGGCGCGCCAGCTTCTGACGCACCTCGATGCTCAGCGCCGTCACCTGAGCGTAGTCCAGCTCTTCGGGCAGGCGCAGGCTTTCATAGTGCGCGGCGCGTTGCACCTCTTCGTGCTGGCGGTCGATGTAGCCCGCGTACTTGGCGGCGATCTCCACCTGCTCCACGGCATCGGCGCTCAGAGGTTGCTCGGGCTGGTACTTGCCGCCGTCCAGCGACAGCAGCGCCTCGTAGCTGACATTGGGGCGGCGCAGCAGGTCGCCCAGGTTGTATTCGTGCTCGATGGCCTTGCCCAGCACGCGTTCCGATTCGCTGGCCGGCAGGTTGCGAGGGTTCACCCAGGTGGCCTTGAGGCGTTCTGTTTCACGTGAAACAGCATCTCGCTTGCGGCTGAAGGCGTCCCAGCGCGCATCGTCCACGAGGCCCAGCTTGCGCCCCACTTCGGTCAGCCGCATGTCGGCGTTGTCTTCGCGCAGCTGGAGCCGGAACTCGGCCCGGCTGGTGAACATGCGGTAGGGCTCGGTCACACCCTTGGTGATCAGGTCGTCCACCAGCACGCCCAGGTAGGCCTCGTCGCGGCGCGGCATCCAGGCCTCTTCGCCGCGGCACTGCAGCGCGGCGTTGATGCCGGCGAACAGGCCCTGCGCGGCGGCTTCTTCGTAGCCCGTCGTCCCGTTGATCTGGCCGGCGAAGAACAAGCCCTGGATCGCACGCGTCTCAAAGCTGCTCTTGAGGCCGCGCGGGTCGAAGTAGTCGTACTCGATGGCGTAGCCGGGCCGCAGGATGTGGGCGTTCTCCAGGCCGGGCATGGAGCGCACCAGCGCGTACTGGATGTCGAAGGGAAGGCTTGTGGAAATGCCGTTCGGGTAGTACTCGTGCGTGGTCAGCCCCTCGGGCTCCAGGAAGATCTGGTGGCTGTCCTTGTCGGCAAAGCGGTTGATCTTGTCTTCCACGCTGGGGCAATAGCGCGGCCCCACCCCTTCGATCTTGCCCGTGAACATGGGGCTGCGGTCGAAGCCCGAGCGGATGATGTCGTGCGTGCGCGCGTTGGTGTGCGTGATCCAGCAGGGCATCTGCTGCGGATGCATGGCGGCGTTGCCCATGAAGCTGAACACCGGCATCACCGGGCTGCCGCCACCGGGCATGCCGTCGCCGGGCTGCTCGGTGCACTTGGAAAAGTCGATGCTGCGGCCGTCCAGCCGCGGCGGCGTGCCGGTCTTCAACCGGCCCTGGGGCAGCTTCAGCTCCTTCAGGCGCGCCGACAGGCTCACGGCCGGCGGATCGCCGGCGCGGCCGGCCTGGTAGTTGTCCAGGCCCACATGGATGCGACCGTCCAGGAAGGTGCCCGCGGTCAACACCACGGTGCGCGCGCGAAAGGCGATGCCCACCTGCGTCACCGCGCCCACCACGCGATCGCCCTCCACCATCAGGTCGTCCACGGCCTGCTGGAACAGCATCAGGTTGGGCTGGTTCTCCAGCCGGCGGCGGATGGCGGCCTTGTAGAGGATGCGGTCGGCCTGGGCCCGCGTGGCGCGCACGGCCGGGCCCTTGCTGCTGTTGAGGATGCGGAACTGGATGCCCGCCTCGTCGGTGGCGATGCCCATGGCGCCGCCCAGCGCGTCCACTTCCTTGACCAGGTGCCCCTTGCCGATGCCGCCGATGCTGGGGTTGCAGCTCATCTGGCCCAGGGTTTCGATGTTGTGGGTCAGCAGCAGCGTCTTCGCGCCCATGCGCGCGGAGGCCAGCGCCGCTTCGGTGCCGGCATGGCCGCCGCCAACGACGATGACGTCGAATTCTTCGGGATAAAGCATGTGAGGTCGGGCCCAAGGCCTGGCGCCGCCGGAACAGCCCAATCCGGCGCGGCAAAGAAGGGGTGCGCGCATGCGCAACAAAGGGCGCCGATTTTAGTCGGCGCCCCGTCTCTTTGCTTAAAAGATGGGCAATGCCGCAGGGAGCGGCGGCCCCAGGCCCGCCCCGCCTGCGGCCAGTGGCGCAGGCGGCTGCGTCCTCAGTCCAACGCCCGCTTCACCGCGCCCACGCCCAGCAGGGCCAGCACCACGAAGACCACCGCCAGCACCAGGAAGAGGCCGAAGAGCAGCTTGGCGATGCCGGCCGCACCGGCCGCGATGCCGCCAAAACCCAGAGCGCCAGCCACCAGGGCGATCAGCGCAAAAACCAGTGCGTACTTGAGCATGTCAACACTCCTTCAAAGCAATGCCGCAGCAAGGATCGCCGGGCTGACTGGGACCTTAGAAGTGCGTCCGGCCAGGCCGCATCGGCAGCGCGCGCGGCGCCCCGTAGGACGCCCTCCCACGGCCGTGGCATCGCGCGCCGCATCCATCAGCCCTGCCGGCGCGAGGGCACGGGCAAACCGCTACATTCGCCCTGCCGCATGCCCGTATGCCCGCGGGCCTGCGCGACGCTTTCATCATCCAAACCCAAGGATCCCTGTCCATGAAGCTGTACTACTCGCCCGGCGCCTGTTCGCTCTCGCCTCATATCGCGCTGCAGGAGGCCGGCATTGCCTGCGAAACCGTGTTGGCCAGCACCAAGTCGCACAAGCTGCAGGATGGCACGGACTACTACACCATCAACCCGCTGGGCTATGTGCCGCTGCTCGAACTGGACGACGGCACCCGCCTGCGCGAAGGCCCGGCCATCGTGCAGTACATCGCCGACCTGGCGCCGACCAAGAACCTGGCGCCGGCCAACGGCACGCTGGCGCGCTACCGCCTGCAGGAATGGCTGAACTTCATCGGCACCGAAATGCACAAGGGCTTCAGCCCCCTGTTCAACCCCAAGATGCCCGAAGAAGCCAAGGCGCTGGCCAAGGAAAAGCTGGCCTCGCGCTACCAGTGGCTCGACGAGCAGCTGGCCGGCAAGCAGTGGCTCACCGGCGAGCACTTCACCGTGGCCGACGGCTACCTGTTCACCGTCACCAACTGGGCCAAGCCCACGGGGCTGGACCTTTCGGCCCATGCCAACCTGCAGGCCTGGCATGCGCGCGTGGCGGCCCGCCCTGCCGTGCAAGCGGCCATGAAGGCTGAAGGCCTGCTCAAGTAAGCGCAAACAAACCCAAAAAGGCGGCCCATGGGTGGCCGCCGCGAGAACGCCCCGTCCCGGCGCCCTGGCGCACAGGCACGGGGCGTTTTTCATCCTGCAAGCGGCAACAGTTGCAGACATTGCCAGTCCAAAGCGCTTCTGACGACAATTTCTGAGCAGGCATCGAACTTGCTTTAACTGTTCCGAGCCCCGGCATGGTCGCCGCGGGCTCACCCACCTCCGCTAACGACGGCGGAACTCGAGCAAACGGGAGGCCTGCGCCTGCGCAGCACCGATTTGCCTGTTTCCACCCGATTCACTGACGTGATCGCGCGGGGGTGCTCTGCACCCGAACTGCGCCGTGGCCCTGATCCAGGAAGCGCCATGGCCTGCCGCAAGAACGCGCCGGTGTGCAGGAACCCCCCATGAAAATCGTCGTTGTCGGCCACGGCATGGTTGGCCACAAGTTTCTAGAGCAGCTGCATGAGCAGGGCCTGAGCCAGGCCGAAGTCACGGTGCTGTGCGAAGAGCCGCGCGCAGCCTACGACCGCGTCCACCTGTCCGAATTCTTCAGCGGCAAGACGGCCGAGGACCTGTCGCTGGTGGAGCCGGGCTTCTTCGAAAAGACCGGCTTCTCGCTGCGCCTGGCGGCCCGGGCCGTTGCCGTGGAACGGCGCGACCAGACCGTCACCACCGCCGACGGCGAAGTGCTGCCCTACGACAAGCTGGTGCTGGCCACGGGCTCGGCTCCCTTCGTGCCGCCCGTGCCGGGGCGCGACAGGCCGCATTGCTTCGTCTACCGCACCATCGAGGACCTGGAGGCCATGAAGGCCTCGGGCGCCAAGTCCAAGAGCGGCGTGGTGGTGGGCGGCGGCCTGCTGGGCCTGGAATGTGCCAAGGCGCTGCGCGACCTGGGCCTGCAGACGCACGTGGTGGAGTTCTCGCCGCGGCTGATGGCCGTGCAGGTGGACGACGGCGGCGCACGCGTGCTGCGCCACAAGATCGAGGCCCTGGGCGTGCAGGTGCACACCAGCCGCAACACGGTGGAGATCGTGGACGGCGCCACCGCGCGCCATCGCATGGTCTTTGCCGACGGCACCTGGCTGGAGACCGACATGATCGTGTTCTCGGCCGGCATCCGCGCGCGCGACGAGCTGGCCCGCCAATGCGTGCTGGCCATCGGCCCGCGCGGCGGCGTGGTCATCGACGACCACTGCCGCAGCAGCGACCGCAATGTCTACGCGATCGGCGAATGCGCCTCGTGGAACGAGATGGTCTACGGCCTGGTGGCGCCGGGCTACGACATGGCGCGCGTGGCGGCCAGGCACATCGCCGGCGACGCGAATGCCGCCTTCGCCGGTGCCGACATGAGCACCAAGCTCAAGCTCATGGGCGTGGACGTGGCCTCCATCGGCGATGCCCACGGCAAGACCCCGCGCAGCCAGAGCCTGCACTACGTGGACGAGCGCAAGCAGGTCTACAAGAAGATGGTGATCAGCGAAGACGGCAAGACGCTGCTGGGCGCCGTGCTGGTGGGCAATGCCGACGAATACGGCACCTTGCTGCAGACCGCGCTCAACGGCATCGCGCTGCCCGACGAGCCCGAGTTCATGATCCTGCCCTCCTCCGATGGCAAGGCCAAGCCGGGCCTGGGCGTGGAGGCGCTGCCCGACAGCGCGCAGATCTGCTCGTGCAACAGCGTCAGCAAGGGCCAGATCTGCGCGGCCGTGGGCGAAGGCGCCTGCACCATCGGCGAACTGAAGGCCTGCACCAAGGCCGGCGCCACCTGCGGCGGCTGCGTGCCGCTGGTCACGCAGGTGATGAAGTTCGAGATGGGTCGCCGCGGCATGGCCGTGAACAACCACGTCTGCGAACACTTCGCCTATTCGCGCCAGGAGATCTACCACCTGGTGCGCGTGGGCCAGATCAAGACCTTCGACGAGCTGCTGGCCCGGCATGGCAAGGGCCTGGGCTGCGACATCTGCAAGCCCGTGGCCGCCAGCGTGCTGGCCTCGATCTGGAACGAGTTCGTGCTCCAGCCCCAGCTGGCCAAACTGCAGGACAGCAACGACTACTTCCTGGGCAACATCCAGAAGGACGGCACCTACTCCGTCGTCCCGCGCATGCCCGGCGGCGAGGTCACGCCCGACGGCCTGATCGCCGTGGGCCAGGTGGCCAAGAAGTACGGCCTGTACACCAAGGTGACGGGCGGCGCGCGCGTGGACATGTTCGGCGCGCGGCTGGAGCAGCTGCCGCTGATCTGGGAAGAGCTGATCGCAGCCGGCTTCGAGAGCGGCCACGCCTATGGCAAGTCGCTTCGCACCGTCAAGAGCTGCGTCGGTTCGACCTGGTGCCGCTACGGCGTGGACGACTCCGTCGGCCTGGCCGTGCTGCTGGAGAACCGCTACAAGGGCCTGCGCGCGCCGCACAAGATCAAGTTCGGCGTCTCGGGCTGCACGCGCGAATGCGCGGAGGCGCAAGGCAAGGACGTGGGCATCATCGCCACCGACAAGGGCTGGAACCTCTACGTGTGCGGCAACGGCGGCATGAAGCCGCGCCATGCCGAGCTGATCGCCAGCGACCTGAGCAAGGACGCGCTGATCGCGCTGATCGACCGCTTCCTGATGTTCTACGTGCGCACGGCCGACCGGCTGCAGCGCACCAGCACCTGGCGCGAAAGCCTCGAAGGCGGGCTGGACTACCTCAGGCAGGTGCTCATCGAGGACTCGCTGGGCATCGGCGCCGAACTCGAGGCCCAGATGCAGCACGTGGTGGACACCTACCAGTGCGAATGGAAGACCGCCGTGACCACGCCGGCCGTGCGCCAGCGCTTCAAAAGCTTCGTCAACAGCGAAGTGCCCGATGCGCGCATCGTCTTCGTCAAGGAGCGCGGTCAGATCCGGCCTGCGCGCCCCGAAGAGCGCACGCCCGACACCACCGCCACCGCCTGAGGAGCACGCATGTTGACCAAGACCCTGAGCTGGACCGCCGTCTGCGCGGCCGAGGACGTGGTGCCCCATACCGGCGTGTGCGCGCTGGTCGAGGGCCGGCACGTGGCCGTGTTCCGGCTGGCCGACGATCGCTTCGCGGCCATCGACAACATCGACCCCAAGTCCGGCGCCAGCGTGCTCTCGCGCGGGCTGGTCGGCAGCCTGGGCGAGCGCGTCGTCGTGGCTTCGCCGCTCTACAAGAACCACTTCGACCTGGCCACCGGCGAATGCCTGGAAGCGCCCGAGCACTCGGTGCGCGTGCACGCCGTGCGTGTCGAAGACGGCCGCGTGCTCGTGGCCCTGAACTGAACTGACCCCGTCCCCACCCTGCTTTCCGGAAGAGATCCATGGCCTACCTTGCCCCCACCGAATTCGTGACCAAGATGGTCGACGCTGGCGAATCCAAGCTGCTGATGTCCACGCGCGATACCTTGATCCGCTCGTACATGGCCGGCGCCATCCTGGCGCTGGCGGCCGCCTTCGCGGTGTCCGTCACGGTGAACACCGGCAACGCCCTGGTTGGCGCGATGCTGTTCCCGGTCGGCTTCATCCTGCTGTACCTGCTGGGCTTCGACCTGCTGACCGGTGTGTTCACGCTCGCGCCGCTGGCCGTGCTGGACAAGCGCCCCGGCGCCACCTGGTCCGGCGTGCTGCGCAACTGGGGCCTTGTGTTCTGCGGCAACTTCGCCGGCGCCTTCACGGTGGCGGTGTTCATGGCCATCATCTTCACCTTCGGCTTCTCCGAAGCACCCAATGCCATCGGCGAAAAGATCGGCCACATCGGCGAAGGCCGCACCGTGGGCTATGCGGCCCATGGCGCCGCCGGCATGCTGACGCTGTTCATCCGCGGCGTGCTGTGCAACTGGATGGTGTCCACCGGCGTGGTGGCGGCCTTCATGTCCACCTCGGTGTCTGGCAAGGCCATCGGCATGTGGATGCCCGTGATGGTGTTCTTCTACATGGGCTTCGAGCACAGCATCGTCAACATGTTCCTGTTCCCCATCGGCCTGCTGCTGGGCGGCAACTTCACGATCATGGACTACCTGATCTGGAATGAGATCCCCACCGTGCTGGGCAACCTGGTGGGCGGCCTGACCTTCGTGGGCCTGACGCTGTACTCCACGCACTACAAGACGGCCCCCAAGCGCAAGGCCGCCTGAGCCCCGCGCGCGTGAGCCCGCGCACCCTGCAGGTCAGCCTGGGCCAGCACTCCGCGGCGGCCCCGGGAAAGGCGCTCAACCAGGACTTCCATGGCGCCATGCTGCCCGGCGGCGCGCTGCTCGCGCGCAAGGGCATCGCGCTGGCCGTGGCCGACGGCATCGGCTCCAGCCCCGTGAGCCAGGTGGCCAGCGCCGCGGCCGTGCGCTGCTTCCTCGATGACTACTACGCCACCTCCGAGGCCTGGTCGGTGCGCCGCGCGGGCCTGCGCGTGCTGGCAGCCACCAATGCCTGGCTGCATGCGCAGGACCGCCACAGCCATGCGCGGCTGGACCGCGACCGCGGCCATGTCTGCACCTTCAGCGCACTGATCCTCAAGGACCGCAGCCTGCACCTGTTCCACGTGGGCGACTCGCGGGTGTACCGCGTGCATGCCCAGGCCCTGGAGCAGCTCACGCAGGACCATCGCGTGAACCTGGGCGATGGCGCCACGCTGCTGGGCCGGGCCCTGGGCGCCCAGGCTTCGGTGGAGATCGACCACCATTGCTGGCCGGCCGAAGCCGGCGAGCTGTACCTGCTGGCCACCGACGGCGCCTGCGCGGGCCTGGACGCCGCGCGCGTGCATGCGGCGCTGGCGGCCTGCGAGGGCGACGACCTGGACGCAGCCGCACGCCAGCTGGTCGCACAGGCCCAAAGCACGCCGGGCTGCGCCGACGACGCCACCGTGCAGATCCTGCGCATCGACGCCCTGCCCGCCGCCACGCACGGCAGCGGCTCGCTGCAGGCCCGGCGTGAAGGACTGGCCCTGCCGCCTGCGCTGGCGCCGCGCAGCCAGTTCGAAGGCTTCACCCTGGTGCGCGAACTGCACGTGGGCCCGCGCAGCCATGTGCACCTGGCCGTTGACTCGCACAGCGGCCTGCAGGCCGTGATCAAGGTGCCGGCCACGGAGATGCGCGAGAACGCCGCCCACCTCGACAGCTTCGTGCTCGAGGAATGGGTGGCCCGGCGCGTGGACAGCCCGCATGTGATCAAGGCCTTCGGCGCGCTTCAGGCACCAGCGCGCCAGCACCTGTTCGTGGCCCTCGAACATGTGCAGGGCCAGACCCTGGCGCAGTGGATGGTGGACCATCCGCGCCCCGGCCTGGATGCCGTGCGCGGCCTGGTCACGCAGCTCGCGCGCGGCCTGCAGGCCCTGCACCAGTGCGAGATGCTGCACCAGGACCTGCGGCCCGAGAACGTGATGATCGACCCCCAGGGCACCGTGAAGCTGATCGACCTGGGCTCGGCCTGGGTGGCCGGCCTGCATGACGAAGCCGCCGCACCCGGCCCCGACACGCCCGCGGGCAGCCTGCAGTACAGCGCGCCCGAGTACTTCACCGGCCAGGGCGGCGATGCCCGTTCCGACCTCTTCTCGCTGGCCGTGCTGTGCTACCAGATGCTCAGCGGCGAGCTGCCCTACGGGCTGCAGGTCACGCGCGTGCGCCACAGCCGCGACGTGCAGGCGCTGCGCTATGAATCGCTGCGCACGCACCGCCCCGACCTGCCGGCCTGGGTCGATGCCGTGCTGCGCAAGGCCCTGCACCCCCAGCCCCACCGGCGGCAGGAAGCCGTCTCCGAATTCGTCTTCGACCTCAGCGCGCCCGGTGAAGCCTTCACCCGGCCGCGGCGCCAGCCGCTGGTGCAACGGCATCCGGTGCGCTTCTGGCAGGCGTGCACGGCCCTGCTGGCCATGGCGCTGGTGGCCCAGGCGGCCTGGCACGTTCTGGGGCGCTGAGCCGCGCCGCTGCTCTACCACCGCGGCGCACTTGGCGCTGCAGCAAGGTTGTACGGGCTGCACTACGCTCGGCCCTCCACCGCGCTGCCTCGCGCCTTCTTTCCAAAGGGCCGGCAGGCACGCACGGTGGACCTCTTCCACGACTTCCACCTTCGCTTTTTCTCTTCCATGCCCACTCTGTTCGACCCCGTGCAAGCCGGTGAGCTGCAACTGGCCAACCGCATCGTCATGGCGCCGCTCACGCGCAACCGTTCGCCGGGCGCCATTCCGCGCGCTATCACGGCCACCTACTACGCGCAGCGCGCCACGGCCGGGCTGCTGATCAGCGAAGCCACCGCCATCAGCCAGCAGGGCCAGGGCTATGCCGACGTGCCGGGCCTGTACGGCACCGAGCAGTTGGACGGCTGGAAGCAGGTGACCGACGCCGTTCACAAGGCCGGCGGCAAGATCGTGACGCAGCTGTGGCATGTGGGCCGCGTCTCGCACACCGAGCTTCAACCCGACAACGGCGCGCCCGTCGCCCCCTCGGCAGTGGCGGCCAAGACCAAGACCGTGCTGATCAAGGACGGCGTCCCCACCTTCACCGAAACCTCGGTGCCGCGCGCCCTGGCCGCCGAAGAAATCCCCGGCATCGTGCAGGCCTACGCCGTGGCCGCACGCAATGCCGTGGAAACCGCGGGCTTCGATGGCGTGGAGATCCATGCCGCCAACGGCTACCTGATCGACCAGTTCCTCAAGGACGGCGCGAACCAGCGCAGCGACGACTACGGCGGCTCCATCGAGAACCGCGCCCGCTTCCTGCTGGAAGTCACGCGCGCCGTGGTCGATGCCGTGGGCGGCGGCAAGGTCGGCATCCGTCTGTCGCCCGTCACGCCCGCCAACGACATCGTGGACAGCAACCCGCAGCCGCTGTTCGACCATGTGATCCGGCAACTGGCGCCACTGGGCCTGGCCTACGTCCATGTGATCGAAGGCGCCACGGGCGGCCCGCGCGAGCTGCAGGACCGCCCCTTCGACTATGAAGCCCTCAAGGCCGCCTACCGCGCCGCGGGCGGCAAGGCTGCCTGGATGGTGAACAACGGCTACGACCTGCCCCTGGCCGAAACCGCCGTCAAGGAAGGCGACGACCTCGTGGCCTTCGGCCGCCCCTTCATCGCCAACCCCGACCTGGTGCGCCGCCTGCGCGAAAAGGCGCCCTGGAACGCGCTGGACAAGGCCACGCTCTATGGCGGCGGCGAGAAGGGCTACACCGACTACCCGGCCCTGGCCTGAGCATCACATCCGGTCAGCGCTGCTGCTGCTGCCGCGGCCTCCAGCGCCGCAGCAGCAGCGCGTTGGCCATCACGCTCACGCTCGAAGCCGCCATGGCCGCGCCGGCCACGATCGGACTGAGCAGGCCGGCCGCCGCGAAGGGAATGCCCACCACGTTGTAGGCAAAGGCCCAGAACAGGTTCTGCCGGATCTTGGCCACCGTGCGGTCCGACAGGTCCAGGGCCTGCCCCACCAGCGTCAGGTCGCCGCGCATCAGCGTGATGCCGGCCGCTTCCATGGCCACGTCGGTGCCGTTGGCCATCGCGATGCCCACGTCGGCCGCGGCCAGGGCCGGTGCGTCGTTGGCGCCGTCGCCCACCATCGCCACCGTGTGTCCGCCCTGGCGCAGCTGCTGCACGGCCTGGGCCTTGTCGGCCGGCAGCACCTGGGCCCGCACGTCCTCGGCCGCGATGCCCACGCGCGCGGCCATCGCGCGCGCCGCCGCCTCGTTGTCGCCCGAGATCATGACCACGCGCAGGCCCCGCGCGCGCAGGCTGGCCACGGCTTGCGCAGCGCCGGGCTTGGGCTCGTCCCTGAAGGCCAGCAGTGCCTGCAGCTGCGGCTTGCCGTCGGCTTGGGGCAGTCGCAGCAGCGCAGACAGCGAAGCGCCTTGCGCCGCCCAATGCTGCGTCAGCGCCGCATCCACCGGCACGCCCAGTTCCTCGCACCAGCGCAGGCTGGCGATGGCCCATTCACCGGCCTGGTCCTGCACCTGGCCCTGCACCCCGCGGCCGGGCACGGCGCGCACGGCCTGGGCCGGTGGCACGGCCAGCGCACGCTCGCGCGCCGCCTGCACCACCGCGCGCGCCAGCGGGTGTTCGCTGCCCGACTGAAGCGCAGCGGCCACCGCCAGCGCAGCCTCGGAGGCCACGCCCGCCACGGGCTCGAAACCCACCAGCGCCGGCTTGCCCAGCGTGAGCGTACCGGTCTTGTCGAAAGCCACCGTGTCCACGCGATGCGCCAGCTCCAGCGCGCGTGCGTCCTTGATCAGGATGCCGTGCCGCGCCGCCGTGCCGGTGCCGGCCATCACGGCCACGGGCGTGGCCAGGCCCAGCGCACAGGGGCAGGCAATCACCAGCACCGCCACTGCATGGATCAGGGCCTGCTCGACGCCCGCGCCCAGCAGCAGCCACCAGGCCAGGAAGGTCAGCAGCGCCAGCACCAGCACCACCGGCACGAAGACAGCCGCCACCCGGTCGACCAGGCGCTGGATCGGCGCCTTGGCCGCCTGCGCGTCTTCCACCAGCCGGATGATGCGCGCCAACACGCTCTCGGCGCCCGTGGCCAGCACCTGCACCACCAGCCGGCCTTCCCCATTGACCGAGCCGCCCGTGAGCCGGTCGCCCGCCTGCTTGGGCACGGGCAGCGGCTCGCCCGTGAGCATGGCTTCGTCCAGCGCCGACTGGCCTTCGAGCACCTGCGCATCGGCCGGCACGCGCTCGCCCGGCCGCACCACCAGCCGGTCGCCCACCATCACTTCGGCGATCGGCACGTCCACCTCCTCGTGCCGCGCGCCACGCTGCTGCAGCAGGTGCGCCGTCTCGGGCCGCAGTTGCTGCAGTGCACGGATCGCAGCCGTGGCCTGGCGCTTGGCGCGCGATTCGAGCCACTTGCCCAGAAGCACCAGCGTGATCACCACGGCCGAAGCCTCGAAGTACAGATGCAGCGCTTCATGCCCCGCATGCGCGCCCGTGGCGCTGCGCCACCACAGCCACAGCGACAGGCCGAAGGCCGCGCTGGTGCCGATGGCCACCAGCAGATCCATGTTGCCGGTGCCGGCGCGCGCGGCATGCCAGCCCGCGCGATAGAAGCGGGCCCCGAGCCAGAACTGCACCGGCGCGGCCAGCAGCAGTTGCAGCCAGGGCGAAGGCATCCACCTCAGGCCCAGCGGCATCAGCAGCATGGGCAGCACCAGCGGCGCCGACAGCAGCAGGCCTGCCGCCACGGGACCGAAGCCAGCCCATGGTGAAGCCGAAGCCTCCTTCGTCGCTGCCTCGGCCGCGCGCGGCGCATAGCCGGCGGCACGCACGGCACGATGCAGCTGCGCCTGCATCTGCCGCGCGGCCTCGGCATCGCCTGCCGGCAGGTCGGCCAGCACGCGCGCCGACTCCGTCGCCAGGTTCACGCTGGCGCGGGCCACACCGGGCACGCGTTCCAGGGCACGCTCCACGCGCGCCACGCAGGACGCGCAGGTCATGCCTTCCACGCCGAGGTCAAAGGAAGACGACGCTGCCGTGGCCGCCGCCGCTGAAGAAGAGGATGGAGGATCGATGTGCATGCTTGGAGCCTAAAGCTTCTCATCATGAGAAGGTCAAGCCTGCTCGCACGGCATCCCTGCTGCCGCACGGGTGAAGCACAAAGGGCTTGACTCTGACATCATGAGAAGGTTGATGATCACCGGCCTTTCCTTCCTTCCCTCTCTTTCCTGCGTTGCACCGTGCCGATGCGGCACAAGGAGTCTTTTCACATGAACCCCGATTCGCAGAACGCCCATCACTTCCAGGTCCAGGGCATGAGCTGCCAGCACTGTGTGCGTGCCATCGAAGACGCCCTGCAGACGCTGGATGCGCAGGCCGCCGTGCGCGTGGACCTGTCCACGGGCCGGGTCGACGTGCGCAGCGGCCAGCCCCGCGAAGCCCTCGCCGCGGCCATCGCCGAAGCCGGCTATCAGGTCCAGCAGGGCTGAGCGCCATGGCCACCGCAGCACACTCGCAGGCGGGCGCGCCGGTTTCCATCGGCACGGCCGCCCAGCGCTCGGGCGTGTCTGCGCGCATGGTGCGGCACTACGAAGGCCTGGGCCTGCTGGCCTCGGTGCCGCGCACCGAGGGTGGCTACCGCCAATATGGTGAATCGGATATCCACACCCTGCGCTTCATCAAGCGTGCGCGCGAACTGGGTTTCACGATGGAAGACATCAGCGAGCTGGTGGGACTGTGGCACAACCGCCGACGCAGCAGCGCCCGCGTGCGGCAGATCGCCCAGAAACACCTCGGCGATCTGGAGGCGCGCATCGCTGCGCTGCAGTCCATGCAGCAGACCCTCGCTCACCTGGTTCACTGCTGCCACGGCGACAGCCGCCCGGACTGCCCGATCCTGGACGACCTGGCGGGCGAGGCCTGAAGCGAAGGGCGGGTTTTCCCCGATTTCTCCCCACATCAGCTGGATAACTTTGTGGGCAACTTGCGGGCTTTGTTGTAAAGGCGTCGCAAGTTGTTGATTTAGCAGGACTTTAAACAGACTGCTACTTTTTTCCGCAGTGCACAGTTTTGCCGGCGCATTGCTTTCCCAGAATCCGAACAGGCTGTCAAAGGACAACTCTGGGGAGAATCCAGGCAGAAGTCCATGGCTTATCCACAGCTCGGCGTGGGGCGCCGAGCACCCGTGGCGGAGGCGATGGCTTCTATTCCAGACCTATTCACAGCCTTGTTCGCACCCCAAGTGCTCGTCAGCACTGCATAAAGCGGTGCTTTCCACAGCCACGCCTTTGCATCGGCGTCGCGCCCTTGCGCCCGTGACGCCGACATGAACAAGTCAGGCGACGCAGCCTCGCCTGAAAAAATCCGCCTTCTTCAGAGCCACGGCTCGTGCTTTTTCCTGGCCTGCCGCAAAACACAGCCAGCGCGGGTGCGCGTGCTCGCCAAGCGCAGGCCGAGCGTGGAGGGACCGGCGATCCGCCCCTTTCTCCCCACATTGACTGGATAACTTTGTGGGCAAGTTGCGGGCTAGGTTGTAAGAAGCTCGCAACCCATTGATTTCAAAAGACTTTCAACACATTGATGAAATTTTGTGCAGTGCACAGAATGCGTTGGCCGGCCCCTTTCCCAGATTCTGGAGACAGTGTCAAAGGACAAAGTTGGGGACATTTCCGGCACAAGACCCTGCTTATCCACAGCACAGCGGGCACGGCGCATCTTGTTCATGCGCGCGTATCACCCTGGAAGCAGGCCTGCACACATCCTTCCACCTGCTGCAAGCGGCTGTCGCGCCAGCAGAAAAGAAGGTTTTCCACAGCGGCGGCGCATGCCTATCTACTACTACTAATTAGAAATAGAAGAAATTAGCAAAACAAAGAGAGCGCCGCGGCCCTAAAAAAAAGGGATTGCTGCCTTCCGTGAAGCTCTGCAGCGCTCGCCGCCAGGCGACACCATTTGGTAAACGCTTTTCTTTTTGGCTCCGTGTGAACATTGAAGGGCGCCGGGGCCGCCATGCACGGCCCAGGACGCGGCCGTGTGCGACCGACGCAGGCCTTGCCCGGGACTTCAAGGCTGGGTGTCTTTCAGCGCGCGGCAGGCTGCCTCTTGAACAGGCGCTCGCTCATGGCCTGCACGTTCTCCCCACAAAACTTGAACAACTTTGTGGGCAACTTGGGGCCAGGGCTGTAGGGATTCTGCAAGCCCTTGATTCTTAAGGACTTAATACAAGTTGCCTGTCGTTTGGGCAATGGATGAAAAGGGCCACTTCCATCCCATCCCAGAAAGAAGACGCCGCGTCAAAGGATAAAGCTGGGGATATCTTCAGCCCAAAGTGCGAGCTGTCCACAGCGCCCGGCAGCTGCTCAATCTTGTTCAACTCCGGCCGGCGCATCGCGCAGGCGCTGTGCACATGCTTGCGGCTGACGCAACGGCTTGTCAGCCCAGGGAAAAAGCCGGTTATCCACAAATCTGCGCGTCCTTATCTACTACTACTAATCAGAAATAGAAGAAATAACTGGGAAGAAAGCAGAACATGCGCCGCAGAAAAAAAAGGGCCCCTCTGCTTTTGCCGTCAGCAATGTCCGGTGCCGCGAAACCAAGCAACCAGCCAGCCTGTATGAGCGCGACGGACGAGTCGCGTGTCATCCGGATCCGATCGCATCCGACGGATGCGCCCCAACCTTGCATGCCTGGCTTCCCAGGCGCTTTCCGTCGAGCTGGGGCTCAGCGCCGGAAGGCAGCAGGCCGCACGCAAAAGCTGCCTTGTTTTTGATCTTCTCCCCATAAAACATGGACAACTTTGTGAACAAGTTGGGTCCATTTTTGTAAACACGCCATAACTCATTGAAAACAAAAGACTTTCAACGGATTGCCCGCAAATTCAGCAGTGCACAGCTGGATGCAGCGGCGGCCATATCCCAGATCAGAAGCGCAGCGTCAAAGGACAAGTCTGTGGGTAAGTGCATCTTTACCTGTGGGTGAACTGCGCAGGCGAGCTCGGCGGCCCTGCGGCAGGGCGCCACGCGGGGAGCAATCCTGCCTTTATTCCACATCTTCATCCACAGCCCGGATGACCGGCCGGCGCGGCCCGGCCTGGCTTCTCCACAGGACGGCGTGTCTACCTTTGTGCCGCGTCAGCGTCGTTCGCAGGCGCAAAAAAAAAGCGGCCCGAGGGCCGCTTCCTTGCACCTGCTTCAGCCCGGGGCCGAAGGACGAGCGGGCCGTCAACGCCCCCTGACCATGGCCATCACCTTGGCTGTGTCCAGCGTGCGGGCCTGTTCCTGCATCTGGGGCAGATAGGTGGCGTGCAACTGCTGGCCCTGGGCTACCACCCTGGCGTAGCTGTCCTTGAGCATCTGCGTCGACAGCTGCCGGCCGCCGCCGTAGTAGCGCTTGGCCACATGCCCCAGCGCATAGGTGGTGGCGAAGCTCATGCCCGAGCTCACGGCCTGCTTGCCCACGCCGCGCAGCATGCCGCCACCCACCTTGCCCAGCAGACCGCCGATGAGCTTGCGCCCCGCCTGCTCCAGGTACTGGGAAGTCAGGCCCACGCCCACCGTGGCCAGGAAGTCCTTGATGTGGCCCTTGTCCAGTTCGTAGCCGTGTTCCTTGCCGATGCCGTAGACCAGGCGCATCTGCAGGGGAATGATGGCCAGCGTGGACAGGCTTTCGGGCAGCAGCTCCAGCGCGCCGTTGAGGATGGCTGCATTGAGGATGCGCTTGTCCATCGCGGCCTCATCCACCGCGGGGCGGCTTGGCGCCGGAGCCGTGGAGCCGGCCGACGGCAGATCGGCGGGCACCGGCACGGGCAAGGCGGCGCTGGCTGCGGCGCCGGCCAGCGGCGGCACCGGAGCGTCCACGGGTGCCTGGGCCAGCGCTTCGGCTGCGTCGTCCATGGCCTGCGCCTCGCGGCCGTCGAGCTTCAGCGCGTCGCGCAGTTCGCGCAGGAACTGGCGCTCGGCCTCGCTCTGGCCGCCGTCGGCATCGCACACGCAAACGGCCATCTCGTAGGCCAGGTGGCGCGCGCCCTCGTCCTGCAGCGAAGCGGCCACGCTGGCCAGCGTCTGGCGCTTGAGCAGAACGTCCTGATACAGCGAGGGCAGATGGATGTCCCCGGCCTGGGCCAGGCTTTCGGCGATGCGCCTGACTTCCTCGCGCTCCCGGTCATGCTTGCTGCCGTCGGCAAAAGCGGCCATCAGGCAGAGCGTGACGATGCTGCGGCTGTCCTGGGGATTCATGTCTAAGAGACCTTTCCTGAATGTTTTGGGTGAATTGGCGGCGATATGAACCCCTGTTGGGCTGCGATGCCGCACAAAGGTTCCATCTCGGTCGGCCGGGGCGTACGGCCCGCTACCATCGACCACCATGTCTTCCAAGCCTCGCATCCTGATCGTCGAAGATGAATCAGGCATTGCCGACACCTTGCAGTACGTGCTGCGCAGCGACGGGTTCACGCCCGTGTGGTGCGAGACGGCCGAAGCGGCCCTGCAAAGCTTCAGGCAGGAGCTGCCCGCGCTGGCCATCCTGGACGTGGGCCTGCCCGACATGAACGGCTTCGAGCTGTTCAAGCAACTGCAGGCCCACCTGCGCGAGCGCGCCCTGCCCGAGGTGCCCATGGTCTTCCTCACGGCCCGCAGCGACGAGATCGACCGCGTGGTGGGCCTGGAACTGGGCGCCGACGATTACATCGCCAAACCTTTTTCACCGCGCGAGCTGGTGGCGCGCGTGCGCACCATCCTGCGGCGCAGCCAGCGCGCGGGCATCTCCGCGCCGGCCGCAGCGCCGCCCACGGTTTCGGTTTCGGCTGCGCCCGCGGCTGTTATGCCGCCGCTGCCCTTCGTGGTGGACCACGA
Organism: Xenophilus arseniciresistens; assembly: GCF_028023875.1. Taxonomy (GTDB): domain Bacteria; phylum Pseudomonadota; class Gammaproteobacteria; order Burkholderiales; family Burkholderiaceae_C; genus Xenophilus; species Xenophilus arseniciresistens. The sequence continues at coordinate 50,177 of NZ_JAQIPB010000014.1, forward strand.
GCGCATGCTGATCCGCTACTACGGCCAGCCGCTGGAGCTCTCGCGCTACGAATACGGCCTGCTGCGCCTGCTGGTGCAGCGGCCCGGGCGCGTGTTCACACGCGACGAACTGCTCAGCCAGGTCTGGGACGACGCGAGCGAGAGCTTCGATCGCACGGTGGACGCGCACATCAAGACCTTGCGCGCCAAGCTGCGCGCGGTGGCGCCCGAAGTGGAACCCATCCGCACGCTGCGCGGCACGGGCTATGCGCTGCATGAAGACCTGCCCGCCCGCTGAGGCACAGGCCCGCGTGCCGCCGTGGGGGCCGCGTTGATCTCGCGCCGCACCCGCATCTTCATCGGCATCCTGCTGATCTATGCGGCGGGCATCGGCGCGCTGCTGTACAGCGTGATGCAGGACATCGACCCGCGCTACCGCGAATCGGCCGAGGAGTCGCAGGTCGAAACCTCCCAGCTGCTGGCCAGCCTGATCGAGCAGGACGTGTTGGCCGGCGCCATCAACGTGCAGCGCCTGGTGCCGCTGTTCCAGTCGGTCTACGGCCGCGAGTTCTCGGCCCAGATCTACAACCTGCACAAGCAGAAGGTGGAGCTGCGCGTGTACGTGACCGACCGCAACGGCCGCGTGCTTTTCGATTCCATGGGCCGCGCCATGGGCGCCGACTATTCGCAGTGGCGCGACGTGGCGCGCACGCTCGCGGGCCAGTACGGCGCGCGGGCCACGCGCGACGTGGAAAGCGACCCGCGCAGCTCGGTGCTCTACGTGGGCGCGCCCATCCGCTGGGCCGGCGAGATCGTGGGCGTGGTCAGCGTGGGCAAGCCGGTGCAGAGCTTCGGCCGCTTCGTCGAAGACGCGCGGGCGCGCACGCTGTGGGTGGGCATCGGCTCGGCAGTGGCGCTGCTGGTGTTCGCGATCATCGTCTCGGTGTGGCTGGTGCGGCCCTTCGGCCTGACGGCCGACTACATCCGCTGGCTGCGCACGCAGCGCGGCTTCCATCCGCTGCGCATGGCGCGCCAGGGCCTGACGATGCTGCGCAGTGCCGTGCATGAAATGCGCGATGCCGTCACGGGCCGCAACTACGTGGCCGACTACGTGCAGACCTTCACCCACGAGATCAAGAGCCCGCTCTCGGCCATCCGCGGCGCGGCCGAGCTGCTGCAGGAAGAAGGCATGCCGGCGCAGGAGCGCGCGCGCTTCCTGGCCAACATCGAGCGCGAGACCTTGCGCGTGCAGCACATCGTGGACCGCATGATGGAGCTGACGGCGCTGGAGGCGCGCCGGGTGCTCGAGCGCGTGGCGGTGGTGCCGCTGCGTCCGCTGCTGGAAGAAGTGGCCGCCAGCGCGGGCGCCGCGGCGCGCCAGCGCCAGGTGCACGTGCGCCTTCAGCTGCGCGGCGACGCGGCCGTGGAAGGCGACCGCTTCTTGCTGCAGCAGGCCCTGTCCAACCTGCTGGCCAATGCCATCGACTTCTCGCCCGTGGGCGCAGAGGTGCTGCTCTCTCTGGAGCGCAGCTCACGCCAGGCGCGCATCGGCGTGCGCGACCACGGCCCCGGCATTCCCGACTATGCGCGCGACAAGGTCTTCCAGAAGTTCTATTCGCTGGCCCGCCCGCACAACCAGAAGAAGAGCACGGGCCTGGGCCTGGCCTTCGTGCAGGAGATCGCCACCCTGCACAGCGGCCGCATCGAGCTGGCCAACGCCGCAGGCGGTGGCGCGCTGGCCGTGCTCACGCTGCCGACCACGGCGCAACGCGTGGAACCCACACGCGATGAGTGAATGAAACGCCCAGGCGGCCGCGTCAGCGGAAGATGTCCAGGATCCGGTTGCGCTCGGGCGATGAAGGCGGCGGCGGGGCGCCCGGTGCCGGGCCCGCGCCATAGGCTTCGGCCGGCACGCTGCTGCCAAAGCCGGGCACCTGGCCGCCGGGCATCACGGGGTACAGGGGCGGGTACAGCGGGGCCTCTTCCACACCCAGCTGCTGCACACCGCCGCCATGCGCGTACTCGGCAAAGGTCCAGTCGCCGCCCGCGTCCAGCACGCCCTCGGGCGCCTTCAGCGCGGCCACGGGAACGCCCTTGAGCGCGCTTTGCATGTAGCGCGTCCACACCGGCAGGCTCAGACTGCCGCCGGTTTCGCCGCGCACGCCCAGCTGGCGCGGCGTGTCGTAGCCCATCCAGGCCACGGCCACGCGCGTGCTGGCAAAGCCGGCGAACCAGGCATCGTGCGAATCGTTGGTGGTGCCGGTCTTGCCGTACAGGTCGTCGCGGCGCAGCGCCGTGTACGCACGCCGCCCGGTGCCGTTCTTCACCACGCTGGCCAGCAGCGTGTCCATCACGAAGGCATTGCGCTCGGGGATCGCGCGCGGCATCTGGTCGAGCACCGGCGGCTTCCATTCCTCGATCACCTGGTCGCGGTGGTCGGTCACGCGCGTGATCAGCAGCGGCGGCAGCTTCCAGCCACCGTTGGCGAAGACGGAATAGGCACTGGCCATCTGCAGCGGCGTGACGGCGCCTGCGCCCAGGGCCATCGGCAGGTAGGCCGGATGCTTCTCGGCCTCGAAGCCGAAGCGCGCGATCCATTCCTGCGCGTACTGCGTCCCGATGGCATCCAGCACCCGGATGGTCACGAGGTTCTTCGACTTGGACAGTGCGTCGCGCAGGCTCATCGGGCCTTCATAGGTGCCGTCGTAGTTCTTGGGCTCCCAGGGCTGGCCGCCGGTGCTGCCGGCCTCGAACACCAGCGGCGCGTCGTTGACCACCGTCGTGGGCATGAAGCCCTTTTCCAGCGCCGCCGAATAGATGAAGGGCTTGAAGGCCGAACCCGGCTGCCGCCAGGCCTGCGTGACGTGGTTGAACTTGTTCTTGTTGAAGTCGAAGCCGCCCACCAGCGCGCGCACGGCGCCGTCGCGCGGGTCCAGTGCCACCAGCGCGCCCTCCACCTCGGGCAGCTGGGCCACGGTCCAGGACGGCGTCTTGCCTTCGGTCTGCATCACGCGAATGATGGAGCCGCGCCTGATCTGCAGGTTGGGCGGCGCCTTGGAAGCCAGCCCGCGCTGGGCCAGCTGCAGGCCACGGCCCGTGATCTCCACCGTCTCGCCATTGGCGCGCACGGCCCGCAGCTTCTTCGCGTCGGCCTGCAGCACCACCGCGGCCCGCAGGTCGCCGTTGTCGGGGTGGTCGCCCAGCGCGTCGTCCACCGCGGTGTCCAGGGCCTTCTCGTCCTGTGTGTCCTCGGGCAGGTTGACGAAGCCTTCGGGCCCGCGCCAGGGCTGGCGAAGCTCGTAGTCCATGATGCCTTCGCGCAGCGCGCCATAGGCTGCGCGCTGGTCGGCATCGGTCAGCGTGGTGTAGACCTTCAGGCCGCGGGTGTAGGCCTCGTCGCCGTACTGCGCCACCATCTGCTGGCGCACCATCTCGGCCACGAACTCGGCGCGCACGCGCTGCGGGTCGGCCGGGTCGCGCAGTCTCAAAGGCTCGGCACGGGCCGCGTCGGCTTCTTCGGCGCTGAGGTAGCCGGTCTCGTGCATGCGGTTGATCACGTACTGCTGGCGCGCCACGGCGCGACGAAGGTTGTTGACCGGGTTGTTGGTGCCGGGCGCCTTGGGCAGGCCGGCCAGCATGGCCGCTTCCGACACCGTCAACTGCTGCACCGGCTTGCCGAAGTAGGTCTGCGCCGCGGCCGCAAAGCCATAGGCGCGGTTGCCCAGGTAGATCTGGTTCAGGTAGATCTCCAGGATCTGGTCCTTGGTCAGCCGCTCTTCGAGCCTGTAGGCCAGCAGCACCTCGTTGAACTTGCGCGTGAGCGTGCGTTCGGAACTGAGGAACATGTTGCGCGCCACCTGCATGGTGATGGTGGAAGCGCCCTGGGCGCGGCCGCCCGACAGGTTGGCCACCAGGGCGCGCATCAGGCCCTTGCTGTCCACGCCGCCGTGCTGGTAGAAGCGCGCGTCCTCGGTGGCCAGCACGGCGTCCTTGAGCACCTTGGGCATCTGATCGATGGGCACGAGCTGCCGGCGCTCCTCGCCGAACTCGCCGATCAGCGAACCGTCGGCAGAGAACACGCGCAGCGGCAGCTTGGGCTTGTAGTCGGCCAGCGAAGACACGTCGGGCAACTGGCGCGAGACCAGCAGAAAGGCCACGCCGGCCGTCACCACGCCGGCCACGGCCAGGGCCAGCAGCCCGCCCAGGCCCCACAGCAGCATGCGGCGGGTGCGCGGCGCGGCCGCCAGGGCCTGGATCCGAGAGAGAAAAGTCATGTTGTTCTTCAAAAGTAAGCGCCGGCTTCAGCTTTTGACAGCGGGTGCGGCGGGGCGAATGCCCGGGCGATCGGAGCCATTGGACAGCGCATACCAGTCAACGTTCCGTGTCAGCAGCATCAGGGTGGCCAGCATGCCGAAGGTCAGCAGCGCGCCCAGCAGCAGGGCGTTGCTTTCCGAGGCCAGCAGGCCGTACAGCGCGGCATAGAGTACGCCCACGAAGGCGCCCAGTCCCAGGCCACGCCGCGCGCTGCCCAGCACCGCGCTGAAGTAGGCCATGAGCAGCAGCACGCTGGCGCAGGCGGACAGCGCATAGGCCTGCCAGAAGCTTAGCTTTTCAGACAGGGCCACCAGCAACAAAAAGAACAGCGCAATCGACAGCCCGACCAGCCCGTACTGCACCGGATGCAGGCGCAGCTGGCGAAACAGCTCGAACATGAAGCAGCCCAGCAGCACCAGGCCGATGATCAGCGCGCCGTACTTGGCGGCGCGGTGGCTCATCGTGTACACGTCCACCGGCTGGGCCAGCGAGACGGCGAAGGTGTCGATGCTGCCCGTGGATGCGCGCGCGGCTTCGGCGGCGCCGTAGTCCGCGGCCTGCATGGCCTGCGCTGTGGCGGCACTGGCCGCGCAGCCTACCGACCCATCGCAGGCGGCTGCGGGCGAAAGCGCCGTCGGCGCCTCGGCCTTGAGGTGCCGTGCCAGCTGCGAGCGCGCATCGCTGGTCAGCGACGAGATCTGCCAGCGCGCATCAAAACCGCTGTCGGTGACCGTGCGCTCGCTGGCCAGAAAACGCCCGCCGAAGGCCGGATGCGGCCAGGGCGAGGTGAGGTGCGCCTGCGTGTCTTCGGCCAGCGGCACGATGTCCAGGCGGTTCTGGCCCACCAGCTGCAGCTTCATGTCGAAGCCCGGGCCGGCCTGCAGCGCCTTCAGCGCTTCAGGCGGCAGCGGCGCATGGATGCCCTGCCCGGGCACGCCCGGAATGCCGGGGCGGAACTTCAGCGTCAGGCCGCCCAGCGTGGCTTGCGGCATGCCGACGATGCCGCGCACATCGCTCAGCGACAGCGCCAGCATCGGCATGCCCATCTCCAGCCGCCCGCCCTTCTCGGTGGGCGCGGGCGGCTGCGTGGGGATCTGGAAGCGCCCGCTCAGGCGGCCGTCGAGCTTGTAGAACAGGACTTCGAAAATGCCGCGGTAGCGTGACTCCGGCAGCATCTGCCCTTCGATGCGCAACTGCTCGGGCATCAGCAGGGTCTGGCGGCGCTTGTGCCGTGCCACCTGGCCGATGATTTCTCCTTCGCTGTTGCGCTGGTCCTCGACCCAGTGCTCCGTCCACGGCAGCAGCAGCAGCGGCCCGGTCAGCGTCTGCGCGCCGGCATGGGTGGCGGCCAGTTCCTGCACGGCCTCGTCGCGACTGCCGCGCCGCTCCGCCACCAGGCTGCCGATCTCGCCCAGCGGAATGCACAGCAGCAGCATCAGCACGATCAGCGCGGCCACCTTGGCAAGCGCCGAATGGCGCAGGGTTTTGACGTTGAGCATCGTTCTTTCCTCTTCGGGTTGTGTCATGGCGTGGCCTGCATGGTCGACCGCACAGCCGAAGCAGCGATGAAGCCTGCGGGCGCGCCCGCGCACCAGGACTTCACACGGACTTCACACAGCGCCGTCGTGCGCAAGGCGGCTTCTTCTTTCCTTCCTCATGCCTTCTCTTGCGAAAAGGACAGTGGCGCTACCGACCACCACAACCATCGGGAAGGAACACGACCATGCACAGCGTCACAAACGAAGAAGAGCAGGAGCAACAGCGCTGCACCCAGGAAAGGCCCAGCGGCTGCAGGAGCGTGTCGCTCTGGCTGGCCACCATGGGCCTGGCCGTGGGCTGCTTCGCGCTGCTCACCCTGCGCCCGGTGCATGCCCAGCCGGCACCGCGCGAGAAGACCGAAAGCCCCTACTTCTTCGTCAAGAGCGATTCGCCCGAGCTGGACCGCCTGCCGCTCAAGAGCACGCAGGTGGATGTGCGCATCGCCGGCGTGATTGCCGACGTGACCGTCACGCAGAGCTACCGCAACGAAGGCACGCGGCCCATCGAAGCCAAGTACGTGTTCCCCGGCTCCACCCGGGCGGCGGTGGGCGGCTTGAACGTGCGCCTGGCCGACCGGCTGATCACGGCGCAGATCCGCGAGAAGCAGCAGGCGCGCATCGAATACGAGACCGCCAAGACCGAAGGCAAGACCGCCGCGCTGCTGGAACAGCACCTGCCCAACGTGTTCCAGATGAACGTGGCCAACATCCTGCCCGGCGACGACGTGAAGGTGGAACTGCGCTACACAGAACTGCTGGTGCCCCAAAGCGGCAACTACCAGTTCGTGTTTCCGACGGTGGTGGGGCCGCGCTACGCCAGCGCCGGGCCGCCCCAAGCTGGCGTCGGCCCCCTCGGGGGGCAGCGAGGACACGAAGTGCCGAGCGTGGGGGCACGTCTCAGTCCTTCATCGGAGAACGCGCAGGCCAAGTGGGTCGCGCAACCTACGCTGCGCGAAGGCGTCGCACCGTCCACGCAGTTCACGTTCAAGGCCAGCATCGACACGCCCATGGGCTTGCAGGAAGTGCGCTCGCGCACCCACGCCATCGACGTGAAGAAGACCGAGCGCGACCGGCATGCCGAGGTGCTGCTCAAGAGCGATGGCCGCCCGCAGGACAACCGCGACGTGGTGCTCGACTACCGCCTGGCCGGCGAGCAGGTTCAGTCGGGCCTGCTGCTGCACAAGGGCCAGGGTGATGGTGCCGAGAACTTCTTCCTCGCCATGATCGAGCCGCCCAAGGCCGTGGCCGCCAGCGCCATCAGCCCGCGCGACTACATCTTCGTGGTCGACATCTCGGGGTCCATGCACGGCTTTCCGCTGGACACCGCCAAGCAGGTGCTGCAGCGCCTCATTGGCGGCCTGCGGCCCAGCGACACCTTCAACGTGCTGCTGTTCTCGGGCAGCAGCAAGATGCTCAACGACAAATCGGTGCCCGCCACCAGCGCCAACATCGCGCAGGCGTTGGCCACCATCGAGCGCTACCAGGGCGGCGGCAGCACCGAGCTGATCCCGGCGCTCAAGCGCGTGTATGCACAACCCAAGGCCGAAGGCGTGTCGCGCAGCATCGTGGTGGTGACCGACGGCTACGTGAGCGTGGAGCGCGAAGCCTTCGAGCTGGTGCGCCGCAACCTGGACAAGGCCAACCTCTTTTCCTTCGGCATCGGCTCGTCGGTCAACCGGCATCTGATGGAAGGCCTGGCCCGCGCCGGCATGGGCGAGCCCTTCATCATCACCGACCCCGTGCAGGCGCCCGAGCAGGCTGCGCGTTTTCGCCGCATGGTCGAATCGCCCGTGCTGACCAACGTGCGCGCCACCTTCAACGGCCTGGACGTGTACGACGTGGAACCCAGGCAACTGCCCGACGTGCTGGGCGAGCGCCCCGTCATCGTGTTCGGCAAGTGGCGCGGCGAGCCCACCGGCGGCATCACCCTCGAAGGCCGCAGCGCCAGCGGCCCGTGGCAGCAGCAGATCCGCATCGACGCAGACACGCCCCGCAGCACGCCCGCGCTGCGCGCGCTGTGGGCCCGCCACCGCATCGCGGCGCTGAGCGACCAGGAAGCGCTGCAGGCGGGCGACGACCTGCGCCAGGCCATCACCGACCTGGGCCTGAAGTACAGCCTGCTGACCCAATACACCAGCTTCATCGCTGTGGACAAGGTGGTGCGCAACACCAGCGGCTCGGTCGATGGCGTGAACCAGCCGCTGCCCCTGCCCCAGGGCGTGAGCAACAACGCGCTGGGCGCCGAAGTTCCCAGCACGCCCGAGCCCGAAACCCTGGGCGCCATGGCCGTGGCCCTGTCGGTGCTGCTGATGCTGCGCCGCCGCGCCCGCCGCCATGACCCGCGCAAGCTCACGGCCTGATGCCATGACCCTCACTCACCTCGCCCAACATCACCCGCGCTGGCTTGATGCCGGCATCCGCCTGGACCGCGTGGGCGCGCCCTTCTGGCTGGCCGCGCAGGCGCTCGCGCTGTGGCCTGCCTGGTGGTGGATGGCCCGCCGGCTGGCCGACGGCTCCGACGATCCGCTGGGCCTGCTGGCGCTGGCCGCCCTGGCCACGCTGGCCTGGCAGCAGCGCCGCGCGCTGCGCACGGCACCGCGCCTGGGCTGGCTGCTGCTGGCCGGCGCCGCCACCATGGCCGCCACGCTGCTGCGCACCGGACTGGGCCCGCTGCCAGCCTTCCCGCCGCTGCTGACCAGCCTGATGGCCGTGCTGGCCATCGCCTGCGGTCTGTTGGCCTTTCTGCCGCGGCCGCCCGTGCAGGCCGGCACGGCATCGCCAGCGCAGGGTGTGGCCGCACTGCCCGTGCTGGGGCTGGCCGTGCTGGCGCTGCCGCTGCTGTCTTCGCTGCAGTTCTATGCCGGCTACCCGCTGCGCGTGCTCACGGCCGAACTGAGCCAGTGGCTGCTGATGCCCTTCTTCAGCAGCGTGGCGCGCGAAGGCGCCAGTTTGTGGATCGCCGGGCGGCTGGTGATCGTCGATGCGCCCTGCTCGGGCGTGCAGATGGTGTGGCTGGGCTACTTCACGGCCTGCGCCACGGCGCTGTTCATCACGCGCTGTTCGGGCCGCAGCTTCCTGGCCCGGCTGCCGGTCGTCAGCGCGCTGGTGCTGGGCGGCAATGTGCTGCGCAATGCGCTGCTGGTGGCGGCCGAAGGCGCAGACCGCGCCCTGCCCGGCTGGGCGCACGAAGCGCTGGGCCTGGCCGTGCTAGCCGCGGTGTGCGGCGGCATCGCGTTCTTCATCAGCCGGCCTGCGCGCCGCGCCATCGCACCGGCCAGCGGCTTTTTTGCCCGGCCTGCCGGTCTGATCACCACAGCTGGAGCCCGCCATGTGGACACGCATGCCTGATCGCCTTTTCTTTCTGGCCAACAGCTTCGTGCATCGCACGCTGCACAAGCTCGTGTTCGCGGCCGTGCTGGGCATCTGCCTGCTGTGGGGCACGGCCGGCGCCCTGCGCGCACCGGCCCATGCGGCTGCCGCCACCAGCGCTGCGCACGAATGGCCGCGGCAATGGGACGGCGCCGCGCTGCGTCCGCTGGCCCTGGGCGAGGTGGAAGCGCGCTTTGCGCGCCAGTTCCCGGGCCAGATCGCGCGCATGACCGATGGCGCGCGCGTGTTCGTCATGCGCCATGTGACCGAACCCACGCGCATGCTGCATCCGGCCACCGACTGCTATCGCGCGCTGGGCTGGCGCATCGAGCAGGCGCGGCTGGAGCGAGACGCACAGGAGCGCCTGTGGCGCTGCTTCACGGCCCGGCGCGAGCACGCCGTGCGCGTGTGCGAGCGCATCGAAGACGCGGCGGGCCAGTCCTTCACCGACACCTCGGCCTGGTACTGGGCGGGCGTCGGCGGGAAGTCTGCGGGCCCCTGGCAGGCCGTCACCCTGGCCACGCCCCTGCCGTGATCGCCGTGCGGCCTGCGCGCATGTGCGTCGCAGGAACATGGCACCATGCAGGCTGCCGCAAGAAGAGCCGGCCACCCACCCCGCGGGTGGCGGCGAAGGAAGAGTTGTTGTCGTGAAAAGAGCGCTGCGCATCGTGCTGTTCGGGCTGCTGGCCCTGGTGCTGACCGGGGCCGTCGCGCTGGCGCTGGTCGTCAGGATCGGGCTGGCGCCGGCCAAAGGCGAATGGGCGATCGAGCGCAAGGTGGGGCCCCTGACGCTGGAGCTGGGCGTGCCCACGCTGCTGCGCGTGGCCACCTCGCCCTGGCTGGCGCCAAGGCTGGACGGCCTGCGCCTGAACACCCGCTACGGCCCCGTGCAGTTGCGCTGGGTGGACAGCGCCCAGTTGCTCTACCTGCGCTGCGCCCCGTGCAACGCGCAGGTGGCGGCCCTGGGTTCGCAGCCGCTGCAGCTCGATCACCTCCAGATCGGCCTGCACCGTGACGCCAGTCGCCTGCGCGGCACGCTGGAAGCCGCACCGCCGCGCGAGCTGGCAGGCCGCCTGCCCGCGGCAGACGCGCCCCTGCGCGGCCAATGGACCGGCCGCCTGTCGCAAACCGCGCTGGACGTGGACCTGCAGATGCAGGAAGCCCCCATCGCGCGCTGGTACGCGGTCGCCGCGCCGCACCTGCCCGAACTGCAGCGCGCGCGCATCAGCGGCACGTTGGCGCTCCATGCGCAGATCAGCCAGCCTTCGGGCGCCTTCAAGCTGCAGCCGCAGGTGGCGCAATTCAATGTCGAAGGCCTGGGCACCGAAGCCATGCTGGGCGCGCGCAGCAGCTGCGGCGCCCCCAGCCGCCTGACGGACCAGAGCTGGCTGGCGCGCGCCGTCATCGCGGCCGAAGACCAGCGCTTCTTCCAGCACCCGGGCTACGACCTGATCGAACTGGGCGCCGCGCTGGACCGCAACCAGGCCAAGGGCGGCATCGACCGCGGCGGCAGCACGCTGACGCAGCAGTTGGCCAAGATGCTGGTCACCGGCAGCGAACGCAGCCTGGAGCGCAAGCTGCGCGAACTGCTCTACGCCGTGGAAATGGAAAGCACTTTAGGCAAGGCGCGCATCCTGCAGCTTTATTTGGACAACGCCCCCTGGGGCCGCGTGTGCGGCGCCGAAGCGGCCGCGCAGCTTTACTTCAAGCGCAGCGCAGCACGCCTGGAGCCCGCCCAGGCCGTGTGGCTGGCCAGCATGCTGCACGCGCCCGGCCTGGCGGCCGAACGCTGGTCCAAGGAAGGCGGGCTGGACCCCAAGCGCCTGCAGTGGGTGGCCGAGGGCATCCGCGGGATTCCGCGGCGGCAGCGAGAGGCGTTGTTGAAGCAGGTGGAGCAGGCCAAATACCCGTGGGTGGCGGATGGGGGTGATGGAAAGTGAGTCTGGTGACGCGCTCCGGGCGCAGGGCGAGATGCATAGGCCGCGCCTTTCAATTTCAGTGGGCGCTGCGGGCATGCCTCTGTTGTGACGGGCATGCGAAAGGCGTCCGATAATCGCCTGCTCAAGCCGCAAGACCACAGCATGCTCAAAACCACAGCGCTGCAACGCAAAAAGCCCAGCCGCAAGGCACTGCTGCGTGCCGTGGCCAGTTCCACCGCAGTGGAAACGGGCCGCACGGTAGCCCAGCTGGAACAGCAGCTCAAGCAAGCCACGGTGCGCTTCGCGCACATCAAACTGGCCCGCTGAGGCTGGCATCGCCAGCAGCCATGGCTTCGGCCACAAGCTGCGTCATCGGCCCGTAGTCGCCGCCAAGCCCCGCGTGAATCGCGGCGATATACGCCGGCTTGTTCTGTTCCCAGCTGCTGTAGTCCAGGGGCTCATGGCCTGCCTGCACGGCCATCACGTCCGCCAGCAGACGTGACAAGCGGCCGTTGCCCTCGCGAAAAGGGTGGATCAGGATCAGTTCCACATGGGTGACAGCAATGGCGTTCGCCACCTCTTCGGGAGCAACGGCGCCGCAGGGTGTCCATCTTGCCAGGCATTCCCGCTCGAAATTGCCCAGCAACGCTGGCAACAGCGCGGCCGTGGCGAACTGAAAACCGCCTTTGCCCAGGTTCACCGAGCGCTCTTGCCCCGCCCAGGCATACACATTGCCCAGCCACAGGTGGTGCCAATGCCTGAGGTCTGCCACGGACAACGCTCGGTCCGGAAAGTCCTGCAACAGCACCGCGTCGTACAGCTCCGCCAACAGCCGCAACTCCAAGGCGTCCATGTCATCGGCTGAGCGGATGCCCACGAGGTTGCGCAGCACCTGGCCGTTGGAGCCCGGCTCAAACGCACCCTCGGTCCCGGTAGCTTGGTAGCGGTCGGTCATGGCAGCGCCACTCCTTGCAGCAAAGATCCCTTCTCGCGCATCGAGCCTAGCGCACTGTGCGCCTGCACTGGTGCTGGTTCTTCGAGTGATCGGGCTTCTGGATGGCCATGCGGCGGTGCTGTGCGAGGAGCGCTATGTTGACGCGTGGCGCAACGCGGTCAAGCCTCGACCTTATGTGCAGCCTCCAAAGCCACCCGAACCGCTCAAGAACCCCGCCTCACGACAATCCCCCCATGACCCCCACCCCCACCGACTTCAGCGCCCTGCCCCTGGCCCCTCACGTGCTGGCCAACCTCACCCAGCTTGGCTACACGCAGATGACGCCCATCCAGGCGGCCAGCCTGCCGGTGGCGCTGCTGGGCAAGGACCTGATCGCGCAGGCCAAGACCGGGAGCGGCAAGACGGCCGCTTTTGGGATTGCGCTGCTGGCCAATCTCAATGCGCGGCGCTTTGCGGTGCAGTCCGTCGTGCTGTGCCCCACGCGCGAGTTGGCCGATCAGGTGGCGACTGAAATCCGTCGCCTGGCGCGCGCGGAAGAGAACATCAAGGTGGTGGTGCTGTGCGGCGGTGTGCCGCTGCGCAATCAGACGGCCAGCCTGGAGAACGGCGCCCACATCGTGGTGGGCACGCCCGGGCGCATCATGGACCATCTGGCGCGCGGCAACCTCACGCTGGAGGCGCTGAACACGCTGGTGCTCGACGAGGCGGACCGCATGCTCGACATGGGCTTCTTCGACGACATCTGCACGGTCGCCAGGCAATGCCCCAAGGAGCGCCAGACGCTGCTGTTCTCAGCCACGTATCCCGAAGGGATCGAGAAGCTCAGCCACCAGTTCATGAAGGCGCCGCAGACGATCACGGTGCAGGCCCAGCATGAAAAGACCAAGATCCAGCAGCGCTGGTACGAGGTGCCCCACAGCGCGCAAGGCGAAGCCCGCCTGGCGGCCGTTGCCGATGTGCTGCGGCACTACCGCCCGGCCAGCACGCTGGCCTTTTGCAACACCAAGGCGCAGTGCCGCGCGCTGGTGAGCTACCTCAAAGACCAGGGCTTCAGCGCCTTGGCGCTGTTCGGCGAGCTGGAGCAGCGCGAGCGTGACCAGGTGCTGGTGCAGTTCGCCAACCGCAGCTGTTCGGTGCTGGTGGCCACCGATGTGGCCGCGCGCGGGCTGGACATTGCGCAGCTCGCGATGGTGATCAACGTGGACGTCACGCCCGACCCCGAAGTCCACATCCACCGCATTGGCCGCACGGGCCGTGCCGACGAAGAAGGCTGGGCCATCAGCCTGGTCAGCATGGATGAGATGGGGAACGTGGGAAAGATCGAGCAGCTGCAGAAAGCCGAATCGGAATGGCACAAGCTCGAAGCGCTCACCCCCGCCAGCAAGGAGCCGCTGCTGCCGCCGATGGTGACCTTGCAGATCGTGGGCGGGCGCAAGGAAAAGATCCGTGCCGGCGATGTGCTGGGTGCGCTGACAGGCGATGCGGGCGATGTGCCGCCCTTCACCCGCGAACAGGTCGGCAAGATCAACGTCAATGAGTTTTCGACCTATGTGGCCGTGGAGCGATCGCTTGCAGCCAGGGCGCAGCAGAAGCTGAGCAGGGGCGGCGTGAAGGGCAAGAGCGTGAAGGTCCGCTTCATGGATGAGATCTGAGACGAAAAAAAGCGCGCCCGGATTTCTTTACCTTCACCGGCAACTTCTTGACCCGGCCGCCACGCCGGGTTGACGCCTTCTGCCCACACTTCATTCACCCGCTGCACTTTTTGCTGTCAGCGGATTGATGCAAAGGAAGCCAAGCATGATCTCTCTTCGCCAACGTGTTCTGTGGGCCAGCCTGATGGCGTCGGCCGCCTTCGCTGCCTCGGCGCAGCAACCGGCACCGGTGAGCGCGCCGGTGCAGGCTCAGATGGCGCCTTCAGGGCCGAGCCCGCAGGAAGCTGCGCAGGCCAGGGCCGAGAAGTCCGGCCACCGCGCCGATCAGCACCAGAAGAAAAAGCTGGACCCGGCCGAACGCCATGCCCGCATGCAAAAGCGCATGGCTGAACGCCAGGCGCAGCTCAAGGACAAGCTCAAGCTCAGCGGTACGCAGGAAGCGGCCTGGACCCAGTACACGGGCGCCATCAAGCCACCCGCGCCGCCAGCCGCCGGCCAGCCGCGCTTCACGCGTGCCGATTTCGCCAAGCTGACGACGCCCGAGCGCCTGGACCGCATGCAGGCCCGCCAGGCCGAACGCCAGGCCCGCTTTGCCGAGCGCGCCACCGCCACGAAGCAGTTCTACGCGCAGCTCTCGCCCGAGCAGCAGAAGACCTTCGATGCCGAGACCGCGAAGCGCTTTGGCGGCCCGCGCCACGGCCATGGGCCGCACCGCCATCACGGTGCCGAGCACAAGAGCAGCGCCGCACCCAGCACGCAAAGCTGATCACCGCGCCACCGCCACGAAAAAGCCCCGCCCGAATCGCTTCGGTGCGGGGCTTGTTCTTTGGCGTGTGTGTGTTTGGGGCGTGGACAGTGCGATCACTGCAGCCCGCTTACTTGGGCGTGCCCGTGTAGGTGGTGGGGTTGGTGGGCACGTCCGGGCGCTGGCCGGTGTCGCCAAAGGGGCGCGGCGTGTGTAGGGCGCTCTGGCGCACTTCCTCGCGCGTCAGCTGGCCCACGGGCGGCGTGGCGTTGGATTGGCCCATCACGCGCGTGCTGGCCTCACCTGCGGGCGGGACAGCCGTCGTGGCCGGGTTGCGGTTGTTCATCACGGCGTCGGCGCGCACGGCCGCGCGGTCGGCGGGCATGCCCACGCCGGGGCGCTGCGTGGGGTTGGGTTCACCGGCCAGGGTCTGGGTGCTGGCTTCGCCCGATTTCATGACCGGCACTGTGGCCGGGTTCGACTGGGCATGGGCCATCGAGGCAGCAGCCAGCAGGCCGGCAGCGGCCAGGCCTTGCAGCGTGAGGGTGCGAGCGTTGCGGTTCATGTGAGAACTCCTTGGTTGATGAGTGAGTGAATGCCGGGGCCTTCGCGCTGCGGGCGCTTTGGCACCAGGCACAGCCTCAACTTAGGCAGGCGCCTGGGGCCGCGATGTGAGGCGCGGCGGCAGCGGCGTGTAGGAGGCCGTTTGGCCGCCATGCGGGCGCAGGCGCGCCGGAAGAAGGCTGGGGCGCATTTCTCGCCCCTTCCTACAGCGCTGAGCCCGGGCGTCTTCGTACAAACAGGGTGTGTCCTATCTCACCGATCCCACCCCCACTTCTGCGGCCCCGGCGCCTTCACAGGCGCCCGGCGCCGCAGCTGCGCGGGCGCAGGCGGCGGTTGCTTCGGCCGGGCCATCGCCCACCTCGCTGAAGGTGATGACCGTCAACACCCACAAGGGCTTCACGGCGCTCAACCGCCGCTTCATCCTGCCCGAGCTGCGCGAGGCGGTGCGCACGGTGGGCGCCGACGTGGTGTTCCTGCAGGAGGTGATGGGCACGCATTCGCGGCACCAGCAGCGCGTGAACAACTGGCCCGAGGCGCCGCATTACGAATTCCTGGCCGACACCATGTGGCCGCAGTTCGCCTATGGCCGCAACGCCGTGTACCCGCGCGGGCACCATGGCAATGCGCTGCTGTCCAAGTTCCCCATCGTGCACCACCGCAACCACGACGTGTCCATCGCCGGGCCCGAGAAGCGCGGCCTGCTGCACTGCGTGCTGCGGCTGCCGGGCCGCACGGTGGACGTGCATGCCATCTGCGCGCACCTGGGCCTGGCCGAATCGCACCGCCAGCAGCAGCTGGAGCTGCTGTGCCACATCGTGCGCGACGAGGTGCCGGCCGATGCGCCGCTGGTGGTGGCCGGTGATTTCAACGACTGGCGCAACCGCGCGCATGCGCTGCTGGAAGAGCGTGCGGGCTTGTTCGAGGTATTCCGCAGCGCGCGCGGCGCGGCTGCGCGCACCTTCCCCTCGCGCCTGCCGCTGCTGCCGCTGGACCGTATCTATGTGCGCAACGCCCAGGCCCATGCGCCGGTGGTGCTGCCGCGCCAGCCGTGGTCGCACCTGTCGGACCATGCACCGCTGGTGGCGGAGATTTCGCTGTGAACCCGGGCCCCAGAGCCACCGTGACGAGGACGTGACGACGATGACCGGCAAGACCCGCCAATGGCATGCAGGCAACAGCGTGCGCCTGCTGGAGAACGGCGAGGAGTTCTTCCCGCGCGTGTTCGAAGCCATCCGCGCCGCCGAGCGCGAGGTGGTGATCGAGACCTTCATCCTGTTCGAGGACAAGGTGGGCCTGGCTTTGCACGCGGCCGTGTGCGAAGCCGCGCGCCGCGGCGTGCGGGTGGACCTGATGGTGGACGGCTTCGGCTCGCCCGATCTGTCGGCCCGCTTCATCGACGAGGCGCGCGAGGCCGGCGTGCATCTGCGCGTGTTCGATCCGGGCAGGCGCCTGATGGGGCAGCGCCTGAACGTGTTTCGCCGCATGCACCGCAAGATCGTGGTGGTCGATGGGCGACTGGCCTTCGTCGGCGGCATCAACTATTCGGCCGATCACCTGCTGGACTTCGGCCCCGAGGCCAAGCAGGACTACGCGGTGCAGATCACCGGCCCGATCGTGGATGAGATCCACCGCTTCGTGCTGCGCGCGGTGGCCGTGGGCGGCAAGGGCCATGGCTGGTTCCGCCGCCGGCTCAAGACCACGGCCGACGTGCGCAACGCGCCCACGGGCGAGGCCGAGATGATGTTCGTGGTGCGCGACAACCGGCGCCATACCAGCGACATCGAACGCCACTACCTCGCGGCCATCCGCACCGCGCGCGAGCGCATCGTCATCGCCAATGCCTACTTCTTCCCGGGCTACCGCATGATCAAGGAGCTGCGCCGCGCCGCGCGCCGCGGCGTGGACGTGCGGCTGATCCTGCAGGGCGAGCCCGACATGCCCATCGTGAAGACGGCGGCCAGCATGCTGTACCACCACCTGATCCACGCCGGCGTGCGCATCTACGAATATTGCGAGCGCCCGCTGCACGGCAAGGTGGCGCTCACCGATGGCGTGTGGAGCACGGTGGGCTCGAGCAACCTCGATCCGCTGTCGTTGTCGCTGAACCTGGAAGCCAACGTGCTGATCCGCGATGCGGCCTTCAATGCGCTGCTGCATGAAAGGCTGGAGCAACTGATGTGCGAGGCCTGCCAGCAGGTGCGCTCCGAAGACCTGCAGGAGGAATGGAGCGGCTGGCGCCTGGTGCGAAGCTTCTTCGTCTTCCACTTCATGCGCTGGTTCCCCACCTGGGCCCGCTGGCTGCCACGGCACGCGCCGCGCCTGAAGCCGGCCCACGCCACCGACCTGGCCGACGGGGCCGCGGCGCGCACGCAGGGCACGCCGGTGAACACCGGCGCGCCGCAGACGGACTGCGCCTGAGCCGCGCCCTGCCGCCCCTGTGCCTTCGCCCTCGCCTCGCAATGCCATGGCCGCTTCCGCCACCGCTTCCTGCCCCGCCGCCGCAGATGAAAAGCGCGCGGCGGCGGTGAAGGCCGGGCGTCCGGCGCGCATGGCCAACTGGCGCGAGAGCGCGTGGTGGCCCTGGCTCAAGCGGGTGGTGGTGCTGGGCTTCCTGGCCTTCGTGGCCGTGCTGCTGGTGTACCAGGCCCGCACGGTGGAATGGGCGGAGGTCTTCAGCGCCATGCGCGCCTACCCCTGGGCCGTGCTCGCCACTGCGGCTGCGTTTGCGGCGCTGAGCCATCTGATCTACGCCAGCTTCGACCTGATCGGGCGCCACTACACGGGCCACACCCTGCCCGCGCCCACGGTGATGGCGGTCACCTTCGTCAGCTACGCCTTCAACCTGAACATGGGCACCATCGTGGGCGCCATCGGCATGCGCGTGCGGCTGTACACCCGCCTGGGGCTGGACGCGGGCACGGTCACGCGCATCGTGGGCACCAGCATGCTCACCAACTGGCTGGGCTACTTCCTGCTGGCCGGCCTGGCCTTCGCACTCTGGCCGCCGCAGTTGCCCGAAGGCTGGCACCTGGGCACCCTGGCGCTGCGTGCACTGGGCGCGGGCATGGCGCTGCTCACCCTGGCCTACGTGGCCATGTGTGCGTTCTCCAGGCGGCGCGAATGGCAGGTGCGCGGCCAGGTCATCGACCTGCCGGGCTGGCGCATGGCGCTGCTGCAGCTGCTCATGTCGTGCAGCAACTGGGCCGTGATGGGCGCGGCGCTTTTCGTGCTGCTGCAGGGCCACGTGAGCTACCCGCTGGCGCTGAACGTGCTGCTGATCGGCGCGGTGGCGGGCCTGCTCTCGCGCGTGC
Source organism: Xenophilus arseniciresistens (assembly GCF_028023875.1). GTDB lineage: Bacteria > Pseudomonadota > Gammaproteobacteria > Burkholderiales > Burkholderiaceae_C > Xenophilus > Xenophilus arseniciresistens. Next base: position 68,523 of record NZ_JAQIPB010000014.1, read on the forward strand.
CTGCGGGCCTTGGCGTGCTGGAGTCGGTGGTGGTGGCGCTGCTGATGGGCACCGAAGGCTCGCCCTCGCGCAACGCCCTGCTGGCGGCGGTGCTGTGCTATCGCGCCGTGTACTACTGGATCCCGCTGGGCGTGGCGGCGCTGCTGTACCTGGGCATGGAAATCAGCGCGCGCCGGCTGCGCGCCAGGGGAGCCTGAGGGCCGCTCCGCTCAGCGCTCGCAGGTCAGCGTGATCAGCGCGATCTCCGAGGGCGCGCCAAAGCGCTTGGGCGGGCCCCAGTAGCCCGTGCCGCGGCTGATGTAGATCCACATCTTCTGCTGCACGCGGTGCAGCCCGGCCGTGAAGGGCTGCTGCAGCGGCACGAACAGGTTCCACGGAAAGAACTGGCCGCCATGCGTGTGGCCTGACAGCTGCAGCGTGAAGTCGGCTTCGACCGCAGCCGGCGCGCTGCGCGGCTGGTGGGCCAGCAGCACGCGGGTGTGGACCAGCGGCGGGGCGTCCCAGAGGGCACGCTGGGGGTCGCTGGCATGCTCGGCGATGAAATGGCCGGCCGTGTAGTCGGTCACGCCGGCCACCACCAGCGCGCTTTCCAGCACCTCCTCGTCGGTCTGCGCGCCCTGCACGTTGCGCGTCTGCAGCACCACGTGTTCATTGAGCAGCACGTGCAGGCCCAGGCGGCGCAGCTCGTCGATCCAGGGCTGCGCGCCCGCGTAGTACTCGTGGTTGCCCGTGACCACGAAGGTGCCGTGCCGAGCGCGCAGCTGGCCCAGTGGCGCGATGTGCTCGCGCAGCTCGGCCACGGTGCCATCCACCAGGTCGCCGGTGATGGCCACCATGTCGGCCTTGAGCGCATTCACGCGTTCCACGATGCGCTGGATGTAGGCGCGGCCGATGGTGTGGCCCACGTGGATGTCCGAAAGCTGCGCGATGGTGAAGCCGTGCAGCTGCTGCGGCAGCCGGGCGATGGGCACCTGCACGTGCCGCACCGTGGCCGTGCGGCGGGCATTGAAGTAGCCCACAACGCTCACGGCGGTGGCCAGGCCCAGCGCGGCCCAGGCGCTGGCCTGCTGCCAGCGCGGCAGATCCAGATCGGCCAGGCCCACCCAGTGGACGCCCGTGGCCAGCAACAGGCCGATGTCGCGCGCCAGGGTCAGCAGCAGCAGCGAAGAGAACCAGCCCATGGCCGTCAGCCCCAGCCATTGCGCACGCCGCCCGGCTGCCGAGCGCAGCCAGGGCCGCTGCACAAAAGGCAGCGGCATGCACAGCGCCGACACGGCCAGCGCCACGGGCAGCAGCAATGCCCAGGCGCCGCCCGCCTGCATCAGCGCAGGCGTGAGCCGCAGCGCCATGTAGACATGGAGCAGCGTCGTCAGGACAGTGAGCGGGACCAGGGGCATGGGGCGGGCATTATGCTGCGTTGCAGCATACGCTGAAGCGCGTCAGCCCGTGTCGCAAAGGAGAAACATGCTTACAAAAGTCTCCGGAAATCGCCCTGCGCCGCTTTGGGGTGGGCGGGGCCCGCTTGCCCGAGCGGGCTCCGAAGAAGGGTGATGGGGCGCAGGCGCGGTGCGCCCGGGCCGACCGGCTGGTCGCAGCCGGCTCAGCGGCCCTGGGCCAGGGTCTGCCTGGGCATGGTGGCCGAGGCGATGTCGAAATTCGAAGGCCACAGGAACAGCGTGCGGCCGGGCTGGCCCAGGCGCACCACCACTTCCTGCGTCAGCGTCAGCGTGCCCAGCGTGGCCTGCACCTCATAGGTGCCGGGCGCCAGGCGCGCCACCATCAGCGGGCCGTCGGCCTTGGCCTGCAGCACATGCTCGCCGTTGTACTTGTTGCGCATGCTGATCTGCACCGGCGCCGCGAACTTGCCGCGCGGCGCGCCGTTGACGGCGAACTCCAGCGTCGCACCCCAGCGCGGCGACACCTTTTCCATGAAGGCCAGCTCCTCCGCCCCGCGCTGGCCGCCGCACATGTATTCGACGCCCTGCGGCGCCATCTGGATCGGCGGGTTGGCCGTGGCCTGCGCAGGCGTCAGCGTGCACAGGATCAGCGCGGCGGCACCCAGGGTTGCGAGCGAGCGGGAGGAGATCGGCGAGGTCATGGCGGCAGGCGTGCGGTCAGGCAAGGTGCGGAAAGAGAAACTGTGGCAGCGATCTGTAAGCGCTTGAAACCAAGGTCACCCATTCTGCTTAGCAAGAACGGGGCGCAAATTGGCGTTTACGCGGGGTGCGCTATCGCTTTGAAAGCATGCCTGCCAAGCACTGCCTTGCGCTACGAATGTTTACGAAGATCCAAATTTGTTGGCGGCGGGTGGGCCGATGGGGCGGGCCGGCCCGGTTTCCGGCTTGTTTCCGGTGGCCGTGGCGGCCCGGTGCCCCGCGCCGGGGCGCGCGCGATGCGGCCCCTGCCTACGGGCCGGCGCGGCGTGGGCGGCGTGGGGCATTTCCTGACGGGGCCAGAATGCGGGCTTGTCTGATGCCGGCGCTTCGCTGCGTTGGCTGGAATGCACCATGCGTCTTTCTCATGAACACACGCCTTTTTTCCGACGCCCAATCCCTGGACGAGAACGGGGAGCCCGTCTCCGGCAACTGGCTCCAGACACTGCGCGAAGCCGACGCACGGCGCGCCGATCTGCCGGGCGAGCACGTGATCGTGCTGGGCCTGGGTGTGCTGGCGCTGCTGGCCGCGGGGCGCAGCCGCTCCGTGGGCGGTCGCCTGCTCAAGGCCGCCGTGGGCGGGGCGCTGATCGGCCGCGCCGCCAGCGGCACGGGCGGCCTCACGCGCTTGGCCGCGCAGGCCACGCAACTGGCTGATCGCTACCTGCCGCGCTGAGCCCCGCCGTGCCGTAGTGCTTCCGCTGCGGCCGACGTGGCCGGCTGTGCCACCATGGCGCCTGCATTCAGGAGCCACGCCATGTCCACCGGAGCCATCCTCACCGTCCTGTCGAACATCCCCTGGGGTCAGGTGATCGACAACGCGCCCAAGGTGGCCGAAGGCGCGACGCGGCTGTGGAATTCGGTGGGCCTGCGCAAGAAGGCGGCGCCTGCTGCCGACGCCGACGCCGTGGCCACCGCACAGCCCGCGCTCGCGCCCACCGAAGCGCTCCAGGCGCGGGTGCAGGGGCTGGAAGCCGAGGTGCGCCGGCTGTCCGAACAGATGCAGGCCTCCTCGGAGCTGATCAAGGCGCTGGCGGACCAGAACGCCATGCTGGTGCAGCGCGCCGAGCTGAACCGGCGCCGGCTGCACCAGCTGGCCATGGCGTCGGCTGCCGTGGCGGCTGCGCTGGCGACGGGGCTGCTGGGCCTGCTGCTGCGCGGCTGAACCTGCTGGCCCAGGCGCTGCGGCTTCAGCGCCCGTTCCTGTCGTTCTGGCCTGTGTTCTTGAGGGCGTCGCGCCAGAAGGGCCTGGCATCGCGCGCGGCCGTCAGCGCCCGGGCGCAGGCCTGCACGCGCTCGGCCTCGTGCGCCTTCAGCCAGCCCACGCCGAACCACGCGGCGCTGTCGTGCGCCGTCCATTGGCGCAGCATGGCCTGGGCCACCACCTCGTCGTTGTAGTGGCCCAGCGCGTCCTGCGCGGGGCGCAGCGCTTCGAGGTAGCGCTCGCTCTTCTTGTCGCCGAACAGCGGCGCCACGAATTCGGCCAGGTAGCGCAGCCGCTTGAGCCGCTTGCGCACGCTGTGCCGCTCTTCGGGCGTCAGCCCCGTAAAGCGCCGGCCCGCGCGCCGCAGCTGGCGGTGCAGCTTGTCCAGCCGCTCGCGCACGTGGCCCAGCGCGGCTTCGGCATCGGGCCCCTGCGCCTCGTCCTCGTCGGCGCTGAAGCCGATCAGCGCCACCAGGGCCGCCTGCAGCGCGGGCGCGCGCACCACCTCGGCCGCAGAGGGCGCGTTGGCGGCGGGCGCGGGCGGGTCCAGCGGCGGTGCGCCGGCGGCCTGCAGCTGCGACTGCACGGCACCCATCACCTCCTCGCCGTCGCGCAGCTCACCCAGCGCGCGGAAGGCGCTCACCAGCGCGGGCTCCCAGGCCTGGCCCCAGGCGGCGCCCTCGGCCGCCGGGCCGGCCAGCGGCGCCAGCGTCCGCAGGGCCGTGCGCAGGCGGCGCAGGCCGATGCGAAGCTGATGGATCTGATCGGCGTCCTCGCTGCCGGCTGCGATCTCGCTTGCGTTGGGCAATATCTGCGCCAGACAGGCGGCCACCACGGCGCGCAGCAGCGCAGGCCCGGCAGGCGCCCCGGTGGCGGCGTAGGCTGGCGGCCGGGCCTTCACGGCCGGCACCTGCGGCTTGCCGTGCAGCAGGCGCAGCCCCGCTTCGGCCTTGGAGACCGTGCTGAACCACAGCCCGTGCGCCGCCGCCCACTGCTGCGCGAGCGCGGTCAGGCCATGCACGGGGCCGGCGAGCAGCTCCAGCTCCAGCTCGCGCACGGTCGCCACGCGCGGCGCCTGTCCGTCGGACGGATGGGCGCGGATCTCGCCCAGGTCCAGCGCCAGCTCGGCCGTGCAGCCCTGGTGCTCGACCTTGCGCGTGAGGCGCCAGATGTCGGTGCCATAGGTGGGCTGCAGCGGTTTTCCTGCAGCGCCCAGCACTTCGGCCAGCCGCTCCCCCACGGGCGTGCCCGCGTGGCGCTGCACGTCGGGTTCGGGCGCGCCCGCGCCGGCCTTGGCCGGGCCCAGGTCCACGTTGTGTTCCAGACGCTGCAGCACGCCCCGGCCCGCCGCCTTGGCGGTCTGCACCCAGCGCGGGCCTTCCTTGCGCAAGCGCAGCACGATGCCCTGCGCCGCCAGGGCGTGGTCCGCCGTGTCGAAGTAGCGCGCCTGCAGCCGGGTGCGCCTTGTCCTGCCTTCGCGCAGGGCGGCTTCCACCGCGGGCAGCCGATCGGCCGGGATGTGGAACTTGAATTCGATTTCCATGGCGGGCACGGCTGCACCTGCGGCGCAGCGGAAGAAGAAGGGGCGGGGGTCGGATTGTTGCCGCTCGATTCGCGGGAGCGGCTTCAGGCCGCCGCCGGTGTCCCGCTCAGGGAGCCATGTTCCTGCGCATACACCTTGGTGAACTCCGCGCCCAGCAGGAAGATCTGCGCGGCGTAGTAGACCCAGGCCAGCACGGCCACCAGCGATCCCGCGGCGGCGAAGGCCTCGGTCATGCCGCTGCGGCCCAGGTACAGCGCAATGGCCGTCTTGCCGACCTGGAACAGCAGCGAGGTCACGGCCGCGCCCACCCACACGTCACGCCAGGCGATGCGGGTCGAAGGCATGAACTTGTAGATCATGGCGAACAGCAAGGTCATGGTGGCGAAGGCGATGGCCAGGTTCAGCACCTGCAGCAGCAGCTCCCAGCCCGGCAGCAGCGCGCCCACCCAGCTGCCCAGCGCGGCCAGGAAGGCGCTCACCACCAGCGAGACCATCATCAGAAAAGCCAGGCCCAGGATCAGCCCGAAGGACAGCACGCGCGCCCACAGCGTGGCCAGCGCGCCGCCGCGTTTCTGTTCGCGCGGCACATGCCAGATGCGGTCCAGCGCGCTCTGCAGTTCGGCAAAGACGGTGGTGGCACCGATCACCAGCACGCCAATGCCGATGGCGCCCGCCACGATGCCCTTGCCGGGGCGGCTGGCATTGGCCACCAGGGCCTGCACCGCGCCGGCTGCGTCGGCGCCCATCAGGCCCGAGAGCTGCTCCACGATCTCGCCGCGCACCGCCTCTTCACCGAACAGGTAGCCGGCCACCGCGATCACGATCATCAGCAGCGGCGCGATGGAGAACATCGTGTAGTAGCTGATGGCCGCGCCCATGCTGGGTGCGTAGTCGTCGCTCCAGGCCTGCACGGCCTTCTTGCAGAGTTGGAACAGGTCCTTGGCGCGCATGCGGTGTCCGTGGCAGGTGAGGGAAGAAAAAGAAAGAGAAGAAACAGGGGATCAACGGCCCCTCACCTTAGCGCATGCGCACGCGGCCGGCTGTCAGCCGTTGCCGGCCGGCGTCTGGGCCACGCTTTCCTGGTTGGTGGTGCTGCGGCTGCCCTTGAGGTGCAGCTCCACATCGGTGGCACGGTCGCCCACGGCGTCAATGGCTTCCTGCAGTTGCGCTTCGCTCACGTCGAGCTTGCGCGTCCATTCGCGCAGCCCGGCTTCGGAGCGCAGGTCGATGCGGTCCGGGTCGGTGCCCGAGGGCGCGATCGAGGGGTTGTCGGTGGCGGTCTTCCGGCTCATGGCGATCTCCTTGCGGGGTGGATGAAAACACCACCCTAAAGGCGCGCCCGGCGCCGCCCATGTAGGAACAGGCGCAGCCCGGCCACCGGTTGCCCACCACGCGGTTCGGGCTGCGGCATTGGTCGACAATGCGGCTTCAATTTCCAGCCCGAGCTTTCGCACCATGCCCATCACCAAGGACTCCGTCGTCACCCTGCGCTACAAGGTCAGCGACGCCACCACCGGCCTGCTCATCGAGGCCGCCAAGGAACCCATGGCCTACCTGCATGGCGGCTACGAAAACACGCTGCCCAAGATCGAGGAAGCGCTGGACGGCAAGGACACGGGCTTCCAGACCACGCTGACCCTGGCGCCGGCCGACGCGTTTGGCGAGCGCGACGAGGCCCTGGTGCGCAGCATCCCCAAGAGCGAATTCCCGCCGGGCGTGAAGGTGGGCGGCCAGCTGCGCGGCCAGCTCGACGACGGCAGCGATGCCGTGTTCACGGTCGTGAAGATCAAGGGCCCGCAGGTGCTGCTGGACGGCAACCATCCCTGGGCCGGCAAGACGCTGAAGTTCCAGCTCACCGTCGCGGGCGTGCGCCAAGCCACTGAGGAAGAGATTGCCCACCGCCATGTGCATGGCGCGGGCGGGCATCACCACTGAGATCACCACTGAGTGAAGGTGGTGCGCCGGCCGACGAACTGAACGCCAGGCGGGCGATCAGGCCGCCCGCCACCGCTGCCCATTGCACCAGTCCATGAAGTCCTCGAGCTCGTTGGACTTGTCGAACACCGCGTCCGCGCCCAGGGCGCGGCAGCGGGTGCGCATGTCGTCGGTGGCGTAGTTGCTCAGCACCACGGCGCGTTGATGGGGCTGGCGCTGCAGGCAGCGGCGCAGCACGCCCAGGCCCGAGCCCTTCTTGAGGAACAGGTCGATGACGGCCACCTGCCAGGCGTCGGAATGTTCGGTCAGCCATTCCACGGCCGCATCCTCGCTCTCGGCGTAGCCCACGGCCTGCGCGCTGGCCAGATCCTCCAGCGCAGGGATCAGGCTGTCGCGAATCGTCTTGTTGTCTTCGACCAGAAAGATGCGCAAGGTCATGGTGCTCGCAAAAGGGCGCCGCGACCTCGCACGCCGGGTGAAGGGCTTGGAAGGCAGGCCATACGAAGAAAAAAGTAACCGTTGGGCAGTACCGTACGCGCCTGGCGGCGCACGCCGTGGCCGCCAGCAGCCCTCGCACGAGTCGGACGAGGCCTACCTCTTTCGCTGTGAGCACCCCGCTTTGTCCCAATGCCGGGCCTTCACTGTTGCAGCCATGGCGCTGGTGGATGGCTGGAAAGCGCGCACACTGCCTCCACCTATCCCCCATGGCGCGGCAGATCGGCTGCGCAGTCCTTTTCGTGCAGGTGACCCATGTCCACGCCCGCCAGCTCCTCCATCCTCCAGGTCCATCCGCTGGGCTTTCCCTGGCCCACGATCGACCCCTTTCTCTTTTGCGCCTATCACGACGACGCCTACCCGCGCGCCAATGCGCAGATGGCGCCCGACGCGCCCGTGCAGGGCCGCCAGATCGGCTCCGACTTCAGCCGCAAGGACGGCTGGAGCCTCTACCACGGCCACCCCGTGCCGGGCTTTCCGGGCCATCCGCATCGCGGCTTCGAGACCGTGACGGTAGTGCGCCAGGGGCTGATCGACCATGCCGATTCGCTGGGCGCCGCGGCGCGCTACGGCCAGGGCGACGTGCAGTGGCTCACGGCCGGCGCGGGCATCCAGCATGCCGAGATGTTCCCGCTGCTGAACCAGGAACAGGACAACCCGCTGGAGCTGTTCCAGATCTGGCTGAACCTGCCGGCGCGCCGCAAGATGGCGACGCCGCACTTCACCATGTTCTGGGCCGATGAAGTGCCGCAGTGGCACGGCACCGACGCGCAAGGCCGGCGCACCGATGTGCGCGTGGTCGCGGGCCGGCTCGCGCCGGTGGACGGCGGCCCCGGCGTGAGCCAGCCGTTGGCGCCGCCGCCCGATTCCTGGGCCGCCCAGGCCGATGCTGAGGTGGCGATCTGGACCGTGCGGCTGGAGGCCGGTGCGCAATGGACCCTGCCTGCCGCCGCGGGTGCCGACACGCGCCGCATGCTCTACCTGTTCCGCGGCGAAGCCCTGCAGCTGGACGACCAGCAGGTGCGCGGCCCCGCGGCGATCGAGCTGCGGGCCGGGCAGGCGGTGGCGCTCACCGCCGGGGGCGATGCGCCGGTGGAACTGCTGCTGCTGCAGGGCCGCCCCATCGGCGAGCCCGTGGCCCAGTACGGCCCCTTCGTGATGAACACGCAGGCCGAGATCGTGCAGGCCATGCAGGACTACCGCCGCACCCAGTTCGGCGGCTGGCCCTGGGCGGACGACGCGCCCGTGCATGGGCGCGATCCGCAGCGCTTCGCGCGGCATCCCGACGGGCGCGAGGAGCGGCCTGAACCCGCGGCCGCGGGCCGCTGAACGGGGCGGGCGTGAGCCCGGATCAGCGCAGGGGCGCGCCCACAAGCCCTCGCGCGATCCGCCACCACAGCCACACAAAGGCCAGCGGCAGCACCGCAGTCTGCAGCACGAACACGGCCATCAGCCGCACGATCTGCGTCGCCCATTCCCTGGCCGACTGCAGCAGCGCGTCGATGGCCGCGGGTGTGGACTTCAGGCGCTCGACCCACGCGCGCATGCGCTCCACGGTGCTCTTTGACGCCTCGTCCGCCGCGCGCGGCTCGGCGGCCACCGCTTCGGCCCTGGCGGACGCGCCTTCCAGGCCGGCCATCGCGCCCTGGAACTCGCCGGCCATCACGGCGCGATAGGCGGCCTCGTTGGCCAGGGCCGACAGCGGCACGGCAAAGCGCGCCATCAAGAGCCCGATCAGCACCGGCGTGAGCCAGCGCAGCGTGCGTGAAGAGGCGGGCACCGCCTCGGGCTGTCCGCTGCCGCGCCATCGCAGCACGGCCCAGGCGATGAGCGCGGCCGTCAGCGAGATGGACACGGCCAGATGCCCGCCCACGCCCAGCAGCAGAAGCTGCACCCCGAAAGCCACGCTGGCCGCCAGCATGACGGCTGCAAAACGGTCGATGAGTTCGGACAGCGGGCGCAGCGCCTCGCCAGGGGCCACGCCCACCACGGCCTCCACGCGCACGCTCTGCACCACCGACACCGCCGCGCCCAGGGTGCGGGCCGCCGCAAAGGCCGTCAGCGAGCGCTGCAGGCCGGCATTGACCTGCTCGCGCGCATGGCGGTCGACGGGCAGCAGCCAGCAGGCCGTGAGCACGGCGGCGCTGAGGATCAGCAGGAAGGCTCGGCGAAGCAGGCGCGGACGGTCCATGGGCGCACAGCTTAGCCAGTGCAGGCGCCCATCGGGCACAAAGCCCCGCCGCGCGCGGGTGGGGCGTCAGACCAGCGGGCTCAGCTGCGAAGGCCTGTCCTGCGAGCAATAGTCGAGGAAGTCGTCGAGCTCGTTGGACTTGTCGAACACCGCATCGGCGCCCATTTCAAGGCAGCGGGCGCGGATGTCGGGCTGCGTGTAGTTGGTCAGCACCACCACGCGCTGGTGCGGCTGGCGGCCCTGGCAGGCGCGCTGCAGCACGCCCAGGCCGGAGCCTTCGCGCAGGAACAGATCGACCACCGCCAGGTGCCACACATCGCGGTGCTCCTGCAGCCACTTCACGGCTTCGGCTTCGGTCTCGGCCACGCCCACCACGGGCGCATCGGCCAGGTCGGCGAGGGCTGGGATGAGGTTTTCGCGGATGGTGGAGTTGTCCTCCACCAGAAAGGTGATCAGCGCCATGCTCTCCTGCAGCCAGCTTCCGTCGTCGAGCGTGCAGTCTAGCGGCGCCACGCGGGCGCCGCTGGCGTTCAGAGAATGCCGAACAGGTTCAGAAGGATGATGGCGCTCAGCGGAACGCCCAGCAGCCACAGCAGAAGAGAAGGCATGGTCGGAATCCTCATGGGGGTTGTGAAACATGCCGGCGATGCTGAGGCCTCGCGCACGCAGGCCCTGCCAGTGGACAGGGGCGTCGCACGTAGGACGGGCAAGGCATGCAGCCCTTGCGGCCCACCCACAAAAAAAGGCGCCCGAAGGCGCCTTCCTGCAGCAAGCGATGCGCTGCCTGGCGGGTTTACTTGCCGCTGACCACGCGTGCCATTTCCAGGCACTTGTTCGAGTAGCCCCACTCGTTGTCGTACCAGCTCACCAGCTTGACGAAGGTGCCGTCCAGTGCGATGCCGGCTTCGGCGTCGAAGATGGAGGTGCGGGTGTCGCCGCGGAAGTCGGTGGCCACCACCTTGTCTTCGGTGTAGCCCAGGATGCCCTTGAGCGCGCCTTCGGACTGGGCCTTCATTTCGGCGCAGATTTCCTTGTAGGTCGCGTCCTTGTTCAGCTCCACGGTCAGGTCCACCACCGACACATCGGAAGTGGGCACGCGGAAGGACATGCCCGTGAGCTTCTTGTTCAGCTCGGGGATCACCACGCCCACGGCCTTGGCGGCGCCGGTGCTGCTGGGGATGATGTTTTCCAGGATGCCGCGGCCGCCGCGCCAGTCCTTGTTGCTCGGGCCGTCCACGGTCTTTTGCGTGGCGGTGGCGGCGTGCACGGTGGTCATCAGGCCGCGCTTGATGCCCCACTTGTCGTTGAGCACCTTGGCCAGCGGGGCCAGGCAGTTGGTGGTGCACGAGGCGTTGGAGATGATGGCCTCGCCCTTGTAGCTCTTGTCGTTCACGCCGAACACGAACATGGGCGTGTCGTCCTTCGACGGCGCGGACATGATCACCTTCTTAGCGCCAGCGTCGATGTGCTTCTGGGCCGTTTCCTTGGTCAGGAACAGGCCGGTGGATTCCAGAACGATGTCGGCGCCGACTTCGTTCCACTTCAGGTTGGCCGGGTCGCGTTCCTGCGTCAGGCGGATCTTCTTGCCATTGACGATCAGCGTGTTGCCTTCGACGGCGATCTCGCCCTTGAAGCGGCCATGCACCGAGTCGTACTGCAGCATGTAGGCCAGGTAGTCCGGCTCCAGCAGATCGTTGATGCCCACGACTTCGATGTCGGGGAAATTCAGCACTGCCGAGCGCAGCACGTTGCGGCCGATGCGGCCGAAGCCGTTGATGCCCAGTTTGATCGTCATGTTCTTGACTCCTGAAGGTTGAAAAACTCGTTTGGCCCGTGCGCTGCGGATCGGCCGATCAGCGCAGCACGACCTCGACCGTGGCGGCCACGTGTTCGGGCGTGAAGCCGAAATGCTGGAACAGCACCGGTGCGGGGGCCGATTCGCCGTAGCTGTCGATGCCGATCACTGCATCGACGCCGTACTTCCACCAGCCGTCGGTAGTGCCCATTTCGACCGCCACGCGCGGCAGGCCCTTGGGCAGCACGGCCTTCTTGTACTTGACGTCCTGCTTGTCGAAGGTGGTGGTGCTGGGCATGGAAACCACGCGCACCGGGATCTTGCGCGCCGCCAGCAGCTCCTGCGCCTTGAGCGCCAACTGCACTTCGGAGCCGGTGGCGATGATCACGGCCTTGGCCTTCTTCTTCAGGCCCACGCGCGAGGGCTCGGCCAGCACGTAGGCGCCGCGGCTGATGTCGGCCAGCTCGTCCTTGGGCGCGTAGGGCAGGTTCTGGCGCGACAGCAGCAGCGCCGTGGGCTGGCTCTTGTTGCGCAGCGCGCAGGCCCAGGCCACCGTGGTCTCGGCCGTGTCGCCGGGGCGCCAGACGTCCAGGTTCGGGATCAGGCGCAGGCTCGCGGCGTGCTCGATGGACTGGTGCGTGGGACCGTCCTCGCCCAGGCCGATGGAGTCGTGCGTGAAGACGTGGATCACGCGCTGCTTCATCAGCGCAGCCATGCGGATGGCGTTGCGGCTGTAGTCGCTGAACGTGAGGAAGGTGCCGCCGTAGGGGATGTAGCCGCCGTGCAGCGCCACGCCGTTCATGATGGCGGCCATGCCGAACTCGCGCACGCCGTAGTTGATGTGACGGCCACCGACGCCGGACTCGTTCTTCACCACATGGCCGGCGGCGTCGAAGCGCAGGTCGGGCGTGGCGGCGGTCTTGGTCAGGTTGGAGCCGGTCAGGTCGGCGCTGCCGCCCAGCAGTTCGGGCAGCGCGGTGGTGAAGGCTTCCAGCGCGAGCTGGCTGGCCTTGCGGCTGGCCACGGTCTGGGCCTGGGTGTGGGCGGTCAGCACGGCATCGACGGCCACCTGGTCGAAGGCCTTGGGCAGCTCGCCGGCCATGCGGCGCTTGAATTCGGCAGCCAGGTCGGGGAAGGCGGCCTCGTAGGCGGCGAACTTCTCGTTCCAGGCGGCTTCCTGCTCGGCGCCAGCGGCCTTGGCGTCCCAGGCCTGGTACACGGCTTCGGGCAGCTCGAAGGGCGCATGGGCCCAGCCGATGGCGCTGCGCGTCAGGCCGATCTCGTCGGCACCCAGCGGCTCGCCGTGGGCCTTGGCCGTGCCCGCGCGGTTGGGGCTGCCCTTGCCGATCTCGGTCTTGCACACGATCAGCGTGGGCTTGTCGCCGGCTTGCTTCGCTTCGGCAATCGCGGCCGACACGGCCACGGCGTCATGGCCATCGACCGGGCCCAGCACGTTCCAGCCGCAGGCCTTGAAGCGCTCGGGCGTGTTGTCGATGAACCAGGGCGTGACCTTGCCGTCGATGGAGATGCCGTTGTCGTCGTACAGCGCGATCAGCTTGCCCAGCTTCCAGGCGCCGGCCAGGGCGATGGCCTCGTGGCTGATGCCTTCCATCAGGCAGCCGTCGCCCAGGAACACGTAGGTGCGGTGGTCCACGATGCTGTGGCCGTCACGGTTGAATTCGCTCGCCAGCAGCTTTTCGGCCAGCGCGAAGCCCACGGCATTGGTGATGCCCTGGCCCAGCGGGCCGGTGGTGGTTTCCACGCCCGGCGTGATGCCCACTTCGGGGTGGCCGGCGGTCTTGCTGTGCAGCTGGCGGAAGTTCTTCAGCTCTTCGATGGGCAGCGGGTAGCCCGTCAGGTGCAGCACGGCATAGATCAGCATGGAGCCGTGGCCGTTGGACAGCACGAAGCGGTCACGGTTGGCCCACTGCGGATTGGCCGGGTTGTGCTGCAGGTGTTCACCCCACAGGGCCACTGCCATGTCGGCCATGCCCATCGGGGCGCCGGGGTGGCCGGAATTGGCTTGTTGGACGGCGTCCATTGCCAGCGCGCGGATCGCGTTGGCCATCAGGGCTTGTTGGGCCATGGGTGAGGCTTTCAGGGGAGGGTGGGGGAGAAGAGCTCGCTATTTTAGCGAGCGGGGTGCAGCGGGCCCGGCGGCCTGCGTTGGGCTGCTAGAGTCCAAGGCCATGCAAGGCCTGCATCTCACCGCCGACCTCCACGACTGCCAGTGCGATGCGCGCTGGCTGGTCGATGCGCAGGCGCTGGGCGAGCGCTGCACGGCTGCCGTGCGCAGCGCCGGCCTGCAGGCGGTGGGGCAGCTGTTCCACAGCTTCCCGGCCACGGACCAGGGCCCCGGCGGCGTCACGGCCACCGTGCTGCTGGCCGAATCGCACCTGTGCGTCCACACCTGGCCCGAGCACCGGGCCGTGACCCTGGACGTGTACGTCTGCAACTTCGGTGGCGACCACGCACCCCAGGCCCATCAGCTTCTCGACACCCTGTTGGCGCTGTTCGTGCCCGGCCGGGTGCAGCGCCACGCCTTGCAGCGTGGCCAGTCCCCTTCCCATGAGCTCTGACGCCAAGGCGACATCCGCCGTGCGCGCGCAGGCCATGCTGCTGGCCGCCGGGCGCGGCCAGCGCATGCGCCCGCTGACCGACGCCACGCCCAAACCCCTGCTGCCCGTGCGCGGCAAGCCGCTGATGCAGTGGCCGCTGGAAGCGCTGGCGCGGGGCGGCGTGGGCTGCGTGATGGTCAACACCGGTTGGCTGGGTGATCAGATTCCCGCGCACTTCGGCGAGCGGCCGGTGCTGGCGGACGGCGCCGGGCCGATCGAGCTGCTGTATTCCCACGAAGGCCGCGGCGATGGCCAGGCCCTGGAAACCGCGGGCGGCATCGCGCGCGCCCTGCCCCGCCTGCAGCGCGTGTTCTGGCTGGCCGCGGGCGACGTGTTCGCGCCCGACTTCCAGTTCAGTCCGCAGGCGATGGCCCGCTTTGCGGCCGGCAGCGCACTGGCCCACCTCTGGCTGGTGCCCAACCCGGCCCACAACCCGCGCGGCGATTTCGGCCTGTCGGCCGACGGCCTGGCCCTGAACCTGCCGAACCGGCCAGATGCAGGAACACCGCCCGAACAGCCGCGCTACACCTACTCCACCATCGGCCTGTTCCGCGACGCGCTCTTTGCGCCGCCGTGGTGCGACATCGCAGCCGGCAACCCCGAAGGCCGGCAGGTGGCACTGGCGCCGCTGCTGCGCGCGGCCATGGACGCAGGCCGCGTGAGCGCCGAGCTCTACACCGGCGCCTGGACCGACGTGGGCACGCCCGAGCGGCTGGCGCAGCTCAACGCGCTGAAATGAAACTACCCCCACGCTCCCCCGCTTCGCGAGGTCCGCTGCCCCCCGAGGGGGTGCCTCAGTGCCTTCGGGCGGCCGGGCGCCACTGAGATGACCGCACCCGCCACACCCGCCCACGACTGCCGCCGCGTGCTGCTGGCCGGCGCCACGGGCCTGGTGGGGCGCGAGCTGCTCGCGCTGCTGCTGGCCGATCCGTCGGTGCTGGAAGTGCACACCGTGGGCCGCCGCCCGAGCGGGCATCGGCATCAGAAGCTGCAGCATCACCATTCGGACCTGCGCAGCATCCCGCCACTGCCGCGGCTGGACGCGGTCTTCATCGCGCTGGGCACCACCATTCAGGTGGCGGGCAGCCAGCAGGCCTTTCGCGCCGTGGACCACGACGCCGTGCTGGCCGTCGCCGGTGCGGGCTGGGCCGCGGGCGCGCGGCGGCTGGGCGTGGTCAGCGCCATGGGCGCCGATGCGCACTCGCGCATCTTCTACAACCGCGTCAAGGGCGAGACCGAGGAGGCGCTGTCGGCACTGGGCTACGACAGCCTGGTCATCGCGCGTCCTTCGCTCCTGATCGGCGACCGCACGTCGCTGGGCCAGCCCGAGCGCAGGGGCGAAGGCGTGGGCGCCGTGATCAGCCGCTGGCTGCGGCCGCTGATCCCGGCCAACTACCGCGCCATCCGCGCCGAGCGCGTGGCCCGAGCGCTGGTCGGCGCCGTCGTGCATGCCGCGGCGGGGCGCACGCTGCTGCCCTCGGGCCGCATGCAGCGCGCGCACTAGACGACAAAGCACGCGCGCAGACCCGCGGGCGCGGCGGTACGATGCAACGATGAGCTCGCCCTACGCTTCCCGCCGCGCCGCACTTGCCCGCCAGATCGGGCCCGACGGCATCGCCATCATCCCCACCGCCCAGGAATACCCGCGCAACCGCGACACGGACTTCCTCTACCGGCACGACAGCTACTTCTACTACCTCACGGGCTTTGCCGAAGCCAAGGCCTGGCTGGTGCTCACGGGCGACGGCCGCAGCACCTTGTTCTGCGCGCCCAAGGACATCGAGCGCGAGATCTGGGACGGCCTGCGCCTGGGCCCCGAGGCCGCGCCAGGCGCGCTGGGCGTGGATGAAGCCTTCTCGGTCGACGAGCTGGCCAGCCGGCTGCCGCGCATGCTGGAGAACAAGGCCGTGGTCTGGTACCCCTTTGCCACCCACGCCGGCCTGGAAACGCGCGTGGACGGCTGGCTGCAGCAGGTGCGCGCGCGCGTGCGCTTCGGCGCCCTGTGCCCCGAACAGCAGCGCGACCTGTGCGGCCCGCTCGATGAAATGCGCCTCGTCAAGGACGCGCACGAGCTGGACATCATGCGCCGCGCCAGCGCCATCAGCGCGCGCGCCCATGTGCGCGCCATGCAGACCAGCGCGCGCATGCTGCGCGCCGGGCAGGAGGTGCGCGAATACCACCTCGATGCCGAGCTGCTGCATGAATTCCGCCAGGGCGGCTCGCAGTACCCGGCCTATGGCTCCATCGTCGCGGCCGGCGCCAATGCCTGCGTGCTGCACTACCGCGCCGACGCCGCGCCCGTGCGCGCGGGCGAGCTGGTACTGATCGACGCGGGCTGCGAGTTGGACGGCTACGCCAGCGACATCACGCGCACCTTCCCCGCCAACGGCCGGTTCACCGGCCCGCAGCGCGCGCTGTACGACCTGGTGCTGGCCAGCCAGGACGCGGCCGTGGCCGCCACGAAGGCCGGCAATCGCTTCAACGACCCGCACGAGGCCACCGTGAAGGTGCTCGCGCAGGGCATGCTCGACCTGGGCCTGCTCGACGCCAACAAGGTGGGCAGCGCGCAGGACGTGATCGACAACCGCAGCTACTTCCAGTTCTACATGCACCGCACCGGCCACTGGCTGGGCATGGACGTGCACGACTGCGGCAGCTACGTGGAACCCACGCAGGTGGGCGAAGTCAGCGAGCGCAAGGACCCGCTCTCGGGCGAACTCATCAAGAACCGCCCCAGCCGCATCCTCAAGCCCGGCATGGTGCTGACCATCGAGCCGGGCATCTACGTGCGCCCCGCCGAAGGCGTGCCCGAGCAGTTCCACAACATCGGCATCCGCATCGAGGACGACGCGGTGGTCACCGAAGGCGGCTGCGAACTGATCACGCGCGGCGTGCCGGTGAAGGGCGACGAGATCGAGGCGCTGATGCGCGACTGACGGAGCGGCGACGCGGCTTGGGCGGCCATAGGGCCGCTGCATGGCGGCGATGGGCGAATCTCATCATGCGATCAATTGATAGTAATTATCATTTGAACCATGTTGATAGTTTTTCTGGCATAGCCGCCGGAACGGAGCCTTTCCCATGCGTCGCCTGATCCGCCCTCACCTTCCCGCCCTGCAGAAGACCGCCAGTTACTACGTGCTGCACATCACCGTGGCGGCCATGGTGGCCTATGCGGTCACCGGCAATTTCTGGATGGCGCTGACCCTGAGCCTGCTGGAGCCCAGTGTGCAGGCCGTGGCCTTCTTCTTCCACGAGAAAGTCTGGGAGCGCCGCCAGCGCACGAAGGCGTCGCCTCGCGCCGCGATGCCTTCGGCCCTGGCGGTGCCGCAGCCCGCGGCAGCGCGCTAGCAAACAAGCCCGCGCGGGCGCATCAGGCCTTCGCGCCGCCGGCCGCCGCCCGCGCCACCGCCGCCGGATCGAAGCCCGCCAGCTGCTTGTAGCGCAGCGCAATGGCCGCCAGCTCCGCCTGCGGCACCACGCTTTCGATGTCGTCAAAACCCTGCGGCGCGCGCTGGTGCGCCAGCTGCATCACCTGCTCGGGGCCGTTCATGCGGTTGCGCAGCACGATGCCCGCGGTGCGCGGCAGCCGGTCGGCCTCGTATTCGCGCAGCGCCATCGACGGGTCCTTGAACTGCACCAGCGCATCGGTGAGCGCGCGCGCATCCATGATGGCCTGCGCGCTGCCGTTGGAGCCGATGGGGTACATCGGGTGCGCGGCATCGCCCAGCAGCGTCACTCGCCCGCGCGTCCAGCCCGGCAGCGGGTCCTTGTCCACCATCGGGAACTCGTAGATCGCCTGCGCGCCGGCGATCACGGCCGGAATGTCGATCCAGTCCCAGCGCCAGTCGGCGAAGCTGTCCGCGAACACCGACTTGTCCACGCGCTTGTTCCAGTCGCTCTTGGGCGGCGTGTCGTCCTCGGTGCCCGGCACGCGCAGCTCGGCGATCCAGTTGATGCGCGAGCGGCCTTCGCGGCGCAGTTGTTCGGAGATCGGGTAGCAGACGAACTTCTGGTCTTGGTGGCCGGCCATGAACATGGTCTGACCGTCCAGATAGGGCGCGGCGTCGGTCACGCCGCGCCACAGCAGCCGGCGCGAGAAGCGCGGTGCATCGCCCACGGGGTAGAAGCTGCGGCGCACGGCCGAGTGGATGCCGTCTGCGCCCACCAGCACGTCGGCGCTGGCTTCCACCAGCGTGTCGTCGCTGCGCCGGCGCAGGCTGAACACGGCCGGCTCGCTGCCAGGGTCCATCAAGGTGGAGCCGGTAAGCGTCACCGATTCGAGCGCGAGCCCGGTGTGGATGCGGTGCGCGCCCAGGCGCTCCACGGCCGCCTGGTGCAGCAGCATCTGGAACTCGCCGCGGTGCACCGAGTACTGCGGCACCGGATAGCCCGCGGCCAGGCCGCGCGGCTCGTGCCAGATGCGCTGGCCGAAGCGGTTGTAGTAGGCCAGCGCGGCCGTCTGCACGCCGATCTCGCCCAGCGCCGGGCCCAGGCCCAGCCCGGTCAGCTCGGCCGTCGCATGGGGCAGCAGGTTGATGCCCACGCCCAGCGGGCGGATCTGTTCCGATGCCTCGTAGACCTCGGCCTCGATGCCTGCGCGGTGCAGTGCGAGCGCAAGCGTCAGGCCGCCGATGCCGGCGCCGATGATGGCGACTTTCATGGATATCTCTTCTTCTTTTCCGGGTGCAGGGATTCAAAGGCGCCATCGGCGCGCGGCGAAGCCGCCTGGGGTTGTCAGTCTGCCTTGAAGCCCGTGGCCTGCACGGCCTTGCGCCAGGTCACGGTATCCGCGGCAATGATCTGCCTGAATTCTGCCGCGCTGGTGCCGGTGGGCCTGAAGCCCGCGTCCAGCAGCTTCTGCTTGCCATCGGCCGATTGCACGGCGCGCACGATGTCGGCATTGAGCTTGTCCACGATGGCGCCGGGCGTGTTGGCCGGCGCGACGATGCCAAACCAGGCCGAGAAGGCCAGGTCGGGGTAGCCTTGCTCGACGATGGTGGGCACTTCGGGCAGCGAGGGACTGCGCGTGCTGCCGGTGCTGCCCAGGGCCACCAGCTTGCCGGCCTTGATGTTGGCCGCGGCCAGGCCGATGGTGGCGAAGACGCCGGAGACGTCGCCGCTGAACAGGCCGCCCAGCGCGTCGGCCGTGTTGCGGTAGTGCACGGCTTCCGGCTTCTGGCCGATGGCATCGCCGAAGCGGTAGGCGCCGAAGTGGCCCAGCGTGCCGGCGCCGAAGGTGGCCATGAACAGGCCCTTCTGCTTCTGACTCCAGGCGGCGTATTCCTTGACGTTCTTCGCGGGCACTTTCTGCGGATTCACCAGCAGCACGAAGTCGGTGCTGACCACCTGGCTGACGGGCAGGAAGTCCTTGACAGGGTCGTAGGGCAGCCGGTTGTAGGTGCTCGGCGCGATGGAGAGCATGCCCGTTTCGGCCAGCAGCAGGGTGTAGCCGTCGGCCGGTGCGCGCGCGAGTTCGCTGGCCGCGATCAGTCCCGCCGCGCCGGGCTTGTTGTCCACCACCACGCCCACGTTCTTCCAGCCTTCCGACAGCTTCTGCGCGACCAGGCGGGCCACGATGTCGGGCCCGGTGCCGGCCGGGAAGCCCACGATGATGCGCACGGGCTTGTCGGGGTAGCTGCCCTGGGCGGCGGCGGGCAGGGCCAGGCCCATCAGTCCCAGCGCGGCCAGGGTCAGCGCGCTGCGGCGGGCAAGGGGGCGGATGTGGCAGGGGGTCGTCATGGTGGGTGTCTCCGTGAATGGGCGTTCGTGTTTTTTGGGTGTGTGATGGCGGGCGGAAGGACGGGCTTCAGCCCAGCGCGAAGAACTGCATCTGCACCTGCTGGGGCAGGCGCGCGCCCGTGCCCACGAACAGGTGGCTGTTGATCCAGCCCAGCGCGCGCGAGCCGGTCTCGAAGCGCGGCAGGCAGCGGAAATAGATCAGCGCGGGGTCCACCGGCTCGCCACGCGCCAGGCGGGCCATGGCCTCGGGCGGGCCGCTGCGCAGCGCGGTGTTCTGCACATAGATCCAGTCGCCGGCGTCGGTCTCCAGCGTGTAGCGCGCATCCAGGTCGGTGAGGCCGTCCTCGCCGATGAGCTGGAAGTCGGCGCCGCCCGGGCACACGCGCGCCTGCCAGTCCACGCCCCGGGCCGTGCCGCCCGTGATCGGGATCAGGCGGCGCCTGCCGCGCGGCGTGGGGCCCACATCCTGTGGCGTGGCGACCTCCACGTGCAGCGTGGCGAAGAAATTCAGTGGCGGCGGTTCTGGCAGGATCATGGGCCGCTAGCGTATGTCCGGGTGCCCATGGCCCCTGTCATCCGCGAAGATGACAGCCGCTCCAACCCCTCTTGCTGCGCCCTCGCCCGCCCCTGCCATGAAAAGCTGGCCGCTTGCCGCGGCGCCCGACGCCGCTCCCCGCCTGCTGGGCGGGCTCATCGATGCCATCGGCCAGCCGGGCTTCGGCGCTGCCGTGCTGGGGCAGGTGCAGAGCCTGCTGCCGGCGGCCTCGTGGTCGGTGTACCGGCTCGGCGAAGCGCCTGCCCTCTTCCTGTCGGCCGCCTGCGGCGTGCCCGACACCACGCGCGACTGCTGGCGCGCCTACCTCAGCGGCCCGCACCGCGCCGACCACAGCTTCGGCCCCATGGCGCTGCTGCCGCCCAGCACGCCGCATCTGTGCCACCTCGATGCGCAGGAGGCGCCGGCCGAGCACCGCGCCAAGGTGTACGACGCGCATGGCATGGCCGAGCGCCTGTCGCTGGCGCAGGAGGCCGACGGCGGCATGCTGGCCATCAACTTCTACCGCCACGCCCACCAGCCGGCCTTCGGCCCGGCCGCCATCGAGCGGCTGGGCGCACTGGCCCCGGCGCTGGTGGCCATCGTGCGCAAGCATGTGGCGCTCACCCGGGAGCCCGCCGCCGCGCACACGCAGGCCGTGGCCGCCGTGCCAGCCGCCGACCTGGAGGCGCACCTGCGCCGCCTGTGCCCGGCCCTGACGGCGCGCGAACTGGCCGTGTGCGTGCGGCTGCTGCGTGGCCTCACGCTCGAAGGCATCGCGGCCGACCTGCAGCTTGCCCTGCCTACCGTCAAGACCTACCGCCAGCGTGCCTTCGCGCGGCTGGGCATCCACTTTCGCAACGAGCTGTTTGCGCGGGTCCTCGGCGCGGCCGGCTGAAAATTCACGGGGACCGTGAAGACGCTTGATTCAAAGCGCGCGGCCCACCAGCGCCACGGCCAGCGTCAGAACGCCCAGGCCCAGGTTCAGCGCCACCAGGCGCCGGATCTGGTTCAGCCGCGCGGCGGCCGCGGGCCAATCGGCCGCCTGCACGGCCAGCCGCAGCCGCTTGAAGCTGGCCATGCGGATGTGGCCGTAGATCGCGCTCATCACCAGTGCCAGCGTCAGCATCGCATGCACGCGCCAGTGCGTGCCGGCCATGCCGCCCTGGCCCATCAGCAGGGCCAGGCCGCTGGCCCACAGCAGCAGCACGGCCACTGACACGCCGGCAAAGAAGCGCTCAAGCGCCCCCGCCATGAAAGGCAGCCGCTGCGGCGGCTGCAGCAGCGCCACCGCGGCCGGGCGCACGGCGAAATGCATCGTTGCCATGCCACCCACCCAGAAGGCGGCCGCACAGACGTGCACGAAGATCAGCAGGTTGTAGGTCGTGGGGTTCATGGGGCCGATCATCACACTGGCGAAGCTCGCGTGGCGACGCAAGGCCCCGGCCCGGCTACGCCACTTCCTGCTGCACCGTGTTCAGGAGCGTGCCCACGCTGCCGATGTCCACTTCCACCGTGTCTGCGTGCCTGAGCCACAGCGGGGGCGTGCGCGCGAAACCCACGCCCGAAGGCGTTCCCATCACGATCACGTCGCCGGGCTCCAGCGTCATGCAGGCGCTCAGAATCTCCAGCGTCTCCTGTACGCCGAAGATCATGTCGGAGGTGTTGGCCTCCTGCAGGGTCTGGCCGTTGACGCGGCAGCGGATGCTCAGCCCCTTGGCGCCGCGAGGCAGGTCCTGCGCCAGCACCAGCGAGGGCCCGAACGCGCCGCTGGCATCAAAGTTCTTGCCGATGGTCCATTGCGGGGTCTTCTTCTGGAAGTCGCGCACCGACAGGTCGTTGAAGCAGCTGTAGCCCAGCACCACATCCAGGGCAGCTTCGCCTTTCAGGTGCTTGCCGCGTTTGCCGATCACCAGCGCGAGCTCGGCCTCGAAGTCGTACTGCGTGGAGACGCTCGGCAGCAGCGCGCTCTGGCCATGCCCCATCAGCGAGCTTGCGGCGCGCAGGAAGAACCACGGGTAATCCGGCCGCGCGCGGCCACCCTCCTTCGCATGGTCGATGTAGTTCAGGCCCAGGCAGATCACCTTGCCGGGGTTCGTGAGCAGCGGCGCGAAGCTGGCGCCCGCAGCGTCCATGCCGGCGGCTGCGCGGATGGCTTCGTTGCCGAGGGCGCGCAGGTCTTCGCCCCTGGCGATCCGTGCGCCCAGTTCGCCGGATGCATGCGGGCTTTGCCGCAGCGGGAAGTGCCTGTGTGCGTGCACCGCGACGGCCTGCGCCTGGCCATCGATGAGGACGTTGGAGAACTGCATGGACTTCAACCCAGCAGGTGCAGGGCCGCCTCGCGCGCGGTCTGGCCCACGCGCACGCCCCTGGCCATCGCCACGCTGTTGGCAGCGCTGATGACGCCGTCGAAGTAGGTGCTCTGGCCGTCGCCCATGCGGGCGCTCAGGGCACTCACGCTGGCGCCTGCAATGCCATCGGCTTCCACCTCTTTCAGCGCCGAGATGCCCGAGTCGTTCTTGCCGATGCCGCCGTCCGAGCAGATGAAGGCCCAGGGCCGGAACTGGCGGAAGTAGCCCACCACGCTGCGGCCCGTGTGCCCTGCCGTGCACAGAACGTTGCGCTCGCGGTCCTGCGGCAGCGCGAAGGCGATGGAGTCGGTGCACACGATGCTCCGGCCCGAGCCCTCGTCGGTATGAACCACCAGCCGGCGGTGCGGGTCGAAGTCCCTGGGCTTGAGCGCGCCGGTCTTGAAGGCCTGTGCCGCCTCGCGCGCGCGCATGCCGGGCACGATGCCCAGCTTCTGCGCGGCATCGTTGACGCGGCTGATGATGCCGTTGTCGTAGAGGTCGGCGCCGTTGCCCATTTCGGCGGTGCTGGTGTCCACGGCCGCGGCGGGCACGTCCAGCGCCTCGTAGAACCACAGGCCGGCGATGCCCGCGCCGTCCTTGCCGATGGCGCAGTCCAGTCCGATCACCGCCTTGGGCTTGGCCGCCATCACCATGCGTGCGCACAGCACGCCAGAGTAGGAGGCGTTGACGACCACGTCGCCCTGGCAGGGATGCTGTGCCACATGGTCCTGCACGTAGGTGGCCGAGTCGAACACGAGCGTGCGGCCCGCGGAGTCTTCGTGAATGGTGGGCGTGTGGGAGGAGGCCATAATTCTTGACGGTTTCAGCGGATGGGGGAGAAGTCGGTGGGCA
Source organism: Xenophilus arseniciresistens (assembly GCF_028023875.1). Taxonomy (GTDB): domain Bacteria; phylum Pseudomonadota; class Gammaproteobacteria; order Burkholderiales; family Burkholderiaceae_C; genus Xenophilus; species Xenophilus arseniciresistens. The sequence goes on from NZ_JAQIPB010000014.1 coordinate 91,934, forward strand.
CCAGCAGGCGATTGCTCATCGACTGCAGCATGGGGCGGATCTGCGCGAGGTAGTCGTGCCAGGCGGGCTCCTGGGCCAGCAGGGCCCGGCGCCGCGCCCGCTCCTCGAAGCTGTCATAGCCCCAGAGGTGGACCAGGCCATTGAGCTCGCCGATCTCGGTGACGAAGTAGCCCAGCAGCCTGCCCAGCACGCGCGCCTGCAGCTCCTGGGCGCCGGTGGCGCGGTAGGCCTCGAAATACATGGCGGGCGTGTAATCGCCCTTGAGGATGTAGGTGCGTTGTTCAACCAGCATGCGCGGTCTCCGTGGGTTGCATCTGCAGGGCCGCGAGCTGTTCGCCCGCGATGAAGCCGAAGGTCATGGCCGGCCCCAGCGTGATGCCGGCGCCGGGGTAGTTGCCGCCCATCACGCTCAGGCTGTCGTTGCCGGCCGCGTACAGGCCCGGGACCGGCGCGCCGCGGGCATCGATCACCTGGGCGCGCTCATTGGTGCGCAGCCCTGCGAAGGTGCCGAGGTCGCCCACGGTGACCCGCAAGGCATAGAAGGGGGCTCGCGTGATGGGCGCCACGCACGGGTTGGGCGCGTGGTCATGATCGCCCAGATAGCGGTTGTAGGCAGTGGAGCCGCGGCCGAAGGCCGGGTCTTCTCCCTGCTCGGCATGCCGGTTGTATTCGGCCACGGTCTGCTGCAACGCGGCCGGGTCGATGCCGATCCGGCGCGCCAGCGCTTCCAGCGTCGCGCCTCGCAGCAGGTAGCCCGAGCGCAGCTGCGGCCACAGCGGCAGCGGGAAGGGCTTGACGTGGCCCAGGCCATAGCGCCGCAGCGCCGTGTGGTCGCACACCAGCCAGGCCACAGCGGCCGCGTGGCCGGCTTCGCGCCGCATGGCGATGCCGACGTCGTGATAGGAGTTCGATTCGTTCACGAAGCGGCGCCCGGCGGGGTTGACCGCAATGACGCCAGGCTTGTAGCGGTCGATCAGGTGCGGAAACACCCCGTGCGGCGCCTTGCCGCGCGGGACCAGCGAGACCGGAATCCAGGCCGCGGGGTTCGGCAGGCTGTCCTCGAAGACGCCGCCTGCCGCAATGCCCATCGAAATGCCGTCGCCCGTGTTCGTTGCAGGCGCGGGCGAATGGTGCTCGGCCCCGGTGGGCGCGTGGCTGAACAGCGCGCGGCGCCGGGCCACATCCTGCGGAAAGCCGCCGCAGGCCAGCACCACGCCGCGGCGGGCGCGGATGTGCACATCCGCCTTCGTTTCAGGGTGCCTTGCCACCACGCCGGTGACGCGGCCATCGCCCTGCGTCACGAGGCGAAGCGCGGGCGCGTCCAGCCAGAGCTCGGCCCCGAGGTCGAAGGCGCTCTTGGCCAGCCGTGCCGCCAGCGCGTTGCCATTGGTCAGGCGCGTGGCGCGGCGGTAGCGCAGCATTTCCGTGCCATGCGCCATCAGGCGGCGCGCGACGTAGACCGCCGAGCGCAGCGAGCGCGTGACCTTGAAGAAGTGCTGAATCTCCTGGCTCGAGTTGAACATCATGCCCACGAAGGTGATTTCCTTCAGCGGCGGCCGCAGGGCCTTCATGCGCGGACCGAGTTCCCGGGCGTCGAAGGGTGCGGCCATGATGGACCGTCCGCCAGGCACGGCGCCGGGCTCGTCGGGGTGGTAGTCGGGGTAGGCCGGCAGCGGCGCGAACTGGACGCTGGTCTGGCTGCTGAAGAAGTCCACCATGCGTGGGCCGTTCGCCAGGAAGGCATCGACCCTGCCCGCGTCGAACAGGGCCTCGCCGCATTCGCGCACCAGGTATTCGCGCGCGGCCCGCACGTCGGCATCGCTGCGCGGTCCGTTGATGCCATTGGCAGGGATCCAGAGCACGCCGCCCGAACGCGCCGTCGTGCCGCCGTAGACCGTATCCTTTTCCAGCACGAGCACCTTCAGGCCGCGCTGCGCGGCCGTCACTGCCGCGGCCAGGCCGCCCGCACCCGAGCCGATGACGATGACGTCGGTCTCCTGCGCCGCGGCGCCTTCGCTCACTTGAGCTCCTTGCCGGCCAGCTCGCCCGTGAGGAACATGTTGGGCTTGAGGAAGAAGGAGAGCACGAGCGCTCCCTCCACGGAGCGGGCGATGTGACGGTTGCCGCGCGGGCGCCAGACATAGTCGCCCTTTCGAACTTCGCCCTCGTCGTCGACGATGCTGCCTTCCAGCACATAGGTCTGCTCGATCTCCACGTGCTGATGCAGTGGCAGCTCGGTGCCGGGCTGCCAGCGGAAGAGGGCGGTGAGCAGCCCCGATTCGGGATCCTCCATGAGGATCTTCATGTCGATGCCCGGCGTGGGCGTGGGCTTCCAGGGCAGCGCTTGCACGCTGACATAGCGCGAGTCGAGCGGGGAGAGTTCGCTTTCGCCGGCGAGTCCGGGGGTTCTGGGCATGTGGAGCCTTGGGAGTGGGAATGGGTTCAGGTGCCGCGGCCGCCGTATTGGTCGGCCGCGGGTTGCGCGTGCATCAGAGGGGTCTGCAGGAAGCCGCCGTCGACCACGAGGTCCTGCCCGTTGATGAAAGCGGCGGCATCGCTGGCCAGGAAGGCCACGGCCTCGGCAATGTCCTCGGGCGTGCCGAGGCGGCGCACCGGCACCAGGTCCGTGCGGGCTTTCAGCATCGCCTCGCTGGCGTAGTGGATGGACGACAGGGGCGTGCGGATGAAGCCCGGGCTCACACTGTTGGCGCGGATGCCCAGCGGACCCCATTCCACGGCCGTGTGCCGGGTGAGCGCCAGAACGCCGGCCTTGGCGACGCTGTAGGCCGGTGACGCATTGGGCTTGTCGGCAGCGATGGAGCCGATGTTGACGATGCTGCTCCGGCCGCGGCCCATCATCTGCGTGCCGAAGGCCTGCGTACACAGGAACGGGCCCGTGAGATTGACGGCCAGCAGCTGGTCCCAGTCCGAGCGGGCGAGCGCTTCGACGGCGCCGTGCCGCCCGAGGATGCCCGCGTTGTTCACGAGGATGTCGCAAGGGCCCAGCTGCGCCCGAAGCTGCGAGGCCGTGGCCTGGACGCTGCCTTCGTCGGCGATGTCGCACGCCAGGGCGATGCAGCGCCCGGGAAGACGGCCGGCAGCCTCTCGCAGGCCGGGCAGGGTCGATGGCAGATCCAGCAGCGCCACCCGGGCACCGCGCTCGGCCAGCTGCTGCGCGATGGCCGCGCCCAGACCCCCGGCAGCCCCAGTCACCACTGCGATCCGGCCTTCCAGCTGCTGCGTTGCAAGCGTGTTCGTCTTCGTGCCCCGTTCCATGCGTTCCTTTCGGCTCGACGAGACCGCGCATTGCATCAAGTCTCGCCATGTCAGAAATCTCATTAAACGCGATTTATCAGGAATAGCACTATGCGGGAAATCATCTACAACAAAAACCGACCCGGCCGCCTATTCTTTGGCTCCCCAGCCAGTCGTGGCGCGGCACAAGGGATGCCACGACGGCGCCCAACAAAGGAAGACAAAGCCATGAAGCTCCGACCCCTCGTCATCGCGGCCTGCATGCTGGCCGCCACCGGCGCCGCTTTCGCGCAGGACATTCAGGAGCGCGTGATCAAGTTCGGGCACCTGGTGCAGCCAGGTCACCCGCTGGCGCTTGGCACGCAGAAGTTCGCGGAGATCGTGGCCGCCAGGAGCGGCGGCAAGCTGAAGGTGCGCGAGTACGGTGCGTCGGTGCTGGGCAGCGAATCGCAGCAGATCGGCGCGCTGCAGGGTGGCGTGCAGGAGATGTTCCTGCCCGCGACCACATCCGCCGCCTCACTGGTCAAGGAGCTGAGCCTGATCGACACACCGTTCTCCTTCGGCAGCGCCGCGCAGGTGGACGCACTGCTGCAAGGCCCCTTCGGCACGGCGGTGGCGCAGAAACTGCCTGAAAAGGGGCTGGTGTCGCTGGGCTACTGGGAGACCGGCTTTCGCAACATCACCAACAGCCGCAAGCCGGTCACGGAACCGGAAGACGTCAAGGGGCTGAAGATCCGCGTGATGGGCAACCCGCTGTTCCTGGAGTCGTTCTCCGCGCTGGGCACCAACCCCGTGCCCATGGCCTTTGGCGAGCTCTACGGTGCGCTGGAGTCGCGCGCCCTCGATGCGCAGGAGAACCCGTACAGCATCGTGCTGACCAGCAAGTTCTACGAAGTCCAGAAGTTCATGAGCGTGACCAATCACGTCTACACGGCGAACATGATGCTCATCAGCAAGAAGTTCTGGGACAGGCTCTCGCCGGCCGAGCAGAAGATCCTGCAGGAGGCTGCGCAGGAGGCGGGCGCCTACCAGCGCAAGGTGAGCCGGGAGATGGCCATCAAGGACCGCAAGGAGCTGGAGGCCAAGGGCATGAAGGTCAATGACGTGCCCTCCGCCGCCATTGCGAAGATGCGCGAAGCCACCACGCCGGTGGCCGAGAAATTCGCGGCCGCCTACGACCCCGCCCTCGTGCAGCTCTACCGCGCCGAGATGAAGAAGATCCAGGCGACGGTGCATTGAGCGCCGCTTCGCGCGAGCTTGAGCCATGAACCGCAGCATCGCCTTGTACTGCCGCGCGCTGAGCCGGCTGTGCGCCGTACTCCTGTTCGCCATCGTGGTGCTGGTCTTCGGCAACGTGGTGCTGCGCTATGGATTCAATTCCGGCATCGTGGCGTCCGAGGAAGTCTCGCGCTGGCTCTTTGTCTGGCTCACCTTCCTGGGCGCCATCGTGGCGCTGCGCGAGCGGGCCCATCTGGGCACGGACATGCTGGTCTCGCGCCTGGGTCGGCGCGGGCGCGCCCTCTGCCTGGGCCTGGCCTGCGTGGCCATGATCTACACCACCTGGCTGCTGCTGCAGGGCAGTCTGGTGCAGGCGCGGCTGAACCTTGACGTGGCGGCGCCCGTGACGGGCGTGCCGGTGGCGCTGTTCTACGGCGCAGGCGTGGTCTTCGGCGTCTCGGCCCTGGTCATTCTGGGCTGGGACCTGATCCGGCTGCTGGCCGGCCGGCTGCGCGACGAGGAACTGGTCGCCGTTCGCGAGTCGGAAGACCTGCCGCCGTCCTCTGAAGACCACCGTCCGTCCCAGGCGGGTTCCACCGACATCAAGGCCTCCCGATGACCATCGCGATCTTCCTAGGTGCGCTGCTCGCCGCCATGGCGATCGGCATTCCCATTGCCTACGCCCTGCTCGCGACGGGGGTCGCGCTGATGTGGCACCAGGACATGTTCGACGCCCAGATCCTGGCGCAGAACCTGGTCAACGGCGCCGACAGCTTCCCCTTGCTGGCCGTTCCTCTGTTCATGCTCGCCGGAGAGATCATGAACGCGGGTGGCCTGTCGCGCCGCATCCTGAATCTGGCACTCACGCTCGTGGGCCACTATCGGGGCGGCCTTGGCTACGTGGCGGTGCTCGCGGCATGCCTGATGGCGGCGCTGTCGGGCTCCGCCGTGGCCGATGCCGCCGCGCTGTCGGCCCTGCTGCTGCCGATGATGGCGCGCGCGGGGCACGACCCGGCGCGTGCCGGCGGCCTGATCGCCTCGGCCAGCGTCATCGCGCCGATCATTCCACCGTCCATCGCGTTCATCATCTTCGGCGTCGCTGGCAATGTCTCGGTGAGCAAGCTCTTCATGGCGGGCATCGTTCCAGGGCTGCTGATGGGCGCAGCCATCGCCCTGGCCTGGGCCTGGGTGAGCCGCCGTGAGCAAGTGCCCGTGCCACCACGGGCCAGTCGCGCACAGCAGCTCGCCGCCCTGCGCGAATCGCTCTGGGCGCTGGCGCTGCCCGTGATCGTGCTGGTGGGCCTGAAGATGGGCGTGTTCACGCCCACGGAAGCCGCTGCCGTGGCCGCGGTGTATGCCTTCTTCGTCGCCACCTTCGTCTATCGCGAGCTGAACTTCCGCCAGCTCGTGGCGCTGTTCGAATCGGCGGCCAGGACGACCGCGGTGGTGATGTTCCTCATCGCCGCTGCCATGGTCTCGGCCTGGCTCATCACCGTGGCCGACATTCCCGGCCAGGTCACACGCCTGCTCGAGCCCTTGCTGGGCAGCCCGACCCTGCTGCTGATCGCGATCATGCTGCTGGTCATCGCGGTGGGCACGGCGATGGACATGACGCCGACCATCCTGATCCTCACGCCGGTGCTGGTGCCCGTGGTGAAGGCCGCCGGCATTGATCCGGTCTATTTCGGCGTGCTCTTCATCATGAACAACGCCATCGGCCTGGTGACCCCGCCGGTGGGCACCGTGCTCAACGTGGTGGCCGGTGTGGGCAGGATGTCGATGGATCAGGTGACGCGGGGCGTGGTGCCCTTCATGGTCGCGCAGTTCGGCGTCATGTTCCTGCTGGTGCTGTGCCCGTGGATCGTGATGGTGCCTGCGAGATGGCTGAGCGGCTGATGGCAGATGCAACAATTCCTTTTTTGCCACGCGCAGCCCCAGGAACCCGACAGTGATCAGCAGCTTCGCCAAATGCCTGAGCATTCTGGACTTCTTTCAGGAAGGGCGCGTGAGCACGCGGCTGGACGACCTCGTGGAGGCGCTGGGCACCTCCCGCGCCACGACCTATCGCTATGTGGGCACGCTGTGCGACGCCGGCCTGCTGGCACCCGCGGCGGGCGGGGTGTACGTCCTGGGCCCGCGCATCATCGAGATGGACCGCCTCATGCGCATCAGCGATCCGCTGCTGCTGGCGGGCAGTCCCGTGATGCACGAGGTCAGCGCCAGGCGCAAGCAGAACATGATGCTGGCCCGCTTCTACCGCGACAGCATCATGTGCGTGGACATCGCCTGGCCCGACGCGACCATCCCCGCGAACTTCGAGCGCGGCAAGCCGATGTCGCTGTTCAAGGGCGCCATGGCCAAGGTGGTGCTGGCGAACCTGTCGCCCTATCAGCTCAAGAACATCGCCTTGAACCATGCGGACGAGATCAAGGCTGCCGGCATGAGTTCGAACTGGTCCGAGTTCCGGGCCTACATGGCGGAGCTGGCCAAACAGGGTTATGCGATCACGAAGTCCGAGATGGTGAGCGGAACCGGTGGCATTTCGGCGCCCGTGTTCGACGGCGAACGCAAGATCATGGGCAGCATCACCTTCGTCGTGTCGGAAAGCCAGTGGGCCAGCACCGACTTCGACAAGCTGCGCCGCCAGCTGCTGGAAGCCGCAGAGCGGATCACGCAACGCATCGCGCAGCAGCCTTCAGATGCGCCGAGCACGCCCTCGGCCGGCAAAGTGGCGGCCAAGACCCCCGCACGAAAACGCGCTGCCGCCAAGGCATCTTCCACCCGCTGAGGAACACCCATCCATGACAGGAACCGACCAGCAAAGGCTGGAGCGGCTGGAGTCGCTCGTCTCCATCCGGCAGCTCAAGTCACGCTATTGCCGCTACATCGACACCAAGCAGTGGGAGGCGCTGCGCGGCCTGTTCACGGCCGACGCGCGTTTCGAGGGCTTTGGCTCGGCGCCCGACGGCGCCGACGTGCAGACCTTCGTCAGCGGCGTGGCTGCACGGCTGGCGGATGCCGTGTCCGTGCACCATTGCCACACGCCCGAGATCACGCTGCTGTCCGAAGACCGCGCCCGCGGCGTCTGGGCCATGCAGGACCACCTGCAATGGCCGCGCGCCATTGCGCTGAAAGAAGCGCCCCACGCCAGCGGCTTCCAGGGCTTTGGCCACTACGAGGAGGAGTACCTGCGCGAGGCAGGCCAGTGGCGAATGCACCGGCTGCGGCTCACGCGCCTTCGCATCGACCCGCTGCCCGCGGCCACCCGCTTCCCCGAACCGGCTTCGCTCAGGTGCCATGACCCGCGGTGGCTGGAGGCGCTGCCATGAAGCACGCACTCGTCGTGGGCGCCACGGGCGTGATCGGCGGCGCCATCGCGCGCCACCTGGCGGGCCTGAAGGACGCGAGGGTCTGTTGCGTCTCGCGCGGTGGCGCGGCGCCCGAAGGGGCCACCGGGCTGTCCATCGACCTGCTCGACGAGCGCGCCGTGGCGGCCGCCTGCCGCACCATGCCGTTGGTCACGCACCTGTACTTCGCGGGCTACCAGGCACGGCCGTCGCGGCTGGAAGAAGTGGCGCCCAACCTGGCGATGCTGCGCCATGCGATCGACCTCGCGCAGGCGGGCGGCGCCCTGCAGCGAACGGTGCTGGTCACGGGCGGCAAGTACTACGGCCTTCAATGGGGTGCCATCCGCACGCCCGCGCGCGAGAGCGATCCACGTCATCTGGGCCCCAACTTCTATTACGCGCAGCATGACCACCTGGTCGAGCGCGCGGCACTCGGCGGATGGAGCTGGTCCCACCTGATTCCGCCCTACGTCACGGGCTATTCGGATCGCGCGCCGATGAACCTGGTGATGGCCATCGCGGTGCTGGCCGTGCTCTCGCGCGAAGCCGGGCTCTCGCTGCGCTTTCCCGGGCCCGCCGCTTCGTGGAACGCGCTGCATCACCTGGCCGATGCGCGCTTGATCGCCGAGGCCGCGGCCTGGGCCGGCAGCAGCGAAGCGGCAGCCAACCAGATCTTCAACATCGCCAACGGCGACCCGGGCCGGTGGCGCCACAGCTGGGGCCGGATCGCCGCGCATTTCGGCCTGGCCGAAGGCGAGCCCCTGGCCATCCCGCTGACCCAGGTCGCGGCCGAGCAGGCCGGCGTGTGGGAGCGGCTGGCGCGCAAGGCTCAGCTGCGCCAGCACGACATCCACCAGCTGGTGGACTGGCAGTGGGCCGACTACATGTTCAAGACGGCCTTCTCCAACGATGTGCTGTTCGCGCTCGGGAAGATCCGTCGCGCCGGCTTTGCGGCCTGCATCGACAACGAGGCCGCGCTGTGCGGCCGTTTCGACGAGCTGCGCGAGCAGCGCTTCATTCCCTGAAGGAGACCGCATGACCATCTACCGAAGCGCCCTCATCAACCGCCGGCCGGGCCTGGACCGGGCGGCGTTCCGCACCCACTGGATCGACGTCCATGGTGCGCTGGCCGCCAGGCTCCCGGGGCTGGGTTCCTACCGGCAGAACCACATCGCCGAACGCTTCCTCGAAGACCCCGACGCGCCGGTCCAATCGATCGACGGCGTCTCGCAGCTGTCCTTCGACAGCGTCCAGGCCATGGAGGCTTCGGATCGCTCGCCCGAGTACGCGCTGTGCAAGGAGGACATTCCCAAGTTCCAGGGCGGTATCACCATCCTCGTGCTCGAAGCCCACGAACTGAAGGCGGCTCCGGCCGGCCGCAGCCAGGGTGCGAAGCTGCTGTGGTTGAGCGCACGCCGCCCCGGCGTGGCCGCCGAGGGCCTGCAGCAGCGCTGGCTGGCCAAGCCGCATCTGCCCGCCGTGCCCGGCCTGCAGCGCTGCGTGCAGAACTTCGTGGTGGACCGCAGCCACCCCGTGCAGGCCGGCGTTCCTGCCGGTGACGCCAGCTTCGTGGAAAGCGTGGGCGAAGCCTGGTTCGACAGCGTGGAGGCGCTGCGCGCGGCCGTGAGTTCCGAAGCGGGCAGGGCACTGCTGCATGGCGACCCGGCGCTGGCGCCCTTCGCGATCTACCGGATCGAGGAAATCCGCATCGCCTGAGTCGCTCGCAGCGCGGCGGGCGGCTCAGAGATCCAGCACCAGCCGGGCCGACAGGCTGCCCGAGCAGCACACCATCATGGCCCGGTTGGCAGACTTTTCCTCGTCGGTCAGGTAGTCGTCGCGGTGGTCCGGTCGGCCTTCGATCACCGGCGTGCAGCAGGTGCCGCAGATGCCCTGGGAGCAGGCGTACTGGATCTGCACGCCGGCATCGAGCAGCGTGTCGAGCAGCGTTCTTCCGGGCTCCACCTGCAGCGTCCTGCCGCTGCGCGCCAGCTGCACTTCGTAGCCGCCTTCGGTCGCGGCCTCCTGGCTGGCCGCAAAGCGCTCCAGGTGCACGCGCTGCGGGGGCAAGCCGGCGCAGGCCGCCGTGAAGGCATCGAGCATGCCGCCGGGGCCACAGCAGTACAGATGCGCGCCGGCCGGCGCCTCGCGCACGATGGCCGCGATGTCGGGGCGCGCCATGCCGTCTGCGGTGCAGCGCAGGTCCACCGTGCCGTTCTCGTGCGCGAGAGCGTTCAGCGCCTGCGCATAGGCCGCGCGCTGGCGCGAGCGCGCCGTGTAGTGCAGCTGCCAGCTCCGGCCCAGGGCCTGCAGGCGCGCCACCATCGCCACGAAGGGCGTGATGCCGATGCCGCCCGCGATGAAGATGGACAACGGCGCATCCTCGTACAGCGCAAAGTCGTTGATCGGCGCGCTGGCGTCAAACACATGGCCGGGCCGGGGCACCGTGTGCATCCAGGCCGAGCCGCCGCGGCTGTCGCTGGCATGGTCCACCGCCACCACATAGCGATGCCGCTCCGAGGGGGCGTTGGCCAGCGAGTAGCTGCGCACCAGGCCGCCGGGCAGCTGCAGATCGATGTGCGCGCCGGCCGTGAAGGGCGGCAGCAGGCCACCATCGGCGGCGACGAACTCGTAAGAGACGATGCCCTCGGCTTCGCGCCGCAGCTGCTGAAGGATGAGCCGCACGCCGCTCACGGCACGTAGCCGAAACCGGCGTCCAGTTGGGCCCGCGCATGCTCGCGGTGCTCCTGCCAGGGCACGCCGGCGGGCAGCGTGAGCGAGACCGCACGCACCATGAAGGTGGCGGGGTCGTCCACGCCCGCAGGTTCGGTGCCGCTGGCCTGCAGGTTGCGCACGGTCTCCAGCAACAGGCGGCGCGTCATGGCCACGCCGGTGTCGCTGATGCCCAGATGCTCCTTGCTGCGGTCGTAGATGGCCGACACGCCGGACTGGCAGGCGGCGTCCTGCACCCACAGGCCGGGCAGGCCCGAGAACCAGGTCTTGGTCTGCGCGTCGTAATTGAACAGGTAGCCGTTCTGGCGCGTGTACTTCGTCCAGTACTTGGCATAGGGCTCGGTGGCCGGGCGGGGTGCGAAGGCCTCGGTGCTCGCATGGCCGGTTTCGCGGCCCGCATGCCCCTTCTCGAACAGTGCGCGCGACTTGTCGTAGAGCTTCTCCGAGGGGTGGTAGGAGAACATGATGCACAGCGTGTGGTGGTCGTCCAGCGGCACCCAGGCATGGCCCGAGAGCTCGGGGTACTGCGACTGCGGCGGCACCAGCGTCCAGAAGGGCAGCAGGAACTGGTTGACGCGCCAATAGCTGGTCTCGTCGTCCAGCTTGCGGCGCGAGGCCACGCTCATGCCGAAGGGCTGGCGCAGGCATTCGAAGGTGGGGCGCAGGTCGCGCTTGGCGATCCAGTCGCTGATGGCACCCTGCTTGTCGATGCGCCCGTGCAGGATGGGTGCGTGGGCCGAGTCGATCTCACCTTCCACGGCCTGCAGCCAGTTGCACTCCTGCACGCGGAAGCTCACGTGCACGCGCTCGGCCGGCACGAGGTTCCATTCCATCTCCGGCAGCGGCGGCGGATCGTCCTGGCGCGGGCCCATGTAGGCCCAGGCAATGCCGTTGCGCTCGCGGCAGACGTAGGCCTTCAGGCGCACCTTGTCCTTCAGCCGGCTTTCCGGCGGCTCGGCCGGCAGGTCCTGCACGCGGCCGTCGGTGCCGAACTTCCAGCCGTGGTAGACGCAGCGCAGCCCGCAGTCCTCGTTGCGGCCGAACACCAGCGGCGCGCCGCGGTGCGGGCAGGCCTGGTCCACCAGGCCCAGCCGTCCTTCGCTGTCGCGAAAGGCGATCAGGTCTTCGCCCAGCAGCCGCACGCGCTGCGGCATGCCGCCGGCCGGCAGGTCGGCGGTGGGCAGAAAGGGCAGCCAGTACAGGCGCATCAGGCGCCCCATGGCCGTGTCCGGGCCGACGCGCACGAGGGTTTCGTTGTCTTCAGGAGTGAGCATGGGAGGTTCCGCGGGGTGGTTCGATGGAAATCCGATGGATGGCAGTTTGTGATTGGTTCTACCATTTTAATTTGCTCCCGTCGAGACGAGGATGTCAGCAATGTCCTGAACTGGACAGTTCTCCCACAATTGGTTCGGCCAATAAAACATTCAAGCCATCCGTTGAAGGAGCCTTGCCATGTCTCACCCACGTATCCATCGCCGTGCCGCGCTGGCCCGCATAGCCGCGGGCAGCGCCGCCATCGCGGCCTTTCCGGGTCACCTGCTGGCGCAGGGCACCTGGCCTGAAAGACCCATCACCCTGATTTCTCCCTTCGGCGGCGCGGTGGACGTGCTGGCGCGGCTGATCGCCAGCCACCTGGGCCGGCGGCTGGGGCAGAACCTGATCGTGGAGCTCAAGCTCGGCGGGTCCGGAACCATCGGCATGGCGGCGGTCGCGCGCGCGCAGCCCGATGGCTACACCATCGGCATGGGGACGACCACCTCGCTGACCTCGGCGCCGCACCTGATCCGCAACCCCGGCTACGACGTGGAGAAGTCCTTCACCTACCTGGGCCTGATACAGACTTCGCGTCAGGTGCTGACGGTGTCGCCGCGGCTGGGCGTGGACACCCTGAAGGATTTCATCGCGCTGGCTCAGGCCAAGCCCGGCACGCTCAACTTCGGCTCGAGCGGGGTGGGCAACAGCATTCACCTGGCCGTCGAGCAGTTCAACTCGGCTGCCGGCATCAAGGCTGTGCATGTGCCCTACAAGACGGGCAACGAGACCGACGCCGCCATGATGGCCGGCGACGTGCAGTACACGGTGGCTTCGCTGGCCACCTCGCTGCCGTTGATCCAGGCCGGGCGCATCAAGGCGCTGGCCGTGACGGGCGAGGGGCGCGATGCTGCGCTGCCCCATGTGCCCAACCTCATGGAGTCGGGCCTGGCGGCGCGCATTCCCGAGCAGCTCTTCGGCATGGTGGCGCCGGCCGGGATGCCGCCGGCCGTGACGGCGAAGCTGCTGGCGGCCGTGGCCGACATGCAGGCCGACCCGGCCTTCCAGGAGTCGGTGCGCCGCGGCGGCGGCCAGCCCTCGCTGGTGCACGGCGAGGCCTTCCGTAAGCTCTCGCTCGCCGACAGCCAGACCTGGGGCGAGCTGATCAAGCGCCTGGGCATCACGCTCAACAGTTGAGGAGCCCGCTTTTGCAGGCACAGCGGATGGACGACAGAGTCGCATTGATCGCCGGGGCCAGCGGCGTGGTGGGCCGCGGCATGGCCCAGCGGCTGGTGGAAAAGGGCTGGCGCGTGCTGTGCGTCAGCCGATCGGGCGGTGGCGGCCTGCCGGGCACTGAAGGCCTGGCCGTGGACCTGATGGACCCGGCGGCCTGCGCGCGGGCACTGGCCCCGCACACGGGCATCACGCATGTGTTCTACGCCGCATTCCAGCAGGCGCCCAGCCGTGCGGCGGAGGTCGCGCCCAACCTGGCCATGCTGCGCAACGTGGTGGAAGCGGCGCAGCAGGCGTCACCCGTGCTGCGCAAGGTGGTGCTGGTGACGGGCGCCAAGTTCTACGGCATCCAGTGGGGTGCCAGCCCCACGCCCTGCCGCGAAAGCGACCCCCGGCAACTGCCGCCGAACTTCTATTACGACCAGGAGGACTGGTTGCGTGCCGCATCGCGCGAGCGCGGCTGGCGCTGGGTCAACCTGATCCCGCCTTTCGTCTCGGGCTATGCGGTTGGCAACCCCATGAACCTGGTGCTGGGCATCGGCCTGTATGCCGCGGTCTGCCGCGAGCTGGGCCTGCCGCTGCGCTTTCCGGGCAGCATGGGCGCCTACGAGGCCATGCACCAGATCGCCGATGCGTGGCAGATCGGCGGCGCTGCGGCCTGGGCCGCGGATTCACCGGCGGCCGACGACGGCGCCTTCAATGTGAGCAATGGCGACCCGGCGCGCTGGTGCCAGACCTGGCCGGTGCTGGCAGATGCGCTGGGCATGGCCTGTGCCGCCCCCAAGACGCTGCCGCTGGCCGACATGATGCCGGCCCAGCAGGCGGTGTGGGAGCGCATCGCGCAGCGCCACGGCCTGCAGCCGCTGGACATCGCGCGCGTGGTCGATTGGCGCTGGATGGACTACATGCTGCGCCAGTCGCACGACATCGTGCTGTCCACCTTCAAGATCCGCCGCGCGGGCTTTCATGACTGCATCGAGACCGATGCCACGCTGGTCCAGCGGCTGCGCGAGTTGCAGGCCAACAAGGTGCTGCCCCCGTGAGTGCCCCTGAAGAAAGTCGCAGGCGCCCGACCCGCGCATTGACCCTGGGCTTCCTGTCGCTGGGCGCGCAGGCGGCGCCGCTGGAGGTGCTGGACGCCGCGGCCCAGGCCGGCTTTGGCGCGGCGGGCTTGCGCATCAGCGGCCGCCAGCCCGGCGATCCGTGGCCCGGCCCGGGCGCAGCGGGCGATGGCTTCGAGCAGATCCGTGCGCGGGCCGAAGCGCTGTCGGTGCGCATCTCCAGCATCTGCGGCTACTACCTGTCGGCGCAGACCACGCCGGCGCACCTGCTGGCCAATGTGGAAGCGGCGCGGCGCCTGGGCGCACCGCTGATTGCGCAGGGCTGCTTCGAGCCCGACCTGGCGCGCGTGGCCGATCTGCTGCGCGGCTACGCGCAGGCGGCGGCGCAGGCGGGTGTGCGCATCGCGCTGGAGTTCATGCCCATGAGCAGCCTCCGGAACATCGGCGAGGCGCAGCGCGTCATCGCGCAAAGCGGCGCAGGCAACGTGGGTCTGCTGATCGACTCGCTGCATCTGGCACGCTCGGGCGCCGGCGCCGCCGAGGTGCGCGCGCTCGATCCGGCCTGCATCTTTCTCACGCAGCTGTGCGATGCGACTGCCCGCCTGGATCCATCGACCTCGCTGCTCGACGAGGCCATGGCCGGGCGCATGTACCTGGGCGATGGTGGGCTGGACCTGGCCGCCCTGGTGGCGGCGCTGCCGGCCGGGGCCGAGATCGAACTGGAGACGCCTGTGGTGGCCGATGCGGCACTGCCCGGCCCGCAGCGCGCCCGGCGCGCCGCGCAGAAGGCGCAGGCCTTCTTCAACACGCACTTCGACTGAAGCGGCCCGGTGCTCAGCTGCGCTGCGGCTTCAGCCCCGTGAAGGCCGGCGCCCGCTTGGCCAGCAGCGCCTCGATCTGCGCCGCAGGCTCCGGCGCGGCGAAAGCTGCGGCCTGGCTCGCGGCTTCCAGCGCGAAGGCGCTGCGCCGGTCGCCATCGAGCGAGACGTTCAGCATGGCCTTCGCCAGCGCCACCGCCGTGGGCGCGGCCTGAGCCATCTGGGCCGCCAGCTCGCGCACGCGCGCCTCCAGCGTTTCGCTGGCCTGCACTTCCATCACCAGGCCCAGGCTGTGCGCCTCCTCCACGCCGATTTCGCGGGTGGAGAACACCAGTTCCTTGGCGCGCTGCAGGCCCACCACGCGGGGCAGCAGGTAGAGCGCGCCGAGATCGGGCACCAGGCCCAGCTTCAGGTGCGCCATGGCGAACTTCGCGCGCGGCGTGGCGACGATCATGTCCGCACACAGGGCCAGCGCGAAGCCCGCGCCGATGGCCGGGCCGTCGATGGCGGCAATCACCGGGCAGCCGAGGTTGAGCAGGTCATCCGTCAGCCGCAGGCCGGCCTGGATGCGGCGCTGCCAGTAGGCGGGGCCGGCCTGCGCATGTTCCTGCAGCGCATGCAGGTTGCCGCCGGCGCAGAACGCGCCCGCGCCGCCGGTGATGACCAGCACGCGCACGGCCGGGTCGTTGCGCACCTGCTCCAGCACGGCCATCAGGTCGGCGCGCAGCGGCAGGTCCACGGGGTTGTGCATCGCGGGCCGGCTCAGCTGTATCCAGCCGATGCCCTCCTGCACCGAGAACGCCAGCGTCTCCATCCGATGTGCCTCAGGCGGGCCTGAACATCGGGACGCTGGCGCCGTCCTCGGCCGGCTTGAAGGTCACGGCCACGCGTTGGCCGATCTTCAGCGAATCGAGGTCGCAGTCCACGATGTTGGTCAGCAGCGTGATGCCTTCGTCGAGCGTGACGTAGGCAATGGCATAGGGCGTAGGCCCCGCGCGCCGGGTGACGCTGACGCTGTAGATCGTGCCCTGGCCGCTGAGCGCGACCCATTCGGTGTCGCCCATGCAGAAGGGGCACAGCGCACGCGGGTACCAGTGCAGCTTGCCGCAGGCGGTGCAGCGGCGGGTGCTCAGCACGCCTTCGCGCGCCTGGGCCAGGAAGTGGGCCGTGGCGGCATCGACCTGGGGCGCGCTGATCGGGAGTGGGGAGTAGGGGGTGGTCATCGCTTACTGCCTTTCCATGATGAGGGTGGCGCTGCCGTGGCGCGAGCCCAGCAGCCCGCCCGTGCCCTGGGCCAGGGCCAGGGTGCAGTCGGGCACCTGCACCTTGGGGTGGGCTTCTCCACGCAGCTGGCGCACGGCCTCGATCACCTTGGTGATGCCGCCGCGGTTGGCCGGGTGGTTGTTGCACAGGCCGCCGCCATCGGTGTTGAAAGGCAGCTTGCCCACGCCCGAGATCAGGTTGCCGTCGGCCACGAAGCGGCCGCCTTCGCCCTTCCGGCAAAAGCCCAGGTCTTCGAGCTGCATCAGCACCGTGATGGTGAAGCTGTCGTAGATGGAGGCGTACTGGATGTCGGCCGGGGTCACGCCCGCTTCCCTGAAGGCGATGGGGCCCGAGACCGCGGCGCCGGACCAGGTCAGGTCGACCTGGCCGCCGAGCTGCCCCTTGATGCTTTCGCCCGCGCCCAGCACATTGACGACCGGGCGCTTGAGCCTCGCGGCGATTTCCGGGCGCACCACCACCAGCGCACCGCCGCCGTCGCTGACCACGCAGCAGTCCAGCTTGCGCAGCGGGTCCGAGATCAGCGGCGAGGCCAGCACCTCTTCCACGGTCACGGGCTCGCGCAGCATCGCATGCGGGTTGTGCTGCGCGTGGGCGGCCGCTGCCACCTTGATCCAGGCCAGTTGCTCGCTGGTGGTGCCGTACTCGTGCATGTGGCGGGCCGCGGCCAGCGCGTACATGTTGACGGTGACCGGGTTGTAGGGCATCTCCCAGGGCACGTCGGGCGTGTCGGGCGTGACCAGGCGCGGCGCCACGCCGCTGGAGCCCGCGCTGCGCGGGCGGCCCGCCAGCGTGATCAGCGCCACGTCGCACTTGCCCGCGGCAATGGCCTGCGCGGCGTGCGAGACATGGATCAGGTAAGCCGAGCCGCCGGTGTCGGTGGTGTCCACATGGCGCAGCCGCGTCAGGCCCAGGTAGTCGGCCATGCTGTTGGCGCCCAGGCCGGGCGCGTCGCCGGCGCAGAAATAGCCGTCCACGTCCTGCAGGCTCAGGCCAGCATCTTCCAGCGCGCCCCTGGCGCATTCGGCATGCAGCTGGGCCACGGTCTTGTCGGGCGCCTTGCGCAGCGGGTGTTCATAGGCGCCGGCAATGCAGGCCTTGCGTTTGATCGTCATGTGATTGCTCCAGCCAGAATTTGCGGCTAGGATATCATTGGTTCAACCATAGAACAAGGCTCGGGCGCCGCCCGGCCGCAATGCAGCAAGCAAGGAGCAAATACCGTGGATCCCATCGTCAGTCTCAAAGGGCGCACCATCGTCGTCACCGGCGCCGGCCAGGGCATCGGCAAGGGCATCGTGGAACTGGTCATCGGGCTGGGCGGCAATGCCGTGGCGGTCGACCTCAACGGCCAGACCCTGGACGCCGCCGTCTCGCCCCTGCCGCAGGAGCGCGTGCTGGCGGTGCAGGGCAGCGTGGCCGATCCGGCCGTGGCCGACAAGGCGGTGGTCGATGCGGTGGCGCGCTTTGGCGCGGTGCATGGCGTGGTGAACAACGCGGGCATCATCCGCCCAGCCATGATCGACAAGATGACCGACCAGCAGTGGCAGGACGTGATCGACGTGCACCTCACCGGCTCCTTCTACTGGATGCGCGCCGCCGGTCGCCACATGGTGGAGCGTGCCAAGGGCGGCGACGCCACCGGCGGCTCCATCGTCAACATCTCCTCGGACGCCGGCCGCAAGGGCTCGATCGGCCAGATCAACTATGCAGCCGCCAAGGCCGGCATGCTGGGCATGACGATGACCGCCGCGCGCGAATGGGGCCGCTACAACATCCGCACCAACTCCATCTGCTTCGGCGTGGTCGAGACGCCGATGACCGAGGTGGTGCGCGGCGAGAAATTCCGCGACCAGATGCTGGCGCAGATTCCGCTGGGCCGCTGGGCCTCGCCCGACGAGGTGGTCAAGAGCGTGTGCTTCCTGCTTTCGGACGGCGCCAGCTACATCACGGGCCAGCACCTGGGTGTGAACGGCGGCTTCCACATCAGTCTCTGACCATGGCAGCGGACAGTGTCCAACTGCGGGTGGAGGAGGGCGTGGCCGTCCTCACGCTCAACCGGCCCGGCGCCAAGAATGCCATTGACGCAGCGACCACCGACGCGCTGACGGCGGCCCTGCGCGCGCTGCGCAATGACGATCGCGCGCGCGCCGTGGTGCTGACCGGCGACGGCGGCGATTTCTGCGCTGGCGGCGACGTCAAGGGCATGGCCGACGGTGGCTCGCGCACGGTGGAGCAGCGCCGCGAGGGCATGGCCCGGTATGCGGAGCTGGCGCGCGCGCTGATGGGGCTGGACAAGCCGCTGATCGCCGCGGTGGACGGCGTGGCCTTCGGCGCCGGCCTGAGCATGGCGCTGTATGCCGACCTGGTGCTGGTGAGCACGCGCGCGCGCATGGCCATGGTCTTTCACCGCATCGGCCTGGTGCCGGATGTGGGCGCCTGGTACCAGCTGCCGCGCGTGGTGGGGCTGCAGCGGGCCAAGGAGCTGATCTACTCCGCGCGCGAATTCGGCGCGCAGGAGGCGCTGGACATGGGCCTGGCCCTGGAAGTCCTTGCGCCCGATGCGCTGATGCCGCGTGCGATGGCGCTTGCTGCAAGCCTGGCCGGCGCATCATCCACCGCCTTCGCGCTGTCCAAGAGTGCGCTGGGCGCCACGCCGCAAAGCGATTTCGAGACCGTGCTGGCGATGGAGGCCTCGGCACAGGCCATTGCCTCGTCCAGCGCCTACTTCCGCGAAGCGATCCGCC
Organism: Xenophilus arseniciresistens; assembly: GCF_028023875.1. Lineage (GTDB taxonomy): Bacteria > Pseudomonadota > Gammaproteobacteria > Burkholderiales > Burkholderiaceae_C > Xenophilus > Xenophilus arseniciresistens. Next base: position 110,872 of record NZ_JAQIPB010000014.1, read on the forward strand.
GCTTCGCGGCCAAGGAGCCGGCGCAGTTCCGCTGGCCCGCCAAGGACTCCGACACATGATCGACTACGAAAAAACCAAAGCCTGGCGTTCAGGCCCGGTGCGCCATGCCTATACCGAGCGCGACAGCATCCTCTATGCCCTGGGCATCGGCTTTGGCGCCGACCCGCTGGCGCAGGAGGAACTGGGCTTCGTCTATGAAAAGAAGCTGCAGGCCGTGCCCACCATGGCGGCGGTGCTGGCTTCGCCAGGCTTCTGGATGCGTGACAACAAGGAACTGGGCATCGACTTCCTCAAGCTCGTGCATGGCGAGCAGGGCGTCACCATCCATTCGCCGCTGCCCGCTGCGGCCACCGTGCTGGGCGAAAGCCGCGTCACCCGCGTGGTGGACAAGGGAGAAGGCAAGGGTGCCGTGATGCATGTGGAGAAGACGCTGACCGACGAGGCCGACGGCCGCCTGCTCGCGACGGTGGAGATGGTGCTGTTCCTGCGCGGCGATGGCGGCTTCTCGCGCCAGGGCGGCGGCGATGAGCCGGCCGCGCCCGCGCCGGCCCTGCCCGATGCAGCGCCCGACCTGCGGGTGGAACTGCCCACGCGGGCCGATGCGGCTGTGCTCTATCGCCTCTCCGGCGACCTGAATCCGCTGCACATCGACCCTGCGGTGGCCGCCAAGGCCGGCTTTTCCCGGCCCATCCTGCACGGGCTGGCCACTTACGGCAATGCCTGCCGAATGGTGCTGGCCCAGTGCTGCGGCCACGACGCCTCACGGCTGCGCTCCATCCGCGCGCGGCTGAGCGCACCGGTTTATCCGGGCGAGACCCTGGTGCTCGAGGGCTGGCGCCTGGGCGGCGACGCGCTGGCTTTCAGAGCCACGGTCAAGGAGCGCGAGGTGCAGGTGCTGGCCAACGGACTGGCCAGCTGGGTCGCCTAGCCGCAGTATTCGCTGCATCCGCGACAGCCAAGCGCCATCGAGAACGATGGCGCTTGGCTTCATTGTTCCCGTCAGAGCTTCACGCGCCCCGCATCCACCAGCCTGCGCGTCAGGGCCAGCTGCTCATCCATGAAGCGCTGGGTGCGCTGTGCATTCCAGGGCTGGGGTTCGAAGCCCAGTTCCAGCAGCTTGTCCCGGATGTCGGGCATCACCAGGATGCGCGCAAGCTCCGCGCTGAGCTTGTCGACCACGGCCTGCGGCGTCTTGGCCGGCACGAAGGCCGCGGCCCAGCCGGGCATGTCCACCTGCGGATAGCCCAGTTCGGCAAAGGTGGGCAACTGCGGATAGGCCGGGAAACGCGCGCTGCCCGCCACGGCCAGCGGCTTGATCCTGCCCGGATAGCGGTTCACGCCGCCCACCGAAACCACGGCCGCATCGATCTGCCCGCCCAGCAGATCCTGCAACGCGGGCGCCTCGCCCTTGTAGGGCACATGCACGGTCTCCACGCCGGCCGCCATGTTGAACAGCTCGCCCACGAAGTGGCCGCCCGATCCCTGGCCATAGGAGCCGTAGGAGACCTTGCCCGCGCGGGATTTGGCCAGTGCCACGAACTGCTCCAGCGTGGCCACCGGCAAGCCCTCCCGGATGCCGATCGCGATCGGTGTCAGGGCCAGCATGCCCACCGGCTTGAGCTCTTCGAGCCGGTAACCGGGCTTGGGCATCAGCACCGTGTTGCTCAGCAGCGCGCTGTAGCCCACCAGCACGGTGTGGCCATCGGGCGCCGACTGAGACACCGCGGAGGCCGCGATCGCGCCGCTGGCGCCGGGCCTGGATTCCACGATGCACGGCTGTCCCCAGGCATCGCTGAGCTTCTGGCCGATGAGCCGCATCATCGTGTCATGCCCGCCACCTGCAGGCGTGGGGATCACGAACTTGATCACCGAGTTCGGGTAGGCCGGCGCGGAAGCCTGCGCAGCTGCGGGCGCAAAGGCGCCGATGCCAAGTGTCCCGAGCGAGGCGAGGGCGCCCAGGGTCTGGCGGCGATTGAGGTTCATGGGTTGTCTCCTTATATGTCTCAGATCATTCAAACTTCAGTCGTCAATGCAGTGAGGCCGGCCTTGACCGCTGAACGGGTTGACTCACCGCCGCGCAGCCTGTGTCTCCTTAGAGTGCAA
>NZ_JAQIPB010000015.1 GCF_028023875.1 Xenophilus arseniciresistens
CGCTGGTGGCCTGCACGCACAAACTGCTGGTCATCTTGAACGCAATCGCTCGCACCAGGTCGCCCTGGCGCGACGAGCTTGCGGAAGCTGTTTGACTTAGTCATTCAAGATGGTTGCTTCTGGGGTGGATGGCGCGCCGCCGGGCCCATGAGCCGTGAAAGGCGCCGCACCATTCTGGAGATCCGAGCCGTGTTTGCAATAGGTAACTTACTTTGGCCGGCAGGCCGGGCCTTGAACACGTTCTTACTGGTCGCGCGTGGCCCAGTCCACCAGCGCGTCGAAGGCCGGGCGCGCGGCGACGGCGTTGGGGTCGTTGGCAATGGCCACCAGCACCCAGCGCCGGCCGCTGGCGCCGTCCACGAAGCCGGCGATGCCGCTGCTGTCGCGCAGGGTGCCGGTCTTCAGATGGGCCGAGCCGCCCGAGCGCAGCTGGCGCCGGCGCAAGGTGCCGTCCACACCGATGGCCGGCAGCGAGGCCATCAGTTCCGACATGGCCGGCGAGCGCCAGGCCACCTGCAGCATCTTGGCCAGCGCCGCGGCGCTCAGGCGCTCCTGGCGCGAGAGGCCGGCGCCGTTGTCGAACACGGGCTGGCCCTCGCCGGTGCCGATGCGGTCGTTCCACCACTGGCGGATGACCGTGCGCGCATCCTCGAAGCTGGCGGCATGGCGCGGGCGCTGCTGCAGCGCCAGGGTCAGGAAGACCTGCTGCGCCATCACGTTGTTGCTGTACTTGTTGATGTCGCGGATCACCTCGGCCAGCGCGGGCGACTGCATCTCGAAGGCCGGTTTCAGGCCCGCGGGCACGCTGCCGTGGCGCATCTGGCCCGTGACCACGCCGCCCATCTCGCCCCACAGGCCGCCAACGGCGCGCAGCGCATAGCTGCGCGGGTCGGCATAGGCGACAGACCAACTGCGCTCGCCGCAGGCGGCCGGCAGACCACCGGCAAAGACCATGCGCAGCGGATCGGAAAAGTCCGCGCGCAGGCCGGCCCGCCAGTCCACCGCCGCGCCGCATTCGCCGGCCGTCAGCGGCACGCTCTGCTGCACGGCCACGCCGGCCAGCGGCGGGTCGAAGCGCAGGTGCGCCACCTGGTTGTGGCGATCGGGCATGAAGCTGATGGCCACCGAGCGGAAGTTCAGCAGCAGCGCGTCGGGCGCGGCGTTGTAGGGGCGCAGCGGTTCACCGTCGAAGGCGGCAGGGTCGCTTTCTACGCTGGGGTCGAAGGCGCTGCGGTCCAGCACGATGTCGCCCGCGATGGTGCGGATGCCCATGCCCTGCACGCGGCGCAGCAGCAGCCACAGCCGCTCCAGCACCAGCGAAGGATCGCCCCGGCCCTGGATGTAGAGGTTGCCGCGCAGGGTGCCGTCGATCACGGGGCCGTCCACATAGACCGGCGTGCTCCAGTTGAAGGCCGGGCCCAGCAGATCGAGCGCGGCATAGGTGGTGACCACCTTCATGATCGAGGCCGGGTTCACGCTTTCCTGCGCCCGCCAGGCCAGGCGCGGCGGGCGCAGGCCTTCGGCATCGGCCACCAGCAGGGTGACGGATTCGCGCGGCACCTTGGCACGCGCCAGCGCGGCTTCCACTTCGGGCGGCAGGGCCTGCAGCCGGCCGGCCGGCGCGTTCTGGGCCAGGGCGGGCAGCAGGCAGAAAAACGCGGCGGCGGCGGCCAGCGCCGCGCGCAGCGAGTAGGGCAAGGGGGCCAGGAGGGTCATCAAGGGCATGGCGCGGAATTATCCAGAGCGCTCTGGGCCGCCCTGCGTCGGACGGGCGCCTCAGCCAGGGCGGCAGCGCACAAGGCCCTGGTGCCGACCCGCCGGCTGCGGCCCTCGATAATCGCCCGATGCCCGAATCTTCCGCCCCCGAGCGCGCCGCGCGCCACGCGCTGCTGTCCCCGCGCGTGATGGGCATCAGCGCGGCACTGGTCACGGTGGCCATGTGGACCGCCTTCATCATCATTGCGCGCGCCTCGGCTGCGCGCTCGCTCACGCCGCTGGACCTGGCGGCCGTGCGCATCGTGGGCGCGGCGCTGGTGCTGCTGCCCTGGGGCTGGTGGCTGGTGCGGCAGGCGCGCGCGGCCCATGCGCGCAGCGCTGCAGCAGACGCGGCGCCGCCCGTCAGCTCCTTCTTCGGCCTCTCGCCGCTGCACTGGCGCGTGACGGCGCTGGCCGGCTTCTTTGGCGCCGTGATCTACGCGGTGTTCTCGTACACGGGTTTCTTCTTCGCGCCCGCGGCCCATGCCTCGGTGCTGATGCCCGGCAGCCTGCCGCTGTGGACGCTGCTGCTGGCCGCACTGGTGCTGCGCGACCGCATCACGCCCGCGCGCGCCACCGGCTTGGCGCTGATTCTGGCCGGCGACCTGATCGTCGGTGGCAGCAGCCTGCTGCAGGCTTTCAATGGCGGCGATGTGTGGAAGGGCGACCTGCTGTTCATGGGCGCCGCCTTCAGCTGGGCCTGCTATGCCGTGGTGGTGCGCCGCCACGGGCTGGACGCGGTGCGCGCCACCATCGCGATCACCGTCTTTGCCGCCTTCAGCTACCTGCCGGTCTATGCGCTGCTGGTGGGCCTGGATGTGCTGCGCAGCAACCTGGCCGGCGCACCGCTGGGCGAGGTGCTGTTCCAGCTTCTGTTCCAGGGCGTGGGCTCGGTCGTGATCTCGGGCATCAGCTTCACGCGCATGGTGGGCCACTTCGGCCCCGTGCGCTCGACCATGATCACCGCCGTGGTGCCGGGCCTGTCGGCGCTGGGCGCGGTGCTGTTCCTGGGCGAGCCCCTTTCCTTGAACCTGTTGCTGGGCCTGGCGCTGGTGACGGCGGGCATCCTCTTCGGGGTGCGGGCCGTGGCCGCGGCACAGGCGCCGGTGCCCGCCTCTGCGGAGCGTTGCCATGCCTGAGCTGCTGGCTTTTGACACCAGCACCGAGGTGCTGTCCATTGCCGTGCAGCGCGGCGACGCCGTGCTGGCGCGCACCGAGGCCGGCGGCGCGCAGGCTTCGGCCACGCTGATCCCACTGGTGCAGCAACTGCTGGCCGAAGCCGGGCTCACGCTGTCGGCGCTGGACGCCATCTGCTTCGGCCGCGGGCCCGGCGCCTTCACGGGCCTGCGCACGGCCTGCGCCGTGGCCCAGGGCCTGGGCTTTGGCAGCGGCCGGCCCCTGCTGCCCATCGATACGCTGCAGGCCGTGGCCGAAGAGGCCCACGCGCTGTGCGGCGCCACGCGCGTGCTGGCGCTGCTGGACGCACGCATGGACGAGGTCTATGCCCAGGCCTGGACGCGCGACGCGCAGGGCCTGTGGCACGCCGCGCCGGGCGACGCGGGCCAGGCCCGGCTGATGTCGCCCGAACAGGTGCAGGCCCCGGCCCAAACCGGCTGGGTGCTCGCCGGCAACGCCTTCACGGCCTATGGCCAGCGGCTGCCCGCCGCGCCGGCGCGCCAGAGCGCCCTGCCCACCGCCGGCGCGCTGCTGCGGCTGGCACCGGCGCTGCTGGCCGCGGGTGCCGCCGTGCCGCCCGAAGCGGCCTGGCCGCTGTACGTGCGCGACAAGGTGGCCCAGACCACGGCCGAGCGCATGGCCGTGAAAGCTGCAGCAACAGCCACACCATGAGCGCCGTGCACGCCAGCAACGAGGCCCGCCTCGAAAGCATGCACGCCGGCCATCTGGACCGGGTGCTGGACGTGGAAGAGCGCGCCTACAGCCACCCCTGGACGCGCGGCAACTTCCTCGACTCCATGCGCGTGGGCTACCACTGCCAGTGCCTGATCGGGCCGGCAGCGCAGACCCTGGGCGCGGCCATGGGCACGACTGCGGACACGCTGATCGGCTACTTCGTGGCCATGAAGGGCGTGGACGAAGTCCATCTGCTCAACATCACCGTGGCGCCGGCCTTCCAGCGCCAGGGCTGGGCCGCGCTGATGCTGGCGGCGCTGACCGGCTGGTCGCGCGGCCAGCAGGCGCACTGGCTGTGGCTGGAAGTGCGCGTGAGCAACAGCCGCGCCCAGGATCTGTACGAGCGCCACGGCTTTCGCCGCGTGGGCGTGCGCAAGAACTACTACCCGGCCCCCGGCGACCGGCGCGAGGACGCCATCGTGATGAGCCTGCGGCTGCAGGAATCGCCCAGCGCCTGGGGAGGCCTGCTGCCATGACGCCGCCACTGCAGCTCGATGCGCGCCAGCGCGCCATGCTCGAAGAGATGGGCATCAAGGTCTGGCTGCCGCAGGCCGAGGCCGAGGCGCCCGCTCCCGCACGCGCGCCGGCACCGGCCGCCGAGGACGCTGCGCCGCAGCCAGCGCCCGAGACGGCCACGCCCGACAGCGCCCCGCCGCGCCGCGGCCCCGCACCCGCGCCCGTCGCTGCACCGGCCCCGCAGGCCGCCCCCGCCAGCGCGCTGGGCATCACCCTGCCCGAGCGCCTGTATGCCGCGGACGGCCAGAGCGCCACCGGCGGCTGGCTCGTGGTGGTGGACATGCCGCCCGACGCAGGTGGCCGCCACGAAGCCCTGCTGGCCGGCGAGGCCGGCCGCCTGCTCGACCAGATGCTGCGCGCGCTGGGCCTGCACGCGGGCACGGTGCCCGTGCATGCGGTGCGGCTGTGGCGCGCGTCGCCGGGCCAGCCGCATCCCGAAGGCGCGGCCGATTTCGACACCGCCTTCGAAGCCGCCGCGGCCCCGCTGGCGCCGCGCCTGGTGCTGGCGCTGGGCATGCTGTCGGCCCAGCGCCTGACCGGCGTGCAGGCCCCGCTGGGCCGCCTGCGCGGCAGCGCGCATGCCGGCAGCCTGGCCGGCGCCGGCTGCGCCGTGGTCGCCAGCTACCCGCCGGCCTACCTGCTGCGCAACAGCGCCGACAAGGCCCGCGCCTGGGCCGACCTGTGCCTGGCGGCTGAGACTCTTCAGAACGGCTGATTCACAAGCTCAAGCGCTGCGGCGCGCCGCATCGATGTTGCGCGCCGTGCCCAGCAGGGTGGCGCACAGGGTCTGCTGACCCTCCGGATCCACGGCATACACCTCGGCCGCGCAGACCGTGAGCAGCCGCCCTGCATCGACCACCCGGCCCACGGCGCGCAAGTGGCTGCCGGTGGCCGGCGCCAGCAGTTTGAGCGTGCCGTCGATGGTGGCGTTGATCCATCCCTGCGGCAGCAGCGTGGCGGCGGCCGAGACCGCGGCGAAGTCGGCCGCCGCGAACACGGCCGTGGCCTGCAACTGGCCCGGCCTGAAGCAGAAGGCCGGCAGCACCGGCATTTCCAGTTCGGCCAGGCCGGCTTCCAGCCGCGTGAAGCGCAGGCCCAGCGTCTGGGCCATGGGCATGGCCAGCACGGCGCGGCGCACCTGCTCGGGTGAAGTGGTGGTGGCGGTATTCATGGTTGGCGTTCCCTGGCTTTGCGGGTGGGAAAAGGGGAAGCCGGCGCTTTGCTTTGCGCACGGGCCTTGCGGCGCTCGCACCAGGCGATGTGATCGACCAGCCGGCGCCGCAGCGCGCGCTGGGCCGCGATCACCGCGTCCACCTCGGCCACGCGCGCACGCAGCTGGGCCATCAACTCATCGAGCCCCAAGGTGCCCGCGCGGTAGCGCGGCAGCAGCTGCGCCAGCACGGGCAGCGGCACGTCGAGCGCGCGGCCCATGGCAATGAAGGTGACTTCGCGCAGCACGCGCTCGTCGAAGCGCCGGTAGCCGCCGGCGCTGCGGCCGGCCTGGATCAGACCGGCCGCCTCGTAGCGCCGCAGCCGATGCACCGACACGCCGCTGCGCTGCGCCAGCTCGGAGATGTTCATCGTCATGATGCAGGCCAGCGTAGCAAGGCTGGCGCAGTGCGAGGCTTGCGCAGGGCCCGCGCGGGCGTCGCGGGCGCGACTGCCCGCGCGGCGGGCACCCTGCGGCAAAGGCGGCACCTAAAATCGCCGCCCATGAATTTCATCGATCAGCTCCTGGCCGCGCAGCAGCGCAACAACTCGATGTTGTGCGTGGGGCTCGATCCGGAGCCCACGCGCTTTCCGGCCGCACTCAAGGGCGACGCCAGCCGCATCTACGATTTCTGCGCGCGCATCGTCGATGCCACGGCCGATTGCGCCATCGCCTTCAAGCCGCAGATCGCCTACTTCGCCGCCCACCGCGCCGAAGACCAGCTCGAAAAGCTCATTGCCCACATCCACGCCAACACGCCGCAGGTGCCCGTGATCCTCGACGCCAAGCGCGGCGACATCGGCTCCACGGCCGAGCAGTACGCGCTGGAGGCCTTCGAGCGCTACAACGCCGACGCCGTCACGCTCTCACCCTTCATGGGTTTCGATTCGGTGGCGCCCTACCTCAAGTACGAAGGCAAGGGGGCCTTCCTGCTGTGCCGCACCAGCAACCCCGGCGGCAGCGACCTGCAGGGCCAGCGGCTGGCCAGCGTGCCCGGCGAGCCTCTGCTGTACGAACATGTGGCCGGCCTGGCGCAGGGCCCGTGGAACCTCAACGGCCAGCTGGGCCTGGTGGTGGGCGCGACCTACCCGCACGAGATCGAACGCGTGCGCGCGCTGGCGCCCACGGTGCCGCTGCTGATCCCCGGCGTGGGCGCGCAGGGCGGCGATGCCGTGGCCACGGTGCGCGCGGGCTGGCGCGCCGGTGCACCCATCGCCGTGAACTCCTCGCGCGCGATCCTCTACGCCTCGTCAGCCGACGACTTCGCCCAGGCCGCGCGCCGCGAGGCGCTGCGCACGCGCGATCTGCTGGAAGCGGCGAAAGGCTGAGGTTCAGGCGAGCGTCAGGCTCGCCAGCGCCACGAGCTGCGCCGTCTCCGCGCGCAGCACGCGCGGGCCCAGCGTGACGGGCACAAAACCGCGCGCACGCGCCGCCGCCTCTTCCTGCGCATTGAGGCCGCCCTCGGGCCCGCCGAGCACCGTGAAGGCCGCGCCCTGGCGCCGCTGCGCCAGGCCCTGCGCATCGGGCGCGAAGGCCAGCAGCAGGCGCTGGGAGGCGGCCTCTGCGCCCAGGCTTTCGAGCCAGCCGGCCAGCGGCTGCACGGGGTGCAGCTCGGGCACGCGGTTGCGCCCGCACTGCTCGCAGGCGGCCACGGCCACGGCCTGCCAATGGGCCTGCTTCTTCTGGGCCCGCTCTCCGGCCAGGCGCAGCACGCCATGGGCCGTGACCAGCGGCTGGATGCTGGCCACGCCCATCTCCACGGCCTTTTCCACCAGCCAGTCCATGCGCTCGTTGGCCGGCATGCCGATGGCCAGGTGCACGGCCACGGCGGCCTCGCGCTCCACCGGGTCGTGCGCGCCGATCTGAACGTGAACATCGCTGCGGCCCATGCGCTGCACCGTGGCGGCGTATTCGCCGCCGCGGCCGTCGAACAGGGTCAGCGCGTCGCCGGGCTGCAGGCGCAGCACCTGCACATGGCGCGCGGCGCCCGCAGGCAGGGCCAGCGATTGGCCCGAGGCCAGCGGCTCGGCGCAATGGATGCGGGGCATGGCGCGATCAGACTCTGCCGTAGGCGAAGCCGACTTGCGGCGTCGTGCCTTCGATCTCGTCGATCAGGCGCAGCAGCGGCGCCAGCTCGCGGTAGCGGCCGGCCGTGGCGCGGATGTAGGCGATGAAGCGCGGCGTGTCGGCCAGGTACTTGGGCTTGCCGTCGCGCAAGGTCAGGCGCGCGAAGATGCCGGCCACCTTCAGGTGCCGCTGCAGGCCCATCCATTCCACGGCGCGGTAGAAGTCGCCGAAGTCCTCGTGCACGGGCAGGCCGGCCTTGCGGGCCGCCTGCCAGTAGCGCACCGTGACGTCGATGACGAAGGACTCGTCCCAGCTCAGGAAGGCATCGCGCATGAGGCAGGCGATGTCGTAGGTGATGGGGCCGTAGACCGCGTCCTGGAAGTCGAGCACGCCAAGCGTCGCGTCGTCGGTCAACATGAGGTTGCGCGGCATGAAGTCGCGGTGCACGAAGACCGGGGCCGAAGACAGGTTGTTCTCGACGATCAGGTCGAAGGCCTGGTCGAGCACCGCGCGCTGCGCATCGCTGAGCTGCACGCCGCGGTGCCGGCCCAGGTACCAGTCGGGAAAGAGCTGCAGCTCGCGCCGCAGCAGCGCGGCGTCGTAGGCGGGCAGCACGCCGGGGCGCGAGGCCAGCTGCCAGCGCACCAGCGTGTCGATGGCCTGGCGGTAGCGCGGCAGGTTGGCGGCGGCATCGTCGGGCGCGATGCCTTCGAGCATGGTCCGCGCGCCGAGGTCGTCGAGCAGCATGAAGCCCTCGGCCTCCTGCCAATCGAGCACCTGCGGGGCGCGCACGCCAGCGCCCTGCAGCAGGCCGGCCACCTGCACGAAGGGACGGCTGTCTTCCTTGTCGGGCGGTGCATCCATGATGATGCGGGCCAGCCCGTCGGTCTCGGTGTCGATGCGCAGGTAGCGCCTGAAGCTCGCGTCGGCAGAGGCCAGGCGCAGCGTCTGGGGGCGAAGTTGCTGCGCGGCGGCGATGGTGCCAAGCCAGCGGTGGAAAGCCTGTTCACGCGCCGGATCGGACCAGGCCACGGACGGGGAAGAAAGGCCGGCGGCCGGGGGCGGGAAAGCGGTCATGGATAATCCGAATTCTACAAATCCGCCCTGCGCTGCCCCGCGCGACAGGGGCCCCGCGCCGGCGCCGCCGGCGTCGTCAGGCCCTCTGACGCGACCCGTCGCTCCTCTATTGCGTTGTACGCCGCAAGCTCCTCGATGCCCGAACTGACCCGTGCCAACCGGCCCTGGTGGCTGCCGCCAGTGCCGCTGGCCCTGCTGTCGATGGCGCTGCTGCAAGCGCAGGCCGCCTGGGCCCAGTCGGCCTGGGAAGCCGAAACGCCCCTGAAGCTCCAGCGCACGCCCATGCTGCTGGAGGCCATTCCGGCCGACCAGCGCGGCGGCCGCCCCAGCATCGTGGAAGGCGACCGCATTTCGGGCCGCCCGAACCTGGAGACCATCGTCGAGGGCAATGCCGAGCTGCGCCGCGCAGACACGGTGATCCGGGCCGACCGGCTCGAGTACTACCAGCCCGACGACCTGGCCAAGGCCACGGGCAACGTGCGCGTGAACCGCGCCGGCAACGTGTACGAAGGCCCGGCGCTGCAACTGAAGGTGGAGCGCTTCGAGGGCTTCTTCAACGACGTCCGCTACCAGCTGCTGGCCACGGGCGCGCACGGCAAGGCCGAGCGGGTGGATTTCATCGACGCCGACCGCGCCGTGGCCCGCCGCGCCACCTACACCACCTGCCGGCGCGACGACACCGAGAGCTACACGCCGGCCTGGTTCCTGTCGGCCGAATCGCTGCGCACCGACAGCGAAGAGAACGTGGGTGTGGCCGAGAACGTGCAGCTGCATGTGTTCGGCGTGCCCACGCCGCCCATCCCGCGCGTGAGCTTCCCGCTCAACAACGAGCGCAAGTCCGGCCTGCTGCCGCCCACCATGGGCATCGACAGCCTCAACGGGCTGGAGCTGGCGCTGCCCTACTACTGGAACATCGCGCCCAACCGCGACGCCACGCTGACCACCACGGTGATGGCCAAGCGCGGCGTCAATGTGTCGGGCGAATTCCGCTACCTCGAGCCCGCCTACAACGGCGAAGTGCGGCTGGACTACATGCCCAGCGATTCGCTGCCCAGCAACCGGCGCGACGAGGCCATCTCCCTGGCGCTGGGGAACGGCGACTACGCCCGTGCCGCGCAGCTGGCGGCCGAGAGCTCGCGCCACAGCCGCGGCCGCTGGGGCCTGTGGACCAAGCACCACCACAGCTTCAACGCCCGCGACCTGGGCCTGGATTCGCTCAGCGCGGATCTGCAGATCAACCGCGTGAGCGACGACGACTACTGGCGCGACTTCGACCGCACGCCCACCCGCGTGACGCGGCTGCTGCCCAACGACGCCTCGCTGAACTGGAGCAAGGGCGACTGGAGCGGCCGCGTGCGGGCGCTGAAGTACCAGACACTGCAAAACGAAGACCTGCGCATCCTGCCGCCCTACGACCGGCTGCCGCAGCTGACGGCCGACTACACGCGCTACGACTGGCGCGGCTTCGACTTCTCGCTCAACACGGACTTCACGCGCTTTCGCGCCAACACCGCGGAGCAGGGCCAGCCCAATGCCGACCGCGCCGTGGCCAAGCTGCAGCTGAGCCGGCCGTTCCTGTGGCCCGGCGCGTACGTCACGCCCAAGGTGCAGCTGCACACGGCCAGCTACTCCTTCTCGTCGCCGCTGGCCGACGGGCGCAGCTCGGCCACCAGCACCGTGCCCACCTTCAGCGTGGACAGCGGCATGACCTTCGAGCGCGACACCTCGCTGTTCGGCAAGGCCTACAGGCAGACGCTGGAGCCGCGCGCGATGTACGTCTACACGCCCTACCGCGCGCAGAACCGCCTGCCCGTGTATGACACGGCGGCCAACGACTTCAGCTTCGCCACGCTGTTCACCGAGAACGAGTTCTCGGGCTCCGACCGCGTCTCGTCCACCCATTCGCTGACCGTGGGCCTGAGCTCGCGCTTCCTGGATGCCGAAACCGGCGCCGAGCGCGCGCGCGTGGGCATCGCCCAGCGCCGCCGCTTCGCCGACCAGCGCATCACGCTGCCCAACACTGTGGCCGTGACCGATCGCGCCAGCGACCTGCTGCTGGGCGCGCAGGTCAACATCAGCCCCAAGTGGAGCGTGGACACCACGGTCCAGTACAACCCCGACGACAGGCGCTCCAACCGCAGCACCGTGACGGCCCGCTACACGCCCGGCCCTTACCGCACGCTGTCGGCGTCGTACCGCTACCAGGCCGACCGCATCTCCACCAACGGCGTGGGCAACGAGTCCATCGACCTGGGCTGGCAATGGCCGCTGAACGACCTGTGGGGCGACAAGGGCAAGGACCTGGGCCCCGGCCGCGGCCAGGGCGGCGGGCGCTGGTATGCGCTGGGCCGCCTGAACTACAGCCTGCGCGACAAGCTGATGACCGACGCCGTGGTCGGCGTGGAATACGACGGCTGCTGCTACATCGGCCGCGTGGTCTTCGAGAAGGTCAGCACCGGGGTGGCCACCTCCACCAAGCGCATCATGTTCCAGATCGAATTCCTTGGCTTCACCAGCATCGGTGCCAGCCCCATGCAAACCCTGCAGCTGAACGTGCCGCGCTACCAGCCGCTGCGCCTGCCGCAGTTGGCGCCCAGCCGGTTCAGCAACTACGACTAGCGCGGCGCGCTCCCACGCACGCCGCACCGCATCGCACAGAGAAAGGTCCCGTCATGAACGCCCTGCGCACCACCCTCTCGCTGGCTCTGCTGGCCCTGACGGCCGCAGCGTCGCACGCCCAGTCGTCGGCGCCGCGCACCGCCGCGCCGGCGCGCGCCGGCATCACCGACATCATGCGCGCCGGCCCGTCGGTGGCCGTGCCGCCGCCTGCCGCGCGCGCCGCCGCGCCCGTGCAGCGGGCCGCTGAATACATCGTGGCGCTGGTGAACTCCGAGCCCATCACCAACACGCAGGTGCAGCGCCGCGCGCAGCGCGTGCTGGAAGAGGGCGGCCCGCAGGTGGCCAACATGCCGCGCAACGTGCTGCTGCGCGAAGTGCTGGAGCAGCTGATCAGCGAACGCGCCCAGCTGCAGCTGGCCAAGGAACAGGGCGTGCGCGTGGACGCCGCCGCCATCGAGCAGGGCGAGCAGACCGTGGCACGCCAGAACGAGCTCACGCTGACGCAGCTCTACGCCCGGCTGAGCGAAGCAGGCCTGTCGCGCGAGGAGTTCCGCAACAACATCCGCGACCAGTTGCTGCTCACCAGGCTGCGCGAGCGCGAGCTGGAATCGCGCGTGCGCGTGAGCGAGCGCGAGATCGACGAGTTCATCGCCGAGCAGCGCGGCGAGGCACCGGGCGCCTCTTCCGAACGCCTGAACATCGCGCAGGTGCTGCTGCCGGTGCCCGACAACGCGGGCGAATCCCAGGTGGCTGCGCTGCAGAAGCAGGCGCAGGAGATCGCGGCGCGCGCGCGCGGTGGCGAAGACTTCGCCAAGCTGGCCGGCGAGTTCTCGCGCGCGCCGGAGGCCCGCAGCGCTGGCGGCGCGCTGGGCCTGCGCTCGGCCGACCGCTACCCCTCGCTCTTCGTGGAATCCACGCGCAACCTCAAGGTGGGCGAGGTCACGGGCCCGCTGCGCTCGGGCGCAGGCTTTCATGTGCTCAAGCTGCTGGCCCGCGAGCGCGCCAGCGCCGCGGCCGACACCATCACGCAGACCCAGGTCCGGCACATCCTGATCCGCCCCGACGACAAGCAGAGCGCCGAGCAGATCGTGGCGCGGCTGCAGGGCTACAAGCGCAGCGTCCAGGGCGGCAGCGCCGACTTTGCGGCACTGGCCCGCGAGCATTCGCAGGACACCGGCAGCGCCCGCAACGGCGGCGAGCTGGGCTGGACCTCGCCCGGCAGCTTCGTGCCCGAGTTCGAGCAGGCCATGAACCAGCTGCAACCGGGCCAGATCAGCGAGCCCGTGGTCTCGCGCTTTGGCGTGCACCTGATCCAGGTGCAGGGCCGCCGCGATGCGAAGGTGGACCCGCGCGAACTGCGCCAGGCCGCACGCAACGCCCTGCGCGACCGCAAGATGGACCAGGCCTACGAAGCCTGGGCCCAGGAAGTGCGGCACCGCGCCTACGTCGAGATGCGCGAGCCGCCGAACTCCTGACATGAAGCACATCGCGCGCAAGCGCTTTGGGCAGCATTTCCTGTCCGACACGGCCATCATCGACGCCATCGTGCGCGCCATCGCGCCGCAGGCGGGCGAGCCCATGGTCGAGATCGGGCCCGGCCTGGCGGCGCTGACGCAGCCCCTGGTGGAGCGGCTGGGGCGCCTGAGCGTCATCGAGCTGGACCGCGACCTGGCGGTGCGCCTGCGCCAGCATCCGCAGCTGGACGTGACCGAAAGCGACGTGCTGGCCGTGGACTTCGACGCCCTGGCCGACCGGCTGGTGGGCGCGGGCCGGCAAGGCGGTCTGCGCGTGGTGGGCAACCTGCCCTACAACATCTCCACGCCGATCCTCTTCCATCTGCTGCGCTATGCCCCGCGCGTGCGCGACCAGCACTTCATGCTGCAAAAGGAAGTGATCGACCGGATGGTGGCGCGCCCCGCCACCTCGGACTACAGCCGCCTGTCTGTCATGCTGCAGTGGCGCTACGAGATGGAGAACATCCTGTTCGTGCCGCCCGAAAGCTTCGACCCGCCGCCGCGCGTGGACAGCGCCGTGGTGCGCATGCTGCCGCTGGCCGAGCCGCCGCAGGTGGATGCGGCGCGCCTGGAAGCGCTGGTCCAGCTGGCCTTCAGCCAGCGGCGCAAGCTGCTGCGGCATACCCTGGGCCGCTGGCTCGATGAGCACGGCTTTGGCGGCCGCTTCGACACCCAGCGCCGCGCCGAAGAAGTGCCGGTGGCCGAATACGTGGCCCTGGCCCAGGCCGTGGGTCCGCTGCGCTGAGCAGCAGCGGCCAGACCGCCCAAAGAAAAAGCCCGCGCAAAGCGCGGGCTGGCGAGCGAAGCGAAGCCCCCAGGGCACTCACGGGACCGGCTTTGCCGGACCGTCGAGTGCTCCCCCCTCGCGAAGCAGAGGGGGAGCCGCGAAGCGGCCTGGGGGATGCCTGCTCTTTATGCCGCCGACAGCCAATAGCTGCTGTTGAAGGGGCTGCTCATGCGCAGCGCCAGCGGCGACACATCGACGATCTTGTCCGTCGGCATCTTCTCCGCCTCGTCGGCGGCCGCGCTGTTCTGTTGTGTCAGCTCGATGCCGTTGACGGCGGTGTTGGTCGTCAAAGCCGCGGAGCCTTCGCTCGCGGTGGGGGCCGGGTTCGCCCGTTCTGCTTGGCCAGCGGTTGCAGAACGGGCTACAGAAAAGAATAGAAACAGCGGAAGGGCACCTTGCGATCACCCCAGTAGTCGGCGGCGTCGCGGAAGATGTCGAGCAGCTGCTCGCGCGCTTCCTTGTCGAACTTGGCATGCGCGGGGATCTGTTCGAGCACCACCACAAAACCGGGCTGCGGGCCCGATTTGTGCAAGGGATCGGTCATGCAGTCGTACAGCGCGTCGAAGTTCTTGCCGAAGTGGGCCGGAAAGGTGAACTGCTGGGCGATCAGGTCCAGCACGTCCTGCTTGCTCTGCGCGGTGGCCAGATTGGCGTACAGGAAATGGTGGCCGGCGGCATGCGCGGCTTCCTGCAAATCGTGCACGCGGAAGGCGCGGATCGACTGGACGATGTTGGGGCGAACGCCCTTGAGGGACTGGTTCGTCTCCGGTGTTGTTTCCATGGTGGTCAAGGCTTCTCCCAAGCGCAGGGGTGCATCGTTGCTCACGTCGCGATCGCAGCTCATCACGGCATGATCTTCCTGAAGCTGGCGTAGTGGTCCGCGGTGTACCAACAGGCGTCAGGCGTGCGGGGCGGACCACCGCACACAATGCGCCGGGCACCACGGTTGCGTGCGCCAGGGGTATCGACCGTGTACTCGCGGTAGTGGCCGCGCCGCTCACGCGGCAGCAGGCGTTCCCGGTTGCCGAACACCGTGCCGTCCTTGTCGTAGCGGAAGGGACCGCCGTCCAGGATGGCTTGGTAGGTTCGCCGCCCTTGCACCGGCAGCTCGCGCAGTGCAATGACACTTTCCACACGGTCCGCTCCTTCGAGCGGCCGGGCCTCGCGCATGTCCCGCGCCCAGCTGGCATTGCCACCGCCCCACAAGGCCGCCGCACAAGCACCCACAAGGGCGAATCGGGAAGCGGAGGTGAAAAGGGAAACGGCTGCTGCCATGAAAGGCATCGAGAACTATGAGCGCGATTTGGCGAAGGCCAGAGATGCGGGTTTACCCGCAAATTCAAGCCCGCCAGTGTGCATCAGAGCTGCGCAAATAGCAAGCACCTGCTCAATTGTTAAGCAGAGTAACCCAGGGAAGCGTGCGCCCTCACGTGAGCGCACACTCCCCTTTTTGCCCTTCAACGATCGGCGTTTGCGTCGGCCACGGTGAGGGCCGTCATGTTCACGATGCGGCGCACGGTGGCGCTGGCCGTGAGGATGTGGACCGGCTTGGCCGCCCCCAGCAGCACGGGGCCGATGGCGATGTTGCCGCCAGCCGCCGTCTTCAGCAGGTTGTAGGCGATGTTGGCCGAGTCGATGTTCGGGAACACCAGCAGGTTGGCGTCGCCGGCCAGCGCGCTGTGCGGCATGATGGCCATGCGCTGCTTGCCATCCAGGGCCACGTCGCCGTGCATTTCGCCGTCCACTTCCAGCCAGGGCGCCTGCACGCGCAGCAGGTCCAGGGTCTGGCGCATCTTCACGGCGCTGGGGTGGTTGCTGGTGCCGAAGTTGGAATGGCTCAGCAGCGCGGCCTTGGGCTTGAGGCCGAAGCGCATCATTTCCTCGGCCGCCATGGTCGTGATCTCGGCCAGTTCCTCGGCACTCGGGTCGTAGTTGACGTGGGTGTCGACCAGGAAGATCTGGCGCTCGGGCAGCATCAGCCCGTTCATGCAGGCGTACACGGGCACGTCCTGCGGCGTGCTGTCGCAGCCGCCGGGGCGCTTGCCGATCACCTGGTCCAGGTAGTGCAGGTGGGTCTGCGTGGTGCCCCAGGTGCCGCAGATCAGACCATCGACCTCGCCCTTGTGCAGCAGCATGGCGCCGATCAGCGTCAGGCGCCGGCGCATCTCGATCTTGGCGACCTGCACCGTGATGCCCTTGCGCTCGGTCATGCGGTGGTAGGTCTGCCAGAAGTCGCGGTAGCGATGGTCGAAGTCGGTGTTGACGACGTCATAGTCCAGCTCCTCGCGCAGGCGCAGGCCGAACTTCTGGATGCGCTGGGCGATGACGGCCGGGCGGCCGATCAGCGTGGGCCGCGCGATGCCTTCGTCCACCACGATCTGGCAGGCACGCAGCACGCGCTCTTCCTCGCCCTCCGCGTAAGCCACGCGCTTCTTGGTGGCGCGCTTGGCCGCATCGAAGATGGGCTTCATCGTCGTGCCCGAGGCATAGACGAAGGTCTGCAGCTTGTCGCGGTAGGCGTCCAGGTCCTGGATGGGGCGCGCGGCCACGCCGCATTCCTCGGCCGCCTTGGCGACGGCGGGCGCGATCTTCATCATCAGCCGCGGGTCGAAAGGCTTGGGAATCAGGTATTCCGGACCGAAGCTCAGCTTCTCGCCCACATAGGCGGCAGCCACGCGCTCGCTCTGCTCGGCCTGGGCCAGCTCGGCAATCGCATGCACCGCGGCGATTTCCATCTCGTCGGTGATGGTGGTGGCGCCGCAGTCCAGTGCGCCGCGGAAGATGTACGGGAAGCACAGGACGTTGTTGACCTGGTTCGGGTAGTCGGTGCGGCCCGTGGCCATGATCACGTCGTCGCGCACGCCGTGCGCCACCTCGGGCATGATTTCCGGGTTCGGGTTGGCCAGCGCGAAGATCACCGGACGCGCGGCCATCCTGGCCACCATCTCTGGCTTGAGCACGTTGGCCGCCGACAGGCCCAGGAACACGTCCGCGCCCTCCATGACCTCACCCAGGGTGCGTGCTTCGGTCTTGCGCGCGAACAGGGCCTTGTCCTCGTCCATCAGTTCGGTGCGGCCTTCGTAGACCACGCCCGCCAGGTCGGTCACGAACACGTTCTCGCGCTTGAGGCCGACCTTGAGCAGCAGGTTCAGGCAGGCCAGCGCCGCCGCACCCGCGCCCGAGGCGACCAGCTTGACCTGGCCGATGTCCTTGCCCGCCACCTTCAGGCCGTTGAGCATGGCAGCCGCGACCGTGATGGCCGTGCCGTGCTGGTCGTCATGGAAGACCGGAATCTTCATGCGCTTGCGCAGCTCGCGCTCGACGTAGAAGCAATCGGGCGCCTTGATGTCCTCGAGGTTGATGGCGCCGAAGGTGGGCTCGAGCGCAGCGATGACTTCCACCAGCTTCTGCGGGTCCTTCTCGTCGATCTCGATGTCGAACACGTCCACGCCGGCGAACTTCTTGAACAGGACGCCCTTGCCTTCCATCACGGGCTTGGAAGCCAGCGGGCCGATGTCGCCCAGGCCCAGCACGGCGGTGCCGTTGGAAATGACCGCCACCAGGTTGCCGCGCGAGGTGTACTTGAAGGCGTTGGCCGGGTCCTTGACGATCTCTTCGCAGGGCGCCGCGACGCCGGGCGAATAGGCCAGCGACAGATCGCGCTGGTTGGTCATCTGCTTGGTGGCCGAGATGGCCACCTTGCCGGGCGTGGGCAGGGCGTGGTAGTCCAGCGCAGCCCGGCGCAGCAGGGCGCGTTTGTCTTCGGGCGAGGCTTGAGGCGTGGCGGTCGAGTCGGACATCAGGGCTGCTCCGGGAGTCGCGAAGGCGACGATTGCTTGTTCTAAGGGGCGCCGATTGTAGGAGCGCGCCTATCTGCGCCCACGTTTGTCCGAGCTTCGCGCTCATGCACATAGTGCAATCGGCCATGCCGGATGCCAACTTTTGGGCAGTCCGGCCGGCGCTGCCCTTGTGGCAACATCCGGGGCCGACCGTTCACCCCGCACGAGGAGCAGCGCATGGCATTGATGGACTTCATCAAGAAACAGTTCATTGACATCATTCAATGGACTGAAAGCGGCGATGGCACCCTCGCCTGGCGTTTCCCGATGCAGGAAATGGAAATCCAGAACGGCGCCTCGCTCACGGTGCGCGAGTCGCAGATGGCCGTGTTCGTCAACGAAGGCCAGGTGGCCGACGTCTTCGGCCCGGGCATGTACAAGCTGACGACGCAGACGCTGCCCGTCCTGACCTACCTGAAGAACTGGGACAAGCTTTTCGAGTCCCCGTTCAAGAGCGACGTCTACTTCTTCAGCACGCGCCAGCAGGTCGACCAGAAGTGGGGCACGCCGCAGCCCCTCACCATCCGCGACAAGGACTTCGGCGCCGTGCGCCTGCGCGCGTTCGGCAACTACGCCTTCCGCATCGCCGATCCAAAGCTCTTTCACACCGAGATCTCGGGCACGCGCGAGAGCTACGGCGTGGCCGACCTCGACGGCCAGCTGCGCGGGCTGGTGCTGCAGAACATCAGCAACGCCATCGCCGCCAGCGGCGTGCCTTTCCTGGACCTGGCGGCCAACCAGATCCAGTTCGCGCAGGCGCTGTCGAACCAGCTGGCGCCCGAGTTCGCCAAGATCGGCATCAAGCTCGAGACCATCACGGTGCAGAACGTCTCGCTGCCCGAAGAGCTGCAGAAGATCCTCGACCAGAAGATCGGCATGGGCATGGTCGGCAACGACATGGGCAAGTTCATGCAGTACCAGACGGCGCAGGCGATCCCCAAGTTCGCCGAAGCCTCGGGCAGTGGCAGCGGCATTGCCGGCGACGCCATGGGCCTGGGCGCGGGCGTGGCGCTGGGCCAGGTGCTGGCCCAGAACCTGGCGCAGGGCCTGAACCCCAACGCCGCCGCCCAGGCCGCCGTGGCGGCCACGGCGCCGCCGGCCGCGGTGAGCGCCGACGAGGTGATCGCCACGCTGGAAAAGCTCGGTGAGCTCAAGGGCAAGGGCATCCTGACCCAGGAAGAGTTCGACGCGAAGAAGGCCGAGCTGCTCAAGAAGCTGGTCTGAACGGCACATCCATGACTTTTCTTGCGCGATGCGCCGATGAGGGCGGCGCTTCGGCGGGCCTGAGCCTGCGGCCGCAGCAGCGCGAAAAGGCCTGCCTTGGCTGAGCCCGGCGGCCCCGGCAATCCTGGCGAAAGCCAGCGCCACTACCGCGCGCCCTGCCCTGGCTGCGGCGCGCCGGTGGAGTTCCGCTCCGCCCAGTCCACGCACGCCGTCTGCCCCTATTGCCAGAGCACCGTGGTGCGCGAGGGCGAGCAGCTCTCGCGCATCGGCAAGATGGCGGAGCTGTTCGATGACTTCAGCCCGCTGCAGCTCTTTGCCGCCGGCCGCATCCAGGGCCGGCACTTCACGCTGGTAGGCCGGCTGCAATACGCGTACGCCGAAGGCCGCTGGACCGAGTGGGTGGCGCAGCTCGACGGCGCCGGCCAGGGCGAGACGCCCGAGGACCGCATCGGCACGCTGAGCGAGGACAACGGCGCCTTCGTTTTCTCGCTGCCCTACGCCCTGCAGCGCACGCCGCCCGAGGCCGACGACCTGCGCGTGGGCATGACCACCGCCATCGACGGGCGCCCCTTCACCGTCAGCTCGAACCAGGAAGTCTGGCTGCACGCGGCGCAGGGCGAGCTGTCGCACCTGCCCGGGCTGGGCGAGCGCTTGCGCATGGTGGAGCTGCGCAACGACGAAGGCCTGGTGCTGAGCCTGGACTACGGCAGCGCCCCGCCCACGGCCTCGCTGGGCCGCTCCGTGCAACTGGCGGACCTGCAGCTTTCGGGCCTGCGCGATGCCAGCGACAAGGAAGAAAAAGGCGGGCGCAACTTCAGCTGCCCGAACTGCGGCGCGCCGGTGCATGTGGACCTGGAGAGCAGCAAGAGCGTGACCTGTGGCCAGTGCCGCAGCATCATCGACCTGAGCGCGGGCCTGGGTGCCGAGCTGAAATTCGCCACGCAGGACGAGCCCGTGCGCCCGCTGATCCCGCTGGGCAGCAAGGGCCAGTTCAACGGCAGCGCCTGGCAGGTGGTGGGCTTCCAGCATCGCGTGGGCCAGGAGCCGGGCGACGACGAGCAGTTCGGCTGGAGCGAGTACCTGCTGTTCAACCGCAAGAAAGGTTTCTGCTTTCTGGTGGACGCCAGCGACGGCTGGAGCCTGGTGGCGCCCACCACCGGCGCGCCCAAGATGGCGGGCAATGCCAACAGCGCCACCTACCTGGGCAAGACCTACCACAAGCTCTACGCGTACAACGCCGAGACCACCTACGTGGCCGGCGAGTTCTACTGGCAGGTGGCGCGCGGGCAGAAAAGCTTCAACCGCGATTTCGGACTGGGCAAGGCGCTGCTGTCCTCCGAAAGCACGCCCCAGGAGCTGACCTGGTCCAGCGGCGACCGGCTGGACAGTGCGGCCGTGGCGCAGGCCTTCGGCATGCAGGCGCAGGCCGCGCGCTTCAGGCGCGACGAGGTCAAGCCCTTCACTGCCGCGCCCTCGCTGAGCATCGGCACCATCATCGTCATCGTGGTGCTGATCCTGATCATGCTGTCGCTGCTGAGCACCTGTTCCGGCTCGGGCAGCGGTGGCAGCTACCGCAGCTCGGGCGGCTCCTACGGCGGCTACAGCAGCGGCGGAAGCCACAAATGAGCACGACTCGTCTTTTTCACCATCCCTACTCACCCCCTGGAGGTTCTCATGCTGGGAATTGAATGGCTCAGGCCCGCGGCCTTCCTCGGCTCCATCCTGTTCGCGCTCATCGGCGTGCTGGTGTTCTGGCTGTGCTTCGTCATCGTCGACAAGATCACGCCGGTGGACATGTGGCGCGAGATCGTCGAGAAGCAGAACCTGGCCCTGGGCGTGGTGGTGGCGGCCATGTGCCTGGGCATCAGCCTGATCGTGGCTGCGGCCATTCATGGAGGCTAGCGAGACAGCGCGAACGCGCATCTCGCCCACCGCGCTGGTACTGCTGACCAGCGTCTTCGTGGTCGCAGCCTGCGGGCTGGTGTACGAGCTGAGCGCTGCGGCGCTCAGCTCGTATTTGCTGGGCGATTCGGTGCTGCAGTTCAGCACCATCATCGGCACCTACCTGTTCGCCATGGGCGTGGGCTCGTGGCTGTCGCGCTACTTCGACCGGCAACTGCCCGCGCATTTCCTGCGCGTGGAGCTGCTGGTGGCGCTGGTGGGCGGGCTGCTGCCGGCGATCCTCTTCCTTGCCCATGCCTATGTGCCCGGCGCGTTCAGGCTGCTGCTGTACGGGCTGGTGATGATCGTGGGCATGCTCGCGGGGCTGGAGATCCCGCTGGTGATGCGCATCCTGCGGCGCGACATCGGGCTCAAGGACCTGGTCTCGCAGGTGCTGACCTTCGACTACCTGGGCGCACTGGCCGTGTCGGTGGCCTTTCCGCTGCTTCTGGTGCCGCAGCTGGGCATGATCCGCACAGGCCTGTTCTTCGGCCTGCTCAACGCCTTCGTGGGCGTGTGGGCGCTGTGGCTGTTCCGGCATGAGCTGCGCCATGTGGGCGCGCACGCGCTGGCCTGCGCCATCACGGTGGGCGCGCTGGTGGCGGCCTTCATCGGCGCCGACGCCCTCACCTCGCTGGCCGAAGACCGCTTCTACCAGGACCGCATCGTGGTCAGCGCCACCTCGCCCTACCAGCGCATCGTGGTCACGCGCGGCAGCGCAGGCCATCGGCTGTATCTCAACGGCAACCTGCAGTTCGCCGAGCGCGACGAGTACCGCTACCACGAGGCCCTGGTGCATCCGGCGATGGCTGCGCACGGCGCGCCCAAGCGCGTGGCCGTGCTGGGCGGCGGCGACGGCATGGTGGTGCGCGAAGTGCTCAAGCACCCCTCGGTGGAACAGGTCACGCTGGTGGAGCTGGATCCGAACATGACGCGGCTGTTCAAGGACGATGCGCAGCTGGCCGCGCTCAACGGTGGCTCGCTGAGTTCGCCGAAATTGAAGGTGGTGAACACCGACGCCTTCCAGTGGTTGTACAAGCAGACAGAAGCGTTTTATGACGTGATCGTCGTGGACTTTCCGGACCCGACCAACTTCGCCATCGGCAAGCTCTACACCGAGTCCTTCTACGCCCTGCTGGACCGGCGCCTGTCGGCCGGCGGCTATGCGGTGATCCAGACCACTTCGCCGCTGATCGCGCGCCAGAGCTTCTGGACCGTGGTGCAGACGGTGGAGTCGGTGGGCCTCACGGCCACGCCCTACCACGCGCATGTGCCCAGCTTCGGCGAATGGGGTTTCGTCATCGCCAGCCGCCGGCCCTGGCGCCTGCCCGACCAGCTGCCCGAGGGCCTGCGCTTTCTCACGGCAGACACGCTGCCGTTGCTGTTCGACTTCCCCAAGGACATGGCGCGCGTGCCCGCGCAGGTGAACCGCCTTTCCAACCAGGTGCTGGTGAACACCTACGAGCGCGAGTGGGGCAAGCATTGAAGCGCCGCGCCTTCCTCGGTGCCGGCGCAGCGGGCACGCTGGCCCTGGCGGGCTGCGATGCGGCGGCACCCGCCATCGAAGGCGGCTTCACGGGCATCGATGTGGCGCGCGGCCATGCCTGGCGCGATGGCGCAGGCCGCAGCAGCGCCGCACCCGCGCGCACGCAGCAGTGCGAGGTGCTGATCGCGGGCGGCGGCATTGCGGGCCTGGCAGCGGCGCGCGCGCTGCGCCTGCAGGGCATTGAGGACTTTGCGCTGCTGGAGCTGGAGGACGGCGCCGGCGGCAACGCGCGTGGCGGCAGCGTGGGTGGCCTGGCCTGCCCGCTGGGTGCGCACTACCTGCCCGTGCCCGGCGACGACGCGCACGAAGTGCAGGACCTCCTGGAAGAACTGGGCCTGCGCCAGCGCGTGGCCGGGCGCTGGGTGTACGACGAGCGCCACCTGTGCCACAGCCCGCAGGAGCGCCTGTATTTCGAAGGCCAGTGGCAGGAAGGCCTGCTGCCCGTGCACGGCGTGGGCGAGGACACGCTGGCGCAGTACCGGCTGCTGGCCCGGCAGGTGGCCGCCCTGCGGCGCGCGCAGCGCTTTGCCATTCCCGCTTTTCGCGCGCCCTGGACGCCCGAACTCGCCGCGCTCGAAGCCCGGCCCTTTGCGCAATGGCTGGCGCAGCAGGGCCTGGATGACCCGCAACTGCTCTGGTACCTGGACTACTGCTGCCGCGACGACTACGGCGCGGGCATCGCGCATGTGTCGGCCTGGGCCGGACTGCACTACTTCGCCAGCCGACACGGCTTTCATGCGCCGGGCGACACGCAGGACGAGGACGGCGAGCGCGAAGCGGTCTTCACCTGGCCCGAGGGCAATGGCTGGCTCAGCGCGCGCCTGGCCGCGCCGCTGGGCGATCGGCTGCGCAGCGCGCATGCGGTCACGCGCATCACCGAGCTGCGCGATGGCGTGCAGGTCGACGCCTGGGACGCGCGCGCGCAGCAAACCGTGCGCTGGCAGGCCCGGCGCTGCATCGTTGCGCTGCCGGCCTTCATTGCGGCGCGCGTGGTCGAAGGCGCGCCCGGCTGGCTGCAGGCCGCCGCGCGCCACATCAGCTATGCGCCCTGGCTGGTGGCCAACGCCCATCTGCGCGCGCCGCTGCAGGACCGCCCCGGCGCCGCGCCCAGTTGGGACAACGTGGTCTTCGGCACGCAGGGCCTGGGCTATGTGGATGCGGGCCACCAGCGGCTGGACCCGAGCCCGCAGGCCACGGTGCTGAGCTGGTACCGCCCGCTGGGGCCCAGCCGATGGGACGGCGCGAGCGCGCGCGAAGGTCGCCAGCGGCTGTTCGATGCGCCATGGACGCACTGGCGCGACCAGATGCTGGCCGAGCTGTCGGTGCCGCACCCGGACCTGGCCGAAAAGATCACGCGCATGGCCATCACGCGCTACGGCCATGCCATGGCGATCCCGACGCCCGGCCTGCGCGCGCATCTGCCGCAGCCCGAAGAAGGCAGGCCGGGCCGGTTGCGGGCCGGCCGGCTGGCCTTTGCGCATGCCGACTGGTCGGGCTATTCGATCTTCGAAGAAGCCTTCACGCGCGGGCACCTCGCGGCGCAGGCCCAGGCATGAGAGAACGCCGATGCCCCTGACCGGAACCCTGCGCGGCATTGCCGCCATGCTGCTGGCCTGCGCCTTCTTCGCCGGCATGGACGCGCTGCTCAAGGTGCTGGCCGGCCACTACCCGCCGCTGCAGGTGATGGCGCTGCGCGGCCTCACGGCCCTGCCGCTGATCGGCCTGTACATCGGGTGGCGGCGCGAGGCCAAGAGCGTGTTCAACCGCCGCCTGCGCTGGCGCCTGCACCTGCTGCGCGCCGCGCTCAACATGGGCATGCTGGTGCTCTTCGTCTACGGCCTGCAGACCCTGGGCCTGGCCGAGGCCTACACCCTGGCCTTCGTGGCGCCGCTGCTCATGACCTTGATGGCCGTGCCGCTGCTGGGCGAATCGGTGCTGCCGCGCCACTGGGTGGCCATCGGCCTGGGCTTTGCGGGCGTGGTGGTGGCGCTGCGGCCCGAACAGGGCGCCTTCCTCTCAACTGGCGCGCTGGCCATTCTGGTGGCAGCCGTGTGCTATGCGCTGTCGAACGTGCTGGGGCGGCTGATCAGCCGCACCGAATCGAGCGCGGCCCTGGTCTTCTGGACCACCGCCTGCATGGCCGTGGGCGGCAGCCTGCTGGCGGCGCCGAACTGGGTGCCCGTGCAGGCCGGCCATGCGGGCGTGCTGCTGGGCCTGGCGCTCACGGGCTTTATGGGCCAGATGGCCATCGCCGAGGCCTTTCGCCACGGCCAGGCCGCCGCCATCGCGCCCTTCGAATACAGCGCGCTGGCCTGGGCGCTGCTGCTGGACTGGCTGATCTGGCGCGCCGCGCCCGACGCCTGGACCATGGGCGGCGCGCTGCTGATCATCGCCAGCGGCATCTACCTGGTGCGCGGCGAAGCGCCGCGTGCCGTGAACAAGACAAGCGAAAGCTGAAAGCCACAATGCAGGCATGAGCATCAATCACCAGACCCTCAAATGCGGGGAGTGCGGCAGCGGCGTGCTGGAGCGCACGGGCCTGAACCAGTACCGGTGCGCGCACTGCGGCTCGGTGTCGGTGGTCGAGGACCAGGTCTCCGAACGGCTGGACCGGGTGCTCGAGCAGGTCAAGGATGCCGCGGCCGAGCGCCTGGCGCGCGAGGAAGCGGCGCGGCGCGCGCAGAGCCAGCGCACCATGGCCATCGTCATCAGCGTGATGGTGGCCGCGGGCGTGCTGCTGCTCCTGCTGGGCCGCCTGTGGAACCCGCCGGCCGCCACCCAGGCCGCTTCGGCGCCGCGGCCCGTCTTCAACCGCAGCATTCCCACCGAAGGCCTGAAGCTGGTCGATGCGCGCCAGGTGCTGGTGGGCAGCGGCAGTTCGGCGCGGCCCAAGCTCTTCGTGCTGGCCCGCAATGAAACGGGCCAGGTGCTGGAATCGCCGCGCGTGGAGGCCCATTTCTTCGACGGCGAGAACCGGCTGGGCAGCCGCTCCGAACGCCTGCCGCTGAGCCTGATGCTGCCCGGCGAATCGCTGCCCTTTTTGATGGACCTGCCCGGCGAGCGCAACGTGACGCGCCAGGAATTCAAGGTGGCGCCGCTGTCGGCGCCCTCGCGCGCGGTGCAGGGGCCGCGGCTGCCCTTCGAACGCGTGCGGCTGGTGCAGCAGGGCCGGGACCTGCGCTTCGTCGCCCGCGTGGCCAATCCGCCCGGCGAGCGGCGCGTGCTGAGCGACGTGCGCGTGCTGGTGACGGCCTACGACGAGGCGGGTGCGCCCATTGCCATCGGCCGCGCCTATGCGCAGGCCGCCGAGATCCGGCCCGGCGAGCGCAGCACCCTCGAGGCGCGGCTGGAGCGCTTCGGTGGCGATGCGGGCGTGGCGGCCTGGGACTGGCGCGTGGACCATCAATGGAGCGATGCCGAAGGCGGCACGCGCACGGCCGTGATCGCGGCCGACCGCGTGCAGCGCGTGACGGGCGCGCCCGAGCGCTTCAACGAGCGCCTGCGCATGAGCACCGCGGACCTGCTGGCCGAGGACAGCGAGCGCTTCGACCTGGCGCAGCTGGAACTGCTGCCGCTGATTCCCGGGCTCAGCACCATCCGCCAGCGCACCTACATGACCGAGCTGGTCAACCGCAGCAAGGACCGGATCGCCATCGCCCCCGCGGCCGTGATCTCGCGCTACGACGGCAACAGGCTCGACGGCAGCACGCAGCTGGACGGCGTGGCCTACCTGTACCCGGGCGAGCGCCTGCCGGTGCAGGTGGACCCGCAGAGGGCCGACCGCATCACGCAGACCCGCGTGGAATGGAAGCCGCTGCGCGGCGCGCCGCTGCCGGGCCCGCGCCAGCCGCTGGAGGTGCAGGTCAGCAGCACCGAGGCCCAGGTGGGCAGCGTGCTGCTGAACTTCAGCCAGCGCTTCAGCTACAAGGCCGTCAACGTCAAGGGCCAGGTGCGCAACCCCGGCACGGCCATCGTGCGCAAGGCGCGCCTGTGGGTGAGCCTGCGCGACCGCAACGACCGGCTCACCGGCTTCAAGCAGGTGGACAACCTGCCCGCCATCGGCCCGGGCGAGAGCGTGCCCTTCGAGGTGCGCATCGAGCAGCAGGGCGCCGACTTCGCCAGCGTGAGCACGCTCTACCAGAGCACCGAATAGCGCTTGTATCTTTAAACCTGACCAGCGCGGTAGAGTCTGAACGCCGTTGAGGCGGCCAGACCGGCCCGTGCAGTTTGGTAAGCGCTGGGGTGATCGAGCCCGTCTCTGAGTACAGAAC
>NZ_JAQIPB010000016.1 GCF_028023875.1 Xenophilus arseniciresistens
GTCGCCCTGGTGGCTTGCATGCGCAAGCTGCTGACCACGCTCAATGCCATGGTCCGGTCCGGAAAACCTTGGGACAAATCGCTTCACGGCGCTTGACTCGGAAGACGGTTACTCAGAGCACGCCACGTTCGCGCAGGTCCGCGATCTGCGCGGCCGACAGGCCCATCTCGGCCAGCACTTCCTCGGTGTGCTGCCCCAGCGCCGGCGGCGCGCGGCGCAGCACCGGCGGCGTGGTGCGCAGGCGCAGCGGGCTGGCCACGCCGGTGATCTGCGCAATGCCGTCACCCGCGTCGCGCGCGAGGGTGGTGGCCAGGCCGCGCGCCTTGACCTGCGCGTCGTCGAAGGCCTGGCCGATGTCGTTGATCGGGCCGCAGGGCACGGCCTTGTCTTCGAGCAGCTTCACCCATTGCGCCGTGGTGCGTGTGCGCGTCACGGCTTCCATGGCCGGGATCAGCACTTCGCGGTTGCGCACGCGCAAGGTGTTGCTGGCAAAGCGCTCATCGCTGGCCCAATCGCCGCGGCCCGCCGCTTCGCAAAAACGCGTGAACTGGCCGTTGTTGCCAATGGCCAGCAGCATCGCGCCGTCCAGCGTCGGGAAGTCCTGGTAGGGCGCGAGGCTGGGGTGCGTGTTGCCCTGGCGGCTGGGCGCCTGGCCGGTGTTGAGAAAAGCGCTGGCCTGGTTGGCCAGGATGGCCATGCCCACGTCCAGCAGCGCCATGTCGATGTGCTGGCCTTCGCCCGTGTGCTCGCGCACGCGCAGCGCAGCCAGGATGGCGGTGCTGGCGTAGCAGCCCGTGAACAGATCGGTGAGCGCCACGCCCACGCGCAGCGGTCCGCCGCCGGCCTCGGCATCGGGGCGCCCGGTGATGCTCATCATGCCGCTCATGGCCTGGATCATCAGGTCGTAGCCCGCGCGCTCGGCATAGGGGCCGTCGTGGCCGAAGCCGGTCACGCTGCAATACACCAGGCGCGGGTTCTTCGCGCGCAGGCTTTCATGGTCCAGGCCGTACTGCCTGAGGCCGCCGGTCTTGAAGTTCTCCACCACCACATCGGCCTGCAAGGCCATCTGCTGCAGCAGCGCCTGGCCTTCGGGCGTGGCCATGTCGATGGTGACGCTGCGCTTGTTGCGGTTGCAGGCCGTGAAGTAGGTGGATTGGTTGCTGTCCTGGCCGTTCGCGTCTTTCAAAAAGGGCGGGCCCCAGGTGCGCGTGTCGTCGCCCGCGCCGGGGCGCTCGATCTTGACCACGTCGGCGCCCAGGTCCGCGAGGATCTGGGTGCACCACGGGCCCGCGAGCACGCGGGACAGGTCCAGGACCTTGATGCCGTCGAGGGATGAGGGAGCCATGTGAGATATCTCGCGATGAAAGATGTTGGAGGGTGAGGTGGATTTCAATCAGCGCGCTATTCCCTGAGCAGGATGTAGTCGTTGTTCTTCTCGTAGCGACCAGCATTTCTTGGCGCCTTGACGCACAGGACATTGCCGCACTGCGTGAGCACGCCGGACTGCAAGGCACGCAAGACCGACGAACTGAACTCGGCCTGTGCGGCTGCCTGTGCGCTCTTC
Organism: Xenophilus arseniciresistens; assembly: GCF_028023875.1. Taxonomy (GTDB): domain Bacteria; phylum Pseudomonadota; class Gammaproteobacteria; order Burkholderiales; family Burkholderiaceae_C; genus Xenophilus; species Xenophilus arseniciresistens. Next base: position 1,565 of record NZ_JAQIPB010000016.1, read on the forward strand.
CACGCCACGTAGCCACTCCCGGCCATGGCAAGTACCGCTCCCAAGAGCAGGGCGAGCGAACCTTTCCACAGCAACCCGCGCTGTGCCTGCAGCAGCTGCACTCCCTGCGACTGAAGCTGCGCTGCCGCCCGCTCGGCCTGAGCCACCGCCTGCAACAAGCCTTGGCTGCACGGATCTATCGCCTTGCGAAGGCCTTGCCGAGCTGCTTCTTGCGCCTGCGCGCCAATGGCGCCCACGACCTCGTCGGCCAATTGCCGACCCGCCAGACCCAGACTGCGGGCAGTTGACTGCAGTTGATCGCTGCCCAAAGCCACCTCGGTCACGGCCTGTCGAGCCCGCTCTTCCAACAGTTCGGTCAACGCCACCAGCCGGGGGGAAAGATGCTTGATCTCGTCAGCGTTCATGATGGTTCACCTAAGCGCGCCCCGATATCACAGGCTCATCACGTGGCCGCGTTCCACGGGAGCAGCCTGCAACAACGCCGCCTGCTGCGCTTCGAGCGCTTGCTGCGCAGCAAGCCGTTCGGCCTGTAGATGGTCTCGCCCTTCCTGCAGCCATTGGCGAGCTTCATCGGTCGCCATGTATTCGCGTGTGACCAGCCGCATGCCAGCGTCGTCCTTCGCCATGGCCGCATCTGTGAGGCGTTCGAACAGGTCGTCCACGCTGCCGGCTTCGCCGCGTGAGCGTGTAGGAGGCGTCCCGGCAAAGGCGGGACCACCGGGCTCGATCGTCGGCTGCACATCGGCCAGCGTGAAGGGGCTCTTCATGATCGTGCGATGGGGATCACCGGGGTGGAACTGAGTGGCCTTTTCCTGCCGCTCCATACGAACGGCCCGGATTTCGTTAAGGCTCTCGATCCTTGTGGGATCCCGCTCCCTCACAGACGCCGCACTGGAGGTGAGGTGCCAGTGGCCCGAATCCATGTCGTACCGATAGTGACGGAACTTGTCGCCGATCACGTTCGGATTCGTCAGCGCCAGGCTCGTAGATGCGGCGGCGCTCGCTCGCCCCAGATCACTCACATAGGCGAACGCGTGCAGGGGCCCGTCGTTATAGAAGTACGCCGTATCGGCCAAGGTCTTGACGAAGCGCTCCGCGCCCAACACGTTGCTGTTGAGCATGTTGCGCCAAACACCCTGGGCCTCGGCCTCGCCACCGCGGCGCCGGGCGGCTTCGAGCAGTTGGCGCGGCGTCCAGGCGTCGACAGTTACTTCGGCCTTCTGGAAGGCCTCGTCGTGTGCCTTTTGCACGAACTCGACGGGCAAGTTCAGCGCCTGATCGGGGCGATCCTTTGCCATCATCACTTGCCTATAGGCAAGGTCTCTCTGGATCAGATCTTGACCAAACATTTCCCACTCACGCTCAGTCAACGAGCGGCCACTGACGGTCCTCGCCTGCACCTGGGCATAGGAGTTCGCGACGGCCCCAGGCATGTTGTCGTTGCGCACCACGTCCAGCGCCAGCAGCCCATAGCCATCATTGCCGGGGCGCTGGGCCAGGTAGTTCCAATAGAGCACGCGATTGCCTTTCTCCGCGTAATGGCTCAGCACGCGAATGTCCTGTTCATCAAGTTGACCCATTTCTTTTCTCCCTTCTCATGATTCGGCGCGGCCCGCGGCCGCTTAATCGGAAGCGCTCAGCGCACCCGGTATTGCTTGAACAGTTCGCGCGCCCGCGCTTCCAGGCGCGGCCAATGCGGCAAGAGCGCCCGTGGATAGGCGATGGACACCCAGACCTTGAGCTCCGGAATGATGAATTCCTGCTGACAGTCTGCATTGGTGCCGGAACCCTCCCTCACAAGCTCGCTGCCCCGCAACACCAGGCCATCCGGATCCAGATGCGAGCTGCACTTGATCACCGTTGTCAACCGGCCTTGTGCATCGCGGGCCAGAAACCAGTCTCGGGTGTTTCGGGTCGAGGCTGGCGGCTCAGAGGGCTTCTCGCGCCTCGGCCCATTGATGTACGCGTCATAAAGCGCTTCATTGACGTAATACGGCGTGAGCCCGTGACGCTCAGGCTGCCGGTCGCGGTCGCGCAATCGCATGGTTGGACTGTCTCCATCCGCCGGGTACACATAAGTCGGCGGCTCCACCGATGCGTCCAGCCGCGTCTCGATCGGAACTCGATCAACGTATACCGGCGTGATCGTGATCTGCCGTCGCTGCGTAGCCATGTCCTGATTGAGCCGTTTTCCCGGCGCCAGCGGCTGGAGATCGGGCCATTGCACCAACAGGCTGAAGTAGCCTTCAAAGTCCGGGCCCATCTGACTGCGAAAGTAATTCGCCGGAATCCGGAAGTGCGCGGGGCCCAGGCAGGCATCCACCAGCTTGTCGTTGTAGCCCTCGAACTTGAACGGCACCGGCACTTTTTTCACGCACGGTGCCGTGAGCAGTGGCTGGGGCTCCCGGCTTTGCGCCCGCACGGGCTCACCGGCGTGGCATGCCACCGACAACATCGATGCACCCAGCATGAGCAGGCGTGCGCCCACCCGCCATGGGCGATGAAGATGGTTCATTTTTGGCTCCCTGCACCGGACCCACTCCCGCCTCCAGGTCAGCGCGGCCCAACTTTCGCGTTTACAACGATCCGGGCAATAGTAACGACGCGCTGCATGGCCCATGCAACCGTCTCGCTGTCGCCAGCGTCAATTGCTAAACGCTGCGATGCCGGTGATGGCACGGCCCAGGATGAGCGCGTGCACATCGTGCGTGCCTTCGTAGGTGTTCACCACTTCCAGGTTCACCAGGTGACGCGCCACGCCGAACTCGTCGCTGATGCCGTTGCCGCCCATCATGTCGCGCGCCATGCGGGCGATGTCCAGCGACTTGCCGCAGTTGTTGCGCTTCATGATGGAGGTGATCTCGACCGCCGCGATGCCTTCGTCCTTCATGCGGCCCAGGCGCAGGCTGCCCTGCAGGCCCAGCGTGATCTCGGTCTGCATGTCGGCCAGCTTCTTCTGGATCAGCTGGTTGGCAGCCAGCGGGCGGCCGAACTGCTTGCGGTCCAGCGTGTACTGGCGCGCGCGGTGCCAGCAGTCTTCGGCCGCGCCAATCGCGCCCCAGCTGATGCCGTAGCGCGCGCTGTTCAGGCAGGTGAAGGGGCCCTTGAGGCCCTGCACTTCGGGGAAGGCGTTCTCTTCGGGCACGAACACGTCGTCCATCACGATCTCGCCGGTGATGGAGGCGCGCAGGCCCACCTTGCCGTGGATGGCCGGGGCCGACAGGCCCTTCATGCCCTTCTCGAGCACGAAGCCGCGGATCGGGCCGACGGCGCCGCCTTCGCTGACTTCCTTGGCCCAGACCACGAACACATCGGCCACCGGGCTGTTGGTGATCCACATCTTGCTGCCCTTGAGCCGGTAGCCGCCGTCGGTCTTGTAGGCGCGCGTGGCCATGCTGCCGGGGTCGGAGCCGTGGTCGGGCTCGGTCAGGCCGAAGCAGCCGATCCATTGGCCGCTGGCCAGCTTGGGCAGGTACTTCTGCTTCTGCGCTTCGGTGCCGAATTCGAAGATGGGCACCATCACCAGCGAGCTCTGCACGCTGGCCATGGAGCGGTAGCCCGAATCGACGCGCTCGACTTCGCGCGCGATCAGGCCGTAGGCCACGTAGTTCAGGCCCGGGCCGCCGTACTGCTCGGGGATGGTGGGGCCCAGCAGGCCCAGCTCGCCCATCTCGCGGAAGATGGACAGGTCGGTCTTCTCGCCACGGAACATCTCCAGCACGCGCGGGGCCAGCTTGTCCTGGCAGTAGGCCTGCGCCGCGTCGCGGATGGCGCGCTCGTCATCCGTCAGTTGCTGGTCCAGCAGAAGGGGGTCGTCCCAATGGAAGGCGGCTTTGGTGGCCATGGCGCAGGTCTCCGGAAAAGGGTTTGAGGCGGCTGCCTCGTGAAGGTGAGGAACAGGGAAGCGATGCTGCGCATGCTAAGTCCGCACGAGCGTGCGGCGCAAACGATGATTGCGCACCCAGATATTCCAGGAACGCACATATGGGCACAATTCTGCATCGGACCGCCCAGCAAGGGCGGGGGCTTGAGCATGTCAGGAGCGCATAGCATGCGGCGTCGAATCCCTTCCACCCAGGCCCTGCTTTGCTTCGAGGCCGCGGCCCGGCACGAAAGCTACACGCGCGCCGCACAGGAGCTGGCGCTGACGCAGAGCGCGGTCTCGCGCCAGATCACCACGCTGGAGTCGCTGCTGGGCGTGGCGCTGTTCACGCGCACGCGCCACGGCGTCACGCTCACGGCCAGCGGCGCGGCCTATGCGCGCCAGACGGCGCGCCGGCTCGCGGCCATGGAGCGCGATGCGCTGGACGCCATGAGCGACCACGGCGAAGGCGGCTCGCTGGCGCTGGCAGCGGTGCCCACCTTCGCCACGCGCTGGCTGCTGCCGCGGCTGCCCGACTTCCAGCGCCAGCATGCGGGCGCGCTGGTGCACATCGAAACGCGCACCCGCCCCTTTCTCTTTGCCGACACCGATTTCGATGCGGCGCTGTATGCGGGCACGCCCCAACAGGTGCTCAACTGGGCCGGCACGCGCGCGCGATTGCTGATGACCGAGGACGTGCTGCCCGTGTGCAGCCCGGCGCTGCTGCGCGCCCATGGCCTGAAGGCGCGCGCCAGCACGCCCGCGCAGGTGGCGCGGCTGCCGCTGCTGCAGCAGAGCACGCGGCCCGATGTGTGGCACCACTGGTTCGAGGCCCAGCGCCTGCAGGTGGCCATGAGCCGGCAGGGCGCGCGCTACGAACTCTTTTCCATGCTGGCCGCCGCCGCCGTGCATGGCCTGGGCGTGGCTCTGGTGCCGCGCATGCTGGTCGAAGGCGAACTGGCGCAGGGCCAGCTGGTGGTGGCCTGCGAGCGGCCGCTGCAGGGCCAGCGCGGCTACTACCTCGTGATGCCCGAACGCGCCGAGGAGCGGCCCCTGCTGGCCGCCTTCTCGGCCTGGCTGCTCGCGCAGGCCGGCGCTGCGCATCATTGACCTTTGCACAGGGCCGGCCAACTTTCCAAGCGATCTGTGGCGTATTGACCAGATCGCGCCGCCGTCTTGCCGGTCAAAAGCGCGGTGGGCATGAGTTTGCGCGGCGATTGCGGATGATCGTTTTCCGTTCAACTCCGCACCTGCGACCCAAGCCTCGACGATGCCCACGAAAGACCCCGGCACCGCATCCGCTTCCGCCGCCGCCTCTTCCTCCGAATCTCCCCGCCTGCGCCGTTTCCGTGTCGACGTGGGCACCATCATCTTGCTGGTGGTGGTGGTGCAATCCCTGCTGCTGCTGGGCCTGAGCTACTGGGGCTCGCAACGGCTGGTGGGCGCCATCGGCGAGTCGGCCCACCGCGCCGACCACCAGCGCGTGGAAGACAAGGTCAACGCCTTCCTGGCGCGCGCGATGCTGGTGGTGGAAGCCATTGCCGCCACGCCCAGCCTCAAGGCCGACGGCGCGCAGGGCAAGACCTCCGCGGAGCTGCTGTGGGTGCTGCTGCAGCAATCGCCCGAACTCGACAGCGTGTATGCGGCCGATGACCTCGGCCGCATGCTGATGGTGCAGCGCTATCCCGAAGCCGCGGTGCGCCACATCCGCAGCGAAGGCGAGCGCGGCACGCTGGAGGTCTGGGAGTTCAAGGGGCTTTCGGCGGGACGCCAGAGCGCGCAGGAGCGCTACCTGACCGAGCGCACCGAACTGCGCCACACCCAGTACGACCCCCGCACCCGCGACTGGTTCGTGCACGCCGCGACCAGCGGGCACGCGATCTGGACCTCACCCTACATCTTCAGCGCCGCGCAGGAACTGGGCGTGAGCTACGCCGTGCCGGCCTGGCGCCAGGCCAAGGAAGGCCCGCGGCTGACGGTGGCCTCGGGCGACGTGACGCTCAAGCGCCTGTCGGAGTTCGTGCGGCTGTTCAGCCGCGCCGGCTATGGCGACAGCGCGCTGCTGGGGCCCGACCGCAACGTGCTGGCGCGCAGCGACGTGCCAGGCCCGGCCCTGCATCTGGCGCGGCCGGAGCACGGCGTGCTGGGCGCCATCCACGCACACCTGCGCGAGCAGCCGCACGGCAGCGCGCTGCGCAAGGCCAGCCAGCAATTCCCGCTGGTCGTCGACCACCAGCGCTACCTGGTGCGCAGCTCCTACATCCCGACCACGGGCTGGACCCTGGTCAGCTGGGTGCCCGAAGACAAGCTGCTGGGCGGCCTGCGCCGCGCCGTGCTGCTGGCGCTGATGGGCGGGGTGGCCTTCCTGGGCCTGGTGCTGTGGCTGGCGCTGCGGCTGGCCAAGCGCGTGACCGCGCCGGTCGAGCAGCTTTCCGGCATCGCGCGGCGCATCGGCCGGCTGGAGCTGGACGACCTGCCGCGCGTGAACAGCCATGTGATGGAGCTGCAGCACCTGGACCAGGCGCTGGACGAATCGGCGCGCGGCCTGCAGGCCTTCCGCCGCTTCGTGCCGGTGGACGTGGTGCGCCAGTTGCTGGACAAGGGCCGCTCGCTCGCGCCCAGCGGCGAGCCGCGCGAGGTGACCGTGATGTTCACCGACGTCAACGGCTTCACCGCGCTGGCCGAGAGCCTGCCGCCGGCGGTGCTGGTGGAGCAGCTCACGCGCTACTTCAACGTGGCCAGCGAAGTCATCGCGCACCATGGCGGCACCATCGACAAGTTCATGGGCGACGGCATGATGGTGCTGTGGGGCGCGCCCAACGACCTGCCCGACGCACCGCTGCAGGCCTGCCGCGCGGCGCTGGCGCTGATGCAGGCGCTGGACGAACTCAACGCCGAATGGGGCAGCCAGGGGCTGCAGCCCTTCGACACGCGCATCGGCATCCACACCGGCACCGTGGTGGCCGGCGTGCTGGGCGCGCAGGACCGCCTGGCCTACACCGCCGTGGGCGACACCGTGAACGTGGCCAGCCGCATCGAGGCCATCAACCGCGAGCTGGGCACGCGCGTGCTGGTCTCTGAAACCACGGCCAACGCGCTGGCCGACCGGCTGCCCGTGCGCCGCATGCACACGGTGGAGCTGCGCGGTCGCCAGCGCCCGCTCAATGTCTACGAGCTGTTGCTGACCCGGCGCCCGGGCCCGTGATCAGCGGCAGATGACCGTCGAGCCCACGGGCCTGCAGGTCTTGCCGCCCGGGCCTTCGTAGCGGTCCAGCCGGTCCTGGCGGTTGTAGTGGTTGCCCAGCGTGTCGGTGCAGCCGCCGGCATCGCACTGGCGCAGCACGGGGCGCTGGTCCACCGGCGGGCGCGGCCGGCGGTGGTAGCCCGCCCCCGGGTAGTAGCCGCCCGGGTAGCCGTCCCAGGGGTCGATCCAGGCGCGGTCGTCGCTGCGCTCGCTCCAGCGCTGCGCTTCAGGGCTGGGCCGCGGCGGCGGGCCCATCACCGTCAGCCCGCGGTCGGGCGGCAGCTCGGGCTGGGCCTGGCGCCGCGCGGCTTCCACCGTCTCGCGCTGGATGCGGGCCGCGCGCTCGGCGCTTTCCACCTGCGACTGGCGCGCGCTGTCATCGGCCTGGTAGAGCGGCGGCGCGGCCTCGGGAACCGGCACCGCGCCGGTCTGCTGCGTGCCCGCGGGGCAGGCCTGGTCGGTGTAGACCACGCGGCCGCGCGCGTCGGTGCAGCGCGTCACGTCGGCCCACGCCGGCAGGCTGGCGGCGCTCAGCAAGGCCGCGGCAAGAACGAGGGGGCATGGGCGTGCAGGCATGGTGCGCGCATTGTGAGCCGGGGCGGGCGGATCGTGTAGGGTCGCGGCCCATGAATGCACCTTCACCCCTGGCCGAGCCCGACGCGCCCTGCCTGCAACTGCAAGACCTGCGCGTGGGCTTTGACGGCGAAGCCCCGCTGCTGGGCCGCTGGAGCGCGCGGCTGGGCCCCGGCCTCACGCTGCTGGCGGGCGACACCGGCAGCGGCAAGAGCACGGTGCTGCGCGTGCTGGCCGGCGAGCAGCCGGCCGCGGGCGGCACGCTGGCCCTGGCGGGCGCCGCCCTGCCCGGCGACGTGAACGCCTGGCGCCGCCTGTGCTTCTGGGTCGATCCGGCCACCCGGGCCTTCCACGAGATGGGCGTGCGCGACTGCGTGGCCCGGTTGCGCGCCGACGACCCGGCCTTCGACGACGCGCACTGGCAGTCGCTGGCCGAGGCCTTCGGGCTGGCGCCGCACCTGGACAAGGGCATGCACATGCTGTCCACCGGCTCGCGGCGCAAGGTCTGGCTGGCCTGCGCGCTGGCCAGCGGACGCGCGCTGACCCTGCTCGACGAGCCCACGGCGGCCCTGGATGCGGCCTCCATCCGCGCGCTGCAGGCAGCACTGGCCGCGCTGGCGCAGGACGCGCGGCGCATCGTCGTCGTGGCCAGCGGCGAGCCCTGGCCCACGCTGGCCTGGCGCCAGCGCGTGCAGCTGCCGATGGCCTGAAACGGCCTTGAATCAGCGCGCCGCCAGCTGCAAGGTGGGCGTGATCGAGGCCGGCCGCATCGCCCCGTGGCCCACGCCGGGAAAGGGCAGCCACTGCACCGACAGGCCGGGGCGGCGCGCCTGCCGCGCCGCCAGTTCGGGCGCCGCATCGGCCATGACGGCGCGCCGGCGCGAGGCGGTCGTGGCAGATTCCGCGACAGCCGGAGCGGCCGGCCCCGGCCCGGCGGCGCCACCGCCCGCCATCAGCAGCAGCGCGGTCGGCCGGCCCGTCGGCAGCGCCTGCGCGCGCTGCTCCACGTCCAGGATGAATCCGTCGTGCCACCACAGCGAGGGATCGGCCGCCGCATAGCGCGCGAACAGCGCGGGCCGCGTGAACAGCGCATAGAGCGCGCACAGCCCGCCGTAGGAATGGCCCCAGAGCGTGCTGCGCGCCGCATCCACCGGCACGCGGCGGCGCACTTCGGGCAGCACCCGCTGCGCCATCAGGGCCAGGAACACATCCGCCCCGCCGCCCAGGCGCTGGCGCGCCTCGTTGTCCCAGGTCGGGTTGTGGCCGGGCACGGGCGGCGTGTAGTCGTAGGCCCGCGCCGTGGCGTCGATGGCCTGATCCGTCTGGTAGCCCAGCGCGGCAATGGCCACCGGCCGGCCGCTGGCGGCCTGCTGGGCCAGCATCTCCTCGGTCAGCGCGCCGAAGGCGGCATTACCGTCCAGCATGAGCAGCAGCGCAAAGCCCGCCGCGGGCGGCGCTGCCCGCGGCACGGCCAGTTGCACGCGGTAGTGGCGCTCCCCGTCGGCGGAATCGAACTCGAAGCGCTCGAAGCGGTAGTGCGGCGAGCCCCGGTCGGCCACCGTGGGGCCGACAAGCTGGCTGGCCGCGCGGCCCGGCCCGGTGGGCGCGCCTGCGGGGGATGGCGCCGGCGCGGCGGGGGAAGGCGGGGTGCTGCCGCAGGCCGGCAGACCGGCGGCGGCCAGGGCCAGCAGCAGGCTGCGCCGGGGCAGGAGGGTGGATTCAGGCATGGAGATCGATTGAGTGCCAGGCGCGGCGCAAAAGATGAGAATTATTCTCTTTCACGAGCCCCGGCCGGCGCGCGCGGTCAAGCCCTTTGGCGGCGCCCCTGCTTTGGCGCCCGGGGCACCAGCGCCCGCGCATGCCTGTGGCAACATTCGGGGTTTGCCTCCGGATTAGGAATCGTTCTTGAACACACGCTTTAGAGGCCTGGCCGCCGCCTGTGGCCTGGCGCTGTCTCTGCTGGGCAGCCTCCTGTTCGCGCCTGCGGCGCTGGCAGCCCAGATCACCGACCTGCGTGGCCGCACGGTGACGGTGCCCGAGCAGGTGCGCAAGATCTCCATCGACGACGGCCGTTTCCTGGTGGCGCTGGCGCTGATCCAGCCCGACCCCGTCAAGCCGCTGGCCGCCTGGCCGCGCGACGTCCACCGCATCGGCGACGCCACCTACCAGCAGTACCTCAAGCGCTTCCCGGCGCTGGCCAAGCTGCCGCAGGTGGCCAGCTCGGCCGGCAGCTTCAATCTGGAGGCCGTGCTGTCGGCCGCGCCCGACGTGGCCGTGGTCTCGGTGGGCTCGGGCCCCACCGACGCGCAGATCGGCCAGCTGCAGGCCGCAGGCATCCCGGTGGTGTTCATCGACTTCTTCGACAACCCCTTCAAGAACCAGGAGCCCAGCCTGCGCATCCTGGGCCAGCTCACGGGCGGGCAGGCCCGGGCCGATGCGTACATCGCCTTCAGCCGCCAGCACCGCGACAAGATCGCCCAGCGCGTGGCCAGGCTTGCGGCCAAGGACCGGCCCACGGTGTTCCTGGAGGCGCATGCCGGCATCAGCAAGGACTGCTGCAATTCGCCCGGCAAGGGCAACATGGGCGAGTACATCGAGTTCGTGGGCGGCCACAACATCGGCGCCGACGTGCTCAAGGCGCCCGTGGGCAAGCTCAACCTCGAGTACGTGATGTCGCGCGACCCGCAGGTCTACATCGCCACGGGCGGCGCCCACCTGGAAAAGCCCGGCGGCCTGGTGCTGGGCGCCGGCTATGACGCCGCGCGCGCCCGCGCATCGCTGGCCACGGTGACGCAGCGCCAGGGCCTCGCCCAGCTGTCGGCCGTCAAGGCCGGCCGCGCCTATGGCCTGGCGCACCAGCTGATCAACTCGCCCATCGACATCGTGGCCCTCGAAGCCTTCGCGACCTGGATCCATCCCGGGCTGTTCAAGGACGTGGACCCCGTGAAGACGCTGGACGAGATCAACAAGCGCTTCCTGGCCGTGCCCTACGAAGGCACCGGCTGGATCGGCCTGAAATGAAACTACCCCCAACGCTCCCCCGCTTCGCGAGGTCCGCTGCCCCCCGAGGGGGTGCCTCAGTGCCTTCGGGCGGCCGGGCGCCACTGAAATGAGCAGCACGGCAGAACTGCGCCTGAGCGCCGACGAGGTGCTCGCGGCCTATCGCAAGCTGGTGGCGCGGCGCGTGATGATCGTGGCCGGCCTGGCCGTGCTGTGCGTGGCGGCCTTTCTGCTCGATCTGGTGACCGGCCCGTCGGCGCTCACGGCCATGCAGGTGCTGGGCGGCCTGTTCTCGCCCGAGTCGCTGTCTGCGCCGCAGCAGGCCATCATCTGGCAGGTGCGCCTGCCTTACGCGCTGATGGCCGTGCTGGTGGGCGCGGCGCTCTCGCTGGCCGGCGCAGAGATGCAGACCATCCTGAACAACCCGCTGGCCAGCCCCTTCACGCTGGGCGTGTCCTCGGCCGCGTCCTTCGGCGCGGCGCTGGCCATCGTGCTGGGCGTGAGCCTGCCGCTGGTGCCGGCCGAGTGGATGGTGCCCATCAACGCATTCGTCTTCGCCTTCGGCTCGGTGCTGCTGCTGCAGATGATGGCGCGGCGCCGCAGCGCGGGCGTGGAAACGGTGGTGCTGCTGGGCATCGCGCTGGTTTTTGCCTTCAACGCGCTGGTGGCGCTGGTGCAGTTCTTGTCTTCGCAGGAAGCGCTGCAGCAGCTGGTGTTCTGGAGCATGGGCTCGCTGTCTCGCGCCACCTGGAACCATGTGGGCGTGCTGGCGCTGGTGCTGGCCGTGGTGACGCCCTTTTCGCTGATGGCGGCCGGCCGGCTGACCTCGCTGCGCCTGGGCGAAGACCGTGCGCGCAGCTTTGGCGTGGATGTGGGGCGCCTGCGCTTTCTCACCCTCTTGCGCGTGAGCCTGCTGGCCGCCACCTCGGTCGCCTTCGCGGGCACCATCGGCTTCATCGGCCTGGTGGGCCCGCACATGGCGCGCCTGCTGCTGGGTGAAGACCACCGCTTCCTGCTGCCGGCCAGCCTCTTGTGCGGCTCGCTGATCATGTCGCTGGCCTCGGTGGCCAGCAAAACCCTGGTGCCCGGCGCGCTGATGCCCGTGGGCATCGTCACGGCCATCGTGGGCGTGCCGGTGTTCCTGTTCCTGATCTTCCGCAACCCGGGGCGCGGCGCATGAGGCACGACGCATTGCAGGTCAGTGGCCTGTCCACGGGCTACCGCGATCGCCAGATCATCCAGTCGCTGAGCCTTCCCGTGTTCAGGCCCGGCGAGGTGCATTCGCTGCTGGGCCCCAACGCGGCGGGCAAGAGCACCCTCTTGCGCGCGCTCGCGGGCCTGCAGCCGGCCACGGGCTCGGTCAAGCTCGGCGAGCGCGAGCTGATCGGCCTGTCTTTGGCCGAGCATGCGCGCCGCGTGACCTACATGCCGCAGACGCTGCCGCAAGGCGTGGCGCTGTCGGTGCTCGAAAGCGTGCTGGGCGCGCTGCAGGCCTCGGCCACCGACCACCCGGGCGATGTGGGCGGCAAGGCCGGCCACGACGCCGACCAGCGCCGCGCGGTTGCCATCCTGGAGCGCGTGGGCATCCTGCATCTCGCGCTCGAAGGGCTGGACCACCTTTCGGGCGGCCAGCGCCAGCTGGTGTCCTTGGCGCAATCGCTGGTGCGCGAGCCGCGCGTGCTGCTGCTGGACGAGCCCATCAGCGCGCTGGACCTGCAGCACCAGCTGCGCGTGATGCGCCTGGTGCAGGAGCTCGCGCGCGAGCGCGGCATGATCGCCATCATGGTGCTGCACGATCTGCAGATTGCCGCGCGCTGGTCCGAAGGCATCGTGATGCTGTCGCAAGGCGCCGTGGTGGCCACGGGCACGCCGGCCCAGGCCATCACGCCCGACACTTTGGCGCGTGTGTACGGCGTGCAGGCGCGCGTGGAGCATTGCTCGCGCGGCGGGCTGCAGATCATGGTCGATGACGTGCTGCCGGGTGCGCTGCCCGCAGGCGCCCGCCGATGAGCGGCGCCGCCGAAAAAAAAGACTGGCCCGCCGTCAGCTGGCCCGGCACCCAGTTGCGGCGCCTGCGCGCCAAAGCCAACGGCTTTGCCTACCGCGTGCAGATCTGGCTGCCGCCCGGCGAGGCACCGGCCGCGGGCTTTCCAGCGATCTGCGTGCTCGACGGCCAGGCGCTGTTCGGCACCTTCGTCGAAGGCATTCGCCGCGCCAGCCGCCGGCCTGATGCAACCGGCGTGGTGCCCATGGCCGTGATCGCCATCGCGCATGAGGCCGAAGCCGAAGGCGAAGCGCCACCGCTCTATGCCGAAAACCTGCGCCGGCGCGACTTCACCGCCGGCCCCTGCGCCGACGAGCCCGCACCGGCCGATGCCGCCAGCGTGGGCGGCGCGCCCGCCTTCCTGAGTTTTCTGGTCGATGAGCTGATGCCGGCCTTGACCGCAGAACTGCCGCTGGACCCCGCGCGCCAGACCTTGTTCGGCCATTCGCTGGCCGGCCACTTCGTGCTGCAGGCACTGGCCCTGCGCCCCGCGGCCTTTGCCTGTTGGGCCGCCATCAGCCCTTCGGTCTGGTGGGACGAGGAAGGCCTGCGCCGCAGGCTGTGCGCCGCCCTGCCCCATGCCGATCGCCCGCGCCTGCTCATGGCCGTGGGCGAATACGAAGGCGAGGTGCCGCCCTGGCAGCGCACACAGCCGGGCTATGAACAACTGGTCGCGCGCCGCGCCAGGCGGCAGATGGTGGCCAGCGCACAGGCCCTGGCCCAGGAGATCGGCCCGCGCTTTGATGAAGACGAATTCAGCTTCCGCATCTTCCCTGAAGAAGACCATGCGTCGATTCTGATGATTGCGGCGCAGCGGGTGATGCGGTTCTGCTCGAGACCGTGAAGCCAGGCGGGGCTACCCACGTCCGAAAATGCGCGAGAGCAAGCTGGGCCTTTCAGTGATTGCGGCGCGCTCGTAGAAGCAGATCGCTTCGGCCGTGAAATAGGTGTTATTGAACGGTACGACTGAAATGGGCCATCGGCCTCGGCCCGTTGGCACGTTTTCAAGCACCTTCAGGACAGCTTCGTCTTCCGCAGCTTGGCCGGAGGGGTCACAACGCAACCCGACGGTGTACGAGAAGAAGGATGGGCTGCCCTGCGGCATGACCTCCATCAGCCCCAGATAGGCAGCCTCGACGGCAGGTCGGCCACCGAAATGCGCACGAAGTGTGGATATTGCATCGGCAGGCTCTTCCGCGGGAACCCCGATACGAATGCGAGCACCGGACGGCAGCGATACAGCAATCGCCTTGTTGGACATACAACCTCTCCTGTCTTAATGATGGGAAGCGCACCTTTGGGCAGCAGCATCGACTCGCACCGCAGTCATGCGCGCGACCCTCCAATGTGTCGCCCAATGCAGTCGGCAGCAATGGCGTACGCCTCGGTTTTGATACTTCTTTGACACCCCCACCCCCACTCTCTACCCCGTTTTGACACGCTGAATTCCAGACTCCCGTCATCGTGTTTTGATGGCAGGAGTGATGCATGGACATCGTCTGGATGGGCGCCCTGGTGGTGCTTTGGGTGGCAGTCGCGGAACTGGTCGTCGGGCTGAACAGGCTCGACCGGCCGCAGGGAGAGCGTGCGTGATCCCGCTTGACGCGCTCTACGGGCTGGGCGCGCTGCTGGCAGGCGGATTGCTGGGTTACCTCGTCTACGCGCTGCTGTGCGCCGAGGAGTTCTGACCCATGAGCGCTCAAGCCTGGGGCCAGCTGGCCCTTTTTCTGGTGCTGCTGATGCTGCTGGCCTGGCCCCTGGGCCGCGTGCTGGCGGCGATCTGCAACGGCAACAACATCAACACCCTGCCGCGCTGGATGCAGCGCGTGGAGGCGCCGCTGTACCGCCTGGCCGGCGTGCAGCCCCAAAGCCCGATGCACTGGCGCGGCTACGCGTTGGCGCTGCTGGCCTTCAATGCGCTGGGCGCGCTGGCGCTGTATGCGCTGCAGCGGCTGCAGGGCGCCCTGCCCTTGAACCCCGCCGGGCTGCCGGGCGTGGCTGCCGACTCGGCCTTCAACACGGCCGTGAGCTTCGTCACCAACACCAACTGGCAGGGCTATGCGGGCGAAAGCACGATGAGCTACCTCACGCAGATGCTGGGGCTGACGGTGCAGAACTTCCTGTCGGCCGCCACGGGCATCGCCGTCGCATTCGCGCTCATCCGCGGATTCGCATCGCGCGGCGCGGCCAGGAAGGCGACCCGGGACGAAGCCGCCCCCGAAGGGCTGCTGGGCAACTTCTGGGCCGATCTGGTGCGCATCACGCTGTGGGTGCTGCTGCCGCTGGCCTTGGTGTTCGCGCTCTTTCTGGTGAGCCAGGGCGTGATCCAGAACCTCGACGGCTACCGCGAGGTGCAGACGCTGCAGTCGCAGGCGCAGCCGCAAGGTCTGGCCATGGGCCCGGTCGCCTCGCAGGAGGCGATCAAGATGCTGGGCACCAACGGCGGCGGCTTCTTCAACGCCAATTCAGCGCACCCGTACGAGAACCCCACGGCCCTGGCCAACCTTGGGCAGATGCTGGCCATCCTGCTGATCCCGGCGGCCCTGTGCTTCGCCTTTGGCCGGGTGGTGGGCGATGTGCGCCAGGGTGTTGCGCTGCTGGGCGCGATGACGCTGATGTTCGTGCTCGCGGTGCTCGTCACCACCTGGGCCGAGCAGGCCGGCAACCCGCTGCTGACGGCGCTGGGCGTCGACGCTTCGGCCGGCAACATGGAAGGCAAGGAGCTGCGCTTCGGCATCGCCGCCTCGGCGCTGTTCGCGGTCGTCACCACGGCTGCTTCGTGCGGCGCGGTGATCGCCATGCACGACTCGTTCACGCCCATTGGCGGCATGGTGCCGATGGTGCTGATGCAGCTGGGCGAGGTGGTGTTCGGCGGCGTGGGCTCGGGCCTGTACGGGATGCTGGTGTTCGCGGTGCTGGCGGTGTTCATCGCGGGGCTGATGATCGGCCGCACGCCCGAGTACCTGGGCAAGAAGATCGAAGTGCGCGAGATGAAGCTCGTGTCCATCGCGATCCTGGTCACGCCGCTGCTGGTGCTGCTGGGCACGGCGCTGGCCCTGAGCCTGGGCGCCGGCCGCGCCGGCATCGCCAACCCGGGCGCGCACGGCTTTTCCGAAGTGCTGTACGCGCTGAGTTCGGCGGCCAACAACAACGGCAGCGCCTTCGCGGGCCTGTCGGCGAACACGCCCTTCTACAACGCGCTGCTGGGGCTGGCGATGTGGCTGGGCCGCTTCGGCGTGATCGTGCCGGTGCTGGCCCTGGCCGGTGCGCTGGCCGCCAGGCCGCGCCTGAGCCCGACCAGCGGCACGCTGCCCACGCACGGGCCGCTGTTCGTGCTGCTGCTCATCGGCACGGTGCTGCTGGTGGGCCTGCTCAATTACGTGCCTGCGTTGGCGCTGGGCCCGGTGGTCGAGCACCTGATTCTGTGGAAGTGAGTGAGGCACGCATGACCTCCATGAAAAACAAAGACCTTTCTCTGTTTGACGGCGCGCTGCTCAGGCCCGCGCTGGCCGGCGCCTTCGCCAAGCTGAGCCCGCGCGTGCAGTGGCGCAACCCGGTGATGTTCGTGGTCTACGTCGGCAGCTGGCTGACCACCTTGCTGTGGGTTCACACGCTGAGCTACCCCGGCGACACCGCCATGCCTTCAGGCTTCGTGCTCGCGATCGCGGTGTGGCTGTGGTTCACCGTGCTGTTTGCCAACTTTGCCGAAGCGCTGGCCGAAGGGCGCAGCAAGGCGCAGGCCGCCTCGTTGCGCGGGCTGCGCAAGGACACCTGGGCCAAGAAGCTCAAGGGCGCGAGCCGCGAAGACGGCTTCATTCCGATCCAGGCACCCGAGCTGCGCAAAGGCGACGTGGTGCTGGTCGAAGCGGGCGACATGATCCCGCTCGACGGCGAGGTGATCGAAGGCGTGGCCTCGGTCGATGAAAGCGCCATCACGGGCGAATCGGCGCCGGTGGTGCGCGAATCGGGCGGTGATTTCTCGGCCGTCACGGGCGGCACGCGCGTGCTGTCGGACTGGCTGCTGGTGCGTATCGCCGTAAACCCCGGCGAGTCCTTTCTCGACCGCATGATCGGCATGGTGGAGGCCGCGCGCCGCAGCAAGACGCCCAACGAGATCGCGCTCACCCTGCTGCTGGTGGCGCTGACGATCGTGTTCCTCGTCGTCACCGTGACGCTGCTGCCCTTTTCCATCTTCAGCGTACAGGCCTCGGGCGCGGGCAGCGTGGTCTCGCTGGCCGCGCTGGTGGCGCTGCTGGTGTGCCTGATCCCGACCACCATCGGCGGCCTGCTCTCGGCCGTGGGTGTGGCGGGCATGAGCCGCATGATGCAGGCCAACGTGATCGCCACCTCGGGCCGCGCGGTGGAGGCCGCGGGCGACGTGGACGTGCTGCTGCTGGACAAGACCGGCACCATCACCCATGGCAACCGCCAGGCCGCGGCCTTCCTGCCGGCGCCGGGCGTGAACAAGGCGCGGCTTGCGCATGCGGCACAGCTCGCATCGCTGGCCGACGAGACGCCCGAGGGCCGCAGCATCGTGGCGCTGGCGCAGCGCGAAGGCATCGAAGCCGAAGCGGTGCAGGGCGCGGTGTTCGTCGCCTTCACTGCGCAGACGCGCATGAGCGGCGCCGACCTGCCGGCCCCCGCGCTGGACCTGGGCGGCACGCCGGTGCCGCTGCGCAAGGGCGCCGTGGAGGCCGTGCGCCGCCATGTCGAAGCGCTGGGTGGCCGCATGCCGCCCGAGGTGATGCAGGCCGCCGACGAAGTGGCGCGCCGCGGCAGCACGCCGCTGGCCGTGGCCGAGGGCGCGCGCGTGCTGGGCATCGTGGAGCTCAAGGACATCGTCAAGGCCGGCATCCGCGAACGCTTTGGCGAGCTGCGCCGCATGGGCATCCGCACCGTGATGATCACGGGCGACAACAAGCTCACGGCCGCCGCCATCGCGGCCGAGGCCGGCGTGGACGACTTCCTGGCCGAGGCCACGCCCGAGGACAAGCTCAGGCTGATCCGCCAGCACCAGGCCGACGGCCACCTGGTGGCCATGACGGGCGACGGCACCAACGACGCGCCCGCGCTGGCCCAGGCCGACGTGGCCGTGGCCATGGGCAGCGGCACGCAGGCGGCCAAGGAGGCCGGCAACATGGTGGACCTGGACTCCAACCCCACCAAGCTGCTGGAAGTGGTGGAAACCGGCAAGGCGCTGCTGATGACGCGCGGCTCGCTGACCACCTTCTCCATCGCCAACGACGTGGCGAAGTACTTCGCCATCATTCCCGCGATCTTCGTGTCCACCTACCCGCAGCTTGCGGCGCTGAACGTGATGCGGCTGGCCAGCCCCTCCTCGGCCATCCTGAGCGCCGTGATCTTCAACGCGCTGGTCATCGTGCTGCTCATCCCGCTGGCGCTCAAGGGCGTGCGCTACCGGCCCGTGGGCGCGGCCGCGCTGCTGCGGCGCAACCTGCTGGTCTATGGCCTGGGCGGGCTCATCGTGCCCTTCATCGGCATCAAGCTCATCGATCTGCTGCTGGCCGCGTCCGGCCTGGTCTGAAGGAGACCTCTTCCCATGAACAACCCCAAGACGAATGCGCCCCTGCTGCGCCCGGCCCTCACGCTCTTCGTGCTGCTGGCCGCACTGACCGGCGCCGTGTATCCGCTGGCCGTCACCGGCGTGGCGCAGGCCGCGTTCCCCCAGCAGGCGCACGGCAGCCTGCTGATGAAGGACGGGCGTGTGATCGGCTCCTCGCTGATCGGCCAGCACTTCAGCGACCCGAAGTACTTCTGGGGCCGCCCCTCGGCCACCGCGCCGCGGCCCTACGACGCGACGGCCTCGGGCGGGAGCAACCAGGGCCCGCTGAACCCGGCGCTGGCCGAGGCCGTGCGCTCGCGCATCGCGGCCCTGCGTGCGGCCGACCCCGGCAGCACCGCGCCCCTGCCCGCCGACCTGGTGACGGCTTCTGCCAGCGGGCTGGATCCGCACATCAGCCCGGCCGGCGCGCGCTGGCAGGCCGCGCGCGTCGCGCAGGCACGCGCGCTCGCGCCGGCGCAGGTCGAAGCCTTGATCGCGCAGCACACCGAAGGCGCCACGCTGTTCGGCTTGATGGGCGAGCCGCGCGTGAACGTGCTGGCCTTGAACCTGGCGCTGGACGCGCTGGCCAAGCCCTGAGGCGTGCGCACCATGGGCTACGCTGCCTATCGCGAACACATGGGCGTGCCGCGCACCGGCTCGCGCACGGTCTTTCGCGTGCTTGACGTGACGGTGGCCTGCACCGACGCAGCCGCCGTTCGCCATCAACTGAGCGGCTGCGAAGGCGTGGGCGTGCTGCGCTGCGAACCGCTGCTGCACGACGCCAGTGCGGAGACCGACGCGCTGCGCGTGCGCCTGGCCGTGCGGCTGCCGGCCACACGCTACTTCGAGGTGCTGCACGCCGTGCTGCTGTGCGCGCCGCAAGGCGAGATCGGCCGGCTGCTGAGCTGGCCCGAACATCTGCACCGCTGCGGGGTGCGCCATGAGTGACCGCCTCGCGCGAGGGCCAGCCTGGCCATGCCGCTCATGCCGCATGCATGCGCCGCTGCGCAGTCAGCAGCCTCC
Source organism: Xenophilus arseniciresistens (assembly GCF_028023875.1). Classification (GTDB taxonomy): domain Bacteria; phylum Pseudomonadota; class Gammaproteobacteria; order Burkholderiales; family Burkholderiaceae_C; genus Xenophilus; species Xenophilus arseniciresistens. The sequence continues at coordinate 20,874 of NZ_JAQIPB010000016.1, forward strand.
TTCCCTTGTTTTTCTGCAGCTCTTCACATGAACGCTTCGCTTCCCCTCTGCATCGCAGCCCTTGTTGCCACCCTTGGCCCCTGCACCGCCGCGTTGGCTCAAAGCGCCGCGCCCGCCGCGCCCGCGTCGCCCATCACGGCCAACGTGGCGCTGACCTCGAACTACAAGTTCCGCGGCCAGGACCAGGACCAGCTCGGCCACA
>NZ_JAQIPB010000017.1 GCF_028023875.1 Xenophilus arseniciresistens
CCGTTGAGTGCGGTGTCGATGAGCGCAGCCGCTGCATGGTCCGTCAGGTTGCGAGTCAGCACCTGTTGCCATGGCGCGCCGTTGGCAGTGGTCCAGCCACCCATGCCTGTGATCTGGTCAAGTCCTTGGAGTGCGCCAGCCGTGGCCACCGCCGTGACCAGGCTCCGGACGCCAGCGCTGCTGCCCAGGTCATCGAACACGGCCGACAGGTCGCCGTTGTTGTTCGCAAAGCTCATGGTCGCCTGTGTGGCCAGATTGGTGATCGCAACCTGGAGCATCGCCGTTGCAGTGGGGTACGCAGCAGCCGCTGCTGTGGCGCTGGTACCTGTCGCTGTCCCCACCGACCACGCACCTGAGCCAGCAGTGGCCATCCCGATGATGGCCGTGATCACCAATGCCCCGGCCGGGCCAAACCCATCCTGGCTTTCATGAAAGCGTTCGCTGGCCAGTTGCACCTGCTGCCAACGCACCGGGTTGACGCTGGCCTGTTGCTGCAACTGCCCGATCCACCCCATGCCAGCTTGGCTGGCCAGGGTCTGCACACTGTCGTTTTGCCCGATCTGCGCCTGAATGCCGCCTGCGGCATTGACCGTCAGTTGCCCTACATCGAGGCGGTTGTAGTTGACACGGTCTTCACGCCCGCGGCTGTTGGAGGATGAAACGTCCCAGATATCGCCCTCGCTTTGCTGGGCTTCTGCACGCAAGCTGGTGACCGGGGCGTCCAGGTGCAGCACGCCCCCCGTTTGGATGCTCATGTGCTGCGCCGTCGCGTCGACGGCTGACAAGGTGGTGTCGGCGCGGCTGCTGAGCTGGATGCCTTGCGCGTTCAGCCGGCTTCGGGCCAAGCCTGTGCGCTCGCTCTGGACCCGCAGGCTCGAGTCTTCCGAGCCCGTGCTGACATTGCTGGTTCGTGCGCTGCTTTGGGTCTGGCCGGCTTCGATGAGCAGATTGGCACCTGCGCTCATGGACAGTGTCTGTCCTGCCTGAATGTCCACTGCGCGGGCCGTCAGGTTCTTGCCAGCGCTCAGGTCCGCGTCACCGGCGGCACGTACGTGGCTGCCTTGGGCCTGGGTCACGACACTCTGGCGGCTGTTGTCAGCACTCCAGCGCGCATCCAGGGTCTCGCCCGTGTTCAGGGCGTCCAGCACAAGGTCTCGTTCGGCCCTGAGCCGCGCGTTGCCGCCGCTGGACACTTCAGCTGCAGTGAGCGTCATGTCGCGCCCCGCGTTTGCCGTCAGGCTGCCGCCTACCCCGCTGACGTACAGGCCTGCTACGCGGTCCAGCCGCGTCATGGACGTGCTGAGGCCCGGCAAGCCAAAAGCAGCATTCCCCGCGAGAGCCTCGTTGCTTCGGCCTTGCACCAGGGTGCTTGCCACATGAATGTCGCGCGCCGCTGTCAGTTTCAGATTCCGCTCGGCTTCCACCGTGCCGCCTATGACCTGGATGTCCTGACGAGCCTCAAGCGTGACGTCTCGCCCGACGATGCGCGCCAGGAGGTTGTCTATGTTGTGGGCGTTAATCCTTACTGTCTCCCGACCGGCAATCGTGCCGGAAAGATTCACCAGACTCGCACCTTCAGCCGTCAGTTGCATATCAATGTCTTGCCCGGAAAGCAGGGCGCCGCTGCCATCGATATCACCAGGCTTGACCCTCACGTACAGCTGAGGCACAAGCACACGCCGCGAACTTCCATCCGCAAGGGGCACGGTCTGCTCGACGAGCCAGACGATGTCGCTGGTCAGCTGGGCCATCTGCTCGGCCGTGAGGGCCACGCCAGGGAGCAGGCCGTATTGCTGGGCGAATGTGACTCCGGCGTTCATCAGGGCGGTGTACTGAGCTTCATCGTCGTCATGGCCTTCCAGGTAGCGATAGCCTGTGAGCTTCTGGATCTGCTCCCGAATCAAGCGCTGCTCATAGTAGCCGTCGCCCAGGCGCTGAAGGGTCTGGTCAGGGTCCAGGCCCAGGTTGCTCAAGAGGTAGTCGCTGCTGAGCCACTGGCGATAGTTCGCAAAGCGCGGGTCAGTTTCAACCAAGTAGCGCCCGGCGCTTGTGCCCACACGGAAGAGGCTTGCAAAGGGGAGCGATAGCGCAGGCGTGGATGTGCGAACCACCGGAGACGCCGGCCCTTGCGCCGCGGTGTGGCTCGCGCCGGATGAGCCGGATGCGCCGGCAGCACCGTTGCCGATGGCACCAGGCGGAGCACTCAATGCCACCTGCACGATGGCGCTTACGCTTTGACCTGGCTGGTTGCTGACAATGCCAGCGCTCTGGGGGCTTGCTTCAGAGGAATGGTGACCTGCCCCGGGAAGTGTCATGCCAGTCCCGAGGGCGGCATCACCATCCTGTCGCGCCGCTGTCAATGTCGCAACCCCAGCAACCGTCAGCTCGTATGGAAGAAACTGGTACTCGCGTGACTCGCCGTTGACATAGCTGTGCGTGAGGGTTCCCGTGCGTCGCTCCGGCGCTGCCACGGTCAGCCCCACATTCTCAATTTTTCCAGGTTCCACCTTCAGGGTTCCGCCAGCCAGAATCTGGCTCATGTCATTGCGCCCTCCATCCACGTTCAGCGTCATGTTGCCGCCGGCCAGGATCTGACCCGGGGCAGAGCTCTGCAGAACCGGCGTGAACTGCTCTACGGTGTACTGAAGCGCGTCATAGATCCCGGCAGTGCGACCTGGCTTGTATTCTTGAGAGCCATTGACTTCGGCAAAGCCTCCCAGAATGGTGTGAATAAAAGCCAGCGTGGCCTGGTCGAGCGAACGATGGGCGCCCATGTAGTTGTGATACAGGTCGTATTCGGTCTGGGTGACCGCATGCGCAAAGAACCTTTGCTCCGGCTGCACAACTCCGGTGACGATATCTTCGACCATCACGGTGTATTGCGTCTGACCAACCGCAATGCTGGGATCGATTCGGCCAGGGTTGTCGGCTGGCAGTTCGGTCACAGGCGGTGCGATGCCGAACGTCGCCCAGATCGGGTCGGTGATCGGATACCAGTAGCCGGGTTCTGTGGTGGTCACCAGAGTCTGTGCATCCCCGCCTTGGTAAGTACTGTAGACAAGGTCTGCGCTGTGTCGCGGGCTGACGCGGTAGTACGCGCCGTAGCGCTCCAGTGGGTACTCGGGCGGCGGCACAAGCAAACGGGTGTAGCTGCTGGTACCCCCGCCTAGCGGGCTTTGCGCGGGTTCGGCCAACCACGTCCCCCAGAATTGGTTCACGACGCCTAGAACACCGAGCTGACCGCCAGTTGACGTGATGAACAGGACATCTCCAGCGTCATACGGCTCAGCATGCCCTGGCAGCATGAACTGCAGAACCTGATGGCCACTGTCAGGCGCGCTGACCCATGTGTATGTCACCCCGCCGTTGGTGTTGGTAAGGTTCTTGGCGCTGACGTTCAGGTTCGTTCTCGCCTCAATGGTGGATGCGTGGTTGTCTACCAACACAGCGCTGCCGGTGGCATGCGCCTGCGCGTCCAGCGCGCCGCCGATGGCCAACTCATCATCGCTGTAGATCAGCGCCCCATTGCGGTTGTGCAGCTCATTCACGCCGATATCCAGGCGTCGGCGCGCAGCAATGGTGGCCGCCGAAGTCACGCCGGCCACCGTTTCTGCATCGTTGTTGAGCTGCCTGGCACCGATGGAAAGCTGGTCGCCATAGATGCGTCCGGTCCCGATGTTGCCCAGCACGTCGGCCTGGATCAACGTCATACCGGCGCTGTCGATCAGCCCGCGATTGATGAGTGTGCCTGCCTTGACGACAGTGCTGGCTCCAGACATCTCTGCATGGGCCGCATTGATCACTTCGCTGCCGCTCACCGTCAGCGTCTGGCCTGCCAGCAGCTTGCCGTTGTTGGTCAGCTTGCCTGTGGTGTCATAGCTCAGGTTGCCATTGGCAATGACTTCGGCATTGTTGGTGACGTCTTGCGAGAGGGCCACTGTCAGGTCCTGGTTGGACACCAGCGTTCCGTCGCCACTGAAGCGGGCGGCATCGACTACGACGCGCTTGCCTGCCTCCAGCGTCCCGCCCGTGTTCACGACCGCCAGGGTCTTGGCCGC
>NZ_JAQIPB010000018.1 GCF_028023875.1 Xenophilus arseniciresistens
CCCTGGCTGGCGCTCGGGCCGGCTCGCATCATCGTCAACCAGGTCTCCAGCAGCGACCCGAGCCATCTTCGCGGCTATGTGGAGGTGGCCGGCCAGCGCGCGGAGGTGGTCATCGCCAACCCCAATGGCATCCTGGTGGATGGCGCAGGCTTCATCAATGCGAGCAAGGTCACCTTGACCACCGGCGTGCCGCAATACGGCGCGTTCGGCGGCCTGGATGCCTTCGCGGTGCGCGGCGGCGTCATTCGCATCGATGGCGCCGGCCTGGACCTGAGCCGCACCGACTATGCGGCGATCCTCAGCCGCGCGCTGCAAGTCAACGCGGCCATCTACGCCAATGATCTCAAGGTCGTGACCGGTGCCGGCCAGGTCAGTGCCGATGCGGCGCAGGTCACGACGATGCCTGCGAGCAGTGGTGCAACTGCGCCCGGCTTTGCGCTGGACGTGGCGCAACTGGGCGGCATGTATGCCAACAAGATCGTGCTGGTGGGCACCGAAGCAGGCCTGGGCATGCGCAACGCGGGCAGCATCGGCGCGGGCGCGGGCGGGCTGGTGGTCACGGCCGCGGGTCGGCTGGAGAACACCGGCACGCTCGAAGGTGCGCGCGTGCAGTTGGCCAGCGCGGCCGACATCGACAACCGAGGGGGGACCATCCGTCAGGGCAGCTTGGCAGCACTGACCATTGCCGCGCCCACCCTGTCGAACACCGATGGGGGCTGGATCGGCATGCAGCCTGTGTCCACCTCGAGCGGGTCTGGTGAAACGGGTGGCACGGGTCCATCCCCAGGCACGGCCGCGCCCGGTGGCTCAACGGACCCGGCAACACCAAGTGGCGGCGCTGAGCCTGCAACTGGCGGTGGCAGCACCCCTGCCCCCGCTGCGCCACCACAGCCCGGCGCCATCAACGCGGCAGGCGCCATCCTCAACGATGGCGGAAAGATTTATGCAGGCGGCCCCATCACCCTGCAAAGCCCGAACATCATCAATACCGGCGGCACCCTTTCCGTCGCAAACATGGCGCTGAACCAGCAAAGCTTCAGTAACCATGGGGGCGCGCTCAACGTCAGCGGCAGCTTCAGCGCCAATGTCCAGAGCTTTGACAACAGCACCGGCACCCTGCGTGCCGGCAGCTTGAACATCGCCACCACGGGCGACCTGATCAACACAGACGGCACCCTGACCAGCGACTCCGATGCCACCTTGAGCGTCGGCGGGAAGGTTGACAACACACGCGGCACCATCGCGGCCAATGGCGCACTCAGCGCCACTGTGGCGGGCGACACCCACAACACATCCGGAACGCTGGCGGCCAATCAGCAGCTGCAACTTGCAGCCGCAGGCCTCACCAACGACAAGGGCAGCCTTCAGTCGGCTGCCGGCTCCGTTCAGTTGGACGTGAGCGGCGCCTTGAACAATGGTCAGGGCAACATCGCGGCGGGCGCCGATCTGCGCATTCAGGCCGGGAGCGTCGCCAACCTCGCGGGCGGCAGCCTGCGTGCTGCGCAGGATGTGCAAGTCACCAGCAGTGGCCAGGTGCTCAACGCCGGCAGCATCACCGCGGGTCGCCACACAAGCGTCGATGCTGGCAGCGTGCAAGCCACAACGGGCAGCGTGCTCGGGGCGGGCATCCAGGCTGATGGCAGCCTGGCCGCAGCAGGCGATCTGAACGTGGTCGCCAGCCAGCGCCTCGGCGCTCAAGGCACCAGCCTCGCGGCGGGCAATGCCACACTGCAAGGCGCCAGCGTCGACGTCAGCGGCAGCAGCACGAACGCTGCCAACCTTTCCCTCACAGCCACCAGCGGCAATGTCACCACCGAAGGCGCCAAGGTCGTGACGCCGGGCACCCTGCGCATTGCGGCGAACAGCAACGCCGGCCAGACATTGATGAACGACGCGGGCACGCTCAATGCAGGCCAGCTGCAGATCAGCGCGTCCAATATCGCCAACACGAATGGCGGCGAGATCGTTCAGACCGGCACGGCTGCGACCACCATTGCGGTGACCGGCAGCCTGAACAACGACGGCGGTCGCATTGCCAGCAACAGCCAGGATCTGACGCTCTCCGGTGCAAGCATCACCAACACCGGCGGCAAGATCGAGCATGCCGGCCCCGGCGCGCTGGCCATCCGCGGCGGCAGCTTTGATGGCAGAAAAGGCCAGATCACCGGCAATGGCGCACTGGGCGTGGACCTGTCGGGCGGTTTTGCGCAAGACGGTGGCGTCACCACCGCCCAGCAGATCACCATCGACGCAGCAGCCTTGAGCAACCGCGGTGGCGAGATCATTCAGACAGGCACCCAAGCCACGCGAATCACTGTCGTTGGCGCGGCCGACAACACGGGCGGCAGCATCGCCAGCAATGGCCCGATGAACGTGGCCGCAGGCAGCCTGACGAACCACGGCGGCAAGCTTCGCACCACCGGGACTTCGAGCCTTGTCATCAGCACCACCGATGCGCTGGACAACA
>NZ_JAQIPB010000019.1 GCF_028023875.1 Xenophilus arseniciresistens
GCTGCGGTCAACCCTGGCCGTGACGAGGCACTGCGCGCCCAAACGCTTTATGCCAGTCAGACATTGGGGTGGGTGGCAGGAGCCATCGTCAACGGTCAAAATCCTTCCGCTGGTGCGAGTATTGGAGGGCAAGCTGGGCTCAATGCGGCCGAGAACAATTGGCTCAGGCATCAGCAATGGCGTGAATTCTCTACCACGATTTCTCGCTGCGCAGCTCGTAATTGCACACCCGAAGAGCAGCAGGCTATCCGTGAGGCCTATGCACAGACCAGCGCAAATCTAAATATCGCATTAGCCAACTGCGACAAAACTGGAGACTGCGCGGAACTTGCTAGTCAAGTAGTGCGAGGCACAAATGAGATGCTTGATCTTGCAGGAGAAGGTAAATTGCCGGTGGGAGGCGCTGTAGGAAATGATTTGGGCCAGTCTGTGGGGCAGCGGTTGGCTAACGATCCGGCGTATCGCCATACTGTGCAGAACTCTCTGGCTGTACTTGATCATTGCAATGCAAATCCAGGCGCATGCACGCAGCAGGCAATTAGGGCTGCCGCCATCGTGGTGGCACCGTTGTTGATACCTGCAGGAGTGGCGCTAACTGCAACAGGCGTGACGGTTGGAGGGGGCATTGGCGCTATAGCAAACCTTGGAGGGCAACTGTATGCTAATCAAGGTCACATCAGTCAAGTAAATCCAGTCGATGTAGGTATGGCTTCAATGACCGGCGCATTGACCTACGGCGCGTCCTTCTGGCCATCGTTATTTGTGAACACAGGAGGCGCTATAGTTAGTTCAGGCATCAATACAGTGGCAAGCAATCAGAACCCCTCAACTTCACAAGGTAGTATATTTGGCGCTGCTGCAGGAACGGCTCTGGGCTATCCTATCGGCGCGGCAGTCCAAGGCGGCCTTAACAGTATTTTTAACCCTTGGTGGCGAGCCACATGGCACAATATGGGGTATGGCATACAAACATGGGCCAATCCGAATTCCGTACCTGCCTTGGCTGGAAGTGCATTCGGCAGTATTGGGCAAGAAACTGGCAATGCGGTGGTAAATAAACCCTGAAATATTTCTACAAAAAACCATGAAACGCCGATCAGATTGCGCCATGCTAATTTATTTTCTTTTTTTATTTTTAATAATTTACGGTATAGGATTGCCTTTGCTATTGCTGGTTGGCGTGCCTTTGATTCAATGGATCATTCATGGAGTGCTGGATTTTTCGCTGAAAGGTTCTGGTTTTTTAGGTCTGCTATTGCTGATAGTAGGAATGACTCTTGTATCTGCGGCTGCCATGTGGGTTGAAGGCAAGATCCACAAACGATGGTAAGCAGCAGCAAACGAGACGCTAGAGCGCTGACAACAGCCGCCAGAGTGTCGTGACCCAGGCCCAAGGCAGCCACGTACGTGCCGCCGGTGACGCGGACCTGAGCGCTGGCAAGAACCTGACGGCCCGCGCAGTGGACATTCAGGC
>NZ_JAQIPB010000020.1 GCF_028023875.1 Xenophilus arseniciresistens
AAGCAACCATCTTGAATGACTAAGTCAAACAGCTTCCGCAAGCTCGTCGCGCCAGGGCGACCTGGTGCGAGCGATTGCGTTCAAGATGACCAGCAGTTTGTGCGTGCAGGCCACCAGCGCGACCTTCTTGGCTTTGCCTGCGGCCAGCAGCCTGGCGTAGAAGGCCTTGAGGACCGGATTGAAGCGCGTTGCGACCAGGGCCGCGACGTAGAGCACGCGCCTCACGTCGGCGCGTCCGCCGAAGATGTGGCGCTGGCCCCTGAGCGTGCCCGAGTCGCGGTTCATGGGCGCCAGGCCGACCAGGGCAGTGATCTGCTTGCGATTGAGCTGGCCCAGTTCGGGCAGCTGTGCCAGCAAGGTGCTGGCCGTCGTCGGCCCCACGCCTTTGACAGAGGTCAGCAGCTTGGCCAGGTCTGCGTGGTGGGCCTGGATATGCGCCTTGAGCTGCCCATCGACATCATGCAACTGCGCCGCGATGGCATCCATGATGGCCAGGATGCTGGGCTTGGCCTTTCGGTGTGCGACACCCAGGCGCTGGCGCTCGGACACCAGCATGGCCACCAGTTGCCTGCGGCGCACCACCAGGGCAGTGAGCTCGCGCCGCTCATCGTCGGCCAGGGTGCGAGGCTCGTGGCCTTGAGCGTCGAGCATTGCGGCAAAGCCAAGCAGCGCCAGCGCGTCGATGCGATCGGTCTTGGCCAGCTTGCCCACGCAGCGCGCGAAGTCGCGTGCCTGGCGAGGATTGACCACCGAGACGCGCAAGCCCGCGCCGGCCAAGGCCAGCGCGAGGTCTTGCTCGTAGCCACCGGTGGCCTCCATCAGGATCAGCCTGGGCGCCAGCGGGATGAGCAGCTGGCACAGCTCGGCGTGGCCGGCCTCGTCGTTGCCCAGATTGAGCGTTTGCGATTCGCCTGTGACAGCCACTTCGAAGCTGCTCTTGGCGATGTCGATGCCCACGTAGACGAGTTCACTCATAGCGGTTCTCCAGCTCCCAGCCTTACGAATACGAAATGTGTTCGGTCAACCATTCGGGATGCGGCAGAACAAAGAGACCACCACCGTGCGCCCTGGGCTTCTGTTCGAGCTTGCACTCTAAGGAGACACAGGCTGCGCGGCGGTGAGTCAACCCGTTCAGCGGTCAAGGCCGGCCTCACTGCATTGACGACTGAAGTTTGAATGATCTGAGACATATAAGGAGACAACC
>NZ_JAQIPB010000021.1 GCF_028023875.1 Xenophilus arseniciresistens
CGCTTGTATCTTTAAACCTGACCAGCGCGGTAGAGTCTGAACGCCGTTGAGGCGGCCAGACCGGCCCGTGCAGTTTGGTAAGCGCTGGGGTGATCGAGCCCGTCTCTGAGTACAGAACGCACGGCCACCGCGCTGGTCTTCGTGAAGCCCGAACGGTTACGCGCGCCTTCGATGAGTGCGCATGCACAAGCAAGGGATCTGGAGATCATGTCTGTTTCGTCAGTGACGGTGGGCATCGACGTGGCCAAGGCACACGTGGATGTCTTTGTGCTGGGCGCCAAGAGCGATGCCCAGCGGTTGAGCAACGATGCCGAAGGCCATTCGGCGCTGGCTGCGAGCCTGCAACCCCTGGGGGTCGGCCTGGTGGTGATGGAAGCCACCGGCGGCTACGAGGCGGCGCTGGCCTGCGCGCTGCAAGCGGTGGGCTTGCCGGTGGCGGTGGTCAACCCGCGCCAGGCACGCGACTTTGCCAAGTCCATGGGACGCCTGGCCAAGACCGACGCAGTGGATGCGCGCATGCTGGCCGAGCTGGGCTCGGTGCTGGTGCGCCGCGAAGACCTGGACCGCTTTGTTCGTCCGCTGGCCGACGAGCGCCAGCAGTGGCTGGCGGCTCTGGTCACGCGCAGGCGCCAACTGCTGAGCATGATGCACTCGGAGCGCCAGCGGCTGCAGATCACACCCAAGAAGCTGCATGCCAGCATCGAGGCCATCGTGGCGGCGATCAAGGCGCAGCTCGACGAGATTGAAGTGCAGATGCTCACCCACGTGCGTGAGCACTTTGGGGACCTGGACGCCTTGCTGCAGTCCACTGCAGGAATTGGCCCGGTGGCCAGTGCAACGCTGATTGCCGAATTGCCCGAGCTGGGCAGGCTCAACCGGCGAGAGATCGCTGCGCTGGTGGGCGTGGCGCCGATGGCCAACGACTCGGGCAGCAGCAAAGGCCGGCGCCGTGTGCAGGGTGGACGCTTTGAGATCCGGCGTGTGTTGTACATGGCCACGCTGACAGCGGCGCGCTACAACCCGGCGATCAAGGCCTTCTACGAGCGCCTTAAGGCCGCGGGCAAGCTGCCCAAGGTCGCCCTGGTGGCTTGCATGCGCAAGCTGCTGACCACGCTCAATGCCATGGTCCGGTCCGGAAAACCTTGGGACAAATCGCTTCACGGCGCTTGACTCGGAAGACGGTTACTCAG
>NZ_JAQIPB010000022.1 GCF_028023875.1 Xenophilus arseniciresistens
CCGTTGAGTGCGGTGTCGATGAGCGCAGCCGCTGCATGGTCCGTCAGGTTGCGAGTCAGCACCTGTTGCCATGGCGCGCCGTTGGCAGTGGTCCAGCCACCCATGCCTGTGATCTGGTCTCCTTGTTGCTGCTCTTTACCATTTCAGGGCGGATTCTCTAATTTTTTCGAAATTGAAAAATATTTGCAAATTGCGATAACAAAGGAAGAAAAGTATACGAAAAGAAATATAAAACCAATTAATTTCCAAACATATAAAGAGAATGGGAACGCGGCACTACCGATATTTTTCAAAATTTCAATAACAAATACTAAGAACGCGCACGGAAGCACGCACTGAAAAGTCGCAGCCGCAATATAAATATATATTATCTTCAATAATCTAAACTCGACTTTACCAAGATAGTGAAGTGGGAAATTTTCTCCCCACCAATAGTCTTTTGCTAGGTTCTCGTCAAACAGAAGCCCCATAGCACCTGCAAATAGATGTTTGAACATCTTCTCCATTTTAATTTCCCAATGGTCGTGTCCACCACGAAGTTTCTGAGTTTGGAATCCCCGTCGAATTGATCCAGCCGAAAGTCGCATAGCCAGAGACGGTGCCCAATACTGTTGCCCCCAATGTGTCAGCGCTCACCGGAAACAGTGTATGGGGGAATCCCATGGTGAAATTGGTGTATCGCCGAACAAGTCCACTGCCAACGTAGCCTGAAGCAGCGGCCGCAGCTAGTCCTAACGGAGTAGCGTTTTCTCCACTGCTAGCCACATAAACTCCACTCGACAAAGCTGCACTTCCCACCGAGCCACCGAAAAGCGCTCCAGTGGACAAGGTCGTTGCAGGTTGAATTCCTGTCTGCCATCGCCAAATGGCTGCGGCGCCGCCAGGAACGGAAAATGGAGCAGCAAGCGCTATCCCATCCGCGGTGCTTTGAGCCATTAAGCCAGAAGT
>NZ_JAQIPB010000023.1 GCF_028023875.1 Xenophilus arseniciresistens
GGCGGCTTCGACTTCGCGCACGAAAGCGGCTTCTACGTGGGCAACTGGAACTCCAGCGTCAACTGGCTCAACGGCAACAGCATCGAGAGCGACATCTACGGCGGCTTCAAGTTCAAGGCCGGCCCGGTAGACATGGACGTGGGTGCCATCACCTACATCTACCCCGGCAACGCCGCGGGCAACACCACCGAGCTGTACCTGGGCGCAGGCTGGTCCGACGAGGCCATCGGCGCCTTCGCGGTGAAGTACTCGCACACGGTCTCCAAGGACTACTTCAACTACGCCGGCGCGCGCAACTGGAACCCCTACCTCGATCCCTTCAGCTCGCGTCCCTCGGGCCGCGGCACGGGCTACCTGAACGTCTCGTACAGCAAGGTGATCGTGCCCAACCTGACGCTCAAGGCGGCCGTGGGCTACACCCGCATGAGCAGCGACATCCGCAACGCCGGCTACAAGAGCTATGTGGACTACAACGTGGGTGCCACCTACGATTTCGGCGGTGGCCTGACGCTGTCGGGTTCGGTGCAGGGCGCCAACAAGAAAGACAGCTACCTGCTGAGCACGGCCGACGGCTATGACGTGTATGGCGACGGCTCGTTCATCTACGGCGCGCAAGCGCAGTCCGTGAACAAGGCGCGCTTCATCGTCACGCTCGCCAAGTCCTTCTGATCCAC
>NZ_JAQIPB010000024.1 GCF_028023875.1 Xenophilus arseniciresistens
AAAATGGCAAAAGGCAAGTTCGAACGTACCAAGCCCCACGTGAACGTGGGCACGATCGGTCACGTGGACCATGGCAAGACGACCCTGACGGCGGCGATCGCCACGGTGCTGTCGGCCAAGTTCGGCGGTGAAGCCAAGAAGTACGACGAAATCGACGCAGCACCCGAAGAAAAGGCGCGCGGCATCACCATCAACACCGCGCACGTCGAGTACGAAACGGCCAACCGCCACTACGCGCACGTGGACTGCCCGGGCCACGCCGACTATGTGAAGAACATGATCACCGGCGCTGCCCAGATGGACGGCGCCATCCTGGTGTGCTCGGCCGCTGACGGCCCGATGCCCCAGACGCGCGAGCACATCCTGCTGGCCCGTCAGGTGGGCGTGCCCTACATCATCGTGTTCCTGAACAAGTGCGACATGGTCGACGACGCCGAGCTGCTCGAGCTGGTCGAAATGGAAGTGCGCGAGCTGCTGGACAAGTACGACTTCCCCGGCGACGACACCCCCATCATCCACGGCTCGGCCAAGCTCGCCCTCGAAGGCGACAAGGGCAAGCTGGGTGAAGAGGCCATCATGAAGCTGGCTGAAGCGCTGGACACCTA
>NZ_JAQIPB010000025.1 GCF_028023875.1 Xenophilus arseniciresistens
ATCCCCACGCCCGAGCGCGCTGTGGACGGTGCCTTCCTGATGCCCGTGGAAGACGTGTTCTCGATCTCCGGTCGCGGCACCGTGGTGACCGGTCGCGTCGAGCGCGGCATCATCAAGGTCGGCGAGGAAATCGAAATCGTCGGTATCCGCCCCACCGTCAAGACCACCTGCACCGGCGTGGAAATGTTCCGCAAGCTGCTGGACCAGGGCCAGGCTGGCGACAACGTCGGTATCCTGCTGCGCGGCACCAAGCGCGAAGAAGTCGAGCGCGGCCAGGTGCTGTGCAAGCCCGGCTCGATCAAGCCGCACACCCACTTCACGGCTGAGGTGTACGTGCTGAGCAAGGACGAAGGCGGCCGTCACACGCCCTTCTTCAACAACTACCGTCCGCAGTTCTACTTCCGCACGACCGACGTCACCGGCGCCATCGAGCTGCCCAAGGACAAGGAAATGGTCATGCCCGGCGACAACGTGTCGATCACCGTCAAGCTGATCGCCCCGATTGCCATGGAAGAAGGCCTGCGCTTCGCCATCCGCGAAGGCGGTCGCACCGTGGGCGCCGGCGTGGTGGCCAAGGTCCTCGAATAAGG
>NZ_JAQIPB010000026.1 GCF_028023875.1 Xenophilus arseniciresistens
CGCCCGTTTTGAGGCTGATGCCCTGGGTGGCCACAAGGGTGCCCAGCGCGTTGCTCAGTTGCTGGCCGCGGGTGTCGATGGCGATGCGCTCGCCAAAGACCTTGCCCGCGCTGTTGTCCAGCCCGGCGCCAGACACCAGTGTGGTCGCACCACCGGCCTGCAGGCGGCCGCCTCTGTTCGTGGTGGCACCGCGGGTGGTGACGCTGAGCGTGCCGCCGACCGCCGCAGTCGTGCCGCCGTCGTTGTTCAGGCTGGCGGCATGGATGGCCGTGTTGTTGTTCGCCGCCAGGGTCCCGCCCTGGTTGCTGACTGCGCCGGTGACGGTGGCCGCAAGGTCGCCCACGGCCGTGATGCGGCCGGCGTCGTTGTTCAAGCTCCCAGCGCTGACGGTGGTGTTGCCGCCGGCCCCGATCTCGCCGTTGTTGCTGTTGTCCAGCGCATCGGTGGTGCTGATGACAAGGCTCGAAGTCCCGGTGGTGCGAAGCTTGCCGCCGTGGTTCGTCAGGCTGCCTGCGGCCACGTTCATCGGGCCATTGCTGG
>NZ_JAQIPB010000027.1 GCF_028023875.1 Xenophilus arseniciresistens
GCGATGGCCGGTGCGGTGCCCTTGTAGGGCACGGTGGTCATCTCGGCCTTGATCTCGCTCTGGAAGATCAGCCCGCACAGGTGCGAGGCCGAGCCGATGCCGGCGTTGGCCAGGTTGACCTTGCCGCTGTTCTTGCCGATCCACTCGCGCAGCTCCTTGAAGTTGTTGGCTTCGAGCTGGGGCTTGCCGATCAGGGTCATGGGCACGTCGTTGATCATGCCCAGGTACTCGAAATCGGTCTCGTAGTTGTACGAGAGCTTGCGGTAGAGCACGGGGGTGGTGGCCATGCCCACGTGGGTGACCAGCAGGGTGTAGCCGTCGTTCTTGGCGCGGGCGACCTTGGCGTTGCCGATGGTGCTGCCGGCGCCTGCGGCGTTCTCGATGACGATGGGGTTGCCGCCCAGGGGCTTTTGCATGGCCTCGGCCAGGTCGCGGGCCACGCGGTCGGTGGGGCCGCCGGCAGCAAAGGGCACCACGATGGTGATGGGCTTGCCGCCCGGGAAGTCCTGCGCGTGCGC